>OY782666.1:10000-5078360 GCA_963678035.1 Geopsychrobacteraceae bacterium | reverse complement strand
GAGGCTATACCTAAATATATTTCGGGGAGAACCAGCTATCTCCGAGTTTGATTAGCCTTTCACTCCTATCCACAGGTCATCCCCTCAGTTTTCAACCTAAGTGGGTTCGGGCCTCCACGACGTGTTACCGTCGCTTCACCCTGCCCATGGATAGATCACTCGGTTTCGGGTCTACTCCCAGCAACTCAATCGCCCTATTCAGACTCGCTTTCGCTACGGCTACACCTAAACGGCTTAACCTCGCTGCTGAACGTAACTCGCTGACTCATTATGCAAAAGGCACGCGGTCACCCTGTCCGAAGACATAGGGCTCCCACTGCTTGTAGGCATACGGTTTCAGGGTCTATTTCACTCTCCTTATCGGAGTTCTTTTCACCTTTCCCTCACGGTACTATGCGCTATCGGTTATCGGGGAGTATTTAGCCTTGGAAGATGGTCCTCCCAGCTTCCCACAGGATTTCACGTGTCCCGTGGTACTCGGGGACTCCCTAGGGTGGATCTCGGTTTCACATACGGGGCTATCACCCTCTATGGCGGCACTTTCCAGAGCCTTCAATTACCGATCACCAATCCCACGTCGGGGCCCCACAACCCCAGAACCACCGTAGTAGTTCTGGTTTGGGCTAATCCGCGTTCGCTCGCCGCTACTAGCAGAATCTCAATTGATTTCTTCTCCTACAGGTACTTAGATGTTTCAGTTCCCTGCGTTCGCCTCCAACACCTATGTATTCAGTGTTGGATGACGGGGTATAATCCCCGCCGGGTTTCCCCATTCGGACATCTCCGGGTCAAAGCCTGTTTAGCGGCTCACCGAAGCTTTTCGCAGCTTACCACGTCCTTCATCGCCTCCCGATACCAAGGCATCCGCCGTACGCCCTTAGTAGCTTGACCATAAATAGTCTTTTTCTACTTAAGTTCTTACGTCTTGCCTTTACTTACTATCGCTTGCTATTTGCGCGGTCATCACGTTCCGCGCAAATGATTCGTTCTAAATCTATCAGTCATATGCAATTGTCAAAGATCGAATATCGTTTACGAATATGGTGGAGGTGAACGGGATCGAACCGATGACCTCCTGCTTGCAAGGCAGGCGCTCTCCCAACTGAGCTACACCCCCGAAATGATCTGGTGGGCCAGGGAGGACTTGAACCTCCGACCTCACGATTATCAGTCGTGTGCTCTAGCCAGCTGAGCTACTAGCCCACATCCACACTATTCGTGTTATTCGATGTCAAAGAACACAAAACCTCTTCATAAAAGAGGCCCTGGTCTCTCAAAACTAAATAGCAGACTAAGAACTTGTAGGATCTTAAGCTTTAACCTCTGCCTTCCGGCAGGGCAAGCTCCTTAGAAAGGAGGTGATCCATCCGCACCTTCCGGTACGGATACCTTGTTACGACTTCACCCCAGTTACCGACCATACCATAAACGGCTGCCTCCCGAAGGTTGGCCCACCGGTTTCCGGTACAATCGACTCCCGTGGTGTGACGGGCGGTGTGTACAAGGCCCGGGAACGTATTCACCGCGTCATGCTGATACGCGATTACTAGCGATTCCAACTTCATGGAGTCGAGTTGCAGACTCCAATCCGAACTGAGACCGGCTTTTTGGGATTAGCTCCACCTCGCGGTATCGCTGCCCTTTGTACCGGCCATTGTAGCACGTGTGTAGCCCTGGACATAAGGGCCATGAGGACTTGACGTCATCCCCACCTTCCTCCGGTTTAACACCGGCAGTCTCCCTAGAGTGCCCAACTAAATGATGGCAACTAAGGACAAGGGTTGCGCTCGTTGCGGGACTTAACCCAACATCTCACGACACGAGCTGACGACAGCCATGCAGCACCTGTCACCGATCCAGCCGAACTGACCTCTATGTTTCCATAAAGTGCGATCGGGATGTCAAGCCCAGGTAAGGTTCTTCGCGTTGCGTCGAATTAAACCACATGCTCCACCGCTTGTGCGGGCCCCCGTCAATTCCTTTGAGTTTTAGCCTTGCGGCCGTACTCCCCAGGCGGGATACTTAATGCGTTAGCTACGGCACTGCAGGAGTGGTTACCCGCAACACCTAGTATCCATCGTTTACGGCGTGGACTACCAGGGTATCTAATCCTGTTTGCTCCCCACGCTTTCGCATCTCAGCGTCAGTATTGGTCCAGAAAGCCGCCTTCGCCACTGGTGTTCCTCCGAATATCTACGGATTTCACTCCTACACTCGGAATTCCACTTTCCTCTCCCATACTCAAGACTGCCAGTATCCGATGCACTTCCGGGGTTGAGCCCCGGGCTTTCACACCAGACTTAACAGTCCGCCTACATGCTCTTTACGCCCAATAATTCCGAACAACGCTTGCACCCTCCGTATTACCGCGGCTGCTGGCACGGAGTTAGCCGGTGCTTCCTTTGAGGGTACCGTCAGCACCCTTACGGGCATTTCTTCCCCTCTGACAGAAGTTTACGACCCAAAGGCCTTCATCCTTCACGCGGCGTTGCTGCGTCAGGGTTTCCCCCATTGCGCAAAATTCCCCACTGCTGCCTCCCGTAGGAGTCTGGACCGTGTCTCAGTTCCAGTGTGGCTGATCATCCTCTCAGACCAGCTATCCATCGCAGCCTTGGTAGGCCATTACCCCACCAACTAGCTAATGGACCGCGGACCCATCCCAAGACAATAAATCTTTTCCCACTTTCTCCGAAGAAAGCGTGGGCTTATCCGGTATTAGCACTTCTTTCGAAATGTTATCCCAGATCTTGGGGCAGGTTATCCACGTGTTACTCACCCGTGCGCCACTCTACTTGGAATCCGAAGATTCCGTTCGCGTTCGACTTGCATGTGTTAGGCACGCCGCCAGCGTTCGTTCTGAGCCAGGATCAAACTCTCCAGTTATATTTCTGAAGTTTTGTTCCTATTTTTGTTCAATTAACTTGAACCCTTACAAGCTCTTTCAAACATCTGCTATTTAGTTTTCAAAGACCAGTTCGCCACTCCGCCGGGGCGAAGCGACAAGCAAGGAGTCTAACCAACCACCCTTACTTCGTCAAGCTTTTTTATTCTTTTTTTTGCTGCTCCAAACCGAACCAACAAACGGTTCGTCCCGAGCAACGGAGCGCAGTTATACTCAATCACTTGCAACCCGTCAACTCTTTTTTTGATCTTTTTCTGCTTTTTCTATTCTACCAGATTAACCTGCTGTTTTTTGGTTATTTTTATTATCCAGCAAAAACATTCCGCCAGCAGGTCCGCTACAGATCAGACCGTTTCGATGATAAAATAATTTTTCTTGCCTTTCTGAATCAGAATATAGCTGTCATTGATCAGATCCGCAGCGGTAACCAGATAGTCCTGATCCGTCAACTTGGCTTTATTCAGGCTGAGCCCATTCCCCTTGATGGTTCGCCGCAGCTCTCCTTTCGATGGAAAGACCTTCGTTTCCTCGGCAAGCAGTTCTACAACCGGCACGCCGTCAGTAAGCTTGTCCCGCTGAATGTTAAAGGTCGGCACGCCCTCGAACACGGAAAGAAAGGTCTCCTTATCAAGCTTGGCCAGACTTGCAGTCGTGGCATTACTGAACAGAATTTCTGAAGCGTCCACCGCCTTGAGATATTCGGTTTCATCATGCACCATACAGGTCACCTCTCTGGCCAGCCGCTTCTGCAGCGGCCGCAGATGGGGGGCAGCCGCTTGCTCCCTGACCAGGCCAGCAATTTCATCCTTACTCAAGAGGGTGAAGATTTTAATATACTTTTCAGCGTCGGCGTCGGAGACGTTGAGCCAAAACTGATAAAACTTATAGGGCGTGGTCAGCTTCGGATCGAGCCAGACATTGCCGCTTTCTGTTTTACCGAACTTCCCACCGTCAGCCTTAGTGATAAGGGGACAGGTCAGGGCAAAGACCTCACCGCCTTCTTTACGCCGGATCAGCTCCGTCCCGGTGGTGATATTCCCCCACTGGTCCGATCCACCCATCTGCAATTTGCAGTTCTTTTCACGATACAGATGTAAAAAGTCGGCCCCCTGTACCAGTTGATATGAGAACTCGGTGAAGGACAGTCCGGCCTTACCTTCGTCCCCCAAGCGTTTTTTGACGCTTTCCTTCGCCATCATGTAATTGACGGTAATATGCTTGCCGATATCACGGATAAACTCCAGGAAGCTGAAGTTCTTCATCCAGTCGTAGTTATTGACCAGTTCAGCGGCATTGGCAGCGTCGGACGTAAAGTCGAGAAATTTCGCCAGCTGTTTTTTCAGGCAGGCCTCATTGTGCCGAAGAGTCTGCTCGTCCAACAGATTGCGCTCCGCCGGCTTTCCTGACGGATCACCGATCATGCCGGTCGCACCACCGACCAGCGCAATCGGTTTATGGCCGGAGATCTGGAAATGCTTGAGCATCATCACGCTGACCAGATGCCCGATATGCAGAGAATCTGCGGTTGGGTCGATGCCGACATAAGCTGCTGTCATTTCTTTCTGCAACTGTTCTTGCGTTCCGGGCATGATATCGTGGATCATGCCGCGCCAAGTCAATTCTTCGACAAAATTCATAGCCAATACTTTCCATTCCGTTTATTTAGTTGTCATCCGGAAACACTGGATGGCAATGATTTAAGTTTTCAGATTGGTAACGAGCAACTTTCTGTTGTGGCAAGGACATCAAGGGCTTGCGCGGAGGCGTACACCGGTACGCCGCACAAGTCAGCCTGCAGATTGCCCCTGCTACAGTGGAAAGAGCCGTTTACGGATGAAAACTAGTTAGGTTGATTATCCCGGACCGGCCAGCAGCCGACCCACCTTAAAAAATCCGATATTATTTTTTTAATCTCCCCGCCCTGAGCCCCGCAGGCATTTTCCAGCGCCAGCTAATGCGGTGGAGCCAGACGAAGTTACAGCCCCTCCTGGATGCGCTCGATCCCCTCGCAACGGCCCGTCGTCTCATTGAGAGTCAACAGGACTCCGCTCAACTGCGGATCTTTCTTAGCAGCTTCCAGGCGCACCGGCTGCTGGGTCAAAAACCGCTCCAGAGCCGGCTCCTTTTGATTACCGATGATAGCATCCTGGCTCCCGGTCATGCCGACATCCGTCAAATATCCAGTTCCGCCGGCAAGAATGCGTTCGTCCGCAGTCTGCACATGGGTATGGGTACCGATCACCGCCGACACCCTACTATCCAGATAAAAGCCCATGGCTTGTTTTTCGCTGGTCGCTTCAGCGTGGAAATCGACCAGGATCAGAGAGGTTTCCCGGCGTAACTCGGCGATCAGCGCGTCAGCGGATCGGAACGGACAATCAAGATTTTTCATGAAGACCCGGCCCTCCAAATTGATCACACCAACCTTGACTCCCGCAGCGGTTTCGAAAACCCCACTGCCGCATCCGGGAAGGCCCGGAGGATAGTTGGCCGGCCGCAACAGTCGGCCCTCCCGCTCCAGGATCGGATTAATCTCCCGTTTATCCCAAATATGATTCCCCGAAGTCACCACATCGACCCCGGCCGTGAACAACTCGGCTAAAACGCTGGCGGTTAAACCATAGCCGGCAGCGGCATTTTCACCATTGGCCACGACCAGATCGACCATATGGCGATCAACCAAGCGGTCGAGACATTCGGACAACGCTTTTCTGCCGGCGCGTCCGACAATATCCCCAATAAAAAGTAACTTCACACAGTTTCTCCAAATATGAAAGCAGGACCCCTGCCAGCAGAGGTCATAAAACCACCGCGATAAGGGTCCTGCCGAACCATAACCGATAAATGCTGCTGCCGATTACTTGGCGTATTCGACCGCCCGAGTTTCGCGAATCACATTGACTCTGATCTGTCCGGGGTAGGTCATCTCCTGCTCGATTTTTTTGGCAATATCCTTGGCCAAGACATGGGAATATTCATCCGAAACTTCGTCACTGGAGACCATGACCCGGATCTCCCGCCCGGCCTGGATGGCAAAGCAGCCGGTGACCCCGCCAAAAGAAGTGCCGATCTGCTCAAGGTCCCGCAACCGTTTAACGTAGGTTTCCAAGGTCTCACGACGAGCTCCGGGGCGGGCACCGGACAGGGCATCGGCAGCCTGCACCAAAATCGCCAACACGGTATCGGGCTTTTCATCTTCGTGGTGGGCGGATATCGCATGAGCAATTTTAGGCGATTCCCCGTATTTCCGGGCCAACTCACCACCGTTGACGGCGTGGGAGCCTTCTACTTCATGGCTGACAGCCTTGCCAATATCATGCAACAAGCCAGCTCGTTTGGCCTGTTTGACATTAACACCCAACTCCGCAGCCATCATACCGCACAGGAAAGCGACCTCAATGGCGTGGACCAGGACATTCTGGCCATAAGAGGTCCGGTATTTCAGCATCCCGAGCAGTTTAATGATCTCCGGATGAATCCCGTGCACCCCGACATCAAAGGTTGCCTGCTCGCCAGCCTGGCGAATTTCTTCATCCACCTCTTCCTGAGCTTTTTCAACCAACTCCTCGATCCGGGCCGGATGAATCCGCCCATCGGCGATCAGTTTTTCCAGGGCAATCCTGGCGACTTCCCTACGTACCGGGTTGAAGCCGGAAATCACGACAGCTTCCGGCGTATCATCAATAATAAGGTCGATACCGGTAGCGGCTTCAATCGCCCGGATATTGCGCCCTTCCCGACCGATAATCCGCCCCTTCATTTCATCGGAGGGCAAAGGAACGACACTCACCGTTTTTTCGGCGACAAAATCGCCGGCATAGCGCTGGATCGCCAGGGCCATGACCATCTTGGCTTTGCGATCAGCTACCTCACGGGCCTCATCTTCAATCTTTTTAATATTCTTGGCGGCATCGTGGCGCGCCTCACTCAGCATCGAATCAATGAGCTGCTGCTTGGCCTGTTCACTAGTCAACCCGGAGATTCGTTCAAGCAACTGGCTCTGCTCCAGATAAAGAGCCTCAACCTCAGCAGATCTTTTCTCCACTCGATCACCCTGCTGACGTAGCTGAAGTTCCCGCTTGGTCAGTTCTTCACTGCGCTGTTCGACATGATCAAGTTTGCGCTCTAGATTCTCTTCTTTCTGCAGGATCCGGTGTTCATGACTCTGGAGATCTTTGCGCAGGTCGCGCGCTTCTTGCTCCCAGTCAGCTTTGGACTGCAGAACGGTATCTTTGGCCTGAATAATCGCTTCTTTTTGGATCGCTTCAGCTTCTTTATTGGCGTCACTGATTAATTTTTCAGCTTCAACCCTGGCATTATTGACTTTGGACTCAGACAGTTTCTTCCGCAGGAGCATTCCCAGAAAAACCCCGCCGGCCAACGCCGCCAGAACGAGCAAAATAAGCAAAATATCTGCGTTCATATAAAGTTCCTCCCTCGAGGCTATAATGAACCTGTCACACCATTATGACAGGGGATAGTTCTTAATTCCGTTACCACAAAATCAAGCCGCTGATCATGGTCTTCAACCGGCAGCTCATCACATAACTGCAATTCAAAACAAAGTCCGACGGTTGTCATCCGCCCGGGCCGAGCACACAGATAACGGTCGTAAAATCCGCGCCCATAGCCAAGCCGGTGGCCGTGCATATCGAAACCAAGCCCGGGGACAATCACCAGGTCAAGCTCGGCCGGGTCGACAACTTCTAAAGACGCTGGCTCAGCCACACCGAAAGCCCCCTTCTGCAAATCTTTCAATGCGGTGATTTCAGAAAAAGCCAAAAGGTCACCGGACACCCGGGGATAAACAACCCTCTTGCCAGAGCTTTTTGCCAGCACAAATAGATATTCAGTATTTACTTCATTATTTATCGGACTGTAAAGAGCCAGGGTTTCGGCGGTGGTAAAGAAACTCTGCGCACTCAAAAACCGTTGAGCCTCAAGACTTTTCGAACGATAAGTCTCAAGCCCAAGGAGCCGACGCTCAGATAATAGTTGCTGTCGGAGAAGAGTCTTTCGCATAGCCGATGTCCTGAGCAGATCCATCAGCAGAGCAGTAAGAAACAATCACAGGCAGGTATGAACGGATGGAGTAAAGCGACTTCAGCGTGCAGGAAGCAAGGCCTGCCGGTGTCTGGAACGCCCCCTGTCGTTTAAACGACATGAGACCAGGCCCCCAAAACGGGTTGGGACACCCCAATCCATCCCAAGAGCCTATTCTTCCAAAAACATAATACGCCGATATCATTCGAAATTTAAACACCTGACGGTGTATCTTTACTGGAGTGATCCGTTTCCTGCAAGCCTATCTTAAGCTCCGCAGCCAAGCTCAACAGTGTCTCTGAAAGAGCCCTAGTGATTAATATTACATTACAATAACGGATATTAGCAACCAGAATCATCGACCAGAGCAAGCTCCAGCCGCTTGACGAGCGGCTCCAGGGCTGCGACCGGAACCCGGGTCTGTTCGCACTCTTCTAACAACTGCAGATACTGACCGGCAAGGTTCAGGAGCGTCAGGACGGTCAGATCCCGGGTATCCACCGACTTGCCGGTGGCCATTTCCGCAAGCTTTTCTTCGACAAAACTGACTACACGCTCAGCCTGCTCACTTGACCCCTGGCTACGTAAGGTATAATCACGCCCCAGAATATTGACACGAATACTGGAATTCAATTGTCCTCCGTAAAACCTCGATAAGTTTCCGCCCGGAGAATCCGGCCAACCACCTTAGATATTCTCCATCCGTTGCAAAATTCTGTCTACCTCGCTCAGTAGCTGATTCCGCTCGGCAGCCCAGGATTCTTTCTCACGCTGCAGCCGGCTATTCTCTTCTCGCAAGGTACGATTTTGTTCCAACAGAGCTTCGGCCGCAGCTTCCAGCCGTTTCAGCAGTTCCATAATACCAATCCTTATCGTGACGTTGTCGTCACCTGAAATTTAATCACGCTCAAACAATGCTGCAACGAACATGTCGGCTTCAAAGGGCCGGAGATCGTCAAGCTGTTCACCGATCCCGACAAAACGAACCGGCACCTTCAGTTCCTCGGCAATGGCCACCACAATGCCACCCTTTGCCGTTCCGTCAAGTTTGGTCAGGGCGATCCCGTCAAGCTGCACGGCATCATTGAACAGTTTTGCCTGCATTAATGCATTTTGCCCCGTCGTCGCATCCAGGACAAGTAGAACTTCGTGCGGTGCGCCCGGAATTTCCCGGTTCAGGACCCGCCTGATTTTCTGTAATTCATCCATCAGATTGACCTTGGTATGCAGTCGTCCAGCCGTATCGAGCAACAGCACATCCGCCTTACGAGCAACTGCCGCCTTGGCCGCATCAAAAGCCACCGCGCCCGGGTCAGCCCCTTCACCATGGCGAATAACATCGACACCGGCCCGTTCGCCCCAGACCTGAAGCTGTTCAGCCGCGGCGGCACGAAAAGTATCGCCGGCGCCGAGGACAACCTTTTTGCCCTGCCGGGTGAATTGGTTGGCCAGTTTGCCAATGGTGGTGGTCTTTCCAACTCCGTTAACCCCGACCACCATCATGACAAAAGGCTTGGCGCTGTCAAGATCGAGCGGCCGGCTGTCCAACTGGAGGATTTTTTCAAGCTCATGAATAAGGATTTCACGAACCTGCTCCGGGGAGGAGAGAGCCCCTTTGTCGAGCTGTGTTTCCAGGGAGCCGATTAACCGTTGCGTGGTCTGCATACCAAGGTCAGCGGTAATCAACACCTCTTCAAGTTCTTCGATCAGCTCCGCATCGACCTTAGAGCGCCCGCGCAGCAGGCTGTCAACCCGCCCGACCAGGGAAGATTGAGTTTTGGACAGACCAGCCTTCAGCCGGTCGAAAAGACTCAGCGGCTCTGGCTCTGGCTCTGGCTCTGGCTCTGGCTCTGGCTCTGGCTCTGGCTCTGGCTCTGGCTCTGGCTCTGGCTCTGGCTCTGGCTCGGCTTCGGCTTCGGCTTCGGCTTCGGCTTCGGCTTCGGCTTCGGCTTCGGCTTCGGCTTCGGCTTCGGCTTCGGCTTCGGCTTCAACAGAAGCTTCGTCATCAGCCCCTTGGGAAGCAACCGTCTTTGCCTTGGTGGGCCTGCGTCTGAATACCTTCAGCAAAATAAAAATAAACAGCAGAACAAGCAGCGTTGCGGCCAGGTAAACGACTCCGAACGAGGCCAAAGCCAGATATTGTTCAGGGACTCCGGTAGCAGCAAGCAGTGCAGAAATTTGTGCGACCAGCTGATTCAACCACTGGTCAGCAGAAGCCCAGTCTAATGTTTGTAGCCATTCCATAAAAAATTACATCCTCATCTTTCAATTCGGGCAGTGGAAAACGATTTTCCAGTACGGGGCGGCGGCGCGGCTTACTGGCTCAGTCGAAATCAAAATCATCGCGCAAAGCCTCCACACAGCGCCGCATTTTAAAAGCGGCCCGGGCAGCAATGGCATCGGCTCCGAGCTGCAAGACCAACATATAATCCTGCGACAATGGCGCTACCAGGGTTTTGTTTTCGCCGGTACGGATAACCACCTCTTCAAGAGCTCCGCTTCCAACCACCGCAAGAACATCGCGCAACTGGTTGAGAATAATCCCGTTGTGAGCGCCGATAACTTTCATATCGTATTCGCTTATCCTGGCGACCTGGTCAACGGCCTCCCCTTCCCAGTCCAGAATGACCGCCCCCTGCGCTCCAGGGATATCTTCCAACAGTTTATTGAGTAACAATTTAAAAGGCATCTGTGCATCTCTTCAGGTTATGGATTCCTATCGTCAAAAAATATCATGCCGACAGCGCCGGTCGACTGTCGACCTCCGGGTCACCGCCTTCCATACGCACCGAGACTAATTTGGAGACGCCCGGTTCCTGCATAGTGACCCCATACATGGTGTCCAAAACGCTCATGGTTCTCTTGCTGTGGGTAATAATAATAAATTGCGATTGAGCGGTCATCTCGGTGACCATCTCCGCAAACCTGTCGATATTGGCATCGTCGAGGGGAGCATCGACCTCGTCCAGGATACAAAAAGGTGTCGGTTTGATCAAAAATAAAGAAAAGATCAGGGCCACTGCGGTCAGGGCTTTTTCTCCCCCACTTAGCAGGTTGACATTCTGTAGCCGCTTTCCCGGCGGCTGAACGATAATCTCGACTCCGGTCTCCAGCAGGTCATTTTCATCGGTTAAGCGCAGCTCGGCTTTGCCCCCGCGGAACAGACGCGGAAAAACCTGCTGAAAGGTTTCGTTTACTTTCTCAAAGGTCTCTTTGAAGCGCCGCCGGGTGGTTCGATTAATCTGACTGATGGCTTTCTGCAAAGCATCCAAAGATTGATTCAGGTCATCTCTCTGCTGAGAGAGAAAATCGTAGCGCTTCTCCTGCTCCTGATATTCCTCAATCGCCATTAGATTGACTTCGCCCAAGGCATCGATTTTCTGTTGCAGGCGCTGCAACTGCAACTGCTGCCGCTCCAGTTCATCCTCGGTCGCTTCAGGGACCCGATGTTCGACCAGATCAACCCGGTAGCGTTCCAATACGTTCTGGCGGACGTTCTCGGCATCAACCTGCAGCTCATGGAGCCGAAGTTGCAATGCGGAAACCGTTTTGCGCAGATCTTCCGCTTCGCCACGGACCCGCCGCAGTTGGTCGCGAAATTCCTCCAAGGCCTGGCGTTGTTCTTCGTAGCGTTCGCGCAGGGCATCGTTCTCTTTCTGCTGCTCACTGCGGCGATCAAGGAGCACATCCAGCTCGGCCCGCAGCCGCAATTCCCTGTCACCCCACTGTTTCCGCTCCAGCACGCCGGCATCTTTCTTCAACTGCAGTTGCGCGATGCGAGCTTCAATCTCCTGACTTTGCCGACCGATCCGTTTGACCGTGTCCTGCAGGGACTGCCGCTGCTGAACAAGGGCGGCTAAAGCCACTTTTTGCCGGGTCAGTTCTTCCCGCGTCTGCTCAAGGGATTCCCGGTGATCCTGCTGGGCACTCTGCAATTCCAGGGAGCGTTGTTCAAGCTGCCGTTGCTGTTCATCGGTCTGCTCCCGGCCGGAGAGGATCGTGTCCTTCTCGCGGAGCAAAAGCTCGCGGCTTTCGTCAATCTGCTCCAGGTCGTAAACAATCAGCTCCAGCCGCTTGTTTAGCCGTTCCTCATCCGCCTGCAGACTTTGCCGGTCCTTACCCAGTTCAAGAGCATCCAGTTCCAGACGATGCGCTTCGGATGAAGTCACCAGCAGCGCTTCTTCGGATTGCAGCAGGTCCTCTTTGAGGGCCTCCAGGCGTGCGGCACCGCTCTGACAGCGTTTTTCAACCTCGACAATCTCCTGCTCAAGCTCATCCAGCTGACGCTGGCGGCGGAGTAGCCCCCCGGCTCCCGCTTCGGCATTGCCTGCCACCAGAACGCCCTGCCAATCAAGGCAATTACCGGAACGGTCAACCAGCAACAGCCCCGGGGGAAGATCCGCAGTCAGAAAGTCCACGACGGTATCAACTAGATAAATCCCGGCCAAGAGTCGCTGCACCAAAGCATCATGCCCACCCACCGGGGTCACTAGCTGGGCCAATGGCACCCCCTGTGAGAAAGCAAAATCCGCAGTCGTTGTGGCAGAAATAATCAGTGCTGCCCGGGATTTTTCCTCCTGCAGGACCTGCAACAGCGAAAAGACCGATTCGCCCCCCGTAACCGGAATGGCCTGCAACCTTTTTCCCAGTGCGACTTCGACGGCGACTTCCAACTCGGCCGGAACCCGTAGCGTATCGGCAAAGATCAACCGGGAGCCGGTTTTTGCCTTCAGAACCACACGGGTGCCGTCCTCATAACCTTCAAAATTGCGTTGTAACTCCTGCAACGAGTCCCGCCTGGATTGCAACAGGTTCAGCTTCTGCTGGAGGTCGCCCTGCTGAGCCTCTTGTCCGGCCAGCAAAGACTTCTGCTCTGCCAGTCGAACCGTCAATTCCTCGCGGCGGTCGCGAGTGTCTTCCTGCTGGGAACGGATGCCTTCCAGCTTGCCGAGCAACTCCTCACGCCGGGATTTAAAATCATTCTGCTGCTCGCGAATAGCCACGGAGTCGCTAACAATCTGCTCACGTCTCTTGGCTTCAGCGTCCAGCCTGCGGTCGATCTCATCACAGCGGTTGGACAGGCGGCCAGCCTGGGCGAAAAGGGTCATCAACTCCTTGCGGCAGTTCTCATATTCCGAACTCAGCTGGGTTTCCCGCGCCTGCTGCTGTTGCAATGCGGTCTCAAGTTCGCCAACCTGCTGCCGCAGTTGGGCGAGATCACCGTCGGCATCCTGGTCCTGATGTTGCAGTCCGGCGTATTCCTGTTGCAGTTCGGTCAGTTGCCGGGTTGATGAGGCAATATCGGCAACCAGCTCCTGCTCTTGACGGGCCGACTGTTCGGCCTGCCGGGCAAGCAGGGTCAGTTCATTCTCCACCCGCTGCACCTCGGAGCCAAGATGATACACTCTCTCCTGCGCGCTGGCATGCTCCGCTTCCGCCGCGGCCATCTGCAATTGTCTTTCTTCAAGTTGCAGTTCGCCCTCTTCGAGCCGGGCATCGAGCCGCGCTAAAATGTCTGCCCGCTCCTGCTTTTCAGCCGTAACAATGCCGATATTTTTATGCAGCCCCTGAAAACGGTTGCCGGTTAAACTCAGCTCAATCCGTTTATATTCAGTCCGCAGGTCACGGAATTTCTCCGCACGTTGCGCCTGGCGTTTAAGGCTGCCGATCTGACGCCGCACTTCGGTAATAATATCGCCTAGTCGCACCAGGTTCTGCCGGGTCGCATCCATCTTACGTTCAGCTGATTTTTTACGGGATTTGAACTTGGTAACCCCGGCAACCTCCTCAATCAGCACCCGCCGCTCTTCCGGCTTGGCACTGACCATCATGCCGACTTTCCCCTGTTCAATAATGGAATAGGCGCGAGGGCCGACTCCAGTATCCATGAACAGCTCGGTGATATCCAACAACCGACACGGGGTCTTGTTGATCTGATACTCGCTGTCCCCATTGCGGTACAGGCGCCGAGACACCATCACCTCGCTGAAATCCTGATAGGCTTCCGGGCAAAGTTTGGCGCTGTTATCAAAAACGATAGAAACCTGGGCCATGCCGTGAGGCTTGCGCGTTTCACTGCCGCCGAAGATAATATCTTCCATTGCCCGCCCGCGCAAATGACGGACGTTCTGCTCTCCCATCGCCCAGCGGATGGCATCCACGACGTTACTTTTCCCGCAGCCATTCGGACCGATAACGCCGGTAATCCCCTGTTGGAAATCAAGGGAAACCTTGTCCACAAAGGATTTGAAACCGACGATTTCGAGACGTTTGATTTTCATGACAAAAAACCGGCATCCACGGGTTAAGCTGAACTTCTGTGCCTCAAAACGCCGTCCAAACAACACACGCCGAGGGCGAGCCATGTTATCAGTGGGTCTCTTTCATGTAAAGAATAGAAGTCCCCGCTGCATGCATAAGCCTTGCCGGTTCTATCCGGAATCGCTATGATTGCTGGAACTCCGGTCCTTGCCCGGCATTAAAGACCAGCGAAAGAATGTCCATGATTTGGCAATCACTAAAAATAACCACCAGAGTTTTTTGTTTTTTCCTGTTGTTTTGTGCCATTCTGGCGACAATTCTGATTGTTTTTGCCAGCCAGCTGGACCTCGACAATTACCGCCAATCCCTTGAACAGGAGTTGAGTGCAGCCCTCGCCCAGCCAGTCCGCATCGGCCACAGTTCCCTGACCTTTAACCGCGGTCTGGCCATTGAGTTCAGGCAACTTGAACTTGGCCCGGCAGAGGCTCCGCTTGCCATCATTCCCAGAATCACTGCGACCCTGGAAATCCCCCCCCTGTTTGAAAAGAAAATCAGCCTCAAACAGGTTCAGCTCGACAACCCGGAGCTCAACCTGACACTCCCGCTACCGGTTCAAGAGAACCGCAATTCTTCCCACCAGCTGATTAACAGCCTCGGGATAGACAGCCTGAGTGTGCGCAATGCCCGGTTGAAGGTTTTTTATCTGCGCGATGGCAAGAGCATCAAGCGAGCCGAGATTTCAGGAATTCACAGCGTATTGCGCGGCTGGCAACCGGGGAAAACAGGGCAGCTGATCGCAACCGGCCATATCGATCAGACCGGGGCGGACTTTGTGTTGGAAACCAGCTTGCCTTCCAGCGCCGATCCGGCGGTCTGGCGGCAGGAAACCTTGACCACCAAGCTGCAGCTCAGTCATTTTTCCACCCGCCACCTGCCAAAAATCCCCAACCAGCAGTACCCGGCGGCAGTGGACCTTAAATTAGATATCTCCGGCACCCCAGCGCAGGGAACTCGGATCCTCGCCGAAATTAAAGACAGCGCAACGGTTGAAAAATTCTTCACCATGAGCGGCCTGTGGACCGCTTCCAGCCAGCGGGACAGTATCACCAACCTGCAAGGGAAGCTGCTTGAGCTGCCGGTGGCCGGCAAGATAGAAATGGTGCGCGCCGCAGGAAAAACTCACTTGAGCGGAACACTGGGCGCAAAAGACATCCGCCTCGATCGAAAGCTGCTGGCCAGGTGGCGCATTCCCAACGCCCAAAAGTTAACCTCAGGCCATTTGGACCAGCTGTCCGTCAGTCTGGATAAAACCTGGCAGACCGGCCAGAAACAAAGGAGCCTGCCGCGCATCGACACGCGGATTGTGCTCAGTCAACTGCAGTGGGATATTCCCCAGCTGAAACAATTCCAGAATTTTTCCATCACCACCCGGCTCGAAAACCAGCAACTAAAAATCAGCCAGGGGAACTTTGTCGTCGGTGACCACCCCTTTTCTTTCAGCGGCTCCATCAAGCACCCGTTCCTGGAACCGGCCGCCGACTTGAAAATTGTCACCACCCCTGACCTGGGTCAATTGCAGCAACAACTGCCCCTGCCGACCGACTGGACAATGCAGGGCACCACGGAACTCTCTCTGAATCTGACCGGGGCACTGTCTTCGCTAAATTTCCAGCTACGGGCAAAACTTGCTGACGCAGGATTTCACTTCGCCGATTTTTTCCGGAAGAAACCAGCCCAACCAGCCTCGCTCGACATCAGCGGGCAGCTGAGCCCGGAACGGATCGATATCGCACAGGCCGTGCTCAATCTGCCGAATAATCAACTCAGCGGGAGCGGCTATCTACTCCTCAACCAGAATCGGACGAACTACGGTTTTTCCATATCGACCCTGAACCTGACCACGCTCAAACCATTATCTCCGCTGCTTCAGAATCTCCAGGCAAACGGGCGGATCAGTATGGACCTGACCGTACAGGGGCAAGATCTGGACGGGCACATCACCCTGCAGGACTTCGGCGCCCACCTGACCAGAATCATCGGTGAGTTACGAAAAACCACGGGGACGGTCGCGCTGAACCGGAACGGGCTGAGCTTCACGCAGCTCAGCGCCAATCTGGGCGAATCCCGTTTTCTGGTCGACGGCAAACTCAGCAACTGGCAAGACCCGCAGCTGAGTCTTGATGTCTCCGCGGCAAAGGTCAGATCCCATGATCTGATCTTTCCAAATCGCACCATGGAGCTGCACGACCTGCGAGGTCACCTGCAGATAGACCGTCACGGGATCCGCTTCGCCCCGGTTACCGTTGAAATCAAAGACACCACCAAGGCCAGGGTCGTCGGAGCGGTAACCGATTTCAGCGATCCCCAGGTCGCTCTGGATATCAGCGGCGAACGGGTCGATGTCCTGGATATTATCGAACTGTTCCATGGCCCCCATGAAGAACCCGGCGAACATCATTTGAACAAACCCATCAAAATCAAGGTCGCGGCCAAAGAGGGAACCATCGGCGGCCTGCATTTTCAGAACGCCAGTGGGGTCATTACTGACGAGAAAGGACTCTTTGTCCTGGCCCCCCTTTATTTCCATAACGGCGACGGCTGGTGCCGAGCCCGGGTTGAATTTAATAGCAACGACGACCAGGCCCCATTGAAAGTTTCCGGTCATGCCGAAGGGGTTAGCGCGTCAATCCTGCATCAGGATCTCTTTTCCAAACCGGGCCTGATCAAAGGCAAATTGGACGGAGACTTTTTTGTACAGGGGGATCCGGCCGGAGACGACTTCTGGAACACCGCCGTGGGCGGCCTCCATATCCAGGTTCACGATGGGACCCTGCATAAATTCAACAGTTTATCCAAGGTTTTTTCGTTATTGAATATTTCCCAGCTGTTTGCTGGCAAGCTGCCGGACATGGCCAAGGAAGGGATGCCCTTTGATCTACTGGAAGGAAGTATTAAAATCGCTGACGGTCGCATGACCACGGAGGATCTGAGAATCCACAGTGAAGCGATGAACCTTTCCCTGGTTGGCTCCCAGGGGCTGGTTGAAGACTACCTGGACTTTACCCTCGGCGTGATGCCGCTCAGAACAGTGGACAAGGTCATTACTTCAATCCCGGTTGCAGGCTGGGTCCTGACCGGAGAAGACAAAGCCCTGTTGACGGCTTATTTCAAAATCGAAGGCAGCAACGAAGATCCAAAGGTCTCAGTCATCCCGGTCGACTCTATTTCCAACACAGTTTTGGGGATATTCAAACGAACGTTGGGGCTGCCAGGAAAACTGGTCAAGGATATCGGCGACCTGTTCAAATCGGCCCCGGAGAAAAAAACCGAGCCCTGACAGAAAGAACGCGCGGCGGAAGACAAAAATCACTGCCAAAATTGCTTCCGCCAGGGTGAGCGCCTCCCTGCCCTTACCAAGCCGATACCGCACAACCCGACACGGGCATTCCTCGCTCCCCCTTCGCTTCAGCGGCCGGCGTTTTACCAGGCTGTCAATGCCCCCGCGGTTTGTCACCAACGTATACGGTGGCAATACCGAAGGTCAGATCGGCATGCTGAAGACGACTGAACCCGGCGCTCGCCAGCATACCGCGAAAAGTTTCCCGGTCAGGAAATTCCAGTACCGAGTCAGGCAGATATTGATAGGCGCTGCGTTTGGACAGAAAGCCGCCGATGGCAGGCAGTATTTTTTGAAAGTAAAAATAATAAATTTTACGAAACAGTTGACTCCGGGGATTGGAAAATTCAAGAATAACAACTCGTCCGCCTGGTTTCAGGACCCGGAACATCTCATTCAAGCCGGCCTGCCGGTCGACAACATTGCGAATTCCAAACGCGATGGTAATACCGTCAAAGGTGTTGTCAGGATGGGGGATCTCCTCACAGGGCGCATTCACCAGCGCGATGCGTTGCCCATACGGGGATGAATTCAACTTTGCCTGCCCCCGCACCAGCATGCCCTGGGTAAAATCTTCACCGACGATCGTCACCGACGAATCGGTTTGCGCCGCAACCTCAAGCGCGACATCACAGGTTCCGGTCGCAATATCCAACACCTGCCCGTTTTGGGGAATACTGAGCTGGCTGACGGCGAACCGTCTCCAACGACGGTCTATGCCGAACGATAACAAGCGGTTCAACAGATCGTAACGACCTGAAATATCATCGAACATCTGGCGGACACGACGCCCTTTGTCAGATAACTGAAACATAGAAATTCTCCTGGCAAATCGGCAGCAGGCAAGAAAGGACTTTCAAGAATCCGCATACTGCGGAGCACCTGTTTCTATCATAGAGTCCGGTTGCCTCCAACAAAAAATCATGAACAGAGAAAGCAATAGACCAGCCCATGACCAACAGTAATGCAACGATCAGCCCTTTGTCCGTCTGTGCCGCGGTTATTCTCAAAAAGGGAAAAATCCTCTTGACGCGCCGCCCGCTTGATAAAAAAATGGGTGGTTTCTGGGAGTTTCCGGGGGGCAAAATCGAGCCCGGTGAGACTCCTCAGGACGCCTTGCAGCGGGAATTGCACGAAGAGTTGGATATCGAGATTGAAGTCGGCCCCTTGCTGGCAAATGTTTTGCATAATTACGAGTGGGGTGCAGTCGCAATTCACGCCTTCTGGTGTCACTGGAGCGGCGGACAGATCAGCCATCTTGAAGTGATCGATCATAGTTGGGTGACCCCGGCAGAGTTACCGGATTACGACATTCTCCCTGCAGATGCTCCGCTTATCAGCAAACTGCAGGCAATGGATATAAATGATTCATTTTCATTTCGATGACAGGAGAAGAGGGTATGGGCGTAACAATAACGGTTCTTTGTGAAAACTCCGTGGAACGGGTCAGTCCGGCCGGGCTGCTGGGCGAACATGGCTTTGCCTGCCACTTGGCAACTCCCTACGGCAAGTTCCTGTTTGATACCGGCAGCGGGTTAAGCCTGCTCCATAATGCGCGGCGGCTGGGAGTCGATCTGAGTGATCTGCAGGGCATTATCATCAGCCATGGGCATTATGATCACACTGGCGGGTTGGAGCAGGTACTACAAGAGACCGGCCCGGTTCCAATCTATGCTCACCCGGACCTATTCACCCGTCGCTTCAGTAGCCAGGATGGCGAGTCGCGTCAGATCGGCCTGCCCTGGCAGCAGGCGGAACTGGAGCAAATGGGTGCGGTGTTCGAATTTTCCCGAGGCCCGAGAGAAATCGTCCCGGGAATGATTTTGTCCGGAGAAATTCCGCGTCTGTCGGCCGCCGAAACCGGCGATCCCAGACTGATGACCTATTCGGAACAAGGGGCACAGGTCAGTGATCCGCTCTACGACGATCAGTCCCTCTTTATTCACAGCGAGCAAGGGCTGGTTATTCTGCTGGGCTGTGCCCATGCCGGGCTGATCAATATCATCAATCACGCTGCCGCAGTCACTGAACAGACCAAATTATACATGGTGCTCGGGGGCACTCACCTTAAATTCTGCAGCGAGCAGCAGATGATGGCAACCGTACACCGCCTTGCCGAAGCCAACGTGAAACGGATTGGAGCCGCTCATTGCACCGGGCTGCGCGGGGCCTATGTCCTGGCGGAAAGTTTCGGGGAGCGCTTCTTTTCCGCCTCGGTCGGAACCACGGTCACATTGTAAAACGAACCTCGCTTAACGTAGACGGCACCGGGTTCGCCGCGACGCTCTTGCCAGCGGCGAACCCGACTTTCAGCCTTGTTGCTCTCTGCGATAAACCCCGCTTTTTCCCCCTTCTTTATACTCCAGCACGACCTCGCTGATGATGATCCCCTTATCCGCACCTTTGCACATGTCATAAATGGTCAGGGCAGCCAGGGAAGCAGCAACCATCGCTTCCATCTCAACCCCGGTCCGCTCATAAGCCCTGACCGTCGCTTGCACCAGGATCTCTCCGTCAGCCGGCACAGGGGTAAACGCTATGGCTGCATGATGAATGGACAAAGGGTGGGACAGCGGAATCAGCTCCGCAGTTTTTTTTGAGGCGGAAATCCCTGCCAGCCTGGCCACCCCCAGGACATCCCCTTTACTGGTCGTTCCTTCCAGAATCCTTTGCAGCAATTCCGGTTTCATCTTGACCCTAGCCGCAGCGGTAGCGGTCCGCAAAGTTTTCTTTTTGGCGCTGACATCGACCATGATGGCCCGGCCGCTTTCATCAAAATGGTTGAAATTCATGTAAACATCCTTTGACGATCAGTTGACAGACAGCCACAGTCCGGCCAGGCCGTCTGTGGCAGGTATTTATTCGGCCTCTTTTCCCGGCAGGATTCCCGGGGCTATCGACCGCAGATGCAGATCGCGTTGCGGGAAAGGAATTTCGATTCCCTCTTCACGGAAGCGTCGATCGACCTCAAGCAGCAGCTCATTTTGCACCCTGGGCCGCTCATCAACATTGGGGATCCAGACCCGCAGTTCAAAATCGAGGGAGCTCGCTCCGAACTGTATGAACAGCGGCACCGGCTTCGGTTCGGCCAGGACATCCGGGTGGTGCTCAGCGGTTTCACGCAGAACCTGCAGAACCTTCTGCAGATCGCTACCATAAGCGACACCAACGGCGATCACCAGGCGAACCCTGCGGCTGGACAGGGTCCAGTTGGTGACCTTTTGCGAAATAATCTGCGAGTTCGGCACAATCAATTCCGCCTGGTTCAAGTTTTCGACCACGGTGGAACGTAATCCGATCCGGGTGACAATCCCGTATTCATCATCAATGAGAACCGCGTCGCCAACCTTGATCGGTCTTTCAAACAACAGGATCAGACCGGACAGAAAATTATTGACGATATCCTGCAGTCCGAAGCCGATGCCAACCCCGAAGGCCCCCAACAGGACGATAAAGTTCTGCAATTTCATGCCGAGAAAGCCGAGGGCAATCAGAAACCCGATGGACACAATGGCATAATGGATCAGTTTTTTGACGGCATCGCTCACCCCCCGGTCGACGGTTCGGGGGGCAAAAAAATGGGTGTCGCTCATCCCCTGCAGGAGCCAAGACGCTTGGATGGCCAGATAGAAAGAGCAGATGGCAAGACCGAGCATCTCCACGGTAATCCGGGACTCACCAAAATTGAATCCGTACTGACCTAAGAAACTCCAACCTTCATTGAGGGTCGTGAAAATCCGCCAGACCGGCAGCAGATAAAATATGGAAAAGCCAACCACCAGAACCTGCAGTAAACGCTTCAACTTACTAGCCAGGTCAGTACCAAAGCGGACAAAAAAGGTCCGCCCTGACTGCTGCTGATGGTCAATAAATTCATCGATACCGCCACCGCTCAGCAACAGGAGCATGCGCACAAATAACAGTGCCATACCGGTCTCAAAAGAGGCCTGCAGCAACCAGGTGGAAAAATTGATATAGCCAGCCACCTGGCCGACCAGGCTGACGGTTAAGACCAGGATCCCCAGACGCAGCAAGCCGCGGAATAAACGGCCCCTTTTGCTGCCACGCTGCTGCCGCGAGATATCGATCTGCTGGACCAGCAGGGGGATGAAAAACAGGGCCAGAGCGGCAATATAAATACGGAACAGGGGCTCCGGCAGGGAGATCGTCCGGATCGCCGACGTCACGATAAAGACCAGTCCGGCCAGTCCCAGCGCCCACCCCTGGCGTCGATTTTCCACCAAAGAGATGGCCATGGTGGTCGCCGCGACTACCGCTCCAGCCTGAAAGGCAAAGCGGATCAACGTCGGCAGTGCCGGAGTCCAGACCAGAAACAGGATAATTGACAGAAAGGCACCTACGGCAACGGGGTGGCGCAGCACAAACTGCCACTCATCGGTTTTTTCAAAGCGCTTGCGATACAGAAAAATCAGCCCTGAAATCCCGAAAAAGGCGACCAGCATCAGACCAAAACGGAAACTGCTTTCCTCGATGAAACTCCAATCGAAAGTGAATACGGCAACCAGCCCGTCGCGGGCTTTGAGGAGCAGCTCCCGATCAAATTGTTCAAAGAAAAGCGGGGAAAAAAAGGAATGGGCGTTCTTACGGAAAGTCGCCTGGCGGAGTTTTTCCAGCCCCAGCTTAAGGCTGTCCGTGGTCACGATCAGATCTCTCTGAATCGCCCCGGCCCGCTCCTGCAGAGCAAGCAATTTATCGGTGTCTGCCTTGATTTCCTTATCCAGCTGCTGCAGCTGTTGCCTAACCCGGCTCAACGTCTGCTGCGGAAGCTGCAGCTTCTGTTTTTTCAACTCTGCGGCCCACTGGCTCCAAAACTCGCGATCCGTGGCCGTCTGCTCCCGAATCCCTTCAACCTGCTGCTGGCGGTTGGTCAGGTCTTCCTGTAAACCGTCCAAAGACTGTTGCAGCTGGGCAAACTGACGGCTGTAATGAGTCAGACGATCGACATACCAGGTTTCGGGAGAGCCGAAGGGTTTGATTTCAAGGTTCAGTTTTTTGACCTGCTCGGCAAGCTGATCGAGACTTTTGCCCAGCGATCCCAGTTCCGCCAATTGCTTGAGCTGATCTTGGGCTTTGGCAACAAAGCCGGCTTCTTCCGTCGATCTGGGGCCAAGTTCACTCAGTCCAGGATAGGTCTGGGCGGCTTTGTCCGGCGCAACCTGCGTCGCGGGAGTTGCCGCCGAGTCAGCCGCCCAGAGAGGACAAGGCAAAAACAGCAGCACGGCGAGGCACAATCTCAGAATGCGGTTCAAAACCACTTTTTCCTTTTGAACAGCCAGAGCATGATCAAGGCACATAATATCATCACTCCCCAAATCATCGGGTACCCGTAACGCCACTTTAGTTCCGGCATGTCCACAAAATTCATCCCGTAGATACCGGCAAGAAAGGTCAACGGAATAAAGATTGAAGCCATCACGGTCAAAACCTGCATCACTTCGTTCATCCGCTGGCTGACACTCGACATGTACAGTTCAATCAACCCCGATGCAGTCTCCCGGAAGGTTTCCACCGTGCCGAGAACCTGGATGGCATGATCGTACAGATCACGGAGATAGACATTGGTTGTTTCCGCAAACAAAGGTGATTCGCTATGCATCATATTATTGACCAGCTCACGCAGGGGCCAGACCGCCTTGCGGAAAAAAATCAGCTGCCCCTTCAGTTGGTGAACCTGGGTCAGGACTTCCTGACTCGGCCTGTTGATGAGCTCCGTTTCCAGATAGTCAAGCCGGTCACCAATCCCTTCCAGGACATAAAAATAGCTGTCAACAATGCTGTCAATCAGGGCATAAATCAGGTAATCTGAACCACGCTGGCGAATCCGACCGCTCTTCCGTTTCAACCGTTCGCGCACGCCGTCAAACACATCCCCCGGCCGTTCCTGAAAAGTCAGGACATTTTGCTCGGTCAGCACCATACTGATCTGCTCGGCCTCCAGCTGCGAGCTCTCCTTGTCGAAATAGAGCATTTTCAAAATAACCAGAGCCAGGTTTTCGAATTCCTCAAACTTCGGCGGATGACCGGTATCGAGGATATCTTCAAGCATCAGGCTGTGCAAATCGAATTCTGCACCGAAATTATTGATCATTTCGATGTCGTGAATACCATCAAGGTTGATCCAGCTGACGGTCTGCCTGAGTTTCAGCTCACGACATTCGTCAAAGCTGACATCGGTGCGGTGGGTGAAAAGCTCATCAGAATAATCCAGGTAAGAACAGACCGATCGCTCCACTTTCTGTTGGCCGACGTGGATTAACGAACCGGGCGGCAGCCCGATTTTTTTGGCCGGGCTGCGGAACAGGGAAGTCACTGTCCTGAAAGCTTTTTTCAACGGGGGCACAAGATCTCCTTCTCAGTCAAAAAGGTTAGCGCTCCAGTCCGAAATCCTCGTCCGTCAAGGATGAGGCGTATTCGTCCAGAACTTCCTCGGCTTCGTCCTGATCAGGGACCTTGGCCAGATGGATCAGGGCGTCTCCCTCATGGGCCAGGGGCAAGTTCAACTCGCCGATCACCACCCCGGAAAACGGGGCGCGGACCTCTTCCTGATCATCCCCAAAGGGATCACTCAAAACGCCGAGCAGGGCGTTCTTCCTGACGAGGGCCCCCAGCTTGACTTTTCGGGCAAAAATCCCACTCATGCCGGCACGCACCCAACTGGTGTAGTCGGTGATGACCGGATCGGCCCGGTTGCTTTTGCGCCCCGGTGGCAGCATACCAATGTGGCGCATCAACCTGAGCATCCCCTTCAGGCCCACGGAAATGACCGTCTCGTTAAAATAGAGGGCTTCGCCACCTTCATAAACCAGGACCGGCTTACCCAGCTCGGCGACTGCCTCCCGCAAAGACCCTTCCCGCAATTCGGAAGGGACAATGATGGGGGCACCGAAAGCGGTGGCCAGCTCGATGGCTCGTGGATCGTCGAGACTGGTCCGGATCTGGGGCAGGTTACTGCGATAGTTCGAGCCGGTATGCAGATCAACGCCGAAATCACTGCGACTGGCCACTTCACTCATGAACAGGTGCGCCAACCGGCCCGCCAGAGATCCTTTGGGAGTTCCCGGAAAGGAGCGATTCAAATCACGCCGGTCTGGTAAATAACGCGCCCGCTGAATAAAGCCGAACGGATTGACCACCGGAATAGCCAGCAGAGTGCCGCGCAAAGAACCCAGGGCACGCTGGCTGAGCAGCCGGCGAATGATTTCGACCCCATTGATTTCATCGCCGTGAACCGCGGCGCTGACAAAAAGGGTTGCTCCTTTTTTCCGGCCATGCACAACCTGCACCGGCAGAGTCATGGCACTGTGGGTATAGAGCCGGGCCACCGGCAGATTGACCGTGGCCCGCGTCCCAGGCTCAACCGAGACCCCACCCAGAACAAAAGGAGCAACCTGTTTCATCCTTGTCCCCGCGTTCTGGTCCGGCCAGGCTTGGCCTGTTTTTCGATAAACTGAATAATCAGATCAGCGACATCTTTATCCGTCGCGGTTTCGATCCCCTCCAGCCCCGGGGACGAGTTGACCTCCATCACCACCGGGCCGTGATTGGAGCGCAACAGATCCACTCCGGCCACATTCAAACCCATGATCCGCGCCGCCCGGGAGGCGGTAGAGCGTTCTTCCGGAGTCAGGCGGACCACCGAAGCTTTCCCCCCGCGATGCAGGTTGGAACGGAACTCGCCTTCCTTGCCCTGCCGCTTCATAGCCGCAACCACCTTGTCGCCAACCACAAAGCAGCGAATATCAGCGCCTTGGGCCTCCTTGATGAACTCCTGAACCAGGATGTTTTCCTTCAGTCCACGAAAGGCCTCGATAACACTTTCTGCGGCTTTGTCCGTTTCCGCCAGGACAACCCCAATCCCCTGAGTCCCCTCAAGCAGCTTGATGACCAGCGGAGCCCCGCCGGCCAGGCTAATCAGATCTTGGGTGTACTGGGTGGAATGGGCAAAACCGGTCACCGGCAAGCCGATGCCACGGCGGGCCAGCAACTGCAGACTGCGCAATTTGTCCCGTGAGCGACTGATCGCGACCGATTCATTGACACTGTAAACTCCCATCATTTCGAACTGCCGGACCACCGCGGTTCCGTAAAAGGTAATGGACGCCCCAATTCGTGGGATAATGGCATCAAATCCACTCAGTTCCTCCCCCCGATAATGGATCGTCGGCCGTTGACTGGCAATGGTCATATAACAGCGCAACGGATCAACGACCCTGATTTCATGCCCCCTTTTTTTCCCAGCTTCGACCAGCCTGCGGGTCGAATAAAGCTCCGGATTTCCGGACAACACTCCAATTTTCATGCCCATCTCACTTTCACTTATCATCCACTATCAGACCGTCGTTAAACAGCCTGTTGATCCCCTGCAGGGACGTTTCAATAACCAACGCGCTCCGGCCGGCCGAACAAGTATGATCGATCAGGAGCAACAATTTTCCCCTTTAAAGCCGTTCGCCCAAGCAGCATCCTGAACTTCATGCTGTCCCGGTTGGTCAGAGTCATTTCAACGGGCCAGGACAGATTCCCCAGCTGCACTTTGGTTTCAATGACATAGCGCATTTCCCGGTGGCCGCCTGAATCGCTAACCTCGCGATAATCCTTAACCGGGCACTGACAGATCAGCTCCCGCTCCAATCGCTTCTGCAAGGGATGGACGCCGAAGCGCACCATTTTGACACCTGCTGCTTCGAAGGGTTCAACAAAATAGGCATGCAGCGCCGAAGTCCTGGCTCCGGTATCTATTTTGGCTTTGATTTGCGCAATATGCAAATCGGGCAAGGCCAGCCACTCACGCCAGCCCAGACATATTTTTTCCATGATCTGTGTCTTCATCCTGTCATTAATAGGGTCAGCAATTCCCGACACCACTGAAGCAAATTTTCCCAATGGCTCACTGTGTACTCGAATACAGGGAAACTCAGACCAGGTCAATCGATAATATACTCTATCAAAAAGGGGCGGCGGCGCATCTCCTGCAGGCCACGGCATCCCGTCCAGCCTGTCGGAGCAGCTTCGATTCCTTACGGCGCAACGGCAGCAGGACGAAAAACAAAAAAAGGGGGGAATTTGCAGAAATGAATACAGCGCCAGCCGACAATCGGCAAGCGCAGAAGGGGGGTTACTCGTTGATCGTACTTTCCAGTTCCGCCTGCACGGAAAGCAGATGTTCTTTCATCATATGCCTGGCACGCTCGGCGTTCTGAGCGCGAACCGCTTCAAGAATGCGCATATGCTGAAACACAGCTCTGGTTCTAGTGACATTCAGATCGACACTGCGCTGCAATTGGGGCCACAGTTTACCTTTGTCCCGCATCTCCCAGAGGCTCTCAATATGACTCTGCAGCAGAGAATTTTTCGAAGCCTTGGCAATAATCAGGTGAAACTGCATATCCCCTTCTTCAGAGGTGAACCCGGCCTGGTTTTCTCCAACCATCATTTCAATAGCCTGCTCCATGCCATCACATTGCCGCGTGGTTCGATTCAGAGCCGCCAGACGAGCGGCTTCCGGCTCCAAGAGCATACGCACCTGAATCTGTTCAAAAGGGCCAGCTTCCGAGCTGATGACCTGCGTTGGAAGTTCTTCACTCAGATTCAGAACAACAGCACCGAAATTCCTCTTCACCGCAAGAATCCCCGAGACCTCCAAAGCGACAATCGCCTCCCTGATGGTTGCCCGACTGACCCCCAGCTCTTTTGACAACTCCGTTTCGGAAGGCAGACGATCCCCTTCGACCAGGTTCTGGGCAAGCAGGTATTGTTTAATATCGTGGGAAACCCGGACGTAAAGCCGCTCATGAGTGTCGGCATCACGGAGGGAGGATTCAGGTTTGGCTGTCATGAAATTGTACCCCTTTCTGCGGCTAATTATCAGGTTGCCTGCCGTCCCAGTCAAGAGTAAATATAGCGCATCCAAAATCATTGTCAGACAATGGAAAGCAGCCCTTCACAATCGGAGTAGATCCAAAAATACTCAAACATGTCTACAGATAGCATCAATTGTATCAATTGCACTAAAAGCCTTCATCTCGTCAGGAGCAAGAATTTACTCCAAAGAAATCGCCCAACAAAGTACAAAGAAACTCTCAATTGACAGACAATATATCCAGACCGAGGATTAACCTTGTTTCCCGGAGACATGGTTATAGCACCCCAAAAATCTAATAGACAAAGAAACCCAGATTTTTGCACTTGCCTAAGGCCGGGCCTGGCAGCCTTAGCTCCAATAAAGGCCGTGCATTAGCCAGGGTTCCCTTAATGAGGCAAGCATCAGATTGGTGCTGCGACCAAGACCATGCGCTACCGAGCCGATATCGGGAGCAAACCTTTACCTGCAGAAGGTTTTCATGAAGAAGCTATGGAGTGTAAATAAATTTGTTACCAAACTATCAGGAACAACGTAAAGATGACTTGAACAGTAACATATCACCGTTAATATTGTACATTATTTACCCCCATTCACATGTCCAAGGAGTCTGCAGATAAAAACAGTTCGAACCAGGACAATGCGGAACTGGCTCTCGGGCTGCGGTTCGGTCCCAAAGTAAAAAACCTGACCTGGTGATTGAGCACAAACCAGAGGTCATCCTGAACGGCAAAGAATGATAACGATGATAGCCTAAATCCTTTCAAAGCATTCCCAACTCTGAATGAAAGTGAGGTTACCGGATGAAAAAGATTTTTTTCTTGAGCCTGACCATTCTGTTGATGTTCTCAACGCAGCTTCCTGCGGCGGAACAGGCAGACCAGAAACTCCACCTGTCTTGCAGTTACTGCGGGATGAATCGGGTTAAATTCGCCACCAGCCGGATGCTGATCAACTACACGGACAAAACCAGCGTCGGCACCTGCAGTTTGCACTGCATGGCCCTGGAATTTGCCAACAGTATCGGCAAAACACCTGCAACAATCGAGGTCGGAGATTACAACACCCAGCAGCTGATTGATGCGGAAACAGCCGTCTGGGTCATCGGCGGCGACCTGCCGGGCGTTATGTCCTCACGGGCCAAATGGGCGTTTGGCGATCGGGCGGCTGCGGAGGCCTTTGTCAGCAACCATGGCGGGACCATTGCCGACTTTGATCAGGCAATGAAGACCGCTTACGAGGATATGTATACGGACACCAAGATGATCCGCAAAAACAGGGCTATGAAAAAAGCGAAGATGCATCACCAGGGCATGGACCATGACATGCACCAGCACGGCATGGAGAAAAAATAGCGCAACCCGGCTGACCGGAAACAGTCCGGTTCAAAACCAAAACACTAAAAGACGCCCCCTGCCTAAGCCGGCGGGGGGCGTCTTTTTGAAGCGCGAAAAAAATCAGCTGTTCACTACATTCAAGCAGCTCACCCCCCGCCGATCAGCGCACCGGCCGCAAAGACCAGGGCGCCACCCAGCACCACCTGGAAAGCTGCCCGCCAGAAAGGGGTCTCCATATAGCGGTTCTGGATCCAGGCAATCGACCAGAGTTCAATAAAAACTAGCACCAGCGCGATGGACGTCGCCATCCAGAAATGGGGAATAAGATAGGGGAGCGCGTGACCAAAGCCACCCAGGGTCGTCATCACTCCGGCCGCAAGGCCGCGCTTGCCTGGGCTCCCCCGGCCCGACAGTTCACCATCATCGGAAGCCGCCTCGGTAAACCCCATGGAAATACCCGCACCGACACTAGCGGCCAAACCGACCAAAAACGTGGTGTGAGTATTGTGAGTGGCGAAGGCTGTCGCGAAAATCGGGGCAAGGGTCGAAACTGAGCCATCCATGAGCCCGGCCAATCCCGGCTGCACCCAGGTCAGAACAAACTGACGATGGGCGGCGCGATCCTCTTCGTGGCGATCGTCTTCCTGCAAATGCTCTTCTTCAAGGCCATCGGCGAGTTTGCCGTGCCCGGCTTCGATAGCAGCAAGATCCCCCAACAAACGGCGAATATCGGCATCAGCAGTACGCTCGGCGGCTTTCCGGTAGAATTGTTCGGCCTGGCGCTCCATTTCGCGCGCTTCGTTGCGAATCCGCTCCAGCCCAAGATTTTCGATCAGCCAAACCGGATTGCGCGCGTAAAACCCGGAGACATGTTCGCGGCGGATCAGGGGGATAACCGTACCGAAACGCTGCTTGTGTGCGTCGATCAGCTGACGGCGATGTCCGTCTTCTTCTGCGGCCATCGCATCGAAAATTTTCGCCGAAGCCGGGAAGTCGGTCCGCAACCGCTCGGCATATTGCCGGTAAATACGTGCATCATCTTCTTCATTGGAAATGGCCAGGGCCAGGATCTCCTGTTCGGAAAGATCCGAAAAACGGCGCCGGCCGCTGGGAACTCCGGGAATCACAACATGCCTCCTCATTGAGAATAGCGAAAAGAAGCAGGGACAGGCACGAATGGCTCTAGTTAAGCAACTTTGCAGTAAACTCGGGACTGTCCCCAGGGTCATCGGGGGCTGTCCCAAGAGTTTGCGAGCCATGAAACTGTCGCGGTTAACACCGCAAAGACCTGGGACAGCCCCCGTGCGGGGACAGTCCCGGTTTTGCTGCCAGCGACTCTTAAACTAGCGCCATTCGGGACAGGCACAAGGACCTTGGCCCGTGCGGCCACTGCTAACCGATAAAAACCGCCAGGATTGAGCGACTGGCCGAATTCGATCATCAATATATTAGTTCAGACGAAAAATTCTGCAACAACCAAAAAGGAGCGCAACCCTTTTGTCGCAGCAAAGCTGCAGAATTAAAAAAGGCTCAACAGAGAACTGTTAAGCCTTTGATTTTCTTTATGGCGCGCCCGAGAGGATTCGAACCTCTGACCTCTGCCTCCGGAGGGCAGCGCTCTATCCAGCTGAGCTACGGGCGCTTGGGAGGTACTATATACGCTATAGAGATCAATAATGCAACCCGAAATAAATTTGCCTTCGCGTTTCTTAAACGGCATAATTGAGCGGTTTTTAAAAAGGAGCATTTATGGCCGTCAAATTTTTTGGGCAATACCTGGTTGAACACAAAATTATTACCAGGATGAATTTATTACAAGCCATTGAGTTACAAGAAAAAAACAATCTTCGCTTCGGCGAGATGGTGATTGCCATGGGATTGCTCAGCGAAGAACAGGCTGCGACCATCCATCGCGCCCAGCGCAATCAGGATCTGCAATTCGGCGACATGGCCGTCCAACTCGGGTTACTCAAACCCGATCAGGTTCAACATGTCCTCAACAGACAGCGCAGTCAGCATCTTTTTATCGGCCAGGCCCTGGTTGAAATAGGCGCGCTCACGGAAGAACAGCTAGATAAACACCTGCAGGCGTTCAATGGCGAACAGCAGCCCTCCCTGACCGAAAAAATAACTATTCCAGCGGGAATCCCCCATGGTCCGATCTGGGAAATGGTTGCGGACCTGACCTATAAAATGCTGACCAGAATAGCGGGCCTGTCGTTTCGCCCTGGTCCCTGCGTAGAGGTTAAAAAAATCCCTTCCCGGCCGGTCATTGTTGAAGTGGACTTTTCAGGGGCGGTCAGTGCCCGCTATCTGTTGACGGTTTCGGAAAATACCCGAACGCTGATCGCCAATGCCATTTTGCAGGAGACGCCCTCAACACACCAGACAGAGCCCCTGGCCGAACCGATTTTGGAACTTGTAAAAATCGTTTGCAGCAATGTGGTCAACAAGGCGGTGCAACGGGGCTATACCATCGATATCACTCCGCCTCACCTCCACGCACCCGAACAGGTTGACGTGAAGATCCCCGCCGATCAGACGGCAATCCAGTTCCCCATCTACTTGTCAGACGGCGAAATCTTTGAATTGACCATATCTGTGCAAAAAGAAAGTGTCTGTTCATGAAACGGATGATCATGCTGATTGCAGTCAGTTGCGGTGGCAGCATCGGCTGGTACTGCGGAGCCGGATGGGGCATCATGTCCGCATATTTTGCGTCCGTATTCGGCTCGGCCATCGGTCTGTATCTGGGCCGCAAACTACAGAGAAATCTGGGCTGGGACTGACCATCCGGGTTATTTTAAGCACCGCCCGCCATCGGCATCCAACCAGTCGCAATCGACCCTTAACGGCTTGCTCTGGCAGAGCATAACGGCAAGATAAGTGGGACAGCGATCGTAATCATCTGATTCGCACAGCTGCCGCCGCGTTGAATATGCAGGAACGGCCGCACACCTGGCCTGGCAGCGGTCTCCACGGATTTGAAAAAAGGGGCATTTCTGGCTGACGAAACGTTCTGGTGACGATTGCGGAATACTCATACAGGCTCCCCATTGGCGAGAAAGACTCGGTTGTTTAACAACCAGCCTAGCTTAAAACTGTGAGCAGAGAATGAGGGTCCGGCCGGATACAAAAAAACGGCGGGAAAAATTCCCGCCGTCAGATTAGCAATCCAGAGCTCTCAACCGTATGAGGATTAGCCGCTGGCTAACTCTGTCAGGACAAGATCATTCCTCATCATGGTAACTGCGGCGGATCAACAGCGCGATAGCCCCACCCAGCAACAGCAGCAAAACGACCACCCCGCCGGCCAGTTTACGTTTCCCGAGAATGCTTTCATAATCAGCAATAGCGGCTTTGGTTCCCTGCAATTTATCGGTAACTTCCGCCTTTTGCGCTTTGATTTTATCCATATTGACGGTATGAAAAATGCGCCGGAACGAATTGCGGGAAGCAAACAGGCTATCTTCCAACCGTTTGGTATCGATTCCCAAGCGATGCAGGGATGCGACCGCTTGCTCCAGCTTGGTCAGGGTCGTTTCGGTTGAACTGATTTCTTCTTTGACCCTTGCTGCGCGCTCATAATCGTGGCAGCGCGAGCAGCTCTCTTTGTTGATCAGATCGATGCTTGCCGCCTTGACGGCGTGGTTGCCATGGCAGATGACACACTGCGCGCCACCGGCATCGAGCGCCTTACCATGGGCGCTGGCCAGATAATCCTCCTTGACCCCGATATGGCAGCGGCCACAGAAATCCGGCACCTCGGTATAACTTGGAGCCCCGATAAAGCCGCGCTCCGGACTCATGGCCATGGCAAAATCGGTGGGATCCCCGCCATGGCAATCATTACAGGAGATCCCGTTGGCAGCATGAATACTGGTGCGCCATAACTCGACCGGCTCGGCTAGTCGTCCTTCCTGGCTACTGTGACACTGGATACAGACCGTGTCTTCTGCAGCGAAGGCTGCGCCAGAGGAAAAACAAACAAACAGACCAAGCAACATAATGGAAATGCCAAGAAAAGACTGTTTCATGAGTAATGCCCCCAAATCGACAATCCGACAAAAAGCAGGATTCCCAACAGATATAGAGTCACGAAAACAGGTCGTTTTGCCGGTCGCCGCTCAGGACTGCGGTCCAAGAACGGCAACACTGCCAAAAAGCCCATCGCCGCCCCTTGCGAGGCCAACCCGAGCAACTTGCTGGGGAAGATTTTCAGCGTCTGATAGGCCCAGAGGAAATACCATTCCGGCTTGATATGGGCCGGGGTCGTAAAGGGGTCCGCCGGTTCCAGGGCATCGGGCGGGATAAACAGCCAAGGCGCGTAAAAGGTAATCGCAACCAAGGCAGCCAGGACGAAAAAGACCATGGACAGATCTTTAATGGTGTAATTGGGATGGAAGGGCACCCCGCCGGGATGTTCGTCATGATGAAAACTGCGGGCCGGTTCCAACGGCCGATAATCATCGCCGAACGGTGGGCTGGAAATGCCTATTCTCCTAACGCAGAACAAATGAAAGCCGACCAGCCCCAAAAACAACATCGGCAGGCCCATGACGTGCAGCGCAAAGAACCGTCCCAGGGTCGGGGCTCCGACCGATGGCCCGCCGCGTAAAAACTCAACCAGGAAATCACCCACCACTGGAACAGCTCCCGCAGCATCGGTCGCAACAGTGGTCGCCCAAAAGGACAGCTGGCTCCAAGGCAACAGATAACCGGTCAAACAAAAGGCCAGACCGAGGTTGAAAATAATGAATCCAGACAGCCAGGTCAACTCGCGGGGCCGCTTATAGCTGCCCATAAAGAGGACCGACAGCATATGCAGCAGCAGCAACACAATAATCAGGTTGGAACCGACCACATGCAGGTAGCGGATCAACCAGCCATAAGGGATGCTGTTCATAATCGCCGTCACACTGGTGAAAGCCTTTTCCGTGTCCGGGACATAAAAAATCAGCAGCAGAATCCCGGTCAGAAACTGCAGGCCGAACATGGCCAGCAACACAGCGCCGAGGGTATACCAGATATTGATATTCCGTGGCAGCAGGTAGCCTCCCATGTTTGCGTGCATGATTTCACGAATGCCAAGGCGACTATCCAACCAATCCATGACTCCTTTTTGTAGTTTCATGACAGGCCTCCTCAACCGACCAGGATAGTTTCGCCATCAAGCTTGACAGCGTAGGTCGTCAACGGTTTGGGCGGTGGCCCGCCAAGGACTTGCCCGGCGGGCGAAAAACGGCCGCCATGGCAGGGGCACAAGAATTCCTGGGAGTCCGAGACCCATTTCACAATGCACCCCAAATGAGTGCACACCGCACTTAACGCAACATACTGACCAGGTTCAGGCTCCAGAAGCACTGCAGGCCGCCCCTGGTAGGAAAAAAAATGGGCGCCCCCGACCGTGACTTTCTGTTTGGGAATTTTCACCTGCTGCGCCGCCCCCCCCTTATTATTGGGCGACAGGAAACGGACCAACGGCCAAGCAAAAGCTCCGGCAATGATCGCGCCGATAGCCCCCAGAAGAATTCCGAGGAATTTCCTCCGTTCATTCGGACTGGCAGATGCACTCATACGAACTCCTTCATCATTGAAATTCATTTGGCCCAGGCTTACTTGGTTGACAAACGTGCCGAAACCGGCACCCTAATTTGAGGAACCGCTGAAAAATCCGTCGAAATAATAACATAACCGGCAATTCGATTGTTACCCTCTAAAAACTCTCCGGTCACATTGACAGTGGCCTTCTGGCCCGGCTCAAGACTCCGCTGACTGATGCTGGCAGCGATCCCCACGCCGGCAATCTGGGGGCCGGTCAAGGTCACCAGCTTTTTAGAATCATTGATGATATCGAATTGATCCTGGAGTGGTAGGCGTTCCTTCACCCGCCCCCAATTCACCCTCTCCAGGGTCGTATAAAGCTCTAGAGTAATCATCCCACGCAAATTGAAAATGACCGAAGGCTGTTCGGGATCATTGGTATCGACAGTGATCGTTTTGTGAATTTTGCCTCGAAACCCCTGTGAATTAAACCGGACCTTCAACTCGCCGATCTCCCCGGGGGCGAGTCTGCGAGCCGAGAGTAAAGCCGCCGTACAACCGCAGGAGGTCCTGACCTGTCCAATCTCCAGCACCTGGTCACCGGAATTCTGGAAACGGAAACTGTACTCGACGGTTTCGCCCTGGACCACGGAACCAAAGTCATAATTTAAGGTTTCGGGGGTCAATTTCGGTGCGGCAAAGCAGAACGCGGGAAACAACAACAGCAGAACAGACAGCAGAGCACAACGCATAACGGATATCCTTTAGCAATTAAGCAAACTCGATCAGCTAACAGTCCAGAATCCTAACATAATTCGCAGAGACATAACAGGATCTGTTAATGCGGTTACAATTGACACGCTGAGTTTCTTCCTGCTATAGATTGCGTTTCACTTGCACGGGGACAGATCGGCTTTCAGCGGGTCCTCCGCACAACTCCCGGCAACACGACGCAACTTAATTTAATGCCCACAATTGTCAAAAGTTAACCAGCCCTGGGTCGGTTGCACAGCCCGCAAAGGATGGCTAACCTGCAAAAAAAGGTTTTTCAGGCTGAACTCAGCTAAGGAGATTATGATCACGATGGCGGAAAATAACCGCAGTATCCTATTTTCGCGAGAACGCATTGCCCAAGAAATCAAGCGCATCGGCCAGGAGATCAGCCGGGATTTTAAAGACCAGGAGGTCATGCTGGTCGGCGTCCTCAAAGGCTCCTTCTTATTCATTGCCGATCTGATCAGGGAAATTGAAGTTCCGTCGGTGATCGATTTTGTTCGGCTGGCCAGCTACGGCTCTGGAACCCAGAGCTCAGGAATCATCGAATTCCGCAAAGAACTGGAGATGCCGATCCGAGGTCGTAATGTCATTATTGTCGAAGATATCATCGACAGCGGCTATACCCTCGAATGTCTCTACAATAAATTGCTTCTTCAGGAACCCCGCACTTTGAAGATCTGTACCCTGATCGATAAAAAGGCCCGCCGCGAAGTCGAAATTGAGGCGGATTATGTCGGGATCACCATGGCTGATGGCTTCATTATCGGTTATGGCCTCGACCATGACGAAAAATATCGCAATCTTCCCGATATTTATGTTGTCGATGAGGAATAATGCTCGTTTTTCTGGTGCAAATGTATTAAGTTTTGCTTATAGTTTGTTGATATCTTTAAATGGTGCCCGCTATTCGCAAAAATCGGCTTGTCCGTATTAATTTTGTCCAGACAAAGGAGAGCGACTGATGATTATCGTCTGCCCTGAATGTTCCACCAAGTTCAACGTCAATTCTGAGCGGATTCCCGCCGGCGGAGCAAAGGTCCGGTGTGCACGGTGCAAACATGTCTTTCTCGCTGAGGATTCCACCTCGGACGAACCGCTGGCAACCACCTTCAAGGAAGAGGCGGACCAGGAAAACATAAGCTTTAGTTACGAACAATTCCAGGAACTGGATACTCAGGAAGCTGAAGAAAGCACTGACAATTTCAATTTCGGGGATGAAGAGCCTTCCGGCATCGTCCAAACCAGCCAGCCCAGAGGAGCGTCGCAGTCAGAAGCCGAGGACGAGTTCTCTTTTGCCGGTTATCATGAAGAACCGGTTGCGGACCCGGCCTCAAACAGTCAGTCTGTTCAGGCAGAGTCGAAGAACCATGCATTTCCGCATAGTGCCAGTGAGACCGAGGCTGCGACTCCGCAACGGGTTGCGCGGCCAAAGAAAAAATCTGGTCCGTGGGGAACCATTATCAGCTTGGTGTTGTTGTTACTGCTGGCAGCCCTTATCCTGATCGGTCTCAATATCTATATCAACGGGCCGGATCAGTTCAGCCAGACCATCAATGAATTTCTGGGCCAGCAGGAGCAGTCGCCGGCCCAGGCCGGCAGCATCACCCTGACCGACTTGGAAGGGAAATTCATGCAGAATGAGCAGGTTGGCGAAGTCTTTCTGATTCGGGGGAAGGCGATCAACAACTATGCGGCGCCACGCTCCGCAATCCAGGTCAAGGGGGTTATTTTCGATCAGACTGGCGAACAGTTGCTGCAGAAAACAGTTTTCTGCGGCAACCCGATCTCCGATCATGAGGTTCAAACCCTGTCGTTCAATGAGCTTGAAAAAATGATGGGTAATCAGTTTGGTAAAGAGCTCAGCAACATGAAGGTCAACAGCAAACAAACAATTCCGTTTGATATTGTCTTCAAGGACCTGCCCAAAAATCTCGCTGAATTCAGCGCCAACGTCACTTCTTCAAAACCTGCCAACAACTGATTCCCACCCTACCGCTCACAGCATCCAAACCTGACTTTCCAATCGTTACCGACCGCCACAAAAAAAAGCGGTACCACTTCAAGCAGCACCGCCTTTTCCTATGACAATTTTATGCTGAGAAAAAATTATTCAGCAGAAATCGCATCAACCGGACAAGAATCAACACAGGCACCACAATCGGTACAGGTGCCGGGATCGATAGAGTAGGTATCGCCTTCGCTGATTGCGTCAACGGGGCAGGTTGATTGGCATGCGCCACAAGCAATACATTCTTCAGAAATTACATGAGCCATGGTCTTCCTCCTAATTTTTAGTTTAGAGTCCCGGACAGCCGGGACTGTTGAAAAATCGGGGTTACTGTAACCGATCTTCCTGTCGGTGTCCAGACTAGAAAAGCTTGACCAAAAGTTAATTCCAGAAGCCCTGAACGACCGACAACAAGCCTCAAGTAGCCAAGGAGCAACGCCAGATCTGGTTACCCTTAGGAATTTTTAGACTTTTCCGGACAGGCAAGCAATAGACACGAACGGGACAGCTATCTTCAAGTTGACCGTTTATCCGGCGAATAAATATTCCCGCCTGTTTGCTCTGCGGACACATGAAAAAAAGAGTGTAAATAGTCCTTGCCCTGAAAACGTTTGAATACTATAATGAATAAGTATTTTTTTTAAGCAATGGCAGCACCGTAAAAAGCTATCGGCTTCTAATTTCCGTAAATCAGGAAACGACCTTATTCCTATGCTGAAACCTTCGGGTTTTGGCGCTATTCATGGTTTTTAACTTTCTATGAGCCAGCTGTCGAATCCAACCGAGAATATGGAACTTTCCCAGCTTCTGCGAGAAAACCAGCAGTTAAGACAAAACTGTGCCGAACTTAAAGAAAATCAGGACGCCATGGAAACAGCCATTGCGGCCAGCAACAAACAACAGCTCCTTGCCGAGATATCCAGTATGGAACTGGAGCATATCTTAGCCTCAGTTACCGATGCAATCTGGATCATCAGGGACGATGGAATCGTCGTCCGGGCCAATGATGCGATGCTTGAGTTACTCGGCAAGCCCGCGGAAGAGGTCATCGGGCATATTTGCAGTGAGCTGCTCGATTATGGCTCATGCTATCAGCCAAACTGCCCACTGGAAATTTGCAAAACCCGCAAGAAACAAGAGTTTGATATTGTCATTCCAAACAAAGGTAACGTTCCACGGCATTACATTCTTAACGCTGCGCCAATGCTGACCATTATCGGCACGGCTGCGATTATCTGTCAGTTTAAAGATATCACCTCCCGTAAAGAAACCGAGCAGAAACTGGAAGAGGCTAATCGCCTTTTGTCACAAATGGCACGGATGGACGGCCTCACCCAAATTGCCAATCGCCGCTATTTTGATGAAGTCCTTGAGCAGGAGTGGCAACGTCTGAACCGCTCGGGAAAACCCCTCTCTCTGATCCTTATCGATATTGATTTCTTTAAAAAATTCAATGACTGCTACGGCCATCAGGCTGGTGACGATTGCTTGTTTCAAGTGGCTCAAGCGCTTAAAAATTCCGTTAAAAGACCGGCCGACCTGGCGGCCCGTTACGGGGGCGAAGAATTTGTCCTGCTTTTGCCGGAAATCGATATCGAAGGGGTGTTGCATGTCGGCAGCCGGGTCCTGACAACTGTCGCTGCCTTGCAGATAGAGCATTGCGACTCCGGCATCGATCCCTTTGTTACCCTCAGTCTGGGAGCGGCCACCATGCAGCCTTCCGCTGAATGCTCAGCGGCTGAACTGCTCGCCGCTGCCGACAAGGCCTTGTATGAGGCCAAGGCGAAAGGCAGAAATCGCTTGGTCGTCAGTGAGCAAATCTAACCGATCACAGCTCTGTTAAAAGCCAACCTCGTCAGGGGATATTTTTCACCCTCCGACTTCAATCCGCCTAAGATTCCGCTTGGCTTCGTTAGCCACCTCTTCACTTTGCGCCAAATCATGTGCGGCCAGAAAATAATGGTAGGCGCTGGTCAGGTATTTGCGATTGTGCAACATTGTCTTACCGGCCCCAAGATAAGCTCGGTCCAGACCAGGATCGTTGGGATGCTCGGCGATGAAGCGCCTAAAAACCTGTAAGGCCTCCTGCAGCCGCCCCTGTTCAAGTAAATATTCACCGATCTCCAGAATAGCGGACGACGTAATTTGCTGGCGTTGCGTCCGCCCAGGTAAATGCAAAAAATAATCCGCCGCGGCAGCGATGCGTCCCGTTTCCAGGGCGTGGCTGAGGGCATCGGCAAGATTTTGCGGGGGCGGCTCCGGCACGGGACTTTGGGGGCAATTGCGGCGGCGGGGTCGAACGCTGATCCGTTCTGCTCCCCAGGCAATGGACAGCCCTCCCAAGAAACCTCCGATATGGGCTCCATGGGCAATTCCGCTACCGCTGCCGGAGGTCAGAATAAACGGCAGGATATTGTCGATAACCAGGAAAAATCCGAGCACCAGGCGGGCAGACAGATAAATATTAGTCATCAGAAAAGGGAACAGGAACAAAAAACAACGCACTTTATTTTTCGGAAACCAGAGAAAATAACAGCCCAGCACGCCAAAAATGGCCCCGGACGCACCGATCAGTGGGACCTGCGAGCCGCCGGCGAACAAAGCAAAGAACAGGGTGGCCGAAACGCCGCAGCCCAGATAGGTCAACAGATACCAGAAGCGGCCAAGCCGGTATTCAACATTGTCGCCGAAAATATATAAAAACAGCATATTTCCTGCCAGGTGCAGAAACCCGGCATGCATGAACAGTGACGTAAATAGGGTCAGCCAGGAAAAGTCCGCCGGCCGGAACCCGTACTGAAAGACCAGCAGATCATAATTGGAGATATGCCGTAATACCTGCTGCGCCGAGACCGGCCCTTGCACACCGTGGCTTTTCAGATAGGCGAGCAGAGTCGGGTCTGTCAGATCGACCTGCCCCATAGATGCAGGCAAGGTCACCAGCAGATAGACGGCGACATTGGCTCCTATCAGAGCCCAGGTAGCAAAAGGGCGCCCCGGCGGATTCGGCGTATCAGCGATGGGGAAAAACATGATGCCTCTGTAAATGGATGGAAATTATCTATATATAGCATAGGGGAAACCGAGGGACCAGCATCGACAGCTCTTGCATTTTGCTCTATAAAACCGCTATCTTTCTATCCGAATCTTTCCCTCTCAACGTCATTTAACATGGAGACAACCATGCACCAAGTTCGAATCACCGGAAGCGAAACCACTTACAATGTAGGAAAAATCATCTGCTTGGGCCGCAACTACCTTGACCACATCCGTGAACTGGGCAATAAGGTTCCGGATCGTGCCGTCCTGTTTTGCAAACCGACCACCAGCCTGCTGGAAGATGGCGGCCTCATTGAAATTCCAAGTTATTCCTCTAATTGTCATCATGAGCTGGAACTGGCCCTGCTGGTCGGTCGCGGCGGCAAAAATATTCCGCAAGACGCCGCATTATCCCACTTGGCCGGATATGGCGTGGCCATTGATCTGACCCTGAGAGACCTGCAGGATGAATTAAAAAGCAAAGGGTTACCCTGGGAGATATCGAAAGGATTTGACACCTCCTGCCCGCTGTCTGATTTTGTGCCGGTTACAGCGGTTGATAACCCGAACAATATCCAATTGACCATGACCGTCAACGGCGAGCTCAGGCAGCAGGGCACAACCGCACAAATGATGCGCTCCGTAGAAGAGATTGTCGCCGAAATTTCCACCTATTTCACCCTTGAGCCAGGCGACATCATCCTGACCGGCACCCCGGCCGGCGTGTCCAGAATCGTCAGCGGGGATAAACTGCAGGGGGACATTGAACAAGTCGGCTCCCTGCAGGTAACGGTTGCATGAAACAGGCTATAGCCTTAATCGGGCCCGGTAAAGTCGGCTGCGCAATCAGCAAGCGCCTTTTCCGGGCCGGGTATCCGATTACAGCAGTCATCTCCCGAGACCATCAGCGCAGCCTGGCCGCCTGTGCCTTCATCGGTTGCTCGACACAAGCAGCGACAACGGATCTGCAACTGGCCGGTACTGGCCAGTTGATCTTGCTGGCGGTCCCGGACAATGCTATCGCCACCATGGGAGCCCGGGTTATGACGCAAGTCGGTCTCGCGGAGGGCACCGGGCTGGTTCATTTCAGCGGATTACACCCTGCAGCCATCATGGATTCGCAAAACTCGGATCTGGCACTGTTGTCATTGCACCCCCTACTCCCCTTTGCGGATTCCGGGCAAGCATTTACCCGGCTGTCAGGCTGCCCCTGTGCATTGGAAGGAAACAGTTCCGGAGTCGCCCTCGGCAAGGAGCTGGTTGCGGCACTCGGGGCAACGGCTTTCATGCTCTCCGCTGAACATAAAGCCCTTTATCATGCGGCAGCAAGTCTGTCCTCCAACTACCTGGTGACCCTGCTCGGCAGCGCCAGGGATTTGTTGGTGCGGTGTGGCATTGATCAGCAGGACGCCCTGAGAATTCTCGGACCCCTGCTCCAGGCGACCCTGTCCAATACTTTGCTTTTGGGTCCTGAGCAAGGGTTAACTGGCCCCATTGCCCGTAATGACGATGGCACTGTCTCCGCGCATCTGGCCGCGCTGCGGCAGGTTTCCCCTGATCATCTTGAACTCTACCGGACTCTCGGGCAGAGGACCCTGCAACTTGCTCGCGCTGCCAACCGCCTGACCCAGGAACAAGCCGATAGTGTAGCTGCACTTCTCGCAGGCGGATAATACAAATTCTCCAATGAGGTCGCTGGACAATAATATAAATAAATAATTAAAAATATTTATTTCCACTTATATTTCAAGTAAACTTATTCATTCCAATGGGTTAGTTTTTATCTGCTAAGAGCAAGACTGACTTCCGGTTGGCAGAAAGCACCCAGGATTACTGTTCAAGTGAGGCTGGAATGCACCATATCTATTTGAAAAACAAAAGTTATTCTGTAGAGAACCTGCCTTCTGAACCGACTCTTCTGGTTGAGCTGCTGAACCTGTGTCACAACGAAAATGCCAATTTCGAGATGTTTTCAACGGCCATCGGCAAAGATGTCGCCTTGACCGCCAAAATTCTACAGGTCGCCAACTCCCCCGCCTATCGGCAGTGGAATGAAATCACCGATATCCGTCGAATGCTGATTGTCCTGGGCCTGGCCAATGTTAAAAACATTGTCATGTCCTGCGCGATCCAGCAGTTTTTCTCCCGCTTTTCCAAAGAATTCAGCTCCAACGTTAAATACATCTGGCTACGCTCCCTGCTCTGCGCCAACCTCGCCCACCGAATTGCGAAGCTGGTCGGCTACGAAAAACCCGGTGAAGCTTTTTTGGCCGGCCTGCTGCACCAGATCGGTATGCTGTTGTTGTTGCTAAACAGAGAAAATGACTATCTCCCGCTGTTGAACCGTTATTATGAGGACACGCCGAACTTTGTCGCTCAGGAACGTGCAACATTGCAGATTGACCATTGTGAACTCGGCGCGGCACTGATCGAAAGCTGGCGGCTCGATTCCTTTATCGCCGACGCCGTGCAATTTCAGCAGGCGCCCCTTGAAGAATTGGTCAATGCTCCCGTCCTGCTGAAGATTCTTGCCGCCGCGGGACCACTCAGCTCAAGGAATTCTGCGCGCAGCGAACGAACGATTCTCGAACGGGCAGGGATTCTTTTTGACCTGACCGAAAACAGCATCCAGGATTGTCTTGAAGCCTCGGTTGAACTCAGCAAGCAGATGATTGCCGATCTTGGCCTCAGTCCTCGTTTTTACATGGAAGATCTGGAACAAAGTTTTTTTGACGGGGAGAGTCCACCGCGGCCCCACCAGCAACTGGCCAGGCAGATCAAAAATTTTGCCTTGGCCTCGACCATTTCACGCAGTGAAAAACAACAGTATATTGAATTTACCAAGGAAATCAGGGTCGGGTTCAGTACTCTGTTCAACCTGTCTGCGGTGCATTTCTTTCGCGCCGATGGCCAACAGCTCAAGCTCATCCCCATTAACGACCTCAAGATCAAACAGCTCGAGGAGATGGAATTCTCGCTAGCTGACCAGCACAGCCTGCTGGTCAAAGCGTTTCAAACGCGCCAGGAAATTCTTGCAGCTGGCGACGACTGTTCCATCGGGGATAAACAGATGATCCGTTTGTTAGGTAGCGACAGTGCCTATTTTCTGCCGCTTTACCGGGCGGAGGTCGCCGCCGGGGTCATTGCCATCGGGTGCAATCAGAGCGAGATCGCAACGCTTCAGCAGCGCGCCGACCTGCTTAGACTGCTCAGCCGGGAAATCGCCGGGAAGTATTTCATCATCCGTGAAGCGAGCAACGTTGCCGCCGGAATGCCGCTCATTGATTTCAGAAAGATCGCCCACGAAGTCAGCAACCCGCTGACCATTATCAATAACTATCTTTATGTCCTCGGCAAGAAAATCGACGCGGAGCACCCGGCCCAGGAAGAACTTCGCTATATCAGCGAAGAAATCGAACGCGCCGCCAATATCCTGCTACGGGCCAAGGATCCCCAGGCCAATGGGCAAACCCGAGAGGACCGGACAGACGTTAACAAGCTCATTGTCGAGCTGGATAAACTCTTTAAAAGCTCCATTTTCAAAACCAACCGGATCGAATCAAGTTTAAAGCTGGACGAGCAAATCCCGATTTTGTATTGTTCCAAAGATAGGCTAAAACAGATCTTGATCAATATTATCAAAAATGCCGTTGAAGCTATGCCGGAAGGCGGTCGACTGGACGTTGAAAGCAGGGACAATTATTACCAGAACAAGCGGCAGCATGTCGAAATCAGTATTCGCGACAATGGTCCCGGCATAGCAGGAGAAGTTCTTAAAAATTTGTTCAAACCGGTTACCAGCACTAAAACAGGCCACTCAGGTCTTGGCCTGGCTATCGTCAATAGCCTTGTTGAGGAGCTTGACGGAACCATTTCATGTTATTCACGAGATGAAAAAGGCACTGAATTTAAAATACTTATTCCCCGCGTAACAGAAAAAAGTGAGTTAGAGACAGAATAATGGATTTTAGTTATTTCGATAACATCCAGCAGTGTCTCACATCAACCCAGGAAATGAAGATTCTCATCGTTGATGATGATCCGGCCATGGCCAAAAGTATTCGGGGGATACTTGCCACAGTCGGGCTGAATGCACATTCAGTGACCCGCGGACAACTGGCAATCGATGAACTGCAGCTTAAACCCTACGATCTGGTGTTGCTCGATCTGAATATGCCGGATATGGATGGAACCGAGGTTCTCCATCACATCAACGCTCATAAGATCGATACCAGCGTCATCGTCGTCAGCGGTGAGTCTGAGATCAAGAAAGCGATCGAGGTACTCAGAGCGGGGGCCAAGGATTTTATCCGCAAGCCCTACAGCACTGATGAGTTGCTGTTCTCCATTAAAAACGTCTGCGAGAAAAAAGCTCTTCAGTTGCAAAACCGGGAGATGGTCGAAAAACTTGAGGAGTCGGAAGCCCTGCACCGGTTCATCGTTCACAATTCCCCCGACCTGCTCTATATGCTCGATCGTTGCGGCAACTTCGTCTTTGTCAACAAAAACACCATCAAACTGTTGGGTTACAGCCGCAAGGAGCTGATCGGCAAGCACTACAGCGATGTGGTCTACGCCAAGGATCTCGCCAAGGCAAACATGTTCTTCAGTAACGGCCACTTCCCCATGAACACCAGCAGTCTGGAACTCCGGTTAATTTGCAAGAACCCGGACAATCTGCTCCATGTGGAGGTACGCGCCCTCAACATAGAAAAGAAGATCGCCGGCGGCTACAAGCTCGGCCGACACAACACGCTGACGCAGAACTTTATCGGTACGTACGGGGTTGCCAGGGACATCACCGAACGAAAAAGATCAGAAGAAATCATCCGTTTTCAGATGAATCACGACTTGCTGACCGGGCTGCCGAACCGAACCCTGCTCAACGAACGTCTCGCGGCATTGATTACCCATGCTGGCCAGCATCATGAAAAGTTTGCTGTTCTGTTCATTGACATCAACCGTTTCAAGCTGATCAATGACACTTACGGACAAAGTATCGGGGATGATTTTCTGCGCAGTTTTGCCAGTACCCTGCGCAGGGAGCTGCGGGAAGGAGACATCCTGGCCCGCCTGGGTGGTGACGAATTCATTCTACTGCTGCCAGACATCGATAGCGAGGCTGATGCCATGACCGTGGCGGATAAAATCATCGCCCAGACCTCGATGCCATACCTGCACAACGGTCATGAGATTCACTACACCCTGAGCGTCGGCATTGCCATCTTTCCCGAGCATGGCGAAACCCGTGAAGAGCTGATCAAGAATGTCGATACCGCAGTTTGCAATGCCAAGACCAAGACCGGGAGCCGGCATTGCCTGTACAACAGGAATCTCAAAAATCAGAACAGTCAGAAAGTCTTCATTGAGAATCTGATCCGTGACTCCATCAAACATGACCGTTTTGTCGTTTTCTACCAGCCTCAGATCGACCTGTCGTTGAAAAAAATCCACGCGGTCGAAGCGCTGGTCAGAATCATGTCCCCTAGCAAGAAACTGATCCTCCCCGGAAAATTCATCGATATTGCGGAAGAAACCTCACTGATCAATGATATCGGGGAAATCGTTCTGGAGAAGGTCTGTCACGATATCAACCGCTGGCACGGTCTGGGCTTGCAGCTCCGAGTATCCATCAATATGTCCGCTCAGCAGCTGGCGATGGAATATTTTGCCGAGCAGTTTTTAGGCCGGTTGGAGGAACATGCCATCAATCCCGCCGATATCGAGTTGGAGCTGACGGAAAATGTGCTGGTGCAGAATATGAAAAGGACCATCGCCAACATCGTCCAACTCACCGACGCCGGCATAAAAATCGCCATCGACGATTTTGGAACCGGCTACTCATCGCTGAGCTATCTGGATCGCCTCCCCCTGAACACCTTGAAACTCGACAAATCCTTTGTACAAAAGATTTCCGAAGAGAACCGACAAGACACCATCATTCCGGCGATGATCAATGTGTCCAGCGGCTTACAACTTGACTTCATCGCCGAAGGGGTTGAGACCAAAATTCAGCATGAATATCTTCTGCATCTGGGACACTGCATTGCCCAGGGATTCTATTACAGCAGACCGCTCTCCTACGACCAACTGATCACCTTTGTGAAAAGGCACGGACTGAGCTGATTGGGTTGCGCTGCCCAGGCCCCAATAGGCCCCGCCGGAAATTAAATTCCGCCGGGGACTATTACTTTCTTCTGCTATTTAAAGCAGCTGCCTAGCTTTCCTGCAGGGCTGCATGCGCCGCAGCCAGCCTGGCAATGGGGACGCGATAGGGTGAGCAAGAGACATAATCAAGTCCGATATTGTGACAAAAGATGACACTGCTCGGTTCTCCGCCGTGCTCACCGCAGATCCCGACTTTCAAATCAGCTCTGGTGCTGCGGCCTCGTTCAAAACCGATCCGAACCAACTCGCCGACACCGCGTTGATCAAGGGCCACAAAAGGATCTTTCTTCAACACCCCACGCTCCACATAGTCCGGCAAGAAATGACCGGCATCATCCCGGGACAGGCCATAGGTCGTCTGGGTCAGGTCATTGGTGCCGAAAGAGAAAAATTCAGCTTCCTGGGCAATGGCATCAGCAGTCAGTGCAGCCCGAGGCAATTCGATCATGGTGCCAATCAGATAATTCACCTCGACGCCGTAGCGGCGACAGACCTCGTCCGCAACCCCGATCGCATTGGCACGCAAGATCCGCAGTTCATTGACATGGGCGACCAGCGGAATCATGATTTCCGGGACGATCTCAAAGCCTTCGTTTTTGACAAGTTCGCAGGCAGCTTCCATGATTGCCTGGACCTGCATATCATAGACCTCGGGGTAGGTGATTGCCAAACGACAGCCACGATGGCCCAGCATCGGGTTGAATTCGTGAAGCTGCTCCACATGAGCTTTAACTTCCGAAAACTTCATCCCTACGGCATGCGCCAGCTCCGACATATCATCTTCATTCTGGGGCAAAAACTCGTGCAGCGGCGGGTCGAGCAGCCGAATGGTCACCGGCAGCCCTTTCATCACTCTAAAAATATTGATGAAATCACTCTTCTGCATGGGCAGGATCTTGTCCAGGGCGCTCTTCCGCCCGGCAAGATTATCGGCAAGAATCATTTCCCGCACCGCCTGGATTCGATCCCCTTCAAAGAACATATGCTCGGTTCGGCACAGGCCGATACCTTCCGCGCCAAAATCCCGCGCAGTCTGCGAGTCATGGGGGGTGTCTGCATTGGTCCGAACCTTCAGGCGTCTGAACTTATCCACCCAGGACATCAGCTTGGCAAAATCGCCACTGACGGCGGGTTGCACCTTGGGTACGGTGCCGAGAATCACCTCCCCCGTTGAGCCATCCAGGGTTATGGCGTCCCCTTTTTTGATGATATGACCTGAGCGGGTCACCAGTTGCTGCTTCTCATAGTCGATCTTTATGTCACTGCAGCCGGAGACACAGCATTTTCCCATCCCGCGTGCCACGACCGCCGCGTGAGAGGTCATTCCGCCCCGCGCCGTCAAAATTCCTTGCGCGGCATTCATGCCGTGAATATCTTCCGGACTGGTTTCGATCCGGACCAGGATAACTTTTTTCTTCAGGCGGTTCTGCTCTTCTGCCTCCTCGGCATTGAAGACAATCTGGCCGCTGGCCGCCCCGGGAGAGGCAGGCAGGCCTTTGGCAATGACCTCTTTTTCGGCCTGCGGGTCCAGGGAGGGGTGCAACAGCTGATCCAACTGCGCAGGTTCAACCCGCAGCACCGCGTCTTTCTCACTGATCAAACCCTCCTGAACCATATCGACGGCGATCTTGATAGCCGCCTGCGCCGTCCGCTTGCCGGTGCGGGTCTGCAGCATATACAGCTTCCCGGTTTCGATTGTAAACTCGATATCCTGCATATCCTTGTAGTGGCGCTCAAGGATGGCGCGGATCTTGGCGAGCTGCTGATAACTGTCCGGCAGGACATCTTCCATGGCAGGAAGATCGCCCTCCTTGTGTTTGGCCCGGTTAATCGGCTGCGGGGTGCGAATCCCGGCAACCACATCTTCGCCTTGGGCATTGACCAGATATTCCCCGTAAAAATAGTTTTCACCGGTGGCCGGATCACGGGTAAAGGCAACCCCGGTCGCACAATCCTCCCCCATATTACCGAACACCATGGCCTGCACGTTAACGGCCGTTCCCCAATCACTGGGAATGGAATGCAGTTTGCGATAGGTCACCGCCCGCGGGTTCATCCATGATCCGAAAACAGCCCCAATCGCCCCCCAGAGCTGTTCATGGGGATCTTCTGGAAAGTCTTCTTGCAGGGTTGCTCGATAGCATGCTTTGAAATCAGCGACCAGCTGCTTGAGATCTGCCGCGGTCAGCTCGGTATCGAGATTCACCCCTTTTGACGATTTGGCACGTTCCAGCAGACTTTCCAGAATTTCTCCGTCCATCCCCTTAACAACATTGGCATACATCTGGATAAAGCGCCGGTAAGAATCATAAGCAAAACGGGGATCATTGCTTTGTGCAATGATCCCCGTAACAGTATGGTCATTCAGTCCAAGATTAAGGACCGTATCCATCATACCTGGCATCGACGCAGGCGCACCCGAACGGACCGAAACCAGCAATGGGTTCTGCTGGTCACCGAAACCTTTATTCATGCGCTTCTCAACCAGTTCAAGGGCGGCGGCAACCTCCGCCCGTAACCCTTCCGGATAACTCCGGTTGTTTTCATAAAAGGCTTTGCAAACCTCTGTGGTCAGGGTGAAGCCAGGGGGCACCGGCAAACCGATCGAGGTCATTTCGGCAAGATTGGCCCCTTTGCCGCCCAGCAACACGCGTAGTGAGCCTTTTCCGTCCGCCTGTCCATTGCCGAATGAGTAAACGTATTGTCCCATCATGTCTCCTTAACACCACTAAATTGGTTGTTCGTGTTCAATCTGGTATGACAATCGCGGGCGTCTGCGCAGCTGTGCCGGGCGATTTCAGGTTATCTTGTCAGGCGAGCCGACTGAAGTCAGCAACCCCCTTGAACAGTCCGGCAATTTTGGTCAGCAAAGCCAACCGATTGTTCTTCACGGCCTCATCTTTGACCATAACCATAACCCCGTCGAAAAAGGCATCGACCGGCTGCCGCAACCCAGCGACAACCTCCAGGGCCTGCAGGTAGTCCCGTTCAGCAACCAGTTCCGTCACCCTTGCTTCGGTTTTTTGCAGCTCGCTGAACAATTCCTTTTCCCGTTCGTCCGTTAATAAGCTCGGATCAACGGGTTGTTCAAAACCTTCTTTAATAATATTACCGACCCGCTTAAAAGCAACTTTCAAAGCTTCAAAATCTTCCCGTTGCTTCAGCGTAGAAAGAGCCTCGATCCGTTTGAGCGCTTCGACCGGCTCAGCAAAGCTGGCACTGAGGACGGCATCGACAATATCCCCTGCATAGCCCTGGCCGGTCATCATATTGACCTGCCGCAAGCGGATAAATTCACAGACATCCCTCGTAATCTCCGCTTCCGGCCGTTGCTGTTTGGTCTTAAGCAGGCCGACACTCTCGGTCACCAGTGCGGGGATAGATATTGCATAGCCCCGCTCCAGAATGATGGCGAGAATACCGATGGCGCTGCGCCGTAAAGCGTAAGGATCGGCGGTGCCCGTCGGGATCAGGCCGACGCTGAAGCAACCACAGATGGTATCAATCTTATCGGCGATGGAGACAAAGGCCCCGACATCGTCACTCGGCAAATCACCACCTGCCTGAATAGGCAGATAGTGTTCATAAATTGCTTTGGCGACGCGGGGATCATTCCCTTCGAGCAGCGCATATTCACGCCCCATGACCCCTTGCAGCTCCGGAAATTCATAAACCATCCCGGTTTCAAGGTCACACTTGGCGAGAGTCGCGGCGCGCTCGGTCAGCGCAACAACTTCAGGCGCAAACTGTTGTGCAAGCCCCACGGCAATCAGGCGAAAGCGTTCAATTTTTTCGTAACTGGTTCCGAGTTTCGCTTGATAAACGACTTTTTTAAGCGGCTCGAGCCTGGATTCCAGTGTTTTTTTCTGATCTTCCTGCCAGAAGAACATGGCATCGGACAGGCGTGCCTTCAAGACCCGCTCATTGCCAGCGACGACCACTGCGGGATCTATGGCATGGGTGTTGGCAATGGTAATAAAGTGGGGCATCAGCTTGTTGTCGTCGTCAACCAGCGTGAAATATCGCTGATGCTCCCGCATACTGGTAATCAGCAGCTCATCGGGCAACTGCAAAAAGCGCTCGTCAATGGTCCCAGCCAACGCCTGAGGAGACTCCACCAGGAAACTGACCTCCTCCAGCAGTTCTTCATCGGGATTGATGCGGCCCCCCAGTTCCAGGGACAACTCAGCCAGCTGCATTTCGATCAATTGGCGGCGTTTCTCAATTTCCGGGATGACATGGTGCTGCTCGGCCTTGCGCAGATAATCATCCACCCCGCTGACGGTAAATTCTTCCGGTGCCATGAAGCGATGACCGCGGGAAACCCGGTCGCTGTGCAGCTCACCGAAACAAAACGGAACCACTTCGCCGTTATAAAGGGCGACAATCCAGTGCATGGGCCGCGCAAACCGGATATCGAGATCTTTCCAGCGCATCGACTTTTTAAAACTGATCCGGCTGACCACCCGCTGGAGAATTTCGGGCAGCTCTTCGCTGGTCTCACCACCTTCGATGACTTTGGAAAGAAACAGGTATTCCCCTTTTTCGGTGGTCACGGTTTGCAACTCATCGACGCTAACCCCATTGGTCCGCGCAAAACCTTCCGCGGCTTTGGTCGGCTTGCCGGCTTGGTCATAAGCAATCCGCGCCGGTGGGCCGGTTATCTCAAGCTCCTGACGTTGCTGCCGGGCAGCGACATCCATAATCGAAATGGCCAAACGGCGGGGAGTGGCAAAAGTACGGATCGTACCGAAGGTCACCCGTGCATTTTCCAGCTCATGAGACAACAGATCCTTAAGATCCTGCAGGGCTCGCGGGATAAATCCGGCCGGTAATTCTTCAGTTCCCAATTCGAGAAACAGTTCAGCAGACATGTATTGCTCCGGTTGCAAGTCGGTTGAAACGACTACAATTGAATAAAATTATTTGGATTTCAACAAGGGGTAGCCAAGTTTTTCACGCTGGGCGACATAAGCGGATGCGCAAAGTTTGGACATATTTCTGACCCGGCCGATATAGCTTGCCCGTTCGGTCACCGAAATGGCGCTTCTGGCGTCCAGCAGATTGAAGGCATGGGAACATTTCAGAACAAAATCATAGGCCGGGAAAACCAGCCCTCCCTCGGCCAGCCGAATACTCTCTTTCTCATACATATCAAACAGCTGAAAAAGCATGGAAGTATCAGCTTCCTCAAAATTGTAATGGGAGAATTCAACCTCGGTCTGATGATGGACATCGCCGTATTTGATTCCGTTGACCCACTCGAGATCATAGACATTATCAACCCCTTGCAGGTACATCGCAATCCGCTCAATTCCGTAGGTAATTTCCCCGGGGATTGGTTTCAAATCGATTCCGCCACATTGCTGAAAATAGGTAAACTGAGTGATTTCCATACCGTCCAGCCAGACTTCCCAACCGAGCCCCCAGGCACCCAAAGTAGGAGACTCCCAGTCATCCTCGACAAAACGAATATCGTGGGCTTTAGGATCAATCCCGAAGCTTTTCAGGGAATCGAGATAAAGATCCTGAATATTCAAAGGCGACGGCTTCAAAATCACCTGGAACTGATAATAATGCTGCAGTCGATTAGGGTTTTCACCGTAACGGCCATCGGTCGGACGCCTGGAAGGTTCGACATAGGCAGCTTTCCATGGCTCGGGCCCCAGAGCCCGTAAAAAGGTCGCAGGGTTAAAGGTGCCAGCGCCTTTCTCGATGTCATAGGGCTGTTGAATGATGCAACCTTGCTGCGCCCAGTAATTTTGCAATGATAGAATCAAATCCTGAAAAGTCACTGTTCCTCCAAATATCTGAAAACCGCCACCAAACGGCGAGTGAGTCAAAATAAAGAACCTGCGCGAGTTTAGCTTTGCCCCGGGAAGATGTCAAGATTGCCGGCTCCAAGATCAATCGAGAAATTTCAGTGACTTCGGCATTCTCGGCAGAATTGATTGCAGGATCGCGGCAAAGATCAGCAACGCTTCCTGCAAGGTTTTGGAACTGAAGACGAATCCGCCAAACTGTTCCGGGGAAACCCTCAACGAACGCGCCAGCGAGCCCACTGTCCCGACAGCAATTTCGGTCCCGGCGCCATGGGCACAAGCCTGACAAAGGCTGCCGCCGCGACCGACGTCAAAACGGATTGAATCATCCTGCTTAAAAATAACCAGGCATTCACTGCAGTGCAACAGGTGCGGCATATAACCAAGCAGGTAGACCAGCCGCAACTCCAACAACAGTCTGGCGACTTTGGGTTCGCCACCGGAATCCAGATAATCCAGAAAGCTGTTCAGAATCGCATAAATCTGCGGTTGAGGTTCCCCTTCCTCCAACAACAGTTCAACCAGTTCGACACCATAGCTGGCCAAAGCAAGCAAAGCAAAATCCTTGCGCAGCCCAAAGCGCAAGTTGATGGGTTCAGCCTCCTGCAAAGACCAAAGGGTACCGCGCCCCTCCCGCCAGTGAAAAATGGCCTGAGTAAAAGGTTCCAGGGCTGAGCCGAAGCGTTTGCGACTGTTCCGGGCAGAACGGGCAAAACCTTTTTTAAGGCCATGCTCCCGAGTCAATAAGCTGAGAATCCGGTCTGCCTCGCCATAATCAGAGTGCCTCAGCACAATCCCCTCACAGCGTTGACTCAATTTTCCCATGGATCACCACCTGACAGGGTGTATCAAACCAGATATCGAAGGAAAAGGGTGGCCGTACTGAAATAAATCAAGATTCCGGTAATATCATTGACCGTCTGCACAAAGGGGCTTGAAGCGATGGCCGGGTCGATCCCGATGCGCCTGAAAAAAGTGGTGACAATAACCGCCATACAGGCGGCCACCGTAATTGCGGTGATCATGGCCAACCCAACCACCAGCCCCAGAAAAATATTCTGGTGCCAGATCGTCGCGACCGTGGCAATCGTCAATCCACAGACCACTCCCATGATCAGGCCGACCCGCAATTCTTTCAGGAAAACCTGTCGGATCATGGTGAAATCAATCCGCCCGGTCGCAAAACCACGAACGATGATCGACGAAGTCTGGCCACCGACATTCCCCCCCATTCCGGTAATGACCGGAATAAATGAGATCAGCATGATGACCTGCTCGAGAGTGGCCCGAAACAACCACATCAAGCTCCCGGTAATCACCCCACCAACCAGGGTGGCCAACAACCAGGGCAGTCTCAGCCGGGCGATCTGCAGCGACTTGTAGCCGAGCAACAGTTCTTCTTCACTGGTCCCGGCCATGCGCAAAATATCTTCCGTCGCCTCGTCCCGCATAACATCGATAACGTCGTCAACAGTGATCAAACCGATCAGCTTACCATGATCGTCAACGACTGGAATGGCCAGGATATTGTACTTTGCCACCAGCTCGGCGACTTCCTCCTGGTCCATATCCGTGCGCACCCGCATTACATTCGTCGACATGATATCCGCCAGCTTGGTCAGCGGTGGCACCGTTAACAACTGCCTGAGGGACAAAACGCCGACCAGGTGATTGTGCTCATCAGTCACATACACATAAAAGACCATTTCATAGTCTTCGGAGTTCTGCAATGCGGCGATGGCCTCTTTAACAGTGGTGTCCTGGTCAAGAGAGAACACATCAGTGGACATGATCCCGCCGGCGGTGTCTTCATCATAGCCGAGCAGTTTTTCAACATCCTCAGACTGCTCGTCATGCAGATCTGATAAGATCTCCTCCGCCAATTCATCGGAGAGGCTCCGGATGAAAACCGCGCTATCGTCATCGGCCATCTCATGGAGGACCGCCATGAGGTAATCCTTGTTTAACAGGTTGGCCAGTTGCGGCCAGGTTTCCGGTTCCAGCTCGGAGAGGACATCTGCAGCTCGCTCGACATCGGGCATCAACTCCAAAAGAGTCTTTTGATCATTAAATTCGAAATAGCGAAACAGATGGGCAATATCGGCAGGATGAATTTTACCGAGAGCTTTTTTCAGGTTGGTCACTGCCCCCCGCCGCAGCAGCTTGCTGACGGTTCCGTGCAGAACTTGAATTTTTTGTTCGTGCATAAAAGCTCCCTGTTGGCCAAGGAATATAAGGACATATTATGAGCGGCAAATTAGCACCAGTAACAAAGGCAGTCAACAACGGCCCAAACAGAACCAGCGTACAAACAAAACAAGGGGCAAGGAATTTCTTCCCTGCCCCTTGTAAAAGTCTGCGCTATGTCTGGATCAAGCAGTTTTTTCGGTGCTCTCTTCAGCTGTTTCTTCCGTTGCAGGGGAGGATTCAGGTGCTGAGGCCGCCTGTTCAACCGCAGGTTCAACCTTTTTCTGTTTCGGCGTAAATTCTTCTTCGACCAGCTCAATAATCGCCATCTCGGCGTTATCCCCCTGGCGGTTATCCAGGCGAATGATCCGCGAATAGCCACCCGGACGGGTTGCATAGCGTGGAGCTATCATCTCAAACAACTTAGCTACGGTTTTCTGGTCGCGAATAACCTGAAGAGCTTGCCGACGGGCATGAAGATCACCCCGTTTCCCCAGAGTAATCATTCGATCAACCAGCTTACGGAGTTCTTTGGCACGTGTGACCGTTGTGGTGATTTTTTCATTCTGAAAAAATGAAGTCACCATGTTTCGCATCATATGCTGACGATGGTCAGGCTTACGGCCAAGGCGTCTGCCGGATTTATTATGGCGCATTGCTCTCGTTCCTTTCTAAAAACCAATAAAAGGGGGACTACTCTTCGTCCTGACCTTTTTGAATCAATTTTAGGTATTCGGGATCAGGGAAGTTTTCCAGTTTCATCCCCAGGCTCAAACCCATTTCGGAAAGAATGTCCTTAATTTCATTCAAAGACTTCCGGCCAAAGTTCTGAGTCTTAAGCATCTCAGCTTCTGATTTCTGAACAAGCTCACCAATCAGATTGATCTGGGCGTTTTTCAGGCAGTTGGCACTGCGTACTGACAGTTCCAACTCTTCCACCGAACGATAAAGATTTTCATTAATTTTCTGCTTATCGCTTTCTTCTTCTTCAAGAACGGGCTCATCAGCTTCATCAAAATTAATAAAAATCTGCAGCTGTTCTTTCAGGATTTTGGCCGAATAAGCAACAGCATCCTCGGGTCTAACGCTGCCGTCCGTGTACACTTCGATGGACAGTTTGTCATAGTCGGTAATTTGACCGACCCGGGCATTGGAAACCGTATAATTCACCTTGGAAATCGGCGAGAAAATAGCATCGATAGGAATGGTTCCAACCGGTGCATTTTCATCACGATTCTTTTCCGCGGCTACATATCCCTTGCCCATGGCAACGGTCATATCGATTTCGAGATCTGTTTCATCCCCACAGGTTGCGATATGATGATCCCCATTGAGAATCTCAACATTACTGTCGGTGATAATATCGGCAGCCTTAATGACGCCCGCACCTTTTTTAACAATTCTGACGTTGCGTGGATCGTTACCGTGCAGATTTACCTTGACCCCTTTCAGGTTCAGAATAATATCCGTCACGTCTTCGGTCACGCCAACGACACTGGAAAATTCGTGTTGAACGTTCTTGATCCTCACTGATGTAATTGCCGCACCTTGCAGTGAAGACAGCAACACTCTCCGCAACGAGTTACCAAGAGTCGTGCCGAACCCTCGTTCGAAAGGTTCGGCAACGAATTTTCCATAAGAATCTGTCAATTCAGTTGCTTCCAACCGCTTGGGCTTGATCAGATCCCTCCAATTTTTGTACATATATAAATTCTCCCTCTCAAGAGTCCCGAACAGGGTTTGATTACTTGGAGTAGAGCTCGACAATAAGTTGTTCCTGGAACTCAGGAGTTGTCAACTCACTACGTACCGGCAGAGTTTTAAGCTTGCCCGTGAAGGCATCGCGATCAAGCTCAACCCAGGAAGGCACACCCCGCCGCATAACGCTGTCGAGAGACTCATTAATGCAGGTCACTTCACGGCTTTTTTCCCGCAGGCTGACGATATCATCGGGCCGCACGAGGAAGGACGGAATGTTAACCTTTTGACCATTCACCTGGAAATGACCATGCCGTACCAGGGTCCGTGCCTGAGCACGTGACGCGGCAAAACCGAGCCGGTAGATGATGCTGTCAAGACGACGCTCAAGAAGCAACAACAGGTTCTCACCGGTTACCCCTTTCATACGGTCAGCCTTAGCAAAATACAGCCGGAACTGTTTTTCCTGCAATCCGTAAGTCCGTTTAACTTTTTGTTTTTCACGCAGCTGAGTACCATAATCGGATACTTTGGTACGGCGCTGGCCGTGTTGGCCGGGCGCGTAATTCCTGCGTTCGATCGCACATTTATCGGTAAAACACCTATCCCCTTTCAGGAATAGCTTGGCGTTTTCTCTTCTGCACTGACGGCATACGGGACCAGAATACCTAGACAACTTTTTCCTCCTTGTTGCTTAAACGCGACGGCGCTTGGGCGGACGACAACCGTTATGTGGAATGGGAGTGACATCCTTAATCATAGTCACTGTCAAACCAGCTAAAGAAAGTGCCCGCAGAGCTGATTCACGACCGCTACCCGGCCCCTTGACATATGCCTCAACAGAACGCATACCATGTTCCATAGCCTTAGTTGCAGCCTCTTCGGCAGCCATCTGGGCGGCAAACGGAGTGCTTTTCCGTGACCCCTTGAACCCTTTAGCTCCGGAAGTGGACCAAGCTACGACATTACCCATAGGATCGCAGATAGTCACGATTGTATTGTTAAAGGTCGATTGAATATGCACAACACCTTTGGCAATGTTTTTCTTTTCAACCTTCTTGCGTACGACTTTTTTACCCGATTTAGCCATGACAACTCCGCTTATTTTTTCTTACCGGCAACGGTCTTCTTAGGTCCCTTGCGAGTCCGTGAATTATTTTTGGTATTCTGCCCGCGAACAGGCAGCCCACGACGGTGACGCAGACCGCGGTAACAACCAAGATCCATCAGCCTTTTGACGTTCATCGAGATTTCACGACGCAGATCCCCTTCGACATGACAATTTTTGTCAATAATCTCACGAATCTTCGCCAGCTCCGCCTCAGTCAAATCATCAGTACGGGCATCTAAATCAACCCCAGCCTGAGAAAGAATTTCTTTAGACGTAGTGCGGCCAATCCCGTAGATATACGTCATGGCTACTTCAATACGCTTGTTGCGCGGCAAATCGACTCCAGCAATACGTGCCAATTTTTCCTCCTAGGGCCTTATCCCTGTCTTTGCTTGTGTTTGGGATTCTCGCAGATGATCCGGATAACGCCTTTACGTTTTATAACCTTACACTTATCACAGATCTTCTTTACCGAAGCTCTAACCTTCATTTTGAGATCCTTTTCTATCCAAATGATCTAATCGGCCACCCACCCAACTCAAATTAAACTTGAGTTAAAATTTCAGGCCCGTTGTCTGTAATTGCAATAGTGTGTTCAAAATGAGCGGAGAACTGGCCATCAACGGTCACAGCTGTCCACCCGTCTTCCAGGACTCTAACGCCCGGCAGCCCAACATTCACCATCGGTTCGATGGCAAAGGTCATTCCTGCTTTCAACTTAGGGCCTCGCCGCGGAGCACCATAGTTTGGAATTTGTGGGTCCTCGTGCAAATTACGCCCGATGCCATGACCGACAAATTCACGAACTACGCTGAAGCCGTCACTTTCGACCCGTTCCTGTACAGCATGAGAAATATCCGACAGATAACCACCAACCTGAGCTGCCTCGATGCCACAAAACAAAGACCCTTTTGTAGTTGCGAGCAACTGCTCGGTCCGCGAGTCGATCTTCCCAACCGGGACTGTCATGGCTGAATCACCATAAAAGCCGTCAACCACCAGCCCGAAATCGATACTGATAATATCGCCTTCTTCAAGATGCTGACTATTAGGGAAGCCATGAACTACACGGTCATTAGGTGACGCACAAACAGTAAAAGGAAAGCCGCCATACCCCTTGAATGCAGGTCGCGCCTTCCATTCCTTGCATTTTTTCTCAGCCAGCCGATCAAGTTCAAGAGAACTGACCCCCGGCTTTATCATGTCACGCATCAGCTCAAGAATTTCGGCAACCATCTTCCCGGCCTTGCGCATTTTAGCGATTTCAGTGCGTGACTTAACGACTATCAACTCAACCTACCTGTAATGCTGTTTTTATCTCGGCGCGAACAGCCTGGATTTCAGCCATTCCGTCAACAGCGATCAATACTCCACGTTGGGAATAATAATCTTCCAACGGAGCAGTCTGACGATGATAAACCTCCATTCGCTTACGGATGGTCTCTTCCTTATCGTCATCCCGCTGTACCAACTCCCCGCCACAAGCGCTACATGCGCCATCTTCCCTTGGCGGATCAAATTTCAGATGAAACCCTTTTCCACATTGCGGACAACTCCGCCGCCCAGTCAAACGGCCAACCAGAGCGTCGGTATCAACCCGCAAAGAAACCACGGCATCAAGCTCTTTACCAAGATCCTTCAGCACATTCTGTAATGCATCGGCCTGCGGCAAAGTCCTAGGAAAACCGTCAAGGATAAAACCGTGACTACAATCAGCCTGCTGCAACCGCTCACGAACGATCCCGACCACAATATCGTCAGGCACCAATTCACCAGCATCCATACAGGCCTTGGCCTTGACGCCCATGGGCGACGCAGCCTGCACAGCAGTACGCAACATATCTCCGGTAGAGATTTGCGGGATTGCATAGCTGTCCACCAAAAAAGCGGCCTGAGTTCCCTTTCCGGCACCCGGAGGGCCGAGTAATATCATATTCATCATCATCCCTCCTAACCGTGCCGACCCTTGAGTGTAACACCCTTCATGAACCCCTCATAGGAACGGGAGATCAAATGGGCCTCAATTTGCGACGCCGTATCCATACCGACACCGACAACGATCAATAGCGATGTCCCTCCGAAGAAGAAGGGAACATTCAGCTGACTGATCAAGATAGTCGGCAGAACACAGACCACTGCTACATAAATCGCACCGGCAAAAGTCAGCCGCCCGAGAACTGTATCAAGATAGTTTGCGGTTTCCTTCCCGGGACGAATCCCCGGCACAAAACCACCTTGATTTTTAACATTCTCAGCGACATTCACAGGGTTGAAAGTTATAGCCGTGTAGAAGTAGCAAAAGAAGAAAATAAAAGCAACATAAAAAACATTGTAGACCAAGTGCCCCGGCGATAAAAAAGTCGCAGCCGTTTTCACCCAAGGCACATTGATAAAATTGGCGATGGTCGCCGGGAACATCATGATCGAACTGGCAAAGATGGGCGGGATAACACCGCTCATGTTAATCTTCAACGGCAAATGACTGGCCTGCCCACCCATATTACGCATGCCAACAACGCGCTTGGCGTAATGAATCGGCACCCGCCGTTGCGCTCTTTCCATGTACACGATAGCGGCCACGGTCACCAGCATCAACGCGAGAATGAACACAATAACGGTCACAGTCATCGCACCGGTTTCAACCAACCGGATCGAGTTTACGATTGCCGACGGCATACCAGCAACGATACCGGCAAAGATGATCAGAGAGATACCGTTACCGATGCCTCGCTCGGTAATTTGCTCACCAAGCCACATAATAAAGGCGGTACCTGCAGTCAGAGTAATGACTGTCATCAGGATAAAACCGATGCCCGGATGAGGGACAACTGGTTCACCGGCCGGCCCGGTCATGGACTGCAGCCCAGTAGCGATACCAATACCTTGGATAATAGCCAAGACGATGGTGCCGTACCGAGTATACTCGGTAATTTTCTTCCGGCCCTGCTCTCCTTCTTTAGACAGTTTTTCAATCGGTTCAAAAACCACCGTCAATAATTGAAGGATAATCGACGCACTTATATATGGCATGATCCCGAGTGCGAACACAGCCATCTGTTTCAATGCACCGCCGGTGAAAGAACTGACCAACCCTAGCAAGGTACCGTCGGTACCTTCAAAAAATTTGGCCAATACGTGGGCGTCAATGCCGGGCGTCGGAACATGACATCCAACCCTGTAGACAGCCAGCATCGTCAGTGTGAACATAATTCTGCGCCGCAGTTCTGGTATTGCCAGTATATTCTGCAGGGTCGACATGTTTAGATTACCTCGGCTTTGCCGCCTGCTGACTCAATTTTCTCTGCAGCAGACTTGCTGAATTTATGAGCCTGAACAGTCAATGCTTTGGACAATTCCCCATCAGCAAGGATTTTGATTCCGTCATTGGGGTTTGAAATCAAGCCGGCCTTGCCGTATTGCTCGAGATCAACCACAGTACCAGCCTCAAAAGCCTCCAGGTCCCGCAGATTAACAAGGTTATAGACCTTCTTATTAACAGAGGTAAATCCACGCTTCGGGGTACGTCTCTGCAGTGGCATCTGACCACCCTCGAATCCTGGTTTTACGCCACCACCGCTACGAGCGTTCTGCCCCTTATGACCTTTACCGGAAGTTTTTCCGGTTCCAGAGCCAGGGCCACGACCGATGCGCTTCCTATTTTTAGTCGAACCGGGTGCCGGTTTCAGATTACTGAGATCCATCATTTATCCTCTATATTGTTTTCAGTCTTCGACTGCAACCATATGCTCAACTTTACGGATCATCCCCCGGATCTCCGGAGTGTCCTGCAAAGTGACAGTTTGATGCAGACGCTTAAGGCCCAGACCTTTTAGAACCTTGGCGAAATATTCCTTTCGTCCGATCGGGCTTTTCTTCAGGGTAACTTTTACTTCCGCAGCCATTATGCCATCCTCCTGGGTCTGCGACCCTTATTCTTTGACAAGACCGCGACGAGCAAGAATCTCATCCGGGCTTTTAAGCATCTTGAGTGCATTTATTGTCGCTTTGACAACGTTATGCGGATTGTTGGAGCCGAGGCATTTGGTAAGGATATTACCAATCCCGACCGACTCCAGAATAGGCCGGACAGCACCGCCGGCAATCACACCGGTACCTGCGGAAGCAGGCTTAAGCAAAACCTTGCCTGCTCCGTACTTACCGACAACATCGTAAGGAATGGTCCGCCCTTCCTGAATCGGCACCTTGATCAGGCTTTTTTTGGCCTGCTCAACGCCCTTTCTAATGGCTTCAGGAACTTCCTTGGCTTTACCAAGTCCGTAACCGACATGCCCTTCTCCATCACCGACAACAACCAGTGCAGAAAAGCTGAAGCGCCGGCCACCTTTGACAACTTTGGCATTACGGTTGATATGAATGACTCTATCGGTCAATTCCAGTTCATTGGGATCAATGCGCAGCACTACCTTCTCCTCTACAGCTTCAATCCGGCTTCCCGTGCAGCATCAGCCAGCGCCTGAACGCGCCCCTGATACAGGAAACCGTTACGGTCGAAAACAACTTGGGTGATATCCTGGGCAAGTGCCTTTTGAGCAATAGCACTCCCGACTGCCTTAGCCGCCTCTACATTACCGCCGTTATTCAAGTCCACATCTTTGCCGACTGATGAAGCCGCAACCAGAGTTCTGCCGGTTGTATCTTCGATAATCTGGGCGTAAATATGCTTGGTACTGCGGAAGACAGAGAGCCGGGGGCATTCAGTGGTCCCACGAATTTTTCTTCTAACCCGCGCCTGACGCTTGAGCCTGGCAACACGTCTTTTTTGGGAAACGTTCACAGTTATGCTCCTTATATCAATCTAATTACTTGCCGGCCTTACCAGCTTTACGCAAAATCTTCTCGTCAGCATACTTGATTCCTTTGCCCTTATACGGTTCCGGAGCACGGAATGAGCGGATCTTCGCCGCAGCGGATCCGACAAGCTGCTTATCGATACCATTTACCGACAACTTGGTTTGTTTTTCCACCTCTACTGAAATACCCTCAGGCAATTCGTAGACAACTGGGTGGGAGTAACCGAGTGAAAGGGTCAATGTTTTTCCGCTGATTTCAGCGCGATAACCAACCCCGTTGATTTCAAGTTTTTTCTGAAATCCAACAGTCACACCGACCACCATGTTATTGATCAGCGAACGGGTCAGGCCATGCAGAGCACAATCAGCTTTTTCCTCAGTCGGGCGCGAGACGATAATCTGTTCCGTTTCAACGGCGATGGTCATCCGCGCATGCAACTCTTGAGTCAGTGCCCCTTTAGGCCCGGTGACGGTCATGGTATTTCCATCAAGTGCAACTTTGACACCTGCAGGAATAGCTATTGGCAATTTACCGATACGTGACATTTTTGAAACTCCTCGATCTTCTGTTACCAAACGCTGCAGATAACTTCGCCGCCAACCTGTGCCTTGCGTGCTGACACATCGTCAAGAACGCCTTTGGAGGTCGAGAGAATCGAAGCACCGAGACCGTTCTTGATCCGGGGGATATCCTCTTTGCCGACATACACCCGGCAACCTGGTGTAGATACCCGCTTGATCTCGTGAATGACAGGAGACTGATTGTCGTCGTATTTAAGATAAATACGCAGCAACCCCTGTTTACCGTCAGTTACGATTTTAAAGTTTTTTATGAAGCCAAGATCTTTCAAAACTGCAGCAACTGCAGCTTTGACGTTACTGGAGGGAACATCAACTTTCGCATGGGACGCCATTCCGGCATTACGGATGCGGGTCAACATGTCCGCCATTGGATCAGTCATCGACATGAATGGTACTCCTTCTCGCTGTTACCAGCTGGACTTGACAACCCCGGGGACTTTCCCTTCGGAGGCCAGTTTCCTTAAACAAATTCTGCACATATCAAACTTACGATAATAAGCGCGCGGACGACCACAAATCGGACAGCGATTGTATGTACGAACCGCGAACTTTTGGGGCCGTTTAGCTTTGGCAATCATTGATTTCTTCGCCACATCATCCTCCGCTCTTAAAGCTCTATTTTCTGAACGGCATACCGAGACCGGCCAGCAACGCACGGCCCTCTTCATCGGTTTTTGCCGTTGTTACAATCGTAACGTTCAACCCGGAAACCTTAGCAATCTTGTCGAGGTCAATCTCAGGAAAGATCAACTGCTCGCGGATACCAAGAGTATAGTTACCCCGGCCGTCAAACGCCTTGGGAGAAACGCCTTTAAAATCGCGAACCCGAGGCAGCGCTACATTGACCAAGCGGTCAATAAATTCCCATGCCCGATCATGCCGCAACGTTACACAGGCACCAATAGACATGTCCTCACGCAATTTGAATCCGGCGATCGATTTTTTGGATTTGGTCACCACCGGTTTTTGTCCGGAAATCCGTTCCAGCTCTTCAACTGCGGATTCGAGCAGCTTGGGATTCTGAATGGCCTCACCGAGACCCATATTCAGAACGACCTTCTCTATTTTGGGAACTTCCATTACGTTACGGTATTGGAATTCCTTCATCAGGGCAGGAATCTGCTCCTGAATATATGCCTCTTTTAACCTGGCCATTGAAATCTCCGTTTACTTATTTATCAACGCTCGCGTTACATTTTTTGCAATAACGAGTCTTGCTACCGTCCTCAAGAGTTTTGATGCCGGTACGAGTTGCCTCGTTACAAGAACCGCAAATCAACATGACGTTGGACATGCTGATTGCCGCTTCTTTTTCGACGATGCCACCCTCGGGATTAAGCTGATTAGGTCGGGTGTGCCGTTTTACCACGTTGAGGTTTTCAACGACAACACGTCCCTTGGCCGGGAAAACCCGCAGAACCTTACCGGTTTTACCGCGTTCCTTACCAGCAATAATTTTCACCATGTCATCTTTTTTGACATGTACTTTGATACTAGCCATTGCTTATTTTCTCCAACAGTCCGGTTTATAAAACTTCAGGAGCCAGCGAAACAATTTTCATAAAGTGACGGGCTCGCAATTCCCTCGCGACCGGGCCGAAAATACGGGTGCCGATAGGTTCGTTACCAGCGTTAACGACAACAGCTGAATTGCTGTCAAAACGAATGAACGACCCGTCCGGACGCGGAATTTCCTTCGCAGTACGCACAATCACAGCACGAACAACATCACCTTTTTTTACTTTGGAATTCGGCAACGCTTCTTTAACACTGCAAATAATAATATCGCCGACTCCGGCATATTTACGCTTCGATCCACCCGGGACCTTAATACAGCAAAGCTTCTTCGCGCCGGAATTATCTGCGACGCTCAGCATGGATTGCATCTGGATCATGACTTACTCTCCTACGCGGTAACGGCCTTCTCCAGAATCTGGCGCACACGCCAGCGCTTGTCTTTGGACAAGGGTCTGGTTTCGACAATAAGGACTTTATCACCAAGAGCGCAACTGTTCAGCTCGTCATGAGCTTTACAGCTGACTTTACGCTTGACGAATTTTTTATAAATGCTGTGCTTAACCAGGTCATCGACCCTGACAACAACAGTTTTATCCATTTTGTCACTGACAACAACGCCGATCCGGGTTCTTCTGCTACCTCGTTCTTGACTCATTTTTCCTCACACACACTAGGCATTCAGCTTACTGGACAGGACTGTCTTGACTCGTGCCACATCTTTACGTATAGCAGAAATCTTAGCAGTGTTTTCCAGATGACCGGTATGCAATTGAAATCTCAGATTGAAAAGCTCCTGCTGAAGCTCACGCGTCTTCGCTTCCAATTCCTCTACGCTGAGATCGATAATTTCACTAGCCTTCATCGCCAGCCTCTCTTTTCACAAATTTGGTCCGCATCGGTAACTTATGAGCACCAAGCCGGAAAGCCTCACGTGCAATTTCCTCGGTAACACCCTGCATCTCGTAAATGATATGACCAGGCTTTACCACTGCAACCCACTTCTCAGGCGACCCCTTCCCTTTACCCATCCGGGTTTCAGCCGGCTTACTCGTGAGGGGCTTATGCGGAAATGTGCGAATCCAGATCTTTCCACCACGCTTGATATAGCGCGTCATGGCGCGACGAGCAGCTTCAATCTGACGTGATGAAAGCCAGCCACACTCGAGGGCCTGCAGACCGTAATCACCGAAACTGACTTCAGTACCACGGGAGGCCTGTCCAGTCATGCGACCGGTAAACTGCTTTCTACGCTTAACTTTCTTCGGCATTAACATGGTTAATTACTCCTGATCAGCCAACCGGCTGTTCTTGTTCTTTTCCAAGCACCTCACCCTTGAAGATGAGGACTTTGACACCAATGATTCCGTAGGTCGTCTTTGCTTCGGCAAAACCATAATCGATATCAGCTCGCAAAGTATGCAAAGGAACGCGCCCCTCACGATACCATTCAGTACGGCTCATCTCGGCACCGCCCAAACGCCCGGAACAATTGATTTTGATTCCCTTTGCACCGAATTTAAGAGCCATACTGACACTACGCTTCATGGCTCTTCTGAAGGCAACGCGCCTTTCAAGCTGCAGTACAACATTTTCTGCAACCAATTGGGCATCAACTTCCGGCTTACGCACCTCTTGAATGTTAATAAAACATTCATCATCGGTAATCTTGGCCAGATCTTTTTTCAATACCTCAACCTCAGAACCTTTTTTGCCGATGATAATTCCGGGTCTTGCGGCAAAGATGTTGATCTTTACTTTATTAGCTGCTCTCTCAAGCTCGATTTTCGAAATTCCTGCATGGTACAATCTCTTCTTCAGGAAATTACGAAGTTTGAGATCGGCATGAAGTTTTTCGGCATAGTCTGAATCTGCGTACCAGCGGGATTCCCATGTCCGGTTAACTCCAAGACGAAATCCTATCGGATGAACTTTCTGGCCCAAAGGGATACCTCCTCGTTTTACTTAACATCCAAAACCACAGTAATGTGGCTGGTCGGTTTGCGAATCCGGCTGGCTCGCCCTTGTGCGCGAGGCATAAAGCGCCTTAACACAGGGCCCTGATCGACCATAATTGTTTTAACAAACAACTGATCAACATCAGAAACACCTTTTTGTTCGGCGTTTGCTACAGCTGATTTCAATAATTTAGAAAGAACTGGTGCTGTTTTCTGCGGAGAAAATTGCAGAATGTTCATAGCATCCTGAATCCCCTTACCGCGGACCAGATCGACAACGAGTCGCGCCTTACGCGGAGAAAGGCGAACGTTCCTCAGTTTTGCTTGTGCTTCCATTGCTCGGAACTCCTGTTAAAATCGCGGTAAGCTATCTGACCTTGCTCTTCTTGTCACTGCCGTGACCGAAGTAAGTCCTCGTCGGAGCAAATTCACCCAGCTTGTGACCAACCATATTTTCACTGACAAAAACCGGGACAAATTTTTTCCCGTTATGAACAGCAAAGGTCAGCCCGACGAACTCAGGAATGATGGTCGAACGCCGCGACCAGGTCTTGATAACTTTGTTACGGTTAGTGTCACCTTCCAGATCTACTTTGCGTAGCAGGCTGTCCTGGATGTATGGCCCTTTTTTAATTGATCTTGCCACGATCTTCTCCTAAAGGCTTGAATTACTTCTTATTTCTACGACGTACGATAAATTTGTCCGTACGTTTATTCGTTCTGGTTTTGTAACCTTTGGTCGGAACACCCCATGGGGTAACCGGGTGACGACCACCGGAACTCTTACCTTCACCACCACCATGCGGGTGATCGACCGGGTTCATGGCCACACCACGAGACTGCGGACGTTTCCCCAACCAACGGTTACGACCGGCTTTACCAATCTTAATCTTCTCATAATCAAGATTGCCAACCTGACCGACAGTAGCACGGCATTCCTGCATCACCAGGCGAACCTCACCGGAAGGAAGCCGCAACTGGGCATAGCGGCCTTCTTTCGCAGCGATCATCGCGTAGGCACCTGCACTACGGGCCAGCTGGCCACCTTTGCCAACCTTAAGCTCAACATTGTGCACCCAGGTGCCCAACGGAATAGCTTTGATCGACAACGCATTCCCAGGCCGAATATCAGCGGAATCGCTAGCAACCACGGCATCACCAACCGACAGACCGTTGGGAGCCAGAATGTAACGCTTCTCACCGTCAGCATAGAACAACAGTGCAATACGAGCACTGCGGTTGGGATCGTATTCAATGGAGGCAACCTTAGCTGGGACCTCAAGTTTGTCCCGCCGGAAGTCAACAATCCGATATTGCCTCTTGTGGCCACCGCCAGTATGACGCTTGGTGATCCGACCGGCATTGTTTCGTCCACCGGACCGCTTCAGCGGCGCAAGAAGAGATTTTTCCGGTCTGGCTTTAGTTACTTCCTCGAAAGTCGAGGAGGTCATATGACGCCGACCGTCCGAGGTTGGATTATATTTTTTTATACCCATGACAACTGCTCCATACCTGCCAAATACACGGCCTTAAACGCCATAAAAATCGATATTATGTCCCTGTTGCAGGGTAACATATGCTTTTTTCCAGTTGTTCCGTTGCCCTAAAGAAGCACCGACCCGCTTCATTTTACCGCGCAACTGGATGGTATTAACCGACTTGACCTTGACATCGAAAGCTTTTTCAACAGCCTGCTTGATTTCGATCTTGTTGGCCGAGCGTGAAACTTCAAATGCAACAACTTGCGCTTCGTCCTTCAGCAGGTTTGCTTTTTCAGTAATCAGCGGCTTGCGAATAATCTCGTGAAGAGGTTTCATTTTTCCAAAGCTCCTTCGATCTCAGTAACCGCGGCATCAGTCAACACCAGATAAGGGTATTTAAGAACATCGTAGACATTCACCCCTTCTGCACGCAGAACTTTTACATTGCGCAGATTTCTAGCTGAAAGCTCAACCTTGACATCGGCCTGATCAATAACGACCAACGCACCATCCAGCGCGAACCGCTCAATAACCTGACTGAACTGTTTGGTACTGATATCATCCAGGGCCAGATCTTTCACGACCACCAGTTTTTCGCCTTGAAAGCGAGCAGACAGTGCGCTGCAAAGCGCCGCTTTTTTTACCTTCCGATTCAACTTGAAGGAATAGGAGCGGGGCTGAGGCCCAAACGCAACACCACCACCAACGAAATGGGGCGCACGAATAGTACCCTGCCGTGCATTACCAGTACCTTTCTGACGATAAGGTTTCTTTGCACCACCGGCAACCGCGCTTCTATTCTTGACCGCCGCCGTCCCCTGACGCCGAGCCGCAAGTTGATAACGAACCATGTCATGCAAAAGATATTCTTTTACTTCAGTATTAAAAACAGTTTCCGCGAGCTCACGCTCTCCAACCTGTTTTTTGTCCTGATTATAAATTGCTACAGTTGCCATTTATCCACTCCTAAATCCGCAGCACTTAAACCTTGATCCCTTTACGGATCTCGACCAGACCGTTTTTCGGTCCAGGAACGGCACCACGTACAAGGATTAAATTCTCTTCGGGCCGAACATCAACGACGATGAGGTTTTGTGTTGTAACCCGCACGTTACCCAATTGTCCAGGCATTTTCTTACCCTTGAACACTCGGGACGGCCAAGCCGAAGCACTGATGCCCCCAGGCCGACGCTTAAACATGGAACCATGAGTCGCCCGACCGCCGGAAAAGCCCCACCGCTTCATAACGCCCTGAAACCCCTTACCCTTACTGGTACCGGTTATATCGATCCGGTCACCGGGCTTGAACATTTCGCAGGAAACGATATCACCAACGGTGCAGTCCCCGACGGTTGAAAATTCGCGAACATGAGCGAAGGCACCCTTGCCGGCCTTTTTAAAATGTCCCATCTCCGGCTTGTTCGCGCGCTGTGCACCAATTGCCTTGAAACCAATCTGTACGGCTTCATAGCCATCAGTTGCCGCTGTCTTCTTTTGCAGAACCGTACATGGCCCCGCTTCCAGCACAGTCACAGGAATCCGCTGCCCATCAGCAGCATAAACCTGGCTCATGCCTATCTTTTTTCCTAACAATCCGTTGGTCATAGTCGTGCCCTTAAATTGCGATTAAACCAAAAATTAAAGCTTGATCTCAACGTCTACGCCAGCAGACAAGTCCAGCTTCATCAAAGCATCCACGGTCTGCTGAGTCGGCTCCATAATATCCAAGAGACGCTTATGCGTACGAATCTCAAACTGCTCTCGACTCTTTTTGTCGACGTGCGGACCGCGCAGCACACAGTATTTATTGATCACAGTCGGCAACGGAATGGGACCGACCAAACGTGAACCGGTACGTTTCGTTGTATCTACGATTTCCGCAACAGCCTGGTCGAGCAGGCTGTGATCATAGGCTTTCAGACGAATTCTGATCTTCTGTGTAGACATGTGTTTTCCTCGTATTACTCGATAACTTCGCTGACCACGCCGGCGCCGACAGTACGGCCGCCTTCGCGGATTGCAAAGCGCAGTTCCTTGTCCATTGCAATCGGGGTGATCAGATCAACCGTCATTGCAATATTGTCACCAGGCATAACCATTTCGGTGCCTTCCGGAAGCTCAACAATCCCGGTCACGTCCGTGGTCCGAAAGTAGAACTGCGGACGATACCCTTTGAAGAACGGGGTATGACGACCACCCTCTTCCTTGGTCAGAATATAAGCCTCGGCTTTGAACTTGGTATGCGGGGTGATGCTGCCTGGCTTGGCCAAGACCTGACCGCGTTCGATGTCTTCACGCTTGACACCACGCAGCAGGATACCGACATTGTCGCCGGCCTGACCCTGATCCAGCAGCTTGCGGAACATTTCGACACCGGTCACGACCGTTTTGGTCGTGGCTTTCATGCCGACAATTTCGACTTCTTCCTGAACCTTGACCACGCCGCTCTCAACCCGACCGGTGGCAACAGTACCACGACCAGAGATGGAGAAGACGTCTTCGACAGGCATCAAGAACGGCTTGTCAACAGCACGCTCCGGCTCGGGGATGTAGCTGTCAACAGCGTCCATCAACTCGAGAACCTTATTCTTACCGATCTCGTCATCGCGACCTTCCAGGGCGGCCAGAGCAGACCCGGCAATGATCGGAATATCGTCACCCGGGAAGTCATAGCTCGACAGCAGCTCACGGATTTCCATGTCGACCAGTTCGAGCAGCTCTTCGTCGTCAACCATGTCGGCTTTGTTCAGGAACACGACCATGGCCGGAACACCAACCTGACGAGCGAGCAGGATATGCTCACGAGTCTGCGGCATCGGGCCGTCAGCGGCTGAAACCACCAGGATAGCGCCGTCCATCTGGGCAGCCCCGGTGATCATGTTCTTGACATAGTCGGCGTGACCCGGACAGTCAACGTGCGCATAGTGACGATTGTCGGTCTCATATTCGACGTGGGCGGTTGCAATGGTGATACCACGCTCACGCTCTTCCGGTGCATTGTCGATCTGATCGAAAGCCTTGACTTCACCGCGGCCCATCTTTTCTGCGAGCACGGTGGTAATCGCTGCGGTCAGCGTGGTCTTGCCGTGGTCAACGTGACCGATGGTCCCGATATTGACGTGCGGCTTTGTCCTCTCATATTTTTCCTTGGACATAACTATCTCCTCTCCTCGGCCTAACCATTGACCTTGGCGATAATCTCTTCACTAATTGCCTTAGGTACCTGATCGTAATGATCAAATACCATCGTATATGTTGCCCGACCCTGCGTTGAACTGCGCAGATCGGTTGCGTAACCAAACATACTGGAAAGTGGGACGTGAGCATTAACAACCTGCGCACCCCCACGGGAATCCATCCCCATGATACGACCGCGACGGCTGTTCAGATCGCCGATGACATCCCCCATGTACTCCTCGGGGACAACAACCTCGACTGCCATAATCGGCTCGAGCAGAGCGGGAGCAGCCTTCCTTGCCCCCTCCTTAAAGCCCATCGAACCGGCAATCTTAAAGGCCATCTCGGAAGAGTCGACATCGTGGTACGAACCGTCGTAACAAGCGACCCGAACATCAACGATCGGGAAACCTGCAAGAACCCCGTTTTCAGCAGCTTCCTCAGCACCCTTACCAACAGCAGGGATATACTCGCGCGGAATAACACCGCCCTTAATCTCATCGATAAAGCTGAAGCCTTCACCGGGCTCGCCCGGTTCAAGACGCAACCAACAATCACCATACTGACCACGCCCACCAGACTGACGGACGAACTTGCCCTGCACTTCGACCGATTTGGTGATCGACTCACGATAGGCAACCTGCGGAGCGCCGACATTACACTCGACCTTAAACTCACGCTTCATCCGATCAACAATAATCTCGAGATGCAGCTCGCCCATCCCGGAAAGTATAGTCTGGCCGGTTTCCTCATCCGTCCGCACCCTCAACGAGGGGTCCTCAGACAACAATTTACCCAGAGCAACGCCCATTTTTTCCTGGTCACTCTTGGTCTTCGGCTCAACCGACAAGTGAATAACCGGCTCCGGGAATTCCATCGACTCAAGCAGCGACGGCCTATCCGGGTCACACAAAGTGTCGCCAGTGGTGGTATGCTTCAAACCGACCGCAGCAGCGATATCACCGGCATAAACCTGCTTGATTTCCTCACGCTTATTGGCGTGCATCTTCAACAAGCGGCCAAAACGCTCTTTTTTACCTTTGGTCGAGTTAAGGACAGTCGTTCCAGACTCAGCAATTCCCGAATACACCCGAAAGAAACTCAGCTGACCGACAAAGGGGTCAGTCATAATTTTAAAGGCCAAAGCGGCAAAGGGCTCACTATCAGAAGCGGGCCGCTCAAGCTCCTCTCCGTTATCAGGGTTAACACCCTTAATAGCGGGGACGTCCAGCGGAGAAGGCATGTAATCAACCACCGCATCCAACAGCGGCTGCACACCTTTATTTTTAAAAGCGCTACCACAAAATACTGGGCAGAACTCGATATTCTTCGTTCCACGACGGATGGCCGCCTTGATCTCGTCAACGGTCAGCTCTTCGCCACCAAGATACTTTTCCATCAACTCTTCGTCGTTGGCAGAAATCTCTTCCAGCAAGGCTTCGCGCGCCATCTCGACGTCATCGACCATGTCCTCAGGAATATCGATAACCGCAAATTTAGCACCCATCGACTCGTCATCCCAGACGATCGCTTCCATGGTCACCAGATCGACAAGCCCGCGGAAGTTCTCCTCGGCACCAATCGGCAACTGCAACGGCAGCGGGTTGGCACCCAATCGCTCACGAATCATATCAACGCCACGATTAAAGTTGGCGCCAATACGATCCATCTTATTAATAAAAGCGATCCGCGGAACATGATACTTATCAGCCTGCCGCCAGACCGTCTCCGACTGTGGTTCAACACCACCGACAGAACAGAAAACAGCGACAGCCCCATCAAGAACCTTCAGCGAGCGCTCGACTTCGATAGTAAAATCAACGTGGCCAGGAGTGTCAATAATATTGACTCGATGGTCCTTCCAGAAACAGGTCGTCGCAGCCGAGGTAATGGTAATACCACGCTCCTGCTCCTGCTCCATCCAGTCCATAGTCGCTGCACCGTCATGCACCTCACCAATTTTATGTGAGATCCCCGTATAAAACAGGACACGTTCAGTCGTTGTGGTCTTACCGGCATCAATGTGAGCCATAATACCGATATTACGAGTTTTTTCTAGAGCAACCTTGCGAGCCACGTTTTTCTCCTAACCTGAACGACTGATCTACCAGCGATAATGCGCAAAAGCCTTATTGGCCTCTGCCATACGGTGCGTATCTTCACGCTTTTTAACGGCAGCGCCGCGGTTATTGAAGGCATCTACAAACTCACCTGCCAACCGCTCGCGCATAGTCTTCTCACTACGAGCCTTCGCATAAATAGCCAACCAACGCATTGCCAGCGCAGTGCGCCGTGAAGGGGCAACTTCGACAGGAACCTGGTAGGTGGACCCACCAACACGACGTGACTTAACCTCAAGAACCGGGCGCACGTTATCCATGGCAGTCTTAAACACTTCCAGCGGGTTGTTTCCGGTCCGCTCGGCGACCAGATCAAAAGCACCGTACACAATCTGCTCAGCAGTACTCTTTTTTCCGTCAACCATGACATTGTTGACAAATTTCGCAACCAGCAGATCCCCATACTTAGGATCCGGCAGAATGACCCGTTTTGGGACTTCTCTTCTTCTGGGCATAACGTCCTCTTCCTCAGACTAAATCACTTAGGGCGCTTAGCGCCATATTTCGAACGACCCTGCTTGCGATCCTTAACTCCGGCAAGGTCAAGAGTACCACGGACAATATGATAGCGGACACCAGGTAAATCCTTAACCCGGCCACCACGAATCAGCACCACGGAGTGCTCTTGCAGATTGTGTCCCACGCCAGGAATATACGAGGTCACAACAATCCCATTAGTCAAACGCACCCGGGCAACTTTCCGCAGTGCAGAGTTCGGCTTTTTCGGGGTCGTTGTGTAAACACGCGTACATACCCCGCGTCTTTGCGGACAAGATTTCAACGCAGGCGCGGTCGACTTGACGACCTTCTTTTTGCGCCCGCTGCGAATCAATTGGTTAATCGTTGGCATCTAGATTCTCCCAAATCCTTATCAGTGTTTCATACGGCCGAACAACAGCCTTTCTGTGGGGAAAAACCCGCAGAGATTATCAATCGACCTACCCTTTGTCAAGCTATTTTTTCTTATTTAAAAATTAGTATTTACAGAGTTTGAAGGCTCCGTAATCGGAGCCTTCAAAACCATTCAATCTATCTCTTCCGGCATCTCTGTATCCGACTCATCAATCTCGAGCGGATCTTCCATTTTAACCTCTGGTTCAGGTATTTTCAATTCAGCCGCACGATATTTTGCGACACCCGTTCCTGCAGGAATCAAACGCCCCATAATGACATTTTCTTTGAGCCCGCGCAGGGAATCGACCTTCCCTTGGATCGCCGCCTGAGTGAGCACCTTGGTGGTCTCCTGGAAGGATGCTGCGGATATGAACGACTCGGTCGACAGTGACGCCTTGGTAATACCGAGCATAATCGGTTCACCGATAGCCGGCTGGCCATCTTCGGCCTGCACCCGATCGTTTTCTTCTTCAAAGATCCAGCGATCGACTTGATCATCGGTCAGGAAGTTGGTATCACCGACCTCACGTATCTGCACCCGTCTGAGCATCTGCCGAACAATGGTTTCAATATGCTTGTCATTGATCTTGACGCCTTGCAAACGGTAGACCTCCTGCACCTCATCAACCAGATACTTGGAGAGCTCCTTGCTGCCCAGAACTCGAAGGATATCATGTGGGTTGCTCGAACCATCCACCAGTTCTTCCCCGGCATGCAGGTAGTCACCTTCATGCACCGAGATATGCTTCCCTTTGGGGATCAGGTATTCCACCGGATCACCGACTTCCGGGGTCACCACGATCTTGCGCTTACCTTTGGAATCTTTTCCAAAGGAAACCACACCATCAATTTCCGAGATAACCGCCACCTCTTTGGGTTTACGCGCCTCGAACAACTCGGCGACCCGTGGCAAACCACCGGTGATATCCTTGGTCTTGGTGGTTTCACGCGGAATTTTGGCCAGGATTGCCCCGGCATAGATCTCGCTGCCCTCTTCAACCGAGATATTTGCTCCCACCGGCAGCATATAGCGAGCCGGAGAGCCGTTGGGCAGCTTGACCGTTTTCCCCTCCTCATTTTTGAGGGTAATCCGCGGCCGTTTATCAGCGGTCTTGGCTTCGGTAACGACTTTCCGTGACAGACCGGTGACTTCGTCGACCTGTTCCTCCATCGTCAAGCCTTCGGCAATATCACCGAAATGAACCACCCCGCCGACTTCGGTGATGATTGGTACCGTATAGGGGTCCCATTCCGCCAACATCTCACCAGCGCTGACTGGAGCCCCTTCCTGACGGGTTAACCGTGCACCATAGACAACGGAATAGCGTTCCCGTTCACGGCCGGTTTCATCAATAACCGCGATCTCCCCTTTCCGATTCATGACAACCGGGAAACCATCGACATTGTCGACAGTGGTCAGGTTGATGAACTTAAGAGCCCCGTCAAAACGCGCTTCCAAAGCGGTCTGTTCAGCCCGCCGTGAAGCGGTACCACCAATGTGGAAGGTCCGCATGGTCAACTGGGTCCCCGGCTCGCCGATGGACTGAGCAGCGATAACGCCGACCGCTTCACCAAGATTGACCAAGTGCCCCCGGGCCAAGTCTCGACCATAACAGAGGGCGCAGATGCCGCGCTTGCTTTTACATGTCAGCACCGAGCGGATTTTGATCTTTTCAATCCCGGCTTCCTCGATTTTGGTGACCAGGTCTTCATCAATCAGCTGATTGGCTTCCACGAGCAGATCATCAGTCACCGGATCAAAGATATCGTCCAGCGCAACCCGACCGAGAATCCGGTCGCCTAACCGTTCGATGACCTCGCCCCCTTCAGTCAGGGATGAGACCTCAATACCATCAAGGGTATCGCAATCCTGCTCGGTGATGATGGCATCCTGTGCCACATCCACCAGTCGCCGGGTCAGATAACCGGAGTTAGCGGTTTTCAGCGCGGTATCAGCCAGACCTTTCCGCGCACCGTGGGTCGAGATAAAGTACTGAAGAACTGTCAACCCCTCACGGAAGTTGGCGGTGATCGGCGTTTCAATAATGGATCCGTCAGGCTTCGCCATCAACCCGCGCATACCGGCCAGCTGCCTAATCTGCTGAGCGCTACCCCGGGCACCGGAATCAGCCATCATGTGGATCGCATTAAAGGAGGAGACTTCAACCTCCTCGCCATCGGCCGATTTCATCTTATCGACAGCAATATTGCCGAGCATGGTACCGGCGATATCTTCGGTACACTTGGCCCAGATGTCGATGACCTTATTATAGCGTTCACCGTCGGTGATAAGACCTTCAGTGTACTGCTGTTGGATGTCTTTCACCTCATCAGCAGCAACCTTGATGCGCTCTTCCTTGGTGGCAGGGATCTCCATGTCATCAAGACAGATCGAGACCCCGGCCAGGCTTGAATAACGGAAACCGGTCTCTTTAAGTTTGTCAGCCAGGATGACGGTCTCCTTGTTGCCGGCGAGCCGGAAACTGACGTCGATAAGATCGGCGACCTGTTTTTTACCCATCACCTTGTTAACATGCTTGAAGGGGATGGTATCCGGAACGACCTCGCGCAGCAGAATCCGTCCGACCGAGGTTTCCACCAACTCGGTTTCACCACCGGCAACCTGAATCATGCGCACCTTGATAGCAGCCTGCAGATCGGCTTCTTCAGCATCAAAGGCCATCCGCACCTCAGCAGGTGAGGCAAAGATCTTCCCGGTTCCGCTGACAAAAGGACGCTCACGGGTCATGTAATAGAGACCCAGAACCATATCCTGTGACGGCACGATAATCGGTTTACCACTCGCTGGCGAGAGGATGTTATTGGTCGACATCATCAACACCCGAGCTTCGATCTGACTCTCAATGGAGAGCGGCAGATGCACCGCCATCTGGTCACCGTCAAAGTCGGCGTTGAAGGCGGTACAAACCAGCGGGTGCAGCTGAATGGCCTTGCCTTCGATCAGGACCGGTTCAAAGGCCTGAATGCCCAAGCGGTGCAGAGTCGGCGCCCGGTTAAGCATGACCGGGTGCTCTTTGATGACCTCTTCCAATACGTCCCAGACCTCGGACTTCTCTTTTTCAACCATCTTCTTGGCGCTCTTGACGGTTGTCGAGAAGCCTTTCTCCTCAAGCTTTTGATAGATAAAAGGCTTGAACAGTTCGAGAGCCATTTTCTTGGGCAAACCACACTGGTGCAGTTTCAATTCAGGCCCGACGACAATAACCGAACGACCGGAATAATCAACCCGTTTACCGAGCAGGTTCTGACGAAAGCGCCCGCCCTTCCCTTTGAGCATATCGGAAAGGGATTTCAGAGGCCGCTTGCTCGGCCCGGTAATAGCGCGGCCACGCCGGCCGTTATCAAACAACGCATCAACCGACTCCTGCAACATCCGCTTTTCATTACGAATGATGACTTCCGGTGCACGCAGTTCCATCAACCGCTTGAGACGATTATTGCGGTTAATAACCCGACGATAGAGATCGTTCAAGTCAGAAGTGGCAAAACGACCGCCATCAAGAGGCACCAACGGCCGCAACTCAGGCGGCAGGACCGGGATGGTTTCAAGAATCATCCACTCCGGACGATTACCACTTTGCCGGAAGGCGTTGATAACCTTGAGCCGCTTGGAAACCTTTTTCTTCTTGGCTTCGCTGGTCGCTTCTTTCATTTCAATCCGCAGCTGGTCGCCAACCCCTTCCAGATCGAGTTCAGCCAACAACTCACGAACCGCTTCAGCGCCCATCCCGGCAACAAACTGCCCGGCCCATTCGTCCATGGCCTCGCTGTACTTGTCCTCAGGCAGCAATTGCCCTTTTTCCAGGGAAGTTTCGCCCGGATCAAGAACCACATAGGCTTCGAAATAGAGAACCTTTTCGAGGTCCTTAAGAGTCATATCCAGCAGTGCACCGATTCTTGAAGGCAAAGACTTCAGGAACCAGATATGCGCGACCGGACAAGCTAGATCGATATGCCCGAGGCGCTCCCGGCGAACTTTACTGGGAATAACTTCAACACCGCACTTCTCGCAGACAATGCCGCGGTGCTTCATTCTTTTATATTTTCCGCAGTTACATTCATAATCCTTGGTCGGACCAAAGATCTTGGCGCAGAACAAACCATCCCGCTCCGGTTTGAATGTACGGTAGTTAATGGTCTCCGGCTTCTTAACCTCGCCGAAAGACCGTTCCCGGATTTTCTCCGGTGACGCCAGTGAAAGCTGGATAGAGTTGAAACTCAACGGATCTTTCGGGCGTTCAAAGAGACTGAATATATCTTCCAAAACGCATCCTCCTTGTAGGATGAGTGTTCAGCTTTTCAACAAAACTTAACCAAGTGCCGGGAAGGGGAAAGCTTAGTCCTCTTCCAGCAGATCAACATCAAGGCAAAGTGCCTGCAATTCCTTAATCAACACATTGAAGGACTCGGGCAGACCCGCCTCAAGGGTATGTTTCCCTTTAACGATGGCCTCATACATCCTGGTCCGGCCGGCAACATCATCGGACTTGACGGTCAGGAATTCCTGCAACGCGTGTGCCGCACCGTAAGCCTCCATTGCCCAGACCTCCATCTCACCCAGACGCTGGCCACCGAATTGTGCCTTACCACCAAGCGGTTGCTGGGTAACAAGGCTGTAGGGACCAATAGACCGGGCATGGATTTTATCGTCAACCAAATGGTGCAGTTTCAGCATGTACATGATACCGACCGTGACTTTTTCTTTAAAGACATTACCGGTTTTACCATCGAACAAGGTCATCTGTCCGCTGGTGCTAAACCCGGAACGGTCCAACTCGGACTTGATCTGGTCTTCGTTGACCCCCTCAAAGACAGGTGAAGCCATCGGCACGCCATGCATCAGGCGACGGGCCAGAACCTTAAGATCTTCTTCCTCAAGGCCATCGATAAAGCCGTTAAGCTCCTCATCGCCATAGGCGGTTTTGATTTGCCCCTTCAATGCTTCGACACTGTATTGTTCTTCAAACACTTTCCGGATCTGGTTGCCCAGACCGCGGGCAGCGAGTCCCAAATGGGTTTCAAGAATCTGCCCAACGTTCATCCGTGAGGGAACCCCCAACGGATTCAACACGATTTCGACCGGCGTTCCATCAGCCATATAAGGCATGTCTTCCTGGGGTAGGATGCGGGAAAGAACACCCTTATTCCCGTGCCGGCCAGCCATTTTATCACCGACTTGAAGTTTCCGCTTGATGGCGATATAAACCTTAACCATCTTGATAACGCCCGGGGGCAGATCGTCGCCGCGCTTGCATTTATCAATTTTATCTTCAAAAACAGCCGTAATGATCTGCTCCCGCTCAGCAAGACGATTGAGCAAGTTGGCAATTTTCTCTTCTACTTCAGGCGCCCCGGAAACGGAGATATCCTGAATCTGTCCGAACGCAACCTTTTCAAAGGCCTGCTCGGTGATCTTTTTCCCGGCGGGAAGAATTTCGCTGCCATCCTCGTCAAACAGGGCAACAGCTGCTGTCGTGCCAACCAGGAGGGAACGAATCTTGTTGCGTGTCGACTTGCGCAGGATCCGGATTTCATCATCCTGGTCTTTGCGCAGTTTTTCTATTTCACGAGCCTCAATTTGCTCGGTCCGCGCATCCTTGTCAGAACCTTTCCGGGAGAAGACCCTGGCGCCAATAACGACCCCCTCTTCACCTGGCGGCACCCTCAAAGAGGTGTCACGAACGTCGCCCGCTTTCTCACCAAAAATCGCCCGCAGCAGTTTTTCTTCCGGCGACAACTGAGTTTCGCCTTTCGGGGTGATTTTCCCAACCAGGATATCGCCAGGCTTGACGCTGGCACCAATCCGGATAATCCCCGACTCATCCAGGTCACGCAGTGCGTCTTCACCAAGATTAGGGATATCGTCGGTGATCTCCTCTTTACCCAGCTTGGTATCCCGGGCAACACATTCAAATTCTTCGATGTGAATTGAGGTATAGCGATCATCCTGCACCAATTTCTCGGAAATCAGGATCGAATCCTCAAAGTTGTAACCATGCCAGGGCATGAACGCGACCAGGACATTCTGTCCCAGCGCCAGCTCGCCCCACTGGGTCGACGGACCGTCGGCAATCACATCACCGCGCTTGACCCGATCCCCGACCTTGACGATCGGTTTCTGGTTAATGCAGGTATTCTGGTTCGAGCGACTGAACTTCAGCAAGTTATAGATGTCGACGCCGGTGCCGGTTTCATCCATCTCCTTCTCGGAGATCTGGATAACAACCCGGTCAGCATCCACACTTTCAACAATACCGTCATGCCGGGCGACAACCGAGTTGCCGGAGTCGTGCGCAACCACACGCTCCATGCCGGTACCAACTAACGGAGCATCAGTCCGCAGCAACGGCACGGCCTGACGTTGCATGTTGGATCCCATCAGCGCACGGTTAGCATCATCGTTTTCCAAAAACGGAATCAACGCAGCAGCAACCGAAACGATCTGCTTGGGTGAAACGTCCATCAGATTGATTTGATCCGGCGACAGCAGCATAAATTCGCCGTTCTTACGGACGTTGACCAGCTCATTGATGAACACCCCGTTATCGTCGATAGGCGCATTGGCCTGGGCGATGGCATGTCCTTCCTCTTCCAGAGCGGAGAAATATTTAATCTCGTTGGTCACCTGGCCTTCCCGCACGATCCGGTAAGGGGTTTCGACAAAGCCGTACTCGTTAATCCGGGCATAGGTCGAGAGGGAGGCGATGAGGCCAATGTTCGGGCCTTCCGGGGTTTCGATCGGACACACCCGGCCATAGTGGGTCGGATGGACGTCGCGCACCTCGAAACCAGCGCGCTCACGAGTCAAACCGCCAGGGCCCAGAGCGGAAAGACGCCGTTTATGAGTAACCTCGGACAGCGGATTGGTCTGGTCCATAAATTGCGACAGCTGCGAGGAACCAAAGAATTCCTTAACCACTGCGGAGACGGGTTTGGAATTGATCAGGTCATGAGGCATCAGGCTGTCGACATCCTGCAGACTCATGCGTTCCTTGATGGCCCGCTCCATTCTGACCAAACCGACCCGGTACTGGTTTTCCAGCAGCTCACCGACAGCACGAACCCGACGATTGCCAAGGTGATCGATATCATCGATGCCACCTTTACCGTTTCTCAAGTCGATCAGATAACGAACGACCTGAAGGATGTCTTCTTTGGTCAGGGTCGATTGTTCAATCGGGCTGTCCACACCAAGCTTGTGATTCAGCTTGAGCCGGCCAACCGCTGAGATATCATAACGGTCCTCACTGAAAAACAGGCTCTCGAATAAACTGTTAGCGGTTTTGACGGTCGGCGGATCGCCGGGCCGCAGCCGCCGGAAAATTTCGATAATCGCATCTTCCGCGGTCTCGACCTTATCCCCTCTCAGAGTATCGCTCAAATAAGAGCCGACATACAGGTGGTCGATGAACAGAATGGGGAAATCATTGACCCCCTTCTCTTTAAACTCTTCGAGTTTTCCTTCGGTCAGCTCGGCGTTACACTCGAGAATGACTTCGCCGGTGGTTTCGTCGACGATATCCGTCGCCACGACCTGTCCGACAAGCCCCTCAGCCAGGACCGGAATGGTCTCCAAGCCGATCTCTTTCAACTTGCGGATCGCGGCCCGGGTAAATTTACGGTTCGCCTTAACGATCACTTCACCAGCCTCGTCAAGCACATCCGCGGTAGCACGCTGGCCGGCAAGCAGATCCAGGTTAACCTTTTTGGAATACCCCTGCCCGTCCCAGCAGATCTCTTCGACATCATAATAATACTTCAGAAGCTCTTCGGTCGTGTAACCGAGGGCTTTCAGAAGTACAGTCGCAGGCAATTTCCGACGCCGATCAATCCGAACCCAGAGCAAGTCCTTGTGATCAAAGTCGAAATCGAGCCAAGAACCGCGGTAAGGGATTATCCGCGCATTGTATAGGACCTTGCCGCTGGAGTGAGTCTTCCCTTTATCGTGCGAAAAGAAAACCCCGGGAGAACGATGCAACTGACTGACGATGACCCGTTCCGTACCGTTAATGATAAAGGTACCGTTTTCGGTCATCAGTGGAATCTCACCGAAGTAGACTTCCTGCTCTTTGATGTCGCGGATCGACTGCGCCCCGGAATCTTTATCCACATCCCAAGTAACCAGCCGCACCTTGACCTTAATCGGAGCGGCATAAGTCATACCGCGCTGATGGCATTCTTCTACATCATATTTAGGAGTCCCCAATCCGTATGATACATACTCCATCGAGCAGGTATCACTGAAATCGCGAATCGGGAAAACAGAACGAAAAACCGCTTCAAGTCCGCTCTGTTTACGCTCCGAAACAGGAGTTTCAGCCTGTAAAAATCTTTTATAAGAAGTTTTCTGAATATCTATGAGGTTAGGAATATCGATAATATTCGAAACCTTTGCGAAGTGCTTCCTGAGGAGCGGATTATTCGCAAACGAATACGCCATGGTTTCTCCTTTGGGTCAGGATCGTGGCCCGGCTAACAGGCCCTGGCAAACACGACACCACTCATGTAGGCTCTACGAACGCGACCGACGAAAATGACTGTGATCCAGCGCTCAACACCTACCGGCACTGAAGACAATCTCCAGCGCCTGGTCCTACAGTAAAAAGTCCGCCCAGAAATCAAGACCTGAGCTGTCAACGAGAATAGCCAAGGCCACACAAGGTGACCTTGGCTAGTAACCTGCTATTGGCTAGAGCCGCTATTTCAGCTCCACACCAGCGCCAGCTTCTTCAAGCTGCTTTTTGATATCCTCGGCTTCGGCTTTGGAAGCTGCTTCCTTGACGGTGCTCGGAGCGCCATCGACCATCTCTTTGGCTTCTTTGAGGCCAAGACCGGTAATCGCACGGACAACCTTGATAACATTGATCTTTTTGTCACCAACGCTGGTAAGGACAACATCAAACTCGTCCTTTTCTTCAGCAGCATCTGCGCCAGCGGCAGGTGCGGCAGCAACAGCAACTGGTGCAGCAGCGGAGACGCCGAATTTTTCTTCCAGTTCCTTAACGAATTCGGACATTTCCAGAACGGTCATGTTTTCAAGAAACTCAACAACTTGCTCTTTAGTGATTTCTGCCATTTTTTCCTCCGATATATTTCGAATTATTTCTATTGGTTAAATTATTTAAGCAGCTTTAGATTGCCCAATGGCATTCAAAACCTGGACCAGGCTCCGCGGAATAGCAGCCATGGTACCGACAAAGTTGGTCAATGGAGCATTCATGCAGCTAAGAGCCTTAGCCAACAGTTCTTCACGGCTCGGCAGTTCAGCCAGGGCATTGATCTCGGCAACACTGATCAGTTTACCGCTCAGCACACCAGCCTTCAATTCAAAGGCTTCGACGTCCTTGGCGAACTTGCTGAGAATCTTAGCCGGAGCAACCGGATCATCGCCAGCCAGCGCAATCGCAGTAGGTCCTGCACAAAAAGCCTGGAGCTCTTCAGCCGGAGTACCTTGGGCTGCCAACTTCAGCAGTTTGTTTTTAACAACCCGATACTCAACCCCGGCTTTGGTCAGTTCACGCCGGAGATTAGTGGCCTGATCAACGTTAATACCACGATAATCTGCTAGAAAAGCAGCAGGAATCTCGGCCAGCCGTTGCGCCAACTCCTGAACAACCTGTTCTTTTTCGGTTCTGTTCATATACTCTCCTCCTTTCATTAGGATCTTGGGATATCATATCCCGCCCAAGTCAACATCAGGGAGAGAGCGAGCAAGTCGTCTATACACCCTTCGAGCCTCGGCAGGTGGCTTCGCCATTAAACGTTGCGTGCCTGCTGTCTTTGACTTAGAGCAAAAAATAATTGACCAAGCAACGAGTTACTTGATTAAAGCCTGAATCTGCGGAATATCAAGAGTGATCCCCGCTCCCATTGTACTCGACAACGAGATCTTCCGCAGGTATGTCCCTTTGGCAGTAGAGGGTTTGGCCTTGACCAGAACATCCAGCAAAGAGAGGATGTTTTCTCTCAGCTTATCTGCCTCAAAGGAAACTTTTCCAACCGGAGCGTGAATGATCCCGGCTTTTTCGACCCGGTATTCAATTTTACCGGACTTGGCTTCCTGGACAGCACGTGCGATATCCATGGTCACGGTGCCAACTTTCGGGTTAGGCATCAAACCACGCGGCCCGAGAACCCGACCGATCTTACCGACAACACCCATCATATCCGGTGAAGCGATCGCCGTATCGAAATCAAACCAGCCGCCTTGAATTTTTTCCGCAAGATCTTCAGCACCGACAAAATCAGCACCGGCAGTTTCTGCTTCCTGAGCTTTTTCGCCTTTGGCAAAAACCAGAACACGGACGGATTTACCCAGCCCATTGGGGAGCACAACAGCACCACGGACCATTTGGTCTGCTTTACGCGGGTCGACGCCAAGGCGGACACTCACGTCTACCGTTTCATCGAATTTCGCAAAGGCGCTTTTCTTAAGCAGTTCGAGGGCCTCGTCAAGTCCATACAGACGGGAACGATCGACCACCGCTTTTGCGTTTTTGATGTTTTTACCTGTTGCCATCTTTTATCTCCACTTTTACGCCGAATCAGGCGACTTCAATTCCCATGCTGCGGGCGGTACCCTCGATAATCCGCACGGCTGCTTCCTCAGAGAAAGCATTGAGATCCGGCATCTTCAAACGCGCAATCTCAAGCACCTGGTCTGCAGTCACCTTGCCGACCTTGTCTTTATTCGGAACCCCGGAGCCTTTTTTCAGGTTGGCTGCACGCAACAACAGAACCGCTGCCGGCGGAGTTTTCGTGATAAAAGAAAAGGAACGATCAGCATAAACAGTGATCACAACGGGAATTATCAGCCCTGCCTGCTCCTGGGTTTTTGCATTAAAAGCCTTGCAGAACTCCATAATATTGACCCCGTGCTGACCGAGCGCGGGACCGACCGGCGGCGATGGATTTGCCTGGCCGGCAGGGATCTGCAATTTAATCTGTCCGGTAACTTTCTTGGCCATTACTGACTCCTTAAGCGAACGAAACGTTCATTCCAGCCTAGCTGGTTTTTTCGACCTGTATAAACTCCAATTCAACCGGTGTCACCCGACCGAATATACTAACCATAACTTTAAGTGTGCCGCGGTCGGGACGAACATCCTCAACCACACCAGTAAAATTGAGAAAAGGACCATCAACAACTCTGACGGTTTCGCCAACCTCAAACTCAACCTTGGGCTTGGGCTTCTCGACACCCTCTTCCATTCGGTTGGTAATCTTATCGACTTCCTCCGCTGGAATAGCTGGCGGATTCTGCCCGCCGCCAACGAAACCTGTCACCTTGGCAGTGCCGGTGACGACATGCCAGGTCTCATCGTTAAGCTCCATCTTTACCAGGATGTATCCCGGGAAAAATTTACGGGTGGAGGTTTTGCGCTCCCCCTTACGCATTTCGACGACGGTCTCTGAGGGGATCAAAATTTCCTCAAACAAGTCCTCAACCTCCATGGAGCGAATCCGCTCCTCGAGATTGAGCTTGACTTTATTTTCATACCCGGAATAGGTATGAACACCGTACCATTTCATCGCCATAACAACAGACTCTTCCTCCTCAGCCGAGGATCAGACGGATCAGGCGCGAAAGAACTATATCAACACCTCCGAGAAAGACCGCACAGAGCAAGACCAGTACAATAACGACAGTCGTCGATGCATAGGTATCTTTTTTCGTCGGCCAAGTGACCTTCTTGAGCTCTGCTTTGACGTTGGTTAAAAACTCGTTAACTTTTCCAATCATCGATCTATCGGCCCCATAAATGGTGTTATTCGCAAAGATTGGCAGGCCAGGAGGGATTCGAACCCCCAACACCCGGATTTGGAGTCCGGTGCTCTAGCCGTTAGAGCTACTGGCCTACATGGTTAACCTTGGCCACTTCCAGGCACGTCGTTATTTGGTTTCCTTGTGCGGCGTGTGTTTTTTACAGAAGCGACAATATTTGCTGAACTCCAGCTTGTCCGGAGTATTTTTCTTATTCTTCGTAGTCGTGTAGTTCCGCTGCTTGCACTCGGTGCAGGCAAGAGTGACAATGTCACGCATGACGCTTACCTCATAAAGCCCTCCCGGTTTATGCCGGGAGGGGGCTTTTCACTAAGAGACCTGATTACTCGATAACTTCACTGACCACGCCGGCGCCGACAGTACGGCCGCCTTCGCGGATTGCAAAGCGCAGTTCCTTGTCCATTGCAATCGGGGTGATCAGATCAACCGTCATTGCGATATTATCACCAGGCATAACCATTTCGGTGCCTTCCGGAAGCTCAACAATCCCGGTCACGTCCGTGGTCCGGAAGTAGAACTGCGGACGATACCCTTTGAAGAACGGGGTATGACGACCACCCTCTTCCTTGGTCAGAATATAAGCCTCGGCTTTGAACTTGGTATGCGGGGTGATGCTGCCTGGCTTGGCCAAGACCTGACCGCGTTCGATGTCTTCACGCTTGACACCACGCAGCAGGATACCGACATTGTCGCCGGCCTGACCCTGATCCAGCAGCTTGCGGAACATTTCGACACCGGTCACGACCGTTTTGGTCGTGGCTTTCATGCCGACGATTTCGACTTCTTCCTGAACCTTGACCACGCCGCTCTCAACCCGACCGGTGGCAACAGTACCACGACCAGAGATGGAGAAGACGTCTTCGACAGGCATCAAGAACGGCTTGTCAACAGCACGCTCCGGCTCGGGGATGTAGCTGTCAACAGCGTCCATCAACTCGAGAACCTTATTCTTACCGATCTCGTCATCGCGACCTTCCAGGGCGGCCAGAGCAGACCCAGCAATGATCGGAATATCGTCACCCGGGAAGTCATAGCTCGACAGCAGCTCACGGATTTCCATGTCGACCAGCTCGAGCAGCTCTTCGTCGTCGACCATGTCAGCCTTGTTCAGGAACACGACCATGGCCGGAACACCAACCTGACGAGCGAGCAGGATGTGCTCACGGGTCTGTGGCATCGGGCCGTCGGCGGCCGAAACCACCAGGATAGCGCCGTCCATCTGGGCAGCCCCGGTGATCATGTTCTTGACATAGTCGGCGTGACCCGGACAGTCAACGTGTGCATAGTGACGATTGTCGGTCTCATATTCGACGTGGGCGGTTGCAATGGTAATACCACGCTCACGCTCTTCCGGTGCATTGTCGATCTGATCAAAAGCCTTGACTTCACCACGGCCCATTTTTTCTGCGAGCACGGTGGTAATCGCTGCGGTCAGCGTGGTCTTGCCGTGGTCAACGTGACCGATGGTCCCGATGTTGACGTGCGGCTTTGTCCTCTCATATTTTTCCTTGGACATCGTAGAACCTCCCTCTGTTGTCTTTACGTCTACTTAGTACTTTTTCGCTTAGCGACAAATTGTTGTTTACAAAAACCGTGAAAGAACCCACAAAAAAACGAAACACAAAAATCCGCAGAAAGAAAATGGAGCCCACAACCAGATTTGAACTGGTGACCTCATCCTTACCAAGGATGCGCTCTACCGACTGAGCTATGTGGGCATACATTCTTTTCTGACGGAGAGGTAAATGGAGCGGGAAACGGGACTCGAACCCGCGACCCTCAGCTTGGAAGGCTGATGCTCTAGCCAACTGAGCTACTCCCGCCCAAACTCTACCGCTTTTTCAATTGTGTGGTCTAAGACTCAACCACCAGCCTCTGGCCCAGTACTTACGGCGTCCGCCTCCTGAAACCCAGCAGCCGGGTCTTGTCCGGCAAGCTTTTAATGGTGGAGGGGGGAGGATTCGAACCTCCGAAGTCTCTGACGGCAGATTTACAGTCTGCTCCCTTTGGCCGCTCGGGAACCCCTCCAGGGGAACCTGTTTCTATTCTATTGTATCGGGCAAACCCGTTCAAGCAACTGGAGCTGGCGAGAGGAATTGAACCCCCAACCTACTGATTACAAGTCAGTTGCTCTACCTATTGAGCTACGCCAGCACAAGACGGGCTTTATAACCTAGCCATTCGGCAAAAGCAAGAAAAAAAATACTGCGTTTTTCCCCTGATTGTTTTTTCGAACAACAGCGCCGTGTTATAAAGCATCGGCATGGCAGTGTCAACACAGAAAAGGCCCTCTTTGACCAGAACTGAACTTTTCTTTTTATGTCCAGAGAACCGCAGGGCAGAAAGGCGTAGCCAACCCCCTTATATTCAGGCACAAATTGCCCGCCAGCCAATCTCCACAAGAATATCGCAAATTTCCGGCAACGGCTGCGACAATACCCCCTCAAATCGCAACTCCGCGGCGCGCAACGTCACCCCGGTATAAGACAATCCAGCAATCATAAAATCATTAACCCGGATTTCACCTGTCGCGATGCCCTGCTTAAGATGCTCCTGCAAAAGCCGAAACGGCTCCGTCGAACACACAGGAGGAAGGTTGTAGACGATTCCGCCATGCTGCATGAACAGCATGTACTTCATCATATTCGGTCGATGTTCCGTTAATTCGCATATCAACTTGGTAAAAGTTTTCAAAACCTCATAAATTGAGGTCCGCCCTTCGAGGCGATCGCGAAACATCTGGCTGAACTCCGCAACCGTTCGCCGATGGATCTCCCGAGCCAAAGCCTCTTTGTCGGCAAAGTAACTGTAGATAGCGCCAGTACTGACCCCGGACTCCTTGACGATGGTCGGAATCGACACCCCGCAATAGCCCTTTTCAACAAATAGCCGCCGCGCAGTTTCGATAACCTTGTCAATCTTCTCATCCGGATTTATTGTCCGTTTTTTCACTGGGCCCTCCCAAGAAAGAATGTTCGTTCATTCTTTTTATGCAAACTGCGCCGAGATGTCAACGGCCTTGCCTCCTCCGCCCTCGGCTGCCTTCAGACATGATCGTTCTGCCGCACCACTTCAAACAAAGCGATCCCGGCTGCGACCGAAGCATTCAGAGAAGAGAGCGACCCTTTCATCGGGATGGCCAGCAACCCGTCGCAGTGGTTACGGATATTCGGCCGCAAACCACTCCCCTCGCTGCCAACCACAATGGCCACATGGCCGCGTAGATCGGTCTTATAGATTTCTTCTGCGGTGTCCTCGCCGGCCAGTCCATAACACCAGATAGCGTTTTTTTTCAGTTCCTCAACAGTCCGAGCCAAATTGGTGACTTGGCAGAGCGGCAAGTGGGCCAGGGCTCCGGCGGCGGTCTTCTCAACCACTGGGGTCACCGGACAGGACCGATCTTTGGCCACCACAACTCCGCTGCACCCGGCAATTTCGGCACTGCGCAAAATGGCGCCGAAATTATGCGGGTCGGTAATACCGTCGAGGAGCAGAAAGAAGGCCCGTTGTCCGCTGTCCCGCCAGGAACTCAACAACTCATCGAAATCCCGGTAAGCAAACGCGGTTACCCGCAGCACAACCCCCTGATGGTGAGCATGTCCGGCCAGCTGGTCGAGTTGGCGCCGCTCGCTGAAAGTGACCTTTAAAGTGCTACTACGGGCCAGGGCGATCAGCTCTTCAAGACGGGAATTACGACTCTCGCGCACGACCATGAGTTCGAGAGGGGAACGACTCCCACCGTGCAGAGCCTCGCGGACCGGATTGATCCCGTAGATCAGGTCACTCATCAACTCTCAGTCGGCAACGCCGCCTCAATTTCGGCAAGGATCGCTTCAGCGGCAGCTTGCGGGTTGGTAGCGGCGGAAATCGGCCGGCCGATCACCAACGCCGTCGCTCCGGCCTGAATAGCAGCGCCCGGGGTCATGATCCTCTTCTGATCGTCCAAGGCCGCAGTTGCCGGCCGCACTCCGGGGGTCACAATGGCGAAATCAGCTCCGCATGCGGCACGGATCAGCTCTATTTCCAGCGGCGAGGCCACAACCCCGTCAAAACCGGCATCCTGGGCCAGCTTAGCCAGCCGCGGTACGATCACCTCGACCGGTTCGGTGATGCCGATTTCGCGCAGGGTCGTTTCAGTTGATGAGGTCAGAATCGTCACCGCCAGCATGATCGGTCGCTCAACGCCTGCCACCCGGCAGTACTCGTCAACTTCGGCAACAGCTTGCCGCATCATCTCCGAACCACCGAGGGCATGCACGTTGAACATACCGACTCCAAGCCGGCAGGCTTCCACCGCGGCCTTGGCAACAGTGTTCGGGATATCGTGATATTTAAGATCAAGAAACACCTTACAGCCCCGGGCGTTGATCATCCTGACCACCTCCGGTCCGCAGCGGGTAAATAATTGCTTGCCGACTTTGAACAAACCGACATCCTGATGCAGTCGATCGACCCATTGGCAAGCGGTTTCGAAGTCATCAACATCAAGAGCAAATATGAGCTTTTCTCGAGCAGTCATTATGATCAGTGTCTCCCTACCAGATTACGCACCTTGCCGGTGACTTCCTGAACTTTTGAAATCAGCGGCCGGGCTTGATCTGCAGCCAGTTCACGGCGCAGCAACATAGTTTCCATATAGGCGACTTCACAAAGCGAGTCAGCCAGTAATTTTTTTCTGTCCCCTTCTTCCAGGCCGACCAGATTGCCGACAATCCGTTGCCCGTCCAGGGCCCCATCCGCCAACAGCTCGACATCCCGAAGGACAAAGGAGTAGGGCTGTGGCAGTTCGCGCAAAGACTCCTGCATTTCTGCAAGAAAACCAGACCCGTTGTTGTCAACACTGCTGAAAAGGGATTGGAACAATTTATTATAGATCGCCAGAATTTCCCCGAGCTCGCCAGCGACTTCCACCGCCGGGGTCTCTTCCATCCGCAACAGTTTTTTCTCGATCAGGCCATAGAGAATACGCAGCCCGTCGAACTCATGCAAACCGACCCGACGGAAAAGCTCCTTGGCCGACAGCTGCCCCGCCTGTGCCGCGCTCAACAAGCGCGCCTCACTCTGGCTCAAGTCGACCCCTTCCCGACCGGTCTCTTTGGGAAAACTGTCCAGAGAAACAATCTTGCGCATGAACAGAGCCTTTTCATCCTGTCTGCGCAACCCTTCCATGATCAGGTTCTGAGTACTCATAGACAGGCGCAAAATCTGTTCCTGGTCAATCGCCCGAACCTGGAAGGAGAAGCCCCCACAACCTGCAGCAAACAAGGCATAGACGATGTTCTCCACCTGGCTGCGGGCGGCCAGCCAGAGATCCTTGGGAGAAACCGCCGCCTGTTCGACCAACAGCTTGCCCAGGGTCTGATGTTCCGTGACCTGGGAGCGCATCAGGTTAAGGGTATCGCGTTCAATTTTCCCCAGTGAGAACAGGACCTCGCCGATATCCTCACTGGTAAAGGTACTGGTCGCAAAAACGATTTCCCCCTGCTGGAAGTAGAGGGATTTCTGGCCGCCTTCAAGTTCAATGTTCAACAGCCCCGTCTTGCGGAACATATTGAAGAAGGAGAGCAGATCAGCGACGGCCCCCGCTTCCAGAATACCGGCGAAGAGGACCGGATTCTTACCCTCCGGGCGGGCAAGGAAAACATGCTCCGAAGATCCTGAGACCGGCCACAGCGGTTCTGTTCCCAGCGCCTGAACCAGACGGCCCGGCAGTTTCAATATTCCCGTTTTATCAATTTTCAACTTTTCCATTTAAAATAACCACTTCAGGGGTACTACAAAACCCGGAAAACACCTGGTGTTCTCCGGGGATAAATTCAGTTTTGCAGCTTATCTCATGCTCACGATGGGGTGGTGATCTTAAGCGCCTCGACGACCATTTGGTGAGCCCGGCTGGTGATATCGGCCAGGGGCACGATCTCCTGGTCACCTCCGGCACGGCGCTTGAGTTCGACGTTGCCTTCCTTGAGGTGGCGGGCACCAACGGTGATCCGTAGCGGGATTCCGATCAGGTCAGCGTCTTTGAACTTGATACCCGGCCGTTCGTCGCGATCATCAAGGAGGACTTCAACCTGCAGTTCCTGCAACTCGGCATAGATTTTCTCGGCGGCCTGGCAGACCTCGGAGTCTTTGGGGTTGAGCATGGTCACCAGTACCTGGAACGGGGCCAGCGGCATCGGCAGCATCATCCCGTTGTCATCGTGATTCTGTTCAATGGCCGCCGCCACGGTCCGGCCGACACCGATGCCATAGCAACCCATGACCAGCAGCTGAGCCTTGCCCTGAGCATCGAGCACGGTGGCGTTCATAGCTTGCGAGTATTTGCTGCCGAGCTTAAAGACATGCCCCACTTCGATACCGCGCCAGCTTTCAAGAGCCCCGGCTTCACAACGGGGGCAGGGATCGCCGGCCACCGCCTGACGGATATCAACAAAAGAGCTGACCTGAAAATCCCGGCCATGATTGGCCCCGATATAGTGGACATCCTCGGCGTTGCCGCCGACAACGAAATCAGCCATGCCCTCGATCTCCGCATCGGCAATGACTTTCAGCTGCAAGCCGATCGGGCCGGCAAAACCGACTGGCGCGCCCGTGGCGGTTCTGACCACTTCGTCTTCAGCCAGAAGCGCCCAGTCGACGCCGAGGACATTGGCCAGCTTGATGCTGTTCAATTCCCGATCCCCGCGCAACAGAACGGCGACCACCTCATCTGCTGAGGTCTGGACAATCAGGGTCTTGACCACCTGGCTGGGTGCGAGGTCGAGAAAATCGGCAACATCCTCAATGGTACGCTGGCCGGGAGTGTCAATCCGCTGCAGCTCGGCCGTGGCCCGGGCCGGCGCCTGCTGGCGGTAAATCAGCTCGGCTTTTTCGACATTGGCGGCGTATTCACAATGACTGCAAGAGACAATGGCGTCCTCGCCGGATTCGGCCAGGACCATGAATTCATGGGAGAAGTTACCGCCGATAGCTCCGCTGTCCGCTTCCACGGCCCGGAACTTCAACCCGCAGCGATTGAAAATATTCCGATAGGCCTGATACATCTTCTGGTAAGACTGATCTGCCCCGGCATCCTCCAGATCGAAGGAATAGGCGTCCTTCATAATGAATTCCCGCCCTCTCATCAACCCGAAGCGGGGGCGGATTTCATCGCGAAACTTGGTCTGAATCTGATACAGGTTCAAAGGCAGCTGCCGATAAGAGCTGACCGTGTTACGAATGATGTCCGTCACCACTTCCTCATGAGTCGGGCCCATGCAGAAATCGGCGTTTTTGCGATCCTTAAAGCGCAACAGTTCCTTGCCGTATTTCTCCCAGCGTCCCGATTCCTGCCACAGCTCCGCTGGATTGGCCATTGGCATCAGGCATTCGATGGCGCCAGCCCGGTTCATCTCCTCGCGGATAATCTGCTCCATTTTGCGGATGGACCGCAGGCCGAAGGGCAGATAGCTGTAAACCCCGGCTGCGGCTTTGCGGATCATACCGGTTCGCATCATCAATTGGTGACTGATGACTTCCGCATCAGCCGGAGTTTCCTTGAGGGTCGGCAAAAGGTATTGGGAATAACGCATGGGGAATCCTGTTCCTGATTATTAATCTGGTTATCGTTCAAAGACGGCGGGTTGCCGTGCTCATAAATTGCCTGGCGGTTAGCTGCGAAACCCGCCGATCGTTAGTCTGTTAATATAGCAAACTGTTGAAAACCAGTCTGCCGAGGACAGGGATACTCTTTTTCAACAACCTGATAGGATCGTCACCCTGATCCGAAAAGATCTGGCAGGAGTAGCGAAAACTAACCCGATTTTTTAAGAAAAGCAAGGTGCTAACAGCGCCGCGAGCCCGAAGCCGCCGGTTCTGTCCTGCTCTTGCGGATCAATTGGGCGAAAAAGTCATCATACTCTGTGCTCCGATATTGCCAGTCATAGTGCCTGACCTGATCCTGTAAATCAACGCCGGACACGGACTGCGGGTTCTGGCAAGCGGCACTCAGGCGTTCGACCAGGTCGGTAAAATCGCGATACAGACAGCACCGAGCGAGGCGTTCATCCAGATGCTCGGGATAGGCCAGGCGTTCCGGCAACAGGGGTAGACAGCCGCAATACATCGCCTCAACCACACTGATCCCGAAAAAATCATGGATCGACGTGACCGGCAGGATATCCGCCCGCCACAGCCAGCCGGCATAGTCCGCCTGGCTCTCGACATAACCCCAGTGAACAATCCGTTCCGCGAGCCTGGCTCTGGCCTCCTTAAAGACCGGCGGCACCTTGCGGTAGGATTCCCCCAGCACGGCCAGCTCGAAGGCGACCCCCCTTTCCTGCAATACCAGCAGGGCCTGAAAAAACTCCTCCGGGTTCTTGTCATATTCCCAGCGGTGATTCCAGAGTATCAGTGGCGGCCGTTCCATCGCGCACTCCGTTTCAGCCCGCTCCGGTTGCCACCGATCCAGGCGCCGCAAGTCAAGCCCCAGTGCCAGGGTGGAGCTTTTGGCGTCGATCAGCGGCAGGGTCTCCAAGCCGCGCGGAGCAGGCAATTTTCCCAAAAACCCGGGCAACGCCGCCAGAAAAGAACGCCGGTGATAAACGGAATTGAAAAGCACGGCATCGGCGGCCAGCGCCGAGGCATAGTTGATAAAGCCGTAATGCATATCCCGCTGTAACACCGGATCGGCATCAGCTGTCGACCAGGGGTAGGTGAGCTGGTTTTCATGACAGTACATGGCCGCCGGGGTTGTTGCCGTGACCGCTCGGGTCAACGCCAGAAAGGTGGTCAGATCCAGCATGTCGCTGGCCAGCAGCAGGTCGGCTGGCCAGCCCTGGGCCAGGAAATCCCCTGCCAGGGTCACGGCGCCGCCATGCATCCGCCATTTCCAGTTGCGGCCGGCCAGACCGAAAATCCGCACCTCATGTCGACTATGGCGGGCATACTCTTCGGCCCAAGCTGCGTGGGAACCGGTCAGAAAGGGCTCAAGCAGAGCGATCTTTATCCGCGAGTCAGCTTTTGCCACGTTCCTCAACCAAGCGCCAGGCTTCTTCCACCAAGGCATCCGCCAGCTCTGCCTGAGGAACTTTGCGAACAACCTCGCCCTGTTTGAAGAGGATTCCCTGGCCTTGTCCGCCGGCAATACCCAGATCCGCTTCGCGCGCCTCACCCGGACCGTTGACGACACAACCCATGACTGCAATGGTCAGCGGCAGGGGCAAATTCTGCAGGCGCTGCTCGACCTCCTCGGCGGTGGCAATCAGATCGATCTGACAACGGCCGCAGGTCGGGCAACTGATAAACATCGGCCCGCGTTCACGTAACCGCAGGCATTTCAGGATTTCCCAGCCGACCTTCACCTCTTCCACGGGGTCGCCGGTCAGGGAGACCCGCAGGGTATCGCCAATGCCGTCATAGAGTAAGGCACCGATGCCGATGGCACTCTTGATGGTCCCGCCCCAGGTGGTGCCAGCCTCGGTAATACCAATATGCAAAGGGTAGTCAACCTGCTGGGCAAGCATTCGATAAGCGTCGACAGTCCTCGCGATATCGGAGGCCTTCATGCTGATCTTGATTTCGTAAAAACCCAGGTCTTCCAGAATCCGCACATGGCCGAGGGCGCTTTCGACCATGGCCGCAGCGGTCGGATGGCCATATTTGCGCAGCAGCTCCGGTTCCAAAGATCCGGCGTTAACGCCGATGCGAATCGGCACCCCGCGATCGGCACAGGCATTGACCACTTCCTTCACTTTCCAGGCCGCGCCAATATTCCCCGGGTTCAGCCTGAGACCCGCCACGCCGTTAGCAACGGCGGTCAGGGCCAGACGATAATCGAAATGGATATCCGCAATCAGCGGCAGTGTGCAGCCTTTGCTGAGTTCGGCAAGGGCGGCCGCGGCGGCCTGATCCGGCACCGCACAACGGACAATCTCACAGCCGGCGCTGGCCAGGGCATCGATCTGCCGGAGAGTGGCCGCAACATCGCGGGTATCGGTATTGCACATTGATTGTACACTGACCGGGGCCGCACCGCCGACCGCGAGGTTCCCCAGTTTGATTTGCCGAGTTGAATGTCGCAATTCATCGCTCCATATAAATTTATAGACAATGACAGCTGCCCGTTTTTCAGCTTTCCCGGGCATGCTGATAGAGTGAGTTGAAAGTCGTTGCGCAGTCTATCCAACTTATCCGTTCCAGACAAGCCCGACAATGTTTGACACAGAGTCGTCACCAAGGGTAGATTGCTGCACTTATGCATTGCACAAGGAGTCGATAGCAACCATGGTCAAAAGCAATAGAGCCAAGCCGGGCAACAAACCCAGGGCGGCAAAAAAAACCACCCCTAAGCCCAGCAAGACGGAACAGCAGCGTCCGGAGCCTCTTACCCTTAAACTCACCATTGAACGGCTCGACAGCGAGGGGATCGGGGTTGCCCCATACGAAAACAAAACCGCTCTGGTCCAGGGGGCATTTCCCGGCGAAACCGTGGTGGCCCAGGTCGAGCATAGCGGCCGTACCCATATTTTCACCAAACTACAACGAGTGCTGCGCAATGCCCCGGAGCGCACCGCAAAAATCACCTGCAACAAAGAAGCAGCCTGTCTCGGTTGTGCCTTGATCAGTATGAAATATGCCGCCCAACTGGATTTCAAACGGCAGCGGCTGGCGGCAGCACTGCAGCAAGTCGGGCTGGGGGAGGACATTGTCATCCCAACGGTGCTTGAGGCCCCGGAACCCTTTGGCTATCGCGCCAGCGCGAAGCTGGTCTTTGCGCGGAAACGGGAAAAGGTCATGATCGGCCTCTACCAGCGTGGCAGCCATGATGTCATTGATTGTCCGGATTGTCCGGTTCACCACCCGCTGATCAACAAGATCGCCGCTATTGTCAGGGACGAAGTCCAGCGCCAAAAAATTTCCGTCTACAGTCCGCAACATCAGAACGGGCTGTTGCGCTACCTCATCATCCGGGTCAGCCCGACGGGCAACAAGGCCCTAGTCACCTTTGTCTGCAGTCATCGCGACCTTCAGCAAGTGCCCAAGCTCGGCAAATGGCTGACCCGCAGAGCTCCTGAAGTCATCGGCATCCACCAGAACGTCAACAGTTCGACCGGCAATGTCATTCTCGGGACCGAGACTTACCAGATGCATGGCATGCCCGACCTCATCGAACAGGTTGGCGATATCCGGCTGCGAATCGCTCCTGAGGCGTTTTTTCAGGTCAATACCCGCCAGGCTGCGAGGCTTTATGCCATGGTCCGCGAGTGGGCCGGGTTGACCCGCCAGGATTATGCCATCGATCTGTTTTGTGGTATCGGCGGAATCGCCCTGCATCTGGGGCAGGATGCCGGACAGGTTGACGGTATCGAATTTGTTGCGGAAGCGGTGCGGAATGCGGAAGAGAATGCCCGGCTGAACAGCATGGCCCATTGCCGGTTCTATGCCGGCGATGCCGCCCTTGAGTTTCAGAAGCTGACCGGTGGCGTGCGCCAGCCAACCCTGGTCACCGTCAACCCACCGCGCAAAGGTTGTACGGAGGAGTTACTGCGGGCCATCTGCCAGGTCAAACCGCCGAAACTGATTTACGTCTCCTGCGATCCCGACACGCTGGCCCGCGATCTGCGTTTTCTAACAGCCCACGGCTTCCGAATCAAAAGGATCCAGCCGGTCGATATGTTCCCGCAAACCGCTCACATTGAAACCGTCGTTGAGCTGCACAGCTGAGCACGCTTTGCGCCCAAGGTTAAACAGTCAGCCCGGCGGGACGACCCGGTTTTTCTCTGGCCGCCCCGCTGCTGTTTGCGCCAGGTTAATGCTCTTGCAGATATTTTTCCAAGGCAGGCAGGCCCGGTTGGCCGTCACTGGTGGTGACCCCTTGTAGCCAACCGCGATAAACGTCTGGATGCTGCTTAACCCAGACCAACCCGGCTGAAGCATGATTCAAACCGTGGTCATCATGGAGCAGTTGGGAAATTTCATTCATCATGTCAATGGGAAAGACAAAGTTTTTCAAAAACCTGGTCACATTCGGATGGCCCTCGGCAAATCCTTTACGGACATTCGTATAAACGGTCGCGGTTCCATTATTCTTGCCAAAAGTCTCTGCGGTACTGCCAGTCAGGTAAGTCATATCGATGAGCTGATTCATATAGTGGGGTGACCAACCCAGAAATACGATCCACTTTCCTTCGCGCACAAAATTCTGCACTTCGGTCAGCATGATCGGCTCACTGGTCGCAACCACCTTGAAATCGCCGAGGCCGAACATATCCTCATCGATCATATGTTGAATGATCTGGTTGCCGTCGTTACCCGCCTCGATTCCATAAATCTTATGGTCGAGCTTATTGGCAAATTTGGCGATATCGGCAAAATCCTTCAGCCCACCGGCCGCCACATAGGAAGGAACCGCCAGGGTATATTTGGCGCCTTGCATATTGACCACCAGTTGCTCAACGGTTCCCCGTTTGAAGAATTTGTTGGAAATTGTCTCCATGGACGGCATCCAGTTGCCGAGGAAAATATCAGCGTCTCCGGAATCCATGGCCTGGTAAGCGATGGGAACGGAAAGATTGCTGCTCTTGACTTTATAGCCGAGGCTTTTCAGTACCAGCTTACCCAGTTCGGTTTTCACGGTGACGCCCGTCCAGCTGACATTGGCAAAGCTAATCTGCTCTGCGGCCAGGGCTGTTCCCGACAGGGACAGGGAGATAGCAGCAAACAAAACAATGAGTCTCTTAAGAGACGGGTGACACATGACATCCTCCATTCAATTGAAATTGCAGTCCGGAAAATCCGGACAGTTGGTCAGCTTCCGAACCAGTTCATAGCCGCGGGCCGCTGATTCCGGAAAATATGCTTCACTTCGGTATACTCTTCCAGGCCGAGCCGACCGAGCTCACGGCCGAGTCCCGACTGTTTAAAGCCGCCCCAGGGCGCCTGGGTGAAATAGACATTGAAGTCGTTGATCCAGACTGTGCCGAAACGCAGGGCCTTTGCTACCCGCTGCATCCGCCCGGCATCGCTCGTCCAGAATCCCGCGGCCAGGCCGTAAATGGTGCTGTTGGCGCGTTCCACGGCTTCGGCTTCGCTGCGGAAGGACTCGACCGTGATGACCGGCCCGAACACTTCCTCCTGGACAATGCGCATATCGTTGCGACAACCGCTGAACAGAGTCGGGGCGTAGAAAAAACCAGCTTGCAGTTCCGCATCCTCCGGACGCTTGCCACCCAACTCCAGCTGCGCGCCTTCGGCCAGACCGATGGCGACATAGCCCTCCACCTTGGCACGGTGTTCCGCCGAAATCAGCGGCCCCATCTGGGTCTGCTCGGCAAAGCCGTCACCGATTTTGATGTTGGCCATCCGCGCCTTGAGGCGGGTCACAAACTCGTCGTGAACAGGCTCCTCCACCATCAACCGGGCCCCGGCCGAACAGATCTGGCCGGCATGGAAAAAGACCCCGTTCAGCGCCTGGTCGACGGCTATCTCAAGGTCGGCATCAGCAAAGATGATGTTGGGATTTTTACCGCCCAGTTCCAGGCAGATTTTTTTGACATTGCCACTGGCGGCTTGAATGATCTTCTTGCCGGTGGCAATCCCGCCGGTAAAGGAGATCAGATCGACATCATGATGCTCGGCCAGTTCGGCGCCCACCGTTGCGCCGGGTCCGAGCACCGTATTGATCACTCCCGGCGGGAAGCCCGCCGTAATGGCCAACTCGGTGACCCGCAGGGTGGTCAAGGGAGTAATCTCACTCGGTTTGACCACCACGGTGCAGCCAGCGGCCAAAGCCGGTGCAAGCTTCCAGGCGGCCTGCAACAGCGGATAATTCCAGGGCGATATTTGCCCGCAGACCCCGACCGGTTCGCGCACCAGCAGGCTCTCCGTAGCCGGCAACGGTGAACTGATCACCTCGCCGCCGTCCTTGTCTGCAAGACCGGCGAAATAGCGGAAAATCCCGGCGATATCGTCCATGTCCCAGCGACTTTCTTCCAACGTCTTGCCGGTATCGAGGCTCTCCAGGGTGGCAAGCTGCTCTCTCTCAGCTTCGATCAGGTCCGCCAGCCGTGCCAGCAGGGCGGCCCGTTCCACCGCCGGCCGCGTGGGCCAGTCCGTGAGATCAAAGGCCTGCCGCGCAGCCGCAATGGCCGCAATGGCATCGCGCCGGTCGCCTTCCGCCACCGTTGCGATGACCTCCTGGTTGGCCGGGTTGATAATCTGCCGGGTTTGACCGGAAGCCGCGGCCACCCAGGCGCCACCGATATACATGCGCTTGAGTTCAGTCATGAGTCGCTCCCTCGCGCTGATGCGTATAGAACCCTGCGGCAGAAGGAGCTTCCGGGGTATTGCCAAGAATCAGGTCGGCAGCCTTTTCGGCAACCATCATCACCGGGGCATAGATGTTGCCGTTGGTGATGGACGGAAAAATCGAAGCATCGACCACCCGCAGGTTTTCGACGCCGTGTACGCGGAGCTCCGGATCGACGACCGCCATCTCATCCACCCCCATTTTGCAGGTACAGCTTGGATGGTAGGCACTCTCTCCTTCGCGGGCAACGAAATCGAGAATATCCTCATCGGTCTCGACCTTAGCCCCGGGGGCCAGTTCCGCACCGCGCAGGTGATCGAAGGCCGGCTGATTGATGATGTCACGCGAGCAGCGAATCGCCTCAACCCATTCCCGCCGTTCCTGTTCGGTGGACAGGTAGTTGAAGAAGATTTCCGGATACTGGGACGGCTGGGTTGACTTGATTTTGACGTGACCGCGTACATCAGAATTCATCGGCCCGACATGCAACTGGAAGCCGTGCCCCTGGGCTGGCGCCGAACCGTCGTAGCGAATGGCGATGGGCAAAAAGTGAAACTGCAGATTCGGATAAGCCACCCGGTCGTTGCCGCGAATAAAGCCACCGGCTTCGAAGTGATTGGTGGCAGCATCCCCTTTGCGCCGGAACAGCCAGTCGAAACCGATCTTCGGTTGATTGTACCACTTCAGGGCCGGGTACATGCTGACCGGCTGGGTGCAGGCGTATTGGACATAGAGTTCCAGGTGATCCTGGAGGTTCTGGCCGACCCCGGGCAGGTCCGCCACCACGTCGATGCCCAAGTCCCTCAACTCGGCGCCGTTACCGATTCCGGACAGTTGCAACAACTGTGGAGAATTGATGGCACCACCGCAACAGATCACCTCGCCGCCATAGGCGCGGCAGAGACTGTTCCCCTTTTTATATTCGACCCCGATCGCCTTCTTGCCGTCAAACAGCACCTTGCTGCCCAAGGCATGACACTGGACCTGGAGGTTGGCCCGGTTTTTGACCGGATGGACATAGGCCCGCGCGGCATTGTGGCGTCTGCCCCGGTAAATATTCTGATCGAACTTGCCGAACCCTTCCTGCTGAAAACCGTTAACGTCTTCGGTCAACGGATAACCGGCCTGCTGCACGGCCTCGAAAAAGGCTTTAAACAGCGGATTGTCGCATTCCGGGGTGGAGATGTTGAGAGGGCCGTTGGAGCCGTGATAAGCATCGGCCCCCTGCAAGCGGGTTTCGAATTTGCGGAAATAGGGCAAACAGTGGGCGTAATCCCAGTTTTCCAATCCTTCGATAGCTCCCCATTTTTCATAATCCAGGGCATTGCCACGGATATAGATCATACCGTTGATGCAGCTGGAACCGCCGAGGACTTTGCCCCGCGGCTGAGCAATGCGGCGATTGTGCATGTGAGGCTCGGGGGCCGACTCGTAGAGCCAGTTATAGGTCTTGTCGGTCAGCAGATAAGTCAGCGCGGCCGGCATATGGATGCGGAAATCAAGCCGGTAATCCGGCTTACCCGCTTCCAGAACCAGTACTCGCGTATTCGGATTGGCGCTCAGCCGATTAGCCAGGACACTTCCGGCGGATCCGCCGCCGACAATAATGTAATCATATGTTGCATTCTTCATCTGTTGCTCCCTACCTTTACTTTTAAACATGTGGAGATCCTTGAGGGTTCTCCGTTTGGTGGTGACCGGTCCTCTCCCTCCCCGGCGCCCGGGGTTAATCTGTCGCGGGGTAAATAGCGTCGATTAATTTCGAGCCCTTGGGCTGCCGTCCGTGATGCACTTCGACACAGTCGCGCAGCAGGGCATAGTGTGCCCCTACCGATGCCAGGGCTCGAAGCGGTTCGTTGGCAGCGATGTGATGTGCGGTTTCACACCAGTTGAGAATGGTTTTCCGGCGGAATTCCAGGTCGTCATAAAGAGCATAGTCATGAGAGCTGAAACCGAGCTGCAACGCGCTCATGATCCACTCGAAAATCGGGTTGCCGGTCATCCTGGCGAGCCGAATATTGAGTTCACGGTCGATCTCCCCCAGCAGTTCCATAGCAGGGTGCGAAGCTTCGATGAATTCCCTCAACTGTTCGGTTTTGTCAACCAGTTGCTGCTTGTCCCCGGCACTGCCGCGGGCAATGGCCAGCATCGTGATCGTGCGATCCAGACTTTCCCGAAATTCGGCGATATGTGCGGTGCCGATATGGTTCTGTTTGAGAAACAAGGCCAGCGACTCACTGACATTAGCCACTTCGATCTTCTTCACGTAAGCCCCCCCACGGGCGCCTTTGCGAATCTCGATCAGGCCCTTCTGCTTCAGCGCCCGAATCGCCTCTCTAATGACCCCACGGCCGGTCTGAAACTGAGCTTGCAACTCACGCTCACTGGGCAGGCTCTCACCGGGGAGGATTTTTTCACCGAGGATGGCAGCTTCGATCTGCAAGGCGACATCTTCGCCGGCGCGACCGACCTGGGCCGGGCTGAATAAATATTTATCATCCATACAAACTCCATTGGTCCTACCATTACTGGCTCTCTATGGGATTTTTACCAAAAAAAAACAAAATTTCGCAAAAATGGTAGGACCAAACTAGGTGTTTTTTTCTGACTTGTCAACCTCAGGTGGAAAATTTCGCCGGTCAAGGTACAGAATCGACCAACCGGTTGGCGCTCTAAACTGGAAAAAAAAGCCTTATCGGCAGAGTAAGCTCGGGTTTGGGAGGCGGGTTTGCGGAACGGGGAAAGGGTCGATATCCAGGTAAATTTTGACTTAGAACGGCGAGGGAACATCCATGACATTAAAAATACACCGCACGAAATCCTGCAGCAACGGCTCTTCCTCGCGGCCTTTTTCAAGCACGATAGTGCGTTTGCGCGTTTGTGGAAAATCCTTGACGTAGTGGGCAATCATCTGCCCGGTTTGCAGGTACTCACAGACCAGACTTTTAGATAAAAAGGAAATACCCCCGCCGGAGAGGATGGTCTGGCAGGTCAGGCGTAGATCGTCGGAGGTGATAACTCCGGAAAAATCATCGAGTTTTCTGCCACGCTCAGTCAAGCCCCGGGTGATCAACTGCCGGGAACTGCAGCCTTCCTTACGGGCAAACAGGCACATTCCGAAGAGCAGGTCCAGGTCGATTTCAGGGGCGGGCAGCCCCAGCTTGGGAGCACTGACAAAGACCAGTTCATCCTGGGGTAAAGGATAGGTCTTGAAAAGGCTCAGATCCGCCCCTTCGCAATGTTCGACAATGGCGATATCAAACTCCTGGTGCATGATCCCTTCCAGGGCCTGGTCGGGGCTGTGCAGCAAGAATTTCAAGTCCGCCGGAGAACCGCTTTCCAGCATAAAGCGGTTCAAAACTCCGGGCAGATAGACGGTGCCGAAGGTCGGCGTACAGCAAAAGGAGACCTTCTGGCGCTCCTTGATGCGTTTCAGCTTGCGCAGCATGGACGCTTCGATATCGAGCATACGGCGGGCTTCTTCCAGCACGATCCCGCCGGGCGACGTCACCCGCAACGCCCCCCCGGAACGCTCCAGCAAAACATAGCCGAAGGCGTCCTCGAGGTATTTGATGCGTTGGGACACAGCCGATTGAGTCAGGTGCAAGCTCTTGGCGGCTTTGGAAAAACTGCCCGTCTCGACCACGGTCACCAGGGTTTTCAGGTAGCGGGTGTCCATTCGAAAATCCAAATATAAAGAAAAAGACCTATTAGCTATCCTAATATACCCATGAAAAGAAATTGCTTCAATAGAATTTTCATCGGCTCTGAGCCCGCGAGGAAAAGTTTTCTTCTGCAAACCATTATCGGTAAATATTACCCGACCGATTGAATTCTCGGGGGTGATGTTCTAGAGTGAATAGGCAGAGCCTTTCACCTGAAGACAGTAACTACCGAAGGACAACCAAATGATCAAACTCGACTACAGTCAGCAAAAATGCCCCTACCCGGTCATTGAGACCCGCAAACAGATCCTTGCCCACCCGGGAATTTCCCTGGAGGTACTGGTCGGCGATCAAGCCGGTCGCGACAATGTTTCCCGCCTGGCTGAAAAAATGGGCTATCAGGCCAGCGCAGAAACCGCCACAGAGGGATTTTGTCTGACTCTCACCCCGACCGCAGCTGTCGAACCGCAGGTGGAAGCCGCGGTTACCGTCCCGCAAAACGGTAAAACTGTCATTTACTGCGGCAGCGACCGCATGGGCAGTGGTGCTGATGAATTCGGGAGAGTACTCATGAAGAATTTCCTCATGACCCTGCTCGAAATGGACCCATTGCCGGACCTGGTGCTGTTTGTCAACAGCGCCATTCAGCTGACCACCACCGAGTCGGAAACCCTGGAAGCCCTTAAAAAACTTGCCGATAAAGGCGTTGACCTGGCCAGTTGCGGACTCTGTCTCGATTTTTATCAGAAGAAGGAACAGCTCAAAGTCGGTCGGGTCACCAACATGTATGAGATGGTCGAAGCCCAAAGCAAAGCAGCCCGGGTTATCACTCCGTAATCAGGCGGGCTGTTGCACAACAGCTTGCCCCGCCCTGGAATGGTTGCACTCCAGAGGATGGGGGTTTGCCAAGTCATTGCCTGGGTGAGGTCGGGAAAAACGCATTTTTCCAGTCCTGCCTGAAACCGTCCCGGGGCGGACTTTCTCAAACAGCCTGCTCAGGGAACTGATATTCTCCGCTTCAACACGATTTACGCCAGGACAGGAAGAAATTCATGCTCAGCCAACGTCGCAGCGGTATCCTGCTTCATCCGACTTCGCTCCCCGGCTCCCAGGCCATCGGTTCCTTGGGCCGGGAAGCCTATCAATTCATAGACTTTCTCATTGCCGCTGGCCAATCAGTCTGGCAATTGCTGCCTCTTGGCCCGACCGGCTTCGGCAATTGTCCCTACAGTTCCTTTTCAGCTTTTGCCGGCAACCCGCTTCTCATCAACCTGGAACGACTGGCGGAAGCCGGGGACCTCGACCAAACCTTTGCGCAGGAGGTGCACAGCGAGTTCACCAGCGCCGACTACGATACGGCGGTTAAACAGCAGCTGCCGTTATTGCAGCAGGCCAGCCGGAATTTCAAAACCGGGGCCACCGCCCAACGCCGCCAGGCTTTTGCTGATTTCTGTGCCCGGCAAAGCTGGTGGTTGGAGGATTACGCACTTTTTGAGGCCATCCGCCGCGAGCGCAATTTTGCCCCCTGGCAAGACTGGCCACAGCCACTCCGCCAGCGCGAGGCAACGGCCCTGCACCAGGAATCCGCGCGCCTGCAAGAGGCTATCTTTGAGCAGCAGTACCTCCAGTTCGTCTTCTTTGAGCAATGGTTCGCGCTGAAACAATACGCCAACAGCAAAGGCGTCTATATTTATGGCGACCTGCCCATTTTTGTCGCCGAAAACTCCGCCGACCTCTGGGCCCATCGCGAGCAGTATCTATTGGATGAGAATGACCGGCCCACCGTCGTTGCCGGAGTCCCCCCCGATTATTTCAGCAAAACCGGCCAACGCTGGGGAAACCCGCTCTATAACTGGGAGAAAATGGCCGCCGACGGCTATGCCTGGTGGCTGTCCCGCTTCCAGTGGAACTTCAGCTTGTTCGACCTGGTCAGAGTCGACCATTTCCGCGGTTTTTCCGCCTGCTGGACCATCCCCGCGGACCAACCCACAGCCGAACACGGCTACTGGGTCGAAACCCCCGGCCGACAATTGTTCAGCACCCTGCACAACACCCAGGGAAAACTGCCGATCGTTGCCGAGGATCTCGGCATTATCACCCCGGATGTCGAACAGTTACGTGATCAGTTCGAATTTCCCGGCATGAAAATTCTGCAGTTTGCCTTTGACTCCGATGCCAACAACCCTTATTTGCCTCACAACCACGTTCCGAATTCGGTCATCTACACCGGTACGCATGACAACAACACCAGCCTCGGCTGGTGGGATCATCTGGAACCGGCCGCGCGCCAGCGGATCGCCGACTATCTCCTGCAGGAGCAGGCCCAAATGCCCTGGCTGCTGGTGCAGACCGCGCTGGCCAGTGTTGCCAGCCTAGCCATCATCCCGCTGCAGGATATCCTGTCGTTAGCTGAGGAACACCGCATGAACACCCCCGGGACCGCAGAGAACAATTGGCAATGGCGTTACCGTAGTGAAGAATTGACCCCGGCCATTGCCGAGCGTCTCAACCACGCTTCTCATCTATACGGACGCAATCTGTGCAATCCCGCAGAAATTTGAGTTCTCGGGTTCTCCGCTTGTCTGTAGATTCAAGCCTGTGCTATCTTGCGCCGAGTTCGTTCATAACACTAATTTGCGTTGGAGGATGTTCGTGAAAAAACTTACCATTCTGTTATTCGCCGGAACTGTCCTACTGTTTTTGGGAGCATGCAACAAAGAAGAAGCTCAAACCGCTGAAGCACCCGCAGCAGCACCGACCCAACCTTCAACACCGACTCAACCTTCTGCCGCTCCTGCTGCCAAACCGAGCGGAACCTCCGGAACCGTTACGGAAACCATGGATGCCGGCGGTTATACCTATGTTCAGGTCGACAGTGGTCAAGAGAAAATCTGGGCTGCTGCACCAAAGTTTGCCGTCAAGGTCGGCGATCAGGTCATCGTTCCCCAAGGGATGGCCATGAACAATTATCACAGCCAGTCCCTGAATCGCGATTTCCCGGTGGTCTATTTCGTTGAATCGATCCTCAACGCCAGCAGCCCGACCATGCCGCAAACGGCCAGCAATGCAAAAATTCCGGAAGGCCATCCTGCTATCGGCGGAGCTCCGACACCGGACGATATCAATTTTTCAGATATCGTTAAACCTGCAGACGGCATGACCGTTGGCGAAATCTATGCCGGCAAAGCTGATCTGGCGGACAAAAGCATCACCCTGCGTGGCAAAGTGGTCAAGTTTTCTCCGCAGATCATGGGCACCAACTGGATTCACGTTCAAGATGGCAGCGGTGACAAAGCCGCCGGGACCAATGATTTGACTGTCACCAGCAAGACCGAAGTTAAAGTCGGCGATACCGTGACCGTCAAAGGGCCGGTGACTTTGGACAAGGACTTCGGTTACGGTTACAAGTACAACTTGATCATGGAAAACGCCGAAGTTACCATGGAGTAATCCTTTTCAAAGCATCCTGTTTATCCGCCAAGGCTTCCGGAGCCCCCATCCGGAAGCCTTGTTTTGCTTTATTCTCAATCCTATTTCGTTGGCGTCCGGAAACTCTGGACGCCAACGCATAAAGTTTTCAGATTGGAAACGAGTAATTTTTCGTTGTGGCAAGGAAATCAAGGGATTATGCGGAGGCGTAGTTCTTCTTTACGCCGCACAAATAAGCCCGCAGATTAACACCGCCACGGCGGAAAAGGGCCGTTTCCGGATGAAAACTATTTCACTCTTCCCAACTTCGCGGCGTGAACAATTCCTTTGGCGAGCAGCCAACAATCTGCAACTTTTATTGCAGATGCAAGAGACCTTGCAAAACAGGTAACCCCCTTGAATTGCAGCCATATCCCTCTTTCTACCAGCCCTACCTAAACATAACTTGCACACCCCGGAACAGGTCAGAAATCAGCAACCTTCAAATTATTTAAATAAAATCAAAATGTTACAAAAACACACAGCATTGGCATCGTTTATGCTCATCTAATTGGACAGCCATTGCAAAACAAGGAGTCCCTTATGATGAACATCCTGGTATACGAACCCGATAAGAACAATGCTCCGCATATCAAATTCCTTCTAAAAGTTGCCGATATCAGATGCACGCTGGCAGATTCTACGGATGAGCTTTTGAACTGGCTCGCCACTGATTCTCTTAAAACCACCAGATTTGATTTGTTGTTATTGAATTCATGGCCCAACTTGACGGGCCGAAAGGACCTTTTTGATGAAGTCACAACAGCATCAGCTCTACCCATCATCTTTGTCCTTCGCGGCGGGCAATACCGGCCACCGATCACGGACCGGAGAATAGCAATTTGTCACCCGGAAAACATGCTGAAGTGCATCAAATTACAGTTAACAAAAGGCACGACGGAAACCGACGACAAGCAAACGTTGCTGTCGCTCAGCATTTAGGGATATTGCAGGCAATCAGCGGCTGCCGAATCCGTGAATAGTTTTTTAACGATTGGTTTTTACTTTCATTTTCATGCCGGACGGGGGATCAGCGGAGAAACCCGCTGAACTCAAGAGGAAACACTTTAATGAAATTTTTCAACAATCTCAATATCGGCAAAAAAATCTATCTTGTTTCGGCGGTCACTGCTCTTTTATTTGTGGCAAGTTTAATTTGGCTTTATACCGATTATCGGCAACAGATTTATGGGTCAGTGGAAAAAAAATTGGCAGCAGCTGTGGAAACGGCATGGGGGATCATTGACCACTACAGCAAGTTGGTCGTTGACGGGACCTTGTCCACACAGGAAGCTCAGCAGCAAGCGAAAGAGACGGTCAGAAATCTGCGCTTCGAAGGAGACGATTACTTTTGGATCACCGACTCCAGCCCCAAAATGATGATGCATCCGACCAGCCCCAAACTCGAGGGGCAAGATCTCTCGAACATCATGGACCCTGATGGGGTCAAATTGTTTGTTGAAATGGTTAAAGCGACCCAAAAGACAGGTGCTGGATTAGTTCGATATCAATGGAACAAACCGGGTCACGATCAACCACAGCCGAAAATATCCTTCGTCAAAAGGCATCCGCAATGGGATTGGATCATCGGTGCGGGTGTTTATGTCGATGATGTTGTGGTCCAGATCAATAAAGTCTTTTATTCGATCTTGTCTGCCATCACGCTTTGCCTGCTGATTTCAATTCTGTTTATTTATTTGCTGGCGCGGTCGATTTCCCGACCCATGGCGTTAACCGTGGAAATGATCGAAGACATTGAAAATGGCCGCTACCAGCGACGGCTGTCGCTCAATCGTAAGGATGAAATAGGCAAATTGGGCTCAGCCATGGACCGCTTGGCCGAGAACTTTGATACTGTCATCCTGCCGATGCTTGACCGGCTCGCCAATGGGGATATCACCTTCTCTTCGGTTCCCCGGGACGAGCTTGACGGGCCGCAGGTAGCCTTGAAAAAGGTCAGCGACAATCTCAATGAAACCATGGGGATCATTCAAAGTTCAGCCCAACAAATCAACTCGGCCAGCGGCCAAGTTGCCGATGCCAGCCAGTCTCTTTCTCAGGGAACCACTGAATCGGCTGCGTCCCTGGAAGAGATAACCAGTTCTCTCAGCGAACTTTCAAGTCAGACCAGGTTGAATGCTGAAAACGCTACCCAGGTCAACCAACTCTCCATGGAAGCGAGGCAGGTTGCGGAAGAAGGTAACACAAAAATGCAGGATATGGTGGCCGCCATGGCTGAAATCAGCAATGCCAGCCAGAGTATCAACAAGATACTAAAAGTGATTGATGAGATTGCCTTTCAAACCAATTTATTGGCGCTTAATGCTGCGGTCGAGGCGGCTCGCGCCGGACAACACGGCAAAGGCTTTGCCGTTGTCGCTGAGGAGGTTCGCAACCTGGCGGCGCGCAGTGCCAAAGCGGCCTCGGAAACGGCAGAACTTATCGCTGGGTCGGTCGACAAAACAGCGAACGGGGCAGAGATTGCCAACCAAACGGCAACCGCACTTGAGAAAATTTACAGCAGCGTTGTCAAAGTCTCTGAGTTGGCCGAAGAAATTGCCGCATCCTCAAATGAGCAGGCACAAGGAATCGGCCAAATCAACGAAGGTCTGGGGCAAATTGATCAGGGGATCCAGCAAAATACAGCAACAGCCGAAGAAAGTGCAGCAGCGGCCGAGGAGTTATCGAGTCAGGCGGAGGAATTGCTCAACATGCTCAGCCACTTTCGGCTGAAAAACCCGCCCGCTTCCGCGACCTCCCAGAAGCCGGTTGCGCGACCGCTTCGCCCGGCTCCGCAACCCAGCCCACAGCAGAATGATAGTTGGGGCGGTCTCAACAGGACAAACCCACCCAGAGTCATTGCTCTGGACGATACCGAATTCGGCCGTTTCTGATCCGTTTCGGCCGATCGCGAGGCCCGCTTTCAGGGAGTGAAAGCGGGCCTTGTCATTTTCACTACCAGCTTCACGGGGATTCTTCGGCAGCACCACCCCGCAGGGACTGAAAAATAGCCTGGGCCAGACTGCCCGCAGCCCCGGCATCTGTTCCAGTTCGGCCAGGGATGCAGCGCGGAGCTTCTTCAGACTGCCGAAATAGTTCAGCAGCGCTTTGCGCCGTGCTGGACCGACCCCCGGGATATCTTCCAGAGACGAGCGCAGGTTCGCCTTGCTGCGCAACTTGCGATGATAAGTGATGGCAAAACGGTGGGCTTCGTCACGCAATCGCTCCAGCAGAAACAAGCCGGCTGCGCCCTGCCTGAAATTGACCGGGTTCTTGCGCCCGGGCAGGAAAAAGCGCTCTTCGCTGCGCTCCACCACCTTCCCTTTGACATTGGCAACTACCCGGCTTTTGGCGATCCCCACCGCCCCGATGCGACCGCTCAGGTTGAATTCCTGCAGCACCGTGGTCAACACCCCGAGCTGCCCCTTGCCGCCGTCGATCAGAATCATGTCCGGCAGTTTGTCCTCATCAATCCCACGCTGCAGACGACGCTTGAGGACTTCGTAAAGGGAGGCGTAATCATCTGCTCCGACCACGGTCTTGATGCGGAAACGCCGATACTCGGCAGGAGCCGCCTCCCCGTCAACCAGAACCACCATGCTGCCGACAGAGAGATGCCCCTGGACGTTGGAGATATCAAAACACTCGATCCGTTGCGGCGGCGCCGCCAGCTGAAACTTAAGGGCCAGATCCTTGAGAACCTCGTCCCTGGCCTGCTGGCGCTTGCCCCGCTGCCGGTAGGCTTCGGTGGCGTTGCGCTCGGCGAGCAGACAGAGGCGTTTTTTTTCGCCGCGCTGCGGTGCTATCAACTGCACCCTGCGCCCGCGCTTTTCACTCAGCCACTCACTCAGCAGGGCACTCGACTCAAGAGGGAACGGCAACAGCAGCTGATCCGGCATGATGACTTCGCGCGAATAATATTCCTGCAGAAACCCGTTCAGCAGTTCCGGTAGGTCGAGCTTCCATTCGAGGAGGAAGGTCCGGCGGCCGATGAGCTTCCCCTGGCGGATGAACAGCAGCGCCAGTTCCACCTCTCCGCCATCCCGATGCAGGCCGATAACATCCTGATTGCCGCCGCCGTATTCCGTCACCTTCTGTTTCTCGACACTCTTCTCGATGGAACGGATCTGATCCCGCAAGCGTGCGGCCTCTTCAAAGCGCAGTCCCATGGAAGCAGCCTGCATCCGCTCGCGCAGCCGTTCGATCACCTCGGATTCCCGTCCTTCAAGGAGCTGGATCACCCCTTCCACCAGTTTGTGGTACTCCTCTGGGCTGATCAACCCGTGGCAAGGCGCACTGCACTGGCCGATCTGGTGAAACAGACAGGGCCGGCCGCGCTTGCGACAACGTTCCAGCGAACCGTGCCGCAAAGGGAAAATCCGGTAAATCTCCTTCAGGGTCTCGCGGATGGCGCCGGCTGAGGAATAGGGACCGAAATACTGGGCTCCGTCATTTTTCACCTGGCGTACGATCTGCAGCAACGGAAAAGGTTCCTTGAGATCGATACGCACCGACACATAGGTCTTGTCGTCACGCAATTCGATATTGTAGCGCGGCCGATGCTGTTTGATCAGGGTGTTTTCCAGCAGCAGGGCTTCTTTCTCGGTGTCAGTGACGATGACCTCGATCCGGCAGACCTTCTCCATCAGCAAGGGGATATGCTGACGCCCGTCGCCACCCGGCGAAAAATAGTTGCGCAGCCGGGTCCGCAGCCGTTTGGCCTTGCCGACATAGAGAATCCGACCGTCCTGATCAAACATCTGGTAGACGCCGGGAGCCTGAGGATAGGTTTTGAGATCGATGGTCATCATGCAAATAAAAGTGGCATCAGCCCCGTTGCAAGCGCCCGCTTTTTATCTGGCACTGCGCAAACATATTGGTATAATAACAAATTCCCGAATCCTGAAAAGATCCACGCAGGCTCCGATTTTCAGGCTATTTTCCTTGCAAAGGTTACAGCGTGAACCCATTCTGGCACAATATTTTCCGCATGAGCGGTTATGAACAGACCCTGAGTTATTTCCTCAGCACTGTACCAGTCTTCAACAAGCTGGACAAACGTGAACTCAAAATTCTTGAGAAGACCGTCCACATCCGCAATTACCTAGCCGATGAAATGATCTTCAGTCAGGCAGACATCGGCTCCGGAATGTATATCATCCGTTCCGGCAAAGTCCAGATTTTCACCCAGAGCGAACATGGCCAGGAAACCGAACAGGCCGTTCTGGAAACCGGCGATTTCTTCGGCGAAGTCGCTTTGACCGCGTCCCGGCCGCGTGGCGCAGCGGCCCGTGCCGTCGAAGCAACTGTGCTGGTCGGACTGTTCCGCTCCGATTTTCAGGAAACCGTCCGCCGGCATCCGATTACGGCTGGAAAAATTCTGCTCAGTCTCAATCGAATTGTCAGCGATCGACTCCTGCAATGCAGTCTCCAGCTCGAGGAGCTGAAAAAACGCTATCAGCCGACGGCAGAGAGCAGCAAACATGAGTGACCAGGGGAACTTCAATCGCGCCCAGGTTGCGGTGCTCTACCTGGTTCTGACCACGGCCATCGCATCGGGGATTGCCATTTATTCCTCGGCCAGCACCATCACCGGACTGCTCAAAACCGCCACTACCGGTCTGTTTTTACCCATTCTACTCTCCTTGATCGTTTCCTTCATGCTCGATCCGCTGGTGCAGTTTTTTGAGAATGAGCACATCGGCCGAACCAGCAGCATTTTTATTGTCTATCTGCTGGTCTCCGCCGTTATCGCCTTGGCCATGGCGATTATCGGCCCGCCCAACTGGAAAGGAATGATGCAGGCCTTAAAGGCCGATTTCCCGCGCTATATCAGCCATGCCATCGAATATACCAGCGGCCTGCTCCAGAACACCCAAGAACATTTTCCCGTTATCAAGAATTATGATTTTACCGAACGGATGCGTTCTGCTTCACAGAGTTTTTTCGGCTGGATTATTCAGGAAACTCCGCGTTCGGCCATGCGCCTGGGCAGTCTGCTGTTGCTGGTGCCACTGTTCTCCTTTTTTTTCCTCCGCGACAGCCGCCGTATCATGCGCAGCCTGATCGGGCTAACCCCCAACCGCTACTTTGAAATGGTCCTCGATATCTATGCCCACGTCAGCTGGCAGCTGGCCCACTTCATCCGCGGCCGGATTATCGAAGCACTGATCATCGGCATCGTGGTCTGGATGGGTCTGTCCCTGACCGACATCCGCTACACCCCGATCCTGGCAGTCATCGCCGGGATTACCAACCTGGTCCCCTATATCGGCCCGATTATCGGGCTGATCCCCGGCTTGGTAATCGCCCTGGTCGACCTCGGCATGGGCGCCCAGTTCTGGTGGATATTCTGCGTCTATGTGCTGATCGCACAGATCATTCTCGACAACTTCATCCTCATTCCGATCCTGATCTCCAAAGTGTCTAACCTGCATCCGCTCTGGGTGATCCTGGCCATCGTCATGGGTGGTAAACTGTATGGCATCGTCGGCATGATTATCGGCGTGCCCATCGCCAGCATCATCAATATTGTCATTATCGGCATTCGCCAGTACCGGCGTTCGTTCAACCCATATAACCGCTATTTCAGCAGCCGCGGCAAGTTACTTTGACCATGACCGAGCAACGTTTATTAACTGAGGTTATGACGCTGATGCAGCAGGTCGGCAGCGACCAGTTGCAGGCGTTTCGCTCCCTTCCCCCCGGCGGTGGAACCGAAAAAGAGGCGCGGGAATTCGTCTCTGCGGTGGACGTCCGTTCGGAGCAACAATTGATTGAGGGGCTGCAACAGCTGGTGCCGGAGGCCGGGATCTACGGCGAAGAAACCGGGACCAGTGGTAACGAACAACTGCGCTGGGTGATCGATCCCCTGGATGGAACCACCAACTTCCTCAGCGGACTCGACCAGTTTGCCATTTCCGTGGCCCTGGAAGAACAGGGGCAGGCTGTGCTCGGTGCGGTGTTGCGGCCGGCCTCGGCGGACTGGTTTGCCGCCTGCCGCGGCGCAGGGCTCAGGCATAACAATGACAACTGCCCCCGGGTGACCGACCTCCCCCTGCGCCAGGCCTTGCTCGGCACCGGTTTCCCCTACCGCTCAGAAGACCTGAAAGGTGCGTTTTTCCCGTGCGCCGAAGAGGTTCTCTACCAAAGTCGCGGGCTGCGTCGGTTCGGCTCGGCGGCTCTGGATCTCTGTTATGTGGCAAGGGGGTTTCTGCAGGGATTTTGGGAGAGTGATCTGCAACCGTACGATGTCGCCGCTGCGCGGCTTTTTCTGGCGGAAACCGGCTGCCTGGCGACCAACCAGCGCGGTGAGCCCTATTCCCCATACCGGGATCGAATCCTGATCTGCGGCAGTCCGGCGGTCCACGCCGAGTTGCTGACGATCGTCGCCCGGCATTATCCGGCCGACTGCTGAACTTTAGTGCCGGGCCGGTTGTGGCAGGGCCGGAGTCAGCAGAAAAGCTCCGGCGGTGATGGCTGCGGCCATCAAAAAGGCTGGGGCAAAGCTGCCGTAATGTTCGGCCAGGATCCCGGCGACAGCCGGACCAATGGTCTGCCCACCGGCGAAAAAGAAGGTGATCAGTGAAAAACCCCAGGCCGCCCGGGCCAGGCCGAGATAATCGCCGACGGCTGCGGTCATAATGGCGGGGATGGCCCAGGCCGCAATGCCGAACAAAAAAACCGAAGCCAACAGCGCCACGGTTCCGCCGCCGCTACCAGCCAGCAGATAGCCCAAGGTCTGCACCGCGAACACCGCCATCAATCCGCCTTTGCGACCGATCCAATCGGACAGGCTGCCGAACAACACCCCGGAAAACAAACTGAAAAAGCCTATCCAGGACCAGAGCTGCCCAGCTGCGGCCCCACTGAAGCCATAGTCTTCAATCATACTGGTGACAACAAAGGTTCCATAAACCGAATAGGTGGCGCCGTAGGCAAGATAAAGCAACCCGAGCAGGACAACGGCCCGGCCGGCGCGGACATCTGTCACGACCACTGCGGCGCTGACCGCGAGCTTACGCCCGACCGGTTCGAGACCGAGATCAGCCGGTTCGTTTCTGATCAGCAAAGCGCAGATGACGACAACACCGAAGACAATAGTGGCCAGCAGCAGCCAGCCGTAACGCCACCCCGCAACACCGTAAAGCCGATTCAACCAGGGGATCAGCTGGCCGGAAAAAATAATCCCGGCCCCGCTTCCCACAACCATGAGCCCGGCCGCCTGACCGCGTTTGTCGCGGCGGAACCAGTGGGCGATGAGGACCATAGCGCCGAGGTTGGCCAACCCGCTGCCCGCACCGGTCAAGGCATAGAACACCAACAATTCCTGGAACGATACGGCTTGCGCCATTGCGGCCATGGTGACGGCAATGATGAGCAATCCGCTGCCGATGGTCAGGCGGGGGCGCAAACGTTTGAGCAGCGCCGGCAACAGCGCCACGGAGAGCAGATAACCAACAAAATTAGCCGTGCCGAGATAGCCCATCTGCTCATAGGACATGACCAGTCCGGCCTGCATCCCCGGCAGCAACATGCCGAAGGCAAAGCGGGCCAGCCCCAGACAGGAAAACACGGTCAGGCAAGCCATAGCGACAATGACCCAGCCATAATGGCAGGGGAGTTTAGCCAGAACAGGTCGACGGGCGTTCCCGAAGCTGGTCATGCCCGCCTTTCCAGCAGAAAGCTGACGCCAAAAGTCACCAACAACAGCCCGACCGTACCCTCCATCCAGCGTCGGCAACGGCCGGTTTTGAACCAACGGCTGATCCGGCAAGCCAACGCAGCCAGCACCCCCTGATAGATCATGGCAATGACAAAATGAATCGCGGCCATAGACAGCGACTGGACCAGGGCGGACCGCTGCGGATTAATGAACTGAGGCAAAAAGGCCATGTAAAAAAGTAATGTTTTGGGATTAAAAACATTACACACAAACCCTTCGCGCAGCGACCGATACCAGCAAAAGGTTCTCGGCGGCAGGCCCTTAAGTGCCGGCTGCGCTGCCTCGGTGCCGCGCCAGGCCTGCCACAGATTGCCGCAACCGAGCCAGAGCAGATAACCGCCGCCGATCATTTTAAGAACGCCGAAGGCCACCGCCGAATGGAGCAACAACGCGGAAATACCGAGGGCAGAGACCGAGGCATGGACAAACAATCCACAGCAGATACCGGTACTGGTCAGCAGGCCGTCAGTCAGCCCGCCGCGGCTGCTGTTTCGAACCACCAACAAAGAATCGACCCCCGGGAACAGAGTCAACAAGGTTATGGCGACGAAAAAAGTCCAGAACTGATCAATCATCAGTTGCTACCAAGCTCCCTTGAACGACCAGCCGCCGCGGAGACCGCTTCCATCAGCGTGGTCCGCAAGCCGTTTTTCTCCAGGGTGCTCACCCCGGTAATGGCGGTGCCGCCGGGCGAACAGACCCGATCCCTGAGAATAGCCGGGTGCTCCCCGGTTTCACGGACCATCAGGGCGGCGCCGACCACGGTCTGTACGGCCAGGGCGTGGGCGACATCACGCCGCAGCCCTTCCCGAACACCGCCGTCCGCCAGCGCTTCGATCACGGTATAAATATAGGCTGGCCCCGAGCCTGACAGACCGGTTGCGGCGTCCATCTGCCGCTCGTCGATGACCTGAACCCGGCCCACGGTTTCCAACAGTTCGCGGACCACGCCCAGATCTTCACGGCTGGCATGGTGACCGCGACAAATGGCGCTGGCCGCCTCCCCGACCAGGGCCGGCGTATTGGGCATAACCCGCACCACCCGCGGTGCACCCTGGAAGAACTTTTCAATGGTGCGGCAGGTGACCCCGGCCAGAATGGAGACCAGCAGCTTGTTTTCGCGATAGACTCCGGCCACCTCTTCCAACACCTCGGTGACAATCTGCGGTTTGATAGCCAGCACGATAAGGTCACATTTTTCCATCAGTTCCAGGTTATTTTCGCTCAATTCGATGCCGAAAGTCTGGACCAGGTGGTCGCGTCGTTCATCGCTCGGCTCCGAAGCCATAATCTGGGAGGCGGGGAACGATCCAGCAACCAACCCTTTGATCAGGGCTTCGGCCATATTGCCACCACCGATAAAACCGATTTTCCGGATATTCGTCATACGGGTTATCCTTTCGATGATCTCTTGTTATAGTAGATGGAGTTTTTATTCTGCGCTACCGTTTGGTACGGACTTGCCCTCCGAGAATCTGGCAGAAACTTTCGTAACCAAGGGTAACCCCGTCTTGTTTATCACAGCAAGGCCGAAAATTCACCAGCAGAAACAGTCAGCAGGGGAATTTGGCTTGACAGCCTGCCCCTGCGCAGGTACTAGAAACAGCGAGAATAATTCAGTTGCGGGGCAGCTTCACCACCCCTTTGAATAGTCATTTAGTTTCCAGAAAAATAACAAGGATTTAAGCATATGGACCTCTGGTATACCGAAAAACACAGTGACAATGTCGGCATCACAATGAAGATCACCAAGACCCTGTTTTCCGGCAAGAGTGAATTTCAACAACTTGATATCGTCGAGACCCTTGAATACGGCAAGATGATGCTTCTGGACGGCCTGGTCATGGTCACCGAACGGGATGAGTTTGTTTATCACGACATGATCACCCATCCGGCCCTGTTTACCCACCCGGCCCCCAAAAAGGTTCTCGTTATCGGCGGCGGCGACGGCGGCAGCATTCGTGAAATCATGAAGCACCCGGAAGTTGAACTGGCCGTCCTCTGCGAAATCGACGGGCTGGTCATCGACAAGTCCATCGAATACCTGCCGTCGATGGCCTGTGAAATCGATGGTTCCAATCCGCGGGTCAAGCTGCATGTTGACGACGGGCTGGCCTACATCCGCGCCCACCAGAATGAATTCGATATCATCCTGGTCGACTCTACCGATCCCATCGGTCCGGCGGTCGGACTGTTTGAAGAAGACTTCTATCGCCTGGTCCATGCAGCGCTCAAGGAAGACGGCATCATGGTCGCCCAGAGCGAATCCCCCTTTTACCATGCTGAAATCCAGAAGAGTATGTTCGGCAACCTGCGCGCAGTATTCCCGGTGGTGGAAATGTATCAAGCCTTTATTCCGACCTATCCGAGTGGACTCTGGAGCTTTGCCTTTGCCAGCAAGAAATATCACCCGGTCAAGGATTTTGATCGCCAACGCGCAGCCGAACGGGGCTTTACCACCCGCTATTACAACGAGGACCTGCACCTGGGAGCCTTCATGCTGCCCACCTTCGCCCGGGACAACATTGCCGAATGAACGCCACCAGTAAACCGACCTGGACCCCCGCCGACGCCGCCCGGGTCTACGGCATCGAGCATTGGGGCCAGGACCATTTTGCGGTGTCCGAGGACGGCCGCATAACGGTCAGGGTTCAGTTTCCATCCGGGGAGGTGGCGGTCCCGCTGACCGATATTCTGCAGGGGGCCAATGACCGCGGCCATGCCCTCCCACTGTTGGTCCGAATCGAAAATTTCCTCGATTCACGCTTGGCCCTGCTCAATGAAACCTTCCAGTCCGCAATCAGCCAGGCCGGCTATCAGAACCATTATAATGGGGTCTTCCCGGTCAAGGTCAATCAGCAGAGCGCGGTTATTGAAGAAATTGTCCGCTTCGGTTCCCGCTACGGCCATGGTCTGGAGGCTGGCAGCAAACCGGAGCTGCTGCTTTGCCTGGCCAGTCTTTACGAAAACGGGCTGTTGATCTGCAACGGCTATAAAGACCGGGAATTCATCGATCTGGGGCTCTGGGCCAACAAACTTGGTTATCGCTGCGTCTTTGTCATCGAATCCCCCAACGAGCTGCCGTTGATCATCGCCCGCAGCCGTGCTCTTGGCATCCGCCCGCTGATCGGCCTGCGCATCAAGATCTCGGCCAAGGTCGGCGGACTCTGGACCGAAACCAGCGGCGACCGCAGCAGTTTCGGCCTTAGCACAGCACAGCTCATCGCCACCGTCGATACCCTGCGCCGGGAGAACATGCTCGACTGCCTGCAACTGCTCCACTGCCACCTCGGTTCGCAGATTCCGGATATCCAAGAGATCCGCAACGGCGTGCGTGAAGCCAGCCGCTTTTATGCCGATCTGGCCGGCGAAGGGGTGCCTTTACGCTATCTTGACCTGGGCGGCGGCCTGGCTGTCGATTATATCGGCAATCAGAGCAAACACAGTCATTCCCGAAATTACAATCTGGCCGACTACTGCACTTGCATTGTCCGCACCATTCAGGAGACGCTAGCTCCGACCGGGGTCGCTCATCCCATCATTGTTACCGAGTCCGGGCGGGCAACGGTTGCCCACAATACCATGCTCCTGTTCAACATCCTGGATGTGATGCGCTACGAGCCCCTCACCCTGCCCGACGTTGCCCCGCAGGGGTGTCACCCCTTGACCGCCCGTCAATACCAGCTCAGTCTGGATGCTGCCACCATTGACCTGGAGGACGGCTATCGCGAAGCGCTGGCCAACCGGGACCGGATTCGCGAACTGTTCCGGGAGGGGGAAATCCAGCTACGCGAGCGCTCCCTGGCGGAAAATCTGTTCCTGGCCATTGCTCGCAGCCTGGCGGAACGTAGCCGCACCGAAGCAGTGACCTCCCCCGCCCTGGACTCACTGACAACCCTGCTGGCCGATATTTATTACGGCAACTTCAGTGTCTTCCAGTCGTTACCGGATTCCTGGGCCATCGATCAGATCTTTCCGGTTGCACCGATTCATCGCCTTGACGAATATCCCGAGCGGGTCGGCACCATCTCCGACCTGACCTGTGACTGTGACGGAAAACTCGATCATTTTATTCTTTCCGCCGGGGAAAGTCAGACCCTGCCCCTTCACCCCCTGCAAGAAGGGGAAGACTATATCCTCGGGGTATTTCTGATGGGTGCCTATCAGGAAACCCTTGGCGACCTCCACAACCTGTTCGGCGATACCAATGTGATCAGTGTGCGGATCAATGAAGAAGGCAGTTTTGATGTCATGAAGGAGCAGTCGGGGGATACCATCAGCGAAGTTCTCGCCATGTTGGAATACAACCCGGCGTTCTTCTACGAAAATTTTCGGGAGAAAATCGAACTTGCGGTTCGCGGTGGCAAAATCAATGTCGCCGAAAGACAACAGATTCTCAAACAGTTTTCATCTCAGCTGCAGCGCCAGACTTACTTTAAATCATAACCCGCTGTCTTCCGGAAACAGCGGAGGGCAACGGGCAAGTTTTCAGATTGGAGACGAACCGTTTTGGGGTTATGGCAAGCTGGTTCATAGATTGACGCCACACTAATACTAAAGAACCGTTTGCGGAGAGAAACCAACCAGGGAGACTTTTCAGGGAGAGACGCATGACTGAACAGGAGTTGGCGCGCTATGACGGCCAGGACGGCCGGGCGGCCTATATTGCTGTGAGCGGAACCGTCTACGATGTAAGCACCAGCCCATATTGGCAGAACGGTCGCCATGAAGGCCTGCATCAGGCGGGACGCGATCTGACCCAAGAACTCAAAAGCGCACCCCATGTACGCGCTGTGGTGGAAAGGTTCCCGGTTGCCGGACGCCTCGAAAAAGCCCCGCCGCAAGAAAAAAAGCCGGGCCTGTCGCTGCTATCGATCATCATCATGATCTTGGTACTGATGCTGTTGATCGTCACCTTCATGCGCTAACCGGCAGCGTAGCCGCAGGGCAATTCAACCCGCTGCGCCGCAACCGGGCAGGGGCATGGGGAGAGGTTTACTTAACGGTCGACAAACAGCTGGTCCAGAAATTCCGGCAGTTTCAAGCAGACATCGGTCTTGGCGAGAACATTGATGATATTGGTTCGGTCAATCCCCTCTTCCTGCATGGTCAGCATATGCCCGGAACAGAGGATAACCGGCGTCTGCGGAGAAATCCGGAACAGTTCCTGAGCCAATTCGATACCCGACATTTCCGGCATCGATTCGTCGGTGACCACCAGATCAAAGGCCTCGCTCTGATCAGTGAAGACGTCCAGCGCCTGCCGACCATGATAGGCGCAGGTCACCTGGAAGCCATAATCTCCAAGCAGGTCCGCCCCCAGCAGGGCCAAACTCTGTTCGTCATCAACAAAAAGGATGTGTTTCTTCATGCGCTTCCCTGTCATTACCCCCTCACGTCAGCCAAGATTCTCGATTCAAGAAAAATAGATTTAACATCGAAACCCAGAACAAGTTAACGGCAGCCAGCTATGAGAGGAAAACTTTAGCATAGCTTATTATTGATTGCTAACACTTTCTCAAAACCTGGCTCTCATGAGATTTTAGCTTGCCATCTTGAAGAAAAGTTAATAAGATCAAATAAACATTCAGGCTATAGCCCGAACTGATCGACGGAGGATTCTTTTTATGGCAAGACTGGTGGAAAACCCTGATCTCGCATTTCGTTTAGCCCGTGCCATTGTGTCCGACATCGCCCTTTACAACCGCGACAAGGTCACGGAAGGAATTAAGAGTGATTCTATTTTCGAACTGATGGACGAGGAACTCGAAGAAGGTCGCGAGCACTTTTTTTCCCGTGTCTCTCCGGAAATGAAAAATCGTGAACATCTCTATGAACGTGCCATCGTCGATGTCATGATCAAGCAGGCGGGAAAGATTGAAAGCCAGATCTGGTAAATGAGTTCATCCCGAAAACTGTTCTTTACTGAAGACCGTCCACCGGAAAGACTGGACACATTCCTGGCCGAGTGTTTTCCGGAGATCAGCCGCTCCCAGATCAAGAAGCTGATCGACACCGAACTGGTTTCCCTCGACGGAACCCCGGCCAAAGCCAGCAGGAAACTTAAAGGCGGCGAGTCGGTTCTGGTCATCCTGCCCGAACCGGAGCCGAGCGAGGCCCGCGCCGAGGACATCCCGCTGGATATCCTTTACGAAGATCATGACCTGATCGTCATCGACAAACCTGCCGGGATGGTGGTCCACCCGGCCGCCGGGCATCCCGGCGGCACCCTGGTCAATGCCCTGCTTTATCACTGTCAGGATCTGGCCGGCATTGGCGGCGAATTAAGACCCGGCATCGTTCATCGGCTGGACAAGGACACTTCCGGGGTTATGGTCGCCACCAAAAACGACCGTAGCCATCTGCACCTGGCGGCCCAATTTAAAAAACACTCCATCAACAGACGCTACCTGGCGTTGGTCCATGGTTGCCCTGAAACCACTACGGGGAAGGTCGACAAGCCCATCGGCCGCCATCCGGTTCAACGCAAAAAAATGAGCAGCAAAGCCAGAAACGGTCGCCGCGCGGTCACTCACTGGTCGGTGCTGAAAGATTATCGGGACGACCGCCTGAGCCTGATCGAATTCACTCTGGAAACCGGCCGAACTCATCAGATCCGGGTTCATTTCTCCGAACTCGGATTTCCGCTGGTTGCGGACCCCCTCTATGGTCGGCGAGGTCGGGAATTTCCCCGCAACCAGGAACTGAGCCGATTGGTCGCGAAGTTACCGGGGCAGGCCCTGCACGCAAGGCTTCTTGGCTTTATTCACCCATCCACAGGAAAATATCTGGAATTTTCGAGCGAAATACCGGACACTCTCAACGAGATTATTTCTTACCTTGATCTGAAAAACGCCTTGGCATAAATTGCCCGCGTTTTACTATTTTTGCAGCAATGGAGTTGTCATGAAACTTGTCCGTCAAGGAAAGATTTCTTTCCTGCAGCCCAAAACCATCCCCGCACAGCTCGTCGCCGGGTTCAGCACCCGCAATGGCGGGGTCAGTCGTCCACCCTACAATTCTCTCAACCTCGGCTTCGGAACCGACGATGCAATTGCCCATGTCGAAGGCAACCGCTCCACCTTCACCCGCAGTTTCGGGCTGAGTCCGCACCAATTGCTGACCGTCAAACAGATCCATGGCAAAGACCTGCTGCTCATCGACGAGCCGAACCTGGATCTGTCACATTTCCTGAAAGTGGAAGTCGACGCCATCGTCACCAACCAACCGGGTATTATGATCGGCATCCTCACCGCCGACTGCCTGCCGATCCTGATCTGGCACAAGGATCTCAAAGCGGTCGCAGCCATTCATGCCGGCTGGCGCGGCGCGGCTAACGGGATCATTGCCAAGACCATCAACACCATGACCAGCCATTTTGATTGCCCAGCCTCTGAACTCAGGGCGGCAGTCGGGCCGGGAATCGGTGCCCACAACTATGAGGTTGACCGCCCGGTGCGAGACGTTTTTCGCAAAGGAACCGGATTCTGGAAAGAGATTTCCAAGGAAACCAGCTTGGGCCACTGGCAACTTAACCTGCCCTTAAGCTGTCAGCTTCAGTTGGAAGCGCTCGGTCTGGCGCCCCAGCATATCGATATCGCTACAGAATGCACCTGCTGCCACCCGGAACTGTTGTTTTCTCACCGGCGTGACCAGGGAGTAACCGGCAGGCAGCTCGGTTTCATCATGATCGCTCAAGACAGCTAGTTGGCATCCGGAGTTTCCGGATGCCAACGCATAAGCTTTCAGATTGGAAACGAGCAATTTTCCGTTGTGGCAAGAAAACCCGCAGATTGACACCGCCACAGGGGAAAAGGGCCGTTTCCGGATCAAAACTAGCTAACCGCGACAGGGGCTCCCCCCTCACTCCGGCAATCAGGGAAAAAGCCTGGCAACGGGATTTTTCTTTTTTTCCCGGACACAACAGGGGTTATTCAGAATTTTGTCAGAAAGAATCGCTATACTTCATGTCATAAAGATTGCACGACTAGACTTCATTGAATAGTTCCGGAGGGGGGAGGCCCCCATCGTTCATAGCGACGATGGGGGCCTTCACCTTTTGAAGAGCCTCATTCCAATCTGCAGCGGGTATTCTCCTCGTAGCGTCAAGCGGCGTTATTTACGCCAGAAAGACGGGAAGAACAGAACCAGCACCGTAAACAGTTCCAAACGCCCCATCAGCATACAGACAATCAGCACGGTTTTGCCCAAGGCCGGCACATGGGCAAAATTATCAATGGGGCCGACAGTACCGATACCGGGTCCGATGTTGCCAAGACAGGCAATCACTGCCGCCCCGGATGAGACCAGATCCATGCCGCTGGCCGCTACCAGCAATGACCCGCCGACAAACACACTGATAAACAGCGCGAAGAAACCCAGAATCGACTGCATGACCTCTTTATCAACCGGCCGATTACCGAGCTTGACCAGGCGGATCGCGCGCGGATGAATCAGTCGGAACAGTTGGACCTGGGCATGCTTGAACAACAACAGAATCCGCGCGACCTTCATACCGCCACCAGTCGAACCAGCACAGCCGCCGACAAACATCAGCAGCACCAGAATGTACTGGGTCACCACCGGCCAGAGTTCAAAATCGGCGGTCCCAAAACCGGTCGTGGTGATAATCGAGGCCACTTGGAAAGATGAATAACGCAGGTTTTCCACCAGGCCGCGATAGACATCTTCCGACCAGTTGAAATACATGACCACCGCCGTGGCCACCACAATGATGCCCAGATAGACGCGCAACTCTTCGCTGCCGAAGAAATCCCGCACCCGCCCGCGCAGCACCTGGAAATGCAAGGCGAAGTTGACCCCGGCCAAGATCATAAACAGGGTGATGACACCATCGATATAGCCGCTGTTATACGCCCCGACCGAAGCGTTGCGAGTGGAAAACCCGCCGGTTGCGAGGGTGGCAAAGGAATGACAGAGGGCGTCAAAGAAAGACATCCCGCCGAACATCAGCAACATGGTCTCCACCGAGGTGAGCAGAAAATAGACCCCCCAGAGCATCTTGGCGGTGTCTTGGATGCGCGGTTTCAGCCGATCGGCCGTGGGTCCGGGGACCTCGGCCTTGAACAGCTGCATGCCACCGACCCCGAGCATCGGCAGAATCGCCAGGGACAGAACAATGATCCCCATTCCGCCCAACCAGTGGGTCAGCGCCCGCCAGAACAACAGGCTTGGCGGTAACTGTTCAATCTCGCGCAGGATGGTCGAACCGGTTGTGGTAAAGCCGCTCATGGTCTCAAAAATCGCATCCAGCGGTGAAGGGATCGCCCCGGCCAGCAGATAGGGCAAAGCTCCGAACACGGCAAAGACCGTCCAGCCAAAGGTGACCACGGCAAAGCCTTCCCGCACCGACAGCTCCTGAGAGCTCCGGCACGCGGCCATAATCAGACCACCGACTCCGCAGCAGATCAGGGCGGAGAGGACAAAAGCGGACCAGACCCCATCATGATAGTAGAGGGAGAAGGGCAGCGGGATAAACAGGGTTGCGCCCAGAAAAAGCAGCAGCGAACCGAGGATGCGCAGAGTCAGCAGCAGATTCATTCAGGCAAAAAACCTTTCCACTTTCTGCAGCGCCTCAGGCAGGGTGAAAATCACCACCCGATCCCCTGCTTCCAGGGTGCTGTCGCCGGTCGGAATATCATACTTGTCGCCCCGCACGATCGCCCCGATAATGGCCCCTCTGGGGAAATGCAGCTCCTGCAGGGTGCGGCCATGCAGGCCGCTGTCCTCCTTGATTTCCAACTCGAGAACTTCGGAATTGCTCCCCTCCACCGCGGTCAAGGAGATGATGTCGCCGCGCCGAACGAATTTCAGGATCGCCCCGGCGGCGGCCAGGCGCGGTGAAATGCAGGCGTCGATGCCGAGTTCTGTGGCCAGGCCGATCAATTCCGGCTGACTGACCAGAGCCAGGGTCCGCCGCGCTTTGTGCTGCTTGGCCAGCAGACAGGTCAGGATATTGGTCTGGTCATTGTCGGTGACCGCAATAAAAACTCCGGCCTCCGCCAACCCTTCATCAAGCAGGGTTTCGACATCCAGCCCCTCCGCATTGATGACCACAGCCTTGTGCAGTTGTTCGGCCAGCTTGTAACAGCGGTCTTCATCTTTCTCTACCAGCTTGGTCTGAAAATTGAGCTTTTCCAGATTCTGGGCCACCTGCAGGCCGATCCGGCTGCCGCCGAGGACAAACGCCCGGCGCACCCGACGCTGATCGATCCCTTCGGCCTGCAACAGGTAGTTGATAGCGGGCAGCTCCGGCTGCGGCGCAAAGATATAAATGCGATCCCCGTCCTGGATGACATCGTCACCGCGGGGGATGATGGTGGTATTGCCGCGGCTGATGGCCACCACCACAAACCGGTACATACCACGCAGTTCACCGAGTTCGGTCAGAGACAGATCACATAGAGGGCTCTCCGGGCCAATCCGGTAGCCCTGAAAGAGGATTTGTCCTTCGGCAAATTCGGCAACGTCAAAGGCTTTGGAATTACAGGCAAGTTTGGTCAGCTCATCGGCAACCGCGTCCTCGGGGTTGATGAGCAGATCGATCCCCAGTTTTTCCTTGGAGAGGACCGCCTTATGGCTGGTGTATTCGATATTCTTGGTCCGGGCGACCAGCACCCCGACCTGATATTCGCGGGCCAACAGACAGGCCAGGATATTGACTTCATCGATATTGGTGACAGCGATGAAAATTTCCGCTTCCTTAATCCCCGCCTGTTCAAGGATTTCGGCGCTGGCCCCGTTACCGACCACCCCCATGACATTCAGGCGATCCTGAGCACGCTGCACGATCTCTTCGCTCTGATCGATCAGAGTCACTTCATGTCCTTCACGGGATAATCGGTCACACAGAAAGTAACCGACCTGCCCGGAACCGACGATAAGAATTTTCATAAGTTATCTCGTCCCTAACGCTTTTTGCCATCACTCGACAGTTCGTCACGATCGCATAAATTCACATTTTGTGCAATAATCCCCCACTGGCGAAGAGGATAAGCAAAGGGGATCAAGAGTGGACATTTTTCTGGATATCGATGAAGGCCAAATCAGGCGGGAACGTGCCAAAGCACGTGAATTACGCAAGCAGAACTGGTGGAAGAACAAGATTGCCAAAGGGATCTGTCATTATTGCGGAAAAGCCGTTCCTCCCAAAGAGCTAACCCTCGATCATATCGTCCCCCTGGTTCGCGGCGGCCGCAGCAGTAAAGGCAACTGCGTCCCCGCCTGCAAGGAATGCAACAGTCAGAAGCAAAGCATGCTGCCGATTGAATGGGAAGAATATCTGCAGAGGATGAAAGATCAAGACGTCTAGGTCTCGGATGTCATTAGCCGAGGTCTGCGGCAGTCCCCTGTTTAGCAACCACAAACACCGACGGGTTAGGGTGCGGCATCACCCCAGATACCGCCGACTTGAGCTCCGCAGTCAGGACAGTGGCCAGCGGTCGTCACTCGCATCAACCTAACCCTGAAACCATACCGTTCAATCAGCACCGCCCCACAACCCGGACAACGGGTTTGTGTCTCCTGCGCCAGATTCCCTGGATAAATATGTCGCAAGCCGGCCAAACGGCCGATTTCGACCGCTTGCAGAATTGTCTGCGACGGAGTCGGCGGACGGTCGTTCTGTTTGTAGGTCGGAAAGAACCGACTGACATGCCAGGGCGTCTCCGGTCCCAGTTCCTGAACCATGAATTCGGCCAGATCGCGCAACTCTTCCGTACTGTCGTTCAGCCCGGGGATTAGCAGGGTGGTCACCTCGGTCCAGACCCCGTAGTCACGCAGCCGTATCAGGCTATCAAGAACCGGCTGCAGCCGACCGCCGGCAGAACGCTGATAGGTTGCATCACAAAAGGTCTTCAGATCGATGTTGGCCGCATCCAGCCAGGGGTGCAGCTGGGCCAGCATCTCCGCTGACATAAAACCATTACTGATCAGAACATTGCGCAAACCCTGATCCCGGGCAGCGCGGGCGGTATCAAGACAATACTCGAAAAAGACCGTCGGTTCGGTATAGGTGTAGGCAATGGAGCGGCAACCCGCCGCCAGAGCCTCCTTGGCCACCGCTTCGGGTGCCAGGTCCTGGCCGGCAAGAACCTGCCCTTCCCGCGGTTGCTGGGAAATTTCCCAGTTCTGGCACCAGTCACAACGCAAATTGCAGCCCGGTGCAGCAATGGAAAAAGCCAAGCTGCCCGGCAAGAAATGATAGAGTGGCTTCTTTTCGATGGGATCGACATTGCGGCTGATGGTCCGTCCGTAGACCAGGGTATACAGGACTCCGTCCTGATTTTCCCGCACCTGGCAGAGCCCCCGTCGGCCCGGCGCAATAACACAGTCATGGGCGCATAATCGACAGCGCACCCGGTTATTGTCCAGCGATTCGAACAGCAGCGCTTTTTTCATCGTTAACTCCGTATCACCCGCTGATGCGCAGAACTTTGGCACCGCGGATCTTGCCTTCTTTTAGCTCCAGCAGAGCACGATTGGCCTCGGCAAGGAGGTACTCCCGACAGGTCGGCCGCAACGGGATCGCCGCGGCCAGACGCAGAAACTCGACCACATCCTGCCGGGTGACATTAGCAACGCTCTTGAGCTCTTTTTCCTGCCACAACTGCGATGGATAGTCCAACTCTGCCAGTAACTGGCGATCCCCATCTTCCTTACGGATGGCATTGATCACCAGTCGACCACCCGGAGCCAGACATTTAAGGGCCGCCAGTACTGTTTTCCAAACCGGGGTGGTATCGATGATTGCAGCCAGCAGCTCCGGTGGTTCATCTTCGATATCACCAGCCCAGGTTGCTCCCAGCTCAAGAGCAAAGCGCCGCTCATTTTCATTGCGGGCAAAAACATACACCGGCCGCTCTGGGTCTTGATAACGCGCCAGTTGCAGCACCAGATGCCCCGAGGCACCAAACCCGGTCAGGCCCAGAGGGCCATTATCCGCCGCCGCATGGGCCAATTTCCAGGAACGATAGCCGACAGCTCCGGCACACAGCAGCGGGGCGGCTTCAATATCGTCCAGGGAATCAGGCAGCGGGACGGCAAAAGCTGCCGGAACCCGCATATATTCGGCATAGCCGCCATCCGCGTCACGGCCGGTGGCCCGGTAGTCCGGGCAGAGGTTCTCCAGGCCTTCCCGGCACCAGCGACAGTTGCCGCAGGCGGACCTCGCAGGGGCCGGGTTCAGGCAGCGGTAATTCTGCCAGGCGCAAAGGTTCGCGCTCGGTCCTCAAATCACAAATTTTCTCCAACAGCATGGCTTTCATAGGATTCCTCTGTGGTTTATACAGCGGCAAAGGAGTGAATCAATATTTCACGTATCAATATAACATGAGTCTCGAGCAGAATGGAGCGGCACAACAAGGGTGGCGCTGGGCATTGATCGTTTGCTTCGTCGGAGGTGGCCTTGACTGAGTGAGTGTGTCTCACCCCCATCCCAGCCTTCCCCCATCAAAGGGGGGAAGGAGTAAGACATCATCACAACCTTCGATTGATATTTAGAGTTTTTTACCTTGAAGTATCGGCTACTTACGACGCTTCCTGGAAGACCGGATAAATCCCCCCCGGCCCCCCTTTTTCAAAGGGGGGAGTGATTTGCTGGCTTGCTGGCCCGTTCATTTGACTTTCCCCCTTGGGCAAAGGGGGATTTGGACTTGGCTGCCAGACTTGAAAGGTAGCGGCCATGCTCCGTGATTAAAGGCAACGGTGCCCAACCCTGTCGAATGAGAAGCGACCCTGTTGTGTTTTACCGGCTGGATGCGCAGAGTCAGGCTCCGTTGCCTGGGATTGAGATGGAGCAATCTCTCACCCCTCCGAGTCATTGCTATGCGGGACCCGAATCGGCGCAGCATGAGCCCCGAAAAAGGCAAGCCTTTTGACGGGGCAACAAGGTGCACTGGTTTTTTATGGCATCTATTCTTGCCGGTGAAATTGGCTGCTGGTTTGTCTCACCCCCATCCCAACCTCCCCCATCAAAGGGGGAAGGAGCACGACACCTTCATAGCCTTCGATTGATATTTAGAGATTTTTAGCCTTGAAGTATCGGTTGCTTACGGCGTTTCCTGGAAGACTGGATAAATCCCCCCCCGGCCCCCCTTTTTCAAAGGGGGGAGTGATTTGCTGGCTTGCTGGCCCGTTCATTTAACTTTCCCCCTTTGGCAAAGGGGGATTAAGGGGGATTTGGACTTTGCCGCCAGACATGAAAGGTAGCGGCGGCGATGAGGGCCACGACTTTGATTCTGATTTCAAAGAGTTATATTTCCTCTGCAATACGAAGACGCTTCGATAATCAAACAAAGAAACCGCCGGATCTCAGCCCAACAGCCAGCGTACTTTTCTGCTTCAGACCAAAAAAACACCCCCCAAAAACAACAAAAAGCCAGGAGAAAACTCTCCTGGCTTCATAAAAAAAGTAACCTCTGTATCAAGGTCTCACCGTTCTAAAAATCTCCGCACCAACTGTTTAGTAACTCCCCCTCTCGTTGCGCTCAACCGCACGGTTGCTGTCATCCATCCGCTCCTGATGCATCATCCCGTCATCCATATGGTCCTGATCCATCATTCCCTTATCCCGCATATGGAGCTCATCAAACTCGGGAGACAACCCGAAAAATTCCTGGGTTTCTGTATCCGTGGCCAAAGACCGCAAGGTTGCACGGTCGGCTTGTCCGGTCACAGCGAGCCCCTGCGAGGTCTGGTAATCTCTGAGCGCCTGCTTGGTCTTGGTGCCAATGACGCCATCGGCCGGACCGGCATCAAACCCTTTGTCAGTCAACAGCCGCTGCAGTTCACGCACCTGGGTATTATTCAAGTGGGTCGTTCCCACCGTTTTATGCTGATTGTCCATCATCTGTGAGTCTGAATTTTGGGTCGATTTCATGCCCATGGAATTATTCCCACCAGCCATGCTCAAACTGGCAAAAAACAACCCGGCTACAAGCCCCGTCAAAGAAATAATGAATATCTTTTTCATTTTATCGCTCCTCTAATCCCTTTATCTATCAATCGTTCTTGTCGTTAAAAGATCATGACCTTGATATCGGCAAGTGCATCACATGCTGTGTCGATCTGAATGATGACCAGATCACGTTTCATTAACTTACACCCGCACCGAAACCAAAGTCAAAGGGGCTGCGGCTCAACCAAGTGAAGCAAAACAGGTTGATTTATCGACAAAATCTTTCTATATTACGCAGTGTTGACTTTTTCAGGCTCCCCCTCTTCGGCCACAACTCTTCCACAGAACACCAACCCCTTCGGAAAACTCCATTGATGTTGTTCCGTTGGAGAGACAACCTGGAAAAGAGGCAAGCGAGAGACGATTTCAATATCAAGCAACTCCATCAATCTGGAAATTTTCCACCCCGAGGCAGGACCGGTTACCGGTTTGGCTTGGCAGGGGATTGAGTATGGCGATTTTGGCTGACAGCAACCATAGCACCCGACTCCTGGTTTTCATCCTGCTCTTCACCATGAGTATGCCCGGGTTGACGCGGGCCGGGGCGGATGCCCGCGGCCTTGCTTCAGCAAACGCTATCCAGACGCCGTTTACGAACGAGCTTCCGGCTGAATACGGGCAAGTCATTTATCAGAGCAAGCCGCTCTCGGCGCAGCGGATTTACATCATCGGCCAAAGTCACCGCAGCAGCCTGACCGGTAAATCCGGCCCGAGAACTATCCAAAGCCAAGCTGAGATCTATCGCATCGGAGAGTGGTTGATTGAGCAGAAGAATGTTGAGCTGCTGTTGCCGGAAGGCTTTTTCAAGCGTTCTTCCTCTGCACAAGCGTCCCAGCGCAATTCCGCAGCAATGGCCCGGTTCTCCCTGGCAACCGCCGCTTTGAAGGAACAACTGGGCAATCCCGAACAGTTTGTCAACGCCGACCTGCTACTCGGGTCCAACTACAATCTTTGTCTGGGTCAAATTGAAGATGAGAGGCTTTATCGGGATATCGGCCAGGTTCTCGCAAAGCTGCAGCGGGATCGTAATTTTGCCACCCTCTGCGATCTCAACCGGTTGCAGGAACAACGTACCCTGAAAATCCTGCAGAATATTCCGCACGCGGTCGAAAACGCTTTCCAGGCTGGGCAGATCAGCAGCCGACAAGCCATTTTCACCATCGGCCTGGCCCATATCAAGGACATCATCGCAATGCTGCAAACTCCAGCTGCTCCTGCGCTGCCGGAACAGCTGGAATCCGCCCTCCCCTGGGAAGAGGATTACGGAGTTACGATTATTATCCCCCGCTCGCTGCTGGACACTAAGCGAATCGCCCGCCTGGCCGGCTCGCAGGAGCAGTGAACGCTCCGCTCAACATCAGCCCATCACCGCCCCGGCACATTCAAAACCAAGGTATGTCTCTTTAACCAGCGCAAGACAAACCAGACCGCAAATCCGCTCCCGAACAGGACCAGCCAGCCGGGTTCGATGTTAAAGCGCCCTTTTATGACCAGATCGCCGATAATCTCCAGCATCATCAATGTCACAATAATCGCAAAGAATCCATTGTATTCACGCCTGAGGACATTGCGCACCGAAAAGCTCAATTCCGCTTTCCGGTAGTGCTTGAAGTTCGGGATAAAGGCCGGAGTCTGCTCAGCCCAGGCCAGGTAAGCCGTGCCGAACTGGTTCCTTAAGAAAGACTCTTCCGCAAAAATGATCCGCTCGTAGTAGAGCCAGAACACCAGGGTATAGATCAGCAGCAACCACCAGAGATGGGCAAACAGGACGATCCCGAAGCCCATGAAAAAGTTACCCAGGTAAAGGGGGTTGCGAACCACCGAATAGATTCCGCTGGTATTGAGGGTTTCCGCAACCTGCTTCCTGGTGTTCCGCCCCGAAGTGCCGCGTGGGGTGTAGCCGATGGTAATGACCCGGATTCCCAGGCCGAAAAAGCTGATCAGCAGACAGGCCGCTTCCCAGACGTGGTCCAGCGCCTCGCTGTTGCCCGGGTAGGTATAATTTTTCAGCGTGTACAGCACCAGGACCAGCATGCCCAGCGGCAGGTAGCTGCGATAGCGGAATAACCAGTTGCCTTGATTTTCAAAATCTTCTCTTAACGCCATCTGTCTTTCCTTTGTTTGATTGTCTACTCATTCGTCATTGATGCTACCGGGACGGCTCGCTGCACCCTGTTTCTGTAAAACCAGCAGTTGCAGGGTGCCCAGGTAAAAGCGCCGTTCCCTCTGAACAGTGAACCCGGCCGCGTTCAGCAAGGCCTGCAAGCGTTCGCGATCGGGATATTCCTTAAGGCTGGCGGCAATATAGGAATGAACCTCCGGATTGCCGTGCAGCAATAGTCCCCACAACCCGCACCAGTATTTCAGCACCAGATATTGGCAACGTTGAAAAATGCGCCCCGGGGGTTTGGAAAAATCGAGCAAAGCCAGGGTGCCGCCCGGCTTGAGAATGCGCTGGATCTCCGCCAAGGCCGGAACCAGTTCCGGCGCATTGCGGATGGCATAGCTGCCGGTGACGATATCCACAGAGTTGCTCGGCAGTTGGGTCTGCGCCATGTCGCCCTGAATGAATTCGACATTGGCGGCCCGGTTCCTGGTCCGCGCCAATTCAAGCATGGCCGCGGTGAGATCGATGCCGACAATCCGGCCGCCCGGATAGCGCTCTGCCAGCAGGCAGGTGATATCCCCGGTACCGCAGGCCAGGTCAACGCAACAGGGCTCGGCCAGCTTCGGCAACGCGGCAATGAGCTGTTTCTTCCAGGCCAGATCACGCCCCAAGGACATCGCCTTGGTGGCGAAATCATAATGCCGAGCAGCCTCGTTGAAATGTTCTTCGTTGTAGGTCTTCTTCCCGTCCGGGGTCTGAATGAAGTCTTTACTTTTCAGGGCAAATTTTCTCGGCATGGCCTTGCTCACCTCGTCTCTCCCCCGGCAATGGCCGCCAACAGTGCGGCGGCGGCAGAGTGGTCCAAATGGAAACTGTCCTGGACGATCTCAAGCATATTCTCGTCGACGTAATCCCCCCTGCTGCGCCAGCTTTGTAGCAATTCCGCAGTACGAATACGCAGGCTGCCAAATTCCCCTGCCAATTGAGGCAAGAGCAGGGAAATCCGCCGCTCGGTCTTGTTGCGGAGGAATTCAATGACCAGGGCCTGGCGGCTTTGGGCAGGGTCCGAACGCTCGGCAAACCGCTGCCGGACCGTCTCCGTAGCAGCATAGAGCTGCTCCCGGTAACGTTGCGATTCCACAAATCCCGCGCTCTCTTCGGGCCAGCGTTTGGCTTCTTTAGCATCGATAGCCGCAACCACCCGGCGCAGAATCGGACTGAAAATGATTGTCCGCACGAGCAGTTCCGGGCCACGCCGGACGATCTGCACTTCCGCCTGGGGCTGGTCCGCAGCCGGGACCACCACCCGCCTGACCACCTGTTCGGCAGGATCTACAGCGCGCAACGGAGCGGCCCAGCCGACGTGAGCCCAGCTGAAAGCAAGAATGACGAGCAGCAACGGCCGCTTCATGGTGCCCCCTCCCGGAGTGGCCGAGCCCAGAGCACCAGGGACGCCGGCAGAACCAGCAGATCGCAGACCAAGGCCCCGAGCAGGGTCCCGCCGACCAGGAAGGAAAAATAGATGGTCGGCTTGAAGCTGCCAAGGCAACCGGTCCAAAACCCGAGCACCAACACCAGGGTGGTGATCAATAGAGCCCGGCCGATGCCGGTGGTCGTCGCCTGCACCGCTTTGCGCGCTCCCAGCCCCTGCAGGCGACGGTAGCAGACCAGATAATGAATGGTGTCATCCACGGCCAGGCCGAAAGCCACCGCACCGATCATCACGGTGCCGCTGCTCAGATCAATCCCCAAAGCTCCCATCACCCCGAGGGTCCAGACAATGGGAATAAGGTTCGGAATCATTGCCAACAGGGTCAGCCGGACTGACCGCAGCAGCAACAGGATCGCCAGCATAACCGTGAGCAACGACAGGCCGAAACTCTTCAGCATAGTGTTGACCAGTTGTGCGGAATCGAGAATCACCTGGTAATAGCTGCCGGTGGGAACCAGCCGGTAAGCAGACCCGAAAATCTCCCTGGCGCTCCGATCCAGGTCACGGACAACCCGCAACGCCGAATGACTGCCGACATCATGGAACAGGAGCGTCATTCTTGCGGTTTTCCGATCCGGGGTTAAAAATTGCCCGGCCTGGTCACGGCCATCAGCCGTGGCCAACAGCTCCAAGTCATAATGAAGATCATCCACAGTGGTCGGCAACTGCAGCTCAGTGCTGCCGGTTTCCGCCCGCTGCACCTGCCGCAGCAGCGGCAGGATGGAAAATGCCTTGGCGATTTCAGGATGCTGCAAGGCCCGCTTTTCGAAATGCTCAAGGCGCTGATAATCACCGAGCTGATCGAGAGTCCCCCGATCGGTTCTGCTTAACATGAATTCCAGCGCGTTGACCCCGCCAAGGTGGTCATCGATAAAGGCGGTATCCCTCGCCAACGGCGCTGTAGCGCGGAAAAAACCGACCAGACGGGTATTGTTTTGCAAGCGGGGTAAGGCAGCCGCGGCCAACAGCAGCAACAACAGGGCTGCACTCATGATGGTGCGGGGACGCTGCAAGGAGGTGGCGGCGACCCGCGCCAACAGCCGCCCCAGCAGCCCCTGAGCAGAACCAAGGCGAACCTTGGGAACAGCACAGAAGGATAGTCCGATGGGCACCAGGAGCAGGCTGAGCACCAGCGAGACAGCAACCCCCAGGGCCCCGAACAGGCCGAATTGCCGGACCGCCGGAAGGGGACTGACCCAGAGCGACAACAGCCCCAGCCCGGTGGTCAGGGCGGTAAAGCTGCAGGGAACCACTAACTCCGCGACCCGACCCGGCCAGAGCTCCCGGGCCTGCTCCGGGGAGTTTCCGGCAGCGGCAAGTTGCAACCAGCCGTGGTAAAGATGGACACTGTGGGAGACACTCAGAATCATCACCACCGGCGGCAACAGCGCGCTGATGGTGTTCATTTCCAGACCACACCAGGCAAACAGCCCCATGGTCCAGAGCAGGCTGACCCCGGTCACCAGCAGGGGGAACAGCACCCCGCCGGGTCGCCGGAAAAGCCATCCCAGCAACAGAGCCAGTACCGTGACCACCAGCGGCAGGACGGTACGCTGATCACGCCTGATATATTCGGCCACATCATGCTTCTGCACCCCGACCCCGGTCAGATGTAGTTCCCCTCGCTCGTGATAATCCCGCAGCAGCCCGCGCAAACGCTGAATCAGCGCGGGCACCGGATTGTCCCGGCCGGCTGCGGCAACCGGCTGGATCACCAAACCGGCGGTCTGCAGATCGCCGGAGATCAACAGCCCTTGATATTGCGGATTTGCTTTAACCGCCCTTAAAAATTCGCGCTGCGCGGCCTGATCAAAGGGGCCGTTGGCGACTAAAGGGCGCGGCTCCGCCCCGTAGCGCCCGCCCACCAGTTGCCTGGCCGTTGTCAGGCTGAGAACCCGCGCCACTCCGGGGAGCGCGGCAATGCGCTGAGTGAGTTCCCGAATCAGGGCCATCCCCTCAACGGATAACAGTTGTGGCGAAGTCAAACTCACCAGCAGGGCTTCATCATTGCCGAACATCCGCCGTAGCCGCTCTTGGGCAGCCTGCTGGTCAGGGTTGACCGCGGTCATCGAGCTGGTATCCCCTTCCACCCGCAGCCCGGCCAAAGGCCCGGCAAGCCCTAGCGTCACCAGCAGCACCGCTGCAAGCAGCGACCAGCGCCCAGGCCCCAGGACCCAGCGAACTATGCCCTCAAGTCTCGTCATAACCGGGTTCGCTCGGCACCTTTATTCTGCAGTCGCGGTCAAAGCAGCACTGTTGTCGCATTGCAGAGTCCCGGCGGCACGCTGCGCCTCAAGTAGCCCCATTTCCACGGTCAGGCCGGGGCCAAAGGCCATGGCGCAGACCTGCTCAGACGACGGTGCGCCCGCTAAATGAAGGATATCCCGCAGCACAAACAGCACCGTGGCGCTGCTCATATTACCGAACCGGCGCAACACCTCCCGGGACGGCATCAGCTGCGACGCCGCGAGATCAAGACTTGTCGCCACCTTATCGACAATGGCCTTGCCCCCAGGGTGGACCGCCCAGTGCCCGATATCGGCCCGGCTCACCCCGGCCCCGGCCAACAGCGGCGCAACAGCGCTTTCGATATTGGCACCGATGATGTTCGGCACATAGCTGGAGAGGGCGATATCAAAACCGAAATCGCCGACCGTCCAGGCCATATCGCCGACCCCGTCGGTGATCAGAGCGGACCGGAAGTCGCCGAACCGATAACTCGCACAATCGGCAGCGGGCTGCCGGGCGCTGACGATGGCTGCGGCCGCACCGTCGCTGAACAGGGAATTGGCCAACATGGTATCTTCCCGGGCGTTCAACTGCAGATGCAAGGTACAGAGTTCCAAACAGAGCACCAGAACGACCGCGTCAGGATTGGCGGCGCAAAACTGCTGGGCCATGCGCAACGCCGGAAACGCGGCATAGCAGCCCATGAAGCCAAGGTTGTAGCGTTCCACCTGGGCCGGCAGGCCGAGATCGTTGACCAGGTGGTAATCGATGCCGGGATTACTGAACCCGGTACAGGACGCGGTCACCACATGGGTGATGTCCTGCTCTGCAATGCCTGGGACAGCGGCCAGCGCCCGCCGTCCCAGCTCAACAGCCAGCCGCCGCGACTCGCGGGTATAGATGGCATTGCGCTCGGCGGTGGACAGTTCACGACGTTTACCGGAGCTGTCCCGGGGCAGAAAATCGCCCTGCAGGTTGTCGTCAAAACTGCGAATAACGCTGTACCTGGTGTCGATTCCCGATTTTTTATAGAGTACCCGGATCATCCGCGCCAGGCGCTCGTCTTCGATCCATTCCTGCATCTTGACCGAGGCATAGTCCTGTGCGTAAACATTTTCCGGAGTGATAGTTTCGATATGATGAATCCAGACAGACATGGCAAACTCCTTTAAACGATGTTGAAGCTCATCTCCCGTAGCTGACGATGCAGCCTCTTTTTATTGGGCCGGAACCGTTGCCGCCAGCGCCAGGGCATCCCCCTGCAAGGTGACCTCAACCCGGACCCGCAGCTGATCGGCAACCCGGATGAGCCCCAGTACCGAGGGCGGCTTCAGCTCAAAATCCTGCAGCGACAAAGGAAACTCGGCCACCAGATCGATCTGATCGGGGGTCTGTTTAACGCTGCTGATAATGGCCTGGACCGGGCGGGTGATGCTCCGGATGGTCAGTTCAAACGGCACCGGTTCGCTCGTGCTGCGGCTGCCCAGCTGCTGCAACAGCGCGGCCGGATCGAGTTCGCCGAAACGCCCTTCGATCTGCGGATACTGCTGGGCGTCGAACATGGCATACATATTTTTATTACGGCTGCCGTTGTCGGTATCCAGCCCGGTCACCGGGACTCTCACCACGGCAGCGCGGATAACCTCCCGGCCCCCATCGGTCGTTTGCGTCGTCCATGTAAACGGCTCGCAAGCGCCCTGCCCGGCAAATTTATGGAGGGTGGAATCGGCAAAAAACTTGACCGCGCAGGTTCCGCTCAGGGTCGCGGCAGAGACCAGCGTTGCCGGGAGCAGAAGCAGGCCGATGAGCAAAGAATATTTTTTCAGCATGATAACTCCTTTAGGTGGTTAACGATCCGGCGCCGCTTTGCGAGCCCGCAGAACGCGCCGAATCAGCTGCAGCAGTTCACAGTTATCAAAGGGTTTCGCGATATACTCAATGATACCAGTTTCCCGCATCTCGGCCAGGCACCGGGGCGACAGGAAGCTGCTGAACAGGATACAGGGGGCACCCCCGCTCAAGCCGTGGCTCCGGCGACAGAAAACGAGCCCGCCGCAGCCGTTCAGTTCCAGATCGGCCAGCACCAGATCGACCCGCTCTCGACTGAGCAGGTCGAAGCAGGCGGCTTCCCCGCCAACTGCGATCACCCGATAGCCGGCCTTTTCCAGCAGGCTGCTCAGAATGATGCGATAATTTTTTTCTTCATCAACAACCAGAATGGTTGCCGCGGTTTGCGGACCAGCCATCACCGCCTCCGAAGTCCCATCCGCTGGCTGTCCACCAGCCCATCCCGGGGTCGGGCAGAACAGTCAGCCAAAGCCATGACTAAACCATAAGCAGCAGCCGTGCCAACCGGCTAACCAGCTGGAATCACAAGAATGGGACAAAAAAAAACGGGGCGTTGTGTACAAATTTTTATACACAACGCCCCGAACCGATTGCCAGGTTGCCCAAATTTTGAATCAGCTCTCCATAAGGCCGAATTTCTTCAATTTATACTGCAGATTACTGCGGCTGATCCCGAGCAGCCGGGCTGCAGCAGCTTGCACCCCGCGCGCCTTGACCATGGCCTGCCGGACCAGATCAGCCTCGATCTCTTCAAGCCGTTCCGGCAGCGGCCGACTGAAATCGGCGGTTTGCCAAGGCGAGGCGTCCCCCCCGCCGTCGATCTCCCGTAGCGACAGCGGCAGGTCTTCCGGCCCCAGCTCGGCGGCGCGGCTGAACAGCACTCCGCGTTCGATGATATTCTGCAATTCGCGCACATTCCCGGGCCAGTCGTAACGCTGCAGCAGGCGCAAGGTTTCGGCGGCAATCCCCTGGACCGGCCGCCCCAGTTTGCGGGCGTACAGAGTCAGAAAATGCAGCGCCAGCAGCGCAATATCTTCCGTTCGTTCGCGCAGCGGCGGCAGAGTCAGGGTGACCACGTTCAAGCGATAGTAGAGATCTTCCCGGAAGCTTCCCGCCGCAATCATCTCCTGCAGGTTACGATTGGTGGCGGCAACGATCCGCGCATCGCAGGTGATCTCAGCATTGCCGCCCACCCGGCGGAAGCGTTTTTCCTGCAGCAGCCGCAACAGTTTCGGCTGCAGGCCCAGCGACATTTCGCCGATTTCATCCAAAAACAGGGTGCCGCCATCAGCCATCTCCAACAGTCCCCGTTTGCGCTCCGTCGCCCCGGTAAAAGCACCCCGTTCATGACCGAACAGCTCACTCTCGAGCAGGGTTTCGGAGAAAACCGCGCAATTGACACTGATCAGGGCCCCCTGCCGGCGCGCACTGGCCCGATGCAACGCCCTGGCCACCAGTTCCTTGCCGGTACCGCTCTCCCCGCTGATCAGGATCGAGGTCGGCGCCGGGCCGACCCGGGCAATATCGTCCAGCAACGCCCTGATCGCCGGACTGCTGCCGAGCAGCTCGCGCCCGGCCCCCAGTTCCAGCTGGCGACGCAGCAGATCGTTCTCAGTGCGCAGCCGCGAATAGTCCAGGGCCTTTTCGACCACCACCAGAATTTCCTCATTTTTGAAAGGCTTGGTCAGATAATCGAAGGCTCCGCTCTTGATCGCCTGCAACGCGGTCTCCACCGTGGCAAAGGCGGTCAGAATGATAAACGGCAGTTGCTCGTGCTGTTCGCGGACGGCCTGGAAAAATTCCATCCCGTCCATCGTCGGCATGCGCAGGTCAGACAGGATCAACGCCACGTCTTCGCGCTGCAGCAGCTCAAGCGCGGCAAAGGGATTTTCCACCGCCGAAACCCGATGCCCGGCCGCTTCAAGCAGGCGGGTCAGGACGATCCGGTAATTTTTCTCATCATCAACCAGCAGGATATGCGCCATCAAAGTGTTCCATTTGGTGAGTTGTTGGTCTTCAGTCTGCGCCAGGTTGGTCGCTCCGCAGTAGAGCTGCGGCTTGAAGCAGACAGAGCAAAACCGGCCTGAATGGGTCAGTCGCCCCCCTTAAGCGGCAACTGCACGGTAAAGCAGGATCCTGCGCCAACCGCGGATTCCAGCACCAGTTCGCCGCCGTGGCTTTGAATGATCTTGAAGGAGTTGGCAAGGCCGAGACCGGTTCCGCCCCCCTTGGTGGTGAAAAACGGATCAAAAACTTTCTCCCGGTGTTCCGGCGGAATGCCACAGCCGTTATCCGCCACCATGATCAGCGCCTGCGCGTCCTTTTCCTGCAGGGTCACCGTAACTTTGCCGCCGGCGTCCGTCGCATCAAGGGCGTTGAGCAGCAGGTTGAGAAGAACCTGCCGGATCATCCCGGCATCCACCTGCACCAGACAGGGGGAGCAGGAATTGCTGAAGCTGATGCTGACCCCTTTGTGCTCAGCGCTGCTCTGCAGCGAATCCACATCACGGCAGATCAGGGCACCCAGGTCGCAGTCGGCCAGGTTGGGTTCCAGCTGCCGGCCGAAGAACAGAAAATCAGTGATCAGGCTGTTCAAACGGGTCGACTCTTCCTGGATGATATCGAGCAGTTGCCCGGCAGCGGGATCGCTCACTTCATGTTCCAACATCTGCGCCGAAGAGGAAATAATCCCCAGCGGGTTACGAATTTCGTGGGCAATACCGGCCGACAGTTCCCCCAGCGAGGCCAGTCGTTCCTTGGCGCGCAGGGACTTCTCGGCGCTTTCCAAGCGGGTCAGGGAATCCTCCAAATGCTGCTGATTGCGCAGCAGTTGCTCATTCAGCTGGCGGGTTTTTTCCAGCTGCAGCCGATTGCGGCGGGCGAAATTCTGGACCAGGGTGCCGACCAGAAAAAACATGATGCCGAAACCGAGCAGTTCCGGCAACGCCTCCCGCTGGGCCTGCTGTTGCAGATACATGTGTGGAGGCAGATGGCTGACAAACAAGAACAGGGAGGCCGTACAGGTCCACAGCGTCGCCTTGAAATCGGCATAGGAGGCCACAAAAATAATCGGCAGAAAATAGACGATCCACAGCGGGCTCTCCTCTTCCCCACGGGTCAGCCAAACCACCAGGGTACACAACAGCAGGTAGGCGAGCAGCGGAATGATCAGCCGCTGCGGCTCCGGGGCGGGTTCATCGCGGAGCCGGTATTCGATAAAGAAATGACAGCCGATCAGGGCCGCAAAGGCCAGGGCGCCGGACAAAAACCACCCGCTGTGCTCAAAAAACAGCAACAACACCAGCAGCAGCAAAAACAGGCTGCTCTGGACCAGGGTCAAGGCTGAAAAATGCTGACGGTTGTGCATCGGTACTCTCTTTCCCTAGCTCCTGCGACGGTCGTCAACCACCAGGTCCGCGGCCACAAAACGATCCGGCCGGACGATCAAGGCCCGTCCGGCGCAACCACCCAACCAGCGGTCGAAGGCCTGATAAACCGGCGCGGTCGGCCCGCTTGCGGGCAGCTGCAGATAACTGAGCCCGCGCCGCTCCCAGCTTTCCCGCTGGCGCGGGGAGAGCACCTGCTGCGGCGGCCGGGCAAAACTGAGCAGGGTAAAATCCTTGCCCAGCAGCTCATCCAGCAGCATCCCGCTGGTCAGCTGCGGCTGGGGCAGATACTGGCCGACCCGCGACTGCGCTCCCCGTTGCTCGCCGGCATAGACCGGGGTGACGTTCCGACCGCGGATTTCCAGCATCTGCCTGAGCACCGGAATGCCTCCAGCCAGGCCGAAGAAAAGGCTGATCAGGCTGGCCTGCAACGCCGATCTGGGCATCATCAGCCGCCCCATACGCAAGGCCAGCTGCAGCATCCGCTGCTGATGCGGGCGGCGTTCCACCTGGTAACTGTCGAGCAGGGTCTCCGCGCTCTGTCCCCGGACCACCTGGGCCAGCTTCCAGGCCAGATTGGCGGCATCGCGCAGCCCGGTGGCCAGACCCTGGCCGGCAAACGGCGGCGACAAATGGGCGGCGTCGCCGGCCAGAAAAACCCGCCCGCGCCGATACTCGTTCACCACCCCCGCCTTGTAGACATGGACCAGTTTGCGCACCGCTGTGGTGGGGGCATGGGGTTTGCGGGCCGAAATGAGCCGGCGGATCAGTTCATCATCAAGGCAGGCCTGTGGAGCGGGGTAATATTTCTTGCGCAGCAGAAACTCCCAGCGCCGGTAGCCGCCCGGCAAGGGGATGGTCGCGGTCGGGCAGCGTGCATCGCACCAAACTTCGACCCCTTCGGTCAACGGCTGCCCCACCAGCTCCGGGGCAAAGGTATCGACAATCAGCCAGGACTCCTGATACGCCTTGACCTCCAGGGCCAGGCCCAGGGCCGTCCGAAGGGGACTGCGCCCGCCATCGCAGGCGACCAGCAAAGAGCCGGAAAAGCTGATTCTGCCAGCCGCTGTCCGGGCGCTCACGACAACCCGGTCGGCCGGCTGCTGCAAGCTATCGACCTCGCAACCGGAACGGTACGTCAGGGTGCTAAAACGCTCCAGCCCGTTGCGCAGCACGGCCAGGACCTGATGGTAAAGAAAGACATTGCCGCGCGCATAGCCGAAGGGGCGCCCCCGCTGCTGCATGGCAAAGATCGGCCGCCCGCCGGCGTTGCGGTAGGTGAACACCGTATCCCCTTCCCCGCCTTGGGCGACAAAGGGGAAAATCTCCGCGGCCAAACCACACTGCTGCCAGATGCGCAGACTCTCGTCGTCCAAGGCCACGGCGCGCGGCTGGTCGGGCAACGCCAGTTCCTTTTCCACCACCAGCACCCGCAGCCCGGTTGGCCCGAGCAGATTGGCGAGGGTCAGCCCGACCGGCCCGGCACCGACAATGATGATGTCATAATCACCGGCCTGCGCAGCGCTACTCATAACCCAATCACCATTGGCGGTCCCCTTACCCCGCAGCGGGCGGGGCCACCAGGGAGCGATAATGCTCCTCGTACTGGCGGGCCGAGTTTTCCCAGCTGAAATCCTGCTGCATGCCCCGTTTGACCACCGCATTCCAAACGCGGCGTCGGGCATACAGCTGCAGGCCCCGATCAATTGCAGCCAGCAATTGCCCCGGATCGGAATCCGGGAACACAAAGCCGTTGCCCTGGCGGGGATTTTCACTCAGATCAACAACCGTATCGGCCAGACCGCCGGTGCGACGGACCACCGGCAGCGCACCGTATTTGAGGGCAATCATCTGGGTTAAACCGCAGGGTTCATACAGGCTTGGCACCAGCAGCAGATCGGCCGCCGCATAAAGGCGCCGCGACAACCCTTCGTTAAAGGTCAGATTGATGGCGACCCGCTGCGAATCCCGCCCCTGCTCGCGACGCCAGAAGTCCATCTGCTGATGATTACCGGAACCGAGGAGGACAAACTGCAGATCGCGTTCAAGCAGTTGCGGCCAGATCGCTTCGATAAGATCGATCCCTTTTTGCCGGTCGAGCCGGCTGATCACCGCAACCAGAGGGGTCTGCGCGGCAATCTCAAGCCCAAGTTCCTGCTGCAGGGCCTTTTTGCAGGCCACTTTCCCGGCCAGGTTGGCGGCCGAATAATGGCGCGTCAAGGCCACATCGATCTGCGGGTCCCAGCCCCTGCCGTCGAGGCCGTTAATGATCCCGTAGAGGTCCAGGCTCCGGCTGCGCAGAATACCGTCAAAGCCATGCCCCTGTTGCGGTTGCTGGATCTCCTGGCAATAGGTCGGCGAGACGGTATTGATCAGGTCGGCGAAGACAATTCCCCCTTTGAGGAAGGACAGGCTGCCGTAATACTCGAGGCCGTCCGGGCGGCCCAGTTCCCAGGGCAGCTCCAGCTGGTCCAGCAGCGGCAGGGGAAAGCGGCCCTGATAGCCGAGATTATGAATGGTCAGCAGGGTCTTGCTGGCGGCAAAGAAGTCCTGATCGCGGTAGGCGGTCTTCAGCAGCACCGGCAGCAGTCCGGTCTGCCAGTCGTGATGATGAATCAGGTCAGGTTGGAAATCGAGGACCCGGGCGGTTTCCAGGGCAGCCCGGCAGAAAAAACCGAAGCGCAGACCGTTGTCGGCAAAATCACCGTCAGCGGTACCGTACAGTTCGTCACGGTCGAAAAATTCCGGGGTATCGATAAAGACAAAGGGGACCCCGTCATAAACCGCTTCTTTCAGGCTCGCCCGCCAGGCCTGCCCGGCCATGCTGATCTGCACGCTGTGGGGAAGCTTGACCAGTTCATGATTCTGCGCCGTCGTGCGATAGCAGGGTATCACCACCAGCACATCGTGACCCAGCTGACGCAAAGCTCGCGGCAGAGAGCCGGCCACATCGGCCAGCCCGCCCGACTTGGCAAAGGGGGTTGCCTCGGAGGCAACAAAGAGAATCTTCAGCCCGTTGCTTTTGGCGGGGATCGGCTTGCCACTAAGCCGGGTCCGATCGAGCCGCTGCAGCAGGTGATCACAACGGAAGCCGACCTGTTCGGCAACTCGGCCGGCCCGCTGCAGTTGCCTGAGCACCCCAATCAATTGTTCCCTGGCGGTGATCGGCTCCTGGGCATGGAGGGGGCTGAGCCGGGCCAGTTCCGCTTCCAGCACCAACAGCAGCAACTGCTCGAAACCGGCCTGGTCAAACCAGTCGACAAAATCGTAATAGTGGGCCCCGCACAGCCGGCGCAACTGGCGGTGATTGAGGATCCCTTCGAGCAGCAGGTACAACCCTTTTTCGTCAAGAGGGGAACAGCGCTCCAGCAGGCCGGCCAGAGCGGCGCCGGCGTCTGCCCCCAGCTCCTGCTCGGGCCAGCGGATGTGGATCATCAGCTCCAACAAGTAAGCCTGAGACATCCCCTGCAATTCTTTCTGCAGATAACGCGGACAGGCGCTTGCCAGCAAACTCTCGATCGCCCGTTTGCAACGTTCCGGCTTTTCCAAGGCCAGCAGGGCGGTCAGATCCTCAGCACTGCCTTGCAATAGCAATGCGTCCCGCTCCAGGTAATAATTACGCGCCCCATGATCGCCGAAGCGCTGCCAGAGCTGCTGCCAGCGGCCATCGTGATCAATGAGAGGGGTAAACCCGGTCAGCACCCGGCGTGCATACGGCGGCAGCTGAAACTCACCCCCCTGGGCGAGCTGCCAACCCGGCTGCAGATACTGGCAGCCGGAGGCGAGATCGGACATGAGGACAAAGTCGCGGCCAGTGTCGACGGAACAGGCCCGTTGAAAGGGAATCCCGTCCTTATCCGCCATGTAAACGGCCGGACCGATGCGCCCGGTAATATATTTATTGGAGTTGTTGCAGAGGATCAAAACACTCTGCTCTTCGAGGCGATTGCTGTACGCGAACACATCCTGCTCGACCCCGAAGACCGATTCGAAATCGTACAACTGAAAACTGCCGGCGCCGCTGAACAGCGCCCGCCGCCGCAACAACGGAAAAATTTCGCGGCCATGGCGCTCGACCATCTGCCGGTCGGGCTGTTCCTCCCAGCGCGGGGTCAGGTATTCCATGCCGTACTTTTCCTTCAACCCTTCGATCTGGCCGTGCCCGAACATGGGCAATCCCGGCATGGTCGCCAGCATGGTGGCGACGCAATAGTATTTGTCCCCGTCGCCAAACTGTTCAATGGCCGGTTTCTCATCCGGATTGCTCATAAAGTTGACGAAACGCTGCAGGATAGCCGGGTCGAACTCAAGAATATTCTTCAGGGTTTCCCGATATTTGGCATTCTCTTCACGCTTGAGCATGTTCATGAAGGCGCTGTTGTAGACCCGGTGCATTCCCAGGGTGCGGACAAAGTAACCTTCCATGAGCCAAAACGCCTCGGCGATGAGCAGGGTGTCGGGTGCCTCGCGGCGGACCCGGTCGACCAGTTCACGCCAGAACTCGATGGGAAATGCCCGGTCGAAATCCTCTTTGCTCATGGCATGGTCGCTACGCGAAGGCACACCGGCCCCACCGCCCGGCAACGGGTACCAGAGCCGTTGAAAATGGCGTTTGGCCAGAGTCATGGCGGCATCGAAGCGGATAATGCGGAAATCCCGGGCCACCCGAATGATCAGCTGGATCATCGCTTCACGCAGCTGCGGCAGCAGGTAATCCAACTGTGCGGTATCGTTCCAGGGCAGATGGGTGCCGTCGTTGCCATGATAGATATAGCGCACCTGGCCGCTGTGACGATGCTGATAGCGGCACACCACCGCCGCTTCCGAGTGATCGAAGTAGCCGTCCTCGATCTGCAGCAGGTACTCCGGATCTTCACTCAGGTCCGGACCGCTGAAGCGGTAGCCGGGGTAAGGCGGAGAAGGCAGCTGGATAAACCAGTCGGGGTGCTCGCGCAACCAGGCCGATTCGATGCCGGTATGGTTGGTGACCACATCGCAGGCCAGGTCGATCCCGCGTTGCCGGCAGCGCTCCTTGAGATTTTCCAGCGCCCCGTTGCCGCCGAGATCGTCCGCCACCACGTATTCGTCAATGGCATAGGCCGAGGCCGCGACCTGGACTTGTCCACACAGCTGTTTGACCTTGAGGGAGGCTTTGGACCGTTTCCAGAGGCCGATCAGCCACAGGCTGCTGAAGCCCTGCCCGGCCAGTTCATCCAGTTCGGCATCAGGGATCTGGTCGAGCCGGCGCACTTCGCGGCGGTATTTGGCGGACAGCTGGGCCAGCCAGACATAGGTCGATTTGGCCAATAGCACGGTCCGCGGCATCCAGTCGGTATCCGCGGTGAAGTTGGCGTACTCCTCATCGGCAAAGGCCGTCGGGGAGAACACAACCAGCTCCGGTTCGCCGGGAAAACCGAACTGCATCCCCTCTTTTTCGAACTGATCGAAAGCGCTGGCGATGCGCGCCAGCAGGTTCTCGGGGAGGATTTCGGCCCAGCGTTGGCGCAGCAGCAACAATTGCTCCGGCAGGGTCGTCGCCTGCAATAGCGGTTCCAGCAGCCGTGCCAGCAGCGACTGCGGCTGCCCGGCAAAACCGTCGTCAACGGCGGGAATCAGGGCGTCAAGCTGCTCCAGCCGACTCCGGTAGCCGGTCTGCTCCTGCAAAACCTGCTCTTCACTGGCGAACAGGTTACGCGCCCGCTCCAGGGCCGGGTTGCGGGCCTGGACAAAGAGCAGAATCACCTCCAGCAACAGTTCCTTGCTCTGCCGGCCGCTGTCCAGCCGGGTCAGCAGGGCCGAGATATCGGTCTCGCGCAGTTCGACGGGCAAGGCCGGGAAAACCTGCAGAAAATGGCTGAAGACCTGTTCCAGTTCGGGCATCTCGATGACCTGCCCGGCCACTTCAACCCGGTTCTTGCCGATCCGGCCGTTGCGCCGCTCCAGGAAAACCTCAGCCACCCGGCGCAGGACCAGGTTCAGAGTCGCCCAGAGTTCCAGCTCTGCCGCGGTGAATGGCTTCGCTGCACCCGGACGGAGATAATCGGCGAGCAGGTGACGGAAAAAGGTGCGCTGCGGACGGGGCGACCGTTGAAAATGTTCGGTCAGGCGGGTGCCGGTCCAGGCACCGCGGCCACATTGAACATGCAACGGATAACAGGTGTCGCTGAATTTATTTTTCATTGTCCTCAATCAAAGCTGAAATCGGCACGCCGGAGGAATTCGGCGGCCTCTTCCGGCGGAGTCGGATTAATGTTGAAGCCGGAGCCCCACTCAAACCCGGTCATCCGGGTCAGCTTGGGGGCAAGTTCGATATGCCAGTGGAACTGGTCGGGCAAGCGCGCCCATTCATCCTGCCGGCCCCAGCGCAAATGCATGGGCGGCACGCTGTGCAGGGTGAAGGAGAAGGGCGGATCGCGCAGCACCGCTTTGATCCGGCGCAGGGTATCGCGCAGAGTCCCGGCCAGCAACCGCAACTGTTGATCGCTCTGCTGGGTGAAGTCGTGTTTGTGCTTGACCGGGGCGATCATCAGCCCGAAGGGAAATTGCGCGGCATAGGGGGCATACACAATAAAGTTGCCATCATCGCTGACCACCCGTGTGCCTGCAGCCTGCTCCTGTTTGATCAGGTCACAGAGCAGGCAACGCTGCTTGCGTTCATAGTGCTCGCGGCTGGTCCGCAGCTCCGTCTCCACCAGCGGCGGCAGGACCGGTACCGCAATCACCTGGGAATGGGAGTGGGGAATATGGGAGGCCGCGCCAACGCCATCGTTCTTGCAGATGAACAGGTAACGGAAGCGACTGTCGTTGCGCAGGTCAAGCATGCGCCCGCGATAGACCTTAAGAACTTCGGTAATCTGCTCTTCCGGCAAATCGGCCAGGGTTTTACCGTGCTCGGCGGTCTCGATGATGACTTCGTGGGCACCAATCCCGTTCATGCAATCGTAAAGCCCCTCGGCCCGGCTTTCCAACTCCCCTTCGATGCGCAGGGCCGGAAACCGGTTCGGGATCACCCGCACCGACCAGCCCGGCTGATTCGGGGCACTGCCGCCGGGGCGAAACGCATAGATTTCCGGTGGTGTGCGGCTTTCGTTACCGCTGCAGAACGGGCAGGCCTTGGTGGTCAGGACTTCGCGCGGATAGACAAAATCCTGCGGCCAGCGCCCCTTTCCCAGGGTCATGATGACCCAATTGTCTCTCAGTGGATCCCAGCGTAATTCAGACAAAGTTTTTATCCTTTCAGCAGCCGGTTCAGACCGACCAGTTGTTTTCGTCGAGGGTCCGCCCCCGATAGCAAAGCCCGGCATGCCCTTCCGCCGGCCAACGCCCGTTTTCGCGCCCGTCACGCACGGCGTGGCAGGTCAAATTGATACTCTCGCCGACCTTGATCTGCAGAACCGCAAGGGGCGCCGCCAATTCCAGCACCTGCCCGGAAGCCGCTTCACCGCTTCCGACCACCTCGCTATCGCTAAGAATCGTCAGGCTATTGTCGGCAAAGCTATAGCGCAAATGATACAGCTGTTTGGAGGAAATGCGTATCTCGAAAAAACCGTTGTCCCGACAGAGCCGTTTGAGCAAGTCAGGTTCGTTGATGCGGAAATAGAGGTGATCGTCATCATAGCCGAAATACAAAGATTCCAGGTTGGCCCGACTCGAATACATGGCGCCGCCGGTGGCCAGATCGATACGCCCGGCCGCTAACCATTCGAAATAATCACCGACCCGACCATCAATCTTCGGGGTAAAACAGGCAGTCGGCTCAAACCCGGTCGCTTTCTTCAGCACTGGCTTGATCGCCAGCTGCAACCGCCCCGGGACCGGCAACTGCCGAAGCTGGTAGAGACCTTCCAGGTGGAGGCGGAACAGCCGGTCAAAAATATCGGCCTGGGCGGTCACATGCTCGTCACCGTACCACCAGAACCAATCGCTCCCTTCGGCCCGCAGCAATTCCCGAACCAGATCGCTCAAAGGCTGATCTGGGTGCTCAAGAGCCTGGTTGACCTCATCCTTGATGATGTCGCGACGGGTCTGTGCCAGCAATTCCCAGGCCAGGTTCTCCTCGGGGTTGCCGATCCAGGTGGTAAAATCCGCCCGAATCCAGGAGCCCGCCGCCAGTCGCGCCAAAGGTATGGTCTCCGTCTGTTCCAGGGCATCCTTGATCCGCAGCATCTCCAGGCGGGGCTCGGCCTGCAGCGCCTGGTAAAAATCGCGCAAAAACGGATAGCCGTTATCGGGATAGCGCTCCCAGCAGTTTTCCCCGTCGAGAATGATGGCCACGGTTCCGCCCGGCGCCGTGTCAGCAATCTGTCGCAACCGGCGCAGCAAATCCCCAACCGCTTCCTCGGTCTGCCAGGTGGCGTAGAGAAAACCGATCCGGTCCGACAGCTCTCGATCCCTGAACAACAGCGGCAACCCTTCAAAATCGTAAATTCGATAGAGCAGGCTGCGATTGCCGAGACCGGTTTCCAGGCTGCGGGCAAGAATGTCCTCGTCCGTGGCCGCCCACAGCGCACCTTCCTCACGCAGCAGCCGCGCCGCCTCAACACTCACCGCGCCCTCGGCCGGCCACATCCCGCGGGGCCGTTCACCGAACAACCGGGCCGCGGTTGTGAATCCTTCGCGGACCTGCAACCGGGCATCTTCCGGAAAGCGGAACGCGGCGGCCGGCAGCGGCAGCCCTGGACTCGGCTCCTGAGCCGTCTGCAGATTGCACAACAGCGGCAGTATCGGATGAGCATAGGGGGTCACAGAGATTTCGATCAGCCCCTGTTCTTCCAGCTGCCGGTGCGTATCAAGCACCTTGCGCAATTCCTCATTGCAGATTTTGAGCAGATCCTGCTTCTGTTCGGCGCTGAAATTTTCTCCCTGCCTCAGTAGATCGGCAACCAGACTGTTGTTGCGGCGCAGATGCGAACCGGTCCAGGCGAGCAGAAACCAGACCTGCAAATCGAGCAGATCCTGGTCACTGAAATCGGCAGCGGTTTCTTCGGGGATGGCGCCGCGTTGCAGAAACAACTGATGATAGCGGCGATGGGCCCGGATCTGAGTATCTTCATTGACGGAGAAAAACTGCCGGACCATGAACTGCCGCTCAGTCGGCGTGAGGGCCTGAGGGGATTGCGCGGCTATTTCCAGCCAGCGGTCACGGTCCTCTCCGGCGACATAGCGTTCCAGCTGTTCAAGCAGGGACGGAACCAGATTGACCGTGACCTGGGCGCCGGTTTCCGCGACAGTGGCAAGCATCTCGCCGTAATCCTTGATCCCGTGCAGCCAGGTCCAGGGGAGCAGCGTCTGCCCGCTGATCGGATCGCGATAATCGGGCTGGTGCATATGCCAGAGGAGGCAAACTTTTAATGGGGGAACAGGTTTTGCTGTTTGTTTGGTTGTGGGCATGATCTTTATCAACCTTTAAAACGAAGAATTCGTGTGAATTTAAATGCGGGATCCAGAGAGGCCAACCTATGGTTATCTATTATCTGCGTTCTGTTCAGGTCAGTCATCGGGAAAACTTCTTTCTTGCGCAGGTTCTCGACAGTTGCTACAACCGAAGTGCGTGAGATGTAAGTTTAACAGATTTCCGCCACGATAAGAAACTTGCCCTTCATCCGCCGAACTGGCATGATGCCCGCCATGCGAAAAAAGGCCTTTAATCTCTACTCGACCCACCTCAAGCAACGCTTTGGCGGCCGAGTCCATAAAATATCCATCGATGCCGGCTTTGGCTGCCCCAACCGAGGCGGCGGCCGCAACGCCCATGGCTGTCTGTTCTGCGATCCAGGCGGCTCGGGCGCAGTCGGCATCGAACGCAATGAACCGATTGCGGTGCAGGTAGAACGGGCTAAGGAGCTGATGCGCCGAAAGTACCGCGCCAAGTGGTTCATCGCCTATTTCCAGCCCTTTTCAAACACCTTCGGCCCAGTCGAGCACCTGCGCTCCTGTTATGACCAGGCCATGGCCGTCGAGGATGTCATCGGCCTGGCCGTGGGCACCCGCCCCGATTGCTTGCCGAATCCGGTCCTCGACCTGCTTGGCGAATATCATCGCGACAGCTATTTCTGGCTGGAATTGGGACTACAGAGCATTCACGACAAGACCCTGCATTACCTCCGGCGCGGTCACGACTATGCCTGTTTTCTGGACGCCTACCAGCGCGCCAAACAGCGCGGCTTACGGGTCTGCGTCCATGTCATTCTTGGCCTGCCGGGGGAAAGTCGGGCCGACATCCTCGCCACTGCTGCCGAGCTGGCCCGGCTCAGGGTCGACGGGATCAAACTGCACCTGCTGCATATCCTGGAAGGAACACCCCTGGGAGAACTCTACAAGCAGGGGCAAGTGCCCATGTTCGAAATGCAGGAATATGTGGAGCTGGCCGTCGACTTCATTGAGCTCCTCCCGCCCGAGACCCTGATCCAGCGCCTGACCGGCGACGGTCCACGCGATATTCTGCTGGCGCCACTCTGGTCGATGAATAAATGGGAGATCCTCAACGCCATTGACGACGAGCTGGAAAAACGCGGCAGCAGTCAGAGTGACCGCTATAACGCAGGGGATGCCTGCGGTCAGGAGTAGAAATAAAAAAAGCCATGGCTGCGAAAATGCCATGGCTTTTTTTATGATAACACTGGTCTCGACCTTGCTCAGGTCCCTTCCAGACTCAGTTCGCTTGCGCGGCCAAACCTTAGGCGACGTTCTCGTCAGCCGCCGGGGCAAACTGATCAAAGGCGTCCAGTGCCTGCGAACCGTACACGACCGATGGCCCGCCGCCCATCAGCACAGCCACACCAATTGTCTCCAGCAACTCGGCGCGAGTGGCCCCGGCCTTGATGGCATCCTTGACGTGGGTGGAGATACAGCCTTCGCAACGCACGGCGATGGCAATCCCCAGGGCAATCAGTTCCTTGGTCAAGCAGGACAGCACGCCTTCAGCCAAGGCCGCTTGATGCAGTTGCCCGATTCCTTTCATGATTGCGGGATTCTCTTTGCCGAGCCGCCCCATCTGCCGTTGCAGCTTGGCTTGAAATTCCTGAAAGTTTTCAATCATTTCCATTCTCCTCTTTAATTGCTATATTCATATTTCACAAACAAGAATCTAGAACCTTGTCCGCCCATTGTCAACGATTACCCGGTTTTCTGCGTACTTTTGTTTTTGCGACCAGCAATTCAACAAAATCGACCGAATCAAATCCGGTCACAGACAAGGGGAGAGCGCAAGCGCAGACCACACTAGCATGCTGTAAAAAACAGCCTGCAAGGAAGAGAAGAAAGCAAGCAGGAGCGGAGCAGAGACGGTTTCAGGTTGAAAAAAGGTAAGGAATCCCGTACGCCCGATCGGGATACGGTCGGAACAGAATGATGCTTAAGAAGCAGTGCTGGTTGTTGTGACAGGGGCCTGAATCTGCGAGACCGGGGTGGCGCCGCTCCAGGAAATCAACAACAAAGAAGCCCAAAGAATACTGATAAATATGATAACAAGTCTGAACATGGCGCGAAATTTAGCAAAAGTTCACAATAGAAGCAATAGGAGAATATATCCTTCATATGAGATTTTCATGGCGATTGCAGAACATAGGGAAACCGTGATATTGTCCAGCCTTCGGGACACCCCCTGAAAATTCGGTCTTTTTGTTAAAAATACAATTATTTTCATGGTTTATTAGATACAGATGTTCGATCTCAACAGTCTCAACCCCCAACAACGCGAAGCGGTCGTCCACCGCGACGGGCCGCTCCTGCTGCTGGCTGGAGCCGGTTCCGGAAAAACCCGCGTCATCACCTGTCGAATCACTTATCTGCTGGAGCAAGGCGTTCCCGCCGACGAGATCCTTGCGGTCACCTTTACCAACAAGGCGGCCAAGGAGATGAAGGAACGGGTCGAGGACATGGTCGGCCGTGAAGCCGCCAAGGGGATGGTGATCGCCACCTTCCATTCCCTCTGCGTTCGCATTCTCAAGGCCCATATCGACCGACTCGGCTACAAAAAGAATTTTTCCATCTACCCGGCCAGCGATCAGCAACGCCTGGTCCGCGATCTGGTGCGCGAAATCGGCGGGGAAACCAGCTCCGCCGATGCCGATCAGGTCCTGTTCCGCATTTCGGCCGCCAAAAACCAACTGGTCCGCGCCGAAGATTATCAGGCCAGCGCGCGCGATCCGTTTACCTCGCTGGTTGCCGCTGTTTATCCCCGCTACCAGAAGAAGCTCAAAGCCTACAACGCCGTCGACTTTGACGACCTGCTGCTGTTCGGAGTCACCCTGCTGGAGCAGAACCCGGACCTGCTGGAGTCTTACCAACGCCGCTTCCGTTACCAGATGGTTGACGAATACCAGGACACCAACCCGGTCCAGTACCGCCTGCTCAGGCTGCTGGCGGGTGGTCACGGCAACCTCTGCGTGGTCGGTGACGACGACCAGTCGATCTACGCCTTTCGCGGCGCCGATGTCAGCAATATCCTCGACTTTGAGAAAGACTTTCCCGGCACCAAAGTGATCAAACTGGAGCAGAACTACCGCTCCACCGGCAACATCCTGGCCGCAGCCAACGCGGTGATCACCAACAACACCAAACGCCGGGACAAAAAACTCTGGACCGCGGGCGGCGCCGGTGAACAGGTCGACTATCTCCTCTGCCTCGACAGTGAAGATGAAGCACGCCAGGTCATGGAGATGATCCACGCGGAAAAATACCACAAGAATCTGAATTACGGCGATTTCGCCATCCTTTATCGGACCAACACCCAGTCACGGGCTTTCGAAGAACAGCTGCGTTACGAAAACATCCCCTATGTGCTCATTGGCGGCCAGCAGTTTTTCGAGCGCAAGGAGATCAAGGATGTCGTTGCCTACCTGCGGGTGATTCTCAATGCCACCGACGAGGTCAACCTGCTGCGGATCATCAACTATCCCAAGCGGGGCATTGGCGACAGCAGCATCGACCGGCTGATCCGCTATTCAGCGGAACAGGGGTTGTCCCTCTGGAAGGTGCTCCAACAGGCCGCTGAGGTGCCCGGCACCAACGAACGGACCGCCGCGGCCATCCGCAGCTTTGTCAACCTGCTAACCGGTTTTCGGCGGCGCTTCCAGAACCCGCTCCGCCTGGTCGAAACCCTTCAGGAGCTGTTCTTCGAGGTCAAATTCGCTGACGAGATCTATCGCCAGGAGAAAGATCCGGCCATTGCCAAACGCCGGGTCGAAAATCAGGAAGAGCTGATCAACAGCATGGCGGTCTATGTCGAACGCACCCCCGAACCGAGCCTGGCCGGGTTCCTCGAAAGAATCAGCCTGCAGGATGACGACGGCATCGGCCGTAACGACAAGGAGAGCAAGCTGGCGCAGGATGCCGTTACCCTGATGAGCCTGCATTCGAGCAAGGGGCTGGAGTTCCCCATCGTTTTTCTGGTCGGCATGGAAGAGGGCTTTCTGCCACACAAGAAGTCGATCTTCGAAACCTTCGACATCGACGAGGAACGCCGCCTTTGCTATGTCGGCTTCACCCGGGCTGAAAAGCGCCTGGTGCTGCTTGGAGCCCGCCAACGCCGCAAGTACGGCAAACTGGAACAACGCGAACCGAGCCGATTTTTGAGCGAAATCCCCGCCGGGCAACTCAACCAGCCCGCCCCGGATAAGCCCATCGAACTGACGCCAGAAGAGCAGGCCAAAAGCGCCAGTAACTTTTTCAGCAACATCAGTCAGATGTTTGGAGATTGATCGCACAACCTGCCCCCCACGGCAAAAGGCATCAGCAGGCCTATAGCTTGGGGGAGTTGCGGTCTTTAGTCGCATCAACACAACCAATATTTCCATAAGGAGGCAATACCATGGCTTTAATTAATGTCAGCTTTCCCGGAGGGGTTCAGGTCAATGCCAACGTTGCCGGTTTTGACGTCCTCACCGACCAGCCTGAAGACAATGGCGGAACCAACGCCGCGATTAACCCTTTCTACCTTTTCCTCTCTTCCCTGGCGACCTGCTCGGGCTTTTTTGCCCTGCGTTTCTGCCAGCAGCGCGACCTGCCGACTGCCGGACTGGGGATGACCCTGGATGCAGAGCGTGACGAAGAGACTCATACGCTGAAAAAAGTGTGCATAAAATTGCAGTTGCCCGCTGAATTCCCGGACAAATATAAAAAAGCCATCGTCCGCGCTACGGAGCAGTGCTCAGTCAAAAAAGCGCTGACGCATCCGCCCGAAATCGAGATGATAACGGAATAAAATTGGCAATTCCTGCTCTCAATAGCCTTCAAAGAGGGCATTGAGAGCGGGTTCCGACAGACACTGGCAGGTCGGTTGTCTCACCCCCATCCCGGCCTTCCCCCATCACAGGGGGAAGGAGCATAACTCTTCCAATTTCGCAGCCCTTCAGTCCGCCAGTACGAGAAGCGAAGCTTTTCGTCAGGCGCATTCGACGACGGTCCGGCCAGTAGCGGCCATACTCCGTGATTAAATGCAGCGATGACCAACCCTACCGAATGAGCAGCGCCCTGAGCCCCCCGGAATCGTCCTCAAAGAAAACGAAACTCCCGAGCAATCAAAAAGCCGTTTTTTGCCTACTTTTAGTCGGCCAGGACAAAAAGTAGGGCGGCGGCGGGGCCGCGACCCCGCGACTCTGACTTTGATTAACGAGGTATTTCTATTTGCTCGTTAATCAACCAGAGAAATCTTATAAATCCCCCCCGCCCCCCTTTTTCAAAGGGGGGAGTGTTTGTCTCTTTTATCTGATTCATTTCCCCCTTTGGCAAAGGGGGATTAAGGGGGATTTGAACTTTGCTGCCAGCCAAACCCGACAGACAGTTCATCAACCAATGAAATCATCGGGTCTCGGCCCGACAGCCGCCGGGATTTTTGCCTTCCCAATTTCCTTGAGATAATCCCCACGACCCCGTATCATAACCGCCAATCATCACCTCAGCACGCTTTATTATCCGGCCATCACCAGCATTTGACGGAGGACAGACTATGTCAAAAAACACCTGGGCTATTGGATGCGTTCTCACCGGGATTCCCTGCCTGCCGAACGGCTATCAGTTCATCAAACAAGGCGAGATGGTTGGCTTTGGCTGGGGCTTGATTGTGGCCGGGATACTGTTCACCAGCCTCGGTTTTTATCTGTTTTATCGATTATCCACTGTGAACAAAAGCGTGCCCGCAGCACCTGTTCCCAAGGCCTCCCGTAACAGCAAAAAACGCCGCAAGAAATCCTCCCGCAGATAGACTGGCTGGGCCTTCCGGTCGCGTGTGATAAGATTTCTTTTCCCTGGCAAGTTAACCCTCATTCTTTTGTGAGATTTTTATTGGCATAATTCCCCCACTCTGCTAGGGTGGATAGTGCCATTTGTTGTAGCACTTCACTAGTGTGGTAATGCCTCCGTCTAACTCGCGGGGGCATTACTATTTCTACTCTATCCGCAGCCTTTCTTTTGCGCCCCTGCCTTGACCGGCGATCCCTTTTCAGCTCATTCTATAGTTATCAGCTCAACTTTAGCTGGCAAGAAATTTTCAGGTATTGCCCTAAAAACATGACCACAAATCCATTCCGTGTGAGGTCAGATAATGAGTTCTAAAACGGATCAGCATGACCACCCGACCAAACTACGCAGCAGACGCTGGTTTGATGACCCTGACAATCCGGGCATGACCGCCATCTACATTGAACGCTATATGAACTACGGCATCACCCGGGAAGAACTGCAGTCCAATCGACCGATTATTGGCATTGCTCAGACCGGCTCGGACCTGACCCCTTGCAACCGCCACCACCTGGAACTGGCGCAAAGGGTCAAGGACGGGATCAGGGATGCCGGCGGCATTCCGTTGGAATTCCCGGTGCACCCGATTCAGGAGACTGGTAAACGGCCGACGCCGTCATTGGACCGCAACCTGGCTTATCTTGGACTGGTGGAAATTCTCCATGGCTATCCCCTGGATGGAGTGGTCCTGACCACTGGCTGTGACAAAACCACGCCGGCTTGCCTGATGGCGGCGGCAACGGTCAATATTCCGGCGATTGTCCTGTCCGGTGGACCGATGCTGGACGGGTGGTGGAAAAAACGACTGGCCGGTTCGGGGACCGTCATCTGGCAGGCGCGCGAAGAACACAGCGCCGGGAAAATCAATTACGACGAATTTATGGAGATGGTCTCCTCGTCGGCACCATCGGTCGGCCATTGCAACACCATGGGCACGGCCTTGTCGATGAACTGCCTGGCCGAAGCACTGGGCATGTCCCTGCCGGGCTGTGCGGCCATCCCCGCTCCTTACCGGGAACGGGCCTGGATGGCCTACGCGACCGGAAAACGCAGTGTCGAACTGGTCCATGAAAACCTGCGCCCAGCCGATATCATGACCAAAGGTGCCTTTGAAAATGCCGTGGTCGCAGCCGCGGCCCTGGGCGGGTCATCGAACTGCCCCATCCACATGATCGCCATCGCCCGCCACATGGGGGTGGAGCACAGCCTGGACGACTGGCACCGGTTGGGTCCGGAGATCCCGCTGCTAGTCGATTGCCAGCCAGCCGGACGTTTTCTTGGTGAAGCCTTTTTCCGAGCCGGCGGGGTGCCAGCGGTCATGAAGGAACTGGCCGGCCAGGGCAAACTCAATACCGAGGTGATCACAGTCAGTGGCAAAACCCTGGCTGAGGACTTGGCGGCCTGCAGCCAAAAGACCGACCATGAAGTGATCCGACCCTACAGCAATCCGCTTAAAGAAAAAGCCGGCTATGTGGTGCTGGCCGGCAATATTTTTCACAGCGCGGTCATCAAAACGAGTGTCATCGATGATGATTTTCGCCGCAAATTCTTAAGTCACCCTGCTCATCCGAATGTTCTGGAGGCCCGGATCATCGTCTTTGAAGGGCCTGAGGATTATCACGCCAGGATCGATGATCCGACGCTGGACATTGACGAGACCTGCATGTTGGTCATTCGCAATTGCGGTCCGGTTGGCTACCCTGGCGCTGCAGAAGTGGTCAACATGCTGCCGCCGGCGGCACTGGTCAAAAAGGGGATTTCCGTCCTGCCCACCATGGGTGACGGGAGACAAAGCGGCACGTCGGGCAGCCCGTCCATCCTCAACATTTCCCCCGAAGCTGCGGTTGGCGGCAATATCGCGCTGCTCAAAACCGGTGATACCGTACGGATTGATTTAAATCGGAACCGGGCCGATGTCTTGCTCAGCGACGCCGAACTGGAACAGCGCCGCAAGGAACTGCCTCCTCCGCAGTTTAACAACCAGACCCCATGGGAAGAATTTTATCGTAGAGAAGTCGGCCAATTGGAAACCGGTGGTTGCCTGGAATATGCCGTTTCCTATCTGGATGTGATCGCCACCCGCGGCGAATCACGCCACAGTCACTAGCCATATCAACAGGTTGTTGAAAAAGTCCACCCCTGTCCTTTTTCAAGCCCGATGGAGAAAAATGCGCTGTCCTGAATGGCGTTCGTTTAAGCAACTTTGCAGTAAACTCAGGACTGTCCCCAGGGTCATCGGGGGCTGTCCCAAGAGTTTGCGAGCCATGAAACTGTCGCGGTTAACACCGCCCAGCGGCGGCTAATTCTTGAGTTTGGCCAGAAAACGATGATATTGGATGGCTTCTTCGACAATGCCGATCACCGTACTCTCGGACCAGGGTTTTAAAAAGAATTTGAAGACCGCACCTTTATTCACCGCTTTCATCAGGATAGCCATATCCTGCTGGCCGGTAAACGCAATCCGCACGGTCTGCGGGTAGAGCTTTTTGATCCGCGCCAGGAAACTGGCTCCATCCAGGCCGTCCATAACCAAATCGGTAATAACCACCGAGATATCTTGCTGGGCCAGTTTGAAAAAACCTTCTTCGGCATTGCCGGCGGTATCCACCGCGTAACCATTGTCTTCGAGCAATCCGCCCAAGGTTGTGAGCACGCCTGGATCGTCATCCACCAGCAAAATTCGTTTGACCTCTTCATGCGTTGCAGCAATGGGGAGGACCGGCCGCTCTCTCAAAAACTGCTCCAATTTATCAGGCGGCAGTGGTTTTGAGTAAAAATAGCCCTGAATTTCATCACAGCCGATTTTTTCCAGAAAGCGTAACTGCCCTTCGGTTTCAACCCCTTCAGCAATAACCTCGTGGCCCAGGGCTTCAGCCATGGCCGTGGTCGCTTTGATAATCGCCGCACTATTGGGATCATGAGTGATTTCCATGACAAAAGAGCGATCGATTTTTATCTTATCAATGGGCAGTTGGCGTAGATAACTGAGACTTGAATAGCCGGTGCCGAAATCATCCAGAGAAATCGAAAAACCCATCCCCCTCAACTCTCCGAGAATCTTCTGGGCCGTATCAAGGTTTCCCATCATGGCCGTTTCGGTCACTTCAAGCTCGAGCATCTGGATCGGCACCCCGGTTTTACGAAGGATTTCCCCGGCAAAAAACACGAAATCCCGGGTACGCAGCTGCCCTCCGGACAGATTCAGTGAAATCGGCGGCGGCGAAAGGCGTTTATTCAGCCATTGCTGATATTGTTCACAGACTGATTTAAAGACCCATTCCCCGATCGGTTCAATCAGCCCGAGGGTTTCCGCCAGCGGGATAAAGACCGCTGGGCTGACCGAACCGAGCTTCGGGTTGTGCCAACGTAACAATGCCTCCATCCCGGTCATACGGCCGGTTCTCAACGATGCTTTGGGTTGAAAATGCAGACTCAACTCGTCGTACTTGATGGCGCCTTTGAGCTGATCTTCAAGGTTCAGCCGCAGCAGGTATTTCTCATTCAACTCATCGCTGGCAAAACGGATCAGGACATCTTTCTCCCCTCCGACCATAGTGGCCGCCTTCCTGGCGTTCGCCAGCAGGGTCTCGACATTTTGACCGTTCCTGGGGAAAATGCTCACCCCGACCTGACATGCGGTTTTAAACGATTTGCCGGAATGGGGGACCGATAAGCTTGCAGCATCGCGCAAACGATGGGCTAGATCGGGGATATAGTCTTCATGACGAAACTTCGAGGCGGCGACGACAAATGCTCCCCTACCGCAATAAGCCAGGGTATCGATGGCCCGAACCTCAGACAACAACCGCCTGGACACTGTTTCGAGCAGGCTCGCCAAGTCGGCATCGGAAAAAGCGATTTCGATACTGTCATAGTCCTGTAGTTGTATCCAGAAAACCGACACGAAATCGATGGCTCGATGCGCCAGATTCAGAGCCTGGGAAAGGCTCTCCTCCAGCAAGGTCCGATTGGGCAGACCCGTCAAAGTATCGTGGGTCTTGCTGAAGGCAAACTGGCGCTGATACATCTTACTGTCAGTACAATCGGTCAATGACTCGATACAACCGACAACGACCCCGTTGTCATCGCGGAGCAACCGGCATTGAACCAGCAGGTAGCGTTGTCGCCCATTTACGGAACGGAACAGCCCCTCTCTTGAGAGCTCCGAAGTATGACTAAACAGATTGACCGCGCAGAAATTATTGCCGCCGGGTTGATGAGCTTCGAGCAATTGTTGCGACAAGACCGGTCGGGGATGGGAAAAAAAACCTTTCCAGACCTCGGTGGTTCCAACGACCTCCTCGGCGGCGAGGCCGGTCAGTTGTGCGCAAGCTTTATTCCAAAACAGGACGCATCCCTGTGCATCCAGAATAAACGAGGCAAGCGGATTTTCTTCGAAAGCGGCTTGATAAAGAGCGGCACATTCCGGTGCAGATGGAATTGCGTCGTTCATAAGATTCCTTTCCGGCTCCAGCTGTATAAAAAAAAGAGGGTATCGTGGCAAAACAGCAAAAACTGGCCCCCACCAACTAATTAACATATTCAAATGAGAATTAATACTATTTTATTCGTCCATTAACAAAAGAGAGTCCTCCCCCCAAACAAGGCTACGCTGAGGTCTCTTCTAGAGGTGCGTCCCAATCAGCACGTGCTGCACTGTTTCCTAAAAGTAAGCCCGGAATCAATAACAGCTTTGATTCCGGGCTTTATCCGCCATGGCGATATTATCCGATCAAAACCAAGCCGGCAAAAATACAGCATATCCTGAGTCGGTCCCGATTCCAAACGATCCCGAGGAATCTGCCGGCCTGCAAACGATCAAAGCAGCTGTTTCTGTTGCGGCTTATAGCCAAGTTGATTATTCAGTTCATTCAACTTAAAACGTTTCAGCATACTCAGCAATTCGGCGGCCTGGCTGGACAATTCCTCAGCAGCGGAGGCGCTTTCTTCAGCCGTAGCCGTATTCTGCTGAATAACCCGGTCAATCTGGCCAAGCCCCTGGTTGATCTGACCGATCCCGCTGGCCTGTTCAGTCGAAGCGGAGGCAATTTCTTCAGCTAGGTCTGAGACCTTGGAGACACCACCATAGATTTTTTCCAGGGACTTGGCGGTCTCATGGGCAATTTCCACCCCATTCTGAGTTTTTTCAACGGTCCCGGCGATCAGTTCACTGGTTTCCGAGGCCGCTTTGGCGCTCCGGGCAGCCAGGTTTCTCACCTCTTCGGCAACCACGGCAAAGCCTTTGCCATGCTGCCCGGCCCGAGCAGCTTCGACCGCGGCATTGAGTGCCAGTAAGTTGGTCTGGAAGGCAATTTCATCAATGACCTTGATGATTTTATTGATGCTCTGGCCGGCGGTGTTGATTTCCGCCATAGCGGCTACCATCCGCTCCATCTGCGAATTGCCTTCGTCGGCAGCCTTCTTGGCCTCACTGGAAAGCGTGTTGACTTGGCTGGCGTTCTCGGCGTTGAATTTCGTCTGGCCTGACATCTCATTAAGAGAACTTGAGATTTCTTCAAGAGATGCGGCTGACTCGGTTGCCCCCTGAGATAGGGATTGGGAGAAATCACTGACATTCACACTGCCGGAAGAAATCTGCTGCCCGGATACCAGCTGTTGACTGACCATGGCACTCAGGTCGTCCCGCACCTTCAACAGAGCCCTTCTCAATTCATCCTTCTTGCCGTCTTCAATGTCGAGGGCAAAGGTAAGATCGCCCATGGCCAGTGCGTCCAGGGCCGCACACACCTGCTTCAGTTTATCCACCATATTGCCCAGGGAGAACAACAGACGACCGATTTCATCCTTGCGCCCAGCTTCGAGGGTAATGTGCAGGTCGCCATCAGCCACCTGATCAACGACCCCGATCACCTTCTTCAGTGACCCCAGGAAATCCCTGCTGATCCAGATCAGCACCAGGCAAAGCAGAAGCCCGGTCGCAACCGCCCCGACGCTCATCTGCATTAATGCGGCCCGTTTGGCCTGGGCTGCGGCAGCGCCGCTTTTTTCAAGCAGCAAAGTACCATTGTCCTTCATTACCGTACTGCGGGCCTTGATATCTTCCATCAGCTGATTGATGGTCGCTTCAACCGTATGCAACTCGGTGCGCGGCTCAACAACAGTTTTTAACAAAGCACCGTACTGGTTGAGCAGCTCCACAAAAGTGGTCCCGCCCTTGGTTTCCAGGCCCCCCATGTTCTTTTCTTCCAGCTGCTTTTTCAAATCGCCCAGATAGTTGTCGATCTGCTTGGCCTGTTCGGGGTCGCCATCGGCCAGGTAGGCACTGCTGTCAACCTGGAGCTTTAAGATCTGCTCACTGAAAGAACCGAACCAGATCTCCTTTTTGACCGTATCCCCATAGTCGATGAGAGTTTTTTGCAAACCTTCATTTTCATTGAAACCAAGGGTGGTTTTCAGCTCGGCAAAGCGGTGGAAGTTCTTTCGGAAATCCTCACTGGCGGACTCCATCCAGACGATATCTTCTGCCAAAGCCGAACCTTCCAGGGAGGGGAGCTGTGCCGCCAAGGCGCTTCTGTGTTCGGCAAGCTGCTGATCCATGTCCTTGAGAAAATTTTCAACCCCGTTCAGCTGTAAATTTCGACTGTTGTCGGCAATTTTCAGCAGAGTCAGTTGAATCTGGGAAGCTTCACCGATTCCTCTGGCAACGGAATCGGCCTTGCTCAGGGCCTTGCTCATATCCGTTAAACCGGAGATGGCCAATGTGGTGACCACGGCAAAACCGAGCACGGCCAAGACCAGGACCAGCACCATTTTCTGTTTGAATGTTAAGCTGTTTTTCACAAACGACTCCTTTGCTCTTTTTTCATTGTTGTTAAATAGCTGGATTTTAAAATCAAAGGAATTCTAGATATTTACATTTGGAGAACACACAGGAAGATATCACTCAGGCCTAATTTCAAGAGGAAGATGTCATGAGGAGGAAATAGGTCCGATCAAAACTAATTCGGCTTTCGCCGCAACGCAATCATAAGACAGCGATGATTTAAACATCCTATGGATTAACGTTAATTCATTCACTGTCTTTTAACAAGACATTTTTTTGGAATATTTTTATTTTCAGGGACGCGCTCTGGAGGCAGTCTGAGCTTTCGCCAGCCTGCCAGGGAAACTTTAATTTCCGGTGACGTTTCAACGTCCTGCCATCCGCAACAAAACCATCCCATTTTATGCTGTTTTTTGATAACATAACGTTTTCTTGTACGATCGGAAAGCATTGGACTTTTCTTTCTCAATGGCTGAATAAATGAAAAAGGAGGAACGGTTTGATGATTCAAGTGGTTTACAAAAATGGCAAAGAGGATGTTGTTGATCAGAAGTTTCTCGATATCCTGTTGTATCTGGGCGAAGTGCAGGAGTTTCGACGCAGTGACCACTGGGTGAATGTCACTGAAGACCCGATCCGCTCGTTCCACCGGCAAGAATTTTCGGGTCAAGACCGTAGACGACATGCACCGACGGAATTCATCTCTGTCCCGGTCAGCGGTTAGCTCCCCTCGCCAATATCGTGAAACAGGGCTGGAACTCCTCGGTTCCAGCCCTGTTTCATTTATTTGCTGTTGTCAGTTACCCTCTCAGACCTTCGGCTTGCGCCCAAAGATCAAAGCGACCACAAAGACAACCAGGAAAATGAAAAATAAGATTTTAGCTATGCCCGCAGCAGTGCCGGCGATTCCGCCAAAACCAAGCACCCCGGCAATGAGGGCGATAACCAGAAAAAGAAAAGCCCAGGACAGCATAATATTGTCAACTCCTTTCGCTGAAAACAGGACCAGAGTTACTCAGTCTTAGTCGCTTTCTTGACCTTCTCCACAGCCTTATCGATTTTTTCACCAGCTTTTTCGGCAATGCCATCGTTATCAAGCTTGTCACCCATATTATCTGCGGCATCCTTGATTTTTTCACCGGCGGTGGAAAGCTCCTCTTTGACTTTTTCTGCAGACTGATCCAGCTTTTCACCAGCCTTTTCCGCTGGGCCATCCTTGGATTCACAACCGACCGCCAGCAACACAACCAGGCAAAAAGCGACAAAGAATAATTTCTTTGACAATCTCACCATAAAACAACTCCTTAAAAAGCAAATGCCGGTAAGCAATCTGCTTACTGGCTTTAAAACTAAATATATCACCTTTTTGGTAACAATCAAGCTACAGCCCGCTCACCCCTTTAAGCCCCCTCTCTAACCACCTAAAATAGCAGGCGATATTCAAGCAGCTAAGTGGCGACAGCAACAGACAAAAAAGCCCCGCGCTTGCTACAGCGCGGGGCTTGTCAATCCAATTCTGCCGCAGGGCCGGTTATTTCAACTTGAATCCGACCAGCGCCTCCGGGGCCACAACCCTAAAGGTAAAGGACTCGGTGGCAAACAGATTGATCTCAGTTGCGGTGTGGCTGTGATAGCCGATGGAAAAATCCTGGCCGACCGTGAGTTCAAGGTCACCCCCACGGCTGGAGACCAGCAGGGCATCTTTAACCAGTTCCGAGTAAATGACCTTGCCTTCGATCTGACGCTCCAGAATCGACCGCAATGTCCCGCCCGGGGTACTCCGCGCCAGGAACTTCCAGATTCCCGGCGAAACCACGAAATTGGCAGGCCCTTCGACCCCTTCCTTTAACATCCGCGCCTGCCCTTCAGAAACGGCATCAACAATGGAATCCATGTCCAGGGAAACCCCTAACTGTTCTCCTTTGACATGCTCGATCAGGCCTTTCACCGAGCCAGCCTTGAATCCTTCATAGATCGCCTTTTCTTCAAACAGGGCAATTTCCCGGCAAGCTTCAACTAAAGCATCAAGTTGAATGTCTTTGGCGCCGCGCTCGGCATTATCCAGCTCCCAGGTCTGCAGACTGAAATTAACCCGCGCTTCAACCAGGGGCTGGACCTGGTGAATTCCGTAGCCGACCGCGCCGTTCTTGTTTTTTTCCGGCATGGCCAACCGCCCCAAGGTCACGCACGCATGGCCGATACCATGGGGGCCGTCGATATCGACAAATTTCCGCCCTGACAGATTGGCAACCAGGGTTTCCTTGGCCATGGCATCAATTTCACTCCAGCCAACCGGGCTGATCGGAGCAAGTTCTCGACGTAATAAATCCATAATGACTCCTGTTTTTGAGATATTATTTTTTCAAACTTCCTATTCCCAGGCCCGCACCTGATCCGGCATTTGCCGTCGGGGCGTCCTCGGCCTGGCCCGCTCCGCCCAGGAACTCGTCTTCGACTTCCCGGGCACCTTCCTGATAAAATTTTTCCTCTTCCGGATCCAGTTCTTTGAGTAACCGTAAAAATTCCCCGGCATGAACCTTTTCCTCATCAGCGATATCGATCAATACCTGCTGAGCAAGGACATTATCCGTCGATTCGGCGAGCTGCTGATAGAGCTGGATGGCTTCATATTCCGCGGCAACCATAAAACGGATGGCTCTGACCAGTTCTTGATGGGTCAATTGACGATCCTGCTTCAGGACACTGAAAGGGTGACCAAATTCCGGCATTGTTTCCTCCTTGGTAGACTGAAAGATTTCAGAACGATCATGTGTTCTATTCGGTGTATCAGTATAGCCGATGATCCTGCTGAGTCCAGCCGTACCCGGACAATTCCTGGCCCGCCGGTAGGCTTCAGAAAGAGACAAAAAACCGCCAGTCATGCCTCCCACCGGGACCTATGGCCTCGTCCTCCAGAAAATTAACGATGGCAGGAAAGGGATTGGACGGAAACCGGCCACAGCCGGGCCGGGATCAGACCAGGTTGAGCAATTTCAGCTCTTTGGGATGCGGTTTGAGATAGATCTGGGCGGCCAGGTAGGGCTGGTCGTATTTGCGCACAAAATGATTGATCATGGTGACCGGGACAATCAAGGGCAGCAGGCCGTTACGATAATCTTCAATCAGCTCGATCAGTTCCTGTTTCTCGTCAGGCTCAAGGTGGCGTTTAAAATAACCGAGGATATGATAAAGCACATTGATATGCTTTTTGACCGTGGTTTGCAGGCGCAACGCTTCCTTCAGCAGCACCAGGTATTCAGCCAGCAGATCGGTCAGCGGTTGCTGTTTGCCGGTGGCGACCAGCCGCCCCAATTTGCGATAGATCGTTTCGCTATGGGCAAAGATCAGCAGTTTATGCCGGGTATGGAAATCGACCAGGTCGCCCAGGTCCGGAGAACTCCCCATCAGCAACCGCCAACGCTTCAGGGTAAATATGGCGGTAATAAAATTTTCCCGCAACTTGGGATCGTTCAGGCGCCCCTCTTCCTCAACCGGCAGCAGCGGAAAATGGTCCATGAAAATCCGCGCAAAAACCCCGACCCCGACCTTTTTCGGAACCCCGCCGGCGGCGTAAAGTTTGACCCGCTCCATGCCGCTGCTGGGGGATTTCGATTTAAAGACAAAGCCGTCCAGCTGTTCTTTTTCCAGTTCACGGACCCGCTGCCGCGCCCAATGTTCCATCCGCGCGGTGATGTCTTCACCACTCCGGGCGAAGACCAGCCGCACCGAGTCCCCTTCATGCTGAACCAGCCGCAAGGTGTCGCGCGGCACCGGCAGACCGACTTCCACTTCCGGACAGACCGGGACAAAGTCGACATAGGCACCCAGCACATCGCGCAGATAACGATCCAGCTTGTGGCCGCCATCATACCTGACCTGAGCGCCGAGCAGACAGCTGCTGACGCCGAGGCGAATTTTTCCATCCATGCTATAGTCTCCTTGAACAGGTTGTGAAAAAAACCATGTACCGGACCACACTCCAGCGCAGACGGCCCGCAAACAGTCTGCTCAGCCCATGGATGGGCATTTAAACGCAATGTCAGATGCTGAACGTATTGTTTCTGTCAGGTCGGCAAAAGGGCAATGGCCCCGGCCTGATTGAGCAAGCCCCGCAACGGACGTGTTCAATAACCGATTATAAAACAGGGAGCTAGCTGATGACGACAGAAAAACCCAGCCAGCCCGTTTTTGTCGCTGGCGCCACCGGCTATATCGGCGGCCGGCTGGTACCGCGCCTACTTGATGCTGGCTACCGGGTGCGCGCCCTGGTTCGTGCTCCGGAAAAACTGCAGAGCCGCCCCTGGGGGGAGCATGAACGTATGGAGATCATCAAAGGCGATGTCCTTGATAGCGAGACCCTCAAGGGGGCGCTAACCGGCTGCCAGAGCGCTTATTACCTGGTCCACTCCATGAACCCGACAGTCGGCGATTTCGCCCGCACCGACCGCCGGGCTGCCGTCAACATGGCGCAGGCGGCCGCCGCAGCCGAGCTGGAACAAATCATTTATCTGGGCGGCCTTGGCGAGACCAGCGGCCAGCTCAGTCATCACCTGGCCTCGCGTACGGAAGTCGGTGAACTGCTTCGCCAGGGGCCGGTCCCGGTGACTATTTTGCGGGCGGCCATGATCATCGGCTCGGGCAGTGCCTCCTTCGAAATTCTCCGTTACCTGGTCGAGCACCTGCCGGTCATGATCACACCGCGCTGGGTCGACACCCCCTGCCAGCCTATCGGTATCCGCAACGTATTGCATTACCTGGTCGGTTGCCTGCAAGTCCCGGCCTTGCGCGGCGGCACCTTTGATATCGGCCAGCCCGAAATCACCAGCTATCGCGAACTGATGAAAATCTATGCGGAAGAAGCCGGACTGGCGAAGCGCTGGATTATTCCCGTTCCGGTTCTCACCCCCCGACTGAGTTCCTACTGGATCCATCTGGTCACGCCGGTTCCCGCAGCCATTGCCCGACCACTGGCGGAAGGGTTGAGCAGCCCCGTTGTCTGCAACGACGATCGCATTACAAAACTGCTTCCTCAAGAGCTGTTCGACGCCCGCAAAGCCATCCGCCTGGCCCTGGATCGGATCAGGCAACAACAGGTGGAAACCGCTTGGACCGATTCAGGACGCATCCCCCCGGCCGAATGGAGCATCCCCGGTGATCCGGGCTGGGCCGGTGGCAACCTGTTCGAAGACTCCCGCAAGGTTATTCTGGCCGGCAGCGCGGAGGAGATCTGGCCGGCAGTCAGTTCCATCGGTGGAGAGGTCGGCTACTATTATGCCGATTGGCTGTGGCGGTTGCGCGGTGCGATCGATCGGCTCTGTGGCGGGGTCGGGCTACGGCGTGGCCGCCGCAGTTCGAAGGAGTTGTATCCGGGGGACGCCATCGATTTCTGGCGGGTGGTGGCCGTTGCTAGGCCCGGGTTTCTGATGCTGTCCGCAGAAATGAAAGTCCCGGGCAAGGCGGTGCTGCTGTTCAAACTCAGGCCGCTGTCCGATGCCAGCACGGAGCTGCAGCAGATCGCCCGCTTCCTGCCGCGCGGCTTACTGGGCCTGCTCTACTGGTATGCGGTGCTGCCGTTTCATCACTTTGTCTTTAACGGCATGCTCAATGGGATTGCCCGGGCCTCGGGCAAGCAGCTTCTCGCCGCTGCGCGAAAACAGCCTGCGGCTGGCCGGGGCTGAAGTCGCTTTGGCTCAGCCCTCTGCGCCGTCCGGGCCGGCAAAAAAGACCCGCACGATCTGTTTGAATTCCTGATCAACCTTGACCAGGGCCGGCGCAATTATTTCCGGGGTCAAGCCGGTTTCCGTCCAGGCCCGTTGCTGCAGTTCAGGAATCTCGTTGACCAGCAGGGCCTGGTGCCCGGAGGCGTGGGCAAAGATATCGGCCAGATGCACCAGGCAGGCCTCACGGGAATAGTGGGCCAGGCGGGGGGAATGATGACCGCCGATCATCCGCGTGAGGGCCGACGACAAGCGCCATTTTTCAGCCAAAAATTTGCCGATCAAGTTGTGATCCATTTTCAGATATTCCTGTTCCGCCCGGCACATCGGCATATGCTCCTGCCTGGCTTTGGCCACGGCGGCGGCATACTGCAGAGGCATCCGCTCCAGCATCACCAGCCGGCCGATATCATGCAGGAGCCCGCCGGTAAAATAGGCTTGCGGTTCTTTTTCACCGAGGACTTCGGCAAAATAACTGGCAAAAAGCCCGCAGCGGATGGAATGCCGCCAGAACGAGTCCATGTTGAGCACATCGGAAGGAACCTGGCTGAACTGTTTGACCACCGTGATTCCCAGGGTCAGATTGGTCAGCTCGTCGGTGCCGAGCAGGGAAACCGCCCTGGAGACCGAATCGATTTTTCCGGCAAAACCGTAAAAAGGACTGTTGACCAGACGCAACAGGCGCACCGTCAGGCTGGGATCCTTATCGATGGCATTGGCGATCCGGTATGAAGAGGCATCGGGCTGTTTTAGCAGTTCGATGATATGTGCATACACAGTCGGCAGGGAAACCAGCTCGATATCCCCGCGCAACAGTCGCGGGATGCTGAGCGGCGGCGGCACTTGCTCAGGATCGATCACCAGGGAATCGCTGCGGAAGGAGATCGGGTCCCAGCCGCTTTGCAGGCTCAGTGCCGCACGATGGGTGACATGCCGGTAGAGGGTCGCGATGGGCTCTTGGTCCAGGTCATTCAGCACGAAGCGCCGCCAGAGGTAGGCTTCGGCCCGCTCCTGGAACTCGACGCTGACCCCCTGCTGCTCAGTGTAGCTCTCATCCAGGCTGTCCGCTGCGATATCGGCTTCAATAATCCCCCAGCCCTTCAACAACGGCAGATGGGCAGCCTGCAAGGCGGCCCCTGCCGCAAGGACAAACCGGCCTGTCGGGGTCAACAGGTCTGCGGCCAGAACCATTCCTTCGGTCAGATCATCAACATAAACAAGCGCCAAAATAATACCCTGTCACTATTTTCTGTTCAGCTGCGCAGCCGGCCGGTCGGAGCAAAGCCCTTGCCAGCGGCAGTCAAACCCCGGCCATTGCCAGCGCTGCACAGCAAAGCAGCTAAAAAGATACGACATCCGCTTTCCCAACCACACGCCAGCGATGGGAAGACGTTAACTCAATCATAGAATATTCTGAACCTTAAGAACAGATTCTTATTGGGGTTTCCCAACCGGCCGCTGGATATCGGAGGCAAAGTCAAAGCAAAGAGACAAAAACACCCGGAAACAAAATATTCTGAAATTTCCAGCCCATACTTGTTCTTTCCTAAGTCAGGCGCGTGTTATTATAGGGATATTTCCAGCAAGAAGGAGAAAAAGTTCATCCAGGTACCGCTTCCGGCCGGTTTGAAAAATCAGTATGCAAGCCATCCGGGTTCCACCAGCTGCCTGACCGGCAGCCCGTCAAAGAGGCACACTATGATGAAACCTGCTATTCCACCACCTGAGCAATCCCCGGATTTGCTCCAAGCCATCCGCAGGATTTCTGAACTGGAAGCTGAGCTCGAGGCACTACGCCAGACTCCGGATCAGACTCCATACCAACTTTGTCGCCAGGATCTCTCCAAACTCAATGCCTTGATTGACAGCAGCGCGGATCTGATCTGGTTGCTGGATTGTGATAAAAAACTGGTTCAGGCCAACGGCACCGCTCTCGCCGCGCTGCAGGCTTTTAATGCAGCCGAGGTCAGTCCGGGTCAGCCGGTCCCGGCGATGTTCCCTGGTCACGAAGCAGAACGTTTCAGCAATATTTTCGAACGGGTCCTGCAAGGCCAGACCGAGCAGACGGAATTCAAAACCCCCGGCGGGCGCATTTTCTCGGCGACAATTCAGCCGGTCAGAGATGGACAACAGATCACTGGGGCTTCAACCTTCGCGCGCGACGTCACCCAGACCCGTCACCTGGAAGAAGAGCTGCGCCGCTACGGCCAGGTTATCGCCTCCACCCCCACCCTGATCGCGGTCCTCGACCGGGACGCCCGCTTTCATCTGGCTAATGACGCTTATCTGCGCGCGTTCAACAGAAACCGGTCCGAACTGATCGGCTCCCACATCAGTGGCTTGATCAGCGCAACCCATTATCAGCAACACACCGAGCCGAACCTGCGCAAAGCATTTGCCGGGGAACCCTGTCAGTTCCAATCCTGGATGGATCTGCCCACCCTTGGCCATCGCTTCATGACCATCACCTACCACCCGCTGCAGGACCCACCGCAAGCCCCTGAATTTGTGGTGGTCAGTGTCCATGACATTACCGACCTGAAGCAGGCCGAAGACAATCGCCGGAGAATCTTTGAAGTGTCCCTCGACATGCTCTGCATCAGCGACTTCGACGGTCGCTTCAGGGAACTCAATCCGGCCTGGACGAAAAATCTGGGCTGGTCGGAAGAAGAGCTGCAAGGCCGCTCCTGGCTTGATTTCATCGACCCTGACGACTTTGCCACCAGCCTTGCCGCCGGGGAGAAGCTGGCCCGGGGCGAAAGTCTCGTCGGTTTTGAAAACCGCTATCGCTGTAAAGACGGCTCGTTGAAGTGGCTGGCCTGGAGTTCCTATCCGGACTCGGAGCAGCAGAAGATCTATTCGGCGGTACGCGACATCACCACCCGGAAGAAGATGGAGGAAAAACTGCAACGGCTGGCCGCCACCGACCCGCTGACCGGAGCCGGCAATCGCAGGCATTTTATCCAATGTGCAGAGCAGGAACTGAAACGCAGCTCCCGTTATGGCTCGCAGCTGGCGGTGGTTATGCTCGATATCGACTATTTCAAAAAAATCAATGACCGCTACGGCCACGCCACCGGCGATGAAGTCCTTAAAAAGCTGGTCGACTGCTGTCTACAGGAGCTGCGCGCAACGGATATTTTCGGCCGCTTCGGCGGCGAGGAGTTTGCCGCCGTGCTCATCGAAACCGACCGCACCACCGCGCTGGAGACCTGTAACCGGCTGCTGCAGCAGATCTCCAAATTGAAGATCAACACCACGGACCAAACCCTCAATGTCACCGTCAGCATCGGCCTGACCATGCGCAGCGCAGAAGACATCAGCATCGATCCGCTCTTAAAACGAGCGGATGATGCCCTGTATCAGGCCAAAGAGGCCGGACGCAACCGGGTTGTGCTGCTCTGACCGCCTACCGAGAGGAACCGATCAGGAAACCGGCGCATCAAGGATCGATTCCGGATGGAACGTCCTGTCCAACTCGGTATCGACCCCGTTAACGATCTTCGGCAAATGCCAGATCTCCCGATTATACTCAACCATGGTCCGGTCGGTGGAAAACTTGCCGCCGCCGGCCGTGTTGAGAATACTCATTCGTGTCCAGCCGGCCCGATCCCGATAGGCTGCGGCCACCTGTTGCTGCGCCGTAACATAGGAAGCGAAATCCGCTGCCGTCAGCCAGGGATCGTTGGGACTTTCAATGGCCGCGATCAACGGATCGAAAATCCCCGCTTCAAACTGGTTGAAATGGCCATGCTTGAGCAGGTTCATGACCCGCTGGAGGTCCTCGTTCTCCGCAATAATGCCGCTGGGATCATAGTGCGGACGCAGGGCCTCGACTTCCGCGGCCGTCAGCCCGAATAAGAAAAAGTTGTCGGCCCCGACCTCCTCGCGGATTTCGATATTGGCGCCGTCCAGGGTGCCGATGGTCAGCGCGCCGTTGAGCATGAATTTCATGTTGCCGGTCCCGGAAGCCTCTTTGCCGGCGGTCGATATCTGCTCGGACAGGTCCGCGCCCGGAGCGATGATCTCCATGGCCGAAACCCGGTAATTGGGAAAGAAGGCCACCTTGAGCAGATCCCCGACCTGGGGATCGTTGTTGACCAGGATCGAGACATTACTAATCAACTTGATGATCAGTTTGGCTATCTGATAGCCTGGGGCGGCTTTGCCGCCGATCAGCACGCAACGCGGGGTCCAGTCCGCGACATCACCCCGTTTGATCCGGTCGTACAGATGGATCACGTGCAGCACATTGAGCAGCTGACGCTTGTATTCGTGAATCCGCTTCACCTGGACATCGAACAGCGCCTCGGGATTGAAAGTCACCTTGCACTCGTCCTTGACCAGTTGCGCCAGGCGCTGCTTGTTGTTGTATTTGACCCGCTGCCACTCGTCTCTGAACTCAGTATCCTCAGCCAAGGGCTTCAACCGGCTGAGCTGGTCGAGCTCGGTCACCCAGCCACTGCCAATCTTGCTGCTGATCAGCTGATTCAAGCCTGGATTGGCATAGGCCAGCCAACGCCGCTGGGTCACCCCGTTGGTCTTGTTATTGAACTTCTCCGGCCACAGCTCGTAAAAGTCCCGGAACAGCCCTTCGCGCAGCAGCTGCGAATGGAGTTCGGCGACCCCGTTCACGGAAAAGCTGCCGACAATCGCCAGATAGGCCATCCGCACCTGCGGTTCCGGCCCTTCTTCGATCAAGGACATGCGCCGCTGACGCTCCTGATCGCCAGGCCAGCGTTGCGCCACCTGACTTAAAAAGCGGGCGTTGATTTCATAAATGATATCAAGCAGCCGGGGCAGCACCGTCTGAAACAGGCGCACCGGCCACTTTTCCAACGCTTCGGGCAACAGGGTGTGGTTGGTATAGGCCATGGTCTGTTGGGTGATGTCCCAGGCGTCATTCCACTCCAGCCCGTGCCGATCCAGCAACAGCCGCATCAGTTCTGCGACGGCAATACTGGGGTGCGTATCGTTAAGCTGAAAACAGTTCTTTTCGGCGAACTCCGACAGGTCCTTCCCTTTCACCCCGGCCCAGCGCTCAAAAACGTCCTGCAAACTGGCGGAAGCGAGGAAATACTGCTGGCGCAGGCGCAGGTCCTTGCCGTTTTCGCTGGCATCGTTCGGATACAGGACCATGGTGATTTTTTCCGCCTCGTTTTTGGCCGCGACCGAGCCGGCATAATCGCCGGAGTTAAATTCGTCCAGATCGAATTCTTCGGTGGCCACGGCTTTCCACAGTCGCAGGGTATTGACTGTTCCATTGCGATAGCCAGGGATTGGCACATCGTAGGGCATGGCCAGGACATCGCGAGTATCGACCCAGCGGACCCGCAGTTTGCCCGAGGCATCGTTGTAGAATTCGCTGCGCCCGCCGAATTTGATCCGTTGCCGATACTCCGGGCGTTCCAGCTCCCAGCAATTGGACGAGGCCAGCCAGTGATCCGGCTCCTCAATCTGGTAACCGTTTTTGATATGCTGGCGAAACATGCCGTACTCATAGCGGATGCCGTAGCCCATCACCGGTAATTGCAGGGTCGCGCAGCTATCCAAAAAGCAGGCCGCCAGCCGGCCGAGGCCGCCGTTGCCAAGCCCGGCGTCCGGCTCGATATCTGCCAGTTCCTCCATGTCGAGATAGGTCTCATGCAAGGCTTCCGTCACCTCTTTTTCGATCCCCAGGTTATGCACCGCATTCCCCAGGGAGCGCCCCATCAGGAATTCAAGGGACAGATAGTAGGCTCGTTTACAGTCGCTCTCCTCATAGGCATAGCGGGTATTTTTCCAGCGTTCCATGAGCCGGTCGCGAACGGTCAGGGCCAGGGCTTCATAGGCATAGTGGGTCAGCCGGCAATTCCGATCGCGCCCCAGGTTGTAGGTATAGTAACTGCGAAAGTCGCCACCCAGCGATTCGGCGTCCATTCCCAAAGCGGGCGCATCGGTCAGTTCCGGGCAGGTTGCTTTGTTTTTGAAACGTTTGAAATTCATAGCGATATCCGTCGTTTCTGTAGGCAAATAAATCGAAAATCAGCGCAGGGTCAAAACCTGACAGCCCCCTCGACCTGTCTTATAAAATAGCACAGGCTTCAACTAACGCGAAAGCTAACGAAAAAAAAGCCCCGCTGCAGGGAAGCCTGAGCGGGGCCGGGGGGCAATCAGTGGAGCCCAACAGGTTGTTGAAAAAGTCCATCCGTGGGTTCGCCAGGCTGTTTTTCAACAGCCCACTAAGTCCTGATCAGTGGGCCTGAGCCCAGTTTTCGCCCGAACCAAGATCAACCCGCAACGGCAGATCAAGGGGGACGGCCCCTTCCATCTCCGTACGGATCAGCGCACAGACCGCCTCAAGCTCGGCGGCCGGGGCTTCAAAGACCAATTCATCATGCACCTGCAACAACATCCGGCACTGCAACTGCTCGGCGCGCAGCCTCCGGTCGATATTGACCATGGCCACTTTGATGATATCCGCGGCGCTGCCTTGAATCGGATAGTTGATGGCGTTGCGTTCGGCATAACTGCGCACCGCGCCGTTTTTGCTGTTGATCTCCGGAATGGCGCAGTGCCGACCGAGCAGAGTGGTCACGTACTGATGCTCACGGGCCTCGGTCTTCTTGTCTTCGAGGTATTGCAGCACGGCCGGGTAACGTTCGAAATAATGATCAATAAACTGCTGGGCTTCGGCCCGGCTGATGCCCAGGTCCTTGCCCAGGCTGAACGCGCCCATGCCGTAGAGCACGCCAAAGTTGATGGTCTTGGCCTGGCGGCGCATTTCGTCAGAAACCATTTCCGGAAAGACATTGAAGATCTCCCCGGCGGTACGCTTGTGGATATCCTCGCCCGCGGCAAAGCTCTCCTTGAGTCCGGCCACATCGGCCATATGCGCCATAACCCGTAGCTCGACCTGGGAATAGTCAGCCGAGATCAGCACCCAATCCTGTTCCGGGATAAAGGCTTCGCGGATGCGCCGCCCCTCCGTAGTGCGGATCGGGATATTCTGCAGGTTGGGATCGCTCGACGAGAGCCGCCCGGTGGCGGTGACGGTCTGGTTGAAGGAGGTGTGCAGCCGCCCGGTCGCCGGATTGATCAGCTTCGGCAAAGCATCGGAGTAGGTATTCTTGAGTTTGCTCAAAGAACGGTAATCGAGAATCTTCGCGGCGATCTCGTGATCATGGGCCAGAGCGGTTAGCACCTCCACATTGGTGGACCAGCCGGTCTTGGTCTTTTTCCCCTTCGGCAGGCTGAGCTTTTCGAACAGTACTTCGCCGAGCTGCTTGGGCGAATTGATGTTGAAAGGACCGCCGGCCAGGGCGTGAATTTCCTTTTCCAGGTCGACCAGTTTCTCGCCCATCTCCCCGGAGAGTTTGCCGAGGAATTCCGCATCAATACGGATGCCGCACCATTCCATCCGGGTCAGCACCTCGACCAGGGGCATCTCCACCTCGTAAAAGAGCTTGTGCGGTGCCCCTTCCGGCAACTCGGCGAGGAGCTTTTCCGCCAGCTGCAGGGTGATATCGGCATCTTCGGCGGCATACACCGTGGCCCGCTCCACCTCCACTTCGCTGAAGCAGATCTGCTTCTTGCCCGTGCCGGTCATTTCGGAATAGGGGATCATCCGGTGGTTCAGGTGTTCCTGGGCCAGGGCATCCAGACCGTGGGATTTGGCTTCCGGGTAAAGGATATAGGAAAGAACCATGGTGTCGATCTCCACCCCGGCCAGCTCCACCCCGGCATTGCGCAGCACCAGGGCATCGTACTTGATGTTCTGGCCGACCTTCGGGCAGGCGGCATCTTCCAGCAGCGGCCGCAGCCGCTCCAGCACCAGGCTGCGCTCCAACTGGTCCGGCACGCCCAGGTAACGATGGCCGACCGGAACATACCAGCCGTGGTTGGCGCGAACCGCAAAGGACAGTCCGACCAGTTCCGCCTGAACTGCATTGAGGCTGGTGGTTTCGGTATCGATGGCAAACCGTTTGGCCTGGCGCAGCTCCGCTATCAGCTCATCCAGGTCGGCCTCGCTGAGCACGGTCCGGTAATCGGCATCCACTTCGGCACGCTGCGGCAGGGCCGCGAACTCCTGGGCCAATTTATGGAACTCAAGCTTGCGGAACAGCTCTTCCAGGGCCTCCCGGTTCGGTTCGCCCAGGGCCAGGTCCTCCGCGCTCACAGAAATATCCAGGTCGTAAACCAGGTCGGCCAGCTTTCGCGACAGCCGCGCCTGGTCGGCGAATTCGCGCAGGTTCTCCTGGCGTTTTTTCCCTTTCACCTGATCGATATTGGCCAGCAGGTTGTCAATGCTGCCAAATTCCTGGATCAGCCCGGCGGCGGTCTTTTCGCCGATCCCCGGCACCCCCGGGATATTGTCTGAACTGTCGCCGGCCAGGCCGAGGACCTCCAGCACCTGCTCCGGCGGCACGCCAAAGCGTTCGATCACCTCCTGCCGCTCGGAGATCTTCCCTTTCATGGTATCGAGCAGGCGGACCTCGTCACAGACGACTTGCATCAGGTCTTTGTCCCCGGTGACCACGGTCACCGCGAATCCCTGCTCGGCATAGCGTTTGGCCAATGTGGCGATAATATCGTCCGCCTCGTAGCCGGACAGCTCCAGCGCGGGCAGGTTGAAGGCCCGCACCACATCCTTGATCTGCGGGATCTGCGGGATCAAGTCCTCGGGCATGGCCGCCCGGTTGGCCTTGTATTCGGGATACAGCTCTTTCCGAAAAGTCGGGCCCTTACTGTCGAAGATCACCGCAATATGATCGGGTTGCTGGTCGCGCAGCAGGGTCAGCAGCATATTGGTAAAGCCGTAGACCGCGTTGGTCGCCTCCCCTTTGGAGTTGGAGAGATGGCGAATGGCAAAATAAGCCCGATAGATATAGGATGAACCGTCAACCAGGTAGACCTGTTCTTTTTTTTCCGTCATGTGAATAAATGCCTTTCTCGGTTTCAATGTGCTGAATTATTCCACAGCCGGAACGAAAACAGAAGCAGCTTTATCCTTTGGCCGGGAAACAGGCAAATGAAGGGCTGGACGGCCAGAGCCAGGCGTGGGATGCTGGAGAGAAAACCGCCGGGCTTGCGCAGCCGCTTTGAAACGGGAAGGTTGCAACAGGGAAAAAAATGATCGGGAAACTTTTTCCGGGGCTGCAAATCTTGACAAGTAAAGTCTGATATTATTATCTTTTCAATTGCTTAGCTTGTTTTCAGCCGGCAACGGCCCTTTTTCACTGTGGCGGCGTCAATCAGCGGGCTTACTTGTGCAGCGTATAGCACTACGCTTCCGCGCAAGCCCTTGATTTCCTGGCCACAGCAAAAAATTGCTCGTTGCCAATCTGAAAACAAAACGGTTGACGACCAAGGCGTCCGCATGGCAACAAGCTGGTTTTCAGCTGGCAATGGCTCTTTTCTCTGTGGTCACGTCAATCAGCGGGCTGACTCGTGCAGCGTATAGCATGACGCTTCCGCGCAAGCCCTTGATTTCCTGGCCACAGCAAAAAATTGCTCGTTGCCAATCTGAAAACAAAACGGTTGACGACCAAGGCTTCCGCATGGCAACAAGCTGGTTTTCAGCTGGCAATGGCTCTTTTCACTGTGGCCACGTCAATCAGCGGGCTTACTTGTGTAGCGTATAGCACTACGCTTCCGCGCAAGCTCTTGATGTCCTGGCCACAGCAAAAAATTGCTCGTTGCCAATCTGAAAACAAAACGGTTGCCTACCAAGGCTTCCGTATAGCAACAAGCGAAACTGAGCAATAACGAGAACGACTGATGTTTCAGTCAGGAGGGCCTCCGCGAACGCCCCTCCCAGCCTCGATTCCCAAGGGAGATATAGTCTGATGCATGATAATTTTGAAGACCACGACGACTCGATTGAATATGAGATAGAAGTTGAGACCGATGCCGATGTCCACGCCGTGCCCGATGACGGCCTGGTCCTGGCCCGGGATATTCTGCCCTCCCGCCTGCCGCTGATTCCGCTACGCCCGCGGCCGGCTTTCCCCGGGGTCATCATTCCGCTGACCGTCAACGGCGAAGCCCGGGTCCGGACCATCAAGCAGGCCATGGAAACCGAATCCCAGTCCATCGGCCTGGTCATGGTCCAGGATCTGGAGGACGACGACTCCACCACCAACCTGCAGAAGGTCGGGGTGGCGGCCAAGATCCTCAAGCTGATCCACACCGAAAAGGACAGCGCCCATGTGCTGGTCAACAGCCTGGAACGCTTCAGCATCGACGATGTGCTGGAGATCAACGAGGTCATTTATGCCGATGTCACCTACTTCCTGAGCCCGGTCTACACCAATAACCCGGAGCTGAAAGCCTATTCCATGGCGATCATCTCGACCCTCAAGGAGCTGGTCCAGATCAACCCCCTCTATTCCGAGGAGATCAAGTTGTTCCTTGGCCGCTCCAGTATGGACGACCCGGCCCGGCTGACCGACTTTGCCGCCAACCTGACCAACGCCGACGGGTTTGAACTGCAGGAGGTGCTAGAAACCTTCGATATCCACCGCCGCATTGACAAGGTCCTGGTGTTGCTGAAAAAGGAACTTGAGGTCTCGCGGCTGCAGACCAAAATTTCCCAGCAGATCGAAGAAAAAATCTCCAAGCAGCAGCGCGAATTCTTTTTGCGCGAGCAGTTTAAGGCGATCAAGAAGGAACTGGGACTGGAAAAAGAGGGCAAAACCTCGGAGATCGAAAAATTTCAGAAGCGGCTCAAAAACCTGACCCTGGGCGAAGAAGCCCAAAAGGCCGTTGATGAAGAAATCCAGAAACTGCAACTGATTGAGCCTTCGTCACCGGAATATACGGTCAGCCGCAATTATCTCGACTGGCTGACCATTCTGCCCTGGGGCAAGTTCAGCAAGGATTCCTACGACTTAAAACGGGCCCGCCGGGTCCTCGACCGCGATCACTATGGACTGGAAGATGTCAAGGAGCGGATTCTTGAATTCATCGCCGTCGGCAAGATGAAGGGGGATATCTCCGGCTCCATCCTTTGCCTGGTCGGCCCACCCGGCGTCGGCAAAACCTCTATCGGCAAAAGCATTGCCGACGCTTTAAAGCGCAAATTCTACCGTTTCTCCGTCGGCGGCATGCGCGACGAAGCGGAAATCAAAGGCCACCGCCGGACCTATATCGGCGCCATGCCGGGCAAAGCCATCCAGGCCATGAAGAGCGCCGGCACTGCCAATCCGGTGCTGATGCTCGACGAAATCGACAAGATCGGCGCATCCTTCCAGGGTGATCCGGCTTCGGCCTTGCTTGAAGTGCTCGACCCGGAACAGAATGGCGCTTTCCGCGATCACTACCTGGACGTCCCTTTCGACCTGTCCAACGTGCTGTTCATCGCCACCGCCAACCAGCTCGACACCATCCCGGCGCCGTTGCTCGACCGGATGGAGGTGATCCGTCTGTCCGGCTATATTCTCGAAGAGAAACTTGAGATCGCCCGCCGCTACCTGGTGCCCAAGGCCCTCAAAAGCCACGGTTTAAACAGATCCCAGGTCAGCATCAACAAATCGGCCCTGGCCGATATCGTCGATCGCTATGCCCGCGAGGCCGGGGTGCGGGGGCTGGAGAACAAGATCAAGAAGATCATGCGCAAGGCGACCATGGCCTTCGCCGAAGGACGCACCGACAAACTCACCGTCACCAAGAAAGAGGTGGAGGACTACCTGAGCAAACCGGTTTTCGGTGACGAAGAGCTGATCAAGGACGCCCCCGGCGTGGTCACCGGCCTGGCCTGGACCCGCATGGGCGGTGCCACCCTGCAGATCGAAGCCACGGCCATGACCAGCAAGAGCAAAGGCTTTAAGCAGACCGGCCAGCTCGGCAAAGTCATGGTGGAGAGTTCTGAAATCGCCTACTCCTATGTCATGGGACACCTGCAGGACTACCAGATCGATGAAGACTATTTCGACAGCCACTTCATCCACTTGCATGTTCCGGCCGGGGCCACCCCAAAAGACGGCCCCTCAGCCGGGGTCACCATGACCACGGCCCTGCTGTCGATGATCCTCAATAAATCGGTCAGACGCAAACTGGGCATGACCGGGGAACTGTCCCTGACCGGCCGGGTACTGCCCATCGGCGGGGTCAAGGAAAAGACCATCGCGGCCCGCCGGGCCGGCTTGAAAGCCCTGATTTTCCCCAATGAAAACAAGAAGGATTATGAAGATTTGCCGGCCTACCTTAGAGAGGGGCTGGAGGTTCATTTTGTCAAGGAATACCCCGAGGTATTCAAAATCGCTTTTTCAGCCTGACCCTTAACAGAGAAATGGAGCTTACCGCAGTGACTGTCGAAGAATTAAAATCCGCCGTTTTGGCCTTGCCCATAGAAGAGAAGAAAAGCTTCATCCTTGAAGCCCTGCCGGAACTATCCCGCGAAGTCATACAGGAGCCCGGCTTCATGATGCAGCTGTTCCCGGTGCTGCTGCAAATCCTCAAGGACAGCGGCATGGACCTGCAGCAGCTGCTGCAATTGGCCTCGATGATGAGCCAACAATCACAATGAGTTAAAAAGGTTCCTGAAGGGACTTTTTCGACAACGGACCAGGGGGCGCGGAGATAATCCGCGCCCTTTATTCTTGGCGCGGTGATTGACTTACGGGCCGGGGATGGTAGAACTTTCATAAACCATGTCAACTCATTAAAGGAGGTCTCAATGAAACGGATAGGACTTTTTCTGGGTACCGCCGGTTTAGGGATGTTACTGATGTCCGGCTGTGTCGCCAAACTTTCCGAAAGCGATCAGGCCAAGCTCGACCAAGCTGTCAGCGCCGCTGAAAGTGCCCGTCAATCGGCTGGTATGTCCGCTGATCGCGCGGAAGCTGCTGCCAAACGCGCTGAAAGTGCCGCAGGCAAAGCGGAAGCAGCAGCCACCTCGGCCATGGCTTCTGCCGACAAGGCAGATAGCGCCGCAAAACGCGCCGAAGCCTCTGCCGCCAGGGCTGAAGCCAGCGCTGACAAAGCTGCCAAAGCGTTTGAAATGTCCCAGCAAAAATAGTCACACCTCGCAACCGGGTTCGGCGCTGTGCCGGACCCGGTTCATTTCAGTTCCGCAACAGGCACAGGGATTCCCTGGGCCTGTTCGATTGCCTGCCTGATCAGCGTCATATCCAGCTCTCCTTGCCACCCCAGCGAGCTGGCTCGTTTCAACATCTCCGCCACACTCCAGTCGCCCCGCTTCAGGTAGTCGGGATGCGCTTCCAGCAACAGTCGGTTGTCCTTAATCGCCAGCTTGATCGGCCGATAGATGATCTTCACCGGAGTCCCCCGCCCGACCCGCCCGGCCAGGTCATCAATATCCCCCGGATACAACCGGATACAGCCATGACTGACCCGCCGTCCCACTCCGTAGGGGCGATTGGTCCCGTGAATTCCGTAGCCGGGCAAAGACAACCCCAGCCAGTGCGTGCCCAGCGGGTTATCCGGCCCCGCAGCAATCACGTTCGGCGTATCGGGCTCTTCGGCGCGGATCGTCTCCGGCCTGGTCCAACTCGGATTCTCAATGCTGGAGATAATGTTGAATTCCCCTTCCGGGGTCTGCCACCCTTCCCGCCCCAGGCCGATAGGATAAATCCTCACCCGCTGCTCAGAGCCATCCTTCTCCACCAGGTAGAGACGGTATTCAGCCAGATTGATGGTGATCCCCAGCGGCAGATCCGCCGGGACAATGGTTGCATAAGGCAGGATCAGCTCGGTCCCGAAGCGCGGTTGCCACTCATCCACCCCGGAGTTGGCGCTGACCAGGGCATTAAACCCAAGCCCGGCCCGGCGGGCGATCTCCATCAGCGTTTCATCCCAACCGATCACATAGGGCTTGTTGGTGCCTACCACAACACTCTGCCGCGGCAGCTGCAACAACCCGGCATCCTCCAACCGGGGATACCAGGCCCAGCCCAGGGATGGGAACTGCAGTAGCACAAGAGTGATGCAAACCAGGAGCAGAGTAAAAACACGATGTTTATATTGACATGACATGGGAGATTCGTTCCTTAACAAGCAGCAAGTTGGGCATAAAAAACCAAACAGTTTAAATGTTTACACCACCTGCCCGGGGTTTTCAATCCTTCCTCCCGCCTGTCATTGATCCTGCACAGTCTTTGATCAGCCTTTACTCAAGGGAGAATCGGCTAGGAGAAAGAGCTTGTATTGATCCATTTTTCAGTGTAGTTGTATTGAAAAAAAAATGAAAAGAGGCCGGAGTTTGTGAGATTTAGGGGAGTCTGCAGATTGCGGCTTTTTTGTTGTCTTATTCTTGAGTTTATTTGTGCTGGTAAGTTCACAGATCACACATAGGATTTTTTTTGAAAATTCTTCACAACTATTTGATATTTATTTGAAGACACAATAACTAAGCGATAGATACCCAAGTTATAACATAGTCAACATCTCATATATTTACGTGTTTGACCAAGAAACAAGGAGGGCATCTTTTGACGACAGAAGGCATCGTTACGCTCGCAGGCACAGTGGTTACGTTGTTTGGAATGGCTGTCACCATCTGGCAGGCCTTACAAGCAAGGAATTACAAAAATCAGATTAAGTTTAACCTCAGAAAAATAGACCTTGAACACATAATTGAAAGACTGAAGCGTGCACAAGATGATATTCGGCGTCTCCCAACCTCTTTGCAGAACATACCCCGTGGCATACGCCCCATAGACCTCATCCATAAGATCAGAGAGCAGTTTGATATGGCTCTGAGTACTTTGGATGTTGCCGGACCTGATGCCGGCATTCGAGGGCTTCTCATTGAAGGGCAGCACAAACTGAACTCGTACGAAATTTCATGGAATTCAGGGACTCCGAATCCACAAGATGTACACGAACTTCAGGCGAAGATGATGTGTCAACACTTTCCCGGACACAAGTTTACGCAGCTTTCTTCATTGCCTCAAAGGCCAGCGGTGCCTCATATCCGTTAGCAGAATGTGCCCGCTGGCGATTGTAGAAGACTTCGATATATTCGAAGATTGAAGCCCTGGCGTCATCGCGAGTCTCATAGTCGCAGTGGTGAACCAGTTCGATTTTAAGGGTGTGGAAAAAGCTCTCGGCGACAGCATTGTCCCAGCAATCACCCTTTTTGCTCATACTGGCTTTGATGCCATGGTCGTTCAGAAGTGTCCGGTGACTATCAGAGGCGTATTGGCTGCCTCGATCGCTATGAGATATCAGGCCTTTGGTGGGTTTTCGTTTCCACAGCGCCATCAGCATAGCACCATTGACCAAGCCGGCGTTTATGCGTGCCCCCATGGACCAACCGACGACAGCCCGGGAAAATAGATCAATAACGACAGCTAGGTACAGCCAGCCCTCACGGGTCGGGATATAGGTGATATCGCTGACGTAGGCGGTATCTGGAGTGCTGACCGTAAATTCACGCTCCAGCAGGTTCGGTGCGATCGGTTTGTCGTGATTCGAGTCGGTTGTCACTTTGAATTTTCGTTTGGTTTGGACCTTAAGGTCTTCTTCGCGCATCAACCGGGCAATACGGCGGCGGCTGAGGCGGGTCTCCTGTTTTTGCAGTTCATCTTTAATCCGCCGGGTCCCATAGTTTTTGCGACCTTTTTCAAAGGCGGCCTTGACCTGGGGGCGGAGATTGTCATCCTCAATGCAGTGAGCACTGGGTGGCCGGCTTAGGCTCTCATAGTAACCGCTCCGGGAAACCTGGAGGACTTGGCACATCGTTCGGATACGAAATTCAGTCTGTTGTTGCATCCAGGCGTACTTTACCGACTGTTCTTTGCAAAGTACGCCGCCGCCTTTTTTAAGATGTCACGCTCCTCCTTGAGCAGAGCATTCTCCCGGCGAAGGCGTTTCAGTTCTTCGTAAGGGTGTTTTTCTCCTGCGCCCTTATTTGTTGGTGCAGAATCTGGTTGCTGATACTTTGTTATCCACGTGTACAGGGTGTTGGCATTAACTCCCAGATCTCTCGCAGTCTGGGCAACTGACTGATCTGATTCGACCGCCAACTTGACAGCATTTTGTTTGAATTCGGACGAATAATTTGAACTCATAGGGCACACCTCCATTGTCTGGCATTTTGCCTCAATTTGTGTGTCCGGGATAGTGTAACCACTTCAAGATGCAGGACACCGTGTCAACCTTAGGTACAATAATCTATCAAATGGAGGGCAGAGTATGAACATCGACAATCTGGTAAAAGAGGTCAAAAAACTTAAATACCAAGTACACCTCCTTGGGAACATCGTCGATTACCAAACCCACCCGATTGAATCACTGATATTGTCTATGGATTGGAGCGAAGAAGACATTGATAGTGCCCATGATATTTTTGAAAAGTACAACAACAAATTAGAAGCGAATCAGCCTGTCACTTGGAATGAATTCGAGAGCGAACTAAAAAATGAGTTCAATATTGGATATCAAAACGTGAAACATATAGTTCTCGCTTTCTTCAATAATAATCAGTGGACAGATGTTTGTTATAAATACGCCATGAGTTTCGAACCGACAACACCAGTTGAATTTCACCAAATCACTCGTAGAGAAAAGTAACTCTAACACAGTACACCAAGCGATAGCCTTAACCCCATTCGCCCTGTCAAGGTCACGCTCCAATTTGGTCATTGATGCAATAGAAACACCTCAGACACTGCTTCATAACTGTATCTCAAACCACTCAGTGAACAAAAAGGGCAATCTGAGGATGATTTTCTGGGTTATTGATTTTGCGAGGTTGTAAAATAACACTCTTCTCCACCAGATTAAAAAAGTCTAGAGATGGACTTTCTCAACAACCAGCTAGAACATATAGGGAATCAAACAAATAGGAAGAGACAGATGCCTGAAGACAAAGAATTTGAGCTCAGATATAGCCATAATATAATCGAACACTTAGGGCTAAAACTCTATCAGAACAGGCCAACAAATGTATTGGCTGAGTTGATATCAAACTCTTGGGATGCTGACGCTGAAAATGTTTGGTTGGATATAAAACAGGACCATCTTGCCGTCTATGACGATGGTGATGGTATGACGCGTGAAGTGCTTGCAGACAACTACTTGGTTATCGGCAAGAAGAAGAGGACAGCAGATAATGTCAATGAGCTAACAGGTAAGCATCGCCGGATGATGGGGCGTAAAGGGATCGGCAAGCTAGCGCCTTTTGGTATTGCTCAAAAGTTGTCGCTACTCACCATTAGTCGTCAATCTGGCTTATGCTACTGGATTGAAATCGACTTGCACGGATTATTTTCAAGATCACATGAAAATTCGGATTATCAATTTAGCTATAAACCTATTGTTATTTGTGATGGTGCAAAAATTTCGGAGTTACCTCTAGGGAATGATAAACATGGTTATGTCAAACAATTTATCTCTGTGAATAACGGCGGAGGGACATTAGTAATAATGGATAAGCTATCCCTCAAAAGAGAGCTATCAAAAGACAGATTACGAGAATCAATTGGACAGCGTTTTACAGTAACGCTACTTCGAGATGACTTCACCGTTTATGTCGACCAAAAAAAAGTTACTGAGAAACAAGCTCTTCCCCATTTTTCTTTACGTATTCCGGGCAGCGGATTTAACGAGGAAACAATAAATCTAAATGGTGAAGATCGGTTTGTCAGATATTGGGTTGGGTTTGTTGAGCAAGCGGAATGGCCCCAAGACCAAGCGGGTGTGGGAATCTATGCTCACGGCAAGATAGCACAAGATCGCCCATTCGTTTTTGGACTTAAGGGACGAGAAATATCAACAAGATATATGTATGGTGTCATCGAAGCAGATTGGCTCGATGAGCTAAATGAGGATGTGGTTTCAACAGACCGCACTAGCATTAATTGGGAGAATGATGATACGGAACCAATGTACGACTGGGGCAAGACACTTGTTGCAAGTTGGGTAACACAATACAGAACCCATCAAAGGCAGAACAATGAAGGTAAGGTCCTAAAAAAACTAGAGACACTTCCGAATATCCCCAAAATTACTTTTGAAGAGAAAAATACAATTAAGGATATGGTTTGTAGCATGAGTCCTAAAATATATAGGGACGAAAATCTACAAGCTGAAGTTATTTCAAAACTAACTTCAGCATGGACACATAGACCGACACGAAACATCATCAAGTCGCTGTGGGATAAAATTGAAAGATCAGAAAATAATGAACAGCAGTTCATTGAAATACTTAATGATATTCACAAACATCTTGTCCCCGAATCCCTGTCATTATCAGTCACAGTTGCTCAACGCATTTACGCTCTATCAAAACTAAATGAGTTGAGCAAAACTGGAACAGAAAGACAGTTGCAAGCACTATTAGAAAAATTTCCATGGATATTGGGTTCAGATAAAGGAAAGGTTAGTGCTGATGAATCACTCAAGGAAATAGCAAAAAAGGCTGCTTTGAAGGACGCACTAGGTGGGCATGGGGAAACGAAGAGAGCGCTGATGAATCAGCCTGATTCTGGAACTAGACCAGACTTTACATTTTTAAGTGATACCAATCATTCAACCATAATTGCGGTTGAGCTAAAAAATCCTCAAATTCCGTTAGAGCGGTTGCATATTAATCAATTAACTACTTATGTTGGTTGGCTAGAAGACATGTATCCCAATGCGATAGTTTATGGGGTGTTAATTGGTAGAAATCCGAACAACTCTATCAATTCGCGTGACCCTCAAGTCAGCGTATTGACTTGGGAGGCTGTATGTCTGCAATCTAGAAAAGATTACCTTGAATTGCTTGCTTCGATGTTGGTTGGGGTTTCAGAACATTATGACGACTCCCGCGTCATAGACGCTGTTAATTTTGGAGGACCCCAAACTAGAGAACTTTTACAGAGAATGGCCAAAGTAGATTCTCCATTGAGCGAATTGTTCAAAATGATTGATAGAAAATTGGGACATGAAAATGAGTTATAGCTCAATTGACTTATTCTCCGGCGGTGGTGGGCTGTCCGAGGGTATGCGGCAAGCTGGATTTATTGTCAATGCAGCTGTAGAAATTGATCCTATTGCCGCTGAAACATTTAGGTTGAACCACAAAGACGCTATTGTTCTCGAGAGAAATATACAACATGTTTCCTCATCTGAATTGCTAAAACAATCTGGAATGATTAAAGGTCAGCTTGACTTACTAGCAGGATGCCCACCTTGCCAAGGGTTTTCATCTCTTACAGCTAAATACAAACGTAACGATAAACGGAATTCACTCATAAAAGAAGTTTCAAGGCTAGCAAAAGATCTAACCCCCAGAGCAGTGATGATAGAAAATGTTCCTGGCCTCATGAAAAAAGGTCATGCATACCTGTCAGAATTCATTAGAGAATTAAAAAATATCGGATACATTGTTAATTATGATGTTCTCCAAGTTGCAGATTATGGTGTGCCGCAAGAGCGATGTCGCTTCGTTTTACTTGCGGGATTGGGGTTTGAAATTGAAATACCCAAACCAACGCATTCTAAAACAGGAGAAAATGGTCTGCCAAAATGGAAAACTGTACAAGAAGCACTTACCGGGCTAGGAAAGCCTGTGTCACTTAAAGAAAGTGCATCATATGGGGGCCCAAGGAATTTAAACTGGCATATAACTAGAAACTTATCGGATATAAATATTGAAAGATTAAAATATGTAAAGCCAGGTGGTCCTCGCTATGATATCCCAGATAGTTTGAGGCCAAAGTGCCATCAAGGCAAGGATATAGGATTTGGAAATGTTTACGGTAGGATGAGTTGGGATAGCCCATCGCCGACAATCACGGGTGGTTGCACCGTATTAAGCAAAGGGCGCTTCGGCCATCCTAGTGAATTGCGTACGATTTCCGTAAGAGAAGCTGCAAGATTGCAAACTTTTCCTGATAGTTTTGAGTTCGCAACAGACTTTATTGACCATGCTTGCAAGATTATTGGCAATGCTCTTCCCTGTGAGTTTGCCCGCATTATGAGTAGGGCGTGTTATGAAAAGTTATCCCAAAATGTAATCCACAGATCCGCAGAGTAAATATAAAATCAGGTTGCAATAGGGACCTTAAAAGAAAATGTGACAGATTTATTTATAAAGACTTTTCAAACAATGGTGGTCAAAAAATAAATCTGTTCCATTTTTTACAATTTTATTCAGCCAATTCATTCATATTTTAAAGGATTTAAGGAAATTTCAAGAAGGAGATATAAATACATAATCATGTAAAAGTGATGTAATGAAAATCATATAGGATAATGCCATGAAGGATTGGAAATGTGCAATTTTATATTTGATTTGACCAACGGCCGCTTGATCCACTAGTCCTTGTCTCTGCCTATTTTGCTCTTTGTGTAATTGTCTTGTTTTTTCAATGGGCCTTGAAGCGCTGGAGCGAATTTTATCGTGTCCAGTGGTTTAAGCCGGAGGAAAACCACTGGATTGGCGATCTAGATTGGATGGACGTAGAAAAGATTCTCTGCGGTGATCCTTTGAATGAGTTCAAGGGCTTGCGCTGGCCCACCCGAGCGCTGCTTGTTCTTGATCTTATGAAGCTTGTAGGTTTTTTGTTTGTGATTATTATGTTTACATATTGGGCTCCTCTATATCTAATTGATATAAACAATGCTAACTTCGCGTTTCCTAAAGATATTTCAACCGTCCTCATCGGCGGGATTACTATAGCGGTGACCTTAAGCATTGCCATGAAGCAGTTCCACGCAAAAGTGAAATCTGAAAATCGACAAAATTGGATTATAGATGTTCGGAATACCCTAGCTGAGGTCATAGCTCATATCCCTAAAAAGGGGAAGCCTCCTCAACTCTTAAAACAAAAAGATCGGATAAAACTTGAGCTATTAATGAATCCTTCAGAAAAAGATCATCGCGTTCTTGGTTGGCTATTACGTAGAGTTTATGGAATCCAAGACATTAAAGCTGATGAGAGAATAAAGGAAGAGATTGGGAAAATTGAGAAGGCCCATGTACTGAACACCATAAATAAGCTTGATCACAACAAAAAAGACGAATCAGATGAGCTAATTAGTTACATTATCCGCCTGTCCAACGCGATCTTAAAACGCGAGTGGGAACGGGTAAAGCGTGGGATCTAGATTCTAAATTAAAGAGGTCGGTTGATGTCAACAAAGAAAACCAGGGACACTCCCCCTATTTATCAACATGACTGCGCTCCCAATGCCTCGCAGCGTCAAGCAAAAAGGAGCCCGTCAGGTCAATACGCTGCTGGAGGATGTCGCCAGGGACCGGAAAAATCCACGCATCCGATCCAGGCGTAGATTCCAGATGCCACCGATAATCTTACTGACGTTCCCTATTGTGACCCATAGGTGTCACTTCGGCCTGCGGCAGCTTTTGCGGCACCGGAAGTGGAGAGGCTCTTTCTTTTCCTTTGTACCTGAACAACAGGTGAACTCAACGTTTGCTGCTAGCACCAACGCTGCCTCACGATCCTGGCGTCGCGGACGAGTCCTCCCGCTGGCGGGCTAAGTGTTTTGTGAACAATCGGAGAAAAACGCCTGCTCCGACGCCGCCCATCGGCCGACATTTGAAAGGGAGCATGATCAGAAGCGCCGCCAGTGATGGCGGTACGGCCCCAAACAGGAACGAAGTTACCCAGCAGCCGCTGTGGGCGGCAAGCCGGACTGCGACGAAGCCGCCCCCCCAGAATGCCAGGGAGGACAATGATTCTTTTTCCAATTGGAAAAGGTCGCTTCGCATATTCCCATCTTCCAACAGACTTCGTCCACCTTGGTGTCGGTCTCGGCCTGACGCAGCGCAAAAGCGATCTGCTCCTCGGTAAATTTCGTCGTCTCCATGGCAAAATACCTCTTCACCTAGAGGGTATATTGCCCGGGATCTCTACTGTTGGCTTGTCCGATTTTCAGGAAGGAGGCCAATTCGGTTGCGCTGCAATCCCAATTACGGGAAATCTTATGTGGTTTTTTATATACTATTTGGTAGCATTGAGAGAAAAACGTTGAATTGTTGGGCAGGATTGCCCACCATGTCTGCCTTGCAATATGGGTCTTGAGTGCTTGTAGCAATATTCATTAGCGGCCCACAGACAGGATTTACAGTATGCCTACAGCAACACACAACTCTCGGAACGAATTCACCGGATACCTTATTTTTCTAAGTGCCGCCACTTTTCTCATCGGTCAAATCACCCCGTTACCATATTGGGTCCCAGCTCTTTGCGCCTGGCTTGTTGTGCTGATTAGTTTTCCAACCATGAAGTCCGCAGCTCGCAAACAGACTCTGATCCTGTCTGGTCTGGGCGTGGTTCTGATTTGTTGGGCTTTTATCAGAAAAACCTCGATAAACTGGCAGGTGGCCTGTGGCGGAAACCTGCCTTTGCTGACGATGTTTGTTGCCGTCTCATTTTTGGCGTTGACCAACCCTGATTCGAGTCAGGATCAGCTCATGAAGGGGAAAAGGGGAATTATCAGCAACTTGCTGACCTGTCATCTGATCGGATCCGTGATTAATATTTCTATAATTTTCATCGTCGGAGACCGCCTTTCACAAAAACGGCAACTGAGTCCAGCCCAGGCTTTGACGATGATGCGTGGCTTAGCCGCCGCCGCTTTCTGGTCGCCGTTTTTTGTCGCCGCAGGGGTTGCCCTTATCTATGCCCCAGGCTCTCAGTGGAGCCACACCGTTGTCCCTGGCTTGGTCTTGGCGTGTCTGCTTGGCATTGTCAGCGCTATTGATGCTTATCTCCGGGATGGCGCTGAATTCGAAGGCTATCCATTACAATATGACAGTCTCTTTATCCCCGTCCTGCTGGCGGCGACCGTTATGCTTTGTCATTTGTTGCTTCCAAATATCCATATCCTTACCCTGATCAGCCTGATTTCTCCGATCGGAGCGCTGTTATTCATGAGAGAGCGACCGCGATTGCGGCAGAGTGTTTTGTTCATTCGTGAACGTCTGGCAAATATCTCCAGCCAGTTCGCAATATTTCTGGCGGCTGGTGTGTTTTCGTCCGGGGTTGTTGCTATCATCCAAAGTTATCCGGATACCCTGTCCCTGCATATTGATCACTTTACTCCGCTTTTATTCATGGCCTTTAGTGGCTTCATGATCGTTATCGCGTTGGTAGGCGTCCATCCGGTTGCCAGTATCGCTCTGGTCAGTCCTTTCCTCGTTCCCCTGGGAATCAACCCCAATCAGCTGGCTTTTTTGTTTCTAAGCGCTTATGGAATTGGAATAGGTGCGAGTCCCCTGTCTGGGGTTGGCTTGCTCATGAGTAGTCGTTACAATGTCAGCAGTTCAACCATTCTTCAGGTTAATCGATACTACCTTGTGATTATCTGGTTACTTTCTGGCGTAGTGAACCTGCTGTGGTTCTCCTGACAGGGAATGCACCGTACGGGAAGCAAATGCTGCCTCACCGACCCGGGCGTCGCGGACAAGTCCTCCCGTTGGCGGGCCACGTGTTTTGTGAACGAAAAACTTGCCCCCCTATTTATCAGAAACCACATGCGGCCAGGATGGCGTTTATCTTATAGCCGTCGGTGCCTTTGAGATTAGTAGGCTTCCCTATGAGCCATTTAAAACAACCAGTTGCTCATGAGCAATTTCCAGTGTATCAACAGCTACTTCATTCGCATCTGATTTCAGATCTGTTCCTGTAATTTTCGTGGGCCAGGCATTATTCAGCTGCCACTGCATGGTTACTGCCCCTGCCTCATCCAGCAGTTTTATCAGTATTGTCCGACGCTTGAGGGTGTTCATCTTGATCTCGTCCATCCATTTCCAGAAGTTGTTATCATTGACAAACACACCTCGTTTCATGGTGATATTACCGTACTCCGCAATTCCCGGCATTTTGATTGTAGAAAATAAACGACTGTCACCGGCCCGGTACTCTATAACCGGTACTTCCTGATCCAATCCAGAAACTTCCTGAAATGCGACACATTGAAGTTCATCTCCCAAATCCACTTCGAACCGGAATTTCGGCATGGGCCATATTGTCCCTTCCGCACTGCCATCATCGGCCATAATAGTTCCCCTTACATTAATTGCTTGCTTTATACTCAGCGCCATTGCCCTGAATCCTGTTGAGTTCTCCGAAAAAGCCGCATAAAAAACGAATCAGCCGGATTTCGCCATTTCCTGCTCAAAATTAATGACAATAAACTCCGCCGGACGCACAACAGCCACCAAAACGGTTACTTTCAGAAGTCCATTGAGAATATCTTCAGCGGTCATGGTGGTACCAAGGCCACATTCAACCTGAAACGCTTCCGAGGCGCTAGCCCCTTGCAGCCCGCCTTCCTTCCATACATCGGTTAAAAAACTGCTGATGGAACTCTGGACGGTAGCCCATGTATTGGTCGTGTTGGACTCAAAGGCATAAGCTCTTGCTGCCAGCTTTATAGACTGTTCAAGAAAGGTCATAGTACGGCGTACCGCAATGTAACGCCAATCCTGACTATTTCCATCCAGGGTTCTGGCTCCCCAGACAAGGACTCCCTGACCGTTGAAGAAACGAATGGCATTAACCGACTTTCCGGAAACAGCATCCACATTGAGATTCTCCTGCTGTGAGGCTGTCAGGTGGATAGGCAGGTGAGCCGCACCGACAATACTTGTATTGGCCGGAGCATGCCAAACTCCATTTTCATTATCATTTACCGTATAAACACCAGCCATACCGCCGCTGGGAGGCAGAATATTGACATCAGCCAACACATGCCGGACAATCTGGCTGTAGGTTTTTGAGGCGTTGAGAAGAGCTGAGTTAAGCTGCGAATTGGTCATAGGATTGGCAGGCGGACTCTCTATAAGGCCCAGAATCTTTTCAGCCGCCGCATTGGGAGCGGCCGCCGGATTCAGCAAAGCACCCAATTGTTTGGTATCGCCTCCAAAAAGATTGGTAAAATTAATATCCGAACCCTGCATAATGGTTGTCCCGATAAAGGGATAATAAGCGGCTCCGAATTGCAGTCCGTTACTGCCGGTACCATTTCGGAAAGCTTCAATATCTTCTGGATACATAATCGGATCAGGTGCATTTCCCCCGATAATGTCAAACAAACACATCGCGGTCTGCATTTCTTCTGCCTGAAGCAGCATGGACTGCATCAAGGTCGCATTATCATCAACAGAAAGCAATGTCGCCTCAGGGCAGATATACATCGTCGGTTCCTGCTCATTCTTCAATAATTCCAGTCCACTTTTCAAATCCACCAATTTGACATTCGGGTTTACAATCCGGGAACCCACATCCCCCGGTTTGCCGCTTGCCGCACCATAGGTCCCGACAGAAACGATATAACAGTCCCCTCCTCCATTCTGGTAAAAAAGCCGGATACTGTTGTACAGGTAATAGATCGTATTGGGATCGGGAACAATGGAATAATAGCTCCCTCCGATAAGCAGATAATTACCCTTGTCAGGTTGTTCCTTTTGCTCGACAAGATAATACTCAGGACAGTATTGTACAGCAGGATCAGCCGGCGGAGCCGGATTGGCTTTCATATAGATCGCCTGAAATTCAGCAAAGGAAGTGATTTTCTGGGGCCGATTATAGTAAGATTTTCCTTGGTATTCGGCTGTCGGCGTATAACCGATAAAAGCCGGCACAGCAGTGGCTATAGGTACTACCGAATTAGGGAATGCATTGATTTCAGCGATATACACTCCAGGTGTTTTCATATTGGCAGTTACCATATAATTTTCCCCTTTTTTTCAATAAAGAAAACATCAGTCCTCTTTCCGTAATCGATAAAGAGAAACCCATTGATATCCATGACTATCACTTGCCCTGGCAATAGAAGTGTTTCGGATCTCTACCGCAAATCTCCTTTTCAAATTGGTTTTACCGGAGATCCTGACATGACTCTATTTATAATAGACATTCATTACTGATATCAGCTCACCTCCTTCTGCCAAGCAGGAAGAACTATGGACTCTCCCGAATGTCGCTAGTTTTCCAGAATCGATCCCAGCCTGACAATTGAAAATAAGAACATTGAAGGATTTCTAGCCGCCTTCGAGACCGTGCTAACACTTATCAGCCCCCCGGCGGTCGATAGTAAAGAATAGCGTCAACGCACAATGAATCAGAGGGGACAAGGCTGCGGTTGACATGTTGAGTGTTGGGGTTCAGTGCAGAGTGACTTATTCTTCTATCGCCCCGACATCGGGAAATTCATCCCGCTTTTGTCCTAAAAAATCTCGGTTGTAAGGAATAAGTCCGGGGACAACCATATCGCCAGCATCAATAGCCGGGCTGTCTGTAACTAAAGCTCCAGGAACAATACCGCTTTCAATAGCGTCCAAGACGTTTGTCTCAATAGGAGCATAGGGCAAGTCCGATACGGTGAATCCGGCACCATCGGCCAGTGTCAAATCAGAATTGCCGGTGTAATAAATGTTATTGTAGGCGAGCCTGTGGCTATCCAGACTGAACCAAGTTGAAATCTGTGATTTGACCAGGATGTTGTTGTAAAAATAATAATCAGTATGGTTACTCGCGGTCCACCATGTCTGAACGTAATAACTGGTACTATCGGGCGATCCAAAGTTGGCTCCCAGCACCCGCCCCCACTGACTGGTCCATTGATCATTTGGAGTATACAAAATGGTATTATGGCGGAAGACATGTCCTCGTTCAATAACTGCCCCCATGATGAACAAATACCCGTTAGAAGGGCCAAAGATATTGTTTTCCCAGACAACGTTATAGTATCCACTGTCTTTGACGCTATCATCATTCAGCATAATGTCCATCGCTTCAACATGGTAGATCAAGTTGCCGCGAAAGGTAAAGTTCTCCAGTTTATTGGCATATATCTCAGGGTGGCTACTGGCGATTAAATAGAGCTGCATGCCGTCAACATGCTGGTTATATTCAGTAGCGAACGCATCAGTATCACTAACGCCGTCATCCAGGTCGTGGATAATGTTATTTTCAATCAACCAGTTTGTACCGCCATGCACCTGTATGCCATCGTGAGTAATATGATGAATGTGATTACCTTTAACAACAAAATCAGTTGTCATTCCGCTAATCCCTCGACCGGTACTGGTGACTTCATTGTAGAGTAATTTGACATACTGGCCATTGCGAACACTGATACCGGTTTCATCCATATATTTGTGTTTTTCAGCATTGGTCATGGCTGAAAAATCACCCTTTTTGGATATCTTACAATTGCGAATTTCTACATAACGGCTGCCGGTAATAGTGACAGTGTCCGTAATTCTGAAGCCATCAATACGCAAGCGCAGGTTACTATTGTATATTCGATCAAAAGGAATAGATAACCACCCCCCTTCATCGGTTGAAGTTCCCAATTTGACATGATCCAAAGTCGGCTGTTGCCCATCCATAGCCTTCAGGGTCACCCAATCGGTAAATACTTCTGGGATCGGAACAGCTTTATCACTGGTGCTGGAATAGATTGCACCAAAGGACAAGTCACCGTAATCACCACCAGCAACATAAATGACTTCTCCCCCTTGAGCCTGATTTAACGCGTACAAAACTGTGGCAAATGGTGAATTTTCACTACCATCATTCGTATCCGATCCGTTGCTGGCATCAACATAGTAGGCAACGGACCCGACTTCATAAGCATATGCTGGATCATCTTTCAGGATTAGATCTTCTAAATCGGCATAATCAATAGTTCCGGGATCATATCCGGAATCGCCTCCAGTAGTACTGTCGTGTGAACTTGAGCCACCCTGACAACCGGGCAGACACAAAACGGCCAGAAACAACAATAGATATACTGTTGTTCGCATAGAACCCCTCCTCATATTCCGTTAGTTTTGTTGGGTAGGTAAGAAAAACTCAATAAAAAAACGATATTTAATAATTTTTATCATACAGTATTTCTATTTACTACTTTTATGTGTGGTTTGGGAATGCTTCCTTCATTGGGAACGTATGGCACAAAAAACTGCTGACCAATGAAATTTAAACGCGACCAGCCTGAGTTTGCTGATATGCCCTACTCTACCTCTGCATAAAACTGGGTACACTTCCCGAATGACGCTAGTATTCACTAGTTTTCGGGGTGCGGCACAGAGATTGGCGCCAATTCCTCGACCGGTGCAGTCGCGCTAACGGCAAGGCATCGCGTCGATCGGTCTTGATCCGGTCACAGGCCCGCCGTGGGATCAGTGAAGGAGCAATGACATCATAGGGCAGCCCCTCACGGCAAAGATAGCGGTAGATCTCATAGTCGCAGGGACCGGCTTCGTAAGGTTGGCATGTCGCGAGCGTAGTTTGCGGACGGCCTTGCTGGAAGAATCAAGGTCGCCACCAACGGTTCCATAGAGCCTGATCTTACCTGTTAGATCGGCTTCGGCAATAGCGATATCGATAGAATTTTTGTGGACGTCCAAACCGACGAAGGCTGTGCTAGAATTTTTCATGATCTGTCTCTTTTGAAAAAGTGGCTTAAGCTCTCAAGCTAAGCATGTGGCACTAAGTGCCAAGGACGCAATCCACGATCAAAAAGGAGACAGGTCGCTTATTCGATGTAATAAACCATTTTGTCTAGAAATCGAGGTGAATGAAGATTTAAAGCTCAAAAATTCACAATATCAGCCCGGGATTAATTTTTCTTATAAGATTGTTAAAAAGTGTCCCTTGGCCAAGCCGAGGGTTTTCCTTTTATCCTCACATTATGATAGCGCTTCTCTTCTGAGATTGTAGACTGACTTTACTCTCACATGACCGCTGGGGCAGAGGAAGAAACCGTTATTCGCAGAACGGAGAATCAATTATGCCATTTGACTTTAGCAACAAATCCATTGTCATAACAGGTGGGAGTACAGGGATAGGTCTCGCTATTGCCGAGCAATTTGCCAACCTGAGGGGGAATGTATCGATTTGTGGCCGTTCGCAAGATAAGCTCATCAAAGCCCAAAAATATCTGCGTCAAAAAGGTCACCAAATCCATTGTGCCGCTGTCGATGTTTCGCAACGGCAGCAGGTCTTCGACTATGCTGAAGCTGTTGAAAGGGAATTTGGCCAGCTTGACATCTGGATTAACAATGCAGCGATCTGTCCTTATTACAAGATCATCGAGACTCCAGAAGATGTCTGGGATAATACGCTGGATATCAACCTGAAATCGATCTATCTCGGAGCTTTGGTCGCTAGAGAGAAAATGGCTCGCAGAGGTGGCGTTATGATAAATGCCGCATCCTTTGCCACTCTCATGCCCTCGGTTGGCAGCGGCCTTTATGCGGCGACTAAAAGCGCCGTTGCGAGTATGACCAAAACTCTTGCAGCTGAATTGGCTCCTTTTCGCATCAGGGTAAATGGATATATTCCAGGAGTTATAAACACAGAAATGGCACAGCCCGCCATTGAAAAAAACGGTGAGAAAATGCGTGAAGTGATCGCCATGAACCACTTCGGGGAGCCGGGCGATGTGGCTAATGCGGTTGTTTTTCTTGCTTCTGAGTATGCCTCATATATTACAGGGAGCTTTATTGAAATAAGTGGCGGCAAATTTTGCGTACAAAATCCGACCGCCGCTTGGCAATAGCAGGGTGTTGAAAAACGTTTTCGAGGCAGCAAGTACAAGGCAAAAATTGCCAAAGAAGCGCTGTTTACATCCAGTAAATGAGCATTTTAAGGCTATTTTTAACGCAGTAATTGCAACGCAGATAGTTTTTCCACAGCCCGATAGGGATTCCCCTGAGCTTTGCTTTTAAACTAGCATCGCAGCAGTGGTTTTCTCAACCTGCCTGCTGCACTCCCAAGGCCTGGGCAGCGTCGATTTGGGCATATTTGTAAAGCCATTGGCATCAGACGATTCACCCTGCGTAGCAGGACCAAGGTCAACAGCCCGTGGCAGCTGATAACCATGCTGCATAATTTGATCAAGATCCACCGCTTTGCCTATGCCAGCAAGGCGCTGATCCACTTGCATCAAAGGATGCTATTGTGGACTTGCTTGCGCGTGTGGGGTCATCGAAGTTGAACAGTTTTTTTCCAGTCTGTTTTGGTCCACATGGATAGCGAAATATGAATCCTAGTGTCCTGTGCGGTGAGTTGTTGGTATAAATTCTGAGTCATTTTTTCTGCTGCCAAAGCGTGCCGCCGCAGGCCTGGCCAAAGCCAAGCCGAGAAGGCAGAACGTAGATAGCAGTAAAGAGGGCCAGAATTAGACTATAGAATGAACTGCACAGGACACTAGTTTAAGCAACTCTGCAGTAAACTCGGGGAGATTCTTCTCGGTCATGGTGTCGCCTCCTTACGGCTTGGGTTGCTTGCTCCACACATACAACCTCCACCAAGACCACCTTTCTAAAAACCCCTACCAACGTTTTTGCGCGCAATTCGAAACATAACCCACAAAAATGCCGGCCACGTATAAAGTGACCGGCATTTTTGCTGTATTGCTAATGTGTGTGCTTGTTTTTAGTTCGCTTTGACGAAGATCGGGTTCGAGTAAAACCAGAGATCTTCCCAGGCCATGTCGGCATTGTTGATACCAGCGTTGAGCAGCGGGTTGCCTTCTGTATCGGTCCCATAGATGGTTTTGCCATTGACGTCCGTTTTGGTTACGCCGTAGCCAAGGTTCGTGCCGCGGATGCGGAAAAACATGTCGTTTTCCACGTGATCCACAGTAAAGGTCATGGTTGTGAATCCCTCGTCGTCAGTACTCCAGGAGTCGGCGTCGAAGGTTTTGACGATACTGGCTACGTTCGGGTCTTGCTGGTTGAAAGCCGGGTTGGGGGTCACGCCGTCGGCAAGAAATTTGGTTGCCCGTGCCTCATTGACCCGTCCTTGAATAAGCTGGACATGGTGCACGACCGGAGCATTGCAAATATAGTCGGCGGAAGCGTTGACGCCAGCCTGACATTTATTGGCAGCCGGCGATTTGAAACGGATCGTGACAGTGATCGAATCCCCATTGAGCGCCGAGAGGGTTTGCCCCATGGTGGCTTCTGTGTCGATATTTGCAACGCTGAAGTCGAGGGCGTTGATCAGGTCACCGTGGACCACAAAGACGTTGCCGGAGCGCAGACCAGCAACAATTTCGTCCTGGGTGTAAGCTCCGTCGTCATTGAGATCGACCACCTTCACCACGTTTCTCTCGTACTCGCCAGGCCAGAAATCGCCACTGGTGCTGTGGAAGTCAGAGCTGTCGAAGGTGAAGAAATTACGGCCGTCTGCCAGCAGGTTGTCCCAGAGACCGCCGACAGTGGCGATATAGTAGCCTGCGCCACCGTAGGTACCACCGCCACAGGCGCTTGAACCGAATCCACCGCGGCCAGATGATTTACTGTGGCCAGGGAGCCCCTCGAAACCAAAGGCCACGTCTGGACCATTATCGTTCATGTCGCGAAAGGCAGCGATGCTATAACCGGAATCCAGGCTTCCGCTTACAGGATCGATGTCGCCGCAACCTTTACGCTCGATATGAGCCGGGACGATGTAGCCAGTTTCCGGATAGTTGGCTGCCATCCACTTTATGGCATCGATCGCTTTGTTGTGAAGACGACTCAAACCGAGAACTTGCTCATACTCGGTTGCCGTATCATAGTCGCTATTCTGTTTTTTCCCCGTCCACCCCATGGTTGCTGCGGTGTTGTTTGAATTCGTTCCGTCGCTGTCGTTCTTGTCGAAACGGTACTCAAATTCGGCGATCGGCAGGGCGTTGTCAGCGACGACTGCAGTGCTGGCGTGCTCGTGTCCCGGCACGTTCCATTCCATTCCAGTCATAACGGTCTTGTCGGGGTAATTTGCGCGAACAGACTTGATCCAATCGAAGGCCCCCATGTAGCTGGGGCCGGCATACCCAGGGATGTCTGAGGCGCTGAGGAGGCTCTGCCAACGCCACATTTTTCCGTCATCACCGATGGCCGGATTCATCGAGTAGTCACTCCAGGGGATGCCGAAGCCGTCACGGCTGCTGGCGCCACCGTGTTCCGAGTTGGTGAAAAAATCGAGGTCGTTACGGAATCCGCTAGGGGCAGTCCCTTGTTTGTGCAGAGTGGAGGCGTCGGCCACTGCTGTCGGTGTGATAGCGTACGGCCCAGTCAGGTCGTTCATCGGCCAGCTGCCATCGGTAAAGGTGGTGTGGTTGTGGAAATCTCCGGACATCCACTGAGCCGCATGCCCTGAGTCGTGCTTGGAGTTGTTGTCATTATCATCGCCGCAGCCGGCGAGCATAGCAACTGCCAATATGCAAACAATAGCCTGACTCCATAATCTTTGTTTTTTCAATCTGTGCTTCTTGTTTTTGGTTTTCATCCATAGCTCCTTCATGCAGTTGATATGAGAATGCTTATTTGTGATAAGCACATAAAAAACCGGACAGACAGGCTGAATTTCGGTGACTGTTTTTTTGTCTCATAGCGTTCAGGAGAGAAAAAAATCCAGGTCGAAACACATAAGTTTGTTCGGTAACTTTGGGAGATTGGCTTTGAAATATTTATGAATTGTTAGTGTGACAATAGTTTAATATTAAGGAGATTATTTTTTGAAGTTATGGTGTGCAGGGAGATTCAAAGGGAATTTTATCTATCTTTGGCTTTCCCTGAACAAAATTCAATATCGATCTGGACATATGGGAAAGATACAATTTATGTGGGATGAGGGTCGACTGCCACAAAGAACGGCCCTTTAAAGAGCCGTTCTTTGTGTTTGAGGCAGGGAAGCGGGAATATCAATTACCGCCGTAAGAGCTCAGGGGTTTGCTGGCCTGGGAAAGGGCTTGAACTTCGGCGGCTGACAATCCTTTATCTCTGGCCAGGAATATCAGATCGGCCATATTGAAGCTCAATGTGGTATTAAGGTTATAGGCTCCGTCACCGCCTTCACCTATATTTACGGGATAGTCAGAAGCCAGCGAACTGACACTGCCCGTATCAGTTGATGCGCTGGAGATCCCGTTGACCGGGTCGACAACATAGAAGGTCATGGTGGCGTTATCCAGGTCGACGAATGCCGCCAGATAGAGCCACTCCCCTGCCGTATAGGGTATCCACTCGGTATCCGCGCGATTGGTCCCATCACCGATATTCAGTTTGATGCCACTGGATTTTACCGCGACAGTAAAGCCTTTATTGGTACCGGCGTGCCAATCTTTGTTGGAAATGAGATTAGGATCGCTGCTGACAGTGTTGATCTTTACCCAGCAGCCAAAAGCCAGCTGGTTTAAGCCACTGAGGTTCTGATTGTAGCTGGCATAACCGTAAGGACGGTTATTGGTAAAAGAAGAAATGGTATTATCCTCAAACGGGCTGTCTTGTGCGAAGGACGCCTCTGTATTGCTATCGGCCTGCCAGGACAAAGGTGAGAGGTCACCGTTCAAGCTGGCTGATATTACGGCATTGTCGGCAACTTCGGAGATAAAGTCATCGCGCAATGGTTTGTCCATCTTTGCCAGAGCCCGAATGTCTCCTGCCGTGACCTCTTGCCCTTCGATGACAATCAGATCGGCCATGTTGACATCCAGGGTTTTGTTCAGGTTGTAATCCCCGTCCCCGCCTTCACCGATATTCAACGGATAATCGGAGGCCAGGGAGCTGACGTCGCCTGTTGCTACGGTCGTGCTTGTCAGCTGTTTTTCCGTATCGTAGATATAAAGGGTCATAGTCTGGTTTTCCAGATCGATAGCTGCTGCAACATAAATCCACTGGTTGGCGGGGTACGACATATAACTCGTATCCGCGCGATTGGTACCATCACCGATATTCAGTTTGATGCCACTGGATTTTACCGCGACAGTAAAGCCTTTATTGTAGCCAGAACCCCAGTCTTTGTTGGAAATAATGTTTGGATCGCTGCTGACAGCGTTCACTTTAAGCCAAAAACCTACTGCATACTTGCTCACATTGTTAAAATCTTTTTCATAAGTGCCATAACCCAACTCCCGGCTCAAATGGATTGAATCGGCTCCAGCAAAGGGCCCCTCGGCAAATTGCGCGGTTTCGCTGGACCCTGCAACCCAGGAAAATGGTGACGGAGTGTCATCGAAAGAAACGAGTAGGTCGGCTTTGGCGGCAACATCAGCGGTATCCGCTGTCGGTATCATGCTCCCGGTGGCATAAGAGGTGACAGGCGTTCCGGTATCGGCAACTACGGTATAGCCGACAGTGAAATTATCGGAACCATAGTCTTCGGCGGTTAAAATATCCTGGTAAGTCCTCTGGTCGGTAGCAAATTCAGCAATAATCTCTCCATTACGCAGGATATTGACGCCGGTTGCATCGTCACCGACCTGCCAGTTCAAAGTGACGGTGGCGCTGGTGTAATCCTCTGCTTCTTCGGTTGTCGTGTACACTTTATGTGCCCCGAGTTTGTTTAACAGGGAGGTCCCGGCAAAGTGCTCATCTTCACTGACCGGGTAACCCAGGTATTCAATCACTGTCGGGGCCAGTGATGTTACCGCCGGATATCCCATCAGTTCATTCTGCTCGGCATCCTCAGAGAGGGGCAGTGCGCTAGCAGGTGCCGAATACAACGTGTTCATTAAGTCAGGACGGTTGACACCGATGAGCGAGGTCCGCTCCTCTAGCGTTTGGCCGCCGTGGCCTCCTGTCGGTTTGTGGCCGTGGTCGGCAACCACGATGACCAGCCATTCTTCATTGTAAAGCTCTTCACGGTCCTCGACAGCGTCAAGAATTTTCCCAAGTTGTTCATCTGCAATCGAGACCGCCTCTTCGTAGCAGCTCCCCCAGCCGCATTGGTGACCGGCATGGTCGACATCATCCAGCTGGACAAAAACAAAATCCAGATCGGATGAGGCCTTTTCCAGTTCGGTGACAACGTCGGCAGTGACAATGTCATCACCCACCCCTTCGACGTGGGTTTCCATCAATCCCAACTCTTCACTGAGCTGCCCGGTGTTGATATTGCTCCAATGGACATAACTTGCGGTTTTAATGGTACTGTCAAGAGAGTTTAAGCGTGAAAAAAGAGAGGGCACGGCGGTTGGGATAAGGTTGTTGCCGCTAATCCCGTGCTGGTCCACCCAGGTCCCGGTCAGAATACTCGTCCAGCCCGGGCTGGAGCTGGTGTCCTGTTCCGTATTCGTGTTCAGGAGCCCGCCGGTAAATGCCCGGGATAAGGTCAACCGGTCAAAATTAGGAGTCTCCGGTTCATTAATGCTCGCATCATCAACACCATCAACGTATGAATACACAAGGCCGTCAACACCGATAATAATGGCTTTTTTGGTACTGGCCTGCGCTTGACCATTATGGTCATCATGGCTCGATGAACCACCACAGCCGGTAAGGCTTAGAATAAGGATTGACAGGAATAGCATGGCTCCATGAATACTTTTTCGCTTCATAACACAACCTCCACTCTTGACTATTGAATAGGCTAATAGAGACAAACAGCAACGGCTTACGAGTAAGGCAGGAGACAAGAAACAGGTTACGGTGTGATGAGATAGGGATAATGATTGGATAACGGGATATAAGAGGATGTTATAAGATATAAAATTACGTTATATGACAGGGCATAAAATTAAGAGCCACTCCAAATGGCGCTGATTTAAGAGCCGATGGCAGTAAAACCGGGACTGTCCCAGCATGCGGGCTGCCCCAAGTCGTTGCGGTGCTAACCGCGACAGTCTCATGGCTCGTAAACTCTTGGGGCAGCCCCCGATGGCCCTAGGGACAGTCCCGAGTTCACTGCAAAGCTGCTTAAACGAGTGCCATTCTGAACACTTCCACTATTTATGAATGCGATCTATTTGGTTAGTACTGCACGGACAGCCTTCGACAGTTTCAAAGAAAAGATGCGTATTAGGCCCCGCCCTTCAGCACCTGAGCAAAGAAGTTAACCTGCTTTACTTTTTTGATATAGCCAAAAGTTATGGATTTGGCGAAAACTTGTATTAGCAAGTTGGATGCACTTCCTTCTATATTTACCCAAATATTGAGCCTAATAACGATAAAAAGAAGGAAAAATAAAGCAAAGTTATATCTGAAAGCGCATAGATTATTAAGGCAAACCTGATATCTAGATTCTATCCAGAAATCCGGGAAGGACGCCGGTCAATTTTTGAAGAAACTGGTTAAGGTGAGCAAACATCTAAAGGGAGATAACAATGAAGTTAAGGTCCAGCCAGTTTGTAACTCCATTTCTTGTTTTATTTATCAGCCTTTTTCTCGTCGATTTATCATTCGCAGCACAGCAAAAATTAAAACTCGCACATTACCTGTCTACAAACAATGGGATTCACACGGAATTTCTGGAGCCTTGGGCAAAAGAGCTTGAGTCGTGTTCTGGAGGAGAGGTGAGCGTTACTATTTATCCCGGTGGCACCCAGCTTGGCAATATTGCAAAACTTTATGACGAAACTCGGATGGGAGTTGTTGATATTGCTTTTGGACTGAGTGGTGTACCCAGTGGTCGTTTTGAGCGTACTCGCATAGCGGAGATGCCATTTCTTTTTAACAGTTCCGAACAGGCGGTGCATGCTCTTTGGGATCTCTATCCCAAATACTTTGCTGAAGAGTACCCGGGGGTAAAAGTCCTGGCGCTGAATGCGTGCAATCCGGGACAAATCCATACAACGGACAAAGAGGTCAAGACTATGGAGGATCTTGCAGGCCTGAAGATCCGGACTCCGTCAACAGCACTGACCTCAATGGTCAGCTATCTGGGGGGCACGCCCGTTGGACTGCCTGCAGGCGCTGTTTATGAAAATGCCCAGAAGAGCGTTATCGATGGTGCGATTTTTACCTGGGACACCATGGATTCCTTTAAACTCGTCGAGGTCATGAACCATCACCTTGATGCCAAGATTTATTCCGTGACCTTCTGGTTTGCCATGAATCAAAGGAAATATAATTCGCTCTCCCCTAAAGCACGTTCCTGCGTTGACAATTTATCAGGTAAAAACCTTATTCCCAAGTTCGGTCCATGGTGGGATGCTTGGGATAAAAAGGGCCGGGATCTTGTCGTTGAGGCTGGGCACACAATTAATACCCTTTCCGATGCTCAGAGAAAAAAATGGAAAAAAGCTCTGGAGCCTATGGTCGATGAGTATCTGAAGGGTCTGGAAGATAAAGGAATTAAAAACGCACAGGAAATTTATCAGGAGCTGCAGAAAAAAGCCCAAGAATATTCAAAGTAAAGCGCCAAAATCTGTATTCAAACATATGTGGTTTATCAGAGGAGACGAAAATTGAGAGTTCTGTTTGGGATACTTGGCGCTGTTGTTGAAAAGGTTATGGCTATTGCGATGGGGGCGGCGTTCGCTTCCGCCAGCATCGTTATTGTTCTAACTCTTGTCGATATCGGAATGCGTAATATTGATAAGTTAATTGGCCTGGCGACAGGGACCAAGGTTGGCCTGGCAATTGTTGGCCTGGTCGATATCAGTCAGCTGTTCACAATGGTAGCAGCATCGTTATCGATTGGCGTGGCTTTTTACCGGGGCAGTCATGTAGCAGTCGATTTACTTACCGTGAGATTGTCTGGCCTTGGACTGCGACTTTCTACAGCTTTCTCCACAATATTGAACCTAACTTTCACTGTTGGGTGCTTTTATGCCGGCCTGCAAGCCATGCGCCTTGATTTGGAGGCATTGACCTCATCTCCTACAATTTCGATTCCTTATGTTGCATTTTGGATTCCGATGTTGTCTGGTTTCGCACTGTCCTTTATGGGAATCCTTCTCCGCTTATTCAGTGTTGGGCTTTTCAGTGGAGGCTCCGAAAAAATGGAGAATGAGGTGTTGGATTATGTCTGATCCGATTATTGGATTACTTGGTTTTGCTTTTTCTTTGTTGCTTATTCTTTTTGGTGTGCCAGTCGCTATTTCGCTTGGATTAACAGGTGTTTTGGGATTCGCATTTTTAAATGGATTCAACAGCGCTTTGTTTATCCTGGGTTCCGGGCCATTTGAAGCTATTTCTCCTTACAGCTTGTCGGTTGTCCCTTTGTTTTTGATCATGGGGATATTTGCTTCTCATGCAAAACTTTCTTCAGATTTATTTAAAGCCGCCAATGCTTTTGTCGGTCAGTTTCGAGGTGGCCTGGCCATGGCGACAATAGGGGCATGTGCTGGGTTTGGTGCAATAAGTGGTTCTTCTCTAGCAACAGTCGCTACCATGGGCAGGGTAGCGATGCCAGAGATGCGAAAAGCGGGCTATGATGATCGGCTCTCCTCTGCCAGTATTGCCGCTGCAGGGACTCTCGGAGTCCTCATTCCCCCGAGTATCCTATTGATTATTTATGGCTTGCTGACCCAACAATCCATTGGTCAGTTGTTCTCTGCTGCAATTATCCCTGGAATTATCGGCACTGTTCTTTACAGCATAGCGGTTGTTGTGCAGGTGAGAATATATCCGGAGATGGCATGTAAAACGTCAGGTCGTTTGGATTGGCGTACTAGAATTGCAGATTTAAAGACCGCCTGGCCTATTATCGGACTTTTTTTACTGGTTATTGGAGGGATACAGGTTGGCTTATTCTCGCCGACTGAAGCTGCATCTGTTGGCGCAGGCGGTGCTATCCTACTCGCTTTTAGCCGTAAAAAATTATCCAGGAATGTGCTTGTCTCAGTTATGTGGGAAGCTGCGGAAATGACCGGAATGGTATTTCTTGTCATGATTGGGGCCGCCCTGTTTAATTTCTTTATCGAAACAACCGGATTACCACAGCTTCTAATCGATTTGGTTAATGGCAGCGGATTGCCTCCGTTAAGTGTTTTAATCTGTGTTCTGATATTTTACATTTTGCTAGGAAGTATCATGGACGCAATGTCGATGATACTTCTTACAGTTCCATTTATTTTCCCAATGATAAATGCGTTAGGTTATGACCCGATCTGGTTCGGGGTTATTATTGTTACTGTGGCGGAGCTTGGCCTGATCACTCCACCAATTGGTATGAATCTGTTTGTTGTCCAGGGAACGGTTTCTGGTCTTCAGTCGAGCACTGTTATAAAGGGAATTCTTCCTTTTATTTGTGCGGATGTCGTTCGGTTGGTCATTTTGGTTTCTATTCCAGGCCTTGTACTTTGGCTTCCAAGACTGATGTACTAAATACCCACACTTTTCCAAACCTTTATTACCAAAGCCCCATCGGCCAGAACTCTGGGGCTTTGGTAATAAAAACCGAGACTCTCCCAGGTCTTGACGGCCCTAAAAACAAGGTACACTTCCCCTATTTATTCATTGTTTTTCTTTTGCGCCCCCACTATCCTCTCTTCATGCCAAGAATCGCACGCATTGTCGCTCCCGGATATCCACATCATGTCACCCAACGCATGATGAATACCTGAGGACAGTCGCCCGCTATATTGTACGGAACCCGGTCCAGCGCCAGAGCACACTTGACAACAGCCCATAATGAGCTATTACACAAACCATCCTGGTTGGAAGAAACAGACACAGCAAAATACGCTGAATTTATTCTGGAGAGCGATGAGGACGCAGAAAACACCCTGCGTAGCGCCACTCGAACCGGTCGCCCGTTCGAATCGGAAGCGTTTATCGACAATATGGAATTTCAGTTGAAGACGATTTTGAGACCTCGCAAACCGGGGAGACCGACGAAAACCAGAGAGTGTTCGGAATAGCGCTAGTTTGAGCAACTATTGTAGTAAACTCGGGACTGTCCCAGATGTTTGCGGCCCTTGGAACGCTGGCGGTTTGCACCGCAAAAGCCTGGGACAGCCCCCATGCGGGGACAGTCCCGGTTTTGCTGCCAGCGACTCTTAAATGAGCGTCATTCGAGAGTGCCATAGCTCTTTCCTGGTCTTTTCGCTTCTATCATTGGCCCACCCACCAGGTCGACCAAGGAGGCCCGAAGGACATTCACCCCATTCAAATATTGCCCCTGGCGCAACCCACTGGACAATGAAAGACCTACTTATGCAGCCAAGCAAAAGCCTCATCACCAGGATGGCCGGCACATCCTCTGTCACCAAGGCATACGTTGCCTTGCTACTAACCATGGTGGTCTGGGGCCTGGTCCCGGCTTTTCTCAAGCAACTGCTTGCGGTCCTGAGCCCCACGGAACTCTCTTTTATCCGTTTTTTCTTTGCCGGAGCAGTTATGCTGGCCTGGATACTTCCGGGCCACTATAAAGAAGTGCTCGGTATCTTTCGTGACGACTGGCGGCTGATGTTGCTCTGCACATTGTGCGGCCCGCTGGTGGCAATGGTTTGTTTTAACTTTGGCCTGAGCAAGCTGACAGTCGGTACCGCCGCCGTATTTACGGCCATCGAACCGGTGTGTACCTACCTGTTCGCCGTGTTACTCGGTCAGGAGCGTTGGAAGGCCGGGCGCATGCTCAGTATTCTGGTTGCCCTGACGGGCATCGTCCTGGTCATTCTCTCACGCGAGAGTTTCGGCGTCGGCTATTGGCTCAGCTTGGTGCTGGTCACTCTCTCGCCGATTATCTGGGCAGCGAATAATATCATCACCAAGGAGCTTGCCAAACGCCATGCAGCCATGGTTATGGTTGCGGTCTCCTTTTTTCTCAGTTCTCTGCTGTTGTTGCCAACGCTGCCCGCTAACCTGCCGGCCAAACTGGCCAGCATGCCCCCGGCACTGTGGCTGATCCTCGGCTACACTGTACTGTGTAATATCTTCGGCTTCACTTTCTGGTACTGGAGCCTCAAACACCTCCCGTCCTCCACAGTGGCCCTCTCCATGTATTTGTTGCCGGTTCTCTCCGTCGCCGCCGGAATGCTGCTGCTTGGTGAAAGTTTATCGCTACTGAAAGGAATCGGAATCCTGACGGTTATGTTAGGCCTCTATTTAACGAATGTTCGTTTCCGTTGAGACAGGTTCTCCACTCATAGCAATTAATCAGAATCAACGATTCAGAGGTGCTAACAATTATTAAAGAGATTGAATTTTTCTTAGAAATAGCTAAAAGTTTATTTATTGCCATCCGGAAACACTGGATGGCAATCATTAAGTTTTCAGATTGAAAATGAGCAGTTTTCCGTTGTGGCAAGGACATCAAGGGCTTGCGCGGAGGCGGACACCGTTACGCCGCACAAGTAAGCCTGCAGATTGACGCCGCTACAGCGGAAAAAGCCATCTCCGGATGGTGAATTAGCTAGTTGCCATCCGGAAACTCCGAAGGGCAACAGCTAAGTTTTCAGATTGGAAACGAGAAATTTTTCGTTGTAGCAAGGACATCAAGGGGTTGCGCGGAGACGTAGTACTTTACGCCGCACAAGAAACCCCGCAGGTTGACGCCGCTACAGCGGAAAAGGGCCGTTTCCGGATGAAAACTAGCTATTATCCGTATAGCCGTGGGATAATTGAAAAGTATGCACCTATTCAAAAATTTGTTCTGCTCCTGTGTATTTACCCTTGCTCTTGCGGGGTGTAGTGGAAGCTCCAGCAACGCTGGAGATCCAGTCGCTGCAACGCCCCACACCGCCGTCATCAAACCTTCGGGATTTACCCAGGAGGAACTCGATTCAGACTTAAGCAGCTTCTATCAAGAGTGGAAATCAACTTACCTGTTCCAGGGGTGCGGCGATCAACGCTATCTTGTCGATGTTGCTGCTGATGGCAAAGCGGTCGGGGGAGGAACCGCGGCATCGACTCTGACCGTTTCTGAAGCCCACGGCTACGGGATGTTGATCACGGTGATGATGGCGGATTTCGATGTTGATGCAAAAGACATCTTCGACGGCATGGTTTACTTTTTCCATGATCATCCCGCGAAATCCAACCCCGGCCTTATGGCCTGGAACCAGTTAAGAACTTGCAGTGACGCAGGACCTGATGTTGGTGGCGATAACAGCGCGACCGATGGGGATATGGATATAGCCTATGCGCTGTTATTGGCTGATGCTAAATGGGGTAGCGACGGGACCATTGATTATAAGGCTGAGGCAGAAAAAGTCATTTCAGCCATTAAGACTCACGAAATTGATTCAGCCAGTCACTTCGTTCGCATAGGAGATTGGGTCGATACCGTTGACGATGGCATCTATGCCCATACGACTCGCTCTTCCGATTTTATGGTTTCCTATTTCCCAACATTTGCAGACGTGACCGGAGACACCAGTTGGGATTCTGTGAGTGATGAAACCTATTCAATCATTCACACAATCCGCAGCTCATTCAGCCCAAATACCTCCTTAGTTCCTGATTTTATTGTTGGCCTGCCATCGACACCCAGACCCGCAGCCGCTTCATTTTTAGAAGGCGAGAATGATGGTATTTATTCCTGGAATGCGGCCCGGTATCCATGGCGTATCGCTCTTGACTATCTGTTAAATAATGATGAAAGGGCTTATGAAGCGTTAACACCACTCAATAAGTGGATCATCACGACAACTGGGGGCGATCCCGAATTAATTGCAGATACGTACAGCCTTGATGGCGTTCCGTTAGTAGATGGAGGTCTGAATACCATGGCTTTTGTCTCAATGTTTGCAGTATCGGCCATGATCGATGAGTCTAATCAAGATTGGTTAGATGCGCTGTGGCAGGATATCAAGGCGACTTCCTTAGCTGATGAAGATTACTACGGTAATACATTAAAGCTTCTTTCTATGCTGACTATTACGGGTCATTGGAAGCAACCTTAGTGACTTCGCAACAGTTGCCGACCTGAGGTAAGACCATTGGGGCAAACCGGTCGTGTGTTTTTTCGGGAAAAGCCAGCAGCGACCTTGCCGTCATCGGTGACGCGGAAATTCTGATTGGCTTCGCGACCCTTTGTGAAAGTCATGCACTTTACGCCGAAGGAACTTTTGGGATTGTTCAGGAATGCTATATCCAGCCGGAGTTCCGGTCTCAACAGACGGGTTCCATGCTCCTGAAGAAGGTCGCAGAGCATGCCCAAGCCCTCGGCGGGAGCTTTACACGCCACCACTTCCCGAGTTTGCAAGAACCGTCAAATTTTATGCGGAGAATGGCTTTGAGCTGACCGGTGGCCGGAAAATGAAATCGGTTCTAAAAAGGACCTGACCTGTCGTTTTTTTATCGACAACCAACTCGTAAACAAGGAGAAACATTGTGAAATTATATGGCCGATCCACCTCTCTCAATGTCCAAAAAGTCTTATGGCTCCTGGAAGAATTGGGCCTTACCTATGAGCATATCGAACTGGGCGGAAAGTTCGGCGGGTTAGATACCGAAGAGTTTTCCAGACTCAATCCCATGAAGAAAGTTCCGGTTTTGATCGACGACGATCACGTCATCTGGGAATCCCACACCATTTTACGTTATCTGGCCGCCAGTTACGGAGATGAGACATGGTACCCGGCAAGCCCCTATCGTCGTTCCTTATACGAACGCTGGATGGATTGGGCGCAAACACTCCTGCAACCGGCCTTCATGGGGACATTTGGAGCCTATTATCGAACACTGCCCCCAAAAAGAGATATGGCCACAGTCGACAATGAACTGCAAAAATGCCTGGAGTATTTAAACTGCATTGAACAGGCATTGGATCATGCACATTTGGCCGGAGAATCAATAACATTGGCGGATATCTGTGTCGGTGTGATTCTTTACCGCCTAACCTCTCAGGGGTTGGACGTTCCCCTGCCGCCAAAGGTCTCGCTCTGGTATGAAGGACTGCAACAACGTCCAGGCTATCAAAAATGGGTCATGAGTGATTTCAGCGATCTAAGAGCTCGGGAAGAGAATTAGCAGGCAACCACAAGCAAAGGCCATAAAGACGTTAATGACAAAATGGACGAAGACCTCAAATTATTCATAGCCGCTCGGTTTAAAAACACGGAACTTGGATTCTTAAGGATCAGAAAGAATCTTGGCGTCATCGATTATTCAGATGAGGCCACGGAGCGATTCTTGAGAGAGATCATTCTCACAACCCCTGTTGAAAAGATCGCAAAGCAAGGCAAAAACTATTATTTTACCTGCATAAAGTTTAATGCGCTCTTAACCGTCAACTCCCATAGCTTTACCGTCATCACCGCTAAAAAGATCGTCTAAAAGCTAGCCTCACAGGAAGGAGGGGAAAACCCAGAGCTGGCAGTTCTCCTTCCTCCTTGACCGGGGAAGGTCGGGATGGGGGTGCTGCCCGGAACGCAAATCGAACCAGCGAACGCCGACAAGCGCCTGTTCAGCACATTTTCTATTTGCATTACCAGTATTTTTTGCTACCGTCCTCAGCGTGTTTCTCACCTTCACCCTTCTTGAATACTGACAGAAGCGGCAGCAATCCGTGAACGGTTAAAGAGAACGAAGTGGCCCGATGACGAAGCACAACGCAAACCGGCAGCTGTCGACCGCCAGCAATTGACAGCGACGAACTGATTATCCAACTAGTTATCATCCGGAAACGGCCCTTTTCCGCCGTGGCGGTGTCAATCTGCGGGCTTATTTGTGCGGCGTAAAGAACTACGCCTCCGCATAAGCCCTTGATTTCCTAGCCACAACGGAAAATTGCTCGTTTCCAATCTGAAAACTTATGCGTTGGCTTCCGGAGTTTCCGGATGCCAACCAACTAATTTTCAATAAACACCTCGAATTGACGGTGGACAGAATCCTTTTCTGCCCCCTGCGTTATGGAATCACAGGAGATCTCACATGCGTATCCTATCCGGCATCCAGCCTTCAGGTTCCCTTCATCTGGGAAATTTCTTCGGCATGATGAAAAAAATGATCGAATATCAGGAACAGGAAGAGCTGTTCTGCTTCATCGCCAACTACCACGCCATGACCAGCCTGTCCGACGGCAAAGTCCTGGCGAAGGGAACGCTTGAGGCGGCGGCAAACTTCCTTGCCCTGGGACTTGATCCGGAGAAAAGTATCTTCTGGGTCCAATCGGACGTCCCTGAAGTGCAGGAACTGGCCTGGATTCTCTCCAACTTCACCCCCATGGGGCTGTTGGAGCGCTGCCACAGCTATAAGGACAAGGTTGCTCAGGGGATCAAACCCAACCACGGTTTGTTCGCCTATCCGGTGCTGATGGCGGCGGACATTCTGCTCTACCAGAGCGATAAGGTGCCGGTCGGTAAGGACCAGAAACAGCACCTGGAAGTAGCCCGAGATATCGCCATCAAATACAATAACGAATACGGCGATGTTTTCACCCTCCCCGAGCCGGATATCGACGACGATCTGGCAACGATTCCCGGCCTGGACGGCCGCAAGATGAGCAAGAGCTACGGCAACACCATCGAGCTGTTCCTGGAAGAGAAAGCCCTGCGCAAGCAGGTGATGCGGATTGTCACCGATCCGACCCCGGTTGAAGAGCCGAAGAACCCGGAAACCTGCAATATCTTCCAGATTTATCGGTTGTTCCTGGATGAGAATGGAGTGGCTGAGCTGCGCCGGCGCTACGAGACTCCGGGCCTGCGCTACGGGGATGTCAAACAGGAGCTGTTTGAGACGATCCGCGACTTTTTCGCCCCCTATGCGGAGAAACGTAAGGAACTGCTCGATAATCCTGACGAAATCCGTAAAGTCCTTGCGGCCGGGGCGGACAAGGCCCGTTACGTGGCCCTTAAAACCTTGCGCAAAGCCCGCAAAAAAGGCGGCCTGAGCTACTGAACCGAGCTGTCGGTTTCCTGGTATAATGTTTTTTCAATGGTGAAATAACGAAAAAACACCAGGAGGCGGACATGTCAGTTCACAGACAATGGTTTTGCAGCTGTCGGGGAAAAAAACTTGAGCTGGTCGCGGATCCCTATGTGGAAGAGGATTCGCTGGAGCCGACCTGTCCGCGCTGTGGGGCGTCGCCCTCTTCGGACCCCAAGCGGACCATCAGCTATGTCGACCGTGAGGATCATACCGACTGAACCGGGTGGTCCTCTTCCTCACGAGTAAAGGTGACAAAGGCCATCCCGGGCCGGCGATTGGCTTCGCGCATGGCAAAGTGCATGCCCTCGAACTGCCAGCCCTGAGCGGTCCAGGTATTGAGGATGTCTTCCAGGCTCTGGTCGTCCACCTGGCTGGTTTCAACAACTTTGTAGATCAACATCTTTGCGTTACTCCAATTTGCCGAGGGTTGCCGCCAGCCCGGGGCAGTAAAAGACACCATGAGCAACGGCGAAAAACATTTCTATTTCCGCTTGCGGCTGAGCCAGTCTCAGTACCTGCGCTATTACCAGGGCCAGGCCAGCAGCATCCAGGTCACCACTGAATGCGGAAAAAAGCTGCGCTTTCCGGCATCCAGACTCCGCCCCTTCCTGACCAAGAACGGCATTGAGGGACGTTTTGTCCTCACCATCGGTCAGGACAACCGCTTTGTCAACATGCAACAACTCTGACTGATGCCATCCAACTCATCAGCAACCCACGTTGCATTATTTTGACAGTTTTGCTAAAGTATAAGTCAAGGCAACAAATATTAGGCGCGTTGACTTTCCCCTCCTGGTTAACGCGCCATTTTTTGTGTCCCGTATCCCCCCTTTGCGACTTCAACGCCCCCGTTTTTCAGACCAGTATCCAGTCAGTAACCAGCTACGCCGTCAACCTTGGACAGAGTCTTCAGCCACCATCGGTTCCAGCTGCTGAACCCGTTCCACCAGCGGCGGATGGGAGAAATAGAACGCTGCGTAAAGGGGATGGGGAAACAGGCTGCTGAGGTTTTCCCGGGCCAGCTTGACCAGGCCGCTGGCCAGTTCCCGCCCGCTGCCGGTCAGATTGACGGCAAAGCGGTCGGCCTGGCGCTCATGACGGCGCGACCACCAACTGCTTAGAGGGGTCCACAGAAAGCCGATCTGCCCGGCGAGCCATCCCAGCAAAATTACTTGGGCATAGAAGGACAGCTCCGCGCTGCCGAACCAGCCCGGCAACCAACCACCCCTGAGCAGGGTAAAACCGAGCCAGCAACTCAGCAGTGCAATGAGCAGACTCTCGATCAAACGGCTGCGCAGGTGACCGTGCCGCCAGTGGCCCAATTCATGGGCGAGGACGGCGAGCAGTTCGCAATCCTCCAGCTGCTCCAGCAAGGTGTCGAATAATACCACTCGCTTGACTTTACCGATGCCGGTGAAATAAGCGTTACTATGGCCGCTGCGCTTGGAAGCGTCGACCTGCAGGACCTTGCCGGCACGTACGCCCGCTTTGGCCAGCAGGTTACGGACCTCATCTTCCAGGCCGGCGTGCTGCAACGGGGTAAATTTGAAAAACAGAGGTTCAATCAGATAAGGCGATAAAAACAGCAGAAACAAGGAGACCAGCGCCCAGAAGCCCCAGACCCAGACCCACCAGCTGACGGGTGCTAACGCGATCAGCCAGAGCGCCCCGGATGCCAGAAGCAGAAACAGCAGCGTTCCGACCAACAGGGATTTGAGCAGATCACTGCACCAGAGCTTGAAGCTCATCCGGTTGAAACCGAATTTTTCCTCAAGCACAAAATTACGATAGAGGGAAAACGGCAGTCCAAGCACCAGCTGCACCAGGGCCAACACGCCGAAAAAGAGCAGCCCCTGGCTGACAAAACCGGCGCCGGGCCGGGCAATCCACTGATCGTACCAGGGGAGCAAGCCGCCGAACAGAAAAAGCAGGGTCACGATCACACCGCAGCCGGCTTCGACAAAACCGAGCCGGTCGTTAGCCAGGGCATAGGCGTCGCTCTTGCGCAGCCGTTGTTCATCGATCTGGCCGACAAAAGCCGCCGGCAGGGGCTTGCGATTTTGCTGCCGGTAACGCAGGTTGAGCCAGTCGAGGAAAAAGCGAAACGCGCTAAAAGCCAGATAAAGGGTCAATAAGAGCGTTTTCATGATGGTCACTCCGGCCGCTGACGGCGAATCAAATCGCCGGGCTCGGCCCAAGACGGCAGTTCCAGCAACAGTTGGGAATTAGGCTGACCGGCTGGAACAACGGCCCCGTCGCGGCTGCGGATGAGTTCGGCGCGGAAGCTCTGCTGGCGCATCTGCGGACCGACCAGCTCCAGTTCATCCCCCTGCAGAAAACGATTGCGCCCTTCCACCCAGAGGCCCTGTTCATCCTTGCGGACAAAACCGACAAAGTCATGGGTACGGATGTAATGGGTATCGGCGGCATGGATCTTGGCATCCTCATGACCGAACAGGAAGCCAGTATCATAAGGCCGATGGCTGACCTTTTCCAGTTCGCTGCGCCAACGCGGATCGATATCACGCGGGTCGCGTACCAGCCGGTCGATGGCATCCCGGTAGACCCGTGCGGTGGTGGCGACATAGTAAAGGCTCTTCATCCGCCCCTCAACCTTGAAGCTGTCGATGCCGGCCGCGATCAGCTCGGGGAGCTGTTCGACCAGACACAGATCACGACTGTTCATCAGATAGGTACCCTGAGAATCTTCCTCGATGCCAAAGTGTTGACCGGGGCGGGTTTCCTCCAGCAGCGAATATTCCCAGCGGCAGGGCTGTGCACAATCGCCGCGATTGGCGCTACGCCCGAGCAGAGCAGTGGAAAGCAGGCAGCGACCCGAATGGGCCACGCACATGGCACCATGAACAAAACACTCCAGCTCCAGTTCGGTCTGCCCGGCAAAACTGCGGATATCAGCAAGGGTCAATTCCCGCGCCAGGTTGAGACGGCTGACTCCGTTTCTGCGCCAAAACTCGGCGGCCTGGGGGTTACAACTGTTGACCTGGGTCGAAAGGTGGATGGCGCGCCCCGGATCAACCTTCTGCACGCTCAGCAGCACCCCGGGATCGGCAATGATATAAGCATTCAGCTCCAGGGGACGCAGCTCTTCCAGCAGCTCTTCGAGGCCAACCAGTTCCTCCGGCCGCAGGGAAGCGTTGAGGGTCAGATAGAGGGCGACCCCGGCCTGCCGGGTCAGGTCCCTGGCTTCACGCAGTTGTTCAATGCTGAAATTCCCCGCGTGGGCGCGCAGCCCGAAAGCCGAGGTGCCGAGATAAACGGCATCCGCCCCGAAGCGGATTGCGGTCTTCAGTTTTTCCATATCCCCGGCGGGCATCAGTAATTCCGGGTACTCCCGAATCGCTTTCGACATTGATCTTCCTTACTCCTGCTTTGTCAGGCTGTTGCTTTCAAAATGGCTGAGCATAGCACAGCTCTCCGCTCCAGGTCAGGCCCTTTAGCAGACAATAGAAAAACCGCCGGTTCGCTCACGGGCTGGATTTTTTTAAACAGGCTCTCAGCGGGCCGGAAAAATATCAGCTCCCTTGCTGATAATATCTGCTAGAATTCTCCTGCAGCAATCTTAACTCGTTGTCATCCGGAAACACTGGATGGCAATAATGAAGTTTTCAGATTGGGAGCGAGCAGTGTTTCGTTGTGGCAAGTAAGCCTGCAGATTGACGCTGCTACAGCGGAAAAAAGCCGTTTCCGGATAAAAGCTAACTCGCGACAGGTCATCGACTCATGCACAAAGATCCTGATCAACATTACCTCCAGGCAATTCTGGCGCAAACCCCGCTACACGGCAAGACCATCCTGGAATTTGGCTGTGGCGCAGGAGGTATCACCAGGCAACTGGCGCCCCATGCCGCGCGAATCATTGCCATCGACCCCGACCGGCAACAGCTGGAGAAAGCCCGTACGGCCCTGACCGGCAACGCCGTTGAATTCATCCAGGCCGACGACGGCATGCCGGACCTGGCGGAGGGTTGCGCCGACATCGTGCTCTATTCATTGTCTCTCCACCATATCCCGCGTCAGCAGGTGCCTGCTCATCTGCGCTATGCTGCGGGCCGCCTGGGCCGGGACGGCGAGATCCTGGCCATCGAACCGGGAGCCAGCGGCCCGTTTATCGAGGCAAAAAAACGCTTCGGCGTGGGCAGCGGCGATGAGAGCCCGGCCATTCAGGCGGCCTGGGAGGCACTTCAGGCCCTGCCGGGTTGGCAAGTCACCGGGGTCTATCCGTTTATGGTTGATTTTCTGTTTAGCGATGAGGCGGATTTTCTCCGCTACAAAAATGCTGGGGTACAAGGGGCGGAGCAAAGCTGCAATCCGGAACTGGCAGACTTTCTCGCCCAGCACCGGGCAATGGATGGCATCCGGCTCGGTTCCGAGCGTCAATTGTACCGTTTGATAAGAACGCAAAGCTAAAAAAAGCAAGCTGTTTCAATAGTTTTTTTGGAACATTCTCATTTTTCCAGCTTGACAAGAAGTTAAGAAGACTATAATTTTTATAAATTAGATTTTATTTTTTATTTCCCTTTGCATTTTTTGCGGAGATTCGCAATTTGAACACTGATTTCAAGAAGCATCGTACCTATCTGGTGTTATTGGTTCTTGCAGCAGCCCTGCTGCAGGCCTCCTGTACGCCGGCCCCGTCCGTCGCTCCGTCCTATGCCTTAAAGCAACAGCTCCAGCAGCTCAAACAGCAGCAACAGGAGCAGGCCCAGCAACTGCAGCAACTGCAGCAGCAGCTGGCCAGCCTACAGCAACAACCAGCCCAGGTGCCAGCTCAGGCCAATCCGGGATTGAATGCTCAACAGCCGACCCCGGCGCTACCCGGCTCCCAAACGTCTTACTCCCCGCTGGTGACAACGACGCCCGGCGCCGGTGAAGCTTCGGAAGTGGCCGCTTCGGCATCGACTTACCTGAGTGCGTTTTCCAACTTGGCCATGGGCCGTTATGCCGAGGCCGAGAGCGGGTTTGCGGCATTTTTGTCCAGCTATCCGGACCATCAATACGCCCCCAACGCACACTTCTGGCTGGCCAATGCTCAGGCCGCCCAAAACAAAACAGCCCTGGCGGTCGCCAACCTGAAACAGCTTGTCGCCAGCCCGCAAGGGCAGGATAAAGCCCCGGCAGCCATGCTTCAGCTGATCAGGATTTATCGTCAGACCGGGTTGACCGGACAGGCAGAGACAACCATTGAACAGTTGCGGTCCAGCTATCCCGACAGCCCTGAAGCGCAACAATTTATCCAGAGCGATGCCCCTGCTCAGTAGCAGGCTTCACACTCTATTTTTTGAGAGGGAACAGATGATACGGACACTTTTTCGCTGGTTATTGCTGCTTGCGTTGCTGTCGACCATTTGCGGTCCCGGTATGGCCGCCGCTGAAGAAGGTCAGATTTATACAATCAAAAAGGGCGACACCCTGTGGGATCTCTCCAAACGCTTTATTGACGATCCCTACTACTGGCCCAACGTCTGGGCCAAAAACCCGGCCATCACCAATCCGCACCTGATCTTTCCGGGCCAAAAAATCCGCATTCTCGACGGCCGGCTGGAAATCATTCCGGCCTACACCGAAGGGAAAAGCGTAGCCCAGCCCGACCAGGCTCCCACTATTACCGGGCTGGCGACAAAAGCCGCCGCTGATGAACTGATCCAGATCAGAACTTCGAGCAAAGGCAACGGCTTTATCCTGACCGATGAACAATCCCTCGGAATTCTGGCGGATACCACTGACAATCGGGTGCTGATCAGTAAAAACGATCTGGTCTTCGTGAAAATGACCGATCCAACTGATGTCACGGTCGGAGACACCTACGGGCTCTATGAACGGGGCGATAAAGTCATCCACCCCGTCACCGGCGAACCGATCGGCACCATGATGCAGAATCTCGGAGCGCTGCAGGTCACTGAAATCAACGGTGGCACGGTGACCGCCAAGATCATCATCGCTTTCCGCGAAATCGAGCGCGGCGCTGAGCTGTTCGAGTATGTTCCGGTGCAACGGGATATCACCCTGCAGCGGGCGGAAACGCCGGCTCCGGGCGTCATTGTCGCGGGCCGTGATGAACGCAACACCATGTCCACTAATGACGTAATCTTCATCGACCGCGGCAGCAACGACGGGGTGAAGACCGGCAATTTGTTCTATATTTCCCGGCCGCGTCAGGTTTCCAAGGAACTGTTTAAACAGGCCGGCGATCTGGTCTTGCCCGATGAAGTCCTCGGCGCTGCGATCACGGTTGATACCAGGCCCACCACAGCAACGGCCGTGATCATCAAAAGCGTTAAAGAAGCTTTCCCCGGCGACCAAACTGAGATGGTCACCGACTGACGCCTGAACCAGGCGGAGATTCTATTGCACCGGAAAAAGGATTGAAGTCTCTTCAATCCTTTTTCTCTATCAACTCATCGTAACGACATACCATTCGGAGGGGGAATGGACCGTTCAACAATCGCTTTGCTCAGACTGCACCTGACCAATGGACTCGGCCGGGCAGCCCTGTTCAAACTTCACCACCGCTTCGACAGTTTTGTTGCCGCCAGCACCGCTTCCGCCACAGCCTGGAAAGAGGCCGGGGTCAGTCCGCGCCTGCATGGGGCCATTCCGCCGGAACACGATCACGTCCTCCAGGAGACCCTGCGCATTCTCGAAAAACTGGAGATCAGGCTGCTCAGCTTCTGGGATGAGGATTATCCACCGCTGCTGCGGGAAATTTTTGATCCGCCCGCCCTGCTCTACCTGCGCGGAACGCTGCCGCAGCAGGACTGTTTGGCCATTGTCGGTTCCCGTCAGGCGTCGGACCCAGGAACCCACTTCACCAGAGACCTGGCCAAACAATTGGCGCAGCACGATATCTGCATTGTCAGCGGCCTGGCCCGCGGTATCGACAGCGCGGCTCATCGTGGCGCTCTTGATGCCAAGGGCAGCACCATTGCGGTCTTGGGGTGTGGTATCGACCGCGCCTACCCGAGGGAAAACGCGGACCTGTTCGCAGAGATCATCACCGCCAACGCGGTGATTAGCGAGTATCCTCCCGGCACCCCGCCTTTGGCTGGATATTTTCCCGGCCGCAACCGCATTATCAGCGGTCTGTCGCGCGGGGTGCTGATTGTTGAAGCGACAGAAAAAAGCGGCTCGCTGATCACCGGTGAGTTCGCTCTCGAGCAGGGGCGGGAGCTGTTCGCCGCGCCCGGAGCGGTTTACCGGGCCAACAGCCGGGGAGTCAACCGACTGCTCAAAGAGGGGGCACAACTGGTCACCGAAGCCGAGGACATCCTCCAGCTGTTGTGGCCCGGTCAGCCCACCAGAAAACAGCGGGACGGTGCTGCGGTTTTTGCCGCAAGCCTGCCGGAAACAACCCGCGCGGTCTTTCAAAGACTTGGCGATGAACCGCTGCATAGCGACGAAATCGCGCGGAAATGCGGCTTGACTCCCATGGAGCTTTCCGCTATTTTACTCGACTTGGAGCTTCGAGGTGGAGTCCAAGCACTTCCGGGAAATCATTATATACGCAATCGGTTGTAAATCTTTTCCGTTCAATCAGCCGAAATCATAACTCTGTTGGAGGGTCCTTGCGTGAGCGCGTCCTGGCGATCGTCAATCTGATCGCTCAATATGTTTTAGGTGCAGAAGACAGCCCGATCAATGAGCAGGAGCTGGTGGCCGAACTGATGTCGGTGGGCTATGAAGCCGACGAAATCAGCGATGCCTTTTCCTGGATGGAAACGATCGCCCTGCAGCCTGCCGCCGAGCAACCAGCCGTCGACCCGCTGCTGAACATGGCCACCTACCGAACCTACAGCGACCAGGAACAGCAGCTGCTCAGCAAAGAAGCCCGTGGTTTTCTGACCAAAATTCGCGCCATGGGATTATTGAACGACGAGATCCAGGAAGAGATCATCGAGCGGGCCCTGCGTTCTGCAGAAGATCCGATCAATGAACAGGAGATCAAACTGATCGCGATTCTGACCCTGCTGTCCCGCTCAAGTAGCCTCTGGCTCAGGGAAATAGATTGCTTCCTTGAAAATGACTGGACTCGCATCTATCATTAAGAGCAGACCGGGTTGCGCAGATACCGCAACCCTTTTTATTTTGTGTTCCACACCGTAAACGGAACGAAAGCACTGAGGAGAAGATGGCACAATCACTGGTTATCGTCGAATCGCCGGCAAAAGCAAAGACAATCGAAAAATTCCTTGGCAAGGGGTACAAGGTCCTGGCCTCCTACGGTCACGTCCGGGCGCTGCCAAGTAAACAGGGATCGGTTGATGTCGATGATAATTTCAAACCCAAATACCAGGTCCTGCCGGACAGCACCAAGCAGATTGCCCTGCTGAAAAAAGAGGTTGCGAAAAGCAATGAACTGATTCTCGCAACTGACCTTGACCGCGAAGGGGAAGCTATCGCCTGGCACCTGCTGGAAGCTCTTGGCATCGATGAGAATTCCAGTAAACCGGAAGTCAAGCGGGTCACCTTTCATGAAATCACCCAGACCGCGATCAGCGAAGCGATGGCCCACCCGCGCAAAATCGCCCGCGACCTGGTCGATGCCCAGCAAGCCCGCTCTATTCTCGACTATCTGGTCGGGTTCAACCTTTCGCCCTTCCTCTGGAAGAAGATCCGCTACGGACTGTCCGCCGGCCGCGTGCAATCAGTGGCGTTGCGGTTAATCTGCGAACGCGAAGATGAAATCGAAGCGTTTAAGCCGCGCGAATACTGGACCATTGAAGCTCTGCTCAGCAACACCGCGCAAAATAGTTTCAGCGCCAAGCTGAACAGCTGCGACGGCAAAAAGCTCGGCAAGTTCGATATCGCCGACGAGGCCAAGGCCGCCGCGATCATGGCCGAGTTGGAAAGCGCCAGTTTTGCGGTCACCGCCCTGGAAAAAAAGGAGCGTAAACGCAACCCGGCGCCGCCCTTTACCACCAGTACCCTGCAGCAGGAAGCCAGCCGTAAGCTCGGCTTTTCCGCCCGCAAAACCATGAGCGTGGCGCAAAAACTCTACGAGGGTATCCAGGTCGAGGATGGCACCCATGGTCTGATCACCTACATGCGAACCGACTCCGTCGCCCTCTCCGAGCTGGCCACCAGCGAAGCCCGCGAAGTGATCTGCCAGCTGTACGATGCGTCTTACGCGCTCAAAAAGCCCCGGGTGTTCCGCAACAAAAGCAAAAATGCCCAGGAAGCTCACGAAGCGATTCGCCCGACTTCCATTGCCCGGACCCCGGCTCAGGTCAAAGCCTTTTTAAGTTCCGATCAACTACGTTTGTACGAGTTGATCTGGAAGCGGACCGTCGCTTCGCAAATGGCCCAGGCCATCTTTGACGCCACCAGTATCGATATTGCAGCGGGCAAGCGTTACGGTTTTCGGGCCACCGGTCAGGTCATCCGGTTCCCGGGCTTTATGGCCCTGTATATCGAAGGGACCGATGACAGTGACGATGAAAACAAGGAAGGGCTATTGCCCGCCCTGGAGGAAGGTGAACAGCTGAACAAACAGCAGCTGACTCCGGAGCAGCATTTCACCCAGCCGCCGCCTCGCTTTACCGAGGCCAGCCTGGTCAAGACCCTTGAGGAATACGGCATCGGCCGCCCCTCGACCTATGCCAGCATCATGAACACCCTGGTCACTCGTAAGTATGTGCGCCTGGAAAAAAGAACCTTTTTCCCGGAAGACACCGGTCGGGTGGTCACCAAACTGCTGACCGACCATTTCAGCCAGTATGTCGACTACGACTTCACCGCCGAACTGGAGGAGGAACTGGATGCCATTTCCCGCGGGGAGCAGGCCTGGACTCCCGCGATCAAAGGGTTCTGGGATCCCTTCATCGCTCTGCTGCGGCGCAAGGATCAGGAAGTCAGCAAGGCGGATGTGACCACGGAAAAAACCGACAAGGTCTGCCCGGATTGCGGCAAAGAGCTGGTCATCAAGCTCGGTCGCTCAGGCCGCTTCCTGGCCTGCTCCGGGTTTCCTGACTGTCGGCATACCGAACCCCTCAACGGCGAGAGCAAGGAGGCCGAAGAACCAGTCTTTTCCGAGGAGAAATGCGACAAGTGCGGTGCCCAGATGCTGATCAAAACCGGCCGCTATGGAAAATTCCTGGCCTGCAGCGCCTATCCGAGCTGCAAGAATATTCAGCCGCTGGAAAAACCCAAGTCCCTGGGCATCACCTGTCCGAGCTGCAACGAAGGGGAAATGATGGAGAAGAAAAGCCGCTACGGCAAGATTTTCTACTCCTGTAATCGTTATCCCCAATGCAAATATGCGCTGTGGAATCCGCCCAAAGCGGAAGCCTGTCCCAAATGCGGTTGGCCGGTCACCGAGATCAAAACCACCAAACGCTGGGGGACGGTCCAGCGCTGCCCGCAGGAGACCTGTGACTGGGAAAAAGAACTGATTCCGCCGGAGAAAAAAGCCCCGGCCAAGAAAACCACTAAAAAGCCCGCGGCTAAGAAGGCTGCAGCAAAAAAATCCTGAACCAGCGGTTACTGCTATAATAACGACCGGCCGGGAGCGCATTTCGCCTTCGGCCGGTTTGCTGTTTTTAGAGGACGACAAAGCTATGGAGATCACAATTATCGGGGCCGGCCTGGCTGGCTGCGAAGCGGCCTGGCAGGCCGCCAAAGCAGGCTGCCAGGTCAAACTCTTCGAGATGAAACCGGAGCAGTATTCGCCAGCCCATCAGAGCGAACAACTGGCCGAACTGGTCTGCTCCAACAGTCTGCGCGGCAGCGGCATGAACAATGCCGTCGGCTGCCTGAAAGAGGAACTGCGCCGGGTCGGATCTCTGTTCATGGCCGCTGCGGATGCCACGGCCGTTCCGGCCGGGGGCGCGCTGGCCGTTGATCGGGAGGAGTTTTCCACCTATATCACGGCTAAAATCGCTGCCGAACCGAATATCGAGCTGATCCGCAGGGAAGTCACCAGCCTGCCTGAGACCGGACTGACCATCCTGGCCAGCGGCCCGTTGACCTCGGCCGCGCTCTCCGCTGAGCTGGCCCGCCTGACTGGCGCTGAGCACCTCTATTTCTACGACGCCATTGCTCCGATTGTCGAATTCGAGTCCATCAATTTCGAGCACGCCTGGCGCGCGTCGCGCTACGACAAGGGGGGCGACGATTACCTCAACTGCCCGCTTGACCGGGAACAGTACGAAGCCTTTGTCCAGAACCTGCTCGACGCGGATAAAGTAAGCGGCCGGGAATTCGAAAAACTGATCCACTTTGAGGGTTGTATGCCCATCGAAGAGATGGCGGCCCGCGGCCCCCAGACCCTCGCCTTTGGGCCGATGAAGCCGGTTGGTCTGCCTGATCCGAAAACCGGCAAAATCCCCCATGCCGTGGTCCAGCTGCGCCAGGACAACCGTCACGCGTCCCTCTATAATATCGTCGGCTTCCAGACCCGCCTCACCTACCCGGAGCAGAAGCGCATCTTTCGCACCATTCCCGGGTTGGAAGAGGCCCGCTTCGCACGGTTGGGGAGTATGCACCGCAACACCTTTATCAATGCGCCCGCCTGCCTGAACAATTTACTTCAGTTTAAGCAGGCCCCGCATATTCTGGCTGCCGGCCAGCTGAGCGGCGTGGAAGGGTACGTTGAATCCGCGGCCTGCGGTTTTCTGGCCGGGATATTTGCCGCGGCCCTGCTGCAGGAGCAACCGGTCCTAGTGCCGCCGGCAGAGACCGGCCTCGGCGCCCTGCTCGGCCACCTGAGCAACGCAGCAAGCGATGATTTCCAGCCGATGAACATCAATTATGGCCTCTTCCCTCCTTTGGAAGGGCGTAAAATGAAACGCGCCGACCGGCGCCTGGCCATGGCCGAGCGCGCCTTGGCCGCCCTGCCGGAATGGTGGGAACGGGTCAACGCCACCCTGCTGAGCGAGAAAGGCTAAACCGATGTCAGAACGGATTGTCCTGGCTTCGGCCTCCCCGCGCCGACGCGCTTTATTGGAGCAGATCGGTCTTGATTTTGACGTGGTCCCAAGCCGTAGCGAAGAGCTGATGCACGTAGGTGAGACGCCGGAACAGCTGGTGATCCGCCTGAGCCTGGAAAAAGCCGGTGATGTCGCGGCCAGGCCGGAGGTGGCCGGACGCTGGTTTATCGGCAGTGACACCATCGTCCTCTGTGGCGGGCGGATTCTCGGAAAACCGCGCGATACAGAAGACGCGGCCGCCATGCTCAGACAGCTTTCCGGCCGCGAACATCAGGTTCTCTCCGGTTTCGCCGTCATCGACCGGCAGACCGGCCGGCAATGCCAGGAAGCGGTCTGCACCAAGGTCCGCTTCAGGGATTTGACAGATGACGAAATCGCGCGCTACATTGCTACTGGCGAACCCGCCGATAAAGCTGGCGCATATGCCATCCAGGGGCTCGGGGTTTGTTTCGTGGCCGGCATCGAAGGGAGCTACAGCAATGTTGTTGGCCTACCCCTCTGCCGCTTGACTCTGGTCCTGAAAGAACTTGGCGTCCCCATGACTCTCTAGTTGTCATGCGGAATTTCAGGATGGCAATAGTTCAGCCTTCAGATTGGAAACGAGCAATTTCCCGTTGGAGCAAAAAAATCAAGGACAGGCACGGCTGCGTAGAACATGACGCAATACAAACAAATCCGCAGTTTGATGCCGCGACAACGAAAAAGAACCGTTTCCGGATAAGAAACATCTAGCCCGGAGCTACTGCAAATGAACCCCATTGCCGCCAATATCAAGGATATCCAGAACCGCATTGCAAATGCCTGCCAAACCAGTGGCCGGCCCCTTGCCAAGGTTCGCTTGATCGCCGTTTCCAAGGTCAAACCGGCCGCCCTGGTCGAGGAAGCCTACGCGGCCGGTCAGCGGCTGTTCGGCGAAAACTATGTACAGGAATTCCGCGATAAGCAGGAACAGGTCACAGCGCCGGTCGAATGGCATTTCATCGGTGCCCTGCAAAGCAACAAAGTCAAATACCTGAAAGACTCGGTCCGCATGATTCACTCCGTCGATCGGCTTTCCCTGGCCCAGGAGATCGACCGGCAGTGGGGGAAAATTCCAGCCGTGGTTGATATCCTGCTGCAGGTCAATATCGGCGACGAAGAGAGTAAAGCCGGCTGCGCGCCGGAACAGCTCGCGGAGCTGGCCCGCCAGGTCGCCCAGCTGCCCCACGTTAAAATCCGCGGTCTGATGTGCCTGCCCCCTTACTGCGACGATCCGGAAGAGGTTCGTCCTTATTTCAAACAACTCCGTCAGCTTGCCAAAAAAATCGCCACTTTGGACATCCCCGGAGTCGCCATGGAAGAGCTGTCCATGGGGATGAGCGGGGATTTCGAAGTAGCGGTTGAAGAGGGAGCCACCCTGGTGCGGGTCGGGACCGCTATTTTCGGTGAGCGAAGAAAGCAGAACCCATGATGAGCCAGCCCTCCGTACTCCTGTTCGATCTTGACGGAACCCTGATCAACTCCCTGCCCGACCTGGCCCTGGCCCTGAATCTGCTGCGGGCCGAGCTGGATTGTCCACCCCTGGAGCTTGACCAGGCCGCGGCAATGGTCGGCGATGGCGTCAATCTGCTGGTCCGTCGGGCTCTCGGCGACACTCTTTTTAAAGAAGAGCATGTCAGTCGCTTTCTTGCCCTTTATGACCTTCACCTGCTCGACAACACCGTCTGTTATCCGGGGATCACGGCGCTGCTGCAGCGACATCCGGCACAACGGCTGGGGGTTGTCACCAACAAACCCTATCGGCAGACCCTGGCCATTCTGGACGGGTTGGGGCTACGCCAGAGTTTCGGTGCAATCATCGGCGGGGACAGCTGTACGCAGAAGAAACCCGACCCCGGTCCGCTGCTGGCCGCCCTGACAGAACTGGGGGCGACTCCGCAACAGGCAGTGATGATCGGTGATCATCATACCGATCTTCATGCCGGCCGCGGGGCCGGAACCGCCACCTGCTTCTGCGGCTACGGCTTTGGCAACACCGGCGGGCTGGACTATGATTATCTGGCAACAACGGCCAACGACCTGCTGCAACTGTTTCCGGGGGCCATTGATGCCTGAAGGTCGGCTGAGCTACCGGGCTATTGCACTGTTCTTTTTCCCGCTGGTTCTCAACGTTCAGTTGATGAGCATTTCCCACACCATTATCAACAGCGCGCTGGCCCGCTTCGACAACTACGTGACCGCTCTGGCCGGAATGTCTATGGCCATGATCATTCACGTCTTCGTGTCGTCCCCGTCCTATCAGAATCATACCGTCACCATGACCATGGCGCGGGGTCGCACTTCCACACTCGGGGTGTTGACTTACATTTTCTCCCTCTCCGGCTATGTCGTGCTGCTGCTGGCACTGGTCGCCTATACCCGGGTTGGGGACCTGTTCTTTCACCTCTTGGGCACTCCGCCCGAGGTTGTCCTTGAAGCCCGCAAGGCCCTGCGAATCATGGTTGTTCTGCCTCTTATCAGCGGGGTTCGCTTTTATTGCCAAGGGCTGCTGCTGCAGGCTCGGCGGACCGCTCTGATCTCTTTTGCGACCATGGTTCGCGTCGCCGGGCTGTTCCTGTTTCTGGCCTTAGGCCGATCCTGGTTCAACGGCGCCCAGCTCGGTGCATTCAGCCTGGTTGGTTGCGTTTCTACCGAAACCCTGGTAATCAGCCTGACGGTCTGGCGGGTCCATCCTCGTTTGCAGCCGCGTGGCCAGGAAAAAAGTTTTCGGGAAATTTTTTCTTTCGGTTTGCCCCTGGCCTATTCATCTTGCCTTCAACAGGCGATTCCATTGCTGATCTGCGCCATTATCGGTCGGCTGGCCGACGGAGCGCTGGCCCTGGCCGCCTTCGGCGTCGTGCGCGGCTTTGTTTTCCTCCTCGCTGGCCCAATGCGTAACCTGCAGCAGGCCTACCTGGCCCTGGTCAGGGACGTGCGGGACGGTCGCCGCCTGTTACGTTTCAGCCTGCTTGTGGCCGGGGCTCTGAGTTTGCTGCTGCTGTTGGTCGCTGGACCGCTCAACGAGCTGATCCTCGGCCAGTTCATGGGGGTTGAAATCGCGTTGCGTCAATACCTTGCTGCAGCCATGGCCCTCTGCGCCATCTTCCCGTTTTTTTACGGGGGTTGCCATCTACTGCGCGGCTGGTTTTCCGATACCGAAAAAACCAGCCTGCTCGGCAAATCGACCCTGCTGAAATGCGCCTTCATGCTGCTCCTGTGGTGGCCGCTGGTCCATTTTAAGCTGCCTGTTTCAGGGATCGCCATCGCGATCAGCCTGCTGGTCAGCGCCGAGGGTCTGGAAGCGGGCTACCTGTTTCTGCAGCGGCGACACGAACTTCGAAACGCCGGACCCCTTGCTCCGCTGAAGACATCTTCGTAAAATGAACAGATGAACCAGCCGCCCCACAAACATCCCTGCCCTGACTGTCGCCAGTGCCAATGGTGCAGTGACGAAAGATGCCAGCTTTGTCTTAAGAGCAGCACCGGCGGTCGCCGTAAACTCAGCATCGCTGAGCAGATTGAGCTGTACGAATCGCGCAATGGCAAGCACGACCGGGAAAAGCCCCGGAACCCCGGCAAGAGCCAATGAGAATTGCGCTTGTGTCCGCAATTTTGGCTGGCTGCACTAACGAGGCAGAACAACCGACCGGAATTGTTACTGACTGAATTCAGGCCGGTTTTTCCGGTGACAAGAAACAAAAGTTGTGGTTAAATGCCCGCTTCAAAAAGCCGTCAAGAAAGCCGCAACACCGCTGGCGGGCGGTTAAAAACTGAAGACTGATTTTTGGGTCGGACGCTTAAAATCGATGTTGCCACTAAAATTCATTGATTTTGGCAGCTGGCAAAAATTATTTTTGGTCTTCACTGTGCGTGCAAAAAAACCGCAACGGGCTTTTGCAGCAACCTGGCGACAAATTTCACGGGCCACCGGGAAAACCCCCAAAAGGGCTTTTCCAACGGCTCTTTAAGATTATAGAGACAGGCAATAACGCAAAGGAGCTTAACTGTATGTATAGCTGTTCGGATCTGAAAAAAGGCTTAAAATTACTGATCGACGGAGATCCTCATGTCATCGTTCAGTACGACTTCACCAAGCCCGGCAAAGGGCAGGCGCTTTATAAGTGCAAACTTCGCAATATGATCACCGGCTCACTTTTTGACCGCACCTATCGCAGCGGCGAATCTTTCGAACCAGCCAGCTTGGAAGAGCGGGACATGCAGTACCTTTACCAGGATGAAACTGGCTACGTGTTTATGGACAAAAAAAACTACGAGCAGATCACCCTGACCGAAGAGACACTGGGTGATGACAAGTATTTTCTGATCGACAATATGGATGTCGAAATCCTCATGTACGGGGAGCGCGGCATCGGTATCAGCCTGCCCAACTTCGTTAACCTGCGAGTGACCCAGGCTGATCCGTGGGTCAAAGGCGACACGGCCGCCGGCAACAATAAACCGGCTACCGTCGAAACCGGCTATACCCTCCAAGTTCCCTCCTTTGTTGAAGAAGGCATCATGATCCAGATCGACACCCGCACCGGAGAATACGTGACCCGCGTCAAGGAATAACCGGTGGAGCCCAACTGGCAACTCGCCCGCAAGCGAGCCTCTCTTTTCAAGCGGGCCCGGATCCTCCAGCAGGTCCGGGCCTTCTTCATGGAACGGGATTTCCTGGACGTCGAGACGCCGCAGCGGATTCCCGCCAATGCCCCCGAACTGCACATCGACGCCGAACCCGCGGCCGAATGGTTCCTGCAGACCTCTCCCGAGTTGTGCATGAAACGCCTGCTGGCGGCTGGTTATGAACGCATTTTCCAAATCAGCCACTGCTGGCGCCAGGGAGAAAGAAGCCGCCGTCACCTGCCCGAATACAGCATGCTTGAGTGGTATCGGCAGGGCTGCGACTATAGCGCCCTGATGGACGATTGCGAAGCGCTGCTGGGTGCCCTCTGTCCGACCGGGCAGCTGACCTGGCAGGGGCAGTTAGTCGATCTGCAGCCCCCCTGGCCGCGCCTTACCGTTGCTGAAGCCTTTGCCGCGTTCAGCCCCATACCTTTGGCGGAAGCGCTCGCCAGGGGCGAATTCGATACCATGATGGCCCTTGAGGTCGAACCGCAGCTACCGACCGAAAAACCCCTTTTTCTCATTGAATATCCGACCGCATGTGCGTCCCTGGCACGCACCAAGCCAGGTCATCCTGCCGTTGCCGAGCGTTTCGAACTTTATATCGCCGGCCTGGAACTCGCCAACGCTTTTTCCGAGCTGACCGATGCACAGGAACAGCGCCAGCGATTCGCCGCAGAAGAACAGCAACGCCGGGCCTTTGGCAAGCCGCCCTACCCCACGCCGCAGCCCTTTTTAAAAGAACTCGAAACCCTCTCTGCCGCGGCCGGGATCGCCCTCGGTATCGACCGCTTAGTCATGCTGCTCTGTGACCTGCCAGCCATTGACGACTGCGTCGCTTTTACCCCGGAGCAGCTCTGACCGGTTACGACCAGCACCCGCCCTCCTGAATGGTGCTAGCTTAAGCAAATTTGCAGTAAACTCGGCGCTAGTTTAAAGGGAAAAAGCAGCAAAGCGGGACTGTCCCCGAATGGGGGCTGTCCCAGGCTTTTGCGGTGCAAACCGCCAGCGTTCCAAGAGCCGCAAACATCTGGGACAACCCCCAGTCCCGGTTTTGCTGCCAGCGCCCTTAAACTAGCTCCATTCCCCGCCCTTCTTCCAAGAAAAATTATTTTCGCCTAATCATCTTCTCAAAAGATCCTTTCTTCAGCCTCATCTCACCTTCCCGGAAGAGTACAGCAACTGACCGACATCATTTATCTCTGAAGTTTTTCATTCGGCTGTGAAAACGCAATTTCAGCTGGAAGAACCAGATTGCAGCATTTTTTTAGCATTGACTTCATTTTATAACAACGTATTATAACGCGAAACAAAAAGACCAGATCACTCATTTTATAACAAGGCAATCGAATGCTTTATCTAATATTTTCAAATATATAGTTGCGATAATAGTAGTAACATAAAAACAAAAACTGTTATTTTTTACTTATATGTGTTTTTAATCAGCATTATTGAGAGAGAGGAGATCGATTTATGGGACATGGACCCGCAGTTAAACTCGGCAAGGATAACGCCGCCGCCTACAAGACCAAGCTCGGCATCAGGATGTTTATTGTCTACACCCTGGTTTACGCCACTTTCGTCATCCTTAACACGACCAACCCCAAAATAATGGAAATCATTGTACTTGGGCAGACCGCTGCAGTGATCTGGGGCTTTGGCCTGATCGTCCTGGCCCTGGTCATGGCCGTTATCTATAACTTTTTCTGCGGCAAAGCAGAAAAAGAGCTGAACAGCTAAGGAGGGCGGCACCATGATTTATACCCAATCCCCGCTGGCAATCGGTCTGTTCATTTTCTTTGTGCTGTTTGTTTTGGGCCTGTCCTTCTTTCTGGCCCGCCGCACCAGCTCCGCCGAAGGCTATTATGCCGCCGGCGGGCAAATTCACTGGATGACCAACGGCATCGCTTTTGCCGGCGACTATCTGTCGGCGGCTTCCTTCCTTGGGATTTGCGGCATGATCGCGACGGCCGGATACGATGGCTGGATGTACTCCATTGGCTACCTGGCTGGCTGGATTGTCGCCCTGTTCCTGGTCGCTGAACCAATGAAACGCCTTGGCAAATACACCTTTACTGACGCGCTGGACTCCAAGTTCAATTCCAAATCGATTCAGCTCATGGCCGCTATCTCCACCCTGTTGGTGTCGGTCTTCTATCTGATCCCGCAGATGGTCGGAGCCGGTGTTCTGGTCCAGCCCCTGCTCGGGCTGCCACACTGGGTCGGCGTCTGCATCGTCGGTATCGTTGTCACCATCATCGTGGCCACGGCGGGTATGGCCTCCACCACCTATGTCCAGTTTTTCAAAGGAGCCCTGCTGCTGATTATGTCTACCGTGGTAGTCATTGCAGTTCTGTTCCGCGGCCTGTCGACCACGCCGGTCAATAACGGCATGCCCTATCACCACTTCAAAACCCTGCATGCCGATAGCAGCCTGAACATCAGCGAATCCGGCTACCAAGTCGTTGACGGCCTGGATTCGGAATTCGGCAAAGCCGGCTTTGTCAAACTGGCCAAGGACGGCAGTGACACGATCTGGCACCTGCAGAAAACCACGACCGGCTACACTCTGGAGGAAACCCTCTATGTCACCAAACTGGCTGACGGCACAAAACTTTACAATGGTGCCAGCGCTGAAGAAGGGAAATTCTTCCCGGTCGGACACATCAAGGAACTGCGCGTCAACGGTCAGGACGTCGCCGCCACCGGCGCGGTCGGCCCACTGGCTTACTTATCCGCGCTGAAGGATTCGACCATTGTGCTCTGGGGCAAAAAGTATGTTCAGGTCGGCGATACCCTGACCACCGTTTACTACCAGAAGCCTACCCCCGGCGCTCGGATTCTACGCCCAGGGCTGAAGTTCAAGGTCGACAATGCCACCGGCCTGCAAAAATTTAACTTCATGTCGCTGATGCTGGCCCTGTTCTGCGGCACTGCAGCCCTGCCACACATCCTGATCCGCTATTACACCGTCCCCAGTCAGGCCGCGGCCCGTAAATCAACCATCGTCGCGATAGCCGCCATCGGCTTCTTCTATATCCTGACCCTGTTTTTGGGCATGGGTGCCATGACCAACGGGGTCATCAATATTACCGACAACAACATGTCGGCCCCGCTGCTGGCATTGTCCTTTGGGGTGGTCCTGTTTGCGGTGATCTCCTCGCTCGCCTTTGCGACCGTGCTGGGAACGGTCTCCGGCCTGATTGTCGCTGCCTCAGGGGCGATCGCCCACGACCTGATGGACAACTTCCTGGGTATGCAGATGACCGACCGCGGCAAGGTTCGAGCCGGTAAGATTTCCGCTATCGTGATTGGTTGCATCGCCATCTACTTGGGGATCGTTTTCGAAGGGATGAACGTTTCGTTCCTGGTCGGCTGGGCCTTTGCGGTGGCGGCTTCGGCCAACCTGCCAGCCATTCTGATGCTGCTGTTCTGGAGTAAGACAACGGCCAAAGGCGTGGCTGCGTCAATTCTGGTCGGACTGGTCAGCTCCCTGGGGCTGATCCTGGTCTCGCCGGATATGTGGGTCAGGTACGGGATGCTGCCGGCCGATGCCCCGGTCCAGTTCAACAGTCCGGCGCTGATTTCCATTCCGCTCTCTTTTATTGCCCTGGTCCTGGTCTCTTTAATGTCGCAGAAAGATGTTGCCCTTGAACAGTCAGGTGAAACCGCCTGAGCCACGGAAGCACTTGAATTCAGATCAACACTTTGCGATACTCTAGGCCGCCTTCGGGCGGCCTTTTTCACAGGAAACCACATCATGCATCGATTTCGCTTCACCATTGTCGCAGTCTGTCTGCTGCTCGCTTGGCTAGCCTACGGCGAGTTGATCCTCGCCCTGAGCAACCGGACCCCGCAGGAGATCACCCTTGACCAGCTGCAACGCTCCGGTCCGCCCAGAGAATGGCTGACCATAACCGGCGGTCATCAGGATCTGACCCGGGCCATCAACATGTCCGGGACTATGGATATCGACTCCTTTCTGGTCCCCTTGACCACTACCAAGGGTGAAAAGGCGCCTGAGGTCTGGTTTGAGACTCGCGATCCGCAAGTGCTTGCTACCCTGAAAAAATATTATTTCCAATTCGATACGGAGCAGGAAAAGCAGGCCTTTGTCGCCGCCAACGCTGACCTCTTCTACGGTCCCAAAACCCTGACCGGGATGACGGTTTCCGGCCTGGTGGCGGGATCGAATCGCGACAAGCTGAGAAAGCTGCTGGAAGACATGGACGTTCCGGTTAGTCCCAGGGTCGTTTTCATCAGCGAAGGAAAGAAACCGGTATTATGGCGGGGATTGGTTTTCGCAATCATCGCGATCCTGGGGATTTTTAAACTCTCCCGCAGTATCAAACAAGAACGCTCCGCCTGAACGCCCCCCCGGCACGCCGCTGCAACGCGGCCTGCCGAGAGCCTCTCAAGGTGGAGCAATCAGGAGCATCGCTCCTTGCGCTTACTTCAGCCAGTCGCAGAGTTTGCTAATGGCGGTGAGCACCTTTTCGCAATAAATCTTCAAAAATTCTTCGTCCAGCGGCTGCTCTGCGGAGTATTGTTCGGCAGCGGCCAGCGCCCTGGCTCCGTCGAAATCGACAAACGCCAGCCGAGCGGTCAACTCCTTTTTCGGACGGCCAAAGCTGCTGCCCGGCAGAATCGCCACCCCGGTCTCCTGCAGCAAGCGGCGGCAGAAGGTTTCGCCGTCAGAAATTCCCTTGGCTTCCAGCTGCTCCCGTAACGGCTCAAAATCGGGCAGCATATAAAAGGCACCGTCGGGGCGAGCAACGGTCACGCCAGACCGGGTCAGAGTCGTCCAGATCCAGTCGCTCAAGGCTTTCAGCACCCGCCGGGAATTGTGCAGATAGCGCTCGATCTTATCTCCTCCCCGAAACGCCCGGACCGCGGCATATTGGATCGGTGCACTGGTCGCTGTGAAAGTCTCGCTGGCCACGACGGCCATGGCCTCCATCAGCCATTTCAGTTCGGTCGGGAAGGCGAAGGTCCCTAGCCGCCAGCCGCCGGCGCCGGCCCATTTGCTCAAGCCGCTGGCAATGATGGTCCCCTCCGGATAATAACGGGCAATCGACTGATGACAGCCTTTAAAGTTCAACTCGCCATAAATCTCGTCGGAAAGCAGGATCACCTTGTATTTTCTGGCCACCTGGGCGAGGGCCTGCAACTGCTCGGGAGGATAGGAGCAACCGGTTGGGTTGTTCGGGTAGTTCAGAATGACCACGCGGGGCTTGCTTGGGTCCGTCTGGCAGAGGTTTTCCAATTCCTCGGGGGTCAGCAGCCAGTTGTTCTTTTCATCGGTCTCCAGCCAGTAGACATGGCGGCCGACAATATGCGCCTGCGGGGCGTAGGAAACCCAGCTCGGGGTAGGAATGACCAGATCACCATAGTAAACCAGTTGCAGAATAAACATCAGCTCCTTGGAACCGGGGCCAATCAGAACATTGTCCTGGGAAATGGGCAGATCCTGGGTACGGCGATAATAATGGGCAACCGCATCACACAAGGCCGGCAGACCTCGGACCGGCAGATAATCCTTCTGATGCGCATTATTCTGCAGCTCCTGTACCACCGGTCCCGGCACCGGAAACGGGGATTGTCCCAAACCAAGTTTGTAAACCTGCTTCCCTTCGGCAATCAGCCGGTTGCTCTCCTCGTTGATCCCCAGGGTTGCCGAAACCGGCAAACCGCGCACATTCAAATTCAAATGGACTTCATATGTTCCATTTTTCATGGAAAAACTCCCGTGTCAGTCATGGTTTCCGTCAATTGGTCCGGAGACTTGAGCAAAGCCACCTGTCGAATGTCGACATTATTCATATTGTATTTAAAAATTCAACTTTTTTATTCAGCCCCTACACAGTTATCCTTCCAGATGCCCCGGAGCTGAGTGCTTATTATAGAAAAAGGGCCGAAGACCTAGTCTTCGACCCTTTTGAATAGTTAAACAGTTCTGGGAAAATCAGCTGATCTCATGTGACTTATTGCGGGTTCTGTTGGCCAGAATAACCGGATCGATGACTTCACCGCAGGCACTGCACTTCCATGCATCAAAAGCACGGACGAAATCATAATATTTTTCTGAATACATTCTTCCTTTGCACTTTGGACATTTCATTTTGTACCCCCTTAAGGCTCTATGCTAAACATGACGTGCAAATACAACCTTTAGCTAGAGATACTACACAAGTTGTGCCAACCCGGCGAAGGGGCTCTGTTATTTTCTCACCAGGACTAATATATTTATTATTTTTCAATATGTTACATAGAAAACAAGAAGTAGACAAAAGGCGATTGTACAGACTTGGCAAAGGGCAGGGGAAGGAATTATACCAGGATTGGTCATTTTTTCGCCAATAATTTGACGGCAAACTAAAGAAACTGAATCGCCCGGTATCTAAAAGTTGAGCGATTCAGTTGTAAAATAGCATGGGAGTGGGCTCTGGCAGCCCCGTCAGTTATCTGACGAAAAAACATTGACCGTTATTTTTTTGACGACTTCCTCAGCCGCTCATCCTGCTTACAGACTGTCTTTATACAGCTTATAGGTCAAAGAGTCCGCCAACGCCTGATAGGAAGCATCAATGACGTTGCTGCTGACCCCGACCGTCCCCCAACGACCATCCTGATCTCCGGACTCAACCAGCACCCGAATCATCGCGTCAGTCCCCTGGCTGGCCGGCAACACCCGAACTTTATAATCAAGCAGTTTAACGTCGCCAATCTGCGGATAAAAGTTGATCAAACCTTTGCGGAGGGCATTATCAAGGGCATGGACAGGACCGTTGCCGTCGGCAGCGGTGTGTTCGACTTTCCCACCGACCTTGACCTTGATGGTCGCTTCGGAGACCGGGTCCCGTTCGCTCTCGCGCAAGGTATCGATAACCCGAAAGCCGGTGACGGCAAAATAATGCTTGAGTTTGCCCATTTCCCTAAGCATCAAGAGCTCGAAAGAGGCCTCTGCCCCTTCGAACTGGAAACCCTTATTTTCCAGATCCTTGATTTCTTCCAGGATTTCGAGGGTCACCGGATCCTGACCATCCAGGGACAGGCCGCATTCCTCGGCTTTGGCCAAAATATTAGCGCGCCCGGAAAGGTCGGAGACCAACACCCTGGTACGGTTGCCCACCTGCTCCGGTCGAATGTGCTCATAAGTCTGCGGATGACGCTGAATAGCGGACACATGGACCCCGCCCTTGTGGGCAAAGGCTGAATTGCCGACATAGGGCTGATGTTTGTCCGGAGCAAGGTTGGCCAGTTCATAAATGTAGCGGGAAATTTTTCGCAGGTTTTTAAGCTTCTCGTCCGCCAAACATTGCAGACCGGTCTTGAGCTGCAGAGCAGGAATGATGGAACAGAGGTTGGCGTTGCCGCAGCGTTCGCCAAAGCCGTTCACCGTCCCTTGCACCTGGATAGCGCCGCAGTGAACGGCCATCAACGAGTTGGCCACGGCACACTCGCTGTCGTTATGGGCATGGATGCCGAGGGGAGTTGACACCGCCTCGCGCACAGCCTGCATAATGGCAGGAATTTCATGGGGCAGCGTCCCACCGTTGGTGTCACAAAGCACAATACAGTCAACCCCGGCAGCAGCTGCAGCCTGGAGCGTTTTTAAGGCGTATTCCGGATTCTGCTTGTAGCCGTCGAAGAAATGTTCCGCGTCGTAGATCACCTCGCTGACCCGCTCCTTGAGGTAGACCAGGGAATCATTGATCAATTCCAAGTTCTCCTCCAGAGAGATTCGCAAGGCCTCCTGGACATGAAAATCCCAGGTCTTACCGAAAATGGTTACCACATCAGGAGTTGCGGCGACCAGCATCTGAATGTTGTTATCTTCGGCCGGGGTGACCCGCGCCCGCCGGGTGGAACCGAATGCGGCTATTTTACTGTGCCCCAGGGTTTCGTTCTGCATAGCCCTGAAGAAGCTGATGTCCTTGGGGTTGGAGCCGGGCCAGCCGCCTTCGATATAATCGATGCCCAGTTCGTCAAGCTTCTTGGCGATGCGCACCTTATCTTCAACCTGAAAAGAGATGTCTTCCGCCTGCGTTCCGTCACGCAAGGTGGTATCGTACAGATAGATTTTTCCCATGCTATGGCATTCCTTGTCTGCCTTGCAATCTCCGGTCCGATGGAGATATGAGGAGCGGACTGGCGGGGGCAAGGATCGGCATTCGAATTTCACCTGGGCAGTCTGTTTGAAATGCTGGCTCTCCCCTCCCAGAGCCAGGTTGCCCATCATTCAGCTTTCTTCGATTTCCTTGTGATCAAGACCGAAGGCTTCGTGCAGAACCCGCACGGCCAACTCGGTATATTTCGCATTAATGATGCAGGAAACCTTAATTTCACTGGTCGAAATCATTTCGATATTGATGCCTTCACGGGACAAGGTTTCGAACATGGTGCTGGCGACACCCGAGTGGGAGCGCATGCCGACCCCGATGATGGAGACCTTGGCGATACTGTTGTTGTGACTGACCCCGCGGGCACCGATATTCGCGGCGATCTCTTCAATGATCTGGACCGCTTTCTTAACATCCCCTTTGGGAACGGTAAAGGTCATGTCGGTCGCCCCTTCATGGGACACGTTCTGGATGATCATATCGACAGTGATATTATTGTTACTCAACGGGGTGAATATCTGGGCGGCAATTCCCGGATGATCGGGAACCCCGAAAATGCTGATTTTTGCTTCATCCTTGTTATAAGCGATACCTGAAACCAGTACGGTCTCCATCTCATGATCCTCCTTCATTACGAGCGTTCCCGGGCTGTCATCGAAACTTGAACGCACATGAACAACGACGTTGTATTTTTTGGCAAATTCGACACTACGGATCTGCAGGATTTTGGCGCCCAGGGAGGCCATCTCCAGCATCTCCTCGTAAGAGATCTTTTCAATTTTCCGCGCGCTGGGCACCATGCGCGGGTCAGTGGTGTAAACCCCGTCGACATCCGTGTATATTTCACAGACATCCGCCTTCAGCGCAGCAGCGACCGCCACGGCCGAAGTATCCGAACCGCCACGGCCGAGGGTGGTGATATTCCCTTCGCCGTCGGTCCCCTGAAACCCGGCGACAACAATAATTGTCCCGCTCTTCAGGTCTTCGCGGATTTTCTTATCATCGATGCTTTTGATTCTTGCCTTGGCGTGAGCCTTGTCAGTCACCACAGGAATTTGATGGCCAAGGTAGCTTTTTGCATTGTAACCCATGGATTGCAGACACATGGACAGCAACGCAATGGTCACCTGCTCCCCGGTTGACACCAGAACATCATATTCACGCTCATTGGGAAATTCGCTGATTTCCTCGGCCAAAGCAACCAGACGGTTGGTATCACCAGCCATGGCGGAAACGATCACCACGACGTCGTTTCCATCATCGAAAGTCTTGGCAACCCGGCGGGCAACATTGCGGATCCGCTCCACGGTTCCCACCGATGTTCCACCATATTTCTGAACTACCAGAGCCATAATAGTTTCCATCCTCCTCACAGGAAAAGCCGACGGTCGACCACAGTCCCCATCGGTATTTATAAAGGTTTGATTTTCCAGTTTTTTAACTTAATAGCAAGAAAAATCCGGAGGCCCGAAAAGGAGCTTCCGCATTATTTGCTACTTTTGCTCGACCACGGTCTCTACCGCAACGGCTCTCAGACGCTCAAGCAGGGTCCGATGGTCCTCATCCTGAGCGGACAATTCAATCAGTCGCCGCTCATTGTCGAGGCGTTGCAGGCGGACCCAGAGTCCCCCTTGCAGGGTCTCGCCGGTTTTCTCAGGCCATTCCACCAGCGCGACCCCGGAACCGTAGGCATAATCATCAAAACCGATCTCTATCAATTCGTCCGGATCGGTCAACCGATAGAGGTCGAAATGGTACAGATCCAACCTTGCCCGGTAATGATTCATCAGGGTAAAGGTGGGGCTGGTGATCGGGATCCGGGAATCAACCCCCAGACCACGGGCAACCCCGCGGGCAAAGACCGATTTCCCGGTCCCCAGATCGCCCTCCAGAAGAATCAGGGCCGGGTCCTCCAACAAACTACCCAGCAGCCTCCCCAGTTCACAGGTTGCCGCTTCATCGGCACTGGTAAACACCCAGGAGTTCACACCTTTAATCCTCCATGGCCCGAATCAGGTCAAGGCGGGCCACAACGCCAACCATCTTGCCCTGCTCAACAACCGGCAAGAGATGAACCTTATGTTTGCTCATCAATCCGGCCAGATCGCGGACACTGTCATCCGGAGAACAGGTCACCACATTCCGACTGCACAGTTCCCCCACAGTGGTGGCAGTGACCCGGTCGACCTCTTCCTTGAACTTTTTCTCGCTGTCGAGATAAAAAACCCAGTCGAACAGAGCCATGACCGTGGGAATATGCATTGGTCTCTGCTGCTCAACCAGGTCGGTTTCACTGATAATCCCTACCAGTTCGCCGTTTTCGTCTAATACCGGCATATTGCTGTAACGGGTTTCGACAAATTTTTTAGCCAGCTCCTTGAGGCTGGTATCCGTTGTCACCGCAACAACATCCGTTGTCATGATTTCTTTTGCTGTCAGCATGGTCAGGCTCCTTTCAGCAGTTCATGCCGTGCCACGGGCAAATGTGAGATCAGGTCGGTAGCGATCATCCCTGCCGTCCCGCTGGTCTCGGCGATCAGTTCCGCTGCCCGGCCGTGCAGCCAGGCCCCCAGGGAGGCCGCGGCAAAAGCATCCAAGCCCTGGGCCAGTAAACCGCCGATTAATCCGGTCAGGACATCGCCGCTGCCACCAGCGGCCAGTCCATCGTTGCCGGTGGCATTGATATCCACCCGCCCGTCCGCAGCTGCAATAACGGTCCGTGCGCCTTTCAGCAACAGCACCACATTGTATTGCGCGGCAAAGGCCGCCGCACATTCGAACCGATTCGCTTCTATCTCGGCCACACTCAACCCGCAGAGCCGGGCCATTTCACCGGGGTGAGGGGTCAGAACCAGTGGAACCCGGTCGGGTTGTTGCAACAACTCCAGCTGTCCAGCCAACAGGTTGAGACCATCGGCATCAATCACCAGTGGAACCCGGGCATGTCCAATCAGCCAGCCCAGCAGACGCGCAAGCTCTGCACTTTGCCCCAAACCTGGACCTACAGCAACAGCCTGACGGCCGTTCAACAGAGCTTCCAGTTGCGGGCGGGCGGCAAAACTCAACAGACCGTCCTGATCAGCCAGAGGACAGCTCATCGCTTCGGTCAATTTCACTTCTATAATATCATGAACCGCAGCCGGCGTGGCGACGGTGACCAACCCGCAGCCGCTACGCGCGGCGCAGTTACCGGCCAGGGCAGCGGCCCCGGTCTTTCCCGGGGATCCGGCAACCACCAGTAGGTGGCCGAAGCTGCCCTTATGCCCATCCGTCGCCCGCGTCGGGAGCAACGCCCGGGCATCCGCCTCATCAAGCAGGTGAACCCGCGATGATAACTGTGGCCGCAGTTGCCGCGGGATACCGATATCGACGACCTTGAGCTGGCCGACACAGTCCGCCCCCGGTCGGCTGCCATGGCCAATCTTGGCGCGATCAAAGGTTACGGTCAGGTCGGCGTCAACGGCAAGCCCCAAGACCCTGCCGCTGGAACCGTCCACGCCAGAGGGGATATCGACGGCAAACACTGCCGCAGCCGAAGCGTTGATCAAACGGATGGCTTCCATTTGCAGACCACGCACCGCTGAATTGAGTCCGGTTCCGAACACCGCATCGACGATGATCGGCCAGTCCGTCCGGGCAAAGTACCCACTTAGCTGCTCGCTGTCGGTGATAAAATTAACCGGTAAAGCCAGGGCATTGAGAATATCGAGCATGCTCCTGGCATCACCTTTGATCGCCGCTTCACTGCCAAGGACCAGCGTCTCAACCTGCCAGCCACGGTCGGCCAGCACTCGGGCCATGACATAGCCATCGCCCCCGTTGTTCCCTTTGCCGGCAATCACCAGCACCGGTCCCGGAAACAGCCTGCCGAAAGCCTGCTCGAACTGATCACAGCAAGCCCGGCCGGCATTTTCCATCAACACCGCTCCGGGGACCCCGAGGTCATTGATCGCATGCTGATCAACCGCCGCCATTTCCTTTGCACTGCAGAGTCTCATCAGCCCTCCAGAATCACTGTAGCCACAGCGTAGTCACCGTCATGGGAATAACTTAAAAAGGCTTTGGACGCACCCCGTTCCGTCATCATTTCCGCCGCACGTGCGGAGATGGCCAGAATCGGGCAGCCTAGGGAATCATTGACGACACAGACCTGCTGCCAACTCAGGCCATCGCGAAGCCCTGTCCCCAACGCCTTCAGAAATGCTTCTTTGGCGGCAAAGCGTGCCGCCAGGTGGGAGGCCGGATCATGCTTGCCCAGCGCGTAATTGCGTTCTTCTGCGGAAAAAACCCGCTCCAGCAGTTTATTATCCGGTGTCAGGAACTTTCTGAACCGGTCGATACGAGCGAGATCAGTTCCAATCCCGACAATGGCCAAGTCATCAACCTTTCAATAATTGCAGCATTTCCCGAACCGCACGCTCCATACCGACCAGAGCGGCCCGCGCCACGATGCTGTGGCCGATGTTGAATTCTTCGATGCCGCCCAGGGCAACAACCGGGCCGACATTACGATAGTCGAGACCATGCCCGGCATTGACCCGCAGACCCAGTTTGTGAGCCGCGCTGATCCCAATTTCGATGCGCTGCAGTTGCTGCAGTTGGTCCGCTTCGCTCCGGGCCTCACAATAGGTTCCGGTATGAATTTCGATAAAATCCGCACCGACCCGGTGGCTGGCTTTGATCTGATCGATATCCGGCTCGATGAACAGGCTGACAACAATCCCGGCCTGTTTGAACAAGGCAATTCTTTCCTTCAGAGTCGATTGCAAAAGAGAAACATCCAGCCCCCCCTCCGTGGTCAGTTCATGACGCCCTTCGGGAACCAGAGTCACGGAGTCGGGGAGAGTATTCAGGGCGATAGTCACCATTTCGTCGGTCAACGCCATCTCCAGATTGAGTCTGGTCTTGACGGTTTTCCTGAGAATTGCGACATCGCGATCCTGAATATGCCGCCGGTCTTCGCGCAGATGCACGGTAATTCCGTCAGCACCGGCAAGTTCGGCAATCGCCGCAGCCGTTACCGGATCCGGCTCAGTAATGCCACGAGCCTGGCGGATGGTTGCAATATGGTCAACATTAACTCCAAGTTTTGCCACTTTTATTCTCCAATTTTTATTCATTCGGCCCCGCTGATCATATCAGCAATCTCCAAACGGGTTCTCTGAAAACCGGTCAAGCGTTGCATACGGAAAACCGCCGCTTCAGCGCCGCCCGCACATCAGGCTCCCAAGTGCTCGCGAACCGCTGCGGCCAGCTGCTCTGCCAGGACGGTAATCCGGTTTTGGTTTTCACCTTCCAGCATCACCCGCAACAGCGGTTCGGTACCGGAATAACGAATCAACACCCTCCCCTTATCGCCGAGTTCCGCCTCGACCTCATCGATAATCTTTTTGATTGGCTCAATTTCATGCAGATCGGCCTTTTTCCTCACCGGCACGTTCACCAGGACCTGAGGAAGAGAGGTCATGACCCGAGCCAATTCCGACAGCCGTTTACCTTTACGCTGCATGATCGCGAGCACCTGCAAAGCGGAGAGGATGCCGTCGCCGGTGGTATTGTGATCAAGGAAAATCATATGCCCTGACTGCTCACCACCTAAATTATAACCGCCGCTGATCATTTCTTCGACCACGTAACGATCGCCGACCGCAGTCCTGATTACTTTGCCGCCCGCTTTCTTGATGGCGATATCCAGCCCCATGTTGCTCATCACCGTAGCGACCACGGTTTTTTTCTGCAACTGACCGGCCTTGATCATTTCCGTGCCACACAAGGCCATGATGTGATCACCGTCGACCTCGACCCCTTTTTCATCGACAAAAATCACCCGGTCGGCGTCCCCGTCCAAGGCAATGCCGAGATCAGCCCGATATTCGCGGACCTTTTCCGCCATCACTTCCGGATGCAGAGACCCGCACCCTTCGTTGATATTAGTCCCATCCGGTTTAATGCCAAGGGGGATGACTTCGGCTCCAAGCTCGGTGAGGACCGCGGGTGCAACCTTATACCCAGCGCCGTTGGCGCAATCGAGCACAATGCGCAAGCCCTGCAGATCAAGGTCTTTGGGGAAAGCGTTCTTCAGGAACACGACATAACGACCGATGGCGTCGTCAATCCGGTAGGCCTTACCCACCTCAGCGGCGATTGGCCGCAGATCCTCCAGCCGCCGATTGATAATCAGTTCCTCGATACGCAGTTCAAGTTCATCGGGCAGTTTAAACCCGGTATTGGAGAAGAACTTGATGCCATTGTCCTGATAGGGGTTGTGCGAGGCACTGATCACCACCCCGGCATCGGCCCGCATGGAGGAAGTGATAAAAGCGATCCCAGGGGTCGGCAACGGCCCCACCAGCAGAACATCAACCCCCATGGAACAGATCCCGGCGACCAGCGCATTCTCGATCATGTAGCCGGACAGCCGGGTATCCTTGCCGATCACCACCCGATGACGCCGGTTGCCGTCGTTTTTAAACACATAGGCCGCTGCCCGCCCGAGTTGCATGGCCATTTCGGTGGTCATCGGCTCGATATTCGCTACGCCCCGCACCCCGTCGGTGCCGAACAGTTTTTTTTCAATGCTCATTGAGTCTTCCCCTGTGGTTGCTGTGCCCCCTGCCCGGCAGCGTCTGCCGGCTCGGTCGGCAAGGTCTCAACGGGTTGAATTTCAACCTGGACCTCAGTCGTTTTGTCATCTTTAAAAGAGGTGTAGGTGCCCCGATGGATCAGCGGCACAATCACCGAAAAGCCTTGATTGACTCCAGTCAGATCAATCTCTTCAGTGGTCACTTCGTTAACGCTTTTCAGCTCGGTCTCGGCCCCGGCGATAATCACCCGATCCGGAACCGCGCGGACACTGCCGACCTGGAAGCCCGCCAGGGGATCACCGTTCAGGGCGATTTTGATCGGCACCAACTTCTCTTTGACCCGCTCCAGCTTCAGATCGATGAAAGAGGGGGACAGCCGGGTCACCCGCAGGCCACTCGGCAGGTTCAGCCTCTCTTCAAGACGCTTGAAGGTGGTCAGGCCCGGTTTCAGGTCACTCAGGTCAACGACAATACTGATATCGCTGGGGCTAACTTTCATCAGCAGGGTGCGAGGTCCGCTGATGCGCACATCAACCAGGCTCGGCACCTCATTAGCGATCATCAGCCCCTGGGGAATATTCTGCAACTCCAAGGGGACCCGGAAGCCGACTTCCAGCCGCCGCTCCCCCATGATAAACATCCACAGCAGCAGGGCAAAGACCAGGGAGATCAGCTTCAAGGTCCAATTTTCGGTGAACAGCTTGAACATGCTCCCTACCCTCTCCTTTTTTTCTTCTGCAGTTTGACTTTACGCGGTTCAAGCAACCGGCCGAGAACTTTTTTCAGGCTGGTCGCATCCAGGTTACGGGTCATGCCGCCGTTGACCGCCACCGAAATCTTGCCGGTTTCTTCGGAAACAATAATGGCGATGGCGTCAGCCAGCTCGGTCAGGCCGATGGCGGCCCGGTGGCGCGTCCCCAGATCTTTGTTCAGCTCCGCCCCCTGGCTCAAGGGCAGAAAACAGCCGGCTTTGGTCAGTCGCCCCTGTTGCAGCACCAGCGCACCGTCATGGATCGGCGACGACGGCATGAAGATGGCACGGATCAGTTCCGTTGAAACGCGCGCATCGATGGGGGTACCGGACTCAAGGATATCGTTGATGCCGGTCTCGCGCTCGATGGCGATCAGCGCACCGATTTTGCGATTACCGAGGGCGACACAGGCCTTCACCAGCTCCTCGATCACCGCGGACTCCTCACGCGAGGTCGTCCCCCCCAAAAACGGGTTGCGTCCGACGTGCATCAAGGCTCTGCGAATATCGTTTTGAAAGATGACCACGATCACCAGAATGATCGAGGACAGGAAGTTGCTGAGAAACCAGTTCAGGGTGTGCAGATCACCGATCCGCGAGGCCATGTAGACCACCAGGATGACAGCCAGGCCAAGCAACATCTGCACGGCGCGGGTCCCTTTGATCAGCAGGATGATGCGGTAGATAATGAACGCAACAATGGAGATGTCGAGGATATCGAGCAAGCGGATATTGGAAAAGACATCGAACATTGCGTCAACCTGTCATGCGGTTATGAGGATACTGCCCAAAGCTTGGTCGGCAGAGCGACTCAGGGCAACTCCCTCTCGCGTACAGCCCAGGCCACCAGCGCAGCTTCCCGTGCCGGTGCGACATCGTGAACGCGGAAGATATGCGCTCCCTGCGCAACTCCCAGAGCAATCGTTGCGAGGGTACCGGATAACCGCTCGCGAGGATTCTGTTGGTCAAGAATTTTGCCGATAAAACTTTTTCGCGACGTTCCCAGCAGGATCGGACAACCCAGCGCCCGGAGACGTTGCAGGGAACCCAGGAGCTCCAGGTTCCCAATCACACTTTTGCCAAAGCCGATCCCCGGATCCACAGCGATGCGGCTTTTGTCGATCCCAGCAGCAGCGGCAAGATCAAGGCTGTGCTGTAAAAACGCCAGTACTTCACCGCACAGGTCAGCATATTCGGTGTTGCTCTGCATTTGTGCCGGAGTCCCGCGGGTGTGCATGACCACCAGCCCGGCGCCTGTTTCGGCAGCAGCCCAGGCCATTTGGGGATCAAAGGTCAGCCCGCTGATATCGTTAATGAAGTTGGCCCCGGCCAGAATGGCCGCACGGGCCACTTCGGCTTTATTGGTATCGATGGACAGCGGCAAGTCGGTTTCTTGTCGAATCCGCTCAATCACCGGCACAACCCGCTCGGTCTCTTCGGCAGCGCTGATCAGCTCGGCGCCGGGACGGGTACTTTCTCCGCCGATATCGATGACTGCGGCCCCGGCCTGCTCCATGCGCAGGGCCTGCTGCACCGCGGCATCGGGAGCCTGATAACAGCCACCATCCGAAAACGAATCCGGCGTGACGTTCAGCACCCCCATGATCGCCGGCAGGCGCAACTCAAGCCGGCACCCCTTACCGACCAGAACCGCCGGTGTTTCCATCATCACTCTTTGAGCGCTCCGTCCGTAGACTCCGCTTCCCCGGCGGCCTTTTCCTGCTCCGCAGCATCCTCCGCCGGATCCTGATCCGCCGGGCTCGCCGCTTCAGCGGGCTTGCTGTCGGCTTTCAGGCTCTCCAGATCGATACCTTCCTCTTTCTCGGCCTGTTCGACTTTCTCCTCCAGGTATTCCGGAACCCCGTCGGGGAAGACCACCTGCAGAATTTCCGAGCTGTTCAAGGTTTCCTTTTCCAGCAACAGTTCAGACAGCGCAATCAGCTGCGGCTCGTGCTCCTTGAGCAGTTTACGGGTCAGCTCATAATTTTCATGGATGATCCGGCGAATCTCATTGTCGATATCGACCGCGGTGGCTTCACTGTAATTCTTGACATGCCCCATATCGCGGCCAAGGAAGACCTCGCCTTCTTTTTCTCCAAAGGTCAGGGGGCCAATTTTTTCACTCATCCCCCATTCACAAACCATTTTACGGGCGATGGTGGTGACCCGTTCAAGGTCATTACTGGCGCCGCTGGTGACCGATTCAAAGGTCAGTTCTTCGGCAATCCGGCCACCGAGCATGGCCCGGATGCGGATATTCAACCCTTTGGCCGTTTCATTATATTTCTCTTCCGCCGGCAGATACATGGTAACCCCCATGGCCCGGCCCCGCGGAATGATGGAGACCTTATGAACCGGATCGGAGCCCGGGGTCAGCAACGACACCAGAGCGTGACCGGCTTCATGATAGGCAGTAACTTTCTTCTCTTCTTCGGTGATCACCATGGAGCGTCGTTCAGCGCCCATCAGGACTTTATCCTTGGCCGCTTCAATATCGTCCATATCGACCTTGACCTTATTGGCGCGGGCCGCCAGCAGCGCTCCTTCGTTGATCAGGTTGGCCAGATCGGCACCGGAGAAACCCGGAGTGGCCTTGGCAACCACCTCCAGTTTGACGTTTTCATCCAATGGTACCTTGCGCGAATGAACCTGCAAAATCTTGTGCCGACCCTTGACATCGGGGCGCGGCACCACCACCTGGCGATCAAACCGTCCGGGGCGCAACAGGGCCGGGTCAAGGACATCCGGTCGGTTGGTTGCGGCAACCAGGATAACGCCTTCGTTGGACTCAAAGCCGTCCATTTCTACCAGCAACTGGTTAAGGGTTTGCTCGCGTTCATCATGACCGCCGCCCAATCCGGCCCCGCGATGCCGACCGACGGCATCAATCTCATCAATGAAGATGATGCAGGGGGCATTCTTTTTGCCCTGCAGAAACAGATCGCGAACCCGGCTCGCACCGACCCCGACGAACATTTCCACGAAATCGGACCCGGAGATGGTGAAGAAAGGCACCCCGGCCTCACCGGCCACGGAGCGGGCGAGCAAGGTTTTCCCGGTCCCGGGCGACCCGACCAGCAACACCCCTTTGGGGATTTTGCCGCCAAGTTTGGTGAATTTTTTCGGATCCTTGAGGAATTCGACAACTTCTTCGAGCTCCTGCTTGGCTTCATCCACCCCGGCGACATCCTTGAAGGTGACCTGCCCCTGGGTATCGGTCAACAGCTTGGCTTTGCTTTTGCCAAAGCTCATAGCCTTGCCACCGCCGGACTGCATTTGCCGCATGAAGAATATCCACACCGCTATCAACAGCAGGATCGGTCCCCAGGAAATCAGCAGGGTAAACCAGAAGCCTTGGTCATCCGCGGGTTTGGCTTCAATGACAACACCCTTTTTCTTGAGCTCTGGAATCAGCTGGTCGTCCATCGGCGCAACGGTCTGGAACTTGGAACCGTCCTCATAAACGCCGCTCAGCTGACTGCCCTGAAAGGTGATCTTTGAAACCCGGCCGGCATCGACTGCGGTCAGGAACTCGGTATAGTTGATCTGTTTCTGCTCTGTTTCTTTCTGGGTCATCATATTGAAAAGCATGATCATTAACAGAGAAATGACCAGCCAAAGTGCTAAGTTTTTCTGAAATTGACTCACAGGACCCCCTAGTGATTAATGGATGTCTGTACCACCTGCCGGCTGTTTCCGACCGGAAAATGACCGGGGGCGACATCCGAACTCGCCGATAACCGGCCAGGCGGCTGAAAAATGCTGAAACTAGCAGGAAAAATTACCATAAAGAACGTGACCTCACAAGTTTTTTGTCCTTTTTTTCCACCCCTCAAAGCAGCTCAATCCTGGCAATTCCAGAGTTTCGAGGAGAAGCCACACCATGACGCGAGCGCCTCCAGCCGACCAGCCACAAAATCCGCTCACCGCTGAGCAAAATCGGCACCCTGCCCCGCTCTTCCAGCTCCAGATGATTATCGGCAAAAAAACGCTTGAGTTTTTTGCTACCGGCCATCCCCTGCGGCTCGAAGCGATCTCCGTAATGCCAGCTCCGCACCCGCAACGGCAGGTCCAATTCCGCCAGGTCGAATTCGACACAGCCAGCCGTTTCGCCCTGCGGATCGGTCACTACCGAGGCCTGCAGCACCCTGCCGTCCGGCAGTTCGACCCGGCCCGGCACGGGCAGAGACTCATTATAGGCAAGCATCGGTGCAGGCGCCACCCGCCGGAACCAGATTGTTTCATAGCGCCGGGCCACCCAGGCCCCCGGCAGATCCAGCTGGGCCTGACTGCGCGCACCCGACAACAGGGCGGCGACAGCCTCAAGATGAACGTTTTCAATCTGCTGCAGATCACCGCGCTCTCGCCGCAACGCTTCACGCAGTAACCGCAGTTGCAGCGCCGGGTGCTGGGCCAGCAACCCCGGCCGCGACAGCCGCAAGCCGTCGGCCCGCCCGATCACCAGAGCGGGAAAAGTCATTGCCACCTGCTGCTGCCAAAAGTCTTCTTCCACCCGACACTGCCGGATCAGGCTCTCGGTGCGCTCCACAAAGCGCGGATTGAACTCCCGTAACAACGGAACCAGCTCATGGCGCAGCCGGTTGCGCAGATAGGCCGGGTCACAGTTGCTTTCATCCTCAACCCAGGATAGCTCATGCTTTTTTGCATAAGCAACAATCTGCTGCCGCGAGCACCCCAGCAACGGCCGCCACCAAAGCCCTTTGCGCGGCGCCATGCCGACCATGCCGCTCTGCCCGGTACCACGCACCAGGCGTAGCAGCAGCGTCTCAATCTGATCGTCCCGATGGTGGGCTAACGCGACAAGGTCGACATTCAGACGCTTGGCCAGGGTACGGAACAACTCCCTGCGAGCCTGCCGACCGGCCATCTCCAGACTGAGCTTTTGCTCCTGCGCCAGCTGCGGGACCGGACAACGCTCCAGCCAGCAGGGAACCCCCAGCGCAGCGCAGAGCTGTTCGACAAACGCGGCATCCTCACTGCTCCGCGGCCGGATCTGATGATCCAGATGCACCGCCTGCAGCTCAAGCCCGTGCGGCCCGGCCAGGCGGGTCAAGGCGTGCAGCAGAACCACTGAATCCACCCCGCCGGAGACCGCCACCAGAATCTTCCGCTGGTTCGCCGGCAGAGCCTCGCTAATGCTGCGTTCAATGTCCACCATCTGGATTGACATACATCCCTTGCTAAAAAAAGATTGGCTTTGCCACGCCATGACGACAACAACGAATATAAACGAAAAAGGCCCTCCCCGAAAGCGGGAAGGGCCTTAATTTATGGTGGCGGTGCAGAGATTCGAACTCCGGACACTGCGGATATGAGCCGCATGCTCTAACCAACTGAGCTACACCGCCGAATCTATAAAAACTCTTTACAGAGATTTCGGCTTTTGGTTGCGGGAGAGGGATTTGAACCCCCGACCTTCGGGTTATGAGCCCGACGAGCTACCAGACTGCTCCATCCCGCGACACGAGGTCTGGAAATTAATCTCCAAACGGCAAAATGTCAAGAAAAAAAATCCACCTTCCGGAGAGAAAAAAAATGGTTTTATTGGTGGGACACGAAGCCCTTGATCTTTTCCTTTTTTTCCAACACCCGTTGTGCCACTTTCGCCTGTTCCGCATCAGCATAAGGGCCGACGCGAACCCGATACCAGAGCCCTTTGGCCCCGAGGTCGGCTTCCACCATGAAGGCGGGGTAGCCCTGCTTAAGCAGTTTATCTTTAAGCGCGATAGCATCTTTTGCCGCACTGAAAGAGCCGATTTGTACGGCATGGGAACCGCCTGCGACCGACTTAGGCAAGGTTTCACTGCCATGTCCCGCAACCGATGATGAGGTCGCGGCAGGGACTACCGGTGCAGGCTGTTTCACGACTGCGACAGTCTCCTGCCGAGGCGCTTTATCCACAATCGGCTGAGCAGGCAGATCGATGGGCGGTTGAGTACTGCCGGCAGCAGCCGGTTTTTCAACCGGCGCCATGTTGATACCACTACCAAGCGGTGCGGAATCCTTGGACAGATCATCATAAAAGGACAATTTCGGTTCCTGCTCGGTGACCGTTTCGGTGGCCACACCAGCGATTTTGTCCGCCACCGGATCCGCCGGAGCGGCCGCTTCGGGAGTAGACGAGGGAACGACCGGCGGAGCCTGGGTGACCAGAACCTTGTCTTGCTGGGTCTTGGCATAAGCCAGTTCCCGCTCTGCTCCGCGTCTCCCGACGATAACCCCGAGGGTAAAACTTGCGAGTGATACGACCAACACCAATACCAGCAGAATAATCGCCTGACGTTTTTCCATTCTGCGCTGGGTCCGAGTTTTTGTCGTTCCCTTCATCTTTCTCCCTTTTATTCCAAGCAGATTCCCCTCTGCCTACATCTGTTCCGGGGCCGAGACGCCAAGAATCCTCAAGGCGTTGGCCAGAACAATACGAACCGAATTGACCAGATAGAGCCGCGCTTTACTGATCTCCGGATCGTCGACCAAAACCCGTTGCCGATTATAGTAGCTGTGGAACTGGGCAGCAAGATCCTGGAGATAAAAAACAATCCGGTGCGGCTCATAATTGAGCGCGGCGCCGCTGAGCGATTCCGGGAATCGAGCCAACAGTTTGGCCAGAGCCAGTTCCTCCGGCAAGGTTAAGCGGCTATAGTCGATCTGCCCCTGCTGTGGTTGCGCAATCCCGGCTTCGACGGCATTCCGGTTGATGCTGCAGACCCGCGCATGCGCATACTGGACATAGTATACCGGATTATCGCTGCTCTGTTGTTTGGCCAGTTCCAGATCAAAGTCGAGCTGGCTGTCGCAACGCCGAATCAGGAAAAAGAAGCGGCAGGCATCGCGGCCGACCTCATCGATCACCTCACGTAAGGTGATGAAATTACCGGAACGCTTGCCCATGATAAAGGGTTGACCATCGCGCAGCAGATTGACCATCTGAATCAGCAGAACTTCCAGATCTTCTGACGGATGCCCGAGCCCGGTCAGCATCGCTTTCATCCGCGGGATATAACCGTGGTGATCGGCCCCCCAAACATCGATAACCCGCTCGAAACCGCGATCGAATTTTTCCATATGGTAAGCGACATCTGAAGCGAAGTAGGTATAGCTGCCATCCGACTTGATCAGCACCCGATCCTTGTCGTCGCCAAATTCCGTGGTCCGCAGCCAGAGCGCATCATCCTGCTTGAAAGTGAGCCCTTTCTGCTCCAGATTGGCCAGCTGCTGATCGACCATATTGCGGTCATAGAGGCTCTTCTCGCTGTACCAATTGTCAAAACGAATGCCGAATTCTTCCAGATCGGTTTCGATCCACTGGAGAATTTCCGCTACCCCGAAGCGGGCACAGATTTCGATGGCCTCGGCCTCGGAAAGATCTTTCAACTCCCCTTTGGCGGTGCGCAGCTTGGCCGCCACCTCAGTGACATACTCGGCCTGGTAGCCGTCTTCCGGGAAATCGATCTGTTCCCCTTGCAGTTCCCGCAGGCGGAGCAGGATAGACCGCCCCAGGGTCTGAACCTGATTACCGGCATCATTGACATAATACTCGCGCTGCACGGCATAACCGGCAGCGTCCAGCACTGACGCCAGGGCGTCACCAACGACTGCACCGCGGCCGTGACCGATGTGCAAAGGCCCGGTCGGATTGGCGCTGACGAACTCAACCTGAATTCGGCGCCCCTGACCAATGTCCAGTTTCCCGTAAGCAGCCCCCTGCTCCATCACCTGGTCAAGGACGGCATACCAGCACTGTGCAGCCAGCCGGAAGTTGATAAAGCCCGGTCCGGCGATTTCAACCCGATCGCATAACGGATTTTCCTGCAGGCGGGCCACCAGCAGTTCGGCAATCTGCCGCGGCGCTTTGCGTTCCGGTTTGGCCAGGGTCATGGCCAGATTGGTGGCAAAATCTCCATGGTCGGAATTCTTGGGGACTTCCAGTTGGATTTCAGCAGGAACTTCGCCGGAACTCAGTTCGCCGGCGGCATAACAGTCTTTCAGGGCAGCCTCGATGGCTTGCCGCAATTGTGTCTTCATTCTTTTTTTTGCCTCTTGTCCTTGTTGTTCTGATCCGGAAGAAAATAAATCAGTTCACCTTCACGCACCATTCCCAGCTTGGTCCGAGCCAGCTGTTCCCAGTAATTCTTGTCCGTCTGCAGACGCTGAATCTGTTCGTGCAGGTGATCTTGCTCCTGACGCAACTCTTCCAGTTGAGCCTGCAACTGCTCTTTCTGTTGCTGCGCCTGCAGTATGCGCATCACCCCGCGGTCACCGAAAACGGCATAGACAAACATCAGGGCAATCACAATCAACAGGCCGATGGTCAGAAAATTTTTCTTTCCATTCGCCGCAAATTCTGGTTCTTGCTCAGAAGCCAATTCCAACCTCTTACCCTACCCTGGCCGACACGCCCGTTAGTAAACTTAATGGTGCAGGTTCGCATGCTGTTGTGGCAAGGTCAACTGAATCTTTATTGCTCACAGCAAGGCCGTTCAAATTCCACCCGGGGTCGTCGCATCGCTGCCGACCGAGCCAATCCCACTCATGGAAAAACTGAGCATCACCGAACGATCGTTTTCCCGATCACGCAACGCCAACCGAACGCTCCAACATTGCTGACGGTATTCAACGGCAACAATCTGTTCCAGCTGCTGATCCTCGGTAAAATCATAGCGCTGCTGATAGGTCAGATAAACCGGTTTAAGGAAGGACGTACTCAAATTGATGGCCGCATAGTCGACGTCATCTTCACGATTGTATCGATAGCGTGCCGAAACTGAGTTTTCCTGGCTATCCGCCAACGTCGCATGAGCCGAAAATTTCTGCCACTGCCCGGCAGCGGTCGCATAGGTCGAATCGGAGGCAAAGGAAAAGTACTCCGTCGGCTGCAGCTTCAGCTCAGTACGCAGATCGGTAAAGCCGCTCCCGTCCGCCTCTTGCCGCAGGTCCTGCACCAGCCCTACCCGCAGGTAGATCAGCTCGCGCACATAACTCCCCTGTTCCGATGTGGAAAAACTGCCGGTCAGGCGTTGCACCAGGGCGTACTCAAGATTGTTTTCCGCGTCGATGCGGTCGAAATCGTCGAACTCCGGCAGATCGGATTGATCGACATCAGGAATATTGCTGTAGGTCACTTCCGGAAACAGCGCATGACGCAGGGTTGTTCCAAAGGCAGTATACCCCCGCTCCAAAGCTGTGGTTGCCAGCTTGGTGGAAAATTCCACCAGCCCGGCATCGGTTGCTGACGAATCATCACTCAATCCCCAGTAGTAGCGCTGCCGCCAAGCCAATTCCGGTGCCAGGTCGAATACTTTGGCCAATGGAATATGGGCAGACAGGGCCGGGCGGGCCATCAGCCGTTCGCCCCGCAAGCCTTCTTCGCGCCAGAAATGGCTGTACTCGGTGGTGAAGTCATAGAAAAAGACCGATTCGCCGAACCGTTGCCGGGTGGTATCAAAAGTGACTCGCGGCAACAGCTGCAGGGTCGTCTTGTCGTCGGTCTGCAGATCCTTGGTGTATTTGAACAGGCCGACCAGGCTGTAGCGGTCCCAATGCCTGGTCAGAAACAACTTGGACTGAACCTGGTCCTTGTTATACTCCCCCGCAGCCCCGCCAAAATCCTTAAAGTAGTCTTTATCGTTGACATATGCAGTGTCGGCGACAAGCCGCACCGCACCCGGCAGCATACCATCATGACGCCACTTCAGGGCATAACGCTGCTCATTGACCTTAACCCCGTCAACCTGATCGACGTTAATGTGGTAGGCCTTGGCCTCTCCGGCATTGCCTCCGCCAAAGACATAGCGGTACTCCAGGCCTTTCCCCAACCCCATCTTCGAAAGGTAGTCCAGATAGAGAGTGGCATCCTGATTAACGCCGAGGACCTGATAATAGGCGGCACTGTATTGGAAGCCACGGCTATCCGAGTAACCCACCCCAGGGATCAGCAACCCCGATTCGCGGTCGGTCTTGGCTGGATAGATCATATAGGGGAAATAGGCGGAAGGAATGTTCTTCAGATAAAAAACCGTGTTCCGCGCCCGGGCGTAACCACCGAGGGTCAAATCGACCTGGCTGGCACCGAATTTCCAGGAAGGAACATCCCCGTCACACGTTGTAAAGGTCCCATCGTAAATTCGATAATCAGACACTCCCAGCCGTTCGATTTTTTCGCCGTAAACATGCAGGTTCTGTTGGGGCAAAAAGAAATGACCGTTTTCAATGACCCCGGTCCCCTGCAGCAGGTTGTAGTGAACCTTGCGCCCGGAAAGGACCTCATCCGGGGAAACCAGCCTGACATCGCCCTCGGCCTCAAGGTCACCGCTGGTCTGATTCCACTGCAGTTCCTGGCTGTAAACTTCGAAATCCCCCTGAATCAGGGTGACGTCGCCGGAAGCGCGATAGAGCCCGGTTTCCCGATCATAACTCAGCTGATCCGCCTCCAGGCGAATCGGTGCCCCTTCCTTACCGAGTTGACTGAAATCGGCAGCAACGGCCGGAATCGGCATCAGCACAACAAGAATCAGCAGTAAACGCAGCAGCATCGTTTCACTATTCCATCACAGTCAAATAACAATCGGTAAGGTATCGATATTCGCAACCAGTTCGGCCCGCACCGCGGCAATCAAAAACAGGGAACCGGCGACCAAAATGGTGTCCTCGGGGCGCCGCTGTTGCCGAGCCGCACTAAGTGCCGCAGCCGGGGTTGGGTACTGATGTGCCACAATACCCGACTCCTCGGCCTGTTGCATCAATTTTTCCGGGTCAACCGCAGCAACATCAGGCGGCCGGGTCAAATAAACCTGAGCGGCAAAGGGCAACAACCGGGCCAGCATCTGCTCCGCCTGCTTATCGGCCTTGCAACCGAACACCAGGTGCAGTCCGCGCAGTTGCTGTTGCTGCAAATAAGCGGTCAGCACTTCGACCCCGGCCTGATTATGCGCACCGTCAAGGAGAATCCCCTCGGCCAGCCACTCCAGTCGTCCGGGCCAGCAGACCTGTTCCAGCCCGGCCCGCAGGGTCGAGGCGGCAAGCGGGCCGATCTGCTCGGCGAGCACGGCGACGGCCGCGGCGGCAAGGGCCAGGTTATTAAACTGATGAATTCCAGGCAGGCGCGGCCTGATCCCACTGAGTTCCAGCCCGGGCCCGCACAGGCTCAGGCTCGAATCGTCCTCAACACTGACCCGATAATCCTGCCCGAGCATGAAAAACGGGCAGCCGAGGGCCGCGGCCCGCTGCCGTAGCAGTTCTTCGACGGCCGCTTCCTGCGGTGCGCAGAGCACCGGCACGCCAGCTTTAAAAATTCCCGCTTTCTCGGCAGCGATGGACAGCAGGTCCGGCCCCAGGTAGCCGGCGTGATCCAGGGCGATCGGGGTGATGACACACAGCTCCGGGGTCACCGCATTGGTGGCGTCAAGCCGGCCACCCATCCCGGTCTCGAGAATCGCCCAGGAGGTCTGATGACGCTGAAAACTGAGCAACGCCATGGCCGTGGTGAACTCGAAGAAAGTAATCCCCAAATCCTGAGCATGGGGGCGCAGTTCGTCAATCAGCGCGACCGCTTCCGTCGTGTCGATCTGCCGGGTATCAATCCGGATCCGTTCGGTAAAATGGTGCAGGTGAGGTGAGGTATAGAGGCCGGCGGAAATTCCGGCCTGCTGAAAGATACTCGCCAGCGCGGCTGAGGTCGAACCTTTGCCGTTGGTCCCGGCAATATGAATGATCCGCAGCGCCTGCTGAGGTTCACCGAGCCGAGCCAGCAGCTTACGGATGTTGTCGAGACCTAACTTGATACCGAATAGCTGCAGCCCATACAGGTAATCGAGGCTTTCCCTGTAACGGTCAGACATCGCGATCAGTTTTTGGTGAAAATGCGCAGAATCCCGGACAGGCGCTCTTTCATCTCCTTGCGTGGGACAATCATATCGATCATGCCATGTTCGAGCAGATATTCCGAACGCTGAAAACCTTCCGGCAGCTGCTGGCGGATGGTCTGTTCAATAACGCGAGGCCCGGCAAAGCCGATCAGCGCGCGGGGCTCGGCGATATTGAGATCCCCGAGCATGGCGAAACTTGCCGTAACACCGCCGGTGGTCGGATCGGTCAGCACCGAAATAAAGGGAATCCCGGCCGCTTTCAGTTTGGCCAGGGCCGCACTGGTCTTGGCCATCTGCATCAGTGACAGGATGCTTTCCTGCATGCGCGCCCCTCCGGACGAGGAAAACACCAGCACCGGCGCATTGGTTTCCAGGCCTTTTTCAATGGCACGGGTAATTTTCTCCCCGACCACCGAGCCCATACTGCCCCCCATAAAGGAGAAGTCGAAAACCGCGACCACAACCGGCAGCCCATCAAGCTGCCCTTCCCCACAAATAACGGCATCGCCGTCGCCCACTTTTTTCAGGGCGGCCTTGATCCGTTCCTTGTAGCGCTTGGAATCCTTGAAGTCGAGGAAATCGACGGAGCGCATGTTCGCGTCCATTTCGACAAAAGACCCTTCATCGATGACCAGACTGATCCGCTCCCTGGCGCCGATCCGGAAGTGATAGTCACATTTGGGACAGACATTCAGGTTCCGCTCGATTTCCTTGGCGTAAATAATTTCCTGACAGTTCTTACATTTGGTCCAGACCCCTTCAGGAACATGGACATTCTTTTTTTCAACCGATGTGGTTACAGCATTTTTTTTACGAAACCAGACCATGGAGCATCCTTTTTGTTTCACCTGATTCTGCCTCAGGTGAGCAGCGTCGCCGGGTCACCGACCGATTCGAGTCAGGCGGTCTTGTTCACCAGCCCCTGTTTTAAATTTGAAGTAAATTCCGCAACACGTGGTAACAGTTCCGTACTCTGGGCATAGGTCTCTATAATTCTAACCAGTGCGCTGCCAACCACAACACCATCGGCAAATTCGCCGACGCTGGCAGCCTCTTCCGCCGTAGTAATACCGAAACCGACCCCCACTGGCACTGCGGTCATGGTTTTAAGCTCTTCGACGGCGGCGCGAATATCGGCCGGCGAAATTTTCTGCGCGCCGGTTACACCGGTCATGGAAACATAATAGATATACCCCTGTGCGGCAGCAGCCAGTTGGCGCATCCGTTCCCGCGGAGTGGTCGGCGCCAGCAGGGTAATCAGGGCCAGCCCGGCGGCTTGCGCCGCGACACTGATCTCGCCCACCTCTTCCGGCGGCAGATCGACCAGTAACAGGGCATCGACTCCGGCACGTGCGGCATCCTGCGCAAAGCGCTCGGCACCATAACGAAAAACGGGATTGTAATAGCCCATCAGCACCAGCGGGATCGAGGTCTCGCGGCGCACTGCGGCAACCAGTTCGAGGATTTTCACCAGGCTCGTACCACCCGCCAGCGCGCGTTCGGAAGCCGCCTGAATAGTGGGGCCATCGGCCATGGGATCGGAAAACGGGACGCCGAGTTCAATCAGGTCCGCTCCCGCCCCCGCCAGCACCTTAATCAGTTCAGCGGTGGTTGGCAGGTCCGGGTCCCCGGCAGTAATGAAGGGAATCAGGGCCTTGTCCCCGCGTTCCTGCAATTTTTTGAAAACATCATCTATTCGTGACATGAATTTGTCTTTAAATCCCATACGGGTCGTTAGCAAGCCGTTGAAAACTCCACTCGGGAATTTTCTCAACAACCAGTCAGACGGAACAGGCCAAAAAGAGCCAGCTTAACGATTCCACAGGCTCTTTTCAATCCTTTTCTAGCTAGTTGTCATCCAGAACCCCTGGATGACAATAATGAAGTTTTCAGATTGGAAACGAGCAGTTTTTCGTTGTGGCAAGGAAATCAAGGGGTTGTGCGGAGGCGTAGTCCTTTACGCCGCACAAGAAAACCCGCAGATTGACACCGCCACAGCGGAAAAGGGCCGTTTCCGGATGGAAACTAGCTATCCTTTTTTTCGGAGCCTCCGGACGCGCCGCCGCTGGCCTGCCCGGTTCCTCCGCCGGGTTTCCCTTTTTTGGAGCGCCGCCGCGGCCGTCGCTTGCGCGGGGGGGCTTTTTTCTCGCCGGCGCTCGGCAAGGGTTTCTTGCGCCGGGGTGCGGCACGTTTGAAATCAAAACAGAAATCCTCATCCAGCGGCATGGTACTGGGAATCCTGAAACCGAGATAGGCCTCGATTTCCTCGATGACGTAGACGGTCTCTTCATCGGCAAAGCTGATCGCCCGCCCGCTGGCCCCGGCCCGAGCGGTCCTGCCGATACGGTGGACATAGTCTTCGCGGTCCTGCGGCAGATCATAGTTGATGACATGGGTGACGTTATCGACATGAATCCCGCGGGAAGCAACATCCGTCGCCACCAGATGAGTCAGGCTGCCGAGCTTGAACTGATCGAGAATTCGCATGCGTTTTTTCTGGGGGATGTCTCCGGAGAGGACCGCACTGGCAATATCATTGGCCTCCAGCAGAGCATTCAGCCGCTCCGCCTCAACCTTGGTATTGACAAACAGCATCACCCGTTCGACATCCGGATCCTGTTTCAGCAACCCGAGCAACAGGGCAAATTTTTCATGGCGGCCAACGTGATAGAGAATTTGATCAATATTATCCGCAGCGACCTGCTTGGGAGCGATTTCGACTCGTTCCGCCAGGTCCATGAATTCGTAGGCCAGCTCCATGACCTGGGTGGAGAGGGTGGCGGAAAACAGCATGGTCTGCCGATTTTCAAACGGGGGCAGTTTCCGCAGCAGGTAACGCAGATCCTTGATAAACCCCATATCGAACATCCGGTCGGCCTCGTCAATGACCAGAGCTTCGACCTGTTTCAGGGAGAACACGTGCTGCTTGTAATAGTCGATCAGGCGACCCGGGGTGGCGACGATAATATCGACCCCGTCGCGGAGCGCCTGACGCTGTTTTTCATAATCGACGCCGCCAAAAATCGGCTGCACTTTGAGGCCGGTAAACTGTCCCAGGGTCTCCGCATCGGCGCAGATCTGCACCACCAGTTCCCGGGTCGGAGCCATGACCAGCGCCCGCGGATTGCTGCCGGTGCCAGTTTCACTTTTCAGCAGCCGGCAAAACAGCGAGATCAGGAAGGCGGCGGTTTTACCGGTGCCGGTCTGGGCCTGGGCAGCGACATCCTTACCGTTCAGGGCAAGGGGAATCGATTCCTGCTGTACCGGGGTCAGGGATTCAAATCCGGCGGCCACGACACCTTTTTGTACGGATTCGGGAAGTTGTAGTTCACTGAATTTCATTATAATTGTACTTTCATCGCATCGGCGACTGTATGAATATCTTTATCCCCGCGCCCCGACAGACAGACCAGAATGATCTGCTCCTTGCTCAGAGTGGGGGCCAATTTAACCACTTGGGCCACGGCATGGGCACTTTCCAAGGCCGGGATAATCCCTTCGATTCGGGTCAGTTTTTGAAATGCATCCAGGGCTTCCTGGTCGGTCACCGAAACATATTCGGCCCGTTCAATATCGTGCAGAAGCGCGTGCTCCGGCCCTACTCCCGGGTAATCGAGGCCCGCGGAAATCGAGTGCGCATGCTGGATCTGCCCATCATCGTCCTGCAATAGGTAGGTCTTGTTGCCGTGCAGCACCCCGGGCAGCCCGGCCGAGATCGACGCCGCATGCTTACCGGTTTCGACCCCGAAGCCAGCGGCTTCGACCCCAAGCAGACGCACTGTCTTATCCTCGATAAAGGGATAAAACAGCCCCATGGCGTTGGAGCCGCCACCAATACAGGCCACGGCAACGTCCGGCAGCCGGCCTTCCGTTTCCTGCAGTTGCTGTTTGGCTTCCTTGCCGATAACTGCCTGGAAATCACGGACCATCATCGGATAGGGGTGGGGACCGGCGACGGTCCCAATGACATAAAAGGTGTCACGGACATGGGTCACCCAGTGGCGCATAGCATCGTTCATGGCGTCCTTGAGGGTGGCAGTGCCGCTGGTGACCTCAATCACCTTGGCTCCGAGCAGCTTCATCCGGAAGACATTGAGGGACTGGCGGCGGATGTCCTCCTTGCCCATGAAGATTTCGCACTCCATGCCGAACAGAGCGGCCACGGTGGCGGTGGCAACACCATGCTGCCCGGCACCGGTTTCGGCAATAACCTTGTTCTTGCCCATACGCCGCGCGAGCAGAATCTGGCCGACGGTGTTATTGACCTTGTGGGCGCCGGTATGGTTCAAGTCCTCGCGCTTCAGGTAAATTTTAGCGCCGCCCAACTCTTCGCTGAGCCGCCTGGCATAGTACAGGGGGCTGGGCCGGCCGACATAATTCTTCAAATAATATTCGAATTCCCGGTAAAATTCCGGGTCCTGACGGGCTCCGGCATAGGCCTGTTCCAGCTCCAAAAGAGCCGGCATCAGGGTTTCGGCGACATAGCGCCCGCCATAGATACCGAAGTGACCACGTTGGTCCGGGTACTGATAACTCATGCTTTCCTCACCTGCTGTATGAATTCATTGATTTTCTGGACATCTTTACGCCCCGGGGACTCCTCAACTCCGCTGGAGACATCAACCGCGTAAGGGCGGACAGTTTGTATCGCCGCAGCGACATTGGCAGGGTTCAGGCCACCGGCCAGCACCAACGGCTGCCGGCTGCCGAGCCGCCGAACCAGTTCCCAGTCGAAAGAGTGACCGGTGCCGCCGTAGGCATCATCACTCCAGGCATCAAGCAACAACGCGGCGACCGGATAATCTTCGGCCCCTTGCAATGACGCGGCATCCCTGACGCGCAGCGCCTTCATAACCCGAAACGGTGCAATGATGCAATCCTGCGCGCTTTCATCACCGTGCAACTGGACCAGATTGAGCCGGGTCAGGGTCATGATCTCCCTGATCCGCGCCACCGGACTGTTGACAAAGAGCCCGACCGTGGTCACAAAGGGAGGCAGCGCTTCGACAATCCGCGCCACTTGCTCAGGGGCGACATAGCGGGGACTCTGCTCATAAAAGACAAACCCCAGGGCATCGGCCCCAGCCGCCACCGCCGCACAGGCATCAGCGTGATTGGTGATGCCGCATATTTTGACTCTGGTGTCGGCCACACAATCCCCTTCAGCAGTCCACTTTGGGCAGCTGCTGTAATGACTGTTCCACCGCCGCGCTGGAATAGGCGTAATTTTCCAACTCCCCGGCGAAAAAGGCGTCATAGGCCGCCATATCAACATGTCCATGGCCGGAGAGGTTAAACAAAATGGTTTTCTCCTGCCCCTCTTCCTTGGCCTGCAACGCTTCGTCCAGAGCCGCCCGGATGGCATGGGAAGATTCCGGGGCCGGAATAATCCCTTCAGCCCGGGCGAAATCAACCGCGGCCTGAAAACACTCCACCTGCCCGACCGCCCTGGCTTCAATCAACCCGGCATCAAGCAATTGCGAAACCAGCGGCGCGGCGCCGTGATAGCGCAAACCGCCAGCATGAATTCCAGGCGGCATGAAATCATGTCCCAGGGTATACATTTTGGAGATCGGCGCCATTTTGGCCGTATCGCCATAGTCAAAACCGTACACGCCCTTGGTCAGAGTCGGACAGGACAGAGGTTCTACCGCGACAATGCGCAAATCCTTGCCGGCGGCCTTGTCGGCCATGAACGGAAAGGCCAACCCGGCGAAATTCGACCCGCCGCCATGGCAACCGATCACCACATCCGGAAAGTCGCCGGCCAGGACCATCTGCTCACGGGCCTCCAGTCCGATGACGGTCTGGTGCAGACAGACATGATTGAGCACACTGCCGAGACAGTAACGGGTGTCCTCGTGACTGGCGGCGTCTTCCACCGCTTCGCTGATGGCAATCCCCAGCGACCCGTTGCTGTCCGGATCGCGGGCCAGAATCGCCCGGCCAGCCGCGGTCTGAGAGGACGGCGACGGCACCACTTCGGCTCCCCATAACTGCATCATGCTTTTCCGGTAGGGCTTCTGCCGATAGGAGACGCTGACCATGTAGACCGTGCATTCAAGACCGAACATCTGGCAAGCCAGGGCAATGGAGGAGCCCCATTGGCCGGCGCCGGTTTCACTGGCAATCCGCCTGGTCCCGGCGATTTTATTATAGTAGGCTTGGGGTATGGCGGTGTTCGGCTTATGACTGCCGGCCGGGGAAACCCCTTCATATTTATAGTAAATCCGGGCCGGTGTCTGCAGAAACTGCTCCAGCCGCCGCGCTCTAAACAGGGGGGCGGGACGCCATTGGGCGAGAATCTGTCGGACCTCGTCAGGAATAGTAATCCAACGCTCGGTTGAAACTTCCTGTTCAATCAGGCCCGGTGGAAACAGCGGCAACAGATCATCCGCAGTGACCGGCTGCAACGTCCCCGGGTGAATCACCGGTGCCAGCGGCCCCGGCAGATCCGGGATGATATTATACCACTGTTGCGGAATCCGGTCCTCAGGTAGAAGATACTTGATCTGCTTCATATGCGGTTCCCTTCTTGATCCTTGTGCCGAGCCCGGACCTCGTCAGGACGGGTCCTGATCAACAGCTGGTCAGCAATTCCGCCAACTTGGCGCCAATATCCTCTTCTTTCATCAGGCTTTCGCCGACCAGAAAAGCACCGGCACCGGCCTGCTGCAAACGTTCGATGTCCGCCCTATTGTGAATCCCGCTCTCCGCCACGGCCAGTTGATGTCTCGGGATACGGCCCGCCAGCTGCTCGGTCACGCCGAGATCAGTGACAAAGGTGCGTAGATCGCGATTATTGATCCCGATCAGTTCCACCGGAACCTGCAGCGCCCGTTCCAGCTCTGCTTCATCATGGACTTCGAGCAGCACGTCGAGGCGCAGCTCCTGCGCCAGGGCGGCCAGCTCATTGAGCTGAACATCATCCAGGGCAGCGGCGATCAGCAAAATCGCATCCGCCCCACCGACCCGGGCCTCGTAAACCTGATAGGGATCAATGATAAAATCCTTGCGCAGCAGCGGCAGCGAGACCTGCTCGCGAATCAGCCCGAGAAACCGCAGATGCCCATGGAAGTAGTGTTGATCCGTGAGCACGGAAAGGCAGGTGGCGCCGTGGTTCTGATAGATCTCCGCAATCTCAAGGGGATCGAAATCCGCGCGGATGATCCCCTTGGACGGGGAGCCTTTTTTCACTTCGGCGATCAGGGCTGTCCCCCCCGATTCGGCCATGCTGCGCAGGGCACGGGCAAAGCCACGCGGTTGGTCTTCCAGATCGCCGACCCGGGCGGCCAGCTCGGTCATGCTTTCGCGACCTTTGGCAGCCGCGACTTCGTCCTGCTTGGTGGTTAAAATCCGGTCAAGTATCATTGATTGGTCATCCGTACCAGTTCATCCAGCGTCGCTTTGGCTCCGCCGCTGTCAAGGGCTGCACTGGCCAACTCGATGCCAGCGTCAACATCTCCGGTCAGGCCGGCGGCAACCAGGGCGTAACTGCTGTTCAGTACGACGATATCCCGCTTCGGGCCCCGCTCGCCGGTCAGAATGGCGGTGACAATCCGGGCGTTCTCTTCCGCATCGCCGCCCTGCAGATCCTCCAGCCGACAGCGGCGGAAACCGAACTGTTCCGGCTCGATGGACTGCACTTCGACGGTATTGCCGCTGATAGCGGCGACCAGGGTCGGCCCGGTCAGGGTGATTTCATCCATTCCATCATCGCCATGGACCACAAAGCCGCGCCGACAACCCAGATTCAGCAGGACCTTGGCGAGCGGCTCAACCAGGTCCTTGCGGAACACTCCGAGCACCTGGCGATTGGCTCCGGCCGGGTTGGTCAAGGGCCCGAGAATATTGAAAATAGTGCGAATACCAATCTCGCGCCGCGGACCGATGGCATACTTCATAGCCCCGTGCAGAGCCGGAGCAAACAGGAAGCCGACACCGATCTTTTCGATGCATTCAGAAACCTGCTCCGGCGCGATATCCAGTTTCACCCCGAGCCTTTCCAGAACATCGGCGCTGCCGCAGGATGAAGACACACTGCGGTTGCCGTGTTTGGCCACCTTGCCGCCGCAGGCCGCCACAACCAGGGCGACCGTGGTCGAAATATTGAAACTGCGGGTTCCGCTGCCGCCGGTCCCGCAGGTGTCCAGAATCGTTTCCCGATCCAGGTTGATGTCATCGCGGTCGATATCAACCACATCGCCCACCCGAATCGGCGTGGCTCGGGAGCGCATCACCCTGGCGGCGCCGACGATTTCAGGGATGGTTTCCCCTTTCATCCGCAGCGCGGTCATGAAGGCGCCGATCTGCGCCGGGGTCGCCTCTCCGCCCATGATCTGATCCATGGCATCGATCATTTCCAGCTCAGTGAGGTCCTGGCGTTCCACCAGCTTGGCAATCGCTTCCTTGATCATCTTGCAAGTCTCCATGTGTTAATGGCTGTTTTCAGATGAATAAACCTGGTCAGCCCCGGTTCCGCAAAAGTCAAAAGCTGCTTGGCCAGAAGTCAAACTCCTTGAAGCGGCTATCTTGATTCCGTCATTTCTCGGCAGCAGCCACATTCTCCCGTGCAGAGTCAAGACAAGAACTCTGTGGCTTCAGCACGTGGGGAAGAGCAACAATACGACGCTACCAACAGGGTTTGCAGGATCGAGCGCCTCAGAATAACAATCTCAACCTGAAAAATCACCAATAATCATTAAATCGCCAGCTTCCCACCCCGGACAGGACCGACCGTGAGGCACGAAACAACCGACAGGGGACAGAAAGCTTTCACAGCGGCGGACTGAACGAAAGAGGCAAGAAAAAAACCGGGAAAAGGGATCAGCGACACTGAAACGCTATTTAGCTGGCGAACTGAGTCAGTTTCCGTTCCGGATTAAGCAGAGCTTTCTGCCGCTCCAGCCACTCCAGCAGATCACTGGCGCGCAAAGGTTTCTCGAAAATCCGGCAACCGAGCCGCTCGGCCAATTCCCGCTCTTCGCAACTCCAGGTACCGGACATGACCGCCTTGTTCCGCAGTGCTCCCTTGCAGCCCCTAAGGCTCTGTTCGGCAATAAAATCAAGCCCGCTGACATGAGGCATCCGATTGTCGGTCAGCAGAAAATCACCACAGGCATCATCATGGGGGCAGAGACCTCCCACACTGGAATAGACCGGGCAAACGGTCGGATCGGAGAAGGCAACAACCTCATAACCATGCTGTTCAAGCAGCATGGTCAAAAAACTGCGACAGGAATCATCATCCTCAATTATGATTATCCGTGGCTTCATAAGAGTTCATCCCTTTGTTGACAGATTTTGTCCGGCGGGCGGCTGATAACAAACCGGCCGAGCCCATGGCAGGACAAACAAAACCAGACACAAACAGCTTGTTTATTGATTTTGTCAGGCAGAAAAAACTCTTTTTTCCTGCCCTGCCGGAAAAAGGTCCCGCTATGGACTTTTCCAATAACCTGCTGGCCAGCAATTGACGAAGCCAAATTCTATAACACATGATAGCACAATATGGAATAGCTACCCTACCGTCTGTCGGCCGGAACCGGATACGGTCCCGGCAGCGCTTCGGCCGCGCTCAGGACAAGATAACCCAGCAGCCCGCCAATGACACCCCCGGCATGACAGGCCACAATCGGCTGACCGATCTCCCCCAGGTGCAACCAGGCAAGAAATGCGCGACCACTCTGCAACTCCCAGAGCACCTTGGCCAGCAGGCCGCCGAACAAGACCGCCCCGCTGCCGCGCTGGCGGCGGTCGGGCAACATTTCCAGCAGGCTGACCGCGGCCAGACCATGGGCGACTCCGGACAGTCCGCACAGTCCGAACTGCTCCAGCTGTGCGGACCCGACCAATGGCAGAGCCAGGCTTCCGGCAGCGGCCGCCAGCACCAGCAGCAAACGCCGCCCGGGTCGCGCTTCATTCAGACCGGAATAAAGCAGGAGAAAGGCCGCCCCGTCAATGAGCAGATGATAACGGCTGACATGCACCCACGGCCAGCTCAGCAGCCGCCACCACTGGCCTGCAGCAACCTCGGCCGGATCAAAAATCAGCCTGTCCGCGGGAACCCCGGTCACCAGCAGGCCGAGGTTGGGCAGAATCAGCAGGGCGCACCAGCCAACCATCATCCACCGGGCCGCTGACAGCTCAATTCGCGACAGTTTCCGGTCGGGCCGGACTTTGGAACAAACAAACATAGACATCGCTATCTCCTTACCCGAGCCGGGCAGGCAGTGCAACGACCGCCCTGCCTGCCGGACTCACAACGGTCACTGTTGTTTACGCCGCTTTAACCAGGCCACCAGGGGCACCACCAGTAAACCGACCGGACCACTGCCGATTCCCGGGGCGGGGCGATTACCGAAAGCCCCCTGCGAACTCTCCCCCGTCGAAGTGGTCGAGGTATCGACCCGGTAATTGGTTGCCGGCTGTGCAGCCCGCTGTTGCTGGGCAGCCCGTTCCCGCTGGACCCGTTCGGCGTTGTACTGTTGCAGACCTTCCCGTTCCAGCACATCATCGCTGACCACCAGCATAGAGGTGTAATCGGTGACCAGGGAATAACGCAGCCCCAACTCGGTGATCTGCTGACGTAGCGCTTCCGTTTCTCCTTCGTCCCGCACCCGGGTCATCAACTCATCGATCTTGGCCAGCGCCCAGATGCGTTCCAACTCAGGATTGTCCCGATTGATCTCAGGTAGAACCGCCCGGGTCTGCCACTGCCGCTGTTGGCCGGAAACCTTACCTCGCATACGGATGTTGATCTCTCCCGCTCCCTGATAGCGACCGAGCTGCACCAGTTGCTGACCAAGGTAAAGGTTGCCCGGTTGTTGCGGCGTTACATCGCTCACCCGCTCGCCGTCGATAACGATCTCTACATCGTGCAGGTTCTGGTGCAACACTTTAGATTTGGCCTGCAGCAGCCGGCCGCTGATATCGTCGGCCGTGGAAATGTTCATGGCAAAACCGCCGGAGTCCTTGGCCAACCTTTCCAGGAGTGGCTGGTTGGCGCTGTTGCCGATAACAAAGGTAAACAGGCGAACGTCATATTTTTTCAACAGCTCCAGAAAATCCCTTTGTTCAGTCCGGCCGACATTGGCGACTCCGTCCGTCACCAGGATTACCCCGGTCGTCCGGTCGTCATCAAACTTACGATAAGCCTGTTCTAGCCCGGCGAACAGGTTGGTCCCGCCCCCCGCGGGGAGCTCCCGGATCCGGTCACTCCATTGGCGGATCTGCTCGGGGTCAGCCGCAACATAACCGCTGGTCAGCTCCTGGGAGGTGTTGTTGAAGGTGATGATGCGGAACCGGTCAGCCGGACGCATGGCCGCAAGCACGCGACTGACGCCAGCGGTCAGGGTCGCAATCTTGTGCCCGCCCATGCTGCCGGAAGTATCGAGGACAAAGGTCCAATCCACCCCCTCCGCAATCGGCTGCAGATCAGCCGCCGGCGTGACCACCAGCATGAAAGTCCCGGGCTCTTCCTGCTGCGCCTTGTAAGGGATCAGCTCGATCCGAGCCGGGACCTGATCGTCAAGGCGGTAGTAGAAAACGATATCCCGCCCCAGGTCGCTCCCTTCGGGACGGTCGATGGTCACGTCGATGAGCGTGCCGGCCCCCTCGTCAGCGGCTGTGGTGCTGACCACGGCCTCCTTGTCGAGACCGGGCAGGCGCACATCCTTGATGGGAAAAGCGGACTTGAGCTGCAGATGAAAACTGAACGGCCCGCTCACCCGGTCGTCAACCGACCAGAAAGCGATCCGCTGATCATCGACATTGCCTTCCGCCAGGGGGTACAGGTAACGGCCGACATTCTGATCGATGACCATCGGCTGATAATAGACCAGCCTGACCCGGGTATCGCTCTGCGCCGGGATATTGCCGACCCGGACATCGAAGGCCTTGTAATCATGCTGTTCCGCCAGGGCGACCTGTTGCCCCTGGGCTTGCTGCTCCGCATAAATTTTCCTGGCCCGCTCCCGCTCCACCACCTCGCCGAGAATCTCCCGACCGGCGACCCAGAGCGACAGCTCCGACAGGCTGGCCTGCTTCGGCAGCGGAAAGGAGTAGATCCCTTCAATGGGGCTGGCACCGCTATTGGCAAAGACCTGGTCAACCTCGGTGCGCACAAAGCCGTTGTTGATGGTGACCTCGACCCGGTGGGAGCGAATCCCCAGTGCGGCATCAGCGCCCGCCCCGATCGGTTTCAGCAAGCCGGCCGCCCAACCCGGGTGGCCACATAGCGCGACCATGGCAAGGGCTAACAACGGGATGCGGATTCGCTTCATAGTGAGTTTGATAATGCTGGACATCAGCTGACCTCCTGTTCATGAATGGGTTTCCCATTCCCACCGCAGGAGCTGTGCCAGCTTGGCTGATTGATGATAAGCCACCTATTTCACGAAATTTTTTCCTAAAAAACGGGGAGGCGGACCTAGCGGTCGAAAACTAATTCTGGCATTTCATGTCGAAGCGCTGTACATTTTATGCATGACCGTGACCGAGAAACTCACTTCTGAAGAGCGCCGTTTTTTCCAGTTGGTCAGTGCCGCTGCGTTCAGCAATCCCTTCGGCGTAGAACGCGATCGGCTCGACGAGCAATTAGCCGGGCTGACCGGCGGGTCGCGCCCCCAGCTGCAGGCCGCCATCGCTTCAGTGCGAGAGCGCATCCGGACCCTGCAAAACGCCGGCAAGGCCAACCTGCCCCTGTACGGTCCCGAGGATCGCAAAGCCCTCGCCTTGGGCCTGCTGTTCGAACAATTTCACTTGTATCTTGACCAGTTTGACCATTTGATCCAAGAGCAGATCGAGGCAGGGGACGAACCTTGCGCGGTACCGTTTTCGGGGGAGTTGTTGGCGCGCCTGCGGGAGTTCGGCTTCAAGGCCGATGAAGCACGCCACTACTTTGCCTTTTTCTACCAGCTGCGAAGAGCCTTTTTCTTCATCAACCAGCTGGCCGGCACCAGCCCGTCCATGTGTCGGCTGCGCTGCAGTCTCTGGAACAATATCTTTACCCACCAGGCACAGCGCTATGAATCGGCCCTGTGGGACCGGATGGAGGATTTTTCCACCCTGCTGCTAGGTGAAACCGGCACCGGCAAGGGGGCAGCAGCGGCGGCAATCGGGCGCTCCGGCTATATCCCCTTTGAGCCGAAAACGGCCCGCTTTGCCGAGAGCTTTACCCGCAACTTTATCGCCATCAACCTGTCCCAGTTTCCAGAGAACCTCATCGAGTCGGAATTGTTCGGGCATAAAAAAGGCGCCTTTACCGGCGCAGTGGACAATCATCAGGGGATTCTCGCCCGCTGTGTCCCCCACGGAGCGATTTTTCTCGACGAGATCGGCGACGTGACCGTGCCGGTCCAGATCAAACTGCTTAAGGTGCTGCAGGAACGCAGCTTCAGCCCGGTCGGTAGTCATATCCACAAACCGTTTCGCGGTCGGATCATCGCCGCGACCAACCGTCCCCTGGCTGAATTGCGTCGCCAGGGCAGTTTTCGGGATGATTTTTACTACCGGCTCTGTTCCGATGTCATCGAGGTTCCACCTCTGCGCCAACAGCTCGCTGAAGATCCAGCCTCCCTGGAGCCCCTGTTGAAGACCGTGCTGCAGCGAATCCTCGGCCAGGCCGAGCCCGATCAGGTGCGGGACATTCGCAGTGCTCTGCAGCAGCATTTACCCAGCAACTACCCGTGGCCCGGCAATGTCCGCGAGTTGGAACAGGCGATCCGCCGCACTCTGCTCTCCGGCCGCTACACGGGCGATCCCTTCGCCACCCACGCCGCACAGGAGAGTCTACCGAACCTGGTCGCGGCAGGAGAACTGAGCGCCCGGCAACTGCTGGCCCACTACTGCCGCCAGCTGCACCAGCGCTACGGCAGTTACGAAGAGGTGGCCCGCCGCACCGGGCTCGACCGCCGCACCGTCAAAAAGCATATCCAGGATCAGGACTGACCGGGAGCCTTCACTCCCCCAGAATAACCGTACGGTGCTTCGCTCAGGAGCGCCTGACCGCCAGTGCCACATTGGCGACAAAGATCAGCAAAGCCCCGCACCAGCCGGTCAGAGTCAAGGCAGGTTCGGCGATCAGCAACGGTCCGAGGATGGCGGCCAGCAGAATTCTGGTCGAAGAGATGATCGAGCCTTCCACCGCCGTAACATACAAAAACCCGTAGGTAATCAGATACTGGCCGAGAATCCCGGCCAGGGCACAGCTGCCAAGAAAGAACAGTTCCGTGGCATCGGGCAAAAAAATCGCCTGATGGAACAGACTGAAGATCAGCACCGAACCCAGCCCGAACATGAAGAACAGAATGGTCTGCGAATCATGATGACGGCGGCTGACATTCAGGTAAATCATCGCCACCGCCGCGAAAATCCCGGAACCCAGCCCCCACAGATTGGCCACCCCGAAGTGAAAATCATCCGGGGCAAGGACCATCCAGACGCCGACAAAAGCCATCACGACAATGCCCATAGTCACTGGATCACGCTGGCCGCGCAGAAAAAACCACGAGAACACGGCAACGAATAGCGGATAGGTCATATTGAGGATATTGGCCTCGGCCAGCGATCCCATATCAACCGCTTTGAAAAAGCAAAACACCGCGATACTGTTGGCCACGGCCCGGCCGATCAGCAGGTGATACCTGCGCGGTTGGATACGTTGCTGCTGCAGCGCCATGGTCGCAGCGACAATGACAAACCCGAGCAAAAAACGGGCGAAGACGAAATAGGCGGAATCGATCACCACATAGCTTTTTGCCAGACGGATGATCAGGGTGGCCAGATAGAAAAAAAATGCGGAACAGAAAATAGCGAACCAGCCAACCAGCTGCCGGGACAGCTGGGGCCGGGCGAAACGAACCCGAGTATTCATGTGAGAGATCTTTCAGAAGAAAAGAGGATATGGTTTTTATAACGAAATCGGTCTGGAAAAGAAAGTCCGATCAGTCCCGGTGCTCGGACCAGCGGGCCTGGTATACTGGAACAAACCAGGCTGCCAAACAGAGCTATGGCGCTAAAAACGGTGCCTGCCTCGCCACCATTGAACCGCCTGGCCACAGTGCAGCATGGCTACAATATTTATGCGAAAGGAGCATCAGCAATGAAACATGTCGTCCTGACCGGCGCCAATCGTGGAATCGGCCTGGCCTTGGCCAAACATTATCAGCAGGAAGGCTGGCGGGTCACCGGGGTGTGCCGGGAATCCTCTGCCCAACTCGATAAAGTTGCCACCCAGGTGATCTCCCCCATCGATGTGACCGATCCGGCCAGCGTCGCCCACCTGGTTAGCGCATTAAGCGGACAAACCATTGATCTGCTCATCAACAATGCCGGCGTCATGCAGAATGAAGTCCTGGGCAGCATCGACTTCGATTCCCTGCGCCTACAGATGGAAGTCAACGCCTTTGCCCCGCTGCGAGTCAGTGAGGCGCTGCTGCCGAACATGCGCAACGGCAGCAAAATTGCCAACATCACCAGCCGCATGGGATCGATTGCCGACAACGACTCCGGCGGCCGCTACGGTTATCGGGCGTCAAAAGCCGCCTTCAACGCCTTAGGCCGCTCCCTGGCCATGGACCTGAAACAGCGCGGTATCGCCGTCGCCCAACTGCATCCGGGGTTTGTCAAAACCCGCATGGTGAACTACGGCGGCATGATTGAACCGGAGGAATCCGCGGCAGGGTTGGTGGCAAGAATTGCCGCCCTCAACCTGGATAACAGTGGTTCTTTCTGGCACAGCAATGGGGAAGAGCTGCCCTGGTAAAAGCAGGCAGGAAAAATCATCCCGGGATTCACGGCAGGAGAGACCTGCAAACACTCCCGAATGGTCTATAATGGAAGTACAGCCATAACCAGCCTTGATTGGAGGTAAGTTATGATTACTATTTCCTTAAACAGTAAAGAAAAAGAGATCCTGGAGCAGACCCTGTCCGCCAGCCTGAATCGGTTGCATGACGAAATCTATCATACCGATTCCACTGAATACCGTGATCGCCTGAAAGAGCGCAAAGAGGTGTTGCAAAAAATTCAGGGACAACTCCAATAGCAGAGGGAAACGGCCCAGTCCCCTTGCCCGGCAATTGCCGCTTCCGAATCACCGGCTTGGCTGCAAAGCGGTTTTGCCGCGGCAAGGAAGAACCGCCGTTAAAAAGCCGCATCTTTAGCACCGGCGTCCTGCTGTTTGGCGGCAGCAATCAGCCGTTGTTTCTCGACAGGGTCATATCGACCAGGCAAAGCGCTTGGCAACGGTGTGCAGAAAGGCATCGACATCGCCGGTGTAAATCTTGACCATGACATCTTTGATGGAGGCGTTGGCTGCCTGCACCGCAGCCATTTTCAGGGAATAGTTTTTGACAAATCCCACCTCACCACTATAGAAAGACCCTTGCCATATTTCTGGGCTTGACAGAAAAATCTCAGCCAGTATAATCGCGACCAAATTTGTCATATTTTACCCTATAAGGAGTGATTCTAATGAAGAGATTTGTCTGTACGATTTGTGGTTATGTTCATGAGGGGGACTGTGCACCGGCTGAATGTCCGCAGTGTAAAGCACCAGCCTCCAAATTTACCGAGCAGGATGCCAGCGCCGCCCTGCAATGGGCAGACGAACACCGCATCGGCGTTGCCAAGGATGTTGACCCGGAAATTATCGAAGGCCTGAAAATGAACTTCACTGGCGAATGCACTGAAGTCGGCATGTACCTGGCCATGAGCCGCCAGGCTGATCGCGAAGGCTACCCGGAAGTTGCCGAAGCCTACAAGCGGATCGCCTGGGAAGAAGCCGAGCACGCTGCCAAGTTCGCCGAACTGCTGGGGGATGTCCTGGTTGCCGACACCCAGGCCAACCTGCAAGCCCGGGTCGATGCCGAGCATGGTGCCTGTACCGGGAAAAAACAACTGGCCACCCGCGCCAAGGAACTCAACCTTGACGCCATTCATGACACCGTGCATGAAATGTGCAAAGACGAAGCCCGCCACGGCGCCGCTTTTGCCGGCCTGCTCAAGCGTTACTTCGGCAAATAAAGTCATTTCCCGGCCCTGTCCAGGCCGGATTATTTGTGCTGAACACACTCAAGCCCCTGCAAAATTGCAGGGGCTTGAGTTGTTTAATCCTTCCGCGTATGCGGGAAAAACCTCCTTTTAACCGCTCAATGGGACGGGCCGATCATCTTTTCCGGCAGCCAGGTGATGATCTGTGGAAAGACCGTACACAAGAACAGCACGACCATGATAATCAGCACAAAGGGAATCACCCCCCTGATGATATCGGCCATAGTCAGCCCAAGCTCCGGAGCAGCGGTCCCCTTGAGCACGAAGATCGACATAGCCATGGGCGGGGTTTGAAACGCCATCTGCAGATTAATGCAGATCATCATCCCAGCCCAGAGTGGATTAAAACCCAGCTCTGCAAGAATCGGCGAAAAAATCGGGACGATGATGAAGACAATACCGATCCATTCGATAAACAGCCCGAGCAGAAACACGATGGCCATGATCATAGCAAATGAGGCCCATCTGCCACCGGGAACCGCCATAATCAGGCTGGAGACCACATCCCCGGAACCGGCACTCATGAAGACCCCGACAAATGCATAACAGAGCGCCGCGATCATGACCACAAAGGAACTCACCCGCAGGGTTTCAATGGAGGCATGCTTGAGCAGGCCGATGCTGAATTTCCCATAACCGACGGCCAGCAGCACTGCAGCCAGACAACCGACCGCAGCCGCTTCGGTGGGCGGCGCAATCCCCGAAAAAATAGTCCCGAGCACAGCCAGGATCAGAAAAATCGGCGGCACCAGCGATTTCAGCAAGCGCCACACTTTCTGCATGGAAAAAGGTGTGATCTGATCAGCCGGAAGTGCCGGTCCGAGAGCTGGATTGAGCCAGCAACGGACAATGACATAGGTGACATAAGCAAATGCCAGCAGCAGTCCGGGGAAAACTGCCCCCATGAACATCTGGCCGATAGAGATTCCGGCTTGTGGCCCGTAAACCACCAGCATGATACTGGGCGGAATCAGGATGCCCAGGGTTCCCGAAGCGACAATAGTGCCGGCCGCCAGGGCTTTATCGTAACCGCGGGTCACCATCGGCCCGAGGGCAATCAGGGTCAGGATGGTGACCGAGGCTGCAATGACACCCAGACAGGTCGCCAGAATCGTCCCGAACACGACCGTCACTATAGCAAGCCCACCGCGCAGTCGCCCCAGCACTTCATAGAGGCTTTCATAAAGATCCTTGGTAATCCCCGAATGCTGGAGAATAACCCCCATGAAAGTGAATAACGGCACCGCCAGATAGGGATAATTCAACGACAGGTCGTAAAAACGCGAATAAAGAATATGGTAAGTGGTGGTCGGACCGAACACCAGGTTGCCGACAATGAACGCCACACTGCCAATCACGAAAGCAATCGGGAAGCCGGTCAGGACCAGAATGAACACGCCCCCCAACATCAGAAAAGCCACTATTTCAGCGCTGAGTTCAATCAATGTCTTCACCTTTCACGACCAGGTAGAAATCGCGGATAAATTTGGCGAGAGCCTGCAGAATCAACAGCAGCAGGCCAATGGCAAAAACCGTGCGATAAGGAGCGGCCGGTGGATACCAGAAACTGTTGAACATCACTTCATGAATCCGCCAAGCCTTGGCCGCCCACATCACCGCCAGCTTGAACATGATGATCATCAACGGAAAAAACAGGATCAGGGCGCAGATCATATCGATCAGGGCCTTGGTGCGTCGCGACCCCCGCATATAGAACAGATCGACCCTGGTATGGGCATCATGCAGATAGTTATAAGAGGCACCCAGTAGATAAATAACCCCGCCGGCCATACACATGGAGTCGTAGGCCCAAATCGTCGGGGCATTAAAAAAGTGGCGGGAAATGGTTTCGAAGGAACCGACCAGAACCAGGAGCAGCGCGAACCATTTACCCACCTGCCCCGATTTTTCACTCAGCCAATCGATGCCATGCAGAATTTTGATCAAAACAGTCATACGCAACTCCCGGTTCGAAGAATCCAGACTCACTTGATGGCGTTGTAGGCCTCGCCGAAGGATTTCATGGAGTTATAAATTTCCGCAAAAATCGGCGCTTCCGATTTCGATTTTTCGGCGTAGAACTTATCGGCCTCGACCTGCAGGGCGTCTTCAATATCCTTGGGAACCTTGTAAACCTGATTCCCGGCAGTGCGGAATTTGTCCACGGCCTTGATCGATTCACTGACCAGATACTGATGCTGATCCTGGGTGAACTTGGCGACGACTGCCTGGACGATGGTCTGGAGGTCCTCCGGAAGTTTGTTCCAGGCGTCTTTGTTGACAAAAATCACCTGGGGGTCGCTGGGGGCCCGGCTGGGGGAGAGATAAACATAAGGGGCGACCTCATTGAAGTGCATGTTCCAGTTGGAAGCCAAGGTGGAATATTCGAAGGCGTCGATGGTGCCCCGCTGCATGGCTTCATAAAGCTGGCCACCTGGGATAATGACTGTTGCCGCGCCCATGCGCTTGAGGATTTCACCGCCGTCGCCCATGCAGCGGGCTTTGAGGCCTTTGATGTCAGCCAACGACTCGAGCTTGACCTTGGAGTGGAAGAAGACCTCTTCGGGTAACGGAGCCAGGGCCCCGGGGAAGGTCATCACGTTGTAGCCGTCCATCATTTTGTTCATCAGCTCGGCACCGCCGCCATAGTCGAACCAGGTCCGCAGAGCTTCGCCGGGCAGGCCGCCCGGACGCGAACTGATCAGCCCCGCGGCCGGCCATTTGTCAAGGTTGTACATGGGGCAGGTGTAACCCATCTGCAGAACGCCCTGATCGATGGCGTCCACTTCCTTATACGCCGGCACAATCGACCCACCGACAAAAGGTTTGACCGTCAGGCGTCCGCCCGTAGCTTTGGTGATGGCCTGGCAGAGTTTGTCGTGGAAGATCTGCGACGGATCAGAAGCGGGACCATGGCCGGAAGATTTCCAGATAATTTTCCCGTCCTTGGCCGCAAAGCCCGGCGCCGCCAGCAGGGTCAGAGCTAAGGCGACCGCAGCGAGAACAACCGCCGTTACTCCGGAATGACAGATACGGATTCTCATGGTTTTTACCTCCTCGTTCGTTAGGTGCGCCGGCAAATCCGCCACACAGGTTAAACCCTCAGGCAACAATCAAAGAACGACCGGTACTGTTCTGAAAAAAACACGTACTGGACTCGGCCAGCCGTGAAATAGCGACCTGCCCCGAACAATGGGAGACCCCGAGCGCTCCTCCAACATGTCGATTCAAGTAATTGATGGAAATATCCAGGGAATGTTTGTCAGCTTCGATCAGATGAGTCCCACCCAAAACCGCATAGATGGGCCGATGAAGCCTGGCAACCACGGTATCCAGCATGTTTTTCATACCGGGATGGGAGCAACCGAGAATCACGATAAGACCTTTGGGCGAGTCAAGGGCTAAAAGGAGCTCATCGGTAAACGGATCAGAGGAAAAAACGCCGTCGCGCAATACCTTGAAACGGGGATTGATCACTTCATCCGCATGCCGGCGCGGAAAATCGGTCAATAGGAAAACACCGGGCTTTAACTCATAAAGAGGCTGGTCAAGAAATTGATAGGAGATGAGATGTTTATTGAGGAAGAGTTCGTCAAAACTATTCCCAAGGTATTCATAAGAGCCGTCCCGGTAGCCGTATTTCTCGTCAAAAAAACCCTGCCCCAGAATAAGTTTGAATTGTCTTGCCGAGGCGAGCAGGGGAACCAGGCCACCCGAATGATCATAATGGCCATGGCTCAGCACAACATAGTCGATGGCGGTCAGGTCTTTACATAAATAGCGGGCATTTTCAATGAAGGCTCCACTCTGCCCGGTATCGAACAGAATGCAGCATTCATCGGTTTCAATAAAAAACGACAGGCCATGTTCAGCCTTGAGAGCATGGTGCTCGCCTACGCTGTTCTCAATCAGGGTGGTAATCTTGACCGCCATATCGACTCCTTATGTTATCCGTACAAATGAATTTGAACGTCCTCCCAAGCTTTGGTCAGATGGTTGTTCATCGCCTGTTCCGCACCCGGCCCGTCACCTGCATCGACGGCACAGTAAATCTGCTCATGCTCGGTGATTGTTTTACTGACCCGCCCGGCGATATGGAGGCTGGAAATCCAACCGTAGGGCAGGTTGGTGGTCATCGATTTCATCAGCACATAGAGAGTTTTATTGTGGGACGCGAAAGCGAGCAGACGGTGAAATTCCCGATCGCAGCGGATCAACGGGTCGATCTCCTGCTGCGCGGCATACTTGGCAAAAGAACGGCGGCATTTCCGCATTTTCTGCACATCATCCGAACTGGCATGGCGAGCGGCCAGAGCGGCAATTTTGGGTTCAATGATCAGGCGGACCTCAAAATTGTCTTTTATGGACTGTTCATTATTTTTCAACCAGGCGGCAAAGGATTTAAACTGCTGACCGTTTAAGTCTTCAACAAAAATACCTTTACCCTGGCGAATGGTCACCTGCCCGGTCACTTCAAGTATTTTCAGGGCTTCCCTGAGAGAAGAACGACTGACGCCAAGTTTTTTGGCGAGAAAGAGCTCAGAATAAAACTTGTCTCCTGGCTTAAAACCTTCCCGAGCGATCATCTGCTTTATGACATCAGTGATACTTTCGGAGAGACGTATTTTTCTGATTTCGGTCATCCGCACTCCTTAAGAGCAGCCCTGACTTGTCCGGTAGTCTGACAAGTAAAAAACTATCAGCGGAAGAATAAAAATCAAAAAAGTAAAGTATTTATTCGATGTTATTATTTTTTTAATCAATAATTAAGAAATAGAATGTCTAAATTTCCATAGAGTTTCAGGGTTAGTTTCACAGCAGACATGAGATAGAAAAATATAGATAGAAGGCTAATAACATAATAACAACTTCTATAAGGGCGAGTTTTTCTTCCAGGACAGAAAAATATATGACTTCCGTTCCTCTTTTTCGACATAACGAGCAAAGCAAACTCATCATCACATCAAGCCCCTCCCCCCAGACCCGATGATTGCCCGACGCAGGGTCTTGCTCAGGAAGCCCTTTGCAACTCAAGCATCCCTGTGCTAACACAATAGGCATGCATCCAACCGCCACCCCAGGGACCGGAGTCCGCTACCACTTGCCCGCCGCGATCAACGGCCTGGAGCTGCTGTCCTGTTCTGATGTGGCCTACCGCTTTGCCCCCCATTTTCACGATGCCTACTGCATCTGGCTGAATACGGCAAGCGCTGAAAGCTATACCCATAAAGGCTGCTCCGGCATATTGCCGCCGGGAAGCTTCGGGATTTTCGCCCCCGGCGAAGTCCATTCCAACCAGGCTTTCGACAGCAGCTCACGCCAGTTGCTGTCCTTTTATCTCAATGCAGCAACCGTTCAGCAGATTGCCGGGGAACTGACCGATCACTCCTCGATTCCGCCCGAACTGGCTACCGGACTGCACGCCGACCGGGACACCTACCAGGCCCTGGTCAATCTTTGGCTGACCCTGACAAGCTCTCCATCCGCCCTGCACCGCCAGTCCTTGTTCCGCACCACCCTGGCCCTGCTGCTGTCCCGCTATGCCACGGCCGCACTGCCAACCGACAAAATCGGCGAAGAGCCTCGGCGGGTGGCAAAAATCATTGAACTATTCCATGATCGGCTTGAGGAAGACCTGCAGCTCGACGAGCTGGCAGCCTGGGTCGATTGCACCCCGTCCTATCTGATCCGCTGCTTCAAGAAAGCCAGCGGTCTCACCCCCCATGCTTATCTGCTGCAGCTGCGGCTTGAGCAATCGCGCCGCCTGCTGCAACAGGGGCAGAGCATCGTCCAAGCCTCGCTACTGAGCGGTTTCAGCGACCAAAGTCACCTCTCCCGTCACTTCAAACGTAAATTCGGCCTCACCCCTGGCGCTTATCGGCAACAGGTCAAAAAAACCTGAATTTATTCCAGCAGGTCAATTTTGTACAAGATGGCCCGTCCCCGACTCTGCTATCTCTGCAACCTGGCACCCCCTTTTTTTGCTCCCGTTTCGGAGCCCGGAGCGGGTGTCCGCCGCTTTGTTCCTGTTTCTCTCAACCAGAAAAGGTTACCACCCCATGTCCAAACAACATTCCGCTCTCGGCACCTGGTATATCCTGGCCGCCACGCTGCTCTGGGGCACCACCGGTACCGCCCAGGCCTTCTCCCCCCTGGGCTACGACCCGCTGGTGATCGGGACCCTGCGCCTGGTAATCGGTGGTGCGGCCTTGTTCGGTCTGGCCCTGTTCCGCCACGAACTGGGCCACTGGCGGGACTGGAACTGGTTCCTGGTCCTGGCCGCAGCCCTCTTTACCGCCAGCTATCAGGTCTGTTTTTTTGCCGCCGTCGCCAAGACCGGCGTGGCGGTCGGAACCATGGTCAGCATCGGTAGCGCCCCGATCATCGGCGGTCTGCTCGGCAAAATCTACCGTAGCGAACTGCTCAGCCGGCGCTGGTGGTTCGCCACCGCCCTGGCGGTCAGCGGCGGCGGGCTGCTCGGCCTGGGCAGCGGCACCCTGACCGTCAACCTGTTCGGAATCGCTCTGGCCTTGGGGGCCGGGGCCTCTTATGCCACCTATACGTTACTGATCAAAAGCCTACTGGAAAAACATTCACCCAATGCGGTTATGGCCCTGGTCGTCTGCGGCGGCGCCATCCTGCTGGCCCCACTGTTACTGAACAGAGACCTGGCCTGGCTGGCGCAGCCCCGTGCCATCGCCGTTGTTCTACACCTCGGCCTGGCCACCATGGCGCTGTCCTACTGGTTCTTTTCCCGCGGCTTGCAAATGGTCCAGGTCTCCACCGCCGTGACCCTGTCCCTGGCCGAACCCATGGTTGCCGCGACCCTGGGCATTGCCGTACTTGGCGAACAACTCACCGTGCCGGCTTTTGGGGGGATCAGTTTTATTTTTGCCGGATTGCTCGTGCTGATCGTCAACCCTTCTCTGCCGGGCAGAAGGAAAACTGCCCGGGCGACCGACCTGCCGTAAACAGAAGTTCGCTGCTCATGCTGACGAATAGAAAAGGCTTGACTTGTCACCGCATGGTGACTAACAATGAGTTTGGAATGCGAACCCAATACTGCTTAAGGTTTTTCCGATGGGCAACAAAGAACAGACCCAGAAAAAGATCCTCATGGCAGTCGGCGAACTGCTCGCCAAAGACGGCTTCAAAAAGTTCGGCGTCAACGCCCTGGCGCGCCAGGCCGGAGTCGATAAAGTCCTGATCTATCGTTATTTCGGTGGGTTGCCAGGGCTGCTGCGCAGCTTCGGCGAGTCCGCCGACTTCTGGCCAACCCTGGATGAGATTGCCAATGGCAATCTACAGGAATTTCGTCACAAACCCCTCGGTGAAGCGGTCGGTGAGTTACTGGTGAATTTTGCCCGGGCGTTGCGCAAACGACCGCTGACCAGAGAAATCATGGCCTGGGAAATGCTCGAACCGAATGAGCTGACCACCATCCTGGCCGAGACCCGGGAAGAATGGGCGCAGCGCCTGTTCGCCACCTTCAGTGCGCGACTGACCGAGACCGATCTCGACCTGCCCGCGATCACCGCCCTGCTCGGCGCAGCCATCAATTATCTGATCATCCGTGGCCGCAACACCCAGATTTTCAACCTGCTGGAGATCAATTCCGATGCCGGCTGGAAGCGCCTGGAAGAAAGCTTACTGCAGCTGTGCCGTAACTGCTTTGCTGGGACAGCGGACGGCTGATTTTTTTTAACCTCAATGTCACCAATCGGTGACAGGAGACAATCACCATGCTCCCGTTTACCAAAATCATTTCTTGTACCCTACTCTGCCTGCTGCTGTCAGGGTGTGCCGGACAGGTTCCCACCCGCAGCGGTTTTCTGGACAATTACGGCACCCTGCAGCCCTTTGGCCGCCGCGACTGCGCAGCCGTGCCCCCGGCCCAACCGATCAGTTACCAAACCGTAACCATTGCGCCGATCCGGTTTGCCGATTCCGTCGCCACCCGGCTGAGCCATACAGAACAAGAGACCTTGGCCGGAATCCTCACCCAGGCCCTGCGCCAGGAGCTTACACCAACGTCCCGACCGACCGGAACCAACGCAACCCTGCGCATCCGTGCAGCTATTACCGCCATCAATGAGTCCTGGCCGGCTCTGAACCTGCTGACCACCCTTGCCCTGTTTCTACCCCTGGATACGGGCGGCGTCAGTGTGGAACTTGAAGCCCTCGACCCAGTCACCGGTCAGCGGATTGCAGCAATGAGCGCAGGACAATCCGGCTCACCGCTCTGGTTCTGGTCCTCGTTTCAGCGTCTCGGCCATGCCGAAAAAGGATTGCCTCTGCTCGCTGCTGAATTTCACCACCTGCTCACTACGGCGGCACCGGACATCGCCCCGGCCGACCACCACCCCCTGCCTTGAGGATGAGGCCATGAATCCTTACCGCCGCCAATTTCTCAAAACTTGCGGTCTCTGCAGTCTGCTCTCCATCACCCCGGGTTGCTGAGCGGCTGTTTCCCCGGGCCCGCCGTGGCATTGCGCGGCCCGGTCGGTAATACCCGGCTGTCCGTAGCGGCGGCAGGAATTCTGAACTATGCTGCCCTTGCACCGAGCGGACACAACAGCCAGCCATGGCAGGTCAGCTTACATACCCCCCGCCATTGGAGCGTCAGTATCCCACCCCGGCGGCGGTTGCCGGCGGTCGATCCCCACGCGCGGGAAACCTTGACTTCCCTGGGAGCCTTTATTGAAAACCTAGTTCAGGCCGCCCAGTCCTATGGTTATCAGGCCGCTGTTTCGGTGACCGCAAACAATCCTCAGGAGACAAGGATCCTGGAGATCAAGCTGTCCCCACAATCGCCCGCGATAACCGCCGACCTGTCCCTGCTGGGCCTACGGAGAATGGTGAAACAGGGGCAGCAGCAGCGTTTGCTGCAGAGCAGCGATGTCCGTCTGCTCCAGCGCAGCAGCCAGCACCAGCTCGACTACCTGCCGCGCGATCAGGCCGCGGCCGAGAGCATCAGAGCAGGAACGGTCCTGGCCATGGAAAGCCAGTGTCAAAGGGATGCAGCGATGGCGGAACTGGCGCGGTGGATCCGCTTCAGGCGAAGTGCGGTCAACAGCCATCGGGACGGGTTGACCGTCGCCGGCATGGAGCTAAAGAGGCTGGCTGGCTGGTGGGTGGAGAATTTTTATCAGGCGGAAGATGTCTTGACCGAGACGTTCCGGCACCAGACCGTCACTATGACCGAGGTGCTCAGCAGGCAGGGCGCGGGCTGGCTGGTTCTACACGGCGCAGGGGATTCACCGACCGAACTGATTGCGGTCGGCCGGAGTCTGCAGCGGATTCTACTGCAGGCACGGCTGCTCAATATCGCCTGCCATCCGATGAGCCAGCTGCTGGAAGAGCGGATCGGGCAACGCGAGTTGGCTCTGCAGTTCGGTACCGACCACAACATCCAGATGCTGCTGCGGGTCGGTTATCTGGAGCGCTATCCAGCGCCGATCACGCCGCGGCGACCGGCGCAGTGGTTTGTGACCGGCTAGCTGCTGCGGTGGTTAAGCTGACCCACCCTTCCGCCGCCGTGCGATCCTCAGGCGGCCGGCCGCTGTGGCCAAGTCAACACCTCGGGACGCGGACAGGCAGAAAGGCAGGTCGAGCATTTGATGCAATCCGCCGCGGCCACCACGCCTTTGGTCCGATAACTGGCGATCGGCAGTTGCATGGGGCAGCTGTTTGCGCACAATTCGCAACCCCGGCAGGACGGATCGATCTGTAATTGATATTGACCCCGATCGATGGCGGCGGCCATGGTCCCGACCGGGCAGATCGCGCACCAGGCCCTGGTACTGTAGGCCAGGCCCAGGCCGAGCGCAACCAGGGTGGTCACCAGGCACATCTGCCAGAAGACCCGCCCCCAGTGCAACGGATCAGTTGGCTGCAGGGACAGTCGATACCCCATGAAACCCATCAGGACCACCAACACACTCCAGCGGGACACAGAGCTTTTCAACCACCGCGGAAGCCTCCGGTTGGCGGCCAGCGGTTTAAACCAGGTATCCAGAAAACTGCCCCGGGGGCAAGCGTTGCCGCACACCCAGCGACCACGGAAAAATGCGCCGATAATCCCGCTCCCCATGGCTACCGGCACCACAAATCCAAGAACCGGAAACTTCCAGCCCAGCGCGATGACCGCCACCATGATCAGGGCCAACAGCCATTTATAGCTGCGTTTTTTCTCAGTACCTATATGACAGATGGTAATTGCTTCATGAGTATCCATTTATATCTCTCCACAAAATCCAAAGAGGTTTATATGAATATCCAAATATTGTCAATATTTAATTTTGTTGCATTACGGCCGCGGCCTCGCTGGATAAATACCAATTCAGGAAATTTGCTCATGATGGAGCAGCCGCTAATACACAGACCACCCCGGTGCGCGCCGCTGAGTGAGCAAAATTGCATGATCCGGCCGGGAGACTGGTCAAGGTCACCGCAAACTTGCTATCCTAGTTTTCATCCGGAAACGGCTTTTTTCCGCTGTAGCAGCGTCAATCTGCAGGCTGACTTGTGCGGCGTAACGGTGTACGCCTCCGCGCAAGCCCTTGATTTCCTTGCTACAACGGAAAACTGCTCGTTTCCAATCTGAAAACTTAATTATTGCCATCCAGTGTTTTCGGATGACAACTATCCTAGAGCCCAAGCTGGCACTTGTCCGGCACCGATGTCCAGCCACTGGGCCCGGTATTTTTCATCCAGGATCAACGAGATATGAACTATTTTTTTGACTACGACGAACCCCTGTTCCGCCCACCGTCTGAAGCCCACTCACTCATCATCCAGATCACTATCGGCTGTTCCCAGAACAGCTGCGGCTTCTGCGGTATGTATAAAATGAAAAACTTTCGGATCCGCCCGCTTGCGGATATTTTTGCCGAGATCGACAGCATTCCACTGCCGCACCGCCCCCATATCCAGCGGGTGTTCCTGGGCGACGGCGACGGCTTGGTCTATCCCCAGGAAAAACTGCTCGCCGTGCTGGACAAGCTCGCCAGCACCTTGCCGCGGCTTACCCGGGTCGGGGCCTACGCATCACCGAATAGCCTGACCACCAAAACCGTCGCCGAACTCGCCCAATTGCGCCAGCGCAAGCTGCGGATTCTCTATTTCGGCCTGGAAAGCGGCGATCCAGAGACCATTGAACTGGTCAACAAAGGATTCTCCCCGGAGGTCATGCTGGCGCTGTGCAAAAAGGCCCAGCAGGCGGAGCTGAAGCTCTCCGTTACCGCGATTCTCGGTCTGGCGGGCCGGGCGCGGACCCAGCAGCATGCCGAGGCCACCGCTGCCTGGATCAACGCGCTGGCCCCGGAATACTTTTCTCTGCTGACCATGTTCCGCCGCCATAACGATGCGTACTTCAAGTGCATCGCCCCGCTTAGCAACGGAGAGATCCTGCAGGAGGCCCTACGCGTAGTCAGCCATCTCAATCCCAGCCACACCATTCTGCGCTCCAATCATGTCTCGAACATTCTGCACCTGGCCGGCAGCTATCCGAAAGACAGGCAGAAAATCATTGCCCAGGCCGAAGCAGCGCTACAGGAAGGCCTCCGGCATCCGGACTGGTTCAATATGGTCCCTGATTACGAAGAAGAATTCTTCTGATTGTTGAATATTTAAGCGCTATGCTGACAATAAGTCGGAACGCGCAGACTCCGGCAATTTGTTCTGTCGCTGCTGGCTTTCCTAATGACTTATGGTAAATTTGAGGATCGAAAACAAAGGAGACTCAATCATGAAACGGATTCATTTCACCATCATTCTGACCGCGGTCTTATTATTGGCCGGCCTGCTCGGCAGCGCCGTCGCCGATGACTATGACGTTACGGTCTACACCTTTAAACAATCACCGACGGTGCAACCGTTTTTTAACTCGGCCTACGGTTATGCGGTCTTCCCCACCATCGGCAAAGGCGGCTTTGTCATTGGCGCGGCTTACGGCAAAGGGTTGGTGTTCCGCAACGAGCAGGTGACCGGCGAAGCGACCATGGCCAAGGCCAGCATCGGCGCTCAATTGGGCGGCCAGGTCTTCAGTGAAATCATCTTCTTCGAGAACCAGGACGCTTACGATCGTTTCACCAGCGACCAGTTTGAATTTGAGGCCTCGGCCTCGGCTGTCGCCATTACCGCCGGAGCCCAGGCCAAGGCCGGCACCGACGGCGCCACTGCCAGCGCCAGCACCAGTTCGTCCGACGCAGAGCAGCGTAATGTCGGTTATCGTCGCGGCATGGCAGTTTTCGTCCAAATCAAAGGCGGGTTGATGTACGAAGCCAGCATCGGCGGCCAGGCTTTCAAGTTCACACCGTTGAACAAATAACCGATTGCAAAAACGATAGCGGCAAACGTCGCAGCCCATGTAGAGACCACAAGATCGCCCCGGTTCAATTGAATGAAGCGGGGCGATCTTGTGGTCAACGCTGCTCGACAAGAGTCGAGGCAATGCAGCAGGGTTAGTGATGAGTCGCCTTGTCGCCCCAGATTTCCTTGAGCCGCTGGTCGCGACCGCAGTTCCAGCGGTAGAAGTTGTAGCGTACCGGGTTGTTCTTGGCAAAATCCTGGTGATAACTTTCGTCCCCTTTGATCGGCCAGAAAGTTGTGGCCGGCAAAATCGAGGTCACGACTTTCTGCTTCGGGAACATCTTCTGCACCTCGGCTTTGCTGGCTTCGGCAATTTTCTTTTCCTCGTCATTGGCATAGAAAATTGCCGCCATATAACTGTGCCCGCGATCGCAGAATTGACCACCGTCGTCAAAGGGATCGATCTGCAGCCAGTAATAGTCGAGCAGCTGCTGGTAGCTTAACTGCTGCGGATCATAGGTGACTTCGACGGATTCGTAGTGCCCTTCATGGTTGCCGTTGTAGGTTGGGTTTGGCAGCTTTCCACCGGTAAAACCGGAGACGACGTCCGTGACCCCAGGTAATTTTTCAAAATCCGACTCCATACACCAGAAGCAGCCTCCGGCCAGGATTGCGGTTGCGCCAAAGGCGTGAGTCGCCAGGGAGAGCAATACCGCACTCAGGATAAAGATTCGTTTCATTTCGGGACCTCACCTTTCATATTCGGCCAACAACAGGAGCAGCAGTCCCGGTCCTTGCGGCAAGAGCTGCTGCGGAGCTGTCATTTAAACAGGGAGACGTATTCACCGTAGCCTTCCTTCTCCAGATCGGCCAGAGGAATAAAGCGCAGAGAGGCTGAGTTCATGCAGTAGCGCAACCCGGTCGGGGCCGGACCGTCGTCAAAGACATGGCCCAAATGAGCATCGGCAAGGGCACTGCGCACTTCGTTGCGAACCATGAAGAAGCTGCGGTCTTCCTTCAGCACAATACTGTCCGGGTCAATGGGCTTGGTAAAGCTGGGCCAGCCGGTCCCCGAATCATACTTGTCCCTGGAACTGAACAGCGGCACCCCGGAGATCACATCGACATAAAGACCGGGTTCATGGTTGTTCCAATAGGCGTTGTCAAAAGCCGGTTCCGTCCCCTCTTCACGGGTGACCTGATACTGCAGCGGGGTCAATCGTTTGCGCAGCTCGGCATCGTCCGGTACCTGGTAATCATGTTGCTGATTCATCATCTGCTCCGTCATCTTGTCGCTGGACATCATCTTATGTTCGGCGGGCACTGCCGCCATCGCATCAGCCTTTTTCTCCATCCCCTGCCCCTGTCCTTGGGTTACGGCGAACAGCACCAGCGGCAGGCTGAGGAGTGTCATCATGAGAATTTTCATTTATTCCTCCGTAGGTTGAATGTCGCGGCCGGAGGTTCCGCCGGCCGGTTTTATCGTTACCGCTATCATACCAACACCCTGTAACAACAGCTTAACGTCCAGATAAAGATCCGGTAAAGATTCAACGAAGAAAAATCCCTTCTTGACACAGAAAACCGGCACTGCAGATCGTTCTCAAAAACAGGTCCCTGCTCATCCCCGAGCAGAGGCCATGTCTTGGGGTCAAAATCATCTATTCTTGTTGTCAGGTGTCAAAATCGCATATTCCCAGACCTTGTCCTGGAACGTCCAGGGACCGACGTCTTCCACCAAACGATAACCCCTCAGGGCCTTGTTCATCTTTCCAATGTGATCAGATATTCCTCCGTCATAAACAACCCCGTAGCAAATAAAAACCCCGCCTCATTGCTTCCTGAGGCGGGGTTCCGTTTGTTAACAACCGGTCCGTCCAAACCCATGGACGGGCCGGAACGAAACAAATCTTTCCGTCAGTCCTGTTTCCAGGTGATCTGGTATTTGAAGGTCTGCGGATCAAGCCAGTCGAGGGTTTCCCCGCCGACCTGGGCGAAGGGGTACATCAGATAATTGACCGGTTCACCGGACTGCGGCGGATTCAGCTGGAGATCGCGCCCTTCACTGAGGCGAATCCGGTAGGGATCGACCCGCCCCCAGTAGTAGTCACGCAGTTCGGCCACCTTGGGATCTCTCAGGTCCAATTTCTGCACCAGCATCGCTTTGCGGACATCGGCCGGATCGACCGGCACCCAGCCGTAACCGGGCAGGTAAAATTCGGCCCAGCAGTGTTGCCAGGAGGAGACATCCTGATCCTTGTTCTTGCCGGTACGGATCCCCAGAACTTCCCGAGTCGGCACTCCGGCGGCACGGGCCAGGGCGATGTAGATGGAGCTGATGTCAGCACACTTGCCCCCGGGCCGACGCAGCAGAGCCGTCACATCACCCAACCCGCAGCCTCTGGTGTCCGGATCGCGAAAAGTATTATCGACGGTCCAGTCGTAGATCGCCCGGGCTTTTTCAAGAATACCCGTTTTTCCAGCGGTGATCTGGTCGGACAGCTCTTTGACCTGACCGTTGATGGGCCCCAGACGGGTCGGAGCCAGATAGAGGGCAAAGTCACGCGGATCGTAAGCGGCAGGGGTCCTGGGGAAATCCCGTTTGACCTGCTCGATGCGCTCGGCATGAAAAGTCAGCGTCAGTTTGCGATCCTGAGTCCCCTTTTTCCAGGCCACGTAGAGCAGCGGTGAACTGAAGGTGCGTTCGGTATAGACAGCCGCTTCAGCGTAGTTCCCTTCCCAGTGAATCGCATTGATCAGCTGTTCCGTATTGGAGACGGGATAGGGAATCCAGAGCCTGGTCTCCTGACGACTGTCCTGCTTGGATAGATCGAAAGTCCAGGTATAGGTACCAGACTGGGGGGTTGCAAAAGCCGGCACTGCAAAGAGCAGAGCAAGCGAGATGAGAAGCAAATGTTTCATATGTGGCCTTTCATGATTGTTGATTTTTTTTATAAAGTAAAACAGCAGACAATCCCTAGTCCAACGGTTAATTTCGATAACCAGCGCTCTAATCATTCAAAATTGCAATAGCCTCACCTTTTTACCCCATGAAGCTGCTCATCCAACCTGTTGGCCAGTAAATTTGCCCCGCAGAGTTGCCAAATCACGTCCATGGCCGCAGAATAGTAGAGAAGAAAAAACAACCGGCGTGCCCAGGACGTATTTCCTCCGGTACCCACATCTCCAAAGGACAGTCCATGAATGCTGCTCATCTGTTTGTAAAAGCCCTGGAAAATGAAGGTGTCGAAGTCATCTACGGCGTCCCCGGCGAAGAAAACCTCGACCTGCTCGAAGCACTGCGCGAGTCCTCCATCCAATTGATCCTGACCCGCCATGAGCAGGGTGCTGCGTTCATGGCGGCAACTTACGGTCGGCTGACCGGCCGCCCCGGGGTCTGCCTGTCCACCCTGGGACCTGGAGCGACCAATCTGGTTACCGGCGCTGCCTATGCCCAGCTCGGGGCCTTTCCCATGCTGATGATTACCGCTCAGAAGCCAATCAAGCTTAGCAAGCAGGGGCATTTCCAGATCATCGATGTGGTCCGCATGATGGAACCGTTGACCAAATTCAACCGCCAGATCGTCAGCATCAACCTGATTCCGGCCATGGTCCGCGAAGCTTTCCGCCAGGCACAGGAGGAACGACCAGGTGCCGTCCACCTGGAATTACCGGAAGATATTGCCGCCGAGTCAACTGACGACAACTCCTCAACGATTTTTCCCGTCAGTCAGCCCTACCGCCCCCGCGCCACCGGTAAAGTGATCAGCTCCGCGGCCGAGATGATTCGTCAGGCCAAGTTGCCGTTGCTGATGATCGGTGCCGGCGCTAACCGCAAACGGGTCCATAGCGCCTTGGATCAATTCGTGCAAACCACCGGCATCCATTTTTTCACCACCCAGATGGGCAAAGGGGTCATCGATGAGAACGATCCCCACTGCCTGGGGACCGCAGCTTTGTCCGACGGCGACTATATCCATTGCGCCATCGACCGGGCCGATCTGGTCATCAATGTCGGCCACGACGTCGTGGAAAAGCCGCCCTTTTTCATGGAGCATGGCGGCAAGCAGGTGATCCATGTCAATTTCAACTCGGCCGTGGTCGACAACGTCTATTTCCCTCAACATGAAGTGGTCGGAGATATTGCCGAAAGTATCCGCAGACTGACCCAAAAAGTCGGCAAACTGGAGCAGGACTGCAGCTATTTCAAGCAGATCAGAGACAGCCTCAGCAGCCACCTGCGGGAGAAATCCACGGACGACAGCTTTCCCATCAAACCGCAGCGGCTGGTGGCCGATGTCCGCCGGGTCATGCCCGCGGACGGCATCATCGCCCTGGACAACGGGGTCTATAAAATCTGGTTTGCCCGCAACTTCCTCGCTTCCCAACCCAACACGGTGCTGCTCGACAATGCCCTGGCCAGCATGGGTGCCGGGCTGCCATCGGCCATGGAAGTCGCCCGCCTTTACCCGGGCCGCCGAGTCCTCTCCATCAACGGTGACGGTGGTTTTCTGATGAACTGTCAAGAGCTTGAAACAGCCGTGAGGATGAATCTCGATCTGGTCATTCTGGTGCTGAACGACGGTGCCTACGGTATGATCAAATGGAAACAGGCCGCCATGGGCTACACCCATTACGGCCTGGATTTCGGTAACCCCGATTTCGTCAAATTTGCCGACAGTTTCGGTGCCCACGGACATCGGGTCAGCGCCACCGAGCAGTTTGTCCCGCTGCTGGAGAGCTGTTTCTCCAGCGGCGGAGTTCATCTCATCGATGTGCCAGTGGACTATTCCGAAAACTACAGTGTCCTGCTCGACGAACTGCAGACGAAAGCCTGTCAGCTCTGAACCCTCTTTCCGGCTGCGGACAACCCCTCTTCAGCCAGTTGCCGCAGCCCTTTCAGGTCGAGTTTGCCGCTGCCCAACAGGGGCAGCTCGGCCACCTGAAAAAAGCAGTCGGCCGCCGGTCGCCACAGGTTGGGTAGTTCACAGCCAGCCAGGGCACGGTGCAGCTCCTCCCGACTGCCGACGTCCTCAGTATGTAGCACCACCAGCTTTTCCCCCTTGCGCGGATCGGCGACCGCAGTCACCGCCAGACCGTTTCCGCTCAGCTGAAGGGCCTGACAGAGGGCTTCTTCAATCCTGATATGGGGAACCATCTCTCCACCGATCTTGCTGAAACGGGCCAGCCGGTCGGTAATAAACAGAAAGCCGTCCCGGTCGACCCGGCCAATATCACCGGTGACGTACCAACCGTCGATAATCGCCGCAGCGGTCCTGGCCGAGTCATTCAGGTAGCCGTTCATCAGGTTCGGCCCTTTCACCAGGATCAACCCTTCCTCCCCCTGGGCCAGCGGTTCATGGCTGACGGGGTCGACCATCCGCAGCAGCACCCCGGGGATCGGCCGCCCGACACTGCCGATCTTGTTGCCCGGCTGATGGATGTCGTCCCGCTTAATATCGGGCAGACTGAGGGTGATCAACGGGGCAAGCTCCGTGGCGCCATAGCCTTCCAGAGGCCGCAGAGCGTATTTTTCAGCAAAGGCATCAGCCAGCTGGGCTTTCAACTTTTCGGCTCCAGTCACCACCAGGCGCAAACTGCTGAAATCTTCGCTGCTCGCCCGCCGCATATAGGTGGCGAGAAAGGTCGGCGTTGTCAACAGCAAGGTCGATCGGTGCTGCCGCACCAGCTTGGTGATCGCGGCCGCCTCCATGGGATTGACATGGTAACTGGCGGAAAAGCCGCTGACCAGGGGCAACCACAGGGTCGCGGTAAAACCGAGGGCATGGAAAAAGGGGAGCGCGCCACAGACATTGTCCTGCGGCGAGGTCGCGGCGACCATGCGAATCGCCTCCAGGTTGGAGAGGATATTATGCTGACTGAGCATGACCCCCTTCGGCATGCCGGTACTCCCGGAAGAGAAAATCACCGTGGCCAGCTCGTCGCCACCCCCGCGCCCTGCCAACAAGCGCCGCCGCGGCCAGAAGCGTGCCTGGACAAGTAACTTGGCCAATTCCGGCCTGGTCGCCGGCTGCAGCAGATCCTCCAGATAAAGAACCTGTTCGGGCAGCGGCAGTTCGCCAAGCCGGTCCAGAAACCGCTTACTGGTCAACAGGGTGCGGATGCCACATTGCTGGTAGGCCGCGGACACGGCCTGGACAGAGGCGGTGTAATTGATATTGACCGGCACTTTGCCCAGCAACGGCACCGCCAGGTTGGCCAGCGCACCGCCGACTGACGGCGGCAGCAGCAGCCCCACCATCTGCTCCGCGCCCAGCCGGGCTTCCAGCCGCCGGGCCAGCAACAGGGTTGCGGTCAGACTGCGGCCATACGTCAGCTGCTGGCCGCTGCTGTCGCTCAGGGCGGGGCGTCGCCAATTTGACCGGGCAGTCTCGATAAACTGCTCGATCAGGGGTTTGCGTTGCCCTTTCTGCCCCTGGAAATACTGATAAGCCAGTTCGGCAACCGCCTGCTGTACCTCTGCGGCCGAACTGGTTGCCGGCAGCGGGGTTCCGAAAAGGATCCTGACCGGATAGGGCAGACTGGTGGGAAGCTTACTGAGCAGCTTGCCGTGGGCATAGCTGAAAATACTCCCCCAGGCGCCGCCGATGTAAACCGGCACGATGGGATGATCGGTCCCTTTGACAATGGCTTCCAGTCCACTTTTGAACTGCAGCAGCATGCCACTGCGGGTGATCATCCCTTCGGCGAAGATGCAGACCAGGTACCCGTCGTCCAGGGCCTGGCGGGCGGTTTTGACAAATTCGACCTTTTGCCGCCGCGAATCGTCGGCGGACACCGGAATCACCTGCATCAACCGGAACAGCGGCTGCAGCAGCTTCAGGTTATAGATATCGCGGTGCATAATGAACCGGATGCGCCGTTGCTGGGTCGCCAAGAGCAGCAGCGCATCGATCCAGGAGACATGATTGGAAACCAACAGGGCCGGCCCCTCTCCGGGCAAGTTGCGATCTCCGCTGATTTTCAGCCGATATCCCAACTTCATCACCAGCAGAACGATAAAGCGAAGCAGGAAGTCAGGCAAAATCCACAGGCTGAGCAAGGTCAATCCCAGGGTCAGCAGCCCCAACACCAGAAAAGACTGGGCTGCGGAGAGTCCGCAGAGCCCGCTCAGGATCACCGACAAGAGGGACGCCAGCAACACTCCGCACCAGCTTAAAAAGCTGGCAGCGGCCAGAATCCGACCGAGTTTTTCACGCGGAGCCCGCAGTTGGATAAAAGCCTGCAGCGGAACCAGGAACAGGCCGGCACTGAGCCCCAGCAACAGGATCAGCAGGAGATGGACAGGCAGACTCGCTGGCAGCAGGGCCAGACCGCTGGTACTCAGGGCCAGACCCAACGCGCCGAGGGGCACAATCCCGAATTCAACGTTGCGCCCAGATAACCGCCCGGCCAAGAGCGAACCAGCGCCGATACCCAGGGCCGCAACCAGAAAAAGATACCCGCTCTGCTCCTGAGTCAGCCCGTGCACCTGCATGCCGAAGGGGATCAGGTTGATCTGGGCAAAAGCGCCAAGAAACAGGAAATAGGCCGAGCCGAGCACCGCCAGCAGCAGATAACCGTCTTGCTTGAGTTCAAGCAGCGATCCTTTGATCTCGCTGAGGATCCGCGGCGAGACCAGCCGTCCGGCATCCGCCGCCGGGGTCGCCTCAATCCGCCAGCTGCAGACCAGGCCGAGGATCGCAAAGAGAATACAGGCCAGCGCCGCGGTCCGATAGCTGGCACTGCTTAACTGCACCAGCAGCGGCGCGAGAGCCGTGCCAAGAATAATCGCCAGATAGGTCAAAGTTTCCAGCAGACTGTTGGCTCTGGAAAGTTGCTCCCGGTCGATCAACTCCGGCACGATACCGTACTTGGACGGTCCGAACAGGGCGCTCTGGGTCGCCATCAGAAACAGCACCGCATAAAGAGCTGTCGCGCTGCCAACCGCAAAGGCCAGAATTGCAAGCAGAGCGATCAGACATTCAGCTCCTTTCATGGCCACCACAATTGTCCTTTTACTAAGCCGATCAGCCAGCGCACCGGCCGGTGCCGAAAAGAGCAGGAACGGCACCACAAACAGCCCCCCGGCGGTGGCCGCGACCATGGCCGCAGAGTCCGCGCCCTTGACCGCGATCAGATAAAAGACAATCAGCAGTTTGAGCAAGTTATCGTTCAGCGCTCCGAAAAATTGGGTCGCGTTCAACCACTTGAAAGATGTCGATAGCTTCCGGGTCATGATCCCCTCCTTATTTGAGTAACAATGCGGCGGCATTGGCAAAGACCTTGGCAGGCAGACCATAGGCCAGTTTGAGCCTGACATCCTGATCCCAGGCACTGCGCACCTTTAACAACGGCAAGGCCCGTTGCCAACCAAGCTGTGGCAAAGAAAACAGCGGTGAAGTCAAACCGGTGCGAATCAGCGGAAAGTCGGTGCCGTATAACAACCGCTCTGCAGCAACTCCGGAATCCTGCAACCGCCTCATGAAACGCACTTTGTTGAGTTGGGTCAGGGAAGAGACATCGGCATAAAGATTCAGATACTCCTCAAATAATGGCAACAGGCGCTCCATATTATCCTGCCCATCCTGCTGGCCGCTGGTGGCCACATGAGCAGCGATCACCGTGACGCCCAGATCCAGGGGCAGGCGCAATTTGAGGGGATCCCCCAATGAGTTGTCCGCCCGGGTGAAGGAATGCTCGTCCCCGGCATGGGTCAACAGCGGCAAGTCCAACTCGACCAGCTTTTCATAAAATGGAATCAACCGTTCATCCGCCGGATCAATATGCTGGATGGCGGGCAACCATTTGACCAGCAATGCGCCATCCGCCCGGGCTTGTTCAAGCCGCTCCAGGGCGTCGGCGCGATAGGGATTGACGCTGGCACCGAAATAAAGATTAGCGTATTTGGCGGTTTCCCGGGCGACAAAATCATTGGGGACATAGCTCTCGGTCAGCACCCTGTCCAGATTCCCCTGTTCATCAACAACCCCATCCAGAGCAAGGACCACAGCGCCGCCCACCAGTTGGGATTCTGCCAGTTGTTCGGACAGCCGCCGGATCACCAGACCATCCCCGTGCTGGCGGAGTTCACCCTCATTAAGGCCGAAAGATTTGAGATAAATCAGATACTTCCAACTGCGCCGTAGTTGTTCGGAGATAAAAGCCCCGCTGCCACCGGCACCGATTCCGGCGACATGACAATGCATATCCAGAATCTCCGGCACAGCCCCGGAAAAGGGGTCAGCCTGTGCTTTCCCGTCCCGGGGGAGCACAGCCCAGATCCCAACCATAGCAATACAGACCAACCCAAAGAATACGCCAAATTTGATCATTTTATCGAGTCTCCTTATGACTGACTAAGCACGTACCCGATAAGAGCAGTGATCATGCCAAACCCAGAGACAATCGACAACCTACTGATTTCAAATAATATTCAAGAAAATACCAACGATGAAAAAAATCCTAAAAAACTTTTGCTATACAATTTATACTTAGCCATCAGGCATAAAACGAACAACAGTCGTTTTTCATGACCGCTTTTCCCCGAAGCTCGTTGCCAATCTAAAAACTCAATTATTGCCATCCAGTGTTTCCGAATGCCAACTAACCATGTCGAGATTTTTTTCACCTCGGACTAGCCTCAACCACCCCGCTCAGCGTATGCTGCTCATTTACAACAAAAATGGTCATCTTTGGCGAAATCCAAAGGCTGTTACCCGCCAAGTCGATGACCCGCAATACTTTTGGGAGACAACTGCAATGAGTGCGCTTTTTTATCTCGGTTCCATTATCCTGGCCAATATGCTGGTTCATTGGTTTGGAATCGTCACCATCTACGGCCTCAGCTTTCCGGCTGGGGCTGCGCTTATCGGGCTGACCTTTTCGGCACGCGATTTTGTCCAGCAGCGTTTTGGCAAGTACGGCTGCTGGTGGTGGATGTTTTTAGCATCGGGCATCACCTTTGCTTTTAACCGGCACCTTGCCCTGGCTTCCCTGAGTGCCTTTTTTGTTGCCGAGTTCTGCGATTGGCTGATCTTTACCCGGGTTCGCGGAAGTTTTGAAAAACGCCTGCTGCTCAGTAACCTGATTTCCACACCCCTTGATTCGTTGACCTTTGTCCTGCTCGCCTTCGGCCCGCTCTGGCCGGCCATCTGGGGGCAAACCCTGATCAAACTGATCAGCAGCCTGCTGGTGCTGCCGCTGATCAAAGATGGCCGGATCAGTCTGGCCAGAATCACCGTACAGCGAACCTGAGCCGCGGCACAGTGCGCAGCTAAGCCCAGGGGACGTTTCTTCTGCGTCCCGTTTTTAACTTTGCCTTCACCGCAACAGGTGTATACTGTTGCCAGAAATTTTTTCGGGACAGCTCGCTCTAATCCTCCCGTCTTTGCCAAGCAAATTTACCGGTTCCGACAGTTCAGCACGACTCCCTTTGATTCGCGTGGCTATCAGGCTGTTAAAAAACAGCCTGTCGAGCCCATAGGTGGGTGATCAAGATCAATGACAGCTTTTTAAGTTATTGATTTTGTGGGATGGGGAAAATCGCACTTTTTTCCACCGGACAAAAAGAGGCCAGGACTGGCTTTTTTCAACAACCTGCTTTTTGCCGTTCAACGAACGGGCGAGCAAGGTCAGCTGCGCCCGCGTGAATGCTCAACAGCATAATGGCTTGCGGCTTACGGTGTTGGAACAGGGCAAAACAGATGACCAAAGAGGACTGTCTCAACAACCCGGTTAAGGAACAGAGAGTGGAACATTATCTAGAAAACAACAAAGCCCTGTACGTTATCTTCCTGGCCACTTTGGCCATGACAGCGCCACTGGCAACCGACATGTACCTGTCCGCCATTCCCCAGATTGCCGAGGGATGGGGAGTAGGAAAAGACATTGCCAATTTAACCCTGGTGCTGTGGTTTATCTCTTTCAGCGTTTCGATCCTGATTGCCGGTTCGCTGTCCGACAAATACGGGCGCAAACCGATCCTGATCGGTGGGCTGGCCATCTTCGTCGGCTCATCTTTTCTTTGCGCTTTGGCCGGCAGCATTGAGCAGCTCATCATTTTCCGGATTTTCCAGGGGATGGGAGCCGCGGCCCCGGCGGCCATCGTCATGGCGATTATCCGCGATCGCTTCAAAGGAATTGAACGGCAGAAAGCTCTGGCCTATGTCATGACCATTGTTGCGGTCGCGCCCATGGTCGCGCCGCTGCTGGGCTCCTTTCTGCTCAAGGTCGCCAACTGGCGCTTTATCTTCCTGCTTCAAGGAACGCTGGTCGCCATCACTCTGCTGGTTTCATTGACCATCCGCGAAACCCTGGACACAAAACTCGACACCAGCGTTTTAAAACTGGTGACCCGCTACGGAGTGCATCTGCGCAACCGTCCCTACCTCTTCGCCAGCATAAGCATGGGCCTCTTGGTTTTGCCCTTTTACGGTTATATTGCCTTTTCACCGATTTTCTACATCTCCATTCACGGCCTGTCAGAAAGCACCTTTAGCCTGCTGTTCGGGCTCAATGCCCTGGTCTCCATGGCTGGAGCATACAGTTCCTCCTGGTTAACCAAACGCCTGGACGACAAACAAATCATCACCATTGCTATTCTCGGGGCAATTGTCGCCGGTGCTGGCTTGACCTTATTTGCCGGCCGCCATTACCTCTATTTCCTCTTTTTCATCGCCATTTTCTCGTTTTTCACCGGGCTCAGCCGGCCGAGCAGCGGGTCCCTGATCCTCGGCCTGGTCAAAACCGATGTCGGCTCAGCCTCATCTCTGCTGGTGTTTTATCAGTTCATTGCCGGCGCAGCCTGCATGGCGTTTGTCACCCAGCCCTGGTCCCAGCCGGTCCTGGTGTTCAGCCTGCTGACTCTCTGCGTCTCAGTTTTGGTGCTGCTGCTCTGGGGCAAAATAAGCAAAACCCTCAATCCGGAGAATTGAGGGCCACGCATCCTCCCCTCCCCAGCCAAGAAAGCAGACAGGAAAATCCGGCACAGGTCATTCCCCTTAGCCCTTGATAGGGAAGATCGGGATGGGGGTGAAACAGTCGAGCAGGCAATGCCAACGCTTCAACCAGCTCAGCCCGTGCATATTTTTCCCAAACCACCGAAACCCACGTTAAAAAACCAAAAGGCCTCCTATGCAGGAGGCCTTTTGATGATCAGGGGTTAGCGAGCCAGTTTCTATAGACGACCACCGCCGAGCACTTTGTACAGACTTACCAGGTTGACCAGGAACGCCTTTTTGACATTCACTGCTCCTTGCTGGGCGGCAAACAGCGAACGTTGCGAATCGAGCACGGTCAGGAAGTTATCGATCCCGCTGTCGTAACGGGCCGTGGACAGTTCATAGGCCTGTCCGGTTGCTGCAACCAAGGCATTCTGCGCATCCAGTTGGGACTGATAGGTGCCCCGCGCCGCCAGCTGATCGGCCACTTCCCTGAACGCAGACTGAACCGCCTGTTCATATTGGGTCGCGGCAATCTTTTCATTCACTTGCGCCACCTCCAGGCTAGCCTTGAGGCGACCGCGGTTGAAGATAGGGATGGTCAGCGAAGGGGTAAAGTTCCAGGCATATCGTGCCCCGGACTGAAACAGCCCGTCCAGGCTGTCGCTGGCCAGACCGAAAGAACCGGTCAGGCTGATGGTCGGATAAAGGGCCGCCCGCGCGGCACCGATATCGGCATTGGCCGCCTTAAGCGAATGTTCAGCTCTCTGGATATCGGGGCGCGCCAGCAGCACTTGCGATGGCAGACCGGCCGGCAGTTCAGCCATGAACAGCACGTTGTCGATGGTTTCGTCGCAGTTCAGAACCTCGTCGACGGAACCGCCCACCAATAACGCCAGGGCGTTTTTATCCTGGGCCACTAAGCGGGTATATTGGGCAATCGAAACCCGCGCACTCTCAACCGCCGTGGAAGCCTGGGCGACATCAAGCTGATTGGCCGAGCCAACGTCAAATTGACGCTTGACGACTTCATAGGTTTCCTGCTGCGTCGAGGCGGTATCCCTGGCCAACTGCAACAGTTTGCGGTCCGCCAGATAGCTCAGATAAGCATTGGCCGTTTCGGCAATCAGGGTAATGCGGGTACTGACCATGGCTTCTTCCGTCGCCAGGTAGGTTTCCAAAGCCTGCTGATTGAGGCTTTTGACCCGACCGAAGAAATCGAGTTCATAGGCAGTCATGGCCAAATTGGCCTTGAATGTGTTGGCGGTATAGGACTTCCCGGTGGCGCTGACATCATCAGGAACACCGGCACGGCTGGCAGAACCATTTGCAGAGATGGTCGGCAAACTATCACTGCGCTGAATCCGATAAGCCGCCTGAGCCTTTTCGATATTGAGCACCGCCACTTTAAGGTCGCGATTATTTTCCAACGCTTGACTGATCAAGGTTTTCAACGTGCTCGATTGAAAATAATCCTGCCAAGCAATATCGGCCGCCATCCCCTTTTCGGTCTCCGGGTAAGCTTCCCCCACCGGCCAGCTATCAGCCACCGACAACTCCGGTTGTTGGTATTGGGGGATCATGGAGCAGCCCGTGACCAACAGCAGCAAGGCCAAGGCCGGAAACAGTTTATTGAGCATTTTTTACCTCGCTTTCAGCCGCAGCTTTTCTTTTTCTGGTCATCGACCATTTCTCTATGATGATAAAGAACATCGGCACAAAAACCATAGCCAGCGTTGTTGCCCCGATCATCCCGCCAATAACACCGATACCGATGGCGTTCTGGCTGGCCGAACCGGCGCCGTTGGAAATTGCCAGCGGAGTCACCCCGAGAATAAATGCCATTGAGGTCATCAGGATCGGCCGCAGCCGCTGTTCAGCGGCCAGCATGGCCGAAACGATAACACTGCGCCCGCTTTCATACAGAGTTTTAGCGAATTCAACGATCAGGATCGCATTTTTAGCAACCAGCCCGACCGTGGTCAGCAATGCAATCTGGAAATAGACATCGTTGGATAACCCGGCAAATTTGGTTGCGGCAACCGTGCCGATAATCCCCAAAGGCACAATCAGCATGACCGAGAAGGGGATGGTCCAGCTCTCATACAAAGCCGCCAGACTGAGAAAAACGATCAACAGCGAGACCCCATACAACAGTGTGGTCTGGGACCCGGCCATGCGCTCCTCATAAGAGATCCCGGTCCATTCAAGACCAATCCCTTCAGGTAGTTTTTTGGCCATATTTTCGATGGCCGCCATGGCGGCCCCGGAACTGACTCCCGGCGCCGGAGCACCAAGGATTTCCATGGAGGAACGTCCATTGTAGCGTTCCAGCCGCGGCGAGCCATACTCCCAGCTCCCCTTGACAAAGGATGAGAACGGCACCATATCACCAACATTATTGCGAACATACCAGCGATCGACGTCTTCGGGCAACATCCGATAGGGGGCATCCCCCTGCATATAGACTTTCTTGATCCGGCCGTTGTCGACAAAGTCGTTGACATAAGTCGAGCCCCAGGCTGTACCGATGGTGTCGGTAATGGAACTGATGGAAACACCGAGGGCAGAAGCCTTCTCCTTATCAATTTCCAGCTGGTACTGGGGCACATCGGACATACCGTTGGGGCGAACCCCGATCATCTGGTGATCCTGGGACGCCATCCCCAGCATCATATTACGCGCCTGGAGTAGGGCATGGTGGCCCAGTCCGGCCTGATCGACCAATTTAAAATCGAAACCGCTGGCATTACCCAGGGCCGGAATCGGTGGCGGGATAAAAGTATAGACTGAAGCATCCTTGATCCCGTACAGATTCCGCAGCGCGCGCTGGGCAATGACCTGTGCCTTTTGATCAGGCCGCTGCCGCACACTCCAATCTTTCAGGCGAACAAAGCCAAGGCCAACATTCTGTCCCTGACCGGCGAAGCTGAACCCGGTTGCGGTAAAGACACTTTCAACATTCTCTTTTTCCTGATTCAAAAAGTACTCTTCAACCTTCCTGGTGCTCTCCCGGGTTCTCTCCAGAGTGGCACCCGGCGGGGCCTGAATCATCAACAACATAATCCCCTGATCTTCATCAGGCAAAAAAGCCGTCGGCAACTGCTTAAACAGAAATATCAACCCGCCGATAATAACCAGGTAAACCAAGAAAAATTTGATCGAACGAGCCGCGACAAAACCGACGCTTTTACGATAAGTCGTTTTACCGCGTTCAAAGGTTCGATTATACCAGCCGAAAAAGCCTTTTCGCTTCAGGCCATGCCCTTTTTCCACCGGCTTGAGCATGGTCGCGCAGAGAGCCGGAGTAAGGACCAGGGCCACCAGCACCGACAGGGCCATGGCCGAAACAATGGTGACGGAAAACTGCCGATAGATGGCACCGGTAGAACCGCTGAAGAAGGCCATCGGCACAAACACCGCAGACAGCACCATAGCGATACCAACCAACGCCCCGGTGATCTGACTCATTGACTTTTTGGTCGCCTCTTTGGGAGGCAGGCCTTCTTCGCTCATCACCCGTTCAACGTTTTCAACGACAACAATGGCATCATCAACCAGAAGGCCGATGGCCAAAACCATCGCGAACATGGTCAACACATTGATGGAATAACCAAAGGCTGAAAGAATCCCGAAAGTACCGAGCAAAACAACCGGCACGGCAATGGTTGGAATCAAAGTTGCCCGGAAATTCTGCAAAAACAGGAACATCACCAGAAACACCAGAATAATTGCCTCGACGAGAGTCTTGAACACCTCGTGAATCGACAGCTCGACAAAGGGTGTGGTGTCATAAGGAAACACAATCCGGTAACTTGACGGCATAAATTGCTGAAGCTCTTTTGCTTTGGCTTTTACCAAATCGGCAGTATTCAGGGCATTGGCCCCGGTGCCCAGGTAAATCCCCATCCCGCTGGCCGGTTTTCCCATGTAACGGGCAATCCGGCTGTAGTCCTGGGAGCCCAGTTCAACCCGGGCGATATCGCCCAGTCGGACCTGCGAGCCATCCTGATTCACCTTGATCAGGATATTTCTGAAATCCTCAGCGGTTTCAAGTTTTGACATGGCCCGGATTGAGGCATTAAGCTGCTGCCCTTCAACCGCTGGAGCACCGCCCAGCTGGCCGGCGGTAACTTCGACGTTCTGAGCCTGCACCGCAGCCTGAACATCTGATGGCATCAGGTTATAGCTATGCAACTTTTCCGGATTCAACCAGATCCGCATGGAGTGCTGAGCCCCGAACACCGTGACATCACCGACCCCGGTAACCCGACTGATCGGTTCGGACATTTTGGACAGCAGGTAGTCGCTGATCTCATGTTCGGTCACTGCCGGGTCGGTCGAATAGATCCCGATGACCATCAGAAAGCTGGACGAGGACTTTTTAACGTTGACCCCGAGCTGCTGCACGATTTGCGGCAGCAGACTGGTCACTCCAGAGACCTTGTTCTGCACCTGGACCTGAGCAATGTCGGGATTTGCTTCCGGTTCAAAGGTCAGCGTAATCGAAAGATTACCGTTCGAGTCGCTAGACGAAGAGAAGTAACGTAAGAAGTCGATCCCGGTCAGGCTCTGTTCAATGATCTGGGTGACGCTGTTCTCCAGAACCTTAGCCGACGCTCCCGGATACGATGCGCTGATCGTTACGCTCGGCGGGGCAATTTCCGGATACTGTTCAACGGGGAGGGTTTCAATGGCAAAGACCCCTCCCAGCATAATAACTATGGCGATAACCCATGCAAAGATGGGCCGTTCAATAAAAAATCTGGGCATTGCTTTATCCTGTCGTTATTGCGCTGGAGTTGTCATCTCAACCGGAGAAACCTTGGCGCCGGGCGCAATTTTCTGTAACCCCGCAACCACGACTTTATCGCCGGCGGCAAGCCCCGAATTGATCAGCCATCTATCTCCGTAAGCCTTGGAAACCTGCACAGGACGCGGATTGACCGTGTTATCGGCACCAACCGCCCAGACTGTTGTATCACCGCCGGCACTGCGGACCACAGCCTGCTGCGGCACCATGATCGCATTTTCAAGCTTACTTTGCGCAACCCTGGCCTTGACAAACAAGCCGGGCAACAGATACCCGTCGGGATTGGGAAAGAGGATGCGCAACTGCACCATGCCGGTTCCTTCATCAACCGTGACATCAGAAAACTGGATTTCACCTTTCAGACCGTAAGGCTCTTTTTCGCCTTCCAGCAGCAGCTCAGCCAGCAGCGGACCCTGCTTCAGGCCGCTGGTCATCTGCTTGCGCAGCCGCATAATCTCGGTACTCGACTGACTGACATCGACATAAATCTTGCTCAGGTTTTGCACGGTCGCCAAAGCGGTCCCCTGATTGGCCGTCACCAGTGCCCCTTTGGTCACGGATGACTTGCCGATCTGACCGGAGATGGGAGCAAAAACCTTGGTGTAGTTCAGATTAATCTTGGCCGTAGCCACTGCCGCCTGGGCCACGGCGATATCAGCCTTGGCTTGTTCCATGGAAGCAACAGCATCATCATACTGCTGCCGGCTGACCCCGCCAACATTGACCAGCTCGCGGTAACGGTCCAATTTCGGCTCAACCGACTTCAGATTAGCCTCCGCCTTACTCAGATCGGCCACCTTGCTGTCATAAGCGGCCTGATAGGGAGCTGGATCAATCTGGTAAAGCTGTTGACCTTCCTTGACAAAACTCCCTTCGGTAAACAGGCGATCAATGATGATTCCCGTGACCTGTGGGCGAATTTCCGCGACCTGAAATGAAGAGGTCCGTCCTGGAAGATCCTGGGTCAGTACAACACTCTGCGGAGTCACGGTGTAAACGGTGACCTCCACGGGTGGGCGCTGCATTCCCTGCTGTTGGGCCTGAGCAGGCGTGACCTGGGGCTGCCCCGTCAGATAATAATAACCGATTCCGATCAATGCCAGGACGACAATCCCGGCCAGTACTTTCGCTTTCATGGTTTCTCCTGCTGATTTAAAGGACTATTCTATCAATAAGCTTTTTGACATCTTGCTTCATTTGTGTTTTGTCCAGATGAGAACCGCCTTCACTTTCACGATAAGGTAAGGAGTTAAATGGCCCAATAACCGTACCGAAGATCATCTCCGCCATAAGGTAAGGATCGACCTTGACAAATTCGCTCCGTGCAATCCCCTCCTGGCAAATTCTCGCCAATGGATGCAGCACCAGATTAACTCTCTCACGAAACATCATTTCCGCAGTTTTGTTTTGCCAAACAAAACGAAAATAAGTTGACAGGGTTTCGGACGTTCCATACACCGCATCGATGAACTGATGTAATTTGACCAGGGGGTCATTAGCGCTGCTAAAGATCTTCTGATGTGATTCCACCAACGGCCCAAGCACCGCCTGATGGACATGACTCAGCAACTCTTCCTTATTCTGAAAATAATTATAGAGGGTTCCTTTGGCAACGCCACAACGCCGGGCAACTTCTTCCATGGTCAGGGATTCGCCTTCGCGAATCAGGGCCAGTACGGTATCGACGATTTCCTGTTTGAGAAGCCGCTCAAGCATCTCCTTGTTTTTACGCATTGCCACTTGGATTTTCCTTTGTCATAGATTTTATGCGGCATTTGTCCACCGGACAAAATCAACAGGCGAAAAAGTCCTCATTGACTTTCGCCAGTCCAGCCATGGGCTCGACAGCCTAAATTTTTTCAACAGACTGTCATTGCAACATAAACAGGGTCGCCCAGACAACTGGCGACCCTGTGATTTTCAGTCTTTGAACACCACAAAAATGACCACAGGGTCAATTTATGACCGCTTGGTCATTTTTGTCAATAGCCCACAGGGTGTTTTTACAAAATTTTAAAGTTGACTTTTGTATCAAATGATATAGTGTACTAGTACATGAATACAGACTCCTACAATAAAGAACTGATCGACTATCTGCTCGCCGTCAAGACTCCCGCGGAGATGGAAAAGGCCCTGCGGGCCTTGCTGACCCCGGCCGAGTTCGCCGAAATCGCCAACCGTCTGCAGATTATCAATCTGCTCAAGGCCGGGGAACCTCAGCGCAAGATCGCCGACCGGCTCGGCGTCGGTATTGCCACAGTGTCACGTGGTGCCCGCGCGCTCAAAGACCTTCAGGACACATCATCATGACCAGACCAGTCCAGCCTGAGCCTATTGCCCTGCCGCGTAAACCCCATTACGTCACAATCACCGAAGATTGCGATTATTTCGAATTATTCAAAAAAATCGAAAAACGCTTCGATAATTGCTTTATCCTCGAATCATTGGGCGAAGAAAGTTACGTTTCCCGCCACACGTTGATCGGGTTCGACCCGGAAAAGCAACTGATCGCCAACGACAACACCCTGACCATTGTCGACCGCTCCGGCCAGCGCCAGGATTATCAGAGCGATAACCCCTATAACTTGTTGCGCGACATCGTTCCACAGAACATCATCTCGAGAAAATATGCCGGCGGCCTGACCGGCTATCTCGGTTATGACGCCATGGGTTATTTCGAACCCTCACTCAACCTGCAAAGACATGACGACTTCGATACCTTCCGCTTCGGATTGTTCAAGGACGGGTTGATTTACGACAAAATGACCGGCGAGCTGATTTATTTTTATTATGACAACAGTCGCATCGAACTGATCCGCGCCCTGCTCAAGGAGCCTTATCCGGGGAACGGTCCGCTACGCGTTGTTCCCGGCGCCACCGGCATGACCCAGCAACAGCACGCCGCTGCAGTCATGAAAGTTAAACAGGACATCATTGACGGTAAGATTTTCCAATGTGAAGTCGGCTTTAAAAAGCATTTTCAACTGCATGGCGATTGCGTGAACATTTATGAACAGATGCGTGAGGTCAATCCGTCGCCACAGATGTTCTACCTCAAGTTCGGCGCTCAGAAGCTGATCAGCGCCAGCCCGGAACTGCTGTTTCGCGTCCGCCAGGGCGAAATGGAGACCTTCCCCCTGGCCGGGACCACCAAACGCGGAACCACTCCCCAGGAGGATATCATCCTGGCGCGTAAGCTGCTCAACGATCCGAAAGAAATCGCCGAACACAATATGCTGGTTGACCTGCACCGCAACGATATCGGCCGAGTGGCACGGTTTGGGACAGTCAAGGTCCGCAGTCTGATGGACATCAAGCGCTTCAGCCATGTCCAACATATCAGTAGTGAAATCGTCGGCATCATGGCCGAAAACGAGGATATGTTCTCGGCCCTGGCCGCCAATTTTCCGGCCGGAACCCTGACCGGCGCCCCCAAGATCGAAGCCATGAAGATCATCGACCAGCTGGAACCGGATGGTCGCGGTCCCTATGGCGGTGCGGTCGGCCACTTTTCATTTAACGGCGACTGCACCTTTGCTATCCCCATCCGCACGGTCTTTGCAAAAGGGGAGCGGGCCTATGTCCAGACCTGCGGCGGCAATGTTTATGATTCAAATCCCGCAGACGAATACCGTGAAATCCTCCGCAAGTTCGCCGGGACCAAAAGTGCCATGGAGCCCTTCGTGGCAGCGCAAGATAAGGAGAAACTGGCGTGAACATCCTGATCATCGACAACTACGATTCATTTACCTACAATCTTTACCAGTATGTCGGCGAGATCCTTTCCAGCGACAAACTAACCGGGCGACTGAGGGATTTCCGGATCAGGGTCAAGCGTAACAATGAAATTACCCTGCCGGAGATCATGGCCGACCGACCGGACCGGATCATCATCTCCCCGGGCCCTGGCTCCCCGGATGACACTGCCTATTTCGGCATCTGCGCCGAAGTGATCAGGGTGCTCGGAGCGGACATCCCGCTGCTCGGGGTCTGCCTGGGTATGCAGGGGATTGTGCATGTTTTTGGCGGCAAGGTCGTCAAAGCCAGCGTTCCCATGCATGGCAAAACCAGCCCCCTGGAGCATGACGCGCGGGGCCTGTTTGCCGACATGCCCGACCACTTGGAGATTATGCGCTATCATTCGCTGGTCGCCGAGGCCGAATCCCTTCCGGAGAGTCTGGCGGTCACCGCCGCAGTGGGGGATTTATCCTCACAAGACTTTGGCAACCTGGCTAAGATTCATGCTGGCGGCAACTTTGAAATCATGGGGATTCGCCACAAAGCCTTGCCGATTCAAGGCATCCAATTTCACCCGGAATCCTTTGCGACCGAGGGGGGCCGGGATATGCTCCGCAACTTCCTCCATCAAACCAGCTAGTTGTCCCGTTCGGTTAGTACTCTATCCCAATTTCTGTCCGTTTTACTCTGACTACGTTCTGCCTTCTCGGCTTAGCCCAAGCCAGGCCTGCTGCGGCACGTCTTGAAATCCATTCGGGAAAATCCAGCAGGCCCCGACCAAATATCATATCAAGTTGGAATCACTTCTCCTTCCTCCTTCAAACAGCATCTTATTTTCGTCGTATTTTTAATGAGTTTGCTGACAACCCCACAAAAAGCAACAAAAAAAGTAAGCATTTAGAAAAATAAATAAAACACTATTTGATAATTTATAACTTTTTTATTAAACAGCTAGTTAGCAAAATATAAGGCATCTCCAACCGCGTACCCAAAAGCGCTTTTTTTACATTATCAGGGGTAAAAAAGAATCAAAACAAAACAACAATTAATCATTTTATAAACAATGTTATATCAAATCTAAAAACTTAAAATATTTATTTTTTATCAATATTATTAATATTTTATGAATAATTCGATTAACCGAATAAAGCCCTAAACTGTGACTTTTTTCAGTAAAATTAAAAAAGCAAGTTGACAATAATATAACAGCGTATTACTGTTTTGAAGAGTCAGCAGCAAAGTCGTATTAAAAGTTTCCGCAACGAAGAGTCGGTTTAAAACCGTTCACCGCGACGAGAGACACTATGCCGGGCAGAGACAAGGACTCATACAATATCCGTTCCGTAGAGAACGCCCTGCTGCTCCTGGAAGCCCTGGCAGAGGAGGATTGCAAATGCAGTCTGGCCCAACTGAGTGAAAGACTGGATATGACCAAAGCAAGCCTGTTCAGATTAATGGCCACCTTTGAAAACCACGGTTATGTCGAACGCGGCCAGAGGACAGGAGAATACCAGCTTGGAATGGCCGCGTTTGAAATCAGCCAGAAGCTGCTCTCCAAAATGACCCTGCTCAGCAAAGCCCGCCCCATCATGTCTCAACTGGTCCGCCAATGTGATGAAACCGCGTATCTGGTGGTTCAACGCGACCAGGACGTGCTCTTTCTGGAAATGGCTGACAATAATCAGAAGGTCAAAGTCGTGCCGCTGACCGGACAAAGATTCCCGCTGGCGGGCTGCGCCTCCGGGAAAATCTGCCTGGCCTTCAACAAAGAGAATACCGCGAACCTCCCCGGCTCACCTGAATTGCAGGAGGAACTCGAGCAATGTCGCACCCGGCGTTTCTGTGTCGATCACAACGGCGTCGGTGAAGGCAGTTCCTGTATCGCGGTTCCCATATTTGCAGCGGGAGAAGCATTGGCCGGTTGCCTGGCCCTGGTTGCTCCCAGTTTTCGCGTTAACGAGGAGCGCATCAGAAAGGAGCTTTTGCCGGCGTTGAAGGCCGCTGGGGAAACTATTTCAGCCCGCCTCGGCCACAATTCCTATGCGGTCAGGACCAGGAGCTAACCAAGCCGTCCCGGTCTGACCAAAGTTACAGGGTCAAAATCAGACAGCACGAAATTGCCATCAGGAAAGGAGGCCGACAACAAACGATAAGCAGATGACAGAGTTTCAGTTCAAGGGCTTTCAACAGACTGGAAAGCATGGAAATTTATCAAAAGAGGAGGTCATTTATGGATGACAAAGGTGCTGCATATTGGAAAGAAGTTTTGGCATTGATCAGAAACGTCCTGATCGTATGGTTCGTCGTGTCCTACGGTTTTGGAATCCTCCTGGCCCCGCTCCTGAATAACATCTCCCTCGGCGGCTACCCCCTCGGATTCTGGTTTGCTCAACAGGGATCCATCTATATTTTCGTCGCACTGATTTTCATCTACGCCAAACTGATGGGAAAAATCGACGAAAAATATGACGTCCACGAAGACTAAGGAGGAGCGAGATTATGGGACTTCAAGCTATGACATACCTCGTGGTCGGCCTGACCTTTGCGATCTATATCGGTATCGCTATCTGGGCCCGCGCGGGAAGTACAAGTGATTTTTATGTTGCCGGTGGCGGCGTTCACCCGGTCCTGAACGGAATGGCGACCGGCGCTGACTGGATGTCGGCGGCATCTTTTATTTCGATGGCCGGCCTGATCGCCAACATGGGCTGGGGTGGTGGTCTGTTCCTGATGGGCTGGACCGGCGGCTACGTTCTTCTCGCCATGCTGCTGGCTCCGTACCTGCGGAAGTTCGGCAAGTACACGGTGCCACAATTTGTCGGCGACCGGTTCTATTCCAAAGGCGCGAGTACCGTGGCCGTCATCTGCCTGCTGGCCGCATCCCTGACCTATATTATCGGCCAGATGACCGGGGTCGGCGTGGCCTTCTCCCGCTTCCTCGGCGTTTCCAACCACATGGGCATCTTCATCGGGATGGCCATCGTCTTCATGTATGCGGTGTTCGGCGGCATGAAGGGGATTACCTACACCCAGGTCGCCCAGTACTGCGTGCTGATTCTGGCCTACACCATTCCGGCGATCTTTATTTCTATGCAGCTCACCGGCAATCCAATTCCTCAACTCGGCCTCGGCTCCGGCTTCTCCGGAACCGACATGACCCTGCTGGGCAAACTTGATCATGTCGTCACCGATCTCGGTTTCGGCAAGTACACCACCCAGCTGCCCGGCAGCATGCTCAACTATTTTGTGTATACGGTCTCGCTGATGATCGGTACTGCCGGCCTGCCCCACGTCATCATCCGTTTCTTTACCGTTCCCAAGGTTAAGGATGCACGTTCGTCTGCCGGCTGGGCCCTGGTCTTTATCGCCATTCTGTACACCACCGCACCGGCCGTGGCCGCAATGGCCCGTCTCAATCTGCATGCGACCGTCAACAACGCGGTCAAAGGCGGCGGCGATCTGTTCGCTCCCGAAAGCAGTATTCAGTTCAGCGAGCGTCCCGAATGGATGAAGCGTTGGGAAGTGACCGGACTGCTGAAATTCCAGGACAAAAATGGTGACGGCCGCATCCAGTACTACAACGACAAATCGACCAACTCCGAGTTTATTGCCAAAGCCGAAGCAGCAGGCTGGAAAGGCAGCGAGCTGAGTGTCAATAACGATATCATGGTGCTTGCCAACCCGGAAATCGCCATGTTGCCAAACTGGGTCATTGCCCTGGTTGCCGCCGGCGGTCTGGCAGCCGCACTGTCAACTGCAGCCGGTTTGCTCCTGGCCATTTCTTCGGCCATCTCCCACGACCTGCTTAAGGATATGTGGATGCCGGATCTGACCGAGAAAGGTGAGCTGATGGCCGGTAAAATCGCCATGGCTTGCTCGATTTTGGTGGCCGGTTATCTCGGCCTCAATCCTCCGGGCTTCGCCGCCGGGACCGTGGCCATCGCCTTTGGTCTGGCCGCCAGCTCGATCTTCCCGGCGCTGATGATGGGAATCTTCAGCAAGACCATGAACAAGCAGGGCGCAATCGCCGGAATGCTGGCCGGTCTCGGCATAACCATGCTCTACGTGTTTGCCCACAAAGGTCTGTTCTTTGTCAAAGGGACCGAGTTCCTCTGGATGTTCGGCGGCAAGCCCAACTTCTTCTTCGGGATTTCCCCCAACGCCTTTGGCGCCATCGGTGCAGTGATCAACTTTGCCGTTGCTTTTGCGGTCAAGAATATGACCCCGGCCGTTCCGGATCACATTGCTGCCATGGTTGAAAATGTCCGTATCCCGCGCGGCTCCAAAGCGGTCAGCGGCGGACATGATCATTAAACGACTGAACAACGGAAAAACCTTAAGTAATAAGCCCTGAACTTGCCGCCCCACCGGCTTTGTCGACCGGTGGGGCACTTAACAGCACAGCGAAGGAGTCACAGATGGTTTTTGATGTCAGCGTCGCGATGACCTGGATTTTGTTTCTGGCCCTGTTTCCCATGGCGTTTTTCTGGCTGCGGCGCAGCTGGCGAATCTTTGTGCGCAAAAACTATGCGGAAGTCGCTCTCAAGCGCGGCCTGCCACCAGCCAACCCGAAAAAATGGGCCCCTCTGGTCGGCCTGCTTAATCTGTGCTGCGGGGGCATGGCCCTCTGGACCATCTTCAGTGTAATCATGGGTCTTTACCCTTACGATACCTGGAGCGCCATGGCCGGTCTGACCATCTGGGGCAAGATCATCGCTGACTTTATTATCCGCTCCCAGGCCCACCCCTTCACCTTCGGCAAAAAGAAAAACCTGGCGACCGAGGAGCATTGAACAGCGGCGGGGAAAGAAAATGAAACTCGGCTTCGCCACCCCCGCGTTGTCGGCAAGCCAGGACAATCGCTTCCTCTCGGCCAGCTTCTTGTGCTATCCTGCAGCAAATTGATCAAGGCTTCCCTGGAGGCCTTTTTCGTTATTGCGGATGAAATGCGTTCACGGACAGGGAGCACAGCATGGGACTTGTCAAAACGTTGGCCGAAACAGATCCGTTCTCGCAGCTGCCCACAGAAGTCTGCGCCGCAATCGACCGGGCCGCCAGCATTCGTAAATTCCCTGCCCAGACCCATATCTTCAATCAGCAGAATCCACCTTCCGGTTATCTTTATGTCATCAAATCGGGCATCGTCGAAATCGTCGTTTTGACCCCCGGAGGAGTTGAAATGATCGTCGACTACCGCAAGGAAGGCTCCTTTTTCGGCGGAACCCCGATCTTCACCGATCAAGGCTATACGGCCGGCGCCCGTACCGCCAAAGAGACGGAATGCTACCTGATCCCCCAGCAGGTGCTGGTCGAAACAGCCCGCTCCTACCCGCACATTACCGAGTATTTCACCAAAGCAATCTATTCGCGGATTCGCAATCTTTATGCCGACATGGTCAGCGAGCATGCCCAGAGCACCCTCGCCCAGGTGGAAGCCTATCCGTTCAAAAAAAGACTTTCTGAAATCATGACCACGCCGGCGGATACCTGCAGGCCAGAAACCCCGGTCAAAGACCTTGCCGTACAGATGACCAGGCGGGGCATCGGCGCCATCCTGGTCTGCACCAAAAATAACCGTTTGAGCGGGATCGTCACCGAGCACGACCTGGTCGCCAAAGTCCTTGCCCGTGACAATATCGACTGCGCGACAGCCACGGCCGCAGAAGTGATGACCACGAAACCACACAGCATGTCACCGGATACGTTTATGTACGAAGCGGCCGCGTTTATGATGGGCCAGCGGATCAAGCACTTGCCGGTACTGGACCGCGGCGAAATCGTGGGAATCGTCACCCTGCAGGACCTGATGAAATACCGCAGCCAGAAGTCGATGCTGCTGGTTGGCAACATCAGCAAAGCCCGCACCATCGAAGACCTGATCGCGGCCCGGTCCGAAATTGTCAAGGTTGCCAAAGCCCTGCTCAGCGAATCGCGATCCCATGTCGAGACCATGGAGATCATTTCCTACATTCACCATCGGATCATTCGCCGTGCTTACGAAATTGTCCTGAACGACCTGCAGCGGCAAGGGCAACAGCTACCTGATATCAAGCACTGTTTCATCATCATGGGGAGCGGCGGCCGGAAGGAAATGCTGCTTGGCCCGGATCAGGACAATGGTTTTATTTATGAGGACTTTGCCGATGAACGCAAAGGTGAAGTCGACGCTTTTTTCGTTCCCTTTGCCGAAAAGCTGGTGTCAGCCCTGGCACGCATCGGCTATCCACGTTGCAAGGGCAAGGTGATGGCTGACAATCCGCTCTGGCGCGGTCGACTGACTGAATGGCAAGCCCGCATTGGCGACTGGATCAGCGTGCCGGAGCCCCAGAAGGTCAGATATTCCTCGATCTTTTTCGATTTCATGCCGATCGCCGGGGACGCGACCTTGTGTCAGGACCTGCGCGATATCGTCCACCTCCACATCAAGAACCATCCGATCTTCCTCTACCACATGATGGAACTCGACTTTAAGCACAAGGTCCCACTAAGCCTGATCGGACGATTCACCCTGGAGCGCGGCCAAGAGCACAAGGGGATGCTTTCGCTGAAGCAGGCAGGGAGTATTTTCATCGTCGACTGCGTACGGATGTTTTTGCTCGAACAGCAGATCGACGCCACCACCACCAGCGAGCGTATCGACCAGTTGGTCAAGCTAAGAATTTTCACCGCCGAAACCGCGGAACATATCAAGGCGGCCTTTGAAGCCTTCACCTTTCTGCGCCTGCGCAACGAGATCGCCCTGAGCGAGCAAGGGAAATTTCCCACCCACTATCTTGATCCCTACAGCCTGAGTAAAAACGAACAGGATCTGCTCAAGGAAGCGTATCGGGTCGCCAGCAAACTGCAGGATTCAACGAAAAGACACTTTTCCAAGATGATCAGTTAAAATCAGCAGCGCTGTCAGCGTTCGACCGGGTAGCCCTGGCGCAGCCATCCCGAGATGCCATCACGCAGGTTATAGATCTTTTTGAAACCGTTCTCGATCAGGAGCCGCGCGGCGACGGTACTGCGATTTCCGGTCGCGCAATAGACAAAGATGTCGCGCTCCTTATAGGGTTCCAGCTGCGCCAGCTCCTGCTGCAGAACCTGGACCGGGATCAGATGCGCTCCGGCAATATGCTCCTGCCGGTATTCTCCCGGTGTCCTGACATCCAGGATAAATGGATTGGTATTGGCCAGAATCAGCTCCGCCTCTTTGCTGGAGACCTCTGTATAGGAAGGAGCCGCATAATCGATGACCTTAAAAATACCCCGGATATCTCCGGCACTGAAAGGAAACTCCCCGGTTTTGGTCATCTTAACATAGGCCTTATCCCCTTCCTTGGCCGGAAACTCCTTCACCTGCCGCAATCCGGGAATATCAATCTCGAACTGACCGCCCCCGGCCAGCTGCGGCTGTACATAGTCGCCCCGATAAACGACGAAGTGATTCTCCTGCCCGGGAACGAGCCGAACGATGCGCAGACCATCCACCAGTTTCCCGGAGATTGTTTCATTTTCAGCTAGCGCGGACCGCCCTCCGAGCCATGCACCCAAGAGGCCGACAACCATCAACATAAGCGATATTTTTTTGAACGCCACCAGAAGACTCCCTACGGATAAAGAATTGCTATACGTTTTTGAATTATACGTCCCCGGCCCCCCAAAAGACAACCAATCCCGTCGCGCCGAGAGCCCCACCACAACCCTATTGCAGTCCTTTTAAAAGCGCCACAGATGATGCAATAAAATAGTGTTATTTTTCCACAAAACCCCAAACAATAAATAAACCGTCACCAAAAACGGAAAAAAACAACCAGGCATCTTCAAATTCCGATAATAATTCACAGATATTCCAAAACCTTCTTTACAACTTTATAACAGCGGATTATCGTAAACCATCGATGACCACTTCAGCCGGTCAACAATGACACCGGAGACAGCCATGGACCGAGAGCAGGAACTCAAAATCTACTGGCAGCAGAACGTCAAATATATTGTTATCCTGCTTTGCATTTGGTTTACCGTCTCCTATCTCTGCGGGATCATCTTCGTTGACGCACTCGATGCCTTCCACTTGTTCGGTTTTCCGTTAGGGTTCTGGTTTGCCAACCAGGGATCGGAAATCATCTTCTGTCTGCTGATTATTGTTTATGTCCGCTTAATGAACAATCTTGACCGCAAATTCAATGTGTTTGAGGACTGAAACCGAAACTGCTTGGGAGAAGAGTCAAGCATGAGCATCACAACCTGGACCTGGCTACTGATCGGCATTACCTTCGCCATTTATATTATTGTCGCGATCCGCGCCCGAGCCGTTTCCACGGGCGATTTTTATGCTGCCGAAAGATCCATCCATCCGGTTCTCAACGGCATGGCCACGGGCGCAGACTGGATGTCCGCCGCATCCTTCATTTCCATGGCCGGGCTGATCTCTTTTATGGGGCGCGACGGCTCCATGTATCTGATGGGCTGGACCGGCGGCTACGTGCTGCTGGCCATGCTGCTCGCTCCCTATTTACGCAAATATGGCAAATTCACGGTTCCCGAGTTTATCGGCGATCGCTACTATTCCCAGGGAGCCCGGATCGTTTCCCTGCTCTGTGCCATTTTTGTTTCCTTTACCTACGTAGCCGGCCAGATGCGCGGTGTCGGCGTGGTGTTTTCCCGCTTCCTCAATGTTCCCATCAACACCGGCGTGGTCATCGGCATGTGCATTGTCTTTTTCTATGCGGTGCTGGGCGGCATGAAAGGTATCACCTACACCCAGGTCGCGCAGTATTGCGTACTGATTGTCGCGTATATGATCCCCGCCATCTATATTTCCATCATGTTGACCAACAACCCGATCCCGGCCTTCGGTTTCGGCAGTACCATCAGTGCGGGGGGTGCGCAACTGCTCGGCGATCCAGGTGTGCAGGGGCATAACCTGTTGCAGGTCCTCGACGGCATCCAGCAGGATCTCGGCTTTTCCGCCTACACCGCCGGGACCCGGCCCAAAATCGATCTATTTGCCATCGTCATCGCGCTGATGGTCGGCACCGCCGGGCTGCCCCATGTCATCATTCGTTTCTTTACTGTCCCCAAAATCAAGGACGCCCGTGCTTCAGCGGGTTGGGCCTTGATTTTCATCGTCCTGCTCTATACTGCAGCTCCGGCTGTGGCCGCCTTTGCCCGTACCAACTTCATTAAGACCGTCAATAATGTGTCCTACAGCTCCGCTCCGCAGTGGTTCAAAAACTGGGAAGCCACCGGGCTGATCGCCTGGGTCGACAAAAATGGCGACGGGATCATGCAATACGCACCAGGAGAAGCCTTTGCGGGCAAACCCAAATATACCGGACAGACAGGGATCTACGGCCAGGCCTTGGTCGCCAACCTGGTCAGTGACAGCGCCAACGAACTCTATGTCGATCGTGACATCATGGTCCTGGCCAATCCGGAAATAGCCCGCCTGCCCAACTGGGTGGTGGCCCTGGTCGCCGCAGGCGGCCTGGCGGCTGCCCTGTCAACGGCGGCCGGACTACTGCTGGTCATATCCGCCTCCATCTCCCATGACCTGATGAAAGGAGTATTGATGCCGAGCATGTCGGAAAAGGGTGAACTGCTCTGGGCTCGCTGCGGGGCAGCGGGAGCAGTGGTAGTAGCCGGACTGCTCGGTATTTTCCCGCCCGGGTTTGTCGCCCAGGTGGTGGCTTTTGCCTTCGGCCTGGCCGCCGCATCCTTTTTTCCGGCCATCATCATGGGCATTTTCAACAAAAAGACCAATGTTTACGGCGCCATGACCGGCATGATCGCCGGTATCCTCTTCACCGCCTGCTACATCGTCTATTTCAAATTCATCAACCCCGGTGCCAACACCCCGGCGCACTGGCTGTTCGGCATTTCACCGGAAGGGATCGGGACGCTGGGAATGATCATCAACTTCATCCTGATGATTGGGGTCTCCTGGCTGACCCCGGAACCCCCTGTGGAAATTCAGGAACTGGTCGGCAAACTGCGCTACCCGGTCGAGCGCAGCCTGGGAGAAACCAAGATTTCCACCAATGCCCGCCGCCCCTATTGAGGCTGAGACTCCATAAACCAGCCCCAAAACACAAACGCCCCTGCCGGGCTAAACCGGCAGGGGCGTATTGCGAACTGCTGCTGTTTTTTCAGAGCAGTTTTTTAACGGCCTCCAAAGCAGCCGTGTAATCAGGCTCGTGGGTCACTTCCGGCACCAGTTCGACATAACTCACCTTATCCTGCTGATCAATAACGATGACGGCCCGCGCCAGCAGTTTGAGCTCCTTGAGCAACAGCCCGTAATTCAGGCCGAAGGAGCGTTCCTGATAATCGGACAAGGTCTTTACTTTCTCGATGCCAGCATTGCCACACCAGCGCTTCTGCGCAAAGGGCAGGTCGACACTGATGGTGTAAACAACCACTGAATCAGGCAGAGCTGCCGCGTCCTGGTTGAACTGCCGGGTCATGGCGTCGCAGACCGGCGTATCCAGGGACGGAACCACCGCCACCAGACGAACTTTGCCAGCATCCGTCGCCAAGGTCACCGGCTGCAAACCGTTGTCAACCACCTGAAACTCAGGAGCCTGGTCACCGACCTTAAGTTCCGGGCCGAGCAGGGCTGCCGGGTTTCCTTTAAATTGTACAGCGCCTTCGCGCACTTGATATTCACTCATGAGAGCCTCCTGTTTGGTTGAAATTAAAGATGACGCAAACAGTCATAATTCTAGCGTCTGCGTCGAAACTGTCAACTCAATAATAACAGAATCCTGAGGAATGTTTGCCAGGCGCAGAATCACCCTGCAGCGAGTTCCTTTTAACAGATCCTGACAAATGAATTTCCCACCCCCTCCATAACCTTCCCCAGCAAAGGGGGAAGGACTCAATTCATAGAACCTGATAGTTCATAGTTCTGAACGAGTGTCCTGGAATTAATAAAAAAGCACCTGAATCCATCAGGTGCTTTCAAAAAACAGATATTGATTCCGGACCCAAGCCCGGGCGGTGAGATCAGCACTCGCTGGCCTGGTCAGGATCCGATATTGGGGGGAACAATGACCACGGTCCGGTGGCTTTTGCGCAGAACTTTCTCTGCGACACTCCCCAAGAAGGCATAGTGAAGCCGGCCCTTGCTATGACTGCCCAAAATAATCATATCGACCTCAAGCCGATCGGCCACGCTTAAAATCATCGAGGTCGGTTCCCCGTGGTGCACTTCGATTTTCGGGGGATGAACCACCTCCTCGGCCATCAGCTCAGTCTCCTGCTGGATGATCTGCTGCAGTTGCTCTCTGGTCTGGCTGGCAAGCTCAGCCTCATTCTCCTTATTGAGCTTGGCCAGCTTGTCCGCGCCCATGGAAAGGGCGACATAATTCAGCACTGCGGCATCGACAGTCGGCATGACATGCAGCACATAGACCTGGGCATGGAATTTACAAGCCAGCTCCAGTGCATAACGGATCACTCGTGAAGATTCCTTGCTCAAATCCTTCGCAACCAGAATTTTCTTGATTTGAATACTCATGACGGACTCCTTGGTTCTCATCTGTTTCCTGGAACCACCTTTTCTCTCTAGAATATCAGCTGAACGACAAAAGTGGCCTGCTGCCCGCATATAATTCAGGCAGGAACGGGGACGGACTGTTGTTTTTTTCTTCTCCGGGACTGAATAAACCAGAGCAGGCCGTAGAGCATTGCGGTCGGGATATAGACCATCTCTTTCGGCGGCCGGTGTGTTGCGACCTGGATGTTCAAAACCTCCTGGTCGAAATCGACCCCGGCTTTTTCAGCGGCGCTCGAAAAGACCACATTGTCAATAAAGACCTTGCCTTCTTCCTCGCGCGTTTCAAAACCAATCCCGGCCAATCGTTCCGCACCGGTGGGCTCGTCTCCAACAGTCAACATGATGACTTTGGTGAATTCCTTGCCGTTCATCTTTTCGCCCTTAAGGGTCAGACGCAGCGGCGAGCCGGGATCTTCATCAGCCACCCAGCTCTCAAGCTGGGACGGAGGCTCTTCAATCAGTGGCGGATAAATTTCATCCCAGACAATGCCGGGCCGGAATAGCAACAGGGCGATCAGCAACAAAGCAACGGTCTCCCAGAGCCGACATTTGACCAGTAAATACCCCTGGGTCCCTGCGGCAAAGGCGAGCATAGCGAAAACAGCTGCAACGATCGTCACCAGCAGGTGGTACCAGTGATCAATTCCCATCATCAGCAACTGAGTGTTGAAGATAAACATAAAGGGCAGAATCGCGGTCCGGATATCGTACATGAACCCCTGGATGCCGGTCTTGATCGGGTCGCCGCCGGAGATTCCAGCTGCCGCAAATGCCGCCAGGCCGACCGGCGGGGTATCATCGGCCAGAATCCCGAAGTAGAACACGAACAGGTGCACTGCGATCAGCGGCACGATCAGGCCGTTCTGAGCGCCGAGATCGACAATGACCGGAGCCATCAAGGTTGAGACCACGATATAGTTGGCGGTGGTCGGCAACCCCATCCCGAGCAGCAGGCTGATCACCGCGGTAAAGAGCAGGATCAGCATCAGATTACCGCCGGAAATGAATTCGACGAACTCGGTCATAACCAGGCCGATGCCGGTCAGGGTGACGGTTCCGACCACGATGCCGGCGGCAGCCGTGGCGACCCCGATGCCGATCATATTGCGCGCGCCGGCAACCATGCCCTGGATCAAATCGACACAACCCGCCTTGAAGGAAAATTCTTCGCCGCTCATTTTACGCAGAACCCCTTTTAAAGGGCGCTGAGTGAGCAGTATAAAAATCATCAGCACCGTCGCCCAGTAAGCGGACAGCGCCGGCGACAGCCGTTCAACGGTCAGACACCACATCAGCACCACCACCGGCAACAGGAAATAATAACCGGCCTGCGCCGTGGGTCCCAGCGGCGGCAATTCGTTGATTTCGGTGGTCAGCTCCAGCTCCGGAACCCGGCAGGCCACCCAGAGCAGAAACAGGTAGGCGACCACCAGCAAGACCGAGACGATATAGATAGTCGCCGAACCGGCCACCCCTTTAATCCAGCCCAGTCCGAAGTAAGTCACCCCGCCAATGATGATCAGAGTCAGGATGGTCAGGACAAAAGAAAGGATCCGCTGGGACATGGTCTTGGTAATGACCTTCTCCATTCCCTCCAGACCCATCTTACAAGCTTCCAGGTGAACGATATAAACCAGAGCGATATAAGAGATAATAGCTGGCAGAAAGGCATGCTTGATGACTTCGATATAACTGATCCCGACATACTCCACCATCAGGAAGGCGGCGGCCCCCATAACCGGCGGCATCAGCTGCCCGTTGGTAGAGCAGGCAACCTCGATGGCACCGGCCTTTTCGGCCTTAAACCCAACCTTCTTCATCAATGGGATGGTAAAAGTGCCGGTGGTCACGACGTTGGCTATGGACGAACCGGACACCAACCCGGTCAGGCCGGAAGAAACGACGGCAGCCTTGGCCGGGCCGCCTCTCAGGTGACCCAGAGCCGCAAAGGCGGTGCGGATAAAATAATTGCCCGCGCCGGCGGCTTCAAGGAGTGCACCAAACAGGACGAACATGAACACCATGCCGGAGGAAACCCCCAGCGCAACCCCGAAAACCCCTTCCGTGCCGAGCCAGTAATGGGACATTCCCTTAGCCAGGCTGGCCCCTTTATGGGCAATAACATCGGGCATGTACTGGCCGCCAAAGGTATAGAGGATAAAGATCGTGGCAACCACCATGAGCGGCGGCCCCAAGGCCCGGCGGGTCGACTCCAGCAACAGGATCAGACCACATACCGCCACCACCAGGTCCAGGGTGTTCGGGTTACCGGGGCGATCCGCCAGCGCAGAATAAAAGATGAACAGGTAAGCCGCACAAAAAGCGCCGATCAACCCGAGCACCCAATCCTGCACCGGAATATATTTGGTCGGAGACCGCTTGAAGGTCGGAAAAGCGGTAAAAGAAAGAAAAATCGCAAAAGCCAGGTGAATTGCCCGCGCCTCGGTATCATTGAGGACAAAAACATTGAGCAAAAACGGTAAGGGTGAAGCATACCAGAGCTGGAACAGTGTCCAGGCCAGAGGCACGTAAAAGAGCACTTTCTTGGGAATGGCTCCGCTTGGGTTACGTGCACCAGACTCCGCTTCGACAATCGCCTCGGGGTTTTCTAAAGTGATTTTGGTTTCTTTCTCTTTGGCCATAACAATGAATCCTTCACGAATATGAATGCAGGGGTTCCAGTCCGATTGGTCATTTCACCTCGTCAGCCGACATATTCAGGTACGCATATTCTCACGACATCTCAGCAGAAAAAAAATGCACCGCCCCTGCGGTGCATTTTTTTTGATCAGACAAACATGATCTTACATCAACCCGGCTTCTTTATAGTACTTGACAGCACCGGCATGCAGTGGAGCGGACAGGCCGTCCTTGATCATCTCTTCTTTTTTCAGGTTGGCGAAAGCCGGATGCAGTTTTTTGAAATCATCAAAGTTTTCAAAAACCGCTTTGACGACATTATAGATGACATCTTCCGGAACTTTGGCTGAGGAGACAAAGGTAGCACCAACACCGAAGGTTTTAGCGTCTTCATCAGTCCCACGGTACATCCCGCCGGGGATGGTGGCATAGCGGTAGTAGGCATTCTCTTTAACCAGCTTGTCGATGGCCGGGCCGGTCACGTTAACGATAACGGAATCACAGGAAGTTGTTGCTTCCTTGATGGACCCACTCGGGTGACCGACGGTGAAAACCATGGCATCGATTTTGTTGTCACACAGGGCGGCGGACTGCTCGGCCGACTTCAGCTCAGAAGCCAACTTGAAATCATCATTGGTCCATCCCAGAGCCTTCATGACTATTTCCATAGTACCGCGCTGACCGGAACCGGGGTTACCGATGTTGACGCGCTTGCCTTTGAGATCCTGGAAGTTTTTGATGCCGGAATCGGCACGAGCGACCACAGTAAAGGGTTCGGGGTGAACCGAGAACACGGCGCGGAGATCTTTATTGGCGCCGGCATCGGCAAACTTGCTGGTGCCATGGTAGGCGTGATACTGCCAGTCGGACTGAGCCACGCCCATATCCAGTTCACCGTTGGCAATGGCGTTCAGGTTATAAACCGAGCCGCCGGTACTTTCAACAGAGCAGCGAATACCATGTTCTTTTCTGGTCTTGTTGACCAGCCGACAGATGGCACCACCGGTCGGGTAGTAAACGCCCGTCACACCACCGGTACCGATCGTTACGAATTGGTTCTCTGCTTCAGCCTGACTCACGGGAACGAAACTGGCTGCCACAGCAAACGCCAACAAAAGCATGAAAAACTTTTTCATCAATACTCCTCCTCTGAAATAATTTTGTTTTGTCTCCCCCTTGGAAAGGCAGACCCGGTCATGAACTCATTAATTTTAGCGTAGTTATTACCTAGAGCAAGTTCAATACCAGAACTCATTAAATCAGCAACCACTTGAAATAGTGGAGAAAAGTTTAAAAAAGCCAGTACCGGCACCAGAGAAAACCATATAACCAATTTCAGCCCAGCGCCACAAAAGCCAATTTTCCCATGACAATTCAACAACTTACACGTTTATAATCAAAAGAATAATTATAACCCTGGTTATAGGTGTTTAGGTGGCCGACGAAAAAAGCTGGCCTCGTCTTGACTGAATTTTCCAATATTCTGCGAGCAGGTTGTTGAAAACCAGCCTGCCGAGCCCATGGACGGGCGATCAAAATCAATGATGGCTTGGTCAGGCATCGATTTAGTAAGGTGGAAAAAATCACACTTTTTCCCACCAAGCTTAAAAAGAGCCAGGGATGGAACCTGCCAGTGTCCCGTTCGGTTAGTTATTTGTATTAATTTTGAGTCATTTTCATTGCGGTCAAGGCGTGTCACCGCAGGCCTAGCTTGGGCTAAACCGAGATGGCAGAACGTAGACCGAAGCAAAAAGGTCCGAAACTGGGGCAGAGAACTAACCACACGGGATGCTAATGGCGATCCTGACGCAGGCGCTTACTGAGGGCGGGCTGGGAAATGCCGAGCAGCCGGGCGGCGATGGTCTGGTTACCGGCGGAACGCTGCATCGCTTCGTCAACCAGCAATTGCCCGGCCTGCTGCAGGGAGGGCAGTTCATCCAGAGCAACAAACGGATTTCTTGAGTCCGAGTCTTTGGTCAGGGCCGGTAGCTCATGATGCTGGCCGATACGGTCCAGAAAACTCTTCATGGAGAGGGTTTTGGCATTGTGAATGCTGACGGCGTCGTAAACCATGGCCTCCAGCTCGCGGACATTACCCGGAAAATTGTAGGTCGACAGCAATACGACCAACTCTTTGGGCGGGGTCGGTTTCTTTTTGCCGAGCTTCGCGGCCGCCCGGTCCAGAAAATGATCGAGCAGCAACGGCAGATCATCCTTGCGCTCACGTAGCGGCGGTAGATGTACATGGTGAGAAATCAGCCGGTAATAGAGATCCCGCCGAAACTCACCGGCAGCCATTTTGGCTTCGAGATCGGCATGGGTGGCAACAATCACCCGGGCCGTCATCTGCTTGGGCAGGTCGCTGCCGAGGGGATAATATTCACCGTCCTGCAGCAGCCGCAACAGCTTGACCTGGGAGGCAAAGCTGAGATCGCCGATTTCATCGAGAAACAGGGTCCCTTCCGCGGCCTGTTCGATCATCCCTTTGCGTGCCCCTTCCGCACCGGTAAAAGCTCCGCGCACATGCCCGAACAGGGTATCGGCAAAGACGTTGTCGTCCAGGCCGGCCACATTGACCGACACCAGCGTGCCCCCATTACAGCTGAGCTCATGTACGGCCCGGGCAATCAGCTCTTTACCGACGCCGCTCTCACCGGTAATCAGAATCGGCTGGGAACTGGGCGCCACCGCTTCCAGATATTGAAAGCAGGCGCGCATGCCCGGATTATCGGTCACAATCGGGGAAAAAGCTTCCGGCGAGTCGAGCTGATTGGCAAAAAAGCGCCGCCGCATGGCCTGGTTTTCCTGTTCCAGTTCAACCATGCGAATCGCCCGCCTGACCCCGTCCACCAAACGTTCTTCATCAACTGTTTTGACGAAATAATCGAAGGCTCCCAGGCGCATGCAGTTCACCGCGGTCTCAAGCTGATTCATGCCACTGAGAATGATCACCCGGACTTGCGGATGTTCGGTCACGATCTGCTCCAGCAATTCTTCCCCGGAGCGATACGGCATGGTCAGATCAAGCAACACCAGGCCGATATCGTGGTCTTCCAGCAGACTCATGACCTGCCGGCTGTCATGGCACTGCTGCAGGTTGGTGATGCCACCGGGGCCTTCCAGGGTCATGCTCAGGCTGCGCAGCCAGGGCAGTTCGTCATCGACCAGCAGCACACCGAAGGCCGGGTAGAGTTTTTTATCCATCATTGTCCCCTTCCCTGTAAATCGGCAGAAGAACTCTCACCCGCAGCCCTTCCCCGGGTTTGGAAACAAATTCCATCTGCCCCTGGTGATCTTTGATGATCCCATCCGAGACCGACAGGCCCAGGCCGGTCCCTCCGCTTTCCCGCTTAGTGGTAAAGAACGGATCGGTCATCCGTTCCAGGGTATCCGCATCGATCCCGCACCCCTCGTCACGAACTTCCAGAGTAACCATACCGGCCTGCTTGAGAGCATAGGTGCGTAGCACAATCGCCTGCTCCTTGGAGGTTAAGGCCTGACAGGCGTTGAGCACCAAGTTGACAATCACCTGCTCGATACGATGACCGTTTCCCCGAAAATGGGGTAAGGATACGCCGTAATCCACCTTGAAATGATTGGTTGCCTTGCGCAGAGCGTTGTCCATCAGGCGCAGGGCGGAACGGGTGACCTCGTTCAGATCGACTTTATCATCCAGGCCGGAATCGTTGCGCCGGGCAAAATCCTTGAGATCCTCGACAATCCGCTTGATCCGGTTGGAACTGTCGAGCATTTCATGAAGTATTTTAGGAATTTCTTCCTTCATCCGCGAGTAGGGAAACCAGCCGAGCTTGAATTCGCCGTTCTGTTCGTGATAGGAATCCAGAATCGGTTCCATATCCCGATAGGCCTTGTTCAACTGGGGCAGGCTCAACTGAATCAACCCGTTCGGATTGTTGATCTCATGGGCGACCCCGGCGACCAGAATCCCCAGCGAGGTCATCTTATCCGCATGGAGCAGCTGTTTCTGCCGCACCTGCAGCTCTTCGGCGGCGCGCTTACGTTCGGCAACCTCCCGTTCCAGCTCCTCGGTGCGCAAAGCCACCTGCTTCTGGAGCGTGCGGGACCAGAGCACAAATACTGTCAACACCAGCAACAACGGGCCAAAGATGACCGCACCGTAACGAATGATGCTGCTCCAGGGGATCTGCTCCGGCTGGAGCACGCCGAGCCATTTTTCCCGGATGCGCCGGTATTCCCCTGATTTTTTCAGTAACGCAAGTCCTTCATTGAAGCGAGCCAGTTTTTCCTGATTGCCTTTTTTAACGGCGAAGCCGTAATCCTGGGCCACCAAAGGACGGGCAATGGGGAAAATATTATCCAGTTTCAGTTCACTGATGATATATTCTCCAGGCAATTTTGCCACCAGGGCACAATCATGATGCCCGGTTGCCAGCAATTTCAGGGCGTCGGCCAGCGTCTGGACCATGAACAGGTTGGCCGGAATCTCATTATCGATCATGAAGTCGTGCATCACACTCCCCTTCATGACGATCACTTCCTTGCCGGTCAGGTCCTTGACGTTACGGATGGTGACGTTGCCTTTCCTGACCCAGATCGACTGGTGGACCCGGGCATGAGGGATGGAAAAATCGACTTCGTCCTGACGGCCGGAGCTATGCGCCATCCCCATCAGCAGATCGACCTCTCCGTTCTCGAGCGCCTTGCGCATCTCCGCCCAGGAGCCAAGCTGGATATTGATTTCCATCCCCATGACCCGGGCGATGGACTGACTGAGTTCGACGTTATAACCGGTCGGCAAACCGTCCGCATCCAGGTATTCATAAGGGGGATAATTGTAGTCGCCACCGAGCCGAACCGGTCGGTCGGCGCTCCCCTGCTCTTCTTCTGCCAGAGCCGCCGTGCACCAGCATCCCAGCAACAAAATCAGCAGCAGGCAGGCTGCCGGAAACCTTGCCCTAAAACCTTGCATGCCCAGGTGTCCGCGGGAAAGGAATGACGTCACGAATATTTTCCATCCCGGTCAAATACATCAACAACCGCTCGAAGCCGAGGCCGAAACCGGCATGGGGACAAGTCCCCCAGCGCCGGATATCCAGATACCAGTCCAGATCCTGCGGGGCGATACCCGATTCGATCATCCGTTTTTCGAGAACATCCAAACGCTCCTCACGCTGGCTGCCACCGATAATTTCGCCGACCCTTGGCACCAGCAAGTCCATGGCGGCGACAGTTCGGTCATCATCATTCAGGCGCATGTAAAACGCCTTGATCTGCTTGGGATAATCGGTCACAAAAACCGGACCGGAAAAGATCTTTTCGGTCAGAAACCGCTCATGCTCTGACTGCAGGTCATTCCCCCAGGCCACTGGAAAATCAAAGTCCTGTCCGGACTTCAACAACAAGTCAACGGCTTCGCTATAGGGCAGGGTTTTAAATTCGGCCTTGGCCAGGGATTCAAGCTTGTCAAGCAGCCCTTTTTCAACGCGCTGATCAAAGAAATCCAGGTCTTCAGCACAGTTTTCCAAGGCAAAGGTCACCAGGTAGCGCAGAAAATCTTCCCCCAGGCGGCAGTCGTCCTGCAGATCCGCAAAGGCAATCTCCGGCTCAATCATCCAGAACTCGGCCGCATGTCGGCTGGTATTGGAGTTTTCGGCACGGAAGGTCGGACCAAAAGTATAGATATCGGAAAAGGCTGTGGCGAACAGCTCCCCCTGCAATTGCCCGCTAACCGTCAAACCGGTCCGTTCACCGAAGAAGTCTTTGTTCCAGTCGACTTTGCCCTCGGTTTGTGGCGGGCTCTGCGGATCAAGGGTAGTGACCCGGAACATCTCCCCCGCCCCTTCGCAATCGTTGGCGGTGATGATCGGAGTTTGGACATAAACAAAGCCGCGTTGTTGAAAAAACTGGTGTACGGCAAAAGCCAGCCGGCTGCGCATGCGAAACACCGCGCCAAAGGTGTTGGAGCGGGGACGCAGATGGGCGATGGAACGCAGATATTCGAAACTGTGGCGTTTTTTCTGCAGCGGGTAAGTATCATCGGCCGCGCCGATCACCTCGACTTCCCGAGCATGAAGTTCCCAGCTCTGTCCAGCAGCCGGCGATGCGACCAAGGCCCCGCGAGCGGCCAGGCAGGCGCCGGTCCCGACTCGCGAAACTGTTTCAAAATCAGCTGTCTCGGGCGACAGGACCAATTGCAGCGAAGCAAAACAACTGCCGTCGTTCAGGGTGATAAAAGCGACCCCCTTACCGCGCCGGGTCGAACGAACCCAGCCTTTGACACAAACGTCATCCTGCGCCCGGTCGGTCGCCAATAATTTATTGATTGCAGTCCTGGTTTGTTTTTTCATCGGCATCCTCATTTCGTCAAAAATAAGACAGGAAGGGGGTGATTATCGCCAAAAAGCCCGCGCTTCTGCAAGAATTAACAAAAAAGCGGTTGTCATCAAAACAACCGCCCACCCTCTCAGTCCTCCCCCGGCGACCCGCCAAAATGGCCAGGCCGGGGCACCATCGACTGGACGGGCTCCCGCATTGGCACCGCTGGTCGGCTCGGCCCCGTGCCTTACTCGATAAACCGCCCGCCACGCGATTCCAAAAAAGGGCCGTAGCATTTATCAACACCAAGGATATGGTCGAACAGCCAGGTCCGCATAAAATGAAAAAGCTCCTGCGCCATACCTTCCTTCCCCTGAGTCGCCCGTTGTTTCAGCTCCCCTACGCTACGGATTAATTCGGCATGGAGCTGTTGATGTTCGGCAAGGGCAGGATAGTGATATTCTGCCAAGAGTGCTTCCTCGTGCTGAAAATGTTCCCGGGTATAGGTTTCCAGCATAAGCAGAACGTCATTAAGGATCTCATCACCCTGCTTGTCGCGCAGAGCCAGGTACAAGCGATTGATTTCCCGTATCAGCCCCCGATGTTCATTGTCCAGCACAACGATTCCCGTTGCATAAACCTCTTTCCACTCAATGACGCTCATAGATACCTCCCTGCCGGTCATTCAGACCGCACCGGCAAACCAGCTGTCCGCTACGACCGTCGTGAACAAAGAAAAAGCAAAAGCTATCAATGAAATTTAAGGTAGAAAAAAATCTCACTTTTCCCACCGAGCTTGAAAAAGGCCAGGGATGGATTTTTTCAACAGCCTGATAGTGCAGCCGCCCGGCGGCAATGCCCAAAAGCGCATCATTGTCCGGGTCAGGCTGAGTCCCTGGTTGAACCTTTCGACGTGGCGTTATTTTAGCAGGTGACCGCTTTCAGAACCAGATCAAAACAGGTCCCTTTGCCAACCTCGGACGCAACGCTCAACTGTCCCTGATGGTTCTGACTGATGATAAAATAGGCGATCGAAAGCCCCAATCCGGTTCCCGATCCGACCTCACGGGTGGAGTAAAAGGGATCGAAGACCTTGCTGACGGTTTCACTGTCCATCCCCGGGCCATTGTCCTCAACCTGGAGGCAAACCTGGTCTTTTCCAGCAGCAAATATCCGTAGACTGATGCAGGGGGGATCGCTGTGGCCACTGACCGCTTGGGCGGCATTCTTCAACAGGCTCAAAATCACCTGCTGGATCTGACTCGGCTCACAATAGACATTGGGAACGGCCTCGTATTCCCTAACGATGCGGATTTTATGAAAGGCGAAATGGTAGCGCATGTCATAGTCGCTGCTGGCTAGTTCCAGGGTCCGCTCCAGCAGATCCGCCATGGAGCCGGAAACAAAGCTTGAATCGCCGCGCCGGCTGAAGCTTTGCATATTTTCAACGATCTTTGCCGCGCGTTGCCCGGCAGTCGCAATAGCCTGGAGCATTTTGTTGCAGCCGCGCAAATCACAGTACTCGGCAATCAACTCGATGGAAGTGCCCAACTCTTCTGCAACCTTGCGATTCTTATCCAGTTCAGGCGACAGTCGATGAGTGAGCACCTGCACATTCTGCAGAATAGCCGCCAGCGGATTGTTGATTTCGTGAGCCAGCCCCGAAGCCAGGCTGCCGACCGACTGCATTTTTTCCGAGCGGACCATCATCTCTTCCAGGCGGACCCGTTCACTGATGTCATCCAGATGGATCATGCCGCCGCTCCCTTCCTTGAGCAACACGGGATAGATCAGCATATCAAAATAACGCGGCTGGCCTTTTTCAGTCGTCCGGCGACCTGCCAATTTCAGCAGCCGGGCCGGTTGTTTGGTCGCCAGGGTGTCCCGCAGTTTGGCGAGATAACAATCCGGGTCCAGCAGCTGAAAAGCTTCGGCCAAAGGCATTCCGATCGCTTTCTGCGCAGCGAGGCCGCTTTCCTGCTCTACCCTGCGATTCCACAAGGTCACCTTCAACCCATCATCGATGCCGATCAACAGCGAAGGCATGGAATCGATAATGTTCTGCAGATAAGCCTGCAGCTTGCTTAAAGACTCCTGCGCCGCCTTGCGCAGAGAGATATCCTGCAGCGCCCCCTCTATGTAGAGAATTTCCCCTTTTTCGTTGCGCACCAGGTGATTACTGACCGAGGCCCAGAAGGGCTCTTTATTTTTGCGTAACAGCCGACACTCAAAATTATGGTGTTTCTGATCCCGGTACAATTGTCGAATCATGGCCCTGCGATCAGCCGGATCGGCATAGTGCTGACTCGCCATATCTGAAATGCTGAGCAATGCTTCTTCGCGCGACATATAGCCAAAAACCTTCACCGCGGCAGGGTTGACTTCAAGCACCTCTCCCGAAATTGAAATGCGAAAGATCGCTTCGAGGGAGTTGGTAAAAATCTCGCGATAGCGCTGTTCTGAATCACGCAAAGCCGACACACTGTTGCGGAGGTCCGACAGCATCCGGTTGAAGATGCTTTCTATCTCACTCCACTCATCCGACCGTCCCAACCGCATGGGGCTGCTGTGATCCCCCTGCTGAAACGCCTTGAGCCGCTCACTGACCAACTCCATCGGGGCTTGAATATGTTGTTTGAATAGCCGCCGGTGACTGAGCCAGAAAGCGACCGCCAACAGGGTCAGGAAACTCAGTGCCAAGGTCAGCAACAAATGGATATTAGAGCGGATGCCTTGGCGCGCGCTGATAGCTGCCGCTGCGGCCTGCTTGTCCGATTCATCCATTGCAGTCAGAATCTGCCCGGCCAGGTTATCGAGAAGCCGCCCCTGTTCACCGAGCTGAATCATTTCCAGCTGATAAAGCCGCATCAGGTATTGGTAATATTGCACCCTGCTGAGCAGGTGATGGCCCAGTTTGTTGATTGGTGGCTCCGAAGCCGTCAGGGTCTGCATGCGCAGCCTCAGCTGCACCAGTTCCTGATTTTCCGGCGGCAGATCAGCGACCTTACCGGTCAGCAGTTTGGCTTTGTTTTCTTCAGCGTTATGCTTGGCGATCTCCAGCAAGGTTTCGCGATATCCGGAAATCAGCAGGATCAGCTGTTCGAGATAATGGACATCGCCTCCCTGTAGAGCGACCTCAATGGTCTTCTCGGCAATGACCTCTTGGATCAAGACGAGCAGATCGTTAATATCGTCATCCTGATCAGTACGCCAATTCAGCAGCGTATTGGCCCAGCGGCAATGGCGCAGATATTCATCAAACGCTCTTTCCAACTGCAGTAGTAAGCTGGCGGTGCGGACATCCTCGATCCGGCTCTGCAAGACTCTAAACCGGTTTTGCAATGCCTGGCCTTCCATCTCCAGGAAAGCATCATCTCCATAAAAAGTTTTCGAAAAAACCTTCAACCGGGAATTCAGCAATCCGAAATCGCGGCTGTCATGCGAGTTATTTACCACCTGTTGCAGACGCTCTTCGACGATCCGGTCAATATTTGCGCGAACCCCTGAGAGAGTGTAAAAAAGCCCCAGCGCAATCAGTCCAAAAGAGACCAGTAAGGTCAGGAAAAATCGCTTTAATCTTGATTTGATCGAAAGAGCTTCACTCAACAAAGGCCCCTATCACTTTAAAATACAGTAGAAAATTCACTCATTGAGTTCGCACCAGTTCGGCCCCGCGCAACACCAGAGGGTCGGGCTGAATTCCAAGTTTTTTCAGGGTTGAAACGTTGATCATTCGATAACCACGATAGTTCTGAGTTACGGAAAGCTGGTCCATGGGCGTTCCGCGCATTGCTTTCAACAGCATGTCACCGGCCAGTCTGACTTCTTCTTCAATACTGCTGACCACACCGCTGAGGGCTCCCTCCTCAATGATAAATGAAAAGATAGAAAAAGTGGGTTTATCAAAAGCATCCACCGTAGCAGCGATGGCATCCTGGCCCTTGATCTGATGACCATTTTCATCCGTCAACCCATTTAATGAAATCAGGAACAAAGCATCCGCCCGGTTATGCAGGTCCTTAGCGGTCGAGACTGCCTCGGACAATGTCAGTGGCGTCTCAAAGGCGACCATATGTTTGGCCATTTCCGGATGTTCGCGAAGAATTTGCGCATAGAACAGGGCGGCCAGTGGATTATCGGTGGTCATGACCGCAAAAGAGGTCAGCGCTCCAGCCAATTGACGACTTAAGGCAAGGCTTTCCTCAAGAAAGAGCTGGCTATGCACACCAGAGACATTGGTCGCGGGATAACCGTAGAGATCCAGCGCCTCATTGACGCCACAGAATATAACCGGAGTCGCAACACTATTTTTCAGGTAAGGAACCACAAAATTAGCCTGCGCTGAATCATCAACGGCAATTACGCCGTTCGGCTGCAGTTGACGATACAGAGCAAAGGCTTCAGCGGCCTCGGTTTGCAACCGTTCTGGAGCCGTAATTGTGTGGAAATAAAAATAATGGAGCTCGCAAGAGGAACCCAGGGTTTGCTCAAGTTGGGAGAGGATCTTGTGGGTCCAGGAAAATTCCGCCCCATAGCTTAAAACGACCAGAACCTTAAACTTGTCCGGGGTTGATTGACAGCTGGCGGTTCCCGTCCACAGCAGACAATTCAAAAGGAGAAAGAAACCGACACGTCTTAATATCGCCATTCAAATAATACCTTGCAAGGCTTAACCCATACGGAACAGTTTATTAATATCTATTAAATATAGCACAACACCGTAAAGGCTTTGAAGACCTTATCGCTTGCGAAGCGCACAATTATAAGCGGGCGTCCTGACTGCACAACGGGCTGTGCCGAATAGCAGATACAACATTCCGAAAGTTTGGCAAGCATAACGCTATTGCATTGTGGGTCGGGTCCCAATTTCTCTCAACGCTTCCAGCTCAACTGTGCTCGCGTGATTTGAGGAAGTGAACTCCCTCCCACTGCTCCATGGTGTGCCCGAGACGCCACTCACTGGCGGCAAGATAAGCCAGATGCCCTTCGGCATCATGGGCCAGTTGACCCTGATTTTTCTTTTGAAATTCTTCGAACAGTTTGCGGTCGTCACACGCCACCCAGCGCGCGGTGGTATAATCGACCCCTTCGTAGACGGCCGCAACATTGTATTCTGCCTTGAGCCGTTCCATGGTAACGTCGAACTGCAGCACCCCCACGGCACCAAGGATGAATTCCGCTCCGGTCACCGGCTTGAAAACCTGCACTGCCCCTTCTTCGGCCAATTGCACCAGCCCTTTCTGCAGCTGTTTCGACTTCAACGGATCCTTCAACCGTACCCGGCGGAAATGCTCAGGAGCAAAGTTGGGAATCCCGGTGAACTTGAGCGGCTCCTTGTCGCTGAAGGTATCACCGATCTTGATGGTGCCGTGATTGTGCAGGCCGATGATATCTCCTGGGAAGGCTTCTTCGACATGCGCCCGATCCTGGGCCATGAAGATGGTGGCGTTGCCCAGGGTCACGTCCTTGCCGATCCGATGATGTCTGACTTTCATCCCGCGAGTGAACTTGCCCGAGCAGATCCGCAGAAAAGCAATCCGATCACGGTGGGCCGGGTCCATATTGGCCTGAATCTTAAAGACGAATCCAGAGAACTGCTCTTCTTCAGGGCTGACCAGTCGCTCCTGGGTTTGCCGGGGGCCCGGAGCAGGAGCCAGTTCGACAAAAGCGTCGAGCATCTCCTGGACCCCGAAATTATTGATGGCGCTGCCGAAGAATACCGGAGTCTGGCTGGCGCACAAATAATCGTCCAGATTGAAGGGATTGGCGGCACCTTCCAACAGATCGATATCCTCGCGCAGCTCAGCGGCCTGGCTGCCGAGGAGTTCATCCAGCTTGGGGTCATTCAAATCGGCTATTTTGACGGTTTCGGTGGCCCGGGCGTCAGTCCCCGGCCGGAACAGATTCAATTCCTTGCGATAGAGGTTGTAAACTCCCCTGAAGCGTTTCCCCATGCCGATGGGCCAGGACAACGGGGCGCATTCAATCTGCAGTTTTTCCTCGATATCGGCCAGGATATCCAGGGGAGAAAGACCTTCCCGGTCGAGCTTGTTGATGAAAGTGAGCACTGGGGTGTTGCGCATCCGGCAGACTTCCATCAATTTTTCGGTCTGCGGCTCAACCCCTTTGGCGCTGTCAATCACCATCAGGGCGCTATCCACGGCGGTCAGCACCCGGTAGGTATCTTCGGAAAAATCCTGGTGGCCCGGGGTGTCGAGAAGATTGACTTCAAAGTTACGGTAATCGAACTTCATCACCGAAGACGATACCGAGATCCCCCGCTCTTTCTCGATACTCATCCAGTCGCTGGTCGCATGCCGGTTGGACTTGCGCGCTTTGACAGTTCCTGCCATCTGAATTGCACCGCCGAACAGCAGCAGTTTTTCGGTCAAGGTGGTTTTACCGGCGTCAGGGTGACTGATGATACCGAAAGTTCGCCGCTTGGCGATCTGTTTCTGCAGCTCTTTACTCACGTTTATTTCCTTCATTGCTTAGTCATATTTTTTTGCGCCGGCCGGAAAACCCAAAGACCGTTTCCCCCACCAGGCCAGCCGCGTACTATAGCGTAATTCAGTCCCTTTAGGAAAGAACGTTTTCAGAGTCTGGCAGCCGGCACCTTGGCCGACCTGTCGATTAACAGAACCCTCCGGGGCACAAAGAAAGTAAATTAACACCTTGAATTCAACAACCGGGACACGAACTTCTTGACCCGCGCTGGCGATACTTTTATTCTGCGCTGTTGAATTGTTTGTTGCTTTCCATTTAAAAAGGAGAACCCATGGCTGTTTATGAAGTGAACCACCCGCTGGTTAGACATAAACTGGGGCTGATGCGTCAGCAGGACATCAGCACCAAAGATTTCCGCGAACTGGCTTCAGAAGTGGCACGCCTGCTGACCTATGAGGCGACCAAAGACCTGGAGACCGAACCGGAGACCATTATCGGCTGGAATGGCCCGGTCGAAGTGGAACGGATTAAAGGCAAAAAGATCACCGTGGTGCCGATCCTGCGCGCCGGGTTGGGCATGATGGACGGGGTTCTCGACCTGATTCCCAGCGCCAGGGTCAGTGTGGTCGGGCTGTACCGTAACGAAGAGACCCTCGAACCGGTTGCTTATTTCCAGAAACTGACCAGCAGCATGGATGATCGGACCGCCCTTATCCTCGACCCGATGCTGGCCACCGGCGGATCACTGCTGGCCTGCATCGAAATGCTCAAAAAAGCCGGCTGTACCAGTATCCGTGGGCTGTTCCTGGTCGCGGTTCCGGAGGGGATTGCGAAGATCGAGAAGGCCCATCCCGATGTTGATATTTATGTTGCATCCATTGACGAACGTCTGAACGAAAACGGCTATATCCTCCCGGGTCTCGGCGATGCCGGAGACAAGATTTTCGGGACCAAATAGGCAACCCATCGACCCTAGCGAAAAGGACTCGCCAATGAATCAATCCCCAGCCCCGACCGATTATATTTTTCGGTTGAAAGACTGTCTGCTCGGCGCCCAGATGCTGTTTGTCGCTTTTGGCGCCCTGGTGCTGGTTCCTCTGTTGACCGGACTTAACGCCAATGTTGCGTTGTTCACCGCCGGTGCGGGCACCCTGCTGTTCCAAGTCATCACCCGCGGCAAAGTGCCGGTTTTTCTGGCCTCCAGCTTCGCTTTCATCGCCCCGATCATCTATGGAGTCGGCCAATGGGGGGTCGCCGGGACCATGTGCGGCCTGGTCGCCGCCGGGCTGCTCTATGCGATTATGAGCCTGATCGTCCGTATTTTCGGCTCGGGGATTCTGCATCGCCTGCTGCCGCCCATCGTCACCGGCCCGGTCATCATGGTCATCGGCCTGGTGCTGGCCCCGGTTGCAATAAATATGGCTTCCGGCCAAACCGGCGACGGTTCCGCCTGGCTGGTTCCCCAGACAACCGCTTACATCATTGCCGGAGTCGCCTTGCTGGTGACCATTATGGTCTCCCTGCTGGGCCGCGGCATGTTCAAGCTGATTCCGATTCTGTGCGGCATTGCCGCCGGGTACGGTACCTCTCTGATCCTTGATTTCAGCGGGTTTACCGCCTCAGCCCAGGCAGCCTTCGATCCCGGGACCCTGCAGAACTGGACGGCCCCAGCGCTGATTTCCATGCAGAAAGTCGCCCAGGCGCCCTGGTTTGCCGTGCCGGACTTCACCGCCCCAACCTGGAACCTTGAAGCCATCCTGTTCATTGTCCCAGTCGCCATTGCCCCGGCGATCGAACACTTCGGCGACGTCATTGCCATCAGCGGAATTACCGGCAAGGACTATGTCGATGATCCGGGTATTCAAAACACCCTACTTGGCGACGGCCTGGCCACCAGTCTGGCCGGCTTCCTCGGCGGACCGCCCAACACCACCTATTCGGAAGTATCCGGGGCGGTCGCGCTGACCCGTTCCTTTAACCCGGCGATCATGACCTGGGCTGCGATTTCCGCCATTTTGCTGGCCTTTATCGGCAAACTGGGCGGTTTTCTCAATACCATTCCGGTCCCGGTCATGGGCGGCATCATGGTCCTGCTGTTCGGCGCCATCGCGGTTATCGGCATCAACACCCTGGTCCAGGCTGGCACCGATCTGATGCAGCCGCGCAACCTGGCTGTGGTCGCCATTATTCTGGTCTTCGGTATCGGCGGAATGAATTTTGATCTGGCCGTGGTCAAACTGGGCGGCATCGGCCTGGCCGGCGTGGTCGGGGTTATCCTCAATCTGGTTCTGCCCCAGCAGGTCGAATCCTGACCCTGATTGGAACGGAACCTGTTTCCGACTGAGTTTGGTACAAAAAACGCGCCCGTGTCTTGGCAACGACACGGGCGCGTTTCTTATTGCCCGGGAGAAGTTTCAGGATTGCAGCTGTTTCAGCCGTTGCGCAGATAGCGGCGCTCCGGCCGCCCCACTACGCCGTAAATGAGATCGGCTTTAAGTGACCCTTCGGTGACCAGGTATTCCAGATAGCGGCGGGCCGTGGAGCGACTGATGCCAACCTCCTTGCCGACCTCTTCGGCATTCAGATCAGCGACACCCGGGGCCTCGAAAACCTTGCGCACCTTGCTCAGGGTCAACGGATCGATCCCCTTGGGGATGTCGCCGCGCACCCTCTCCGGCGGTAGCTGTGCCCGTAGCAGGCGGTCGACATCTTTCTGTTCCAGGGTTCCGCCCGACTGCAATTGGAGAAAATATTTGCGGAAGTTCTCCATCGCCTCCTGAAACCGCGGCAGATGCACGGGTTTGACAATATAGTCGAACACCCCGCCGCGCAAAGCTTCCTGCAGGGAACCGATTTCCCGGGCCGCGGTAATCAGAATGACATCACAGGGCTGCTCCCCGGCGCGCACCTGGCGCAGCAGGTCCATGCCGTTGCCTTCAGGGAAGAACAGGTCCAGCAGGATCAGGTCGGGCTGCAGGATTTCAATCATTTCCCGGGCATCGGCAATCCGATTGGCGATGCCGATCACTTCAAAAGCGGGCAATTTCTGGACAAAACGCTGATGGAGTTCGGAAATCCGTTCGTCATCCTCGACAATCAATACACGAATCGCGTTCTCAGGCATGCTTCACACCCTGTTGTTTGGGGATAATGACCGTAAACAAAGCCCCGCCGAGTTCCCCTTCGGCAAAGGTCACCTGGCCGTCCAGGTCGCTGACCGCGCGCTTCACCAGGGCCAGGCCGGTCCCCCGCCCCCGCCCCTGTTTAGTGCTCACGCCCTTGTCAAAAATGGACCCGGCCAGGTCCTCATCGACTCCGGGCCCGGAATCTTCAACCTCGATGACCAGATCCGGTCCCAGGTCGGTCAGATACAGCCGTACCAGCCGCTTGTCAGGCTGTTCCCGCACGGCTTCAAAAGCATTATCGAGCAGATTGCCGATGACCGTCACCAGCCGTTCCCGATCCAACTCGGCCGGCAGGTCGGCCAGGGAATTCTGCGGATCGAATTCGAGCTCGATCTTCAATTCACAGGCCCGATTGTACTTCCCCAGAATCACTCCGGCAACCACCGGATCCGGCACTGACTCGGCCAAATTGCGCACCAGTTCCTGGTAACCGCTCGCTTCGTTGATCACCAAGTCAAGTGCTTCGGGGTAGGCCTCGAGCTGCAGCAACCCGGCGATGGTATGCATCTTGTTGGAATATTCATGGGTCTGCGCGCGCAGCAGTTCAGAATACTCCTGCACATGGGAGAGTTCCCTGGCCAGCCGGTCCAACTCGTCTTTGGGACGGAAGCTGACCACCACCCCGGCAACCGGGTAATCCAGGGGCAGGACATTGACCAGCATGATCCGCTTGGCCATCACCAATTCCCGGTCGAGCACCCGCTCACCGGTGCTCAACACCTTGACCAGGTCGGAGCCGGGGCAGACCTCCGCGAGCAGCTTGCCACGCATCGGCGCCTTGAACTGTTCACCAAGATACTTGCGCGCGGCAGCATTGACGTAGGTCAGCACTCCCTTGCCGTCCAGCGCCATGATTCCTTCCCGAATCGCCCCGATAATGGCATTGCGTTCATGGAACAGGGCTCCGATCTCATGGATCTCCAGCCCCATAATAGCGGCCTTGAGTCCGCCGGCGATGAGTGTTGCACCAATAATCCCGAAGACCAGGACAATCGCCACATAGCCGAGGATTTGATGTTGCTTGGTGTGGATCTGGGCGTCGATCCGGCTGAACAGATAGCCGACCGCGACAAAGCCGATAATCTCGTGCTCCCCGTCGAAGACCGGGGCGATCCCGCGCAGTGAGGGGCCAAGAGTGCCGACCGCAGCCGAGCTGTAGGACTTCCCCTCATTCAGAGCCGGCCCCAGATCGCCACCGACAAAATGTTTGCCGATCTTGTCGGGGTCGGGGTGGGAAAAACGGATCCCGTTGCGATCACCGATGACGATATATTCGGCGGCTGTTTCCTGGCGCAGAGTTTCAGCGAAATGCTGCAGCTCAGCGGAATTGCGCGCCAGGATGCCATAACGGACCAAGGGGTTCAAAGCCACGGAGTGGGCCACCTCAAGGGCTTTCTGGCCGATCTGCTCCCGCAACAGGTCTTCGGAAAAACTGGAGAATATCGCACCAATCAGGCTGACCAACACGATCAGCAAAGTCGTCACCAGCAGACTCAGCTTCACCTGCAGCCGCCGGGGCAGGAACCGATCAATCAACAGATAAAAAGAATTCATAGGCAATGCTGCAACCTGTTCACCTTGGTTTGCCGCGGTTCATGGCAGCCGCAGCCGGGTTAACGTGCCGATGGCAGTGAGCTCGGTTGCCGCGGCCTGGAGTCCGGCTCGGGCCGGGCAGTAGAGCAAATGGCTGACACAGGCGCAATCACTGGCACCGAAACCGGGACAGGGGAAAGAAAAACCGGGCAGCTGCTCCAGCAACCGGCTCCACAGGTGCTCCCTGTGCACATTTTTCTCCAGCCAGATCAACCGCAGGGACGCCTTTGCTTTGAAATAATCGATGTGCCAGTGCGGCCGGGCGGCATCTCGCAGATGATGCCCGAGGCGCGCTTTCAGGCCGCCGGGGCCGTAGGCACTGCCGCAGTAACCGTACCAGCCGCGTTTAAACTCAAGGGTACCGAGCCGCCCGACTGCAATTGCCTGGCGCCGGGCGAGAAAAAACCACAACAGGTAACTGCCGGCAACCGGCGGCAGGCGCTCTTCAAGCATGTCCGGCCAGCAGATGCTCGATATGCTGGCGGGATTGTTGCGGCGTTTCATGGCAAAAGCCCTGCCAACCACAGGCCAGCGCTCCGGCGACATTCTCCAGTTTGTCGTCCACGAACAGGGTCCTGGCCGGGTCCAGACCGAACCGGGTCTCCGCAGTGCGGTATATTTCTGCCGCCGGCTTCATCAGCCCGACCTGGTAAGAGGCGAACAGGTCGTGGCAGACCTCATCGAGCCGGTAGACCCGGCGCAGGTGCTGCCAGTGCAGGCCACTGGTATTGGAGAGCAGAAACACCCCGCACCTGTTTTTCAAATCCCTGGCCAGGTCAAGCATCGGCGTAATCGGAGTAAACAGATCGTTCCAGGCCGCGGTCACTGCTGTGGCCGGAAGCGGCCGGAGCAAGAGGCCGTTAAGCCGGGAAATAAAATCAGCGTCGCTGAATTTGCCCTGTTCATAGCCGATCAGATCGACCCTCCGGGCAAAATCCTCTTCATTTTCGATTCCGGCGCCGTGTTGGTTCAGCAACCGGAACAACCGCTCAAAATCATAATCGATTAACACCTTGCCGACATCGAAAACAATATCTAGATTGCTCACGAACATATCCTTTGTCTTCCGGCCGTTTCCAAGCGGTAAAGCAGGCGCAACGGGAATCCCCCTCGGTCCCCCTTTGGCAAAGGGGAGCTGGAGGGGATTTCACATCTTGTCGTCCTGGAGGAGAGCCGGTTATCTGATCCGCCGGCATTCCAGGTAAAAACGCTTTTCATCGGCTTCGCCCATGGAAAATGTTTTCCGTGGCAAAGCTCCATCGTGCACGATGGTCTTGAACAAGTCGCTTTTGGCAAGCGCTGGCAGGTAGAAGCCGACACAGCCGATTTTGCTGCCGAGCTCGGTCACGCTCTTTTCACCGTGAATATAATCGATGCGCGTGCCCGGATGGTTATCAAGATAATGGTCGAGAAACGCCTGCAGCGTGGCAACGGCCAGAGTGAATTCCGGCTTTTCCACCGAGCAGACGCCAAACCTTCCGCCCAGGATCACAGCAAATGAATGCATGATAGTACTGTTCTCCGCCGCGATCTCCTGCGCTTCGGCCAGATCCGTGCAGACTTCGAAGCTGAACGGGGTGTTGCGGGCTGCGAAAAACTCCTCCATCTGCTGCTTGATATGAACACAGTTGACATTAAACAGAACCCGGTGGATCGCTTCAAATTCGAGCCCCGGATCATGGACATTGACCAGTTCCACCAAAGCGTAACGGGCGGGGTGATCCATAACCTGCTGGGGGTCATCGGCTTCTTCTTTCAATTTTTCCCAGATCGCTTTGGCTGTGGCGAACGAGTGATTACCGTCGCCCATAGCGTAAAGCATGACCTTGCCATCAGTCGCGTATTTTTCACGGTACGCGGTCGGGTCGGCCAGTTGCGCAAGCGCCTCGGCCACCTGCCGGAGCAACTCCGGCTGATCCACCCGGTAGCCCCTGAGGTGGCCGCCGTTCTCCAGCAGATCGAAATCGTAAAGGGTTTCGAGATTCTCGTCACCCAACGGTTCGATCACCGTGCGTTGCGGATCGTCGATCAAGACCATGATGTGCGGCAACTCGATTGGAGCGTTCTCGCGCACCCGAATCCGCGGCGGCAGACGGTCAAGGATGGTACCTTCCGTGGCCCGGATCAGACTGTCGGCGCCTTTGCGATAATCGTAGCATTCCAGGTCCAGAGCCACGATCAGTCCCTTGCGTGAGGGGACTTCGGCGGTTTTGCGATCGACCAGGACAAATCCGGCCGGCTGCTCTGCCAGGCTACCGTCAGCCAGGTATTGCTCCATGGTCCGGTTGATTGCGGCAATCCGCTGCTCAGCGTCCTGATCTTCCAGATAGACTTCAGGAAAGATCAGCTTGAGGGTCGAGGGCCGCTCCGCGACCTGTTCCGCCAGACGCAGCCAGTAGCTCGGGTCCGAGGTATATTGATCACAGGCGATTACCGCCCAGCTCTGCATGTCGATCCCCTTGCCGGGCAGCAGGATTTTCGGCACCTGCAGGCCGATATCAGCAAAACTCATTTTGGTGTCCTTGCGCGTTATATATTGAACAGAATTGAAGTCACTTAGTGCGGGCTATCATTGGTATCATGTTTTGACCCGCTTGAGAACCGTGTCTCTGCTTCTTAGCTTTAAAAAGCTCCCATTTCAATAGACTTGACATCACTCCGGCGATTTTCTATAAGCAGCATCACAATTGAATTGTTTCACCGGTGCCGCAAGGCCTGTCCGCGTTGAAGCGAACAGATGGGAAGAGGGGTGCAATTCCCCCACGGACCCGCCGCTGTAATCGAGCCTCGTCAGACGATATGCCACTGGTCAACCACTGGGAAGGCCGCCTGACTCTTCGCCGGCTGTTTGCCGCCGAAAGCTCGTAAGCCAGAAGACCTGCCGTGAAACAGGGGCGACCTGCAAACTGCCAGATGACGTTGCAGGAAGCCATTGACTTTCATCTCCCCGGGTATGGGAGCTTGAACTCGCGCGGTTACAAATACGGAATCTCCCGCACCTAGTTCAAGGTGGCGGGTTTTTTTGTACCCGTTCCAAGCTTCCGGGGGACAACAGGAGGAACCAAACGATGCGCAACACCTTACTGGCCTTATTCTCCCTGCTCCTGGTCGCCGGACCGTTGCAGGCGGCCCCTCTGCTGCTCGACCCGGTGGTGGTCACCGCCACCCGCACCGCCACCCCCTTAAGCCAGCTGGGCAGCTCCGTGACCGTGGTCACCGCTGACGAAATCGAGCAAAAGCAGCAGACCCAGGTGCTGGATGTCCTGCGTGACATTCCCGGCGTCAATATCGTCCAGACCGGCAACACCGGCGGCACGGTTTCCATCTATCTGCGCGGCACCGACACCAAACACACCCTGGTCATGATCGATGGGGTCGAATTTCGGGATATCGCCGGGTTCGGCGGAGCAGACATCGCCAATCTGAGCACCAACGATATCGAACGGATTGAAGTTGTGCGCGGTGCGCAAAGCGTGCTCTACGGCTCCGATGCCATCGGCGGGGTTATCAATATCATCACCAAACAAGGAACCAAGCAACCGAGCGGCTACGCCTCCGCCGAAGGCGGCTCCTATCGGACCTTTACTGAGAAGGCGGGTTTTTCCGCCGGTAGCGATAACACCTCGGCAGCCTTTTACATTTCCAGAACCGATATGGATGGCTTTTCCTCGGCCAATGAGAAAGACGGCAATTCCGAAGCGGACGGCTATGGCAACACCTCGGCATCCTTTCGTCTTGGCATTACCCCCAGCCAAGCGGTGCAATGGAATATCATCCTGCGCTCAACCGAAGCCAGCTACGACTACGATTCTTCGGCCTACGACTTGGCTGCGGGCGGCTATATCCCGGTTGACGGTGATAACGTGCAGGATGTCGATGAAAAGATGGCCCGTGTTGAAGGCACCTTCTCGTTCCTGAATGAGCGCTGGAAAACCACAATCGGCAGCGCCATTTCCCGCACCAAGCGCAACTACGACGAAGAATACGCCGATTCGGAATACAACGGCACCCTGACCAAATTCGACCTGCAGAACACCTTTCGGGTCAATGCCATGCATACGCTGATCTTCGGTGCCGAAACCGAAAACGAACGCTTCGATTACTATTACGATGGTTCTGCCGATCCCGTTTATCCCTCCACCGACGCCGCGGACGGCAATTCCCGAACCAACGCCGTCTATGTACAGGAGCAATTGACCGCCGGGGCATTCTCGACCGCCCTCGGGGTGCGCTATGACCATCATGCCGAATTCGGCGGCCAGACCACCTGGCGGGTGGCTCCGACTTACCACATTGCTGCCACCAATACCCGCCTGAAAGGCTCAATGGGAACTGGCTTTAAAGCCCCGACCCTGTTTCATCTCTATTCGACCTACGGCAACAAAGACCTGGATGCAGAAAAAAGTTTCGGTTGGGATGCCGGGCTGGAGCAGAGCTTTCTCGACAGCAGTCTGATCGTCAATATCTCCTATTTTTATAATGATATCGACGATTACATCGATTATAACAACCTCACCTCCACCTACGGAAATATCGCCAAACTCAAAGCCCGCGGGATCGAGTCCAGTCTGGAATGGTTTCCTTGCGAGTACTTCGACATGAAAATCGGTTATACCTATACCGATACTAAAAATGCCGATGGCAAACGACTGGACCGTCGGCCCCTGCACAAGGCCAATGTTGACATAAATGTCTACCCTGTTGACAAAGTCACGGTGAATCTAAGTACTCTCTATGCCAGCGATCGCGAAGACGGTTCAGAGACCCTGGATGACTACACCCTGGTCAATCTCGCCGGATCCTATCAATACCGACCCAACCTGAAAGTGTTCGCCAGAGTTGACAACCTGTTCGATGAGGATTATGAAGAGGTTGCCGGCTACGGTACGGCAGGAATTTCCGCTTATGCCGGAGTCAAACTCGACTTCTGATCCATTTATCAGCTCAGCCCGGAGGACAGCCGTCCTCCGGGCCTTGGGACATCCTCTATGCAGCAAATATTGTTGACCTTCTGCCTGTTGCTCATGGTCACCGCCAGCCCCTTGAGGGCAGCAACCGTTGTCGACGCCGTCGGGCGCCAGGTCAAGATCCCGGATTCGCCCGCGCACATCGTCTCCCTGGTTCCCAGCGTCACCGAAATCCTCTTTGCCATTCAGGCGGACCGGCAAATTGTCGCGGTCACCGATTACTGCACCTACCCGCCACAAGCAGCCTTGCTGCCCAGTGTCGGCAGCTATGCCGATCCAGGCCTGGAAAACATTCTCCGCTATCAACCGGACCTGGTCATCGCCAGCGCGGCCATGAACAGCCCGGCCCTGATTGCCCAGTTGGACAACCTGGGGATTGCAACCTTTGTGATCGAGGCCCATTCTGTCGTCCAGACCCTGACCACCATCCGCAGCATCGGCCGCCTAACCGGTCACCAGCCCCAGGCCGACGCCCTGGCCGCGGATATCGATCAGCGCATCCAGGCGATCAGGCAGCAGATTCCGCAGGACTATTCGCCGACCATTCTGCCCTGCATCGTGTTGCAACCGTTGACCGTGGCGGGACCGGATACCTTTATCAACGACCTGATCGAAATCGCCGGTGGTCGCAATGTCGTTCCTTCCGGCCCGGCCCGTTATCCGACCTGGAATTTTGAAGCCCTGCTGCTGGCCAACCCGGATTTCATCCTGCTCTCACCCCACCCGGGGCAGCCGGACAGCAGCCGCTTCTTTGCCCCGTGGAACCAACTCAAGGCGGTCACCGAACAGCATATCATCAGCATCAATGCCGACTGGCTCTATCGCCCGGGGCCACGCATGATCCTGGGGATCGAAGCCCTGGCAAAAACCCTTCACCCGGAGCTGAAAATCGATGCGCCGACCAATTGATCGCACCGGCTTGCTCTGGATTCTCGGCCTGCTGCTGGTGCCGCTGGGCGCTATCACCATATCACTGAGCGCCGGCAGCATGAATATGTCCTGGGCGCAGCTGTTCCACCTGCTTCAGCAGGGGCCGGGATCCTCGGTCGGCCAGGCCGTACTTTGGAAAATCCGCATCCCGCGCACCTTGCTGGCCGGACTGGTCGGCGCCGCGTTGAGCCTGTCGGGAGTCACCTTTCAGGCGGTACTGCGCAATCCGCTGGCCGACCCTTATCTGCTCGGCGTATCAGGCGGTGCGGCACTGGGCGCGGTCGCCGCCCTGACCATTGGTATCAACTCCGCTATTCTGGTCTCCCTGGCCGCATTTATCGGTGCCCTGACGGCCCTGGCCATCGTTTATTTGGTGGCCCGGGCGCATACCTGTTCGTCCCACACCCTGATTCTGTCCGGGGTCATGGTCGGTAGTGTGGCCGCAGCCCTGCTGCTGTTCCTGCTCTGGCGGGCACCAACCGAAGCGACCCGCCAGGCCATCTTCTGGCTGGCCGGCAACCTGTCCCTGGCCGATCCTGGCTGGCTGGGCTGGGGCTGGCTCTGGGTGCTGGTCTGTTTCATCCTGCTCTGGAGTCAGGCGGTCAATCTGGACCTGCTCACCCAGGGGGAAGAAACCGCCGCTGATCTGGGGCTGGCGGTCGGACGGACCCGCCTGATTCTGTTCGCCCTGGCCGGGGCGCTGACCGCCTGCGCCGTTGCCCTGGCCGGGCTGGTTGGCTTTGTCGGCCTGGTGGTTCCCCACATCTGCCGCCTGCTCTGGGGGCCGGCCCACCGCCTGCTGCTCCCACTTGCCGCCTTGTTCGGGGCATGCTTCCTGATGATCGCCGACGCCATTGCCCGCAGCCTCTATGCGCCCGCGGAAATGCCGGTCGGGGTGGTGACCGCCCTGCTCGGGGCACCCTTCTTCCTGCTTCTGCTCCGGCGGCGAGGCGGCCTATGATCACAGTCAAAAACCTGAGCTTCGGCTTCGGTCACCGGCAGCTGTTCAGCGGGCTCGATTTTACCATCCAACGCGGTGAACTGATCTCTATTCTCGGCCCCAACGGCTGCGGTAAATCGACCCTGCTGCGGCTACTGCGCGGCAGCCTGCCGCCCGTTACCGGCGAGATCTGCTGGCACGGTATGTCCTGCCGCCAGATCAGCCCTAGGGAGATGTCACGTCGTGTCGCGGTGGTCCCGCAATCGACGCGGATTGATTTCCCCTACAGGGTGCAGGATATGGTGGCGATGGGTCGCTATCCTCATCGTCGCTCGCTGCTGAGTTTCAGCAATGCCGCCGACCGCGAAGCGATCCGCCATGCCCTGGTGGTCACCGACATCCTTGCCCTGGCCGACCGCCCGGTCACCGAACTCAGCGGCGGCGAGTTGCAGCGCGTCCTGTTTGCCCGGGCCTTGGCCCAGCAGGCCGAGGTGCTGTTCCTGGACGAAGCCACCAGCCACCTCGATATCGATCACCGCCTGGAGCTGAGCGAATTGCTGATCCGTCTCAACCGCGAACAAGGTGTCACTATTGTCCAGATCAGTCACGATCTCGACCTGGCTGCAGCAGTCTCCGGGCGCATCCTGCTGCTCAGCGAACATGGGGAGATCATCGGCTTCGATACCCCGGCGCGGATCATCACCCCGGAAAACCTGCAGCGGGCGTTCCGGGTGGAGGTCAGGATTGCCACCAACCCGCTGACCGGAGCCCCCCAGGTGCTGCCCCTGCTCAACACGGCCGCAGTGCAGCTTGATGGGTTGAAAGTCCACTTGTTCTGCGGCGGCGGCAGCGGCAAAAGCCTGCTGCGTAAACTCCACCTCGCCAAAGCCACGGTATCGGCCGGCCCGCTGAATCAGGGTGATGCCGATGAAGAAGTCGCCACCGCCCTGAACAGCGAAGTCATTTACGAAGTCCCGTTCCAGCCTTTTTCCGGCCAGTCCATCAGTGCAACCCGTCAATCCCTTGCCCAAGCGGAGGTCATTATTATCGCCACAATCTGGTGGGGAAACGGCAACCTCCCCTGTCTCGACCTCGCCGCCGAAGCCCTGCAACAAGGCACCCCGGTTTATCTATTGAATCCGACCAGAAAGCAGGATTTTACCGCAGGCAAGGCTTGGGGAAAACTCCAGGCACTGCAACAGGCAGGAGCTATGGTTGTCGCTAACGAAGAGCAGCTGATGAGCAGGTTGACGGGATGGATGAAAACTTCTTCTCAATCATAAATTCACGCTTATAAAGCGTCACCCCAATGCACGTGGACGGGAAATGCTTTTATTTTTATCCGAGCATTATCTGTATACAGCATTAAATAGTTGCCATCCGGAAACTCTGGAAGGCAATCATTAAGTTCTCAGATTGGAAACGAGAAGTTTTCCCTTGTGGCAAGGAAATCAAAGGCTTGCGCGGAGGCGTACACCGTTACGCCGCACAAGTAAGCCTGCAGATTGACGCTGCCACAGCGGAAAAAGCCGTTTTCGGATGGAAACTAATTGGCTTTATTACTTTCAAAAGATGAGCTTGTTCATTTTTGACTGTTTCCCTGCGCTGTTTCCTTTTAGCGATAAGCAGCAGGGGTAAACAACAAGCAGATTGCTACCCAAAAACCTCTCATCGGCAATAACAGCACATATGTGATAGTAAATTTTTACAATTTCTTTCAAAAACCGCACTTAAAGGTGATATTCCCCCTCTCAAGAACGCCAAGTTATGGGGAAAACGCTCGCCATTTCCCCTTCAGTATTCCCAATTTTGATACTCTTCATGTTTATCTTTCATTGATTCATACAACCAAACCATGCGGTCCAAGTACCAACTTTTTCCAAGGTAGGCCAACGCAGTGCCAAGGATTGCACCCCAAACGGAATAGTAGACAATCGCCCAAATCGCCAGCGCCATACCGATGGAAGAAATTGTATTGAGAAGGCCAAACAGTGGGGTTTTATGAATATCTGGAATATCAACCTGATCTCTATTGAGATAAACTCTTTCTCCCAATACAGATTTTGAAGCCCAATTCTTGGTGGATTTTGGTTTATTGAAAAACACAGGATTAAAAAACATCCAGAGAATGGACAGTATTCCTGGAACTAAACACCACCAGCCGATCCAAACCCGACTCCAGAATCCGATCACAATCAAGGGAAGGACAGAATATCGTGTCCAGACACTCCACGGATTCGAATGTTTCATCCAATTCTCGTCGGTCAAGCGGAATACCTTTGCTACTGTGCGTTCCAGAGTCATTCGGTCTCTCTCTCGATGGAGGTGTAAAAACAACTGACCGTGCGAAGAAACATTTCTGGGTCATCATTAAAGGCAACATGTTCTGCCAAGGAAATATTCACAAGACGCACTTTCTTCCCCATACCACGAAGCCTCTCCATACTGTCGAGTGAAGTCAGTGGATCCCTTTCACCACGGATAGCCAGTATTTCATTGTCTATTTGCGTCACCAGTGCCCCAGGGTGGCCATCACTGCTCAAATCCGTCCACATAGCTACAACTGCCTTGGAGAATTCGTCGAAGTCAGGCTCTGGATTAAGGCGCTTATAGCTTTCATAGCTCAAAGGAAAAGCCTTCTTCCAGATATCCCCGTTCATCCCGGAAAGCATGGCCCATACAGGGTCATGCTCACTCATTTCCCACCTTGCCCCGACTGTTATTAATTTACCAAGCCTTGGATCTTTTCTTGCGGCATAACGGTAGGCGGTAATGCCACCATCACTGAATCCAAGGAGATTGAATGCCGTAATTTCAAGGGAATCAATGATCCGGGCAAGATCATCTGCCAGCAGCGTATAAGAAAGTTTTCCCGGCCCTAGGCTCGACTTTCCATGCCCGCGACTGTCGATACCAATAAGCCTAAATTGACGGCTCAAAGCCGGAGCAATGGTATTGAAGTCTTCCATATTGCCAAATCCACCATGCAACATAATCAATATTGGCAGCTCCGGATTTCCTTTTTCCTCAACGTATATTTGGGCATCGTCGCAGGAGATGTAGCGCCCGGACATATGATCAAAGGTATTTTCAGTGGTCATCTGATGACATTCCTTTCATGAGATGGTCATGCCGCACAGTCTTCCCTCTCTGCTCTGTTTTGTTTTCAGATTTTCCGTGACCGATTCAATGATGAGATCTGCATCCCCATGGTTCCAGCGCCAACGATGAGTATTTTGGGGGAATGTCATTTTTCCAGCTAGCGAAAAATCCCATACAGAAACTGGCGCACGGTGCGGTCAATCAGGCTTTGGTTTAATTCAGCAAAGCCATTGAGAGATATGCCAATATAGGTATTGGTCATGCCCAGAAAAGTTGCGGCATAGGCCTGATGCTGCCCCTCCATAGTTTTGTTTTGCCCTGCGGCATCGACAAAAATCTTTTCCAAAAACTCTTGCTGCCTGAGGCTAAACCCCAATGCAGCTCCAAAGGCCTCACTCTGTGCTGGGGCAAACCACAGGGACAGCTGCAAGCGGTAAAAATCCGGATTTTTTCCGGCAAAATAAAAATATGCAGAGACAACCCTGCTGAGTCTTTCCGACAAGTCCCCGTGGCCTGCGGTCGCTTCTTCAAGAGCCTGAAACAGATCGCTAAATCTGGATTCCAGCAACGCCAGCAACAACCCTTTTTTACTGCCGAAATAATGATACAGGGTGGGCTTGGTGACCTCTGCCGCTGCCACAATACGCTGCACCCCAACCGCGTCATAGCCGTGCTGGGCAAACAGTTCAAGAGCCGATGACAGTATTTTGGTTTGGTTATCCATTGTTCCTGTATTTCGTTGATCAAATTATTTTCACGACTATACCGACCGGTAAGTATACCGTCAAGAATGACCTGTACGTCGTCAAAATCCAAAAAGGGGCGGATATCTGGAATGGCGCTCGTTTAAGAGTCGCTGGCAGCAAAACCGGGACAGTTTCATGGCTCGCAAACTCTTGGGACAGCCCCCGTGCGGGGACAGTCCCGAGTTTACTGCAGTGCTGCTTAACCTAAAAAGGGAAAGCCGGGAAAAATCAGAAGTTATCCGTAATTTTCCCGGCCAGATCAATTCTTGAGAGGGCTACGATCAGCAGTGGCCCACAACGCTGTCGATTGTTCTATATTTGCTTATTCTGCCACTGATTTGAGACAATATTCACTAAGCTCCAGCGCCGGCAGTATGTTATCCGGCAGGCTTTCGAAATAATCCAGCAGTGGGACATAGTAGAGGATGGAGGTATCCTCATACACAGTTGAATCAGCTTCTCTCACGGCGGCAAAGGTCAGATAGTTATCCTTGCCCTGCGCCGTGAACGAGTTGGTTGCCACAGTGTAAACGGTATCGGCGGCAATATCCGACCAGACCCCGCTTACCCTGTCCTGAACTTCGACATTGGTAATGACATGGGTCTCGTCGCCGCTGAGATTGACATCGTAACGCAGCCCCGAAGCGTAGGGGAAGGCGCCGGTCGAACCTGAATTGAGCGAGTAGTAGGCACCTTCGTTCAACACCTTGACGATATCCGCGCCTGTCATCTTGATCATGACAACCGTATTGGAAAACGGCAGAACCTCGATAAGCTGACCCAGGGTGATATCCCCTTCGAGCAGATTGGCTCTGACCCCACCGGCGTTTTGAATCGCCACATCGATCGCAATGTTGGTTCTCTTGAAGGCATCGGCAACAACCTGTCCGGCATAACTTCCCGTCGGGGTTTCCCCGGCCGCAAACGCGGTGGGAATTCTGGTATTGCTCATCGTCTCGGAGACTGATCCCACCACCTTCTCCTGGGTGGCGATCATCTCTTCCCGGTAAGGTTCAAGGATGGTTTCGATGGTCGGATTGACCTCCGCCACCCGCAAAATGGGAGACGCATCCACGGCGGCGAGGATTTCGCTTTTCACCGTATCAGACACCTCGACATAGGCGTTGCTGGCATCTTTTTGCTGAAAAGTAGCGCCGATCGGAATAACAATATTGCCGCTGATGTTTTCAACGATGCCCTCAGCAGAAAAGCCCACATCAAGGATCCCGACGGCACGGGCATAGCTCCAGGCGGTGACAACATAGACCGGTTCCCCTTCAGGTCCGGACACCAGAGTCGGATAAGCCCCTATCGTATCGAGTTCGGCAATGCCGTCATGGGTGTATCCTGCAAATGGCCCGGTCTGGTCGTTGGCATAGACTCTGCTGAGACCGATCTGTTCGAGTTCGCTTTCAGCGCCGATAAGGGAGTGGGTGTCGCCGCCGACGATAATATCCAGGCCGGGAACATTTTGCGCAAAAACGATATCGTTGTAATAGCCGACATGGCTGACCAGAACGATCTTATTGACGCCCTGCGCTTCAAGCTCGGCGACAGCCTGATTTGCAGCCGTTATCTCTTCGGTGAAGGTGACATCATCAGAGACCAGCGAAGAATTCTTGGTCTTTTCGATCTTCAGAACCCCGATGATACCGATTTTCTCTCCATCGATGTTTTTGATGACATAAGGTTTGATGTCGTCTTTGACCGCATAGAGAGGGCTATTCTGTTCAGGGGTCATATTCGAGGAAAGGATCGGGAAATTGGCCATGGCAATAAGCTCGGCAAGTCTGCCGTCGCCTTCATCGAATTCATGGTTTCCGAGCGTGTAGCCATCCAGATGAAGCTCGTTAAAGATTTTAAAATCAGGCTCACCTTTGAACAAAGAGAAGTACAGTGTGCCACTCAGTTCACCGCTGTTGACAACGATACTGTGATCGTTGCGTTCTTCCTCAATCACAGTGGAGAGTCGCGAAAAGCCGCCCATATCCACCCGGGTCGGCACATTATTGATGGTCAGATCGTAGCTTGAGCTGTCCAGGTATGAGTGATGGTCATTGGTATGAATAACCCGCAGATCAACGGCATGGTGTGACTCATCATTATCATCATTGTTGTCACCACATCCGGCCAGGCCGGTCAACCCAACCAAAAGCAATAAAGACAGAAGAAAACCTTTCCACTTTGAAAAATACATATTCATCTTACCTCCGAATATTTCCAGTGACGAATAACAACAGGCGATCAGTTAATTTTGGTCAATTTTTTACCGTTCTACAGGCCTTAAACCACGGCCCTAAACGACCCCAAAGACACTCGTTATCCAGGGGATAGGATCAGCTATAAATTTATACGCGCCTCCTCTTCCAACAAAGTTGTCACAAAAGTCCATCCAGAAACTTTGACACGCCCTGTCAGCTTGCCATTTGACTGGAGTAGTCATTCTTTACTGTTCCAAATTGAGCAAACAGGGCCCAGCAGAGGTTCCGCATGGCGCAAAAAACAGGAAGAAACAATCCACCTTGCGTATGCCTTTTTGTAACATTCAGGTTAGATACAAATTAGATAATTACTTTAATATGATGAAGAAAAGGGCGTGGAGCAGGCATGATTGCCACCGGATAGGGCAGATAAAAGTCACGGGATCGCAGTTGCTGAGTTCTCAAAACTCAGGACGACCTCAGCACCGGAAGAAAGGTTGTAAGACAATAAACCGGTCTTTCCTCGAACAATCGCTATGTCGCTTTTACAAATTTCCGGCTTGACAAAAGAGCCCATCTTGGGGCGTGATTAGCACGTTTGAATCGAACCGGAACCAACAAAATGATAAGCAGACAATCATGAATGCCATCTGGAAACCGACCCTGGAACAACAACGAAAAAAACGCCGCAACCGCCAGCTTTTGCTCGCTGGGATTCTGGTCAGTCTGGCGTTGACGGTTTATGCCTATATCCCCTCTTATCCCGAACCGGAAACCATCCCCACAGAACAGTCGGAAGCAGCGCAACAACTTGCAGCACAGCCGACGGAACCTGAACCGGAAACTGCAGCACCGGTCCAGCCTGATAATATTCTGGCCAAGGATATTACCGACGGAGACACCCTGAGCTCTATTTTTGATGGGTTCGGCATCAACCAGACCACCATGTACCAGATCCTGGCAACGGACGAACCGTACCTGGCCCTCGACGTGCTGCGTCCGGGTAATAAGCTGACCTTTACCCTGGACAAAACCACCCGCCAGCTGCTGACGATGGAGTTATACATCCATCCCGGCAAAAAGGTCATTTACCAGCGGGTCGATGACGAGAATTTCGAATATCAAGAGATCAACCTGCCCGGGGTCTGGGAGCAGGAATTGCTCAGCGGTGAAATCAAGGGCAGTTTTTATCTCTCCGCAATGGCGACCGGGCTGACCGAGAACGAAGCCGCCAACATTGCCGACATGTTTGACAGCCGCCTGGATTTCTGTCGCGAAATCAGGGCCGGCGATCACTTTGAAGTCGTCCGCAGCCGCCAGTTTGTCGACGGTGAGTTCAGCGGCCAGAGTCAGATCCTGGGGGCACGCATCAGCGGTCGCAACTATCATCACGATGCCTTCCTGTTCGATGACGGCAACTACTACGACCATGAAGGGAAAAGCCTGGCACGGGCCTTCCGGCGCTACCCCTTTGCCGGCCATTATCGAGTCAGCTCACCGTTTAATCCCAGACGCCTGCATCCGATTACACACCGGATATCACCGCATAATGGTACCGACTTTGCCATGCCCATCGGCACCGCCGTGCTTGCCGCCGGTGACGGCGTAGTCACCCGGGTCAAGAATCATCCTTTCGCGGGGAAATATATTGAAATCCAGCATGGTGGGAATTACCAAACCCGCTATCTCCATTTGAGCCGGATCATGGTCAAACGGGGGCAACATGTAAAAAGAGGACAACGGATCGCCCTGTCGGGCAACACCGGACGTTCAACCGGTGCCCATCTCCATTACGAATTGCATGTCAAAGGCCGGGTCGTTAATCCGCTCAGAGCAAAGATCCCCATGACCGCAGGCATCCCGAAAGCCAAACTGCCACAATTCAGCGCCCGAGTTTCCGAGCTGTCCGCGTTGATGAACAGTCGGGACACCGAACATCAACAGATCGCCACCAGCCATTCCGAGTCTAACCACGAGTCTATTTAAAGTTGCAATTTGAAAACTCGCTGATTGCCACCTTAGTATTTCCAGATGACAACTATCTAAACAGGGCAGCAGCGACACTGCCCAATCGACCATTTGCCGGCAATTTGGACCTTTTCCCTTGTACTTCTGCAGGAAAAAGCATTTTTCGTTTGCTTTATGCGGGCAGGGCCTGTAGAGTTTGCGACTTTTTCACCCCGTCTCTGCGGTAAGTCACCTGTTCCACCCGAGTTGTTTGCTGATCTCACCAGGAAAACCATCGGCTCAATTAATACCTCGACCAGACAGGCCCGATGACTGGGACAATGTCTCGACCAAACCGCTTTCAAGCGGAGCGCGCACTGTTGCGGCACCATGTTGTTTCACCAAGGAAAGAACTGATGTTACTATTTTCAAAAAGACAAGATTGGCTGGGAAATGTCCGGGCCGATATCCTGGCCGGGTGCGTCGTTGCGCTGGCGCTGATTCCGGAAGCCATCGCCTTCTCCATCATTGCCGGTGTCGACCCGAAGGTCGGACTTTACGCCTCATTCTGTATTGCAGTCATTACGGCGGTCACCGGCGGCCGGCCGGGGATGATTTCTGCTGCAACGGGCGCCATGGCCCTATTGATGGGATCACTGATCAAAGAGCACGGGCTGCAGTACCTGCTGGCGGCAACCATTCTGACCGGGGTGCTGCAGATCATTGCCGGCTATTTGCATCTAGGTGAACTGATGCGCTTTGTCTCCCGCGCCGTGGTGACTGGATTTGTTAACGCTCTGGCAATTTTGATTTTTCTGGCTCAGTTGCCGGAACTAACCCATGTCAGCTGGCACGTTTATGTTCTCACCGCTGCAGGGCTGGTCATTATTTATACCTTTCCCCTGCTGTGCAAAACGATTCCGTCCCCGCTGGTCTGTATTCTGCTGTTGACTGCGGTTTCAAGCAGGCTGGGCCTGGACATCCGCACCGTTGGTGACATGGGCCAATTGCCCGACACGCTGCCGGTCTTTCTATTGCCGGATGTCCCATTGAACCTGACCACCCTGAAAATCATCTTCCCTTATTCAGCTGCTCTTGCCGTGGTCGGCCTGCTGGAATCTCTGATGACGGCGACCATCATCGATGATCTGACCGATACTGGCAGCAACCGCAACCGCGAATGCACCGGTCAAGGTCTCGCCAATATCGGTGCCGGCTTGTTGGGGGGAATGGCAGGTTGTGCAATGATCGGGCAGTCGGTCATCAATATCAAATCCGGCGGTCGGGGACGGCTCTCAACCCTGGTGGCCGGGGTGGTGCTACTGATGCTGGTGGTGTTTTTGAGTGACCTGGTGTCGATCATCCCGATGGCGGCTCTGGTCGCGGTGATGATCATGGTTTCCATCGGCACCTTCAACTGGGAATCGATCATGCTGGCGGGCAAACGCCCCCTGTCGACCAATATCGTTATCCTGACCACTGTCATCGTGGTTGTCTGGACTCACAATCTGGCTTATGGAGTGGTTACCGGTGTACTCCTGGCGTCACTCTTTTTTGCTAACAAGATCGGCCACTTCATGTATATTCGCTCAGACCTTGAGGAAACCGCCAACCGGCGCACCTATCGGGTGGTGGGACAGGTCTTTTTCGCTTCGGCCGGAAAATTTGTCGCCGCCTTTGATTTTCGCGAAGCCCTTGATGATGTCACCATCGATCTGAGCCGCGCCCATTTCTGGGATATCTCCGCAGTCGGCGCACTGGATAAGACCGTCATCAAATTCCGCCGGAATGGAACCCATGTCGAGGTCATCGGCCTCAATGAAGCCAGCGAAACCATCATCGACCGGTTTGGCTGTTATGACAAACCGGAAGAACTGGACAAAGTCCTGGGAGGGCATTAACCATGCAGATCAACCCTCATGCCATGATCGTCGCCTGTGTCGACGGCTCACCCTTTACCAATGCCGTCAGTGATTATGCCGCTTGGGCTGCAGGCCGGGTTAACGTCGGCCTGAAACTGCTTCATACCATTGAGGAACGACCGGCTGCGCTGGCCGATCTTAGCGGCAGCATCGGCCTCGGTTCTCGCGAACAGTTGCTGGAAGAGCTGGTCAGCCTGGAAGAACAACGGAGTCGAATTCTACTCCAGGAAGGCAAAACCCTGCTGGCCGGTATCAGCGAACGCCTGGTCACGGCAGGGCATCCGCAGCCGGTCCTGAGACAACGCCGGGGAAGCTTGCAGGACACGTTGATTGATTGCGAAGAAGAGATCCGAATTCTGGTCATGGGGATTCGCGGCCTTGACCACAAGGGCCAAAACGATCACCTTGGTGATCAGCTGGAAAGCGTCTCGAGAGCTCTGTACAAACCAATCCTGGTCGTGAATCGAGAGTTTTCCGAACCCCGGAAGATCATGTTGGCCTTTGATGGCAGTGAAGGCTCTCTCAAAGCCTTACGCATGATTACCGACCGTCCCCTGCTCAAGGGACTCCCCTGTCACCTGGCCAATGTCAACCAGTCCAGGCGTGCCGGCGGACGACTGGAAGAAGCTGTGGAGCGTCTGAAACGGGCCGGCGTCACCGTTACGGTCGCCGAACTTGACGGCCCCCCTCAGGAGACCTTGTGCAACTACCAACAGCAGGAAAAAATCGACCTGACGGTCATGGGTGCCTTCAGCCATACCCGAATCCGGGACCTGCTCATTGGCAGTTTCACGGTAAAAATGTTACTCAAAACTCGTCAGCCGTTATTGTTGCTGCGCTGACCATCAGCCCTTTCCGCCAAAGCTGACCGTCTTGGCTCGTCGACCAGACGAACAAAATCTTCTTGTGGCCGGCGGGAAAAGTGCTATGATACAAGGGTCTTGTGAAAGCAAACCGCTGCCTTTCCACCACCATCTGGTGCGGCGGTTAAAAGTTTGCATGAGAACTTCAGTCCCAAAGACGGCTACGACAGCCGCCTTATCTGAACCTGCCTTACTGCCGTAACATTTTATCGCTACAGCGGGACAGCTGGTGGCCAATGACGTCCTCCACGGAATTCTCTTCTTTTGAACGGTTGTTATTTCAACAAATAAAGGAGGATGTCGCACATGGCCCCAATCAAAAAACTCACCCCACCCCTCTGTCAGGAAATAGAAACAAAAATCTCAACGGCTCTCCAACCCTTGGCCGAAGAATACGGTCTCAGTTTCGAAATGCTAAAAGGCAACCTCTACCCGGACGGAACCACCTTTGGAGCCCGCTGTCAGTTTGCGGTCCCGGAACGGCAAGCGACCGCAGCCAGCCAGAAAGAGGAAGAAGACTTTCTCTGTTATGCCGAGAGCTTCGGCATGCGGGCCGAATGGCTTGGTAAGAGCTTTGAACGGGGTAATTTCAGCTACAAAGTGGTCGGCCTGAGAGTCGCCGCTCCGAAGGAATGCGCCATCCTGGAAAGAACGGACGGAGCCCGCAGTTATGAGAATGGCGCCCTGGTGGCAAAATATCTGGGCTGAACCGGCAACAGGGTTACCAGACCGCCTATTTCATCCGTTTATAACGCAGAAACAAGAGCTTATATTTACTAATTAAAATCTATTTTGGGCAAATTCTATTTGCAACCGGACTCATGCCAAAGGTAAAATAGAACAAGGTTATTCTTTGTCATTCAAAGAACCGATATAACCACACTTGTTACGCACGGATGGCTGTGCCAGTGTCCTGTGCGGTGAGTTGTTGGTATAAATTCTGGGTCATTTTTTCTGCTGCCAAGGCGTGCCGCCGCAGGCCTGGCCAAAGCCAAGCCGAGAAGGCAGAACGTAGACAGCAGTAAAAAAGGCCAGAATTGGACGATAGAACTAACCGCACAGGACACTAGGCAAAGAGTTCGTCATGCAACATGGTCTTGATTTGTCCACCTGCTTTCAAGTGCGTTGCTCATGACGGGCTACGTACCGCGACAAACTACAAGGAGGTCATATGGCAAGTAAGAAAAGTATTCTTCTGATTATGGTTCTCAGCTTGTTCCTGGTCAGCACCGCCTTTGCCGGGGCTGATCTTGATGCGGTCAAAAAGAAAGGCTTTATCCAGGCCGGTGTCAACGGCGGTGTGTTCGGCTTTGGCATGCCGGATTCAAAAGGTGTCTGGAGAGGCCTGGATGTGGATACGGCACGCGCCATTGCAGCGGCAATTTTCGGTGACGCCGACAAGGTGAAATTTACCCCCCTGACCGCACAGCAACGTTTTACCGCGCTACAGTCGGGTGAAATCGATGTCCTCACCCGGAACGCCACCCGGACCCTGACCCGCGAAACCCAGCTCGGCCTGAACTTTGTTGCGGTCAACTACTATGACGGCCAAGGTTTTATGGTCCCGAAGAATCTCGGCGTCAAAAGCGCCAAAGAACTTGACGGCGCTACGGTCTGCGTCCTGCCCGGGACCACCACGGAACAGAATGCGGCCGACTACTTCCGTTCCAACAAAATGGCCTGGAAACCGGTCGTTATCGAATCCACCACCGAGTTGGCCAAGACCTTCTTCGCTGGCCGCTGCGATGTGTTGACCTCGGATGCCTCTCAGTTAGCCGGCACCCGGGCCATTGCTCCGAACCCCAAAGATTACATCATCCTGCCGGAGATCATTTCCAAAGAGCCCCTGGCTCCAGCCGTACGCCATGGTGACGACCAGTTCAGAGATGTGGTCGATTTCTCGGTGCTGGCGATGATCAATGCCGAGGAACTGGGGATTACCTCGAAAAACGTTGACGAAATGCTCAACAGCAAGGATCCGGCGATCCAGCGCTTCCTCGGGGTGACCCCGGGCAACGGCGCCGCCCTGGGCCTGGATGAGAAGTGGGCCTACAATATCGTCAAACAGGTTGGTAACTATGGAGAAGTCTTTGAACGGAATGTCGGGGTCAATACCACACTCGGTCTGGAGCGCGGCCTCAATGCCCTGTGGACCAACGGTGGCCTGATGTATTCACCGCCGTTTAAGTAACCCGACCATCTATTAAATTGTCAACGCCGCTGAAACCATTGGTTTCAGCGGCACCCCTATTTTTCATTTCTTTATTGTTATCTGTCATGCGAGGTATGCCACTTGAAAAAGAACCTCACAGCTGAACAATCGGGCAACAACAAGGTCGCGTTCTGGCGCGACCCGGATAAACGTGCCCTGTTTTTCCAGTTCATGGCATTGCTGATCGTCGGCGGCGTCAGCTATTATCTGTTTGCAAATACCCAGGCCAACTTGGCTCGGCAATCGATTGCCACCGGCTTTGGTTTTCTGCAAAAGGAGGCATCCTTTGAAATCGCTGAGTCGATTATCCCCTATTCGGCTGCCGACACCTATTCCAGGGCGCTGTTGGTTGGTGCACTCAATACCATCAAGGTCGCCTTTGTCGGGATTATTCTGACCACCATCCTCGGCACCATCATAGGGATTGCCCGGCTGTCCACCAATTGGCTGATTTCCAAACTGGCCGCCGGGTTCATTGAAGTCATGCAGAACATTCCGGTGCTGCTCCAACTGTTTTTCTGGTATGCCCTGTTTTATGAAGCCTTTCCATCTCCCCGCCAGGCGCTTCATCCCTTTGCCGGAATCTTCATCTGCAACCGTGGCTTGATTTTTGCGATTCCGCAGTCCCATGCCGCCTATCCGGCCATGGGCATAGCCCTGCTTGCGGTGGTCATCGGCGGCTGGTTTCTCAACAAATGGAGCCACAAACGCCTTGACCTGACTGGGAAAATGTTTCCCGCGTTCAGGGTAACCCTGGCTGCAGCCATCCTGCTGCCGCTGTTGGTCTGGCTCGCTTTCGGCGCACCGACGGCCATGAACATGCCTCAGTTACGCGGGTTCAACTTCAGCGGCGGCCTGACCGTCAGCCCTGAGTTCACCGCCCTGCTAATGGGCCTGGTCCTATACACTTCGGCATTTGTGGCGGAAATCGTCCGCGCCGGCATCCAATCCATCGGCCGCGGCCAGATCGAAGCGGCCATGGCTATCGGCCTGCGCCCCGGCCGGGTCCTGCAACTGGTGGTGCTGCCCCAGGCGTTGCGCGTCATCGTGCCCCCACTGACCAGTCAGATGCTGAACCTGACCAAGAACAGTACCCTGGCGGTCGCTATCGGCTACGCCGACTTTGTGGCCGTCACCAACACGACCATCAACCAGACCGGCCAGGCCATTGAGGGGGTTGCCCTGATCATGGTTGTTTATCTGTTTTTCAGCCTGTCCACATCTCTGTTCATGAACTGGTACAACAAACGCACAGCGCTGGTGGAGAGGTAATCATGACCACGCAAGCCCCAAGCAAAAGAGCTTATCTGAAACCGCCGGTGACCGAGGTCGGGGTGCTCGGCTGGCTGCGCAGCAACCTGTTCAACACTTGGTATAACTCGCTGTTGACCATTTTTGTGATTGCACTGCTGGCCTGGCTGCTGCCACCGCTGATCCGCTGGGGATTTATCGACAGCCTCTGGAACAGCTCGGCGGAAGCCTGCCGGGAAACGGACGGAGCCTGCTGGTCGGTTATTCCTAACAACATCAGATTCATTATCTTCGGCTTTTTCCCCTCCGGCCAGGAATGGCGGCCAACCCTGGCCATGGTCCTGCTGATCGGCATGGTGATCTATTCCCGTGACCGCTCCCGCTGGAAACGCTCGCTATTGGTCTTGTGGGCGATCAATCTGGTGGTGATGGGCGTACTCATGCATGGCGGGATTTTCGGTATGCCGAGTGTGGATACGGCCCAATGGAGCGGTTTGCCCCTGACCCTGATGCTGTCCTTCTTCGGTATGGTCGCGGCCTACCCCTTCGGTGTCCTGCTCGCCCTCGGTCGCCGTTCGGATCTACCGGCCATCAAGACCCTGTGTGTCATTTATATTGAAATGATTCGCGGCGTTCCGCTGATCAGCCTGCTGTTCATGTCCTCGGTGATGTTTCCGCTGTTCCTCCCCGAAGGGGTCACCATCGACAAAGTCCTGCGCGCGCAGATCGCCATTATCCTGTTTACCGCGGCCTACATTGCCGAGGTCGTGCGCGGCGGCCTGCAGGCCATTCCCAAAGGGCAGTACGAAGCCGCCGATTCCCTCGGCCTGAATTACCGCCAGAGCATGCGTCTGATCATTCTGCCGCAGGCTCTGAAAATTGTGATCCCGCCGACGGTGGGAATTCTGCTCTCCGCCTTTAAGGACACGTCCCTGGTGGTCATCATCGCCCTCTACGATGTCCTGAAGACGACCAAGGTGGCTTTGTCCAATCCGCTATGGACGGGTTATTCGACCGAAGCTTATATTTTTCTGGCCCTGCTGTATTTTGTTTTCTGCTATGCCATGTCAAGCTACAGCCGCAAACTGGAAAAAGAACTGCACACTGAACACTGAGCTGCTGATTTTGGAATCTTACTTTCGAGCGAGACGAATATGACGACTTCACCTGCAGACCAAACATCCCTGGAGCAAGTCGCTCCGATTGTGGAAATCCGGGAAATGCATAAATGGTATGGGGATTTCCATGTCCTCAGCGATATCAACCTGACGGTCCAGTCGGGGGAACGGATCGTAATCTGCGGCCCGTCAGGCTCCGGCAAGTCGACCTTGATCCGCTGTATCAACCGGCTGGAAGAGCATCAGCGCGGGCAGATCATCGTCAACGGCATCGAGCTCACCAAAGACATCAAAAATATCGAAAAAATTCGCACTGAAGTAGGCATGGTGTTCCAGCACTTCAACCTCTTTCCGCACCTGACCATTCTTGAAAATCTGACCCTCGGACCGATCTGGGTCCGCAAGACACCGCGCAAGGAAGCGGAGGAGATCGCGCTGCAGTATCTGGACAAAGTGCATATTGCCGAGCAAGCCCGAAAATACCCCGGTCAACTCTCCGGGGGGCAGCAGCAACGGGTCGCCATTGCCCGCAGCCTGTGCATGAATCCGAAGCTTATGCTGTTTGACGAACCGACCTCGGCATTGGACCCGGAAATGATCAAGGAAGTGCTGGACGTCATGATTGATCTGGCCAAGGAAGGGATGACCATGATTGTGGTCACCCATGAAATGGGCTTTGCCAAGAGTGTTGCCGACCGGGTCATGTTCATGGATTACGGGGAGATTGTCGAACAAAACAAGCCGCAGGAATTCTTCGACAACCCGCAGCATGAGCGTACCAAACTGTTCCTGAGCCAGATCCTTTAGCAGGCGAACAGCCCGCAGCACGGCGGCCGTGGCAAGAAAACGAGAATAACGGCTCTCAGATTTGGTGATTTGGCAGAGCCGAAAAAACCAGTGGGCTATTTGCGGTCGAAAAATGCCAGCAGTTTCCGGTTGGTCCATTGCAGATGGGCATCCATGCTGGCCCTGGCCCCTTCACCGTCACAAGCCCGGATCGCCTCGAAGATCTCCAGATGCTGCTGATGGATCAGCTGCAAATTTTCCTTGCGCCCGAAGGTGGTATCGACCACCGGCTGGATGAATTCTGCGGAAAACTCAAAAATATTGGTCACCACATGAACCCGCAAAAAGTTTTGCGATGCCTGGGCCACGGCCAGGTGAAAAGCCTGATCGGACTCCCAGGAGAATGACAGCCGCCCGGAGCGGGTATGGAAATCATCAAGGCAGTGGGCAATTTTCTGCAGATCATCCTCGCTCCGCTTAAGAGCCGCATGATAGGCGCTGAATTGTTCGATATCCCGGCGCAATTCATAGAGCTGCACGATCTTGCTGACGTCCCCCTGAATTAAGTTTTTCAGCGGTTCCTTGCGGAAGGTGGTATCCATTGACTTGACAAAATTCCCCTGCCGCTTGCGGATTTCGATATAACCAAGGGTTTCCAGGCGGTTTAATGCTTCCCGCAGGGAAGAGCGGGCAACGCCGAGCAGGTCGATGAGTTTGCGCTCGCCGGGCAGCTTATCCCCGGGTTGCAGCTGGCCGGCGACAATCAGCTCGATAATCTGCTCGCAAATCTGCTCGGAAACCTTTTCGACCCGGATCTGTGCAAAGGGTTCGGTCATGACCAGGCTGTCCCCTTCCCGAGAAACGATTGCTGCAGAAATATTGCTTTAAATCGATTCAAAACGGTTCTGTTCCCTGTTTTTGCGAGCTTTGGCCGGGTCAAAGATCTGCCCGTTCATGGCGACCCAGATCCCCTCGGGCAACAGCTGTACGGCGGTCAGAGCACTGGCAACGTTGTAAATGGCGTCGGTATAACGAAATCTGGCCGGTTGCATGGCCCCGGTCAGGACCACGGTTTTCCCGGCGACCCCGGCCAGGGACAATGCCGTATCGATCATCGTGTCGGTGCCGTGGGTAATGACAATGCGACTGGCCGGGCTGTTCTCAATCGCTTGTCTGATCAACAGGCGATCCTCCGCCGTCATATCGAGGCTGTCTTTGCGCAGCAGCGATCTGACCTGGTAGTCAATGGTCAGATTGGCTTCAGCAAGGACGGTACCGATCTGCGGTTCACCGATTTCATAGCTGCTTTTGGCATCGAAATAGATTTTATCAATGGTTCCACCGGTGGTGATGATTTCGATCTTCATCGTTGTCCCCGAACAAAGGCTATTCATGCGGCTTCAGGAGCAGAGCGTAACCGTCAACCAGAGCTTCGACCATTTTCTTCCGCCCGCTGGTCACCAGGCGCTGCACGGTGCCGCGCGAAACACCCATCTGCTCACCTGCTTCAGCCTGGGTCAGTCCTTCGCGGTCGCACAGGCTCAACGCCTCCAGCTCATCGGCTTCCAGCTCCAGAGTCTGCAATTGCGACATCGGGGTTCCGGCCGGCTTGAACAGATGATCATTGGGCCGTCGCGAAGGGCAACAATTTCTCGGTTTTCTTGGTCGTGGGGTCATGTCTCGACATTCATCCTGGCAAAAATCCTCATACCCGCAAGTCGTTCGACAGCACGAACTTCTTATTGAGCAAATGCACAATACTGTTTGTTGAGTAATTATGTCAACTGTTGAGGAAAATGTCAGCAACTCTCTTGTTCCGGTCCGTTCAGGTGAAACCAACAAACGACCGTCCTGCGACCGGTCAAAGGGCCGCGGAGAATCGGGCATAACCTTAAGGATACTTAATTATTTTAAACACTTACTGAATAAAGTTGTTGATTTTTTTCTCATTTTGAAAAAAGATACAGTTTGCTGAAAAAAATAGGCAACCCCGTTGTTTTCAAAGATGAAAGCAGCATAGTATTGAAATTGGTCGCGCAATGATGCCGCCAATGTCCGGATCTCCAAGAGGCAACACCGGCAGGCGGTTTTTATTTTCCCCCCTGACGCCAATAGAACTGCATTCTAAAAACACTCAAGAGGAGGAACCATGAAACGACTGATCACTACCCTGTTCTCTTTTTGCCTTGCCCTGCTCATGGCAAGCCCATTGCTGGCAGCCGATACCATCAAGATCGGCTTCAACCTGCCACTGACCGGGGATATTCCGGAAGTCGGTGAAGGGTCCAAGCATGCCGCTGAAATGTACCTGGCCGACATTAACGGCGCCGGTGGTCTGGAGGTCGGTGGCAAAAAATACAAGCTCGAATTCATCTACATGGATAATGAATCGAAAGCTGAATCGGCTGTTAACGCCGCGCTCAAACTTATCGAGCAGGAAGATGTTGTCGCGATCATCGGTCCGAACTCCTCCAAACAGGCTGTTCCGGCCGGCGGAACCTGTAACGACAACCGCGTTCCCATGATCAGCCCCTGGTCGACTAACCCCGATACCACCAAAGATCGTCCCTGGGTCTTCCGGGCCGCTTTCCTCGACCCCTTCCAGGGTCCCGTGGTGGCTGATTTTGCCGCCAAGAAATTCGGTGCCAAAAACGCCGCGGTGCTGTTTGACATTTCCAACGACTATTCCAAAGGGCTGGCCGAAATTTTCAAATCTTCCTGGGAAGCCAAAAAGCTCGGTCCGGTGGTCGCCTTCGAATCCCATGGCACCAAGGACCAGGATTTCTCAGCTCAGTTGACCACCATCATTGCCGCCAAACCCGACTTTATCTTTGTCCCGGATAACTACAACCAGGTCGCCCTGATCGTCCAGCAAGCCCGTGACCTCGGCTACAAAGGCCCGTTCATGGGTTCCGATGCCTGGGGCACCCCGGACCTGATCAAACTCTGCGGCGAAGACTGCTATGGCCAGTACTTTTCCACTCACTATGCTGCGGCCGGCGCCAAAGGTGCAACCAAGGTCTTCATCGACCGCTACATGGAAAAATACGGTGCGGAACCGGCTGACTACGCCGCGTTGACCTGGGATTCCATCGGCCTGCTGATGGAAGGCATCAAGAACGCCGGTAAGGTCGACAGCAACCCGCGGAAAATGCGTGCCATGATTCGTGACGGCCTGGCCTCCATCAAATCCTTTGACGGTATTACCGGTTCCTCCAAGTTTGACGCCCAGGGCGACCCGATCAAGTGTGCCGTGGTGGTCAAGATTTCCAACGAAGGCAAATTCGTTTTTGAAGAATCCGTCTGTCCCTGATGTTTTAATCTGCTAGTTTACACCGGGCGGGGGTCGGCAGACCCCCGCTTTGCTGTACTGTCGCTGGCTGCTCCCGTGCGCCGCTGCGTTGCCAACGTTATGCTCAAGGAAGGACCTCCGTGGATTTTATTTTTCAGAATGTGTTGAATGCCCTGCAATGGGGCAGCTTTTATGCCCTGATCGCCCTGGGGTATACCTTGGTTTACGGGGTATTGCGCCTGATCAACTTCGCCCACGGCGATATTTTCATGGTCGGAGCCTATATTTCCTTTTTTGTCGCCGGGTTCCTGCTCAAACCGGTCTTCGGACTGTCGCCGGTCCTCATTTTTGCCCTGACCGTACCGATCACCATGTTTCTGACCTCCTGTGTCGGGGTCACCCTTGAGCGCATTGCCTACCGCCCGCTGCGCCGCAAAGGGGCTCACCGGCTCTATGTGGTCATCACCGCGCTGATGTGCGGTTTGATCCTGGAATATTCCAACCTGGCCGTGCTCGGCGCCAGCCGGCTGAAATTTCCGGAGCTGCTTGAAAAATCGATCTGGAGGGTCGGTGGCATTACGGTCACCAACTTGAAAGTGTTGGTTATCGTGACTGCCATAGTGGTCTTCCTGTTTCTGCAATGGGTGGTGACCAAAACCAGAATCGGCATGGCCATGCGGGGGATTTCCTATGACAAATTCGCCATTCCGCTGATGGGAATCCCCATGGACAACATCATCGTTTTCACCTTTATCCTCGGTTCGGGATTTGCCGGTCTGGCCGGACTGCTGTTCGCCATGAGCTACCCGGTACTGGAACCGTTCATGGGCATGCTGATTGGCTGGAAAGCCTTTATTGCCGCGGTGGTCGGCGGCATCGGTGACATCAAAGGAGCCTTTGTCGGCGGCTTTCTGCTCGGCTTCATTGAGGTCGGGGTGGTCTCAGTGTTTCCGTCCACCTACCGCGACCTTTTCGCATTTACCATTTTACTGTTGATTCTGTGGATCAAGCCGACCGGACTGTTCGGCATGCCCCAGTCAACCAAGATATAGTTGGGGGATGCGATGATGAAATATTCTCTCAACATCCTGCTGGCCCTGTTTGCTGCCGGGTTGCTGATGCTGGCCTACTTCGGCCTGATTGACAACTATATCCAGATTGTCGCCATGACCATCGGCATCAACATCATCATGTCCACCAGCCTCAATCTGGTCAACGGCAACATGGGTGAGTTCACCTGTGGTCATGCCGCGTTCATGTGTGTCGGCGCCTATATTTCGTCGATTCTGTCGGTGGCCTGCTTCGGCTCCAAGTTCGGCGCGCCGCTGCTGCCGGCATCCACGGTGCTGTTTGTTTTTCCCATTATCCTCCTGATTGGCGGATTTGTCGCCGCCCTGTCTTCACTGCTGGTCTCGGTCCCCTCCTTTAAGACCCGTGACGACTACCTGGCGATCATTTCCATCGCCGTCAACTACATGATCATCTCGGCCCTGGAAAATATGGACTTTATCGGCGGCTCGCGCGGTTTTCAGGGGATGAAGGATACGGTCTGGGCGATGATCGACATCTTCGACGGCCCCTGGATGCTGTTCTGGGTGATCTTCTTCACGACCCTGACGGTCTGGGTCATCCGCCGCTTCATCACCTCAACCTACGGCAAAGGCGTTAACGCCATCTGCCAGGACGAGGTTGCCGCAGAGATCATGAGCGTCAATACCAACAAGATGAAAATCGTCAACTTCATGGTCGCAGCCGGACTGGCTGGTTGTGCCGGCGGGCTTTACGCCCACATCATCGGCTATGTCAATCCACAGTCCTTCAATATTCTTAAATCGACAGAAGCGATGGTGATGGTTTACCTTGGCGGGATGGGGTCGCTGTCCGGCGCGATTATTTCTGCAATCCTCTTCACCGGACTACTGGAAGTGCTGCGCTCCCAGGCCATCATCGACGGTCTGATGTCGCCCTTTACCATGATGTTTCCCGATTGGGAACCCTCGGCAGGCGTTATCAAATGGGTGATGATCCCGTTGTTGCTGGTCATCGTCATGCAGTTCCGCCCGGAAGGGATTATGGGGAACCGCGAACTGGCCGATATCTTCCCCTGGCTCAAAAAATTCTACAGGTTTAAATGATGGCACAGACACAAGTACAGACGAGCGCGGTCCCGGTCCTGGAGGTCCGCAACATGACCCAACAGTTTGGCGGGCTGCGCGCCGTGTCCGATTTCAATGTCAGCTTGCAACTTGGCGAAATGACCGGACTGATCGGCCCTAACGGCGCTGGAAAAACCACGGTCTTCAACCTGGTCAGCGGCTTTTACCAACCCACCCAGGGACAGATTTTCGTCAACGGCAAACCGACCGCCGGGCTCAAACCCCACAAAGTCACGTCCCTGGGCGTGGCCCGGACCTTTCAGAACATCCGCCTTTGGAACGATATGACGGTGCTCGACAATATCCGGGTCGCCCAGCACGATCAGCTTGGCTACGGATTTTTTCACAGCGTACTCCGCAATAAACGTTACAAACAGCGCGAAGCCGAGATCCTCAAAGAAGCCGAAGAACTGCTGGAGATCTTCGACCTGAAACGCTTTGCCGATGAACTGCCCAAAAACCTTCCCTACGGGACCCAGCGCAAACTGGAAATTGCCCGGGCGCTGTCAAGCCATCCACAGCTGTTGCTCCTTGACGAACCGGCTGCTGGCCTCAATTCCTCCGATGTCAAAGAACTGATCCGATTGGTACGCTGGATTCATGAAACCTTTGAGGTCAGTATCTGGATGATTGAGCACCACATGGACGTGGTCATGGAGCTGTGCGACCAGATCAAGGTCATCGATTTCGGTGAAACCATCGCCGAAGGAACTCCAGACCAGATCCGCAACCATCCCGCGGTCATAACCGCCTACCTGGGAGATGATAATATCTGATGCTTTTGGAAGTCGAAAACCTCGAAGTCAAGTACGGCAACATTCAGGCCCTGCACGGAATCAGCTTCCATGTTAATGAAGGTGAAATCGTCACCCTGATCGGTGCCAACGGTGCCGGCAAGACCACCAGCCTCTACACGATTGCCCGTCTTCCCCCGCCGGAAGCTCCACGGGTGATTGGTGGCGATATCAGGTTCCAGGGGGAATCAATTCTCAAGACCCGGCCGAGCGATGTGGTCAAAAAACTGCACCTGGCCCTGTCCCCTGAAGGAAGGCGGATTTTCGGCAACCTGACGGTGATGGAGAACCTGCAACTAGCCACCTATTCACGCGAAAAAGGGGCCGACCTGAAAAAGGAATACGACTATGTCTTTGAGCTGTTTCCCCGGCTCAAAGAGCGTCATAATCAGCGCAGCGAGTCGCTAAGCGGCGGCGAACAGCAGATGCTGGCGGTTGGCCGGGCGCTGATGACCGGCTGTAAAATTCTGCTCCTCGACGAACCGAGTATGGGCTTGGCGCCGGTCCTGAAGTACGAACTGTTCCGCAAGCTCAAACAGCTTAATGAAGAGGGCATGACCATTCTACTGGTGGAACAGAATGCCAACCTGGCATTAAACCTTGCCCACCGTGGTTACGTTCTGGATACCGGCAACATCGCCGCTTCCGGAACCAGCAAGGATCTGCTCGGCAATCCGGACGTTAAGAAAGCCTACCTTGGCGGTTGACCATACACTGCACTGAAATCTTGCGATATTAAAGCCATGCCTTTACGCATGGCTTTTTGTTTTCCAAGCGTGAACATCCCCCCCCACTGCCGCACAAGGCTTTTTATGATTATTTTCAATGAAAAAAACTACCTTGTTTAGTAAAAAAGGTTTATTATAGTAATCTAACAACAATTTCTTCTTATTTCATACTTCTTCCAGGGATTCAACAGGAGCTTTAGCATGCGTTCTTTTTCACTCAGAACCAAACTCATTGCGGGTGGCGTTCTTTTCCCGGCAGCCTTGCTACTGGGACTTTTTATTGCTTTCTACCATCAGGAAAAGACCTCGACCATCGACGCCGTGGTGGCCAAATCGCGAATTCTGGCCAGAACCCTCGAATCGACACGGATGGAGATGGAAGACAAATGGAACCTGGGGCTGTTCAATGTCGGCCAGCTCAAACAATGGGCTGATCAGGGGCAAACCGATAAAGTGCTAGCCAGCGTCCCGGTTGTCACCGCCTGGCAAGCGGCCATGCGCAAGGCTGCTGAAAGCGGCTACACCTTTAAAGTCCCTAAATTTCAGCCACGCAACCCTAAAAACAATCCGAACCCCATGGAAAGCAGAGCGCTGAAAACCATGAAAAAGCAGGGGTTGGTTGAGTACTACGAGATCAATCCGCAGACCAATGCTGTCCATTATTTCCGGGCGGTCTACTTGGCTGATTCGTGCCTTTATTGTCACGGTGACCCAGCCAAATCCGCTGAATACTGGGGGAACAACCAGGGGCTCGATCCCACTGGCGTCAAGATGGAGAATTGGAAAACAGGCGAAATGCACGGGGCCTTTGAAATCATCCACTCCCTGAATGAAGCAGATGCCGCGCTGGCCTCGACAATGACCTGGTCCGGCGGGCTTTTTGTCGTACTGCTTGCTGTCGCCGGCGGCCTCATCGCCCTGTTCACCACCAAAGCGGTCGTTAATCCGGTTCGCCAGACCATGGAGATGATAGAGGGGCTCGAACGCGGTCAACTGGACAACCGCATCGACACCAACCGCCAGGATGAACTGGGCCGGCTGGCCCGGGCCATGAACGGCTTTGCCGACAACCTGCGCGATGAAGTTCTCGGAGCATTCAATCATCTGGCCAACGGCGATTTCAGCTTTGAGGCCAAAGGGCTGATTGCTGCTCCGCTGGCCAAAGCCTGCCAGGGCCTGACCACAGCTATGCAGACGGTAAAAGAAGCGAGTGAGCAGATTGCCTCAGGTGCTACCCAGGTCGCGGAGACCAGTTCCTCCCTGGCCAACGGAGCCACCCAGCAGGCTGCAGCTATTGAAGAGATCTCGGCGTCCATGACCCAAATGAACGAGCAGACCACCAACAACGCCGAAAATGCTACAACCGCCAACAAATTGTCAGTTGAAGCGCGGGAGAATGCCGCGAAAGGAAATGCTCAGATGCAGGCCATGGTCGGAGCCATGGACGAGATCAAGACCTCATCCCAGGACATCAGTAAGATTATCAAGGTCATCGATGAGATCGCCTTCCAAACCAACCTGTTGGCGTTAAATGCAGCTGTCGAAGCCGCCCGAGCCGGTCAGCATGGCAAAGGCTTTGCGGTTGTTGCCGAAGAGGTTCGCAACCTCGCCGCCCGCAGTGCCAAAGCCGCCCATGAGACCACAGCATTGATCCAGGGTTCGGTGGATAAAACCAACAATGGCGCAGAGATTGCGGCGCAAACAGCGGAATCACTCACCGAGATTGTCCAGGATGTCACCAAAGTGTCCGACTTGGTCGCTGAAATTGCCGCAGCCAGCCATGAACAATCACAAGGGATCTCCCAAGTTAACGAAGGCTTGGTCCAGCTGAATGATGTCAACCTACGCGCCACCTCGACCTCGGAAGAAAGTGCGGCCATCGCCGAACAGCTATCCGGCCAAACCTGCGACTTGCAGCAAATGCTCGGCCGCTTCACTTTGCAAGGGGAAAGAAAAACGACTCCGCCGCAACAGGCCAAGCCTGTCATTGCGTCCCCCCAAAAGCCAACGCCGCCGGCTCAGCCGCTACCACGCAAAGGATTACCTCAACAGGCTGCGCGTGTTGGCAAGCAGTCCGCCGCACCAAAAGCTACCGAAGAATGGGGTGGTATTCCGGCCAAGCCAGTCATCAAGCTGGACGATGACGATTTCGGCAAATATTGAGCGGCAGAGTCACCACCATTCAATAAGCGGATGAAATAGAAAAACCTCATCCGTAACAAAAATCCTTAACCTGACAGCCCCGGCGATTTTCTCGTTGGGGCTGTCAGGTTAACGGCAAACTTAATAGCCAACGACACTGGCTCCTACCAATAAAAACAAACGGCCACACCTCCGGCAACAAACTAAAAGTCAGCCGAACCAATGACATGGGTACAGTCATTCGGACACTGGCAACATGTGCCAGAATTTGGCATAATCTTTTTGCTTCAGAAACAATCAACCCGAAAGAATTTAACCATGCAGGACATCCATATTACAGGGGAACTCAGCATCCCTTACCAGGAGATCGAACTGACGGCCATCCGCTCCCAAGGCGCGGGCGGGCAGCATGTCAACAAAGTCGCCAGCGGCATTCATCTGCGTTTCGATATCTGCAATTCATCATTACCCGATGAGGTCAAGACCCGGCTGCTTATCATCCAGGATCACCGCCTAACCAAAAACGGGCTGATCGTCATCAAATCCCAGCAAGCCCGCAGCCAGGAGCAGAACCGGATCAATGCCCTGGCCAGTCTGCAAAACCTCATCCGCACGGCCTTGGTCAGACAAAAGCCGCGGCGCAAAACCAAACCGACCAAAAGCTCCCAGGAAAAGCGGGTTGCCGGCAAAAAACTGCGCAGCAAAGCCAAACAGATGAGGAAAAAAGTGACTGAATAGCCGTTCACGTCGTTGTCACCAGGTGCCAACCGAAGGCAATTTCAATAGAAAAAACCGGCCTGAAAGCTATTCACTGTCAGCCCGGTTTTTATTGAATCACCGAAAACTGTACCTCGCCTCAGGCGTCACAACGCCATGGATTGAGGGATAAACAGGACAATTTGCGGGAAGAAAATAAATAACAACATCAAAGCCATCAATGCGATCAGGTAAGGCAGAACGGTCACAGACAACTTCTCTATTTTGACGTCAGAGATATTGCAGGCAACAAACAGGCAAAGCCCAACCGGCGGGGTAATCTGACCGATGGACAAGGTAAACACCAAAAGCACACCGAAAAAAACCGGATCAATGCCGACGCTTTCGATAACAGGAAAAAAGATCGGCGTCATCAGCACAACCGCAACAGCATTATCCAAAAAGGTTCCAACGATTAACAGGGAGATACAGATCAGGATCAGCAGAATGGTCGGTTCCCGGGTAAAGCTCAACATCAGATCGGTTAATGCCTGGGGAATCTGCTCACTGGCCAACAAATAGCTGAAACAGTGGGCGGTCGCGACAAGGAACATGATGATTGCGGAACTTTTGGCCGTATTCAAAACAACCTGATAGACCTTTGCCCCATCCAATTCCCGGTAGATGAACACACCGACAATCAATCCATAGGCAACCGCGACAACAGCCGCTTCGGTCGGGGTAAATATACCGCCATAGATGCCGCCAAGGATAATCAGCGGCATGATCAAGGCCAAAGATGCGCGGTTAAAAGCTTTCCAGGTATCTGCCAAGCCGACCGGCGCTTCTTTTCCATAGCCATTTTTCTTAGCCAGCCGATAATTGATGGTCATCAACGTTATGCTCATCAGCAAACCTGGAATAATTCCGCCCAGAAACAGTTTACCGACGGATGAGCCGGTGACCACACCATAGAGAACCATGGTGATGCTGGGTGGAATCAGCAGACCGATAGTCCCTGAGGCCGCGGCACAGGCGGCCGAAAATTCCTTGGAATAACCTTTCTCCTTCATCGGTGGAATCAGAACAGAGCCGATCGCCGCCGTTGTTGCCGGCGCCGAACCGGAAATGGCGCCAAAAAAGGTACAGGCCGCAGTTGTCACATGAGCCAGCCCACCGCTAAAGCGACCGAAAAAGCAACTGGCCAGAGCCACCAAGCGGGCGGACACTCCGCCGAAGGACATGATATTACCGGCCAGGATAAAAAAAGGAATCGCCATCAGGGTGAAAGAATCGACCCCACCATAGGTCTTCTGCACCAGGACCATGATCGGCACGTGGCTATGGAACAACAGCGCAATCATGGAAGACAGACCAAGGGCAATGGCAATGGGAACCCCGAGCAAGACACAGGCGAAAAAACTCATAAACAGCGTTGGTCCCATGGTTTTATTCTCCTTCTTCCGCGGGTTTCAAGAGCTCCCTGACGTGACTTCCGGCATGCATGATGATATTCAATGTCATGAATAAACAGCCCAGAGGCACGGCAAGATAAATCAACCCGATCGGCAAAAAGTCCATTGATGCCGAGACCTGATCAAGTTTAAAAACCCGAATCGCGACCGAGATCCCTTCAACTACCAGCATCATTAAAAAAGAGAGGCTCAAAAGATCCCCGAACAGAAAAAGGGCGGCTCTCACCCGGGCATTTTTTATATAGTTGATAAAAAGATCGACGTTGATATGAGTCCGCTCATGAAAAGCCACGCTAGCACCTAAAAAAGTCACCCAGATGAAAAAATAACGGGCGAGTTCTTCCGACCAGGAAAGGGATTCATGCAGTGCATAGCGAAAAATAATTTGAAAGAAAATAATCACGGTCATCAGCATAAAGCCAACGGTGATCACCTTTGACAAAATCGAATTCACAATCGTATTGAAAGATCTGAGTAGTTCCATAAATGACTCACTTGGTGTGTGAAAAAGGGGGAGCGTTCATCACTGAAAGCTCTCCCCTTTATTTTGCACAGGCCCGAAAGACTCTTATTTAACGTTTTTGATTTTGGTGACCAAGTCACCGAACTTATCCGCATGCATCTTGTAGACCGCCTCGGAAGCCTGTTCAAAAGAAGCGCGATCAGCGGTATTGACTTGAATCAGATCTTTAAGTTGCTTGAGCTGAGAGGCTTCCAGGTCCTCGACCTCCTGGCGCATCCAGACAGCAACCTCTTGAGCTGCATCCAACAGTATTTTTTGCTGTTCCGGCTTGAGCCCCGAATAGATAATCTGACTCATGACCAAGGGCTCTGACACATGGATATGCCCGGTCAGGGACAGATATTTCTGAACTTCATAAAACTTTTGGGTCAGGACGTGAGCAACCGGGTTTTCCTGGCCGTCAACAGTCCCCAGCTGCAGGGCGGTGTACAGTTCGCCAAAGGACATTGGCGTTGCGGAAGCACCAAAAGTATTGAAGGTATCAACAAAGACATAACCGCCCGGGGTCCGGATTTTCAGGCCCTTCAGGTCGGCTGGAGTGTTGATCGGTCCTTTGGAATTGGTGATATGCCGAAAGCCGTTTTCCCAGTAGCCCAGTACAACCAGCCCTTTCTGGGACAGTTTATCAGACAGGAACCGACCGGTATCGCCATCAAGAACCTTGCTCACGTGGTCAATATCGCGGAAGAGATAGGGAAGATTTAAAACACCCATGGATTTTTCGAAACTGGACAGCAACACATCCGAAGTCAGAACCATATCAACGGTTCCAAGTTGGGCGCCCTCAACCATTTGCCGCTGTTTTCCCAATTGGTCGGCCGGAAAAACCAGGATTTCCATGTCGCCGTTCGATCTCTCCTCAACCAATTTTTTAAATAACAGCGAGCCTTTATGATAATGATGATTCAGCGCTCCGGTATGAGCCAATTTAAGCTTTGTTTTGGCAAAGGACACTCCCGGCAAAGCCGCAAAGAAAACGAAAAAGGCAACAAAAGAGCAGACCAACAATCGTTGAACACGCATAATCATTCCTCCATTGGGAAAAAAATGTTTTAGTTTTCGTTCTTCTTCAGATCTAGCAATCATCTTGGAATGGATTTTGGTAGTTATTGAGCAAGGATGAGGCCAATTTTTCAGACAAATCGGCAACGGCTCGAATATAGAATGGTTTTTTGTTTTTTAAAGGCGGGGGGATAGAAAACCAGCGGGCTATGCAAAATGTCATAGCTGTTTGGTACAACTCATTTTTACTTTTAAATATCAACAGGTTAAGAACGTATACAGTTTGTCCGGATTATTACAAAGGATATAGCTTCAGAGGAAGAGCCGGCAAACGGATTAAAAAAACTGGCAGAGCCCTATTATTGCTGCTCTTGAACCGGTAGAAAAGTTGTCATGACAAGGATACGCCGAATGAAGAAACCTGTCTTTACAGTCGCGCTGCTCCTGCTGACGTTAATTTCCGTTGGCTTCTGGGTCGCGCAAATCCTCGGCAAACAGAATCAACGGGAGCTGCACACACTGGCGATTGAGTCCCTGGCAACCCAGCTGAATCATACCATCAAACAGAGAATGGATATGGCGCAGCGGCTTGCCATTGATTCTATCGCCATCAACTCTCTGAAGGCCCCGCCAAGATATCAGGATCTGAATTCCATCTTCGATACAGCCAATCTGATGGCCAATACCGACCTGATTTATGTCATCAACGACGCAGGGACCGTTGTCGCCAGTTCCGACTCACCCGATTCCCCTCTCGTTGGCCGAAACTACACGTTCCGCCCCTATTTTCAGGACTCCATCCAGGGCAAGCCATCGATCTTCCCGGCGGTCGGTGCGTTCACCGGTCTGCGCGGACTACACTTGAGCGTTCCTATTTATGTTGAGAACAAAACCCGTCCGACTGGCGTTCTGGTCCTTAAAATCGGTATTTCTGAAGTGGAAAATATTCTCGATCAGCGGGAAGAGAAAATTGCCTTTGTTTCCCCGGACGGGATTATCCTCTCCAGCAACCAACCGGAGTGGTTATTTCATTCCACCCGGAACATCTCTCTGGCAACCAAACAAAGGTTATTGAAGACCAGGCAGTTCGGCTTCAAAAAGATTGCCCCCCTGCCCTTTCACAGCAACCGAAACTCAGTGTGGATTGACAATAAAAAATATGCAGTCGCACGGGCTCCAATCATTATTCCGGGCTGGGAGCTTGTTTCTTTCAGTGATATCAGCATTGTCAGGCCCCTACCAAACCTTTACAAGATCCTGATCATCTCCTCACTGAGCGTGACCGGAGCGCTGGCCTTACTGACAATCTCACTCCTTTACAGCGTTCAGCGACGAAAAAAGACCGAAATCATGCTGATAAACGCAGAAAAAAAATACCGGAGCATCTTTGAAAACGCGGTCATGGGGATCTACCAAAGCTCCATAGAAGGAAGATTCGTCGAAGCGAGTCCCTCCATGGCAACGATTCTCGGCTATGACAGCCCGACAGATCTTATCCACGGCATCAATGACATCAAACACAATCTGTATGCCAATCCGGAAGATCGCACGATCTGGGTCAACCTGTTGCGGGAAAAAGGCTGGGTCAACGACTTCATAACCCGCTTTCGGCGCAAGGACAATCAACTCATCTGGGTCTCGCTCTCCTGTCGCCTGACTCAAGGGATTGATAATAATGAAGATATGATTGAAGGGTTCTGCCTTGATATTACCGAGAAAATTCAAGCCCAAAAGGAAGTTGAGAGCCAACATGCTCAGCTGATTCAAGCCGACAAAATGATTACCATGGGCATTCTTACCGCAGGCGTTGCCCATGAGATCAATAACCCGAACACGTATATTATCTCCAGTGCCGAAATCCTGTCTGACGCCTGGACCAGCGCCGCCCATATCCTGGAAGAATATTACCGGGAACAGGCGGAGGACTTTCTGATCGGCGGGATGCCTTACACAACGTTCAGAGAAAACCTTCCGGCGCTAAGTGAACGGATCATTAACGGTTCACGCAGAATCAACAGAATCATCAAGGAGTTGCTTAATTATTCCCGGAAAGATTCAATCGGCACAAACGAGCTCGTTGATGTCAACCGGGTGATGACGTCAGTGGAAACATTACTCAACAGCACCATCAGAAAAAGCACCAACCACTTCAGTATGCAGCTTGCCCCTGAATGCCCCCTGATCAGAGCCAATTTCCTGAGACTTGAACAGGTTGTCATCAACATCATCCAAAACGCCTGCCAGGCGCTTGCCGATCCCAGTCGGGCCATCGCTATCAGCACCAGCTATCTGCCTGACATTCACGAAGTTGTGATCGCCTGCAAGGATGAAGGGGTTGGTATTTCACAAGAGAATCTCAATATGATTACCGAACCGTTTTTTACCACCAAGCGCGAATTGGCAGGAACGGGGCTCGGCTTGGCCGTTTCGTCCTCGATCATGCGTGATCTTGGCGGAACCATGACGTTCGAGTCAAAAGTTGGGCAAGGAACAACCGTATTTTTAAAATTTCCCGAGGAACAAAAAAACAGCTAGGAGGCTCTGATGAGAAAAACTTCGCACAACCCCCTCCCCATTCTTGTCGTCGATGATGAGTACGATGTGCTTGAATCCTTTCGACTGGCCTTGCTGTCTGGCGGTTTGCCTGCTGTCACCACCTGCGCGGACGGACTGAAAGTTATGGATATCCTGGAGCAAAACAGGGAGATTTCCGTGATTCTGCTTGACCTGATGATGCCGAAAATTAACGGCCAGGATCTTCTGGAACAGATCATCAGCGCTCATCCGGGAATCCCGGTCATTGTGATCACCGCGATCGATGACCTCCAGACCGCGGTCAACTGCATGCGCCTGGGGGCCTTCGACTATTTGGTCAAACCGGTGGAAAAACACAGACTGGTTTCCAGTGTTTTCAGAGCACTGGAAATTCTCGAGCTCGGGCGTGAAAACCGGGCGCTGAAAGAGAGTTTCCTGAATGACAGCCTTAAACATCCCGAGCTTTTTGCGCCTATTGTCGGTCGCTCAACCTCACTCCTGAAACTGTTCAAGTACATCGAAGCGATTGCCAAATCAACCGAGCCCGTCCTGATCAGCGGAGAGACCGGGGTCGGCAAGGAATTGTTTGCCCGCGCCGTTCATAACGCCTCAAATCCGGACGGGCCCTTTATCGCGATCAATGTTGCAGGACTCGATGACCAAACTTTTTCAGACACCCTCTTCGGCCACCGCAAAGGAGCATTTACCGGCGCCGAATGTCAACGCGACGGGCTGATCAAAACAGCAGAAGGGGGCACCCTGTTTCTTGATGAAATAGGAGATTTAAGTCTGATTTCACAGGTTAAACTGTTACGCCTGTTACAGGAGCAGGAATATTTTCCCCTCGGCTCGGACCTGCCCAAAAAATCAACCGCCCGAATCCTGGTGGCAACCCATTGCGATTTAGGAAAGACGGTTCAGGACGGAACCTTTCGGAAAGATCTTTTCTACCGATTGCAGACTCATCAGATCTGCATTCCACCGCTACGCAAACGCAAGGAAGACCTCCCCTTGCTGGTGGATGAGTTGCTTGAACGGGCAGCCCAAAAACTGCAAATCAACAAGCCATCTTACAGCAATGACCTGGTGGCGATTCTGATGAACTATGATTTCCCCGGTAATATTCGAGAGCTGGAAACCCTTCTTTTTGACTGTGCCAGTCGCAGCCAGGGAGGGCGCTTATCAATAACGACGATTCATGACCGCCTCACCAGTACTGTGAACAGCCAGCCAAGCGCTAGTCACGACTCCCAGAAAGGAGGTTTCTTTGACCATTTTTCCGTTCTGCCAACATTAAAAGAGGCCACCCAGCAACTGATCAAAACCGCTCTGGAACGCGCCAACGGCAACCAGTCCCTTGCCGCCCGCTTTCTCGGCCTTTCGCAACCCGCTCTCAGCCGTCGCCTGAATCGCGAAAAGGACAAATCAGCAATCTGCCCCGGTGACCTGTAACTCATTGTTCATCAGGATCGCCAATGCCTACACCGGCAAAGGCATTGGCGACCTCAAAAAAGTGCTTATTACATAGGTAATGATCATGACGTCCCGAATAGTCTAAATAACCGGTTAATATTCCTAGACTTTCTGCTTTTCAATCGATCTCCTCATAACAATCTGCATTCCTTACCAAACCAGAAAAAACAATAGAAGTAGCTGGTTTATCAGCAATTTACCAACCCTCTGCCGGTTGGTACAGGTGGTGCAACCCCTTAACGCAATGCATCGAACTTTCATCTACCGGAATGGATTGAAAGAATGTCAAGAGATAACGCCATAAGCGTTTATCAACTTACGAATCGTTGCGTTGGAGGATGAGTTATGCAACCGGCAACAAACATCGAAGGACTTCCCCTGCAAGGGATTACCGTACTGGAATTGGGCCAAGTCATCGCCGGCCCGTTCTGTACCCGACTCCTTGCCGATATGGGAGCAGAGGTCATAAAAATTGAACCGCCCGGCAAAGGGGATCCGATCCGCTCCTGGGGCAAATCGAACAATGGCGGTACCGCTTGGTGGTCGGTCCATGCCCGCAATAAGAAAAGCCTCACGCTGAACCTGAAACATAAGAAAAGCCGTGATCTGGTTCTCAAACTGGCCAGACATGCTGACATCATCGTTGAAAACAATAAACCGGGGCAGCTTGAGAAATGGGGGATCGGCCCCGCCGCCCTGGAACAGGTCAATCCACGCGGCATACTGGTCCGCATCTCCGGCTACGGTCAAGAAGGACCGAAGAAAGACCGTCCTGCCTTCGGCGTTATCGGCGAATCGATGGGGGGGCTGCGTTATCTGACCAATCACGCCGCCGGGGTTGCCGATCAGCTCCCGCCGGTGCGGGTCGGGATCAGCATCGGGGACAGCTTAGCGGCCATGTATGGAGCCCTCGGAGCACTCGCCGCCCTGCGTAAGAGAGATACTTTCCAAGAAACGGGTTTTCAGATCCTGGATGTCGCGCTGTCGGAATCGGTTCTCAGCGTCATGGAAGGCTGTCTGCCTGAATATGGTTTGTTCGGGGCGGTTCGACAGCCCACCGGATCAGCGCTCCCCAGCTGTGCTCCGACCAATGCTTACCCCACGGCGGACGGACGCTTCATTCTGATCGCCGCGAATTCCGATCCGCTCTTTGCCAACCTCAGTAAAGCCATGGGCAGACCTGAGCTAGCCCAGGACCCCAAATACCAGTCCAACCCGGAACGGGTCAGAAGAATGCGGGAACTCGACGAAATAATTGCCGAATGGACAAAACAATATACCCTGGATGAGCTTGAAGACATCCTGGATAAAGCGCCGGTTCCGGCCAGCCGGATTTTCACCATGGAAGATATCGCCAAAGACCAGCAATACCATTACCGGAAGATGGTTGATGAAGTCGCGGATCCGATTCATGGCAAAGTTCTCCATTATGGCGTCATGCCGATGTTCCAGGGGATCGATCGTTCCAGGATGATTCGTTGGACCGGCCCCCGTTTGGGCCAGCATACCGAAGAAGTTCTGACCGATCTGGGCCTTACTGGCGAAGAAATCAAGGAATTGCAGTCAGAGGGGGTCATATGAGAGGGGCCATTGACCTGAATTGCAAGGAGCCGGTACAGATTGTCGAAGTTGCTCCACGGGACGGTTTTCAAGCGGTCAAACAGCAGATTCCAACTTCGGTCAAAATAAAAGCGATCACCGATCTCTTCAGTACAGGGTTTACGCGCATGGAGATCGGTGCGTTTGTCAGCCCGAAAGCCTTGCCGCAGATGGCGGATATCAAAGATATTATCGCCGCCATCCCCCGGGAGACCTTAACAGGGGCGGCAGTTTTGGTTCCCAATACCAAAGGAGCGGAGTTGGCCCTGCAGGCCGGGATCACCAACCTGGTTTATGTCATCTCGGTTTCGAACAGCCATAATCAGCATAATGTCAGGCGCAGCACGGAAGAATCCTTCGCTGATTTTGCCAATCTGTTGACTGTCATTGATCAGGATAAAGTTCACCTGAGGCTTGATCTGGCTACCAGCTTCGATTGTCCCTTCGAAGGAAAAACAGCTCCCTACCAGGTGCTGGCCGCAGCCAAAAAAGCCAAAAAACTTGCCTCTGCTATTGAAATCGGCATCTGTGACACCACCGGTCGGGCGACCCCGGACCATGTCTTTGAGCTCTTCTCCGCATTGCGTGAACAGATTGATCCCGAGCCGAGCCATTGGGCCTTTCACGGCCACGACACCTTCGGACTCGGGGTCGTGAATGCACTTCACGCTTATTACGCCGGAGTCAGAACCATTGAAACCGCAGCAGCCGGGCTCGGTGGCTGCCCCTTTGCACCAGGAGCCAAAGGCAACACTGCAACCGAAGACCTGATCTATACTTTCCATAAGATGGGGATTGCAACCGGTATTGATCTGGAAAAACTGCTGCCGATCTGCGCAGAGATCCAAGCCATCGATCCCCCGTCCGCCGGGGGAAGAATAAGAACACTCCCCAGAGAACATGTTTTTGCCTGAAATCTCGGGTGCTCCTTCTCTGGAGCACCCGCTGCAGAAACACCCAGCCCTCTGGACAACCCGACCTGTCCCCTGGCTGAATAAGCCATAATTCGGTTTTTTAGTCGGGTTAAAATTGCTATATTTGATCAACCCATCAGCGAGAAGCGCAGAGAGGTTCCCATGGCAGAAATTCCTCCCCACCATCTGGATGAAGACGAGCTGCAAGACTGGCTCGACGCACTGGACTCCCTGTACCGGGAAAAGGGGGAAGAGGCGATCCGCGACATCATGCGCACATTGCAGAGTCATGCCCTCAACAAAGGAGTGCAGCTTAACGAAGCGACCCTCAACACCCCCTATGTCAATACCATCCACTGGAGTCGACAACCGCCCTACCCCGGTGACCTCGAAATCGAAAAAAAGATTGAAAATATCATCCGCTGGAACGCCATGGCCATGGTGCTGCAGGCCAACGATAAGGGGGCCGGTGTCGGCGGGCACATTGCAACCTATGCCTCGGCCGCGACCCAGATGGAGGTCGGCTTTCACCATTTTTTTCGTGCGCCGAGCGAGCATTACGGCGGCGACCTAGTGATCGTACAGCCCCATGCCGCTCCCGGGATCTATGCCCGAGCCTTCCTGGAAGGCACCCTCAGCGAAAAACAGCTGCTCAACTTTCGCCGCGAACTGCAACCGGGAGGTGGACTGTCGTCCTATCCGCACCCCCGCAACATGCCTGAATTCTGGCAGGTGCCGTGCAGTTCCATGGGCCTCGGCACACCGACAGCCATCTACCAGGCCCGGTTCATGAAATATCTGGAGAACCGCGGCCTCAAACCGCGCAACGGTGGGCGGGTCTGGTGCTTTGTGGGGGACGGTGAAACCGATGAACCGGAAGTCCGCGGCACGATCAACATGGCAGCCCGGGAAAATCTGGACAATCTGGTCATGGTGGTGAACTGCAACCTGCAACGGCTGGATGGGCCGGTGCGCGGCAACGGCAAAATCATTCAGGAGCTGGAACGCAGCTTCCGCGGCGCCGATTGGAATGTCATCAAGGTGATCTGGGGAGGCGGCTGGGACAGCCTGCTTGATCAGGACAGCACCGGGACCCTGCATCGGCGCATGGAAGAAGCCCTGGATGGTGATTACCAGATGTACTCGGTTTCCAGCGGGGATCTGCAACGTGAACACTGGGTCGAAAACAACCCGATCCTGCGTAAGATGATGGCCGCGCTGACCGACGATGAGCTGCGGGCCATCAAGCGTGGCGGCCAGGATCCGAAAAAGATTTTCGCGGCCTACGACCAAGCCTGCCGCAACGCACAGAAACCGACGGTCATCCTGATCAAAACCGTCAAGGGGGACGGCCTCGGCGAAACCGCCCAGGGGCGCAATACCAGCCACCAGAAAAAACAGTTCAGCAGCGCGGAACGCCGCGATTGTGCCGGGCGTTGGGGTATTCCACTGAGCCCGGAACAGATCGACCGAGCGACCTTCTATCGGCCAGCGGCGGAGAGCCCGGAAATGCGTTATCTGCTGGCGAAACGCGCTGAGTTGGGCGGTAGTCTACCGCGCCGCAACAGCGCCTTCCCACCGTTACAGGCACCGGCGCTGGCGGTATTCAAAGAGTTCCTTGACGGCAGCGGCAGCCGTGAGGCCAGCACCACCATGGCCTTTGTGCGCATGCTGTCGCGGCTGCTTAAGGACAAGAGCCTCGGCCGCTATATCGTCCCGATTGTCCCTGATGAAGCACGCACCTTCGGCATCGACGGTCTGTTCCGGGAAGCTGGCATTTATTCGTCGGTTGGTCAGCAGTACCGGCCGGTCGACGCCGGCAGCCTGCTCCCCTACCGGGAAGCCAAAGACGGCCAGATCCTCCAGGAGGGAATCTGTGAAACTGGGGCGATGGCCTCTTTTCTGGCGGCGGGGACAGCTTACGCCGTGCATGGGGTTCCGACCATCCCCTTTTACGTGTTCTATTCCATGTTTGGTTTTCAGCGGGTCGGGGATATGATCTGGGCCTGCGGTGACATGCTCTGTCGCGGCTTCCTCTGTGGTGGAACCGCCGGGCGCACCACCCTTAACGGTGAAGGGCTGCAGCATCAGGATGGCCACAGCCAGTTCCTGGCCGCCACCTTCCCCAATCTGAAAAGCTATGATCCGGCCTTTGCCTATGAACTCGCCATCATCATCCGCGACGGCATCGAGCGGATGTATGCGCGACAGGAAAACATCTTCTATTACCTGACCCTGTATAACGAGACCTACCCCATGCCGGCACGGCCCGCGCAGAAGCAGCTTGAGGAAGGGGTTATCCGGGGAATGTACTGCTTCCAGCCGGCCAGTCCCGGCACAAACCAGCAGCGCAAAATCCATCTTCTCGCGGCCGGGGTCATGATGAAACAGGCCTTACAGGCGGCAACCCTGCTGGAGGAACTCGGTTATCAGGCCGCTATCTGGAGCGTCACCAGCTTTACCGAGCTCTATCGGGATGCCGTGGCCTGTGAAAGAGAGAACCGATTCCATCCTGAAGCGCCCTTGCGCCAGCCTTACCTTGAACAGTTGTTTCAGGATAAAAATGCTGTTTTCGTTGCGGTCAGTGACTATCTCAAGGCCTTGCCCAACAGCATCAGACCCTGGCTGCCGGGTCCCCTGACCAGCCTCGGCACCGATGGCTACGGACTCAGCGAAACCCGTGCGGCGCTACGCGATTTTTTTGAAGTCAGCGCGGAGCATATCGCCTACGCAGCCCTGGATGCTCTCCACCGCCAGGGCGATATCAGCAGGGACAAACTGCTCCAGTTCCGTCAGGTCCTCGGCATTGAAGCGGACCGTCCCGATCCTGCGAGCCGGTGAAGGAGGTCTCCGTGTCAGCGTCTTCTCCCACACCCCCACAAGGAGCCCGCCGCGCTGGCGAGGTGTATGCCGGGCCTTCCGCATTTCGGCTGGCCAGGGAACTCGGCGTGGCCATCGAGCGGGTCCCGGCGTCAGCCTCTTCCGGACGGGTTTCCTGCAGTGATATCAAGCTTTTTGTCAAACAGGGCAACCAGATCAAGACCACCTTTCAAGCTCCGCCAGCAAGCCGCCTGGAAGAAACGGGAAGCGTAGCCCGCCGGGAACCGCTCAGCGGCATTGCCGCGACCACGGCCACCAATATGGCACGCATTTGGGAGCAGATTCCCCATGCTTGGCTGCAGGTGAACGTCGACATCAGCGACCTGGAAAAACTGCGGAAAAGCTGGAATGACAGTGCTCATGAAAAACTCAGTCTGAGCGCGTTCCTGATCGGCGCCTTAGCTGAAACCCTGAAGAAATTCCCTAAGTTCAACGCCTGTTACGATGAAGCCGCAGGCGAGCTGATTTATCAGGGCGAGATCAACATCGGCCTGGCCGTCGATACCCCGCGCGGCTTGCTGGTCCCGGTGATCCGCCGGGCCGATCGCCTTTCCATCGGCAAAATTGCCGCGCAGATCAACGAATTTGCCCGGGCCGGCAGAAGCAACCGGCTGAGCCCGGAGCACTTGCGCGGCGGGGGGATGACCTTGAGCAGTCTGGGCGGCATGAAAATCGACAGCCTGTTTCCACTGGTCAACTGGCCGGAAGTCGCGATTCTTGGCGCCGGGGCCACACGGATCGAACCGGTCTGGGACGGCCAGAAGTTCGCCCCTCGCAGCACTCTCAACCTGGTGTTGGGGTTCGATCACCGGGTCATTAACGGTGCCGATGGGGCTCGCTTCCTGGATCAGCTACAACAGGTCCTGGTCAACCCCATTCTGTTGATCCGCTAACCGAGCCAACGATCTTGGAGAAGAGGAAAGCTTGTGATTCAGAAAAGAAAAAGGACGCAAGAGGGGGCGAATTACTGATTCTTTTGGGAGATTTGTTCAAACTCTTTAAAATCCCGGCCCGCATAGGAAATCATTTCCTGCATCTCGATCATGGCCTGTTCGCTATTCCGGTCGGCAATCGCTCTGAACAACTTGCCATGAACCGCAAGGGATTTTTTGGCGGCATCGAACTCCATGTAGCGTCTGAACACCGAACCGAGAATGCTTTCGATGACCGGCCTCAGCGAGCTCACCACCAGTTCGTTGCCGCAGGCTTCCAGAATGGATAAGTGAAAACGGATATCCGCCTCAATCTGTTCATCCAGATTGGTGGCTTTTTCCATGTCCTTGAATGCAGCTCCCACCGCTTGGATCTCTTCCTCGGATGCCCGCTCCGCCGCAAAACTCGCCGCCATCGGTTCGATCATGCTGCGGAGTTCAACCAGATCCTTGATCAAACCCATTTCCAGCTCCGACTCAATGCGCCATTTCAACAAAACCGAATCGGTCAGAACCCATCTGGAAGGATCACAAATCCGGGTGCCGATCCTGGGCCGCACCTCAACCAGTCCCTTGGCATCCATAAACCGGATGGCCTCGCGAATCACCGTCCGGCTGACATCGAATTGCCGACAGAGTTCGTCTTCGTTGGGCAGCAGCGAAAGTGGCTCCAGCTCGCGGCGAAGAATTTGCAAACTGAGGGAACGCGCCACCTGCTCATGGAGGCGCGTTCGGGTAACCGGGCTTGAGCTGTTCGCCATAAGATAGACTCCTGTCCTCTGGTTAGTTTCCATCCGAAAACGGCTTTTTTCCACTGTCGCAGCGTCAATCTGCAGGCTGACTTGTGCGGCGCAGCGGTGTACGCATCCGCGTAAGCCCTTGATGTCCTTGCCACAACGGAAAACTGCTCGTTTTCAATCTGAAAACTTAATGATTGCCATCCAGTGGTTCCGGATGACAACGAGTTATAACTGCTTCGTGAGGGGGAAAAGGCAAATCCTCCCTCCCAGTATCGATTTAATCATTTCATAATATGATTATTTTTAACAAAAGATCAATAAAGACTTGCCCGGTTATTGACGGCGAGCACATTGCGGAACTGAACTCTGCAGCACCCGGCGGAAGGAGAATGGCCAAAGCTATGACAGTGCATTGTCCTGGCCACTCAGTCAGAGAGCGCTGCGCCCCCACCCGCCGGACAGGAAAGATAAATACTCAACTCTTTGCGGGTTCGCTCCGAATCCGGGTCCGGCACTGCAGCCACGGCCGCAATCGAGGCAACATAGTCAGCAGGCAGACCGGCCTCCTGGGCACCGCAAAGAACATGTTTTTTATACCAATCGTAGGGGCTTAGTTCCGGTTGCTGTTCCGTGGCGACATAGAGATAAGCGCGGATCTCATCCCCATCCGGAGTGTGGAGCGCAACACTCCGTTCAAGATAATCGACCCCCAGCCCTTCGTAACGGTCCAGAATCGGTTTATCCAGCGCAGAGATGCGGTAGACCACCCCGAACACAGCGTCGTCCTCCTGCCCGGTCTGGATGACATCACACTTGCCGGAATGATCGCAGCCTGGCTTGGAAAAAGTCAGTCGAAACCCGTGCAGACGGGCGATAGTGACAAATTCGGCAGCCGGGATGCGTGCCTTGATTCTCGGCACGGACATATTTGATCCATAAGCAAAATAAAGCATACAAAAATCCTGTTCAGACAAAAACTCACCAAAAACCGCTGCTCATGGCAATTCCCCGCACCACCGCCGGGTCAACCAGCAACCGGATGTTCGGGGGTCGTCAGGAGTAACTGGTAAAAGGCGAGGTCACACCAGCGCTCAAACTTGAAACCGGCGTGACGGATGGTTCCGGCATGAAAAAAGCCGAGTTTTTCGTGAAGTGCAATACTCCCTTGGTTGGTCACATCGACCGCGGCGATCATCACATGATATTGCTGCAGAACCGCCCGGGAAATCAACTCATCCATCAACATTTTGCCGATCTTCTGTCCGCGATGGTCCTTGTGGACATAGACCGAATGCTCAACGGTATATTTATAGGCCGGCCAGGGACGAAAAGGACCATAGCTGGCAAAACCGAGCAGTTCTCCATTTTCATCAACAGCGCCGATCACCGGAAAATGCCCCGCCTGCTTATCCCTGAACCAGTTCTCCATAAAGTCCATGGTCCGCGGTTGGTAAGCATAAAGAGCGGTTGAATTGGCAATGGCTTCGTTAAAGATCTCCAGAATTGCCGCAGCCTCAGTCTGATATTGACAGTCGATCAGTTCCATAAACACATCCTTTTTCAATTGCCCCGTTGAAAGTCGAGTTGGCCGGGGGATTATAGCCCAGCCTTGCCCAGAAATAAAAATTTAACTCTTGTTTCATTTCGTTAACTCTTGTAAATTTATAAAAAACTCCTAATAAAAACAAATCAGCCATGAATGAATCCGCCGCCTTGCTCCTTGTCGAGCAGCAGACCAAACCAGATGAACGCCTGCCGGAACTCATTCGCGAGTTGGCCGGAACGTTTCAGCTGGATGCCTATCTGTGTCGGCAACGCCTGGTCGGCCAGGGGCTGGCACACCTGGCCAGCGGCAAACCCGAATTCCTGGCCAAGATCTCACCTCTGCTCAAGTCCGTGCAGGTGCCGCACTGGATCGTCGCCCCCGCAACCCCGCGCTTTTCGCCGCAGCGTATCCTCAGCCTGTCGATCGGTCAAAATCAGGTCCAGTTCAACGGTGCTAAAGCAACCGTCACCATCCCGGACGGCAGTGAGCTGCTGGCGGTTTTCGCAGACCTGTCTGGCCATCTGGCCAAGCAGAGTGTCAAGCAGTTGCTCTCCAGTCATGCTTATCGGGGACTCGACAACATTGCTCATCTCAGTGAGCAAAAACGGCTCAAGACCATCCTTCAGGGGCAGCCGGTGCTCGATCTCTACCTGCTTGACCGGCAACGAACCATCACCGCCGGAATCAGGGTTTTTCCCGGCAAGTTTGACCCCAAAGGGCTTGGCGAGCTGGCCACCTTGAGCAGCCGACAGAACCTGCAGCGCATTCTGCAACTGATGCGGGAACGCGCAGGGGAGTTCCATCTGTTCAGCGAATTCGGCCTGGCCAACCTGCCCGGCTGCCGCCTGTTCACGGAGAATCCGGAACACCCGGACACCCTGCGCAAAAATCTGCTCAGCCTGACCCGTTATGGCTGGCTGATGGGGGATCTGTTGTACAGCCAAACCGCATCACCCCAGCCGGCCAGCGAGAGCAGCGCAGCCATGGCCACAGCCGCGACGCTGCTGTCACCCCCATTGGCTGCAGCGCTCGGGGAATTGGGCCAGACCACGCCACTGGACCAGGTGTTCCATGAACAGCAGGCCGAAGCGCAGCAGACCGTGCGCCCTGCAGCAGCCGCCGAACCGGACGGAGCGCTGCTCCCGCCTCCCCCTGCAACCCGTTCGACCGGCTTTTTGCAGCACCCGGTCTCCTGGCTGGCACCCATTGCCCCGATCATCTTCGCCACTGTGCTGGGGGTCGGCGCCAAGCTCTTCGGTCCCTTCCAGGGGCTGTTCCAACAGGCCGTCCATTCCGGAGCCCTGGCCCTGGCCGGAGCAGGCCTGGCCGGCTGGTACGGTTTTCTCTGTCTGCGACTGAAACGACGGGTGGAAAACACCCCAACCAGCCGGATTCGCTCTTTGGCCATGGGCATGGTCGAAGTCAAGGGCAAGGCCATCCGCAGCTATGCCCTGGTCTCACCGATGACCCAGCTGCCCTGCGTATTTTATAGACTGACCAAGTACAAGCGGGCCAACAACAATGAATGGCGGCTCAGTCATGTCACCAGCAGCGGCGGAGTCCCGTTTCTGCTTGATGACGGCACCGGCCGGGTGGAGATCGATCCCGCCGGCTGTCGGGTTAGCGCCAGAACCCGCACCGAAGGCAGCGATGGCGTCGGCGGTCTGATCGGCTACGGCAGTGAGAGCGATGAAAAATGGGTTGAAGAAGTCATCGTCGAAGGCACTTTGCTCTATGTGCTCGGCTTTGCTGCGCTGAAACCTCGCCAGGGACCAACCCTGGCGGAAAGAAAAGTGGCGGCCCTGCGCAAATTAAAGCAAGACCCGGCCAGCCTGAGCAAATATGACCGCAACGGCGACGGGCGCATCGACCAGGACGAATGGGACGCGGCCAGAAGCGCCGTTGAGGAGGATGTCCTGCGCACCGAACTGGACCTTAACCATAAGCGCAAAAAACAGGAGGAACAGATCATGATCGGAAAGAGACCCGGCTATCCCCTGATTGTCAGCGAAACCCACTCGGAACAACAATTGACCGCCCACTACCTGCTCTACAGCATCCCCCTCTTTATCCTCGCAGGGCTGGCGACCGGATTGGCGTTTTACCAATTATTTTATTATCTGCACGGATAACCACACAACTCGACGCGAAGGAGAACACCTATGGCGGGCTGGATAACTCTGGGAATTTTACTCTTGCTACTGCTGTGCTGCGGAATTTACACTGTCATCATCTATAACGGCTTTGTCGCCCTGAAAAACAATATCAATCAGGACTGGAGCAATATCGATGTGCTGCTTAAACAGCGCTTTGACGAGTTGCCGAAGCTGATCAAGGTCTGTGAAGGCTACATGCAGCACGAACAGAAAACCCTTGAGGCGGTGGTCAAAGCACGCTCACAGGTCAACGCGGCACAAACCGACAACCAGAAAATGCAAGCCCAGGGGATGCTGACCGAAACCCTTAAGTCGCTGTTCATGGTGGTCGAACGCTACCCCGACCTGAAGGCCGATGCCGGTTTTCGGCAATTGAGCAACCGCATCTCGGAGATCGAAGATCAGATTGCGGACCGGCGTGAACTCTTCAATGCTTCGGTGACCATTTACAACACCAGGCTCGAGCAGTTCCCGGACCTGATCATTGCCCGGCTGTTTAATTTTTCCGGCCGCTCATTGTGGACCATCGATCCCGCTCATCGCCAGGATGTCGAAGTCAGTTTTCAGCATGCCTGAAAAAATCATTAAAAAGCGGCTCGTGGATAGCCGATAAGCAATTAATCCATTCGATTCTTCAACACCGGAACCACAACGACACCAAACGAGGACCCGGGGCTCATGGCGCTGAACTATTACCGACTGCTCGGCATCCCGCCGGACGCTGATCAGAACCGTATCAAGTCTGTTTACCGCAGTCTGGCCAAACGTTTTCATCCCGATGCAAATCACGGCTCGGAAGCGGCGGCGGAGCTGTTTCGTCAGGTCAACCAGGCTTACAAAATCCTCTCCGACAGCGAGGCCCGGGCCGCCTATGACCGTAAACTCGCTAAAGAGGAAGCAGCCCAGGAGCAACAGCGCCCTGGCAGCACCAGGGCCGCCAAGCTCGACCCGCAGCAGAAGTTTAATCGTTTCCTGAATTCGTTGCTCGACGCCCTGATCGGCCCGGACGAGCCGCCGCCCCGCCCGGTGCAGTCCCAACCGCGCACCCCGCCGCAAAAAAACCATCAGCCGGGCAAGCCCGCCTTTAATGTCTATTACCATCAGGCCATGGAGCAGAACGCCTCCCCCTATATCCGCGGCAGCGACGGAGTCTATCGCAAGGCGGAACCAAAGCGCCCATCACCATCCCCGGATCGGCTCAAAAAGAGAACCATTTAACCGGCCTGCCCCCTGTGCGCCCTAAGATTCTCCACTGCACGCCCTTGTTCTTCGTTCCGGCCATCAGCTGTTCTCCCCTCGGTATAACTTCATCCGGAAACTCCGGTGGGGTACTGTAACGTTTCTGATCTGGAAACCAGAAATTTTTCGCAAGGTCAAGGAAATCAAGCATTTGTGCGGAGGCGTAGTGCTTTACGCCGCACAATCAAATGCGTAGATTGCCGCCGAGATTGCGGAAAAGGACGGTTTCCGGACAGAAACTAATTCGTTGTCATCCAGAAACACTGGATGGCAATAATGAAGTTTTCAGATTGGAAACGAGCAGTTTTCCGTTGTGGCAAGGAAATCAAGGGCTTGCGCGGAGGCGTACACCGTTACGCCGCACAAGTAAGCCTGCAGATTGACGCCGCCACAGCCGAAACTTCGGTGGGGTACTGTAACGTTTCTGATCTGGAAACCAGGATTTTTTCGCAAGATCAAGGAAATCAAGCATTTGTGCGGAGGCGTAGTGCTTTACGCCGCACAATCAAATGCGTAGATTGACGCCGAGATTGCGGAAAAGGACGGTTTCCGGACAGAAACTAATTAGCGGTTTGCCCTTTACAGGAGAATACGGCTATGATTCCATATCGATAAATTTAGCGCCAGGGAGACCACCATGAGCGAGGATATTGCACAACTCAAGATGTGTGAACTGCGAGCCAAAGGACTGATGGAAGAGATCGATCGCCGCTCGGCCAAGCCAACTGTCGTTTGCGGCAAATGCAGAGCCAAGGCCGACCGCCCGGAGTACTTGCACAATCCCCGGCCACTGAGCAGCAAAAAACTGGATCAGTACTGGGGCTGAGCATGGAAAAGGTCCTCGACTTCTTCTCCGCCAACGACCACTTTGCCAACCATTGCGGTATCGAACTGCTGGAAGCACGGCCCGGTCGCGCCAAGGCCCGCATGGCGATTCAGCCGTTTCATCTCAACGGAGCGGGTACGGTGCACGGCGGCGCGATTTTTTCCCTGGCCGATTTTGTCTTTGCCGTCGCTGCCAACAGCAGTGGCCAACTGGCTCTGGCTATTGATACCCATATCTCCTTCATCAAGGCGGCCCGGGGCGGAACCCTCTATGGAGAGGCCGCCGAGCTCGCGGTCAATCGCCGCCTGGGGCAGTATCAGGTTCGCATTACCGACCAGGATCAACAATTGGTGGCCCAGTTTCAAGGGACGGCCTACCGCAAACAGGAAGTGCTGCCGGCCTGGCCAGACGGCTAAATATTTTACTTCAGCCAGGGCCATTGCCCCCTTGACGACACTGCCTGGATTTGTGTAAAAATCCTTTTTTTAACACTCGGTTAAGGCGGTCATATCCGCCACCATCAACTTTAGTAAAGGACAATCAGCATATGATCAATGCAAGCGATCTGCGCCGCGGTATCATTTTTCAGCAGGATGCTGCGCCCTGCCTCGTTCTGGATGTCAGCTTTCAGTCACCGACGGCGCGCGGCGGCAATACGCTGGTCAAAACAAAATTCCGCAACCTGCTCACCGGTCAGGTCCTCAACAGCTCGTTCAAATCCGGCGACCGTCTGGATGAAGCCGATTATGCCCGGCGTAAAGGACAATTTTTGTATGCCAATGGTGACCAAGGTGTGTTCATGGACCAAGAAAGCTATGAACAATATGAAATCGGCGGTGATCTGTACGACGACATCAAAGGCTATCTGCTCGATGGCTGCGATGTCTCGCTAGGGGTCTTCAATGAGCAGGTCGTCACTCTGGAAATGCCCCAGGTGGTTGAGCTGATCGTGACGGAAACCGCGCCGGCCATCAAAAACGCCACGGCCACCGCCCAGACCAAGGAAGCCATTCTGGAAACCGGCATTGCGGTTCAGGTGCCCGGCTACCTGGAAGCGGGAGAAAAAATCAAGGTCGACACCCGTGAGTGCCGCTTTGTCTCACGCGCCTGAATTTGACGGCTTCGCAAAAGCCGGGTAACAATTGCTTCACCCCTTCAGTAGTAGGCATTTTGAGCGCTGCCCGACTCCTTGATTTTGTAAGCTCGGGACTGTCCCTAGGGTCATCGGGGGCTGTCCCAAGAGTTTGCGAGCCATGAAATTGAAGGCAAAACGTCGACAGCGCACAAAATCAAAGATAAAATTGATTAATACGAATCTTCCGCAAAGTCGGCTCCCCCTTTCTTAAAGGGGGATTCAGGGGGATTTGACTTTTGTTGGCCGCCAAATCCACCCTATCCCTCTTTGTAAAGGGGGGAATTCTTCTGTAGCGAAAGATCGGTGCTAACCAGGATGATAAATGCCTGACTCGTTGATATTTCGAGGTCGGGAAAACCGTATTCATACCACCCGAATCATTTTCTTTTTCACTGGTAACCTTGGTCTACCTGCAATGAAAAGGAGGTTTCATGCTGAGGATGGCAGTATTCGGAGTGTTACAGACCCTTTTTTTCGCATTTATTCTGAAGAACTATCTCCATCTATCGTGGCCAGGAACATTTATGACCCTGCTAACGATATTCCTCCTGCTGTTCTCCCGGGTCTGGTACCTTGTAAAAGATCAAAAAAAGCGGCATCCGCCCCAAGAACATTAACTGCCAGGCACTGAATCGCAGCAGCATTGGGTCACCGGCTCAAGCGGCCAGGTCGCTGGCAACACTCTCTGTCCCGTTCAGAAGCCAGATATAGTCAGCGGTACAGAGCACGGTCGATGTCAGCATAATCTTCCCCACCCAGGGATACTCCGGTTTCCTCTCAATCTACCTCAAAACAAACTCATCCCTATTCGCAATATTTGACGATATACAAAAGATCCCCACAACAAATCGCCATAAACAGCGAATTAAAATAGTTTTTATATTTTTATTTATCGCACTATATGTCGAATAAAGGTAAAATACAGGTCTATATCGACAAAGGTGACGAAAAATGACTATCGATAAACTTATGACTGACAAGGCCGTTTTATCGACTCTGGGCAAGCGACTGGCTCGGCACCGCATCGCGCAAAACTTTACCCAGGAAAGTCTGGCGAACGAGGCCGGCATATCGAAGCGCACGCTGGAACGCCTGGAAGCCGGGCAATCCAGCCAACTTCTGACAGTCGTTCGCGTGCTGCGCGCCCTGGATATGCTAAACCTGCTTGAGGCAGCAATTCCTGAAGTGATGCCCCGCCCGGCCGAGCTACTGAAGATCGGCAAAGAGCGGCAGCGGGCTTCGTCAAAACGAAAAGAGAGTGCCGAAGAGCCTTGGCAGTGGGGGGATGAATAATGGCGACGGTTGCCGAGGTGAAACTGTGGGGCAGGACCATCGGGGCGGTTGCCATTGAGGACAATACGTCCACTGCCCTGTTCGAGTATGACGAAAAATTCGCCCGGAGCGGAATCGAGGTTGCCCCCCTAACAATGCCGCTTGCGCAACGCGTCTATTCTTTCCCCGAGTTACGCAAAGAGACTTTTCATGGCCTGCCTGGACTTCTGGCTGATTCATTGCCTGATCGGTTCGGCAACGCCCTGATCAATGCCTGGCTGGCAACCCAAGGGCGTAAGCCCGACTCTTTCAATGCCGTCGAGCGCCTATCTTATACTGGCAGCAGAGGAATGGGAGCTCTGGAATATGCCCCGGCGATAGGATTTCGCCAGCGCAAGTCAAACCCCATCGAAATAAGCCAGCTCGTGGAACTGGCTTCCGAGATTTTGACGCACCGCAATAACTTTGCCGCGACTTTCGGTGACGACAGCGCCAGGGAAGAAGCTTTGCGCGATATCCTGCGCGTTGGCACCTCGGCCGGTGGCGCCCGCGCCAAGGCCGTCATTGCCTGGAACCCGCAAAGCGGAGAGGTCCGTTCCGGCCAGGTCAAAAACGCTCCCGGTTTCGAACCCTGGCTCCTGAAATTCGACGGCGTTTCGGGCAATAAGGACAAAGAGAGGGAGGATCCCAAAGGATACGGCGCTATCGAGTATGCCTATCACAAAATGGCAACAGATGCCGGGATTGAAATGAGCGAATGCCGCCTCCTAGAAGAAAACGGCCGCCGCCACTTCATGACCCGCCGCTTCGACCGCCAGGCAGACGGCAGCAAACTTCACATGCAGTCACTCGGAGCAATGGCTCACTTCGATTACAATCTGGCAGGAGCCTATTCATACGAACAGGCGCTGATGACATTACGGCAGCTCGGTCTACCCATGAGTGCCATCGAGCAGCAATTCCGCCGCATGGCATTCAACATCATCGCCCGCAACCAGGACGACCACGTTAAAAACATTGCCTTCCTGATGGATAAGAAAGGCCAATGGTCCCTCTCCCCGGCATTCGATGTCACCTACAGCTATCACCCGGACGGCAACTGGACCAGCTCTCACCAAATGACCCTCAACCAAAAACGCGACGGCTTCAATATGGACGACTTCAAGGCCTGCGCTGAAACAGTTTCCATGAAGAAAGGCCGAGCAGAGTCGATCTGCCAGGAAGTGACCAATGTTGTCCGGCGCTGGAACGACTACGCCGAAGAGGCCCACGTCGCCCCGCACTGGCGTGACGAGATTTCCCGTAACCTTCGGACTTCATTGGTATAGGCATTCGTTTTAAAACTTACGAAATTTTAGCCGGATTTTATGACCATGACTGTCCGATTTCACCTAAGGCGAAGCAAGATTCCGCTGCAGCAAAATTTATGAGAACGCTCCGCGCTACAATTGGTAGCCGAGGGTTTAATGTGTTGGAGATGGTGACGGTGACTTATCGAAAATCAGGGGAGTGTCCCTCTTTTTCCAGTAGCAATAAGTCCGAGTCGAGCTAACTCGGCACAAACGAGGTGCTCCGCAAGTCGCCCCGTTACAATATTTCGCCTCCCTTTTGACATTTCGTTGCTTCCTTTATTTATTTTGCCGAACGCTTGAGCTCACTAGTTGACAGCGCGTCAGTGCGGGCAATCCTTGTGTAGCGATTTGTTCGACGATTGCTTCATTTGAATTCTTTTCCGTAATCCAAAGCAAGTTGCATGATCTGGTCAAAAATACCAGACTCTTTCATTTCGGAAACTGGTAAAAAAACTTGTGGTATGCCAGACGCATTAAGTATCAGCCAATCTGCTCTAACCTGCCACGTGGCGAGCAGAGACCAGTTTGCACTGGCATCTAATGTTTTTCCACGAACCCAGAGAAAATCTTCACTTACACCATATGTCAGAGGCTGATGAAGGTACTTGTGGCCATGGTAGTTGTGGTGGAGCCCTTTGGTTATGATACTCGGTGAAACCAATGCAATAAGGCAAAGCCCAAGCACTAGAATACCGAGAATCATTGTGTAGGACCAAAACAGCATGATTATGCCAATAGAAATAGTGAAAGAGATCCGAATCCAGCGAACAGGTTTAGTTACCCAAATTCCGCGATAAGTTTTCTCATCAAATTTTACTGTATGTTCAAAGAGGGTCACAGACATATAAAGATTTCCGTCGAACGCTTGGGCTCAGGGGCGGCGGCGCGTTAGCGCTGACGTCCCTTGGAGCCCATTGTTATGTTTTGCTTATCTAAAGAACCAAAGGGGTCACACCTGGACATGAGACATCCCCAGCCAAATATTCTCAATCTCTTTCTGTAAATCAGGATCCGACCCCACACTTTTGGCGAAACGCTGGTAGCTTTTTGCCACTGCGGAGCAGCTCATCCCGCCAAGAACCTCTCCGGCCTCTCGACTTGTGGTTCCGACATAATGCTTGAGAAGGTAGATCGCCCATTTGCGGGCGAACAGCCCCGAAGGTTTGGGCAAATCCTCTTCGTCTAACTGAAAATGGTGTAATACGCTCGCCACCACCTGCCGCTACGAAATACGGCACTGGAGTTTTCTTCGACAGGGAATCTCTTCATCCTGCAGCTGCTCGTTGCTCAACCGGTCGAGAGTACTTCGAACAAAACTCTCACGACCCATCACCAATCCGGCATAAACCGTATCAAATGGATTTTCCAGCTCTTTCCCAATCGTCTTTTCGACAAAGTCCTGATATTTCTTCCGAGCTGCAACGTGCTCTTGCGACAACATCTCCAGGATCACCTGCGGCGATGAAACATCATCGGAAGTATCCGAGACAAAGTACCTGCAGCTGCTGTGCGAATACTCCCCCGGATGATCCACCATCCCGGCCCGAACCGGGTTGAGATGCAGATATCGACTCAATTCCAGGAGATAACTATCCCGGTCAACAAGAATCGACTTGAACCACCCCTGCCAAAGATGTCCCGAGCGCTTCCTTTTCGTATTCACATAGGTGGCGTAAGAGCCATTGAGGAAGTGCATCACCTTGCTGAGATTCCCTTCCGGTGTTTCAAGAATCAGATGGTAGTGATTTCCCATCAACACGTATGCATGGACAATACAGCCGAAGCGTTTTTTGGACAGCTTCAGATACTCTTTGAACTTGGTGTAATCTCTCTGTGAATGATAATTTTTCTTCCGCTCGTTCCCGCGAGCAGTGATATGGTAAATCGCTCCTTCGTATTCCAACCGCAATTGACGCGCCATAGTCCCCCCCCTCCATACGACATTGCTATTTTAGATAACTAGATTGTACTCGATGTCCCATGTCCAGGGTTGACCCCGATACGGTTGAAAAGAAGCGATTGCTTCAGACTGCAATACGGGCTTTGGAACTATCAACTAATCATATGCCCGGCTATAATTAATGAAATCTTCAGTCGCACGCAACTTTCCAGTTTGATAACCAAACGCATCATAGTTGCTGCGTTTGATGGTGTATTTTTCTTTGAACTTGCGCCCGTTTGCACATATATATAATGAGTAATAGACATAACGAGTGCCTGCACCACCTGGATTTGCAGGGCTAGAAGCAACAAATATCTTATCAACATTCTGAGTTTTGCATAATTCTTCACTGACCGAATTATCTCTGTCATCTTCTATCAATTGTTTGGTTTTATCTAGGTCTGTCAATGTCTTTACAAATACATGATCTGGTTTTGTCTTAAAGATCTGTTTATTGATCAACCTTAGATAACTTTTAGAAAACGCCTCAGTGGTACGATCTGCCCTTAACCCATCGCGCCGACCAGGCTCTGCGCGGGCAGCTAATAGGATTGTCTGTTGATTGGCTGCAGCCGCAACCGGTATTGGTGTTTCTGTCAGATCAATTTTTCTGAATTGGAATTCCTTTTTAATATTGAAGACAAGCTTATCCACCCATTTCATATAATTAGGATGAATGAAATCAAACCTATTTTGAACCTTCTTAAATTTCAAATTATAGCTATCTTTATAAGATATAATTATTTTGTCTGGAGTATAGTCAATGCAAATAAGTGCTATGTGCTTGTTTCTTACGACTAATTTTGCAACAATTTTACTTGGTGCTTTTGATTCAATTGACCATTCTTCTATCCGAGTTGTAGTTCTACGTATAGATTCTACAAGTATAGATTCGATTGTTTTTATAGTTTGCTCGCTAAGGTTCACAAAATACAGTGGCGATGGATTCTCAAGCAATACAGCAGATGCAGCATGAACAACGTTTGCACAACACAGGATCATTAAGCTTGTAATTATAGTTTTTCTCATATCAGACAGTGTCCTTTGCAATTGCATGAAAATGCGTTTATAACATGGACGTTCTTGGTCAACAAAATGATTTTACTCAACAGCTACAGGAAAGGGGCCAACAAGAAGGACGCAGGGGGGGGTTAGTTCCCCATCAAGGGGTCACACCTGGACATGGGACATCCCCAGCCCAATATTCTCAATCTCTTTCTGTAGATCAGGATCCGACCCCACCTTTTTGGCGAAACGCTGGTAGCTTTTTTGCCACTGCGGAGCAGTTCATCCCGCCAAAAACCTCTCCGGCCTCTCGACTTGTGGTTCCGACATAATGCTTGAGGAGGTAGATCACCCATTTGCGGGCTGACAGCCCCGAAGGTTTGGGCAAATCCTCTTCGTCTAACTGACCATCCATACGACATTGCTATTTTAGATAACTAGATGGTACTCGATGTCCTATGTCCAGGGTTGACCCCGATACTTCATTCTCCTTGGCTTTTAAGTCCCCTCGAAAATCAGTATGAATAAGGATTGGTTGGCGTCAACGGAAAGAAGGAAAAATGTGGCTGTATTTTACATTGATATTTTTGCTAGTATTGCCAACTGATCACAAGATATCGAGGAGTGTATGACAGCAGTAAGTAGAATCGAATGGACGGAGCAAACCTGGAACCCTTCTGTCGGGTGCACTAAAATTTCGCCGGGCTGCACCAACTGCTATGCCGAATCCATGGCTAAGCGCCTCAAGGCGATGGGAACCAAAGGCTACGAAAACGGTTTCGAGCTGACCCTGCTGCCCAACCGGCTCGTTGAGCCTCTTTTGCGTAAAAAACCGACTACCTACTTTGTTAACTCCATGTCCGACGTCTTTCACGAGAAGGTTCCCTTCGATTACATCGACAGGATCTTCGACACCATCCGGAAAGCCCCCCTCCACACCTTCCAGATTCTGACCAAGCGTGCCGAACGCATGGCCAAGTACTTTGCCGATCGCGAGGTGCCGGACAATGCTTGGATGGGTGTTACCGTGGAAGACCGACAATATGGTCTTCCACGCATTCAAGAACTTCAGAGCGTCTCCGCAAAGGTTAGAATGATTTCGGCAGAACCCCTGCTAGAATCGCTTGGCGATATCAATCTTGACGGTATTCACTGGATGATCGTCGGCGGAGAATCCGGGCCGAGGGCCCGGCCGATAAAAAAAGAATGGGTCGACGAAATCCGTATTCAGTGCCAGCGGAATGATGTCGCCTTCTTTTTCAAGCAGTGGGGCGGTTGGGGCGTTGATGGGGTAAAACGCTCCAAAAAACTTAACGGCCGCAAGCTTAACGGCCGTGTTTGGGATCAAGTGCCTAACGTGTAATTCGCTTAGCAACAAATATCTAGGGAGGGTTGGTAATGACAGAATGCCAATACGATTGGGGGGGTGAGGCGATCATCAAACAGCACAGCATTGCCAAACATGAGATTTTAAAAGCTTATCTGGTCAAGTACCTGCAAACCTTAACGAGCAATCCCTTCCAGGAGACCTTTCGCTTGACAATCGTCGATGGCTTTGCCGGCGGAGGGATATATACGCATGAATCATCTGGTGAAAAAGTCCAGGGTTCTCCTCTCATTATCCTCGATGCTGTCAAGAACGCAGAGCAGCTGATCAATGCCGAACGGCACAAGAAGATCAACTTTCTGATCGATTATTTCTTTATCGAGAAAGACCCGCAAGCATTCGAATCTTTAAAAAAGCAGTTGAATGAATTCGGCTACGGTCCACAGATTGGTAACAGCATACGCGTCATCCACGACCAGTTCGGCAATCAGGCCGGCCAGATCAAAGCTTTTATCAAGGCAAAGGGGCCTAGCACAAGGTCTATTTTTCTACTAGACCAGTATGGCTACAAGGAAGTCCCCGCCTATCAAATCCGCGCCCTATTGTCAGAGCTTCGCGGTGCCGAAGTTATCCTGACCTTTGCGGTCGATTCTTTTCTCACCTTTGCCAATGACGGTGTAATCACACAGCAGATTCTCAGTCAAATGGGGTTGCCTAACTGTTTACAAGGACTTTCGATAGAAGAGCTAAAGCAATCCGAGAAGCGGTGGAGGTACATCATTCAAAGCCGTTTGCACAAAAGCTTGGTCGAGAGTTGCGGAGCGGACTTTTTTACTCCATTCTTTGTCCGTTCGAAGGAGGGGTACGGCGCTTACTGGTTGATTCATCTTTCCCAGCATTCCAGGGCCAGAGATGTTATGGCAGAGATTCATTGGCAGAAGAACAACCACTTTATCCATTACGGTGGAGCCGGGCTAGAAATGTTCCAGATGCTCGGCTATGACCCCGCCGAAGATAGTAATTTTACCGGACAGGGAGCGTTCTGCTTCGACATCAATGCCAGACAGCAAAGTGTGCAGGCGCTTTCTTTACAAATACCTGAGCGTATTTACTCAGCGTATGAGGAAGTGACTTTCGGCGAGCTTTTTTCCACCACGTGCAACACCTCGCCCGCCTCTGCGGATATTTATCGGGAAACGCTCGAATTTCTCATTGTCGAAAAAGAGTTGGAAATTTGCAGCCCGGAAGGTGTTAAGCGTCGTTCCGCAAATAGCATTCGCAAGACAGACCTGATCTTGCCGCCGAGACAGGGGAAGCTTTTCTTCTAATTGATCGGATAAGGAAAATCTGTCATGTATCAAGACGAAGCAGAAGAGATTTATGTATGCCACGTATGTGTAGGAGAAGAATTTCTTAAAAAACTTCTGAAGGCCGATGGCAAACGCCATTCTTGCGATTACTGCGGAAAATCCCGAAAATCTGTACCGTTAATGTGGTTGGCGGAAAAGATACGTCATGCCCTTGATGAACATTATTATGTTACTCTAGAAGACTCATATAATTGTTGTTATGGCGAGCGGGCTGGAGAACCTGTAAATGATTTAATTCAAGAAATGGCAGAAATAGACACTGCTATCGCCAATGATGTCCAAAGCTATCTCTCTCTCAATTACGGTCCAAACCCAATGGATTTTGAAGAAGATCCTTATGGGGAGGAGGCATATTACTCTGACAAGCCGGCAGAGAACTGGGATCATCAAGAGTCATGGCGTTTTTTTTGCCGAGAAGTTACACAGAGAGCAAGGTTTTTCAGCCCGGTAGCAGAAGAAATCCTCGATACCCTTTTTAGCAATATAATCTTGTTTAGGCGCTATGATGGAAAATCAGTTATCCGAGAGGCGGGGCCGGGAACGGAAAATATTGAAATATACAGGGCACGTGTTGCCAAAACGCGAGATGAACTTGATCGGATATTGAAAAACCCGGACAAAGAACTCGCTGCTCCACCTTTCAAATTTGCCAAGCATGGTCGCATGAATGCTTCCGGAATATCCGTTTTCTACGGTGGGGCAAGTGCAGACACCTGTGTTGCTGAAGTGAGACCGCCTGTTGGAAGCCATGTAGTTATTGGCCGCTTCCAGATCGTTCGTAATCTTCGTCTGTTGGATTTCGATGTGCTCTCTCATGTCTATGCCAATGGGAGCGTTTTCGATCCTGAATTTGGACAGCAAGCAGGACAAGCTGCCTTTTTAAGAAATTTGGTCGGAGAGTTGACAATGCCAGTATTACCTGGCGAAGAAACATTTCAATATCTGCCGACCCAAATTGTGGCCGAATATCTGGCTGAGAAGATGAAACCCAAGTTGGATGGAATAATTTTCCCATCAACGCAAGATAGCGAAAAGGGCGAAAACATAGTCCTCTTTCAGGGGTGCTCTAGAATTGAGCCATATCTATTGCCAAAAGGGACGGAGATTTCAGTCTCTCATGGGCGGGGATGCGACGATGATTATGATGACAGCATTGTTGTGCGTGAATCGGTCCCAACAGAATCTCCCGCCCCAGAAAAAATATCTACTCACGAATTTTGGGATGAATCTTTTGACTTTTTTGAAAAAAATAATTACACAGACGGTACCAGTGAAATAACTTTGCGTTTGGATTTAGATAAGGATGTACAGGTCAGAGTGATTTCGGGTGCAAAATACGAGTATAATAATCGATACATGTCAAGATACAGAACAAAGAAAGGGGATGGGGTCAAGGAGGTATCATCTTTCTTTCCGATAATTCCTGAATAAATCTCGCTTTGCACCGCTTGGTTCTTCCATCTGACTTTTTCTGAATATGGCGCAGCAAGTTTCTGGTGCAAAAGGGGACAGATTTATTTTTCTACGATTTGCCAGAAGCCCACTCTTACCCCTCAACTAAAAACACCGACGGCCAGCTTGCTGCTGACTCGACGGCGTTTCTGATTGTCAGAATTTGTACTCATCGAATTCCCCCTGAAACGTTCATGGTCTGTATCGACACCTCATTAAATCTATTCTAACACTCATTGTCAACGTACTTACTTTTGTCCCTGCTCAAAGTTCAGGTTCAAATCCATGGCCTGAAACATTGCCCGATTAATAGGAACGAAAATTGCCTCATATGTATGAAGATTCAAAAATGGCTGATTAGCTCCATCAGCTCAACGTTGCCCCATTCCAATAAATAGCATAATCTTTCCATGTCGACGGACATATCCCTAGCTTTACTTTCCACCTCTTTGAAGAGACACTGTTGATCTTCGCAGCAATCCAGTTATAAGAGTTTCGACGTTATCTAAAATATTGATGGCAATTTATCTCTTGTCAAAGAACAGTGGGCGGCCTTACCATAAAAGGGTTGTTCCCGATGGGTCTGTTTTCAACAAACGAACCGGGGTTACCTGAAACAATCTGAAGCCGGAGAGCAAATTATATTTGCCGATTGAGCCTGCCGCTTTAAATCACGATCCGGAAAACGTAAGTGTCCTTTCTGCACCAGGATAAAAATGCTTGAGATTGAAGACATCAAAACTCGCCTGGCCAGTTATCAGCCTCGTCTGTCTAATATGGACGCGGAGCGTCAGGCAGCGGTCGCAATGATTCTCCGCCATGGCGAAAAGGGAACAGAAGTTCTGTTTATTCAACGGGCGGAGTTTAAAAATGACCCTTGGTCGGGGGATCTCGGCTTTCCCGGTGGCCGTATCGAAGCAGATGACCCGTCTCCGCGAGCGGCTGCAGAGCGAGAAACCTGGGAAGAGATCGGTTATACGCTGACCGACACCAATTACCTTGGTCGTTGCGATGACATGGCCGGGGCCTTTCTTTCGGTCCGGATTTCCTGCTTCGTGTACACGATTTCGGCAGATGCGGTCTTTCGCATCAACGGAGAGGTGGTTAAATATTTCTGGATTCCCCTGTCCACGCTGCTCGACCCGCAACGTAACAGGCATATGCACTTTTTTCATCGCGGATCTGACCGCCAGCATCCCGTGGTTCATCTCAACGAATGGAGTTCGCGACCATTGTGGGGAATCACCTACCGGCTGGTGGACAATTTTTTAAATCTTTTTGATCTCTCCTTTACCTATCCGGAAAAGCTCTGAAGCACGCCCGGCGTGCCGCCCTTGACTTCGGCCAGCTCCTCCCCGCACAATTTTGAGTATACTTAGTTGATGAAAAAGTCCGTCCTGAGACTTTTTCATGCCCGGTGGGGAAAATGCGATTTCCCCCACCTTACAAAATCAATGATCTCAAAACCTGCATTGATTTTGGTCGCCCATCCATGGGCTCAAAACAAGAAGTTGATGAAAAAGTCCGTCCTGGGACTTTTTCATGCCCGGTGGGGAAAATGCGATTTCCCCCACCTCACAAAATCAATGACCCCAAAACCTGCATTGATTTTGGTCGCCCATCCATGGGCTCAAAACAAGAAGTTGATGAAAAAGTCCGTCCTGGGACTTTTTCATGCCCGGCGGGGAAAATGCGATTTCCCACCTTACGGTAGCAAAACCGGGACTGTCCCCGCACGGGGGGCTGTCCCAGGTCTTTGCGGTGCTAACCGCTCCAGTTTCATGGCTCGCAAACTCTTGGGACAGCCCCCGATGACCCTGGGGACAGTCCCGAGTTTACAGCCAGCGCCTCCGGGATCACCCCCCATATTCCGGATTGCTCTGCAGAGAGAGAAAAGAGATGAGGCCTTGTCATATCCTGCTCGCCGCTCTGTTCATCCCCCTGTTGTTGTCACCCACGACGGCCGCAGCACATCCGCACCTGCTGGCCACCGCCAGCGGTACTGAAATCAGCTATCAGCAACTGCTGACCGAGCTGAGCGCAGCCCAGGTGGTCTTTGTCGGTGAACTGCATGATCATGCCGGCCATCACCGCATGCAGTACGAAATCATCCACAGCTTGGAGCAGCGCCAACAGCATCTCGCCATCGGTTTGGAGATGATTCAGATTGATGACCAGCCGACCCTTGATGCCTGGGTCGCCGGCAATCTGGAGGAAACCGAGCTGGTGGCGATGTTCAATCGCAATTGGAGCATGTGGCCGCTGTACCGGGATATTTTTGTCCTCGCCCGGGAGCGGGGGATTCCCCTGCTCGCCTTGAACATCTCCCGCGATATCATCCGCCAGGTGGCCAGAAACGGATTTGACTCCCTCCCCTCTACCAAGCTGGAAGGACTGGAAGGGGTGACCTGCACGGTCGACCCGGCCTATGAACAGTTCATCCGCCGGGCCCTGGGTGAGCATGGCCATAATCCGACCAGCTTCCGTTATTTCTGTGAAGCACAGCTGCTCTGGGATACGGCCATGGCCAAACATCTCAACGATTTCCTCACGCGCCAACCGGATTATCAGGTCGTTGTGCTGGCCGGCAGCGGACATTCCTGGAAGTACGGTATTCCACACCAGTTGAGCAAGCTCGCCCCGCGACCATTCCGGGTCCTGTTACCTGAAGTACCCGGACGGATCGACCGGACCCGGGCCAGTGTGGCAGACACCGATTTTCTTTGGTTGGATGTCGGCCCGCAGTCCTGGACCATCAGTCCTCCGCAACGCTCTCCGGCAGGGGAGCAAAAAAACAGCGCAGCTGCGGCTGAATAACCACTATGGAATGAATGTGTATAGATTTTGACGGGACTGAAAGTCCCTATAGTGATGGGGGGCAGGCGAGCATTTTCACCCCCATCCTAACCTTCCCCCATCAAGGGGGAAGGAATTAATTCATAGTTCATAGTTTTCATCCAGAAACGGCCCTTTTCCGCTGTGGCGGTGTCAATCTGCGGGTTTTCTTGTGCGGCGTAAAGGACTACGCCTCCGCGCAACCCCTTGATTTCCTGGCCACAACGAAAATTTGCTCGTTTCCAATCTGAAAACTTAGCCGTTGCCCTTAGGAGTTTCCGGATGGCAACGAGCTAATGCATTGGAACAATAAACAGCTTACCCACGGAGTGAACCATCATGGATTTATTACGGATTTTGATTGCCATTATCCTCCCGCCGTTAGGCGTTTTTCTGCAAGTCGGCTTTGCCGGGGCCTTCTGGCTGAATATTCTGCTGACCCTGCTCGGCTATATTCCCGGGATTGTTCATGCCGTTTGGGTAATTGCCAAGCGCTAGCGGTTGATTTCATTCTTTTATCCTTGTATGGTTGGCCGCTGGCTGCGCCATAAGGGATTGTCACGAATAGCGCTTAAGCAACTTTGCAGTAAACTCAGGGCTGTCCCAAGAGTTTGCGCGCCATGAAACTGGAGCGGTTAGCAGCACAAAGACCTGGGACAGCCCCCATACGAGGACAGTCCCGGTTTTGCTGCCAGCGACTCTTAAACGAGCGCCATTCTGGGTTGTCACCGTCCCAACTCCATGGACGTATCGGTACGGGCGGGCGTTGAGTCAGCGACGGCACACCACAAGGTTTTAACCGGGGAGAAACATGATGAGAATATGGGTCGATGCCGATGCATGCCCTGCGGTGATCAAAGAGATTTTGTTCCGGGCCGCGCAGAGAACCGGCCTGCGGCTGACCCTGGTCGCCAATCATCGGCTCCGGGTACCGCCAGCCGGCAATATCGATTTTCTTCTGGTGCCCGCCGGCTTTGATGTCGCGGACAATGAAATCATCCGCCAGCTGAGCCAGGGAGACCTGGTGATTACCGCTGATATCCCGCTAGCTGCTGAAGTGATCGAAAACGGCGGCCAGGCGCTGAACCCACGCGGCGAACTTTATAACGAGGACACCATTCGGGAGCGCCTGAACATGCGGGATTTTTTGGATACCTTGCGTGGGGTGGGTATTGAAACCGGTGGCCCGTCAGCCCTCACCAACAGCGACCGCAAAGCTTTTGCCGGGCAACTGGACAAACTGCTCAGCCGTCACCAGCAGCACCAGAACTCCTGACAGATGCCGAGGGCATCAGGCTCAGTGCAAAAGCCGGGCAACAGCTTTCGAGAGGTCGACCAGGGTATAGGGCTTCTGAATGAAAGCGGCCGCCCCGCCAGCCAGAATCTCTTCTACCCGCGTATCATGACGAAATCCGGATGACAGCAGGACATTGACCGCCGGATCGATCTGTTTGATGGCGGCAAAAGCTTCCTTACCGGACATCACTGGCATCATCAGGTCGAGAAGTATCAAGTCGATCTCCTGCTGCCGGTGCTGAAACAGAGTAACGCCGGCGGCGCCATTCTCAGCCAGCAGAACCTCATAGCCGCATTCCAGGAGGAAATCCCGAGCGGTGCTGCGCACCAGTTCTTCGTCGTCAACCACCAGGATGGTGCCTTCGCCCTGGGCAATGAGCTCTTCAGCCGGTGTCTCGCCGACGCCGATGAGGCCTTCATGAACCGGCAGGAACACCGCCACTTCGGTCCCCGCCCCCGGTTGAGAGGAGACTTCGATAAAACCCTTATGCTGGCGGACAATATTGTAAACCATGGCCAGTCCAAGACCGGAGCCGCTCCCCTTGGCCTTGGTCGTGAAAAAGGGCACGAAAATCTGCTCCAGGTCGGCCGGTTTGATTCCGACTCCGCTGTCGCTGACGGTAATGCACCAGTAGTCGCCGTCACTCACTTCCGGTTTCCCGGCGACTGTCGACCGGGTTAGCCCAATGCGCAGCACCCCGCCCCAGTGGTCCTCTTGCGGACGCATCAGGGTCATGGAATGGGCGGCATTGATGCTCAGGTTCAAGAAGACCTGCTCCAGGCTGCCGGCATCGGCAAAAACCGGTATACTCTGATCCCAAAGGGCCTCAATCCGGATTGATTTGTCGAAGGAATTTCTGGCAATCAGCACAACCTGCTCAAGCACAGTGCGCAGATCCAGAGGAACAAACTCAAAATCGTATTTACGCGACAAGGTCAACAGCTGATCCACCACATCCTTGGCCCGCAAGGAGGCTTTTGAAATCATCTCCAGATGTTTGAAAACGACCTCCTCCGACAGGTCCTCCCCTTTCTTTCGTTTCATCTCCAACAAGGTTAAACTGCCCAGAATTCCAGCCAGGGCATTATTAAAATCATGGGCGATCCCGCCGGCCAGGGTGCCGATGGATTCCATCTTCTGGGCCTGCTGCAGATCCAGTTCGGCACGCCGCCGCTCGCTGACATTACGCCCTTCGGCAATCAGGTAAATCGTCTCACCGTTTTCATCCAGCACCGGCTTTAAGGAAATATCCAGCCAAAGCTCGCGGGGTCTCGAAATATGCAATTCCAGATGGGAAACCTGGCCGTTTTGCGCCGCACGACAGAGCGCCTCAAGTTTGCCCTCCAGCCCGGTCTCCCCAGGCCACCAGTCGATCTCCCAAGCCGTCTTTCCAAGCACTTCCGCGGGGCTGAAGTCATGAAAAGACAGGGCGGTCCGGTTGATTTTCAGGATTCGCCCGGCCGGATCGAGCAGCAAGATAAACTGAAAAGAGTTATCAAACAGAGTATAAAAAATCTGCTCGCTGGCCCGCAACGCTTGTTCGCTGTTCTTGCGTTCGGCGATCTCCGAACTCAGCGCCAGATGGTGTTCGTTCAATTTGTCAATAAACTGATTCAGATACCCGGCCAGGGCGCCGACTTCATCATCACCAAAGGGCCCGGCAATGGCCGCCACCTCGGTCGGCTGCTGGGTCTTGAAATGGGCCATCAGCAGTTGCAGTGGCCTGGTGATCAGGGTGCTCAAGCCATAACTCGCCACCAGGTTGAACAACACATACAGGCCGAACAGCAACGCAAAAGAGTTACGAATTCTAGCCAGGGGCTGATAGATCTCATCCAGGTAAGCGGTACTGCCGACAAACCACTGATAATCCTCTATCGGGGTAATGATGGCCAATTTGTCGCGCGCTTCGCTTTCCCCCGGATTTCTCCACTGGTAATAGATTGAGCCCCTGCTCTGGTTGATAATCTGTTTGATCGCGTAGATAAATTCAGGATCCAGCTCTGCGTCATACAGGTTTCCCTGCAGTTTGGGATGAAAAATAATCGTGCCGTCTTTGGCGATGATAAACGGGTAGCCGCCCGCCCCAAAATGGATTCCGGCCAGGGCCTTGTTGATGTTGTCAAGATCGATCAGATGATCGAATTCATCCTTGTAGGCCGAGACCGCGAGGATCCAGTCCCAAGCCTTAAAATAGGTCATATAGAGGGCTTTTTCCCGTGCTTCCGGCTCCCCCGGATTGGTCCAAAGGTACTCTAGATAGCCGGATTTCAGCTGTATCTGCTTGCGGATAAAGGGGTAAGAGGAGACATCGGTCCCTTGCACGGTTTTGTCCCGGTGCACGGTCACAACCCCCTGACTGTTGAGGCAGTAAATATAACCGGTGCTGCCGATATCCTGCCGCAGCAGCAACTCTGCCACCAGCTCCTTAGCCTGCTGTTCGCTGTAGCGTCCCTGTTGGTAGTCCGCATAAACCGCGGTGACCATGGACAGTTGGGTCTCGGCAATGGAATGAAGATGGTTTTCGATGGAAGAACGGGCGACGGTCTGTACCAGGGTGTTGATCAGTTCGGTGCTGTTATGAAGTTCCCGCTTGATGTCGTCCTGGATTCTCTTTTCCGCGGTTGAATAAATGAGCCAAAAGCTGGTGGAAAGGGCAAGCAGCGCCAGCAGGGAAAAAGAAACGAAAAACTTATTGCGGATAGAAAAATATGCCATCACCACTATTCAACCGGAAGAGTCCAGATAACCCAACGCCGCCTCCGCTGAACAGCCATGTCACGCTCAGCCGGACGGAAGAAATAAGCCGGTACAACCCTGAATAGGCCACCGGAATCGGCAACAGGAATGTCGGCTGCTGATCTTGCAAAGCAGTAAAAACGGGGCAGCTAACGGCTCAGACTGCGCAGGGTGCCTCCGCCGTACCCAATACACCGTCCGCCATGGCGATATGGTCGATACTGCGCCAGTCGAAACCAAGCAGGGTGGCCCCTTCGGCATCCACAGCCACCGGATCGAAGCCGGCGACAAGCTTACCGACCGGCGGATTGCAGGTTGCGCCACCCAGATGGTAATCAGCCAGACCGACCCGGGCATCGATAATATTGAGATCAGGGCGGCGATAGCGATTCAACTCGAAAATAGACTCATGCATATGGGCATGGAAGACGGACTTTTTCCAATGCCCGCCCTGCTGATAATAGGCTGGCGGTGCACAGCCGAGCATATTCTTCATGGACAGGGTCACCTCGGCCAGGGAGTGGGCCTTGAGCATGGCCAGGGAGATGACGAAACTGTCAAAAAGGATTTCCGGCAGTTGCATGCTGGGGAACACCTGACAATCCGAGCGCACCAGCTTTTTAACCGGGGCATGATTCAGGTCGAGCAGTTGCACCCCCTTGGCCTGCGCCATTTGCTCATAGCCGAGCTTGCGAAACGCCTGCGGGGTCTCCAGCCCCGGCGCACCGACCCCCTCGGCGACAACGATCGTGGCGTCCGACCAGGTCCGTAGCACATCGATCAGCGCGGCGACCAACTCCACCGGGACCGTCACCGGCGGCGGAGAATCATTGATCAGATTCGGCTTGATCAGAATCTGCCGTTGCCGGGCCAGAACCTCCGGCGCTTCGATAGCTTCAAGAAGATCTTTCAAGCGATGGGTTTCGGGGTAGCGGGCAGAAACGGAGTGCTTAGCTTTCATCAAGTCGACCTTTTTCGATAAAAATTTAAGGCATCCTAACCTAATTACCCAAAAAGGGAAAGATTCTCATTAACAAAAACAACAACAGCGAACCCTGTTCAGGGCTCGCTGTTGTTGTTTTGTTTCGTTGTGGAAAAATTCCGTTACTTTTTCATAAAAAGTTATTCTTGGAGCAGGGTTATGTTGATCTGATAGACCGCTACCGTACCGCTGACTTCATTGGCAACCAGCACCAATGGTCTGCCGTTGGGGCTGGCTGCTGCCGGTACAAAAGTCAACCCTTCCGGCCCGAGATCTCCGGCTTCGGCTATAGCAGCTTTAACATCAGCGGCATTTTCAAGATCACTGATCCCTTTGATGTCATAACTCAGGTCGCGGTTGTTGGTGTACATGACATATGCCGGGGCATAGGGATTGGAGACATCGTAGACGAACACGCCACCCATCCGTTCCAGGCCGATGAAGGCATAAGTATGGCCGTTAATCGTCCCGACGGTCACCCCTTCCGGCTCCGGCCCCTTGTTGTCGCTGCGGTCATCACCGGTGTTTTCAGCATTATCGTTATTGAAGTCGGCGCCATACAGCTGCGCGGTCAGGCGCTCGAACTCACTGCCCGAATCAAACACCTGCAACCCGGTTTCCGGGTCCCAGATGGAGAAGGAGCGCGCCCCGTAGGCGTAGAGCTTCTCAAAGTCGGTGCCGCCGTTCATTGCCCTGGTGGTGAAGTAAGAGAATTTCAAACGCCGCAATTGGTTATCTTCACCAAAGCCGCCATTGGTCGGCAGACCGCTGTCCAGGGTAACATTGTCCGCATCATAATAATCTTTGGCCGAAAATTCATCGACGCAGATCCCGTCATCAGCAGCAAAGAAATATCCGGCCGCTTCACAACTGGCCTGATCACTGATCCCGTTCAGCCAGTCCTCGCGGGAATCCCCTTCGTTGGCGGTGATCAGGTAAGTCTTGCCGTCATGACTGAAACTAGAAATTGAATCCGGCATGTACATGCCCATAACCGGCCAATTGCGGATATTTACTCCGTCTTTCTGGCTGGCATCCATTTCATTACCGGGGATCGAATGGTCCTTGAAGCCAAGCCCAAAGATCTTATCAATGGTATTGTTGGCCAGATTGATGACAGCAATGGCATTATTTTCCTGCAGCACCACATACGCGGTAGAACTATCAGCGCTTACGGTAATGTATTCGGGCTCCAGACTCTGCGCCACCGTGGCTTTATTGTCCGCGCTGGTCGCACTGTAGCCGTCGAGAACCATCTTGGCTGTGGGGAGTTCATCATAACGCGCCGCGCCGACGTTGAAATCGGTGAAGCCGACTGTAGCCAGGGAATAATCAGCAACGCTGATCACCCCTACACTCCCTTCAGGATCGATACTATAGCCTTCATTCGGCTCCCCTTCACAGGCCACCACAACTTTGCTGCCATCCGGTGTAAAGGTCACCATATCGGGCAAAGCTCCGACCTGGACAGACTGAACATAAGCCAGGGTATCGACATTCACAAAAACCACCCAGCCCGAATTGGTCTTGGGAGCCGCTTCAACCGCGACCGCAGCGAGATTCCCGCTGACACTGACGCTGTTGACGGCCCCGACCAGGTCAGTACTCGTCACCACCCCGTCAGCCACCAACATCGCACGCAGATCAATGGTCTGGTCGAGCATCGGTGCGGTCAGATCGGCCGCGTTAAAGACATCCAGATTGCCGCTCTCGGCATTGACGGAAAAGATCCGTTGCGACCCTGCATCAAACGCAACAATCTCTGCGGCGCTGGCATCAAAACCCTGCGATTCGGTACTGGCCAGCCGTTGCAAAGTAATAACCTGCCCGGCGCCATCAACCCCCTTGGCACCGTCATCCCCATCATCTGCGCAACCGGCCGCGAGCAGCAGCAGGCCACTGAGCAACACCCCCAGATACAAACGTAGCTGTTTCTTTTGCATTGAAATCCTCCATAATAAGTTAGCCAGTTGCCATCAGGAAACTCCGCAGGGCAACGGTTAAGTTTTCAGATTGGAAACGAGCAATTTTTTGTTGTGGCAAGGACATCATGGGGTTGCGCGGAGGCGTAGTACTTTACGCCGCACAAGAAAACCCGCAGATTGACACCGCCACAGCGGAAAAGGACCGTTTCCAGATGAAAACTAGCTAGAAATGAGGAATTCAATAAAACTAACGTTTGAGCTTGGTTAGCTTTATGTAAATTTGCCGTAAATATCGCTACTGCAGACGATAATGAAAAAAAGCAGAAAAAAGCCGCCGGCAGAAACAGCCGGCGGCTTTGGCAGGTTATTGAATAGGTCCATTGCGGATCTATTTTTTTAAAGGCCGAAAAAAACTCCCGGCCGTGGACTCAGGAGGCCTGTTGTTGCTGGGCACCCATCAAATAGCTGTGGATGGCATTGGCTGCGTTCTTGCCGTCACCCATGGCCAGAATGACGGTAGCGCCGCCGCGGACAATATCCCCACCGGCAAACACCCCCGGCAGCGAAGTCATCTGGTTGTCGTCAACCTCGATGTTCCCCCACTTGTTCAGTTTGAGATCCGGACAGGTCGAGGTCAGCAGCGGGTTGGCCCTGGTACCGATGGACATGATGACGATATCAGCTTCGATTTCGCTCTCGCCGCCTTCCACCGGAACCGGCCGCCGCCGGCCCGAAGCATCCGGCTCACCCAGTTCCATCTGCTGCATTTTAACGCTGTTGACCCAGCCGTCCTCACCGCCGCCGATGGCCAGTGGCGCAACCAGGAACATGAACTCGATCCCTTCCTCTTCGGCATGCGCGATCTCTTCAACCCGGGCCGGCATCTCTTCTTTGGTCCGTCGGTAGGCCAGGATCACCCGCCCTTCGCCCATCCGCTTGGCGGTCCGGGCCGCATCCATAGCGGTGTTGCCGCCGCCGAAGACGACAGTAGTCGGCCCCTTGGCGATCTGGGTGGTGCTGCCGCGTTTATAGGCACTCATCAGGTTGACCCGGGTCAGGTATTCGTTGGAAGAATACACGCCTTTCAGGTTTTCCCCGGGGATATTGAGGAAGATCGGCAGACCGGCACCGTTGGCAATGAAGCAGGCATCGAACTCGTCCACGATCTCCGGGATGGTGATGGTCTGACCGACGATGACATTGTACTCGAATTTGACACCAAGGGCGCTCAGGTTGGCGACTTCCTGATCGACAATCGCCTTGGGCAGACGGAACTCAGGAATCCCGTAACGGAGCACGCCGCCACTGGTGTGAAGGGCTTCGAAAACCGTCACCTCGTGCCCTTTGCGAGCCAGTTCACCGGCAGCGGTCAGCCCACCGGGGCCGCAGCCGATCACCGCAACTTTTTTGCCGCTCGGCGTGACCTCGGGCAGTTTGGCTTCCAGGTTTTCACTGGCCCAGTCTGCAACAAAGCGCTCCAGCCAACCGATCGCGACCGGCTCACCGTTTTTACCGCGCACGCAGACGCCTTCGCACTGGACTTCCTGGGGGCAGACCCGCCCGGTCGTAGCCGGTAGGGCATTGTCTTCACGCAAGATAGCTGCCGCTTCAGCAAAGCGCCCTTCCGCAACCCGCGCAATAAAATCAGGAATCCGCACCGAGACCGGGCAGCCACTGACACAGGGGCGGTTTTTACAGAGTAGGCAGCGCTTGGCCTCTTCAACCGCAGCCTGTTCAGCGAGGCCCAGGTTGACTTCGGAAAAATTGGTGGCTCGTACTTTTGCATCCTGCTCCGGCATTGAGGTCCGCGAAATGGCCATCCGCTCTTTCGGAGTCAGGGCATTTTCCTTGCCACTATTGTTGGTCATTCGGCAGTGATAACGATCGTGTTGGTCGTTGACATAATGCTGCTGACGGGCGGACAGTTCTTTAAAATCGACCTGGTGGCCGTCAAACTCGGGACCGTCCACACAGGCAAACTTGACTTCATTGTTGACCGTGACCCGGCAACCGCCGCACATGCCGGTGCCGTCAACCATGATCGGGTTGAGACTGACAATGGTTTTAACCCCGTAAGGTTCGGTCTGTTTGCAGATGGCAGCCATCATCGGCACCGGCCCGATGGCATAAATGGCATCCGGCTTACGAGTCGGATCATCCAATATTTCAGCCAGCGGCGCAGTGACAAATCCTTTGGTGCCAAGGGAACCGTCTTCGGTGGTCACCAGCAGCTCTGTGGAGAAAGCAGCCAATTCTTCACGCAGGATCACCAACGCCTCAGAACGCCCGCCGATAATCGTGGTCACCTCATTGCCGGCTGCGGCCAGGGCCTTGGCCAGGGGGAACAGCACCGCGGTTCCAACCCCGCCGCCAACGCAGACCACCTTGCCGAAGTTTTCGATTTCAGTGGCTTTGCCCAACGGACCAGCCACGTCGCGAATGAACTCGCCGACCTGGCGACCAACGATCTTCTTGGTCGCATCACCGATGGCCTGGACGATGATGGTAATGGTTCCGGCATCCTTGTTTTCATCGGCAATGGTCAATGGAATCCGCTCGTCCCCTTCATCACAACGAATGATCACGAACTGGCCCGGTTTGCGGGCCTTGGCAATGCGCGGAGCTTCAATCACGAGACGATGAACCTGCGGGGCCAATACTTCATTCTCTAATACGCGATACATAGTTCCTTCCTCTTGTTTGCCGTTAAGGGCAAATCTGCGGTTGAAATAAGGTGGCAGCCACGGACCTGAGTTGTTCAGTGACGCCGACCTGACTAATAAATTCCCCAGCAAATTGAATAAAAATGAAGCTGCACAAGGTGTGAAAAATGGAATCCGCTCTTGGGATAAGCTGCCAGAATCGCTATCATCTCAAACATTCTAAGAGTCGTTTTCGCGGGATACCAGGTCTGCCCGGGGCATTGCCTGAGCCATGCCGGCATCCGCACCGGAATGCTACTCTGGCCAGCGCGGGTTCTCACCTCCCCACCCTGGCAAGCCCGCGCAGGTGCGGGACAGGCCGCTATCAACTCTTCTCTCTCAATGGAACACAACCCGTCCGATCCGGCAGGGCCGGTCCAAACGGGTATCATAGCCGCAAGCAATGAGATCCGCGGGCCTTGCGGCAAGGCCCGCGGAATCAAGACAAGGTCTCTTTTACCCCAGTTTGAAACTGCTGTCAGCAAAAGAATATTTGAAGTTCATATGATCAGTGTAGGTTCCTTCCAGAATCGCCACCACATCTTCGATGAACACCAGCTCTTCGTTGGTCGGAATAACAAACACTTTGACCTTCGATTCCGGCGTGCTGATCAGGGTTTCCCGTTTGCGGGTTCTGGTGCTGCGGTTAAGCTCTTTGTCGATGATGATGCCCATGGGCTCAAGACCTTCAAGAGCTCCTTCACGGGTTTCCGCACCCATTTCGCCGACCCCGGCGGTAAAGACAATGGCATCAAGCCGACCGACCGCGGCCCAGTAGCTACCGATGTATTTTTTCAGCCGGTAGCACTCGACGTTGTGCGCCAGTTCACAGCGTTTGTCACCAGCCTTGACACCGTCACCGACATCGCGACGGTCGGTGTATTTGCCGGTGATGCCGAGAATACCCGATTTCTTGTTGAGAACGTTATCGATCTCCTTGGCGCTCAGTCCTTCACGCTGCTGGATAAAGGACGGAATGGCCGGATCGATATCCCCGCAACGAGTCCCCATCACTGCACCTTCCAGCGGGGTCAGGCCCATGGAAGTATCGATGCAGACGCCGCCTTTGATCGCAGCATGGGAGGCACCGTTACCGATGTGCATGGTGATCAGGTTGCAGTCCTTAGGCTCTTTGCCGAGGAGCACTGCAGCGCGCTTGGAGACATACAGATGGCTGGTGCCGTGGAAGCCGTAGCGGCGGACACCGTGTTTTTCGTACCATTCATGCGGAACCGGATAGGTGTAAGACTGTTCCGGCATGGTCTGATGGAAAGCGGTGTCGAAAATAGCAATATGCGGAACATCGGGGAGAACTTTCTTAGCAGCCTCAACCCCGGAAATATTTGGCGGATTGTGCAGCGGGGCCAGGTGGGAAAATTCCTTGATGGCAGTCAGGACTTCGTCATCGATCTTGACCGAGCGGGTGAATTTTTCACCGCCATGAACGATCCGGTGACCAACGGCGGAAATCTGCGCCATATCCTTAACAACGCCCTGTTCTGCGCTGGTAAGGGTTTTGATAATCAGGTGCACCGCAACCGTATGATCCGGGCATTCGTATTCTTCACGATAAGTTTCCCGTCCTGAAACTTCATGAATAATATAAGAATCCCCGATGGTGACCCGTTCCACCATCCCCTGTGCGATCACTTCTTTCCGGTCCCAGCTGTAGAGCTGGTACTTGACAGACGAGCTGCCGCAATTCAATGCAAGAATGTCCATAAAAAACTCTCCTTTTGTGATGTAAATACTGCTTCATTCAACTGACTGATAAACTCTATAAGCCGTCCCTGAGTGGATGGCCGCACATGGATGGCCAAAAGCCATGCTCAGTTCGGGGACCATTCCAAAAAATATTTAGTATAGCCCCGGACAGCGGACAAGCCATAGAAAAAACAACCAAGCTGCCGCGTTTCTTAGTAAAGAAACCAACACACCTGCTGATTTTATCCGGAAATCCTGACAAGCATCATTGCATGAAGAGTGTCCTGTTCGGTTAGTTGTTTGCATAAATTCTGAGTCATTTTTTCTGCTGCCATGGCGTGCCGTCGCAGGCCTGGTCTAAGCCAAGCCGAGAAGGCAGAACGTAGACAGCAATAAAAAGGGCCAGAATTGGACTATAGAACTAACCGCACAGGACACTAGGTATTAACATCGCAATTGAGGTTAATGTGACCGCAGGATAACAGGTTGGAGCAACAGAAACCAATGGTGGGACCGAATCAAATTGGCTATTCGGTTCTAATTGGAAAACAACTGGTCACTTGCCAACATTCACTGTCCAGACAGATAACAGGCCGAAACGGATGATAGCCAGAACACTCAGCTGTTGGCAAATAATATTTTCTTTTTCTGCTCGGAAGAAACCGGCAAAGTCCGGCCAGTTCCCGCAGCAGGGTATTGACCAACCAACCTGCCGCGCCAACCTCTACAAGAAAATGCAAGAATACCCGCTTTAAGCATTGTCCAGAGCAACAGATTGGCGGCTCTTATTTGAGTTTTTCGATGAATCCGTTCAGGGCATCGAAATAAGCCGGGGCGTTAACCGCCATGATATCGTTGTGCCCACCATGGGGGAAAATCTTGATCTCCTTCGGCCCGCCGGCCCAGTCGTAGAGGCGCTGGCCATGGCTGACTTCGACCAGTTCGTCATGTCGAGCATGCAGCACCAGCACCGGCCCGGAAAATTGCACCAGTTTCTGCTGCTGATCCAGGCGCTCGGCAACGACCTGGCGCAGCTGCGCTTCACTCACCCCGAGTTCCTCCGGGCGCAGGCGCAGCAGCAGCCGTTCCAGCACATCGGCGATGCCACTTTCCAGAATCAGCCCCGCAGCCCGGGGGTAGGCCGCAGCGGCCTCAATGGCGAAGATTGAGCCAACACTACGACCGAAAAAGATCAGCTGCTCCGCCGGCTGGCCGAGGGCCCGGCCGATCACCTCGACATCGGCCAGCATCCGCCCGAGCTGGGGACGCCCGGTCGACGCTCCGTAGCCACGGTATTCTGCCAGCAGGACATTCACCCCGGCCTGCTTGACCCTGTGCACAAAGCTGCCGCGCCAATCCGCGACGATCTCGCCGTTACCATGAAAATGCACCAGGGTCTTTGCCTCCGGATCGACCTGATGATAACTGCAGGCCAGCCGGGCGTCGCCGCAGTCGATCCAGAACGGGTCGGGAAAATCGCCGTCAAGGGGGTAAAAATACCGCCCGCTGATCACCGGATGATCCAGTAAATCCGTCATACTCTCTCCTTGGCAGGTTGTTTCATAAAGCTGTCAGTTCACGCCTGACCATCAGTATAGCAGCCTGCGTTGCTCAGTCCCCGGCATTACCGGCATTGAAGATCATTGCCGTGGTTTCCTTGCCCGGCGGCACCATGGGGAAAGCGAAGGTATCCGGATGGATGGCGACATCCAGGACCACCGGCCCCGGGTAGTCCACGGCCCAGCGCAATGCCTCCCGGAATTCGCCGATACTGCCGACCTTTTTCCCGGCCACGCCAAAGCCCTTGGCAACCATACAAAAATCAACCTTGGCCTCAAGGTCGGTGGACGCATAGCGCGAACCGAGAAACAGGTTCTGGAATTGCCGCACCATGCCGAGCTTGCCGTTATTGATGATGATGCACTTGACCGGGATGCCGTACTGGGCACAGGTGGCCAGTTCCTGGCAGTTCATCTGAAAAGCTCCGTCCCCGTTGATGGCGAAGACCGGTCGTTCGACATTGCCGATGGCCGCGCCCAGCGCCGCCGGCAACGCATAGCCCATGGTCCCGAGCCCGCCGCTGGTAATGTACTGGCGCGGCTGCGAAAAGGGGAAGTAGTTGGCCGTCCACATCTGTGACAGACCGACATCGGAAGCCACCACCGGGTTGTCACCGGCCACCTCATGCAGAGCCTCCATCACTTCGTGGGGCATGATATGCTCGCGCTGGTCGCGCGGCAGCGGTCCCTGCTCCTTGAACACGGCGATTTCAGTCAACCAGGCCGAGCGATCGCGCGGTTCAACCAGCTCCACCAATTGTTGTAAAGCTTCGCCCGCATCGCAGACAATAGGCAACCCCTCTTGCACAACCTTGTGGATACTGGCCGGATCAATATCGAAATGAATGATCTTGGCATTGGGCGCAAAAGAAGCAACCTTGCCCGTCACCCGGTCGTCAAAACGCGCACCGATGGCGATCAGGCAATCACACTGGTTGACTGCCATATTGGCGTACCAGGCCCCGTACATGCCAAGCATCCCGACGGCCAACGGCGACTGGGGATCCACCAGGCCGATCCCCATCAAAGTATGAGTCACCGGGATCTGTGCCTTTTCCGCCACCGCCCGCAGTAAACCCGAGGAGTTCGACTGGACCACCCCGCCACCGGCATAGATCAGCGGCCGCTTGGCCTTGTTGATCATTGCCGCAGCCCGTTTCAGCTGTTTGAAATTGAGCTGAGGGCTGTCCTGATAACCACGCCGCGTCACCTGCTCAGGGATGCCGTCATTACTCACCGCTGCGATCACATCGCTGGGCAGGTCGACCACCACCGGCCCGGGGCGCCGGGTTCGGGCGATATAGAACGCCTCGCGGATGATTCTGGCCAGATCCTTGATATCGGTGACCACATAGTTATGTTTACTGATCGGCCGGGTGATGCCGGCGATATCCGCTTCCTGGAAAGCATCGTTGCCGATATCCATCGTGGTCACCTGTCCGGTCAGCGCAACCATGGGGACCGAATCCATGTAGGCGGTGGCGATCCCGGTCACCAGGTTGGTTGCCCCGGGCCCGGAGGTGCTCAGGCAGACCCCGACCTTGCCGGTGGTCCGCGCATAGCCATCTGCCGCATGTGCGGCGGCCTGCTCATGGCGAACCAGAATATGGCGGATATCCGGATCATCCAGCAGTGCGTCATGCAACAGCAGGGTGCGCGCACCGGGATAGCCAAAGATCGTATCAACCCCCTCACGTTTCAAACATTCCACCAGGATCTGAGCCCCATTCTGCATCCGTGTTCTCCTTCAGAAAAAATAAAAAAAGACCGCATGGGCGATTGCGCCCAGCGGTCTTTGCTAAAACTGCAAAGGGAGCGCGGGGCGAATGACCCGTGCTCCCTCGATTCTGTGTTAACCGAAGATAGCTCCGAGCCGTCAATTCATGACGACTACGACCAGTACTAGAACAACATTCAATAAGCTGCGCAACATATCTTCGTCTCCTTGCCGAAGAACTGTATAGGAAATAGCGAATAAATGTCAACAGTGTTTTATCCGCCACCGACTCGACGAGGCAGCTCGTGTCGTGCGGGCAGATATTGGGATCAAATCCGTAAACGGTGCGCCCAGTTCTGTAATGCCTCCAGCTGCTGCACGATCAGGCCCTGGATTTTTTCATCGACCAGGTTACCGTCAGCATCAAAACTGCCGCTGTAGGCATTGCTGAAGACCTCCGGCCGGTTGAGCAGATGAAGGTTGAGGAACACGCTGACCTGGCGCAAATGATACTGGGCACGCCCGGTTCCCATGCCGCCGCCAGAGCCCATGATCGCCGCTGGCTTGCCGCTCAGCAGGCGGTTGTCCGGCTCGCGCGAGGCCCAATCCAGGGCATTCTTCAAAGCCGGGGCCAGGGAATAATTGTATTCCGGGCAGGCGAACAGCAGGGCATCCGCCTGTTCGAAATCGTCCAGCAGGGCCTGGACTGACTGGGGTTTTTCCTGATAATCGGCATTGTAGAACGGCACCTCAGCCAGCTCAGCGATTTTGATCTCCACCCCGGCCGGGGCATGCTGTTGAGCGTAACGCAACAGCCCCATATTGGTTGATTGGCTCCGCAGACTGCCACAGATACCGAGAACTTTCAGGTTTTTCATGGTTGACTCCTTTTGCTTGCTAGTTGGCATCCGGAGTTTCCGGATGCCAACGCATAAGTTTTCAGATTGGAAACAAGCAATTTTCCGTTATGGCAGGGAAATCAACGGCTTATGCGGAGGCGTAGTTCTTTACGCCGCACAAATAAGCCCGCAGATTGACACCGCCACGGCGGAAAAGGGCCGTTTCCGGATGACAACTTGCTAAGTGTTATTTCATGGCCACTTCAATACACAGCACTTCGGCTGCGCCGGGGGCATCGATTTGCACAGCCCCGTCAGCAACCAGGCCGAGCCCATCGCGCGGCTCAAGGGCTTGTCCGGCGATGGTCAGCTGACCGCTGATCACGAAAAAGTACTGCCCCGTCCCCTGCTGACAGGGAGAATAGTGCAGCGAGGCACCGGCTTCCAGACTGGCCATGGACAACCAGGCGTCCTGATTGATCCAGATGGCAGCCGATTCTTTTTCCGGGGACACCAGGGTCTGAAAGCGGTTGCGCCGCTCGCTCCGCTCAAAACGCTGCTGCCCGTAACGCGGGGGAATATCTTTCACTTTAGGCTTGATCCAGATCTGCAGGAAATTGACCTCATCACTGGTGGAAGCATTATATTCCGAGTGCACCAGGCCGGACCCGGCCGACATCACCTGAACATCGCCTGCCGTGATGACATGCTTGTTGCCCATGCTGTCCTGATGACGCAAGGCACCGACCAGGGGAATGGAAATGATCTCCATGTTCTGATGGGGGTGGGCATCAAATCCGAGGCCCGGTTGCACGATATCATCATTGATGACCCGCAACAGACCGAAGCCCATCCGCTCCGGGTTATGGTAATTGGCAAAACTGAAGGTATGCCTGCTAAGCAGCCAGCCGTGGTCGGCCAGACCGCGCGAAGCGGCTTTATGTAATATCTGCGTCATGATTGTTTCCTCTTCTCCGGGGGACCGCAGCCGTCCTGCTGCAACAGGGTTCGGCAAGTGCCGGGCACCCGCAAAAAATTATTTATTTCGATATCGAAACATCTAGCTGGTTGTCATCTGGAGTTTCCAAATGGAAACCAATTAGTTGTCATCCGGAAACTCCGCAGGGCAACGGCTAAGTTTTCAGATTGGAAACGAGCTATTTTTCGTTGTGGCAAGGAAGTCAAGGGGTTACGCGGAGGCGTAGTACTTTACGCCACACAAGAAAACCCGCAGATTGGCACTGCCACAGCGGAAAAGGGCCGTTTCCGGATGAAAACCAGTTAAGAATTTATTTTCCACAGCCCAGTTTCTTCAGCAAGCTGGCCAGCTCGGACTGTTCCTTGTCTGACAACACTGCAAACTGACCCACCACAGCTTCGGCATGCCGGGGAAACACCCTGGCGATCAGGTCCTCCCCCGCAGCGGTCAGGCTAACCGTCACCAGGCGCCGGTCATGGGGGGAACGATCGCGACCGACCAACTCTTTTTTTTCCAAACACCCGACAACAGTGGTGAGGTTTGCATTGCTCCTGAGAATCTTTTGGCTTAACTCCCCCAAGGAAAGCGGGCCGAGGTGGTACAGGGCTTCCAGAACAGCAAACTGGCTATGGGTCAGGTTGTCTTCCTGCAAATGCCGATGAATATCTTTAGTCGCCCGATTGGTGGCACGCATCAACTTCACGTAAACATTAAGAGCACTGCGTTGCGCTTCGGTGAGGAACTGGTATTTCATCCGGCCTCCATTTATTTCGACATCGAAATATTGACTTAAAACTATCACCAATCTAGTAATATTTCAAGCCGTCAGCGGATTATTTTCTGCACGGCCGATGATCAACGTGGCTCCGGGCCATTTTGCACAAAGCGACCCAGATCGGGATAGTCATGATAAACCCGCGCCGCCACCTCCGGCAGATCCTTGAGAAGCCGGAAATCGGCAAAATCAAACCCCGGTGCCACCGTGCAGCCGACCAGGCTGTAAGCCCCGGTCGATTCGGCGGCTTGCCAATGTCCGGCGCTGACCACCTGTTGGTAACAACCGGCGTCAGGATCAAGGCAAGAGTCATTGAAACGGGAGAAGTCACCGGTCAGCTGTAACAGGCGCAAGGGAGCGCCGGCATAAAAATTCCACACCTCGTCGTGCATGACCCGGTGCCAGAGGCTGACCTGACCGGCAGTGAGGAGAAAATAGATCTGCGTCAAGGCGGAGCGAACAGCGTTAACCGAGCCGGAATGGACCTGCTGTTGCGAACGGTAGACTTCCTTAAAATAGCCTCCTTCCGGGTGTGGCTGGAGGTCGAGCTTGGCGATAAGTTCTGCGGCACGCGGGTGCATGGGCGAAAGCTCCTTCCCTTTCTGAGCGCTGGCAGGCTAAGATGCCCCATCGCGTCAGGAGTTTTTCTTGTGAGCATATCAGACCCGCAGATAATCTGCACCCGCCCCTTCACCTGGTTCGAAGTCCATGAACAGGGCGATGTTTTCCTCTGCTGCCCGGCCTGGCTGAAGCGCCCCATCGGCAACCTGCTCAGCGCGCCTGTGGCCAGCATCTGGAACGGCCCGGTGGCGCAGGAAATTCGCAAAACCATCCATAACCGCAGTTTCCACAATTGCAGTAAGGCCCGCTGCCCGTTTCTAGCCAGCACCGCAAGCCCGGTTCAACCCCTTGCCGCAGTCACTGAACAACGGATCAAAGTTGCGCTGGAAGAAAAAGCTGCGCACCTCGATTTTCCGCCGACCCGGCTCAATCTCTGTTTTGATCACAGCTGCAACCTGGCCTGCCCGACCTGCCGCCCCCAAAGACAGGTCGCCACTGGGAGCGCCCGCGACAAAGCGCAGCGGATCAGTGAAATCATTTGCGCAGAGCTTCTCCCCCAGGCCAAGGAAGTCACCATGAGCGGCTATGGTGATCCCTTTGCCAGCCCGGCCTACCTGGCGATCCTGGAGCAGCTCAATGCCAGCACAAGGGACATTCCCCAGCTCCGTCTGCACAGCAACGGACAGCTCTGGACCCGGCAGCGCTGGGAGCGGTTGCCCCGCTTGCATGACCGGGTCAAGGAAGCGGAGATCTCCGTCGATGCTGCCAGCGCCGCGACCTATGCCGTCAATCGGCCGGGCGGGTCCTTTACACAGCTCCTCGACAACCTCGTTTACCTGGCCGGCCAGCCCTTCCCCCTGACCTTGAGCATGGTGGTGCAACAGAACAATTTCCGGGAGATCCCCCTGCTGGTCGAGCTGGCAACCAGCCTTAACGCCCACGTCTACCTGAGCCGCCTGGTCAACTGGGGCACCTTCGCCAAAGCTGAGTTCACCCGGCGCGCCGTTCACCTGCCGACTCATCCCGAACATCAGCAACTCGTCGCCCTGCTCCGAGAATACCTAAATCGACCGCAGATCAATCTGGGCAACCTGCTTCCGTTGCTGTAACCGCCCTCCCTGTTCGGGCCGCCCCCTTGAATCGTCACCGCCCGGCCATGTTATGATAACTGTCTCCGCTCCAGCGCCACGAACAATCACTTGTCACGAGGCAACAGGAGGCTCTCTCATGAGTTTCAAAACCGTACTCTCTCTGCTCGGCAGCCTGTTGGGTGCCGCGCTTATTATCAGCCTGCTCGGTGGGTTCAGTGCCAGCCCGGGCCCGGAACCTAGCCTGATCCGCACGGAAAAGCATGATCTACGCGCCGTGCCCCTGACTCACGGCCTGGAACATCCCTGGGGCATGGCCTTTCTGCCGGAAGGCGGCATCCTGATCAGCGAACGCCCCGGCCGGTTGCGCATCTTCCAAAACAATCAGCTGTCCCAGCCCGTTGCGGGCTTGCCGGAAATCGCCCGCCAGGGGCAAGGCGGGCTCCTCGATGTCGCCCTGCATCCTCAGTTCAGCAGCAATCAGCTGGTCTATTTTACCTTTGCCGAACCCGGCTCCGGCGGAGTCGGTACGGCAGTCGGCCGCGCCCGGTTGGACGGTCAGCAACTGAGCGACCTGGAAATTATCTTCCGCATGGCACCCAAATCAACAACCGGCCGCCACTTCGGCTCGCGGCTGGTCTTTGACCGCCAGGGTTATCTCTACATCACCCTTGGTGATCGTGGCGACAAACAGCGCGCCCAGCAACCGGACGACCATGCCGGCTCGGTCATCCGCCTGCATGCGGACGGGCGAATCCCGGCGGACAATCCCTTCGTTAACCGGCCGGGCTGGAAAGGGGAAAAGTTCGACCTGGGCCATCGCAACATGCAGGGCGCGGCCCTCCATCCGCAAACCGGCGAGCTGTGGACTCATGAGCATGGCCCGCAGGGTGGGGATGAAATCAACATCATCCGACCCGGCAGCAATTACGGCTGGCCGGTGATCACCTATGGCGTCAATTACGGGATCGGCACCAAAATCGGTGAAGGCACCCACAAACCAGGAATGGTTCAGCCAATCCACTACTGGGTACCGTCCATTGCCCCGTCAGGGATGACTTTTTACCAGGGGGACAGATTCCCCCGCTGGCAGGGCAATCTGCTGATCGGCGCGCTCAAGGATCAGCTGCTGGTCCGCCTGGAACTGGACGGGGAAAAGGTGGTTGCCGAAGAACGTTTTCTGCAGAATAAGCTGGGACGGATTCGTGATGTCAGGGAAGGTCCGGACGGGTACATCTACCTGCTGACCGATGAAGCGAACGGCGGTCTCTACCGGCTTGAACCCGCGTCTTGAGCAACAGGAAAATAATTCGGCCTCAAACCTTCTTCAGGGAGTGAAAAGCCGCCAGGGCTTTTTCGCGGGAGATTTTCAGATCAACCACCGGTTGCGGATAATCCCGACCAAGCGTGATTCCGGCCGTGGCCAGGACCTCGGCCGGGGCTTCCCAGGGGGCGTGCAGATAGCGGTCCGGCAGTCGCCGGAGTTCAGGGACATAATGCCTGACGTAGCGGCCATCGGGATCGAACTTTTTCCCCTGGGTAACCGGATTGAAGATCCGGAAATAGGGTACGGCATCCGCCCCGCTGCCAGCCACCCATTGCCAGCCGAAACTGTTACTGGCCAGATCTGCGTCAACCAGGCAGTCCCAGAACCAGTCCTGTCCCAGCCGCCAGTCGACCAGTTGGTTCTTCACCAGGAACGAGGCGGTAATCATCCTTGCCCGGTTATGCATGGTGCCGGTCTCCCACAGTTCACGCATCCCGGCATCCACCAGAGGATAGCCGGTTTCCCCCCACTTCCAGGCCTCGAAGGCCGTTGCATCAAGCTGCCAGGGAAAGGCTTCGAATTTGCTGTTGAAACAGTGCTCAGGCAACTGCGGAAAATAATAGAGCAGGTAATGGGAAAATTCGCGCCAGGCGAGTTCGCTGAGGAAATGATCCAGATCCTGTTCACAGCCCAGTTCGATACCGCGCCGTAAAGCGTCGTGCCAGATCTGCCGCGGAGAGATTTCGCCAAAATGCAGGTGCGGCGACAGCCGCGAGACATGGTCGTCCGCCAGGAAATCCCGCCCCTCCTTGTATCTTCTTAGCCGATTGTGGAGAAAATCCGTCAAAGTATTGCGCGCCTGCTGTTCGCCGACCGACCAACGGGAGTCCAGTTTGCCGTGCCAGGGCTGGGGCGACAGCGGTTCCAGGCGGGGAAGCTGCAAGGCATCCAGGCTGCCACTGCTAAATTCCGCCTGCGCCGGAGGAGGCAGCGGCTTGGGCGGGGGGACGGACAGGCAGCCTTTGCGAAAATATGGGGTGAACACCTGGTACGGGGTGCCATCCTTTTTAAGGATCTCCCAGGGTTCCCAGAGCAACGCGGCATTATAACTGTGAACCTTGATCCCCTGCTCGGTCAGCCGCTGTTTAAGCTTTTTGTCGCGGGAAATCCGCCAGGGTTCGTAACAGCGATTCCAGAACACCTCCGCAGCGCCGCTCTGCCTGACCAGTTCGGGCAGCAGCTGGTCCGCAGCGCCGACAAAGCAGCGTAGCGTTCCGTTCAGACTATCGTTCAGCCGCGCCAGCGCTTGCTCCAGCCACCAACGACTGGCCGCCCCCATCCGCCACTTGCCGGCATTCTCATCATCAAGAATATAAACCGGCAGCACAGCCCCAGCCCGCACCGCCGCCGCCGCCGTCAAGCCGGGATTATCAGCCAGCCGTAGATCCTGTCTGAACCAGAAGATCACTGGAGCCTTGGGCATGTCTTCTTTCCAGGAGGTAAGGGGTTAATTGAGAGTCGTGCTCTGCAATGGCAGCAGGTGAGTGGCACATATGAGCACTGAAAACATGCTTTAATAATAACACTTTCAAAGGAGACCTATGCATTCTGAGGTCATTTTTGGACACGATAGAATCCGACATAGACGTGTCCAGGGATACGCAGCCCCCGATATCGATATAACAAGAGATGATTTCAGCGGTCATCTTCTCTTGAGAAAGAATATTTTTGTACTGTTGCATACAATAGTTTGTATTTATCCGTACAACGACTTGTACTTGAAATGCATGTAGGCTGAAAAAAATAAATCTGTTCCCTTTTTTTGATAAGTTTATTCGTTATATGTTTGGTTACACCTTATCCGCAAAGTAGGCCATAATTTCTTCAGTAGTCATCTCCTTAGTCTCATTAGCAAAGCAATAATAACTTGGACGCATATCACTAAAATATTGCATGTCCATTTCCAACCCTTCTAGATTTGGAAATAGGCCCACTGGTATATTGTACTCACCTGTTTCTTTTAATTTATAGAACAAATGAGTTCCGCATTCAGTGCAGAAACCTCGCGAAGCCCAAGAGGAAGACTTGTACATTTTTACTTTCTCACCACCTTCTACTTTCACTTGAGTACCACATTTCACAGCAAAGAATGGACCACCCCCCCAAGTTCGACATAACTGACAGTGGCAAACAGTGAACTTAGGATTGATGTTTTCAGCTATGATTTTTACCGCACCACAAAGGCAACTAGCTTCAGAATAAGGCATTGAAATAACTCCTAAATTGTTGCCATCCGGAAACTCCGAAGGGCAACGGCTAAGTTTTCAGATTGGAAACGAGCAGTTTTTCGTTGTGGCAAGGAAATCAAGGGGTTGCGCGGAGGCGCAGTACTTTACGCCGCACAAGGAAACTCGCAGATTGACACCGCCACAACGGAAAAGGGCCGTTTCCGGAGACTCTATGCGTAATGGTCTCGACATGAATTTAGACTACCAAATGAATGATCACTACACGTCGGCCCCTTTTTCTCTCAGGTCGACAAAGACCAGCCGAAGAAGCCCAAGGCAGAGGCGGTGGGTCTGTTTGATCAGTCGCTTGTCAAAAAACGAAAGGAGCTGCTCGATGTTCTACCGATAAATTTGCGCAAGCAATTCACCGTGAATGAGACAGAACCAAGCGTCAGGTTCTTCGCCCCATTTACGCCAGGCACCAACAATGCCCGCAACGTCTGCGTCACTCAGTCCTTGTTCTTTTGCTTGTCGAGAGAAAATTTCACCTGCACAACGGTTAGCCTGTCCATTACCCCACCACTGACAAATTTCCGTATCGGCGTAATTCCATACGGAAGCCGTGATTTGGGGGGCTGCGATACCAGCTGCGTGCGCCCAAGCCCGGAGCCTTCTCCCAGCATCAGGTTCAGCTCCGTTGGCGCGGGCTGCGGCACGATAGGTTTGTCGCCATTGCTCAAGTTCCGGAAGCTCTGGATACCAACACATAGCGGCATAGTCAGCATCACGGGCGGCAATCCAGCCACCCGATTTACACACTCGGACCATTTCCCGCAAAGCGGTTACGGGGTCGGGCAAATGTTGAAGAACCTGATGAGCATGAACAACATCAAAAGATTCGTTCTCAAAGGGCAGTTTCAGGGCATCCCCAAGTTGGAATGTGGTCGAGACATCTGAACGAGCGGCAGCCTCAGCGCGGGCGGCAAGGAGTGGCGCTTCGACATTTTCTATACCGACGACTTTTCCTGGTGAGACAAGCGCAGCCAGATCCAAGGTAATTGTTCCGGGACCGCAACCAATGTCCAAGACGTGCATCCCTGGCTTTAGATGGGGCAAAAGATAGGCCGCTGAGTTTGTCGCGGTGCGGGCGCTATGAGAAGCGAGGGTGCTGCGCTCATGTCCGTGGGTATATCGGCTGGTTGGGCTTTGGTTCATATTCTTGTCGTCCTGGGTGGTGAGTGGTTGTTTACATTTTTGCCTGTCGCTTACAGCATCGGCGCAGTCTTTTTCGCCTCCATTGCCTGTGATTGTTGATTTTAAATTGGTACGCCTACTGTCCACAAGCCATAACGTTTAAAGGCTATATAATTCCTTTTAGCTTTAAGGCTTCCATTGTGATTTCTTTTCGATACTTTGAGTCAGATTTTTTATTGATTTGCAGGTTTGTAGCAAAAAACCAAGCTCTTTGACTGGTCTCTACATAGCCTACATACCAGCCATGTTGGGAATTTATTCGTGTTGCCCAACCAGTTTTAGCTCTAATGGTATATTGGTAGTTATCTTCTACCACCAGAATTTTTTTAAGAATCTCTAAATGTCGCTTTTTATAGGGCAGGTTCCCACTATATAGTTTTTTAAGAAACCGTATCTGGTCGAATGCTGAAACTTTCAGGTCCCCATCCAGCCAAAAGGATTTTATTTCTGGTCCTGTCTTTTGGTTCCCATAGTTGATTTTTTTTAAATGCGATAGGTATTTTTCGTTTCCGACGCGACTTGCCAACTCTTGATAGAACCAGACACATGAAATAGGAAAGGCGGTTTCGAGTGACTGGTCTTTATTCCACGCACTCCATCCTTTATCTTTCCCATCCCACTTGATTATTTCTTTTTCGTTACTGATTGCCCCTTCGTCCAGTGCGATTAATGTGTTTGGAATTTTAAAAGTTGAAGCTGGCAAGAATCCTTGCTTTGCGCGATTGATATTGTGAATATATTCATTCTTCCCGTCAAAAGATGAAATAACTATAGTTCCTTCAACTCCACGTTTTTGAAATAGTTCAGCTAATTCAAAGTCTTCTGCGTGTACAACACAAAATGGTTGAATTAAAAACATCAGCATTAACAATAACTTGAAAAAACATCGAACCACGAATTTCCCCCTTATTTTTAATGCAAAACGATTTATGATAACCGGCTGCGGCGCGAAGATTTGGTCACCACCACAATTAGACTATCAGGGTGTTGAAAAACGTCTTCGAGGCAGCAAGTACAAGGCAAAAATTGCCGAAGAAGCGCAGTTTACATCCAGTAAATGAGCATTTTGAGGCTATTTTTAACGCAGTAATTGCAACGCAGATAGTTTTTCAACAGCCTGATATAGCAGCTAACCCCACAGGACGCTAGGTTACTTTAATTTTTAAACGTTTCCTTTACCCGCTGAGAAAATAACAAATAAGAGATCCATATTGCTGAAACAACGAATAAAATTACCGCTCGATCAATTGAATCATTCAACACTATGTAATAGTCAGGATCTTGAGCTGCGGATTTTGCAATGAAATAATTTCCTAAAGCCCAAAAAAACCCTGAAGAATAATAGCCAATTAATAGTTTTGGAAAGTTTCTTTTTTTTCTGAAAAGCATGTACAGAAAAAGCAGTGGAATAAGGACGAAAATAAAAGCCTGCAATCCTTCTGCAATATACAGTTCTGGCGTAAATGTTTCGATTCCTTCTAGTCTTTTTCTGAATGGAATTAAGTACGAGATCGGGGTAAGGATAAGCCCGAGGGCTATAATTATGAGTGCTCCACCGATTTTATTGTAATTTTGCTCAGTGGTATCTTGTATTTCGTAGCCACATGAGCACCGAACAGATGAGTCGCAATTGTCTTCGTTTTCACACGATGGACATGTCCAAGACATTTACCCCTCCTTATTCGTTAGAAGCCTTCACACCACCAATGCCACTAAAATAGGTAAAGCAAAGATTAAGACAAGAGATGAGATTTGCCAGATGATCAATGCCTTTGTTTTCGCTTTGCCAAACTCTTGACTGTGTGTTGCATAAAACGCTTTGTAGAAACCTTCTATGTTCCCAGTTACCGACATAATTATTGTGTCTTTAAAGCTAACATCTGCAACACCGCGAGTTCTCAAATATCGGCAAAAATATAGAAGTAGTCCAACATGGCAGCAGAAAAGAAACATTAACACCGCTACGAGACTCCACAAGAATTGATTATCATTCATATTTTAAGCTTCTACCGTTCGCAATAAGCGGCAGCGACGAAATGTTTCGGTTTACTACCACAATTTAGTTTTTTCTTTTCGGGGAGCACACAGCCATCACCCGTCCGTTGCCAATCAGCCGCGCGGCTTTATGCATCGGCTGAATTTGCCTTATTAGGGGCCTCATATCAACATCGCCCCACCATCAACGACCACGGATATTCCTGTTGTATATGGGCTTCCCATCAGATAAAGGTATGCGTCAGCTACGTCTTTGGGCGAAGCAATTTTTCTGACCGGAAACTGTTGAGCGTATTTCTCAATTTCTGGCGATTTAGGTGCAACAAAACCGGGACTGACAACATTAACTCTTATTGGTGCCAATTCTACTGCCAACGACCGACAAAATGCTTCAGTGGAACTGTTGATAATGGTCATAGTTGAAAAGTTCTTGAAAATCTTTTCGCCAGCGATGCCGGTGGTCATAACAATGCTGCCATCTTGGCTAATGTGACCTTGTGCCTTCTGGATAAGTTGGTATTGACCCCAAAATTTTGATTCAAATGCCTTTTTCGCTTGTTCAAGACTAGTTTCGATAAAGGGTGCCGAAGTTATCTCTGGCCTTGTGGTAATGACAAGATGATCGATAGCCCCAATTTTTTTTAATTCAGTTTCTGTTTCGAGTCCAGATGTCACATCAAAAGAATATGTCTCGACCTCATACCCGACAAGAGCAGATAAATTATTATGATTTTTGACGGCGTTTCTGGAAGCTATAACAACTTTACCACCCGCCTTACATGCCTGTTTTGCAACAGCGAGTCCAATGCCAGAACTGCCACCAACTATAAGTATTCTTTTATCTTTTAATGCATTATTCATTGTTCTCTGTTGGTCCTTAATATGTAATATGTTTGTTGTCAACGGTGCTATAACACAGACGGTGACGGGAAAATCAAATTTAAGCTTATCAACTATTTTCCATCTGAATACGCTGGATGGCAATAATAAAGTTTTCAGATTATAAACTAATTAGAGTATCTCTCTGAGAATTCTAACCATTTCATTTTGAAATTTCTCAGGTTCCTCAACTGGAACATAGTGAGCTGAATTTAAGAACCAAACAATCTCTTTCTTTGGCGCTTTCACTTTTTCTATGAATTCCTCAACAAGTTTCGGTGAACAAGCAATAACATGATCATGTATTCCCTCGAAGAAATACAAGGGCACTGAAACATGTTTTATATATTCAAATTCGCTACCAAACCTACTTGGATTTTTGCCAACATTCTCCGCTGAGAATTTCTTGCCCTTTTGCAGTAATTCCAAATAACCATCAGTATAATAAGGAGATTTTTTGATTAAATCAGAAAGATTTATACTTAAATTGTGATGCCCACCATATTTGTAAATCAAACTCATAAGAGGAAAGTGCTCTTTTTCAATTTTCTCAAGTCCTTCTCGGTCATTCTCCGTGAGAAGTTTTTGGTGTAGCCAATTGTATGTTTCTTCAACGGATTTTTTATAGCTGATAACCTGCCCTACTCCGATATAGGCATGAAAATAATCTGGATAATTAGCAACTAAATATAAGCCAAGAGCACTACCAAACGAATGACCGATGAGAAAGATTTTCTTTTTATGGAATCGATTGAGGAGATAATTAATGAGTACTATCGAATCATCCACAATTTGCCCTTGAGACACAGATTGTGGATCTAAGTTATCATGATAGGACAGAGCAGCTCCTCTCATGTCCCAATTTACATAAATGAAGTTCTTTTTTAATTGTTTCTCATAAAGATAGGAATACATCATTAAAGATGATCCCGGCCCCCCATGGAGATAAAGTAAAATTGGGTTTTCTTTAGTATTATCTGACTGAATGAGGACTTTTTGAAGACTTCCATTTATTTGTAAGTCAATGAAATCTTCAATTGCTTTTTCATTATTAATTTTCGAACAGGCAAGACCATTTGCTGAGAGAAAAGCCAAAAATATAACTGTGTAAAAAAATTTCATAATTATTGATTTAAATATTATAATATTAATAGATAACGAGTTATACAAACGGCGGCAACGCGAACTTGCATTCCAACCGAAGTATTCTAATATTCGCAGAGTTATTTTCCATCAACGTTAATTAGTTTGTTAAAGTTTAGTTGAATTCACAGGTATTCTTGCTGTAGTTAAAATGTCCGCCACTGTCCAAACATTTATCAACGGCAATATGTTGATTCACGTAGTTATATGTTTTGTAGCCTCCAAAGATGACCGCTGTCCAAATGAGTAAACCGATAAATAGAACGAAAGCCGATTCGAGATTTACATTTTTTGAGAAAATACGACAAAAGAAATAGCCGACACCGCGAACTAAAATTTCAAGGAAAATTTCGGTGAAGGCTCTTCCGAAAAATCGAAGGATTCCTCCCGCAACTCCTTCTAGCAAGTCACCTACCACTAGGAACTCTCCTGTTGGGACTTAACGCCACGCTCTGCGGGAATTTGAGAGCGACAGCAAACAAATTATCCATAGCATCGAATCGTTGAACAAAGCCGCTCGCGCGGCGGGAATATCAGCTCACAATCTTAACCAGCACCAGTTTCAGGGTAAGCTTCTTTGCATGGCCCAATTCCGGGCCCTCTGAGCAAAGGAGTTTATCATGGAATCCTCGGAACAATCCCGCTTTGACGATCTCTACCAACGGCACCTGCGCATGCTGAAGTTGCAGGGCAAAAGAGACAAGACCATCGATGTGTATGCCCGTGCGATCCGCCCTGCAAAACGGCGATGGCAATCGTTGCCTTTGGACGTCCGGTCTATCTGACCGGCTAACTCGAATTCCCCGGCATCGCCTTGTTCTCACTCCAGCAGAGGAGGAACCGCAGATTTATAACGTCACTCGTGAGCTGATGGTTTGACCTCGGCACCAGATGAAAAGCTCCCGCTCGCCCTAAAAAAAGAACTAGAAATTCAAGACCTTCTTACCCCTCAAAACCAATCCGATATATTTGCTTTATCTCTAGTGCGCCGGGCTTGTCCAACCACAGGATAAGATCGCGGCTCGTCCCTCGCGCTATCTATCCTTATTCGTTAGACAAGCCTTCGAATGTTTAGATTTACTCAAATCTTCTGGCATAGATGGTACCCGTACTCCCATTCCCATATGACCAAACTACTGTGGCATGCCCAAACTGATCTAAAGAAATATCTGGGCTATAGCCTTCGGTTGTGGAAAGTTGCACGTTATCTCCCCATTGCTTTGTGATTCCACTGAATCTAGAAGCAAAAACATGGAATTCAGATCCGACCCTTTGATGCCAGACAGCCATTGCATTTCCTTGATAGTCATATGAAAAGCGTGGATGCCTGGTTTCGGCATTCCCAGATGCAAGCAACACCGGCATCTCCCATTGCTTGGATTCAACGTCAAACCGAATGGCATATATGCTTTCAGTTGAACTGTAATCCATCCAGATTACGGTTGCTGAGCCACTTTTGTCGAAAGCTATCTGTTGAGAATTGACATTTATATTGCCTTCTTGTAACAGGGTCGGTCCACTCCAACTACCTGATTGAAAATCAAAATAGTTAGCGCATAGGTGGTAAGTGCTTGAACTTGTTGGCCCATCTTGCTGGCGCCAGACAGCTATTGCGTTTCCATCCTTATCAATAGCTACATCTGGATAGTTTGCCTTGTTATCAGAAGTCTCAAGGGCAACTTCTGATCCCCATTGGTCAGTACTAGAGTCGTACCTGTTTGCATAAATAGAATCGATAAATATATTCCCGACCTTCTCCGATTGTTGCCATACTGCTATGGCATCTCCCTCGGCAGAAGCAGCCGCTTTTGGATATCTGGCACCCATTAGACCGTTTTCTATCAGAACCTCGCCACCCCAGAGGCCAGTGATGGAATCATAATGACTTGCGTATATATTGGGCGAATAAAGCCCTTCAGATTTCTCCCAAACGGCAATAGCATCACCATTAGGGGAAATTGAGATCTGAGGGTCGTCGTCAGTGTATAAATACAAGTCGCTATCCAAGGTAACTCCAGGGCTCCACTGCTCAGTTTCAGAGTTAAACCAGTTATTGTAGATGACTGATCCTCCAGAGCCCTGCCTGACAATTAACGCAACATCTCCTCCGGCTCCGGTGGCGACCTGCGAACCATAGCCATCAGCATTAAGTTCAACTCCTGCATCCCAACCGGACTGTGGTGAATAATGGCTGGAGAAAACATCTCTTATCGTTACACCGTAGTGGAACCAAGTTGCAACAGCGCCACCGCCAGGTACCCATGTAACTTTTGGTTCATTGCTCCACCATGCGCTAGTGTCTAAAATACTTTCCTCATTCCAAACACCATCTCTCGTAAAAAATGTCCAATCATAATTTTGTGAAAGATGGTTTCCGGCGAGGTCATGTACTTCTTCAGTGATAGAAACAGAAATAGAAACGTTTAAAGGCAAATCGACCGAAGGGGTGAATGTTGCCGTTTTCAAGTTTGTTTCGTAGGAAATAACACCAAGCAATTCTATTCCAGATTCACTTACTTTAAACGAGGAATCAGAAAGGCTTGATGGATCAATACTATTAGAGAAAACCACCGAGATAGTCGGATGAAGGTTTTGCTCGATTGAACCGTTTTCTGGCGTAACTGATAGAACGATAAGAGATTTATTATTTTCCCCAGAGCCACAGCCAAACAAAACTAAAACCATTACAAAAAGAAATATTGAACAAAAATTTCTTGCCGTATTCACGTAAAATATCAAGAGCCCCTCCATAAAAATAATGATGCTGTTAATTCAAAATATACTTTTCTAACGGTGCAAATGGAGCGCAGCGGAATTTGCATCCGAGTTAATTTGCCTTGTTGGGCTACTTTGATTGATGTTTATCGTCCAAACAACCAGCCTCCATTGACATTCAGAATTTCACCCGTAATAAATGAAGCTTTCTGACTTGATAAAAAAAGAACCGTATCAGCGATATCGGAGACCTCTCCAGCGCGGCCAACGGGAATTTGTTTGACAATATCCTGAACGATTTGCTCAGGCCAGGCCCCGGTGAAACCGGTGTTTTGAATAAAACCCGGTGCTATAGCATTAACGGTAATACCTTGAGGACTCAGTTCACGCGCCAAAGCATAAGTCAGACCATTAACTCCCGCCTTGGATGAAGCATAGGCCAAACCACCAGCACGACTTCCACCTGTAAATGATCCAATTGAACTTAAGTTGATGATGCGACCTCCAGGACGTATCAAAAATGGGGCAATTGCTACTGACATTAAGAAGCTTCCCTTGAGATTTACATTCAACACTTCATCCCATAGGTTCTCAGCCTCTGAAAGGGGCATGGTTGTCGTTATGGTATGCATAAAACCAGCAGCGTTTATTAGAACATCAATTTGGGGGAATTTCTGCACGATTTTTTCAACAATAGTGGCCACCTCACTACTTTTGCTTACATCAGCCTGATACCAAATCGTGTCGTTACCGAGAGCTTCAGATGTGGCAGCTAATGTTTCTTGATTACGACCAACAATGACAACCTGAGAATTTTGATGCACAAAGGCTTCAGCGATTGCACGGCCAATGCCACTATTTCCACCCGTGATGAGAACAACTGATTGTTTCTTAGAATTCATTTTCTATACCTTATGGTCAAAGCTACGAGACTTGGTTAATAAGATGGGACTAGTCATCAGCCCAACGGGCCGGGCTGTAAGGAGTCGGCTGAATTGCCTGGTTCGGTGTCTTTCAATTGCAGAACCGTCGTGGGTATTGAGTCACGAATGCACTTTTTCTTCGCGGTTCTCCGGAATCAAAGGATAAATGGAATTAACGCCCTCACATCCTTACGATAGTCCTCATAGGCCTGACCAAACTGAGCAATGAGCCACTTCTCCTCGATCCTTATTTTGCGCAGATAGGCGATTATAAAAATGAAAACTGCGAGTATCCCTCGAAGCTCTCCCAAAGCAATTGCACTTCCTGCTATTCCCATGATAAAGCCCGTGTAAATGGGGTGGCGAGCAAAAGAGTAAGGTCCATTCTGAATCAATTCGTGTTCTTCCTTAACAGTAATCGTACTACTCCAATTAGTGCCGAGATAGCGACGTGCCCAAATTGCGAAAATACAACCTGCAACGAGAATGGCGACACCAACAAAGAATGCATAGGGAGTGGTGGGTAGCCAATGCCACCCAAGGAGACCTCGTCGAAAAACTGGAAGGGTAATAAGCGCAATCGCTAAACCAACGAGCGATAGATGAATGCGGCGCGACATCGGCGGTTCTTTCCCAGACGTGGAGCGAACGTTTCTGGAGAAAATGAGCCAAAAGCTCAACCACACAAGCCAAATAGCAGGGATGAGCCACGAATAAATAAGATGAATGGATTCCTTGTACATAGTTTTATCCCTCGTACCGAACGGGCCGGGCTGTTGAGCCGCAAGGCTCGCAGGCCCGGAAAATGGGTTTATATTTTACGGACCGAGAACCGTAGTCGGCTCGAACGCCATTGATAGGTGGAACGCGTAGCGCGGAATCTAGCAATGGCGTGAGGTACGACAGCCCATCCTATCGTCGCTTTTCAACGGGCGGCCGCTTTTTGCGCTCCGCTGCAAAAGCCTTGTTATACTTTGCTCCCTGTTTTGTGTTCAACATACTCTGCAATCAAACCGTCTGGGTGCTTCACTCGCATGTTCTTTCCTGTTGGAACCGATTTTGGGTATTCCAATATGGTTGAATCATGCGTTGTAAGAAATTCTAAAAACTCATCTATTGAATCGACCAAGAACGTAATTTTAGTTTCTGTAAATGGTTTCAGGCGTTCTTCGGAGCCAGAAATCAACAGAATTGAACCTACCATTGCTAATTCAAGTTCTTTTTCCGGATACTTGAACTTCAGTTCACATTTTTCCCCGAAGAGTTTTTCATAGAAATGAATAGAATTTTCTAACTCTCGTGAGTCGACAAATATTCTCATGAGAATTTTGTGAATTTTCATTTTATTTATTCCTGTTGTTCGATTTCATAGCAATAACGGGCCGGGCTGTTGAGCCGCAAGGCTCGCAGGGCCGGAAAATGGGTTTCTATTTTGCGGGTCGAGAACCGTAGTCGGCTCGAACGCCATTGATAGGTGGAGCGCCTGGTTATGCCTAATAGCACTTAAATAAACCACAGCGACACCCACCCTACGATAATTGCGACAGGAGCCACCACAATAGCCAGTTGAGCCTCTTTTGACTTGAACTGCTTTTTGATTAAGGAAGCCGCAAACGCGAAAACCCATAATGCCATTGATGCATAAAACGAAAAACCAGCATATTTATTGAGAACAGTGAATTTCTCAACATCACCAATACCATCCTTACCCATAGCTAGATCTGCTTGATGCACATAGTGCAAAAACAAAGCAACTGATGCTATTTGAAGTACAAGAAGAATTATCAACAAACGTTTCATGTTTTTAAGGCATATCGCTGCAAATAACCGGTGCAAATGGAGCGCAGCGGAATTTGCATCCGAGTTAATTTTCCTTGTTATGCTTGCTTTTTTCTTTTTTGACAAAATCAGTGATTACTTCGACCAGTTCCTGTTTTATCTGCAATTCTGGTTGATTATAAGTTTCGATATTTTTCATTCGATCCAAACCAGCTTCTTTGAAGATGTGATTCATTCCTTTGATAATCCTTATTTCTGCTTTCGGATTAGCTTCAGAAAGTATCTTGGCATCTTCTTCTCTTACCTGAATATCTGTCGTCCCTTGGATGATTAACACAGGAATTCTCAACTTGGCTAATTCTTTGGCTGGGTCATACTTAAACCAAGAGATCAAGTATGGCTGAACACTGGGTCTGAACAAAGAATACAATAGCGGATTAACGTCGTTAACTGTTTCCCCTTGTCTGAGTTTATCAATAATTGGCAATACGATATTCAAGACCTCAGGTGGTTGGGATTTGAGCTGTTCCATTAGGGTTCTATCTGCCGAAAGGCCTGGGCCTGCAATTGAGATGAATTTATCAATGCCGTTCTCTTGAGCTGCAATCATCCCAATTAATGATCCTTCGCTGTGTCCGATTATGATTACCCCATTAAACCTCTTATCATTCTTGACTAATTCAGCCCAAGCTTTCGCATCTGAAATGTAATGCTCGAATCGTAATTCATTTTCTTTTTTGCCAGCTTTCTGACTTTTCCCGATTCCTCTTTTGTCATACCTCAATGTTGCAATGCCGTTTTTTGACAAAGCCTCTGCCAGCATTTTTAAGGAATTATTGATCATTGCAGGGTTGTTGCCGTCTCTGTCTGTCGGCCCCGATCCGGAAATAATCAACGCGACTGGCACTGGTCTCTTTTCATTGGGAACAATAAGAGAGCCTTCCAGTGTCCCTGTCTTGGTTTCAAGTTTAACGATGGTTTCTGATTGATCAGCAAACAGACTGTTTGCCATAAAGATCGAGAGCAACACAGCAAAGAAATATTTTTTCATATTCATACCTTTTAGAGCCTAACGGGCCGGGCTGTTGAGCCGCAAGGCTCGCAGGACCGGAAAATGGGTTTCTATTTTGCGGGCCGAGAACCGCAGTCGGCTCGAACGCCATTGATAGGTGGAGCGCGTAGCGCGGAATCTCTCTATGGTGTGAGGTACGACAGCCCGGCCCCGATAGGATGGAGCGCGCAGCGGTCCATCCTATCCGCCGCTTTGGTAGTGTTCAAAAATCTGTGTCATTTCGCTATGATCATTAAAACGAAAGGAATGACACATGTCCAAACCAGAAATCCCCTTCGATATGGACGCTGCCCTCAAGGCTTTGCGTGAAGGCCAAAGTCTAACGGGCAAAGACGGTATTCTTACACCACTGATCAAGCAACTCACCGAAGCAGCCATACAGGCAGAACTTGATGAACATCTGGCCGAAGAAGACGCTCCCAACCGCAAAAATGGCACGTCGTCAAAAACGGTCAAGACTCTCTCTGGACGCTTCGAGTTGAACACGCCCCGCGACCGGGCCAATACCTTTGAACCTCAGTTGGTCAAGAAGAATCAAACTCAGCTCACCGATGACCTGGAGCGGAAAATCATCGCCCTGTTTGCCCTCGGGACCAGCTATCAGGACATCCGCAGCCATATCGCTGATCTGTACGGTATTTCTGTGTCCAACGGCACCATCAATGCCGTCACTGACCGACTCATCCCTGAGCTACAGGCCTGGCGGGAGCGTGATCTGGAAGCCATTTATCCGATCCTCTGGCTCGATGCCATCCACTATAAAATCAAGGAGAACGGCCGCTATATCAGCAAGGCGGTCTACACCATCCTCGGCCTGAATATTGAAGGCAAGAAGGAGCTTCTTGGTCTCTATCTTTCAGACCAGGAAGGTGCTCATCACTGGCTGAGCGTTCTCACCGACCTCCACAACCGCGGAGTTCAGGATATTCTGATCGCCTGCGTCGATGGCCTCAAAGGTTTTCCGGAAGCCATTGAAACCATCTATCCGGACACGGAAGTTCAACACTGCGTGATCCATCAGATTCGCAATTCGATCAAATATGTCGCCTCAAAGAATCAAAAGGCCTTCATGGCTGATCTGAAGTGCGTCTACAAGGCGGCAACCCTCAATGCTGCTGAATTGGCCCTGGATGACCTGGAAGCAAAATGGGGTGAGAAATATCCCATGGTCATCACGTCCTGGCGTAGCAAATGGCCGACCCTATCCAACTATTTCAAGTATCCCGATTACGTCAGGACGGCCATCTATACCACCAATGCGGTCGAGGCCGTTCATCGGCAATTTCGGAAGCTGACTAAGACCAAGGGTGGCTTCGCCAATGAAAACAGTTTGCTGAAACTGCTTTACGCTGGCATACTCAAAGCCTCAGAACGCTGGACGCATCCGATTCAGAACTGGAATCTGACACTGGCTCAGCTAACGATCCATTTCCCCGGACGGCTGGAAAAACACCTCAGCCTATGAACCTGACACAGAATTTTGAACACCCTCGCCGCTTTTCAGCGGCGCGGCTTTTTGCGTCTGCTGCAAAAGCATTATTATGCCTTTTCAGCGACATAGCCGCCAAATAAGTACGATTGGTAAAATTTACATATATTCTTAAAACCTGCTTCATTTAACAAATCATGAATTCTTTCTTCGGGAATAAACTGTATATCAGCCTCTACATGTTCAAAATCTTTATCTATTTGCTCTTTGTCATCTCTTGTGCTGTATTGGTGTTTTTTCCATGCAGACAATAATAAATTGAATTTATCCGTTCCTTTTTGGCCTTCAAGATCGATGACAACAAGTTTGGCCCCTTTTTTCAGCTTCTCTGATATGTTTTTAAGATACTCTTTTTTATCTCCATTGTCCTTTAGGAACTGCATAACCAATATCGAAGTAGCTGCATCAAAATTATTTTCTTTTAGATTATTAACCCTACCTTCAACAGCTTTGATTCTGTTCCCTAACCCAAGTTGCATAATTTTATTTTTGGAACTTTTTATCATTTCTGGTGTTGGATCAACGCCAACAATATGCCATCCTGATTGATTTTCAGCATATGTTATAGCCTCATGGCCTGTACCAATACCTGACACAAGAATTTTAGCATTTTCAGGCAAAATATCCTTTAAGAGATAGCATGTCAGATCATGCATTTCATTGTAGCCACGAATGACTTCACGTATTTTTTCATCATAAATGCTGGCATGTTTGTCGCCAAAGTGTTGTGTGGCGTCAAAATCGTTTTTATCTGTCATTTTGCTTCCTATTTACATTGTGACATCTTTGTTTTAACTGGGCCCTATAGGATGGAGTGCGCAGCGGTCCATCCTATAGCCTAAAATGTGCGGCCCACCCGCGCCCTGAGCGGCGGCACACAGCCGACACCAGAACCAAACCTTGATGGCGGGCAATTATGTCGAAACTACCGCGTGCGGGTAGGGTCGGCACCATTTTTTTGTTAGAATGCCCTGCTACCAAGCCTTTTTTATGGTTCACACCTGTTCTCCCCCCTAACAGAACATCCCTGAACCCTGACATTCTCCCCCTATCTGAAATTTCCCCCGGTGTTGCGCATTCATGAGAGAAATCATCGCTCTAAATGCGGAATGTGACGCGTCGCGACATACGTGGCTGTTCCACGAATCTGCACACATAATTCTTCATGCTGCTTCTGAATACAGACGCCTACCCGACCATCGAAACCGTGTTCCTGTCCCTGCTCAACACAGAGGTGGTGTGTCGCCTGCGTTCGTCGTTCCTGCTGGATATATTTCACCCAATACGCCCCTAGCACACCTGATGCTGTTCCGGTGACCGGATCTTCACGGGTTCCTGAATAGGGTGATGAGAAATGACGGCCATGTAGATCGGCGGCTGAGTCATAGGTCTCTACGCAAAACGGATGGATTGAAACGCGAGGCATCTCCGTCAGAATGTCAGGAAATCGATTATTCTGTGGTCGCATCTGACGCATCACATGAAGTCCTTTCACAGGGACAACGAGTGTCCATAGACCTGTACTCCCATACATCACCGGCCATTCGTCGAGAATGTCGGTCTGTTCAAGACCAAGCGCCCCAGCAAGCGCCGCGAGATCGCCCTGAAACGGACGGAATTGTGCTGAGGGTTGTGCCATCTGCACTTGCACCCCAGACGCGTGCTCGTTCATGAGTTGAACCGGTAAGATTCCGGCACGCGTTTCGATCTCCAGCCTGATGGGAAGCGTTGTCTCCGACAGAACCTGCCGGTCGTACAGCCCATACAGCGCAGCAATCGTGGCATGCCCACACAAATCCACTTCGTGTCCGGGAGTAAAGTATCGGAGACGACATGCCGCCTTGGTGGAACGCAGCACAAACACCGTTTCATTGAAGCCGACCTGCGTGGCAATGTATTGTTGGGTCACGGCATCCAACGAATCAGCAGAAAAGACCACTCCCGCCGGATTACCTTTTCCCGGAATTGATGAAAAGGCGTCATAGTGATACACACAATATGACGTTGTTGTGTTCATATATTCTCCAGATATTCTCAGGTTCTGTGCTCTACTGGGAAGCATTCTAACGGGCCGGGCTGTTGAGCCGCAAGGCTCGCAGGGCCGGAAAATGGGTTTATATTTTACGGCCCGAGAACCGTAGTCGGCTCGAACGCCATTGATAGGTGGAGCGCGTAGCGCGGAATCTAGCAATGGTGTGAGGTACGACAGCCCATCCTATTGTTTGAATTCAGCGGGAGCCGTAGGTGATCCGCTGGAATGATTTGTTATACATTTTATTTAATTATTGACAGCAATTCTTTTTTTGTTTTTGGTTTGATGACTTCAACCAATTTCTCACAATTAAAACACCAATCTGCATAGTCTACCAGAAAGTCATTCTCCGCATTTTTATCTTTAAATGTTATGTTATTTTCGATAATTTTTTTCACTATATTAAAGTTGTTTAGCGAAGTATTTAAAATGATACTATTCATCACGGTCTGACATTGCTCATCAAGATCGTCATCTTCGAAATCACATTGTACACTTCCTGGAAACAATTCTTTCTCGTTATATTTGCGTGTTAGCTCATCTGAAAAATTGTAATTACTCCCGTTAAATGAATAAACTAAAGATGTCCAAGCGCTAGTGTAAAGCGCACCTATGCTATAGCCACAGGATACTAGATTTACCTCGTCTATCCCGTCATGATCAACATCAACCAAACGAATGCTGTCTTCTCCAAAATAATCAGAGATACAAGTTATGGAATTCTCTGATATATGGTAAACAGTCAACCCATTCCAATGGTCATAGCCGAATTTGTGAAATAGTAAAGCAGTTGAATTTTCTAAATATGAGGTACTAAATCTGCCGGAATTAAAATTTAATACCTCTTTTTCATTTTGTTTTATGGATATATAGTTTTTCGTTTCTGCGCAATCGTAGTAATTCTCCCAAGAGCACTGTTTTCCGGATGGATAAATATTAATAATTGTTACATATTTGTCACTTAAGACGGTATTCGGTAGTATGTTTGTTATATTTTCTTTCTCAAAGAGCAAACCCATGTATTCCGTTATTTTTACGATCCCATCTTTCTGTGTAATACTTTTTACCTTTTCATCAATTAATTTATTTAGATCATCCGCAGAGCATTGAATGGAAGTGATGCCTAGCAATATAAAAGTTATCATAATTTTCTTCATGAAATTTCCTTGTATAACGGGCCGGGCTGTTGAGCCGCAAGGCTCGCAGGGCCGGAAAATGGGTTTCTATTTTGCGGGCCGAGAACCGCAGTCGGCTCGAACGCCATTGATAGGTGGAGCGCGTAGCGCGGAATCTAGCAATGGTGTGAGGTACGACAGCCCGGCCCGATAGGATGGAGCGCGCAGCGGTCCATCCTATCGCTCAGCATCAGCCGCATACCGTAGCGGAGCTTTCTTTTGTGCTATTTAAGCACCAAAAAAGCACCGCGGAGGTATGTCGGCTGGATGCCATTGTTAGGCCTTGCGCCCCACAGACCTTTGGTAATATGGCTTAAACTCAAGATATAACTCACTAACTCTTGATATTACATTTGAATATTTACTACGAACGGCTATTGATTGTCTCTTTTCTATTTTTGGCAATACTTCCGACTTTTCTGCCTCATTGAGCATTAAGTAGAAATATGAACAGTCTTCCCTTGAGTCATTTCCATCTGTGTGGCTCCCGCACATTCCTAGAAAAGTAGCCCAATTTATTTTCCTTTCTTTATATCTAATCCATTGGCATGCAACATACTCATCATTGCATTCAATACGATCGAACACTTCAAAAGGTTCAGAGTATGCGTACAAATTGATTATTCTAACTGCATTTTCCGCATCACTCGATAGGGACAAGTCCATGATCCATTGATCTGGCTCATCCATTTCCATAATTTTTTCATCCGCCCACACTACGTAATGGCTTGAATCAATCAAACCACTTTCAATCATAGTAGCGAATGTTACCGCATCTCTTTTGTTTGGCACGTTCTTTAACATTTTCGTGGGCCTAACGGGCCGGGCTGTTGAGCCGCAAGGCTCGCAGGCCCGGAAAATGGGTTTCTATTTTGCGGGCCGAGAACCGCAGTCGGCTCGAACGCCATTGATAGGTGGAGCGCGTAGCGCGGAATCTAGCAATGGTGAGAGGTACGACAGCCCGGCCCGATAGGATGGACCGCGCAGCGGTCCATCCTATCGTGGTGGTAACCGGCTGTGCTCTGCCGGGACAATTTTGTAGAGACCTTTACGAGAATCGCCCCTGTAACACCAGTCCGGTTGACCTGATTGTTAAAAACTAAAACGCACGTGATTTATGCAAGGTCTACCACATGAAAGAACCTATCATTTATTACCCCAGCGGAAATCAATCTGTTCACCTTTTTTGTAGCAGATGAAAAAGAGAAGACCAGAGAGGAACAAAACATAAATAACAAAAGGAACCAATAGAACCGGAGTCTTGAAAGCTATCAAAACCACAGCTCCGACAAGTAAAAGGGCAATATAGCCAAGAAAAACTGTCCAACCTTGCCATGTGATGGGAAGCCCCCAGCCAACTCCGTATTTTTTAGCAGGGAACCAAATATCTTTGTTCTTTTCATACATAGACGGCTCCTCCCTAGATTTTTAACGGTTCACGATAAGCGGCGGCGACGAGAAGTTTTGGCCTACCACCGCAATATTAGATTTTGCTTTTCGGAAAGCACATTTGCCTATTCCGTCCGCTTGATTTGCTTGTTAGAAATTATTTTTCCTTTTGATTTACCTTTTAAATACATCTTCTCTAAAATTGGAATTATTGGGAGAGTAAACAGCATAACTGCTCCAATTTTTTGTGAATAAACTCCGAAAACAAAGCATGATGAAACTATGTAGATCAAAAACAGCAGTAAATATATGGTTTGTCCAAAGCCATGCACAAAACTTGAATTGTCAGTAAGCATCCCAAATTTCTCAGCAAATTTCCAAAAAACAATTGATATGGAAATGGTAATTCCACTAGCAATTAACGGAGTGCCAAACTTAGCCATAAAGACATTGCCGCCTAGAAAGATTGTTGCCAAGAAAAACCCACCCCAGGAAACAAAGAATATGGGTATAGATATGAAAATGATCTTTTCATAATCAACCCTATATTTCTTAATTTGGCTGTTATTCATGTTTTGATTCGTCTTAATCATTTTTGATTTCTAACGGTTCATGATAACCGGCGGCGACGTGAACTTACGGCCACCACCGCAATTTTTGTTTTTCGGAAAGGTAGCTCGCGGCTTCTGTCCGGTTGATCTACTATTATTCTAATCACATCAACAAAGAAGACTCCTCCCTGTCATAATCACTGTAATTCGGACAGTGAACCGACGAGCGTGATCCTGGCAGATCCGCCAATTTCAAGGAGGAGTCCAAATGAAGACTATCATATCCCCGGCGCAAACGAAGCAAGCTGTTGCTATTTTGGCTTTTGATGTCAGCAAAACATATCTGAACATGGCCACCGGAATTAGCGGTCAGCTGACCGATCACGAGTTCCGCAATTCTACGCCGGAGATTGAGAAACAGCTTACTGCCTGGAAACACCGTGCTCACATGGCTGGCTACTCTCAGGTTCTTGTCGTCTGTGAACCAACAGGCTGTTATCACATGACCTTGCTGGCGACAGCGCATCGGCTTGGTTTGCAAACAGCCTGGGTCTCCGGTGAAGCCGTGTTTAAAATGCGGGCCATCGAAACCAACGATTCCGGTAAAACGGATCTCAAAGATCCGCATGTCATTCATACGCTTGCCAGCATGGGGAAAACCCTCATCTGTCGCCGCTATGATGAAACCTATGCCCTATTACGCCAATGGCATGCACTTTATGAGCAAGCAGATGTTGAAATGGTCCGTGCGAAATGTTTGCTGTCTGCTCAGCTTAAGGTGCTATTTCCTGACTACGATTTCCAGAAAGACTTTCTCTATACACGCTCAGGTGGTGCATTGGTTGATCTCTATGGTGCGAATCCTTTGCGCATTACCGCAGAGAGTAAAGAACGTTTTTCACAGCGGATGAAGCAGGCTGTCCCTCGTATCCGCCGCAGTACCCTGGACAGGCTTTACAGCTAGGCGCAGAGTTCGATCAAAAATCAGAGCAGTTCACGGTTGGTCGATGTCCAACAGTGGCGCTTTCGGCAATTATGGGACGATTGCCACCGGCATCAACTCCGTAAAGAGGAGGCCAAACAGCATATGGAAGCTCTCTATGTGGAGCTTTGCCAGTTTGACCCTCGCTTGCCACAACAACAACCAGACGTTATTACGACTTTCCACCTGGCGCGCATCGTTGCCGAAACTGGCCCGGTCGGTGATTTTACGACCCTACGTAAATTCATGCGCTATGCTGGACTGAATTTGCGAGAGAAACAAAGCGGAACGTATCGGGGGAAAAACAAGCTCAGCAAAAAGGGCCGAAGTTTGCTGCGCAAAGTCCTCAGCCTGATTGTTCTTCCCCTGGTCAAAAAGACAGGGCTTTACGGGCCGTACTACCATAATAAGAAAGCCCACGGCATGTCCGGAACCAAGGCTATGACTGCCGTGATGCGGAAATTCTTAAAGTTATTCTACGGGTGGTACAAGTCAGGTGGTCATTTTGACCGCAACCGTGTCTTTGCGTGTGAAAGCCAGTACCAGAACGCGGCCTAAGGTATCAAAATCGTTCTACCATTTAGCAACACCTTCGCATCAAGATGACCGCAATTTAATTGTCACTGCGGCAGCAGATGATCCGGTTGATCGTTACCGTCACTTGATGCGAATCCGTTTAAAACATGGCCAGTAAGGTAGACCTGCTCTCAGACTGAAGAGCCCAAGAGACATTATCGCCAGTTTTAAACACCCATAACTCTGTTTAAGGGAGAATTATGTCTTCTATTGTGAAAGATCGCTTGATTTGTCTAAAGACATTGGTTTGTTAGGAGGCACTTCGTTGAAACGTGCAGCGTTCACCAACCAAAGTGTCAAAGCCAGCATTAACATGGCTAGAAGATCTATGCCGTAACCAGGCGTGATAAAAAGGGTTATTGAAGAGTCGATGTCTTGTAAAAAATAGAGACCTGCTGATAAGTCCTGGTGCCATGTTTTGGCAAAGTTTACTGCCATGAGTGCCACATAAAAACAGCTTAAAACCCATTTGCCGCCGATGATTCTGCACATGGATAGTAGGCTACCAACTAATCCGAGTACACATAAGGCTACATATGGCATGTTGATAGAGCCAAGCTGGTCATAGATTCCGTAGGTTTTGCGAATATAAAATATGGCAAAGAGCAGACTAAAGGCCCCGACCCCATAACCCCATTTCTTTTTAGATTCTGTCATTATAAAAGCCTCCTAACGGGCCGGGCTGTTGAGCCGCAAGGCTCGCAGGGCCGGAAAATGGGTTTCTATTTTGCGGACCGAGAACCGCAGTCGGCTCGAACGCCATTGATAGGTGGAGCGCGTAGCGCGGAATCTAGCAATGGTGTGAGGTACGACAGCCCGGCCCCGATAGGATGGAGCGCGCAGCGGTCCATCCTATCGCCCTGGCTTTGTGGCGCACCGAAGCGCCAGCGTAGGTGCGTCCGCCAACAGCCACTTGTTATAGCTTTTTCATCAATGTTACTTCAGTTGGTGCTGCCAGCCAGTGTTCGAATTTCTGTGCGACCAGCTGTGTATGCTTCTCTTGATGATGGTTATCTAAGGCAGCCTTCGTCTGCCATTCTTCAAAAAGGTGAATGTGACGTCCACAATCAGACACGAACAGATCAAACTGAACGCAGCCATCTTCATTTCTTGTCGCCTCTAGAATCCCTAGCAACTCATTCTTTGCCTGCTCAAAGTGCTCATTCTTAGGTGTGATTTTTGCGAAAACAAACGTGTTACTTTCTGACATAAAACTATCTCCTTTACGACTAACTTTAGCTATAACAGTGTTGATAAGTGGAAATTTTCCATCTATTTCTTTCTATAGACTGGAGAAATTTCCACTTATTGCCATATTAAATAGAATATCTGGAAATGATTTTCCATAATCATTAAACCCAATATGGTATCCAGCTATTCTGATATTAGAGAGGAAAAATGGAAAAGCCCCTCGCTTTCGGCCGAATTCCGATTTGATATTGATGGGGCGGATTCGCAAAGTGCTGCATGACCATGAGACCTGCTCCCCAGATTCCAATGAACACAATCCAGCCTCAACAAAAAAACCGCACTCTGCAGACTCCCCCAAATCTCACAAACTACGGCTCTCTTTCCATTTTATTATTCAGAAACAGCTAGTTATCAACCTACACACAAAAACAGGTCATGACAAGTTTTTTAGCTTAAACAACCGTCTCAAGCAACGGGAGCTTCTTAACCCTGAATTGTCGCGGCCAAGGGCGTTCAGTTGATATCGGTTCCTCTTGGGCCAAATCCATAAGTCCGAAAAAGTCTTCCACGTTGCGCAGGCAATAACAAAAACAGCGAAAAAGCGCCCTCCCCCCCACACACACATTTACCAAGAATCAGTCGCCCTCGTGATCCCTCGTAAGGGTGTCCAGTTTTTTTTTGAGAATAAGCAGAGCGGCCGCTTCGGCGAGGGCTTTTTCCTTACGTTGCAACTCTTTCTCCAGTTCCTTATTTTTCTTCTTGAGCTCACGGAGCTCTTGATCCTTTGGATCGGGTTTATTAGCCATAATTTCACGCAGCTCCTGGTCCCAGATGACGAGATGTTCCGAGTGGATTCCTCGCTCACGCAGAAAACGACCACGCTCGTCTTCAACCAAACCAGAAGCCTCAAGCAGAATTTGATACTTCTCTTTGGTTGTCATAAAACGAGGGCAGCTTTCTGAGTTCACAGCGTCAAAATTACCAGATTTATACTGCTTAATCCAATTTCTGATCGTTTGATCATTGACACCGGTTTCTCGACTGACTTCCGGTATACTTCGGTTCTCAGATGGCAGAACTTTCTTCAGAATGCCGACCTTGACTGCTCGTGTGTATCTCATGTGTCACCTCATCAGTTGAGGCGACATCGATGTTAAGACATAGGGGGGTCTTGCTCTTGGTGCAGTTCGTCTTGCGTGTCATGGTCGAACCGAATCCCTTTCGGCCGAGACCGGTGTTTCGCTGCCCACACTGCAAAGCGGCGATGGAGATAGTTGCCTTTCGACGGCCGCAATGTCTGTCGGGTTAGCTCAAATAAACCGGCAGCGTATTGCGCTCACCACAAAAGCAGGAGGTTCTTACCCCCCAGTGAAAGACAGAATCTGCGTCGTATTGTTCTAGCCCTGAAAGAGGTGAACGGCCCCCGCTCGCCCTGTAAAAACACGGCCAGACCCAAGACCTTCTTACCCCTCAAAACCAATCCGATATATTTGCTTTATCTCTAGTGCGCCGGGCTTGTCCAACCACAGGATAAGATCGCGGCTCGTCCCTCGCGCTATCTATCTTTATTCGTTATGTGGCCTCTTTTTTTTCGAATTTTTCTTTAAAAATTTGTGCTGAGCAAAGAAAAACTAAAAATAAAATTAGATAGTTAATTACGCTGTTCAAAATTGTGATTTGCCAGTATGTAACCGAACTGTAGTCGTAATTTACAGCCCATTGAGTAAGCAATATTCTTGAGAGTAGAGAAATCAAAAGGCCAACTATTACGATTTTTGAGATGGTGAGATTTTTCAGTAAAAACTTCCATGAGGTGGCAACTGCGTCCTTGCCTGAAAGGTCACAGGAGAAAATGGCAGGTACTGCATACACGAAAGCTACCGAAACGAAAAAGCCAGGGATTGTTCTTACGAGATTTGCGTCAATTCTTTTGCCGTACATTTGGGGTGAAATGTCCGGAAGAAAAAGCATCTTATGGGCAACGGGAAATGGGAAAGTGACAATTGCGCCAATAATGCCAATGACAATTGATGCACCTAAGACATGTTGGAAATATTTTTTTGAGTCTGTAAAGAATGATGCCTTTTCGTCTTGCAATTGCTTCAAGGCAAGAGAATAAGCCCCTGTCGTAAGAAAGAGGCCAATAAGGTAAATGCCGATCATTAAGGCTATAGCCAAACCGCCTTGGACCATGCCCGCCTGCTTCATGATAGAAATAGGAAAGCCCAACATGCTGAAGAGAATGAATAGGACGAGATATGTAGGATTTTTCGCTACCGACACTATGGCCGTTGATAAATATTTCATATTTTTTGTTTATTCCTTTTTGCCATATAACGGGCTGGGCTGTTGAACCGCAGTCGGATCGAACGCCATTGATAGGTAGAGCGCGTAGCGCGGAATCTAGCAATGGTGTGAGGTACGACAGCCCGGCCCGATAGGATGGAGCGCGCAGCGGTCCATCCTATCGCTTCACATCAGCCGACCGAAAACCGCGCAGCGGTTTTTGGGTCGGCTGGATGTGATTGTTAGATGCCGTCCTCATACTACTTTACCGTCCTTTGATCATCCGCATCTTCAACTTTTTTGCCTAACTCAAGCTGAGATATAGCGTTTTCAATTCGAGTAGTATTTATTGAAATTGCATCATTGAGAACCTGCAAATTTTTACTTGCATTTTGATCTAGCCGTTGAATTTCAGCTTCAATTGCTTCAGAGGTTTTGGCTATTAATTGTGTGCTTGCTTGGATATTTGAATAGATGCTCAGCAATTCTTGGCGATTTTTTTCAACCTGCTCGCTATCAGATAACTCTTTGGCCCAGGTAAAAAAGAGAATAATGAAGCCACTTAGACCAACTGTGGCGGCATACTTTACGATTTCGCCGGTAACTTCTGATGCTTTACGCCGTTGAACAGTCCCATTCACAACCCGCTCTTTGAAGTTTCGTATATAAAAAACTCTTATCCTTTGGAGGATACTTGGCTTTCCGTCCAAGCAGGTAACTTGCATATAGGCTAAGAACGTTTTCCAGTGTCGTTTTGACTCTCTTTCAAGTGTGGCTGGGTTCTTGACTACACCAAGAAGGATAAAGTCTTCGGGAGGTCGGAAGTTCTCAGACGCTGCGGGATATAGGCAGCACAACACTTGTCCATCATCTGTTCGTTGATAGAACAGAGTAGCTCCATGTGCTGTTTCCAGTTTTTTTGTTGCTTGTAGGTTTTTGCCAATAGTTGTTACTGAATCAAACGGTCGATTACCGTATAAAATTTCTACTTCCCTTTTATTTAGTCCTCCATGCCTTTCACCAGGACATATGCACAAGGAGTACAAATCACCCAAACGCTTACATTCTGGTGTGGAATCAGCATAAGTCTCAAATATTTCTTTTGCGCCTTTGTAAAATTTATCGAAGGCAGCGTATCTCTTGGTACGATCAGTCATGTGCTTCTCATAGGCATCTAACGCCTCAATCAGCCGACGCGTCAGCGGTCGTCTGCATTGATTTGTTAGGAGTGCTGTACTCTAATTTTTCGATGACATTGGCCAAAAACAAATAAAGCCCTAGGAGCCCTTGTTTAGCTTCGCTTTCGGTAACTCGGGCATGCACCCCTTTAGAAGCTATTTCATTGATTTTCTTCGCAAACACCATCAAATGTTCTAGTTCAGCTTTGATTAGATCAGTAGAGGTGGATTTGGAAAAAGAAAGCGATACAAATTCATGCAATCGATTTAAGTATTGCTCATTACCCATTTTCCGAACTTTTCCATCAATACATAAAACATCATCTGAAACTGGTGGATAAAAATAGTCAGAAGCTGAATGGATAGCCCTCCTAATAGACGTCAATAGCAGGGCATTGTCTTCTGAATTTTTTGACCCCAATAAGTCAGTAGCCTTTCGAAGGCTCTTATAAGTATCCTCAGATCGCGACAGGAAATAGGAATTAACTTCATTCTGGATGTTCATGAGAAATGAATCCGCCTTCCTCTGCCCTGCCAGTTGGTGCTCGATCCTGGATGCGTAGTTAAAACACCGGGTTCGAATCCTTTCAAGAATCGAACTTATTCCAGAAAGTCTTAATCTGAATTGGGACTTCGTCGAATCATAGCGATCTGTAAAGGCGGCAAGATCATAGCCATCCATACCATCTGGTGCCTTTAAATCAGAGATAGTGTCTCGAAGATTATCTACCTCCTTTTTCATTTCACCAACGCCCATAACCATAACTGTTTTATCTGGATCATCTGTCACGCTATAATCCATAGTTCGCCCTTCGAGCCAATGCTCACCTACCGTCTTCCACAAAAACTTCTGAGCATCTTCTTTCAAATCTTTTACTTCATCGTAAAAAGCTTGATTTGATTGCTTTTTATCTGGTCGTAGCTCCTTCAAAAAAAGAACGGTGTTGAAAACATCACCAATGCTTCTTGATAGTCTTACACAGGCAAAAACAGCTTTATCGACGTCATCATTTTCAATGTGATCGTATATTCTCTCAATTAATTTTTGCCTATCATCCATATTTGTATAAGCTCCTAACGGGCCGGGCTGTTGAGCCGCAAGGCTCGCAGGGCCGGAAAATGGGTTTCTATTTTGCGGACCGAGAACCGCAGTCGGCTCGAACGCCATTGATAGGTGGAGCGCGTAGCGCGGAATCTAGCAATGGTGTGAGATACGACAGCCCGGCCCGATAGGATGGAGCGCGCAGCGGTCCATCCTATCGTTTTTGATAACGGGCGGCGTGCCTACTTATGCATACCACCAAGTTCTTCGGATTAAGTAGCAGCCGTATCTTCCGTCCGGTTGATTATCTGGTTAGGCTTTTATAGAAAACCTAAATATATCAAGACGGTAGTACTGCATATAGATAAAGCGACAAATACAACTAAGTGCTTTAATGCCTTATTGAACTTTGCTTCAAAAGCCGTAATTTGTTCGTCATTCAGAAAATGTAGATCCTTGAAAAAACAAACCCACCTTCCGCAATATGAATGTTTATTTTGTTCGTAAAATTCACTTTGATTTCGTTTGAGATGACTGCTCAATGAAATTGAAATAAGTGTCATTTTTACAAAATGGTAAACGAGCCCAAGTGTCCACAATGAAATGACTATTAAGCCAAGTTCGATCATTTCGCCCTTTTCAAAATTGCATTTAAATTTCTGAAGCCTAACGGTCAAATAACCGGTGGCGAAGACAAGTTCCAGTTAAGTAGACACCTTGCGAATGTCGGCTAGTTTCGTTCCATCCGGTTGATTGTCTGGTTAAAAACATAAATTGCAGCAGCTAAAGTGTAGTGCACACTGCCCGAATCAGGGCGCAGACAGCAAAAGGCGAATTGCTATAATTTTCAACCCTACCAATAATAACGACAGCTTCTTACAAGAACCTGATAGTGCCAGGCTGCTGCAATTTTTCTGAACTTCTGGCATAACCTGCCTGAAGTATGCTGAACGAAAAACGTCTGTTCATTTGCAGGCCGACCACTGGGTTTTACCTTTAAAACGATAGGATTGAAAAGCTACATGGAACAGGGCCGAAGACGAGCCGTTCCATGGATTTTTAACATGTAATATACGTGATATTGGCCGTGTTATAACACAGCTGATCTTCACGAAAATCCTTAATTTCCAATTAATACCAATAAGTTATATCGAATTTCTGAAAATTTCCTCTGCGTGATATATAGTTAATTACCCACCAATCAACTCAAGATCCACACAAAAAAAGCCGCAACCTGAAGATTCCCAAAATCTTACAAATTACGGCTTTTCATTTAATATCTTGAAAAACAATACTTCTCAAAACTACACCCCAAAACAGAACATTACAATATTTTTATTTTCCTACTCAATTCGGTTCTGCCCATGGATGCGACAGCATCGTTGGGCGGTCTGTTAACTACGGGTAGCAACGATAAAGCGTAGATCGAATCTATTCTCGTCAGTTACCTTGACCTTCAAAGATTTTTTTGATTCGTTTTTTCATCGTTGGGAAAAATGAATCCGGCTGCCGGGCCGGGACCCGGCGGTGTTGTCTTTTATGACTTAAACAAAACAAGCAAAGTCGCGGGGTTGCGCCCCGCACGACGCCTTACTATTTGTCCCAGGCGGGCGACAAATAGTAAGCACAAAACGCCCTTCTTTAAAGGGTCCGGACTCGGGCTTCATCTCTTCAAAGAAACATCCAGTATCTAACCAGCCGGCCGACGGCGCAATGCGCGCCTGATGGCCAGAATCGCATTATTGATGGATAATGGATTTAAAAACAAATACCGATAATCCCACGGCATTCCGCACCAACTAACGCCCTTGCCCATTAGCTGCGACAGCAGCGTGGGCTGTCGGTTAATTGCACCAAGCAACCTTTAAACGTAACCCAACACAGCTATCGTCAGTTACCTTGACCTTCAAAGATCTTTTTGCTTCATTTTTCCATCGTTGGGAAAAATGAAGCCGGCTGGCGGGCCGGGAACCGCCGGTGTTGTCTTTTATGACTTAAATAAAACAAGCAAGATCGCGGGGTTGCGCCCCGCACGACGCCTTACTATTTGTCCCAAGCGGGCGACAAATAGTAAGCACAAAACGCCCTTTTTTAAAGGGTCCGGACTCGGGCTTCATCTCTTCAAAGAAACATCCAGTATCTAACCAGCCGGCCGACGGCGCAATGCGCGCCTGATGGCCAGAATCGCATTATTGATGGATAATGGATTTAAAAACGAATACCGATAATCCCACGGCATTCCGCACCAACTAACGCCCTTGCCCATTAGCTGCGACAGCAGCGTGGCCTGCCGGTTAATTGCACCCAGCAACCTTTAAACGTAACCCAACACAGCTATCGTCAGTTACCTTGACCTTCAAAGATCTTTTTGCTTCGTTTTTCCATCGTTGGGAAAAATGAAGCCGGCTGGCGGGCCCGGACCCGCCGGTTTCGTCTTTTCAAAAACTAGGGACACTCCCGAATGGCGCTAGTCCCTCCCTAGTTTACCCACCAGGAGGGGAACATCATTGAGAAAGTCCCGCACGATTATGCCCATTTTGGGAGGAGAGTTTTTATTTGATCCGCTTTATTCTGTATTTAGATACAATATAGAATGATGTCTGTTCAATGCAAGACGCCAAGGCGCTGAGGACTCTTTCGATGGGAGAGCTGCTTCTGGCGGAGCTAACAACACCAGCAAGGAGGAAATCTCATGACTGTTCAGCAGGTTCTTGAAGATACGCACCGCTTTCTGGAGCATCTCGGACTGGGCGAAGAGCCGTTCGGCGTCTATTACGCGGACAGCCTGCCAGACCATGCCGTGGGCCCCAAAACCGGGGTGCCCATTTCACGAGAGCTGGAAGAATCCGGGCAACTCGATCTGCAGGAAGCCATGAAGACCTTTTCCTGTGTCATGGCCAACATCCGGCTGGCACGAAAGAAGGGCTGCGCCGCCTTCATCTCCAAGGAAGAATACGGCTGCTTTGGCGGCGTGTATTACTGTTCCCTGTTGAAGCCGCATCTCCGCTTCATCGAGCACTATGTGAGCACGGGCTTCAGTGGGACGCCGGTGCATGGTGAACGGTACATGCCGACCCCGGAAGCGATGCGAAAATTTCTTGCCGAGGTCGATCCGCGCAAAGCCCCGGCAAAATACTGCATCTTCAAGCCACTCTCCAGCTTTGCCGATGGAGAAGAACCGGAGTTGGTGATTTTTTTCGCCCGGCCCGAAGTGCTGAGCGGCCTCTTCACCCACACGGTTTTCACGACCGGGGATATGGACTGCGTCGCCTCGCCCTTCGGTGCGGGCTGCACGAATATGGTCGCCTGGCCGCTGTATTATCAAGGGCAGGGTGTCGAGAAGGCCGTAATCGGCGGCTTCGACGTATCGGTCAGGAAGTATATGAAAGTTGACGAACTGACCTTCACGGTGTCCTGGTCTCTCTATCAAAAGATGTTGCAGGCCTTGCCGGAATCGATGTTCAACGTAGATGGAGCCTGGAAGGAGGTGCGCAAGAAGGTGGCGCGCAGTGCCAAGGCCTGGGGGGAAGATGCGCGGAGCGGGGAAGCGTAAAGGCGCTGGGAAAAGTCCATTATTTTCAGAGAGCTACCATCTGCCATGATTTAATCGCACGATGAGTCGTCCAGGGATCGAAGGACCTCCGCCAATTCTGAGATACGATAAGGCTTTTGAATAAACCCCGACAGCCCTTTGCCAATAAATTTCTGTCCCACTTCCTGTTCGTTATAGCCGCTGGCCATAATGATTTTCACCGCAGGATCGATCCGCCGCAGTTCCCGGAAGGCCTCGGCACCATCCATGTGTGGCATAGTCAGATCCATCAGCACACAGTTAATCTGTTGCTGCTTTTTTCGAAAGAGCTCCAGGGCTTCTCGCCCATCGGAAGCCGTCAGGACCTCAAGCCCCAATTCCTGAAGCATGTCCTTTCCGATAGCACGCACGGTCTCCTCATCATCGACCAGCAGGATCGTGCCAGTCCCTTGCCAGATCGTTTCAGTTTTGCCCGCATCATAAAAGGTTTCAGATCTGGTCGAAGCCGGAAACAAAACTTTAAAAGTGCTCCCCTTGCCCTGTTCACTATAAACTTTGATCGCACCTTTATGACCTCTGACTATCCCGAGAACGGCTGCCATGCCGAGCCCACGGCCGGTAAATTTGGTGCTGAAAAAGGGATCAAACAGGTGGTTGAGTGTATGCTTATCCATCCCACACCCCGTATCGGCAACCTCGATAAAGACATACATTCCCTCGGCAAGATCCTCGTTGAGAAAAGTACTCTTCAAATAAGCCCGGTCACAATCCATTGCTCCGGTCGAAATAGCGATGACCCCACTTCTTTCCCCGATGGCCTCTGAGGAGTTGATGACCAGGTTCATAATGACCTGACGCAATTGCGTGGCATCGCCCTCTACGGCGGGAAGATTGGGATGAAAATTGAAGCGAATCACTGCTTGCTTGGATATCGAGACCTGCAGGATATGGGTCATTTCCTGGATGAGTTTATCGAGATTCAAAGTTTCGACAACAAAATGCCCTTTTCCTGAGTAAGCGAGCATTTGCCGGGCAAGGTCGGCGGCTCTGCCGGCAGCTTGTTCAATCTGCCGAATATTATCCATTGCCGGAGATTCGGGAGCCATGCGCCGCAAGGCCAGGTCGGCATTCCCCAATACCGACATCAGGATATTGTTGAAATCATGAGCGATACCCCCGGCGAGGATACCGAGACTTTCCAACTTCTGGGCATGGAAGATCTGCTCTTCAAAACGACGCTTTTCTTCCTGCATTCGCACCCGCTCAGAGATATCGGTGATAATCACCGCAAACTGTCCTCGCGCCGGAGAGAAAGCCACGACATCAAGATGGCGCTCCAGCTCTTGAGAATAATTCTCAAAATGAAGCGGCTCACCGCTCAAAGCAACCTTGCCATAGGTTTCTATCCAATGTGCTTCTATGTCCGGGAGAATATCCAGGACTGTTTTGCCGACAATGTCCGCAGCTGTTTTGCCGAGAAGCTTTTCAAAGGCTGGATTCACATCGAGAAAACGATAGTCGATCGGGTTTTCACTGGCGTCACAAATAATTTCGTGAAAAGCCATGGGTTGAATCATTGAACGATTCAAGGTTCTGAAACGTTCCTCGCTCAGCCGTAGCGCCGCTTCCGCTTCTTTCTGAGCGGTTACGTCGTTGCCGATAGCCAGGATTTCTTGAACATCACCCCGCTCATCGACGATGGCCTTATTCGTCCAGGAGACCCAAACCAACTTACCGTCTTTTCTGATATTTTGGTCCAGAACAAAGGGATGTTGTTCGGGATGTTTCAGAATATTTTTGACAAAAACGGAATGATCCCTTCCTGAGTTCCCTTCAATTTCCGGCACCAATTTCAGGATCGGCTGGCCCAACAATTCCTGACGCGAATAGCCAAAAAATCGCAGGCCGAATTCATTGACATAGCGAATGATGCCCTGAGAGTCCCAACGAATAATGATGCTGTTGGCGGTCTCCAGGAGTTCGCGATATTTTTTTTCGCTGGCTGCCAAATCGTTCTCGGCCCGTCGGCGTTCGGAAATGTCCTGAACAACGGCCAAGGTGTGCAAAGGCCGCCCATTCGTGTCACGGACCAAGTTTACGGTCACATGAGCCCAGGCCACGGTCCCATCTGGTCTGAGATAACGCTTTTCGGTCTTGAAATTTGGGATTTTGCCAAGAATCAGGAGCTTAAGATTAACCTGGGTTGCGTCCCGATCTTCAGGATGGGTAACCTCAGTAAAGGACTTCTGAAGCAATTGGTCTTCTGTGTAGCCGGTTATTTGACAATAGGCGGGATTCACTTTGAGAAACCGCCCGGTCATCGGGTCAACCATAACCTTCCCCACACTTGATTGCATAAACATGATCCGGAACTGCTCTTCGCTGGAGCATAATGCGTCTTCGGCACTCTTTTGGCGAGTAATGTCCTCCGTGAAAAGGATGATTCCACCAACCTTTTCGGAATCGTCAAACCAAGGCCTGATCTCCCATTTGATCCACTGCACGCTTCCGTCCGTGCGTTCAAAACGGTCCCCTGCCGACTGCAGGACCTCCCCATTCAATCCACGGCGATGATCATCTCGACAAACCTCGGGGAGTTCTGGGAAAACGTCATAGAGCGAAATTCCCAGCAGATCTCGGTCGCCGAGGCCATAATCTGTGCGCCAACGACGACTGACGAGAAGGAAACGCATTTCACGATCAAACATGGCCAAGGCACAAGGCGCATGTTCGACGAACAACCGAAGTATCTCCATGCTTTTATGAGACGTTCCCTTTTCCATGATCTAAATTTTCTCTCCGGAGGGTTAGTCACTCAGTAAATAAAAAAACCGTCGGTCAGCAATAAGCCGACAACGACGGTTTCAGAAAGTTATCCCTTCAGACCCTTAGCCAAAGTGTCCTCCAACTCGTTTCCAATCTTAAAACTTAATAATTGTCATCCAGTATTTCCGGATGAACAACCAACTAATCAAAATAAATATTACAGTAAAGTTAACCCAGAGGACGCCCTTGGGGAAAGTAAAATATCCCCTGAACTCCTTGATAAATATCAGAGAATCTTTTCTGAGGCCAAGGACTCCTTTTACCTAAATTCGCGTGATGGGGTAATTTACACAGCCTATCACATAGCCCGTAATGCCTACGCAACTGGTGGTGAGCCAAAATGAGTTTAATTTGCCCCTTCTTGACTGGGGGAAAATCGCAAGTTTTACCAACACATATTTTCCATTACATGATAGTATTCTGAATCATAACTGGTTAAAATAAAAATAGTTTTTAATTTAACAGCACTCTTCACAAGGCATATTTCATGGACATAGATCGACGGAAAAAGATCATTGCAGACAAACTTGAGGACATGGGCGAAACGCTCACTTCTTGGACGAATAGAAACGGACTTCACCAAAAAATTATCACCGATTTGATTGATGGAAAACTTATAGGCACACGAGGAGTTTCTCGAGAAAACCGCATGAAGATGGAAATTACATTTGGTAAGATTTTTGATGATTGAAACGCATCGTTCTCTATCTCAACTGGGAACCATCGTGTTGATTCGCGACGTTCACTTGTGGCACAGCCTGATCGCGACATGATTTTTTACCTGTTTCCGTCAATTTATAGCGCAGTAAATATCTGTACTCCGATTGGCATAAATCCAAATTTCTTATTATCAGGCTGTTGAAAAACAGCCTGCCGAGTCCATGGATGGACTTTTTCAGCAACCTACTATTGCCATTCAGAGTTTCAGGCTGACAACTAACTCACTGATTTTGTAAGGTGAGGCGGATCTTTAGATCTTGGAAACTCCCGTCACCTGAAAATACTTACTGTGCCACCAAGGGGAGATAGACATGTGAGTAACCCATGTCCACAGCAACAGCGATCAGCATCATCCCCATGATGATGTTCATGACTTTCAGGCAGGTGTTGCCGCGGATAGCGCGGAAGACGGTGGCACCGAAGGCAGCATAGGTCAGCGGTGCACCAAACCCGAGGGCACTGAGGCCAACTGACCAGACCGCAATCCAAACGCCATGGATCCCCACGGCAGGGAACTGAACCGCCGTTACGGGGAAAACAACCATCATGGCTTTGGGATTTAACAGCTGCATCAACAACCCGTCTTTGTAGGTAAGAACGGCCGATGGTTGGCGTTCGCCGCCGGCCTCGATTCTGCTCGACATGACTTTGTAGGCCAGATACAGGATAAAGCAGACGCCCACCGCCGCAATCATTGGCAACAGCCTGTCGTTCACGATCAGGCTTCCCGTATAGCCGATCAACAAAAACCAGCAGGCCAAAGCGCTTGCCACGCCGCCGCAAAATGGAATGTGCGCCCGAAACTGCTTCTGTGCACCACTGTTCAAACTGAGGATGTTGACCGGCCCCGGGGTGTACATGACCCCAAAGGCAAAAAGGATAATTTCCAGCATGGGATTGACCTCTTATCTCTGCACTTGAAGCTGGTATTGCTTTGGAGTGACGCCATAGGCCCGTTTGAAGTGGCGATTCAAGTGGCTGCTGTCGAAAAAACCGAACTCATGCGCGACATCGGTTGCGGACACACCATTTTTCAATGCCTCGCGCACCTTGTTGATGCGATGATTCAGAATATATTGGTGGGGCGACAACCCGAACTGACTGCGAAACAGACGGATCAGGTGATACTTGGAAATATTGGCGACATGGCTTAGTTCGTCAATGGAGATATCTTCTGCGAAGTTATCGTGGATGTAATCCCGCACCCTCAGCAGGAGCGCATCTTTTTTATTGGTCCAGCCATCAGGATGAAACCGGCCCAGGATCTTGGCGATGTGCACGGCGAGAGCATAGAGCTCATGTTCCTGTTCCAGGGCAGAGATTGCCAGTTCACCGGCATGCTGAGAGATGTCCAGCAGCATGGAGCGAAGCACCGCATCCCTGAAGTGGGTTTGGGGAATCCGCCATTTCGTCATTACGCCATTGCTTGCACAGCCAACCAGCGGATAGAACTTATCAGTGTCAAAGTACAACATTGTGTATTTCAGAACGTCGCCCCCGCCAGGGCTACCGTTATGCACATCCTCAGGATTGAACAGGATAATATCCCCGGGCAAGCTGCTGAAATAACGCCCGTTACAGGAGAAATCCTGAACGCCAGCATTAGTCACGCCAATGGCCAGTTCTTCATGCGCGTGCTTGCCGTAGGAAAAATCCGCCATGACGGCATTCAGGACTGTTATCCCCGATGAGGCCCCTGGATTCTGAAAATGAAAGCTGTTTGCTGAGCACAATGACATTTTTCCACCTATCACCTGATCAATACCATAGCCTACCTCTAAACAGAAACGCTTGTACAAAGTTGCGCAATCGGTCTTCTTTTCAGCGGCTCTTTTGCAGGCGGCCGAATAAGTCCCGGATGGACTCTTTCAACAACCGATCAGGAGACGGCCTGTTAAGCATAGAGCAGGAAGGGGATGAAAAAATGAGGGGTGAATTGGATTTCTTATACGACCCAACCTAGCGGAACCGAGCCCTGCGCTACAATGGCAGTGCCTCTTACCAAAAGGGTTTCATCGCAACTAAAATGAATCTCTCTTATTGATTTTGCGGCCGGGGGATTCGCCCACTTCGGTATCCGCATCCTGCGGAGACCTGCGTCGGCTCCCCTCCACTCGCTCCGCTTCGAATCCCGACTGAGTGCAGATAAAAGAAAAGCCCCACTGTTTGCACAGTGGCAGGGGGATTCGCCCACTTCGGCATCCGCATCGTGCGGAGACCTGCGTCGGCTCCCCTCCGCTCGCTGATGCGGCCATCCGGGCCGCTTTTCTGACATTAAGTCAGCGCTCGCTCCGCTTCGAATCCCGACAGAGACAGATAAAAGAAAAGCCCCACTGTTTGCACAGTGGGGCTTTTCTTTTAAGTGGCGTCCCCAGGGGGATTCGAACCCCCGTCGCCGCCGTGAAAGGGCGGTGTCCTGGGCCAGGCTAGACGATAGGGACTTAGAAAACTTCAAGTCCCTGCGGGAAATGTACCCGCAGAACGCTACTTTTTAAATCTACTTTTCTCCTCCGCTATCGCGAGGAGATGCATTAAATACCTAAAGAACTGAAAAGTTGCAAGAAAAAAAACCAACCTGCTCGCAAAATCACCAGGTGTTCCGGTTGGTGAGTTGTTTGTATAAACCCTGAGTCATTTTTTCTGCTGACAAGACGTGCCGCCGAGGCCTGACTAAAGCCAAGCCGAGAAGGCAAAACGTAGACAGCAGTAAGAAGGGTCAAAATTGAACTATAGAACTCACCATACAGGACACTAGAGTTCAATCTGCATTCCCAGTTCTACCACCCGGTTCGGCGGCAGGCCGAAAAAGCTGGTAGCTGAACGGGCGTTGCGGGACATATGCATGAACAAATGTTCTCGCCACATGACCATGCCCGGCTTTTCCGACGGGATAATCGCTTCATGCCCGAGGAAGAAAGTGGTCTCCTCCATCAGGAAAGGAGCGTTCCCGATTTCAATCGCCTTGAGCAACTCGGGCACGTCCGGTTCATCCATAAAGCCGGAATGGAGCACCAGCAGATAAATCCCCTCACCAACCTCATCAACATCGTAACGATCGGTTCCGACAACATGGGGAACATCTTCGGTCACCACCGACAGGATAATCACCCGTTGGTGAAGAACCCGGTTGTGCTTCAGGTTATGCAACAGCGCCGGCGGGGCAATTTTCAGGTTGCCGGACATAAACACGGCGGTGCCGTTGACGCGCTGCGGCATGGAAGACCGAATCACCTTCAGAAAATCACTGATCGACATCAGCCGTTCGCGCATCCGCGTGGCAAGAATCTTCCGCCCGGTCTTCCAGGTCGACATGAAGGTAAAGACCAGAGTGGCGACCATCAACGGGAACCAGCCGCCATGCAGAATCTTGGCAAAGTTGGCGCCGAAAAATGCCAGGTCAAAGGAAAGGAATCCGCCACACAGCAGCAGGACCCAGCCCAGCGGCCAGTGGAACCTTTCGCGGGCGACAAAAAAGAACAACAGGGTGGTGATCACCATGTCGGTGGTCACGGAAAAGCCGTAGGCCGCGGCCAGGTGGCTGGACGAACCAAAACCAATGACCAAGCCGATGCAGCTGAACATCAGAATCCAGTTGACTGCCGGGACATAGATCTGACCCCGTTCCCGAGCCGAGGTATGGGTCACCTTGAGGCGCGGGCAGAATCCGAGTTGCACAGCCTGCATGGTAATGGAGAATGACCCGGAAATCACCGCCTGGGAGGCGATGATGGTCGCAATCGTCGCCAGCACCACCAAGGGGATCAGCGCCCAGGAAGGCGCCAGGTGATAGAACGGATTCTCCAGCACTGCGGGATTGCTCAGCAACAACGCACCCTGACCAAAATAGTTGAGGACCAGGGAGGGCAGCACCAGGCAAAACCAGACCAGCCGGATCGGACGGACACCGAAATGCCCCATGTCGGCATACAACGCCTCCCCGCCGGTCACCACCAGGAAGACCGAGCCGAGGACCAGAAAAGCCGACCAGCCGTTATGCAAGAGAAAACGGAAGGCATAATGGGGGCTGGCGGCAGCCAGAATAGCAGGATATCTAATTATCTGCCTGATCCCAAGAATTGCCAGGACCAGGAACCAAAGCAGGGTCAACGGCCCGAAAACAGCCCCGACTTTGCCGGTGCCGCGATACTGCACCAGAAATAAGGCAACAAGCACAATGACGGTCAGGGGAATGATATAGTCGGATATCCCCGGAGCGGCAATCCGCAATCCTTCGATGGCGGAAAGCACCGAGATGGCCGGGGTGATCATACCGTCACCGTAGAGCAGCGCGGCGCCGAACAGGCCAAGGGTGACAAGGGCCCAACGATTCCCCTGCTGGCGAGCCTTCTGCGGCAGAATCAAGGCGGTCAGGGCCATGATGCCGCCCTCCCCCTGATTATCGGCGCGGAGGATAAAGCTGAGGTACTTGATGGAGATCACCAGAATCAACGCCCACAAAATCAGGGACAGGATGCCGAGCACATTTTCCGGTGTTGGTGTCAAACCATGACTGGTATGAAAACATTCTTTCAGCGCATAAAGCGGACTGGTCCCGATATCGCCGAAAACCACACCCAAGGCGGTCAGTGAAAGAGCCGCTAAAGAGCTCCGCTGATGAGCGGAGGATTGGTCGTTATTCGACCCTGTATCAGTTGGCATATTCATTTTGAACAGATCCTCAATTCAAAAGTATGCTGCCTGGCAGCAAAACAAAAAAGCAATTCTTTCCAGTTGAGCAGCGCCCGTGCGCCACGCAGCTGACCATAAACAGAAAACTCACCGCCTTTTCGCCGGTGTTCGTTAGTACAGAATGTAAATTTTCATTTTATTGAAGTATATGCTGGCAGACCTGCTGGATAAGGCTGTTCCACAGGGGTATAGAAGGGAATAATGGCTGTACAGCTGCAATCATCTTCACATCTCTCTGAAATCGCAAGGACGCGTCAGGGGAACAAGGTTAGCATATATCAAAAACTCCTTCGCCAAGGAAAGAGAATCCGGTCATAGCTTGAGCAGTACATCAGCAGTCAAGAAATATCCTTTCATCAGGAAACGGCTTTTTTCCGCTGGAGCAGCGTCAATCGGCAGGCTTACGTGTGCGGCGTAACGGTGTACGCCATCGCGTAAGCCCTTGATTTCCTTGCTACAACGGAAAGCTATTCGTTTCCAGTCTGAAGACTTAATTATTGTCATCCAGTGTTTCAGGATGACAACAAATTAAACCGCTTGTCTTCATAGCACCAAATGCGCTGTGATGAAAGCTTTCCCTAAATTTGGAGATATCCCCCTTCAATAAGAACAGAGAAAGGTCGCAGCAAGTCCCCGGGAGATCGTGACCGGGGCTGTTTATCACCCAAAAAAACCTCCGCCGATTGCTCGATGGAGGCTCTATTTATGGATCGCTACCTTGCGGCAACGGGGCGTTCCTCTCAGTGCTTCCCGGCAAAACCAAGAAAAATAAGCTTTGTTCCGGCGCCGCCGGTCACGGCGTCAATACGGGCACTGGCGAACCCGCTGACGGCACGATGGATATAGATGGCGGTTCCGTCAATGGTCATCGTTTGGTATTCGTTGATCTCGGTAGATTCTGGTAGTCCCCATCGCACGGATGGGATGTCTCGCGACTGAGCGCCGCCTCAGTTATAACAAATCTGTTGATTCAGACTGACGGTGATATCGCTGCCTTTTTCGGAAATGATTTTTTGCGCTTTGGGAGTCAGCTTCAGATTCATACGAATATCCCTTCTCTTGTTTAAAATCGAAAGGTGCCAGCGGAATACGATCCGGCATCGAAACGCCCCTGCAACGGATTGGCCCGTCTCAGCACAACATCCAGGAGAAAAACAATTCTGAGGCCGCAGGAGCAGCAGGGAGTATGCTTCCCACGGAGTTTAGACTGTCACCATTATAGATATATGTACTATTTTTACAAATAGATAAACCAGAGGGATTCTACGAATGTTCAAATGTTACCCGAGCTAGAACCATTCCTGGCGCAAATTTTATCACATCAATACACGCCTCCAATGCCAATAGAAGTGAAAAAAGCAAAAGTTTTACTGCTGCCCGGACAGGGCGGGGAGGCTCTTCCTCAGAGATTGACCTCTCTCACTTCAAGACACCCCAAACCCACAATAATCAGCACTTGGGTTTTTCTCACGCTTCGGGCATACGCAATCCACAGCTTCTGCGAAAAACCATTCGCCTGCGGATTCAGATCAGATGATGTTCTCTTGGGAAGGTTATTGACTCATGACCTTGCGGATTTTCCCCGCCAGCGCCTGCAGGGAAAATGGTTTGTGTATAAAGTTTATGCCCGTATCCAGTATCCCCTTGTTGGCAATGATATTTGAGGTATATCCGGACATGAACAGACAACGAATCTCCGGTCTGAGTTCATTAATCCGCAAGGCTAACTCTCGTCCATTCATATCCGGCATGACGACATCAGTTATCAGCAGGTCGATCTTACAAGATCGATCCCTTGCGACCGCGATCGCTTCATCGGGGGAACGAAACGCCAGCACCTGACAGCCCATCTCCTCGAGAATATTCCGGCTGATATCCAGCAACCGCTGATCATCTTCAACCAACAGCACCATTTCCAAATCGAGAGGTAAAGGCTCTGCTGTGACCTGCCCCTGGACCGGTTGATCTCCCCCCTGATACTTCGGTAGATAAATGTTAAAGATGGTGCCTTGCCCAGGTTCGCTATAGACATTTATGTAAGAGCGGTTCTGCTTGATAATCCCATAAACAGTCGCCAGCCCCAGGCCCGTCCCCTCGCCAAGGCCTTTGGTCGTATAAAATGGTTCGAAGATATGCAGTAAAGCCTCTTTGTCCATTCCGGTACCGTTGTCGCTGACCGAAAGGCAGACATAGTCTCCAGGGAGAAAATCAGGATAATTATCACAATATGCCGCATCAAAGGAAACGTTCTGGGTTTCAATACAGATTCTACCATTGCCATGAATGGCGTCCCGGCCGTTGAGACAAAGGTTTGTAAGGACCTGACTCCCTTGATCCGGATCGATAAAGACTGGCCAAAGATCCTCTGCGGGAGAATAAATGAGTTCAATATCCTCGGGGATCAGACGCCGCAGCATATTAAATGTACCAGTAATCGTTTGGTCGAGATCAATCACTTGTGGTGCGACAGTTTGTTTGCGGGCAAAGGCGAGGAGTTGCCGCGTGAGATTGGCAGAATGTTCTGCCGCATTCTGGATTTCCACAAATGCCTTATAATGTTTTTCGTTTGGCTGAATTTTCATCAATGCCAGCTGTGTTCTGCCCAGAATGACCGCCAACATATTGTTGAAATCGTGAGCAACACCACCAGCCAACTTGCCGACAGCGTCCAACTTTTGAGCTTGAACCAATTGCTGGAACAGCTTTCCCTTCTCCTGCTCGGCCAGCTTGCGATCACTGATATCCGACACCATGGATTCGATATGTAGCGGCTCTCCCGCTGCGTCCCTGACCAGATATGCGCTGATGGAAACCCATAGTTTTTCATGATCCTGCCGATAGAGCTGCGTCTCGTAACCATGAATCACTCCCTCCAAAAGAAGCTGAGAGATAATCTGCTTACGATCCTTCAGATTCACATAAAGCTGATGCTCGAAATCAGGATTTGTCCCAACCATTTTTTCAACGGAATCATAGTTCAACATCTTGGCCATGGCCGGATTGGCATTGAGAATGGCCCCGTCGATGGTGATTTGCAAAATTCCATTGATCGAATGTTCAAAAATACCTCGGTAATTATCTTCGCTCTTTTTCAATCCCGACAGAGTCTTTTTAAGGTTGCCGGTCATAATGTTGAACGCTTGAGAAAGAACGCCGATCTCATCAGTGGAATCAACGTTAAGAGCTTCGCCCTCCAGGTTTCCCTGCGCAATCTCCTGCGCCCGTGCAGACAGCGTCTGTAATGGGCGGGTCAGCCGCTGCATTGCCAGGAGAATAGCCGTGCCGATAGCAATGGCAAAAACAAAGGTAAGCGCGGCGAGTAACTGCATTAATTTAATCGCTGGAGCAAATAGCTCTGTTTCCGGAAGAACCGTAGCGACAGACCAACCAGTGATTGAAATCGGCTGATAAAAAGCCACCATGGTGTTATTCCCCTGGGCATAACGATACATGCCTGATCGCCCTGAAAGCATCAGCGTACCGAGTTCCCTCTCTGCAGGGGAGTCAAGTTCGATAATCTTCTTCCGCATGACAAAATCATTTTCAGGGTGATAAATAAAGGTTCCATCTTTGGCAATCATGATCCCGTAACCGGTTTTCCCGGCATGCAATTCCTGGGCAATCTGCTGAGTGTGTTGCAGCGAAATCCCGGCGCCGACCAGCCCCTGCGGTTGATTTTTCTCATCCAGAATCGGAGCCACCATGAATATTGTCGGGATCCCGGTGGTTCTCGAGATCAGTGGGGGAGTTATCTGGGTGGGCCCGCCGGACATGATTGAAATGAAATAGGGGCGGTTTGTGATGTTTCCGACAAACAGCCTATATTCAGATCCTTCCTGCAGGACCGTATGATATTCGCCTTTGCGGTTAGCGGCATAGATATCCTGAAAAATATCGGAATGTTTCTCATGGAGAATTCTGTACCGGTTGATATTCTGCAGATCGAAGGCGGCGAAATCTTCGTTGATTTTCTTTGCGGCAGGAGTTGCTGCGATGGTTTCCGGTTCAAGCATAATGGTTTCGAGCCACCGATCAATACTCTCGGCGCTCTTACCAACCGACATCAACATACTGTCGGACAGTTCTTTTTCAATAACGTTATTAATATACCAGTAAGCAACAAAACTGAGGGACAACAGCCCAAGAATTGCGATCGGCATAATCCATAACAATATTTTCCCTCGCAGAGAAAAATTGCCCTTAAGCCTGTTCAAAATCGCAAAATTGAGCGTTGATACTGGCAAGCCCATCTTTAGCTTTCCCTAATAAAGTCTTTTTTATTTGTAGGAGGAACAAAGCCAGCTGTCAATAAAAAAGCACTGTTTGTAAGGGCAGCCCTAGATAACTGGTCCATGTGCTCTTTAAAAAATTTGTTTCAACTGGGATAATTGCCTCTTTTTCCGTCGTAACCTGGCTTGAGGAAGAGGCGGCTTGCTGAGAATGGTGTGTACCAACCCGGAACGCCTCACCACTGCAAAACAGCAAAAGCTTATGAGCTATTTTGAACAGCAACCAGCAGTTAAGCATCCGTGGCTATTTTGCCAGGAGCTTGCCAAACTCTGTAGGAATAAAGGAAAGAAGCCAAGCGGATGCAAGAAAATCATTAGGGATCTGCTAAGGAAAGTTGGCATTTTAAAGTCCAGTCCTTTTCGCCCAATGCGTACATTAGGAAAAAGCATAACGAGCTGGATAGAACCGATCGCCTATATGTTTCGCTACTATCGAAGTCATGTGAATTGTCGAAGGCTTCCATCTAAAAATGAAGTTGATACAGCGACGGGTTTATGGCTTCAGGAACTGTGAAAATTTTCAGAGGAGAGGCTTTTTCAGTGTGGCGTCCCCAGGGGGATTCGCCCACTTCGGCATCCGCATCATGCGGATACCTGCGTCGGCTCCCCTGCGCTCGCTGACACGGCCGTCCGGGCCGCTTTTCTGACATTAAGTCAGCGCTCGCTCCGCTTCGAATCCCGACAGAGACAGATAAAACAAAAGCCCCACTGCTTACACAGTGAGGCTTTTGTTTTACTTGGCGTCCCCAGGGGGATTCGAACCCCCGTCGCCGCCGTGAAAGGGCGGTGTCCTGGGCCAGGCTAGACGATAGGGACTTATCTATGTTAAGCCCCCGCGGGAAATGACCCCGCAGAGTGTTGCGTTTAAATGGTGAGCCGGACAGGGATCGAACCTGTGACCATCTGATTAAAAGTCAGATGCTCTACCAACTGAGCTACCGGCCCTCACAACGGAGACCTTTTATACGTGAATCACCTTATGTCGTCAACCCTTTTTTCAATTTTTTTTACGCAAAAGGATTTGACCGGATCAGGGTCTGATCCCGCCGCGGTCCGACCGAAACCAGAACCACCGGGCAATCTGTCCAAGCCTCTATTTTTTCAACATAATCCTTTACTTGCACAGGCAACTCAGCGTAAGAGCTGAGACTGCAGATATCTTTCTGCCAGCCGGCAACTTCCTCATAAACAGGCTTGCATTCCTGCAGAACGTCAAGATCCTGAGGAAATTCTTCCAGCAATTGTTCGCCATAGCGATAGGCCGTGCAGACCTTGAGGGATTCGAATTCACTCAGCACATCCATTTTGGTCAAAGCGATCCCGGTCAGACCGTTGGTCCTGACCGCTTCACGCAAAGCGACGATATCAAGCCAGCCGGTCCGCCGCGGCCGTCCGGTAGTGGCCCCGAATTCTCCCCCTGCAGTGCGCAGGCGCTCGCCCATGTCGTCTTCCAGTTCGGTTGGAAACGGTCCTTCGCCAACCCTGGTGACATAGGCTTTGGAGATGCCGATAACTTCATCGATCCGATGGGGGCCGATTCCGGTCCCGGTACAGGCTCCGGCAGCGATAGTGGAAGAGGATGTGACGTAGGGATAGGTGCCGTGGTCGATATCGAGCAAGCTACCCTGAGCGCCTTCAAAGAGAATATTGTGACCATCCTTCATCGACTTGTCGAGATAGGGCGAGACCCGGGCCAGGTAGCAGCGCAGGCGCTCGGCATAGGTCATGTACTCTTCAAAAATCTCTTCTTCGGAAAGGGGTTTTTCGCCGAGATACTGCTCAATATAGAAATTCTTTTCCGGCAGCAGTTCGGCAAGCTTGCGTTTGAAGGTTTCCGGCTTGAGCAGGTCGGCGAAACGAATCCCCCGGCGGGCCACTTTGTCTTCATAAGTCGGTCCGATGCCGCGTCCGGTGGTGCCGATCTTCTTCGCTCCTGACTTGCGCTCCCGGGCGATGTCGATGATTTTGTGGTAAGGCATGATCAGGTTGACCGCGCCGTCGACCATCAGTTGAGCCGGATCTTTGAGAAAACCTTTTCTCTGCAGGCCGTCGATCTCTTCCAGAAACACTTTCGGGTCGAGCACGACGCCGTTGCCGATAATGCAGCGCTTGCCTTCATGCAGCACTCCGGACGGAATCAGATGGAGGACCGTTTTCTGATCGCCGACCACCAGCGTGTGTCCGGCGTTGTTCCCGCCTTGGAAACGCACCACGTCCTGTGCATATTCGGTATAGATATCGACAACTTTTCCCTTGCCTTCATCGCCCCATTGGGCGCCGACAACAATTACGTTGGCCATGCTCTGTGTGCTCCTTCTTGCCGGCAACAATGACCGGCCGTAATAGATATGTTGCCATCCGCTGCTGCCGGATGGCGACTCATTATAACTGCAAATCGATCCCTGGCTGACAGATCTCCTCCCAGGAGAGTTTTTTCTGCTGTCCGCTTCGCAACGAAGTCAGCTCAATGTCCTGATCGTCGTCTTCCACGACCGCCAGGTAACGGTAATCCAGCTGGCGGGCATATGCCAGAGCCTCTTCCCGGCTCCGATCCAGAATGTCCCGAGACACCGAGTACCCCAGTTTACGCAAGCGGCAGGCCAGGGTCTGGGCTGAACGCAGATTGCGACCGGTGGAAAAAATCAACAGGTCACAATGCGGCTCGACCCGATCATCCAGAACCTTGTCCAGGGCGAACAACAGATGCAGCAGACTGAAAGTAAAACCAGTTGCCGGTGCATCGAGTCCGTAATTGGACATAAGATTATTATAGCGCCCGCCGCTGCAAACGGCACGGCCGACCCCGGAGAGAAAACCCTGAAAGGTGATTCCGGTATGATAATTCAGACCGCGCAGCTCGCCAAGGTCAATCGTGACATGTTCCAGGACCCCGTAAACTTCAAGGATATCCAGAACCTGGGCCAGACCGTCGAGGGCACGTTGGGAACGCTCATTATTGACCGCCTTGGCAGCCCGATCAATCACTTCCCGGCCGCCGTACAGCCGGGGCAAAGCCAGAATCTCGGCACGGGCGGATTCCGCCAGAGAGGATTCATCCAGCAGTTGCTTCAGCTCGGAGCTGTCCTTGCGCAAAATGGCGTCCGCCACCTGATTGGCCGCCTTCGGGGCCAGGGGCAAACCGTCCATGACCCCGCGGAAAAACTCCACCTGGCCGATATCAACGGTAAAATCCTCTGCACCAACCGCGGCCAGGGATTCGATGGCCATGGCGATCATTTCCGCATCGGCTTCGGGGCTGTCCAGGCCAATCAGTTCCACACCGGACTGAAAGATATCGCGATCTTTGCCGGCCTGCTGCTCGGTATGGCGCAACACCCGGCCACTGTAACTCAAGCGCAACGGCAGCGGCAGCTCGCGCATCCGGGTAGCGGCGATTCTGGCGATCTGCGGTGTCATGTCCGGCGGGAAGGTCAACAGACGGCCGCTCTGACGATCATCAAATCGAAAGACCCGGTCGCGCAGTTCGTCACCCATACCGCGCTCCAGGACATCGAGAAATTCAAGTTGCGGGGTAATAACCGGACGAAACCCCCATGCGGAGTAAACCTGTTGCAACTGTTGCTGTAGATATTCCACTTTCGCGGCTTTGAGAGGCAGGAAATCCCGTACCCCTTTCGGCAGGTCCGCTTCGGGCACTGAATCGGAAAAACGCATGAACTATTCTCCATTCCACTTCCAAAAAAGCAGCTCTGAAAGTAGAAAAATATGCTGGGTTCAGGTCAAACAGGAACGGTGCCGGCGATTCCGATCAGGAACAGCCGAACGTGGCAATTTACCAACAGTCTCTGCGTTCTGTCAAGGAAAGGTCGGCCTAACCGGGCACCGGCTATCACCGGTGCCCGGCTCAATTTACGCGCATTCCCCTTGCAGAAACTCGACCAGGGCCCGCACCCCGAACCCGGTACCGCCTTTGGGACGACCGGCCTTGCCACTCTCTTCCCAGGCCATGCCGGCAATGTCGAGATGAGCCCAGCGATAACTGTCGGCAAACTTCTGCAAAAACGCCGCAGCGGTAATGGTCCCGGCCGGGCGGCCACCGGTATTTTTGACATCGGCAAAGTCGCTCTTGATCTGGGCGGCGTACTCTTCCCAGAGGGGCAGCTGCCAGAGTCGCTCGCCGCTACGCTCGCCCGCTTTGAGCAGCTGGCCGATCAACTTGTCGTCATTGCCGAGGACCGCGGCCGCCTGGTTGCCCAGAGCGATAATACAAGCACCGGTCAAGGTCGCCAAATCGATCACCAGGCGCGGTTCATACTGGCCGACATAGGTCAGGGCATCGGCTAGAATCAGCCGCCCTTCAGCATCGGTATTCAGGACTTCGATGGTCTTTCCGGACAGCGAGGTGAGGATATCGCCGGGCCGGATGGCGGTTCCCGAAGGCATGTTCTCCACGGCCGGAACCACGCCGACCAGGTTGATCGGCAGCTGCAGCCGGGCCGCAGCCAGCATGGTGCCGATCACCGCGGCGGCCCCGCCCATGTCCATCTTCATCTCATCCATCTTCTCGCCGGGCTTGAGGGAGATGCCGCCGCTGTCAAAAACCACACCTTTTCCGACCAGCGCCACCGGCTTTTCATCTGCCCCGGCCCCGCTATATTCCATAACGATCAGATAGGGGTCACGCTCGCTGCCTTGGGCAACGCCGAGCAGAGCGCCGAAACCGCGCTTTTCCATCTCCTGGCGATTGAGCAGCTTGGCCTTGATATTCAACTGCTCGGACATGGCTACCGCTTGCATGGCGAGGTATTCGGGAGATTTGAGGTTCCCCGGAGCATTGACCAGATCGCGAGCCAAGCAGACTCCGGCGCAGATCGCCTCAGCCTGGTCCAGAGCGGCCTCGGCCGCATGCTTATCCTCACCCGGTGCCAGCAGCAACAGGGCATCACCGACCCTGACCGGTTGCCCTGGCCGATTTTTCGGCAGGTAGCGATCATAATTATAATCGGCCAGCAGCAGGCCTTCGGCGACGGCCTGAACTTTTTCGCCAAGCTCCGCCTTTTTCACTGCAATCTGAGATAACGCCAGAACGAACGATCCCAACTGCTTACGGGTCAGGATATTGGTCGCTTCGCTGGCGACCTGCCGCAGGTCACTCAAGGTAAAATCCTTTTCCTTGCCCAAGCCGAGCAGCAGAACCCGCTCGGGACCGCCTTTGCTCACCCCGTGCAGGAGCAGAACCTCACCTTTGCAGCCGGAAAACTCTTTGCTTTTAACCGCGCGCCCAAACAGTTCATCCAGCTCTTTGCCGATCTCGATATCGAGCTTTTTTCTGCCCTCATAAACACCTGCGACCAGGCAGGTGGTTTTCTGTTGTTCAGCCGCTCCTGTTGTTATGGAAACTTTCATGACAATCCTTTCGTTATCTGCTCAGTGATCATGCTTTGCATGACCAGCCAGTTATCATACAACCTGCCGAGCCTCTGGTTGAGAGATACTCACAATTCGCTCGACAGGTAGGAATCTTCCAGCGCCTGCTGCTTCATCTTCAGGGCGATCCGTTGCCGGATGCGAGTCGGAATTTCAACATGCAGGCAGAGTGCCCGGGTTCCGAGTTTGCAGGCCTGCATGCGCTGCAGGGCATTGGCGCCGGCACTCGGCAGCCAGCGGATATTTTCGCGGGGCAGAAAACTGCGCGTCTCCCCGGGCAACATATCGGTTACTTCGGTGCGCGGGTCAAAGGTCCGACCGGTCAACTGCAGATCGTCGCGCAGCCGCAGATGACAGCCCCGCTGGGCATCGCAGCACAGCTGCACAAAAATCTCCGGCGACAGCTCCCGCATCATCGCCAGGCCCTGCCGAAACCTGCTGTGCGGCCGCAGCTCCAGCACTTCGCCCCGCTGCTCCGCCTGCCCCAGCTCAGCCAATTGCGGATAAGGGGGCAACCCGCCCATACCCACCAGCACCCGGTTGTCTTCGGCATGGGTCCCCACGTAACCATGAACATCTACGATCAGCTCCGGCTCCGAGCCGCCCAGTTGACTGATATAACGGCACAGGCTCTCCTCATGCTTGTAACAGTTCGGCTGGCCATGATCATCGACATACGGATAGATCACATCGATATTACTGGGATTAAGCGGCACCCCCCAGGCTTTGAGCTTGGTGAGGTTTTCATCGGTGAGCGGTTCGCGCCCGGAAAACCCCAGGTTAATCAGTGCCGCCCGCCCCTTGCCGTAACGCAAAAAATAGAGCGCCACCTCCAGAGTATGCGGGTCGTAGGGACCATGACTGACGGTCAGCACCGGCAACTCTGGGTTGTCCACCGGCCCTCTCAGCAGTAGCGCCCCACCCGCCTTATCAGCCAGGAACTTGGCCGCTGAACTGTCGAGCAAGCGCCGACAGGAACGCCACTCGGTGTCGCCCGCCGGAATGAACCCGAAGACCTGCTCCAGGACCTTTTCGCGCCAGGTCGGCACAAAGCGCAGGCATTGCTGCGGCATCCGATAATACACATGATAAAGCGCATGATCCATATAGATGCGGATTTTTTCCCGGCGGATCAGACTGCAATTGTAACGGTTCTGGGAGGTTTCCAACAGCCGCTCGGTCAATTCCACGCAACCCTCGAAAAAAGCGTCGTCCGGACAGGTCTCGAGGCGTTCAACCTGCTTCAGCTCGCCATAGTCCTCGCGGGCGATCTCCACTTCGAGCCGGTTGAGATGGCGCGTGAAGGGGGCGTTCTCATCGACTTCAAAATTGCTCATAAACAGCGGTGATATCTGTGCTGGTGTACGGATCGGCTCCGCCATCGGTTATCCCATCGCTTCGCTTCCAGTCAGGAAACGGGTCGGCTGAATTCCTGGCATTCAGGCATCAACCAACAGGATAACCCTCCGGCGCGGGCCGGGCAAGCGGGGCGGGAGAAAAGATTCAGGATGAGGTCAATTTTTCCAGCGCTTTCACGACCCGCCGGACACCGCTCGGGAAAGGATCAAGGTCGACTTCGATGCGCTGTTCCGGCAGCGTATGCAGGTAGAGCGGATCGTAATAACGAACCATCAGCTCACGGGTCAGGAGCTCCCACTCCCCTTGCTGCAGCAGTTCGCAAAACTCGGCGACGGTCTTTTTCCCCAGCCGTTCCTTGAGCAGCAGCAGCGGCCGTTCAAACTGGGACCGCAACTGATCACGGGCGGGGTACTCCTCCAGGATAACTTTGACCCGGGTCTCCAGGGTGGCACTCAGCCAGAGACTGGTCTGAACCTGCATGGCGTGGTGAAAACGTTTCGGCACCACCACCCGGCCGATGTGCAAACTCTCCCCTTCGGTCAACAGATATGGAGCCGCAGTTAATTGATTGAGCCGTCTCCAGAGCAGGGCTTCGAACATCTTCTGCGACGGTTGCGGTGCCAACCCGAGGTTGCCGAATGCGCTGCCGCGATGGTTGGCCAGCCCCTCCAGATCAACCACCGGGTAATCCTCTTTGTCCAGGACATGCAACACCCGGGTCTTGCCGACACCGGTCAGCCCGCGCAGCACGTAAATCGGCGGCCATTGCTCGGTGGCAAAATAATCGACCACCAGTCGCCGAAATGCTTTATGCCCGCCAATCAACTGGCGTGCCGGGATTCCGGCCAGGTTCAGAAAACAGCAGATCGCATGGGAGCGCATCCCACCACGCCAGCAAAACACGATAACCGGATCTTTGCGCCCTTCCTGAGCCGCTTCGATGGCGGAAATGATCTGGGGAATTTTCGGCGCAACCAGATCTACCCCTAGCCGCCGGGCGACCTTACTCCCCTGCTGCTTATAGACCGTCCCAACCTGCGCCCGCTCTTCGTTGGAAAAGATCGGCACATTGATTGCTCCGGGGATGGTGGTCTCGGCAAACTCGGCCGGAGTCCTGACATCAACCAACAATGCGCCTTTGCGCTGCTGCTCCAACGCCTTATCCAATTCAATTGATTCTTGCATTTACCTATCGATTCCTGCTGATGGATTCATTTTATCAATACCCGATAGCAGTGGTTCTACACCAATCGACCCCGAAGAACAATAGGGGATAAGAAAAGCAGAAAAAAAGGTTGACGATCCAAATCAAATCCTATAGGGTCGTCATCCGTTGCCGCGGGATGGAGCAGTCTGGTAGCTCGTCGGGCTCATAACCCGAAGGTCGGAGGTTCAAATCCTTCTCCCGCAACCAAAAATATTCAAGGGACTTGCAGACAACTGCAAGTCCCTTTTTGTTTGCCCCTCCTCCGAATAGCCTTCCGGCCAGGTTCTTTTCATATGCACAACACGCCTCCGAGCCAAGTTTTGCAATTACACAGGTCGCTCTCTACTAACTTGAGTGCTCGTCTAATGACATGACAGGCTGCTGAAAAAGGCTTCATGCCCAAAGGTCTGATTTTCCCGATATCTGCGGTTGTCCTTGAACGAATCGGGGAGTATCGACAAACATTAGAGCATTTCTCCAAGCCGCGCCTGGACCTTATTGAATAGCGCCTGACCGATACAGAAGTTCACGCGATTGAACAAAAATACTCAGAGATTTTCGGCTAGCTTATTGTCATCCGGAAACTCTGGATGGCAATCATTAAGTTTTCAGGCTGGACACCAAGAACCTTGGCAGCAAAAAAACGGGGAAGAGTCAAACTCTTCCCCGCCGCTCCTACAGATATTAATTGGTCAGCTAATCGAGTCTTCGCCTACCGCTGCATGGCGCTCAAAAACCAGAGATTTTTGGCATAACCGGCCGCGTGCTCTTCCATCATGGCAACGGTGGAAAAATCCCCTTCTTCATCGGCCAGGGCGCGGATGTCCACGGCCAATTGTTTTAGCTGCGCCATATCTTCCTGGACCGCTTTGATCACTTCACCGGAGGCAAACTCCCGGGCCGGGAGTTCCTGAATGGTGGCCAGTTTGGCGTATTCGGCAGTGGTCGCAGCCGGGTTCTGCCCCTGGATTTTCAGCTGCTCGGCCACATCGTCAAATTTCCCGAAGGCATCTTCATACATTTCCTCGGTGAACTTGTGTACGGGCATGAACTGCTCGCCGGTCACGTTCCAATGGAGGTTGTGGAGCTTGACGTTCCAGACATGCAGGTTGGCGACATATTCATTCATCTTTGCAACTTTACTCATGACGATCTCCTTTGCTTCGTTGAGTTGGTTTGTAGTTGGTCGTTTAATGCGACATTCACTTCTCTATAAAGCAAGGGAGGTGCCAACTTTTTTGAAAAAATTTTTATCCAATTATATCGACTACTTAAACTCATCTACCAGCTTCAAAACAACTCGCCCCCTTGTGTAGCAACTTTATTTCGTTACAGTAACAATGATATTTCGTTAAAAAAGAAGAGATAACGATATTTCGTTTTATGCTGAACAGGACATGGATAATTCTATGCTAAGCAACTCAAGTGAAGGGGAACACAATATGGATCGGCAATTATTTTCTCCGGGGTCGGCGGACAAAGTCCTGGAACTGATCCTGACCGCGTTGCGCGATCTGGTCGATTACGAACTAGCGGTAATTCTCAAGTTCACCGGAACCAACACCCTGACCGTGCAAAAGGCCCAGGGTCCGCTGGTCAACGAGCGGATCAAGAATTTCAGTATCGACCTGAGTCACCGCAGGGACCTGGCCCACATTATCCGCTTCGACCAGCCCCACCTGTTCAACGAAGCGGAGGAGCACGAAGACACCTACGAGGAGCTGCTGGAACTGCCCGAGGAACATTCCTGTCTGGTCGCGCCGCTGCATATTCAGGACACGCCTATCGGTCTGCTCACTCTGGACCATACGGCCTGCAACATGTTTTCCCCGGCCATTGTCAAGTTCATCGGCACCCTCTCCCGGCTGATTGCGGTGATCATCGCCCAGAACGAATCCAGCCAATATCTCGATACCCTCAGGCGCGACCTGACCCGGGAGCGCAACATCCTGCTGACCCGGGAGGCTCCCCAACTGCAGAATATCATCGGCAGTTCACCAGCCTGGTCCCATGTGGTCGAGCAGGTCAAGATCGTCGCTGAATCCGACCTGCCTGTCCTGATCCACGGCGAGACCGGCACCGGCAAGGAGCAGGTGGCGCGAACCATTCACAAGCTCAGCCCGCGCAGTGACAAACCCTTCATCACCCTGAACTGCTCGGCGCTCAACGCGAGCCTGGCAGAAAGCGAACTCTTCGGCCATGAAAAGGGCGCTTTTACCACGGCCATTGCCCAGCGCAAAGGAAGGTTCGAGATCGCGGACGGCGGCACCCTGTTCCTGGATGAAATTGCCGACTTGCCCATGGAGATCCAGCCCAAGCTGCTGCGCACCCTGCAGGAAGGGACCTTCGAACGGGTCGGCGGCGAGACCACCCGCTCCTGCGATGTGCGGATCATCGCGGCAAGCCACATGGATCTGCAGGAAAGAATCCTGGCCGGACAATTCCGCGAGGACCTCTACTACCGCCTCGGCGTCTACCCCCTGGACCTGCCTCCGCTACGCCAGCGGGAAGAGGATATCATCCTGCTGACCCAGCATTTCATCCAGCAAGAAGCCCGCCGGGCCGGGACCCGCCCGCCGGTGCTCAGCGAAGAGGCGGCCACAGGCATGTTGAACCACCCCTGGCCCGGCAATGTCCGCGAACTGCAAAACGCCATCAGCCGCAGTGTACTGCTCGCCAAAGATGGCCTGATCGAGTACCGCCATCTGGGCCTGGAACGCAGTCCGGGAAGGTCAGTGGCCCTGCTGTCACCGGGCCAAGCGGTTTCGCCCCCGGTGACGGCCCCGTTTCCTTCTATGGAAACCCTGGAGAAAAATCATATAGAAGCCGCCCTCGCCCGGACCGGCGGCAAAATCTACGGTCCTGATGGCGCGGCGATTCTGCTCGACATGAAACCGACCACCCTGCAGAGCCGCATCAAGAAGCTGGCCATCAACAGACGGGCTTTCTTAAAGGCCTGATAGTCCGACCAGCGACGCCAAGGCATATTTATTGAGGCCATTGCCGCGCAATGGGTGATACAATAGCCAACTGTTGTATATATAAAGTCACTTAGGCTCCATCCTATCTCTGTTGAAGTAAAAAAAGACAACCCTATGAATGGGAAAAAGATTAAGCGGTAAAACGTTTATTGCTGCAAACCTTGACAGGAAACAATGGGAATATTAACCGACTGGAAGATGCTGCCCAGAGAAATGGAGGAGATGAGATTATGGACAACGCACTGCAAAACCTATTGTCTGAACTGGAACAATTCGGCCAGCAAAACGACCGGGACACCTCTGAACGTCCCAGAAGGATGTTGAATATCACCCGAGACACCGGGGAGTTTTTGTCGGTCCTGATCCGTGCAACTCTTGCGCGGCGAGTGTTGGAAGTCGGGACCTCAAACGGTTATTCAACCCTTTGGCTGGCCGATGCCTGCAATGCCATTGGTGGCGAAGTCACCACTGTTGAATTATCCGATCAGAAATTCACCATGGCGGCACAGAACTTCAAACGCAGCAACCTGGCATCTAAAATCAGGCAAGTCCAATCGGAGGCCGGAGACTTCCTTTCCCAAAGCGACGAAGGGGCTTACGATCTGATTTTCCTCGACTCGGAAAGGGTGGAATATCCGGGTTGGTGGCCGGATCTGAAACGGATTATCCGCCCGGGCGGACTGCTTGTGGTTGACAACGCCCTCTCGCACCCGGAGGAAATCAAACCATTTATTTTAATGGTCGAAGCAGATCCCGATTTCACCACCAGCCTGGTTCCGGTCGGAAAGGGAGAATTCCTGGCGACGCGATCAATCGACAAAAGCTCCTGAGGCTGAAAACAGGAGCATCTCACGAGCGGCACCCGATAAATGGCCCGTATTGATGTCCGAAAATGGCGAGTTCGAAATCACGGTTATTGTATACTCAGCACCATGAGTAGAGATCACGACAGATACTATCACGCCCTGAAAACCCGTGATGCCCGTTTTGACGGCAGGTTTTTTACCGGGGTGTCCAGTACCGGGATTTTTTGCCGGCCGATCTGCCCGGCCATTACGCCGAAGCCGGAGAACTGCACTTTTTTTCCTTCCGCTGCGGCCGCCTTGCATGCGGGCTTTCGCCCCTGCCTGCGCTGTCGGCCGGAAGCGGCTCCGGCCAGTCCGGCCTGGTTGGGCACGGCAGCCACAGTGCGCCGGGCGGTACGACTGATTGAAGAAGGAGCGCTGGATCACGGCCAATCGCTGAGCAAGCTCTCTGAGCGCTTTGCAGTCGGGGAACGCCAGTTACGCCGCTTATTCCAGACCCACCTCGGGGCATCTCCGCAACAGGTTGCGCAAACCCGACGCCTGCTGTTTGCCAAGAACCTCTTGACCCAAACCACTGTCCCGGTCACGGAGATTGCCCTGGCTGCCGGATTCAACAGCCTGCGCCGCTTTAACGATGCCTATAAAAAGGCCTTCGGCTTTGCCCCGTCTCACGAACGCAACCAGACCGCTCCGCATGAACCTCTGACTGAAGGGCTGCAGCTGCACTTTTCCTATCGCCCCCCTTATGATTGGGACGGCTTGCTGGCTTTCTTTCAATCCCGCGCCATTGTACCGGTGGAACAGGTGACCCAGGATTGCTATCGGCGGCATATCGAAATCGACGGCCAACCGGGGGAAATCGAAGTCAGAAATGAAGCGGCCAAAAACCGGCTGAGCTGTACCCTCCGCGACATTCCGACCCGGCACTTACAAACAGTTGCATACAAAATCAGGCGGATGTTTGATGTCGATGCCGATCCGCAAGCGATTGCGAGGGACCTTGGACAGGACCCGGTCTTGCACCCGCTCATCGCCGCCTCGCCCGGTTTGCGTTTGCCCGGTGCCTGGGACGATTTCGAGATTGCCCTACGTGCGGTCATCGGCCAGCAGATCAGCGTGAAAGGGGCGCGCACCATCTGCACCCGCCTGGTCGAGCGGGTCGGCCGGGGACAGTTCCCCACCTCACAGGATATTTTGCGCAGCAACCTGGACGGGTTGGGCCTCACCGGTCGACGCATCGCGACCCTGCAGAGTCTCGCTCAGGCCTGGCCCACCCTTGACAAAAGCAAGCCGGTTGAGGAGCGCATCGCTGAACTGTGCGCCCTCCCCGGTATCGGACCCTGGACGGCACACTATATTGTCATGCGCAGCGGAGCGGAACCGGATGTCTATCCGGTTGCCGATCTTGGGCTGCTCCGCGCCCTGGAAAAACTGGCCCAACCTGCAGGCAAAGACGATTTAACCGCACACGCCGAGAAATGGCGTCCCTGGCGGGCTTACGGGGCACTCTATCTATGGAGGGCTTGAGGATGATCAGGCTTTATGAAGATATTATTGAAACACCTTGTGGAGCTTTATCCATTGTCTTCGATGACCAGGAAACCCTGCTCCACCTCGATTTTCCCAATCAGGGCGAACGCCAGCACCGGCTACTCTCCAGGCGTTTTAAAAAGTTCGAATTGGTCAAGCAGCAATCACGGGTGATCCGCTCCTGCCTGGAAGCCTATATGGCGGGGGATTATGCGGCCCTGGCAAAAATCAGCTGTGATCCGGGCGGGACCCCGTTTCAACGCCGCGTCTGGCAGGCATTGCAAACGATCCCGGTCGGCCAGACCATCAGCTATCGGGATCTGGCCATAAAAATCGGCAACCCGAAAGCGGTCCGTGCCGTGGCCCGGGCCAATGCCTTGAACCCGATTTCCCTGATTTACCCCTGCCACCGGGTGATCGGCGCCAACGGCCGGTTGACCGGATACGCAGGCGGGCTGGAACGGAAAAGATGGTTGTTGAATCATGAAGGGGTTAAGAATGTACAGAGCTGAACAATTCAACTTGGACCGGGTCTTACCAGCAGCCGTGCTCCCTTAGCCCTCCGCTGAATCCGAAATCATCCCTGCTCAATCCCAAGCAAATCAATAAAAGCCCGCATGGCTTTACCGAGCGCTTCATCCCGGCGCCAAACAAACCAAGTGGTCATATTGGCAATATCCTCCGGCAGGCGGTGAAAAGAGCAATGAGCTTGATAATGCGGCCGTTGGACCACCGATCGCGGGAGAAAGCTCACCCCCATTCCGGCTGCAACACACCCCAGGATCCCTTCCAGCGAACCAAACTCGACAATCCGATACGGAAGCCTGCCCGTTTTCCTGAGCCACTCCTCCAGTTGCGCCCGGTAGCTGCATCCAGCCCTGAATACGAGAATTTTCAGGTTGTCAATCTGCTCAAGCGAGGTGATATCGGATGCTGTCACAAGAACCAGTTCTTCTGCGAACGCCTTTTCGGCAAGCAGGCTATTATGGGTTATTTCGCCTGCCACAAAGGCACCATCGATCCGGAAGTCAAGCAGTCGCTTCAGCGACTCCAGCGAAGACCCTGTCTCCAGGTTCAATTCAACCCGGGGATAAAGCTGATGATAATTGATCATGAGAGGAGCCAGGCGTACCGCGGCCGTGGTTTCCATCGCTCCTATCCGCAGTTTGCCTCTGGGCTCACCCTGATCGCTGACAGCGTCTTCAGCTTCTTTGGAGAGGCGAACGATCCGTTCGGCATAATCCATCAACAGTAGCCCGGAGTGGGTCAAAACGACCCCTTTACTTTTCCGATGGAAAAGGGAGGCACCAAGGCGCTCTTCCATCTGCTTGAGGCGGGTCGTCACATTGGATTGCACACAATAGAGTTCTTCCGCCGCCCTGGAAATGCTCCCGTTTCTGGCGATAGCCAGAAAGATCTTCAACTCACTGATCTCCACAATATCTCCATTACAGATAGAAAGCATTAGCAACATTCATTTGAATTGATATCAGTCAAAAGTTAGAATGTCAAACATGGATTCAAAAACCATCAATAAGGAATTTTCCAGGCGGGACTGGGCGTCTTGCAAAGTTCTGGTTGGGGGCATCCTCGGTATGGCGGTGGCCATGGGAATCGGGCGTTTCGCTTACACCCCTATCCTGCCTCTCATGCAACGCGACCTGGGGATAACCAATACGTTGGCAGGGTGGCTGGCGGGCTGGAACTACCTCGGCTATCTGGCCGGTGCCGTTGTCTGTACGATCGCCCCCCGGCTCCTGCGCTCCCGGCTGATGGCAGGTGGTTCTTTAGTCCTGAGCCTGTTGGCCACCATTTTCATGGGCATGACGTTGTCGGAGTTTCTCTGGAGCCTGATGCGCCTCAGTGGCGGTTTCGCCAGCGCCGTACTGTTCATTATCATTTCCGCCGAGGTCGGGGAAACACTGACCAGACGTGGCTATGGCCATTGGTTTGGCGCGCTATATGGCGGGATCGGTTTCGGCATCGCCCTGAGCGGCCTGCTTGTACCATTGCTGGATAAAGCGGGAGGATGGCATACCGCTTGGACAGGGATAGGAGCTATTGCCGCAGGCCTGGCCATAATCGGCATGACCCTGGGCCGAAAGCATGTTCACAGCACGGCCTCCATAAACGATCCGGCACAACCGAAGACAGATTTGCGCAGTATCCGCATCCTGGCTGTTGCTTATTTTCTACAGGGTCTGGGCTATATCGTCACGGCGACCTTCATTGTCACCATTATTGCCGCCACCCCCGGATTAAAAGCTTTTGCACCATACAGCTGGGTCGCCGTCGGCGTGTCGGCCATCCCTTCCACGATCCTCTGGCCGCAACTGGCGCGTCGGATCGGGAACAAACAGGCACTGATGGCGGCCTATGCATTACAGGCCGCCGGCATTTTTGTCAGTGCCGGCGCGCATAACATCCTCGCGGTGCTGTTCGCCGCGATTTCTTTCGGAGGGACCTTCCTCGGTATTGTGGCGCTGACCCTGGCGGAAGGCAAATTGCGCATGGACAAGGAGGCAGGACGAGCGGCTGCGTTCCTGACCGCCAGTTTCAGCGTCGGTCAGATACTCGGGCCGATCGTGGCCGGCAACCTGGCCGACCGGCAAAATGGATTTACCCTCCCCCTGCAACTGGCAGCCGCTTGTGTTGTCATAGGCGGAGCCTTGATCGCCCTGGATCGACATTTTTCAAATTCGAAATAACGAAAGGAGTCTTATCGTGCCTTATGTCAATATCAAAATTACCAGGGAGGGCGCCAGTCGAGAACAGAAAGCCCGGCTGATCAAGAATGTAACGCAGCTGCTTGTTGATGAGCTTGGGAAAAATCCCGCCACAACTATCGTCGTTATCGACGAAGTTGAAACGGACAACTGGGGCATTGCCGGTGAAACAATAACCGTCAGGCGCAGGGCGGGCAAGTGACATCGGGAAACACGGCTGTCAGCCTGGCTTAGGCGTGGCAAAGCCTGAAAAAAGTCCCGCCAGCCTTCCGCCAGACTATTCACGACAGTCGTTGCGAACCTCCCTTGCGGTTGGCAAGGGAGGATTCATCACCTCAAAACACCCCAATTAGCTATCATCTGGAAACACTGGATGGCAATCATTAAGTTTTCAGATTGGAAACGAGCAGTTTTCCGTTGTGGCAAGGACATCAAGGACTTGCGCGGGGGCGTAGTCCTTTACGCCGCACAAGTCCGCCTGCAGATTGACACCGCCACAGCGGAAAAGAGCCGTTTCCGGATAAAAACTAATTAACGACATTCACCGGACGACCAGCAACAAACGCCACCACATTTTCCGCAATCAGCTCAATCAGCCGTTGCCGGGTTTCCAGGCGCCGCCAGCCGATGTGCGGGGTCAAGATGACATTGTTTTTGGCGAACAACGGGTTATCCAGGGCTGGCGGTTCCGGATCCTGGACATCGAGCCCGGCCCCGGCGATGCGACCGCTTTCCAAAGCATCGATCAGGTCGATCTCGTTGATGATGGCGCCGCGGGCGGTATTGATGATGTACGCACCCGGCTTGCACTGCCCCAGGCTGTCGCGATTGATGAGGTGCCGAGTCTGGTCGTTAAGGGGACAGTGGATACTGATAAAGTCGCTCTGGCTAAGCAGTTCCTCAAGCGAAGCCGACCGAACCTGCGGATCGGCCCAATCCCTTGGGGTCCGGCTGGAAATCAGCACCTTCATGCCGAGGGCCAAGGCAACCTTCATCACCGCCTGGCCGATGGCCCCGCTGCCACCGATCAGGCCGAGAGTTTTACCGCTGACTTCGAAATGGGGCACCAGCAGATAACGGGTAAAATTATCGAACTGCCCGGCACTCAGCATCCGCTGCTGCTGGGGTAATGATGCGCTGAAGTTGAGAATGAAGGTAATGACCAGATGGGCCACCGCCTCGGTACTGTAGCTGGGGATATTGCACACGGCAATCCCCTTGGCGCGAGCAGCTGCGATGTCGATATTGTTGAACCCGGTCCCGGCTTCGCAGATCATCTCGACACTGTCCGGGAACTGGGCGATAAGTTCGCCGCTGACCGGCATTTCTTTGGTGATGACGATATTCTGCCCAGCCACACGCGCAAGGATGGCGTCTTCACTGGTCTCCGGATAACTGGAGCAGGTAACGATCTTGTCCAGCGAAGAGAAATCCAGGCATTTGTCAAAATCGATCTTATCGACATTCAAAAAAACCGCTTTTTTCATGGGTACCTCTCTTAAGGATATTTTCAAGCTGAATTCAGTTTTTCGAAACCGGGAAGAGGATAACAGAGAATGTCCTTCGCTCAAGCCTGTTTTTTTGACTGCCTCCCACGACGAGCGAACCGGACCGGTACTGGCGTTCAGCGGAATCTCTTTTGAAGGCTTGACTTTATCTTCAGACAAAGTATCTTTAAATAAAGATATCAAAAGGAGGTGACCATGCAAGATCATGTCGATAAAATCATGGCCCAGTGGGCAGCAACCGGAATTGCCGCAGACGTCTCCCCGATGGCGGTGTTGACCAGGATATTCCGCCTGAATAAACAGATGCGCCAGCCGCTGGCCGCAACCTTTCGGAAACACAATCTTCATGACGGTGATTTCGACCTCTTGGCGACCCTGTTCAGGAGTCACCAACCCGCCGGCATGACCCCCAACGAACTCAGAAATTCCATCGTGCTCAGCTCCGGGGCCATGACCAACCGGCTCGACGGGCTGGAATCGGCCGGGCTGATTGTGCGCACAGCGAATCCGCAGGACAGGCGCAGCACCCTGATCAAACTGACCACCAAGGGCCAGCAGACGGTGGAGGATTCCCTTGCAGACTATCTGGGTGTTCTGGAAAACCTGCTCAGCTGCCTGAGTACAGCAGAACGTAACACGGGCGCAGCCATTCTCCGCAAACTACTCATCCACATCGAGGGCACGGCTGATGAATAAAACAATCCTCGGCGCTCATCTGAATCTGCTGCTCTGGACCTTCATCGTCGGCCTCTCTTTTCCGGCAGTCAGCATGCTGAGCAAAGGCCTACCGCCGATTTTGCTGACGTCATTCCGGTTTGCCGTTGCCATCCTTTCCATAGCCCCATTTTTAAAGGGAAAAACAGACGTCAAACCTTCCCGCAAAGGATTTGCCCTCTATACTCTGATGGCCCTCTGTCTGGCCCTGTTCTTCTGTGGCATGTTCTGGGCCGCCGAGCGGGCCACGTCCCTGTCCATGGCAACCCTGTATGTCAGCGTCCCGCTGCTTGCCTATCTCTTCGGCCGACTGCTCAGTGTTGAGAGAGCCGACCTAAAAATGCTCGTCGTTCTGCTGACCGGAGCCGTCGGAGCCTTACTGCTCGCTTTTATCGATGCAGGCCGGGTCCACGGTGGGATCAGCTTCGGGAGGGGAGAGGCCGTCTTTTTCGTCGGCTGCATCGCTTCGGCCCTGTACCCGGTGCTGACCAAAGCCGGCCTGCAAAAGGGTCTGCTGTCTTCCTCTGCACTGGTCCGCACTTTCTGGAGCCTGCTCTTGGGCAGTCTGCTCATGGCATTGGCCGGCCTGTTGTTTGAAGCGCCTGCCGAGCTGCTACGTATGAACCTCCGAGATGTCCTGCTCATTGTCTATCTCGGCATATTCTCTAGTGGACTGACCTTCTGGCTGATGCAATATGCCACGGCTATCCTCACCCCCGCAGCAGTGACGGCCTACAGCTATCTGGTTCCCTTTGTGTCCATGGTCTTTCTGTTTGTGGAAAATCCGGCGCAACTGAGTTTGAAATGGCTGCCGGGCAGTCTCCTGGTCGCCGCCGCCATCATCCAGCTGTTCCGCGATGATCTGAATAAGAGACGATACATGAATTGAGATTGTCCCTGGTGTCTTTGTCTTCTTAACCAAGCACTTGAAGCATTTGCCCGCGACAATTTAGAGCTAAAAAAGCCAGGAAAGGTGCCCGGCCAAATGCACCTTTCCTGGCTTTGATCCCTGTTCAGGGGGAGGATTTAATCGAATTGATATAGAGCGAAGTTAGAACCGGCAATGACCTCCAGTCTGCCGTCACCATCAATGTCAGCAACCGGCAAATGGTTATAGCGACCCAAATTCTCTCCAAGGGTTCCGCTCCGCCACAACAGTCGACCTGTTCCATTTTCAAAAACACTGAGCACACCACCATTAGTCACCAGCCACTCCGGCTTGCCATCATTATCCAGATCCGCCAGATTAAGAGCGGCAATGGGTGAATCACTCAGAGTCCCGAGGGTCGCTTGAAGGGTAAATGTTGTTCCGGAATAGATGCCGATGGTTCCGTCAGTCTGCCCGACCAGTATCTCCATCTGCCCGTCACCTTCCACATCAAAGGCACCTATCGTACTGGCGACCAGTTCTTCAAACCAATCATATTGGTGGGAAACTCCATCTATTGCATACACCCTGTTGCTGCTACCAGTCACCGACACAAGCATCTCCAAGTGCCCGTCATTATCAGTATCGGCAATATCAATATCGGTAATGGTACCCCAGCGATCTGACAAACTGGTGCTTTTCCATTCTTCGGCCAGAGTGACTCCGTTCAGGACAACCAGGTAAGGTCCGACAGCGCCAATTATTTCGGTAGCGCCATCACCATCAACATCTGCCACTTCCACAGCGGTAAAAACATCAAAATGATCATAATTGGCGCTTTGTCCCTCCAACATATGAGTCCGACCATTATAAACCTGAACCAAGCCGGCATTGAGATCAGAAGTAGTAATCACAAACTCTGTCTCGCCATCATTATCAACGTCAGCGATACGCACACTATTGATTCCGTGCCAAGTATCAATATTCGGCAAGTCGGTACTTTGCCATTCCAGCTCATGAGTCGTGGCATCAAAAATACTGATAACGCCATCCGCGTAGCTGCTGTTGCTCTCAAATGACGCCATGACAATCTCATTCTCGCCATCATCATCAACATCGCCAACAGCGACTGCACTCAACGGACCGTCAAGCTGCATATTCTGCCATTCGACCCCAACCACTGGATTGGTAACAAATAAAAAGTCAGGGCCACTATAATCTCCTCCTGCTCCCCACAACACTTCCACGGTGCCATCATTATCGACATCACCAACCGCTAGCCCGGCTACACCAAGTTCCGGGTTGCCAACCTTCCAACGTTCGATACTCCCATCCCCTTCAAAACAATGAACCGAACCCCACGAATTGTCACCATAGAGGATCTCATCAATCCCATCATCGTCTAAATCCGTCACCAAAAGAGCTCCAATACCAAGATCGGTTGAAATCTCTCGTTTTGGAGTGCTCAGTTCAGCATCAAAAAGGGTGATTTTGGACCCAGAAGCCGCCACAATCTCGTCACGACCATCGCCATCGGTATCGCCAGTACGGACAAGTACACCGAAGCCATTAAGGTAGTCCCACTCAAGCTGCCGAGTCACAGTATCAATCACATAGCCATGGTCAGCTCCAGCAATGACGATCTCCATTCCCGGATCATCGTCCACATTGCCAACGGCCAAATCACTGCCTCCATAAGCTTCCGTCTGCCACAGGAAAGTTCCATCGCTATCATAGACATAGACCTTCTGCCCTTCGCTGGTCAGAATTTCGGATTGCCCATCTCCGTCCAGATCGGCAACAGCCAGAGCAGTTACTGCTGCTGGAGTCTGCAGGGAACGCTGGAGGGTAAAATCAACACCGGAATAGATGCCAATAATCCCATTTTCATAGCCAACCAGGACCTCACCTTTACCATCGCCATCAAGATCAGTCGCGACTATCCGAGTAAGCCGATCTGTTGATAGATCACTCACATAAATCTGTTCATAGCCACCGTTTTCTCCCATTCGAACGACATACCAAAAATCGCTTACATAAGAATCAGCAGCTGAAGCCGAGGCAACGATTTCCAAAACACCATCCCCGTCCAAGTCCAGAGCAGACAAACCCACATGGCCGATATGAGTGCCAAAACGACCGTAACGCCACTCCTGACCCAGCAGATCAGGCTTAGTCGGTAACGCTGGAGCAACATCCACTTGAACGGTATCCTGTTCACTGCTGGAATCGCCATCATTAACCACCAGCCACAAAGTATAACTGCCACTTGCTGCCGCATGAAAACTTGGTGTTGCCGTCATTTGATGATTCAGAGTTGGACATTTATAGTTTGGACAAGAAGAAAATGACCACTGATAGCTCAGCAGATCACCATCGGGGTCACTACTGACACTACCATCAAGGGTCACGATCCCCCCCTGATAGACACTCTGATCGCTTCCGGCATCTGCGATAGGCTCATGATTAGTCGGCACATAGTCCGGCGGGAGGGGATTATTGATATCCTTCTCCCAATCGCCAGCGCCGTCACCGTCCGTGTCTGCCTCCAAATGGGAGGACGTCTCGGTCACAAAAGACATTCTGACAAAGGTTTCAGCATCACCGCTGCACTTGAATGACCCTCTTGTCGGCCAGAGCAAATCATTATAAGTTCGCAAAGGCTGCTCGGTCTCCAGATTGACATAACCGAAATCAGGGTGATAGTAACGACCAGAGACCGTCTCTTCCACATACCCCGAACCATAGTTGAGACCGCTGAAAAAATTCTCATAGCGGAACACCTGACCAGTGCCATCATCGCCCAGGAGCATGTTCATGGTCAGGGTTTCCGCATATTGCGCGCTGGCAAAGTTAATCTGCAATTGTCCATCCAGAGTATTGCTGGAGCTGTCCCGGCCCACCTTCAGTGAATGGAAACTCATATGTACCGTACCTAGATCTCCAGCGCTGTTTAGAAATGTCCCTGTGACAGAGGCCCCGCCATTGATAACCAGGCCGTTATCACAGTAGTCCTGAAATTCAAAAAAGTCTTTGAAGCTGAGCCTGTCGGTGTCCACCTCCATATTACTCACCAGGCGACCACCGCAAGGCCCTGCATAGGAGGTAGTAGGCCGTTGAGTTGCTGCTGTTTGAACCGACAGGTTGGACGATTGCGGGACAAGGCGCTCACGACGCAGCGTCCTGCGTAAGGTTGCGGAAATGCTTTGAGCTGACAACGAACTGCTGTCAGCAGGGGTTTCAACAGACATCAAACCAACCGTCATCCCTTGTTGTTGGCCAAAATAGGCGCCAAGGGCCAGGGTTTCGGCATTCGTCTCGTCAACTGCCGCCGCGGAGGTCAGGCCCGAATAGGTCAGGCTGGACGAGTCATCGGCAGAGCCGCCGCCACCGCCGCCGCAGGCATTCAGTTGCAAGACAAGAGCAAAGGTTAAAACCAAGGATAATAATTGCTTCATTTCCGCCCTCCTGGAATAAATTTCAGACTGATCCGTTTTACAAAAAAATAGGGGCAAACCACTTTGATACAAAGCCGCATGTCCCTATGACTGACCCAATATTCTTGTTCTGTCAACACGTTATCCTCCCCTCCCACAACAATTAACATAAAGTTACCGATATTCACATGTCTGTCAACAGAGCCCCCCCAACAACAAAGTTACTTAGTTTCCATCCGGAAACTCCGGTGGGGTAAGGTAACGTTTCTGCTCTGGAAACCAGAAATTTTTCGCAAGGTCAAAGAAATCAAGCATTTGCGCGGAGGTGTAGTGCTTTATGCCGCACAATCAAATGCGTAGATTGATGCCGAGATTGCGGAAAAGGGCGGTTTCTGGACAGAAACTACTTGACCATTCGGCGAATTACCAGGAAGGTTCGGCCAACCCGAATGCGGCATTATCATCATCTCCTCCATGAATTCCTTTACCCCGTTGACCAAAATCCCTGTCTATAATAGGGCCAAGGCCGTGGGCAGTAATTTCACTCAGAGGTTGGCAGTTCACATAGCAAAGGTTAAAAATCAGCATGAAAGCCATCGCTGCCAGGTTCGCTAATGGCTTCGTGGTCCCGAATGGCGCTAGTTTAAGCAACTTTGCAGTAAACTCGTAGCGGTTAACACCGCAAAGACCTGGGACAGCCCCCGTGCGGGGACAGTCCCGGTTTTGCTGCCAGCGACTCTTAAACGAGCGTCATTCGGGATTAACACAACCAGTAGAATCATCGACCGGGGCTCAATGCCCCGGTCGATGATCTGCGCAAAGCAAAGGAGTCGGTGCTACAAGCGAGAGCCAATCCCAAATACCAACTCATCCTTGCGGGTCTTCACAACAGGATTGACGTGCTTGAAAAATCCCAAGATGGACTTTTTCAACAACCGGCTATTTCCAGCTCTTTTTCATTGTTTTGATCTTCTGGGCGACATCCTTCCAGCGTTCCTTTTCTACCCGGTCGGCACTTTTATTCTGGCGCTGAACAAGGTAATCCTGCTCGCGCTTCATTTTTTCATAGTTTGCTAAACGTTCTGCCGCGAGTTCGCCGCGGGTGACAGCTTCCCGGACTTGACAGCCGGGTTCATGAAGATGGCTGCAATCCCTGAAACGACAATGCGCAGCGAGTCTTTCGATTTCCGGAAAAGCTGCGGAAAGACCACTTTCCCCATCCCAGAAGGCAATCTCCCGGATACCTGGATTGTCAATAATCATCCCCCCCTGAGGAACCATGATCAAATCCCGGCTAGTGGTGGTATGTCGCCCTTTACCGACCTGTTCGCTGACCGCTGCGGTGAGTTGAACGGGTTCGCCACAGAGCCGATTGACCAGGGTGGATTTGCCCGCTCCGGAGGACCCGATCAGGGTCGTGGTTTGACCACAGCCGAGATATCGGCCCAGGCCGGTCAAGCCGTCATCATCTTCTGCGGAGACCAGGTGGATGGGGACGCCACAGGCAATATCCTCGACCTCGTTGGCACAATGCTCGGGCTCCTGGTGCAGATCGGCCTTGGTCAGGATGATGACCGGACGCAGGCCACAGTTGTAGACCAGGGTCAGGTATCGCTCGATGCGACGCAAATTGAAATCCCGGTCCAGTCCGGACACGATGAAGACGTTGTCCAGGTTTGCGGCCAGAAGCTGTTCCTTCTGCGGCAAAGCATCCACTTTCTGGTGGGCCCCTGAAGCCCCTCGGGATAAACTATTTTTCCGTTCCAGGACCCGGCAAATCACCGAATCCGTTAAGAGAACCCAGTCCCCGGTCACCGGATAACTGCAGCCACCTTCATAGCGCAGCCGCCCGGCCAGACTTGCCAACTGTTCCTTTTGACCATCCCTGACCCGAAAGAGGTTTTTCCCGACTCCGACCACTCTGGCCGGAGTCCCATCAACACGGGGCGATGAATCCAGCTGAGCCTGAAAATGGGGGCTCCAGCCCAGTTGTAAAAGCCGTTGATTGCTGTCTTGATTAGCTGAAATTTGCGTATCGTTCATGATTTGATTGCATCCTTCCTGTCTGTAACTGCGCGGGTGACACCAAGACATGGGCCACGCGCACGGAATACCAGTGGTTAATCAACAATTGTCAGGTTTAAACAGGATGTATTGCCGGCGCAGGACGCAACTGTAGTGGAAGATTCTCAATCAGAGAACTGCAGGGGAACAGGCCAAAAAAGCTCGGCCCGTTAGTGAAGCGGATAAAAATTTGTCAGGATTGCGCAGAACACTGATCAATCGACTGCCGCGAAGAGACTCCCCTGGCCGGCACTGATTGACACAATATCCATGACGTTCATCAACATAAAACCTCTTGGTCTGTTAAAGATGATCTTTACTATATAGTTTCCAGCTGGAAACAGCTTTTTTCCGCTGTAGCAGCGTCAATCTACCGGCTTACTTGTGCGGCGTAGCGGTGTACGCCTCCGCGCAAGCCCTTGATGTCCTTGCCACAACGGAAAACTGCTCGTTTCCAATCTGAAAACTTAATAATTGCCATCCAGGGTTTCCAGATGACAACTATATAACAACCGGAAAGACAGTCAAGAACAACTGCCGCCGGACAATCCCTGTTTAGTCTGTCTCCCGCAGAGACTCCAGAAAAGTTCGCAACAGGACGGACTGGTGGACACTTTCCTTGGCGAGGATGCTCAGGTCACGGCTCAGATCCAGGGGAGAGTCGATTTCCACCAGCCAGCCATGGTCCAGTTCACGCTGTACCGCCAGTCGGGACAGACAAGCGCAGCCGGTCCCTGCTTCGACCGCCTTTTTGATCGCTTCGGTATGGCCCAATTCGATAGTGACCGCAAACGCCAGCTGCCTTTTTAGCATGGCGCGCTCGAAAACTTCCCTGGTGCCAGATCCTTTCTCCCGCACGACCCATTCCCCATGTTGCAGTTGGTCGTCGCCGATCACTCCAGTCTCAACCCAGGGATGCTGTGGCCCGGTGACAATGATCAGTTCGTCATCCCGCCATTTCCGGGTATGCAGGCCGGCGGTGTGAAGAAAACCTTCGATTAGCCCGATATCCAGCTTTCCGCTCTCCACATCCTGCTCAATCTGCCAGGCATTGGCGACTTGCAGCAGGATCTTCGCTTTACTGTGCTGGCGGCAGAAACGGGCGATCAATCCCGGCATCAGGTAATTGCCGATGGTGGTGCTGGCCCCGACTTGAAGGATACCGATCGGCTCGCGAAGCGACTGGTTGAGGAACATTTCGATCTCAAGCTGCTGGGTAAGCAACTGTTTGACCATGGGTAAAAATTGCCGTCCCCGGTCATTGAGGTGCAGCCGCTTGCCATGACGATTGAAGAGCGGCGCGTCGGAATAGCGTTCGAGTTCTGCCAGGGCCATGCTGACGGCCGATTGGGTTAACTGCAGTTCGGCACTGGCCCGGGTCACGCTCTCCAAAGCGGCGACTTTGGCAAAAATCTGTAATTGTCGTAAAGAAATGGCCATGAATCCTTATATCAATTAAAATGATATTTTTCATCATTATTATGAAATTTTATTTATGCCTCAAACTTGCTATTAAATGGGCCCTGTTCAACGATTTAACTTCACTTGGAGGCTGTTGTGCGTCATCCCCTGACTGTAAAAATTCTTTTTCTCTGTTGTCTGCTGCTCTGCCTGTTCCCGTTCATGGATGCGGCCTACGCATTGCTGGCAGGAATCATTCTCAGTATGGCTTTGGGTAATCCCTGGCCGCAGCAGGCGGCTACCGCCAGCAAAAAACTGCTCCAGCTCTCAGTGGTCGGCCTGGGCTTCGGCCTGAGCCTCGGTGAAGTCTGGACCACGGGCCGGGCGTCCATCATTTACACCTTTTTCGGCATCTGCTTTACCCTACTGCTGGGAACCGCGCTGGGGCGACTGTTCAAAGTCGAAAAACGAACGGCATCGCTGGTGGCCTTCGGCACGGCGATCTGCGGAGGGAGCGCTATTGCGGCCATGGCACCGGTCCTTAAAGCCGAAGATGATGAGATCGCAGTTTCCCTGGCCACCGTCTTCACTCTGAATGCAGTCGCTCTGCTGCTGTTCCCGGTCATCGGCCATCAGCTGCATTTAAGCCAGACCATTTTCGGCACTTGGGCCGGAATGGCAATCCACGATACCAGCAGCGTGGTCGGCGCGGCCTCGGTTTACGGAGCCAAAGCCCTGGCGGTGGGGACCACGGTCAAACTGTCGCGGGCGCTGTGGATCACCCCCTTTGTGCTGTTCGTTTCCTGGCGCAGCCGGGCCACGGGCAAAAAAGGCGTGCCGCTGTTTATCATCGGCTTTATCCTGGCTGCGGCCATCCGCACCGTGCTTCCGCAATTTGCAGTGGAATGGCATTGGCTGGCGCTGATCGCCAAGCAACTACTGGTGGTGACGCTGTTTCTGATTGGTGCCGGCCTGAGCCGAGAATTGTTGCGCAAAGTCGGGGTACGCCCGCTGCTGCAGGGAGTGGTGCTGTGGTTGGTGGTCGGGAGTCTCACCTTGACCTGCCTGGAACTGTTTGGCGTCGCCTGAGCGACATCGTTTTTTAACAACATGAAATAATTAGGAGAATTCTGATGTTACCCCTTTATAAAAAAATCCTTGTAGCAACAGATTTTTCAGCTCATTCGACCATGGCCTTTAAACATGCCGTGATGCTGGCCCGACACAACAATGCCCAGATTCAGCTGCTGCATGTCATGCAGCCCCTGGACCCTTATTTCCGCAGCCTGTTTTCGGACCAACCCGGCAACGATATGATTGCAGAGCTGGAAACATCAAAATATCAGAAATTACAGCAAGAGCTGCAGCAGGAACTCGATGACTTCGCCCGCACTGAACTGGCTAATTTTCCTGAGGATCTGCAACGCTTCAGCGGAGCAGAGGTAGTCTGCGGGACGCCTGCGGCAGAGATTGTTGCCGTTGCCAATCAGAATAATGCCGATGTTATCGTGCTTGGAACCCACGGCCGCGGGTTCATCGAACATGCGCTGCTTGGCAGTGTCGCTGAAAAGGTCCTGCGCTATTCAAGTCGGCCGGTTCTGGTTATTCCGCTGCCGGCTTAGCCGACGCTTGTGCGTTTTTTAGGGGCAGTCCTGAGCATAAGGAGAGAAAATCCCCCCCCTCCCTTGCTTCGGCTTTCCAGTCCTCTTAAACTGAGATTAAAGAGCAAAACAGTCATCTTTCTGCTCAACTAATTTTCCCAGTTTCAGGAGTGAACATGGCAGAGCTGTATAAGTGTGGCATTTGTGGGGCGGTCACCAAGGCAGGTGAACAAGTATGTGATGTAGTGGCCATTGAGGATAAGGACGAATATTGTGGAACGGACGATAAACCGACCGTCATGTGCAATACAATGAGGAAACAAGCCGCCTATATGTGCAATTCCTGCGGCCGCCCGGCGGACCAACCAGATCATCTGTGTGACCCATTGAAAATCTGAAGACAGCTAAGCCACCGTGCTTGAACGGGCCCCAGCAGGGACTCTTTCAAGCACGGTGGAGCAAAAGACTCTCTTCGACAGTGGAAAAAGCCGTTTCCAGATGGAAGCCAGATTAATAATCAGTTTGGCCAGCCGCCATCATCCCCAATTCTCCCTTTAGCAGTCTTTTCCCGCGCCGCAGGAGGAACAATTTTTGCCAAAGGGGCGTCAACCTGAGACTGCCGGAAACGAAAAGCGCTGATAAGGTTGTTCAGCACCGAAGCCTGGCTCGAAAGTTCTTGCGCTGCGGCCGAAGTTTCTTCTGCACTGGCCGTATTCTGCTGAGTCACCGTATCGACCTGATGCAGCGCCTCAGAGATTTCAACCAGCCCAGAAGATTGCGCTTCCGAGGCTTCAGCAATGGAACCAATCAACTGTGCCATATTTCCAATGGCGCTGACCACCTCTTCCAGGCTGTTGGCCGCTTGGTTCACGAGTTGACTGGTGTTTCCGACTTTAACCACTGATCCTTCAATTAAAATTGCTGTTTCCTGCGCTGCTTTGGCACTGCGACTCGCCAGATTTCTCACTTCCTCGGCAACAACAGCAAAACCTTTTCCATGCTGCCCCGCCCGGGCGGCTTCAACAGCCGCATTCAAAGCCAAGAGGTTCGTTTGGAATGCTATTTCATCAATAACCTTGATAATCTTGGCGATAGCTCCTGAAACATCACTGACTTCGGCCATGGACTTGGTCATGGCGCTCATATCCTGCCAACTCTTTTCGGCACTTCCTTTGACCTCGCCCGCCATGCGGTTGGCCTTGGCCGCATTGCTTGCATTCTCTTTTGTCTGGGACGTCATCTCAGCGAGCGAGCTGGAAATTTCTTCGAGACTTGCCGCCTGCTCTGTCGCCCCCTGAGCCAATGCTTCACTCGCTGCCGAAACCTGGCCGGAAGAGCTGTCGACATCCACCGCAGATTGGCGAACTGCGCCAAGAACATCATTTAAATTTTTCGTCATCTGCTTTAAGGCCAACCCGAGGACATCCTCAGTTGAAGCAACTTCAACATCACCGGTTAGGTCATTGGCGGCAATATTCTTTGCCAACCCCGCTTTTTTCTCCAAGCTGTCTGCCATCTCATTGAGAGCAGATGCAAGCACTCCAGTTTCGTCACCGGAATTTATTTGCAGCCGCTTCGACAAATTCCCACGCTTGATATCATCTGCAAGATCAGTTGCTTTAATCAAAGGTGAGGCAATAGAATTTGCCAACCAGAAAAGAATCGCCGCCAGGGCGATGATGACACCGCCACTGATCCAGATGGTTCGCCAGAATATGGTATTTGCATCGGCCAGAACTTTATTCAGTGGGATATCAACGCCGAGAGCCCAATTTTGAGTGGCGGTGACCGGAATAGGAACAAAAATACGGAAATATTCTCCATCGTTTCCAGCGATATTCTGCTGAAAAATCTCACCTTTTTTAATGGCTCCTGATATCTCATCTGCCTGAGCTCTCCCAAATCCATCGGTGAGTTTTTTACCAATCATGCCATCCGCCGGGTGCCCGACAAATTGGCCATCATCAGCAACAATATAGGCTTGTCCTGTTTCAAAGGGAGTAATGGATCGCGCCAATTTGACAAAAGCCGTCACTTCATAGTCGATCCCTGTGACTCCATAGAATTTACCATTAACAATAATCGGAATGCAGGAATCAATACCGAGAATCATTTTACCGTCGACGTCATAAGAATAGGGCGCGGTCAAATAATCCTTTTTTGTGTCGCGGGGGACGGTATACCACAAACTGTTTTCTGCATTTCCGCAAGGCCGTGAGTCAATCCCGCCACCAGCAGTACGAAAAAAGTAAGGCTCATAGCGTCCGCTTTCATCATGATGCTTGTTTGAATTTTGAAATTCTTTATCCTTTCCATCCAGAGCATTCGGTTCAAAAACTGTCCATATCCCCAGAAATGTTGACTCCCGCTCAAGAATTCCCAACTGAAACCTATCAAACGTATCGCGACTCAACATCTGGTCATTCTTGATTGCAGCTTCATAAACACCGGCAAGAGCTTTGGCCTGGTCCATAATCGGATTAATAAAATCTTTGACTTTATACGCATTGTGCTCAGCAGTTTCCAGCGCCAGAAGCTTGGCTTCCTTTATTGCAGACGAACCCATCCAAGAAATAAACAAACCGGAAACAAGAAAAAGCGACACTGTGACAGTGATCAATGTCGGAAAAAGTATTTTATTCCTTAAGTTCAAATTTTTAAGCATAGGAACCTTCCATTTCTCACCCCCCCATTAATAAAAATTAGGAAACACAAATAAGGTATTCGAGAAATGGAAAGAAAATCAAGTTTAATATTGGCAAACATTAATTTCTAACATTATTCTCATACTTCTCCGTCAGCTCCAGCTTAAAAAATGTCCCCGCCAACTGAGCAACGATAATGTCGTCAGCAGCAGCCAGGGAAATTTCATTATTTCATTCGTTTCGACAGCATTGACCTCCCCACATCCGGGCTCGTGAAGATGACTGCCATCGGAAAAGCGCCTTACCGCGACCACCCTCGCGGGCTTCCACTCGGTACCCGAAAGCTCCTGCATCTGCTTTGAACAGGATCAAATAAGCTGGGGCAGCGGCCCAGGGCCGTTAGCAAAGATTGGTTGTATTTTTTAAAAAAAGGAAAGGTGTTGCCGACAGTGGGGCTATCGGCCAGTTTCTTATCAATGTTTTTGCGGAAGAATGGGGACTGAGAAAATGTTTGGCTCTGAAATCATCTCAGGGTGTTAGTGAATTCTTTTCCCGCTCAAACCCCTTGCGGCTGTTGTAACCTTTTTCACCAAATGGCTGAAGTTTCGCCAACCATTGCAGCTTCAACTTTTGCAGGGCACGCTGAGGATTCTCTCCGTTTCCCTCCTCGCGAAGGGTATCCAGAACACTGAACTCAAATTGATCGGCACCAAATTGCACAAGGTCGTTTTGCAGTTCGCGATTAAAGACGATCTTTCCCATCTTGATCTGAAATTGCCGGCTTTTCCGCTCAGCCTCAAGATTGTTGCTGCTACCCAGATAAACCTTACCGTTCACCTTGTTGCGAATCTGAAAAATCCCCAGAGAGGGCCGACTCTCTTTGTACTCTCGCTTGAGCCGGGCGCGTTTATCTTCGCTTCGTTGTGGTTTTGATGATTCCATAATGACCCCGTTTTCAGTTATCTGAGAATGCTGTATGTCCCGCCAGTATTGGTCCGCTTCCCGACAAATCAACCCTTCATCGACAAGCAGACGCCTAATGGTGCAGTAATCATCATAAAGCGGCCTGATCAGATTAGTCACTTCCAGTTCGCTGTAGCGCCGTCCAGGCTCAAAGCGCAATGCGAACTGTTCCAGAACGATCAGTCTTTTTTTATGCTGGGCCGGAAGCTTTTCAAGAATGCCTTCCTTGAAGAAACTTGCCAGGACCTTGCGGTGAAAACTATCCATGCGTTGATCCTGCAGATCCCTGCTCGTCGATGCTGCCGAAGCGACAATCTCCCTGAGGGGTTTCTCTAAAATTTCATGGTTGACCTCGACGACCACGTAGTACTGCTCTTTTCTGCTGCTGATGATTCCAGCTTTTTCCAGCTTTTTCAGATGAAAGGAGACGGTCGAAGGGGCCAGGGCGTGCCGTCTGGCAATCTCTTCGACATACTGGGGCTGCTCCAGCAGCGAATTGACGATAGCCAGGCGCGATTTGTCGGCCAGGGCTTTCATGATGGAAATACTTTGCTCGGTGTTCATTCAGACCTCCTGATTCGACAAACATCGAAACAAAAATATATGCACATTCAATTCTTGTCAATTTAATTTCATAGATATCGAAACAAACCAAGCTTCCAGATTAGCCCGTTGCCATCCGGAATGTCCGGAGGGAACCGGTTAAGTTTTCAGATCGAAAACGAGCAGTTTTCCGTTGTGGCAAGAAAATCAAGGGCTTGCACGGAAGCCTACACCGTTACGCCGCACAAGTCAGCCGGTAGATTGACGCTGCCACAGCGGAAAAAAGCCGTTTCCGTATGGAAACTAGATAACCAGGGTTGTCTCCTATTGTCAGTACTCTGGAAAAACTTCAGCGCCAGAGAATGGCAACGGATCTTTACTCATCATGTTTTATTGGGCATCTGTCGGCGGGAACCGGAGATCAGAAATAGATGGAATCAATAAACTCTTTGCCGTTGTTGATATGCTCAAGCAGGGCCTCGCGGACCCGGACGATATCTTCACTGCGGAAAGCCTCAACAATGGCATCGTGCTCATTCAAAAACTCTTCGTAGCGAGCACCGTAGTGACGGCTGATGTGGCGGCGCATAAAAAACCGCTGAAAGGTGTCATGGAAGGTGTCCAGGATATACCGGTTTTCACTGAGTTCAAGAATCAATGAATGAAAATTCAGTTCCAGAGTGAAGCGCAGGCGATGATCGTCCGACGCAGCAGTCTCCCTGATGACCTGAGCCCGGTGCTCCATCTCCTGCAGGCTTTCCGGGGTGATGTTGATGATGGCCTTTTCTGCTGCACCGAGTTCCAGAAAACGCCGGAAATCATGCAACTGATCATGCTCCTCTTTGGTGAGTTGATGGACCATATAATAACTTTTGCGGGCCAAATAATCGAGGTACCCCTCCTTGTACAGCATGATCACCGCAATCTTCACCGGAGTACGGCTGACCCCGAGTTGCTCGGCTAACTCGCTGATCACCAACCGCTGGCCGGGGATCAGTTCGAAGTTGAGCATCATGTTCCTGATTTTGAGATAGGTTTGAACTTCTAGCGAGTCTTTCTGCATTCACTTCTCCTTGTCTGCAGCCTCCTGTTTTCCTTCCTGCCGATGGCATAAAAGAACAAACAGCTGCCTGCGGTTTATATAATAATTTTCAGTAAGCCGCAAGGACAGGCCCTCTTGGCGCGGATTTTCCCGTCCGCCTGCGCATTTTCCATCTCGGAAACAGATTGTTACCGACCCGACATATCCCATATAGCTCGAAAATTTCTTGACTTCGCATACTTCGAATGCAACACTGAATTCAGTACTGAATTCAGTGTTGCATTCGATAATATACCAGGCCAAGGACGACAAAACCAGCTGGATGACCAGCCATCACACAAAAGGAGTGTTGTTTATGTCGATCGAACGGACGTTAGATGTAAAGTTGAATGTCAAACCGGTCTTTGTAGCCATGCACCATGACTACGTTTTCGAAGGACCCTGCCGCTTCGGTAGCGGAGTCGGGCTGACCAAGGATTTTGATCTCAAAATCAATCAGGAAATTTATGCCGCTTTTCTTGCCGATGTGGAAACCTATGTCGCCAAGGAAGTCAACCTGCTGGAACCGGTCTTCATTGACCGCAACGAGGAATTCGCGGTCACCGATGAAATGCTGGCGAAAATAGCCGGCCATGTGGAAGAGGTCGATATCTATCTGTTCGGTCAGGCCGGGCGCGGTTTCGATGTCATCATTGAATTTGCCCAACGCTACAAAAAACCGGTGATGTTCGCGGAAAACGCCCTGCATATCACTTGCACCGCCGCACCGATCCTCGCTCGCGGCCTGGAAGCCTACCCCACCATGTGTTGGGAAGACACGGTGGAAAAACTGAAACTCCTGCGCGTCCGTAAAGCGCTGCAACAGACCAAAATCCTGCTTGCCCCGCGCGGAAATTCCAATATTTCCCTGAGTGCCCTTGATTCATTCCTGTCCCTGGAAAAAGTGAGCGATGTTCTCGGCGTCAAATTCCGCTATGTCGATGTCCATGAGCTCCTTGACCAGACCCGGCACGTTGCCGCGGACAGTAACCATACCACCCCCGGGGTGAACGGTCTCAACCCCACCGACGCCGAAATGGCAGAGATCAACGCGCTGACGGATAAAATGATTGCCGGTGCGGTCGAATGCGATATGACCCGGGAGAATGTGCTGCGCTCGGTCATGGCCTATGCGACAGTCAAAAAGTTCCTGGATCACAACGAGTGCAACGCCTTTTCCATGCCCTGCCCGGACGCCTGTGCGACGCGGCGCCTGAACCAGGAAAAGATCACCCCTTGCTTTATCCATTCCATGCTCAATGAAGAAGGGATTCCATCGGCCTGTGAGTATGACATCCCTGCCCTGATTTCCATGGTGGTTCTGATGAACCTGGCCAACGCCGCCCCGTACATGGGCAATACCTTTCCGACCCTGCTGAAAAATGGCAAACGGGTTAATGTGCGGCCAACCTTCTTCAAAGCGGACCAATCGCAGGAACAGGATATCCCGGATCTCGGCGAGCAGGAGAATGTCATGCTGACCTTCCATTCGGTTCCCAACCGCAAGATGAAGGGTTTTGACAGTGCCGAATCCTCCTATGCCCTGCGCGCCTTTGCCCGCGACGCCGAATTTGGAGCCACCATCCGTTACGACTTCAAAAAGGATATCGGCCAGACCATCACCATGTGCCGCTTCGACCCGACCTGCAGCAAACTGTTCGTAGCCAAAGGGACCATCGTCGGCGGCGTGGGCTACACCGATAAAAACTGCAGCGAAGGGGTCTTCTTCACCGTGAAAAGCGACAAAGACTTCTTTAACAAACAGGTCGCTTTCGGCAACCATGTGCCACTGGTCTATGGCGATCACCTTGACGACCTGATCGCCCTCGGCGAACTGCTGGGGATGGAGATTGTGGCCGCCTGAGCCAGTGAGCCCGATGGATGACGGTTTGGTGAAGTAAGAATCCCGACAGGAGCGGAATCATGTTGGCAACAGCGCTTAAGGAAAAACTCTTAGACTCCAAGAACCAGGCGGCTGAGCAAATCGCTGCGATAAAAGCCCTGCCGGAACTGAACCAGGAGACGTTGTTCTTTCATCTGCGCAACTACCTTAAAAGCCGGTTTCTTCTTGAGGAAGAAGACTGTCAGAGCGAAAGCCTGCAGGAACTGGCGGCGATCAGCCTGGCCAAGACCCTGGCGGTCGCGCCGGCCGAATTAAAAGGGCTCGATCTGTCGCAGACCTGTACCGGCAGCTCTTCGGTATTCAGCAAGAAAGTGTTGCTGCTCATGGCCCTGGAACGGGAATTGAACATTTCCATCCCGGAACAGGAAAGCGTGCGCATTAAGACCATCACCGACCTGACCACAGCTGTCCTGGCCAAACTGCGTTAAGCGTAACCAGGATCCGCAGCCTTCCAAGAAGGCTGCGGATCCTGTCGCTCAGACCTTCTTGCGGAGCTCCTCATGTCAATAGATGTGGAACAGATACGCAGGGATTTTCCGATCCTGCAGGAAACAGTGTACGGCCGACCGCTGATCTACCTGGACAACGCAGCCACCACCCAGTTGCCCACTACGGTCCTCGACGCCCTGCAAAACCATTATCGCCATGACAATGCCAACCCCCACCGGGGTATTTACGCCCTCGGTGCCAAGGCCACCGCCCACCGGGAGCTGGCCCGTGCCGAGATTGGTGCGTTCATCAACGCGCGCAATCCGTGCGAAATTGTCCTTTGCTCGGGCACAACTGATGCCATCAACCTTGTTGCCGCCTCCTTTGGCGATGCCTTCCTGAAGCCGGGCGATGAGATCATTGTCTCCGCCATGGAACATCACTCCAACTGGGTTCCCTGGCAGATGTTGTGTCGCAGACAAGGTGCCAGACTCAAAGTTATTCCGCTGGATGAAAACGGTGATCTGCGCCTGGACCGCTTTACCGAGCTGCTCAGCGAAAAAACCCGCCTGGTGGCCGTGACCCAGGTCTCCAATGTGCTCGGCACCGTCAACCCTCTTGAAACCATCATCAAGCTGGCTCATCAGCGGGACATCCCCGTGCTGGTGGACGGCGCGCAGAGCATTCGTCATGAAATCATCGATGTCCAACAGCTGGATTGCGACTTTTTCTGTTTTTCCGGCCATAAAGTCCTGGCACCCGCCGGAATCGGGGTTTTGTATGCCAAGGAAAACCTGCTCCGCCAACTGCAACCGACCCGTTTCGGCGGCGGCATGATGGCCAAAGTCGACCTGCAACAGGCGGTTGCCGAAGACCTGCCCCATACCTTTGAGGCCGGAACGCCCAACTGTGCCGGAGCCGTGGCCCTGGCCGCCGCCCTGCGCTATCTGAACAGTCTGGGCCGAGACGCGGTTCAGCGGGTCGAACAGGACCTGACCGATTACTGCTGCGCCCGTCTCAGCACCATTGCGAATTTGCACATTCTTGGCCAGCCGCAGCGGCGGGCCGGGGTGATCAGTTTCAATGTCGACAACCTCCACCCTTACGACATCGCCATGCTGCTGGACAAACTCGGCATCGCCGTACGCTCCGGCCAGCACTGCGCCCAGCCGTTATTCGGGGAACTCGGCTTAAGCGGTGCGGTGCGGGTTTCACCGGCCTTTTACAACAGCAGGGCAGAGATCGACAGTCTGGTTGACTCGGTAACGCGAGTCATCGACGTGCTGCGCCGACAGGAATCCAAACCATGACCATAAACGACCTACAGGACAAGATTATTGCCGATTTCGAGGAGCTGGAAGACAGTTTCACCAAGTTCGCCTATCTGACCGAGTTGGCAACCACCCTGCCCAGGCTGACAGAGGAACACAAATCGGTTGCCAACCTGGTCACCGGCTGCCAATCCCAAGTCTGGCTGGAGTTGCATTGCCGCAATGGCAAAGTCGAGCTGCAAGGAGACAGTGACACCCTGATCGTCCGCGGCATTCTGGCCATCATGGTGACGGTCTATTCCGGCCGCCACGCGCAGGAGATCGTTAACGCCGACTTCTACCTTTTGGAACGAGCTGGGTTAATGGATGTGCTTTCCACGGACCGGGCCAACGGCATTGCCGCCATCTTAGAAAAAATCCATTCTTACGCAGCAGCCTGTCTCGGTTGCGTTTAAGTGATTCGGGGTTGCTGTTCGGGCGACCAGGGAATAAACCACTATGCACTGAAAGTGCGTAGGCTTTGACGGGACTGAAAGTCCCTCCCCTCCATCCTAACCTTCCCCAATCAAGGGGGAAGGAATCAATTCATAGAGCCAGAAAGGCTTGGACTAAAAGTCCATATAGTTTTGAACGAGCGTACTGGAACAATAAAACCGGTAGCCCGACCGGCTAAAACGCACTCCCGAAGACTTGCCACTGACCGTTCAGCACCGATTTATTTTCCTCCTCAAGGGATTGAATTCCTGCGATTTATCGTTTAAAACCTTACCATTCCAAAATCAGCAGTTTCTCAAACCAGCATCTAACCCGGATAATATCGGCAGTCCCACCCTTGCTAAGGGACATCATCAGACAGGAATCATATTATGACCACATTAGGAACGCCCTTCTCGTCCACGGCCACCCGCGTGCTGCTCTGCGGTGCGGGCGAACTTGGCAAGGAAGTTGCCATTGAACTGCAACGCCTCGGCTGCGAGGTGATCGCCGTCGATCGCTATGAACATGCGCCAGCCATGCAGGTTGCGGATCGTTCCCATGTTATTTCGATGCTGGATGGAGCGGCCTTGCGCGCGGTTATCGAGCAGGAACAGCCGCACTACATCGTCCCGGAAATTGAAGCCATTGCCACCGCCACCCTGGCCGAACTGGAGCAGGAAGGATTCAACGTGGTCCCCACCGCCCGGGCCACTCAGTTGACCATGAACCGTGAAGGAATCCGCCGTCTAGCTTCAGAAACCCTGGGCCTGCCGACCTCCAACTATCGCTTTGCCGCAAGCCGGGACGAATATCGCGCAGCAGTCGCTGCCATCGGCCTCCCCTGCCTGGTCAAACCAATCATGAGTTCTTCGGGAAAAGGGCAAAGCCTGGTCAAAACCAGAGAAGCGATTGAAGCGGCATGGGATTATGCCCAGGAAGGCGGCCGCGCCGGAAAAGGCAAGGTTATCGTGGAAGGGTTTGTCGATTTCGATTTTGAAATCACCCTGCTGACCATCCGCCACAATGATGCCGCCGGCCGGATCACCACCAGTTTCTGTGCTCCTATCGGTCATCGTCAGGAAGACGGTGATTACCAGGAATCCTGGCAGCCGCAGGCCATGAGTCAACTGGCCCTGGAGCGTGCCCAGGACATTGCCAGAGCGGTCACGGACGAACTGGGCGGCCGTGGGCTGTTCGGGGTGGAACTGTTTATCAAAGGAGATGCGGTCATCTTCAGTGAAGTCTCCCCCCGGCCGCACGATACCGGGCTGGTCACCCTGATCTCTCAGGATCTGTCCGAATTCGCGCTGCACGTCCGCGCCATCCTCGGCCTGCCGATCCCCAATATCGTTCTGCATGGCCCGGCGGCTTCGGCCGTGGTACTGGCATCCGGCAACTCGACTCAGGTGCAGTACGGCAACCTATCAGCAGCGCTGCAGCGCCCGGATACGCAACTGCGCCTGTTCGGTAAACCGGAGATTGTCGGCAAAAGGCGGCTGGGAGTGGCCCTGGCCCGGGCAGAAGATGTCGACAAAGCAAGGGCCAAAGCCACTGCGGTCGCCAATGAGATCAAGGTCTCGTGTTAATCCCATCCCGACTGGTTCCCGGTTTCGAGCAGGCTGGTGAAAAACAGCCTGCTCGAATTTAAGAGGGATGTTTTCAAAAAAACCGCCCAGCCTGTTCGCCTCCCCTGAAAAAAGTTTCCAAAAACTTGTTCACTGGTCACGCTAGGAAGAAAGAACCTTTATTTTATAAATATTTCATTCCTTGTCATTTTGTTGCGTAAATTGGCGATTTCCAGCCCATTTCTCTGAAAAAAAGTGCTATGATTGGCATTTTTCATTAGTTGCGGTCCGGAAACACGGGATCGCAACTAATGAAGTTTTCAGATTGGAAACGAACAGTTTTCCGTTGTGGCAAGGACATCAAGGGCTTGCGCGAAGGCGGACACCGGTACGTCGCACAAGTAAGCCTGCAGATTGACGCTGCTACAGCGGAAAACAGCCGTTGCCGGATGGAAACTCGTTATAAATATCAACAAATCAGTAGATCTAATTTAAATTTTCCAGCGTTATCGGAACGATAGCAGCCTGTTATAAAACAGCCTGCCGAGCCCATGGACGGGCGATCAAAAGTAATGACGCCTTTCTAAATTATTGTGTAAGGTGGAGGAAACCGCGCTTTTTCCCACCGGGCTTGAAAAAGGCCAGGGATGGGCTTTTTCAACAATCTGAAAGTCTTTCGTTGTCATTATTTTGCCCGCGAAGCGCCATCGAATTAACTGCAACTATCTGAAAAATAATAAAATAGTTATGTTCTAAAATATTTTTGTAAAAATCTGGAAAAACAAAATGGTTAATATTCTTTTAGTCGATGATCACAAGATCATCTGCCAAGGTATCGAGAGCCTGTTCAGTAAAATTTCCGACTATATTGTCAAGATTTCCTACAATAGCCTTGATGCTATAGAAAAAACCAAAACTTATTTTTTAGATGTCATTGTTATGGACATCAATATGTCGACCTTTGGTGACATTGATATCGCCACTCAACTCAAAAAAATCTGCCCTGAAGTGAAAATTGTTGCGCTGTCAAGGTCTTCCGACATTTATATAGTCAGTGAAATGTTCAGGGCCGGAGCAGATGCTTTTGTCCTCAAGAATGATAGTTTTGAGGATTTGCTTCAAGCAGTTCAAACAGTCCTGCAAGGAAAAGAGTATATTTCCCCGCAACTCAGCTCCCAACTCGCTCGCACCTATTACAAACCCGCCCAGACGTCCTTATCCCACCGTGAAACAGAAATTCTTTGCCTGCTTGCTCTGGGCAACAACGTCAAAACAATTGCCGAAGATTTATGCATCAGCCCAAAAACCGTCGAGTCTCACCGCAGAAATCTGATGATCAAACTCGAATTGCATAACTTGGCTGACCTCACCCGCTATGCAATTCGCCTGAACCTCATTCAGCCCTGATCCTTGATCTTTCGCCCTTCTTCCTGACCGCCCGGAGAAGCTTCATGTTTATTTTTGGCCCGGAATCAGTTTTTCCCGCAACCGGCATCAGGAAAATCCTGAGTCTCTTTCAGGAGATAGCTTGTTGCAAATAAGTATATTCAGAATATCCTAACAAAGCATTCGCCGGCTCTACCAAATCAAGACAAACTTTGCTTGCAGAAATATCCACATCGAAAAGAAACCAATCCCGGATCCCCCTTACACAGCATTCCGTGCGGCCAGGTATCGGGATCATTCCAGAGCAGCGGGCTCAGACAAACAGGGACTGCTCATAAGTAACCAGCCGGTCGATGACCGCGGGAAAAAACCGCTGCCGGACCGCTCCAGATAAAAAGCCTATTTTTCTGTGGAGTCTTTAAATGAAATGGTTCAAGAATCTTCAAATCGGGATGAAACTGTTGTGCGGATTTGCAGTGATGATTCTGCTCATTGTTGTCGTTGCTACGACCGGTTATCATGGCATCAATACGCTTGATAAGCTCCTTGAAGATACCCTGCATACCCGCCTGGTCGTCACCGACATGCTCACCTCTGCAGACCGCGACCTGCAACAGGCCTTGGTCGCTGAAAGATCCATGTTGCTCAGCTCCCACGATCAGCAGACGCTGGCCCGCTTAAAAGAAGATTTCTTTACGAATAAGCAAGAGGCTCTGGACCGCTTTCGCAAAGCATCGGACTTGTTAAAAACCACCAAAGGACATGAGCTGTCCGCAAAATTCTTTGCCGACTGGAAAATCTGGGAAAACAGCACGAATCAGATTATTTCTTATCAGGAAAGAGGAACCGATCAGGATTGCACTGCGGCTATCGCCCTGAGTCACGGCAAAGCCGCCCGAGACTTTGAGACCTTAAGAGACAGTCTGGACCAACTCCAGACCCAGAATGAACAGATGATTACCCAAACGACCACCACCGCACGCACCCTCTACCGCGCGGTGGTGAGAACGGTCATTACCATGCTGGCCGTTGCCATCATCGTGGCCATCGGTCTGGGACTGTATATCTCGCGCACCATTACCGAACCGGTCCATAAAGGCGTTAACCTGGCAGAACATATTCTCCGCGGCGAGTTTGATCAGCGCCTCAACCTGAGCCAGACCGATGAAATCGGCACCCTCGCGAAAACCCTGGATGCAATGACCGCCCGGCTGAGTTCCCTGGCCCTGGCGGCCGACAAAATTGCTACGGGGGACTTGACCACAGAGATCAAACCCGCCTCGCTTAATGACCAGCTGGGTATTGCTTTAAAAGATATGCGGCTGTCTTTGCAACAGATCATGGCAGAAATCCAATCAGCCGGCGAACAGATCGCCGCTGGCGCTGGACAGGTCTCTGATGCCAGCCAATCGCTGTCGCAAGGCGCGACGGAATCGGCAAGTTCCATGGAACAGATCACTGCCTCCATGAACCAGATGGCAGAACAAATAAGGATCAATGCCGAGAACTCCGCCAATGCCAATCAGCTGTCGGCAGAAACGCAACAGGCTGCCGAGACCGGGAACGCCAAAATGGCTGAAATGGGTCATTCCATGGCCGCGATCAACCAGGCCAGTCAAAACATCGGCAAGATTATCAAAGTTATCGATGAGATCGCCTTTCAGACCAACCTGCTCGCCTTGAATGCGGCGGTAGAAGCAGCCCGTGCCGGACAACATGGCAAAGGGTTTGCCGTTGTTGCAGAAGAGGTTCGTAATCTGGCTGCGCGTAGCGCCAAGGCCGCAGAGGAAACCACCGAGCTGATCGAAGAATCCATCCATCTGGCAGCTAAAGGGGTCGGTATCGCCAGAGAAACCGAAACCAGCTTGCAGGATATCACCCATCGGGCAACGGAAGTCGCCCGGATCCTGAAAGATATTTCCAGCGCCTCCAACGAACAGTCCCAGGGGATCAGCCAAATTACCATGGGGCTGACCCAGATCGATCAAGTTACCCAGGAGAATACCGCCAGTGCCGAAGAAAGTGCCGCTGCCGCTGAAGAACTGTCCAGCCAGGCCCAGCAGCTGCAGCAGATACTGCACAACTTCACCTTGGAGAAAGCCCGGCCTGAACTGGAACTCTATCAACTTCCTATGGCCTAACCCATTGTTGACAAAGTCCGTCCCTGGCCTTTTTTTCAACTCGGGAGAGAAAGATGCAATTTTCTCTCCCTTCCTCAAGCAAGGGATTGGACAATCGTCATCGATTGTAATCGCCCATCCATGGGTTCGGCAGGCCGCTTTTCAGTATCCTGCCCGTGTCCTGTTTGGCGAGTAACTTCCTATAAAATATGAGTTATTTTTTCTGCTGCTAAGGCGTGCCGCCGCAGGCCTGGTCAAAGCCAAGTCGAGAAGACAGAACGTGGACAGCAGCAAAAGGGATCAGAATTGGACGACAGAACAATCCGCACAGAACACTAGTTTCCGCTGGATCTGTCGATGGTTGGCCGCGTGTCAAGCGCCCGATCCCTGCTGCGTGCTTTCCCTGCAGCCGCGGTTAATAACAGATAAATACAGCCCCCGACAAAACAGAATGCGACAAGCTGATAAGGAGCGATGGTTTCATTCAGAAAAATGACCGCCAGCAGCATGGTCACAGCAGGCCAGGGAGTTGTGATGGAACTGGCCAGAGAAACTTCAATATGCCGCACCGCATGAAACCAGATGATCAGTTCCAAGAAGTAACAAAACCCCATTGCGGCTCCATACGGCAGCAGCTCCACATCGAATAGAATTCTCAAAGCCCCCGGTTCGGACAGGCTCAGCAGTCCTCCCAGAAAAACAGTTGATAGCAGCACCCGGAAAAATGTCACTTGGGCCGGAGAAATCGGCTGAGTGAGCAGTTCTTCCCTGATCAAGACATGGGCAATCGCCCATAGTAAAGGAATACATAGCGCCAGCAGGAACCACACCGACAGCCCTTCAATCCGCCACCGGCCACCGGTACCGAGATAATAGAGCGCCACCACTAAAATTCCGGTGAGGGTGAGTTGCCGCGGGCTCTTCTTCTGCCTCAGCAAAACCATTTCCACCAGCAGCGCAAACAAAGGATAAGCCTGGATGGCAATCGCGGCATTGACGGCACCGGCCCGCTCAATAGATACGACATAGAACCAGGTTGCCAGACCAAACATGAACCCGGTCAGCACATTCACAATGCCCAGCCGGACCAGAACCCGGCCAGAAACCGCATCCCCGAAAACGCCACGGGCACCGCCTTGCAATTCATGCAGGAACAACGGCAGCGCAAACAGCAACTGCCACAGGGACAAAATAAAGGCAAACCCCAGGGCGCTGCCTCGGTCCGGCCGGCTGTTACAGATAATCGGCATGATTCCCAGCAGCAGAAGACAGAAAAAGGACAAAAGGATACCGACACCGGCTGTTGATTTTTTCATAAGAAACCTCCAGGAAAATGACAATTGACCTCATTGCTATGGTGCAATAAGATAATTGCATCCCTAATATTTTCGAGCCAAGGAGCTTATTGCACTGATGGCAATTTGGACCCCAAATCTGACCGGCAGGACCGGCCCCAGGTACAGTCAAATCATCGCTGCGATCGCCGATGACATCAGCTCCGGCATCCTGCGCCCGGGAACCCGCTTACCCCCCCATCGTCTTCTCGCCTATGCGTTGGGCGTTTCGCCGAACACCACCAGCCGCGCCTACGCGGAAGGGGTAAGACGCGGCTTATTACGGGGAGAGGTCGGTCGCGGGACCTATGTGCGCAGCCCGCAGGGGGGACTCTCCGCAGGAAAATCAGCCGATTTACACCGCCCCAGCGATGGACCGATTGACTTTTCCCACAACCTGCCATTTGCCGGGGCCGCCGCGGACCATCTGGCGCAGACCCTCTCTGAACTGGGGGGCACCTCGGGGCTGCAGGTGTTTCTCGACTATCAAACCGAAACCGGACTCTCCCATCACCTTGCTGCAGGGGCAGCCTGGTTGCGCCAAACAGGGATCATTGCGCCCAAGGAAGAGATTGTCATCTCCTGTGGTGCGCAACACGGGATTCTCGCCGCGTTGCTGGCCTTGACCTGTCCCGGAGATGTTCTGCTGACGGAAGAGTTCACCTATTCCCCGATTCGGACCATGGCCGAGCACTTGGGGCTCAAGCTTTGCCCTGTGGCAATGGATAGCGATGGGCTGTCCCCTGATGCCCTGGAGGAAGCCTGTCAGCGGCGCGCGGTTAAGATTCTGTACCTGACCCCGACGATCCAGACCCCGACCACCGCGACCATGAGCGAAGCACGCCGGACAGCCATCGCCGCGATCGCCAGGAAATATCAACTGCTGATCATTGAGGATGATGTCTACGCGCCCCTCAAAGCGTCCCCCAGGCTCCCCATTGCCCGGCTGGTGCCGCAGCACACCATCTACATCAGCAGCACCTCGAAGTGCCTCTCGCCTGGGTTAAGGGTGGCTTTTCTACACGCCCCGCCAGGTCTGGTCGCCGCCCTCCGCCATGCGGTAACGATCAGTTGCTGGATGCCTCCACCACTGATGGTCGAGATCGCCGCCCGCTGGATCTTCGACGGCACGGCCAACGCATTAACCGAAGCCCAACGCAAAGAAGCGGTCGCGCGCCAGGAGTTGGCCCGAACCATTCTGGCCGGACACGACATGCAGGCGGATCCGGAAGGGTTCCATGTCTGGTTGCCCCTCCCCACCGGCTGGTATCCTGATCGATTTTGCGCCGAAGCGACGCAGCAGGGGGTCAAATTGATCGAAGGAGCCGCTTTCGCAGCGGACGACCGGCTTAAACCGAATGCGGTGCGCATCAGCCTGAGCCATGAGCCAGCCAGAGATCGGGTCATCACCGGACTCAAAATACTCGCCAAGTTGCTAAAAGCACCCGTCAGCAATCCTCCCTTGATTATGTAACCGAGCCCGGCCGGATCAACCAGTCCGAACTGAAGCGATTGATATGCGGTTACGGCAGTTTAAAAACACCGAAAAATTGCCCTCCCCCTTTTAATATGACCAAAAAGGTAATATATTAAAGCGTAACGCTGATGCCAGCATCAGCCGCCGGAAGTACAACCGGCCGCCACCAGCGCGCCGGTGAGCCCGATTCGTAAACCGCAGTCACAGAGTTAACCGACTTGAAGATGAAAAGGTCCTACACCCACCACCTTCAGGTCGAAAGTAACTCTCGTGTACACATCCAAGGAGTTGTTTTATGGCTTACACATTACCCGAGCTACCGTACAGTTACGACGCTCTGGAGCCGCACATTGATGCTCATACCATGGAAATCCACCACACCAAACACCATCAGGCTTATATCAATAAACTGAATGACGCTCTCAAAGACTCATCGTTGGCAGAATTACCGGTCGATACCCTTATGCAACGCCTGAACGAGGTCCCGGAAGCAGTCCGCACCGCCGTACGCAACAATGGCGGAGGGCATGCTAATCACAGCCTGTTCTGGACCCTGATGAGCCCCCAGGGCGGCGGTGAGCCAAGCGGCGCGCTGGCCGCAGCCATTGACAAAGAGCTGGGTGGGTTTGCCAAGTTCAAGGAGGATTTTTCTCAGGCCGCCCTCGGCCGTTTTGGCAGCGGCTGGGCCTGGTTAAGCCTGAATCCGGCCGGAAAATTGGTGGTCGAGAGTACGCCCAATCAGGACAGCCCGTTGATGACCGGCAATAAACCGCTGCTCGGCCTCGACGTCTGGGAACACGCCTACTATCTGAAATACCAAAACCGGCGTCCCGATTACGTCGGGGCCTTTTTCAATGTCATCAATTGGGCAGCCGTCGCAAAGCGTTATGAGGCCTGAGGTCGGGCTTTCAGCTGAAGCATGGCTCCCCGAGAAACCGGGACGGATGAATTGACGTGACCGTAGCAGACCGGTTGACCGTCATCCCCCTGGCTGGAGAATCGCAATGAATCACGGCCAGGGGGAAGTTTCATCCAGGAATCGACCCTTTCAACTCAAGAAATTCCCCCTGTCAATTCGGATATAAATCCACGCTGACAAAGCTAAGGAAGCAAGCTGATTTTTCTCTTTCCAGGCCTTGATTTAACAACGGAAGAAGAAAGATGCTGATCTAAACATCCCCACGATAGGCAGAAAGGTGATGATCCATGCCGAACACAATCCGCTTGCATCGCGTATTTCGCTCGACCCCAGAAAAAATATACAAAGCCTTTCTTGATGCCGATGCCGTGGCCAGGTGGGTTCCGCCCAACGGCTATACCGGCAAGGTCCATCACATGGACGTCAAGATTGGCGGGACCTTCAAAATGTCCTTCACCAATTTTTCCACCGGTCGGGTTCATTCATTCGGCGGACAATACCTTGAGCTGGTCCCCTATGAATTGATCCGCTACAGCGATGATTTTGACGATCCACATCTTTCCGGACAGATGTTCGTGACTGTCTCTCTCAAAAAAGGCGCGGTCGGCACGGAACTCAACATTATCCAGGAAGGTGTTCCCGACCCTGTGCCAGCCGACGCCTGCTATCTTGGCTGGCAGGAATCCCTGGCATTTCTTGCCAAACTGGTGGAGCCGGACATTCCCGATTAGTAGTAGGTAGTTACCGATCCGCCAAAGCCAGATCAACACCGAGGAGCAAGAAAATCCCGGAAAATCCCTTCTTGAGCCAGTGCTGAACCCGGTTCGATTCGACGACATGCACTCTGAATCGGTCAGCCAGCAACCCGTAGCCGGCAAACACCACCAGGGTCATGAGCATGAACAGGCCGCTGAGAGTCATCATTTGCATCAGGGCTGAATAGTGGCCGGGGGTTATAAACTGCGGCAGGAACGCCAGAAAGAAAATCGACAACTTCGGATTGAGAATATTGATCAATACCGCCTTGACAAAAAGGCCCCGGCCCGCAAGATGATCAGATTTCCCCGGCAGCTGAAAGGTCCCGGTATCATGCCACAACGTCCAGGCCAGATAAAACAGGTACAGCACTCCGGCAAATTTGACAGCCTGAAAGAGCACGGCACTGGCATGAAGCAGGGCAGCCAACCCCAGACTACTGGCCAATAAATGCGGAATGATCCCAGCGGTGCAGCCGAGGGCAGCCACCAGGCTGGCCTTTCGCCCGAACAATAGCCCACTTGAAACCGTGAAGATAACCCCGGTTCCCGGGATCAGCACAACAATCAACGCGGTCATTAAAAAGTCTGTTGAAATCACCTCTGCCCCCTTAAGCGATGTGGATAAGATATCAGAAAAACATTATACAGGAAGATGGCGGGCATGCTGACAATTTGCTGTCAGCAATCACAGAGAACTAGCTAACCTGCTTGATTTCAAAAGAAAAGCCGACCTTTCGGTCGGCTTTTCCACATGAATCAACAACTTTATCCACAGGCTATCTTCAATGGGCGGCGGTGATTCCGAGAATCCGGTCCATCATCTCCACCAAGTAGGGAATTTGCGGTTTGGTGGCGTAGCCGTCAGCTCCGACCTGGTCGCATTTGCGTGCCATCTGCTCATTGATCAGGGATGAAAACATGACCACCTTGGTACCGCGCAAGAGAGGATCGTCCTTGACCTTTTTGCAGAGAGTCAGCCCGTCCATCTTGGGCATTTCAATATCCGATATCAACAGATGCAAATGATTGTCCAGCGTATCATCAGCCGCGACCTGTCCCCGGATCTGCATAATATGGTCATAGCAGTCCTGGCCGTCGACATAAATTTTGATGTCTTCATATCCTGATTTTTTCAAAACCTTCTCAATTCCGGCTCTGATCAGCGAGGAATCTTCCGCCAACATCAACTTCTTCTGACGACGCATTTCAGGCAGGCTCATGGAGCCATCGCTGCTGACCAAGACTTCGGTTTCGTAATCAAGGCCGGAGTCCGGATCGAATTCCGCCACAATATGTTCCAGATCGACAATAAGGATTTCACGTTTTTCAATATTGATACTGCCGGTAAAGCGCGGCCGATACTGATCGATAAAGGTCGCCATGGGCTGGACATTGCCCCAGGAGACCCGGTGAATCTGATTCACGCCATCGACTTTGAAGCCGTTGATCCGATCATTGAATTCACAGACCAGAACCACCGGGCGCACATCTTCATCCTCGGTGGAAGTCTTTTTGGCCAGGTGGCTTTTCAGGTCGATCAGCGGAATGGTATTACCCCGTAGCAGCAAGGTTCCCAACATCCCGGTGGAACTGCCGGGCACAACAGTCAGGGCTTTTTCATCAAAAGGGATGATCTCTTTCAATTTATGAACATTGATCCCGAAAGATTGATGACCAAGATAGAATTCAATGATTTCCATCTCGTTGGTACCACTCTCAAGCAGTATCTCCTGCTTCTGATATTCGCTCATGGGCGTGCCTCGCTGGTCAGAGTTATAATATTTTTATTATTTGATCACTTTAATAACAGTTTGTCAATATTTGCCTCTAGAATATTTTCCTGCCCAAACCACCAGCTTCTCATGTAAGATATTTGGTTAAGCGATTTAATTTTCAGTTATTTGAGGTGCCCGATGACAGATATGGCCCAGACCCATTACCGCCTAGGAATGAACTATTTCCAGGGTAAAGGCGTGGAAAAATCATTTGTTGAAGCCATGAAGTGGTTCCGCCTTGCCGCCCAACACAAATATCCCAAAGCGATCTTCATGCTGGGGCGCATGTATGATAACGGCCAGGGCACGGCGGCCAATCCTGCTGAAGCAGCCAAATATTACCAGACGGCAGCTGAGTTGGGATATGCCCGCGCGCAGAACACCCTTGGGCAGGCCTATATCAAAGGCCGTGGCGTACCGGCTAATTACGATCAGGCTCTCCACTGGTTCAGAAAAGCGGCTGAACAGAATTTTTCCGATGCCCAGTACAATCTCGGCCTGATGTACGCCAAAGGGCATGGAGTGCCCAAGGACTTCATTGAAGCGAAACGCTGGTGGGCCATGGCCGCCGAGCAGGGCAACCCCAAGGTTCAGTTTACTCTCGGCCACATGTACCTGGTCGGCAAAGGGGTAAAGAAAAACTATTCCAAAGCCCGCCAATGGCTTCGCCAGGCGGCGGAACAGGGATTGCCGACAGCCCAGTATCATCTGGGAATGATGTATGCCCGCGGAACCGGCGTCCTGCAGAGCTATACCGAAGCCTGTAAATGGTTGCGCAAGGCCGCCGAGCAGAATTTTCTGGATGCCATCTACAACCTTGGCAAACTACACAGTTCAGGCAGCGAGGAGGTCCGCGATCCACTGACCGCCGTCACTCTGCTGAAGCAGGCGGCGACCCGGGGACATCAGCGCGCCAAGGTGCTGTTAGGGCAGCACTATGCCAAGGGCAACGGCATTCAGCAGGATCTGCAACTGGCCTATCACTGGTGGCTGGAAGCAGGCAACAGCGGCAATCCGGACGCCCAATACAATCTCGGGGTCATGTACTTGAATGGGAAAGGGGTGCAGACCGATGCTTTGGAAGGGAAAAGGTGGCTGACCCTGGCCGCGGACCAGGGCCATACCAAAGCTCAATATTGCCTGGGTGTTATGTACTCAACCGGAAAGGGAGTCCCGCAGGATATCGACGAAGCTTTCCGCTGGAAGGAAGCCGCCGAATTCTGGGAGTCCCTATGATAACCGGGCGGAAATTGTTTTACAGATAATCCAAAATCGACAACGATGCCAAGCGAGCACTGACCGACAAAGCAGCCTGATAGGCCTGCTCTGCCTGGGTCACACCGGTCATGACTTCGATCAGATCGGCATCCTCATACTCTGACAACCGTCCGCTCATCTGCAATTGAACATTCTGCAGCAACGCAGTGGTATCCTCCAGCCGCTCGTTGATGTTCCCCATTTCGCTACGCTTGGAACGAATCTGATCCGCTGCCATCTCCAAATCATCCAGAGAGTTGCTGATGGCTGTGGTGTCACCGCTGCGTAAATTCGCCTCCAGGTCGGACATCATGGCGAAACAGTCCAGCGGAGAGCTGAACACCTCCTCGCCGGTCAGAGAAGTTTGCACGGTCTGCCCGCGGCTGACTTCCACCATTTTATGATCGCCGGTCCCGGTATAGGTGGGCGGGGTTCCGGAAAATGCCGGAGTGGTTTCCGCATAACCGGAAAAAATATACTTGCCGTCAACTCTGGCGTTGGCAATATCGAGCAGTGAGGACTGCAAGATAGCCATCTCATCGGCATAGGTTTCCAGGTCCGTGGGTGACAAGGCACCGTTCACTGCGGTGACGGCAATTTCTTTGACCCGCACCAGAAGATCTTCTGCACTGTTGAGATAACCGTCTACGATATCAATACCATCTTGAGTATCGGCGATTGTTTCAAGATAACGATCTGCTGTGGCAATCTCGGTCCGTGAACTGAAAATGGAACCGATGGCGGACGGATCATCTGCAGCATCGATCACTTTTTTTCCTGTCGAGCCTTGCAAATAAAGTTCATTCATATTCTTACTGCTTTTCTCCAAATTATATTGCAATGTCCGGTAAAGTGACATTTGGGTAACTTTCATAATCAAACCTCACATTGACATTAGAGTGTCAAGCATTTCATCAACAGTCGTTAGATATCGCGCTGCCGCTTCATAACCGGATTGGAATTGAATCAGCATAAGCATTTCTTCGTCGGTGGAAACCCCAGCCACGGAATCACGCATGTTTTGAATCTGATCCAGAGAGTCTCCGATACTGTCAGACATGGCTTCGTTTTGACTGACCGTCAGTCCGACATCGGAAGCAATCACAGCATAGTAATCGTTTAAGGTATTGTTGCCGTTGATCACAGCCTGATCCTGCAAAGCAACCATATTGAGGGTATTTTCATTATCGCCGGGCTGATTATCTGGGGCCGCAGTTGTCCCTGCCGCCACCTGCGCAGTATCAGTCAAGGCCATGGCGATTGTGGAAGCCGCGCCAGTCCAGGGATCACTTCCGCCAGCGGAGAAAGAGAAAAAATCAACTCCGGCAGTACCGGACTGGTCAACCCCCCCGGTATGGACAGCATTAACGGAGGTGGCGATGTTATAAGCGAGGATATCGAGTTTATCGATGAGATCCGGGATATATTCATCACGCATTTCCATCATGCCACCCAGTTCCCCACCAAAATCGTCAGCATCCAGGATGTCTGCTGAAACACCGCCGGCCACCGATACCTGCAAGGTACCATTTGTCCACTCGGCAGAGACACTATGGACGTTGTCCGCAGTCACCAGCGACTGACCGTTCTTCAACTGAATCGACACCATCCCGTTTGCTTCTTCATAAAAGGTGACCCCGGCAGTTTCAGAGATGTCCTGCAGCAACAGATCTCGTTGATCGCGCAAGCCGTTCGCAGGGATACCTGTCGATTCTGAGGCCAGAATCTGAACATTCAGATCTGCAACCTTGTTCAACTGTTGGTTCAGGGATGTGACTTTCCCGCTGATATCATCATTGATACTCTCGCTAACCGCATTCAGGTCGCTCACCATTGACTGCAGCTTGTCAGCAACTTCCCCCCCCTTTTGCATCACCTGCTGTCGCTCCAGGGTTGATGATGGGTTATCACTAAGCTCCTGCCAGGAGTCAAAAAACTCATCCAGATCGGTCGAAAAATCATTCGTGCTGACCCCGACAATCTTCTCCAGTTCGGCAAGGATGATCCCCCTGGAATGTCCTTCACCATAGTCAGCTTTTTTCTCCGTCAACTGCTTGCTCAAAAAATTGTTGGTGGCGCGGTTAACGGAGCTGCCAACGGCGCCGGTTCCGATCATCTGGCCATGGAATTCCAGGGTTGGGGAGGAAGAAACCACCAGGCTCTGCCTTGAGTAGCCTTTGGTGTTGATGTTGGCAACATTGTTGCCGGTGACTTCAATCCCCTTCTGGTTAACCACCAGGCCGCCGGCACCGGTATTTAAGGCAGCGATGAGACTCATGTCATATCCTCCCTGTATGGAGCAGCCCCATGGCCCGAGATTCAATTCGATTGCCCTGTCGGCCGTAAAGTACAGTAGAAATCTCGCGCCGACAGTTGTTCATGGTCTGCCGCAAAAATGCCAGGGTCGAGGCCAACAGGCGCGCATTTCGGCGATTCTGGTTCCGCAGATACCCGGCAAACTCCTTAAGATCTTCAGGGCAAGGTCCTTCCAGAGCATTTAATTCGCGCAGGAGCTGGGCTTTTTCTTCTTGCAGGTCTTTGAGTTCGGCAACCTGCAATTTGATGGCAAAAGACCTCTCTCGCTGAATTAATTGCTCCAGGAGCACTAACTTTTCCTGATACTCAGTGTGTGCCATAGCGTTTTCCATTCAGGCCTTTTCTGCCGTTACCGTTTAAGATTGATCAGTTCTTGGAGCATTTCATCCGTGGTCGTAATAACTTTGGACGATGCGGAATAGCCGTTCTGGATGGTGATCAGATCAACAAATTCCTGGGCTAGGTCGACATTCGACAGTTCAAGGCTGCTGGTATAAATATAACCCTGTGATGCTCCGACCGTACCGACACTGGGGTCGCCGGAAGCCGCAGTTTGGGCATAGAGACTGCCACCTCTTTTTTCCAGACCGGGACAGTTGTTAAAGGTCGCCAAAGTCAACTGAGCAATATTGATTTTTTCACCGTTTGAATAGCTGGCAATCACTGTACCTTCGTCATCGACGGAAACATCAACGACTTCTCCCGGGGCATAACCGTCCTGACTCTGGGAGATGATTCTCGATGAATTGTTGCGTTGTGTGGTATCGAAGGTCAACGCGATCTGTTGCCCACTACTGGAGCCATTGTTCCAGTCAATTGCGCCGGCTAGCGTCGCCCCCGTTTCACCGCTGAGCAGATTGCCGGAATCGTCAAAGGTCAGTACCCCGCTCCCCAGTTCGGTTAAATCAGCGGTCCCTGCAACAGAAGAGGCAAGTTCATCACTATCAACAGTCATATGCCATTCCCAGGTGTTATCAGCGGTTTTGGTAAAGTAAGTCGTCACCGCATGGCTGCCGCCGAGCGAATCGAAGATCTTGGTCTGCGTTGAATAGCTGGACGTATTTTTTGGATCAGCGATATCAAACGCGGGGATAATATCAGCGGCCGAATCCAGATTTGTCGTCAGGGTCAGAGTACTGGTCTGCCGAGCGGCGATCTGGCTGTTGAAGTCGACTTTAATATCGGTCGGATCACCCCCACTGAGCACCCCATTTTCGTATGCCTTCCCTTGCACCCGATACCCCCCAGCAGTCACCAGATAGCCCATTTTATTAAATGAAAACGATCCGTTCCGTGTGTAGCAGTTTTCCACCTCATCAGGAGCCCGCACCATGAAGAAACCATCTCCATCAATAGCCAAATCAGTATTGCTCGCCGTCCTCGAAAAAGACCCTTGGCTGAAAATATTCGTAATCCCGGAGATCTGAACTCCCCGGCCTACCTGAGAAGAACTGCCGGCACTCGATACGCGGGCGGACAAAACATCGGAAAACAAAGTTGAACTGGACTTGAACCCGATCGTGTTGCTATTGGAGATGTTGTTGCCGGTAACACTCATAGCTTCAGAGTTAGCTTTGAGACCGCTAATCCCCGTATATAGTGTGCTGGAAAGCCCCATGAATTCCTCCTTGAATGTATATTCACTGCTGCATCAGGCGATGGCAGCGCTATCGATATTGGTGAAGACGCTTTTTTTCAGGTGTTCTTGGCCAACCACGGTAATAACTTTTTTATTGTCTATACTGATCACCATGGCCAGCTGACCAAGCAGAACCAGAGACTGCTTTCCGCCCTTACCGGCGAGTTCCACAACAGCCTGTTCAAGTTGTGAAATCTCCTGTTGTGAAAGAGTGAGTCGACGCTGCTCCAAACGCTCTTTCGCATGACGGGAAAAACTGAGACATTGAGTCTTCATGACAACCTTCTTTGTTGATAATTAATTGACAACGGAGGATATGCCGCTGAACGGAATATTGCCGGCGTCGGTTACCAGGACACTGCCCGAAGCATCGACCCCGACCTCATTGACCTCCACCTTAACCAGCGGCTGCACCTTGAGATCTTCTCCTGCGCTGTCAGTGCCTTTGATTTTGATGCTGTACAAACCTTCTAATGGCTTTCCGGAACCGTCTGTTCCGTCCCAGCTCACAAAGTTGTAGCCCTGCTTCAAATCATCCATGGAAAAGCTGGTCACAACCTTTCCATCTTCATCGAGAACCTCCAAAGTGACATCGTCCGCCTCCCCATCAAGACTGAAGCCAAGCTCAACTGAATCCCCCTGCAGATATAAATCCTCTGAGGCAACAATGACGTTCCGGCCCAGTAACGAAAAAGCAGACATCTGCTCCACATTGCCCTGCGCTGAGATCAACTGATCCAATCTTTCATTGGTGTTGACTTGCTGTTCCAGACCACTGAATTGAGCCATCTGAGCAATGAATTCGGAGTTCTCCTGTGGGTCAAGAGGGTCTTGATGCTGCAATTGAGCAACTAGCAAGTTTAAAAAATCATCCTGCCCGAGAGTCTTTTTAGAGCTTGTCGCAAAAAGCGCATTTTTATCTGCCGTTTCGGTGGCGCTATTAACATCCATAGTTTTCTCCTTGAAGACCGATCCCAAATCACCCATTGAAAGGCGTAGTACCAAGTTTTTAAGTTCGGCGAAGACAATCCTTTAGTTGGGAGTCTTTTCGACTTTCCGGAGATCTTTCTGTGTTATCTTTCAGTTGTATTTTTGTTGTAAAATTAGATATTTAGTTACTGATTGTTACATTTAAAGGACAAGACGATACAAACTTAGGACCGCTTTCAGCTGAATTGGCAAATGGTCTCAGCGGATGGGGACAACAAACCTGTGGCGGATGGCAAAAAAAAACGGCAATGCCGATGGTAGGTGTTTGGGAAATTGTATCAGCGGGGAATCAGGTTCCCCAGGGAGGGTATTCAGATGGGAAGCAGCAGGGCTGACATTCAGGCTCGCCTTTGAGTTCGGAAACAAGTCAACCTGGTTTTGGTTTTACCTGTGAATAATCAGCAATGGCAACAGAGAAGAAAACAACCGGGCTCCTGCGTAGAAAAACCGGCCCGCTGTTTATTGGTGACCATCTCCGGTCAGCAGATAGCCAGCCCCACGGACTGTTTTGAGGTAGCGTGGATGCAGCGGATCATCGCCGATCTTATTGCGAATCCGTGAAATGTAGATATCTATGGAGCGATCAAAACCATTATATTCCGCATTGTACAGATATTTATGGATATCGTCCCTGCTGAGCACCTTGCGTGAATTTTCCGCCAGGCACCACAGAACATCGAATTCACGGGTTGTCAATTCGACAGTATTGCCATGGGAACGGACTTCCCGCCGCCCGGCATCAATGACCAGTTGCCCCAGTTGAATGATTTTCCGGTTGTTCTGCAGCAACTCCTGGACCCGGCGTAATGTCGCTCTGATTTTCGCCAGCAACAGCGAAGGGCTCATCGGCTTGAGCAGAAAATCATCAGCGCCCATTTCCAGTCCGAGAATCTGCAGCATCTCATCTGCCTGTTCCGCCATCACCAGAATCGGCCCGGCATAAGAAAAGCGCAGGTTGCGACAGCGGCTGATCAACTCCATGGATGGGGCCACGTAATCAATAAGAATCAGGTCCGGCTGGCCGACAGCAAAACATTCCACGGAAAGTTGCTTCTGCTGAAATTCATGAATCCTGAAGCCTTCGCTAGTCAGCATTTCGTGAAAAGGGGAACGCTCTTTGCTGTCACTGAACAGGAATAGTTCTTTACCGGTAGTTATGGACATTTGGGAGCTGTCCGACAAATCGGCGGCCTGGGCGTAGCTTGGTTGATTGGATTGATACATGTATTCACCTCGATATTTAGAAGCTAAAAGCTAACAGCCGGTTGAACATTCTCCCGCAAACTCTTTTCAAGGACATGCTGGCCCGTGCTGTTTGGCTTTGGCGGAGTAAGAAACGCACGGCCCGTGTCCTGTTGTGGAATTCAGATCCTTCTGGCGGTTGTTCTCCAAGCACCGTTCTTCCGAAATTCAATGACTCTTGTTCTGCCAGGCCCGGGTTGAAACCGACTGACTCAAGCCCAGGGCATGTCCTGCTCTGCCCGCAATTGCCACAGGCATCGGTAGCGAATCTCCCTGGCAATCAACCCGAGTTCGTGATCTGCACTATATGTGTGTCATCCGGAAACACATGGATGGCAATAATGAAGTTTTCAGATTGGAAACGAGCAGTTTTCCGTTGTGGCAAGGACATCAAGGACTTGCGCGGAGGCGTACACCGTTACGCCGCACAAGTCAGCCTGCAGATTGACGCTGCTACTGCCGAAAAAAGCCATTTCCGGATGGAAACTATATGGTTTACAAAAACCGCTACTCATTCGTACCTGGAGACCCGTCCCGCCAATTGAGCCGCAGGCTCTACGCCCATGGCGGCAGACACATAGCCTGCTCAAAAACATTTAAACCCATACTTTTTCAATAGTTAGTGCGGCTGAATGACGTCTTTATTGCAGATATCAGATGAGCAATATCCCGGAAATCTTTATTACAAAAGACCTTACGCCCGTGAAATAATTTGATAAGGAAATAGCAACAAAAAGAGCAAGAAATGTGAAAGAAATGTGAAAATACAAATGGTCTACAAAAAACTGATGTACTTGGCCATGACGTTTTGCAATAACTGTTCTTGAAGAGAACCGATTATCAATCGATTTCCTATCAGGTTGTTGAAAAAGCCCATCCATGGGCTCGGCAGGCCGTGTTTCACACAGCCCGCTATGGAGGCTGGGCGCTAAAAAGGATCCGGACCGTTGAAATCAAGCATTACTTGCCGTCTTTTTTGGGCAATTCTCCTTGGCGCCTGCCTCGCCGTTGTCAGTATGGTCCTGATTGCACAATGGAATCTGAATCGTGGCTTTCTCAAATTTGTCAGAGATACCGAAGAGATCGGTGTTGCCAGTCTGTCATCGACGTTGACGGAATATTATGCCGAGCAGCAGAGCTGGCAGCGCCTACAGCACGACGACCATCTTTGGCGCGACCTGATTCGTGAATCGTTGCCGCGCGATATGGAGCCGCCAGCGGATTTCATGCTTTCGGTCCGGCCCATGGGCAACCGGTCACCGGAACCACCGGCAGAGCCGGACAGACAGCGTCCTTCCGCGTCCACCCCGCCCAGTCATTCCACTGCGCAGATGGCGTTGCCGTTTATCAAGAACTACAATAATCGGTTCTTCCTGTTCGATAGCCGAAAAAATTTGCTTATCGGCGATCCACAAGAATCAGCGCAAAGCGAACTCACCCCCCTGCAGGGCAATCACCAAGTGGTTGGCTATCTGGGCTTCACTCCAACCACCCGCTTGACGAATAATCGTCATCTCCTTTTTCTGCACAGCCAGAAGATGACCGTCATCATTGTTTGTGTCCTCATTGTTCTGCTTTCGACCGGGCTTTCGTTACTCCTGGCCTGGCGGCTGGTGCGGCCGTTAAAACATCTTGCAGAAACAACTCACAAGCTGACCGGCGGAGAATTTTCCAGCCGGGTGCCAGTTACATCCAATGACGAATTGGGGCGGCTCGCCTCTGATTTCAATACCTTAGCTTTGACCCTCGAAAAAAACGAACAGGCACGCCGCCAGTGGGTTGCCGACATTTCCCATGAATTGCGTACCCCGATTGGAATTCTGCGGGGAGAAATCGAAGCCCTCCTGGACGGAGTCAGGAAAGCCGATACCAAGGCCCTGGAATCGCTGCATACAGAATCTCTTCGGCTGGGACGACTGGTGGGTGATCTCTATCAGCTGTCCATGTCCGATCTGGGGGCCTTGACCTACCGCAAAACAAAAATCGACGGAATCGAAGTTCTGAAAGAGGTCGTTGACAGCTATCTGGGAGAAATAGAGAATCATCAGCTGCACTTTTTCGGGGTCGCTGCGCCAAGTCGGCCGGTAGTGATTTTTGGAGACCCGGAACGTCTACACCAGCTGTTCTCCAATCTGCTCGACAATTCCTTAAAATACACCGAGGCTGGCGGCTATCTGAAAATTGTTGCAAGCAAGGGAAAAGAAGTTCTGGAAATCAACTTCCAGGATTCTGCACCAACCGTTGCCGAAGAAAACCTCGACCGACTCTTCGACCGGCTGTTCCGCGTCGAATCGTCCCGCAACCGAGCCACCGGCGGCGCCGGCCTCGGCCTGACGATCTGTCGGAATATCGTTGAAGCACATCAGGGCTCGATAGCAGCCCTCAAATCACCACTGGGCGGGCTCTGGATCAAAGTCACCCTGCCCCTACCGGGAGTCACCGATGCCGGATAAGATCCTTATCATTGAAGATGAACAAAAGCTGGCCCAGATCCTCTCTGACTATCTGAAACAAGCCGGCTATGAAACAGATTGTCTCTACACCGGGCAGGACGCTGTTTCCGTGATTCGGGAACAACACCCCGCCCTGATCTTGTTGGACCTGATGTTGCCGGGACGCGATGGGCTTGACATCTGTCGCGAGGTCAGAACCTTTTCCAATCTCCCGATTATCATGATCACCGCCCGGGTTGAGGAGATCGATCGAATTCTGGGACTGGAACTCGGCGCTGACGATTATATTTGTAAACCGTTCAGCCCGCGGGAAGTCGTGGCCCGGGTCAAAACCGTGCTGCGCAGGGCTGCGGGAACCAACATTGTCGCCACGGCAGATCTTTCCCTGGATGCCGGTCGCTACCTGGCAGCGCTGGAAGGAAAGGATCTGAATCTGACCGCCATTGAGTTCAAGCTGCTTCAGTTTCTCGCCAACCACCCCGGGCAGATCTTCGGCCGGCAGATGTTGATGGACCGAATCTACCAGGATGAACGGATTGTTTCCGATCGCACCATTGACAGTCATATCAAGAAACTTCGGAAAAAGATTTCCGGTCTTTGCCCGCACCTGCAGTTGATCCACTCCGTCTACGGGGTCGGTTATAAATTCGAGTATGAAAAAATCGAAGGTCTATAAGGCCCGCAACCTCTTTAAGGAGTATAAACCGACAATTCAAGGTTAAACGCAACCTGGCCATCGAACCCTGGCACCTATTCTCCATTGCATAAAAAATGCATTCATGCATAATACTCTTATGCAAACTCTCACCCTCAATCCTCAGATCCAGACTCTGCTGGATGCAACCGGACGGATCATTCTGACCATCGACGGTGAAGGTATTGTCGCCCTGGCCAGCCAGTTGGCCCGCGAACACCTGCGCATCATGCCAGGAATTCCCCTCGAATCCGAATATCCGGGTTTCTGGATCCAGGTCAACAAAGTGCTGGACGGAACCCTTGCCAAAAGCGAAATTCCGTTACAGCTCGGCAACCGCGAGTACCTGGTCGGGGTCAACCCCCTGGTCGAGGAGGGCAAAATCAAGGGTGCCGTCTGCATTCTGGTCGATAGCACCCAGCTCGATACCATGACCCGCAGACTCCCCTCGTTCAACACCCTCTCCCGAGAACTCGACACCATCATCGATTCATCGTCGGACGGGCTGTTCGTCTGCGATGCCAACGCCAATGTGATCCGCATGAACCCGGCGTCGGAAAAGATTCACCAGTTGCCGGCCAGTGAACTGATCGGCCGCAATATGCGCGAACTGATCGACAGTGGCTTTATCGATCGCTCTGCCGCCCTGGAAGCCAGCATTAAGAAAGTCCGGGTGAGCCAACTGCAGAACAAGAACGGCCATAAACTGATCTCCATCGGGACTCCGGTCTTTGACGACAATAATGAACTGATCAGGGTCGTGGTCAGTGAACGGGACATCACCGAAATCGACAATCTGCAAAAAGAGCTCGAAAAACAGGAAGGAATGCGCGACGGCTTCCGCGATCAGATGCTGGCCATGCAGCAGGCCGAACTGGAAGGGCAAGAGATTATTGCTCGCAGCCCTTCGATGATTCGCGCTCTCCAGCAAGCATTGAAAGTCGCCAAAGCTGATTCATCGGTCCTGATTCTCGGTGAATCCGGGGCCGGCAAAGGGCTGATTGCCGATATGATCCACAAGCATTCGCAACGGCAAAAAGAACCCCTGATCAAAATCAATTGCGGCGCCATCCCGGAGTCGCTCATTGAAGCCGAATTGTTCGGCTATGAGAAAGGAGCTTTCACCGGAGCCCTTACCAGCGGCAAACCCGGCCACTTTGAATTGGCCGACGACGGCACCCTTTTTCTGGATGAAATTGCCGAGCTCCCGCCTTCTTCGCAGGTCAAATTGTTGCGTTTTCTGGAAGACGGCCGCATCACCAGACTGGGCAGCACCAGAAGCAAAACCCTGAATGTCCGTGTCCTGGCAGCAACTCACCAGGATATGGAGAAACTGGTCGGAGAGGGGCGATTCCGTCTCGATCTCTATTACCGCCTGAATGTTATTCCCATCCAGGTTCCCCCGGTCCGAGAGCGCAGTGACTGTATCGTCCCGCTGATCAGGCATTATGTCGAAAAATTCAACAACCAGACCGGCACCCGCAAACGTCTGACCCGGGCTGCCCTTGACGCCCTGACCGCTTATCCCTATCCGGGAAATGTCCGCGAACTCATGAACATTTGCGAGCGGCTGGTGGTCATGTCCGATACGGAACTGATCGGCCTGGCCGACCTGCCGGCCCATATCGGCCAGGCCGTGGACAGTCAAACCCATCTCAACAAGCTCCCCAGCGGGCTCTCCCTGACCGAAACCTTGGAGCGCATCGAAAAGGAACTGCTCGAAAAAGCCCGCGCCCAGTATCGTAATCAAAGTGAAATCGCCGCAGCCCTCGGCGTCAATCAATCGACTATTGCCCGCAAACTTAAAAAATACCATCTCACCTGACCCACCATTATGCAATTCTGCATTTTTTCTTTTCCCCTCAGACCTTCCAAACAGAGAGCAATGGATCAATAAAAAGTAGAGAAAGTTTATTTTTCAACCTTAAGACACTGATTTTATTAGATAAATATAGAGACACCAGCAGTAAAGAAGATCTCTCTTCTTAACCTGGCACCTTATTTGCTCTTATACTGACACATATTCATTGAGGAATAAAAACCATAAACTGAAGAGGAGAATCATGAATCTTCTGAATAATGCTTCGATCAACGTCCCTGTTCCGCAAAATGAGCCGAACCTGACTTACGCCCCCGGCACACCTGAGCGCGCCAAGCTCAAGACCGCGTTGGAGGAGCTGAAATCCAAACAGGTAGAAGTGCCTTTGATTATTGGCGGCAAGGAAGTCCGCACCGGCAATACCGCCAAGATTGCCAGCCCTCATGATCACTCTATTACCCTGGGCACCTATCACAAGGCAGGCCCCAAAGAAGTCCAGATGGCCATTGATGCCGCCATGGCTGCCAAGCCGGTCTGGGAAAGCCTGCGTTGGGAAGAACGCGCCGCCATCTTCCTGAAGGCTGCCGACTTGCTTGCCGGACCCTATCGTTTCCTGATCAACGCAGCGACCATGCTCAATATCAGCAAAAACCCCTTCCAGGCCGAGATCGATTCCGCCTGTGAGCTGATCGACTTCCTGCGTTTCAACGTCTATTTTGCCCAGCAGGTCTATGAAGACCAGCCGATGCTCTCCTCCCGCCAGGTCTGGAACTATGTTCAGCACCGCCCGCTGGAAGGTTTTGTCTTTGCCGTCGCGCCGTTCAACTTTACGGCGATCGCCGGTAACCTGCCGACCGCGCCGGCCATCATGGGCAACACCGTGGTCTGGAAACCGGCCTCATCGGCTGTTTATGCCCCCTATTACTTCATGAAGTTGCTCCAGGAAGCAGGATTGCCAGACGGGGTCATCAACTTCGTCCCCGGCTCGGGGAGCAATGTCGGCGACACTATTCTTGCCAGCCCAGACTTTGCCGGCATTCACTTCACCGGCAGCACCGCGGTCTTCCAGAGCATGTGGAAAACCATCGGCACCAACCTGGCTGACAACAAATATAAAACGTATCCGCGTATCGTCGGTGAAACCGGCGGCAAGGACTTTATCTTCGCCCATAAATCAGCCGACGTGAAGGCTCTGGCCACTGCAGTCGTCCGTGGTGCTTTCGAATTCCAGGGGCAAAAGTGCTCAGCCGCATCGCGCGCCTATATCCCGGCCAGCCTCTGGCAGCCTGTGCTTGACGAAATCAAAGCCCAGACCGATCGCATCAAAATGGGCGATGTCTGCGACTTCGGCAATTTCGTCAACGCTGTCATCGACCAGGCCGCCTTTAAGAGCATCACCGCCTACATCGATTACGCCAAGGACGCCAAAGATGCCGAGATCCCCATCGGCGGCGGCTATGACGACAGTAAAGGCTGGTTCATCGAGCCGACCGTTATCACCACTACCAATCCGAACTTCAAAACCATGGAAGAAGAGATCTTCGGCCCGGTGATGACCATGTACTGCTACCAGGATGATGCTTTTGAGGCAACCCTGGAACTGTGCGACCAGACGTCACCCTACAGCCTGACCGGCGCCATTTTCTCCCAGGATCGGGTCGCCACGAGCCTGGCCATGGCCAAACTTGTTAATGCCTCGGGCAACTTCTATATCAACGACAAGCCGACCGGTGCCGTGGTCGGCCAGCAACCTTTCGGCGGAGCCCGCGCTTCGGGAACCAACGACAAGGCCGGCAGCAAGCAGAACCTGATGCGCTGGGCTTCGGTGCGGGCCGTCAAAGAAAACTTCGTCCCGCCGACAACGTTTGAATACCCCTTTATGGATCCGGAATAACGGCTGCGGATTGCCCAAGGGGCTCGGGTTAAACGGTCATCTGCACTCGGTGTATGCCGAGTGCAGAGTTTTCTCCCATCAACCTTTTATTGACCAGCAGGAAGCTGAACATGTCTCTCTTTAATTTTCTTGTTTCCAAGACCATCATGCATGTGCCGAAGCCGATCGTCAGCTATTTTGCCAAAGGCTATATTGCCGGCTCCACTCTGGATGACGCGATCCGCGTCACCAAAGAGTTGAATCAACAAGGCATGATGACCACCATCGATATCCTTGGAGAATTCATCACCAGAATCGACCAGGCAGTTGCTTTCAAAAACAACGGACTTGAAATCCTCCAGGCCATCGACCAACACAAACTAGACGCCAATCTGTCCATCAAGCCGACCCAAATGGGACTCACGCTGGACAAGGAACGCTGCTTCGAACTGATTCATGAGCTGGTCGCCGAAGCCAAACGGATCAACAATTTTATCCGCATCGATATGGAAGACATCCCGACCACGGATGACACCCTGGAATTTTTCCGCAAACTGCGGGAAGAGTTCCCCGGCCATGTCGGAACGGTTCTGCAGGCCTACCTGCACCGGACTCCACAGGACATTATCGACCTGGCTGATGGTTATCAGAATTATCGCCTGTGCAAAGGGATCTATATCGAACCCAGACTCCATGCCTGGAAGCACCCGCAGGCCATTAACCGCAACTACGCCACCTGCCTGGAGCGGCTGTTTAAGCAGGGAGCTTACGTCGGAATAGCAACCCACGATGAATCACTGGTTTTTGAAGCCATGAACCTGATTCGCGAAATGGGCCTGAAACCTGATCAGTACGAATTCCAGATGCTGCTCGGAGTCGACGAAGAGTTACGACGCATTATTATTGCGGGCGGTCACCGCCTGCGGATCTATGTCCCCTACGGACAGGACTGGCTCCCCTACTCAAAACGTCGCCTCAAGGAAAACCCTTTCATCGCTCAGCATGCCCTGAGACAGATGTTCGGGTTGAAAAAACATTAATAATTTCAAGGGCCTCTTGCGGCCCCGCCAGAAAAAGTGCTAGAGTTACTGCTGCGCTTCGGAGGGCCTCAGATGGATCTCGACTGCTTCCGAACCACCTGAGGCCTGAATGGCAAAACAAGCATCACCCGCAACACAGCTTGACCGAATCAGGCTCCACATTCGCCTGACTGAAATTTCGGACAATGCCTGGTCTCAAAGGCGAGACCTCTGATCGCCACTATTAATTCATTGATCAATCGAGAACGAACTCGAACACAGCGTTAACAGTTTGCCCGTCCAAGCAGTCACCCGATGCGCCAGAAGACGGCTTGGACGGCAGACAGAAGCCTTTAAAAGACGGTTGCCAGCCGCTTTCGACAGCCGAACTGCCGATTGCGCTAAAGCCCCCGACTCAGACCGGAAAAGGCAAAAAAATAGAATGCCTTTTCCCAGGATTTCACAGATGCTAGTCGGACTGTCAGCCGTCTTAGAAAGGCTTTAAAGAGGCATTCATTAAACCGAGAAGATCGTCGTTTTACCGGAAAATCAGGATATTGTAAAATTTTCCGAGGTTACTCTCCCAGGGGAGGGGAAGATGAGCTTTTCACGGGTGACATTTTCGTTGACCGATGAAAACCGGAAAGGTAACCTTCATCAAAACAGTGTTTAAAACCATCAAACAAGGAGGAAACACAATGAAGAAGCAATTCCGTAATATTTTGTTCGCGCTCTTTGCCGTCGCACTGACGGCAGGCTTGTCCTGGGCCGACACCCTCAAGGTTGGTGTTCAGGCCCCAATTACCGGCAGCTATGCCAACGAAGGCCAGGGGATCGACAACGGTGCCCGCCTGCTCGCCTCTCAGATCAACGCCGCCGGCGGCGTTATGGGCAAACAGATTGAAATCGTCACCTGCGATGATCAGGGCACTGCCATGGCCGCTGCAATCTGCGCCAAGGATCTGGTCAACAAAGGCGTCTCCATGGTTATCGGTTCCTACACCTCGACCTGTGCTGAAGCCGCTCAAAAAACCTATTTTAAAGCCGGTGTCCTGCAGACCTCCGATGGGACCGCGGATTCTTTGACCGAAAACGGCTACTGGACGTTCCTGCGGAACTCCTTCCCGAACAGTGCCGAGGCCGAATTCGTCGCTAATTACCTGGTCAACGTCAAAAAGTATCAGCGGATTGTGGTTATTTCAGACTTTTCAACCTATGCCGACGGCCTGGCCAATGCTGCTGAAGCTGCCATCAAAAAACTTGGCGGCAATGTGGTTTCCCGCGACAAGATCAAGGCTGATTCGCAAAACTTCACTCCGGTTCTGACCAACATCAAGTCGAAAAACCCTGATGCAATCTTCTTCGCCGGTTACTACTCCGACGGCGGACAACTGCGCTCACAGCAGGTTGCCCTTGGCATCAAAGCTGACTTCTATGGTGGCGACGCCAACGACAATCCAGACTTCGTGAAACTGGCCGGTTCGGCCGCTAAAGGCGCTTACATCGTCAACGTTCCGTCACCGGACGTGCTCCCCTACGAAATCGCCAAAACCTTCATCGCCGACTATCAGAAAACCTATGGTGAGATGCCGCCTTCCATCTGGGGCTTGATGAATATTGACGGCATGCGTGCCATCATTCACGCCATGGAACAGAACAAAAGCTTTGACACCAAAAAGGCTGCTGACTACCTGCACAACATGCCTGAGCCGATGCCGGGTATCACCGGCCCGATCGCTTTCTCCGCTGACGGAAACCGCAAAGGCGGTGCTTATGTGGTGAAAAAAATTCAGGCTGACGGCAGCTATGCCAACGAATATGTTCAATAAATCATTCTGAACAACCTGACAGGGCGGGGAGAGGTTTCCCCGCCCTGTGACCTTTTCCCGGTCCAATCACACAAAACCGGCAAGCCCTGCCCGGCAGACGCGAGGAGAGGATGCCACGCCCCTCTTCTGGCGTCTGACAGGCAGTTAAGTTGAGCACAGAATCACCAACCTCGGAGAAGTTTTATGGACATTTTTCTGCAGCAACTTGCCAACGGCCTGACCATCGGCAGCATGTTTGCCCTGGTCGCGCTCGGCTACACCATGGTTTATGGTGTCATGAAATTAATTAACTTTGCCCATGGTGACATGGTCGCGGCATCAGCGTTTGTCGGACTGACCATCTACACCCAGGTCATGGGACAGGCCAGTTCGCTGGGGGCCGTGATTGTTATTTTTCTATTATCAGCGGCAATTATGGCCTGTGTCGGGATTATTCTCGAGCGGGTTGCTTATCGGCCGTTGCGGACCGCGCCGCGCCTCTCCGCTGTGGTTTCCGCCCTGGGCGCCAGCATGGTCATTCAGAACGGCATCATGCTGATCTGGGGCCCGCGCATGAGAATTTTCCCGGAGTTGGTACCGCAAGTCTACTGGAACTTCGGCAACGTGGTGATCAGCCTGATTCAGGTCCTGATCCTGGCCCTGTCGCTGGTGCTGATGGTTTCCCTCTACCTGTTCGTCGAAAAAACCCGCATGGGTGCTGCAATCCGCGCCAGCTCCATTGATCAAGATGCCGCCCGACTGATGGGTATCAACGTCAACAGTGTCATCGCCCTGATCTTTATCATCGGGTCCTCCCTGGGTGCGGTCGGCGGCCTGTTTATCGGCCTGTATTATCGAGGCATTACCTTCAACATGGGCTGGCAGTACGGCCTCTATGCTTTTATCGCGGCAATCCTCGGCGGCATTGGCAACATTCCCGGGGCAATGCTCGGCGGCATGTTACTCGGACTGTTCAATGCCTTCATCGCCGGGTATGTTTCCAGTACCTGGGCTGACGCTTTCACCTTTGTCCTGTTGATTTTAATCCTGATTGTTCGCCCCACCGGGATCCTCGGTGAGCGGGTTGCGGAGAAAGTCTGATGAAAAACATAGAACGCTATGGCCTTCCGGCCTTTATTGTGATCATGGCAATCCTGCCGCACCTGCTCAATGATCGTTGGCAGGCCGTTGCCATTACCTTCCTTATTTTCGCTGTGGTTGCATTGTCTCAGGACATTATCCTCGGCAAAAGCGGCATGTTCAACATGGGGCAGGCCCTGTTCTTCGGCATGGGTGCTTACACCACCGCAATTCTCAATCATCAGTTCGACTGGCCAATTATTGCCACGATCCCACTGGCTATTGTAATCCCAGCCATTTTCGGCATTCTGCTTGCCGGCCCGATTGTTCACCTGCGTGGCGACTATCTGCTGGTGACGACCATCGGCTTCAATATCGTTTTTGTCCAGGTTCTGCAAAACAATCTCGGCGGAATAACCGGCGGCCCGAACGGTATCTTCGGTCTTGATTCACTGAGCATCTTCGGCATGAACCTGATGAGCCAGGTTGCCGTTTACTACTTTGCCTTTGTTGTTTTGCTCCTGACCCTCTGGGTGATGCGTAATCTGGAGAAGAGTAAACCCGGCCGTGCCATGCACTACCTGCGTGAAGATCAACTTGCTGCCGAAAGCATCGGCATTAATACCCGCGTTTACAAGATCTTTGCTTTTGGGCTTGGGGCAGGCATTGCTGGGCTGGCTGGGACCGTTTACGCGACTCAATACTCGGCTGTCAGTCCGGAAGCGTTCGAATTCATCCAGTCCGTATTGTTCTTCAGTATTGTCCTGGTCGGAGGCTCCTCAATTCCCGGAATCCTGATCGGAGTGTTCGTGATGTTCGTGCTTCCGGAGATCTTCCGCGAATTTGCGACCTGGCGCTACTTCATTTTCGGCTTCGCGATGATTCTGGCCATGATCCTCCGCCCCCGCGGCATCTGGCCGGCAACTTTCGGCAAAATCCCCAAGTTTCTGATTAAGGAATCGAACCATGGCGCATAACGACCTGATCCTGAGCAACGTCACCAAACGTTTCGGTGGGCTGACTGCCGTCGACGACTTGAGTTTCAAAGTCGAGCAAGGTCAGATTTACGGTATCATCGGCCCCAATGGCGCCGGCAAGACCACCGTTTTCAACTGCATCACCGGTATTTACAAGTCCGAGGAAGGTTCCGTCAACTGGCGGGGCGAAGAGATCCGCGGGCTAACCCCTTACCAGATCGTCGACCGCGGCATCGTGCGGACCTTTCAGACCATCCGCCTGTTCAGCCAGATGTCGGTGGCCGAAAACATCATGAGCGGGCGGCATATCAAAAGCATGCAGCGCTGGTGGCATGGAATCGTCCACACCCCCGCTTCGCGCCGCGACGAGCTGGACAACTGGCACAAGGTTGAAGAACAACTTGAATTTTTTGATCTGTCCGAATTCGCTGCCACGCCGACCGGCTCACTCCCTTACGGCATTCAGCGGCGGGTGGAAATGGCGCGCGCCATGGCCGTTGACCCGACCCTGCTGATTCTTGACGAACCCGCGGCCGGGCTCAACGACAAGGAGACCATGGGGCTGCTGAATACAATCTTTAAAATCCGCGACAAGGGGATCACGGTGCTGCTCATTGAGCATGACATGGACATGGTCATGGAAGTCACCGACTATCTGACCGTTATCAACTTCGGCAAAAAAATTGCCGAAGGAACGCCTGCCGAGATCCAGAAGAATCCGGCCGTTATTGAAGCCTACCTGGGAAGTGAGGATGACGATGAGTAACGACGTCCTGTTTCAAATAAAAGACCTCGAAGTCTCCTACGGCAGCATTGCCGCCATCAAGGGGATTTCCCTGGAAGTCCGTAAAGGCGAAATTGTCACCATTCTTGGTGCCAATGGCGCCGGCAAAACCACCACCATGCGGACCATCAGTCAACTGCTCAAAGCCAAATCCGGTTCAATAACCTTCAAAGGACATGAACTGACTCAGCAGCCGGCCCATAAGATCGTCAAACTTGGCATCAGCCATTCTCCCGAAGGGCGCCGGGTCTTCGGTATCCTGACTGTTGAGGAAAACCTGCTGTTGGGTGCCTTTTCGCAAAGCAAAGTCGACCGCGAAACCTTAAAGTGGGTCTACCAGCTGTTTCCGCGCCTTGAAGAACGACGCAAGCAGCTGGCCGGCACCCTCTCGGGCGGAGAACAGCAGATGCTCGCCATCGGCCGGGCGTTGATGAGCAAGCCGGAAATGCTGTTGCTTGACGAACCCTCGCTGGGAATCGCGCCGATCCTGGTCAAAGCCATTTTCGAGCAGATCAAAAAGATCTCCCAGGAGGGCGTGACCGTCCTGCTGGTCGAACAGAATGCCAAAGCGGCGTTGAAACTCGCTGATCGCGGCTACGTTCTCGATGTTGGCAAGATCGCCCTGGCAGGAACCTCTGCTGAACTGCTCGCGTCCGAAAAAGTTCAGGAAGCATACCTGGGCAAGAAAAACTGATGCCGCCTGGCCGGGTGGCCCCAAAGGAGTTGAGCTATGAGCTTAAAAGATATCCTCGTCCATATTGATAATCGCCCGACCTGTACGTCACGACTCGAAGTCGCTATAAAACTTGCCAAACAGCACGGTTCCCTGCTGGCCGGAATCTATGTTGTCCCACGCCCCCATTATCTTGCCGATATGCGCGATCTGCACCGCCAGGAAGACGAGGCCCGGGTGCTGTTTGAGGGGATGACCAGCGCAGCCGGGATCGAGACGGAATGGATCACTGTCGACAGTTATCAAAGCGGCCTGAATGTCTCCCAGGCGATCAACCTGTACAGTCACTATCGAGATATGCTGATCATCAGCCAGACCGACAGTTCCGCTCCCGATCCTACCATTCCGGACAACCTGCCGGAAAAAGCGGTGCTGGGTTCAGGCCGCCCGGTGCTGATCGTCCCTTACGCAGGCACCTTTCCACAAGACTTCAAGATTATCCTCCAAGCCTGGCGCGGCGGTCCGGAATCAGCCCGGGCTCTGAACGATGCGATGCCACTATTAGCCATGGCGGAGGAGGTCAAGGTCATTACCGTCCAGGGCAAGGATGGTGACGAGATCTACCAGTCCCATGAAGCGGACATCTGTCACCATATGAGCCGCTACGAGCTGCCGGGGCTGAGCTGCGAAAAACGGATCAGTGGTCCGCTGAGTGTCGGCGACCTGCTGCTCAATCGCTGTGCGGATGTCGGGGCCGATCTTCTGGTCATGGGCGCGACCATGCAATCGCGGCGCGGGTTTCAGACCCTTGGCGATACCGGCCGACACCTGCTCCAACACATGACCGTCCCGGTGCTGATGTCTCATTAATTGACTGCCCTAACAGGCTGCCGAGCCCAGGGATGGGCGATCAAAATCAATGACGCCTTTCTAAATAATTGATTTTGAAAGGTGAGGGACATCGTATTTTTCTCCACCGGGCTTGAAAAAGGCCAGGGATGGACCTTTTCAACAACCTGCAAAAGGCTTCGGATTGCAGTTTAAGCTGCGCGGAGCCCGACCGGCGGTTCGACCGCAGAAAAAAGATCGTGCTGGATTCTCAACAGCTTTCTGAAATCATTGCTTCCGTCGGTACCGGTGGCGCGATCATCGGTCCGACCGGCAGCGTTATCTGGGCCTGGGGATTGCTGGCGGCGCATTACCTGCCCGAGCAGGAATTACCGCTGACCTGCCCTCGCCTTAACGCCGCTGTGCGGCTGGTCCTCGACCACGGTGAAAGCCAGTTTGTCACTGCCCTGGAAAAGGATCTGGCCGATCAAATGGCCTGGCTCGGACAGCAGGAGATGCCAGACGGCCGCGGCGCGTTGATCGTCCTGATGGAGAACCGGCCGCTGCAGCAACTGACCCGGGAAAATGACGCCATTATCGACTGTTCCTCCGACGGCCTCTTCGTTTGTGACGGAAAAGGCTTCATCTTACGGGTCAACCCTACTTCCGCACGCATCAACAACGCTCCTCCCGATCGACTGATCGGACGACATTATCTCGATGTTGCCGCTGATGGGCTGGTCATCCTCCCATCGGCCGCCCTGGAAGCGATTAAAAACCGTGCCCAGATCAGTCTACTGCAGGAAAACCGCTACGGTCGCAAACTTATTTCCACCGGAACCCCGGTCTTCGATGACAATGACGAACTGATCCGTGTGGTGGTCAGTGAAAAGGACATCACCGAAATCGACCGCCTGCAGCACGAGTTGGAAGAACAGCAAGCCCTCGGCAACCAGTTCCGCCATCAGGTGCGGGAACTCCAGCAGCAACAGCTGGCCGACCTGGCGATCATTGCCGAAAGCCCAAGCATGATCAAAACCCTCCAGCAGGCGCTTAAGCTCAGTGAAGTCGACTCAACGGTCCTGCTGCTGGGGGAATCCGGGGTTGGCAAGGGGCTGATCGCGGACCTCATCCATAAGAACTCCGCCCGCGCCGGGCAACCGATCATCAAGCTGAACTGCGGCGCCATCCCGGAGTCGCTCATCGAGGCCGAGCTGTTCGGTTATGAAAAAGGGGCCTTCACCGGTGCGGTGAGTAACAAGCCGGGCTATCTGGAGCTGGCCGACAGCGGCACTATCTTCCTTGATGAAATCGCCGAGCTGCCGCAATCCTCACAGGTTAAACTGTTACGCTTTATGGAAGACGGCCGGGTCACCCGTCTCGGCAGCACCCGGAGCAGACAGGTCAATGTGCGCATTCTCGCGGCCACTAATCGCGATCTGGAGCAGATGATCAGGGAGGGCCAGTTCCGAACCGACCTCTACTACCGGCTCAGCGTCATCCCCATCAACATTCCTCCCTTGCGCGAACGGCGCGACTGCCTGGTTCCGTTGATCAACAGTTTCATTGCCCGCTTCGCCGAGCGGATCGGAAAACCGAAACGGCTGACCCCGTCGGCCATCGACGTCCTCTGTCAATACAATTACCCGGGCAACGTGCGTGAGCTGATGAATATCTGTGAGCGCCTGGTGGTCATGGCCGAGGGCGAGTTGATTGACGTCGATGAACTGCCCCAGACCGTCATCGCCCAGAACGAAAACAGCGTCGGCATCTTCCTCACCGAATGGCCCCGCGAAATGACCATGGAACAGATTGTCGAAAGCGTGGAACGGCATGTTATCCTGAAGACCGCCAAACGCTTTCACAAGCAGCTCGATATTGCGGCTGAACTGGGTATGAGCCAGCCAACCGTAGCCCGCAAACTGCATAAATACGGTATTGATCTGCACACCCTCCTGTACCAAAGATAATCCTTTGCTATGATAATAAACTCCATCCACCTTCTACCCATGGGAGACAAGCATGAAAGAGATCAGCTGGCAGGATTTTGACCAAGTGGAATTACGCGTCGGGACGATTGTCGAGGTTGAAGATTTTCCTGAAGCACGCACCCCCGCCTATAAAATCAAGGTTGATTTCGGGCCGACCATCGGCATCAAAAAATCGAGTGCCCAGATTACCGATCTCTACAGTAAGGAAGACTTAAAAGGACGGCAGATCGTCGGGGTGGTCAACTTCCCCCCCAAACAAATCGGCCCGTTTCGTTCAGAATGCCTGATCACCGGCTTCTATCAGGAAGATCGCTCGGTCGTGCTGGCGGTTCCGGAAAGAAAAGTCACCAACGGCGCCAAACTCGGCTGAGCAGCGCATCGTTATAAGCCGTCATCCTCCCGCACCCGCAAAAATGACGGGAAGCGAGGAATGCCGGAAGCGAAGCGACCATAATATTTAAAGGTGATCAGGGTTCCCGGCGCTGGTGGCTGGTCGCGTTCGGCATCCGAAAAACCGCTGCCGATTCTAAACTCGGTGCCATCAGCCATTTTGACCAGCAGGGCTCCGAGCCGGCCAAGGTTTCGCCCTTTGCCAGGCAGTTGGGCGATAACAGTTGCTTCGGCATCGAGATAACTTTTGACTTTCAGGATCGTCGGGCTGCGCCCCGGTGCATAGGGCGTATCCGCCCGGCGCACGATCAGCCCTTCTCCGCCCAGAGCTTCGACACGCTGTAACTCCTGCTGTAGATGCTGTTCACTCTGAACCGGGATCTGTTCAATCACAAAAGCATGCCCCCCGGGATGGGCGGCAAACCATTGCCTAACCTGGTTGATCCGTGCGGCAAAAGATCCTCCGGCTGCGGGGGCATCAAAGATCGCAAAACGCAGCTGCAACCAGCGTTCTTTCCGGTTTTCACTTCGCACGATCGAAGCCACGGTTGCAAATTGACCGCGGCCGGCCCAGAGTTCACCTTCCAGCGGAAAAGAGGGCAAGTCCCGCACAAACTCGGGCGGCGGCGCAAACGGGTGACCATTTTTTGACCAAAGCTGGCGACCATCCCAATAACCGCGCACTCCGTCCAGCTTCTCGCTCATCAGCCAACCGGTCACATCCACCTGGTTGCGATAAACTTCTGGCAACATGGGTTCCCCGGCAGCAACGGTCGCAACCAACAGAAACCCCAGAACCAGCAACCTTCCAATAGTTTTGCGCATCATCTCCCCCTCCTCGCTGAATCCTGCACAAACCCATATTAGCGGCGAGTTCTGGCTTTTTTCTGATCCCCGGGCAGACGCAAAATAAAATTGAGTCGAGGGTTTGCCTGATGTTATTTTGAAAGCTATTTTGTCATGTCGACAAGGCACCCAGCGCGAAAAGGCAACCTCATGACTGTCCCCCGACAAGGGTCGCTCTATCAACGTATTTACAGCCTGGTTAGGGGAATTCCGCCTGGCTCGGTCAGCACCTACGGACGCATCGCCAAACTGGTGGGGACTACTCCGCGGGCTGTGGGCTTTGCCATGGCCGCCTTACCGCCAGGCCATGACGTCCCTTGGCAACGGGTGATCAACAGCCAAGGAGGGATCAGCCCGCGCCGGGACGGAGAAGGGAATATTCTCCAGCGTGCGCTGCTGGAGGCGGAAGGAGTGCAATTTTCTGCCACAGGAAAAATCGATCTGCAGGCCTATCTCTGGCCTTTTCCGGACCAGCCCTGCTGAACGCCAAGACCCCGGCGAAAGACAATACGGTCCACGGCATTTCGGCAGGGTAGCTGCGTTCAGGACTACTAGTGTCCGGGCAGGGCCTTGGGCAGAGTCGCCGCACCCGCTGCGGGCAGTACGCTGACCAGCCGCAGGCCGCTCAGTAACGCCACCCCGATCAAAACCGCGATCAGCGTCACCACCCCGTGCCAGCCCCAGCTCGAATAAAAATAACCCCCGCCGGTCCCCGAGATACTCGATCCCAGGTAGTAGAAAAACAGATAGAGGGAAGACGCCTGGGCGCGCGCTTCTCCGGCAAGCACCCCCACCCAGGCCGAGCAGATCGCGTGAACCCCGAAAAAACCGATGGTAAAAACGACAATACCGACGATGACCAAGACCAACCGCTGATCCAGAGTCAGCAACAGACCACTCAACATGATCGCCAGAGACATGAACAGAATCGAAGGCCGCCCAAAACGATCCACTAACCGGCCCATCACACTGGAGCCACACCCCCCGAAGGCGTAAGCGAGAAAAATCAGCGCAACCTGAGACTGCTGCAAATTGAATTCGCTGCCCAGCAGGCGGAAAGTGACATAGTTGTAAAGGGTGACGAAACCGCCCATACAGCAGAAGGCGAGCAGGAACAGGCAACGCAGGCCGGGATGGCGCAGATGCCTGAACAGGGACGCAGTCAGACTGCGCAGTTGTAACGGACGTTGACTCTGAAAATTGCGGGAAGGGGGAAGCAGCCAGGCGAACAGCAACGCCAGCAGCAGCCCCAACCCGCCGATGGCGGCAACCGCCATTCGCCAGGACCAGAGGTCCGCCAGAAGCACGGTCAGAATCCTGCCGGTCATGCCGCCAAAGGCGTTGCCGGCAATATACAGCCCCATGGCGCTGCCGATGGCACGCGACGCGATCTCTTCGTTAAGATAGGCCATGGCGACTGCCGGGACCCCGGCCAGGACCAGCCCTTGAATCAGCCGCACCCCGAGCAGCGTGGGCAGCGGAAGGGGGTAGGCACTGACCAGGGCCAGTAGTGAGGCCGCCACCACCGCGACGATCATGATCCCCCTGCGGCCCCAAGCATCCGACAGGACACCGGATACCGGCAGGGTCAACGCCAAGGCAAAGGTGGCAAAGGACAGCGAGAGGCTGGCCGTGGCCGGCGCGATACCGAATTCGGCGACCAGGTCGGGAAATAATGGCTGAAACATGTAGATACTGGAAAAAGTCACAAACCCGGCGAAAAACAAGGCGAGATTAGCCTGCCAGTAAGCTTTGGTTCCCGGTTCAAGAGCGGACGATTCGATCACGATAGCACCTTTTCATGGCATGGTTGAAGAGGACTGGGAACAGCTTACTGCATGGCTGGATATAATAAAAATATATTGTTATTATGATTACCATAATAATTATTTATGGATTTATGGAGGATGCACCGATGGATATCCGCCAATTACGGGTTTTTACTGAAATCGTCCGCCAGGGGAATTTTACCCGGGCCGCCGAACAACTGCACATTGCCCAACCGGCCGTGAGCATGACCTTGCGCAAGCTGGAAGAGGAACTGGATCTGACGCTTCTCAATAGACAAGACAAGCGAATTACCCTCACCGCAGAGGGGGAAACGTTGCTCAAACACGCGGAACGGATTCTTGACAATCTGACCGTTGCGACAACGGAAATGGCAGAACTGAAGGAGCTGTCCCGGGGCGAGGTGCGCATCGGTATCCCACCGATGATGAGTTCCTTTTATTTTCCCAAGATTATTCAGCTGTTTCGCCGGCAGTATCCGCACCTGCAGGTCGCGGTCAGTGGCGAGGGGGCAGGGCAAATTCAGCGCCTGCTGCGCAAAGGGGAGATCGACATGGGGGTTATCACCGCCCCGCGCCCTCATGGCGAACTGAGTTACCAGCACTTTCTACGCGAAGAGATTGTCGCCTGCGTTCCGGTCGGTCACCCCCTTGCCGGGCGCGTTGAAATCACCCCGGCGGAGTTTTTCGAGGAACCGCAAATTGTCTTCAAGAAGGGCTATTACATGCGGGAATTGCTGGATGAGATGATGGCCGGGGAAAAGAAGTCTCCCCAAATCATTTTCGAAACCAATCTGTATACCCTGGTCAGCTCTCTGATCAAACAGGGGCTGGGAACCTCGACATTTTTAAGGATGGCGGTTCAGGGTGATCCTCAGCTTGCAGCAATCTCCTTTTCACCGCGCCTGCATCTGGACCTGTATATTGCCTGGAAATCCGATCGCTATCTGTCCAGGGCCAACCGGGCCTTTATCGACTTTCTGCTGCGGGAGAACCGGCTCAGTTCTACTGCCGCTTCAGATAAAGATGCCCACCATTCCGGCTGAAACCAATGCCACCCGGGCCAGCGCCCCGCGCGGAGCGATAATCCCGTAAGAGATCGCCGTCAGGCTGACGCCCAGTTTGAAAAACGCCAGCAAGGCGGCAACCGGGGTATCGAACAGCCTGATCAGGGCCGGGTTCGCCACCATGCCCAGCGGAATCAGGTAGAGGCCGATTCCCAACGTCATGGCACAGACCGCGATCTTGAGCCAATTTTCGCCGACCATTCCCGAAGCGATAAAAACCGCTCCGCACACGGGCGGGGTAATGGTTGAAAGCAGGGCAAACCAGAAGACGAAGAGATGGGCCACCAGGGGCGGCACCCCTAACTCCTGCAGGGCGGGTCCGGCCACCGAGACACAGATGACGTAAGCGGCCGTGGTCGGAACTTCCATCCCCAGCACCAGACAGGCCAGCCCGGTCAGCAGCAATGCCGGCCAGAGGTTGTGGCCGGAGCCGGACAGAATCAGCGAGGTGATTTTAACCCCCAGCCCGGTCTGCCCCAGCACCCCGATGACAATGCTGGCGCAGAGGATAATCGAGGCGATGGTGGAAATCTGTTTGCCGCAATTCAAACAAACGTCCTGTAACCGGTGCAACGTGCGGGGCAGGGAAAAACTGAAGCGGATATCGACAAGAAGCAGGAGGAATGCCACCAGGATCGCAACACAGGCCGCATATTGCGGAGTATAACCGCCATTGAACATGCGCTCCAGCAACACCGCAAAGGGCACCACAAAAAATAGTGCAGTGGTGATCACCGCGGCTTTTTCCGGCAGGTCCCCCTGCTCGACAGCCTTCAGGGAATAGCGTTGGGCATAGGCATTGATCCCGCTCCAGACGGTCAGAAAATAGAGGATAGCCGGCAGCAATGCCGCACCCATGATGCTGTTGTACGGCACCCCGGTCAGCTCAACCATGACAAAAGCGCCCGCTCCCATCAACGGCGGCATGATCTGGCCGCCAGAGGAGGCCACCGCTTCCACGGCCCCGGCCAGTGCCCGTGGATAACCTAATTTAATCATTGCCGGCAAGGTAATCGCACCGGTCGAAGCCACATTGGCGGAAGCCGACCCGGAGATGGAACCGAACAGTGCCGATGACAAAACCGAGACCTTGGCAGCTCCCCCTTTCAGCCGTCCGGCCACCGCAGTGGCGAGATTCATAAAACCCTGCCCGGCTTCCCCGGCATTCAGCACGGCTCCCATGATGACGAAGATCGCGACGATCTGCACCGAGACCCCGGTCAACTGCCCCCAGAGCCCTCCTTCGGCAATCGTCAGGGTGCCGAGAAAACTTCTTAGCGGCAACCCCGGATAGCCGAACTCCCCCGGGACATATTGACCGAACAGGCCATAGAGCAAAGCCAGCAGAGCAACACTGGGCAGCGGCCAGCTGATACTGCGGCGGGCCATCTCCAGCGTGCTCAGCAGCAGAATGATGGCCATGGCAAGCTGTAATGATCCGTGCAGTGCGCCGTACTGGTCAGAGAGCATTTCTTCATGCAGCGCCACATAAAGACAACTGGCGACGGCAACCAGAGTCAAGAACAGCCCGCTCCAGCGCCGGGCCGGGGTCTTGGCGGCAAAGACCAGCGCCCAGGGGGCCGCCAGGGCCATATGCAGCGGCCGACTGACCAGGTTGGGCACCATCCCGCTGAAGACCAGATAAATATGAAAGAAAATGGACAACGCGCCCAGGCAGTACCAGGGCCAGCGCAAAGATGAGGTCGGGGATGAGTCAGTCATGGTTGGTGAATCTTCACAGCAGGGAAAAAGCACCCGGGCCAGCCGGGTGCTCAGTCGGTTAATGCGAGGCGGACTATTTGCTCAACGGATTGCTTCCGGAACCGCAATCCCCTGTTCCTGATAATAACGCAGGGCACCGGGATGCAGTTTGCCGTAGATATGATTCAACATCTCCGGCGAGACCCCGCCCCACCAGGCATTCGATTTCGCCATCTTCTGTTTCTGCTCCCAGAACGCCTTGGTCAGTTGATAAGCGATCTCATCCGCCATATCGGTGGTGGCGTAGGCGATCACCGGCAGAGAAGTGGTGGTGACAGGGTACTCGACTCCCGGATAGGTTCCGGCAGGTATCTGCAATTTGGTTCGTTTGGTCAGGGCGACCTGCTCGTCGGACAATGACAGCAGCCGCACACCGATCCCGGCAGCCGCTTCCACAACATTGGGAGCCGGGAACGAACCTGAGGTTGCAAACCCGTCAATCTGCCGGTTTTTCAACGCCTGAACCGCGCTTCCCAACTCGACATTGGCCAATTTGACTTTGCCTTCAAGCCCGAAGAGCTGAAAATATTTTTCCGCCTCCCGGGCTCCGAAAGACCCCTTGCCGATGAGGATGCTCTTGCCTGCCAGATCGGCAAAGTCTTTGATTCCGCTGTCGGCCCGAACCACAAAATGCATGGTTAAAGAAGGGATGGGGAAAAGAGAGCGGATGTTATTATACTTTGCCGGGTCATCGCCTGCGAATTTTCCCTGCCCGGCCTGAGCAAGTTTGATCAGGGCCGGCGGGGTGGTGAAGACATAATTCCCACTGCGCACCATGACTTCCTTGACATTCTGCACCGACCCTTGACTCTCTTCAACCGTCACAATGACCTCACCGCCGGTTCCCGCTTTGATCGCTTCGGCAATCTGCACCGCCATCTGGTAATAGGACGAGCTGGTTTTAGCGGACTTATAGGTTACTCGGGTCTCGGCATGGACCACGGACGCACAGAGAAACATGGTGAGCAGGCCGGCACTACTGATCAGTCTGGTCAAGGTCATAACAAGCCTCCGCTTCGGGTTAAGACGATCGTTACTACAGCTGCCCGGTCTCTCCGGCAAGCCTGCAACAGGGTAAAAAAATCGGGAACATAGATTAAAAAGAAGACTTCAAGATATCCAGAATCTATTGAATTATCAAATAAAAACGGAGATCCGAGGGAAAGCGCAAAAAAGGTTAAAAAAGAACAAAAGGAAATCTGCCCAGACGGAACGGTCCTTCGCTTTGTGTCCAGACCCGACCCTCCCATGAGAGCTGAGAAAAACCACCTGCAGCCCTCCGAAATCTGAAAAGCCGTCAGCATGGTCAGTTGCCATCCGGAAACACTGGCTGGCGACGGTTTAGTTTTCAGATTGGAAACGAGAAGTTTTCGCTTTCCACCAGTGACTAAGGCCGAATTCCGAAGCCAACCGCCGACAGGTCACTCAGGTCATCGCAGAAGCAGGTCGGTTCGCGTTCCCCATGCCGCTGATCTTCGGCGACGTCGACATCGAAATCGACCACCAGGGGCAGATGATCAGAGAAGGTGACCTGCGGAACCTGAAAATTCCTGATTTTAATATCCTTGCTGTGCAACACAAAATCAAGATGCTGGCTGGGATTCCGACTCGGATAGGTGGGTAAGCCGGCACGGTTGGCATCCTCCAACCCGGTTGCGGCGAGGAACAGGTCGATCTCCTGTTCACCCCAGAGCATATTGAAATCTCCGGTCACCAGAAACGGTCGATCGGTCTTGCGCACCAGATCATACAGGGCGGAAAGCTGTTGATGACGGGTTCGCCCGCCAAGGGACAGGTGGACCAGGTAGACCACCATATGTTCCAGTTCCAACTCCATGACCAGGCGCTTCATCCCCTGGTCAAAAAAATGAAAGGTCTCATTCCGAATCCGATCACGGGCCAGAAAGGCGTTCCCCTGTCGATTAAGAACCGGAATACGATGCCAGAATGACCCCTGACCGTACTTGGTGGAGTAAGAATGGTAATGCCCCAGGGATTCGGCCAGTTGCTCGACCTGGTTTTTGCGGCCGGTCCGGTAGGACCCGTAATCGACTTCGACCAGGCCGACCAGGTCCGGCTGCAAATCGCTTAGGAAACCGGCTATCCGGTTGAGATTGCGGCCGGTGGGACGCACAAAATTACGCGCTTTGGGCCCGGTCGCATAACGAATATTGTAGAGGACAAATCGCATGCTTCTGTATTTGAAAACTCCTGAACAGGACGGCCGTCAGCGAGTCATCGCAACAGCCAGCCTGGTACAATAGGTTACATGGATCTTTTAAAATTAAAGCATTGTCGGAAGCGAAAACAAGGGGCCAGGGGCAGAAAGATTGACGTCAAGAACCCCCCGCTGCCAAGAATCCCGCCCGTTCCTGCCGGACGGGCCAACCTCCGACCGGGAACACAGCGCTCCTTATTTTGCAGGAGCACAGAAAAACCGCTCGTTTGCAATCTGAAAACATAATGATTGCCCTCCGGTGTTTCCGGATGACAACGACCTAACCGGATGTGGCAGCAAACAAAAAAGCCCCGCGGTCAAACACCACGGGGCTTCGGGATTACACTTCAGCAGTTAATGTTCGCGGCCAGGTTAACCGACCGGTTCCTCGGCAACAACTCCCGCCTTGCGGAACTTGATCAGGAACAGGGCCAGGCTGAGGACGGCCACGGCGATCCCGATTCCGGTCGCGGTGGACAGCGATAATCCGAAACCGATCTTGGCATAGGCCAGATAGGTGGTGGCCACAGCGGTCATGAACACAGCCGGCACCGTTGCGATCCAGTGCAGCTTGGCTTCTTTGATCAGATACGCGGCAGAGGCCCAGAGCACGATAGTGGCCAGGGTCTGGTTAGCCCAACCGAAGTAACGCCAGATAACACCGAAGTCGCCGCGGGAGACCAGGAACCCGATGACAAACAGGGGAATTGCCAGAGCCAGACGCTTGCTGCTCTGTTTTTGCGGTAGTTTGCAGAAATCGGCAATAATCAACCGGGCGCTGCGGAAGGCGGTATCGCCTGAGGAGATTGGCAAGACGACCACGCCGATGATGGCCAGCAGCCCCCCCAGTGGACCAAGCAGAGTGGTGGAAATTTCATTGACCACATAAGCCGGGCCGCCTTGAGCCAGTGCGGCGTTGAGAGCTTCGGAACTATTGTAAAAGGACATGCCCAGGGTCGCCCAGATCAGGCCGATAATGCCTTCACCAATCATGGCACCATAAAACAGTGGTCGACCGTGCTTTTCGTTTTTGACGCAACGAGCCATCAGCGGCGACTGAGTCGCATGGAAGCCACTGATTGCGCCACAGGCGATGGTAATGAACATCAGCGGCCAGAGCGGCAGGCCTTTGGGATGGATGTTAGAAAGGGTCAGTTCGGGGAAGAAGTGGTAGCCCTTAAAAATCAGAGCTGCGGTCAGCCCGACGGCCATAAAAATCAGCACGGCGCCAAACACGGGATAAAGGCGGCCGATGATCTTATCAACCGGCAGGATCGTGGCCAGGAAGTAATAAGCAAAGATAATGGCAACCCAGGCCGGAACAGCCAGGCCGGTCAGATTACCAAGCAGCTTGGCCGGGCCGAGGACGAACACGACCCCGACCAGCAGCAGCAGGACAATGGAAAAAACCCGCATGAATTGCTTGAATCCGATGCCTAATTCGTTACCGACCACATCCGGAATCGATTGGCCACCGGAGCGCATCGACAGCATCCCGGAAAAATAATCATGGACTGCACCGGCGAAGATACTCCCGACAACAATCCAGATCAGCGCCGAGGGTCCGTACAGGGCACCCAGGATCGGTCCGAAAATCGGCCCCAGCCCGGCAATGTTCAACAGCTGGATGAGGAAGATTTTCTTTCCGGACATTTCCACATAGTCGACCCCGTCGTTCATGGTAGTGGCAGGGGTGAGACGGGTGGGATCAGGGCCGAACACCCGGTCAACAAAGGATCCGTAAACAAAATACCCGATAATCAGCAGTGCGACACAGCCAAAGAAATAGAGCATGACATTCCTCCTTTTGGGGGGTTGTTATTTATGTCATGCAGTTTAGTAGGACTATATAATTGATTGCCAGCGTCAACCGGCCGGCGGTCATATAGCCTGTTTAACGGTCATATGGCTGATTGGGCGGTTTGCAGCGAGGGATTAAAAAGAGGTCCTCGGGCCATTCAAATTCCGACCATTTTCTTAAGGTTTTTCAGATATCTGCGACTGACCGGGATGATCTGCCCGCTGCTGGTTTTGATATCCGCACAAGCGCTGTCGCGGGGAATGATCTGGTCGACCTGCCGGATATTGACCAGACACTGACGATGGCAGCGCAACAACTCGGTCCGCTCTTCCAGGGCCTTAAGGGTCAGGTCGGTATTAAACAGTTCTCCGCCGACCACCAGGTGCACACCGCTTTGGTCGGTATAGGCATATTCAACCGCTTCCGGGGCGATCAACTTGATGTTCCCACCTTTGATGCAGGGAATCCGCGTCAACGGTTCGGTTTCGTAATCCGGCACGATATGGGTGCGCAGATGCTCGTGCAGCTTTTCCACGGTTTTCTCCAGCCGTTCCAGCCGCACCGGCTTAAGCAGATAATCGAGAGTTTTCTCCTCAAAGGCGCGCACCGCAAACTCGTCGTAAGCGGTGACAAAGACGACATGGGGCATGATATCGCGGTCGATCATGCTGAGCATTTCAAAACCGCCGATCACCGGCATCTGGATATCGAGAAAGATAACTTCGGGTCGCTGCCGGTTGATCATCTTGACGCCTTCCACGGCATTGCCACACTCGCCGATCAGTTCAAACTGACCGGTTTTAACCAACAGCTTCTCCAGTTCCCGCCTGGCATTCGGTTCATCATCAATAATCAACGCTCGAATCATGAGGCCGCTCCTGCAGGTATGGTTATTCTGATCTGGGTCTGTCTATCGGGCTCACAGTTAACCGCGATCCCGAACTGCTCGCCATAAAGGTTCTTGATCCGTTTATCGACCAGGTTCATGCCGAGACCGCCATGTTCTATTTTCTGACAATAGCTGCCGGCATTGTCTTCGATATCGATATGGATGGACGCTCCGGCCCGTCTGGCCAGAACCTTGATGACACCGGTCCCGAAAATATTGGCGACCCCGTGCTTGATAGCGTTCTCAATAATCGGCTGCAGGGTAAAAGTCGGCAGCTGAGTGCCGAACAGGCCCGGGTCGATATCGATATCGACGACCAGTCGATCCTCAAAACGGGCCCGTTCGATGGTCAGGTAGGAATTGACATGATCCATCTCTTCTTCCAGGGTCGACAGATCATTGGAGCGCTTGAGGTTCTTACGAAAGAAGTTGGACAGGTGAAAAAGCAAGTCCTTGGCTCGCAGCGCATCCTGCTCAATAATGGAGATCACCGTGTTAAGGGTGTTGAACAGGAAATGCGGATTGACCTGGGCCTGGACCAGTTTCAGTTCCGATTTGGTCAGCAGGCTCTTCTGATCTTCATAACGGGAGCGCAGCAGCTGCACCGACAACAGGCTGGCCAGCCCTTCCCCGAGGGAGCGATTATTCCTGAGAAACAGCTTGGTCTTCGGTTCAAACAGAATGATGGTGCCCAGCACGTCCTTGTCGACCATCAGCGGAACCACCAGGGCGGACCCCAGCGGACAGTTGGCGCTGTGCGGGCATTCAAAAGGCTCGTGGACGCCGTCGGCATAAAAGACCTTCCGCTGCTGGATCGCCTGGGTGGCATAATTGGACAACAACGGTTTACCGGAATGATGATCCGCCCCGATCCCGGAAAAGGCCAGAACCTTTTCGCGATCGGTAATGGAAACAGCACCGACGCCGGTTTCCGCGTGAATAATCCGCACCAGTTCAGCCGCGGTTTCCGCATTGAAGCCGCGGCTGAAAATCCCCAGGGTTTTTTCCGCGACCTTGAGCGCCTTGGCGGAAAAGATCGCCCCAACTTTATCGACCATCCGTTTCTGGTCACGCATGATGCTGATAAACAGGGCCGCGCCGATGGAATTGGCCAGAATCATCGGTGCGGCGATCACTTCCACCAGTTCCAAAGCATCGTGGTAGGGCTTGGCCAGGGTCAGGATAATCAGCATCTGCAAGGACTCGGCCAGCAAGGTTGCAATCAGGGCGATGCGCGGGTTAAAGACATCACGGACCCCGTTCTGACGCATCAGATAGAGATGAAACAGCCCGCCGACCAGCCCCTCCGCGGTGGTCGACACCCCACAGGAAAAGGCCGTAAAACCACCAAGAAAATAGCGGTGCAAGCCGGCCGTAAAGCCGACCGCCAGGCCCAGCCCCGGCCCGCCGATCAACCCGGCCAGCACCGCGCCGATGGCCCGGGTATTGGCAATGGCATCACTGATAGGCAGCCCAAAATAGGTCCCCATGATGGAAAAACCGGAAAAGACGAAATAGAGAATCAGTTTCTGGCGCCGCCGGATACTCTCCCCGGTCAGCGGTCGAAACGCCGGGGATTTGGTGAACAGGTAGGCGACCACCATAAAAACTGACATCTGTTGTAACAGAGAAAAGATCAATTGCATCGCTCGGGCTCCTTGCTTTGCAGTTGCACAACAATAATGCCGTGAGTCATTGAACGCAAGCCGGTTGATGACCGGCCCGGGATTCCGCCGCTCAGCAGCCTCGAAGCTTCCCAGCAGTTCCTTGGCGCGGTCCGAAGCTTGCGGATTGCAATGAAAAAACATATCTTAACGAGAACGCGGTATACTTATCGCCAAATTGAAAAGAGACTGTCAACAGATCTGGCCAGAGGGCAAGCGGCTTCTGCCCTGCAGCTCCAGATCAAGGAAAGGAACGAGCAATGCAGCACATCAAACGATGGTCGTGTCTTCTGGTTGTTGTCCTGAGCCTGCTGGCAGGCTGTGCCAGCCCGACTCTGGAAGTCCCCCCGGTGGCGATTTCGGACAACCCGAGCAGCAAGATCTTTGAACTGGAAGAAACCCTTGCTGCCAGCCGGGTCGATCAGGTCAATGTGCTTTCCCCGACCTGGTATGCAAAAGCGGAGAACGCCCTGGACAAAGCCCGTTACGGACTGGCCTATGATGACTCGGTCGCCGGTATTCTCACCAATGTCGCCTACGGCCATGCCTATCTGGAAAAAGCCAAGGAATATGCCCAGATCGCCCGCTCCACCATCCCCAACGCCATCAAGGCCCGGACCCTGGCCAGCGCCGCTGGAGCAGCAAGCTATGCCAGTGATTTCAAAGACATGGAAGATCAGTTCATGAGTCTGACCATGGACATTGAAAACAACAACATTGCCCGGGCGGAAAAATATGAAGACAAGGTCGCCCAGGGCTACGCCGACCTGGAATTACGCGCCATCAAGGAAAAAACCCTCGGGGAAGTGCGCAGCCTGCTGGCCACCGCCGAGACCAACGGAGCGGATCGGCTGGCTCCAAAAACCTTGATCATGGCCCGCAACACCCTGCAGGAAGCCGATCAGTTCATCACCGAACAGCGCTATGAAAGCGAAAAAATGCAGGAAAAAGCCAAACAGGCGCTGTTCCAGGCCCAGCGGCTTGGCCAGATCATGGACCTGAGTCAGAAAGTCGGGCTGATGGACAGCGAGGATATCGCCCTGTGGAGTGAAGGACGACTGCAGCAGATTACCATGCGCCTGGCTGCACGTGATCTGCGCAATGAAACACCAGGCTTGCAGTTACAGAATATCATCGAATCGATTGCCTCTTTGAAGGACGACAACAACTACCTGCAGGAAGCTAGACAACAGGACGCGGCAGAATATGCCACCAAACTCGCCGAACTGGAGGCGCAGTTGGAGGAACAGCGCAAACAGATCGCCACTCTGGAAGGCAAAAGCAAGGAAGTGCAGAAAGAGCGGGAACAGATCGCCCTGCAGGAACAACAGGCCAAAGCCCGCCTGGAAGCGGAGCGGCGCTTTCAACAGTTGTTCGACGAAGTCCAGGGCCTGTTCAGCAAAGACCAGGCCGAGGTTTATAAACAGGGCGACAACCTGGTCATTCGGCTGAAAGCTATGCAGTTTCCAGTCGGCAAGGATCTGATCATGCCCAAGAACTATGCCCTGCTCAGCCAGGTCCGCAAAGCGATCCGCACCTTCGGCGAACCGGCGGTGGTCATTGAAGGCCACACCGACAGTACCGGTTCGACAGCGATTAATGCCCAGTTGTCCAAAAACCGCGCCGAGGCCGTGCGCCAGTACTTCATTGCCAACGGAACCCTCTCTGCCGACAAGATCACCGCCATAGGCTACGGCTCGGAGCGCCCGCTGGCCCCCAACGACACCCCGGAACGCCGCGCTATCAACCGGCGCATCGATGTGGTCATCAAAACCGAGAAGTTGGCGAATCAATAAATCATCACTGCAACCGGGATATTATGCGCAGATTTATAACCTTGTATGGCAAACAACTGTTCCTGATCCTGCTAACACTGGCGGTCACCCTTTCCTCAACGGCCTGGGCAAAGATGTACCGTTGGAAGGATGAGCAAGGCAGGGTTCATTTTTCCGATTCACTGCACAATATTCCAGAACAGTATCGCCCGCAGTCCAAAACCTATCAATCACAATCAGGGCGACTCAACCTGATCGAAGGGGTAGCCACAACACCGCAGAAAACTGACACACAGTCATTATCGTCAGCGGCACCCAAAAATACTTCCGACACGCTGAGCATTCCGTATATTTCCCGGGAAGGGTCGGCTAACAGGATTATTATCAATATCAAGTTCAACAATCACGTCACGGCACCGATCATGGTCGATACCGGCTCTCCTGGTCTGATTCTTTCGACCGGACTCGCCGCCGAACTTGGTCTGGTTGACGATGACAGTCAGAATATGCTGGTCCTGATATCAGGGATCGGTGGCACACAGATCTCAGCCCGCGCCATTGTGAAAAGTTTGACCCTTGGCGGGATAGAAGAACGAATGATTCCGGCCTATATCATCCCAGGTCAATCAACTGCCTACCGAGGTCTAATCGGCATGGATATCATCTCCGGTTACTCACTGACCATCGATTCTGCAAATAAACGCTTAATCGGTCATAAAATGCCACCAACGCAAAACCGACCCGGCGGTCGCGACCGAATCTGGTGGCAAAAAAACTTCAAAGAAATTCTTTATTATATGAACTTCTGGAAACAGCAGGAAGAGAGTCTGAACAGCAGCCATTCCCCCTATTCCCGACTTACCTCTAAATATCAACGCGTCAAGCAATTTATCCAGACTCAGCGGCAGGAATCGCAAAAGCTGTACAACCAATTGGAACAGTATGCCCGCATGCAAAGCGTACCTCGCCACTGGCGACAGTAGCCGAAAATAGTCTTCAGAAGATGAAAGGGGTCGAAAAGCGTTAAAGGTGTCCCAATGGACATCAGGTCGAATCGGAATGTTCAAACAACACAAAAGTGGCTCTTCCATAATTCTCAATAGAGAAAATGCTGGTCTAAGCAAACATTTTCCCTCATCCCTTTCGAAGGAAGCCTCGTCAGAAAAATTCAACTCTGATGATAAACGGCAAAAAGGTTAATCATGGATGGGGATTTTTGGACGAGATGAATAAATTATTGCTGAAAAGCTTAAAAAAAGGTAGCCTACTGATCAGCTCGACTTTTGAAATTTTGAAATTATATTGAATACCTTGAAGTTATCAACCAGTAAAGCTCTCACCTATGTTTGCTGTACATAAAACAAGAACCATCAATCCTGAAGCCAAAGCCGAGCGGGTCCTTGCCTGTGCCCGGCAACTCTTTGTTGAAAAAGGTTACCACCGGGTTTCCATTCCTGACATCGTCAAAAGCTCGGGGGTCAGCACCGGCGCTATTTATAACCTCTTTGGCAGCAAAGAGCAGTTGGCCAGAACCCTTCACAACAAAACCCTTAATCAATTCCAAACCGGCTTCGTCGAACAACTCAGTCATTGCAGCTCGGCCTTTGAAAAACTAAGCGCTTTTGCCCATCTGGTTTTTGATCTGACCGAAACAGATCCGGCCACCATGCAGTACCTGTTGTTCATGCGCCATACGGAATTTATGGATGGCATGGGGCCGGTCTGTTTGACCGAACCGTTTCGTCTGATCAGGGAAATCGTCAAAGAGGGGATGGCAGCCGGGGAAGTGAAGCAGGGGGACTATTTCGCAGCAGCGGTATCCTATACCGGGGCCATTCTCCGCCCTGCCCAACTGCATCTGGAATGTGTCCTGCCCCAGCCGTTGAAAGAGATGTCTGAAGAATTCATCAATAACGCCTGGGCGGCCATCAAGGCCTGAATATCCTCTCCGACCGCCCAGTCACTGTCGCTTAGCTTTGTTGCCGGCAGTAACGCCGGTTGCTAGTATCTGTCTCCCGCCATTAGGCTATAACGGCGTCTCCGTTCACGGTTATAACACCAGAAGCATACCGACAAAGCACCGGCTCCGGTCAGCGGCACCCAGATCAGAACGGCTGTCCCAAGCAGGACGATCATAAATCAGAGCGACAATAGAAAAAATCAATACATTTCGGAAAAATCCAGACATGGGGCTGGACTTCCCTGGCCAGGAACGTTATGCGTGAAGGCAAAAAGATAATTTTTATCAAGATCGTTGCCGACATTCCCGCATCGTTAAAGAGGCATTGCTGCCGACCTTTTAAAAATCATTGGCACATATGATGACGACCATGGACAGGACGACAGCAGGGTTAACCGCGAATTGGACAAACCCCGACGAACCAAGCCCTTGCTGCCGAGAAAGTCCCATATTACCCGGGATAACATCCGATACCACCATGGGCCATGGACCAAGATAACGGATCATGCAGAAAGGCCTCAATTTCGTCAAGGATCGGACTGGGAAAATAACTTTTTTGTTTACAGGCTTCGAGAACATCCCACCAGTTGGCCAGTTGCAGCATGCTGATGTTGTTTTCTTTAAGCAACTGTTCCGTTTCCGGGAAAATATTATAATGGAAAATAACAAAGGTATGCGAAACGTTAACTCCCGCCTCGCGCAAGGCATTACAAAAATTGATCTTACTCCGCCCGTCAGTGGTAAGGTCTTCCACTAACAACATCCGTGCCCCGGCGGTAAGATCACCCTCGATCTGGGCGGCAGGACCAAACCCTTTGGCCCGTTTCAGGACATATTGCATCGGCAGCATCAGCCGGTCTGCCAGCCAAGCGGCAAAAGGGATGCCCGCCGATTCCCCCCCGGCAATGGCTTCAATCGTCTCGAAGCCAGCCTCACGCAGAATCGTTGTCGCGGCAAAATCGGTGATGATATTGCGCATGCGAGGATAAGAAATCAGTTTGCCACAGTCTATATAAACAGGACTCGCCCAACCTGATGTAAACCGGAACGGATGCTCTGACCGAAAGCGAACCGCTTTGATTTCCAGTAACATGTTTGCAGTGAGTTCAGCAATCGTTTCTTTGGGCGGGAAATGTAGATTCATAAGGGCTCCTTTAGAGTTTGATACAACAACTCCACTCCGGCTAGAAAATCATCCATCGCCATTTTTTCGTCCGGGTTATGGGAGCCGTCCGCATTACGGATAAAAATCATCGCCGTCGGAATCCCATTATTGGCAAACACCGCAGCATCATGACCGGCACCGCTGGGGAGAGTCTCCTCTGGATAATGCAGTTGCGCCGAAACACGTTTGAGCCGCTCGATCCAAGCTTCGCTCAGTCGCGCCGGAGGAGTAAAGAGTTTACGGTCAAACTCAAAATGCACGCCTCTGCTACGCTCGATATTTTTGCACTCCGTCCGCATCAGATGATAGAAAGCTTCCAGTGCATCAACACTCTGGCTGCGAATTTCCAGACTGAAAACCAGTTCGTCAGGAATCCGGGTCATGGCATGAACCCGACTATCAGTGGCAACGATCCCGGCGGTGACGACCAGGTCAAGGCCTCGTTCCAGTAGAATCTGCCAGTGTTCATCGAGGGCATTGATCAACTCAGCTGTAGCAAAAAAAGCGTCTTTACGCAACCAGCGTGGAACCGCCCCAGAATGACCGGCCTGGCCCAGACAGCGAACCTGACGATGACGAATGGCCCCCCGGATACCGGTCACGATGGTCGTTGCCAACCCCCTGGCAACCATAACCGGCCCCTGTTCAATATGCAGCTCCAGATAAGCGCCAATCTTTGCCGGATCAACCAGGAACTCGCCTTGACTGATAGCATCGATGTCGGCGCCGACGCTAACCAGAGCTTCAAGCAAGCACTTTCCACCGTCACGATGCCGGGCTTCAAGATCCTGAGCCGATAGTTCGCCGAACAAAGCACTTGAACCGATATAGGCCTTGCCAAACCAGGCGCTTTCTTCACAACGCAGTGCCAATACCATCAGATCCTGTGGCGGGACAAAACCTTCGCTTTTCATTCTGGCCAGACAGAGTATCCCCGCGACGATGCCTGCTGCGCCATCATAATTTCCGCCTTCAGGAACACTGTCAAGATGGGAACCGCAGACAATAACTGGCAGGCTGCGGTCCTGGCCCGGCAGGGTTATGCACAGATTAGCTGCCCGATCGAGAGAAGTCTCAAGCCCGTACTTTACAGCAAAAGCACGAATCAATTCGAGTGCGGCCTGTTCTCCTGGGCCATAAGCTTCACGGGTGATACCGATCTTACTGGTAGAGACGGCGGCCATGCCGGCGAACAACGCTTCAGCCTCGCTGCGGCTGACAAAAGGGGGCAGAGCCGCGGGATCGTCCATTGTCATGATTCTCTTCTCCGGCAACCTGGACTATTTTCCCAGCAGTTCATAGACCATGCGGGTTATGAATTCGACCCCTGGAGCCAGGCAATGTTCATCAAAATCGAAATAAAAATCATGGTGTCCGGCTGCAATTTCAGTTCCTATAACAAAGTAAGAACCACTACCGCCTGACTGTTGAACCTTTGTCATCATGTGAGAAAAATCTTCGCTGCCAGTCATCGTCATCATCTCAGTCAACAGCTTTTTATCGAAGTAGTCGATATCCTCCGCGACCCTGCGGATACGTTCAATCATGCTGTGGTCAGATTTGCCACTCTTGGTTTGCCCCATAAGAGTCAGTTGATAATCAACCCCGTACATCACGGCAGCCCCGGCAATCACTTTTTGCGCATGAGAAAACATAAAATCATCAATTTCTGAGGTTTCTCCACGGGTCTCCACTTTGATCAATGCATCAGGGGGAATGATGTTACGTCCCTGTCCGGCTTCCATGCGTCCGACCGTAATCCGCGAGGCTCCTTGGCTGTGACGGCTGATCGCATGCAGGTTCAAAGCGGCCGCAGCCGCAGCCAGCAATGCATTGTTTCCCTGTTCAGGGGCACCACCGGCATGAGCTGGTGTCCCGGCAAAAGAAACATCAAACTTGGTTGTCGCCAGGAAATTTTCCGTTCCGCAAACAAACTGGCGATTCTGTTTGGCAAGAAAACCAATATGTCCGCCAAGAATGAAATCGGCCCCATCCAATACCCCAGCATCCACCATCGGTCCGGCACCGCGAACGCCCTCTTCGCTCGGTTGAAAAACTAGCCGCACGGCACCCGTAAAACGATCCCGGAAATGCACCAGCAATTCGGCGACACCCAAGCCTAGGGAGATATGACCGTCATGACCACAGGCATGCATGACCCGGTCATGCACCGAGCTGAAATGTTCAGCAAAGGGTCGATGTCTGTCATCCTGCGCCTCGCAGATATCGTTTGCGTCTATATCAAAACGTAAAACCAGCAGTGGGCCATCTCCAAACCGCATATCTGCCACTACGCCAGTCAGACCACCTGCCATTTGCTCGACTAACTGTGGATCAGCCCCTTCTGAGATCGCCCGCTGCATACAGTTTTCAAGTTCGGTTGAAGTCGGGATCCCCATCATGCTGGTCCGTTTGATAATATCTTTGCCGAGCCTGATCGTGTAACCCAGCTGCTCCAAAGTTTTAGCAATGATCGCCGAGCTGCGGAATTCCGTCCAACCCGCCTCGGGGTAACGGTGAAAATCCCGCCGGTAAGAAATCAGCTTTGATTCCAGGGCTTGGGCCCGTTCATGTATTTCTGTTTTCATCCTTCAACTCCCATAGACCTCGTTAGCAGACTCAGACAAAAGTCCCTAAAACGGCCAACAGTTTTTATTGTCGATATTCAAATGAGCATGAGTGCCGAAAAAATCTGTCACTGCCGGTAATATTGACTGGTGGCAACATAGAAGGCTCCAGCTAGAGATTCAGATCACCCAAAAGGCGACAAGCAAAGCGAGACACATTCCCGGACAATTGCGCTTAACCAACTCCAAGGGGTTCACACCGGCGAGCGTGGCGCAGACAATGGTAGCACCAGCCAATGGCGACATGGTTCTCCCCAGAGCACCTGCAATAGCAGCGATACTCCCCATCTGGACTGTACTCATGCCGTAAAGAAAAGCATGCGGGGCGACAGCTTCACTAAAGGCAAACGCCGCTGCATCACCGGAACCGGTCATAATAGCCATCAGAAAAGGTCCGAATACGCCCCCAGCTTTGGCGATTTGCGGGGTAGTTGTCAGCCAGGTAATAAAAAAACTGACCAAACCAATAGACTTCATACCACTGACAAAAACGGCTATAGCAATGATCATTCCCATCACTTGTGCATAGGCCGATCCCATCCCGGAAAAAAATTCTTCGGTTATTTTCGCGGCCGGACTGCGGGTTACCAACAAGCCTAACAGAGCTCCGACCAACATGGCCTGAGCAATGCCAATCCGCAATACCGGAACCAGGCCACTGCCCCCCAGGACAAGAATAGCCAGGGGAATCAACGGGATAGTGGCATACAGGGGGTTAGCGGCGTCAACCGGGCTGTCTTCCGAACCCGCTTGGGCATAACCGCAATGCTCTTTCCTCCACAAAGCCAGCAGGGTCAGACACAAGGCCGCAATCACTACGGCCAGAGTTACCGGTAAGCCATGGGATGCTGCGACAAACTGGACTTTGGCCGCAGCAACCCTTGCGACAAACGCGTTGGTCGGTAGTGCTGGATTAAGCATACTGCCAAAGGTGCCCGCCAGAACCGCTGCCGCTGCGACTGCGGGGACAACTCCGGCGCGGACCAGCAGCGGTACGAAGACAATGCCGGCAGCTGCGGCAGTATTGCCGGCACTCATAAGGATCGAATTGATGGCAAATGTCAGCAGTGTTACCACGGGAATGGCGATCCCGCCCAGTCCGTTAAGACGCCGCCCGACCAACGTCAGCAGATGTGCCTCGCAACCGGTAATTTTCATAACGTAAGCGAAGCCCAAGGATGAACAGACGGCCTGAATCAGGCTGTCCGTCACCATTTTGTAGGCAAATTCATCGAGTACGGTCAGTGGATCCAGAGCAATCCCTGCCAGCAGTAATCCGGAAGCAAGCAGCACCATGCGGAACTCATACCGCTGCAATAACAGATAAACCGTAACTGCCACAATGAGGGCGCCGATAACTATATTCATAATTCAAGAGCTCCTGTGAAGGATGCCAATCCGAACCGCTATCTGCCGAGCAGATAGCGGCAATCAGAACGGGATAGCATCACTTTTTTACCTGATATACAGGAGATCCGGCCTTTTGACATTGAAAAATAGATTTTTCCCCCGTCTAAAACATATGTTCAGGGAGATACAACGCGATCTGCGGCCACATGAAAAGCATGATGATCACGATCACATCGCACAGGATAAAAGGCAGCACCCCTTTAAAAACCTGCTCAACCCGGCTGTCGGTCACTCCAGCCAGGGCGAAGGCATTGATACCCACCGGTGGAGTAATCCCGGCAACTTCATTAAGCTTCATAGCGATGACACAAATCCAGATCGGCTCATATCCCAGGCTGACCAGCACCGGAAAAATAATTGGTAGAGTCAGAGCAAAGACCGCTGCCTGATAAATCACCATCCCGAGCAGAAACCACACCGTAATGACACAGGCAAAAACAATATGACGATGAACATGCCAGCCGGCCAGGAACGTAGCCAAATCGGTTGGGACTCGGGTCATAGCCAAAAAACGGCTGAAGTACATGGCGGCAATTATGATGAAAAACAGCATGGCGGTCGTCCGTGCGGTTTCCCTCAAAGAGCTGCGGATCGGCTCAATCCGGCGCAATTTCCCATAGATTAGGCCAAAAATCAGCGTTCCCATAGCACCAACGGCCCCGGCTTCATTCGCCGTGAAAATCCCGGTATAGATCCCGCCAATAACAATTGAGGACAAAAGAACGATCGGCCACAGACCAATAAAAGCCTTGCCTCGATCTCTTGGGGTTACTTTGAATTCTTCGGGATGAACCGGAGCCAGATGAGGATAGAGCTTAGCCCGCAAATACATGCTGAGGGAATAGACAATCGCAGTGAGAATCCCCGGCAAAATTCCGGCCAGGAACAGCTTGCCTACGGACTGCTCAGTAAAAATAGCAAAGAGGATGAACATGCCGCTGGGAGGAATCATACAGGCGAAACTGCCGGAACAGGCAATGGCACCAAGAGAATAGCTGGTATCGTAATTGTAGCGCTTCATTTCAGGATAAGCCAGGCGTCCAAAGATGGTTGCCGTAGCAATGGTCGAACCGCAGATTGAAGCGAACACCGCACAACCGAAGGAGGTGGCAATAGCCAATGCCCCCGGCAGACGGGCACAGATTTTATGAACATTCGCATAAGCGAGTTCTGCAAAACCGCCCCGGGAAGCAAATGCCCCCATCAGAATAAAAAGTGGTAATACGCAAAAAGTCGGCGAAGCAATGGCATTGTACAGGGTTTCCCCCAACAACGACATGGCCGCATGAGTATTGACCAGGAGGGACAGGCCGATCAGCCCGACCAGAATAAAATCAACCCCCATATGCAAGCCCGCGAAAAGCAGCAGCAGCAGGGCAACGATTCCTAAGATGCCGAGTAATGTAAAATTCATGAGAAACTATCTCCAATAAACATCAGAAAAACAGGTCTAAATCGGTTTGCGCAGTTCCTTGTACAGGTTGATGATCAGCTGCGCGGTATAAACAAGCATCCCCAAAGCCATGACAAATTTAACTGGATAAAGCGGATATGAGACCGCTCCGGCAATTCCTTCCTTATCTACAAACGAAGCCCAGGCGTTATCGCACATAGCATAGGAAGCAATACCGATCGTAACGATGGCAATCAGATAGATGGCTATCATGCAGATTTTCTGATAGCGGGGTGGCAACATTTCAACAACCGATCCGACCCGGACATGGCCATAGCCCATCTCACAGTTGCCGAGCCCGGCATAAACGGTTCCGATCATGACAAACATGGCGATCTCCGCAACACCCATGACCGGAGTGGCGAAGGTCCGGCAGACGACATCGACAATCAACAGAATCATGACGACACTCAGCATCCAACCGCACACTTCGGCACAAATTTTATTGATGAATTCAACAAACTTAATCAACTCGGGACCCTCTCTTGAAAGCTGCCGGCAGAGCGTTGCGCTATGCCGGCGGGACCATTACTGTTCTTTGGCAAGATATTTGTCGTTAATAGCAAACACGGACTGCAGGATCTTTTGCGGATCTTTGGCACCCATGGCACTGACTTCCTTGACCCAGGTATCCTGATTGTTTTTATTGGTCGGCAGGGAAACCCATTTCGCGACATCGGCTGCCGAAGCATAGCTGATTTTGGCCCCTTTCGATTCCATTTTACTGATTTCATCCTGCAGGGTTTGCGGATAATAGGCAGTGAACCGTTTGACCGAATTTTCACGGGCTTTTTCAAAAACGGCTTTAAGATCATCCGGTAATTTCTGATATTTCGTTTCATTCATAGTGATCATAAACGGCAGGGCCAGCCACATTTGCTTGACCACGGTGATATGTGGAGCAACTTCGTACAATTTGGCCCGACTCTGTGCATCAACGTTGGTCAACACGGTATCGATAGTGCCCGTTTGCAGAGCCATATAACATTCGCTGAAAGCGACCGAGGTCGGGACTGCGCCAATAGCACCAAGGTCTGCCAGCTTCCAACGGCTCGAGGAGCGGGCCTTCATGCCGTTGAGGTCGGCAAAATTTTTCAATGATTCTCTAGTACTGAAGGAATACGGCAAAGCTGAATAGATATAGACAGGTCTTTGGTTATACTTCTTGAACTCGGCAGTCAGTTCCGGGATCTGGGCATAGATATCTTCATAGACCCCGATCATGTTTTGGTACTGGGTCGGCCCCTGCTCCAGCAAGCCGGTGGCCCCGTTTAACAACAGACGCTTCGGATAGTAGTTGATATTAATGAACCCGAGGTCAACTACGCCATCCTGGACACTTTTGAGAATTTCTTTCCCTTTAACCAGGGATTGTGCCCAATACGGCATAATTTTAATACGCCCGTTACTGAGTTTTTCCAGTTCTTCCAGAAACTGTTTTTCAGCAACGCCACGCATAGTGTTTTCCGGGCAGTTGGTTGCATAGGTAAAATTATAGGTTTTGGCGCTTGCAACGCCAACGGCCCCTGCCACTAGATACACGGCCAGCAGACAACTTACCAAGATACGTCTCTTCATTGCTTTTCTCCTGTGATTTTTGAGCTTGCGCTCGGAAACAAAAGGGAAGGATTTAGATCGGCGCCTTTGCAGAATCTGTAAATCTATGGCATCTAATTAAAGCAATGGTCGTGCCAAACCACAAAAAATAAATAACATATTGAAACAGCTATTGTTTTCAGGAAAATAGCAAAACAAGGCAATGATGGAAGGGGTATAACCGCTGAACTCGAAGGACTAATACAGAAATGTTTTCACAAGTAAAGTTAAGCTGTTACAAGACAAGACTGCAAGTTATAGCCATTTTGAAGGTTATAGCCGTTCAGAACGGACTGTTGACCGCTCAAGGCTTTTTCAAGCGCTTGTTCAAAGCCGGCTGGGAAATACCCAGCAAGCGAGCGGCCAGGGATTGATTCCCCCCGCTACGCTGCATCGCTTCTGCAACCAGCAGTTCCGGGACCTCTTTGAGTGTTGGCAATGGCAAGTCAGCAGCAAACACACTGCCGGTCGGAATATCTGGATTCTCCCCCAGATAGGGAGAAGATGACCCCATGGCTCGTTTGAAACTGTCCATCGACAACATCCTTGATTTATACAGGCTCATGGCATCATAGACCATCCCTTTGAGTTCGCGGACATTCCCAGGGAAATAATAATTTTTCAATAACAGCGGTAATTCTTTGGGATAGGTGGGGACATGTTTTCCAAATTCAGTTGCGGCCTGCGCCAGAAAATGATCAAGCAACAGGGGAATATCATTTTTACGCTCGCGCAATGACGGAATATGGATATGATGGCTGCACAACCGGTAATAAAGATCTTTGCGCAACCGCCCGGAAGCCCGGCTGGCGGCCAAGTCCTGATGGGTGGCAACCACCACTCTGGCGGTCATTCGTTTAAGGGTGTCGCTCCCCAAAGGGAAGAATTCCCCTTCTTGCAGTAGGCGCAACAGCTTGACCTGCGAAGCCACACTTAAATCCCCTATTTCATCAAGAAACAGAGTGCCATAAGCCGCCTGCTCGACCATGCCACGGCGATTGCTGTCGGCCCCGGTAAAAGCGCCCCGTTTATGGCCGAACAAAGTACTGGAAAAAATTGTATCGTCGAGCCCGGCAACATTCACCGACAAAAGGGAACCGCTTCGCCCGCTGACTTTATGAATAGCCCGGGCAACCAGTTCCTTGCCGACACCGCTTTCGCCCGTGACCAGCACCGCTCTTGAACTGGCGGCAATGGCCTCGATATATTGAAAAATTGAGCTCATCGCACTGCTGACTGTCACAATCTCCCTGAAATATTCGGGATGTTCGACAATGCCACTAAAAAACCGGCTGCGCATTTTATTATTTTCGCGTTCCAGTTCAATCGCGCGCAATGCCCGTTGCACACCTTTGACCAACCGGTTGACTTCAACCGTTTTGACATAGAAATCAATCGCGCCTTTCTTCATACAGTCAACGGCAATATCAATCTGATTGAGCCCGCTGATAACCATCACATGTACATCGGGATACTCGGCAACGATCTGCGGCAGTAACTCGACGCCAGATAAATAAGGCATGTTGACATCAAGCAGCACCAGCCCGATATCGTGAGAGGACAACAGCCCCATGACCTCACGACTGTCTGCACAACGGATAATATTGTTGATCCCCTCCTCCACCGCCAGGGTCATGGACATGGTTCGCAGCCAGCTTTTTTCATCATCAACCAGCAAGACTCCAAAAGACGGATTCAGACTTTTACTTATCATGATGCATTCCGTGGATTAATAGGTAAAAACAGGGAAACTTTCGTGCCTTTGCCAGGGTCCGACACAAAGTCCAGGCGCCCTTTGTGCTCTTTGACAATACTGTCCGAAATCGACAAACCCAACCCGGTCCCGCCACTTTCTCTTTTGGTGGTAAAAAAAGGATCAAGCAGATGCGGCAGGTGCTCAGGATCAATACCCACGCCCTGATCCGATACTTCCAGGACAATTTCCCCGTCCCGCTCATTGCAAAAGGTTTTTACAGCAATTCCGCTGCCGACTTCTTCATTGGCCTGAAAGGCATTCAACAGCAGATTGACGACGACCTGCTGAATGCGCGCGCTATGCCCCAAAAACACGGGCAGCCCATCGGCAAGCTCCAGCCGCACACCGGCAATGCGTTTGCGCAAGGAGCCTTCCAGCAAACGTAAAGAGGCCCTGGCCACCTGGTTTATCTCCACCCGCTCGCTGACCGCCGGGGCATCTTTGCGGGAAAAATCTTTCAAATCTTCAACTATCTGAATAATTTTGTCAGCACCATCCTGTATTTCATTGAAAATGTCCTCCGCTTCTTCCCTGAGAACGGAAAAGGGTAACCCTCCGATTAAAAAATCACCTTCCTGTTCATAGCGTTCCTCCAGGACAGCCTGAGACGTTTCGTACACACGCTTAAGAGTGGACAGATTATGCAGAATCAAACCCGTAGGATTGTTGATTTCATGAGCAACCCCGGACACCAGAATCCCCAGTGAGGTCATTTTATCGGCCTGAATCAGCTGGGCCTGTTGAATGGCGATTTCCTTACTGCGGCGCGCCACTTCTTTTTTCAGCGCGTTGTTCCAAAAGAAAACCGTGCACACGACCAGCAGTAACGGACTGAAGATCAAACCACCCAACTGAACGCTTTTCTCCCGTTTGCTGATCTGTCCCGAATCCATTTTACCGAGCCACTGTTGCTGGATTTCTTTTTGTCGGCCGCTGAGGTTCAGGTTGTTCAAGCTTTCGTTGATACGTTCCAAAAGATAGGAATCGTCGTTACGAACCAGATAGCCATAATTCAATGTCGTCTTAAGTTCGCCAATCTGAAAAATTTTCACACCATTTTCATTTTGCTGTAAAAACGCTAGTTCTCGGCCTAAAAATGGGCTTGGCAGGTTAACAATCAGAGCAAAATCGCATTGTCCTTCCGCCAGTTGACGCAAGGCCTCGGAATGAGAAGCGACCAGCAAGAAATGAAGATCGGGGTTTTCCGACATAAACTTTTGCAAACACGGTGTGTGTTTACTGACCGCCAAAGTTCCCTTACCCAGTTGACTCAGAGTTGAGATTCTGCGGGGGTAATCATGGCTGGCAAACAATTTCTGGCTGTAAGCGGCCAAGCTGAAAAAAGGATAATCGCCCGATAACAAATCGGTCTGAGTCATTCCCTGTAGCAGATCAATTTTCCCCTGTCGAAAATCCTGCTTAAGTTGTTCCCAGTCATCAAGACGAATTTCAACCTCTATTTTCATTTCTGCCGCAATCGCCCTAGTCAAATCGACAAGGTAACCGGCCGGCTCATTATTATCATCAAGAAATTCGTAGGGAGGATTATTGGAGCTACCACCAACAACAATCTTGGCAAAGGGAACGTACAGCTGACCTCCCTGTCGTAAGAGCCCTGGCATAAAAAACAATTGGAACACCAGCAACAGCAAGAAAAAGGCCGGTATCGGCATCCCCATGGCCAAAAAGTCTCGCCTGTCCGTCATAATTTCTTCACTCAAAAAAATTTCCAAGAAATAAAAAACCGAAATGTTGCGCCCAACAACCTACCTGAAAAAGCCTGCTCCGGCAAAAAATTTCAAGGATTGGTTAACTTTTGTTCAAGTCATTAGCAAAGCGTTTGGAGGCACAGCCATGTTACGTACTCATCACCGGCTGCTGAAAAAAACTACAACGATTTGGCAGGTAAGCAAACTGATAAACCAGTAGGCAACTGCCTGGATGATACAGAGCATTAGTACCAATTCGGTTACAATTCAACGAAACGGACACAAGGTCTTTCTGCCAAGGTGATCTTTTTTTGAATCATTTAGGTAGCCACTGCCGGCCAATATTTTAAACACTCCGCAGAAAGGAACAGGAATAAAACGGGTAAAATGCATGGATGGCATGGGGCCGGTCTGTTTGACCGAACCGTTTCGTCTGATCAGGGAAATCGTCAAAGAGGGGATGGCAGCCGGGGAAGTGAAGCAGGGGGACTATTTCGCAGCAGCGGTATCCTATACCGGGGCCATTCTCCGCCCTGCCCAACTGCATCTGGAATGTGTCCTGCCCCAGCCGTTGAAAGAGATGTCTGAAGAATTCATCAATAACGCCTGGGCGGCCATCAAGGCCTGAATATCCTCTCCGACCGCCCAGTCACTGCCGCTTAGCTTTGTTGCTGGCAGTAACGCCGGTTGCTAGTATCTGTCTCCCGCCATTAGGTTATAACGGCGTCTCCGTTCTCGGTTATAACACCAGAAGCATACCGACAAAGCACCGGCTCCGGTCAGCGGCACCCAGATCAGCACAGCGGTGCCCAGATGGAAATCCGGCGAAAGCAGGGCCATCGTGATCATCCCGGCAGGCAGTATAAACAGCAGGCAGAACAGAACGCAGCACAACCCAAATTTCATCTTCATAGAATCCTCCCAGTCTTGATTCTTGCTCCTAATTGAATAAATAACCGGTCGCCAGAAGAATAGAACGATATTATATTATCAGAGAAAATATTCAATTCCTACCATTTTTATATTAAAAATAAAAATAATTCCCTACCTATATAATCAATATTTCAAAAAATACCCAACCTGATTTACCAGTTGCCTCTATGGTCAACCCGGCAAGCATCATTTGGAAAAAATACCTATTTGCCCTCTATCCCGCAGAGCTGCTAAACTCTGCTCAATTTCACAATTTCTTTTTGCGCCGGTTCCCATGAAAAAACTACTGATTTTTTTCGGACTTTTGGCCACTTTGTTGTCCCTGGCTGCCTGCGGTGGTGACCTCGGCTACTACCTGCAGTGTGCCACAGGCCATATCGATGTCATGCATCGCTCTGTACCGATCAGCAACCTGGTCGCCAACCCACAGACCCCTGAAAAGCTGAAGCTCCGGCTGGAAAAAGTTCAACAAATGCGTGACTTCGCCATTTTCGAACTCGGCCTACCGGACAATGACAGTTATCGCAGCTACGCCGACCTCGACCGTCCCTATGTGGTCTGGAACCTGGTCGCGGCCAAGGAATTTTCCCTGCAGCCGAAAAAATGGTGTTTCCCGGTTGCGGGCTGTGTCTCCTACAAAGGCTATTTTCACAAAGACGCTGCAACCGAACAAGCACAGGAGTTGCGGAAAGACGGTTACGAGGTCGACCTTTACGGGGTCCAGGCTTATTCGACTTTGAGCTGGTTTGCCGATCCGGTCCTCAACACCTTTATCAATGCATCGGAAACGCGCCTTGCCGGGCTGCTGTTTCACGAACTGGCCCACCAGGTGGTTTACATCAAAGGGGACAGTGCCTTTAACGAAGCTTTTGCCATGACCGTACAGATGGAAGGCGTCAGACGCTGGCTGCAAAGCCAGGCCAGCACAGATCAATGGCAGCGTTACCTCGATCATGAGCGGCAAGTGACGCTCTTTCAGCACTTTTTACGAGAAACCCGACAAAAACTGGCGGACCTTTATGCCCGGGATCTCCCGGTTGAAGAGATGCGCCGCCAAAAACAGGAGATCATTGCCAGTGCACTGCAGCACTACCAAGATCTTAAAAAAACCGGCACAATTGACGGACGTTTTGATCGCTGGATGGCGCAGGGGCTCAACAATGCCCGGCTGGCTTCCGTTGCCACATATCGTGACCTGCTGCCCGGTTTTCAAAACCTGCTCAGCAGCTGCAACGGCGACCTGAAACTGTTCTATCAAAAAGTCGAAGAACTCAGCCGGCTGCCGCGCCAACAACGGCTGGCAACGCTGCAGCAAGGGGCACCTCCAAAGGCATGAGCCTCCCCGCCTGGAGTCCGATTCCCTGCCCGCAGCCAGGCGTTGCAGGCAGGTAATAACTTCTCTTTGCTGCCTTTTTGATCAGGAGATGAAATTATCTCAAATTTTTCAAACATCTGGCTATTTGCAACAACGGCCCGCAAAAAAGTTTGTTTTTAAGACACATCCTGGTCAAAATAGGCTGAATATTCATTTTTATTGTACAATAAGGCAATAGTTTTAAATCTACGGAGTCAGTGATGGTCGCGGATAAATCCTCAAAACCGAAACTGGTCGGCATCAACCATGTTGCCCTTGAAGTCGGCGATATTGATGCAGCCCTGGGCTTTTACGGCTACTTCTTCTCCTTCACTCTGCGCAGCCGCAGCGAAGACATGGCTTTCATCGACTTAGGCGACCAGTTTCTGGCATTGTCCAGAAAGGAGAACCGACAGCCGGACCGCGAGCGTCATTTCGGCCTGGTGGTCAATGACCGCAGTGGGCTCAGGGAAAGGCTGGAAGAACACGATGTTGAGCTGGTGGAAGGAAAAGGTCTGAATTTTAGAGACCCTTGGGGAAATTTTGTCCAGGTGGTCGAATATGCAGATATTCAATTCAGTAAAACGGCCGGGGTCTTGAATGGCATGGGGCTCGAACTCCATAAAACTTCCGCCGCCCAGCAGCAGTTGCGGGAAAAAGACATGCTGGATCCTTGAGGCCAGCACTTGGTCCAGGGATGAAACAGGCGCGGCACCATGAGCTACTTGCCGTCCACGCGAGCCACAGAAGAGGCCTTTCTTTTCCCACCCAGCCCCGCAGAGTTGCAGCCGTTGCTGCGGAATTATCTAGACAGGAGCGCTTATGAGACTATCCCTATTGGCCGGTATGTTGTGTTGCGTTCTTGCTTTCAGCGGTGGAATCTGTTCGCCAGCCGAGCTCTGGGCCGCTACCCCGATCGGGGTTGGTGAAGCGTTCCCCGCGGTTGCCCTACCAACCCCCCGGCAGGCGGCTCAACAAAGTTACCTGGGTTTGCCGGATACGCCAACGTTTACCCTTGATCAGGTTGCAGGGCGCGTTGTTGTCGTGGAAATTCTCAACGTACTTTGTCCCCATTGCCAACGCCAGACTCAGCCTTACAACGACCTGTTTCAAAAAATCGAAGCCGACCCGGCAACCAGAGGGAAAATCAAAATGTTGGGTGTTGCAGTCGCCAATAGCGATGCGGCCATTGCCGATTTCGTGTCCATCTACAGTGTCGCCTATCCCGTCGTTTCTGATCGCAATTTTAAGTTGTACAAAGCACTGAGAGCTGGGCCGACCCCGTTTACCCTGTATGTATTACGCGACCATCCGGGCGACTTTGGTGTGATCGCGGACACTCACCTGGGTGAGGATTATGATATGCCTCAGCTTTTCGATTATTTGAAATACCTGCTGACCATTAACACCAGTGAATTCACTACGCGAAACCAAACGGAAACAGAACAGACAAAAGAACTCCGTCCACCCCAGAGCGATGCGGAAATCATCGCCCTGATCCAAAAATCCTTTACCGGACAAGGGCAAGATCTGAAGGATTTCCACAGACTCCAATTGCCCAGTCAGCGGTGGGTTTACAGTGCTCTTCTTAAGCGTCACGGCCAGCTACAAAGAGTGTTTGCCGAAGTGGCCAACCGCTCCTCAATCTGTGATGTCTGCCATAGCGTGCACTTTTTCTATACCTTTGATCAAACCGGGCGAATCCTCGACTTTGTGCCGCTGCATCTGACCAAGTATGGCAATGCGGAATGGAGCCGTGCCGAAAGCGACCGCTTTGCCAAACGGGTGATCGGTAAAAATCTTGCCGGGAACTGGACCTTTGATGCCCAGGCCGATGCAGTGACCAGTGCTACGATGACCTCGGCCATCATCTTTGATGATCTTTCGCAAGGGCCGGCACTGCTGAAGGAATTACAGCAAGAGCACCTCCTGACACCCTGACCCGCCGCCTGTGGGTCAACAGAGGTTGCCGTAATGTCCACCTTTGCAGGAGGAGAGGAACTGAACATGGCAATATTCGAACAGACCATCATGGTTCGCTGGGCCGATCTCGACCCCAACGGTCACGTCCGCCATTCTGTCTACTACGACTATGGGGCCCAGGTCCGTATCAACTATTTGCATCAGCAAGGCTGCAGTCTCGGCTGGATGTTCCGTAACCGGATCGGTCCGGTGCTGTTTCGTGAAGAAGCAAAATTTTATCGCGAGGTCAACAGCGGCGACGAGCTGGTGATCGATATGCGCCTAACCGGGCTTTCTGCGGATTACCGCAAATGGAGTATCCGCCATCAGATCTGCCGGGAGGGCAAACTCTGTGCCTCCCTCGACCTGGATGGAGCCTGGCTGGACCTGCGGGCACGCACGATCATGGTGCCCCCACAAGAAATTATGGTCCAGTTCGGCAATCTTGAGCGAACTGATGACTTCAAGGTCATCGCCTCAGGAAACCGCCATTGATTCTCAATCCGCAAGAGCAGATCAGCCTAAAATAAGGAGGTAAATGTTCACTTTTTAAAACTGTTCTTAAAAAACAGTAGATATTATTTTTGAACAACTAGTTTCAAGGCAATCGCCCGAACCGTTTGAACAATGGAAACATCCCCCGTAATGGAATCACTCCTTGCTCCCTGGTCGATCCTGGTTCAACTGGTCCCGGTAGCGTTCATAGGGGATGCCCACTTCGTCCAGACAGCGACTGCGCTCCAAGGCATCATTCAATTGCAAACACTGCTGGCGTTGCAATTCCTGGCCGATCAGAAAGGTCTGCCGTTCGGAACAGGCGGAAAGCATTAGCAACAGTCCCATGATACCGAATAGCGACTGAACCGACATGAATAACCTCCTACAGTCTATTTCCCGGGAAACCAGCCCGGAGTGTTTTCTAGAATAGTTGTCATCCGGAAACACTGGATGGCAATCGTTAAGTTTTCAGATAGAAAATGAGCAGTTTTCCGTGGTGGCAAGGACATCAAAGGCTGGCGCGGAGGCGTACGCCGTTACGCCGCGCAAATAAGCCTGCAGCTTAACGCTGCTACAGCGGAAAAGAGCCGCTTCCGGGTGAAAACTAAAATAACCGCCTCGATCGATGGACCTATTTTCATATTAAAAAAAGCGCAGAAAAGAGTTAGTATCGTCCTTCGCCGGTTGCGGCCGGCCTGAACCTTCTCCAACCAGTGGACCACAGCCAGTGATCATCACCGACCCATATTTCTATCTGCTCGCCATTCCCGCAGTACTTCTCTATGGCATGGCCAAAGGCGGTTTGGGCCCCGGCGTCGGAGCCCTGGTGGTGCCGCTGTTGGCACTGGTCATCAGCCCCGTGCAGGCGGCCGCCATCATGCTGCCGATCCTCTGCGTCATGGATATCTTCGCAGTATTGAAATTTCGCGGCCGCTTCTCGCTGCAGCACCTGAAGATCATGGTGCCGGCCGGAATTGTCGGCATCATCATCGCTTCACTGCTGATGGGGCACCTCCCTCCCAATGCAATCCGGTTGATCATCGGGGTTATTGCCGTTTCCTTCTGCCTGAACTACTGGCTGCGTGGCAACCAGTCCGAAAAGGCTCCAAGCGGCCGCGCCAGCGGATATTTCTGGAGTGTTCTTTCCGGTTTTACCAGCACCCAGATCCATGCCGGCGGGCCGCCGATCAGTATTTACCTACTGCCGCAAAAGCTTGACAAGGTAACCTTCATCGGGACCATGGCCATCTTTTTTGCCGTTATCAACTATGTGAAATTGATCCCCTATACCATGCTCGGCTTGTTCGCGACGCAAAATCTAATCACTTCGTTGCTGCTGATGCCGCTGGCCCCGATCGGGGTTAAACTGGGTTACCTGGTGTTGCAGAAAGCCCATCAGGAGGCGATCTACCGTTTTTTTTACCTGGCTCTGTTCGCTTCCGGGGTAAAGCTCTGCCTCGACGTTTTCCTGTAACGCCAATGCTCCCAATCAGGGTTCGCCGGTCTTTTCTTCCCCGGGAAGAATCACCAGGCGGTCTCCCGGATAAAGGGGCTTGTCCATATCAATACGATTCCAGATCAGCAAAGCAGCCAAGGGCACATTAAACTTCTCCGCAATAGTTGACAGGTTATCGCCGGCCTGAACAACGTAAATACGTTCGTTGCGTTGCTGTCGCCACTGCTGGTGGGCATTTTCAAACCGGGCCAGAAAACCGGGCGGGGTATCGGCTGGGAGGGCCAGGGTATGGGTTCCTGCGGCCAGATAGTGTCCACGCAGTTCCGGGTTCAAATCCTTAATCCGCTTGAAATCGGTCTTGGCTGCCTTGGCCACAACCGTCAGACTGGTTTCTTCGAAGGTGGTTAACTGGACCCTTGTAAAACGTAGCGGCGGGTAATAATCCTCATCCTGTAGGTGAAAGCCGAACTTCTCCGGTTGGGTGAGGATAAGCTTGGCCGAGAGAATTCGAAACAGGTAACGCTGGCTCTCCAGGGGGAGATAGAGCCGATAAAAGTCATTAACCTGCTGTGCCAGGATCTCGGCCTGCAGGCCTTCTTCCCCCATGTTGAAGGCGGCCGCGGCCAGGCTCCAGGAACCGAATTTCTCATGCAGTTCGGTAAAATACCGGGCTGCCGCCCGAGTTGAGGCATACAGATTCCGTCGCTCATCCACCTGGTCATCAACGGTCAGGCCATAGCGCCTGCCGGTGGCGGGCAAAAACTGCCAGAAACCAACCGCCCCTTTGGGCGACCCGACATGCGGCCGCAAGGCACTTTCTGCCAGGGCGATATATTTAAGATCATCCGGCAGTCCTTCCTCGCTGAGAATTTTTTCAATACTCGGCAGATAGCGCTGGGAACGTTTCAACCACAATAAGGCTTGGTCCCGATCCCAGAGGGACAAGAGCAGCTCTTTCTCCATCCGCTCGCGAACTTCGCCATCGGTCAAAGGCACGGGCTCACCACAAAAAGACAGCTTTGAATCGAGGCGGATACTCTCCAGTAAAGTCGGAACAGCGGGTTCAGGCCCGCTGGCAAGAACAGGGTTAATCAACCACAAACTCGTCAGTGAACAGAACAAAACGATTCGATATAAAGCCATATACCCCCCAGAACCATTTCTTTTCAACTATTTAAGAATTCTTCTCGGCCCGTAAAGCGGGCCACAAAGCGATTTTCAGGCAGCTCCGCCAAACAGTTAGCAAAGTAATTTTTATTAGATCCCTTGCATTCACCCGGGGCGACTATGTTAGTATAAACCATAGCCGAGCAGGAGTTGATAATCACTGCTTGGAATAAAAGATTTTCAGCCTTAGTTAAGTACTTTTTTTAACTTTTAACGTCAAAAAACATGTCCAACCCTTAGGAAAGATAAAGGAGTAGAACAGGTCGTCGGCTGAAAATCGATTGGCACCTTTTTTCGAACTGGATAAAAAAGGAGGAAGACGCTATGACAGTCTCTGAGCCACCCTACCATTTTGGCTACACCTGCTAACATTATTGTTAATATTAGACTAACGGATGACGCCATGGGCATGATCCGTTAACGGTTTCCTCTATGGAGACCTTCATGGAAATGTTTAGATTAACAAAACGCCCCGCGAAAAGTCGGGGCGTTTTGTTTTACCTGCCTTCAATCCCCGCTGCAAAATTTCAGCCGGTTTTATAAAGTCGACAACCACACTGTCGATTATTCTGTATCCGGCTGTCGAATATTCTACAAAAATAGCTCCTTCAGCTCGTCCAGTCCTTTCGCTTTCGCCCTGTAACAGCCGATTTCTCAAGTTGGCACGTATTCTGATAAAGAATCTCATGATTTTTATTCTTTTTGATGGAAGGAACGGGGCAGACGATGCGTAAACGCTCCTACCTGCCGGTCGAGAAGACAAATCCGCAAAAACGCCGGGCGTTCTTTGAAGGTTGGTTAGGGGATCTGCCGGCACTTTCGACGTCATCAGTTACGATCCACAACTCAAACAGCTGACCCGTTCCGCTGCCGGAGGCTGCAGTGGCGGTAACGGCAGCTGCTGCAGTTGAAAAAGTCAAGATAACCAGCACCGTTTTATCAAAATCAGAAGGGAGTTTTGCAAATGGACAAGCAGCGCAACGATAAGAAAAAACAATTTGTCGAAGACAAACGCGGAGGACTCGGAAAAACAGCCGCCATTCGGGCATTGCTGGTGGCAGTTGTCGCAGGAGCGGCATTCATGCTGCTGGGGCCGGGCGCCTCCAGCGGCTACACCAGTGTTAAAAGTGTCGGCGGAGAGATTCGGATCGACCTGGATAAAGTCAGCGATGGCCAGGCCCACTTTTTTACCTACAATTCCAATCAGGGGCAAATCGGCTTCTTTGTCGTCAAAAGCGTGGACGGGGTTGTCCGGGCAGCATTTGACGCCTGCGACGTCTGCTATAAGTCGAAAAAAGGTTATCACCAGGAAGGCGAATTCATGGTCTGCAACAACTGCGGCCAGCAGTTCCGTACCGATCTGGTCAACGAGATCAAAGGCGGTTGCAACCCGGCACCGCTGCAGCGTCGGGTCGACGGCAGGCAATTGGTTATCAGTGAACAGGATATGACCCAGGGTGCCGGGTATTTCGGCAGCTGAGTCAACCCGTCAAGCCGGCTGAAAGCGGTCAGCCGTGCCCAAGACCGGGCGAGCAAAATCCATGGCGACTTGCAAAGGCAGTAATTTTGGCAGGTGGAGAAAATCGAGTTTTTCCACCGAGCTTGTAAACGGCCAAGAATGGGCTCTTTCACCAGCTTGTCAGGGAACGCCCAGACCGTGCCTGCAAAAAACTGGAGGGATTTTCCTGCAAGAGAGGGAAGCATGAAACTGGAAACCATTGCTTTTAACAACCTGCGCCGACGGAAGAGCAGGATGGCGTTTCTGGTCATCGGCCTGTTGATCGGGGTGGCGACCGTGGTGACGCTGATCTCCCTGTCCAATGCGCTCACCGCTGACGCACAGCACAAGATGGAAAACTACGGAGCCAATATCGTTATCACCCCGCACAGCGACAGCCTGTCCCTGACCTATGGCGGGATGACCCTGGGTGGTGTCGCGGTGGATAGTACGGAGATTCGCCAAAGTGATCTGGAAAAAATCACTACCATTCCCAACCACAGGAATATCGCAGCTATTGCGCCAAAGGTTTTAGGGGTTATCACCACCGCTTCGGCCAGGGGTCTGTTGATGGGCGTCGATATCGAAAAAGAATTTCATCTGAAACGTTGGTGGACCATTCGTGGCAACCCGGTTATGAACGACCAACAGCTGGTGGCAGGCCATGAGGTTGCCAAAAAGCTGGGCCTGGTGCCGGGCTCGGCCCTGACCATCCAGAACAGTAAATTCATGGTCAGCGGAGTTCTTGAGAAAACCGGTTCGCAAGATGATCAGCTGCTGATCGGTTCGCTACCGGCCGCGCAGCGCCTGCTGCATAAGGAAGGAACGGTTTCGCTGGTTGAAGTTGCGGCGTTATGCTCCGACTGCCCGGTCACCGACATGGTCCAACAGATTGCCACGGTTCTTCCCAACGTTGATGTCAGCGCTATTCAGCAAGTGGTGAAAACCCGGATGCATGCCCTCAGCCAGTTTCGGACCTTTTCCCTCGCCATTGCCGCAATTGTCCTGTTGATCGGTGCCCTGGTGGTGTTCGTCACCATGATGGGAGCAGTCAACGAGCGAACCCGTGAAATCGGCATCTTCAGAGCCCTCGGCTTTCGTCGGGCGCACATCATGCGGCTAATTCTGCTTGAATCGGCGGTTGTCAGCCTGCTCGCCGGAATCCTCGGCTATCTGACCGGCATGGGCATCACTCGGTTGATCCTGCCGTTCATGACCGAACAGCAACTCCACCTGCAATGGAACCCGCTGCTCGGCGCGGCCGCGGTCACCTTGGCCCTGGTGGTCGGCTGTATCGCATCATTCTACCCTGCACTGCAGGCCAGTCGACTCGATCCGACTGAGGCCCTGCGCGCATTATGATGAGGAGATGAGGATTTCATGGCCTTTATCGAAATAGACGAATTGCGCAAGACCTATCGTGGCGAAGCGGATTGTGTGGTTGCCCTGAACCGGCTCGATCTGACCGTTGCAGAAGGAACCTTTCTCGGAGTCATGGGCCATTCCGGTTCCGGCAAAAGCACTTTCCTTTCCATTCTCGGTGGCCTTTGTCATCCCACGGCCGGGCAGGTTCTGGTCGATGGCATAGACCTTTACCAGCTGTCAGGAGAAAAACTGGCCGACTTTCGCCGCGAATATCTCGGTTTTGTCTTTCAGTCCTTTAACCTGATCCCCTACTTAACAGCCTGTGAAAATGTCATGCTTCCGTTAGCGGTCAAGAAAATGCCGGGTGCAGAAAAGCGGCGCGCAGCAGAGCAGGTTCTCGAGAAGGTCGGTCTGGTGGCACGGCTTCATCACCTGCCCAACCAGCTTTCGGGCGGAGAACAGGAACGGGTCGCTATCGCCCGCGCTTTGGTGAACGAACCGCCATTGATCCTGGCTGACGAACCGACCGGAAGCCTGGATACTGCGACCAGTCAGGAAATTATGGAGCTGTTCAAGACCCTCAATCAAGAGGGGCAGACCATTGTCATGGTGACTCATAACAGCGAAAACCGCCCTTATTTCGACAGAACGGTGACCCTGCGCGACGGAGAGCTTGCTGAAGACAGTCAAACCTCTTTTCAGGTCATTGCCCGGGCAGGATAAAATATGGTGCTGCTATTGCTGATCATGTTAGCGCTGCTGCTCTGGCTGATCCAAAAAGAACTTGAGCAGCAGGGGCAGAAAAAGGAAGCGGTCGGAACCAATTGTCCCACTTGCCAGGCGATCGTAGCAACCGATTGGCTGGTCTGCCCCCATTGCCGACAACGGCTGAAAGCAAACTGTCCTGTTTGTCATGAAAAGAAACTGGTCAAGCAGAAGATCTGCCCGTTTTGCGGAGCCAGCCCGCGAAGCGCCACAGCCGAGTTGCCGCCGACACGATCTGAAGCACCCGGGGAACAACCGCTGCAGAACAGTTGACTAGTGTCCTGTGCGGTGAGTTGTTGTTACAAATTCTGAGTCATTTTTTCTGCTGCCAAAGCGTACCGCCGCAGGCCTCAAAGCCAAGCCGAGAAGACAGAACGTAGACAGCAGTAAAAAGGGCCGGAAATAGAGTGGAAAAATGAAGACATTTGAAAAATATTTTTTCTTTCTCTTTGTCATCATTGTGCTCCTGGGCATTTTTTTCTACAACACCTGGTCCTACCGTTGCGGTCATTGCACCGCTTCATCACTGCTCTCTATCAGTGCTCCGGCATTGTTCTTGTTCATCTGTAATCTGCTGGCAGGAATTGCCCTGCTGCTCTTTCGGCGGCACAACAATCACCATCAGAAAAAACGCAGTTGCCCCTGTGGTGCGGTACTGTCTGAAGCCTGGAGTTACTGCCCCACCTGTGGACAGAGCATCGAACAGAGGTAATTGCCTCCCCCCCTTGCCCTCGGAGCTGTTTTCTATGCTATAATTGAATCACCTCGTAACAATAAGGAGGAAGACGGATGACAGTCTCTGAGCCACCATGCTGGTTAAAGTCGTAATTAACATAAGAATGAATAGGTTACATCCGGATTGCCGGTAAAAAGCAATCCGCAAAAGGTTCCTTTCGGGGGATCTTCACAGAAGCAAAAAGAACAAAAAAAACGTCTCGGAATCTTCCGAGGCGTTTTTTTCTTTTTGAAAGATTGCCGCCACCACGGAAATATTGAAACGCAGACTGTCCGGACACAAGCCAAGTCGCTTTATTTATTGACATTTATTAAATTTTGCCTATACTGGAACGTATTCACCCACCCCCAAGGGGAGTCATTCTGATTTCGATGCATTTTTGCCGGGAGCAATGCTGCAAGGGACTTCTCTGTTTCAGCAGTGAGCCAATGGCTTAAGCCGATTTATCCGGTATCAACCCGGACTGCAAGCTCAGATATTAAGTTCCCTCAGTTCAGGGCTTGTCGTTTTGTTGTTTCACCCCGGCGATGCGGAGGCTCGGAATGACTCCATCAGCACTGCTCAAAATCGCTCTATTCCTGCCTCTGCTATTAACGTCACTGTTGACTCATGCCGCTGTTGCTACGGAACACCTGACCCTGCAATTATCCTGGCATCACCAATTTCAATTCGCTGGCTACTACATGGCTGAAGCCAAGGAATTTTTTCGTCAGCAGGGGCTGGAGGTCGAAATCCGTACCGTTGATCAGGCAGAAGATACCGTCGAAGAGGTTCTGAGCGGCCACGCTGATTTCGGGGTCTCCAGCAGTGGCCTGCTGATCGAACGCAGCCTCGGCCGTCCGGTGATCGCGGTGGCGGCAATATTGCAGGATGCACCAACTATATTTCTGACCCTGCAGAGTTCCGGGCTGGCTTCTCCTGCCAATTTTAAGGGGAAACGGGTCATGCTCTCCCCTGGGTATCAGAGCCTGCCACTGATTGCGTTGCTGTACAAAGAGCAGGTTCTGCAGGATATTAACCGCATTGAAACAAGCTTTGACGTCCATTCCCTGCTACGAGGAGACACCGATGTTTTCAATGCCTACCGCAGCAACGAACCATATCAGCTGCAATCCGAAGGCTATTCCGTCAACATCATTGATCCTCGCGACTATGGCATCCACTTTTACAGCGACATTTTGTTCACCAGTGAAAGCTACCTTAAACAGCACCCGGAAACGGTCGAACGCTTCCGTACTGCGGCCATCAAGGGTTGGCAATATGCGTTGGAACATATTGATGAAACCATCGCTCTGCTCAAACAGCGCTACCATGTCACCAAAAGTGAAGCCGGACTGCGTTATGAAGCAATGGTTATCAAAGGACTGATCCAGGAGAATGGGGTGGATATCGGCCACATGGACCTGGCCCGATGGGCGCAAATCGCCCATCAGTTAATTGTCTCCGGGCAAATTTCGACCGATTTCCATCTGACTGATGAGTTTCTCTATGCACCACCGCCAGAAATAAATTGGCATGCGTTGCGCGCTTGGGTCATCGGCGCAGTAGGCACAATCGTCGGGCTGATTTTCTTTTTGACCCTGCTGTCGCGGGCGAATTACCGTGCCCACAGGGCACTGGTTCAACTGGAAAACAGTAAAACCCGCTATCGCGAACTGGCCGGCCGGGTTCCCGGACTGATTTACAGCGCCTCCCTTGCTTCCGGTCAGGTCGACTTTCCACCATCGGCGGAAACGGTGCTCGGTTACCCGACCGATTATCTGCATGAGCATCCGAAACTCTGGATGGAGTCCATTCATCCGCAGGATCAACCTCGGGTTGCAGCCGTCCTGGCGGGCTTACCCCTCAACAAAACCAATGAACTTGAATACCGTATCCGCAATCAACAGGGCGCATGGCTCTGGATCAACGATCGCTTCATCAAACGTTTTGATGCGGAACGTGGCGAGGTTATCGACGGGGTCGCCATCGATATCACCGAAAAGAAATCCGCTCAGGAAAAGCAGCAGCAGGCGGATCAGCTCTTGCGCCAGGCTCTTGATGCAGTCTCCGACGGAATCTGGGAATGGGATATCCCTAACGGAACGTTAATCCTTGATGCCCATAGTAATGAACTGTTCGGGCTGCCTCCCGCAACAACGATCAGTTATGACGATATCCTCAGCCGGATTGGAAAAAAGGCTGTCGCCAGGGTTGTTGCAGAATTGGAAGCCCATGTGAACGGCCATAGCGAAAAATTCGATCACACCTTCAATGTCAATCGTCCCGATGGTTCACAGGTCTGGATCCGCGGCCGCGGCCGGGTCATTGAGCGCGACCCTGGTGGCCAGGGCCTGCGCATGATCGGAACCAATGTCGACGTCACCAAGCAGATACTGGCAGAAGAAAAACGTCTGGAAAGTGAAAAACGCTTTCGCAACCTTATCGAGCAGGTTGCCAACCTGGCTATTCAAGGTTATGACGAACAGCGGCGGGTCATTTTCTGGAACAAAGCCAGTGAGCTGCTATACGGATATTCCGAAGCAGAGGCATTGGGGCAAAAACTGGAGGATCTGATTATTCCCGAATCGCTGCGCGATCAAGTGATAAAGGGTGTTCAGCGCTGGCTCATAGAGGGGATTCCGATTCCTGCCGGGGAACTATCGTTGATCGATAAAGAAGGACATGACGTGACGGTCTTTTCTTCTCATGTCCTGCACCAGATGTCCACCGGCCAAGAACTGTTCTGCATCGACATCGATATGCGCCCGATCAAAGAGGCCGAACAAAAACGCCTGGAATTAGAGGAACAACTGCGACAAGCTTATAAGATGGAAGCAATCGGCACCATGGCAGGCGGCATTGCCCATGATTTCAACAATACTCTGGCCATTATTCTCGGCAATGTTGAAATGTCGTTGCGGAAACTCCCCTCCGACAGCCGACCGGCCAACCACCTGCGCCAAGCCAAGACCGCGATTCTGCGGGCCAAAAACCTGGTTCAGCAGATCCTCATCTACAGCAGACAGGGCAAGCATAATAAGGGAGCGTTGCGCGTTGCCACCGTGATCAGGGATGTGATCAAGATGCTACGCTCCACCATACCAACGACGGTCCGCATAGAGCTTGCCATTGCAAATACCGCTGATAGCACCATCGTCTCCGCTGACGCCACACAGTTGCAGCAAATTGTCGTCAATCTCTGTAATAATGCGGTACAGGCCATGCAGGAAAAGGGAACGCTGAAAATCAATCTGAACCAGGTCAATATGACCACGCAGGATCTGCCTCCGGATAAAAACCTAGCGGCAGGGGATTACCTGCTGCTGGGCGTTGCCGATAACGGTTGTGGGATTGCTGCGGCAAACATCGCAAGGATATTCGACCCGTTTTTTACCACCAAAGAGGTTGGCGAAGGCACTGGCATGGGGCTGGCAGTCGTCGAAGGAATTGTCGAAAGCCATGGAGGGTTCATCCGGGTCGATAGCAGCCCAGGTCAGGGCACGTTATTCCAGGTTTATTTGCCGACTCTGGCCGATGAGTCGATCAGGGAGCAAGACCCTTCACAAAAGCTAGCTCCGTCCAAAGGACAAGAAAATATTCTGCTGGTGGATGATGAAGAGCTGTTGCTGGATATCGGCCGGCAGATTCTGGAAGAATACGGTTATCGGGTACAGACGGCAGCAAACGGCAGCACCGCCCTGGATTTAATCCGCCAGCAACCCGGCACATTCGACCTGGTTATCACTGATCAAACCATGCCCGACCTGACCGGAGAAGAACTGGCGCGGGAGCTGGGACAACTGTACCCCGAACTGCCGATAATCTTGTGCAGCGGCTACAATGCCCTCCAGGAAAGAAGCTCTACGGAAGACCTTGGAATTCGGGAATATTGTCAAAAACCATTGGATATGGACCTCCTGGTCGAAACAATCAGGAAGGTTCTGGACAACAACAACCCCTGATGGGGATTGGACTTCTCCAGCCGGTGGCGTTTCAGGCGGGGAGACAAAAGCCTGCAGTGATTATGGCGATCGCTGACGACGCTTTTGCATATAGTAATCAAGCAACCCGCGCAGCAACCCGACCCCTGCTTCACCAATAATCAGGCCATCTCGAGCCGTCAGGAGTCTCAGGCGAAGATCATAGCGCAGCAGCTCGCCACGCAAAACCAGCTCCTTTTTTCTGCGCTCCAACTCACCGCCTCCCATCAGGATACTCCACAGTCTTTTTTCAATTCGCTTCGGGTTGTTTCAAAAGGAGCCGGGCCATGGCAAAGCCCGCTCCGCACCCGCCACCAGCCCAGCAATCCGCTCAGGAGACAAACCAGCCCGCAGCCAAGACAGAGCCAGGGACGATATCCCGGTGGTGCCAACAGCAGCACGGTCACCACCACCAGGGTCACGCCCAAAGCCAGCAGCAGCAGGCTGAGCAGGGCAACAACCAGCAGACGAATGAAGCGCTCCTGCTCCTCGCGCAGTTCAACGGCAAACAGTTCAAGGCGGTTGACCAATAGCGCGAAGAAGCTGTCCCAGGCGCCATGCAGGATTTGTTTCAGCAGCGGCATCAACGGCCGCGCCGCAACAGCAGCCCCACCAGCAGGCCAACACCGAGAGAAATCCCGGCAGACTGATAAGGATAGTCCCGAATCAGCTGATCGGTACGCTTCACCTGCTCCTGCACTTTCTCTTCAACAGTCTCATAACGGTCTTTCACCGCGTCGAGAGTTTCCTGCAATTTGGCTTTGGCGTCCTTGGTCTTTTCGTCGACTTCACCGGGTAGGCTGGAAATCAGATCTTCAGCGTCTTTCAGCAGTTTCTGGTAATCTTTTGCCAGTTTCTCTTTGTTTTTTTCAAATTTGCTCGGACTCAAAACAGCCTCCACTAACGGGAAAGAGGAGAGGAATCATTTACCTTGTGACACGGACAATGGCTCTTTACCATTTCAAAAATTAAGTCTAGCATAGAATCCCAGCTGATCCAGAAGAACCCAAGTTTTTCAATGTTCGGCTGCCAATTATTGAAACGGACAACCTTAAGCTCCCAAGGGATCGATGTCACCCGCAGCCCCACGATTATTCAGCACCCGCAACCGCTGGCTGATTCTGCTTCTGATTGCCGGGCACCTGCTCTGGAGCGGGCTGGTGGTCAGTCTGCATTACGCCGGAATGCTTGTCGCCAAGGGCGGTCCCTGGTGGGATATCGGCTTCATTGCCGTGCAGCTTTTTGCGGCGGCGCAATTGCTGCTACCCGCCCTGCTGCTTCAGCCGGAAGAACGCCAGCGGAGTTTCTACCTGTTCTGGGCCGCGGCTCTGGCGGTACTCACCTGGTCCTTCAGCCAACTGCCGACAGGCGGCAGCTGGCAACCGGTGCTGAACGCTGGCAAGGCAGGATTTTTACTGCTCACGGCGACCCTTATCGGGACTGTTCTGGCGCAGTATGTCAAACGGCTGTGGGAAATCGTTCCCATTTGCCTGGCCATGACCATTGCTGATTTTTCCAGTTGGCTGCTCGGCCCGACGGCAGAATTCAGCCGGCAGATTCAGGCCTACTATACGGCGCCAACCGGGCCGAAACCGCTGATTGACATGGTGCTGGTCAAGTTTGCCTTTCCCGGCTCTGCTCGCCTGTTACCGGTTTTCGGCATATCCGATTGGATCATGGTGGTTTTCTTTATCAGCGTTGCTGACCGATATCAAAAAAATGACAACCTGCTTGGTGTTGCAGGCAGCACGATTGCCCGGCAAAAACGGCTATGGGGCTATTTACCGATCCCCGCAGTGGCCCTCTTCGGAGCACTGATCTGGGCCCAAAGCGGACATCTTTTTATTCCGGCACTCCCGCTGATCGCTGGCGTTACCTTGCTCTGGCATACTCTTGGGGCTTTGTTCAGCTGGCGGCAAGCGTCCAGGTGAGGACCGTTATTTAACAAGGCAAGTGAGATTCATTGTGGAAAAAGAAAAATTTGTCCGGGCTTTTCAGAACGCCCGCCCGTTACCCGTAGAAGATATCGAAGCGGCCAGAGCCCTGGAACACAGTCGCTCTTCCCGCACCAGCAAGGTTGCCTACGCCGGCACCATCGACAATATCATTACCGACACCCGCAGCGAGACCAAGGTACGGATCTATTCCCCGGCCGGCCGCGGCCCGTTCCCAGCGATCCTGTACATGCACGGCGGAGGGTTCAGCCTGGGCAGCCCGGAGACTTCGGACAATGTCTGCCGGATCATTTCAGCCACGGCAAAAGCAGTACTGGTGAGCGTCGATTACGGTCTGGCACCGGAACACAAGTTTCCCTTTGCCCTGGAAGAATGTTACCGGGTCGCCCGCTGGATGCTGGATAACGACATCCCCCTCAATATCAGGTCCGATCAACTGGCAATAGCCGGGGACAGTGCGGGGGGCAACCTGGCGGTGGGGGTCTGTCTGTTGGCCCGCCAACGCAAAGAATTCCAGCCTGCTTATCAGCTCTTGCTCTGCCCACTGCTGGATTATCGGACCGATCATGCCGACAAAATCAGCAAAATAGCAGAAATCATGCTGACGACCAAAAACAGTCGCACCTTTCGCGACTACTATCTCAATGAACTCAGTGAGATCAATCATCCGCTGGTGTCACCGCTGTTGGCAGACGATTTTTCAGCGCTCCCCCCGGCGACAATTGTCACTGCTGAATTGGATCCGCTGGCCGCAGAAGCAATCGCCTATGGCGAAAAACTCAGTGCTGCCGGGGTTACGGTCAAACACCACCACTACGCTGGATTGATCCACGATTTTGTGCTCTTTGTCGGCCCTCTGAAGGAAGCAGCGGAAGCCGCAAAAACTGTCGGCGAGGACCTTGCGGAGAGGTTTCGGAGCATGGATTGAGACCCCGGCAAAATGTTGCCAAACGAGCGGCTCAGTTCGTGAACAGACGGCCTCAAGGGTCCTGTTTGATGTGTCATTTTTTTGCTATCAAGGCGTGTCGCCGCAGGCCGGGCCAAAGCCAAGCCGAGAAGGCAGAACGTAAATAGCAGTAAAAAAGGATCAGAATTGGACCATAGAACTAACCGCCCAGGACACTAGTCTGGAACTTTTTCTGGCAGTGGGCAATTCCGATTGCAACAGTTCCGGTCTGCAACAATCGCTCAGCGCCGGCGTGCCAGGCTTTTGACCAAATCGGCTTCACTCTGGCGGCCGAGAGCTTCCAAAGCTTCCAAAGCGGTAGCGGCGTTTTCTTTGGCATCTCCGGTCAGGTAGGCCAGCAAAAAAGCAGCCAGATCAGCCCGGGCTGCGGCATGTTTTTCTGCCAAAGTCCGTTTGCGGCCGGCGGCGAGCCAGAGTTCGGCCGAGCGTTTCTGATGATGACTGATAGCCCGGCCGGTCAGCGCCAGCTTGGCGTCTAAAGAGACCTGCTCTTCTGTTCGGAACAGGGCCATAATATCTTCCGGATAATCCTCCTGAATCAATTCAACAAGACGGATGAGCTTATTTTTCACACAGACCTCTTTTTCTGTTCAGGTTGGCCGTCTTCACAGGGAACCAGATTGGCGGTTTGGGAGCTGAAATCAAAAACGATCTGGACCTTGTTCCGTTCCAGCTGGCGGTAAACCTGGGCAACTTTATCGGCCATGCTACACCCGGCCTGATCCCAGTCCGCACCATCACGGCTGACAAATTCCTCAATCATGGCCCGCAGGGTTTCAGGAGCAAGTTGTTGATAAGGAACGATGATGCCTTCATCCGCAGGCAGGTTTCCAGGGTTCTCTTCAGTCATGGGAATCCTCGCTGTCGGCCACGCTCAGAGCGGCGCAAGGCCTACTTGCAAACTGTGCAACCAGTCTCCTCTTAGCCAGAGGGGACAATCGTTTAAGGGCGGCTTCGCGCCGACTGGCGCTGCTGCGATTGTGCCCGGGCTCCAGAAAAACCACCTGCTGCGGCTGCCGGCCGCGAAAATACCTGGCTCCGCGGCCGCTGGCATGCTGTCGAAAACGGCGTACCATATCCGTTGTTATTCCGGTATAAAGCGAGTTATCCGAACACAGGAGGATATAAACCATCCAGTTTTCATTGTGACTGTCCAAAACCATCCTTTTGTAAGCTGCGATTCATGTTATGGTGCACAAACTACCACGCAACAGGCGGACTGGACAGTCCCAAAATAGTCATTGACCGCCAGCTGCATTATACGACCCCGGCCAGGCAATAATTCGCGCAGAGCCAGAGCATTTCAGCAGGTGAGCCTAAAGAGCAGGCTGTCTCGAATGGCAATAATTTCAGAGTCGCTGGCAGCAAAACCGGGACTGTCCCCGCACGGAGGCTGTCCCAGGTCTTTGCGGTGTTAACCGCGACAGTTTCATGGCTCGCAAACTCTTGGGACAGCCATAATGATGCAGAGCCAATGTTCCCAGGATTCCACCTTCAGACACTTCGCCCGATGACCCTGGGGACAGTCCCGAGTTCACTGCAAAGTTGCTTCAACGAGCGCCATTCAGGGCTGTCCCAGGAAAAAGGAAACAAAGCGTGCGTCATTTTTTAAATACCTGTCATACCATTGAAAAAAACATCGCTGCCATCTATCGTCAATTCAGTCAAAACATCCGTTGCGAGCAAGAGTTGCAGGATATTTGGACCAAAATGGCCCAAGAAGAAGACCGTCATGCCCTCGACATCGCCTTTGCGGCGAGACTGGCCTCGGACATCAACCTGCAAGAAAAAGATGTCACCCTGCGGCGAGCCTTGCAAATGAAGGCATTCAGCCAACAGACCCTGCAAAATATCACCACCCAGCCTCCCTCCCGACAAGCCGCCGTTGAGCTGAGCCTCAAATTAGAAGAAGATTTCCTGGCAATCCATGTCACTGCCGCCGTCGAATTTAGCGATGAAAGCCTGAGCAGAATGTTTCACTCCATTGCCCAGGATGAAAAAGAACACTGCCGGACGATCAAGGCCTATCACTCCAGGTATTTTTCCTGATCGACAGCCCATGTCAGCCAGGGAAACAGTTTTTTCTCCATCCTGTCTTGAAAATTATTTTCAAATTCACATTGAATCGATTGTCTGTCTGTTGCATAATTCGGAAACAATAATCTGGCGAGTGTGTCCTGCCGAGCCCATGGATGGGTGATCAAAATCAATGACAACTTTCCAAGTTATTGATTTTGCAAGGTCGCAAAAATCGCAATTTTCTCCACCGGGCTTGAAAAAGGTCAGGGATGATCTTTTTCAAGCCCGGTGGACAGAACAAAACAGAGGAGTTTTACATGATTGCGCAGGAACCCAGGCTGGGAGTCTCCATTAAATATGAAAGCCGAACCATTTTTCGCAATGTCAGGCCAGTCGCTGAGATCATCGCCGAGTTTGAAGAAAAACAGATCCCCCATGTTCCCATCGATCCGAGCGAGATGAAGTACGGCAACTGGGACATCGTAGTCGCCTTCGAACAGGACGATCTTTGCGAGCAATTCAAGTCCGGGCAGATTACCATGACCGCGGACTGGCTGGCGTCAAGCCAGGGGCAAAAACTGAAGATCAACCCCCTCAAAGCCTCCAAGCGCGCCCACGCCAAAAAGTAACATTTCACATCCACTGAAAAAATGCGGTTGCGGGCAGGACAATATTTGCCGGGTGGCAATCCGCGCAACCCGGCTCTGCTGATCGACAGTCGGCAGAGCCGGATTCGTTTCTTCCGGCGGTGCCACAAAGACCGACCGAGTTCTTTTCCATAGTTTTTTCTCTGCGCTACGCTCGCCTTATTCCAGTTTAAAAAGCCGTCACCATCTACTGCGCTGTTGCAGAATAATTTTTCGCCCGGCACAAAGCTTTGCCGAGTTCTCCAAACAAAATCCCAACCCCCTATTCTCACTAAAGAAAAAATGTCAGGACAGATCCGCACATATTATACATCATTTTATAGTTATTTATTTTTATAAAAATACATCTTGACACTAGAGAATTATTAAAAGTATAAACCCATCAAAATAATAAACAAAGGAGATCTGTCATGCAAAAAGTCATTCTAAGTCTTTCGCTGTTACTCTTGCTTAGTGTTCCCGGGCTTGCTCTTGCCAGTCTTGACGACTATTTCGTCAGTACGGATTGGCTGGCCGCCCACCGGGACCAGGTGGTCGTGGTCGATGTTCGGAAAACGCCCCTTTTTCTGCTTGGACACATCAGTGGCGCTCTGCACGTCCCCAGAGACGAGTTTCTGGAGACGCGCAACGGCGTCAAAAGTCTGGTCCCCGGAGTCGCCAAAACCCATGCTCTATTGAGTCGGCTGGGAGCTTCGCCGACCACCCCCGTGGTTGTTTACGCAGAGGATGATAATCCCTATGCAGCGCGCCTGGTCTGGTCACTGCAATACAACGGACATCGGAAGGCTTATGTCCTGGACGGCGGTTACGACAAATGGAGCGCGGAAAACCGTTCGACCAGCCTGCTGCCGCCCCCCGCGCCCAACCCCGTTCCGTACCCGGGCAGTGTTGATCCGGGCTATCTGAGTTCACGCGCCGGGGCTGATTATGTTTATACCCGACTGGAAAATCCCGGGGTGGTGGTCTGGGATACCCGGCGCACCGAAGAATATGTCGGCTCTGAAGTCCGCGCCGACCGGGGCGGGCATATTCCCGGGGCGATTCACCTGAACTGGACAAATCTGCAGAGCGAGGTCAACGGAATAAAAGTTTTGAAAAAACCGGCAGAGATCATTGCGCTTTTAAACAGCAAAGGGATAACATCGGATAAAGAGATCATCGCCCATTGCCAGACCGGAATCCGCTCATCCTATGCAACCCTGGTTCTGCTTGGATTAGGCTACCAGCGGGTCAGCAACTATGACGGGTCCTGGATCGAATGGGCCAATAACCCAACCCTGCCGATCATCGATGCGCAAGGGAAACTGGAAACCGAGATCCACATCAGCCTTGACCAGACGCGTGAAACTCAGGTCAATAAAGATCAAGAGGTGACCCAATGAGCTTTGCTTCCCGGCTGAAAAACCGCACCCTGGCTTTTTTGGCAACCCGGTTTCCAGCGGTGGCACAAAAATTCGTCAGCGGTTACTCCCCGCGTGAAAGCGCGGGGGATATCCCCTGGAGCGAGCCGGGGAAACCGTTGAATAGAGCCAAACTGGCCCTGGTAACGACCGCGGGGATCCACCATCGCTACCAGACTCCATTCAACATGCAGGACAGCACAGGCGACCCGAGCTACCGCGTCCTGAACGGAGAGGAGTTATTCCATGACTTCCAGATCACCCACGACTATTACGATCACTCTGACGCACGCAAAGACCCGAACATCATCTTCCCGCTTGAACGGCTCCGCGAATTGGTCAAAGAAAAGGTACTCGGAAGTCTGGCCAGAACACATTATGCCTTCATGGGGCACATCGACGGTGACCATATTGCTACGCTCACCAACCAGACCGCCCGCGAAGTCGCTCGTCAGCTCAAAGAAGACCAAGTCGACCTGGTCCTGCTGACCCCGGCCTGAGGGATCTGCAATCAATCCGTGGGATTGATCCAGAGAGAGATAGAAAAAGTCGGGATTTCGACCATCGGCATCTCGATCGTCCGTGAATATTCAGAAAAGGTCAAACCGCCGCGAACCCTGTTTTTACGCTGGCCCTTCGGCCATCCGCTGGGCGAACCGGGTCACCGGCTACAGCAGAAAACCATTGTCAGGGAGGCCCTAGAGGCCCTGTACCGAATCAAAGAGCGCGGTACGATCATTGACCTTCCGTACCGGTGGCGGCGGGATAAATATAACGAAGAGCAACCCTTGCATGTTGCTGAGCAGAAATAAGCAAGCCCCCGGACCATGTTGCAGGATCCGGGGGCTTGCTTTATTGAGCCTGTTAAAGGCCGACATGGTTTTGCAGGAGAATTCTGTTAAACTTAGCAGGCGATGAAAACCCACCGTCTTCAACAACTTGCCATAGCCCCCTTGCGCAAGGAGGCGTTTATGAAGAGCAACAACAAGGTGCTGCGTTACGGTTTCGCCCTGTTCAGTCTGGCGTCCTCATTTCTCCTGATCTTTTATGCGGTCAGTATCTATTTGGGCGGAACCGCATCGGCCTGGCTGCAAATTTTCGCCTATGTCGTCGGCGGCTACGGTCTGCTGAATGTGTACACGCTCAGCTGGGCGTGGCGCAGCAAAAGCAAGGCGGCCAGTCAGGCCAACCTGCTCATAGCGGCCTGTTTTCTGGGAATTTTCATCATGGACACCCTGCGCAGCAATGCCGCCAATCCCGTCGGCATTATCGTAATCTGCGGCTTGGCCGCGGTGCTGGCCGGCAACTGGCTGGCCGTCAACCTGGCCGCTCGACAATAGTTGGTTGTTGAAAAGGCCCATCCCTGGACTTTTTCAAGCAGGTCCGTCCATACGCTCAACAAACGGTTTTCAACAGCCTGATAGAGCCGGCCCAGAGTCAGACCGCTTTGCTGCGTTTCTCACGGGCCTGTCGGTATTGAACAATATCCTCGATAGTGACCAGCGGCATATAGTGCGCATCGGAAAACTTAACCAGTTCGGGCAAGCGGGCCATTTCCCCGTTGGGAAGAGTCACTTCACAGAGTACGCCACAGGGCTGCAAACCGGCCAGACGCATCAGATCGATGGTCGCTTCGGTATGACCACGCCGCTCCAGAACTCCGCCGGAGCGAGCCCGTAACGGAAAAACATGGCCGGGACTGTGCAGATCCTGCGGTCCGGCATCGGCGGCGATGGCGGCCTTGACAGTGGTCACCCGATCGGCAGCGGAAACCCCGGTGGTCACCCCTCGGGCGGCTTCGATACTGACGGTAAAGGCCGTGCCGTATTGACTGTTATTCTCCTGGACCATCATCGGCAGTTGCAGCTGCTTGACTTTTTCCTCCGGCAGGCACAGGCAAACGATCCCGCTGCCTTCGCGGATCAGTAACGCCATCTGCTCTTTGGTGAGGAATTCCGCCGAATAGATCATATCGCCTTCGTTCTCACGGTCTTCGTCATCCGTGACAAGGACGCCGTGACCGTTGCGCAGGGCCGTCAAAGCGCGTTCGACCCGTTGTTCAGAGGTACCGAAAAGATAGTGAATGGGCTGATTCATGGCACAATGCTCCTGAAAAAAAAGAATCATGAATCAGGGCGTTGCGATAGGCAGGAACAATCCGCGGCGAAACCGCATAGTCAGATTGAATTCTGTCGTATCCTCTTTCATCCGGACTCTAACCGTCGGCTCTGGAATCACACCAGATCTGCTGACCCTTTATCCCTTTGATAAAGGCGCTCGCGGGCTTCTCAAGAAGAGTTACCGCCGGTGGGGAATTTCACCCCGCCCTGAGAATAGATGCGATTACGATATCAACAGCGGCGACATTTTACCAGTCTTTTTATTTTTTAACGCAAGACGAAGGCAGGCATGCCGAGATCATCAGACAGGAGAACAAGCCATCACTCCCTTTCGCTCACATTTACTTACGAATGAATAAAAATATTCAAGATTGAATTTTCACAAAAAAAACCGCGCCGGCCCTGTCCCTCAGGATATCCATTATCCATGGATTGTTGAGCAGTTAGCAACCAGATCGGAAAAATCACGGCTGGCACCTTTATTGCTAATATTGCTATACTGGCAATCTAAGACAGGCCGCCGCAAGGTCGCCTCGATTTTCGGCAGGGTGCTGGCGGCCATAGCAAAAATGACCACCACGGCAGCCCCTTTCAAAGCAGCACAGAAAAGGATACCCCATGAGCGATATCAACCAAACAACCCCTCCGGAACGGAAACCTTCAAGTGAAGGAAACTTTTACCCCGCTTCCGCAGCCGACGGCATCGGACCGGGCATGAACCCGAGGATTCAGCGGCTGCGGAAGCTGAGCGTGGAAACGGAGCCGAGCCTCTCCATCGAGCGCGCCCTGCATGAGACCGCCTTTTATAAAGAAAATTACGGCAAGTATTCTATTCCGGTGCTACGGGCAATGAACTTTCTCGATCACTGCGAAAAGAAAACGCTCTATATCGGTGCCGATGAACTGATCGTCGGCGAACGCGGGCCGACCCCCAAGGCGGTGCCGACTTTTCCAGAATTAACGTGCCACAGTGTTGAAGACTTCCAGGTGCTCAACACCCGCGACCAGCAGCGCTATCATATCAGTCAAGAGGATATCGACTGTTACGCCCGCGAAGTCATCCCCTACTGGCAAGGGCGAACAGTGCGCGAACGCATTTTCGGCCATGTCCCGCAACCCTGGCAGGCCGCCTATGAAGCAGGTCTGTTTACCGAATTCATGGAACAACGGGCACCGGGCCACACGGCCCTGGACGGCAAAATCTACCGTCTTGGCATGCTCGATTTCAAAGAGCAGATCGCCGCCCGGATTGCCGCCCTCGACTATCTCAACGATCCAGAGGCCACCGACCGCTTCGAAGAACTTAAAGCCATGGATATCTCCTGCACGGCTTTGATTCGTTTTGCCGAGCGTCACGCCGAACTGGCCGAGCAGCTAGCAGCGGCCGAAGCAGACCCGCAGCGGGCCGGGGAACTGCGGGAGATCGCGGCGGTCTGTCGCCGGGTTCCGGCCCATGCCCCGCAGACCTTTCGTGAGGCCATCCAGATGTATTGGTTCGTACATCTGGGCACCATTACTGAGCTGAACGGCTGGGACGCCATGAACCCCGGTCACTTCGACCAGCACCTGGCCCCGTTCTATGCTGCAGACCTGGCTGCCGGCCGGCTGACCAGGGATGAAGCCAAAGAACTGCTCTGCTGCTTCTGGATTAAGGTCAATAATCACCCGGCCCCGCCCAAAGTCGGGATTACCGCCCGGGAAAGTGGCACCTACAATGACTTCACCAATCTCAACATCGGCGGCATCACCGGCGACGGTAGGGACGGCGTCAGTGAAGTCTCCTACATCATGCTTGAAATTGTTGAAGAACTGCATATCCTGCAGCCGGGCAATGCAGTCCATATCAGCACCAAAACCCCGGACCGCTTTCTGCACGCGGCCTGCAAAGTCATTCGCCAGGGACACGGCTACCCGTCCATTTTCAACCCCGACGTCTATGTCATGGAATTGATGCGCCAGGGCAAATCCCTGCGCGATGCCCGGGAAGGCGGTTGCAGCGGCTGTATCGAGGTCGGTGCCTTCGGTAAAGAAGCCTTTATCCTGACCGGCTACCTCAACGTGCCGAAAATTCTGGAAGTCACCCTCAATAACGGAGTCGACCCGGTCTCCGGCAAGCAGGTCGGCATCGCCACCGGCGATCCGCGGGAGTTTCAAACCTACCAGGAACTCTATAACGCCTTTGTCAAACAGCTGAACTATATCGTTGACCTCAAGGTCCGGGTCAGCAACTACATCGACCGGATGTTCGGCAAATATGCCCCGGCCCCGCTGCTTTCGGTGGTCATTGACGATTGCATCAGCAAAGGCAAGGATTATTACGACGGCGGTCCGCGCTACAACACCAATTACATCCAGTGTACCGGGCTGGGAACGGTCACCGACAGCCTGGCAACCCTTAAGAAGCATGTTTTCGAAGACGCCGCCTTCAGCATGGAGCGGATTCTTGACGCGGTGGCTAAAAACTTCAGCGGCGAAGAGTTCCTGCGCCAGACCATTGTCAACCGCACCCCCTTCTTTGGTAATGATGACGACTATGCCGACAGCATCGCCCTGCAGGTCTACGCCGATCTGCTCCAGGCCATTGACGGCAAACCGAATGTCAAAGGGGAAACCTTCCACCTCAACATGCTGTCGACCACCTGCCACATCTATTTCGGCAAGGTCATGGGCGCCACCCCCAACGGTCGATTGGCCGGAAAATCCATCAGCGACGGCACCTCGCCCTCCCATGGCGCTGACACCCACGGTCCCTCAGCGGTTATCCGTTCGTTGACCAAACTCGATCAGACCATGTCAGGCGGAACCCTGCTTAATCAACGCTTTTTGCCCAGTCTGCTCAAACGGGACGAGGATATCGTCAAACTGGGTCAGCTGGTCCGCAGTTACTTCAATCTGGGCGGCCACCATATCCAATTCAATATCGTGGATACGGCAACCCTCTATGCGGCCCAGAAGAATCCTGAGGAATACAAGGATCTGCTGGTGCGCATGGCTGGCTACAGTGACTATTTCAACGACATGAACGCCGATCTGCAGCAAGAGATCATCGAGCGAACCGAAAACGAGGCTTTTTAGCTGCTGCTTAAAAGTCTTAATTATCGTCGCCCCGGTTGAGTTTGCTCAAGCGGGGCGACTCCACTCTTCCGTAACGAGATAACGGCACTTACTCCGGGAATAACAGGTCATGACCCAACCTCTGCTTTTTGATATCAAGCGCTACTCCATCAACGATGGACCCGGCATCCGCATCACCGTATTTTTCAAAGGCTGCCCGTTGCGCTGTGCCTGGTGCCATAACCCGGAAAGCATTTCCCCCCGAGCGCAGAAATTATTCACCGCCGGCAAATGCATCGGTTGCGGCGAATGCATCAAGGTCTGCCCCCAGCAGGCCTGTACCCTGACCACGGCAGGGATTGTCACCGATCCACAGCGCTGCACCCTTTGCGGGGCCTGCGCCGACGTCTGCCCGACCCGGGCGGTTGAACTGTCCGGCTTTTACAAGAATCTTCCTGAATTACTTGAGATTATTGAAAAAGAACGGCCCCTGTTCGACCAGTCACAAGGCGGGGTCACCTGCTCCGGCGGCGAACCTTTGCTCTACCCCGACTACCTGATCCCGCTCCTTGACAGCTGCGGCGAACGGGCCATTCACCGGGCTGTCGACACCTGCGGCCATGTGCCGACAGAAACCCTGCTGACCGTGGCCGAACGGACCGACCTGTTTCTCTATGACCTGAAATTGATTGATTCGGACCGCCATCGGCAGTTTACCGGGGTCGGCAACGAAAGAATCCTCGGCAACCTGACCGCCCTGGCGGCAACCGATGCCCGGATCGATATCCGCATCCCACTCATCAAAGGGATCAATGCGGATCAGGCCAATCTGTCCCAAACCGCCAAATTCATCTCCACTCTGGAAGGAAAGCCAAAAACAGTCAGCCTGCTCCCTTACCACGCGATTGCTGCTCATAAATATAAAAAACTTGGCGGAGTTTATCAGGATGAAGGATTGGCAGAACCAAGTCAGGACGACATCTCTAAGGCTATCGCCTGTTTCGACGCGTGCGGCGTGACCGCCCGGGTTGGCGGCTAAGAGGGGGGAAAAGGTAAAAAACGCTCCCCGGCACCTGTTCAGCTTTGGGCAGCGACCCCTTCCGGAGCCCAGGAAAAATATTTCACTTCCTGGGCGGTAATGGCAAGCAGGATCTCATCGACCGTTTCCTGCAGTTCGCCCCCCATCCTCCGGAAATCATCCTCACGTTCCCGCCCGGCTTTGTACAGCAAGGCAAAGTAGATGGGCTTGAAACGATCCTGCAGGCAGAGGTGCCCATACCAGCTGTCTTCAAACAGCCGCAAAGCAGGCCCGATCTGGCCGGCAGCAGCCAAACACAACAGCACCCCGCTGAATAATGCTGCATCACGCTCCAGATCAAGCAGCGGCACAACCCGCTCAAGTGCATTCAAAGCTTCTTCATGCCGCCCGCCCCACAGCAGGACCCGCACCAGTTGCAGTTGGGTCAGAGGATCCTGCTGCAGCTCTTTCAGCTCGGCAACTCGGCAACTAAGGTCAAGACACCTGGAATATTTTTCGGCCTGCTCAAAATAGAGCAGGGATAAATTCAGCATCGCTCCGGTATGCCCTTTTTCGATGGCCAGCAGATAATAGCGCTCGGCATTTTCAAAACGCTTGAGCCGTTCCTCATAAAGCAACGCCAGGTTGAACATGGCATCGGAATGGTCATGTTTGATCGCCATCAAGTAATATTTTTCAGCATCTTCATAACGCCCATAGTATTCCTCATAGAGCAGGGCGAGGTTGAACATGGCATCAAGGCAGCCATATTTTATGGCCAGCAGGTAATATTTTTCAGCTTCCTCATAACGCCCCAGGCATTGCTGATACAAGACCGCCAGGTTAAACATAGCTCCGACATGATGATGTTGGATGGCCAGCAAATAATACTTTTCAGCCTCCTCATAACGATCAAAGTGACGACGATATAACAGCCCCAAGTTATTCATGGCGCTGGCCTGTCCCAAAGCAATGGCCTGCAGATAATAACGTTCGGCCTCTTCATAGCGTTCAAAGTGCTGCTGATAAAGCAAAGCAAGATTGTTCATGGCTCCCGAGTCATTCACCGCGACAGCCTGCAGGTAATACTTCTCGGCTTTTTCAAAGGAGTTATAATGGCGCTGGTAAAGCAACGCCAGGTTGGCCATGGCCGCACCATGCCCTTGTTCGGCAGCCAGAAGATAATAGGTTTCAGCGTCCTCGAAACGCTGCAGGCGCTCCTCGTACAGCAGAGCAAGATTGAACATGGCCGCGACATGCCCTTTTTCAACAGCCTGCAGGTAAAAATGTTCAGCATCCTGATAACGCTGGAAATGCTCTTCATAGAGCAGGGCCAGGTTGAACATGGCATCCATATGGCCTCGTTCAATGGCCAACAGGTAGTAGCTTTCAGAATCCTCGCAGCGCTGAAAATGACGTCGATACAATAATGCCAGGTTATTCATGGCACCGACATGACCATGCTCCACCGCCATCAGGAAGTAACGTTCGGCATCGGCATAGCGCTCTAATTTTTTGCGATAAAGCAGTGCCAGGTTGTTCATGGCACCGATGTGACCTTTGTCAACAGCCAGCAGATAATAACGTTCGGCATCCCGATACCGTGCAAACTGTTCTTCATAATGCAGAGCAAGGTCAAACAGGGCCGCTGGTTTGCCTTTTTCGGCCCTCTTCAGCAGGCTCTTTTCCTTTTTCAGAGCGGCTTCCTGCAATGGGGAATCGCTGACAACATCCTCGAAACGTCGCTCTGAAGAGGGACGTTCGTGACCCTCAATTTGCCGGGTCGCCTTGATCAGCCGATCTTCTTGCTCGCCAGACAGTCCAGCCGATATCAATGCGTCAGTCAGCAGCCGAGCATGCTGAGGTTTCAGGCTTCCTTCCTGAATGGCTTGCAGATGGCGTTCGGCTTGGTGAAACAGCTCGTCACGGCTACACCAGGTCTGTAAAAAACGCACCAACCAAAGCGTCCGTCGCCGATCACTGGGGCGGCCGTTATGCATCATGTACCAGATATTAAAAAACCGCTCTTCAAGACGATACAGGTTATTTGTCCCGGACGTCTGTTCCTGGTGAATGATCCGGCCCTTTATCAATTGTTTGAGATGAATCATGACCTGATTACGCGGCATGCGGCACGCGCGGCCAATTTCATCGGCACCGACAGCGTCCCAGGCCAGAGCAACGGTATCGACGATCTCCTGCTGCTGAACAGAAAGGTCATCCATCTGATGTTTATAGAGCGGAGTCACCCGGTCGAGAAGGTTTTCCAGATCGTGCAACGCGTCACCGCTTTTACCCAGCAGGATCTCGAACAGCAGCAGGATGGTTCGCGGAACCCCGGAGGTCAATCTGCGCAGGGCCTCAATCCTGCCGGGATTTTCCTCAAGAATTTTTCGCATTTTCTCTTGTTGCTGATCATCACCCAAATGGCCCAGCAAAGTACGAGTTTCTTCAGCATCCAGACCGGTCAGTTGGACGACCTTGAAAAACTGGTGGAATGGTGTCCCCTGATCAAAATGTTTTTCCATCAGGGCTGAAGATGCCCCAATAATACGAATTCGGCTGGTGGAGACAAGAATGTCCCGGAGCCGCAGCTGCTCATGAGTTCTCAGCTTGGAAATCAACTCCCCGATGTTGTCGATAAGCAGCAGCAGACAGACATTCTTTTTCTGCAGTTCCTTTTCAATAATCAGGTGACAGTCATTTTCGTAATAGGGGTTCTCGGATTCTTCTGCGAATCTTGCGGGCAACTTTTCGAAGCCGAGGGAAGAACTCAACAGTTCCGCAGTGTATTCCCAAAATTTATAGAGTCGACCGATCCGGTACAGCTCTTCATTGAACAACAGCGGGAGGAGCCAGTCCTGCGTTTGCTGGTTATCGCGAATTTTGAGATAGGCCATCCGCAGCAAGCTGGACTTTCCCTGTCCGCGTTGCCCTTGGATGATGACATGGCGTGGAGTCTGACGATGACCGGTCCCAACCGCTTCTGAAACCAGGCTCTCGAGAATTTCATTGCGAACTGAAAATCTCGCGCAGAATTCCTCTTCAGACATTTCCTGCGGGGTATAAAGCGCACTGATGGGTCGGGACATGATTCATTTCTCAACGCAGTTTTTGCCAGAACGTCTGCCAACCGGAATGCCCCCTGGCGAAAATCAAACATCCCGGCAATAATCATGATAGCAACGGTACATTTCATTCGTATTTAATTACTGCCAGGACGAAAAAATCCCGTCTTTTCCAGACAGTCATTCGCTCAATACGCAATATCAATTACTATCAGAATTCTAACCCCAGAGAATCTTAGAACAAACTAACCGAATGCACCATCAGCGTCAATCCTAAATCGTTTCCATCCGGAAACTCCGGTGGGGGACTGTAACGTTTCTAATCTGAAAACCAGAAATTTTCCGCAAAGTCAAGAAAATCAAGCATTTGTGCGGAGGTATAGTGCTTTACGCCGCACAATCAAATGCGTCGATTGCCGCCGAGATTGCGGAAAAGGGCGGTTCCCGAGCAGAAACTAAATCAGCCCACTCGACAAAGAATAAAGAACCCTGGAAGCAATGGAAAAGTGCTGTCAATCGACACTCCGTTTATGGTATAGGCAGAACCTCTACCAAGGCCTGAGTTGGACGCGGTGAGCGCCTTCCTGCAGCGAGAGCCCCCAGCCAAGAGCCTCTTCTTCTTAAAAACGTGAACCATGAAAAATTTATCGCCTAGATATTCGTATGTGCAGATTCTGCGCTTCTGGTTTCCCCTTGCCACAACCTGGCTGATGATGTCGGTCGAGGGACCTTTCATTGCCGCAGTTATCGCCCGCATGGGTGCGGAACAGCAGAATCTGGCGGCCTACGGGGTGGCCTATGCCTTTGCCATGGTCGCCGAATCACCGGTGATCATGCTGATGAGTGCCAGTACCGCCCTCTGTCGCAGCCGGGACAGCTATCTGCGCCTGCGCAATTTTTCCCTCTGGCTGAGCCTGAGCGTGACCCTGCTGTTTGGGCTGGGCCTGTTACCACAGCTGTATCATCCGCTTATCGAGGGCCTGTTCGGCATGCCGCCCGACATTTCCAGGTTAATTCACAGTGCCCTACTCTGCCTGCTGCCCTGGCCCGGTGCCATCGGCTTGCGCCGGTTTTACCAGGGCGTGCTGATTGCAGCCCATAAAACCCGCCGGGTTGCCGCGGCGACCGTGTTTCGCCTGATTTTCATGTCCGGCAGTGCGCTGTGCTGCTTTTTCTTCAGTTCTCTGCCCGGTGCAACCATCGGGGCCCTATCCCTGGCGGCGGGGGTCACTGCAGAGACGCTGCTGACCAGGTTTCTGGCTCGCCATGCCGTCGCCGAACTGCTGGGCAAAGCTCCCGGCCCGGCAGAACAGCCACTCAGTTATCGAGCTATCAGCCACTACTATCTGCCCCTGGCGATGACCCCTTTTATCGGGCTATCAATTCATCCGATGGTTACCTTCTTTCTGGGAAAAAGCCCGGCGGCGGTCGAGTCCCTTGCCGTTATGCCGGTGATTTACGGGCTGACTTTCATTTTTCGCGCCTTTGGCCTTTCCTACCAGGAAGTTGCCATTGCTTTGCTCGGCGAAAATCGAGCCAACTATCAACGGGTTCGCAACTTTGCCATCGGCCTGGGCCTGTTCACCTCCGGCGGCCTGAGTCTCATCGCCTTTACCCCGCTGCATCATTTCTGGTTCCATGGGGTTTCCGGGCTCAGTGAAACACTCAGCACGTTTGCGGTTCTGCCCCTTCAGCTGACGGCGATTTTTCCGGCCCTGACCGTCCTGATCTCGTTTCAGCGCTCAATCCTGATCGTCGCTCAGCACACCCGGCCAATATCTTTGGCAACAGCTCTGGAAGCCGCTGGAATTTTCGCCCTACTGCTGATCTCAGTGGTATACTTTGCGCTACCGGGTGCAGTCGCCGCGGCTGCGGCCTATGTCTGCGGTCGCCTGGCGGCTATTTTCGTGCTGCAGCGGCCGTTTGCCAGGCACCTCAAGCAGCTTCTCCAGCAAGGGAGTTCCCCGTTTTGAAACTGCTGCAAGCCACTCCTTCCAAATCGACCGGCGCCTGGTTCGTACTCGGTGCAGCTTTACTCTGGGGGACAACCGGCACCGCCCAGGCGTTCGCCCCGCCAGGTTTCGATTCCAGAGTGATCGGCGCGTTACGTCTGCTGATCGGCGGACTGGCGTTGCTGTTCCTGGCGGTCAGGCATAAGGAATTGGGCAGATTCCGTGACTGGCCGTTCTGGCCGACGCTGCTGGCGTCGATATTTACCGCCAGTTACCAACTGTGTTTTTTTTCCGCAGTGGCAAAAACCGGGGTTGCCGTCGGCACCATCGTCGGCATCGGCAGCGCTCCGGTGGCTGGCGGTTTGCTCGGTTTGATTTTTCGCGGCGAGCGCCCGAGCAGGCGCTGGTTCAGCGCCACCATCCTGGCCATCGGCGGCTGTGTGCTGTTAAGTCTCAGCGGCGGAGATATCTCCGTCGACCTGTTCGGAATTACCCTAGCCTTCGGTGCCGGGGCTTCCTATGCCGCGTACACTCTGATCATTAAGGGCATCCTTGAGCAGCACTCTCCCAACGCCGTCGTTGCGGTGGTGACCTGTGGTGGTGCCATTTTTCTGCTCCCCGCGCTGCTCCATATGGATCTGAACTGGCTCCTTCAACCCCGAGCAATGGCGGTCGCACTGCACCTGGGGTTGGCCTCCATGGCGCTGTCCTATTGGCTGTTCGCCCGCGGCCTGCAGACGGTTCAGGTCGCCACAGCCACTACTTTGACCTTAGCCGAACCGATGACCGCAGGAATCCTTGGTATTCTGGTTCTCAAGGAGCAGGTGGACAGCGTGGCAATCTGCGGAATTGCCCTGATCTTTACCGGCCTGGTCTCCCTGGTTGTCAAACGACGCCGGGAGATTATCTCCGAGGAGCATCCATGAATCAGCAGCGCAAAGCCATTCTTTATGCTCTTACCGCAGTCCTGCTCTGGTCCACGGTGGCAACGGCCTTCAAATTGGCATTGCGGTTTCTGACTCCCATTGAACTGCTGCTTTATTCCGGATCTTTTTCCACCCTCCTGCTCGGAGCGATTCTGCTCAAACAGGGAAAGTTCATGGAGGCCTTTCACTGCAGCGCCAGAGAGTACTTACTGTCCATTTTCCTGGGGATTCTCAGTCCTTTTCTGTACTACCTGGTTCTGTTCAAAGCATACGCGCTACTCCCCGCCCAACAAGCTCAGCCCCTCAACTACACCTGGGCGATCACCCTTTCGTTACTGGCGGTTCCCCTGCTCAAACAGAAGATCCGCTGGCCCCAGTGGCTGGCGCTGGTGATCAGCTATGGCGGAGTAGTGGTCATTTCCACTGAAGGCCACCCTCTCAGCCTGCACTTTACCGATCCGTTCGGAGTCGCCCTCGCCCTGTTCAGCACCATCATCTGGGCCCTGTATTGGATTTTCAGCACCCGTGATCAACGCGATCCGATCGTCGGCCTGTTCGTCAATTTTCTGGCCAGCTTCCCATTTGTCCTCGGCTGTTACCTGCTCACCACCGAGCGACGCATCCCAGACATTCATGGTTTGCTGGGAGCCGCCTATGTCGGCACCTTTGAAATGGGGGCCTGTTTTGTATTCTGGCTTATGGCCATGAAACTGACCGACAATACCGCCAAAATCAGCAACCTGATTTTCCTGTCACCGTTTCTCTCTTTGCTGTTCATTCATTTTCTGGTCGGCGAAGAGATCCTTGCCTCAACCTTCATCGGCCTGATCCTGATTGTCGTCGGGCTGCTCTGCCAACGAATCCGTTCCTGACCGATTGTCGCTTCCCCACTAAAAAGATTAAGTTGGTTTTTGAGCTGATAAATGTTAAATAGCACCTTTAAAAACAATAAGTTATTAAAGGACAGGGAATGTCTGAAATGAAAAGTCCGGTAACGGAAACGTTACAGAACGCCTCCAACCCGAAGAAAGAAAACCACTTTTTAAAGAAAAGACCGCAATGCCTTGAAGAAAAAAACTGCCGTTACTGGTGCCTTTTCGATACCGCAGCTGATGCCATTTTTCTGGGCGATTCCCAAGGTAAAATCCGCGAAGCCAATCAGAGCGCTTCGGAACTGACTGGCTACAGTCAGGCCGAATTGATCGGCATGGACCTCGGCGAACTGTTCAGCGCAACCGAACGACAACGGGCGCCGCTCCGTTTCGATCTGGTGGATACCGGGCAACGGGTCCTGACTGAACGCATGCTGACCCGCAGGGACGGCAGCACCGTAGCCGTGCAGATGAACAGTGCAATCATGCCCGACGGAACCTACCACTCCTTCATGCGCGATATCAGCGTAAGTAAACAAGTGGAAGACGCGCTGCGCAGTTCGGAAGAAAAGTTCTTCCGGGCCTTCAATCTCAATCCGGATGCCATCAACATCAATCGACTGCACGATGGCGTTTACATTGCCGTCAACCAGGGCTTCAAAGAGATTACCGGCTGGACCGAGGAAGAAATCATCGGCCGCAGTTCACTGCCGGACGGGATCAATATCTGGCACGACAAGGCTGACCGGGAACGCTTGCTCACAGAACTGCAGGCCAATGGCTATGTCACCCAATTCGAAGCGCGGTTCCGGGGGAAAAGCGGCCGGACCATCCATGCCAGGATGTCGGCGCGCGTCATCGAGTTGAATGGCGAATCCTGTATCCTCAATATCAGCCGCGACATCAGCGCTGAGATTGAGGCCCAAAAGAAACAGAAAAAACTGGAAGAGCAGATGCTGCAGGCCCAAAAGCTGGAAAGCCTGGGGGTACTGGCCGGGGGAATCGCTCACGATTTCAACAATATCCTGATGGCCGTCATCGGCCATTGTGAACTGGCTCAGCGCCGGGTAGCCAAAGACTCGCCAGCGCGGCCGAATTTCGAGCAAATCAAATTGGCCGCCGCCAAAGCAGCCGATTTGGCTAACCAGATGCTGGCTTACTCGGGGAAAGGCAAATTCAATGTCAAGCCCCTCAACCTGAATGTCCTGATCCTGGAAATGGAAAAGATGCTCGGGGTCTCCATCAGCAAAAAAGCCGTCATCAGTTTCGATCTCCATGACTCCCTGCCGACCATCGAAGCCGATCCCACCCAAATGCGCCAGGTCATCATGAACCTGGTGATTAACGCCTCCGAAGCCATCGGTCCGAAAAACGGGGTCATTTCCATCACCACAGGAACTCAAATCTGCGATAAAAATTACCTGAGTGAAACCTGGCTGGATGAAAATCTCCCTGCCGGGCATTACGTTTTCATGGAAATCGCCGATAACGGCTGCGGCATCTCCAAAAAGGACATAAGCCGCATTTTTGAACCGTTTTACAGTACCAAATTTTCCGGTCGCGGCCTCGGCATGGCGGCGGTTCTAGGGATTGTTCGCGGGCATAAAGGTGCCATTAAAGTTTATAGCGAACCGCAAATGGGGAGCACCTTCAAGGTTCTGGTTCCTGCCTCGGAACTGGTGGCCGAACAGGTAGCCGCGGTTGAGCAGCCGATCACGATTGACGCCACCGGCCAGGTTCTGCTGGTGGACGATGAGGAAAGCCTGCGCAGTATCGGCAAGGCCATGCTTGAAGAACTGGGGTTTGACGTTTTAACCGCCGCCGATGGGTTCGAGGCCCTCGCCTCTTACCAGCAGCAGCGACAGGACATTCGCTTCGTCCTGATGGACCTGACCATGCCACACATGGACGGCGAGGAAGCCTTCCGCGAGCTCAGGCGGATTGATCCGACAGTACAGGTCATTATCTGTAGCGGTTACAATGAGATCGACGTAACGCAACGTTTTGCCGGCAAAGGACTCGCCGGCTTTTTGAAAAAACCCTATCAGCTTCAGGGATTACAGAAGGTGGTCAGCAAAATGACCAATCATTGTAACTAACCGGCAGTTAAGCAAGGCCGAAGCTCCAGAGCAAAACAACGGCGACCAGAACTGCCGGCAGTAAGTTACCGACCGGCAGGCGCTTGAAACCGAGCAGATCACAGGCAATGGCAACAATCAGCAAGCCCCCGACCGCATTCATTTCAGAAATAACCGGTTCCGTCAACACCGCACTGGCCAGATCAGCGACCAGGGTGATGCTCCCTTGATAGAGCAGCAGCGGGATCACTGAAAATATCACCCCGATGCCCAGGGTTGAGGTCAGGGCCATGGCCGCAACTCCGTCAAGGGCGGCCTTGGCATAAAGAATGGTCGGACGATCGCCCAGGCCATCCTGCAGCGCACCCATGATCGCCATGGCTCCAACACAGAACAGCAGGCTGGCGGTGACAAAGCCTTCCGCGATTCCGCCTGATCCGGAAAATCTCGCCTGCAGTTTCTGGCCAAACCGTTCCAGACGTGCCTCGATCCCGATCAGTTCCCCCAGTAAACCACCAAAAATCAGGCTGCCGATAACCACCATCAGTTGCTGACTTTGCAAGGCCAGTTGTAAACCGATCAGCAAAACAGCCAACCCAAGCCCGGCCATCATCGTTTGGCGCAAGCGCGGAGACAGAAACCGGCCGGCCCAGCGCCCAAGCAGGCTGCCGACCACTACAGCCCCGACATTGACCAAAGTTCCCTGTAAAATCATGAGAGTGTGCCTGTGAAAGAGGAAGAAACCGCTGCACTGTAGCGCTACAGGGGCACAGATTTCAAGCCTGATCGGCAGGGGGCCCAGGACTTGGGGTACCGCTAAGCGGCGGTCCGGATACATATATGCACTAATTTCAGAAATTCAGAGGATGGAGCAAACACCGGAGTCAAGCATCCTGAATTGAACAGCCCGCGACAGGTCGCGGGCTGTTCAATGGAAAATTATTTTGGCAGGGTAAAAAGGTTACTTTTTATGACAGCGGGTACAGTTCTTTTTGGCCTCAAACGCACGAGTCCCATTATGGCACTTACCACAGAGCTCGCCTGCATAAATTTTTGCCATAGTAATTTCGACAGTGCCTTGTTTCATTTTCGGAAACATCTCCGGGTTGTGACATTCTTTACAACTGACTCCGGCATCTTTATGGATAGTTCCCGAGAAAACCACCGCTCCCATCGGACTTTTGTCAAAGGTGAGAGTTTTCCCGGGGGGGACGGCAAGCGCAGCAGTCACGGCACCGAGAACCAGAACAACCAGCAGCAAAGTCAACTTTTTCATAAGCCCATCCTTTTCAAAAGAGAGATCTTGCCATTTATAACAAGAATCCGTGACAAAAACCTGATAAGATTAGCCGATAGCGTAGACAGCGTCAATAGTTGCTCTGAACAGGAAAAGTTATTTGGCAATGGGGCTGGGGAAAATGCTAAAATTTCCTCGTTTCAATGAAGTAACATTTGCTTATAAAATACCTACTTTCTCAAGGACTGCACGTTGGAACACTTCATCGCTCGGCAACCGATTTTCGACACCAGAGGTCGCGTCCAAGCTTACGAGCTGCTTTTCCGATCCGGCCTGCACAACTATTTCGACTGCGACGATCAGGATCATGCTGCGGCCAGCGTCATCGCCAACAGCAACCTGCTCTTCGACCTGGAAGAAATGACCGGCGGAACTCGGGCTTTCATCAACTGCACCCGCCGGGTGCTGGTTGAAGAGTTGATGACGACGCTGCCCCGCCACCAGGTGGCTGTTGAAATTCTCGAAGATGTCGAAATCGATGCCACCCTGATTGACGCCTGCCGGCGCTTGAAAGAACAAGGCTATATGCTGGCCCTGGACGATTTTGTCTATCATAAGAGTTATGAACCTCTTTTGGAGCTTGCGGACATCATCAAGGTTGACTTTTTGCTCAGTGATGTTCAGCAACAGGAATCCCTGGCCCGGACCATGATCCCGCGGGGGATCAAAATGCTCGCCGAAAAAGTCGAAACCCCGGAAGTCTACGAACAGGCAAAGAGAATGGGTTATCAGCTGTTCCAAGGCTACTTTTTCGCCAAACCGGTGATTATCTCCAGAAAAGACATTCCAACCAACAAGATGCAATTCCTGCGCATTTTGCGCGATGTTCACGCTGAAGAAGTCGACTTTAAAAGACTGGCCAAGACCATCCAAAGTGAAGTATCGCTGTCTTATAAGCTACTCAAACTGGTCAACTCCGCGGCGTTCGCCCTGCGCAATCGCGTGACCTCCATTATTCAGGCATTGTCCCTGCTTGGCCTGCGGGAAATCCGCTCCTGGATCTCCCTGCTCTCCATCTCATTCATGGCCGATGACAAGCCAGCCGAGCTGATTTCGAGCTCACTGATCCGCGCCCGGCTCTGCGAACAATTGGCCCTGCCCTGCGGGTTGGGCAGCCGTCAGGCCGACATGTTCCTGATGGGGCTGTTTTCGTTACTGGACGTCATCATGTCCCGACCAATTGATGAAATCCTCAATGAAATTCATGTCGAAAGTGACATTGTGGAAGCCCTGGCCGGGATCCCCGGGCCATTAAAAACAACTCTTGAGCTGGTCATCGCCATGGAAAAGGGAGAATGGAACCAGGTTTCGACCCTGGCCGCCGCGCTCCAGCTTGATGAGCAGCTCCTTCCTTCGGCCTATCTCGATGCTGTCAAATGGGCACAGGACATTCATTCAATATAACCCGCCGAGAGGATCAAAAAAATGTTTAGCCTGGCGGAAAAATATATTTTAAAATCAATACAATGGCGCCCACCGACAACATTCCAGGGCCACCAAACAGACCCTCAGGCGCTCGTCGGGCTTAAATAATTTTGGTAGGATTCCGGTAAAGATCATTGACAGTTGCAGGATAGGCAATGTACAACGGCTCCCTTTAGCAAGGAGTTTGTATGTCTGAAAAAATGTTGTCCGCCGGTGATTACATAGCATCCCGGTGTAGTAAGTGCAAAGACGTCACCAACCACACGATCGTGGCGATGGTCGAAAACAAAGTCGTCCGGGTTGAATGCAACACCTGTGGCAGCGTCCATAATTACCGCAGTGTCGCCCCGAAAGTAAAACCCGCCCCCAGAACCAAGACCGCGGCAACCAGAACCCCCAGGGTCGGAAAAACAGAGACGGAATGGGCCGCCCAGCTAAATGAATGCAAGGCCTCCGATGCTATCAGTTACAGTACCAAGGCAGCGTTCAAGCCCGGGGATGTTGTTCAACATCCGGTCTTCGGAATGGGCCGCGTCATCAACACCATCCGCCCCAACAAAATGGAAGTCTACTTTCGCGATGGAATCAAAATGCTGCGCTGCACCCTGTAGCGCGGTTTGCCGCGATAACTCCGGTAGCCACAGAGTAAACGCAATAGCGCCTGCCGAAAAGATTGACAAGCGCCCGTTCATAAGCTTTAGTTGTCCCTGATACAGTTTTTCAGGTACTTTCCCTGGCGACAATCGAGGCTTATGACACCCCCTGCAAGCGAAACCACCAGCAGCAGATTGCTGCTCACATTGGCATCTCTGGTCATTATTTTTGCCGGGCTGAAAACTGCCCAGGCTCTGATCGTGCCTTTTCTGCTGGCGTTTTTCATTTCCATCGTCTGCGCCGGCCCGTTTTACTGGCTGCAACAGAAAAAGGTTCCCGCCCCGCTGGCGCTGCTGCTGGTCATCGCTATCGTTATGCTGGGCGGGCTGGGGGTTTTGACTGTTGTCGGCACTTCAGTCACCAGCTTTACCCAGCAGCTGCCGACCTACCAGGAACAATTAAGAGCGCAAACTCTAAGCCTGTTCAGCTGGCTGGAACACATGGGGATCAAAATCTCCCGACAGGTTCTGCTGCAACATTTTGATCCGGGCGCCATCATGCAATCAGCGGCCAGCATGCTGGCCACTGCGGGCGGGGTTCTCACCAATTCATTCCTGATCTTGCTGACCGTCATCTTTATTCTGCTTGAAGCTGCGGGGATGCCGAATAAACTGCGTGCCGCCCTGACCGATGCAGAAAGCTCCTTGGTCACATTCGGAAAATTTGTCGATGGAGTGCGTCAATACCTGGCCATCAAAACCCTGGTCAGTTTTCTGACCGGTATGGTCATTGCGCTGGGGCTGCTGCTTCTCGGCCTGGACTATGCTCTGCTCTGGGGCATGATTGCTTTTTTACTGAATTATGTCCCGAATATCGGTTCGATCATTGCGGCGGTCCCGGCTTTACTGCTGGCGTCTGTGCAACTGGGCTGGTTGCCGACCCTGCTGGTCGCCATACTCTACATGACCACCAATATGATTATGGGGAATATTGTCGAACCCCGCCTGATGGGCCGCAAACTTGGCCTGTCCGCATTGGTCGTGTTTCTTTCTTTGGTTTTCTGGGGTTGGATTCTAGGGCCTGTCGGCATGCTGCTCTCGGTTCCATTGACGATGATCGTTAAAATTGCCCTGCAGGTTAATGAATCAACCCGTTGGCTGGCAATCCTCCTCGGCTCGGACACGCAGAGTTCAGCCCCGGCCAAAGACAGCTGACCGACCCGGCACTTCGGAACCCGCACCATCCATCAAATAGGGTCCTTCCGGCCATGACTGCCTGGCAGGGAGAGCAACCATGCTTTGCCGACCGTTCGGCAAGACCGGCCCCCGGATTTTAGCGAGGGATGCGTTTCGCCGATCCCGCCGATCCAAACACCAGCGCAGCCTGTAAACAGCTCTGTACCCGGCAACTGCAGATCATTGAGCGGTTGAGCAGTTCATTGGTGCCGCGCAATCGCAGCTGTCAGGTCTTCCGCCTCGGGTTGATTTCCGATAGTCAGTAATGACAGCTTGGCACAGCTAAACAGCCCGGACCTGCAACAGATCCGGGCTGTGATCAAAAAATGAAGACTCTGGTGGAGAAAAACTTAGCCCACATGAACCCCGTGGCTTGAGATACCGGAACGACCGCTGCTGACACGCTGGAAATCGGGGTAGGCTTCCATGCCGATTTCGGTCGAATCGCAGCCGAGCATCTCTTCCTCTTCACTGACCCGGATCCCGATCGTGTACTTCAGCACCAGCCAGACAATGGACGTGGTCACGATCACGAAGGCGCCGATGGCAACCACACCGGTGAACTGGGTCACGAAGCTCGCTTCGGGGTTGGTGATCGGGACCGCCAGGGTGCCCCAGACGCCACACACCAGGTGGACCGACAGGGCGCCGACCACATCATCGATCTTGAGCTTGTCGAAGAACGGCACGGCCAACACGACCAGAATCCCGCCAACCGCACCGATCAGGGTCGCAGCGCCCAGCGATGGGGTCGCCGGTCCGGCGGTGATCGAAACCAACCCGGCCAACGCGCCGTTCAAAGCCATGGTCACGTCGACCTTCTTGTACATGATCTGCACCAGGATCATCGCGGCGATCATCCCGCCGCAGGCGGCCAGGTTGGTGTTGACCATGACATTGGACATTTCAATGGCGCTGGCAGCATCGCCCAGGGCCAGCACCGAACCGCCGTTAAAGCCATACCAGCCCATCCACAGGATAAAGGTGCCCAGGGTGGCCAGGGGGATGTTGGAGCCGGGGAAGGGGTTGACCCGCCCGTCCTTGCCGTACTTGCCTTTGCGCGCACCGAGGATGATCGCCCCGGTCAGCGCAGCCCAGCCGCCCACCGAGTGGACCAGGGTCGACCCGGCGTAGTCGGTGAAGCCCATTTCGGACAGCCAGCCGCCGCCCCACACCCAGGATCCCTGGATCGGGTAGATGATCCCGGTCAGCACCACGCAGAAGGCCAGGAACGACCAGAGTTTGATCCGCTCGGCCACGCAGCCGGAAACCACCGAACAGGCCGCGCCACAAAACACCATCTGGAAGAACCAGTCGGATGAAGCGGCGTAACCGGCGGCATAGTCGCCGGACAGGGCTGCAGCGTCATCCGGGCCCCAGAGTCCGAAACTGCCGATGAAGCCGCCGTCCACCCCGGCGTACATCAGATTGTAGCCAATCAGGTAGAAGAGGATTCCGGCGATCCCGAACAGGGAAATGTTCTTCAGGCAGATGGTGGCGACGTTCTTCGAGCGCACCAGACCGGATTCGAGCATACCGAACCCGGCGGCCATCCACATCACCAGAACCCCCATGACCAGAAAGGAAAAGGTATTTAAAACATAGGACAGCTCGGCATCGGCTGCCAGGGCCAGGCTCGGGACGAGCAGAATCGCCGCCAGGGTCAGGACCGTTTTTTTCATGTGTGTATCTCCTTGTTTCTATGAATAAAAGTGTCTTTTTATTGTTAAGAGCGGATCAGAGTGAATCTTCCCCGGATTCGCCGGTCCGGATCCTGATCGACTGTTCGATGGCGCTGACGAAGATCTTGCCGTCGCCAATGCGGCCGGTGCAGGCTTCGCGCTGAATGGCGCTGACCAGCCCGTCGACCTGCTCGTCGGAGACCACCAGTTCAATCTTGATCTTGGGAATGAAGTCGATCTGGTATTCGGCACCACGGTAGAGTTCGGTGTGCCCTTTCTGGCGGCCGAAACCGCGCACTTCGCTGACCGTCATGCCGCTGATCCCAAGATCGGTGATCGCCGCTTTGACATCGTCCAGCTTGAACGGCTTGATGATGCATTCTACTTTTTTCATCCTGAGGGGCTCCTTTGATAAAGGGTGATTAAATGACCAGCGCGACTGTTATGTTGTACATATCAATGTTCTAAAGCAGGCAGCATGCCAACTGATTCAACCCCCTGTTTTTCAACCTCCAGGACGCCCCCCTCACTCCGGATTGCCTATTTTTTAATCATAAAAACCACTCCCTGCTCGGAGATTACACAGCCCCTTAAACCATGAGAATGTTATATACCCACTATCCGCAACGTCTCGTTATATACAAAAAATATCAACATATCGATATATTGAATCATTATAATAAAAAGCGCTCCATTCTTGACATGTGTTTTAAACAAATGTTTAACTATTGGGCAGGTAACATTTTCGACCAGAAAACGTTCTCATTTTTCAAACAGACGTTTTAATTTAATCCTGGAAAAATCACTATGCCGCGCGTCAGCACCAAAAACCGTATTCTCAACTGTGCCGAACAATTATTTGCCCGGGAAGGCTTTCACAGCACTTCGCTCAGAATTCTCACCCATAAGGCTGGGGTTAACCTGGCAGCGGTCAATTATCATTTCGGCTCCAAAGAAGCGCTGCTGCGGGCAGTTATCGAACGGCGCCTGGTTCCGTTGAACAAACTACGCCATGCCCGGCTGGAAGAGGTGCTACAAACGGCCGCAGAAAAGCAGCAGCCCCCACGGGCAAAAGATCTGCTGCGGGCATTCATTGAACCAACCCTGGAATTCCGAGACCTGAGTCCTGGTGCCGAGGATTTTCTCACCCTGATCAGCCGCTCCTGGAACGACCCCGATCAAACCGTCCGTAACGGTTTCATGGAATTGGTTCTGCCGATGTTTAAGTTCTTTTTCGCCAGTCTGCAACAGGCCCTGCCGGGTCTCCCCGTGGAGATCCTGCGGATCCGCATGCAGTTTCTGGTTGGAACCATGAGTATCATCATGTGCCGGGACAACAACTTTCAGGAGCAGCCGGAGAGCACTCCCCTCCTCAGCAGGGAGCAGCAGCTGGATCAATTGCTCAAATTCGTATTGGCCGGATTAGAGGCCCCGCAATGAACTGATAAACGGGTTCCTATGCCCCTTGTCACGAATTAGTGCTCGGTTAAGCAACGCTGTAGTAAACTCAGGACTGTCCCCAGGGTCATCGGGAGCTGTCCCAAGAGTTTGCGAGCCATGAAACTGCAGTGGTTAGCACCGCAAAGACCTGGGACAGCCCCCGTGCGGGGATAGTCCTGGTTTAGCTGCCAGCGACTCTTAAACGAGCCGCCCCCCCCTTCTGTTACCTAAACCTTTGAGATAACAGCAACTGTTGATGAACATTCAAATTTATCCTTATTCAATTGACCGTGCTGCTGAAATAGCTGATCTCTTCCATAGTGCCGTCCATGCCATCAATCCTGCGATTTACTCCTTGGCAGAGCAGGAAGCCTGGGCTCCAACCCCGGTCGATTACGCCTTTTGGGAAGCGCGCCTGGCAATAAAAAAACCACTTTTGGCCGTCCACGACCAACGAGTTGCCGGCTTCATCGAACTCGAACCTTCCGGCCATATCGATTGTTTTTACGTTCACCCGGATTTTCAGCGCCAAAGGGTCGGAGGGCTTCTCTACAGCGCATTGGAGCAACAAGCTCAAACGCTGGCAATCAAGCGACTGTATGTTGAGGCCTCTCTGCTGGTGAAAGATTTCTTCCTGCAAAGGGGATTTCAGGTGGTCAGTCAGAACCGACTGCTGAGGGATGGAGAAGTGCTGATTAATTTCAATATGGAAAAGAGGTTGTGCTGAATATTTTGGCTTCGTGTCTGGGTTTGAATCGTCCCGTCATGAGCCCGGCAAAAAGCAGACTTTTTGACGGCGCAACAAAAGTAGTGGCTGGAGCGTGTTTCGTTGGAGGTAAACTTGGCAGCTCAATTGTTTCACCCCCATCCCAACCTTCCTCCATCAGAGGGGGAAGGAGCATGACACTGTCATAACCTTAGCCCGTTGGCGATGTCGGGTTTTCGACGAGCCCGGTATCGAATCCCATCAGGCTATCTATATTTCCAATTTCGCAGCCCCATACTCCGCCAGTACGAGAAGCCCAGCTTCTCGTCGGGCGCATTCGACGACGGTTTGGCCAGTAGCGGCCATGCTCCGTGATTTAATGCTCAGGTGATCAACCCTGCCGTACCAGCAGCGCCCAGCGCAACCCTGAGCTTTCTCAGGAACGAACGCAAATCCAGAGCATTCGAAAGGCCGTTTTTTGCTTCCTTTTTGTCGGCCTGGACAAAAAGGAAGGCGGCGGCGGGGCCGCGACCCCGCGGTCTTGATTTTGATTTTTAGGTGTTGGGATTTCTCTGCTGAACTGAAAAATCTCGTTGATCAACAAGCGAAACCGTCGGGTCTCGGCCCGACAGCCGACATACTTTTTTTTGATCGCAAAATAAAAGTATGCAAAAAAAACTCTTTTGATTTCTCGGGATGAGCAGCCCTGTTGGGTGTTATCGGTAGGCTGCGTGGGGTTCAACTCCGTGTCCAGGGATTGAAACGGTGACTTTTTTCGGCCTTCGAAGCATGGCTATGTGGGTCATGAAGCGTCGCAGCATGAGCCCCGCAAAAAGTAGGCTTTTTGACGGGGCAACAAACAAAAGTGGTGATCAAGGCATGTTTCGCTGTAGGTAAAATTGGCAGCTCAATTGTTTCACCCCCATCCCAACCTTCCCCATCAGAGGGGGAAGGAGCAACGGATCGAATTCCATCAAAGCATAAAACCAGTAGACCAGCCAATTTCGCAGCCCCTCGGTTCGCCAGTACGAGAAGCCCTGCTTCTCGTCGGGCGCATTTGACGACGGTTTGGCCAGTAGCGGCCACGCTCCGTGATTAAATGCTCAGGTGACCAACCCTGCCGTACCCGCAGAGCCCAGCGCAACCCTGAATTTCCTCCGGAACGAACGCAAATCCCGAGCAATCAAAAGGCCGTTTTTTGCTTCCTTTTTGTCGGCCTGGACAAAAAGGAAGGCGGCGGCGGGGCCGCGACCCCGCGGTCTTGATTTTGATTTTTAGGTGTTGGGATTTCTCTGCTGAACTGAAAAATCTCGTTGATCAACAAGCGAAACCGTCGGGTCTCGGCCCGACAGCCGACATACTTTTTTTTGATCGCAAAATAAAAGTATGCAAAAAAAACTCTTTTGATTTCTCAGGATGAGCAGCCCTGTTGGGTGTTATCGGCGGGCTGTGTGGGATTCAGCTCCGTGGCCTGGGCTTGAAACGGTGACTTTTTTCGGCCTTCTAAGCATGGCTATGTGGGTCATGAAGCGTCGCAGCATGAGCCCCGCAAAAAGTAGGCTTTTTGACGGGGCAACAATCAAAAGTGGTGATTGGGGCGTGTTTCGCCGTAGGTAAAATTGGCAGCTCGATTGTTTCACCCCCATCCCGGCCTTCCCCCGTCAAGGGGTAAGGAGCAAGACGCTCTAAAAGCTTATTTAAGGAAAAGTCAGTTCACTTAAAAGAAATGTTCAATTTTAAAAGATGATATTTCTATTGAACATCCGTCAAAATCGCCACACTTCCCTACATCAATAACCATGATTAATCACGCAATAGGGACAGTTCGCCTCATGCACCATACAGTCGTTAAAAAGCAGCAGCTCATCCTTGTCATGCTTCATCTGTTGGGCGTAGGCACGACAATAGGCTTCATGATCATGAGGACTCTGTTCCCGCGACTCCTGCTGACTGACCGGACCGTAACAACCGATCAGTGCCAGCAGCAGAGAAAAACTTGCCAGCAACTTTTTCATCCCTCTTACTCCTGCCAGACGGACACCTGCCCCTGCCTACCAGTGCCGGTTTCTATTCTAACCATTTTACTACCTATGGCTCAGTACAAACAACCCGTCCGCAACAGATTCCCGGCAGATCCTTAGAGCTGTTCCGCCAGGCGACGGGCCAGACCCAACAATTCAGCGGAACCGTCCAGGCCGTCGATAAACCGCTGGGGAATACCGGTCAGGCCGCACTGCGCTCCGACCAGAGCCCCGGTAAGCATGGCCCGGGCCTGGTTTTGCCCGCCGCCGTTTACCGCATGTAGCACCGCTGCCTCAAAATCGTCGGCAAAGCGGGCAGCCAGATAATAGGCGGCCGGCAGCTGATGATAAATGGCGCAGGGCATGCCATAGACGAGGGACACCTTCCAGGCCGGTTCAATACGGATCTCCGGGTCAATGGCAGCGGCGGCCATAGCTGACGGCGAAAGCAAGGCGTCAGGTGAGGCAAATCGTCCCACCCGCGGCGGATCGGGATCGCCGGGTTTGGGCGGTTGCAGATCGTCGCTGGTGACGGTATGGAACGGCAGTTCACCACTCTTGACCAAACGCATCAGTTTTCCGGAAATATCCGGAGTCAATCTTTCACCCTGCACCAGCTGACCCAGCACGGCCCCAAAAGCGACGGTTAACGAGACGACGGTCTCATCGGTCTGGGTCAGGACAGTATTGGCGCCGATGGCACGTGCCAGCTGGCGCGGATCTGCGGCATAGCGAACCGCAATGGCCAGGGTCCGCTCTATCGCTTCCGTGGTATCGGCATGTCCGCCGGTCTGCGACCAGGGCAGGCCTTGTTTGACCCGGCGGCGCCAGGCTTCCCGAATCGACTGGCTGGTATAGCCGCCCGGCCCGTTGACCGGGGTGCCATCAAGTTGCGGAAACAGATCTTCATCCAGACGGCGACAAAAATCGGTCTCATCATACTCGCCGCAATCGACCAGGGACTGCGCTATCATTTGCAATAGATAACCGGCCTGGGACAGCTGACCGGCTTTGCAACCAGCATGATAGCGGTGCGGCTGGGGGGCGGTATAGTCGCTAATCCAGGGACCGTAATCCTTGCGCAGTTGCTCCAAGTCGTAATACCAATGCGGTCCAAGCGCCAGAGCATCACCGATAAAAGCGCCAAGGATAGCTCCCTGGGCCCTACTTTCAAGCTCTTTCGCGTTCATAATTTTGTCCCTTTCATTTTATTTCACCGGCCAGAATTTCCTGGCGGGTGTGCAGAAAGCTCTCCTGTAAGTGTCCGCCCAGAGCGATCGCCCGGTCAATAGCGGCCAGTGCCTGCTGCCGCTGACCCGCAGCCGCAAGCACCACGGCCAGATTGTTCCACGCTTCACCGCTCGTGGACTGCAACCTGGAGGCCTGCCGGAAGGCCGCTGCCGCGCCAGGCAGGTCACTTTGTGCGTAGCGGCTGTTCCCCAGCCCCATCCAGGCCGCAAAACTGTTCGGCCATTGTTGCACTGCGGCCTGGTAGGCACGCGCTGCGGCAAGATTCCTGCCGGCCCGTTCCAAGCCGCTGGCCGCGTTCAGATAGACCTGTTCATCCGCTGTTGCGGGCAACGTTCCGGCCGGAAGGACCAGCAGCCCCCAATCCTGGCTCCGTGCCCAGGTTCGGGAAAACACCCCGGCGGAGAAAACGGCTGCGGCCTCTGTTCCGGAATGGAGAAAGATCTCGTCAGTCGTCAAATCATAGCCGATGACCACGGCATAGTGCCAATACGGCACCCAGGAGAAACCCAGGTTCAACAGCACCAGTACCGGGTGTCCTGTGGCCAGTTCCCGGAGTAAAGCTTCCTGCCCCCGTAGGGGATAGGCAAGATAACCGTTTCTGCGCGCCGCAGTCACCAGGGCCGGTTGCAGAGTTCCCTGTCGAGCTGGTGAATAGACCTGCTCGGTCACCCGTGGCAGGGCAACTTGGTCACCGTTCCAAGCCAGCAGCATGGCCAGCGCAGCAGGTCCGCACTGATATTCCTGCTGGGCAAAAAACGGGACATCATTCAGCAGAATACGGGGTGGCAGGGACGATTGATCCGGGGAGGGCAGGACCGCCGAACAGCCGTTCAGAAAAGCCAGGGCGAGCAAAACGACCAGACAGGAAAGCCCGTGCATTCCTGCCTGGTCAGATAACTGCAAACGGGGCATTTAACGGATGGGGCGAGTAAACGGGAAGACCTTGGTCAGCCCCAGGATATCGGTCACCAGCAGCAGCACAAACACAAACACCGCGGCACCGACAATGGTGCCGACCCCAGCCCCGGCAGGCAGGTTGTCGATATCGGCAGCAATCCGATTAACCTCGTCATCGGTCAGGCTGGCGACGCGCCGGGCGACTTCCTCGGGGGCTACTCCCTGAGCGCTAATCGCCTGCCGCACATCGTCCCGCGCCAAAAAGGTCTGCACCCGGTCACGGGCGGCGGTTGTGGCTTGGGCGGAGAGAATCGTTTCGGTACTGATCATTCCCGCCTGGGCCGATTGCGGGCTGAAATCGATGAAGACAAATGACAGTATCAGCATTGCACAGAGTGGTTTAGCAATAAAATCGGGAAGATACTTTTTCATCACACTGCTCCTCTTAATTCTCATGAATATTCTGGAATCTACTGAAATAACTCTGAGTACCAGTCAAGTTTAGCGGAAATAATCCAGAGTACAATCGTCCGGGCGGTGTGATAGATGAGCGGTTCCCGCCCTACCCGGCATTGAAAGCACAAAAAGAGGACGAACGATTGCCATAAGGCTCCGGGGCAGGCACCCGCCAACAGGAACAAAGGCAGCGGGTCAGATAATGGCGCAGGTATTGTCATGATCTTGCTGAGATCGACAAACCGAAAGGGGACAAAAAGGGCTGAAAGAGAAATGAACTCGTTGGTATAGCGGCCGGGGGAGCCTGCCCTTCAGGCCGAAGCTTTTATCCCGGCCAGGACAAACCGATGAATCCGCTCAGCCAGAGCCCGCACATCCTGATCTTTAGTTGGCGGCGGATATGCGAGGCGCTCCAAGACCGGCCGCCCCACTTCCTGCTGGACACAAAGCAGGATGACCATATTGGCCAGCTCTGCGACCTGACGGTCTTCCTGATCCTTGTGCTTCAGGGCCATGACAATTCGCACCAGTTCATGGCGGACCTTTTTGAGCACCAGTTCGATCAACTCTTCCAGGGCAAAGGAAGGGCTGGCAAATTCCCGGATAAACAAGCGGGACAGATAAGGATGCTCGCGACGCCTCACCAGTACTGTACGCAAGGCAAAATACAGCCAGTTCAACAAAGCGCCTTCCGGATCGGTCGAACCATCGAAGCTGGGAACCGACTCCTCTTGCAGCAGTTGGATATGGGGTTGAATCAAAGCTTCCCGATACAGTTCCTGTTTACTGCCAAAATAATACTTAACCGCACCCAGATTGACCTCGGCAGCCTTGCAGATATCGCGGAGCCCGACCCCGTCATAGCCAAACTTTGCAAAAGCATGGCCTGCTTCGCTGAGCAATCTGGCCCGGGTTTCGACGGCATCGCGCCGAAGCGGAGCAATTCTTGGAGTGCGTTTTTTCTTCACGGATCAATCTTTCGTTAACATCAGCGGGGATAGTGGTTATTTTATACGATCGTTTGACTTACCTGTCAACAATAGGCTACATTGCCACGAATTGATACGGGTGTATAATATAATTTTTAATCCGTGAAATCTTTGCCTCTCTTTGTTTTTCAGGATCTGAACAATGAAAAAAAAGCTGTTGATCATAGTTATTTTGCTGCTCGTTGTCGCTGCCGGTTTGGCAAGCCGCTGGTGGCTGAACCAGGAAGAGAAAGCAGCGGGCCCATTGACTCTTTACGGCAATGTGGAAATTCGCGACGCCCAGCTCGTTTTTAACGAACAGGAAATTGTCTCCGCCATCTATGTTGACGAAGGGGACAAAGTTGTCGCCGGACAGGAACTGGCCCGGTTACGCTCCAATTTGTTGACAAGCAAGCTCAGCGAAGCGCAAGCCCAGAGTAAAGCTCAGCAAGAGCTGCTCCGCAAGCTGGAGAACGGGACCAGGCCGCAGGAAATCAAACAGGCCCACGCGGCCGTCGATGCCGCGGCAATCAAGATCGCCATTGCTGAAAAAAACCTGCAGCGGCTCAAGCAAACCGTGACGGTTGGCGGGACCAGCAAACAATCCGTGGATGACGCCCAGGCAGCCCTGGATGAATTGATTGCCCAAAAAAAGATCCAGGATCAGGCGCTGGAACTGGCCCTGCAAGGCCCCAGAACAGAAGATATCGCCCAGGCCAAAGCCCAGTTGGCAGCTGGCCAGGCCCAGGTCGCCTATCTTCAGGAACGCCTGGCGGATACGGTCCTCAAAGCACCGACCCCGGGGATTATTCAAAGCCGGATTTTAGAAGTCGGCGAAATGGCCGGGCCATCAAAACCGGCCTTTATTCTTGCCCTGACCGACCCGAAATGGATCCGCGCCTATGTTTCAGAGCCAGAGCTGGGACAGGTCAAACCAGGGCTGCAAGCGGAGATCAGCGCGGACAGCTGGCCGGACCGGACATTCACCGGCCAGGTTGGTTTTATCTCCCCGGCCGCCGAGTTTACTCCCCAGGCCATAGAAACCAGCGACCTGCGCACCAAGCTGGTTTACGAAACCCGGATTCTGGTGAATGATCCGGACAACGAACTGCGCCTGGGCATGCCGGTAACGGTCACCTTTCCCCAACCCCGCACCGCGTCAACGACGCATTGATGAAAGAGCTGTTTTCCCGTGGCAGAGAACAACAAAGGGATCGATGATCATCATTCCGACGAACGCATTGTTTTGGAGGCGACTCGACTCAGCAAGGAGTTTTCCCCCAAAAAGCAGCCCGTGGTGCATGCGCTGCGAGAGATTTCCCTGCAGGTTCAGGCCGGCCGGATAACCGGGCTGGTCGGCCCGGATGGGGCCGGCAAGACCACTTTGCTGAGGATTGCCGCCGGTCTGCTCAAACCAACCGCAGGCCGGGTGACCGTACTCGGGCTGGACAGCACTGAGCAGTTTCTGCAGATTCAGAGCCGGGTCGGTTACATGCCGCAACAGTTCGGCCTCTACCAGGATCTCACCGTGCAGGAGAATCTCGACCTTTTTTCCGACCTGCAGGGTGTCCCGGGGCGGATTCGCCATGAGCGCCACGCCAGACTGCTGGAGATGACCGACCTGGCGTCCTTCACCGACCGCCGTGCCGGAAAACTTTCCGGCGGGATGAAGCAGAAACTCGGCTTAGCCTGCTCTCTGATCAAATCGCCGCAAATGCTCTTACTCGACGAACCGACCGTCGGCGTTGATCCCATGTCGCGCCGGGATCTATGGCAGATCATCACCCAGCTGGTGACCGAGGAAGGGATCGGAGTCCTGGTTGCCACCTCCTATCTGGATGAAGCGGAACAGTGCCAGCAGGTTGTGGTCCTGCAGAACGGTACCATTGTCGCCCAGGACGAACCGGAGCAGTTCCGCGCCAAAATGCGCGGCCGGGTCTATCGCTTCGCCCCCAACAATGTTACCGAGACCCGTGCGCTGCAAACCGCCCTGGCCGGGACAACGGGGGTTATCGATGCGACCATCCGCTCCGGCCGGGTCCGTTGTGTCATCGACGCTGAGCTCACACGCCCCGTCGCAGAACTGATCCCGCCATCCAGCTACCAGGAGGTCAGCGCCAGCGAGCCGTCCTTTGAAGATGCCTTTATGGCCCTGGCCCAGCGACCGGAGGTCAGGTTTCTGCCCGAGCAGCCGGCAATCGCCAAGACCCGGGCGGATGAAGTGGTGGTACAGGTCCACAACCTGAAAAAGACCTTTGGCAGCTTTACGGCTGTCCAGGGGATCAGTTTCGAGGTGCAGCGGGGGCAGATTTTCGGCCTGCTCGGCCCCAACGGCGCCGGCAAAACCACCACCTTCCGAATGCTCTGCGGATTGACCAGCATCAGCGACGGTGAGATCAGCGTGGCCGGTCACAATCTGCGCAAGTCGCGCGCTCGCGCCCGTGCCAACCTGGGGTATATGGCACAGGCCTTTTCCCTTTACCGGCAACTGAGCGTCACCGACAATTTGAAATTTTACGGCAAGGCTTACGGACTGTACGGCAAACGGTTACAGGAACGTATGGCCTGGGCGCTGGAGGAATTCGAACTGCAGGAGCGCAGTGACATGCCGGCCGGAGACCTGCCCGGCGGTTTCAAACAGCGCCTGGCCATGGCCACCGCCATGCTTCACGAACCGGCGCTGTTGTTTCTGGACGAACCGACTTCGGGTGCCGACCCGCTGGCCCGGCGCGAATTCTGGCTGCGCATCAACGGCTTTGCCCAGCAGGGCGTCACCGTGATCGTCACCACCCACTTTATGGAAGAGGCTGAATACTGCGACCATATGCTGATCATGTCCCGCGGCACCGAACTGGCCCAGGGGACTCCGGCCGACATCCGGAGCCTGGCCCGCAGCCAGGACAATCCCGACCCGACGATTGAAGATGCCTTTATCGCCCTAGCCGAGGGGACGGCCTCCCCCGCTGGGTTGTCCGGAGGTCGCCATGAATGAGGCTACTTTGGCGCTGATGCGCCTGCGCGGCTTTTTACGCAAAGAGATTCTGCAGATCAGACGCGATCCAAGCAGCATCCTGCTGGCCCTGGTGATGCCCTTGATCCTGCTGTTTCTGTTCGGCTACGGAGTGTCCCTCAATCCAACCCAGGTTCCGGTGGCGGTTGTCGCAACCGACCCGGCCCCGCAGGCACGCGACCTGATCGCCCGCTTCACTCTGTCGCCATTCTTCCGTCCACAGACCGTCAAAACCATGGCCGAGGGGGAAACCCTGCTCAGAACCGGCCAGGTCGACGGGATCATCCATATCCGCAACAATTTTACCAGCGACCTGATCAATGCCGGCCAGTCCCCGGTCCAGGTGATCGTCAATGGGGTGGATGCCAACCGAGCCCAGTTGATTCTGGGCTATACCCGGGGCACCGTCCAGAAATGGTATCAGCTCCGCCAGGCTCATGGCGAACAGCTCCAGCTCGGCGGGGTGAGGGTTCAGTCCCAGGTTCGTTTCAACAGAGCCCACGAAAGCCGTAATTTCCTGGTACCGGGCCTGATCGCCCTGATTATGACCCTGATCGGCACTCTGCTGACCGCGCTGGTCATTGCCCGCGAATGGGAGCGCGGCACCATGGAAGCCATTTTAGTGACTCCGTTGCGGCTCTCCGAACTGCTGCTGGGGAAACTGATCCCTTACTACATCCTGGGCATCCTCGGTTTATTGATCTCCGTCGCCGGTGGCCTGTGGATTTTTGAGGTGCCCTTTCGCGGGTCCTTCCTGCTGCTGTTCTTTTTGAGCTCGTTATTTCTGATCGCGTCGCTCGGTTTCGGATTAGCCATTTCCGCAGCGGTGCGGGTGCAATTCGTTGCCGCGCAAATTTCCATCCTGGCCGGTTTTCTGCCCGCATTTTTCCTGTCCGGCATGCTGTTCGACCTGGACAGCACGCCGCGGGTTATTCAATGGGCCAGCCATATCATCCCGGCCCGCTATTTTGTGGAAATCAGCCATACCCTGTTTCTGGCCGGCAATATCGGCGCGGTCCTCTGGCCGGCCGGCACCGCCCTGGGGATCATGGCCACGGTTCTGCTGTTGCTGGCGCGGCGTAAACTCAGTAAACGCCTGGAGTGATAATCATGACCGTTCTCCGTCGCATCGCCGCTTTGATCGGCAAAGAATTCATGGTGATCCTGCGTGACCCAAAGAGCCGCTTTGTGGTTATCGGCCCGCCGCTCATCCAATTTTTCCTGTTCGGTTATGCCGCCACCTTCGATGTCACCCAGGTGCGCTATGCGGTCCTGGATCAGGACCGCACCTCCCTGTCGCGGGAACTGATCGCCGATTTCTCGGGCTCGGATAATTTCCGCCTGGTTCGCTACCTGGACGGAGTGCAGGAGATCGACCAGGCCATCGATGCTCAGGAAGCACGCATGGTGATTCATATCGAGGAGCACTTCAGCGACAAACTGTTGCGGGGTGAGCAGCCGGAAGTGCAGATCATTCTCGACGGACGTAATTCCAATGTCGCTTCGGTTGCCCTCGGCTATGCAGAAAATATTGTCAGCCGCTTCAATCAGCAGCATGCCACCGGGTCAGTCGCTGCCAATACCAAGGTTATCGATCTGAATCAACGCGCCTGGTTCAATGCCAACTTGATCAGCCGCTGGTACATCGTTGCTCCGCTGGGGGGGATGATCAGCATGGTGGTGGTGATGATTCTGACCAGCCTTTCGGTTGCCCGGGAACGGGAGTTCGGCACCTTCGACCAGTTGCTGGTTGCGCCCTTTACCCCCGGTGAGATCCTGCTGGCCAAATCATTGCCGGGAATCGTGTTCGGGATCATTGATTCAGGACTGCTCGCTGCCGGCGGGGTCTGGTGGTTTGGGGTTCCGTTCCGCGGCAGTGTCATTGCGCTGTTCGTGGTCCTGACCCTGTTCATGCTCTCCATTGTCGGGGTCGGCCTGCTGGTCTCTTCCCTCTCCATGACCATGCAGCAGGCCCTGCTCGGCTCCTTCTCCTTCATTATGCCGTCGGTTATCCTGTCCGGGTTTACCACCCCGGTGGAAAATATGCCCCACTGGCTGCAAATTGGCACTTTGGCCAACCCGCTGCGCTATGTGGTCACGGCTCTGCGCTGGATTTTTTTGGAAGGCGCCGGGCTCAAAGAGATCTGGCCGCTGCTCTGGCCGCTGCTGATTATCGCCCTGCTGACCCTGCCGCCAGCGGCCTGGCTGTTCCGCCATCGGGTCGATTGAAAGGAACCTGCCGCGCTGTTGAATCGCTGCTTACGGCTGCCGCTGATAGAGGATGGGTTCGCCGCTTTGCAGGCGTTTCAGGTTGGTGGAAACCCCTTGAAAAATACCGTTAAGCGAGGTGTCGGTGATACCGCCGATGTGCGGCGTGGCGATGACGGGGTAACTGAAAATCGGGTCCTGCGGATCGGGCGGTTCCTGCCAGAAGACGTCCAGACCGGCCCCGCCCAGGGTACCGTTCTGCAGGGCTTCCAGCAATGCTTCGCGCTCGACGACCCCGCCGCGACCGAGGTTGACCAGCAGGGAACCGGGACGCATCGCGGCGAAAGCCGCCCGGTTGAACAGACCGTGGGTGACCGCGGTATCCGGTAAACAGAGCACCACCATATCCGCTTCGGCCAGCAATTGTGGCAGGTCAGCCAACCCGCCGACCCAGTCCAGACCATAACGTTCGGCAAACTCTGGATCGGGCCGGGATCTGATCCCGATGGTTCGAACGTCGAAGCCGGCCAGTTTTTTCAGCAAGGCCTTGCCTAGATCGCCAAGACCGACCAGACCGATGGTTTTGCCCTGCAATGTGCCGCCCATGGGGCGACCGAGTCGGCCGGCCTGCATCACCGCGGGAACTTCCCAGGCCTTGCGCAGCAGGCCAAGCAGCAGATAAATCCCCAGTTCGGCAACGGAGTCGGCATTCCCTGAAACGCCGGATGGTACGTTGGCGACCATAATGCCGCGCGCCTGCGCCGCCGCAATATCCACCCCTTCCAAACCGGTCCCCATTTGCTGGATCAGCCGCAGCCGGTCTGCGCCGGCCAGCAGCGCCGCATCGACCCGGCACATGGTCGGAATCAGCACGTCATAACCAGCCAAGCTGTCGATGCGGTAAGCCCCGGTTGCGGTAAATGCCAGGTCCGGATGAGCCGTTCTGAATTTATTGAGAATTCCGCCCCAGGCCTGTTCCGGCGCGGCAAATAAAACCTTCATACGCTGTCACCCCTCGGTTGCTGGGGGAGCCTTTGCTCCGTTACTGATGTCCAGACAGTTTACACGATATCCAGGGGAACGGAACGATTGGGTGCCGGAAACGCCTGATCCAGCAGCTGCAGCTGCTCGGTGGTCAGGACAATGTCCGCGGCAGCTGCGTTTTTGGTCACATGGCCCAGGCTGGCCGCTTTGGGAATGGCCAGGATATCGTCCTGGCGAATACACCAGGCCAGCAGAATCTGGAACGGATCGGCATCGTGCTCTGCCGCAACCTGCTGCAAGGTAGCATCGGTCACCAGATGCCGCCGCAGCTGTCCACCCTGGGCCAATGGACAATAGGCCATGACCGGCATTTGGTTCTGGCGTTGCCAGGGGAGCAGGTCATACTCGATTCCACGAGAGCCAAGATGGTACAGAACCTGATTGATGGCACAGCTCTCAGCGCCGGGCTCACTCAGTAGCTCGCGCATGTCGTCATCATCCAGATTGGACACGCCCCAACGCTTGATCTTGCCCGCCCGGATCAATTCTTCCATGCCGCGAACTGTTTCGGCATAGGGGAACTGCCCGCGCCAATGGAGCAGATACAAATCCAGGCAATCCGTCCTGAGCCGCTTGAGGCTGGACTCACAACTGCTGATCAGGTGACTGCCGCCAGCATTGTGCGGCAACACCTTGGAGACCAGAAAAACCCTGTCCCTGATCCCTTTAATCGCCTTGCCGACCAAAACCTCGGAACGCCCATTCCCATACATCTCGGCGGTATCGATCAGGGTCATGCCCAGTTCAATGCCTCGCCGCAAGGTGGAGATTTCTTCCGCTTCGGCCGCGCTATCGTCCCCCATGTACCAGGTTCCCTGCCCCAGCCGCGGCAATGCCGTTCCATCCGGCAATATCACTGTCTTTTCAATACTCATGAATCCTCTTCCTTCTCCCTGCCGACTGTTTCCCTGAACAGACGTCGGGAGTTTTCCCCTGGCGTGTTGTTTTCGAAGTCGTGGTAGGCAAAGCCCGTTTATTCGTCGCTGCTGAGTTCATGAACTTTCAGCAGGTTGGTCGAGCCGGCTTTGGAAACCGGACTGCCCATGGTGATCACGGTGATATCCCCGCGGTCCAGGACCCCGGCCCTTAAAGCCGCTTTCTCCACGGCAAGAATCTGCTGTTCGGTGGTGTTCTGATTGTCGACACAGATCGCCCTGACCCCCGAATAAAGAGCCATTCTTCTTTTCACCCGCGGATCCGGGGTCATGGCATAGATCGGCAGATTGGGCCGATATTTAGACACCAGCGCCGCGGTTCTGCCGGTCTGGGTAAAGGCCAGAATCGCCTTGGCACAGACATTCTCAGCGATCTGACAGGCTCCATGGCCGATCGCTTCGGTCATCCGCTGTTGGCCCAGCCCAGCGGCCGTCGAATGGGCGCTGCTGCGAAGATACTGGTGACTCTTCTCCACGTCACAAGCGACCCGATCCATGACCCGCACCGCTTCCACCGGGTATTTGCCGGCAGCGGTTTCCCCGGAGAGCATGATGGCGTCGGTCCCATCGAGAATCGCATTGGCGACATCCGAGGTTTCCGCCCGGGTCGGCCGGGGGTTGTTGATCATACTTTCCAGCATCTGGGTCGCGGTAATAACCGGCTTACCGGCCGCGTTACACTGCTGAATGATCCGCTTTTGGATCAGCGGCACCTTTTCCGGGCTGAGTTCAACCCCAAGGTCACCGCGGGCAACCATAACGGCATCGGTGACTTCGAGAATTGCGTCAAAGGCGTCCACGGCTTCGGGCTTCTCGATTTTGGAGACGACCTTCGGCGCGAAAGGCTTATCTTTGAGGAGTTCTTTCAGGTATTCAACATCCGCCGCGGCACGGACAAAGGAGAGCGCAATATAGTCGACTTCCTGCTCGGTGCAAAAAGCGAGATCCTCCAAGTCCTTGTCCGTCAATGCCGGAGCGGACACTTTTGCTCCCGGCAGATTAATCCCTTTGCGGTCTTTCAGTTTCCCGCCGGTCACCACCCGGCAACGCACGTCCTGCCCTTCGGTTGCGAGCACTTCGAGATCCATCAGGCCGTCATCAAGAAGAATCCGGTCGCCGGGTTTGACATCCTGGGGCAGGTTCTCGTAGATGGTCGGGATAATGTTCCCCTCCCCTTCCACCGTGGAGGTGGTGACAATAACCTCACTGCCGGTAACCAGCTCCATAAAGCCGTTTTTCATCAGCCCGGTTCTGATCTTGGGCCCTTGCAGGTCGCCAAGAATGGCAACTGCCTTGCCGGTCTGGGCGGAAATCTTGCGGATGCGGGTGATCAGCTCCAGTTTGTTCTGATGATCACCATGAGAAAAATTCAAGCGGAACACATCAACACCGGCCTCGATAAGTGCGCTGAGCTGCTCTTCCTGCTCACTGGCTGGGCCGAGGGTTGCAACGATTTTGGTACGACGAAACATATTCTTTTCTCCTGTCTTTTTTAATCTAAACCAACGGCTTGTATTTGATTATTGATGATAATCATCGCGGCCTTATTAGTTTCCATCCAGTGTTTCCGGATGACAACTCATTAAAACCGGCAGTTGGACTTCGCTTCTGATATTATTGCCCCAACCTTTCGCGCCAGTCCATCCAGGCAAGCCTGCAGCGGGGCAATATTTAGCGGATCCTCAATGGAATGACGGCTCGTTCAGCCAACGCTCTCCCTGCTGCTAGAGAGCCTTGATTTCACTCCAGATCTTGTCATCGACAAAAATGCCCTGTTCGGCATGAGTGGCCCGGAAGCGCAACACGCCCTCTCCAGGAAGTGCCGCCCCGGTCGATCCGGCCAAGGGTGGAGAACTTTTCAGGTGGCCGATGCTGCGCAGGACATGTTCCTCAAAAGCCTCCACAGAGGATAATTTGCGTGGATCGATCAGGATCATCACTTGGGACGCTCCGCCACAACTGCCCATCCCTTTGCAGTCAAGTTCGGCGGCACCGTTGCCGTCAGTCAACGCGGCCGCCAGGACATCCAGCATGAAAGAGAATCCAGAGCCTTTCCAGAAACCGATGGGCATGACCCGCCGCGAGGCAATGATGGTCTCCGGATCATAAGAAACCTGACCTTCTTGATCGAACCCGCCCGGAAACGGCAAGGTTTCCCCGGCCAATTGCAGAACCCCGAGTTTGCCGAAGGAATATTGCGACAGCGCCATGTCGAACAGAATCGGGAAAGTCCCGCCAGCCCGGGGCACGGCCAGCACAAAGGGATTATTCCCCAGACGACTGTCTTTGGCTCCCCAGGGCGGCATGACCGATTCGGTATTGGTCCACATCAGGCTGATGAACCCGCGCTGGGCAGCCGCCAGGGCATAAGTCCCACCGCGCATCCAATGAGTGGTGTTTTTCAGGCCGATCATGGCGAGGCCATGCTCCTGCGCCAGCACCATCCCCTGCTCCACGGCATACAGGGCATTCAAGATGCCCGGCCCCATATTGCCATCGTAAATGCGGATCGGGCCGAACTCCTTGACCAGCGTTGGCTCGGCGGCGGGATCAACCCAGCCATTATCCAAATATTCCACAAAGCGGGAAACTCGGTTGGTCCCATGGGAATAAACGCCGTCATTGGTCGTTTCCGTATGAATCCGGGCGCAGGTTGCGGCCTTGTCCGGGGACATGCCGTGGGCAATAAACGCCCGGGTAATTTCCGTTTGAATCTCGTCAAAAGACAGTCTCATACTTGGCCTCTCTATCCTTACCACGCAGTTAGCGAACTTTCAAACCGGCGATTCGGCAGGACAGTACCCGTGTCTGGATTGGTGAGTTGTTTGTATAAATTCTGAGTCAACTTTACGCTGACAAGACCTACCGCCGCAGGCCTGGGCGAAACCAAGCCGAAAAAGCATAACGTAGACAGCAGTAAAAAGGGCCAGAATTGGACGATAGAACTAACCACACAGGACATAGCAAGATTTAATAGAAAATCGACTCATGACACCTGCAACTGAATGACAGCGGCAACATTTCTGGCGGTGATGCGCAGGTTGCTCCGGGCATTGGCCAAGGCCTCCTCCAGGCTGCAGGGACCGGTTACAATGCTGAACAGGGCGCTGATGCCGTGCTCCAGAACCGCTTCCGCGCCATCACCCAGGCAGCCGGCAAAACCGAGCACCGGGATCTGCCGCTGCGCCGCAACCTTGGCCACCCCGATGGGTGCCTTGCCGTAAACGGTTTGCCCGTCGATGCGCCCTTCCCCGGTAATCACCAGGTCGGCGTCCACCATAGCTTCGGCCAAGCCGATCGCTTCGATGACGATCTCCACCCCGGGACGCAACTCGGCTTGCATAAAACCGAGCAGGGCCGCACCCATACCGCCGGCTGCGCCGGCGCCGGCCTGCTGTTCAATGTCCCGGTTCAGATCGCGGCGGATCAGTGCGGCAAAATGGCCCAGGTTGCGGTCGAGCTGCTCAACCATGGCCGGGGTCGCGCCTTTCTGCGGGCCGAACACGGCCGAAGCGCCGCGCGGGCCGGTCAGGGGGTTGTCGACATCGCAGGCCACCTGAATCCGGCAGTCTTTGAGCCGTTCGTCCAGTTCGCTGACATCGATCCGCGCCAGGTCGGCGAGACTGCCGCCGCCATAACCGATCTGCTCTTCATTGGCATCGAGAAGGCGGGCTCCCAGGGCCTGCAGCATCCCGGCACCGCCGTCATTGGTGGCGCTGCCGCCGATGCCGATAATGAAATCGCGCAAGCCCTGGTCAAGGGCATGGCGGATCAGCTCACCGGTCCCAAAGCTGGTGGTCAGCAAGGGGTTGCGGCGGGCCGGTGGGACCAGATCGAGGCCGCTGGCAGCGGCCATTTCGATCACCGCGGTGCCATTGTCGCCGCTGCGGCCGTAAAAGGTCTGGACCTGATCGCCCAACGGGCCGGTGACGGTCAGATTGATCAGGTCGCCGTCGGTGGCCGCGACCAGGGCGGCTACGGTGCCTTCGCCGCCGTCGGCAATGGGCAGTTTCAGATACTCGGCATGAGGAAAGATGTCGCGAAAGCCGGCTTCGATCGCGCTGGCGACGTCCTGGGAGGACAGGCTCTCTTTGAAGGAATCAGGGGCGATGATAATTTTCATTGTCTCAGCTCGCTCAATTAGATTGTGAACATGAAAACTGCGGCGATCTTTTCAAGCCAATAGCGGATATGAAACAGGGAGGCGCTGCTTGGCGCAGGCCCCCCTTGGTGCATTAAAACGAAACAACCCGCTGGTTAGCGTTTGACTTCGACCTTGGCGAGTTTTTCGTAATGACGGATCAGGGCGCCGTGATCAAGGCCGTCCATATCGTCGACTTTCATGGCCTGCATCATTTCCATCACTGCCGAGGTCAACTGCACCGGTACCCCGACTTCATGGGCGGTATCCAGGGCATTGGCCAGGTCTTTGATGTGCAGGTTGATGCGGAACCCCGGCTCGAATTTGCGATCCATGACCAACGGGGCTTTGGCATCCAGCACCGTGCTGCCAGCCAAGCCGCCACGGATGGCTTGATAAACCAGGTCGGGCTCAACCCCGGCTTTGGTCGCCAGCACCAGGGCTTCGCTCATGGCGGCGATGTTCAGTGCCACGATCATCTGGTTGGCCAGTTTGGTGACGTTGCCGGCACCGATCTTGCCGGTGTAGACCACGGAGCCGGCCATGGTTTTCATGATGTCGTAGTATGTGTCAAAGGTCTCTTTTTCACCCCCGACCATAACCGACAGGGTGCCGTCAATAGCTTTGGGTTCGCCACCGGAGACCGGGGCGTCGAGCATGTCGACATCTTTTTTGGCCAGGGCTGCGGCCACTTCGCGGCTGGCCAGCGGGGCGATGGAGCTCATGTCGATGAGGACACTGCCCGGTTTGGCGCCTTCGATGACGCCGCCTTCGCCCAGCACCACGGTTTTGACCTGCGGTGAGTTGGGCAGCATGGTGATAATGACGTCGCTTTGTTCTGCCACGGCTTTGGCGCTGGGGGCACTGGTGGCCCCGGCGGCGACGACTTCTTCGACGGCGGCGGTGTTGAGGTCGCAGACCACCAGTTTGTAGCCGGCTTTGAGCAGGTTTTTGCTCATGGGTTTGCCCATGATGCCGAGTCCGATAAATCCGATTTGCATGCTATCTCTCCTTGTCTTTCCTGTTGAGTTTCGATTTGCGGCCGGTCGTGTTCAGACCAGCTTCCTGGCGCCCAGGTTGTCCAGGTGCTGCTGCAGGACGGCCATCACCTCGGGAGTGCTGCGGGTGTTGGGCAGAATCGGTTCGCCCATGTCAAAGCCGAGCAGGCGCATGTAGTCCTTGGTCACCACCGGGAAGCTGGACAGGCCGTAGGCCATCCGCATCGGGGCCAGCTGGTACTGAGCGTCCAGAGCGCCGGGCAGGTCACCGGCCATGAATTTGTCGTAGATGGAGACCACCAGTTCCGGGACGATGTTGGCCGAGGAGGCCACGGTCCCGACCCCGCCGTAGGCGAGGGTGCTCAGAATCAAGATATCGCGCCCGGCAATGACCTTGAAGTCCTTGCCTTTGTTGCGGGTGCGACGGATGAATTCGGCGGTCAGGGTCATGTCGCCGCTGCTTTCTTTGACGCCGACGATGTTGGGAATCTCGCTGAGTCGTTCGAGCAGCCCGGCGGAGATTCCGCAACGCATCCGGTCGGGGTTGTTGTAGAGCAGCACCGGCAGGTTGGTGGCCTCGGCCACGGTTTTGAAGTGGTGGTACATTTCATCGTCGTTGGGACCGATGAACATGGGGTGCAGCACGCTGATGGCGTCGACCTTCATGGCTTCGGCTTTTTTGGCCCAGGCGACACATTCGCGGGTGGTGATGTGGCCGACGCCGAAGTAGACCGGGACTCGCCCGGCAGACTGATCGACGATAATGCGGGTGGCGCGTTCCTGCTGCTCGGGGTCAAGCCCGTAGAACTCGCCATTGCTGCCCATGGCCAGAATGCCGTGGATGCCGCCGTTGATGATATGATCGACAATCTCCCGCTGAACCGGCTCGTTGACTCGGTCCTGGGCGTCGGTCGGGGTGACGATCGGGGGAATGACCCCCTTGATAAAACTGGTGTCCATAAAAAAACCTCTTTAATAAACAAACTATGATGAATAATAAATTTTCTACCCCCCGATGGGCAGAGCTTTTTCCTTCGGTGTCCGGATCACCATGAAGTAAAAAAATATGACCGTGATAACCAGAAAGAACAAACTGTCAAGGCTGGTAATAAAAGTCATCGGGTTGTTATCACTCAGGAACAGAGAACGGCGCAAATACTGCTCCAAACCAGGTCCGAGAATATATCCAAGCAGCATCGGTACCGTCGGGTAATTCTGACGGCGCAAAAAATAAGCTAAAACGCCAAAGCCAAGCGCCAACATCATCTGAAATATCGAGTAAGTCGCGACATAACTTCCGACCAGGGCGACAACAGCAATACAGGAATAAAGGATAGCCTTGCGAATCTGAACGATCTTGACGAAATAAGGCCCAAAGATAAATAGCACCAACGGGATCAGCAACAAGGCGCTGATCAGCAGCGACGCAAACATGGGTGCTATGAGATGGAGCTGTTTCTGAAGCAATTGTGGCCCAGGTTGCAGACCATTGATAATCAGCACACCCAGAACAATGGCGGTGGTCGGATCCCCAGGGATACCAAACATCAGCATTGGGACAAAGGCACCACCACACATGGAATTGTTAGCGGCTTCTGCGGCAGCAATGCCTTCACGGCTCCCTTTTCCATAAAGTTCAGGTTTTTTGGAGTTCCGCATTGCTTCCGCATAAGAGACAAAAGCAGCCACAGAACCACCGGCGCCAGGCAGAATCCCGATAAAGTACCCAATAAAAGCGCTTTTAATGTAAGTAAAAAGACCGATTTCCTTGATTTCCGACCAGGGGGGCAGAAAGTCCCTCCGCAGGATTTTTGGAAACTCTTTTTTTAAACTTCCGAAACCGCTATTTTTCTCCTGTAATTGGCACAATAGCTCACTGATCGCAAAGGTTCCGATAATCAGAGGCATCATATCGATCCCTTCCACCAGGATCTCGGTGCCGAAATTGAACCGGGCGATGGGCTGCATGATATCAACGCCAACGGTGGCTATCATCAAACCGACCAAGGTGGATGCGCTCCCCTTAGCAATAGCGTCACGTTGTGAAATAACGATAACGACCAAGGCGAAAAGAATGAGTGAAAACTTGCCAGGAGTCTGAATCAGAAGAGCCAGTTTGGCTGCAACAGGCGTAAAGCAGATCAACAACAACGCGCCGATAACACCACCGATCATGGATCCAAGAGCCGCATGTCCCAGAGCATTTGCGCCTTTGCCCTGTTTCATGAGAGCGTTGCCCTCGATAGATGTCATGAGGGACGAGGGTGCGCCGGGGATATTGATTGTGGTTGCAGTAATACTGCCTGCATACATTCCAGACATGAAAATCGCTGCACACATGACCAGAGCAGGAATAACATCAAGACTGTAGGTCAAAGGCAGTAGCAGCGCGATGGCCAGCACAGCAGTCAAACCGGGAACAGCACCGAAAAAGGTACCAATCAAGAATCCGACAACCATATAGGACAGCACGGAAGGATCTGCGATAGCGACAAAACCCTGAAGAATCTGCGACATAAAACTCATGACAGGACCTCCAGAACCGGCAATCGAACCTGAAAGATAAAAACAAACAAGATGTAAAAAACAGCGGTAATGGCAACGCTGTACAAAACACGCTTAATCTGCCCACAGCCTTCAAGACCAAAGACATAAAGCAAGCAATAGACAAAGAGAAAGGTACCCAGCAAATAACCCAGCACCTTGAACAGGGAAATATAAAGGGCAATGGAAAGAACGATAAGTCCCAGTCCCTTCCAATCGGTTTTAGCCAGCCCATCGCCAGTCGAATCTTCTTGATTGGCTTCACGGACGGTTCTCCGAACAATTAACCCGAGTACGATGTACATAAAAATGGACGCCAGAATGGGAATAAATTTAGGCCCCACAACCCCCTCATCAACCTGGGGTTTTATTTGAAAAGCTGCGACCAGATAAACCGTCGTCACAATAAAAAGAAAAAGCGGCAGAACGATTTTTCCGAACAAACTATTGGGTTTTTCTTGGACCATATTTTGTCTCCAAAAAAACTGCCACACCTTGCGCAGACACCTTCCCAAGGCCCAATTGGCAGCATTCACCAGGCAACGCTCACTGTCTGTAGGAGACAGCAAGCAAGCCCGGGGATACCCCGAGCCTGCCTACTGTACTCACGCTTAATTCTTCAACCTGATTATTTTTTGATAATCCCTTGATCAATAAGGGATTGCATCTGCCCGAAGATCGTTTTCTGGGTCTTATCTACCCAGGTCAACACGTCATCACTACCAAGCCAGCTTGGAGTCACGGCAGCCTTGACAACCCAGGTCTGGAACTCATTGCTCTCCAGAGCTTTTTTATATGCCGCCTCAACCTTGGCCACCGCATCTACCGGAGTATTTGCCGGTGCGGCTAAAATGATAAAGCTGCCGACTTGAATATCGTAACCCTCTTCTTTAGCCGTCGGGACATCAGGATAGGTTGGATTGCGGGTTTCTGAAAACTCAGCAACCCCGCGGACATCACCCGACTCGATCAGCGAAGAGAAGTCGCCCAAGCTGGTGACAACAACTTCAACTTCTCCTGAGAGAACAGCTTCTTTCTGCGGAGCAGCTCCGCCCGGGTAGCTGACCAGTTTGAATTTGACACCAGCCTTGCTCTGAAATTGCAGCATGGCCAGATGAACCCTGGAACCGGTATTCTGGATGCCGACCTTAATCTTGCCTGGGTTTTTCTTCGCAGCAGCCACCAGGTCCGCCAAGGTTTTGTAGGGAGATTTACTATTGACCATAATGGCATCAGCCTCGCTGGTCAAACGAGCAATCAGCTTCAACTTGGACAATTTATATGATGGCAAGAGCCCTTGCCAGGGAACAGTAATCACACTGTCATACGTTAACGCCCCAAGGGTATAGCCGTCAGGACGAGCTTTCATAACCTGAGTAAGCCCGGTCGCGCTCATCCCCCCTTCAATATTCTCAACGTAGATGGACTGTCCGAGTTCTTTTTCTGCAATCGTACTAATTTTGCGAACAATACCATCAGTACCGCCGCCTGCTCCCCAGGGTACAATCATACGGATATCGCGGCTTGGGTAGGACGCGGCAGAAGCAGCAGAAACAGACAATAGAAACGCGAACAAACAGAGCAGAAACACACTACTTTTCATGATTTTCGACATTATTCCGTCCTCTCTAAAAAGAATTACGCTGAAATTGACTGCCATCTGGACGATACCCTAAAAAACCAGAGACCAGACCTAAGCACCATATATTGATAGTATTAAAACTGTCAATACATAATACGAATTTTCACTTTATTTTTGGGGCTTTTCCACGTATAGTATAGCCATTGAATATTTTGCCAAGACACCCTAGTATGTTTGTTTATTTTTGAGGGAGAAGCTGATGGGAACACCAAGAGTGTCCTTGACCGACAAAGTCATCAAATCGCTGCAGAGCGACATTAAAGCAGGTCGCTATTCCCCCGGGATGAGGCTACCAACCGAACCGACCCTGACCAAACAATTCGGGGTCAGCAGGACGGTGGTGCGGGAGGCGATTGCCGCTCTGAAGGCGGCCGGAATCCTGGAATCACGGCAGGGCGCAGGCGTGTATGTGCTGACCCCGCCAGCGGATGAAAACAAGGTGACTCTGTTTACCGCCGACTATGCCGACCTCTCGGACATTCTTGAAGTCCTTGAGCTACGTATGGCCATCGAGATCGAAGCCGCCGGGCTGGCCGCCAGCCGCCGGACCACCGCCCAGCAGATGAAATTATTTGAAGCCCTGAAGGTCATGGAAAATTCCATTGAAGCGGGGCACTCTGCGGATACAGCCGATTACGAATTTCACAAAGCGATAGCAGCCGCGACCAACAACGCCCGCTATGTGGAGTTCTTTAATTTTCTGGCCGACAAGATCATCCCCAGATCACGCCTGTATAAAAATGAAATGGCTCCGGAAAAACTGCGGGCCTACCTGATAAAAATTCATAAGCAGCATCACGTGATCTATGACGCGATCGCCGCAAGAGACGAAGACCAGGCCCGTAACGCCATGCGCGATCATCTGATGACCAGCAGGAACCTTTACCAGGCCCTGCTGATGGATAGTTCCGCCAATTGAACTCCTGATTGGCGGAACCCCTTCCCGCAATCCTCGCAAAAAGACACGCCCGGCCAACTCAAATCGGGCGTGTCCTGTCCACTGGTCAGTCCCGCCATTCTGCCCTTAATTGCTGCCGCCGATACTCACCCTGCCGTTCCAGCATCCAGCCGGGATATTCACGTGGCAGGTCGCTGACTTGCGCCAAAGCCTCAAGCTCAGTGGCGGAGAGCTGTACATCAATGGCTGCCAGATTGTCGTCAAGCTGGTCGCGTCTTTTCGCACCGATAATAACACTGGTCACATGCGGCTGATGGAGCAGCCAGGCGAGGGCAATACGGGCAACCGAACAGCCCTTCTCTTCGGCCAGGGTCCGCATCAGGTCGATGATCGGGTAAGCCCGTTCCAGCTCCACCGGCGGAAAATCAAAAGAGGTCCTGCGGCTACCCGCCTCGGTCTGCTGCTTGGGACCGTATTTCCCACTCAGCAAGCCACCGGCCAAGGGGCTCCAAACCAGCAGACCGAGCCCTTCGCTATTCAGCATAGGCACGATCTCCCGCTCCAGGTCGCGCCCGGCAACGGTGTAATAGGCCTGCAGCGATGCGAAGCGGGTCATTCCCAGCCGGTCAGCGATACCGAGCCCTTTCATGATCTGCCAGGCGGCCCAGTTGGAGACGCCGACATAACGAACCAGACCTTGCTGAAGCAGGGTTTCCAGAGCGCGAACCGTCTCCTCCAGCGGCGTAGCCGGATCGAAGCCGTGAACCTGGTAGAGATCGACATAATCCAGCTGCAGCCGTTTCAGGCTGGCCTTGATCCCGTCCAGAATATGCCCCCGCGAGGCCCCGCGATCATTGGGTCCGGGGCCCATCTCGCTGAGAACTTTGGTGGCGACAATCACCTCCTCACGTTTGACCCGCAGATTTTTCAAGGCTTGCCCGGTCATTTTTTCGGCCAGCCCATGCGCGTAGACATCGGCCGTATCGATAAAATTGATCCCCGCTTCCAGGGAACGACTGATCAATGCATCTGCCTCTTTTTGCTGCAACGACCCGATCTGCCCCCAGATCCCATCGCTACCGCCAAAAGTCATGGTTCCCAGGCACAGTTCAGAAACAAAAAGCCCACTCTGTCCTAATCGTTTGTAACGCATAAGGGTATCTCCTTGGTTTGTTGAGTCGTTCAGAGCCATAACAGCCAGGTCCTCGCCGGTTGCCCCCACAAGCGAGCGGCCCGAGACAACCGGAGCTGGCAATTCCTCAGCTGACGCAGGTTTCCGCGCCCTAAAAAACAGTACCACCGGAACCGAAAAATTAAAGGCCGGGCGGAATATTTGGGCTGTCGCAACTGCAGGCCCAAGAAAGAAGGGATGGTTTCAGGTATACTGGTGAAATATTTTTGCGCCCAGCAACAGACCGCCAAGGCTCAACTCGTAACCAGAAGGAAGAACGGAATGCCCCAGGATCCGATTATCGTGAACCTACCCAACGACCCGCAGCTTAAATCGGCAAAAACCGTCACCACGATTATTTACGCCCTGCAGGCGGCGTCCTTTTTTTCGGGCGGCGTGACTCTGCTCGCCGCCGTGGTCATCAATTACGTCAAGAAGGACGATGTCCGCGGGACCTGGCTTGAGTCACATTTTCGTTGGCAGATCAAAACCTTCTGGTTCAGCCTGCTGTGGTCTGTGTTGGGTTATTTAACCTTTGTTGCCGTCATCGGCTATTTCATTCTGGTTGCTAACATGGTCTGGCTGATTTACCGGATTGCCAAGGGCTGGCTGGACCTGTCCAACGATAAAGAGATGTATCGGCAATTTTAACCTTCAGCCGCACCTGAGCGGAGAGCCGTACCATGCAGAACCCTTCCGGTAGCACCGGCAAAATCCTGCTGTGGACAGGCATTTTCTTCACGGCCCTGCTCTGGTCCGCGATCCACCCCCGCGACCGCCTGACCTGGCTGTTGGAGGTCGCCCCGGCGCTGCTGGCGATTCTGGCCCTGGCGCTGAGCTATTCCCGCTTCAGGCTGACACCCTTGGCCTACTGGCTGATTCTGCTGCATAGCGTCATCCTGATGATCGGTGGCCATTACACCTATGCCGAGGTCCCTGCTTTCAACTGGCTGCGGGATTATTTTGACTTGGCTCGCAATAACTACGACAAGGTCGGCCATTTTGCCCAGGGATTTATCCCGGCCATAATTGCCAGGGAAATTCTCCTCCGCAGGCAGGTGGTTAACGGTCGTCGTTGGCTGAATGTCCTGATCGTCTGTATCTGCCTGGCGATCAGTGCCTGCTATGAATTGATCGAATGGTGGGTGGCGCTGCTGTCGGGAGAAGCTGCAGACGCCTTTCTCGGTACCCAAGGGGATATCTGGGATACCCAGTCGGATATGGCTCTGGCGCTGCTCGGGGCAATTCTGGCCTTGCTGCTGCTAACCGGAACCCATGACCGGCAACTGAGCAAAATCGGCGATTAAACCATCAAGGTGGCGACTTGCGTTTGTACCCAGGAATAGTGAACCATCGCCTAGGCGGACTCATTTATTGTTGTGGACTGCCCGGAGCAGCCAGACCTTCCCCGGCCGGAGCGGAAAAATCCTGGTAATCGATCAAACCGCTTCCTTATTCAGCAAGGATTTTATCTTAGCCACATAATTGCGGGTTTCCTGCGGCATATTGTCCAACCCATGCCGATCGACATTCCCCTGCCCCCAGTTGTACGCAGCCAGGGCATGATCCAAGTCACCGGCATACTTGTCCAGAAGCTGTTTCAGATAACGACTGCCGCCGAGCAGATTTTCATGGGCGTTGAAACTGTCATGGACCCCAAGCTCCTTGGCCGTGTCCGGCATGAGCTGCATCAGCCCCTGGGCACCGACCGGAGATACGGCATCAGCCTGATAAGCGCTTTCCGCCGTGACCACTGAACGGATCAAATCCGGGGCAAGGCTGAGGCTTGCAGCGATCCGATCGATCAATCGGTCAATATCCTCCTTACCCAGCTGTCCGGCTGAATGTTGCGCCGACTGCGGAGAAGAATAATACTTGTCAATGATTTGACTTTGCCGCGAAGCGAGCAGGCTCATATCGCCGCCGAACAGATCCCCCGGAAACAGCTCATCGGCAGTCTGTTCTTCCTCATCGGCAAAGATATTCTGCAGCATCTGCAATTGGCTCAAGCGTGCCGACGCAATCAATTGTCGCGACTTTTCCTGCAATGATTCCGTCTTGTTGGCTGCATTTTCAAGGAGCTTTTCAAACATCTCCCGGTGCAGATCATTCACCCCCGTGGTTCCTTTATGCCCTGTGGGCGCGCCGCTCAAGGCCAGGGCCTTGACAGTGTCAATACTCATTTCTCATCTCCTCTGCCGTGTCAACCAAGCCGCTTTTCGACTCCACGGTTCTTGAAACAAGCAAAAATCGAACCAACCCAAGTTTCTCGACTCAGCCGCTTGTTTTTTGAATGATTTTCTTTTACAACTGCGGGTTCGTCATCAACTTCCACGGTGTAGCCGGGAGACCCTGAACAAGGGCAGCAAGATGAAGGGAATGGGTGTTCTTACACCCTGGCAGGAGAAATCATGCAAACAGCGGAGAACAGACTTTTTCAGCGGATTCGCAAACAGGTTGGCAAAGCCATCGGTGACTTTCAGTTGATTGAAGACGGCGACCGCATCGCCGTTGCGGTTTCAGGAGGGAAGGATTCCTACACCTTGCTGCATGTCCTGGAAGCACTGCGCAAAAAAGCTCCGATCAAATATGAGCTGATTGCCGTCAATTTTGACGCCGGATTTCCGGGTTATCGCAAGGAGGTCATTGCACAGTACCTGCGCGAAAACAATTTTACTTACCGCATGGAAAAGACCGACAGCTATCGGATCATTGAAGAAAAACTGCGTCCGGGCTCGTCTTATTGCGCCTTTTGTGCCCGGCTTCGGCGGGGGGTTCTGTACACGGTGGCAGAGCAGCTCGGCTGCAACAAGATCGCCCTGGGGCACCACCTGGATGATGTCATCGAAACCCTGCTCCTCAACCAGTTCTATGTCGGCACCCTGGCCACCATGAGTGCCAAACTGGAAGCGGACAACGGACTGCACACTGTGATTCGCCCCATGGTCTATGTTGCGGAGGCCGATATCCGCGAGTTCAGCCGGCTGCGCGAATTTCCGATCATTCATTGTGGATGCCCGGCAGCGGCAACCGAGGACCAGCAACGCCAACGGATGAAACAGCTGATCAATGACTTAAGCCGGGATATCCCGCAAATCCGCAACAGCATGCTGGCGGCGGTCGGCAACGTCCTGCCCCGTCACCTGCTTGACAACAGCCTGCTGAAGAAGGAACAACCCTGACTGACTGCCCGTCAGACCGGGACGGCCTTCTCCGGAACTTAAATCCTGCGGCTAGTCTTTGTTGAGAAACTTCTTGAACAGCCCTTTTTGCGGCGTTTGTTCCCGGCGTAAATTGATCAGCCGCAGTTCCCGCAACGCCTCGGTGCAATTGGGATTGGCCTGGACCGCCATCTCAAAGGATTTTTCCGCCTGGCGTTCTTTTTTCTGCGCCTGATAGACATGCCCCAGGTACAGATGAGTCAGGTCACTCTCCGGATTCAATTCCCGGGAGGCCAGCAGGACTTCCAGGGCCTGGGTTTGGCCTTCCTCGTTTTCCGGTGCCGACTTGAACAGGGCCCAAGCGAAACTGGTCATGTACTCCGGCTCTTCCGGACTTAGCTCCAAAGCCCGCTTGAGAGATTTGGCGGCCGCGCTGAAACGCCTGATTCTCAGCAACGCTCGCCCTTCCTGGAAAGCACCTTCGGCTTCGATCACCTGGTTGATATCGAGTTTTTTCTTGGGTCCGTGTTTCAGCTCTTCGACGTATTTAGTCCTCGCCTCTGGGTCGCTCAAGACCGTATAGGCCTGGGTGATGTACTGAAACATCTCATTGATCTTGGTACTCATCTCGCGCGACAGACCGCTACCGAGGTAGCGGTCGGGATGGTATTCCTTGGCCAGCCGGTAATAGGCACGGCGCGCCTCAGCGGTACTCCCCTCCCGGCTGATCCCCAAAGCTGTAAAATAATCCGATCCCATCACCTGTTTGTAATCTTCGAGGATCTTATAGCGCAGCTCCGAGTCGATGGAGCCGGGTTTCACTTCCTGCGGGATATCCTCCATGGACAACGCTTCCGGAGTCGCCTGCCGCTCAAGCATCTCCGAAATCATCAGTGCCGCCAGCATCCGCTGCACTTCACGGCGCGCCAGCGGATGCTCATCGAGAATGGAGCCAAGGGTTCGCACCCCCAGACACGACTTGAACAGGGCCGTCCCGCGCTTGTTCAGTTCAATATCCTGAAAACGATACTTGGGATCGGTGGCTTGCTTGATATAGTCGCCACGATAGGGATAGAGGAAATCATCCAGCCGTTCATTGGTCCAGTAGCGCTCAATGCCCTGCATAATCAGGGCAGCCGGCGACAATTTGATCCGCGTCACATGCCTTTTGAAATCGCGGGCCGGGGTCAATTGCCAGGTCCCGCTCCGCCAGGCAAAGGTCGAGAGCAGCTTCTCGGTCACCTGGTGGGTCAAAACCATTTGCAGATCCTGCGGGGTCAGCACGCCCATCTCAATCAGAACCGTCCCCTGCAGCCGCCCTGTCTCGCGACTCTTTTCGACCGATTGATCACAGTCGACCTGCGTAAGGCGGCCATCCTTGACCAGCATCCGCCCGAGGCATTCACTGAGCATATTGGAACGGACAAAAATCGGATAACCGTCCTTGATATAGATGATTTTTTTTGCCTGGCCACGTTGGAGTTCGAGCAGCCCGGTGACTTTTTCCATATAGAAACGGTGCAATAACAGCGGCAGGGTAAAATCCCCAAGGGGCTGTTCCTGACCGATCCCTTCATTCGATTTCGGCGCAAAGGCTCGCTCCAGTAACTTCTGCAGATCGATCCCGGTAAAGGGTTTAAACAGGAAATCATCCGCCCCGTAATCCGCTTTGGCGGCTTGTTGCTGGGCTTCATCCAGCGGGGTTCCGGTGATCATGGCGACCGTTAAATCCCGGGTCTGGTCATGTTTACGCAACGCCCGACAAATATTCGGCCCGGAAATCTCCGGCATATTCATTTCGATCAAGGCCAGGTCAAATTCCTCGGTCAGCAGTTTGCGCAGCCCCTCCCCTCCCCGCTCTGCGGTTTCAACCTGATTTCCTGCCGCGGACAGAGCCTGCTGCAGGAAATACCTCATATCCCGGTCGTCGTCGATAATCAGTATGTGCTTATTCATGTGTCCCGCTCTCACCAGCATGTGGATTCAAATATTTTTCCAGCAGTGCCCGGATGTCTTCGGTCACGGCCTGGTATTGGTCAAGAAACTCCTGTTCCGGTTTGCGGCCGGTTTCACCGTAACCAAGACTGAGGGCTACCTTGCGAAACTCCCTGGTCTGGGTTGAAAGTTCATTGATCGACTGGTCATGCAACAGCCGCAAGCGATTTTCCAGGCGGCGCAAAAATCGATAGCCGTTGATCAGCCGCTCGGCATCCGGTCGTGGCAACAGCTGCTGGTCCGCCAGGCTTTCGAGCACACGGATGGTGTCCTGCTTTCTCAGTTCCCTGTTGGCGCCACCATACTGCAACTGCAGATACTGGGTGACGAATTCAACATCAACCATGCCGCCCCGACCGGTCTTGATATTGAACAGCCCGCCCCCTTCCTTGGCAATCTCCTGTTCCATCCGGCCACGCAGCCGATAAATCTCCTCTTGCAGGTTCTCCGGCAGCGGCCGGTCAAAGGTCAGTTCACTGATCGTCTGCTGCACCTGCTGACAAAAATCGTCCGGGCCGCAGACGGTCCGGGCCTTGGTCATGGCTTGGCGCTCCCAAGGCTGGGCCGATTCCTGGTGGTAACGGCGAAAGGCGGCAAGGCTGGTCACCAGCGGCCCCTGATTGCCCGATGGCCGCAGCCGGGTATCGATCTTGTAAACAAAGCCTTCCCGGGTCACCAAGGTCAGAATGGTGATAATGCGCTGGGCCAGTTTAGCAAAATATTCATGGTTACTGATCTGCCGAAATTTGTCCCGGTTGGTTCCAGCAACGGGACGAGTGGTGCCCTCCCCTTCGTAAATAAAAATGATATCAAGATCCGAATGATAATTCAGTTCCAGACCGCCCAGTTTCCCCATACCGACAATGGCAAAAGCGGCCTCCCGAGTCGATTCCGCCGATTCCTTATCGGGAAACGGCGCCCCGAAACGCCCGGCCAGTTCCTGCCGGGCCAGGACACAGGAATGTTCCAGACAGGCCTCGGCCAGCCAGGATAGCTGCCAGGTGGCAACCCCCGGTTTCATCTGTCCATGGAGGTCATTGAGGGCGATACGCAAGAATTCAGCATTGCGGAACCGGCGCAGCATGTCCAGCCGCTGTTCGAAATCTTCCGCCAGCGCCAGTTCGTCAGCCAGCTCCGAGCTCAGTTGGGAGCGCGTTTTCATGCCCTCGGAGTGGGATTGGGAGACCATACTGTCAAGCAGTTCAGGACGCTGGATGAAGATCCTCGACAACAGCTGACTCGACCCGAACAGGGCAATCAGCAGTTTGACGGTGGCCGAATTTTCAATCAGCAGGGCGAAGAAGGAATCGCGCGCCCGGATGACATTGAGAAAGCTCTCCAGATTGTTCAACGCCTGATCCGGGTTGGGCGATTCCAATAGTTCGTTCATCAACAGCGGCGCCAGTTTTTCGAGGCTGCGCCGCCCCCGCCGCGTCAGCCGTTTATGCGGATCGCCATCGCGCAGATATTGCAAGCTGGCAAAGGCTGCGTCCGGATTACTGAAGCCCTTCTCTTCCAGAATATCCTTGACCAGATCGGGGTCGGCGGCACGATCGAAAATGACGTGAACTTCCGGGCGCACCGCTTGTTCCTCTGCGGCAGCCGAGTGAAACAGATCCTTGAAGACCTCACTGACCGCCTGGCGATGGCCACTCAGCTCGGCCATGAAGGCCTGTCGACTAACAAACCCACAGCGGCGGGCCAGCACGTCACAGTCACGGCTGGCGGCTGGCAAAAGGTGGGTCTGCTGCTCCTGAACAATCTGAATCCGATGTTCGACCATACGCAGAAACCGGTAGGCGGCATCAAGAGTCTGCCGGTCCGCGGCCGTGATCAACCCATCCTCGGCGAGCAAGTTGAGCACCCGCAGGGAATTACGAAACTGCAAATGCGGCCGGGTGCCGGCATTGACCAGCTGATGAGCCTGAATAAAAAATTCGATTTCCCTGATTCCGCCGTTGCCGAGCTTAAGATTGCGCTCCGGCTCATTTTCACGCCCCAGGCTGGCGTTGATCTTCTGCTTCATGAGCATGATATCCTCGATCATGCCGAAATCGAGATAACGCCGGTAAACAAATGGCTTGAGGCGACGCAGCAATTCCGTACCGAGTTTGATCGAACCGGCGACCGGACGGGCCTTGATCATGGCCGCCCGTTCCCAGCTCTGCCCCCAGGACTCATAGTAAACCTCCGCACCGTTCAGGGAAATGGCCAGGTCACCGTTGTTGCCGTCGGGGCGCAGGCGGGTATCGACCCGAAAAACAAACCCGTCCTCGGTCACTTGATGGAGAGCACGCGTCAGCAGTTCCGCCAATTTGACAAAGTAACGATGCAGGCTGATCCGTTCCTTACGACGACCGCCTTCGGTCTCCCCGTGGGTGGAGGAATAACAATAGATCAGATCGATATCCGAGGAGAAATTCAGCTCATTGCCACCGAATTTACCCATCCCGAGGATGGTCATTTCCGCAGTTCGGGAGATCCCGCCCTCTTCACTCTCGATGGGACGGCCGAACTCCTCCTGCAACTGTCGGTCGCAGACCTCATAGGCGCGCTGCAGGCTGGCAGCCGCCAACCCGGAGAGTTCCGCCATGGTCTCTTCCAAGGTAGCCAGGCCACACAAGTCCCGGGCACCGATGCGCAAGACCTGCGCCGCTTTATAATGGCGCAGCCCTTTCTGCAGGGTCGTAAAGTCGCTGTCTTGGGGAATTTGGTCACGCAGGTCCGCCAGCATCTGCTCTTCGCTGACGGCTTGATCGATGGTGCGCTGGGAGAACAGTGCACTGAAATACTTCTGGTCCCGGCACAGGATTCCGGCCAGGAACGGGGAACCGCCGAGCAACGTAAGCAGTTGGCGGCAGCCCTCGGGAGAGCTCAAAACAACAACCATCCGGGAGCGGTCAATGATATTAAACAGCCGCTCCAGCAGGTTCAACGCATAATCCGGGTCGGCCACCACAAAAACCTGCGCTAATACCCCGGCAAGCAGATCAAGATCTTCCAGCTGTTGTTGAATCAACTCGAGATTGACACAGGCCCGCTCCCCCTGCAATAGGGCAAAGCTGTCCAGCCAGTCGACCAGCGCGGGCCTGTCCACCTTCAGCAGTTGCAGTTTTTCCCTTATAGCCTGCAGTTCAGGACCCATTGCACCCCTTTTCTAGTGGCGGTTGACCATTTCTGCCAGGTGTTTGTCGTATTGCCCTTTGGCGACGCCATGTTCGGTAATGATGGCGCTGATCAGCCGATGGGGGGTGACATCAAAAGCCGGGTTGCGCACCTTGACGCCGGCCGGCGCGAGTTGAATGTCTTTCAGATGAGTGACTTCCCTGCTGTGACGCTCCTCGATGGGAATCTGCGAGCCGTCGCTCAAGGTCAGATCGATGGTTGAGACCGGCGCAGCCACATAAAAGGGGAGATTGTGCTCTTTGGCCAGCACCGCCACGGTATAGGTGCCGATTTTATTGGCCACATCGCCATTGGCGGCAATACGATCCGCACCGACGATGACGCAGTCGATCTCGCCTTTACTCATCAGATAGCCGGCCATATTGTCGCAAATCAGGGTGACTGGGATATTGTCTTTCTGCAGTTCCCAGGCGGTCAGCCGAGCCCCTTGCAGAAACGGTCGGGTCTCATCAGCCAACACCGAAATCCGCTTACCGGCAGCCACCGCCGCCCGAATCACTCCGAGGGCGGTCCCATACCCGGCCGTAGCCAGGGCACCGGCATTACAGTGGGTCAGGACCCTGGCACCGTCCGCGAGCAGGGCCTCGCCGTGCCGGCCCATCTTCCGGTTCAGCATCTCGTCTTCCTGGGTGATAGCCAGGGCTTCGTACTCGAGGCCGATCTTCAGCTCGGCGACACTGCGATCCAGGTTGGCATGGGCGAACCGTTTCATCCGGTCCAGCGCCCAGAACAGATTGACCGCCGTCGGCCGGGTGGCGGCCAGAACTTCGCAGATTGCTTCGAACTGACGATAAAATTCCGCGCTGTCATCCGTATCGATATCCCGCGCGCCAAACCAAGCACCGATGGCTGCGGCCACCCCGATAGCCGGTGCGCCGCGCACCACCATATCGCGAATCGCCGTGGCGACATCCTGGTAAGTGCTATAGTTCAGCCAGACTTCCTCGCTCGGCAGCAGGCGCTGATCAAGCATCTGGCACTGCCCGGCCACAAACCGAAGCGGCCTGATAACACTGGTATCAATGGGGCATGAAGACATAGGTTCCATCCTTTTTCCGGCTCGTTAGATCAACATTCCGCAGAATACAATAACCAGATTGCGAAAGCTTCGAAATTATAGTGGTTTCAGAATTCCCGCTCAGCTCAATTTCTTTTTTAACAACTGGTTGGCCAGGCCGGGATTGGCTTTGCCTTTACTGGCTTTCATTACCTGACCGACAAAAAAGCCCATCAATTTATCTTTTCCCGCCCGATATTCGGCCACCTCGGTGGGATTGGCCGCAATCACTTCGTCAATCAACGCTTCAATGGCGCCGCTATCCGAAACCTGCTTGAGCCCCTTTTCTTCGATGATCTGATCGGCCGGGCGGCCCGATTGCCAGACTTCATCGAAAACGGTTTTGGCGATCTTCCCGGAGATGGTTTTATCGTCGATCCGCTTGAGGATACCGGCCAGCAATTCCGGCGTGAGCGGGCATTCCGTGATGGAGATATTGTTATCCTTCAGGGCGCCGAGGACTTCGCTCATCACCCAGTTGGAGCAGAGTTTCGGGTTATTATGCAACGCCACCAGGGCATCAAAATAGTCAGCCACCGGCCGTTCCGCGGACAACACCCCGGCGTCGTACGCGGGCAGTCCCAGCTCTTCCTGATAGCGCTTGACCTTGGCAGCGGGCATTTCCGGCAGTTCACTGTTAACTTGCTCAATCCACTCGGAGGATACTTCCAGCGGCAGCAGATCGGGATCGGGGAAGTAGCGGTAATCGTGCGCCTCCTCTTTGCCACGCATGGAACGGGTCACCCCGCTGTCGGCATCAAACAGGCGCGTTTCCTGGATGATCTTGCCGCCGTCCTCGATCACTTCGATCTGGCGCTCGACCTCATATTCGATGGCCTGCTTGATAAAACGGAACGAGTTGAGGTTTTTCAGCTCGGCACGGGTGCCAAATTCCTGCTGCCCCAAGGGCGGATCGACACGTTAGCGTCGCAGCGGAAGGAACCTTCCTCCATGTTGCCGTCACAAACGCCTAAATAGACCACGGTCTGATGCAACTGGCGGAGATAGGCGATGGCCTCATCGGCACTGCGCATGTCCGGTTCGGAGACCACTTCCAGTAACGGAGTACAGGCTCGGTTGAGGTCGACGGAGGAACTGCTGCTATCGGTATGGAGCAGTTTTCCCGCATCCTCTTCCATATGGATCCGGGTGATCCCAACCCGTTTGGGACCCAGCTCTTCCGTCTCGATATCGAGCCAGCCATGCTCGCAGATCGGCAGTTCAAACTGGGAAATCTGATACCCTTTGGGCAAATCTGGATAAAAATAATTTTTCCGGGCAAACACCGAGCGTGGTGCAATCTGGCAATTGGTTGCCAAACCAGCCCGGATGGCGTATTCAACCACCTGCCGGTTGAGAACCGGCAGCGCACCGGGCAGACCCAGGCAGACCGGGCAGGTCTGGGAGTTGGGGGCCTGGCCAAACGCAGTTGAACAGCCACAGAAGATTTTGGTCTTGGTGGTGAGCTGAACATGGACTTCCAGCCCGATGACAACTTCGTATTTCGAATTCATTTCAGAACCTTGTCGTGTCTCATGAGATGCCAGCAGCGCAAGCGCCCGGCCCTGTTCGTCAGCCTAGTTCGGGAACCCGGCCACCCCAATCGGTCGCTTCTTCAAAAGCATAAGCCGCCTGCAGGATGTCTGCCTCGGCAAAGGGCTGACCAATCAATTGCAGACCGATCGGCAAACCCTCACTGCTCACGCCGCACGGCAGGCTGAGCGCGCAGGTCCCGGCCAGATTGATCGGAATGGTGAAGATATCGGACAGATACATCTGTAATGGGTCGTTGACCTTTTCGCCGATTTTAAACGCCGGGGTCGGCGCAACCGGGGTCAGCAGCAGGTCGACCTGGGCGAAGGCGTCCAGAAAGTCCTGACGCACCAGGGTCCGCACTTTCTGGGCCTTGAGGTAATAGGCATCGTAATAACCGGAGGACAGGGCATAGGTCCCGAGCATAATCCGGCGCTTGACTTCGGCACCGAAACCAGCCGCCCGGGTCTGCTGGTACATACCGATCAACCCTTGCCCCGAGTCTTTTCTGGCCCCGAAACGAACCCCGTCATAACGGGCTAAGTTGCTGGAGGCCTCCGCAGTGGCAATCAGGTAGTAACAGGCCACCGAATAATCGGTGTGGGGCAGACTGACCTCAACGATCTCCGCCCCCAAACTGCGATAGACCTCGATCGCCTCGGCAACGGCCCGTTTGACGTCAGGGTCGAGTCCCTCAATGAAATATTCCCGGGGCAGACCGATCTTTTTCCCGGCAACCCCGCTCTTAAGGGTGGCGAGATAATCTGGAACCGGACAATCAACGGACGTCGAATCCGCGGGATCATAGCCGGCGATGGCGCTTAGCAGCACAGCACAGTCCTCAACCGAGCCGGCCAGCGGGCCAACCTGATCAAGGGACGAAGCATAGGCAATCACCCCGTAGCGGGAGACCCGCCCATAAGTCGGTTTGAGGCCGACAATTCCACAATGGGACGCGGGTTGGCGAATGGATCCGCCGGTATCCGTCCCCAGTGCAGCAACCACCTGCCGAGCTGCGACTGCAGCGGCACTGCCGCCCGACGACCCACCAGGAATCCGCTCCAGGTCCCAGGGGTTTTTGACCGGCCCGGCAGCGCTGTTCTCATTGGAACTGCCCATGGCAAATTCATCCATGTTCAGCTTGCCGACGATAATCGCCCCTTGGGCGGTCAGCCGAGCCACGGCCGTAGCCGTATAGGGGGAGACATAGTTGGCCAGGATCTTTGAGCCGCAGGTGGTCGGCAGATCGGTGACATTGAAAATATCCTTGACCGCCAACGGAATCCCGAGCAAGGGAGCAGCCTCGCCACCGGCAATCCGCCGATCGGCTTCAGCCGCGGCCGCAAGGGCTTCTTCTGCGCAGACCGTGATAAAAGCATTCAGCTGTTCATCGGTCGCCTCAACCCGCTCCAGACAGGCCCGGGTCAACTCGACCGCCGTCACCCGCCCGGCCTGCAATTCCCGGCGCATCTCTGCAATAGTCATTTGTTCAAAAGCCATAACAACTCCGGAGCCGTCATCAACAACAGCTCTGCTTTGTGGTGAAATCAGTTATTCCATCAGGCCGCCAGGCCACTTATTCGATGACTTTCGGCACCTTGAAACAGCCGCCGTCCGCACGGGGCGCATTCTGCAAGGCCCGCTCAATGCCGATCGACGCCTTGATTTCATCGGCGCGAAAAGCATTGGCCATGGGTACGGCATGGGCCGTCGGTTCAATTCCTTCGGTATTCAGCTCGTTCAGCTTGTCAACATAGCCCAGGATGGCGTCCATCTGCCCGGTCATCAGCTCCAGTTCTTCCGGTTCCAGGGTCAAACGCGCCAGGCGGGCGACATATTCAACATCTTGGCGACTAATCTTCATGCGGTCCTCAACGTCCCTGCGTGGTATTGTCAATTGCATCTACTGCCTGAGACAATCCCCGACTGACTGCTCCGGCAGGAAGGCGGAGAGCAGCCGGGGAATACGGATTTTTCAAGGGGCCTCAGCAGCCCCTAGAAATAGCATCTTAAACGCTTGCAGGCAAGAGCCCAGCGCGCCTCAGTCTGCAGTACAATAGTCGCACACTGCCTGTGCAACCGCGCGCAATGCTTCACTGTTAGCAGAATCCGGATGAGCCAGCAAATGGGGCTGCCCGGCATCTCCACCGATCACCACCAGCGGCTCAAAGGGAATCTCGGCGAGCAGCTTAGTCCCGGTCTTCTCAGCCAGTTTTTGGGCTCCGCCGCGTTTGAAAATATCCGATTTGCCCCCGCAATGAGGGCAGATAAAACCGCTCATATTCTCAACCAGACCAACCACCGGCAATTTCAGTTCGCGGCAGAAACTGAGGGATTTTTCCACATCGGTCAGCGCCACATCCTGCGGTGTGGTAACCACCACCGCAGCCGCACGAGGACCAAGCAGCTGGACTGCACTCAAAGGTTCATCGCCAGTCCCGGGCGGGCAGTCTAGGAGCAGGTAGTCGAGCTCACCCCAGACCACATCGGACAGCAATTGCTGGATAGCACCATGCTTCATCGGCCCACGCATAATCGTGGCATCACCGGTGGACTCCAGCAGAAAACCGATGGACATCACTTTCAGATCGCCGGTCTCGAGCGGATAAATGCCGTTTTCATCCGCATTCGGGTGCTGCCCTTCAAGACCAAACATTTTGGGAATGCTCGGCCCGTGCAGATCGATATCGAGCAAGCCGACCTTGTTCCCCTGCTGGGACAGGGCCAGGGCCAAGTTAACAGCAGTGGTACTTTTACCGACGCCGCCCTTTCCGGACATGACCACGATCTTGTGCTTGACGCCGCACATTCTCCGGTCCAGGGCCTGGCGCATCTGGAATTGTTGATCGTTGGCCTGCTCCGGTTGTTTCACCGAGCAGGAGCTGTCGCTGCAACTATCACAACTACTCATAGTTCTCCACTCTCCTTTAATTCAGATATCATCTTCGGTGGGCACCCATTGCCCTTCCAAAGATTCGATCAGCTCAGCAATCTCCTCAGAGTCATAGTCCTCCTCTTGGAGTGCTTTGCGATATAACGTCAAAAGATTCGTTACCGCCCGGTGATCGCGCCGCCGCCGATAGAGCTGTAAAAGGCGGCGAACGATGGAATCCCGAGTCGGATCAATAACCAGCCCCTGCTGCAGAATCGCAATCGCCTCGTCGTACTTGCGGCGCTCCTGCAGCAACCGGGCAAGACTGCTGATCTGTTCCAGACGCAATTCGGTCAGGTGATCACGCTGCAATGCCAAGTTACCGCCCAGGTCATGCCCAGACAGGAATTCTCCGGTCCAAATTTGAGCCATTTTCCAGAAGGCATGCTCGGCTTGCAAAAAATGTTCGCGTTGCAGATGGTAACGCGCCTGCTCCATGAATTCGGCAAACAGCACACTGTCGATACGGGCGCTCCTAAGCGAGAGCAACCCTTTTTCCAAAATCAGGTAGTCCCGCCGGATCCGTTGACCAAAGGCCCCCTCCAGCGCCTTGCGGAGCCTTGAATGGGCGGTATCAAAACTATTGCGGGCCCTCGAAGGAGGACTGTCCGGCCACAGCGTCGCCATAATCGATTCGATACTGAGGGTTTGCCCCGGGGCCGCGACCAAGAGGGCGAAAATCTGCCGGGACGCTTGGCCGACCTCGCCCAGATCAAAGCTTTGCTGTTGCAATTGGACGCGAAACTGCCCCAGGCATTTCACCTCCAGCAACGGGCACAACAGAATTGCCGAATCCGAGCTAAACGCCTGGCCGGCAAACTTCTCCAGCAGGGGCTCAAACAGATCCCGCTCGGCCTGGCTTTCCAGTAACTGCGCTAAGGTCTCCAGCAGGTCCGGAATCAAACCCCAGAAAAAAGCACAGTCCTGACGCCGCTGAAACTCGAGAAAAAACCGAACCTGCTCCCGAGCCCGATCATGCCGCCCAAGTTTGTCCTGGATCGCGGCCTGCCAGGCATGCAGCCCCGGGCGAATCCGTTCTTCCCCACAGCGTTGCGACGCTGCCAAACCTTCATTCAAAAATTGTTCCGCATCAAGAAAGCGTTCTCCGGCGGCACAGGTCAGCGCCGCAAACAGCAGACTTTCAATCCGGTACAGCGCTCCCCCAGCCTGCTCACGCAGGCGCAGGGCCGTAGCCGAATCTCTCTCCGCCGCGTCCTGCTGACCGGCCAGGGCATGGAGCCAGCTGCGCAGTTGCAACAAACGACTTAGCTGATGGCTGTGGCTGGAGCCCTTGCTGTTTAGCAGCGCAGCATCGACCAGTTCTGCTGCATGCTCCTTTTCACCGCAAGCCAGCAACAGTGTGGCCTGATAATAGTCGAGCAACGGCCCGAAGGCGGAGCGCTGCATCTGTCCCGGACTGAGCTGCGAACGGAGAATTTCCCGCTGCCTGGAAAATCCGGCGATATCGCCATGGCCATGCAGCAACGAACAGCCAACCAAACCCAGTAGTTGGCAGGCTGAAAACCGCTCCGGATTCTGCCGGTGTCCGGCCTGGTGCTCCACGGCGGTAGCAACAACCCGGTAACGCCCCTGCCAGAGAGCCTGCATTCCCCGCAACACAGCAAATTCAATTTGCTGCTCACTCAAACACAATTGCTGGGCTTCGGCCAGCCCGATACTGACAAGACCGTCGACGATGTCCAGCCGCCCGGCAAAAAACAGTTCCGCCAGACCAAGTGCGTAGGTAATCTTCAGACGCTCAACCGCAGCACAAATATCACTAGAGCTGGCATACAACTTTCTGAAATCCGCCAATCGCCCCTGCCAACGATCAAAACAACCGTCCATGGTCAGTGAAAGCATCACCTGGGCAGTCGCCGTCAGCAGCATGCCACGGGGATCCTCGGCCGTTGCAAAACGCTGATAGGCCAGCTCCAGCCAGTCCACCGCTTCATCTGAAAAAGCAGACAATCCTGTGATGCCCCGGAACAGCGCCAACCAACTGTCGGCAGCGGTCACGTCGGCAGGGATCGCACTGATTAAGGGGCCGATCTTGTGCTGATAGTGGCTGTCCACCAAAGCCAAGCCAAACTGGCTGAGCATCTGCGCCATAGCGGAATAGTTGCGCGCATCGAGCAGGCAGTTCAAGGCCGCATCAAAGCGGCCATCCAACCGGTACCATTCCGCCGCCGCCTGGTAGACCAGCAGGCGTTCAGCAGCAGTCAAATCCTGCTCGGCCTTGTCGCGCAAGAAAGTCCTGGCACCGGGCTTGATAATCAAAACTGTTTCTTTTTCTATCCTAGTGGTCAGCACCAGTCCATGCCGTTCCAGATAACCGATCACCGCCCGGATATCGCTGATTTCGCTCAGGCTCTGGGCCAACCGAACCGGAACCGATTCCAGCAACGCCAACTTCAGCACAGTCCGCCGCCAGGGCAAAGGAAATTCCGTCGTCAATTTTTCAAAGAACAGGCGATCGTCCAGCTCGTTGGGATCGGCCAAGTCTTCAGCCATCCGCAGCAACATGCTGCGGTCCTGTTCCTTGAACTGCCCGTCACCGCTAATCATCAGACCGCTGAGCCAGCGTAAACGCGCCGAGTGATCTTGCAGTCGCCGCTCCAACTGCTGCTGGTTGCTGCGACTGCGGCGTTCATCAGCACACATCCGCAGCATCACTTTGACCCTGGCCAACATTTCCACATTGCTGATCGGCTGGGAAATAAAGTCGTAGGCCCCGACGTCGAGTCCTTCGGCACGCATTGTTGGCGAGGCGAGGTGAGCGGTTATCAGAACCAGCGGGATCTCGGCGGTCTGTGGTTGTTGGCGCAGCCTGCGACACATCTCCAGTCCGCTCATTTCCGGCATCTGTACATCAATGAAGGCCCCGTCCACTGGTTCCTGGGTACAGATGGCCAACCCTTCCCGAGCACTGCGGGCGGTCAAAACCCGCACCTGGGGCAGGTCGATTTCAATGATTTTGGCCAACAACAACAGGTTGGTCTGATTATCATCGACCAGCAACAGGGTAAATTGGTCAAGGGGCTCCGTCTGCATCATGCCAACCGTTTACACCGGAATCAGTCCGGCAAACTTGAGCAACAGTTTCTTGGATCCAACCGAATTGAAATAAACGATAACCTTCTGTTTGTCGCCAGTGCCTTCCAGCCGACGTACCGTCCCGATCCCGAATTTAATATGCCGCACCCGGGTTCCCAACCGCAATCCGGCCGAACCCTCATCAGCGGCAGATTCGGCCGCACCCCGGCGCGGTTGTTCAGGAGCGGCGACCGAAGCGCCAAGATCCTGGTTTTCATCCCAGGCCTCCGGTTTCTCTCGGCCGCCCATCAGGTCCGCTAAAGAGGACAGGTTATGAGCAGCCGCTGCTTTTGTCGCCGGGACCGCGTCCTGCTCCCGTCCCTTGATCAGCTGGCCCGGAATTTCGGTCAGGAAGCGGCTGGGGGGATTAAACTGCCAGGTTCCATAAACGCGCCGCCGCCGGGCATGGGATAAGTACAGACGCTGCATCGCCCGAGTCATACCAACATAGCAAAGCCGCCGTTCTTCGGCCAGTTCTTCCCCCATGGCACCAGAGCGGGAGTGGGGAAAAAGCCCCTCTTCCATACCGGTCATAAAAACGATAGGAAATTCCAGCCCTTTGGCGGAATGCAGAGTCATCAAAGTTACCCGCTGCTGGGAGCCATCATGCTGTTCCAAGTCGGTGATCAAGGCGATCTGCTCCAGGTAGTCGTGCACGCTGCCACCGGATGTGGCATGCTCTTCCATCCCCGCCAGCAGCTGTTCCAGATTCTCCAGCCGACCTTTGGCCTCCTGGCGCCCTTCTGCAGTCAGGGCATTCTGGGCTTCCTCCTGCAGGACCGGTCCGTAGCCGGAATCATGGATCAACTCCGCCATCAGTTGCGGATACGGCAATCGTTGCAGACGCTCCGTGAAACTATCGAGCAAGGCCAGGAATTCTCCCACCCGCTTTGCCGCTGCGCCTTTCAGAATCTGCTCCTGAAGGACCAGCCGACAAGCGGCCAGAAAGTTGCCGGCCTGTTCTTCATAAGCGGCAATGCGCTCAATGGTGGTATTGCCGATACCGCGGGCCGGGACATTGATGATCCGCCGCACGGCCAGGGAATCCTGGGGATTGATCAACACCCGCAGGTAGGAGAGGACATCCTTGACTTCGAGCCGCGCATAAAACTTGACCCCGCCGAACATGATATAGGGGATCCGCCCGGCCCGCAAAGCTTCTTCCAAAGCACGGGACTGGGCATTAGTGCGATAGAACACGGCCATCTCCCGCAACCCGTGGCCGGCCTGCTGCAATTCGGCAATTTCAGCGGCAACAAACCGTGCTTCTTCAAGATCATCGGGAGCGGTCTCGACATGAAGCAGTTCGCCCGGCGGATTTTCCGTCCAGAGCTGCTTCTCCCGACGATCCGGATTACGACCGACCACCGCGCCGGCAGCCTCCAGAATGGTGCGGGTAGAGCGGTAGTTCTGCTCCAGTCGAATAATAGTAGCGGTCGGAAAATCGATATCAAACCCAAGAATATTGCCGACTTCGGCGCCGCGCCAACGATAAATGGATTGATCGTCATCGCCGACCACACAGAGCGCTGTCTCCGGCCGGATCAGCAACTGCATGAGCCGGTACTGAACCCGGTTGGTATCCTGAAACTCATCGATCAGAACATGACTGAACCGTTGCTGCCAGCGCTCTCTGACCTCCGGAAATTCCTCCAGCAGCCGCACGGTCAACAATAGCAGGTCACCAAAATCAACGGCATTGGCGGCCTTCAGCTTGCGCTGGTACTGCGCATAGAGTTCAGCGACCAGCCGCTCGTCAGGATGCAAATTACCGTATTCGGTCGGCCCGATTCCGCTGTTTTTGGCGCTGTCGATGGCGGCCGCAGCGGCGCGCGGCTTGAGGACCTTTTCAGAAATCTGCTGGTTCTTGAGCAATTCGCGCAGCAGTCGCAACTGATCCTGATCGTCATAAATCAAAAAATCCCGTCCAAAGCCGAGATGATAAATGTCCTGACGTAAAATTCGCACACAGCTGGCATGAAAGGTTGCCACCCAGGGCAGCTCGGACGAACCGAGCAGCGCTTCCAGCCGCTCCCGCATCTCCTTGGCCGCCTTGTTAGTGAAGGTGACGGCCATAATCTGCCAGGGGGCGACACCCCGCTCCCGGATCAGATAGGCGACCCGGTGGGTCAGGGCCCGGGTTTTCCCGGAACCGGCTCCGGCCAGCAACAACAGCGGGCCGTTCTGATGCAGAACCGCCTGCCGCTGTGGCTCATTCAGGCCGGTCAGTAGATCAGTCATCCTCTTCCCCCAGGGTCCGACTCATCAGGGCCCGGTTATAAGCTGAAATCATGTCGCGACGGGAGATAATCCCATAGAGTTTACGATGGGTCTCCCGATCAACCACAGGCAGCTGTTCAATATTGCGGTAACCGATTCTGCGCATAGCGGTATCGAGATCCTCCTCCGCATGCACCGTCACCACTTCAGTCGTCGCCAACTCCTTGACCACGACCAGATCCATCAGTTCTTTCTCGAAAACCACGCCGAGGAAATCCTGCACCGAGATAATTCCGGTCAGTTCCCCTTTTTCATTGACCAGGGGGAAATTGGTATGATGGGTCTTCTGAATGAAGCGGGCGAATTCTCCCAGCGTCATACTCTCCGGAATACTTTCAACCCGGGTCAGCATAACATCGCCGACCGCGAGGCTCTTCATGATATTACGCTCTTTTCCGGCTTCCAGATCAATACCGATCTGGCTAAGCTCGGCGGTTTCCAAGCTGTCTTTTTTCAGCTTGCGCGCAAAGGTCGTGCCGATAACACAGGTCAGCATAATCGGGATAATGACCTCGTAGCTGTCGGTGGTTTCAAAGAGCAGAAAAATGGCGGTCATCGGCGAATGGGTCGCCGCCGCCAAAAAAGCGCCCATGCCGACCAGCGCATAGGCACCGCCGGACAGCCCGCCGCCGGGGAAAACCAGCTCCAGGATATGACCGAAGGCGCCCCCGGCCACCGCACCAAGAAACAGGCAGGGAGCGAACATGCCACCGGGCAGCCCGGAGCCAAGGGTGATGGAGGTGGCCACCATCTTGGCCGCGACCAACACCAGCAGCAGGTACCAGGAATGGCCTCCATGGAGAACCGCGCCGATAAATTCGTAACCGTTGCCAAACACCTGGGGCAGAAAAATGCCGATCACCCCGACGCTCAGGCCACCCAGAACCGGCTTGCTCAACTGCGGCACTTTGAGTGCGGTGATCATGTTCTTGATTCGGCAGTTCAGATCGATAAAACCGGCGGCGAGGCCGCCGATGACGAACCCCAGCAACACGTAAAGGGCGAGTTCCCAAAAGCTGTGCAGGTAAAAGGTTGGGGTGACCACTTCCGAGACGTTGCCGAGTAAAGCCCGGGAAACGACCGTGGCCATGCCGCTGGAAATGACGATGGACGTGAAGCTGGCCAGTTCGAAAGACGACAGCAAGACGATTTCCGTAGCGAAAAACACCCCGGCAATCGGGGCGTTAAAGGTCGCTGCGACTCCGGCCGCAGCGCCGCAGGCAACCAGAACTTTCAGCCGATTTCCGCTCATTTTGAACAGTTTGCCGAACTGGCTGCCGATGGTGCCGCCGATCACGGCAATCGGACCTTCCTGTCCGGCACTGCCACCGGTCCCCAGGGTAATCGCGGAGCCAAGGCCCTTGGTAAACAACGGTCTGAGCGGCAGCTTGGCGCCCTTCAGGTTCACCTTGACCAGAAAGGCCGAGAACCCTCCCTGCAAGTCCTTCTTAAACAGAATCCAGAGGGGGATAACCAACAGGCCGCCGATGGCGGGCAGGAACATCACCAGGATCCGTTGCATGGACCAGTGGTCCAACGAGATATCAAAGAATTCGAAGGTCTGCTCGAAGATCAACCAATGAATCAGTTCGATGGTTTTCCGGAAAAAATAGTTACCCAAACCTCCCAGAATACCGATCAAAACTGCAAGAATGATCAAAAAGGTATTTTCACTGATTTTGAGGTGACCCAGAATTTTCAGAAAGAGTTTTTGCACATGGCGGGAGGGAAGATAATTTTTCAATACCTGAGATGACACAACTTTGGCCTAACGTTTAAATGACTGCCGCGGCAGGCAGCGGTATTTCTGATAAAAACAAACTGACCCGACAGCAGTCGCGAACGGGTTTGGGGAATAACTTTCAATTCAAACGAATCATACTAAACCCAAATACCCCTCGAGGCAACACCACAAAAAACAATATGATTATTTTTTAGCAGGCCGCGCAAACGAAAGAAAACAGCTGGGGAGTTTTGCTCGAAAAGGCAGGAATGATTTGCAGTTGTCAGTCGCTGTACCACAGGTAGGCCGCATAGCCCAGCCCGACCCCTAGCAGGTCAGCTACGCCGCCCATAGTCAGATTACGTTGCTGAAAAGCTGTATCCATTTTGCGCAACAGAGGAACCGGATCGTGCCCCGCCGCCAGGCACTGACGCAGTTGCAGCCCACTCTGCTGCAAATAAACAATTCCCGAATCCCCGCAGCGGTGGCGAGTGGTCGAATCATCAACCCGCAGCATCAATTCCGCGAGAGCCAGATAAAACCCACGGCCGTTGTGCAACCCACCCTTTTCGAGAGCCGGCAGCACGATATCAAACACCCCTGGCAATCCGCCAAGCGCCTCTGCAACAATTCCGGCCTGAGGATGCTGCTTGCGAACCGTTTCCCCATGACTGCAGGGCGGTTGAGAGCGGCGGGCAAAGAATTCGCCGGCGGTCACTTTTACGGCGGCCTGCAACGCTACAGGATTACGCAAGTCGCACCGAGCAGCGGCCATCAGCAGCAACCCGGTCAGGAAGATCCCGCCACGGTGGCAATTGGTGCCCAGCTCCTGCAACATGCGCTGTTCAGCCTGCTGTCCGATCAGGACCGGATCGCCAGCACCGCTTGGCGCAACCAGCACGGCACAGAGTTCACGTAAATATTGGCGCAACAAGGCGATGGAACGCGCCATCAGGATTAAGGACAGATCCGGATGAGCACCGTTATTGCGTAGATCGACCAGGCCGGGCTTCGGGGTCAGATACAGCTCAGCCTTGAGCCCGTCGATAAGCGACGCGGCCAACGCCTGCAGTTGTAAAGGGTTCGAGCAATTCTTCAAAGCGCTCTTTCACCTGATTGGGGGTATGGCGGCGGGTACGGATACATTCCCGCGCCGGTGCGGCGCACACCAGACAGGAACGCTGCGGCAAGCCAAGGCGCTGCCGATCGTACACCGTGCCGTCTGCGGCATAAACATCGAAATCGAGCAAGCGTGCAAAATCGCGATAATCCTCGATCCGGCAGCATTGCATTTTGACATCAATCGGGTTCCCCGGCGATGCATATAAGACCCAGGGGCCAAGGGCATCGACGTCAAACAGTTCCAAGCTCGGCGCAACCGCATTGTTCAGCTGCTCCTGGCCCCACCCGAACAACGCATCGCTGCCCGCCGGCCGTTTGTCGCAACCAGGGACATTCAGCGCCAGCTGAATAATACTGCCCCCCGCAAGCGTCGCCAGCAGCTTCTTCAGCTCCTCATCGCGACGCTCGCGGGCAGCCAGGATGTCATTCTTTAACTTTGCGTACTGCATCAATTATTGTGCCGTCACGATATTCGATCAGGGCAACGACGTCATCAGTGAATTCGACCGGTTTCGGCTCACCAGTAATGCGGGTCGCCAATTTTCTCAAATCATGAATATCCATCACCGGAACTTTGCGTTTTTCCAGTTCCTTTCTCAGGTCGGCCTGATGCTCATTCACCGCGATCCCGCGCTCGGTCACAATCACGTCGATGGTTTCGCCCGGCGTGGTAACGGTCGTAACCGCATCGCGGATAATCGGCAGCCGACCGCGAATCAGCGGAGCAGTGATAATCGACAACTTGGCGCCGGCGGCGGCATCACTGTGCCCGCCGGTATTGTGCAACAGATAGCCGTTCGACTCGGTATTGACATTGACGTTAAAATCGACGTCAACCTCGGTAGCTCCCAGGATCACGCAGTCGAGCATATTGACGACCGCTCCGGCATTGAAGGGATTGGCATACAGGTCCGCGCTCATCTCCAGGTGATTCGGATTACGCCCGATGGAGCCGACGGCTTTCAGATCGAAACACTGGACATCGAACAGCGCGCGGAACAGCCCCTGTTCGAGCATATCGACAAAATAACCGGTAATCCCGCCGCAGCCGAAGCTGCCTTTGATCTGCCCGGCACTCATCAGTTGCTTAACCCGATCCGCCACCGCCAGGGAGATCCCGCCGGAACCGGTCTGGAAGGCAAAACCGTCTTTCAGCAGTCCGGAGGCCTCAATCACCTGGGACGCATATTTAGCAATCTGCAGGCCGACCGGATCACGGGTGATTCGGGTGGTCGTTGAAACGATCTTATTGGGATCGCCCAGGGAATCGACGACCACGACATAATCGACCATCGACATGGGGATCGATACCGGCACCACCGGGTAAGGGCGGAGGTTGTCGGTCACGGCGACCACATGCTTGGCGTACTGGGCATCGGTATGGGCGTAGCCCAGACTGCCGCAGGCCGACGGGCCGAAATACCCGTTCATATTGCCGAACTCGTCACAAGTCGGGGCCGCGATAAACGCGACATCAACCGTCACATCCCCGGAGATCACCGAGCGGGCCCGGCCGCCATGGGTGCGTACGGTAATCGGGCAATTCAACTCCCCTTTGGAAGCCATTTCGCCGATGAGACCATTGACACCGGTTTCAATGGCGGTGATAACACCTTTCTGAATGTACGGAATCAACTCCGCATGCACCGGGTGGACCGAGCTTGAGGCGATGGTGATATCCCGAATGCCCATGGCGTCAATCTCTTTGACCACCATGTTCAGCAATGCATCACCGTTGCGCAAGTGATGGTGGGTCGCAATACATTGGCCGCTTTTCAGACCGGAGGCCTCAATGGCTTCCCGCAGACTGCCAAGCAGCTTCTTGTCGCCCGGGTTAACCCGCCGCAGCGGTCGACTGGCATGGTCGGAGGTTTTCTTATAACTGAAGGGGTCCTGATACGGGACAACGGTTTTCCCGGCAAAGGACTCCGGGAGCTGACGTCCCAAACTATTTACGGCCATAAATCACCTCTTCATCCAATTCAATATCAACCAGACCGTGCGCCTGGGCAGTTTTCAAAGTCTTGACGGCACGAATAACCACCGGCGCGTCGATCATCTTGCCGGCCAGCGAGATAACCCCGGTCCCCATTTCCCTAGCTCGCTGAATGGCATCGATCACCTGCAGCGCGTAGTCGATCTGCTCCTGTTTGGGAACAAAGACTTCGTGGACAACCTCGATCTGCCGGGGATTGACCAGCGATTTACCGCTGAAGCCGAGGACCTTGATCAGCTCGGTCTCCTTACGCAGCGCGTCCATATCCGTGGCATCCGGGAAGATGGTGTCAATGGCCTGGATACCGGCGGCCTTGCAGGCCCAGACGATCCGGGTCCGCGCAGCGAACAGTTCCTCGCCGCTTTTGGTTCTTTCAATCTCCAGGCTGGCGGTATAATCCTCAGCACCGAAAGCCAGTCCGAGCAGCCGCGATGAACTCTTGGCGGTCTTGATACAGTTGATGACCCCTTCGGCCGTTTCGATGGAAGGCAGGATCTTGAAGTGCCCGATGGGCAGCCCCAACTCCTCCTCATACTCGGTCAAGATGGTGTCAAGCTGCTCGACATATTCCGGCTTATCAGCTTCGGGCAGGCGGATACCATCGGTCATGGCTGGCAGGATGGCATCGAGGTCCTGCTTCCACCACTTGGTTTTGAGACTGTTGATCCGCACCAGGATTTTCCGGTTGTGATTCTGGTAGGTCTCCAGGAAGTTTTTGACCAGGACCCTCGCGGCGTCCTTCTCACTATAAGGCACCGAATCTTCCAGATCGATCATGACACAGTCGCTCTGGAACATCGGCACGTTTTGCAGCATGGAAGGCATGTTGCCCGGCACATACAGCAGCGATCTCATTAATTCAAAATCAGCCATGGCAATTATTCCTCCTCAATGTAAATGGTCGGGGTTCCAGATGTCTTCGAAATATGACGCTCAATCCCATGGATGATCATCTCGGTAAACAGGATTTCGCAACTGGCAAAGACTTCCGCATCAAACAGGTGCCCGCCGATCACCTCCCCGGAGCTTTTGCCGAGCATGATATGGGCATGACAGTCCACCTTGCCATTGTCGCCGGAAATCAGATTGCCTTCCAGATCCAGCAGTTCCAACGGCCCTTCGATATGATGCTGGCGCATGCGCGGCTCGGTAATCGGCCGTTTGGCGCCGGACTTGATCCCGCGGAAATGGGCGTTGACCACCGACCCGACCGCAGACACGATCACTCCGTTTTTCACATCTTCCTGCTCGGCAAACAGAATCAGCCGCTCGACGATCTTCTGTCCCGGCTCGATCTTGATAATAAAGCGCCGGCCCTGCTCCCAGGTTTTACACCAGACTCCGTTCATATTCAGGCCCCTTCCTGGCTGCTGGCTCTTCTGATCGCCGTTTCCAGGCGGGCGGCAATCGCGTAATCGAGGGCGCCCCGGTCACTGATTTTGATATACCCACCGGCCACTGACAACTCGGCCAGAACTTTTTCGACCTGATCTTTGATCAGGTGCTCAAACTGTTTTTTCACTGTTGAATCAATTTCTATGCGCAGGTCATCAGCAGGCTCTAAAAAAACCATCAGGTCACTCGACTGCATTGTCCCTGCCTGTGCTTTTCGTGCGATCTCCATCAATGTCTCCTCTGGTAATTCTTCAATGTATGCAATAGCTCCCGGGCCTGGACCGAACGGAGAAAATTCATCGTCGTTGCAGGCACAAGCTCTTTCAACGTCTCAAACGCTTCACCTTTCAGGGCCTCGCGCACCCGGAACGCGCTAATCGGCTGATCACCGCGCGCGACCCGGTCCAACTGCACTGTCTCAACATTATACAGGGCTAAAACCTTATGCATAGTCTCGCTGTAAATACGCGTGGTCCGACAGTAGGGTTCGGTCCCGATGAAGCGTTTTTCGATGTTGAAAAAAGGCGCAATATGCCTTCCGAACAGTTCCAAGTCAACTTCCATCTGAATCATCTGCTGGTCATCGTCCCGCTTGAGGAAGTAGCCTGGAAAGGTCACCTGACTGATCGCATAGTCGGAGGTGTCCAGAACTGTCACGTTGGGGATATGGGCAGTCCCTTCTCTGGTCAGCTGGTAACGGACCTCGAAGGGAAAAATAGAACGATCCTCCCGCACCACAAACACATACAGCTGATCGACCTGGGCGGCGGCTTGTTCGATCAGGTACTGATGACCGCGAGTAAACGGATTGCAGTTGACCACAACGGCACCGTTGCGGCCCGGCTTGACCAGTTCCCGATAGCCGTCCAGGTACTTCTGCAAGCCATGACCGTATTCCAGCAGACACAGTTTGGGATGTTTAACCAGCGGGGTGAAATTCAGATGCTGAAAGGACAAACAGCGATCCGGCTTGGTAAAAACAAAAAAGTTTTCAATGTTTGAATAGGCACAACTGTTGATCAGTTCCGTGATCAGCTCACCAAGGAGTCCACCCCCCTGATGGCTGTCACGAATACAGATCATTTTAAAAACATTGTGATCCCTGGCCGCCGTAGCGACCAGTTCACCATTTTCAAAAACTCCAAATAGCGCGTCGAATTTTTCTTCATATTTGAAGCCATTCGATTCAATAAGCTCGCGCGCTTTGCGTTGATCAAATTTATTAATCAACCTGACGACCATATGAGTAAACCCTGCAACTTAATTCAGTTAATGTCCAAGGACTGAGAGGAGGACACCGGCCGCGATAGCTGAACCGACCACTCCGGCGACATTAGGAGCCATCGCATGCATCAGCAGGTAGTTGGTCGGATCAGCTTCCAACCCGACCTTGTTGACCACCCGGGCCGAATTCGGCACTGCGGAAACGCCAGCAGCACCGACCAGTGGATTGATCTTTTTCTTGGAAAACAGGTTAATAAACTTAGCAAACAATACCCCGGAAGCTGTTGCCAGTGCAAAGGCCGTCGCCCCCATCACAAAAATACCGATAGATTGAGGGGTCAGGAAATTGACCGCCAGTGTATTGGCTCCGATAGAGAAACCCAGCAAGATCGTCAGGACGTCTATCATGGCGTTGCGGGCGGTATTGGCCAGACGCTCGGTCACCATGCTTTCTTTCAGAATATTACCGAAGAACAGGCAGCCTATCAACACCATTGAGCCGGGAGCAATCAGGGTACAGATCAAAAAGCCGATAATGGGGAAAATGATCTTTTCCTTCTTACTGACCTGCCGGGAGACCTCCATTCGGATCAGCCGTTCTTCCTTGCTGGTCAGCAACCGCATGATCGGCGGCTGAATCACTGGCACCAGCGACATATAGGAATAGGCGGCAATAGCGATGGAGCCGAGCAGCTCCGGTGCCAACATCGACGACAGGAAGATCGCCGTCGGACCGTCCGCCCCGCCGATAATGCCGATAGCACCGGCCTGCTGCGGGGTAAAACCGATGAACAAAGCACCGATCAGGGTGGTAAAGATGCCAAACTGCGCCGCAGCACCAAGCAGCACCAGCTTGGGATTACTGAGCATGGGGGTAAAATCGGTCATTGCCCCGACACCGAGGAAAATCAGTGGCGGATAAATACCCTGCTTGACCCCCTGGTAGATATTGACAAAAAACATCCCCTCTTCCCCACCCGACATACTCTCCGGGATGGGAATATTACCGACAATCAGGCCGAAACCGATCGGCAGCAGCAGCAACGGCTCAAAACCCTTGTTAATAGCCAGGTAAATGAAAAGACAACCAAAAAGTATCATCACCACGTTTTGCCAGGCGATTCCGACAAAACCGGTACTCATCAAAAAATCAGTTAGCATGCCCATTTTTAACGCTCTCTGCTGGAAATCATGAAAATTATGACCTCTTCCGCAAAACGGAACAGGCCGCTCATTCGATGGTCATCAACTCATCGCCCTGATTGACACTGTCACCAACCTTGATATTCACGGCGGTGACTTTGCCTTCAGCGCGGGCGTTGATTTCATTTTCCATCTTCATGGCTTCCATTTTGAACAGAGCCTGACCGACCTTGACCGTATCACCAACCTTGACATAGACCTGCAGGATTGACCCCGGAATCGGGGCCAGCACCGAACCGTCGCTGGCAGCGACCGGCCCTCTGGGTTTACCTGAGGCCAGCGGCGCAGCACTCACCACCGGGGCCAGAGTGGCATCCGCACCTTCCGGCAACACCTCGGCAATCGAGTCGATGGAAACGGCATATTCCTTGCCGTTGATTTCCAACAAGGCTTCCTCAGCACTAAGGCTGTTCAACTGCACTTCAAACTCTTTATCATTCAACTTCAATTTATATTTACGCATGAGAGCCTCCCTCAGACAGCGAGCGCATTTTCCCTGCAGAAGCCCAGATCGATCCGACCCGGTTCTGCCGCGGAATAGTTAATTGGGTCCATTCCCCCAGGCTGCGTTCCGATTCAAGATGCACAACCAACCCAGCGACAGCAATCAGCTCTTCCCTGGTCGGTTCCCGATCGGCCACAGTGGCAGCTGCAACAGCAGCCTTCGGTTGGGCACTCTTGCCGTTCAAAGACCCCAGAACTACAATGATGCCGCTGATCAACAACAACCCACAAAAAACAATCAACATCCCGGTGATCATGAGACCAAGCCCATGACCTGCAACCACATTATGCCAGCCAAAGTTCATATCTAATATCCGTTCGTCTCAGCAATCATATCGGTTAAAGGGGAATATTGCCGTGTTTCTTGCGCGGGTTACTATCCTGTTTGCCCTCCAGCATGACCAGAGCGTTACAGATCCGGAAGCGGGTCCGCTGCGGCAGAATGACAGCATCCACATAACCACGCTTGGCCGCTTCATAGGGATTGGCAAACTTGTCCGAGTATTCGGCAATACCTTTTTCTAGAATTTCCTTCGCTTTGTCGGGATTCGCCTTGACCTCCCGGGCAAACAGAATTTCTGCAGCGCCCTTGGCCCCCATAACCGCGATCTCAGCAGTCGGCCAGGCGTAGTTGATGTCACCCCGCAGGTGTTTGGAACTCATGACGCAATAAGCACCGCCGTAGGCTTTACGGACAGTGACCGTGACTTTCGGCACGGTCGCTTCGGCAAAAGCGTACAGCAGTTTGGCGCCGTTACGGATAATTCCGCCGTATTCCTGGGTCGTTCCGGGCAGGAACCCGGGCACGTCGACAAAGGTAACCAGCGGAATATTGAAGGCGTCGCAGAAACGAACGAAGCGGGCAGCCTTGACCGAAGCATCGTTATCCAGCACCCCGGCGAGATGAAGGGGCTGATTGGCGACAATACCAACCGACTGCCCTCCGTAGCGGGCAAAGCCAATCACGATATTGGGTGCATAGTCGGGCTGAATCTCAAGGAACTTCCCGTCGTCAACGGTGGCGGCAATCAGTTGCTTGATGTCATAAGGGTGATTCGGATTCTCCGGCAGCAGGTTGCACAGGCCCATTTCTTCGCGATTGACAGAATCGCTGGTATCCAGCCGCGGCGGGGCCTCCATGTTGTTTTGCGGAATGTAGGAGAACAGTTCCCGCAACTGGTTGATGGCCTGTTCTTCACTATCTGCGGCCAGGTGGGCAACGCCACTTTTGGTGGTATGCACGCTGGCGCCGCCGAGGGTTTCAACGTCGACATCCTCATGCGTCACTGCTTTGACCACTTTGGGACCGGTCAGAAACATGTAACTGTTGTTCCGCACCATCACGGTAAAATCGGTCAACGCCGGGGAATAGACGGAACCTCCCGCACAGGGACCGAAGATCCCTGACAGCTGAGGAACCACCCCGGAACTGGTGACATTGCGCAGAAAAATGTCTGAATAGCCGGCCAGACTTTCGATCCCCTCCTGAATCCGCGCACCGCCCGAGTCATTGAGGCCGATCACCGGCGCGCCGTTTTTGACCGCCATGTCCATGATTTTGCAGATCTTCTCGGCAAAGGTTTCTGACAGAGACCCGCCCAACACGGTGAAATCCATGGAGAACAGGTAGACCAGACGGCCACCGATGGTTCCGTAACCGGTGACGACACCGTCGCCGAGGGTCTCCATCTTCTCCATCCCGAAATGGTGACAGCGGTGCCCCTTGAACATATCGAATTCTTCAAAACTGCCTTCGTCAACCAGCAGTTCGATACGCTCACGGGCGGTCAACAGCCCTTTGTCATGACGTTTCTTAATTTTCTCGACCCCGCCCCCGGAGAGAGCTTTCTGCCGTTTCTCCAGCAGAGCATTCATTTTCGCTTCCATCATCAGCGACATCCCTTAATCATCAAAGTTAATAGCAACAAGCTAAATAGCGTTATCAGCCGTTGTAATAGACTGAATAGAGTGTTTCCGAACCGGTAATCTCATCAACCTCGGTCTGGAGTTTTTGGCGCCGCTCATCAGCCAGCCAGACATTCCAGTCTTTCAAGGTCTGCCAGGTACTGAGCACCAGGTATTCGCTCGGATCATCATAATTGACCAGGGTCTCCCCCGACACATAGCCGGGCTGGGCATTCGCCAAAGCCCTCATCTCCAACAGTAACGGCCGCAATTCTGTAGCCTTATCCTGTGGCACATGACGTACTATTACAATTCTTACCGACATAGCATCTCTCCCTCGATCATTAAAATGTTATGCGCCAGATATGACAAAGGCCCAACGCTCAAGATGTGGTCGGGCCCAAGTCAACAACCGGCACTGGTCATCCCTGCTACCAGATCAGTCTGATCCGTATTTCCAGTCGTCGTCAGTTTCGCCGTCAAGCAAAGCGGTGTAATCAAGATCGAAGTCGGCCGGTTGCGGGGACGGGTTGACAAACTCTTCCAACCAGTAAGACAGTGCTGCTTCACCCATTTCTCAATCTCCTTATTTTCGTGTCTCGGGTTACCCAGATGGATCATTCACTTGAATGTTTCGCTGTCAGAATAGGAGAAATGGAAAGAGGTAAAAAGAGCCTTAGCAACAAACGGCAGGATTCATCAGGTAAGCGGTCGGAAAGGATGGATAAGCGGGAAGAAGAAAAAAACCGGTTTAAACCCGCGTCAGCAGTGGCTATTCGGTATTCGAAGAGCCATTGCCAAACACATCCGCTCAACCCTGCCTCAAAGCCTAGGGCGCCCTCAGAAGCCAACCCACAACTGCTGAAAGTACAGGGCTTTTTTCAGGAGGGTCGCAGCCCCTCCTAAAACCGACTAAAGGCTGAAAGCGTCTTTCAATTTGCGCAGATAGCGGCGGCTGACCGGCAGCGTGTAGCCGCTATGCGTCCGGATTTCGGCAAGTCCGTTTTCCTGGGTCACAATCTCGTCAACAAAACAGGGGTTGACCAGATACTGTTTGTGACAGCGCAGGTATCCGGCGCGGCTTTCCAGAACTTTCAACGTCAGTTCGGTAAAAAAACCCCCTTCCGCGGTATAAACATGAACGCCGCTGATATCGGAATGTACGTATTCGACTGTCTGCGGGTCGATCAACTTGATCTTGTGACCACTGTTGCAGGGAATCCGGTTGAGCTGGGCCATCTGATAATTGGGGGCTTCCTTGGCAGCGACAGCAGCACAGATTTTCTGCATAGCGCGGGACAAATGCTCCGGATCGACCGGCTTCAACAGATAATCGAGGGTCTTTTCTTCAAAGGATTTCAGGGCATATTCATCAAAAGCGGTGACGAACACCACATAGGGCATGACCTCCTCTTCAATCATCCCGAGCAGATCGAACCCATCCAGAACCGGCATCTTGATATCCAGGAACAACACATCAGGATGCTCATGGTTCACCATCCTGATCGCTTCCATCGCATTTTCACAACTTCCGACGATTTCAACACCCCCGATGTCCTCAAGAAGAACGGACAACTCTTCACGTGCATGAAATTCATCATCGACAATCAGTACCCTGATCATTTAACTACTCCGTTTTTGTCGGGCAGAATCAAGGAAACCTTGGTCATTTCCTCAGGAACGCAAGCGATTTCCGTCCCGAACTGACTCCCATACAGATTTTTGATCCGCTTGTCCACAATATTCATTCCCAGACCGTCAGTCCGGAATTTTTCACAGTAAGCACCAGCGTCGTCAATCACCTCAATAAAAATCCGCCCTTCCTCACGGCGGGCGGTGATCCTGACTTTTCCGGCATTCAGCATATTGGAAATTCCATGTTTGATAGCATTTTCGACAATCGGTTGCAACGTAAAGGTCGGCACCTTTGTCTTCAGCAGTTTGGCATCAATATCCTGTTCGATGATGAGCTTCTCACCGAAGCGTGCCTTCTGGATGACCAGATAGGAGTTGACATGATCCAGCTCCTCTTCCAGGGTCGCCAGATCACTCGAACGCTTGAGGTTTTTACGAAAATAATTGGAAAGGTGGAGCAACAGGCTGCGCGCCTGGTCCGGGTCCTTGCGCACCACCGCCACAATGGTATTCAGCGCATTGAACAGAAAGTGGGGGTTGACCTGGGCCTGAATCAGTTTCAACTCCGATTTGACCAGCAGGTTTTTTTGATTTTCATAGCGATCCCGCAACAGCTGTTCGGAGAGCAGCCGGGCAATCCCTTCACCGAGGGTCTTGTTCAAGTTCAGGAACAGTTTGTGCTTGGGTTCGTAGAGCTTGATGGTGCCGACGACCTCGTTGTCCGCCCGCAACGGTACGATCAGCGCCGATCCCAGCGGACAGTCTTCCCGCAGCGCACAGGAAAATTTTTCCCTCACCCCGTCGGAATAAATCACCTTGTTCTCCCGGATCGCTTCCCGGGTCTGGGGCGAGGCAATGGTCAGCCCGGGTCGATGGTGGTCTGCGCCATCCCCGACAAAGGCCAGGGTGGTCTCGCAATCACTGATACCGACCGCCCCGACGCCCGTTTCATCGTAGATAATTTCCGCAAGTTTTCCGGCGGTTTCCTGATTGAACCCCTTACTGAGAATCCCCAGGCTACGTTCGGCGATGTTCAACGCTTTGGCGGAAAACATTGCCCCGACCTTGTCGAGCATGGTTTTCTGGTCACGCATCATGGTCATGAACAGGGCCGCCCCCAGAGCATTAGCCACGATCATCGGAAATGCATAGCTGTGAATCATCGGCCAGGCCAGGGCCGTCGGGCTGACCAGAATTCTTAATACTGCAAGCTGCAGAATTGCCCCACCCAGGGAGGAGAGAAGGGCTACACTCGGGCAAAACAGCTGCTCGGACTGATTTTTCCGCTGCAAGTACAGATGTACCATACCGCCGAGCAGCCCCTGGGCGATCGCGGACAGCCCCTGGGCAACCGCAACCAGGGTCAACTGTCCGAAAAATAGGGAAAACAGGCCGCTGACGGCACCGACCGCAAGACCAATCACCGGCCCGCCGATTAGTCCGGCAATCACATTACCGATGGCACTGGCATTGAAAACAGCATCATGAATCGGCAGTCCAACATAGCTGCCCAGAGTTGCGAACCCGGAAAAGATAAAAAACAGAAAGAGTTTGTGTTTGACCAACAGGGTATCGCTGGCCAGCGGTTTGAATGCGGGGGACTTACTGAACAGGTAGGCGATCAGCAGGAAAATAGCCATTTGTTGCAGCAGGTCAAAGAGATAGATCATGACGTCAATCGCAATAATGCAAAGGTTACCAGGGGTGGTGGCGGGCCGAAAAAAGTCCTCCACCAGGCTCTTCTGTCAAAGAGCCCTGTGATACGCCAAGTCATTCTACAGGTCAAGAGCTATCGCTTCAAGGTTTTCCGGCAGTGCCGCGCCAACCCGACGGCAGAGTCGCCCGCCAGATGTTCAGGAAATCCGCTGTTCGGCAACGACCAAACCATCAGCATCAGCATACAACCAGGCGCCGGGTCGAAACAGAACCCCGGCAAAACTGACCGCAAGTCCACTTTCACCGGCCCCTTTTTTAATGCTTTTGCGGGGCATTGTCGCCAAGGCCAGAACCCCAATCGGCATCCGCCCAATGTCTGCGGAATCACGGATACAACCAAACATGACCACCCCGGCCCAGCCGTTATCCACCGCCTTTTGCGCCAGTCGGTCACCGAGCATGGCGCAGCGCCGGGAGCCGCCGGCGTCGACCACCAGGATCCGCCCATTACCGGGGGTGCCCAGTAATTCGCTAACCGTGGAATTGTCTTCGAAGCATTTGAGGGTCGCCACTGGACCACAAAAATAAGTTCGCCCGCCGTAATGGGTGAATAACGGCTCACCGACCTGGAGCTGTTCTTCATACGCATCATAAAGGTCGGCAGTGGTCCAACTCTGTTGTTGCTCAGGCATAAGACATCTCCATCAATGAGAGGGGTTCGAAACGGTCGACCAATGACCGAACCGGGAAAAAGCAATTTTCAGCAGCAGAGGAGCAGGGGGAATGGGCAGGGAAAAGCACAACTCACCATTCGGTCCCGATGCGAAATCATCCGCACCGGGACCGAAAACAACCGGTAAAGATCAGGCCGTTTTTTTGTTCATGAACCGCCCCAGCACCATCGGTGCAAAAACGATCAGAATCGCCAGACAGTATAAAAAGAGACTGCTTCCCGATTTAAACAGGATCGACCAGTCACCGGCGGAAATAGACAGAGCACGGCGCAGGTTGTCCTCAAAAATGTTACCGAGCACCACACCGAGAATAACCGGGGCCAGGGAAAACTGCAGCTTCCGCAGCAACCAACCGAATACCCCAAGGCCAATGATCATGTACAGATCAAAGGGATTGCTGACCACGGAATAGATTCCGACAAAAGCCAGAACAGCGATTAACGGAGTCAGAAATTTCTGCGGGATTGTCAACAAGCGGGCAAAAATTCCGACCAGCGGCAGGTTGATCACCAGCAGGGCGATATTGCCGATATACATGGAGGCGATTAATCCCCACGCAATTTCCGGACGGTTCTGGAACATCAGCGGACCGGGTGTAACATTGAACAGCAACAACGCACCAAGCAGGATTGCGGTCGTTCCCGAACCAGGAATTCCCATGGTCAGCATCGGCACCATCGCTCCGCCGGCCGAAGCATTGTTGGCCGCTTCCGGAGCGGCCAGGCCACGGACATCGCCGGTGCCGAAATCTTTGCCGCTTTCACCGGCCAGACGCTTTTCAGTCCCGTAGGTCACCGCCGAAGCGACCGAGGCTCCGGTTCCCGGCAATACCCCGATAAAGAAGCCGATCAACGAACTCCGCACAATCGTCCATTTGACCTTCATGAGGTCCTGCCAAGAAACAAAACTCTTGCCGATGGGCAGTACTTCCAGCTTGCCGGTCACCTGCTGCTCGACCAGACTGATCAGTTCCGCCATCCCGAACAGACCGATGACGATAATCAGGAAATCGATGCCAGAGAGCAGATCCGGGACATCAAAGGTGAAACGCGGCACCCCGGTATTGGCATCAATCCCGATGGTAGTGATCATAAAACCCATGATCGCCCCGAGCAGAGTTTTAACCGGATTTTTCCCGACCAGGGAAGAGAGGCAGGTAAAAGCAAACACCATCAGTGCCACATAGTCGGACGGGTTAAACTTGATCGCGACCGAAGCCAGCAAGGGGCCGAACAGAGACATCAGAATGACGGCAATGGTACCACCAATAAACGACGCCACTGCGGATAAAGACAAGGCTCTCCCGGCTTCGCCTTTTTTGGCCATGGGGTTACCGTCGAGGGTGGTGAACACCGCCCCGGCATCACCCGGCACATTGAGCAGAATAGAGGAAATCCGCCCGCCGTATTCGGCACCGTAATAGATCCCCGCCAGCAGAATCAATGCAGACTCGGGTGGCAAACCGGCGCTAAAAGCGATCGGCAACAGGATCGCAACCCCGTTGATCGGCCCGATCCCGGGCAAGGCCCCGATCAGTGTTCCCGACAGACAACCGATGACCACATACAAAAAGTTTGCCGGTTGCAGGGCAACAGCGAAGCCCTGCGACAGATTCGAGAAAACTTCAAACATAGAAACCTCACAAAATCGTTGCCAGAAGGCCTTTTGGCAGATTCAAATCAAGCAGTAGCGCGCAAACGACATAGCCCAGGATACCAGTGGCGATCCCGAACAGGACCGACTCTTTATAGGTCGCACCAAACAGCCGCGAGAAGATCCCGCAAAAAACAGCAGTTGCAATGATGAACCCGGCGGGCTCATAAAAATGAGCATAAGCAATCAGCAGGACAACAACAATCGCGATCCGGGTCAAAACATTGCCCGCCACGCCGAACTTCAAATTATCCGGCCGGATCAGCACATAGAGGCTGCACAGTGCGGCGCAGACCGCCAGAATCCGCGGCCAACTCTCCGGTCCAAGCGGATCGTACTGAAAGGGAGCTTTAATCACCGTAAAAGCGATCACTCCGTAAGCAACGGCAACCAGCAAAACAATGGTTCCAAAAATTCTATCAGCCATGAGTTTCATTCTCCAAAAATGGCACCGGCTGAACTAAGCCGGTGCCATATGATGGTGTGTTGTTATTTGATTAAACCAGCTTCCCTGGCGACACCACGCATTTTTTCAACCCGCCGTTTCACTTCTTTATCAAACTCCTCGCCAGCCATATTGAAAGGCAACAGGCCTTTGTCTTTCTGAATCTTGGCGAATTCTTCGGTTTTGTAAGCGGCCTTGAAAATGTCAGCCCAGGCATTGTAGGCTTCATCAGAGACATTTTTGCCCATATAGTAACCGCGCATGATGGTCCATTCCGCATCGTAGCCCAGCTCTTTTGCAGTCGGAATCTGATCGAACGGAGCAGGCAGCCGCTCATTCGACATGACAGCAAGAATTCTCATGTCACCGGTTCCCAGGTGGGAAACCATTTCACCGACATCACCGGTATAAAGTTGGATGCTGCCGCCAAGCAGGCCGGCAATGGCATCACCGCCACCGTCATAGGCGACATAACGCATTTTCCGCGGATCCTTGCCGATCGATTTCAGCAGCAGCGCGGCTTTCATCCAGTCCTGGCTGCCGACCGAGCCACCGGCGCCAACGGTCAGTGCGGATTCGCTCTTTTTGAACTCTGCCATAACGTCGTCAAGAGTCTTATATTTGCTGTCTCCCTTCACCATGATCGCACCAAAATCAGCTCCGGCAGCGGCCAGGAAGCGAACATCGTTAGCCGTCCACTTGCCATATTTTCCGGTCGCGATATTGAGCAGAGATCCGGAGGAAAAGGCGACGATGGCATTGGGATCGTCAGTACGGGTGCTGTTGAACAGGTTGAAGGCAACCGCGCCAATGCCACCGGGCATGAAGGTTACCTGCATCAGATTCGGCAGTTGATCTTTCAGGCCGAGCTGGGCCACACGACAGGTTAAATCGAAACCACCGCCGGGTTTGGCCGGAGCAATACACTCAGGTTTTTCAATGCTCGCTGCCGACACCGGCAACGCCAGACCAAGAGCGAGAAACAAACAGGCCACAACCTTAACCAACTTCATAAACTTACCTCCTCGTAACGAAAATGAGTTTTGCCCGCAGGCGTGGTAAACGACAACATCAGCACTACTTTGATGCTGCTGGTAAACGAATCGACAAGAGGATCTGCCCCGGTTACAACGGTCCTTCCGTGGCTCTAATTCACCCTTATCCAAGTGCCGTTTTTCAATTGTTGTTTTATAAATACCCAGGTGCTAGTATTCTGTAAACGTTATGGAACTAAAGGTTTTTTCTGTTTTTAATGTTATTTTTGTTCTTTTTGAAAGCGGCTGAGATAAACATGAAAAAACTGTTATTTTTCATTCTATTACTGCTAGCTGGACAGCCACTCAACCAGCGGCTTTGGGCGTTTGAACCAGACCACTCGGAATGCCTGGTCGCGGCCAAAGCCGGCGGCGGGATGGACATCAGCTGCCAGCTGGTTGCCAATTCGCTGCTGGCGGCCCGGCTCATCGATACCCCGATGCAAATCAAATACAAAACCGGCGGCATCGGCGCGGTGGCGTACAACCATGTTATTGGTGTGCGCAACAATGACCCACAGCTGATTGTCGCCACCAGTTCGGGATCTGCCCTGAACATCGCCACGCAGAAATTCGGCCATTACGATGTCAACTCCGTGCGTTGGCTGGGCGCCGTTGCCGCAGATTTTGGAGTGATTGCCGTGCGGCGGGACGCACCCTGGAATTCTCTGAACGACCTGGTCAATGCCTTTCGCCAGCCCCCCTGCAGTATCAACATCGGCGGCAGCGGCTCCATCGGCAGCCAGGACTGGATGAAAACCGCGCTGCTGGCCCAGGAGGCCGGGATCAAACCGACCCAAATCCGCTACGTCGGCTTTGAAGGGCCCAAGGATGCCATTGAGGCGCTGCTGAACGGCTATATTGACGTCTTTCCGGGAGATGCCGCAGAGTTGAAAAGCAGTTTGCAGGACGGGAAAATAAAGGTTCTCGCGGTATTATCCGAGCAACGCCTGCAGGAAGGATTCGCGGATGTTCCAACCGCCAGGGAGCAGGGCTATCTGGTTGAATGGACCATTTGGCGCGGATTTTATATGGGGCCGCAGGTCAGCGAAGAAAGCTACCAGTGGTGGATCAACACCTTCAGACGCATGGTCAAAAGCACCGAATTCGAGCAGGAACGGACCAAACTTGGCCTCTATCCCTTTGTGGTCCTCGGTCAGGAATTTACCGCCTTTGTGGAAAAATCTGTGAACAAGCAAAAAGAACTGGCCACAGGTATCGGTCTGATCAAATGAGTGATCGGCTTTTTTCCCTCGTCCTGCTACTGCTCGGTCTTATCTACGGGGCTTCCGCCCGCATACTTACGGCCCCATTCAGCTATGACCCCCTGGGGCCAGCGCCGTTTCCTTTGTTTCTGGCCGCGCTGCTGACAATCCTGGCGACCTTACTGGTTATTCATCCGCAGCCCATCGACCTGCCCCGGGCTGCCACTTGGAAGCGTTTCCTGTGGCTGGCAGCGACCCTGGTCTTCTATCAACTGACCTGGTTACCCCTGGGCTTTCTGCTCTCGACAACCATCAGCCTCTACCTGCTCTCACGCCTGTTTCACTGTTCCTGGATGCAAGGGCTCATGACCGCCTTGATTCTCTCCGTCATCTGTTACGGAGTCTTCAACTTCCTCCTCAATGCCCCGCTACCACTGGGGTCAATTTTCAGTTATGGCGGCAATTGAGATGGATTTCTGGACCGAGCTCGGCCACGGCTGGCAGTTGGCTTTTTCCACCTTGAACTTGGCCATGGTTTGCCTGGGAGTACTGCTAGGGTCCTTGCTCGGCTCACTGCGAGGTCTCCGCGCCATTCATGGGGTTGCACTGCTGCTGCCGCTAACTTACGCTTTTTCCCTGCCGATTGAATCAACCCTGATCCTGTTACTGACCGCTTACTATGCCGCAGAATTTGGCTGGCAGAGAGAATCTGCCCCCACTACGGAAACAACCGCTGAGCAGAAGCATCTGGCCGTGGCCCAGACCCTCTCCGGGATCGGCTCTTTTTTCGGCGGGATGACCGCCAACATCGGCATGATCCTGTCGATTATCTTGATCAAGCAGGTGGCCTTGCGCTTCGGTCCCGCAGAATATTTCGTGTTGATCATATTCGCCTTCGCCTCGTTGTCGATCAGAGCGGGAAGCTACCCTTTTCGGACCATCATCAGTACCGTACTGGGGATCATGATGGCGACCATCGGCATCGATTCGACAACTGGCATCCTGCGCTTTACCATGAACATTCCGCAAATTTTTGATGGCATTGAATTCTCCACAGTGGTCGTCGGTCTGTTTGTCATCAGCAAGCTGTTCGAACTGCTCGAAGCTGGCCAACAACCGCCCAAAGCGCAAGCCAAAGCGGAACACCCGCGCCTGAACCGGGTCTCCCTGCTCGCCTGTCGCTGGGCAATGCTGCGGTCCGCTGTGATCGGCTTTATTATCGGGGTATTGCCGGGCGGCGGGGCGATTCTGGCCAGTAACCTGAGTCTAAAAATCGAAAAAACCATATTCGCCGGTGACCGCAATCGCCTGCGCGGCAGGCTCAAGGCGGTCGTTGCCGAGGAAACCGCCAACAGCGCCGCCGTGGGTGGCGCCATGGTGCCGCTGTTGGCGCTTGGGATCCCGGGCAGCGGGACCGCCGCCATCTTACTCGGCGCTCTGCTGCTGCATAATATCACCCCCGGTCCAGGACTGTTTACCCAGCACGCCGACCTGATCTGGGCCCTGCTTATGTCCATGTGCCTAGGCAACCTACTGCTGCTCGGACTCTACTGGCCGCTGACCCGCCTGCTGCAGCGGGTCAGGGAAATGCCGGACTGGGTGTTCAGCCCGGTGCTTACGGTCCTGGCCTTCATCGGCGTATTTTCTATCAATGAAAGCTCGCTCTCCCTGCTGATCATGCTGCTTTTAGGCGGCTGCGCCTATCTGCTGGAGCGCTGGCATTACCCCCTGCCTCCTTTGCTGCTCGGTTTCGTGCTGGGTGAAGTGATGGAAAACGCCCTGCGCCGGGCCCTGGCTATCAGCGGCGGTAGCCTGGACATCCTCTACCAGGGACCAATCTGCCAGACGCTCTGGCTGCTGACCTTCCTGGTCATTCTGGTCCCACTGCTGCTCAGCTGGTTCTTTGCCGGCCGGGCCAAGGGATCAAAATGACTGCGGTGCGGCAATTTATCAGACGCCGAGTGATCCCCCGCAAGCTGCTTGATTCAGTTGCTCTGGTGATCATGATCCTGATTGTCTTCCAGATGATCTCCCTCGGAATCCTGTTCTCCCGCATGATTTATGAAATTGTCGAGCAACAAACCGAAAAAAGAGCCCTGCAGGCCGCCAAACATGTTGCCCTGATTCCGGAATTGCGACGCATTGTCAACCATCAGAATCAGCTCGACACACTAGCCTCCCTAGCCAATGCCATACGCCTGGAGGCTGAGGCGACCGGACTGATCATCACCGATAGCCATGCGCTGCAGATCTACAACAGCGATCCTCAGCAAATCGGCCGCCCCTATGAGATCCCCAATCTGAATCGTGTCTTGCGCTACGGCCACCCATACGTTTCCAAAAGCAGTCTCCAGCATGGTGCGCTGATCAGCGGTAACGCTCCGATTTTCAACGACGATCTGGATATCATCGGCATGGTCTCGGTCAACTACCGGATTGAAAGCGTCCGGCTGCTGACCAAAGGGTACCTGGAAAAAGAACTATTCTACATCTGGGTCTTCATTACCCTCGGCCTGGTCGCGGCTATTTTGATCGCCCAAGGGGTCAAACGCGCTACACTGGGCCTGGAACCTCAGGAAATCGCCTCCCTGTTCCAGGAACGCGAAGCCATTATTGCCTCCATCCGCGAAGGGTTGGTGGCCACGGATGCGCAGGGCACCATCACCCTGTTCAACCAGACCGCGCGCAATCAGTTCGGCGAAGACCTGCTCGGCCAGTCCATTGTCGGCAAATTTGCGGATATCGATTTTTCTCCGGTGTTTACTGCCGGCGAGCAGTTCCTCAATCAGGAGCTCCCGGTCAAGGGGGTTCCGATGATTTTCAATATTGTGCCGATTCGCTTTGAAGGGCTCATTCAAGGCATTGTCATGACTCTACGACCACGCGATGAAGTCGACCTGATGGCCCGTGAATTGTCTCAGGTGCAGGCCTATTCCGACATGCTGCGGGCTCAGACCCACGAATATACCAACCGACTGCATGCCATCGTCGGTATGATTCAAATGGATGCCTATGACGATGTCCTCGACTTTATCGCAGCAGAGACCAGCGGACACCGCATCCTGATTCGTCAGCTGACCCAATCCATCCCCGACCCGGCGCTGTCTGCTTTTCTGATCGGCAAATACATGCATGCCCTGGAATTAAAAGTTGATTTTACAATTGACCCGGAAAGTCATATGGTTGATATCCCTGACAGTATCAACCGGCATCAGCTGGTCACAATTCTTGGCAATCTGCTCAACAACGCATTTGAAGCGGCCCAGAGCGGCGCCAGACCCCCGTTGGTCAAGATCTTCATGAGTGATTACGGTAATGACCTGATTTTTGAGATTGAAGACAGTGGTCCAGGGGTTGCCGAGCAGCTGAAAAGCACCATCTTTCATAAGGGAGTTTCAACAAAATCCGGCGAAAAAAGGGGATATGGCTTACATCTGGTTAAGAATGCCCTCAAAGTGCTGAACGGGGGGATCAGCGTACAGCACAGCGAACTGGGCGGAGCATTGTTCATTATCGAAATTCCCAAAAGGAATCATGCACAATGAAAACGATTGAAGTTCTGATCATTGAAGACAACCTCAAGGTTGCCAAGGCACACCAGCTGTTTGTCGAAAAGGTCGAGGGTTTCACGGTCACTGGCGTAGTCAACTGTCTGACTGATGCCGCGGACATGGTGAAGGCTCTGGAACCGGATTTGATCCTGTTGGATGTCTATTTTCCCGACGGCAACGGCATGGATTTTCTTGCCCGGCTGCGCCGCAACCATGCCGATTGCGATGTCATCCTGATCACTGCCGCCAAAGAGATCAAACTGCTCCATAGCGCCCTGCGCAGTGGCGTGTTTGACTACATGATCAAGCCGGTCTTCTTTCAACGTTTTGAAGAGGCCCTCGGCAACTATCGCCAACACTGGACGCGCCTGAATGCCCTTGACGATATGGATCAGGAAGCCGTCGATCACTTTTTTCGCACGTCCCAAGGCAACACGCAGCAGCAACCCTGCCAGGATGTCCCAAAAGGGATCGATCCATTAACCCTGGAAAAAGTCATTGAAAGCTTCAGCGCCGCCCCGGATCAGGGGCAAAGCGCCGAAGAAGTCGGTCACAGCATCGGCGCCAGCCGGACCACAGCACGGAAATATCTGGAGTACCTGATTTCGACTGGGTTTCTGCGCATTAACCTTGAATACGGCACCATCGGCCGGCCGGAGCGCAAATATTTCAAAACCTGACCCATGATAACGGTTGAGCGAACCGCCAGTTACCCGTTGTTCAACACTTCCGGATTGGCAATATTTTGCGGGTTCCCGGCGGCAAAGCTGACCAGATTGGCAAATGCCGCCTGAAAGTAGAGTTCGTAACTGTTGCGTTCCACATAGCCCAGATGTGGAGAACACAGGACATTGGGCAGGGTCAGCAACGGGTCCTGGTCAAACCGGGGCGGCTCATGATCGTAAACATCCACAGCCGCAGCACCGGGCCGCCCGTTTTGCAGAGCCTGATACAACACTCCTTCACCAATGAGAGCCGCCCGGCTGGTATTCACCAACAAGGCATCCGGTTTCATCAGTGCCAAGTCAGCCAGGGTCACACAGCCGCGGGTCTGGTCATTAAGACGCAGCTGCAGGGACAGAATATCAGCCGTGGCAAAAAATTCAGTTTTACTCGTGGCAATGGAAAAACCATCCGCCAGCGCCCGCTGCCGGGAAGGTTCCCGTCCCCAGATCAGAACATTCATCCCGAAGGCCTGACCGTAGCGGGCGATGCGCTGGCCGATCTTACCGTAGCCCCAGATCCCCAGGGTCAAGCCCTGTAGCGTTCGGCCAAGCCCGAGGCTGCCGGAATCCTGCCACCGGCCCTGCTTACAGTTCTGCACATAGGGAACGATATTACGGCTGGCCGCCATGATCAGACTCCAGCACAATTCCGCCGGAGCAACCGGCGACCCGACTCCTTCGGCCACGGCAATCCCATGGGCGCTGCAGGCCTGCAGGTCGAGATGGTTACTGATTTTGCCGGTCTGGCTGATCAGCTTCAGATTGGGTAATTGCTCCAACAAGGTCGCATCAATAGCCGTACGCTCCCGGATCAGCACAATAGCGTCCTGGTCTTGCAGCCGCTGCACCAGTTCAGCCTCCGAAGCCGGAGCAGAACAATAGACCATCGGCGTATGTCCCTGGAGCAGTGAGTAGCAGGCTAAATCTTTGACCACATTCTGATAATCATCAAGAATCGCAATTTTCATGACCGCCCCGATTTATCGCGGGAACTTTTCAGCCCCGGCTGGCAAAATCATCTTCAGCAGAACAGCTGTTCACAGTGGGACTATCATTCACAATTGTCATCATTTCAGCAAGAACAATGATGATCACCTGGTCAAAAAACCACGCTGAAACAAGGCGAGCGCTGCCTTGCCGCGCAGGCTCAGTTGTGACTTACCTTGAGGCGTGAGGTACCTGCTGCAGGGTCGGACTAAGCCCCTTCTTTTCCAGGGCCGCGGCAGCCTGTTGGGCGGCCTGTTGTCCGTTAAAGGGACCGACCGTCAGCAGGGTGGTTGGTAATTTGACTTGGGTTTCTTCAAGACTCAGGGTCAGCCCTTTTGCTGCCAGCCGCTGTTGTTCCCGCTTGGCTCCTGCCCGATCAAAGAACGACCCGGCATAGGCGCGGTAGCCGGCCACGCCATGGGGCAGAACAAAGCCGTCCGCGCCGCTGCCGGCCAATTGTTCCAACGCACTCTTGGCTGATCCGAGATTTGAAAAATCTCCCAGCACCAGGCGGATTACAAATTGGGAATGGGGTGTCCCTTCCGCCTGCAGCGGATCCAGACCGGCTGCTCTGAGCTGTCTGCGGACCCGTGGCAGTTTCGCAGCAATAAATTCGCCGATTCGAAGCTTATACTCAACAGCCGGGTCCTGTGTTTCGGCAACCGCCGCCCCCTTAGCTGGACCTGATGTTCCTGCGACCCTTGCGGAGGCCTCCGGTTGTCTCTTCTCCGCTGGCAAAAGGTTTTGATCCTCTTTTTTGGGCACATTTGCAGCGTTTTTGAGAATAGACTCTGTCACGTCCTGGGCTAACCGGGCAGTACCCGCTGCCAGCTCCTGGGCTACTGCCGGTTCCTTCGTGTCAACCATAGCGACATGATCCACAGTCGGAAAGCCACGGGTTTCACCGGTCAGTTCCTCGGGATCAACCTTTTCAATATGAATATTCTGCCGCTCCAGCAAAACCCCGGCATCTTTCCAGAGCAAGGCCACAGCATCGGCAAAATCTTCAAGAGCTTCCACCTGACTGTTATGGGCATAGACCAAATCGGTTTCCGCATCCAGCAGATTCTGGACAGTCGAAGTTTTTCGAGCCAGGCTGGTCCGGTAGCGATCCAATCGCTGTTGAGCGCTCTGCACCGAATTATCAGCAACCTGGATCTGCACGCGAGCTGAAATCAATGCTCGCATATCGGCTTCGATATAGTCGCGAATTTTCCATTCCGAAGCAGTCAAACGATGCTTCAATTGCCGAGTCCGTAATTTTTGCATGCGGTAGTCACTTTCTGCTGCAGTATTGCCCAGCGGCATACTAAACTGCAGTCCAGCCGACCACCAGCGCCCTTTGCCCTGACCAATCTGATCGACACTGTCACTAAAGTGATCGTCCAGTCCGCGCACGCCACCGCTGGCGGTAAGGCCCAGGTTCGGCCGCAGTTTTCTTTTGCTCACCCGCTCGCGCAGTTTGCTGCCTTCCAGATCCAGGCGCAGTTGCTTAAGACCCGCATGCTGCTCCTGCGCAAGGGCTATGGCCTGGTCCAGAGTTTCCAACGGCTCCTCCCGGGAGGGAGGGTCGACCGGAATAAGGGTGGTTTTATCCTCCACCCCCATCAGGTAGCGTAATTTTGCCTCTTGGTCCTTGATTGCCCGTTCCGCATCCACCAACTCTTTTAATCTTTGACTGATCGCGTATTCGGTATTGGCGATTTCTACACCCTGCTGTTCCCCCGGAACATCCTGGTTCTGGAGTTGGTCTTTTAATTGCCGGGCTGAGTTCAGGGCATCTTCCTTCGAATCCAACACCTGTCGCAACGAAAACAACCGATTATAGGCTTTTATCACAGAGAAAACGGTTTCACTGACCGAGTCCCGGAATTCTTCCAGCGAGGCTTTATGATTATATTCGGCCAGGGATATGTTCAGCTCCATGGTTTCCCGACCAAAATTTTTCAGTAACGGCTGGTAGATGGTCACTCCGACCGAGCTATACCAGTCCGTCCAGTTATCATCCGGGAAATTAGAGACCGGCTTGGTATAGCCAGTCCGGGCCGAGGCCGTGACACTGCCTCCGGTGCTCAAGTATTGGGTAACCCCCAGTGATGAGTTGGTATCCTTGGTGCCATAGGTTTCCCCAGAATAAAAGGTTTGCCCATGATTGACCGAAAAGCTTAATACCGGATCATAAATACTCTGATTGCCATCCATACTGGCAGCCGCCATAGAGGAATCCAGGGCATCAACACGCAAATCGAGGTTATTGCTGATAGCCATCCCCAAAGCAACCCTAAGCGGTAGCTTAACACTGCCAGAAGCATCGGCTGCGCAAGCCATTTCGACAGGCAGGATAAGCATCAGGAGCGTCAATAAACTGAGAAAAACTTGAGCGGTAGATAATTTCTTCATAGTGTTATAAAGAGATAAAGAAGCCCTCCCCGAAGGGAGGGCAGAAGTGGTCATGTAAGACCGATTAAAGAGCATTTATCGCATCAATTTCTTCCGGGGTCAGATTGACCCGGCCACCAAGATGACTGGAAGGAACATTCGCGCCGTAATTGCTCTGGCCGTGACAACCGGCACAGTTTTGGTTGTACAGCGCAGCACCGTCCAGTGCCGGGGTCGGATCAGGGACCGGAGTCGGGTCGGGAGTCGGGTCGGGAGTCGGTACCGGAGTGGGATCAGGAGTCGGCACCGGAGTCGGATCGGGGGTCGGCACCGGGATCGGAGTGGGATCAGGGGTCGGTACCGGAGTCGGATCGGGAGTCGGCACCGGAACCGGAATGGGATCAGGGGTCGGTACCGGGGTAATGACACCATCATCGTCGTCATCATGACGATTCCGGTCCCTATCCCGATCATGATCGTCATCATCACGACGGTCCCGGTCATGATCGTCATCCCGGTCCCGTTCATGACGCCAGTTGCGAGTATCATAACTGCGACTCCGCTCATATCGGTCATATCTGTTGCTCTTTTCGTAACGGCTGCCCCGATCATCGTCGGCGAAACCGGTAGCAATAAAGGTTGTCAGCAGTAAAAGAGCAATCCCAAGAATAGAAACTATTTTTTTCAAATCACTTTGCATTTCACTTCTCCATTTAGTTGATTCTTTTGCGATATCCTTCTTCTTCAATCCAAACGATAATGTGACATTCCCAGTTCTATCGACACGACCTCCTTTCGTGAAACGCCCCGCTTTTTCAGCGTCCGGACACAAAAAAACCGGGGCCGATGATCTGGTCGATATTTCGGCAACCCGGCTGTCTCAAGGAGACCCTGTGGGCTTTCCGCCCCACCCTTGCGAGTGGTTTAGTATTGTCGTCTATCGTTGGCAATAAACGGTGAGGGCCAATAAAAAACCGGGTCACCGCATATCAAAGTCGATATTTCGGCAACCCGGCTATCTCATGGAGACCCTATGGGCTTTCCGCCCCACCCTTGCGAGTGGTTTAGTATTGTCGTCTATCTCCTGCAATTTTTCGGAGACCTTAAACGAATAAAAAAAAACCAGTCAATACATTTTTTTACACGTCAACAACAAGCGTGAACTAAGCATTTAAAATAACAAGAACAATATCTTATAAATTTTTTTAAAGAAGATTAATTCCCGTATATCTTGGTGGAATTACCAATAGAAAGGTTTCAGCGTATTAAGAAAGTTAATGATCTCTACCAAATATAGTTCAATGAAAAACACATATAGAAAACAACAAACGAAGCTATTTTCATAAAAAAGCATTGTAAAAGGGAGTTACCATCATAAACCGAAATTCTTATGTGACTTTTATTTTCCTTTTACCGTAAATTTATATGCGTATAAAAACTTTTTACGTAAAGATATTCTTCTAAAATACCATTCATAGGAATTATAATCATATTTACCATTTCGCATCGACATCGGAGCTGACATGAAACTATTCCTGGTCATTTTCCTTTTTATCTATGCCGCCGTTCACGCCCTGGTGTTCTGGGGATTTTTCCCTCTGCTCCAAAATCATGATGCACTGCCCGGCCTGCTCGGTATCTGGATGGCAGCCATGATTGCCGCCCCCATCGCCGTTCGATTGTGCGAACAGCAGGGGTTTGAGCCCCTCGCCCGCGGTCTGGCATGGGTCGGATACAGTTGGATGGGAGGGGTCTTTATCGCGTTCAGCCTGTTTGCGGTTATCGCCGGTTGGGATCTGCTGATAAAACTGGTCAGCTGGCCGATTCCTGCCCTGGCCCGCTGCTCAATCCACAGTGCTACAAGCGCAGGGTTGGTTCTCTTTCTGGTGATTATCAGCTGCTGCTACGGCCTTTATGAAGCCCGCAACCTGCGTACCGAAAGGGTCACCCTGACATCCCCAAAGCTGCCGCCGGGCAGCAGGCCCCTGCGTATCGCCCAGATTTCCGACCTGCACCTCGGCTTGATTCACCGGGACGAAACCCTCGCCCCGATCATCGCCCGGCTGCAGCAACTCGAACCCGACCTGCTGGTTGCAACCGGCGATATCGTCGATGCCCAGATCAACCATCTGGAAGGCTTGGCAGAGCTTTGGCAGAAGTTGACACCGCCACTGGGAAAGTTTGCGGTCACCGGCAATCACGAGTACTATGCCGGTCTTGATCAGGCCCTGGATTTTCTCGACAAGAGCGGCTTTCGAGTCCTTCACAACGAGAGTATCGAAGTCGGCGATTATTTAAAGCTGGTTGGGGTCGATGACCCGGCCCGGGCCAACCAACCCGCTGAAGAAGAGGCTCTTGGCAGCCCCTCCGAACGCTTCACCTTGCTTTTAAAGCATCGCCCAGCGGTAGAAGACAACTCGGTAAATGGCTTTGACCTGCAATTATCAGGACATACCCATCGCGGCCAGATCTTCCCCTTCAACCTGCTTACCGGCTTGGAATACCCCCGCCAGAACGGCCTTTACGCCCTACCCGGCGGAGCCCACCTCTACACCAGCCGCGGCACCGGCACCTGGGGTCCGCCCATGCGGATTCTCTCACCACCGGAGATCACATTGTTCGAGATTGTGGCGCAGGGAGAGGGAAAGTGGTGATAAAAGTTGCAGATCTTAACCAAATAAAAGAGGGTCGTACAGCAAAGTCATATCCGATACTGTCAGTCTCCACCATAGCCGTGGAGCCCCATTTGACAAAGCTCCGAGCATGGTGGCGTTGATGCCATCAAGTGGGCATCGTCGTCGGCATAATGTATAGCGCGTACTGTCTGCCGAACAACAAGACCGATACCCAGAACGATGCTGATGGGCGAGGGGCTTTCTTCCCAAAAAACAAGGGGACTTTTCCCCACCGTGCTGGGAAAAGTCCCCAAATGGACTGCTTCAACAATCTGCTATGAAATCATAGTGGTACGAACATCCTTAAACCCAATAGTTATTGAATGGCTCGGATGTTGTAACCCACTTCCCGAACGGCACATGGCAGGAGGTGTGGACATGATGACGTCCTTTTTCCCGCTGGCCCTGCTTTTTTAGCTATTTTCCCGAGTAAGAAGCTGCTCAATCTTTGCTTGAACGCTTTATTCCACGGTCACACTTTTGGCGAGATTTCGCGGCTGATCAACGTCCGTCCCTTTGAGCACGGCAACGTGATAGGCCAGTAGCTGGATCGGGATGGAGGTTAAAATCGGCATCAGGTCATCGTCGAGTTCGGGGACCTGAATCAGGGCCGAGACTTGCTTTCGCAAGCGTTCGTCCGTTCCGCTGGTGATGGCGATGACAATCCCGCCGCGGGCGCAGACTTCCTGCATGTTGGAGACGACTTTATCGTAGGTGGCGTTTTGTGGCACCAGCACCACAACCGGCAGGTTTTCGTCGATCAGTGCGATGGGACCATGCTTCATTTCGCCGGCCGGATAGCCTTCGGCGTGGATATAGGAAATCTCTTTGAGCTTGAGGGCTCCTTCCAGGGCAATGGGATACTGGTTGCCACGCCCCAGATACAGAAAGTCCCGAGCATTCATATAATTTTTAGCGATATTCTCGATCTCGCCATCCAATTCAAGAACCTCTTCCACTTTGCGCGGCAGAGTGAGCAGGTCGGTTATTTTCTGCTGGCAACCTGCTGCGCTCAGCTGGCCGCGCATCCGTCCCAGCTTGAGGGCCAATAGATACAGGGCCACCAATTGCGTGGTAAAGGCCTTGGTGGAGGCAACACCGATCTCCGGTCCGGCATGGGTGTAGATGACGGCATCACTTTCGCGGGCGATGGATGAATCAACCACATTACAGATACAGAGCGTCTTGCCCCCCTTGCTTTTGGCTTCGCGCAGGGCCGCCAGAGTATCAGCGGTTTCGCCACTCTGACTGATCAACACGGTCAGGCTGTTGGCGCTGACAATCGGGTCGCGGTAGCGGAATTCGCTGGCGATGTCGATTTCCACCGGAATCCGCGCCAGTTTTTCCAGATAAAATTTACCGACCAACCCGGCATGCCAGGAGGTGCCGCAGGCGATCACGAAGATCTTTTCAAAACCGGTCAGATCTTCCGCAGTCAGACTCAGGTCTTCCAGGAAGACGTCCCCTTCGTCCAGTTGCAGCCGACCGGCCATAGTGTCACCGAGAGCACGCGGCTGTTCGTAAATTTCTTTGAGCATGAAGTGCTTGAAGCCGCCTTTTTCAGCCATCAGCGGGCTCCAGGTTATGGTCTTGCTCTGTTTTTCCAGTAGCTTCCCGTTCAGGTCGGTCACCCGCATTTGCTCGGGAGTAAACACAACCATCTCACCGTCTTCTAGAAAAACCATCTCCCGGGTGTGAGACAGCATGGCCGGGATATCGGAAGCGACAAAGTACTCTCCCTGCCCTTGGCCGACCACCAGCGGCGAGCCGAGTTTGGCGGCAATCAGTTTGTCCGGCTCCTGCTCGCAGACGATGGCCACGGCATAAGCGCCTTCCACCTGGCGCAGGGCGGAACGTACCGCGTCCTCGAAATCACCACAGCCACGATAATGCTCATCAATGAGATGGGCGATAATCTCGGTGTCGGTTTCCGAGCTGAACTGGTGTCCGGCTTCAATCAGTTGCTCTTTGAGTTTCAGATAATTTTCGATGATTCCGTTGTGAACAACAACAATACCATCGGCTTTGTGGGGATGTGCATTAATCTCCGACGGCCGGCCATGAGTCGCCCAACGGGTATGGCCGATGCCCCTGGTGCCCAAAGCAGGCTCAGCGGCAAGGATCTTTTCCAGATTGATCAGTTTACCTTCCGCCCGGCGAATCTGCGGGGCACCACCGTTCAGCGTGCAGATCCCCGCTGAATCGTATCCCCGGTATTCCAGCTTTCGCAGTCCTTCGATGATGATGGGTGAAGCCTCTTGTCCGCCGATATAACCAACAATTCCACACATAGGAATTCCTCTCGAGTGATCAGGATTTTTTCTGTTTACGGGTCCGCCAGCCGGGAATAATTTTCTGCGGTGTCCTGGCCAGGGCCAGTGAATCGGCAGGGACATCCTTGGTGATGGTCGACCCGGCGGCGATCAGACTGTTGCGACCGATCTTGACCGGGGCGACAAACTGAGTATCGCTGCCAACAAACACATCATCCTCGACAATCGTCTTGTGCTTGTTAACACCATCATAGTTACAGGTAATAGTGCCGCAGCCGAAATTGACATTCTTCCCGACTTCGGCATCTCCAATGTAGGTCAGGTGGCTGGCTTTAGTTCCCTCACCAAAGATTGATTTTTTCGCTTCGACATAGTTGCCGATTTTATTTTTCCCAAGCAGCACATTGCCCGGCCGCAAATGCGCCATCGGCCCAATTTCACAGAGCTCTCCGATACGCGATTCCTCAATGACCGAGCCAGCCTTCAAATGAACCCCGTCGGCAATCACCGAATCAACGACCACGACACCGGTTTCAATGACACAGTTGCGGCCAATGCTGGTCTTGCCGCGCAGGTGCACATTGGGATCCAGAACCGTATCCATACCGATCTCGACCCCGTTATCGATATAGACCGTGGTCGGATCGGTCATTGAGACCCCGCCCTGCATCAGTCCGGCGTTGATCTTCCAGCGCATCAGGACTTCGGCCTCGGCCAATTGGCAGCGATCGTTAATCCCCATGGCTTCGGTCGGATCCTCAACACACAGGGCACGTGTTTTTTTGCCGGCCGCGACAGCGGCAGCGACGACATCGGTCAGGTAATATTCCTTCTGGGCGTTGTTCTTGTTCAACCCTTTCAGAGCGCTCAGGACAAAAGCCGCATCGAACAGATAGGTCCCGGTGTTGATTTCCGTGACCTGACGTTGCTGCTCATCGGCATCTTTTTCTTCGACAATCTGCAGCACCTGTTCGCCGGCACGGATCACCCGGCCATAGCCGGTCGGATTCGGCATCTGCGCGGTCAGCACGGTCACTGCCGCATCTTCGTGGGTATGGTAGTTGTAGAGCTGGCGGACCGTATCCGCAGTCAACAGCGGAACATCCCCGCACAACAGCAGCAACGGTCCGCTGTAGCCGCGTAACGCATTGGCCGCACACATCAACGCATGGCCGGTTCCGAGCTGATCGGTCTGTTCAACCCATTCGATATCAGCGGCGGGAAAAGCCGTGCTGACTTGCTCGGCGCCATGCCCGATAACAACTTTCAGCTGCTGAAAGCCAGCCTGTCGGGCCGCTTCCAGCGGATACCCCAGCATTGGACTACCACAGAGCGGATGCAGCACCTTGGGTAGCGCCGATTTCATCCGGGTTCCTTTTCCTGCGGCCAGAATAACCGCGACTAATCCTTTATTCATTGACTCCCCCTGGGCAGAAATAACTATTCAGGTTATTAAAAAACGGTCATTATGGATTGGCGCTAATTTAAGCAACTTTGCAGTCAACTCGGGACTGTCCCCAGGGTTATCGGGGGCTATCCCAAGAGTTTGCGAGCCATCAAACTGTCGCGGTTAGCACCGCAAAGACCTGGGACAGTCCCGGTTCTGCTGCCAGCGATTCTTAAACAAGCTCCATTTTGAACACCATGAGCTTTTTTCAAATTCGGTTGAAAAAATGTGCTTTTCAGCAGTCTGTGCTAAACAGACTAAATATTTGAACATAATATGCGGCTAGTCAAGCACCACGACCGCATCTGCGGATATTTTCCCCAGATATTTACATGAAGTTGACAGTAGCGTATAGTTTTGCAGCTTAGGGGGTTCTCTTTTATGAATGATCGTCGTTCGATAGCGCAGGAGCTGGATGACATCCAGCAGGAAATCAAAGAGTTGGAAATACTCTACGAGCAGTATTTTGCCGGTCTGGAACGGCGTGAACCGTACCAGAAACGCAAAGATGTTGCCCGCCGCCTGCGCCACTTTACCAACCGGCATATTGTCTGGACCGATCTCAAGTTCCGTTACCAAAGTCTGGCGTCCCGCTTCATGTCCTACGGTCAACACTGGGACCGAATTTTGCGGCTGATCGACGAAGGGAAATATCATCGTCATCTCGCCAAATTAAAGAAACCCTCTGTGACACAGAGCTCCAGGCATTCCTCCGGCGAGCGGGATGAAGCAAGTCAACTGCAGCAGCAACTCAAACAGGCACGGCAGGCCTGCGGAATCGGAGGCGAAACACCCAGTGCCGAGAAAGTGGCCGCATTTATCGCCTCGCAACGTGAAAAAATCCGCGAGCGCTACGGCGACAAGCCGGTCCAGTTCAGCATCGATACCAGCGACGGCCGCCCCCGCATTAAAGTCAGCCTGAAGAAGTAATCCTGACCATGAACATCCTCATCGTTACTCTCCATGTTGCCCCTTCGGCGCAGGCCGTGGCGCTTGCGGCTGGCTGTCTGAAAGCAGCATTGCCGCGCCATCTACAAAAACGGACCACTCTGCTCGACATCTACCCAGACCAGCGCCTTGAGGAACTTTGCACCACCCTGCTGACACACAATCCCGAAGTCATCGCTTTTCCCCTTTATGTCTGGAACCGGGCACAGATCCTTGAATTGAGTCGCCGCCTGAAGCAGGAACGGCCAGAGGTTTTTCTACTCGCCGGGGGTCCGGAGGCCGGTGCCGACAGTTTCGGGGTTCTTCAAGAAGGAGAACTTGACGGTGTCATCCGGGGCGAAGGGGAACACCCCTTTGCCGAGCTGATGAGCAACCTTGAGGCCGACAAACCATTGACCTGCAGCGCTTTCGTCAGCCGCAATTTTAGCGCTGCGAGCCCACTGCCCCCAGCGGCCTGCAGCAATCCGGCGCAGCTGATTTCCCCCTGGCTAGGCGGCCAGCTCGAATTACAGAATGGCTGCGGGGTACTTTGGGAAGTCGCCAGAGGTTGTCCTTTCAACTGTGCCTTCTGCTACGACACCAAAGGGCGCAGCGGCGTTTGTTCACTACCGTTTTCCCGCCTGCGGCAGGAGTTGGAACTGTTTCGCCGTAAGCGAGTCAGCCAGGTCTGGGTTCTTGATTCAACCTTCAACGCGCCACCGGAACGCGGCAAGAAGCTGCTCAGGCTGCTGGCCGAGGTCGCTCCCAATATCCATTATCATATTGAGGCCAAGGCCGATTTTCTCGATGCCGAAACTGTCGACCTGTTGACTCAGCTGCCCTGCTCGGTGCAGATTGGCCTGCAGTCAGCCCAGCCAGAAGTCCTCAAGCCGCTCCGGCGCAAGCTTGATCGGGACCAGATGAGCCAACAGCTGCAGTTACTGGCGGACGCCGGTGTAACCTTCGGCCTTGACTTGATTTACGGCCTGCCCGGTGATAATCACCAAGGGTTCTGCAACAGCATTGATTTTGCCCTGACCCGACAACCGAACCAGGTCGATATCTTTCCGCTGGCGGTGTTGCCCGGCACCGAGCTCTTTGCCAGCCAACAGGCGTTTGGTATTACAGGGAAGGACGCGCCACCCTACCAGCTGATCGCCAACCGCAGTTATCCACCAGCGGACCTGACCGCAAGCCGTCTGCTGGCGGCAGCAACAGATATCTTTTACAACCGCGGCCGCGCCGTCGGCTTTTTCCTGCAACTCTGCCAGGCCCTGCAACAAACCCCGTCTGCGTTGCTGCAAAGCTTTGCCGACTGGCTCATCCGCGACCGGCGACTGCCCCTGGAGCAGATCCTGGCGGCAGAAAGCTGGTGGCCGACCGCGATCCTGCCGCTGCAACTTCAGTTCGCGGCAGACCGGCTCAAATACCAGCAGCGCGGCAACTGCATCAGCATCGCGACCGACCTGATCCACTATCATTACCTCTGTGCCGAAACCGTCCTGGCCGACGAGTGCTGTCCGGTTAAATCTTCCGGCAAGCGGGACAACCCTGGCAAACGCCGGTGGCACCGCAATCCGCATCTTCGTATCCATCAGTTCAATCATACTTTGAACGATATCGAAAGGCATGGCGCCTTGCCATTGATCAAGCTGGCCGGGAAATTGAAACCTGCCCGAGAGTATGGAATTTTTCTGCGTCAGGGGGGGGATTTTATTATCGAAGCACTCAGCGACGAATTTGCGGAATTCCTGCTCGCGGCAGACGGCCGCCAGGACCTGACCAGCTTCAGCAGAAGGTTTCCCGCGGTGAGCCGGGAAGACGTGGACTTTGCTATCACCCAGGGGTTACTGATCCCGGCCAGGTAAAACTACTTCAGCAGCAGGTCGACAACACCCTGGTAGGTTTGGCGCTTGCGCTCGGAACGGCCATACAGCGTCGAGGAAAACAAGGCTGTTGCCGCGTGCTCCCCGAGCATGGAAAACAGCTGATAGTCGATGGATTCCAGCTGCTCTTTCTGAATAAACAACCGATAGATCGCCAGCAAGCCGATCATCTGCCCGTGAATGACCAGCGGAATGGCCACAATCGGTGAGAGAATATCGTCCGAACCGCCGCTGACTGAGCCGGGGTGAAAATAATTTTCCTCCTGGGCCGCTGTTTTTCCCAGCACCCCTTCGCCAAGCGGGACTTCGGGGAAATTCTCATTGGTATCAAAGCCCTCCCCCGTTTCAAAGTGCAGCTTATTGGTACTTTTGTCATAGAGGAATACCGCGAACTTCTCCGCCCCAACAAAATTGATCACCACTTCCTTGATAATCTCCAGGGTCTCTTCGCGATCCAGGGTGGAATGCAGCCGTGACGAGGCAATATACAGATTGGTCAGGTTATTATTGACCTCTTCAACCTGCACCAGCTGATTGGCAAAATCGAGATTTTCCTGTTCCAGCTCGCCGATCCGGCGCAAAGCATCGTCCTGAGCATTACGCAGGTGGGTGCATTCCTGTTCGAGTAACTGCATCCGCCGGTTAAGATTATCGTCTCCCCCCTCTTGCTGGCGCTGGGCAGCCTTCTGGTCGAGGACCAGCTCTGCCAGCATCCTTTTGCTCTTCTGATCCGGATAAATGAAGTAAACCCCGCAGCCCTTTTGATCGTCATCAGCGGTTCGCTTGATCTTTCCGAACAAAGAGATAGGCTGTCCACCGGCCCCTTCCAGACGGATCTCCACGGCGGCATTTTCCTGCAGCGGAGTCGACGATCTCAGATACATCCCGCTGGCGGATAGATCCTCCGCTCTGGCGACATTGATCTTATCACCTTCGTATATCTGGATCGGAATTTTGACTTTGACCCGTTCATCAAGCCGACGTCTGATATCACCGAGCAGCCGCTTGACTTTCTCTTGCAGTTCATCCTTATTCACCGGTTTGGTAATATAATCGTCACAGCCGGCGTCGAGGCAATTTTGGACTTCTTCCGGTTTACCAGCGGCAGTGACCATAAGAATCGGCAGTTTATGCCAGCGGGAGTTTTTACGGATAGCGCGACAGACCTCGTCGCCATTGATACCCGGCATATAATAATCAAGCAGCAGGATATCAGGGGAAATCCTGTCCAGCCGTTTCAGAGTCTCTTCACCCGAGGATGCGGTGACCAGTTCGTAACCGCAGCCTTCAAGGTACGAGCGTTCCAACTCCAGAAAAAGGTCGACGTCATCAACCAGCAGGATCTTTGCCATGGTCAATCTCCTGAGCAAAAGAAAATTAAATATACTTCATGTGTAGATAAAAGTAAACACACCGCTCAACGCCTGCTGGCTGCACCGGCTCGGTTGCAGCGCCTGGTGAGCAACGCTTAAAACGACTCTAACATCCACCAAATATAGAAAAGGCTCCCGGGAAATTCCCGGGAGCCTTGCAGAAAAGAAGGTTGATATTTCTTGTCTCAGGCGACAATGGCGACATCTTTCAGATAGCGCGGTCGCTCGGCTATAAAATTGACGATTTCATCAACAGCAGGGACACGCCCGGCAATGCGGACTTGATCATCTATCATCAGAGCCGGAACCACATAAATCCGGTTATCGATCATCTTTTTTGAATCATTATACTGATGGACTTCTGCCTCAACTCCAAGTTTACTCAGAGCTTCACGAACGTTCTCAACAGTATTCAGGCAAGTCTCGGGATGCCCCGGTTTACAGAGAATATCGATTCGCATAATGAGCCCTCCATGCTTGAGGTTTACAAATCAAAAATCGGTTCTTCTTCGGCAATTGATCAACACCTGGAAGATTTCTGGTAATCTTAATTATTACCATTTTAGTTAATTATATCCGTTCCTGCCTGCTTGGCAAGAAAATTCTACGCTGACCCCAAAAAAACCTTCAGCGTTCAGCCGTTACCACCAACTCACCATCTTTCAGATCGACCAAGAGCCGACTCCCTTCCGGAAAATCACCGGCGATAAGGGAACGACCGACCTTGGTTTCCAACTGACGCTGAATAAAACGTTTTAGCGGCCGAGCGCCAAAGATCGGATCATAGGCAGTCTCAGCAATGAAGTCGCAAGCGGCATCCGTCAAGGACAGAGTCAAGCGCCGCTCAGCAACCCGCGTCTGCAGCTCAGCAACCAACAGCAAGACAATCTTCCTGATTTCCTGTTTGGAAAGCGGCTTGAAGATCACCGTGTCATCAATTCGGTTAAGAAATTCCGGTCGGAAATTCCGCCGTAATTCCTGCTCGACCTGGCGTAAAACAGTTTCGGGGATCTCCCCGTCCCGAATGCCTTCCAGCAGATATTGCGAGGCGATATTCGATGTCATGATGACCACAGCGTTTTTGAAACTGACCGTCCGACCTTTGGAATCGGTCACCCGGCCATCATCGAGCACCTGCAGCAGGACATTAAAGACATCCGGATGGGCTTTCTCAATTTCGTCAAAGAGCACCACCGCATACGGCTGCCTCCGCACTGCCTCGGTCAGCTGGCCACCCTCTTCATAGCCGACATAGCCGGGAGGGGCTCCCAACAGTCGACTGACGGCATGCTTTTCCATGTATTCCGACATATCGATACGAATCAGGTTGTCCTCGCTATCAAACAGGGCCTCGGCCAAGGCGCGGGCCAGCTCGGTCTTTCCGACCCCGGTCGGACCGAGAAAGATAAAGGAACCGATGGGCCGGCGCGGATCCTTGATGCCGGCTCGTGCTCTGATCACCGCATCGGCTACCCGCTGTACCGCTTCATCCTGACCGATAACCCGCTGATGCAGGATCTGATCGAGCTTCAGCAGTTTGTCCCGCTCGCTCTCAACCAGACGTGTGACCGGAATTCCTGTCCAACGGGAAACGATTTCAGCAATCTCATCATCGGTCACTTCTTCCCGCAACAATTTGGCTTGCGCATCGGCACTTTGCAGCGTGTCCTCTTCCTGGCGCAGCTGCCTTTCCAGTTCCGGCAACCGGCCATGTTTGAGTTCCGCAGCCCGGTTCAGATCATAGCTGCGTTCCGCCTCGCCGATGGCCAGGCGCACCTTTTCAATCTCTTCACGCAGTTGTTGAACCGAACGGATGCCACCCTTTTCAAGCTGCCACTGGGCAGCCAGGATCTGTTCGTTTCCTTTCAATTCGGCCAGCTCTTTCTGCAGCACCGCCAAGCGTTCCTTGCTGGCCGGGTCTTTTTCCTTTTTCAGGGCCGCCTCTTCAATTTCCAGTTGCATCAGGCGGCGGGTAATCGCGTCCAGTTCGGCAGGCATGGAATCGATCTCGGTTCGAATCGTCGCACAGGCCTCATCAACTAGGTCGATGGCCTTGTCCGGCAAAAACCGATCGGCGATATAGCGATGGCTCAATTCTGCGGCAGCAACCAGGGCGTTATCCTGAATCTTGACCCCATGATAGACCTCGAAGCGCTCTTTGAGTCCGCGCAGGATACTGATCGTGGCCTCAACGTTCGGCTGTTGAACCATGACCGGCTGAAAGCGCCGTTCCAGAGCCGGGTCTTTTTCCAGGTATTGGCGATATTCGTCCAGGGTCGTGGCGCCGATACAGTGCAGTTCACCCCGCGCCAGCATCGGTTTGAGCATGTTGCCGGCGTCGATGGCTCCGTCGCTCTTGCCGGTCCCGACAATAGTATGCAGTTCGTCGATAAAGAGCAGGATCCGCCCGTTACTGTCATGAATCTCTTTCAGCACCGCTTTCAGACGTTCCTCAAATTCACCTCGATATTTTGCACCGGCTACCAGCGCGCTCATATCGAGAGAAAAAACCGTTTTCCCCTTGAGCCCTTCGGGAACGTCACCGCGCACAATCCGGTGGGCGAGTCCCTCGACAATGGCGGTTTTACCAACCCCCGGCTCACCGATGAGCACTGGGTTGTTCTTGGTCTTGCGCGAGAGGATCCGGATCACCCGGCGAATTTCTTCGTCACGGCCAATGACCGGATCAAGCTTGCCTTTTTTGACCTCTTCAACCAGGTCGCGACCATATTTGGCCAGGGCCTCGTAGGTCGACTCCGGATCCTGGCTGGTCACCCGCTGATTGCCGCGGACCTGGGTCAGGGCCTGCAGCAGTTTATCGCGATCAACATGCAGTTTTTTAAGCAGCCGCCCAGATGCGGTCCGCTCCCCTTCGGCGACTGCGGCCAGCATAATATGTTCAACGCTAACATAGTCATCCTTCAGCTGTTTGGCCTCGTTTTCGGCTTGCAGCAAAAGGTTGCTGAGCCGGCGACTGGCGTACAGTTTTGAGCTGTCGGCCCCTGGGCCACCCATCCGCGGCCGATTTTCGAGCTCTTTGCGCAGCCCGTCGACAACATCGGGAACAGCGATATTCATCTTTTGTAACAGGCGCGGAGCAAGACCTTCCTGCTGGTCAAAAAGCGCCAGCAGCAGATGTTCACCGTCAATTTCGACATGGCCAAGGCGCAGGGCGTGAGCCTGAGCAGCCTGCAGGGCATCCTGAACTTTCTGGGTCGTTTTATTCATGTCCATTTTTCATCACTCCTTGTTTCGCCTGATTTTATTAAAAACAGCCTGCTCGGCCGATCATCCCGAGTAGCTGAGAGAGCCGCCGGGTATGCATTTATAGTATAACGCCTGGCTGGCGGTTCGCGGTAAAAAGCCAGGGTCTGTCGACCCTGGCTTGGTGTGCTGACAAAGTCCATTCCGGACCTGTTTGCCCCCACGACATCAATGCAGGGTTTTGACGGCAATCCGTTTCGGTTTGGCCGCAGCGCTTTTCGGTAACCGCAGGGTGAGGACCCCATCTTTCAAGGCAGCCTCGCCGGCGTCAGCGATAATCCGCTCGGAGAGCTGAAACTGCCGGTAATAGCCATATTGTCTCTGGTCTTCAGCGGCTTCCACCGCTGCCTCCAGGGTCAACACCCCGCGGGAAACTTCCAGTTGCAAAGCGCTTTCCTGCACTCCGGGCAGGTCGGCCAACACCACCAGTTCATCAGCAGTCTCATAGATATCCACTGCCGGGGTGGCCCAATGCAACGGTTTTGCCTGATTTATCTTTTCAACGGAATCAAGTTCCTGTTTCATCATCTCTTTGTCACTCATGGTTTTTGCTCCTCGAAAAATTCGTTATTGAACTGATTTGGCTGCAACTGGGTCAGGCAACATTGACGGCGATTTTTTTCGGAACTGCCGCCGCGGCCTTGGGCAAATCAATTCTGAGAATACCGTGCTTATATTCGGCCTCGACCTTTTCTGTATCAAGCTCCGTTGCCAAGGTCAGCGACTGTTCAAAGGCACCGCTGCGACGTTCTTTACGATACCAGCGGACGTCCTCGCCGGCAGGCTGATTATCATGGAAGCGACCGGAGATAGTCAGTTTACGGCCAAGCACGTCAATGCTCAGTTGCTCCGGATCGAGTCCGGGCAGCGCCGCTTCAACGACAAAGGCGGCACCTTTATCCTCGGCTCTAAGCAGGCCGACTGCGGGACTGGGATGGTTGCTGCCCTTCAGGCCGGTATGGCGAAAAAGCCGATTCATTTCCCGTTGCATGCTGTCCATTTCGTTGACAAATTGTAATGCGAACATATGTTTTCCTCCTCTGTGGGTTATTTTCGTATGGGTTGCCTTGCTGCTATGGCTTCATTACAAATCCAGTGCCAACCGCGAATACAAGACATAACCTTTGGTTTTTTAATGATTTTTACAAAGAAAAAGCCATCAGAAGAAGAAAGGCGGCGACGTTGCAGCTGTCGCACGGGCCTTGCCAATGCAACAACTGCGACGTCGCAGAGACGGATACGGGACGCTCAGGGCGGATAAGCAGGGAGCAGCAGGCTGAGGTTGGGCCTGAACTTTGCCAGGCCCGTGTCCTCGTGTCCTGGAAACAACAGAAAGGGCAGCCCCCGGTGGTGTGTGGCACGCGGCCAGATTCAGGAAATAAAAAAGGAAGATTACTCGGTCAGTTCCTCACGGCTCAGTTTCAACCGCTCGAGATGCCGGTACAGGGTTGCCCGGTGCACGCCCAGAATCCTCGCCGCCTCGGACAGGTTACCGGCCGCGGCCTGAAAAGCCTGACGGATATTCTCCTCGTTCAGCGGCGGACGATGACCGCCCCCGTTTGAAACAGCGTGGTCGTTGCCCTGAGTATAGACGGGAACCGCTTCGTGATGAGTATAGGGAACAACCATGGGCAGATGACGCTGGGATGCCGGGGTCACCGATTCGGCCACGGCGCGGGAAAACTGTTGTCGTTCACGAATCCATTCGGTGAAAGCGCGGGCACTGATTGCTTCAGTTTCGGTTTCAATCACCACCCGTTCGATGACATTGCGCAACTCGCGCACATTGCCGGGCCATAGATACGACTGCAGCAATCTGACCGCTTCGCTAGTCAGGCGCTTGGCCCCCTTGCCATAATGGGCATTGAAGCGGGCCAGAAACATCTCCGCCAATAGCGGGATATCCTCGGGGCGTTCCCGTAACGGCGGCAGATGAATCCGCAATACCGCCAACCGGTGATAGAGATCGGCTCGAAAGCGTTTTTCGGCAACAGCCTGTTCCAGCGGCACATTGGTCGCACCGATAAAGCGCACATCGACCTGCCGGCTGCTTTCGCTACCGACGCGCTGGACCTTGCCATCTTCCAGCACCCGCAACAATTTACTCTGGGTCGCCATGGGCATATCGCCGATCTCATCGAGAAACAGAGTGCCCCCGTCGGCCCGTTCAAAATAGCCGCGATGCTCCCGCAGCGCGCCGGTAAAAGCCCCCCGTTCATGGCCAAACAGCTCGGACTCGAGCAGCTGTTCACTGATGGCCGTACAGTTCAGTGCCGCAAAGGGTTTGTGATGGCGGGGACTTTCCTGGTGCAAAGCCTCGGCAACCAGTTCTTTGCCGGCACCGGTCTCCCCGGTGATGATCACGGCCGCGTCCGAAGCCGCATACAGGCGGATTTTACGAAACACCTCCCGCATCGCCGGACTGACCCCGACCAGGTTCCGAAACTTGGTTTCCTGCCTGCTCGCCAGGGTTTCCGTACGCAGACTGATGCGGACCAACCGGCCCAGGTAATCTTCGGTCAAACCGGCAAACTGAATATCGGCCAGGAATTCCGGCTGGTCAGGCCGAATCCGTAGCTTGATCCCGGCCAGATCCCGGCCATGGGTCAGGACATCATCCACCAATTCAGTCAAAGCAGGGACTGCGTCAGGGAACAGGGCATCCACTGCCCGGCCGCGGGCTTCAAGCAGATCGACCCCAAGCCAGGCGGCGAGACGTTCAGACAGACGATGAACCTGCCAGCCCCCGTGACCCCAATAGACCAGGATAATATCCGGGGCAACGGCGGGCAGATGTTTGGAATTATGTTCTTTAGAAATGGCCATAACAGATGGAATAAAATCGAATCAATTTTCGGTTATTTGTCTCAATAAAAGAGAAACCGACTACCGGTTTCTCTGGGAATCATAACAAAAATTCACTGAAAACGTTGAGAAACTATCAGCCGATCCCCAAACAGCTCTGAAACTCTCCGAACCCTCGCGTCAGCGGCCTATAATCCTGGTATTCCTGACGCAATCCCATTATGATAGGCAACGGGAACCAACCGCTCCGACGGACTGTCCAGGTGGTCGGTCGGACTCGGGGCAGAGGTTGTCAGCCCATGACCAGCACAGCTCAATTTTGGCGAGGTCCCGTGCAGTTAGGCCTTGCAGATCATTCTGAGATATTCAAAGTTGCGGACAAAAGCTCCGGAATAAACCTCAACGCGGCTCACCACACAAAACAGTGGTGACAAGGAGCGGACATGAGCATTTTCCAGCGCATCACTACCGGTTGCACTTTGCTTATTCTTCTGCTGAGTGGCTGTTCGGCCGTTCAGGTCGCCGGAACCACCAGAGTCGACTGGCGGCAGGTTTCGCTGGTCAGCCTTGAAGCACCTGCCGCGGACCCGTGGCAGCTGACCCCGCTCATCAAAGCTGAATTGGCTGATCTCGGCTTCAAACCGGCGGGCCCAGGAGATAAAGCCGATCTGCTGGTCCGGTTCACCACCGTGGCGGGGCCTGACCTGACTGCAGAGAGCAAGATTGTCACCCGCTTGCACAGTCTGCACATCGAATTTCTCAATCCGCAGAACCGGACGATCGTCACCGCCATCGATTATTTTTACCCCAATGGTGTCGATCAACCCGTTCCCGCAAACGGCGTGAAAGAGGCCTTTGCTGAACTCCGCCAGGATATTGCCGCCCAGCAGGGAGTCTCCCCTGCACCGGCCAGCGCTGTGGTAACTGCTCCTCCGGTGGCTCAGCGGCCAGAGGCTGCAACCCCGCCCATGCCGCCAGCACCTTCCTCCTCAACCGACCAGAGTGTTGCTAGCGATGCGACCCAATCGGCAGCGAAGATTAATCCTCCGCCTGCGGAAAAAGCCACCCCTCAAACCAGTTCAACCAGCGAAACACAAGAGCCGCTGCCCCGAAAAAATCGTTCGCCCTGGTTGCCAAAATTCCAATCCTGGGGGGTTGAGCATTGGGGAGACGCGGCCGACAGCGGCTATTGAACAGCCGCACCGGGATCTTCCGGCGGAATATGCTGCAACTCCGCACAGATCCGTTTGAACTCGTCCAGTTTCAATTCCAGGGGCGGCATTTGCGCAAACGTCCTGACCTTGCGGGGATTTTTCAACCATTTCTCCAGGTTTTCCACAGTCCAGCGCTGCGGTTTGTCGCCGAAACTCTGCGGATAAAACTCAGAAAAAATCCCCGACAGGTTCGGTCCGATGAGGCCATGCCCCAAACCGCCAAACCGGGCGGTCAGAGCACGATGACATCCTCCACAGTGTTTTTCAAACTGAAACTCGCGGGTCACTTCTGCCCCTTCAAAGTGCACCACGGTCGGCTGTTCCTGCTCCGACGGAGTCACAGTCTGGCCGCCCTCTAGAATGGCATTGACCAGGGCGATACGCTGGCTTTCGTAAAAATGAAATTCAGGCATGAACAGGACCGGATTGCGGATACTTTCTTCCAATTCTTCCGGACGTCTGGTCTGCTGGGCCAGATCCAGATCGGCGGCCAGCAGGTTGCCCTGATCACCGCTGCGATGACAACGGCGGCAGGCATAATCCTTGAGTAGTTGGCGACCACTGATCGCAAGCGGATGTTCCGGCAGGGTAAAAGCTGCATAGCGGGCCGCGAGCAGCCCCTGGTGAGCGATATTGAGCCGTTTGGTCCCGGCAAAGCCGCGATGGCAGTCGGTACAGGTGCCGCGCTCCGGGTAATGAACCGGATGACAGTCCAGACAATGATTGCCGCCCTCAGCTGGTTTGGGCAGATCTGCCGCAGCCACGCCAACAACAACCATGAGCAGCGGGATCAGAAGACGAAGGACCAATTTTCACCCCGAAAAAACATGGCAATAACCGTCAGCAGGACGATTCCCACAAAGCTCAGCACAGTAAGCACATTGACGAGGCGCTGATCACGCGGAAACCAGCGGGCCCGCTCCGCCGGTCTGCTACAGGGTAACCAGGGCAGCACCAGAAAAAACAGCCCCAGCGCTAGGATCAGGTAGACCATCAAACTGGAATAGCTGACCAGTTCCTGGGTCCACATCAGAAACCAGGCCGATTTGGACGGATTGGGCACCCGGCTGATATCCGCCGGTCCCTGCAGCGGTGCCGGAATAAAAACCGCCAGCACCAGCAGCACAATCGCCAGCACCACAAAGGCAATCTTGATAATGCGAAAAAAGTAGGGAGAGGATTTGAGATAATCGCTCATAGGTACGGCAACACCCCCTTGTCTTTGCGAATGCGATAAAAATGCAAACTGCAGAGAATCAACATGCACAATGGAAGCACCGCGATATGCAGAACATAAAAGCGCACCAGTGATAACGGCTGCCCGATATCGTCCGGCACCAGGAAATTACGCAGCAGCTCGCCGAACGGCAGAGTGGCGAGCAGGTTCATCCCGGTCTGGGTTGCCCAGAGCGCCAACTGGTCCAAGGGCAGCAGATAACCCGTATAGCCTTCGAACAGGGCCAGGCAAAGCAGCCCGAAGCCGATCACCCAGTTGAGCTCGCGGGGTTTGCGAAAGGCCCCGGTCAGCAACACCCGCAGCGTATGCAGAAAGATCAGCACCAGAAAGATGTTGGAGGCCAGCCGGTGCAGATTGCGGATGTACCAGCCGCCCGGAACCTGGTTTTCAATATAAAGGATCGACGCAAAAGCCCGGTCGGCGGAGGGTTGATAGTGAAAAATCAGCAGCGCACCGGTCAGAATCAACAGCAAAAAAGCGGTAAAGGCCAGCCCGCCCAAACAAAAAGTATAGGACAGCTTCAGGTTCCGGCGCAGCACCACGCGCGGAAACAGGTGCTTGATGAACTCTTTAACGAAATCGTCTTCCTTTTTCATATCAGAACGACCAGTTTGTTGCCGCGCTCTTCAACAGTAAGTCGGGGCAGCGGGCGCTCCGCCGGCCCTTTGATAACGTTCCCGGCACGATCGAAAACGCTGCCGTGGCAAGGGCAGATCAGATTTTCAGCGGTCACATTGACGGTACAGCCCAAATGGGTGCAGACCAGGCTCAACGCGTAGACATCATCTTCGCCGCGAATCACCGCCACCCGCGACCGTTTGAAGACCAGCGCCCCGCGTAATGGAATGGTATTTTTTTGGACTTCCAGCAGTGTTTGGCGGCGCACTTTCCGACCCGGCACCAGAAAACGCCACAGCGCTCCCAGCCCCCCGAGCAAGGCTATTGCGGTGAGGAATCTGCGCCGCGACCGAGCAATTTTTGCCATCGTTTCACATAGGCCCTGGTATAGGGGCCATCCTTTTTATTGAGCTCTGAAAATTGTTGCGGACTGATAAAAGCCCCGTTACTGACCTGCTGCCCCTGCTGGTTCCAGAACGAGGGCAAAGTCATTCCATCCAGATCGATACGATAAACCCGGTCATCTTCAGGTTCCAGCAGATAACGTCGCCGGTCGTCATGACAGCTGTCGCACATGACGCTGCCGCGGCGGACAGTATGAGGAAAAAAAGCCTTCCACTGCGCGCTCAGCAGGCGGTTCTCCACCCCGCTGGAAGCCTCGCGCAAATCGGAATAATAGGCGATAAACTCCGGTCGGATCGGGCTGACCCGGCCACGCGCATTGAGGCCGAGCGGCGGAGCGTCCTGCTTGCGTAGATAGACCCGGGTCAGGTAATCGCCCGTCAACGGCTCAGCCACATGAAACTGTTCAATCTTGTCCTCGTTGTCCTTGCCGATGCGTAGATAAAAGGTACCATATTCCTGCGCCGCCCAGGCGGAATGGCAGGCATAGCATTCCAGCTTTTCCAGATGGGCGGCGATGCCGTGTTCGATCACCTGTGGATCCGGCTGATGACAATCCCGGCAGCTTTGCGCGCTCTTGTGTCCGGCAATCAGGCTTGCCATGGTATGGCAGTCCTGACATTGCAGGCCGGCTTCGGCATGCAGGTCGGGGCGCATTTTGAGATAGAGTTCCCCCTGCAACTCTGGACCGCGCTGATAGCGGGGATGGTCTTCGCGGGGCGCCTTGCCGAGATATTCCGGGCCGACAAAATAGCCTTTATGGCAGGACAGGCACTGTTGCTGGGTCGCAGCGCTGATTTTGTGACCATCTCCGCCATGGCAATCCAGACAGTCGGAAACATGGCAACTGGTGCAGTTATTGGCAAAAAAATTGTCATCCAGTCCGTGAAAGGCAGTGTCGGCAAAGTGCTTTTCAGCCCCCCGCGCGGTCATCGCCTGGTCAAAAATCTGCCCATAGCCCTGATGGCAACCGGTACAGCCCGCGGCGCTGGTGGCCAGAGATGATGGTTGCGCCAAGCGCTCCGAGCCGGAACCGTGGCAGGCAGCACAGGCCAGTCCGGCATGCACGCCGCTCACCTGAACCTGGGCTGCGAAAGCCGGCACGCCCCCACTCAGCTCAAGGCTGAACAGCAGTACGCTTAAGACAACTGTCCAACGCATCGTAATCCAGTTCCTTCTGATAAATTGGATCTTTGGGGTCATTGTGGCAGACCAGACACAGGTTGACCGCGAGAATTTTGTTCACTTCCCGGGTATTAAACGGCCGCGAACCCTCCCGGGTAATGGCGGAAAAAGCCTTGACCTGACCCGCGTTCATGGTGACATAGCCATCGAGCGGTTTTTCAGCCGATTTTTCACAAAGCATAGTCGCTTCGATACTGTCGGCGCTAACCACGTGCTGACCAAAGCCGAGGAACGCCGGATTGGCATGACATTCGGCGCAACCGATGGCCTGGGTTCCGGTATTGTGGCCGAAAAATGGGGCAAAGCGCAATTGCTGGCGACCGTTATAAAGGGCGACATATTCATCCAGCGACTTGTTCCCCTGCTGGTCGATCACCGTCACAAAGGTCTGACAGCCGGGGGTGACTGTGGACACCTTGCCACGTTGATTGAGGGCCAGCGGAAAGGGATAGAGCATCCGATAATCTTCGGTTTCACTGAACCGGCCCGGAGTTTTCACCCCTTTGATGAAATCGGTCCCCAGTTCACGCTGATCATATTGGGTGTGGCAGCCGTAGCATTGCGCGACGCTCCGGGAATGGCAGGCATAGCACTCCATCCGTTCGTGACCGACGATGTTGTGTTCCGGGGTCCCGGTGATCACCTTGCTTTCCCGGAGCTTGCCGTCCCGCTTGCCCTGCAGCCAGACCTTACCGTCAGCCACAAAAACATTGGAATATTTGCGCCCTTTGCCGGTCAGGACCATCTCATCCCCCTGCTTCATGGGCTGCTGATAATGGGCCGATTCGCGCAGAACCTCGTCATTTTCCCGACTGATCGGTTCGCTCCGCGGCCGCTGTCGGGCTGAACCGTGACAATCTTCGCAGGCGATCTCGGTCTGCAGGTACATATTTTCATAGGCATAGCCGTCCCCCATGACATCGCGCGAGGTGTGGCAATCAATGCACTCAAGCCCTTTTTCATGGTGGATATCGGCTTGAATCCGTGTCACATTGCGAACCCCGCCGATAATCTTCGGCCCGGGACCGCCCCCAGCGGTCGGAACCAAGCTGTTGTTTCCGTCGTTCCACCCCTGGTAGGAAAGAGCGATCCGGCCGCTGCGATTATGACAGCGCACACAGACCTGATTGTCCGGCAGCACGGCCATCTCGTGACTGGCCGAATGGGGCCACTTCCCCTTGACCGTGGCATCGTTCCCCTGGTAGGTGGCATTATCGTTATAGGGGAAATGGCAGGCCGCGCAACCGGAGGCGTGACTGCCGCTCCACACCCGGTTCATATCGATGCCGACATGGCAGACCGCACAGAATTTCCGGTACAGCTCGCCGGACAGGTTATCCAGTTCGGTAACATTCGCCAGGTCCAGCGGCAACCCGGCCGCGTCATGCACCGCTTCACTGCGGGTCGCATAGAGCGTTCCATCCTCGCCTTCCCAGGTTTTCTGGATATTTTTGATCATGCCGGTGTTGGTGTACATCAGGTTGCCCTGAACCCGCTCCAACTGGTAAGGATGGCAGCTGCCACAGGTTTTCTCCCAGTGGGCTGGATCAGCCGGGTTTTTCGGCCCGAACATGGTCCGGTGGGAGGCTTTTTCTTCCTGGGCCGTGGGGTCACCGCCATGACAGGAAACACATTCCAGGTGAGACGCTGAGGTCAGTTCAAGCCCCTGATGACATTGGACACAGGTCGAACCGTCGCCGACCGGGCCGCGACAACCGGCCAAAAGCAGGCTGAGGATAGCCCACAACAGATATGTCAGTCCCGCTGGTTTCATGACTACGATCGGCATCTCACATGCTTCTGGCAAGCGATAAAATCAGGGATGAACGTTCAATACAAGGGCAGGATCCAGCGCAGTCTAGCACGGATCGCCTTCACGAAAAACACCCCTACACAGTGACCGCACTTTTTTCTGACTGGGACAGGACAAAGAAAAACCGCTCACCGATACCGGCGAGCGGTTTATGGCCGGAAAGCCCATCCGGACTATTCAGTCCGATCAGAATCCTGCTCTTTTGACTTCATCCATAACGCGGCCATCCCCAACAGCCCCATGCCCTGCAGATGCCGGGAGGTCTTTTTGGACAGATGGGCCATGAGCAGGCGGCGCTGATTGATCTGGGCCAATTCCTGCGGTGTCGAGGTTTTATCCAGCAGATAAAGATCGCGCTCTTTGCCGAAATAGCGCACATTGGGTCCAAGTTTGACCGCTGCTGATTCCAACCGCACCGCGCCTTTTTTGATATAGGCCGATACTGCTGAATCCGGATCACTCACATCGCCGAAGATCCGCGCTCCGGCCAGGCAAGTTTGCACACAGGCCGGTTCCCCGCCCAGGGCAATCCGCTCAACACAGAACGTGCACTTGTCCGCTTTGGGCTCGTCACCATCTTCATTCATATAGCGGGCCGTATAGGGACAGGCTTCGGCACAAGCACCGCAGCCGATACAACGCTCCTTGTCGATCTGGACACTGCCGTCAAAGGGGTCCTTCCAGGTCGCTGCCACATCCATGGTCTTGGTCGTGCCGTCTTTGCCGGTAAACGTCATGCTGACCGTATCGGCCGGGCAAACCTCGACGCAGGACGGCTTGTCACAATGATTACACAGGCCCGGATAATAAGTATAGGCCAACCCCTTAGGGGTTTCAGTCGGCCCGAGGCGCTCCACCCAACTGCGCCGGCGGACCCGGTCTTCCGAATCTTTGCCGATCGGGACATTCCATTCCGCTCGACAGGCAACCGAACAGGCATGACAACCGACGCATCTGTTCAGATCTATAATCATTCCATATTGGCTCACGAGTTTCCTCCATCTGGTCTGAAAAACGAATCCAACCTATCCTCCCTGCGAAAGGAATCTGCTCAGGCGGGGATGGACAGTTCCTTGCCGTCTTTGATAAAGCGGACAAAGTTGTTCCGCATGCCGTGGGTTCCGGTCTCTGGATCGATGGACGGATTGCTGATCAGGCTCTGATCATCCACCCCGGCTCCGACCCCGACCGTCAGCGCCGGATTCATGGAGCCATAGCCATGGGCCATGTAGACCGTATCGGAGCGGATCCCCGGAGTGACCTTGACTACTGTCGCAGTCCGCGATTTCACCCCTTGGTCATTGACTAATTCCACCATGTCCCCATCTTTCAGGCCCATTTTCTTGGCGCTCTGTTCGTTCAGCCAAACCGGGTTGAGAGTCGATTCCTGGTGCAGCCAGACATTGTTCTGGGTCCGATTAAAGGTATGCACCGGCAGCCGCCCGTAAACCAGGCGGGCATAGCCGGCAGGCGGTTGCGGAACCTCGGTATAGGTTGGCACTGGTGGATAGCCGGCCTCTTCCAGAGCGTCGCTGTAAAAAACGACGTCCAGTTCCACATCATAGGGGTCTTCCCCTTCCTGGAGATGGATGCCGTCTTCGGCACGCAGCTGCTTGAGGGACAGCGGCGGCTCAGCTCCGGCCAGCATGATATCGACCATCTCCTCGGCCGTCTTGGTCTTGATGTGTTCACCGTAACCCATGCGTTTGGCCAGTTCGTTGGTTATCCAGACCGAATCCTTGCGTTCATGATCCTTGGTTTCAGGAGCAACCAGCGGCATGCGAGCGGCGATATACTGCTGATGTTCCTCGGCAAAATCCCACTGGGTGCCACGTTTGATGTAATCGTAGCGCTCCAGATAGGAGACCTCGGGCAACAGGATATCTGCGTACATGGTGATATCGGTCGGCATCACGTCGCAGACCAGAACAAAATCCATCTGCTCCAGCATGGCGATAGTCTGAGCCTGATTCGGTACCGTCTGAATCGGGTTCTGACCCCAGGTCACCATGGCTTTGATCGGATAAGGCTGACCGCTCAAGGCGGCGTTACGAATCAGATCGGTCGGAGTTCCGGGTGGTGAAAACTTGTGAACGTTTGCCAACCGCCGTAAAGAATATTCTTCGGCATGCTCTTTCATTGGTTTGGGCCAGCCGAACCGCCCAACTTTAGGCCCGATAGGGCGAACAAAACCGCCCACCGTGCCGATAGCACCAAGCATCCCGGTCAGACAGGCCATGGCTCGCTCACGCTGGAAGTCGTCACCATACCAGCTGGTATGCCGGCCCGGGTGAATAGCGACATGCGGCATATCGGCGGACAGCATATCGGCAACCTGCTTGATCTGTGCCTCGGGCACATCACAGATTTTGGCCGCCCAGCTCAGGCTGGCGTGGGCTATTCCTTCACAGAAATCGTCAAACCCGTCGCCATTATCATCCACATATTCGACATTGTATTTTTCGTTTTCGGCCAAGTAATTCATGATTGCGAGCAGAAAAGCCGTGTCGGTGCCCGGTTTGATCTTGACCCAGACATCCGCCTTGGCGGCGGCGGCCGAAAAACGGGGATCAACGACGATCAGCTTGGCACCGTTTTCCAAGCCTTTCAGATAACGCTTCAGATGGGAGACATGGACATTTTCCCCCAGGTGGCTGCCAAGCAGGAAAATCACCTTGGCGTTGGGCATATCCACCTCTTCCCCGGCCGGCACGCCCAGGGTGGCCAGATAAGCCAGGTCACGCGCGCCGCGGCATTGGAAGAAGGAGGCTTCGGAATTGTTCGGCGTGCCGACGACATGCTCAAAAAAGTGCATGGGATAAACAGCCGAAGAACCATGGGGAAAAATGGTTATCCCCTGCGGTCCGTATTTATCAATGGTGGCTTTGAGCCGGGTTGCGCACTCATCAAGAGCTTCATCCCAGGAGATCCGTTTCCATTTCGGAGCGCCCCGTTTACCAATATTTTTCAAGGGATACTTGAGACGATCGGGATCGTAAAGAAGCTTGACCCCGGCATTACCACGAGCACAAAGGCTCTTTCCATTATCGATACTTTTGGGATTCCCTTCCAGCTTGACCAGTTTGCCGTCCCGAACCTTGCCGACCACCTGACAGCGCCAGAAACACATTTCGCAAATACCGCCAGTCACGGTCTGTGTCCCTGCCATACTGCCCGGAGAGACATACGGATATTTCACAAAAGAGTCGTCCGCTTTGACCAGATTGGCAAACGGAAGTACGGCCGCAGCACAGCCGGTCGATTGCAGAAATCTGCGGCGGGTCATCTTAACTGCCATGGTCTTCTTCCTCCTTGGTAAAAAAGTCGATCAACGAAACCAGGACGACATAATAGGGGTGCCTGCTTTCACGACTGACACGCTGATAAAAGCTGCCAAACCACGGGCGGAAACACTGCCGGAGAAAAAGCTCCGCCGCCTCTTCCCTGCCCTGTTCCAGCAGCAGGGCAACAAAACGCAATTCATGCCCCAGATAATCGGGGATATCATGACTGCCCCGCAGCCCGAAATTTTCCTGCCGGTAAAACGCTTTGGCCCGCTCAGCGCTGGCGCCATAGAGCATCCCGTCTCCGTCGAGATAAACCGAGCCGTACGGCGGAGCGATCACATGAGGAACGGCGTTGATAAACAGGCGGGTATGCTCAACCTGGAGACATTCAAACTGTTCCGGGGACGCCGGGTAAGAAGGGAGCATTGCATCAGCAGAATTGCTGCCGATCTCGTCCAGGAGTCCTTCCAGAGCGGCCCAATATGGGGGCGTCAGCCAGGACCGCTGTGGATATTCCATGGCCGCAGCCAAAAAACGCAAAATCTCCGCGAGCCTGGTGCAAGCGTTATCAACCGGTTTTTCCATCGCTATTGCCATTATCCGACCACATTTTCCAGCAGGGGTTCATTCCGGCGAACAAGTACCGTTCCACCTGTGCCCCTCCTAACAGGTTATTGAAGAAGTTCAGTCGGGGACGTTTCCAAGCATGCGCAGGGAAAACCTGCTGCTTTCGACCTCACAATATCAACCCGGGTAACAGCCATCGGTTCTGCGTCCTCAGCTTTGAGCCGCCAGGCGATCTACCACCAGTTGTGCTCCGCTTCTGGACCAATGGCAGCCAACCGCACCGGCCCGGTCGCCTGGGCAGCTGCATACGACCGGGCATCCGTTCCGTCCGACTGAAATTCAGCAGCCTTGCAACATGGAGCCGCCGCCTTTTTTCGGAGCGCCGTCTTTGGTTTCGATTTTGATTTTGTCACCAACGGAAAAATCCCTGGCCTTGCCTTTGGTGATTTTGATGGTGACCATTTTGCCGTCAACAGCAGTCACTTTGCCTTTGTAGTCCGCCGCAAAAACAAGCCCAGAAAAACTCACCGCCAACAAACAAGCAAGAACCAGAACCAACAGTTTTTTCATGAACATTCTCCTTTCGGTTGTTTCACTGGAGTCAGCAGCACGATTAACTGCACCGCTGACTCCAACCAGCAGATGATACAGGTTAGAAGATGACCTGAACCTGACCGACGATGGTTTCGAAATCCTCGACGGATTCTTCCTTGTCGTAGTCGAGAGTCGAATACTCAACCGTCACTTTCAGATTCTGGCCGCGCAGGTAATAGTTGAAACCGAGCCCCATGACATCAACTTCCTGGTCGTAGACATCATTCAGCTTGGCGAATGACCAGCCCTCAGCGCGGGCAAACAGTTGCAGAGGCAAGTTCGGCAGCAGGTAACCGACCTTGACGTAACCGCCGTTCTTCTCGCCGTTGAGCCCGGTCACGTCAGTATCCGGAGTGCCATTTTTGTAAGCATCGTCCATGTCATATTCGACATAGGCACCCGACAAGGTGAATGTCCCCACGTCTTCAATCGGGTATTCGGCAAAAAGGTCCACGGTCCAGGCACTGTAATCGACTTCTTTATTGCCGGCGTAGGCAACTGCGGCTTCGGTCTGATAAGCGGCCCCGATGGTCAGGACTTTCTTTTCACCCAGGTAGGTCCCGCGATAGCCGTAACCTTTTTCCGGATCCAGCAGGGTCACGTGAACCCGGCCGGAGAAACGGGGATTGGACTCCGGAGAGGACGCGGAATCATTGCGGCCGTTCATGACATCGAAGCGGTACTGGAATTTATCCTCAAACAGGTTGCCCCAGACGGCCACGCCCTTGTCCCGGGTGGAGACAAAAGGAGCGCGGATCATGATGGAGCGGTCCAGGGTCAGTGGCATTTCGCAGGCTTCCAGATTTTCCCGGGTCAGGTTGTATTTGAATTTCCCCATCCAGAGGTTGAAACTGTTGCTGAATTTGAAGCGCAGGACCGCGTCGAGCATTTCAAAATCGCCATCGCTGCCGTCCGACACACCGAAAGGCAGGATGTTGCGGTCTTCCGAATATTCGGTCTGCACATAGAGGCCGAAACTATCGCCCCAGGCACCCATTAGAGCGAGCCGGTTACGGCGGAAGTTGAATTCAGTGGCATCACCATCGCCGTCAGGACTGGCGCCGGTATCCCGATGCAGCACCTGGAATTGACCTTTGTAGTCGAGTTTTAAAAGCCCCTCGTCATCAGGGCCGAAAGTCCAGATCGGGCCAGCCAGGGCGCTACCGGCGATCATGCAGAATGCCGTTGCAACTGCACAAAGCAAACCTGCTTTCTTGAGCATAGTCATACTTGAAGTCTCCTTTTTCAAAAGAGCTCCAGTGGTGCAGAAACACCACTGGAGACAGTCATTGAATCAGAACTAGCAGCCGCCACCCAGATCACCGGAACCGGAGGTCGGAGCGCCATCATCGGAGGAACCTGAGCCTGAATCCGCAGGTGGTGTTGACTGGTATTCATAATCAGCATCTTCAACCTGGTTGGCCGTGGTTGGAGTCAGTGACAATGCACTGCTGTCCGGGTTGAGAGGTTCGATCTGCTTCATCCGATCGGCATTGTAGTTGATGACGCTCATATAGGTTGTGGAGTCGGTTGCCCAGGCGGAGTAATCCACGGTCCCGGCAGCCAATTCCCCACCTTTGCTGGCGTCGGCCGACATTTTGCCCCACTGGCTCCAGGAACCGTCATAGGTCATGACATCGACCCCGAGGATTCCATCCAGGACAAAGAAACCGACCGAAGCAATATAACCGGTCCGGCAATAGGAATAGATCGGATTGCTGTAGGTACCATCCATGGAAGGCGTCATGCTGCCCAGGGCCTGCAGTGCGTCTTCAATCTCGGTGGCGGATTTAAACCGGAAATCACCATTGGCATAATCGACATTGAAATTCTGCCAGCTGAAAGCTTTTCCACCTTGCAGGGTCCCTTCAAAAACCACATAATCGCCGGCCACATCACTGTATACGCCAGGGGTCGAACCAGTAGCACTCTTATCACCGCGGAAATCAATGGCCGTGCCACGCGCATCACGCACAGCATCCATCAGTTCAGCCAGTGATACACGGGTATCGAGCTGGGCGCCGCGGCTCAGGTCGGCCACGCTCAGGGTCGACGCGGTAATGGTCGGAACCGCGGTGGTCAGTTCGGGTTGCGGCCAGGCAGCGTTATAGCCGTTCAGCACCTTGATGCGCTCTTTGGGGAAGCCCCAGTAACGGAACAGGAAATAAGCGCGGCTGGGATAATAGGTGGCGCTGGCTGAAGATGTGATGACCACGGTGGTATTGGCGTCAATTCCAGCGGCCTGAATTCTGGCATCCATGCTGGCACCGTCCAAGACCATGTTGACAGCCGGAGCCGGACCTTCGGTACGGGTAATGGCTTGTCCGCTGACATTCCAGAGCTGGGCTCCGGGAATATGGGCAGCGGCGTAGGCATCGGCAGTCGTGACATCCAGGATGACAACCTTTTCACCGCTGGCGGCATTGACCAGGTTGCTGTCCATCCAGCCTTCCAGGGTTGCATAGTCAATCAACACCCCGCTGGTTGCCGTCGCGGAGGGAGCGGCAATGATAGTGGTCCCGCTACCGTCGGCATAAGCACCGTCAGCAGCTTCGACCTGGCTCTGAACGACATCACTGTCATCGGTGGAGACATCCCCGGTAAACGGACTGGTCTGAGGTGCAACCGCTTCAGCGATGTTAAGCGTTTCGATAGTCAGTGGGCCGGGGTAGACATCCTTGTTGTAGGTGTAGGTATCTCCATTCAGGTACATATCGATGGCCCAGGGAGAGTTGACTGGCAACTCACCACCGGCAGCTGAATTATTGGAGTATTTGCCGAGCTGGCTCCAAGAACCGTCAAACAGCTGAACATCGGCATCCAGAATGGCATCAAGGGCAAAGAACAACGGGGTTGCCGAGTAACCACTGGTGCAGTACACAGTTGCTTTCTTCGAAGCGTCCCAGCCTTTGGCTGCAAACAGAGCTTGGATCTCGTCAGCAGTCTTGAATTTACCCGAAGTGAACAGCTCTCCCTGGCTCAGATATTGGCCGCCTTCCGGGTGTCCATCGACTACGACGACATCGCCGCCAAGCAAACCGGAGGTTGCTTTGGTGCCAAGATAATAAGCGTCACCCCGGGCGTCAAAAACGATATTCGTGGTTGAGTCAGGTAAGGTTTTGATGATTTCAATGATTTCACCGACCGATGCGCGAAGGTCATCATTGAGCCCGGCCAGATTCCGTACACTATAGGTTGAAGGGGTCGGGCTCGGGACATTTTGGTTCATCAGGCTGGGATATGCGGCAGCAAAAGCGTTATTACCACCGTTCAGAAGCTTGAGATGGGATTTCGGGAACCCCCAATAACGAAAAGTCCAGTAGGCGCGAGTCGCCATATAAGGACTACCGTCCGTGGTAAATACGATGGTGGTGTTTTCATCAATTCCCAGGCGCTGAATGACCGCATCCATCATCGCCCCGGTGGCTACCAGCGGAGCAGCGTCAGCCACGCCTTCAAAGCGGGTCAGAGTCAGGTCGGCACCTTCCACCCGGCAGGCGCCGTTGATACGCTCGGCACCGGTGGAGCGAAAGTCGAGGATGACAACTTTTTCACCATAGCCGGTCTCATTTCCGACCAGCCCGTCATCCATCCAGGATTTGAGTGTGGCAGGTTCGATAAGAACGCTTGTCGCAGAACCGCCGGTAGGAGCATTGTCGGTTTCTGTGGGGGTATCATAGCTGCTTCCTCCCCCACCGCCACAGCCCCAGACCAGCAACGTGGCAGAAATTACGAGCAGAAACAACGCGCCCATTCTCAGAGAGCTTCGTTTGATCCTTCCTGACATATGACCTCCTTTGGTTTTGACAGGTTGATTAACCCGCATGTTGAATAGAATCGACGAATGAATACCTCTCTCAGCAAAACTGATTAAAATAAGATAGAAAGAATGACCCTTCTTAAGAACGAACATTCTTTTCTCACAGATAGTGCGAAAAATACCCTGATATTTTCTATAGATCAAGGGCTATTTTGATGGATTTCAAACAAAAGTTGATAGAATCAAAAAACGTCTGGCTAACTGCTGGAGATGATTATTTATTCATCGATAGATATGTATAAATATTCATATTTTTTGATTTTGAGAATTCTTTTTCCGGTTTTATTTACGGGCTTTTTTTTCAGCATAGACAAATGTATGCTTAACAATCCGTAACCATCACCGAACTCTTATTTATTTTGTTCCTGTAACCAATTGGAACTTAAGGGAATCAATGTACGCCGAATATTTCGGACTCACTGAAAAACCGTTTTCCATCGCCCCGGACCCCGGCTATCTGTTCATGAGCGCCAGCCATCGGGAAGCTTTGGCGCATCTGCTCTACGGTCTGCAAACCGAAGGGGGGTTTGTCCTGTTGACCGGTGAAGTCGGAACCGGCAAAACCACTATTTGCAAAAGCCTGCTCAACAAGATCCCCCCATCAATTGACCTGGCCTTTATCCTGAACCCGCGCATCACCGAAACTGAGCTGCTCGAAACCATCTGTGATGAGTTGCATATTCCCAGACCGATCGGGACATCGAAAAAAAACCTGGTTGATCGCCTCAACCAGCATCTGCTGGAGACGAACGCCAAAGGGCGCAAAACCGTCCTGATTATCGACGAGGCGCAAAACCTTGCCGTGGAGGTGCTGGAACAACTGCGCCTGCTCACCAACCTGGAGACAGATAAGCGCAAACTGCTACAAATCATCTTACTGGGCCAGCCGGAACTACGAGAGATGATCAACCGCCCCCAGCTCAGACAGTTAGCCCAGCGCATCACCGCCCGCTATCATCTCGGCCCCTTGGCCAAAACCGATATCGCCGGCTATATCTTTCATCGCCTGCAGACCGCTGGTGGCAAAGAGATGCTGTTCAACAAACAGGCCGTCAAACAGATTCATAAACAGAGTCTGGGCATTCCCCGCCTGATCAATCTGCTTTGCGACCGTTCTCTTTTGGGAGCATATACCCAACAAAAAAAGCTCGTCACAGCGGCGACCGTGAAGCAGGCCAGCAGGGAAGTGTTTGACCGACAGTCGGACCATCGTCGCCATATCTTTTCAGTAACTGTGCTTATTACGCTTTTTCTAGCAGCCGGAATCGCCTATAGTCTGTTTGCTCCGAGAAACCACCTGCAGGTTGAGCCATCACCCCCAAGCGCAACTGCCCCCCAACCAAATCATCCAGTTTCAGCCGCCCCCCCTCCCGCGGCAGCGCTTGAACCGGCAGAGCCAGAACCAACACTCAGCAAAACCTGGCCGCCGGGGTTCGGTTTTACCAACAGCGCGGCAGAGGCCTTTGCCGACCTGGCAGCACTCTGGGGCCTGTCGTATCCAACCGATGATACATCCCCGTGCGACTTCGCCCTGGCTGCCGGCCTCAGGTGTTATGATCGCCAGGAGAGCATTGTCAGCTTGCGGGAACTGAACCGCCCGGCCATTCTGACTCTTTATGATGACCAGGGGACCGCTTTCTACGCCCTGCTGGTCCAACTGGATGAGAACCGGGGCAAATTCATGGCTGCCAAGCAGCAACGGGAATTGGATGTCGCGGCGTTGGAAACCCGCTGGTTCGGCGAATACCGCATCCTCTGGCAGCCCCCGGAAAAATATTCCGGAATTGTTTATCCGGGCGCTCAAGACGCGGTGGTTCCGTGGCTGGCGCAGTCCCTGGTCACCCTTGGGCTGTATCCGGCAAACGCTCAGGGCGAAACCCTGGAAGGACAATTGTTGGGCACATTGAAACGCTTTCAGTTTTCGGTCGGACTGACTCCGGACGGTGTGTTGGGACCGAAAACCATTATTCACCTCAATCGCGCCATCGAATCACCCGGCCCGCGGCTGTTTCAGAGTGAGGCGAACTGATGTCTTTTATTCTTGACGCGCTTAAAAAATCCGAGGAGAGCCGTACGGACGAAACGGTTGCGGGTATCGGCAAACAGCTGCTGACTCCACAGCGCAAAGCGCGCAGGAAATCTGCATTTTGGCCATTGCTGGTGCTGATGGCATTGGTTTTTATGGGTCTGGGCTGGTGGCTCGGGCAGCCGGCTGAACAATCCCCAGTGGTTCAGGCCTCGGAGCCCCAAAGCCGATTGAACAACCCCTTGGCGGTGCCGCCGGCGGCCAGCCGGATACCCGTTGCGCAATCGGTCCGGAAAAAACCAAATTCCGCAGCTGCCAACAGCGCTCGGAGCGAAATCGTCATACCCCAACGGCAAACCGAAGCCCAGCCGCCGGCTCACAACCTGCCCGCTGCGCCCAGGGCGCCGATTCCAAAACGCCTGTTAAGCCAGGAAGCCCCGGTTCCTGTCGCAGCGCCGCCGGAGAACAGAGTGCTCTCCGGCAATCAAACTCAGGCCGAACCTCCGGCAGCCAACCGGAGCATTCCTCTACTGGAAAACCTGCCGGCCTCGCTCCGCGGCCAGATCCCCTCTTTGAACATGTCGCTGCACTTTTATAGTCCGGACGCGTCCCGACGGATGATTCGTGTTAACGGATTGATTCTGCGTGAAGGAGAGCCCCTGGCAGACCACCTTCTGGTGCAGGAAATCAGAGAGAAATCGGTCGTTTTTCGCTTCCACGATACATTGTTCAGACTCAAGGCGCCAGGAGACTGATGCACATTGAAAATGGTCGACAGCATGCCCGACCGAGCGGGAGCAGCAAGACAGGCGGGTAGAAAATAAAAAATCGGTTTGCTTGATCGAAGCAGGGTAAGCGATTATGATGACGAACCGAAAACGACGGCAGGGGCAGGACATCAAACGAATTTCGGAAACCGGTAATTGTAAAGAATTTGCCGCACTGCGCTGAAGGTATGGACCGGGCATGCTTACGCTTTATCAAAAATATCACACCTATCTTAACCTGCTGTTGCTCACCCTGTTGGGTCTGGCCTGCGGCATTTTCAGCGGTTCTCTGCTGGAAGCCTATATGGACCCGCTGCCGGCCATTGAGACCGCAACCGTAAAAGCGGACCGGAAAGAAGCCCAGCAGATGAGCGTTGCGGATCTTAACAGTGTCCTGCGCCACAATATCTTCGACCCGGCCAGTCGGACTACCTCAGCGACTCTGGACCTGAGCCAGGGGACAGAGAGTGGACAAGACGACGCAGCCGCCACACGCCAGCAGATTGCAAGAAAAAACATGACCCTGTTCGGTACGGTTGTCGCCGGTGCGGATTCCCTGGCGCTGATCGGCATCGATAAGGATCTGGATGTGTATCATCTGCAGGATCTCCTGCCGGGTGGCGGCACTATTGAAGAGATCGCCCGCAATGTCGTTAAAATCCGGAACGCGGACCAATCGCTTACAATTCTCCAGAGTATTGAGGACAAGAAGGCCGACAGCCCCAGCGCAGCAGGCAATGCCGAGAACGCGAGTGCTGCCAGCGATGCAAATTCGGGAATCCATCAGATCGCCAAAGGGCACTGGGTGGTGCCTCGCGAAACCGCTGAAAACACCCGCGCCAACCTGGGCACGGAATTGCGCCTGGCACAGATGCAGCCACGCATTACCGACGGGAAAACAGACGGTTTCATGATCCGCCGACTCCGCCGCAACTCGATCCTCAATAAGCTCGGGCTGCAACGCGGGGACGTGGTCCTCAATGTCAACGGCATGTCGCTGAACAGCCCGGAAGCGGCCCTACAGATTTTTCAGCAGTTGCGAGAGGCACGGCAAATTACCGTCGGCGTCGAACGCAAGGGCGAAGCAATGACTTTTTCGTATGAACTTGATTAGGAGGCCTCTCAAGTGAATTTCATAAAATTGAGCCACACCCTGACTTTGCTTGCCTTACTGACGCTGCTGGCGTGCCCGCCGTTGATCGGACCGGCCTATTCGGCCCAGGCCGATAAGGAACGAATCACTCTTGATTTTAAAGATGTCGAACTGACCGACTTGATCAATACCGTCAGTGAACTGACCGGCAAAAATTTTCTCTATGATGAGAGTGTCAGGGGGAAAGTCACCATTGTCTCCCCGGAAACCATGACCCTGGATGAAACCTATCAACTGTTTCTGACCGTGTTGAATGTCAAAGGCTACACCATTGTTCCTTCGGGCAAAGTGAATAAAATTGTCTCTACCAAAACGGCCCGGCAAGAAGGGTTGCCGGTCTACAGCAACGGCCGCAGCAATTCCAGTGATCAGTTCATCACCCGCATGGTCAGGCTGGAATATCTGGATGTCGATACCGTCGCCACCGCAGTTTTGGCGCCGCTCATGCCGGCAACCGGAAACATCATCACCTATGCGCCGACCAACACCCTGATCCTGACCGAAACCGCAGCGACCATTGATCGCATGGTCACAATCCTGAAAAAACTGGACAAGCCGGATTCTTCCGGTGATCTGGAAGTCATCCCGCTTAAATTCGCCAATGCCGAAGAAGTGGCAAAAATCGCCCAGGACATCCTGGAAGAGCAGGCCACAGCCACGCGTCGGCGCAGCAACCAGAAGATCTCCACCACCCAGGAAAATGGCAGCAAGATCCTCCCTTACACCCGCACCAATTCATTGATCGTGGTCTCCAACGCTGAGGACCTTGCGAAAATCAAACATTTGGTCGCCCTGCTTGACAAGGAGGTCGGCGAAGAGGAAGCGGACATCAACGTTTATTACCTGGAGAACGCCGATGCCGAAACTCTGGCGGCAACCCTTAACGAAATCCTGACCGGGGTCAAGTCCGCCCAGACTCAAAAGGATGGCACCAAAACGCCAGCGACCAACAATAGCTCATCGGCCCTTTCTTCCCAGCCGGTGACGATTACGGCGGACAAGCCGACCAACGCCCTGATTATCAATGCCCAGCAAAAAGATTATGCAGCCATCAAGAACATCATCCGCAAGCTCGACATCAAGCGTAAACAGGTTTATGTCGAAGCCATGATCCTGGAACTCTCAATGGATGCAACCAAGGCCCTTGGGACCTCGCTAACGGGAGCAATTGATGTCGGTAATGACAGCGCCATTTTTGCCGGAACCGGAAGCAAAACAACCCTCGGGAGTTTGACATCATCGGAAGGGCTCCTCAAACAAAGCGTCAATGGCATCCTGCTGGGAGGGTTATTTAATACAATCACCGTAACCGGACCAGACGGCCAACCCATGACGGTTCCTGCAATCTCGGCCCTCATCAATCTTTCCAAAACAAGCGATGATGTGAATATCCTCTCCGCTCCGCGACTATTGACCTCTGACAACGAGGAAGCTGAAATTATCGTTGGATCGAACGTTCCTATTGTGACCGAAAAAATCACCGACAGAACAGATACAGATAATGTCAGTGTCTCAGTAGAACGCCAGGATGCTGCTCTCACGCTTCGGTTTACCCCGCAAGTCATAGAAGACAACCTTGTGCGATTAAATATTTACCAGGAAATCACTAATGTCGTAGAGGGTTCTGATGCAAACACCAACGGCCCGACCTTAACCAAACGGGTCATTCGTAATACAGTCCTGGCCCAAAGCAGGAAAACAATCATTCTTGGAGGACTGATCAATAATCAGGTCACCAAAAACGAGACCAAAGTCCCGTTACTCGGCGATATTCCGGTCATCGGTTGGTTGTTCAAAAGCAAATCAACCACGTCACAAAAAAAGAACCTGCTGGTCTTCATCACCCCGACCATTGTTAAAGATGCCGATGATGTTGCGGAAATCACCTTGAAAAACAGGGCCAAAGCTGCAGAGCTATTGACCGAAGAACAGCGCAAAGCGTTGCCGAAAGTTTTTAATCAGGAAGCCTTGCCTAATAATTCCCCCACCCCACCCCAAGCCGACGGGGATGCGAAATAAAGCTATGACGAAATGGCGCCCATTAGGAGAGATCCTCCACGCAGATTTTTCCGTTACCCAGGCTGACATCGACGCCGCGCTGCAGGAACAACGCCAGGAAGGGTTGCGGCTGGGGGAAATGCTGCTTAAGAAAAAATCCATCTCAGTGGAGACCCTGGCCCGGCTCTGGCCGCCCAGCAGAATCTTGAGTTTTTCCAGACTCTCCCCGAGCAGACCGCCCTTGAGGAATTGGTCGCACAGATTCCTATCGGCTTTGCCAAGGAGAAAAAATTCTATCCGATCAAGCGGGCCGAAGACTGCCTGCTGGTGGCCATGGCCGACCCCCTCGACTCCTCCTTGCTGAATGACCTGGCCACCCTGACCGGAACAATTGTCGAGCCCTGTGTGGCAACAGCCGAGGAAATTCTTCGCGCCATCAATCGCAGTTACGAAAAAACCGCCGGCGGGACCTCCGATGTCATTGAGGAAATCGAAGGGGATCGCGGCTCGGACCTGATCCACAACCTTGAGCCCGAGGATCTGCTCGATACCTCGGATGAGGCTCCGATCATCCGCTTTGTCAACAGCCTGATCACCCAGGGTTATAAAGAACGCGCCAGCGATATTCACATTGAACCCTTTGAAAAAGAATTACAGGTTCGTTACCGCATCGACGGTATCCTTTACGATGTTCATCAGCCGCCGCTCAAGGCTCATGCCGGGATCGTGTCGCGAATCAAGATCATGTCCCAGTTGAACATCGCGGAGAAACGCCTGCCCCAGGATGGCCGCTTCAGGGTCAGGGTGGCCGGTAGCGATATTGACGTGCGGGTCTCGACCCTGCCGACCGCCTTCGGTGAGCGGGTGGTGTTACGTTTGCTCGATAAAACCTCCAATGTGCTGAGACTGGAAGAAGTCGGGCTGAAAGATGACCTGCTACAGCAGGTTATCGGCATGATCGGCAAATCCCACGGCGTCTTTCTGGTCACTGGCCCCACCGGCTCGGGCAAAACGACTACGCTTTACTCAGCCCTGACCCGGCTTAATCAACGCGAAAAAAATATTATCACCGTTGAAGACCCCATCGAGTATCAGCTGGCGGGCGTCGGCCAGATCCAGGTTAATGCCAAGATCAACCTGACCTTTGCCAACGGACTCAGATCCATCCTGCGCCAGGATCCGGATATCATTATGGTCGGCGAGATTCGTGACCAGGAAACCGCTGAAATCGTCATTCAGTCGGCCCTGACCGGCCACATGGTTTTTTCTACTCTGCATACCAACGATGCCGCCGGGGCGCTGACCCGGCTGGTCGAAATGGGCATTGAGCCGTTTTTGGCAGCGTCCAGTGTCGTCGGCATCATGGCTCAGCGGCTGGTGCGGCGGATCTGCCCGCATTGTCGTGAAGAATACCAACCACCGCGGGAACTGCTCAGGGAGCTTGGTGCCGAAGGGCTGCCGGCCAACCCGGTCTTTTTCAAAGGTCGTGGTTGTGACAAGTGCATGAACATCGGGTATTGGGGGCGAACGGGAATCTATGAGCTGCTGCCCATTGATGACCAGGTCAGGGATCTGTTGCTGAAAAACAAGGACGCGGCCACGATTCGCAAAGCAGCCATGAAAAACGGTATGCAGCCGTTGCGTACGGCTGGACTGGCTAAGGCCCTGCAAGGCGAAACATCCCTCGAAGAAGTTCTGCGCGTTACCCAAGAGGAGGTCTGATTTTGCCTCTGTTTGAGTATTCCGGCCTCGACGGTCAGGGACGCAAGGTCAGTGGGAAAATTGACGGCACCGGCCGTAAAGCGGTGATGCAGAAACTCAGCCAGCAGGGAGTTTTTCTGACCGACCTGAAAGAGATGGCGGCGACCTCGTCAAGCGGCGGAATCCGGCGCCTGAGTCTGCGCCGGAAAATTTCTCCCGCTGAGCTGGCGGCGGCAACCCGGCAACTCGGAACCCTGCTCGGGGCCGGCATCCCCCTCGACGAGGTCCTGTCCACGGTTGCCGATCAGACCGATCAGTCAACCCTGAGCAGCACATTTATGAGTATTCGGGAAAAGGTTCTCCAGGGCTCTCCTTTTTTTGAAGCTATCGGCGAGCATAGCGGGGTCTTTCCTGATCTGTTTATCAACATGATTCAGGTCGGAGAAAACAGCGGCACCTTGGATCAGGTTCTGAACCGTCTGGCCGATTTTCTGGATGAACAGGCGCGGATCAGATCACGCATTCAGGCTGCCATGGCTTACCCCATCCTGATGACCGTGGTGGGAACCGGCGTATTGATTTTCCTGTTTATTTTCGTCGTCCCAAAGATCACCGGCATGTTGACCGAAATGGGACAGGCACTCCCCTGGCCAACCCAGATGTTGATCACCCTCAGCTCAACCCTGGCCAGTTGGTGGTGGTTGCTACTCATCGGCGTCGCAGCGGCTCTGGTCGGTCTGCGCCGCTATCGGAACACCACGGCAGGACGGCTGAAAATGGACCGCTTAAGCCTGAGAATTCCGCTCTACGGACGCCTCAACCTGTTTATTGCCACGGCCCGCTTTTCGCGAACTCTGGGAACGCTGCTGCAAAGTGGCGTCCCCTTGCTCAAAGCCCTGGATATCACCCGGACCCTGTTGAACAATATGGTCCTGCGCGAAGCGGTTGAAACCGCCCGCAAAGAAGTCCAGGAAGGCGGATCACTGGCGCGAAGCCTGAAAAATTCTGCGGCTTTTCCACCCATGCTGGCGCAGATTTCCGCCGCCGGAGAAAAGAGCGGCCAACTGGAGCCGATGCTCTTTCGCCTGGCCGATACCTATGAGCATCAAACCGATTTATCCATCACCGGCCTGCTGTCTCTGCTTGAACCGATCCTGATCCTGGTGATGGGGACGGTGGTCGGATTTGTCGTTCTGGCGATTCTGCTGCCGATTTTCGAAGCCAGCCAAGGCTTCTGAGCATTATTTTCAATGAGAAGAACACCAAGGAGTCAGTCAACATGAAAAAAGCGTATACCAACAACCGGGGATTTACCCTGATAGAGATTATGGTTGTCGTCGTCATTCTGGGCATTCTGGCCGCAATCGTCGTTCCCAAGCTCCTGGATCGGCCGGATCAGGCCAAAGTGACCAAGGCCAAGGTCGATATGAAGGGGTTGGAAGAGGCGCTTGGCATGTTCAAACTGGATAACGGTTTTTTTCCGTCGACCGACCAGGGTCTTCAAGCACTGGTGACTATTCCGGATACCGGTCGTATCCCGCAGAAATATGCCGATGATGGATACCTCAAAAAGGTTCCTCTTGACCCCTGGAACAACAGTTACGTCTATCTGTCGCCCGGCCTGCACAGTAAGAATTTCGACTTGATTTCCTACGGTGCTGACGGTGAGCCGGGAGGAGAAGGCTATGATGCCGATATCAACAGCTGGGAGCAGGACTGATCCATCCCATGCCAGCGGACGGCGAGCAGCAGGGTTCACCCTGATCGAACTGGCTATTGTCGTGCTGCTGATCAGCCTGTTTACCGTGATCAGCGTCCCGCTGTTTTCCCAAATTGGTAAAGGCGACCTGCGCGGTTCAGCCCGCAGGTTGGCAGGGGCCATGAAGTATCTTTACAACGAAGCGGCATTATCCGGGCAGGAACATCGACTGGTTTTCAACTTCGCAGAGCACAGCTACCGTGCGGAAATTCTTGAAATAGACGGGAGCCTCGGGGAGTTGGACGATTCGACCGCCAGAGCAACCCTGAAAGACGGAGTCAGCTTTAGCGATATTTCCCTGCCCGGCCGGGGGACTTTCACCTCGGGAGAGGTGACGGTGCGTATCCACCCGACGGGCTGGCTGGAAGAAACCATCATTCATCTGCAGGATTCAAATAAGAACGCTTTGACCCTGCGCGTGAACCCGTTGACCGGCAGCAGTGAAATATTCTCCGGCTACCGGGCCTTCCAGGTGAATTGAGATTGGCCAGCTGGAACTTCACGCCAGGAGCTTGCACAACAGCCTGGAAACGTATTCAAACACAGGGATTTTCATGACGAAAATCACTCGCGCACAAACCGCAACACCCACAGGCTCGGCCGGCTTCACCCTGCTCGAGATCATGATCGCCCTGGCCATCATCAGTATCGCGCTGACGGCCCTGCTCAGCCTGGGGAACCGCAGCATCGCCGTTCATGAGCGTTTGCAGCGCATGACCCAGGCCACGCTGCTGGCCCAAGACAAGATCAGTGAGATAGAAGTTTCTGCCGGAAGTCCCTTGCAGCAGGATAAGGAAACCGGCGTATTTGACAAACCCAACGAAGCCTACAAATGGCGGGTGGATTATGCAGACACCCCCTTGCCATCCATCAAAATGGTCAGCGTCACGGTCAGTTGGGGTGAAGAAGACAGCAATGAAGCGGTCACCATTGACTCATTCATCTTTTAAATATCGCCCCGGGCGGCGGTCACAACAGGGCTTCACCCTGATCGAAGTCCTGGTTGCGGTCACGATTATCGCAATCACGATTGCCACAGTTTACGGCGTCTTTGCGTCGGTCAGTACGGCCAAGAACAAACTGGATGCCGCCAGTGAAATTTATCAGAGCGCCAGGGTTGTTTTCGATCGCTTTGGTCGTGAACTGCATGGTGCCTATTTAAGCAGCTCCAACCGGAGCAGTATTTTTCAGGGGGGAAAAACTGCAGACGGGAATCTCTACCTGGAGCTGAGCACAACCACGGCGTCACCGCTGAGCAGCCAGGGCAAAGGGTTTGCCCTGATAAAATATACCCTGGTTGAGGACACGGAAGCCGAAGATGGCAGTAAAGTCATTCTGCGCACCGAGCAGCCCCTGTTTCAACGGGAATCAGACAGCGCTCCCACGGCAATGCGCCTGGTAAAGGGTATTCGCCTGATGACTTTGCGTTATTATGCGGATGCCGGCTGGCATGACAGTTGGGATTCGAAGACCAGCGGAATGCCCGAACTGGTCGAAATGGAAATTCGCTTTCAGGACGGAGAGAATGCCGACATCCCGTTTCTATCGGCGTTCACAATTCCGGAGAAGAGTCAGTAATGGCAGTGCTGCGTAAAAACCAAAACGGCATGGCTCTGCTGCTGGTGCTGGTGATTATTACCCTACTGACCTCGTTATTGATGGAATTGTCCTATTCAACCCTGGTTGATCAGCGGCTGACCGAAACCTTTCGCGACAGCACCAAGGCCTATTACCTGGCAAAGGGGGGAATTGCCGCCGGCCGGATGTTGCTGAAGGCGGACAAAAACGATTATGATTCCACTGACGAACTCTGGCACACCGGAATTATCAACTACCCGGTCGGACAAGGAGCGGTCTCGGTGGCCATCACCGATCTTGACGGAAAGCTGGCCATCAACGAACTGGTTAACGGGAACAACCCGCAAACCGTGGTTGTTGACCGTTTCTATCGTCTCTTCTCGTCACTTGAAATCGAGCATTTGGCCGATCCGGCAGAACTGGTCGCAGCCCTGATCGACTGGCTCGACACTGGCAGTCAGAATTACCAGTTGATCCAGACTGACGGCCTGGATATTCCGGTGTCAGGAGCGGAGAATGATTATTATCAGGGGCTGGCAAACGGCTATTCGTGTAAGAACGGACCGCTGGAATCAATGGATGAACTGCTGCTGGTCAAAGGATTTTCCCAAGAGGTGGTGAATATCGTAGCACCTTACCTGACGGTGAACGGCAGCAATAAGATCAATATCAATACCGCCAGCGACAAAGTCTTGCTGTCATTAAGTTCACAGCTTGATGAGCAGGCGATCGAGGCCATTCTGGAGCACCGCCAGGACGGCCCCATTGAAAAAATTACCGAGCTGGAAAGTCTGCTGGCCGATGAGGCCTACAGCATTGTAAAGAGCCTGGCCAACCAGGAATTGTTGGGAACCGAGAGCCGTTATTATCGAATTGACTCGGAAGCCATGGTCAACGACGGACGGCAACGGCTGGTTGCAGAAGTCGACAAGAAAAACAACCAACTTCTTTTTATCAGAGTGGAATAGACACTATGGCAAAACGTTTTTTCGGCCTTGACATCAGTCCCCGCTGCACATATCTGGCGGTACTCGACTACGACCGGGGAGAGTTGAGCAAAATCCAGCTGCTGGAAAGTCATCGTCAGGACCTGTCGGCTCAGCTGGCCGAGTTGACCGAAAATCTCGACGGCGACTTCAAAATAGGCGACCGCCTGGCCGCCGCGCTGCCGGCAAAATCCGCCTATGTGAGGGAACTGAAATTCCCGTTCAGCGAAACCAAAAAGATCCTGGCCGCCCTGCCCTTTACCATCAGTGCTCAGATTCCCGTCTCCATTGAAGACTGTGCGACAGCCGCGCTTCCCAATATGGTGAAAACAGAGGAACAGACCTTGGTCACTGCGGCGGCGGTGCCGAAGCGAGTCGTCCAGGAAATCCTCACTCAGACGGAAGATTTTGGGATGCCCCTGCATACCCTTGACTTGCAACCCTATGCGCTGCTCTATGGGCTGGAAGAACAAATCACCGACGGCATTCTGGTGGCTGCAACCAGTCAGGAAACAACCATCTCCCGGCTTAGCCAGGGGACACTGGCCGAGTACCGCCTGCTGCCGGAAAAACTGAGCAAAAAAAATGCTCCCCGCGCCGTGCGGGAAGTCCAGGCTTTGGTCTCCAAGTCGACTGACCAGAGCAAGCACATTTACTTGATCGGCGATTCACTTGCTGAGGAATTCACCGACCTGTTGCTGGAGCAGGAGCTCATCGTCAAAGAGCTGACCATGAATTTGGCCGGCCAGAAGATCCCCGCGGCCTATCTCCCGGCAACGGCGCTGGCTTTCCGGGCAGGGGCTGGAAAAAGCAAAAAATCCTTTAACTTCCGCCAGGGAGCATTCGCCCTGAAAGGGGAATGGCAGAAGCTGAAAAGGGCTCTCTGGGCCACAGCGGCGCTGGCCCTACTGACGGTCGCGGTCATTGCCGCCGCCGCCGGCTTGAAATATCGGATCAAGCTGAACGAAGCCGACCAGTTGCAACGGGAAATCGTCAATATCTATCGGCAGACGTTCCCCAATGCCAATACCATTGTCGATGTCCCCCTGCAGATGCAGAGCGCCATCAAGGACCTGCGCGAAAAAAGCAGTCTGGTCGGCGGAGCACAACCCCAGGCTCTGGAGGTCCTGAAAACGGTTTCGGACATGGTGGAAAACGTGGCCCTTGAAGTCCAGGAATTCAACTATACGCCCACAGAAGCCCGGGTTTCCGGCAGTACCACCTCCTTTGAAGCGGTCAACCAGATCACCGAACAACTGACCGCCTCCCCGCTCTTTACTCAGGTACAGGTTGCCGATGCCCAAATGGCCCTCAAGGGGAATAAAATCAACTTTCGCCTGATATTGACACTTGCCAAGGAAGGTGCAGGATCATGATCAACCGGATTGCCCAACTGGAGCGGCGGGAAAAAATCCTGTTGCTGGTCGGAGCTGTTTTTATCGTTGTGGTTGTGCTCATCTACGGCGTCTACGACCCCTACCGCAACGCTCTAAGCCGGGCTCAACGCTCTATTGCCACCAAGTATCAACAAATCGATCAGGTCAGGGCGTTGCAGGCAGAGTATCTGGCCCTGCAAGGGCAGATGAACCGTGCTGAAAGCAAGTTGGTCAAACGTAGCGGTGTTTCCGCACTGGCCATGGTTGAAGATATCGCCTCACGCATCGGCAGTCGCGAAAACTTGAGCTACATTCGCCCGCAGCCGGCCCAAACCCAGGGTGAAATCCATATTGAAAACCTGGATGTCAAACTGGAGCGTTTGTCCTTGCAGCAGGTGCTGCAGTTGCTCTGGGGAGTCGAGTCGGCCCAGACCCAGATGCAGATCAAAAATTTACGCCTCAAGCAGAGATTCGACAACCCGGCTCAAACAGATCTCACCATGACCGTATCCGTATTCAGGAAGAATCGATGAAGAAACTGGGCTCTCCCATCAAATTCCATTGGCTGAAATTATTTTCCATTGGCCTGATTCTGTTTATTTTCGGTCTGCTGATCGGTCTTGCCGTCTCATTTCCAAGCGGGATCCTCGAAAAACGCCTGGCCAGGGAAATCGAAAAACAGGGGCAGGTTGCCATTGACGACGGGAGCATCAGCCTTGGCTTGCTCAAAGTCAAAGGCACCGGCGTGGTGGTGCGGTCGCAGCAGAATCTCTGGCCTCCGGTCGAAATCAGCTCTTTTGACCTGACTCCGCTATGGCTGTCGCTGTTTTCCGGCAATCCAGGCCTGCATCTGGACAGCCGGCTGCTGGACGGCCAACTGCGGGCTGATCTGTATCGGAACGGCAGCCTGCAGGCCAGCGCCGATGGACTGAAGCTGGACTTTCCGCTCCAAAACGGTTGGAACATGAAAGTGTCGGCAGTGCTCCTAGCTGCTCAGGTCGAAGGGACGATCCCGTTGGATCAGACCTCCCCCAGCCGGATCGATCTAACCCTGAACAATGTCAATGTTGCCGAAAACGGTAAAACCACCGCGATGCTCAAACTGGGTACAATCACCCTGAAAGCAAACGGTCGCGGGCAGAATTTCAGAATTGATACATTGAGTGCCACAGGAGGGGATTTTGCGGTCAGCGGCCGAGGCAACCTGCGCGTCGGCTCCAGTCCGGCTAAAAGCATGCTCAGTCTGCGCCTCGAAATAGACCCGCAACCGGGAGTTGATCCGGCGCTGGTCGAACTTTTGAAACTGGCCGCTCACGAACGTTCCGGCGGCGGGTATGAACTGCGGGTTAGCGGGAATATGGCAAGACCGACCGTCAACTGACCCCGCAATCACCCTGCGACGGCCACTCAGCGCAGCCCGGCAAGATAGTCCAGATAATCCTGGCGACCTTGTTCAAAGCGCAGAAACCTGACCCCCATACCGGCTTTATTGGCCAGGCGAACCAGATTGGGCGGAACTTTCTTGGCCCAGCGCACCTGCCCCTCGGCCAGGACCCGGGTCTGATCAGGGAGATGGATTTCCAACCGAACTCTGCAACCTGGGGCTTCCGGTTGCCCGGTAATCAGGAATAACCCATCCAAAGAGGTATCTCCGGTAAAGGCCATCCGTTTGACTTCATCGATGCCGAACCGGACTTTCAAGCGCCTCCGCTTGCGTTCCTGGCCACGCTGTTCAGCCATCAGGATGGCCTCCTTTCTGACACCGCCTGGTCAAAGTCTTGCCTCTGCCCCGCAGTCGTTATTCCCCACGACAGGGGTGACCGCAATTAATTGAAAGAACGATAAACTCTGCCCCGGGCTTCATCCCGGAAGCTTCGTTTTCCAATTTGTTACAAATTATAACATTTCCTAGCTGCGGAAGATGCCTTTTTAGCAGCTCTCCGCCTATCACCACGAAATTCAAGCTCGGCGAGCTGGTAAAATTCTACTTCCCCAATCCAGTCATTGCGAAGCCGACCAGCCATTGGATCGTTCGGCGGATTAGCAAGATTCTGCTTGAGCAGCGGGCTCCTGCCGCAAAAGGAGAATGCCCTGAGCATCTGAATCTATACCTCGTTGCAATTGCTTACTGATTTGATAATATTTATATCCATCGGTTTTCTCTCATGCGAGAGGCCAATAACAACTTGTCATTCTTGAAGTGGTAAAACGACATGACCAGATTCATTTCCGATTTTTTCAAAAAAGAATCTTCCGTCGGCATCCTGTTGATGACTGCGACAATACTTGCCATTGTTCTGGCAAACTCCCCTTTTGCCTGGTTATATGATCACTTTCTCGACACGCCCTTTGAAATTAGCCTCGGTCAACTACAGATCGCCAAACCCCTCCTGTTGTGGATCAACGACGGTCTGATGGCTGTTTTCTTTGTCCTCATCGGCCTGGAAGTGAAGCGCGAAGTTCTGATCGGGCAACTCTCCAGCAAAGCACAAATCACCCTTCCCGGAGCCGCAGCTCTGGGCGGCATGCTGGTTCCGGCCTTTATTTATGTTCTGCTCAACCATGGCGACCCCATCGCCTTGGATGGCTGGGCAATTCCCGCAGCAACAGACATCGCTTTTGCGCTCGGCGTTCTTGCCTTATTGGGAAAACGAGTTCCCTCCTCACTGAAAATTTTTCTACTGGCCCTGGCCATTATGGACGACCTCGGGGCTATTATCATTATCGCCCTCTTTTATTCCAGTGACCTGTCCATAACCATGCTGGCTCTTTCCACCATCTGTATCGTCATCCTATTTATTCTCAACCGCATGCAGGTGACCTACCTTGCCAGCTACCTCTGGGTCGGGGCCCTGCTCTGGGTCCTGGTTCTAAAATCCGGCGTCCACGCGACCCTGGCCGGGGTGCTGCTGGCTTTTGCCATCCCTTTGCGCGGAAAAGGCCATTCTGACCATTCTCCGCTGGCCATTCTCGAACATAACCTGCAACCCTGGGTCAGCTATTTCATTCTGCCTGTCTTTGCCTTTGCCAACGCCGGTATCCCTCTGACCGGGATGGGGCTTGACGCCCTGTTTCAATCGGTTCCCCTGGGCATTATGCTGGGCTTGCTGGTTGGCAAACTGGTGGGTGTCTTCGGTTTTTCCTATATAGCGATCAAACTGGGAATTGCCAGGCTACCAGACGCTGCAAACTGGCGACATCTGGGCGGAGTCGCGGCGCTGTGCGGGATAGGCTTTACCATGAGCCTGTTTATCGGCGGGCTGGCTTTTGAGCATACGGGCGGAGACGCAAGAACCTACCTGACGACCCACCGGATCGGAATTTTGGCCGGGTCCCTGCTGTCCGGGCTGTTGGGCTATCTGATTTTGCACCGCGCTGGCAAACCAGTGCTTAATCAGCGGAAGTCATCCAGATAAGGTTCTGCAATAGCACCTCAATGGCATACCACTTTACCCGAGGAACAGAACATCCATGTGATGTCAGCAACCGGTTAACAACAGGAGTTTTCTGCTCTGATTCATCATGAATGGAGTGAGCATATGGCTTCGCAACGGAGCAAAGAATCGGGAGCGTTTTTCAAAAATAAGAAGAAAATCTTAAATACAGATTAAAAAGCTATCAATGTTGATGCCCGACAAAATCAAGTAACTTATGTAAATGCCTTGCTTCTCGCCGGGGATCATCAAAAAAGCTTCATTTTTTTTGTAATTTAATCAGTCTTTATGACGGGCAATGGCTGCCCCTGTCTTTGACGTAGCCCCGCTAAGCTTGCCGCTGCGCTGGACAAACAACAAAAAGGGACTTACAGATAAATCTGTAAGTCCCTTTTTTATAATGGCTCCCTCTGCTGGGCTCGAACCAGCGACAATCTGATTAACAGTCAGATGCTCTGCCAACTGAGCTAAGAGGGAATAAAGCTCGTTGCGGAGTGGGAATATAGGGGATTGCCCTTCCGCTGTCAAGACTTTTTTCCAGAAGTTTTTCAGGCCCCTTTTTTAAGATCGTTGAGGACCAGTTTGGCGATGGCCTTCAGGGTTTCAAAAACCCCCTCACCACTCATGGCGCAGGCTCCCAGTTCGGGAACCCGGCGTGGATTCAACAAGCTGCTCAGTTCTTCAACGGACGTGACATTCGGCAGATCCCGTTTGTTGTACTGAATCACGAAAGGAATTTTTTCGATATCGAAGCCCTGCTCCTCCAGGTTATCCTTTAAATTTTCCAGACTTTCGATATTGGCGTCAAGCCGTTCTTCCTGTGAATCAGCAACGAACACAACCCCATCGACCCCTTTCAGGATCAATTTCCGCGACGCATCATAAAAAACCTGACCGGGGACGGTGTAAAGATGAAAACGGGTCTTGAAACCGCGGATTTCACCCAAAGCCAGGGGCAGAAAATCGAAAAACAGGGTTCTCTCGGTCTCTGTCGCCAGAGAGATCATCTTCCCTTTGGACTCTTCAGCGGTCTTGTTGTAGACATATTGAAGATTGGTTGTTTTTCCGCACAAACCAGGCCCGTAATAAACGATCTTACAGTTGATTTCGCGCGATGCATAATTAATGAAGGACATCTTGCAACCCTGGTCAATTGAAGAGGTTATCTATATCATCGTCGGTGATTTCGGCAAACGGACTGGCCGTCGCCATGCTCGAAACCTTGGTTGCTTTATCCACCAGTTCTTCGAAAACAGTTCCCAGTTCCAATCCGGCTTTTTTTACTCTTAACCGCACCAGGCCAAGAGAGCTGCGCTGGTCAAAAATAACCACCAGAATAACGCGCCCACCGACTATAGAGATGTGAATATTGTCTTTTTCACCTTCGTGAAACAAAATCGAAAATTCTTTTTCGCCAATCAGCTTCGCCAGGCCGCCGGTCGCTGCAATATTTCCAGCCGTCAGCGAGGCCAGACTGGTTGTATCGAGATTAGCAGTTTCTCCCGTCGAAGCAATCAACTGCCCATTTTTATCGACCAGAAAAATAACTTTGGAATTTGATTCACGCAGCAGCTTTTCCAGTAATAGCAGAATCCTCTGGTACTCTTCGTCATACATGACCAGGGATGACTGGTGACCAAGCATGTAATACTCCTTTTAGAAGATTAAACCCGCTTGCATTTATAACATTTAATATTCCTCATATCAAGAGCTTAATCATAAAATTTTAAAGTTAGCCCATTATGAGGCACTCCCAAAAACGATCCGCGGCGCAGGTTGACTTATGCCCCAAAATCTTCTACTTATTCATTGTGATCATATCTGCTGCAGAGCCCGCGTAATTCGCGATCAAAGCTGAGTTCGTCTGGTATTGCGAACCAGGGCAACTGTGCAGGATAATGAAAAGGGATCTTGCTTGAAAAAATCAACTCTGTTACCGATTGGCCTGCGCCGCTGGAAAAATGATGGCCCGCGGCTCGTGCAGCGCGAAGGCTTTGAATACTCATTATTGGAGGACTGTCAGAACGCCTACCGGTTCACTGCTGTTGCCGCCGCTGACCGAGTGGAGAGTATCTTTACCCGGTTTTCCCGCTTTCTCGGCGAGGAAGCCTTTTTCATCCTGGAATATTATCCGGATGAATCCCTCCTGTTAAGACCAAGCGGCGCCACGGAACGACCGGTTCCGGCAGTCTATTATTCTCCCTATTTGCCGACTGAAGTCATCATCAGCGCGGTGTTGCCCTATCTTGAGCGCCTGATTCATGACGGTTTTGTCGGTTTCGGCCTGGCCAACAACCGCAAAGGGCTGGAGTTCTTTTATTCCGAAGAAAAGGTCCTGACCTTTTTTACCGACAATCATCTGCGTATCAGCACCTTTTTCCAACAGCTCGGCATTCCACATCGGGAACGGCTGATCCTGCCCCAGGACTTTGGCCATGATCATTTGTCACTGCTCAGCCTGCCCCGGGAACAGTTGCCTCCGTCATTGGCACAATTCAGCGCAGACGACCTGGATGCCGTTATTTTCTGTGAAGAGCTGACGGACATCCTCAACATGTATGAAGTTGAGGAAGGGCTGTCATTTTTCCTGACTCGCAAAGAACAGGAAGAAATCGCCCAGCTGATTAAACAGAAGTTGGCCGACCATGAATTTGCTGATGCCGAATTTGGTGGCCTGCTGCTGGATTGGAGTGACTTTGTCACCGAATGCGAACACAGCTTTGATGGTGATCTCTGGGAATACAAACAAGGGCTGAAGATCCGGGACACCATTCAACTGGTGATTGAGCTGGCCCCACCGGCCCTGGCGGAAAAAATCAGCCAGATCGTCTATGAACCCGATTTGACCTTCAAGAATATCCTGACCGACAATCGCAAACGCCTTGATGCGCCCTGCGAAGCCAGACTGAAAAATGAACGATTCTGGTACCAGGGGGTGGTCCGCAACCAGGGCTGCGATCTACGGCGCGACCTGATCCGTTACGGCTGGTTTAAGCGCTGAGCAATGACCATGGTCCTGCTGATCGCCGCCGTCCCCCTAGAGACAACTCTTTTGCGCCAGGAAATCTCCGCCGCCCGAACCCTGCATTGCGGGTCGACCGAGATCATCAGCGGGCAACTGTCAGGCCATCAGGTGCTGCTGGCACATGGCGGCATCGGCCAGACCAACATGGCGATGCAGTTGACCCGGCTGCTGCTCGAACATACCCCGCAGGCGGTCATGCTCTGCGGGTGCGGTGGCGCCTATCCGGGCAGCGGCCTTAAGATCGGCGACCTCGCCCTGGCGACAGCTGAAATCTTTGGCGACACCGGGGTTGAAACCGCCAGCGGCTTTGTTCCTTTTGAACAGCTGAACATTCCGCAGGATGCGCGGCTGACCCCGCCCCTGCAACAGACGCTGACACTCGACCCGAAGCTGCTCCACTTGGCTCAGAACTGTCTCACCAGCGCCCGTTCCGGCTCCTTTGTAACGGTCAATTGCTGCAGCGGCCAGGAACAACTCAGCCGCAATCTGCGCCAACGGACCGGCGGCATCTGTGAAAACATGGAAGGAGCAGCGGCGGCCCGCGTCTGTGCCGAGTTCGACTGCCCGCTCCTGGAAGTCCGCGGGATCTCCAACCCCACCGGAACCCACGACAAGGCCCACTGGGACTTGCCACTGGGGGCCAGAATCGCCCAGGAAGCAATCCTGAGCCTTTTTCACCAAACAGCAACAGGACAATGGCCATGAACCAAAAACTGACCCTGGGCTACTCCCCTTGTCCCAATGACACCTTTATTTTTTACGGGCTGATTCATAAAAAAAACTCCTGCCCCGGCATTGCATTTCAGGAACGCCTCGAAGATGTGGAGACTTTGAATCAACTCGCTTTGCAAGGGCAGCTCCAACTGACCAAAATCTCCTATCATGCCCTGGGACATCTGCGTGACAATTATGCCTTACTGCGTAGCGGCGGCGCTTTGGGGAGAGGCTGCGGCCCGCTGGTCATTGCCGCGCAACCAACCAGCATGGCTCAGCTGCGCGGGCAGCGGATTGCCATCCCTGGCCGACTGACCACCGCCAATCTGCTCCTGCAACTCTATTCGGAAGGGTATGAAGATCTGCTGATTGTGCCTTTTGACCAGATCATGACCACAGTGCAAGAAGGCCGGGCCGCTGCCGGCGTAATTATTCATGAATCTCGCTTTACCTACCAACAACATGGGTTCCACCAAGTTCTGGACCTTGGGCAATGGTGGGAAGAAGATAGCGGTCACCCGATTCCACTCGGCGGCATCCTGGCCCAACGCAGCCTGGGTGAAGAGGTGATTCGCAAAGTGGATACCGCACTGCGCCACAGCATTGAATATGGCTTCGCCCACCCGGAGGAACCCCGCTCCTACATCAAGCAGCATGCCCAGGAACTTGACGACGCGGTGATCAGCAGTCACATCGGCCTTTATGTCAATGACTTTTCCATCGATCTAGGCGAGCAGGGTATCGCGGCGGTGACTCATCTGTTTGAACGCGCCGAACAGCGCGGGATCATCCCCAAGAGCTCCTATCCTTTGCTGGTTTCATGAATTGAGTTGATCGCGAAAGTGCTTTTACCCAACCCTGTAACAAAGAAAGGCGGCCATGACGGCCGCCTTTCTTTGTTAATGCAGTGGAAACGGTCCCCTCGGAAAGAGGATCAGACATCCAGATGCACCGCTTTAATAAAGCGCGCATCGACCGCTTCGGCAACCTTCTGCAGGGTTGCATCATCAACCGGCGAATCGACCGAGAACACCACCATGGCTTCCCCGGCTTTTTCCCGGCGACCAAGGTTCATGTTCCCGATATTGACATTGGCCTCACCCAGGATCGTCCCGATTTTACCGATTAGACCGGGGCGGTCCAGATAGTTGATCACCAGCATATTTTTTTCCGGTTGGAAGTCGGTCGCAAAATTACGCATTTTTACGATTTTCGGCGTCCCTTCGAAAAGGGTCCCGGCGATAGTCCGCCGCCCTTCAGGGCTTTCCAGAGCCAGAGTGATCAGACTGGAGAAAGATTCCGTCTCAGTGGAGCGGACCGATTCAACTTCGATCCCCATTTCCCGTGCGACCAGCCCGGCATTGACCATATTCACTTCCTGGTCCGAACACCGATTCAGCAAAGCCGCCAGGCCGCTGACACTTAACGGAGTACAGTCGAAACGAGCCAGTTTCCCGTTATAGGTAAAGGTCACCTTATTGGGATTCGCCGGCGCCAGTTGGGAAATAAAAGTGCCGAGAATCGAAACCAGAGCCATATACGGCTTCATGTGTTCCATCAGATCCGGATCAAAGCGCGGGATATTGACAGCGCTTGCCATCGGTTTGCCGTCGACATAATTGACAATTTCCATACTGACGTCGACTGCGACATTTTTCTGCGCTTCAAAAGTATTTGCACCAAGGTGGGGCGTGACCAGCATATTGGGGTGAGCAATCAGTTTTTGCAGGACTTCGCTCCGCGGCGGTTCTTCGCTCCAGACATCAAAAGCGGCACCGACACTCTTGCCGCTTTCAAGCGCCGCGAGCATAGCTTCTTCGTTGATAATCCCGCCTCGCGCACAGTTAACAAGAATCACGCCGTCCTTCATCCCTTCAAAATGCTCAGCGGTGATTATATTGCGGGTTTCAGCAGTTAACGGAGTATGGACGGTAATAATATCGGCGAAGCGAATAACATCTTCCAGCGAAACCAGTTTAACCCCGAAATCTTCCGCCCGTTTCTCAGAGATATAAGGGTCATAAGTAATAACATTGGCCTCAAATGCGCGGCAACGCCTGGCCACCCGGCCACCGACCTTCCCGAGGCCGATAATTCCGACCGTCTTTCCCTTCAGCTCGCGGCCGGTAAAGGGAGCACGTTTCCAGTCCCCTCCTTTGAGGCTGGCGTTGGCGACTGGGATTTTGCGACACAAGGACAACAGCAGGGCCAGGGTATGCTCCGCTGCAGAGTTCACATTGCCATAGGGGGCATTGACAACGATAATCCCCCGGCTGCTGGCAGCATCGACGTCGACATTGTCAATACCGACACCAGCCCGAGCGACAATCTTGAGGTTGTGAGCATGGCTCAGCAAAGCTTCATCGACCCGGGTTCCACTGCGGGTAATGACGGCTTCATAACCACCGATTGCCTCATGCAGTTCGGCAACCGACAGGCCCAATTTTTTATCAACCTGAATCCGGGGATCTTCCAGCAAAGGAAGCAGACCACTTTCGGATATTTCATCCGTAATCAGAACTTTCATTCTCAACCTTTCTTATTAAATAGTTGTCATCCGGAAACTCCGGTGGGGTACTGTAACGTTTCTGATCTGGAAACCAGAATTTTTTCGCAAGGTCAAGGACATCAAGCATTTGTGCGGAAGTGTAGTGCTTAACACCGCACAATCAAATGCGTAGATTGACGCCGAGATTGCGGAAAAGGGCGGTTTCCGGAGAGAAACTAAATAAATGATCCGACTGCCCCTGCGTAGCGGCAGAAAGCCTGCCGGGGGTCTGGATTTTATGCCCATAGGGGCGGCTTGTCAATTCGTAACCGGCTATTTTCCTGCGGGAATCAGGGCAACATTGTCAATATACACAGTCCGGGGAGCGGAAAGTTTTCCGACAAACAACACCATCTCCGCCACCCGCGACAAATCGAGCTGCCGTGTACGTGGAGCCCGCCTGACATCTTGAAGGGAAACATCCACCTCATTCCAGCCCGGCATGAGGGTCACTGTCCTGTTGTAACGATCCGTATATTGGTTATCATGGAGTTGGTCATGTATTCTCAGGTAGATCTTAAAACTGTCTCGGTAGGGACTGAAGATTTCCAGTCCCAGCCTGGCAAAACCTGACCAATCGCGAGGAAACTCGCGGAACGCCACCCCCGAATAACGCTGTGTACTAAACCTGACCTGCAGGGACGCCTTGCCCGAAAAAGCGACATCCGTTGAAACCGTTTTGAACGCACTCCCTCCCCACCGCGATACCTCCAAAGGGGTTTCAAATCCGGACAGCAGCGGAAACTGTTGCCGGGCAATCACATCATCCAGCGCCATCTTGGCGATGGGAAAGATAATCCAACCAACAACCAGCAAAACCAAGAGCCGGTAACTCCATAGCCAACGTCGCACCGAACCGGTCATTCTGGAGGGAAGAAAAGCCAGCCCTAGCAGCCCCCCGACCAGATCGTTACCGAGGTCCTGAACGCTTGCCTCGCGTCCGACCTGCGCCTGCAGCAGCTCAGTTACAGCGCCAAAGAGCAAACAGAGCACAAGAACTTCCAGGCACAACCGCATGAAAGATCTGCGCCCTCGCCAGAGCAGATACAGATAGGACCACAACCCGAAGCAGACCAGATGACCCAGATCCCAGCCGTAACGGAGCGAACGCAATATCGACTTATCCGGGCCGCCAACAAAAAGAAGCGCACCGCAAATAAAGGCCAGCAGAAGCAAAAAATATAGTCGAATTTTTTTCAACTCTGCCAACCGCCTGTCTGTAAAAGAAATCGACACTCCGCCTAAACCAGCCACCTGTAAACCGACTTGTTTCCCGTGATTAATTTAGCAGAATCAATTAGCAGGTCAATTCAGTAAAAATTTTGTTTATTATTCAGCGAGTTCCAAATGACAGTTATTTTCGGAAATAAACATCTCCATAAAAGGCATATTTAATGCAAGTCTTATACTTATCTTTACGATCTTACTATTGAAAGCAGTTAGCGCTTCAGTTATCTTGAAAGAACATTATATTTAATCAGGGGGGAGGGGGTCATTCCAGGCCAAGCTTGAAGGAGCAGCCAAATGGAAAGTCGCATTCAGTACAGCCCGGTCAGAAACCACCAACGATTCAAAGCCATGGACCGTGCCCTGGTTCTTATCAACACCGGTCCTGAAGCACTCCCCTTCCACATCATGGACATCAGTGAAGGAGGCCTCTCTTTTCGCTATCTTGGCCCCAAACTGAAGCGCTCCGACATTAAGAGAATCAGCCTCTATCACGATTATGAACTGATCGTGGATGATATCCCCATCAAATCGATTTCCGACTTCCGCCTGCGCGACAGTCTGGTACCGGTTCGGCGCGGCAGTGTCCGCTTCGGGGAATTGAGCAGCGCCACCCTGTCCCAACTGGAACGGTTTATTCAAAACTACACGGAAGCGCCTCTTCCCGTGACCTGAAAACCAAACAGGGCTGGGTTAACTCGTCACCTCAGCCCTGTCGGTCTCTGTTCCCGATTCTTTACTTAGCGGTTTTGCCGCTCAAATTCCTCCATGAACACAGCCAGTTTCTCAACCCCGGCGTAAGGCATGGGGTTATAGATGGAGGCCCTGACTCCGCCTGCATTGCGATGTCCTTTCAAGGCATACAGACCGACGGCATCCGCTTCGGCGAGAAACTTTCGGTCAAGCTCCTCAGAAGCAAGCCGGAACGACACATTCATGATCGAACGATGCTCCGAATGGGCTACCCCGCGATAAAAGTCACTGCCGTCAATGACATTATACAGCCGGGCCGCTTTTTTCTGGTTAAGCGATTCTATGGCATCAATCCCGCCCTGCTCCTTGAGCCAATCAAGAACCAGTTTGATCACGTAAATTGCAAAGGTATTCGTAGTATTGGTCAGTGAGTTATCCTTGTCGCACTGCGCAAAATTGAGCAGGGTCGGAGTCTGCTTGGCTGCGAAGCCGAGCAGGTCCTCACGAACAATGGCCATGGCCATCCCGGACGGTCCCAGGTTTTTCTGCAAGCCGGCATAAACCACCCCGAATTGATTGAAATCGATGCGCCGGGACAACAACTCGGAGGTCATATCCGCAACCAGCGGCACTGGCGTTTCCGGGAACCGATTCCAGCGGGTACCGAAAATCGTATTGTTACTGGTAATATGCAGATAGGCAGCATCCGGATCGATCATCTCTGGGGTTATTTCGGGAATCCGGTCGTATCCCGTTGCGGCACTGTCGGCAATGGTTTCCACCGGATAGAATAACTTAGCTTCCTCAGCTGCCAGGCGGGCAAAATTGCCGGTTTCAACATAGAGGCACCGCTTTGACGGAACCCGTTCCGCAAGATTCAAGGGGATCGCCGAAAACACCATTCGCGCGCCACCATGCATAAACAAAATGCGGTAATTGTCTGACAGTCCGGTCAGCTCTCTGAACAGGGCCTGGGCTTCATTGATAAGGGCAATAAATTCTTTAGACCGATGGCTGATCTCAATAAGCGAAACCCCCATCCCCTGATAATTGAGCCACTCCTGTTGAATTTTTTTCATAACAGGTTCCGGCAACATGGCGGGACCCGCGCCAAAATTATAGACTTTTTCAGCCATTCCCTTGGTTCTCCTGCAACATAATCAAAATGTTATTCCAGCGACGCTACTTCACAACTTTCAGGCGGCCTTTTCCAGCAGGCCCGCCTGCCGGTGGGTCAGGCTTATCATCACTCTGACCCGCCGGGAAGCTATCATTTCCCTGCACATCCCCGATCTGGGGCAAAGTCCCGTTTTGCATCATCTGCTCCACTGAGTTAGCAATGACCAGGCACTGTTGCATGCAAACCCGATAGGCTGGACACATGGTACAATCAGCCAAGCCGGCAGCGGCCTTCAGACTATGAATCAGCAGTTTGACACTTTCTTCCTGCGACAACGGGACAAAATACATAAGCTCCTCTTCGTGGCTATTCCGACAACAGGCGGCAATATACCTAATCCGCCATGGTCCGCTCGGCAACCTTAACAAATTCACGCAATTTTTTCATCATTGCGTGAAAATCTGCCGGGCGCAACGATTGCGGACCGTCACTCGCAGCTTTTTCCGGGCAGGGGTGAACTTCGACCAGCAAGCCATCAGCTCCAGCCGCAGCCGCCGCATAAGACATGGGCGCAATAAGGGATGCGTGCCCGGTTGCATGAGAAGGGTCAATCATCACCGGCAGATGCGTCTGTTGTTTTAACACCGGCACCGCTGAAATATCCAGCGTATTACGTGTCGCTGTTTCAAAAGTACGGATTCCGCGTTCGCACAGAATCACCCGCCGATTCCCCTCGGACAGAACGTATTCGGCACTCATCAGGAACTCCTGAATGGTGGTCGCCATTCCCCGTTTGAGCAGAATCGGCTTGTCCAACTGCCCCAGCAGTTTCAACAGGGCAAAATTCTGGGTATTGCGTGCACCAACTTGCATGACATCGGCATAGCGGGCAACCAGCTCGACATCCCGCGGGTTGACCACCTCGGTCACAATCGGCAACCCGGTTATCTCCCGCGCCTCGGCCAAAAGCTTCAAACCTTCCTCTTCCATCCCCTGGAATGAGTAAGGGCTGGTCCGCGGCTTATACGCTCCACCACGCAATAACCGAGCCCCGGCTGCCTTGACCGCAACAGCGGTTTCGCAGATCTGTTCGCGACTCTCCACGGAACAGGGGCCGCCGACCACGACAAACTCTTTACCGCCAATAGCCAGGCCCGGGACTATCTCTACGGCGCTAGGGGTCGGTTGCACTTCCAGGCTGGCCAGTTTGTAGGGCTTGAGAATCGGCACAACATTTTCAACCCCGGGCATGGACTGCAATATCTGCAGCTTTTCCTTGCCGTGTTCTTCCCCGACCGCCCCAATCACATTCCGGGTTTCACCGTAGATGATATGGGCGGCATAGCCCAGCTCAATGATTTTTCCTTCAACGGCGGCAAGTTCTGCCTGATCAGCACCCTTTTTCATAACAATAATCATTTCTGCTCTCCCCTGTCACAAAGACGTTAAAGGCAAAAAGGCCGCCTGTTCTCCCGGCGGCCTTGATTTTCACATGTTATGAAAAAGAAAAACCATGGGAGAAACGGCGTGCCGTTCTGCCATGGTTTAGGGTTTATCTAAGCTGTGCTAACTTCCTACGCACCCTCTCCCGTGGCAAACGGCCTGAAAAAGCCGATAAACCAAAAGAAAAAGCTAAAATAGGAAGAGCTAAACAGCATTGAGATACATCCCCTTTCTGTGCATGCAGATTACACAAGGCACAAAAGACAAGCAAGAAAAAAATAGCTGGATAAAATTTTCGCATTTTCCTTGACAGTCCCGTTCCCTTTAGTTATAAACGGATCTCGCTTCGCCCAGATAGCTCAGTCGGTAGAGCAGAGGACTGAAAATCCTCGTGTCGGCAGTTCGATTCTGTCTCTGGGCACCATGAAAAAATCAAAGGGTTAGCTGAAATCAGCTAACCCTTTTTTCGTTGTGTAGATACCACATCGGGGAACTACATCAAAGAAAGGGAATTTTTTCTTTTCCCTTCCAAGAAATTGGTCAAATCACCTCTCGCTCGTTCCAGGAGCCGGAAAACAACGGGCTCCATAAAATACCGGATCGAATAATCAATAAGCTGTGTGAAGAATGAAATATAATAAAAACATATTATTAAGATCAACTTTGCTTATCACTGGCCTCTTTTTTTTGGCCCTTGGGATCTCACTTTCGGTCAAGGCTGACTTGGGAGTCTCTCCTATCTCCTGTGTGCCTTACATATATAGCCTGGTCACTTCTCTTTCATTGGGCGAAGTAACGATCATCTTTAATGGCCTATTTATCCTCATGCAAATTGCTCTTTTGCGGGGGAAATACCAATACATACAGCTTTCACAGTTTCTCGCCGTTATTATTCTGGGCTATTTTATCGATTTTACGCTTTTTCTCATCTCCGGCCTTCATCCTGGAACATATTTGGGACAGGTCATTGCCTTGATAATCAGTTGCGCCTTGATAGCTTTTGGCGTGTTTCTTATTTTAAAGGCAAATTTAATATTCGTTCCAGCCGATGGTTTCGTTCTTGTCATTTCTCAGACTTATAGAAGAGAATTTGGAAAAGTCAAAATCTGTCTCGATATATCAATGGTGACCGTAGGAGTTGTCAGTTCTTTTATCTTTCTGAATACATTGGCCGGCATAAGGGAAGGAACCATTGTCGCCGCACTTATTGTCGGCCTTTTCATTCAATTTTATGGAAAAGCTTCACTGTCCATATCGAATTTCATTCAACTAAGGGGGAAAAGACAGGCAGACATCTTAACGACTCAAGGTGAGGTCTTTGCCTATCGCGTCATTACAATTTCTCGGGAATATGGCAGCGGTGGCCACGAAATAGGGCAGGCCATCGCAAAAAAATTAGGAATATCCTTTTACGACACGGAACTTATCAACATAACCGCCGAAAAAAGTGGATTTACCAGAGAGTATATCCGTACAAATGAGCAGAAAATAGCCAATACCCTGCTTTACGATCTCTATGCTCAGAATTACGCCTATGTCAACAATCAGTTGCCACCTGCAGATACGCTTTTTTTGATACAAAGCAAAATTATCCGAGACATATGCAGTCAGGAGTCATGTGTAATCGTTGGTCGCTGTGCCAATTTCATTCTGAAAGACAACCCAAATTGCTTTAATGTTTTTGTTCACGCCAACAACGAATTCAGAAAATCAAAAATCATCAATGACTACAAGGAAAAGGTAACCTTTTCCGATAAAGATCTTGAACTCTCTGATCGCCAGCGTGCAAACTTCTGCATGAAATACACCGGCCAGGATTGGCGAGACTGTAGTAATTACCACACGACCATAGACAGTTCTCTTTTTTCGACCGAGGAGATTGCAGACAACCTCATATATATACTCAATAAACAGCTCCTAACCCCATCCCCAACACAGGCAAAAGCCGAAGATCTCTGACCCCGACAGAGGACCGGGTTTTCTACTTCTCATTGAGATGAAGGATCTGAGTTATTTCAGATTCGCTCCAGCACAAGAGCAATCCCCTGCCCAACACCAATACACATGGTACACAAGGCCAGCCGCCCTTCATCACTATTTTGAAGTTGAGAAAGCGCAGTAATGACCAGCCTCGCACCACTCATGCCCAGTGGATGACCAAGTGCAATCGCTCCCCCCCACGGATTGATCCTCGGATCATCATCAGCAAGGTCAAGCTGCCTGGCACATGCCAAAGCCTGCGCGGCGAAAGCTTCATTGAGTTCGATAACCGCAAAATCACTCATGGTCAGGTTCAAACGTTTCAGCAGTTTTTGGGTAGCCGGAACCGGCCCGATCCCCATAATTCGTGGTGGAACCCCTGCTGTCGCCATGCCAAGAATACGCGCTTTCGGAGTAAGTCCGTGCTTGGCTGCAGATTCCGATGTTGCAAGGACGATTGCAGCGGCACCGTCATTGACTCCCGAAGCATTGCCTGCGGTAACACTTCCTTCAGGAAAAATCGGTTTCAGATTAGCAAGCTTTTCCAGTGATGTCTGCCGCGGATGCTCATCGTCTGAAACCAGCAAAGGGTCCTGTTTTTTGCGTTGAACAGTCACCGCCACAATCTCTTTAGCCAGACAACCGTTCTGCTGTGCGATAGCTGCCTTCTGCTGACTCCAGAGCGCAAACCGATCCTGATCCGCTCTGCTGATATTATAGTCCTGTGCTAGGTTCTCAGCTGTTCGCGGCATGGTATCGGTGCCATATTGGGCGTCCAGCTGTGGATTGATAAAGCGCCAGCCGATGGTTGTGTCAAAGATCTCGGCTTGACGAGAAAATGCCGAAGTCGCTTTTCCCATGACAAACGGTGCCCGTGACATACTTTCAACCCCACCGGCAATCATCAGTTCGGCCTCGCCCGCTTTAATCGCCTGGGCGGCACTGCCTATAGCATTGAGACCGGAGCCGCAAAGCCGGTTGATGGTACTCCCGGAAATGGCTTGATCAAAACCAGCTAGAAGCGATGCCATGCGGGCAACATTCCGGTTATCTTCACCGGACTGATTCGCACAGCCAAGGATAATATCGTCAACCTGACTCCAATCGCAGTTAACATTTCGTTCGCGCAAGGCCTTCAGGGGAATGGCGGCAAGATCATCGGCACGTACGGCCGACAAACCTCCTCCATAGCGTCCAACCGGAGTCCTAATAGCATCGCAGATAAAAACATCTTTCATAATCGTTTTCCTATCCTTTTTTAGGCTGCGGTTTGAACTGGCCAGATTTTTTTGAGTTTGCGGAAACCTGATAACATAGCCTCTGCCAATCTGGAAATTTCATTCTCTGTCATTGCTGTTGACAAAACCGCACTGCAGGTGTTGATCATCATCATGCCATTATCAAACAGGTGGTCGAGCAGAACTTTCTTCAATTGAATCTCCTCTTTACCTGAATAGGCCTGGCGAAAATTCCGCGGTAGTTCCGGCTTCATATGAACGCGCAGTAATGACCCACCACCAGCGACACAAGCCGGGATATCGGCAATCTTTATTGCTTCCGTAATTTGTTTGCGCGCAAGGCCACCCAACCAATTGAGCCTGTCGACAGCCTCCCGATCGAACATCTGCATGGAGACAAGCCCTGCAGTCATGGTGATAGGGTTAGCGCTAAACGTCCCCGAATGAGGGAAGAGGACATTTTCTGCAAGGGGATTCATGACTGCCATGACATCTGCCCGCCCGGCAAGTGCCCCGACCGGAAATCCTCCACCTATCATCTTGCCCATGGCAGTCAGGTCCGGGCGGACGTCGTACCACTCTTGAGCTCCACCATAATTAGAGCGATAGGTAATGACTTCATCGTAGACGAGAAGAGCACCGTTTTGCTCAGTCCAGGTCCGTAGTGTTTTAACGAACTCGTCATCCGCCGGAACCATCCCAATGCGGTGCGGCATCAAATCTATCAAGACACAAGCCAGCTCAGATGCGTGTTGATTAAGAATTTCAACGGCTTCCTGAGGGTTGTTAAAAGGAATAATCACCACATCTTCCAGTGCCGATACGGGAGTTCCATGAACAACCGGGACGCTGGCTGGATGGTTTGCCGCTCCCCAGTTGGCCGGGTTGGCCGTCTGGCTGATTTCGGCATAATCATACATGCCATGATATGCCCCTTCGACTTTGGCGATTTTAGGCCGCCCGGTAAAAGCGCGGGCAGCCTTAAGACAACTCATGACCGCTTCAGTGCCTGAATTGACAAAACGGACATTTTCAAAGCTGTTACTGCGGCTACACATATGCTCCGCATAGTCAATTTCAACCTCGGTTGCCAGTGTGAAAGCCGTTCCGCGTTGCATCTGTTCACAGACCGCCTTAACCACGGCAGGATGACAGTGGCCATGGATTAACGAACACATATTATTGGCAAAATCGATTCTCTTAACATTCTCAATGTCTGTGACATAGCAACCCTCACCCCGCTCAGCATAAAGGGGGTGGGGAGAACGTAAAACCGTATTGCGGCTGACTCCGCCCGGCATTAACTCACAAGCACGTTTATATAATTGCGAACTTTTATTCGACATGATTCACCTGAATTCTTTTAAAATAGTGGAGATAAAGCTTCAGCTAGCTTGAGCTGTCGTAGTCTGCACCTTCAAAGACGCACCTGTGCGTTCCTGAACAAAATCAAAATCGACTCCTGGTGCGAGTTCGACCACCTCAAAACCTTTGTCAGTGACATCAATGACAGCCAGATCGGTATAGACACGGCTAACAACCCCTTTGCCAGTGAGTGGATAGGTACAATCCGAGACCAGCTTTGGTTCTCCGGTTTTGGTGCAGTGCTGAGTGATGACATAGATTGTTTTAACTCCGGCCACCAGATCCATCGCTCCGCCGACAGCAGGGATGGCGTCCGGCGCTCCGGTTGACCAATTGGCCAAATCACCCTGTTCAGAAACCTGCATAGCACCAAGAACGCAAATATCTATGTGCTGTCCGCGGATCATGGCAAAACTGTCGGCATGATGGAAAAAAGCGGCCCCTGGCATAACAGTGACCGGGTTTTTGCCAGCATTAATCAGTTCGGGGTCAACCTCGTCAGCAGCCGGCTCCGGCCCCATTCCCAAAAGTCCGTTTTCCGTGTGGTAGATGACCTCACGACCGGCCGGTATATATTTGACAACCTGTTCAGGAAGTCCGATTCCCAAATTTACATAGGCGCCATCATAAATATCCTGAGCTGCTCGCTCGGCCATTTGCGCCCGCGACCAACCTTTCTTAGTTGCTTGAGCTTGTGTCATGCCGGATACCTCCTGCCGCTTGCAACCAGCTGTGATTCGTGAGCCGGGTCTGCCACATGCACAACCCGCGTGACAAAAATGCTGGGTGTTACGACGTGTTCTGGATCAATGCTCCCCAGTTCAACAACATGTTTGGTCTGCACAATTGCTGTTTTCGCAGCCATAGCCATAATGGGAGCAAAATTCCTTGCTGTTTTGTTGTAGGTCAGATTGCCATAGCGATCGGCTGATTCACACTTAATCAGGGCAAAATCAGCTTTTAGGCCATACTCCAGAACGTGATCACGGCCAGCAAATAAACGGACTTCTTTTCCTTCGGCCAAGGGCGTATGAACTGACGTTGGCGTATAGAAAGCCGGGATGCCGGCACCGCCAGCTCTTATCCGCTCTGCTAAAGTCCCCTGGGGGACTAACTCAAGTTCAATTTGACCGCTACGGTAAAGCTCTGGAAAGACCATGGAGCCGACTGTACGCGGATAACTACATATCATCTTGCGAACCTGCCTGTTTTCAATCAGCGCAGCAATACCGACCTGGCCGCTACCGGTATTGTTATTGACAACGGTCAGGTCTTTAGCTCCTTGATCAATCAAGGCATGAATCAATTCAATAGGACTCCCCGCTTCACCAAAGCCACCGATCATAACGGTGGCGCCATCGAAAATATCAGCAATAGCGGCAGCTGGAGATTCGCTCAGCTTATTGATCATCTCATCTTCCCCTTCCTTATCAGCTTGCCAGTTTCTTCTGTAAAGCGTCGGCAAGAGCAGTTTCGATCTCTTTCAATTCATCTTCATAGAAATATTTCTCAGTATCAAACGGGAGGAGAAGATCAATCTTATTGATAGCTTCGTCATATTTTGCGTGGAAGACCCGGTTCATCCATTCCATGTTACGCCCTTCGGTAAACTGCAGCGCAAAGCACTTCTCGCCGTTGATGATCGAAGTTCCCAAAATTGCCAGCTTACCAGCGGAAATGGTCATAGAAATATGTCGCGAAGGCCTGTGAGTCGCAGACAGGGAGTTGTAAATTTTACTAAAGACACGTTCGATATCTGCCAGAGGTGCTGCAAAGTAATGGTGCTCTCCTGTGGGGCGAGCCGCATACATGGAGTAGAAATTGACATTGACCATGGCCAGGATATTGCCTAAGTCGATCCAGTTCTGAGCGGACTTGTCGACATCAACCTTGCCATCTTCGTCACTGAACAAACTGATATGATTCATGATTGGACTCTGACTACGAACCATAACCCCATGAGCCTTGAGTCTGCGGATTGCGGCGATGGTTCTCGGGTTCAGGACTTCACGTGGTGTTGAGAAGTGTGACATCCAGGAGACCTGAATGCCGTTGTCATAGAGCAGGTCGAAAAGCTCAAGCATCTTATTGTACTTTTCTGTCAGGATCAGACCCGGCAGAAACGTCAGGGCACGAGAACCAATACGCACGGCACGAATATGTTGGAGCTCAGGATCTTCGATAATCGGTTTGACATAAGCCGCTAAACGTTCTGGCGGCATGAAACCACCGTCGCCACCGGTAATCAGCAGATCACTGACCTCTTTATGCTGCTTCAGGTAGGCGTGAAACTGGGAAACTTCTTTCTGCAGGAACATATCCTCGTCCCCACGAACCTGGGCATGGCGGAAGCAGTAAGTACAGAAAGAGAAACAGTTCTGGGTGGTAGTATCAAAAACCAGCTGGCACTGAGGATACTTATGCTGGCTCCCCTCGACGAATTCAACCTCGCCCTGTTCATTAATGAACCAGGGTTTATTCAGCTTTTGATTGCCGTCGTGAGGGTTGGTCTTTTTGCTGTATGCAGCGACAACTTTAGTCTTTTCTTCTGCCGTATCAGCTTCGATATAGGGCTTTGCTTCCGCAGGGTTGATCATTCCTGGTTGTGGAATCACCAGTTGATAGATTGAGTCATTTTCATAGTCATCCCAGTTAATCATGTTCAAACTGTGGCTGGTCGCCATGAAACGATAGGCTTCGATGTAAAATTCGCGCTCACCGATACCATCAAGTTCGATACCATTTTCTTTGAGAATGGCGCAGACCTTACGGAAACCGTCAAGCCCCTTGTAGTTGCTGCCAACTTCGAACAGAAAGGGTTTGTCTTCCATCAATCCTGAATATTGGGGGAAATTTTGTTGCAACCGAGACAACAGACCGATTGGCAGCAGATTTTCCTCAGCAATAATTTTTTTACCGGCATCGTCAAATTGATAGCGCTTCAGCATATTTTCGACATCTTCAGCGGTTACCGGAGCAGATTGGGATAAAGGTTTCATATCAACCACAGACATCTATTTTCCTCCTGAAATCATGAATCGGGAATTGCTGAAAATCTGCCTGCCAAATTGGCAAGGAACCTTTTCAACAAATGCTTTATTGATGATTTTTTAGTCTGAAGGAAAATTTTTGTAAAACGATATAAAAACACAACTTGATGACTTTTTATCATTATATTGAAAATCAATATAAGCTTTTTAATTTTCAATAATTTTGAAAAATCCTGCTATCTCGGCATGTTAAAATAATATATAGTTAAAGGAAGATTGCTACCCAATCTCATTGCTAGCGAAGAGAACAAGATTTTTTATCATGAGAAGATTTATTCCAAGCCGTAGCGCTATGCTTGCATTTGAAGCTGCAGCCAAACATCAAAGCTTTACCAATGCTGCGTCCGAACTGGCTCTAAGTGAGAGTGCCATTTCACGGCAGATCACCATGCTTGAAGAGCAATTGGGTCTCAAGCTCTTTCATCGCATAAAAAAACGCGTCACTCTGACCCGGGCCGGAGAACGTTACAGCAAGCAAGTTGCTCAGATTCTTGACCAAATTGAACGGGATATGCTGAACATCATGGCTCACGGTGGGCAGCGCGATGTTCTTGAACTTGCCGTTCTACCCTCTTTTTGTTCACAGTGGATGATTCCCAGGCTGCCAAGTTTTTACAAGCGCTATCCAGACATCACCATTAATGCCCATGCCCATTCGGTCATGTTTATGTTTAAAGATACGAATTACGATGCGGCCATTCATTTCGGACAGCCGAACTGGCCAGGCGCGGAAGCTGACTTTTTATTTAAAGAAGATGTTGTCATGGTTGGCAAACCGCAAATCCTGAGGCAGAAACAAATTAAGGTCGCGGAGGATGTCCTGAACCACACCCTTCTGCATCTAAGTTCTCGCTCCGAGGCATGGCGTAATTGGTTTGATGAGAACAGCCTGGCTGAAGCGGATGCCATACAGGGGTCCCGTTTTGAACTATTTTCGCTGTTAATTAGTGCGGCCTGCGCTGGTCTGGGGATAGCACTAATCCCACGTTACCTCATCAGCAAGGAATTAAAGGAGAAAAACCTCGAGATAGTTGACCATGTTACAGAGACGACACAAAACGCTTACTATCTTGTCTACCCAGATAAAAATTTAATTGATAATAGTAGTCTCTTAAACTTTCGTAATTGGCTTCAGGAAGAGGTCAAAACATATCAGGAATGTAAATGAAAGTTGCTATGCCATTATGGACAAAGGACTTAGCTTGAATGGAACTCAGAACTTTACGATATTTTCTTGCCGTCTATGAAGAACTCAGCCTGACTGCTGCAGCCAAACGTTGCTTTGTCGCCCAACCATCCATATCCGCGGCAATACATCAATTGGAAAGCGAACTCAACTGTGAACTCTTTATTCGCCATCCCAAAGGGGTTTCCCCTACTCGCGCCGGAAACAACCTTTATCCTTACGCGCAAAAAGTGATTAATGATATTCAGTCGTTAAAAGGGCTGTTTCAGGAAAAAACTCCCAAGATTTCAATACGCATGGCTCTGATGCCATTTTTATCAGGGCAACGGGTCAGTTTGATTATTAAAGAAATGTTGGCCATTCTTCCCGGTCTGGACTTGACGATCGTCGATATTAATGAAGATGCTGATTTGCGGATTTTGTCCAGCAACCTGGTGAAGCAAAATGAAACATTTCATCGCCTATGGATTGATAAGTACGTTCTGGCGACGCCAATCGGTCATCCCTTATCCCTACTATCTGAAGTTCCCATGCAGATGCTCAACGGCCTTCCCTTTATCAGTCGCCAGCCTTGCGATATGATGGATGCTTGGCAATTTGCCCTGCAAAAAAACAACCTCTCGTTTGACACTAAAGCAACGGTAAAAACAGAGGAGTACGCCTTAGATCTTGTGGCGGCAGGACTCGGTGTGTCACTGATCCCAAGCCAATCTGCCGGTACCCGTGCAGATATCGTCACCTGTGAAATAAGTGACTTTATTCTGGAACGGGTTGTTGGGTTGGCTTATATTAAGGACCATCCGATTCCAGCGGCGTTATTAAAAGCTATCGAGAATGCCAGAAACAGTTTTTAGTCAAAAGGATCAGGACAAAAAATAAATAGAGCCGCCATGTTTGTAATCGTGGCGGCTCTATTTATTTAGCCAAAGGGGACAACAACACTGCTATGTCCAATAGGCAGCAGCGGCGCAGAAATAATCTACTCCCTTCTCTGTAACAATTTCCTGAATCCGAGAGCATGCCGCAGGTGTAAAACCATGTCACCGGCTAAAGGTGGATTTTTCTCCATCATTAGTCAGTAGGTCACATTCAATCTTTGCAACAGACGAGCCACTTTTGTCAAACATAAGGGCTCATTCCTTTTGCTTTGGTCCGAGAGGTATCACCATGGTCGGACGCATGCTCTTTCTCAGTAATTTCTCAGCAACAGAACCAAGAAAGGCATAATGCAGGTGCCCTTTACCGTGACTTCCCATGACGATAAGATCCGCATCAATCTGATCTGCATGCAATAAAATTTCAAGGGCAGGGTTTCCCTGCACAATATTTATGGAAACAATCCTTTGTTGATCTTCGGGATGATCCTGCAATTCTTCTTTAGCAAACTGAGCAAGTTCCAGCCGTACCTCATGGCACATTTCGTCCTTCCCCATCTTATTGAACTCGTTCAATTTCTTCCGCCCCATGACCATCAGAACTTCATTCAGTACGGCCTGGTCGATTTCGGGCATAACATGGATTAGGTAAACTTTGGCATCATATCTCCTTGCCAAGCTGACAACATGACGGAAGATATGAAGACTGTTATGGGACAAATCTGTGGCAAAAAGAATATTTTTATACTCGGGAATCATTGTCTCCCCCTTAAAAATTATGGGACCAAAACCTTACTGGTCGTATTCAGTAAAGTGACAATATCAAAAACAGGTAAACCGGTAGCTGCGCGAATGGCAGCAGAATATGGAGGCATATTGGTACACTCCAAGACCAGTGCGCCGATTTCGGGATGATTTTGAATAAAGTCACAAGCGACTTTTATCATCTCACGGCGGCACAGATCTTCATCCAGATTTTTCTTGTCATGGATAAACACTGAGACAAATTCAGACGAAGCAGGCAGCCCAGCGACCAACACACTTTCCCGCCTGACTCCGACTCCAGAGAAATGCCGCTCGCTTAAAGAATCGGAACTGATTGTAATAACACCAACTTTCCGATCCGATTTAATCATGGTTTGCGCCCAATGAATCTGCAACAGGCTTGAACTTAAGACTGGTACATCAACAGCAGCTTGCAATTCCGAATGAAAGATGGCCAGAAAACCGCAACTGGTAGAAATCATCCGGGCACCGCGCTGTTCAAGCTGACGAGCAGCAGCGATAAAGGGAAGCAATAGTTCCGGATCGGCTTCGTGAACAACCCGTGACGGGGTAGCGCCGTACACCCTCTCATAAACAACATCAAAGGGGAACGTTTTCGGATTACCAACATCCCCGGGAATACGAGGGAAATTGGTATCCAGCATAATAAGTCCTAAGGTCGGCCGTTGCCCCTTACTGGTCATGGCCTAAGCACTCCAATGCTGACAATAACACCGGCTTTACCGGGAAACGAATGTTTGGTGTAGTTGCAGTCAGTTTGTTTGCTTTCAACAAAGCATTGATTATCGGCGTACAGGTTCGTCCCTGACAGCGCCCCATACTTATTCGGGTCCCCCGTTTGAGCAAGCTGATTGAATCCAGGCCAAGAGTCAACGCGCGACGAACATCCCCAAAGGAAACATCCTCACAACGACATAGAATCGTTTCATCAGGCAGATCGTCCCAGCAGCCGGACGGGACTTCGGCAAGATTCGCCAAAAAGCTGTTAAATCCCTTTTGAGCCTGGCGATACTTCTGCAGTTTGCGGATCCGTAAAGGGCTGTCCCCGATTTGGACTCCCAATGCGGAGACGATGGCCAAAGCCGCCAGCTCACCTTCGCGTAATGATTGCTCGCCGCCACCAATACCTGTGATTTCGCCGGCGGCATAAATGCGTGAGAAAGAGGTCTTCAATTGCTCGTCAACAGCAACGATCCACCCCCCAAGATTTTGATTGAACTCAAGTTCACAACCAGCGCTAGCCGCCAATTCGGTGTTCGCGACAAAGCCCTGACCAATCGCCAGGCTGTCAGCACTGATTGTTGCTTCGCTCTTGGGAATAACCCGTCCAGTGCGGCTAATGCGTGCATAAACCACCTCTTCCACCTGACCGTCACCGCGAGCTTCAACAACAGCATGGCGCATGAGCATGCGGCTGCCATGCCGTTTTAGTGCAAGCATGTTCTGCAGGCCCTCTGGAAGTTTGGCCAGCTGTGGTGGAAACAACTTGAAAAAGGCGGCCTGTTCTCTCCTCGAAGCACGATCAAGCAGTAACGGAACATCCCCGCCGCAACGAACGACCTGGCCGGCCATGGTATAAAGCAGTGGCCCGGCACCGGCAACAACAGTCTTCCTACCGGCAAGATGCCGGAACTTTTCATCATGATCTGGGCAGCTCCAAGAGCAAGAACACCGGGTAGAGTCCAGCCTTTAAACGGCATGAAATGTTCACGGGCTCCGGTAGCCAGAAGAATATATTCGGCACTGATCAACCGGGATTGTCCCTGATTATCTTCAAGGCAAAGATTGCATGCTTCGAAAATGCCGAGGATACGAGCTGCCTGTAAAAAATGTGAATCAAGCTCAAATTCTTTGCGCAATTTGTGGCCGCTCTTTTTGACTGCATCCTGATACCCATCCAGCGACGATTGTTCACCGTGCGGTTGTTTACGTATTAACTGTCCACCAGGGTGAGGATTTTCGTCGATAACGAGAAAGTTCAAGCCATGCTGTTTAAATATGACGGCTGCGGCCATTCCGGCCAGACCGGCTCCCACAACAACGATATCGTAATGTTCAGATTTCATCGGTTACTACTTCCATTCCAGCCTCAACTTCCGTCATGCAGCTACGGATATTGGGAACACCATTAATGGTTACCAGGCACTCATAACAAACCCCCATACCACACAGAACACCACGGCCTTCGCCATGATGACTTTTACGTAGCGTGCGGATCCCAGAGGCGATTAAAGCAGCATGCACAGACTCCCCCTGATAGGCCGTCACGGCTTCACCGTTCACATGTATCGTCACTTGAGGACCGCGCTTTTTCTGAATTCGAAGCTCTTCCATAATGAGTCCCCTTACTGTTGCTTACAATTAAAGCGGGAGGCACTGAACTGCTCCAGTGGAATCTCGGTCTGATTCTTTGTCGTCAACTGGGTAATAAGCGCTCCTGTTATGGCGCACAGGGCAATACCATCCCCTTCATGACCTGCGGCCATAATAAAGCCTCTGGCTCCTTCAACATGGCCCAAAATAGGTAGACCATCAGGAGTATATGGTCGCAGGCCTGCCATTGCCCTGACGATTTGTACGTTTTTCAAAGCAGGCAATACCCGGGAGGCATTTTCAGCAATGCGAGCAATGCCTTCAACGGTCGTGCTACGGTCATAACCGACAAACTCACGGGAGGATCCCAGCAGTAAAGATCCCGTTTCTGTCTGTTCCAGGGAAACAGCTCTTGCGGCCTCAGCAGCAAGGCTCGGATCAAACTTAGAAGCGATGTAACTTGCTGAAATCATACAAGTACTAATCATCTTTGGCACTGGAGTGGTAATTAACAGTTGCCCGCGACGTGGCTGAATCGGTAATTCCAAACCAACCATCTGAGCAATTTGCGGAGCATAGATCCCGGCAGCATTGACGACAATTGGTGCGGATATTTCACGTTTGTCTGTTCTGACCCCACGCACTTTGCCGTTATCACAGAGGACATCGACAACACCTTCCCGCATGAGTAAAGTTGCCCCTAACTGTTTGGCGCCAAACGCCAGTCCAAGGTTCAGGGTTAGCGGATTGATCTGCCCATCCATGGGAGAGTAAGCCGCACCAACGATTGTCTCAGCCAATGCAGGTTCCATCTGCCGCGCCGTTTTGGCATCCAGAAGAGAGACCTCAAGGCCACCGGCACGCTGCTGCTCGACATATTTTTCCATGGCCAGATATTCCGCTTCACTTTCGATGGTGACCATTCCTCCGGTATTTTCATATTCCATATCGAATGGTAACTGGCCGACCAGGCCATCGAAAATCTTCTTGCTTTCCATCGCCATCTGTAGATGGATTCCTGGTTTTTTCGATTGGCAAAACACCAGGCCGTCACAAGCACCCGAGGTCTCACCTGCAGGCTCTTTGCAGTCGATGAGAACAACTTTCACACCGGCATTGGTTAGTTGATAAGCTATTGACGAGCCAATAACTCCAGCTCCAATGACAACAGCATCTGAGGTCATGTTTGACAAGGATAATCCTCCAGTTCAATCAGGCTATTCAAAGCATGGTCATTTCATTCTAATTGTTTGGCACAGGCGGTATTTTTTCCGAAGCAGCGAGTAAGACTTTTCACTAGAAACATACCACCAAAATTGCAAGTATAGCCAATGTCACTGGATGAGAGACCAATTCAGGATGCGCACTCAAAACAAGCAGAAGAGACGCAATAGCAATAAGCAGGAACCGTTTACCAGCCGACAACACCCCGCCTAAGTAGCCGGTTAACCCGGCAGCGTAAAGACCGACGGCAACTACCAGAATCACCACCAGGGGGGCAATATCAAAGAAACCACCACGCATGAGCATGGCATTGTTATAAATGAAGATGAAAGGGATAACAAAGCCGATAGATGATAGTTTGAACGCTTCAATACCGGTTTGCAACGGTTTGGATCCGGCGATAGCAGCACCACAATACGCGGGGACACAAACTGGTGGTGTGACCCCCGCAAGAATGGCAAAATAGAAAACAAAAAGGTGTGCTGCAAGCAAATCGCAGCCCATCTTGAGCAGGGCCGGGCCTCCAATGGTGATAGCAATGATGTAGGCAGGTGTACAGGGCAACCCCATGCCTAACATCAACGAGGTTACCATGATCAGGACGAGCGCAGGCAGCAGATAGCCACCGGACCAACCGGTAATAACCGCAGCAATACCAAGAGCCAGACCGGTATGGGTGACAATAGCGACAACCATCCCGGCACCAGCGCAGGCCAAGGCAATCATGATCATGTTCTGCCCGCTTGATTCAAGCGTACGGAACAGCCGTTTGGGTGTCATTCTGGTTTCTTTTTTGGCAAAACTGATCACGAATGACAAAACGATCGACATATTCGCTGCAACATAGGGAGAATAGCCGGCAAAAAGGAAGATCATCAATCCTAATAATGGAATAAAAAGATAGGCTTTTTTGGCAATATCTCGCCACGGTATGACATCTTCATCGCGCAGACCGCTCATATTTTCTTTGTATGCTGTGAAATGAACTTTTAGAATCAGGCTGGCGTAAAAGAGGACCGATCCAATGATTGCGGCAACAACAATATGCAGATAGGAAATCCCGGTAATCTCGGCCATAACAAAAGCTCCGGCCCCCATGACCGGAGGCATCAGCATGCCTCCGGTAGAAGCTGCAGCTTCTACCGCACCAGCAAACTGTTTACGGTAGCCAAGGCTTTTCATTAACGGGATCGTGAAAGTACCAGTGGCGTAAACGTTGGCTGCTGCAACGCCACTGATCGAGCCGAAAAGGCCACTGGAAATAACGGCAATTTTTGCCGGTCCTCCAGGACCTTTACCTGAAATGCGGCACGCAATGTCAGTAAATAGCTCTCCTGTTCTGGTCTGCTCCATAAAGGAGCCAAAGATAACAAAGAGAGCCACAAATGTTGCCGATACCCCAGTAATGGAACCGTAAATACCCGCATCTGTCAGCAAATATTGCATTTCGATAATTTCGCTGAACAGGTAGGGCTTTGCATAGAAAACACCGGGCAGATAAGGGGCGACAAACAGATAAGCGAGAGCCACACTAATCAGCACCATCATAGCCGGGACAACGGCACGCCGGATCGCTTCCAGCAGCAATACAATATTCAGGACACCGAGGCAAACCTCCAAGGTCGTAACCGGATCAATGAACTCGAGGCGCATGTTCAGAGCATCATTGTTGATAATGACATAAAGAGCAGGAAGTAATGACAATACAGCTAAAATCCAATCGTAAAAGGGGATTTTATCTGAGGGCGATTTTTTGGTCGCCCCAAACAGTAAAAATGCAACTGGCAGCAGAAAAAGCATATGAATTCCGCGTTGCCACCGGGGCTCCAATACCCCCGTAAAAGCTGTCACAAGCTGAAAAACTGAAATGCTGAACAGCCACCAACTGACCACCAGCTTTTGTATGCCTGACAAATTTCTCATAAAACCTCACACCTAGGCGACCGGCCCGCGACTTAAAATCTTAGATTGAACAGATGCTAAAATTTTAGCGGCAACCGTTAACTTGCTGTTCGTTAACGGTTGCCGAATGAATTGAGTTACTACTTCATATAACCGGCTTCTTTGTAAAACTTAATCGCACCCGGGTGCAACGGTACGGCAACATTGCTCCAACCGTTTTTCGGAACAAAAAACTTGTTTGCCGGATTTTCTTTTTTAAGATCTTCAATATTATCGGCAATCAATTTGATTATGGTGTAGGCAATTTCGTCAGGAATATCTTTATTGATCAGCAGTTCTCCTGCGGAAACAACAGCGGTAATATCACTGTCCTGGCCCTTGTAGGTGCCAGCAGGAATCACGGCTAGTCCACTATTGAGAGCCAAAGTACCCAAGGAGTCATGAAGACTTGAAACGCAGTCTTTAGAAATCTGCAGGATGGTCGTGTCGCGACTGATAGCCATTTCGGTGACAGCAGCGCCGGGGAGAGCCAGGTGAGTGAAAACATAGTCAACATGCCGATCTTTATAAAGATTGACCATGTCAGCATAAACCGCATAAATAACCTTGCCGCCGGCATCCTTGATAGCCTGAATAGAGATTCCATAGTACTTCAGAATGGCTTCTATCATCGGCAGATCGGAGGTCCCTTTCATTGGGACAGCGACATCAATAGCTTTACCTGCTTTGATCATGTCTGCCAATTCCTGGAAGGTGGTAATTCCAGTATCTTTGGCGGCAACAGGATGAATATGATAAACGCCGAACACCCCACCTAAACTGCGAACATCCGGATTAGCTTGTTTAAATACCGGTGGGAGACCTTTAAAAGCCATCTTGTCAACAAAAGTGATTCCCCAACCGAGATCATCTTTGCCACGGGAGACACGAACAGGATTAACGACACCTCCGCCGGGAACAACTTTGATGGTTAAATTAGGTTCTTTTTCTGTAAGCATGCTGGCGATACCACCCGCCTGAACATACCAACCACCACCGACACCACCGGCAACCCAGGTCATAGTACGTGGAGCAAAATCACTGGCCACCCCTACCATAGGCAGCGCACAAATTAACAAGAAAAAAACGGTTAAGGACAAAACGAGCTGTGAAACTTTGTTCATTAGACTCTCCTTTAAGAAATTAAAACGTCACAACATTTGGGCCCTCTCCTGAACATCGAAGCGCACCCGAAAAAGCTCAACAACAGATATTTTGGTCAGCAAAGTTATCTAAAATTACGAAAAGTAAACTAGTGCGTATTTCATGCCAACCGTAATTGACATCACAGAATACTAAATTTCGGTAATCTATGTCAGAACCTTAAAGACCCAACACAGATTGCTAAAAAATTAGCACTAAATCTGCTTAATTTCGAGGCATCGTTGACCTTGTATCAGCATCATTGATAAACGATTAATTGGAGAATCATCTTTGAATCCAGATTCAATATTCTGGAGAAAGACCACAGAACGGAGCGCATTGAATCTGAAGGTTTCATCATTGAAACCAGGTGTCCACAACCGAGTGGAAGAAGGCTCTTGAGAAATGATCAAGATTTGGGCATTTCTCAAGAGAATTAAAGCGATCTATTTTTTTGCAGCTTTCAACCACGACATAACCGGCGGAGTTGAATCGACCTCTGGCTCGGTCACCACGTCAAGGAAGAATGGACCTTCGCTGGCAAAGGCAGTATCAAGGCCTGCTGCCAACTCTTCCGGTGTTGTTACCTGCAAAGATTTTATGCCGAATCCCTCGGCCACTTTGGCCGGACTGCCCGGGGTAAAATCGACTGAATAAAACTTACTGTTTGCATGTAAAGCCTGAAGAGCCTTGATCCAGCCAAAGCAAGAGTTATTGAAGTGAATCAGTACGGCCGGGGTATTCAACCGCGATAAAGTCTCCAGTTCGCCAGCGACCATCCCCAGGCTGCCGTCACCAAACAGAGCGATCAGACGTGCATCAGGTCGTGCTTCGTGAGCGCCAACCAGAGCTGGGATAGCGTAGCCTAAGCCACCATATGCACGAGGAATAATAAAACGTGAACCGTTGCCACCCAGCTTTAGGTAACGGGTGATGTAGGGAGTCGGCGTCCCGGCATCAGAAACAACGACTGAGGTTTTCGGCAGGCGTTTATTCAGTTCGAAGATAACCCGCTGAGGCTTTAACGGAACATCATCAGAGTTCAACATATCTTCTGCTTCGCCCCAGAATTTTGAGCGCTCAGCATTCAGATCATCAACCCAGGCAGAAGGAACGCGAGCCTTATCACGCCCTTTGAGCAAAGTTGCCAGATCAGCACAAACCAGCTTTGCATCACCAGCGATACTCAAAGTGTTACGGTAGTTATTGGACAGTAGCTCTGGGTCAAGATCAACCTGCAGAATCTTCCGTTCCGGCTTATAGGCGGGGAAACTCCACTTCATTGTCGAGACAGAACCCATCTTGCAGCCAATATAAAGAATCGTGTCGGATTCTTCAACGGCTCTCAAGGCGTGAGGAATAAAACCATTATCGCCAATAACTCCTAAGGCCAACTGGTGATCATCGGGCATGATCCCCTGGCCACTGATGGTTGTCACGACCGGTGCGGCAAGCCATTCGGCAACTGCTTTGATTTCATTGAAGGCCTGGGAATGATTAGCGCCACCACCAGCGACGATAACCGGGCGCTCTGCTGTCATAAGGATATCGGCAAGTTTTTCAAGGTCATCCCGACTCCCCCTGGTGCGGTAAGCAGGATAGCTACAACAGTTTTCGTCGCCAAAGAGGGTTTCATCTCCCTCTTCAAACTGGTAATTGACAACCTCTGCAGGAATAGCCAATTGAATTGCTCCGGGACGGCCACTGGTGGCAATCCGGAATGCCCGGCGGACTGTTTCAGGAATCTTGTCACCCATCTTCATCAGATTTGACCATTTGGTAATACTTTTAAACAGTCCTTCTGTATCGAGCTCGGTAATGGTTTTTTTGCCCTCACCAGCCAGGGAGTTATCGGAGGTAAGCAGAATAACTGGAATCGAAGAGGCGTCGGCCTCGGCGACTCCCGGAACTGAATAGAGAGCACCTGCGCCACTTGGGCATTCACAGACGCCCGGTTTATGGGACAGCCTGGCATATGCGTCAGCCATAAAAGATGCCGAGCGCTCATCCCTGGCCATAATATGCTTGATTTCAGAAGAGGCGTCATAAAGAGCTTCATATAATTTGATGCTGGTATCACCAGGGACCCCGAAGATAACATCGACCCCCTGCAACTTCAGCATCTTAACAAGAGCCTGTGCACCATTCATATCGTCTTATCCTTTCTTCAGCAGCTTAAAAAAGCCGTTTACCACCATAAACAGCTGACAATCAATCATTTACGTCTCATCATTTTCTTTTGATCGCTATGAACAATCTAAAAGAAAATGATAAGAACTGTAAAATACCGATTTCCTAGAAGGGCTATAGGTTTGTCCTAGAGCCCTTCTAGATTAGAAAATCGCCTTGCTTTATCAGATGTCAAACTTGATTCCTTGGGCCAAAGGAAGTGTTGTCCCATAGTTGATCGTATTTGTTTGCCGGCGCATGTAAACCTTCCAGGCATCAGAGCCGGATTCACGCCCTCCACCGGTCTCTTTTTCACCGCCAAAGGCACCACCAATTTCAGCACCAGATGTTCCGATATTGACGTTGGCAATACCGCAATCAGAACCTGCTGCCGAAAGAAACTCCTCAGCTTCACGCAGGTTATTTGTAAAGATTGCGGACGACAAACCCTGAACCACATTATTCTGTAGTTCAATCGCGGCACTGACGTTTTCCTGATATTTGATCAGGTATAGAATCGGAGCGAAGGTTTCCTCTTGAACAATGTCAAAGTGATTTTCAACTTCGGCGATTGCCGGCATGACATAGCAGCCCGATTCATACCCCGCGCCGGTAAGCGCCTGTCCGCCAAAAACAACTTCGCCACCCTCTTTTTTAATCCGCTCCAACGCGGCAGTGAAATCCCCGACGGCTTTTTTATCAATCAAAGGTCCAACATGGTTCGATTCATCAAGGGGATTACCAATCTTCAAACCACTGTATGCAGAGATAAGAGATTGTTTGACCTTCTCATAAATTGATTCATGAATAATCAATCTTCTGGTACTTGTACAACGCTGGCCTGCAGTGCCAACGGCCCCAAAGACAATAGCCGGTAAGGCCATTTTAAGATCAGCATCTGGAGTCAGAATGATTGCGTTATTGCCACCAAGTTCAAGTATCGATTTACCGAAACGTTTGGCGATAACCTGTGACCCGTGACGGCCAACCTCGGTTGATCCGGTAATTGAAATCAAAGGGACCTGCTTGTCATTCAACAAGCGCTCGCCGACAGAAGAGCCCCTGCCAACAATAAGAGAGAACAGACCTTCAGGAAGGTCATTTGCCCTGATCACATCGGCCAGAATATTCTGCACCGCAATTGCACTGAGGGGCACTTTTGATGAAGGTTTCCACAGATTACTGTCACCACACACTGTTGCGATCATCGCATTCCAGGACCACACAGCTACTGGAAAGTTGAAGGCGGAGATGGTGCCAACAACACCAAGAGGCTGGTATTGATCGTACATCCGGTGATCTTCACGTTCTGAAGCCATCGTATAACCATATAGCTGACGCGATTGTCCGAGGGCAAAGTCACAGATATCGATCATTTCCTGAACTTCACCTTTTCCCTCTTGAAGGGATTTCCCCATTTCATAGGAGACAAGGGCACCCAGGTCATCCTTATATTTGCGCAGCTGCAAGCCAATCTGCCGAACCACCTCTCCACGTTTTGGAGCCGGAATTTTCCGCCAGATTTTGAAAGCTTCAACCGCTTTTTCGACAATGGCGTTGTAATCCTGCTCTGAGGCCAGGTAAACGCTGGCAATATGTTGACCATCAACCGGAGAGATAATGTCCAGCTCTCCCTGGTCTGTCGTTTCAAACCAATTAATGCCTGTTGACGCCCCAAAGTTTTTTTCTTTAATTCCTAACTCTTTTAAAAACTGCATTTTGCTACTCCACTGTTTATTGATGTTTTTTAAATTTTGAAAACTCGGGCCATTGAACTCATTGTATTTCGTGACCTAAAGGTAGGTGGAGAATGAAAAAATGTAAAATACAGCTTTTCTAGGCGGGGCATAGATATTTCCTATATCAAAATAATATCCCGCAGACACCAGGGCAGCACCACAGCACTTCATGCTGCTGCCCTGAATCCTGGTTCTATCTTGGGCCGTATAAAAAAAACGGAATCGACATAAACAACGATTCCGTCTCCGGGGTAACATGCTGATAAAACCTTCTCCAGCCTACGCTAAATGTGCGCTCCAGCACAGACGGAAAATCCTCCTGCTGGAAGTTCCCCTGTGAAAAATCAAAGAGTTACGTCATTTTGCGCAACCATTTTTCCTTATCTTGCGCCCAAAATGTGATGTAGACCCGCCTTTGAGCTTTTCCTTCAACAGATCTACAGCTGCAACTTTGTGCGACGGTGCAAGCTGTACATACCGCAGCATCATTAATAGGAATGGCCACCTGGATCTGTCCGGGTGGCCATCTTCTTATAGGTCGAGATTAACAATTGTGCGTCCGCGTAGCTGTCCTTTTAGTATTTCGGAAATTTTCATATCCAGATCAGCCAGCCCGCACTCAGTGGCAAGTGGTTCAAGCGGTGGAACTTTCCATTCATTTGCCAACTTTTCCAAGACATCACCTTCTCCTTGTGGATCCGGGATTTAAAGATGGCTCAAATAACGATTTGCTTCAGGTTAATCATTAGTGTTAATCTATGGATAACTAAACTAAACATCAAGTACATACTTATTTGTATTGTACCAACTAAAAAGAAACTATTGCGAGGAATAGCTGTGGATGACCAATCGTATCAGTGCGGTGTTACCCTGACCCTGGAAATGATCGGTGGAAAATGGAAAGGGGTGATCCTCTGGCACCTTTTAAACAAAACCCTACGATTCAGTCAGCTCCAAAGACGCATCCCGAAAGTCACGCAAAAGATGCTTACACAACAATTGCGTGAAATGGAACGTGATGATCTGATTCATCGCAAGGTATATGCAGAAGTGCCGCCACGGGTTGAATATTCACTCTCCTCCAAAGGAGAGAGTTTGGCAGATATCCTGACTTTAATGTGTGAGTGGGGCAAAAAAAATGTCTCTGCTTGTAAAGCCGAAGATGGGGCTGCTTAGATATGTGCTCTTCGCATAAGTAAGCCTGCAGATTGACACCGCTACAGCGGAAAAGGGCCGTTTCCGAATGAAAACTAGACCATAGAACTAACTGCACAGGAACTAGAACATGGTGGCCTTTTCTAACACTTCATGCCTGATTTGGAGATTTTGTGATGTTTGAGATCATTGAAAAACAAATCAATGTCGATCTACCTCTCGGTGATCCTTTGCACTACATGGTTTGTCAAATCCCCAATCATTTGGGCTTGGCTGATTTTTCCTGTCGACTGGCCAATCCAAAGAATAAGTGGGAGGAAGTGAAGGCGGTTTTCGAACTCGTCGCCACGGGTGGTGGCAACTTGAAAAAATGCCATTTTCTGGCTCTTCCAGAAGCGGCCATTTCGGGCGAATTTGTAGACAGTGCGCTGGCATTTATAAAAGATAGATTTCGGCCGAATTCAGTGACGTTTTTTGGTGTGGATCATATTCCACTGGAAAAATACCGGGAGGTTCTGGAGCGCTACGCCGATGACAACCCTGAAGCGCTGGCTTCGGTCATTCAGGACCTCGAAAATGGTGATAGCAATGAGCTGCCAACTAACTGGAGCGTTACCGCGGTCAAGGAAAATGATGGCAGGTTAAGGGTATTCATACAAGCCAAGAGTCATCCTTATGTCGGGGAGGAGCACCTTGATTCGAAGCACAACCTTTACCGAGGTAAGGTTTTCCCACTGTTCCAGTGTCAGCCGACCAGCTTCAATTTTATGAGTCTGATCTGCTTCGACTATATCTACCGTGACCTTTATCAGTCGAACATCAGCGCAATTGTCGACAAAGCCAATCATTTGTTTTTTAATAGCCGCCAACAACTTGATCTGCTTATGGTTTTGGAATGCAATCCAAAACCGGAGCACACAGCCTTTCGTGACGTAGTTAATGGTTTTTATGGCGAATATATGCAGTACACGCCTGGAGTCCGAAATACCATCACCGTGTTTTGTAATACCTCGGCAGAGACCAGTGGACTCCCCAAAAAGGAATCCTTTAGCTTCGGACATTCGTCAATTTTCATTCACAAAAACCACAAAATTTCAACGGCAGACACCCCTGAGTACCAAGTTGATAATTTTAGTGGCTTACCAGTCTGCCGGCTACGTTTCGGGTCAGCAACCAGGCTGTACTATTTCAGCTTACCGATAATTCACGAGCTTGACCCCCGAACCACTCGTGCACCGCTAAAAGTACATGGGATCTTCAAAACAGTGAACAACCGTTGGCAACGATTAGAAGATTAAATCAGTAACTTGGTCGAAAAAATGGCGATGAATTTGAAGTGAAGATTTCATCAAGTCCACTGGGATAAATAGTTAGTTGTCATCCGGAAACTCCGAAGGGCAGCGGCGAAGTTTTCAGATTGGAAACGAGCAATTTTTCGTTGTGGCAAGGAAATCAAGGGGTTGCGCGGAGGCGTAGGCCTTTACGCCGCACAAGAAAGCCTGCAGATTGACACCGCCACAGCGGAAAAGGGCCGTTTCCGGCTAGACACCATTCAGACACTTATCCGGATGACTTGCCCTAAAGAATTATCTGATGTTAGTCTTCCCCACATTCGCGTGGCTCTTGGTTTAAATAGTTCAGATTTTTAAGGTTATTGCCCCATGATGGCTATCTTGACGGGCCCCCTATCAATACTCTGCTTTTTATTAGCTTTTCTCTGTTTGCGAAGAAAGTTTCACAAGCAGGCATTAGTTATTGGCGGATTCGCCATTTTCTTTTTTATCCTTACTATGATCATTGCCTGGGCGGGATACTACACCTGGAGTGCTTTGGACTCGGGAGTTGTTTAAATTCAATACTTTCGAGCGTAAAGACTCCTCTTTTATGGCCACCAATTCATAGAGTTTTCCAGCGTCCTATTGCGCATCCAAATCTTCTTTCGGCGTCATCTTCTCCAGTGCATCATGGGGGCTGATATCGTTGTATTCGATAATCCAATTGTCGGTGACTTTGCGAACTTCCGACAATCGATGAAAAACACAAAAGTCCAGAATTTCATCTCGAAAGATTTAAAAAGTATCGTATGCGAGGACTTCTGGCGGTAGCGCCGTGATGTGAAATTCCGGTGTAAGCAGGCAAGCGAAAATCTTAGAAGGTCATTGAAAATCAGAGATTTACGTTATTTATCGCAACCCTTTTTCTTTTTTTCATCCAAAAACGTAAATCAACGTTGATTCTGACCCGCCTCAAGCAGGCCTCTGTCGAAGAATCGTACATAAAGAGATGACAATTACCACCTTCGACTTAATCGAATCCCAATATATTGCTTATCAACTTCAGCTGAAACATTTAAGTCTTCGTATGTTTTAGTCAACAGGTAACTACTGGCAATGCCGATGGCGGCACCTGCAAGCACATCGTGTACGTAATGATTATCAGATTCGACCCGGCTGTATCCAACAAACGACGCTACTGCGTAAGCCGGAAGACCGTATTGCCAGCCATAACGTTTGCGCAAAAATTCTGCAGAGGAAAAGGAGAGGGCGGCGTGACCGGAGGGAAAGGAATGATTTCCTCCGTTGGGGCGCTCTTCGCTGACAGCATACTTCAAAACAGAGCTAACGCTCAAGGTAAGTGCCTCAGATTTGCCGTATTGCCAGAAGCCTTCAGCATCGTGCCGAACCACAGTGGTCGCGACCGCAGCGACGACTAGCCCCAAGGGGAGAATGTCGCCGGCTTGTTCAATGCGATCAGCAGCCCATGCACCCGAGGGGTTTGTCCAGCAGGACAGCATGGCGAAGGGAATGATAATCAAGAGCAACAGGTAACGAGGCAAAACATTCTCCACTGAAAAGATTTTCACCTTAGAGCTAATCACCCAGACGGGGCAAGTTTTCTTTCGACAAAAAAGCGGCTCTCACATCATCATGCAAGGGCCGCTGTTTTAAAGTATCAAATCAAATGTCTGAGATCAGAAAGACCCGACAAAACCGATCCGGAAGGAATCGTCAGCCGTGGTGTGGCCACTGCGGTCTTCAACATCAAAGCGCGTATTCTGATAACCGAGATAGACCTTGACCTTGGGCAGGACCATATAGGTCAGCCGGGCCTCAGCTTCCAGAAGGCGTTCGGAATCTCGAAAGGAGAATACCTTCGGGGCATAAAAGAAGCGGCCGGCTACTCCCAACCCCTGGAGTTGGGGCAGCAGATAATCAGCCCGCACCCCGATCGCAAGGTTGGCAAAATCAACATCGGAATGGGTTCTGCCCGCATAAGCTTTGGCCCCGGCTCCCAGGCTCAAGCCGGGGATATTGCCCGGTTCACCGATGAAATCCAGACCAAAACTGCCCAGCCGGGTATCCTTGTCGTCGTTATACAGGAAACGGCCATTCATCAAAGAGGTTCCATATTCATCGGCGCTAATAGCCCGTTCGTAAATGAACTGAAAGCTTTGGTCATTAAAACCGATATCAGCCGTATCCGCGGCGGCGGTCATCGCTGAAAAGCAGAAAATCAGGATCAGGGAAAGACGTAAAAACATGCTGTAACCTCCGTAAATAAGTTGCCCATCTCCCGGTTTGGGAGATGTTACCGTGCTGCGCTTCAGGCTTCGTCACAATTCTTTGCAGGGTGGTTTTTGAAAAAGCATTCATGTGACACAAGATCCCTGAGAAAATATGCCATACCCCATCTACTGGCACAATGACTATTGTCCGTAATCCCTGTCAAAGCTCTGCCATCCCCTTCCCATATTATGAACAGAAAATTTTCATGAACAGCACACCCATTAGAAACAAGGCATTCTCAAAAAAATAAAAGATGCTTCCGATTTTTCAGCCAATCAATAAAAAAAGGGCGACTTCACAGCCGCCCTTTTTCTGATCTCGCGTTTATCTCAGTTGAGCATTTTTTGGACCGTCTCAATCATGGATTCAGCGGTAAAGCCAAAGTGTTTCATCAACTCGCCTGCCGGTGCACTGGCACCGAAGCCGCTCATCCCGATCACCTGTCCCTGGCAGCCGACATAACGCTCCCAACCGAAACAGCTACCGGCTTCCATGGCGACCCGCAGCTGACATGCTTGCGGCAGGACCTCTTCCCGATAAGCGGCATCCTGTTGTTCAAACAGCTCCCAGCTCGGGAAGGAAACGACACGGACACCGATCCCCTCTGCATCAAGAGCTTCCTTGGCAGCGAGGGCATGTTGCACCTCGGAACCGCTGGCCAGCAGAATGACCTGGAGTTCGGTCTGCTCTTTAGCCAGAATATAGCCCCCTTTGTGCAGACCCTCTGCGGCCGCAAATTGTTCCCGGTCCACAGTCGGCAAGCCCTGCCGGGACAGCACCAGGACGGTGGGTCCCTGGCGATTGCTGATAGCACTGATCCAGGCTTCGCGCGTTTCATTAGCGTCAGCCGGGCGGATCACCGTTACATTCGGCATAGCACGCAACGAAGCGAGGTGCTCAACCGGCTGGTGGGTGGGACCGTCTTCACCGAGACCAATGGAGTCATGAGTCATGACATAGATCGGCGCCAGTCCCATGAGTGCCGCCAGACGAATGGCCGGGCGCATGTAATCGGCAAAAACAAAGAAGGTGCCGCCGAAGGGGATCAGCCCCGGAGTATGGCACAGGCCGTTGAGGATCGACCCCATGGCATGCTCCCGAATACCGAAATGGATATTGCGGTCGCTCTGTCCAGGCAGCCATGATCCGGCAGCCTTGATGTTGGTATTATTCGAGGGGGCCAGATCCGCTGAGCCGCCAATGAACAGCGGCAGCTTTTCAGCCAGGGCATTGATAACCGCACCGCTGGCCTGGCGGGTGGCTTTAGCGCCATCAGCAGCGGTAAAGACCGGCAGGGAACTCATCCAATCAGCCGGCAGGTCGCCCTTGCTGACTTCAGCCCAGGACGCCACCGCTGGCTGGGATTTTTTTGCAGCGAACAGTTCGTTCCAACGGTTTTCCAGCTCAGCGCCTTGCACAAGGCAGGCCTTCATATGCTCAGCGACATCAGCCGGCACCACAAAAGATTCCTGCGCATCGCGGTCATAGGCCTGCCTGGTCAGGGCCAGTTCCTCGGCTCCCAGCGGCGCACCGTGGGCAGCAGCGGTATCCTGTTTGTTGGGCGCGCCGATACCGATATGGGTCCGGGCAATAATCAGGGATGGTCGCGGGTCGTTTTTGGCCCGAGTCATGGCAGCATCGATCTCGGCCAGGTTTTCCCCTTCGACCCGCTCGACATGCCAACCATACGCCAGATAGCGCGCTCCGACATCTTCGCTGAAGGCCAGCGCGGTCTCCCCTTCGATAGTGATCTTGTTATCCAGATAAAGATAATTGAGTCGACCGAGCTTAAGGTGCCCAGCCAGAGATGCGGCCTCTGCCGAGACCCCTTCCATCAGATCGCCGTCAGAACAGATCACCCAGGTCCGGTAATCGAACAGCTCGGCATCGACATGTTCGGCCAGGAACTGCTGCCCCATAGCCATGCCGGCAGCAACAGCGACACCCTGACCAAGAGGTCCGGTGGTGGTTTCGACTCCTGGGGTATGGCCGAATTCGGGGTGGCCGGCGGTTTTACTGCCAAACTGACGGAATTGTTTCACATCGTCCAGGGACAGATCATAACCGGTCAGATGAAGCATGCTGTAAATCAGCGCCGAGGCATGCCCACAGGACAGCACGAACCGATCCCTTCCGGCCCAATCCGGATTGGCCGGATTATGGCGCAGGTGGCGCATATAGAGAAGATAAGCAATCGGGGCAGCCTCCATCGGCGTCCCGGGATGTCCTGACTTCGCCTTTTCCACCGCGTCAGCGGCAAGTAAGCGAATAGTATCGATTGATCGACGAATGACAGGATCAGAAAAATTGTGTGGCGTCATTGACAGCTCCTTAGGCATATTTTGGACGGCACATTGAAACAGGAATCCCGCTGATAAATCAAGGAAAAGTCGCAAAGCAAAAGATTAAAAGCGGTTGTGGGGAAAGATCCCGGCAGGTGGATAAAAAAAGAGCCGATTCCGGAGGGAGGTATTTCCGGCAATCGGCTCAAAACTGGAAAGGAGGTATGATGTTTCTGCTCAACATTTCGACTGCCACACCGATCTGTTGATGGGTGTGACTGTACCTCTCTCAGTCTATGAAAAACACGTGTGAATTCGCATTTTCCAGCTACTGGAGACACACTTATCGACTGTGCATTTGCACAGTGCGAGACTCAGAACGAATTCTCAGCGTAGCCGCAATGCTCAATCAGGGCTTTGAGTTTGTCCTGCCGATCGCCGTGCCAACGCTTCAGCAGCCGCTCCGCAAGGGTTTCCCCGCTGCTTACGATCTCCTCCAGCACCTCCAGGAACACGCTTTCGTCGGCTCCACTTTCACCGGCAGCAAACTGTTGCTGTAAACTGGCGGCGGCAGCTTGGGTTAATTCTGCAGCAATCTCTCGCAGGTTGCCATCTCCAACCTTAGCTTTCAGCCCTTCTTTCCAGGACTGTCGATAAAGTCTGCCGAGATCCTCCCCGCGCAGGTCCCCAAGCAAACCTTCTACGGTCTGCAATCCCTGCTCTGAATACAGCAATCCCTTATAGAAGGCGGCCACAGCGGCCGTAAATGAAGGCGGCAGACTGTCAGCACTACGGACTTCCACCTGAGGGCGCAATCTGACTTCTGGAAACAGGGTCGACAGGTGCAGTTCCCAGTCCGCCAAAGTCGCTTTTTCCCCGTTCCAACCGCTTTCCAGATATTGTCTGAAGGTTAGCCGATTACGGGTGAAATCGATATAACGCTGCTCGCGCTGGATAAAGTACATCGGCACATCAAGAGCATATTCGACATAATCCGCAAACCCGGCTGACGAACTGAACAGGGCATCAATCAACCCGCAGCGATCAGGGTCGGTTCGGGACCAGATCTCACCGCGCAACGAAAGAAACCCGGTGGGCTCACCATCCAAAATAGGTGAGTTGGCAAACAGGGCATAACAGACCGGGCTCAGCAACTGGACCGCCCGCAGTTTGCGCATACAGTCGCGCTCGTCGGAAAAATCCAGGTTAACCTGGGTTCCGGCCGACTGTTTCATCATGCGCTGGCCCATATCCCCGGTTTGCAGCATATAGGGTCCCATAATCCCGTAGCGCTGTTTGGGCAACCAGGGGATGTCTTCCAGACGCGTAAATGGCTGCACTCCAAAGCCGAGAAAGACCAGGCCCAGTTCATGCCCCATGGTCAGGATATGCTGCCGGTAACGGTTGATATCCCGCCAACTGCAGTGAATGTCGCAACAGAACTTCCCAGACAACTCCAGCTGCCCGCCGGGCTCAAGGGTCACCGAAGAACGCTTGCCTTGCAGCCCCAGCAGATATTCGCCTTCGTAGATCCCTTCCCAGCCACCGATACCGTCCAGACGGGCGAGTAACTCCCGGATGCGCTGATAACCGGCAGCCTCGCCGCTGGTGCGGTCCAGCACCAGTTTTTCAGTCTCGATTCCGACCCCCCATTCGGCTCTGGGGCGTGCCCCGCGCACCAAGTAGGCAGACAGCTGCTGATGATTTTCAATCAGCTGTGTTTTGTCGGATAACGTGAGGACATGTGGATGTGGTGCTGCCATCAAATCTGACCCTTTCTAACAGAACTGTAAAAGTCCACCCAGGAACTTTTCAAACAAGGCTGGATAAATTGTGCTGTTCCCAAACCCACCATAGCAGTGATTTTGATATCCTGTCAGCGGTTTTATGAACCCAGCCCGGGATCCGGCCGGCTGTTGACAAACCGCCGGCCGAAGCAAACCGGAAACCACCCTCAGGTTCAGGATTCCAGGTAGGCAGTAATCGCCTTGGCGATCGTTTTGAAAATTTGTGTAAAGATCTCTTCATCAGGCTCCAGCAAGGTAATTCTAAAGCCCCGTTCATCAGTACAGAAAGAGGACATCGGCACGACGCAAATACCGGTTGCTGCCAGCAGATAATAAACGAAACGCTTATCCGTCTGTGTGTCCGGCTTATTAACCAGCCGCTCGACCAATTGCCGCACCTGCTCGTTTTCAATCGGCAAGGTCTGCTGATTGTTCAGCCGGTCAGACTCAAAAACCACGCTCATGTAAAAAGAGCCGTTGGTTCGGTTCACCTTCAATCCCGGAACTTCATGCAATAGATTATAAGCGATATTGGAATGGCGCTCATAGCGGTTTCGGCGCTGCTCAAGGTATTTTTCATATTCAGGATGAGCAAGAATAAGCGGAATTGCCTTTTGCGGTAAGGTGGTCGAACAGACTTCAACCATTTTCGAGTTGAGGATACTTTCGATATAGCGTTTAAAGACCTCATCTTTATCGGAATTGTAAACCTCGATCCAGCCGCAGCGAGCTCCTGGCCAGGGAACTTCCTTACTGATCCCCTTCATGGCGATAGCAGGCAGGTCACCGACCAGATCGGAAATCGGTTTAGTGACAGTGCTGTTATAGCAGAGGTTGTGATAAATTTCGTCACAGATCAGGAACAGATCGTACTCTTTGCAGATGCTGATGATCTCTTTCAGAATCCGTTCCGGATACACCGCTCCGGTCGGATTGTCCGGATTAATGATCAGCACCCCGGATATGGCCGGATTGTACTTGACCGACTGCCGCAGGTCATCCATGTCAGGGTACCACAGATTGCTGGGATCAAGTCGGTAAGTCACAGGTCTTTGTCCGGCATGAGCCCCTTCTGCGGAAGAGTGAGTCGAATAGGTTGGCGACGGTCCGATCACCCTGGCCTCGCGCTTGAGCATCCCGTAAACCTTTTGGATGGCATCACCGAGGCCGTTAAAGAAAATGATGTCCTCAGCGGTAATTTGGGCATGACCGCGATTATTGGTCATATCGGCAAGGAACTGGCGCGTTTCCAGCAATCCCTTGGTTGCACAATATCCGTAAGAACAGTCCTTCATCGCCAGTCCGGCAACGATTTCCTTAATCCAGTCCGGAACCTGTTCCCCTTTGGTGACCGGGTCACCGATATTCTCCATATTGACCTGAATGCCCAACCGCTTGAGTTCTTCGGCAATACCGACAATGGCGCGGATCTCGTAGGTCAACTCCCCGGCACCGATATGAACAATATTATTACGCATACAATTTCTCCCCTGAATGCTACTGGTCAATAGAAAAAGGCCATGGACTTCTCTGTCCATGGCCTTTTTCAAGATTATGATAAACTTACGGCGTTACCCCAGCGGGCAATGGACAGACTGTTGGCTTAATATTGCCGCCAGGATCGCTCGTGCTGCCGCTGCTGCTGTATGTGTCATCTGCCGTTCTCCAAAAAATGATTTTTGCCTGAGTATCACAGTGCGCTGACGGTGTCAATGGTTCTGTTTCTTCTGACCCCAGAATTATTTCGGCCCGGGAGATGGGACCGCCAACACCGCCCCTCCCGAATGACCCTCCTGCGGTCCAGACAAGGAGACGATTTTGCCGCGCCCTTCCCTCTCCACCTCATCGATCCGATTGACCTGATGATAGGGAACCATAAACCGGTCCACCCCTTCAAATTCTTTTTTCAGACTCTCTTCTGCAGGATTATGCAACAAACTGGAAGATTCCCCGAACAGCAGGCCCTCGATCATCACAAAACCATGCAGGTCGGCCTGTCCAACTTTGCGTGCGTAAAGTTCGTAGGCTTTTCCCTGACTGGTAAAAAAAATCCGGTAAATCGTTTTGTTACTCATTGCAGTATCTCTTTATCCGCGAAACTAAAAAACCTTCTAACCGGTTCTTTTTATAGCACTTCGCAACCCCACTGTAAAACATCAAAGCAACAGCATCAGCAGGGTCAAAGTGACCAGGCTGGCCAGGGTCGAGACAATCACTACCGAGGTGGCGAAATCGGGAACAATATTATTTTCCTTGGCAATAATAGCAACCAGGATGGCGCCGGGCATGGCCGCCTGCAGTACCCCGGCAGAGATCTCAAGCCGGCCAAGAGCAAACCAAGGGGCCAACAAAAGAGCCAATGCCGGAACCAGACCGAGGCGAAGCGCCGAACCGATCAGCACATCCTTGCTCAGGTGAACCCTGCCCTGTTCCTGCAATTGCAAGCCGAGGGCAAACAGCATAACAGGAATCATCCCCCCGGCCAGTAGACTGACCATGCGGCTCAGCATCAACGGAACCTGCCATTCGCTTCCAGAGACGATCATCGCCGGCACCGTTGCCCAGACAGCGGGTGTTTTCAGAACCTGCCAGAGCGCACCCCAGCGACCTCCATGAGCCCATCCGGCAGCCCCAACGCAAAAGGCAAACCCCGCCGTTGAAATGGTCACATAATAAATCGTTGCAAAGGGGAGTGCGGCATCCCCCAGATGAAACTGAATCGCCGCAAGACCGAAATTACCGACATTGCCGAAGGCGGCAATCATGATAAAGGCGGCGATCATTTCCCTTGACCGGCCCAGATAGCGCCCCAGTCCTGCCGCAATAAGCACAGCCACAAGATGCACCAGGAGAATGAAGGAGATCATCTTCAGGGCGCTGGCCAACGGAACCTCGGCGGTGCTGATGGCCTGAAATACGTAAGCCGGGACAAAGATATAATAGGCGACCCGGGTCAGTGTGCGCGCTTCCAACTGCAGCTTTTTTCCCAACAGTGCTCCCAGCAGGACAATGGCGAACACCGGCATGACTACATTGAGAAAAATCAGGAAAAATTCGAACATAGCAGGCCTTTTCAGATAACAGCAGGGTGCTGTTCCAGAGCTGACGGTCAAAGATATTGAAAAAGGCGAGCCCACAGTTTAGTGAAAAACCGAGAAGTTCTCCAGCCCCAATTCAACCGGCTGCAAAAGCAAAGAGCTCCCGGCACATACAGCACCGGGAGCTCTTCCTTGCTTCAACTATCTAAAAGACAGTTTATTTATCTTCGCCAACTTTCATCTCTGCCAGATACTTGTACATCTTGAAGTTATCGACAGTCAATTTATTGGCTTTAGTCATCATGGTATCCGACATTTCCGGATTGATCTTCTTGAGAACCCGATAACGGTTCTGTTTGGAAGCATAATCCTGGAAGGACATCGACGGATCCTTACTGTCAAACTGCAGCGGGTTTTTGCCCTCAGCAGCAAGACGCGGGTCAAAGCGGTACAGCTGCCAGTGACCGGATGCAACGGCTTCTTTACAAGTATCGACACCAGAGGTCATGTTGATACCGTGGGCAATACAGTGGGTGTAGGCAATGACCAAGGACGGACCATCGTAAGCGTCAGCTTCGAGGAACGCCTTGACTGCTTGTGCCGGGTTAGCCAGGGAGACTTTAGCAACATAAATATTACCGTAAGTCATGGCGATCATGCCGAGATCTTTCTTCGGCATTGCCTTACCACCAGCGGCAAACTGAGCCACTGCGCCGAGCGGGGTCGACTTGGAGGCCTGGCCGCCGGTGTTGGAGTAAACTTCGGTATCCAGCACCAGGACATTGACGTTTTCGCCGGAAGCGAGAACGTGGTCAAGGCCACCGTAACCGATGTCGTATGCCCAACCGTCACCACCATGAATCCAGACCGATTTGACCACCAGGTAGTCAAGATCAACCAACAACGGTTTGGCAGTCTCGTGGGTACATTTTTCCAGAATGTTGCGCAGTTTTTTGACTCGGGCACGTTGTTCTTCGATAGCGTCCTGGGAATCCTGAGCAGCGTCCAGAATTTCACGTTTCAGCTCTGCAGTCCCTTCGCAGGCAGCACAACCGCATTCGATGTTGCGCTCCAGCATTTCACGTGCGTACTCGGAAGTTTTGTCAACGGCCAAACGCATTCCGTAACCGAACTCGGCATTGTCTTCGAACAGGGAGTTACTCCATGCCGGTCCAAGACCGTCTTTACGAGTGGTCCAGGGAGTGGTCGGCAGGTTACCACCATAGATGGAAGAACACCCGGTTGCATTAGCGACCAGCATACGGTCACCGAACAGCTGTGAGCAAAGCTTGACAAACGGAGTCTCGCCACAGCCGGCACAAGCACCGGAGAACTCAAACATCGGCGGCAACAATTGGCTGCCTTTGAGCGTTGCACGATTGATCAGTGCCGGATCAGTATCAGGCAGATCAAGGAAGAATTTGAAGTTAGCGGCTTCGGCATCACGCAACGGAGCCTGGAAGGTCATGTTGATGGCCTTCTTGGTTTCATTATCTTTGCTCTTCACCGGACAGTTGTGAACACAGGCACCACAACCGGTACAATCTTCCGGAGCGACCTGCAGGGTGAACAGTTTGCCGTCCATGTCCTTGCCTTTAGCAGCACAAGACTTGAAGGTTTCCGGTGCCCCGGCAAGTTCTTTTTCGTCATAGATCTTCATGCGAATCGAGGCATGCGGACATACCAGCGAACAGATACCGCACTGGATGCACAGATCTTTTTCCCAGACTGGGATATTGACGGCAATATTACGCTTCTCGATGCAGGAGGTCCCGGTCGGGAAGGTCCCATCAGCGGGCAGAGCGGACAGCGGCAGTTCATGACCGACACCGTCAATAATCGGGCCGAGGGACTTCTGAACAGTCTCAGAGAATGCACCCCATTTTCCGGTCTGCATTTCGATGGTGCTGTCAGCGGTTGCCGGCACAGTGACTTCGAAAACATTTTCAAGAGCCATATCAACGGCTTGCTTGTTCATGTTGACGACTTTCTCACCAGCTTTGCTGTAGGATTTAACAACAGCTTCTTTGATCTTGGTGATTGCCACATCCTCGGGAATAATTCCTGAGATTTTGAAGAAAGCGGTCTGCATGACAACATTGATGCGGGCGCCAAGGCCGATTTTTTCGCCCAGGTGGATACCGTCGATGACGAAAAACTTAAGTTTTTTGTCAATGATGGTCTGCTGAACCTGCTTCGGCAGATGTGCCCAAACTTCATCTTTGCCGTAAGGGGCATTAAGCAGGAAAGTTGCACCTTCTTTGGCATTTTTGAGCATGTCATACTTCTCAAGGAAGGAGAAGTTGTGGCAGGCGATAAAGTTAGCCTGGTCAATCAGATAGGTGCTCTTGATCTCCTTCTGACCGAAACGCAGGTGAGAAGTGGTCATGCTGCCAGCTTTTTTAGAGTCGTAGACGAAGTATGCCTGGACCTTGTTGTCCGTGGCCGAACCGATAATTTTGATCGAGTTCTTATTGGCACCAACAGTACCGTCAGACCCCAAGCCGAAGAACATGGCGGAATAACCGTCAAAGGGGACCTTGAAGCTAGGATCGAAGGCAAGACTATTGCCCAGAACATCATCATTGAAACCGACGATGAAATGATTTTTCGGTTTGTCTTTGGACAGATTGTCGAGCACAGCCTTACACATACCGGCGTTGAACTCGAAAGAGCCGAGGCCGTAACGACCGCCGACCACAGTCGGGTAACCGCCGAGATCAACATAGCCTTCGGCCATACCTTCGCCGAGGGCGGTACGAATAGCCTGATAGAGCGGCTCGCCAATGGAACCCGGCTCTTTAGTCCGGTCAAGAACACTGATTTTCTTGACACTCTTCGGCAGTGCTTTACAGAACTGCTCAGTCGGGAACGGCAGGAAAAGGCGGATTTTGAGCATACCGACTTTTTCGCCCTGGCTGACCAGGTATTCGACGGTTTCTTCCATGGCTTCACAGCCGGAACCCATCATCACCACAACACGCTCGGCATCCGGAGCGCCAACATAATCAACCAGATTGTACTGACGGCCGACCTGCTTGGCGAATTTGTCCATCTGAGCTTGCATGACTTCAGGAACGGTCGTGTAGTATTTGTTGACCGACTCGCGGGTATGGAAATAGACGTCCGGGTTCTGTGCGGTACCACGCAGCTTCGGAGCATCCGGAGACAGGCCACGACGACGATGAGCAGCAACTAGCTCATCATTGATCATGTGGCGCATATCGTCCTGAGTCAGTTCTTCAATTTTCTGGATTTCGTGAGAAGTACGGAAACCATCAAAGAAATGCAGCACCGGCACCCGGGACTCAAGTGTTGCAGCCTGAGCAATCAGCGCAAAGTCCATGACTTCCTGCGGGTTGTTCGAGCAGAGCATGGTCCACCCGGTTGAACGACAGGCCATGACGTCGGAATGGTCGCCGAAAATCGACAGTGCCGAAGTGGCCAGCGCACGCGCAGAGACATGGAAAACTGTCGGGGTCAATTCTCCGGCAATTTTGAACATGTTCGGGATCATCAGCAGCAGGCCCTGAGATGCGGTGAACGTAGTGGTCATGGCACCTGCTTGGAGAGCACCGTGAACGGCACCTGCCGCACCACCTTCAGACTGCAGTTCAACAACCTTGGGAACGGTTCCCCAGATATTTTTTTGACCGACAGCACTTTTGGCGTCGGAAATTTCCCCCATAACCGATGATGGGGTAATGGGATAGATGGCAATAACCTCATTGGTCGCATGTGCTACATGCGCTGCTGCGGCATTACCGTCAATATTGACCATCTTTCGAGACATGTACACCTCCTTATACGGTGAGTAAATAACGCTCTTGATCTTGTTTATTGAAGAAAGAACGCGTTTCGAAGACCTCGTTGATAATCAGGCGCCCGCAAGCGATAACGCTTCCCGGACGCCGGGTTATTAGTTTTAATAGCTAATGAACAAACCTCAGAGTTCACGCCGACCATCAACAGCCTGTTGAACAGTCCCGGAATCAATGTATTCAAGATCGCTTCCGGTCGGAATTCCATGGGCTAGTCGCGAGACGCGTAACCCTTTCTCTTTGAGAATTTTTGCCAGGTATAACGCTGTCGCCTCACCTTCTACGGTGAAATTGGTCGCCAAGATAACTTCATCCACCTGGCCCTGCTCCAGTCGTTGCAGCAATTGAGGTATTTTCAAATCGTCCGGCCCGATTCCATCCAGCGGAGAGAGCGCACCGTGCAAGACATGATATAAACCAAGGAAAGAGCGGCTTCGCTCTATCGCAAGCAGATCTTGCGGTTCTTCAACGATACAAAGCTTCTGTATTTCACGTCCGTCATTGGAACAGATCTCACACAGTTCCTGTTCAGAGATATGAAAACAACGCTGACAGAAACGTACTTTGCTTTTCATTTCCAGCAAAGCCGAAGCCAACGCCTCGACATCCTGCCGGGATGCCCGTAGCAAATGAAACGCCAAGCGGGCTGCGGTCTTATTGCCAACCCCTGGAAGCTTACTTAATTCAGCCTCCAAACGCGCAAAAGACGGAAGCGAGCCTAACATGAAATCTCCCCTAGATCCAATAGTTTGAGCAGTCGGAAAGTTTTTTTCAGGGACGCTAAAACTTATGCAATTTTACCGAAGGCAGGGTGGGCCATTGGTCTGACCAAAAAAAACCCTACCACTGCCTGCCACAGATTTCAATCTTTTTTTCAATCGCTTCCCCGGCATCATTTCACTACCCTGGAAGCTGCAGGATTCTCGCAAAACACAAAAAATATCCGAGAGGATCCTGGCCGCCTGACCAAAAACAAACGTACAGGCTTTCAGACTATTTGCAGACAGTCCGCTAAAACAATCCCGGCAGGTTCATCCCTCCGGTGACCTTGCCCATTTCTTCCTGAATCATGTCCTGACTTTTCTTGACTGCTTCATTAACCGCCGCCAGCACCAGATCCTGAAGCATCTCGACGTCTTCGGGATCAACAACATCCTTTTCGATGTTCAATTCAAGCAGCTGCTGCTTACCGTTGACCCGGGCCGTGACCATGCCCCCGCCTGCGGTCGCCTCGACCTCTTTGGTTTCGAGCTCTTGCTGAACCCGGGCGATACGCGCCTGCATCTGCTGAGCCTGCTTCATAATATTGCCAAGACCTTTTGCCATCCTGCTATCCTCCGTGTCGGTTATATTTGTTCACGCCAAACGTAATGGAACCCACTCAAACCTGCATTCACCGGCGAAGCGAAAACCATCTCGCCCGACAGCACTTACGCCAACAAAAGCCCAGCTATCGCAGGTTAAGCTTCCGCAACATAAGCGCCCCTGTAAAACACTTTTTGCAATACCATCAAACATAGCCCTTATCAATCGGCTTGACCGTCTCTATCTGACCGTCAAAGATATCCATCGCGGCCTTGATCAGCGGATGTTCAACGGCATTTTCACGCAATTTTTTCTGTCGATCACTCTCTTGCCGAGCCCGCTCCTGATGCAATGACGGCGGTGCTTTTTCGCCGTTGGCGACCTTTTCGACCTCGACCGTAACGGCAGCACCAAAATATTCGCTGGCCATTTTGTCAAGCTGCTGGCGCATCTCACTGTCGGCAAGGACATAGAACCGCTCCGGCATGCCGATTTTAACGTGAGGCAGCACCAGGCTCAAAACACTGGACTGTTCCAGCAACGCAGAAATCCTCGGTCGTCGCTGTTGCTTCACAAATTCGACCAGCCCTGCCCAGCTTTTTTCATGTCCGGTTTCTTCCGCAGGCAGGGCCTCAGGCTTTTTTCCTGCAGGCTCCTGTGGGGGCGGAATATCCGGTTCAGGTGGAGCCGGTCGCCGCGGCGGGGACGCGGCCCTGGTGCCACCGGACTCGTGAGCAAGACGCTTCTCCAGGCTTTCCAGGCGGCCGATCAAAGTCGCGACATCAATTCCGGCTGGCAAGGTGGCTAAACGGACCAGCACCATCTCCATCGTCAGGCGAGGATAATTGGAAGTGGCCAAATCGGCTTCCGCCCGAATCAAAATAGCCAGAATTCGTTGCAGATCCTCCAGACCGATATCGGCCACAAGAGAACGCAACTCCTGCAATTCAGAAGCACTGTAATCAACCAGATCCCCGGGCGCGGGGACAACCTTGATAATGACCAGCGTGCGCACCAGTTCAACCAGCTGCTGATTGAACTGCCGAAATGAATGGCCATGCTCATCGATCTTTTGGATCAGCGCCAATGCCTGGCGGGGATCGCGATCAAAAATCGCCTCAACCGCAGCCAGCAGCAGCCGACGACTAACCAGTCCGAGCAGCCCCTGCAATTCATCATCCTCGACCTTGTCTCCGCAGAACGCGATCACCTGATCCAGAGTCGACAGTGCATCACGCATACTACCACCGCCATTCCTGGCGATAATCGCCAGTCCGGCATCGGACACCTCAAGGCCTTCCTCGGTCACGATAAAACGCAACCGCTCAACCAGGGGCTCCATGGCGATTTTTTTAAAATCAAAGCGTTGACAACGGGACAGGATCGTAATCGGGATTTTATGTGGCTCAGTCGTGGCAAAAATGAATTTGGCGTGTTCCGGAGGCTCTTCAAGAGTCTTCAACAGGGCATTGAAGGCGTTAATTGAGAGCATATGGACTTCATCAATAATGAAAATCTTATAGCGCGACTGGGAGGGCAGATAGCGGATATTCTCACGCAAATCCCGGATATCATCGACACCGGTATTGGAGGCCCCGTCAATCTCCAGAACGTCAATCCCCTGGCTGCCGGTAATATCGATACAGGACGGGCAGACCCCGCAAGGCTCGGTCGTCGGTCCCTGCTGACAGTTCAGGGCCTTGGCAAAGATTCGCGCGGCCGAGGTTTTGCCGACTCCGCGGGCACCGGTGAAAAGAAAGGCATGGTGAACCCGATCCGCAGTAATAGCGTTCTTCAGGGTTTGACTGACATGTTCCTGGCCGACAAGGTCATCAAATTGTTGTGGCCGCCACTTACGTGCCAGAACCAGATAGGACATGACTCTCCTTAAACCCCTGCAGATACAGTAACAATGAACCCAAACGAGATCATTCAGCGGCTCTGCAGCTCATTGGCTGCACAGCGCGAATTCATGTGCAGATCGACATTTGCCAGAGACCGCCGCCCGCCCGAGGGGGAACTCTTATCCGGCCTGCAGTGAAAGTGATAATAAAAGCATGAATCGGAGATTGGAACAAGCAGGATTCAACGGAATACAGCCACAAGCTTGACAAAAAAATTGCCGGCACAAGTGACAGCCAGGCACCCCCGCGGCACACGTCCAAAACCGCTACCGCTGCTCCCTTCCGGGCCTGACGGGGTTTACGGTCGTCCGTTGCGCGGGACCCGGCTGTCACTTCTACCGGCAACTTTCAATCCCATAAGCAATCCACACATAAAGCATGATTGCTTTTGCCTTTCCACCAGCAACCTGTAACGACTGGCCCTGAGTTGCTCGAAAAAAGGGATGGTCGATACCAAGGCGTGGAAAATCGAGGCCAGATTTGCGAAAGACTGAGGAGCCTAGCCAGAGGCTAAGTGCCGAAAAGCTATCGGAAATATGAACCGATTTGCCACTTACTGCAGTAGACCAGCAGTTTTCTGATCAACTCAAATATAATTATGGCGGAGAGGGGGGGGATTCGTCCACTCCGTCAGTGGCATCACGCCACCGCCTGCGTCGACTCCCCTGCACTCGCTGACGCGGACATCCTGTCCGCTTTTCTGACATTAAGTCAGCGCTCGTTCCGCTTCGAATCCCCCAAGGGACATCCGATGTAAACAAATTATGGCGGAGAGGGGGGGATTCGAACCCCCGGTAGCGTTAACTACACCCGCTTTCCAGGCGAGCACCATCGGCCTCTCGGTCACCTCTCCGCGAATTGCAGACATTACACTAACCGGATTGGGGCTGTAAAGATTTTTTTACTCTCCCTGCCCGGTTTCATAACGCCCGTTCAAACGATATAGAAAAGCCAGAATTTCAGCAATGACCTGGAACAGTTCAGGGGGGATACTTTGTCCCACCGGAATTCGGCCCAGAATTTCCATCATATCTGGATCTTCGACAATGTCGATGCCGGCGGCCCTTGCCGCAGCCAGAATCTGTTCCGCCAAATCGCCCTGCCCGGCAGCTGTCACCTGCGGAACTTTGCCGGAGTCCCGATCATAGTGCAAGGCCACCGCCTGCAGACGGCTCTTATCTTTACGATCCATCAGATCCTCGCATCCAGCAGGCTCTTGTATCCCGGCAAGACCCGCTGTTGCAACTGCGCCGCCGGATGTTTGGCGTCTGCACTGAAACTGAGCGCGTGCAAAGAAGTAAAGGCTAAAGCCTGTTCCAGATCCTCGCTGAATTTCTGCAAAAAGTTCATTTTTTCCAGGTTCTCACCGGCCAGGCGTAACCGCAAGCCCTGCCGTTCATAAAGCAGATCAACGCGCAAATTCCCCAAAGCGGACAACCGTAGCGACAACGAGACTTGCAGGGACGTTTCATTATCGCTGCGCCCCTCTTCGTGGTGATCCTGATTTTTTGCCAGCAGATAGCCTTCTTCAAGCTCGTGAAACGGCAACGGCAAAAACATCAACTGCTGCTCTGCCAAACGGCCACGGCATAGCTGCAAGACCTCAATGCGGTGCAACGGCTCCTCCACATTCCGATCCGGAAGACTACGGATTTTCAGCAGAGCCTCGTGCAAGTGTTTCAGGATGTCAGGATCCTGCAAGCGAAAAGAATTTTTCTCAAAAGCCAGGCCGAACAGTAAAGAGAAGACTCCAAGCTGCTCAATAATCGGCGCGACAGTCCGCGACGAAGAAGTCTGCGCTAAAGTTTGCACCAGGCCGTCAAGAACCGGAAAACTCGCAAAAAGATCCGGCTGCAGGTGTTTTAAACGAGCAACCGCCCCTTCCAATCGCCCTAAAACATCGGGAGGCACAGTCGTCCCCGGCTCAAGCCGCCTTAACTGTCCCAGCAAGGCCTCAACTTCCGGAGGACCTGCCACCGGCACAGCTCTGCCGGAACTGGTGTTGGCCGAGGCGGCCGGGGTCGCTGCAGGCGGAGAGAACACAGGACGCTCATCCCCTATCGGGGTAAATCCACTCGGCAGCAACGGTGCGGCCGGGATAGGCCCTGCCGCGCTGAGCGGAGTCTGCAATCCCGCCAAGGGGCGCAGCAAGGTACGCTGCTGCCCAGGAAGGTCCGGCCTGGTCTCCGCAGCGGGCTGCGGAACTGCTGCAAACCGGTAAGCGCGTGGCACACCGTGAGCCAATTTGGCGGGCACGGAGCCGGTTTTTGCAGCAGCCTGAACCGGTTCATCCCGATTTGTGGGAGGAGTCTGCAAAAAATCCTGGGAAAAAACTTTCGGTTCGACCGCCTTGCTCAATGTCGTCGCGAAACGCTGTAAATCTGCTGCTAGCTGCGGGGAGATGGAGGGGCTCTCCTGCAGCTTGAGTACCACCGCAAGCAACTGCCGGGAAAAGGCCGGGGGAATCTCAAGGGAGTGAACTTCCTGCCGCAACTGAGTTAAAAGAGTTCGCGTCTGGGTGTGCCAGTCGGCCCCGGCCGGCCCCGGCTTGGCCAATGCCCCGAGCTGATCCCGGAACGTATTGAGCAATTGCAAAAGATGGCGGAAAGCGCCGGGATCTTCGTCCTGACGAAAGGCCTCCGGCAGCCCTGCCGGCTGAGCAAGAGCGGGAGGCTCCCCGCTCACTCCGAGGTTGCGCAAAAAAACCGCCACTTTATCTCGTAAAGCAGAAGAAAATTCATCCTCCGAGCTGGACATATTTTGCAAATGAGCAAATAGCGCAACCAAAGCTTTAACGTGTGGAGTTTGCTCCGGGGAATCGTCAAGAACGCTCGCCAGCTGAGTCCAGTCATACGAGCGCGTCAGCAGCGGCAGCAATCGCTCCAAGCTGCTGTCAGCAGCACCGTCGACAACCTTAAACTCCAGCTGCGGCTGGGTCTGCAAAACCTGCAAGAGCAACTTCTGGCCGGGCTGCAGTTCCTGCTCACCCTGGGCAAGGTAGCGCTGATTAAGGATTTCCAGAACTGCATCCTGCCCCTTTTCAACGACCACAGCCTGGACAAACTGAGCAATTTGAAAGGTCTGCGGGCGAAATTCAGCAACCTTGCCGGCAACCTCGGTTCCGCGGACAAAAAGATTCGCCGGTAATTTTTTACTGTCTACAACTGTCATCTGTCTCTATCGGTCGTTGCCAAGTAGGACTTTATCCTTAACAGGAGGCGGAAAGGGCCTCATCAAGGCAGCTCCACGGAACAACAACTAAACACAATTTTTTAAACGGATTCGGAGCCTTCCATTCCTTCCCGTCAATATTTCGACACTAAAAAATCAAACATCCGCTAAAACGTGCAAGCCTGTCAAAAAAACTTTTCCTCCCCGACCTCAGTACCGGTGGCGCAAGCCCTCAACAAACACGCCACAGCCCCAATCGATGTCCCTCGGGAAAGGCCCTCAAAATATTCATTATTTTCAATAAAATCGATAAGATAAGAAACGTCCCCAGATTACTTTCAGCCCTTCATCCTGGCAGAGACAGATGCAAAGCACTCTGCCAGACAGTCCAATCCCCACTTGGCACGGATCTCGCTAATAGCTAAAAGAACTAAAGATTTTTTCACCATCTGCCGAAGAGCCGAAGAAGAGGGACTTTTCTTCGAAGTATATCGGGGAATGAAAGGAAATGAAAACTATGAATAATACAGCTCTGGTCATCGCGGCTGACGACGCCAGAAAGGATCGTATAGTCGACAACCTTTCTGCAACCGGGCTATTTGAACATATCAAACCCTTGAGTTCTCCGTCCGCCTTATTCCGCCATCTCAAATCGGACCAGGTCGACATGGTCTGCTGGGCCATTGACGAGGACATTCCATCGACAAACTGGCTCGACAGATTACAGGCCAACGAACACTGGCATGACCTGCCGGTCATCGCCTTTGCCGAAGATCAGCAAAGCCTGCTCAAAGGTTTTTTGCTCGGGGCCAGTGACTCCGTTCACGTGGAAATCAACCAATATGAGTTAAACGCCAGAATAAACCGTCATCTGCAGCATTGGCAAAAACTGCTTGAACTACGCAAAAGCCAGGAACAGCTACAAAAGATGGCTCTGACAGATCCATTGACTCATCTCGGCAACCGGGCTGCATTCGATTTAAACATCAAACAGATCGCGGCAAGATCACAACGCAGCGGAGTCCCCTACAGCCTGCTTATGATTGACCTGGATCATTTCAAAAATATCAATGATACCTTCGGTCACCCCACCGGCGACAAGGTGCTACGCCAGGCCGCTGAAGCGATCAGTCAATCCTCCCGCGACTCCGATATCTGCTGTCGCTACGGCGGCGAAGAATTCATTGTCATTCTGCCGGACACCAATGCCAGAAATGCTGAAGTTCTGGCAAGCCGTATCCACCGTAAGCTAGCCAAGCAGACGTTGCCGGAACAGATTCAGGTCAGTGTCAGCATCGGCATCAGCAGCTCAAACCACCACAACGGCGGAAATCCTGCAGCTTTGGTTGAAGAAGCTGACCAGGCGATGTATAGAGCCAAGGAAAAGGGGCGTAATCGGACCGAAATCTGGAAAACAGATATTCTGGGCCCGAAAGTTCAAATGGCTTTTTCCTCTTCGCCACGCCTGGCATTCGGAGCCTGACCGCGCCCAGGAGTCCGGCTGCAGGAATCCCCGCAAAAGAGTCTGATCTATAGAGGAAGTAAATTTTGGGGTGGAGGGCCGAACGCAACGCCACAGTGCTGGCCTGCAAAAAGATCAGAAAAAGGAAACTCTTGGGAAGTGGTCAACAGAATCGCCCAGAATCCAGCAATCGCCGACATATCCTGAATCAAAAGTCAAAAAAGCGACGAAGGCAATCACTCCTCGCTATTGCCGAGAACCTTGATCCTCAAGCGGAGCTGCTTACGTTGTTCAGCCAGGCAATAAGCCACGATGGCATCCTGGGCCTCTTCTTCAATATCCGTAAATTTCAGAGCAATCTGGTGTTCACCGCCGACATCGTAATTTCCGACCACCTGGCCGACACATTCAATAATGGCAGGCTGCGGTTCATCGATAATGATCTCCAAGCCCAATTCACTGCCATTGGCAATTTTCTCCTCAACCGGCAGGCGCATGCCGCCGCCGCTGATATTGACCGGCATTTGTATCGGCTTGGCGCTGGGATTTTCTTCATCAACCTTCCAGTAACTGACCGACAGCTCAGCATCAACCCGAAAATAATTGCGCTTTTGCTGATGGGTAAACGAATCGACCATCTCCAGCAGCAACTTCGCCGGCTCGGGTGATGAATCAATGCGCGCCTTAAGGATTTTATTTTCCCCGGCGACATCAAAACTGATATGGCTGAATTCTTCCTTGTTAAGCAACGAGGGATCAAGTTGATCAGGGAGGAAAGTCACTTCAAACAGAGGGGGACTGGTCACTTTGGCAACCCCGTCCAGAACCTGCTGACGGTCATCCTGAAGAGTCAGAACGGCTTTAACGACACGATACTCTTTCAAATGATCAAGAACAGACATGGCGGCCCCAAGGATTGGTTCGAAATTTCATCGCAAGCAGACGTCGCTTAACCGATACCCCTGACTAACGACCGTTTATTCTTATGCAGGGTCTGGTTGTAGCCGTTCATCGCTGTTCGTCCGGCTTTGATCTGCGTTATTTCATGAGCAGCAACAGCCATCATGCCACGGATTTTCGGTAATAGCAAATGGTTCATTTTTACTATTTCTTCAATCAACTCGGACCGTTCAATAAATAGTGGATGGTCTCGCCACGCTTCTGAATTACGTGAAAAAAGCTCATAGAAAACCCGATCGTTCAGACTCGCCTCATCCTGCAACTCCTGCAGCTGAGCAGTATATGATCCCAATTCGCCTGGATCGGACTTTCTCAACAACCGCTCCAGCTGCTGAGCATGGTCAACGATCCTGCGATATTGCTCAATCGATTTTTTCAGACAAGCTTCCATGACAGTGTCCAGAGTTTTAAAAGGTTGCAGCGAGCCTGTTTTCCCCGGAGAGGCCAACGGACGAAGGCTGCTGTTGCCGATTAACCTCAATCGCCCCGGCAAATCCTTCCCGTAGGTCGAGCAGGATCTGCTCCACCGGGTCAAGTTTTGCAGCGTCTCGCTGAACATTAGCTGCAGACAACTCACGCAGCATGAAATCATAAAGATTACTCAGGTTTTCAGCAACGGCACCGCCCATTTCACGATCCAAAGTATTGGAGAATTCAGCGACAATGGCAACCGCTTTCCCGATCGCTTTGGATTTGTCAAGTTCACGCTTGTCGAGCATCGCCTGCCTTGCCTGACGGACAAACCGGATCGCCCCGTCGTAAAGCATGATCAGAATCTGCTCGGGCGAAGCATTCAGGATCTGGTTGTTTTTATATTGATTGACATAAGCATTCATTATTTTTTCCCTGTCATCATATTGGTCAACATGTCCATCTGCTGGGTCAGGAAAGAACTTTGTGAGTTCATCCCGCTGACCAGCGTCTCCATGGCACCAAATTGCGCACGTAAAGTCGCTTCTTTTTTGTCGATCAGCGGTTCCAGACGTAAAATATTAGCATCAAGACGCTTAATCGCCGTATCATAACGAGCCTGCTTGTTGGCATACATACCGTCGCTGTAACTGGTCAGATCCAGCAGGGCATAATTAAACTTTTTCATAATCCCATCGGTACTGCCTTCGCCGGCCAGGAGTTTGGCAACATCATCAAAATGCTTATCGAGAGCCTTATCCATATCCGACTCGTCAACCTTCAGAGAGCCGTCACGCTGAGTGGAGATACCGAGAGAGGACATCGTCTTAAAAGCGCCACTGGTGCCAATAACCGAGCTCAGCAGACCCTGCAATTGCCGCTTCACGCCATTAACGGTGCTGTCGCCACGAAGAATATTACTCAATGATTCTTCTGCCCCGGCTTCTATTTCTTCCTCGGTCGGTGCCGAAGCGCCAAATTCACTATAGCCGGAGGAAATCCAGTCCATGAGTTCATTGTAACTATCAACAAAGTTGGTCAGCTTTTCTTTCAAAGCATCGGTGTCCGGCTTGACCGTCATTGTCGTGGTTTGATACTGCGGCGGAGTGCCCCACTCAGACGGATCTACGCCGGGTTCTTCAATCCCAGGGGAGAGTAAAGTGCTTGTTTCATTCAGACTGATGGTCACACCACTGATCACCCCTTTCAGGGTATTACTCCCGCTGACCACTTTGACACCATCGACATAGGCAACGGCCTGCTGTGCCTCGCGCGTCTGGGTTATGCCCGGGTCGATGGCGTTGCCGCTGTCGTCGGTCAACGTAAAGACCGGCTCAAAAGAGGATGACGCATCCTTACCGGTCAATACCAGGCGGTAAGGGGTATCCCCACTACCATCGTTAATGATGCTGGCCTGGACGCCACTCTTTTCAGAAACCGCGTTGATGGCCTCGCGCAACCCGGATAAGGAATTATTGTCAGCGTTGATATGGATCGACTGGCCGCCCAGAGTCAAAGTTCCAGTACCAAAAATGGAATCAGTTTGGGAGGCATAACTGTTGCTCACTGACTTTTGAACCTGGGCCAACTGCACAACCGCGATATCATAGCTGCCGGTGCTGGCCCCGTTACTCACTGCGGTAAAGGGAGCATCGGCACTTACAGAGATCTGACTGCTTTGCACCTGGCTGGTCAGGGTCATATCGCTGACCGTCGCTCTTAACGCATCCAGCTTGTCATTCAACTGACCGAAAGCCTGCAAACGCTTATCTTCCGTCGTTTTCTGCGCTTCCAGGCGATCCAGCGGCTGCCGTTCCAGTTCCATCAATTGAGTAATGATGTCGTCTGTCGGCAACCCTGATGCCAACCCGCCAAATGTGATCCCTGCCATAGCTTTCTCCCTCAAACTGCCTGAACGGCACCCTGATGATCCGTGCTAAATTCTGTTTTCGTCCTGATCAACCACTAGCCTTCGGTATCGACAATATTGCCGCGCAAATCCTTCAGCCGTTGGGTCAGGTTAAGCAGCTCCTCGGCAGGAATCTGCCGAATCACTTCATCTGTTTTGGGGTCAACGACCTTGACGACCATTTCACCCGCATCCTTATTGTTTTCAAACCGAACACTGTAAAGACCATCCTCGGTCAGAGCCTTGATCTGCTGCAGCAGCTCTTCCGGCTGGACATCGTTTTGTTCACTGCTGTCAACCAAGGTCAGGTCTTGCGATTTTTTGCGCGCCACACTGATATCATCCGCGCCCTTACTCAGTTGCGTCTGCGTCGTGGTTGGTATGCTGACTGCTTCAACGTTCATCATCGGAACCTCCGTTAGCGATGATCAAACTTGCCATTAAGGGAAAAAGGGGCCGGGAAACCCGGCCCCCATTCCATTTTCAGGGCAGTAAGTTCATCGCCCTGTTTCGTCAGACAATTAACCGAGCAGGCTCAGGGCCAGCTGCGGAGCCTGGTTGGCCTGGGCCAGAATCGACACACCAGCCTGTTGCAGAATATTCTGCTTGGTCATGTTCGAAGTCTCTTGAGCGATGTCCGCATCGAGGATCCGGCTACGGGCAGAACTCAGGTTTTCGGAGACGTTCGACAGGTTAGCGATGGTGCTTTCAAAACGGTTCTGAACAGCACCCAGGTTACCACGCATGCTATCGATCTGGGCCAAAGCGCCGTCGATAGAATCAATAGCATTGGCTGCGCCATCAACCGTGGTGATATCAACATTGTTGATAGATTTCAAATCACTGACGTTCGCGCCGTCAGCGGAGGTCGCGAACAATGACTGATCACCTGCCGCAATGGAGCTGGTCACGTTGAAGCCGGTCGAGCTGTTGAATTTCACTTCACCGCCGACGATAGTAGAATCAGCCTGATTCTCTTCGGCAACCGTACCGCCATCAGACAGAACCGTACCGCCACCCTGATTACCGGAGACGGTCATATTTTCGACGACTTCGGTTCCACCGCTGCCCGTATCGGTCACAGCATTACTGTGAGAGAAGTCCGAGATCTTGATGTCGTAACCGGCGGACTGTTCCAGCGAGACACTGGCTTTGTCAGCGCTCAGGGTGGCAAAGATCCCGGTATTACCGGCCTGATCGTTAATAGCCGTCACCAGGTTTGTCAGGTCATCAGCCAAAACCGTGGCATTGATGGTCACGGCGTCAGTATTGGTTCCCTGCAGGTCGAAGGAGATACTACCGTCATTCGTCAGACCGCTGATGGTCGCGTCGGTACTCGCCGAGGCGGTCACGCCGGTATCTGCTGAAACAGCGTTGACTTTACCGGCGATCTTGGCTGCCGTATCACCGGTCCCAACCTCAACTTCTGCCGAACCGTTACCACCGACGACGGTCAAAGTCTGGGCAGCAACGTTATTATTACCAGTTGCATCGGTCAGACCGATGCCGCCGAGGCCTTCTGCACCGGCTGCAACACCCAGAGAACTACCATTGGAGGTGATAGATGCGATATCGGCATCACTGCTGAACTCATAGGTTGCAGTGGCACGTTGATCCAAAGTAGCAGTTGTTACCGCAACGCCGTCGCCGCCATTAACAATTGTAGTAGCGGAAGATTCCGAAGACCCTTGATAGGTAATATTTCCCGCAACAGCACCGGTCCCATCATTCCAGGTCACACCGCTGGTGCCATCAAGAGCAAGATTGGTCCCAACGGTGGATTTTTGAGTATAGGTTAAGGTTGTTCCATCATCACCAAAGGCCCAATCGCCATTCGTCCCTGCTGCGCCAGCGGTAATCGCCATGCTATCCGTATCGGCGACATCAGTAACCGTAACGGTTACGGTATCTCCATTTGCAAGAGCGATATCAATCCCTCCGTTAGTACCTGTAGCAGCATCCAACGCACTCAGATCAAAACTGACTGAGTTTGAATATGTGCCAGTAACGGAAGTAGCGCCGGTCGCATCTTTAAGATTAGTTGCCATCGTAGCGGCGTCAGCACCAGCGGCAACTGTTTTTTCCGAACCATCGGCCAGGGTCACGGTAAAGCTATCGGCACCTGCAGTAGCGTCAGTGGAGACCGCTCGTGCGGAATAAGTCGCAGCTTCGATCCCGCTGGCGTTATTGGTAGTCAGACTGTTGTTCCCAAGATCAGTCGATTTGGCCGAAGAGATCCCGAAGGAGATGGTCTGGTTGGCGTTGGCACCAACCTGGAACTGGGCGCTGGTCATGCTGCCGTCGAGCAGGTTTTTGCCGTTGAAGGTGGTGGTTTCAGCGATCCGGCTCAGTTCCTGCTTGAGCTGGTTGACCTCAGACTGGAGGGACTGACGGTCGGAAGAGCTGTTGGTGTCGTTGGCCGACTGTACAGCCAGCTCACGCATCCGCTGGAGAATGTTGGTGCTTTCCTGCAGGGCGCCTTCAGCGGTTTGGGCCAGGGAGATACCGTCGTTAGAGTTACGGACGGCCTGGTTCAGACCGGTAATTTGCGAAGTCATCCGGTCGGAGATACCGAGACCGGCGGCGTCGTCTTTAGCGCTGTTGATACGCAGACCTGAGGACAGGCGCTGCATTGACTCATTAAGAGCGGATTGAGAAGTACCCAGGTTACGTTGGGCGTTCAAAGAAGCGACGTTGGTATTAATCGTTAAAGCCATGAGTTTCCTCCGTGAAAGTTTGTTTGCGGGCGTCCGTGCCCTGTTGAGTTAACTTGCTTTTCATGTCTTTTTCATTTTTGGGGAGCGCTGATCTGTTTCTTGATACCTCCTGTGCGATAAATTTTCCCCGTCTGTCATCTCTTCGGCAGTAGCCTTGAGAAACTTTAAGAGTTTTTTTATTTTTTTGGAATTATTTTTAACTATCTGAATTTAATTGCAAAAGAGTCACTACAAACTGAAAGTCGCTAAAACGACTCCCCCATCCTGCCCTTCCCCCATCAAGGGGGAAGGAAACAGGGTCCGTAATCGCTTAACCTTGCAGCAGACTCAGGGCCAGCTGCGGAGCCTGGTTGGCCTGGGCCAGAATCGACACACCAGCCTGCTGCAGAATATTCTGTTTGGTCATGCTCGAGGTTTCCATCGCGATATCCGCATCAAGAATCCGGCTACGGGCCGAGCTCAGGTTTTCGGAAACATTTGACAGGTTGGCGATGGTGCTTTCAAAACGGTTCTGTACCGCCCCCAGGTTCCCCCGGATTGTATCGATCTGGGCCAGGGCGCCGTCCACGGCTTCGATCGCCAACCCTGCTCCTTCAACCGTCGTGATGTCAACGTTATTGATGGAATTCAGCGTACTGACATTGGCACCATCAGCCGCCGCCGCAAACAGAGACTGAGCATCAGCAGCAACAGAGCTGGTCACGTTGAAGCCGGAAGAACTGTTGAATTTCACTTCGCCACCAACCACCGCCGAGTCAAGCTGGGCATCTTCAGTCAAAGATCCGCCATCGGTCAGGATCGTCCCTCCGCCCTGATTACCGGTCAATTTCATGGTTTCAGTACCGGTGGCTGACCCGGTTACCGCAGCGCTATGTTCAAAATTGGACACCTTGATGTCATAACCGGCGGACTGCTCCAGAACCACACTCGCCTTATCAGCACTCAGGGTCGCGAAGATCCCGGTATTTCCAGCCTGATCATTAATGGAACTGACCAGGTTGGTAAGATCATTGGCCAAAACTGTTGCGTTAATGGTGACTGGCGAAGTATTGGTCCCCTGCAAGTCAAAAGAAAGACTGCCGTTTGCTGACAGATCACTGATAGTCGCGACCGTGTTGGCAGAAGCAGTCACTCCGGTATCGGCAGCAGTCGCATTAACCCCAGCGGCGATCTTGGCTGCGCTATCACCTGCATTGACCTCAACTTGTGCAAATCCGTTACCACCGGCAACCGTCAGGGTCTGCGCACCAACATTGTTGTAACCGTTGGTTCCTTCCAGATTGGCCAGGCCGGTACCGCCAAGCCCCTCTTCTCCGGCCCCAACGCCAAGAGAATCGCCTGTCGATGTGATGGAAGCGATATCCGCCGCCGCATCAAAGGTGTAAAAGGCTGAAGAACGCTGATCATAACCCACATCGGCAACATCGCCGGCGGACTGTGCAAAGGTCTGGACATCGCCGTCAGCCTCGGTCATGGAAATACTTCCCGTGAGACTGCCACCGCCTGCCGTATAATTAATTCCATTTACTTCGATATTTGACCCATCCGTGACAGCATAAGTCACTGTCTGAGTGGCTGTATCCACAGTAAATCCGGTAGCGGCTCCGCCAAGAGTTCCATCGGCCGCTTTGGTGAGAGCCAGAGTTGTGGTTCCAACGGTAATGGAAACAGTATTCGCTGCTCCCGCGCCAGTCAGCCCGGAGACATCAAAAGTAACACTATTCGAATAAGTCGGCGTCACCGTGCCGCCTGTCGCAGCCGAAAGGTTGGCGGCAAAAGCGACAGCGTCAGCTCCGGCGGCGACAGGCTGGGTTGTTCCATCGGCCAGGGCAATTGTAAAAGACTCTACTGCAGAAGCATCGGTCGCAGCGACGGTCACCGCCCTTTGCGAATTTGTTGCTGCCTCAATACCACCAGCATTGTCCGTGGACAGACTGTTATTACCAAGATCAGTCGATTTGGCCGAGGCAATCCCAAAAGAGATGGTCTGGTTGGCATTGGCACCAACCTGGAACTGAGCATTGGACATGGTGCCGTCCAGCAGCTGCCGACCGTTGAAGGTGGTGGTTTCAGCGATCCGGCTCAACTCCTGCTTGAGCTGGTTAACTTCGGCCTGCAGGGACTGGCGGTCCGAGGCGCTGTTGGTGTCGTTGGCCGACTGGACAGCCAGTTCACGCATCCGCTGAAGAATATTGGTCCCTTCCTGCAGAGCACCTTCGGCGGTCTGGGCCAGGGAGATCCCATCATTGGAATTCCGCACTGCCTGGTTCAGGCCAGTAATCTGTGAGGTCATCCGGTCAGAAATGGCCAAGCCTGCGGCGTCGTCTTTGGCGCTGTTGATCCGCAACCCGGAAGAGAGCCGCTGCATTGACTCATTCAGGTCAATCTGCGACCGACCAAGATTACGCTGTGCGTTCAAAGAAGCAACGTTTGTATTAATAGTTAAAGCCATGTCATTCCTCCGTGAATTTTCTTTTTAGCTCTATTGCGTTATATGTTCCCAAAACCCCGGACCTGGATCCAACGATGAGATTCAATATTTTTTTTCTAGTTACTCTTCGCTCATAATTTTATTTTCTTTAGTATTTTTTTTCTTAAAAATTGATATTTTACAGATAGATGACTTTTTAATATAAGGACAGGAAGGAACAATCAGAATTTATCATTGAAGATATTATTCAAACTCAACGTTTCAAAAATTTATTAAGCAAGAATAACTATTAAGGAAGGAATATTTTAAAAGGATCAGCCATACGAAACATCATCATGTTCCGTATGGCTGACCAGCATGATCTTATTCAGCAGAACTGGAAGCTGCTTTGACGTCTTCCACTTTGGGGAGTGGTGTTTGCGGGCTGAACTGAGTCCCCTCTAGCACCACCTGCAAGGCCTTGTTGCTTTTGGGGGCGAACAGAATCGGTGCAGCCAGGTTCAGGGTGATATTCCGATCCGGCGGAACCGTCACCACGACAACCACGAAACATTCATCTTTTTCGTCAATGCCCAGCTTCTGCCGTTCGCGACCATCCGGCACGACCTTGTAGTCGAAATAAAAATTGGTCGGATCGGTCACAATGAAAGCCACATGTGGATCTTCAATGCTCTGAATCCAGAACAGCGGGCCTTCTTTTTCATTGGGCATGACCACAAAATTTTTCAGATCTTCAAACCCGACCAGACCTTCTGGAAAAAGCAGGGTTTGCTTGGGATCATATTCAATTTCTCCAAACCGGGACTGAATCTTTTTTTTCATTTTTTCCTCCCCGCATTCAGCACGGAACTCAACTCGTTCAGATCGGCAAGATCCCATTGTGTGGCCTCCCTATTTTCCTTCTTGATCTGGTCAAAAACTTCCTGGCGGTGAACTTTCAGTTCTCTTGGGGCATCAATGCCGATGCGCACCCCGCCACCTTTAAGTTCGACGATGGTAATTTTGATATCATCACCAATGATGATGCCTTCACCCTGTTTTCGCGTCAGTACCAACATATGACATGCCTCCTGGCTGTGTTGTCCGTATCGCCTCCGGATACGGTTCTCCTAGTTTGCTGCTGTTTGACTAACTGTTATCTCTTCGGCAATCAGGCCGGAAAACTTTAACGGGTTTTACAGGGCAACCCATTTAAATACCTGCTTAGCACTGATCTTCCGCTACAGAAGAATCCCCTCCTTTGCAAAGGGGGGATGGGGGAATTTGGCAGCCAATACAAAAGTCAAATCCCCCTGAATCCCCCTTTAAGAAAGGGGGAGCCGACTTTGTGGAAGATTCGTATTAATCAGTTTTAAATATAATCGAGAATAGACAGTTCCGAGACCTTCCCGGTCACGCTCAAAGCCGCCTGAAAACTTTGCTGCTGCTGTTGCATGCCGGTGATGGTTTCCAGGATATCGGCATCTTCGAAGCGACTGCGGAATGCCTCCATGTCGACCTTGATCTGCGACATATGATCGCGGGCGGTTTCCAGACGCCGGCCGATATTCCCTTTCATACTGCGTTGCGAACGGATCTGGTCAGCAGCGCTCTCAAGATCATCGGTGGAGGTTTGCAAGCCAGGGATGTCTCCGGCCCGCAGGTTCTCTTCCAGGGTCGTCATAACACTGAACAGATCAACCGCGCCGGCATCCGGCAGCCCGTCGTTATCCAGATCCCCTTGCATCAGGCTGTTGCCGCTGACGTTGACATTGATCAGTTCATTGGGAGCGATCTCAAAATCCAGCTGGCCGGTATCCCCCTGGTACAAAACCGGGTAAGTGGTCGGATCTGCCGGATCATAAGTAGCCGGGTCATAGGCCGTATTCAGGGTGAACGGCTGATTATCCTCGGCAAACCCGGCAAAGAGGAATTTTCCGTCAACCTGGGCATTGGCGTCGGAGAGCAGGCTTTCCCGCAGCTGATGGACTTCGTCGGCGTAAGTTTCCATGTCCGCCTGACTCAGGGAGCCGTTGATTGCCCCAACGCTGATTTCTTTGGCCCGCACCAGGGTGTTCTCGATACTGTCCAGATAGCCGTCCATGTTGTCAATCCGGTCCAAACCGCTCTCGATGGTTTCAATGTAACGGTCCGAAGTCTGAATCTGGGTTTTGGCACTGAGCACCGGGCTGATTGCGGTCGGATCGTCGGATGCGCGATTGATACGCTTTCCCGTGGCCGCCTGCAATTGCAGCTGCTGTAATTTATCGCTGGTGCGATCCAGAAAAGATTGAAGACTGCGGTATGTCGTTGTCTGCGTCGCTCTCATGGTTCACCTACCTCTTCAAGGTCAACAAGGTTCCCATCATGTCATCGACACTGGACAGGAACTTGGCTGAGGCTTCGAAACTGCGTTGATACTGCAGCAGATTGATCATCTCATCTTCCAGCGAGACGCCGTCAATGCCGTCGCGCAGGTTCTGCAACTGAATCAGGCTGTCTTCGTAACCCTGCTGGGCCTGGCGGTTACGGGCAGCTTCAACCCCAAGGGTCGAGACGATTTTGCCGTAATAAGAAACAAAGGTGTCATTCCCGCCTAAATTGTCCGAAGTCTGCTGTTCAAGATCGAGAATCGCCAGAGCATTGGAATTGTCGCCGGCAGCGCCGCTGGTACCGGCCGCCAGTTGGGCCGTGGCCGTCAAATTCATGGACATAGACGAAGCCATACCGCTGGAGGTGAACCGCGGGGCAGCATAAACCCCGGTGGCAAGGCCCGAGGTATCGACCGTGATATTCTGTCCGGTGACATTAGCTGTCAGGACCAGCGAATTATCATCCGGATCAACACTTGCGGTCACATTTGCGCCGGAACCATTGATGGCGGCGGCTATCCCGTTAACAGAATTGGCCCCGGCACCGATGGCGACGGTGGTTAGCGTGCCATTGACATTAAGGTCAATGCTGCCGGTTCCAAAATTCAATGCCGCGGGGTCAGCGTAAGCTTGGCTCTGATGCATTCCCGGCGCGGTGAAGAAATTTTCTCCGGCGGCCCCGGTCAAATCGGTTCCAGCCTGATGCATGGCATTGACCTGAGTACTGAACGAATAGGCCAGTTGATCAAGCCGATTGACCAGGTCGGGGATGGTGACATCACGGACTTCGTAGAGTCCACGGAATTCGCCGCCCATCGCCGTCCGGTCAAGAGGGATAGTTCCGGTTCCGAACTCCAGGGAAAGATTGACATCAGTATCGTTATAGGTTCCGACAATGTGAGTTGATTTATCCCCCTCAACCAGCGGCATACCGTTGCCAAGCTGGACAGAAACGGTCCCGTTGGAGGTTTCGAAACTGGTTGCCCCGATTGATTGGGACAAGTCCTTCAGCAGCAGGTCGCGGCGGTCCCGGTCAGAATTGGCGTCCTGTCCGGAGGTTTCCAGAGCGGAGATTCGGTTGTTCAACTGGGCGATTTCATCCACCCGCAGATTGACCCCGTCAATCTTGGAGACGATGGTCGTATTAATGTTTTTGACCACCCCTTGTGTTTCGTTATAAGCCCCGACAAACGCGTTACTGATCAGCTCCCCGCGTTGCAGAACCATCTGGCGCTCAACTTCGCCACCAGGGTTGGTAGACAGCTGCCGCCAGGAATCGAAGTACTCATCAAATTGGTCGGAAAGGCTGTTGTCGCCGATACCGAGGACTCGCTCCAGTTCGGCCAGCGGGTTGGACATACCGCTTTCCAAGCCAACATCGGCGGATTTGTCTTTGATCTGCCCGTCGAGGAAAATATCATGGGAGCGTTCTATGGAGCCAACCGTGACGCCGGTGCCAACAAAGAAGTCACCGAAGCTCAAAGCCGGATAGGGGTTCAGGTTCGGGCTCTGTCGTGAATAGCCTTCAGTATTGACGTTGGCGATATTCAGACCGGTGATCTCGATCGCCTTCTGATTGGTCTGTAATGAAGATCGGCCTGAATTTAGCGCTGCATTCAATCCCATTGTCTAAACCCTTCCTGACAGCAGGCGCCCGCCCTCTGTCAGGGTCCTGGATCTCCCGCCACCACCATAAACCTGAGGCATTGCCGCTTTACCGAAAAATCCCATCATATCGCGAACCCAATTGAGCCCGGTCCAGAGCAGAAACGCATTGCGACGATTTTCATGATCAATCTGCTTGAGTAGATCTTCCATCCCCTCGACATCCTCCTGCCGCAACTGCAGGTCGGCCAGCAGTTCCTCTTTGGCGGCCACGATGTCCTGCAGTCCCGAAGCGTCGAGAGCCAGGGCCTTTTCCCGCTCCTGCCGGAGCAAGTCAAGCAGGGCTTCAAGTTGAGATCTGATCTGTTCCCGAGTCATGGTCTCAGCTTTCTTTCAGCATGAACGGCAACAGGCTGGAAGCAACTTTTTCCAGGTCAGGCTGGTAACAACCGCTGTCGATCTGCGCCTTCAAGGCCTGCAGCTTTTCAGCCCGGGCCGTATCCTGGGTAGCACTCGTTTCACGCGTCTGGGAAGCGTTTTGCAAAACGCTGGAAAAATCGACCCGGTCGGACTTGCTGGAAACACCCTTTTTGGTGGCTGCGTTTTTTCCGGTCTGGCTGACATTCCCGAGCGGCCCGAAGCCTCTGTTGCCCATAATTTTATCGACCATAACGGACTCCTTTATTGTCCTGATTCTTCAAACTGGGCGGCAAAATCGTCCAGTTTTTGCATAATTGCGTCATAAGTTTGTTGCGATATCTCCGGCAGTGAGCCACCGAAAGCGGCTTGAGCATCGCTGAAGCCCTTGTCAATGGCATCCTTCATTTCCTGCAACCGGGCAGGATCGCCGGAAAAAGCGTTGATAGCAAAATCAACGATCCGGTCGGAGGTTTTATCGACTCCGAAATAGCCGTCTTCGGCCACCAGAGCCTGCGCCTCTCCCGGGGTCAGAGTGGTCAGATCGATGGTGCTGTCACCAGTACTGATCTGCAGAGTGACACCCTGCTCTTCAAGGTTTTTGACCACCAGCCTCCGCAACAACTCATAACCGGAGGAGACTTTCAACCCAGGGCCATAGGTTTTGCCAACCTTGTCCTGATCCCCCAGGGAAACCCGATCACTGACAGATACACTATTTTTTTCGACCTCTTTGCGCGGCTGCGGCTCATCGAGTCCGGCCACCGGAAGCGCGTTTTTTCGATAGTTTGAATCAATTCGATCAGACATTTTCTTCTCCCCTGGAAATCTTCTTTGGAGATCGTATCGACCGAATCAGAGTGAATCTTTAGGGAATTCAGGAAAAAATCGGCAGGAAGGGGTTGCGGGCAGGGGGAGCGTGTTCAAGCAGGTGGAAACCAATGGGTTCGGGTGATCAGGCAGCCTCCTCCCGCAGGGGGCCGCTGGCACAATCGACCGCCACAGCAAACCAAGCAGCGGTCATTCGCTCAACAACTGTTTCATCATCATATCCGCCAGGCCGATCCCCCCCTGTTTGGCGGTGACCCGAGCCGCTTCCAGGTCCTGCAGCTGAATATACATATCGTCGGCGTTGCCGCGTTCAATCAGACCGTCATTCGGGATGGTCTTGCGCATCTCCTTGTACACCTGCTGAATGAAGATGGCCTCAAATTCCTGGGCCTGCTCTTTGACCTTTTCCGGGTCGCGGCCCCTTGCGGCCTTGCCGGTCTTTGGCGTCTGACTGGTCACCTGGCTGAGCAATTGCGCTGTATCAATTCGCGGATCCATCTCTCACGACCTCTTTGGACAAAAATTTTAATCTACACTCTGCAATATCAAACCCTGAACAAAAGGCTTGAGTTACAACACCACCAGATCTGCATAGAGTGCTCCGGCCGCCTTGATGGCCTGAAAAATAGCGATCAGGTCGCGCGGCGTCGCACCGATGGCATTCAGTGCCGAAGCAACCTCGCCGATGCTGACACCCTGCTTCATCACCACCAGGTTGCCTTCTTCTTCCGTGACATTCATCTGGGTCTGCGGGGTCACAGTGGTCTGCCCTCCGGACAACGGTGCCGGCTGCGACACATTGCTCTGTTCGTTGATCACCAGACTGAGGTTACCGTGGGATACGGCCACTGTCGATATTCTGACTTGTTCGCCCATAACAATAGTGCCGGTTTTTTCATTGACCACGATCCGGGCCAGGGTATCGGGGGTCACCTCCAGCTTTTCGAGCTCAGCGACAAAATCAACGACCTTGTTACGGTAGTCGCTTGGAACCTGGACTTTCAGCTCGCCGGCGTCCACCGCAGTGGCAACATTGCCGCCAAAGCGCTGATTCACGACATCACTCATCCGTGAAATGGTCGTAAAGTCCGAATCCTTGAGGCGATAATTCAAGACGCTCTGGACTCCGAAGTCAAAAGGCACTTCACGTTCGACAAAAGCACCGTCCGGGATTCTCCCCACGGTCGGATGATTTTTCTGCACTTTGGCCGCTTTGCCGCCAAACGCCAGCGACCCGACCACCAGGGCACCCTGGGCAACGGCGTAGACTTTGCCGTCCGCTGCGTTGAGGGGGGTCATCAACAGTGTTCCGCCGGCCAGATTTTCAGCATCCCCAATGGAGGAGACCGTCACATCGATTCTGTTGCCGGCCCGGGCAAAAGCCGGCAATTCAGCGGTGACCATAACCGCCGCGACATTGTCCACCTTGACGACGCCCGGGTTTACAGTGACCCCGAGCCGTTCCATCATATTGACCAAGGATTGAATGGTGAACTGGGTTTTGTCACTATCACCGGTTCCGTTAAGCCCGACCACCAGACCATAACCGACCAGCTGATTACCGCGAACCCCTTCGATCTGGGCCAGATCTTTGATGCGTGAAGCCTCGGCGGTCCCCAGCAGCAACAAGCCCCAGACCACCAGCAGCACGATAATGATTTTTTGTGAAGACTCTCTCATAACAAGGCTCCTGCCTTAAAACGGCCAGACCTGATCCAGGGCTCTGACCAACCAGCCCTGCTGTTGTTTGTCGCTGATCACCCCTTTGCCGACATAAGCGATCCGGGCGTTGAGAATACTGGCCGAATCGACCAGGTTGCCGGGAGTGATATCGTTGGAACGGACAATGCCACTGAGTTTGACGATCTGCATTTCGTTATTGACCGTCACGGTTTTGTTGCCGGCGATCCGCAGGTTGCCATTGGGCAACACTTCGACCACCTGGGTGGTCAAGGTCGCGACCAGATTTTCCTTGCGTGCGGTTTTACCGCTGCCGGCAAATTTATTGGTCGTGGTCGCATCCACCAAAGCGGACGGATCGCCATCCGTAGCCCGCCCGATACTGCGTTCAAGACCGAACAGGGTGGAGATCCCGGCAGACATGTTGCTGGAGCGATCCGTCGAGGTTGTGGCCTCTTTGCTGGCGCTGGCGCTCTCAGAAATCACCACGGTAACGATATCGCCGACCGTGCGCCCCTTGTTGTCACCGAACATGCCACCACGGCTCTGCGTCCACAACGACCCTTCGGTCTGCGGCGGCGCCGGTTCCATAACGATCGGCTCGAGCGCTTCGACGGCATCGGGATCAACCCGACTGGCCGGCCCGATACAGCCAGCAAGAAGCAACATCAAGGGAATCAATAGAAGCGTATTCTTCAACATATCAGAACTCCACCTTCACCAGTCCCGGAGCAACCACCTGACACAGGACTTCCTTGTGTGAATTGCTGTTCACCACTCTGATCATTTCGCCCGTCCGCCCGTCCTGCTTGGCTTCCCCGGCGGCAGAGAGGGTCAGCCCCGGACCTTGCGCCCTAATCACCACACGCTCTCCGCGTTTTACAACCGGAGGGAATTCAATCTGTTGCTGCTCCAGCGCTTCACCAAGGCGAATCGAGCGCTTGAGCTCCCGGCCAACCACATCGGCTACGGAGAAGATCGGCTCATCAAGCCGCGAAATATCCTGCAGCCGCAGTTCGACATCCTTGGCTTCGAGAATGGAACCGCGTCGCAAAGCGGACGCTGCAACCGCGACTTTTGCCATAGCTTCCAGATCGACCCGCAGTGACTTATTGCTGTAAATCTCGCCATCGACCCGGGTCAACAGGGTGATGCGGCGGCTGCCGATCACCCCGGGATTAGACGGGATCAGCTGATGCTCGATCCGGCCCTGGGGTACTTCATAAGGATCGGGATAATCGATCGACTTGAAACGCAACTGCACTTGCGGCAGCTGTTTGGACTGCCGGATCAGAAAGGCATTGAGAACCTGCTCCATTTCATGGCGGTCGATCACCACCTGTCCTGTCGTTGCAGGTTGCTGTACCGCAACCGAGGTCACAGCGGGAACCAGAACGAGGAGTAATAACGAGAGCAGATATTTCATTTGTCTATCCTTTTAGCGGACCAGGCCGCTGGTCATTTGCAGCATTTCATCGGCGGTCTTGATCGCTTTGGAGTTCACTTCATAGGCCCGCTGACCGGCGATCATGTTGACCATCTCTTCCATAATGTTAACGTTGGAGCCTTCCAGAAACCCTTGAGTCAGTGTTCCGAAACCATCTTCCCCTGGCGTACCGGGCACCGGCGCTCCAGTTGTCGAAGTTTCGGCATACATGTTACGCCCCAAGCTGTTCAAGCCGCCCGGGTTGCCAAACCGGACCAGCTGGATATTACCAACTTCAGTGGCTTCGTTTTCACCGTCAAGCATGACTTCAACTCGCCCACTTTCGGAGATGGCGATTGAAGTTGTATTCTCCGGAATGACGACCTCAGGAATCAGCGGATAGCCATCCGATGTCACCAAACGGCCGGTACTGTCCTTTTTCAGAGCCCCGGAACGGGTATAGGCATCACTCCCGTCGGGCAGGGAGACCTGAAAAAATCCCGGCCCCTCAATGGCAACATCCAGCTCGTTTTCGGTCTGTTGAAAATCGCCGGTGGTAAACACTTTCTGTACCGCAGCAACCCGTGACCCGAGCCCGATTTGGACCCCGGTGGGAACTTCTCCGCCGTTGGTACTGGTCCCGGCAACCCGGTTGGTCTGATACAGAATATCCTGAAAATCAGCTCGACTTTTCTTAAACCCGGAGCTGTTGACGTTGGCCAAGTTGTTGGCAATGACATCCATATTGACCTGTTGTGACTGCATACCGGAAGATGCAGTCCAGAGTGCTCTGATCATGTTTGACTCCTTTAAACGCTGCGCACGCGCCGCTCTGTGACTTATTGGACCTGGCCGATATCAGCAAGTTTAGAATCCATATCGCTGTAAATCTTCAAGGCCTTCTGATTGGCCTCAAATGCCCTAAGGTTCGAGGTCATATCCGCCATAGTCTTCATCATGTTGATATTGGCTGATTCAAGGTTTTTCTGCAGCAACACCGGGTTCAAATCGAGTTCGGGCTCACTGTCGTCCCGCGAAACAAAGGTTTCCCCGTGGCTTTTGCGGAGGACCGATGTGTCGGCAAACTTGAAAACCCCAACTTTGCCAACCTCTTTCTCTCCGTTCCAGATGGTACCATCAGTCATAATTTCGACATCCGGCTCAGGCAGAATAATCTCTTTTCCTTTAGGGTCGAGCACCGGATAACCGTTGGTATCGATCAGCTTGCCTTCACCATCAAGTTGAAAATTGCCTTTGCGAGCATAGCCGTAGCCTCCCTCGGGGAACTTGATCTTGAAAAAACCGTCCCCATTGATCGCCAGATCCAAAGGATCACCGCTGTATTCGATGGATCCCATGGAAAAATCGATCTCAGGACTCGTGAGTCGCGTGTAGTTTGCGGCCTTGGTAGCCATCCCTGAGTTGGCTTCTCCCAGGCGTGCGGCAAAGGTGGTGACACCTTTTTTGTAGCCTGGGGTTTTGAGTGCTGCCAGCTGTTCACTGATGCTGTTCAGCTTTTCCATCCTTCCCATGGCACCTGAAACCGCGCTGTATTTTCCACTCGACATGCTGTTGCTCCCATCTGCTGCTGTCTGTCTGCTTGTCGACCTTTGGCCGAAATAAGTTTAACCGTCTTGTGGCAAAACCCGCCTGCGTCAGCTTAAAATTCAACGGCGACCGGCGACGTTCTGCTTCAGTCGTGCCAGCTGCAGCAGCTGCTCGACTTCCGCCTGAGCCATCTGCAGAGCTGAGGCAATCTTCCCGGCATCCAGCCCCTGCTCGGCCAAGGCGCCAACGTACCGGTATCTGTCCGCTTGGGGAATAGCTCTGGCCGGCGTGGCGACGGTTTCCCGTTCGACCCGGTCAAGGCTCGCGGAAAAGGTCGCCTTGGGTTCAGGTTCGCTCCGAGCGGTGCCAGCGGCGCGCTTCAGCTCATTCAACTCACGCTTCAGCTGGCGCACGGCCTTTAGCAGCCATAGATTCATCAACAGCGTAAAAACCGCGATGCTGCCGATTGTGACCAGTACTGAGAGAACCCCTCCGTCCATAGTTAGCCCGCTGTACGCAGCGCATTGATGCTGCGTTTCATCCGGGTTCTCAATTTACTGAGCGCCTGGCTGTGCAGTTGAGAGATACGCCCTTCGGACAATTCAAGGACCTCGGAGATCTCCTTCTGCGACAGCTCTTCGTAGTAGAGAAGGGCAATCACCAACCGCTCCTTTTCCGAGAGCTGGTCCAGATAACCGGCCAGTTCATGGGTCAGCTCATGGGCTTCCATGCGCTCCTGGACGCTCTCCTGGCTGGTATCCTCGATATTGTCGATAAAGGATTTGCCGTTCTCCTCGTTTTCGTCCAGATTTTCATTGAGGCTGACGTAACCGAGCTGGCTGACCTGAAACTGTAGTTCATGAAATTCGTCCAGGGACAGTTCCAGTGCGACGGCCAGTTCCTCATCGCCCGGTGCGCGGCCCAGTTTTTTACCCAGTGCTTCGGTGGTTTTCGCCAGCCGCGATTGTTTTTCACGTAAGGAGCGCGAAAACCAGTCCATCCGCCTGACTTCATCGAAAACCGATCCGCGGATCCGCCGCTCGGCAAAGGTCTTGAACAGCACCCCCCGCCTTGGGTCAAAGCGGTTTGCGGCATCCATCAGGCCCATGAGTGCGGCACTGCGGATATCGTCGCGGCTGACAAAGGAGGGAACCTGGGTCATCATCCTGTCGACCAGAAAATCAACCAATGACAAATGGTTCTCAATCATCTTTTCCCTTTCCGCCGGCCCCGGCGGACCGTAGCTGTTACTGTAGGTCATCAGCTTGCCTCCGAACCGACTCCGAGAAACTGTTTCCAGAAAAACTGCAGCGTTCCCTGAGCCTGATTGTCGGCCGGGACCTCCAGCAGCGTTTCCGCCAATTCAACAAAAGACTTTGCCACTTTGTGCTCTGGATAAAGATCGACCATGACCTGTTGCTGACGCACAGAATCATGCATTTTTTTGTCGTAGGGGATACAGCCGAGGTAATCGAGAAAAATATCCAGGTAGCGTCCCGACACCATGGTCAGCTTTTCGAAGACATCCAGCCCTTCGTCAGGGCTGCGCACCGAATTGACCGCCAGCAGAAAGCGTTTCTGATGGTATTGAGTGGAGAGCAGCTTCATCAGCGCATAGGCATCGGTAATCGCCGTCGGCTCAGGTGTGGTCACGACCAAAATATCCTGGGCAGCGACATTGAAATAGGTCACGTTATCGGAGATCCCGGCTTCGGTATCGATCAGCACGACATCGAACTGCTCGTCTAAAGCATCCAGGGATTCGATCAGGCGCATCTTTAACTGCGAATCGAGTCGGGTATACTGTTGCACCCCCGATCCCGCCGGCAGGATCTTCAGTCCGTAGGGACCTTCGACCATGACTTCGTGCAGGGTTCGTTCGCCGCTGAAGAAATGATTCAGATTGTAGGTTGGCGACAGGCCGAGAACGACATCGATATTAGCCAGGCCAAGGTCGGCATCGATAATCAGGACTTTCTTCCCCTGTTTGGCCAGGGCAACGGCGACATTGGAGACTACCGCCGTCTTCCCGACCCCGCCTTTGCCGCTGGTAATGGACAGGACGCGGGTCTGCGGCATCCGCAACTCCGGGACTGTTTTGTCTAATTGCCCGTGCATTGTGCGCAGGGTTCCAGCCTGATCCATGGCTCCGCTCGTCATACTGCCATCCTCCGTGATTCAGTTTCATGTCCCATGACCAGTTCGGCCACCTTCTGCGCTTCAGCCAGCATGATATCTTCCGGCACCTTCTGACCGTTGGTCAGGTAGGCCAGCGGCAGGTTGCTGCTGGTCGGCAAGTTGATCAATGCCCCGCAGCGATCCGTTTCATCGAGCTTGGTAAAGATCAGGCGACTCAATGGTAATTTGCTGAACGCTTGCAAGGTCCGCTGCTGCAACCGCTCGTCAGTGGTAGCGGCCAGAACCAGGCAATTTTCAACCCCTGCCCCCTGGCCTAGAAATTCATTCAGCTCTTCAATCCGCAGCTGATCCTGGGGACTGCGCCCGGCGGTATCGATCAAGATCAGGTCCTTGTCGCGATGACGCCGGAAAGCCTCCTGCAATTGTTCTGGAGAGAGCACCACTTCGACCGGCAGGCCCATGATGTCGCCATAGACCTTCAACTGCTCGACGGCGGCGATCCGGTAGGTATCGATGGTCACCAGAGCTACCCGGGCACCGCTCTGGATGGCTTCGGCAGCCAGTTTGGCGATAGTGGTAGTCTTGCCGACCCCGGTCGCGCCAATCAGGGAAACTCTTTTTTGCGGTTGTCCCGGCTGCCACAACGGACCGGTGGTTTGGACCAGTCCGGCCACGGTTGCGGTAAGAAATTCACGGCAGGCGCCAGCATCCTGGCGTTGCCGGGTGTTCAACTGGGGTGCGGCAAAACGTGCGATAGTGGCGGCAGCCTCGCTATCGATCCCCCGCTCGGTCAGCATCTGGATCAGCTCTTCCAGGGTTTGCTCGCTGGCAGTCTTAAATCTGGCAACCGGAGCGGCTGGCGGAGCATGACGCAGCGACAACTCCACCCGTTCCTCTGTAGCGGGTTGAGCAGGCTGGGGAGCAGGCTGGGGGGCAGGCTCAGCCGGTACTGCCTGTGCGGTTTGGGCAAATTGCTGCATCAGCTGCTTCAGTTCATTGATCTCCTGTTGCAGCTGACCGACATCCTGAGCTTCCAACTGCGCCCGCAGCTGGCGGACTTCGGCTTCCAGCGGATTTTCAGCAACCTCAACTTTTTGACTGCGGCTGATGGCTTGACGGGATAATGACACCGCTTCGTCCTCCAGCGTTTCCACCCGTTGACTGTAAGCGGCGGGAAGCCGACCAAAGCCGGAGACCGGAGCCCCGCTATCAGGGACGGCCTGGCGCAGGTTCGACTTCGTGGAAGGAGACTCAATCGCCGCGGTCACTTCGATCATCTGCCGCCCGAGTACGCCAAGGCCTTTTCTGCCGATGGTCCGAGTGGACAGGATCAGCGCTTCCGCGCCGAGAGCTTCCTTCACCTGCTTGAGGGCCGCTGCCATATTTTCCGCTTCAAATTTTTTAACCAACATCGACAGTCACCGTTCCTATCGACCGCACTTTCAGATGAGGCGCGATCTCGTTGTGAGAGATAATTGCCAGTCCCGGCAGGTAGCGTTCAGTCAACCTTTTGACATGGAGTCGGATTGTTGGCGTACAGAGCAGCACCGGAGTTGCCCCGGCAACTTTCTGAATCGCCTTGTTCAAACTGTTGATCAGACCCTGGGCAAAGCCGGGGTCAAGGGCCAGGTAAGTCCCTTGATCCGTGCTGTGCAGCGCTTCCTGGATCTTGGTTTCCACTTTTCTGTCAAAGGTCATCACTTCAAGTACCTGTCCGTCATCGCTATAACTGTTGCTGATCGAACGGGCCATCACGGCACGCACATGTTCGGTCAGTTGATCTGGGTCATGCACAACTGGTGCCCAATCTGCCAAAGTTTCTAAAATAGTTCTAAGATCGCGAATAGAAACACTCTCCCGCAGCAGATTTTGCAGCACCCGCATGATCACCCCGAGGCTGAGCAGGTTCGGAACCAGCTCTTCCACCAGCTTGGGATAGTCTTTGGCGATATTGTCGAGCAGGTTCTGGGTTTCCTGGCGGCCGAGCAGTTCGTGACCGTGCCGTTTGATCAACTCGCTCAAATGGGTGGCCACCACAGTCGTATTGTCGACCACGGTATAGCCGGAAATCTGGGCGCGCTCTTTTTTATCCTCGGAAATCCACACCGCCGGCAGGTTGAAGGCGGGTTCGACGGTTTCCACCCCTTTGATGGTCTCGGTGGCGGTCCCCGGGTTCATGGCCAGAAAATGACCGGGCAGCAATTCGCCGCCGCCGATCCGTACCCCTTTGAGCACGATGGCGTATTCGTTGGGTTTGAGCTGCAGGTTATCCTTGATATGCACCGGCGGCACGATGAAACCGAAATCAAGGGCGAACTGCTTACGGATCGATTTAATGCGCGGCAGCAGTTCGCCATTCTGGGCGGTATCGACCAACGGAATCAACCCGTAACCGACCTCCATCTCCAACAGATCGACGCTGAGCATTTTTTCGTAGTTTTCCTCTTCGATCTGTTTGGGCGGCGGCGCAGTATCAACCTCCAGCTGCTTTTGCTCAACTTGTTGCCGCGACTTCTGCACCTGCCAGGCAATCCCGCCGAGGACCAGAGAGAGCATAAAGAACGGCAGCTGCGGCAGACCGGGGATCAGAGCAAAGCCGAGGAGAATTCCCGCCACCACCCAGAGAGCACGTGGATGGACCGTGAACTGGCGCTTCATTTCAGTTCCGAAATCCTCGTCCCCGGCGGTCCTGGTGACCATGATGCCGGCTCCGGTTGAAATGATCAGCGCGGGAATCTGCCCAACCAGGCCGTCACCGACAGTCAGGATGGTATAGTTGGCGGCGGCCTCGGCCATGGGCATGCCTTTCTGCATAACCCCGATGACAAAACCAGCGCCAATATTGATCAGGGTGATAATAATGCCGGCGATGGCATCCCCCTTGACGAACTTGCTGGCCCCGTCCATGGCGCCGAAGAAATCGGATTCCGAGGACACCTCCTTGCGCCGGGCGCGAGCTTCCTCATCGTTGATCAGACCAGCGTTGAGGTCGGCGTCGATGGCCATCTGCTTGCCGGGCATGGCATCCAGGGTAAAACGCGCCGCCACCTCGGCAACCCGGCCCGCCCCCTTGGTGATAACCATGAAGTTGATGACCACCAGGATAACGAAAATAACAATCCCGACTACGTAATTGCCGCCGACCACGAACTGGCCGAAGGCCTGGATGACGTTCCCCGCAGCCGACGGTCCCTCATCGCCGTGGAGCAGGATCAGGCGAGTGGACGCCACGTTGAGAGACAGGCGAAACAAAGTGGTAATCAGCAGGATACTGGGGAAGATCGCAAAATCGAGAGCGCGCGTAGTATAGAGAGCGATGATCAGGATCAACAACCCGATGGTGATGTTCATGGACAGAAAAAGGTCCAGCAACACCGGCGGAACCGGCAGGATCATCAGCATCAGGATCAAGACCAGTCCCAGCGCCACCAAAATATCACTGCGCAGCAGCGCTTCCTTCCACCGGTTGTTGATTACGCCATCAAGTGTCGCCATAGATTTTATCCTCAAGTCTGAATTCTGACGGGATTGTCAAGTTTTTGGCACGGCGTCACGCCACCACAAACATCTCAACAATTCCTATATTTTCAATTGGTTATTACTTCTTCAAGCTGTACACATAGGCCAAAATCTCGGCCACAGCGGTAAACATGTCTTCGGGAATTTCCTCGCCCACTTCCTGCTGGTACAAAGCTCGTGCCACCGGCTTGTTTTCGACGATGGGAACCTTGTTTTCGCGGGCGATTTCGCGGATGCGGAAGGCCAGATGATCAGCACCCTTGGCGACAATCGTCGGTGCATTCATATCCTCACGCCGATAGGACAGGGCGATGGAGAGGTGAGTCGGGTTGGTGACGATGACATCGGCCTTGGGGACCTCGGCCATCATCCGCCGCCGCGCCATCTGCGCCTGCAAGGAGCGAATCCGCGACTTGACCTGCGGGTTCCCCTCGGTATCTTTGTATTCTTCCTTGATCTCCTGTTTGGTCATCTTCATCTTCTCTTCCATCTCAAACTTGGTGAAACCGTAATCGATGACCGCCAGCACAATGATGATGCCGCAACTCTTGCCCATCACCAGAAAGGCGACTTGGGCCAGGAACAGCAACGTCTGCTCAAGGTCGACCAAAGGCAGATTCAGCGCCTTGTCGAATTCGCCAGCAACGGTCTTGTAAGCAACAAAACCAATCAGGGAGACTTTGGCCAAGGATTTGACAAGTTCAATCGCCGACCGTTTAGAGATGAACTTGGACATCCCGGCGATCGGGTTGAACTTGTTCAGATCGGGCATAAAGACTTTCGTGGAAAAGAGCGGCCCGACCTGCAGAAAGGAGGCAAAAAAGCCGATGATCAGGGTCATCAAAAAGACCGGCCAAAGCACCTTGGCCATAACCAGCCCCATGTCCCAGCCCAGGTGCATCACATCTGCCGCGGTCAGCTCCATGGTGCCGAGGGAGCCAAGCAGCTGCAGATAGAGCTGCTCGAGATCACGCCAGAAAAAGCGCGCATAAAACACCCACAGCAGCAGCGATGCGGTCAGCAGGGCGGCGGTGGCGACCTCTTTACTCTGTGCAACCTGGCCTTTTTCGCGAAAATCCTGGCGACGTTTTTCGGTTGCATCTTCGGTACGTTCCTGCCCTGATTCTTCCGCCATCCTGCGCTCCTGTCACCTGCTCCGCTCTGATCCGTGCGTCCCTGGGGACACTGCGGCCGGTGGTGACAGTTTTTTGTCACGGCACCGTTAAAAAAATCACATCAGACTGAACAGACGCAAGAACCGTTCCGAAAGCGAAAAAAATTCGTGTTGCAGAAGATTAGCCACGATCCCGAGGGTCAGGCCCATGACAATAAAGGAGATGCCGATGTTGAGGGGAAAGGAGAGCAGAAAGACGTTGAGCTGGGGAAAGACCCGCGCCATGACGCCAAGGGTCAGGTTGGACAGAATCAGCAGGACCAGGATCGGTGCCACCAGACGAATACTGAGGATCAAGGAATGATTGGCCACCTCGACAATCATCGGGATGGCGCCTCCGGACAGGGTCAGACTACCCGGAGGGAGCATTTCAAAGGAGGAGACGATCGCTTCCAGAAAGAGGTGGTGAATGTCCAGGGAAAGAAACAGCAGAATGGCAAAGATGCCCTGAAAGCGGGAGATCAGCGCCACCTGGGACTGGGTCGTCGGATCAAAGATATTGGCAGCGGCAAAGCCCATCTGGTAGCCGATGACCGAACCGGCGAACTCGGCGGCCATGAACACCAGTTGCGCCAAAAAACCGACCAGCAGGCCAAGGATGACCTCACCGCCGATCCACATGGCCAGCTCAAACGGAGCCAGGCTTGCGGCCGGGATGAACCCCTTCACCACCGGGTAGGTCAATAATGAAAACAAAAAGGCAAAGCCGACTCGGACCTGAACCGGCAGCTGCGAGCCATTGAACACCGGGATGGCCGCAAACATTGCGGCAATGCGGGAGAAACAGATCAGGAAGCCCTGAATCAGCGGCACAGAGAGTTGTGGCAACTCCATAAGTCAGCGTTCCGTCAACGGCCGACGTTGGGCAGCTGGTTGAAGATTTCGATGATGAATAAGGACGCTTTCTGCAGAATCCAGGGGGCAAAAATCAACAGGGTGACGAAAACGCCGACGATTTTAGGGATAAAGGTCATGGTCTGTTCGTTGATCTGGGTCGCGGCCTGAAAAATACTGATGATCAGGCCGACCACCAGAGCCACGATCAGCATCGGGGCCGCGCACATCAACGTGGTTTCAATCGCTTGTCTAGCGATACCGACAACATATTCCGGGGTCATAAGCTATCTCACTGTTAAAATATTGACAGCCGTTGGCACCGGCTGCCTGTCAAGCATCCACGCTCCCTGAAAAGGTGGACGCTCAGCCGAAGCTCTTCACCAGAGAGCCGATAACCAGCGACCAGCCGTCCACCAGTACAAACAGCAGGATCTTAAACGGCAGGGAAACAATGATCGGCGGCAACATCATCATCCCCATGGCCATGAGGATCGAGGCGACGATCATATCGATCATCAAAAACGGGACAAACAGTAGAAAACCCATCTGGAAAGCCCGCTTCAGCTCTGACAGGACAAAAGCTGGGATCAGGGTCAACAGGGAAATGTCATCCTGATTTTCCGGTTGCGGCGCTTTGGAGATATCGACCAGCAGCTGCAGGTCCTTTTCGCCAACCTGGGAAAACATAAACTGCCGCATCGGCTTCAATGCCTCGGTCAGCGCCTGATCCTGGGTGATCTGCTGGTTCAGGTAAGGCTGCAGGGCCTGTTCGTTGATCTGATTGAACACCGGCGCCATGATGAAAAAAGTCAGGAACAGGGACAGACCGACCACGATCTGATTGGATGGCGCCTGTTGGGTCCCCAGGGCTTGACGAACAAACGAGAGGACGATGACGATGCGGGTAAAGCCGGTGGTCATCAACAGAATGGCCGGAGCCACCGAAAGGATGGTCAGCACCATCAGGATCTGCAGCGCCGTCGATACCTCAGCCGGTTTGGTGGCTTCGCCGACGCCCAGGGTAATGGTTGGCAAGCCCTGTGCGAATGCCGTCAGCGGCAGCAGCAACAGAACCAGCAGACAAAGGGTTTTGGCCTTCATTGCTGCTCCTCACTGGCTTGCTGCAGGCTGTCTGCAAAACTATCGGCAGCGGGAGTCAGTTTGCTCAGGCATTCAATCCGATCGTTACTGAGCCCTAACAGCAATTCTTCATCACGCACCCTGACGATACAGAGAAATTTGCGCCCGCCCAGTGGACGGGTTTCAATCACCTTGATCAAGCCACCCTTTTTCTGCGGCAGAAACGCATAACCTTTTTTAGTGGCCGCATAGAAGAGCAGCAGAATACCGATGATCACCGCCAGCGCCGCAACCATTTTCAGCGCCGACCCGAGCAGACTCGGTTCGGCGATCGGGTCCGCCGCCCAGGCCGGCGTAGCGATCAAAAGCAGGGAAAGAATGGCAAAACGCATGATCAGCCCAGCTTTTCAATCCGTTCGGACGGGCTGACAACATCGGTCAGTCGCAAGCCGAACTTATCGTTGACAACAACCGCCTCGCCTCTGGCGATCAGCCGCCCATTGACATACAGATCGAGGGGCTCTCCGGCTAGCTTATCGAGCTCGACCAGCGATCCTTCCTGCAGCTGCAGCAGGTCGCGAACCAGAATCCGCGAACGGCCGACTTCGACGGCCACTTCCAGGGGGACATCCAGCAGCAGATCGATCCCCCGCCCTTCCAGCCCTTTGCCAGCCGCCGCAGCCGGTTCGGGTTGCTTACTGTTTTGTTTCACGTCACTCATTACCTATCCTCCGTGGGAAATCCGCTCCAATACGCGGACCGCTTTTTTGCCATCCTGAACCCCGGCCACACCGAAAAATTTCGGCCGCTGTTCAACCATAATTTTCAGCGGGATTTCCGGTTTGCAGCCGAGTTCGATCACATCACCGACCTCAAAATTGAGGATATCCCTGACCCGCAACGAAACCGTTGCCAGTAACGCCTGGACCTCGACCTCCATTTGTTCAAGCTCGGTACAGACCAGCGCCTGCCATTTGCTGTTTTGTAGCGCACTGGTCGGAACAGCTTTCGCCTGCAGGAGTTTCTGCAACGGCTCCAGGGACGAATGTGGCACGACTAGGGTTACGGTCCCTTCCAGGTTGTCGATGACCACTTTAAAACGAGCGGCCACAACCCCGACCTCGGCCGACACAAAGTTTAACAGTCGCAGGTTACTGACGACCTCTACCAAAGAGGATTCAATATCCATGACCTGTTTGAAACCTTTATTAATCTCAGGGCAAGCCGCATTAATGACATCGCGGATGACATTAAGCTCAATGGGGCTCATGCCGCGATTCGGAATAACCATATTGCTATCGGGGCTGCCGCCCAAAACCATTTCCACCAGAGAAAAGGAAATCTGTTCGTCGAAAATCAGTAGCGCACCTCCGGTCAGAGGTTCCAACTGCATGATTCCGATCGCACCTCGTCCCGACAGGCGTTGCAGCAAGCCGTCAAATACCATCGATTCCATGGCCTCAAGTTTGACATGAGCGGCGCGCTGAAAGCGGGTTGACAAAGCCAGGGCGTAGTTTCGAGCAAAACTGTCCAGAATCAGGTCATAATTCTTCAGTTTCCAATTTTCCGGACCATCGGATTTGAACAGGTTGCAGCTTCTTGCCTTGCGAACCTTACTCTCTTTGGCCGGCAGCTCGAATTCCGCCTCAGGCTCCTCGATATCAATTTCACCATGTTTGACCGCGGAGAGAAGGTCGGCAATTTCTTCTTTACTGAGTATCTTTTCCAACGCCAGCCCCTATTGGACGACAAAGTCCGTAAAATAGATGCGCTTGACCTTCCCTTTAACCAGGATACTGTTCAATTTATTGATCAATTCAGCCCGCAGCTGAATCTTCCCTTGCAGGTCACTGAGTTCACTGAAGGTCTTGTTCCCGACCAACAACAGAATCGCATCCTTGATCTGCGGCATGCGTTGATTCAATTCCGTCGCAGCGGCGTCACTGTCGACCTCGATGGTGATAGCGGCTTTCAGATAGCGACTCTCATCATCATCCAAAATATTGACGATAAAACTGTCGATATTAACCATCGGCCCAACCGGTTTTCTCTGTTCGGCAGCAGCAGCTTGTTCCGCCTCGGGGGTTTTGGCATCATCCCCTTTCAAAAACAAAAAGCCACCAATGCCTGCACCGATCAGCAGGACCAAAACCACGGCGATGATGATGATCAGCTTGGTCTTTGATCCGCCACTGCCTTCTGGTTGTTTTGTCGGTTCTTTTGCCATCGATTGTTCCTTCCTTTACTTCACTGCAGGCAGCAAAGAATACAGATTGGAGATTTGAAATCTCAGCGTTGAAATACCCTGCCGACAGCAGCCTGTCAGAATGGGGCCTGATCATTGGCATCGATCAGGTAGGGCAGTTCCTGGTTCGGATCGCCCTGGCTTTCCAGGACAAATTCCACCCGCCGGTTTAACGCTCTTTCCCGGTCGCTGTTATTGGGAAACAACGGTTTTTGCGAGCCATAACCGGTTGCCGACATCCGGTTTAATGGGATCAATTGCTGCGCGGCAAAAAACCGCAGGACAGCGACCGCACGGTTGACCGACAGTTCCCAGTTGCTCATCTCCGATCCACGATTATCGGTATGCCCTTCGATTTTCATGTTCAGCGGCAACGGTCTGACCAATTCCGCCACTTTCCGCAGGATCGGATCGGCGGACGGGTCCAACCGGCTCGACCCGGATGCGAACAGGACGGCTTCATCGACGCGCAGAACCACGGCGCCGCGATCCTTGACCAGTTCAATTTTTTTATTCAGCTTCAACTCATTCAGCTTGGTTTTGATCCGCCGATAAACCCGCGAAGAAAAATCATCGTCGATGGGCGCATAGGAGACGATCCGTGGTGGAGCAGCTTCAGTTCTTCTGCTACTGGCCAGAACACCGAAAGCACCAGCCAAGGAATCGCTGGCTTTATTGAATTTAACCTGGTCCATATTCGCCATCGACAACATCAGCACAAAGAAAGTCAGCAGCAGGGTCACCATATCACTGAAGGTGACCATCCACATGGGTGCTCCCGGCGCTTCCTTTTTCTGTTTTCTCGCCATGCTCGCGACTCCCTAGCCGAAGTTGCTCTGCCGCTCTTTAGGCGCGACAAAAGCATGCAGGCGCTGTTCCATCAGGCGCGGATTTTCCCCTTCGAGAATTGCTTTCATCCCTTCGGTGACCAACGTCTTATTCAAGACTTCGCTGGCGGAACGAATCTTCAGCTTTCCGGAAATCGGGCTGGCAATAACATTGGCGATGACCGCGCCATAAAAGGTCGTCAACAGCGCCACCGCCATGGCCGGACCGATGGACGAAGGGTCACTCATATTTTGCAGCATCTGCACCAGACCGATCAGGGTACCAATCATCCCCATCGCCGGAGAATAGGTGGCAATGGTCGCAAAGATCTCCGCCCCCTTGTCATGCCGATCCATAACATACTCGATCTCCTTTTCCAGCATCTCTTTCAGCGCGTCCGGCTCCTGACCGTCGACGGCCATCTGCAGCCCTTTGAGGAAAAATTCATCATCGATATCATTCATCACCGACTGCAACGAGAGAATCCCCTCTTTACGCGCCTTACCGGCGTAGGTGATCAATTTTTCAATGGTTTCAACGGGCGACTGCGCTTTATGAAAGAACGCTTTGCGAGCGACATTGAAAGCCCCCATCAGGTCGCCGAAAGGAAAATGCACCAGTACGGTACCAATGGTTCCACCGACAACGATGGTGACGGAAGGTATATCGATGAAAATCATCAGGGAGCTGCCCTGCATGATGGCGGAAACCATCAAACCAAAGGCGGCAAGTAGACCGATCACTGTTGCGATATCCATAAACGTCCTCTATCCCATGAGATCCTTGTTCTGGTGAAGGGAGACAATAACAAAATCTTGACGGCAATTCATAGAATTAACACCGCTAAATGTGATAAGCAGATTACATGCCAGTTCAATAAAAAGCTCCAATAAAATGATCCGTCCGCTATTTTAACCTGACGACAGTCCCCCCCGGCGGCCTCCAAAGCCTGTATAAGCAATTGCAGGAAACTCGAAATCACTGGCGGTTTTCTCTGTCACCATTTTTGTATAGCCTGGGACAATCCGCGGTCGGTCATTTTTTCAACACACGAATAGAGCATACTTCCCGGCGCAAAAAGAAAGCCGTCCGGAATCAACCGAGCGGCTTTCTTAAAAGTCATGATTTTGACTCTCCCGGGTTACCGTTTGAGATTGATAACCTCGGAGAGCATTTCATCCGTCGTCGTGATGGTTTTGGAGTTGGCGGAAAAGCCACGCTGAGTGGTAATCATTTTGACAAACTCCTGAGCCAGGTCGACGTTGGACAGTTCCAGCGCGTTGGTGAAAATGTTACCGACCCCGGAACCGACCGTACCGATAACCGGAACCCCGGACCCGGTACTCTGGGAGTACATATTATTACCCGCCTTGGCCAGGGCATTCGGGTTGGTGAACTTGGCCAGGGCGATCCGCATCAACTTGCGGGGGGTGCCGTTGGAAAAGTTACCAATGACATTACCGGCTTCATCAACACTGAGTTTAACCAGAGTACCGGTCCCGTAGCCGTCCTGCTCCTGAGACACCACCACCGAAGGGCTGGAATACTGACTGGTCTGCATGTCGATGGAAATCTGCTGGTTCTGCACGGCGCCGTTGTTCCAGGTGAAGGACCCGGCAGTCGTCAACGCGGTCGGCCGGGGAATCACGGCATCGCTGCTGGTATCGCCCGGGGTGGTATAGAGGTCCTGTCCATCAACCCGGATCAAGTCGCCGCTGGCATCGAATTCCAGATTGCCGCTGCCAATGATGGACAGTTCTCCGGCCGTACCACCGGTCAGATCCCCGCCATCGACCACAGAGTGCCATTCCCAGTTTTGATCCGAGGTCTTGGTAAAATAGGTGGTCATCAGGTGGGTACTGCCAAGGCTGTCGTAAACCTGGATAGAGGTCGCGTAGTTCGAGGTCCCGGACGGGTTGAGGGGATCAAACGCTTCGGTCGCCGGAGCCACAATGGGGATGGTGTTAGAGTCCGAATCGAGGTTGGTGTTCAGATCCAGACGGGAGGTCGGTCCGGCCTGGGTAAAGGACTGGGTGTTGGCCCAGATCGGCGTCAAATCGCCAACCGTGTTCCCATTCTCATCAAGCTGGTACCCCATGACATTATAACCTTCGGGGTTGATCATGAAACCAGCGGCATCGAAGCGGAAAGCGCCGGCCCGGGTGTAGTTGTTCACGGCGTTGCCGGTGGAGGGATCACTGACGATGAAAAAGCCCGCGCCTTCGACGGCGAGATCGGTATTGGTCTCGGTATTGTCAAAGGTCCCCTGGCTGAAAATATTATCGACGATGGACATGCCAACCCCGCGGCCGACCTGGGAAATGCCGCCCGACCCTGAAATCTGGCTGGAGAGCAGATCACCGAAGATCGCCCGGCTCGATTTAAAGCCGATGGTGTTGGCATTGGCGATGTTATTACCGATAACACTCATCGCATTGCCATTGGCAGTGAGCCCGCTAACGCCACTGTACAGAGAACTTGAAACTCCCATGATGAAACTCCTTTCGTAAGCCGCGTCAATCGGTCGGCGGCTTGCGAACCTCCTCAAAGAGGACCGGTTCGGTTAAGCAATCACTGCGCTGTCAATATTGGTAAAAACATTATTCTTCAACTGGTTTTTATCGACTACGGTCACCACTGTTTCATTTTTGACGCTCACCACCAACGCGGTATCGTCAAGCATGACCAACGATTCACGCCCCCCTTTGTTATTGACCTGGGAAACCGCTGACTCGAGCCGTTGCAGCTGATCCGGGGAAAACTGGATCCCGCGGCTTTGCATCCGTTCGCTGGCATGGCGGGAAAACTTGACGCTGCCCTGGTCGATGCGGTTCTGCAGCAGTTGGTCAAAACTGCCGGAGGTGCCACTATTTTGTTGTCTGCCGCGCGCTGTCGGAGCCTGGGGCGTCCCGATCGGCTGCGGGAAAATGGTAATGTGCTCACTCATAGGGTAGCTCCGGCTTTTTCCACCTTTTCCATGGCAAAGACTCCGGCGCTGGTTTCCAGCTGAGTACTGTTACGGCCCAGGTCAACCGCGGTCACCGTCCCTTTCACAAGTGAGGCTGATTCAAGCACGGTATCATCCTTGTCGACCGCCCGCACAACCAGGGAATAGTTACCTGGTTCAAGGGGCAAACCCAGGTCACTGGTCCCATCCCACTCAAGGAAATGATCTCCGGGTTCGGTCTCGGTTGCGTTGATGGTTGCCAGGGTCGAACCGTTTTCATTGAGGACATAGATCTTGATGTCCTCAGCCGGCATATCGGTCCGATAGCCGAGCTGCAGGGGTTCACCCTCAAACCTGATCTGATCGGTCTGAGCAATAACTTCCTGACCGACCAGGCCCAGCGCCGACATGCGCTGCATTTCGGCGCTCATGGTGTTGAGCCCTTCCAGGCTCTTATTGGCATTGCTCAGTTGTTCAAGCTGGCTGAACTGGGCCAGTTGCGAAGTAAATTCGGTCGGATCGGACGGGTTCATCGGATCCTGATTTTGCAGCTGGGCAACCAGAAGTTTGAGAAAATCATCCTTGCCCATGGCCACGTCATCGGGCGATGCCGAAGATAGTGCGCTGGAGTAGCCGCTATTGATTCCGCTGATCGCTGACATTCGTTACGCCACCTCCTTTCTCGAAGTTTTCAAACGTGCAGGCTGATGCCACCGCCGCCGTTCTGCAGCAGATGAACCAGAGGAATGCTGTCCTCTTCAGGGACCTCCTGGTAGAATCTGCTGTGCTGCTGCTGTTGGGACTGTCCAAACTGCTGCTGTTGCCTTGACAGGTTATCGTGTTGCCCTTGTTGGCCGCTATGCTCGACACTCACCTGAAACTGCTCGACCTTCAGCCCCTGTTCAGCCAGGGCATTGCGCAGTTGTGGCAGATGCCGCTCCAACACTTCCCGGACCTGCTGGCTCTGGGCATGGATATTGGCGCTGACTTTATCCCCCTCGATCGCCAGATCCAGTTTGAGTGAACCGAGTTCCGCCGGTTGTAATCTCAGCACCATGCGGCCGGATTCGCCGTTGGCGCTGCCCGACAGATGGCTGACCACCTGGTCAAAAATCTGACTTTCCGCGACCTGCTGCCCGCTGGGTAACTGAACAACCGGATTTTGCGGCATAGCTTTGGCCGCGTCTGCACCGGCAACGGGCCCCTGCCCCGGTTGAGCATGATGGGCCTGGTGGGAAAGACCGTCCAGGACATGTTTATCACCCAGTTCCGTCATCTGGCTGACATGACTGGCGGTGGCCTTTGGCTGGACCTGTTCCGCCGTCAGACCTTCCGTTGCGGTAGCGGAGCGTTGTTCTCCATGTGCCTTCTGAGTCTCTTGAGACTGCGGCAACTGTGCATCGGCAGCCTGGCTGGCCGGTGCCGACGCGGCTGTTGGATGAGTCGGTTTGCCCTGGGCAACACGCTGCTCTGCACGCGGATTGAGCAGCCCGGCGAACCGTGGGTCACGTTCCTCGGCTGTTTTGGCCTTATTCCCTGCACCATCCTCGGCAGCTCTGGTTGTGGCGACGCCTGCAGTGGCGGCCGGTTCGGTCTGGTCCTGTGCTTTGACCGCATCGATGGCCTGCTGGAGAATCTGCCGGGCCTGTGCCAGAGTTTCTGCTTTCCCGACCGGTTGCCCTTGAGCTGCGGTCACTTCCGGCGCGGTCGCTACCTGAACCGATGTCGCGGCCGCTTCAGCCGGCGGAGCAACCAACTGGCTTTCGATCCCGCTGACCAGTTGTGCTAACAAGTGATCCTTGTCTTCACTCTTTTTCAGTTCGTCAAGCTGATCGGCCAGGGCGGACAAATCGATTCCAGCCAGCACCTCTTCACCATTAAGATCGGTAGAATCGAGTTGCTGCACCAGATCAGTCAGCAGACTGTCGATCTGGTCGCGGTCAGCATCGTCATCCTGTTTGGAAATCGCTTTCATCAATTGGACCAGGGTCCGCTGAACCTTCTCCAGAGCTTCTTTTGCAGGATCGACTTCCTGCTGCTCCGCGACATGGGTATCCTCTTCTACCTCAGCGGCGGCCTTGGTCTCTTGTTTTGGTCGAGCTACCTTTTCAGTCGCATCCTCATGCTCAACCGCAGCAGTTTTTTCCTCTTTATCAACCGACTGCTGTTTTACGTCCTGCTTATCCGCTTTGTTTTCAACATTTTTTTTACGCGCATGACGATCCACGGCCGAACTGGCCTCCGGTTGCTTCTTGTCATTGAAAATCCGTTCAAAAGCCTCGTCATGTTTGCTTGAACTTCGTTTTGGTGATGACAAATCGGGCGCTGCTGGCGTGCGTTCAATCATTGCTGTTCCCTGCATCGCTCTCACCTCCTTTCGTCAATTTTCAGGCTGGTTTCAGTAACCAGCCGTATCTCCCACCGGTATTTCGGTAAAAGCCTTGCTCAGTTGAGTGGCGGTTTCGGAATCGAGGTTATCGAGAATCTTCCCCGCCGTCTTTTTCTTAATGCCAAGGAGAATATCGACAGCCAATTGTTCATCCAGGCCCTTAATCAGGACAGCGGCTTTCTGAGGCGACATTTTTTCATAAATCAGACTCAGCTCACCGATCCGCTCACCTTCCTCCTCTTTCTTACGATCCAGCAGTTTGGTCAGTTCTGCCCGTAACTTCTGCATCGATGCGAGCTTCTTATCGACTTCTGCGGCAAGAGTCTTTAGCTGCATTTCACGGCTGTTGATTTGGGCTTTTCTTTCTGCCAATTTGGCATTTTCCTCCTCAATGGAGACCAGAATCCGCCGCTCTTCAACTGAGGAAATCTGCTTATTGTCAACCAGATCTGCGGGAGCGGCAAGCAGCAGCGTTGCCTGGAGCAACACAACCAGAAATATTAGACCAGCTCTTTTTTTCATGAGCGCTCTCCTTTTAACCGGAGACTGATTTCATCAAGCATGTCCCGTTCTTTACGGTCCAGTTCACGCCGGTACTCGGCCTCCTGTTTATCTTTTAGTTTTTCCATGACCTGTCGTTCACGAGCAGCTTTTAGCAAGGCGTTCCGCTCATCCTTAATGCGCCGGTCCAGTTCCAGCTGCCTCTGCTGCAGGTGATGAATCTGTTGACGACAATGCTGAATGCCGGCTTCGAACAGTTCCATTTCGGCTACGGTCATCCCCTCTTGCTGGCGGATCCGCAACTGGTCATCGTGGTTCTGCAACTGTTGGCGAAAGCCCTCGATCTCGTTTTGCATGCGAACCTGTTCCTGCAGGCTCAGACTGAGAACCTGCTGGGCCTGGTTTTCCAATGACTGGCGGTAATTCAAGACCGCCTGCAATTTGAATTTTCCGGCCATGGGTTACCTCGCAACCGTGCGCCGGTCGAGCAACAATGAATTCAATTCAGTCAGAGTCGTCTCAAGATCGACGGCATCGTTCATCCCTTGGCAGAGGAAGTCATTGACAGCCTCTATCCGGGAGATAGCATAGTCGATCTTGCCGTTACTCCCTTCCACATAAGCACCGATATTGATCAGATCCTCCGCTTCCTTGTGGGTTGCCATAATTTCCCGGGTCTGACCGTTCATCTGCAGATGCTCTGGAGTAACGATATCGCGCATGACCCGGCTCGCGGAGCGGAGGATATCGATGGCCGGGAAATGATTGCGGGCGGCCAGATCGCGGGACAGAACAATGTGCCCGTCAAGGATCGAGCGCACCGAGTCAGCTACCGGCTCGTTCATGTCGTCCCCTTCGACGAGCACGGTATAAAGGCCGGTAATACTTCCCTTGTTCTTAAAATTCCCGGCCCGTTCCAAAAGTTTGGGTAAGGTGGCAAAGACCGACGGGGTATAGCCTTTGGTCGTCGGCGGCTCCCCGATGGCCAGGCCGACCTCACGCATGGCCATGGCAAACCGGGTCACCGAGTCCATCAGCAGCAGCACATTTTTGCCCTGGTTGCAAAAGTACTCGGCGATGGTGGTGGCGACAAAGGCACCGCGCATCCGCAACAGCGGCGATTGGTCCGAGGTCGCCGTGACCACGACCGAGCGGGCCAGGCCTTCCGGTCCCAGATCGCGTTCGATAAATTCCCGCACCTCCCGACCCCGTTCACCGATCAGGGCGATGACATTGATATCGGCCTGGGTATGTTTGGCCATCATCCCCAGCAGCACGCTCTTGCCCACCCCCGAACCGGCCATGATCCCCATCCGTTGACCGATGCCGCAGGTCAGTAGGCTGTTGATCGCTTTGATGCCGAGGTCTAGCGGCTGGACAATAGGCTTGCGGGCCATGGGGCTGGATGGCAGGGCATAAAGGGGGCATTCTTCTTCACAGGGGAGCAGTGGTTTCTCGTCCAAGGGGTGTCCAAGAGCATCGATAACTCGGCCCAGTAATTGCTCACCCACCGGCAAGCTGGCACTGCTGCGCATGACCTGAATCAAACTGCCGGGACCGAGTCCACGCAATTCCCCCAAGGGCATGAGCAAAGCGCGCGAATCGCGAAAGCCGACCACTTCAGCCGGCACCGCTTCACCGCCGTCAAGAGGCAGCAGCCGGCACAAGGTACCAACGGTGGCGGTCGGACAATAGCCTTCGACGACCAGACCGACAATCTGAATCACTTTACCGCTGACCTTGATCGGATTCACTGCTTTGACACAAGTCACCAGATCGGTCATCACTGCCCCGTCATCGCTTCGGTTAAGGCCTGGCGGATGGTTTCCAGTTGGGTTTCGAGGGTGGCATCGACCTCACCCAGTTCCGAATCGACCCGGCAGCCTCCGGCCGAGATGTTCGCATCAGCTTCAATATGCAGATTTTTCAGGCCGCTGACGCTGGCGATAAATAGAGGTTTTTGCTCATTAACCGCAGCCAGATCGGCCGGATTGATGCGCACCCGGTAACGGTCGGAGCGCACCGCAGACTGCAAAGCATTGTCGATAATGTTCATGACCACGCCAGAATCAACGGCGGCCTGCGTGCGAATCACCTGCTCCGCAACTGCCATGACCAGCCGCAGCATATCCTGGCGGCTGTTCTGCGCCAGTTTCTCCCGGAGACGGCTGACTTCGTCAAGAGCATCGGCCAGGGCTTTGGTGGCCGATTCCAGTCTCTGGCCGGCCTGCTCCAACCCTTCACGAAGGCCGCGGGCATAGGCTTCTTCAACCTCCTGGGCGCTGTGCCCGGCAACGGCTGCCGACGGTGGTGGTGTCACCACCGGAGCCGCCTTCTTTTCTGCCGGGGCCACGCTCGGTGCGGGTCCGCCAAAAGACTGGAATTCAAAAGACTTCAGTTCACTCGCGTCACTACCGCGGTAAATCTTAGACAAGCTCATCGCCACCACCACCTCGGCCAGGTATCACTATGGTCCCTTCTTCTTCAAGCTTCATAGCGATTTTGACCACTTCGGTCTGCATCGCTTCAACTTCGGACAATTTACGCGGCCCCATTGAGTCCAAATCTTCCATAATCATATCGGCGGCCCGCTGAGAGATATTGGCAAAAACTTTTTGTTTGATGGTGTCGCTGGCGGTCTTCAGCGCCAGGGTCAACATGTCGGTACTGACCTCGCGCAGGATCGCCTGCATGCCGCGATTATCGATGGTTGCCATATCTTCGAAGGTGAACATGCGCCGCCGGATCTCTTCGGCCATATCTGGATCAACCGCTTCGATGCTGGTCAGAATCATCTGATCGGCACCCTTTTCCATCTTGCCGAGAATTTCCACTACTTTTTCGATCCCGCCGACCTGCTTGCGGTCCTTGCCGACGATCACGCCAACTTCACGCTGCAGTGCTTCTTCGATCTGGCTGATCACTTCCGGCGAGACATTTTCAATCTTGGCAATCCGGTACATCACCTCGCCGCGCAGTTCATCCGGCAGTTCGGAGAGGATTTTGCTGGTGTGATCCTCCTTCTGTGTCGACAGAATCAGCGCCACGGTCTGTGGATGCTCGTTTTCCAGCAACCCGGCGACCATCCGTGGATGCATCTTGGAGATGGTCTCCAGCGGCCGCCCTTCAATGCCAGCCGAAACCTGATCAAGCAGGTACTGGGCGCGTGAGGCATTGCCGCCGCCCAGAATGGCGTGTTTGGCAAATTCATCACCGCGCACATAAACGCCGATGTCGCCACCGCGGGCCTCCTTGAACTCTTCAAGGATCTCCCGGGCCAGAAGCGGGTCGACATGGTCGATGTTGATCATGCAGCGGCTGATTTCCCGAACCTCGGAATCATCAAGGGCCTCGAAAATCTTGGCCGTGACATCTTCACCGAGGCAGAGCAGCAGAATCGCCGCTTTTTTTGCACCGGTTAAATGTTTTGCTTTTTTCACAGGTTGCTCCAAGTTATACGTTTATGAGCTCAAAATCTTAGCAATTTGTTGAGAAATCCCACCGAGAGGCTGTTTAAACAACCCATCAGGTTTGATCATCAGGATTCAGCCGGTTCCTGACGCAGCCAGTTCTTGACCACTTGAACAGGTAACATGTCGCCGCCGAGCACTTCCTGGCGAATCTGCGCCAACGGGTCGCTCGGTCCGCCTAACAGCGGGGTCTGATCATTGCCACGCAATTCCGCTTCCAGCTCTTCCACTGTTTTCATTGGTTGAGTCTCCTCGTTGGCTCCCCGCAGAGTCCGGATAATAGGCCGCAAGAAGATCATGTAAACCATCAGCGCGGCCAGGGCCAGCAAGCCGTATTTGATGACCGGCAACCACGGATAGACCTTGTCTACCACTGAAGGCGTCGGCAGGGGCTCATCCAGAAAATCGGTTTCAAACGGCATCGAGACCACCGAGATCAGATCGCCGCGGGTGTCGCTGATGCCCAGCGCGGTCCGCACCATCTGCTCGATATCTTTAAGCTCTGTGGCGCTACGCGGCACCGCCTTCGGCTCACTGCCCTCGGCACTCGGCTCCATGCGATCAGCCACCAAAACCGAAACTGACAGATTCTTCAAATTGCCGACCGAGCTGACGGTCTTGCTGGTCACCTTGCTCAATTCATAATTGACGGTTTCCGACGAACGCGACGATGGTGTCGTGGCCACGGTCATCCCTTTGCTCTGGTCCAGGTTGCTGACCACACCGGGAACACCGCTCGAGTTCTCCCCGCTGCCCTGTTCGGTGCTGTTCTGCTCACTGACAACAACCGCGCCTTTGGGGTCAAGGGCTTCTTCGACCCGTTCACGCTGGTCGAAATCGATATCCGCATTGACCTTGACCAGCGAGTTACCCGCGCCCAAGGCCCGATCCAGCAACGCCTGCGCACGGCTTTCCAGCCGTCGTTCCATGGTCTGTTGATAGGTCAGCATGCCCGGCGTCATCGGTCCGTTCATTTCGTCGCCGTGGGTCCGCGACAACGCCTTGCCGCTGGAATCAACCACCGTAACGTTATCGGCCTCCAGGCCTTCGACACTCCCCGCCACCAAATGGATAATCCCCTGCAGCTGGGCTTCGTTCAGGGTTCGGCCGGGGGTGAGCTTGACAATGACCGAAGCCGTAGCCGGCTGCTGCTGCTCACGAAACAGACGCTTTTCCGGCAGTGCCAGGTGAATCCTTGCCGACTCCACCGGAGCCAGCGAGGAGATCGTCCGCATCAGTTCGCCCTGCAGTGCGCGACGATAATTGACCTTCTGGGCAAAATCGGTCATCCCGAAGCTTTGCTTGTCAAAAATTTCGAAACCGACCCCGCCTTCGGAAAGACCGGAGCCAGCCAGTTCGATCCTGGCCTCATAGACCTGATCGGCCGGAATCATGATCTTTTTGCCGCCATCTTCCAACCGGTAAGGGATCTTGCGGTCCTTCAGCCATTCGACGATGGACGCGGCATCCCGGCTCGGCAGGTTGGCGAATAGCAGACTGTAGTCGGCCACCCGGGACTGCATAATGATCAGGGAGAACAGGACGACGCAGACCAGCGCCACAGCCACCAGGCTCAATTTACGCGCCAGCGACCACTCCATGATGACATTTAACAGGTTCTTTTTTTCGGGTTCGCTCTGAACGATGTCTTTTGACTCTGCGGCCATGATTCTGCTCCGGTTAGATTTGGTTCTGGATCTACTTAACGCTGGTTGTACTGAACGGACAAACTGCGGTTATTCTCAACAAAGGCCCACGGCCATCAGACCTGCATCCGCATCACTTCCTGATACGCATCAAGCGCCTTGTTGCGGATCTGCACCATCAGGCGCATGGAGATGTCCGCTTCTTCCAGTTTGATCATCGCTTCGTGCAGGTTCTTGGTTTCGCCGGCAGCGATTTGCTCAGCCGCCTTGTCGGCACTGACCTGGGCCGAATTCACCTGGGAGATGGAGTTTTTGAGAGCTTCGCTGAATTTGTTGCCGATATCACTGACCGAAGGGGTGTGCTGCGGTTTGGCCAGGCCCTTCAGATGGCTGCTCAGGGTAATGTCCGATACACTTTTCATTGTCGACCTCTTATTATTTTAGGTTGGGTTCAAGCTATTTACCGATGTCCAGCGCTTTCAGCGCCATCCGCTTGGCCGACTTGACCACCGTGACGTTGGCTTCATAAGCGCGGGACGCCGACATCATGTCCGCGGTCTCTTCCACCAGACTGATATTCGGCATGGCCACTTCCCCCTTTTCATTGGCATCGGGATGGGACGGATCGTAGACCATCCGCGGCGGCAACGGGCTGGCCTGCACATAGCTGACCTTGACTCCCTGGACCGCGTCACGCATTTGACCGTCGAGGGTTTCGGCAAAGCCCTGTTGGGTGCTCTGGAACACCACTTCCCGCTTGCGATAGGGGCCACCGTCCGGTGTCCTGGTGGTTTCGATATTGGCCAGGTTGGAGCTGATGGCGTTCATCCGCACCCGCTGGGCCTTGAGTGCCGAGGCACTGATTTTCATGGTTGTGAACATATCCATAAGTAATTCTCCTAACGGGGTTTCTTCCAGAAACGGCCCTTGTTAGCAAGCTCTGCAGCCAACACCAGTTTTCGAGCGGGCACTAGCCGCCACTGCCGTTATTGGCGGCGTATTTCAACAGGGACAGCTTTTTTCGAATAATCTGGCTGCCGGCTTCATAGAGCAGCTGGTTTTCAGCCAGGTCAAACATTTCGTCTTCCATCGAAACCGTATTGCCGTCTCCCAAAGGGCTATGATCAACATCCTTATCCAAAGATCCCTGCACCGCTCCAATCGATCCTGACCCGATCGGAAAATGCCGACTGTTGGTCTGGCGGGCGGCCATCCCCGGATTATTGATGGCATTGCGCAGGTTCTCCTCAAAACTGAACTTCCGCGCGGCATAGCCGGGGGTCTCGGCATTAGCGATATTGCCTGCAATCACCTGCTGTTTCTCAGACCGCAGATCAAGACTTTTCTGCAGTATCGCAATCGTCTGCCCGGTAATTTTAAAATCTGCCATGATGCTCTCCTGACTTTTCTTTGACACTTCTGGCCAATATAATCAGCGCTTCTTTTGAATGAGCAAATCTCGCGCCAACTTGCCCCATGCACCATAGCGATCTTGTTTAACCAGTTGCTTGAGCACGGTTACAGCCTGTTTATTTTGGTGCCTCTGCAGCAGCAGTTGCGCGGTTCGATAGTGGGCCTGCGGACCGAATTCGGCATCATCCAATAACAACCGATATTTTTTTTCAGCCTGGTCATAGCGGTGCACCTGAAAGTAGGATTCAGCCAGTAGTGCCATTTCTTTGACTTGAAGTTTGGCTCCCGCTTTACGCGCCCGCTCCAGGTTGGCGATAACATCAGCTTTGCGTCCCAGCCGCCAATAATCCCAAGCCGCCCGAATATCCAGGGTGGGGCTGGTCGGTCGGTCAGGTTTATGCAGCCAGGTCAGCAATTCGTCATTCTTTCCCTGCCGCTGATAGGCATCCAGCAATAAGGCATAAATGGTGGCGGCATCCTCGCCCTGGGGGTAGCTATCAAGATAACGGCCGGCAAAGTCAGTGACCTCGCTAAATTCACCTCGCTTGAAATAGGACTCAATGATAGGCAGATAAAGGTATTTTTGATCCGGCTGGCCATCCATGCGATCAAACATATACAGAAGCACCCGTCCAGCTCGTTGATACAGGCCCAGGTTGTCGAAAGCTTTGGCGAGATCCTGCAGGAAAATGCGATCTAAACGGCCACTGAGCAGCAATTTACGGTTCTGCTCCACCAGCACCACCGCATCGAGGTCATTGTGGTCTGCCAGCAGCTGATGGACCACGCCGGGCAGTTGCCGAGCTAACAGCAGATCGGCCTCGCGGCGTAAGGCGGAACTGTGAAAATCACGCCGGAACTTCATCAATTCTTTTACGCTGAGCTGGTTTTCCGCCAGCAGATAATGAGCCAGGGCTTGTTTGAAAAAACTTTCTTCACGAACCGTCCGATACTTTGAGTCGGATGCCAGTTGACCAAACTTGATGGCAGCCTCGGCCAACTCCATCTCGCCGCCTTTTAAAATTTTGTTATCAAGCATCCTCAGCCGAGCCCGGTCGGAACCTTCACTCCCTGGATTATCCAGAGCAGCCCGCTCCAGGCCGATCAGGCCCCAAGTCTCGTCACCCGCCTCATACAGCGACTCCCCGTTCGCAAACAGAATAAGGTCGTGCCCCGGCAGATCCTCCGTTGGCCCGATCATCCGCTGGTAAAGGTCGCTGGCAAAAGTATAGGCTTTGGCCTTGAATGCGCTGAAAGCTGCGCGGTTGCAGGAGAACAGGTAATGTTCGAAAAGCCCCGGCACTTCGGCCAGGTCACGGTAAGCATCCAAAGTCGATCCCGGCTTGCCCAGCCCGGTTCGGGCGTCGGCCCGGCGCAGAGCCGCGACCTTTTCAAGCGCAGGGGGCCAGGTCATCTTGGTGGCGGTCAGTTGGTCAAGGGCCAGCTGGTCCTGATGCGAAGCCAGAGCCGCTTCGACATAAAGCAGGGACATCGGCGGCAGCAACGGATGATCTGTCGACAGCTGAGAAAGATAAGGCTGCAGTGTCAATTGCGCGACAATCGGTTGTCCGCCAACAGCTTGACCATAAGCTGTCAAATATTCGACACGGGGTTTAAGAGCCTGGCTCAGGCTCGGGTCGTCCCGTAACCAGTCCAGCAGGGGCACAGCAGTTTTCAAAGCATCACTCCGCAAGCGCGCTTCAGCAACCAGCAGTTTTCTCCGCAAGGTCTGGTCTTCATTCAGCCCAGTCATTTTTTCAGCGGCTTGCTGCAGACTCAAGTATTGGCCCTGCTCGGCATATTGCTGCAGCGGCCACAACGGGCTGTTCTCATCAGTCACAAGCGCGGGCAAGGTCGGCAAAGTAAACCGCAACGACAACGGCACCGTCCAGTCCTGCCGATATTCGGCAAAAAATTCCCGCCAGCGCCCATCCCAGGGGGACTGTTGGGCATAATCCGTTGCTCCGCTGCCGGGCTTACGCGGGGGCATGTCGGCGATCCGAAAGGCTACGGCAGGCCGGGCCGCAGATGAGTCCGCCCAGTACAGATCCAGAACCACCCGTCCCGGGTTGTCCTTACTTTCAGCGACAACCTGCTTAGGTGGCCGCCGCAACAAAATAGAAACCATCAGGTCATGATGCTTCTTGGCCAACAGAATTTTGACCACGGCCTCATCTTCGGGCAGTTTGCGCAATTGACCGGAAATGTCCGCATCGTTTAACAGCAGGTCGACCCGCTGCCCCGATTTTTCCATCTGGAATTGCGGCACTTCCGACATTTCCAGTGTAATTCTAGTATGATACGGAGTCTCTTCTTTGCTCATCCCGAGCAGGCTCACCGCCTGGGCGGCCCGAACCGGCAAAATCGTACTCAAGAAAAACAGCACAAAAAAGAGAATCATTCCAAGAATTTTAAGAATCGACAACGGTTGATTCATCCACTCCTCCGGGCTTGCGAAAAGAATCCATCAACCCGATAGGCCAGAATCGTGCCAAAAAATTAAACAATATTTATTTTCCATATATTTCAAGGCATTACCACATAGAAAGACTTCCCTTCAGGCTCTTTGTCGCCCCTTATCGATAACTGAGTCGTGATTTTGACGGTTCGCCAGCGCACCGCTCTTTTAATTGCGACAATTTATGTAATAATTTGACGAGAGAATGTTGGAACCTGAGTTCCCAGCACGGACAATTGGCCCCTATCACAATTGATGCTCACAGGAGTCGCTATGAAAACCCAAGCTGCCGTCGCCTTTGCTGCAGGCGCACCACTGGATATAGTCGAGGTCGATCTACAAGGACCGCAGGCCGGAGAAGTTCTCGTGGAACTGAAAGCCACCGGCATCTGTCATACCGATGCCTTTACACTGTCGGGAGACGATCCGGAAGGTGCCTTCCCGGTTATCCTCGGTCATGAGGGCGCGGGCATTGTCAGAGAAGTCGGCCCGGGCGTGACGTCCGTCAAAGCGGGCGATCATGTCATCCCGCTGTACACCCCCGAATGCCGGGAATGTCAATTCTGCCTGCATCCCAAGACCAACCTCTGTCAAGCGATCCGCACCACCCAGGGGCAGGGGTTGATGCCGGATGGAACCAGCCGTTTTTCCCTGGACGGACGCCCTATTCTCCATTACATGGGCTGTTCAACCTTTTCCAACTTTACCGTTGTGCCAGAAATCGCCGTGGCTAAAATCCGCATGGACGCGCCCTTTGATAAAGTCTGCTATATCGGCTGTGGGGTCACCACCGGGATTGGAGCCGTGGTCTTCGACGCCAAGGTCGAACCGGGGTCCAATGTCGTGGTGTTTGGTCTCGGCGGAATCGGGCTAAACGTCATCCAGGGTGCGCGCATGATTGGCGCGGATCGCATCATCGGCGTTGATCTCAATTCGTCCAAAGTTCCGTTGGCGGAAAAATTCGGCATGACCGATTTCATCAATCCACAAGAAACCGATGACGTGGTCGCGGCCATCATCGACTTGACCAACGGCGGTGCAGATTACAGCTTCGAGTGCATCGGCAATGTCCATACCATGCGCCAGGCACTGGAATGCTGTCACAAGGGCTGGGGAGAATCGGTGATCATCGGTGTTGCCGGTGCCGGTCAGGAGATCAGCACCCGTCCCTTCCAACTGGTCACCGGCCGAGTCTGGAGGGGCAGCGCCTTCGGCGGAGCTCGTGGCCGTACCGATGTCCCGAAAATTGTCGAGTGGTACATGGACGGCAAGATCAATATCGATGATCTGATCACCCACACCATGCCCCTAACAGAAATCAACACGGCCTTTGATCTAATGCACGAAGGAAAAAGCATTCGCTCCGTCGTGTTGTATTAAACCGGACCGAAACGAGGAGAGCCATGGCTTTGCAGGAGATATCCACCAACCTATGTTTTTCGGGGAAGCAATCCCGTTACCACCACCCGTCACAGGTTCTTAAGTGCGACATGCACTTTTCGCTCTACCTGCCGCCGCAGGCGGAACAACAACAGGTGCCACTGCTACTGTGGTTGTCGGGACTGACTTGCAGTGATGAAAACTTTGTCCAAAAAGCCGGGGCGCAACGCTATGCCGCCCGCTATGGCATCGCCATTCTCTGCCCGGATACCAGTCCGCGCGGAGAAAATGTTCCCGATGATCCGGACGGGGCCTGGGACATTGGCCAGGGTGCCGGTTTTTATCTCAACGCCACCCAGGCCCCCTGGAACCAGAACTATCATATGGAGCAATACCTGATTGAGGAGTTGGTCCCTCAAGTCATTCGCAACTTTCCAATTATTCCAGACCAGATCGGCATATCCGGCCATTCCATGGGGGGCCACGGAGCACTGACCCTGGGGCTCAAATACCATGGCACCTTCACTTCGATTTCAGCGTTTGCACCGATCTGCGCTCCCAGTCAGTGTCCATGGGGAAAAAAAGCCTTCAGCCGCTACCTCGGCGATGATCCCGTTGCCTGGCAGCATTATGACGCCTGTGAACTGATCCGCCTCCAGCATAAACCGCGCGCGCTGCTGATTGACCAGGGGACTGCCGATCAATTCCTGCTGCAGCAACTCAAACCCGAGTTGCTGCAGCAGGCCTGCAACGAGAACAACTACCCCCTGCAGTTGCGAATGCAGACCGGCTATGATCACAGTTATTTTTTCATCGCGACATTTATCGAAGACCACATCCTGTTCCACTGTGAACGCCTGCAGGCCGGCTGATGGGCAGCAGCCTATAATCTGTTGCAACCCTGCCGGGGCATTGCTAGAATCCGCCCTGATACCAAATCGTTGCGCTCCGGGAGGACGGTGATGAACTTTTTCTGCAGCAAGGATTGCCCTGACCTTTGTGCCGCCAGGATTACGGCCGTGGCCCCGGAGTTTAAAGTGGAGGGGATTGCCGAACCCTGGTCCGCCCCCGGCTTTGTCTGCGCCAAGTTCAAAACCTTTGCCCGGCGCGAAATCTACAATGGGCTCAAATCATGGCAAAGCGTGGCCGGCGAACCATATGAATACGCCACCGATCAAGATGCCCTGACCGCCCTGGCCGCCTTTCTGGAACCGTTCCGCAAGAAAAAAATCCTTTTCCAACGCGGTTCGGGCAGCCTGGCTTACAACATGTACTGCTGGGACCAGCTCTTTGCCAGCTTCGGCAACTGCTGGAACGTCTCCGGCGGCCCCTGCGACGATACCGGCACGGCTGCACACATCGCTGATTTCGGAGTCCTGGCCAACCCGGATATAACCGGGCTGGAAAACGCCGACACCATCATTATCTACGGCAGGAACGCCGCAGCGACCAGCCCGCATCTCTATGCCTACCTGAAAAAGCTGCGTCAGGCCGGAAAAAAGATCATCTATATCGACCCGGTCAAAACCCGCACCGCCGACCTGGCCGAGCGCTTTATCCTCATCAATCCAGGTTGTGACGGCCTGCTGGCCTGCGCTCTGCTGGTGGAACTGGGCTACCAGAACGGCTATAACGCCGCCGCATTGTGCGCAACCGCCGGCGTCTCAACGGAGGACTTTGCTGACCTGCTGGCCTGTATCCGCAGCGGCAAAACCGCTCATATCCAGGGCTCCGGGCTGCAACGCCAAGGCAACGGCATGAACGCCTTTCGTTGGATCAACCGGCTGGCGGTCAAAACAGGCATGCAGGACCTGCTGTTCTGGGGCCATAGCTCCAAGCGGCTGTGGGAAAAACCGCACGCCAACTTTGCCGGCCAGGTCCATATCGACCAACTCGCCACAGTCCTGGCTGACGGTGAGTTCGACCTGTTTGTCAATGTTGCCGCCAATCCGCTCATGACCATGCCGGATGTTCAACTCTGGCGCGCCGGGATGAGCGCAACCCCAAGCCTGGTGATCGGCACCAATCATGATGAGACCGCGCAGCAGGCGACCTTTTTCCTGAAAGTCGGCGGCATGTTCGCGCAAAGCGACTTCATGGCCAGTAACTTCTTCTCCCACAATTACAGCCGCACCAACCTGACCAGCGAACTGAGCGACGTCGATGCCGCCACCCTGCTGGCCGACAAGCTGCGCCTGCCGCTCAAAATCAAGGAACGCGCCCAGATCAAAAAAACCGAAATGCCGCAACGCACCTACCGGACCCAGGAACTTGATCTGACCATGCCCGAGTCGCAGAACAAGCTCCAGCTGTTGACCGCCTCCCACGCCAGCTATCTCAACTCGCAGACCCTGCCGGGGATGGAGCAGGGGCTGCAGGTCGTTCACATCAATACCGCCGATGCAATCCATCTGAGCATCACCACCGGTGACGAGCTGCGTGTTATAGGAACCTGCGGCGAATTTGTCGCTGCAGCGGCGGTCACTGACGATATTGCTCAGGGCACCCTGATGTGTTGGAAGAATATTCCGATGAAAGAAGGCTTCACCAACAACGCCATCCCGAACCGACTGACGGATTCAGGGGACGGGCTGGCCCTGTATGCGGTGTATGTGGAGATTGAGAAGGTTTGAAGACCACCTCCAGTGCTGCACCAAGAGCCGGATCGTCAAAAGAGGAGACCATGTCAGATATTGCCGAGACACCAAAACCACCCTACTACGCAGTCATTTTCAGCAGTCAGCGGACCGCTGGTGATGACGGTTATGCTGACATGGCTGCACAGATGATGGAGCTGGCGGCAAAACAACCCGGCTTCCTGGGCGTTGAGTCGGCCAGAGACGGTTTGGGGATCACCGTGTCCTACTGGGAAAGTCCGGATGCGATTAGCACCTGGAAACAGAATGCCAAGCACCAACTGGCGCAAAAGCTGGGACGGGACCAATGGTACTCCGCCTTTCGGGTCCGGGTCGCCAAGGTCGAGCGCGACTACGGCATTTAATCCTCCCACCAGAGAAGTCAGGGCTGGGACAGAGCCACGGAGGACTGATCAACCGTGCCTGCCCCAGAACATCCGTCCTCAATGACAGCTAAACATCGCTGGTCATAATGAACAGCGGCTGCCGGGAGAAGGACTCGTACCGGGGGCGCAGGCGGTCGGCGTTGTAGTATTTGTGGATATCGACAATTTTCTTGCGACCGGTGACCACGTCAATGGGCACATTGTCGTAGCAGCCGTTGCGCAGGCTAACCAGACGCCCGGAAATCCCCTGCAGCACCAGATCAAGAGCCAGGTTGCCAAACGCCATAGGCACAATGGAATCGATGGCATCAGGATCACCGCCACGAACCAGGTACCCAAGCCGCTGATTCACGACATTGATCCGTCGACCGTCATTGAATTGCGGTGACAACTCTTTTAATTCACGGGCCACCTGATCACCGATCCCGCCAAGCTTCTTATGCCCATACTGATCCTGTTCATCCCCTTCAAAGGACATATTGTTCTGATGCAGCATGGTCGCACCTTCGGAAATCAGCACGACCGAGTAGTTACTCGGATGTTTATGTCGATCCTGACTGAGGAGTTCCACCAACTTCTCAATGGCAAACGGATGCTCGGGGATAATACAGCGATCCGACGCTCCGGCCATGGCCGGTAACAACGCTGAGAAACCAGCATAACGGCCAAAAACCTCCAGCACCAGGAACCGTTCGTGGGAACCGGCGCAGGTGCGCAGGCTATGGGTCATTTCGATGGTGCGGGTGACGCAGGTAGAAAAACCGATGCAGTAGTCGGTGCCGGGGACATCGTTATCCATGGTTTTCGGAATAGCGACCACCTTCACCCCTTCCTGATGCAGCCGGAGCCCATAACTGAGGGTATCGTCACCGCCAATGGGAATCAGCGTATCAATGCCAAGAAACTCAATATTTTTCAGCACATCCGCGGTCACATCATTAATATCGTCCTGATATTTGTCCCGCAGGTGGGCAGGCAAGTTGCTCAGCGGCAGGTGGCTCGGCCGGGTTCGGGAGGTATGTAGAAAAGTGCCGCCGGTCCGCCCGGCGCGGTTGACCAGGTCTTCGCTCAGCACGCGATAATTATTACTGTTGTCCGCCTGCGGATCGGGAATCATATCCACCAGCCCGGCCCAGCCGCGCCGAATACCAATGACCTTGAACCCCTCGCGCAACGCCCGCACCGTAATCGCCCTGATCGCCGGATTCAGCCCTGGAACATCGCCGCCGCCAGTCAGAATTCCAATCGTTCCTTTATATGCCGTCATAATCTTCTCCTATTCTAAGGAAAACAACTCACTCATTAAAGAGTAGTGCCTTCCTGGGGTATGGCAAGGGACATTTTGTCTGAAAAATGAGGGCGCAGATTGGTGCGGCCGATGCGGTTCCAGTGGATAGGTAATTTTCGGGTGGAGTGAAAAAGAGTTGCCTACCTGAAAGAGCTATTTAGTCCTAACTTTACTGATTAATTTCCACAGGATTACGGAAGTTGCAGGGGGGATTAAATGTCGATAAAGAGATGGAAATCCTCCCCACCTTCAAAAACATCACAGTGCCTTCGTCCACGGTTCATAACATGATACCAGGCCCCCGGATACTCTATGCGGAGTGGTCTCGACACGAATTTACACTACCAAATGGCCACAACACTTCAACTGTAGACTTGCCCCCTTTACAGATCGATGACTCTGCCAGCTATGAATATGATGCCAATGGCAACGCCGTGCGCAAAACCGTTGGCGCTCAGGTCACCCGTTACGAGTACAACAGCCGCAACCGTTTAAGCCGCATCTACCTGCCCGACGGCCGGGTCGCCGACTATACTTACGACCCCTTTGGACGCCGTATTAAAAAACAGGTGGCCTCCAGTAACCTGGTACGTCTATGCCGATGAAGGGCTGGTTGGTGAATACAGCGCCAGCGGTTACTGGCTGAAAAGTTACGGCTGGTATCCGAACGGCAGCTGGGGGACCGATCCCCTCTATATGCGTGATGGCAGTGGTCTTTACTGGTATCACAACGATCATTTGGGGACCCCGCAACGAATGACCGCAGCAGACAGTGGCGCCGTCGCCTGGAGTGCCGGGTATGCCGCCTTCGGTCAGGCGACCATTGATCCGCTGTCCACCATCGACAACAACCTGCGCTTTCCGGGGCAGTATTACGATGCAGGAAGCGGTCTGCACTACAACTACAACCGCTATTACAACCCCGATACCGGTCGCTACCTGACTACCGATCCGTTTAAAGACGGGCTCAACCTGTACCTTTATGCCTTTGGAAACCCCATCAATCTGTACGATCCGTTAGGGCTGGCGTCCATTTGTGACCTGCATAATGCCCTTGATCTGTTGGGGATGATCCCGGGATTTGGTGAAGTTTTTGATATTGCCAATGGCCTGCTGTACCTGTTGCAGGGTGACTATGGTATGGCCGCTCTTTCGGCTGGCGCTGCCATTCCGATGGCTGGATACCTGTTTAACAGTATAAAATTTAGTAAAAAATTTGGTAAAGCGCTAAAAATGACAAAGCGCTTAACCCGCAGGATCGACGATATTCCAACAGGAATGACCAACAAGGTTGACGATCTGGTTGGTGGCCTCTGCTTTGTCAAAGGCACCCTTGTCCATACACCGGATGGGTTGAAGCCGATAGAGGATATTCAAGTTGGAGATCTGGTTGCTTCCAAAGATGAGAACAGCGGAGAAACCAGCTGGAAGCCTGTTGTCCGACTTTATCGTCACCATGACCAGCAGATTCTGAATCTGACTCTGAAAAGTGGAGCAGGAGACGAGGAAACCTTCGGCGTTACCAGTGAGCATCCCTTCTGGGGTATCGGGAAGGGGTGGACTAAAGCTGGTAAGCTTGAGATCGGCGATCAGGTGACCGCCATCTCTGGCGCGGTTTTAATCGTTGAAGCTGTTGAAGCTGCTAGCCAGCTGCAAGATACCTTTAATTTCGAGGTTGCTGAAACTCATACGTATTTTGTTGGTGAACAAGGGGCTTGGGTTCATAATAATTGTTCGGCTAAGCTTGATGATGTGCATGGTAACTCCAGACTTAGCCAGAAAGCCCAGCACGTATACGAGATTCGCAACAATAAAACCGGCGAAGTTGTAAAAACCGGTATTAGTCAAGGATAGATCAGTAAGAAAGGAAAGTCTTACCGAGCTGAGAGACAGAGGCGTAAGTGGGGCAAGGAAGATTTTGATACAACTATCATCGCAGAAATTCCAGCGGGTCCTAGGGCTAGGCAAAAAGCGCTTGAGCTTGAGGCTGCTAATGCTCGCGGGCTACGTCCTGAAAATCTTACAAATCCAGACTATCATGTGAGGCCTTAGCTATGAAACTAACTCAAGTATATATGACTCTTGAAACCGCCAAATTTGAGCCTTTATTGCGGGCTAAATACCAGTTCTTGGCGAACTATCTTACGTTGTTCATATCTGATTGGCTGAATAAACTCAAGTTAGACTTGGGCTTTTTCAACAGAATTGTTTTCCAAGAAGGAAATGATAGAGATATGTCTGTCGTAGGCGATAAGGCCTACCGTGTTTGCCTTGATCCGGAGTTTGTTTCTCTAGATCAGTTCGCCACTGAAGATGATGTCCATCGATACTTCACTAGGAAGTATTTGGAAGGTTTCGCTCGATTTGATAAGCAGTTTAATTTAAACCTCACACCTGATTTACAAGCAAAGTTAGAGAATGGTTTCACTGATGGTTTTAAATATGATACTTGCGCGAAATCGAAGAAAATTGGCGATGTGACAATACAAGTTCTGCATCGCTATAAGTACGATAGTTACGATTTAGTAGTTAAAACGATTGGCAAGAAAAAAGAAATACTTGGTGAAAAAGTAATATTTACTTGTGATCCTGATCCTTTTGTTGTTCACTTCGATGTTAACAAGGTGGAAATAGATGATGGAAAGGTAAAGGTGATCAATAAGGTGAGAGAGGAAAGTTTGGTCTGCGAGCTTTAATTTTTTTTGTTGAGCACACTGCTGTCACATAGTTTCAAATAAGCGATAACTTCCTGTAGCATAAAGATACTTTTGAGGGTGTTCAGAAGTCTGAGTATTCCGAGGACAGTATATAATCGTACTAAACACGAATATATTGGTAAAAGCCAGATTTAAGGAACTTATTTTCATTATAGCCACTAAAGGTTTTGTCGGTCGCACGTTGACTCTGCCACGCAACACCACAAGATTGAAACGTAAGCGTACCTTGAAACAGATGTAACACATATAATCGGCAATTTTTTCAGAATTAAAAAAGCGAGGGGTTGTTATGCGATTGAAGACGTTGCTCATCATGGTAATTTTGTGTCTGGGAGGGAATGTTCCGTCGATCAGATTGAGGACAGGCTCAAGCGGCGAATAAAACTGCGTGATCCTGGCCGCCCTTCAAAAAAATAAATCTGTCCCCTTTTTTTAAGCCGCATCTACCTGCCTGACGGCCGGGTTGCAGATTACAGTTACGACCCTTTTGGCCACCGTATCAAGAAGCAAGTGCCCTCCAGTACCTCCTGGCACCTCCTATGCCGATGGAGGACTGGTTGGCTAATACAGCGCTAGCGGTTACTGGTTGAAGAACTATGGTTGGTACCCAGGTGGCCTGTGGGGAACCAATCCCCTTTATATGCGTGATGGCACTGTTGCCTGGAGTGGCGGGTATGCCGCTTTTGTCCAGGCGACCATTGATCCGCTGTCCACCATTGAAAGTAATCTGCGCTTTCCAGGGCAGTATTTTGATGTGGAGAGAGGACTGCATTATAACTTTCAGCGGCCTATGATCCGGAGACGGGACGGTATATCCAGATGGATGATCCTATTGGGTTTTATGCGGGGGATGTCAATTTTTATCGCTATGTGGGGAATCGCTCAACTAATATCTTCGATCCTCTCGGCCTTATGGATACGCTGATATATGTTGAAGGGGATTTTGTCCCTGTGCTGGGAAAAACTTATGCTACTGGTGTGAGTATAGATAGTGAGAATTTTAGCTACATTTTTTTCAGAGGGAAGGGCCGGGGGTTCAGTTTTGGGGTCGCGGTAGGAATGGCTATAATATCAGAAACTGCAGGCCGAACTGTTGACTTGGATATGAATACGCCATGGGGTCTCTCTGTAACAATTAATTTTAGCGATAAATTTAAAGACGTTTTTGGCATTAAAGTTCCAAAAATTGTTGGTGCCGGCATAACTTTTGGAGAGTCGCTTGACTCTAAAAAAGAGACCAGAGAAGAGTATGATAAAATCATAAGAGATATCTTTGACATTGAGAAGATGAATCGTGCCTGTTCAAAGTAGAGTTTTTTCATGTTTTATTATTTGTGATTTCTTCTGTATTTATTTTTAATATTTCAAAATATACATTTGAAGAAATTCGTATATTAATTTTATTTCTTTGTTTTTTTTGTTATTTATAAAATTGTCTAGGATTAGATGCCAAAATCGTTGTCAGAAGATATTTAAATCAATTTTTGATTTTTTATTTGGTGGTAATTTTTATATGAAAACTTGTCCAATTTGCGGACACAAGTTGGATCAGGCTATTCATAAAAATAATTAGATAAATATTAATTTTGATAGGGTAAACTTGGGACATTCTCATACTTAAAAGAATATGGAAAGTGTCCCACTTTTTTCTAACTCTTTAAGTATTTGAATAGATTCAATTTAGAGCTAGGTGAAGCTGGGCATATTGTCCTTCGTCATGGGGATGATGTTGGCAAAAAAGGATTACATAGGCCATACATAAGGAACAACGTGCGTGAGGCTGTCGAGTCTAAAGGTAAAAAAACGGCAGATGGAAGGTTTAGAGACGCAAATACTGGTAGGCCGATAAATGAAAAATATGACTTAGGGCACAAAAGAGGAAATGAATTTAGAAGAGAGAAAGCGAAAGTTGAAGGCTTAATGACAGAATGAACAATCCAGATCTTTATCAAATTGAATATCCTAGTACTAATAGGAGCCATAAATATGAAAGACCATGATGATAAACAATTTTTTGAATCTATATTCTGTGGAAATATAGAGAAAGTAGAATCATTTTTAAATTGTGGAATAGATGCAAATATCTTGGATCTGGACGAGAGAACACCACTAATTCATGCAACAATTGACGGGAACGTTGAGTTAGTTAAGCTCCTTTTAGAACGGGGTGCATATATTAATATAAAGGACTTTCAAAAAATGACTCCGCTGCATTTTTCTGCACAAAATTATGATATTGAAATGTGCAAGTGTCTGGTTGATGCAGGTAGTGAAATTGATGCACAAGACGACAATGGTAATACTCCTTTATGGCGAGCTGAGTTTGAATCCAATGGAAAAACTCAGTTACAGGACTTTCTTATCAAACATGGAGCAAATGAAAATTTAAAAAATCATCATGCCGTGTCTCCAAAAGACTTGAAAGAAGGCTGAATCCTGAGTGTTCCGGGAGTGACCTGATGGCAGTATATAGATCTCACAATATGAATAATTCTGATAAATACCAGATCTAGGGATCAGCTTTTTATCAGAGCTACTAAAGGTTTTGTCGGTCTTAAATTGCCCCTGCAACGCAAAACAGCAAGGACATACACTTATGACTTTGAAACAGATGCAATACATATAATTGGCAATTTGTTCAGAATAAAAAAAGCGAGGGGTTGTTATGCGATTGATGACGTTGCTCATCATGTTTTTTTTGTGTCTGGGAGGGGATGTTTCGTTGATCAGATTGAGGACATGCTCAAGTGGCGAATAGAGCTGCGTGGTCCTGGTCGCCCTTCAAAAAAAATAAATCTGTCCCCTTTTTTAAGCCGCATCTGCCTGCCCGACGGCCGGGTTGCCGACTATACCTATAACCCCTTTGGCCGCCGCATTAAAAAACAGGTAGTCTCCAGTTCCACTTGGTACCTCTATACCGATGAAGGGCTGGTTGGTGAATACAGCGCCAGCGGTTACTGGCTGAAGAGCTATGGATGGAAGCCCCATGGCATGTGGGGGACCGATCCGCTGTACCTGCGCGACGGGACAGGGTTGTTCTTCTACCACAACGACCATCTCGCTACCCCGCAGCGGCTCAGCAATGCCACCACCGGAGCCATCGTCTGGAGTACCGGGTATGCGGCGTTTGGCAAAGCGAATATCGATCCGATGTCCACGGTGGAGAACAACCTGAGGTTTGTCGGGCAGTATTTTGATGAGGAGAGCGGGCTGCATTATAACTGGCAGCGGACTTATGATCCGGGGGCGAGCCGGTATACCCAAGTGGATCCGATTGGGTTTTATGCAGGGGAGGTTAATCTTTATCGATACGTAAGGAATGAGGTGTTGGTTTCTATTGATCCCAACGGCTTGTTTGTGAAGGGGCTGCTGGGGACTGGTGGGATTGGTGCCGGAGTAATGGGAGATGTCGCTGGTGGATTTGTATGGGATAGTGCTGGGAATTCTGGCCTTATTGGAAGTTTTAGCCGGAGCGCCGGTGTCCAGTTTGGCGCTAGTGCTGGTGGCGGGGTTCTCTTCGCTCCATTTGCTGACACCATTGATTTTTTAGAGGGGAGGTCACGGGATTTGCATATCCGTTTTGGAGCAAAAATTACCATTTCAATTCCTATAGATGACTCAGGTCATTTTCATATTAAAAATATCACTTTAATTGGCGAGTATGGTTTTGGTAGTTCTATTTGTTTTGGTATTGGCGGAACAGATTCTATACTGCATATCTCCCCTGAAGAAGATAGATTGAAACAACAAGAAGTAGTTAAATCATGTTTATAAAAAATGTTAATTGTCAAAAATGTAATAATTTATTCACTTGCTTTGATTTGCTCTATTTATCCTATGATAGGCCATTTTTACTTATTTGTAAGAAATGCGGTTGTGAATTAAAAGTAAAAAAATCTAAGTGGTTTTTTTCTGTACTACTTAATTTCTTGACTATATTTTTAATGTTTTATATTTCACCATTATATAGATTTGATATAGATAATCATTTAATGTTAGGTGTGTTTTTGGGTTTTATTTATTTTTTGATTTCCTTGTTTGTTGGATTCTTTTTCTATTGTAGGGTGATTTCGTTTTTTATAAACAAGGATGTAAAAAACCCCGCCCAAAGGACGGGGCTTTAAAGGCGCCCCCTGAGGGGGCGTTGCCGGCAGCCCCCAAAGAGGGCAGCCGGAGCGTCGTTCCCTTGTCCTGTTGGGTTAGAATTTAAGTTGTTGCTGTTCTATCTTCTTTTCGTGCGCCTCTTGATACCGCACGTAGCGTCTGATCATCTCAGCATCCAAACCGATGGTATCAACGCAGTAGCCGGGCGCCCAGAAATGATTCCCCCAGTAGCGATTCTTTCGCAATTTGGGATGGCTCTTTAAAATTCGTATCGCTGATCGTCCTTTCAGGCGCCCCATCAACTCTGAAATGGCTACCTTCGGCGGCACCATGATGATCAGATGAACGTGGTCTTTCTGGATATTCAGCTCGACGATCTCACAGTGTCTTTGCCCACTGAAGATCCGTATACATGCTCGTACCTCCTGGGCCAGTTCGCCTGCCAATATTCGGAAGCGATATTTCGGGACTCAGACAATGTGGTACTGACAGTGCCAGATGGCATGTGTTAATTTTCGAAAACGGCTCATGGCTTTCCTTTCTGTTCAGTTAGTTGCGGGAACAACTTCTGAATATGGACTGCCATGAGCCCTTCTGGCAAAGCCGAAGGACTCTGACCCCGCCCAAAGGACGGGGGTTTCTACTTCACACTAAAAAAACTCTGAGGTGACGGGTACCTTTTAATGTTTATTGGTTTAGCGGCGTTGTTGAGCGGGACAGACAACTTTTTAAACTGCAAAAAAGTAGCCAGACCCTGAGGATACAAGATGATTTGCCCAAAATGCGGCTATGACAACTTAACCGAGCAAGACACCTGCTTTCGCTGCGGCGTGATCTTCGCCAAAATAAAAGGACAGCCTCCCAAAGGGTGCCTGTCCCATTCAGGCCAAAGCCACAGGAAAGGGGACATCCCCCTGCAGAGCCAGTCCTCTGAGAATAGTCTGGTTATTTGGGGCAGGGGACTGCTCCTGGTGGGCATGGTCATTTGGAGCTTAAAGTTGATCTTTGTCAGTATTGCCAGCAACACCGCCGGTGAAAGCCTGCTGCACCTGGTGAACCTGCCATTCCATGAAGCTGGGCATGTGTTGTTTCGCCCCTTTGGGCAATTCATCAGAACACTGGGCGGTTCGCTGGGGCAGTTACTGATACCGCTGATTTGTGTTGGTGTGCTGTTGCTGAAAACTCGCGACCCGTTCGGTGCTGCAGTGTGCGGGTGGTGGTTCGGAGAGAACTTTCTCGACCTTGCCCCGTATATTAACGACGCCAGGGCCGGAGTGCTGCCGTTGCTTGGCGGTAACACCGGCAGCTCGGCCCCGTACGGTTTTCACGATTGGGAATACCTGCTGACCGAAACCGGCCTGCAGCGCTACGACCATCTGCTGGCCAGAATGGCTCACGGGTTCGGTTCACTGGTGATGATTGCCAGCTTACTGTTTGCGGGGTGGGTATTGGTTCGGCAGTTTCATGGGACGCGCTCCTGAAAGGTGCCTGTCCAATGATATTGGCTTTAAATGGCGGGGGAATGCTATGCGATTTAGGAGGTAAGTCTGCTATTGGCTTTTGAGATAGCGATGAAACGCTTTCCTTATATCAAGACCTTTGCGCAAGGCCTATTCGGGAGTATGGTCCCATATGATGAACCGGGGTCGGCGGCAGGATGCCATCGTTGTCGAAGAGTGGTCAGAAGAGGCCAGAAGGGGTCAAGTCTACGATTGACTGATTTTCATCTCCCGACACACCCGTTCATCAACATGTCCCGGACAGGAACATTCTCCTCCATCATAGACTCAAATCTTAAAATAGCCGTGCTGACAGTGCTGTAGCGGTTGCTACTTTAGGACAGCGCCTATCTCTTTCAGCGTTTTTTGACTATGCGCTCTTAATACGTACATTGCCAGGCCTTTTGGGACCTCCTCACCTTCAAAAACATCACAATGCCTGCGCCAAGGTTCATAACATGATACCAGGCCCCGGATACTCTATGCGGAGTGGTCTCGACACGAATTTACACTACCAAATGGCCACAACACGTCAACTGTAGACTTGCCCCCTTTATTCAGGTCAATTGTTAATAATTGAAATGCCGCAAAAATAGTACTGACGTCGAAACATTATAGTGCTATAATTTACTTCTTGTAATTTTCATTTGCGTGGGCCAGTGGCTACCTCTGAGTGTTGATTGTGGTTGCAACGGAATTGCTCAGAATCCAATTTCTTAACGGCCATAACTCTGCAATTTTTTCTATCCGATAAGCTTGCACGAACGCAAAGACACGAAAACTATTGCCATTTTCTCTGTTAAATCCAAATTATCGCATCCTGGGCGATCGGGGCGGATATGCGCGTACGCTTTAAAATTAGTTTGACTGTTTCAATTTTAATTGTAGTTGGTGTTCTTGTCCTATTTTTTTACCTTCATATTAATTCTGTGAGCAATAAGGCAGCAGAAGAGATTGCTGGTAAATTGTTTAATTCTGCATCTGAGAAGATTGAGCAAAGGGCGCTTACGCTTATCAATCAATCCTTTCAAACAGTATATCTGGTCGCCGGTCTTGACGATATAAATATTGATGCTGAAAACGTTCTGACCTCTTCAACTCTACGCACAATTTTCAGACTGCTTGAGAAAAACAGGGAACTATACTCCATCTATTTCGGCTACGAGGATAGTCGTTTCGTGCAGGTCATTTGTGCAGATAAAGATCCGTCGATCCTGAAACCACATATGGCTCCTGACGAAACGATGTGGATTCTGCGTATGATAGAGGTCTTAGATGGAGGGGGAAAAATTCAAAAATGGGTCTTTTTGAATAATGATCTAACAGTTTTGTCGACTCGTTTGGACAAAAATCCAGAGTATGACCCCAGGTTGCGCCCCTGGTACATAAAAGCAAAACAGGAAAACCGCGCGGTTCTTTCTAATGTTTACAGGTATAATTCGCTCAAACAGCTTGGGATAACTGCTTCAGAAAAGAAACAATATAGTGAAGGGATTGCTGGTGTCGACCTGACTTTACGGAAACTGGAAAGCATGATTTCCAGTATTAAGATTTCGGAACACAGTCAAGTGCTGCTGCTAAACGATCAATTTCAGGTTATAGATAAATCTGGTGTCCCGAGAAAAAACCAAAATAGCTTCCATACGTTTCTGTCGGGACTGGATGAAGGAAAAACTTTCGAATTACGGAAAGTACAGTTTGATAATGTTGATTACTATGTCAAAGTGAGCGATGTCTTTAAACACGGTTCTTCCTTAAAGATACTTGTTCTTGCCCCATTGAGTGATTTCAATACTTATTTCATCAATATAAAAAACCGTTTGACCTATACAACTTTAATTTGGATCGTTTTTTTCATTCCGATTATCTATTTATTAAGCAAGCATATGACGAATCGGCTTTCAATAATCGCCTCGGAAGCAGATAAAATAAGAGATCTTATTTTCGAACGTGAGGAGAGAAGTCCTTCCCCAATTCTGGAATTTTATTTGCTTGAAAAAAACTTTGATGCCATGCGGTACTCATTGCTTGAAAAGACACAGGCCTTGAAAATTTCACAATCGAAGCTGAATCGGCTTGTCGAACTTGGAATTTCTTTTTCAGCTGAACGCGATGCTGAAAAATTGATGGAAAAGATATTGCTCGGCGCAAAAGAATTAACGAATGCCGATGGGGGAACGCTCTATCAGCTTGACGGAAACGCACTCAAGTTCAAGATCACTCAAAATACTTCTCTTAATATCGCCTATGGCGGATCGCAAAAAGGAGATATCCCCTGCAAACCGATTCCTCTCTACCTCGAAGGAGAAGAGAATCATCAAAGCGTGGTCGCCCATTCAATCTGGGAGAAAAGGTCGATATTGATCAAAGATATTTATGATGATCCCGAGTTCGACTTCGCCAGTACGAAAATCTTTGACCAAGACAATAACTACCGTTCCCGCTCTTTTTTAATAATTCCGCTCATACCTCGGGGGGCCGATCCCATTGGTGCTTTGCAGCTGATCAACTGTAGGGACAATAACGGCAATGTGACGGAGTTCAGCGAAGAACTGTTGCGGGCTGTTGAAGCTCTTGGAGCTCAGGCAGCAACGATTTTTCATAATCTGAAACTGCTTGAAGAGCAGGAAACCCTTATGGATTCAATGATCCAGTTTATTGCCGGGGCCATTGACGCCAAAAGCCCTTACACAGGCGGCCACTGTAAACGCGTGCCGGAACTGGCAATTATGATGGCCGAGGAAGCCTCTCATTGCGCAGAAGGAGCTTTTGCTGATTTCGCCTTTACAACCGAAGATGAGTGGCGAGAGTTCTCGATTGGGGCGTGGTTGCACGACTGTGGCAAGGTGATCACCCCTGAATATGTTGTTGACAAAGCGACAAAATTAGAAACGATCTTCAATCGTATTCACGAAATTCGGACTCGCTTTGAAGTGCTTCTGCGCGACGCGGAAGTGGACTACTACAAAGGGCTCCTTGCAGGCGGCGACAAAGATGAGCTCAAGGTAAAGCTTGATGTGCGAAAAGCAGATTTGATCGAAAAGTTTGCTTTTGTTGCCGAATGCAATATGGGAAGTGAATTTTTGAGTGATGAAAAAATTGATCGCTTAAAAAGTATTGGCAATGAAGAATGGATACGCAATTTTGATATCCGTCTCGGCTTGGCGCATGAAGAAGAACTTCTGTTCCAAGACTGCGATATGCCGCCGGTAGTGGAAAAGCTGCTTGCGGATAAGGCTTATCATATCTTGAAGCGAAAAAAGGAAGAGGTGAAACAGCAGTATTCTGACCTGGATTTTAAAACTCCGATGCCTGAGCACCTCTATAATCGTGGGGAGTTTTACAATCTATCGGTCAGGCGCGGCACACTGACTGAAGAGGAGCGGTTTAAGGTCAGTGAACATATTATGCAGACGATTGCCATGTTGGAGAAGATGCCGTTCCCGGCTAAATTGGCACGTGTGCCGGAATATGCGGGGACCCACCATGAAACGATGACAGGCAGTGGTTACCCACGCAAGCTCGATGCCTCTCAGTTGTCTATTCCCTCAAGAATCATGGCTGTTGCCGATATCTTTGAAGCGTTGACCGCGTCGGACCGTCCGTATAAAAAAGCGAAAACCCTGTCGGAAGCGATCAAGATTTTACACTCGTTTAAAAATAGCCAACATATTGACCCGGACGTTTTTGATCTATTTCTGACTTCAGGAATATACAGGAGATACGCAGCGCAGTTTTTATTACCTGAGCAAATCGATGATGTCGATATCTCTCAATATCTGGGCTGATACTTCAAGAGGCTGAGAGGACACTATAAAGCCTTCCTGAAAATGTTTTTGCAGCGTGTTTTGATATTCGGGAAAATCACCTTTATCTATACTACTGAGGGCATCATAACGGGCACGATGAGCCTCAGAATATTTTACGCCCAATTCCGAAACGACCATAACATAGTCCAAATTCAAATCCGCGTACCATCCTGGCAAAGCGAAGGCTTCCAGAGGAAGATTTTGATCTGAAACCGCCCTGCCGGTATCCACTTGGCCGTTGTTGGTCTGGAACCGATGAAAAAGGTGGCCACTATGCTACGCAATCACAAGCAGCTGATCCTGAACTGGTTCAGAGCCAAAGAAGCAGCCTTTAAGTGGGTCCGTAGAGAGAATGAACCTCAAGGCAAAACCCACGATGAGAAAAGCCTACGGTTTCAGAATACTGAAAGGCCTACAAATTGCTTTATATCATGAACTTGGCAAGCTGCCATACTAGGCACTAACATTAGAAAACTTCCATAAAGATTTTAAACATGTTAAAGTCCCCTAAATTCCGGTGGAATTCTTACAATTAGTCGCGGAGGATTTTATATCATGAACCAACCTGATTCTAAAGTTTCTGAGCCAAAAACAAAAGTTCCTGGTTTAAAAATCAATACCAAACTCATGTTGGCCTTTTTAGGTTATATTTTCCTTCTGGGCATTTTATTGGTTTTTCTGTATCAACGCTTTGTGCCGCCCCTGGTCAACGAGCAAATCGTTCAACGAACATTTGCCATATCAAAATCCTTTTCTTCTACAGTTCTAGAGCCAGTGCTCACTCGTAACTACTTGCGGGTCAACAAAGTTGCTGAAATTACGGTAAACCTGCCTGATGTTGCATATGTGGCTGTCATAAACAAAAGAGGAATCGCTATTGCAGGACAGTTTAGCGACCTGAGCCGCTTTACCTCTGACTTTGCGGCACTGGTTAAAGAAAAAGGATTCCCTAAAAAATTGGTCGAGAAAATACGAATGACGACCAATCAGACAGAAGAACACCGCGATATAGTGGTGGGCGGACAGAAAGTTTTTGAGATTGCGATGCCTCTTGGATTAAGTGGAAGCGAGGCTCACATCGGTATTTTTACCGAAAACGTGGACAAGGAGCTTCAAGCTGCCCTCTACCCGCTTCTTGCCTTACTTGGCATAATGGGATTGGTGGGAGCCGTCGCTATTATGCTGGTCGCGAAAACCGTATCCCAGCCGATTCGGCAATTAACAGAGCAAGCTCATGCAATTTCAATCGGCAAGATTGACACTAGCATCAACATCAAATGCGGCGGTGAGATATGGGAACTGGCACAATCTTTCACTCGGATGCAAGCAGCTGTTAACTATATGATGAAAAAAATGCAGAACAATGAGCAGAGGAGCAAAACCTCCCCTCAGAAATCCGGCCTAAACTCCGGAGAAAAGCTATGAAATCTTTATTTCTTATCGCTTTGTCAATCGGTCTAATACTCGCTTCTCCTTTTTCGAGCTTTGCAGCAAGTTCGCTTCGCTTATCCATGTTGCCACATTACTCTTTGGATGAAATCGAAAAACGGGTCAGACCATTAGCAAAATATTTAAGCTATACGACTGGAATCCAGATTGAGCCCATTATCGTAACTGATTTTAAGGAATATGAGCAACGGCTGGCCCGAGATATTGACATTGGCTTCGAAAATCCACTTGTTTATGTCCGATCTCCCCATCAAGCCGTGGCCGTAATATCCAAGAAACCGGATGGTTCAAAGTTCCGGGGTCTTATCATCACCCGCACAGACAGTCCGATAGTCGCTGTCAATGAATTGGCAGGAAAACATATCGCCATTGTCAGCAACACATCAGCGGGGGGCTATCTTTCTCAGCGTATATCATTATTACAGGAAGGCATTGATACAAATAAGGACATGATTCTCGAGGTCGCGCTGAATAACAAACAGGAGAATGTTATATTTTCAACCTACAATGGCGATGTGGATGCTGGGTTTATCCGTGAATCCGCACTGCATGCAGCAGATGCATTTGTTCCGCGAAGCCAGATTAAGGTGATTAAAAAGACAGCGTATCTTCCTGAATGGGTCATTTCAGTGAGACGAGACCTGCCGGAGAAGACAAAGGACGCCATTCGCAATGCCCTGATTAATTTAAAAAGGAATGACCCAATTCTCCAAGCATTGCAAATTGACTCTTTTGAGAAGGTGGAAGATAAGAATTTCAACGCAATACGGCGGGCAGTTGGGGTCTCTGTTTCCTCAGAGTAAAAATGCAAACGAAACCCATGGGTTCTCTGGACTTATTCCGGCCCTTTTACCGCCGTCTACGTTCTGCCTTCCTGGCTTAGCTCTAGTTGGGGATGGCACCCTTTGACAGTTAAAATGATTCAGAATTTATTCAATCAACTAACTCATGTCCAGCCGAGACCTCAGACAGACACGAGTTGATTAAAGGAGAACCCTGTCATGAAAAAAAGTCTGCTCTTCCTTATCTTTCTATGCTTATTGACTTCTCCAGCATATAGCCGCGAATATGTTTTATCGATTTTGCCTCGCTACTATCCGAAGCAGCTAACCCAAATGATGACCCCTCTTGCTGAGTATCTTTCAAATCAACTGGGCGAGAAAGTTCGTTTGGAGTTAGCAAAAGATTTCACCGACTACGAAAATAAAATTAAAAACGGGTCTATTGACATCGGTTATGAAAACCCCTTGGTTTTCTCAGAGGTTTCGACTGCCCACGAGGCTCTCGCAATGGCTGTTAGTAAAAATGACGGTGACAAGTTTCGTGGAATCGTTATAAGTCGACCGGATAGTGGCATTGAGAACCTGGCTGATCTCGCCGGAAAGACGGTAATGATTGTCAGTGACATTTCCGCTGGTGGCTATTTGTCCCAACTTATAAGCCTGACGGACGAAAATATAGATCCCAAGGGCATCACGTTTGTCACTGCTGCCGAAAATCGACAGGAAAATGTAATTATCCCTGTCAGCGTTGGTGATGTTGATGCGGGCTTTATCCGTGAATCTGCTTTTCATATCGCAGATCAATATATTATTCCTGGGAGCATCGTAAAAAATGCAGCAACTGCGTGGCTGCCCAATTGGGCCTTTTCCGTTAGTCGAAAACTCCCGCCTGAAATCCGGCAGAAATTGCTCAAGGCCCTGCTCTCTCTAGAAAAAGATAGTCCTGAGATAAATGCGATAGGTATCGCTGGTTTTCGTCAAGCATCGGATAGCGACTATGCCATTATGCAGCGTTTTGTAAAACATTGACGACATATTTTTGTAGAAATTAGGAGGGGGGCAAGTCTACGGTTGACTGATTTTCATCTCCCGACAGGCTCGCACATACATGTCCCGGATGGTAACATCCCCCCATCATAGAAATAGCCGCGCTGACAGGGCGGTAGTGGGTGCACTCCAGGACAGCGCCTATCTGTTTCAGCGTTTTTTGACTATGCGCTCTTAATACGTAGATTGCCGGGTCTTTTGGGACATTGGCAACACCACGCCGAACCCCGAACAGTTGCTCTTTGTCAATATCGCAAACAGCGCAGACGAATTGACTGAAATCCTGTCCGTCAACGGACAGGATTTCATGATTTGAAGGCTCACCCTTAAAAAAGAGCTAAGAATTCAAGGCCTTCGCACCCCTTAAAACCAATTCGATATATTTGCTTTATCTCGATAACGATCGGGCTTATCCAACCACAGGAGAAGATCGCGGCTCGTCCCTCGCGCTATCTATCCTTATTCGTTAGACAATTTTGTTCTAATTGCGTCTTGAATATATGACTGTAAAGCTGGGGCACGCGTTTCACATGATTTAACCTCGCTTCGTATGAAATCTATCCATTTTGCTGAATTTTTGGGGCCAGAGCCGCCAGTCATTAGCTCTTTGTAAAAGATACCGTATTTCTCTCTAGCGTATTCTTTGCTTGATAATTCTAAGCCGATTACAAAATAAACCTTTTTAAGATATGTTAATTTTTCCCTAACAGTAGCATCAGTTTCTAAATTTGATGCAATATCAATAGCGGAAGAACATTTGAGCATAAAATCAGCCGTTTCACTTTTGCTGTTATTTTCAGCATAGATAACTGAGGGGATGAATATTATTAGAAGAGTGAGTAGTTTTTTCATTGCCCATCCAAGGCCTAACGAAGGTGTAGGAAAATCCTACTCCCGAATATTTTTAAAAAATCAACTTCGAAATTTGCCCTCAGATCAATTTTCCTGACTCGTCGAACGGTTTTGTAACCCTTGAAGTTCAATGTTTTTTTAATTCCTGAGGTTTTCCTACGGCCTCAACGGTCCTGATAAACGGCGGCGACGAAATGTTTCGGCTTACTACCGCAATTTAGATTTTGCTTTTCGGGGAGCACCCGGCCATTTTCCGTTCGCCCTCATTTTCTGGTTAGCTGTTTTTGTTGACTTGAAAGTAATTGGTCTATAACTGGATCTAATTTTGTTTTTGGACTCTGATATTTTAGCAGTGAAAAACCACCCCCGCCCCTCAAATGGTATTCGGCCGTACCGAGGAGATTGCCTTTATGCTCTAATCTGTGTGCTGCGTGGTGCATGTAGAATACGATGTCCCATGTTTCTAACGCTGTATAGGACAATATATTCTCACAATTTTCAGGAACTGGTCGATCAACCGCGCGGGTATTTACTCCATGACGCTCGAATCCACTTTGTACCGCTTCAATGAAACCCTTAATGTGCACATTGGGGTTTTTCTCAATGCAGACATCAGTCAAATTTGTGTTTGACTTAACTGGACTAACATTGATTACTGTGCAACCAGAAAGTAAAAGCAGTGTCAGCACGCAACCTAGAATAAATTTCATTTCATTCTCCATGTCATTTTTACAGCTAACCGATTCTGCATAACCGGTGGCGGTCATGCGTTTCGATTTAGTAACTCTCCTACGGATTTCTCCTAGCTCTGTTCCATCCGGTTGGTGCCATTGTTAGCTGCAGTTACTCAACTGTAACACTTTTACAAATAACAAAGCTTGAATCGAAAATAAGTGCCTTGAATAAGTTTTTATTTACGTGCGATGAAACAATTTTAGTTTCAATTAAACCAGAAATGGCTTTTTCATATTTTTCTATTAATGGTTGGGGACCATGAGCCACTTGTCCACAGCGACCAGTGCAAAAGTCTATAAGGTTGCCAGCATAATAGACATTTATATAGTCAGAGAGATGTCTCCAATTACCAAAGATCTTTTCATGGGAAGTCCATAGCTTGCCTAGTATCTCGTACCGATTTTCTGGAGCAGAAGAATAATAAAGATAGGCGTAGGGCTCATTGTGCTTCCAAAGAAGATGATGCTCAGATGTAAATATGAGGTCTCCGGATGGCGATGGCTGAATCTCTTTTTCAACGACATCGTGGCATGTTATTTTGAATTTGATAATTTCATCATAATTATTCCAGTTGTTGCATTCAAAATAGATTGTTAATTCTTCAGTGTTGTCAACGCACGTGATAACCCCATTTAGATCGTCATACAATTTTTCGGATAATGTTTCAATATTCATAATTCAGCTAACATGTAATAGGCGCGATATTAGCCGTGTTATAACACGGCCTCCCTCTCAAGAAAATTCTTGTTTTACAAATAATATCAATCGGTTCTGACAAATTTCTGAAAATTTTCTCTGCGTGATATATAGCAAATTTCCCACAAAATCTCACAAACTACGGCTCTCTTCTCATTTTTTGAAACAATTCTCTACAAAACTACACTCAACCGCAGAACATTATAAGTTCTCTATTTTCCCCTGAGGCACCCAAAATAAAACTTCACCCCACTCAGTAAAAAAATCAGCACCGATACAAAAACATCCGCCCGACATTGGCAGGTTCGCTGTAGAGGGAGATCCCGAGGATGATGGTGCCGATACCGGGGAAACGGAAACGCTCCCGAATGGCGCTAGTTTAAGAGTCGCTGGCAGCAAAACCGGGACTGTCCCCGCACGGGGGCTGTCCCAGGTCTTTGCGGTGCTAACCGCTACAGTTTCATGGCTCGGAAACTCCGAAGGGCAACGGCTAAGTTTTCAGATTGGAAACGAGCAGTTTTCCGTTGTAGCAAGGAAATCAAGGGCTTGCGTGGAGGTGTAGTGCTTTACGCCGCACAAGAAAACCCGCAGATTGACACCGCCACAGCGAAAAAGGGCGGTTTCCAGACAGAAACCAGCTAGCCCAAAGGACCGGCCGATGATCATTTGATTTGTGCCGAAACAACAGCATATGATGGCAAAAAAGCTTCCCCCATGGGCCATCAGCAGGCATGCGACCTGCTCAATAGCGAATGAAAGTATCATGCTGAAAACAGCGGTAGCGACAACCTTTCTTCTTTTAATCATGGCGGGCGCATCCGAACCTGCGATCTACTCCTGCACGGTCAACGGTAAAACTCTTTACTCTGATCGACCCTGCAGCACAAACAGCGACGAGATGTCGGTCATTGAATTTGCTGAAAAACCGATCCCTCAAACCGAAACGGATGCTGGGCCGAACGCTGCTCAGGAAAAACGCGATTTGATAAGACTCAGATTCAATGCTGAAATCCTCGATAGTGAAATCTCCAGAAAAGAAAATGAGATCAAGCAAACCACTGCATCGATGACCGCGATGCAACAGGACTATGAGCAAAAAGTCGACCTGCTGAACAGGCAATTGAACAGGTACAACAGAAATACATCCTATGGAAAACTCCAGGAACAGAGAATTCTGACGGAAATCAAAGCTCTGCAAATGGAGCTGCGTAATAAAAACTTTTTGGCCAGAGATAAGATCAAGGGGATCCGGGCCGAACTGACCCTGCTTAAACAAAATCAGAATGATCTGGAAAAAAGGATTCAAGAGCTGAACCGAGACACCAGGTAAATACAGCGCCCCGGCCCAGGCTCGCCATCTGAGCAAAATTCCCTTCCCCGTTTACCTGCCAAACCGATTACGGCTATGATGCTCAAAACAACATCATCATTCCTACGATACAGCGAGTAAACAATGAACAAGACCCGCATCCTTATTTCCGATTCGACCGATCCCTGGTTCAACCTGACCGTTGAAGATATTATTTTCCGCTCCATGCCTGCCGACCAGCGCGTCCTGTTCTTGTGGCAAAACGCCGACACCGTGGTGATCGGCCGAGCGCAGAACCCCTGGCGGGAATGCAATACCGAACGCATGCGGCAGGACGGGGTGAAACTCGCCCGCCGCCAGACCGGCGGCGGGGCGGTCTTTCATGATTTAGGAAACAGTTGCTTTACCTTTATGGCCGGCAAGCCCGAATACGATAAAAGCGTATCGACCCGGATCGTTCTGAACGCTTTGGAAAAACTGGGGATTGCGGGGCAGGCCAACGGCCGTAACGATCTGGTGATCGAAGATGCCACTGGCCTGCGCAAGTTTTCCGGCTCGGCCTATCGGGAAACTCCTGATCGAGGGTTCCACCACGGCACCCTGCTGCTGAATGCCGATCTGAATCGCTTGGCCAATTATCTCAATCCCGACCCGAAGAAGCTGCAGGCCAAGGGAATTGCCTCAATCAGATCGCGCGTTGTCAATCTGAACACGCTGGTTCCTGATCTCAGCCATCAAACAGTGAGCGCAGCAATCAGCCAGGCCTATCAGGATTATTATCAGGTCTCGGTCACAACCGAATTCATCACCCCGGAACATTTCGCGGATTTGCCGGACTTCAAGGAAAAGTTTGCCCGCCAATGCAGTTGGGAATGGAATTTCGGCAGCACTCCGCCGTTCACGCATTCTCTGGACGAGCGTTTTGACTGGGGCGGTATCGAAGTGTTGCTCAACGTGGAACGGGGCACAATCAAGCAGGCCACCATTTACACCGACATGCTCGATCCCTTGCCGATGGAACGTTTTGCGGAAGCACTGCATGGCCTGCAATACCAGCCCGCAAGCGTGTCAACTTGTATAGAGAAGCTTTGCCAGAGCTACCCACAGTACCAGGCTCAGCTTGCGACCACCCAGCAATGGTTAACAAAGCAGTTTGCCTGAAACAGAGCTTCGCAAGGCAATGTCCAGGTCATGGCCTGAGCTGTACCGCCCCGACAGCAATATGGGGAGTTTTCAGCCAGGAAACTCCGGGGTGGTCTCCTGGCCCTGTTCCAGGGTCACCAGCCAGGCCAGCGGGATAGTCCCAAGGCAGAAGAACGCTGCGATGATATAAGTCGTCTGCAGCCCGAGCTTGTCCCCGAGCAGACCGACAGCAAAAACCGCCACCGAGCTGACCCCGAAATTAATGAACATGTACATGCTGTTCATAAAAGTCGGCATATTCGTCGCTGTGTCCTGGGTCTTGGCCAACAGGACCGGTCCCGAAGCAAGCAGGAACAGTCCCAGCACAGCCAGGGGAATAATATTATTGCTCCAGACAAACAGTCCCATGAAGAGGACCGTTGCGACGCTGGAGAGCAACAGGGTTTTGCGCCGACCGATGCGATCGGAGAGATTCCCGGCACAGAATGTCCCGACCACGCCGAAAAACTGCAATACCGATAAGGAAATACCGGCATACCACAAAGAGCTGCCCTGCCCGGTCAGGTAAACCGGCAAATACAGGGTCAAGGCGCTTTTTGCCACCGCTTGAAACAGGATAAAACCCGCCAGGGCAGTGAAAAAAAGCCGGTGTTTTTTCAGAATCTTGCGGGTATCCCCTTTTTCTTTGGGTTTACTCAGGTGCTGCGGAGCCTGATAATTGCGCAGCTTGAAATACAGAACCAGAGAAGCCAACAGCCCCAGGGGGATCAGTCGATAAATCCCTTCCAGCCCCCAGGCGGAGACTGCGGCAATCACCAGCATCGGGCCGAGGGTTCTCGCCAGTTCCCCACCGACCATGAAAAAACTCATTCCGGTACCGACTCGATTGCCCGCCACATTTTTGACCATCACCGGGGAAGGGACATGAAACAACGCCGCCGAGACCCCGGCGACAAACAGCAGGATAAACAAGATGACTGTCGAGTTGGCAAGGCCGACGAATCCCATACTGATCGCCGTGATCGCCGGGGTGAGAATGACAATGTACTTGCTGCCGGTACGCTCGACCAGAACACCCAAAAACGGATTGAAGAGTGCCGGAATACGCCGGGTAATATCGAGAAAAGCCGTCACCGAAAGGGACATGCCGAGCTTCGCAATCAAAAGTGGCAAGAGCGGTGCCAGAATTGCTGAAAAGGTATCATGGGCAAGATGGGCTATAGAGAGGACGAAAACTTCATTCTTTTTAAAAGTTTGAGGGGCCACGGATTCTGTCTTTCTATGTGAGAAGAAGGGGATTGTCCCAGAAGCTGTCGCGGTTCGCACCGCAAAGACCTGGGACAGCCCCCGCGCGGGGACAGTCCCGGTTTTGCTGGCAGCGACTCTTAAACGAGCGCCATTCGGGATTGTCCAGACAATAAACAGAGCTTTGAAGAGCAATTTCTTAAAATTTTTGGTACTCCCTCAGCAATCCACCCCAAAAAAAGCAACAATAGTATTACCATAAAACTGTATTTTTGAGGAAAACCAAAAATGATCAATCTTCCCGGCGATTCCATTATCTCGATGACAACTCGCCAATATGCCCAATATGCTGCTCTATACCCCGCTAGATGAGCGCTTCGGAAGCACCGCAGCATCTCCCTAAAACTCTGGAAAATTGACAGCTTTTGTTATTTCCCCAGTTGTTTCAATTACGACCAAGGAAGACGACAGAATAATCTGCAAGAGTGCACCGTACGGGATAAGAATGAGGAAAAATCCTCCGCATGGTTTAAAGTCAAAAAGGGATTTCTCCAGTTGCCACGGAGAAATTAAAAACCATCAGAACAACCCAAATGACTTGCTTTACGCATGACAGTTAATGTAATCTAACTATAATTATTAAAAAATCCTCAGTGCCCAAGTGGAGCACTCCATCTGCTTCCTGAAATAGCCCATCTTGGGACCTGCTAGCGTTCGGTCGGGAAAAAGCAATGCAACCTATGGTCGTCTAATTCAACACCGCTCAATCGGTAAGGAAAGAGTTTTTTCCGGAACCGAAGGGATAAGGAGGGGTTATGAAAGTACGAGCAGGAACAGGAGCCAGCGTTCTCCGAGACGCTTATGACGCTGGAAAGCAGGCAGCAGAAACCGCCATCGCTGCGCTTAGCGGAGAAAGCCCAGCCGTTATTCTTATCTTTACCACGCCGCAATATAATCTTGCTTCGCTTATCTCCGGGATTCGCTCTGTCACCGGAACAACTCCTTTGGCTGGGGCCACAAGCGCTGGAGAAATGTTCGGTGCAAGCTATATGGGGTTTGGCGCAGGGGTCACTGTGCTGGCAATGACCGCAGGGCCTTACCGTTTCGGGATCGCCTCGGCATCCCATATCCATGGAAATCTTGATCAGGCGGGTCAGGAAATCGCGCGAAAAAGCAAAAAAGAAGCTGGTCCCTCCCCTTTTTCAGCCATGATTCTGCTGGCTGATTGTCTTGCCGGAAACCTGCAACTTCTCTTCCAGGGAGTCTACAAAGTCACAGGTCCGACCACCACGATCGTGGGCGGAGCGGCCAGCGATGAATTGCAATTCAAAGCAACATTTGTCTTTCACAACGACAAAGTTGTGGAACAAGGAGCTGTTGCCATTTGGATCGCTTCTGAAAAACCGCTGCAAGTCATCACACAGCATGGGTGGGAACCCGTCGGCGTCCCCTTTCTCGTCACCCGAGCCGAAGGGACCGAAATCATGGAATTGGGAGGACGCCCCGCAGCAGAGGCTTATGAAGAACAGCTCGGCGTTGATTCGGAAGAGCTGACTGCAGAAAACTTTTGGGATACCTCAATGTATCATCCACTGGGCCTGTTACAGATGGATGGGTCGACAATCATCCGAGTCGCACGCACTAAAAAATCGAACGGATCGCTCCTTATCCAGGGCTGTGTTCCGCCTGACGGTAGTGCAGTACAGGTTATGGAAAGCTCTGAAGAGGCCCTTTTAGCGGTCGCAGAAAAGGTCGGTCGTGATGCCATCGCCAGCAATCCGGAGGCGGCTGTCATCATCGCATTCAGCTGCGCTATGCGGATCCGATTATTCAAGGAAAAAACCCCGGAAGAGGCGGCACGTCTCCAGGCCAACGCCGGTGACGCCACCGTTTTCGGAGTTTATTGTTGCGGTGAATTCGCTCGCACATCAGGAACTCTAGGCACCCACAACGCAACCTTGACGGCGATAGCCTTGTAGAGGCCAGATGAATCCGGAAAAGGCCCATTCCGATAGCGTTGCCGAGATTGAAAAGCTGAAACGAGAACGCGATGGAGCATTTCGTGCAGCGCAGGCCGCGGTTCGCGATGCAAGCCGAGTCAACCGAATTCTGACGATCCTGAATGACCCGGCCCCCCTTGAGACTCTGCTTGAAGAAATCATCAATACGGTTTCTGAACTTTTTTCCGCTGAAATCGTAGTCCTTTTCGATCCAGGGGGCAGCGGAAACTGGTTCCCGGTTGCAGCCATCGGCCTGCCTGAAGACTATCAGTTCGAGACCGCCCCACGCGGGCATATTGCATCTTTCTTCGAGACATATCTCACGGCAACGGTCATTGCCCAGGAAACGATTCACACCAACCCGCTTTTCAGTGAAATCGCCCAGATGCTTGGAGTCAAAAATGCCATCTGGATACCGATGAGAGGAAGTCGGGAATTACGCGGGGCCTTGATCCTTGCTCGTTGTTCCTCAATCTCTTTTACCCGCCAGGAAATGGATCTTCTTTCCGCCTTGGGCTCTCGCATTGCCCGGACGTTAGAAAGAGTTCAAAATGAAAGCCAACTCGAATACATCATTCGAGGAAACCAAAAAATCGGTCGGCATCTTGACAAAAATACGATTAGTGAAGAAGCGGTGCGGACATTCTCCGACATGGTCAAAGCCGAAGGCGCCGTTTTGTTCAACTGTCGAGGAAGCGACCCTATTCTCTGCTCAAACCTCCCGCAAGAAGCCAACAAGAGTCAACCGGAATGGGGTTTTTTGGCACAATTTCTAAGCAGAGATCAAACAATCTTAACTGGTGAAGCGACCTCCACGACGATCAACAGCGACTGCATTCCCTTTCCCCCTGGTCTACCGGAGTTTCCCTATCGTGAGGTCCTGACCGCACCATTGTTCCGAGATGGACAACTGCACAATCTTCTCTGCGCCTTCAGAAGCAATGCCGTCCATTTCACCTCAGGAACAAAACAAATTGCGACGTTGTATTCGGCCCAAATCGCAGCTGCGCTGGAGAAGGCCGATCTCTACGAGGCCCTTCGTGAAGAGCTGCAAGAGCGTTTATCAGTTGAAGCCTCTTTGCGTGAAAGCAGAGAACAGTTCAAGGCGCTGCTAAGAAATATCTCAGCCGTCATTGCCGTGTTGAATGTTGACAGAACCATAAAATATGTCGGCGATACAGCGGCAAAATCGTTATGGGGTCAAACGGGAGAGGAGCTTGTTGGGACAACTTTATTTGACCGGGTTCACCCGGATGACCTAGAGATGTTGACGGAGGTGTTTGAAAAAGCAGCGGGGAGTCCTGGGCAGAATATCAGCGCTATCGTTCGGATGCGATACGCAGAGGCCGACAACTGGAGGTACTTTGACGTCATCCTGACAAATCTGTTGCACGATTTTTCAGTCAAAGGAATTGTGGCAACATTTCATGATGTCACCGAACACAAGATTTCTGAAAATAAACTGACCCAGCTGGCTTGCCTCGATCCGCTGACCGGGCTGGCTAACCGGGCAAGCTTTCTCGACCACCTTCATCTCGCTCTCAAATACGCAGGTGAGCAAAGCACCCAAACAGCGATCATATTTTTTGACCTGGATAATTTTAAGCGGATTAACGATACCTTCGGCCATGCCGCCGGGGATGAAATCCTCAAGACTTTCGCCAAGAGGATGAAGGAATGTTTAAGGCCTATCGATATCGCTGCGCGCCTGGGCGGAGATGAATTCACCATTTTGATCCGGGAGGTTGACTCGATTGACAAGTTATCATCGGTTCTCGATCGACTGCTAGCCTCGCTAATGAAACCTATCGTGTTTAACGACACAGCCATAAAGGTTGGCGGCAGTATTGGCGTAGCGATGAGTGTACCGCATGAAGACGACGCTGAATCCTTGCTGCACAAAGCTGACCTGGCCATGTATCGAGCAAAACGTGCCGGTAAGGGGCGCTACATATTCTATGACCCCTCTTTTGAAAAAGCCCTTCGCCCAATTGATCCTGAGCCTCCGCAGCCAGCCCGCCCGCCCGGCATCTAACCTTTCTCATCCTTTTTTCATCAGTCTTAAAAACACAACTCTTGTTGCTACTAAGGCAACAAACCAATGACCTCGGATACCAGATATCTCTTTAAATCCCATTAAAAACATGGGAATATGCTCGGATAAATATTCAATTCGATCAAAGGAGGACGACATGGCTACAGTCTGGACAACGATGGAAAAGACCACAGAAGGACGATTCGTGGAATCCGGCTATCACACCACTGAGCCGGAAAAATGGTATCGCTGCTTTACGGTTGAGGACCCGCAAGAGTTTATTGCGCATATGCGCCGTTTCAACAGTATTCCCAAAAAGCCTTTGTCTCGAACGGAATATGAGAAAGTCTGTCAGGATTTCGACGTTTCCCCGGCTGAGGATCAAGACTTGAAGATCTACGGGACAACCCTGACCACGTTAGGAACCAGCAACTATCATTATCATACCGACCCGGCCAACCGGCAGTCAGGGATAGAGAATACCATCCATGGCTTGCGCTACCGGGAACTGCAGAAAGAAGTGGAGTAACAAGCGGCCTCTCTCTGAAACAGCAGAGACCCTAGTCAGAAGATCAAAATCACTATTAATCCCCTGACTTATTGAGTTTGCCAGGCAGGAAAAAAACTTTTCCTGCCTGGCTTGATAGCTCTGAGAAGGGTCTCTTTAAAAAAACCGGCTTACCCAATCAAAAATGATAGCTGACACCTAGCCGCATGGTCAGTAGGCCAAGCGTTCTGTCATCATCCCCGGCAATATCCACCTCTTCGCCTGTGGTCGTTATTTCCAGATTGGTGGAGATCTTCTCATTGAACTGATAGCCGGCACCACCGCCAAATAGTGCATGGAAGCTCCCGTCATCTATTGGAACCGCTTTCTCCCGCTGAACAGCAAGAGCGCCTGCAGCAGCTGCAAAGCCGCTTTGGCTACCCGATTACCCTGAGCGATAGTGACCAGCTGACATTATCGCCGTCGGAACAAGAGCAGTTAAACAGCCTGCTCATCGTCGTCAAAAACAACGGCTCCCTGTTCTATCGCCTCATCCCCGCCAGCAACAAAGTCATCACCATGGGCCCGATCAATGACTTGGACTTGTCTTTGCAGATTGATCTCCTGGCCTGGGCAATGATTACCTTATTATTCGGTTTGATGGCCATTCTTTGGGCGCGACCGCTCTGGTTAAAACTGAAGGAAATAAGCCGGGCCGCCCAGGCCTTCGGCCAAGGGGACTTCTCTGCTCGCGCCAATCTGCCGCACCGCTCGACATTGGCCCCGTTGGCGGAAACTTTTAACAACATGGCCGGGCAAATACAGCAGTTGATCGCCTCGCACAAAGAGCTCACCAGAGCTGTTTCCCATGAACTGCGCACACCGATCTCCCGCATCCGCTTCAGCCTGGAGATGGCTCAAAGCGCCAGGGAAGAAGCAAAACGCCAGAATTACCTTGGCGAAATCAGTCGTGATGTCGATGAATTGGAAGATTTGGTGTCCGAACTGCTGAGCTACGCACGCTTCGACCGGGAGACCCCCGCCCTACATAAGGAAGAACAGCTCATGGCTCCCTGGCTGGTCCTGGTCGTCAAAGAGATCAAACCCGTCCTGGCAAGAGCTACGGTTTCCTGCCTTATTAGTGAGGAGGCTGAAGCGATCACCGCCTGTATCGCCCCGCGTTATATGGCCAGAGCTGTAAGCAATTTGATTATCAACGCCGGTAAATATTCTGAAAGCAGAATCATAGTTCGCCTGGAGAAAGGGGAGAACCGCTGCCTGATCCATATCGATGATGACGGACCTGGTATTCCCATGGTTGATCGTGAGCGTATCTTTGAACCCTTTATCAGGCTGGATGCCAGCCGGACCAAAGATACCGGCGGCCATGGCCTCGGCTTGGCCATTGTCAAACAGATCATCACCCTGCACGGCGGAACCGTATCGGTCGAATCTTCTCCGCTGGGAGGCGCACGTTTTACCCTCAACTGGTAACAGGTCCGCCCCAGAGTCAGTTATCCCCCCCTTGCGCCAAATTTTCAAAACCCTTTATAGTAAGAAAAAGAACGACCGGACCAACAACAACTCCGTCGGCCAACACCGGCATATCCATCTGAGCTGCGGTGCTTACCATGTGTCACCTCTCGACAGCGGATTCACCCATCATTAACCGTTTTCATCGGCTGCATGAAGAAAAGGGCTTTATTTCCGAGCAGGACCTGCAGGATCTGGCCCAGCAAACCGGTCGACCGCTGGCGGACCTGCATGGTCTGTTGAGTTTCTTCCATTCGCTGCGGACCAGCCCCCCCGGCAAAAACCGTCTTGCCATCTGTTACGGCACCCCCTGCTATGCCCGCGGCGCTGAGCAGATTTACCAGCGCCTGGCCGCGGAACTGGAGCTTGACGAAGATGGGACATCCACGGATGGATTCATCACGATTGAAAAGGTCCAGTGCGTCGGGGCCTGCAGTCTGGCACCGGTGATCGTCACCAACGACCAGTTGGAAGGCAGGGTCAAAGCGCATCGGCTGCCAGCGCTGTTGAACCGCCTGCGGGATGAGACGCTCAAAAAACAGGAAGAAGAATGACTCTGGAGCTACTGCCATCCCCTCAACAGTTGCCCTTCCCTGGCGGACTTTATGACTGAACAAGTGCAACGAAATAGTCCCCTTGCTCCAGTCGCAGCGGCAGAACATCCAGAAATCGAACGTCTGCTTGCCCGCCGCCATGGTCTCAATTTCATCCCACCCATTCTGGCCAAGCTGGCCCGGCAAGGGCAGGATTTACTGTGCCCCCGGGAACATTCCAGAATCAACGTCGGTATGGCCTCCTGCGGGCAGGCCGCCGGAGCAACCCAACGCCTGGAATTGCTTGCCCAGCGCTCGGACTTTGCCAAAGCCGTGCAAGTTCACAACGTCGGTTGCATTGGGGCCTGCTATGCCGAGCCACTGATCGATGTGCGCACCACCGAGGGACGTCATTATCTGTTCGGTAAAGCCAGCAGCATCAATCATTCGGCGATTATCCGAACGGCCTTAAAACAACGGGTCCATGATTCGGCCTGGCTGGTTTTGCAGGAACGCCAGCCGGGAGTGCTGACCGGATTTGAAGATTTGGAGATTCTCCGTGCCGCCAATAAAGATTTCGCGGCGTTTTTTACCGCCCAACAACGACACATCAGCGGCCATTGCGGTCTTATCGACCCTTCCAGCTTGGCTGAATATGTGGCGACTGGCGGGTATTTCGCCCTGACCAAAGCCCTTTTTGAGAAAACCCCGCCGGACATCATCGCGGAAATAACCGCAGCTGGGTTACGTGGCCGCGGCGGTAGTGGCTTTCCTACCGGACAAAAATGGCTGCTTGCAGCGGAGAGCTCCGACCCCATCCGCATTGTGGTGGCCAATGCCGATGAAGGCGACCCCGGTGCGTATATGAACCGTACCCTGTTGGAAAGCGATCCGCATCAGGTCTTGGAAGGGCTGCTGTTAGCAGCTTATGCCGCCGGCGCGCAGCGCGCTTACGTTTTTGTCCGCCATGAGTATCAACTCTCCATTGCCAATCTACGCAAAGCCATCACCGATCTCTATGCCACCGGCCTGCTCGGCGACCGGATTCTGGACACCGAGTTCTGCCTTGAGGTCGACATCATTCAAAGCGGCGGGGCTTTTGTCTGCGGCGAAGAAACCGCTTTGCTGCAGGTCATGCAGGGGCGACGGGGGGAACCGGTTCCTCGTCCGCCGTACCCGGCCGAGCAGGGCCTTGCAGGCCATCCAACTGTCATCAACAATGTCGAGACCCTGGCCAATGTCCCCTGGATTCTGACCCGGGGAGCGGAAGAGTTCCGCGCGACGGGGAGCACACAAAGCCCGGGGACAAAGATCTTCTGCCTGACCGGCGACCTGCCCCGCCCCGGCTTCATTGAAGTGGCCCTGGGAACGCGCATAGAGACAGTCGTCGAACAGATCGGCGGAGCAACGGCACAGTCGATCAAGGCGCTTCAGATCGGCGGACCTTCCGGCGGGTTGCTCCCGTACCGGGATGCCCCGCTTGATTTTTCCACCCTCAAGCAAGCCGGGGCAATGATGGGATCCGGCGGCTTGGTGGTATTGAATAAATCCCACTGCATGGTGGATCTATGTAAACAGCTGACAGCCTTTATGGCAGCTGAATCCTGCGGTCAATGCCTGTTTTGTCGGGACGGGCTGGCGCTGTTGACAGAGCAACTCGACCAGCTTTCCCGCAATCGGGCCGACGAGACTCTGCCCTTGAATCTGGCGGAATTGAGCAGAACGGTGAGGGATCTCTCCCGCTGTGGATTGGGCCGATCGGCGGTTAACCCGCTGCTGACCGGACTGCACTATTTTGCCGAGGAATTTGCCTCCCACAGTCAGGGAATCTGCCCGGCTGGAGTCTGCCATGCGCTGATCCGGTTCGAGATTGATCAAGCGGCCTGCACCGATTGCCTGGTCTGCTATAAAGTCTGTCCGGTCGGGGCAATCACCCTGCTGCCAGGCCGGGGTCCGGCACGCTATCAGTTTGACGATGAGCGCTGCGTGCGCTGCCACAGTTGCGTTGACCTCTGCCCGCATGCCTGCATTATGACCAAACCAAGGAAGACGCAACAATGAGTTCAATAACCATCCATGTCGATCATCGGGAACTACCAGCCCCCGAGGGAGAATCACTGCTCGCTGTTCTGGTCTCCCATGCCATTGCGGTTCCGGCCCTGTGTTACCATCCGCGTCTGCCGGTGCAGGGACGCTGTGGCTTATGCCTGGTCGAGCGCCAGGAAAACGGCCGCTGGATATTGCAGCACGCCTGTTTGCTCAACTGCCGTCCAGGGTTGCAAATCAGGACCGATTCGCAAGAGATTCGCCGGGCCCGCTCACTGGCGGCCGCACTACTACTGCGGCGCGGACCGTTTCCCCATGCTGCCGTGACCGAAATGCTGCAGGAGCTCGCTGCTCTGGAGCGAGCCCCGGCCAACGAGCAGGACCAACCGGCCAGTCAGGACAGCGCAGCCGTCAAACTACCCCAACCCGGCTGCATTCTCTGCGGATTGTGTGTCTCCATGTGTCGATCAATATCCAGGAACAAACTGACTTTTCTGGGACGAGGCCAGAACCTCAAGGTGGCGTATGTCACGACCATGGCTGCAGAGGGCTGCGGAACCTGCCAGGCCTGTCGTCGGGTCTGTCCGACCGAATATATCGCGGTCAACGGAGCCACAACCTTTAAATCCGGACTCTTTCGAACGGTCAAAACACCTGACTGCTCTGATCAATAAAAGACTAACTAGTTTCTGTCCGGAAACCGCCCTTTTCCGCAATCTCGGCGGCAATCGACGCATTTGATTGTGCGGCGCAAAGCACTACACCTCCGCACAAATGCTTGATTTCCTTGACCTTGCGAAAAATTTCTGGTTTCCAGATCAGAAACATTACAGTACCCCACCGGAGTTTCCGGATGGACACTAGCTAGTGTCCAATCTGAAACCTTAATCATTGCCATCCAGTGTTTCCAGATGACAACTAACAAGCTATTGAAAAAGTCCATCTCTGGGTTCAACAGCCTGTCAAAGGCGATTGCCTGGTACTGGCATTCCCCAATTTGGACAGATACTTTGCCCTGAAAGACCGATTTTCGTTCTTGATTTTCTTTTGCCAAAAGGCAATTCTTGGGACAGTAGTGAATGGCGCTCGTTTAAGAGCAGCTGCAAGCAAAACCGGGACTGTCCCCGTACGGGGGCTGTCCCAGGTCTTTGCGGTGCTAACCGCTCCAGTTTCATGGCTGGCAAGACGTAAAACGGCTTCCCCGCCCTGCCCAAATTGACGAGCCGCCACCCTGTTGGCAGCCGAAAAAACCGGCATGAATGGATTGAATTCACCAAACCCGAACAGGAACCACAGAGGACACCGTGCGCATTGCCATCTTATCTGATATCCACAGTAACCTGTTCGCACTTGAAGCCGTCATTTCGGACATCAAACAGCGCAATGCCGATATAACAGTCAATCTGGGCGATATTCTTTATGGCCCGATTGCTCCTCGGGCAACCTATGATTTGCTGCGGGAATACGAGTTTGTTACCATCGCCGGCAATCAGGACCGGCAGATCGCTGAAGCAAGCCAGACCGAGATCGAAGCCAATCCAACCCTGCAATTTATTCTGGAGGAGCTGGGACCGGAGCCCTTGGACTGGTTGAGAAACCTGCCCGGGGAGACGCGCCTGACGGACGAGATCTACCTGTGTCACGGTTCTCCCAATGATGACATGACCTATCTGCTGGAATCCGTTGAAAGCGGTTTGCCCGGCCTGCGTTCTGATCGCGAAATCCTGCAACTTTTAAACGGACACCAGGAAGCGGTGATCCTGTGCGGGCACACCCATATTGCCAGAGCGGTCTTCACCAGCACCAGGCAATTGATCGTCAATCCGGGGAGTGTCGGCTTGCCGGCCTATACCGATGACACCCCGGTGCGGCATTCCATGCAAAGTTTCAGCCCTCATACCACGTATGCCATGATCGAAAATTGCGGCCGGGGCTGGAGTGTTCAACACATCAAAGTGGCTTATGATTACCAGAAAGCGGTGGCCTTGGCACAACAACGCAACCGCGCAGACTGGGCTCATTTTTTAGCGACTGGACGTGGGTTGTAACATGGGATGCGTCCGCTCGACCTGAACAATAGATATAGCTTCAATTGTCCACGCTCACCTCTTGCCCCGTCAAAAGGCTTGCCTTTTTCGGGGCTCCTGCTGCGCCGATTCGGTTTCCACATAGTCATGCTTCGAAGGTGTGAGAGGTCTCCGTCTCAATCCTAGGCCACGAAGCCGCTCTCTCTGCTTAATTGGCAGGCTGCTTCGATCTGGCAGTCAAATTTCAAGATCACAATCAAAGTCGCGGGGTCGCGGCCCCGCAGCCGCCCTTCTTTTTGTCCAGGCCCACAAAAAGAAGGCAAAAAATGGCCTTTGATTGCTCGGGAGTTTCGTTTGTTCCGGGAATGAAATAGCTGCGTATTGTTTAATGCTGATTCGGCAGGGTTGGTTACCGTTACATTTAAGCACGGAGCATGGCCGCAACTGACCGTACCGTCGTCGAATGCGCCCGACGAGAAGCAAGGCTTCTCGTACTGGCGGAGATAAGGCCTGCGGAATTGATACCGTAGTCGAATTGATGCAGCTTTTGTCTTTTCGTTCTTGGAAGAACTGCTGCTATTCACATTGAAACGCAGCACAATCTCCCCAGAAACTTCGTTGCCCCGTCAAAAGGCTTGCCTTTTTCGAGGCTCATGCTGCGCCGCTTCGGTTTCCACATAGCAATATTTCGAAGGCGAGTGAGGTCTCCGTCTCAATCCCAGGCCACGAAGCCGCTCTCAGCACACCCCATCGATAAAACCCAACAGAGCCGCTCATCCCGAGAAATCAAAAGAGTTTTTTTTGCCTCCTTTTTATTTGCGATCAAAAAAAAGGAGGTCGGCTGTCGGGTCGAGACCCGACGGTTTTGCTCGGTGACTAAGCCTGCCTACTGGCGAAAGAAGATATCTCCTTCCCCCTTTGATGGGGGAAGGCCGGGATGGGGGTGAAACACCCCTCCTCCTCCACTGCAGACAAGTTGTGTATAATGTCCTTTCATCCGCAGCATGACAAGGAGCCCCCATGAAAACCCTCTCCCAACACAACGACGCTGTCCTCGAAAAACGCAAGCAGGAGCGAAGAAAAACCGGACTGGCCTGCGATCAATGCGGCCGTGAGTTGCTCATCGACAACGCCCCGGCTAAACCGGTCCCCTATGATCCCGGTCTGATTCAGGTTCCGGTCAAATGCGATGGCTGTGAAAAGGTGAAGTACATGTATATCCCGCGAACCGAGTGGGCGAGCATCCGCATCGCCGACTGAATGGGTCTGTTTTGAGGACTTTCGCCCCCCCTGGGAACCCGCTTTTTATTGCCAACCTTTCATCAGAGCAACGACAACTGTTCGGCTGCGGGCTGCTGCTTCCGTTTGCTTTCCTGGCGGGTTTGCGCCAATAACTCCAACTCAATCCGGTCCAGAAACGGACTGCGCGACAGCTGGTACTCTTTTCCAAGCAGAAAACGGCTATCTGCGTGGGACAGGAAGAGGCGTTTTTTGGCCCGGGTCATTCCGACATAGAGCAGCCGTTGCTCCTCGGCAACATCAGCCCGCTGCGTTTCAAACAGTGCATAGGGGAGCAATCCCTGTTCGCAACCGGGAATGAACACGGCATCAAACTCCAGTCCCTTTGAAGCGTGCAGGGTCATCAGCGCCACAGCCTCGCTCTTGGAGCTGTAATCATCGGCAACCGTACCGAGCGCCAGGTAATCAAGCAGCCGTTGCGGTTGCGGGTATTCGTTGCACAATTCCAGCAGGCGGCGGATAGCGGGGTCTTCCAACAGGACGGTCCCATCCGCACGGGCCGCGACCACAGCGGTGACCAGCTCAGACGAATCAGTCAACTTGCCCCACTGCTGCAGTTGTTGTTCGCTGAGAGCGAAACGTTCCACAACCTGCTGGCGTAGAAATGGATTATCTGGCTGGCGGACCGCCTGACATTGCTGCAGAATCGATTTGACCGGTTCACAACGGAAAAACGGCGCTTCGCCGACCACGCGGTAGGGGATATGGTGATCCTGCAGCGCTTTCTCCAGCACCTCCATCTGTCGGCCCAGCCGGCAGAGGATCGCAATCTCCGCCAGGCCGCCGATTTCCCCCTGCGCATGACCACTGGTCACTGCAGAATCAATGGAAAAAAAGCTCATGCCGCCCAGCAATTGTTCGATGGTGCGGGCCACGAATTCCGCCTCGCTCTTGTCACTGCGATGATGATCGATATTGATTTTGACCTGCGAAGGCACTCCGGACAAAAAGCCCACATCCGTGGCATCCCCCGGTTTGCGCAGAATATGTCCGGAGGCCCTGATCACCGGCTCTGGGCAGCGGTAGCTTTGACTCAGCTGATAAACCGCGGCCTGCGGGTAATCCGTGGAAAACTGCTGAATGTAACGAATATCGGCCCCGCGAAACCCATAAATCGCCTGATTGGGATCACCAATGGCAAACAGGTTGGAATCTGCGCTCGGTGCCAGCTGACGGATCAAAGCATACTGGACAGGATTCACGTCCTGGTATTCATCCACCAGCAACCATGGGAAACGCCCACGATATTGGTCAAGGAGTTCCGGCTCAGCGGCAAACAACTGCAAAGGCTGATAGAGCAGGTCGTCGAGATCGAACAGGTTCTGTTTGCATAAGATCTCCTGCCAGGCCTTGAACCAGGGTTTATCCTGAGCGGCGGGCAGATCCAGCTGTAATTGTTTGACCTGGCTGATCAAGGCCAGCCGCTCTTTGAGCAGGCCTTTGTCCCACCCCAGAAAATGCCGGGCGATGAACTCCTTTTCCTCCTCATCAAGCAGAGAAAAATCCGCTCTGCGGCCAGTTTTGACTAGCTGGTCACGCAGGACCTGCAACCCAAAAGCATGGAAAGTGGCGACTGTGATTGCTTGAGCAGCAGGTCCCAGCAACAGGTTGAGACGTTCCCGCATCTCTTGTGCCGCCTTATTCGTAAAGGTAATGGCCAGAAGGTTCTCTGCCGGAGCGGTGCCGCTGTCAATCAGCCGTTGGATGCGGTTGACCAGTACCCGGGTTTTACCGGTCCCGGGACCGGCCAGAATCAAGGCAGGGCTCTTTCCGTGCGCCACCGCCGCCTGCTGTTCGGCATTAAAGGCAAAATCCGCCGTCGGTCTGGCCCCGGGCGCTGCCGGCTGCATGGCAGCAGTTTCGTTCCGTTCGTTCAGCTGTTCAACCAGCTGCCGGTACTCATTCAGGTCAAAGGTCAGCAGGGCGCGCTTGCGGTTTGCAGAGCCATCAGCAGACGCCATGAACAGGCTGTTTTGGGCTGAAAACCGCTCTTTTTCACCGGCAGCAAAAACTCGGATACTGCCATACTCACCGTCATATCCTTCCTGAATCAGAATCTCTCCGGCCCGCATCCGCCGCAACGCTTCAGCCAACAGCGCATCCCCTTCGCGTTCAACGACATCCACAGGCAGATCCATAAGAATGGAAAGTTCCGTTCCCCAGCTGCGGATAGCGTCTTGATAGGCCTGGCTGACCTTTTTGCTGTTCACTCCTACCCCCAGCAATTCCCCGAAAATTTCTTTGAGAGGAATCAGTGAATGAAAGGGTTTCCGGTTGGGGCGCTGCAGGATATCGGTCCGGTCGGACAGTTGCACCACCCGATTGGCCACGCCGACGGTGACCGGTTTGCCGCAGTGCGGGCAAATCCCGTTATTGCGCAAGGTGGCGACCGGATCGAGGCAGACCCCGCACTTACGGTGTCCGTCAAAATGATATTTCCCTTCTTGAGGGAAAAAGGAGATGGTACCAAGAAATTCCTCGCCACCACCGACAACGGCGTCACGGATGGCCGCGTAGTTCAATTCGGTGGCCAGCAGGTTGGCGTTGCGGCCCAGTTTTTCCGGCGAATGGGCATCGGAATTGGCCAGCAGGGTGAAATCATCCAGAAAAGAACACATCCAATTGATGGCCGGGTCGGTGGACAGGCCCATTTCCACTCCGGCCAACAGCGGGGTCAGCTCACCAAAACAGGCGCGCAAGCTGTCAAACCCTGATTTTGCCCCCAATACTGAAAACCAGGGTGTCCAGATATGCGCCGGAATGAACATGATCTGTTCAGAGCTGTTCAGACACAAATCAAACAGATCCTTTGAATCGAGGCCGAGAATAGGACGGCCGTCCGCGGTGATATTGCCAATACGGTCCAGTTTGTCCTGAATAGTCTCAGCACTGGCAAAATCAGGGGCACAGACCAGGTTGTGGACCTTGCGGACCTGACCGTCTTTTTTATAGATGTTGCTGATCTCTCCGCTGAGCAGAAAACGTACTTCACCCGCAGGCGCCGGGCATTCCTGTTCCTCGGGCACACCCCGATAAGCCGGTTTGAGCCGAAACAGTCCCGCCTCGGCCGGCTCCAGTTTTTCTTTCAACTCGGCCAGCCAGCCTGGATGAGTCAGGTCGCCGGTGCCGACCACATGAATCCCTTTGATACGGGCCCAGTAGTCCAGATATTCCGGGGTCAATTGTTTGCTGGTCGCGCGGGAGTAATGGGAGTGAATATGGAAATCGGCAACGATGGGTTTTTGCTGTATCATGAAATGCGGCTTTCGGGCTGGATGTAAAAAAATCGGTTATGCCGGAAAATTATTATTCAATGTTCGCAGCACCCCTGTCAAACAACCGGGACCTGTCAGTGAAAAGCTTGCCAGAGAAAGGTCATAGCACCGACAGGCACAATCCCCTCCATCAACCAGGCATGAACCTGAAGATCCCCCCATGCCCGCAGCGGCAAAAGCGATGCTGCAGGTGAGAAAAAACTGCAGGAGATGTGTTTGCAAAAATGGAAAAAAGGAGAGCATAACCACCAACCTAACTGAGAAATCCGTTTGCAATTCATTGAACACAGGTTAGTATAGCGCTGGCATTTATCTTCAATCAAAATAAACATGCATGAATAGACTCATTGGGGTGTATCAGGCTAGAAGAAGAACCTGCCTTTTGCCACGCCTTCCAAATATCTCCACCGTTGTCACCGCTTCCGTTTTTGCAATAGTTTTTTGTCAGGGTTAGAGGCATTTTTATGATTCAGACAGAGAGTCAAAGTCAGGATTATCTGACTTTCTTCACCAATGGTGAACAAGAAAGTAGTGCCGATACCACCAGCGACAAAGGTGGTAGCAATCAGGGGTTTCGCCCGCACGAACTGCTGGAAGCGGCCCTGGCCAGCTGCATGAATATGACGCTACGCATGAAAGCCCAACAGACCGGAATTCTTCTTTCCCAAGTCAGGGTTTCGGTTTCCCTTGATCGCAGTTCACCGAATCGACCGACCTTTGCATACCGGGTCGTCTTCCCCGACTCTTTAACGGAACAGGAACAGCAGACCCTGCTGGCCGCAATAGAGAACTGTCCGGTTCGCAACACCTTGTCACAGGGCCTTTGCTTTACCCGGATAGACGATTAATTTTTACCGGAGAAGATCAATGGCAACAGTCAAACAACATTATGATGAGATCCTGGCGGATGTCTACGTCTGGATGTTTGGCGGTTTTTCCAACGCCCTTGCTCAAAACAGCGCTTTTTTCAACCACCATGACATCAAACCGGTCTCTTCCGGGATCGCGATTGATCTCGGCGCAGGCTGTGGATTTCAGTCCATCCCCCTGGCCCGGACAGGGTTTACGGTCACAGCCATCGATAATAGTCAAAAGCTGCTCAATCTATTGGCAGATCACGCCGATGACCTGAACATCACTATCGTCAATGACGACTTGGTTCAGTTCGACACACACCTAACCACTGCGGCGGAACTGATCGTCTGCATGACCGATACCCTGCTGCATCTCGATTCCAAAGCAACGGTCTGCTCACTGTTCCACAAAATTTTCGCCTCATTGGAAGAAAATGGCCGTTTTATAGCCACATTTCGGGACCTGAGTGTTGAGCTATCAGCTCTCGAACGCTTTATCCCGGTCAAAAGTGACAACAGCAGCATCATGACCTGCTTTCTCGAATATGAACCGGAAACGGTCAAGGTCCATGACCTGGTTTATAAGAAGGAAAACGATCAGTGGAGATGCCACAAAAGCTTTTACCGCAAGCTCAGGTTAGCCCCGGATTGGGTGCTTGAGCAGCTGTCCGAAGCCGGCTTCAAATCCATCGAAATGAGCAACGATCAGGGTCTGGTCAGTGTGATCGCAACCAAGAGCTAAGACCGCAGGCAGGCACCGCTCCCGGCATGGCGGTGCCTGCCTGCAGATAAAGTCCTCCCGACTTTTGCCGAGCCCGTTATAGAACAACGCGCCGTTACGGAGCGAACACGTCTATTTCTTTCATCCCGATCCAGGCCGTTTGTGGATTGCTCCCGGGATAGCGCAAATAGTGAGCCGAAAACGGCACTGAGAAAAGCAGGTCGGGGCTGGCTGTCGTCGGCCAAAGTCAGCTCTGCTGGTGTCGCGACGTCCACTCCGTTCCATTGACCGATATAATTGTGCTCTTAACCTTTTGGTTGTCGTTTGGGAGCTGGGGTATGTAAAGCTGTGCTACTAAAATAGCCATGGAGGACTAATCAAAATGAACACAATCAACACCAACAAAGCGACTAATCCTTTTGTTACCAAAACTGAAGGCTCAGCATCTACTAGCGTAAAACTCGACACTGATTCTTTTGATCGCATTGATAAAAAAGCAACAGAGAGTAAGGATGATACAGTTAACTTTTCATCTAAATCTCAATTCATGCTAAATCTTCAGATATATGCTCATACGCTTTCAGACGAAGAACGAAATCAATTTGTTGACACACTTGAACAATCTGATGATGGAATGTTTAACGATGAGTTTCTCAAAAATCTTAGAAACCCACCTACCTTTGCTATTGAATCGTGGGATGCCGTGCGGGAAGAATTAGCAGGAGATCCACTGTTCTGTGGTCTCCCAGAGGGGACGACACAAGAGATAACTGTCATGTACTCTGGTGTAACAAAAATTGGAACTTGGAATTTCCATGAGCTTTCAAGATCAAGAGATATCCATGAAACTGATTATTTAACTAGAAAGCTAGAACAGCTAAAAGTAAAAGCATCTAAAGAACTTTCCAAGCAAGATCTTGCTACCATAACAGGAACAATGGATGTGGCCGTAGGAGCTTCTAAGAACTTTTTCAATTCAAGCTATGCTCTGTTCAGAACTAATTACGACTACGAGGTGGCTGCACAAGCCATTTTAAAGCTGCCAATGAGCGATGGATTAAAAGAAGAATATAGCATTCTACTCTCCGATATTCGTTCATCTCAGTCTCAAAAAACGAGTGATTACATTGACCAACAAGAGAGAAAAATTCAAAACTTTCCCCAATTTGAGGGTACTATAAGGGAAGAAATTCAAGCTCTGAAAGAAGGACTTGAGATCAATAAAGAGTTACAGCAGAACATTTTAAATTCAAAAAATGGCTTATTTGGAGTAGAGGATTCTTTCCAAATGTTAATCCGGAATTCTGAATCTATTAAAGGGGAAAGTTCAGAGAATATTTCTGATATGTTTAACCATTTCACAGATCAAATTAATGAATTTAACCGGATATTTATTGAGAAAGACAGAGGGGCGAGCCTTCAGTCAAAACCTCAACAAAACCACCCCGCCTTGGACTTGGCTTTCAATGAGACGCAAGAGTTGACCAATCAATATATATCGGCAATAAAGACTCACATGGCAGACAACGGGACTCCCTGATACGGTAGATTCTACTCGTAAGTGCGCCTCCCGCGCGGCGGGCAAAAAAGCAGGACATGATGGAGTTACTGGTCGTGTTGGAAGTGCGAGCAACCAATACTTCAGAAAGGAATCCACCATGTCCCAGACGCATCTTACACCCCAGGCAGTTTTTGATGAGGCCCGAAGTGGTGTACTTGTAAATTGAATTCACCTGCCACCGTACTTTTTTGGAAAAATTGCATCAAACTCCTCCCGACTTTTGCCGGGTCCGTTTTAGTTCAGCGCAATGTTGGTGCATACACCTCCATTTCTTTCATCCCGATCCAGGCCGTTTGTGCGTTGCTCCCGGTATAGCGCAAATAGCGAGCCGAAAACGGCACTGAGAAAAGCAGGTCGGGGCCGGTCGAGGTTAGCCAAAGTCCGCTTTGCTGGTGTTGCAATGTCCAATCCGTTCCATTGAGGGAGGATTCGAGGGTCATCTCTTCGGTCTGCAGAACCCCCAGGACAACCTCACCGATGCTGTATTCCGCCCCCAGATCAACAACAAACTGACAGACATTGTTTACGCCCTGATAGCTGTACCACCAGGTATTGACATCGCCATCAGTCACATTTTCAGGAAGTCCCTGCTGGATATTGGTCAGGGCGCTGACCGATTTATGCAAGGCCAGGTTTGCAGACTGAAGCGGCGCTGCTTCTTTATAAATCAATTTGTCGAAACCCGATTCGACAGCAACTCCTCCGGCATAATCTTCGTAATAAAAGGGAAATTCGGTTGTTGATGGCCCGGAGACATCATAGAACCATATACGGACACGGACTGATCCACCGCTCGACAGGGTCAATTCGCCAGTTGCGCTGTCATAGCCCCAGGTTCCATTCTCTTGTTCGGAACCATCACTCCAAAGGTATTGATTATTGGCGTACAGGGTCAGTTCTTCGCCAACAGTTGATGATACGGAGAAGACCCCGCTGCCGATCGTATCAGGCCTGTCTGGCGGAAATATTCTTTCGGCCGCAACGTCATTGGCGGTATCGCCCTGGGAAGTTACCACCACAACATTGCCGTCATCCCCGTAAAAATACAGTTCACTGGTTTCATCCGCCGTCTCGATAACAACGGCATCATCATCGGCAAAGCGCCAGTCGGCCGCAACCGGAGCGGTGTTTTCAGTGTCAAAGATATACAGGGTCGCCGTTCCCGAGCCTGTGTTGGCATCGTAAGCACCAAAGACGACCCGCCCGCCGCAAAAAGAGTCCAACCACGAACAATCATCGTCATCAATCAAAAGAGTCTGCCCCGCTAGATCGGTACTCTCAAACTGACGGATTTTTGCCAGCGGAACATTAACAACCGCGGCTCGCTCATCCCCAAAAACCGGATCAGTCGTTATGAATCGCAGATACTCGGGCCACTCGCCGACCAGGGTCAGAGTATAGGCAGAACTGTCGGTATTATCGACCAGCTGAACGTCATTGCCTGTCCGGGACCAGGTTCCCTGCTGCAGATCGGAGATACCATCTTCAGCGGATATGGCCGCCCAGTCACCCGCTGCGGAGAAGTGCAGCACGGCGTCACCGAAAACATAAGAGCGATCCTGGAAGGTTTCTTCCGACAGGGAAATTTCATTGCTGACCAGGCGAACGCCATGACTGCCGTCATTGGCCAGCATCACGTAGGAATCGACGGACAGGGGAAGCAGATCGGCTGCCAGAAAATCGGCAGGAGTCACGGCCGGATTGTCCAACCGGTGCAAGGCATAATTATAAGGGGCCAAGTCCAGAACAAAACCGCGTAGTTGCTCGGAAACGTCGTCGATAACCGGAAAATCATAGCGATTATTGATCAGATCCTCATAGAATTGCCCGGTCCACCAATAGAGAATAGCGGGAATGGTTGCCGCCAGATCATCCATGGTCATTGCCGGCATTCCGGCGGCATGCCCGGCCAGGTCCAGGTCCGCGTCCTCGAGCATGCTTCGGCTGCAGAGCAGTTCGACGGTTTCAAAAAGTAATTGGGAAAAAGCTTCGGAGCCCAGAGTGTCGGCAACCCGTTCCGCGGTTAGTTCCCGGTGGGGAAAACGATGAATGAATTCCATGACGGAATAAGCGACGAAAGTGGTGCGGAGCAGAGCCAGGTCGTCATCGGTCAGCTGGTCGGCGGAAAGGCCGGTTATGGCCGCCAGCGGATTGCTGGACAGATCAGCCTGCTGCAATTGGGCGACCCAGGGCAACCCGGCATCACTCAGCAAAGTCAACAGTTCAGCCGAACTCAGTCCGGAGGCCAATAAAGTGGTCAGCGGTGAAACAACCACCTGGCCAGCATCCTCGGCGTTGATCTGGCGTTTCAGGATCAGGGTGAAGGGCAGCCCCTGATGGGTACCGGTATCTTTCATCACCAGCGTACTGCCAATAGTGATCGGCTCGGCAAAACTGAAATACCCGTTTTCATCAGTGACAGTGGAGAGTTGCTCCCCCTCATCCTGAATACCGTTATTGTTTTTGTCCTCAAAAAAGAGGGCGCCGATGATGTAAGGGTCGACCGCCACTCCCCCTGTGACAGTGGACAGGTTAGAATCGCCTCCGCTGTCCCTGGTGTGGTTGTCTCCACCGTCACACCCCAACAGTCCGGCCAAAAACAACACCAGACCTAAGGTAAACAATTTGTAACCCATCTTCAGCATGTTCAGATCTCCTTTCACCTGTCGGTTTTGTATTGAGACCTAAACAAACATTAATATAGGGGAAAATAAAGTCGACTTTTTGTCAACTTTCCACTAAAAAGATAGAAAAATACTGAACATACATCAACCACGATTCCAATTATGCCTGCCAAACACTGCTCTCCAGTTTTTTCTTTTGCCGCCTTTGTTACCTGGCTGCTGGCCGTTCCCATGGATGGCCCACTGCTTTCTGCAAACGGGCTGCCGGCGCTGTCATTCTATTTTCTGCTGCCTCATGTGCTGGGCCTGTTTCTGCTCGGTTATCGCTGTTCAAAGGAACAACTGGAGCGGTTACTCCCCTACGGTGCTGTTCTTACAGTACTTTTAACCAGTCTACTGCCGTTTTTCGGCACCGCGCTCCCCTGGATCGGAATGCCCTTGGGATTCAGCGGAGCGTTGGTGGCGGTTGCGGCCTGCGCTCGCCTGCGGCAGTCGGCAACCCCTGTCTGTCATGCAGCTATCGGCCTGGTCGGGGCCAATCTGGTGCTATTTGCCCTGCTGGCTCAACCACAGAACTCACCTTGGTTCTTCACGCTGCTCAGCCTGCCCCTGCTCAGTCTGCTGCTGAAACCCAAAGCACGGTCTGCCCAAGCGCTGCAAAGAGGAAAATCCGCCCTGGGAGAACTTTGGCTGTTTCTGCCCTTTATCCTGCTCTTTCATCTGGTCGGCGGTTTGATGTACAGCTTTATGTACCCGGCTTATCTTGACCAGGCCATAGCCCCGGGCCTGGAGCTGTTTTTCTACATCGGCACGGTCAGCGCCAGTGCAAGACTGGTCAAGAGCAACCGCGAACTCTCCCTGATGGGGGGAATCCTGCTGGCCATGCTGGCCTTTATCCTGCTGCAGACCCGCCAACCGCTGGCGGTAAACTGGGCAATGTTCAGTATGCAGGCGGGTCAGGGGATCATCGACCTGTTTCTTATTGTCTATCTACTTTCCTTTAACGACCCGATTCGCGCTTTCGGTTTCGGCCTGGCAACCCTCTGCCTCGGGGTCAGCGGTGGTCAGATGCTCGGCGCCAGCCTGCAGCAATACGCCGGCAGTATCGCCCTGACCGGGCTGATCTGCCTGAACCTGGCCGCACTGAGCCTTTACTATTACCGCTGGCGCATTCAACAATGGTTTGCCGAGCAGAGTCCGTCCCAGCCGGTTGCCCAGCCTGAACCGGTGCAGATTACTCTTCCCGACAGCATCCGGCTGCAACTGTCCGACCGGGAATTTCTGGTTCTCCAGCACAGTTTGAACGGCATGACCTACCGGGATATCGCCAGCCAGCTGGATATTTCGGAATCATCCGTCAAAACCTACATGAAGCGGGTTTATGATAAGCTGGGGATGCGCAGTCGGAAAGATTTGGCCAGTTTGGTGAACAGCCGGGGTTGAGCGGGTTCCAAACAGTCAGGAAATGTTATGATAGGCAATATTTTTGACAAGTTACCGGTTGAGCTGGCGGAAGAAGAGTTCCTGGAGCTGGTTCACTCAAAAATGGTGCGCATTGAAAGGATTGTCTCCAGGGGGCAAAGTTCGCCGGCATCCGGCTGGTACGACCAGGAAGAACACGAATGGGTCATGGTGCTGGAGGGCTCGGCAACGATTCAGTTTGCAGATGGTCGTGAGCAGGAGCTGAAACGAGGTGATTATCTGCTGCTGCCGGCTCATGTCAAGCATCGGGTCAGCCGCACTGATCCGGATCAGTTGACCCTATGGTTGGCCGTTTTTTATCCGGCACTCTGAAACAGCGCCCTGCCCCCAAGCGACGGTTGCCAAATCTCCTGTTCTTGATATTTATCCGCTTTTGCAGTAGTTTTTGAGGGTAGGAGATGCCATGAAGAGACCAGCTTTGAGAAACATTTGCCAAACCGCAGCCTGCTGAACAAAGCAGGGGCGGTTTTTTGTTTTTTTGACTGGCCAGAAGACCGCCTCCTCACCCACTCCCATGCCCATCCCGGCCGACGCGCTCCTAACGCTTAAACACCAGGGGTGCTGGCAGGACCATGCTTCTCGACAACTCTGTCCGAGCAAGTCCTTTTACCGAGGGAGAATGCTATGAAAAGTTTTTTCGCTCCGGCCGCAAAAGCGGGCTCAAAAAAACTGGCGGCGCAAATTGAAATTCTCAGCGCACACCCGGTGGTCAGTGGCCTGCTCTATTCCATCAACGGTCTGCTCGCAGTTCTGAACGAACAGCGGCAGATTGTGGCGGTCAACGACTCTTTGTTACAAATGCTCAACCTTGAGTCCGCTGACGAAGCCCTGGGCCTAAGACCGGGCGAAGCTTTGCAATGTACTTATGTCCAGGAGGAATCCGCCTGCTGCGGAACCACCAAGATGTGCTCGAGTTGCGGGGCGGCCATCGCCATCGTTTCCAGCCTGGAGCAGAATAAGCCGGTAGAAAGAATCTGTGCTCTGACAACCCGAAAAGGCGATGAGGAGATCGATCTTGCACTGCAGGTCCGCTCCCAACCGATCCTGATCGACGGGGAAAGATTCCTCCTATTGTTTCTCCAGGATGTCACCCTGCAACAACAGCGGGCCGCCCTGGAACGGACCTTTTTTCACGATATCAACAATATGCTGGCCGCCCTGGAAGGGGCCAGCGAGCTTCTGGTCAGGCAAACGCCGATTCCCCTGGCCAAAAATCTGCACCAGGCAGCCGTTCGCCTGCATAAAGAAATCGCCATTCAGCGTTGCCTGACCCAAACCGAATCCTGCAGCTACCAACCCCTGCACCACAGAATATCCGCAGCAGAAGTGTTGAAGGAATTAAAAAACTTTTTCTCCACCCACCCGGCGGCCCAGGGCAAGTCTCTTCAGTTTACCGAAGCCGCTACGGACGCCGTTGTGATCACGGATAGTTCCTTATTATTGCGGGTCCTGTGCAACATGGTCATCAATGCCCTGGAAGCCACAGAGTCGGCGGGATCGGTCCGCGTCTGGTCAGAGGCGGACCCCAAACACCTGACCTTTCATGTTTGGAATAATCAAACGATCCCTGCAGAGGTTGCCCGGCGTATTTTCCAGCGAAATTTCTCCACCAAAGAGCAGGTCGGGCGGGGAATCGGCACCTTTTCAATGAAGTTTTTCGGTGAGAAAATCCTCGGTGGAAAAGTCAATTTTCATTCTTCGCAGAAGCAGGGGACAATCTTCAGCTTTTCATTGCCGCGATAAAACTGGGAGGAGCAGGCAACACCCAGAAAGGGTTTGCAGTGACAAGCGCAAAAACGACCATGCATTATTCAGACAATGGCACTGACCGATCGCCTTGGAAAAGAAAGAGGCTCATCAGTTCATGTGGACCAAAAAAATTTAACCCACAGGATTTTGAAATCATGCAGGAAATAGCCGCGGCGATGCGGCCACCCGGCGCTGGGTGTTGGCTGTCCAGCGGGAATCACTCGGCTTCGTTCAGGATAATAAAAAATGGATCAAGGAATGCGAGCAGATCCCGACAGACATCCGGCGGCAGTTTCGCCACCTGTCATCTACCCGGACCGCTTATAAATGCCTAACATGACCAGGATATAAAGATGCTCCGATGACTGCTATCATCCGATCTACTTTTATGATATGTATGACCAATATTAACCCCGTGGCGGTATCCAACCGGCCATGTTCAAGGAGAATTCCATGAATATTTTCTTTTGCGGTCCGGCTGTCATGTCCCCTGACGGCGGTGTTTCCTACCGGGCGAAAGTTGATGACGAAAGCATTTTCTGTCGTATGTCACTGGAAGCATTGCGCACCATCGATCCGGACAATGGCGAAACCGATCCGATGTCACAGTTTCAGGCCAGCAAATCAAGCCTACTGGCCATTGCGGAACAAAAAATCCGCACCGGCGAGATCGAAGAAAATCTAGTCTGGGTCACTGCTGAAGATGTCAAAAAGGACGATATCTGACGACTCCACTCACGTCCTGAAGGAGCTCCACCACACACGACCTGCTCCTTCAGCGCAGCCTGCTGCCACCGTTTACCGGCCCGCTCCAGTTCCGGAACCGCAGACCCTTCACTTTCACCTGTGCTCCCTGTCACCAGCTATTGCAGACCATACGCCGTCTTTCGACAATGCAGATAAATTTTATTAAAAACCCCTCCCCAAAGACTCTTTAGCTCGACAAAAGCAGTAAGATCAAGGCCTGTTATTGCTGATGGTTGATCGATCATGAGCTATCCAGGCTGTTTTTCAACGGCCTGCCTGTTATACTTGCTTGCGAATTAATTTCCATCTGGAAACTTAATGATTGTCATCCAGTGTTTCCGGATGACAACGAATGAAGAAATAAGAACAGGTTATCTCTGCACCGGAGCTATAAAGGTTTTCTCCATGCCACAACAGGAACTTGCCCAAAGCATCTACGAAAAACTGGTTGGTGAAGAAGACGCCAGAGCTTGCAAAGCGATCAGTGATGAAGCCTGTCAGGTTGTGCCAGGTAATTTTCTGCTGATGGTTTTCAGCCATTTTTTCAGTCAGCTCGGCGATGCGGTCGCCAATCCTAAAGTTGTCCTCCCCTGGGTTATGGAAACGATCCATGCCCCTTTATACTTGATCGGCTTCCTGGTGCCGATTCGTGAATCGGGCGCGCTGCTGCCCCAGTTGGTCATCGCCGGCTTTATCCGCAAACAGGAGATCCGCAAAGGGGTCTGGATACTCGGCAGTATCCTTCAGGCAGCAGCCATGGTCAGTATCGGGCTTGTGGCCTGGACCCTGCGGGGCGCGCTGGCGGGATGGTGCATCATCGCCCTGCTCACCCTGTTCAGTCTGGCCCGCGGGCTCAGCTCGGTCGCCTCCAAGGATGTCATCGGGAAAACCATCCCAAAAACCCGCCGCGGACAGGTTACCGGCTGGTCCGCCAGCAGTTCCGGCCTGGTGACAGTCGGCCTCGGGCTACTGTTTCTGTTCAGCGTCAACCAGACGCTGACCCCGCTCAACTACGCGGTCATGTTGATCGCTGCCGGGGCCTTGTGGCTGCTCGCTGCGCTGGTTTATGCCCGCATCAAAGAATTCCCCGGTGCCACCGAGGGCGGCAGGAATGCCCTGGTCGAGGCCATCAAACGCATTGACATTCTCCGCCGCGACAAACCGTTCCGGCGCTTTGTCATCACCCGTGCGCTACTCCTTTGTTCCGCACTGACCGCTCCTTATTACGTGGTCTTGGCCCAAAAAAACCTGGGCTCTCCGGTCTCCCTGCTCGGCCTGTTCATTCTGGCCAGTGGTGCGGCCAGCCTGCTGTCCGCACCATTCTGGGGACGGTTCGCCGATCGCTCCAGTCGCAAGGTGATGATTGCCGCGGCGATTATGACAGCGATTCTGGGGATCATCGTCTACCTGATCGACAGCGTCCAACCCGGCTGGCTGGCCCTGCCCTGGCTGCTGCCTGCCGTCTATTTCATTCTGAGCATCGCCCACCAGGGGGTCCGAGTCGGTCGCAAAACCTACGTGGTCGACCTGGCCGAAGGGAACAAACGGACCGATTATGTCTCGGTCAGTAATAGCATGATCGGCATCATCCTGCTGATCATGGGGTTCAGCGGTGCGCTCAGTACCGTTTTATCCATCAGCACCATTATTCTGCTGCTGTCGCTGCTGGGAGTCGCCGGAGCAGTCCTGGCCATTTCTCTTCCCGAAGTCGAATAATTCAAGGACTCCTGCTGTTCTGCGACAAAGCCTGGCCCCTTTGCCGCCAACCGGCAGCAGAGTTCTTTGAAAATACCCGACATAAATGATAAACTTTCGCCAGACTATTTCCCCATGTCCCGTCAGGAGACCGCTGGATCACGCTTTCCGGACTTTTGACGGCAGGCTCGGTGGGCAAGCGGCCGAGAAAATCAGCCAGCCTTAGGACCAATGAGGATCGGCATGCCTCGAATGAGTTCAAAAAACCTGCAGGGACTTATTTATCGAAGTGCGCTGACCAGTTCCCTGGTTCCCATCCTGATTATCGAGCTGGCGCTGGTGCTGCTTTACTTCGGCATCAATGCCTATATCTCAGAACACAACAAGCAAACTCTGTTCACTGAAGTCAGCCACCATCTTCGCGACGTGACCCGCCGGGAAGTCAACAATATCAACACCCAACTGCAGGAGGTCTCCCGCTATGCCGCTATCCTGCAGCGGGATCATGAAAAGTTTTTTGCTAACTCGGACAGCTGCTTTCTTCCCAACGACACCCCGAGGTTTGCCGTTCACCGCAACGGGGCCTATTACAAAACCAACAACAACGGCGGCGCCAGCCTGTATTATTCGGCCTCAACCTCCATTGGGACCGTTGAGAAAAAAAAGGCGCTGTGCAGTGAAATGCTGGATGACATCCTGATCTCCGTGGTACAGACCAGCCCGATCATTACCCAAGCGTATATTAATACCTGGGACAATATGGTCCGCATCTATCCGTTTCTGGACAATGCGCCCGAGCAGTTCGGGCCAGCCCTCGACCTGACCGCCTTCAACTTTTATTATCTGGCCGATGCCCGCCACAACCCACAACGGCTGCCGGTCTGGACCGGAGTCTATCTGGACCCGGCCGGCCAGGGCTGGATGATCTCCAATGTCGTCCCCATCTACCGGGGCGATTTCCTCGAAGGGGTCAGCGGTGTCGACGTCACCCTTGATGTCTTTGTCAAGCAGATCCTCGATCTCCAACTGCCGTGGAACGCGCAGGCATTTATGGTTGAGGAGAATGGCTCGATCCTGGCGATCCCGGCCGAGCTAGCAGAACTACTCGGGTTACCGCCGCTGAAAACCCAGGGGACATCCCTGGCGGATACGGCGGTTCTGGCTCAGAGCGGCGAATACAACCTGTTGAGCAACAAGGAGTTGCCCATTGACGCAGCCCTCAAGGAGTTGTTTCTGAACCGGGCCGACCTGGCAGAACTGACGATTGCCGGGACGCCGTACCTGGTCAGCCAGGAGATCGTCCCGGCGACCGGCTGGCGACTGCTCACCCTGGTTGACAAGTCAGCCATCTTTACCCCGATCTATGCGCTTGATGCGCTGAGTAAACGGATCGGGATCGGTGCCATAGTTGCGATGCTGTTCTTTTACGCGGCCTTCTTCCTTTACCTGCAGCATAAATCGAGCAGGCTGGCGGCCCGGATTGCGGAACCGATCGAAAACCTGTCCAAGCTGACCGGTGGCCTCGGCGCCGCTTTTGAAACTGCTCCGCCGGGTACGGTCGGAATCAGGGAGATTGATCGGTTAAGCAATAATTTCAGCAATATGACCCAGGAGCTCGGAAAACGAACCAAAGATCTCATCGCCCTGGAGTTACGCGAAAAGATCAAGGAGAAAGAAGCGGAAATCCTTGAAACCCTGGCCTTGACCGACCGCCTGACCGGGCTGGCCAATCGCCATAAGCTCGACGAAGTCCTGGAGGATGAGCTGGCCCGCTCCCGACGCTTCGGAATGCCTTTCGGCGTGATCCTGTTGGACCTGGATCATTTCAAGGAAGTCAACGACACCCATGGTCATCAGGTCGGCGATCAATTCCTGAAAGAAACGGCTGAACTGCTGGCGAATAAGACTCGCCAGACAGATACCGCCGGGCGCTGGGGCGGCGAGGAATTTTTGATTGTCTGCCCCAAAACCGACCGCAAAGGTCTGCTCGAAATGGCCGAGAATCTGCGCCAAGCACTCCAGGCCCATCACAGTTCCCCGGTCGGCCACAAAACCGCCAGCTTCGGTCTGGCCCTGAGTCAGCCCGACGACAAGGTGCGGGATATTATCAGCAGGGCTGACAAGGCACTCTATCTAGCCAAAAGCCGCGGCCGCAATCGGGTCGAATTCGGCCAACCATTGCCACCGGCTCCCGATCCACAACCCCCGACTTAACCATGAGGTCAATTCACCTGGGTTGTTTGCTGACCCATCTCAACAGACTGTTTTTCAACGGCCCTGCTAAAACTGCTGCCACCACTGGTCACGATCGCCAACTCACCACCGGCTAAACAAAATTGACCGATCCTGCTGAAGCAGAATCGTTTTCAAATGCACAAAAAGTGCTAAACTGATACATTCGTTCCGCCTGTTGTACAAATTCCCCCCCCCCACCACTGGAGGCCGCTGTGAAACTGGTTATCGGCAACAAGAACTACTCTTCATGGTCGTTACGGGCCTGGTTTATGCTCGCAGGGTTTGACCTTCCGTTTGAAGAAATCCGCATTCCCCTGTCAACCCCGGACACCGCCGCAGCGATCAGCCAGTATTCCGCGGCTGGGCGGGTTCCCATATTGCTGGACGGGGAAATAACGGTCTGGGATTCACTGGCCATCTGCGAATATATTTCCGAAACCTTTCTCTCCGGCCAGGGCTGGCCCAACGACCGCATCGCCAGGGCAAAAGCCCGCTCCTACTGTGCTGAGATGCACTCCGGTTTTTTCGCTCTGCGGGGGCAACTGCCCATGAACTGCAGAGCCCACCAGCGGCAGGTCGCCATGACCGAGGAATTGCAACGAGACATTGACCGGGTCGACGCAATCTGGTCCGAATGCATTCACGAACACAGTTCCCAAGGGCCCTGGCTGTTCGGCTCTTTTTCCATTGCCGACTGCATGTTCGCACCTGTTGCCATGCGCTTTGCCAGCTACAATCCACCTTTGTCCACCCTGGCCCGGCAGTATGTCCAGACCGTGCTGGATCATCCCCGGATCAAGCTGTGGCAGGAACAGGCAAAGGCGGAAACTGAAATCATCCCGGCCGAAGAGGTCGGTCTCAACGACGAATAAACCCCAGAAAAAGCCGTTCGAGAGCTGATAGCGACCGCATTATCCGGCTCGTCAACCATTGGTAATCTTTAGGTTGACTAAACGGGACACTCCGGGCATGATCAGCAGCAGAGCCCGCCAGCAATTCATCCATCCAACATCTTTCGGGCTCTGTGTTTTTGAGCCTGCAGCAGACGTATCAAAGGATGAATGGATTATGGGTTATCTTTGCGCTATCACGATTCTTTGGGCATTTTCTTTCAGCCTGATCGGCGTTTACCTGGCCGGCCAGGTCGATGCATATTTTTCCGTGCTCACCCGGGTTGCTCTGGCGACGCTGATTTTTCTGCCGTTTCTGCGTCCTGCTCCGGTTAAACTGGCCGCCAAAATGATGGCCCTGGGCGCCATTCAGCTCGGCTGCATGTACGTGTTCTACTACCAGTCGTTCCTGCTCCTGACCGTCCCCGAAGTCCTGATTTTCACCATTCTGACCCCGGTCTATGTCACCCTGATCTTTGATCTCATGCAGGGACGGTTCAGCGCACGCTATCTGGTCACAGCCCTGCTCGCAGTACTGGGGGCGGGAATCATCCGTTACAACGGCATCGGTGATCAGATTTTTGTCGGTTTCCTGGTGGTCCAGGGCGCCAACATCTGCTTTGCCCTGGGCCAGGTCGGCTACAAGGTGCTGCTGGAAAAAGAAAAAAATATCCTTTCACAACGGGCAATCTTCGGTTATTTCTATCTGGGAGCGCTGGTCGTCACCGTCATCACCTGGTTGCTGTTCGGTAATCCGGCCAAGCTGCCGACCACCTCGCTGCAATGGGAAATCCTCATCTACCTGGGCGTGATCGCCTCGGGACTGGGTTATTTCTTCTGGAACAAAGGGGCCACCAAGGTTGATGCCGGAACCTTGGCGATCATGAACAATGCCCTGATTCCCGCCGGGCTCGTGGTCAACCTGCTGATCTGGAACCGCGACGCCGACCTGCTCCGACTCAGCATCGGTGGCGCAGTGCTGCTGTTCTCGCTGATTCTGCACGAACGCTGGGGCAAGCAGCCGCAAAACCGGCCGGAATTCAACTGACAATCGGTTCCCCGGCCAGCGGCAGGGCGACCTGGACAGGCGGAAGCACCTCCGGCACTGACATTATCCTCCAACCCGCTTGAGACTTATTGGACCATGCCTGCAGATTCAAACCTGACCACCTACCTCAAACTGCTACTCATGGCCATATTCTGGGGGGGAACATTTATTGCCGGGCGCCTGCTAGGCAGCTATGCCACCCCCTTTTCTTCGGCCTTTATCCGTTTCAGTATCGCTTCCGTCGCCCTGGTGTTGATTTGTCTGCGAACCTCCGGCGGACTGCCCCGAATCCGTAAAAATCAGTGGTTCCCGCTCCTGCTGCTCGGTCTGAGCGGAATTTTCTCCTACAATGCTTTTTTCTTTAAAGGGCTGGAGTTGATTGAAGCGAGTCGGGCGGCGGTGATTATTGCCAACAACCCGATCATCATTGCCCTGTTCGCCGCGCTACTGCTGGGCGAGAAGCTGACCCTGCCGAAGCTTGCGGGAATCCTGCTCTCAATTTTCGGAGCGCTGGTGGTCATTACCCACGGCCACCCACAGCAGATCATTGCGCAAGGAATCGGCAAAGGAGAGCTGTATATCTTCGGCTGCGTGGTCAGCTGGGTAATTTACTCGCTGGTCGGGCGGATTGCCATGCGCGGTTTTTCCCCGCTGGAAGCCGTGACCTATTCATCCCTGGTCGGCACACTGCTGCTGTGCCCGGTCGCTCTGCACGAAGGGCTGCTCTCGCAATTACCCAAATATTCCCTGTCCGCCTGGATCTGCCTATTTTACCTGGGCCTGTGCGGAACGGTGCTGGCGTTTATCTGGTATTACCAGGGGATCCAAAAAATCGGTTCGACCCGAGCCGGGCAGTTCATCAATTTTGTTCCGGTCAGCGGGGTCATGCTCTCGGTCTGGCTGCTTGGTGAACCCCTGACCCTGTCCTTGCTGACCGGTCTGATTCTGGTGAGTTGCGGAGTCTACCTGACCAACCGCAAACCGGCATAAGCCCAACCGTCTGTTCGGGCCAAGGGCGCGTCTCTGTCGTTCAACTGACGATCTCAACCAATGAGAAAAATCCCGGAACAGAGGTTGCCGGAACACATAAATGCGACTAATCTTTAATATAAAGAGATAACAGGTTGTTAAAAACAGCCTGTTGAGCCCATGGACGAGCGATCAAAATCAATGACATCTTGTAAGTCATTGATTTTGTAAGGTGGAGAAAATCGCACTTTTCTCCACCGGGCTTGAAAAAGGCCAGAGATGGACTTTTTCGACAACCTGATAAAGATTGATTCCAGCTGACTGCAGTCCTGTTTCTATCACCCGGCAAGGAGAGAACATGCCCAACAAATCCGACCGTCACATTGTCTACCGCTATGTTGATCACCTGGTCAAAGATACTTTTGCCCTTGTTCTGGCCGGGGGAAGGGGCTCAAGACTTTATGAACTGACCAACTGGCGCGCCAAGCCGGCGGTCTATATCGGCGGAAAATACCGGATCATTGACTTTCCCCTGTCCAATTGTATCAATTCGGGGATTCGCCGGATTGGTGTACTGACCCAATACAAGTCCCACTCCCTGATCCGCCACCTGGTCCGGGGCTGGAGCCATTTCAAAAAGGAATTGGGGGAGTTTGTCGAAGTCCTGCCGGCATCCCAGCGCTTTTCCGATGAATGGTATCAGGGAACGGCGGATGCGGTTTACCAGAATCTGGATATCATTCGCGCCGAACGCCCCAAGTACGTTCTGGTTCTTTCCGGCGACCATGTCTATACCATGGACTATCGTTCCATGCTGTTGGCACACGTGGAATCGGCCGCCGATATGACGGTTTCCTGCCTGGAAGTCCCCGTGGAAGAGGCGGCCGGCGCATTCGGAGTGATGGAGATCGATGAGGATCTACGGATTATCGGCTTTCAGGAAAAACCGGCCCACCCTGCGGAAATCCCCGGCAAGCCCGGCATGGCCCTGGCTTCTATGGGAAACTATATTTTCAATACCGATTTCCTGTTCGACAATCTGCGCCGGGACGGCAAAAACCCGGAATCCGATCATGATTTCGGCAAGAACATCATCCCCTCCATCATCAAGGACCATGCCGTCTACGCCTATCCTTTCCGCGATCAGGAAACCGGCGAACGCGCCTACTGGCGCGACGTCGGAACCCTCGATGCCTTCTGGGAAGCCAACATGGAGTTGATCTCCCCGGCCCCCGAATTGAACCTCTACAACCCCAACTGGCCGATCTGGACCTATCAGATGCACCTGCCATCGGCCAAGTTCGTTTTCAACGATGATGATCGTCGCGGCATGGCCGTCGATTCGACCGTTGCCGGCGGCTGTATCATTTCCGGCTCCAGGCTCAATAAATCCCTGCTCTTTTCCAATGTCCGGGTGCACTCTTTCTCGACCGTTGACGAAGCGGTCATCCTGCCGGAGGTGATCATCCATCGAGACTGCAAAATCAAACGGGCCATCCTTGATCGCGGCTGTGAAATCCCCGAAGGAATGGTCATCGGCTATGACCCGGAAGAGGATCGGAAAAACGGTTTCAGGATCACGGAAAAAGGGATTGTGCTGGTCACCCGCGGAATGCTCGGTCAGCCGGAAGGGTACGCCTAACGCGCCTGTACTCAGGACCGAAGATCGACCGGCTCCTGCTCCTCGTTCAAGACCAGCAGGTAGCCGTCGGGATCGTGCAACCACAGTTCGCGGCGCTGATGTTCCCGATCGTCCAGTTCATAGAGGATTGGCCAGTGCCGCGTCTGCAGCCTGTGCAAAAGGGCGCTCAGATCCGGACAGCTGAATTCCAGTTGCAGGCCAACCCCCGGGGTATCGCGACTGAGATTCTGCAACAGGGCCGGATGCTGGGCTTCCAAGACGGCCAGGGGCTGCAAAACAAGGCGGGTTGCGCCGCATCTGACCAGCAGGAACGCTGGCCGGCTGTGGTGCGACGGCTGACAGTCGACATCCAGCTCGAGGATTTCGCTGTAAAATATTTGGCTCTGCTGCAAATCGGTCACGCCCAGAGTGAGATTTAACTGCATTTATGTCATCCTCGCGATTGGCAAATTGATTTTATTTCCCGGCTTGTGCTTTAATGCGTCAGGTTATGACAGAGCGAAATCAGAGTCGAGCTTTTCTCGGCCTCGGCGGTAATATCGATCATCCCCTGACCCATTTTCGACGAGCCCGGCAACAGCTGGCGGCACACCCACAGGTCCAGCTTAAAGCCAGTTCCCCACTGTATTCTACGCCACCCGTCGGTGGTCCCCAGGGACAACCCGATTTCATGAATGCCGTCCTCGAAATCAATACGGAATTAGCGGCCGTTGAACTGCTCCTGTTCTGCCAGCAGCTGGAGCATGAGTCCGGCCGGGTCAGAACCGTTCACTGGGGGCCTCGCCCCCTGGACATTGATCTGTTATTTGTCGACAACCAGATTCTGGACAGCAACCAGTTGACGTTGCCGCACCCCCGCCTGGCAGAGCGGCATTTTGTGCTGCGCCCGCTTTGCGATCTGGCCCCCCAGCTGCAGCATCCGCAGTTACAATGTTCAATGCTGGAGTTGCTTGACAAGTTGCCCCCGGAACAGGGGATTCATTGTTTACACAAAGCATGGTAACTTTATGATCAAACTTCTACTACTGGCCCTGCTCGGATTCGTCGTCTACTCTTTTTTTTCCGGGCTGCTGCTGCGTTCCGGCAAATCCAGGCGACCGCCCAGTCGTACCAACCAGGGAGAAACCATGGTTGAAGATCCGCAGTGCGGAACCTATCTGCCGCAAAGCGATGCCATCAAGGCCCACTTTCACGGCCGGGAATATTACTTCTGCTCTAAAGAATGCTTGAAAAAGTTTAAACAAGCACAGGGCAATTAAATCTTTTACAGGGAGTCATCCAGATGAAGTTTTTTATCGATACCGCTGAAATTGAGGAAATCCGCGCTGCTCACGACCTGGGTCTGGTTGACGGAGTCACCACCAACCCCAGCCTGATCGCTAAAAGCGGCCGCGACTTCAAAGAGGTCCTCACCGAGATCACCGCCCTTGTCGACGGTCCCATTTCAGCCGAGGTCATTGCTCTGGATGCGCCGGGAATGCTCAGCGAAGGGCGTGAGCTGGCCAAAATTAACGACAACATCGTCATCAAAGTACCGATGACCACCGAGGGGCTTAAGGCTACCAAACAGTTCAGCAGCGAAGGGATTAACACCAACGTCACGCTGATTTTTTCGCCCCTGCAGGCCCTGCTCGCCGCCAAAGCCGGCGCAACCTACGTCTCCCCCTTTGTCGGCCGCCTCGACGATGTCGGCCAGGAAGGGTTGGAAGGGGTTGAACAGATCCGGACCATTTTCGACAATTACGGCTACTCGACCGAAATCATCGTCGCCTCGGTGCGCTCGCCCATGCATGTCCTGAATGCCGGGTTGATCGGTGCCGATATCTGTACCATTCCTTATGCGGTCATAACCCAGCTGGCAAAACATCCGTTGACCGATGTCGGCATTGCCAAATTCCTGGCAGACTGGGAGAAAACCAAATAATCGGATCCCCATTCCCATGCAACAGTAAAAAACAAAGCCGGAGACCCGTTCTCCGGCTTTGTTTTTTTATACGTTATCAGTTATATTTTCCCTTGCAGCAAGATAAAACATTGATTTAATTTGTTCATTTCCTACCCCCTGACGGCTTGACATCAATGTGGCTCTCAGGTATACGCAGGGCAGTTCCTAATTGGTTGGCATCCGGAAACACTGGATGGCGACTAATTAAGTTTTCAGATTGGAAACGAGCGGTTTTCCGTTGTGGCAAGAAAATCAAAGGCTTGCGCGGAGGCGTGCACCGGTACGCCGCACAAGTAAGCCTGCAGGTTGACACTGCTACAGCGGGAAAAAGCCGTTTCCGGATGAAAACTAATTAGCAGGTCTTTGATTCATCTTGTTTGCGGCATTCGGCAACGAACCCGTATCTTTTTTCTAACCATGTGAGGACGCAATGAACATTCACGAGTATCAGGCAAAGGCGATTCTACGCAATTTCGGTGTTCCTGTTCCGGAAGGGCACGTGGTCTACAACAGTAATTCTGCCCGCGATTGGGCGCGCCGCCTTGGCGACGGCCCCTGGGCGGTCAAAGCCCAGATTCATGCAGGCGGCCGCGGCAAGGGCGGCGGCGTCAAAATTGCCAAAACTGCGGATGAAGTCAAACAATTCGCCCGCAGCATGTTCGGCATGACCCTGGTCACCCACCAGACCGGCCCAGAAGGCAAGGTTGTTAAAAGGGTGCTGGTCGAAAAGGGGAGCAACATTGCTGATGAATTCTATGTGTCTTTTCTGGTCGATCGAGCCACCTCCAAAGTAACTCTGATGGCCTCTGCCGAGGGCGGCATGGACATCGAAGAGGTTGCGGCGAAAACCCCGGAAAAAATCTTTTTCGAAGCCATCGATCCGGTCGTCGGCCTGACCGCCTTCCAGGCACGCAAGGTTGCGTTCAAGCTGGGTTTCGCCATACCCCAGGTCAAGCAGGCGGTCCCCTTGCTGAGCAACCTTTACAAGGCCTTTATTGAAACGGACTGCTCACTACTGGAAATCAATCCGCTGATCCAGACCGCCGAAGGCAACCTCATCTGCCTTGACGCCAAACTGAACCTGGAAGACAACGCCCTGTTCCGCCATATCCGCATCCGCGATCTGCGTGATTATGACGAAGAGGACCCCATGGAAATCGAGGCCTCCCAGTACGACCTGTCCTACATCGCTCTGGACGGCAACATCGGTTGCATGGTCAACGGCGCCGGTCTGGCCATGGCGACCATGGACATCATCAAACATACCGGCGGCGAGCCGGCCAACTTCCTCGATGTCGGTGGTGGCGCCACGATCGAAAGGGTCACGGAAGCTTTCAAAATCATTCTCTCCGACGAAAAAGTGGAAGGGATTCTGGTCAACATCTTCGGCGGTATCATGAAGTGTGATGTTATCGCGACCGGGATTATCGAGGCTGCCAAGCAGGTCGGCGTCAAGGTGCCGCTGGTGGTCCGCCTGGAAGGGACCAATGTCGAAATCGGCAAGAAGATGTTGGCTGAATCGGGACTGAATATCGTCAGTGCTGACGGCATGGCTGATGCCGCCCAGAAAATCGTCAAAGCCGTCAACGGTTAAGGAGAGCGAATCATGAGTATTCTCATCGATAAAAACACCAAGGTCATCACCCAGGGAATCACCGGCGCCACCGGACTCTTTCACGCCCAGGGAGCACGCGATTATGGCACCCAGATGGTCGGCGGAGTGACGCCAGGCAAGGGCGGTCAATCGGTTGACGGTTTCCCCATATTCAATACCGTGGAAGATGCCATCAAAGAGACCGGCGCCAACGCTTCCGTCATTTACGTCCCCCCTATTGGCAGCGCCGACGCGATCATGGAAGCGGTCGATGCCGGGATTGAACTGGTTATCTGCATTACCGAAGGGGTTCCAGTGCTGGACATGGTCAAAGTCAAGAAGTTCATGGAAGGCAAAAATTCCCGTCTGGTCGGCCCCAACTGCCCGGGCGTGATCACCCCTGGCGAATGCAAGATCGGCATCATGCCCGGCTACATTCACAAGCCCGGCCCGGTCGGCGTAGTGTCCCGCTCCGGGACCCTGACCTACGAGGCGGTCTGGCAGCTGACCACCCGCGATATCGGCCAGACCACCTGCGTCGGTATCGGCGGCGACCCGGTTAACGGCACCAGCCACCTTGACGTGCTGAAGATGTTCGAAGCCGACCCGGCCACCGAAGCGGTCATCATGATCGGTGAAATCGGTGGCGACGCCGAAGAGCAAGCCGCGGCCTATGTGCGCGACCACATGACCAAACCGGTGGCCGCTTTTATCGCCGGCGCCACCGCCCCCAAAGGGAAACGCATGGGCCATGCCGGTGCGATCATCTCCGGCGGCAAGGGGGACGCGGCCAGCAAAAAAGCCTTTCTCAGCGAATGCGGCATCAGTGTCGCGGACTCCCCGGCCGAAATGGCCGAGGCTCTGCTCAAGGTCTGGAAACCATAGCAGGACAAGAATAGTTACAGCGCTGACCAAGTTGTTTGGTCAGCGCTGTTTGTTCTTAATATCATCTATAATTTTGAATGAATGGTCTGGCAGTTTTTTTGAGGAGAGGAACAAAAGACAAAACACCCGGCCGATAAATCACAGCCATTTTTGACGGGACTGAAGGTCCCTAAAATAGCCCCCTTTTCCCTCGTAGGAAAGGGTTGGGGTGAATTCCACCCCCATCAATGAGGAAGGACTCGATTCATAGAACCTGAAGGGCTTGGACGGAAAGACAGATGCGCGCACATTATTTACAGCATGTTCCTTTTGAAGGACTCGGCAGTATAGAGGCCTGGCTCAAAAATAAGGGCTATGAAATAACCAGCTCTCAGCTGTACGCTGGCAGCGACCTACCCGCTATCGAGAGCATTGACCTGCTCATTGTTATGGGTGGTCCCATGAGCGTAAATGATGAAGAAAACCACCCTTGGTTACGAACAGAAAAAAAATTTATCCGCAGGGTACTTCAGGCGGGCAAACCTATTTTAGGCATCTGCTTAGGCGCACAGCTCATCGTCAATGCGATGGGAGCGGATGTTTTTCCTAATCCAACCAAAGAAATCGGCTGGTTCCCGGTACGAGCCATCAAAACGGATAACCTTGCCGTGTTTCCTTTTCCTGAAGAGCTGGAAGTCTTTCATTGGCATGGGGAAACTTTCGACTTACCAGCCAATGCATTCTCCATTGCAGAAAGCAAAGCTTGTAAAAACCAAGCCTATCAAATTGGTTCTCACGTCATCGGCCTTCAGTTTCATCTGGAAACAACTCCAGCGTCAGCTCAAGCCCTGGTTGAGCATTGCCGAGACGAGCTCGTTGACGGTCCCTACATTCAGACCAAAACAGAGATTCTGGCTGCCTCCCAAGAACGATACCAATCAATAAATGGCTTAATGGAAAAAATCCTGGACTATCTGCATGAAAATCATCTCCATCCAGCGAAGCCGGGAAACAATCATTAAGATATTGAACTATTATCTGCCAAACGAAAGATTCGCTATGAAATTCGCCAAATATCACGGCCTCGGGAATGACTATCTGGTCATACCTCCGGCGAAGATGGTCAGCCCCCTGGAAACAGAGCAGATTAAAGCCATTTGCCATCGCAATTATGGTGTTGGTTCCGACGGAATCCTGCTGGGTCCCCTGCCCAGTAAGACCTGCGACTTCCGCCTGCAAATTTTCAATCCGGACGGCAGTGAAGCAGAAAAGAGCGGTAACGGGCTGCGGATCTTTTCCCGCTACCTCTATGATAACGGATTGGTCCAGGACAATCCGTTTACTGTTGAGACGCTTGGGGGGCCCGTCCGCTGCCAGGTTCTGGATAATGGCAAAGCGGTCACTGTCGAAATGGGCAAGGTCAGCTTTTCGAGCTCAAAGATTCCGGTTGTCGGAAAAGAGCGCGAAGTTCTGCGCGAAGCCTTGGAATTTGCCGCAGCTGAAATCAAATACAGTGTGGAATATTGTGCGGCAACTGTCGGTAATCCACACTGCGTGATCCTGGCAGACCAGGTCTCCCCCGAACTTATCCGCAAGTATGGTCCATTGATTGAAATTGATCCCCGCTTTCCCAACCGGACCAATGTCCAGCTGATGCAGGTCCTTGATCGCCGGAATATTCGTATTGAGATTTGGGAACGAGGCGCCGGCTACACCCTGGCCTCCGGCAGTAGCAGCACCGCAGCAGCAGCGGTCGCTTACAAGTTGGGTCTTTGCGACGCCGATATCACCGTGCATATGCCGGGCGGGAATCTTACTATTAATTTTTCCACGGACTTTTTCGCGACCATGACCGGGCCGGTCGCCCGCATTTGTGAGGGGAGCATCGCCCCTGACATGTTGGCTGGATAAATGAGCGGTTTAAAAGTCGGATCGTTTCCTCTGGCTTTTTTGTTTCTGATCGATTAGAAAACAGTCGCAGATAACCTCACCAACAGAAGACTCAGATATTTACGATCACCTCAAAAATAAAGGAAACTGCGATGTCACAATTTGACAATGTATCAGTCGTTCGGGAAGCCAATATCTACTTTGACGGACAAGTCACCAGCCGGGCGGTCATTTTTGCTGACGGCACGCGCAAGACATTAGGAATCATGCTTCCCGGTGAATATGAGTTCGGCACCGAAGACAAAGAGCTGATGGAAATTCTGGCCGGCAACCTGGAGATTCGGCTGCCTGGGTCCGACTGGCAAACCATCAAAGCCGGCGATTCCTTTGAAGTACCGGCCAACGCCAAGTTTCAATTGAAGATCAAAACCGTCACCGACTATTGTTGCAGCTATATCAAAGAGTGATTGGCACTCCACCGCATTCATCAAGAGAGTACAGACATTGTTTAACTGGTTGACCGATCGACGGCGCAAAAAACTCACCACAAGCCCTTTTCCTGAACAGTGGGAATCCATTATCCGCCGCAATGTTGCCCATTATGGCCTGTTGGAGGACGATGAACGTTCCCATCTGCATGCTTTGATTCAGGTGTTTATTGCGGAAAAGCATTGGGAAACGGTTGGCGGGCTGCAACTGACCGATGAAATTCGGGTGACAATCTCCGCGCAGGCCTGCCTGCTGTTGCTGGGCCTGCAACACAATTATTATCGGAATGTCGAGTCCATCGTCGTCTATCCAACAACCGTGGTGCCACCGCCCCGCCAGCAGGGCTTTTTTGAAACCACTACAGCTCCGGTGGGTCCGACACAGCCAATTCTCGGGCAGGCGTTCCTGCATGGTCCGGTGATCATCATCTGGGATGCGGCCCTCCGCGAAGGGCGGCATCCGGAGCTGGGCCACAACGTTGTCTACCATGAGTTTGCCCATAAGCTGGACATGCTCGACGGCACTGTTGACGGGACCCCTCCGCTGCGCGACCGCGCTGAATACCGGGATTGGGTGGAGATCTGTTCGCGAGAATACCAGCGCCTGCAACAGGAGACCCGGCAGGGCAGAAAGTCATTCCTTGACGCCTACGGCAGCACCAATACCGCCGAATTCTTTGCCGTGGCGACAGAACAGTTCTTTGATCAGCCACGCTTGCTGATCGAACAGTCTCCTGAGCTCTATCGGGTGCTGAAAGAGTACTACAAACAGGACCCCGTGCTGCGCAGAGACGGAAAAAACTGAACCTGGCCCGCACGTGACTTTCCCGTTGACAACACCTTCCTGGCGCGCCAGAATACTTTCATGAACACAAACCCATCACATCTTTTCCAGCTGATTATTACCATCACTCCATAGGAGTGGTGGGTTTACTGACGTAAAGATCGTTTATCAACCCGCCCAAGAGGCGGGTTTTGTGTTTTTGCTTCTTGGGCGAACCACCAAGGAGGAAAGAACATGAACAAAGTCGCCATTTTCGGTAATGCCGGCGGCGGAAAATCCCACCTGGCCAGGCAACTGGCAGAACTGACCGGGCTCCCGCTCCATTCCCTTGATCAAATTAAATACCGCCCCGGCGGCGGCGAGGTTCCACACCAGGAGTACCTGGCCATCCACGCCGAACTGTTGCAGCAACCTCGCTGGATCATTGACGGTTTTGGTTGCGTAAGCTCTGCCTGGCAGCGCTTTGCCGCCGCTGATACCTTAATCTATATCGATCTCCCCCTGGCCAGGCATTTCTGGTGGATCACTAAGCGGCTCATCAAAGGAATATTTGTCAACCCAGAGGGTTGGCCCAAAGATAGCCCGATTTGGAAAGGATCATTGAACAGCTACCGGGTTTTGTGGCTCTGCCACCGCAAGCTGACGCCAAAGTATCGGCAGTTGATCACCGAGGCAGCGCAGTCCAAACAGGTGCTGCATCTAACCTCGCCAAAAGCCATCAAGACATTCCTGCAACGGCTGCCAAACGAGTTGCAGGGGGATCAGTCAGCCTGAACAATCAACCAGTCTGGCCGTCGTCAGCAGCAAGATTGATCCGCAGACAATTGCGGCCGGAGTCTTTTGCCTGGTAAAGGCAGGCATCGGCCACATTGATCAGCTCGGTCACCGACTGAAAACGGGAGGAATACCCCACCAATCCGGCACTGACGGTAATGATTCCGTGGGGGCTGCCGCGGTGAAGGATTTCCGTGTTACGAACCGCCTCGACCAGCCGCTCGCCGCAGATATGGGCAGCGGCGTGGTCGGCGCTGTTGAAAATCACCGCGAATTCCTCACCGCCATAGCGATAGGCACGATCGCCTTTTCGGATAGTGGCGGCAATGACCTGGGCCACCGCACGCAGGGTTTCGTCCCCCGCCGTATGCCCGTAGATATCGTTGAACGCCTTGAAATGGTCAATGTCAACCAGCAGCAGAAAAAAGGATTCGACATTGTTCTGCGCCTGATTGAATACGGCCTCGATATCCCGATTCAAGGAGCGGCGATTATGAATGCCGGTCAAACCATCGAGCAGGCTCAACTCCCTGAGCTGGGCATTGGCCTTTTCCAACTCCTGGGTCCGGCTGTTCACCAGCCCCTGCAGATTAGTCTGAACCTCATTGACCTTACGACACATCTCCAGAAAGGTTCCAGCCAGCCCACCGATCTCATTCTGCTGTTCCAAAGGGAGCTGCTGCGGAGAGCGGATCACGGTTTGGTAATCTCCGGCCGCGACCAGGGATATGGCCTGCTGCAGCTTGGCCAGGGGGGCTTTAACCTGTTTGCCGATCACCAGATAAACCGTGACATAATAAACCACAAAAAGCAGAAACCCGAACAGCAGGACAATGCGCGCAGTCTGGTGCGCTTCATGGGCAATAAGTTGTTTGGGAAGGACCGTCACCAGCCACCAGTCAGGCCCCGTCAGAGCAGCGGCGATCAGGTAGTTGCCTCCCTGGACATCTTCAATCACGGAAATGCCGTCCGCATCCGGTTTTTCCAGCGCTATTCGATGAAATATGCGATCGAGAGCGGGATCACCGATTTTATCCAGCGACAGCTGCCCTTTTTGTTTCAGTTCGTCCTTGAGTTTGCCGGGATGAGCAATAAGATAGCCATTTTTACTGAGAATCATGGAATAGGTGCCGGCCTGGGAATCATTGTCGAGCCGCTGCATAATAGCGGTCAAGTTCAGATCCAGACTGGGATTCACCAAGTGGCGCCCCTGGTAGTCCACCGGCAGTTCAAAGGTAATGGTCCATTGTCCAACCGTCTCGTCGTAATAAAGTCCCGTCCACACCGGATTCCGCTCGGGATTTTCCGCTTGCAGGGTCGCCTTGATGGTGCCCAGTTCGTTCATGGGCAGGTCCGGTTTGGCTTGCAGTCCCCAGGGAGCCTCGGGGGAATAGATGGTAATCGCATTCTCCGGGTAAGAGGCATGCAGTACCCCTTGGGCAGCCCAGGCCGGACCGTAGCGGTTCACCAGAAGATAAGCAATGAGAAGCCGACGCTTGAAATCGTGGGAAGCGACCGACTGATTGTTGCCGATAAAACTGGTCACCCCCCAGGATCGTCCCAGGTGCGATTCGATGCTTCCGGTAAAGTATTGCTCCTTCATCCGGGTGGCTCCGTCAGCATCGACGAAATACATCGTCCAGAACTCATCATCCGCAAAATCCAACGACGAAAGATATAGATGAAGGAACTCGTCCCGAAAGAAGATTAAATTATGATAGGCCCCAGCAAAAAGCTGATCCTCAATCTGCTTGCGCTCAACCATATATTGGCGCATCGTCGCCAATGAGCGCTCCTTGCTATGGTGATACACCAAAAAGTAGCAGGAAATCGTGGCAATCGTCACAACAAGAACCCCGAATAGTAAAACCCTGACAAGGATTTGGCCGCTGAGGCGTCGGGAGGAGAAGAGGGAGATTCGATTCATTATCGCGACTCCTGACAGTTCCCGCTGCAAAGCAGGCAAGTTGTGGCTATCTTTTTTTCAACCGACTTGGATTCATCCTGAAGTTATTGAGACGTCGGCAAGGCAAAAGAGCCCCGGCTTGACACAAAGTCTGGGAAAACACCGCAGCCGACAGCCTGAACAATCCAGAATCAATTGAGATATTAGGAAGTTTAGCAATCAACAATAGTGGATTCAGCAGTGAAAAGCAATTGCCATCAGGCTGAATCAGCCCAGGGAAAAAGCTCATCCTCAACCGGAGCTTGCCCTGCTCGCATCAACAAGCGCTTGCCTGCGAACAACCAATTAAGCCAGAATTGTTTATTGGTACCGAGTTTCCCAAACCCTTGCCAGGACACCTATTATGCTGACAATTGACATCCCCGGTTATCAAACCCTGCAACTGGACCATCTGGTCCTTGATTTCAACGGCACCCTCGCCTATGACGGCCAGCTCATTACCGGCGTTCGCCAGCGTCTTGAGCTGCTAGCCGGACAGCTGCAAGTCCATATCATTACCGCAGATACTTTTGGCAGCGTTGCCACGGCCGTGGCGGAGATCCCCTGTCGGCTGTCGATCATTTCCCCCAAGGCTCAAGACCAGGCCAAACTCGATTACCTGCAGCAGCTCGATGCATCCAGAACAGCGGCCATCGGCAACGGCCGCAATGACCGGCTCATGCTGGCCGGAGCGGGATTGGGGATTGCAGTAATGCAGGAGGAGGGCGCGGCCAGTGCCACCATCCTGGCGGCAGATCTGGTCACCAGGGATATCCTTGCGGCGCTTGACTTACTGCTGCATCCGGGGCGCTTGGTGGCGACATTACGCAATTGATTATTTCGAATATCATGAAGCCCCCCCACCCTGACCCTCCCCCACAATGGGATGAGGGAATTCACCAAGGGGTTATCCTTCTTCCTCCTTCGATGGGGGAAAGTCAAAGTTCGGAATCGGGGTGGAGAAAACAGCCAAGCCCCCACCCTGACCTCCCTCACAACGGAAGGAGGGAATTCTCCAACGGGTTGTTCTCCTTCCCCATTGATGGGGGAAGGCCGGGATGGGGGTAAGAAAACAGCCAAGCCCCACCCTGACCTCCCTCACAACGGAAGGAGGGAACTCACCAACGCGTTGTTCTCCTTCCTCCTGGATGGGGGAAGGCCGGGATGGGGGTGAAACAACCAACCAGCCAATTCCACCCACAAAGAGCTGCAGCACCAATCACCTCAGCCACCTGTTGCCCCGTCAAAAGGCTTGCCTTTTTCGGGGCTCATACTGCAACGATTCGGTTTCCACATAGCAATGCTTCGAAGGCGAAAGAGGTATCCGTCTCAATCCCAGGCCACAAAGCTGCTCTCAGCGCGACCCACGATAATTCACAACAGAGCCGCTCATCCCGAGAAATCAAAAGAGTTTTTTTGTCTCCTTTTTATTTACGATCAAAAAAAAGGAGGTCGGCTGTCGGGCCGAGCCCCGACGGTTTCTCTCATTGAGTAATGGGCTGTTCCGGTCTGACAGTCAAATCTCAAGAACACAATCACAGTCGCGGGGTCGCGGCCCCGCAGCCGCCCTTCTTTTTGTCCAGGCCCACAAAAAGAAGGCAAAAAATGGCCTTTTGATTGCTCGGGAGTTTCGTTTGTTCTGAGTGAAATCTAGCTGCGCGCTGGTCGTTGTTGGTTCGGCAGGGTTGGTCGCCGTTACATTTATGCACGGAGCATGGCCGCTACGAACCGCATCTTCGTCGAATGCGCCCGACGAGAAGCAAGGCTTCTCGTACTGGCGGAGATCGGGGCTACGCAATTGGGAGGACTGCTTCCTTGATGGAATTCAGTTCCGTTCTCGTCTAAAACCCAAACTCCCCATCTATCGGAGCTTGTGACAGTGTCATGCTTCCGCCCTCCACAACGGGAGAAAGGAAGCCAGCAACAGGTCCTCCACTACCCCGCAGGGAAGATCATTGATCATTCCCAAAAATAAAGGTATCTTAACAAAACTGTTACTTTACTATCGAGGGGAATCCATGGCAGAGCAATTCCGTAATCTTCTGGTCATTGATGATGAAGGCTCCATGCGTCATATGCTGCGGCTGGTCTTGGAGCAGCACCAATATCGGGTCAGTGAAGCCGCCAACGGTGCCGAGGCCATCAAGCTGCTTTACAAGGAAAAGTTTGACGTCATCCTCTCTGATATTCGCATGCCGGACATGGACGGCCTGACCTTCCTGGAGCAACCGGAAGTCCGCGCGCTCACCAGCACGATCATTATGATGAGCGCCTATGGCAGTGTCGATACCGCACTGGAATGTATGAAACGCGGTGCCTATGACTATATTTCCAAACCCTTCAAACCCGATGAAGTGATCCTGACCCTGCGTAAAGCCGAGGAGCGTCAGCAGCTTAAGGTTGAAAATCGGCAATTGAAGCAAGCGCTGTCGAAGCAGGAGCAGAACTTTTCTATCGAGCACATTGTCCATTCCAGCCCCAAAATGCAACAATTGCTCAAACTGGTCAAAGTGGCGGCCAAAGCCGATTCCCCGGTACTGATCAGCGGCGAGACCGGAACCGGCAAGGAATTGATCGCCAAGGCCCTGCATAGTGAAAGCGCTCGCAAAGGTCAGTTTTTGGCTATCAACTGCAGCGCCATCACCCCTGGGTTACTGGAAAGCGAACTGTTCGGGCATAAAAAAGGGGCCTTTACCGGCGCTGATCGGGATAAGGAAGGATTGTTTTCCATCGCCCACGGCGGCACCCTGTTTTTAGATGAGATTGCCGACCTGCCCCTGGAACTGCAACCGAAACTGTTGCGGGTTCTGCAGGAGAGTGAAATCAGAAAAGTGGGGGCCACCCGCTCGGAAAAAATCAATACCCGGGTGATTGCGGCCGCCGGCACCGACCTGCAGGGTGCGGTCCAGCAAGGAACCTTTCGCCAGGATCTGTATTACCGCCTGGCGGTGGTCGATGTGCACCTGCCGCCATTGCGCGAACGACCTGAAGATATCGTCAAACTGAGCGAACATTTCCTGGCCAAGATCTGCCATCGGGAGAAGCGGCCCTGCCCGCAGTTGACCAAAGAGGCCAAACAGACTCTGACTCGCTATCCCTGGCTCGGCAATGTCCGCGAGCTGGAAAACTATATTGAGAAAGCCCTCATTTTCAGCCACGGTGAGCATCTGGAACTGCCCGCACTGCGCATGAGGCAGCCAGCCCCTGGAGGTTTCGACGCGGAAGAATACTCTCTGAAGGTCGCCACCCGGCGGCTGGAAGAAGAGTATATTCGCAAGGCCTTGAAAAAAACCGACCGGAACCGCACCCAGGCCGCCCAGCTTCTGGAAATCAGCCTGCGCTCACTGATGTACAAGATCAAGGATTACGAGATCGAGTAACCCATCCAGTGCTGGCTTTACGCGATTCAGCCTTCTGACAGTTTTCAGAGCAAGCCCCGGTCAGCCAGACTGACATATTCCCCTTTGCCGATTATGATGTGATCCAACACCCGCACCCCCATCAGCTCACCCACCTGCTTTAGCCGCTCGGTAATATTGATATCTTCGCGGCTCGGCGTCGGATCGCCAGAGGGGTGGTTGTGGACAAAAAGAATGGCCGCCGCAGATTCCTTGAGGGCCGGGGCAAAAACTTCCCGCGGATGGACAATACTCGCGTTCAGGCTCCCTTCGGAGATGCGCACCTCTTTTAACAGACGATTTTTGGTGTCCAGCAGCAGGGCGACAAACACTTCTTTGCGGTAATCGCAGAGTCGTTCGTGGAAATGCAGGAAGGCATCCTGAGATGAGCGGTAAGGCTGGCCGGGCTGCAAACGCTGATCGGCAAAACGCCGGCCGATCTGGAACAGCGCCTGGATTTCTGCTGCTTTGGCCGGACCGATTCCGGGTTGCTGACAAAGTTCGCCGATACTGGCTGTGGCCAGTTGTCGAAACGAACCGAACCGGCTGAGCAGTGCCCGCGCCAAATCGACTGCGCTGTTTTTCCCGGAACCGTCCCCGGTACGGATAATCAATGCCAGCAATTCGGCATCGGTCAGTTTTTCGGCTCCGGACGCAAGTAATTTCTCCCGCGGACGCTCGTCCGCCGGCCAATCTTTAATCCGCCGCATATCCCCCTCCTCGGCAATCAATTGTCAGGTTAATGATTTCAGTTTATTGTGGCAGGTCCGCTTTGAACGGAGTCCCCCAAAAGGTCCCCAGCACACTCTTTTCCGCCGGGCTAATAATCACTCCGCGGGCCGCCATCAGATCCAGCAATTCATTCAGAGAACGTCCGTCCCGCATGGCCCGGTCCACCGGTGCCAGGCTGTGACAGCCGGTGCAGCGCCGCTCCAGAATGGCCCGATATTCCCCTAAAGGATCGACCTGAGTCGGAGGCGATGCGGCCGATTTGTTCTTTATCGTCGCCTGCTGCGCGGTCCAGAAGATTCCCATGACTTCTGCCTCACGATCATCGAGTCGAGCCCCGAAGCGGATCATCTTGGTGATGATTTCATCGATATTCTCACCCTGTTCCAGCGCTTGCTCAATGCGTGCCGGCGTGTGGCACTGGCTGCAACGTTCGTTAATGATGCGCTGGTATTCGGCCTCGATCTTGTCCTGGGCGGATACCGTCACCGTAGCAGCCAGACTCATCGCCAGAACAAAGACCGTCACGGACAGAAACTTCATAAACGGCTATTCCCTCACGTAGGTATCGATATCGGTTTCATGGGGCATGCCCATGAACCGGGCGTATTCCGATTCAATCACCGCAAAATGCTTTTGGCTTTCCTGGGCCAGCTGCTCAAAAACGGTCCGCACCCCTGGATCAACAATATTCTTCGCTTTGCTGCGCAGAATCCGTTCCATCTGCTGTTCTTTGCCAAGGGCGATCTCCCGCGCCTTGCGTTCTTTGACTTCCGCGCTAATAATCCCGCCGAGCTCTTTCACGACCGCGGCCTCCTCGCTGCAGGGAGTCACGATAAATTCGTCAAAGCTGCCGAATTCAGTCCCTTTGTAATAGCGGAAAAAACGTTCGACATGCGCCCTTTTTTCATCGGCCAGGCGGCTGAAGACCTTCTTTCCGCCTTCATCCGCAACCATATCCGCAGCCTTTCGATAAAAGCACATGATCTGTTTGGCACTCTCAACAGCCTGTTTGATCGCTTCTTGATGAATGAATTCCTGCGGCATAGGGCCCTCCTTGTGCAAAGGTTGCTCAGCACGTTCTTTCCTTTAAAAATAGCCGAGCCCAGCCGCTTGTCAATCACTTAACCCACTGAACTTGAGTCACTTTCACCACAACAGATTGACCGTTTCGGAGCTATATTGCGCCGCGGCTTTTCAACAGATCGGCCACGGCTTCCGCAAGCTTCCGGTATCCTTGCGCATTGAGATGGACGGCATCGCTTTTATAGGTGCGGTCAAAGAGCAGCTCCCCCAGCCGATCTTCCAGCAGGGGGAATTTGAGTTCGTCGGCCAGTTCGCGGTAGAGTTCCAGATCCTTGGCCAGCAGACCCATTTGCGGAACCGCGATCATCACCACCTGGATATCCCGCTGATGGGCCGCTTCGTACATGCGGCGCAGATTCTCCTGTAACTGTCCGCGGTCCTGCTTACGCAGGATATCATTACCGCCTTCGCAAATGATCACCAGCTCCGGCTTTACGTCATCCAGCAATCCGGGCAGACGGCGTGCCCCTTCGCCACTGGTTTCCCCGGAGATGCCGGCGTTGATCACCTTGCGCGCGATCAGCCGGCTCAACTGGGCGGGATAGCTCAATTCCGGAGCCGCCCCCACTCCTTTGGTCAAACTGTCGCCAAAGGCCAGGATGACGTCATTCGGACGCAACGGCGTGAGATATTGCTGCTTGTTGTCACAGGCCCAGAGTCCGCTCAGCAAAAGCACCCCGATCAGCAGTCCAACCAGCTTTTTCATCATCAGCACCCCCTTAGTCTGTTTGCTCCGGTTTGAAAAAATCCCCGATCGCCCTGAACACCTCGTGGCTGTCGCCGCGTATGGTCCGAGCCGGAGGCAGGGAGCGCAGAAACATCCGCCCGTAGCCTTTCTTGACCACCCGGGTATCGAGAATCAGCACCACGCCACGATCATTGCGGTGGCGGATCAGCCGGCCAAACCCCTGCTTGAAACGGATCACCGCCTGGGGCACGGTGTATTCCATGAACGGGTCGCCGCCGCGCTGTTCAATGGCCTGGGCGCGCGCTTCAAGGACCGGCTCAGTCGGCACCTTAAAAGGCAGGCGGGCGATAATAACTTGCTCAAGAGACCGGCCCGGCACATCGACCCCTTCCCAGAAGGAATCGGTCCCGAACAGCACGCTGGTCTCGTCTTCGGCAAAGCGCTTGAGCAGCCGGTGCCGGTTCTCCTGCCCCTGGCGCAAACAATGCAGCCGCTGCGCCTGCAGCACCGGGGCCAGTTCATCATGCACCTGGCGCAACAGGGCATAAGAGGTAAACAAGACAAAGCTGCGCCCCTGACTGCACAGCACCGCCTTTTCTACCGCGTCGCGAACGGCGGCGGCAAAATTCGGCCGCCCCGGTTCGGGCAGGTCGGTAGGAATGGCCACCAGGGCCTGGCGCTGATAATCGAAGGGTGATTCCAAGGCCAGCTCGCGCAACCGCCCCGGTTCAACCCGATCGAGACCGACCCGGGAATGGAAATATCCGAAGGCTCCGGCCACAGCCAGGGTTGCGCTGGTCATGACCAGGGTCCGAAAACGCTGATAAAGGGCCTTGTTGAGGCTGTCGGCGACTTCCAGCGGCGCCTGGCAGAGACTGGTGATCAGCCCCTTGCCACGGCCGACCCGCCCTTCGCGAATCTCGATCCACACGCAACTGGTGTCGGCGGCGGCCTGAAATGAGCCGAGGTCGGCCGCCAGGCCTTCCAGGCGACCGGCAATGCCGCCCAGATCGACCATAGTCGAATTCAGTTTTTCGGCAACGGCATCCGGCAACGGCTCACACAGGCGCAGCAGGCCAACCAGTTTTTCGGCCAACTCATGACAGCCCTTGCGCAACCGCTCGACCCGTTCACACAGTTCCACCCAAAGATGGCTTTCCCGAAAATCGGGCATGACCCGATGTTTGAGTTCAAATTTGTCGGTGACCTTTTTGCCGAGGGCACCCGGCAGCCACTCCCCGATCCCCTGTAATTCATCAAGGGATTCTTCCAGCAGTTGCTGGCGCTTGACCAGCAGGGATTCAATCTCGGCATGCAGCGGTCGGTACAGCTCGTCCATGGTCTGCGGCAGCTCTTTGGAAAGCTGATCCAAAAAGCGCGGCAGCAGGCCCTGGTTGGCCTTGCGCGGATGACGCAGGCGATGCAGCACCCGGGCAAAGGTAAAGCGGGTCACCTGGGACGAAAAATAGCTGGTCGCGACATCTTCCAGATGGTGGGCTTCGTCAAGGATGATCCGTTCAAAGGGTGGCAGCACCGCGGTCGCCGAATAATTATCGGTCTGCTGGCGCAGGGCCAGATCCGACAACAGTAAGGCATGATTGACCACCAGGATATCGGCCCGCGCCGCCTGGCGTCTGGCCTTATGGAAGAAGCAGCGACTGTAGTGTGCGCACTTGACCCGGGCACATTGATCGGCTTCGCAGCAAACCTCTTCCCAGACCTGATAGTTGGGAATAAAGGACAGGTCTTCCCGCGAGCCGTCGGCCGTGGTCTCCGCCCACCGGGCGATCTGCTGAAACTCTTCGACCAGATCCTGATCGAACAGACCCGGCTCCCGGCCAGCAGTTTCACCGCGTCGCAGGCAGTAATAGTTGCTGCGCCCTTTGACCAGAACCGCATAAAACTCAAGATCGGTGGACCGCCCCAAAAACGGCAGATCTTTACGGATCAGTTGTTCCTGCAGGTTGATGGTGCGGGTCGAAACCACCACCCGCTCGCGATTGGCTCGCGCCCAGAGCAGGGCCGGGACCAGATAGGCCAAGCTTTTGCCGGTTCCAGTTCCGGCTTCGATGACCGCCAGCTGCTCCCGGTTAAACGCCTCGCTGACCGCAAAGGCCATGCGCAGCTGCTCGGGCCGCTCTTCGTAGTCCGGCAACTTGGAGGCGATCATCCCGTCGGGGCCGAGCAGTTGCCCGACCGCCTCGGGAGTAATCAGCTCCCGGTCCTTGTCGGCAAACGCTTCCACAACCCTGTACACATTATCCACAGAGTTATTCACAATGTAGAAACCGACCCCTAAAGCCCCGAATTGAGAGGCAACCTCGATATCCGCAGAAGAGGGTTTAAGCACCCCAGAAGGGTGGTTGTGGATAACGATATCCCCATATCCACAGGTCTGCAAAATGGCGGGAACCGCACTTTCGGAGCCACGAGCCAAGACCTCGACCTGCACGATACGCCGCTCGGCATCAGTCTGGCCGAGCACAAAAACCTCATTGCCGTCGGCCTGGGCAATGGCATAACGGATCTGGTCGATACTGTCGGGGGAAAAATAATCAAGCATGGGTCGGGATTATAGTGGAAGCGAGACAGGAATGGGACACTTAAATGAACTCTTGGCAATAGCAGAATTAAGCCTCCCCGTTGAGACACTACGACTGATTGGCTCTGGACATTATCGATAAGGTGCCGCCCAATCTCAAACAGCCGGGGCTACAGCTCTCCTGGTGTGCACTCAATTACTATGAATTAAAAAATCCATAGGTTGGGTAGCGATTGAACCTCGTTCCGCCGATACCCTCTCCCTACATAGCCTCTCGACTGTCGGCCCGTGCAGTATTAAGCACAAGCTTGCTGTTCAGAACCGTTGCCAGGAGCTTAAGGATTCTTTGACTTGAAAAGAGGGATAGCTGGCGGTGGGAAAGAACTACCGGTTGACTTCACCTGCAAAATATTTATTTCCTGTAGCAAAGATTCTACTCTTTTTTGCATCATTTTAATGTAACAGACAATATACAAACTTAGAAAAATCCGACACCTTCTCGGCAACAAAGTGATATTAAAAGGCTTAACATTCCTTATAGTAAGGGAATTTCAATGAGGCCACTCGGAAAATAAAATTCATTGAGAACCAGCTAATTTAAACCCAGGCAGAATTCTTGGATTTTTTCTAATAAAGAGATAACATACGTGTCAATCAATACCATTTAAGGAAAGTCTGTTATAGCGTGCAAAGAATTCCCTGTTTTTAACGATCCGGCCAGATCAAAATGAAAAGTTTACCAAAATACTCGTCAATAGCGATAATCCTTTTCACTATTGGAAAATTTACATTTTTCAATAGTGAAAAAATACATCTATTTCTTTTTAGATGCAACAGATTATCAAGGGACATATTTTTAAAAACTACAATATCTACACAAAAATAGGACCTAAACTAATGAAAAAGTATCGGAATAAGTGTTTTATTTTTCTCGTTATCGCCTCGCTATCCATTCTCAATGGCTGCGGCGGTGGCGGCAGTTCCAGTAGCAGTGATTCGCCAGCAACAGGAACCGCATATTATGTTGATTCGGCTGTCAGCGGCATCGACTACGAATGTGGTTCTGTGTCGGGAGTGACCGGCGAAAATGGCGAATTTACATTTGAGCGCGGTGCAAACTGCACTTTTTATCTTGGCAGCGTTCCATTGAAAGAAATTATCGCTGAGAAGCTCGAAGACGGCGGAACCATCCAGGAAACGGATACCAGGATTGCACAAATTCTGCAATCCCTTGATAAAGATGGGGATCCAAGCAACGGCATCACAATAGATGCTGAAATTATTGAAGATCTGGCAGACAGCGGCATTACCTCCCTTCCCGATACAGAGGAAGAAATCGCAGCGCTCCTGGATGCTGTGCAAACAGCGGTAACTGATAATGGCGGGGCCTTTGTCACCAGCGCTGACGCTGAAGCACATCAGATCAGCACAATTTTGGCGAGCAATGCTCTGATTGACGTCGGTTACGACGGCGAGCCTGTCTACAACAGCCTGACCTTCGCTACCGGTGAGAACTCCAGTGAACTGTCAACGGTCAGCTGGACCGCCCAATTAGCCACGGAAAGCGGCAGCGCTTCTGTCACCCTGGGAACAACAACTGAAAGCGATGAGACGATCGTCACCCTGGCAGTCACTGAAAATGGTGAAACTGAAAACTACATCCTCTCGCTGGTTGTGGATGATGGGGATTCTTACTACATCGAAATGCAAAATGAGGATGACAACCACATCGAACGACTTTACCTTGATACGGAAAAAGCAGAAAGCTACCTGGTCTCACGCATTCTGGCCGGCCATACCCTCTATGAAGTTAACAATGATGATGCCGTCCTGGAATCCTGGCAATTCGCTGAAGATCTGAGTGCTTTTACCTGGCAAGATGAAAACGATGGTGACACTGAAGCTCTCAGCTTTGACGGTCTCACTTTGAGTTCAACAGAATCAGACGGTGGCACTTCAAGCATCACCGTGACAGACATTACCTCGACCTACCTTGCCATCAATATTGTTGCGGATGACGGAGACGACACCGGAACCGGTCGAATCTACTACAGCCAGGCAGAGGCTTTAGAGTATCAGGATTCTCTCAACGGTGACGATCCAGGCCCTGGAACCGATCTGGCCTTCACCGAGGACATGATCAGTGGCCAGACCTGGTACACCAGTACTTTCAGCACCATCGCCTTCTCAGGGGATAATAACAGTGTTGTCATCACGGAACTTATGGACAACACCACTGAGAATGCAAGCTATTCTATCAATTCCGAGGGGAAATTGGTTCTGAGTTGGGAAGATGCGGGTGAAACAGAGACCACGATTACCCTGGTCAGCCAGGGCACAGATTCGTTCACAGCGACTATAGTAGGTGAAGACACTGAAACCGTCACCCTCTACACCAGCCGCAGTGTTTTTCAAGCAGCGACCATGACCGGAAGATTGTCCTCAAACACGATAACGCAACTTGATGATACCGATGACTCCGCCGACGAAAAGGGTCGCCCCGGATTTGAATTGACCAGTCTTTCGGTGAAGGAAAACGACGCCAACCTAATTGTCACCCTGGCTGCCTCCGGGAACATGCAAAGCGCCCTGACCAGCACCCCTGAAAGCGGCTACAGTAATATCTTGTGGATTACTTTGAATGGTTACGAGTTTGGCATCAGCGGTAACGATACCAACGGCATTGGTGACGTCTGGTTCCACTACTCCGATGAAGAGAATGATCAATATATCGAAATTGACTCCAGTTCTTATTCCTATGGGTTCTCTGCTGACGGAACCAGCCTTGTCCTCACTGTCAACAAGGAAACGATTCCAGCTTATGATTATCTGATTATCCGCGGTGAAAGTGCCAATGAGTTCAACGAGGGTAACACACCAAGCACTGAAGGCGACGACCAGCATTCCTTCGATGAAATAGACCTGGGGGCGCTCTGGTCAAACGATGAGGCCGCCTACACAGCCTCAGTGAAGGATGGAGAAGCTGTGCTGACCATTTCCGTTGATGAAAATGACGGGATCACCAGCTATGAAAACGAACTGACCGCTCTGTCCTATGAGGAAACGGTTGCCAGGCTCAGCGCAAATATTGCCATGGACAATATTCTGGTCTCTTCGACTGGAGCCGTAGCCACAGTTCTCGATCTCAAATATAACCCCAGCGCCAGTCCCGAAAACGGTTTCAATGCTGGACCCGGGCCATTAACCGCACGTATTCGTGTTCGCACCAACGGCACGACAACGACAATCAGCCCGTATGTCGATATCTGCAAAAACAGTACTTGCCAAACCAGCGACGACAAAGAAAGAATCATTCCAGACACGAACACAACCGACTCAGAAAACACACTGGTCTATGGGACTGAAGTTACCCTGGCAAACGTTCCCGACAATGAACTCAGCGTTCAGTTTAATGAAGAGAATGAAGAGTTTGTTTTCGCTTACGGATCATCCAGCGCTGTCATTTCTCTCGCTGAGATCTTTGCTTCGGACACACTCAGTTCAGGGAACTACAATGTGTCCTCCTATGAGTTTAAGAAGGCGCGGATCAAAGTCATGTCAGACGATGAAGCCTTTGGGGACAGCCTGTCTGTCACCACCTCTATTGATAATGTCTATGTCAATGGCAGCCTCTACGACGACTTCTCGTCCAGTAGTCTGAACACATCACTGTGGGACGTATCTGCCAACCAATAATTTTGTCTTAACAAGACATTTCAAAAGCCGGTCAGGAAACATCGACCGGCTTTTTTTCTGGACAACGCTACAAGTTTTTGTCATCCATCAGGCTCCGGAAAGGAGGCCCAAGGATGTCCGACCTGAGAGGAATATATGACATTTTACTCGCCACCTACGGCCCCCAGCACTGGTGGCCCGCAGAGACGTCGTTTGAAGTTGTTATCGGCGCTTTTCTGACCCAGAACACCAATTGGAACAATGTCGAAAAAGCAATCGCCAACCTCAAGCAGGCTCAAGCCCTCTCACATCGGTCAGTATTTGAGATGCCAACGGACCAATTGGAAGAGCTCATCCGTCCGGCCGGGTTCTTTCGTCAGAAAGCCGAGCGTCTACAAGGCTTCTGCCGTCATCTGCAGGAACACTACCGCGGCAACCTCGATGTCATGTTGCAACAACCCACCAGTCAACTCCGCAGCGAACTGCTCAGACTGAAAGGGATCGGCCCGGAAACTGCGGATTCGATTCTGCTCTATGCCGGGCAGCACCGGTCCTTTGTGGTCGATGCCTATACCAGGCGGCTGTTCAGCCGCATTGGCATCCTGCAAGGAGCGGAAAAATATGCTGAGATCAGGGCCTTGTTCATGGCCAAACTGCCGGCCGAGGTCGAACTCTACAATGAATATCACGCCTTGATCGTGCAACACTGCAAACAATTCTGCCGCACCAAGCCCCTTTGCCCGGCTTGTCCCCTGGCCGAATTGTGCTGTTATCCCAAAGCGTTAACTTGATCTATTGAGAATTCTGCGTTAGGGTGCCGATTATTCCCTTTTTACCGATTCTGACTTAAACGGACGCAGCGATGATCAACCACTACCTCTTCCTGCTGAAAAAGTTTCTCGGCAACCTGCTCTTGCCGCTTCCCCTTACCCTGTTGCTGCTGCTCGGCGCCCTGCTTTTCATGCTGCGGCGCAAGACCCGCTGGTTCGGCATTTTGCTGGTCTGTGTGGCAACCGGATTGCTCTTTATCAGCAGCTATGCTCCGCTCAGCCATCGTCTGCTCGCCGACTTTGAAAATCGCGTCCCGAGTTATTCCCAACAGAATCTCCCGGCCGACTATATCGTTGTTCTCGGCAGCTGGCACCAATCCGTTCCAGACCAGCCATTGACCAGTCAAATCAGGCCGGACGGCATTATCCGGCTGGTGGAAGGGATCCGCATTTATCGCCTCAATCCCGGCAGTAGACTGGTCTTTACCGGCTATAGCGCCACGCCGGCAGATGCGGTTTCCTATCCGGCCAAGCTGCGCGAGCTGGCCTTGGAACTCGGGGTCCCCGACGATGACATCCTGACCTTTGACGGCCCGCGCGATACCATTGAAGAAGCCCAATTGATCGCCCGGGTCTTCCCGGTGGCGCGACTGGTGCTGGTGACCTCGGCCATGCACATGCAAAGGGCACTCGGTCTGTTCCGGGGTGCCGGCCTCGATCCCCAGCCGGCTCCGACCGAGCATTTGAGCAAACCGATCAAAAGCTGGTGGACCTTCCCTTCCAGCAAAACTCTGGCCGACACCGAGTACTGGGTCCATGAGAAGCTCGGCTTGCTCTGGGCCGGACTCATGGGTCAAATTAAAGACAGCCCAACCGACAACTGACCTGCCGGAAAGTCTCAAACCCGCAAAAAATAGATCTTAACGCCTGAGTTTCGGGCCTTTCCCCTTGAACTTCAAGGCCGCATTTGTTAGCCTGCCGGATTAGTTTTCACTCTGAATCACCCATCCCTGCGGAGAGAACGGCATGGACTATAAAGAGACTTTAAATCTTCCCGAAACCGACTTCCCAATGCGCGCCAACCTGCCCAAACGGGAACCGGAAATCCTGGCCAACTGGCAACAGATCGGCCTGAACGAGCAACTGGAAAAAGCTCACCAGGGCAAGCAGAGCTTTATTCTGCACGACGGCCCTCCCTATGCCAACGGGCATATTCACATGGGCCATGCGCTTAATAAAATCCTCAAGGACATTATTGTCAAAAGCAAGCGCATGCAGGGTTATTACACCCCCTATGTGCCGGGCTGGGATTGCCACGGCCTGCCTATCGAACTGATGGTCGACAAAAAGCTCGGCAAGAAAAAACGCGAGCTGAGCAAAGCCGACTTCCGCCGGGAATGCCGCGAATATGCCAAGGTCTGGATTCAAACCCAGAGTGAGGAATTTCAGCGCCTCGGCATCTTCGGCGACTGGCAGGATCCGTACCTGACCATGACCACCCACTACGAGGCGGCCACAGCCAGGGAGCTGGCCAAACTGGCAGAGAAAGGCTCGCTCTTCAAAGGGAAGAAACCAATCCACTGGTGTACCTCCTGCGTCACCGCCTTGGCCGAAGCCGAGGTGGAATACGCTGATCACAGTTCACCGTCCATCTACGTCAAGTTTCCCTATGTCGACGAACTGCCGGAGTCATTGGCACAACTTGGCGACAAGCCGCTGAGCTTTGTAATCTGGACCACCACCCCCTGGACCATTCCCGCCAACCTGGGGATCTGCCTAAACCCGGAATTGACCTATGTGGCGGTCGACACCGGGACGGAGCGGCTGGTGATGGCCGAAGGCCTTTATCAACAGGTCCTGAAGACCCTCGCTATTGAGGATTACCAGGTGGCCGCCACCTTTGAGGCCACCCTGTTCGACAACAAGAACTGCAAACACCCCCTGTATGAACGCAACTCGCTGATCATGCTCGGCGACCATGTCACCCTCGAAGCCGGCACCGGCTGTGTTCACACAGCTCCGGGGCATGGCCACGACGACTACATGGTCGGCCTCAAATATGGTCTGGAGATCTACAATCCGGTTGATGATTACGGTCGTTATCGGGAAGATCTGGAGCTGTTCGGCGGGATGAAACTGAAGGACGCCAACCAGGCGGTCAACGAAAAACTGACCGAAGTCGGTGCCCTCCTCTACGAAAGCGCGATCGAGCACAGCTACCCGCACTGCTGGCGTTGCAAAAAACCGGTTATTTTCCGGGCCACCGAGCAATGGTTCATCAGCATGGATCATAATGACCTGCGCCAAAAAGCCCTGACTGAAATCGACCGGGTCGAGTGGATCCCGTCCTGGGGTCGCGACCGGATCTACAACATGGTCGCCGGCCGGCCGGACTGGTGTATCAGTCGGCAGCGCAGCTGGGGAGTGCCGATCACCATCGCCTATTGTGAAAAGTGCGGCGAAGCACTGAATGACGGCAAAGTGATGCACCACATCGCCGATCAGTTTGAAGAAACGGGCAGCGACATCTGGTTTGAAAAGGATGCCGCCGAGCTGCTGCCGCCGGGGACCGTTTGTCCGGCCTGCGGTCATGACAAATTCACCAAGGAAACCGATATCCTCGATGTCTGGTTTGACTCCGGAGTGTCCCACGCCGCGGTCTGCGAGCACCGGGAGGAGTTGAGCAGCCCGGCTGACCTGTACCTGGAAGGTTCCGACCAGCATCGCGGCTGGTTCCATTCGAGCCTGCTCGAATCGGTTGGCACCAGGGATCGGGCTCCTTACAAATCGGTCCTGACCCACGGCTTTGTCCTCGACAAGGACGGCCGACCGATGTCGAAATCCATGGGCAATGTCATCGCTCCGGAAGAAATCATTCAGAAATACGGAGCTGAAATCCTGCGCATGTGGGTCTCGGCCACCGATTATCGGGACGATATCCGTCTTGGTCAGGAAACCCTGCAGCGGCTCTCCGACGCCTACCGGCGCATCCGCAACACCGCCCGCTATCTGCTCGGCAACCTCAATGGCTTCGAACCAGATCAGGACATGATCGCTGACGCCGACCTGCTTGAACTCGACCGCTGGGCCCTGGCCCGCCTGGAACACCTTGGGCAACGGGTCGCCAAGGCCTACGATACCTATGAGTTCCACACCTTTTATCATGCGGTGCACAACTTCTGCAGCGGCGACCTGAGTTCCTTCTACCTCGATATTCTCAAGGACCGCATTTATACCAGTCCGAAGTCGAGTATCGAATACCGCAGCGCCCGCTCAACCATGTACCGGATTCTGGATGCATTGACCCGGATGATTGCTCCGGTGCTGACCTTTACCGCCGATGAAATCTGGCAGCGGTTGCCGGGCGAGCGCGAAGCAAGCGTCCATCTGGCCGAATTTCCCGCCATCAACGGCTACATTGATGATGAGCTGGAAGAACGCTATGAGCAGCTGCGCAAGGTACGTTCCGAAGTGTCCCGCCAGCTGGAAAAAGCCCGCGCGGAAAAACGCATCGGTCAATCCCTGGAAGCCAAAGTCGTGCTTCAGGTTCCGGCCAACCTGCAAGCCCTGCTGGCTCAGTATCAGGACCTGCTCCCGGCCTATTTCATCGTCTCCCAGGTTGAGCTGCGTGACCAGCTGGACGACGGCCACGCCGCCGAGCAGATCCCGGATCTGAAAATCCTGATTCAGGCTGCCGAAGGGGAAAAATGCGACCGGTGCTGGAACTATGCAACAACGGTCGGCGAAACCGCTGAACATCCGACTGTCTGCGCCCGGTGTGCCGCAGCTCTGGCTGCGGAGTGACATGAAAAAGTACCGGAATTTTGCTCTGGCTGCCGTGGTCAGCTTGATCCTCGACCAGCTGAGCAAAAGCTATATCGATACTCATTTTACCATCGGCGAGTCGCACCAGGTGATTGAGAACTTCTTTCATATCACCTATGTCCGTAATCCCGGTGCGGCTTTCGGTATGCTTGCCGACAGTGGCTTCCGGCTGCCGTTTTTCCTGGTCATTTCCAGTATTGCCATCATTGGCATCCTCTGGTACAGCCGGCGGATTGCTGCCGAAAAACAATGGCAGTTGACTGCCCTGGGGTTGATTCTGAGCGGTGCGGTCGGCAACATGATCGACCGGCTGCGCTTCGGCGAGGTGATCGACTTTTTGGACGCTCACTGGTACCGCCACCACTGGCCGGCCTTCAATGTTGCGGACAGCGCCATCTGCATCGGCGTCGGCATTATGCTGCTCTGCACCTGGCACGAAGAGAAACAGCGCAAGCAGCAGTCAACTCCCTAACCTCACGCGCCCCCTCTTCCCATCCGGGAGGAGGGGGGACTGAAGACACCATGTCCCAGACTCGCTATCCCATCCCGGCAGCTCCCTGCCGTTGTGAAATCGAAGTCAATCGCAGTCGTTTTATCGCCAGCATCGAAATGGTTGAAACCCCGGATCAGGCCCAGGATTTTGTCGCCCGCCTCAAACAGGAGTTCCCCACCGCTAATCATAACTGCTGGGCATACCTGTGTGGACCGCCCGGCAGCAGCGACCGGATCGGCTTAAGCGATGACGGCGAACCGCACGGCGTTGCCGGCAAGCCGCTACTCACCGCCCTGCAACACAGCGGCCTGGGCGATCTCGCTGTGGTGGTGACGCGCTTTTTCGGCGGCATCAAACTGGGTAAAGGAGGGATGGTCAAAGCCTACACCCAAGCGGTCCAGAGCGCTCTTGAGCAGTTGGATGTCGCTGAAAAAATCGCCTGGGAAGAACTCAGGTTCAGCTGCGCCTATCCCCTTCTGAGCAGCATCGAACGGCTGCTGCCCGACTATGAAGCCACCATTCTCGAACAGCAGTTCGCAGCTCAGGTCGTGCTGCATATCCGTGTCGCCCAGGAGCATCTGGCCGCCCTGCGAACCCGCTTAACCGACCTGAGTGCCGGGCAGATCAGCTTTCCGGAAGACTTCTGAGCAAGAATTATTTGACTTCGATTAAATCACTAACACAATCCTAACAATCCACTGCTAGAAAGATTGGGTCGAAATTCGTACTCAAGGAGTCTGCAATGGACACGATCCTGTTTAAAAACGACGTGGAAAAAAACCAGCACGAAAATGCCATTGAAGTGCTCTGTGATCAGTTTCCTGATCGGTGTGGATTGATCAGAACCCGTTATGAGAAACAGCTGAGTGAGATTCTGCCGGAAGCCACAATCCGCTCCTATCTGCCGATTTTCATCACCCGCAGAATCCGTCATCAGCTTGAAGACGAAAAAACAGCCCGGCCCAACTGAATGGCCGGGAGCTATTTCGTTGTGGCAAGAAAATCAAGGAGCTGCGCGGAGGCGTAGTACTTTACGCCGCATAAGAAAACCCGCAGATTGACACCGCCACAGCGGAAAAGGGCCGTTTCCGGATGAAAACTATTTCGTCTGGTGCCGCAGGGTTCCCAGGTAAATCGCCGTCAGGATCATCAACACCCCGACATAGTCGAGCCACCCCGTCGGCCGCTTGAACAACAGGATATCCCAGACAAAAGACAAAGCAGGCTGCAATAGCATGACCAAGCCGGCAATCGAGGCCGGCACGATTTTGAGGGCAGAGGAGAGCAGCGACCAGCCGATGGTACTGCCCAAAATGCCGACCCCGGCCAGAGCCAACAGGGAAGACGTTTCGGTTACGGCAAATGAGGTTCCCTTGGACAGGCAGATCGCCCCCAGATAAGTCATACAGAACAGACTGATCCAGAGCATGACCGAGACACCACTAAGGCTGTTGCCGGTCACGGCTTTTTTCATGAGCATGATATAGGTCGAATACGCCAGCGCAGTGACCACCCCCAACAGCAACCCGAGCCTGATGTCACTGGATAAAACGATCGCATCGACCCCGGTGATCAAAAACAGTCCGGTCACGCCCAGCACCACCGCCACGATAAACAACCCGCTGATCCTCTCTTTCAGCACCAGCCAGGAGAAAAACGCCGTAAAAAACACCTGAAAATTCCCCAGTAGAGTAGCCAGCCCCGGACCGATCAGCTCAATACTGCGATGCCAGCACATGAAGTCCGAACCCAGGGCAATTCCGCAAGCGGCGAGCAGCCAGAGGATTTTCCCCGGCACGCGCGGCAGCTCCCGGCGTAGCAGTAACAGCGCCAGCAGCCCACCCACCGCAAACAGCATCCGATAAAACCCGGCCAGGTCCGGATCTACCGCCGCAACTTTGATAAAGACAGGTGAAAAACTGATACAAAGAGAGCCGAACAGCAGACGAAACAGAGGGAATGAGGACGCTGAGGTGTTCAAAAAAGTCATCTCCAGGCAGCAGGCACAAACAAGATAAAAAGGACAAACGCAAGCAGGATCGCTTTGACAACAGCTGGAAAAATGTGCCGAGGTTGGTTATGATCCCGAAGCGAACCCGTGAACCTGAAAAGTTTACTCCGCAGAATTCTTATCACCAGCAAAAAGGTTACGAATCATGAAAATTATCGCCATCAACGCCGGTCCCCGCAAAAAATGGAATACCGCAACCCTGCTTGAACAGACCCTGGCAGGAGCCGCCAGCCAAGGTGCCGAAACCGCGCTGATCCACCTCTACGACCTCAACTTCAAGGGCTGCATCAGCTGCCTGGCCTGCAAAACCGTGAACGGCAAATCAGAGGGTCGCTGCGCCATGCGTGACGATCTGACTCCGGTCCTGGATAAGATCGAGGAGCAGGCCGATGCCCTGGTAGTCGGCTCACCCATCTATCTTGCCAGTGTCACCGGCGAAGCCCGCAGTTTCATGGAACGCCTGCTGTTTGCGCCCATGGTCTATACCAAGCCACCCAGCTCCCGGTTTCCCAAAAAACTCAACACCGCGCTGATCTATACCATGAACCTCAGTGAGCAGGGCAGCATTGAACGTCAATACCCAGTCCAGTTCCAGATTATCGAGGACTACTTTGCCCGCATCCTTGGCTCGGCCGAAACCTTTTGTGCCTACGATACCTGTCAGGTTGACGACTTTTCCAAAATGGTGATGGAGTATGCCGACCCGGTCTACAAGAAACAACGCAAGGCGGAAGCTTTTCCCGAAGACTGCCGCAGAGCCTACCAACTTGGGATAAAACTAGCCCAAGCGAGCTGATGTGATTCTTTTCAGCGGCTACTGGCCCCAAAACGCACAGAGTTCTGTTGGTCGACGCCATGGTTGAGACTGACATGTTCTTCATTCTCAACCACGGTCCGACCTTCAATCTCCAGCAGGGCATTCACCAGCCCTTCAATATCCTGCCTTGAATAGGATAATTGCAGGGGAATCCGCCCATAGGGAATTTCCGCCGATCCCATGGCCTGATCAACGAAGTCATTGCGCGGCTTATTTTGATCGCCACCTTCGGTCAGATCAATGACGGCGACAATGGCTTTCTGAGTCTGATCAAAAATAGCAAAAGAGACGGTTTCGCGGGCCACCATCCCGGCCGCAACAGATCTCTGCTGCGGATCCTGTCCCGGCCTGATCACCACCAGATCGGCCAGCCGGACCTTGACAAAAATGCGGTAAGAGGGGCCCAGTATCTGCTCCAGCAAGCCGAGCACATCCCGTTCGGCAAAAGACAGAAAAACCTGTTGCTTGGTACAAGATATGGGAGGCAAAGAACCCGCGGAGCCTGAATTCATTTTAAAAGACAGAACCACAAACAAGGGGATAGCAAAAAACAGAACAAGCCAGGTCAAAACAACCTCCAGACTGACAATCACTCACAGCGCCACCTTGCATATACCAGTTAACTCCGCAAAAATAAAGACGAACAATATTCCCCCGCAGCAGCCGCAAAAATCCTTGCTTTTCCTCTGCAACGATGCTAAATATGTCCGCCGTACTTCAGAAAATACCAGGTATCGGGGCGTAGCGCAGTCTGGTAGCGCACCTGCTTCGGGAGCAGGGGGTCGGAGGTTCAAATCCTCTCGCCCCGACCAGTTACAACAAAAGCACTTTCCATTTTTTTTGGGAAGTGCTTTTTTGTTATTGCTTTCGAGAGAGGATTTGAAGCGTAGCGAGCGCTGACTGAATGTCAGAAAAGCGGCCAAGGATGGCCGCGTCAGTGAGCGGAGGGGAGCCGACGCAGGAACCGGCAGGATGCCGGTGACATAGTGGGCAAATCCTCTCGCCCCGACCATACGAAGAAAAAAGGGTTGGCGATTTAAGCCGACCCTTTTTTATTTGTACGCCGAGAGAGGATCTACAGACCTTGAATGAGCCCCATGCAATTTGACCTTCCCCCTTTTAAAAAGGGGGATTGAGGGGGATTTGAAGCACCAGTAAACGCAGAAGAGCCACCCGCCGGAGAACTATTTTATCTATCTGCCGCGAGCCTCCATGACGGCAGCAGTGTCGATACAGACCGAGAGGATCCGGTCTTCCTCGGAATTCCTATCTTATTGAGAATAAAAGTGCTATTCACTCCTTCGTCAAAGGCGGGAAGAGCTTATTTTGATGAAAACCAGCTCGTTTCCGATCTGAAAACTCAATTATTGCCATCCAGAGTTTCCAGACGACAACCAGCTAAGTGTTTTTGTTAAACCCCATCCACCAATTATCATGTTGATGTGAGCTGTTTCGGATTGCTAGCTCGCCTCCGCCATCAAGAGAAGTTTTCAAATATCTCAGGATCTGTAAGACGGAGACAATTTAGCTTGCGAGGAAGAGTTGGCAATGGAGGAAGCAACTTCTGGAAAACTATCGGTCAATCATGACTGTTTGTAATCGTTCGATTACAATGGTACTATGTATACGATAAAAACTCTCCCTTAATTTGATGTTTGGCTAGACGGGATCAAAGACCACAGGACCAGGCTACGTAGCGCGCAGGCTGGACCGGGCGGCTAACGGTAATCTTGGATACACCAAGTCTGTCGGTGATGGTATCTATGAAATGCGGGAGTTTTTCGGTCCGGGTTGGAGAATGTATTATGTGCAACGGGGGGACGTTTTAATCGTCATGCTTGGTGGTGGTAACAAGAGTTCGCAGCAAGCTGACATCGCCAAAGCTAAACAAAGATCCGCGCTGCTGGAAGATTGAAAATGAGTGCTAAAAAAATAAAGATCTCGGATCTCCCAGAATTCGACATGGCACAACAACTCAAGAGCGAAGAAGATATTGCCGCCTATATCAGCCTTGTCATAGAAGATGGTGACGCTGCGGAACTGGCCCATGCTCTTGGCGTTGCTGCAAAGGCTAGAGGTATGACTGAGGTCGCGAAAGAGGCCGGGTTGACCCGAGAAGCGCTTTACAAAGCATTGCGCCCGAATGCTAAACCACGTTTCGATACCATCAATAAGGTCTGCTCTGCTCTTGGTGTTCGTTTAAAAGCAGAGTCAGTCCACAATTCACCCAGATGATCCCCCCTTGGCTTGAGGAGGCATCAAAAAAATACGGGACTCATGACGAAACAGAGAAAGAAGAAACCTGCTTGGAGCGATCTTAAACGCCATCTAACTGATCTCGATCAACCGGCGCTGCTGGGCCTGATTCGGGACCTCTACGCTGTAAACAAGAACAATCAAGCTTTTCTCCATGCCCGCTTTGCCATAGGTGAAGAGGTTCTCGGACCCTACAAGGCCACCATTGCTCGCTGGGTTTGTCCGGACGTGATGAGTAATCAAGATATCTCGATTTCCAAAGCCAAGAGAGCTATCTCTGATTACAAGAAAGCCGTCGAACGTCCGGAGGGGATAGCGGAACTGGCCACTTTTTACTGCGAATCCTGTGCAACGTTTCTCGGTTTCTGCTGCGTGGATTACGAAGAATATTTCAATGCCTTGGTGTGCATGTTCGAGCAGGCGTTGAAGGCGATTATAGTGCTTGAGCCAAGCCAGCGGTCAGCTTTTGTCGAGCGGCTTGAACGTGTTTGGAGCGAAGGGCAGAACTGGGGTTGGGGCGTTGGCGATGATATGGGCGATCTGATGGTGAAGTATGGATTTACCGAAGAATAATCCGTGGCGGGTTTGGATGATAATAAGCAAGGAAGTAAAACCAGCCCCCCCCTAAAAGCCCTCCAGATTACCTGGAGGACCTTTTGGGGGATGGCGACGTATAGAGTGGCGTAGTTTCCATTTCCATCTGTTGCCGAAAACAACTCCTGGTCTTCGACCAGAGTGCTGTTTTCCCTCGTAAGTCGGTCGGTGGTGCGTTCTACCAAATAAGGATCAGATAAACACTGTCTTTCTCACCCACGAAACAATTAACCGAGGAATCCATCTTTACTGGCTCTCCGTTATCCCATTTCACCATTCCCGGCCACCCCACCCCCAGCCATTCCCATTCGGCATGACAAGGGTGAATTATCACCACTTGTCGATTCATGTTAATATGAATATAAATAAATCATCATTTCAAGGCTGATTCAGATTCGCTTAAGTTTGAAGTGTTAATTTATCAGTTCATCTCAAGTGAAAGCTGATCGTCAACTTGAGTTTAAATAACCCGCCGCAACTGTGGGACATAACCAAAGAGAATGGAGAGAAGACTTATGACAACGATACCGATGGAGACTCTGGCTCCGACAAAAAATCAGCGTAAGACAAAAAATCGTTCTTTCAGAGATGCCGTTTCTTTTGTTTTTCACTTATTTAGTCCGTCCGTCTGCTTCAGTGGCTATGGCCGCTCCAGCATGGGCCCGTTGTTCACCTGGCAGGAAGAGGATTGATGTTGCCTTGTCCGATTGGCAACGTTGACTGTACCTTGTAACAAAGCCGATCCTTCTTAAGGATCGGCTTTGTTCATTTCAGGATCAGACCATGACCTTGCAGAGAGTTCGGTCAGGGGGGTCTTTCAGCGGGTGCGCTGTTGCGCCCTGAGAATTTTTATGTTTATGCCTGCGCAGGCTGATCATCCCCGCCAGCATGCGTAACACTTGCAGACAAACTTTCCACCAGCAGGCGTGCGGGCAACGCAAGCTTTGCAAAATCTTTTGTACAGAGCATGAAAAGCCGATGCGCCCAGGCATCCCCGACCGGAATGGTCACCAGCCCCTCATAGGAGGGCAGTACACCCCGTGGGATGACGGTTATCCCCAACTGATCGGAAACAATCCGACAGGCATTTTCAATACTCGAAACCTGCACGCGGCATTTATAGGTTTTACCGACTTTGCTGGCTTCCTGCTCAAGGCGAGAAGAGACCAGGCTGCCGGGGAAGATATCAACAATATCGTAATCCAAGATTTCAGCCACAGTCACGACATCACGCGTGGCAAGAGGATGAGAACGGGGGACCAAAAGTTCCAGATCATCGTGGCGATAAGGCAGGCACTTCAATCTGCCGATATTTGCCGCCTCCCAACAGACACCGATATCGGCATCCCCGCGTTCAACGGAAGCAACAATCTCAGTGGTCACTTTCTCGATAATTTCCACCTGGACATGGGAATGCTGCCGCATGAAATTGCCAATATCCTTGGACAGTAGTTCCATAACCGGCGAGAAAGGACCGCACACCCGCACCTTGCCGCGCACCTCAGCCGTGAAAGTGTTTAACTCCTGGTCCAATTGTTCCATCAGGTTCAGGATTTCCCTGGCATAACGCCAGAGCACCATTCCGGCCGGGGTCGGTTTGACACCGCGTGAACCACGCTGCAGCAGCTGCGTGCCACTGGCCTGCTCCATGGCGCTGATCCGCTTACTGACCGCGGAAGGAACAGTTGCCTGCTTGGCGGCCGCATGGGCAATATTCTCTTCTTCACAAACGGCACAAAAAAACTTGAGAGAAAGCGTGTCAAATAATTGCATAGTATTCGCCTTCGACGCAGCAGCAGAGGATAATTTTGGCAAGGAACAAAACATCCATACCACAAGACATCATCCGATTAAAGACAATCCCCCTCTGCTTTGCTGCGATTCGGTGATAGCGCCTAGCCATAATGGTTGACCGGCTAAAATGGAAGTGATGTGTTTCTGAAAAAAATGCCCCAGCATCAACGGATCTGGGGCATCAAAAGCTGACCGGTGATCAGCACTTAGCTCGTTTCCAATCTAAAAACTTAGCCGTTGCCCTTCGGAGTTTCCAGATGGCAACTAGCTATAGTTATCACTACTTCAATCTACGCAGGACAGAGACACAGTTTGTGGCAGAGGACCCGCCGACATTCAAGGTCACACCGATCTCGGGCTGTCCCTTAGTCGGTTTAACGCCAATGGGTTCGCCGACAAGCTGCTTGTAGATGAGGGTGTGCATTGACGCCCCGGTTGCTCCCACAGGATGCCCTTTTGCTTTGAGCCCGCCTGAAATATTGACAGGACAAGCATCGTCACGGGTAAACTTTCCGTCAATGTAGTCAAATCCGGCCCGCCCATCCTCAGAAAGCCCCAGAGCCTCCGTACAGAGCAGCTGATTAATGGTGAAACAGTCGTGAACCTCTGCCAAGTCGACATCGGCTATGGTGATCCCGGCTTCTTTGAAAGCCCTTTCTTTGGCAATTTTGCCGGCAATCATTTCATGCATGTTCTCTCTGTCTTTGATGGCAAACCGCTCATTTGCATGGCCGATACCGGCGATTTCGACAACCCGGTCTGATATCGCTTTCGCGTTGTCGGTTGTGGTGATAACGAGGGCGGCTGCACCATCAGTCACCAGAGAACAATCATGAAGCCTCAAGGGCGGGGCAATAATCGGGTTTTTCTCATCCGGGAGATTCAAAATGGCTTCGGCACTGAAAAGTTTCAATTTGTCGGAAGGTCCGCCAACGCCAAAGTGCGCCAATGGATTCTCAACACCATTTGCATAACCAAGCGCCGCGACATGAGCCAGCATCTTTTTAAGCTGGTCGTCATTGATACCGTAATGGGCCTGATAGCCTTTGGCATATTCGGCAAAAAGGCCGGGGAAGGTCATGCCATTGGCACCTTCCGAGTCCCAGTGCGAGCAGGTTGCAAGAGCATGGGTAACACCTTTCGTGTCGAGAAGGTTCATCTTTTCGACACCAAGAACCAGAGCCGTCTTACATCTTCCAGACTCAACAGCGTAGATCGCATCATAGAGAGCCACAGAAGAGGACGCGCAGGCATTCTCACAGCGGGTACTGGGCTTATATCTCAGTCCAGGATCCGCATCTATGGCCAGTGCCCCCATATGCTCCTGGTTGGCAAAAAGTCCGGGTGCGCAGGTCCCAACCCAAATCGCATCGATATCTGAACCCCCTACCCCGGCATCTTTCAGAGCCCCCCTGACCGCTTCATAGGTAAGTTCATTGATGGACTTGAGGTCGGTTATTTGTTTCGTTTCTTTGTCTTTTTTGACGAAGGAACCAAACTGCGTGTTATAGGCGCCAATGATACTGACCTTACTCATAACGTTGCCTCCTTACAGTCTTCGGGCACAAAGATATCCGCATCGGTATTGTTAAGAATATAATCCACGGTATAGGGAGCAAAGTATTCCTTTAGGATGAATTTGCCCTCGGCAATTTGAAAAAAGCCCAGATCGGTGACCACATAGTCGACAACATTGGTCGCGGTGAGTGGCAATGTGCAGGTGCGTTTGAGTTTTGCATCACCGTTCTTCTCAAAATGTGTTGTCGCCGTGATAACCGTTTTGGCCCCGACAGTAAGATCCATGGCGCCACCCATGCCCGGAACCATCTTGCCTGGAATCTTGTAGTTCGCCAGGTTGCCGTACTGATCAACCTCAAGAACACCAAGAACGGTATAATCGACATGACCGCCGCGGATAATCCCGAAGGAGGTTGCCGAATCAAAATAGGCGCCTCCGGGCAGCAGGGTGACGGGGGCGCCCCCGGCATTCACCAGCATGGGATCTTCATGGCCTTTTTCCGGCACAGGGCCGAGTCCGACAAAGCCATTTTCCGATTGGAGAATGATGGTCACGTCATCAGGAAGATAGTTTCCAACCTGGGTCGGCAGACCGATTCCCAGATTGACCAGATCACCGTTTTTAAACATTTGCGCTATTCTTTTGACGATGATTTCTTTATTCGGTTTATATTCCATCACTTAGCCCCCTTTGTCTGGACAAGGTAATCAACAAAAAATCCCGGGGTCACGATACATTCAGGGTCCAGATCACCGATCTCCACAATTTCATCAACCTCCACGACAACTGTTGTGCAGGCGGTCGCCATCAGTGGCCCAAAGTTCCTAGAAGATTTGGCATAGGTCAGATTTCCAGCCTTGTCTGCGGTACCTGCCTTGATAAGGGCGATATCACCCTTCCTGGCTTTTTCAAGAAGGAACTTTGCTCCGTCAATCTCGATAACCTGCTTACCCTCTTCGACCTCAGTACCGACACCGGTCGGAGTCAAGATTCCTCCAAGGCCGGCACCACCGGCACGGATCTGCTCGGCGAGGGTTCCCTGCGGGACGAGTTCAACCTCAGCTTCCCCGGCATTCATCTGCCGCTGGGTCTCGGGATTGGTCCCGATATGAGAGACGATCATCTTGCTGAATTGCTTTTTCAATACCAGAGGCGCCACGCCATTCATGTCGTCGTTCTTGACATTATAGATTGCGGTATCATTGCAGACGAGGGTCAGTCCCTTGGTCCCTTTATCATGGAGAGCATTGAGGATATCGGGAGGAGACCCACAAGCCATAAAGCCACTAACCATGACAATATCCCCATCTTTTACTAATTCAGCTGCTTCTTCAGCACTGATTATTTTTTTCTCAATCATGCACGACTCCTTCTGCTGTAAATATTCGAAAACCGAAGTTCGCTTCGAGGCGATGTGTCACCTTGCCAACGGCTGTCATTTAAAAAACGAACAGCATAAACAAAGAGGTCACTATCCCGGTGAACAAAAGGACGACGGTTGTGTATCCCATGATGTCGCGAATATTGAGTTTGGCAACGGCCAGTAAAGGCAAGGCCCAGAACGGCTGAACCATGTTGGTCCAGGCATCACCCCAGGCAATCGCCATTGCCGTTGTTGAGTAAGAAACCCCAATCGCCTTTGCCGCGGGCATCATAATTGGCCCCTGGACCGCCCACTGTCCTCCGCCTGAAGGGACGAAAAAGTTCACAAGGCCTGCTGAAAGGTAGGTAAAGAACGGGAAGGTTGTCGCATTGGAGATATCGACAAAACCTTCAGAAAAGGTGACCGCAAGACCTGAGCTGATCATCATGCCCATGATTCCTGCATAGAAGGGGAACTGCAAAACGATCCCGCCACAGTTCTTGATTGCGTCGTTGACTGCATTCACATAGCGGATTGGCGTCTTATGTAAAATAATACCGAGAATCAGGAAGATAAAGTTGACAACATTCAGGCCAAGTCCACCCCCCTTTACAAAGAAAGAAATAATGTAAGCAATGCCGATGACCCCGATAATCATGGAAAGAATCCAAGAACTTTCAAGTTTTTCGGCCGGGGTCATCTCTTGTTTGGCTTTAAGTGGAGCGTCTTCTTCATCCTCAAAGAGAGCGGGATCAACTTCCAGAATCTCATCTTTGTTCTTAGGACTCATCAACATATTGATGATAGGGATGGTGACAAGAAAAATGGCCACCAGAAGGAGATTCTGCCATGAAAAGATCGTTTGCGCCGTCGGAATAATTGCCCCATCAGCAAACTGCTTCATGATGGTATCAGCGCCCGCAACCTTGAGCGGAATAGATCCTGAAAAGCCGGCATGCCAGACAACAAAACCGGAATAGGCACTGGCGACAAGAAGCGGATAATGAATATGCCTGATATTTTTGGCAAGCTCCTTGGCGACCAGAGCACTGACGATAAGACCAAATCCCCAGTTAAGCCAGCAGCCAATAATCATGACGATGGTGACAAGAACGATGGCCTGGGTAGGAGTTTTAGCAACAGTTGCAATACTTTTAAGACCCTTATGAACAGGCCTTGAGGTTGCAAGAGCGCTCCCTGTTACCAAGATAAGAACCATCTGCATTGAGAAGGCTAAGAACTTCCACATCCCACCGCCAAAATAGGTGGTCATTTCAACAAAGGAGGCCCCCTCTATAACCATTCCCAATACAAAAACAATAATCGCAAGAATGACCGCAAAAATAAAGGCATCCGGCAGATACTTCTTTGCAACCTTAGAAAAGAATGTACCGAGAGATCGTACCATTTGTACCTCCTATTGATGAAAGGATAATAGACAGTTGTCATCCCGAAACACTGGATGACAATCATTAAGTTTTCAGATTGGAAACGAGCAATTTTTTGTTGTGGCAAGAACATCAAGGGTTGTGCGGAGGCGTAGTACTTTACGCCGTACAAGAAAACCCGTAGATTGACACCGCCACAGCGGAAAAGGGCCGTTTCCGGATGAAAACTAGATAGGAGGGGATAGAGCAGCAATCATACCAAGTTAAGATCTTTGGCTTTAGCGGATAGGATCAGTCGGTTTTATGGACTTATTGAAGATTTTTTGTAATTTCGAACAGAATTATTGAGATAAGAAAGAGGTTCAATGTGCCAGCTTTTTCATGCTCACATGCAATATCTTGCACATTGAATTCAGTCTATGAGGTCATATCGACTGAGTTTGTACTGAAGATTACGGAGGGAAATTCCAAGTTCTGCGGCAGTATTGGCCCGATTTCCACCTTGAGCCGCCAGGGTCTGGATAATAAGAGTCTTTTCAAAGCCACTGAGCATACTTTTCAGATCCCCCTGCTCCCTGCTGGTTGCGTCTCCTTCGAAAACGATCTCGCCTTCTTTAATCACATCCTCTTCAGAAAAAATAAATGCCCGCTCCAAGGTATTTTTGAGCTCGCGGACATTTCCCGGCCAGGAGTAGGTCTGCAACAGTTTAAAAGCAAGGGGCGAAAGCTGCTTATCCTTTCCATATTTCGTTTTGAGGATATCCATAAAATGTCGGGTCAGCAGGGCAATGTCGCTGCCCCTTTCTTTCAAAGGCGGAACCTTCATATGCACGATATTCAATCGATAGAAGAGATCTTTCCGGAATCTCCCCGCTTCAACCTCCTCGCTCATATTTCTATTTGAAAGGGCAATAATTCTTGTATTGACCGAAATATGCCGATTTCCACCAACACGATAGAAGCACCTCTCCTGAATGAAATTAAGCAACTTGGCCTGAAGCTCATAAGGAATTTCGGTTATTTCATCGAGAATCAGTGTCCCACCATCAGCATCCTCGACCCGTCCTTTCTTCAATGCGCTGGCGCCTGTAAATGCTCCTTTCTCGTGACCGAACAGCTCGGACTCGAACAAAGTCTCCGGAAGGCTTGAGCAATTTGTATAGACAACGGGTTTATTTCCCTCTGCACAGGTAAAGTGTATTTGCTTCGCGAGGATATTTTTACCTGTTCCCGTTTCTCCGGTAATCAGGATCGGAACATCCACAAAGGCAAGCTTGTGGATCAGCTTTTTAAGTTTTTTGGTCTCGGGACACTCCCCGATAAACTCTTCAAAATAGATGTGATTTTTCTGCTGGCGTTTCAACGCAGTGTTTTCACGGCTAACCTTTGCAAACTTCACTGCCCGCTCACATGAAATGAGTATTTTTTCAGTGTCAAACGGCTTCGAAATAAAATCGTAAGCTCCAAGTCGCATCGAATCAACAGCATTATCGATTGTTCCCATAGCTGTTATGACAACGACCTCCGTATTCTTCTTATTATTCTTTATAAACGGAATCAGTTCGTGACCACTGCCATCAGGAAGGCCAAGATCAAGGACAACGACTTCAGGACCGTTCTTCGTCATTTCGGTCTTTGCTTCAGCGATGCTCCCTGCAGCAAAAACCTCATATCCATCCTGTTCGAAAAGTTCACGCAAAAAGACCCTGACGTTTCTCTCATCATCAACAATCAGTATGCTGCCCTTCATCTATTCACCTACTGTCCTGTTTAGTGTAATTGACACCTCGGTAAATTTTGCCTCTTCCGAGGTAATAGCCATACCCCCACCATGTTTTTCGATAATTCTGTAGCAGATCGGCAAGCCGAAACCAGTTCCGCTGTCCTTTGTCGTAAAGAAGGGATTGTAAATTTTATGAAGGTTCTCTTTACTGATTCCTCTTCCGTTATCTTTAAAATTAATGCGGACATGTTTTTCAGAAGCCACAATCCCCACGGTCAATTTTCCATTTTCAACGTGATCAAGAGCGTCCACTGAATTCTTTATGATATTTTCAAAAACCTGAATTATTTTATATTTATCCAGGGGTATAACAAAATTACCATCTTGTAAAATTTTCTTTTCAAAGACAATCTCTGGATTAACCATTCGATGTCCCGCCAGCAGATCATCAAGAATGCCCAGAACGTCCTCAGCCTTCACTTTCAAAGGGGCTTGCCCGCCATACAACAAGAGATCGTTTAGTAAGCGGTTCACCCGATTCAATTCCTCATCCATTATCTGGAGGTATTCAACCCGCTTGTTTTCGTTCAGGGTCGGACGCTGAAGCATTTGCGTAAACCCTTTAATTGAAGTCAGTGGGTTTTTAATCTCATGAGCGACACCAAGACTCATCTCACCAAGGGCAGCTACTTTTTCTTTCTCTCGCAAGTCACTCTGATATTGCCGAATAAGTGTAATATCTTGAAAAATAAGAATTAACCCAAGCCTTTGCCCCTGTTCATCAATCACAAAGTTACTCAAAATTCTAATGATTTGATTGTCCAGGTTCAGTTCTTTACCATCGTAGCATTTATCTTCGAGCAAGCCGCCATCAATGACAGTCCTGACGGATTTTCCAAAAATATCGCGCGCCTGCCTGCCGTACACATCGCTATCGGTATGTTTAAATAGTTGATAAAATTTTTGATTGGCATGAGTGATGACACCATCATTAGAAACGACAAGAACACCACTAACAACAGCATCAAGAATATATCTAATATGTGACTTCATGTAGCCAATATTATCGATAAGATCATTAACAGTTTTACCAATTATGTTTAGATCTCCAGATATTTGAGGAAGGCGTGATGTCGGTTTATCAATAATATTTTCAATCTCTTTTTTTAATACATTAACTCCACTAAGAAAGTTTTTTGAAATTAAATAAACACAAAGGTAAATTATCGCAAAAATTATTATTACAAGGAGATAAACTCTTTTCATTATTCTAGAAAGCTGGGCCTGGACCTTGCTGACCGTCTCATTTGCCCAGATATATCCGATAATTCTTCCATCACGATGGATCGGATGCATACAGTTCATGATATTGCCACGAACAAGTTGTCCTACCTGCACGAGATCTTCCCCAGTCGCCATAGCAACGAGGCCTTCATGGTTCTCTTCTATCGAAACCCCTACAGTATGCTGAAACTCGCCGCTCGGACCGTAAGTCAGGACAGCATCCAGGTCTTTAGCATAGTAACCGACGCCGACTCCTGGGTTTCCTGAAGCGACAAAATCCGTTATCGCTCTTAATTCCCGGTTCAGATAATTTATCTGTTCGTCACGACTTAACGAAAGAGCATTTCCCCTGGCAAGAAGGTCTGCAAAAGTTCCATCAAGATAATGATCCAACTGCTTTGTCAAGCCGAAGAGTTTAGCCTGTTTTTCTTCAAAAATGTCATCTTGTATTTCTGTTTTTAAAAAGAATGATAGGGCAAAAAAAGGAATTAATATTGAGATGAAAATAAAAAATAACAATTTCGTGGAAAAATTGTATTGATGTGAAAACATGATTGACCTCGGTTGGTAAATTTTATTAATTCAAGAAAACCATACCATTTTTGAAAAAGCGTCAAGAGCCTTAAAAAACTCAGCAAGTCAATCCCCTCTCGATTCAAAACGATTGAGAGATCTTCTTTTTTAACAGCTCCGTTGAGAAAAAACCCGGGAAATTTGCATGCGAAGTTTTCTAGCGCTATGATGCCGCTTTACCCGCAATTGGAGTTATCATGAACAAACCGTTACTGCATATCTTTCGCAACACCCCGTTCGGCCGCGAAACATTACTGCAATCGGCTTATCTCTGCCGTCGGCTGAAACTGCCACTGTCGATATATCGCCCTGAATTCAAGAGTTTTCTCTTTTACTTTGACACGGATGTGGTGCAGATCGACCTTGACGGCAGCTACCTGACCAACCCAGAATCTGCCGAAGACCATATTCGCGACATTCTTAATCTGCAGCAGCTGGACTACTCGCCAATCCGGCCAATCAGCAAAAGCGCCAGTACCCTGCCGGATTTGCCAACCCATTTTGCGGTGATGACCTGCCCGCGTTCCATGACCAAAGATACCCGCAAAATCGCCCTGGGCAGTATCGGCCTGAAGGTACGGCGCATCGTTAATACCGCCCCGTTCCCCATTTTTCTGCCGGCGCCAGTGTTTAAGCCCTGGGATAAACTGGCCGTGCTGTACGGCGGTTCGGTCCATGCCGCCGGTGCGCTGCGTTTGGCCCTGAAAATTCAGCAGCGTAGCAACGCGCCGCTGCAGGTCTTCGCCCGCGGTGATCAGCAGGAGCTCGAAAAGCAGCTGCGTTCCCAGGGCTTCAGCGACCAACAGATTGCTTCGCTGGACTGGCATTTCCTGACTGGTCCCGATACCGCCACGCGACTGTTCAACATTCCCCACGACAGTCTGGTTCTGCTTGGTGCCTACGGCAAAGGTCATATCAAGGAAACCCTGTTCGGAAGTACCATGGAAAAGGTTCAGCACCACCTCCCCAACAGTATGCTGGTGATCGGCCCGAAATGTCGCTGGATTGTGGATCCGCCGCAGTAACCTGCGGGCGACATGCAAAACCGCGCGGGCTGTGAGATAAAGAATGGCAATCGTTGATAAGTTTTGGGGCAAGGAGACACCGCGCATGGAGATCAAAGTGCAGCACAACCCACAGGTCAAGCGTTTTGAAACCACCGTCGAAGGAGTCAGCGCGTTCTTGACCTATACCCAGGAGGAGAAGGTTTTAACCCTGCTTCATACCGAAGTTCCACCCGCTTTGGAGGGCAGAGGGATCGGCAGTCGGCTGGCCGGCAGCGCCCTGGATTACGCCCGACAGCAGAACCTGAAAGTCGTTGCCAAGTGTTCCTTTGTGGCCAAATACATTGAACGCCATCAGGAATATGCTGACCTGCTGATCTGAGCGGGTTCAGTCAGCGGCACTGTTTCCCACCGCCTGGCTCAGTTCCGCCAGGGCCAGCTGATAGGCGACCCGGGCCTGGAGCTGATTAAATTCAGCGTTCTTTACGGCTGCCACCAGTTCGTCATGGGCTGCCGCGGTGATGGTTTCAACGGCCAGTTGATCGCCCCCCTGGCGTAAGCGATCCCGCTGCAGACTGAGGGCCTCTTCGGCCACGGCCATCATCATCCGGGTCTGTTCCAGTTTTCGATAGGCCTTGCCCACCGCAACTTCCACCTGCTGCTTGACCCGCTCCAGGTTGCGCTCTGCCTGCACCAACTGCATTTTGCGCTGCCTGACTTTGGCGGATTTTTTCCCCCAATCGAAGATATCCCAGGTCATCTGCAAGCCAACGACACCGAAATCCTCCTGCAGAAATGAGACCCCTTCCTGATGCATGTAGCTGGCAAAAAGTCCGACATCAGGAATATAATCATGGCGGGAGGCAGCGACTCCACCCTGTGCCTTGTTGACCTTTTTTCTTGCCCCCTGGATCTCCGGATTGCTGGCAAGAGCAGTGGCAACGTAGCTTTGCTGCGGTAACGGCTCGGCAGGCTCGCTGTCAACATAGAGCAGATGGTAATCGCTATCCAAAGGCAGCCCGATCAGACGGCTGAGTTCGGCACTCAGATCGCTGCAGCGAATCTCCTCGTTCAGGAGCGCCTGTTGCGCCTGCAGCAGCTTGACCCTGGCCCCGCTGACCGCCATCGGCAGCGCCACCCCGGAGGTTGCCGCATCGTTTGCCTCACGCAGACCGGCCTCAGCCGCAACGATGGCGGCGTGGGCGCTCTCTTGCTGTTTGTCCGCCAGCAGCAGGCCATAGAAGAGTTTTTTCGCCGCAAGCACCACTTCAGTTTGCGCTTGGTGCAATTCCGACTCTGAGACCATCCGCTCAGCGGCCGCCACCTGCTCGGCATCGCGGATCTTGATCAGCTGGGTAAGCGGCTGCTTGACGGTCAGGGTGTTAAGCAGAGTGCTCTGCGAACCTTGGGAGATATCCATCTTCTCGGCCGGAAAAGAGCCGAGCCCTTGAATATTCCCCAAAGAGCCCGCCGGAATCGAAACCAACTGGTTGGCAGTCAGGTAGCTCCAGCGCAAATCATCGGACAACTGGGGATAGTAATCCGCCTGCACCGCATCCTCCTGGTAACCTTTTTCGAGAACCTTGGCCGCCGCTATCTTCAGAGCGGGATTCTGCCGTAAAGCCAGCGCAACGGTCTGCTGCAGGGTCAGCTGTTGCGGAGCAGCGGCCCGAGCCATAGACGGCAGGCCGCAAAGAGCCAGCAGACAGATTGCGGCGATGGCACCGGCACGATTTTTCTTCAGCCGGGAACAGACCAGGACATAAATGACCGGCACCACCAGCAGGGTAAAGAACATGGAAAAAATCAGCCCGATGGCGATGACGCTGGCCAGCGGACTCCACAGACTGGACCCGGACAGGATCATCGGTGTCACCCCCACTGCAGCAGCCATAGTAGTCAGGAAAATCGGCCGCAAGCGGCGTTCGCCGGCTTCGGTGGCCGCCTGGACCAGGGAATGGCCTTCGGCGATCTTTTCATTGATGTAATCCACCAGAATGATGGCATTCCGCACCACAATGCCACACAGACTGATCAACCCGACAAAGGCGGTAAAGCCAAAAGCGTTCCCGGTCACATACAGGCCGAACACCGCTCCGGGAAGCATCAGCGGAATGGAGCACATGATCACCAGCGGCTCAAGAAGGTTGCGGAACTGGAACAGCAGCACCAGGAAGATGGCCAACAGGCTGATCCCCAGAGCCGCCACCATTCTCGGCAACGTCTCTTCCTGATTGAACTTATCCCCACCGTAGAACAGCCGGTAGCCAACCGGGAGCTTGAGATCGTCAAGTTGCGGCTGAATCGCATTGAGCAGTTCCGACGCATAGTGCCCCTTCCTGACAAAGCTGCGCACGGTGATGGTGCGCACCCCGTTGCGCCTGACAATACGGCCCGTTTCCCATTCCGGGGCCAGCCTGGCCACCGAACGAACCGGCACGCTGGCGCCGGTCAGTGAGGAGGAGACATAGGCGTCCTGCACATCGTCAAAATTTTCCCGCTCGTCCTCGTTCAGCTTGAGCACAATGGTGACCGGGCGATCGCCCTCCCAGAACACGCTCACCGGCAAACCGCTGAAAGCACCGGACAGGGTTCTGGCCACCGTAGCGTTGGTCAACCCGAGGCGCTTGGACAGCTCGCTGTCAACATTGACATCCGCCATAAAAGCGTCATTAAAGTAATCCTGATGGACATAGCGAGCATAAGGGACCGCACTGACGATTCCCTGCACTTTGGCCGCCAACCGCTTCAGCTCATCGAGCTTGTCGCCGGAGATCCGAATTTCCACCGGCGCTTCGACAATATTCCCCTGCTGCAGCTCCTTGACCACGACCATGGCTTCGGGAACCAGCCCGGCCAGTTTACCGCTCAGTTCCTCGACAATCGTCGGGGTTGCTTCAACCGAACGGGTGTTGACAATCAGCTGGCCATAGGCGCTATCAGGCTGCTGGGGATTAACATTGTAATAAAAGCGGGGGGCGCTCTGCCCGATAAAACTGGCATACTGGGCGATATCGGCCCGCCCGGCCAGTTCCGTTTCGATCCGCTGGATCGCTGCATCGGTCGCTTCGATCCGGCTACCCTGGGGCATCCACACATCGACCACGAACTGGTCACGTTCTGCAGACGGGAAAAACTGCTGGGGAACCTGCTTAAAAAGTGGCCCGCAAGCTACGATGGCAACGATTCCAAGGGCGACGGCGACCAGTTTCCGGCGCATCAGAAACGTGATGCACCGGACATATACCGCCTGCAGCCGGTCAAGCAAGGAGATGTGCTTTTTGCCCTTCTTTCTGACCGGCTGATCATGATTGTGCAGCCCTTTGCGGACGAAGAACCGACAGAGAATCGGCGTCAGCATCACCGCCACCACAAAGGAGACACTCAGCGCAGTGGCCACGGTCAGCGGCAGGGCGCGGATAAACTCTCCAGTCGACCCGCTCAGAATCAACAGCGGCAAAAACGAACAAATAATGGTGACGGTTGCGGTGAACACCGGCACCACCACCTCGGTTGCGGAGCGCCAGGCCGCTTCGGCGCGGGGGACCTTGCGGTCCAGCAGTTCGACATAGTTGTCGGCAATGACAATAGCATCATCGACGATAATACCGAGCACCACGATCAAGGCAGCGATGGACACCTGGTGGAGCTGAATGCCGAAAGCATTCATGATCCCCAAAGTGGTTGCCAGAGTAATGGGGATGGCCACGGCCGACACCAGCGCCACCCGCATGGGCAACAGCAACAGGGTGACCAGAATCACCGAACCGATGGCCAGCAGAAACTCGTGGCTCAGGTCGTTGATGCGGGTTTTGACCACGGTCGGCTGATCCGCGATGATATCCAGGGACAGGTCCGGCGGCAGCACCGCATGCAGACGTTCAAACACCTGGGCGATCCGCTCGCCGAGATGGACAATGTTATTCCCTTTCTGCATCTCGATGGAGAACATCACACTCGGTTCGCCGTTGCTGCGGACCAGAAAGGTCGGATCCTGGTACCTGCGGGTGACCTCGGCAACATCGCGGATATAAACCGGTTGCCCGCCAGGGGACACGTTCAGCAGCACATTGCGGATATCCTCTTCGGTATCGAAGGCCCCAGTCACCCGGAGCGGGGCATCCAGGCTCCCGGAGTCGACACTGCCGGCACTGGTAATGACATTCTGCTGCTGCAGAGCCTGAATCACCTGGGCGGGATTGACCGCATGCTGGGAAATCCGTTCACTGCTGCTGGTCACCCAGACCTCTTCGGTCTGCTCGCCGTAGCTGGCCATTTTGCCGATCTGGCGAATCTTGCGCAGTTCGTCTTCAATCCGCTCGACATAATCCTGCAGTTCCCGATAGCCGTAGCGCTTGCCGTGGATCGCGATCAGCATGGCGACGGTGTCTCCGAAATCGGATTCCACCAACGGTCCCCGAACTCCGGCCGGCAGCTCTGTCGCAGCGGTCTGGAGCATTTCATGGCGCAGCTTGTCCCAGAACACGTCCGGTTCCTTGACGTTGTCCTCCAGCTCCACATTGATCACCGCCAGTCCGTGGCGGCTGGTGGAAAAAGTCTTATCCTTACGGACTTCCGGGAACTTAAAGATATGCCGTTCCAGCACCTTGCTGACCTGCTCCTCAACCTGGCTGGCGGTCGCCCCCGGATACTGGGCAAGGACCAATCCGGTGCGGATGGTGATGGAGGGATCTTCGGTCTTCGGCATGTTGAAAAATGCATGGATGCCGGCCAGGAACAGCAGGGCCGCAAAAAACAGGGCCACCACCGGATACTTTAAAGTGCTTTTAATCGGGTTCACCGCACTGCTCTCCTTGTTACTGGCTCATACCGGCTTTTATAACGGTGACAGCGGCTCCGTCCCGCAGTTTATCCTGCCCGGCGAGCACAATCTGTTCATCGCCGATCAGGCCGGAGGTGATTTCGACCTGGTCCCCGATCAGATTGCCGATGGTCACCCGTTTGCTATGGGCTCGCTGCTGTTGCGGATAATAGATGTAGACCAGCGGCGCCCCCTGCGGGTCATGCACAATCGCCGCCGTCGGCAGGGTCATGGCATCCAGCTGATCATTGCCGATGATGGCGGCTTTCGCCACCATCCCGAGACGCAACTGATAATCCGGATTGGCAACCGCAATGCGGGTCATATAGGTGCGCGTCCCCGGATCGGCACTGACATTGACCACCCGGACCGTACCCCTGAACTGCTGCTGCGGCAGCGCCGGCAGGGTCACCTCCGCCTGCTGCCCCACAGCAACCAGATGGATATCACGTTCCGGCACACCGACCAGGATTTCCACCGGATCAAGACGGACAATCTCCAGCGCCGGCGAGCCCGCGGCCACGGTCTGACCGGGTTCCACCTGGCGTTTGGAAACAAACCCGCTCACCGGCGCACGCAGCCTGGTATCGCCAAGCCGCTTGCGCTGGATTTTTTCTGCGGCCAAAGCCTGCTCCAGTTGCTGAGTCGCCCCCTGATAGGCGGCCCGGTATTTTTCAAAATCATTCCTGGCCAGGCTGTGATGCTGATACAGATAGTCCATCCGCTGATACTCGTCACGGCTGCGCTCCACGGCAATCCCCGCCTGTTTGACCTGAGCGCTGGCTCCGTCAAGAGCCGCCTGATAATCGAGGGGTTCCAGGCTGGCCAGCAACTGCCCCGCCTTGACAAAATCCCCTTCCCGGGGCGCCACTTTCTCGACCCGCCCCGCGACCAGGAACGAAACCCTTGTTGGTGCGAAAGGGGAAACCACGCTACCGCTGACCGGGATACTGCGCTGCACCCGGACATGCCTGACCTGCCCCACAGCGACCGGGATCGGGGGAACGCTTGGTGCTACCGCCGGTTGTTCGTCCGAACAGCCAGCGAGCACAGCCAGCAATAACAACAGAGCCAGAACCAAGGCCTGCTGCTGCCAAAGACCGGTTCCTGACGAAATGGGATGGGGGAAAATGAATCTCATGCATTGTCCTTTGGGTGCGCTACGAGGCTGGCGCGGGCGGGACAAATGTTCCTCCCTGCCCAGCCCTGAACTGCGGCCGGTTCAGATTTACATTCCGCCGCTGACTGATTGCTTGCTTAACCCGCCGAGGACGAACGCCGTCATCCGCCGGCTCAGGGTTTCAATATCGATATCGTTTTTGAGTTCGATAAAATAAAACAGGCTGCGGCTGAACAGGCCAACCAAAAAAGCCGCCTCGGTTTCGGCATCCTCAAAAGAGAGAAAGGCTGAATCCCGATTCTGCTCCAGCTGTCGACGTGTCATATCGATGAAATCAAGGTAAAGGTCCTGCCAGGTATTCCGGAATGAACAGTCATGCTGGCCGCTTTCGTAAAACAGGAGCTTGGCCATTTTTTTGTTCTCCGAATAGAGCTGCACCAGATCGCGGATGAAACCCAGCAGGTTGGCTTTGATTTCATCGGCAGAGGTCCCGGCAAAAAGATTGTCTCCGCCTTCAATGATCTCGGCAAACAGCCCTTTGAACTCAGCTGCGATATGCAGGAAAACATCGTCCTTGGACTTGAAGTAGAGATAAAAAGTGCCCTGTGCCACCCGGGCCGTGGCCACAATGTCTGAAACCCGGGTTTTCTGAAAACCCTTTTCATGAAACATGTCAATGGCCGCATTGATCAACTGCGTCCTGGTATCTTTCGCTCCCGCTTCGGTCTGCATGGTTCCTTCTCCGGAGTAATATGACTGACGTGTCAGTCATATTACTCCGGCAAGCTCCACTGTCAACCCTTTTCAATCGGTTCGCTACGCAACACTTTTCACAGCAAGAAGAAATAATAATGATTGAATCTATTCTTAATTTAGGTTAATTTGTTTTCTCTAGGCTTTATCCTTAACTTCTTAGGTATTCCGATGCAAAAGATTCTGCTTGTTGAAGACAGTAAAATGTTTATCACCCTGGTACAAAACCGAATTAGCAGGGATTTCCAGATTGAATGCGTTGTTCGTGAGAGTTACCAGGAGGCTGCAGAACTGCTCGCTTCCGGCCAACATGAATACCTGCTGGCTATTCTCGACCTGACGTTACCCGGTTCTCCTGACGGGGAGATTGTCGACCTGGTCAAGACGCACGGTATTCCTATCATCGTTGAGACCGGGCGTATGGACGACCTGACTCGCGACAGTATTCTGGAAAAACAGGTCCTCGACTATATCCTCAAGGGCCCTCACACCCTCGATCTTCTCTCCGGAACCATCAGCCGCTTTCTGCGCAACAAGGACATTAAAATCCTGCTGGTCGAAGACTCCCGGCTGGTCCGGGAAAGCACCAAAGTCATCCTGGAAAAACAGCAATTTACAGTCATCGTAGCGGATAATGGAAAAACCGCCTTGCAGCAACTGCGCAAACACCAGGATACCAGGGTCGTGCTGACCGACTTCAACATGCCGGAGATGAACGGTTTCGAACTCACCGCAGAAATCCGCAAGAACTTCCCTATGGACAAACTGGCGATCATTGGCATGTCCGCCTACGGCAACCCCATGCTTTCCGCTCAATTTCTCAAACGGGGCGCCAGTGACTTTCTCAATAAACCGTATTTTGAAGAAGAACTGGTCTGGAGGGTCAACCAGAACGTTGGAATGCTGGTTCATGTTGAGCAACTACGCCAGGCCGCAATTGTGGATTCGATGACCGGCCTCTACAACCGCGGCTACTTCTTTCAGGTCGGTGACAAGCTGTTCGAAAATGCCCGGCGGCAAAACCTGCAGATCAGCATCGCCATGGTTGATATCGATCATTTCAAGGCCATCAACGATACCTACGGACATTGCTGCGGGGATGTTGCAATCCGTCATGTAGCCGGAATCCTGAAGAACAGCTTCCGCTCCTCGGATATCGTGGCCAGATTCGGTGGTGAAGAGTTTATTATCATGACCAGCAATATGGACAGCTCCAGGATCAAGCAGCATTTTGAAGAACTCCGGGAACGGATTTCCAACCATATTATCAAGTCAGACGGTGCCAAAATTCGCGCCTCGGTCTCCATTGGCGTCTGCACCCAGTTGGACGATACCTTTGACAAGACCGTATCCAAAGCAGACAACCTGCTTTATGAGGCCAAAAATGCCGGCCGCAACTGCGTTGTGATCAGCTGAACGACCCGCCAACGAGCCGCTTTTGCGCCTTAGCCGGGCAACAGGTGTCCTGCTGAGGTGCTCAGCCTCAGCGGTTGGCTGAAGGGCGGAAAAATGAAGGGTTTCCGCTGCTGCTGCCGCAAGTGTTTCGGTAGAAACTCTTCCCTTAATGATACTTTCCCGACAGTCCCCCCGAAAAACCAATAAATTTGTGTTAGATTGTTGCCATCCGGAAACTCCGCGGGGCAACGGCGAAGTTTTCAGATTGAAAACGAGCAATTTTTCGTTGTGGCCAGGAAATCAAGGGGCTGCGCGGAGGCATAGTACTTTACGCCGCACAAGAAAACCCGCAGATTGACACCGCCACCGCGGAAAAGGGCCGTTTCCAGATAAAAACTAGATTGGTTCATCAAACCAACCGGAAGGCATGTGATCCAAGCACATTGTTGCGCATCGACACGTCATCGCGACAGCGTGATTGCCGGCTTGGCTTCCAACCGAAATACTTTTTTTACCCTGTCTCAAGAAAGGACCAAAGAATGAAATCAACCATGATCTTACTGCTGCTGGCCGCACCTCTGCTCCTGGCCGGCTGCGAAAGCGCCCAGCAGAAGGCCTATGATCTGAAAGCCGACACCATCGGCACCCACCGGGTCGTTGAAGTCTTTACGGAAGCCGGCAATAAAGTCGCGACCATAGAAGACAAACACATGCGTTTTGAAATGGTCGGCGAAAGGTCAGTTCGACTGTGGCTGGGAGATAAGAATGAAAAAGTCATGATTGGCAATATGGGTTTCATCATCAAAGACCTGTAGAAACAGTTTTCCCGGAAATGCTTCTGGCGGGAAAGAACCGGTATTTTTCAGCGCTCCACCGCTCTTGATCAATGCCATAACAAGAAGCGGCAATGCGCCGACCAGCAGTCGTTGCGAAGGTTGAATGCAGGCCGGCTGACCGAGTATGCTACGATGAAAAACATCTGTTGTGGAGGAGTCATGAAACGCATGGAAGTTGTCCTTGGCGACATCACCAAACTTGAGGTCGATGCCATCGTCAATGCAGCCAATAGCAGGCTGGCCGGTGGCAGCGGCGTGGACGGCGCCATTCATCATGCGGCCGGACCGGAATTACTGGCTGAATGCCGCACCCTCGGCGGCTGTCCGACCGGGAAAGCCAAAATCACCCGGGGCTATCGGCTGCCCGCCAAGCATGTCATCCATGCCGTCGGCCCGGTCTGGCACGGCGGTCATGATAACGAACCGGAACTTCTGGCCGCCTGCTACCGCTGCAGTCTGCAGCTGGCGGTGCAGCACGGTCTCAAATCCATCGCTTTCCCGGCAATCAGCTGTGGGATCTATCGGTTTCCCATCGGCCAGGCCGCGCAGATTGCAGTGACCGAAGTCGCTGCCTTCCTGAAGACCGACACCAGCCTGGAGCGCGTCATCTTTGTCTGTTTTGACGATATGATGCAGCAGGCAATTACCCAGGCCCTGGACAAACTGACCGACGCTGGATAAAAGTACGTAGGCGGTCACTCATCAGACAGATGGCTGACCGCCTGGAAACGTTCGAGGATTTCCGGCTGGCGCATGCCGGCCAGCATGAAATCACGAAAGGTTTTCTCGGTCAGGGTCGGAATTTTATCCTGCAGCTGCACCAGGGAAATCATGTTGACCATGTCGGCAGCCGGGGTCCGCACCAGAACCAGTTCTCCACTCTGCAACTCTTCCCACATCAGGTGCGCAGTGGCCACCCCCAGCCCCATTCCCAGTTTGATTCCTGAAATCAGCGCCTCATGACTGTCGAGGGTCATGACAATATTGAGCTGGTCCGGGATCTTCCGGAAATGATGCTTGAACCACAGGTCAAGAATTGAAGGATCGTCCTCATCGGTTATAAATTCGCGGCCGACCAGGTTGGCGTAGCTGTGATCGCCCTTGACATGCCGGTCGTAATAAGAGCGGGCACAGGCCAGGATCATCACCTCCCGAAGCAACGGGTCAATACTGAAGATGTCGGGAAATCCCGGCAGCTCCCCCTGATTGAAATAAACATCGACCAGAGCGAAATCGAGACTGCCTTCCCGGATCATGGTCAGCAGGGGGATCGATTCCTTGAATTTAAGCTGGAACACCACATCAGGATATCGCTCCCGAAAGGCATTGCAGAAGCGGGGCAGGTATTCCTTGCCGAATTCCCGCGGGGCACCGATTCGCAGCAGTCCGCTTGGCCGCTCCAGGGGCTGGCGGATAAAAGGCAGCTCTTTCTCCAGCCGATTGATAAAGGGTTCGGTCAGTTGAAACAGCCGCTCACCGGCCGCAGTCGGAACCAGCTTCTTGTGCAAACGGGTGAACAACTGCATTTTCAACTCTGCTTCCAGTTTCTGCAGCTGCTGACTGACCGCCGGTTGCGAGAGGTTCAGCTCCCGGGCCGCGGCAACAATACTGTTGGCCCGATAGATATGAAAGAAGACATTGAGGCGATTCAAATCCGGTAGCATAAGCACAGCCTATCCATTACTTCATAAAGAATGATTTTACTTATATATAGCCGAGCTTTACAATTCAAGCAAATGAAGATTTTTTAAACAGATTCTCCGGAAAACAACGGGATACCTCTGACCAATCCGGATTTTAACAGCAAAGGCGCTGGGAGGATATGATGGGTATTTTAATCTTGTTAATCACATTGGGCGTACTGGTTCCCGTCGTTCTGTTCAGCAATACCGGCTCCAAAAACTGGGAAGATGAAAGCCGGATTGTCAATGCACACTGGCTGAACAGTGATGACAAATTTCATCTGATTTCACGCTGGGGTGCGCAATACTGATTGGTTGTTCTCCCCACACTCTGCTCGGTAGAAACACCTCCACAAAAGCAGCCCTTGCGGCTGCTTTTTTAATTGCTGCAAAAAGACGCCCAGAGAGTTGCAGCAACAAACTTCTGTTCGCCCCGTGGCATAAAAATGTCCCTCGCTGCGCCACGCCCTTCCCCGAATGGGGCATTTTCCCCGCCTTGTCCAAAATTACATTTGCTCTCACCCGGCCAGGAACGTTAAACTGGCGCGGCAAAAACAGATTGCCGCCCATGATCTCGGCGGCGGACAAGGAACGACACATTGTACACTGAAAAAGTCCTCGAGCATTTCAATAACCCGCGCAATATCGGGATTATCAAAGACCCTACGGTTTTGGTCCAGGTGGGGGAACCGAGTTGCGGGGATGCCTTGCTGGTGACGATGAAAATCGAACATGACCGGGTTGCTGACATCAAGTTCAAGGTCTTTGGCTGCGGCGCCGCCATTGCCACATCATCCATCGCCACCGAAATGGTGATGGGGAAAAGCCTTGACGAAGCTCTGCAAATCAGCGACCAGTCGATTGCTGATGCCCTCGGCGGCCTGCCACCGGAAAAAATGCACTGCTCCAATATGGCAGCAGGGGCGATCAGGGGAGCAATCACCGAATATCGGAAAGCCTTTCCGCCGGATCGGCAGGATGGATAGTTCGCGTTACCCCTGTCCGGTTAACGACAATAGACCTGGAGAACCGTCATGATCCTTTTTCTTCTGATCTGTGCCGCCTATCTGATCGGTGCAATTCCCACCGGCGTCATCCTCACTCGCCTGGTTGGCGGCGAGGATATCCGTAGAGCCGGTAGCGGCAACATCGGTGCAACCAATGTCTATCGGGTTGCCGGTCGCAAACTTGGCCTCATCACCCTGCTCGGTGATTGCCTGAAGGGGGTTGTCCCGGTGCTGGTTGCCCAGCAATGGTTCGGCCTGACCGGCAACGGTCTGGCTGCCGTGGCCATTGCCGCATTTATCGGCCATTGTTTTCCGGTTTACCTTGGCTTCAAAGGTGGCAAAGGGGTGGCCACTGCGCTGGGAATATTTCTGGTCCTCTCGCCACTGGCTGTTCTGGGGGCTTTGTTGGTTTTTATCGTCGTCCTCTGGAAGTGGCGCTTTATCTCCCTGGCTTCCATCTCGGCGGCAGCGATTATTCCACTGCTGGTCATCCTGGCTTCCCACTCGGTGCCACTCTTCATTGCCACCCTGGTCATCGCGGCCATCGTGATCTGGCGCCACCGCGGCAATATCGAACGTTTGCGGGCCGGTACCGAAAACAGATTTAACCTCTAGTTCATCATGCGTCGAATACTTATCACCTGCTGTTTTTTCCTGGTCGTGGCGACAGCCGCCATGGCCCTGTTTTGCTACCAGTTTCTGCTGGTGCCGGTCACACCGGAGAAACCGGTGTCCATCGCCATCGCCCCCGGGACCAGTCTGCATAAAATCGCCCGCGAGCTGGAAGATTCCGGGGTTATTCGCAATGCCCTGGCACTGCGGCTCCTGGCCCGCTGGGAACAGCGTGCCAGCCAAGTCCAGGCCGGAACCTATCGCTTTCAATCGGCAGCTCGTCCGGAGCAGATCCTTGAGCGGCTGATCAAGGGGGACGTGGAAAAAGTCAGCCTGACCATTCCCGAAGGCTTCACCCTACAGCAGATCATTGCCCGGATTGCCGAGGCCGGTTACGGCCGAGCCGATGTTCTCGACCAACTGGCTCATGACCGGGATTTCATTCATTCGTTGCAGATCGATGCCGACAGCCTGGAAGGGTACCTGTTTCCGGAAACCTACCTGTTCGCTCCGGGAGTGGACGAACGGACCTTGCTGCAGATGATGACCAGTCAATTCCGAGCCCATCTGGATGACCAATTGCTGCAACAGGCCAAAGCCCACGGCCTGAACCTGCACCAGCTCGTCACCCTGGCGTCGATTATCGAAAAGGAGACCGCGGCAATTGAAGAAATGCCGTTGATCTCGTCGGTTTTTCACAACCGGCTCAAGCGCGGCATCCCCCTGCAGACCGACCCGACAGTGATCTACGGCATCAAGAATTTTGATGGCAACATCACCCGCAAGGACCTGACCACCCCGACCCCCTACAACACCTATCTGATTCGCGGCCTGCCCCCTGGCCCTATCGCCAGTCCGGGCCTGGACGCCCTGCGGGCCGCCGCGGCACCGGCCACCACCCGCTATCTTTATTTTGTGGCGCGCGGCGATGGCAGTCATCAGTTTTCGACCACCCTGCGCGAACATAACGCCGCAGTCCGCAGATACCAGCTGCACCGACGATAAGCAGACGCTTTTCTACAGTCGAGCCATTGCCATTACCGTCCCATCACCCTGTGGCTAACCCATTTTCGCTGCAAAAAAAACGCCCCGGGAAGTTCCCGGGGCGGATGACATATCAGTCAATTCTCAAAAAGGTTATTCAGACTTTGGCAATTTCCACCGCAGTGCGGTTGGCACTGTCCGGAATCAGTTGCTGAATACCGAGCGCGACAAAGTGATATGGCGCAAAGATCAGGCCCTGGGGAACATCTGTGCTCAGTTTGACTTTGCCCTGGGTCGCTCCGGTACTACTGCTGACTTTGATGGTATCACCTTCACTGACGCCAGCAGCGGCGGCATCGGCCGGGTTGAGATTGAGCAACCCTTCCGCTTCAACCTCCAGGGGCGCGGTGGCCCAAAGGGAGGTGGTGCCGAAATGATTCCGCGAAGGGCCGCTCAACAGCTGTAGTCCGGCAGCCTCTTCACTGACGCTGATCAACTGGTATTTGAGACCGCCCGCGGGCACGGTATAGGCCTTTTTATAACAGGTCCGCCGTTCGTCATTGACCACTTCGGCGCCACTGTACAGATCGGTCAGTTCATTGATCTCTTTGAAGATCTCCGCTTTACTGAGGGAAACGCGGGAACCACTCAACCGGCCAAACAGCTCTGCAAAGATCTCCAGGTCCTCCCGGCTTTCGCCGACCGGGCGAATGGCCGGGGAAGTCCGCCGCACCGTCTGACCAAGGGACGTGAAACTGCCGGCCTTCTCGGCAAAAGAAGTCCCCGGCAACACCACCGTTGCCAACCGGGCAACTTCGGTCGGGAAGATGTCCTGGACAATCAGAACTTCGACCTTTTCCAGGGCCTTGAGCCAGCGCCCGCTGTTGGGGAAACTTTGCGGATTGGTTGCGGCCAGATAGAGCAGCCGGATTTTTCCCGCTTCGATTTCTTGCAGGATGCCGTCGGCGTCAAGTCCGCCGTCAGGGAGTTCGCAACCCCAGGCTTTTCCGAAACGCTCTTTGTGCTCACTGTAGTCCAGATAGCCGGGCAAAGACTCCGGGTAGACCCCCATATCAAGAACACCCTGGGTATTGCCCTTTTCAGCGAGGGGGTAAATCCCACCACCGCCATGTAAGGCACCACTGAGAATAGCCAGATTGGCCACCGTTGCCGAAGTGGAGGTTCCGAAGGAGGATTTACAGATATCCGCCCCGAACACAACCGCGACTTTTTTGCCATTGCCAATCAGATCGGCCGCTTCAGTCAACAGCGCAAGGCTGAGTCCGGTCACGGCAACCACGTTCTCCAGATTAACCGCGGCCAGATCCGCCTGCAGTTCGGTCAGGTTGTTGACACTCCCCTCCAAGGCCTCCATATCGAGGTGGCCGCGGTCCATGAGTAACCGTCCCAGACCAGCAGCCAGGGCAATTTCACTCCCCGGTCGGTAGGTCAACTGGGTATTAGCCAGCGGGCTGAGGTGAACCTGCCGCATATTCGCAACCACCAGCTTAGCGTTATTGTGCTCGGCCGCTTTCCGGATCTGCCATTCGACCGCCGGTGCTTCCGCAGTCGGGTCGGCACCGAACAACAGGATCGCATCTGCACTGCCAATGGCGTCCAGCCGATTACTGGCGCCGCGCAAACCAAGCCCCTTATCCAGGGCACGCAACGCCCGCATGGCTCCAAAACGGGCTTCGCTATCGATATTGTTGCTGCCGATAGCCGCCCGGAAAAGTTTTTGGAACTGGTAATTTTCCTCATTGCTCAGCCGCGGCGAAGCGAGCCCGGCAATCGCCCCGGCGCCACTTTCCTCGGTAATCCGTCGAATCTCGCTGACCACCCGGTCAAAGGCATTGTCCCAGCGGCTCGGCTTCTGCTCCACTTTGGGCTCACGCAGTCGCTGCTTGCTGTTGATGTAGTCATAGCCGAAGAAGCCACCAATACAGAGGGTCCCGTTGTTGGTCGTTTCGCCGTCCGTCGAGGTCACCCGATAGACTTCATCGTGCTGCACGTTGATGTCGATTTCACATTGACTGGGGCAATAGGTGCAGACCGACGGAACCTTGCGCAGGGTCCAGGGGCGCGCCTTGAATTTGAAGGGTTTGGAGATCATGGTGCCGGTCGGACAGACCGCCACGCAGTTCCCGCAGAAAATACACTTTTCCAGGTTTTTATCGATATAGGCGCGGTCCCCCTTCGAATTCACAAAAAGGGCGTCGGCACCGACAATTTCGTGGCAGACCTTGACGCATTTTTCACACAGAATACAGCGGGAAGGCACCTGCTGAATCAACGGCCAATGGTTAATGGGCGCCGGTTGGACATCTTCGGCGCTGAACTCCTGGCGGGTGACGTTCAGCTCAAAACAGGTATTCTGCAGGTCACATTCGCCGCCGGCATCGCAGACCGGACAATCAAGAGGGTGATTGACCAGGATCAGTTCCATGATCTGCTTGCGGGTTTTGGTCAGGCGCTCGGACTGGGTGGTGACCTTGATGCCTTCTTTGACCGGGGTATTGCAGGCCGTCATCGGCCGGTCGACACCTTCGATCTCCACGGCACAGATTCGGCAGGCCCCGGTCGTCGAGATCTTTTCCAGCCAGCACAGCGTCGGGATATGAATATCCAATCGCCGTGCCGCCTCTAGAATTGTGGTTCCCTTGGGGACGCTTATCGTCTTGCCATCTATCGTCAGGTTGACCATATTCCTCTCACCTCAAATCCTGGCTGAATCCGGTCTTAAGACCATTGCAGGCAACAACTGCAGATACAACCTCTTGATATTATTTCATCCCGTTAAACAGCAATCATCGACACCCGATAGCAACGCAGGCAACGCTCAGCTTCCCGCACCGCCTCGCTGTCGCTGAAGCCGAGCTCGACTTCATGATAATTCCCTTTACTGGCGCGCTCCTTGCCATGGACCTCTTTTTGATTGAAGCGCTGCACGGCATCCAGCCAGGAGACCGGCTCATTCTTGTCGTAAACCCCGAGGTGGCTGAGAATGTCCTCGTGAAAATCCTCGTCCGTCAGGTAGGCTTCACCCTCCTCCAGCCAACGCTGAATGACCCGGGCGGCCCGATGGGCATTACCGACACAGGCGACCACCGTCAACGGGCCGATTTCGGCATCCCCGGAGGCGAAGACGCCGTCCAGATCGGTCATCAGGGTCCGTGACAGCGGATTGCCCATGACATCGTTCAGGCTGCGGTCGGCAGCGTTTTTCAGCGGCACGAATTTGGTGACGACGGTATTCCAGCGGGTGATGGAAATACCGCTCTCTTCAGTAATAAAGGAGAGATCCGGATCCTGGCCGATGGCCGGGATCAGGGTATCGCACTCGACGACAAACTCGCTGCCGGGGATCGGCTGCGGCCGCCGTCGACCCGAGTCGTCGGGCTCACCAAGCTCCATGCGCACGCATTCAACGCCGGTCACCTGGCGCTGCTCGTCGACAATGATCTTCTTCGGCAGGACCAAAAATTCAAACTGGACGCCTTCCTCCTCGGCCCCATCGATCTCCCAGCTATCAGCCGGCATCTCCTTGCGGGTCCGCCGATAGAGCAGCACCGATTCATCGGCCCCTTCGCGCAGGGCCACCCGGACACAGTCGATGGCGGTATTACCACCGCCGACCACGCAGACCTTCTTGCCCATACCGGTCGGTTTGCCCATGTAGGCTTCACGAAGGAACTCGATCCCACCGGCCAGGAAGCCCTGATAGCCTTCATCCTCCCCTTCGACCCCCATCGGTTTGGATTTATGCGCCCCGGGAGCGACCAGCACGGCATCATATTTTTCTTTTAATTCGAGCAGGCCGATATCCTCGCCGACTCGGGTGTCGTAAATGATCTCCACTCCGAGAGAGCTGATAATGTCGATATCGCGTTGCAGGATATGCCGCGGCATCCGGTAGGCCGGGATACCGACGGCGATCATGCCGCCACCGAAACCCTCCGGCAAGGTTTCGTAAATGGTGCAGGGGTAGCCTTCCATTGCCAGGTAATAAGCCGCCGCCAGTCCCGCCGGACCGGCCCCGACAATGGCAACAGTCTTGTCTTTTTTCGGTTTCGGCTGCATGGGTGGCTGATGATGGTGCTGCCATTCGTAATCGGACGCGGTCCGTTTGAGCACCATGATATTGATGGATTCATCGACATTGGCGCGCCGACAGGCTGTCTCGCAGGGGTGGGGACAGACCCGGCCGCAAACCGCGGGCAGGGGCATACTTTCACGAATGATGGAAAGAGACTCATCAAAACGGCGATTCTTGATCGCTTCCACGTAGGCGGGAATATCAATATGGGCAGGGCATTTATCCTGGCAGGGCGCGGTCATTTTAACTTTGTAATCAACCACTTTGGCCTCTTCCGGGGTCCCGTTGATATACATCAGGTAATCATCCCGGAAGTGCTTGACAGTATCGATGATCGGCACCGCCGAGGTCTGGCACAGGGTACACTTACAATTTTGCAGCAGTTCGGCGATATTCTCGATGATCTCCAGGTCGTGCTCGACGCCTTCTCCGGCAACGATCCGCGCCAGGGTATCCTGCATGACGCGGGTACCCTTTTTCCCCGGCGAACATTTTGCGCAGCAGAAATCTTCCTGGACCCGGCGGGCATATTCAGCGGCCATGGCCACGACATCGACGGAGGGATCATTGAGAATAAGTCCGTCCCAACCCATAAAAGCGGCAATTTGCTTTTCGCCGTCGAAGGTTACCGGAAGTTTTTTCATGGCAACTTCAACTTCAGCAGCGCCGCCCTGACGATTATCGATAACCTGCCGTCCCCAACTGGAAAATGCAACTTGTGACAAACCGGCCTCCTCTGACCTGCTTCGACCTTCCCGGCAGGAAGGTCGAAATTTCCCCATACGGGGAGATCAACCAGATACTCTGGCAATTTTAGTACGTTCAGGATCGTATACAGTATGCAGGTAGATACCACAAACAAAGGTTTTAAATCAAGGCTATTTTTTCCCCGAACGGACCTCGCTAAAAACGAATAAAGATAAGAAAAAACAACTTGTTAGGAGTTAAAAACCAGGACAATATCAACGTTTCCAAGGCAGCTCACCAGGAGCCTCTTCGATCACCCAAGTCCCTGATTTACCCCCCTTTTCCTGAAGATGTATCCAATGTTGCCGCCAGCGCCACTCCTGCAGGCGGGGCGACGGCAGATGATAATATTCAAGCACGTAGGTGGCCAGGGCACTCTGATCATCGTCCTGGATATTGACATTTTTATATTCGCTGCCCACCACCTGCAGATCCTTGTCGTCCACAAAGTCGTTGAGAAACGCTTCCCTGGCCGATGGGGCCAGGTAGCCTGCCGCCGTCTGATAATCTTTCCAGCGCATCGACTCGCTGAACCCTTTCAGCAGGTCCGGCAGATCGGCGCCGATTTTAGGTGAAGGCAGACAACCGCCCAGCAACAGCGGTATTAACAGCAAAACGTGGCGCAAAGACATCGGAGCTCCTGGTCAGCCGTCAGGGATGTGCCTGTTCGGCGGAAGTTCGCAAGCTATGAATGGTGGCCGCATAGTCAGCACTGTTGAACACGGCGCTGCCGGCCACGAAGACATCGGCCCCGGCGGCGGCAATGCTGCCGATATTATCAGTTTTGACCCCGCCATCCACCTCCAACTCGATCGCCAGTCCGAGCTCGTCGATCCGGCGCCGCAGCTGGGCAATTTTCGGCAGGCAACTGTCGATGAACGACTGTCCGCCAAAGCCCGGATTCACGGTCATCAGCAGCACCAGGTCCAGGTCGGGCAGGATCATGTCGAGAGTACAGAGCGGCGTTGCCGGGTTCAATGACACCCCGGCTTTCTTGCCGAGGGATTTGATCAGCTGCACGGTACGATGCAGATGCTTTTCCGCTTCAGCATGAACGACAATCAGGTCCGCGCCGGCCTTGGCGAAATCAGGAATATAGCGCGACGGATTTTCGATCATCAGGTGGACATCGAGGGGCAGTTCGGTCACCGGCCGGACAGCTTCGACAATCAGCGGCCCGATGGTGATATTCGGTACGAAATGACCATCCATGACATCGATATGAACATAGTCGGCGCCGGCCCGGTCAATGGCCTTGATCTCGTCCCCCAAACGGGCGAAATCGGCGGAAAGAATAGAAGGAGCTATTTTAATCATGAGCCTATCCGATTGGAAAAGTGTCTGCGGCCCGACTGCGCCGGACCCGGTGCCCGCAACCAAGGGAAACAATCCAGGCACAACTCTATTTCTACCGCGCGCAGGCCGCTAATTGCAACGGCGAAAACGCGCCGCAAAGAAGGCATCCATACCGTCATGCCGGTGAGGATACGTCCGCATGGTCCCCTTTGCGGTAAACAGGTCCTGCCAGGCCGGAAACTCAGTGCGCAGATCCTCAAGCTCAAAGTCCGGATGCGCGAGGAGAAAATCTTCCACCACCTCATCCGTCTCGCAGTGGCTGAAGGTACAGAGCGAATACAGCAGCAAACCGCCCGGTCTGACCAGGGTGGCGACATTGTGCAACAGCTGCTGCTGCAACACAGCCAGATCCCTGAGGTTGACCGAGGATTTGTTCCAGCGCCCTTCCGGGTTACGCCGCAGCACCCCCAGCCCGCTGCAGGGGGCATCGAGCAGAACCCGATCAAAACTCTGCGGGTCCAAAAATTCCGGTAACCGGGTCAGATCCCATTCGGCCGCGGTCACCGTCGGACAACCCAGCCTTGCCACCCCTTGGCGAATCAGCTCGACCCGCTGCGGGTATTTGTCAAGGGCGATGATCTCTGCCCGGTTGTCGGTCAAGGCAGCCAACGCGGTGGTTTTCCCGCCCGGTGCGGCACAGGCATCAAGGATGCGCTGGGCGGGCCGGGCATTGAGCAGTTCGGCAGTCAACATGCTCGCTTCATCCTGCACCTGGTACCAGCCTTGCTCATCCCCCGGCAGCGGCTGTTCGCCGCGCTGCTCGACAATCACCCCAGCACCGGCATAACGGCAGGGGCGCGCCTGATGCCCGGCGGACTGCAAGGCCTGCAGAAAAGCATCCCGATCGATTTTCAGGGTATTCACCCGCAGGGTCAACGGTGGCGCGACAGTCAGGCTTTCCCCCAACGCCTGCGCTTCGGCGTTCGGCAGCTGGCGCATGACCTCTTTGGTCAGCCAGACCGGCATGCTGCAAACATGCTGCAGATAAGGCTTGATCTTGCCCGGCGACGGCCAGGGAATCTCCGCCCGTCCCCGTTCCAGGGCACGCAAAACCCCGTTGACCAGCCCGGTCACCTGCTCAAAACCAACTTCGCGGGCCAAGTCAACCGTGGAGCTGACCGCGGCATGGGCCGGGACCCGGTCCAGCTCCAGCAATTGATAACTGCCCAGCCGCAACAGCCACAACACTTCCGGCTGCAAACGTTTGAGGGGCTGGCTACAGAATTGAGACAGGGCGAAATCGAGCCGCCCCTGCAACCGCAGAATCCCATAAACCAGTTCAGTCAGCAGGCGTTTATCACGCCCGTCCAGAGTGGAACGGTTGAGAGCCGCATCCAGCACCATGTCTGCATAAGCTCCGTCGGCCACCCGGAGGAGAATTTCATACGCTGCCCGTCTCGGGCTGTCATCAGGTCGTAAAGTCAATGGTTTTTCTTCTCAATTGGTCGCTACCGAAAGGGTTGAACATCTTCCCAGAATACTGTCCTGGCAGAAGTGATCTGAAGTTAACCACAGCAGCGGGAAAAATAAAAGAACCGATAGCCTTGCAGGCTAGGGTTCTTTTATTTTTCCGCCCACCCCTTGGCAGAGGGGCAAGGCGGCTTTCAAACAATCAGGCAAGGTTTTATTGTTCGTTCACAAAGGTGATGGAACAGGGCAATTTGCGCAGGATAGCTTCATTCTCACGCCCGAAAAAGAAGTGTTCCATACGCCATTCCGGATGAGAGGGAAGCACCAACAGATCAATATTCTCTGCTTCGACCAGCTTGAACAGCTCATCAATCAACTTCCCCTCGCGGACCAGCACCTTGACCTTAACTCCCTTTTCCCGGGCCGCCTTGACCATTTGTTCGATCTTCTTCTTGGTTTCGTCAAGCATTTGCTGATAGCCATCTTCCACCATCTGCTTGGGGATCGGCAGGTTCCAACCTTCCAAGCCGAACACATTATGATAGGTATGCAGGACCGAGAGCTCCGAGCCGAATTTTTCCGCCATCATGGTACCAAAACGAACGGCCTTACGACATTCCTGGGTTGACTGACAGACGACTAAGACCTGTTTCAATTCATTCATAATATTCCTCCATAACAGTTACGGGTCCTGCGCCGTGCCGAAGCAGGTGGCAGGACCCCGGTTCATTGCTTGCTCAGGATGAAAAGTGCTCCCTGGGGCTCCCGACCACCCCTGCGGAATTCTGCTGCCCCGCGTCCAGCCGATTATACAGAAAGAGTTTGGCCCGATCCTCGATGAAGAACCAGAACAGGCAGTAAATCCACACATAACCGATCAAGCTCCAGGACACCGGAGCGACCAGAAAGCCGAAACCGACGATGGCCGCGGCCAGGACCTGGGTTCCCAAAATGGCCCCGAACAAAACTTTGGCCGGATATGGCGGAGCCCAGAACGCTTTTCGTGAACGCACCACAAACAGGGTCAAATGCCCTGATACAGCCAGCTTCAGATAAACCAGCGACTGCAGCTGAGCCGGACTGAGGTGGACAAAATTCTCAGCCAGAATCAACAGCAGGAAAGTTTCAAAGACACCGATAACGCCGAGGACCGTAGCCACCGTCAGCACCCGGTGCATTTCCCAGCGCACTGGGTTCTTGGCAAGAGGGGCGTTGTCGTAGGCGATGGTCAGGATCGGCAGGTCATTGAGCAGGGCCAGAAGAATGATCATGATGGTGGAGATCGGATAGAAATTGTAAACCACCATGGCCAGCACCACAAAAATCATGATCCGGATAGTTTCGGTGATCCGGTAAACGGCATAATTATTCATCCGCTCGAAAATTTTCCGAGCCTCTTCAACGGCATTGATAATGACCGACAGCCCGGGCGCGGTCAATACCAGGCTGGCGGCCGCCTGCGCGGCGCTGGTGGCGCCAGAGACCGCAATCCCAACTTCCGCCTGTCTCAATGCCGGAGCGTCATTGACCCCGTCTCCGGTCATGGCCACCAGGTGGCCGCGATGCTGCAGCGCCTTGACAATGGCGTATTTATGTTCCGGAAAAACCTGGGCAAAGCCATCGCTCGCTTCAATTTTTCGTTCAATTTCAGGATCGAGCTGATCCAGATTGGACTGCTTCGCCAGCATCTCTTCAGCCGGCTGAATATTGTTTTTCAAACCGAGCTGCTCGGAAATCTCCCGGGCAATGGCCAGATTGTCGCCGGTGACCATTTTTACATTGATGCCGTGTTCGCCAGCCTGGCGAATGGTTTCCGCCGAATCCTCCCGGGGCGGGTCAAACAACGGCAGCACCCCGCGAAAGATCCAGTTTTGAGCGTTCTGCGAATCCTGCCGTGCCACGCCCAGCGTCCGAAAGCCCTTACGGGCATAATCGTTGACCGCCTGGTCCAGTTGCTGCTTCTGTCCGTCATCCAGCTGACAGAGCGCCATAATGACCTGCGGCGCGCCTTTGGTCACCTTGAACGCCTTACCATCCTGCTCGATGCTGGCCTCGGTCCGCTTGCTGACGGCATCGAAAGGCTGAAAATCGAGCTGCCGATAAGCGGTCAAGCTCCCTTTGTCTTCCAGGCCATTGATCACGGCCAGGTCGATGGCGTCCTGGTTTTCCTCTTTTGATGCCAGCGCGGCCTCCAGGATCAGCTCCTGTGCGGTCTGGGCGGCGACCAGGTAAGGTTCCCCCAAAGTCAGCTTGTTCTGGGTCAAGGTACCGGTCTTATCGGAACAAAGGATATCGATCCCGGCCACTTCCTCGATCGACTGCAATTTGGTCAGAATCGCCTTTTTGTCGGATAACGCCTTGGCGCCAAGGGCCATGGTCACGGACAGCACCGCCGGCATCGCCACCGGAATCGCCGCTACCACCAGAATCAGCACAAACTGGAAGACCGTTAAGAAGGAATCACCTCTGATCAACTGGGCGACAACCAGCACAGCAGCAAGCCCCAGGCTGATAAAAATGAGGTAATTACTGATCTGCATGATCGCTTTTTGAAAATGGGACACCGCCCCGGCCTTCTCGACCAGCTGGGCGGTCTTGGCAAATTTTGTCCGGTTGCCGGTTGCCACCACCAGCGCCAGCATCTCTCCCTGTTTAACGATCGTCCCGGAATAGGCGACGTCATTTTCCGCTCTGTCCACAGGCAGCGATTCGCCGGTCAGGGCCGACTGATCGATACTCAGGTAGCCGCTCTGAAACAGTTTTACGTCGGCCGGGACAATGTCCCCTCCGCGCAGGCGGATAACATCGCCCGGCACCAATTCTGCGGCAGGAACGGTCTGCCAGGCGCTGTTCCGCAAGCAGCGTGACGACAAAGCCAACTGATCTTTCAGCGCTTCCACGGCATTGGCAGCCTGAAATTCCTGCCAAAACCCCACCCCGGCATTGAATATCAGCATGACCAGGATAATCACAAAATCCTGCCATTCGCCGAGAAATCCGGAAAGAATAGCCGCCACCTCGATCATCCAGGGGATCGGCCCCCAGAAATAGCTCAAAAACTTGAGCAGTAAATTTTCCTTTTTTTCCTCCAGGGTATTGGGGCCGAACTGCTCCAGTCGCCGGGTCGCCTCCTCAGCTGACAAACCCTGGCTGCCGGTTTCCAGCTGGCTGAGAAGCTCTGTTGCCGTGGTATCCCGCACAACCTCTTCTGTTAAATTTGTGACACTCATATGGTTACCTCAATGGAACTGCCTTTTGCACGTTCGCCGTACCAAAAGGGCTGACCTACACCAATCAAAAAGCCCATAAAAATCATTTCGCTTATTCGAAAGATCTTCTTTTTACTCATTAAAACAAACCGCAAAAAAGAGACGCCGTCAAGTACGCGAAAGCACAGTTCTGATTCGAACATATGCTCAAATCATGGATATTGTGGGGTATGCGGCCGGAGAATTGTCATTATGGCGGGATTTCTGCACCTGTGCCGGACGCGGCAAGGGGAGGTTACGATGGTTTAGCAGAGTTTTGCAGACAGAGCGATCAAGCTTTTTCTGCCAAACCGATAACAAAACCACTCTACACTGAATGTGCATAGGTTTTGACGGGACTGAAAGCCCCTAAAATAGCCCTCTCTTCGTGGGAGAAGGGTTGGGGTGAGGGGGAGAGCAGGCCAGCATTTCCACCCCCATCAAGGAGGAAGGACTCAATTCATAGAATCTGACAGCCCTTAGTTTTGAACTAGTGTCCCGTGCGGTTAGTTCTATAGTCTAATTCTGGCCCTTTTTACTGCTGTCTACGTTCTGCCTTCTCGGCTTGGCTTTGGCCAGGCCTGCGGCGGCACGCCTTGGCACCAGAAAAAATGACTCAGAATTTTTACAAACAACTCACCGCACAGGACACTAGTATCCTGGAACAATAAAAAAAGAGGCCGACTCTTGCAAGCCAGCCTCCCGGTCATGGACCAGAACAGCGATTGAGGCAATCGCTCAGAGCTGCATATTTTCCAGTCTGCGGATCCGCTCTTCAACGGCCGGGTGAGTGGAAAACAGATTCGCCATGTTTTTTCCGCTTAGCGGGCTGACAATGAACATATGAGCCGTCGCTTCATTGACCTGCGTCATCGGCGCGCGTTTATTCGCCAACTCCAGCTTACGCAGCGCACTAGCCAGATAATGGGGATTTCCAGCAAAACGCGCCCCCTTTTCATCAGCACCATATTCCCGCGACCGGGAAATCGCCATCTGCACCAGCATGGCGGCAAGCGGCGCCAGAATCATCATCCCGATCATCGCCAGCGGGTTACGGTCTTCATTGTCACGACCGCCGAAAATCATCGCCCATTGCGCCATGTGCGCCAGATAGCTGATGGCTCCGGCAAAGGTTGCGGCAATGGAGCCAATCAGAATATCACGATTCTGCACATGGGCCAGTTCGTGCCCCATAACCCCCTTGAGCTCCTCACGGCTGAGAATCTGCATAATCCCCTGAGTCGCGGCGACCACTGCATGTTGCGGATTACGCCCGGTCGCAAAGGCATTGGGCGTGTTCTGCGGCAGGACATAAACTTTGGGCATGGTCAAATTATTCTGCTGGCAGAGTTCGCTGACCACCTCATAAAGCTGGCCACTCTGCACTTCCTGGCCGCGGTACATCTTGATCACGATCTTGTCGGAAAACCAATAACTGCCGAGGTTCATGACCCCGGCCATGATCAGGGCAAACAACGCCCCGCCCTGTCCGCCGAGAGCTCCCCCGGCACCGACCAGCACCAAGGTCAGCAACGTCATTAACAGCACGGTTCGCATGGTATTCATAGGTTTCGTTCTTCCTTTACATCAGGTTGAAAAGGTTGCCGCCGCTTGGCGACAGCCGGTCCGCATCACAGCTTTCCGGACTGCGGACCTGTTTCAGCCCAGTTTGCCACCGGCGAACAGCGGTCGGCCGCTGAGAAAATTGACCGCGGTCAGGCGTTTCTTACCCGGCAGCTGCAGTTCACTGATCACCAGCGCCCCTTGGCCGCAGGCCACCCGAACGCCATTCTTATCGGCCTGCAGAATGGTTCCGGGCTCACCAGAGAGGGTCTGGTCGAGGCTGGTCCCGGCAATTTTCAGCACCTCGCCTTCCAGGAAAGTATAGGCCCCCGGCCAGGGATCCAGCCCCCGGACCTGGTTATGAATATCCTGCGCGGACCGCGACCAGTCAATGAGGCCATCCTCTTTCTTCATCATTCCCGCATAACAGCTGAGCGCGTCATCCTGCTTTTCCGGTGCCAGGGTCCCGGCGCACAACTGGCGCAGGGTCTCCTCCATGGCTTCCCGGCCCAACAGTGCCAAACGGTCATGCAGTTGTCCCGCGGTCTCGTCAGGGCCGATAGCCAGGCTGCGTTTGACCAGCATGTCCCCGGTGTCGAGGCCGACATCCATGAGCATGGTGGTCACACCGGTCTCGCTTTCGCCATCGACAATCGCCTTGTTGATGGGCGCGGCACCGCGATATTTGGGCAGCAGCGAAGCGTGGACGTTGATGCAGTGGTAGCGGGGAATCTCCAGCACTGCCTTAGGCAAAATCTGTCCGTAAGCGACCACCACGATCAGATCCGGCTTGAGCGCCTCCAGCTCGGCAACCGCCTGCGGATCACGCAGCTTAAGCGGTTGGAAAACCGGGATATCATGGGCTAGGGCCCGTTCTTTGACCGGTGAGGCGGCTAATTTTTTCCCCCGCCCTTTGGGGCGGTCCGGCTGGGTATAAACCCCAACCATGTGACACCCGGCTGTGATCAATCCATCCAGAGTTGCCAGGGCAAACTCCGGGGTTCCCATAAAAACCGTCCGTATTTCTTCAGGCGACATCTTCCGCTTCCCGCTCTTTCAGCATCTTGAGGTATTTTTTCTTGAACATCGACCGTTTCAAAGGTGACAGGCGGTCTACAAAGAGGATTCCTTCGAGGTGATCGATTTCATGCTGAATGCCGATGGCGAGAAGTCCATCAGCCTGCCGCTCATGCACATTGCCAGCGGTATCCTGATAGCGCATGGTCACTTCGCTGTAGCGTTTGACACTGGCGTAGTAGCCGGGGACGGATAAACAACCCTCTTCTTCGAGAGAATCCCCCGAGCCGGAGATAACTTCCGGATTCACCGCAATAATCAGATCGTTTTCCGCGTCTTTTGGGGAACAGTCGAGCACGATCAGCCGCTGCAGCACACCGACCTGCGGGGCAGCCAAACCGACCCCGGGAGCAGCGTACATGGTTTCCGCCATATCGTCTGCCAGCTGTTTGAGTTCATCATTGAACTCCGTCACCGGAGCCGACTTCTGTTTCAGCAGCGGCTCGGGATAATGTATTATTTTACGTATTGCCATTCTCAACTCTCCGACAGTCCGTCCTGTCATGGTTTATTGATACAGAAAAGGCCTTCAGAAGAAGGCTTTTTTCATATTAACCTGTGATCCATTGTACCGTCAACCAATGGACGACCCCAGACCGGGGTCGTCCTTCGGCAAACACCGCAAACTCTATCAGCAGCTTACGGAAACAGCAACAGTTTGAGGGCAAACACAAACACCGTGACCGTCACCATCTTCTTGATCCAGTCATGCCCCTTGGCCACCGCCAGTTTCGGCCCGATCATGCCACCGATGGAATTGCCGACCGCCAGAGCGATCCCCAGCACATAATCAATCTGGCCATGATAGATGAACACGCCAAGGGCGATGATTGTATAAGCGAAGATAACAAAAACTTTGATCGCATTGATCCGCACCAGATCCAGTCCATGAACCAGTAACGCGGTGATGACGATAAAACCGATACCGGCCTGGACAAAACCACCGTAAATGCCGACCCCGAAAAAGGTGATCACCAGCACCACCTTGCGCCAGAAACCGAACACGACATTTTCCCGGCGGAAATGTTTCATCGGATCAAGAGCGGTAAAAGCCATCACCCCCAGCATGATGATCGCCAGCAGCCGGTTGAAAATCTGATCATCCAGATTTACTGCCATACTCGCCCCCAGCCAGCTGCCCAATAACGCTGGCGGAGTACAGAGCAACGCCAGCTGCATGGGCATCACTCCACGTTTACGAAAACCGCGCACGGCAAAGACATTCTGACAGAAAATGGCAATCCGGTTGGTCCCGTTGGCAACAGCACTGGGCAGACCCATGAAAATCAGCAACGGTAGGGTCAGCAGAGATCCGCCGCCGGCAAGCACGTTAAGAATACCCGCTATAATGCCGACAGCGAAAAGAAGCGGAAGTTGCCATACATAAGCGTCCATGAAAAACCTCTCAGCGACTCTCTGGTCAAAAAAATACACGATTAAAGCCGCTAATATGCCTTATCCGCAACCGGTCGTCCAGATGAATAGTTGCCAACCGAACAAGCGCGTAGCCGTTGACTACGGAACAATATTTGGCAGGCGAGACAGGGATCTTCTCCGGCGAGAGCTACTACGCTATTGGCCAGCTAGTTTTTATCCGGACACGGCCCTTTTCCGCTATGGCCGTGTCAATCTGCAGGTTTTCTTGTGCGGCGTAAAGGGCTACGCCTCCGCACAACTCCTTGATTTCCTTGCCACAACGAAAAATTGCTCGTTTCCAATCTGAAAACTTCACTGTTGCCCTTTGGAGTTTCCGGATGGCAACCAGCTAGGCCTGGGCGAGGGGCAGGCGAATGGTAAAACTGGTTCCTTTTCCCGGTTCGCTGGCAACGGCAATCTGCCCTTTATGCTGCATGATGATATCGTAGGCGATGGACAATCCCAGGCCGGTCCCGGCCCCGACCTCCTTGGTGGTAAAGAATGGTTCGAAGATATGGCTGAGGTCAGCTGCCGGGATGCCGCAGCCGTTATCAGTGATTTCAATCAGAATCTCATCGCCGTCACAACGGGTGACAATACGGATTTCCCCATGGTCCTTAATCGCCTGCGCCGCATTGATCAGCAGGTTCATGAACACCTGATTCAGTTGCCCGGCATTGCACGAGAGCAGTGGTAATTGACCGTAATCCTTGTGAACATCGGCCTTGTATTTGATTTCGTTCCAGACGATATTGAGAGTGCTCTCCAACCCATCATTCAGATCCGCCTCCTGCCACTGTTCTTCGTCAATCCGGGCAAAGCCTTTCAGGTTCTGGACAATTGTCCTGACCCGCTGGCCGCCATCAATGGATTCCTGAATTAAATCCGTGAGATCCTCGTGGATATAATCGATCTTCAAGCGCTTGCGCAATTCGGCGACCTCGGCGCAGGCCGTCGCAAGGTCGATGCTACCCTGGGCGGCCTGGCCCAAGGCCAACTGCTGGCCCTGCTGGTATTCGCTCAATTTTGCAAAATACCGCTCCAGGCTCCGCAGGTTACTGAGAATAAACCCCAACGGATTATTGATCTCGTGTGCCACGCCGGCAGCGAGTTGGCCGATGGAAGCCATCTTCTCCTGCTGGAGCAGCTGCGACTGGGTCGCTTTCAGTTCGGCATAAGCCTGTTCAAGCTTGGCATTGCTGCACTCCAATTCGTTGTTTCGCTGAACAATCTCTTCTTCCAGTTTTTTGCGCGCCGTAATATCGGCAAAGACGGCTATCGTACCGATAATCTCCCCCCCGGCATTCCGTCGTGGCCCACCATAGATACTGTAATCGATCCGTGATCCGTCGCGCCGCTGCCGCCGGACTTCAATCCCGTCCTGAATCATCCCGCTGCAAACCTGGTCGTGCAGACCTCGGAATTCAGACAGATTGTGTTCCGCCACGGTGGGCAGGAGTTTCCCCATGACCTCTTCGGCACGCCAGCCGAACATCTGCTCGGCCCCCCGGCTCCAGACCACCTCAACCTTACCGTGCAGATCAAGACCAACGATGGCGATCGGTGCCGAATCAATCAGCGTGCGCAAGACCTCCTCGCTCTGCCGCAGGGAATCTTTGGTTGCCGCCAGCTGCCGACGATTTTCAAGGAACTGTTCAACAACACGCGCCATCTCGCCGATTTCATCATCACCCTGCACCGGGATCTGCGCTGACAGCCCCTCACTTTGTCCGGAACGCAGATAATGGCTGATATGCAGCAAGCGCCTGACGACATGATGGCCAAAAAAATACCGCGCGACCAGCCAGGCCAACAGCAAACTGCCGATCAGCAACGCAAGAATGATGCTCTGCTCTTTTCTTGAGGTGGCATTAAGCTCCTCAACGGTTTGATCAAAGCTGGAGGTAAAACGGATCGACAACTCATTTGCCGCACTGACCATGTTGACCGACTGCTCCTGCAATTGCTCATGAAGGCGGTGCAGTCGTGACGAAATGCCGGCCTGCTTCCCCGCTGTGGCTTCCGGCCGCAGGCTTTTCTCCAACAATTTAACCAGGATATTCAAACTGTTATGAAACAGCTGCGCAGACTGGTGCAAGTTCAGAACCTGAACGTCATTACTCTCCCGGCCCAGCCGTTCTACCAACCCGGCCAGCCGTTCCACCTGCAAAAGGGTGCTCGTATAACCGGCACTCAGTTCAGTGAGCGAGGCGGCCTTGAGCAATCGGTAGGATTCACGCTCGATCAGCAGGGTCGTCTCAACAAGCTCCTGGGCCGCCTGCAACTGGCCCAGCCGCTCATCGGCCAACCGGCTACTCAGCTCAGCGGAAACACGCAACGAATAAACCGCGGTTAAAGCACCGGCGACAACCAGCAACGCCTGAAGCCACAAGGCAAGAGAATACTTTTGTCTGAGGGTTTTAGGCCGAGGCAGATGTTTCCAGAACAGGAACATAGTTTATCCTTGCACTCAGTGCTGCCAGATCTGTCGATAAATATCCCGGTAACCATTATCCGGGTCAAAATGGTACTGCGCTCCGCCATCGAAATCGACATTCTCGGGTGTTACCAGGTGAACTGGAAAGATGTAGCCGCTGACCGGCTGTCCGGCCAACAAGCGGTTCAATTCATCCACCAGCTGCCAACCATGCATATTAAGAGGTTCTGCCACGGTGCCAACCTGGTAAATCCCGCTGGCAATGCGCATGAAGGCAGCGCTGCTCCCATCTCCAGCCGATAAAAAATGTAGATTATCCGCACGTTCCCCGGCCGTAATCAGTTCCGGGGTCGCGTAGTCAAAATAAATATCATTGATGGCCAGCGCATAGGTCCAGCGCGGCCCATAGGTTTTCAGCAATTGGCTGGTTGCCCTCGGCATCTGTTCGGCGCAGTCGGAAATCGCCAGGTCGCGGATTTCCAGCAAGGAACAATCCGAACAGGCCCGAATCACTGCAGCCATGGCATCAGCCTTGGCCGTGGCAATGGCAAAGTTCGAGTCGGTGAAAATCACCACCCCGGCTCGCCCCTGAGCAGCGACCACCGCAGCTGCTGCGGTCACCCGTGCAACCACCAGGGGATCGGTCGAAACATTCATGGCCACCGGGGTTCCCGGAAGCGGCCCGGCCTCGGCTGCGACATGCCAGCCGACCACCGGAATCCGCCGCTGCTCAAAAAGCCGCAGTTGCTTTGCCAAAGCCACGGCATCGGTGCCGATCAGCAGCAAACCATCGGGAGTTGCTGCCAAGGCCGCGGCAACGGCTTGATCGCGCCCGGACGGGCTGCCGCCGGCATCATAAATCTTCACCTGCCAGCGCAGTTCTCTGGCCGCTTCCTCGACGCCCTTGGCGACCCCTAAAATCCCCCCATTCCGCAGATCCTCGCACAGGACGGCGATCTTTTTGTCCAGCTGCCCAGGCGGACCGTTGCGAGGACCGCCCCAAGGCGGATTGATCCGACTCGCCTCAGCGACCTCTTTCTGCAACGCAGCCAGCGAACTGTCAGCGGCTGCAAATCCAGCCTCTGCGCTGCACAATGACAGGATCAATCCCACAAAAATGATCGCCGTTAAACTTCGCAAGTTACTGTTACTGCGCATCACAACTCTCCATTCTTACCCTTGAAGAAGGGAATTGCCGGGAGTGGCTCAGGCCGGAAGGCCCCAAAAAAACCGAAGCGGTAACTTGTTGCACTAAAATTTATAGTTTTTAATTATCTGATTCTATATCAGCTGGCAGCTTTTTGTAAAGAAACATGCGTAAAATGGTCGGTTTTTCTAACCTCAGAATAAGTCAGGCCAAACAGGCGGATGAAAAAGCCCCTTCCGGGACATTTTCAATGCACAATGAAGAAAGCTGTAATTTTCCAACCTCACAAAATCAATAAACTTAGAAAATCTCCACTGCTTTTGGCAGCTCATTCGTGGGGTCAGCAGACTTTTATTTACCAACTCGTTGCCATCCGGAAACTCTAAAGGGCAACGGCTAAGTCTTCAGATTGGTAGCGAGCAATTCTTCGTTGTTGCAAGAAAATCAAGGAGTTACGCGGATGCGTAGTTCTTTACGCCGCACCAGAAAACCCGCAGGTTGACACCGCCACAGCAGAAAAGGGCCGTTTCCAGATGAAAACCAGCTAGCGTCAGGCAGGATCTGGTTGAAGGATAATGAGTGATTTCAGCAGCCGCTCAGCTGACGGATGACCTCGCCGGCCATGATCAGGCCGAAGATGGGAGGGAGATAGGAGGAACTGCCCAGCACTGGTTTACGCTCAGCGACATCGGGACCGGTCAGCGGTCGGAATTCCTCTGTCGAATAAACCACTTTGACCCCTTTACTGATCCCACGTTTGCGCAGTTCCCGGCGCATGGTTCTAGCCAATCGGCATTTTTCGGTCTGGGCCAGGTCATTGACCAGCACCTGGGTCGGGTCAAGCTTGTTGGCAGCCCCCATGGCGGAAATGATTGGCAGACCATGTTCGTAACAATACTGGATCAGGTGGATCTTCGAGGTGATTTTGTCGATACAGTCAAGTACATAGTCATAGGGTTCGGCGAACAGTTCCGCGGCAGTCTCAGCCTCGTAATACGCCTGCCTTGCAACGACCTCAACCTGCGGGTTGATCTCGCGGCAGCGCTCGGCCATGACCTCGACCTTGACCCGACCGACGGTCTTTTCCAGGGCATGGATCTGCCGATTGATATTGGATACGCAAACAGTGTCGAAATCGACCAGGGTCAAGCGGCCGACCCCGCCCCGTACCAGAGCTTCAACGGCATAACTGCCGACCCCGCCGACCCCGAACACCGCGACCGAGGCGTTGGCGAGTTTAGTGATTCCTGCGCTGCCGAGCAGCAGTTCCATGCGAGTCAATCTGTGCAATTCGGTCATGCCTGATCCAAAGAGCTCGGCATTGGCTGCCAAGCCTTCCATAAAATAAAAGTTATTGTCCAGCGCCCCCGGTAGCGAGGTCAAACCCCAACAATCCTTGGGCATTGGCGGTGGTCGCGGTCAAAACCATGTCCAATGGCTCTTCACGCAACACAGCGATGCGTTCCGCCACTTGCAACAAGACTGCCGGTTCTTCGGTCATATCCGGGTAATCCGTCTCCAGGACCAGCCCGGTCAAAGGCAACTCGGTCACGGTCTGGGGCAATTTACGCGCATTCTTTCGCAACAGAATCGGTCCGACACCGATCAAAAATCCCTCGTCAACCAGTTGCCGGGCAACCTCCAAACTGGCCGAAAAACCGTGCCAGATCCCGCCGACCCGGTGGCCCACCTGAAGTTCGCGAAGAATCTCCAGCAGCCGCCCGGTGGCCTGCCGCGCATGCAGCAGGACGGGACGCTCAACCTCAAAACCGATGGCCAGCTGTTCCCGCAAGACCCGCTCCTGAATCTCAAAACCAGGTCCGACCGCGCCGTCCAGGCCGATCTCGCCAATAGCCACCACACGTTCCTGTGCAGCCAGCCGAACCAACTCCTCTGCGGCGGCCGCGTCCCATTGTTCGGCATAAGCGGGGTGCAGACCCGGCGCAGCATAAATATCGCTCTGTTGCCTGGCCAGCGCAACAATGTCAGCCCAGCCTGCAGGTTTGACGCCCGGGATGACAAAGCCCCCGACCCCGCCAGACCTGGCCGCAGCCAGCCGGTCCGCTCCAGCAGCAAGCGGCGCAGGAAAATCAAGATGGATGTGGGTATCGATCAGCGGCAGCATCGCCGTATGGTAGCAAAAGTTTCGGACCGGGGGATAGCAAAATGGGACGGAAAGGGGGGCCATTGTGGGTGAGGGGCAAGCTGGGGGAGAGTTCACCCCCAGCCCGACCTTCCCCCAGCAAAGGGGGAAGAAGAATAACCTGTTGGGGCCTGGTTCTTTTCATCCCCTTCCCCCGCCGAGGGGTGAAGGGGATGAGTCATGATCAACATGCTTAAAAACAGCCGTACTCAGCTCTCCAGCAGATTAATCAGAGCGCGGCGTTTGAGCTGGCCTTTGAGGATCTGTTGAATCTTCTCTTCCAGCCCGGCCAGAGTGACCTCTTCGACCATCTCCGCTAGCCCGGCAACCTTCCAATCCTTGGCCAAATGGTTCCAGACGCGGGTTCTACGCTCCATGGAGCACTGGGCGGAATCGATACCGATCAGCCGGACACCACGCAGAATAAAGGGGAAGACATTGATATTCAGATCCGCCGAAGCGACCAGCCCGCAGCAGGTGGCTACGCCGTCATATTTGGTCGACTTGAGGGCCGCGACAAGCAGGTCACCACCGACACAATCGACCACTCCAGCCCAGGTGGTTTTCAGCAGCGGGCGCTCGTTACCGGTCAGCAGGGTTTCCCGACTGATCACCCGTTTGGCACCGAGCTTTTCCAGGTAAGGAGTTTCCTGTTCTTTACCGGTCACTGCCGTCACCTGGTAGCCGATAGTGGCCAGAATGGCCACGGCCAGGCTGCCGACGCCGCCGGTAGCGCCAGTCACCAGCACCGGTCCGTCCGTCGGCTTGACTCCGCCTTCAACCAGTTCTTGCACCGACAGAGCTGCGGTCAGCCCGGCGGTGCCGAACATCATGCTCTCTTTCAGGCTGAGACCGGCCGGCAGCCGCACCGCCCATTGGCTCGGCACCCGGATCAACTGGCCGAAACCGCCGTCGGTCTCCATGCCCAGGTCGTAGCTGGTAACAATGACCCGATCACCGGGTGCAAAGCTGCCGTCGCTGCAGGAGACCACCTCTCCGGCGGCATCAATGCCCGGAGTATGGGGGAAATTCCGGGTCACCCCCGGGTTACCGGTCGCGGACAGGGCATCTTTGTAATTGAGGGATGAATAATGCACCTTGACGACCAGTTCGCCAGCCGGCAGATCTTCCAGGCTGCGCGTCACAATGGAACGGGTAAAGTTTTTTTTCTCAGGCTGTTCAACCAGCAAAGCCTTGAACTCTGTTGCCATTTACACCTCCGTTATTCCCGCATCAACCGGTCCGGGAATGGGAAAAGTTGACATTCACATACAATGGACTTAAAACTAGCCATTACCATCGCAAAGTGCAAGTACCTACTTTTTCGTATCGTAGTATCTAAAAGGATACTATTAAAAAAAGAAGACGCAAATGAATGATCTAGAAAACTATCGTTGCACGGTTTCGGTGACTCTGGAAATCATCGGCGGCAAATGGAAATCGTTGATCCTCTGGCAGTTGAGTTTCAAGACCTTGCGCTTCAGCCAGCTCCAACGCCGCCTGGCCAAAATCACCCAGAAAATGCTCACCCAGCAATTGCGCGAACTGGAACGGGACGGGCTGATTCATCGCCAGGTCTATGCCGAAGTGCCCCCGCGGGTAGAGTATTCACTGACCGAGTTGGGGGAGAGCGTGGTGCCGATCCTGCAATTGATGTGTCAGTGGGGAAAGGACTTCCTACAGACCAACCCGTCTACGGCAGAGGACCAACAAGCCGGATAAATAAATGAATGCCGCTCCCCCCCTCCCTCCGAGCGGCATTTTGTAAGCAAGGACTTGTCGCGGCTTTTCCCGCCAGGCGGTGCACGCAGAAAAACACCCGGGTTGCGGTTGAAGCAGCTTACTTCGAATACAGCTCGATAATCAGCTGCTCGTTAATTTCAGACCTGATTTCATCCCGCTCAGGCAGATGCTGCACACTGAAGCTCAAAGCCTGGCTATCGACGGCGAGCCAGCCGGCGTGCTGAAAACGCGGACTTTCCGCCAGGTTCTTTTCCACCATGTTGCGTGAGCGCTCCGTATCCTTGACACTGACCAGATCGCCGCTGCGCACCTGATACGACGGAATATCCACCCGCCGCCCGTTCACCCGGATATGGCCATGATTGACCAACTGGCGAGCCTGCATCCGGGAAATGCTGAAACCGGCCCGAAACACCGCGTTGTCAAGGCGGGATTCGAGCAGGGCCATCAGGTTGTCGCCAGTGACTCCTTTTTGCTGCGCGGCCTTTTTAAAGGTGTTGCGGAACTGTTTTTCCAGCAGCCCGTAACTGTTTTTCAGCTTCTGTTTCTCGATCAGCTGCAAACCGTAATCGGATATCTTTCGGCGCTGCTGCTTCTCACCATGCTGGCCCGGAGGATTGCTGCGCCTTTCCAATAAACGGTCATATTTGGGATTTTCAAAAATATTGATTCCGAAGCGGCGTACCAATTTCCCCTTCGGCCCGGTATATTTTGCCATCTGTTGACACTCTCCTTTTTAGTATTGTGAAAACGATTTTCAATACTAAACATCAGAGCGTATTGTGTCAACTGGATCCTGCTGAAAAATAAAAGTTTTCAGCAGGATCCGATAAAGTTACTTCTTATCGCCGCCCAGAATTCCTTTCATCAGCTCGCCAGCCTTTTCACCGAGGGCTTTTTCGGCATCCGGCGGCAGATTGACCTTGTCCTGCAGCTGCTTAACTGCTTTTTCAACCTCGGCTTTGGCCTTGCCGACCACCTCGGTCTTCACCCCGTCCAGACCGTTGAGTTGGCCGGACAACAGCTGAGCCAGCGCTGGTGAAAACTGGCCGGAGCTGTTTTGCGCAGCGCTGAGCACGGCCTGCACCACCTTCTGAATCAACTCTGGCATGGGCAGGCCGCCTTCGGCACTCCCCAAGTTGCGCAACTCGATCTGCGGCAGCACCATGTTGACCTTGGAGGTTTCCCCGAGCACCTTAAGATCCGCATTGACCTGCACATCATTCAGGGAAAAATATTCAATGATGAATTTCTTGCCACTCTCCGAACTTGCCGCGGGCTGTGCCTTTTTCCCTTGGCCCTGACCGGACATACTCTTGGCCCGGGCCAGAAGGGGCTGGATATTGTTCTTCTGGCCGTTCTGCTCCAGGTTGACCTGGATATTGCTCAACCGTACCCGGGGCACAACGATGGTATCGCTCAGCAGTGAATTCAGGGATACCGCGGCATCCCCCTGACCCAGCCCCATGAAGGTCTGGGCGGAAAATCCGGCCGGGTTGGCAATCCGCAGACCGCTCAAGGAGGCCTCCCCGCCCAACAGTGAAATATGAATGTTGTCCAGCGTGGTCGGCACCCCGAGGGCCATCTCGCCACCACGCTCGACGGCTTTTTTAGCAATCGAATCAAGATAAAAATAGGCCCCGCCAACCGCGATGACAACAACGACCAGCAGGCCGATAATCAGCTTCAATAATGCTTTCATGCTCTCCTCCGCTGTCTGGTACTGAGAAAATCTGGAACCTGAGGTAACAGATCTGCTGCAAATCGACTGTCTGTGAATAAGCATATCCTGTTGTCAGCGCTCTGCAACCGCCCTTAGCGGCTGGAAAATACCAGCTGCGCTCATCCGGCAATTGACAAGCCGAGGGAATATCCCTAGGTTGGAGCAGTGGGAAAAATACCCAAAAGTCAATATCGTCGGGCGGTGACGCCCCCGGCATCGCCATCTTCCGAAGAGATTTATGAGACAACTGACCAACCTGTTTCTGGCCCTGTTCCTGCTCCTGGCCCTGGCCACGATTTTGCTCGGACTGGGCGATCTGGTCCTGCCGCTGCCCGGCCTGCTGTCGTTCTGGCCCATGCTGCACGGCATTTGCCTGATCCTTGGAGCGGTGCTGTACGGTTCCCTCGCCTTCAACCGGCATCTGCCCAAACGGGTATTGTTACCCCTGCTGCTCTGGCTGTTCTGGGACATGCTCGGTTACTGGCCTGTGCCGGACCTGCTCGGGAGTTCTGCCCGGCTGATCATCGGCCTGGTTCAGCTGCTGTTGATTCTGGCCCTGCTGCGCCACATCCGCCGTGACAATGAGGTCAGCCCCTGGCTGGTTCCAAGCCAGTTCACTGGACCGTCCTTCAGTGCCCGCAACCTGCTGATCTTCATCGCGTTGAATATCGTCATCATGCCGGTCGCCCTGCTTCTGCTCGGCTATTCCGCAGCCGATCGCCTCGTGGCGCAGACTACGGCGGGTTTTGTCGATCTGCAACCGCAGGGGATCTACATGAGTGAAAAGATTTACCGGCGGGGGGACAAAGAGATCAGGCTGGCAGCCATGGTGCATTTGGCCAGCCCGGATTACTATGCGGAGCTGGTCGATTCCATTCCTCGCAGCGGTACGCTGATCCTGGCCGAGGGAGTCACCGACAATCAGGGCTTATTGAAAAACAGATTTGATTATGGAAACCTGGCCAAGTTTCTCGGGCTCTCTTCGCAATCTGCGCTGCAGTTGCCAGGGCGAGTCATCAACCCGACCGAGTTGGCCGAGCCGGCCCCGGTGGTCCAAAGCGGACCGGATATCATGCGCGCGGATATCGATCTGAGCGAATTCGATCCACGGACCATTGAAGTCCTCGACACCCTGGCCGACAAAGTCCTGAACGCGCCATCCCCGGTGCAGGGATATTTCGCCTTCAACCGCTGGGCCAGTGAAAACGCCCCGGAAAATATCGATAAAATCATTATGAACGACCTCCTCGACAAGCGGAACCGGGCTCTGCTCAGCTACCTTCCGCAGGCCCTCAAACGCTATGACACACTGCTGATTCCCTGGGGCGCCCTGCATATGAAAGGTCTGGAACAGGCCCTGCTGGAGCAGGGATTTACTCTGCGCAATACCCAAAAACGGCTCAGTATCGACTTCCGGCAGCTCCCCTATGAACGGATTCTGCACAGTCTGAGGACAACCGAATAGTCCGAATGACGCTAGTTTAAAAGTCGCTGGCAGCAAAACCGGGACTGTCCCCGCATGGGGGCTGACCCAGGTCTTTGCGGTGCTAACCGCGACAGTTTCATGGCTCGCAAACTCTTGGGACAGTCCCGAGTTTACTGCAGAGTTGCTTAAACGAGCGGCCTGTGCGGCAAGTTCTATCGTCCAATTCTGGCCCTTTTTACTGCTGTCTACGTTCTGCCTTCTCGGCTTGGCTTTGGCACGTCTTGTCAGCAGTTCTTCCTACTGCTCATAATGCTTCAACGGGACTCAATCATGATCGCTTTTTTTGCTATTTTTGCCAATGTGGTGTTACCGGTATTCGGTATTGTCGTCATCGCTTACCTGCTCGGTCATCGCCTTGAACTGCAGTCCAGGACCCTGACCCGCACGGCATTCTATGTTTTTGTCCCCGCCTACATTTTCCAGGCAGTCGGCAACTCCGGCATCGCCCTTGGTGATGCCATCAGCATGGCCGGTTTCATCGTCTCAACCCAGGGCTTGGCTGCATTTGCCGCAGGCTTCATCGGGCGTATGCTCGGTCGCACCAGGGAGATGATCGCCGCCTATATCATGGTCACGGTCTTCGCCAATGTCGGCAACTACGGGATCGCCGTGATCCACTTTCGCCTTGGCGACACGGCTCTTGGCCCGGCCACCATGTATTACGTCATTATGTCGATTATCCAGCTGGTCATCGGTGTCGCCGCTGCCGGTTGGGCACGCGGCGGTCGTCGTGGAGCCCTGGGCGGACTGTTCAAAACCCCGGCGTTGTGGGCGGTGGTTCCGGCCCTGCTGCTGGCCGACAGTGATTTTACCCTGCCGCTGATGATTTCACGGCTGATCGGACTGCTTGCCGGGGCCATGATTCCAACCATGCTGTTTTCCCTCGGCCTGCAACTCTCCGAACAGAAAACCCTGCACCTCTCCACCGATGTCCTGCTCGCCTCATCGCTGCGCCTGCTGCTGACCCCGGCCCTGGCCTTTCTGGTCGCTATACCGTTCAGCCTCAGCCATGACCAGTACGCCGCAGGCATCCTTCAATCCGCCATGCCCACGGCGGTCATGGCCACTATCGTCGCCAAAGAACACGGCATCGCTCCGAACTTCATCAACTCCGCCGTCCTACTCTCCCTGCTCGCCAGTCTGGTCACCTTGCCAGCCATCATGCTGCTGCTCTAATGCCACCGCTGCCCCCTCCGCGAACCCCAAGCTACCGCCATTTCCCCGGTAGCTTCGCGCACGGGAAGCTGATTGAAATTTAAAAGTTTTTCGACTGTGTTATAATTTTTCAGAGGTTGCCGGTACCAACCGGCCAGGGTTCGCGAAAACAGTAAAATAAGCACTGTAAAAACATGCCCTTAAAAGCATGCAGTCGCCCCTCACGTAGGGGCGTGGATTGAAACAAAATTACAATGGGCCTCTTAGACATGATCCTTAAGTCGCCCCTCACGTAGGGGCGTGGATTGAAACTCATGCGCAAACGTAATAAATGATTTAACATGACGGAACAAAAAACGTCGCCCCTCACGCAGGGGCGCGGATTGAAATGAGGTTGTGCGATTGCAAGTCTGGTCGCCCTGTCTGTAGACAGGGCGACTGCTGAAATTCACAATGCTGGCTCAGTAGACCAACTCATAGCCTTTTTTATTCAAATGCTCGACAATCTGCAGCATCTGCTCCACTGTCCTGGCATCGGCATTCATGCCTGGATGGCGCACTTTGGTGGCTGTAAACACGCCCATCCGTTTGAGCAGGTGCTTGCGCAGGGAAATGCCGATCCCCGGCTGGAACTCCCAACGGGTCAGGGGCAGGAAATCGTAGAACAGCTCCTTGGCCGCATCCCATTCACCGGCCTGGGCATGGTGATAAAGGCGCACCAGCAGTTCCGCGTAGACGAACCCGGTCATGATCCCGACCGCGCCGAGCTGCAACTCTTCCAGGGCATAGTTGCCGCCCAGCGCCCCGAACACCTTGAGGGGCTCACCAACACTCTGCTGCAGGGCCTGCATTTTGGCCCCGGTCGGCGGATCTTCCAGCTTGATGTACTGAACATATTCCGCGCTGGCAAACATCTGCGTGATCAGCTCCACGGACATTGTAATGCCGGTCACCGCCGGGTAGTCGTGGATAATGCAGGGGATCTGTGCGGCTGCCGAGACCTGCTGATAGTATTCCAGCAGCGGTTTGTCTTTCTGAATGCCGTGGGGGCCAAGCAGCAGGGCGTCCGCCCCCAGGTCACGGGCCTTGGCGGCCTGCAGCTTGGCCGGGTCAGTGGCCGGAGCGCGGGTGCCGACCACCAGGTGCATCTCGGCGGGCATCCGTTTCCGGTAGAGTTTGATGATTTCGGTGCGTTCGTCGTCGGTCATTTTCGGCCCTTCGCCAAGGGCGCCCATGATGGCCAGACCGTGGACCTTTTTCGCGGCCATGCAGTCAATCAAGCGTTCGATGCTGGCGTAATCGACCGCACCGTCATCCAGAAACGGGGTCGGGACAATCGGATAGATTCCTTTGAGTTCCATGTTCAGCTCCTTAACAACCTGCGGTCCATGACCGCCGAAAAAAAATCATCACCAAGCCTGCGTCAGCAGCCCAACATCTCTGCCGTCACCCGGGCAACCAACCGTTGCGGACAGATCACCGGCAAGTTGCAGACACTTTTGAACACCTCAACCGCTGCCGGTTTAAACCCCATACAGTCGAGTACCACCAGATCCACACCACTGTCCTTGAAAGCGGTGGCAGCGCGTTGTAACGCCTCCATATCGATGGGGGCGGCGACCTCCCCGGCCACCTTGAAACCTTTTTCCCGCCAGTGTCGGCAAGCTGGTTCCAGTTGCCCGGCATTGGGGGAAACGATGCCGATATTTTTCCGGGCACTGAGTCCCGTAACCAGCGCAGGCACCACCCGCCCCGGATAAATGACCGGCAGCGGACTCTTAAGGTCCGGAAAATTCCCGGCGCACATCAGCACAATCACTTCGGCTCCGGCGGCGGCCAATTCGGCGGCCTTTTGTTCCAGCAGGGGGATCAGCCGAAACATGGAGATTTCCCGCGTGCTGCCATCCGCCAGGGGGACAAACAGCGGATACTCAGGCGTTGCTTCGACCAGAGCGTCGATCTGTGCCATGCTCATACCATCGAGGCCGCCGCCTATCAGCAGTTCGGCAGCCGGAAGATGATGTCTATAAATCCCTTCAATATCCGGCCGTGGGGTCTGCCCCAGGACCAGAATTCCTAACTTTGCCATGTTCAATCCTTTGCTGTTGATAACTCCGCCGTGCCGACCCTGAACCCGGCCAGCCCTTCCAGCGCCTTGATCAGGGCGTGATGCCCCTCTTCACCCAGCCCTTGCGCCTGCAGTGCCCGATAATACTGATACAACTGGGCAGTGGTCGGAACCGGCACGCCGTGATCGGCGGCGGCACTTAACACCGCGCTCAAACTTTTTAGTTGCAGATCAATGGTGAAGCCCGGCGTCCAGTCTCGGCGGATCACCTGTGGCCCGCGATTGGAGAGCATCCAGCTGCCGGCCGCGCCGGCGCTGACCGCGGCCAGGGTCTTTTCCAGATCAACTCCGCCGGCCTGGGCAAACAGCAGCGCTTCACTCATGATCAGGGTATGCCCTGAGGCCAGCAGCTGGTTGACCAGCTTGACGGTCTGGCCATCGCCGCAACGCTCGCCGACATGAATCAGGGTGGAGCCCATGGCGGAAAAAATGGGCCTGCATTCCTCATAGGCGGCAGAGTCGCCGCCGACCATGATCGACAGGGTTCCCTGTTCGGCCCCTTCGCGGCTGCCGCTGACCGGTGCATCGAGCATGCGCAGCCCCTGAGCGGCCAGCCGTTCGGCGTGAGTGCGACTATCACGAGGGCTGATGGTGCTCATGTCGATGACCAGCAAGTTCGGCTGCGCTCCGCTGACCACCCCCTGATCGGCAAACAGCAGCTGAGCAACGGCTGCGGCATCGCTGACACAGAGGATGACGACATCAGAGTCCGCGGCCAGCGCCGCGGGTGTTGCCGCAAGGACCGCCCCTTGACCCAGCAGAGCGATCGTTTTTTCGGCGCTGCGGTTCCAGACCCGTACCTCAAACCCGCTTTTGAGCAGGTTGGCGGCCATTCCCGCCCCCATAATACCAAGCCCGATAAAGCCGATTTTCATCCGTCGTTCTCCTCGTGGCTGGAATTCTGGGCCCCGTCACTGTTCTGATAGATAAAGGTGTCGAAGCGTTTGTAAAGCAGTTCGAGGCGATCGTACTTGGCAGCCAAGGCCGCCTCCTTGCGCTCGACCATGATAGTGAGCAGGGCGTTAATCAGGGAGATGCCGGCGGTATAGGAGTCAAACGCCGACAACCCCGAGGTATTGACCAGAAACAAGCAATCGGCCCAGGTTCCGGTCGGCACGATGGGCGAATCAGCGAACACCACCACCCTGGCCCCGACATCGCGGGCATATTGGCAGGCTTTGAGATGATTGCGGGAATAGCGGCGGAAATCGAACACCACCAGCACATCGTCAGGCTGCAGGTTGGCCAGCTGATCGACCAGATTGGACGGTTCGATCCGGCGCGTATCGTGCCGGAAGCTGGCGATCTGGTAGCTGAAATAATGGGCCAGTGAAACTTCTTTGCGGGTTCCCAGCACGTAGACCACCCGCCGCGGATCGTCGAACAGCTCGAAAAACAGCTCTACGGTCTTGGTCCCCACCGAACGCATGGTATCCTGGATATTGGCCAAGTCCTGTTCCAAGGTTTTCGAGAAAACATCGTCCTTGTCCGCCTGACTGGAATGGGCATGGACGCGGTCCATGGGCGAATTGATCAAAAAACGGATGTCTTCACGAAAATCGGCGCGCGCTTCCTTGATGTTGTCATAACCGATCTTCGGAAAAAACCGGGTCACTGTGGACGCGGTGATCTTGAGTTCCTCGGCAATCTCGGCCGCATTCTGCAGTAATCCCAACGGATAGACCCGGAGCAGATAATCGGCAATCATCCGGTCGCTGGGGGTAAAGCTGTCGGTATTTCTGCTGATCTTTTCGGCGAAACGATTCTTGGGGTGATCCATCATCGGTCGTTTACCCTTCGGTCTGCGCCGCGACAATCCGCAGCAGGCTGGTCAACAGCACCTGACAGCCTTCAGCGGCGGCCGCCGGCGTAATTTCTTCGGCCGGATTATGACTGACTCCGTTTCGACAGGGGATAAAAATCATCCCGGTGGGGACAAAAGGAGCCAGCGATTGGGCATCATGCCCGGCGCCACTGGGCATCAGGGTGGCGGGCAGCTGTTCCTGGTCGGCGGCGGCGGCGATCTGCTCGATCAGTTCGGGCGCCAAACGGACACTATCCTTTTCATAGATCGTTTCGATGCTCCATCCCTGCCGCTCGGCGGCATAGGCGAGCAGACGATCACGAACCCGCTGCATATCTTCGGGCTGCTGGGAACGCAATTCAACCAGAAAACGACATTGCCCCGGAACAACGTTGCTGGCTCCCGGCGCGACCGTAACCTGGCCGATGGTCCCGACCATTTCCGGATTCTGCTCGGCAACCCACTGCGGCAACAGAGTGAAGACTGGCGCGGCCTCGACCAGCGCATCCTTGCGTAGCGCCATCGGGGTAGTCCCGGCGTGAGCCGCCTCACCACTGACCGTGACGATATAGCGGTAAACTCCGACAATAGCTGTGACCACCCCGATATGCAGCTGTTCGCTCTCCAGCCGCTGCCCCTGCTCGATATGGAGTTCCAGGAACGCGGCCAGTTCGGCCGGATCACGCCGGGCTGAAGCGATCTGGTTCGGATCCTGCCCCAGCTTGAGCAGATGCTGAATAAAGGGTTCGGCCCCTTCGTTCTTAGCTTTACAGAGCTCTCCTTCCTTGAGCTGTCCCATCATTGCCCGGCTGCCCACAGTGCCGGCATTATGGGCGGCCTCCTCATCGCAGAAACTGATCACTTCCAGGTCACAGGGCAGGTCAACCCCACTCTCGCGAAGACTGCGCGCACACTCCAGAGCCGCGATGACCCCGTAGGCACCGTCGAACCGGCCCCCTTCCGGAACGGTATCAAGGTGGGAACCCAAGGCCATTTTTTTCCTCTCGGGATGCCCTGATTTCAGAGTGCCGATGACATTCATGATGCCGTCTACACGCACCTCAAGTCCGGCTTCGGTCATTTTATCGATGAGCCAGAGGCGGGCCTGCTGATCTTCTGCAGACAGGGCAGGTCGGGTCACTCCGCCGTTCGGCAGGCCACCGATCCGGCCCAGTTCCAGCAGGTCGGCCCAGAGCCGCTCCGCATTGATTGTTATTCTTTGCATAAGCCTTTGCATCCTTGTGAACACCCCCGCTGCCAAAGCGGGAATGGCGGGTTAAACCGGTCGCCGGAAGCACCTCCCGGCGACCGCTGAATCCATCAGACCGCCGGGACGTAGCAACCGTCACCGCCCTTGGCCAGGACCTTGCCATCAGCGAAGATGGTTTTGCCGCGCAATACGGTCCGCACCACCTTGCCCTGCACGCGCATCCCATCATAGGGGGACCATTTGGCCGAGGACTGGGTAACGGCGGCATCGAACAGCCATTCCACTGCCGGATCAAGAATCGCGAAGTCGGCATCGGCCCCAACGCTGATCGCCCCTTTGCGCGGCGCTAATTTGAAGCGCTCGGCCGGACGCAGAGCCAGCAGTTGCGCCAGCCGCACCACATCCAGGCCACGCTTGACCACACCTTCGCTGTAGAGCAGCGGCAGGATCGACTCCACTCCCGGCGCACCGGAACCGTTGCTGAAAATATCCGGATTATTTTTTCTCTCCAGTGGCCAGGGCGCATGATCCGAGGCAACCCAATCAATCCGACCGTCGAGCAATGCCTGCCACATACCAGCGACGGCCTCAGCACTACGCATTGGTGGATTGATCTTGGCAAAGGCCTTTTTCTCCGCCATGTCGTCTTCGGTCAGGATCAGGTAATGAGGGCAGGTCTCCACACTGACATTGACGCCCTGCTGCCGATACCAATCGATCATGTCGATGCAGCGTGGGTGCGAGGCGTGATAAATATGCAGGGACACCCCGGTCCAATAGGCGAATTCGAGGAGCTTGCCGACCGCCAGAGTTTCGGAAATCGGCGGGCGGGTTTCGCAATGGGCTTTCGGGGAAGTGTTGCCCTGCTCCCGATAGCGGCTGATCAAAGCCTCAATGATAACATCATTTTCCGCGTGAAACCCTACGGTGAGACCCGTTTTGGCCAACTCCGGCAGGACATCGAGAAGGACATTATCGTCGATCCGCGGAAAGCGGTAGGGATCGGTCTCAAACGCGCTCAGTTTGAACCCGCAGGCGCCCAACTCAGCCAGCGGGGCAATCGCCTCGATGTTCCCCTCTTTCTTCAGGGTGGCCAGCAGGGCGACATCAACTTTGGCTTTCTCTGTGATCCAGCCGATCTTCTCCCGATAGGTCTCCGGAGTAAACACCGGGGCACCCTGGTCATAGGGCATCTCGATGATGGTGGTGACTCCGCCTGCGGCAGCGGCAGCCGTGGAATTTTCAAATTGTTCGTGAAGGTTGCTGTAGGAATGGACATGGGCATCGACCATCCCCGGAAACACCAGCTTCCCGGTTGCATCGATGGTTTCCGTCGCGGCTGGAGCCTGCTGTGCGGCATAAATGCCGACAATCTTTCCGGCAACCACCCCGACGTAGGAATCTTTCAGGATCCGGTCGGACAGGACCAGATCCCCTTTAATCAATAAATCCACTGAGGATAAAGACATAAACAAACTCCTTCTGGTTCTTGGTACGGCTACCCTAACAGCAGGTTGGGAAGCCAGAGCGAAATACGGGGGAAAATGATCAGCAACGTCAGGACAACCAGGTCGCAGATACAAAATGGCCACACCCCTTTGAAGATATCCTCAATGGAAATCTTCATCTCCTTCGGGATGACCCCCTTCATGGCAAAAACATTCAGCCCGACCGGCGGGGTGATCGACCCGATTTCCGTCAATTTCAGGGCGATGACCCCGAACCAGATGGGATCGTAGCCCAGCGCAATCAGCATCGGGAAAACGATCGGCAGGGTCAGGGCATAGATCCCCACCGGCACCATGATCATGCCAAGCAGGAACATCACCGTGAGAATGCCGAGGAGAATGACGAAGCGCGGCACTTCGAGCCCCTGCAACATCATCGTCAACTCGGTGGGGAGGCGAGTCACAGCCAGAATCCGACTGTAAAACAGTGCGCCAATATTGATCAAAAACAGCATGGCTGTGGTATTGGCTGACTCTTTCATGGCCAGAGTCACTTCACTGAACTTGCGGAAGGAGCCGAGCATCCAGCCGAACACCAGGGTGATCAGCGAACCGGCCGCAGCCGCTTCAGTCGGCGTGAACCAGCCGGTATAAATTCCGCCAAGGACGACGCCGGCAATAATCGCCACCGGCCAGATCTGCCCGGCGTCTTTCCAGCGTTCGGCAGAGTTCCGGTAGCGCTCGGCCGCTGCCGGGGCGATCTTCGGATTACGTTTGACCATAAACAGAATCATGCCCACATAGGCGATGGCGGTCATCAGCCCGGGGACAACGCCGGCGGCAAACAGTTTCCCGACCGACTGCTGGGTAAACAGGGCGTAAATGATCATCATCATGCTCGGCGGGATCATCGAGGCGAATGTCCCGGCCGAAGCGATGCACCCGGCGGAAAAAGACTTGTCGTAATTCAAACGATTCATTTCCGGCAGCGCCATCTTGCCGAAGATGGCGGTTGTGGCGATGGACGAACCGGACACCGCACCGAACACCGCACAGCTGAAGCAGGTGGCGATCCCCAACGACCCCTTCAGCCCCTGGCTCATGGCGTAAACCCCGGTATAGGCCCGCCGGGCCAGGCCGCCGCCAGCGGCGAAGGCCCCCATGAGAACGAACAGGGGGATTGACGCCCAAGTCGGAGTCGCAATCGAAAAATAGGCCGCCTGCCCAAGCAGCGACAGCGAACTGTCAAAACCCAGCAGCAGAGTGCTGACGATAATTCCGCTGAGCACAAAGGACAAGCCGATCTGCAGACCAAGGCCCATCAGCAGTAGCAATAAAAAGATACAGAGTATTCCGGCAGTTATGAAATCCATAGCAACAACCTAAGCTGAGATTTGATGAATTCTGTAGTTGGTTCCGATTATGGCGCCACACAGCGCCGGCAGCAGGTCAACCCTGTGCAGCAGCCGGTGCCGTCGGCACCGGCTGCTCGGTCTTCAGACCACGCGGTTGTTCTTCAGGAGTTTGACCAAATTACTGCCTGCCTGAAGCAGAAAGCAGACCAGACCGCACACCATCAGTGCCTTGACCGGCCAAATCCGCAGCCCCAGGGTTCCTTCAAGCGATTCGTTATTGGCATATGAATCGAGGGTATTCTGAAATACGGCATAAAGCAGAATGGCGATGGTCGCGATGGCCAGCAGTTGGGCAATGACCACCACGACATGACGGACCCGCCCGGGCAGGGCATTGGTGACCAGCTCCAGGCTGACGTGCTCGCCATGTTGTTCACAGCGGGCCAGGCCAAGATAGATCACGATGATCATGACAAAAACCGACAGTTCAGCCATGCCCTGTAACGGAAAACCACAGGCCCGGAAAACGATATCCGCCATCAGTAGCAGCATCATTCCCAGCATTAAAAACCCACAGAACCCGGACAGAAACTGGTTTACTTTTTCAATAATCGCCGTCATACGCTTCCCCTGCTTTCAGTGACTGTCTTGATTAAAGCTCTCTCGCCATGGCCCGCTGATGGATCGCCTTGACCTTTTCCAGCACCGCCGCTGCGGTTTTCAGACCCGCGGCTTCGGCTTCCTTAACCCAGACAGCCTGCAGCTTGGCCAGTTTGTCAGCATTGGCCCATTGGTCAATATCGGCCGTGGACATTTCCGTCACCTGGGCCCCGGCCGCTATTTCATCGGCTTTGATTTGATCAAATGCTTCGTCATAAACCTTGGCGAATTTCTGTTCGGCAATCTCAGAAGCCTTCAGCAGCCCGGCCTGAACATCCTGCGGCAATTTTTCAAAAGTTCTGCGATTGATCATGTGCAGAAACGGCATCCCGTACCAGAGGGATTTGGACACCAGCAGGTGAGGAGCGACCTCGTCAAATTTCATCAGATGCAGTCCGTCATAATTGGTGAAACATCCGTCGATAGTCCCGGTCTGCAAAGACATATAGACATCGCCCCAAGGCACGGAAACTGGAGATGCACCGACATTTTCCAGAAAGCGCAGACTCCATTTATCCCCGGCACGCCATTTCTCCCCTTTAATATCGGCCAGGCTGTTAAGCGGGTTCTTGCCGACAAAGGCGCCCGGCAAACCGGCGGTAAAGACCATGGTCATGACATTGGCTTTTTTCAGCTCGGCCTCAAACTCAGGAACTTCCTTGTAAACGGTGCGATAGAACCAAATCATATCTTCAAATTTGACCGGCCCCCTTGGAAACAGCTTGAAAATGGTATGGGCCGGCAACTGACCGGGATAGTGGCCTGGGTAAACAAAACCCATCTGCGTAACGCCATCGCCGACCCCTTTCAGGATCTCCTTGGCGCCGAGCAGGGTGCCGCCCCAGAAATCCTGCACCTTCACTTTATCGCCCAGCTGGTTTTGAACCTCCTGCAACCAGACCTTTTCGATAAAACCTGTGCGCATGCCATTGGGCGGATCATGATCGGAATATTTCAATTTGATGCTGCCCGCTTCAACAGTGGCGGCATTCGGCACTATCAGGCAGACCATAAGAAGGGAAAAAATCAGAAACTTTCGCGATGAAGCTTGTAGGCAATTCATTGTCAGTCCTCCAGAAACAAAGTTGACGGGTCGTTGCTTCGGCAAGGCCAAATACCTGACCGAAGTTTCTGCAAGGCCTCTTTGCCTGAATCCTGTTTGCGAATTCGCCTCATCGCGATTGCAATAAAAAAATCAATTGATTTTGTATCTGCAATTTTTCTATCATTCACACAAGACACCTGTCAATGACTTTTTTAACTTTGCCAGAAAATAAAAATCAACGAATAATCATATAGATATAAGTGTTTTAAAAACCTCGACGATGCTTATTCCTTGAGCAGAAACAGCTCCTCTGCTTATTTTATATGCAGAATAAAAGAAAAAAGAAACTTGACAATTCTAAGATTGTCGACAATCTTTTAACTATTGTACACAGCAAAAGAGACCCATCAGGGAGAGCCCACTTGACTGAAAACAGCAATCGTCCGTCTCCTTTACGAGCCGGAGATGTTCAGAAAATTATCGAAGAGCGGATCTTTTCCGGGGCACTGCAACCAGGGGATAAGGTCAATGAAAAAGCCCTGGCCGATGAGTTACAGATCAGTCGGGGACCGATCAGGGAAGCACTGAATGCCCTGCGTCACGAGGGACTGATTGAGAGCATTCCGAACCGAGGTGGCTTTGTCAGCAGTTTGTCGGTCAAGGAAGCCCTTGATTGCTATGATGTGCGCGGCGGGCTGGCTTATACCGCGGGCAAGCTACTCCCCTTTCGGATCAGTCTTGCCCAGCTTCAGGAGCTGCGCCAGCTGCACGGGCAGATGGAAAAACTCCTCACGGCAGAGGATGTGCGCGGTTTTTACCGCATCAATGCAAGTTTTCATGCCCTGCTCTTTGAGATCACCGGAAATCAACCGCTGATCGCCATGAATCATACGATCGAGCGCAAACTCAGCCTCTATCTGCACCAGGAGATGTGCAATCTGGTCATCCTCAGGCGTTCCAACACGCGGCATCTGGAGATCATCAACCTGATCGCCGAAGGGCGTCCCGAAGAGACCGCCAGGGTGTTCGAAAATCACATTCTGGAAGGGAAGGAGCGACTGCTCGAAAGCGGTCGTTAGCAGATAGTTCCGAGACCGGCCAAAGATGTCCGGCCTGATTGAATCAGCAGCCGTCCGGCGCGCGCCATGCCGCCACAAATTCATCGTACAAAGGAAAACAAGCAATGCAAATCGCAGACAGAATGGCCGAAATCCGCTTTTCCGGAATCCGTAAAATCCTTGAACAAGTCAACCTGCTCGAAAAACAGGGGCGGCACATTATCCGCCTGGAAATCGGCCGCCCCGACTTCGACACCCCTCAGCATATTAAAGATGCCGCTATTCAGGCGCTGAACAATGGACAGGTTCATTACAGCTCTAATTACGGCATCAGCCAACTGAGCGAGGCGATCTGCAACAAACTGAATACCGAGAATCAGGTTGCCTATGCGCCACAGGAAGTTATCGTCACCGCCGGCGCCAACGAAGCAGTGTTCATCGCCATGATGGCCCTGCTCAACCCCGGTGATGAAGTGCTGATTCCGGATCCCTGCTGGGTGGCCTATCATCCCTGCGCTACCATGGCCGGGGCCACCCCGGTTTCGGTTCCGCTGCACTTTTCGAAAGGCTTTGTCCCCCAGGTCGAAGATATTGCCGCGCAGATTACCCCGAAGACCCGCATGCTGGTCATCAACACTCCGCAAAACCCGACCGGTGTGGTCTATGGCCCCGAAACCTTGCAAAAGTTGGCGCAACTGGCCGTCGAACACAATCTTTATGTGCTCTCCGACGAAATCTACGAGCGGATCATCTACGACGGTGCCCGCCATGTCAGTATCGCTACTTTTCCGGGCATGCGCGAACGCACCATCATCATCAACGGCATGTCGAAAATCTTTTCCATGACCGGCTGGCGGCTGGGCTATGCCGCCGCGGACCGGCCTCTGACCGATGCCATGATCCGCATTCATCAGAACACCATGGCCTGCGCCACCAGTTTTGCCCAGTGGGGGGGCGTCGCCGCCCTGACCGGCCCACAGCAACCGGCCGAGGAGATGGTGGCCGAATTCAAACGCCGCCGCAATTTCCTTTACCAGGCGCTGCAGGATATGCCGGGAGTGCGCCCCGTTCACCCCAGCGGGGCGTTCTACCTGTTTGTCAATATCGAAGAACTGGGCCGCAGTTCAGAAGAGGTTGCCATGCACCTGCTGGAAAAAGCCGGAGTGGCCGTGGTTCCCGGTTCTTCCTTCGGCTGTTTCGGCGAAGGGTGCTTGCGCATTTCCTACGCCAACTCTTATGAAAATCTCGAGATTGCCGTCGACAGAATGACGAAAGCTCTGCAAGAACTGAACTGACAAGGAGATCCTATGAGATTAGCCACCATCAGAATCAAAGGCCTGGAGACCGGGGCCATCGTTCAGGACGGATCGGTCATCACCCTGGCCAGTATCAATGAACGGCTCGGCTCCAACTGGCCAACCGACATCCTCGTTCTCCTGCAGCAGGACCAGCTCGATCCTCTTAACGCCTGGTATCGCTCTGGCGGCAAGGAGCAGATCGCCGGTCTGTCCGGGGACGCCATCCCCCTGACCGAGGCCAGCTTCGCACCGCTCTACCGCAGCCCCAGAAAGATCTTCGGCATCGGCCTGAACTATGTCGACCATGCCGCCGACCTGGCGGAAAAGGCCCCCAGCACCGAGCCGGCCAGCTTCTTCAAGCCGGATACCACTATCATCGGCCCGGGCGACCAGATCAAAATCCCGCTGCAGTCCAACGGCACCACGGCCGAGGCCGAACTGGGGGTGATCTTCGGCAAGGAATGTGTCGATGTCGAACGCGCCGACTGGCTGAGCGTGGTCGCCGGGTTCACCACCATCATCGATATGACCGCTGAAGACATTCTCCGCCGCAACCCGCGCTACCTGACCCTCTCGAAAAGCTTCGAGAGCTTCTTCAGCTTCGGCCCCCAGCTGGTCACCCCGGACGAGATCGAGGATGTCATGCAGCTCAAGGTGGCGACCATCCATAACGGCCGGGTCCACGCCGAGAACGTGGTTGCCAACATGACCTTCCCCCCGGATTTTTTGGTCTCGTTCCATTCCCAGGTCATGAAAATGTACCCCGGCGACATCATTTCCACCGGCACCCCGCGGGCGGTTCATATCAGCCATGGCGACACCGTCACCTGCCGCATCGACGGCTTCGCACCGCTGGAGTGCCCGGTCATCGACAAGAAAACCCTCCGGGACATTTAGTCCCCCGGACATCACTCAATAAAAGGAGAAAAACTCATGGATTTAGGATTGAAAGATAAGGGAGTCATTGTTATGGCCTCCAGCTCGGGACTGGGTAAAGCAGTCGCCTGCGAATTTGCCCGTGAGCAGGCCAAGGTCATGCTCTTCAGCCCCTTTGAAGATCAGCTGAAGGAAGCCCAAGCCGACATCAAAGCGGCAACCGGTAACGCCCCGGAATACTTTGTCGGCGACATCACCAAAGCCGAAGACATCAAACAACTGGTCGCCACGACTGTCGCCAAATTCGGCGGCGTTTACGCCCTGGTCAACAACACCGGCGGTCCGCCGGCCGGTACTTTTGATGCATTCGACGACGAGGTTTGGCAGAAAGCCTATGAGCTGACTCTGCTTTCCTATGTCCGTGCGGTCCGCGAAGTGCTGCCGCACATGCGCGCTGCCGGCACGGGGCGGATTCTCTGCTCGACCTCGTCATCGATCAAGGCGGTGCTCGACAACCTGATCCTCTCCAACACCTTCCGCAGCGGCGTCGTCGGCCTGGCAAAAACCCTCTCCCAGGAACTGGGCAAGGACGGCATTCTGGTCAATGTCATCGCTCCGGGGCGGATCGGCACCGCGCGTATCGACCAGCTCGACCAGATCCGTGCCGACAAGGCGGGCATTTCAGTAGAGCAGCTGCAGCAGAACACCTTCAAGACCATTCCGCTGGGACGCTACGGCGAACCGGCCGAGTACGGCAAGCTCTCGGCGTTCCTCTGCTCCGAAGCCAACACCTACATCACCGGCCAGTCGGTCCTGGTTGATGGAGGCCTGGTCAAGGCCCTGTAAAATACTGCTTGCACCGAAATAGGAGTGTAAGAGCAGGGCTACGCTCTTACGCAGGGAAGTCCCTCGGTGGCGATCTGAAAGTGGCAATGCTGGCTTTCAGATCGCCACTGCCTGACCAAAAAACCACAGCAATTTTTCCCGCCACCCGGATCAGCTCACAAAAATCTGCTAAACTGACGGGATATTTTCAACAATGTTTCCCGTTAACCTATTGCATCCGGGAGGATCCCATGGAGATGACAGACAAAGTTCTGGAAGTTATGCAAAATGCCGGTGAACCGCTCAACGCCGGCAAAATTGCCGAACTCGGCGATATCGACCGCAAAGAGGTCGACAAAGCGATGAAAAAATTGAAAGCGGATGGGAAGATTGTTTCGCCCAAACGCTGCTACTGGAGCCCGGCGTAGCACCACAGGCAACTCCCCAGGCAGTCCGTCCGGATGCGGCGGGCTGCCGGATTACTCTCTTTGCTATTTCAACTCCTGCTCGCCAAGCGCCTGCCGCATGAGTAGCGCCGGCAGCAAGGCCAGCACAAAAATCGCTGCTACCATCATGAAACTGTCGCGATAGCTCAGCAGGTTGCCCTGGGCATAGATCATCTTGCCAAGATAGTTCAGCTCTCCTCCGCGCAACTGGATGGTGGGCAACCCGGCTTTGCTGAGCAGTTGACCAACCCCCTGCAGCAGGCTCCGCGTTGCCGCGCCACTGCCATCCTGGGTGGCGGTCAAAGCAGCCACATAGAGCTGGGTGCGACGTTCCAGCATCACCGCCAGCAGATTCACCCCGAAGGCCCCGCCCAACTGACGAACAAAGTTGATCGTTCCCGAGCCCTGGCCGATTAAGGCACTGGGCAAGGCGCGTAATGCCCCCGCGTTCAGGCTTGGAATCATGGTTCCCAAACCGATCCGGCCAATCATGATCCAGCCGGCCAGAGCCCAGAAAGTACTCTGCGGATCGACCCCGGTGAGCAGAAAAGAGGATAGGGCAAACAGGCCCAGGCCGACCATGATCATGAGATAAGCCGGGATCTTATCGGCCAGTCTCCCGGAGATGGGAAACACCAATCCGAGGATCAGTCCGGCCGGCATCAGCAGCAGGCCGGAGCGGGTCGGGGTATAGCCCTGAATGGTCTGGACAAACAGGGGCACCAGGTAGGCGGTGCCATAATTGCCCGCACCGAAAATCAGCGCCACCAGACAGGCTCCGGCAAATCCCCGTGAGCGGAACAAGCGAAGATTAAGCATCGGCGCGGGGTGATACAGCTCCCAAAGCAGAAAAGCGGTGGCCGAAAGCAGGGCCAGCGTCAACAGGCCAACGATCCAGTCAGAGTGCCAGCCGTAACGCTGACCGTTGGACAGGCCGTTGAGCAGGCTCATCAAGAACAGAGACATCAGCCCAAAACCGATCCAGTCGAACGGCTTGATGCGGACTCCGGCAGCCCGACCGGGCATGAACAATGTTGCCAGGAGCAGACCGAGCAGGGCGGGCGGGACACAGAGGAAAAACACGTAACGCCAACTGAAGCCGTCCACCATAACCCCGCCCAGAGTCGGTCCGAAGGCCGGCGCCAGGACCACCCCGAGGGCGTAGATCCCCATGGCCGAGCCACGTTTTTCCGGCGGAAAGACCTGAAAGATCACCTGCATGGACAGGGGTTGTAAAATCCCGGCCGCAGCCCCCTGCAGCAGCCTGGACAGGATCAGCAGTTCCTGCCCCGGGGCCAACCCGCCCATGATCGATGCCAGCAGGAACAGACTCATGGCCGAGATGAAGGTGGCGCGCTGGCCAAAGGATTCAACCATCCAGGCATTCAGCAGCATGGTTCCGGTCATGGCGGCCAGAAACCCGGTCGAGAGCAATGAGGCGACATCCTGCCCCATCCCGAAGGTTCCCATGATATCGGGGAGGGCAACATTGACAATGGTCGCGGTCAGCACCGTGGAGATGGTGCCCAGCATAACCGTGCCGGAGACATACCAGCGGTACGCCGGACCGAAGCGCTCAAACAGCCGGTCGGTGTGACTGAGTGCCGCCACCTCAGTCATGGGTGCTGACTTCCAGTTCCGCCATCATGCCGGGCTTGAGCTGGCCGTTGTCCTGCTCCACGCTCACCCGCACCGGCAAGCGCTGGGCAATCTTGGTGAAATTGCCGCTCGGATTGGGATTGGGCAACAGAGCGAATTCACTGGTCGCGGCCTGGCCAACGCTCTCGACTTGTCCGCTAAAAGTTTTCCCCGGCAGGGAATCGATGGTGATCGTTACCGTGCTGCCAAGCTTGAAATAGCGGATATCGGTCTCTTTGACATTGGCCTCGACCCTGACCCGGTTTGGATTATGCACCATCATCAGCCGTTGGCCGGGCGTGACATACTCGCCCTTTTCGACAAACACCCGGTCGATGACACCGGCGAAGGGCATGGTCAACACCCGGTCCTGGACATCCAAACGGGCGCTGGCGAGTTCGGCCTGCAACTGATCTCCCTCAGGCCCCAGTTCCGCCTGCTGCTGTTTCAGAACCTGGATTTCTTCACGATCAGATTCGGCCTGAGCCAGAGCTGCCCGGCTCTCATCAAGAGCGGCTGTGGCTCTTTCCATTTTGTGGTCCAGCGCCCTCAGGGTGGTTCTGGTTTGATCAAGCTGCGAGCGGTCTATGCCGCCGATGGGCGCCAGTTCTTCAGCGCGGTGGTTTTCCCGCTGGGCAAAATCCTGCTGCGCAGCAATAGTGGCAAGATCGGCCTCGGCCTCCTTCACGGCCGCACGCCGCGCTGTAATCCTGCTGGAGGTCTGCCGATCAATCATGTGGATGCGGGCCAGCAATTCCTTCTTCCGCGCCGCCAGCCCTGCCAGGCGGGCCTCCAGCTGCCGAACCTTGAGCAGGCTGTCACGACTGTCGATGGTCACCAGCTGGGTCCCTTTGGGTTCGCTGTTCCCTTCGCTGACCGGAAGCTCGGTGATCCAGCCGGGAACCCGACTGCTGATCACCAGCATGTCCGCCGCGATGCGCGCGTCATTGACATAGACGTGGGTAAATTGCTGAACCAGCCACCAGCCACCGGCGAACAGAATCAGCAACCCTGCCGCAACCAGCAGCACAGAACGCTTTGCCTGTAGAATACGCCTCTTAGGCCTAATTCGGCGAGGCGCAGTCCGCCCTGATTGTTCCTGGTCCGGAGGAGTGTTTTTAGAATCGGTTTCCTGTTGCAAAATAAGAATCCTCGCTTATTGAAAGCCGTGCAGGGTATTTAATTTTTTATTGATCTTGGCAAAGACCTGAAGACAGACCGCCAATTCCGCATCATCGATATCGGCAAATATTTCCGCCCGCAGGTTTTTGACCGCATCCTTAATCTGGCTGAGATTGCAGGCCGCTTTCTCCTGCAGATGAATGGATTTGGCGCGGCGGTCAGCGTGCAGCGCCCGCCGCTCTATCAACCCCTCGCCCTCCAGCCAGTCGAGGGTCTTGACCAGGGTCGGTCCCTGCACGCCAACGGAGCAGGCCAGCTCTTTCTGGGTCACGGGTTCGGGCAGGCGGGAGAGGTGAAGGAGGGTCATCCAGCGCGATTCCGTCAGTCCATGGGGTGCTAAGCGGCGATTAATTTCCGCACGCCAGTGGCGCACAATCCGCCCCATCAAAAAACCGAACTGCTCTTGTTCTGTCTTGGGAATGGTCATGATCAATACCCTTCGTAAATTTAGCTAGTTTCTGTCCGGAAACCGCCCTTTTCCGCAATCTCGGCGTCAATCTACGCATTTGATTGTGCGGCGTAAAGCACGACACCTCCGCACAAATGCTCGATTTCCTTGACCTTGCGAAAAATTTCTGGTTTCCAGATCAGAAACGTTACAGTACCCTACCGGAATTTCCGGATGAAAATTAGATAGCCAACTATTAGATAGCTATCTAATAAAATAACCCATGAACTGTCAAGAGACAATAGGGGCAACTTTTGCTACGGTCGGGTTTTAAAACGGGTGGGAGGAGAACTGAGGAGGACTCTGTGGCGCTGGCGGGCGCCTCCTGAATGGGGCGGGCCACTGTAAAGGTCACGGAAAGCGCAGTCAGCTGAAACAAAAAAAGCACCCTTGGGTGCTTTTTACGGTGGTTTTATCCAGCTTATCAGCTGGTAGGCACGGGCGGGATTGAACCGCCGACCCCTACCGTGTCAAGGTAGTGCTCTCCCACTGAGCTACGTGCCTGCAATCAACTGCGGCGCTTCTTCTATCAAACTGGCGCGCCAACTGTCAAGTTATTTACTGAAAAATCCTCAAAAACCGCCCTGCCGATGCTTCAAACAATCCTGCCGGCAGCTCACCCAAAGGCGGCCTGGGCGGCTGAGGTGCCGGCCAGATAACCGGTCGACCAGCACAGCTGCAGGTTGTAGCCACCGGTCGGGGCGTCCAGGTCGATCATCTCCCCGGCAAAAAACAAATTGGCCACCTTTTTAGAGCGCATGGTTCGCATATCGATATCACTCAAGGCAACCCCACCGGCGGTGACGATGGCCTTTTTGAAATCGCCGATGCCGGTCACCGCCATCTCCAGGTCCTTGAACAGCTTCAGCAACTGGCCACGTTCCTGCCGCGACACGGAATGACATTTTTTTGCCGGATCGATTCCGGACAGCCGGATAAAGACCGGGATCATATCCTTGGGCAATAGCCCGCCCAGAGCATTGGCAAAAGCGCGGTTATTATGCGCGACCAATTCCCGCTGCAGGCGCTTATCGAACAGTTCCCGGTCCACGGCGGGCTTGAGATCGAGCACCAAAGTGACCGGTCCCTGCTCCAGGGCGGCACCGATGGCGGCACTCATATCCAGGACGATGGGGCCGCCGATCCCGTTGCGGGTAAAAAAAGCCTCTCCGAAACGCTCGTCGAGCTTACGCCCCTGCTGGCGGACCTCAAGACGGACATTCTTCAAGTTGAAATGAACCATCTCCGCAGTCCAGCCTTCGGCCAGGAACACCGGCACCAGAGCCGGTTGCGGTTTGACCAGTTGGTGTCCGCTGGCCACAGCCCAAGTGTAACCGTCACCGGTACAACCGGTCTCCGGGTAGGACAGACCACCGGTGGCAATGACAAAGGTCGTGGCGCTGAATTCCCCCTGACTGGTGATCAGGCTCTGCAATTGGCCGTCATGATGGGTTAAGGAGAGAACCCGGCAGCCGCTTCGCAGTTCTACACCGCTGTCGGCGAGAAACTGTTCCAGGACTTTCTGCACCGCAGCAGCGTCACCCCCAGCCGGGAAAACCCGGCCGCCGCGCTCGACCTTGGTCAGCAGGCCATGCCGTTCAAAAAAGGCAATGGTGTCCTCAACCCCGAAGGCGTAGAGCGCGGTCAGCAGGCTTTTGCCCGCAGCGCCGAACTGCTCACTGAGTTTACGTGGATCGGTTTCCCCGCAGGTCAAATTGCAGCGTCCTTTGCCGGTGATCAGCAACTTGGCTCCGCAACGCCGGTTCTTTTCCAGCAGCAGCACCCGTGCGCCCTGCGACGCCGCAAAACCGGCCGCAAACATCCCGGCCGGTCCGCCGCCCACAACAATGACATCAAATTGTTTCATCAGACGGCAGCCGGCAGATCAATATCGTAAACCGAGGCCAGATATTTCAAGTAACTCGGATCTTCACACATGCTCTTGCCCGGTTCATCGGAGATCTTGGCCACCGGCTTGCCGTTGGCTGAGACCAGCTTGATCACCATATCCAGGGACCTGTTCCCGACATCGTTGGTGAGGTTGGTGCCGATGCCGAAAGAAATTTTAGTCCGCCCCTTGAAATAGCGATAAATCTCGATCATCCGCGGAAAGGTCAGGCTATCGCTGAAAATCAGGGTCTTGCTGGCCGGATCGATCCCCATCTGCTCATACAGGGTTATGGCTTTCTCCCCCCATTCGAAAGGGGAGCCGCTGTCGTGCCGCAGCCCGTCGTAGAGTTTGCCAAAATAGGGGTCGGAAAAATCGCGGCAGAAGGAATCCATGGAATAACAATCGGTCAGGGCAATCCCCAGCCGGCCACGGTATTCCCGCACCCAGCCTTCCAGGGCCGCTTTCTGGGCCTCGCTCAACCGGGTCACGGCCTGCCAGGTCTGGAACCATTCATGGGCCATGGTCCCGATGGGCATCAGCTTATGGCGCCGGGCCAGATCAAGATTGCTGGTCCCGAAGAGGTATTGGGGAATTTCCCGGACCAGGGTTGTCAGCAGCTCTTCCTGCCAGCCTTGGCTGGCTCTGCGCCTAGTGCCGAAATCGGTGAACCGGAAACCGGGCAGGTCGCCTTCATTGCGCAGAAATTCAATCTTTTCCTGCAACCGCCCGCGGGCGACGTTCAAATCAATGCCACCACAGTTGATCCGGGTATGCAGCTCACTGATAATAGCCAGAGCGTATATCTCCAACAGGGTGACATGAATCAGCGGACCGCGAAAGCGCAGATCGATATCATCCCCAGCGGCCTGCAGATGAACAAACCGCATATCGAGCCGGAAAATTCTTAAAAACTCAATAAAATCCGGCTTAAAAAAAGAAAATCGGGCCAGATAGAGCAGCTCTTCATCACTGAAGGAGAGAGTGCAAATATGCTCAAGCTGCTCCAGAATGGCCGGAATCAGAGCGGCCAGATTGAAACCGTTGCGGTTGCGGCAGGCAAACTTCCACTCCACGTGGACAGACCGGAACTCGGGGGCATGGTAATAGGCCTGCAGCATGGTGATCTTGTAGAGATCGGTATCGAGCAGGCTGGAGATAAGAGGATGTTCAGGAGCTGAGTGCATGTTGCCCCGCTTGTGTCCGACTGTGCGTGTCTTTCATTGCTGAAATATCCTTTGTCATTGTGCTGGCTGAGTATTCTGCAGCCGGTAAATTGCCGTCACCGCGGCCTGGATATCGACCTTGCCGGTGGCAACCGGAACACTATCGACCGCGGCGATCCGGGCTTCGTTGAACATCATTTTTGGGGCTGTAAACCCGTTTGAATTATCAAGGGACAAAGAGAGCAGTTCACCCAAGCGTACCCCAGCGGCCGTGGCCAAAGTGTGGGCCTTGTTCCGGGCCTTGGTCGTCGCCAGATCAATCGCCTTGAGTTGCGCTGTTTCCGGGTCGGCCAAGGAGAATTGCAGGTTGCCGATCTGGTTCGCACCAGCCTGTTGCGCTATCCCCAGCAGGTCCCCGGCCAGGTCGATGCGGGTGGTAGTAATCTGCAGTTCGTTACTGACCTGATAGGCGACAATCCGCCGCTGCCAGTTGGCCGGAGTCGGCCGCGGCGGGACACTCCATTCCGGCCGAATCTGGAACTGCCCGGTCTGCATCTCGCTGACGGCGATCCCCATGGTTGCCAATTGTTTCATGACCGCCCTCATCCGCTCGTTATTATCGCGCAACGCCTGTCCGGCAGTCTCCTGTTGCGTCACCACCCCCAGCCGCAGCTCCAGCTGATCGGGTACCGCTTCGACGACAGCATCGGCCTGCACCACCAGTTGCGCAACGGGTTGCGGGTTGCCGGTCCCATAGAAGACCGGCTGTGGAACACAGGCAGACAGCGTAAAGAGGAGGAACAATGCACACAGATAGTTGTATTTCATAGCTTATCCTTTACCATTTGAGTCAACACCAAAGGGTTTTCCGGTCGTTGCAGAATCGAGAAACGATAATCAATTTCGGCCCGGAAATCCTTTTGCCAAAGCACTTGAAAGGCTCCCTCCGGCAATTTTGGGAAGTAGCTGTCCCCGGCAACGGCCAGGTTCAGTTCGGTCAGATAGATGCGCTCGGCCCAGGCCAGGGTCTGCTGAAACACTTCCGCGCCACCGCAGATAAACAACTCCTCGGCCGGTTCCGCCAGCGTCAAGGCCTGGCTGAAAGTGCCCGCGACGGTGCAGCCGGGCAACCTCAGCCCCGGTTGCCGACTGACCACAATGGTCCGTCGCCCGGGCAGGGGGCGGCCGATGGACTGGTAAGTCTTCCGCCCCATCAGCAGACAATGCCCCATGGTCAGGCGTTTGAAACGCTGCAAATCATCCCGCACCTGCCAGGGCAGCTGTCCGTTCCGCCCAATGACCCGGTTGCTGGACATCGCCACGATGAATGAAATCAGCAACAGGAGGCCCCTCTCGGACCACTGTTCCGGGGAACGATGTTACGCACCAGATAGCGATCGAAAACAACCTGCGGAACCCACTGGATCAGGCGGGCCAACAGGAACACCACCAGCAGGGTGAACGCCAAGCGGCCCCAGAAGATTCCCGAGAGATGGGCGCCAAACACCAGCATGACCAGGGTGTCTTCAATGACACTGTGGCAGAGCCCCATCAGCGCCAGGGAGATAAAAATATCCTTTTGGGACAGATAGCCCGCTTCCGCTTCGCGGATCAGTAAACCGCCACCGTAGCTGATCCCCAGGGTCATGCCGATGATGGCCAGGGGGGCGACTTCGCGGCTCATGCCGAGAAAGGTCAGAAGCGGCTCCAACAGGCGGGTCATCAGATCGCTGAAACCACATTTTTTCAGGATCGCCAGCAGCATGACCAGGGAGAAAATGATCACAAAGATGACCAGCAAGCTCTGCCCCTGGGCAAGCAGCCATGAACCCCAGGAGGGTCCGGCGACGGGCGGACTCCAGAGCGCCTGACTCGGTTGCTGCAGGGTGTCGGTCGCCTGATAAAACACATGCAGCAACCAACCAAGAAGGAAGGCGCCGCCGACCCGCAGCAGCAACATGGCTCGAAAACGGGTACCGACCTTTTGGGCAATGCGCAGCTCAACGGGCAGGGCATGGGCAATCAGGATCATGGTGGTAATGATCGTCACCTGGGCCATGGTCAGCCCAAGCCCCGGGGCCAGGGAGGCAAAAACAATCAGGGCCGAATAAATATTGATCACCATAGCCGTCGCCCAGACCAGCCCCATTTCGCCCGGTAGGCCAACCAGATGCATCAGCGGGCCGATAAAATGGCCGATATGATCGATCACTCCCGCCTGCTGGAGCAGCCGGGTCAGGATACTGATGGGGATAATGATTCGGAACAGTTCCCAGGCAATGGCCAGGGCATCGTTAAAGGAGTGGCGCAATCCAGCGATGACAAGGCTGAAAAACGTCCCCGGCGAACCTTCGGTCATGATTCTACCCGCGACTGCTTGGCCGTCATGCTGAGGATTTCCAGCTTATAGACCTCGGTGGCAGCCACAGAGTCGGGCAGAAAACTGAACGGTTGATCGCTGTACTGGGCCATGATCCGATCCAGACCTTGACGTTTCTCCATATCGGTCTTCAGGAAATGGATTCGCCCGTGGCCAACCACGGACTGAAACCGGTTGCTCCAGTTGCAGGCCAGTTTTCCGGTCAGGAGTCCCAGATCGATGGCTACAGTAAAGGCCACCATGGGATCGTCTGCCATTAACTCCATTTTGCGCCCAGTCGCGGCGGAATGAAAATAAAGCGCCCCGCCATGATACCCGTAGTTGAGAGTGACAATATAAGGTGCGGGCTCGGCATTGAATGCCAGCTGACAGACCTTGCCTGCATGGAGGATCTCCTCAATCTGCCGCTTATCCGTAATTTGTTTTTCAGAACGTCGCACGCTTCACCTACTTTTTAAAGAGCCACAGGATAAATGAAATCAAACCGCTGACCAGCAGCATGCTGGTAATGGGAAAAAACAGTTTAAAGCCGGGTTTGTCAATCATGATATCGCCCGGCAGCCGGCCGAAAGGAAGTTTGCCCAACCAGGGCCAGAGCACTCCGGCCAGAACGATGAGCAACCCGGTCACGAGCAAAGTTTTCTGCATAATTGCGAACTGGCGCCTTTCTTTAACAAGCACCCCGGCTAGCTGCCGAGGCCGGTTTTCCAGATCAGTCTGATCCGCGGATATTCCGGCAGATCGCTGCGCAGGCATTGTTGCATGTCCTGAATCAATGCGTCGACATCGATGCCGAGATAATCATCCTCAGCGCTTTGCAGTTTATCGAGTCCCAGTTGGGCCAGGTCCGCTGCGCTTTCGGGTTCCGCCAGGTAGTAGTTGAGCATTGCCGCCGCAATCAGCACCAAACCCAGAATAAACCGGCCCGGCTGGGAATTCTGCCCGGCGGCAAGGCACAGTTGTTTGAAATAAACATGCGCCTCCCACCAGAATCCGTTATTGAACAGATCGACACTGTATAGATAATCATCGCAATCCCACCAGGTTTCAACATTAAACGACTGCGGCGGCGAAAGTTTTTCACCATAGGAATGTCCGTCCCGGTCATGAAACGGGTTAGGGTTCCAAAACGGCAGATGTCGATATGCCGGCAGATTTCTTTTACTATAGCGGGGAACGCCCAAGTCAGCAAATACAGGTTCCATCAGCAACTCCGTTGATCAAGTCCTACCCTGTCATCCGGCTTAAAAACCCAACTCCCTCAGCCGGAAAGCATGCTTTTCCTGAGGTTTTTTCAGTAACTTTTCCTGCAAAGTTTCACAATACAGTGCGCGGCAAGGAAAGTCGAGAGCCCGGCGGCAGGCGGTTTCGCGGATGAATTATCGATCTGGGCAAAGCTTGCGGGATCAGCAGCAGTTTCCAGCTGCAAGGGAAGATGGTATCCTTTTTTTGAATTTTCCGTCTTATCGTCCCGGGAAATTTACGACCTTCAAACAAACTTCACCAAAAGGAACCTTCATAATGAACAAAGCAGTCCGTATCGGCAAAACCGACCTGTTCGTTAATCCTATCGGCCTGGGAGCCAATGCCGTCGGCGGGCATAATCTTTATCCGAATCTGGATGAAGAGGTTGGCCGCGAGCTGGTCCGGCAGGCCTTGGCCGGCGGCATCAACTTCATCGACACCGCATTTATTTACGGTCCACGCCGTTCCGAAGAACTGATCGGCGAGGTCATCAAAACACAACACCGCAGGGCCGATGTCGTCATCGCGACCAAAGGCGCTCACGATCTGTCCAGCGGCGAAGTCAAATTCAACAACCGGCCGGAGTTCCTCAGACAGTCGGTTGACAGCAGCCTGCAGCGGCTGCAGACCGACTATATCGATCTCTACTACATCCACTATCCGGATGAGGACACCCCCAAGGACGAAGCGGTCGGCATGCTCAAAGAGCTCAAGCAGGCTGGCAAAATCAGATCCATCGGGGTGTCCAACTTTTCTCTCAGCCAACTGGAGCAGGGGAATAAGTACGGCGGAATCGATGTTTTCCAGGGGCACTACAACCTGCTGACCCGTGGCGTCGAGCAGGATATTCTCCCCTACTGCGAGGAGCAGGAGATTTCCTTTGTGCCATACTTCCCACTGGCCATGGGCATTCTGGCCGGGAAATACCATAAGGACACGGTCCTGCCCGCTGGCGACCACCGTAACAAGCGTCCCCTGTTTCAGCCGGAGGTCTTCCCCGCCATCATCGCCAAGGTCGACCAGCTCAGAGAACTGGCCCAGCGCTATGCCACTGATGTCCCCTATCTGGTCCTTGCTTGGTATTTGACCCGTCCTGCCATCGATGTTTTGATCCCGGGCGCCAAAAGTGCCGAGCAGGCCTTGCAAAATCTGCAGACGCTGGACCTGGTGCTGGAAGAGGAAGATATTGCGGCCATTGATGAAATGTTCCGGGACGAGTCGCTTTAACAGTCCGTTGAGAGCCGCTCGCTGCCGCCATCGGTTGGTCCCTTGGCCAGGTGCTCCGTCAGCCAGCCCCCCATGCGGCGGAGCGCCTGTTCCCGTTGCGGGGTCCAGCGGGGCGCAAAATTCAGCCGGAAACAGTTCCTGAATTGCTGGCTGAAGGAAAACATCTCTCCCGGGGCAATGAACACCTCCTGCGCGCGGCAATAATGATAGAACTCCGTCGAATCGATACTCCGTGGCAGTTCCAGCCAGGCGACAAGACCGCCCTGGGGGCGGCTGATTCTGGTTTGAGGGGGAAAATGTTCCGTGACCAGATCGACCAGCCGGAGATATCGCTGACGGTACGCTTCCCGAGCCTGGCGCAGATGCCGCTCATAGATTCCCTGGCCAAGAATCTCCGCCGCGACCAACTGCGGCAGCAGCGGCGTCGCCAGCATATTCACGTATTTGCGGTGCAGCAGCTGATCGTAATAACGACCGGCCAGAATCCAGCCGACCCGCAGCAACGGATCAATGGTTTTCGATAGTGAGGAACAGAGCAGCACCATCCCCTGATTGTCAAATGCTTTGATCGCTTTGCTTCTTCTCTCGCCAAAGTAAAGATCGCCATAGATATCGTCTTCAACAAGCGGCACCTGGTACTGCTCCAGCATGGCCACCAGCTCTTTTTTCCGCTCATCCGGGATGCTGCAGCCCAGTGGATTGGAAAAGCTCGATACGGTTAACACCGCCCGCAGCGGCCATTGTTCCAGAGCCAGCCGCAGGGCTTCCAGGCTCAGTCCGGTCTCTGGGTGAACCGGAATTTCAATTGCTTTCAGCCCATAGGCCTCGATCAACTGAAGGATACCGTAATAGCAGGGGGATTCAATGGCCACGACCTCGCCGGGCCTGGTCAGCACTTGCAGGCACAGGCCCAGGGCATTCAGACAGCCACCGGTGGTGACAATGCTGTCCGGCGAAACCGCCACCCCGGCATCCACGGCATGATGGGCAATCTGTTGGCGCAGTTCATAGGGACCTTCGGGGTTGGTATGGCCAAGCCCCAGATGTTTCCGGGTTCTGGAAAGACGGGTATAAGTCTGCTCGACATGCTTGATGATGGGAAAATCCGTCGCCGGCACCGCCCGACAGAAACTGACCGCCAGGGGACTGGTTCCCTCCTGCTGCAGCTCCATGACCAGTCGCGACGTCCGTGCCAGAACCGGCCAGGATTGCGAATCAGGGGGATTGGGCTCGGCCAGTGATTCACGAACCCGCCGGCGCACGTAGTATCCCGACTTCGGCCGCACCGCCACCCAACCCTGCTCCTCAAGCAAATTATAGGCAGCCAGTACCGTTGAAACACTGACATTCTCCCGCTTGGACAGCTGCCTGACAGAGGGCAGCCGTTCATTAACAGCGATCGCCCCAGTCCGGATCAGCTCCGTCATTTTATCTGCGAGCTGAGCATACAGTAGGGTTTCCATCATTTCCACCAATACAGTTTTCTGAAAAACAACCAGTACAGTTCAGTAGTTTTCCAATCTGTTCCTATCAACAAATCAACATTCTGAATCTGTTTCGGTCCAGATAAAAGATGTAGCATAACCGCTATCACAATGCCAAGCACGGGAGCGCAACAATGATGAGAAAATCACAGTTGGTCGGTCAATGGAGAGATGCTGCCTCGGGCAGCCTCAGTCTGAAATTCCGCCTTTATGCCGTGGGGCTGCTGTTCTGGATCCAGAAATGGCGGCGCAATGCAAAGACCAGAAAACAGCTTGCGGCGCTACCGGAATACCTGCTGCGGGATATCGGCCTGTCCGAGTATCAGGTCCGCCAGGAGCTTGAAAAGAAATTCTGGCAGTAACCCCAGCAACCTGAGGCGTGTGGCTCAACACAAAGGAGCGTGATTAACAGTCCCCTTTGCCCATGACTTTCCAGCCCACTTGGCAGCCGGCAAAAAACGGCACAATCGGCCGCCCGTTGGGCAGAATGATCTGCTCCGGCACGGTCCAATTTTCGCGTTGCAGGGTGACCGTCCCCGGGTTACGTGGCAAACCGTAGAAATCCGCCCCGTTTTCACTGGCAAACGCCTCCAGTTTGTCCAGGCATTCCAGGTCATCAAACACCTGCGCATAAAGCTCCAAAGCCGACCAGGCGCTGTAACAGCCGGCACAACCGCAGGCCGACTCTTTGCGGGCCTGTTCATGGGGCGCGGAATCACTGCCGAGGAAAAATTTACGCGAGCCGCTTTTCACCACCTGGCGCAGGGCCTGTTGGTGGGTGTTGCGCTTGAGCACCGGCAGGCAATAGTTGTGCGGGTGCAGGCCGCCAACCAGCAGGTCATTGCGGTTGAGTAGCAGATGCTGAGGCGTGATGGTCGCCGCAATACGCTCGCTGCCGGCTAACACAAACTGGGCGGCATCCGCCGTGGTGATATGTTCCATCACCACCTTCAGCTCGGGATATCGCTTAACCAAAGGGCCAAGAACACCCTCAATAAACACCTTTTCGCGATCAAAAACATCCACTTCTGCAGCAGTCACTTCACCATGAACCAGCAGCGGCATGGCCAGCAGGGCCATTTCCTCCAGGGCCGGATAGATCTTTTCCAGAGCGGTCACCCCGGAGTTCGAGTTGGTCGTTGCCCCAGCCGGGTAAAGTTTGGCTGCGACAACCCCGGCCTGCTGGGCAAGCCGAACCGTCTCCGACGTGGTCTGATCGGTGAGATACAGGGCCAGCAACGGTTCGAAAGGATTTCCCTGCGGGCGGGAGGCAAGCAGCCGTTTGCGGTAGGAGAGAACAGCCTCTGCCGTAGTAAGGGGAGGCACCAGGTTGGGCATAACCACGGCCCGGCCAAAACAGCGTGCACTGGCAGCAACGGTTTCCGGCAGCATCTCCTGATCGCGAAAGTGCACATGGAAGTCGTCCGGCGTGCGAATACTCAATTGCTCAATCATTGTATGAACCTCATCACTGCTGAAAATTGGCGGACAAATGCCCCTTCTCCGAACCTTGTTTGATCGTCAACGCCTGTCGGGCTGACGGAAATTTCGCTTAGAACCATTAACACATCTTTTTTGTGGAGTTTCCATTCCGTTGCTGGCATTATTTGTTGATTCCTTGAGAGTCTAGGTTCTTCCCGTCATCAAAACCGACCAGACACCAGAACACACCTGAAAGGATCGGTCTGCAGTGAACCGCAAATACAGTTTTATGTCAGTTCTGACCCTGTTGCTGGTGATCGGATTTTTGTGCACCAGTATCATCAGTTATTTCGTCGCCCGGCAAAGCCTGGCCGAACAGATTGCCGGTAGCACCCTGCCCCTGACCAGTGACAACATCTATTCCGAAATCAAACAGGATCTGCGGCGACCGATTTTTATCTCCTCCCTGATGGCCAACGACACCTTTGTCCGCGACTGGGTCCTGGCCGGCGAAACCAACCCCGACAAAATGGTCCGCTACCTGAGGGAAATCCAGCAGCGCTATGCCACGGTCACCAGTTTTTTCATCTCCGACGCCAGTCATCATTATTACCACTCCAGCGGAGTGCTGAAAACCGTCTCCCCGGACGATCCGCAGGACCAGTGGTATTTCAATATGCCGAAAGTGATCGAGGATTACCAGATCAATATCGACCGGGATACCGCCGATCTGACCAGCATGACCGTGTTCATCAACCACAAGGTTTATGATTATGCCGGCAACTATATCGGCACTATCGGGGTCGGCCTTGGGGTGACCTCGGTGAAAGAGCTCATCGAAACCTATCAGGAACGCTACGGCCGAACCATCTTCTTCACCGACCAGCAAGGCCAGGTCACTCTGGTCGGTAGCCAGTACCAGGGACCAGACAACCTCAAAAAGATTCCCGGACTGGCCAGCCATCTCAGCCAACTATTGACCGTTCCCAGTACCTCGTTGACCTTTCAGCAAGATAATCATCCTTACTACCTCAATAGTCGCCTGGTCAACGATTTCGACTGGTATCTGATCGTCCTGGAAAAGGAAACCCCCGGTGAAATCAGAGTCCAGAAGGCCCTGATTATCAATATCGCCATCAGCCTCGGAATTACCGCCATCGTGATGATCATTGCCGGGATGACCATCGGCAGTTATCAGAAAAAACTGCAGGCCATGGCCACCACCGACAAACTGACCTGCCTGACCAACCGGCAGATGTTCGATTTCCTCTATCAACAGGCCTGGAAATCCAGCCTCCGTCACAATACCGCCCTTTCTGCCCTGCTCATCGATATCGACCATTTCAAACGGGTCAACGACACCTACGGCCACCCGGCCGGTGACCATGTTCTGGAGACGGTCGCTAGGACACTGAAGGATACTATCCGCGGGGATGACTGCCTGTTCCGCTGGGGCGGCGAAGAATTCCTTGCCCTGCTGTCCGATTGTAATGCCGCGCAGGCGATGATCCTCGCAGAACGCCTGCGCAGCAGAATCCAGAACCTGACCATCTCCCAGGGGAAAACCACTCTTCAGGTCACCATCAGCCTGGGAACCGCGGAGCTGAAACCGGACGAATCGGCCGAGGCCCTGATTGCGCGCACTGACCAGGCTCTTTACCGAGCCAAAAGCAATGGTCGCAACCGGGCTGAAGTTGCAAGCTGAGCACCTCCCGCGCGACACGGGTTGATGTTTTTTTGTTCCCAACTGGTCCTTTTGCTTTTCGGTACTTGCCAAAAAACTAGATTTTGTTAATCTTATTGATCGACTAGTTATGGCTTGAGAACCTCAGGAAGGATCTGTCGCAAGTGACCCGCAAATTCCGTTTCATGACCATTCTAACCGTTTTGCTGGTGGTCGGCTTTCTGTTTACCAGCATTGTCAGTTATTTTGTCGCCCAGAAAACCCTGGCCGAGCAGATTGCCGGCAGCACCCTGCCCCTGACCAGCGACAATATCTACTCCGAAATTCAACAGGATCTGTTGCGGCCGATCTTTATCTCTTCTCTGATGGCCCATGATACCTTCGTCCGTGACTGGGTTCTGGCCGGGGAAACCGAGCCCGAAAAAATGGTTCGTTACCTGCGGGAAATCCAGAAGCGCTACGGCACGGTCACCAGTTTTTTCGTCTCCGAATACAGCCACAACTACTATCATTCCAGCGGCGTGTTGAAATCCGTCTCCCCGGAGGATCCGCAGGATCGGTGGTATTTCAATATGCCCAAGCTGCTGCAGGACTATCAGGTCAATATCGATCGGGACACCTCCGACCTGACCAGTATGACCGTGTTCATCAACTACAAAGTCTACGATTACCTCGGCAATTACATCGGCACCATTGGGGTCGGCCTTGGGGTTAAATCCGTCAAAGGACTCATCGAAACCTACCAGGAACGCTATGGCCGGAGCATATTTTTCACGGATCGGCAGGGCAAGGTCACTCTGGTCGGCAGTCAATACGACGGGCCGAATAGCATCAGGGATATCCCCGGGCTGGATATCTACGCCACCCAGATCCTGACCACACCCAGCACCTCCTTGACCTTTCAGCAGGGCAACCATACCTATTATTTCAACAGTCGCCTGGTGGAAGATTTCAACTGGTACCTGATCGTCTTGGAAAAAGAAACGGCGGGTGAAGCGCGCATCCAGAAAACCCTGCTGGTCAACATTGCCATCAGCCTGGCTATCACCACGGTGGTGCTGATCATCGCCGGAATCACTATCGGCAACTACCAAAAGCGCCTGGAAGCCATGGCTACCACCGACAAACTGACCGGACTGACCAATCGGCAGATGTTCGACTTCCTCTACAAGCAGGCCTGGAAAGCCAATCTGCGCCGCAAAACCGCGCTGTCCATCCTGATCATTGATATCGACCACTTCAAACATGTCAACGACACCTATGGCCATCCGGCCGGTGATCAGGTGCTGCAGGCGGTGGCCAAGGCCCTCGCGGAAACCCTGCGCGGCGACGATATGCTGTTCCGCTGGGGGGGCGAAGAGTTTCTGGCTCTGCTCTCCGACTGCAGTATTGACCAGGCCAGGGTCCTTGCGGAACGACTGCGCAGCAGAGTCCAGGAGCAGGCGATTTATCGCGGTGAAGCGACCATCCAGGTCACGGTCAGTCTGGGAGCAGCCGAATTGCAAGTGGATGAAGAAGCAGACCGGCTGATTTCACGGGCAGACCAGGCCCTTTACCGAGCCAAAAACGGCGGCCGCAACCGGGTCGAAACCGCAACCTGACAGGAAGTCATCATGACTCCGAAGGAACTGATCGAACAGTGGGTAGAGGCGTTCAACTCCGGAGATGCGTTGCGCCTGGCGGAATTCTATAGCGAGGATGCAGTCAATCACCAGGTTGCCGAGCAGCCGGTGGTCGGCCGCCAGGCCATCGCAGAGATGTTCGCCCGTGAATTCGCCCGGGCCGACATGACCTGTCTCGTCGAAAACCTGTTTGCCGACGGCGACTGGGCCATTCTTGAATGGAAAGATCCCCTCGGTCTGCGCGGCTGCGGCTTTTTTCGCATCGAACAGGGCAAAATCGCTTTTCAACGCGGTTATTGGGACAAACTCTCCTTCTCCTGCGTCAGCACGGCCTACCGCTGCCGACCGAGTAGCCCCTGAGGGGGATACAGGCCTGCATTTCCACCCCCATCCTAACCTTCGGAAGGAATCAATTCATAGAGACTGAAAGACTTGGACTGAAAGTCCATAGTTTTGAACTAGCGTACTGGAACAGTAAAAGCCGGACAGAGAATTTTTCAAGCAAGAAAAATATCCTTTTCCTCCCTTCACCAAGCCAACAGGTCAGCAACTCAACATGGCTGTTGAGCTGCCCGTCTCCCCGCCATGTTAGGTACGAATCAAGGCCAGGGCGCGCGCAGCGGCCTGTTCGAGAATACCGGCATGGGCGGCAAAATCGAGCACGGTGATCCGCTCCCGAATGGCGCGACTGTTCATAGCCGCCAGCAAGAACTCATCCACAGACAACCTGAACGCCTCAAGACCGAAGGGCGCACCAACCCGTGAGAACAGGTCGACAAAATACTCCGGCGGCCGCACCTGGCCGAACAGCGGGCGAAGTTTTTCCCAATACCGCGGCAATTGTTCATCAAAGGCAGCCAAAACGTCCCGTTTGTTGGCAAACTGGCCGGCAACCTCAGCGGCATAAGGTCCCCAGATCTCCGGGATACGCGCGGCCGTGGCGGAAAATTCCGCTTCCGCACGGGGCGCCAGAGCCGTTTTGTCCAGTCCGGCCAAGAGCTGGTAACAGGCCGCAGAGAGGATGATCCCCAAGCCGACCTGCAAACCGTGCCGCTCAGGAACGCGCCCGGTCAAGGGTTCCCGCATATCCCAGAAATGCGACATCAGATGCTCTCCGCCTGATGCAGGAGCACTGGACCCGGCCAGGCTCATGGCCACGCCGGAGATCAGCAAACCATGGAACAACCCCATAACCGCCTTTTCTTCCCCCCGGCCGATAGCTTCAGGCTGTTCACTGTAATCCTTCTCCACCCCGGCCATCATGGCCGCCGGCAAACCGCAGTAGCTTTGACTGAACAGCAGCGATTCCGCCTGCCAGTCGATATCCGACACCACTTTGGCCAGGACATCACAAAAACCCGCCTGGCGAAGCTTAAGGGGAGCGTTTTGAATAACCTCTGGAAGTACATACAAACGCGCCGGCGGGGTGGCGGGCAGGGTTCTTTTGACCCCCTTGACCTTAATGGCGGCAATCCCGGAGGTATAACCGTTCATTGAGGGCGCCGTCGGCATCACCCAGAACGGCTTGCCATCTTCGCTGGCCGAATATTTTCCCAAATCGTTGAGGGTTCCGGAGCCGACCGAGATCACCAGAGACTTGTCGAAACTGAGCTTGCGAACCTTGGCAACGGTCTGATCATCGGCCACCGGATCGGCGTCAAGGACGAAGCTGGTCAGGTTGACTCCGGCCGCCCGCAACTGTGCCTCCAGGGCATGACCGATTACGTGCTGGACATCCGGATCGCTGAGCAGCAAAACCGGCTGGTCGGCAAAGACCGCCCGGCAGTCGTCCGCCATGACCCGAGCAGCAGCGGCTCCCAAGTAAAGGGTTGCGGTCGGCACGGGATGCGGCTGGCCACAAGTACAACCGCTCAGCCCGGTATGCGGGTCGATAATAACAGGGTGGTTATTGGTGTTGGGCATCGTCATTTTTCCCTTTCGACCAGGCCCTTAACAAACCAGCGCTGCATCACCAGCACCACCAGCACTGGCGGCAGTACTACAATCAGTGCTCCGGCCATGGCGATATGCCAGTCTGGCGGATCTTCCGGAGACGGCAGCAGGTGCTTCAGACCGATCACCGCCGTAGTCATCTTCGGGTTCGTGGTGATCAGCAACGGCCAGAGATACTGATTCCAGCCGTAAACGAACTCGATCACCACCAAAGCGGCAATATTGGTTTTGGACAGCGGCACGAGGATTTTCCAGAAAAAGGTCATCGGCGAAGCACCGTCCATTTTGGCGGCTTCGCAGAGCTCTTCCGGAATGGTCAGAAAAAACTGTCGGAACAGAAAGGTACAGGTGGCGGACGCGGTCAACGGCAGAATCAATCCGGCATAACTGTCGAGCAGGCTGAATTCCAGCTTAACCGAAATATCATGTCCGGCGAACCAGCTGACCAGTCCGTTCAGCCCCAGGGCATCCCAGAGCGGCTGGAGGGGACCGAACAGATTAGCTGCCATTTCGTAGGTCGGCAGAATGCGCACCTCCACCGGCAGCATCAAGGTGCAGAAGACGGTCGCGAAGGCCACCACCCGGAGCCGGTAATCAAAATAGACAATAGAAAAGGCTCCGAACAGTGAGACAACGATCTTCCCGAAAGTGATGCCGCCCGCCATGATAAACGAGTTCAGCAGCTGCGTCCCCAGGTCGCCACGGTTCCAGGCCGTGCCCAGGTTGGTGAGCAGCTGATCCCCCGGAATCAGCGGCATGGGAACCCGCGAAACCTCTTCGAGGGGCAAGGTTGCGGCAACAATGGCATAGAAGATCGGGAAGCCGACCACGGCAATCCCCGCAATTAACGCCCCATAGGTGAACAGATCAAGGGCCGGTGTCTTTTCAACCATCATAAGCGTTACCCGGTATATTGGACTTTACGCTCTACATATTTGAACTGCAGAACGGTAATCAGAATAATCAGCGCCATCAGCACAATGGACTGGGCCGAAGAGGATCCGAGATTCAAGCCGACGAAGCCATCCTGGTAAACCTTGTAGACCAGGATATTGGTCGCCCCGCCCGGACCACCCTGAGTCACGGTATGGATGATGCCGAAGGACTCGAAGAACGAGAAGATAATGGTCATCACCGTGACAAAGAACATGGTCGGCGACAACAGCGGAAAAGTGATGGTCCAGAAGCGTCGGAAAGGCCCGGCCCCGTCCATGGCCGCGGCTTCGATGAGAGAATGCGGCACCGCCTGTAGCCCGGCCAGGAAAAAGACAAAATTATAGCTGATATTTTTCCAGGAACTGGCCAATACGATCAGCAGCATGGCGTGGGAGCCTTCCAGAAGCGGATTCCAGTCAAGTCCAAACCAGTTTTCCAGAAAGATCGCGATCACCCCATAGGAGGGGTGAAGCAGAAACAGCCATAAGATCCCTGAAATGGCCGGGGCGATGGCATAGGGCCAGATCAGCAAGGTCCGGGTCACGGCGGTCAGCCGCAAAGCCCGGTTGGCCATGGTCGCCAGGAACAATCCGACACAGATGGAGACCAGCGCCACCGACCCGCTGAACAGCAAGGTGATCATAATCGATTTCAGGTAGAGGGGATCAGTGAACAAGGCCACATAGTTGTCGAACCAGACGAAGCGGGTCCGCAAACCGAACGGATCGCTGAGCTGGAAAGAGGCCACCAGGCCCTGCAACGCGGGCCAGTAGAAAAAGGTCACAGTGATCAAAATCTGCGGCAGAATCAGCAGATAGGGTAGCGACCGGGTCCTGAAATAGGAACGTTTCTTGATCATGGGGAGAATCCGCTTTTCTGCCCGGGACCGCTGCTTTCACGGCGGTCCCGGGACGGTCTAACAGCAGAAGAGATGGAGCGTTACAGCCCTCTGACAACTATTTATAGGTTCGCTCAAATTCGCGCAATTTTTCATTACTTCTGGCCACGGCGCTGTCCATCGCCGCTTGCGGAGTCTTGGTCCCGTTCCAGACCAGTTCGAGCTCTTCATTGATAATGTTGCGGATCTGAATAAAGTAGCCCAGCCGTAAGCCGCGGGAAATCTTGGTCGGCTCCCGCCGGGTCAGCTGTTTGATGCCGACCTCCTGATAAGGATACTTATTATAGTAGCCGTCCGCCTTAAGCTTCTTATAGGCCGCCAGAGTAATGGGGAAATAACCGGTCTCCTCATGCCAGAGCACCTGTGATTCGGTCCCGGCCAGATGATTCAAAAACGCGGCTACTCCGGCATAGTCTTTTTCAGGCAGGCCCTTGAAGACCCACAGGGAAGCGCCGCCGATGATGCTGTTCTGCGGTTCCTTCATCCAGGATTCAACGGGCAGCGGGGCGATATCCCAGGTGAAGTCCTTGACCGCGGACTGCAGCTTGGCGATTCCGCTGATGGAATCGATGTAAAGCCCGGCATTCTGGGCAATGAACTCCGATTTGGGTCCCTGGTATTTCTGGCCTCCGTAATAAAAACGCTTATCGGCCATCCAGCTTTTCAGCCGGGCGATATGGTTGACCACCTTATCGTTATTGATCAGCAGTTCGGTATCCAGACCTTCGTAGCCGTTGGCCTTGCTGGCAAACGGCAGGTTGTGAATAGCACTGTAATTCTCCACCTGGGTCCAGGACTGCCAGGCGGTCACCAACCCGCCTTCGACCCCGGATGCAACCAGCTTGGCGGTGATTTCGCCCATTTCATCCCAGGTCACCGGCTGGTCTTTGGAGAGCAGGGGCAGACCGGCCTTTTTGAACAGATCGACATTGTAATACATGACCGGGGTGGAGGAATTGAACGGCATCGACATCAGTTTGCCGTCCGCGTTCATATAATAGGAGAGGACCGGTTGCAGATACTGGGACCAGTCAATGTTATAGCCCTGGTCACCCATCAGTTGATAAACCGGATAAATGGCCCCGGACAGCATCATGGTCTGGGTGCCGACTTCAAAGACCTGCAGGATATGCGGTTGCTTGCCGGCCCGTACCGCGGCGATCCCGGCATTGACCACTTCATCGTATTCGCCTTTGTAGGTGGGGATGACTTTATATTCGGATTGGGAGTTGTTAAAGCTGTCGACAATCTTTTGTACCGTCTCCCCCCGGGCTCCGCGCATCGCATGCCACCAGTGAATTTCGAGCGGCTTGGCAAAAGCAGAATTTGCCGACCCGATCAGCATACAGAATCCCAGGAAAAGCCATAAACATTTCGCCTTTGACATGTTGACCTCCTCAAGTTGTTTGGTCCTGCATTCAAACACAAAATACTTGCAAGCTGCGGATGGATTAGGCACAGTGAGATAACTTCAAGATCCTTGAACCCTTGTTTTTCCATCTCAAGTAAAGACTAAGAGCAGAGCTTCGTCAACGGTCTTTCAGAAAAAAAACAACCCGCTATAGATTAAGGGATTAGCACCTGATTAAACTATAATAGAAACCAGTTTGATTCATTCTCCCCTGCTTCCACTGGAGTGATCCTCATGGCCAATGTGATTCTGCGCGACGTTGTCAAAAAGTATGGCAAGCTGGAGGTTGTCCACGGTATCAACCTGAATGTTATCGATAAGGAATTTGTCGTCCTGGTCGGTCCTTCGGGGTGCGGTAAATCAACGGCGCTGAGAATGATCGCCGGGCTTGAAGAGATCACCGCCGGAACCATCGAGATCGGCGACAGGGTGGTCAACGAGCTGGCTCCGAAAGATCGCGATGCCGCGATGGTGTTTCAGAACTATGCCCTGTATCCACATATGAACGTCTACAAAAACATGTCCTTCGGCCTGACCCTGCGCAAGATGCCCAAAGAGGAGATTGAGCAGCGGGTCAAGGAGGCTGCCGGGATCCTGGAATTACAGGAACTGCTGCACAGAAAGCCCCATGAGTTGTCCGGCGGCCAGCGCCAGCGAGTCGCCATGGGACGGGCCATTGTCCGCCGCCCGGCGGTCTACCTGTTCGACGAACCCCTCTCCAATCTCGATGCCAAACTCCGCACCCAGATGCGCCTGGAAATCAAGCAGCTCCACCAGCAGGTTAAAAACACCATCATCTACGTCACCCATGATCAGGTCGAAGCGATGACCCTGGCTGACCGCATCGTGGTCATGCGGGACGGCTATATCGAGCAGGTCGGCAATCCGCTGGAAATTTTCCAGAAACCGGCCAATTCATTTGTGGCCGGGTTTATCGGCTCGCCACCCATGAACCTGGTGCCCGCGGTAATTGTCAATGGCGGAGACAAGCAGAAACTGCGACTGAGCGAAGACCTCGAGATTCCGATTCCGGAACGCAGTTCAGCCACCCTCAACAACGGCCAAAAGGTGCTCATGGGACTGCGCACGGAAGACTTGGCGATTGCCGACGGTAACCAGCCGCAGGCGCAGGACAACCCTTTTCGCTTTGCCGTACCGGGCACGGTCAGGATCGTGGAACCCCTCGGCAACGAAACCAACCTGCATCTGGATCTGCGCGGCGCGGCATTGGTCGCCAAGGTCGAAGGCCGCCGCCTGTTTACCCCGGAGGAACAACTGGAGATGGTTCTCAACCTGACCCACCTGCATATTTTTGATGCAGCCAGTGAACAATCGATCTATTAACCGCCTGGCCCCAAAGACCGAAATAGTCAGAGTCTGACCGGCGAGATAAGATTCGCCCAAAAAGGAACAGGCCCGGTCAGCTGCATGCTGATCGGGCCTGTTATTCAATCTTGTTCGGCAGCGATCTCGGCCGCCCGGAGACAGGCGGTCAGGCGACCGTCGAACTCCTCGGCCGCCGGGATCTGATCGGCGCAGCGCGGTTTGGCAAAGGGGCAGCGAGTGTGAAAGACACAGCCACTCGGTGGTGACAGCGGAGAGGGCAACTCTCCGCTCAAAGTCACTCGCTGTTGCCGGTTAGCACTGTTCAGATGCGGGGTCGACGCCAGCAACGCCTGGGTATAGGGGTGGCGGGGTCGGGAGAAGATCTGCTCGGCGGTGCCGTATTCGGCGATCTTGCCCAGATACATGACCATGACCTCGTCGGCAATATGCCGGACCACGGACAGATCATGGGAAATAAACAGGTAGGCCAGGTTCATCTCCTGCTGCAGGTCCATGAGCAGGTTGAGGACCTGGGCCTGGACCGAAACATCCAGGGCCGAGACCGGCTCATCGGCCACCACCAGCTTGGGTTCCAGCATCAGCGCCCGGGCAATGGCGATGCGCTGGCGCTGGCCACCAGAAAACATATGCGGATAGCGGTTGTAATATTCGGGCCGCAGCCCCACTCTGTCCATCATCGCCCGAACCCGCTCTTCCTGTTCGGCTTTGGGCAGGTCGCGGTTGATAACCAAGGGTTCGGCTATGATGGTGCCAATTTTTTTGCGCGGATTAAGGGACCCGAAGGGATTCTGAAAAATCATCTGCACCCGCTGCCGGGCAGCTTTCAGTACATGATCAGTCGCCTGAGCCAGATCAAAACCGTCAAATTCCAGTTCCCCCCCGGTGGGCCGCTCGATCATGGTGACCTGGCGAGCCAGGGTCGATTTACCACAGCCGGATTCGCCGACCACGGCAAGGGTTCTACCGGGAGCGACTGTAAAACTGACTCCGTCAAGGGCCTTGACCACGGCCGCAGGTTGAAACAACCCCTGGGACACTTCGTAAAAACGGGTCAGATTACGGGCGGTGAGGATCGGTTGCACGGCACTCATGACTGGGGTTTTCCTTCTCTCTGCGGTTGTCCTTGTTCGTCCAGCGGGTAATGACAACGGGCCTGACGGCCATCAGCCAGGGTCTCCAGCTGCGGAGCCTCGCGACGGCAGTAGTCGGTGGCAAACTTACAGCGCGGATTGAGCAGACAGCCGTTCGGCCGATCGAACAGACCCGGCACCACCCCGGGAATGGTCTGCAAGCGCTCCTGGCCGACCGAACCCTCCGGCAGGGCTTCGAGCAGAGCGGCGGTATAGGGATGGCGCGGATGATCAAAAATCGCCGGAACCGGCCCGGTCTCAACCACTTGCCCGGCGTACATGACGACGACCCGCTGAGCAGCCTCGGCAACCAGGGCCAGGTCATGAGTGATCAACATCAGGGCCATGTTGCGCTGGCGCTGCAGTTCGAGGAGCAGGTCAAGGATCTGCGCCTGAATGGTCACGTCGAGGGCGGTGGTCGGTTCATCGGCGATCAACAGTTTGGGATTGCAGGCAATGGCCATGGCAATCATGACCCGCTGGCTCATTCCACCTGACAGCTGATGGGGATAGGCTTTAAGGCGGGCTTTGGGATCGGGGATACCGACCTGCTCCAACAGTTCCAGAGCGCGTGCCCGGCGCACCGCCCGACTGCCGCCCTCGTGGATTTTGAGTGCTTCGGAGATCTGAAAGCCGGTGGTAAAGCAAGGGTTGAGGCTGGTCATCGGCTCCTGAAAGATCATGGCCACGTCGCGTCCGGTAATCCGTCGGCGCTGCTTGTCGCTCAGGGTCAACAGATCCTGGCCGGCAAATTCGAGTTGCGATGCGGAAACCCGGCCGGGCCAATCGATCAAGCCCATGATGGCCTTGGAAGTGACTGACTTGCCGGAACCGGACTCGCCGACCACACCAACCACCTCGCCTTTGTCGATACTCAGGCAGACCTGGTCCACGGCCCGAAACGGCCGCGCCTCGCTACCGAATTCTACGGTCAGATCTTTAATTTCCAATAATGACATCAGCGTTTCATCTTCGGATCAAGGGCGTCGCGCAATCCGTCGCCCATCAGGTTAAAGGCCAGCACGGTCATCAGGATCATCAGTCCGGGGAAAGTCACGACCCACCAGGCCCGCTGGATAAATTCCAGAGCCCCGGAGAGCATGGCCCCCCATTCCGGACTCGGCGGTTGAGCACCCAAGCCGATAAAGCCAAGGGCAGCCGCATCGAGAATAGCATTGGAGAAGCCGAGGGACGCCTGGACGATGAGCGGAGCCATGCAATTGGGCAAAATGGTGATAAACACCAGCCGCATCACACCGGCACCGCTAACCTGAGAGGCAATAACGTAGTCCTTGGAGCTTTCCGCCATCACCGAAGCCCGGGTGATCCGCACGTAATGGGGCAGATAAGTAATGGCGATGGCAATAGCCGCGTTGAGCAAACCCGGCCCTAAAATGGTCACGATGGCCAGGGCCAGCAACAGGCTGGGCAGGGCCATGATGATGTCCATGGCCCGCATCACCAGGGTATCGGTGACGCCGCGGGCATAACCGGCCATCAGGCCAATCAGGGTCCCGAGCACCAGGGACATGGAGACAACGATCATGCCCATGAACAGGGATAACCGACCGCCATAGATCAATCGGGTCAGGATATCCCGACCGACTTCATCCGTCCCCAGAGGGAACCGCCACAGGCCACCGTCCTGCCAGGCCGGTGGTGTGAGAATGTAGTCACGGTACTGTTCAAAAGGAGAATGAGGGGTCAATAACGGCGCAAACAGGGCGGCCAGCAAAACCAGGACAATAAATCCGAAACCGATCAACGCGCCGCGGTTTTCACTGAAATAGCTCCAGAATTCGCGCCAGGGGCCGGGTGGGGCGATCTCGTCAATGGCAGCTGTTGCCTGAATTGGTTCACTCATCAGCGGCCTCCTAACGATTATGACGGATACGCGGGTTGACCACGCCGTAGAAAATGTCGACCGTAAGGTTGACCAGAATAACAATACAGGACACCAGCAGAATCCCCCCCTGCACAGCCGGGTAGTCGCGCCGGTAGATGGAGTCGAGCAGCCACTTACCGATACCCGGCCAGGAAAAGATCGTCTCCGTAAGGATGGCCCCGGCCATAAGCACCCCGACCTGCAGGCCGATAACGGTAATCACCGGAATCAGCGCGTTGCGCAGAGCATGGACACAGACCACCAGCGGCATGGCCAACCCTTTGGCGCGGGCAACCTGAACATAGTCTTCGCGTAGCACCTCAAGCATGGCCGAGCGGGTCATCCGCGCGATCACCGCCAAGGGGATGGTCGCCAGCACAATAGACGGCAAAATCAGATGCTGCACTGCGGACAGAAAGGCGCCAGCTTCATTGGAGAGCAGGGAATCGATGAGCATGAACCCGGTCACTTCGTCGACCCAGAAGGTCGCGGAAATCCGTCCGGACACCGGAGTCCAGCCGAGACTGACCGAAAACAACAAGATCAGCAGCAATCCCCACCAGAAAATCGGCATCGAATAGCCGGTCAGGGACAGGCCCATGACCGAATAATCGGTGAACTTGCCGCGCCGCACCGCAGCGATGATCCCGGCCGGCAGACCGACGACCACCGCAATGATCATGGCACAGATGGACAATTCCAGAGTCGCCGGGAACAAGGTAAAAAACTCCTTGATCACCGGAGCCCTGGTTACCACCGAGGTCCCCAGATCGGCATGAAAAATTCCGACCAGGTAATTCCAGTACTGCACCAGGATTGGCTGATCCAGTCCCATCTGATGCAGCAGCTGGGCATGACGGATCGGATCAATGCCGCGCTCGCCAGCCATCAGTTCGACCGGGTCGCCCGGAATCAGCCGGATCAGGGCAAAGGTCAGCAGGGTGACACCGATAAAGGTCGGAATCACTACGCTGATCCGTTTCAAAATAAATTTCAACATAGGCTAACTAGACCGCAGAAAAACGGCCGGGAAGACTAACCTTCCCGGCCGGGAGAGAACATTCGCTAGTGAATTACTTCAGATCGACACCATAGAAGATATGGCCGCCAAGAGGGTCGATTTTGTAGTTGACAACATTTTTGCTAACCGGCTCAAAAACCAGCGAGTGAGCGATGGTTGCCCAAGGAGCCTGCTCTTTAAAAACCACCTGAGCCTGTTCATACAGTTTGGTCCGTTCCTTGATATCGGACACCGCTTTGGCCTTCTGGATCAGGTCTTCAAACGGCTTATAGCACCATTGTGAACGGTTGGAACCACCCACGCCATCACAACCGAGCAATACGGCCAGGAAGTTGTCCGGATCACCGTTATCGCCGGTCCAACCAAGCAGGATAGCGCTATCACGATTGACATCCTTGGAACGCTTGAGATACTCACCCCATTCGTAGGAAACGATTTCCGCCTTGACCCCGATTTTGGCCCAGTCCGCTTGCATAACTTCAGCCATGCGCCGGGCATTGGGGTTGTAGGGACGCTGGACCGGCATAGCCCAGAGTTTCATTTCGAAACCGTTCGGATAACCGGCTTCGGCCAACAGCTTTTTAGCCAGGTCGAGATCGTAAGCGTCATCGACAACGGCATCGTTGTACGACCAGATGGTCGGCGGAATCGGATTTTTGGCCGGTTTCCCAGCACCCTGGAACACGGTATCGATAATTGCCTGTTTATTGATAGCGTGGTTCAAGGCCTTGCGCACTTTGACATTGTCAAACGGAGCTTTTTGGGTGTTGTAGGCTAAATAACCAATGTTCAACCCTTCTTTTTGCATAAGGTTGATATCGGGATCCGCTTTCATGGCCGCCAAGTCTGCCGGATTGGGGAACGGCATAACCTGACATTCACCGGCTTTAAGCTTGGCATAGCGAACCGAAGCATCCGGGGTGATGGAGAAAACCAATTTGTCGATGGGGGCCTTTCCCTTCCAGTAATCCTTGAAGGCAGTATAACGGATCTGAGCGTCCTTTTTATAACCTTCAAATTGGAACGGCCCGGTGCCGATGGGCCACTGGTCAAATTTTTCCGGGGTCCCTGCTTTGAGCATTGCGTCGGCGTATTCCTTCGACTGAATGACTGCGAAATCCATCCCCAGGTTCGCCAGCATCGGTGCTTCCGGCCGGGTCAGGAAAAATTTGACGGTATAGTCGTCGACCTTTTCAATACGATCAAGCAGTTCCGGCATTGACATGCCGTTGAAGTATTCATAGTTGCCGCCGGAGACAGCATAATAGGGATTATCTTTTTTCCACTGCCGTTCGAAGGTGAAGATGACATCGTCGGCATTCATGTCGCGGGTGGGTTTAAAATGCTTGGCGGAATGGAATTTGATACCTTTGCGCAAATGAAAGGTGTAGACCTTGCCATCATCAGAGATGGTCCAGCTTTCCGCCATGCCCGGCTCCAACTCGGTGGTCCCGCGAATGAAGTGGGTCAGCCCCTCGAACACATTCTTGGAAGAAGCATCGAAGGTGGTACCCGCGGTATAAAAAACCGGGTTGAACCCTTCAGGACTTCCTTCCGAACAATAAACCAGGGTTTTGGCTTGAGCCTGACCCAAAAACATGAACAGGAGCATCATTGCCAACAGGGGGAGTAGTCGTTTTCGCATGGATTGAAGCCTCCTTCTCGTTGTGGATAGAAAAGCCAAACCCGATAGCCGTCACCAATTTCGCGAGTTTGGCCCAAGTAAAAAAACTTATAGTAAAGGCAAATCAATTGTCAATAGCGCAATAGTCATACCCAACCAACCTCCTGCCAGGGCTGCGCCTGTTTGATGCTATCCGTTCACTCCACTTCGGCTGGTCGCCAACTTGAGTTGCGGCCCTTAGCTCGTTGTCATCCGGAAACTCCGAAGGGCAACGGCGAAGTTTTCAGGTTGGAAACTTCGCCCAAGTCTGAACCGGAATGAGCTGCCAACTCCCAAAATCCGCAGAGGTCAAGAAACCGATCAAGCAAACGGAAGACCCGGTCATTGCACCGCACCAGCCTGCTAACTTCCCCATAAATTGAGAGCTTAGCATAACTTTAATGAATCGTCAGGCGCTGAAAAAAGGAAGTTTGTTTTATTGCCCGTCTGCGCTTAAAAATCATCCATGGCAAGCCCGATCCAGCGCTTTCAAGCCATCGATTTTGATAAAAATCAGGATCGCGCAAAACAGGGTGGGGAATGGAAACTTGCTTTTTTACGGACCATGTGTGTTAAATTCGACGGAGCAGAAGATCCGTTCCAGGAGTTGTTTCGGAGCGGGCAAACAAAAACTGTCGCCATAAAATGGATTTGTGCAGATCATGCCTCAGGTTTTCGATACTCTCGATCCGCCCGGTCAAAACAAGCCGCTGATCCAAGGTTGCGGCTTATTGCTGATCCTGCTGGGGCTTTATTTCACCAGCTGGGTCAATTACCTGCTGTTTCACACTCTTGCCGAATTCTTCAGTATCGTGGTTGCGGTCACGATCTTTGTCATCGCCTGGCATTCAAGGCATTACATCCAGAATCCCTACCTGCTGTTCATCGGCATCGCCTATCTGTTTATCTCCCTGCTCGACCTGCTGCATACCTTGTCTTACAAAGGGATGCCCATTTTTACCGATTACGACTACTATGCCAATCAATTATGGATCGGCGCGCGCTACCTGGAGAGCATCACCCTGGCTCTGGCATTTCTCTTTTTAAAAGAGAACAAGCAGCTGAAAGTCGCCTATGTTATTTCCGCTTATGCCCTTGTGACTTATCTCATCATCGCGGCCATTTTTGAGTGGAAAATTTTCCCGGTTTGCTTTGTCGATGGTAGCGGCCTCACTCCGTTTAAAAAAGACAGCGAATACCTGATCTGTTTAATTCTGCTGGCAGCAATAATTTTTCTCCGCCTTAACAAATCATTTTTTGACCGGAAAATTTACCGACTCATTCTGGTCTCCATCATCTGCACGATCATCTCCGAACTCTCTTTCACGTTCTATATCAGCAATTACGGGATATCGAATTTAGTCGGTCACTATTTTAAAATTTTCAGTTTTTATCTGATTTATCTGTGCATTATCAAAACCGGGATAGAGCGACCCTATCGGCTGATCTTCACCGACCTTAAGCGGACCAACGACGAACTGGTGAAAGAGATCAGGCAAAAAGAAGATATCCAGAAAAAAAACGAGGGGTTGATTGAGGAACTGAAACAGGCGTTGCGCGAGATAAAATCGCTGCAGGGGATCTTGCCGATCTGCTCTTCATGCAAGCAGATCAGAGACGACAAAGGGGCCTGGAACCAACTGGAACGCTATATTGAGACGCACGCCGACGTCAAATTCAGCCATGGCCTCTGCCGGACCTGCGCCGATAAAATGTACGGTGACCAGAAATGGTATCAGGACGGTCGCTCGCCCGACCGCAAGCAAACAACCTAGTTTTCATCCGGAAACGGCTTTTTTCCGCTGTAGCAGCGTCAATCTGCAGGCTGATAGACAGCATACGTGTTGCGCCCTTTGCTTTTCGCCTCATACATCGCCACATCAGCGTTCTTCAGTAAGGTTTCCGAATCCTGACCATGTTTGGGAAAGACAGCCACACCGATGCTCAAGGAGACGGAAATCGGCCCGGTCCTGGCCAGATAAGGGGTCTCGAAAATCCGGCTGATGGTCTGCGCCACCACTTTGGCCTCTTCAGCACTGCTTAAATCACTTGCCAGCAGGACGAATTCGTCACCGCCGATCCTGGCCAGGGTGTCGCTTTTGCGAATATGCTGTCTGATCTGTTCAGCAATATATTGCAGCAGTTCATCCCCCTGCTGATGTCCAAGGGTATCGTTAATCGTTTTAAAATTATCAACATCGATATACAGCAGGGTCAGCATCAGCTTGTGGCGTTTGGCCCGCTTCAACGCCTGATCAACCCGATCGGTGAGCAACCGCCGGTTTGGCAACCCGGTCAGGGTATCGGTATAGGCCATGAGGATGATTTCCTGCTCGGCAGCTTGCTGTTTCTGGATCGCCTGCCTCATTCTGAAGGCGACAACAATGAAAAGGGTCAGAAAGCCCAGATTGGTCAATAGAAAAACCCGCAGTGAGGACGCGGAAACAGCATCGATCTGTTTTTTCTGCCCGGTTACATCGAAATAAAACTCGAAAGCTCCGCAGAAAAATCCGTCGAGCATGACCGGAACATAAACTTCCGCAACATCAATGGACAGTTCATCCCCTTCCATCGAGCGCTGTTTTTTGTTGACCAGTTTGGTCAGGGGATGGCCGTGACCGACCACATCGCGAAAATAACTGTTTTGATTGACGGTGCCAAGATCCTCCTGGCGGGTGGAAAAAACGATTTGTCCGGCCGGGCTGTAGACTCTGGCCCTGATCATTCCATACTGGGAGGCAAAGGCGCGCAGCGCTTTTGCATGAGCAGGAGACAGTTGTTCCGTAAAGGTTTCCGAATTGAATCCGGAAAACTCCGTCACGATATGGCGGGCGGCATTGAGCGCACCCTGTTCAACCCCCTGTTGCATGAATCTGACCATGGCCGGGTAAGAAACCATGGCATTATACACAGGCAAGACACTACTCATCAGGACAGCCAGAAGCAGAGTAATTATCAAAATTCGATAATTCCCCTTGCTCTTCTTCTGCAATGGCAGGTTGTTTTCCTGTATAGGCACCGCGCTGCTCTCCATAAAATTAATTTAGGCCAATATTATCCCAAGGCCCCGTTCAAGGCAAAGAAAAATAATGCCATACCGGCCTTATTTCGAACCTTTGTCGGCCTAAAGAGAGGAAGGATTAATAACTCCCCTGCCTTATCCGCCCTTTTCAAAACAGCTTCTTCAAAAGACCTCAGAAAGACCTTATGCTAAACTTTCGAATGTTTCGGGAGGAGCCGCTATGTCGTCACGCTGGTTGAAAAGATCGCTGGTTGTCGCTGGTGTCATCTTATTGCTGATGCTGTTGTCCATGCTGATTGTCCCCTGGCAGGTCAAAAAACAGGGGCAGGTGTGGATCGCCGAAAATACCAACCGGACTCTAAGCCTGGAGAAAGTCTTTTTTAATCCGTTCACCCTGACTCTGGAACTGTCAGGGGTTAAACTGACCGAACCGAACAGCACCCAGCCATTCGTTTCTTTTTCGAAGCTGGTGGCCTCAGCCAGTATTCGTTCCCTCCCGCAATTGGCTCTGATCCTTGACCGCGTTGAGCTGGATAATCCTTACGTCAATATCGAGCTGCTCGCTCCCGGGCAGTTCAACTTCGCGGACTTTCTTCAATCCACAGGCGGTACCACCGAGACCACGCCGCAAACCGCCACCAGCACATTCCATTTTTCTCTGAACAACATCATGATAAAAAACGGGGCCGTCGATTTCAGCGACCTGGCGTCGGCCAACCAATCTCACCATCAAATCCGCCAGCTCTTATTGACGGTTCCGTCCATCGGCAACATCCCCTACATGATGGGCGACTTTGTCCAGCCCGAACTGTCATTACTGCTCAACGGCTCCGAACTAGCGGTTAACGGTCGGCTGAAACCGTTTCACAATTCCCTTGAAACCAATCTGTTTTTTACGATCCACGCGGTTGATCTGCCCTTTTATGCATCTCATTTGCCTGTTACCCTCCCCCTTGAAGTCACCCAGGGCACCCTCGATTTCCAACTCGATCTGGCGTACCGAATCTCCCGCAGTGAAGAACCGAAGCTGATGCTCGGGGGAGAATTTGCCGTCAGCGACCTCGATTTGCGTGAGCCCAACGGCAAGCCCCTATTCAGCTTAGGGACCCTGCTGGTCAGCCTCGGATGGGCAGATGTTTTCAAACAGGACTACAATCTTTCTTCTATAGAGCTCTACGACCCACAGCTGTCCATCAGCCGCAAATCCGATGGCCAATGGAATCTGGGAGAACTGTTCAGTCAGCCCCAAGGCAGTGCGACCCCCAGCACGGAGCCGCCGTCCAAAACGTCGGAAGCGTCCAAACTTCCCCTGTTGCTAATCGAAGACACCAAAATCCACGAAGGACAGATCCATTTTCGGGATGAAAGTGTTGCAACGCCGGTCAGTGAAGAACTCCGTCATCTGAACCTGACCCTCGACAACCTGTCCACCCACCCGGAAGAGCTGGCTGATCTTAACCTCAGCCTTCTCACCGATCGTGAGCTGAGTCTTTCCGTGGCCGGGACATTGGGAATTGTGCCGCTGAGCGCACAGCTTGATCTCATTGCCAACGGCCTGCCCCTGCAACCCTACTATCCCTACCTGCAGCCGGTGCTGACCGAAGCGATCCAAGGGCGGGCCAATTTCGCCGGCCAACTGAGATACACGGCAGACGGCAATGTGCAACTGCTGCAAACCCAACTAACCTTGCGCGACCTGCTGATCCCCTTTGGCGGAGAAGATCACTTCAGCCTGGCCGAGTTTCACATGAACGGCGGTTCCTTTGATCTACACCAGCAGCAGATCAACCTGGCCGCCGTCGGCCTGGACAGAGGCAGCATCAAAGCCACCCGCCTGGCCAATGGGACGCTCACCCCGCTGCGGATATTGCGCACTCCGGAACATACGGAGCCGGCAGCCCAGCCTGCTGCAGCTCAAGAGACCCCGCCTGCCGCAGCATGGACGGTACAGCTCGACAGTATCGATCTCAATCATTTCAATATCGAATACCAGGATCAGGTGCTGGATCGGCAACCAACCCTGAACCTTGCCGAGCTGCACTTCCACAGCGAAAACATCCATTTTCCCGAGGCACTGAAAAGCCCCTTTCAGTTGGCAACCAAGGTTGGCAGCAAGGGGTATATCGCCGTGGAAGGAAGTGCCGTCCATACGCCGTTGCAGATCAAAGCCAATTCACGCATTCAGAGCTTGGCGCTGGCTGATTTCAACAATTTCATCCCCGCCAACCTCAACCTGCGACTGACCTCCGGGCAGCTGAACTCAAATCTGGCCCTGACCCTGTCCCAGCAGAACGAGCAACTGCGCGGGAACTTTGCGGGCAAGCTCAATGTTACCGGCTTCAGCCTGCGCGACCCGTTGAGTGATGGCAAGATGCTGACCTGGGATACGCTCAACCTGGCCGGCATCGACGGAACATTGGCTCCATTTGCCCTGCATATCAAAGATGTGGCGCTCAGTAATTACCTGGCGAACATCGAAATCGCCCCGGACGGGCAGGTCAACCTGACCAGTGTCACTGCGCAGTCGCCGGCTGTTGATCCTGCTGCTGCAGACCAGCCTCCCAAACCGCAGCCACCCGACAGCACAGCTGAGGCGTCCGCCGGACCGGTGCCGGACATCCGCATTGACGCGCTGACTTTGCAGGGCGGAACCGTATCATTCACCGACCGCCATTTACCAAGCACCTTTGCCACCACCATGTATCAGCTCGGCGGCCGGGTCTCCGGCATGTCTTCAGACGAACAGATGCAGGCCGATGTCGATCTGCGCGGCCAGTTGGAGAACCATTCCCCGCTGACAGTCAGCGGGAAGATCAACCCGTTAAGCAAAGATCTGTTTGCCGATTTGACAATCCGCTTTGAAAATATCGACCTCTCCCCGCTGACACCCTATTCAGGCACCTATCTCGGCTATGCCATTGCCAAGGGGAAACTCTATCTCGATCTGAATTATCATATTGAACATCAGCAGATCAGCGCCGCCAACCGGGTGATGATCGATCAGTTCACCTTTGGTGACACTGTGCAAAGTCAGCAGGCAACATCCTTGCCCGTGGCCCTGGCCATCAGTCTGCTTAAAGACCGCAACGACGAAATCCATCTGAACATTCCGATCTCGGGCAATTTAAACGACCCCGACTTCAGCCTGTTCGGTACTATTTTCACCGTATTGCGCAACCTGCTGGTCAAAGCGGCGACCTCACCGTTTTCCCTGTTAGCCTCCATGCTGGGCGGCGATGAAGACTTCAGCAGCGTTGAATTTTCACCCGGGACTGCGGTACTGACCAAAGAGCAGAACCGCAAACTGGAGGAACTGGCCAAGGTATTGACCAACCGGCCCGGGCTGATTCTCGAGGTCAGCGGTTTTGCCGATAAAGACAAAGACCCGGAAGCCTATCGCGAAAACCGGCTCAACCAACTGCTGTTGGACGTTAAATGGCGGCAACTGACCGAACAGGGAACACCAACAATCCCCAGGGACAAACTACAGATAGCTCCGGAAGAATATCCGCAGCTGTTAAAAACCGTCTACCAGGAAGCCGATTTCCCGCGGCCGCGCAACATTGTCGGCATGCTCAAGGATCTGCCGCCGGAAGAGATGAAAAAGTTGTTGCTCGCCAACATTCGCGCCGGCAATGAAGAGCTCGCAGAACTGGCCCGCCGTCGGGCATTGGCGGTACAGGATGCCCTGATCAAGCTTGCCGAGCCGCTGAAACCGCGAATATTTTTAAAGGAAACAGATATTTTCCAAACCCCGAAAAGTGGCCCGGCCAGCCGGGTTGAGTTTGGCATCAGCAGTAAATAAAGGAGGGACTTGCGGTTGTTCATGACATTCCAGAAACCAAGCCTGAGCATGCGAAACACCATCACCGCCCTGGCTTGTGCCCTGCTGCTCAGCACAACAATCGCTTCACCGGCATTTGCCATGGCCCGGCTGACCGGCCAGGCGACACAAGGCGGGTTGTTGATCGGTCAGGTCAGCCCCGGCAGCCGACTGTGGCTGGACCAGCGACCGCTTCAGGTCACCCGGGACGGCCTTCTCCAATAAGTTAATAAAGTTTACGCCGCGAAAAGGTCGATCCCAGCACGCTGAAGGTATTTTCCACAATAAACAAAGCATGCTCATCCTGGGTAAAGACAATCTCTTCCAGGCGTTTGAGCTGAATATTATTGATCACAACCATCAATACGGTTCGATTTTGTTTGTGATAAGCGCCGATGGCGGGCAGCATGGTGGTACCGATCTTCAGCTTGGCCATGACCTCATCGGCAACGTCCTGCGGCTTGCCGGAAATAATGAACGTCAATTTGCGCTGATTGAACATGGACAACACATAATCGACGGTGATGGAGCAGACAAACACCGAAATCATTGAAGCGATGACCAGGTCATTATCCAGGCTGATGAAACTGATGGAAAACAGCAGGACGTTAAACATGAAATAAATCTTGCCGACGCCGAGATTGTATTTCTGATTGAGGATAATGGCGATAACGTCCAGCCCGCCATTAGACCCCAACGAGCGTAACACCATCCCGGCTCCGGCTCCCAACAGAACACCGAAAACCAGCGCGGCATAGAGCTGATTGCTGATATGAATCTCAAAATTCACCAGTTGGTAGAACAGCGAGATCACCCCCATCGCCAAAGCGCTGTACCAAAGAAAGCGCCGGGAGATGAAAATATAGCCGAAGATAAACAGCGGAATATTCAGGAACAGATAAAAAATCCCGGGATTGAGCCAGCCAGTGATATAGTAGAGCAGTGAACCGACCCCGAAAATACCGCCGGGGACAAAACCGTGCGGGGTCGAAATACTTTTCAACGCAACCGTCTGAATCAGGGAACCAAGAATGATCAACCCGCAGTTCCAGAAAACCGTATAGGCGAATTTGATTTTTGCTTCAGTCATGCCTTATCCTCCTGAAGAGATGATCAACGTTGAAAAGTGAACCACGCTGACTAGCATTTCCTCAAGTTTTTTTCCAACTTTTTTACAGTGACCGATAAAACACATGGCCCGATTTGAACTGATTTCAGAATATCAACCCTGCGGTGATCAGCCGCAGGCCATCGAAGAGTTGACCGAAGGCATCCTGCGTGATGACCGCCATCAGGTCTTGCTCGGCGTCACCGGCTCAGGCAAGACCTTCACCATGGCCAATGTGGTCAACCGCCTGCAACGACCGACCCTGGTCCTGGCTCACAACAAAACCTTGGCGGCTCAACTTTACAGCGAGTTTAAAGAGCTGTTTCCCAACAATGCCGTTGAATACTTTGTCAGCTATTACGACTATTACCAGCCCGAAGCCTATGTCCCCTCGACAGACACCTTCATTGAGAAAGACAGTTCCATCAATGAGGAGATCGATAAACTGCGCCACAGCGCCACCAGGTCGCTGCTGTCACGGCGCGACGTTCTGATCGTCGCGTCGGTCAGCTGTATCTATGGCCTCGGTTCACCGGAAGCCTATTACGGGATGCTGGTCAACCTGCAGACCGGGATGGAACTGGATCGCAATAAATTTCTCCATAACCTGGTGGAAATCCAGTATGAGCGCAACGATATCGACTTTCACCGCGGCACTTTTCGAGTCCGCGGCGACAGTGTCGAGGTTTTCCCCGCCTATGAAGAAAAACGCGCTTTGCGTATCGAGTTTTTCGGCGACGAGATCGATGCCATCAGCGAAATCGACCCGCTGCGCGGCCAGGTTATCGACCGTCTGGAAAGGACCGCGATCTTCCCGGCCAGTCACTACGTGGCCACCAAGCCCACCTTGGAGCGGGCCATCAAGGAGATCCAGGACGAACTGCAGCAGCGCATCGCCTATTTTCAGGAACGCAACATGCTGCTGGAAGCCCAACGGATTGAGCAGCGCACCCTGTTCGATATCGAAATGATCGAGGAGATGGGCTATTGTCAGGGGATCGAAAACTATTCGCGCTTTCTGGACGGCCGCCAGCCCGGCGATCCGCCGGCAACCTTGCTCTCCTACCTGCCGGATGACGCACTGATGTTCATCGATGAAAGTCATGTCAGCGTCAGCCAGGTCGGCGCCATGTACCGCGGCGACCGTTCGCGCAAGGAAACCCTGGTTAATTTTGGCTTCCGCCTGCCCTCCGCCCTGGATAACCGGCCGTTGATGTTCGAAGAATTTGTCGAACGCCAGCCGCAAACGGTCTATGTCTCGGCAACCCCGGCCGATTACGAACTGGAAAAAGCTGATGGGGTCTTTGTCGAACAGGTGATCCGGCCGACCGGACTGGTCGATCCGCCCATCGAAGTCCGCCCTGCGACCGAGCAGGTCGATGATCTGATCGATGAAATCCGCATAACCATAGAGAAGAAATCGCGGGTGCTGGTGACGACCCTGACCAAACGGATGGCTGAGGATCTGACCAGCTATCTGCAGGAACTTGATATTCGGGTCAACTACCTGCATTCAGACATCGACACCGTGGAGCGGATGCAGATTATCCGCGGTTTGCGGGAAGGGGAATTTGACGTCCTGGTCGGTATCAACTTGCTGCGGGAAGGCCTCGACATCCCAGAAGTCTCCCTGGTCGCAATCCTCGATGCCGACAAGGAAGGATTCCTGCGCAGCGAACGCTCGCTGATTCAGACCTGCGGCCGGGCCGCACGTAATGTTGACGGACGGGTCATCATGTACGGTGACAAGATCACCCGGTCCATGCAGGCCTGCCTTGATGAAACGGCCCGCCGCCGGGAAAAACAGCTGGACTATAACAAGGAAAACGGCATTACCCCGCAGTCAGTCAAGAAATCGCTGCGCTCCATTCTGGATGATCTGTCCAGCAAGGATTATGTCGACCTTCCTCTGGTTGCCGAAGGTCAGACGGAATACCTCAATCCCGATGAGTTGAAGAAACAGATCGTCACCGTTAAGGAACAGATGCTTGAGGCAGCTGCCGATCTCGACTTTGAACGGGCGGCTGAGCTGCGCGACCAGATGCTGGCCCTGGAAAAAAGGGAGTTATTGCTACGGGAAACTGCCGGGTGACGGTTGTGTTAGGAGGATAACACCGGGCACCCGGGTCAGAAAGAATAGCCCAGTTGCACCAGCGCATGATACTGCTCAGACTGAACTTTATGCTCAATGGAATAGGCCCATTCGCCGTCTACATAGCCGCTTGCCCGGCCACTTGATCGGAGATATTGCCCTTCCAACTCTGCCTGCAAAAACCAGTTGCGGGGCAGACGATAATCGGCATGAAGCTGAATAAATCCGCCACTGCCGTTCCAGTTATGATCAGCCTTCAGGACTTTGGAACGGAGTAGATGATTGTCCTCATCCTGAAAATCGAGGACCGGGGCATAGGCAAAATTGAGGGCAAAGGAAAAGTCCCTCGTTGGGCACATATCCAGACTGAGCTGAAGATAAGGGATCTGATACTCAGCCGTGTAGGTCAAGACCAGTCCGGAAACCCTGGTATGCGTTGCGTGGGGAGAAGACGGATACCACTGGTCGAGGTCATAGACATCAAAATCATACCGCTGATATTTGAAACCGACGCCGACCGCGGAGGAGAAAAAAGGCTTGCCCCGGCCCGCGCCCAGCCCCGGATCTGCCCATCGCCTTGAGCTGGTAAAAAAGGTATAGGCGGCGTTGGCATCGAACAGCCAGGCCTCCATATCGGTATCGCTCTCCGAATAGATATCCAGCTGATCAGCAGGAGACCCACTATAATAGCCCCAGTCCGAATCCTCCATCTTGCCGGTGTCTTCGCTGAGGTTGGTTTCGCCGCTGATACTGACCCGCCAGTTTTTGCCAACATCTGCGCTCAGCGTGGTTTTGAACATCACCGCATCGAGGGGGAATCTCAATTCACTAATCGGAAAATGGTAGTCTGTGCTGCCACTATCCTCATGGACCGTACCCCCGATCTGGTACTGAGTGTAACCCCACAAGAAACCGTTGCCAAAGGCCACATCCACATCTGCCCGGGCCGGGGAAGAGATCAGCAGCAAAACAGACAGGATCGGCAGCAGCATTCTGGCGGTCGGCATCAGGTTATTCCCTCTGGCTGAGTCTGGAGGCGGTCAGAATCACGACACCTTCCGGTTGATTGCAAGCAACCTGCTCATGCTACTGATGTAACCAAGTAGGGTCAACTGATAGTTAGGGTGCCCTTGCCCAATCAGCCGGAAAAAATGCTAAAATAACATCTTTGTCCAGTCAGTTGAGTGAAGTCTGGAACGTGGCTGTTAACCGCTGTTCCTATACTTTTTCCCAGGAGATCAAGATGGATGCTAAAAAAACCTACCAGGGTTCCTGCCATTGCGGCCAAGTGACGTTTGAAGTGAAAGCCGATCTGGCCACGGCAGTGCGCTGTAACTGCAGCCTATGCAAACGGAAGGGATTTCCCATGGTGATGACCGAAGAGTTCAAAGTGACCGGGGGCGAAGAATTCCTGACCCTTTACCGCTTCAATACCATGACGGCCAACCATTATTTCTGCAAAGTCTGCGGCGTGTATACTCACCACAATCCGCGTTCCAACCCGGCGGCAACCCGGGTCAACGCCGGTTGCCTGGAAGGGGTCGACCCCTTGAGCATGGAGGTGGGGGTCGTTGACGGTGCCGCGTTGTCCTGAGGCCAGGACAAAAAACCAGGGCGCTGTTCGGCAATACCGAAGCACAGCGGATGCAATCTGCCACTGTGCTTCGGCTATTTTCTCTCTGCCTAATTCGTTGTCATCCGGAAACTCTGGTGGGGTACTGTAACGTTTCTGATCTGGAAACCAGAAACTAAGTATGATCTTCTGAAGCTTCCGCCTGGAATCGTTCCATCAATTCCGGCAAATGTTTGCTGTGGGTCAGGATCAAAGCCTCATCATTGATTTGCAAGATGGTATCCGGGTCGGCGTGCATGAATTGGCCAGCTCGATAAATGCCGATCACCCGTGCTTCCGCGGGGAGTTCCAACTCTTCGACCCGGCCCCTGGTCTGCTTATCAATGGTGATCATCATAAAACGGGCTTCGCATTTGATGAGCGAAGACAACTCCAGAATATCGACCCCTGAAACCATGTCGGCCAGGTAACGACTAATGGTTTTGGAGGGGGTAATACTGTGCTCCAGGCCGAGTTCCTGGCAGATATTGAGATAGTCGCTATCCTTGATCTGCACCACAACCTGACCATAACCCAGCGAACGGCCAACCAGGGCGGCAATAATATTGTACTGATCGTTCTCGGTCAGGCAAAACAGGAAATCGGCGTGCTCAGGTCCGGCCTCATCAAGTATATTTGGTTTACTTCCGTCACCGTGCAGGAAACTGCAATCGAGAGAATCACTCAACTCCTTGATCCGCTCTTCATCTGATTCGATGATTATAACTTCATGACCACGACCAATTAATAAAGTCGCGGCTTCCACGGTCAACTCTCCGGCACCGATAAACACAATTCTCATTTACTGTTCTCGCTTTCTTCCGAACCAGGTCCGGTAATAGAAAAAGACCAGCCAGGCGACAAACTCCAAGCGCCCCAACAGCATATCAAAGCAAAGTATTCCCTTCAAAAAGTCCGGCATTGCGCTGCGGGTAATGCCACTCGACAAGCCGACCGTACCGGTTGCAGAGACGACTTCAAACAATGAATCCAGAGGAGAATATCCATAAAACAGAAACGGTATCCAGGACAGAAGGACGGTGATGATAAAAAGGAGAATAATCATCAGGGCATCCTGAATTTCAGGCAGCTCGAGGCGCTCACCACCAAGGCGTTGCTCGGTCACGACATGGCGAGAGACGGTCATCCGTTTAACGGAATGAAAGATCACACCGACCAGAATCAGCAGACGCAATAATTTGAAGCCCCCTGCCGTTGAGCCGATGCTGCCGCCGAGTGCCATTGTCAATATCAGGATGAACTTCCCCCCTGCGCTCAACGCAGCGACATCCATACTGGAAAATCCGGCCGTGGTTTGTGCAGAAAAAACCATCAGAGGAGCATGCCGTACCGCGAAATCAATGGGCATCCCCTGCCCCAGCATGGAGATCCCCAACGCCAGGGAAGAGATTAGCCCAGCAGCAAGCAATGCCTTCATTTCCAAATTTTGCAGCAGGGTCCGCCAGCCTTTTCGCCAAGACTGCTGATACAGGGCCAGTGGGATGGCGCCGGCAAGGCTGCCCAGGGTGACCACCCAAGCCAGGCGAAGGTGATCCAAATCGGCAAAACTCCCCCCTGTCGGGGAAAACCCGCCGGTCGAAACCGCCGACAGGATATACAACAATCCGGCAAACGGCTCCCCGCCAAGGACCAGCCAAAGAATGAACCCTGCGGCAGTCAACGCCCCATAAACCTGAAGGACCCGGCGGGCATGGGCGCGCGTTCCGCCAACCAAATCGTCAGGTTCTTCAAGACTGGACAATCGTAAGGCCGTCATCCCCGGCCTGACGATCAGAGCCAGCGAGAAAACAACAATCCCTAACCCGCCATACCACTGCATCCAGGCCCGTGCGAAACGGAAAGTGACCGGGTACTGCTCAATCGCACCCAAGGTGCTTAACCCGGTGGTTGTCGCTGCGGAGATGGTTTCAAACAGTGCGTCGCCAAATGATATTCCCTGAACAACCAGCGGACCGGTCATGATCACAGGCAGCAGAATAAAGATCAAAGCCACCAGCACCATAGCCTCGTTCAGCTGCATCTGCCCTTGAAATCGAATCCTCTTAAACAGTACTCCGACCAACAGCAAAGTACCGGTCAGAACAATATAGCTAAGGGCAATTTGCTGTTCACCTGCAATTAGTGCAACCAGCAGAGGGACCAGAGTAAGTACGGCTGCCACCAGCAGAAAGAGACCAAGAAAATGCCCCAGCAGACGCAAGCGAACCGCAAAGAACAACTCATATGTGGCTCGACTCATGGTCCGGCCCCGCAATTATTGTGTGGATCAGGAATCAAACGGACTCCTTATCTGAAGTCTTGTTAATCGTTCTAACTCGTTGCCAATCTGAAAACTTAAACCTGATTAGCACTGATCTTCCGCTACAGAAGAATCCCCCCCTTTGCAAAGGGGGAAGGGGGGATTTGGCAGCCAATACAAAGGTCAAATCCCCCTGAATCCCCCTTTAAGAAAGGGGGAGCCGACTTTGCGGAAGATTCGTATTAATCAGTAAACTTAATGATTGCCATCCAGTGTTTCCAGATGACAACTAACTATCGGCGAGTTGCACCATTATAGCAGCTTTGGCTGCCCACCGGTTGCAGGCTCGTTTTTGAAAAGTGGAAAAGAATAACCATTTTGAGCAGTAACGGCTATGGTCGGCATCAGCCAAAAAAAAACAGGGCCGTCAAAAACGGCCCTGCCATAACAATCAATTCTAAATTCTCTCTCCAGACCAAGAACAGCCTATTTGGCCGCCATCCCTCGCATCGGATCACTCGGGTAACCCAGAGCGGTCCAGTCCATCCGACCATTGTCGCCATGGCAATCAAGGCAACCAAGAGCCTGATCAGCCGGAGCCACCATATGGTCAATGCGCCAGTACATTTCGGTCGGGGCAAAATCGTAATTGCCGCTGTAAGGCATATTTTTGACTTTCATCCCGATTTTGATCGACTTATCCCAATCATAGGTGCTCCACAAGCCATCGTCACCGTATATATGGGTTGCAACAAAGTATTTATATTTGGTGTCGTAGGCCTGCTTGCCGGTATGAATTTTAAAGGGGTGAATTTTGGCTGTTTTATCCTTGATGTCTCCCAGAGGATAAGCCAGTTTGGTCACCACATTCGGATCGATCTTTTCGCCAACCAGGGAGACTCCGGCTTTGCCGTTAAACCAGGCATAGGACGGGATCTGGTCGGTTTTCCAGACCTGGGTTCCTACTGTTTTTTTGTATCTGACAACTTTACCATCAACTCCGGCAGGAGCCTTGTCAAGACCGACCGTCGACCAATCCCAATCCATTTGCGTTGCATCTTCCTTGGCATAGAAGGGAATATGGCAAGTCTGGCAGGCCACCCGCGCGGTATGAGCATTCAGACGTGATTCGTTGTGTGGTTCTTCACCATGACATTTATCGCAGCCGAACGCATTGAAGCCATCGGGAGACGTCGCCATATTGGCGCCAGAGATGTTGTGTTGTTCCGCTTCATGGCAGGTCTGGCACTGAAAATCATTGCCATCAGTGTCCATGTGGACATCAACAGAGCGATCCGGGTAATCAAGTACCAGGCCGATATCACCATGCTTGGCGTTATTGCCGCCACCGCCCAGCGCATGGCAGGAAGTACAGTTCTGACGCACCGGCAAACCGACGTTGCGGGCTACTTCACCCAGTTTGACTTCTTCTTTCGGCCAGCCGGAATTGTCGCCGTCTTTGTGATAGGTTCCAGTGGTATCGTGACAGATCAGGCAATCGACCCTGGTCTTATCGGAAAAATCAAATTTTTCATCCTTCCAGCCGTAGCCGGCATGACATTCGCTGCAATGAACCCTGTTGCTTGAGGTGGTGGTACAGAAGTTGTTAATTGCATTGATCTTGCCGAGCTTGACCTTCTTACCGTCAACGACCTGCTCACGCTCCCAGGTCCAGTGAGGGGTTTTCATGAAATCAACGGCTTCGTCCTTGTGACATTTAAGACAGGCTTTAGTGACCTCGGTGGCATCTTTGAAGTCCCCTTTAAGAAACTTACTGTGGTCCGCCGCATATGCAGTGACACTGAGGAGCATGATGGCAGAAATTGCGAGTAATATCTTTTTCATAATCCATCCTTATATGATTAACTAAATATTCAGACTTTAAGATGTATCAAGTTCTAAAAAGAGGGGAGAAAGTCGGAGACCTCTCCCCTCAAGGGCATTGTGATCCCGATTATCAGAACTTCATGGTCAGCTTGGCGTAGGCATCCCAGGCCGTATCAACCACAGGCAGCAGGGAGTAGGCTTTCTCGTCCTGAATATCGGAAACCTTGACCGGTTTGCCAACCGGAGAACCGCTATTCGAATACTTATAGTCATAATAGATGGCGCCAATCCGCAGGAAGGCATTACGATTGATATCAAAGATATAATATGCTTCGCCGGCATGGCCACGGGTTGCCAACTTGCTGCCAACTACATCATCCTGGGCTTGGGTGAAAGGTGTCCAGTATTGGGAGCCATAGTTGTATTCCAAACCGAATTTACCCATTGGTGCCGGCACCTGGATACCGACATAAACACCGTAGCCGTTCTGAGTTTTATCGTCCTCGGCGGTAATTGAGGTGATATGTCCATCGGCATCAAAAGAATAAACTGCGTTGGAACCCATCCCGCCGAACATTCCTGCCTTGCCATTAGGATTAAGTTGCGTCCAAGCAAGAGAACCAAACCAGACAAAGCCGTTATCTTCTTCGCGGCTGAAACCTAATGCGGCCAGGTTGATATCCCCGATTACCGTTGTCGGGGTATAACGAACTTGAAAGTTCATGTTTTCAAAATCTTGTCCATCTCCATATATTGTCGGCGCAAATTGCGCCATCATCTGTGCCGGAAAAGCAAAGCTTCCCTTAAAGCCATCCACAACATTTTGAGCCCGGAATAAAGTGGCCTGGACAAAAGTCTGCCCGTCATTGAACACATCAATGTTAAAGCCACCTAAATGGGTATCTTCAAGATTGGCGGTAATATCGTCGTTAAACAGGGAGCCATTGCCCAGCTCGGATTCAAAGCCCTGGCCATAGCAGAAACGGATGGTCTGGCCTTCGACACCGGTGATCTCGCTCAAATGGTAACCAATCGTCACACCGTCAAAGTTAAAGTTGACCAGATGGCCGCTTGGGGTTCCTCCACGCAATTCATTTTCGCGGAAGTTAGTCGGTGGGCCGTAGGTTGAGGGCCGGCGACCGATAGAAAGGTAGAAATCGCTGCCGCCGATATCCTTCCAGTCGAAAAAGGCCCGTTCTACCCGCAGCCAGTCACCGGAAGTGCTCCCACCATCCGTTCCATCCATAGTAAAAGCATTCCAGGAATCGAAAACTTTTGTCGTTGTCGAATCGCCCCAATTCTTGTACATGGTCAGACGGCCGGAAAAATTCATATTTTCCGCAATCTTGGCTTTCATCCCAAGGCGAAGTCGAGTGGTATACAAGACATCGTTATTGAGATCCGACTTTTTAGCTCCAGCCGACATCGGGACATTGATGATCCCGGCACCTGGGTAATTCATTCTGATCCCCGGGCTATAGACCAGATTTTTGTAATGGACACTGTCAACGGTATTGCGCAAATCGCCGTAAAAATTAATCCGGTCAAGGGCAGCGTGCCGTTCCGGTTTATCAACGCGCGATGACAGCTCATCCAGTTCCTGAGCAATATCGGCAATCTGTTTTTGGAGATCCTCGATCGTCGGCGTGGCAGCCAGCAACATGTTGGGTACGACCAGCAGGATCGTCAGCAGTACTAAGATACTCTTCTTCATGCAGAAATCCTCCAAAGCAAAATTAAAAAACAGAATTGGTGTTTAACCTCCCAAATTAGCCGCAGGTTTCCGGAGACGGTGAGTCAGCCGCATGGTCATAAAGGAACTGGTTGATATCTTTGAGATCTTTTCCGGACATCGATTTGAACAGATCGCCGGGATGGTTCTGCTTTTTAAAAAAGCGATCCCATTGCGACATGGTTTTGGCCAATGGAGTCAGAGCGCCGCCTTCTCCCCCGGTATCGTGACAGGTTTTACAGTTCTTTTTGAAGAGGTGTTTACCTTTACGGGAATTGCCTCCTTCAACAGCCATAACACTACTGATGCAGAAAGCAGACAGGATCAAACTTACCAGCAGAATCTTTTTCCAGTTCATGGTCACTACTCCTTCTCCATTGATGGATTTTTGACACAAGACATGTGTCTTCTAATATCTTTGGTGATATAAATATTCAGATATCGATCTTTCTGTATCATTGCATCAATTCGATTTCAATAGGTTTTTACCGTAATATTCAGAAAAAACGATTATATACATAGCTCATACCCTCATAAGATTTTCTTATATGCAGTGTTTAGTATTATTTTCGATATGTTGCATTGTTTTTGAAAGGCAAAATCAGGACCGTAAATGACGCATTTCTAGCTGTAATTCATAAATAATCAGGACAGAGGAAACAGATCATGAACAGGCATTATTAATTTCTCTTATAACTAAGGAACAATAAATTACCTCCCAAAAGCTCTTATACGATAAGGAATCCTGATAAGCGCCGCCACGCAACATGCCCAGGGCCATCTCGCAAGGGATGATCAGATCTTGGCTGGCAGCGGGAATCAATGTATGATTTGCTCATCGTCTCTTTTCCAGCAGCGCGCTATCGGTCTTGGCAACCGGTGGAAAGCGAACATTGCAAAGCCTTTTATTTTGGTGAAGGAAGGTTTGAAAGCAGATGGCCGAGATACAGGATAAATATGGGCGCAAAGTCAATTATCTGCGCTTATCCATTACCGATCGCTGCAATCTCCGCTGCCGTTACTGCATGCCGGCAGAGGGAGTTCCGGAACAAGACCACAGCGAAACTCTCAGTTATGAAGAGTTGCTGCATATCGTCACTGCGGCAACCGAGCTGGGGATTCGCAAAGTTCGTGTGACCGGCGGCGAACCTCTGGTGCGCAAAGGTGCTCTTGATTTTATCGGCCGTCTGGCACAACTGCCACACATTGAGGAGGTGGCCCTCACTACCAACGGCCTGCTACTGGAAAAATATGCGGCAGATCTGAAACGGGCGGGCATCCATACCCTGAACGTCAGTCTTGACAGCCTGGAGGAGGAGACGTTTGCCGCCATCACTCGCGGCGGCTCTCTGAATCAGGTTCTGACCGGCCTGGAAAAAGCCCAGTCGGTTGGGTTAAAAATAAAACTGAATATGGTCGTTATGCGCGGGGTCAACGATCAGGAGATTCTCAAATTTGCTGAACTGGGACTGGAGAACCCCTGGTCGATCCGCTTTATCGAATATATGCCGACCATCAGGGAAACCAGTTGGCGCAAGCTCCTGGTTAGCGGGGCGGATATTCTGGCGCTGTTACGTCAGCATCACCAGCTGGAGGAACTGTCCGGCAGCCGCTATTGCGGACCGGCCAAACCCTATCGGATCAGCGGGGCCAAAGGAACCCTCGGCATAATTACCCCTATGAGCGATCATTTCTGCAGCTCTTGTAACCGAATTCGAGTCACCTCTGACGGTCTGGCCAAAAGCTGTCTGCTCAGCGAACGGGCCGTCGATCTAAAGCCCTTCCTGCAACTGCCGGTTGCCCAGCTGCGAGCAATTTTGCAGGACGTTATCAACGAGAAACCGTCACAACATCATTTTGCCACCGATGAGCGTTCTCAATGCCCATTCAGCATGGCAAGCATCGGGGGTTAAAATGCTTCAGCAGCTACGTGCGGTCTGCATCAGTCACAACAAAGGGGAACGCAAAACGCCGGTTCCCCAGGTAGAATTGCGCCCGAATCACGGCATTGTCGGCGATGCCCATGCCGGGGACTGGCACCGTCAGGTCAGCCTGCTGGCTAAGGAAAGCATCGATAAAATGCGTGCGCTGGGACTGGATGTGGACAACGGCGATTTTGCCGAAAACCTGACCACGGAAGGGATCGACCTGCCCCGCCTGCCCATCGGCACGCAACTGCGGATCGGCGAAGCATTGCTTGAGGTCACCCAAATCGGTAAGGAATGCCATAACCGCTGTGCCATCTATCATCAAGCCGGCGATTGCGTTATGCCCAAGGAAGGTATTTTTGCCAAGGTTCTGGAAGGCGGCGTGCTCCAGCCGGGCGACATGATTGAGCTTATTAACTGACCACACCCAGGCAACATTTCCCCAATACGAGTGACAAACATGAAACCGTCCCCCCGGGATCTCATCCGACTCCTGCTTATCCCGACGCTGATCTGCGGCATGCTGCTGATTCTTTTCCCCGCTCTGCTTCTGACCCCGGGGCAGAGCCAAGCAGCCGGGCTGGCACTGATTACCATCAGCCTGTTCGCTTCGGGCGGACTGCCGGAATATCTAACGGCGCTGCTGTTTTTCCTGCTCGCCATGTTGTTCAAGATTGCCGCGCCAAAGGTGATTTTTTCAGGTTTCCAATCAACGGCCTTATGGCTGGTTTTCGGCGGCCTGATTCTGGGCGTAGCCATCCGCCAGACCGGCCTGGGGCAATTGATTGCAGAGCGGCTGAGTCGCAGGCTGAACAGGAGCTACGCCCTATTGATTTTAGGAATGGGCCTGGTTGGCTTCGGGTTTGCCATCATCATGCCTTCCTCCATGGGCCGAATCATCCTACTCACCCCGATTGCCCTGGCACTGGCCGATCATTTTGGTTTCAAGGAAGGTTCTAATGGCCGTACTGCGATCGTCCTTTCGACCGTGTTCAGTTCTTTTATCCCGGCCTTTTCCATTCTGCCCGCCAATGTTCCCAACATGGTGCTGTCCGGCCTCGCCGAAACCCAATTCCATGAAAAAATTCTGTTCGGTGAGTACCTGCTGCTCCATTTCCCTATCCTCGGGCTGCTCAAATTGGCGATTATCAGTGTCACGATTCTGCGCCTGTACCCGGACCGACTCCCGACCGTCCCTGAAAACCAGTCCGCAGCCGGACAAAGCAGGTTGACCTCGAAGCAACGCATCCTGGCAGTGACCTTGACAGTTTTGGTTGCGCTCTGGGCCAGCGACTTTATCCATCATATTTCACCAGCCTGGGTGGCTCTGGGTGGGGCGATTTTTCTGCTTTTGCCCAAGGTCGGTATTGTGGAAGGAAAATCCTTCAACACCCAGATCAATTATGCCTCGCTGTTTTTCATTGCCGGGATTCTCGGTCTGGGCAGCCTGATTGCCGCTTCTGGACTTGGCAACACCCTCGGCCGTGCGCTGATTGCGGCCTTGCCCCTTGACAGCGGCAGCCCCTTTGTCAATTTCCTGTCCCTTATTTTTGCCTCGTCCACGGTTGGTCTGTTCACGACCCTTCCGGGCATCCCCGCGGTCATGACTCCCCTTGCCGGAGAAATCGCCCAGGCCACAGGATTCTCCGTCAAGGCCGTGCTGATGATGCAGGTGATCAGCTTTTCCACGGTCCTCCTGCCCTACCAGGCTCCGCCAATCGTCGTCGCCATGCAACTGTCCGGCGAAGGCATGGCCAGGGTGGTCCGGCCGCTGATCATCATTGTGCTGGCAACACTGCTGGTGCTGTTGCCCCTCGATTATTTCTGGTGGAAATTCCTCGGCTGGATCTAAACGCCAGCCACTGCGACCCGGTGCAACTCCCACGTGCCTCGCTGCGGCTGTAACAACCCGCGGGTCCGGAAGAATCGATTCCCGACCTGACACAAATCAGGGCTTGTGATGACCCAACCCCGGGCTCGGCAAGCCGTTTTTCAACAGCCTGCCAAAAGGACAAGTTATCGTGGCCGCTTGAGCATATTTTCTGATAATATCCAGGACAGCTTTCATTTTTTCACAGTTTTAAAAAGCGTAATTCCCCCACCGCAGGAGCCACCATGTCGCTGTCCCTTGAACAAGCAATTCAACAAGTACTGTCAACTGTTGCCCCCTTGCCCGCGCAGAAAGACCCGTTGCTGGATGTGGTCGGCAGGGCGGTCGCGGATGACCTGATCGCCGATCATGCGTTACCCGCATTTGACAATTCAGCCATGGATGGTTTTGCCTTCTGCTATGCCGATATCAGCGGCACCGCTACCCTGCCCGTCAGCGACTATATCCCGGCCGGGAAAATGCCTGGCTCCGAACTCGATCCGGCATCAGCGTGCAAAATCATGACCGGAGCCCCCTTGCCGAAAGGGGCGGACACGGTTGTACCGATTGAAAACTGTCGCGAGCAGGACGGGCGGGTCACCATCATCAAAGCGGTCAAGGCCGGTGCCAACGTCCGCCACCAGGGTGAAGATGTCCTGCCCGGCCAGAAGGTCATGTCCGCAGGGACGGTGTTAGGCCCGGCCCAGGTCAATCTGCTGGCCGCCTTGCGCATGTCCACCCTCCCGGTTCACCGCCGTGCCCGGGTTGCGATATTGGCCACCGGCGACGAACTGCAGGAACTGGAAGAGCCTTATTTCAACGGCGGGGTCGTCAACAGCAACACCTGGGGACTGGCAGCAGCATTGAAGGAAATCCACGCCATCCCACTGTTACTCGGGATTGCCCGTGACAACAAAGACAGCCTGAAAGAAAAAATCCTCCAGGGCCTTAAAGCCGACGCGCTGATCACTTCAGCCGGCGTCTCGGCTGGCGACCGCGACCTGGTCCGTGAAGTTCTGGTCGAATGCGGCGTCAAAGAGCAATTCTGGAAGATCAAAGTCCGCCCCGGCAAACCGACCGCCTTCGGCCTGGCCAACCAGACTCCGGTCTTCTCCTTGCCCGGAAATCCCGTTGCTACCATGCTGCTGTTCGAAGTTCTGGTTCGCCCTGCTTTGTTGAAGATGATGGGACACAAACAACTGTTCCGCACCACCCTCAAGGCCCGCTTGACCGCTCCCATCAGCAAAAAGGCCGGCCAGGTGCAGATTATCCGCCTGACTCTCAGTATTAATGCGCATGGCGAACTCTGTGCTACCGGAGCCGGTGACCAGAGGACCGGGATTCTCAGTACTCTGGCGGCGACACAGGGGTTAACCATACTTCCGGAAGATAAGGACTTTTTCGACTGCGGCGAGCAGATCGATGTCCAGATCCTTGGCCCCGGAACGGCTCTTAGCTAGTTTTCACCCGGAAACGGCCCTTTTCCGCTGTAGCAGCGTCAATCTGCAGGCTTACTTGTGCGGCGTACCGGTGTACGCCTCCGCGCAAGCTCTTGATTTCCTTACTACAACGGAAAACTGCTCGTTTCCAATCTGAAAACTTAATGATTGCTATCCAGAGTTTCCGGATGACAATTAGCTAGTTTTCACCCGGAAACGGCCCTTTTCCGCTGTGGCGGTGTCAATCTGCGGGATTTCTTGTGCGGCGTAAAGCACTACGCCTCCGCGCAACCCCTTGATTTCCTGGCCACAACGAAAAATTGCTCGTTTCCCATCTGAAAACTCCGCTGTTGCCCTTTGGAGTCTCCGGATGAAAACGAGCTATTGATCAAATAAATCGCCTAAATTTTGCGTATTGAGAAAATTACTGATTGCCCGTAGTATTCCAGTGACTATTACAAGGAGGTAGTCAGCCCTCTGGTGAGGCTCACGGTCTTCAAAACCGATGGGGGGCGTATCCCGTCTGTAACCTTTTGTTTTTCCTACTAGCACAAAAATCCTTCAAATGCCATAATTGGGACAATTTTGGGACACTCGCAGTTTTCCAGGGAGAGTATTTTGGCATCAATCAACAAACGCGGACCGTATCAGTGGCAGGTTAAAATCAGACGTCGGGGCTGGCCAAAACAGGTCAAAACATTCGAAACATACGAAGACGCTGCTCGTTGGGCCAGAAAGATCGAAGCGGAAATGGATGACGGTATTTTCGTTTCGAGAAAAGAAGCTGAAAACACGACCCTGGATGAGGCCTTGGATCGCTATCTGCGTGAAAAAACCCCGCACAAAAAAGGCGCCGCCCAAGAAACCAACCGGATCAACCTATTCAAACGGTCCGACCTCGCCAGCCGCTTTCTGTCTACCATCCGCAGCACCGATATTGCAAAGTATCGAGATGTGCGCTTGGTAGAAGGGAAAAGTCCCTACACAGTCAACAATGAGCTGATTCTACTATCCAACCTATTCAATGTGGCTCATAGGGAATGGGGAATGGAATCACTAGACAATCCTGTCGCGAAAGTTTCTCGCCCCAAAATGCCAAATGGACGTGATCGTCGTTTACTCCCAGGCGAAGAAGAATTGCTGTTAGGTTCCCTTGGAGTCTCCCTAAAACCACTCTTCCAAATGGCTCTGGAGACGGCAATGAGGCAAGGGGAGCTCTTATCCCTAGAATGGAAAAATATAGACCTGACTCGCCGAGTAGCTTATCTACCTGAAACCAAAAACAGCGAAGCGCGGAGCGTCCCTCTCTCATCTAAAGCGGTAAACGTTCTTAATAAACTACCACGCCGTATTGATGGTAGAGTTTTTGGGGTCAGCGGTGCTCATGTCAGCAAAACTTTTCGCGAGATCTGTGAAAAGTTGAAAATTAAAGATCTTCGTTGGCACGATTTGAGGCATGAAGCATGCTCCAGGCTATTTGAAAAGGGATTAAATCCAATGGAGGTTGCCAGCATTTCCGGCCATAAAACTCTTCAAATGCTTAAAAGATATACCCATCTTAAAGCGGAGGACTTGGCACAAAAACTTGGATAATTAAAGTCCTGACAACTTTTATTTTCCCAAATAAAACCTTGCTCAATACTTATTCTTTTGCTTTTCTATGTACTATTAAGCAGCATTTAAAACATCGAAGATAGGAAAAAAAATTTAATGGGGGCATCAACGTGGGCAAACCTTTTCGTAAAGAGATAGAAGAACTCAAAGAAACCTATGACTGGGCTTGTTCTGTCGACGTTTCTCAACTGGCCAAGACTATAGGCTCAACGTGGGACTCACCACTTCTCGCTGTAGGCTCTGGAGGTTCGTATTCCATTGCTGAATTTCATGCCAATCTCCATCGCCGCTTCTTTGAATCGAATGCAACTGCTATCACGCCCATGGAACTCATTTCAGCATTGCCAAAAAGCGGAAAAGCTTCTGTGTGGTTTTTATCCGCGAGTGGAAACAATATAGATATAAGAAGAGCATTTCAACATGCGGCATTACATGAACCAAAAGCCGTATCTGCAATTGTTGGGCGAGAAAACAGTAAACTTTCTTCCTTGAACAAAAAGTATCAATATACAAACCTATTTGAATTTGCTTTCCCTTGTGGGAAAGATGGCTTTTTAGCAACCAATTCTATTTTAGCCTTCTCTATTCTTTTATATCGTGCGTATTGCGTGACAACCCAACAGCAGGACAAGTTAGAGCCTACCCTTTCTGAATTCATAAATAATCGTACTCCTGATTTCCAAACCACTGAACAAATCTTAAAGAAATCAGAAGAATTGTGGCATCAAGATGTTGTTCATGTTCTATATAGCCCAACACTGAAAGCCGCTGCTTTTGACATAGAATCCAAATTCATAGAAGCAGGTTTAGGCTCGATTCATTTAGCAGATCTTAGAAATTTTGCTCATGGTCGCCACCACTGGTTTGCCAAGAATACTACCAACTGCGGCATCCTAGCATTAACAACCCCCAACAATGCAGAGCTCACTAAAAAAACTCTAGCACTATTGCCTGAAGATATACCTAAAGTAGCGATCACAATTGACGACATTAATGGTAGCGGAGCCTTAGTAGGCTTATTGCTTTCGATCTATTTCACAAATTCTCGAGGGGGGGAAAAAAATATTGACCCTGGGAAACCTAGTGTACCACCATACGGATCTAAAATATATAACCTTACTGCCAATGCAGGGTTTACTAGATCTATCCCAAAGACTGACATGGCTATAAGACGAAAAATTCGAAAAGCACCTAAATCTAATAAACTTGAAGAGGAAGTAGCTAAACATTGCCAACAGTTCATCAAAAAATTATCAAAACAAAAGTTTGGGGCAATAGTCCTAGATTATGACAATACTATTGTAGATAGTAGACATCGAGGTTACCCTCCAACAAATGAAATATGTCAAGAACTAGTTCGCCTCTTAAAAATAGGTATAAAAGTTGGTTTCGCCACCGGCCGTGGTAAATCAATAAGATGTGAACTTCAATCCCCAGGAGTAATACCTAGCCAATATTGGGACAAAGTTTTCATTGGCTACTATAATGGATCTGAAATAGGAGTTTTATCAAATGACATAATTCCAAACAAAACCAACTGTTGCACAGAAAGTTTAAAAAAAGCTCTTAATTTTCTACAAAAAAATACCTTTATATCATCTTTGGAATATGAAATTACCGAACGTACCAAACAAGTATCAATACTGCCAAAAATAAATATGGGAGAAAACTTCTTGTGGGAAGTTGCAAGTAGCATCTTGAGCCAGGAAGAACTTCTAGAGATTGGAATATTTCGTTCAAGCCATTCAATTGACATTATTTCCAGCAATTCACCAAAGCTTGCATTAGTTCAAAAATTTCGCGCGACACTTCTTGAAGGTATCGAAATATTAACTATCGGAGATAGAGGGCGCTGGCCAGGGAATGATGCAACTCTACTTAACCAACAATTTTCATTGAGTGTAGATGAAGTATCTTTTTCGACTGACAACTGCTGGAATCTCTGTTCTGCAGGCATAAAAGGACCTCAGGGGACTTTGGATTATCTCAAACGACTTAAAGGTGAAAAAGGAATCGTCTACTTCAAGTAGCGCGGGGGAAAAATTGAATAAACAACTTGGTTTAAGACTACTAAATCAAATTATGGACTGGGATGACGATGAAGCTCGTAAAGAATTTCAGTGGATATCCTTTATGGCCGCATACAAATACGATAGCTACCGAGACTATATTGCTGGGGCTCGTTTCGTCGAAAACTTGGCTACATGGCTTCAGCAGTTTGATGATAGTGACAGAACAAGTGCTTACAATTTTATTAAAAATAAATTGATATTTTTCAGTGCTCCAGAAATATTGAGGTTAGTTGAAAAATTTGTACCTGAGTTTGTCCAACCCAACATAATTAAAAAAGTCTCGCAAACTATTAATCAACCAGAATATAAAGTCTGGTCTTCAAATAAGAGCATTCAAGAGTATCAATGGGAAAGTAGAAAAACAATATTTATGGGATTGAGTGACGGTGCAAGAATTGATTCATTACGTAGAGTAAATGCTCATTCAATATCTAATGATCAATTTGTTATAGCCACTCAGATTGATGAAATCAAGTGGGAAAGCCTTCTAACCGATCTCCGAAAAGATCTAATAAAAATTAGACAAGTCGATGTAGAAAATGAAAGGTTTTCCCATTTATATCTAATAGATGACTTTACTGCTTCTGGAACCAGTCTCCTCAGAGATCCTGAAAAAGATAGTCAATTCAAGGGTAAATTAATAAAATTTGCAAACTCACTCGGCCAGATTAAAAGTAAGTTACAAGGGGGTAGCCCTTTTGACGAAAATTTTGAAATAGTAGTTCACCATTATATTGCAACAGAAAAAGCAAAGAATAACATTGAAAATATATATAATAAAGCTTCAGAGACTCTTTCCAATTTAGGGCTTAAAAAGATAACATTCTCTTTTGGGATGTTGCTTAGCGAGTGCATTTCCTTTTCTCACGAAACATGCGACTCTTTTGCTGCGATCTGTAAAAAATATTACGATAATAGCTTAGAGGGTAATGGTGAGCATGGAGGCCAAAGTGGCATTACAGATAAAATGTTTGGATACGCAGCCTGTGGGTTACCTGTTGTTCTTGAACACAATACTCCAAACAATTCTCTCCCTCTAATTTGGGCTGAAACAATTGGAAAGGAAAACATGCACCGAATGAGGCCTTTATTTAGGCGCAGAGAACGCTACAGTGACTTGGGGGAGTAAATAAAATGACAAACCCTTTCGAAAAGCGAGCGACAGAATACATTAAAGATGATAGTGCTTTTTTATCTGTTGTCACTCCAGAACCACTTCATTCATTTTTCGAAGAGCACGCAAAATCTGACGCTCTTTTTGACCGCTTATGCATTATAATTGGGACTCCCGGTAGCGGTAAAACAACGATTGCTTCTTTGATCCAATTTCCAACTGTTTTCACGTTAATTAACAGCCCCAATCACACCGAATATAGACCTCTACTAAACGCTCTCTCCAAATGCAAAATCATTAACACAGACTCTCCTAAAATAGCATGCAGAATTCCTATGGAATCAGAATATCGTGATTTGTGGGAACTTCCATACACAGAAGAAATAAAATTTGGCCTACTAAAATCATTCCTTCAGTCAAGAGCAATAATTTCATGGGCAAATGCCTTAAAAAAAACAAATCAATATGATTTAGATAAAACACAAATAAAATACCGTGAAGGAATACAGGCTGCAGGGGAAAACATAGGCGGAAAGAAAATTTTGGATGTGCTTGAGAAAGCTATCGAGATAGAAGGCCTTATCTATGACATTAACGCAAGGCTAGTTCCACCCGAAGTAACCCAAATACCCGCCGCTGCAATATCACCCTATCAACCATTTGATTCAATAGAGAAAATCATTGTAAAGGATATTAAGTCAGGCGATAAAACTGAATTACAACCTTTAGTCATTTTTGATGATGTCCACTCCCTACAGCAAAGCCAATTAGTCCTAATGCAAACATGGCTTGCGAAGCGAGAAATGAAAGTGTCTCGCTGGATCATGATGCGATTAGACGCTCAAACCCCGGAAGCTATTTTAAGAGAAGGCTTTTTCGCCGGGAAAAGCATTAGCTCAGAAAGCACATTGAAAAGAAGTCGGGAAATTACTCAAATTTGGTTACAAAGAAGTGACGACAGAAGAGCCTATAGAGAAAAGTTCAGAAAAATGGCTCAGAGCATGGCAGACAAGTATTTACGTATGATGCCAATTTTTTCACAACGCGGTGGAAAATTCCAAGATCTACTTAATACTCAAGGGAGCCCAATATCGCCTTCTAACCTTGTCAAACTTAAGAAGAAGATAGATATTTTTCAAAAAAAATCTAATATCAGTCAAGAAATAAGAATCTCTTTTGAAAATGATATCAAGCAGTACTTTCTAGGATCTAAAACTGTAGACTCTTCGGAAGATATCCGGTTGGCTACATTACTGATACTGATGAATCGTTATGTAAAAAGGATTCCTCAGGCAAGTCTATTTGATCTTATCGATAATGAAAAGTTACCTACTCCTACAACCTCGATTAAAACAAACTCTGAAGTTGTTGATGGAGCTAAAATTCATTTACTCCATGAATTCAACAGGCCTTACTACTATGGAATTAATATAGTTTGTGATGGAAGTTCGGAAAATGCTGAGCAATTTTTACAGCTAGCTGGACGCCTAGCTAGTGCCTCAGAAGCAAGAATAATAAAAGGTTCACCTGCAGCGTTATCTTCCTCTTATCAAAACAATCTTCTCAGGAAAAGAACTACAGAAATAATACGTGAATGGGCATTTCCAAAGCATGAAGAAATAAAGGTACTATGCTCCCACATTGCCGAGCTATGTATAAAAAAATCACTGGAGCCTAACGCATCACTAGGTGGTGGTGCAAATGCAATAGGAATTGAGCAGGATGAATTTGAAACAATATCAAAAGACCATCCAGCTCTAGCCCAAGTTCTTAAATTTGCGGTAGCTTATAATGCCCTATCCATTAAACCCTACCATAAAACCAAACATAAATATTGGACGCTAATAGAGCTAACTGGGCCATTCTTAATTTCAAAAGGACTCACACTTACACGTGGTGGGTTCCTAGAAAAAACGGTCGATGATCTATTAATTCCACTAAATATGGATTAAAGCATGAGTGAAAACAGATGGGACAAGTGCATTGTACACTATGATTCTGAGGTTACTAATTTCTTCGATCTTCACTTCAAAGATCCTTCTCGAAGATGTTTTTTGATTGGCGGAGCAGGTTTTGATCCGAGAAGTTCAGAGTTTTCTAAACAATTATCCATATTTCTTAAAGACCGCCTAGAAGTTCACTTGATAAAAGAAGAAAGACCTTCGCCTGATACTAGACTTTCTCAAAAAGCGGATGAACAACTTAAAAAAATAAAATCTTTTTGTAAAAATACAAATCTTGTTCAGATAAAAATTTTTTCAGATGATAACGCTGTAATTGGAGGTCGACAAATAATACAGTACCTATCAAATATAAAGTTTTATGAGTATACTGATATTATTATCGACATGAGTGCACTATCAATAGGAATTAGTTTCCCTATAGCATCATTTATATACAATTTTGTAAAAGATCATAATAAAGTCATAAATGTACACCTAACGGTTTTATCAAATCCTCAGTTAGATTCGATAATTAAATCATCACCAAGCGATAGAGTAACTGACATTAGAGGTTTTAATCGTCGCGAATTATTTGGTGAAGATGAAAAAGCAAGGTTGTGGATTCCCCAATTATCTGAAAATAAAAAAGGAATACTTAGGAAAATCCATACAGAAATAGATCCACACGATACTTGTCCAGTACTACCGTTTCCATCAGAAGATCCTCTTAAGGGAGATAGAATTGCCAGCAGTATCTTTTCCTTCATACAGACCGAATGGGGGGGGCCCCTGGATAATGAATGGGATTTAGATCCTCGAAATTTTGTATATGCTGATGAAAGAAAACCGCTAGATATTTACAGAACAATTCTCAAAATTGACGATGAAAGAAAACCAGTCTTTGAAACCTTCGGAGGCTCAATTTTAATCCTCTCTCCATTGGGGGGGAAAATCCCGACCGTTGGAGCTCTTATGGCTGCCCTTGAAAGAAATTTTCCTGTGGTCTATGTTGAAACTCTTGAATATATTGTAGACTGGGAGCATGTTAGCAAGTTAGAAAGTTACGCCTCACAATCAGCCCACATATGGCTGTATGGAGAAGCGTATCTAAGAGATATTGAGGAACAACATGAATAAAAACTTTGTTAGCCCTGTAATTTACGGAACAGGCTTAGTCTCATTAGACATCGTAATCGGCTCCGATATTAATCAGACCTCATATCAATGGTCAGGGGGTACTTGTGGCAATGTTCTCACCATTCTCTCATATTTGGGATGGTCTTCATTCCCAATTTCAAGACTAAATGACGACCCTTCCTCGGAATGTGTGAAAAAGGATATGAAAAGCTGGGGAGTTAAGCTTGACTTTGCATCACTTGCCCCCACCGTAAATGTTCCTATTATAACTCAAGAAATTTTTACTGATAAGAATGGACTACCAAAGCATAAATTTCATTGGAAAAATTGCCCCAAATGCGGATCCTGGCTTCCCAACTACAAACCTGTAACTCTCAAAGGGCTAGAAAGCCTCAAAGCTTCTAATCCAGAAGGAAATGTTTTCTTTTTCGATAGAACTTCTCCAAGCGCACTAGATTTGGCAAAATATTTTAAAAACAAAGGTTTTATTATTTTCTTTGAACCTTCTGCCAAAGGCGATCTTAACTATTTTGAGGAGGCGATTAATCTTGCTGATATAATAAAATATTCTGATCAGAGATTTCTCTCCATTATCACAAAGAACATAGAAAAACATCATCCCTTTCTAGAGATTCAAACACTTGGTGACCATGGCTTAAAGTATCGAATTTCTAAGGATAAAGGTTGGAAGCATCTTGCATCTTATAAAACAGAGATCATAAAAGACACATGTGGATGTGGAGATTGGACTACTGCAGGAATTATCTCCAAATTGTGTAATAAAACTAAAGAAGATCTAATCCAATCATCGAAAGATAGTATCGAACTTGCATTAAAATATGGTCAAGCCCTTGGTGCCTGGAATTGTGGATTTGAAGGGGCTCGAGGAGGAATGTACCGTGTAAAAAAGAACGTATTTATTGAAGAAACAAATAGAATCCTTCAAAACCAAAAGCAACAAACAAAAATAAATTCATCAATCGAATGTTCTTACCATAAACACAATGGAATATGCCCTGCATGCCACAATTCATAATAGGATAGAGAAATCAATTAAGCTTCTTCAGTATCTACTATTTCGGCATTAGGGGGAAAGATTTTAGACCACAACTGAATTAAGACAAGTTTCTAATACTGGAAATATCGAGGCACTCTCAAAGACCAAAAAATTTTAGAAGATTTCAGCAGGATTATTTTTCTTAAGCAAAGGAGTATCTTGAAAGCTAGTATATGATTTATGATCCAGGTCACACAGCAATAAATGACTCTTACCTCGGCCTTATATCTGACGAAGCTATAACACCAATTTTACAGCTTAACTCTGAAATTTTTCGAAAAAATCCCATACGGAAGCGCTCCAATTTGCAAAATATTCCGCCAAGTTCTTCCTTTCCTCTCTCTCGTCGTCTACCTGCCCACTCAATTGTTCGATCTGCGAAGCCTGTCGCGTTAACTGCTTTGCTAACAGCTGAATGTGTCCGCGCAACTCGGTAGAGTAAAGAATCTTTCGCTTTTTCAGCAGAGCCCTTTTTCAGCTAGCCTGCAACAGCCCCCACCATCTGTTCAAAATCTTATTCTCTAAGCAGATCCATATTCAGATATTTTTTTGTCTCCATTTGATTGTCGCATTCTTGTGACACACAGCATTAACGCTGAATGGCCATCGGAAAAGCACAATGATCGCCCAGAAATAACAAAGCGATATATGCCAAACCTGTATTCAGGAAATCCGTTTTCTCACAGGTTCTTTTCCGGCCTACCAAACCCGCCTCCGCCAGGAGTTTTGATGACGATCATGTCACCGTCTGCAAGGTTAATTTCATCGTTTCCACGCAGCATTTTTTCCGTTCCGTCACTGTAAACCACACTATTTTCACCACGCAGCCCCGCCTCACCGCCATCCAGACCATAGGGTTCTGTCTCTCGGTGGGACGTCAGGAGGGTGACAGTCATCGGTTCGAGAAAACGCAGCTTACGGATCACGCCATCCCCGCCGTTGTAACGGCCGCGACCACCGGAGCCGGGACGTAAGGAGAAGGATTCGACCCGGATCGGGAATCGCCATTCCAGAACCTCGGGATCAGTCATGCGGGTATTGGTCATGTGCGAATGGACGCCGCTGGTTCCGGGATGATCCGGCCCGGCCCCAGTGCCACCACAGATGGTCTCGTAGTTCTGATACCTGGCATTGCCGTAGACAAAGTTGTTCATAGTCCCCTGCGACGAGGCGAGGACTCCCACAGCCCCGAACAGGCAGTCCGTAATGGCCTGCGACACTTCGGTGTTGCCTGAAATGACTGCAGCTGGATAGGCCGGGCTGATCATGCTGCCCGGCGGAATGATAATCCGCAGCGGTTTAAAACAGCCTTCGTTCAGCGGAATTTCATCCCCCACCAGGGTCCGGAACACATACAGCACTGCAGCTTTGCAAACCGCCGTGGGGGCATTGTAATTGCCCCGGTCCTGGGGTGAGGTGCCGGTGAAGTCGATGCTCGCCTCGCGCTGCTGCCTATCGACACTGATTCTAACCTGGATCAGCCGGCCACCATCCATGTGATAGCTGAACTCACCGTCCTTAAGGCGGTCGATAACCCGGCGCACAGATTCTTCGGCATTGTCCTGGACATGCCCCATGTACGCCCGGACGACCTCAAGGCCGAAATGATCGATCATTTTCTGCAGTTCCTGAAGCCCGGTCTCGTTGGCTGCGACCTGGGCAGCGAGATCTGCCATGTTCTGATCGATATTCCGGCAGGGATATTTTCCCGAGCCGAGCAATGCGCGAGTTTCCTTTTCGCGCAGCTGCCCCTGATCGACCAATAGAAAATTGTCGATCAATACGCCTTCGTCCTCGATATGGGTTGAATCGGGGGGAGATGACCCTGGGGTGCGGCCACCGATGTCCGCGTGATGTCCGCGCGAGCCAAGGTAAAAGAGGACGTCTTGACCCTCTTTGTCAAACACCGGGGTGATGACTGTCACATCAGGCAAATGGGTACCACCATTGTAGGGAGCATTCAGCATGTAGACGTTTCCTGGTCGCATACTGTCGCAGTTCTCGCGAATCACCGTTTTGATCGATTCTCCCATGGAGCCGAGGTGGACCGGCACATGCGGAGCGTTGGCGACCAGGTGCCCAGCGGCATCGAAGATGGCGCAAGAGAAATCGAGCCGCTCTTTGATGTTGACCGAATAAGAGGTTTTCGCCAGGGTGGTCCCCATTTGTTCGGCAATTGACATGAATAGGTTGTTAAAAACCTCCAGCATGACCGGATCAACATGAGTACCGACTGCTTCGACTTTAGGCCGTTCTTTATAGCGGCTCATAACCAGATGCGAGCGACTGTTGAGCTCGGCCCGCCAGCCATCTTCAACCACCACGGTGCCAATGGATTCGGTAATAACTGCCGGCCCCTTGACCTGATGGCCGGGCTTGAGGTCATCACGCCGATAAAGGGGAACCTTTGTGGTCACCCCCAGACTGGATAACGAAACCTCATCAACCGCGGGTGGAACGCCATGGGGATCAGCCAAAGCGTTTTCCGGATCGGTCACTACCTCAGTTGCCCCGATGGCTTCAACGCTGACGGCCTCGATCACCAGCGGTCGATCCGGAACGATGAAACCAAACTGCTGACGATGAGCCTGTTCAAAGGCGGTGAGCATGTCAGCCTGACTGCCGGCATCCACCTCCAGCGAGGTATCCGTCGCCTGATACCGCAGCAGAGCGCGAATGCGCACTTCAAGCTGATCCTGAGCGACCCCCTGCTCAAGAACTTCTGCGCGGGCCTCTTCAACCAGCGCGACAGCGGCCAGATCGACCTGCTTGGCGGCATCCTCAGCAAAAGGTTTCTCGACCTGAATTTCGCGCATGGCACGAACATCGGCCAACCCCATGCCATAAGCAGACAGAACTCCGGCGAAGGGATGCAGGAAGACCCGCTTCATCCCCAGTGCGTCGGCAACAAGGCAGGCGTGCTGTCCACCTGCTCCACCAAAACAGTTGAGAGTGTATTCTGTCACGTCGTAACCGCGCTGAACCGAGATCTGCTTAATGGCGTTCGCCATATTGTTGACCGCGATCCGCAGAAAGCCTTCGGCCACCTCTTCAGGAGTCGGTTTCGGTGTGCCGGTGGCCTGGGCGATTTCCGCCGCCAACTGGGTAAACTTTTCACGAACAATAGCGGTGTCCAGCGGCTGATCCGCATTGGGGCCAAAAACTTGAGGAAAGTGCTGAGGCTGGATTTTCCCGAGCATGACGTTGCAATCGGTGACAGTCAGCGGTCCGCCACGCAGATAACAGGCCGGACCGGGATTGGCCCCAGCTGAATCAGGTCCGACCCGATAGCGCGAGCCATCGAAATGAAGAATCGAACCTCCCCCGGCCGCAACCGTATGAATGTGCATCATCGGCGCGCGCATCCGGACTCCGGCCACCAAGGTATCGAAACTGCGCTCATATTCACCGTTGAAATGAGCGACATCGGTCGATGTGCCCCCCATATCGAAACCGATGACCTTGTGGTAGCCGCTCATTGCCGCGGTTTGTACCATGCCGACCACCCCCCCGGCCGGACCGGAGAGGATCGCATCCTTGCCCTGGAAGAGATGAGCATCAGTCAGACCGCCATTCGACTGCATAAACATCAACCGTGGTCCATCGCCCAGTTGCTCGGCTACCTGGTTAACGTAGCGCCGCAGAATCGGCGAAAGGTAAGCATCGACAACCGTGGTATCGCCGCGCGCCACCAGCTTCATCAACGGGCTGACCCGACTGCTGAGTGAAATCTGGGTAAATCCGATCTCTTCCGCCAGATCAGCAAGTTGCTGTTCATGAAGCGGATTGAGATAAGCGTGCATCAGCGCAATGGCAATCGCCCTGATCCCTTCAGCATAAGCCTTCTGCAAACCCGTCCGGGCAGCTTCGACAGCCAATGGCTGCAGCACTTGCCCTTTGGCGTCCAACCGCTCATCCACTTCCAATACTTTTTCGTAAAGCAATTCCGGCAGGACAATATGTCGGTCAAACAGCCGTGGCCGTGCTTGATAGCCGATGCGCAGCGCATCGCCAAAACCACGCGTCGTCACATAAAGAGTTCTATCCCCCTGGCGCTCAAGAAGAGCATTGGTGGCCACAGTCGTCCCCATTTTGACATGCTCAATCGCCCCGAGGGGGATCGGATCATCCTTTGCAAGGCCCAGTAACTGGCGAATCCCGTGAACCGCCGCATCACGGTAATGCTCAGGATTTTCGGATAACAGCTTATGTGTCACCAGCTTGCCGTCAGGGCGTTTGGCAACGATATCGGTAAAGGTGCCGCCACGATCGATCCAGATCTGCCATTTTTTCATTGCCTGCTGTTCTCCATCGGGTTTGAACTCTATCTATGAGCTGTTCTTCCAGCGTCATCGACGTCATCAAGGATAAATTAGAAATATAATGTTGATTTTTTATCGATATTTTATCAAAATAAACAAAATGTTGTCAGTAGTCCTAAAAAATGTCAACAATCTCAGCTGAGTTTTTGTGATTTTTAATCAGTAGATAAAGCTGACTGCCTTGTCATCGTTGACAAAGTCGTGGAAAATTCCCTGTAGTACCAGTGTCACAGCGTCGTGGCGTTATTCTGTTTCAGTTCCAGTTCCAGATCATTCATTTACGAGAGATAGGAGAGCTGTATGAAAACCAGAGGACTCAAGTTTCTATTGACCTGTGCCAGTTTCTTAGTTTTTTTCCTTTTTTCCGGACTCGCATCGGCAACCACTTGGGATATGCCGACCCCGTACCCGGACAAAACCTTTCACACCCAGAATATCAGCCAATTTGCCGCCGATGTTGAGAAAGCAACAGGCGGTGAATTGAAAATCAAGATCCATTCTGCCGGATCCCTGTTCAAGCACCCGGAAATCAAAAATGCCGTCCGTGGCGGACAAGTCCCGATCGGTGAGTTTTTCCTCTCCTTGCTGTCCAATGAAAACGCCGTATTCGGGGCAGACTCCCAGCCTTTCCTGGCCACGAACTATGCCGATGCGGAAAAACTCTGGGCCGCTCAGAAACCAATCGTCGAAAAGCTGCTCGATGCTCAGGGTCTGATGCCATTATTCGCAGTTCCCTGGCCGCCCCAAGGCTTGTACACCAAGAAGGCAATCAACAAAGTCGAAGACCTGAAAGGGATCAAGTTCCGGGCCTACAATGCAACGCTGGAGGCGTTCGCCAACCTCGTCGGAGCAGCCCCAACACAGGTTGAAGTGCCCGATATCCCACAGGCATTCGCCACCGGGCGAGTCGAAGCGATGATCACTTCACCATCCACCGGGGCCAACTCAAAAGCTTGGGATTACCTCTCCTATTACACCGATATTCAGGCATGGCTGCCGAAGAACATTGTCGTCGTCAACAAGCGCGCCTTCCGCAAGCTGGATAAGAAAACTCAGCAGGCCGTGCTGACCGCCGCGGCTGCAGCCGAACAGCGTGGCTGGGCAATGAGCAAGAAAGAGACCGCAGAGAAGACGGCGATTCTCAAGGAAAACGGCGTCAACATCGTCACTCCAAGTCCGGAACTGATGGATGGGTTGAAGAAAGCCGGTGCTGAGATGCTCAAGACCTGGGAAAAATCTGCCGGAGCCGAAGGTTCGACATTGCTGAAGGCCTACCAGAACTGATCCTGTAGCGGGATCAACTCCGGAGGGCAATCTTTAAGTTTTCATATTGAAAACGAACTATATTCCATCTCGGTGGAGATCGTTCAGGTCTCCACCGAGGGCGAAGTCACGATCATGGCAAACCTTGAAACAGCACAGAACACTTCAGTGGTCCGCCGTAACCTGGAGCGTCTTTACCTCGTCAGTGGCTGGCTTGCGGCCACGTGTATCGGCTTGATCTGCCTGCTGGTCCTCATCCAGGTCAGTCTGAATGCTATTGACCGCATCAGCGGTTTGCTGACTGGGACAGCCATCGGTCTGACCATTCCTTCCTATGCTGATTTTACTGGTTTCTTCCTCGCGGCGGCTTCCTTCCTGGCCTTGGCCTACACTCTTCGCCAGGGCGAACACATCCGGGTCACCTTGTTTTTGTCCCATTGCCGGCCGAAGGTACAACACCTGCTGGATGTCTGGGGACTGCTCATGGCTGGCGGAGTCACGCTGTATTTTAGCTGGTATACATTCTTGCTGGTTCGCGAATCGTACCTGTACCATGACCTGTCACCCGGCATGATCGCCGTGCCGATCTGGATACCACAGTCCGCTATGCTACTAGGACTGATTGTCCTCGCCATTGCCTTGATTGACGGCCTTATCAGCACGATTCTTAACGGGTCTGCTTCGGTCAATACCGAAGCAACGGAGCATCCGCCATGTCAGAAATAAGTATGACCCTGCTCCTGCTGCTGGTCTTGTTCGTGCTGCTTGGCAGTGGCATCTGGGTCGCCTTTTCATTGCTCGGCGTCGGCCTGATTGGGATGGCCCTCTTTACCGACGCTCCTTTGGGTGAAGTCCTTGCCACCACCGTCTGGGGTGCCAGTAACTCATGGTCACTGGCTGCGCTGCCGCTGTTTGTCTGGATGGGGGAAATCCTTTTTCGATCGCGCCTGTCCGAAGACATGTTCGCCGGTCTTTCACCCTGGCTGACACATCTGCCCGGACGACTGCTCCACGTCAATATCCTTGGCAGCGGTATCTTTGCCGCCGTTTCCGGATCTTCAGCCGCGACGGCTGCGACTATCGGCAAGATGTCGATTCCTGAACTTGGTAAGCGTGGCTATCCGCAAAGTATGATCATCGGTACCCTGGCCGGTTCAGCGACGCTTGGTTTACTGATCCCGCCGTCGATCATCCTTATTGTTTACGGAGTAGCTACGGAACAGTCCATTGCTCGCCTGTTCATCGGCGGGGTCCTGCCTGGAATGCTGCTGATTGTGATGTTCATGGGCTACGTGGTGATTTGGTCCATGCTGCATGCCGGGGAAATTCCGGACGGGGAGGAAAAAGTTCCGTTTGGCGAAAAAGTTAAACGTTCCCGCCGGTTGATACCCGTGATCCTGCTCATTACTGGTGTCATTGGCTCGATCTATTCCGGCATCGCATCGCCGACCGATGCGGCGGCAGTCGGTGTTGCTCTGTCGCTGGTCCTCTCCAAGTTTACCGGGACGCTCAACCGCCAGACGTTCCTCGCAGGTTTACTCGGAGCCACCAAGACCTCGTGCATGATTGCTTTCATCCTCGCCGGGGCAGCCTTCCTGACCGTCGCCATGGCCTTTACCGGTATTCCAAGCATGCTGGCCAGCTGGATAGCTGCTCTGAACCTGTCTCATTATGCCCTGCTCGGGGCATTGACGATCTTTTTCGTCATTCTGGGATGTTTTCTGGATGGGATATCGGTCGTCGTGCTGACCACCTCAGTGATTATGCCGATGGTGGAACAGGCCGGAATCGACCCATTCTGGTTCGGTATTTTCGTCGTCATCGTGGTTGAGATGTCACAAATTACGCCGCCGGTCGGATTCAATCTGTTTGTCATTCAGGGGCTGACCGGCCTCGATATTCTGCGTGTGGCCTACGCAGCAGTCCCTTTCTTTTTGTTGCTACTGATTGCCCTTGCCCTGATCGTTGTATTCCCCTCCATTGTCACCTTATTGCCAGACATGATGGGTGGTTGAGGAAAGAATTCCTTCCTTATAAAGATGCCGCCGCTCGAGAGGCTTGGTCATAAAGGCCGGAAAGCAAGCGCAACAGGGATGCTGCTTCACTGGTCTCCGAACCGTCCCGTTCGAGGTTACGATAGACCGAGGTCAGGCAGCGTTCCCGGACTTGGCGGTAGGAGCGGCAGGCTTCGCAGCCTTCCGGAGTGGTTGAATAGAATATTTCCTTGCCCCGTTTTTCTTTCTTAATCAACTCAAGCTTTATCAGTTTTTTCAAAGAATAATTGACGGTGTGACTGTCTTCGACATGCAGGACAAAGCAGATATCAACCAGCCTTTTTTCACGCTGGCGATGGTTGACATTATGCAGCACCAGCACATCCAGGGGGCTGAAATCCGGATAGCCCGCCGCATTCATACAGCGCACCATCCAACGCGTGAAGGCATGATTGGCGATGATAATACCGTATTCAAATTCGCTAAGATGCCAGCTATCCGGTGATGTGAGGTGCTCAGAAGATACGATGGGAACCACCGGTTTCAGATCGTCATTCATAATTGTGAATCCTTTTAGGTCACAAGAAGCAAAAGCCATTTTGCGGAGATTTTGTTGAAGATGGACCCATCATAATATACTGAATTGGATTCTCCCAAAAAAATTTACTCCTGCAAAATTGACGAGTCGCGAGTGCAGATGTATCGCTGAGTGAAAACGATTTGCAAAGAGGGAATGGTCAGACCGTCGTCAAAAAGGTACAGCGGGAGATAGCCGCCCGATTACCATTGAATTTTTCGGCAAAGACCCCGTACCAGACAAAGTTTCGCCATTCTGCCACCTGCCGACAGGCGTTGCTGAGCAGGGAGGCATCAGCTTGATTTAGATCTGAATCAACTGCGGCTTGGCTGTCAGGCCAAGCCGCAACATAAAACTTACCTGCCGCTCCTGAAATCACACCAGCCGGGCACAGGCTTTGGTAATTTTTTGACAAGCAGTCTCCAGCAGTTCAATTTCCGTTGCGTAGGAAATACGGAAATATGGCGAAAGACCGAAGGCCTCACCATTGACCACCGCAACATCGCATTCGTCCATGAGGAAATTGGAGAATTCCAGGTCCGAGTTGATAACATTGCCCTGCGGGGTTGTCTTACCGATAATGCCGGCACAGGAAATATAGCAATAAAAGGCTCCATCCGGAGTAGCACAGGATAATCCATCAACCTTATTCATCATCGACACGACCAGATCCCGTCTTTGGATCAAGGTCTGATTGTATTCAGCAACCTTGCGGTGATCCCCATCCAGTGCAGCAATAGCAGCCCATTGGGAGATGGTGCTGGTGCCACTGGTAGATTGAGACTGAATTTTAAGCATGGCCTTGATCAGCGGTAGTGGCCCCGCACCATAACCTACCCGCCAACCGGTCATTGCATAAGCCTTGGAGACGCCGTTAACAACAAGGGTGCGATCTTTCAAATCCGGCGCAACATGTAAAATCGAGAAAAAGCGTGCCTCTCCGAAGACCAGGAATTCATAGATATCATCGGACAGAATGAGCACGTGCGGGTGTTTTTTCAAAACCTCTGCCAGACCAAGCAGTTCCTCTTCACTGTAAACGGCTCCCGAAGGGTTCCCCGGATTATTAATGAACAGCCATTTGGTCCGCGGTGTGATGGCCTGCTCCAGATCGGCAGGGGTCAGTTTAAATTCGTTTTCAAGGGAGGTTTTGATAAAAACCGGTACGCCGCGATTAATTTCCACCATATTGGGATAACTGACAAAATAGGGGGTGGGAATGATCACTTCGTCACCAGGATTTAAGGACGCTGCCATAGCATTGAAAATCGTCTGTTTGCAACCGCAGCTAACTAAGACTTCATCAGGGGTATAACTGAGCTGGTTGTCTCGCTGCAGTTTTCGGCAAATCGCCTCCCGCAGTTCGATAACTCCGTGCACCAACGGGTACTGGGTCTTGCCTTCACAGATCGCGCTGATCCCTGCCAGCTTGACATGTTCGGGAGTTCCACAGTCCGGTTCGCCGGCGGAAAGCCGGATGATATTACGCCCTTCCCGCTCTAACTGGCGCGCTTTGGCGGTGATCAAAGTCACCGCGGACGTTTTCACATTATTTAAGTGATCTGCAGTAATCGCCATTGATTATTCCTCCACAATATTCTTGGTCATAAAAAGAACGTACTGGTCCTGTAGACATAAAAAATGCCCAAGGGTATTGCCTGACACCGGTAATTGAGAAATCAGCCCTGTGGGAAATCCTTCAAATCACAGGGGCCGGATCGGCAGGTTTTTCTCTGTTTAATCTCTCTGGATAAATATTTAACAACGGGAAGAAGGACAAAAATGAACGAAACTATCATCAGCACCAGACTGATGGGATGCTCCTTTGGGTCCAGAAAAACCAGCCAGTTGCCGCCCGAAATATCAAGGGAATTTGTGAGTGAATCTTCCAGCTTCTGGCCAAGAACCAGGGCCAGGATAATTGGAGCATGAGGAATGCCCACCTTGTGGAAGAGGTACCCGACCAGCCCCGCAACCAGAGCCACACCGATATTAAACAGGGAGTTTCCATCAGCATAGGCCCCGGTCAGACACAACAGGGCAATGGTCGGCACCATCACCTGTTTGGGAAGTCGGTAGACCATACCTGACACATATTTGGCGACAAATATAGCAATCGGCCCCATCACGATATTAGCGGCCACAAAAGAGACCATCAGCATCCAGGCGATATCAGGGTGATCGATGAACAGTAACGGCCCCGGCACCATCCCGTGGATCATCAGCGCGCCGATAAACAGGGCCGAAACGGAATTCCCCGGAATGCCGAGGGACAGCAGAGGAACCATGGAACTTGCAACGACCGCATTATTAGCGGCTTCCGGTGCGGCAATCCCTTCCGGGGTTCCTTCGCCCCAAGGCACCTCACCCGGCTGGTTCTGATACTTTCTCCGATAGCGGGTTGAGGCCTGATTATAAGCGATATAAATCGCCATCAGCATTCCCGCCCCGGGCAGAACGCCGACAACGTTACCGATAAGTGCAGAACTGCACCAGGTCGGCAATAAACGTTTTACCATAGCCAAGGATGGAATCAGGCTGCCAGAGATCCTCGGCAGGTCACTGATCTCCTTACTCTGTCGCCGCTCCAGAAAAACTTCCTCTGCCAGTTCTAAGGCTGCGGCAATCCCAAAAAGCCCAATCAGTAAGGGCACAAAAGGGACTCCTTCATAAAGATCACTGATTCCAAACGTAAAGCGGGGAAAACCGGTTACCAGACTCAAACCGACCGTCGCGATGAGCAGACCGAAGGCCGCAGAGAGGACTCCTTTCAGGACATTCTTCTCCAGCATTCCAACCACAGCGGCCAAGCCGAGAACGCACAGGGCAAAGTTTTCGACATAACCGAACCTCAGGGCGGCATCGGCCAGAAGCGGGGCAAAAAAGAGCAGAACCATGGCACTCGAAAGTCCACCGAAAACCGACGACCAGATCGCAATCCTTAGCGCGATGTTGACTTTGCCTTGGCGCACCATGGCATTCCCGTCAATAGCGGTGAGTACGGCGGAAGCTGTTCCGGGAACCTTGATCATCACCGCCGGCATGGCCCCGCCGACAGCAGCAGCACAGTAAACCCCAACCATCAGCGCCAGAGCATAGGTCGGTGCCAAAGAGAATGAAAAGGGGATAAAAACAGCAAAAGCGATATTCTCATTCAACCCGGGAATTGACCCCACGATCAGGCCGCAAAAAACGCCCAGGATAAGGAAAGCCAGAACGCTGGGTTCAAATAAGGTGCTAAAACCGAGGGCAATCGTTTCCATCATTTAAACCTTTATCGGCAAAAAGCGGTATCAACCGAAAAGCTGCTCAACAGCATTGTGAAGAGGCAGGGGAACATCAAAAATCACATAAAAGAGCAGAAAGATCACAAACACGATGCTCACCGACCCAAAGATGATTCTCTTGGTGCCCCGATAACCAAGGGCATACAAAATCAGCGGCATCACCAGCACACTGGAGAAGAGATAACCGACCTCAAACTGCAGCAGCAAGCCCCATCCAACCAACAGCAGGGCAACGACCAGAGGCCCTCGCACCTCTTCAAATAATTGTCTTATCGAATTGGCTTCATCTGCCGTTTTCCGCAATGCTTTTAGAATGAGCCCAACCCCGATCAGGATGTGGAGAAAGGATAGAAATTGTGGATAGGTACCAGAATATTCATCGAAGCCACGGCTCTGCAGATATGCCCACAGCCCAACCCCGGAAACGATGATTCCCAACCATAAATCGGCTTTGATCAGAATACTCATGCTGTTATCAATCCCGTTTAAATAGCGCCTCGCTCCCCCAGTTTCAAGAATTGCCGCAGCAGATGAAGCGGTTATCTAAAACCCGACGGACGCCTTTGCACAACCCACACTGGGAAAATGATTGTCCTGATAAATCAACAGGGGAGCATTCGATACGTCCCGAACAGCTCCCCTGCCGTATCTAGAATTACTTCTGGCCAAGTTTGTTGTTGCTGATCACCAACTCAGTCAGTTCATCATAATTATCAATAACAGCCGCATATCCTGCGGCATCACGATATGCCAGCGGGAACCCCTGCTCCTTCATCCGCTTGACGTATTCCGGATCCTGATTAACTTTCCCGAGCAGATCAGCAAGAAACTTAACGGCCTCATCCGGTGTTCCTTTCGGCACTGCCCAGCCCCGGAAAGTGGTCCATTCCTTGATGCCCAGCCCGGCTTCGTTCCAAGTCGGAACATCCGGAGCGCTATCCAGACGCTGCTCAGAAGCAACTGCCAGAATTCGCACCGTTCCAGCATCGACATGGGCCTTAGCTTCGCCATAGGGCCACAATGCCGCATCCACATGTTCGCCCAATACAGCCTGGAGCTGTGAGCCAAAGCCTTTGGTATGGATGAAGTTGAGCTGGACTCCACCTTTATCCACCATGGCCAGACCTGACAGATGATGGGAGGTTCCCATGCCCGCTTCTGCTATTTTCAAAGGCTCTTTCTTCGCCGCGGCAATAAAATCAGCAATGGTTTTAAAAGGGGATTTACTTGGGACGGCAACAACTTCAGGGTCCATGGTGTAAAGAGCCACCGGCCGGAAATCTGCAACCTTGTAGGCGACCTGCTTAAGTTTAGGATTGGTGACAACTGAACTGGTCATAGCAAGGATGGTATAGCCATCGGGCTTTGCTTTGGCAGCAAAGGTCTGGCCGACCACGCCCCCGCCACCAGCACGATTTTCAACCTTCAACTCGATACCGTTCAAATGTTTTTTTGCGTACTCAGCAATGATCCTTGAGGTCGTATCAACGGCTCCACCAGGTTTAAATGGAACAATGATACGGATATCTTTTTGGGGAAAGTTTCCGGCAAATGACACTCCGGCGATCAAGAGCATCATCATAGCAAGGCAGCCTTGAGCCAAGATTGATTTAAACCTCATCTGAACCTCCTCTTTCATTGCGTAATGTTGATAGTTCGGGCGGATAAAACCAGTTAACTCACCCTATAAAATATTTTCTTTCACCCCCCTCAAAGGCCATCAATATGTGATTTTGCAGTATATTTAATGCCTTCAATCACCAACAAAAGTAAAGCTAATATATTTCATCTTCAAAATAAGCTCATCTTATAGTACAATACTCCAAGATCATCAAACCGAAGATAGACTTTGTATTTCAACTACTTATCAAGATCAAACATGGCCTATTCAAGAAGAAAGAGGCTCCATGGACTTAAATAAATTCAAAACATTTATTGCCATTGCCGAGTTGGGCTCGCTCACTTCGGCCGCCGCCGCGGTCAACCTCACCCAGTCCGCCGTCAGCCAGCAGCTGAAAGAAATGGAGTCAGAGCTGTGCCTAAAGCTGCTTGACCGGTCGCACAGACCGATAGCACTGACCAGTGAAGGAGTTGAGTTTGCCAAAATAGCCCGGCAAATTCTGCACTATTGGCAGGATTACAAAGAGAAGAAGTGTCAGGAGGTTTATAAAGGAAAGGTCAGTATTGGCTATGTCAGCAGTGTCTTAACAAAAGTGCTCGCATTTGCTCTTAAAGAGCTCCGCCAAAAACACCCGCAGCTCATCATCCAGCTGGTCAATACCTTTGATGTCACCAAACATCTCACCGAGATGGTCGTCGAGCAAAAAATAGATGCCTGCTTCGGGATCGGTCCATTACCGCCTGAAAAAGGCCTACTTTGGAAGCCTTATGCCGTTGAACGTTTTTTTGTTATCACCAATGAAAATACCAGCCTGAAAACCGATGCTGAAATCATCACCAAAGGCCCTTATCTGCGTTTTGCGCCTAATCTACTGGCTGAAACCCTGATTGACAGGGAAATAAAAAGAAGAGGAATAAAAGTCGAACCGTCCATGGAGATTGATTCTTATGCCAGCCTATTGCTCATGGTCAAGCATGGTATCGGTGTCGGAATCATCCCCGAATCTTACCTGACCACCCAGGATCATAACGATATCTTCTGCATCCCCTTTTGCGTCCCGCCTCTGGTCAGAGAGATGGGCCTGATCGTTCGACACGACAGCCACAACCTCCATCTGGTCGATGCATTGTGGAAAACCATGTATCATCTTTCCAATAGAACCACAGAAATCGAGAAGATTCATCAGGGACAGCAAATTAACTTTTAAACACTGAAAAGAGATATTCGTCACGACCCGGCGAGACGCTTGCAGCAGACAGCGTAATCCTCAAAACAGCTACAAAGCGGAAACCACCAGGGGAATGGTCAGCATCGACAGCACCGTAGTCAAAAAGGTACAGCGGGAGATAGCCGCCCGATTACCATTGAATTTTTCGGCAAAGACCCCGCCCAGTGACGCGGTCGGCATGGCGACCAGAATCACCGCGATGGCAAGCACCTGATTGTCGGTGGTAAAGGGGACGAACAGCAGGTAACAGAGGAATGGTGCAACGATCAATTTTATCAGGCTAAGATAATAGACATCAAAACCTTTGAACACCTCTTTCAGGCTGACGTCCGCCAGCATCGCCCCGATGATGAACATGGACAGCACAGTGGTCATACTGCCGACCGTTTCCAGGGTGTTCAGAATCGGGCTCGGTAATTTGATGGAAAACAGAAAGATCAGGATGCCCAGAAAAGTGGCGATCAGTGGCGGATTAACCAGGCTTTTCAGCATGTTTTTCATACTGCTTCTGCCGGTAAAAAGCATGATTCCATAGGTGAAGGCAAACAAGTTGAAGGCAATCACAAAGATCGACGTATAGAAAACACCGACTTTCCCGTACAGGGCGAAAATCAGCGGAAAACCGATGAAGCCGCAGTTGGAAAAAACCGTTGAGAAATGGAAAATGTACTTTTTCGATGCATCAAACTTCCAGTACAACAGCTGACTGAGCAGAATCAGGAAAAGATGCGCGGCAACGGAACAGCAAAACATAACGATGCCGTTAGCAAGCATGTCCCTGGAAAAGGAAAAGTTGAAGGAATAAAGGATCATGAAGGGAAGGGTGACAAACATCAGGATTTCGGAAAACCCTTTGAGCACAGCTTCATTGACAATTTTTCTTTTTCTGAGCAGTACGCCCACCGCCATCATCAGCAACAGGCTGAAAACCTGATTGATTACATTGAGATCCACAACAACATCCTTACTTTTGCAAAAGTCTTAACTGTCCCGGCGGTCATTCCCGAGCCGCCCTGTCCCAGGCCTGTTGCGCCCCCTGCACATCACCCAGAGCATTCCGCGCCTGGGCAATGATGTTCCAGTTTTCCTTGCGCAACGGTCGGTTACCAGCCGCCAGGGAATTGGATTTACGGGCCAGATTCTCGGCCTGGGAAAATAAGCCCTGCTCAAATCTGAGCCGAGCCAACTGCTGCCACAGGGCCGGGTTGCGGGGTTCGATACGCAGGGCTCGTTCCAGCGAGGCGTCGGCCTGATTCAGTTGCCCGGCAGAGGTTTGCACTTCGGCCTTTTCAAGGAGGGCGGTCACCGCCGGATTCCGCGAGGGGGCGGAGGTCATGACCGTACATCCGGACACCAGCAGAAGCAAGAAAACAACAATAGTAGAGCGCATTTCTTTCATTTTCCAAATAACCTCTTAAACCAGCCTTTGATTGATCCGCCGACCGAGTTCGGGCCACAGGGGGCCGATTCGGTCGGTGCGGATCCACTTATAAATGGCAGCTGAACAGCATTGCGGCAGCCTTCTGCGCTGAGCAATCCCGATTCCGGGTCGATCCAGACCTGCTCAATGTTATCCGGCTCGGGGAGAATCAACGGTTCGTTTTCAAGTTGTGCCATCATCTTACCCCAGATGGTCAGCGCTCCGCTCGCGCCGGTCAGGCCGGTCGGTTGATTATCATCCCGGCCGACCCAGACGACCGCCACCCGGTTACCAGTTATCCCGGCAAACCAGCTGTCACGAAAATCATCGGTGGTCCCGGTTTTCCCGGCCACATCCAGACTCGCGGGCAGGTAGTCAGAGAGTCCCTTGCCGGTTCCCCGGCGCACCACTTCCTGCATGGCTGCAGTGGTCAGATAAACGGCATCCTGATCGATCACCTGTTTAACGTCCAAAGGGTAACGCTGCAGCGGCTCTCCGCTGGCAGTCAGGATTTCGCGAATGGCGCGCAGCGGAGTGAGAAACCCGCCACCGGCCAGGGTTTGATAAACCTGGGTCACTTCCAGGGGAGACAAGCTATTTGCACCTAAAAGACTGGATGCATATTCTGGCAGATCCCGGCGGATCCCCAGCCTTTTTAGGTTGCTCATGACATTGTCGACACCCACTTCCAGCCCCAGCCGTGCCGTCGCGACGTTGTATGAATCCGTCAGCGCGGTCAACAGAGGAACCTCCCCGTGAAACTTGTGATCATAGTTTTCCGGAGCCCAGTCAGTCGTCCCCGGCTGCTCAAGGAGCAGAGGGCTGTCATCCAGTTTGGTGGCCAGAGTGTATTTTTGCGGCTGTTCCAGCGCGGTCATATAAACGATGGGCTTGATCAACGAACCGATGGGACGCAACGCATCCAACGCCCGGTTAAAACCCTTAAAGCGAGGATCACGCCCCCCTACCACGGCCTCGACCTCGGCATTCTGGGCACTGGTGACCAGCACCGCCCCCTCCAGCACTGCCGCCGGCATGCCCCGGGTTGCCTCCAACTGCTTGAGGGACTGGCTGAGTGCGCTTTCTGCCGCATGCTGAACCTGCGGGTCGAGGGTGGTAAAGATCTGCAACCCTTCCGAGCGAAGGTCTTCGTCGCGATAATTTTGTCGCAACTGCCGATGCACCAGCGCCAGAAAAGCCGGGTAGGGCGAGGTTCCTCGCGGTGGTCGCTCAATCACCCCGAGAGTTTCCGCCTGCGCAGCGGACAGCTGTTGCGGGCTGAGATACCCTTCCTCCGCCATCTGATCCAGAACCAGATTGCGCCGAGCCAGCGCCCGTTCGGGATGAGTGCGGGGATTGTAATAGGACGGCCCTTTGAGCATCCCCACCAGCAAAGCCGCTTCAGCCGGATCAAGCTGGCTGGCCGGTTTGTTGAAAAAATACCTGCTGGCCAGACCGATGCCGTTAATACTGCGATTGCCGTCCTGACCAAGGTAGACCTCGTTCAGATAGGTTTCGAGGATCTCCTGTTTATCGTAATGTAGCTCCAGCAACAAGGCCATCACCATTTCAGTGAATTTACGCCGCAGGGTGCGCTCAGGGCTCAGGTAAAAATTCTTCACCAGCTGCTGGGTCAGGGTACTGCCACCCTGAATCCCATCGCCACTGAGGGTCGAAATCAGCGCCCGGGCGATGCCGCGCAGGTCAATGCCGTGATGGGTGTAAAACCGCCGGTCTTCGGCAGAAAGCAGCCCATTGATCACATAGGGGGAGACTTCTGCCAATTTCACCAGCAGCCGGTCTTCGTTCTTCCCTGGGTAGATCCCGCCAATCAACGGGGGATCCAGACGCACCAAGCTGAGATCCAGCCCCGTATCGCGCTGTTCCAGGGTCTGCACCCGGCTATCGGCAAAAGTCACGCGCAAACTTAATTGATCACGGAATCCATCCCCAAAAGTAAAGGGGCGCAGGACCAGATCCAGGGTCCGGTTTTGCCAGTGAAAGGTTCCCGGAGCCTGCGGCTCGGCAGTCTCTTTGTAACCAAGCAGCGACAGCTCAGCGTTCATAGCCGCTTTGCCCAAGGTTTGTCCCGGATATAGTTCCAGAGCCCGGGCATAGACCTTGGCCGGTATTTTCCAGCGCTTACCTTCAAAACGGGAACGAACGGAATAATCGAGGTAAAGGGTATAAATAACCGCGACCAGGACAATCGCCAGGGTACCGAAAAACAGCACCTTTCTTCTGGAAAACCAACGGATTTTTTTAGATTTTTTTCGGCGCTTCACAGCAAATCTCTTCTCATTTCATGGGCAGGATTCAGCTCTGTTCGACAAACTTGCAAACGGTGATTTTAGCAGAAAGATCTTAAAATATCAGAATTTAATCACAACAGGAGGGTGCGTTCGCAGGCAAGAGAGACAGACTTGGGACAACCTGTGTCATGTCTGGGCTTTTTTTAGACATGGCTGGATAATTGCTAAAAATGTTTCCAGCCGGAAACTCCGGTGGGGTACTGTAACGTTTCTGATCTGGAAACCAGAAATTTTTCGCAAGGTCAAGGAAATCAAGCATTTGTGCGGAAGTGTAGTACTTTACGCCGCACATTCAAATGCGTAGATTGACGCCGAGATTGCGAAAAAGGGCGGTTTCCGGACAGAAACTAGTTATAATGGCTGAACCGTGGAAGTGTTCAGAAGAATGACGCATGGCTATTCGATCAGAGAACTATTTTGTCTACGGTGTCGTAGCACTCAACAATAAAATACAGGATATTATGCACATTACTCAATAACCCCATCACAGGAGCACAGGATGGCCATACACCCCGATGCAGGCAAACCAGTGAAAACAGAAAATCTGACCGACATTGCTGAACTGATCAGCTTATATTACGAACGCCAACCGGATGTCAGCAATCAGGATCAGAGGGTCGCTTTTGGAACCTCCGGACACCGTGGCTCGTCACTGAAAAGCAGCTTCACCCAAAGCCACATCATGGCGATCAGCCAGGCTATCTGCGACTACCGTACAGATCAGGGCATTACCGGTCCGCTGTTCATGGGCAAAGATACCCACGCCCTGTCCATTCCGGCAGAGAAAACCGCTTTACAGGTTTTTGCTGCCAACGGCGTGACGGTCATGATCGACCAGGATGGCGGTTATACCCCTACTCCGGTCATCTCCCATGCAATCCTGACCTATAACAAGGACCGTTCAACAGGACTTGCCGATGGCGTTGTCATTACCCCCTCCCACAACCCACCGGATAACGGCGGATTCAAATACAACCCGCCGAACGGTGGCCCGGCAGATACCGATGCGACCGGTTGGATAGCTGACCGGGCAAACGCACTGCTTACCAACAATAATTCGGACGTGAAGTATCTATCCTTTACCGCAGCCCTGCAGGCCGAAACCACCATAGCCCATGACTTTATCTCCCCTTACGTGAACGATCTCGAAAATGTTATCGATATGACGGCCATTAAAAAGGCCGGCCTGAAAATCTGCGCCGATGCCATGGGCGGATCCGGTTTACGTTACTGGCAACCAATTGCCGAACGCTATGGGTTGGACATAACTATCCGTAATGCGACGGTTGACTACACCTTCAGTTTCATGACCGCCGACCATGACGGCAAGGTGCGTATGGACTGCTCGTCACCCTATGCCATGGCGAGCCTGGTTGCACTTAAAGATGACTTTGATATTGCCTTTGGAAACGACCCCGATTACGACCGCCACGGCATCGTCACCAGATCTGCCGGCTTAATGAACCCCAATCACTATCTGGCCGTCGCGATTAATTACCTGTTTACCAACCGCAGCAATTGGAGCCCTGACGCAGCCATCGGTAAAACTCTGGTCAGCTCATCAATGATCGATCGAGTTGCTGATGCTTTGGGTCGTAAACTTCAAGAAGTGCCGGTCGGTTTCAAATGGTTTGTTAACGGACTGGTCGATGGTTCCTATGGCTTCGGTGGCGAAGAGTCCGCCGGGGCATCCTTCCTGAGAAAAGACGGCAGTGTCTGGAGCACCGACAAGGACGGCATTATTCTCTGCCTGCTGGCCTGTGAAATTCTGGCGGTAACCGGCAAAGACCCGGGGCAGCATTATCAGGACTTGGTTGCCAATTTCGGCAATCCGGTCTACGCCCGGGTTGACGCTCCGGCCAATCGTGAAGAAAAAGCCAAACTGGCGGCCCTGTCACCAGAACAGGTATCAGCACAAACCCTGGCCGGTGACCCCATTACCGCCAAGCTCACCCATGCCCCGGCCAACGGTGCCGCCATTGGTGGCCTGAAAGTCTGCACTGCCCATGGCTGGTTTGCCGCACGCCCGTCCGGCACTGAGGATGTCTATAAAATTTATGCGGAAAGCTTTAAAGAGGAGGAACACCTTGCCCAAATTCAGGCTGAAGCGCGTGAGATCGTCAATCAGGCGCTGAATTGAGCGATTAGCTAGTTTCTGTCCGGAAACCGCCCTTTTCCGCAATCTCGGCGTCAATCTACGCATTTGATTGTGCGGCGTAAAGCACTACACCTCCGCACAAATGCTTGATTTCCTTGACCTTGCAAAAAATTTCTGGTTTCCAGATCAGAAACGTTACAGTCCTCCACCGGAGTTTCCGGATGGAAACTAGCTGATACCTGAGACGTCCGGAGCTGCTCAAACAGCTCCAGACGTCTCCTGACTAGAGAGCCTTCGCCCCATTCTGAATCCCTCGCTTGATATTGCCTGCAGGTTTTTAACGAAAGTTTCTAATACCCCGATTAGCGCACCTGATAACAACGCGATATGGAGTTCTTGGAACCATTGCCACCAACACCCAAACAAAAACACAACTGATTGCTTTTACTTTACTTTTTATAGGGCCCGATGGAGCGACAAGTGCTCCCCACCAGAAAATCAGGCAAGGAAAGAAAAAACCTCCCTTTTTTCCTCACCGGCATGCTCTTGTAGTCTTTTCGGAAACTCAGCTATATTTTAAAGATAAGACTATCAGGCGAGAGAAAAGAACGATTGCCATGCGGATCGGAAAAAACTCCTCATGAATATTTCTCAGCAGACATCGACCTCCAACGAAGGCAATTCTCCCTTCCATTGGCGCTATGAAATCCAGGATGAATGCATGCTTGTCACCTGCAGCGGCCCGTCCCATTGCGAACAATGCATCGATCGCCTTTACCGGCCCATCCTGAACAAGTTGGAAGATGCGCAGTGTACCGGTCTGGTCATTGATAAACGGGAGATTTCCTGTGCCGCTGAGAAAATGAGTCTGGATCTGGTCGCAGAAACCATCCTGCGCTACAAAAACCGCTCGCCGCTGCGCAAAATGGCGTTGGTCACAGCCATAGAGTACCAAAGGAATGAGCTGCTGCTGCAAAAGCTCCTGTTCGATAAAGGGCTCAACATCAGGCTGTTCTCGGACCTGGAGCGAGCCGTCACCTGGGTACAGGCCTACCCTTAAACCGTTTCCAGATCAGAAACGTTACAGTACCCTGCCTAAGTTTCCGGCTGAAAACTACTTAGCTGTCATCCGGAAACACTGGATGGCAATCATTAAGTTTTCAGATTGGAAACGAGCAGTTTTCTGTTGTGGCAAAAAAATCAAGGGCTTGCTCGGAGGCGTACATCGTTACGCCGCACAAGTAAGCCTGCAGGTTGACGCGGCTACAGGGGAAAAAAGCCGTTTCTGGAGGGAAACTACTTACAGGTAAGTCCGGCCGCCGACATAGGTCCGCCGGAAATATCGACTCGCCAGACTGGAGATCCGAATCGTCTTTCCGGTGCGGGGCGCATGAATGAATTTTCCATCCCCGACATACATCCCGACATGAGTCACCCGGGTCCCGCCTTTGGTCGCGAAAAACACCAGGTCGCCCTGCTTTAGGCGAGCTTTCTCAACCGCCCTCCCGGCCTGGAACTGAGCTCTGGAATTGCGTGGCAGGTCCAGGCCGTTCAGACGATAGCTGACCATGGTCAACCCGCTGCAATCAAAGCCATTGGTACTGTCCTCGCCGCCCCAGCGATAAGGAACTCCGAGAAATCGCTTCGCTGTGCGGACCAATTCTTGGCGCAACGCATCAGGTTTATCGGCCCCCATCCGGGCCACGGAATAATCAGCCGGCGTAACAATAAAAAATCGCCCAATGACACCCTGATCGCGCATTTTTTCGGCGAGTTGCCGCGCCGACGGATAATCCTGCTGATCACCGAAACGGACCTTGTAGAGGCCCGACTCGTGAAGAAATGAATAGGCATCCAGTCCCTGCAATTTAAGGGTTTGCTCCAGACGGACCGCATTTTCCTGTTGGCTGAAGGCTCCTACCTGCACGGAAAACCCCATATGCCGTAAGGATTGCTGCGCCTGTGCGGGTTCATCGATCAACGCCGCAATCGGGTCAGCCACCGGCTCAGGAACCGAGGTCGCCACGGGGGGAGTACAGGCAGAAAGCAGCACACAGACTGCTGTAAATAGAAATAAAACAACGCGCAGAAGCACAGAACGACATTGGGACATCATCAGCCTCACCCGGGGCATCGCGATGAGTGTTTAAGATCAGGGTCTTTTCAACGCCTCGCGAAAAGACCGGCTGCGATAAAAAGTCCTGGTAAAACAGCCGAGCAAAAGCAAAAAACAAACGCCGAAATACCAGCCGAACCAGGGCAACGATTCGGCAAAGATCCGGTTTTTCAGCAGCTCTTCCTGAACAGCGCCAACGCTTGGAACGACTTGTCCACGCAGCAAAGCGAGCAGAAAAGAATAAAGCAACCCGATCATCCCATAGCCAAGGTTCAGAAACAAGCCTTTGAAACTGAGGACCGTCGCCCGCTGCGCTGAAGCGGTCAAACGATTCAGATAGTAACTCAAGAAAAATCCCACCAGGTTAAAGCTGCCGAACAGCAACAACGCCGGCGCCAGCCCGGCATAGTTTTGCAGCTGCGCCATCCCGACCAACCCGGCCATGATAATTCCGGCGATCAGCAGCAAATTAAAAACCAGGGAACACCTGGCGACCAGTCGTCTGGCCAAAATGGGCATCACCAGACCACTTAGCGCAAGGAGTGAACCCAGCGCTCCGAACCAGGCCTCTGGAACCCCGATCAGGCGATAATACTGACTGGCCATGGTCAGCAACATCCGCACCACACTGTCATACAACAAACCGAACAGCATCAGCCCCAGCACCAGCGGCGTTCGAAAGATCCAGCGAGCAGCCTGCCAGATCAGCTTTAATGACTCGGCCAGCAGGGACGGACTTGCCGCCGCTCGCTGCTGAGCGCTGGCCACCTCCTGCATCCCCAGCGCGGCCAGCAAGGTCAGTACGGCCGTCGCCAAGGTCAGATAAATCGGTAACCGCAACGTCGCGGCCCGGGTGACGGTCGCATCAAAGCCGACCAGATGCAAAGCCCCTTGCACAAAGTGCGGATCATAAACCAAGCCCCCCAGGGTCATGACCATGACAAATCCTGCGGACTGCAACTGAATCTGCCGTTCCAGAACCCGTCCCCAATCGGCCGGATTGCCATAACGGACCAAACTGTCGTAAGCCAGCGCTTCATCGGCACCACTAGCAGCCGCCTCGGCCATTCCGCTCAAGATCCGATTAAGGACGAACACCCAGAACAGCAGCTGTAGATTGTCCCGCGGAACAAAGGCCCAAAGCATGATTTCGATCACCATCAGCCCGCCAGCCAGGACCAGCAGATTGCGGCGACCGAGGATATCAGCCAGGGCTCCGGAAGGAACCTCACAAACCACAATACTGACCGCCCACACCACATTCAGCAGGGCGAACTGGGCCAGGGTGAGGCCAAAATCGAGAAATAGGATGGAGAAGACCGGATAGTAAAAACGCGCGTTGAACAGCACCCGAAAAGCGAGGAACAAACGGACGTTACGAATGGCAAATGGCGGTTTGGATAAATCGGTCATGGCCGGTCGCGGCCAGAAGGAGACATGCGGGGGGTTCCCGACGAGGCGGGAAAGCCCGGCACACTACCCTCTGAGCATATCGAGTTGAAAATGTTGTTTGAGCATGCCTTCAAAAGAATCGACGACCTCCAGAGCCAACTTGAGCCGGCCCCGTTCAACCCGATCCAGGGCCGCAGGGAAAATATGATTGCTGATTTCCCGCCCGGCGACATGGGCCGCGACCTGACTGCGCAGACGTAAAAAAGTCAGCAAATTAAAACTGGCATCGATATCGTTAACCTGCTGCTCGCTGAGAACCCCGCGTTCCTGTAACAACAGTAATTTGTCATGGGTGTTCCCGCCCAGAACGCCAATGCTCAGGGCCAGGGTCTTAACCCCTTCGGTGAGGGCGAAAATACCCGCCTTCTTCAGGTCGAGTTGGCCTGCATATTTCCCGCCGGCTTCGGTCTTGATCCGTCCAAACCAGCCGAGGGGTGGCACAAAACGGCAGACATTGGCGGCCATACGGGCCAGAAAAATGGTATTTTCTTCAGCTCTGAGGATCACATGAGCGCGCAAGTCCCGCTCCAGCGTGGCATTACCGCAGAGAGTCCGCATATCTGAAAACATGCTGAAATTGAGAATATTCTCGCCACTGGGGGAAGCAATCCAGCCATCAATGGCATCCTGCCATTGGCTTAGCGAGCGTCTCCAGAAGTCATTGCGCGCCATGATCCCACCGGGGCATTCGGGCACTCCGATTTCGATCAGCGCATCAATCAGTAAATGGGAAAACGCTTCGATGTCAGTCAGTTCTTCGGCCGTGACATCATCGGCATAGATCATGGCATTGTCCTGATCGGTTTTCAGGGTCTGCTCACGCCGCCCCTCACTGCCCAAAACCAGGAAAGCATTTTTCTGCCCCATCTCTGCAAAACGGCCGCGCTTGAGCAGTTTGACCAGTTTGTCGGACAACTGATCGTTCAACAGCGAAATGAGCCGGATCAGCTGGTCGGTCGGCACCCCGCTGCGGCTTAAGAACACCACCAGCTGCTGAGTTTCCCCATGAATGGTCTTCAGTTCGGAAATCTTTCCCGCTTCATCGATGGCCCGCAACAAACGTTGCGGGGAGCGGTTCTGCAGACGGATAATATCCGATTCATTGATGATCCCGACCAGAGTATTGTGCTGATCGACCACCCCGACCCGATGAATGCGGTGCCGGGACATACAATAGAGAACCTCAAAGAGTGGGTCGTGTTCCGTCACGGAGATCACCGGAGCGGTCATGACCTGGGCAACCGTTAATGTGGCCGGATCCTTGCGTTCGGCAACCACTTTGCTGCGCAAATCGCGGTCGGTCATGATCCCGATCGGTTGCCCATGCTCGTCGCAAGCGATCAAACTGGAGATCTCTTTGCTGCGCATCATCAGGGCGGCGTCAACCACTCGGTCAGTGAGCTGACAGGTAATCAAACCACGGTGGCAGTAGTCCTTGACCGGCAGAAAAAAAATCGATTCTTCGGACATAGAGACCTCCCTTGCAACAACTGCCGGCAGCAACCCTGGCGATAAAAGGGCAATGCGCAAATAATTTCAGCAACCCGATTGCACCTGGTCCTTATCATTTTACCAAGTTGTTCATTATTCGCGCCCGGCACAATTCTCCAGGCTACCTGCCGATAAGCCCCTTGATCCCTCCGCTGATCAATGTGGACACATTCAGCAACACTTGCGGTAGTGCCAGTCCGCCCGGACATGCGAGATAACGCGGCTCCCAAAGCGGATTGAACTTCTGTTTATAGGCGCGCAGGCCTTCAAAATTGTAAAAATGCTCGCCCTGCCTGAAAACAAAAGCGCCAATCCGATGCCAGACCGGTGCAAAGGGGCGATTTTCCATCCCTGACAAAGGAGCCATGCCCAGATCGAAGAACTGATAGCCTTGCTCCTGCCCCCACAGCAGTAGGTTAACAAAGAGAAAATCCATGATCCCTCTGGGGCTCTCCGGGCGAAAGCGCATCAGGTCGATGGATAATTCTTCCTGGTCGGAACCGAGCCATAAATTGGCAAAAGCAATGATTTCATCATGCCGCCTGACCACGGCAAGGGGGAAATTAGCAAGATAGGAGGCATCGAAAAAGCCCAAGGAAAAGCCTTTTTCGCGGACATTCTTGGTCCCGAGCCAGGCATCGGAAACCGCTTTGACTTCAGCCAGCAGTGCGGCACTCGGCGGAGCCGGAATAACCTCAAAAGAATACTCTTCTTTTTCCAGATGCCGTTTGGTGTAGCGCAGGCTACTGCGTTTTTTCCCCTCCAGGGAAAAGTCGACCAAAGGGACCCGGGCGGTTTCGCCAAGCTTGAACAGCATCAACCCCATGTCCAGATAAATATGCATCAACTTTGGACCGACCTCGTAAAAGATGGTTTGCCCACCGTTTTGCTCGACCAGCTCTCGAAACTGCCAAGCCAGATCACGGGCCACGTCAAGAGATCCAACCGGGTCGCCAAGGGCGATCCAGGAGCGTTTTTCAATGCCATACATGACAAAGCCGTCCCGCTGCGGTGAGAACAGCAAAGCTTTATCTCCCAGCAGAGCCAGGTTGGCTGCAGTCTCGGGAACGCTATCGATAACCTGGCGGGCCTGCTCCAACCCTGCCACATCCGGCAGTTGCGGTTCAACCTTGACGGGCTTGAGCAGCCTGACCAGTCCAAACAGAAGGAGAGAGGCACCGGCCCCAACGACCGCTCGGAGAAACCTGGGCGCATCTCCGTGAAAGGAGAAGTGCCACCATAGTTCATGGGAATAGGCGACGTGCTTGTAAGCAAAAAAACCGAGCCAGGCCGAACAGCTGAACACAATCAGAATGGTCACGATCCATTCCAGGCTGAACGATTCCCCCAGCAGCGAAGATTTGCGGTAAAAATACCGGTGGCAAGGCAGCAGTGCCAGCAGCATCCCCCCAAGCAGTAAGGCCTCTTCGTAATCCGCTCCCTTGAGCAGCGAAAACACGCTTCCGGCTGCCAGCAATCCCGCGGTCAACAAATACGCAGCATCCAGCCGACGCTGAATCCCCCTGGCCAAGAGCAGCAGGGCCGCCCCGATCAGACTGCCTAAAAAGTGGGAAATTTCCATGACCGGGAGGGGCAAAAATTCCTTCAGCCAGTGAAGCCGCTGGGGTTCCGCCGGGGTTGCGCCGGAAAACAGCAGGATCGCCCCGGCAACAAAGGTGGAAAAAGCCAGCAGCTGAGGAACCATCAGCCCACCCAACTGGCCGGTAGCCTTGACCAGACGGCTGACAACGCGCCGCCGAGCGTACATTCCCGTGCCGACCAGGGTCAGAGTGGCCAGCGCCAGTGGCAGCAGATAATAAATACCCCGGTAAAGCAGAAGACTGCCGAGCAGCGCAGCAGCGGGAATTCCCGGGAGAAAGAGTAAGACAACCGACTCGAACACACCCAACCCGCCCGGCACATGACTGATCAGCGCCACGATCTGAGCAAGCAGATATACCCCGAGAAATTGGGCAAACGTCACCGGAGAGGAAGCCGGAATAAGCACATAAAGAACACTGCCGGCCAGAACCCAGTCAAGGGTTCCGATGACGAGTTGGGCTCCCCCCAAAGAGAGGGTCGGCAAACTGAAGATCCAGGAGCGCAGACGTAACGGAGTTTTTCGCACCCTGAGGATCAGCAGGTAGGAAAAGACCAAAGCAAGAAAGATCCAGCCCAGCGCATGAACTGATATAAATGCCAAGCCCGACACCTGCGATAGGCTTAGAGAACTAAAAACAAAGACTCCACCACCCACAGTCAAGAGGCCCATCCAGAAGGTCACCACCGTAAATCCGACCAGACGCAAGATCTCTTCGGCTGACAAGCCCCAGGTCGAATAAAAGCGGTAGCGAACCGAACCCGCCATCAACAGAGACAGGCCGATATTGTTGCTCAGGGCATAACTTGCGAAGGAAGCCAGCATCACTTTTGGTATCGCCAGCTTGTGGTTGATATAGCGAACCGCCAAAAGATCGTAAGCGGTCAACACCAGATAGCTGCAACCGGTCAGCACCAACGCCATCATCAAACTGCTTGCAGGGATGGTATGCAACTGGCGGACAATATCTTGATAATGAAACGCACCAAGGGAACGATGCAATACCCACAGTGCGGCACCAAACAAAGCGGCGGCCAACAAGGCCCCCAAAATCCGGGAATTGAATTTCGACATCAGTTTTCTCAATAACATTTGTTTATTAAAGGGATTATTCCAATGCTGCCACTTTAACGTAAATCCACGGTCAGTCAATGACAAAGGCTCGGCCCGAGCTGGGCAAAAGACAGGGCAATGCAGACGAAAGGAACTGGAAAAGGTTGAAAATTCACAAGAATCGGCGGTAAAAAGGTGGGGAAAAATTGCTTAAAACAACATGGCATGTTGCAGGGCAAAATCCGCAACCGCCTCGGGATCGTTCAGATCCAGATGAGGCAAATCGGTTTCGCTACAGTCGCCATCGCAGGCAATGGCGACGACGTGATTCAAAGCACCTGATTCCGCAAGAGTCGGAGAAGGGGAAAACCCTTGCCGGTGAACTTCTATCTTGGGCAAAGATCCTCCCTTAAACCCTTCGACGAGGACAATATCCAAATCGCGACAGTAACTGTCGAGCAGGAATTCAAGTTTGGGAGCATCCGGATTCTGCCTGACCACGGCAGTTTTTCGACGGGACGCAACCACCATTGTTGCGGCACCTGCCGCAGTAAAACGGTAGCTGTCCTTACCCGGCTTGTCGATTTCAAAATCATGGGCGTCATGCTTGATGGCCCCGACCCGATAGCCGCGTGCGGCCAGAATTTTAATAACCGCTTCGACCAGGGTTGTTTTGCCGGTCCCCGACAAACGGGCGACAAAAGCAATCGCTTTGCTCATACAGCTTTCCTGTTAGGTCCGTTGCCAGGAAAAAGAGTCCGCCGGCATGGAGACAAAAGATCCCCATGCCGGAGACGCAGATCAGGCGAGAAATTCTTCTTTTTTAACCGCTTCCGATTTGATGCGATCAAGCAATTCTGCCAGGGTTGCCTTGACATTCTCACGAATATCGCCGGCCACCAGAATAAACAGTAAATCATCACCGGGATTCAATTCGCCGCCATGGGCCTCAACCGCAACCCGATAAATACCCGGAGCCTGCTCATATTCAGCACGCAGGGCGGCAATTTTTTCCTGATCCGGAGTGACTCTGACCCGAGTGACCGGCTTGCCCCCTTCTCGGGTCGTTCCCCGCACAATTCCATTGTGGCAAAGAATCATACCGACTCTTTTGACAAACTCCGGATCTTTTTTCCACGTGTTGATCTGCTCTTGCATATTCATAATAGCTCCTTATTATAGCCGAACATTTCACCCGATAACAGCAGCAAAGTCCAGCACCTGAACTTCCGTCCCGGCGGCCAGCCCTGCGCAATCTTCATCAAGAACCACCAATCCGTTACAGCCGGCCATATTGATAAAGTGCGATGTTAGCTGACTTTGGAGCGGGGTTGCTTCAGTCACCGAGCCATTTTGCTCCAACTGAACGCGAATCATGTCGCTCCGGCCGGTTCGGCCAGTCACAGCTGTTTTCAAGCGCGCAGTACGGTAGCTCGGCTGAATGGAGCTCAGGCCACACAGCTTGCGCAGCACCGGGACCAGATACACAAACAGATTGACCAGAAAGGCTGCCGGATAACCTGGCATGCCAAAAAACAACTGCTGGTCCCGGCGGGCAACCAACATTGGTCGACCTGGTTTTATTTTGGTTCGATCGACCAGCAATTCAAAGCCACTCTGCTTGAGCAGCGGCCTGATGTAATCAAATTTCCCCATCGATACCCCGCCGGAGGTCACCACCAGATCGTTTTGCCAGGCCAGCTGATCGAGAACCTTGGACAAGACCTCCGGAGAATCGGCCACCGGCCCGCGGACCACGACATCGATGCCCATCCTGTTCAGCATATTCCGCAGCAAGTAGCTGTTGCACTCATAGACCATCCCCGGCCGATGCTGTTGACCCAGCCGCAACAACTCGTTACCGGTAATCAGAATGCCGATCCGCGGTCGCCGAAAAACCTGGATCTGGTCCACCCCCAGGTAGCAGAGCACACTATGGGAAACCGCATTCAGACGCTCCCCTGCGCCCAGAACCGGCAGCCCCTTCTGGGCCTCTTCACCGATCCCGTTAATGTTGGCACCGGCAACCAATTCGACTTTTGGCTCGACTTGATGCCCTTTCAGCAACACATCTTCCACCCGAACAACGGTCTGTGCACCTGCCGGCACGGTCGCACCGGTCATGACTGCTGCGGCAGCATTGCCGCTTAGCGCCGACCGCGGAATATCCTCGGCCCCCAAGGTATCGACCAATGCAAAATCGTCAGCTGCCAACGACCCGACAGCATAGCCATCGACAGCGCTTCGCCGGGTATCGGGAAAAGGGCGTGGAGTTTTGACTGGCTCCGCCAGAACATGGCCACAGGCTTCCGCAATCTCCAGGCATTGAGTTTTGACCGGACTGACCGCCGTCAACAGGCGATCTAGGGCTTCGGAACAGGATAAATTTTGACATTCTCGCTTCATGGCAATCAGTTTCTCCCGAACGGACAAATCGGAAAATGGCAGACCGGGCAAAAATGACAGAGCCCTCCGTGACCGGTCAAAGCCAGTTCTTCAGGTAGGATCCGCTGCCCGGCCGCCAGCCGCGGCAGATAAATATCGAAGGCCGTTGCAGCATAATGCAATGCCGCTGCCGGAATGGCGCAGACCGTGCGTTGCCCGGCATAGCCGATCGTGAGGTTGTTGCCCGGCTGCACCGGATTGCCTTTCTGCGGGAATACCACACCGGCTTCACGCATGGCCAGAGTCGTGATATCGTCCGGATCGACCGAGGTCCCGCCGGTGATCAGCAACAGTTCGCAACCCTCCACCGCAGCCCGAATCGCCCGGCTGATCATCATTTTATCATCGGGAAGAACCTCGGCAGTGGAGACTGAGATCCCCAGGGCAGCAAGCTTCGCAGTCAGTTTGGGGGTAAAACCGTCGCGGACCCGCTGGTGATAAACTTCGCTTCCCGTGACCAGAATTGCGGCCTTCTTTACAACATAAGGTTTGATGTACAGTAGGGGGCGGTCCAGTTCAGCGGTGATCTTTTCCAGCAGCTTGCGCTGGCAGGTCAGCGGGATGATTCGAAAAGCGGCCACCAGCTTGTCAGGTTGGACGGGAAAGTGGGTATGAATGGTCGGCAGAGAAGGAATAGCCAGTCGATTGATCCGCTCCAACCGCTCGACATCAACCTCAAACAGCCCTGGGCAGGTTGCATAAAAGCCGATCTTACCTTCCTTGGGAACCTCGTCATAACGGATATTGGAGCCGGCAATAAGCGGCGCCACAGTCAGCGCGGCCTCCTCCTCGTGAATCTCTTCTTCGCTGCCTTCCCAGACATAAATGTTCTGCTTCCCAAGACGTTCCAGAACGGCCAGATCCTCCTTGCAAATCGTATGGCCGCGACTAAAAGCAACTCCTTTCAGCCCTTTTTGTACATCGACAACGGTTATATCATAACCGAGAACTTGGCCTTCCGCTTCTCCTAAAGGAACTTTGATCATCGCGCTGCTCCTGACGAATCACCATTGAATAATCAGTTTCACCAGACCAAAAATCACATTTTCCGGCCCGCGAAGCCCTGAGATCAGTCACGGCAAAGCCCTCATTCCGGCTTCTGACCATCAGGGTAAAACGACAGATTCTTATCATTGTCGCTCAGGTCCTGGCAAAGACCCCGGGAGTGCGTTTCCCGTAACCGGGAATAAAGCGATAAACATGCCAACTCCCGAACTCGCTCATTGCCGGCGGGTTTAACCGGCAAAAGCGCCGCTATCAAGGCCGATTATCATCGCCTTCATTATTAGCACAAAAGGGCCGCGCCGGTCAGGCAAGGACAGAAAGAACCCCGGCTGGCCGGGATGGCTCTCAATTTAAAACGTGCTGTAGCATATTGAGACCGACCTGCAGAAGACAGCGTCCCGTATCCACCGGCAGCGGCCACGGGACGCCATTGGTTATGACAATGCTATACTTTTCTGCACGGATTCCGCTGAAGTCCCACCGCTCAAGCGGGTTGAATTATGCTCTTCTATGGCAGTCAAACGGAACTGCCTCAACATGGCCTGCAAACGATCGGCCTGAGACGCCAGTTGTTCGGCAGATGCCGCGCTCTCTTCAGCCATGGCCATATTCTGCTGGGTCACCGAATCGATTTGCCCAAGGCCGACATTGACTTGCTTGATACCTTGCGCCTGCTCTTCGGAAACCGCCGCAATTTCCGTGACCAGATCAGTGACTTTGTGAACTTCGTTGACAATATTTTCCAGCTCTGTCGCGGTTTGATTAGCGATATCAGCACCGTTTGCCGTCAACGTCACCGAACCTTCGATAAGCTCGGCAGTTTCTTTGGCGGCCTTGGCACTGCGCGCAGCAAGATTACGGACTTCTTCCGCAACCACGGCAAAACCCTTACCATGCTGACCGGCCCGTGCCGCTTCAACGGCTGCATTCAGCGCCAGCAGGTTGGTTTGGAAAGCAATTTCATCGATGGTCTTGATGATTTTAGATATGTTCTGGCTCGACCCCTGAATTTTTGTCATGGCCTGGACCATATCTTTCATTCGGCTATTCCCCTGATCGGCAAATGTCTGTGCGGAAGAGGAAAGTTTCTTCGCCTGCAAGGCATTTTCAGCATTGGCCTCGCTTTGCGAAGCCATCTGCGTAACCGAGGCGGTGATTTCCTCCAGGGATGCCGCCGACTCCGAACCCCCCTGGGACAATGATTGTGCCGCTCCTGAGATCTGGGTACTTCCCGAAGCAACCTGCTCACCAACCATATTGACCTCGGCCAGGCTTTGATTGAGATTTTTGATCATCTTGACCAGAGCATGGCCCAAGGTATCGTGTTCGGACTGCAGGGATATGCTCACGCTCAAATCCCCATCAGCAACTTGCTCGACCCTTTCTGCACGGGCTTGTAATCCGTCGGCCATTGCATCCAGTGCAGAACTAAGCTGACCGAGTTCATCGGAGCGCTGCATTCTCAGTCGCATTGATGTGTCGCCAGAGCGGACTGCATCAGCAAAAGCAACGCCTTTTTTTAAGGCATTAACAATCGGGGTCACCAGAATATAAAGAACCAGACCAATGACAGCCACCAGAATAATGGTCATGATCGCGTTCACATTGCGTATTTTCAGCACTGCCGAATAAATATCTTCAGGAGAAGCGGTCACTCCGATCGTCCAGCCGGTGACCTTATCAACGGCAAAAACGAGTATTTTCTTTTCTCCATCCAAAATGTAAGAAACAATTTTGTTGGCACTCGTTTTGTCGGCCATTTTTTTGCCGATGGCGTAGTCGCGGGTATTGACCTTGAGAATCCGTTTTTTGTCAGGGTGGGCGATCAGCATACCACCTTTATCAGTCACGAAAGCATAACCTTTTTCACCAATTTTTATCGGGTCGATGAAGGCCTTCGAAAATCCGGATAAGTCAACAGCAGCAAAGATTACCCCCTGAATCGTCCCATTCTTTTTCAGGGGAACCGACACGACAAAAATCGGATTTCCCGTATCGCGGCTGATAACCGGCTGGGAGATCACAGAGTTTCCGTTCATTGCACCTTTGAAGTAATCCCGTTCGTTCAGCCTTAATTTGCCAACAACAGCGGGGTTACTGCCGGCAATAATCAGCCCGGTGTGATCCAGCATACCCAGATTTTCATACTGTGGCGCAACCTGTTTGATCTGCTGAAGCATTTTGTTCAGCTTGGGATGCAGACTCGGATCATCAAGTACTTGCTCGAACAAAGGATTAAAGGAAAAGGTGTGCAAATCGGATTCCAAATCCAAAAGCCAGGCAGCCATCTGTTTCCGGCTGGAATCAACTGTGGCAAGCATATTTTCACCCACGGCCGAGCGGATGGCGGTTCTCGTATAATTGTAAGATATGATCGCCGAAATCAACATTCCGGCAATCATGATAAACGTTATCGGCAGGAGTAATTTGTTCCGAATACCTAATTTCAATCTCATATTCCCCATCTCCTTGCAATGCTGGTTAACGCAGAAACGCGTTCAAATCCGCCATCTCCAATAGCCGATGACCGGTATCAAACTGAGCTATTTGCTGATTTTCAGATGATTATTTTTGGTATCTGAGAAAAGACACACGGATCCGCAGCAACATTTCTGGGCGGAATGAAAGGATGGAAACCGACAGAAAGAAGAGTTTAGGCTAGAAGAAAATATAGTTTTTGTCAATTAAATTTCACAAATGATAATAATCACTCATTCACTCATTCGGAGTTTTTCCAAAGACCTGTTTTTTCTCATTCTGAAACAAACAAAAATCAAAAATCTTTTTTTACTACATGCCTCAGGCCATCCTAACTGAAAGCACCGCCAACATATTCCTAAAAGAGTTCTCCCGAGGGCCCATCCACAAACTCTTGCTGGTGATAGTTAAGTTTTCAGATTAGAGCCGAGAAGTTTTTCGTTGTGGCAAGGAAATCAAGAAGTTGTGCAGAGTCGTACACCATTATACCGCAAAAGAAAATCTGTAAATTGACGTCAGGACAACGTAAAAGGGCCGTTTCAGATTAAAACTCCCTCTGCAGGACATGTAGACTTTTATCCTTTGGAAAAATTCAGCGAAGGGGAAAGCTAAATGGCATTTTTATTGCTGAAGAAGGGCCTGAATTTAATGAGCCCACAGAATCACTGCACGATTGCCCAACCAGCTAAATCTTTCAACAACATGTTTCCATAAAGATGAAACAGTTTTGCTCCATACACGTGTTTAATTATCTAATCCACAGGAGGAATGAATGAAAAAAGGTGATTTTATCTGGATTATAATTATTGCTGGCGTCATTTTGTTTTTACTATTTCCCAACACCAATGCACTTTTTGTCAATACGACCCATGCCCATCCCTACATCATGTCTTTTATCAAGTATGGCCTTCTGGCAACCATGGGTGAACTTCTGGGAAGAAGAATTCTGGCTGGAGGTTGGGCCAAACCTGACGGCCTGACGGCGCGAATCTGCGTCTGGGGCTTCATCGGCATCTGCATGATGGTCATGTTCAATGTTTTTGTTGCAGGAACGATCTTTCTCATGAAGTCAGGTATCCTCCCTGGCGAAGGCTCACAAGTCCTCAGAGCCTTTTATACCAGTTTTATTGCAACTTACGCATTTGGTCCCACGTTTATGCTGTTTCATCGCTGCACCGATACGTATATCGATCATCGTTTCGGGCCCAAGAAAATCAGCCTCTCGTTTAAAGAAGTTCTGACCAAAATTGACTATGTCAATCTGGTCGGTTTTGTCATGGTAAAGACCCTGACCTTTTTCTGGATCTTTGCGAACTTCATTACCTTTATGGTCCCGGCTGAATACCGCATTCTTTGTGCAGCCTTCATGTCGATTTTCCTCGGCCTGATTCTGGCAGGAGCCAGCAAACTGAAAACCCGTGGGAATGCCGCGGTTCAGAGCGAAGCGGCCTAACAGGTTGCAAGTCCTTCCGTAAAATCGCCAGGCTGTTTTTCAACAGCCTGGCCAAAGCCAAACGTATTCCTGAAAATTTCCGCGCCGGTTGTATTTCCGGCGCGGATAGTCAACGGCTTTCTCGTCCCTATTTTATAATCCAACCATATGCCCGATCAGCGGCATGAACAGCGCACAGATAACAATCAGACAGAGAGTTGGAAAGAGACCTGCCTTTACCATCTCTCCCATTCGATAATAACCTTTTCCATAAGTAATCAGCGGCACACAATCCAGTGGCAGGATAAAGGTTATTGCCGCACCAAAACCAACGATAACCGTAAACACGATCGGGCTGGCTCCAGCCAGCTTCGCCAGCTCCGCGATAGGCACGGTTGCCATGCCGGCAATGGCCGGCCCGACCGGACATACAACATGGAGAATACTCACAACAGTCGCAACGGCCCCGGCCAGTATCGTCCCACCCCAGACGGCGGAATCAGCAAGAGCCGTATGGACCAGCCAGGACGCGGCACCTGTCGCCAAAATCCCCGAGGCCACCGATTGGACACCGCCAATCATAATCACCACTTCCCACGAAACACCCTTGACGAATTCATCCCAGGTAATCACTTCTATTCCAGGGAAGAACATGGCAACCAGGCCCATCACCGCGATCCCGGTAGCATCGAGCCAGGAAACCCATGTGCTGGCTATCCAGAGCACCAGCAACGTTAAGATAATGACAAGAATTTTTATCTCATTTTTCTCTAATTTCCCGGTCTTGGCGACCAATTCATTAATTGAATTGATCGCTTCATCGCTGACCGGTTCCGGCTTGAAAATAAGGATCAGAGACAGCCAGCAAAAAGGAATCATCAAAATTGCGAATGGAACTCCGAAAAACATCCAGTCCAGAAAGGATATATCTATCCCGGTTCCCTGTTTCAAAAGCCCCATCGCCATAATATTGATGGATGTTCCTGCCGGGGTCATGGCACCTCCCAGCATAGCGCCGAAGGGAACTCCGATCATTAAACATTTGCCTAAATTGCTTTTACCGGGAGAAGAGCCATTTGCCGTCAAAATCGATAATGCCAACCCCATAAACAGCGAGCACGCTGGCACATTGTTACAGACTGACGAAAGCAATGCGGTTCCGACAATAAATCCAAGTACGAGCTTTTTTGGCTCCCCTTTGGACCAGCTGATGAGGATTCCGGCAATACGGGTTGCCAGATTTGTTTTTAACAGGGCAACAGTTATGGCAAATGTTGCGATGACAAAAAAGATAACCGGACTAATGAATTTCGCCCAGGTTGTATGCCAATCAAGTATTCCAAAATAAGGCAGACACACCATCAGCAAAAAGGCGGTAACCGCCAGCGGCATGACCTCCATCACCCAGAGAACAATCCCGGCAACCAAAATCGCCAAAGACATTTTGCCAGGCTGCGAAAGATTGGCACCTGTTGGCAGGAAATAAGCGAGAACAACAACCAAGATTGCGATTATCAGGCCAACCCACTTCTTATTATTCATATGAAATCCTCTTAATTCCGTTGATTTTTCGTTGTCAACCTATGCGAGATTTTTGCCTTCAAGACATCCCACAGATGACATCCTCAACGCGTTGGTCTCTTCTCTTTAAGGGATAAACAAAGCGGTTTTACTGCCCAATTCGGACATTCTTTCCGCTAACTCCGTAACTGGGCCATATTCCATACATTGACTCAGACAGTGATGGACACAGGTGGGCTTTTTACCCTCAGCAACCCGATCGGCACAAAGGTCACAGAGCTGGGTCGGTGTCGGAATGTAATCCCATTCAAATTTGCCCGGGGTCACCTCCCATGGGCCGTTTTCCAAAAGCTTGATTCCCCATTGTCCACGCGGAAGTTTAAGAACATTTTTGCAAGCGACTTCGCAACTATGACAGCCAGTACAGTACTGGTAATTGATAAGCAAACCGTTTTTAGCCATGACTTCCTCTCCATCGAATAAACCCAGATTAAAAATCTTTGGTTTTGAAAATGAGCGATCCGGCAGAGAATCCCTGCCGAATCGCAGTGTGGACACGTCAGTTTTCTATCGTTGAACTTTCAACGCGCTTGGCTTTACAGACCATCTGTTTATAAGGCGCACCAAATCCCAATTTTCCAATTGCCTTGTGAGGAATCATGGTATTTAAGTTGGCATCCCAGACACCAAACAAGGTTGGTGCTTCACCATCTTTTTCCGGATACCACCACCCATGAGTCGCATGACAGACTCGGGGGTGAATCGTCGGGGTCAAATGTGCCTGCATCCGACATTTACCCAGCATATTTTCCAGTTCGACCCAATCCTTATCCTTAATATTCAACTTCTCCGCTGTTTCCGGGTGAAGTTCTACGACCGGATAAGGGTCAATCTCACGCAAGGTGTCTATTTGCCGGTGTTCGGAGTGGAACGACGTGGTTTTACGCGCTCCTGAAGTCATGATCAGCGGATATTCGTTATACAGTTCAGGTGTCGAAACCGGACCATAGGGAGGCTCCTGGTAATAGGGAAGCGCATCCTCACCCCAATTGGGGAAAAGGGTGGATGAAAGCTCTACCAGCCCAGTGACGGTATTGAAGCCAGGTTCACCATCCATCCGCAACAGACCCTTTTCATGTTTACGATAGGTATATTTCGGCTGATAGACACCAAGTTCGCTCAGTCCTTCAAAATCTATTCCCAGTTCCGGTTTGAGCTGACTGGTAAAGAAATCCTGAACGCTTTCAAAAGGCCACATATCAGGATGCAAACGCTTACCCAACTCCATGCAGACTTCCAGGTCAGATTTGGTATCCCCAACCCGCAACGCTTCGTTCATTGCGCCCAGACTTATGGCATTGCGGCCGTAATTGGTAATCACAACACCGTTGTGCTCAGCGAAGGTCGGCAACGGTAGAAAGATGTCGGCGAGAGCCATGGTGGTCGGATTATGAAACAGGTCCTGCGCAACAATCAGTTCCATCTCTTGCAAGGCTTTATACCAACGCGCAGGCTGAACCGCACTTGAAGGAGCCAGAACATTGGTACTATTGATCCAGGCCATGCGAAGTTTATAGGGTTTTCCTGTTTCAAGAGTATCCAGGGTTTCATCCGGATGGGTCGTTGCCATTGCCGCACCGACAGCCGGCCATTCTTTGGCTCCGAGCCGCTTATCCCAGAGTTCATCGGTCAAGTTGCGACGGGTCTCCATCCGCCACTTGCCAAGCAGGGAAGAGGGTGGTCCCAGAGTCAACCCGCCCGGGACATCAAGGTTGCCGGTAATTGCGGTCAGCGCAAGAATAGAATGGCCCAACTGCACTCCATTGGGGTTCATGTCAACAGCCAACCCCCACTGAATCGATGTCGGTTTAGCCAACGCCATCTTCCGTGCGACCTCAATAATAAGGGTCTCAGGCACCCAGGTAATGGCAGCCACCTTGTCCGGCGGATATTGCTGAACGCGCTCTTTAAGCTCATCAAAACCGTAGCACCACTTTTCAACGAACTCTTTGTCGTATAAATCTTCATTGATAATGACGTTAAGAAACCCGAGAGCCAGGGCCGTGTCAGTACCAGGCCGCAGTTGACAGACATGTTCTGCTCTCGTTCCCAACCAGGTTATCCGCGGATCAATGCAGATGATTTTTGTGCCGCGCTTCATCATGTCAATGATGGCATGACCGAAAAATCCATCGGGATTGGAGTAAAGAGGATTCTTGCCCCAAGTGACCACATATTCAGGTAGTTTGAAGTTCGGGTTTTCGTAACGATCAGGATAGTTCCCGGCAAAATCAATTTCCGGATAACCGGCACCCAGAATAAAATCAGTGATAGCGCAACGCGGTCCATAACATGACCATCCGCTGATCGGTTGGCTGACGTTTGGAGTTCCGATTGACGCAAAAGCCAGTGGATAATAATAGAGACACGCCTCGCGGCCGGTCCCCCCAAAAACAATGATCGATTCAGCGCCATGGTCTTTCTTAATCTGGTTGATTTTCGGAATGATAATATCCCAGGCCTCATCCCAAGAAATCGGCTCCCATTTGTCCTGACCACGGTCTTCGCGAGCTCGCTTCATCGGTGTCGTGATGCGTTTCGGATGGTGGACATACTCAGGCAGAGATAAGCATCTGACACAAAGTCGACCATTGGTGATGGGATGCTCTTCATCCCCTTCGACATTGACCAATCGACCATCTTTGACGGTGAGCTTCATTCCACAGCCGACCGGGTGCTCCCCTGGAGGCGACCAACCACAGGTTCTTACCGTATATGAGCCGTCTGCGTTTTTGCTTTTCCATTCTTTCTTCATACGATTTTATCCTTCCCCTATTGTTTGAAGGCCAAAGATCACCTGTTACCAAGTGCCGCGTTCTGTCCCTGCCGAAGACAAAATATCGGCACCCAGCATTGCTTTGTTGGTTTCATAAATGTTCGAGATTAAGGATGGGCTTAAGTCCACATTATGAACCGTTAGTCTATATATCGGACTGCAACAAGCAAGCCAACACTTCCGCAAGAAAAACAATCTTCAACATACTGATTTCATTGGAATCTCAATTAAAAGATCAGCGCTCTAGCGCTCACCTGTGATCTCAAATTGATTCTCAATAACGATTGAATTGGTTGCAGATCAGGAGCCATTAAGGGAGAATTGGCGAATCTTATTTTTAGACAGGTTTCTCAATGTGAAATTCAGCAGGAAGGATACTCCTTCGATTTTTAAATCACTTGAGCGTTAGACGATTATCAATTTTGAGGTAAAGAACTTTTGATTGGATAGTTTGGTGGATTGTTCGTGTCGGCAGACATGGGAAAAAGATTGATACTTCCGTGGCAAGAACCTAAGGTTCCATCAGCCAGGACGGGAAGGAAATTCAAGGAAGAGGATTTCGATTAAGATTTATGCCCCAGTGCGAGTTCAATATCTTCGGTGGCCTGCAATAACATTTGCTTTGCAGCGTCAAGACGCTCTTCATCCAAACGAGTGACTGCAGCACTGACAGAGATTCCTGCTACGACCATCCCACTGTCATCATGCAGAGGGGTCGCGACCGAGCGGATATTATTATCAAGTTCACGATCATCAATAGCATAACCCAAATCTCGAACTTCACTAATTATACGTCTGAGTACTGCCGGGTCAGTGACGGTTCGGGAGGTAAAAGCATTGAATTTCGTTTCGGTGAGATAACGTTCAAAACTGCGCTGATCCAGCCCTGCCAGCAAAACCTTGCCTAGCGCGGTACAATAAGCAGGCAGCTTGGTTTTAACAACAATTTTGATATTTTCATCATCTGGCGTAAACCGTTCAATGGTCAACATTTCGTTATTATGCAAAACGCCAAGATTGATGGCCTCATTGACTTCAACTTGCAAACGCCTCAAAAGCGGGGCTGCTATTTTTGCGATCCCCAACCGCCCTTTGACCTGGACGCCCATTTCATAAACCTTCAGTCCTGCACTATAAAAACCGGTTTCAGGATTCTGATTGATATAACCAAGGCTTATCAGCGTATTCAAAAATCGATGGACGGAACTTTTATTCAAATGCAACTCATGGCTCAAAGAAACAGCTTTTGCCGGCCCGTCAAGACACAACTTTTCTAGGACCTTGAGCAATTTCTCCGAAGACGACATGGGCATAATTTATTTCCTCTCCTGCACATACAGGCGTTTATTCAATCATTTTGTGCAGCGGCAAAAGCCTGGGACAGCCCCCGTACGGGGACAGTCACGGTTTTGCTGCCAGCGCTAGCGCCATTCGGGCATGGGGTGCTTTCAATGCCGGATTTTAACTTAGACAATCGTAACAGATGATGCTTAAGGCTCATTTTAATAGCAAATTGGTAAGTTTTGGTAAAAAAAAAGCCTCGAATCACTTCGAGGCTTTCAAAGATATTAATAAACGAAATAAACTAGACTTCGCCACCTGCAGATGCACGCATATGTTTCTGCAGGATCATAACGATTCCAAAAATAATCAAAGCGCTCACACTGTTGACCGCACAGATTTTCAGGACACTCCAGCCATACTCCAGATATAATCCGCCAACCAGCGGAGCAATCAGAGTTCCGATTTTCCCTATCCCGTAAGCGCAACCGATGCCACTACCGCGCATTTCAGAAGGATAGACGGCTGAGGCCAGCCCCATCAGAGAAGAGTTTCCACCATTAACCAGCATACCGGTAAAAATCGAAACAAGCAGAATAATGGTAAAAGCGTGGGTAGCAAAGTAGCCAAATGCGATCATGGCAACAAAAGCACCCAGGAACAGGTACTTGACAACATTCAATTTATTGAATTTTGACATCAATGTGCCAATACAGAGACAAGCGATAACAGATCCCATGTGAATAAAGGCAAACCCAATGCTGAACTGCTCAGTTGTTGCCCCTGCCTGCTTAAGCAATGTCGGAACCCAGGAAAAGAGAATCCAGAGCAGGAAGAAGCTCAAGAAGAACAACAGCCAAAGCAGAGACGTTGTTTTGGCAAAATCCCCGGAGAACAAGGATTTCATGCCACCGCTTTTCTCCTTGCCCTGGTGCTGAACCCGCAGGTCTACAGAGAGGTCCAGAACTGATGATTTGTCTATCTTTCTTACTATTCGTTTTGCTTCCTCAGGCTTGCCACTTTTGACCAGATGGCTAATAGATTCAGGAAGAATAATCAGAACCAGAAAGGCAATCCCTACCGGAGCAAGACCGCCGACATAAAATACCGATTGCCATCCCCAATGAGGCAACAAATAGGATGCAGCAAAGGCAGCGATCATTGCACCTGTAGGCATTCCGGCCCACATATAGAGGGACAGTCCTGCACGTAAGCGTGATGGTGCGTACTCACTCCCGAACGCCAGGGCATTAGGGATAACACCTCCCATGCCAAGACCGGCCAAGAATCGATACACGCCCAACTCGGTGCAACTGCTAATATGGACGGTCATATAAGTAAAAAAGCCAAATACAAGGGCAGAAGCGAACATGGTTTTCTTACGTCCATATTTATCGGCAACCATTCCCAGGGCAACGGCTCCGACCATCGGCCCCAACTGGCCGGCACTGACGGCAGCGCCAATCTCAGCTGGCGATACGCCCAGGTGCTTCATCATCCCCGGAATAGCAACGCCGATAACAGTCAGATCAAATCCATCAAAAAAAACGACTACAAAACAAAGAACACAAATACCAATCTGATAGGCAGAAAAGGGAAGATCATCGAAGACTTCATTGACATCAAGGGTCTTACTTACACTCATACTCAAACCTCCTTGGGTTGAGAGCTGGACTTCATTTCATTGAATGAGCGAACTGAAGCCAAAGTAATTTCTTAGTGCATAAAGAAATAACCTGAATCAATTTCTTTTCTTTCAAGGCCAAAAACGAACCGTTTTGACCGAGAAAACCAGCTCAGAAGGTTTTCATAAACCACCAGCAGGAAGCCCTAAAAGATGAGCAAAATTGAATTTGATATAATCATTTGCATAAATCTCATCTTCGAGATTAAAATGAGAATTCAATATTGAATATTATTAGATTAAAAGTAATAGAAATATTCAACCTATCTATTCTCTTAAATATAATTAAAAACCTTCTTTTAAAAATTTTCTATTATCTAGAAACAGCTACTCAAAATTGCATAAAAAAAGGAATAACATTAAACATTTCTCCGGCGTTGCCAGCCTTTCCCCAGTAAAAATATCAACTGATCCTGTCCAAAAAAATATTAATTTTTGTCCTGATAAAAAATCTCCAGCCTGAGATAACAGAAAGCCAGATCAGAAAAACTGCTTCATTCAGGCTGGAAATAACATCCTCAAGGGAAGAATATTATATTACTTATCTTTTTTATCTTCTTCTTTGAATGTGATATTGCCTTTATCATATTCTTTTGAAGGTTTAAATTTTGTCGATCCATAATTTTGGCCAGGTTTCATTGCAAGAGGATCGATAGGTTTTTTAACTTTTTTTGGTTTCGATTCTTCTGACATGATTAATCTCCTTTTTTTGATCGATAGCTTATTTTTTACAAATCAAGAAACTTAAAAATATAAAAATAAAAAGTTGATTTTGTATCTAGAGTAGTTATTTTATTGTCAGATACAAATTCATATACAGTCTTCATGAGAAATATAATGTGCTGATCATGTAACCCCTATTGTGACGGATGGAAACCGCCTAAGCCGAAACCGCTTAAATGTGAGCACTGTGGCACCTATAATTTCTCTGATCTGAAAAACTGCAGAAAATGCATAAAACCTCTACCGGAAAGAGAACCACCAAAACCGGTCATGTGCCTTTCCATTGACCAGATGTGCGCCAATTCATGCCAGCGTCATAAAAAAACGCCGGACCAGGAAGCTCATCCTTACTGCAGATGGCACACCCCGGTCGACTGAACCCTTCCTTATGTTTGGACAGGATTTAACATTCAAAACATTTCCAATTTTCAAAGATCCTGAAAAATCCCTTTTTGTCAGCAAAAAATACCCTGGAAGCCCCTTGGGGCTTCCAGGTCCATGCCCCTTAAGGGACAAAGATGACTGTTTTTTTGCCCATTTCCGAGGCTTTTTGAGCAAGTTCTTCAAGCGGCCCGTATTCCATACACTGACTGAGGCAGTGGTGGACACAGGTCGGTTTTTTACCTGCAGCAACCCGATCAGCACAAAGGTCACAGAGCTGGGTCGGAGTGGGGATGTAATCCCATTCAAATTTACCCGGAGTCACTTCCCAGGGACCATTTTCAAGCAGCTTGATGCCCCATTGGCCACGTGGCAGCTTCAGAACGTTTTTACACGCAACTTCGCAGCTATGGCAGCCTGTGCAGTATTGATAATTAATCAACAATCCGTTTTTGGACATTTCGTTCCTCCAATCATTCATTGATTTCGGCTGCGAAAATATTTCGCATACCCCAAGCTCGGCCGGCCACAGCGCCACGAGACAATTGTCTGTGACCGGCCTTTCATTTGCTAAGCGACGTCCTTAATCAAGCAGTGATGACAACGTCATCAAAGTTCTGCAGGCGAGAGGCCTTACAGATCATCTGTTTGAGTGGAGCACCGAAACCAAGTTTTCCGATATGCTTGTGGGGCACCATGTTGTTAACGTTGGACTGCCACACACCGAACAGGTTCGGCTCCTCGCCATTCTGCTCGGGGAACCACCAGCCGTGGGTTGCATGAACAACTTTGGGATGGATTGTCGGCGTCACTTTTGCGCGCATTTTAGCCCTGCCAAACATGTTCTCAAGCAAGACCCAGTCGCCTTCTTTGATACCAAGATCTGCCGCGGTGTCCGGATGCAACTCGACAACCGGATCGGGATCAATCTCACGCAAGGTGGCAATCTGGCGGTGTTCGGAGTGGAACGAAGTCACCTTACGAGCACCAGTGGTCAGCACCAGTGGGTACTCTTTCCACAGTTCCGGAGTACTAACCGGGCTGTATGGGGGCTCTTTGAAGTACGGCAGGGCATCATCACCCCAAGCTTCAAAGAGGGTCGAAGACAATTCAACCATCCCGGTCACGGTGTTGAAACCGGGCTCGCCATCACCCCGCAGCATGCCTTTTTCATATTTCTTATAGGTATACTTCGGTGTGTAGACACCCATTTCTCTCAACCCATTGAAGTCGACACCCAATTCAGGCTCAAGCTGTTGGCTGAAGAAATCCTGGACACTGTCATAGGGCCACATGTCCGGGTGCAGTTTTTTACCCAATTCGATACAAACTTCGATATCGGAACGGGTATCACCAACGCGCAGCGCCTGGTTGATTGGTCCGAGGGTAACCGAGTTACGTCCAAAGTGAGTGATAACAACGCCATCATGCTCAGCGAAGGTCGGCAGCGGCAGGAACACATCGCCGAAAGCCATGGCCGTCGGGGTCATGAAGCAATCCTGAACGACGTTGAATTCCAGGGTTTTCAGTGCATGATACCAACGGTCGCACTGAACGGCACAAGTCGGAGTAATGAAGTTACTACTGTTGAACCAGCCCATGCGCAAACGATACGGCTTGCCGCTTTCCAGTGTGTCCAGAGTTTCGTCCGGGTGGGTGGTTGCCAGAGCAGTACTGAGGGCCGGCCATTCTTTGGCGCCGATCCGTTTGTCCCACAGCTCATCAGACAGGTTACTACGGGTTTCAACACGCCATTTACCCAGCAGGGCAGCTGGCGGTCCAAGAGTGATACCACCCGGAATGTCAAGGTTGCCGGTGATTGCGGCAATCGACAGGATGGCATGGCCCATTTGCACGCCGTTGGGGTTTTCGTCAGTTGCCAGGCCCCATTGGATGGAGCAGGGTTTCGCCTTGGCGATGAGACGCGCGACAGCAATGATGGTGTCTTCGGGAACCCAGGTAATACCGGCGACTTTGGCCGGCGGGTATTCCTGAACACGCTCTTTGAGCTCATCGAAACCATAGGTCCAGTTTTCAACAAAGTCTTTATCGTAGAGTTCTTCATTGATAATGACATTGAGGAAAGCCAGAGCCAGAGCAGAGTCGGTACCGGGACGGAGTTGGCAGACATATTCTGAACGAGTACCAAGCCAGGTCATCCGCGGATCGATGTGAACGATTTTAGCCCCACGCTTCATCATATCGATCAAAGCATGGCCGAAGAAACCGTCCGGGTTGGAATACAGAGCGTTTTTACCCCATTCAACAATAACTTCCGGCAGGGTGAACCCTGGGTCGTCAAAGCGTTTTTCAAAGTAACCTGCGTAATCGATCTCCGGATATCCGGCACCGAGGATATAGTCGGTAATAGCGCAGCGCGGTCCGTAACAGGACCAGCCGCTCAGGGGGTAGCAGACGTTCGGGGTGCCGATTGAGGCAAATCCGAGCGGATAGTAATAGAGACAGGCTTGGCGACCGGTACCACCGAACACGATAATTGACTCGGCACCATGTTTCTCTTTGAATTCGTTGATTTTCGGAACAATGATATCCCATGCTTCGTCCCATGAGATCTTGGTCCATTTATTTTTGCCGCGATCTTCTTTAGCCCGTTTCATCGGGGTGGTGATCCGCGAGGGGTGGTGCACATACTCAGGCAGGGTTAGGCATCTGACGCACAGACGGCCGTTGGTAATCGGATGTTCTTCGTCACCCTCGACGTCAATCAGTTTTCCGCCTTTGACGGTCAGCTTCATACCACAGCCAACCGGGTGGTCTCCTGGAGGCGACCACCCACAAGTTCTTACTGTAACGGAACCGTCTTCATTTTCGGTTTTCCATTCTTTCTTCATTCGATCTTCCATTGCCATTGAATTACCCATCCTTTCATTCTCGAATGTGAATACACAAAAACAATCCGCAGTCTTTCTTCTCTTTCGCACCTCCTTCTAGAAAATTGTTTTTTTTTGTTCTGTTTGTTCGGGTTGCAGCTGTTGCTTCACGCCTGCTTGTTATTCGGTTCTTCGGCAGGCAGCAGAGCGCGGACAACACTGCCCCGGTTGTGTCTGCTGGGTATTTCTGCGACTTGTGTGCCAACTCAAACAAAACTCGCACGTTCTCATAACCATCTAATTTTAATACTATTTTTCATTTCACCAGATTTTGGTGAAGATTCTCTTTTTGGGATGGGATTTATAGGTCAGAAACCGGACAATAGACACAACACGCTGAAATCACTAAGTTCTTATTTTTAAACAGGGTATCATTTTAGGAACGGAAAAACACACTCCACAAAAGCCCTCGGGACACTTCCAAAAAACGGCAAAGAACTCAGCTCAAGGAACAAAAAAGGGGGCTTGATCAGAACTGCATAAACTCGGGAAAGGTTTGGGAACGCTGTCGCGAAAATCAATCCGGTGAAAGGATCATCCGCCAAGCTATCACTTGATTGGTTTTACAAGAGCTGCAAAATCTTGTCGCTCAAATGGCGCGATGCGAAATCCCGCCAAGAAACCAAATGGCTATCAGCCCATCAATCGGGGGCGAGGTGACCCCAATGGTTGAGTCGCCCCCTTGTGCCCGGAGCTGGAAAGAATCAATGACCGGTTCCAACTCAGTAATTTTGCAAGGGCGGGCACATCGTCTTCCTTCGTCCCTAACTTGTTGTCATCCGGAAACCCTGGATGACAATAATTAAGTTTTCAGAATGGAAACAAGCCGTTTCCAGATAGAAACGAACTTGCTTGAAACTGGTTTGGGATGGCTTTTCTGCCAGCCTGGCGATGGTTCTAGCTGAAGGTTAAATCAGCTTTTTTACGGCCATCGCAATTGGTCAGCTGATAGGAGCAAAAAGGGATCAAATGCCCCCCAGGGCCGGAGACAGTCATACTGCATTGCTTGAGCCGTTTCAGATCCATACTCATAGCATCCATATAGTTCATGATCAGGATGGAGAGTCCCGGGTCCAGCTCTGGATAAATTCTGGCAGCAATATCAGGAAGCACCGACCCTTGTGGGCTGGAGGGATCAAAATGGTGGAGATAATCCTGGACACTCACCGTCCGGCTCAAAGGCTGATCCCCTTGCGGCTGCCGCACGATATAGGTGGTTGCATCGCAAAGCGCGTGTGAACATCCGGTGGGCCAGAAATCGTAGGGCTCAAGAATTCCATGACTTTGTTCGGCAAGTTTGAAAATAACATTGCCCATGGTCAGCGGCTGGTTTCCCGCGACGTCAAAACGCCCCGATCCAAACGCCGGCTGATAGGCGACTCCGACAATCACATCCCGATTATCCAGGGCAAAATCGAGCATCTCACCAAGCTGATGTTCATTGATTCCCTGAATGACAGCCATTGCCAGAACCACCTGCACACCGGCAGCCCGACAGTTTTCAATCGCCTGCAGCTTGGTCTGGAGCAAATTTGCCCCGCGAATCTGCTGATAAATCGGATCAGTCAGCCCGTCAAATTGCATATAAATCCCGGTAATGCCAGCGGCAACCAGCTGTTCCAGGAATTGCGGATCACGACTGATGACCACGCCATTGGTATTGACCTCGATGGCACTGAAACCGACCTGCCGGCAGAGAGCGACAATTTCCGGAAGGTCTTTACGAACAGTCGGCTCGCCGCCGGTCAACTGCAGACTGACCTGCGGACCACATTGTTCCAGGATGGTCTCCAGGCGCCGGGCGATATCATCCAGCCCGAGGTCGGTCGAATAATTTTCCTGATTATCGTCTGCCGCCATAAAACAGACCGGGCAACGCAGATTACACCGTTGCGTCAACTCCAGCTCTACCAGCCGCGGATGATGACGGTGATTGGCACATAAACCGCAATCGTCCGGACAGCCACGATCGACACTATGAGTGACCTTGGGACGGAGATGGGGAAACTTAAAATCCTTAAGCCAGCGATAATGTGCCGCATCAGGCCACAAATAACAGGAAAAAGAACCATGCTGAGAGCACTCCTTTTCCATATAAACAGCATTATCGTCATCCACCACAATGCGCGCGTCGACAACTTCAAGGCATGTCGGGCAAACGCTCTGTGTCGCTTCCAGCAGCTTCACATTGATCTCCGTTTATACATCCAGCAATTTTAATTCGCCAAAAGACAGACTTTTCGCACTCGCAGCTTGTTGAATGAATCCATTTTGGGGCTTTTTCAAGTACGGTAGGAAAGATAAGCTTTCCCTACCTCACAAAACCAATAAGGGGAAACTCCCTCCGTTGATTTTGATCGTTCATCCAAAACCTCAGCAGGCTGTTTTCCAACAACCTGACAGCTTTGCCGGGAACGACTGAACTCCGTAAAGTAGATACTCTCAGGGAACGGCTCAACAGCCGTCCCCGGCAAAATGAAAAGGTTTACAGCCAAAGTTTCTTAAGAAACTTTTCATGCCCCTGCGGCAAGCGGGAACGATACTTTTGTTCGCCGGGGAGAAAAGTCCGATCGGCGCCGCTGCGAACGGTCAGCATCCGCATGGCGACCCCGCCGACCAGAGCCAGAACGGCAGCAATCCCCTGAAAAACAACAACGGGAATCAGGGCCATAATCAGCGGCGCCACAGTCCCCAGCACCATAAAGGTGATTTTGAATGCTCCCGACAGGTCACCGCTAATCCAGCGCTGCGCACTTGCGGCCTCGACAGCCGTTGTCCCGGTCCGCTTGATCCAGAGATAGCCGATCCAGAGCAACGCCTGGGCTGCCAGCAAAACCGCCAGCAGTACTGGCAAATGGCTCTGTACGGTGGCAGCAGCCGGCGGCAGGACCAACCCGCACAGGAAATGAGCGGCAAAACCGGTCACTAGAGAGGACAACAAAAACAACCCCATCAGGCCAGGACCAGTCCAAAACGGCCGCCCTTTGTGGCGGGCCAGCAGAACCCCGGGGTAGGTGGCGACCACTAGGCCGGTAACAATATTGACGATCACCAGCAGATGGCGCAAGCCGCTCCAATCACGCCAGAAAATCAGCTCGGCAGGAATCCCGAAAGACGCATAAACCAGCCCGGAAATAATGGCAAAAGTCATCATCCAAGCCCCAAAGGTCAGAATCGCTTTGGGGTTCATGAAGACTCTCCAGGCTTGCATGGGACGGCCTAACTCAAGAATCAGAAAACCACTACCGACACACATACACAACGGTCCGACGATGTTGCCCAGCAATGAGGTCGTTTCAGGCCCGATAAACAGGTCCGTCAAGCCGGCAATGACCAGCATCGCACCCCCCATACCGGCAAAGAAGAAATCGACGGCCAGCATCCAGCCCCAGGTTTGATGTTTCTCGCTCATCGCGAATCTCCTTTATTAAATAAGGTAATAAACAGCGGGTTCGGTGTTCAGCTCAGGCAACAACTGAATATACTGGTTCTCTTTAATCAGCCTGTAAACTTCACTGTTTTCATCGTCCAGATCACCGAAGATCCGGGCTTTCTGATGACAGGTTGCTACGCAGTGCGGAACCATTCCCTGATCAACCCGGTCCATACAGAAATTGCACTTGTTGACCGCGCCCGTTTCGTGATTATGGTAACGAGCGCCGTACGGACAAGCCATGACACAGGACAAACAGCCGACACACTTTTTGTCCTCAACATGGACAATCCCATCTTCACGCTGCACAGAAGCTCCTGTCGGACAGGCATCGACACAGGGTGAATTGTCACAATGCATACAGATCAGCGGCAGGAACCGTGAATGCAGGTTAGGGTAAGTCCCATGGGGGCCATCCTGCACAACCGGGTTGTAGACCATGTCGGTCGGCAATTCATTATGAACCTTGCAGGCAACAGTACAGGAGTGACAACCAATACAGCGCCGGGTATCCATGACAATGACGTAGCGAGCCATCTTAATTCACCTCCATACTGTCAACCTTGTAGACACGACACAGCAGACCGCGGTTAGCCCAGGATCCGCTGTAGGGATCACAATGCTCATCAGCGGTACTGGTCAGCATATTTCCGTTCGACTCCAATGCACCGCCAAGTTCGCCACCCAGCGGGATATCGCGCATATCCTTTTCCGGGAACCACCAGCAGCGTTGGGTGTAGATGACCTTGGGATGAATCGCCTCGGTCAGATTGGCGCGCTGTTTCATGCGCCCACGCGCCGTTTCAACCCAGAGCCAGTCGCCATCATGGATATCCATTTCCGCTGCAGTCCGGGTATTGATATCCAGATAGGGGGCATGCTTGATAAAACGCATATCCTTGATCTGGTAATGTTCGGAATGGTGGAAAGGCATGAAGCCGCCACCAGTGGTGAGTACCAGCGGATATTTTTCAGCCAGCTCCGGATGATCGATCTCATTTTCCGTCGGACCGACGTATTCCGGTAATGGCGGATAGCCAAGGTCTTTCAGGGTTGACGAATAAAGTTCGACCTTCCCGGATGGCGTTGCAAAGCCCTGCCGTTTGTATTTGAAATATTCCCGCTCCGGGAAGTGGAAACGATAACGCTCCACGAACTCGTCAAAGCTTTCAACATCGTAGCCGATTGGAGAAATAGCGCTGAAATAAGCTTCTTCAACGGTTTTCCAAGGCCAGTTTTCTTCCTGCCCGAGGGCAACCCCGAGATCACGCCAGAAGTTAAAATCGTTACGCCGCTCAAACATCGGCTGGATCGCCCGTTGCGAAGACAGCATAAAGTCGGCACAACCGTAACTGTTGGTGATAATCGGCCGCTCAAGGGCACCGGCAATCGGCATAATGTAATCAGCGAACATTGCCGAAGGAGTGATCCAGTAGTCACAGGCCACCATAAACTCGACCTTGCGCAGTGCTTCCAGAACAACCGGGGTCTCCCCGTAGGAAGCGAGCGGGTTGGTCGCTGCAATCAGCAGGGCTTTGACCGGGTAAGGATCGCTATTGGCGATGGCCCGGAAAACTGATGGCGGGTGGGCTTCGCACATCCACTCTGCGGTCGGCGCCTTGCCCCAGGTTTTTTTTGTCAGTTCAGAGATTTTGGAATATCCCGGCCAGGTCACCAGTTTAAAACGGTCGGAACCGATCTGTTTGGCTTTCTGTTCCTCTGGCAGAAACTTATTCCCTTCAAGCTCTTCGTCGGTCAGATAATCCTGCGCAGGCCCGGTCAGCAGGTCGGCACCCGGGCAATCCAGGTTCCCGGTCAGGGCGCGCAGTAGCGCACGGGCGTGCATCGTGGCACCGGCCGGCCGGCCGATCTGGTCGACGGAGGTTCCCCACTGGATGTTCCCAGGCTTGTTCATAGCGTACATATGAGCGCCAGCCCGGATCTGCTCTGGAGTCAGCCAGGTCAGCGGTGCCGCCCATTCCGGTGAAAACTCGGCGACATGATCCGCCAGTTCGCCAAAACCCTCACAATATTCGGTGACGAATTCCTGATCAAATATGCCATCATAGATAATGACATGGAGCCAGGCCAGAGCCAGAGCCAGGTCGGAACCGGGCCGCAACGGCAACCACAGGTCGGCTTTTTCCGCCGTTTCGGTGAACCGCGGATCAATGACGATGACCTTCAAACCTTTTTCCTGAAGTTCATGAATATGGTGGGCCTCAGGCATTCCCGAAGCACCGGGATTCTGCCCCCACAGAACAATACAGCGACTCATGCCAATATCGAGGTCAAAGGGGCACCAGCCATAGATTGCAGTTTCAACCATAAAGGTCGGAATCCAGCACAGATGAGCATTGTGAAAACCGTTCGGGCTGCCGAACAGATTCATGAACCGCCGCCGCGCCCAGTCATCCGTGCGCTGGGTTCCACCAGCCGTTGCCACGGCCTCCGCGCCGAACTGTTCACGAATACTCGACAGCTTCGCGGCGATTTCCGAGATCGCCTGATCCCAGGGAATTTGTTCCCACTTACCCTCACCTTTTTTCCCGACCCGTTTCAACGGATAGTTGACCCGATCGGGGTGGTTCAAGTGTTTAAGCGCGATATTTCCCCGGCAACAGAGCCCGCCCTGATTGGTCGGGAATTCGGGATCGCCTTCGATTTTCAGAACTTTATTGTCTTTGACGTAGGCTAACACCCCGCAGTTCTGATGGCAGAAATAACAAGCCGACTTTTTTACTTCCACGCCTTCTTGATCCAAATCGATTTCTGTACTCATAGGCCCTCTCTTCAGCTCATCCGGTTTCTATAAAAAATGATTCTTCACTGTTCGCCGTAAACTCCAAACGCCAGGAAGTTCCCATTTAAAAACCAACAAATTTGGCGAATAAAACATCTCCAAAAACAAGGGTCGACGATCATTGAGCTGCGCCTTCGACCCACCGAGCAGCTAATTTTTGCAACATACAGGCCAAACTGATTTGAGGTTTTTGAGATCGGTTTCCGCAAGGACGCGAAAACCGTTCGACAGCAGGGGAAAAGCTGTTCCGGAAATTTCCGCCAGGGAGAGCGGGCCTTGCCGAGTAGGCAGAGACAGGCGATGGAGATCTCTCTAAAAAATCCTTTTTTGCGATCAAAGTTTCATTTTGAGAACTACAGAATCTAACCGAAAAGGCTGCGGGGAAAGGCTCAGCCGCCTTCTTAAAAGTTCAACAAACAAAGAATTTCATCTTTAATATCATTATGTTACAGAATTTTCTTCCTGACCGTAACGAAAGGAGGGTCCTTGAAAAAAGCTTTCCGCAAAACACAAAAAAACCCCGAAGCATAAAGCTTAGCGGGGTTGCCTCATTGAAAGAGCAGTTGGGATCAAGAAAAACAAAAATCAGTCTAAACCACTTCGATCTTATATTCTTTAAGTTTCCGATACAGCGTCGAACGGCTCAAGCCAACCATTTCCGCAGCTGTCGGAATACAGTTATTAGCTCGCAACAAAGCCGCTTCGATAGCAGCCTTTTCAATATTCTTCAAACAGAGTGTTTCATTGCCAAAACCGCCGAAACGAGCGATCTCCTCCGCTTTGACCGGGCTGGAATCCATCAGGACATAGCGAGGCAGATTATGCGGTTCGATCCTTTTCCCGGAGGCCGTATTAATGGCATGGTGCATAGCATTCTGGAGCTGACGAACATTGCCCGGCCAGTGGTATTCATTGATGATCTTATCGACTTCAGGACTGATTTCGGGAGCATCCCAATTCTGCCGCTGGCAATAATTCTCGATAAACACATTGGCCAGCATGGACACATCCCGCTGCCGTTCGCGCAGGGAAGGAATATAAACGGTCAGCACCGAAATCCGATAATAGAGGTCTTCACGAAAGGTCTTCTCTTCAACCATCTTCATCAGATCTTTATTGGTGGCTGCAAGCAGCCGGAAGTCGACTTCCTTGTAGCGGTTACCGCCGACCCGCATGACCTTTTTGTCCTGCAGCGTGCGCAACAAAATGGCCTGATGCTCCAAAGGCATATCGCCTATTTCATCCAGAAACAGGGTGCCGCCATGGGATAATTCAATTTTACCGGCCTTGCCGCAGCGCTCGGCCCCGGTAAAACTGCCCCCTTCGTAGCCGAACAGCTCGCTACCGACCAACTCCCGCGGCAGAGCCGCACAGTTGACCGCCATAAACGGCCCGTTGGGGCGATAGGTGTTATGAATCGAATGGGCAAACAGCTCTTTGCCGGTGCCGCTTTCGCCGATCAGCAGGATATTTTCCGGTGATTCGGCAAAGCGCCGGGCCTGACCAATCGCATTTTTGATTTCCGGGCTTTGCCCGAGGATATCATCAAAAGTATAGCTCGCGGTGCGCCCTGTCCGGTTGCTCAGTTGGCTGGTCAATTTTTCACAGCTGATAAACTTCAGAATGACCACGTCCAGCTTCTTAGTATATTGATTCAATACCGGCCGGGCCGAAATACGGTAGGCTTTGGCCTTGTTGTTACCGACTTTGACGCACTCCTCCAAGGTGAAATTATCACCCTTGGCGGAACGCTCCATGATGGAGGATTCCGGACTTAAAAATTCGCTGATGTTACGATTGCCGATATCTTCCGGGCGCACCTTGAAGATCCGAATCGCTTCGTTGTTAATCTGCAGAATCCGCCCGTTCTTATCGACCGCCACCATCCCTTCGTCAATAAAAGCGAAGGATGCGGTTAGGGTCTTGTGGACACTGACCATCTTGTCCTTAGCGGTCTGCAGATTGTCTTTTAAGCGATCGATATCATGACAGGCCTTCTCGAATTCCCGGCCGGTATTGATCAGCTTCAGCTTGGTTTCAACCGAAGACGCCAGGGACGCAATCAAACCAAGGGTATGCAGATAAAGATGGTTGATATTGTCGTCGTCCAAAGAGTCGATCAGGGGCGGACTCAAGATCACCAAAGCTGCATCGACGTTTCCGTCCGCCTCCATGATCGGCGCCGCCGAAGCAATGCGATTCTGCAGCGGGATACAGTAATTTTCCGGCCCCAGCAACTGAACCGGCCGTTTCAGCCGAAAGCACAGCTCATGTGCCGAGGTGCCCTCGTTCTTTTCATCGGCCAGAATGCCAATGCGCGACCCGGTCGCCAGGATGTCCGGCTCTTCCGCCCAGACCCCTTCATGAAGAAGGATCAGCCCTGACTTATCGAACAAGTAAAAAAGATAACCGCAATCGGTCATCTGCTTTTTAAAAGGATCAATCAGGGAACTGGTGACTTCGATAAGCCGATGATGCTTATCCTGCACCGGGGAGAGTTTGTCTTTACAGGAGGGAATGGTTGCGACTTTATGCGGATTGACGCCGAGCTTGCGGGAACGCATCCACGAGGCGGCGACCTCCTGATCCATACAGGGATTTTCACTGGGATCATCCATGCGGTTGTTGAAGAAGTCTTCCTTACAACGCAGAATCGCCTGCCATCGCTCTTTGGTCAGCTTCTCCCTGCCGGCGTGAGCAAAAAGAATCTGCGCTCCCAGGATATCAGAAATCTGTTCTTTCAAATCCATTTGCAGTTCTCCTTCCGCTATGAAGCGCTTGGGGTTCGCCTTTGATCCCACCTAATTCGAACTTAATTGCAAACATCACGCCTGGAATCTGCACCGATCACAGCGCTTAGCCAGCCTCTCTCCAACACCATATTCAATAAAATAAATAAGTAAAAGGAATATACCCATAAGCAAGCATTATACCTTAATCCACGTGACATCATATCATATCGGGAAATCTATACCATAATAAGAAAAGTAACACTTATTATTTACGTGAAACCCGCATCCACCAGATCTTAATCCAATCGTTGGTTCAAGAGACCGCCATGACCAGACGGCAAAAGACAGGCGGGGATACCCAGAACAAGCTGCGTCACCACCCGTCCAGAAACGCTCCCGCTCCAAACAGCCAGCCCAGCTCTTTGCCCGGTTGCCAGACAAATCCGCCAACAGGTCACAACGTTGCAAATTGACACTTCTCCAACAGAAGCGTCTCAAAATAATACAAAATTCCCCGTCGATTTCACCTCAGACTGATCTCCGGGAAACTTTTTCTATAGAGACTACACCTCGCAAGGCAACTGTCTGCATTGTGCCTGCCAGCAGTGGCACCGTTTTTGCTGAATCAATCTCTGAAATTATCAATCGCAACCTGCGAGGAAATCGAAAAAGTCTGGTTTTTATATTTATTATCAAGAGGTTAAGAGATTCACCCTAAGCAACCAGACGGCTTCACAACGATCGCAGGTTGGGACATTCGCTGGTACTTATGAAAAATCCAAAAACGGAATCAGCATATGCCTTATGAAATAAAACTGGCTGGCAACGACGATGAACTCCCTCTTCAGGAGATAATGCTTGCCAGTGACATGGATCTGGTCGGCGATATCGAAGACCACGTCATCATCCGTGATGCAACCAGACTGTACGGTGGCGCGTTGCTCTATCAGTTGGACCATGACCTGTTCCATCTGTTGACCATTGCGGTGAACGGCAGCGAACGGAGTGCTGGCCTCGGCAGCCGCCTGCTGCAGAGGCTCTTGCACGAACCCTGGCAATACTGCTACGGCGGCATCAAACCGGACACCGCCCAATTTCGAATCACCACCGTGGCCCGAGGTAGCAGTCGTAACTTTTATTTGAAAAACGGCTTTTCAAGCTGCTCCTTCACGGAGCTGCAGGAGCCTTTTGCGATCCAGTGCCAAAGCTGTCCGGACGACAGCAGCTGCCAGTCGGCGGCAATGGTCTTTGTTCACGACAACAGTACAACAACGAGAACAGCATGAAAAATGAAATGACAATTCTCGGGACCAGTGCCGGACCAGGCGTACCCTCTTTTTTCTGCGACTGCTGCGCCTGCCAGGAAGCAAGGCAAAATCCCGACCTGATCAGAACCCGCAGTGGTGCGTTGCTGCGCTCTGGTCTCCAGTGTGCCTTGATCGATTGTTCTCCGGACCTGCGCAGCCAACTGGTGCGGGAACAGATCGCCCGCATTGATGCGATTTTTCTGACCCATTGGCATTTTGATCACTTCGGCGGCCTGGGCGAACTGGAATATTATGTCAAACTCGACCGCAAAGAGCCAATCCCGTTCTATTTGCCGCCAAGCGCAGTCAGCAGGTTTTCCGAGGCATTTCCCGACATTCTGGAGATTTTTGCGGTCACCCCCTGGCAATTTTACCAGCCCTGTCGTTTTGCCGATTTCACGCTGACCCCCCTGCCGGCGCGGCATGGCATTGAAACCGCCGGCTTTCTGATCGAAAGCGGACAACGTAAACTCGCGTACTTTCCGGACACCGCAGGTCTTGACGAGACACCCCAAAAACTGCTGGGCAACCTCGACTGGTTCATCTGCGATGCCACGTTCAGCCATGACAATTGGTTCCCGGACAGCCATATGTCTCTGCCGCAGACGATCGCTCTCGGCAATCATCTTGGTGCCCAAGAAACCGTCCTGACCCATTTGGCCATGCATTACAGTCAACCGGTCACCAATCGCGATTTAAACAACCTGATCGCTACCGAGCCGCAGGTCCGGCTGGCGACCGATGGCCTAACCTTCGAGTTTGAGCCGATAAGTGAGGGCGTATGAAGATATCTCTTGGAGCAGAAGCGTTGGCGATCCCCTCTCCGGTTTGGGTTGTCGGCAGTTACGGCAGCAATGAACAGCCCAACATCATGGTCGTTGCCTGGGGAGCGATTTGCTGCACCACGCCACCCTGCATTTCCATTTCGGTCAAAAAAACCCGCGCCACTTACACCAATATCATGGATCACGGGGCCTTTACCATCAGCATCCCCTCCCGCGATCATCTGGTTGAAACCGACTTTGCCGGGATGGTGTCGGGGATCACGACAGATAAATTTTCCGCAAGCGGGCTGACCGCGGCACACAGCACCGTAGTCAATGCTCCCTATGTGCAGGACTTTCCCCTAATTCTGGAATGCCAACTACTGCATATGCTCGACATCGGCTCGCACACCCAATTTATTGGGCAGGTTCTGGATGTCAAAGCAGATGAGCATACCCTCGGTGAAAACGGCCTGCCTTGCGCACAGAAAATCGATCCGCTGATCGGGAGTGCTTGCGAAAGAGCCTACTACGCCCTCGGTGAGTACCTGGAAGAAACTCGTTTACTCGGCGGCAGCCTGATGGAGCCACAACTGGAAGAAGAAAATGATTGAAATAATCTGAACCTTTCCTCTCTCGGTCGGCTCGTTCGCCAGTTCCCGTCGGGCCGCAGCATGAAAAGAGGTACAACATGAAACTGATCGATTCCTTCGGACGTCAAATTAACTATCTGCGCCTTTCTGTCACTGACCGCTGCAATCTGCGCTGCTTTTACTGCATGCCGGAATCCGGGGTCGGCTCGTGCAGTCATGACGACATCCTCTCCTATGAAAAACTTCACCTGATTGCCGAAGCCGCCGTCGGGCTAGGAATTGAAAAAATCCGAATTACCGGCGGGGAGCCGCTGGTCCGGGAAGGAATCATACAGTTTTTAGCCCGCCTATCGGGCATCCCCGGCTTGAACCACCTGGCCATTTCGACCAACGGCCTATTATTACCCAAAATGGCCAGGGATCTTTATTTTTCGGGTGTGCAACGCTTGAACATCAGCCTTGACTCTCTACAGGACGACCGTTTCGCAACGATTACCCGCGGTGGCAAACTGAAAATGGTCCTGGAGGGATTGGATGCTGCAGAAAAAGCTGGTTTCCCGGCACCGAAAATCAATATCGTCGCGATGCGCGGCATCAACGACGACGAAATCTTCGACTTTGTGGAACTGACCCGGCAACGCGGCAATTCCATTCGCTTCATTGAATACATGCCGACCCTGAAGCAACCCGGCTGGCAGCGGCAATGGATCTCCGGCCAGGAAATTCTTGATCGGATCTCCACCCGCTACCCTCTCGAAGAAGCCGACAAGGGGGCCTATGCCGGTCCTTCCAGAGATTTTCGCATCCCTGGGGCAAAAGGGACTATCGGCATCATTACCGCCGTCTCCGGACATTTTTGCGCCCAGTGCAACCGGATCAGAATTACCTCGACGGGCAAGGCCAAAGGGTGTCTGTTCTCCGACCAGGAAATCGATCTTAATCCCTGGCTTGAAAGTGGCGACCGTGCCATGATCAGCCATCTGCTGGAAGAATCAGTCCTGAAAAAACCGAAACAGCATGGCATGTCCCTGGAAGGGTATGAGCACCATAATTTCGCCATGTCGCAAATAGGGGGCTGATAGGGAGTCCCTGCATTACCCGTAACAGCCGGGGACAGACTTGTGTCTGCCACCGCGGAAAAAAACGTTTCTGGATGGAAACTGAATAGTTTGTTAGCTTTCTCTTCGCAACCTTAAGAAAGGACAGCCGATGTTTAAAAGTAAATTTGAGGACAACGAAGTCGATATTTCAATGAAGAAAGAAACCATTGAACAACTCACCCAGAATGGGATTAACTACATCGAAGTGTTCCGCCTGATTGAAAGCTTCGCTCAGAAGCTTCTAGTGACCAGGGAAGACACCGAACTGCGGATGGAAAACGAGGACACTCAGGCCACCATCGATATTGCCATTACCTGGGATACTGAAGCAAAAAAAGTCCAGATCGACGTCCAGGATGTCAATCTTAACAAAATGGCTCCGAAAGAAATGCCGAGCATGCCCAAAGGTTCCAAGGTGAACCTGACTCAGTCCGGTGTCGAACCGAACCAGCAACCTGCTGTCGACCCGTCAAAATTGAACTGATTGCAGCAGGAAGACACGGATCGACAAAAACATGTCCATTCAGCACACAGCAACCAACCGCCAAGCCATCCTGCTGTTTGTTCAGGAGTATCGCAAGGAGCGGAAACGTTTCGGCTTCGGCAGCCAGATGGACCAGTCCATCCATCAGGCGCTGCTGGCCCGAACCTTTGCTGTGGTCCGAGAATTTCAGGATATTGATATTCTCGTCGTCAAGAACGGCACGGTCCCGCTCTTGGACAACGCCATTGATCTGCCGGAACGCGGCCATGATTTTAACAGCCGCTTCAAATATGCCCTGGAGGACGCTTTTGCGCTGGGCTACCAGCGAATTGTCGCCGTCGGGGGCGATATCCCAACCCTGACGGCTGGCGATATCCACCAGGCCTTAGGGCGGGAAGAACTGGTCATCGGGCCGACCTTTGACGGTGGTTTTTATCTGGCCGCCTTGACCCGGGCAGATATCCCCCTGTTCGATCACCTCCCCTGGCGACAGCCCAATCTTTTCGAACAACTGCTGAACAGGCTGCAGACCTCTGCCCGGACTTTCTACCAGCTGACTATGCGCGGCGATATCGACCGCATCGCCGATGCGCGACGCACTGCCAGCCTACTCATCCGCCTGGTCCGCCAGTGGTGTGGCGCAGCACTTTGCCAGCAGTGCCATGCTTTGAACCAGACCCTGTTTCCACCCAATCGCATTCCCGAACCGCTGTTCAGTTCGCTCCCTCCGCCATTTCCGACAGCTCTGCCATAGTAATTTTTTGCTTGTCGCAGCCCGGACACTCAGCCTCTCCTCATAACTCGGTTTGGAGATTCTCTGAATCGGACCGCGGCAGCGTATTCGCATTTATCCAGCAATTGCCTTGCCATTGAACCTGGTGTGCCCGCGGGCACACCAACAATGCCAGTACACGACTACTCGCTGGTATAAAAAAACGGTATCAGGCGCCTGGAACTGCTTCTGCACCGATCACGCGAGACCGCCTGGTCATCATACTCAAGCGGTCGCGCGGTGAACCCGGAAACCGGCATTTTAGAGGACATCCCATTGAAAAATTTATGCCACTTATCGCTATTCGTCAGCCTGTTGGGAATACTCCTGGCCAGCGGCCCAACCGCCGCCTACGCCGCAGCACCCCCGAAAACGCTGAAACTTGTCTATTCCAACAAAGTCTGTTACGAGCCCTTCATCATTGCCAAAGCCAACGGCTATTTTGCGGAAGAGGGACTCAAGGTCGAGGTCAAACTGGTTAGCGGTGGCATCCTTGCGGCCGAAAGCCTGCTGACCGGTTCTGCGGATGTGGCCGCCATGGGCGACGCTCCCTTTCTGATCGCCGCTTCCCGCAGTCACAATGTCCGGCTGCTGGCCAGTTATGGTGGCGGCAGTAAAATGCACCGGGTCATCGCCCGCCGTAACATCACCGACATTCAGCAGTTGGAAGGAGCCCGGGTCGGTATTCAGATGGGCTCCAGTACCTATGGCGCGTTTCTGGCCTGGTGCCGACAGGTCGGGCTGAAACCGAGTAAAATCCACTTTGTGTCCTTAAGTCCGCTGGATATGCCCCAAGCCATGCAGACCGGCCAACTCGATGCCATGGCCGGCAGCGAACCTTGGCCCAGCAATGTTGAAGCCACGGCCGGCGATCAGGTTCATGAACTGACCGATTTCAGCGCCCTGCACAACAGCTTTCCGCTGCTGGTAGCCGCTTCGGCGACTGCCCTGGAGCAGCGCCGGGATGAGATGGATGCCTTGCTGCGGGCGCTGTCCAAAGCTATTCGTTTCATGGAGCAACAGCCGGATCAGGCCGTTAAAATCCTTGCCGCTGCCATCGGTCTGCCGGAACCGCAACAACGCCGCTGCACCTATCAATTGAATTGGGGCATCGGCTTTACCAAACAGGATCAAGACAGTCTGCACATGACTGCCAACTATCTTAAAGACTTGGGCAAGATCGACCGTATTCCTGCAATCAGCGCCGTTATGCAAACAGCGTCAGCCCCACAGTAAGGATCAGGCCATGAGCTATTTTTCCCGTTATCAACCCCTTGAATTCGAGGGGACAACCATCTTTGTCGACCCGCTGCAACCGGACTGGTTTATCGCTTCCGAGCAGGCGACCGCGGCCATCAGTGCTGAGCTGGAACAGCAGCCGTTAGCCCTGGACCAGGCGCAAAGCTATGCATTTGCCCAGTTGCAGGAACGCTTTTCCCACCAGCAGCAAACCCCATTACGCGGCCGAGCCGAGGTCAAGCAACTGGCGGAGCTGAAAGAATGCTGGCTGCATATCACCAATCGCTGCAATATGCAGTGCAGCCATTGTCTGTTCGCATCCGGCGATGGAGATGCTGCGGAACTGCCCTATGAGGATTTGTGTGCGGCGGTCGATCAGGCCTATGCTCTGGGCTGCCGGATTTTTTATTTCACCGGCGGCGAGCCTCTCATCTACCCCCGTTTCAGCGAGATCTGCGAACGGATTCTGCAGGATGCCGCCTGCCATATCGTCATCCTCACCAACGGGCGGGCCTTGTCTTCCCTGGACTCCTGGCTGTCGCGCCAGGATCGCACCCGGTTGCATTTTCAGATCAGTATCGACGGCCTGCGGGAAAACCACGAAGCCCTGCGTGGCGCGGGCAGCTTTGCCGAATTGGAGCAAACCCTGCACCAGCTGCGGCAAACCGGGCTCAACGCAACCCTGTCCATGTCCGTCAACCGAAATAATGTTCAGGAGATGGTCGAAGTCGTCCGCTTTGCGGCCGAACACGGGATCAGCAACCTGCATTTCATGTGGCTGTTCATCAAGGGGAAGGCGGAACAGAGCCTGTTTGTGCCACCGCAGGAGATTTTCCGTCACGCCTGTGCCGCCTACGAACTGGCAATCAAGCTGGGCGTTACCATCGACAATTTCGATATCATGAAAAGCCAGGTTTTCAATTTTCCCGGCATCCGCATGGATCTCAGCAATTCCTGCTGGGAAAGCCTGACCGTCGGGCCTGACGGCAACATCTATCCGTCCCCGGCCAGCGTCTATGAATCCTCCCTGTGTTGCGGCCGCCTGGCCGACGGACTGCGCCGGGTATGGACGGAAAGTCCGCTCATGGAACAGATCCGCGCCCTGTCCGTGGTCAATTGCAACAGCCTGGCCGACGATCCGCTCAGGTTTCTGATCGGTGGCGGCGATCTGGACCACAGCTATATCTACGCAGGAGAATTCGTCGGCAAGGATCCCTACCTGCCCCTCTACCGCCAGCTGGCCCTGTACCTGCTCAGCCGGGAGGCGGAACAGAGCGCTGCCGCAGGCGCCACTGCCATCGGCTTGCTCGCCCGGATGGGAGAACGGATTGAGGAATGCGACGAAAGCGGCTCCGAAGTCGGCCTGACCCATTCCAACTGCGTGCTCTCCCTTTCGGACCGTGACGGCCATGCTTCGATCAGATCCTTTTATTCCCAGGCTGCGGACGAGGTGAATGAAGATATTGTCAACCCGGTTCACTATGAAACCGAGCTGATCGAGCATATCCCGGAAAGCTCCCGGGTGCGCAGTTACGGCTGCGGCAGCCCGGTCATGGACTGCAACCTGCAGGCCGGAGAAACCCTGGTTGACCTCGGTTCGGGGACCGGCGTGGAATGTTTTATTGCCGCCCGTCAAGTCGGCTCAACCGGTCAGGTCTACGGTATCGACATGTCAGACACCATGCTGGCCCGGGCACGTAGCGCCGCCAGGCAGGTTGGCGAAAACCTGGGCTATGCCAATGTCGAATTCAAAAAAGGCTTTCTGGAGCAGATCCCGTTGCCCGATGATCACTGCAATGTGGTGATTTCCAACTGCGTCATCAACCTGTCCATCAACAAACGGCGTACTTTCCAGGAAATCTTCCGGGTTCTCAAACCCGGCGGGCGGATCCTGATTTCGGACATCGTCACTGCAACCGATATTCCTCTGCACATCCGTATCAATGAAAAATTGCGCGGCGAATGTATCGGCGGAGCCATGCATGAAAATGATTTGTTCGGAATCCTCAGCGACTTCGGCTTTACAGAGGTCAGAATCGTCAAACGTTTCCTCTATCGCGAAGTCAAAGGCTACCCGTTTTATTCCCTGACCTATGAGGCGATCAAACCGGGGCCGAGTACCGCAACCACCCTGATTTATCGTGGCCCCTTTGCCGGGGTAGTCACCGACAGCGGCCAGTTGATCAGCCGCGGCCAGACCACTCGGGTGCAGCTGGCCCCGCACACCCGGCTGAGTGATGACTTCATGTTGCTGGATGATAAAGGCCGGGTCACCAACCTGGAACAGGAGATGAGTTGCTGCTGCCTGCCCGATTGCAACGCCTCGACCACCCCGCGGCCGGAAGTCAAAAGCAGCCACAAGTCCGGCTGTATGATTTGCGGCAAACCGATCGTGATTCTGACCGAGCCGAAGGTCCTGGCCTGTCAGTACTGCGGCCAGGAAAAACGGGTGGAAAGCTGTTGCGAAGACGGTCATTTCGTCTGCGATCAGTGCCATATTCATGCCGCTGCCGATATCATCACCAAGGCCTGCCTGACCACCAAAGAGAAGGATGTCATCGCAATCTTCAAGGAATTGCGCGCCCATCCTGATTTTCCGACCCATGGCCCCCATCATCACCCGATGATCCCGGGGATCCTGCTGGCCGCCTATCGCAATAACGGTGGCCAGATCAGCGACGAACAGATCATCACCGGGATTTCCCGGGGAATTCTGGTTCCCGGTGCGTCCTGCTCCTTCTTCGGCGTTGACGGTGCAGCTATTGGGGTCGGGATTGCATTTTCAGTGATTATTGAAGCATCTCCGTTTAAAGGAGAAACCCGGCAGGCGGTGCAGAAAATCGTTATCCGGGTTGCGCAGAAAATTGCCGAGCAGCCGTTCAGCCGCTGTTGTCAGCGCGACTGCTGGACGGCTCTCAAGGAGGCGGAACTGATCGCCGCGGAGATGCTGGAACACCCGATTCCGGCCCAGGCACCATTGCAGTGTGAACAGTTCAGAAACACTGATCACTGCGCCGGCAAACGCTGCCCGCTGTTTCCATGAGTACGGCCGGCGACAAAACTTCAAGCAGGCTGCTGTTGCAGGTTCCGACGCTGCAGCAGTCGAAGCCGGGCAGCCGGTGCTCTTATCGTAACCTGCTGTTCAGTTGCGCCGCGCTGGGGCTGGTGGTATTGAGCTGGGAAACGGTTGCCCTGCTGGTGACCGGACTGCGCGGGGTGCCGTTCCCCACCCCGCTCGAGACCCTGCTGAAATTATTCGCCATGCTGGCCGGGAAACCGTTTCTCGACCACTCCATCTACAGCCATATCGGCACCAGTCTGGGCCGCTGGATCGGCGGGTTTCTGCTTGGCGGCAGCAGTGGAGCGCTGCTCGGAATGGCCTGCGGCCGGTGGAATGCGCTGGAACGGTTGTTCATGCCGGCAATCCATGTTCTCCAGCTCATCCCGGGGCTGGCGTGGATTCCCGTGGCCATTCTCATCTTCGGCCTCGGTAACGGCGCCACTCTGTTCATGATTGCGGTCACCGCTTTGGCCCCGGTCGCCATCAACGTGGCCGGCGGCGTCAAACGGGTCGATGAGATGTATATCCGTGCCGCACAGATGCTCGGTCTGAACAATCGGATGCTGTTTCTCAACGTCCTGCTGCCCGGTGCCTTGCCGCATATTCTGAGCGGGCTGCGCATCGGCCTGGGCAACAGTTGGCGGGTGTTGGTTGCGGCCGAAATGATCGTCGGAAGCGGCACCGGCCTGGGTTACGCCATCATCCAGTCGCGCTGGACTCTCGACTACGCCGGGGCATTTGTCTGCATCGCCGTGATCTGCGTCATCGGGCTGATCGTCGAACGCGTGCTGTTTATCCCCCTGGAGAAAAGAACTGTCGAACTCTGGGGACTGAAAAGGGAGAGCTGAACATGCTGATTGAGGTCGCTGACGTCAGTAAAGCCTATCCGCAGCAACAAGCCGGCCCGGCGCCAGCCATTGAAAACATTTCATTCAGCATCGCCACAGGGGAGTTCGTCTGTATTCTCGGGCCGAGCGGTTGCGGCAAATCGACTCTGCTCAACCTGATTGCCGGGTTCATCCAACCGGACCGGGGGAGGATCGCTTTTGCCGGTCAGCCGGTCCGCACCCCGGGTCCTGAACGCGGCGTCGTCTTTCAGGAGGCGACCCTGTTCCCCTGGCTGAACATCCGCCAGAATATCGAGCTGGGGCTGAAAGCCGCTGCTATTCCGCGTGCCCGGCACCAGCAGATCGTCGCGGACAGTCTCGCCCAGGTCGATCTCGATTGTTCCGGGGAGGCCTATCCTCATCAGCTCTCCGGCGGCATGAAACAGCGGGTCGCACTGGCCCGGGTGCTGGCCCTCAAACCCCGCCTGCTGCTGATGGACGAACCGTTCAGCGCCCTTGATGCCGAGACCCGCGAGCACCTTCAGGATCAGCTCCTGCAAATCTGCGCCAACCAGCAACAGACGGTTCTGTTCGTCACCCACAGCGTCGAGGAAGCCGCCTACCTGGCTGACCGGGTCATTATCATGGGTCAGCCTCCGGCCAGCCTCTACAGCGAAGTCAGTATCCCGCGCGACCAGCCACGCAGCCGGACGGCCAAGGAACTGAGCAGGACCATTCTCCGCCTGCGCACCACCCTCAAGGAATTGGCGCGAGTTGTTCCGGAACAAAAAAGAAACTGATTATTGAAAGGTTCTTTTTGAAATGAAGCGTTTGTTGTTAACCATGCTGCTCAGTCTCGGTCTGTTGCACAGCGCCCAGGCTGCCGATGAGCTGGGCTTTGCCTATCAGGACCGTATTGCCGATGCTGCCAGTATCATTGCGGTAGACCAGGGATACTTCACAGAGTTCGGCGTTGCCTTGCAGCCGTTCCGATTTTCCAGCGGTTCCGCTACCGCTGAGGCCCTTTATTCAGGAGCGGCCACCATTGGCACCATGGGTGACACCGCCGCACTGATCCTGCTGACCCGCAATCCCGGCCTGACTATTCTCGCCAGCCATGGCGGTGGCGAAGGCCGCCATCGGATCGTCACCCGAGCCGGCCTGCAGCTACACAGCCCTGCAGAACTGGCAGGACTCACCCTGGCCGTCAAGAAAGGCACCTCAACCTACGGTGGCCTGCTCAGCTATTTACAGGCCCATCAACTCGCCTTAAGTTCACTGAAACTGGTCGACATGCGTCCGATTGATATGGCTCCGGCCCTGGCCGCAGGGTCGGTGGATGCCATTTGCGCCAGCGAACCGACGCCGTCTCTGGCCGAGCAGCAAGGCGGCAACGCTTTTTGCGACCTCTCCGGGCTGGGCAACGACTACCCCATTTTATTGCTTGCCAGCAGCGACTATATCAGCCGACACCAACAGCAAACCGTCCGTTTCCTTCGCGCCATGGCCAAAGCTGTCGACTTTATCAACAACAATCCCCGCCAGGCGGCAGCAATCGTCGCCCGGAAAACCGGCTTGAATGAACAGCTGACTGAGCAGGCGATGCAGAGACACGTTTATGCACTGAAGCTGGATGCGAACACTCTGGCCAGTCTCAAGAAAACCGGCCAGATGTTGCTTAATGCAGGTAAAATTCCCACGTTGCCGGATCCGGCCAAACGCAGCACTCCGGAATATCTGCAAACAGCTCGGCAACAATCCGCATTATAGCGGGTGCTTGAAAAGATTATATTCCCACGCTCTATAATTGAGGCCCGGCCGGCGGTTATTCCAGACTGTCGGTATTATTCAAATTGAGCCCGGAAGCGGGCGAACTGCTCTTGCAGATCCGCCAGTTCCACTTTGACCGCAGCCAGTTCCGTTTCCAGCTCACTGAGCCGATCCTGCCGACTGACGGGCAGGATTTCCCCAGCGGCCTGGTTCTCCGGCAGCGCTTCCTGCGCGCTGAGCAGATGGGCGTAACGATGCTCCTTGCGCCCGGGCTGCCGTGGCAGTTGGGTCACCAGCGCAGGAGTACGCTCCTGCAGTCCTTGCAGCACCGCTTCCACAGCGGCCAGGTCCGCAAAATTATGCAAGCGCTCGCAGCGGGTCCGCAGTTCTCCCTGGGTCTGCGGACCACGCAGCAGCAGGACCGCGAGAATCGCCTGTTCTTCCTCCTCCACTTTCAGCGCCCCGGGCAGGTTATGGCAAAAACGGACCGCCCGCACCCCCTCGGAAGATTTATAGCTGAGTTGTTCCTGGCGCAGTTCTTCCAACGCGGCGAGGACATCGTCATCGGTCAGGCTCAGCACCGGATCACGATTCGATTTCTGATTGCAAGCGCTGACCAGGGCATTGAGGGTCAACGGATAATACTCCGGTGTGGCTAATTCTTTTTCAACCAGGCAACCCAGCACCCGGGCTGCATGAAGGGAAAGATCATAGTCCATGGCAAACCTCCCTGTTACAATGTGGTGATAACTTAAAAACTGTCAAAGGAGATTACAGTAACAGGAAATTCCTTGCCAATGCTACTCGACTTCTTGCTCCGCAGAGTCATTTTCCCGGACATCCGTGAAGATCGAAGAGCAGAGTTGCTGATCCGGCTAACGAAAGAATAGTTCCAAACCCAAAGCCTGGCGATCTGCAAGGTCTGGAATCCGGTGGCGCTGCCAACGCTTAAGAACCGGAAAGAACCAGCCGGTCAGGGGAATCAGGAGAACCCGATCAACCAGCCGATAGCGCGCCTGGCGACGCATGAAGGTACCGAACAGCGCGCCGGTGGTTACCCAGCGCAGCCGAAATGGGGAAAAGTCGCATTCCACCTGCAAACCGGCCGGATGCTGGGCGTGGTATTTCGTCAACCGGGCGGCAATCTTCTGCTCCCGCTTGGGTCCCCCTTTGCCAAGATAGAAACGGCGTAGTGTGTACAGCATCCGCAGGCTGTCCGCTCCCAACTGCAGGCCGTCCTGCTCAATGCCGACCTGCTTGATCAACTGGCGCATCCGACCGATCAGAACCCGCTGCTGTTTATCGCTGCGGCGGATCTCTTCGGGATCCTCCAGGTAGGCCCGAAACACCAGCCGCAACGCCCGGTTGACGATCACCGTATCCCAAAAAATCCATAGCAAAGGCGGCACCCGCAACCGCCGAAACCAGATTGGTTTGCAGGCAAAGGGGGCAAAGTACCAGAGCTGGTCGAGCAACTGATCAAACAGTCCGACCAGTTCGATCACCCCCTCGACATCCTGGGCAGGAAAACGCTGCTGACAGAAACGCCGGAGGATCTCTTCTGCCGATGCCGAGGAGGTAAACAACTGCAGGGCGGCGACGGCGTTCAATTCATTCCAGGGAGAAGAATTCTCCAGAAAAGTCAGCCGATCAAAATGGGACCAGCCCCCGGTCTGACACCAGACACTGATTCCACGCAGGGTTTCGCAACGGGCCAGTTGATCCCGGTAGGCCTGATACTGGCGACCGACATAATTGGGGAAGGCTCCGAACCCTTCATATTCACGCCGGGCCTGGAGCTCGATGATCTGCGGATGTTGCGATTCAACAATGCGGGGATTCAGGGGCAGATAGCGAAAGAAGTCGGCCGTGCCGAATTTGCGCGAGACCACGAACGCGGGGGAATCGATAGCGGCGAAAGCCCGCTTTTCAGTGGTTTCATTCCAGATCAGATCGCCGATGGCATAGGCCCCCAGCCCCCAGGTTCGAAAAACGAGTAATTTATTGTGCGCTTCAAAAACCGGCAGCGCTTCCTTCAGCCAACGATTACATTGGCGAGGGGTGCGGATATGCAGGCGGCTTTTGAACAGCGATTCCACGTCGATACCATCAGCCTCACCGATCCTGGTCACCACTCCGGCCACCTCGGGAAACAGATCGAACAGGCGCTCCAGCGCTTCGACAAACAGCTCGCGTAGACGCCGGTCAGCCCCGCGACCACGGACCCGGGCTTCGATAAAACGGTTCCAGAACATCAGGTCGGTGGTGATAAAGATCTGCAACCCGGCGGCGCGGGCAATGGCGAACACCCGCCTGAACAGTTGCTGGTAGGCATGGACGGTCCGGCTGAGCAGGTAGGGATAAAAATCGAACAGGGTGAGGTGGGCCAGATCGTCAAAGGTGATGGCCGTATAACCGATCTCGCGCACCCGCTGACAATAGCCGGTCAGCTCGGTGCAGATCCGCTCGGCAATTTCAGCCGGGATCTGACCGTGCTGCTGCAGAGCATGTAACGGAGCTTTGGACCAGTTTTTTCTGGTTCCATCGATAAAAGGGGCAAAGAAGGGGGCAGCACCATCAATAATGAACAGATCGCGCTGCACAGCGGTATTCTGCTCAGCAAGCTGATTCGGCAAAACGTTTTCTCCAGCAAAAAATAGGCAAGACAAAGAAACAATGTTAGGGCCTGTATGGAGAGTTTTTGTGAGGTTTCGGTGAGGATTCTGTTTGTTTTCCGGCAACCGTCGCAGTTGGAACACGGCGAATCAAGGGCTTCCGTTTTCGCCTCAACATGATAAGATCGTCTCTTCGAGCGCCGGATCAATACTGCTGCAGGAGTGTTTATGAAAACTGACGTCAAACTCTGGCTGAAAAGCGAATACAGTTCATTTGATGCCAAACGGATCAAATTACTGGAAAAGATCGAGGAAACCGGCTCCATGTCGAGAGCGGCCAAAGTGGTCGGTATGAGCTACAAAGCAGCCTGGGATGCCATTGATAAGATGAACAACCTAGCCGAAGAACCGCTGGTGATCAAAGTGACCGGGGGCCGACAGGGAGGCGGTTCAACCCTGACCCCGTTTGCCCGCGAACTGATCAAAACCTTTTACAACTTGGCCGAGGCCCGGGACCGGACCCTGGAACAGTTGGAAGACGAAAAACGCACCGGCATCAGTTTCTTCATGGCCAGTACCAAGAACCTGTTCAGCTGTCATGTCCAGTCGATTGTGTCCGGTGATGTCAACGCCACGGTAGGCCTGAAATTACGCGGCGGGGATATGCTCGCGGCAGTCGTCACCCGGGACAGCGTCAAGCGGCTGGCCCTGAATCAGGGCGATCGGACCTATGCCCTGGTCCATGAAAGCAGTATCTCCCTGCTCAAAGGGGATGGCCGTAATCTGGCGGTCAGCGCCCGCAACCGGCTGTTCGGCAAGGTCAGCAGGATCACCACTGCCGGCGTTTCCGCAGAAGTCGAAATCCGCCTGCCCGGCGGGCAGAATATCTATATCACCATGACCGCAGCCAGCATTGACTCCATGGATCTGCAGGAGGATAACGAGGTCACGGCGCTGTTTAAAGCCCAAAACGTGATGATTCTCAAATAGGCCGCCCCCCTGCCAACAGCCGCTGTTGGCAGCCACCCCGACGACCGCTATTCCTCCCCGGCGAAGGGGTTCTCCCATTCCACTTAATTCATCCCGGCAACTCCGCCAGGCGCAGTTGCCGGGTTTTGTGACCGCGACTACCGCCAGCCCCACTGACAACATCCTTCCAATTACCCTTTTTATCAGGTTTTTATTGCCGACCCTTTTCATGGGATTGCCCCATCAGGAAACAACAACATTTCTATTGACATCGCTATTCTTGACGTTATACCTTCCAAAATATCGAATTTCTCTGTACCCTTCAAATCTGAAATGGAGCCCTGAAATGTTTCGAAAACTTAGCCGCCTGCTGCTGACCGCCTTACTGACCATGCTCTGCAGTTCTCCGCTTTACGCTCAGGAAAAAGTCTACGTCTTTGCCGCCGCATCTACCACCAATGCGGTTCAGGAACTCATCGCCACCTATCGCCAGGAGAGTGGCACGACCGCCGAGTTCCTGACCTCTTTTGCGTCAAGCTCGACCCTGGCACGACAGATCGATGCCGGCGCTGACGCCAATATTTTTATCTCAGCCAACGTCAAATGGTATAAATGGCTGGCAGAGAAACAACTGGTCGAACCGGGGACGGATGCCATCATGGCGGCCAATGCCCTGGTACTGATTGCCGGGCCGGGTAATAACGCAACCGTCAGCGACATCATGCAGCTGCCGGAATTGCTGGACAAAGGTTACCTGGCCATGGGGGATGCGACCCACGTCCCGGCTGGCATGTATGGAAAAGAAGCCCTTGATTATTATGGATTATGGGATAAAATCCGCAAAAAGCTGGCGCAATATCCCAACGTGCGGGTTGCGTTGAACGCTGTTGACACTGCCCAGGCCGATTTCGGGATTGTCTATAAAACCGACGCCATGCAATCGAAAAAGGCCCGGATCCTTTATACGTTTGCTCCAGAATCCCATACGCCGATCCGTTACCCGATCTGTGCTATCAAAGGGAAAAAGACAGCTGAAACGGAAAAGTTCCTGCAGTTCATGAAAACCGCCAAAGCCAAATCAATTCTTGAAAAGTACGGATTTGTCGCTCAATGACCTTATCAGCGGAAGAACTGGATGCCATCTGGCTGAGTATCAGGGTTGCCCTCTGGGCCGTTGCCATGGGGATCATTCCCGCAGTGCTCTGTGCGCTGCTGCTGGCCCGTTGTAGTTTTAAGGGCAAAACCCTGGTCGATGCGGCAATTCATCTTCCGCTGGTGGTTCCACCGGTAGTGACCGGCTATCTGTTGATTATCGCTCTGGGCCGGAATACCGTGCTCGGCGGCTTCTTCGAAGCCATCGGCTTGCAATTCGCATTTAACTGGAAAGGCGCAGTCCTGGCCTCACTGGTGATGAGCTTTCCGTTAATGGTTCGCGCCATTCGCCTGTCCATTGAAGCCGTCGACACTGGTCTTGAATCAGCGGCCCGCACCCTTGGTGCGGGCCGCTTGAAGATTTTTCTGACCATCACCCTGCCGCTGTCGATTCCCGGTCTCATCACCGGCAGCGTCCTGGCCTTTGCCCGCAGCCTGGGCGAATTCGGGGCCACCATCACCTTTGTTTCCAATATCCCAGGCGAAACCCAGACCCTGCCGCTGGCCCTCTACTCCTTTACCCAGACCCCGGACGGAGAGGGCATGGCCGCCCGCCTTTGCGTCATCGCCATCATCATCTCCGTCACAGCTCTGGCCTGTTCCGAGGTCATCGCACGCCGGGCAGCCAAGAGGATCAGCGGATGATTGATGTCAGTTTGAAAAAAGACTTCGGGGCGTTCAACATTGATGTCTCCTTTACCTCGGAAACCACCGGAATCACCGTACTTGCCGGCCCGTCTGGCTCAGGTAAAACCAGTATCATCAATATGATTGCCGGCCTGAGCACGCCGGATTCAGGGCGTATTTTCATCAACGATCGCCTGCTGTTCGATTCCGACAGCAAGATCGATTGCCCTATCCAGCAGCGCCGTTGCGGTTACATCTTTCAGGACGGCCGGCTGTTTCCCCATATGAGTGTCCGTCGCAATCTGCTCTATGCAAAAAACAGTGACGCTGAGCGGTTACCGGAAATCGCCGAGTTGCTTGGCATCGCCCATCTGCTGGAGCGGATGCCGGGCAAACTCTCCGGCGGTGAAAAACAGCGGGTCGCCATCGGCCGTGCGCTGCTGATGCGCCCGGAAGTCCTGCTCATGGACGAACCACTGGCCTCCCTTGATCCGCAGCGCAAGGACGAACTGCTCCCTTATATTGCCCGGCTACCGGAGCATTTTAATATTCCGATCTTTTACGTGACTCACTCCCGGCGTGAAATCCTCCGTCTGAGCGACGAGTTGATCCGAATTGATAAAGGGCGGATCCAGAGTTCCGGCAAACCGACCGGGGAATACCTGGGGCTGGGGACCACCGAGACTGAGGGGGAATATTTGTCGGTGTTTGAATGCACTATCGCCGACTACAACCCCGAATATGGCGTGGTACAAGCTGATTTTAGCGGTGGTAGCGTCTTCATCCTGGCCGACGAAAGGCCTGGCGAAAAAACCATCCGCGCTGCGATCAGAGCCTCGGATGTAACCGTATCCCTGGAAAAACCGACCCAGATCAGCACCCGGAATATTTTTTCCGGCAAGATTGCCAGACTGGAAGAATCGACCGCGCGCAGCATTCTGGTCCACACCGACGCCGGGATTGCCGCCCGCATTTCCAAAGCATCCGCCGATCGATTGAAGCTGGCCGTCGGCAAAGAGGTTTTTTTGCTGGTCAAGGCCGTTTCCATGACCTTCTGAGCGCTGCCGAAGGCGGATTTTTCCAAGAATAGCGTTTATTTTCACTTGGCGCGCTGCTTGGGAAGGCTGTTGAAACACAGTCTCCCAAACCCATGGATGGGCGATCAAAAGCAATGACGCCTTTCTAAATCATTGATTTTGCAAGGTGGAGGAAACAGCGCTTTTCTCCACCGGGCTTGAAAAAGACCAGGGATGGGCTTTTTCAATAACTTGTCTACGCTGACAAGAGACTTCAACCCAACCGAAAGATGAGGTATAAGTTATGGAACTGAGTGCACGTAACGTTATTAAAGGAACCGTGAAAGCCATCGATACCGGCGCCATCAATGTCGAAGTCATCATTGAAATCGCGCCGGGGCAGGAAGTCACCTCAATCCTGACAAAGAAGTCCTGTGAACGCCTGGGTCTGGCAGTTGGCAAAGAAGCCTATGCCATTATCAAAGCATCTAACGTCATACTGGCAACTGACTGACCCGATTGAAGCTATCCGCACCTCCGGTTCGCCCCATGCAAAGGGCCGAACCGGAGGCGCTCCTGCCGTTTGACGCCACCCCACCAAACCGTATCGCTCTTTGTGAAGAGGAGAAAACTATGCAACCGGCTCTCGGCATGGATCTAAAAATTGCTGAAATTATTGAACATTATCCGGCCACCCGGCAGGTATTCACGGCCCACGGCCTCGCCGCTCTGGTCAGTGAAGAAGGGCTACGCGTACTGGCCCCTTTTCTAACCCTGGCGACCGCCTTGCGCAGCCGCGGCATCGATCAGGAGGGTTTTCTCAAGCTCCTGCAGGAGGCCGTCCAGACTGAAGAGGCGCTTGAAGCGCCCGGCCTTGGCTCAATTGCCGAGCAGGGAAAACTGACCCTGCTGGCATTGATGCCCTGCGGGCTCAAAGTACCCTTCGGGCGGGCGATCAGTGCTTTTCTGAGCGATCTGAAACAAACCCAGGGCCTCGACATCCGCTATGCCGTCGAGGGAAATGTGAATCAGGAACTCTCCTACTATCCCTACATCAACACTCTGGAGACAGTCGACGAACTGCCCGACATCATTGTCTCCGCTGACTTCAACGCTTTTTACGGGCAGCGCTTTTATCAGCGTTTCGTGGCTAGCGGAGAAATGATCGGCTACGGTGCCCCAAACCCCGGCCCAGCATTTCAACAAGCCGCTATCCTTGACCCGCAAGGCGAATATTCGGTCTTGGGCGTCAACCCGCTAGTGATGGTCGCCAACCTCGATGAAGTCGGCAATCGCCCTCTGCCAAGCTCTTGGCAAGACCTTCTTGAACCCTGCTGGAATGAAAGCCTGACCCTTCGTGGGAGCAACGATTTCTTCTGCCATGCGGTGTTGCTCCCCATTTACAAAAAGCATGGAGCAGCCGGTCTTAGGAAGCTTGCTGCGAATGTCCTGGGCGGCCTGCACCCGGCCCAGATGGTCAAGCAAATCGATGCCGGGGCCCCTGGCGCCATCTATGTGATGCCGGAATTTTTCGCCCATCGGGTTAAAAATCAGCAGCGAATCAAGATTATCTGGCCGGCGGACGGCGCCCTAGCCAGTCCGGTCACCCTGCAGGTCAAACGCTCACGAATCGCGGCTCTGCAGCCGGTTCTTGACTATCTGACCGGCCCAGGATTGGCCGAGGCGCTGAGTGGAGCCCGCTTCCCGGTGCCGTTCAAACAGATTGGCGGAGAGGTTCAGGAACAACCGCTGCAATGGCTGGGCTGGGACTTCTTTCGCGACAATGATCTGCTCACCGTCAACGCGGAGATCGACCGGGTCTTTCTGCCCCTGGTCAGCACCGTGCTGCAGAAAGCTGCTGCGCAATGAAACTGGTGACCGTTGCCGGACCACCGTCCTGCGGCAAGACCTCGATTATCCTGCGCACTCTGGAACCACTGCGAGCTGAAGGGATGAAGATCGGGGTGATCAAATTCGACTGCCTGACCAGTGATGATCATTTGCGTTACAGCAAAGCCGGCATCACCGTTAAAACCGGGCTGGCCGGGGGTCTGTGCCCGGATCATTTTTTCATTGCCAATATTGAAGAAGCCGTCCAATGGGGGCAGCGCCAAGGCTTCGATTTACTGCTCAGCGAAAGCGCAGGCCTCTGCAACCGCTGCTCACCGCACATCAAAGGGGTCCTCGCCCTCTGCGTCATCGATCATCTCAGCGGCGTCAATACCCCGCGCAAAATCGGTCCGATGCTGAAAAATTCCGATGTCGTGGTCCTGACCAAAGGGGATATCGTTTCCCAAGCCGAACGCGAAGTCTTTGCCTTCCGGGTCCGTCAGGTCAATCCCCAGGCTGCGGTTCTGCCGGTCAACGGACTGACCGGCCAAGGCAACCTGCTGCTCCAACGGCATCTCAGAAATGCTGCCGAAGCCACCACCTTGACCGATATGCGGCTGCGCTTTACCATGCCGGCAGCGCTCTGCTCCTACTGTCTGGGCGAAACCCGTATCGGTCCGGACTGCCAGATTGGTAACATCAAAACCATGGATTTTTCATGAATCGTACTGCTCTGCTTCACCAGTCGCTGCAGCGGTTGCTCAGCGAACGCCCCTATTTAAACGATTTTTTCGCCGCCCTGGCGATTCCGCTGCCGCCGCAGGACCTCTGTCTAGAGGAGTTTCTGGCCGCCCAGACCATGGAACATCTGACGGAATTTGCCCTGACTCCTGAAAGCCTGCGCGAGCAGTGCCTCGATTTTTTACTGCAAATGGAAAAACTGCAACAGCAGGAGCAGACCAGCATCCGCCGAATCACAGTCAAAGCCGGTCGCGACAAAAGCGGTTCCCCGGAGCAGCAAGACCTGGAACTGCAGGCCGGCGAGGTGGTTTGCGTGGTTGGCCCAACCGGCTCGGGCAAGAGCCGCCTACTTGCTGACATCGAATGCCTGGCGCAACGGGATACCCCGTCCGGCCGCCAGATTCTCATTGATGGTGCCGTTCCTGACGAAGAGCTGCGGCTGTCCGGAGAACAACAGCTAATCGCCCAGCTGTCGCAGAACATGAACTTTGTCATGGATCTGACGGTTCGGGAGTTTATTACCATGCATGCTGAAAGCCGGCTGATCACTGATGTCGCCGACCGGGTTGAGCAGATTTTCACCACCGCTGTCGACCTTGCCGGGGAACCCTTCACCCTGGACACGCCGGTCACCGCGCTCTCCGGTGGTCAATCGCGGGCGTTGATGATTGCCGATGTGGCCTGCCTCAGCGCATCCCCCATTGTGCTCATCGATGAGATCGAAAATGCCGGGGTGGATCGCCTGCGCGCCCTGGAACTGCTGGTGAAAAAAGAAAAGATTGTGCTGATGGCCACCCACGACCCATTGCTGGCCTTGTCCGGCGACCGTCGCCTGGTCATCCGCAACGGCGGAATCGCCGCAATTATTGCGACCAGTACCGAGGAACGCGCCGGGGTTGCCCAGTTGCAGGCCCTCGACCAGAAGCTGGCCCGGCTGCGCAACCAGGTCCGGCATGGTGAGCGGATTGTCTTCGACCTCCAGGAACTCGGCAACTGATCCTGCACACCGCTGCGCCCTTCAGCTTTTCCCTAAATATGGGTTTTGCCCCCACCACCCTTCCACTTGTGTCATAATTTATCGGGACAACACTCCTTCGGGGAACAACCGCATGAACACCACCCCGGAACCGTCTGGACTGGTTTTATCTTCATCACCAACAGGAAGGATGCTTCTTATGTTCAAATCGCCGGACCCTTTACACCAGGAAATTCAACAGCTGGGAGCGTTGCTGGGGCAAACCGTCGCCCGCGACAAAACCCAGGACATGGTTGAAAAAATAGAGCAGATCAGGGAATTGGGGAAATCCTCGCGCAGCGGAGAGGTTGAAGCCTTTGCGCCGTTGCTGCAAAAACTCGAAGCAAGTAGCGATGAGGATCTGTTTGTGTTCGCCCGGGCCTTCTCCAAATTTCTCAACCTGGCCAATATTGCCGAGCAGGAATTTTTCAATACCGATGAAGGGGAGACGCTGTTGGCCAGCACCAATGATGCCAATGTCTTCGGCGCCGGGCTGATCAGCAAATTAAAAGGTAGCGGGATTGATCCGGTGCGGATTCGCCAGGCTATTGAGGACCTCCATATTGACCTGGTGCTGACCGCCCACCCAACCGAAATTGTCCGCCGCAGCATGATCCAGAAATACAATGAGATCAACCACTGCCTGCGTGAAAAGCCCTTCGGCACCAGCAACCCGGCCACCACCAGACGGCTGGAAGATCTGTTGACCCAGAGCTGGTACTCCAGCGAAATCCGCTCCCAAAGACCAACCCCGGTGGATGAGGCCAAGTGGGGCTTTGCCGTCATCGAACAGCCGCTCTGGAATGCCGTTCCACGGTTTGTCAAAGGGCTCAAAAACAAGATTCATGAGCAACTCGGCATCAGCCTGCCGCAAACTTTCTGTCCGATCCGTTTTTCGTCCTGGATGGGCGGCGACCGCGATGGCAATCCCTTTGTCACCGCCAAAGCCACCGAAACGGTCCTGCTCCGTGCCCGCTGGCAGGCGGCGGAACTGTTTCTGCGCGACCTGCGGCTGCTCATCGATGAGATGTCCATGTCCAAGGCCAGCCCGGAACTCATTGCCGCAACCGAGCAGGCCGAAGAACCGTACCGTTATGTCCTCAAACAGCTCAGAGTCCTGTTGAGCGACAGCCGCAATGAACTGGAAAAACGCTTGAAAACCGGTGAATGGGATGAGTCCGTGGTGATCAAGAGCAACGCCCAGCTCATCGAACCGCTGGAACTGCTCTATCGTTCCCTTATCGAATGCAATATGGCCCCGGTCGCCGACGGTCGCCTCCTCGACACTCTGATCCGCGCCCGCTGTTTCGGCATTTTCCTGGTCCGGCTCGACATCCGTCAGCATTCGGAACTGCATGCCCAGGCCATTGATGAGATCACTCAGGCTCTCGGCCTGGGACCTTATCTGGACTGGAACGAACAGCAGAAACAGGATTTTTTGAAGAACGAACTGAAAAGCAATCGCCGGCTGTTGCCCATCGACTGGCAACCCAGCCCGGAAACCAGTGAAGTTCTTGAGACCCTGCGCTTGCTCGCCCACCAGGACCGGGAATGCCTGGGAATCTACATCATCTCCATGGCCAGTGAAGTCTCCGATGTGCTGGCGGTGCAGCTGCTCCTCAAAGCGGCTGGGGTCCCTTTCAAATTGCCCATTGCCCCGCTCTTCGAAACCCTGGACGACCTCAATAATGCCGAACAGGTCTGTGCCGACCTGTTTGCCTGCCCCGACTATAAGACATATATGGGGGAACACCAGTATGTCATGGTCGGCTACAGCGATTCGGCCAAAGACGCCGGCGTCCTCTCCGCGGCCTGGGCCCAGTATGAAGCTCAGGAGAACCTGGTCCGACTCTGTGCCCAACACGGCATCAAGCTGACCTTGTTCCATGGCCGCGGCGGAACCATCGGCCGTGGTGGCGGCCCGGCTCACTCGGCGATCCTGTCGCAGCCGCCCGGCTCCCTCACAGGCGGGTTCCGGGTCACCGAGCAGGGTGAGACCATCCGCATGAAATTCGGCACTACCAAAGTGGCGCAGAAGAGTCTGGCCCTGTATGCTGATGCGATCCTCGAAGCGCTGTTGATGCCACCCCCGCAGCCCAAACCGGAATGGCGCAATATCATGATTCAACTGTCGGCCAAAGCCTGTCAGCACTACCGCAGCTATGTCCGCGACAACAAGGACTTTGTCCGTTATTTTCGCCAGGCGACCCCGGAACAGGAGCTCGCCCAGCTGCCCCTCGGCAGCCGTCCGTCAAAGCGGAAAAAAGATGACAGTATTGAAAGCCTGAGAGCGATTCCGTGGATTTTTGCCTGGGCGCAGAACCGGCTGGTCCTGCCAGCCTGGCTGGGAGCAGCTCAGGCGATCAAGGAGTTGGACGCGGAAGGGGAAGGGCAGACTATTCAGGAGATGACCCGGCAATGGCCGTTCTTTTCAAGCCGTTTGAGCATGCTGGAGATGGTTCTGACCAAAGCCGATATCACGATTTCGGCGATCTACGAAAAACACCTGGTTGAAGCCCCGTTGCATGAGATCGGCGCGGCTCTGCGCAAGCAATATCAAGCTGATCTCGATTTCCTGCTCAACTTCTCCGGCCGCGATTCGCTGATGCACGACGCGCCCTGGAACCTGGCCTCCATCAGGCGCCGGGCGTCCTACCTGGCCCCCTTGCACATGATGCAGATCGTGCTGCTGAAACGCTACCGGGCGGTCCCCGAAATGGACAATCAGCATATTCTGACCCAGGCGATGATGATCACCATCGCCGGCATTGCCGCCGGGGTCAGAAATACCGGCTAAATCGAGACTCCCTCCCGGGCAGGCGGTTTGCAGCCTGCCCGGGCAAAATTCAGCCGCCAAGGTTACGACTCAGCAGGTCGTTTCGTCCCGGAAAACAGGAGCAGCACCAGCGCTGCAAAAATCAGCGCCAGGCCACAGCTCACCATAAGCGTCATCCGTTCACCAACCACCAGAATTCCCAGCAAGGTTGCAACCAGCGGTTCGGCCAGGGTCAAAGTCACCGCCGTCGAGGTTTTCACCCCGGCCAGCCCTTTGGCAAATAGCCAATAGGATAAAGCGGTTGCGATCAAACCAAGATGAAGAATCACCAGCCAGCCGTTTGGCTCCGCCAGCCACTGCACATCACTTTGCCACAGCAGCGGCAACAGAAAGATCGCTCCCAGGCAGGTCACAGCTGCAGTTGCGTCGGCCGGAGCCTGCCGACGCACCAATAACGCCATCAGCAGGGTATAAAAGGCATAGGAAAACCCGGCCACCAATGCGACCAGCACACCAGCGCCATCAACCTGCAGGTTGCCGGATTCCAGCATCAACAGCAGACAGCCGCTAAAGGCCAGGACGGTCGATAGATACCAACGCCGCTCCGGAGTGCGATGCCAGACCAGGTACTCGAGCAAACCGGCAAAAACCGGTGCAGAACCCATGGCGACAATGGTCCCGACCGCAACGCCGGTCGCGTTCATTGCCCAGAAGCTGCTGAATTGATAAAGAGCAATGAAAACGCCAGCGGAGAGGGTGGTCCACAACGGCCAGGACCGCAGTTGGATACCGCCTCGCCACAAGGAACCACTCAGCAAAGCCAGCCCGGCCACGCTCATTCTCAGCGCGGCAATCGCCCCCGGGGTACTGGCCTCAGGGGCCAGAGCCTGAGCCGTTCCCGTGGTTCCCCACAGCATCGCCGCGGCCAGGACCAACCAAGGCCCGGCGGCGCGACCACAGAACGGGTTGGCAAGAGGGATATTCGTCCTGCCCCTGCCGACCAGCTTCATTTCGGTCTGCCGCTGTGCATGCTCCATCCTCCTGCCAATCGCAGAGCAAAAAAAAGAGGCCACCCCGCTATGCTCTCAGGGTGGCCTCCTTCATATTCCCGAATTTATCCACTCGAGATTATTTGTCTTCTTTTTTCTGATCAAGAGGGGTTTTACAGAACGGGCAAATCTTTTGCTTCACGCCACCTAACGAAGCAAGTTTCTTTCCACATTTGGGGCATTCCTGGGCCTTCTCAACTCCACCTGGGCGAAAACACATAATGATCTCCTTGGCTGATAACGATTAGATTGCAATCGATTTGATCGATTGATGAAAACGAGCGTGACTGCCCGCTCTCTTGTGTAGTGGTAACGAGAGAAGAAAGCGGTTCGGAGCGGGCAGTCACAACCTGCGATTTCCGAGATTTTTCGGCGGACTCGAAGAATCCCGGAATTCACTCCAATAAAACATCCCAGTTAAATCCGACAGGAAACCAAAACCCCGGCGGATTACAAAACAACATGTCATCCATATAAAGCAAATAGAATGCCACAATACCGGGAGAGACTAAAAAGGACGGCTTTCATAGCATTTCAGACGGAAGCCTCTCCCCTTGGCAGCCCTGATCCGAGCAGGTCGTACAGGTCTTCGCGCAGAAGATAATTTCCCTTTATTATTCAGCATATTACAAAATCTAATCCAAGTTTATGCAGGAGCTGTCCGGTGGGCCAGCAAACCTTTTTAAGCCGGGCTCGGATCCTCTTCAACGATATTTTCCTTCCCACCCGCCAAACCTGCACATGAACCAATTTCATATATGGACGAAAAGGCCGAGGTGTCTCATTTTGAGTTTGCCTGGGCCTCCACTCTGTTTCCACTACAGTCCGTTCCGAGCCAGCGCAAGGCCATCAATTCAAACTCTGCAGCTTATTTATCGCGGCCAATGCCGCCTGGCGTTGATCTTTATTTGCGGCAGCATGGTCAAATGCAGTCAAACTGGCCGGGAAGTCTTCGCTCTGCCAGGCGGCATAACCGGCCATGAGCCAGGCCTGTCCGCCATTTTGGCCCTGCTGGTGAGCCACTTGCCGGTAAGTCGCTGCCGCTTCTGCATAGTTTCCCAGGGAATACTGCAGGTCGGCTTTTACCATCAGCAAATCACCATCTTCAGTCGCCGGAGCATAGCGCTGCAATTGCTGCAAAGCATGGGTATCCTGTCCCAGTTGCCGATAAGCCAGAATCAGCTTGCGGATAATTTTTGGATCTGGCTTTTCATCCAGCAGCCGGTGATATTCGGGCAAAGCCTGGCTGGGAATATTCAGCTGCAGATTGAGATCAGCCCAAAGTTTTTTCTCATTTTCGGACAAGGGAGACAGAAACCGGTAAATGGTCAAGGCCGCCAGAGCTTCTTCGTCATTGCCTTCAGCCAGCTCAATATGAGTCAGGGCTTTCCACCATTTGGCACAAGTGCAATTTTCATGGGTGAGTCTCTTGACATAGGCCCGGGCTTCGCTTTGCATGCCAAGCTGCAGATACTGATAAAGCAATACCTCCTGCCACTTCATTCTGGCCTCGCTGGTGGTCTCCTTGACCAGCTCCTGCAAAAAAGGCAGGGCCCGGCGGCCCTGCCCGGCAGCCAGTAAAGCTTGAACATAGTGCTCTTGCCAGGCCAGCGGAAGCTGGTGCGGCGGCTGCTCGAACAGCTGCTCGAACTGACGAACCGCATCATCATAACGTTTGGCCAGCAGCAGGGAGACCGCTGCATAATAGCGATTATCCGCAGCATGTTCGGTTTCCCTCCCCGCAACTGCCAGGAAACAGCGTGCCGCATCGTCATACTGTTGTAACTGGTAATAACTATTAGCCAGGTTCTGCCAGGCCGTGACCAAAGCGTCGTTTTTTTTCAGCGCCTGTTCATAGGCCCGGGCGGCCTGCCGATATTGCTGCTGCTGCAGATAACAATTCCCCAGGGAATAATCAATCAACGGATGATCATAGCCACGGGTAGACCAGTTTTTTTTATGGTCGGTCAGGCCCGCCCCTTTCCTCTGGAAATTTTCAAGCAGGGCAATGGCCTGGGTAAAATCCTGACGCTCCATCAACCGGGAAACTTTTTCCAACACCATCCGTACCCGCACCGGAATAGCAAAAAAGGGGTCAGCGGCATAAGCCACAGGGCCCTGGACCAAGGGCAGAAAGGTCGCCAGAGCCATCAGCAGAATGAATTTTTTCATAGGACCTCCTTCCATTTCCCTTCGTCCGACAAATCGCCGGTCAAAATCAGCCACCGTGGTTCCAAAGTTTCCGGATGACAACTACTTAAGAACAAAACGGACGGTCGTTTCTGCCCAGCTGCTAACGGTAACTCCGTCAATGGTGCCAGGTCGGAAGCGCCAGTTTGAGACACAACGGATGACACTGTCCTCGAAAACATCCACGGGCTTGGCGCCGACAATGGTTATGTTTTCGACCCGGCCTTCCTTATTGACAATAAACCTGACCCGGACCTCACCTTCGATCCGGCGTTGTTTGGCATAAAATGGATAAAGGGGTTGTTGCCGGACCAGAACAACCAACGGTTGATCCAGGTCACCGATCTCGAACACCTCCGGAAGAGCAAAATCCCCAGCAGGTTCGGGAAATTTCGCCGCTGGTAAGTCGGGAACCATGGGCAGATCCAAAACCTGTGGATTCAGTGCGAAAGGCAGGGTTAAGGCCTGCGGTTGCAGCGGGTGGAAAGCTTCTTTCGGAACGGTCTTGACCGCTTTCGGTTTTGTGCTTGCCGACTTGGCACGTTGCTGGTGTTTTGGTAACTGTTCCGGCGGAGGCAACCGGACGACCGTGATCTGTTCCACAACCTGGTTCGAAAGAATCGGTGCCTTCCCCGGATGCAGAGCAAGCGGCAACACGGCAAACAGCAGAAAGGTCATGCCAATGGCAACAGCCCCTGCTTTCAACTTGCTACAGCACAGTTGCAACATGGCTCTGTTCCGGCAGACTTGAACCAGCTCAAGCTGCTGATCATGGCCCATCATCAACATTCTCCGGCAAGGTCATTCGTGGGGTTGGTGTGCTGCCAGCGCAACATTCCGGGCTCCGGCCAGGCGACAACCATCCATCACCTGGATAGCAATCCCCGTATTGCTGTCACGGTCAGCCACCACCACCACATTCCCATCAGGGTTTTCAGCCAGGGCGCGTTCCACATTGGCCCGCACCGCACGGATATCAATTTCTCGATGATCCATGAAAATCCGGTTCTGCGGCGTAATCGCAACCAGGATATTCGTTTTATTCTGACTGACCGCGGTAACGGCAGACGGTCGGTTGACCTCAACTCCGGTCTCCTTGACAAAAGAGGTTGTGACCAGGAAAAAGATCAATAGAATAAACACCATGTCGATAAGCGGAGTCATGTTCAGATCCGCCTGAGCGCGCTTTTCTCTTCTTTGTCCGGCGATATTGATCATGACTCTTCCGTTTTCAACCCAGATGCCGCTTAAGGCAATAACCAAACAAGGTCAGACGTTGCTGCAGAGTTCCGGCCCGCCGCTCCAGAAAACCTTTCATGTACAGTCCGGGGATGGCAATCAGCAGGCCGCTCTGGGTGGTAATTAAGGCTTCCGAGATACCACTTGCCAGGGCCCGGGCATTGCCGGTGCCGAACAGGGACAGAACATCAAAAGTCGTCATCATGCCAGTCACCGTCCCCAAAAGCCCCAAAAGCGGGGCCACCGCAGCCAGGACCCCGATTAAGGGCAGGTAAGCCGTCACCCGGCGACTGTGCTTCGCCACCAGGGCCTCAAGCAACGGACCGTCCTCACTGCTATTGTTGCGACGGCTGATAAATTCCATGACCAGAACCGCGATAAGGCCCTGATAATCGTGGTCATTGGGCAGCCGATTTTCACGAATATGAACCAGGGCTACATCCAATGGCATTTTATGCCGTTGCAGACGACGGAAAAACAGCACCCGGTCGATAATCAGAAACCACATCAGCAGACACACCCCAAGCAGAGGAACCATGGTCATGCCCCCGGTCGCCAGGTAATCCTCCAACGGCAGCAAGGCTTCAGTGAACCAGACCGGCATGAAAGTCACCGGTTTTTCTGCATGATATTGACCAGAGCCACAGCCTTTTCCTCCAATTGCGCGATTGAATTATCAACTGCCCGCCCCAGGAGGGTATGCGCCAGCATGATGGGTATGGCAACAGAGAGTCCCAGCATGGTCGTTACCAGAGCAACCGAGATCCCTCCAGACATCATCCGGGGATCACCGGTACCGAATTGGGTCATGATCTGAAACGTGTCAATCATGCCGGTCACCGTTCCGAGCAGTCCCAATAACGGAGCGATAGCCGCCAGCATGCCCAACGTCGCCAGGAAGCGTTCCAACGGCGGAATCTCCTTGAGGATCGCCTCCTGAAGGACATCTTCCATATCCTCCCGGGAAGCCTTATGGCTGTTGAGTCCCGCTTGCAGAACTCTGGCCACCGGCTTGTTCATAAACGGGGTACACAGGTTTTGACAGGCGGGCCAGTCCCGCTTTGCCGCCAGCTCATCAAGCTGCCGGATCAGGATGTCGCCATTGCACCGTTTACGCACCAGAAACAGCATCCGCTCACCACTCAACACGATTCCAATGAACAGGATCGCCAGAATCGGCCAGACCAGAAGGCCCCCACGCTGGATCTGCTGCCACAGGCTGAGCTTATGCGTCAGCTGCTGCAGCGCAGCACCGCGTGCTACATCGACGGGAACGGCAGCGCTTTTGCCTTGCAGATAGTCCCGGATCTGCCGCTGTTGGCGACCGCTCGGCAGGCGCGACAAAGCATAAAGATTGCCCCCGGCGGCAGAATAATTAAGGAACCCGACCTCACCATCATGCTCATAAATGGCGGTAAATGGGCCGATGGTGAGAACCTGCCCCTGCGCTTCGTGCCCGGAGCGATCGACAATCCCGGCCTGAGTCAGGGCAACTTCGCTACTGCTCTGCAGCTGGGTGAAAATCAGCTCGACCAACTGGCGGATATCCGTCATCCCCGGGAAATGGGTCTGGCCCGCGATTTGTTCCAGCAACGAGAGATCCGGATGAGCGACCGCGCTCTGCAGGTTATCGTGTACCAGGGCAGTGACATCCTTAGCATTCAGGCGGATCACGCCGACCGCTTCGCGCACCATACTGTCGGCAGCTGCCAGTTGGGAACTCAGCCGTTGATCCTGTGCAGCCAAGTCACGGTTCTGTTTATCCAGGTGCTGGGCCTTCTGCTGCAGTTGCTGCAACTGCTGCTGCAAAGCCGCCATTGCTTTGGTCAGCGTCGCTCTGTCATGACTGATCTGTTCACGGCTCTGCTGTTCCTCCAGCCGTGCCGCCTGCCGGTCGGCCGCAGCCTGTTCCTCCAACTGGCGACGCTGCTCAAGAACCTGGCGTTGCAGCACTCTCATGTCTTCGGCAAACACTTGCGGTAATGGCAACAGCATGAGGGCAGTTATCAGAAGAAGTCCTACTCGCATCATGGCTGCACCAAACGTCCCAGCGGCAGTGTCACCAATTCAACCGGCCGCCGTTTTGCGCCAATTTCAAAGGCCGTACGGATATCACTGGTGTAGGTGGCAGGCAAGGGTTGCCATTGTTGTTCGGCAATATTGAAAAAGCCGCAGGATTGCTCATCCAGGGTCTGGTAATAAAGGGCTAAGCGACCGAACCGGAAGATATCGACCAGGGTCGGCTGATTCGAGAGAACTATGGTTTCCCGTGTCACCTCAATGGTGCGACCATAGTCAGCCTCAACCATCAGAGCTTCCATGACTTTCCGAAGCTTTTCATTGATCGGGGTTTCGCCATCGTCAAGACTTTCTTGCAGTCGCTCCAGACGCTGTTGCCGTTCTGTGACCAGAAAAGGCAGGTCGCTCTGGCAAAAGGAGCGCAATCGCGCCACGAGATCTTGCAAAAAAGGTTGCAGCTGGGCACTGATCTGAACCATCTGTTCCAGCTCTGCGCTCTTTTCAGCAACCTTGTCCTGCAAAACACCATGTTCCTGCTGTAGCTGCTGATAATGCTCCTGTAAGGCCTGAAACTCCTGCTGTGCCTGTTCATAACGTGCAAGTTGTTGCTGTTTCTCCTGCCGCCACTGCTCTTCCTGTTTCTGCACCCCCTGGCGAATAACAATTGCCTGCTCCACAGGTTTTTCGATCTTTTTGCCCACAGAATCATCCAAAGCCTGCACAGCCCCTGGAATCAGCAACCCCACCAGGAACAAACCCCAAACCATGCCCCTGCATATCCGCAAAACGTCCTCCACCAAAAACACCTTCCCTGCTCAATCAACTTAAACGGGTTATTGCCCCACGACCCGTCGTAACGGACCTGGCGTTTTCTGCGACCGCGTGACGGCTCCCGCCAGACCGTTACAACGCTGCAAGGCTTCCGGAATGCAGACCACCCCACCGGCAACCGCACGGACGTCAACCTGGGCGTCATAAAGCGCGTACAGATTCTGCCGGCAGACAACCTTCTGCGCCGCTCCATCGGCCAGAACCTGACCGGCTTTCAGCATCACCACCCGGTCCGAGACCCAAAGCGCATGATCCGGATAATGAGTCGATTTAATAAAGGTATAACCACTGGCAGCCAGTTCGGCGATGCGGCTAAGCAAGCGGATCTGATGGCCGTAATCAAGCCCGTTGACCGGTTCGTCCATGACAAAGATTTTCGCTCCCTGGGTCAATGCCCGGGCAATCAGGGTCAGCTGGCGTTCACCACCGCTGATCTCCGTGTAAGGCCGCTGATCAAGATGAGCGATGCCCATCCGTTCCAAGGCTTCCAGGGCAATCATTTCGTCACTTTTGCTGTAGCTGAAAAACATCCCTTTGTGCGGCATGCGTCCCATCAAGACAACGTCAAGAACCCGGTAGCCAAAAGCCATGTGGTGTACCTGCGGCACGTAGGCAACGCTCCTGGCTAACTGTTTGGCTCCGAACGAGTGGATATCGCGACCGTTCAACCGCACCTGTCCATGAAGGGGCTTAAACAGGCCCAGCAGCAACTTAAGCAGGGTGGTCTTACCGCTACCGTTGGGACCCAGCAACGCCACGACCTCACCCCTTTCAATCCGTATAGAAATATCGTTAAGAACCGTTTTTTCGGTATAACCATAACTCAAATTATCGATTTCTATCAGGGACATACGCCCTCCTTGCCCGTACCACGGGGACATCCGTCTATCATTAGCAGGCTGTTTTCAACAGCTTGTCAAAACCGATAGTTGACTCCGGCATAAACCTGCAGCGGGTCCTGAATAAAATAATCGTTCTTTTCTTGAAACAAATTGTCCGAGCCGGCATAGACTTTAAGGCTGTCGGTCACCTGTTTGCTGAGATAGAGACTCACCAGATCATAGCCATCAAGCTTGCCTCCCGAGCCATCCTCACAGTTCCCGAAATAGAGATAGCGGATCTGACTTTCGATTTCGACGAATGGAACCTGCCAGGTCAAAGCCACTTCACCTTTCCATTTCGGCTCGCCAGACAGATCTTCGTTAGTCTCTTCATTTTCGGTCTGCAGCCAGGTCCCTTGAGCGGAAAGATCAAGCCGCCGACTCAAGGTCAGGCCGGTTTCCAGTTCCAGACCATAGGTCGTGGCTTTGTTGACATTCTGGTATTCATAGGTTCGGTTGCTGCCGGAGGAACTGACCTGAACCAGATTGATAAGATCATCGACACGGTTATAGAAATAAACCAGCTGGCTGCGCACACGCTGATTGTGCAGCTCCGCACCGGCTTCAAAACTGCCGGAAGTTTCCGGATCAAGCCTATCATTGCCAAGGTAAAGGTCCTTGCCTTGGCGTCTGTAGACCTGCCCGTACAGTTCATCGAGAGTCGCGGCCCGAAATCCCTGCCCGTATCCAACCCAAACCTTGCCAGATGGAACGAATACGCTGGCGACAAGCCGCGGAGTCACATGGGAGCCGGAATTTTGATAGTCATCAAACCGCAGACTGCCGACCAGATTCAGCCAGGGACTCGGCGACCAGTCAAACTGGCCGTAAACGGCTTCGATCTGGTCGGATTTGTGATCGTCAGCAAAGCTGTCCAGCTGATCCCCTTCCAAAGTTTCCCAGCGCAGTTCGCCACCCGCGGTCAGGGTCAAGCTGTTCAGGACCTGATATGACCCCCGCGTTTCCACCTGCAGTAGTTCGCGCTGGTTTTCATCTGCATTCCCCGCTGGAGCGGCCGGCGAAAACTGATACGATCCTTTGCTCTGGTTGCCATAAACCCTGACCATTGCGCGGTAAGGGGTGTCCGCAGCCAATTCGTACTGCAGATAACCACCAATCCGTTTTTCATCCCCTTCGCGTTTACGTTCGGCCTTCATATAAAAGCGCTTGCCATCACGCTGGAACTCCCCCCACTCCCCGCCCAGCGACAAAACCTGGCCCGGGGCCAGATCAACGGCCGCACGGGTATAGACAGTATCGAGCTGGGTATCATCAACCTCTTGCCCGGTTTCGCTGGCGTCATCCCAACCATCCTGTTGATAATGGGCCGCCGCAATGCTGGCCCGCACCGGGCCGGCTGCGCTGCCGACCTGCCCCTGCAGAGCTTGCTCCGCAGCCAGGCCGACCCCGGCACGGGCATCAATAGCGGCTTCGGTCTGCCGAGGAGGTTGTCTGGTGATGATATTGATGACTCCACCGGCCGCTTCACTACCGTACAAGGCCGATCCAGGACCACGGACGATTTCGATATGATCGATCAAGATCACCGGAATCTGTTTGAGATCAACGGTAGCGTTGTAGCCGCCGGTCATCCTGCGCCCGTCCAGCAAAATCAGGGTATGACCACTGCCCATCCCCCGGATGGATGCCTCCCGGCTTCTCCCGGTGCCGGTCAGGACATTGATCCCGGCGGCATGCCGTAAAACATCGGCGAGATCTTCTGCCGCAAGTTCGGCAATCTGTTCATGGGTGATCACCTGAATTGTTCCGGTCGCACTGTTAAGCGACTGTTCGGTCATGGTTGCGGTCACCACCAGCGGAGCCAGATCTTGAGTAGCGTCCGCGTTTACGGTCATAGGAGCTGCCAGCAGCAGCCCAATAATTGTGGCAAGGTATCGAATAATCATACGGTTAACCCCATCCCTTTCGTGTCTTGGCCAGAACAAATGCAAAAAATGGTATGCCGATTAAAGAGGTCAGAATGCCAATAGGAATTTCAACAGAGAACAACAGTCGGGCCATATCGTCGGCAATCACCAGATAGGTGGCACCGATCAGTGCCGCCGCGGGCAACAGCAGGCGATTATCCGGGCCGACAATCATGCGGGCAATATGGGGAATCAACAGGCCGACCCAACCGATGATCCCGCCCAGAATGACGGTCAGCGCACTGATGATGGTGGCCAAAAAGATGAAAAGCAGGCGCAACAGGGTCACATTGACTCCCAGGGAGCGTGCTTCTTCGTCGCCCATACTCATGACGTTGAGATAGCCTGACAGGGCCAGCAGAAGCAAGATTCCTGCAACTATCGGCAGGCTGACCGTCAGCACGGTCCCAGCATCGGTTGCGGACAGTCCGCCCATCAGCCAATAGACAATCGCTGGCAGCTGCTCGTAAGGGTCGGCCAGGTATTTGACAACAGAGAGTAAAGCGGTAAACATGGCGCCGCTGATAATGCCGCCCAATATCAGCATCAGCAGACGATTTCCACGATTGATCAAGGCCAGGCTCAGGGCGATTGTTACGGCCAGTAATCCGCAGGAGAAGGCTCCCAATTGCACGACCAGCCAACTTTTGCCAACAATCATACCCACCGCGGCGCCCAAAGAAGCCCCGGACAAAACACCGAGAACCCCGGGAGAGACCAACGGATTCATAAACATCGACTGGAAAACCACCCCGGCCACGGATAATGAAGCGCCGATCAAAATAGCCGCAACAATCCGCGGCAGACGGATATCCATAAGAATATTGTCGAGCACCTGCACCCGGCTGATATCGATATCCGCGACCCGCTGACCAAATAGATGACTGCTGAAATACAACTGCAGATCAGCCAGCGAAACAGGATAACGGCCCAGCAGCATCGACAACAAAACAGTCATCGCCAGCACAACCAGCATCACCATCAGAACCACCGGAGCCTTCATGGCTGCAGCAACTGTCTGGCCTGGTTCTCGGACAGCGCGACATCCAGAAACGCCTGATAAAAAGCCTGGATTTCAACCACCAGGTCATTGTTTTCAGGTTGCTGAAAAAGAACGCTCTGCAACCATGCTAAACCGAGCAGGCGCATGAAAGAAGGGGGCCGATCAAACCAGTTAAAAGGTTGTTTGGGGATTTTGTAAATCCGGCCATCCTGGACCGCTTTAATACTGCTCCAGCGCGGATCAGTCCTGACCGTCCGGTAAAATTCATCATCATGAGTGAGGATAATCTGCGGGGCATATTGCAGCACCTGTTCCATCGACACCGTAACCAGGCCGCGATTACTGTTTTCAGTGCAATGATGCACATTCACCGCACCACTCAGCGGGATCAGCTGCGCATGAATTGAACTGTCACATTCCGTCTGCAGACCTTTCGGACCTTCGGCATAATACACACGTAGTTTGGTCCCGACCTGGGCGCTTTTAACCGCCGCCGCTTTGGCCAGCATTTGCTCAGTATAGCGGGCCAGTATCTCTCCCCGTTCTTCAAGCCCGAACAATTGCCCCAGGAAACGATAGGCAGCCGGATAGTCGGATAATTTTTCGACATAGACGTAAACCATTGGAATATGCAGCGGTTCCAGCGCCTTTTCAATTTTCTCATTGGTTGCCGAAGAGCCCCAGGAACAGTTCAGAATAATATCGGGCCTGACCTGAAGCAGGACCTCAAGATTTGAAACATTCCCCTGCCCAAACCAGCCGCCCAAAACCGGCTTGTCCAGATAACTCTTTTTTAAATAAGGCTTTTCATTGGCGGATGGTCGCGTGTTGAGCCCGGCAATCAGCTCGGGACTCAGCGAATAGGCCAGGTAGGTCGCTATCGGTGAAGTTCCGTAGATGCTCTCGATATGATCGGGCACCTCCAGTTGGCGATCGAACATATCGACCAGCTGACGGGCTTCCACCTGACCGCAGCAACCCAGTAGCACAAGCAGAACCAAAAAACAGTAACCCTGCCTCATGACCTCATCCCTCTTAAGTGTTCATGACAAACATCGATATTCTTATCGTTATACTTTTTATTTATAACGATTGATATAACAAATCGGCTCCCGGCGTCAAGCGGGAAACAGCTAAAATAACTTAAGAATAAAGGCAATTATCAAATCACATCAGGCCAATATGATTCTGCTTGTCTTTCGATATTCTTTTTGCTATTCCATTTAAAATATCGAACTGGCTTCCTTCACGGCCTCCGCCATCGGCTTGATTTCGGTCGTTTTTTCACAGAGGGCCACTCCGTGCAGGGTTGACATTTGCCTTGCCGCTACAGAGGTACAGCCAAGCAAACTCGCCCTTACACTGCTGCGCCTGTTAGAGCGAACAGGAAACAGTGGATTTTGTCATCTGACCGTCAAAGGAGGTTGTTTAAATGAGCAAAGGAGTTGTCACAATTCTGGGTCTGTTCATGATTATGGTTTCGGTTTTTCCGGCTACGGCAGCGGAACCACCGTCCAATGGCGATGTCTTTACCTTGGGAGAAGTCATCGTCAGCGAAGAACAGCAGGCAGTTGACCTGGCCACGACCGTGACCGAAATTACCGCCGAGGACATCAAGGCAAGGGGTGCCCAGACCGTTGCCGATGCGCTGGAGATGCTGCCCGGGGTGGATATTGAGAAGGGCGGGAAAGGCCAATCATACGTCAGGGTGCGTGGCTTTGATCAGGGCGATCTGAAAGTCCTGATCGACGGCATTCCGATTTATGAGCAGTACTTCCGCGATCTTGACCTGGCTCAGCTTCCGGTCGCTGCCATCTCAAAAATCACCGTCACCAAAGGGGCCTCATCAGTTCTATACGGAGCCAACACGATGGGTGGGGTCATCAATATCATTACCAAACAAGCCGGAGAAAAACCGACTTACGAAGTGGACACCGAATGGGGTGATTATGGCACGCAGAGTTATACCGTTAATACCGGAGCCAGAGCCGGAAATTTCAGTTACTGGTTGACCTATAACTTCAGTCAGTCAGATGCCTATAACCTTTCGGACGATTTTGATCCGGCAGACGGGTTCAACGGCACCCATACCGTCAACGGGAAAAATTTTCAGGAGGACGGCGGCAGCCGAGATGACAGCGGCTATATCAGGAGGATGATTAACGCCAAGCTGGGTTGGGAACCAACAGACGATACCAGTGTTTTTCTGACCTTTGACTATCACAACAATGCCAAGGGCATACCGGTTCGGACCTGGACCTTCAGCGACTGGGAGCAATGGACCCTGGGGCTGGTTGGTGAAACCCGCGCCACCGATTGGTTGAAACTCAAAGGCCGAGTCTATTACATGGATTTTGCCGACACCATTCACGAGACAGCCACAGCAGCTTCCGGCCTGCTCGGCAAAAAATATCATCAGTTTATCGACTCGTCCTATGACAACTACACTGCCGGTTCCGAAGTCCAGGCATTTATCAACGCAGGGCAACACAATTATCTCAAGTTCGGTCTGAACTACACCCTCGACCATCATGAACAACAAGAGATCCCGGTCGGATCGAGCAGCTGGGAAGATACCGGCACCTTCGAAGCCCAGACCTATTCCCTTTCAGCAGAGGATGAGATCAGCGTCAACAAATGGCTCTCCCTTGTCGTTGGTGCCAGCTATGACTATTTCAAACCTGAAGTCAAAGAGGCCCCGGACGAAGATGGCGAGATCGCTACCGACCATGCCGACAGCATCAATCCGCAGATCGGGGCCGTCGTCATGTTAAGCGAAAAGACCTCGCTGCACGCATCCATCGGCAAAAAAACCCGTTTCCCGCATCTGAAAGAGCTCTATACCTCAAGTATTGTCAACGGTAATCCGGGGCTTGATCCGCAACAGACCATCGCTTATGAAATCGGCGTCGAGCAGCGTTTCACTGATCGTCTGAACGGTTCGATCGCATATTTCTACAATGATATCAGCGATTTGATCGATACAACGACTGACTCGGGCGGTAACAAATACTATGTCAATATCAACGATGCGACCATCCAGGGACTTGAGCTGACCCTGGACTTTGCCATGACCCGGAGCTTTTCCACCGGGCTCAATTACACCTATATGAACACGAACGATGACAGCACCGGCAAAGAGCTGTACAACCGCCCGCGCCACCGGGCCAACCTCGACCTGCGCTATCGGTTTCCGTTTGGCTTGAGTACCAGTGCTCAGGGCTCCTATGTCGCCCGGCAGTTCTACGAGCACCAGACCACTTACGCACGAACCCGGGCAACCAACTACTTTTTGCTCAGTGCCCGTATTGAACAGGAACTCGGCCGCATCTGGGGAGTTGAGGGGAAAATCTATGTTGCCGGACATAATCTGACCGATAAATATTACGTTGAAGACGGAGAATTAACCGCTGGTCGGACCGTCACCGCCGGCCTGAATTTCCGCTATTGAGCACAACCTGCCCGGCGCTGCTGCAGCGCCGGGCAAAGCGGTTCTTGTCAAGCGACACCGGACTGGTTATATTTCCAGCATGGTACAGAACCGTTTCATATCCAACCCGGCTGTCCCCTGGGTCGAGGTCCGCCGGACTGAGCAAAGCGAGGCGAGCTACAAGGACCATTCCCACCCGGAACTCTCCGTCGGGGCGGTCACCCACGGGAGCACCCGGTTGAAAGTCCGGGGCCGGGAAGAACTGCTCAGCAACGACTCGCTGGTGATCATCGCTCCACACACCGTGCACAGCTGCAATCCGCACAATGGACCTCGATCGTATCTGATGGTCTACTTTGCCGACGCTTGGTGCCGCGCCTTGTTGCGCGAGTTGGGCGGGCCTGCGCAAAACCTCCGCTTGCCCGACTGGCACGTGGTCAAGGATGCCGAACTGTTTACGCGCCTGACCGGGTTGGTCGAGGACCTGGGAAAACCCGGCTTTGCCTTGCAAACTTCGGAACAGTGGACCCAATTTTGCGCGGATTTACTCGTTGCGGCAACGTGCCGAGAGCACCCCGAACAGACTGAACCGCCGCAGGTCATCAATGCGACCAAGACCACCCTGAGCCGTTCCCTGGAGCACAACCTGACCTTGCAGCAGCTGGCCGACCGGGTCGATTATAATCCCTACACCCTGCTGCGCTGTTTCAAAAAGAATGTCGGCCTGACCCCACACGAATACCTGCTCAACCTGCGCATCGCCAAAGCCAAAGAATTACTCCGGGACGGCCTGGCCCCAGCCGCGGTCGCCGCGGAGACCGGCTTCGTCGACCAGAGCCATTTTCATCGCACCTTCCGCCAGTTCGTCGCGGCCACCCCGCGGCAGTACCAGCTGCGGTCCTGACGAAGTCAATTCGATACAATATTTTGTTCCAGGTTAGCCGCTACACTCCCGGTCAAAGGAGTGTTTATGTCCATCGATCTGGTTGAATTCAGTACTCTCGCCCTGGCTCATTTCGTTGCCCTGCTCAGCCCCGGGCCGGATTTCATTTTAATCATGGGCAGCTCGTTTAAATACGGCTGCCGGCAAACCTTTGCAGCCTGTCTGGGGATCGCCCTGGCCAACGGCGTCTATATCCTGCTTGCCATCGGCGGTTTCAGTTTGCTCAGGGAGAACCTGCTGCTTTTTTGGGGGATGAAGCTGACCGCGGCCGGGTACCTGTTCTACCTGGGAGCATTGCTGATCAAATCAACTGCGGGCACGGTCGATTATAACGGCAACGGTGCCGATATTATGAAGATCGGTTTTACCCGCATGTTGGGGAGGGGGTTCATGTCCGCGATCCTCAATCCTAAAAATGCCATTTTTTATTTAAGCCTGATGGCCCTAATCGTCTCCCAGCAAACGCCGGTCAGCAATCAGCTGTTGTACGGGCTCTGGATGGTCGGTGCGGTCCTGTGCTGGGATGTGCTGGTGTCCTGGAGTATTGGCAATCCCGCCGTCCGCAAGGGCCTGGCAGCCTACAGTTGGCAGATCGAACGGGGCTCAGGCCTGGTGCTGATGTTGGTGGGCGGATTTATCATTCTCAAGTGAGGACCCCAGCAACAGGGTTCCGCAGCCGCCCTCAAGTCTTTGTTGCAAGCTTGACCCCATAGAAATAGCTATTTTTCTCATTTCTATAACTTTGCAGTAAACTCGAGACAGTCCCCAGGGTCATCGGGGGCTGCCCCAAGAGTTTGCGAGCCATGAAACTGTCGCGGTTAACACCGCAAAGACCTGGGACAGCCCCGTGCGGGGACAGTCACGGTTTTGCTGCCAGCGACTCTTAACCTAGCGCCGTTCCCCTTTGTCCCAGTAAATGATTGCCCAACGAATAACCCTGGGCTCAGGCAGCCGCAACCTGCCCTGGTAAGAGACCAGTTCGGCAGTTAAATATTCCTGCAGCCGCGTGCTCTCATCCGCCGTCAATTCCCCCATCTTAGTCGCCGTGACCGCCATGGCCTCATCAAGATCGGCATAACTGTTCCAAACCGTATTGGTGATGAAAGAGACATTGGCATAAATCCCCATTTCATGAAGAATATTATAGATATAGATATAGTCCGGGCCGTTAGCGAAAGGGCGGTTAATAGCTTGGTAAATACGCCGATCATGTGGCCCGCCGCCAACCATGGCGGTCACATAGACTTTCCGCCTCGCCGCCTGGTCAAGTTTGCCGAGAGCAGCAGGAAGGTCACTCACACCCAACGAACGCGAGGAAATAGCCACGTCGTGACAGCCGACCCCGAGGGAGTCCCAGTCATCCTCCCAGCGGCCGTGAATCGTAGTGATATTTTCTACCCCGCGTTCAGCACAGCCCTGTTGCAAAAGTTCGAGCATGGTTGGGGAAAAATCGAGCGCTGTAATTGCAGCGACCCGCTTCGCCAGCGGCAGGGCCAGAGTCCCGCAGCCGCAGCCCACATCAAGAACACTCCAGTGAGGTTGCAGCTGCATGAAATGGATGAGGTCTTCTGCGTACTCTGTTTTAGCCGCCAACTGTTTACTGAATTCGGGTGCGCGTTTATCCCAAAAGGAAGGGGTGCTCCGGGCGGTATTTTTTCTTTGCGAACGCGCCCACTGCTCGGCCCAAACGGAAACTGCAGTCTTCATACGATGCGCTCCTTCGGTTGATTATGTTCTGACTGACCTGTGTTGTTCGAACCCTTCAGGGAGAATAAAACAACTTTTATTCCCACCGATATGTATAAAATAAATAGCGGCTGGCCAATGCCACTCACCTGTTGCTGCTCCCCAACAAGATGCTGAATTTACCGCGGCACCTTGGAACTTTCAGCAGGCAAGCCGTTGGCTCATTTCCTTATAACAATCCACAGCCCGATATCGTCACTGCGCTGTACGGTATAATTCTTGATCCCGGCCTTTTTCAGGGCGGCAGCAAAGGCGGTCTGCGTTTCCGGCCCCAAATTGCGGCGAACTTTCGTGGAGAACGACTCTTTCCCCTCAGCCGGCTTCGCTTCCATCTTGGCAATAATCTCGTCCATGATCTGCCGCGAACCAAATCCACCACCGATATAAGCCCATCCGCCGGGAGCCAGAATACGTTCGATTTCCTGTAGGGATTTTTCCAGGTCTTCCCAGAAAAAAATCGACCCGCGACTGACCGCCAGGTCGACCGCCCCATCAGCCAGATCAATACTGGCGACATCGCCACATTGCAGGTTGAAACGCCCGGCCAATTGATGTTCCGCCATCTTTTCAGCGACAAGGTCAAGCATTTGTTGGGATTCATCGTAAAAGAGCATCTGCAACTGGGTCTTTTCCAGCAGCGCACAGCCCAAAGCTCCGGTTCCACAGCCGAGATCGACACAGAGTCCAGTGGTTTTTCCAGTTGCGGCAATGATCTGTTCAGCCAGCAGAGGATAAAGGGGAGCAAAGACTTCTTTTTCGATTCGACTAAACTTGTTGCCGTCAATTTTCATGATGGTCAGATCCTTTCCGCCAGGTGGTCAATTTTGTTATGCCGATGAACCACCCCCAGGCTCCCCTGGTTGTAATGATTGCGTGAAAAACATTCGATGCACAGATCGGCACCGGCGACCATGTGCATGGCCATACTTTTATTGCCAACAGCAATGCTGCGCCCTGGATAGTCGTCGCCGATGGTTCCACCGGGCAGGGCCTTGAAATACCCGGAAAGCGGGTAGCGATTGATTTTCAGCTCGCGCAGATGAAATAGATAACCCGGCGGATATTCATGTAGTCGATGGCGACCGGAGGTGATCGCCAGCAACTGCGCATCGCTGGGTTCGTAACTGAACCAATCCAAGGTATTAGCGCAAAGAGAGTACGGCCAGGGAAAATCTTCTTTGCCAACGCCCTCAAGAATGATCAGTGCCATGGGTCGCCCCTGTTGCAAGCCGTTATCAATAACCTGACGCAACCCGGTGAGATCACTGACCGGCTGCGGACTGGAACAGGGTAATTCAGGGGCTGCCAGCGGCACCATCGCCGGTTTGCGCATCGTACATCCCAACCCCTTAAAGGCATAGCCGGGTTCTGCCACCAACAAATAGTCGGAGAGCAATTTCGGCTCGGGACAGGGTTCGGCAAACAGCTGCTGGTAAGCCGTTTTGGTAACAACCCGATGAATATGCGGATGACTTTGCAGCCAGGCCAGATCACGCTCGCTCGGTTCGTGAACTCCGCCATAGCGGGCCGACCAATGAGGTGAGACCCCTATGCCATCAAGCCCACTGATATCAATAAAGCCCTGCGTCGGCATGACCCCACCGCGGCCAATGATCACCGGAGTCATTCCCGTTTGCTCAAGAAAATTGTCCACTTCGCGGCGCAACTCAACCATGATCCGGTTTTTTTCTGCACCGCTCAGACTGGCGATCCGGGTTGCGAAATACTGCTCGGCATAAGTCAACAAAACAAATCCGGGCCGATACTCCCGAACGAGCTCAAGGGCAGTCTCGGTCACCCAGCGATTACTGCCGCCATCCAGATCGCCCGGATAGGGATGTTCTGACAAAACCCGGCGGAGCAGCAAAATGGCTTCATTAGTCTCAGTCGATTTAGCCCCGGTCCTCAGGTCAAACTGATTCTGCCACTGCCGGGCATCGATAATCGCCACGCTTGAATCGGACTCAGAATTGTTTCCCATGATCTGCCTCATATATTTTGATCCGCCGATGGCACTGGGTGCAGCAGCCATTGTCAAGTTTTGACTGTTGCAGCTGGTCCCCTCCGCACCCAAGACTGAAACGTTCGATGACCGGGGCACCGCAATCCGGGCAGAGGGTATTGACCCACTCTGAACCGACAAAATTGTGAAAATACAGATAGGGCAAAACCCGGCGTGCCTGCTCAAGCTCGCGATTGATTTTGTCAATATTGGGATAGACAGCCCCCTTCATTCCATCTTCGGGAAGCAGGCGTAGAACATGCCAGGGGATCTCCCGGTCGATCCCGGCGATAAAAGCAACGATCTCGTCCAGTTCATGATCGTTCAATCCTTGAATGACCGGGGTGGTAATCTCGACATGGCGCTGGGCTGCCAGGGCTTCGATGTTGCGCAGGATCGGCTTCACCGTGGGAATACCGATATAGCGGCGATGAAATTCATCATTGAGTCCCTTCAGGCTGATATTGAAAAATGAGAACACCGACGCCAGTAGTTCAGTTGCTTCGGGCGTGCCGTAACCATTGGTCAGACACCCCAGTGTGATCCCTGCAGCATGGGCCTGGGTGGCCAGCCGCTGCAGGCTCGGTAAAGACACGGTCGGTTCGTTGACATCAAAAACGATGCTGGTGCACTTCAGCTTGCGGGCCAGCGTCACCAGCCGCTGCGCACTGAGTTGATACATATTGTCCTGCTGGCAAGCCGGGTCCTGCTTGGCAACAAAAGCATTCGAGCAATAGTTACAACTGAAATTACAGCTGCTGGTGCCGATCACCAGACACTGACTGCCCGGCTTAACATGGTAAAACAGGGTCGACTCGATCCTGACCGTTTCATAGGTACTCCAACGATCCGGAAAACGTTCTTTGATGGTCCCATCCTCGGCATAGTACATGCGGCAGCGGCCATAGTGGTCCACACCAAGCTCACAGCGCCATTCGCAATAATGACAACGCATTTCGTTTATCCCATCATTTGTTGTGGCCGGCACTGCCCGTAGCTTTGCCGAACTCAATCCAGGTCCCCTCGTCGCTCCGGCTAACCGAAAAACGCGCAATCCCAGCGGCATGTAAAGCCTGCTCATAGACCCCTTGTTCGCGCCGGGGGATGGCTGGCTTATATAAATTCCGCTGCGGGTCCAGTTCTCGGACTTTCTGCTGCAATTTGGCCCTCAATTCCGGAGGCCCCATCCCGCCACCGATATAAGCTCGCCCCCCAGGTTTTAAAACCCGATACAGTTCAGCAAAGGCCGTTTCCAGCTCGTCCCAGAACGGGACTGACCCGCGACTGACAATCAGGTCAACAGAGCACTCTGCCAGGGGAATGCTCTGGACCGGAGCGTGAACTGTCTGCGCCCGACCAGTGAGGGCAAAACGAGTGATATTGCTTGTTGCACAGCCAAGCATGTCGGCGGACGGGTCTAAAAACAAAAACTCCAGTTCACTGATTGGGGCCAGCGCCAGCCCCAGATAACCGCCACCACAACCGACGTCAAGGCACACGCCTCGATAAATTCCCGTTTTTTCAAGAATTTTGACGGCGTAATAGGCATAGACCGGAGCATTCATATGCAGTGCTTCACAATCGTACTTCTGCACATCCACTTTCATCACATACCCTCTGACAGACCGCGCTCACAAGAGCCGGAACAAACGCATGCGGTTAACCGCCCAGCGCGAGGATTGTCTCTCTTTTCGTATGATTGCACAGGAATTTATTGCATCAGCAAGGCGCGCTTCCCTCTGGGTGGCAATAATTAAGTTTTCAGATTGGAAATGAGCAGTTTTTCGTTGTGGCAAGAAAATCAAGGGCTTGCGCGGAGGTGTACACCGTTACGCCGCACAAATAAGCCTGCAGATTGACGCCACCACCACGGAAAAGGGCCGTTTCCGGATGAAAACTAGCTAAGCAGTTGAAAACAAAACATAATTAAGGTGACAAAGAACAAGCAAGATACGAAAGTGCAAGTGAGGCAGAGGACTAACAAGTCTCCAGACTCAGTGCCCGATAGTAGTCCTTCCCATTCAAACAGGAACGACACAAGGTTTCACCATGATGCTCGACGTCCCGCCCGTCCATGATGCTCTCACCGCAACGTGCACAGGAGACTCGGCGCAGTGGTTTTCCTGGCAGATCTTCGGGGCGCAAAGCCACCTCGACGGCCCTGATACTGAACAGCTCTTCATCGGATAAGTTGGTGAAATCGGGAAGTTTGTCAGCAACCGAAGAATTTTTCATAGCGGTTGCCACCCTGACAGCCCGTCCTGAATCCAGATTAATAAACGTCGCTGCCATTTTTCCGTAATCGCAAATCTTCATGGTTCGTTTACCTGGGCGGCAACCGGTCAGAGCCATAATGGCGTCGGTCGCACAACGGTCGACTTCGACATATACAATCAATTTTTTCTGATCGACTCCCGTGGGGTCGGTAATACCAATGTGGTTCAGACCACACATGGTCATACGGGTACCGATTTCGATACCGGCACAGACATCGCCATGAAAGGCTCCGGCAATTTTGAGTAACTCCTTATAATCATTGTAATGGTCTTTATACTGTTCCATATCCTTTGTCCTTGTTGTCAGTGCCTGACCAGCCCGAGTTGTGCCAACCTGGAACGGTTAAAAATATTCAGCTTCTGCATGCAGGTTCCAAACAGATGGTAACCGCCGCCACCTTCTCCAAGAATATCCAGAGCCTGGTCTGGCTCGGTGACAACCGAGGTACCAACCGCAGCAACCTGACGAGCAAATAACACATCCGGAATAAATCCGGCGCTGGGGCCAACCACGGCCACGGCAGCCGTTGCCGGAGTCATTGCAAGTAATTCGGCAATTGAACCGTTTGCTACCGCCGCGCCGGTAAAAACGGCGGTTTCGCAATGAGCCAGTTGTTCCGGCAACTGGTCCGGCGGAAAAAAAGTTCCCCAATCGGCCTCGGCTTCCTGCTGCGTAGCTGCTTTTTTATCGATGATGGCGACAGATGCGGGCTTGAGTTCCTTCATATGTTTCAACAGCGGAATTATGGCTCCAACCAGACAAACCTTCCGATGAGTAAACAAGGTATCAAAGTCTGCAAGGTCAGCATCGTAAGCAACGTTGTAGCGGCCGCTGCGAAATAACGGCACCGACAGAGCATTCAATGTTGCCAGCCGAATGATCTCGGCAAACGGCGATACCATTTTATCCATCAGAATTTCAGCAACGGGCGCCCCTTGGTAACGGGTCATGCGTTCTTTGAGGATATGGTGGCTGGCCCGGTTGATCAGCTCTGGCGGGGTATAGGCGATCCCGCCGCAACCATTGGATAATTTGATCCCGGTAAAAAACACCCCAACGATCAGCCTGTCCACGGTTACTGCGGCCAGCTCAGACTCCAACAGTAACTGCACCTGGGCCATAGATTCGGCAATAATGGTTTTCTCCGGATCGCCAGATGGCACTCGTTGTTGGCGGATCACCGCATCTCACCTTTCTTATTCAATGAACTTATTTGCCGACCGCCTGTTGAAAATCTCGAAAAGAAACGGACATCGTTGCCACCCAGAGTTTATAGATGGCAATTAGTTGATCCGTTTTCCTGCCTTGGCTCAACCCGCTCCATCGCTGCTCAGTTTTCTCATCCCGGCAAACAGCACCAGGGAAAAACAGAACAACAGCAGACACAGCGCGGTTGCCCGCTCAAAGTCACCATCGTAAACGGCATTGAATACTTCCAGGGAAAGGGTGTTGGTCTTGCCGATGATATTGCCCCCCAGCATCAGGGTGATGCCAACTTCCCCCAATGAACGCCCCAGGCCAAGAACCAACCCCGAGAGAATACTTTTTTTGACGCCGGGGAGGGTGATATAGCAGAAGGTTCGCAACCGCCCACGCCCCAAGGTATAGGAGGCTTCAACCAGATCGTTGCCGAAGGTTCTGATGGCGGCCTGAACCGGTTTGACCACCAGGGGCAACCCGGCGATAAAAGCTGCAATGACAATTCCCGGAAAGGAAAAGACGATTTCTACCCCCAGTTGGTTATTCAGAAAACCGCCCAAAGGGCTCATCCGCCCGAGCACCACCAGCAGCAGATAACCGGTAGCAATGGGCGGAAAGATCAGCGGAAAGGTCACCAGGCTCTCGGTGATCCCGCGGCCAGGCGTTTGTGGCCCAGCCAGGTACCAGGCCAGGGGAATCCCGGCCAGCAGCTGCAATGCCAAGGCGTAGAGGCAAATTTTCGTGGTCAGTCCCAGCGAGAACAAGACCGGCTCGGAACTGTAAACCAGCCACCAATTGGTGACGAACTCGCTCATAGCCCTGCGGCCAACTTGTTCGCCTGCATGGCCTCGCTCTGCAGCAGGCGGGTGAATGTTCCGACCTCTGCTTTTTCCTCACAGCCGGTGATGATTCCAGCCACAATCTCGATCGGCTCAAACCCGCTGGTTAATTCCAGCAGTGAGCCAAACTTGTTTCGGTTGGCCAGGGCAAAACTCATATTGACGAAGGCCGCATCCACTTCACCGCTAAGCGCATAGGCTCCGCTGCGCGGAACCGTACCGACAGCCATCACCTTCGCTAGAACCTGATGATATGTGGGCTGGCTGAGGATCTGCTGAGCCGCCCGCCCATAAATGGCCTTGCTGAAATCAGGAGCCGCGATCCTGGCAAAATCGGCCTGTTTCAGCTCAGCCAGGCTGGTCAGCGTCAAACCCTTGCGGGTGACCAGCACCGGCCGCCCCTGCCCGATGGTGATATAGGACCCGATCGGCAAACCATGACTGGCAAGATAAGACTTGTCACCGACCACGATGCAGATTCCGCCACCCTGTTTGACCTGGGCGGTCACCTGTCCCATATTTCCATAAATACGCTCAACCTTTTTCCCGGATTGGTCCTGGTAAAGGGTGGCCCAACGCTCGACGAATTTTTTATACCCCGCCCCGGCCGCAGTTCTCAGGACCTCAGCCTGCAGATTGGAACAGAACAGCATCAGGATACAGATTATGACCGGGAGGATTCTTTTCATCAGCGTTCTCCTTTATCGATATTTAACAATGGGATAACGTTTGGTATAACGAATTTTATCCATTGTCAAGAAGAAAGAAGCGCTTGCAGCCAGTGCCGACAGGAAACCGAGATCGGTTGTTTTTAAGAGAGGGAAGTGGCGAGAAGGCATAAAAAAACCACCTGCTAGCAGGTGGTTATCTTTTTTTGATCAACAGGTGGGCAAGCCCACGGTTGGACAGGATCAAGACCAGAAGCGACATGCTGCTGGTTTTACAAGGAACCGCAAAATCGAACGTTTGTGCGAATAGATCAGGGCTTTTTCTCCGGCTCAATGAGGGCGGAGATATCGGCCGGTTTGCCGAAGTACATCCAGGAGGTCACCAGCATATCCACGCCGGTGGCGGCATAGGCCGCGGCATTATCGGCATTGACTCCGCCGGCTGCGCCGATCACCAGCGCCGGGAAGCGATCCCGCAGGGCGCTGACCACCTGCTGCGCGGTTGCCGGTGAACATTTGTCCAACTGGATGATATCCGCGCCATGGGCCGCCATCAGCTCGGCCTGCTCCAGACTTTCGACCTCCACCCCAATTTTCTTTTCGCGGGCCGCTCGTTTAATGGCTGGCAACCGAGTCAAAAAATGCTCAAGACCGATCAGATTGTAATGATGGGGGAAAATCAGCACCGTCTCACCCAACCCCAGGCGATGGGGAACCCCGCCTCCGGCCAGCAGCGCCTTTTGGGACAACTTACGCCCACCGGGAAATGCTTTGCGGGTTCCACAGACCAGCACATCACCGTGCTGGCGGGCCTGACCGACCAACTGTGCAGTCCGGGTAGCGATTCCTGATGCATACTCAAGAATATTCAGGGCCACCCGCCAGCCGGAATGGATCATGCCACCACTCCCCCGCGCCAGCAGGATCGGATCACCGGGCTGAAGCAGAGTCCCCTCGCTAGCCACGCTCTCAACCTCGGCGCCCAGTTTGGCAAAGACCGCAGCCGCTTCGGCAACACCACTCAGCACGGTCTGATTGCGTGCCGCAAAACTAATCCGTGCAGCAGCCCGATCCACCTCCAGCAGATGGGAGGTCAGATCAAGCCCGGGCACATCCTCTTCAATCCAGCGTTCAATAGTCGAATCAGGGATAAACATCAACTGCTCCTGTCAGGATACCGGCACTATAAGGTTGTTGATAAAGCTGTTTTTCAGCAGCCGGCTATTTTCAATGTTTCTCGAGTCGCAGCAACAGCCGGGGCCGCTAGCTGTTCTTCCAGAACCTCGCCGAGAATTTGGATTGCCCGGGTCAGTACAGTTTCGTCAAACATGGTGAAGTTCAAGCGCATGGTCGCCAAACCTTCCCCGCCATGGGAATAGAAATAGCGCCCCGGCACAAACGCGACATTGCGGCGGATCGCTTCATGATAAGCCTGGTCCAGATCAAAACCCTCCGGCCCCTCGGCCCACAGGAACATGCCTCCCTGTGGTCGCGTCCAACGGAATTGCTTGGGAAAATAACGGTCCAGAGCAGCCAACATCGCCTGCTGCCGCGGCCGGTACAGATTAATGATCTTGGGCAGGTGGTCTTTGAGATAGCCGCCGTTCAAATACTCAGCCGCCAGCGCCTGGTTGAAGGTACTGGTATGCAGGTCAACTCCCTGCTTGCTCAACACCAACCAGCGCTGGATTGCGGCCGGAGCGGCAAGATAACCGATCCGCAAACCAGGAGCGAAGATTTTTGACAAAGTCCCTGCATAGATAACGTTTTCAGGAGCCAGGCTTTTAATTGTAGGGATTTGTGTTCCCTGGTAACGAAGATCGCTGTAGGGGTCATCCTCAAACAGCAACGCGCCATGGCGCTGCAAAATCTCGGCAATCTGCACCCGCCGCGCCAAGGGTAGAGTTCGTCCGGTAGGGTTCTGAAAAGTCGGCACCAGGTAGATAAATTTGACTTTGTGACAACGCAGAACCTCTTCCAGGGACTCGGGCATCACCCCATCATCATCGGTTTCCAGGCGGACATACTCGGGCTCGTAAGGATTGAAGGCCTGCAGCGCGCCCAGATAGGTCGGCGCTTCGACCGCAACCTTGCTCCCCTTGCCAATCAATATTTTGCCGATAGCATCCAGCCCGCCCTGGGAACCGCTGGAAATAATAATCTCGTCGCGGGTCAGGAAAATTCCCTTCTGTTTCAAATACTCGGCCAGAGCCGAACGAAGGGGCAGAAAGCCTTCCGTCAAATCGTACTGAAATGCCTGTGCGCCGTATTTTTTCAGGACCACTGCGGTCAGTTCCTCGATCAGGTCCATGGGAAAGCTTTGCGGAGCCGGAATTCCTCCGGCCAGGGAGATCATCCCGGGTTGGGACACTACTTTAAGAATTTCGCGGATAGCACTTGCCGACATCCCAACGGTACGGTCGGCAAGCAAAGACTCATAGTCCATGATTATTTATTCTCCTGCTGCAGCCTCTTCAGCTGATTTCAATTTCTAAACCTGTATTTATTTGGATAGCACGCGGAAAGGAATTGGAAAAGTGGTTTTTTGCCATTGCACAGAATTTAATGGACCCTCTGGCGGATGCTCAGCGGACATGGCCTCTCATCCCACCAAACATTGCGCCGATCTCTTTACTGCTTGCCGCCGCATGCTGTTTCAGCGGGCAAACGCTTCCAAGGCTCTCCATTAAACGACTCTCCTTCCAAATAAAATTTCAACAAACTTCACCGTAATTCGCGACCCATAAAACTGTCAAAAAGTCCATACATGTCAATTGTTAAAAGAATCAAACTGCTTAAATATAGGGCAGTTTTGTATTTGCACCAATCTAAGGGCAAAAAATCTGATTGCCTCAGAGATAGCCATTTACTTGCATTTAATTATATAGTATTAATGATTTGACTTAAATTTTAGTCCTCCAATAAATACCACAATTCACTCCTCTTTGCAGACAACGCTGCAACCCAAATTAAAGGGAAATTATGAAAAATTTATCCTTGCGCTACCAACTTTTGTTACCAATTGTTAGTGTGATCATCATCGGCATGTTCATTTCGGGGATATGGTCAAGTAGAGCAACAACTGAGATGACCAAAACAATGGTCGATTCACAAATGAATGGTGTTGTCCAGTCTCTCACATCTCAAATGAACGTCTGGATTTCTGATCTCCAAGCAGACCTGATAGCCCAGAGCCAATTGAGCATCATCAAGGATCTGCTAACAAAGGATAGCAATACCGACGCTGATGGTCAGGCCGTTAGCGAGCATATGAAAAGATTTATAGCTAATTATGATTGCTATGAAGGAATGGCACTTCTAAATTCAGAGGGGGTAATCATCGCTCATCCTAATCCTAAGGGGATTGGTCAAAATCTCGGCAACCGTGAATACTTCAAGCGTGCAATGCAGGGTCAAAATACCATCAGCGATGTTATAACCAGCACGTCTACCGGCAGGCAGGTATTTCTTATTGTTGTTCCGGTGAAGGATAACGGCAGAGTTGTTGGCGTTCTTTTTTCAGGAATCGAGCTTGCTAAATTTTCGGATAAATTTATCGATCCGGTCAAAATTGGCAAAGAAGGCTATGCCTTTATGAGTAATGCCAAGGGTCTGCTTCTGGCTCACCCTAAAAATCCTGAACAGGTCATGAAGGCCGATATGAGCAAATTTGACTGGGGTAGAGAGCTCCTGGCAAAAAAAAATGGGGTAATGACCTATCAATTTAATGGTGTTGAAAAATTAGTCGCCTTCGGCACCGAACCTTTGACTGGATGGATATTTGCAGTTGGTGCGACAACCCAAGATATGCTCAGTGGCGTTAATAAACTGAAGCGTGATTCCGCTGTTATCAGTACCATCATAGTGCTTGTTCTTATTGCTATAGTCATCCTGTTGATCAAGCCGATAACCGGAGCTCTGACCCTTGGTGTTGGTTTCGCCAAAGAAATTCAGAGCGGAGACTTATCAAACCGGTTAAATCTAAACCGCAGGGATGAAATAGGCCAACTTAGCAATGCTCTTGACACCATGGCGAACTCTCTTCAGCTGAGAGCAGAATTGGCAGAGGCTATTGCGGAAGGGGATTTAACCCAGGAAGTATCTCTGACCTCGGAAAAAGATGTTCTTGGACATGCTCTGCGTAATATGACGGAAAAACTCAACGATATCATTAGCCAAGTCAATTCCGCAAGTGAGCAAATCGACTCCGGTGCCGGGCAAGTTTCCGATTCTGCTCAGGACCTGTCCCAGGGAGCCACTGAACAAGCAGCATCCATCGAGGAGATTGGCGCCAGTCTTAGTGAACTTTCGGGGCGTACTCAGGAAAATGCCAAAAATGCGCGTACTGCCAGCGAACTTGCGGTCACTGCGCGTAATGCCGCCAATGATGGCAGTGGACGAATGCAGGAAATGGTAGCCGCCATGCATGAGATTAACGAATCAGGGCAAAGTATCAGTAAGATCATAAAAACCATAGACGAAATAGCTTTCCAGACGAATCTTCTGGCACTCAATGCTGCTGTCGAAGCTGCACGTGCAGGTCAACATGGAAAAGGCTTTGCGGTCGTAGCCGAAGAGGTTCGTAATTTAGCAGCACGCAGTGCCAAAGCTGCCCGGGAGACAGCAGACCTCATCGAAGGAAGCATTCAAAAAGGAGCAAACGGTTCAGAAATTGCCAACAGAACCGCGGCATCTCTTGAAAGTGTTGTTAAGGGCATTGAGAAAACAGCTGATATAATCGGTGAAATCGCTCATTCCTCCCAGGAACAGGCCGACGGTATCAACCAGGTCAATGAAGGTATCAATCAAATTGACCAGGTCACTCAGCGAAATACGGCAGGTGCAGAAGAAGGAGCTGCCGCAGCGGAAGAACTTTCCAGTCAGTCAACCTATATGCGTAATATCCTGGCCTATTTCCGATTGAGTAACCAACATCAGACGATGGCAATTCAAACCACTTTTACAGATACAGCATCAAAGAGTCAAAAAGACAAACGCCAAACGGGAAAACATCATAGTGCAGATCCTATTGCTTGGGGAGAATCACCTAATAAAGGACAACGGATCGCTCTTGATGATGAATTCGGCAAATTTTAAGAAGAATAATAATTTAACTCTTTTTGGGGGCCGGTTTTCCGGCCCCATTTTTTAAAATGGGGGGATAGGGATAACGCCACAGCCGGCAAATATTCCGAAGAATCGGACCTCAAAGGGGTCGCGTCTACATTTTTCACACATTCCATGGTAGCGGCCTTGAAAAAATGCCCTGATCGTTTGCGTTTGACGTTATAGTAGGTGGTATAGGATAGGCCCCGTTGATGTGACGCATAATTTGCGACAGGTTACCTTCGGGTGTTTCCAGCAACAGATGATAGTGGTTATTCATCAGGCAGTAGCAATGTATACGCGCAGCATATCGCTCGGTAGCAGTCTCAAGATAAAAAAGAAACTTTCCCTATCTCGCTAACTCTTATATCTCTCTTTACGCTCGTTACCTCTGGAGGTGACGTGACAACAGGCTCCCGGATATTGGATGCGTAACGCTCTGGCCATTGTTGATGTCCCCCCTCTCTGCTAGATCAGTTAGGGCAGCTCCATTTTATGAAATATGTAGACGCGACCCTTCTGCTCATACTCTTTGCGGCGCAAATCCACTCTCAATCAGTCCAGTGCGTATAGCATCTGCAAGCTCGGAATGCTGCTCCAGAGTTTGTTCATACCAATCCTCTTGCGATGCAACAGCTTGTGACTCATCAACAATTATCCGGTATTTTCCTAAATCAGTGGCCATCAAACCCCTCCTCTAATAAATCAATCTCATTGTGAAAACCGCTTTTCAACCTTTTAACTAACCTTTTTTTCATCCATTTTTTATCATACTCATAAAAACGCTCCTCTCCCGGAACCTCAATCGCACAGTAATGATTAAGCATATATTTACTGAAGCTGACCGATTCGGCATCGATCGCCATGGTGTAGAACAGCTCTGCTTGTTTGGGATCCTGCTTATAGAGGGTGCCCCAGACATAATCGTCCGCCTCGGGATTGGTAAAATCTCGCCGTGCTCGGAGAAAATCGGCAATGCGCGAATGTTGACAGCTAAATTCTTTCGGATACAGTGATGCCGTCAGTAATTCACTGCTGGTATGGATAACCAGCAGCTGGCGAGTCAATTCGATCTTTGGGTTCGAGCGCTTGATCTCATCGTAGATGCCACCAGCGATCCAGTGTTGGCGCAATGCCACCAACCAGCGGTTCATCTTTTCTTCTTTCCTGACAAACTCCACATCGTGCAACAACGGCCAGTAGGAGCCAATTTCTTTATCAGCGTAATAACCCCAATTAAGGGAATAGTAGAAGGCTGCCCGCGGCAGTTTTTTGGAGGCTTCCTGCTCTATTTGCCCATCGGCAAAGGGGTGGGTCGCCACTATCTCAATCGTGGCGTAGATGTCATCCAGCAACTGGCGCATGGGCAGGGATGCCCGCCGATGACTGGTACCATACGGGTTATGCATGCGCCTGATATAGGGATAATGAAACCACATATCCTTCCAGGCTGCGTGTTCTCCATCATTCTCAGGGAGCAGGGCGGTACCGCGCGCATAAATGGAGCGCTGCAAGGCGTTTAAAGGCATCAACAGGCGATTTTCCGGATTGAATATTTCACATAGACCGATCCGTACCAAAGCTAAGGGTTGACCGGCAACATAGTACTCCTTGGCCGCATAGTTGGCATTATTATCCCCCAGCCAGATCAGGCGTTGATGCAGATAGAATCCACCCATCAACAGTACGATCAGCCCCAATCCCACCACAAAGCGGCGACGCTTTTCAGGTGTCACAAACCACAACAAAGGCCAGGGCTGCACAACCTGCTTATTGATTATCCTTTTTACCCGCTCCCGTAATCGCTGAAGAATCGGCAGCAGCAGACACAGGCACAGATAATAGCCACAAACCAGCAGCATGGATAAGAGCAGATAAAACAGTCCGGCAAAAATATGCAGCCCACCAATGTGCATCAGCAATAACCCTTCTCAAACAAAAACAGCCCGCTTACGAGCAGCAGAACTCTCCCTGCCTCCGAAAACGAGCCGTTATTATTCACATATCTTCCCACGGGTCCCCCTCCCGGATTCATTCAAAACATGCCCTTCAATGACATAGAAACATCACACAATGAGCGTAGTATTTAATTCCCATCTCTGTCCAACGGATTATTCCGATAGATCATGTCAGTCCAAACAGAATTGCTAATGCCTCACACCAATGACCATATTTTACGATTGTTCTTTGTAATCAAGAGCTCTTTTTCTCTCAACTCCCTCAACTCACAGTTTAAATCTTCATCCCTGAGGAGCCTCTACCGGAAACGTTAATGGACATTGGCAAGGGGCGAACAGCTCTTCCCACCAGACATTGCGACAATCATATTATTGCCTGCCGCCGCATGCTGTTTCAGCAGGCAAAAACTTCAAAAGCTCTCCGTTAAACGACTCTCCTTTCAAATAAAATATGGGGGATGTTCCGAATGGCGCTAGTTTAAGCAAATTACCATGAAGGAAATAGCTGAAAATATTGGCCTAAAATGGCATAATGATGCATGAAAAATACAACGCCAATGTTCCCAGGATTCCACCTTCAGACACTTCGCCGAAAGCCACAATCAGCACAGCTAAAACTTGCCGGCAGAATCTCATAGATATCGTCTGCTACTGCCACCGCTAAACCTGCAGCATATTTGTAAACATCCCCCTCGGTATAAGGAATTCCTGCTTTATCTAACGCCTCTTTCATACCCGTAGCAATATCGGCCACAAGTTGCGTATTGTTGTCCTTAATCTGGGTATAAGAATCCTCCAGAGTTATAATCGGTGAATCATCTTTGTATATTCTTCTTGATCCTAAATCAGTGGCCATCAAACCCCTCCTCTAATAAATCAATCTCATTGTGAAAACCGCTTTTCAGACTTTCAACTAACCTTTTTTTCATCCATTTTTTATCATACTCATAAAAACGCTCCTCTCCCGGGACATCAATCGCACAGTAATGATTAAGCATATATTTACTGAAGCTGACCGATTCGGCATCGATCGCCATGGTGTAGAACAGCTCTGCTTGCTTGGGATCCTGCTTATAGAGGGTGCCCCAGACATAATCGTCGGCCTCGGGATTGGTAAAATCTCGCCGTGCTCGGAGAAAATCGGCAATACGCGGATGTTGACAGGTGAATTCTTTCGGATACAGGGAGGCGGTCAGTAATTCGCTGCTGGTATGGATGACCAGCAGCTGGCGAGTCAATTCGATCTTTGGGTTCGAGCGCTTGATCTCATCGTAGATGCCACCAGCGATCCAGTGTTGGCGCAATGCCACCAACCAGCGGTTCATCTTTTCTTCCTTCCTGACAAACTCTGCATCGTGCAACAACGGCCAGTAGGAGCCAATTTCTTTATCAGCGTAATAACCCCAATTAAGGGAATAGTAGAAGGCTGCCCGCGGCAGTTTTTTGGAGGCTTCCTGCTCTATTTGCCCATCGGCAAAGGGGTGGGTCGCCACTATCTCAATCGTGGCGTAGATGTCATCCAGCAACTGGCGCATGGGCAGGGATGCCCGCCGATGACTGGTACCATACGGATTATGCATGCGCCTGATATAGGGATAGTGAAACCACATATCCTTCCAGGCTGCGTGTTCTCCATCATTCTCAGGGAGCAGGGCGGTACCGCGCGCATAAATGGAGCGCTGCAAGGCGTTTAAAGGCATTAACAGGCGATTTTCCGGATTGAATATTTCACACAGACCGATCCGTAGCAAAGCTAAGGGTTGACCGGCGATGTAGTACTCCTTGGCCGCATAGTTGGCATTATTATCCCCCATCCAGGTCAGGCGTTGATGCAGATAGAAGCCACCCATCAACAGTACGATCAGCCCCAGCCCCGCCACAAAGCGGCGACGCTTTTCGGGTGTCACAAACCACAACAAAGGCCAGGGCTGCCTGACCTGCTTATTGATTATCCTTTTTACCCGCTCCCGTAATCGCTGAAGAATCGGCAGCAGCAGACACAGGCACAGATAATAGCCACAAACCAGCAGCATGGATAAGAGCAGATAAAACAGTCCGGCAAAAATATGCAGCCCACCAATGTGCATCAGCAATAACCCTTCTCAAACAAAAACAGCCCGCTTACGAGCAGCAGAACTCTCCCTGCCTCCGAAAACGAGCCGTTATTATTCACATATCTTCCCACGGGTCCCCCTCCCGGATTCATTCAAAACATGCCCTTCAATGACATAGAAACATCACACAATGAGCGTAGTATTTAATTCCCATCTCTGTCCAACGGATTATTCCGATAGATCATGTCAGTCTAAACAGAATTGCTAATGCCTCACACCAATGACCATATTTTACGATTGTTCTTTGTAATCAAGGACACTTTCCTGCTTCAGCAGGAAAAAACTTCAAAAGCTCTCCGTTAAACGACTCTCCTTTCAAATAAAATATGGGGGATGTTCCTATTTTTTCTCTAAAAGTTCAAGTTCGCGACGAAACAAATGGGTTACTTCGTCATTAATTCTTCGTTCTATTGCTACAGGATGAGTTAGCCCTAAAGGTTGACGGCTACCCAGCACTTCAACCCCGCAATATTTTCTCAAAATATATTTATGAAAAGACGCAGTGGCCGAACCACTGATTCCGATGGAATAGAGGGTCTCGGCCTGACTTTTCTGCCTGCGCCGTAAAACTTTCATGACATGATTGGGAGCAGATTCATCAACAAATTCCCGCCGGGCTTCAACATACAGGGGGATATAGGGCGAGTCGCAGCGATACTGTCCAGTGTAAATAGTGGCTTCGAGCACTGTCTGCAATGTATTTAAAGCAACAAGTTGCCGCTCCGCTTCAATCTTCGGGTGCTTTTTCTTGATCTCTTCGTACATTCCGGCAGCAATCCAACGCTGACGCAATCGTGCCGTCCATTCGTAAAGCTGGCGTTCCCGCTCAACAAACGCTGAATCCTGATGCAAATAGTAGGCGGCTCCTATTAGCCGGTCATTGTAATAACCGTCATTGAGAGCGTAATAAAAAGCAGAGCGGGGAAAGTTGAGAAGATAATGCCTGTGTTCCATCTTTTTGTCGGCAAAGGGTCTGGCACTCATGGCTTCCATTGAAAACCAGATGCGATCCAGCAGTTTGCGCATATTGAAAGAGGGTTCCGTGTCGCTTGTTCCATAGGGTTGATACATGCGCAGAATATAGGGGTAGTTGAACCAGAGATCGGCCCAGACGCCAATTTCGCCGTCGTTTTCCGGTAGTTGCTTGATCCCTTGATTGTAAATCAGCCACTGCAAAGTGGTGAGTGGTTGCATCAGCGGATTGTCGGGGTGGATGAATCGGGCGAGGATCAGGCGCGTTCCGGCCAATGGCAATCCGGCAACATAATACTCTTTGGCTTTGAAGTTGGCGTTATCTGATCCCATCCAGGTCAATCGCTGATAACCATAAATACCGCCCATGAACAATACGATCATCCCAAGCACCGCCACAAACGTACCCCGCTTTTCCGGGGTCAAAAACCACAGCAGTGGCCAAGGCCACTCATCCGTACGCTTGTTTCTTTTAACAAATGCGATCAGGCGCTGCACAATCGGCAGCAACAAGCAGGGAATCAGCAGATAGCCACAGACCAGCAGCATGGATAAGAGCAGATAAAACAGTCCGGCGAAAATATGCAGCCCACCAATGTGCATCAGCAATAACCCTTCTCAAACAAAAACAGCCCGCCTCCGATCAGCAGAACTCTCCCTGCCACCGAAAACGAGCCGTTATTATTCACATATCTTCCCACGGGTCCCCCTCCCGGAATCAATCAAAGCATGCCCTTCAATGACATAGAAACATCACAAAATGACCGTAGTATTTAATTCCCATCTCTGTCCAACGGATTATTCCGATAGATCATGTCAGTCTAAACAGAATTGCTAATGCCTCACACCAATGACCATATTTTACGATTGTTCTTTGTAATCAAGGACACTTTCCTGCTTCAGCAGGAAAAAACTTCAAAAGCTCTCCGTTAAACGACTCTCCTCTCAAATAAAATATGGGGGATTTCCCGAATGGCGCTAGGTTAAGAGTCGCTGGCAGCAAAACCGGGACGGTCCCGAGTTTACTGCAAAGTTGCTTAAACTAGCGCCATTCGGGGATGTCCCTATTTTTTCCAGAATCGATTTGGTAAAGGCGGAGCGGACAGGACCACATTTTTCCCCCGGCTTCGATCTGTTTGCGAGCGGTTTCGTCGGTCAGGCCGAACCCGGTCCATAGATGACAAAGGCCCCCCCTGTATAAGACGGCCCCCCTTGAACAGGCACAGGAAAATCAGTATTTGCCATCACGTTGATGATGGGCTTGCCGAACCATGATTGAAACCATTGTAGACAAGAGTCAATTATAACTTAATATTTCCACCCAGTTCGCCCCCCTCCCACACGGATACAAGCCAACCGCACAAAGGCTTCCATCTGAACCTATCCGATAAACAGCAATATGATCCGCTCTCTCCCCAGCGACCACCATAAACTGCCCTGACAGGTCAATAGCAAACCCTCTGGGTTGCGAAACTGTTGGAACAATTCCGAGTAATTTCAGCCGACCACTACCCTTATCAACCTTGAATACACTTAAGGTACTACCCGTTCGTTCCGAAATATAGAGATATTCACCATTGGGAGTCAGGTGAATATCTGCCGCAGAAATCGCATTGGCAGCTTTAGCAACCGCAGGCTTACCAAGAGTCTTTGGTCGTCGTGCCGTACCAGGAATCAGACCGCAGTCTTTAGTTAAACCATCAACCGCATCGATTATCGTCAGCAGTCCGGTTTCTGGATCCAGAACCAGAACATAGACCTTGGCCAGGAATTCACTCAAAACATAGACAAAACGATTATCAGGTGAAATAGCGAAATGCCGTGGCCCAGCGATTTCGTCCAGTTGGACTGCAGGAGGGTTATTTGCCTTCAGCTCTCCGGACTGGTAGTTAAAAATAAACTGCAGAATCTGATCGGCTCCGAGACAAGGCACGAACAAGAACCTGTTGCTGTGATCAACAGCGATGCTGTGGGGGTTAGAAGGGGTATTGATAAGTTGAAGTTGTTCACCGACCCTGCCATTTGGATCTAAAGCGTTAACCGCAATAATATTTCCACCATAAGACGCTGAAAAAAGAAATTTACCGCTCCGATCTATAGAGATATAAGGCACACTGTCCGGCAGATTTTGGCTAGCAACCAGCTCTAACTCACCGGACTCTGTGTCAATGGCACAGGTTAAAACAGGATAAGGCTGTGCGCGAGAGGCGGCATAAAGCATTCTTCCATCACCACTGGTCGCCATGGGCATTAAAAATTCGGCGGTTATGACCGTGCTTTGTGGCTGAAGATCTCCACCTGCAAGCATCCTGTAAATTGAGATAGTTCCATCTTCAGCATTGGATACATATACGAAAGTACGAGAACCGGTGACTGAGAGATCAGGGGTCATGATAATCATCTTTCGGGAAAAGACAAAAATCGCAGGCCAGAGAAAAAAGATACAGGAGCCAAACACTGATAACCAGAATAAATCATTCAGATACTTGAAACCAGAAGTAGTGACCCATAGGGGTCGCGTCTACATTTTTCACACATTGAGTTTCCTCCTTAACTTCTCCACAATTGTCTGCAACGCAGTATCATTCTCCAGCCTCACCCTGAATCGACGGCTCGCCTCGGATATGGCAGACTCTCCTACTTTGAAGTGCTCTCCCAATTCCCGCAGGCTTGTTCCACCGTATCGATGACACAGGTAATTACCGACTTACCGGGCTCGCTTTTCATTGCCTGGAAGCACGGCCTTAACTTTGTGGATGATCTCTTCTGCTCTCGGGCGTTTCCAGTAACAGATTATAGTGGTTGCTCATCAGGCAATAACCGTGGATAACCGCTCCATAACACTCGCCGGCAGACTCCAGATAGGAAAGAAATTTTTCCCTGTCCCGCTGGCTTTTGTAAATATCTTTACGCTCGTTACCTCTGGAGGTGACGTGATAACAGGCTCCCGGATATTGGATGCGTAACGCTCTGGCCATTGTTGATGTCCCCCCTCTCTGCTAGATCAGTTGAGACAGCTCCATTTTATGAAATATGTAGACCCGCCCCCTATGCTCCGCACTCAACAATTTTCGGATAGCATTCGCATCAATTGCCATTTCTAACCCTCCGTTATTTTATGATTTTGTAAATATCTCGATAATTTCTAATATCACCGCATTGTGGGAAACATATACTCTTAACTGTCCCTTCATCAACGAATTGATCTTTCAAGCGAAGATCAACTATTTGATAACCACAACTATCTCTAGGGCTGCTAACATAACCATATGCTTGTTTTTTCTGACGTTCGATAAATGTATCTCCCGCCACCAAGACACTATACAGGTCAACGAAATACTTCTCTTTGTACTTGAAGAGGTGCAGATGAATATATTCGCTATTTTTAAAGTAGCTTTGATACTTCTCCGGCACATCCTCTACCCGGACATACTCAAATGCCGAATCCGCCTCGTTCACGTAGCGGCTACATTTAGTCAGCTCATCATCGGGCAGGGTGTTGAGCATGGCGACAAACTCTGAACAAACATTTTCAAATCCCGGCCGCCACTTCAAACTCTTTTCGTAGAAAGGCGGAAAGTAGCGCTGTGCCCGCCCTGTAAAACTGCTGAAGTACTCGATAAAGAGGCGGTCGCGTTCGACAATGGCCTGTTCTTCCTTGCTGAGTCTTGGCGGAACGCCTTCGTCTTGACAACGTTGCACATAGGCCAGATAGGCTTGCTTTGCCAGATAGGGCGTTCTGCGCCAATCATCTCTATTGTCCGATATCGTTCCGAAATTGCCTATAAACTTAGCCCGCGCCGAAAACCGGAAAAGATCTATGTAGGAGCGCCCCAGCAGCAAATAAAGCTCCTTGTCTTTCGGCAGGATCGTGGTGAGATGCGTCAGAACCTTCTGGGCGTATTCGAGGTTGTCACCATGCACCGTGTCTTCGACGGTGTTGATGTAGTAGGTTGCATAGGCTTTGAGATAGGTGGCGTATGTTTCTTCGCCAAGAAACGACGGCCGTTTGTCGACAATGGCACGGATGCCCGCGTTTTCCAGCAGGGGGATCGTTTTGTAGACGTTGTGAGATTTTTCGTATTCTTGTTGAGCGTTGAGATAGGCTGTTTGCAGTCCTTTGGCATAGGTTCCCAACGTTGCCCGCAGTTGTTCGGTACGCTCTTCGTACGCCTTTTTGATGCAGCCATTGTCTTGGCACCGGTTGCGCTGTTTCAACCACTGCCGTTGCACCTGTTTGGCACCTTTGTCAATCAGCACGGCATCACTGTACACTCCGGCTAGTTGTCGATCCAACTCTGAGAGTTGTTCATCGGCACAAATTTTGTACTCGATACCGTTCTCTTTGACCTTCGAACAGTCGAACGAAGGTTGGCAAAACCCCGTGGTTACAAAACTTGCTATGACCAACAGGACCAGTAGAAACAAACTGACAGATTTATCTTTACCCATATTTCCTCCTCAAACATCCCAACGGGTTCAATTTCAAGCACTCTCAGAACCCTCCGCCATAACCTCCCTCTGGAGCACCTCAAAGGGGTCACGTCTACATTTTTTACACATTCCATGGTAGCGGCCTTGAAAAAGATGCCCTGATCACTTGCGTTTGACATTGCAGTAGGTGGTATAGGCGCCGTTGATATGGCGCATGATTTGCGACAGGTTGCCCTCGGGCGTTTCCAGTAACAGATGATAGTGGTTGCTCATCAGGCAATAACCGTGGATAACCGCTCCATAACGCTCGCCGGCAGACTCCAGATAGGAAAGAAATTTTTCCCTGTCCCGCTGGCTTTTGTAAATATCTTTACGCTCGTTACCTCGGGAGGTGACGTGATAACAGGCTCCCGGATATTGGATGCGTAAGACTCTGGCCATTATTGATTCCCCCCCTCGCTTGGTCGGTTAAGACAGTCCCATTTCATGAGATAACGTAAAATATTTTTCGCTTTTTTAGAAATGCACGGCAGTGCCCACATTGGTTAGAATTGCGTAGCCAACGTAAACCCTAACCTCAAAGGAGAACACTGCCGTGGACAAGGATTATAGCGCAAAATCGGACAAGATTATTCAACTGAATGAAGAGGCCGTCCGGAACCATCTCGGTCAAATCGTTCGCAGCACCGTCGAGCAGACCTTGAATGAAATGCTCGATGCTGAAGCCGATCGGTTATGTAACGCGGAGAAATATCAACGCAATGAAGCTCGTACGGATACCAGGGCCGGGCACTATCAGCGCAAGTTACAGACCGGAGCTGGCGAAGTAACATTGAAGGTCCCCAAGCTCAGACAACAAACTTTTGAAACCGCGATCCTTGAACGCTATAGGCGACGTGAGGCCTCGGTTGAAGAGGCGCTGATCGAAATGTATCTGGCCGGGGTTTCCGTCCGCCGGGTTGAGGACATCACTGAAGCCCTGTGGGGCACCAAAGTCAGCCCTGGGACGATCAGCAACCTGAACAAGAAAGTTTACGCCAAGATTGAAGAGTGGCGGACCCAGACGATTGAGGGTGAATTTCCTTATGTTTATCTGGATGGCATCGTTCTGAAACGCTCCTGGGCTGGAGATGTCAGCAACGTATCCGTTCTGGTTGCGATCGGTGTCAACAGTGATGGCTACCGGAAGATCCTCGGTGTCGTCGAAGGACACAAAGAGGATAAGGCCGGCTGGTCGGGCTTTCTGCGTCATTTGAAGGAGCGTGGCTTACGCGGTGTTCGCTTGTTTATCACCGATGCCTGTATAGGATTGGTGGAGTCGTTGGCCGAATATTATCCCGAAACCAAGTGGCAGCGTTGTATGGTCCATTTTTATCGCAATGTTTTCAATGCCGTTCCACGGAAGCGGGTCAAAGATGTCGCCGCCATGCTCAAGGCGATTCATGCGTCTGAGGATAAGGCGGCTGCCCGTCAGAAAGCGGAGCAGATCATTGAAAAGCTGGAGAGCCTACGCCTAAAAGACGCGACGAAGAAGGTCCGGGAATCGATAAACGAAACCCTGACGTATTACGACTTCCCGCAGAGTCATCACATTCGGATACGCACCAACAACGCCCTGGAGCGGATTATGAAGGAAATCCGGCGGCGGACTAAAGTGGTCGGCGCTTTCCCAGATGGTCATTCCGCCTTGATGCTGTGCGCGGCCCGGCTGCGTCACATTGCCGGAACCAAGTGGGGACAAAAACGCTATCTGAATATGGAGCTGCTCAAAGAGCAGGATTTTGAACAGATGATGGAGGCGGACGTAAGCTAAGCCAGTTGGGGCACTGTCGAAAAAAGCGAAAGATTCTTTACACTACCTTTCATGAAATGTGTAGACGCGGCCCTTCTGCTCAGAAAAGGCTGAGTATTGTGCTTGAATAGCAGGGGAGCCAAGGATGGCTATATCAATGGCATCCGTTGCAAAATCAAGGAGATCTTGTGAGCCGCGGATGGCAACGGTTTGTTTCCCACCGGCATCTTTGAACAGGGTAACTGACAACCCGTTGGGATCGTTGTATTGATCTATGATGGTGTAGGTATTGGCAAAAGTTTCGGCTTGTTTTTGTGACATACCGTCACCACCATCGATAAGGGCATCGATATAATCTGGACGGATCATTCCCTTTATCATGTTAGAGTATGATGCAAAAGCAAACTCCGCATACTTATAATAATTTGATATTGTACTCATTTTTCATCCCCCTTTAAAAAAATTGAGTTTTCGAAATTACTTCCTTTTACTGGATCTGGACACAAAAAATATGAACTTTCCCAAGGACCAGGAAAATCCCCTCCTCCTCTCCCGTACCGAATGAGTTCGCCGAGAACCTTACTGTCACTGCTCCGAACGATCACTGTGCGTGTTCGAATGAGTATTGGGTCCTTTTTCCTTAAATACTGGTCCTTCATTTCATAAAAATATAAACCTTCAGCAGTGGCTTTTGCTTTAGATGGAATGGAGATTCTGCCGGCCCAGTCGATTAAGTCCGGCGTCAACTCTACGGTCTCATAAACTTTAACTCCTCCATCAACCGCACACATTTCCCTCACCTTGGCATCCCAATACATCTTTTTCCCGGCAACTTCCCAAAATGCCCCGCCAAACCAAGCCGCAAAAAGACAAACACCGATAACAATGTGAAAAAGCTTCTGTTTCAGATTCCCAGCTCGGCTCCGTCGCCAAAGACGGTAAATAAACCGCCCTAAAAACAGCCAAAGACCAATCAAAACCAACAAATAGAGCCCGCTCATGCGGCAAACCTCCAACCGTTATCCTTTTGATCTGGAAAGAATAGGGGCGCTTTTCCACATTGCTGAAAAGGCTCTTATCTTCCCGCACTCATACATTCCTCTTCACAAACAAAAACAGCCCGCCTTCGATCAGCAGGATTCTCCCTGCCGCCGAAAGCGGGCCGTTATTATTCACACATCTTTCCACGGGTCCCCCTCCCTGGATTGCTCAACGCATGCCATTCAATGGCATGAATACATCACATAGTTAGCGTAGTATTTAATACCCAGCTCTGTCCAACGGATTATTCCAATAGATCATGTCAGTCCAAACAGAATTGCTAATGCCTCACACTGATGACCATAGTTCACGATCGTTCTTTGTAATCAAAGACACTTTTTTCTTTCAACTCCCCCACCTCGCGGTTTAAGTCTAATAACTGATTAAATTTTAACCACCCGAAGAAAAGCTCATTGGCAAAATTTCTGTCATGCCTGATCGTTTCACAGAAGCCCGTTTACTGTTGCATCCTTTCGAACAGCTGATAATATCGAATTTCAATTTTTGCCCGAAACTTGCTATCCCACTACTTATTCTAGATGCTGTTTCATGATTCAACTACTTGATATCAGGACACTGTTTGCGGTCTGGGCCATTCTCTGCTCCGTCCTTACCTTTAATCTGTCAATATTTTGGTTTTACAACCGTGAAGAAAAAGGTGCTGGATGGTGGACTCTGGCCATGTTGGCAACGACATGTGGCTCTTTTCTGCTCGTATTTCGCGGTTTTTTGCCGTCTTTCATTTCCATTGTACTTGCCAGCACTCTGTTCATTTTGGGCTGGTCTTTGTTCTGCACTGGATTACGAAAGTTCTTTCATCTAAAAAAAGGGATCGTCTGGGAGATAGCCCCTGTTCTGGTTTTGATTGGTTCGTTTCTGTATTACACCTATGTGCGTCCTGATCTAACCATCAGGATATCGATCTTCTCGCTCCTACTGTGTATTGCATCTTTTCGCTGTTTTTACCTGTTGCTAGAAAAGTCCGAAACCGGTCTAAAAATGAGAAGTCTTTCAGTCGGATACCCCAGCTTGTTTCTCGCTATTTTCTTCCTTATCAGAACCATTTTGGCCTTCTTTAACATCGGAATTCCTCAAACCCAGTCCATTCTGTCCCCAAACCCCGCCACAGCCATTATGCTGTTCATCCTTATCGGCGGATACGTTTCGTTAACCATCGGATTAATCTCTCTTCCTGGTCGGCAGAGCAGGAATAAACTGCATGTAACGACCCTTAATCTGGAGAAGTCCAACCTGAAACTGCAGCAAAGCGAAGAATCCTTTCGCAATCTGACTGATAACGCATTTGAAGGAATAGCAGTCGTACAGAACAAGCGGCTCGTATACTTAAATCCGCGCATGTGTGAAATGACCGGCTACGATAAGGACTCACTCCTGAATCTGGAATCCTTTTTACCTCTCATAGCTCCCGAAGCGAGAGAGACCATGATGGCCAATCATATGAAGCGACTTGTCGGTGAAGCCGCACCAATTCGATACGAAAGTCACTTTCTTAAGCGTGATGGTACCATCTATCCGATTGAACTCACAGGTGTGCTGATCACCTGGAATGGCAGACCCGCAACCCTAAACATCGTTTCCGATATCAGCGAACGCAAGGCCGCAGAAGAGAAAGTGCGGTTTATGGCTCTTCACGATAATCTGACTGGCTTACCCAACCGCTATCTGTTGCAGGAACGCCTTGAAAGGGCTCTCTCTATGGCCCGTCGAACCAAACAGCCCCTGGCCCTGCTCTTTATGGATCTGAACGGTTTCAAGCAAGTTAATGACTCCCATGGCCACGATGTGGGAGACCTGCTGCTTAAGGGCGTTGCTGACCGGGTGCAAACACTGATGCGGGATTCAGATACTCTGGCGCGTATGGGCGGTGATGAGTTTGTTATTCTGCTACCCCAGGTAAATGGCGGGTCAGGCGTTGATATCCTGATGTCACGAATCGACGAGTCACTGCGCCCCCCCTTTCAGTTCGGTTCTCTGAAAGTGCAGAGCAGCGCCAGTGTCGGATTTGCGCTATACCCCGAACACGGGAACACCGAAGAGGAACTTTTGAGTGTGGCTGACAAGAAAATGTACAACGTCAAACACTTAAAGAGAAAATTCTAACCACAGAATGGATAAGAGCAGATAAAACAACCCGGCAAAAACATGCAGCCCACCAAAAGGCATCAGCAATAACCCTTCTCAAACCAAAACAACCTGTCTCCGACCAGCAGGGTTCTCCCTGTCACCAAAAACGGGCTGTTTTATTCACACATCTTTCCACGGCTCCCCCCTCCCTGGATCGATCAAAGCATGTAATTCAATGACATAGAAACATCACACAGTTAGCGTAGTATTTAATACCCATCTCTGTCCAACGGATTATTCCGATGGTTCATGTCAGTCCAAGCAGAATTGTTAATTTCTCACGCCAATGACCATATTTCACGATTTTTCTTTGTAATCAAGAGCTCTTTTTCTATCAACTCTCAACTCACGGCTTAAATCTTCATCCCTGAGCAGCCTCTACCGGAAACGTTGATGGGCCTTGGCAAGAATCGAATAGCTCTTCCCTCCAGACATTGCGACAATCTCATTATTGCTTGCCACAGCATGCTTATTCAGCAGGTAAACGCTTCAAAAGCTCTCCGTTGAACGACTCTCCTCCCAAATAAAATATGGAGGATGCCCCGAATGGCGCTATTTTTAAGGCCTGAAGCAATATCCGCTACGAGTTAAGCATTGTTTTCCTGGGTCTGAGCATAAGAATCCTCCAGGGTTATAATCTGTGAATCGTCTTTCTATATTCTTCTTGATGAACTATCTTTTTAAAAAGAACCATCTTTGATCGGACATTCCCCCGCGAGATTTTTTAGCTTGGATTTCTGAACCTTACCTGTTGCTGTCAGTGGAAATTGATCAACGAACTTAACATATCGAGGTATTTTGTAATCTGAGATCTTATGTTTGCAATAGTCTTTTATTTCTTGAGCAGTAAGCTGCTTTCCCTCTTTAACAATAATCCAGACAACGACCTCTTCTCCATATCTTTCACTTGGCACTCCAGTAACTTGAACATCAAAAACATCCGGATGAGTGTGAAAAAGATCTTCTATTTCACGGGGGTAAATATTTTCCCCGCCGCGGATAATCATATCTTTGCAACGGCCAGCAATACTGACATACCCCCCATCATCCATCACAGCTAGATCACCACTATGAATCCAGCCATCCGCATCGATAATATCTGAGGTGCCCGCAGGATCTTCCCAGTAACCAAGCATGACACTATACCCTCGCGTACAAAGTTCACCAGCATCACCTCGCAAAACCGTTTGCCCATCTGACGCGATAATCTTCGCCTCCAAATGCGGTTGAATTCTGCCAACTGTGTATATGCGTTTGCCAATTGGATCATCGAAACTTGTTTGTAATGATACGGGACTAGTTTCAGTCATACCATAGCCAATTTGAATTTCTCTCATATGCATTTTATCGATAATCACTGTCATCAAATCAGAATGGCATAGCGATCCAGCAATCAATCCAGTTCGTAAACAGGTCAAATCAAATTCATCAAAACGTGGATGGTTCAGTTCGGCAATAAACATGGTCGGAACACCGTACAGCACCGTAGCCCTTTCTTCATGCACAGCCTTCAGAACCGTTAGAGGGGCAAAAAATTCTCCGGAGAAGATCATTGTTGCCCCATGAGCGATGCTCCCTAAAAAACCCAAGACCAAACCAATACAATGATGCATAGAAACCGGAACAACCAACCTATCTGTGGGTGAAAAACCCATATTCCTGGTTACAAAATAGGCATTATTGAGAATATTCCGGTGGCTTAAAGTCGCTCCCTTAGGCAGGCCTGTTGTCCCCGATGTATACTGGATATTTATAGGATCTAAATTAGTTAACTGTTGGGCACGCAGATTAAGCTTTTCAGCTGATGTTTTGGCCGCCATTTTTAGTAAATCAGACCATTTCATCATACCCTGAGGTGACGTTTTACCTAAAGTAACAATATATTGTAACTCTGGAAAAGCTTTTGAGTTCAGCAAAGTGGAGCATTCCGTTAATTCTGGAATCAGTTCGGATAATATTTCATTAAAATTATTCCCCATAAATCCTTCTGCAGTGATCAACACATTGCAGCGTGATTGACGCAACATGTATGCTAATTCGGGTCCCTGACAAACAGGATTAAAACTGGCCAAAATAGCCCCTATCTTGGCCGTTGCCAGTTGCAGAACGCACCATTCCACACAGTTCGGAGCCCAAATACCGACTCGCTCGCCGTGCCCTACCCCTAACTCAAGCATTGCCTTAGCACAATCATCTACTCTTCGCTGCAACTCTATATACGTCAAACGAATAGGCTTCCCTTGCCTCAACTGATGCCGTACAACCAAAGCCTCATGGTCAGGAAAGCGGTTTACAATCTTATCAAAATATGTGCCGATGGTTTCCTCAATTAACGGATGATTATCAGTTGATGTTGTATAGCTTAGCCTTACATTCATTTACGATTTTCCTTTCATGAATCAAAATGATAAGGTGAGAAAATCCGACAGCAAAACTACCATGCAATCGAAACAAAAGTGTCGTAATAACAAAAACAACAAATGGCCACTATTCGAGATAATTTCAAAATAAAGTCGCAAAATGGTAATAGAAGGCCGCCTGACAGGGGTGGCCCTAGTTGACTGGCCAGGTCGGCGGCGGAAATAAGGTGGAAAGCCTTCATGGTTATGCCGCCAGGCGGACGGCTGGGCCGGCGTAGCCGGGCCGGCCAATATGCCTCATCCGGCGTTCTGTCGTCCAGCCTGGAATGGGGCCGCTGGCTGTTGTAACGGTCAATCCAGCGGCCGATTCCGGCTCTCACCTCGCTTCCTGTTTCGAACGCATTGAGATAGATTCATTCGTACTTGAAAGACCGCCAAAGCCTCTCGATCATGACATTGTCCATCCAGCGCCCTTTGCCATTCATCGAGATCTTGATGTCCGCCTCTTTCAGAACTCCGGTGAACGCATAGCTGGTAAACTGGCTGCCCTGATCGGTGTTGAAGATCTCGGGGCGCCCATAGTGTTGAAAGACCTCTTCCAAGGCAGCAACGCAGAAATCGGCATCCTGGGTATTGAACCGCCGCCAGGAGAGAACCTTGCGGGTTGCCCAGTCCATGATCGCCAACAGATACCGAAAGCCGCGCCGCATCGGGATGGAGGTGACGTCAACATACCAGACGTGATTTGGATTATCGATCGTCAGCCCCCGCAGCAGATAAGGATAGACCTTGTGCTGAGGATACGGCTTCGACGTATTCTGTTTCTGGTAGATAGGCGACAGCCCCATCAACTTCATCAGTCGACTGATCCGCTTGCGGCCGACAGCGTAGCCCTGACGACGCAGGTGCCGCGCTATCAGCCGTGCTCCATAGTAAGACGTTTCAAGAAACTGTTCGTCAATCAGGCGCATCAGTTCCAGATTGGGCGGGTTCTTGCCGGTCGCTTCATAGTAATAGGACGAGCGACCGATAAATAATAGTTCGCATTGCCGCCAACCAATAGGGGCAGAGGCATTACCTAAATATGGAACGGCTCAAAGCAGTAGATTTTGAACAGATGATGAAGGCGGACGCAAGCTAAGCCAGTTGGGGCGTTGTCGAAAAAAGCGAAAGATTCTTTACATTACCAATACAGGCTTAGAGCGATCGACTTTGTAATCAAAAGGCAATACATCAGTGTTTTCAGCAGCTAGGCAAGCAATTATCGCTTATTATTTAAAACTATGAGATAGAAGCAGATTTTACTGAAAAAAAACAGACCTCAAGAAATGCAACTTCACGAAATCAGGAGGAAAAAAATGGACCAATATAAAATTAAAACATTTGTTGAACAGCTACTTAAATCTTCTGGAGATACCAAACCCGTAATGAGTGATGAGTCCCTGATTCTATCAAACCGTTTAGATTCTATATCTATTGCGGAACTTATAATGTTTCTTGAAGATGAATGTGAAATAAATATATCAACATCAGATTCGAATTTTTATAAAAAAATAGACACTATTGACAATATTTATAATTATATAACAAATAGTAAATAAAACCATACATGGATTTCATCTATTTAAATACTCTGCTATTTCTAAAGAAATTATCCTGTTTCCTTTAGGGATAAAGTGTGACCCCGTATCTAAGAAAAGTTCATTCTTTTTATCGTCAAAAATATGTGAAAGATCTATAATTTTTTTTTCAAATGAAGCGTTTCTTGATATTTTTTCTTGAATATTATTAAATATTTTATCTTCTTCAGGAAAAAGAATCGACTTAAGGTTCTCTATATTAGCATTATTTCCCCAAAGCGTTGGAGGAATAAATGCCAGTGTTCTTATTTTTTGAGATTCTCCATATTCAATTATATTTTTTAGGTTTCTAATAATCTGGCTGGCAACAAAAGTTTGTTGCTCAGGGTTGGTACAAATGTTTTTCAGAATTTTTTCTTTAGTGAAAAATCTGTTGATGAGAATGCGTGGAACGCTATAAATGGCTGGCTTTCTGTATTTATCTAAATCAGACGCGTGAACATAAGGGGCCCATGCTGCAGTTTTGCATTCAGAAATATAATCAAACGGCCCGCTTAGAATAATAGCAAGATCGTAATGTCTTGGTGAAAAGATGGAAATTTTTTGCCAGTACGCCAAGGTTTTGAGCGCTGTTTGAGCTGGAACTGAGTAATTATCAATTTCATAATCTGGTAATAATTTCGATAGTTCAAATGCCAGGGAATTGCGGTCATTACTATAATAGCCGAATGCTTGAGAAGATCCCAACAAAAGCAACTTTTTAGGCCTAGGAGGTTTCTCTTTGTTGCTTATATTTACCCTCTTCCCCTTATCATCAATTGAATATATACCATAATTCCCAGGTTCCAAGACCTTCCCGACACATGGTTGAACGATAGATTTCAATTTTTTAGTATCATTATAGGCCATTTTATAATACGCATGATCAGCTCCTTCCGGGAGTGATGCAAGAAATTGTTTTTCGTATACATCTGATGAATAAAATTTCTTAATATAGAATTTTGAGTAAAGTAAAAAATCGCTGAACCCATCAAGAATTAAGAATAAAATAAAACATCCAATTACAATAGAAATAATTTTTTTTCCCATGATTATCTCTTAATTAAAAATTAAAGTAGTAGAAGCTTTCTGGTCTCTGTGCTGCTACCATAGAGCATCCAAGTATAGTGGCAATTACTATAGGTACCGATAGAATCACAGGAATTTTTTCTGCTGCTTTTCTAATAAAATTTATATTGTCATAGCAGTGAAGAGCTACGACTATCAATATGAGAACAATAATAAATAAATTTTGTTGCGTTAACGGATGAGCCCGGGTAATGCTCATAGCCACATAATAATCCATTGCAGAATGTATAGTGGGGCTTCGAAAAAGAATAAGCAGCAGCGTCCAAAGCATAAAATTCAATAATATTCCAATTTTTTTGACATGTCGCCTTTTAGCCATAAAACGATTATACCCTGTAGCGTTTTCAAAAATCATAATTCCCCCCTGAAGCCCTCCCCATAAAATAAAATTCCAGCTTGCGCCATGCCAAAGCCCAGAAATGAGCATGGTTATAAAAATCGGCAAATATCGCAAGATGCCATGACAACGACGGACCAAGGGAATAAAAACATAATCCCTTAGCCAGAATCCGAGGGTCATGTGCCAGCGCTTCCATGTTTCCGTCAGGGAAAAAGACAGGTAGGGAGAATGAAAATTCTCAGGGAAATAAATATTGAACATTCCAGCAGTGGCAATCGCCATATCTGAGTAGGCACTGAAATCACAATAAATCTGAATTGAAAATCCAACAGCCGCGACAATCAGGTCATTTGAATTATATGCTTGAGGTGCTGCAAAAATCGGTTGTGTATAGCTGTGAATTTGATCTGCAATAAGAACCTTTTTGACCATCCCTGCTGCAAAAAGAGGTAGATTATATTTAATGTTTTGCCACCGAACTGAAATCGTTTTTAGCTGCGGGATCATTTCGCCGCTACGAAGGATGGGCCCCGCAATAAGATGAGGGAAAAAACAAATATATAAGCTGACGTCCAAGGGATGATATTTTTTGTTTTTCTGCTTTGATAAGTCAACAATCATACTTATTAGTGTAAAAGTTATAAAAGAAATACCCAGAGGTAGAATTGCCGTATTTGAAGGTTCAAATTGTAAAATATTTAAGTAAAAAATTTTAGACTTAAAATAAAGGAGAGGAAAAAGAGACATCAGTACTAAAAAAACAAGATATTTTTTTAACGATACTATATAATATGTTGACACTCCCAATAAAATAAATATTAAAAAAATTGGTAGATTTATTAACCCAAAAGAAGCATAAAACAATATGCTGATTAAAATCAAAAAATATACGTTCATATATGCTGTTAAAAAACTACTAACAGTCAACACAACGCATAAAAATAAAATAAAATATAGTGTCTGGAAAAGCATTTTTCAATCTAGATTATAGTTATATTTAGTAAAAATAGGTCTATTTTGTTTTAATTTTTCTATTTTAATATTACCAATTACCAAAATATCAATCTCGGTATTCATGAAACAATTAAAAGCATCTTCAGGCGATAAAACCATCGGCTCCCCCCTGATATTAAAACTCGTATTAACAAGAACAGGACATCCTGTAATATTTTTAAACTCTTTGATAAGATTATAAAATCTTTTATTTGTGTCAGCTGAAACAGTTTGCAGCCTTGCTGTTCCATCAACATGAATTACAGATGGAATTTTTTCACTTACTCCTGTCCGCGCCTTAAAAGTAAAGTTCATATAAGGTGATTCTTGATTAATAAAGAACCAATCCATTGCGTCTTCTGCCAAAATGGCTGGAGCAAAAGGGCGAAAGGACTCTCGATATTTTATCTTCAAGTTAAGATCGCGCTTTAAGGTTGGAACTCTTGGATCTGCCAAAATGGACCGATTACCTAATGCCCTTGGTGTAAATTCTGCTCGCCCTTGAAACCATGCAATTACTTTACCCCCTGCCAGACTTTCAGCGATCTCTTGATACAATTCCTGATCTGGGAGAATTTCATATTGAGCATTCATTTCATCCAACTGCCTCAGGGATTCTTCCTGAGTATAAAACGGCCCCCAGAACGGTTGATAATTATTGTCGGGCATCCGTCCCCTTTTGAATAATTGAAATAGACATATCTGAGCTGCCCCAAGAGCACTGCCCGCATCTCCAGCGGCAGGTTGAATCCATATTTTGTCGAATATGGCTGAGTCCAGAATCTTTCCTGTGCCAGCACAATTTAGGGCAACTCCTCCTGCCAAACATAAATTGGCCTCACCTGTGAGATCCCTAACGTGCTGAGCCATTAGAACGAATAACTCGTTGGTAACTGCCTGAAGGGATGCTGCTAAGTCCATATGCTCTTGGTTCAGCTCTCCTTCTGGCCTCCTTTGCTGCATGCCAAAAAGTCTCTCAAGTTCCGGACCAAACATGCGTAATTCAGTGGCAAAACGAAAATACTTCATATTTAGCCGGAAACTTCCATCAGACTTTATGTCAACAAGATGGCCTTTAATGGTTTCTGCATATCGAGGCTTACCATACGGGGCAAGTCCCATAACCTTATATTCCCCTGAGTTCACCTTAAAACCAAGAAATGCAGTAATTGTTGAGTATAGCATCCCAAGTGAGTGGGGAAATTTAATTTCACTTAGTCGCTCTATTTGTGTCCCATTTCCTTTTGCTATTGTGGTTGTGGACCATTCGCCCACACCGTCTATTGACAATATCGCCGCTGAATCAAAGGGGGACGAATAAAATGCTGCAGCACAATGAGACAGATGATGATCTGAAAAGAGTAATTTTTTGTTCCACTTGTGACCACCGGCCAGCTCTGAAAGTTTTCTTTTAATGTCGACTTTTTGGAAAAGTTTTTCTTTCAACCAACCGGGCAGAGCCTGATTGAAAAGCGGGTAGCCTTTTGGCGCAAAGCGTATACAGGTTTCAAGGATACGCTCAAATTTAATAAAGGGTTTTTCATAAAAAACAACACTATCAATATCTTCCATGGTGATCTTATGTTGATTAAGAATCCACACTATTGACCGCAATGGAAAACTGTGATCATTTTTTATCCGCGTAAATCTTTCTTCTTGAACAGCAGCAAGAATAGTATTGTCTTTTATTAGAGCAGCAGCGCTATCATGATAAAAAGAAGAAATTCCAAGAATATATGCCATGATAGTTAATCCATCAATACTGTTTATTTAGATCGCTTGAATATTCTTTTTTATTAAATTCTTCCCAATATGAAGCCTTTTGGGGGGAAATTTTTAGAGGAATAACAGCGGGTCTGATTATTCTTAATATAAAACTACATGGAGTAATAAAAGAAAAAAATAGAATAGAAAAAAGGATTTTCCTTAGATATAGGGTGGTTTTCTCTGTTAACTTGATAATAAAATTTAGCTTCAGTGGAGAGAACAGAGCAAAACTAACCAATAAAAAGGCCAGAGGAAGAGGGAAGAACCAGTATTCTTGTTTAAAATAAACCGCCAGCATAGAGAAAAAAAACAGTCCACCACCTAATGAGAGTAGCTTTCGGCGAATCATTTTAATATACAGGTGTCCTGTACGATCATTCATTTAAAACAGCCTTTTTAATTTCATTAGAGATTATATTGAAGGCGGCCCGATTAGGGTGAATATCTCTTTTTGAGACCCAAAAAGAAGATGTCGGAGGGCCTTGAAGGCTTGGAAGGGGATCAATATAAGAAAATCCGTATATATCCGAATAGTTACGCGTGATTGACTGCATGAAATCAAAATGATAATCATTAAAATCGTGCATTTCTGGAATAGAGACGATAATTATGCGGACACCCCTTTGGGTACTGATTTGTTTGAGGTGATCGAAGGCCTCGGTTAGTATTTGCTTTCCCACCTCACTTGCCCATTGTTTTCGATAGCCACTAATAAGCGCATCCTCACCAAAATTACCGCTGCCTAATTGTTGGACAAAAGTCGAGGTCATAGCGGCTAATTGACTGTTCTTAATGAGCCAGTTGGGTGGTTTGGAAGTAACAGTGGCCGTCGCTCTAGGGGTTATTATTGCAATGATTATATCTGCGGAAACCTTATCTTGGTATTTTCCCCACAGTTGCACAGCCTGAGCGATATTCATATTACCGATACCAGCATTGACAACATCGTAAGAGTTGGGTAGCTTCTTTTCCAGTTGCCCTCGCAGGGTATCGCTTTCAGGAACTCCCCAGCCAAAAGCCATGGAATCACCGACGATAGCAATACGGTGCAGGGCCCCTTGTCTTGGTTCTGGCCCTCTCATACCGAAACTATTAATTGAAATATCGACATTTTGAAGAGTCGCCGAACTAAGGGGAATATGCTCATGCCCTATCTTGGGATCATTACTTTTTGTTTTTAACAGTTTTGCATAACGCCACATTTCTATGACATAATTTTCTTGGTTCAATGTTGCAATCCGAACGGTGGCCTCACCAAAAATGAGAGCCAAGGCAATGCCGAGAATTACAAGAAGAAGACTTCTCATGACTCGCGAAATATTCAATTCAAAAAATGGCATAGATGAATGGTGACCAACTGGAGCTACTGGCAAATAAAAAAAGTCCGGATAAAAGGAATAGGACTATTAGAAACGGAATCAGTATAATTCTGCTTTTTTTGGAAAAGAAAAAGGCCGACAGTTCTAAGAAAATTTCCTTCATTGGATACTCCTGTTTTAAAAGGGATTAAACATATCACTTTTTTTCAAAAATATTGATTTTTTTTGTGACAATTCCTAACAAAGCCAGCTTTTATGGGTGAACCACCCAAAGCGGTTGGCTCACGCCTTGAGCCGCCTAACGGCTAGCTGAACAGCTTTAATTGATCGGTTGTGCAATTTTCACATTCAAAAACAACTCTACCCTTCTCAACTGCAGGACCCACTGATGAGGAAGTACATCCAAGCCGCTGAGCTACTTAATAGAGACCCCGGGTAAACCCGAGGTCCTGATGCTTTGCAAACTGATTGCCTTTGCAATCAGTTAACATCACAGATCCTGCGGATTTAATTTCCCGAATGCCACATGTTAATAGCAGCGACATTTGAGAAAAGGACTCATTCATCCACGGCTAAAGCCGTGATGTTCTGTCTTCGACCGTATAAACTGGCCGCCGATAATGTCTGACAGCCTTAAAGCGGATGACAGTCTTAGCAATGACAAGGCTACGCTCCTTACTGGAACACTAAAGTTGGGAAGCATCCAGTCCAAAATAATCGGCAAAAACGCCGATCAACCCTTCCAGCGAATTGCTTCTTACCTGACCAATCGCTTCTGCCGCTCCCAGAACCCGTTTAACAAAGGATCCACCGCCAAGAATCCTATTTTCAAACTGGCCATCGTACAAACTGCTGAAAAACCACTTGGTCTCATGGACGGGTTTTTCACCTCCTTGCTTATCCCCTTGGCAATCCGATAGCCAAGGGCTATTATTTTCACTCGCCTTTGTTCAACCACGACAACCACTTACTGAACACTCCGAGAGGGACTTGTCATGTTCAATCAGCTGAAATCTTCCTTTACCGAAATTGCCCGTGAAAGCGGTCTGCTGGAAACAAACATCAGCATCACCGCCAAAAAATTGAGTACCGTCGAAGCCATTGGCGAGACCGAGCGCCAGGACTTTCCTCTATTGCAAGGGAAAGAGAGCTTGATTCAAGCCGAATTCAAAGGTGCACTGGGGCAGTCTTTTACGGATATGCCGATGAACTTCAAAGGTAAAATCAGCGATATCCTCAACCTTGAACTCAGCAATAATGGGGAAAGAGCGCTGTTTATCGCGACCCTGAATGCGGTGATGCGTTACCTGGGCAGGACCGATAAAACCGTGCACTGCAAAAATCAGGAGCCCGAACTCTGCGCCCAGGAAATGGTCCAAAAGGTTATCGAAAAACACGGCACCGCGATCACTGTTGGGATTATCGGTTTTCAACCGGCAATCATTGATAATTTCAGCAAAACAGTCGGCCCGGAAAAGGTCAGGGTGACGGATCTTGATCAGGATAATATCGGTAAGGAGAAATACGGGGTACAGATCTGGGATGGGGCCAGCAGGGAAGAAGAAATTTTCCAGGCCTGTGATGTCCTTCTGGCCACCGGCTCGACCATTGTCAACAATTCCCTTCCGCAACTGCTCAGCCATGCGGAAACCTATAACAAGCCCCTCTATTTTTTCGGGACAACCATCGCCGCAGCCGCGGTGCTTCTCAACCTGAACAGACTCTGCCTACAGGCAGCATAGGCTTTTTTTCCGGGGCATACCAAAAACCAGGGCAGTGCCGATTCCCTGTCGGCACTGCCCATTTTTTTTCAAGCTGTTTTGAAGCGTTGCCATCCCCTGCTGTCCTGCACCTGCCGGGGTCGGCAATAACCGCCTATCGGCTCAGATATTGGGTGGTAAATAGATCTTGTTCCGCGAATCCTTAATAGCCTTCTGGCCAAGCTTCTGCAGTCCCTTGATCAATTCCGGCATCTGCGCCCGCGGGACGCCCATGAACATCAGATCATCGCTGACGTCGGAACTGGCCCGGCAGCCGTAACAGCCGAAGGAAATATTGAACTTCTGGCTGGTATAGGGGAGCAGGGTCGTCTCCACACACTGGGCATTGTAGCCGCTGGCGTGAAAATCGAACCGATGCCCGGTGTAATAGGCAGCACTCATGCAGAGCCACATGATCTGTTCCGGATTGGCGATGATAGCGATCACGTCGGGGGTGGCCGCCGCGTTGGACAACGGTGTCACCAGGGTCGCCTTGGTGGAACGTTCCGGCAGGCGGGGCCGTTCCTTGATCATTTGCCGGGCCGCCTCCATAGAATCCAGCTTGCGGAAGTGGATATACATTTCACCACTGGCAAGTTTGGGCGGGATTTCCGTCAGGCCGAGGATGTGGGTGCCATCCGGACAGGCATGACATTGGGCCGGCATGAGCAGGGATTTGCCGCGCCGGGCCATCATCAGAGATTGACAAAAGCGAAGCTTGACCCTTGGAATAGCCACATCAGGAAGCGCTTGATCCTGGCGAATCAGTGAAATCGCCACCGGGTTCCAGCGCAACCGCAGGGTATCGAAGAGGACTTGGTGCCACTCCCGATACAGCTCTCGTTCCTCGTCCGGCAGAGGAGGAGCGCTCGGTTGAACCTGTTGCTTCCTGAGCTCGGCCTCGGTGTGATCCTCAATGATCTCGATGGCGTTGACCGGACATTGTCCGACACAGGTGTCGCAGGCCCAGCACTCCGTTTCCCGAACCGGGTTGGCGATTTTGCGCTGGTCTGCCGCAGCCTGTTGCAATTCGAAAACATCCACCGGGCAAAAATTGACGCACATCCCGCAGCCGGTACAGCGTTGCTGATTAACCCGGACCTCAGGCATCGATCAACTCCCGGGGATCATGGTCGCTGTTGGGTGGGGTACAGACCGCCAGCCCGACTTCTGCGGCCCAGGCCAGGAACCGTTGGGGAACCACCACCTCGGGTTGAAAACGGCTGGTATACTGCTGCGAATGGGCCAAGCTCAACGCATGAGCCAGGTCCTCGGTATTGTCGATATCAGCTACCGTCTCCAGGGCGGCCACCGGAATATTGCCTGCTTCACAGATATTGATGATTGCGTCAAGGGCAGAGATGCCGTCGGTATTGTAAAAGACCCCTTCGAAATCCATCGGCGTTTTACTGGTCATCCCAACCAGAGAGACACCGCAAGCCTGGCAGGGGCAATGCACCAGCCCCAATCCTGCCTCCTCGGCCCCAAAACGTCTCAACCAGCGAAAGGCTTGCATGATATTGTTGGTGGTCATTTGCGGCTGGTCGCCGCCGATGGCCACGGCACTGGCATAACCGCGCGCCCAGAGCTGCTGGAACGAATCGTTGAAATGTTCGTTGAAGTTGCTCCCCTGGTCAGCGATAAAGTGAAGCGGCACATCACTGTCGATTTCGGCAAAGATCTCTTTAAGGCGAGGATGATCGGCGGCAGGAGTCGCACAGACAAAGAAATCATAGCTGTCCTGCCCGGTGCCGACTTCACTTTGCAGCAGTTCCAGAGCCCGGAACCCGACCTCGGCCGTGTCGAGCATCACCGCGCGATAAAGATCGGCGGCTTCCTCTGGGGTAAAAATACCACCGGCTTCTTTGGTCAGGCGGGTTTTGGTCAGCCCAGGGGTCGGGACCTTGGTGAAAAAAATCAACGCGTGCTTTTGACTGCTCATAATTAGTACTCCTTTAGGCTTCGGACAGGCTACAGTGCTCTGAAAGGTCCGATTTTTCACTGTCAACCGGATAGATCCGGCACGGGATATCATTATATTTCCACTGGCCAAGAAGGGGATCGGCGTCCTCAATATCGGCCTGGGTCAGCAGGTTGGCATTGGCCTCGAACAGGCCGCCCAGATGTGGCTCGGTCAGGTCCTGGTCCGGGAACCACCAGCCGTAATCCACATTTACCACCTGTTCTTTCATAACGCAGATTTTCAGAGTAAATTTCGCCCGGCCGCGGGCGGTTTCTACATACACTTCCTGGCCATCGACAAAACCCAGCTCACTTGCGGTGTCCAGACTGATTTCAGCTTCCGGCTGTTGGTTATTCTTTTTCAGCGTCTGCAGCTGGCGAAAGGACGAAGCCCAGTAGGGTTGCTTGCGGCCGCCACTGATCAGGGTCAGGGGAAATTCCACGGATGATTTGGCACAGGCTTGATGCTGCGGCAATGGTTCGGCACCGAGTTCGGCGAGCAGTTCGGAATAGAGTTCAACTTTTCCGCTGACTGTTGCGAAGCCGGGTTTTCCTGCCTGCTGCAACTGTTCATGCTTGCCATAGCTGGGTTGCGGCGAATAGAGCCCGGTCTGGCAGAAGCCGGCCCAATCCATTCCCAGGGGTGCGACTATGGCCTCAAGACTGTCGGTAAAGGTTCGCCAGGGCCACTCCCGGTTCTGCCCGCAGCGAATCCCGAGGTCTCTCCAGAAGGCGAAATCGGTGCGCCGCTCGAACAGCGGTCCGATGGCCGCCGGTCCGCCATAGGCGAGGTTGGCGACACCGGCATTGGTCTGCAGGACCGGTCTTTCCAGGCTGCCGGCCATGGGCAGGACAAAATCGCTGAGAGCGGTGACCGGAGTGTGAAACAGTTCGAGAGAGACGCTCAGATCGAGGCTGCGCAGAGCGCGCTCGATCAGGCGACTGTCCGCCTGGGACAAGAGCGGGTTACTGCCACTGACGATCATGGCCCGGATCGGATACGGCTTACCGCTCAGCATAGCCCGCCAGATCAGGTTCGGCTGGGCCGAGGTCAGATAGCGGGCCGGTAACCGTTTGCCGTGCTTCATGGTTTCCTGGGTCAAGCGCTCATAACCGGCGTAACCCTGCAGGAGGATCCGCTCCCGACCAAGTTGCTTGTTGCGCTGCTCTGCGCTAAGTCGTTCGGTCAGCTCCAGATCGATTTCCGGGATATAATCGGGCCCCTCCGAAACCAGCGAGGCTCCACGCCGGTCGACATTGCCGGTCACCCCCTTGAGGCAGGCGATGCCGCGGTGGACCTGCATACTGTTGGCGCCGATCTGGTCGATGCCACGGCCGTGAAAAATTGAGGCCGGTCGGGCCTGGCCATAGCTACGGGCGGCGGCAATGATCTGTTCGGCGGGAATTCCAGTCAGCTCGGCGGTATGGGCCGGGGAATAGGCCTGCACCTGGTCCCGCAGCTGGTTGAAACCATGGCACCATTGGTCAATGAACGCCGCATCGATCAGCTGCTCATTGATAATCACATGCAGTAAACCGAGGGCCAAAGCAGCATCGCTGCCCGGCCGCGGAGCCAGCCACTGGGTCGCCAGAGCAGCGGTCCGGGTGCGCCGCGGATCGATGACGATCAGCGGCTTGCCGGTTCTGCTGTAGGCGAGGACCGTGCGCCAGAACAGGGAATTGTCCGATTCCGCTGGGTTGACTCCCCAGAGAATCAGACATTCGGTGGTCTCCGGGTCGATTTCGTTTTCGAGGGGCCAGCCGAAGGTGAGGCTGTTGACCCAGATCGATGGATTCCAGCAGATCTGACCGATTCCCATATTATTCGGACTGCCGAACAGGTTCAGAAAACGATGCATGGGCCAGAAGGTGGTGTGGGGTCCGCCGATGGAGGTCGCCAGGGTTTCGCCGCCGAATTGCGCTTTCAACTCCAACAGGCGCTCAGCAATTTCATCAAGGGCGTCTTCCCAGCTGATCTGTTGCCATTGCCCGCTACCGCGCGCGCCTTTGCGTTTCAGTGGATAATTGATCCGCTCCGGATGATACAAGAATTCGACATTGCTATGGAAACGCCTACAACCATTGACGATACCTTCATTATATGGATATCTTTCAGGGTCAGGCTTTACTTTAACTATTTTACCACCTTCACTGAACACCTCGATACCGCACAGATAACTGCAGAGTCGACAGTTCGCCTTGCGGCGTCTGCGAGCGATAAAACGATTCTTTCCGGGTTCAGAACTCATCTTTCCTGTCCTCTCTCCGCATGCTGATGGCATGGCGGCAACGCTCATGTCACTCTTCTCGATCTGCGCCGCTCAAAAGCGCCAGATTGCGTTGCCCCAATTCACCCTGCCACATCAGTTCCAGCTGTTGTTGCAAGCGGTCGTGATCTATTTTTATGCCGAATATCAATTCGAGAATATGCACAACCCGGGCCGGTTCTGAACACTGCTGCGCCTGCACTGCGCTGAGATTGGCCGTTCCCTGCAAGCGCTTGACACAGGCCATGCAAGCGCTGACGCAGGTTTCGGTCCCGGTCTGGGCGATTTCAGCAGCACGTCGTTCAGCCCGGGTCTGACTCAGCTCAGGATTGACCATGGAGACGATTCCGCCGGCCCCGCAGCACAGTGTTTCTTTACTGTGGTGGGTCATTTCCACAATTTCCGCCCCCTGCAACAGGGTCCGCAGCGCTTGGCCGATCTGTCCGCTGGCACGATCCGGACAGGAATCGTGAACGGTCACACCAGCCTGGCCGGCAAGCTGCAGACCGGATTCAACCATCAACGTAAACAGGGAACTGACCTTGATGTCGGCAAGAGAGTTTTGGAAGTGATAGTAACAATTGGGGCAGGCGGTAATCAGGTGCTTGACCCCTGTGGCGGCAAACTGTTCCGAAAGCCGGGCAAAGTATTGTTCGCCCCGCTGTCCCAAACCGATATTGTGCAACGGCAGTCCGCAACAGTCCGCACTGAAACCGACCTCAAACCCTTGCTGCTGCAGCCACTGATGGGCTGCCCGGGTCAAATCAGGGGCAAAGCTGGCCAGGCTACAGCCCGGCCAGAACAGAGTCGGTCCGGTCAGCCTTTCCAGGTCACTGAAATCAACAGACCAGGATTGCCGATAGAGGGAAAAGAAGTGCGCTTGCTGATCGACCAGCATGGGGCGGTAAGCAAGCGGATCAATCCGCCCCTGTTCCACCAGCACCTCGCGCGCAGCCTGCAGGAGGTCCCCCGGATTCAGGTCTAAAGGGCAGCTCTGGCTGCACAGGCCACACAGAGCGCAGTGCTGAACAGCGCTTTCCATCGATTCTGTCAGTCTGGACCCGCCAAGCAGCTGCTCCGCCAGTTCAACCGGAGGCACAGCTAATTGTGCTAATATTTCACAAGATCTGGAACAGAGGCCGCACCCGGTACATTGGTTGCGAAAACGCTCCAGAACAGAACGACTCCTGTCGGTTACTGCTGTCATCTGCGACCATCCTTGCCGACTTGCACAACGCTTGTTCGGCAGCTGTGTTGTTCAACGTTGAACATCCAGATTGTCTCTTAGCGAGACCGAAGAGCAAACCTGCCAGCAGCTTGGCCGGCAGCCTCTGACTGGGATGAAGAGGCAAAGATCATGCCACTGAAGACACCCCGACAAATACCGACAGCCGGTTCGTTTTTCCCCGGCCTCTCCTTGTTCGGCCGCGAGAGTTCGGCCTATCCCCATTGTCCAAGGATCTATTTTGGGACGCCCTCAGGCGCCTGTCTCATTTTGAGACAAGCCTCGAACTACCAGCTGAACTGGCGTGCACAATCTTCCGGATCGCCACACATCTTGGCGATACCGTGATCTATCGCCGGCCAGATCGCAGCAATATTTTCCAGAGCGGCCTTGGGGCTTCCCGGCAGGTTGACAATCAGCGAATTACGCCGAATACCGACCACGGCTCGCGACAGTGCGGCCATGGGGGTTTTGTCCAGACTGCACAGCCGCATCAGCTCGGCCAGCCCCGGCACCAGCCGCTCAACCACGCTTTCGGTCGCTTCCGGGGTGACGTCCCTGGGCGATAAGCCAGTGCCCCCGGTGGTCAGGATCAACTCGGCCAGGGCCCGATTTGACCAATCAACAAGAACTTCAGTAATCAGATCAAACTGGTCCGGCAGAATCAGGGTTCTGACCGTCTTGACCCCGTTGCCGGCCAACCAGGCGGAAAGCGCCGGACCGCTTTCGTCGATTCGCTCCCCGCGCGCACCCTTGTCGCTTAAAGTCAATATAGCTGCCTTGAATCTCATCATCCCCGCTCCTCCCTTTGATATAAGCCGCTTTTTCCACCTTCTTTGTAAAGCAGCTTGACCTCTCTGAGACTGATTGACTTGTCGCTCCCCTTGCACATGTCATAAATGGTCAAAGCAGCCAGCGCTGCTCCGGTCATGGCTTCCATTTCCACCCCGGTTCGCTCGAATGCCCGGACCGTACAGCGCACCTTGACAACGCCATCGGCAAGTTCCTGGGCGAAATCAACGCTGACTGAATGGAGCGCCAACGGATGGGAGAGGGGAATTAAATCCGGGGTTTTCTTCGCTGCCATGATCCCGGCGAGGCGCGCGGTCCCCAGCACGTCCCCTTTTGCGATTCCATCGTCTTGAATTGCTTCAAGCACCGCCGGCGGCATAACCACCACAGCCTCAGCCGTAGCCGTTCGCAAGGTTTTATTTTTGGCACTTACATCCACCATCACGGCGTTTCCCCGTTCATCGAAGTGATTGAAATTCATAGCAGTTCCTCCCCTATTCTGTGGTGATGTCGCCGTCCTTGTTCGGTTTGGCACATTTATGGCAAATCGTTTGTTTGACAAATCTTTTCGGAACAACTTTGCACACAGAGTGCCAAGGATCGGCCAGTAGCAGGCAGGCAACCGATCCGGACTGTTTTTTTTCACCAGCAGGTTAAGAGGAGGAAACGATGGAGAATGAAATCAAGGAAATCATCGCAGGATTAAAAGCGGGCATTGAGGGGGAGGGCGGAAAAATCGAACTGACCGGGGTCCAGGCAGACGGCACCATCTGCCTGCAGCAGCAGGAAGACTGCGCCTGTTGCCTGGCGACGGTCTGGACCCACCGGTTGCGCGTTGAAAGGGCCATTAAAAAAGAATTTCCAGAAGCAAAAATCGAAGTCCAGCTGGTGTCCTGAGTACCAACCAGAGCACTCAGGCTGGTCCCGGCCCAGACGATGAGGCAACCAAGCCTGCGCCGGGGCGGGTTCGGCAACCGGCTAGACGGTCTTGCGATCCAGCCCCCGATATTGAATGGCTTCACTTAAGTGGCTGGTATCGATCTGCTCGGCTCCGGCGAGATCAGCAATGGTTCTGGCCAGTTTGAGAATCCGGGTAAAGCTGCGCGCCGACAGCCCAAGCCGATCGGTGACCTGCTCAAGGAGCGTTTCTCCAGCGTTGTCGAGCTGGCAGAAACGCCGGATATGGCGGGCCTGCATCTGGCTGTTGGTATGCAGGCCGAAAGGAGCCAGCCGTTCGCGCTGGATGCTCCGCGCCCGATTGACCCGGGCGCGGATCGTCGCGCTGGTTTCCGCGGGCCGGACATCGGTCAGATCCTTATGGGGAACCCGCGGCACCTCGACATGCAGGTCGATGCGATCGAGCAACGGCCCGGACAGCCGACTGCGGTAACGTTGAATCATCGCCGGGGTGCAGCTGCAATCATGCTGCAAATCTCCAAAAAATCCGCAAGGGCAGGGGTTCATAGCCGCCACCAGCATGAAATCGGCCGGATAGGTCAGGCTCAGGGCAGCCCGACTGATGGAAACCTGGCCGTCCTCAAGGGGCTGCCGCAGCATCTCCAGAACATTTTTTTTGAACTCGGGAAATTCATCAAGAAAGAGGATTCCGCGATGGGCCAGGGAGACCTCGCCGGGGCGCGGATAGCTGCCACCGCCGATCAGTCCGGCATCGGAGATGGTGTGATGAGGGGAGCGGAACGGTCGTTGCTCAAGCAGGGAATGATTGTGCGAGAGCAGTCCGGCCACCGAATGGATCTTGGTGGTCTCAAGAGCTTCTTCAAAGGAAAAATCGGGCAAGATGGTCGGCAAACGCCGGGCCAGCATGGTTTTGCCGCTGCCGGGCGGCCCGCTCATCAAAATATTGTGCGCTGCGGCCGCAGCAACTTCCAGCGCCCGTTTGACATGCTCCTGGCCGCGCACTTCTGAAAAATCTTCCCCTTCAACAAGCACTGCCTGCTCCGGGCGAACGACAGAAGAGCGAAATGGCTCAATGGTCGTGGTACCGTTGATCAGGGAGACCGCTTCACCAAGGTCGCGCACGGCAAAGATATCCGGTCCGGCAACCACGGCCCCTTCTTCGGCATTGTCCGCCGGCAGGATCAGGGCATAATCGCCCCATTTTCTGGCGGCCACGGCAATCGCCAGCACTCCGCGAACCGGTTTGATCCGCCCGTCCAGGGACAGTTCACCGAGCAGAATGAAACGATCCAGCTTCTCTTTATCGACAATCCCGGTTGCACAGAGCAAACCGATGGCAATGGGCAGGTCGAAGGCGGCGCCATCCTTACGGATATCGGCTGGGGCAAGATTGATGGTGATCCGGCGGGCTGGAAAATCATAGCCGGAATTTTTAATGGCCGACTTGACCCGATCCTTGCTTTCCTTAACCGCCCCCTCGGGCAACCCGACCGTGGAAAATTGCGGCAACCCCTGGGCAATATCGACTTCGACCTCGACCGGATAGGCATCTATCCCGATCAAGGCCCCTGAACAGACCTTGGCTAGCATTCCCCCCCCCTGATGATCCCGGGCATCCCGTTTGACATACAGACCAATGCCCGGCTGGTCTTATTGCATGAACTCGACTAAATCAGCTTTCCGGATTAGCTTCCAGATGCTCCAACTCATCAATATATTTTTCAGCCATAATCGCGGCCACGGCCCCGTCACCGACGGCTGTGGAAACCTGTTTCAACACTGTGGTCCGGCAATCTCCGGCAGCAAAGATTCCGGAAACTGAAGTCAGGGTATCCTCACCGGCGATAATATAACCTTCCTTGTTGGTTTCCAACAGATCGGCAACAAAGGCCGTCGTCGGTGTCACCCCGACAGCGACGAAGATCCCCTGCAGCTCAATGCTGCGAGTCGCCCCGCTCTGGGTATCGCGCAGCACAGCACCGGTCACCCCGCTCTTATCCGACTCCAAACTGTCGACAACCGAGTTCCAGGCCACCTCGATCTTCTCATTGGCTAAGGCCCGGTCCTGCAGAATCTTGGTTGCCCGCAGCTGATCACGACGATGGATCAAAGTCACCTTGCTGGCAAAGCGGGTCAGATAAAGGGCCTCTTCCACTGCGGTATCGCCACCGCCGACCACCGCGATGGGCACGTTTCGAAAGAAAGCACCGTCACAGGTCGCGCAATAGGAAACCCCTTTGCCGACCAGAGCCGCTTCCCCCTCGACCCCAAGCTTTTTCGGCACCACTCCGCTGGCAATGATAACCGCCTTACAGGTCATTTCCTTGCCATCAACCATAAGGGTTTTCGTCGATCCGTTATCGATGATCTTGTCGACACTGCCGTAACCGGTTTCCAGCCCGAATTCTGTGCAATGCTCCTGAAAACGCATCATCAGGTCCGGTCCTTCGATACCGCCGGGATACCCCGGCCAGTTTTCAACCAGGGTGGTCGTCATCATCTGCCCCCCCAGAATCATCTTCTCCAGCATCAGTGTTTTCAGGCTGGCACGAGATGCGTACAGACCCGCCGTCATTCCGGCCGGACCGCCTCCTATGATAATCACATCATATTGTGTTTCACTCATTGTGAGAACTCCTCGCATGGCGACAAACAAATGCGCATTCTTGCATATCTCGGGGGAAAATGGAACTCCCTAGGCTCGGGCAGGAAAAGTCATACCGCAAACCTTTGCCGGCACAGCAAAAACCCGCCCCGGCCAACCATCATGCAAAAGCAAACTTCAATCGTAGACCAGGAACTCAGTCGGGCAGTTTTCAGCAGCAGCCCGGAAAAATCGCCACTGCTTGTCTTTCCCCTCATTAGCAGGTAATATGTCGCGATTATTCAGGAGTCCCCAGATGTTGAAACTGATCAAATATTTCCTGTGGCTGGTGGTGATTCTGGCCCTGTCTCTGGGCTTCGACCAATTGATGCTGCAGCTGCCCCTGCCTGCTCCGGGGTTAAAGCAGACCCAGGAGTTCTATGTCGATTTCCGCAGTCGCCTGATCGGCCTGCTGAACGGCACGACAGCGGCCCCGGCCGACCCCATCGACGCCGTGATCAGTGCAAAAGCCCGGCCCGCAAAAACCAAGCAAGCCAGTCGCCGTTACCTGTATGTCGATGCTGACGGGAATCTGCAGTTTGCCGACAGTCTGCAACAGGTTCCCGTCCGTTATCGTGATTCCGCCCAGCCCATGTCCGAATGATCGTGCCGGTTGCAGTTGGCTAATGCCGTTTATCAGGGGGTCCCATAGATGTCGGCACGCCGATCTTCCAAGATTTTGATCTGCTGACGGTATTTTTCCATCTCGGCAAAGTCACAGGTTGCCACCAATTCAATATCCTCTTCCCCGGCAACCTGAAGCAGACGCCCGAGAGGGGATACAATCCGGCTGGCACCGAAAAAGTCCAGTTTTCCCTGCACCCCCTGACAATTGGTGGCCACGACAAATAGCTGGTTTTCGATCGCTCGCGCCTGGATCAGGGTCTGCCAGTGCTCAAGCCGCGGCTTCGGCCATTCGGCGGGAAGGCAGATAATTTCCGCCCCGGCCAGGGCCAGCTTACGAAACAGCTCGGGGAAGCGCAGATCATAGCAGATCGCGACGCCCAGCCGACCGACCGAGGTATCCACGACCAGGCTGTCGTTTCCGGCAGCCAGGAACAGATCCTCGCGCATGGCCGAGAACAGATGTAATTTGCGGTAACGACCAACCACCCGACCGCGGTCGATCACGTAAGCCGTATTGTAGATCTTACCGTCGTCCAGTTCCGGCAGACTGCCAACCGTGACCAGCTCCAGCTTGTCGCCGATTTCCTGCATTTCGGCCAGAACTCGGGGCGTCTCTCCGGCCAGTTGCTTGATGCGGCTGTAATCATAGCCACAGCTCCACATCTCTGGCAAAACCGCCAGGCGAGCACCGCGCTCGGCGACCCGGCGCAAAGCCGCCCCGGCTTTATCAAGATTGGCATCAATATCACCCAGAGCGATATTGAACTGTATTGATGAACAAACCAGTTGTTTCATTGAATCTCATCTCCCTGTCACAAATAGACTCCGCTTGTCGAGCCCATTATAAAGACTTCCTTTTTTTGACATTGTGGCACAAGTCATTCCAGACGCAAGTGATTCAAAAATGAGCAGCCTGATTCATTTTTGGAGCAAGCAGCCCTGGACAATCCAGACAGAGCATACCCAAGCATTTTCTGCCCCCCGCCCGAACCAAGTCCAAGGATGCCAGAAAAACAATCAGATTATAAGAGCTTAGTCGTGATCGGAGCAAGGCAACTCGGTTATCTTGAGCCCGATCGGTTTTAAGAACCAGTTTTTTCTACGGTTGGCACATTCCGTGCTGACTCAACGCCAATGACTATCACGTAACAAGAGTTGATATCTAAAGATTTTATTGCTATTCGTAACAGGATTGAGCCAGACAATATCCCAATAGGAAGTTTTTTTTCTTAACAATATCCTATTCAGCAATATTTAAGTACGAGATATGGGATTTTGTTGACCGTGTTTTTTTCTCATGTTAGATATGCTTAAAACTTGTTGAAATAAAATGAATTAACGGTTGCCGGAAACAGGTTTCACGGCCCACCTCATGACTTTTTAAAATACAGAAAAACAAATTTTTACCGAGTATTGTTTCCCGTTCAATACCGTTTGCTTTTTTGTTAACGATAAAACACGCTGCGATTCTGCCCCGGACTTTATTGTGTATCGGTCCCCGGGTAAATTTTTCTGCCGATTTTTCAAGAATTCCGGACGATGTCTTTCCATGCCTGACATTCGTCTGATTCCGCTGCTGGAGTTTTATGTCATGAAGGCCAAGATTGCGACTTTTATCATCATGTTGATTTTCTGGATCATCATGTCAGGCATGTTTGACCCCTTTCATTTTTCGTTAGGGATTGTTTCCTGCCTGATCGTTTCCTGCCTGAGCAGCAGCCTGCTGTTTCCGGAAGAGGACCAGCCCTGGATCAGAGAATTTTTCGGAATGATCAGCTATTTGCCGTATCTGCTCTGGCAAATTGTCCTGGCAAACTTGGAAATCACCTATATTGTTCTCCATCCACGCATGATGGATAAGATCGATCCGCACCTGTTCCGTTTCGAGACTTCCCTGAAGCGGCCGATCTCCAAAGTCGCCATGGCGCAATCCATTACCCTGACCCCTGGCACCATTACCGTCAATATTTTTGAAAATCAGATTGCTGTTTACGCTTTGACCAAAAAAGCAGCCGCCGGCCTGCCCGGAGAGATGGAACGCCAGGTTGCAAAAGCTTTGGAGAATCATTAAATGATCGACAACGTTGTCCTGTTTACAGCCATTGCGCTGCTCTTGCTGATGCTGCTCAGTATGATCCGCCTGATTGGTGGGCCGACCATACTGGATCGCATTCTCGGCGGCAATATCATCGGGACCAAAACGACCACCTTGCTGCTTCTTATCGGCATTCTTTACGGCGATTTGGCCATGTTTGTCGATATCGCCATTGCTTATGCGCTGCTTAACTTTATCGCAACCTTGGGAGCAACCAGGTATTTCCTGCGCAAAAAGAACTCAGACGACACCCTGGGGGATTTTCTCGATCGCGAAGCTCCCATTGTCAATGAATCCACAGCAACGGCAAAAGGAGATGCCGAATGAGTGCGCTGATTATCTTCTTTCTGCTGACCGGCCTGTTCTTTTTTACCATCGGCGTTATCGGCGTACTGCGCTTTCCGGACTTTTACAGTCGCCTTCACGCGGCGGGTAAATCCGACTCCCTGGCTGCGGTGCTGATCATTATCGGCGTAGCCCTGTATCAGTTACAGGATTTCAGCCTGGGCAACGTCCTGGTGGCGATAAAGATCATGCTGATCGCAGTGTTCATCTATGTTGCCAGTCCGACTTCAACCCATGCCATCACCAAAACGGCCCTGGTGATCGGAGTGGTTCCCTGGGCCAAAAAGAAGAGATAAGCAATGATCTGGGCTCTTGATTTACTGATTCTTCTGCTCGTTGTGGTCTGTGCGATTGCGGCCATTACCGTCAAAGACCTGCTCAGCGCAACGATCGTGTTCGGTGTGTACAGTTTTCTCATGTGCCTGCTCTGGGCGGAAATGGGAGCAGTCGATGTCGCCTTTACTGAAGCGACGGTCGGCGCAGGAATCAGTACCGTCCTGTTTATTGCAGCTATTCTGAATACGACAAGAAGGAGTAAGGATTGAAAGTTCTCGCTCTGCTGACAACCCTTGTCACCGGTGCCGTGCTGCTGTACGGAACCATGGACTTTCCGGCGTTTGGTGACCCCAATTCCCCTGCCGCACAGCATTTGTCGGCCTACTTCATCAAAAACGCTGTCCCTGAAACCCACGTACCCAATCTCGTGACCGCTGTCCTTGGTGATTACCGCGGTTACGATACCATGTTCGAAACCGTGGTTATCTATTGCGCTGGCCTCGCGGTCATGGGGATCTTGCGTAAAAAGAAAAAACAGGACTGATCAGGCGGAGACACCATGAAACTACTGCAGGAAAGAACAGCCAAGCAAAAACTTGGAGAAAGTCTCATTATACAGACCGCGGTCCGCATGCTGGTCCCGTTTATCCAGCTGTTCGGTCTTTATGTCATTGTTCACGGCCACTACAGCCCCGGCGGCGGTTTTCAGGGCGGAGTTATTCTCGGCGCCTCCTTTGTCGTTCTGTCCCTGGCTTTTGACCAGAAATTTTCCATGCACTACATGTCTGAAAAAACCAACGGCATCTTCGGCAATATCGGTGCCCTGATCTATACCGGAACCGCGGCTTTGTGCGCCATCATGGGCGGAATGTTTCTTGACTACAGCGCCTTGGACAAACTCATTCCCCTAGGCCCCATCGAATGGCGATCGCTAGGAATCTTCATTGTCGAGGTCGGCGTCGGCCTGGCCGTCATGAGTATTATGACCGCGCTCTTCTGGGTCCTGGGATCAAAAGGCGAAATGGACGAGGGTCTTTAAATCATGGAACAGTTTCTTGAATTGGTCGTCTCGAAGTATAACTACTGGATCTATGTCATCCTGATGATGATCGGCTTCTATGCCATGATCGGCAAAGGCAACCTGGTCAAAAAGCTGATCGGGATGAATATCTTTCAGACCGCCATCATCCTGATGTTTGTCTCTGCCGGGGTTAAGCAGGGAGCCAAAATCCCTATTCTCAATAAACATGAGGTCCTGGAGCATGGCATCGACATTGCCACCATCGTCAATCCGCTGCCTCATGTCCTCATGCTGACGGCTATTGTCGTTTCCGTCAGTGTCACCGGAGTTGCTCTGGCGATTTTACAGCGCATCTATCGTGAATACGGAACCCTCGAAGAGGGAGAAATCCTGGAGAAACTCGGCAAATGAGTGCGTCAAATCTTCCCCTTTTTGTCCTCGCCGCGCCGCTGCTGACGGCTTTTCTCGTCAACCTGTTCGGGCGCCTGTCCAAATCCTGGATTGCGCCGCTAGCCATCGGTTGCCTGTCCGTTTCAACGATTCTGGCGGTTATTGTGTTGGGGCAGGTTATGACTGGCGGAGGCTACACCTATACGGTCGGCAGCTGGCAACCGCCCTACGGAATAGAGCTGGTCATCGACCGCCTGTCAGCGCTGATGCTGGTGGTGATCTCCTGTGTCGCCCTGCTGGCGACAATTTCGGCCATTAAATCCGTCTTTCAGGAATTGCCGGACAAAGAATACATGTTCTTTACCCTGTACCTGATTTTCATTGCCGGGCTGTTCGGTCTGGTTCTGACCGGTGATGCATTCAACCTCTACGTCCTGCTGGAGATCACCTCCATCACTACCTACGGTCTGATCGCCATGGGACCGGGCAGGGCGCCTCTGGCCAGTTTCAATTATATCATCATGGGTTCCATCGGCGCCTGCTTCTATCTGCTCGGCGTCGGGTACCTGTACCTGATGACCGGTAGCCTGAACATGGCCGATATTGCCAACATCCTCAAGACCACCACCGGCGGCAGTGCTGCGGTGGCCACCGCGGTGGCCTTCATTCTGGTCGGGCTCTGGGTCAAGATGGCCTTTTTCCCCCTTCACGGCTGGCTGCCCAACGGTTATTCCCTGGCCCCAACCGGCACCGCCATGATCTCTGCGCCGCTGATGACCAAGGTCACCATCTACCTGATGATCAGGATCATGTTTTCGGTGTTTTCCATCGATTACCTGTTTTTGCATAATCCACTGGTTCACCAGGGCGTTGTCTGGCTGGCGACCATCGCTATTATCTGCGGTTCGGCCATGGCCCTGGCGCAGAGCAACCTGAAACGGATGCTGACTTATATTATCGTCGCTGAAGTCGGCTATATGGTCGGCGGGGTCTGGCTGGCCAATAAAATCGGGCTGACCGGGGCGATCCTGCACATTATCAATGACGCCATGATGACCCTCTGTCTGTTCCTGGCCGCGGCGGCGCTGCTTTACAAGCTCGGCGATCTAGAATTCGACAATCTCAGAGGCGTTTACCGCAAGATGCCGGTCACCATGGCCGCTTTTACCGTCGGCGCATTCTCCATGATCGGGGTGCCCCCGACAGCGGGCTTTTTCAGCAAATGGTATCTGATCCTCGGCGGGATCGAAGCAGGACAATGGCAATACGTGGTTGCACTGCTGTTCAGCTCGCTGGTCAATGCCGTTTTGTTTTTTCGCATTATTGAGATCGGTTATTTCTTACGGCCGGGCCAGCACCACCCGACGGAAAAAATCGCCGAAGCACCCCTTAGCATGCAAATTCCGCTCATTGTCGCAGCAGCACTTCTGGTTATCATCGGCTTCAACTCGGGAGCGCTGGTCGACACCATCAGCCAATGGGCCGCACCTCTTGTTTTTTGATGTTTTGTGCTTTTTTTGCAAATGAGCAGTGATTTTATCCACTGGAATGATTTAAGGACAGGGCAATTTTGACTATGAGCTATCACATCTCGATCTGGCCGCTAGCAGCCATATTAATCTCCCTGATTGGATCAATCCCAATCATGCTGTCCGGCCGCAGCCCAAACTTGAGGGAAAGCTGGACCCTGCTGATTGCCCTTGGCAAAATCATTATTGTCGCGTCTCTGTTGCCTGCCGTACTGGCCGGTGGCGGCTATGAATTTACGATTGCCCGGGTGCTGCCCGGGGTTGCGCTTGCGCTACGGGTTGATGCCATGGGGATGTTCTTTGCCCTGGTTGCGTCGATCCTCTGGTTTTTCACCTCCCTGTATTCCATCGGCTATATGCGGACCCTGAATGAGCACGCCCAGACCCGCTATTATGCCGCTTTTGCGGTTGCCATTTCAGCGACCCTGGGGGTGGCCTTTTCCGCCAACCTACTCACGCTGTATATGTTTTACGAAATTCTGTCCCTGTCGACCTACCCGCTGGTCACTCATGAGCAGAATGCCGAAGCGAAACAGTCGGGGCGCAAATACCTGACCTATATCCTTGGAACCTCCATTGGCCTGGCCCTGCCGGCGATGATCATTGTTTACTCGGTGGCCGGAACCCTTGACTTTAAATCCGGCGGTATCCTGGCCGGGACCGGCGCCTCCCCACAATTGCTGGCTCTGGTTCTGGTGTTGTTCCTGTACGGTTTTGCCAAAGCCGCTCTGATGCCGTTTCATGGCTGGCTTCCGGCAGCGATGGTTGCTCCGACCCCGGTCAGCTCTTTTTTGCACGGCGTTGCGGTGGTCAAGGTCGGGGTCTTTTCGATTCTGCGCGTTATTTTCTTCATCTTCGGACCGGAGGAACTGCTCTCCCTTAATTTCGGCTGGATCATCACCACCATTGCTTCGGTCACCATCCTGGTCGCGTCCCTGGTAGCCCTGACTCAGGACAACCTGAAACGGCGACTGGCCTATTCCACCATCGGCCAACTCTCCTATATGGTCCTGGGAGCAGGGATGCTCTCCGCAGCGGGGATGACCGGCGGTTTGCTGCATATTGCCATGCACGCCTTTGGTAAGATCACGCTGTTCTTTTGCGCCGGGGCGATTTACGTTGCAGCCGGAAAAAAATATATCAGTCAGATGGACGGTCTGGGGCGACGGATGCCGATCACCTACCTGGCTTTTTTCCTGGGCTCGCTGAGTATTATCGGCATGCCCCCACTGGGTGGGTTCATCAGCAAATGGAATCTTGTCATCGGCGCGGTCAACAGCCACCAGATGTTGTTGCTGGTCGTACTGCTGACCAGTTCCCTGCTTAATGCCGCGTATTTTCTCCCCATCGTTTATCGCGGCTACTTTGCCAAAGCGGCTGATCCGGTCTTCGACGACGGGGTCAAGGAAGCGCCCATATTATGTCTGGTCCCCCTGTCCCTGACCGCTTGCTCATCGGTGGCACTGTTTTTCTACCCGGACATTTTCCTTCGCCTCGCCCATTTGGCACTATTCCCCTGAGTTGAGGTCACTTATGGATTCTGAAAATAAAAAGCCGGAAGTTTGTACCTGGTTCGACCAGCCGCAGAATATCAAACGTCTGAAGACGGTCTTCTATATTGTCCTGGTCCTGCTGGTGGTTCCGGACTTTTTCATGCACAAACATGCCCTGTTCTTCTCGGCTGAAACTTGGCCTGGCTTTTATGCATTCTTCGGCTTTGTCTCCTGCGTGATCATTATTCTGGTGTCAAAATTGCTTGGTTTCGCCTTGAAGAAAAAAGAGGATTACTATGACCGCTAGTCTGCTGCATCCGTCACTGCTGTTTTTTGTCGGAGCCCTGCTCCTGTGGCTGTTGCCGTTGCTCGGCCGCCGGATCCTGATTCTGCTGGTGCCTGCGGCCGCCTTCCTGGTCATTACCCAACTTGCTCCGGGAACCTACTTCAATTACCACCTGTTCGGTTATGATCTCAGCCTGTTGCGGGTCGATAAACTCAGCAAAGCGTTCGGATACGTCTTCACCATCAATGCCTTCGCCTGCTTCCTGTTTGCCCTGCACCTGAAATCGCGCTACGAGCATACCGCAGCGCTGGCCTATATCGGTGCGGCCCTGGGGGCGGTTTTTGCCGCCGATCTGGTCTCGCTCTACCTGTTCTGGGAAGTCATGGCGGTCACCTCCACCTTTCTGGTCCTGGCCAGAAAAACCGAGCGCGCCTATGGAGCGGCATTTCGCTATGTCATGGTGCATATTTTCGGCGGTCTCTGCCTGCTGGCGGGGATCCTGCTGCAGATCAATGCGAGCGGCTCGGTCGCCTTTACCGGTTTTTCCGTCCACGGCTTGCCAACTTACCTGATTTTGATCGGCTTTCTGGCGAACGCAGCGGCACCACCGCTTAACGCCTGGCTGTCAGACGCCTACCCTGAAGCAACCGTGACCGGTGGCGTCATCATGACCGCCTACACCACCAAAACTGCGGTCTACACCCTGATTCGCGGCTTCGCCGGCTGGGAAATTTTGCTCGTAGTCGGCTGTGTGATGGCGATTTACGGAATTATCTGGGCCATCCTGGAAAACGACATGCGGCGGATTCTGGCCTATTCGATCATGAACCAGGTCGGCTTCATGATCTGCGGCGTCGGCATCGGCACATCCCTGGCCATCAGCGGAGCGGTCGCCCACGCCTTCTGCCATATCATCTATAAAGCCCTGCTGTGGATGAGCGCCGGATCAGTTCTGTACATGACCGGCAAGAGCAAGTGTACCGATTTGGGCGGACTCTACAAAACCATGCCCCTGACCCTGATTTTCGGCACCATCGGCGCCCTGGCCATCTCCAGTTTTCCGTTTCTGTCCGGCTATACCAGTAAGCCGATGATTATTGAGGCCGGCGTTCATCAGGGATTTTTCTGGGTTTGGCTGATCCTCGAAATTGCCTCGGCCGGGGTTTTCCTCCATGCCGGGATCAAGTTTCCCTATTTTGTTTTCTTTGCCAAAGACAACGGTCTGCGTCCGGGCGAGCCGCCCAAGCACATGCTGCTGGCCATGGCCTTTTTGTCATTCCTGTGCATTTTCCTGGGCGTCTACCCGCAGCCGCTCTATAACATTTTGCCCTATCCGGTCGACTTCCATGCCTACACCTTCGACCATACCCTGCACCAATTTCAGTTGCTGATGTTCTCGGCACTGGCCTTCTTCTTGCTGCTCCCCTTACTGAAAAGGACCCGGACCATTTCCCTGGATACCGACTGGTTCTACCGCAAGGGAGCACGCCTGTTTGTAGCCGGCTGCGATAAGACCTTCAACGGTCTCAACAGCTTTGGCGACCGGATCTTCATGCAGCAGATTCCTGCTATCTTCGCGCGTTTTTTCAGCGATCCGGCCCGCAACGTCCAGCGCCACCTGATTCAGTTGGGAGCTGAAGCGACTGGCGATACCAGCAATCTCGAACGCAGAAAAGACAAGGTTGACTACCGGACCCGCTTCAGCGCCTACCCGGTTGGCGGCGGCGTTTTTCTGGCCGTATTCTTTCTTGCGGTCATGTCGATCATTTATTTCACTTAAGCAGCAGGCCTCCCCGGTCAATCGGGGAGGCTGATCGCCGATGAGTTCCCTTTATCTCCATATTCCCTTCTGCTCCAGCAAATGCCAGTATTGTGATTTCTATTCCGGCGTCGGCTCCGCAGCGGAGATCGCCGAATATGTCGAACTGTTGCAGCAGAACATCGCCCTCCTGAAAAAGGAACTTCCCCAGCATCCCCAGTTGACCACGATCTTTTTCGGCGGCGGCACCCCCTCGTTGTTAACCCCGCAACAGCTCAATCAACTCCTGACAACCCTACAAGAAACCTTCGGGATAGCTGCCGGGGCGGAGATCAGCATGGAGGCCAATCCGGGAATCCTGGATCTGGCCCGGTTACAGGGCTATCGGCAGGCCGGGGTGAATCGCCTCTCTTTGGGCATCCAGTCTTTCGACGATCGGCAGCTGGCCTTTCTCGGCCGGATTCATACCGGCACGGAAGCCAGGCAGGCCTTTGCCGCAGCCCGCCAAGCCGGCTTTGAAAATATCAGTGTCGATCTGATATTCGCGCTGCCTGGCCAGGACCTGCCCGACCTCGAACGTGATCTGAGCAGCCTGCTCGAACTGCATTCAGAGCACGTCTCCCTGTACGGCCTGACCATCGAAGAGGATACTCCGCTGGCAGCACGACTGGCGGCAGGAGAATTCACTCCCTGTGATGAAGATAGCTACAGCGAGCAGTATCGCCTGATCCACCAACGTTTAACTGCAGCCGGTTTCGAGCATTACGAGATTTCCAACTTTGCCCGCCCCGGCCGCCGCTGTGCCCACAATCTGGCGTACTGGAAACGTCGCTCCTGCTTGGCTGTCGGCTGCGGCGCCCACAGTTTTTTTGACACCGGCTGGGGGGAACGCTGGCTGATCCCGAGCGACCTGCCCAGTTATCGGTCTGAACTTGCCAGCGGCCGTAATCCGGCCCGATTGCTGGAAGATTTCGATCGCCAAGCGGCCATGAAAGAGTATGCCTACCTGGCTCTGCGCACCGCTGATGGCCTGGTACAGGATGATTTTGCACAGCGCTTCTGCTGCCTGCCGGAAGAGGTTTTTTCCACGGCACTCAACAGCTGCCAACCCTACTTGCGCAACCTGAACGGTGCCTGGCGCTTTGACCTTACCGGGTGGCTGATCTACGACCATCTGATCAGTCATTTTCTTTAAGCGAACCTTTTCTTTTCGACCATTTCCAGCAGGCCAAAAGCAGCGTTTTTCCGCAGCCATAAACCTTGACAAATCTCGAATTCATTGATAGGCTGCGGTGTTAGCACTCGACCCAATAGAGTGCTAACACCGCAGGATCAGGTTGATACCTTATTTGCAGAGCGTCCACCGGAACTGCCGGATGGAGAAGCTGCAGTTTTCACCCGGAGTCCCCAAAAGACGCCCGACACAGCGGATCGTAGTCAGAAGCGTGCCAGGTGAAAACCGGAAGAGCGTATGGAGTTTGCAATGGCTGATGAGCTGAATGAACGCAGCCAAAATATTCTGGAAGCAATTGTTGAGGATTACATTGCCTCGGCTGAGCCGGTCGGCAGCCGAGCGATAACCCGCCGCCACAGCTTTAACCTGTCGCCGGCGTCGGTGCGCAATGTCATGGCCGATCTCGAAGAGATGGGCCTGCTCTGCTCTCCCCATACCTCGGCGGGCCGAATCCCCACAGCCAGGGGATTCCAATACTATATCGATACTCTGCTCCAGGTTCGCGACCTCTCCCAGCAGGAGAAATCCAAACTCCGCAAAAGTTATCGCTTCAGCGGCATGAAGCTGGAAGATATCATGCAAGAGGTCGGCAGGGTTCTGTCCGGTCTTTCCAAGTATACCGGGCTGGTCATGGCACCCAAGTTTTCCTCGACGGTTTTTCGGCAGATCGAATTCGTCAGGCTTTCCAAGGGCCGACTGCTGGTCATTTATGTGTCCGAGTCGGGCTTGGTGCAGAACAAGGTCATCGACGCCGATCCGACCCTGACCGATCGGCACCTCGAACAGATCGGCAATTACCTGAACAGGGAGCTGAACGGTCTCTCCATCCAGGAGGTCCGCGCCAAGTTGAGCCAGGAGCTCAAAGAAGACCGGATTCTTTATGATCAGCTGAAAAAGCAAGCCCTGAGCCTGTCCTGTGCTGCGCTGCAGGATGAAGTCGAGAATCAAATTTTTGTTTCCGGAGCTTCGCTGATGCTGGAGCAGCCGGAATTTGCATCACCGCAACAGATGAAACGACTGATCCAGACCCTGGAGAGTAAAAAGCTGCTCATCGAACTCCTCGATCGCAGCCAGTCCGCCCAGGGGGTCCAGATCTTTATCGGCAGTGAAAACACCAATATCAACCTGGACGGCTATAGCTTGATTTCATCGAACTTTTCCAGTCAGAAAGGCGCGATCGGTACCCTGGGTGTAATCGGGCCGGTGCGCATGGATTATTCACAAGTGATTCCAATTGTCGATTTCACCGCTCAGCTGGTCAGTCGCATGTTGGAACGGGAAATTGAATAAATTAAATATAAAGGAGTAACAAAGGTGGGCAAGAATACCGAACAGCAGGAGCCAGAGAACATCCAGGAAGCTCCGGAGCAAGAAGAAACCCCTGGAGCCGCTGAGGAACTGTCGCTGGAAGAACAGTTGCGCAACGAACTCTCGCAGGCGCGGGAAGAAACCAAGGCGCACCAGGAACAATATTTACGGACCCTCGCTGACATGGAAAACCTGCGCAAAAGGACTCAGCGGGAAAAAGAGGACCTGGCTAAATTTGCCAACGAAAACATCTTACGCGAAATTCTGCCTGTTATTGATAATCTTGAAAGAGCGGTTGAACACGCCGACCAGGGCAATACCAGCGACGGCCTGCTGGAAGGGGTCCAGATGACCCTGAATCAGTTCAGTCAGGTCCTGAGCAGGTTCGGAGTCGCTCCCATTGAAGCCACAGGGCAGCCGTTTGATCCGGCCCTCCACCAAGCAATGGGACAACTCGAATCCGCTGATCAGCCGGTTAATACCGTTGTACAACAGATGCAGAAGGGTTATCAACTCAACGACCGCCTGTTACGGCCGGCTTTTGTCATGGTGGCAAAAGCGCCGACCGCGCCGGCAGAAACTGAAACCAAACAACAGGAAGAATCAGACAACGACGAGTAATCGTACGTTTAAGAATACTTAAGGGAGGACATAAATCATGGGTAAAGTTATCGGTATCGATCTTGGAACAACCAACTCTTGCGTGGCCGTCATGGAAGGCGGAGAGCCGGTTGTCATTGCCAACTCGGAAGGGTCACGGACCACTCCGTCGATGGTTGCATTCACGGAAAGCGGCGAGCGCCTGGTCGGCCAACAGGCCAAACGCCAAGCAGTGACCAACCCGGAGAACACTCTGTTTGCCATCAAGCGGCTGATCGGCCGCAAATTCACTGCCGAAGCCGTTCAGAAAGACCTTAAAATCAGCCCGTTCAAAATCATTGAAGCAGACAATGGCGATGCCTGGGTTGAGTGCCGCGATAAACAATATAGCGCCCCGGAAATCTCTGCGATGGTCCTGCAGAAAATGAAGCAGACTGCCGAAGATTATCTTGGCGAAAAAGTCACCGATGCGGTGATTACCGTTCCGGCCTACTTCAACGATTCCCAGCGCCAGGCGACCAAAGATGCCGGCAAGATTTCTGGTCTTAACGTACTTCGTATCATCAACGAACCGACTGCAGCCTCGCTTGCTTACGGCCTCGATAAAAAAGAAGAGATGACCATTGCGGTCTTCGACCTGGGCGGCGGGACCTTCGACGTTTCCATTCTGGATCTCGGCGACGGGGTTTTCGAAGTTAAATCAACCAACGGGGACACCTTCCTTGGTGGTGAAGACTTTGACCAGCGCATCATCGACTATGTTGCCGATGAGTTCAAAAAGGATCAGGGGATCGACCTGCGCGGCGACAAAATGGCGCTGCAACGGCTGAAGGAAGCCGCGGAAAAAGCCAAATGCGAACTTTCGTCTTCCATGGAAACCGACATCAACCTGCCGTTCATCACTGCAGACCAGTCCGGACCGAAACACTTGAACATCAAGCTGTCCCGTTCCAAACTGGAAAGCATCTGCAGCGAACTGCTGGCCAAACTGGTTGCTCCCTGCCAGACCGCGTTGAAAGATGCCGGCCTTTCCGCCAGCGAAATCAATGAGGTTATTCTGGTCGGCGGGATGACCCGGATGCCGGCAGTACAGGACCGGGTGAAGGAAATCTTCGGCAAAACCCCCAGCAAAGGGGTTAACCCGGATGAGGTTGTCGCCATCGGTGCCGCCATTCAGGGTGGCGTGCTGACCGGGGACGTCAAGGACGTGCTGCTGCTGGACGTTACCCCGCTGTCCCTCGGTATCGAAACCCTCGGCGGCGTCATGACCAAGCTGATCGAAAAAAACACGACCGTTCCCTGTAAAAAAAGCCAGGTCTTCTCGACCGCGGCAGACAACCAACCGGCGGTTTCGGTTCATGTCCTGCAGGGTGAGCGGGAAATGGCCAATGACAATAAAACCATTGGTAACTTTGAGCTGGTCGGCATCCCCGCTGCCCCACGCGGAGTCCCGCAGATCGAAGTCACCTTCGACATCGATGCCAACGGAATTCTTCATGTTTCCGCCAAAGACCTCGGCACCGGCAAAGAGCAGTCGATCCAGATCACCGCATCCAGCGGGCTCTCCGACGACGAGATCAACCGGATGGTCAAGGACGCTGAATCCCATGCCGGCGAAGACAAGAAGAAACGCGAACTGATCGAAGCCCGTAACCAGGCTGACGGACTTGCCTACACCACTGAAAAATCACTCAGCGAACACGGTGAGAAGCTCGACAGCGCCACCAAAAAGCAGATCCAGGACGCACTGGACGAGTTGAAGAAAGCGATTGAAGGCGACGATCCTGAAGAAATCAAGAAGAAGAGCGAAACCCTGGCCCAGGCCTCCCACAAACTTGCGGAGATGATGTACGCCCAGGGTCAAAATGACGGCGCGGCTGCTGACGCCGCCGGTGCTGCCGACCAAACCGACAGCGACGACGTTGTCGACGCAGAGTTCGAAGACGTCGACGAAAAGAAATAACCTCATAAGAACGGACGTCGGCCTGTTAATTGCGGGCCGACGTCCGTCTGTTTTCTGATCAGGATAGATTATTTTGTCTAAGCGCGATTACTACGAAATTCTGGGAGTCAACCGGAACGCCAGCGAAACTGAAATCAAAAAAGCCTATCGTCGGCTGGCGATTCAATATCATCCGGATAAAAACCCCGGCGATAAAACTGCCGAAGATAAATTCAAAGAGCTTTCCGAAGCCTACGCCGTTCTGTCCGATTCCCAAAAACGCGCCACCTACGATCAATTCGGCCACGCCGGGGTTAACGGCGGCGGCGGTTTCTCCGGCGGTGGTTTCGATTTTGGCGGCGCTCCCTTCGAAGATATTTTCGGTGATATTTTCGGTGATATTTTTGGCGGTGGATCAAGACGCAGCAGTCGCGGGCAACGGGGCGACGATCTGCGCTACAACCTGACCATCAATTTTGAGGAAGCCGCCTTCGGGACAGAAAAGAAACTTCAGCTGCCCCGCAAACAGAACTGTGAAACCTGCCAAGGCTCAGGAGCCCGGCCGGGCACAGAGGCCCAAACCTGTTCAACCTGCCGCGGAGCTGGCCAAGTTCGCTACCAGCAGGGCTTCTTCACCATGACCCGCCCCTGTCCGGACTGTCGCGGTGAAGGCAAGATCATCAAAGATCCCTGCCCGGACTGCCGCGGGACCGGCCAGGTCAGGAAAAAGCGCTCCCTCTCCCTCCGGGTTCCGGCCGGAGTGGAAAACGGGACTCGCCTCAAATTGAACGGCGAGGGCGAAGCCGGGGCACAGGGCGGTCCTCCCGGGGACCTTTATGTCGTCATCAGCGTGGAAGAACACCCGATCTTTCAGCGCGACGGCCAAAACGTCATCTGTGAAATTCCCATTTCATTTGTCCAGGCTACACTGGGCTGCGACCTTGAGGTGCCCACTCTGGAAGGCAAAGTCAACATGAAGGTTCCGGCCGGAACCCAGAGCGGAAAAGTGCTCAAACTCTCCGGCAAGGGGATCGTTTCACTACAGGGCTACGGCCGTGGCGACCAGCTGGTGGTCCTTAAAGTTGAGGTTCCAACTAAACTGAACAGCCGCCAGCGGGAATTGCTGGAAGAATTTGCCCGTGAAAGCGGTGAAGATATTCATCCCCAGGGCAAGGGATTTTTTGATAAAGTCAAGGAACTGTTTGACTGATCTGATTTCCCGCACTTGATTTCGAAATGGAGCCGGCATGAAGCACGTCATCGCCCTGATTCTTTTCTGGATACTTACCATTCCACTGCTTAGCTGGTCTATTCCAGCCTCTGTCGCAGCCGCCACACCACGACTGGAGCAGTTGGAACAGGGGCGACAGCTCTATGAAGCCGGCAGCTATAACCAAGCCCTGGCCGTTCTGCGCAATTTTATCCAGCAGGAACCCTTCACACCGGAAACCGCCCGCGGTTATGCGCTGATCGCCAGGATCTTCATCGCCCGCAACAATTATGTCGACGCCCTGCTTTATCTGCAGCGCATCCCGGAAATCCTCCACAGCCCTGAAATCGAACTGCTCATGGGCCAATGTCTGGTTGAAACGAATAAGTTCGATGCCGGATTGCAACGCCTGCGCCCGCTGATCAGCGAACCGCTCAGTACTGCCGACCGCAAGACCTTGTTCAGCGCCCTGGCCACAGCTTCCGCCGCCCGCGGCGACAGCCTCCAGGCCCTGTTTTTCCTCCACCAGCAGTTGCCTTTCACGGAGCAGCCGGCCACAGTCCTGGCCCAGGCTCACCAGTTGCTGCAAAATAAGCTCAGCGAAACAGATCTCAGCGAAGCCGCTTTCATGTGGCAGGGGACGGCCATCGGCCAGGATGCGCGCCTGCAGCTGGCCCGTCGCGCCCTGGTCAAACAACAACCGGAACAAGCCCGGCAGCAATTGCAGCGGATTTTTGCTTCTTCGGTGACCTTTCCCTACTGGCAGGAAGCCGAAGCCCTGCTGAAAAGAACCAGTGACGACAATTGGCTCAGCCGCGACAGTATCGGGGTCATGCTGCCATTGAGCGGCCGCTACGCATCTTACGGCGAACTGGTCAAAAAAGGCCTTGAGCTGGCCTTGCAGGAACATAACAAGACCAGCCTGCCGGTCCGCTTCATCTATCGGGATACGGCCACCACAGGGGTAACCCCGGCACAGCTGGTCAGCGGACTGACCGATGACGACCGGGTCATGGCTGTCATCGGGCCCTTGCTGGCGACCACCGCCAACGAGGCCGCGCGCCGGGCTCAACAGGAAATGGTGCCGCTTCTGTCTTTGTCCCAAGGTGAAGGGCTGCCGGAAATCGGTGACTTTATCTTTCGCGACACGCTGACCGCTGATCATCAGGTGAAAAAGCTGGTTGCCTATGCCATGGCAACGGGGCACATCTCCTTTTCCGTCCTCCATCCGCAAAACCGCCTCGGCAAACAGATGACCAAACTGTTTGTCGATGAGGTCCACCGGGCCGGGGGTGAGATCGTCGATGTCATCGGCTACCCGGAGGACAGCACGGATTTCAAAAAACCCATCGAGCAGCTGCTCTGGCTCGACCGGCAAGTCCCGATTCCTCTGCAGGAAGGGGAAGAGCCGCCGGAATTGGAATATCCGCTGCCCCCCTTTCACGCTCTGTTCATTCCAGATTACGCTGACCGGATCAGCCTGATTGCGCCGCAGCTGGTTTTTTACGGCATCAAGGATGTCACGCTGCTCGGCATCAACGGCTGGAATTCAGCGGACCTGGCCAAGCGCGCCAGCCGCTTCCTCAAAGACGCGGTGTTTGTCGATGCCTTCTTTGCCGACAGCAAACGTCCCGAAGTCAAGCGCTTTGAAGAACTTTACCGGCAGGCCTACGGGGACGACCCCTCCATTCTGGAAGCCCAGGCGTTTGATGTGGCCACCATCCTGCTCCAGGCCATGGACGATCCGACCCTCAACAATCGTGACGACCTACGCAAAAAGCTGCTCGGCCTGCAGAATTTTCAGGGGGTGACAGGTACCTACGGATTCGATTCTTTCGGCGAATCCCTCAAGAACCTCTATCTGCTTCAATTCAGAAAGGGGCGGATTGTCGAAAAGAACGATTAACCCGCCAGCAGGCATGACCGCCCCCTGAGTGCTTCTGCCTGGAAGATTCAGGGGACGGCTGAAATTGATTCAATTAGGACCTTCACCATCGGCTTTTTCGATGGTGAGCATATCAGGCGGAGCATAGCGGTCAACCAGGACATCGTACTCCCCGGTCACCTGATTGTAATATTTCAGCCGCCCGTTGCCGATATCGAAATACCAGCCGTGCAGACTCAACCGCCCCTGCGCCACTCGATCCCTGACCCAGGGAAAGGTCATCAGATTCTTCAGTGAAACCAGAATGGCCTCCTGCTCACAGGCCCGGGTTTTCTTTTCCATCGATTCATGAGGCATTGTCTTGAGGACTTTATCGCGGGCCGCAGCCGCGATATTGACCCATTTGCCGATAAACTCCCCGGTCTCGCTGCCGTCGGCAGAATCCATAAGCGCCGCAATCCCGCCACAGCCGGAATGTCCCAGCACAATGATGTCAGAAACCTCGAGAACGCAGACCGCATACTCAATGGATGAGCTGACCCCATGATAATCATCATTCTTCAGATAAGGGGGCACCAGGTTGGCAATATTGCGCAAAATAAACAGATCACCCGGTGCACAGTCCGTCATCAGGGCCGGATCAACCCGTGAATCGCAGCAGCCGATGAGCAACGCCTGTGGTTTTTGCCCTGCCAACAGGGTGCTGGCAAGTTCCGCATTTTCACCGAAATGCTGTTGCTGAAAATTAATAATCCCATTAATAAAGCGAGTCACATCGGCCATCAAAATCCTCCCTGCTCAGTTGCAGGCATCTTAGCATAGTTGTCATCCGGAAACGGCCCTTTTCCGCCGTGGCGGTGTCAATCTGCGGGCTTATTTGTGCGGCGTAAAGAACTACGCCTCCGCACAAGCCCTTGATTTCCTTGTCACAACGAAAAATTGCTCGTTTCCAATCTGAAAACTTATGCATTGCCATCCAGAGTTACCGGATGCCAACTAGCATAGATATTTTTCATCCAAAAACCCTCCCGCAAGCAAAACAACCGTTGCGTGATCTGGTTCCCGACCTGGAAGCGGAAGACGTCCGCAAGCAGAACTGGGTAAACGGATCCGACAGACAGCCTTAAAAAAAAGCACCCCATCAATGGATATGGGGTGCAAAGTGGAGAGAGTTAAACCGAGGGGATCCAAAGGACCGGCCTTAACTCTTGGCTTAGGATATTATTCACTATCTTTTCAGTCAAGATATTATCCACTCAGCATAAACTCTTATTTGTCGGCATAAACCCTGGCCCCATCGGAAGGGATTCCATAGCCTCGCCAGCTCTTTTCTGCTATGCTGGCAAATTCAACTGCGTCTCTTTAAATATTGAACTGAATCTAACAGAGGTCAAGATGTCGAGCAGTTTCGGTCGATTTTTCAAAATCAGCACATTCGGTGAATCTCACTGCCCCGGCGTAGGGGTCGTCGTTGACGGCGTTCCGCCGCGGTTGGCCCTTAACGAAAAAGATATCCAGGTCCAGCTTGACCGACGCAGGCCCGGTGGCAATCGCCTCGGAACTGAGCGGAATGAAGCCGATCAGGTGCAGATCCTCTCCGGAGTCGAAAACGGCCTGACCCTGGGCACCCCTATCGGCATGCTGGTCAAAAACAAAGACCAGCGCCCCGGCGACTACGGTTCCATGGGCGAGATCCCCCGCCCCTCCCATGCGGATTACACCTATCGCATGAAATACGGAATCCATGCCTCCAGCGGTGGCGGCCGCTCCAGTGCCCGGGAAACCATCGGCCGGGTGGCCGCCGGTGCCGTGGCCGAGAAATATCTGTTGGAACAGTTCGGTATCGAGATTGTCGCCTGGGTCAGTTCGGTCGGCAACCATGACGCCGCGGCCATCGATATGAACAGTATCAGCCGCGAGTTGGTCGACGAGAACGCGATCCGCTGCCCGGACCCTGCGGCAGCCGCCAACATGACCGCAGAGATCGTCGCGGCTCGCGAAGCCAAGGACTCGGTGGGCGGAGTGGTCAGCTGTGTCTGTCGCAACCTTCCCGCCGGTCTCGGCGAGCCGGTCTTTGATCGCCTCGAAGCCATGCTCGCGCACGCCATGCTATCGCTGCCCGCGACCAAGGGGTTTGAACTTGGCTCTGGCTTTGCCGGGGCACGCATGCGTGGCTCAGCCCATAATGACCCCTTTATCAACCGGGCGGGCAGATTGGGCACCTTGACCAACCATAGTGGCGGGATTCAGGGGGGTATCTCCAACGGCGAGCCGGTCTATTTCCGAGTCGCCTTCAAGCCTCCGGCAACCATCGGCCAAGCCCAGCAGACTGTAAATTATAGCGGGGAAGATGCCTTGCTTGAAGCCAAAGGACGGCACGATCCCTGTGTGGTTCCCCGGGCGGTGCCGATCGTGGAAACCATGACAGCACTGGTTCTGGCCGATCTGGCCATGATTCAGAAAATGCGCCAATAACAAATGACCGGAGCGGCCAGCCGCTCCGGTTTTAAAATTCAGCTGACAAGTTTTTCTTGCCAAGATAAGAGTTCCCATGATTATCGACTGGTATCCGGGCCACATGAAAAAGGCCCGGGCACAGATCACTGAAATCCTGCCCAAAATCGACCTGGTTATCGAGGTTCTTGACGCCCGCTTACCGATCAGCAGCGCTAACCCCCTGCTGGAACGGTTGCGCAATAACAAACCCTGCATCAAGGTTCTCAACAAGGCTGACTTGGCCGATTCCAGCGTCACCAAAGCCTGGATCAGCAAGCTGGAACAGCAGCAGTCCGTCAAGGCCTTAGCGATCGATGCCAAAGACCGCCGCGATGCCGGACTGATTCCCAAGCTCTGCCGCAAGATGCTCGCACCACGGGTCAAGGCCGGAAAATCTTTGCGGATTCTTATTGTCGGGATTCCCAATGTCGGCAAATCAACCCTGATCAATACCATGGCCGGCAAAAAAATCGCCCGGGTCGGCGACAAGCCGGCCATCACCACCTGCCCACAGCAGATCGACTTGCGCAACGGGATTCTGCTTTCGGATACGCCGGGGATTCTCTGGCCGATTCTCGACAGCGTCCCTGGCGCCTGCCGGCTGGCGGCCAGCGGTGCCATTGGTGATGACGCCTATGATTCGACGGCCGTCGGCTTGGTCAGCGCCGAGTACCTGAGCGAACGCTACCCCGGCCTGCTGCTGAAACGCTATAAGTTCGACCGCCTCCCGGACACCCCGCTGTTACTGCTGGAAGAGATCGGCCGGCAGCGCGGCTGCTTGATCAGCGGCGGCGAAGTTGACCTGCATCGTGCTGCAGAAATGCTGCTACGCGAATTGCGGGGTGGAAAAATCGGTCCCATCAGCTTGGAAAGACCGAACGAAACAGACAGTGCTTTTGAAAGGGCGACGGAAACCCAATGACAGAAAAAACCAAAATCAAGGAATTGTTCGTTTCGGAGTTGCCCTTTGAAACGAGCGAAGAAGAACTCAGGCAGTTGTTCTCAACCTGCGGAACGGTCCGTTCCATTTTCATGCTCAACAATGACCGGGGAGAGTTCAAGGGGATTGCTTTTATCAAGATGTCCAACGAAAAGGAAAACCGTGAAGCTGTCAACATTCTTGATGGCACCAAGCTGGACAAACGCTACATCAAGGTAGAACCGGCCAAACCCAAAGGAGCCGCTCCCGAACCGGTTGAAGAGCCGATACCGCAACGGTCCCGGCGGCGCAGGATGCCCAAAGGACGAAAAAAAGTCCGCTAGTCTGTCTTGCGACCGCTAAACTGATTGTCCCGCCCCCGTTTCAAGCATCAACAAAACCCGACCTCGCCGATGGAGAGGCCGGGTTTTGTTACAGCCTGCTAGGTGTTAAAACTCAGCGCTGCGGAAATCATTGCTTCCTGCGGGATATCGGTGCCAGCGTATTCATAGAAATCTGCAGCAAAGACCCCGGCGGTCGATCACCTGTGGATCAAGCCGAACATCAACAGCTCGCAAAGCGATCGGTTGGCCGTTATCCTGCAACACGTCTTTAGAAAAACCATCAAACTTGGGTGAGTTCAGATTACGCCCGACCAAGCCGAAAGAAAATTGTCCCTATTCATCAGTAGATTTCAATTTCTACCTTTCCTGGCCGCACTTCGTTCATTAGCTGCGATGGGCGGACTTGCCGGTATCCTCAGCCAGATCCGGGTCAGGCCCGATCTGCTTTCGGCACCAACCTGACCGCCATGCGCAATCACCAGCTGCTTGACGATGGCCAGTCCGATCCCGGCCCCGCCATGCTCACGCGAACGAGACCGATCGGCCCGGAAAAAACGTTCGAAAATATAGGGGAGGTCAGCGGCAGCAATCCCTTCGCCACTGTTGGTGACGGAAATTTCCACCATATCCGTCAGCTGCCGACCGCTAATGCTGACCTGGCCCCCCTCCGGAGAATAACGCAGGGCGTTCTCCAACAGGTTGCGCAGGGCCTGGAGAATTTTGTCAAAATCAGCCACCAGGGTCAGCTCATCGGGCACCTGGACATCGACACCAATCTGTTTGGCCTGAAAGCGCAGTTGGAACAGCGGCAACAGCTGCGCGATCATGGCCGCGACCTGAAACTGGCGCCGCTGCAAAAAGGCCTCGGCCGATTCAGCTTTGGAGAGTTGCTGCAAATCATCGACCAGATCAACCAGCCGCAACGTCTCCTGTTCAAGCATGCGAAAGGTGTCCACCGAGGGCGGCAGCACCGTATCGCTTAATCCTTCGAAATAGCCACGCAGGTTGGTCAATGGCGTGCGCAGCTCATGGGCGATATCGGAGACCATGCTTTTACGCAACCCTTCCAGCTTCTCAAGGCCGTCGGCCATACTGTTAAAGGCTATCCCGAGCTGGCCGACTTCATCCTTTGAGACCACCTCTACCCGGTTGGAAAAATCCCCGGCCGCCAATTCGCGAGAAATCCGCGTCATCTGGGACAACGGCCGCAACACCCGCTTGGTCATCAGATAACTGAGAGTCAAGGCCAGGGCCAGCGCTGCCAACGCAGCCCAGAGCAGGTAGCGGTGGACCGCTTCGATAAACATCCGATGACTGTCCAGGGGTTCGATGGAGTAGTTTTCCATCAGCCGCATGAAATAAGCCGCGGCGAGATGATCAATGGCCAGCCAGACCACCAAAATGGTCAAAAAAATCACCGGAATGATGTTCAGCAACAATTTCCAGAGCAGATGCTGTTTCATGAAGGCAGCTCATCTTCAGAAAAACGATAACCGAAGCCGCGGACCGTCTCGATAAAAACCGGCCGGGCCGGATCACGCTCGATTTTCTGGCGCAGCTTGTTGATATGCACATCGATGACCCTTTCCACCACGGCCTCTTCATGCTCGTAAAATTTCCGCAGCAACTCTCCACGGCTGAACAAGCGGCCCGGCGCGGACATCAATGTGTGCAGCAGGATGTATTCCGTCGAGGTCAGGTTGACCGCTTTTCCGCCCAGGGTCACCTTATGTTTCTCCGGTTCCAGACACAGCGGGCCGTGCTTTAATAGCGTGGCAACGGCCTGGGACTGTGGCGTGCGGGTTCGCCGCAAAATCGCCTTGACCCGCTCCACCAGTTCCCTGGGACTAAACGGCTTGATCACATAGTCATCGGCCCCCAAAGAGAACCCAAGCACGCGATCGATCTCCTCTTCCCGCGCAGTCAGCATCAGGACCGGCACGTTTGACTCGCGCCGGAGCTGACGACAAACCTCCAGGCCGTCCAGCCCCGGTAGCATCAGATCAAGAATGATCAGGGCAGGATGACTGGTTTTGGCGGCCTGCAGTCCTGCTTTGCCATCGTGTTCGGTCCGGGTCGCAAACCCTTCCTTTTGCAGATAGGTTGCAACCAGATTGGCCGTATTCCGGTCATCTTCGACAATCAGAATGCACGTGGCAGCTTCATTCATACAGGCTCCTTGAGTTCTTGTTCGCGCTCTTCCGGGCGATCCGCCGGTTCATAAATGGCGATGGCATTGCAAAGCAACCCTGACGCCCAAAAGTGGCAGCAACGCAGGCCGCCCCAACAACCAGAAGGACTGATTTGAGAAAAAACTCTCGGTTTGAAAACCCGGCCATCGACAACGGACCATTTTCAAACCGACCGACCAACCCATTTTAACAGTAATTCTCCCATAAAGGTTGCACAGAGCAGGAACATTAGAAAGACTGACACACAAATTTACATATGTTAACATTCGCTAACTATAAAGATACTCAACCCTCTATCAAAGGAGACAATGACTGATGTTTACAAAATGGAAAGCCTTGCCTCTTCTTGCACTACTGCTGCTTTACTCCGGCAACCTCTATGCCGATGAATTAATATCCCTCAAAGCCGGCTACCAAGTTCTCAGCCCAGAAGGAACAATCGCCGGAACCATTAACGGTGTGGGAGAAAAAGTCGATGTCCAGGATGATCTCGATCTTAAGGACAGCGAAGAATTTACCGGCGAAATCGCCTTGAGCTGGGGAAATTCCCGACTCTCCCTGAACTACCTGCCGATCGACTTTTCCGGAACCGGCACCTTGTCTAAAGCCATCGAAATCAACGGCCAGGTCTTCAATGCCAACACGACGGTGCAAAGCGACCTGACCATCGACCTCTACGACTTCGGCTACACTTATTTTCTACTCAATTTCGACGATACTCCGGTCCGTTTTCAACTGGGCCCGGAACTGGGTGTCAAAATTGCGGATGCCGACTTTTCCGTTAAGGATACCGGCGTGACAAACGAATCAGAATCCGAGTCGGTGATTGCCCCGATTCCGACCATTGGTGCTCGCGCACGGGTCGCTTTCTCTGATTTTCTTGGCATAACGGGCCGTATCGGTTACATGGAATACGATGGCAATCATTTTATGGATGCCGAAGCACAGGTGGAATTTTCCCCCGTACCGTTGGTTGGTTTATACGCCGGGTACCGCTATTTCGACCTTAAAATTGACGAGGATAAGCTCTACGTTGAAACGGAAATTTCCGGTCCTTTTGCCGGCGTCCTCATCCGCTTCTGATCACTGTTTCTCGGGAGGCGCAGATAGCGCCTCCCGAAATTCTGAGATGTCCTTCTGCGGTTACCGCTGATTTTTTTGCCTCCCCTCTTTGCATCCAACCAGCTCAATCCGTTATCCTATTGAATATACCCTGGCAGACCGGGATAAACCCGCCGGCAACTTGCTCAGCCGTTGGTTGGGGACTTCGGGAAAAGCGCTTTCCTGCTGACCCGCCTGAAGAGGGTTATGCAGGCCTTTTTTCTACTCCTGTCAGGGACTTTCTAATTCTCATTTATCGAATGGAATGGAGCATGTCAGCTAAAATCATCCCCCTGGAAAAAGACAAAAAATCGATCAAGGATCTCGTCAACCATGCCGTGGAAACCAACCTCTCCCACCTGAGCCCACAGGTTCTGAGTTGCTTGAAGACTGAGGTCGAAACCCTCCTCGAAAAACATTTTACGGCCCAACCCCCGGAGATGACGGTCAAACTGCCATCAGACCTGACCGCAGAACAGTTTCAAATGATTCGGGATAATTTCAATGCCGCTTTTAACGAGCACAACGAACGAATGATCCAGCGCTCCAACTCGATTTTTCTGGACCTCTACCTGTCACGGCTGGAATACTGTGAATTGAAATACGGCCGACCGGAGCAGGTCTAGCGAGTTGTTGAAAAAGTCCATCCCCGGCCTTTTTCAAGCCCGGTGGGGAAAACTGTGATTTCCTCCACCTTACAAAATCAATGAATTTAGAAAGGCGTCATGAATGGCGCTCGTTCAGTTGCCATCCATGGCCTCGGCAGGCTGTTTTTCAATAGCCTACCGAACGGCGAGGGCACGGATATCCCCACCGGACCGGGCTCATCCGTATTGAAATTTCAGTTTGCCTCATCCGCAGAGAGGGTCTTATGCCGCGCAAATACGATATTATCGTCCTTGGTGCCGGAACCACCGCCTTCGGCGGTGCTCGCATTGCCGCAGCCCAAGGGAAAAAGGTGGTGATGATCGAGCAGTCCCAAATCGGCGGTACCTGCGTCAACTGGGGCTGTATTCCCAGCAAAACCCTGATTCATAAAGCCGAAATGTATCACGGCGCCCGCAAAGGTGAAGGTTGGGGTCTCAACCTGCGAGCTGGCTATCCTGACTGCGGCACCCTGATGCCGCTGAAAACCAATGCCGTCGAAACCGTCCGCACCACCCATTACCAACGCGAGCTGCGCAACACGCCCAATATGGAGGTGGTCCACGCCCGGGGTCGCTTCCTGGCCCCATTCGAGATAGAGGCCGGTGAAGAGATCTTCACCGCGCCGCAGATTCTCATTGCCACTGGCGGCGAACCACGTGTGGTGCCCATCCCCGGCCTCGACAAAGTCCACTACCTGACCAGCTACAGCGCCCTGCACCTGCCATGTTTTCCGGAGTCCATCATCATCCTTGGCGGTGGTGTAATCGCCCTAGAGATGGGGCAGATGTTCGCCAGGTTCGGCACCAGGGTAACGATCCTCGAGCGCGGCCCGCGTTTGCTGGCTGAATTCGACCTGCGCCTGACCGAACAGTTTCGCGCCATGTTGGAAGCCGAAGGAGTCAGAATCCTCTGCAATGTCGATGCTCTGCGCGTCGACAAGGTCGGTGAGGCGACCTGCCTGTATGCACTGATCAACGGCGCCGAGGTCGGCTTCAGTGCCGAACGGCTGATGCTCGCCATCGGCACCCAGCCAATCACCCGGGGTCTGGGTCTAGAGGAGATCGGCGTTCAAACCGACGCCGCCGGCTTTATCAAGGTCGACCAGCAACTGCGCACCAGCGTACCCGGGATCTGGGCTGCCGGTGACGTCACCGGCTCGCCGCTGATCGCCCCGGCAGGAGCGCGGGAAGCCCAGATCGCCGTTCGCAACATGCTCGATCCTAACGGCAACCACACCATTGATCATCGCTATTCCCCCATGGCGGTCTTCGTCGACCCCGAATTTGCCACGGTCGGGCTGACCAAATATCAGGCCGAGGCCAAAGGCTACCAGGTGGTCACGACCTTTCTGCATCTGGACCGGGTGCCCAAAGCCCACGTCATGGGCGAGATGCTGGGCGGGGTCATTCTCACCGCGGAGCAGGGCAGCGGCAAAGTCCTGGGGGTACAGATGCTCTGCCCGCGGGCCGCGGACATCATTCATGAAGCAACCATGGCGGTGCAGTTCGGCATCAATGTCGCCGAGCTGTCAACCATGGTTCATGTCTACCCCAGTATCAGCGATGCTCTGCGCCAGGCGGCCCGGGAAAACGCCATGGAACAGGGACTGTTATAAAAAGCGTTCCAGCCATCGGGAAAAACCCCGCCAAGTCGTCAGGCCGCAACATCGGCTGACGACTTGACAATAACCATCCACAACGAACATCACACCTTCCTCCCGTTCAAAAAAAATAAATATATAAAAGTATTCTATTTTCTAGAAAAGACGGATTGCCTAAAAATAAGGGCTAGACAACTCAAGACATGTCCTTACTGCGGCAGGGCGAGACAACTGTTTCACTAATTTGAAAACCATGTTATAAACTCACATATCGTGCATATTCGCCAGTCCAGCGGTTTGGGAAGCCATGAATCGACTGCTCAATAATCTGAAAATCCGTTCCAAAATGCTTGTTGTCATTTTGCCCCTGGTCGTCGTTCCCATTTTCGTTCTCGGAGCGGTGATCGGCTATGTCGCCACTGAGCAGGCCTACCAGGGGCTGACCGCCACCAGCAAGGCCGACCTGGACCACATGGCGGACTTCACTCTGGATCTGCTCGACGGCCACCATCGGCAGTTTGAAGTCTATCGCGAAGACAAGAAAAACATCGTCCGCCAGGAGATGAAGACCCTGGTCGATCTCGCCTACAACCTGATTAATCAGCAGCAGGTCTATCTGGCCGCCGGCACCATTGACTTGCAAACCGCTCAGCAGGCCGCCCGCAACAGCTTCAAGGAGGTGAGCATCGGCAGCAGTGGCTATCTGTTTGCCCTGACCAGCGCCGGCACCCTCAAGGTCCACCCGGTCCGGGAGGGAGAGAATATCATCGATGCTCATGACGAGCAGGGGCGCTATTTTATCCGCGAGATGACCGCACAGGCCCTCTCTTCCCCACCCGGCAAGGTTCTTTACACCATCTACCCCTGGCGCAACGAACAACTGGGGGACCTGCGCCCGCGCAATAAAATTGTCGCCTTTCGCTACTGCCCGGAATGGGACTGGATTGTGGCCGCCGGTGGCTACCTGGATGAAACCTATGATGACCCGGCCTTTGAAAAGGCCGCCATGACCACCCTCGCCAAGCAGGTCAAAAGCAAAAAAGTCGGTGAAACCGGCTACATCTATTGCATGACCAGGGGCGGGACCCTCACCATCCACCCCGACGCCGAAGGGGAAAATCTGCTCGCGAGCAGGGATTTCAACGGCAGGGCCTTTATTGCTGAGATGGTCAAGTACAAGAACGGCTGGATTCGCTACCCCTGGCTCAACAAGGGGGAGAGCAAAGCACGGATGAAGATCGTCCGCTATCGCTACTTTGAACCCTGGGACTGGATCGTTGCGGTGGGCAGCTACGAAGACGAATTTTACCGCACTGCCGATGCCCTGAAATGGCGCATTGCCCTGCATGTGTTATTGCTGCCCCTGCTCATCGGCCTGATCGCAGCCGGGCTGGTCTTCCTGGCGGCGAGGATGCTGACCGAGCCGATCCACAACATGATCACGGTGATTCGCAAGGTCAAGCAGGGTCGTCTCGACGAACAGATGACGGTGGCCGGCCGGGATGAACTGGGCGAACTGGCGATAGCCTTTAACCGCATGACCCGCATGCTGCGAAAAAACAAGGAGCTGGAAGCAGCCCTGGCCCAGCAAGGGAAAATGGCCTCCCTGGGCGTCCTTTCCTCGGGCGTGGCCCACGAAATCAACAATCCCCTTGGAGTCATCCTCGGCTATGCCGGCTACCTGGAGAAAAAAATCCCCGCGGACGATCCCAACTTCAGCTATATCCATGAAATCAAACGGGAGAGCAAACGTTGCAAAAAGATCGTCCAGGACCTGCTCAGCTACTCGCGCACCCCCAAACCGGTCCTCGAGCCAGCCGACATCAATCAGCTGCTGCGGCAGATCATCGATTTCGCCGGCAACCACACCGACCTCCACCATGTCACCATCAAACAGGATCTTGCTGCAGAGATTCCACAGATTTCCGTGGATGCCGACCAGCTGCGCCAGGTCGCCATCAACCTGCTGCTCAACGCCGGCTCAGCATCGCCCCAGGACGGGGAGATCCACGTCTCCACCCGGCTAGAGGATGACAGGTTCATCCGCATTGAATTCACCGATTTCGGAGCCGGGATCGCCGAAGACAATCTGGAAAAAATCTTTGAGCCCTTTTTCACCACCAAGGCGCGCGGCACAGGCCTCGGCCTGGCCATCACCAAACAAATCATCGACATGCACCAAGGGGAGATCTGCATCGACTCCGAGAGCGGCCGCGGGACAACGGTCATTATCCGCCTGCCGTTGGTGCGGGAAGAATACTGATTCAGGCCACTCAACATATTGCGCAAGGAAGAAATGACCATGTCCGCCAAAAAGATCATGATCATCGACAACGAACAGGGGCTGTGCCGGATGATGGCGGCAGTGCTAATGGATGAAGGGCATGCGGTCAGAACCTTTACCGATCCCCTGGAGGCCATGGACCTGTTCCAGCCCGGCCGCTGGGACCTGGTGATCAGCGACATCAAGATGCCGGGGATTGACGGGCTGGAAGTGCTGCAGCGGGTCAAGGCCAGAGACAGCGGCGTTCCGGTGATCATGATTACCGCCTTTGCCACCGTGGAAATGTCGATTCAGGCCCTGCGCAAAGGCGCCTACGATATGCTGACCAAGCCTTTTGAACCGGACGAGCTGCTGTTCCGGGTCCGCAATGCCCTGAACCATAACCAGCTGAAAACGGAAAACCGCCAGCTTAAGGAAACCTTGGCTGGCAAATTCAACTTCGACAACATCATCGGCGCATCGACCATCCTCCAGCAACTCCTGGAAAAAGTCCAAAAAGTTGCGGTCCGCGACACTTCGGCGATGATCACCGGCGAATCAGGAACCGGCAAGGAACTGATCGCCCAAGCGATTCACTACAATTCGCCACGCAGGGATAAGCCGTTCATTGCCATTAATTGCGGTGCCATTCCTGATTCGGTCCTGGAAAGCGAACTGTTCGGGCACAAAAAAGGCGCCTTCACCGGCGCCGACGCAGACAAAATCGGCCTGCTCAAAGCAGCCGACGGGGGCACTCTGTTCCTGGATGAAATCGGCAATCTGCCCCTGTCCGTCCAGAAAACCCTGCTGCGCTTTCTCCAGGAGCAGGAATTCCGGCGGATCGGCGATACTGTCCCAACCCGGGTCGACGTCCGGCTGATCTCGGCGACCAACTCGGACCTGGAACAAGAGGTCCAGCGTGGCAGCTTTCGCGAGGATTTTTTCTATCGACTCAATGTCATCAACCTGCACCTGCCCCCGTTGCGCCAGCGCAAAGCGGATATCCCGCTGCTGGCGGCCCATTTCATTGCCGACCAGAATAAAAAGTTCAAGACTGAAATCAGCGGGCTCACGCCTGAGGCACAGGCCGCCGCCTGTGAGTATGCCTGGCCGGGCAACATCCGTCAGCTCAAGAACGTCATCGAAGCCTGCTTAACCATTGAAACCGAGCAGCGGATCAGTCTGGCAACCCTCGCCCAGTTCATCGAAACGGACAACGCCGTTACCACGCCGGACAATGACTACAACCAGGCCCTGGCGCGATTTGAAATTGACTATCTGCGCCAGCTGCTGAGCGCCGCCGACGGCAACATCGAAGCAGCCGCCCAAAAAGCCAATATGAATATGGCGACCATCTATCGGAAAATGAAAAAATACGGTTTACGCAAAGAGGATATTATCAACTGAAGGGAAGGGCGCTTAGCCGAAATCAAGCATCTCCATGAACGAAACCCCGACCGGCTTCATCACCCACAAGCCCAGCACCAGCAAGATCAGAATGGTCATCACCCAGTTGAGCACCTGGGTCCGCAAGGCCCAGTCGGGTTCCTTACGCGGCTTGTCCAGCTCGGCCTTCTTTTTATCTTTCACCCGAATCGCCGAGGTCTTGCGCAACAATCGACCGGAAGACAAAAACAGGACGGCCGACACCACAAACTGCGGCATGACGTCCGTGCTGACCGCTCCCGACGCCAGCAGAACGGCGTAGTAGGCCAAAGCGAGCAGCCCGAGAAATGTCATATGTCGGCCAGGATTCATCTTTTCTCCGTTTCAAGAGAAGCTTTAATTCAAGTAAACCTTATCCGGCCATATTTTACAAGCCTGGCCGGTCGTCCTCTTCGGGCGAACAGCCGCCCAGGGGGAGAATTTCGCGCCCCGCCAATTGCCGGCAGAACTGCGCCAAAGCCATATAGCCGGCCACGCCCGAGGCCAGAATCCCGGTCGTGCATCCGATAATGAGAAACACCTGGTCAGTCCGCAGATAGTCCATGGCCAGAGCCAGAAAAGAAAACATCATGGTGCCGTACAACATCTGCACGGCCAGGCTCTGGCGGAAGCTGCCCAAAAAGCGAACCGCCATAAACAGCCCCCACAGACTGAGAAAAGAAAACATGGTCAGGGCATTTGGCTGTCGCCCGAGACCAAGAGCAGGGAAAACCTGATAACTGATCAGCGACAGCCAAAAAATTCCCAGCGGCAACAGGGTCACCGCCGCTTCCACCCGCCCCTGTTGGCGGCTGCTGATCCCGGTGAGCAATTGAACCGCTCCACCGGCCAGCAGAATCGAGCCGGTCAGCAGAATCGGCGGCCGATAGCCGTCGAGCTGACTGAACATATAAAAACCCAGAGTTGCGGCCAGGGCCAGCAGCCCCAAACTCGGGAACCGACTCCCTTTGGCCAAAACCAGTGCACTCATCATGTCCTCCTCCCGTCAGACGACAGCCTCCAGGGCAATGCCCCGCCTGCGCGGGGCATTGCCTCAGGACCGCTAAACCGAATCTATTTGCCTGCTTCCTGCAACGCCAGTTCTTCCTCTTCGAGGGGCAGTTCCTGGGTTTCGGCAACCCGCACCGGAGCTTTTTGGGTACGTAGCGACATGGCCATCATCGCCCCGACCAGCAGCAACACCCCGGCAGCAATAAAGGACGAGTCCATACTACCGGTTTTCACCTTGAGCATTTCCGAGACGCGCACCAACACAAAAGCGCCAATCCCCCAGGCCGAGAACAGGATCCCGTAATTCATGCCGAAATTCTTCATCCCCCAGCTGTCCTTGGCAAAGGATGGGAACAGGGACAGGTTGGTTCCGTAGTTGAAAACCATGGCCGTCACCAGCAAGGCGACCAGCACCGGATGGCTGCCATCCCCGCCCAACACCGGGATCGCGGCAAACATCAGCAGAGCCTGGAACACCAACATCAGGCAAAGAGTGGTGCCCCGTCCGATTTTGTCGGAAACCACACCGGCCACCAACCGCCCACCGGCATTGCCGACCGACATGATGACAACCACCAGGAATGCCATCTCGCCCATAGAGGCCTTGGCCAACCCCTTGGCGCTGCCGATCACCATCAACCCCGCGCCGGCGCCGATGAAATAACAGAGCCAAAGAGTATAAAAACGGCTACTTTTAAACAGTTGCAAAGGAGACAGATCATTCCCCGCAGCCACCGTCTTGGCGGCCCCGGGTTGCGCCTTACCGGCAACAAACCCCTGCGGGGGGTTAACAACCAACAGCGCCAGGCTGCTGACCGCAATCGCAAAAGCGATACCAAAAAACATCATGGCTTGCTGAAGACCGTACTCCGCCAGCAGGTACTTGGCCAAAGGAGCGATATAGACCGAGGCAAGACCGAATCCCGACACCACAATACCGGCCACCAAGCCGGTCTTGGCGGGCGGGAACCACTTAAGGGCAGGGGGCGTCGCCGCCGAATAACCGAAGCCGATACCAGCCCCGGCCAGGCCCCCGAAGCCGAGCACCCAGGCCCAATAGTCCGTGGTTTGCGAAATCCAGACGAACCCGGCGCCGACCAGCAACCCGCCGATGATACAGGTCACCCGCGGGCCGAATTTATCCTGACACTTGCCAGCCATGATCATGGCCGCGGCAAAGGACAGGCAGGCAACCGCATAAGGATCGTTGACGCTGGCGGCATCCCAGTTGAAAGCATTGGGACCACCCGCCGCAATCGAATCGACAATCGCCCCCTTGAAGATGCTCCAGGTATAAAGAATCCCCAGAGCCAGATTGATCCCCAACCCTGCCAGCAGCACCTGAAGTCCCCGATTTTTGACCTTTTGAGATTGCATTGCTGAACTCTCCTCTCTCACAGTTTCATTCAATTGACGATAGGATGTTGCGTATTTCAAACGGTAAGCCAGCGGCCATTTATTACTGAATTTGATCTCCAGCGGCGTCCGCTCGACCCGCGCCACAGCAGCAGCCGGCTCAGCTGCGACCTCCGGTCGAACTGCCACCTCAGGTTGCAGCACTTCAGGATGGCACTCACTGAGCAAGGCGAACTTGTCGCATTCGCGAAAGCGGCAGGAACAGAAGTGGGACATGGCCACGACATCATAGGGAGAGATGTAATCCTCCCCGACATCGCAGTATTTTTTATCCTGATCAAAAAACGGGCAGATCGCCATGGGTCACCTCCTTGGCCGCAACGGGCCCTCGAACTGAAACCTTCGCAACCATTGTACCAAGTCGGAATTTCCAGAAAATCTCCTTATTTTCAGTAAGTTAACCAACAATCTAAACAGCTTCCCCAACACCCAAAAAAATACGGTTTTTTGCAGATTTGCAAAAAACCGTAGCGGTCGAGCCATAGAAAACAATTTTTTTATATAATGGAGTTACTCTTCTAACATATCGTTTTTATAATAATTAAAAAGGAACACAATAAAAATTACGGAACAAAAATAACGATGTTTTGCACAAACAAATAACTGGCTGCAAATTTTTGCAATTTTGCGAAATTTCCACCGCTGGCCAAACCGCCGTTGGCCAATTAAACTGGAAGGATGACAGCCAAGACAATTCCCCGCACAGATGACAGGAGCAGACAGATGCCAAAACTCGATGAGATTACCACACGCGCAGGCGATTCCGGACAAACCGGCTTGGTCGACGGCAGCCGGATTCAGAAATCGTCCCAGCGGGTTCAGACTTACGGCACGGTGGATGAACTGAACTCGGTGTTTGGCTTGGTGCGCTGCGAAGACCTCCCCGCCGGGCTCAACCAAAAACTGCTCCAGCTGCAGAACGAACTGTTCAACCTTGGCGGAGAACTGGCAACCCCCATTGGAAGCGAGATCTATGCCAGAATCCCCCGCATCCGCCAACAGCAGATTGACCGTCTCGAAGGCTGGATTCAGGAAGCACGAAGCTCCCTGGAACCGGCAGAAAATTTTGTCCTGCCCGGTGGCAGCCGTGCTGCAGCCGCCCTGCACCTGGCCAGAACAGTGACCCGCCGCTGCGAACGCGAACTTGTTGCGCTGCTGGAAACGGAGCAGGTCAATCCGCTCTGCCTGGCCTTTCTCAACCGCTTATCCGACCTCTGCTTCGTCTGGGCCCGACTCTGCAACGATAATGGCCGGGCCGATATCCATTGGCAGCCCGGCTTTCACCCGGACTGATAATGTCCGCAGCGGCCGGGGCAGGGGATCAGTACTGCACTTCAGGCCGGTAGCCTTCTTCTTCTAGGCGGATGAGGATTTCCTGGATATGCCCCGACCCACGGGTTTCCAGATCGACAATAACCTCGGCCTCGCCGAGGGGCAAAGAGGACTTATGCCGATCATGACTGACCTGGAAGATATTCGCCTTGAGCTCGCTGAGCACCTGGGTCAGAGTGGCCAGTGCGCCGGGCATATCGATCATCTCCAGGCGCAGTTTCAAAAACCGCCCTTCCGCCAGCAAACCACGCTCGACCACCCGTGCCATGGTCTGAACATCCAGGTTGCCACCAGACAGAAGACAGAGGGTATTCCCCCGCTGCACCGATTTGTCCCCGTACAAAAGCGCGGCCAGGCCAACCACCCCGGCTCCTTCCACCACCAGCTTGCCCTTTTCCATCAGGCTGACGATGGCCATGGCAATGGCCTCTTCATCGACGCTGATGATATCGTCGACATATTTCTGAATCTCGGGAAAGGTCAACTCCCCGACCTGCTTGACGGCAATCCCGTCGGCCAGAGTGTGACAGTAGGAGGCCAGATACACCGGCCGCCCGTTGCGCCTGGCCAGGGCCGCGCTGGCCGCACAGGCCGCTTCCACACCGATGATCCGCACCGCCGGTTTGCGGGCCTTGACCGCAGCGGCAACACCGGCGATCAGGCCGCCGCCACCGATGGGGACCAGCAGGGTATCGAGTTCCGGCAGGTCGTGGAGTATTTCCAAGCCGACCGTACCCTGCCCGGCCATGATCAACTCATGATCAAAGGCCGGAACATAAAGCAAATTGTCCCGCTGGGCCAGCTTACCGGCGTAAGCGACCGCTTCGTCAAAGCCGCTCCCGCTGAGTTCGACCTGAGCCCCGTGGGCCAGGGTGGCCAGCTCTTTGGCCAGGGGAGTCCCCTCGGGCATAACCACCCGGCAAGGGCAATGCAGCAGTGCCGCAGCACTGGCCAGCCCCTGAGCATGATTCCCGGCCGAGGCGGTGACGACCCCGATCGCCAACTGCTCCGGCGCCTGTCGGGACAGAAAATGATAGGCTCCGCGGATCTTAAACGAGCCGGTGTGCTGAAGATTCTCACACTTGAAAAAGATTTGGGTTCCGAGCAGCTTTGAATAATAAGGGGAGTGCATCAATTCGGTATGGCGGATTACATTGTGGAGATTCTCAGCGGCATCTTCGATCTGCTGGATCGTCAACATCATCGCCTCCTGCGCTCGCACATGAACATTTTCGGGCCACGGCATGGGAACAGCCCTTATCAACTTGTCAAGTTTAGCATAAACGGGGCGTTTCACTGATTTACAAGGAGCAGATCAGCACATATAATCCCAATCCCGCCAAGGCGGACGACAACCCTGGAATAATTTACCTTTGGAGATACGATCGATTCCATGAACCTGATTCTGCTCAGCGCCAAAGATTTCGTCAGCGCTCACCGGGTGGTCCTGACTGACCGCCGCCGCGACCATATCCTCAGCGTCCATCGCGCCGGCCAGGGAGATCGGCTACGCGTCGGCTTGATCAATGGTGCTCTCGGCAGCGGCCTGGTCATCAGCGCGGATCCCGCGCGGGTCGAACTGGAGGTGCAACTGGACCAGCAGCCACCGGCGCCGCTGCCGGTCACCCTGCTGCTGGCCCTGCCGCGCCCGAAGATGCTCAAACGGATCCTACAGACCGTGACCGCCATGGGGGTCAAACAGCTGTACCTGCTCAACAGCTATCGGGTCGATAAAAGCTTTTGGAGCAGCCCCTTTCTGCAACCTGAAAAAATCACCGAACAGCTGCTGCTCGGTTTGGAACAGGCCCGGGACAGCATCCTCCCGGAGGTTCATCTCCGGCCGCGCTTCAAACCCTTTGTCGAGGATGAGCTCCCCGCTCTTAGCCGCCACACGACCAAGCTGGTGGCCCACCCCGGCGGCGCTCACCCGTGCCCCCGGGAGCTTCTTGCCCCGACCACCCTGGCGGTCGGTCCCGAAGGCGGCTTTATTGACTACGAGATTACCCGACTGGAGGAGTGCGGCTTTACCCCGGTCACCCTGGGGAGCAGAATTTTACGGGTCGAAACCGCTGTTCCTGTGCTACTCTCTCGACTTTCCCCCTAAGTGAGGTTTTCATGGAGAGACGACAATCCATCTGGGTTTACCTGTTGCTGATTCTGCCGCCGTTGTTTTGGGCCGGCAATTCGGTACTGGCCCGCGGTGTCGCCGACCTGATCCCCCCGGTAGCCCTGTCTTTCTGGCGCTGGTGCCTGGCACTGCTGATCCTGTTGCCGCTGACCCGCAAACAATTGATCCAGGACTGGCCGGTCATTGTCGCCAACCGCGGAATCATCTTCGTTCTCGGCCTGCTTGGAATCGCCTCATTCAACACCCTGCTCTATACCGCCGCACACACCACCACGGCAATCAACATCACCCTGACCCAGGCGGTAATGCCGGCGATTATCCTGCTGATCAGCTACCTGTTTTTCCGTGACAAAGTCACCCGCCTGCAGCTGACCGCAGTCATGCTCTGCGTGCTGGGTGCCGGCTATATCGTCATCCAGGGGGATCTGCAGCGGCTGCTCCACATGCAATTTGTCCGCGGCGACCTGATCATGCTGCTGGCCGTCATCCTCTACGCCCTTTACTCGGTCCTGTTGCGCAAAAGACCCGCGATTCACCCCCTGAGCCTGCTGACCTGCACCTTTGCCGTCGGCACTGTTCTGCTGTTGCCGCTCTACCTTTGGGAACGCCAGGACGCCATGCCACTGCTCCTGACCGGCCCGGTCATTGCCAGCCTGCTCTACGTGGCAACCTGCCCGTCGATCCTCGCCTATCTCTACTGGAACCGCGGAGTTGCGGAGATCGGCGCCAACCGGGCCGGGCTCTATATCAATCTGATTCCCCTGTTCGCATCCCTGCTCGCGGTGCTGCTACTGAATGAACGCTTCCAAAGCTTTCACCTGATCGGCATTCTTTTTATCTGCAGCGGCTTGCTGCTGTTCAATCTGCCGCTGGGAAGAGGCAAGGAGAAACAATGACACTTGAAGATTGGGGTTGGACGGACTTTTTTGCCGAGCAATTTACGGCCTGGAGGGATAAAGGGCTGCTTCCGGCCCGGGTTATTCGTGGCGAAAAAAACTATTTTCGGGTCTGGACAACCAGCGGCGAGCTGACCGTTCGTTTTGCTGGCAAGATTCGCCACCAGGCGGATGGCCGGGCCGACCTGCCGGTGGTCGGCGACTGGGTCGCAGTGGAGCCTCAGCCTGATCAACGCGGGCTGATCCATGCCCTGCTGAAACGCCGCAACAGTTTTTCCCGCAACCTGCCGGGCCGCCGCAAAGGGAAGGGGCGAGAACGTATCGAACAGCAGGTGATTGCCGCCAATATCGATCTGATCTTCATTGTCAGCGGCCTGGATCGCGATTTCAACCTGCGCCGCATTGAGCGTTATCTGACCCTGGTTGGCGGCAGCGGCAGTGAAGCCGTAATTCTGCTCAACAAGACCGACCTGTGTGACAATCCCGAACAACACCAGGTCGCAGTCGCGGAAATTGCAGGAACAACCCCGGTCCACCTGTGCATGGCCCGCCAACAGGGCCAGCTCGACATCCTCACCGGCTATCTGCAGGCCGGAAAAACCATTGCCCTGCTCGGCTCGTCCGGAGTCGGCAAATCGACCATTGTCAACGGCCTGATCGGCGAGCAGCGCCAGAAAATCGCCGCAGTCAGCACGGCGGACGGCAAAGGCCGCCACACCACCACCCATCGTGAGCTGTTCCTGCTCCCCCAAGGAGGCATCCTGATGGATAATCCGGGGATGCGCGAACTTCATCTCTGGGGAGATGAACAGGATCTGGTGGAATCTTTTGCGGATATCGAAGATCTGGCCACCGGCTGCAAATTCAGCGACTGCCACCATCGCTCTGAGCCGGGCTGCGCCGTCCGCGACGCTATTAAAGCCGGCAACCTACCGGAGGAACGCCTGGCCAATTACCACAAACTCAAGGGGGAACTCTCCAACCTTCGCCAATTCTGACCCGAGCGTTACCCGAGTAGCTTTTTTTTCTCATCAAATAAACCAAAAGACCGGATAAAACTTGCCTTTTGGAGACAACACCAATACCATTCCATGCAGCAAATAATCTATCTGTCCTGCTGGGGGGAGGATCGATTGTCCAGGTTCAAACTTTTCATTCTTGTAGGTTTTTTCCTCCTGCCGGCTCAGTTCTGTGCTGCGGCCTCGGTTCGGATCGGCCTTGATCAGAGTCCCCCGACCTCATTTCTCAATGAGCAGGGACTAGCCGACGGCTTTTTCCCGCAACTTTTCAACCAAGTCGCCAAAGAGCTTGATTGGTCGGTCAGCTACATTCCTTGCAGCTGGCAACAATGCCTGGATAAACTTTCTTCCGGAGAGATCGATATCCTGCCGGGGATCGCGATTACCGATGCAAGAAGCCAGGAGTACCGCTTCGGCCACGAAACGGTATTGAGTAGCTGGGGACAGATCTTCACTCGTAGCGATGACCTGCTGAGCTCGATTCTGGAACTGGACGGGAAAAAAGTTGCCGTCCTGGCAGGGGATGTCTATTTTAAGGGCCCGCAAGGCCTTCAGCAGGTCTCAGTCCAATTCAACCTGCAGGTGGATTTTGTTGACGTCTCTGATTATGACGAAGCTTTCCGCAAACTTTCCACACAGCAAGTCGATGCGGCGATGGTCGGACGAATTTTCGGTTTTAAAAACCGCCAGCGCTATAATCTGGTCCCGTCATCCATCTTGATCAAACCGATTCAGTCCCGGCCGGCCTTTTCCGAGCAGAGCCCGGTCAAATTGACGACAGATTTCGATCGGCTGCTGGCCCAATGGAAACAGGCGCCGGATTCCGTCTATTACCGCCTCATCGACCGCTGGCTCAGCGAGAAAACCGTAACCCAGGTGCCGTCCTGGCTGTACAGCCTGAGCTATACCTGCGGCGGCTTCATCCTGCTGCTGCTGGCCGCCACCTTCTGGACCCGCAAGCAGGTGCGCATAAAGACCCTGCAGCTGGCCGAAAATTACGCCCTGCTGCAAAACGAATTGGCGACCCGGCACACCATTGAAAAGGAACTCCTGGAACGTCAGCAACAATATCAGGTTTTCTTTGAAAATTCCCTCTCCAGCATCCTCTTTATCGACCCGGAAAACGGCGCTATCGTTGACGCCAACCCGGCGGCCTGCCAATTTTATCAATATAGCCGGGACCAGCTGAAAAATATGCAGATCAGTCAGATCAACAATCTGAACGAGGCCGAACTGGGCAAAGTTTTGCAACAAGCTAGCAATCGCAAAAAACAACACTTTGAATTCGTCCACACCCGGGCCGACGGGCAAACCCGGCAGGTGGAAATCTACAGCACCCCGATTCGGATTGAAGGACGAACGCTGCTCTGTTCCATTATCCATGACATCAGCCAGCGCAAAAAAGCCGAACAGGCCCTGGCCGAACGGAACCGATTTTTACAGGCGGTGATCGATGGGGTGACCGATCCGTTGATGGTGGTGGGCCTTGATTACCAAATTCTGCAGCAGAACAAAGCCGCCTGCGAGCAATTTCGCCGTTTTGGAAACGCCCCCCTGCCACCGACCTGTTATGAATTTTCCCACGGGCTGGAGAATCCCTGTGCGGCGCAAAAGCAGCCCTGCCCGCTGCAGCAAATCAAGGAAACGGGCCAACCGGTCACCGTCATCCACCGCCACACCACTGATCAGGGACAACGGATTTTAGAAATCACGGCCGCACCGCTATTCAACAGCGAGGGGGAATTGTATGCGATGATCGAGGTATCACGGGATATTTCGGAACGCATGCAGATTAAAGAACTGCTCAATGAAAATGAAAAACGCCTGCTCTATCTGGCTCATCACGACGCGCTGACCGACCTCCCCAACCGCCTGCTGTTCGAAGACCGACTGGCGCAGGCCCTGAGCAAGGCGCGCCGCAGCAGGCGACAGGTCGCCCTGTTTTTTCTTGACCTGGATAACTTCAAAAGTATCAATGACAACCTCGGCCACGACTACGGCGATCAGCTGCTCATCGACTCAGCCCGCCGACTGCAGAAAAGTGTCCGCGAAAGCGATACGGTCGCCCGCATGGGCGGGGATGAATTTCTGGTCCTGCTCGAAGACGTGGACTCCATCGAAATTATTGAAGCCACTGTCGAGCGGATTCACCGGGCCTTATCCCAACGCATTGTCGAAGGAAACTTCAGCCAGACCATCAGCAGCAGCATCGGTATCAGCATCTTCCCCGAGGATGCCGCCACCGGGCAGGACCTATTAAAGACCGCGGATATCGCCATGTACAAGGCGAAAAAGAAAGGACGGGCCAACTATCAGTTTTACGCCACCCCGCAAGCGCGCTTTTTGTTCGACTGAGTGGCCCGCTTTTTTTAGGACGGCAGTTTGGCGGCTGCTCTTTTTTCGGCCACACTCTGCAGCTTGTCTGCCATGGTCTGCTCCCGATCAATCCTGGTGCCCATTTTAATGGTGGTCGTGATGCGCGGTGCACCGGCAGCATGAATCACCTCATGACAACGGCGAATCGCCGCAAAGACCTCATCGTATTCGCCTTCAATATTAGTTCCGTAAGCATGCAGGCTGGTTTTCAGGCCGGCCTCTTCCAGCACATCCTGGCACATGGCCACATACCGGGACACGGAAACGCCCACCCCCATGGGCACCACACACAGATCGACAATCACATTCATAAAGCAAACTCCTTGAAAGTTCATCTATTTTGCTGCCGCCTCGTCTTCAATCTGAAAACATAATGATTGTCATCCCGTGTTTCAGGATGACAACTGCCTATATTTTCCGATTGAGTATACACCTCATGCAAGGCCAGGGTGAAATTTACCAGAAGTCTGACCGGCCGGCGGAAAAATCTGTTATAACTAGCAGAGTGTAAAATCAAACTTGAGGTCTTTTAAATCTGCTGTAAAAACAAAGGGCCGGAACCTGCTCACGGCTATTCCTTTCAGCCGAGGGCTCTAAAGCTGGTTGTGAACAGTCCAGCAGAGTGACTGGAACCATTTCTTTTAACCTTAGCGAAGAAAAAAGAGGTATTCATGCAGGATTGGGGACAAGGCCCTTCCGGGGCCGATCTGGAACGAAAGGTTATCGAAATAACCGATCGGATCAAGAAAAAGTTCAACAACCCGCAAAAAGGATTTCTGCCGATTTTGGCCGTTATTGCCCTTATTGCTGTCATCATCGGCGGCTACAGCAGTATGTATGAAGTCGATACCGAAGAGACCGGCGTCGTGCTGAGATTCGGCAAATTTGCCAGTTTTTCCGACCCGGGACTGCATTTCAAACTGCCCTTTGGTATTGACCAGGTCTATCTGGTGCCGACCGGCCGGGTTCTGAAAGAAGAATTCGGCTACCGAACCGTGAATCCGGGGGTCAGATCCTCATTCAGCAAGCGCGGTCTTGAGGAAGAATCGCTGACTCTGACCGGGGACCTCAATGTCAGTGATGTCGAGTGGATCGTCCAGTTTCAAGTGTCAGACCCCTTCAAGTATATTTTCAAGGTCAAAGACCCCGTCGGCACCGTGCGGGATATTTCCGAAGCCATGGTCCGTAAAGCCATCGGCAACGCTAATGTCACCCAGGTCCTGACCACCGCCAGGGCCGAGCTTGCCAGTGCCATCGAAGTGGACCTGCAGAACACCCTGAACCAGTATGACATCGGCGTCCGCATCGTTACCGTCAAGTTCCAGGATGTCAACCCGCCTGATCCGGTCAAAGATGCTTTCAACGAAGTCAATGAAGCGGAACAGCAGAAGGAGAGTCTGATCTTCCAGGCCCGCGAACAGTTCAATCGCGAGGTTCCGCGCGCCCGCGGCCAGGCCAAAAGCACCCTCCAGGAAGCGGAAGGTTATGCTGTCGAACGGATCAATAAAGCCCGCGGCGAAACCAATCGGTTCCTGGCCCTGCTGACCGAATACAAAAAAGCGCCGCTGGTGACCCGCCGCCGAATTTACATTGAGTCCATGGAGCAGGTCCTGCCCAAACTGGACGAAACCTACATCATGGATAAAACCGACAGCGGCCTGCTGCAGCTGCTGCCATTGCGCAAAAACCTGGAAGGAGCCGCCAAATGAAAAACGGTATTCTCGTTATTGTCGTTGTCATCGCGCTGCTCGTTGCCCAGGATGGTTTCTTTGTGGTTAATGAAGCCGAGCAAGCCATCGTGACCCAGTTCGGCAAGCCGGTTGGCAACATCATCCACCCGGGGCCGCATTTCAAAATCCCCTTTGTTCAGGACGTCAATCGCTTTGAAAGCCGTATCCTGAAGTGGGACGGAGACCCCAACCAGATTCCGACCAAGGACAAAAAGTTTATCTGGGTCGACACTACCGCGCGCTGGCGGATTAAAGACCCCCTCCAGTTTTTCAAAACTGTGGCCACCGAACGCGGTGCGCAAAGCCGCCTTGACGATATCATCGACTCGGTGGTCAGGGACGCGGTTTCAGGTCACCTGCTGGTGGAGCTGGTGCGCGGTAAAGACTATGTTCCCGATGGCGAAGAACACTTTGAAGTGGAAGGAAAGCGGGTCCTCCCCGAAGAAATGCTGGGCCGGGAAGAGATTCTCAGCAATATTCTGACCCAGGCCCGGGCCAGTACTCCCGAATACGGAATTGAACTCCTCGACGTGCAGATCAAACGGATCAACTACGTCGAGCAGGTGCGGACCCGTGTGTACGAGCGGATGATCAACGAACGGAAAAAAGTTGCCGCCCAGTATCGCTCCGAAGGAGAGGGCGAAAAGGCTGAGATTCTCGGTAAGATGCAACGCGAACTGAAGGAGATCACCTCCGAAGCCTACCGCAAAGCCCTGGAAGTTCGGGGCGCAGCGGATGCCCAGGCAGCCGCCATTTATGCCGAAGCCTATAACCAAGACAAGGAATTCTACAGTTTCCTGCGCACCCTGGAGTCTTACAAAAAAACTATCGGCCAAAACGGCAAGCTAGTCATTTCTACCGATTCCGACTATTACAAATACCTGCGAGACGCCGAATAAGCAGGCTCTCCAACGGTTTTACAGCGGGCTCTTGGCAATAGAAAGAGCCCGCTTTTTCAACCATCCCCAGCCACTCGGTTCAGTTTCAAACAGCCTGGACTGCTGCGTCAGCTCAGCCAACAGCACCCGGGCTGGACTTAATGCGGTCACCAGCACGCGGCCACTGCTGCGGATTTCGAAACTGCTGCCAGCGCGCAAGATATGGTCCCTAGAATCACCTTCCAGAGTGACCCAACACAACCCTGCCTGGCAACAAATCCTTGTCCCGCTAAGATCGTTGCCCAGCTCAATCACTTCCTTGCTGTTCAGTAACAGTTCCATAACGGCTCTCCTTAAGTGATTATGGTCATTCAATTACAACGCAAATCACTTTTCACCGCCAGATACAGTACACTACTATTGTGACCATCACAGAATCACCATTATAAAACTGTACCCATCAAGGAATCGCCGGACTGTATCTGTTGCAGGAGCAGCCCTCCTGATACAACAGAAAAACACTCTTCTCCTTAGCTATGGGAGCCGGATATGCTCATTCCCCAAGACCAGAGGCAACAAGAGGCACCCCTTTACGAAAAAGTCGCCAGCCGCATCAGCTTCTTGATCGAGCAGGGCACCCTGCGCCCTGGTGATCGCATTCCATCGATCCGCAGTCTCAGCAAGCAACTCCAGGTCAGCATCAATACCGTGAAGGAGGCCTACAGCCAGCTGGAAGATCGCCACTTGCTTGAGGCCCGCCCGCAATCAGGCTTCTATGTGCGCACCCGGTTGCCCAAGCTGCCTAGCGAACCCGTGGTCGATCACCCCTCTTTGAATAATCCGGCCCAGGTCAACCTGACCAATGCCTATGGGCTGGTCATGCGTGATCTGCTTGATCCTGAGCTGCTGCAGCTGGGCATTGCCACCCCGAACCATGAATTGCTGCCCACAACAAAAATCAATCGGATGCTGGCTCGTGAAGTCAGGCGCAATCCGCGCATGGCGGTTTCCTATCAGCTACCGCCGGGCAACCTGCGGCTGCGCCAACAGATCGCTCAGCGCCTACTGGCCTCCAGTTGCGTTCTGTCGCCGGAGCAAATCGTCATCACCTCCGGTTGTGTTGAAGCGGTCAGCCTGTCCCTGCGGGCCCTTTGCAAGCCAGGCGATACCGTGGCCATCGAGACGCCCTTTTACTTTAATTTTTTGCAGCTGATTGAGGAACACAGCCTCAAGGCCCTGGAGATTCCAGCCTCTCCGCGCGGCGGTATCAGCCTGGAAGCCCTTGAGTACGCCCTGGAACGAAATCGCGGACTGATCAAGGCCTGCCTGGTGGTGACGAATTTCAACAACCCTCTCGGTAGTCTCATGGCGGATGAAGACAAAAAGAAACTGGTGGCGCTGCTCGATGCCAATCAGGTTCCCCTGATTGAGGATGATGTTTACGGAGATCTGCCGTTCAGCGGCGAACGCCCCACGGTTGCCAAAACCTTCGACACCACCGGCAATGTCCTGCTCTGCTCGTCGTTCAGTAAAACCCTGGCTCCGGGATATCGGGTCGGCTGGGTTGCGGCGGGGCGTTATCAAGAACGGATTGAGCGGGCCAAAATGATCTCCGGAGTGGCAACCGCCAGTCCCCCTCAGCAAGCTATTGCCGAATTTCTCGCCAATGGCGGCTACGACCACCACCTGCGTACCTTATGCCGCAATTACGCCCGCCAGGTGGCCCAGATGACCGATGCCATTGGCCGCTGGTTTCCGCCGGGCACCAGGGTTTCGCGGCCACAGGGTGGTTTTCTGCTCTGGGTCGAGATGCCGCTGGGAATTGATGCCCTGCATCTCTATAAGCTCGCCAAGTCCTGCGGTATCAGCATTGCCCCAGGCCAGCTTTTTTCGGTGGAAGGCAAATTCAGCAACTGCATCCGTCTCAATGCCGCGTACTGGAATCCCTGCGTTGAAGCCGCCATAGAGACGGTGGGCCGCCTGGCGCTGCAGCTGTTGCAGGAAGGGAAGCAGGACTGACGACCATGCTCAACGCCACCTTCTACCTGCGTACAGTCCTTACCTGGGGATCAACCTGGCTGGCCATCAAATACCAGCTCGGCAGCCTGACCGGAACGCCTGTGAGCAGCGCCAGCACAGTCCCCGACCTTCTATCACTTATACCTGGCTTTTTTCGGATCGGTTATTGCCTGCGGCTGCTACCTGACCCTGATCGGCCGAATCGGAGCCGGGCGGGCTGCTTACGCAACTCTGCTCTTCCCGATCGTCGCCCTGCTCCTATCGACCTTCTGGGAAAACTACCATTGGGCCCTGTTCGGGGTCGTCGGAATGGGACTGATTCTGAGTGGCAATTATCTGGCTCTGGCTAGCAAGAGAGCCTGAGTAGGCAAACCCTCCCCACCAGCTCAACATTTTTCTTGACAAATTATTATCCAGAATTAATAATAAGAAAACATTAAAGATTGCCGATAATAGCAAACCCGGAGCGATCCGGGGACGCAAAGCCACGGGTCCCATGTGGATAGCCGGGTTGCCGAAGAAGAATAAGATTTACCAGACACCTCCCTTCGGTTTGAAGTGGGGTGTTTTTCGTTCAGCAGAACGGTTTAAAACCGCTTTTAGAAATCACCTGGGCAGAGACCGGGACGCGAGCAAGGTTCGCTATTCGGATTCTGCTCAACAAATATAACTCGTATTTTCGGCCGGGTGCCCGTCTGCCACCGAGCATCTTGACCGTGAAACATCTTGGAGAATAAGGAGTATCATCATGAGTTTATCAAACATGTGGGGGGATATCGCTGATTTCAAGGACATCAAGGCACCTCACGAAATCCTTGCGGAACAGGGCAAGATTCTTACCGAGATGACTAAAGGAATGCTGGAAATGAAAATTGAACGAAAACAGAGCAATACCATTTTCAGCTATGACGTTTTCATCACTCTCCCTGCCATGCAATACCGGCAACGTTTCTTACGCCTTAATCACGATATCAAACTTTATCCGGCCAACCTGTACGAAGAACAGGATACCAACGAATATAAAAGCAGTAATCAACAGGAGTTTGAACAAAACCTCACCAAAGTCCTGCGCTCCGAAGCCACCAGAACCATTATCAGCGGGCTGCTGGCTCAGGCACGCTTGGCTGGCAACGACATTTTCGTCTAACCGGCGCGGCCGGCAGCAGCAAATCATTATCAGGAAAGGCCGGGAGTAGAGCCCTGTTCCCGGCCTTTCTTCGTTGCTAATTCGTTGTCATCCGGAAACTCGGGATGGCAATCATTAAGTTTTCAGATTGGAAACGAGCAGTTTTCCGTTGCGGCAAGGAAAGCAAAGGCCTGCACGCAGGCGTACCCCGTTACGCCGCACAAGTAAGCCTGCAGATTGACGCTGCTACAGCGGAAAAAAGCCGTTTGAGGATGGAAGCTAATTCAGCAATCCATGGCTGCCAGGTGTCAGCTTAATTCTGGATTTCCCAAGACCCGTCCGGCTGGCGGCAGGCGGTGCCATAGGCTTGCTGTTGCTGACCACCGACATAGATGGTTTGCTGATATTCCCGGCAGTATTGACCGCTGGGGCGTTGATAGGTTTTCAGCGGGGTCATTGCCCCGGAATTGCCGGAATCGGGATTCTGCCAGCGGGTCGTTTCATGACTGGGGGTATATTCCAGAGAATATTGAGCGTTTTGTCCCATGGCGATACGGTCAGCCCGATCCAGCGAGCGGCCGATCTCCTGCCCGAACAGCGCTCCGGCCAGCGTCCCGATGGCAATTGCCGCAATGTTCCCTTTGCCTTTACCCACGTTGGATCCCAACACAGCTCCCGCAGTCGCACCAAGGAAAGTCCCGGCACCTTCCTTCGGCCCCATTCCCTGGGTACAGCCGGCCAGAATAAACACTGCGATCAATAATAAACCCATGCTCTTCTTCATGATATATCCTCACTGCCTCGCGTCCTGTGCGTTGACCAGCAATCCGAATGCTGCTCACTGTTCAACTGAGCAGATTCGGTGCTTTTAGAATTATAGCACAAGGCGACTTCCCGTCAGCTTGGCCCTCCACCGCGGTCTGCTTGCTGTTCGTCCGGGAAACCCTGCCCCATACCGCTAAACGCCACCTGCTGCAACACCTGGTAATGAGCGCCCTCGGTTCCCAGCTCACTTTTGATCAGACTGATCCCGCAGACCGGGAACGATTGGCCCAGCACGGCTCGTTCCATTAGTTTATGCAACAGCATCAGGTTCTGCGGTCCTTTGATCCGGGCCAGAGTTATGTGGGCTTTGAAGCGCTCTGCCGCAGGATAACCAAGCCGGACCAGGCTCTGATCCAGCGTGCTGGCGAGGCGGCGCAGACGCCGCTCCTGATCCGTCGCCACCATGAGCACCCGGGGTTGTCCCCGGGGCGGTAGAAAGCTAAGCTTGGTTAAACGGAGTTGGAATGGATCAAACTGCCGGCAGCAAGAAGCCAGCGCTTGCTCCAGGGCGGGAACGGCTGAAGAGTCAGTTTCACCAAGAAATTTCAGAGTGAGATGAAGGTTTTCCGACCGAACCCAGCTGCCGCGGATCGCGGCTTTGCGCAACCGACCGGTCAGGCTCGCCAGTTGCCGCTGGACCGATTCCGGAACCGTCACCGCGATAAACAGTCGCATACTCCCTCACTGTTGGCAGGCGCTGGTTGCTCACAGCCTGCTGAGCCCAGGGGTGCAGGCTCAGGCCAAAACATCCTGCATGGCGGCAACGACCCGGTCAACCCGGGCCTGGTCGATCCAGCAATGAAAAACCGCCCGGAAGCGACGTGCCGTACCATGATACGGCTGGAGCAGGATATTGCTGCGCTGCAAGCGGGCGGAAAATTCCTCGGCACTGAGCGCCACATTCTCTTCCAGAGCGAAAAAGACAAAGTTGGTATGACAGCTGAGCAAACGCAGCTGGGGAATCTCGGCAAGGCGTGCGGCAAAACAGGCAGCATTGTCATGATCCTGCTGCAGTCGCTGCCGCATCGATTCCAACGCGATCAGACCGGCGGCGGCCAGAATTCCCGCCTGCCGCATACCACCACCGAGCAGCTTGCGCATCCGCCGGGCTTCGTCGATAAATTGCCGCGATCCGACCAGCACTGAACCGACCGGCGCCCCCAAACCTTTGGACAGGCAAAAGGTCAAGCTATCGGCACCAGCCATCAACGCGGCCGGAGTGATTCCATAATGTGTCGCCGCATTAAAGATCCGCGCGCCGTCGATATGAACCTTCAATCCACGGGCGTGGGCGAATTGCACGACCTTGGCCACATAATCCGAACTCAGGGGGACGCCACCGACGGTTCCCTGGGTATTCTCCAAGGCAATCACCCGGGTCCTGGGAAAGTGCACATTATCAACCCGTACGGCAGCGGCCATATCATCCAGCCGCAGGGTGCCGTCCTGCTGAACCGGTAGCGTGTGCGGCATGATCCCGCCAAGCGCTGCGAGCCCACCTTGCTCGTAGAGAAAAATGTGCGACTTGTCACCGAGAATAACCTCGCTCCCGCGCGGTGCATGGGTCAGCATGGCCACCAGATTGCCTTGGGTGCCGCTGGTGACCAGCAGCGCCGCCTCCTGGCCGAAGAGTTCCGCCGCGCGCTGCTGCAGCAGATTGACGGTCGGATCCTCGCCATAGACGTCGTCGCCAACGGCTGCGTCCGCCATGGCCTGTCGCATTGCAGCGCTCGGTTGGGTCACGGTATCACTGCGTAAATCGATGGTATCCATAAAAATTCCCTTCACAGCATGCTGGCCGAAACAGGTGAACGCCCCACAGTTTCACAATGTCACCATGCCCTTATCCTCAGGCACTGGCAACCCGAGGGTCAAAAGGGCCTGCCGGGTACAAATGTCCAACAAGGTCTCCAGGTAGCTGTCATCATACGCTGCCTTTCCCATCCGCCGGAGCAACGCTTTCTGATAATCGGCATGCAGTAACAACGGAGCGGTCAGCACAAAAAAATGCGCCTGAATCTGTTGCTCGGTTAGACCCGGATCGATCTGCTTCAGCAGTTTCTCGACCTGCTCGCGCTCCGGCACCACCACGGCCGTGCGAAACACAGCCTGCAGTGCATCGGGAGACTGCATTAACTGATAAATGACCCGACAGTGCCAGGCCGGAGCCATCTTATCAAACAACAACTCGGCCTGCCGACGCAAAATAATCGCCAGCGCTTGCGCCTGTCCCGATCGTGTCAATACATCGCAGTCCGCCAGGGCTTCTTCCAGAGGAGACTGCTGCCAACGTTCGGCAACCTGCTGCACAACCGCTTCAAATAATTTTTGTTTGCTGCCGAAATGATAGTGAATACTGCCGATGTTCTGCGCTGCTCTTTCGGCAACAGCGCGAGTCGAAACGGAATGAAAGCCTTTTTCAGCGGCCAGTTCCCCGGCCGCATCAATGAGTCCCTTGCGCGTTTTCAAGCTGGATCGATAAATTGCCATGGATATCCCTCCTCCTGGAGATGCAACAGCAGACATTAACAACCTGCACAGCCAAACCAGAATCAATAACAAGCTGAGAAGTTATGGCTTCTCTAATGCGAAAAAATCAGCCGATGCCCGAACTTCCAGCGGATGTTTTTTCAACCATCTTGAGCTAGCAAAATTAGTCAACTGACTCAGTTTAGCAGAAAGACTACAGCGGAGTTATCAAAAAGAAAGAAAAGCCGCGCAGGACACTAGCCCTTATGAGAGAGGACAACGGAATAGACAAGCTGTTGATCAACAGCCTGTCGAGCCCATGGACGGGCGATCAAAATCAATAAAGGTTTTTTCCCATGAATTTTGTGAGGTGGAGGAAATTGCACTTTTCGCCACCGGGCTTGGAACAGGTCAGTATGGGCTTTTTCAACAACCTGTTGATGGCGCTTAGAGGAAAAAAAAAGCCCACCGTTAAATAACGGTGGGCTTTCACAACCGGGTTGACGCAGCAAAAAATCAGGCGACTTCGTAACAGTAATCATCACCTTCGACGGTTTCGGTAATCGCGCCAAGGAAAGAAGCTTCCTGCGGGTCGTTGACCATTTCCAGAAGATCGTGGTTGATGGCCCAGACAGCTCCGCAGTGACGGCATTCGATAATGTCTTCTTTAAATTGATCAGACTGAAGATCCATTTCGTTCTGATCAAGACTGTGACATACTGGACACTTCATCAGCGACCTCCTTTATTCTATATGAAGTTATTATTCCCACTTAATTGTTTTTCAGAAATTATACATTCCCACGGGATTATTACAAGAAAAAAAGACGAAAAACGCCGAAAAAACAGCATGTTAAGCCATTTTTCGTTTTACTGGACAGACCGTTGGTTTAAAACCTGTCAACTCAAGAATCTGGACGGCCCCAATTTCACCCTCAACCAAGAGATTTTTAGCCATGCCCGTACTGACCGTTTCAAAAAATGACACCGGCTTGACCGCCAGAGAATTTCTACTCAACAAAATCCCGACGGCAGCTCCCGGCTATCTGAACCAGCTGTTCAAAAAAGGGCGGGTAAGCAGGGCCGGCAGCATCCTCAGCGCGGAAACTGAAGTGGCCCCGGGAGACTGTATACAATTGCCGGAAAGTACCCGTATTCTTGAGTTGTTAGAGCAATCGTCCAAGGCCTCGCCTGGACTGGATATCCTGTTTGAATCCCGCGAAATCCTCATCCTCAACAAACCGGCAGGACTGGCGGTGCATACCGGAAAAGGCCATGAAAACGACAATTTAACGGATCGAACCAGGTCTTATTTTTCTGCCCGAAGAGAGCTTTTTCAGCTCAGTCCAATCCAAAGACTTGACCTGGAAACCTCCGGACCGGTCCTCTTTGGCAAAGGAAAGAAAAGCTGTTCTGAATTGGGCAAGCTGTTTATGAAAGGAGAGGTGACAAAAATCTACCTGGCTCTGGTCATGGGGCACTTGCCCGACCATGGCACATTGTCTTCCGACATTCCGGCTAAGGGAAAAATAAAAACCGCCTCAACCAGCTTTCGAAAAATAGCTGGCAACCAGCAGGCCTCGTTACTTGAAGTGAAACTTGAAACCGGACGGCAACATCAGATCAGACGGCAATTTGCCGAAGCGGGTCATCCCCTCTATGGTGACCGTCGTTACCGTGGGCCTTGTCCAAAGGAGCTGCAAAGACTGTTTTTGCACTGTCGCAAGCTAGCCTTTACCGATCCTTTCTCTAACCAACCAATCGCGGTGGAGGTTGCACTGCCAACCGCGCTGCTGCAGTTCCTCGAACAGCATCGCTTAGCGGTAGCAATCTGAAAACTAACTACGCTGTAAAACTTTCTCCACCAGCGGCAGAATCTGCTCGACGATCACCTTCACCCCGGCCGCATTGGGATGGATGCCATCGACCTGGTTCAGTGCCGTTATGCCAACCACCCCCTGCAAAAAAAACGGGTACAGTTCAACCTGGTATTGTGCGGCCAATTCCGGATAGATGCGGTCAAAACTGGTATAATAGTTTTCGCCGAGGTTACGCGGAGCCTTCATTCCGGCAAGGATGGTTTTCACTCCGGCTTTATTCAGCTGGGTCAGAATAAAGGCCAGATTTTTGCGAGTTTCCTGCGGGTTCAGTCCACGCAGGGCATCGTTGGCCCCCAATTCGACAATTGCCAGGTCAGGCTTTTCGGCCAGACTCCATGAAATCCGGGCGACGCCACCGGCACTGGTATCGCCCGAGATCCCGGCGTTTATGACTTTAACCTGATACCCAGCGCTGTTCAAAGCCTGTTCCAGGCGGGTCGGAAAAGAGTCCGTCGCCGGCAAACCGTAGCCCGCAGTCAGGCTGTCGCCGAAGGCCAGAATGGTTTTGGGGGTTGCCGCAGCATGCAGTTGCGACCCCGGGGACAACAAAAAAAACAGCAATGTCAAAAACCAACGGGGAGAATTCATGTCAGATCCCATCATCACAATTAATAATCTCCATCTCAGTTTAGAAGGTGGGGCGGGCCGGGTCAATATTCTCCGCGGCATCGACCTGACCGTAGCGCGTAGCGAAACCCTGAGTATCGTCGGCCCGTCCGGAGCCGGGAAAACCACCTTGCTGATGGCCCTGGCCGGTCTCGAACAAATCAGCGCGGGAGAAATCACCATTGCCGGCACGCCGCTGTCCGGACTCAGCGAAGATGAGTTGGCCCGATTTCGGCGCGAGCAGATCGGCATCGTCTTTCAATCCTTCCACCTGATTCCAACCATGACCGCCCTTGAAAACGTCGCCCTGCCATTGGAATTTTCGTCCGTGCCTGATCCCCGCGGACGGGCGCTGGAAGCCCTGGCCGCCACCGGGCTCGAACGGCGGGCCGCACATTTCCCCGGCCAGCTTTCTGGCGGCGAACAGCAACGGGTCGCGCTGGCCCGGGCCTTTGTGTCCCGACCGGCCCTGATTCTGGCCGATGAGCCGACCGGAAATCTTGACCAGGAGACCGGCCGCAAGGTCATGGAACTGCTGTTTAATCTGCAACAGGACCAGGGCACAACCCTGATTCTGATTACTCATGACCTGACCTTGGCGCAGCGCTGCCAGCGCACCATCCGCATGGCCGATGGCCAACTGAACCATATCGATTGGGCAGCGGCATGAAGACGACCTTGCTGCTGTTGCAAGCCCTCCGCCTGCTGCGGCGGGAAATGCGTCATGGCATCCGCGGCTTCGGGGTTTTTCTGGTCTGCCTTTTCCTTGGGGTCTTTACCATTTCCGCCATCGGTAATTTCAGCGCCGCCGCCCGCCAAGGCCTGCTGGACGATGCCGGGGCACTTCTCGGTGGCGACCTGGAGATCCGCCTGATCAATCGCCCTATGGCAACCGATCAGCTGGACTTTCTGCGCCAGCAGGGGACAGTGTCGCAGATCCTTCAACTGCGCACCATGGCCAGAACCGAGACAAATGCCAACCGCGGGCTGGTCGAACTGAAAGCCGTTGACCAGGCTTACCCTCTCTATGGCTCCCTGCCTCTCGCCCCGGCGCAGCCCCTGGCCCAGGCCTTGACGACAGCGAAAACTCCCGAAGCGGTGGTCGAAAAGGCTTTTTTACAGCGCTTCTCCGTAGCGGTTGGTGACCGGGTCCGCCTTGGTAACGCAACCTTCACCATTCGCGCGGTGATTGAGAATGAGCCGGACCGGAGCATTCGCGCCTTCAATCTCGGCCCCCGGATTATGGTGGCAAGCGCTGCCATGCCGGCCACCGGGCTGATCCAGCCGGGCAGCCTGGTCAACTATCTGTATCGACTGAAATTGCCGGATCGCAATCAGGCCGAAGCGGTCAAACAGTTATTAACTGAACGTTTTCCCAAAGCGGGCTGGCGGATCCGCACCTGGCGCGAGGCGGCCCCGCGGGTGCGCAGCTTTCTCGATCGGATGGAAACCAATCTGACCCTGCTCGGGCTGTGTTCCCTGCTGGTCGGCGGATTGGGAGTCACCGGTGCTGTACGCGGTTATCTGACGGCCAAGATTCACCATATCGCCACCCTCAAATGTCTGGGTGCCTCTCGCGCCATTATCTTTACCACCTACCTGCTCCAGATTCTGCTGCTGGGCGCCATCGGTTCAACCGCCGGATTACTGGCCGGCGCGGCACTGCCCTGGCTGATTGTTCAATTGTTCGGCGGCAGCTTCCCGATTCCGATGGAACCCGGGCTGTTCCCACGGGTCTGGCTGCTGGCCATGAGCTATGGACTGCTCATCGCATTATTGTTCTCTTTGCAGGAGCTGGGCAAGGCCTGCCGGGTCACTCCGGCGGCATTGTTTCGCAGTTATACCGATATGGATAGCGGCAGACCCGGTCCGGGCAGTCGCGCTGCGGTGCTGCTGACCACCGCCCTGTTGATCGCCATCGCCCTGGTATCCAGCCCGGATCAGCGGCTGGCACTCTGGTTTATTGTCGGAGCCGCCGGCTGTTTTGTGCTGTTTAAGTTGCTGGCTACGGCAACCATCCGCCTGACCGGCAAACTCCCTCGGGCGTCGAACCCTTCCGTGCGTCTGGCACTGGCGGATATCGCCAGACCCGGATCCCCGGCCGGGGGAATTCTTTTTTCCTTGGGGATCGGCCTGACCGTCCTGGTCATGATCGTCCAGGTGCAGAGCAACCTGAATGACATGGTCCGCGAAACCCTGCCCAAGGATGCCCCGGCCTTTTTCTTTTTCGATATTCAGCCCGATCAGATCGATTCCTTCAAAAAGCTGTTCGCCCAGTTACCACCCGGTAACAGTCTGAAGGCCTCGCCGGCCCTGCGCGGACGCATTACCGCCATCAAAGGGGTGCCGGTCGATAAAGCCAACATCTCCCCCGAAGTCCGCTGGGCCGTCCGTGGCGACCGTTTTCTCAGCTATGCCGCGCAGCTGCCGCCGCACACCGTCCTCAGCAGCGGTGCCTGGTGGCCGGAAAACTATTCCGGTCCGCCGTTGATTTCCCTGACCCGGGATCTGGCGAATGGATTTTCCGTCGGTCTCGGCGATACTCTGGAGGTTAATATTCTCGGCCGTAGCATCACCGCCAAAATCGCCAATGTGCGCACCGTCGACTGGACCAGTCTGGAACTTAATTTTGCCATCATCTTTGCCCCGGGTGTCCTCGAATCAGCACCTCAGACCTATATTGCCGCGGCGCAACTGGAACCGACTCTGGAGCAAACCGTTTATCGCCAGGTAACGGACGGATTTCCCAATGTTTCTGCGTTATCGGTACGGGAAGTCTTGAAAAATGTCTCCATCACCCTGGAGCGGATCGCCTGGGTCTTCAAAGGGATTGCCGCCATCGCCCTGCTCAGTGGCCTGCTGGTGCTGAGCGGAGCGGTTTCGGCGGATCAGCATCGCCGCATTCGGGACGCGGTTATTCTCAAGGTCTGCGGTGCGACCCGCCGAGACATCCTGACCGCCTTTGCGGCCGAGTTCATCCTGCTCGGGTTGAGCGCGGGAACCGTCAGCCTCCTGGCCGGTTCGGCGGCGGCCATGGCAATTGTCGATGGTCCCCTGAAAGCAACCTACCGACTGCAACCGGGAATCATCCTGCTGACCTTGGGAATCGGCATTCTGTTGACCCTGGTGCTCGGCCTGGCTGGAACCTGGAAAGCGTTGGGGCAGAAACCGTCCAGCTATTTGCGTAATGAATAAGAGAGAGCGCCCGTCGATGCAGGCCAGGCGATTGCGGTCGGGGAAGGAAACAAGCACAGCGGGACGGTTGCCGGCCGAATGACAGCAGGATAAGGCCGCGACCAAGCGACATGACTGCCGCTGGGGATTGCCAAGCCGAGGACGATTCAATAACCGCCCCGGCTTGGCCAAACGTCAGGTGTTTGCCACCACCGGATCAATCGATAATCATATCGTCCAGGGCGCGCTTGGGTACATAGTGCACCCCGGCGTCATCCCGATAATAACGAATGCTGCCATCCTCCCCGAGGGGAACGATGCGCACGTCCTCCTTGGGCTTGCCCAGCGCCAGAACCAGCAGAATTTCATAGCGCTCATCCAGATTCAACGCTGCCGCCAGCTGGTCGCGTTTGATATTGGCAAAGATGCAGCCTCCCAGACCGGCCTCGACCGCGCCCAGTAACATGCTTTGCGCGGCAATGCCGTGATCACAGGCGCACGACTTGGCAATATTACGGTCGAGCAACATCACAATATAACCGCTGGGACGCTCTCCTTCGACCGGACCGACCCAGTCTTTCAGATAACCGGCCCAGGCCAAATGGTCAAAAATGATGCTGTTTTTCTCGGGAGTCGCGGCCAGGACATATTTCAGCGCCTGCAGATTGGCACCGCTTGCGGACAGGCGGGCCAGGTCGACCAGGTCGCGCAGCTGCGCTGTGGAAATAGCATGGTCTTGATAAAATCTTCGGTAGGATCGGTTTTTCGTCACAAGCTCTTTTACAGGCATTTTCTGTCTCCTCGGCGATAAGCTTAGTTCACAAAATCAGCCAGAACTATCTCTCATCAGCGCCGCTTCGTCCAGAAAAAGATCCAGCCCGCAGCAATAACAGTGCAGCTGCTCTGATTTTTGCAACAACCGCAGAGCAACAGAAAAAACCTTCAATTCGCCACCGAGCCAGCTTCTACAAGGGATTTCCACGGACATGGCGGACGGAAAAAGCCCGTGGTCAAGCCAATCCGTGCCGGTTGTAACCCGGCTGTCCAAGGAGTTAGATCGATAAACTGATTTGTTTATCGGCATAAAGAGCGAAATCCAGGTCTGCCCGCTGATACAGAAAAGCCCGGCGGCCCTCTTCATCCATTTCAGTGATCGCCACCAACAGGCGGATATTCAGGCGATGGCGGTCTTTCCCGCCAGGCGCAGGAGGATCGCGGAATTCCAGCCTGATTCGGTTTTTTTCCATCACAAACTGGCCGTCACTACGAATTTCATTGGTAATGTGATCACTGATCAACAGCTCCGGCACCGGCAGGTTGTTAAAGCACAACAACCCCTGCGAAAGACCTGCAACATAAACCGGGAAAAAATTATCAACTTCGCTCAGCGTGCCTCCGGTCTGCAGGTCGGGGTGCTCAAGCTGCAGACCCAGATCCTTGAATATGGCTTCGATACTCTCCAGGGGGAACTTCAAGGTCAGCAGCTGCTGAACCAGTTCTTCTTCGACCAGATGGCGACCGAACTCACACAACTCTTGTTCTGCAGTCAGATAGTCAACTCGGACAATCCGGGAGTTTTCCTTGAGCCGGTCGATGAGTTTCCGCATGGCTCTGAACCGGCGCCGGGCCTGATCAGTGGGCTCGTTCTGGGTAAGCGACTCTTGTTGCGGGTATTGGTCACGAGGCTGGTGGGGGTCGATCCGGGGGTAGGAAGAAACCGGCTCGACTTCACGATACGGCTGATAGGCATTGATGCCGCCGACTTTGAGATTGCTGGCCATGTGATTATCCTTCCGTGGATAGATTCACGAGCGTCAGACGAAAATGAGTCATTTTTATCTTTATCGGTTGCAAACTGCAAAAACTTTAATCTAAAAATCAGCTATTTATCCTTTGCAAAGAAGCAAAATGATTTAAACTCGAATTCTGGACGGGGAACTTTTCAACTAACCGGCCTTGTGCCCCGCTATTGCGCCGGTCGACAACCTTAACAACTTGCAGAAAGTTATGCTGCATGAGAGCCCGCACCTCGGAGAAAAGACCATCGTACGACTGCCCGGCACTGGAGGCGACCTACCATGAGCTGCGCCCCGGCTACGAACGGCTGCTGGCCGAGATTCAAAAGCAGCTGAGACTGCTCCTGGAAGCCGCAGGACTATCCGTGACCATCAAGTATCGGCTTAAGCGTTTCGACAACTTTTGTGAAAAGCTGCTCCGGCAAAGAAAGCAGAGTACAGACAAAGACGTCTGCCTTACCGACCTGCTCGGAGTTAGAATTGTCTGCCCTTTTCTTGAGGACCTCGAACACGTTGAAAGGATTATCGCCCGGTCATTTGAAATTCTCGAAATGGAGCACAAGGCCGAGCAGCACAGTTTCCGGGAATTCGGCTATGATTCCGTCCACATCCTGATTAAAACCCCGCCGCTTGAACAAGCAGCCAGGCTACCTTACAGCACAGATGTCTGTGAGATTCAGCTGCGGACAATCTTGCAGGAAGCTTGGGCTGAAGTAGAGCATGAACTGGTCTACAAGTCCGATATCGCCATGCCTAATCATTCGATCCGCCGGAAACTGGCCTCGCTGAACGCCTCTTTAACCCTTTCGGACCTGGTTTTTCAGGAGATCCGCGATTACCAGAAAGAGATCCGCCAACGCGGCCTCAAGCGGCGCCAGAGCGTTGAATCAGAATCCTGTGCCTGCGGCAGTATCCAGATCTCTCAACTGCCAGAACTGAAGCAGGTGGCAGATCCTGAGCTGGAGAACTTTATTCCAGAGCAAGTCACCTCCAAAAAACTGGAGAAGCTAATGCTGGCCGCCCTGGAAGCCCACAGCAACAACGCCTTTCCACAAGCCATCGACATCTACAGTACCCTGCTGAGGATGAAGCTTGAACCGGCCATCCGTTCGCTGGTCTACAATCATCGTGGCATGGCCCTGTTTGCCCTCTCCGAATACCAGAAGGGAGTGGAAGATTTCAGCAAGGCGATTGAGTTCAATGAAGACAATTACCGGGCCTGGAGCAACCGGGGTCTGGCCTACCGGGTCTTGGGGAAAATGGATCAATCGCTGGAAGACTATAACTGGGTTGTAGAGATACGCCCCCAGCAGTACGAAGGCTACTGGGGGCGTGCACAAACCTGTTATGAGATGAAGCTCTACAGCCGGGCCCTGGACGATTGTCGCAGCACCCTAGAAAGAAGAGCGGATTTTACCCCGGCCCAGGATCTGGAGAAAGTTCTGCACCGATTATTGTTCTAGTGTCCTGTTGAGAACAGTCGGCGGCAATAATATTCAGCTGTTGTCACGGTGAACCGCAAACGGTCCCCAAGACTGATCAATGCACATCACTTCAAGGGAATTGATATTGACATGCTTGGGGCGTGCCGTTGCCCAATAGACGATCTCGGCAATATCCCGCGGGGTCAGTGATTCGGTGCCGGCATAGACTTTGGCAGCTCTCTGGTCGTCTCCCTTGAAGCGAACCTTGGAGAATTCGCTTTCCGCCATGCCAGGCTCAATCACGGTCACCCGGACATTATGGCCAAGCAGGTCCGCGCGCAGATTCCGGCTGAACTGTTGCACAAAAGCTTTGGTGCTGCCATAGACATTCCCCCCCGGATACGGCCAGTTGGCGGCAACCGAACCGATATTAATGATATGGCCACTATTCCGTTCAACCATCTGCGGCAGCAGGGCGCGGGTGCAGTAGGTCAACCCCTTGATATTGGTGTCGATCATGGTGTCCCAGTCGTCCGGACTGACCTGCCAGGAAGGTTCAAGTCCGAGAGCCAGCCCCGCATTATTGAGTAGCAGATCAACATCCTTCAGTCCACCCAGCTGGCTGAAAACAGCATCGCGATCACGCACGTCCAGCGGAATCACCTGGCGCACCGCACTGCCGAGCTGTGTCTTCAGTTCCTCCAGCCGTTCAATCCGCCGACCAGTCAAAATCAACAGCCAACCCTGCTCAGCGAAATATTCCGCACAAGCCTTACCGAAACCGGATGTCGCCCCGGTGATCAATATAGTTTTTGCCATCGTATAACCTCCTGGAAACAGTTGCAGTTATAAAACACCCCTCCAAGTATACAGCCTGAAACCCGAGTTGGTTCTAAAATTTTGTCATGCATTGTTGACAAAAGAACGCTCGTACGGCTTTTGAGGACCCTTTTCCAACAGGCTGCCGTTCTAAACCTTATTGCCGAGGAGACAAACCAGCATGAAGACCTTCGGCAGGAATTCCCGCAAATATCCTTTTTTAGGATTTATGTTATGATCTGCGCTGTGCTAGAAAATTGAACCTTTCCCACCAGGAGCTATTATGACAGATGCGTTTCTCGGCATGCACCCCATCTGGCAGGCTTTTTTTGCTACCCTGTTCACCTGGGGTATGACCGCACTGGGCGCGGCAGCGGTCTATCTGCAGCAGACACCAAGTCGCAAGACCCTCGACATCATGCTCGGCTTTGCCGCCGGGGTCATGATCGCCGCCAGCTTCTGGTCGTTGCTGGCACCGGCTCTCGAGATGGCCGAAGGGCAGTTTTTGCCGGCCTGGTTGGTGGTCGCTTTCGGATTTATGTGCGGCGGCGGCTTTTTACGCCTGATCGATAAATTTCTCCCCCACCTGCACCTGAATGCGCCGATGGCCGATGCCGAAGGGATTGATACCAATTGGCGGCGCAGCACTCTTTTGGTGCTGGCTATCACCATGCACAATATCCCGGAGGGGCTGGCGGTCGGAGTCGCTTTTGGCGCGGTCGGCGCAGGATTTCCGGAAGCATCCATGGCTGGTGCCATGGCCCTGGCCATGGGGATCGGGATTCAGAACTTCCCGGAAGGATTGGCTGTTGCCGTGCCGTTGCGCCGGGACGGGCTGTCCCGCCACCGTAGTTTCATGGCCGGGCAACTGTCCGGCATGGTCGAAGTCTTTGCCGGAGTCGCCGGTGCCGCCCTGGTCGCTTACGCCAGACCGATTTTACCTTTTGCCCTGGCCTTTGCTGCTGGCGCCATGATCTTTGTGGTGGTGGAGGAAGTCATCCCCGAATCGCAGCAAGGCAACAATACCGACCTGGCTACGTTCGGGGTGATGTGTGGTTTTTCCATCATGATGATGCTGGATGTGGCTTTGGGGTAAGAAGCTGCCGCATCCACCGCGACAGCCTTTTATCAGTCAGGCGTGGTTGACAAAGAGACCGGTTCGGCTTCGTTTTGATTTGTCGGCTCAGCCGTTGCGGATTTCCCGGCATCCAGGCCTTTTGCCGAAGACTCTTCCTTCAGCTTGCGCTTCTCCTTACGGTTTTTGCGCACCCGGCCGACATAGGAGAAGAGGACTCCCAGCACGATCCCGATGACCAGACTGGCATAAACCAGCAGGGCCAGGGGGACGGCAAATTCCCATTGCAGAAAAGTGACACTGATCGGTGCGCTGTTCTGGACTGCGAATATCAACACCGGAACCAGCAGAACAAGACCGGCAATAAGTTTTCCTTTCATTGTTTCTCCCTACCAAAAACTTAAAAATGTTAAATCGATATGGAACAACCGTCTGAAGTTTGAATAAACCATACACCCCTGACGGATAAATGTAAAAAAAAAGGGGAACCCTGCTGATTCCCCTGATATGAACGTAGGAGGTAACGTTCAAAATTTATGTTAAGGGCGCCCGGCGCTGAGCATTACGCCGGGCTGCCGCGGTTCGTTTAATCGGCCAGCTTAAGAGCAAGATAGCGGCTGGCATCTCCCTGCCGCACCAGCAGCAGGACGGTCTTCTTGTTACTGTCCTTGATCAGTTGTTTGACCTGAGCCGGAGTTTTGACCTGGGTCCGGTTGACCTCTTCAATCAGGTCGCCGCGTTTGATTCCGGCCTGAGCGGCAATGGAGCCCGACTCGACGGCGGTCACGACAACCCCGCGGGCATTCTGATAGCCAAGCTGATCAGCCAATTCCGGTGTTAAGCCCTGCAGCGTCATCCCCAGTTTGGGTAATGCGTCGGCACTGACTGCATGCCCCTGCTGATCGGTTTCCAAGGTGCCGATTTCAGCAACGATGGTTTCTTTTTTACCATCCCGCAGCACCAGCAGTTTGACTTTGGTGCCGGGGCTGGTGAAGGCAATTTTGTTACGGAATTTAGAAACTTTGTCGACCTTGTCGCCGTTCAGGGCAAGAATCACATCACCTTGCTGCAAGCCGGCTTTCGCTGCCGGGGAGTCTGCCATGACCTGGGAAACCAGAATCCCCTCGCGTTGATCGATCCCGAAAGAATCAGCCAGTTCTTTGGTCAGGTCCTGAATGTAGACACCCAACCGGCCACGCTTGACCGTGCCGTGTTCAATCAGCTGATCACGAACGTTTTTCGCCATATTGATCGGAATGGCAAAACCGATCCCCATATAGCCACCGCTCCGGGTAAAGATCGCAGAGTTCATCCCGACCACTTCGCCATCCAGGTTAACCAGCGGACCACCGGAGTTGCCCGGGTTAATCGCGGCATCAGTCTGGATGAAGTTTTCATAATCGCTTAGGCCGATGCCGCTACGCCCTTTAGCACTGACGATCCCTGCTGTCAGGGTATGGGACAGTCCGAACGGGTTACCGAAAGCCAGCACCCAGTCACCGACTTCCAGCTTGTCCGAATCGCCAAGCTTCAGGAAGGGCAGCTTTTCGTCGGCGTTGATTTTAATCAGCGCGATATCCGTTGCCGGATCGGTGCCAACGATCTTGGCATCGAAATCGCGGCCATCCAGCAGTTGCACTGTCACCTTATCGGCATGCCCAACCACATGGTTATTCGTCATAATGTAACCGTCGGCAGAGATCAGAAAACCGGAACCCTGCGCGGTCGCATGATGCCTTGGTGCTTGTCGCGGTGCCTGCTGCTGCGGTATCTGACCGAAAAAACGCCGGAAAAACTCATCCCCGAACGGGGTTCCTTCCAACGAATTGTTTCCCGCTTGTTGCTGTACTTCTGTTTCAACCTTAATAAAAACCACGGCCGGCGAAACCTGTTTGGCAACACTGCGAAAGGCCTTGCCGGTCTCTTTCAGATTTTTTATTCCCGTGTCCTGCGCGGAGGCTGGCACGATAAACGACCCGACGTTCAAAGCGACCGTCAACAGGCACACGGTGAGGACATAAAACAGACGCTTGCTTACTCTCATGTTTGACTCCTTAAAGACAGATTTTTCTTCTCTTTCCGAAGACAAACGCTGTGAACCAAAGCAATGATTCTGTCCAGGTCGAAAGGCTTCTCAATGGTCGCCGTTGCCCCCAATTTCTTAGCATTTTCGAAGGTCTTAGCGTCCCCAAAAGCAGTCATACAGATGAACGGCGGACGAACAGGATTGCCTACCTGACTTTCCAATACTTCCAGCCCGGTGAAGGCAGGCATGCGGACATCACTGATCACCAGGTCGTATTCTTCAGCCCATTCAAGCTGCTCCAACAGCTGCAAGCCGTTGCCACAGACAGTCACCCGATAACCGGCGCGCTCCAACACAAACCTGAGCAGCTCACGCAATTCAGCGTCATCATCTGCCAGTAGAATGTGGGGTCGGTCGTCAAGGTGGATTGCTTCCATCGGTTATCTCCGGAATAAAATTCCTTTGTTTTTTTCTGACATCTCTACTTTTAGCAAGCTGCGTGCCAAAATTTAACGCCCAAAAACCGACACCTGGGGGGAATAACTGTGGGGCATAAATCCACGGCGGGGCATTTTGCCCCACAGTAAACCCATTCCGGGAAACGCTAAGAGGCCTGGAAACAACGGGAGTCCTGGAATCCATGGCGGGCAAGTAGAGACGATGGTGTTTCTTTGGCTTATTGGGCCGGCAAGATAAAAAAGCCGCGGGAGATTATTTCAACAGAGAACAAAAAGGCAGCAGAAAAAGGATTATGGTGCTGAACTCGGTGCCCCCTCAGTCTTCCTTCAGTTTGCGATAGAGGGTTTTGCGATCCACGCCGAGCAGCCGGGCAGCCAAAGTACGATTACCGTCCAGCTGTTCCAGGACCTGATGAATATAGCGCCGTTCCATCTCTTCCAAAGGCAGGATGTTTCCGGCTTCGACCAGGCTGGGGGGCAGCGGGGTGGTGCCGCCCGGGTGACGGAGCTGTTCGGGCAGATCTTCAACCGTGATCCGGTCATGCAGGGTCAGCGCCAGGGCGCGCTCGACAACATTTCGCAACTCGCGAATATTGCCGGGCCAATCATAGGCGAGCAAGCAGGCTGCGGCAGGCTGTGCCAACCCGGTGACCGACTTGTTGAAACGCTTGCCGAGGTCCTGAATAAAACTTTGCGCCAGCAGCAGGATGTCATTGCCGCGCTCACGCAAAGGGGGTAATTCAAGCTGGATGACATTGAGTCGATAAAACAGGTCGTTGCGAAAACTGCCTCGGGCCACAGCTTCGCTCAGGTCTCGATGGCTGGCTGCCAGCACGCGGACATCACAATCGATTTCATTGCTGCCGCCCAGCGGACGGACTTTGTGATCTTCCAGCACCCGCAATAACTTGGGTTGGAGCGCCAACGGCATCTCACCAATTTCATCCAGCAGCAGGGTCCCGCCGGAGGCTTCTACAAACAGGCCTTTACGGCCTTCCCGGGCATCGGTGAAAGCGCCTCGGACATGTCCGAACAGCTCACTTTCGAGCAGGCTTTCCGGCAACGCGGCACAGTTAATCGCCACAAAAGGTCCGTCGCTGCGGCGGCTTTGCTGATGCAGCGCCCTGGCGACCAGTTCTTTGCCGGTGCCGCTTTCTCCACTGATCAACACCGAGGTATCAAGATCGGCAATACGGGCAATCTGTTGCTTAATGGTGTTCAAGGCCGGACTTTCGCCTAACAGCTCGTCATCCGCCTGTTGCCGGCGCACCTGATCCTTGAGCAGCCGGACCCGTTCCTGTAAATAACGGTGTTGCAGGGCACGCCCCAGCGAGATGCTGAGCAGGTCAAGATCGACCGGCTTGGTGACAAAATCGTAGGCGCCGGCGCGCAGTGCTGCGGTAGCCGTCTCCAGACTGCCGAAAGCGGTCATGATGACCACCGGCAGATCAGGACGATTGCTGTGCAGTTCGGCACAGAAGTCGATCCCATTGACCCCCGGCATATTCAGATCGGTCAGCACCACATCGATCTCCTGCTCATGCACAAGAGCACGTGCCACGCCGACTTCCAAGGCGGTCCAGACCTGATGGCCGCGCCGGCTGAGATCTTCTTCAAGCAACTCACAGAGGGCGCGGTCATCGTCTATAATCAGGATTTTCCCTGCCGGGTTACTGTCTGTCATGCCGCATCCGCTATTGATAATTGGGGCAGATAAACCTTGAAGCAGCTGCCGCTTCCTGGCGTACTGTCAACATCGATCCAGCCACCGTGTTCTTCGACGATCCCGTACGCAATGGAAAGGCCCAAACCGGTTCCCTGGCCGATATCCTTGGTGGTAAAAAACGGGTCGAAAATCTTCCGCAAGGTCTCCTTGTCAATACCGACACCGTCATCCCTGACTTCCAGGCAAGCCCAGGTGTCTCCCTTGCCACGCTGGCTTTCCGGGGGCTCAACGGCGCCGGCGACAAAACAGCTCAACAGAATATCGCCGCCATCGGGCATGGCCTGGATACCGTTCAGCGCCAAGTTGAGCAGGACCTGCTGGAGTTGACCGGGATCAGCATGGACCTGAACCGGCTGCTCGGCTTCGACCACCCGCAGCACAACCTTCTTCTTGTGCGCGGTCGGTTCGAGCAAGGGCTTGATTGCCCCCAGCAGATTATTGAGTTCGACGGTCTGCTTGCGCGATTCTCCGCGTCGGGCAAAGCTGAGCAATTGGCGCATGATCACGGTCATGCGCTCCGCCTGTTCGCCGATGATCCGGGCCGAGCGGTCAATATCCTCGGCCTTCATACCTGAGCTGCGGATCAACTGGGCCCGCCCGGCAATAACATTGAGGGGCGTCCCCAGCTCATGAGCCATTCCCGCCGATAATTGGCCGAGGGTCGCCAGTCGCTCGGTATGGCGCAGTTTTTCCAGGGCCTCGAACTTTTCCGCGTTGGCCAACTGTTCCGCCTCGCGGGCTTCCGCCAATTGTCCGCGCATTTTTTCGATGGTGCTGGACAACTCGGAGAGTTCATCCTTACCGGAGAGATTGACACTGGTGGTAAAATCGCCGGTGCCGATCCGTTCCGCCTGGGCCCGCAGCTTACGCATCGGCCGATTGATCCAGATACTCCCCAGCACCCCCATGAACAACAGTCCGGAAGCAACCGAAGCGCCGATAACCAACGCCGATCGACGCAAGCTCTCCTGCACATAGTCATGCATTTCGTCCATGGATTCGGACAGCTCGATAGCTCCGATGCGACCTTCCTTGGTCACCACCGGCAGGTACGTCAGCAGAAAGTCCCGCCCGTCCGGGGAGCCCGCGAGCAGCGCGACGGTCTTCTCGTCCAGTAGATCATCCAGCTGATCCTTCGGCACCCGCGGTTGATACTGCGGCGGCGGACTTCCCTGAATCCAGACCCAGCGCACCAACACCTGAGCATAAGCCTGGTTGGCCCGCTGCAAAAATTCAATAGCGGACTCCTCACCCTTCTGCTGCCAGAGTTCGGTCATATAAACCCGCAGCCCTTCGCCGATATGGCGCGCTTCGCGGCTGAGATTTTTTTTCAGCTGTTCACGCTCACGCTGGATCGAGAAGTAACTGTAGGCGGAAAAAATCAGAGCCACGCCGAGCAGAACCGCGAATGTAATTTTGATGGTCAGGCGCATTAATTTTTCGTCATCGCAGGAGAAACAATCAACGTCCCATCTTGGCTGGCGAGCGACGGCTTGTCAAGCAGCGCAAAGCGCCTCATTGACAATCATCGCGGCCGTCGCACCAGCAGTGATTCTCTGTAGCGGGGTTCCCGGGAAGGAAAAGAGAAGAGGTTGCAGGGCCGCCCTGCCACTGTTCACCAGTATAGGGCTGTCAGTTCAGGTCGGGCCTGCAACCGCTCAGGCAGGGTCGTTCTCTGTAATATCCTCGTCTTCATCATCTTCGGTAACGACCTTCTTTTTCCCGAACAGACGAGCGACAATAATGCCGATTTCATAAAGGATGATGAAAGGAAGCGCAATAGATGCTTGAGAAAAAATGTCCGGCGGGGTCAGTACCGCGCCGACAATAAATGCCACTAACAGGGCATACTTGCGATTCTTGGCCAGCCATTTATGATCGACTATCCCCATCCGGGCCAGGAAGAAAATCACTATCGGCAGTTCGAATACCAATCCGAAAGCAATGAGCAGGCGCGTCGCCAGGGTCAGGTAAGCGCCCATGGACAACATCGCCTGAATCCCACCGACACTGGTTCCATAGGTAACCAGGAAGCTGAAAATCATCGGAAAAACCAAAGTGAAACCGAAATAGGTCCCGCTGCCGAAACAAAGGGAGCTGAACAGGACAAAGGGAATCACAAAACGCTTTTCATGGGCATACAGCCCCGGAGCAACAAAGCTCCAGACTTGCCAGATGATAACAGGAAACGCAACCACCAGGCCGGCCAAGGCGGAGACCTTCAAAATTGTAAAGAAAGGCTCGGTGGCATTGATAAAAACCAGGGAACTACCATCCGGCAAAGCTCGCCGAACCGGTGTGGCAATCAGTTCAAAAAGCCTTTCCCCATAACTGTAGCAAGCCATAAAAGCGACCAGCCAGGCCAAGGCGGAGATAACCAGGCGTTTTCGTAATTCAACCAGATGGTCGGTTAGTGCCATTCCCTCAGACATGCGGCTTGTGCTCCTGGTCCGCCTCAACGGTCGCTGCCGGAGCAGGTTGCTCCTGATCCGTGTCGACCGCGTCGACGATCGGGGCCGCGGGCTCCTGATCGATCACACCCAGCCGGGTTGATTCCGCAGCGGCAACATACTCCGTCTGCTCTTCCGGAGAGAGGGCCGTTTTCTGGTGGCGTTTCTCCTCAGCGTTCATTTCCGTTTCAAAGGTCGTTTTCAACTCGCTGGTCGCTCTTTTAAATTCAGCAAAGCCACGCCCGAGTGAGCGCGCCAAATCCGGTAATTTTTTCGGACCGATGACAATCAATGCCAGCGCGGCAATGAGCATCATTTCCGTCATCCCGATTCCGAACATCTGGTTTTTCCTCTCGTTTTATTGCAACTGGGAATTGCTGTGATTGCCGCCCAAGTGCATGCAAAAGCCCGTCGAACAGGTGCAACCCCTCTTCGTTGGGCCGAGAATAGCCCCTAACCAAAGCCCTGTCAAGCGCCCAGAACAGGGGGCAAAAGATTGACATATCAGGGGGTTTGGTCTACCATCCGGGCTCCATTTCTTCCCTTTAATTTGGAGACAAGGTGAGACCCTCGCTATGACCCAAAATGAATTGAAGCAGCAGATCAGACAGCTGGCTGAAGAACGAGACGCCCTGCTGATTGCGCATAACTATCAACGTGACGAAATACAGGAAATAGCCGACATTACCGGAGACTCCCTGGCTCTTTCGATGGCAGCAGCTAAAACCGACAAAGCGGTTATTGTTTTTTGCGGGGTCCATTTCATGGCCGAAAGCGCTGCCATCCTGGCCCCGGGGAAAACCATTCTTCTGCCGCGCCCGGACGCCGGTTGTCCGATGGCCGACATGGTCACGGCTGAGGGGCTGCGCGAACTGAAACAGCAGCACCCCGATGCGACTGTCGTCACCTATGTGAATTCATCGGCCGCGGTCAAAGCGGAAAGTGATGTCTGCTGTACCAGTTCCAACGCCATCAGCGTTGCCAGGGCTCAGTCGGCCGCCAAGCTGCTGCTGGTTCCTGATCGTAACCTGGGGCGCTACATCGCCGCCCATGTGCCGGATAAGGAGTGCGTTATCTGGGAAGGCTATTGCCCTACCCATGACCGGCTGAAGACCGAGGAGATCGTGCGGATCAAAGGCGAACACCCGGATGCCCTGTTCATGGCCCACCCGGAATGTCGGCCGGATATTCTGGAGTTGGCCGACCACATCTGCTCCACCAGCGGCATGTACGAATTCGCCCGGAACAATCCGGCCAAAAAATTTATCGTCGGTACCGAAAACGGGATTCTCTGGCGCCTGAAAAAGGAGAATCCGGACAAGCAATTCATTCTAGCGAGCCGGTCACTGGTCTGTCCCAACATGAAGCTGACCTCCCTCGAAGATGTTCTGGAATGTCTGCAGAAAATGGAACCGCACATTACCGTGTCTGAGCCAATCAGGGCCAAAGCGCAGGGAAGTTTGGACCGGATGCTGGCCGCTCCCCGTGATTAATCTTGCTTTACGCTGAAGCAACCATTCCAAGGGCGTGCCACGGGCACGCCCTTTAGTTTTTAAACATGGATCGATTCATGGACCCCGAAAATCAGTCGGATATTCGCCAAGCCACCGCCAACAGCCTGCTTGACGGTATCCGCCAGAACCCACAAACCCTGGAAGTTCTCGGTTTACACGGCTCGGCCACGGCCTATCTGCTGGCCCGGCTGCTCGCGGAAACCGACCGACCGCTGATCATCATCTGCAGTGAGCAGGAACAGGCGCGGCAACTGGTTGACGAACTGCGCTTTTTTTCCTCCCGTCCAGCCCAGATCGCCCTGCTGCCGCACTGGGAGGTGAATCCCTACGACCCGCTGTCGCCCCACCCCGAACTGGAAGCCAACCGAATTGCGGCGTTAGCCGCCATCTCCGCAAACCGGCTCAAAGCCCTGGTTGTTCCGGTCCGTTCCTTGCTGCAGAAAGTCATCCCCAGGCAGATTTTGGACAGCATTTCCCTGCAGCTGCTCTGCGAAGAGGAGTATGAGCGGGAGTCGCTGCTGGAGACCTTCCTGCAACTCGGCTATCAACCGGTCCCGCTGGTTGAGGAACGCGGTAGCTTTGCTGTCCGCGGCGACATTGTCGATCTGTTTCCGCCGGATGCAGCGCAACCGGTGCGCCTTGATTTCTATGGCGACTTCATCGAACGGATGCGCCCTTTTGACCCGCTCACTCAGCGCACCGAAGCCGCGCCCATCAACAGGCTGGAGCTGATCCCAGCCCGGGAAATGATCCTCCACGGCGCGTTCCTGGAGACCTTCGCCCAGAATCTCAAATTGCGCTGCGACGAACTGGCGATCCCGCGCAGCGAGCGGGAAGCGATCATGACCGAGCTGCGCGAAGGCATCCTGGCACCGGGGCGATCGTTTCTGTTGCCGCTCAATTTTGCCGCGCTGGATTCCCTGGCCGATTACCTGCCCCAACAACGTGTGGTGCTCATTGATCCGCCGGCGGTTGAACAGGCCATCGACCGCTTCCATCGAGACGTCCGCGACGGCGAGTCCCGAATGCGCGAGCAAGGGCTGGTCCATGTCCGCCGCCAGGACCTCTACCTTGAACCGGATGAGGTGAAACCGTTCCTGTACGGCTACGGCCGCCTTGAATTTTCCCAGTTGCAGGTGCTGCAGCTTGAAGATGATCGGCAGCGCTATCAGTTCAACTGCCATGGCAACGGAACCCTGCGCGCCAAGCCGCAGGGCGACAAAGACGGCCTGGAACCACTCCTGGAGCAACTCCGCCGGAACACACAGCAGGGCTTGAAAACACTGCTGGTCTGCTATCAGCGCAGTCAGGCCGAACGGCTGCGGCAGCTGCTCAGCGGTCACGACATTGAGCTGACCATCAACCTCAACCTGCGCCTGACAGATATTGCCGCCGGGCAGATCGGGCTGACCGTGGGCCAGGTCAGCAGCGGCTTTTTGCTGGTCAATGATAAGCTCAACATCATCTGCGAAGAAGAGATCTTTGGCCGGCGCAGCCATCGCCGCCAGAAATCCGGCCAACAGCGCGCCCGGCAGCTGATGGCCAGCCTGGCCGAGTTAAAGGAAGGCGATTTTATCGTCCATACCGATCACGGCATCGGCCGTTACCTGGGCCTGTCCCACCTGGTGACCGGCACCATCGAAGGCGATTTCCTGCATTTGCAGTATGCCGGCAACGACAAACTTTACCTGCCCATTGACCGCATCGAAAAAGTCCAAAAATATATCGGCGGCGAAGGCTACACCCCCAAACTGGACAAAATGGGCGGGCAGGGCTGGGAAAAAGCCCGCATCAAGGCCCGCGCCGCGGTGGAAGAACTGGCCCGCCAGCTGCTCGAACTCTATGCCAAACGGGAACTGCGCCAGGGGTTTGCATTTTCGCCGCCAGATCAGCTGTTTCAGGAATTCGAGGCGACCTTTCCCCATGAGGAGACCGTCGACCAGCTGCAGGCGATCAATGAGACCCTCAACGACATGCAATCCGCCAAGCCGATGGATCGGCTGATCTGCGGCGATGTCGGCTACGGGAAAACCGAAGTGGCCCTGCGCGCAGCGGTCAAAGCGGTGCTGGACAACAAGCAGGTCGCAGTCCTGGTCCCGACCACGATTCTGGCCCGCCAGCACTGGGAAAGTTTCCGCCAGCGGCTGGCTGACTTCCCAATCCGGGTCGAAATGGTCTCCCGGTTTCGCTCCAGCGCGGAAAATCGCAAGACCCTGGAAGCGGCAGCGGTCGGCCAGGTCGATATTTTAATCGGCACCCATCGCCTGCTGCAGCGGGATGTCCGTTTCAAGGACCTGGGGCTGCTGATTGTCGATGAAGAACAGCGCTTCGGTGTCAGTCACAAGGAGAAACTCAAACAGCTACGCGCTGAAGTTGATATTCTGACCCTGACTGCAACGCCGATTCCCCGCACCCTGCATATGAGCATGACCGGGCTGCGCGACCTGTCGGTCATTGAGACCGCCCCCATCGACCGGCTGGCCATCCGCACCTATGTCACCCGCTTCGATGACGAGTTGATCCGCCAGGCGATCCTCCGTGAACTGAAACGCGGCGGGCAGGTCTATTTCGTCCATAATCGGGTCCAGACCATTGGAGCCATGGCCGATCAGTTGCGCCAGCTGGTGCCGGAGGCCAAGGTCGCCGTCGGTCACGGCCAGATGGCGGAAAAAGAGCTGGAACAGGTCATGCTCGACTTCATCGAAGGACGCAGTAACCTGCTGGTCGCTTCGACCATTATCGAAAACGGCCTGGATATCCCCCGCGCCAATACCATTATTGTTAACCGAGCCGACTGCTTCGGACTCTCCCAGCTCTATCAACTGCGCGGCCGGGTCGGCCGCAGCGATCGCCGGGCCTATGCCTATCTGCTAATCCCGGGAGAAGCAGCACTGACAAGGGATGCGCGGGAACGACTGCGGATCCTGCAAGAGCTGACTGAACTCGGCGCCGGCTTTCGTATCGCCAGTCACGACCTGGAACTACGCGGTGCCGGCGACCTGCTCGGCGGCAAGCAGTCCGGACCCATCGCGGCTATCGGCTTTGAACTCTACACTGAGCTGCTGGAAGAGACCATCGCCCGGCTGCGCGGGATTGCCCACCAGGATCGCATCGATCCGGAGATCAGACTCGGCCTGTCGGCCTTCCTGCCGGAAAAATACCTGCCCGATCCCAACCAGCGGCTGCAATTTTATCAGCGCATGGCCGCAGCCGAAGATGACGAACAGCTGTTCGACCTCATCGAAGAGATGCGGGACCGCTATGGGGAGCTACCGGTGGCAGGGGAAACTCTGGTCGCGGTCATGCAATTGCGAATCCGCCTTAAAACGCTGTATATTGAGCTGCTCGAATACGATGGTAAAAGACTCAACCTGCAATTTCATTCGGCCACGACCGTGTCTCCGGAGCTGATTCGCAAGCTGATTCTGGAACAACCGACCAAATACCGCCTGGGGGCTGATTTTAAACTCAGCATTGACCTTGGTCGGTTGAAGAGTCCGGAACTGCTGTTGGCGGTAAAAAAAGAATTGCAAGAATTTTTCTGACTGTGATAGCGTCGTTTTCTGTTTTTTTCTAAAGGCTTATCAGTTTGATGACTCTGCTCAAGCACCTGTTCGGCATCCTGGCCCTAATCCTGCTCAGCGGGCTGGCGGCCTGTGAAAAACCACAACCGCCATTGCCGCCCCTGGTCGAGGTGGGAGCACGGCAATTGAGCCTGGAGCAATTTGAGCGCGAAATGACCCTGGCTTATCCCGATATCTCGGGACTGCCGGCCAAAGAACAGTTTCTTCTCAAAAAACAGCTGGTCCATCAGTTGATTGATCGAGAACTGATTTTGGGTGAAGCCGCCCGCCTTGATGTCAAAATATCCCCTGATGAAATGGATGCCGCTCTGAGCGAAGTCCGCGGCAACTACAGTCCGGATGAGTTCAATCAGCTCATCCGGCAAGAAGGAAAAACCCTCGACAGCTGGCTGGCCGCACTGAAATTGCGGCTGATCACTGCCAAAGTCAATACAGCGATTTTGGCGGACCAGGTGAAGGTTGCAGACCAGGAAGCTGAGGCGTATTATCTGGCCCATAAGGATGATTATCGGCGTCCGGTCGAAATCCGCGCCCGGCAGATGCTGTTTAAAACCCGCGAGGATGCGCTCAACGTTTTGAGCATGCTTGATGATGGCGACGATTTTGCCAAACTGGCCGAACAGTATTCGCTGTCTCCGGACCATAAATCCGGGGGAGAACTCGGCTATTTCTCCCAAGGAACCCTGCCCAGGGAATTCGATCAGGTCCTGTTCCGCTTACCGGTCGGCCAGGTCAGCGAACCAGTCAAAAGCCCTTACGGCATTCACCTGTTTCTGGTCGAACGCCGGCGATCCGCCGGGCTGCGCCCGTTTGCCGCTGTCAAAGACGAAATCACGGCCATGCTGGTCCGGCAAAAAGAAGAAGACGTGTTCCGCCAGTGGCTCGAAAAGCTGCGCTCGACCGTCCGGGTCAAAGTCAACTGGAACCTGCTCGACCCGCCCCAGACAGACAAGAATCTTTAACCTTAAAGGACTTATGTGATGAATAAACGCGTGCTTTTCATTTTGCTGATCTTCGGGCTTTGCTCTTTGCCGGTCTCCGCCAAGACCCTCACCAAAGTTGCTGCCGTGGTCAATGATGAAATCATCACCAGCTACCAACTGGATCAGGCCCTGAAAGAAGCACTGGCGAATATCCCTGACCAGAACCGGCTGACCTCCGCCCAATTTGATCAACTCAAAGCAAAAACCCTGCATAAACTGATTGGGGATAAACTTATCGACCAGCGCATCAAGGAACTCGGCCTACAGGTCTCCGAATCGGAGCTGAGCGCCGCCATTGATGATGTGCGCCGCAAAAACAACCTGACCGAAGAGGCTCTGCAGCAGGCGCTGGCTGCCCAGGGAATGACCATGGCCAGCTACCGACAAAAAATCACCAAGGAGCTGTTGCGCTATAAATTGATGGGGCGTGAAGTCAACCACAAGGTTCTCGTCACCAGTGGCGAAGTGCGTGATTATTTTCGAAAACATATCGATGACTACCGGGTTCAGCCCAAAGTTCATGTCAAGGAGATCGCCTACCCGATTCCGGCCGGCGCCAGTCAGCAGGACCTTGAAAAATTGCAGAAGCAGGCTGAGCTGACCCGCCAACTACTGCTGGACGGGGAAGATTTTGACAAAGTTGTGGCCGGCCAGGCCGATATCGCCAGCGGCCTGGACATGGGTGAAGTGGTGGAAAAAGATTTGGCCGAACCGCTGCAGAAAATTCTCGCCGGTCTGACCGCGGGACAAATCAGCGAACCGATCCAGCTTAACGGCAAACTGCACCTGTTTGTGATCGCTGAACGCAATCCCGGGGATAGCCATCTGTTTGACCGGGTTAAAGGAAAAATCGAGGACACGCTCAGGCAACAGAAAGCCGAAGCGCGCTACCAGGAATGGGAACAGGAAATTTACGACAAAGCCCACATCGACATCCGCATTTAAACGGACGCCACCCGGTTACCGCCCCCGTTTGCCCAAACCTTGTGGCCGGGGGCTCTTTTCCCGCTGGAGCTTGTCTCCGGATTGCCGCTTCCGTTATAGTGATCTATTGTGGATTTTTACCCTGAAGCGGAAGACAACATGCAACCATTGCTCCTGACCATGGGCGACCCGACTGGGGTCGGCCCCGAACTAATCATAAAAACACTCCTCGACGGACACTTTGCCGATCTGCAGCACCCGGTCTGCGCGGTCGGAGATATCGCGGTTCTTGACAAGGCCGCAGCTGTTTACGGCCTGCAGCCCGTCATCCGGCAACTTGCCGGGGACCTGTTCCAACTCGACCTGGGCAACCAAACACTGCAGGTGCGGAGTGTTTCACAGCTCAGCCCGCGCGAGCTGATTTACGGCCACCCTGACCTGGCCTGCGGCAAAGCCATGGCGGATTATGTTGAACGGGCCATCGCCGACTGTCTGAACAATGAGGCGGCCGGGATCGTAACCTGCCCGATCAATAAAGCCGCCATCAATGCCAGCGGCTGTCATTTTCCCGGCCATACCGAACTGTTGGCCGAACGGTGCGGTGTCGATAAGGTGGTCATGATGCTGGCCGGACCTCAACTGAAGGTCTGCCTGGTCACCACCCACCTCGCTTATGCCGATGTTCCGGCAGCCCTGAGCCAGGCCGAAATCCTGCAGACCATCCGCATTACCGCGACCAGTCTGGAGAAACAATTCGCCGTTACCAAACCGCGCCTTGCCGTTTTGGCCCTCAATCCCCATGCTGGAGAGGGTGGCCTGTTCGGCGACGAAGAAACACGGCTGATCGCTCCGGCCATTGCCGCGGCACAAGCCGAAGGAATTATTGCCGACGGCCCGCACAGTGCCGATACCCTGTTCCACTTTGCCGCCCGCGGCAGCCATGACGCGGTCATCTGCATGTATCATGATCAGGGGCTCATCCCCCTGAAACTGCTTCACTTCGATGATGCCGTCAACGTCACCCTGGGCCTGCCCATTGTCAGGACCAGCGTCGACCACGGTACGGCCTACAACCTGGCCGGGCAGGGCAAGGCCAGTATCGCCAGCCTGGTTGCCGCATTGAAAATGGCGGACCATATGGCCCTTAATCGCTGAACGCTATGACTATTTCTCTTCCTCTGAATCCTGGTTTGCTATGATCGACAAAATCCAAATCCGCGGTGCCCGCGAGCACAATCTGAAGAATATTGATATTGACATTCCCCGCGATCAGCTGGTCGTCATTACCGGCGTTTCCGGCTCGGGGAAAAGTACCCTGGCGTTTGATACCATTTACGCCGAGGGACAGCGCCGCTATGTTGAAAGCCTGTCTGCCTACGCCCGCCAATTTCTTGAGCAAATGGAGAAGCCGGATGTCGATCAGATCGACGGACTGTCCCCGGCCATCTCCATCGAGCAGAAAACCACCTCCAAAAATCCCCGCTCCACGGTCGGCACGGTCACCGAAATCTACGATTACCTGCGCCTGCTCTACGCCCGCGTCGGCGAGATTCTGTGCCATCGCTGCGGCAAAAAAATCAGACCCCAAACCGTTGAGCAGATGGTTGATCAGATTCTGCAGCTACCTGACAAGACCCGGCTGATGGTCATGGCGCCCATCGTCCGTGAACGCAAAGGGGAATACCGCAAGGAGCTGGCCCAGCTGCAGGCGGACGGTTTTGTCCGCATCCGTATCGACGGCGTCATGCACGAGCTGGGCGATAAAGTTGAATTGGACAAGCAGAAGAAACACAGCCTTGAAGTCGTTGTCGACCGGTTGGTGATGAAACCGGATATCCAAACCCGCCTGGCCGATTCCATTGAAACCGCCTTGCGGCTGGCCGACGGTCTGGTTCGGATCGAGATTCCGGACGGGGAGAGCCGCCTGTTTTCAGCTAAGCACGCCTGTATCGAATGTGGCCTGTCCTACCCGGAGATCACCCCGCGGATGTTTTCCTTCAACAATCCCCATGGTGCCTGCCCTGACTGCAGTGGCCTGGGGACACGAATGTTTTTCGATCGGGAACAGGTCGTCCCCAATCCGGAACTTTCCCTACGCGAAGGCGCGGTTATCCCCTGGGATACCCGTACCGGCTATTATTATCAGGCTCTACTCGAAGCTTTGGCCAGCCATTACCAGTTCGATATCCGCACCCCCTTCGGCCAAATTCCGGAACCGATTCAGCAGATCATTCTCTACGGTTCCGGGGAAGAAAACGTACGCTTCTTCTATGACCAGGGTGACCGCCGCCATTTTTATGAAAAACCCTTTGAAGGAGTCATTCCCAACCTGGAACGGCGCTATCATGAAACGGATTCGGACAGCGTCCGCGAGAATCTCGAACGCTTTATGAGCGTAATCCCCTGCCAGACTTGTCACGGTGCCCGGCTGCGGCCGGAAGCCCTCCATGTCACCATCGGCGAGCAAAATATTCAGCAGGTGACCGCACTCTCCATTGCTGAAGCGGAAACTTTTTTCAAAGACCTGGAACTGCCCCCGAAGGCCATGGAGATCGCCCGGCGGATTCTCAAGGAAATCCGCGAACGGCTCTCCTTTCTGTCCCATGTCGGCCTGGACTATCTGACCCTGGACCGCAGTGCCGGCACCTTGAGCGGTGGGGAAGGACAGCGGATCAGGTTAGCTACCCAGATCGGCTCTTCATTGACCGGGGTGCTCTATATTCTGGACGAACCGTCCATCGGCCTGCATCAGCGTGACAACCAGCGGCTGCTGATGACCCTGAAACGGCTGCGCGATCTGGGTAATACGGTGCTGGTGGTTGAACATGACGAGGAGACCATCGGTGCGGCCGACCATGTTATCGACATGGGCCCCGCAGCCGGGGTCCACGGCGGCGAAGTGGTCGCCCAAGGCACGCCCGAAGAAGTGATGGCCGTGCCCGGTTCGCTGACCGGGGAATACCTTTCCGGGCAGCGACAAATCCCGGTGCCCGAGGTACGCCGCGGCACCGACCGCTGGCTGGAGGTCATCGGCGCCCGGGCTAACAACCTGCGCGATATCGATGTCAAAATTCCCCTCGGCGTGCTGACCTGCTTTACCGGGGTCTCCGGCTCGGGCAAATCGTCCCTGGTGATCGAAACCCTGTACAAGGCCCTTGCCCAGCGCCTGCACCGCGCCCGCGACAAGTCCGGCCCGGTCAAGGATATCCGCGGGCTCGAGCAGCTCGACAAGGTCATTGATATCGACCAGTCCCCCATCGGCCGAACTCCCCGCTCCAATCCGGCTACCTATACCGGGGTATTTACCGACATCCGTGAACTGTTCGCGCAACTGCCTGAGGCAAAAATCCGCGGCTACAAACCGGGCCGTTTCTCCTTTAATGTCAAAGGCGGTCGCTGCGAAGCCTGCAGCGGCGACGGGATCATTAAGATCGAAATGCACTTCCTGCCCGATGTTTATGTCCAGTGTGAAGTCTGCAAAGGCGCCCGCTACAACCGGGAAACCTTGGAGGTCAAGTACAAAGGCAAAAGCATTGCCGAAGTGCTCGACATGACGGTCAATCAGGCCAGCCGCTTCCTGGAGAACATCCCGAAAATCAGCAATAAACTGGAGACCATCCGTGACGTCGGCCTCGGCTACATCAAGTTGGGCCAAAGTGCCACCACTCTCTCCGGCGGCGAGGCCCAGCGGGTTAAGCTGGCGCGGGAACTGGGCAAACGAGCTACCGGCAAGACCATCTATATCCTGGATGAGCCGACCACCGGGTTGCATTTTGCAGATATCCACAAACTGCTGGAGGTCTTGAACCGGTTGGTTGAAACCGGCAACACCGTGGTGGTCATCGAGCACAATCTTGACGTCATCAAGACCGCCGACTATGTCATCGACCTGGGCCCGGAGGGCGGCCGCAACGGCGGCCTGATTGTCGCCAGCGGGACCCCCGAGGAGGTCGCCGCCTGTGCCGAATCCCATACCGGACGATTCTTGGGCCCTTATCTGAGCAGCGACGTCGGACAATACGCAAAATCTGCACAGGCTGACAAATAATGTCGCTGAATTAGAAATTTAACCATTGCCGCCAATGCGGCGATAAGATGCGGGCAGTTCATGAAGGAAAGTTATCTGCGCTGAATCAAATCATTTATAATTTTTTTTCCTGCTCCGGCCGGATAATCGCGAAGACCGGCGATTAAGGGCACAGGCATTGCAGATTAGCAATGACCAAGAGTTAACCCCAACAGTTTCCAGTTTAGTTTTTTAGAAGTTACGTAGCTGGAGCAACAAATGAAAAGTTATAAAATGATAAGTAAATGTATCGCAATGATCCTGTTGTTGGCCTTTCTGAGCGCATGCGCTTCGCAACAGGCCCTGATTCAGTCCGAACCGCCCGGAGCGATTGTCATGATCAACGGCCAGGCCGTCGGCCAGACTCCGCTCTACTATGACTACAAATTGAGCAGTGGAAAACAGCATCAGGTCTCGATTTCGCACCAGGGCTATGAGGAAATCGATCTGACCATAAAGGCTGATAAAACCGATACCGGGGCGTTGAAGCGCTGGCTCATGGCTGGCGTGGTCTGGAGTCCGCTGTGGCTCGGAACCCTGTTCACCAAAAAGCTCAAAGAAAGCTACCTGTTTGTCATGAAGCGTGAAACGCCGCAGTTGACCGCTAAACTGGAGCAGTAAGTAGCAGCAAACATCTGGATTTACCAAACCAAAAAAGCTGTCCTACCCGGGCAGCTTTTTTGGTTTGGTAAAATACCGGCTGCTCCGGCTCAGGCCTTTTCATCTTTTCACCTCTCTGCACAACCTGCATGCCCCGCCTCTCGGCAACATTGACAGACGGATAATCCCCTCGACCCCGGTTGGCTCTTGGCAATCTGTTTTTTGTCGACTATGATAGAAACCTGTATCGAACCGACACCGACCAGAATCGATTCATGGAGTCAACGATGGCTATCAAAAAATGTCCAACGTGTGGAGAACCCCTCAAAGGTGAGTACTGGTGCAACAGCTGTAAAACAGTCATCAAATGCCCGTTGCCCGGTTGCGAAGCAACGGTCAAGCCTGGTGCCACTGAATGCCCGCGCTGCGGCCTTTTTTTCGAAGATTATCTAAAAAACAGAAAGATGTACCGCCGCTGTCCGAAATGTAAGAAAAAGCAGGGCCTTTCCGAACAACAGTGCCGCTTTTGCCGCCACTGGTTCAATTGTCCGACCTGCGGTGAAAAAGTTTCCACCAATACCGTATTGACCTGTCCCCGTTGTGGAACCTCCTTACGCTGACCCTTCTGCTCCGGCTGCGGCTCTGACCGCCCAGCCGGAGCACAGTAAAAACACCTCTTTTTCCAACAGCTTGATAGACAGAAAGTGGCAAACCTGATAATCTTGCTGAACATTTCATGTTGTCTTGCCCGGTCACTGAAACCGTGTACTCAGCCCGGCCGCAACAGCAATGATCCCGACCCCGCAGAAGCGGGTTATTGACTTTGTCCCCTTGGCTTATGGGGTTCAACGGCGGTCTTTACTCAGCCAAGGCCGCTTCGGGAAAGATTTTTCCATTGCAATGAGTGGCTCAATGACGAGCCCTTGAGACTGTTCAACAACAGTCCGCCAATGCACCGGGAGGCCCATGCTGCCGTTACTGCTGACCATCCTCTGGATGATCTCTCTACTCGCGGCCGGACACGCGTTACTGAGCAAGCGCGATCCACGCGCAGCTCTCGGCTGGATCATTACCTGCCTGGCGTTACCCGGTGTCGGCGCTCTGCTCTATTTATTGCTGGGTGTCAATCGCATCCGTACCCGAGCCCGCGAATTACAGGAACAAGGGCAGGGGATGCATTGGCTGCATGTCAATCAACCGCCCCACCCGGCCGATCTCGAACAATTTCCGACCAGCAGTGCCAGCCAGGCCCTGATCACTCTGTCCGATTCCGTCACCCGTCGGCCATTGCTGTACGGCAACAAAGTGACCGTTCTGCACAATGGCGAGCAGGCCTACCCGGCCATGCTGGCAGCCATCAACGCTGCTAAGGATTCGGTCTTTCTCTCCAGCTACATCGTCAAACCCGACGCTATCGGCCTGCAATTCGCCACCGCCCTGACCGCAGCTGCTGAACGCGGCCTTGATGTCCGCGTGCTCATCGATGCCTACGGAGAGCTCTATTCCTTTGGCAAAATTCGCCGCCATTTTAAAGACACCAAAGTGCAGACCGCGGTTTTTCTGCCGCTGACCCTGCCGCAAAGCCTGTACTTTAATTTAAGAAACCATCGGAAGCTGCTGATTGTGGATCATACCGTAAGCTTTACTGGGGGGATGAACATCCGCCAAAAACATTTGGCCAATAGCTCGGACCCGCGGCGGGTCGTTGACATTCATTTCCAGCTGGAAGGACCGATCTGCGCTCAGTTGCGCGATGCCTTCATGGAGGACTGGCACTTTGCCACCGGCTCCAAACGGATCCCGCGCGATTGGCCGTCGTCGCCGGTGGTCGGGTCAGCCTGCTGTCGCGGCATCAGCGCCGGCCCCAATGAACAGCACGAAAAACTCAACTGGCTGTTGATCGGCGCCATGTCCTGCGCCAAAAAACATATCCGCATTATGACCCCCTACTTCATCCCCAATCGCGCCCAGTTGGCCGCCATCAATGCAGCCTCCCTCCGCGGAGTGCGGGTCGACATTCTGTTGCCGGAAAAGAACAACCTGCCTTATGTGGCCTGGGCTTCCAGCGCCTATCTGTTCGAGCTGCTGGAACTGAATACCCACATCTTCTTTCAGCCGCCGCCTTTCGTACACAGCAAACTGCTGCTGATCGACGATGAATATGCCCTGGTCGGCTCCGCCAACCTGGATCCACGCAGTTTGCGGCTCAACTTTGAATTCAATGTTGAAATATTCGATCATCCGACGGTTGCCGAACTAATCGGCCATTTTGACCGGGCCCGCGGCAATTCCCGTGAAATTTCTCTGGAAGAAGTGGACCAGCGCTCCCTGCCGTTGCGGTTGCGCGATTCGTTCTGCAAACTCTTTTCACCTTATCTGTAGTTCCATCGTTATTGAGCGCAGTGACCAGCGATTAGCTCAGTCAGGTCATCTGCCAGGTTTGTGCAGGAGGTGGGTTTAAAGGAAGTCCGCCACGCTTGCAAGGTGGAGGAAAAGGAACCAAAAAAGCTTCAGGAATCCATCGCTTCCTGAAGCTTTTTTGGTGTGATTATTTTTTCTCGGATTGTTCCGTTGAACCTGTTTTTTTGCTCCCGTCACGCGGCAGCTGACAACTGTCCGCCATTCAGGTCTGTATCCCCAGCCGCGGAAGAATCCAGCGGTTCAATACATACCAGGCGACGATGATTCCGATGAGATATAACCAGTCCATAGCGAGCTCCATTGATATGTTTGCGCCATCTTAACGCAGCCACCGACATTCAATCAAGATATATATATTTAAATATTAAGGTGAACTTCTATCAATAAGCCACCCCCGGGCCGATTACTGGCGGCAATCGACCCATAATGCAGTTGCACCGCGCGTTGGGCAATGGCCAGGCCGATGCCAGTGCCCCCGCTTTTGCGGTCGCGGTCGTCAGCAACCCGGTAGAAGGGTTCAAATATTTTACTCAGGCTTTCCTCCGGCACCCCGGGGCCACGGTCGGCGACCTGAATAATCAGCTCATGCTGGTGGACTTGCAACGTCACCTGGACTTCGCTGCCGTCGGCGGTATATTTCACGGCATTGCGGATCATATTTTCAAACGCCTGGGCCAGCAGCTCTTCCGAACCGCTCAGCTGGCACTGCTCGGGACCGTTGAACAGCACCTGACAATTGTGGCTGGCCGCTTCGAAGTCAGCATCCTTGACCAACCGCGCAAGGAGATCGGCAAGATCGAACGGCTCCATGGACACGACACTGCGGTGGCTTTCCAGCCGCGTCAGACTGAGCAACTGACCGATCATATCGTTCATCCGCTCGGACTCCAGCTCAATGCGATCCAGGGCTTTCCGGCGTGGCTCGCCATGCTCATGCTGCCGAGCCAGCTCCAGCGCGATGCCGAGCCGGGCCAACGGAGAACGCAGTTCATGGGAGATATCTCGAAGCAGGCGCTGCTGGGAGCCGACCAACACCTCTATTTTCGCCGCCATCTCGTCAAAGTCACGCGCCAACCCGGCCAATTCATTGCCGCCGGCGATTTTACTACCGATCCGGGTCGACAGGTCCCCGGCTGCGAAGCGGCGAGTTGCCGAGCGCAGTTGCCCGATGGGGGAGGTCAGGGAGCGGGCAAGCACATAACAAACCACTGCCGTTACCGCCAATAATAGAAGTAATTGCCAGCCCAGAAAGCCGTGCGTTACCCCGCGCACCAGATCCCGCGGCCGCGGCTGCTCAGGCAAGCTGACAGACACCACATAGGTCGCTCCCGAGGGCGCAACCACGGTTCCGGCCAAACCGTTGTGCATGCCCATCCTCGGCAAAACGATTTCCCCACTGCGCACGGCCAGCTGCGCCATCCGCAGCATCCGCCGCGGCACCATCCGTTTGGTCAGGGCGCGGCCGGTCTGATCAAACAGGACCAGCCTGATCCCGGAACTGTCCGCCAGCCGGTCGACATATTGATCGAGCTGCTCAACCCCGGACTGTTCGTAAACCTTGATGGCGTCCAGGCCGTAATCAGTAATCGCGCGGCGGGCAAACCCCTGATGAGCCAAGGGTGGAAACTCCTGGTCGCGCAAAAAGGTCAGGACCACAACTACCCCGGAGACCAGCACGATGATCAGCAGGAAATAAAGGAAAATCTTCCAGAACAGGCTGCGCATCAGGCTTCATTCTCCGGTCGGCAATAGATATAACCGATTCCCCGCACCGTGCGGATTCGCTCACTACCGCCGCTGGAATGCCCCAGCTTTTTGCGCAAGGCGCTGACGTGCACATCGATGCTGCGATCATAAGCGGAAAGCCGGCGCCCCAGCACCTTCTGCACCAGCTCTTCCCTGCTGATCACTTCCCCGGCATTGGCCAACAGTTCCTCCAGCAAATTGAACTCGACCGAAGTTAATTCAATATTTTCTCCGCTTCGTTTCACCGTTCTGCTGGTCGCATTGAACACCACATCCCCAACCTTCAGCTCGGTTGCTTTCCTGGCTCCGGCCGGCTCCAACTGCTCAGTGCGCCGCTGAATGGCACGAATGCGTGCAACCAGTTCGCGTGGATTAAACGGTTTCGGCAAATAGTCGTCGGCACCGAGTTCAAGGCCGACGATACGATCGATATCATCACCGCGGGCAGTCAACATAATCACCGGAATCCTGCTTTGCTCGCGAATCTTTCGGAGGACATCGAAACCATTCAGGCCTGGCAACATCACATCAAGGACAACCAGCTCATGACTTTCATCAAGAGCTTCCGCGGCACCTGTCACACCATGATTGACAGTGACCACGGAAAACCCTTCGCCCTGCAAATAATCGGTCAGCAGTTCGCACAATTCCCGGTCATCATCAATCACCAGTATATCTTTCATAGGATCTCCTTTTGGTCTTCTAATCAATATACTGAAAACGCGCCAGCGCTGATGTAAAAATTTGTTAAGTGCCCCTGTTTTCATGATTTTTTTAACTTAACATATCTTTACAGCTCTTAACCCACACTTCAGATAGGTTGGGTTAGAGTTGCACCATCAGCAATTCGGAAATCACACTAACATCCAACATAAGGAGACCACACCATGAAGAAACAGTTGATGATACCAACCCTGTTGATGGCTTTACTCTTCACCGCCGGGTCAGCTTTTGCCTGGGGCGGCGGCGGGTACGGCCGCAATTGCCCCGGCCCAGGGGCAAAAGGGGCTCGCATGGGTGCCCCGATGAGCTACGAGCAACACCAACAGCGGGTCGGCCAACGCCTTGAGCGCATGACCGTCGTGCTGGACCTGACTGCCGACCAGAAACAACAGCTTTCCGACCTTTTCGATCAGCAGTGGAAAGCACACCAGGCACTCCGTGACAAGATGCTGGCTGGCCGCGCCGAAATGAACAGCTATCGGTCGGCAGGCACTTTCAATGAGGCCGAATTCCGGGCTATCGCGCAGAAACAGGCTGATTTAAAAACCGAAAAGATGGTTCAACGAGCCAAAATGCAGCAGACCGTCAATTCAATTCTGACTCCGGAGCAGCGGGTAAAAGCTGACCAGCTCAGGGAAATGGGCTGGGGTTTCCCCGGTAGCCGGAGCGGCCGGTCTTGTGACGGCCCTGGAAAGTCCGGCAGAGATATGATGCGCTCCTGTGGTCCCGGCTGCAGAAGCTGAATGAGCTGCTTGCGGTTCTAAACAACCAGCCCGTCCAAGTTCAGAGCGGACCTGGGCAGCAAAGCTGAAAACGGAGGCCACAATACGTGGCCTCCGTGTCGTTTGTCCCTCCTCGAAAACCAGCCCTTCCGGTTGCACCGGTGACCAAGAGTTTGCTGAGCACAGCACCAAGGCTGATGTTCAATTTTGAAAAAAAACGCACATCTCGCTGCTCTTCCTAAAAATTCGAAAACACAATTTCCAGTCTCGTAGGAAAAATAAACAAACCTTCTGCTGTGGTCATCATCTTCTTGAATTGCTGCCATAAAACAGCTTTCGCAAACAACTCCCGGGGAGGCGGTTGTCGTGCTGGGTTGACGCCTCAACACTTTTTCACTTGCAAACATTTTAACAGCGTATTATGATCGTTTTCGAACATTAAATTATTCCCAGCGCGTCCGCTTTGCGCTCCTCTAAAGCCTAAAAAAAGTGAGGTGCTTATGTCGAGACAAGAAGCCCTTGAGCAACTTCGGGACGGAACAACCTTTGACCTGCTGATCGTCGGTGGCGGCGCTACCGGCTGCGGCATTGCCGTTGACGCAGCCAGCAGGGGACTAAAAGTCGCCCTGCTGGAGAGAAACGACTTTGCCGAAGGAACCAGTTGCCGTAGCACCAAACTCGTTCATGGCGGGGTCCGCTATCTCGAAAAGGCCGTTAAGCGGTTGGACAAAGAGCAGTATGACCTGGTCAAGGAAGGCCTGCACGAGCGCGGCATCCTGCTGAAAAACGCCCCGCACCTGGCCCATCCGCTCCCCTTTGTCACCCCCCTCTACAGATGGATCGACGTTCCGCAGGTTCTTGCCGGATTGAAGTTGTATGATTTCCTTGCCGGTAAATTAAGCCTCGGCAAAAGCTCCTACCTAAGTCGCAAAGAGACCCTGAAGCGCTTCCCGGGAATTAAGGCTGAAGGGCTCAAGGCGGGCATCCTTTATTATGACGGGCAATTCAACGATGCCAGGATGGCCATTGCCCTGGTCAAGACAGCGGTTGCCGCAGGTGCCGTTGTCACCAATCACCTGGAAGTTACGGCCTTGCAGAAAGTGGAGGGAAGGGTCACCGGCGTCAGCGTCAAAGACAAACTGACCGAAGACGAGTGGACCATTTCGGCCAAAGGCGTCATCAACGCAACCGGCCCGTTTGGTGATCAGCTCCGCAGAATGGACGATCCCCAGGCAACTCCGATCATGTCCGCCAGCTCAGGAATCCACCTGGTCCTGGACAAAAAATTTGCGCCGCCGGAAACCGGACTGATGATCCCCAAAACGGAGGACGGTCGGGTTCTCTTTGTTCTGCCCTGGCAGGGGCATGCCCTGATCGGCACCACCGACGACCCGGCGCCAATCGTCGAGCATCCCCCGACCACGGAAAAAGAGATCGACTACCTGTTACGCCACGTCAGCAAGTATTTCGCGCTTCAGGTTTCCAGGTCAGACGTCAAGGCAGCCTGGTCCGGCCTGCGCCCGTTGGTCTCCGACCCCAAGGCCGCCGATACCTCCAACCTGGTCCGCGACCATGTTATCTCCTTAAGCGATACCGGGCTGCTGACCATTGTCGGCGGCAAATGGACCAGCTATCGCCGCATGGCGGAAGATACCATTAATCAGGCGGTTAAGGCCTTTGCCCTTGACAATGCCGGCCCCTGTCGGACCACGCAATATCCGGTGGTCGGCGGAGCTGGCTTCAAAGCCAACGGTGATCAGCAATTGGCAGCCCAGTACGGCCTGGATCCGGCGGTGGCCAAAAACATGCACCACTTTTACGGCGACCAGGCCAACCAGGTTGCCGAGCTGGCAACCAGCGGTTACGCCGCCAGGTTGCATCCGGACCATCCCTACATCGAAGCAGAGGTCATCTATGCCGCACAGCATGAATTTGCCCTGCATGCAATCGATGTTCTGGTTCGACGCCTGCCGTTGGCACTGATTGACGAAGCAGCTTCAGAACAGGTGGCCCCCCGGGTCATCGAACTGATGGCTGAATCCCTGGGCTGGGACGACACCCGCCAGGAGGCCGAACAGAGCCTGGTCAATGAACGATTGAAGATCGCTGTTTAAATAGTTTTTTCATGGCAGAGGACAATCATGTTTCGACGCACCAAGATCGTTGCTACTGTCGGCCCAGCCAGCTCTTCGTCCGAGCAATTGCAGAAGCTTGTTCAAACGGGAGTCAACGTTTTCCGGCTGAACTTTTCTCACGGTGATCATGCCGACAAGCAGGTCCTGATCGGACGAATCCGCGAGGTGGCTGCGCAACTGCAGCAACCCGTCGCCATCCTCGCCGACCTGCAGGGACCGAAAATCCGCACCGGGTGCATGAAGGGCGGCGCGCTTGAACTGGTGGCCGGGCAGGAGATCACCCTGACCACCCGATCCATTGAAGGAAAGGGCGAGCTGATTCCGACCAGCTACCCTGAGCTGCCGAAGTGCGTTGCTCCCGGGGAAAGAATCCTGCTTGATGATGGTCTTATGGAGCTGGAGGTTCGGCACTGCAGCGCCACCGATATCCGCTGCCGGGTCAAGTTCGGCGGCACGCTCAAGGATCGCAAAGGGATCAACCTGCCGGGCGCAGCCGTGGCCGCCCCCTGCCTGACCGAAAAAGATCTTCACGACCTCAGCTTCTGCATCAGCCACGAGGTGGATTATATCGCCCTGTCTTTTGTTCGCCGGGCCAGCGACGTAACTGAAATTAAAACCATTCTCAACCAAGCCAACGCCGATATCCCGGTGATCGCAAAAATCGAAAAGCCGCAGGCGGTGGACAACTTTGACGCTATCCTGGCCGTGACCGACGGGGTCATGGTTGCTCGCGGCGATCTCGGGGTCGAAATGAACCCTGAACAGGTTCCGCTCATCCAGAAACAGATTATCCGCAAGTGCAATCTGGTCGGAAAACCGGTGATTACCGCAACCCAGATGCTGGAAAGCATGATCAGCAACCCACGCCCCACCAGGGCCGAGGTCTCCGATGTCGCCAACGCCATCCTGGACGGTAGCGATGCTGTCATGCTCTCGGCGGAAACTGCTGCCGGCCAATACCCCGTAGCGGCAGTCGCTTTAATGGACCGAATCGCGCGCGATGTGGAAGCCGATTCCGCCTTGAAAAACAACAGCTTTAATCCACCGAGTCAACCCCTAAGCGATGAACTTCTCAGTGAAGGCATCGGTCAGGCCGCCTGCCGGCTGGCTGAAAACATCAACGCCAAAGCGATCCTGGCCTTTACGCAATCCGGCAGTACCGCTGCGCTGGTTTCGAAATACCGTCCGGCCTTGCCGATCTATGCCGTCACCCCCTCTGCCCGGGTCCAACGCCGCTTATCTTTATACGCTGCCGTACATTCTCTTCTGGTCCATCACGAAGGAAACACCGAAGCCCAGATTCGTGCGGTCAGCGACGTTGCCATCAAGGCCGGAGTTTTACAACCCGGCGATCTCACGGTGGTCACCATGGGCAGCCCGTCAGCGGTGTCCTGCCCGACCAACCTGATGAAAGTTCATCGCCTTGAGGCAAACACCTGAACACCCCAACGACACCAGACAGCCATCTAACTATTGCATTAAAAGGAGACCCTGCATGGCAAAAAAAATCGCAATTAATGGCTTTGGCCGTATCGGTCGCAACCTGTTTCGTGCTGCCCAGGATTGTGGCGATATCGATATCGTCGCGATTAACGATCTCACCGATGCGCAGACCCTGGCACACCTGCTTAAATACGACTCCGTTCATGGCATTTTCGGTGGCACTGTCGCAACCGAAGGTGACAACCTGATCGTCAATGGTAAAGCTGTCAAAATTTTCAGTGAACGTGATCCGGCGGCTCTTCCCTGGTCTGAACTCGGGGTTGATATCGTTATTGAATCGACCGGCCTGTTTACCAACCGGGCAGGTGCGCAAAAACATATCGATGCCGGAGCCAAGAAAGTGGTCATCAGCGCGCCTGGGAAAGATGTCGATTTGACCATCTGCATGGGCGTCAATGAAGCAACTTACAATGCCGCCGAGCATCATATTCTTTCCAATGCGTCCTGCACCACCAACTGCCTGGCTCCTGTGGCCAAGGTGCTGCTCGAATCTTTCGGCATTGTCAAAGGGATGATGACGACGATCCACTCTTACACGAACGACCAGCGCATCCTCGACCTGCCGCACAAAGACATGCGGCGCGCCCGGGCGGCTGCGCTGTCCATGATCCCGACCACCACGGGAGCGGCGAAAGCGGTTTCTCTGGTTCTGCCAGAACTCAAGGGCAAACTGGACGGCCTGTCGGTCCGTGTACCGACGCCGAATGTCTCTCTGGTCGACGTGGTGGTGGAAACCGAAAAAAGTGTGACCGTTGCAGAGGTCAATGCTGCGTTGAAAGCGGCCGCCGAAGGTCCGCTGCAAGGGATTCTCGAGTTCTGTGAGTTGGAGCTGGTGTCCAAAGACTTCAACGGTAACCCGGCCTCATCCATTGTCGATGCTCCTTCGACCGCGGTCATGGGCGGTAATCTGGTCAAGGTTCTGTCCTGGTACGACAACGAATGGGGCTACTCCAACCGGGTCCTCGACCTGGTCAAGTACATTTCCGAAAAGTAACAGGCCCCTCGGCCTGATCTGTGAAGAGGCGGCTGTTTGCCGCCTCTTCACCCTTGAAACTGTTACGAAAGGGTCTCTTGCCATGCTGAATAAAGCGGCCCACATCCTGCCCGGAGTTGGGGCATTCCTCAAAACTCCAAATTATAAGCCCCTGTCTGGCCGCAGCCTTAAACAACCTTTCACAATCATTCCCACGGGAGATCAATAAGATGCGCAAACCATTGATTGCCGGCAACTGGAAGATGCATAAAACCCTGGCCGAGGCAGCAGCCCTGGCCAAAGAACTGCAAGAGTCCCTGGGCACGATGACCGATATTGATATCGTCATCGCTCCGCCTTTCACACTGCTGGACACTGTTGCCACGATCGTCCGGGATTCGGCCATCGCGGTCGCCGGGCAGAACTGTTACCCGCGTCCCAGCGGCGCTTTTACCGGTGAGATCTCGGCCGAGCAGCTAAAAGACTGCGGCTGTGGTTATGGCATTATCGGCCATTCGGAACGGCGCCAACTGTGCGGAGAAAACAACACCTTTATCAACCAGAAAGTTGTCGCCCTGCTGAGCAACGGCCTGCGGCCTATTCTCTGCATTGGGGAAACCCTGGAAGAGCGGGAAAGCGGGCAGATGTTGACCATCCTTAAAGAACAACTGCTCAGCGGACTGCACCAGGTCCTCCCTCAACAAGCTGGCGAAGTCGTGGTCGCTTATGAACCGATTTGGGCCATCGGGACCGGGAAAACCGCCTCCAGCGCACAAGCTGAAGAGGTTCATGCCTTTGTTCGCGATACCCTCGGCGAACTGTTCGGGCACGCCTGCGCGCAAAAGTGCCGGATTCTTTATGGCGGCAGCGTGAAACCGGCAAATATTGACGAGCTGATGGCTCAGCCCAATATTGATGGAGCCCTGGTTGGAGGGGCCAGCCTGCAGGCGGAGGATTTTATCAAGATTGCCAGCTTCACCAGACCCTAACGTTCATACATCAAAAAAATAAAGGAGACATTTGGCCATGAGTGAAATTATTGACATCTACGCTCGCGAGATACTCGATTCGCGCGGCAACCCAACGGTAGAAGTCGAAGTATCTTTGGAATCAGGCGTCATGGGTCGGGCAGCCGTCCCCAGCGGCGCTTCAACCGGTGAACGCGAAGCCCTTGAGCTGCGTGACGGTGATAAAGCACGTTATCTCGGCAAAGGCGTTCTCAAGGCTATTGAACATGTCAATGAAATCATCGCTGTCGAACTGATCGGCTGGGAAGCCAGTGATCAGATCGGTATTGATAAAAAGCTGCTGGAACTCGACGGGACCGATTTCAAGAGCAAGCTGGGCGCCAATGCCCTGCTCGGCGTCTCCATGGCTTGCGCCAAAGCCGCGGCCGAAGACGCCGGGCTGCCCCTTTATCAGTACATTGGCGGCGCCAATGCCAAAGAACTGCCGGTTCCGATGATGAACATCCTCAACGGCGGCGAGCATGCGGACAACAACGTCGACATTCAGGAATTCATGATCATGCCGGCCGGCGCATCCAGCTTCAAGGAAGCATTGCGCATGGGCGCGGAGATCTTCCATGCCCTCAAGAAGGTTTTGGCCAGCAAGGGCTACAACACCTCCGTCGGTGACGAAGGGGGCTTTGCTCCGAACCTGAAGAGCAATGAAGAGGCCCTGCAGGTGATTATGGAAGCGATCGCAGCAGCCGGCTACAAGGCCGGGGAAGATGTCCTGCTAGCCCTTGATACCGCAGCTTCCGAGCTGTACGAAGACGGCAAGTATACCCTCGCCAACGAAGCTCAGCCGGTGAAAAGCGCTGCCGACATAGTCGCTTTCTATGCCGACCTGGTCGACCGTTATCCCATCGTCTCCATCGAAGACGGCATGGCCGAAAACGACTGGGAGGGCTGGAAACTGCTGACCGACAAGTTGGGCGATAAAATCCAGATCGTCGGCGACGACCTGTTCGTCACCAACACCAAGATCCTCAAAGAAGGGATTGAGAAAGGGATTGCCAACTCGATTCTGATCAAAGTCAATCAGATCGGCACCCTGACCGAAACTCTCGAAGCCATTGAAATGGCCAAACGGGCCGGTTACACCGCGGTGGTGTCCCACCGCAGCGGAGAAACCGAAGACACCACCATTGCCGATCTGGCCGTCGCCACCAACGCCGGGCAGATCAAAACCGGCTCGTTGTGCCGGACCGACCGCGTCTGCAAATACAACCAGCTGCTGCGGATTGAAGACGAACTCGACGATACCGCCGTTTTCAACGGCAAAAACGTCTTCTACAACCTATAAACCTGTTGCCGGTGGCAGCGGGAAATAGCCCTCCGCCACCGGCAATTTATACGTTTGCAGGGGAATTTTTTCCTGCAAGTCCGGTATTGTCGTTTCACAATAAAGTTGATATATAGTTTTGCGTTTGTTCTTTCAAGCGAGGAAATGGGCTTGTTGGAGCTAAATTCATACCGGTCATCAACGTTCCGTTGACAGCCGCCAGGATGTCCCCCAGAGTACGCACAGTGACATCCATTCATATCTTATTTGTATTGCTCTTTTAGAGCGGAGAGTCTGCTTTGTTTTCCGGGCGGGAATCAAGCGATGCGTTACCTTAGGGATGAGGGCCAACGCATCAAACGCCAACTTACCCTGAGAGAAGTCATGGCATCGGGCATTACCCCGTTACAGGATGCCGACAATTGGAGTTAATGCTGTCGTAGAAAGCGCCTGACTGAGCTTTCTTTTCGACATGAGTGTCACTTCATGCGTTTCAGGTAAAAATCGGATTATTTTGTTGCTGCACAAGGCTCTGGCCAGAATCACCGCCAGAATCATTGTCAGGCAAGAAAACCAAGCAACTTTAACGTAATAAAGGAGTCATTTCGATGGGCAGGACAGAAGACGCCATCAAACTGCTGCAAGAGAAACAAGCCAAAGTTCTGCAGATGGGTGGCGAAGCCGCAGTCGCAAAACACAAAGCCAAAGGCAAACTCACCGCACGTGAACGTCTGGATCTGTTGTTTGATGAAGGAACCTTTCGTGAACTGGACATGTTTGTCCAGCACCGTTGCACCAATTTCGACATGGATAAAGTCGAGGTTCCGGCCGATGGCGTGATCACCGGTCACGGCTATGTCAATGGCCGCCCGGTCTTCGCCTTTGCCCAGGACTTCACTGCCCGGGCCGGTAGCCTCGGCGAAATGCATGCAGCCAAAATCTGCAAAGTCATGGATCTGGCTGAAAAGGCCGGTTGTCCGATGGTCGGCCTCAACGATTCGGCCGGCGCGCGGATCCAGGAAGGGGTCGATTCCCTCTCCGGTTACGGTCAGGTTTTCCGCCGCAACGCCTTGTGTTCCGGCGTCATTCCACAGATTTCCGCAATCATGGGTTCAGCCGCCGGCGGCGCAGTTTATTCCCCGGCCATGACCGATTTTATCTTCATGGTGAAAAAAACCAGCCACATGTTCATCACCGGTCCGGCGGTTATCAAAGCCGTGCTGGGCGAAGAGGTGAGCATGGAAGAACTCGGCGGAGCCATGACCCACAACAGCAAAAGCGGGGTGGCCCACTTTGCCTGTGAAGATGATGCCGACTGCATCGAGCAGATCAAAGTCATGCTCTCCTACCTGCCCTCCAATAATATGGAAGAACCCCCGGTGTTTCCAAGCGGAGACGATCCGGCCCGGCTGATCCCGGAACTGAACAGCATCATTCCGGACAGCCCCAGTGCCGCCTACGACATGAAGGAAGTCATCGCCCATATCGTTGACGATGGTGAATTCTTTGAACCCCATGAGCATTACGCACCGAATATCATCGTTGCTCTGGCCCGCCTTAACGGCCGGTCGATTGGCATTATTGCCAATCAGCCTCAGGTCATGGCCGGTTGCCTTGATATTAATGCCTCTAACAAAGCTTCCCGTTTCATTCGCTTTTGCGATGCCTTTAACATCCCCATGTTGACCATCGCTGATGTGCCCGGCTACCTGCCTGGGACTAACCAGGAGTGGTCGGGTATCATCAATCATGGTTCCAAATTGTTGTGGAGTTACTCGGAAGCCACGGTTCCCAAACTGCTGTTGTCGGTGCGCAAAGATTACGGCGGATCTTACCTGGCCATGAACGCCAAAGACCTGGGCAACGATATGGCTTTTGCCTGGCCGACAGCGGAAATCGCGGTTATGGGAGCCGACGGGGCAGCCAACATCATTTATAGAAAACGGATCGGGGCGGCTGAAGACAAAGCGGCTGAGCGGCAAAAATGCAAAGAAGAATACGAGCAGATGTTTGCCAATCCTTATTGCTCGGCCGCCCGGGGCCATATCGACGCAGTCATTGAACCGGCCCAAACCAGAGCCCGACTGATCGATGCCCTGGAGATCCTGTGCACCAAGCGGGAACAGCGCCCGGCTAAAAAGCATGGCAATATTCCCCTCTGATCGCAGTACCATCCCGCCTCTCCGGTGAGGTGAGGCGGGACTTGAATGTTTTGCAGAGAGACAGCCCCTGATGGGGCGCATGGAACAAAACAATAGCTTTTTATAGAACAGGAAATTTGCTGGCGCAGTATTTATCTGCGCCGTTGAAAAAGACTCGGGCGGGACTTTTTCAACACCCTCGGGCAATAGACCTTTTTCTAACGACTGACAGGAGTCACCATGAACAGCAATAAAAAATTAGCAGCAGCGCTGGCCGCAGTCTCAGCATACCTCAAAGCCGAAGAAGAACAAGCCGCCCTCGACCTGTCTCATCGCAATCAAGCCTGGAGCAGATCCGGACGTTTCGTGCAGGCCCAGCAGAGCAATATGATGCAACAGCGCAGTCTGCTCAAAGCCATTAATTTCCGGTAAGACTTAAAACCAGGAGGACAGCACATGAACAATCACGGCCAGGTCAATATGACCCCGTTGAACTATTCAAAAGACCGCCCCGCCGCCGCGAACCCCATTAAAATCATGGACGTGACCCTGCGCGACGGGCATCAATCCCTGTTTGCCACGCGTGGCCGCACCGAAGATATGATTCCGGTTGCCGAGATGTTGGACAATATCGGTTTCTGGGCACTGGAAACCTGGGGTGGCGCTACTTTCGACACCATGCACCGGTTCCTCGGCGAAGATCCCTGGGAACGCCTGCGGACCCTGAAAAAACATATCACCAAGACCCCGTTCTCCATGCTGCTGCGTGGTCAGAACCTGGTCGGCTACCGGAACTACGCCGATGATGTGGCCAAAGCCTTTGTTGAGCGGGCCGCTGAAAACGGAATGGATATCTTCCGTACCTTTGACGCTCTTAACGATTATCGCAATTTCGAGACCGTTGTTCCTGCCATCAAAGCGGCTGGCAAGCATTTCCAGGGCTGTATCTGCTACACCATGACCCAGCCCCGCCTGGGTGGTGAAGTCTACAGCCTCGAATACTTTGTCCAAAAAGCCAAAGCCTTGGAAGAACTCGGCGCCGACTCCATCTGCATCAAGGACATGGCCGGACTGATTGCGCCCTACGATGCTTATCAACTGATCCGGGCTATTAAAGATGCGGTTCCAAATGTGCTGTTGCACTTGCACAGTCACTGCACCTCAGGGATGGCAGCCATGACCCATCTCAAAGCTATTGAAGCCGGGGTGGATATTCTTGATACCTGTATGTCTCCCTATGCCAACCGGACCTCGCACCCGGCCATTGAACCGCTGGTGATGACCCTGCTCGGCACCGATCGCGACACGGGCTTTGACATCCATGCCCTGGCAGCCATCAATGTTATCCTGGAACGGGATATTGTTCCCAAGTATCGCCACTTGCTCGACGACACCAAGCTGTCGACCATCGATATCAACGTCCTGCTTCACCAGACCCCGGGCGGCATGCTATCCAACCTGGTCAACCAGTTGCGGGAGATGGATGCCCTGGACAAACTGCCGCAGGTCTTTGAAGAGCTGCCTCGGGTTCGCCGCGAACTCGGCCAGATCCCGCTGGTCACCCCGACCAGTCAGATCGTCGGGACTCAAACGGTCAACAATGTGCTCTTCGACACTCCTGAAGAGCGTTACAAGATGATTACGGCACAGGTCAAGGATCTCTGTTACGGCCTGTACGGCAAAACGGCAATCCCCATCGACGCCGAGGTTCAACAGAAAGCGCTCAGCGACTATTCGCGCGGCGATGAGCCGATCACCTGTCGTCCGGCGGAAATTCTTGAGCCTGAGCTGGAGCACGCCAAGGCAGAAATCGGCGAGCTGGCAAAGGATATCGATGATGCCGTTCTTTACGCCATCTACCCGGTCACCGGCAAGAAATTCCTCAAATACAAATATGGCCAGGAGCAGATGCCGAAAGAGCTGCAACCGCGCTCTCTTGAAGAGGGCCGGAAAGTCATGGCTGATATTGAAAAAGCCAAGGCCGGCCTGCTCATTGAAAAACCGGATGTCCCGGCCAAAAGCGCCAATGCCAGAACCTTCAACGTGTATGTCGACAACGAATATTTCCAGATCGAGGTCGACGAAGAAGGACCGACCCCGGTGGTTCGTCCGGTCGGCAATGCCCCGCGGCGTATCGCCAAGACTCCGCGCAAAGCCGGTGCACCCGCGGCAAAAGCTGCCGATGCCGACGCACCCATTGACGGTGGTATTGCGGCCCCCATGCCGGGTCTGATCCTGCGCCTGGAAAAAGCGGTTGGCGATGACATCACCGCCGGCGAGACCATTCTGGTGCTGGAAGCCATGAAGATGGAGAATGCCCTCAAAGCAACCGCCACCGGTAAAATCAAGTCGATTAACTGCGATATCGGTGACAACGTTAAAAAAGGCGATCTGCTGGTCGTTATCGACTGAGTTTCCCGTCGGATTATACAAGAACAAGCCCCGCTCCGAACTTATCGGAGCGGGGCTTTATTGTTTGCGAGCAAAGTCTGTTCAGAGCTGTGTCCAACCGGTCAGGCAAAAGTGGGATGTTGCTGCTCTCACACCAACAAGAGAGATGATCCCAGCTTCGTGACTCATCCAGCCATGTCCTCGGCCGGATTGTTTACGCCTAAAAAAACCCTGCTTCGAACAACATCGAAGCAGGGTTGATTTTTTGTTATTTTCTAGCCTGAATGACGCTTAATCGATCCAGTCGAAGGTTCTGGTGACCGCTTTCTTCCATTTTCCATAGTTTTTGACCCGGGCGGTATCGTCTTCCGACGGTTGCCAGGTTTTATCCACGCCCCAGTTCCGTTTCATTTCGTCGATATTTTTCCAGAAATTGACGGCCAGACCGGCGGCATAGGCTGCCCCCAGAGCGGTACTCTCGGCAACCTTGGGACGAGTCACGGGAACCCCAAGAACATCTGACTGGTACTGCATCAGCAACTCATTGGCGACCATCCCGCCATCCACTTTGAGAGCCTGGAGTTTGACCCCGGAATCAGCTTCCATGGCGTCCAGCACTTCACGGGTCTGATAAGCAACCGCTTCCAATGCGGCACGGGCGAAATGGCCCCGGGTCAGATAACGGGTCATGCCGACGATAGCCCCGCGGGCATCACTTTTCCAATAGGGCGCAAACAGGCCTGAAAATGCCGGGACAAAATACATATCGCCATTATCTTCCACCATGCGTGCCAGGTTTTCCACATCAGCGGCGGTGTTGATCAGGCGCATCTGGTCGCGCAGCCACTGGACAACCGCGCCAGCGATGGCGATGGAGCCCTCCAGGGCATAGACAGTCGGCTCATTCCCGAATTTATAGCAGGGAGTGGTCAACAGGCCGTTTTTGGAATGAACGATTTCGGTCCCGGTATTCAGCAGCATGAAGCAGCCGGTTCCGTAAGTATTTTTGGCTTCCCCGGGCTCAAAGCAAGTTTGCCCAACCGTTGCAGCCTGCTGATCGCCAAGAATTCCGCACACCGGAATTTTTCCGCCGAACGGGCCCTGGACCGTGGTATAGCCGTAATAATCGGGATCGCTGGAAGGGCGGATTTCCGGGAGCATCGCTTTCGGGATATCCATGATAGCAAGGACTTCATCATCCCACTGGGTCCCATCAAGATTCATCAACATCGTCCGCGAGGCATTGGTCACGTCGGTCATATGAGCGCCACCGTTAACGCCGCCGGTCAATTTCCAGAGGATCCAGGTATCCATGTTGCCAAACAGAGCGTCGCCTTTCTCGGCTGCGGCACGCAGTCCTTTGACGTTGTCAAGCAACCACTTGATCTTGGGTCCGGAAAAATAGGTGGCCAGCGGCAACCCGGTCTTGGCGCGGAAACGATCCTGCCCTTCGTCTGCAGCTAGTTTATTGCAGATATCATCGGTCCGGGTATCCTGCCAGACAATGGCGTTGTAATAGGGCTGCCCGGTATTTTTATCCCAGACCACCGTCGTCTCCCGCTGGTTGGTAATCCCGACTGCAGCAATATCAGCGGCAACCAGACCTGATTTTTCCAAGGCGTCATGGATGACATCTTTGGTCCGGGACCAGATTTCAATGGCATCATGCTCAACCCAGCCCGGCTTGGGATAAATCTGTTCATGTTCAAGTTGGGACGAGGCAACCGGCTCTCCGGCGTGGTTAAAAATCATACAACGTGAACTGGTGGTACCCTGGTCAATTGCTGCAACATACTTGGCCATAAAACTCTCCTGTCATGGATGCTAGCAGAACTAGCAGAAACGGGTTCGAATTAAAGGAGGCCGACGACGCCTTGATACAGGAAGGCTCCGATAATGGCACCGACAGCCGGGCCGACAACCGGAATCCAGGCATAAGCCCAATCTGAATCACGCTTCCCAGGAATCGGCAATAAGGCATGGGCAATCCGCGGCGCCAGGTCACGGGCTGGGTTAATAGCATAACCGGTCGGACCACCAAGGGAAAGACCCAGGCTGAAAACAAGAATACCTACCGCATAGGGGCCAACTCCGCTACCGATTCCGTTATTGGCATTGAATATTCCCAGTACGCCGATCATGAGCAGGGCGGTACCAATGGCTTCACAGATAAAGTTTCCAAAGGTATTACGAATGGCGGGACCGGTGCAGAACACAGCCAGCTTGAGATCCGCATTCTCGGTTTTTGACCAGTGCGGCAAATAGGCGAGCCAAACGATTACGGCGCCGATGAAAGCACCGCTGAACTCGCCCGCAAAATACAACAGAGCTTGCGAGAATGAGATTTGACCGAGAGCAAGGAATCCGATGGTCACCGCTGGGTTAATGTGTGCTCCGCTGATCCAGCCCACAACATAAACGGCTATGGCAACAGCGAACCCCCACCCGGCAGTAATGACGATCCACCCGGAGTTCTGCCCCTTAGAGTCCTCCAGGACAACGTTTGCGACAACCCCACAGCCAAGCACAATCAGAATGGCCGTACCGAACATTTCTCCAAGAAAAATACTCATCCCCTTGCTCCTTTTGCTGATTTTTTTGTGACCACATTGAAAAGAAAACGCCTATGTTTCCTACCCTCCTGCCGCCACCTCCCTTGCGATGAATTTACTAGGCACAGCCCCCATCTTGCCGGGCCGTCTGAATTTTTCGATACTAGCCAAACACTATTCTAGAGCGAAAACTAGCATGAGAATAATCAAAATTGCAACAGAATTATGTTCTATATCGAAAAATATTTTCGCTTATGATTCGATTTCGAACTAAAATGGCCCTTTTCAAGGCCCAATTGCGCGTCGGTAGGCCTTCGATCCAGCTAAAACCACTCTCGAAAAGGCTTTATAAAGATGTTAAATTTTCAATTAAAAAATAATTTTTCAACGGCAAGTCAAAAGGTTAGCATCATCGGAGGACATTCCAAAAAAAGAGATGTTTCCTTTCGTAACGAAACATTATTCCATATACAACATGTCAAGATTCGTCCAAATATGATAGATTCGCTCTTATGGGGAGTTTTTTACTAAGTGATTATTCCGATTCCATGCTTTAATAGAATCGGTTTTGAGAATATATCTTTGCAGTGAGGAAAAAATGACCGCACCAAAAATGGACGTGAATCTTAACCTGAGACAGAAGCAGATCGTCGATTTGGTCCGACAACAGGGGTTTGCCGCCGTCGATGAAATGGCTCAGGATTTTGACGTCACCCCGCAGACCATTCGTCGCGATATCAATGAACTTTGTAAACATGGCCTGGTCAGACGTTTTCACGGGGGCGTCGGGCTGAATTCAAGTGTTGAAAATGTTGCCTATGAAACCCGCAAGGTTCTGATGCTGGAAGAGAAAAAGAAAATCGCCCAAAAGGTTGCCAGCTACATCCCCGATCGGGCCTCGGTCTTTATTGATATCGGCACCACCACCGAGGAGGTTGCCAGAGCCCTGCGCGACCATGAGGGTCTACGGGTGATTACCAATGACCTGAATGTAGCGACCATATTGAGCGGCAACAAGACCTGTGAGGTGATTATTGCCGGCGGGGTGGTGCGCAGTCGCGACCGGGGCATTACCGGCGAAGCCACCATCGACTTTATCCATCAGTTCAAAGTCGATTTTGGCATCATCGGCGTCTCAGCCATCGATCCGGATGGGACCCTGCTCGACTATGACTACCATGAGGTTCGGGTTGCCCAGGCCATCATCGAAAACTCCCGCAAAGTCTTCCTGGCCACCGACCATACCAAGTTCGGCCGTAATGCCGTAGTCAAACTCGGCCATCTGTCCCAGATCAGTGCGCTGTTCTGCGATAAGGAACCGCCCAAAGAGATTATTGCCTGTTTGAAGGAACATCATGTAGCCTTGCATCTCGCCTGAACCCAGCCAGGTTCCTGAAAAATAATCTGTTCCGGAGAACGATCCCGGGCAGGAGAAGGGGCATTTTCCAAAGCCAAGAACGCCCGCTCATTCGGGGTAAGGAGGTCGTGATGAAAATCCGGAAAAAATTTTTCGATTTCGAATACAGCGAAGTCCTCGACCTGAAAACACGTGAATTAATTCGGGTTGCCTGTGCCGTGGCGGTCCATTGTCCCGACTGAATGAAAAAACACTTCGCGGTCGCGAAGCAAAACGGTGCCACGGAAGAGGAACTGCGGGAAGCAATGGCCTACGGAATGATGGCTCCGGGAGGCAGGGCCAAAAACTTTGCCAAAGCCATGCTTGAAGAGTTGAGCGAAGAAGACGAGTAGAGCCAGCTCTCTTGATTGGCCGGCTACCGTCTTCGGTCCAGGCGGCAGCGCTCCTCTCGAAGACAGAAGACAGCGTTTTCATCAACGGCGGACACCATGTCCTGCTCGGCTACTCTTCCTCATCAACGCTGAGATCGATTTTCCCTTCCAGCAGATCCATCAGCATGGGTTCGAGCAGATCCGATTTTTTCTGCGGTGCCGAGCGGGCCGCAAGCACCGCCGAGCGAGAGATTGTTTTCAACAGGTCGCCGCTTTTGTACTTTTTGTCCTGGCCGGCTTTAAGAATAGCACCAACCACTTCTTCGGTCATTTTACAGGCATCATAATCAGCCAGCAGAGCGGCCTGAATCGCGGCCCTGGTGATCTCTTCCGCAGCCTCGATAAAATTTTTCTGCTTGCTTAAGGTCGCATTAAGCAGACCGATACAAAGCGGCCTGAGCGCTTTTTCCAAAGGCCATTCCGCCTTTTCGACAGCGGCCATTCCGCCAACCAAGATATGCCGCGAAATAAAAATACCTTCCGCGTTCACCGCTCCCTTTTTCGGAAAATGCTTTGCCCAGAGCTCACAGGCCGCGGCCTGAACCGCGCTTTTTCTCTGGCTATCCCTGGCAACCGCCACACCGATCCGCTGCCTGGCGTCCTGTTCGATGACTCCGGCCCATTGGGCAATTTCCTTGGTCTTCATGTTTTTCTCCTCAGGCCGGATTCGTCGAAATCCGGAGCTTTCAATACCTGTTTTCCGCCGCTATGGATCGAGCATATGGATAAATTATTAGCATAATATTTGCCATGCGGAAAAACACCTGAGATCGTTGCCCTCTGCTCCAGCGTCATCAGCCTCAAACCTCCTGCCAGCGACTTCCCGGCCGCACAGACAGACCAGCATTTCCACTCCCATCCGAACCTTCCTTCATCAAGGGGGAAGGACTCAATTCATAGAACCGGAAAGGCGTGGACTGAAAGCCCATAGTTTTGAACACTAGTGCAGTGGAATAATAAAACGATGGCTGAGGAAGAAAGTGAGGGTTCTGTGTCCGTTTTGTCCTCACTCGGGCAGAATTTCCCCGTTAAAAAAGCAGAACCGGGCATTTGACGTTATGCAGGACATAATTCGCCACTGACCCGAACAGGACATCGCGGATTTCGCCACTACCGGCCTTACGTCCGATCACCAGCAGCTGAAAGTCTTCTGCGTTGGCAATCGCCGGAATCACCCGCCGCGGGGCGCCAAACTCAAGCCGCAATTCGATTTCAAAACCTGCTGTCCGAAGCTGCTCCGCCAACCCGGTTAAGCGCTGCCGAGCTGATTTTTCAGCATTCTCCCTGACCATTTCGATCTGAAAATCAGGGATCATTCGATAGGCGAGCTGGTCATCCACCACATGAAGCAGAACCAGTTTGGCCGGGAAGCGTTCTCGGTAGGATAAGATATCGTCAATAGTCTTGCGGGTGGTGGGTGAATCATTGACCGGAATGAGAATTCTGGGTTCCATCGAGGCAGCCTCCTTTGGCGGATTTTTTTTACCCCCTGAATGAGTGCTCGTGATAAAGTTTACAATTATACTTGGAATATAGCAATTTAACGATTCGCTGTTTTTCAGAAATGCCTGGAAAGGTTTTGTGTGAACGATTCCGACAACCAGCAAGCCCAACCGGCAGCATTACCAACCCGTGGCCGGGTCCTTGTCAAAGCGGCCAGGATTTACGATGCGGTTCAACCGCTGGTCACCCTTGGCCAGGAAGCGCGCCTCAACCACTGGCTGGCGGAGCAAATCAGCTTGCCTGACGACTCCCGTATTCTTGATATCGGTTGCGGGACCGGATTGTTGACCGCCAGGATTGCCAGACGCCACCCACAACTGGAGGTCATCGGTATTGATGCCTCCCGGCCGATGATAGAGGTGGCCAAGCGCAAACGCAGCAGCTCCAATTGCCACTTTCGCCAGGCCCTCGGCGAAGATCTCCCCTATGCCGAAGCCTCCTTCGACCTGGTCACTTCGGCCTTGTTTTTCCATCATATCGATTGCGCCCTGAAACAGCAGACTCTCAAGGAAATCCGCAGGGTCCTCAAACCCAAGGGAGAATTGCTCATCGCCGACATGGATCGACCCTACACCGCCTTGGGCTGGGTCATGTCCTGGACCGCCTGGAAACTGTTCCGACAACCGGAGATAAAAGAGAACATGGACGGTTTACTGCGCCGGGAAATCACCGCCTGCGGCTACCTGGACCTTGCTGAACGCGGTCGCTTCGCAGGCTATATCAGCGTACTCCACGCCCGGAGAGGCTCATGAACCAGAGTCCCGCAACTATTCTCATGGCTTGCCCGCCCTGGGCGCGGGCTTTCCATATTCAGCAACAGACCGTACAGGAGTTCCACCAGGCCTGCACCCAAACTCTTGGTGGCCAGGTTACCCTGCGCCCTCTCCAACCGGAGCAGCTCAGTTTGGAGCGCAACCTCTTTTCCACCCTGTTCATCATGGCCGCAGAAGCGGCCGGAGTTGATCCCGAGCGACTGCCATTTTTCGCCATGATCTACCAATGTTTGCGCGGCCAAGTCACGGGTTGCGACAACCTGCTGGATGACGAATATAAGAGCGTGATCCCATTTGATCTGCCCGGCGGCGGAATCAGGTTCCGCTCGGTACTGACCATCATGACCAGCGATATGGTGCTGGCGAAACATGTCCTGAATGAACTCGGTGCAGAACATATGGACAAACAGCTGGCTAAAAAAGTGCTGAACGAGGTCCTGGCGCTGTTGATTCCGAGCGGTATCGAAGAGCATGAGGAAGAATCGCACCTGACCCAGCAAATTCCGACCGTTGAGACAGTCCTCGAGCAAATCCACCCCCGCAAAACCGGCTCCCTGTTCAGCACCCCGGTGCGCCTGGCCCAGCGCCTGAATGCTACCGACCCGGAGCGATCGAAGCATATCGCCAAAGCTCTGGCCGACTTCGGCATCGGCTGCCAGATCCTCGACGATCTCAAAGATGTCGCGGACGATCTGACCCGGCAGCACCACAACATCGTCATTTCCCAGGCCTTTCACGGTGAGGATCCCCATGAACGGCGACTGCTCGAAGAGTACCTGCAAACGCCCGATCCTGCCACTGCCGAGGCTGTCGCCGGACAGCTCGAAAGCGCCAGAACCAGAAGCATCAGAACCGCAATCCACTACTTTCAAGGGGCGGAGCAGGCGTTCTGTCGTTATCTTCCGGAATTCAGCATCAAAGAGACCGCCGCCCTCGGGCTGCTGGTCCAAAAATCAATCATGCAGGAACGTAACGATCTGTTGAAGGAAAACCTGCCATGATTTTCTGGCTGCGCTTTGCGTTGCGTTCGGTTTTGCGCCGCCGCCGGCGCACCTTGGTCACCTTCATTTCCGTCGCTCTCGGCGTCGCCATGCTGATTGTCCTGGGTGCGATCATGGTCGGGGTTAACGACACCATGGTGCAGAATGCCGTTGCCCTGCATAATGGCAACCTGCTTGTCGAATCGCCCCCGCTGCCAAACCGGCAGGCTGTTGCTGAAGTTGCCCGCTGGGAGCAAAAACCGCTACCTGAAGTTGAGAATCTACTCCCCCGGTTAACTTTTGGAGCGGTTCTGCAACATGACCATCACACCAGCCCCGTCCAGCTACTCCTGGTCGATCCCCAGCGCGAAGCAGAGCGCTCCCCGGTCTCTGCCAAGCTCACCACCGGGGCGTGGCTCAAGGGATCGGAAGGTTTTATTCTAGGCACTAAGCTTGCCCGGGATTTGCATATTAACGTTGGAGAAAGCCTCCAGCTGATCACGGCCCAGGGCCAGCAGCAGCTAACCGTCAGCGGCATTTTCCAGACCGGCGTCCAGCTCCTTGACCAGGGCGTTGGCTACCTGCCCCTGAGCGCAGCAGCCGACCTCGATCCAGCGATCCCCCTGCAACTGAAAACCGCACTGTTCACCCGGCCAGGCACCGATCTAGCGCGCCTGGCCGATACTTTACAGCAAGGGGCAACGGCCGGAATCCGCATCACCCCATGGCAGAAACAGTTACCCGAAGTTGAGCAATTGCTCGAGCTGAATAAATTTTCCATGCAGATCATGATCCTGCTGGTCATTGCGATTCTCGCCTTCGGCGTCACCAATTCCCTGCTCATCTCGGTTATGGACCGCTACCGTTACTACGGGATCCTCAAAGCCCTGGGAGCGCGCCCCGGAGAGGTTGCGATCACCGTCCTCGGCGAAGCGGTTATCATCTGCTTCAGCGCCGGGCTGCTCGGCACGCTCCTGGGTGTCCTGATCAGTCTGATCTGGAGCGGTATCGGCCTGGATATCAGTCACTACACCTCCTACAATCCCCTGTTCAGCATCAATTCGGTGATCCACCCGCGCCTGGAACCAGTCATGGTCCTGCTTCCCCAGAGCCTGGCCCTGCTCGGCGGAGTCGCGGCCTCGATCTGGCCCGCCCTGGTGGCAGCCCGTCGCACGATCAGCAGCAGTATGAGGGATCTATGAGTCAGCCATTGATACGTCTGGAAGGGGTGTCCCGCTGGTTCGGGGCGGGGCAAGCCCGGGTCAAGGCGCTGACCGATATTTCCCTGACCCTGGCCGCTGGCAGCCAGACCGCCCTGGTCGGCCCGAGCGGCTCGGGCAAAACGACTCTGCTCAACCTGATCGGAGCCCTTGACCACCCGACCCAAGGGGAGATCTACCTCGACACCGCACGGATTTCCCACTTCAGCGAAGGACAGGCCGCCGCATTCCGCCGCCAGCGGATCGGTTTCATTTTTCAGGATGATTCCCTGTTTCCGGAACTCAGGCTGGCTGAAAATATCGAGCTGCCGCTGGTCATCCTCGGCTACCGAGCCGGCGAACGCCGCTATCGGGTCGACTCTATGCTTAAGGCTTTAGGCCTGGAAAAGCGCCGTGACAGTTACTCAACCGACTTATCAGGTGGGGAAAAACAACGGGCAGCCGTAGCCCGCGCGGTGATCCATCGCCCGCAACTGCTACTGGCAGATGAGCCGACCGCCAATCTCGATGCGGACTCGGCGGCGGCCGTACTGCAGATCATGCAGCAGCTGGCCGAGCAAGACGGACTGACCGTCCTGGTGTCGACCCATGATGAACGGGTTTTTAAACGTTTTGAAGAGCGGATTGTATTGAACGATGGCCGCCTTGACCGCTCCTGAGCAGAGCAGCAGCAAAAAGGAACGTGATCACGCCTGGTTTGCCTCGGCAATGAATGCGTTCAAACCGCTGATAAAACCATCAATATCTTCGACCTGGCGCGCTTCAAGCATTTCGCCCAGCGGCTTGGGAAAGGCTCCGGCACAGGAGAAAGGGCTGACCCGGTGGCGGATAAAATAGCTCACAGCCTGCGGATAGGCATCCAACAGGTCTTCGATCTGAGTCGCTCTGGTCACGATCATCGTATGCAGTACCTTCCGAAAAACCGGCTGGGGTTGACCGCCAGAACGGCAACCGGCCACAGGGGAAAGGGGCCGCCGGCGGCAAGATCCGCCGACGGCCGTTTTAGTTTAGTTGTCATCCGGAAACACTGGATGGCAATCATTAAGTTTTCAGATTGAAAACGAGCAATTTTTCGTTGTGGCAAGAAAACCCACAGATTGACACCGCCATAACGGAAAAGAGCCGTTTCCGGATGAAAACTAGTTTAATACAGACCCATTTTGCTTTCGGTCATGCTGATATAAATATTCTTGGCCTGTGAATAATGCTCCAGCATCATTTTGTGGGTTTCGCGGCCGATACCGGATTTCTTGTAGCCGCCGAACGGAGTATGGGCCGGCAGTTGATTGTAGGTGTTGACCCACATCCGACCGGTTTCCACGGCCCTGGCCACCCGCAACGCCCGATTGATGTCCTTGGTCCAAACGGCACCACCCAAGCCATATTCGCTGTCATTAGCCAGCGCAATAACTTCCTGCTCGTCTTTGAACCTGATCACGCTGACCACCGGGCCGAAGATTTCTTCCTGGGCAATACGCATGGAATTTTTGACATCAGCAAACAGGGTGGGCGCCATAAAGCTCCCTTTCCCCAACACTCCGTCAGTCAGCCGCTTGCCGCCGGTAACCAGTCTTGCACCTTCGCTTTGCCCGACATCCACATAAGCAAGAATTTTGTGCAGCTGCACTTCGTCAATCTGAGCACCCATCATGGTGTCATCCTGCCAGGGCAGGCCAACTTTAACTTTTTCAAAGGCTGCAGCCATTTCCGCAACGAATTTATCGTAGATGCTATCCTGAACAAAGACCCGCGAACCGGCGCAGCAGACCTGGCCCTGATTAAACAGAATCCCGATCTGGGTGCCTTCGATGGCTTTTTCCCAGGGGCAGTCTTCAAAATAGATATTGGCTGATTTTCCGCCCAGTTCCAGGGTTGCAGGAATCAGTTTTTTCGCTGCAGCATCAGCAATTTCGTAACCGACTTCGGTGGAACCGGTAAAGGCCAGCTTGTTGAAGCCGGGATGTTCCAACACGTAGTTCCCGGTCGTCGAACCTTTGCCGGTAACCACATTGACCACCCCAGGAGGCAGAACCTGATCAAGCAATTTGGCAAATTCGAGCATACTCAGAGAGGTTGTTGACGATGGCTTCATGACAATGGTGTTGCCCGCGGCCAAGGCCGGTGCGATCTTCCAGGCCCCCATCAGGAAAGGAAAGTTCCAGGGAATGATCTGACCGACCACCCCGATCGGTTCACGCAGGATGATGCTCATGGTGTCTTTATCGATCATCACTGCCTGGCCTTCCTGGGTACGGATAGCACTGGCAAAGTAGCGGAAGTGATCACTGGCCAGAGGCACATCAATAGCCCGGGTCTCGCGAATCGGTTTTCCGTTATCCAGGGTCTCGATCATCGCCAGTTTTTCGGCGTTGGCATCAATCAGATCAGCAATTTTCAGCAGGTAGCCGGCCCGCTGCTGAGCACTGATATCACGCCAGGCGGGGAAGGCTTTGCGGGCTGCGGCAACCGCGGCATCGACATCCTCTCTGGTTGCATTGGCGCAGGTGGCGAGCAATTTTCCGTCGGCCGGGCAGTGCGCCTCAAAGGTTTTTCCATCAGCAGCATCGACCCAGCGCCCGTCAATATACAGTTGGTACTTTTTGTCGATCTCTTCTCTCACGGCAAATCCTCCATTCGGTTTTGGGCTTCTGAAAAGCCCAGGTTAGATAGAGCTTGCAAACAACCAATTGCATCGGTATGAAGATGAAGAGAGCAACTCATGTGCCAGTTGCAACGGCGGCGTGGCCCCCTCCCGGCACATTCATTTAACTATCTGTATTTATAAATTATTTTTTTATCGCTAAAGCAGGGGAAGAGACCGGTGGCAGGATGGGATATTGTTCCAGGACAGAACAACTGTCATCCTGATGGAGCAGGTGTTCCGTTTCTGGAACAGTCGCCAGGGGAATTGCATATCTCACCTGAAGAGGATTGGCCTGGGCTCAATCAAACAGATAATCCTTGGAAATCTCATGGTGCCGCATTTTCCGGTAAATCGTGTTACGGGATACGCCCATGGCCCTGGCGATACGGCTGACATTGCCGTGATGATCCTGAAGCAGGTCGAGCAAAATCCGCCGCTCGCTCTCGCCGAGCATCTGCTTGTAATTTTTGTCCGGATTATCACTACCCCCGACAGGCGGGGGAACGGCTGCAACGGAGCCAACATGGGCCAGAATTTCCGCCGGCAGATGAGCGATGCTGATCCGACCGGCCTCAGCCAGATTGAGCATTTTTTCCACCACATTTTCCAGCTCACGGACATTGCCGGGCCAGGAATAAGCCCGCAGGCAGTCCCGCACTGCCGAGTCGACCTGGGAAACAGCAAGATTGAGTTTACCGGCGATTTTCTGCAGAAAGTAATCGAACAGGAACAGCACATCGTCGCCTCGTTCACGCAAGGCCGGCACCTGAATCAGGATCACGTTCAACCGATAGTAAAGATCCTTGCGAAAATTACCTTTGGCCACTTCCTCACGCAAATCGCGGTTGGTCGCGCAGATCACCCTGACATCCACGGAGATGACCCGGTCGCTGCCCAGCCGGGTGATCTGTTTGTCCTGCAACACCCGCAGCAACGAAGCCTGCTGGTCCAGAGGCATATCACCAATTTCATCGAGAAACAGGGTTCCCCCAGCCGCCATCTCGAATTTCCCGGGCCGCCCCTTGGGGTTTGCCCCGGTAAAAGCCCCGGAGGCATAGCCAAACAGTTCGCTGGCAATCAAGTCACGCGGCAAAGAAGCGCAATTAAGGGCCAAAAAAGGACCTTTACGACGCAGACTGCGGTTATGAATCGCCTGGGCGAGCAACTCTTTGCCGGTTCCGCTCTCGCCCTGTAGCAGCACATGACTGGTATTACCGGCCGCCCGTTCCGCCAGGCGCAGGGCTTTCTTGAAGGTTTCATGGCGGCCGACCAGATCGCTGAAGCTGAAGGTCGCCTGGGCACCGCCGAAGCGGTTGACCAGTTTTTTCATCTTGTTGATCGGGTTAAAGAAGATCACCCCGCCGGTCAACTCACCGAATTCGTTACTGACCGGCTTCACCGTCACCAGGGCATGGATATCTCCGTATGACGTTTCCAGGATGATCTCCTGGTCCTTATAGGTCCGCCCGGCCTGGATGAACTTCAACAACGCAGTGTCGGCGCCGATCAGTTCATCGATAGAGCGGCCGAGAATCCCGGCACCGAGAAATTTTTTCGCCACCGGATTGATCTGGGTAATCGCCCCGGCCTGATCGATAATGATAGCCCCGTCCGACATGGTCTGAAAAATATTGTTGAGCCGGTCATTAAGCACAGAAAGATCGCTGTTGCGACTTCTCACCCGAATCTGGTAGCTGATCGCTTCCACCGCGGCAACCACCATCCCCAGGGTATGCTGATGGGTTTCACTGGCCGGGCCGGACATCTGCAAGGCGCCGATCAACTCGCCGCTTTCGGCAAAAAAAGGTGCTGCAGAGCAGGTCCAAGTATGCAGCTTCCGGCAGAAATGCTCCCGGCCGGACACCTGAAAAGGCTTCTTCAGGGCCAGGGCGGTTCCGATTCCGTTGGTGCCACCTTCTTCTTCGGTCCAACAGGCCCCTTTGATCAGGTTAACCCGGGCCGCCAGCTCCAGAGTGGCTGAATCACCCAGGTTTTCCATGACATAGCCTCTTTCATCGGCCAACATGACGATAAACCCGGAACCTTTGACAAACTCATAGAGGCGCTTCATGAAATGGCGGACAATATCCAGGTACGCCTTGTGCCTGCCCAGCAACAGGTAAATCTCGTCATCGCTGAGCAGTTGGTGGCTGACCCCGTCCTCGGGATCGACTCCAAAAGCCTGGCAACGATGCCAGGAATTCAGAATCTCCGGGCGTACAGAACCGGTCAGGATCTGCCCGGAACGGATAAATTCCTGCCAGACTTCGGCAATTGCGGATTGATCGGCGTAGAGAGTTACCGGCATGGCTTCCTCACAGCAGCAAGCGCGGCCTGCCTCACTTTGGCGGCCTTTCTATCAACAGGTAATCACAACAATTCAGGGATGTAAAGGGAGTTGCGGACAGTGTGCTCTTCTGCTCCGCTCCAATCAGGGACCGTAAACCCAGTTCGGCAGCAATAGCACCAGCCCCGGCCAGTAGGTCAGCAGCAGCAGAATGGCGATCTGGATGGCCAGAAACGGCAATACCGCCTTGGAGACATAGACCAGATCCCGATCGACCGTGGCCCCGGAGATATAGAGGCTGACGCCCAGCGGCGGGGTACAGTAGCCGATCCCCAGATTGATGGTCATGAGCAGACCGAAGTGCATACTGTTGATGCCAAATTTACTGAGCAACGGCAGAAAAATCGGCGTCAGGATGAGCGTTGCCGAAATAATATCCATAAACATGCCGATGATCAGCAACAGGATATTGACCGCCAGCAGAAACACCCAGGGGGAGGAGATGCTGGCAACCACTGCGCTGGCAATCTTGTTGGGGATTTGTTCGAAGGTCAGGTATTCACCGAACACCGAAGCCCCGGCAACAATGATCAGTAGGGTTGCGGAGGTGACTGCAGAAGAGACGACCACCCGCTTGACATCCCGCAGCCGCATATCGCGATGAATGGCGATTTCGACAAAAAAGGCATAAAAACAAGCGACCACTGCCGCCTCATTGGCGGTGAACAGGCCTGAGTAAATCCCACCAAAAATCAGCACCGGCAACAACAGGGCCCAGATACTCTCGCGGACCACTGCCAGCGCCTCGCTTAAAGTTGGTCGCTTGGTGGTTTTAAGCCCCTGCTTTTTACAGGCGAAATAAGCGTAGACACTCATCGCCAGCATGATCATCACCCCGGGAATGAAACCGGTCAAAAACAGGGCTTCCAGCGGATCGTTGCTGACCATGGCATAGAGAATCATTGAAATCGACGGCGGGATAATCACGCCAAGGATCGGGGCCGTGGTCATGATGCCGACTGAAAACCGCTCGTCGTAACCGTTTTCGATCAGGGCCGGAATCATGAACCCGCCGATCGCCACCACGGTCGCCACTGTCGACCCGGAGATAGCTCCGAAAAAGCCACAGGCCAGAACTCCGGCCATGGCCAGTCCGCCCGGCAAAAAACCGACCAGGACATTGGCGGTTTTGATCAACTTTTCGACAATACTGCCAGTGGTCATGATATTGCCGCAGAGCACGAAAAACATCACCACCACCAGGGCGAATTTATCCATGCTGCGGTAGAGGACTTCAATAACGATCTGCGGATCGATGCCGAGCAGGTAAACCAGCCCGAAGGTCCCGGTAAAAAACAGGGCCATGAAGACCGGTACGGTGCCAGCCAGACAGCCGAGCAACAGAGCCAGAATCAACAGGTAGCTGCTTTGCATGGTCTTATTGCTCCCCGGTCACATCGTTCCTACCGCGCCAGTCTTCCACCATCACGATCAAGGTGCGCAGGAACATCATCACCCCCATCAGCGGCAACACGGCATAAAAATACCACTCCGGGATCTGCAGGGTGGTGGTCCGGGCGTATTCATCCTGATACATCATCAGGGTCATCTCCCAGCCCAGGCGCACCATGACCAGGGCAAAAAACAGCACGGCCAGGTGAGAGAACAGGGTGAGCGGTTTTTTCAGGACCGGAAATAACTGCGGCAGGGCATCGATACGGATCAGCGAGCGGCTGCGTACCGCCGCGACACAACCGATGTAGGTGGAAAAGAAAATGACTTTGCGGACAACTTCGTCCGACCAGTACAGGCTGACATTGCTGGTCAGCTTGCGCAGCAGGACATTGGCCATGGCGGTCAGCAGGGCGATCATAACCGCGATAAATAGCGACCAGTCTTCAACCAGTAAAAAAGCGCGGTCCAACGTCTTGAAGGTCTTCTTCAGCATGCCGTTCAGCCCTTCGCGAAATCCGGGGGAAAGGGGAGCAATGCAGCACCAGTGGCCTCAGTAGGATCATGCCCGCAGTAAAAAAGGCCGGGGAGCAAGCCCCGGCCCCGTGAAAGCACGCCGATTATACAGGGATTTACCTCAACTGCCAAGCTTTTGCCGGACTTTGACCAGGTAGTCCGGACCGATCTTTTCACCCCATTTGTTCAGCACCGGTTCGGCAAGTTTCTTCAACTCGCTCAGTTCCGCATCTGAAAGGTGATGGAACTCAACCCCAGCGTCCTTGGCCTTGACCATCTGTTCCTCATATTGGCGCCGGGTGGCCTCACGGGAAGCGGCGCTCTCTTCCTTGACCACCTCCAGGAAGGTGGTGCGCAGGTCTTCCGGTAGTTTATCGAGCCAACGCCTGTTGATCAGGTGGACAAACAGTCCCTGGGCGTAGTTCAGTTCGGTAAAATGCTTGGCAATGGTGAATTTTTTGGTGATGTTACAGACAATCACCGTATGGTCAAGGCCGGTGATGACTCCGGTTTGCAGGGCCTGCGGGACATCGGGCCAGGGCAGTACCGTGAACTTGAGGCCCCAGGCTTTGTAGGAATCAGTATTGACCGGGGCCTGGGCAATTCGGAAATTGACTTGCTTCGCCTCGGCGATGGTGTTGACCGGAATGGTCGTAGCCCAGCCGTAAGGTCCGTAGCCGGTCACGTCGGCAACATAAATGCCGCTGCGCAAAGCGCTGTCCGCGAAGGGCTGCCAGAGTTCTGGATCGGTGCGGAAAGTGTCGAGCTTATCGAAGGTATCGACGACATAGGGAAGATTGACGATACCGAGGCGATCAGCGACATTGGCCGCCGCTACCGAGGAACTCAGCATCCCCTGAACCGCGCCAAGCTTGAGCTTGCTGATCACATCCTTTTCTCCGCCGAGCTGGGACAGGGGCCGATAATCAACATAAATCCGGCCATTGGTTTTTTCCCAGACCTTGTCGCGAATCCGATACCCGGCGGCAACGCCTTCAATGACTGGGTGGGAGACATTCGACAGAATGTAGGTGAATTCCGCACCGCTGGGGTCGAAGCTCGGTTGCCAGGCTGCCAGAGGGTCCGTTTTCTCTGCGGCCAGTCCGGCCGAGGTCACCACAAACAGCAGAAGCAGTAATAATCCCAGGCCTTTCCTCATTGCAATCCTCCCTTTTGGCAAGAAAATTTACAAACACTGTTTGGTTATCACAAATAAAAGTTAAATTATCGTAAAATCAATAACTTAGAATGAAACGATAGCCTGCTTATTTGCTTGAGGTCAAGGATTATTATGAGCCTGGAAAAACAAAAAACCGGGGCAGACAGGCCGCCCCGGTTGTAAATTGTCCTCGGCCCGAACGGACCTGGAAACCTTTAATCGGCCAGGAAACTGCGCACCCGGGCCAGATAATCTGCGCCAATTTTCTCTCCCCACTTTTGCACGACCGGTTCGGCGAGCTCTACCAGCCGGTTTTTCTCTTCCGCGGGGAGTTGGTAGAAGCTGACCCCGGCGGCTTGCGCCGCAGCAATCTCGCGCTCCTGCTGCAGCTCTGTCAGGGCCCGGGCCTGTACACTCTCCTCAGCAATGGCTTTGAGCAACAGCGCCCGCAGGTCCTCCGGCAAGCGCTTCAGCCAGCGTTCATTGACCAGGTGGATATAGAGCCCCTGGGCGTAATCGATGCGGGTGAAATTTTTGGCCACGGTAAATTTCTTGGAAATACTGCAGACCGTCGGGGTGTGGTCGAGGCCGGTGATGACTCCGGTTTGCAGGGCCTGGGGCACATCGGGCCAGGGCATGACGGTGAACTGGATCCCCCAGGCTTTGTAAAGATCAACATTGACCGGAGCCTGGGCAATCCTAAAGACCTGCCGGCGGGCATCGGCCAGACTACGAACCGGACTGACCGTGGCCCAGCCATAACTGCCATAGCCGGTGAAATCCACCACCCGGATCCCTTTGCGCAGGGCGTCCTCGCCATAGGCGGAAAACAGATCCTGATTGCCATGAAACTTGTCCAATTTTGCAGCGCTGTCAAAGAGGAAGGGCAGGTTGACCAGACCAAGCCGGGGCGAGATGTTCGGCGCGGCCACCGACGAGCTGAGCATGCCGTGAATGGCGCCCATCTTCAGTTTGCCAATGACATCCTTCTCGCCGCCGAGCTGGGACAGGGGGCGAAAATCGACATAAAGACGCCCCTTCGATTCGGCCCAGACCCGGTCGCGAATCCGATAGCCCACGGCAACCCCTTCAATCGCCGGGTGACCAACACAGGAGAGCAGATAAGTAAATTCGGCTCCGGCAGGATCAAACTTTGGCTGCCAGTCCGCCAGGGGATCGGCAGCAGAGCCTCCGGCAGGTAACAACAAGAGCAGGAACAGGGTAAAGCTCCAGACGACGTGGCGCATAAACTCCTCCTTGCAGGATTGAAAAGGGACAAAAGCAAGCTATCATCATACTGAAGAGAATGGTTTCTTGAAACAGAAAGTTACGCCAATCAAACCACTTGCAATTATACAGATATTCATATTATTCTTCCCCAAAAGAAGGAGGCTGCAATGACTATTAATCGCTACCTGCGGATGATTGCCGGATTTTTTATCGTTCTGAGTGTGATCCTGTCCCAGTTTCATTCCGTCAACTGGCTTTATTTCACAGCGTTTGTCGGTCTGAATCTGTTTCAGAGCGCTTTTACGGATTGGTGCCCGATGATCACCATCCTGCGGAAACTGGGCGTCAAGGAAGGCTGATCGCCTTGCTGTCTGTTGCCCTGCACGGGGCCGGGAGTGCCCCTCTCCCTGCAATAATAAAAACGGGTAGTTAGTTCATGCTGACTGCCCGTTTTTTCTTTTTTATTTCATCCTTCGAGGTAGCTCTCAAGGTAGCTTTTGCAAATTTTAAAGTCTGAAAATTTTGACTCTCTGAGCTTTTTCTACAGCCTCAACGGTGGAGATAAACGGCGGCGCAGAGCCCTTTAATTTTGTAGAAAGCTTTACGAAACCCGCAGAGAGCTATCAACCCTCGGCATTATATTGTCAAACTGCATTTATGGCCGGTTTCACCATATCAATATGTGGGATGCCATCTTCATCGTATGGTTCACTGACAGGCTCAAAACCTAGCGATTCATAAAAATTTTTCAGATAAACTTGAGCGCCAATTTTTATACCCATTTGGGGATATTGTTCTTCCGTAAAACGAATGGCTTCATTCATTAGTGAGCGACCAATTTTTAGATTTCTAAATCTTGAAATGGTCATAACTCGGCCAATTGACGGTTGTTGGTATTTAATGCCGGGATCAACAACCCGAACATAAGCTGCCAATTGACTATCTATAGATACAGCAAGATGCCAAGAATGTAGATCCATATCATCGGTTTCTTGATAGGAACATTGCTGTTCGACGACAAAAACAGATTCTCTTGCTTTGATTATTGTAAATAATTCGAGAGAGGAGAGATTTTCTATTCGAGACCACTTGAAATCTAATTTCATGATTTAATAAGCCCAAAATAAACTAAAAAATGTTGCAGTTATATCAGGAAGGATAACACGGCATTTCACATGTTAATAAGTACATTTTTTTAATTTTTTTTAGCTAGCCATTTGAGAAATACTGATCAACGATATCATGAAGAATAATCTCTAATTCAGATTTTGATTTGCTATTTACTTTGTTGTAAAAATGTTCAATATTATTTATAAATACTTTAGTTATTTGAGAATCAAAGTGATTATTCGATCCATCCGTGATGATCTCAAGACTCTTTTCTACACTAAAAGGCTCTTTATATGGCCGCTTTGATGTTAAGGCATCAAACACATCTACTATAGCAAATATCCTAGCTTCTATAGGTATATCCTCACCTTTTAGACCTTTTGGATAACCGCTTCCGTCAAACTTCTCATGATGATAAGCAATCACTTTTATAGAGGTCTCAAGCCATTTAACATCACCTACGATATCAACACCCAGATCAACATGAGTTTTCATAGTTTCAAACTCATCTTCACTCAGTTTTCCTGGCTTTAAAAGTATTCTATCTTCTATCCCTATCTTTCCAACATCGTGCAAAAATGCTCCCTTTATAAGATCTCTAATAGACTCATCATCAAGCCTTAAAAGCTCTGCAATTTTCACCGAGTAATAGGTAACTCTATAGTTGTGCTCATCCGTATCGCTGTCTCTTTTTGAGACGGCATTACCCAGTACATTTAAGATGCTAATATTTGCATAACGGAGCTGTTGGTTTTTTTCTATCACCTCTTTAAATTGTCTATAGACTATAATAGATGAAAAAAAGATGATGATGAGTGCTGATATTACTATAACACCTATATATTCAGCAGCCTCATCTTCCATGAGTTTTACCTGATCTTCACCAAGCTGGATTAAAATCTTAATTTTTGCGTTGATTCTCCTGGTGATATATAAAAGATACACTTTATCACTTTGAAGATCAGGTATAATTTTTGATACACTTTTTTCTAAGTTAGAAAGTCTATGCTTGATAAATATATCAGAAATAAACTTTGATACATTTTTCGGCTGTTCATTTATTATCGTTTTATCATTTATATCTTGTGCAACTAAAGCTTCAAAATGGTGTTCTGTAATAAATTTTTTCACTATTTTTTTTACTTCTGATAACTCATGATTCTTCTCAAGAGCTTCCAGTCTTTTTATAATCAGGCTTTCACCTTTATTTAATACAAGATCTATATTACTTTGTAGTTTAGTTTCATAATAGGTTTTGACACCGTAGCTAATTGCAGCAACTACGACAAAAAGTACAACAAACATCTGCAAAAAGAATTTTTGTAGAGTGTTTAGATTTTTTAGTTTATTTTTCATTGTTTCAGTTTTCTTAAGTGATATTTTTGCTAACTTCTTGAATACTAGGGACACTTCCCAGTTTTTCTTGGCCTCCCCGGCTTACGGGGCCGCAATGTGGCATTCAACTGATATTCCATGTTGTCAATAAAGTTCTCCGAGCCGAATGGGCGACCGGTGCGGGTGGCGCTACGCAGTTTGTTTTCCGCTTCCTCATCGCTGTTCAAGATGAATTCGGCATACCGGCTTCTGTCTGCTTCGTCCAACCAGGACGGCTCCTGTAAAAGATCATCTTGAGCCTGTTTCAAATGGGCTCTTGCACTGGACCAGCGATAATCCTCGGCATAGTCCACCAGACCGATTTTGACCGGATTACGTTCAATGCACCGTGCTACGACCCAAAGGTATTCGTCATTTTCAACGATGCAGGAGAAAAAGCGATTCTGCCAAATACGACCGCTCTGATTCAGCTTACGATTGAGATATTGCGTATAGACCTGATTGGTCAAACCGATACCACGAGCAAGCGCGTTTTCTTTTTCCGGGACAACCAACAGATGAACATGGTTCTCCATCAGGCAATAAGCCCATATATGTAAATGAAATGCTTTGCTGTACTTATCCAGCAATTGCAGATAGGTCTGCCGGTCCTCGTCGTCAAAAAAGACAATAGAGCGATTATTGCCACGCTGGGTGACATGGTGAGGGTATCCGGGTGCAACTATGCGAGCGATTCTTGGCATAAGGGAGAGTGTAGCGGCATTGCAGTCTTAAGACAATAATTAAATAGGGGCAGTGTCCCTAGTTTTTCCAATATTTATCTAATTATTTTTCTGAATAGCCTGATTTAACTTGTGTCTGCAATTTGGACAAGTTTTCATATAAAAATGACCACCAAATAAAAAATCAAAAATTGATTTAAATATCTTCTGACCACAATTTTGGCATCTAAGTCTAGACAGTTTTATAAATAACAAAAAACAGAAAAATAAAATTAATATACGAATTTCTTCAAATGTATATTTTGAAATATTAAAAATAAATACGGAAGAAATCACAAATAATAAAATGTAAAAAAAAACTCTACTTTGAACAGGCACGTTTCGTCTCCCCGATGTCAAAGATATCGCTTATAATTTCACCATCCTCTTCTATGGTCTCTTTTTTAGACCTGGGAAACTAGGGACACTTCCCAGTTTTTCTTGGTCTCCCCGGCTTACGGGGCCTCAATGTGGCATTCAACTGATATTCCATGTTGTCAATAAAGCTCTCCGAGCCAAATGGGCGGCCGGTACGGGTGGCGCTACGCAGCTTGGCTTCCGCGTCCTCATCGCTGTTCAGAATGAATTCGGCATACCGGCTTCTGTCTGTTGCGTCCAACCAGGAAGGCTCCTGTAAAAGATTGTCTTGAGCCAGTTTCAAATGGGCTTTTGCGCTGGACCAACGATAATCCTCGGCATAGTCCACCAGACCGATTTTGACCGGATTACGTTCAATGCACCGTGCTACGATCCAAAGGTATTCGTCGTTTTCAACAATGCAGGAGAAAAAGCGATTCTGCCAAATACGACCACTCTGATTCAGCTTACGATTGAGATATTGCGTATAGACCTGATTGGTCAAGCCGATACCACGAGCAAGCGCGTTTTCTTTTTCCGGGACAACCAACAGATGAACATGGTTCTCCATCAGGCAATAAGCCCAAATGTGTAAATGAAATGCTTTGCTGTACTTATCCAGCAATTGCAGATAGGTCTGCCGGTCCTCGTCGTCGAAAAAGACAATAGAGCGATTATTGCCACGCTGGGTGACATGATGAGGGTATCCGGGAGCAACTATGCGAGCGATTCTTGGCATGAGGGGAGTGTAGCGGCATTGCAGTCTTAAGACAATAATTAAATAGGGGAAGTGTCCCTAGTTTTTCTGTTTAAAACATGGCCAGTAAGGTAGACCTGTCTCAGACTGAAGAGCCGAAGAGACATTATCGCCAGTTTTAAACACCCATAGCCCAACTTAAAGGGAGAATTATGTCTTCTATTGTGAAAGACCACTTGATTTATCTAAAGACATTTGCTTGTTAGCTGCTCTTAGCCGCGTCAAGGACACTTGTGTCGATACGTTGCACGGACCCAAAACCTTTTGTTTTTTTGAAAGACATATTGTGAATAAAATTATCCATTGAGTCGGATGGGTCAATGTCGTTCATGTTTAACGAATTTATGGTTTTTCTTGCTATGCACACGGACAGGATTGGTGTTTTTTCGAGGTGCCCTGTTTTTGAGTTCAGCAGTTCGTCCATGGCGGTTACAACAACCAAAGGGTCGGGAATTATTGCCAAAATTTCTTTTGCAACTCTTAGAGAACAACTACAAACATAGTCCTGATAGATTTCGTTGAATGTCCCTTTGGGCATTCTCTTTACAGATAACTTTCCACTCTTAAGTAAGCTTTTCGATTCGCTTGGGACTATTTCTTCTCCGTGGACGTGTATTGTTGCTTCAATGATGCCGCTGGCGTCAGCTTTGACGGAAATGTTTGAACCGAGGGTGGAGAGTTCAGAAAATGGATTAAGTTCTTTTATTGCCTTTATTTTTGACTGTTCATTGCCGGCTAAAAGTTGCTTTGCTAGGGATACGCTTTCTTTCCAGTCTGTAACCTTTTGTTCCCAGTTTGAAATTGCGGCATTGTATTCAGATTCGTCTTTTTTGATTGCAGATCCAATGTCGTCTTCGAGCTTTTTCTTTTTTGACTCTGTTTTTTTGAAGATTTTATCGATGATTCCAGGACTGTAGTTTTTTTCTTTCAACCTAGCTTCTTTTTCATTTTTTTGTGAGTTCTCTGGTTTGTTAGGCTCTTTTGAGATGGAAATACTTTTCCAGTCAATTGGATCGCTGCATTCTTTATGAACGGATTGGATTATTTCGATATAATTTTCGAAAATCTCTACTTCATAGGCAGCCTGTTCCAATTTCTGCATTTTTTGGTACTGCTTTTGTTGCCTCTCAAGTTCCCGTTGACGACGTTTCGCGTCCCGTTCAGCGGCTCGTACTGCTGCCCCAATTGAGCGGACTGTTCCTTTCCATCCCATTTGTTCCCTCCTTTTTGCAGCTAACGGGCCGGGCTGTTGAGCCGCAAGGCTCGCAGGGCCGGAAAATGGGTTTATATTTTACGGACCGAGAACCGCAGTCGGCTCGAACGCCATTGATAGGTGGAGCGCGTAGCGCGGAATCTAGCAATGGTGTGAGGTACGACAGCCCATCCTATCGGTAGTAATAACCGGCTGCGACGTGCCGGAACAATTTAAAAGAAATCTTTTCGAGAATCGCCCCTGTATCACTAGTCCGGTTGATGACTTGGTTAAGCGGTTTTCACCTTTAACTTTCAAAATTGATCATCTAATCAAAACCACCAAAAAATAAAGAAAATTTTAGCATGAAAAGGTGGTTTTCTGGACTCAAAAATAATCCCATGGAAAGTGAGGCCGGTCTTTCGACAGCTGAAGAGCTGACGAATCAGGCTTCCCGCCGGCCATCGCCCACCCAGGAGTCAAAGGGACACTGCATTGGGTGTGCGGTGATGTGATCAACTGACGAAACGAAAAATACAGTCGCGCCTGTTGATAGCGATTTTTTCGCGGGCATAGTCATTATGGGGAAGGGGGAAAGGGCTAGCAGGATAAGATCACTTTAGACTGGCTTTTAATTCAAAAATAGATAAACGTAGTCATAAACGAACTGAAAACCAATTTAACTATTTGAATATTATAGAGATATTATCCTAAATGAGAAATAGGGCTAATTGTTTAAAGAATGGCTGGAACAGACTCGCTGTCCGCCATTCCAGTGGACATTTTCACCAGGATAGCGGATCACCCCTTTTAGCAAAGTCGCGACTGGTGTATGCTCGGAAAAACTTTTACTAGCAGACCAGGAGCAAAAGGCATGTCACGTTTTCGTTTTTTCCCGATCCTTTTTCTGATTGTCCTGTCAGCACAGATCGTCTTTGCTCAGGACCAAAGTGAACAGGATGCGGTCGCTTCCGCACTGGCTAAATATTATCCCAAACTGCAATCCGCCCAGATCAATCCCACCCCCATCAGCGGCATTTACGAAGTTGTTGTCGATAACAATCAGATCGTCTATTTCTCCCCGGCCACCGGCCTGATTTTCGTCGGAGACCTGTGGACCCCCGATTCGCGCAATCTGACCCGCGAAAGCAAAGACCGCCTGCTCTCGGAAAAGGTCAAGCTGTTCCCTCTGGATAAAGCGATCAAAATCGGCGACGGCCCCAATCAGGTCATTGAAGTCACTGACCCGGATTGTCCGTTCTGCCGCCATGGATCGGCATTTTTTGAGAACCGAAAAGATGTCACTCGTTACGTGTTTTTGTACCCGCTGGAGAAGATCCACCCTCATGCCGAAGCCAAATCCCGCTATATCCTTTCGGCGCCCAATCCGGCAGAAGCATATGAAAAGGTTTTTTCCGGAGCCTATGACAAGCAGCCGCTGCCGGCGTTCACCGACAACGGCATGCTTGAGCTGCATCGTCGCATCGGGAAAGAGGTCGGCGTCACCGGAACCCCGCAATACTGGATCAACGGTCATCACCTGAGCGGTTTCAACCAGCAGCAGGTCGAAAAATTATTAGATAAATAAGTTTCCATCTGCAATTTCCGGATGGCAACGAAGTCAACAGGACAGTCCCTTTTGAAGAAAATCACCACACGCCCGGAGCTGCTGGCACCTGCCGGCAGCCTGGAAGCTTTTTTCGCCGCGGTTGAAGGCGGCGCCGATGCTGTTTATATCGGGCTGAAAGAATTTTCCGCCCGTGCCAAAGCCAAGAACTTTTCCCTTGCCGATGTCGAACAGATGAGCTGGTTTTTGCAGGGGCAGGGGAAGAAGCTTTACGTCACCCTCAACACCCTGATCAAAGAAGCCGAGCTGCCACACCTGATCGACACCCTGGGAGCCCTGGAGGCGATCGGCATTGGTGCCGTTATCCTCCAGGATCTGGCGGTTTGGAAACTGGCTCGGGAGCATTTCCCCGGCCTGGAGCTGCATGCCTCAACCCAGCTGACCGTGCATAATACGGCCGGGGTCAAAATGCTCGAACGAATGGGCTTTGCTCGGGCCGTTCTAGCCAGGGAGCTGACCTTGGCGGAGATTTCGACCATCCGAGCCAACACCCATCTGGAGCTGGAACATTTCATTCACGGCGCGCTTTGTTTTTCCTTCAGCGGACAGTGCTACTTTTCCTCCTTTTTAAGCGGCAAAAGCGGCAATCGCGGCCGTTGTGCCCAGCCCTGCCGACGTAATCACCGCTATCGCAACAACGAAGGCTATTATTTTTCCCCCAACGACCTGTCAGCCATCGATCTGCTCCCCGAACTGGAGCAGGCCGGAATCTGCAGCCTGAAGATCGAAGGACGGATGAAGAGCGCGGAGTATGTCCACAAGGTCGTCTCCGCCTACCGGCGGGTCCTTGATGCGCAGGGGCAACAGCGTCAGCAGGCGGTCAAAGAAGCCAAACTGCTGCTCAAGGACAGTTTCGGCCGGCAGCCGACCCAGGGCTTTTTAAGCGGCAGCCAGCCGAGTGATATGGCGATTCCGTCCCGCAAAGGGGCCACCGGCAGATATCTTGGCGAAATCGCCAAGGTCCGCGGCGGGGAAATAACCTTCAAAAGCAAAGAAGCCCTTCACCTGGGTGATCGGATCAGAATTCAGCCAGCTACCGATAAAAGCGGCACTGCCTTTACTATCCGCCAGCTGCTCCTTGGTAAACGGCAAGTGAACAAGGTTTCCGCCAACAGTTTTGTCAGCGTTCCATCGACCTTTACCAACCAGTTCAAGGTCGGTGACGGCGTCTTTCTGGTGTCGGCCAGCGGTTCATTTGCGATGAGTGAAAATGCCTGCCGCCGCCGTCTTGCCACGGCCGGTCCACCACCGGCGCAGGTGGCGCTGTCCATCCGGGTCGAACCGCCGCACCTGCTGATCGCTGCGACCGTGGCCGGGACAACGGAGCAGTTTCAATTCGACATAGACAGCTATCCAGCTGAAAAACAAGGCTTAAACAGGGAAATTCTGTATCAGAACTTCGCCGTCACTGCCGCGGAACCATTCGTTCTTGACCAGTTGGACTGTGGCCCGCTGCCGGAGATTGTCATCCCGCCCAAACAGCTCAAGCAGATCAGACGCGAGCTCTATGCCGCCCTGCGACTGCAACACCCCCCGAAAACCCGCAGTTATAACGATCACCGCGGGCGCCCGCGGGTGGAACTGCTGCCCATGGGCAAAACGGACCAGGGCAATCGCCAGCTCCGCATCCAGCTCAGCGATTCGCGAGACCAGCACATTCTCTCGGACCCGGCGGTCGATGCGGTGCTACTGCCGCTCACCGGGCGCAATCTGCAGGCCGCCGGAAAACTCGTCAACAAAGCACAGCGGATCATCTGGGATCTTCCTTTTATCCTCTTCGATAACGACTGGCAGGAGCAGCAGAGTGCAGTTCGCCAACTGGCGCGCAGCGGCTTTCGCAACTTCCGGCTCAACAACCTGGGGCACTTTCCGCTCTTTGACAAGCTCGACAACCTGAACCTGTTCAGCAGCTTTCGTCTGTTCGCCCTCAACAGTCAGGCATTGGCGGCCCTGGCCGACCTCGGAATTGCTGAAGCCGAACTGTATATCGAGGATGACCGCACCAATCTGGCCGCTGTTTTGGCGCGCAAACTGCCGCTGGCAACCGCCCTGACCGTGTATGCCAGTGTCCCGCTGCTGGCCTCCCGGGTCAGGATCAAAAACCTCCGCTCGGATAATCCTGTGCTGTCCGACCGCGGCGATGCCTTTCTCGTCCAGCAGCGACAGGGATTGACCTGGCTGCAAAGCGGAACGGATTTTTCATTTATTGCCAACCTGCCGGAGCTGGAACAGTTCGGCTGTAACCGGTTCATCATCGATCTGTCCCATGTCGGCCCGTTCAGCGTCCGGGGCAAGCAGGTGCTGGAAGCGGTTCGCCGCAGCTATGATCCGCCGGATGTCAGCAAGTTCAACTTTGAACGGGAACTGGAATAGCAGGCTGTCGGACCTGAGCCCATGGTCTGGCGACTGCAAGGTTTGAGAGGTTGCCCTGCCGGGAAATCCCGATTATATTTAGTTGTCGTCTGAAAACTTATGCGTTGGCATTCTGGAGTTTCCGGATGCCAACTATTTAAGAAAATCTGCACGACCATGCGCAGAGTGAAAAACTGCAAGAGAAGGAGCAGCTGGTCAGTCGGTGCAACCGTCCCGAACGGGGCGTTGCCGATAGCATGTTAACGAAAAGTCTCTACCGAGCCGGCTTTGTTGACGGAGGACGCTGTGCTGCCAAGAAAATATCGCATCCACGCTTTTCTGGCCATCCTGGCATTGGTGATCATTTTTTATCCCAGCTATATGAAACAACCCGACCAGCAGGTCTTGGATGCGTCGAACGCGGCCGCAAATGCATTCCTGCAGCTGGTTGATAACGGCAAATACCAGGCAAGCTGGCAATCCTGCGCTCCGTATCTGCAAACCACGATCCCGCTGCCAAAATGGCTCGATGAGCTCGCCGCCGTACGCGGTACGGCCGGAAAATTGTTGGAACGGCGGCATGTTGACCATACTTATAGCAAAGAGGCCCACAAAAAAGGGATTCCCGCGGGCGACTACATGGTTTATATCTACAGCTCGACTTTTGCGAACAAAAAGGATGCTCAGGAAACCGTCACGCTGATGCTTGGCCAGGACGGAATTTGGCGTGTTGCCGGATATTTTATCAAATAATATGCACTCCCTTTTTGTGCTGATTGTCCTGCCGCAGCCGCGGCCATGCCACAGGCAGCGACACTGAATCTATGAACTCAAAACAGAAAAAAGCACCTCTGGAGCAACCCCCGCCGCGCTGCCCCGAAGGCATCAGCGACTGTCCGATCGCTGCACAAGTCGCTACGCTGCAACAGGAGATTGCCCGCCTTGCGGATCTGGTCCGCACCGATACCCTGACCGGGTTGGCCAATTACCGGTTTTTTATCCAGGCCTTGGAACACGAAATCGAACGCACCCAACGTAGCGGCCAGGCCACCGCTTTGATCATGCTCGACATCGATCACTTTAAACAGGTCAACGATACCTGGGGACACCAGGTCGGCAACATAGCGCTGGCTCATATCGCTGCGATTCTGCGGCAAAATGTGCGGCGGCTCGATATCCCCTGCCGCTACGGTGGGGAGGAATTCGCCATCATCCTCCCAGATACCGGATTGGCTTCGGCCAGCCAGGTCGGGGAACGTATTCGCCGGGCCATCGCCCAAACGCCCCTGCTCAACAATGGCGAAGAGTTGTCGTTGACCGTCAGCCTGGGAATCGCCATTTACCGGGTCGATCAACCGATTCAAGCCACAGAATTGATTGCCCACGCCGATCATTATCTTTATAAAGCCAAACAGGAAGGGCGCAATCGCGTCTGTCATCCCGAGCCTGAACAAATCGACCTGGTCAGCCCTGAAGAAAAGCAGGTGTTGGCGAAACTGTTCGGCCGCACCAAAACCGAGAAGGATCCTCCATGAAAATTGTTGTTCTTGACGGCTATACTCTCAACCCCGGCGATCTTGACTGGGCTCCGCTTAAAGAGCTGGGCACCTGCGCCATCTACCCACGGACTGCCGGCGAACAAATTGTGGAAAGAGCGGCCGATGCCGACATCCTCTTAACCAATAAAACCGTCCTCTCCGCCGAAACCATTGCCGAGTTGCCGCAGCTGAAATACATCGGCGTCCTTGCCACCGGCGTCAATATTGTCGATCTGGATGCAGCACGGGCCCGCTCCATTGTCGTCACCAATGCGCCCGGCTATGGCAGCGCTTCGGTGGCGCAGATGGTCTTCGCACTGCTTCTCGAAATGACCCAGCATGTCGGCCATCATGCCCAGTTGGTTCGACAGGGCGCCTGGAGCGAATGTCCGGACTTCAGCTTTCATGATCGTCCGCTCTATGAGGTCGCCGGGAAAACCATGGGGATTGTCGGTTTCGGACAAATCGGTCGACAGGTCGCCAAAGTGGCCACCGCTTTCGACATGCGGGTTCTGGCCAGCACCCAGCACCCGGAAAAATACGAACAGGACACCAATGTCGAATTTGTCGATGTCGATCAACTGTTCTCCAAGTGCCATGCCATCAGCCTGCACTGCCCGCTCACCGACCAGACCCGGCAGCTGGTCAACACTGCCAGACTGGCCAGGATTAAACAGGGAGCACTGCTCATTAACACCGGTCGCGGCCAGCTGATCGACGAGACCGCGGTCATTGAAGCCCTCGAAGAAGGTTATCTCGGCGGCTATGCGGCCGATGTTCTTGCCGAAGAGCCGCCGCCAGAAGACAGCCCGTTGCTCAGCGCCCCCAACTGTATCATCACCCCACACATGGCCTGGGCCACCCTGGAAGCACGCAAGCGGCTGCTCGATCTGGTGGTAGCCAACATCCGCTCCTTTCAAACCGGCAGTGCTGACAACCGGGTCGTCTGATGAGCTGGCAAAAGCTAGATAGCGTGCTGGAGCAACACCGCCGCAGACTGGATCTTGCCTGCGCCGCGGCGGTTGAGCAGGTGGGCGCGACCTGGTCGACCATCTACTGCGCTAAAGGTTGTGCCAACTGCTGTACGCTAGCGGTCAACTGCGCCTTTGCCGAAGCTAGAGTCATCGCCGCCGGCCTGGATGAGTCCCAGCAGCAGCTGATCGGCGAACGAGCCGCATGGCTGATGCAACTGAATAAAGACGCCACCGATCTCAAGGATTTCCTGCGCCGCTACCGCAGCGAATCGGGCGGCTGCCCGTTCCTTGACCCGGCGACCCAGAGTTGCCAGATTTACGCAGAGCGGCCGCTGACCTGCCGGGCACTGCTCTCGACCCGCCCGGCCGCCTGGTGCGGGGTCGATTTCAGCACCCTGCACCCGCTTGAAAAACAGGCCTTTTTAAGCAGTCTCGACCCCCAGCTGGTGGCCTACCCGACCCATTACCTGGCCACGCCGCAGGAACTGGCCACCGAGCTGGAAGATCAACTGCAAGCCGTCATGCTTGAGCAATTCAATTGCACCCTCGGCGGCAACCTGATCACCCTGATCTGGCTCCAGCTTGAATTCGGCCTGGCTGAACAGCTGGCCAACGATCCCGACCAACTCGCCCACTTTCTGCACAGCCGGGGGCTGGAGCAGTCTTATTTACTGCAGTTCAAACAGTGACCCGCAAACGGGACGGGCCATTTCGACGGCCCAATCCCGTTTAGCCAACCCCCCTTCTTTGCGACGAAATTCCGCTTAGTCCTCCCTGGACGCCGTTGACCTGCTCAATTCTGCCGTTGACCCATTCGGCACTTTCCCACTTTCGCCGTCCGGGCTAAGCTTTTTTGCAAGACTGCCACTCGATCTGCAACAGACAGAAAAAAGCAATACCAACAGGCCAGGCAGCATCGCCTCACAGGCTGAAGAACTCCTCCTCATCCCCCTCTCACTCAGCTGATCCCGATGCTCAAGGCCCATCAAGAGGAGGAACACCATGCTGGAAATTATTTTTCATATGTTCGTCGCATTTATCCTGGTTGCCGGGGTCGTATACTTTTCGATATTCTCATGGCTTAAACTGCAACAACCCAAGAACGCCAGCGAGTATCAAACAAAACCTGTACAGCACAAGATGACCTCAAAACTGGCCAGATCTCACTGAGTTCAGCCACAGGACAGTATTCAACCTGCTTTACAGCACCTATCGACTCGCCTTGGCTGTTTTCTTTCAGCAAGAAGTCGACTTTCCTCTGCAACCTAGAGGACCTCTGCCAGCGGAATTACTTTGATTGAACAGCTACCTTTTTGCAAACAGGGTGGCTGTTTTCTTTTTCGGACAGGCGGACTTTCAAACCATGAATAGCTGAGACCCGAAGGGTGCCCTCGGCAAATCATCTGCTCCATAAAAAATCTGCTCCTCCGGGGCTGCTCAAGAAAGTTTCGTCACTTCGCTATTCTCAGCAACAATCCTATTCAGAAAACCCACAGATAAATAAAATCAAATTTGTTTTTTAAATATTGACATCTGCAGACCAGTTTATTATAAAACAATAATGAAATAAGTATCAGCTAATTAATCCTATTCAGATTAGCTGTGCTTCGTAAAACGGCGAATGAGACAACAACTCAAAAGGCTTAATCAACAATCTGGGGGCACGACCGGCACGATTTGAATTGATCCTTCTTCAAGGGTACAGGCCGAACGTGAAAACTGAAATGACAGAACAAAAGACCGCAGCATGCCGCGAAGAAGAGTCCTACGCTTTTTTCCTGCTCGACAATCGTGAGTTCGGCATCAAGGTCGAGCATGTTCGTGAAACCATTCTCCATGAGGGCGCCTTGACTCATATGCCCTGCTCTCTGGACGCCCTTGACGGACTCATCAATCTACGCGGTTCCATTATCCCGATCATCAACCTGCGTACCCGCTTTCAGCTTGAATGCTCTTCACAAGCCGCCGCAAGTCCGATTGCGATTGTCCAGTTTAACGGGGGTCTTTTCGGCCTGCGCTTCGATGAAATCAGTGAAGTTGTCCGCATCAAACAGAACGATATCAGCACCATCAATACCCAAGAAGAGGACCTCGAACTGTGCAGCCAGGGCCTGCTTTCTCTCGATGGTGGCGACCGGATCGTTCAATTGCTGGACCTTCAGAAACTATTCAAAAAGTACAATTTGCCTGTCATCAGCAATGATGCCGATAAGTTCCGCCGCAGCTTCCGACCACGGAAGCAGGACATCACACTGCTGCTCAACGGTCAGGAATATGCCATTGCTATTGATGCCATCCAAGAAATCATCAAACCACCCAAAATCAACCGCAAAGTGCTGGTTGACCCGACGATTAAAGGGGTCATCGTTCTACGTGATAAGCTGGTCAACATTGTCGACCTGAGAATTCTCTTCAAATACCCTGCCGAGGAGATCTCCCCCGAGTCACGGATTATTATTCTACAGGGAGACCTGTCTGTCGGCATTCTGGTCGACTCCATCAGGGAAGTTATCCACTATGAGGAAGATCAACTCTTGCCGGTACCGATTCTCGGTAAAGGTCAGGAGTGTTTCGCCGGAATCGTCGCGCTTGAACCAAACCGCAGCATCGTCAAACTTGACGCCGCCCGGTTGTTCGATGAAACCCTGGTTAAGCACCTCAAAGGCAATTCCGACCTCCATTCGGAGCTGGCCGAAAAAGGCTCAGCAGAGAACCGTGCAGGGGATAAAGGCGGCCTTGAGATCAGCAATCGGGTTCTCATCTCATTCCGACTCGGGCAAGATTATGCTTTCGATATCGCTCTGTTCCGCGAGATCATCAACTATTCGGCGGCGATCACGGCCCTGCCAGGCCTGCCTCCCTATCATGAAGGCATTCTCAATCTGCGTCATAGCGCCATTCCGATAATCAACCTACGTAAGTATTACCGGATGGAAAACCACGCCAGGCTTGAAGACGCCAAGATTATCATCCTCAACCTGCCGGGAAAAAATATCGGCATCATGGTTGATGAGATCATGGAAATCGTTAAACCGGAACGGATGCAGATTGAGCGCATCCCGAATCTGTCAGTTCACCACCAGGGACAAACCGGGAACCACATCCGGGAAGGGTATCGCTTCAAGACCGCTCGTGGAGAGGAGAAATCCTTGCTCATCTATGATGTTGAACAACTGATCAGGGATCTCGGCATCTTTACCGAAGAAGAACCTTTAAAAATCGCCACCGAGGCATAGCTATTATAGGGAATCCTTTGCTCCCGATCACCTTTAGCGCATAAGGAACGCATCATGAATACAGCAGTAGACGGCTTAGACTTAACTAGATTCTCCTACCTTGACAACTATGATGTGCCCGCCGCAGTACTCAATGCGGATGGAATTATCGTGTTAGCCAACGAGCTGTTCCTGGATATGTTGAAGCTGAAAAAGCAACAGGTGGTCGGCAAAATGATGCATGAAGAAGCCTGTGCGACCAACGTGAGCGGGACCAAGGATTGTCCGGTGGCAAAATCGGCACGGTTGAAGAAAACGGTGACCGAGCAGGTCTTTCTCCGCCGTGGTGACGAGATCATCCATCTCCGTTACAGCGCGACCCCGCACCTAGCTGGCAAAACCATTGAGAGTACGGTCATCACCCTGCTGGATATTTCCGAACAGGTCGCCACGCGCAACAATTATCAGCAGGCCAAAGGGAATCTGGATAACATTCCGACTCCGATTATGGAAATCGACACCCTGTTCAATATTACCTATATTAATCCGGCCGGAGCCAAGGTCTCCGGGAAGATGCCTGATGAATGCCTCGGCAGCAAATGTTACGACCTGTTCAATACGCCGCACTGCAAAACCGAAAAGTGCGCCTGTGCCCGGGCCATGAAGACTGATTCCGTGGTCAGTGCAGAAACTATTGCCCGCCCGGCCGCCGGAGTGGTCATGCCGATCAAGTACACCGGCTCGGCGCTGAAAGACGGCAAGGGGAACATCAAGGGGGCGCTGGAATATATCCTCGATGTCACCGAAGAGCGCCAGCAGAAGCAGGCCGCGGATGAGAAGATCAACAATCTCAACACCATCCCGACTCCGATCATGGCCATCGATACCGACTTCTCCATTACCTTCATGAATCCGGCCGGCGCCGCCGTAGCCGGTAAGACCCCGGACGAATGTGTCGGTTTGAAATGTTTCGACCTGTTCAACACCCCCCACTGTAAAACGGAAAAGTGCGCCTGCGCCCAGGCCATGAAGACCGATTCCGTGGTCAGCGCGCAGACCATCGCCCGGCCGGCCGACGGGGTAATCGTACCGATTAAATACACCGGCTCACCGATCAAGGATGCCAAGGGAAACATCAAAGGGGCGCTGGAATACATCCTCGATGTGACGGAAGAGCAGAAACAAAAGCAGGCTGCGGATGAGAAGATCAACAATCTCAACACCATCCCGACTCCGATCATGGCCATCGACACCGACTTCTCGATTACCTTCATGAATCCGGCCGGCGCCGCCGTGGCTGGCAAGACCCCGGACGAATGCGTCGGTTTGAAATGTTTCGACCTGTTCAACACCCCCCATTGTAAAACGGAAAAGTGCGCCTGTGCCCAGGCCATGAAGACCGACTCCGTGATCAACGCGCAGACCATCGCCCGGCCGGCCGACGGCGTGATCGTGCCGATCAAGTACACCGGCTCGCCCATCAAGGATGCAAAAGGGAACATCAAGGGAGCGCTGGAATATATCCTCGATGTGACGGAAGAACAGAAACAAAAACAGGCTGCGGATGAGAAGATCAACAATCTCAACACCATTCCGACCCCGATCATGGCCATGGACACCGATTTCACCATTACCTATATGAATCCGGCCGGAGCCGCTGTAGCCAACAAGACCCCGGACGAGTGCATCGGACTGAAATGTTTCGATTTGTTCAATACCCCCCATTGTAAAACGGAAAAATGCGCCTGCGCCCAGGCCATGAAGACCGATTCCGTGATTACGGAAGAGACCATTGCCCGCCCGGCCGCCGGGGTCATTGTCCCGATCAAGTACACCGGCTCGCCCATCAAGGACGCCAAGGGGAACATCAAAGGGGTCCTCGAGTACATTCTCGACGTCACGGAAGAGCGCAAACAGAAACAGGAAGCAGCGGAAAAAATCGCGAACCTGAATGCCATTCCAGCGTCGATCATGGCGGTCGATACCGACTTTAACATTACCTTCATCAACCCGGCCGGGGCCAAACTGGTGGGCAAACCGGTGGATGAATGCATCGGCAGCAAATGTTACAACCTGTTCAAAACAGAAAACTGCAACAGCGACCGCTGTGGCTGCGCGATTGCCATGCGTTCGGATCAGATGCACGCCACCAAGGCCAAAGCAGCCCCCAATGCCAAACGCGGCAGCCTCTATGTGTCGAGTGTGCCAATCAAGGATGCCAAAGGGAATATCAAGGGCGCCCTTGAATACGCTCAGGACATCAGTTCCGAGGTGGAAGTTGAAGGGATTATCGCCACCACCTGTACGGAGACAGCAACCGTGGTGGAACAGGCTAAGGCCAATATGGACAGCGTCATCGCATCGGTTATTCATATCAATGAAAGCCTCAATGAAGGGGTCAGCCTGCTGGCCACGACCACGGAAAAGGTCGGCGGGATGCAGCAGAGTTCCAAGCAGATGCTGGACTTTTCCAAACAGGCCGCCACGCTGACGGAACAGGTCGGTGAAAATGCGAAAGCGGGCAAGCATGCGGGAAGTGAAGCCGGCGGAAAATTGGGCGAAATCAGCAAATCGATGCTGAAAAACAATGAGATGGTCGACGGGCTGATTAACGAACTCGAAAAAATCAGCAGTTTCGTCGATATCATTAAGGAAATCGCCTCTCAAACCAACCTGCTCGCGTTCAATGCCGCGATTGAAGCCGCCCGGGCCGGGGATGCCGGCCGTGGTTTTGCCGTTGTCGCTGACGAAGTTCGCAAGCTGGCCGAGAACAGCTCCCGTTCGGCCGTCGATATTTCCAACATCGTCAAAAAGATCGAAAAAGACTCCAAGGATACGGTCAGCTCCATGCAAGTGGGCAAAAACATGCTTGATGAAGGGACAGGCGTCATCAATCGGGCTCTCGAATCCCTTGATGAGATCACCAGCGGAATTACCACGATCTCCGCCTCGGTCGCCAACCTTTACGAAAAAGCGGAAGGCCTGGTCAACGAAGGGGAAGAAGTCGTCCAGAAACTGGATGTGGTTGTGATCAATTCCAACGAAAATCGTGCCCAGACCGAGGCGGTCGGCAACAAAGCCAAAGAGACCGGCGATTCCATGGAATCCTTGTCAGCAGCTTCGGAGAAATTGCTGGTCGCGGTTAAAAAATTGGCGGAATCCTGATGAGCCAGGACGACTTCACCCTTGCGCCGGAAAACCTCAACACTCTGTTTAATGAGTGTCGGCAATGCGGAACCTGTTGCAAAACCTTCCAGAAAGTCCTCCTTGAGCCGGATGAAATAGACCGGCTCAAGGCCCTGGGTGCCGAGGTCGGGGTTATGGTCAGCCTCAACGAGCTGCGGGAAAAAACCATGGCCCAGTTGGTCGAAGAGGCACGGGGGAAAAAAGCCGTTTATATGATCCACCCGGATGGCAATGGCTGCATTTTTCTGCAGAAATTCAACGACAGCTACCGTTGCAAAATCTATCATCACCGGCCCCGCTCCTGTCGCGGTTTTCGCTGTTCCCTCGCGGATCATTCCATGGAGCAGCTGATGTTCAATGATGCGATATTTCTGCTCGGTCAAGACCGCTTTGGCAGGCCAATGAAGGGGGAATGATGCTTGGCAGACATATCTTTACCAAGCGGTTGTGTCTGCAGAAGATCGAGGAAAAAGATCTGCGCCTGATCTCTGCCTGGAGCTGTTCACCAGCAGCCTATGGAAAGTATCTGACCCCGGAGAACCTTTCCTTCAAAGACTGCTTTGACTGTTGGGAGAAGAATTCTTACTGGAACGAGCAGTCCAAAACCTTGCTCATAACGGAGCGAGAAACCAATAAACCGCTGGGAACAATCCGCTATTGGCAGAAGCAGAACGATCATCAGACCGCCATGGTTGCCCTGAAGATCGCCGAACCCGATTGCCGCGGCAAAGGCTATGGCACCGAAGCCCAGCTCGGACTGATCCACTATCTGTTCACCCAGCAACCCTATCTGGCCGTAGAAATGTTTACCGACATTGACAATATCCCCGAACAGCGCTGTCTGGCCAAGCTGCGCTTTACCCTGGTTGACCTGCAAAGTTATGAGGACCATAAAGTCCAGCGCCAGGGGCGCCTCTATCGTCTGACCCGAACCGAGTACAGGCGATATTTTTCGGAATATCTATGAACAAAGCAGTACAAGTCGGGGTTATTCAGGATTCCTGCTTTTTCGAGCACAAAATCGAGAAATCTTCCAAAGAGTGTCCGGAACGGCTGCGCAAACTGTATCAGGACATCGAGCTGGATCCCTGCCTGGGCGGTTTGATCCGTTTTCCCGTGCAGGCAGTATCCGACGAACAGATCTATCGGGTTCATTCCGAACATTATCTGAAGCAGGTTTTAGCACACGCAGTAAAACCCGACCCCTACAGTTATGATGTCGATACCTACCTGACCCCGGAATCCCCCTATATCGCCCGGCTTGCCGCCGGCGGCTGTCTGGCGCTGGCCGATGCGGTGCTGGGCAGGGATGTTGATACCGGCTTCGCCCTGGTGCGTCCACCAGGTCACCATGCGGAAATTGGCCGGGGGATGGGGTTTTGCATCTTCAACAATATCGCGCTTACCGCGCAACATCTCATTGATCGACACGGCTTAAGACGGATCCTGATCATCGACTTTGATGTCCATCACGGAAACGGCACCCAGGACATCTTTTTTCAGACCGACAAAGTGCTGACCCTGTCCATTCACCAGAACAACATCTTCCCTTTTTCAGGCCAAGCAACAGAGATCGGGCAGGGCGAAGGACACGGTTACAACATCAATATCCCGGTTCCGGCACAATTCGGCGATGCCGAATACAGCTGTCTGTTCGGCACGATAGTCCAAAACGTCATTGAAAACTACCTGCCGCAAGCCATTTTGGTTTCAGCCGGCTACGATGCTCATGCCGAGGACCCCATCAGCCAGACCTGCCTCTCTACCGAGGGTTATTACGCCATGACTCGTGCCCTGCAATACTTTGCCAGCAACAGCGACTCGCGGCTGCTGTTCGTCCTGGAAGGCGGCTATGAAATTAATTCCCTCTCCGCGGCCGCCTGCGCCACCTTGCGCGCGCTGGGAGAACCGCCTGCGGCACAGGGTTTTCTGCATGCCCCGCGGGTGATCCAACTCATCAAGCGGGAATGGCCTCATGAACTCATCCAGAAATGGGGACTGAATACCGCCATTTTTTAGCCCTTTGCCACCACCTGCCTGAGCCAAGTCCAAACCTGCTCGGAAAAAACCGTCACCCGCTGAATCGACCGGCGCATGAGTCCGCCTTGGGCCAGGGCTCATTTTGTGGTATGGATAGCCCGGGCTCCAGATCTAGCCCCGTCCAGCACCAGACCCAATCAGTCAGTCGCCGCTACAGCTGGCTTGGCAAGGAAAGATACTCATGACCGATATCCTGCTCGTGCAGCCGCCGGCTCTCAAACCCACCGAACCTCCCCTGGCGTTGGCTATCTTGCTGGCACACCTGAAACAAGAGGAGCTGGCAACCGCTGCCATCGACGCCAATCTGGCGGCATATCTTTATCTGCTGGACGCTGAACGCCTGGCTGAGCGGGCCGGCGCCACCCATCAGACCAGCCTGCAGCGAGCCCTGAAGCATCGGGCCGCCTCTTTGCAGCTGCTGCGCTCGGCTGCAGCCGGTCACAATTTTGCTCGCTACAACACCGCGGTTCGCTACCTCAACCGGTTGTTGACGGTCTGGAACAGTGGCAACGGTGCTGAACGTCTGACCCTGGGCGACTATCAGCATGCCGAATTGTCCGTTTTCGCCCCGGAGGACCTTGCACGGGTTGCCAGTGGAAAAGTCCGCACCCTGTTTGCAGATTATTTCCAGGAACAACTGGTGCCGCAAATCAGCGCCGCGCAACCGCGCATTATTGCCCTGTCCATCAATTATGTGCACCAGGCGCTGCCAGCGTTTGAACTGGCCGGATTGCTGCGTCGGGCGCTGCCCGAAGTACAGCTGGTGGCCGGCGGCGGACTGGTCACCTCCTGGCAGGCACCGCTCCGTCAGCTCCAGCTGCGCCTGCCCCCCTTTGACCGGCTGATCTTTGGCCCGGGGGAAGCCATGCTGACTGCGCTAGGGAAAGGGGAGGCCCCGGCAAGCTACACCCTGGCGGATGCGGGCAGCATCGGCTTTGTCCCCGACTTCAGCTTTGCCAGACTCAGCGAATATCTCTCCCCGCAACCGGTTCTGCCGCTGACCGCCTCGCGCGGTTGCTATTGGCAGGGCTGTTTGTTCTGCCCGGAAGCGGCGGCGCCGGTCCATCCCTACACGACCTCTCAGCCGGCCCGGCTGCCCGGTTTAATGCGCCAACTGGCCACGGAATATGGGGTCAGTCATATCCAGCTGACCGACAATGCGGTGCCGGTGAACATCCTCAAAGAGCTGGCCGAGCGAAACGCAGAGCTGGCTGGACTGAATTGGTTCGGGTTCGTTCGTTTCGAAAAAATCCTCGAGGACGAAGAGTTTGTGCGCCGGCTGGCCAAAAGCGGCTGCCGGATGTTGCAGCTGGGCCTGGAATCCGGTTCGCAGCAGGTTCTTGATCGCCTGGGCAAGGGGATCCGTCTGGAAGGGGCGGCGAAGATCCTGCACAACCTGGCGGCGGCCGGTATCAGCAGCTTTGTCTATATCATGCTCGGCACCCCCGGGGAGACCGAGGTGGACGCCGAACTGACGCTGCAGTTCCTGGAAAAGCATGCCGAGGAGATCGGTTTTCTCAACCTGTCGATCATGAACCTGCCACGCGCCTCAGGCCTGCTCGATAACCCGGAACAGTATGGCATTGTTGCGACCGAACCGTTGCCCGCAGCCAGCCCGCTTGGCCTTTATCAGAAATTCAGCTCTGCCAATAACTGGGATCGCAGCACCGCCCGCCGATTCCTGGAGCGCCGCTTGCTTGGCTCAGCCGCAATCCGCACCATCGTCAAGCGGACTCCGCCTCTGTTCACTTCAAACCATGCAGTCTTTTTCTGACCCTTGTGAATTTGTTAAATACTCGACTTATTTCTGAAAATTGAGCACTGTCGATTCCTTAGAATATGCTGTAATTCGCATATATATTCCTGTAACATATCTTTCCATCTGTATTTTTTTTAATGAAGGCTCTCGCTCAGAAAAAACCTATATGAATCATGCCAAAGTTCTCAAAAAAAGCTTATTGATTTTCATTTCTTTGCTGTTAGTTATTATTATTTCCTGCCTGATACTCTACTATTCCCGGACAGACGCAAATTATAAAATTCTGGCAAATTCAGAAAAGAATCGTCTGCAGATTTTATCCAAATATTTAGATTCAGATCTTGAAGCAATTATTTCTGATCTCAGTTATCTCTTGGAAATAACACCTTTATCCGGACCGCAACCTGTTGAATTCTTTTCTTTTAAGGACGACTGTTATTATTTTTCGAAATCGAGAAAAATTTATGATCAGATCAGGATTTTAGATTCGGAGGGAATGGAAAAACTGCGTATCAACTATAATTCAGGCTCTCCTGAAATCGTTCCTCAAAATAAGCTACAAAATAAAAAAGGCCGTTATTACTTTGACGATACCTTTGCACTGAACCGAGGAGAGGTCTTTATCTCTCCGTTGGATTTAAACATAGAGCATGGTGAGATAGAAATGCCCTTCAAACCGATGATCCGCTTCGGCATGCCATTATTTGATAAAAACGGGCATAAAAAGGGAATCCTGCTGTTAAATTATTTAGCTTCCCAGCTTCTGGATCGCATCAAAGACTTTCAACAGACATCATTGGGCAACAGCTACCTTATCAATGAAGAAGGATATTACCTCTATGCGGAAAATCCAGACCTGGCCTGGGGATTTATGTTCCCAGGTCAGGCCAGGGAAAACAGGACTCTGCTCAATGATTCTCCCACAGCATGGGAAAGAATAAACCGATCGCAAAACGGACAATTTGAAATCTCCGCAGGGCTGTATACCTATTCCACCATTTTCCCCATGACTGCGGGGAATAAATCGAGCACCGGAAGCGGTTATGCAAAGGGCGGTAGTAGCGCTCAACGGGACCATAGGGAGTATTACTGGAAGCTGGTCACCTTTATTCCAGAGCAAAAACTGTATGCCTATAACCGTTCGTTAAAGGCCACTCTCATCTATTTTTTCATTGTCTCTGCAGCGGTTATCGGTATTGGCTCCTATCGCTTTACAATGGCCAAACAGAGCGGGGAAGAGGCCAGGGCCGAGATCAAGACCCTCCAGGGAATCATTCCGATCTGCATGTACTGCAAAGAGATCCGGGACGACGAAGGAGCCTGGAACCGTCTCGAAAACTATATTGAAACCCACTCTGATGCCCAATTCAGTCATGGCATCTGTGACAACTGCCTTAAAGAAAGGCATGCTGGCGGCAATTCCACCCCTCAGTCATCATCCCGCCAAAGGCCTACCCATCGGTTATAGCAGACCATTTAAAAAACAGCCTGCCGAGCCCATAAATGGGCTCACAAAATTCATGACGATCTTCTCGTCATTGATACTGTGAGTTCGAGAAAATCGTATTTTTCTTCGCCGGGCTTGAAAAGTCCTAAGGATAGGCTTTTTCAACAAACGGATGTATCTCTGAGCTGTTGACAGACATATTCATACATAACAATAGATGAGGCGATACTGACGTTCAGGCTTTGGACGCTGCCGAATTGGGGAATACCGATGCTGCGAATATCAGGAAAGGAAGCGAGATCAAAGCTGCAGCCAAACTCTTCGTGCCCCAGAATAAATGCGCTCTTTTTCGGCAGGGGGATGTTGCACAGAACGTCTTCCGCAGCAGGACTGAGCTGAAAAAAGCTGTATCCCTGCTCACTCAGCAGCTGGTGACAATCCGCAAAGGACTCATGAAATATGGCCGGAACCTTGCGAAAAGATCCCTTCGCCGGAGCCGGATCAAAGGGGCCGATATTGATCAGATGCACAGCTGCCGCCCCGAAGGCTTCGGCACTGCGGAAAATCTTCGGGACATTAAAACCGGGCTTAAGCTGATCCAGAATCAGCACAAACTCGTGGTGACCCGGCCGGGCCAGAATATTTTTGCGCCGTTCTTTCTCATAGCGCAGTAAGGCGTTGCGTTCATGACGCTTCATGGTTCAGTGCTCCTGGCAAGGGTTGCTAAAGTCGGCAAAGAGCACAAAGAGGCGCTCTGCTGCAGGCGCTTAGGTATCGTCGGCGCGGCGCTGGCGCTGTTTGGTCACTTCTGTGTATTTCTGATGAACGCCCCGCTGGAAAGATTTAAAGGTCCCCTCCAGCAGGTTGACTCCCACCAGCACGCTGACCGTCAGCAATGCCAGCTTGATGCCACTGAGATAGTAACCGCTGCCAAGGACCGCGCCGATGGCCGCCAGCAACCAGATAGCAGCGGCGGACGTCACTCCAACCACCATCCCGTCACGCGCCATCATGACCCCGGCGCCAAGAAAACCGACTCCGGTGACCAGCTGGCCGATGATCCGGGAATTATCCGTTCCGGTATCGGCAACCGTATTCGCCAGGGCGACAAAGATATAAGCGCCGATGCAGATCAGGGCGCTGGTCCTCATTCCCACCGGTTTACCGCAAAGCTGACGCTCGATGCCGACGATGGCGCCGCAGAGCAGCCCGCTGAGCAACCCCGTCCATTCCAACGGCGCGATGCTTAACCACAAATTCTGCTCCACCATAGCCCTCCAAATTCAAGGTTTTGTGTGGGAAAAGGCTTTATTATGCCTGAGCCGCGGCGAGAAGCAACTGAAACCATTGCCGCAAGCCTTGCCCAACGCATAGAGAAAGTATTCACCTTATCGATTCATACATACACTTGGCCTTAAACAATTATTCTCAATATATTCAAGACATTAAGAACCATCCCCTGGATTTCTACGAATTTGCAGCCACTGGCCTGTATGTTCCTTTCATACGTCTGAAAATCTTTACCAGAGCTTCTTATCTCTATATAAAATCTATTTTCTCAATTACTTTCAATTAGTTATAGATCTTCATAAAAATCTTTTCAAAACTTGGCACACTCTCTGCTTTATCTATGATCAAACAGAATAAAAACCCACCACACACAGTTGCATATAGGAGGACACCATGAAAAGAACATTACGCAATACGCTGATCGCCCTGATCGCATTCTCATCTTCCGCTCTTGCTGCCGGTTCGACGGGTGCCGGGGAAGGGAGCCTGCTGCTCTCATTGTTTATCGGCTTCTTTACCCTGATCGTGGTCTTCCAACTGGTTCCTGCCGTACTGATGTTGGTCGGGATGCTCAGAGGGATCTTTGGTCGGGATCGGAAAGAGATCTCCAGCTATTAAACTGAATTTTAACCGGCCTGCGGCCCGTCTGGGCCGCAGGTTGAAGAGATTTTTTCAACTGCCGCTAACCGCGCATCTAGACCAGATTTGAATAAGGAGAACACCATGAAAGCTTTTTTCGCCACCCTGTGCCTGACCTTTGCCGCCGTGCCCGCCTTTGCCGTCGATACCACCAAAACCTATACTAGCGGGCTGCTGGTTCTGCTCTTCGTCGGCTTCTGCGCATTGATCATCGTCGCCCAATTGATTCCTGCCTTACTCGCTTTATTCGGTATGACCAAGGCTGTCAGCCAGGGCAGAAACTATAAAGCGGTCCCTGTCAGCAGCAGGAAATAATCTTTTTCCGACAATGGCTTCACCCCCGTGAAAACATCCGGCGATGAAAACCCGGTGTTTTCACGGGGACATTGTTAACGAAATTTTGTCTGCCCCAGCCCTTCAGATTCCCGTTCAACCTGAATAATCAGCAGCTTCCGAAACAGCTCGTCATAAAATAGATCCCTTCCTCCTAACAACCGGAAGTCCTGTCCACAGATCGTGGCAGGCTCAGTCCAAATCTGGCTGGTCTTAAGAAGGTGGTCTGATGGTGCGGATTTTCTGAAGAAATCCCCCCCTAAGTTATGATAAAATCCTTTCATATCTGCGAGTATTGCCTCAGGACGAGCCTAAACCACTCGGTTCGCCCCTCCCCATGCATAAAATCCGCCGAGGATCTTGTGGTTAAGATCCCGATCTTGTTAACCCACAACCGACTTGAAAGGCTGTCATGCCACAACCTCTCGACCAGACTGCATTTCATTCCAAGGCGTTTTCCTTTCTGGAAAAACTCCTGGAAAAGGTTGATCAGCCAGAACAGTTTCCAGGGTTTGCTGCAGGAGAATTTCGACGTTTAAGCGGGGCGCAAGAGGTTGCCATCATTGCTTGCCTGGACCCGGCTCATGGGCATGAACACCGGGTTCTCGCCATCACCCCGCAAAATAGCGGCGGAGTAGTCGAAAATCAGGCACTGTTTCAATTGATCAGTTGCCTTCACCACAACGAAGAGATTCAAATCCTTTCCCCCGAACAGGACACCCCGGCAAAGGCAGCGCTCCAACAGCTGGGAGTCGGATTAAGCATGGCAATCCCCCTGGCTGCGGCCGGTGTTCGGATCGGTGGGCTGCTGCTGTTCGATCTGCCGGACCGGCAACAGGCTGAGAATCTAAGCATTATTTTCAAGTCCATCTCCCAGGTGGTCAGTCTTGCACTGCGCAGTTCCCTGCACTTTGAAGCTCAGGAAGACCTGATCAGCAAACGCTCTACAGAATTGGAAAAGCAACGCCAGTCCCTGCAGGCCTTCTTTGACAATGAACTGGTCGGCATGGTGCGCCGCGACATCGACAATAACTATCTGGACGTCAATCAACGCTGGATTCAAATGGTCGGCTATCCCCGCTCCGAGCTGCTGCGCCTCAAACCGCAGGATATTATTCACCCGGACGATCTGTTGGAACGACATACCCGTGAGCAGCAGCTAAAAACAGGTTCGGTCAGAACTTTTCGCTCCACCCGGCGCTATATCCGCAAGGACGGTAGCCTGTTCTGGGGCGATGTCTCGGCAACCGGCCTGTACGACCCCGTGCACAATTATCTCGGCATGATCAGCCTGATTGTCGATGTGACCGACCAGCACGAGGCGTTGACCCGGCTGCAGGAAAGTGAAAAAAAATTCAAAGCACTGCTCAACAACCAGAAGGACTCCGTCATTCTGCATAAAATTCTGCCGACCGGCTACGCCAAGTTTACTGAGATCAACAATGCCGCTCTCGACCGCTATGGTTACACCCGTGAGGAGCTCTTGAACATGACCATGGCAGACCTGGCTATCCAGGAGATCATCGAAGAACATAAAACGTCCGATACTCCTAACAAAATTCTCAAAAACGGCCACGGCATGTTTGAGTCGGTCCATATTGCCAAAAGTGGCGAAAGAATCCCCGTTGAAGTCAGCGCGACAATTGTCGAATATCAGGGGGAAAAATACTTCCTTTCCACTGCCCGAGACATCAGGGAACGCAAAGCTGCGGAGCAGACCCGGCGGCACCTGGAAGAACAGTTGCGACAGAAATACAAAATGGAAGCGGTCGGCCTGCTGGCCGGGGGCATGGCCCACAATTTCAACAACAGCCTGGGTATCGTCCTTGGCAATGTCGAGTTGGCCACCAAGAAACTAACCGTGCCTGCAGAAGCCGAAAAGTTCCTCGACCATGCCAAAACCGCACTCCTGCATACCCGCAGCCTGGTCAGGCAGATCCTCACTTACAGCCGGCAAGAGACTCATGAACAGGTGCCATCGCAATTGGCCATGATTGTCGAACAGACGATCATGCTGATGAAGTCAACCATTCCTTCCAGTGTCAACCTGATCTACCGGCCACCGGAGCTGCCGGTGGTGATCATGGCCGATTCAGCGCGGATTCAGGAAGCGCTCGTCAACCTGTGCAATAATGCGGTCCATGCCATGAACGAAAAAGGCGACCTGACCATCAGCCTCGATTGTCTGGACATGAGTCAGCAACAGATCCCGCTCCAGGCTGCAAGCCCTCCGGGACAGTACGCCCGGCTCAGTGTCACCGACACCGGCTGTGGCATGAGCAGCGATATTCTGGATAAAATTTTCGACCCGTTTTTCACCACTAAAAGCATTGATCAGGGCACGGGGATGGGGCTTGCTACGGTTCAGGGTATTATTGACCAGCATAGCGGATTCACCAAGGTCAACAGCAACCTGTCCACCGGCACCACTTTTGAGCTTTATTTCCCGCTCCTCACCGAGCAGCAGGATCAACTGGCATCTCCGCCGGAAAAACATATGCCGGGGGGAACCGAGCACATTCTGTTTGTTGATGACGATGCCATGCTGACGGAGCTTAGTGAAGTCATGCTGTCCGATATGGGCTATCGGGTTTCAACCTTAACCGACAGCCGCCGGGCACTCCAGTTATTTTGCAGTGCCCCGACCACGTTTGATCTCCTGATTACCGATCAGACCATGCCCGGCTTAACCGGTTTCGAATTGATTCAAGAGGCTTTGAAGATCCGCCCGAACCTGCCAACAATCCTCTGCACCGGCTATAGCAGCAAAATTTCCGAGCAGGACGCAAAACTCATGGGGGTTAGCGCTTATTGCATGAAGCCCTTGGAGATGATGGACTTTTTACAAACAGTCAGGACCGTTCTGGATCAGACCCGGAACAATCCATGACCGCGTAGCCGCCGACGCTGGCCTGTCTCAAAACTGGTTGCCCCTGGGGACCCGCTATCTTTTGGGGAGAGTGAAAAATTGATATCAACAACAAGGTGCGATCATGCCAAGAGCTAACACCAGTTTGACCAGAAGTATCTATGTCCGCCTGCTCCTTAGCATCATTGTTTCCATTCTGACCATCGGTCTGCTTTGGTTTGCCTCCGGTTATCATCAACTGAGGACCGAAAAACATTTTTTCCGCGAACAGGCCAGACAGCGGCAGATGGACATCCAGAAGGAACGGGTGCAGAGTGTCTTGAACCTGATCGAACAGGAGCGCACCCAGTTTCAACAGCAGAACATCGCCCATTTGCGGGCGCGGACCAACGGCGCCTATAGCGTCGTAGCAGGCATTTACCACCAGGCCAAAAACAGCCTTTCCACGGTGCAGATTGAAGAACTGATCAAGGCAGCGTTAAGGGACGCACGTTATAACCAGGGGCGGGGTTACTTTTTTGTCCTCCGCGCGGATGGCACGGTAGAACTTTACCCGCCGGACCCGAGCCGGGAAGGGCAGAATGCAACCACATTACAGATGCTGACCGACCAGCCGTTAGCGGAGCTGCTGCAAAAGACCCGTGAACAGGGCGAGGGCCTCTATGAATACACTTGGACCGCGCCGCAGCCACCTCATCGCCAGGCTCACAAGATCTGCTATGTCAAATATTTCGCCCCCCTCGACTTGATTATCGGCTCGGGTGATTTATTGACTGATGCGGAAACCGCACTGCAGAACAACTTGATTGAACGCATCGAAAAAATCCGCTTCGCTGACGGTAGCTACATTTTCATCACCAACTTTGCCGGAGTCAGCCTGACCTATCCCGCAAAAGACCGGAATATGTATGAGACAACGGACCAAAACGGTCTGAAAATCGTCCAGAAATTGATCAAACTGGCCAAAGCCGGAGGCGGTTACCTCAGCTATGTCATGCCCCCCCTCAAGGGCGAGCGTGCAGAACCGAAAATCAGCTATGTTGCCGGGATTCCTGATTGGCAATGGTATATCGGCACGGGAAACTTTGTTGCCGACCTCGATGCCGAAACCGTCCAGATGTTGACAGCTCAACAAACTGAAATGAATTTAAAAATGGCGGTTATTGTTGCTTTGCTCTGCCTGTTCCTGGTGGTCGGCGGGTATGCTTCCCGCCAACTCGGCAAGGACGTGACAGCCTGCTTCAACAAATTTCAAAACTTTTTCAATCGCGCCTCGCACGATCCCGCCCCCCTTGATCCGTCCGAAGCAAATTTTGCCGAATTCAAGACTCTGGCCAGGGCTGCCAATCTAATGCTCGAAGATCGTCGGCATTTCGAACAGGAGGCCGGCGAATATCGTGATCAACTCCGCAATATCATCGATGCCATGCCTTCAATTTTGGCGGCCGTCGATGAGTATGGCGGCGTTATCCAATGGAATACTTACGCGAGCGAACATACCGGGATCGGTCAGGACCAGGCCTGCGGAGAAAAGATTGACCAGCTGCTCCCGTATCTCGATCAGCATATCGAGGAGATCCTTGCAACCTGTCGTCAGCATAAAAACTTTCAGGAGACCGTTCAGGTCCGCTCAAACGGTGACTTCAAAAGCGTCAGTATTTCCGCTTACCCGCTCAGCAACCAGGCTCCGCTGCGCTTCGTCATCCGGATCGATGACATCACCGAACAGGTCCGCATCGAAGAGATGATGGTACAGACCGAGAAAATGCTCTCCGTTGGCGGCCTCGCTGCCGGGATGGCCCATGAGATCAACAATCCCCTCAGCATTATCAGTCAGGCAACCCAGAACGCCCAGCGCAGGCTGTCGTCGACGTTACCGGCCAATCGGGAGATCGCCGCTCAACTGGAGATTGACCTGACCAGGCTCCAAGACTATCTGGAACAGCGGGGAATCTACTCTTTTCTCCAAAATATCGGTCAGGCCGTTGAAAGAAGTGCCGAAATCGTCCAGAACATGCTCAATTTCACCTCTTCCTCGGCCTCCCAGAGAGAGATCTGCTCCCTGGAGCAAACCGTGTTAAGCGCCCTTGAATTGGCAAAAAACGACTATGACCTCAAGAAAAAATACAATTTCAGGAACATTCACATTAGCACCACGTTCCCTGCCGAACTGCCACTGGTCATTATCAACCGAATGGAAATCGAGCAGGTCTTTTTCAACCTGTTCAAAAACGCCGGCCAGGCCATGAGCGAAGTGAAGCGTCCTGACTTTCAACCGGAAATAAAGATCGTCGCCACCACCGACCGTAAATATATCAACCTGGAGGTCAGTGACAACGGACCGGGCATTCCCGATCACATCAAATCCAGGATTCTGGAGCCGTTTTTCACCACCAAGGAAGTCGGAATCGGCTCCGGGTTGGGTCTGTCCGTAGCTTATTTTATCATTGTCAAACGCCACAAAGGCCAGTTCCTGATTCACTCGGAAGTCGGCCAAGGCTCCACCTTCAGCATTTTCCTGCCCAGGGAGAATGAAGATGCCCAATGACCACAGGTTAGAGGATTATCAGGTTCAAAAAATCCTTCTGGTCGACGATGAAGTCGATATTTGTGAAAATTTGCGCGCCTTTTTCGAAGACTACGGTTATCAGGTCACCCTTGCCCATAACGGCCGTGATGGCCTTGAGGCCTTTTACGCGGCCCCGCCCGACCTGGCCATTCTTGACCTGCATATGCCAGTGATGTCGGGGCATACCATGCTGACCAGCATCGCTGCCAGTCATCCGGAAATCCCCAAACTGATCATTTCCGGAGTGGGCCTGATTAGCGAAGCGATGCAGACCATCTCCGAAGGGGCCTGGGACTTTATTTCCAAACCGTTGAATGATCTGGATATCCTGCTGCATAAAATCAAACTGCTTCAGGAGAAAGCCTCCTTGCTCCGGCAGAACCGCTTATATCAGGAGCATCTTGAACAACTGGTTGAGAAAAAAACCGGTGCCGTCAAGAGCCTTAACCTGCAGCTGATGGAAACCCAGAAGGAATTGGTGTCCAAACTCAGCGACGTTATTGAAACCCGCTCCAAAGAAACCGGCAATCATGTCCGCCGGGTTGCGGATATCTCCCGGCTGCTCGCCTTGGCCTACGGCCTCGATGTGCAGCAGGCTGAGCTGCTGCGGATGGCCTCTCCTCTTCATGATGTCGGTAAAATAGGCATTCCGGACGCCGTTCTCAACAAGCCGGGCAAACTCACTGCCGAGGAATTTGACCTGATCAAGACCCATACCACCATCGGCTACCGGATGCTTAACAATTCCGCTCAACCAATTATCAAGGCCGGTGCGATCATTGCCTGGCAGCATCATGAACGCTGGGACGGAAGCGGCTATCCGCTGGGCTTAAAGGGGGAAGAGATCCACATTTTCGGCCGCATTACCTGCCTGGCCGACAACTATGATGCGCTCCGTCAGAAACGTCACTACAAGGACGCCTGGAGCCGTGAAGAAACTCTGGCCTACATTCTCGACAACTCGGGCAGCTTTTTCCAACCCTCCCTGGTCGCCATCCTGGCCGAGCACATCAATGAGGTCGAAGATATTCTCAGGGCTTATCTCCAGCCGGAATCTGTCGTTTAGCAGGCCTTTTTCAAACAGCCTGACAGCCTTCTCTCAGCCCAGCGGTTGTGAGGGATAGCGCACTTTCTTGGCGCAGCTGCCGGACTGTTGCGACGTTGCTGCTGCAGTTTGGCCCGGCTTCTCCCGGGAACAATTCCGGCGCGTCCATTGCAGGGCATCTGCCCGGCTAAGTCCGATATCCTTGAGCATCCGATCATCCATTTCCAGCAGGTAACGACGGTGCAAAGCACGTTCCCGGCGCTCCCGGGAACACTCTAATAGTTTTCTGAACCAGTTGAAAAAACCGCCTCTGTTGCTGTTGTTCGAGTCGTGCATGATTGCCTCCCTTCCGGTTATACCGTTTTGAACTCGACGCCAGCTGTTGCCGGACCAACCCGACGATCTTAGCTGAGCAGTGGAAACCAACGGTTGACAATAACTATGGGGCAGGCAATACTATTTATCAAACGAATTGATTTGATAGAAACTATCAAAATTTTTGATCAAAGACGGGACGAATATGCTGACTAACATTCCAACCGAACTGTTACGAACATTTCTGGCCATTGCCGAAAACGGCAGTTTCAGTCAAGCGGCTGAACAAGTCAATCGAACCCAGTCAGCCATCAGCATGCAGATCAAAAAACTTGAGGAACTGCTGGACAAAAAGCTGCTCAACCGCCAACACAAAACCACGTCCCTGACCGCCGACGGCCAGGTGCTGGCCAACTACGCCAGACGGATCCTGCAGCTGAATGAAGAGGTGGTCTCGATTCTGCGCCGTCCGGAGCTCAGCGGCTGGATCCACATCGGGTTGCCGGACGACTACGCACCGCGCTTTCTCCCGGAGGTGCTGGCGCGTTTTTCCCGCTCCCATCCGCGGGTGCAGGTCAAGGTCACCTGTGAATCGAGTGTTGATTTATTAAAGAAATTAAAACAGGGAGAAATCGACCTGACCGTGACCGCAAACTCTGCACCGGATTTTGAGGGCGGCCTCTTGCTGGGCCAGGAGACGACCTTCTGGGCTCATTCGCCCCGTCACCTGACCCATGAACTAAGGCCGTTGCCCCTGGCCCTGTTCTCCGGGACCTGCTGTTGGCGACGTTGGGCAACCGCCGCACTGGATCACGCCCGGATTGATTATCGCATCGCGTATACCAGTTCCAGTCTGGTCGGTCTGCAGGCGGCGGTGAAGGCTGGACTCGCGGTCACCATTCTCAGTCAGAGCGCGTTGCCGCAAGAACTGAAACGGCTACCTGCCGAAACAGGGTTTCCAGACCTGCCGCAAACGTCGATGCTGCTGCACAAAAGTCCTCAGGGCAATCAGGATCTTATCGAGGCTTTGGGGGCTCACTTTATGGATGCGTTCGGTAGTTGCCGGGAAGAGTTGACTCTGGTTTGAGGTACCCCGGCAAGAAATCAGCCGAAGCGGTAGATACTTTGCCCCTGACTGTAGAATTCGACAGGTCCGTCTTCGGACACTTTGACCACCCGGCCAAAATGGGATGCGGCCGAGGCAGCGGTGGTCCGGCCACCCCCGGTGATTAGGTCACTGACCTGGGAGGTATCGATAATCACCCCGGTATCGACCAACTCACCTTTGCGGTTGATCACGGTCAGCCCATCGGAAGAGAGGATACGGCTCAACTCTCCAGAGCGTTTGAGCGCGCCGATTTTGCGACCGCGGACATGTCTTATCAAAGCCCTGCTCAACGGGTCGCGCCCGCCCACTGAGCCTTTGCGTAAGGCATCTAGATCGGTGTCATCGTCAGCCACCAGCACCACGGTACCATGGCGGGCCTTGGACAGCGCATAAATGGACCAGACCAGATGATCGATGGAGCGTTTCTCCAGTTTCCCATGCAGAAACTGGCGCATGATATCCGGATCGTAAATTCCCCAGTAGCCTTTCCGCCACAGCAACAGCTTGTCACTGTCGAGGACGACCTCGACCTCTGAGGATTTGTTGACATAAATCACGAAGGCGCCGTCCCCGGCCTTGCCAAGCAGAGAAACGGTTTCCCGATTGGCCAGCTGTTCGATATCGTCGCTCGGCCCCGGCGCACTGGTGCGCATGGTCCCTTTGATATTCATACGGATATCGCCGACGAACAGGGCCTGACGACCGTCGACAAAGCGATAGGAGAGGGGATTGCGAAAAAAATCCGTCGTGATTCGGCGACGGTCTTCACCCAGATCGATCCAGTCATAACGGGTCTTTTCCAAAGCGGCCAGAAAATCGTCGAGCTGAGTCCGATAGATCAGAAACCCGGTCGTGGCAGGAACCCCTTCATAACGCTGATAGGACAATCCTTTGAGCAACTGAAGCAGGCTCTGCACCGGCCAGAACACCCCTTTGCGGTCACCACGGATATAGCGAGCCACGGCGATGTCGGTCAGAGAAGTCAGCAGTGCGGTACGAAAATGGGCTGCGAGTCCTTTGGCTGAAAACCCGGCAAAAAGACCTTCAAAAGCCCTCAGCAATTCTGCCATGAAGTTTCTTTCCGTCTCGGTAAAGCTCAACTCCTTCCGCCGCGCTCGAAACTGATAAGCGATCGTCTCGATTTCAAGGTTGACGACAATATCATTCGCCTCGTCCACAGCTGACGCAGCTTCGTTTCGCTCACTCTCGGTAAGAGTGACTTTGGCTCCACCGAGAAAGGCGGAAAGATTGTTTTCAATGGCGCTAAAGGCTGATTTGGGCATAATCCTAGCTTGCCTTAAAGAGTGCTAAGGTTCAAGAGGAAAGCTTTGTTTCTCCACCAGGTTGGGCGTTTTTCTGAAAAATTCAGCCGGACCCGTCGACACGGCTACAGCACGATCTCCATGCCGTCGATCAAGACCTCCAGCTCAAGCTCATCCAGCCGGGTCAGCATCTGCGGTCCTAAATGAGTCAGCACCAACCGCCGACACCCCAAGCGTTGCTGTTGCCTGAGTAAGGTTCGATAATCCAGATGCGCAGGAAGAGGGGCATCAAAGGCACAACATTCAGCGATCAGCAAGTCTGCACCCTGGCTGAGGGGGAGCAGCGCTTCGGTCCATTCGGTATCACCCGTATAGGCAATGATCTTGGAACCGATTTCCAGGCGTAGTCCGAAACAGTTGTCACTGCGGCCATGACGAACCTTGCCGCAGGTTAGCCGCAGACCGGGCTGGTGCAGGGGACGGTCGGCCTCAAGTTCCTGCACCTCGACCGTAAAACCAAGGTCTTCCTGCAGAGTCCCCGGATAAAGTACTTCGGCCAGAGTATCGACGGCCTCGCCAAGCCCCGGCGGGCCGACCAGCGCCAATGGCTTGGTCCTCTTGGCGGCATATTTCCCGTCCAGCAATAAAAACGGAATCCCCCCGAAATGATCGCCATGCAGATGACTGATGACCACCAGGTCAATATCCGCTGCGCTTAATCCGGCCCGGTGCAGTCCGCTGAGAACGCTGCACCCGCAATCGATCAACACACAGTGCTGTCCATCGGTCACATGAAAGCCGCTTTGCAAGCGTCCGCCACTGCTGAAGGCATCGCCTGTCCCCAGGCAGCTGACCCTGACCCGCTTTGCGCTCGATGGCATCCCGATCCTCCTTCTCCGAAAAACAATTAAACAGTTTCCACCTGGAAACGGCTTCTTTCCGCTGTGGCAGCGTCAATCTGCAGACTGACTTGTGCGGCGTAACGGAGTACGCCTCCGCACAAGCCCTTGATTTCCTTACCACAACGAAAAACTGCTCGTTTTCTATCTGAAAACTTATTTAATTGTCATCCAGTGTTCCCAGGCGACAACTAAATAATAACTTTACCAGTCATCAAGCAACAGAATCACCTCTTTTCGTGGTATTTTAGCATTGTTGCCGCTATCCTGTTCAGGTGTCCCCGACCACGTGGGAATCAGGCAAACTCTTTGCCGAAACGGGGGCTGAATATTCAATGACCGTGACTTTTTAGCCTGAAAAGTACCGAGATGGGCTTTTCACCATCCTGCCAGGAGGACTATGCAGACCGGAACCATGCATATCTTCACCGCCATTGCCGTCATTCTGATCAGTGCCCTGGTCGGGGGACGCCTGGCCATGCTCTGCCGTATTCCGCGTGTTACCGGCTATCTGCTCGCCGGACTGCTGGTTGGTCCATCCTTTGCCGAGCTGATCCATGTCCCCTCGCTGGTTACCCAGGCCGCGCTCAAGGAAATGAAACTGATTTCCGATATTGCCCTGGCGCTGATTCTGATGAATATCGGCAGTCAGTTGCGCTCGGAGAACCTGCGCCGCTGGAAACAGCGCATCTTTATTTTTTCGTTCACGGAATCGGTACTGACCGGACTGTTGGTCGGGATTTCGGTATTTTTCATCAGTGAATGGATCGTCCGCCATAGCGTTGTCGGGTTGAGCCTGACCCAGTCCTCCCTGCTGTTTGCCATTTTTACCGGCACAATCAGCATCGCCACCGCCCCGGCAGCAACTCTGATGGTGGTCCGGGAATACGAAGCGGAAGGCCCTATCACCAGCGCAGTGCTGACCCTGGTCGGCCTGAACAATCTATTCTCCGTGTTTGTTTTTTCCATTGCCGTCCAGCTGCTGGTTGCTCCCGGGGGCGGGCTGCTGTCGATTCTCTATCAGTTACTTGTTCCGGTTTTGCTGGGCGGGTTGGCCGGACTGCTGCTTTCGGTCCTGGCCCACCGCATGGAATTGCCCAGCGAACATAAGATTCTGTTGCTCGGAGGGGTCACCAGCGTCGCAGTGATCAGCCGAATGCTCGGCCTCGAACCATTGCTGTCCTGCCTGGTGCTGGGAATTATTCTAGCCGACAGCTCTCCCCGCTGGCATCGCCTGGTGAAGGCCCTGAACGAAGTCGACTATCCCCTCTACGTCGTCTTCTTCGTTCTCGCCGGCGCTAACCTGCATATCGAAACCCTGACCCATATCGGACTACTCGGCGTCGCCTATGTTCTGGCCAGAACCGCCGGCAAGCTGTTAGGGGGCAGGCTCGGAGCCCGCTTCGGCGGCTTCGGCCAGCGCGAGCAGAACTGGGTCGGCATGACCCTGCTGGCCCAGGCCGGCATGGCCATCGGGCTGGCTGGGACCCTTGCTAAAATCTGGCCGGACGGTGGCCGGCTGGTGGAAACGATTGTTCTTGGTTCAGTGGTTATTTTCGAGCTGATCGGCCCGCTGGCCGTGCGACAGGGGCTGGTCAATGCCGGAGAAGTGCCATTGCTCGCCCTGCTGCGGAAACGTGCGCCGCAAAGCGGCATGGAAGGGCTGCACGACATCGCCAATCACTTTCGGACCAACCTGGGGCTACCGGTCGGCCGCAAATTACAGGATCCGGGCGACATCCTGGTCAAACATGTGATGCGCCACAACGTCGAAACCATCCATCACGGCACCGGCTTTCAAGAACTGCTGCGGGTCATTGCCCACAGTCGCTACGATCGTTTTCCGGTGGTTGACGCAGACGATAATTTTATCGGCATGATCAATTATACGGAAATCCGCAACCTGCTGTTTGACCAGTCCCTGGCCGGTCTGCTGGTCGCTCGCGATCTGGTGACCTCCCAGATCAGTGCCATTGCTCCGGAAACACCGCTTCGTGAAGCGCTGAAGCTCCTGCAGAAAAAACGCGATATCAGCTATTTCCCGGTGGTCGACCCGGCTCAGCCGCAGAAGCTTCTTGGAATTCTCAGCCAAAACGATGTCCTTGCCGCCTTCCGCCGTCTTGGCCCGGATCAATAAACCACTGTGCACTGAAAGTGCATAGGTTTTGACGGGACTGAAAGCCCCTAAAATAGCCCCCCTCTTCCCTCGTGGGAGGAGAGGGTTGGGGGTAAAGGGAACAGGCCAGCATTTCCACCCCCATCCTAACCTTCCCCCATCAAGGGGGAAGGACTCAATTCATAGAGTCTGAAAGGCTTGGACTGAAAGTCCATAGTTTTGAACTAGTGTCCTGTGCGGTTAGTTCTATAGTCTAATTCTGGCCCTTTTTATTACTGTCTACGTTCTGCCTTCTCGGCTTGGCTTTGGCCAGGCCTGCGGCGGCACGCCTTGGCAGCAGAAAGAATTATACAAACAACTCATTGCACAGGACACTGGCCTATTGGAACAATAGAAAAGGGCGGCCATTGGCCGCCCTGAATTTTGTCTTACCCGTTTTACAAATAGCACTCTGTTGCGACTTACTGTCCTTTGGCCAGGAACTTCTTGGCCGAGTCCGCCTGGGCGGAATCGGGATAATCCTCAACCAGTTTCTGCATGGTTGTTTTTGCGTTCTGAGCGTCCCCCAAGGCGTTGAACGCCAGGGCCTGCTTCAGCATCGCGGCCGGAGCCTTGGGATGGTGAGGGTATTTACTGATCACATCCTGGAATTGCAGAATGGCCAGTTCATAGTCTTTTTCCCCGTAATACGACTCGCCAATCCAGTAATAAGCATTGACATAGAGATCGTGTTTTGGATATTTGGCGATGAATTTTTCCAATAATTTACGGCCGTCGGCAAAACGGTTCTGATTTCTGATCAGATCCAATGCCTGATCATAAAGCTCCTCGGCAGTCGGTTCTGCTTTAACCTGTTGCTGGGATTGTTCCTGAGGGGCCTTGACTGCAGCCGCCTGTTCACCCACTCGAGTATCCAGTTCACCAACCCGATTCTCCAAAGAGGTCAACTGCAATCCCATATCCTCTTTGACCACCTGTAGTTCGTCGGCCAGGGCCTGGTTGTTCTTCGCCAGGTCGTCCATGCGGCCGTAAACTGACTGAAACTCAACCCGCAGGTTATCCAGCCCGGCAGTCACTTCCGCCAATTGGCGCTGCAGGACGTCGCCGCCGGCGGTTTCTGATTGAGCAGCTTCAGCATTGCGGACTTCCAGCTGAGCCAGGCGGCGCTTCATCTCCGCCAGGTCCTTCTCGGTTCGCAACTGCTCCTGGGTGGGGGGAAGACAGCCCACCAGCAGCAGCAGGCTTGCCAGAACCAAAATGACGCGCATCGGTATCCTCCTGTGTCCAAGCCCGGCACAACCGGGCTTTAAACAAAAAGGGCCGCACATTCGTTAAAATGAGCGGCCCTGGTTGATCGTCGGCAAGATCTAGCGTTTGACCTTGAACTCCGCCCGGCGGTTTTCAGCCCAGGCTTCTTTGGTATGGGCCGGATTCAGCGGCATCTCTTCCCCGTAGGAAATGGTACCGATGCGGTCGGCTGCAACGCCCAGAGAGGCCAGGAAGTCCTTGGTGGCCAGGGCACGTTTCTCGCCCAAGGCCAAGTTGTACTCGTCAGAGCCGCGCTCATCACAGTGACCTTCGACAACAATTTTGACACCCGGTGCGGCACGCAGCAGCCCGGCATTGTTGACCAGAATCGATTTTGCTTCTTCCGTCAGTACATATTGGTCGAAATCAAAATGAACTCTCTGCAGACCGCTTGCAGCAGCTTGTTCTGCAGCCATGGTGGCGGCGGCAGCATCATTGGCGGAACTGTTAGTCATAGTGGTGGAGGAATCGGTAATATTTTGCTCAACAACCCCGGCAGGTTGTTGCTGCTGAACTTCAACCTGAGCCGGCTGCTCGGTCATGGTTTCATCAGCAACAGGTGTTTTGGCACAGCCCGCGGCCAGCAAGGTCAAGGCGAAGAGCATCACCACCAGACGGGTTATGGTTAATTTCTGCATGATCTACCACTCCTTTCGCATTTGCGATTTAATTTAATAATTCGTTACACTTTTCACATTCAGGTCATTATACAGAAGCCGGCCACAAAAACAACACCCCAATATGTCAAGAAATGTATATTTATTTCATTGACATCCGCAGTTAAGCAGATTTTTCAGGGTCACCAGTGCCCGGACCAGGCCGGGTGGCTCGCGCTTTCTCCGGCAGCGGAAATCCTTCTGGCCCCGGTGCCGTCGGCGCGCATCAGCCAGATCGATTTATCTCCCCCGCTCCCCCGCGAATAGACGATAAAGCGCCCGTCCGGGCTCCAGCGGGGGTGCTCCTTGTTGGCGGCACCAAAGGTCAGCTGGCGCTCGTCACTCCCGTCCTGAGCGATGGTGAAAATATTGAACACCCCGTCATCCATCCGCGCAAAGGCAATCCGGTCTCCTTTGGGGCTCCAGGCCGGAGTGGCATTGTATTTTCCGGCAAAGGTCAAACGGGTCACCTCAAGACTGTCGATGTCGACAATAAAAATATTCGGGTTGCCACGCCGGTCCGACACGAAGGCAATGCGATTACCGTCCGGGCTCCAGGTCGGGTCCACATCGATACCGTAATGATTAGTCAGCCGTTTATGGATGGTTCCGTCAGTGCCAATCAGGTAGAGTTCCGAGTTTTTGTCCTTGGAGAGGGTCAGGGCGATCTCCCGTCCGTCCGGGCTGTAGCGGCCACCGATATTCAGCCCCCGCTGCAGGGACAGCCGCGATTCCCGACCAGTGTAGATCTCCTTGCGATAAAGATCCGGGTTGCTCTGCCGATAGGAGGTAAAAATCAGTTCCTTGCGGATCGGCGAGAAATCGGGGTTCAGAACGATGGAGCGGTGATCGGTCAGGCGCACCGGGCCGAAACCGTCGACATCCATCAGGTAGAGTTCCTTGTGTCCGGTCCGATTGGAGATATAAGCAATTTTGGTATCAAAAGGGCCGTCCTCGTTGGTCAGGCTTTTCAGCACCTGATCGGCAAAAGTGTGGGCGATCTTGCGCACATCGCTTGGTTGCCCGATGTAGCGGCGACCGCTCAACAGCCGTTGGGTCACCACGTCAAAGAGCCGCAATTCGATAGTCACTTTGCCGCCGCTGAGCTGATAGGCCCCTTTGATCAGGGCTTCGGTCCCGAGCATCCGCCACTGGCCAAAATCGATGTTGTTCCGAGTCAACCCGGGCCTGGTCGCATCACTCAAGAAGGCTTCCGGGGCCACCATATCGAACAACCCGGACAGTTCAAGGTCATTCTGCAGCACCTCATTGAACTGAGCAGCAATCCCCGGCTGGGGCGCACCAATGGGCAGCAGTTGGGTCAGGGCCAGGGGGATGGTCTGCTCTCCCGGGGAACTGATTTCAATTCGTGCGGCAAAGCCAGGGGTGGCAAAGAACAAGGCACACAATAAGACAATGAGGGTTCCCTTGAAATAATTCATGGTTTGTCCAACATCTCTTTGAGGTTAAAAACAATTTGCAGGGTCATTGATTCAGGCAGCGGTTGCGGCAATTGACGAGACTTGGCAATGGCCCGGATCAGGGATTCGTCAAAAGCGGCATGCCCCGACTTGCTGATAAATTTGTAGTGCAGCAGGGTTCCTCCGGCATCATAGACCAGCTCGACCTCCGCCTGCGGATTGCCCACGGCCTGGTATTTGGAAAAACTCCATTGCTGCTGAATATATTCCTGGACAAAGGCGAGGGCGCCAGCCCCTTCTTCATTCCCTTTGCCGTCGGCCATGCCGACCGGCGCATCAAGCACCGGCGACTCAACCTTACTGCTTTCCGCAGCCACCGCCGCGCGCAACGCGGCCAGGCGATCATTCAAAGCCTGCTCCCGGGCTTTCTTTTCCTGAGCGGCTCGTAACTGGTCCAGGCGTTGTTGCAGCGCTGTTTCCTGGGCCTTAGAGACCGCCGGTTTCGGTTCCGGCTTGGGGGCCGGTTTCGGCTTCGGCTTTACTGGCTCCGGTTTTGGCTTGGGCTTGGGCTTCGGTTCCGCTTTTGGTTTTGGCTGCGGTTTTGGTTCCGGTTTCGGCTCAGGCTTGGGGACCGGTTTGGGCTTCGGCGGAATGGGCTTGGCCTCGGGCTTCGGTTTGGGTGCGGTCGGCTTGGGAGCCGGTTTGGCTTCGCCCTTAACCGCCTCCGGGCGACCGGCCTGGGGGTTTTTAACCGGCTTGTTGACCAGGTTGACCCGGTAAACCGGGGGTTTGGTCATATCATGATGAAACAGAGGGGTGAAATAAAGCACCGGAACCAACAGATGAAGCAAAAATGAAACCAGCAACATCTGTTTGAAACCGGGCTCAAACACCGCCTGCATCTGCCGCCAGCGCTGTTTACGGGAAGCTTCCATGGGCCTGCGGTTATTCCTCCGGCAACTGGGTCACCATGCCCAGCGATTCGACACCGGCTTTTTTCACTGCGGCCATCACCTGCACCACCCGGCCGTAAGCGACCTTCTGATCTGCTTCAAGGAAGACTTCCCGGTCTGGCTTGCCTTTCAGAGCCTGCTGGATGACCGGGCCGAGCTTGTTCAGATCGTCAATCCGGGCCTTGCCGATCAGCACCTGCCCGTCGCGTTGCAGGGTAACCACCAACGGCTCCTGCTGGGCCGGCAGACCCGGCGCCTCAGCAACCTCCGGCAAATTAACTTCGACTCCCTGGTCAAGCATGGGAGCGGTGACCATAAAAATAATCAGCAGGACCAGCATGACATCGACCAACGGCGTCACGTTGATCTGGGAAAGGTTGCTGCGGCGTCCCGCTGCTGGGCGTCCGACCTCCATTTATTTCACCCGTTCCATCCGCTCGACGATATTCAGGAACTCCTGGCTGAAATTATCCATCTCGCCGATCAGGACATTGACTTTGTTAAGGAAATGATTATACCCCATGACGGCCGGAATGGCTGCCGCCAGGCCGATGGCCGTGGCAATCAGCGCCTCGGAGATCCCCGGCGCAACCACGGCCAGGGAAGCGCTGCCGGTCTGCCCAATGCCATGAAAGGCGTCCATGATCCCCCAGACCGTTCCGAACAGCCCGATGAAGGGTGCAGTCGAACCGGTGGTGGCCAGGAAGGTCAGATATTTTTCCAGCCGGTGGGTCTCCTGGGTGGTGGCTCGGCGCAGGGCGCGGCCGACCATTTCCGTCATATCCATCCGCAGGGAAAAATCCGCCTGGGACTCACCTTGCTCGCCCCCCTTCTTCTTCATCTGCAGCATCTCATGGTAGCCTTCCCGGAACAGGTTGGCGATGGGCGAATTGCTGAATTCCTTGATCCCCTGGCCGACCAGGTCAAAACGTTTCTTGGTCCAGAAGAAATCCAGGAAGCGGTCGGAATCCTTGATCGCCCGCTGAATAATGGAGGCTTTGTAAAAGATGATTGCCCAGGAAACGAGGGAAAAATAAACCAGAATGAGCAGGACCAGCTTAACCACCGGGCCTGCGTTAAAGACGAGTTCCAGCAACTGCTTTCTCCTTTGAGCTGGGCCTGAAAGTCATCAGCCCGTTAAAAAGAACATCCATCGAATTATCAGGTACCGGTCCAGGTCTGTCAAGCAATCACCCGAAATGGCGGGACAATTCGCGCTGCAAATAAAGGGCGGTCCGGCTTGCCGGGCTGCGTTTGAGCAGGCTTCTCAGCGCCGCCAGATCATCGAGATCTTCCAGAACCGGCAAGCGCGCGGTAAAAATACCAACCGCCTTAGCCCGTTTCAGGCTCTCCTGCAAAACGGCTGCGGTACTCCAGGGAATCTCTGAGAACAGTTGCGGATAGTGGTGGGATTCCCCAATCAGGTAATAGCCACCGTCCCGGGCCGGGCCGTAGACCACCTCGACCTCATCGAGCAGTTCCAGGGTCTGCTCGAGCAAAGACAGCGGCAGGTCAGGGGTATCGCTGCCGATCAGCACAGCCCGCTCATAGCCGGCGGCAAAAAATCCGCGCAGCGCGTGCTCCATGCGCTGACCGAGGTCGGCGCCCTGTTGCGCGACCAGTTGCAAACCTGGAAAGGTTTCGGCAAACCAGTCCCGTGCGCCGGCGTAGCAGATCGCCAGGTCGAAGCAGTGGCGCAGGCTCTCGATCCGACTGACAATTTCCGTCAGGCTCTGTTCATAAACTGCCGCAGCTTCGGCCATGCTCAGCGGTGGACAGAGACGGGTTTTAACCTGGCCGGGCAGCGGCTGTTTGGCAAAAACCGCCAGCAGCGCCTTTTTGCCCTGGTTTTGCCGCAAGATATCCACATCGTCCACAAAGTTATCCACAGGCTAGTTATTTTGCCCTTCGATCATGGCATAAGCCGAGTGATTATGAATCGACTCAAAATTCTCACACTGGATCTTGAACCAACGGATGCGCTCGATAGTCCTTAGCTTTTCCGTCACCGCCCGCACCATATCTTCAACAAACATCGGGTTGTCGTAAGCACGCTCGGTCACCGCTTTTTCATCTTCCCGCTTGAGCAGGGCATAGACCTGGCAGCTGGCACAGTCTTCCACCCACTCGATCAGGTCTTCCAGCCAAACATGATCGTCGTAGCGGATCTGCACGGTCACGATGCTGCGCTGATTGTGAGCGCCCCGCTCGCTAATCTCCTTGGAGCAGGGGCAGAGCGAGGTGACCGGAATACTGGCTTCGAGGATGAAGTCATAGTTCTCACCCAAAGTTCCGATCATCCGGCACTGATATTCAAGGAGGCTGCGCGCCTGAGAGACCGGTGCCCGTTTTTCGATAAAGTAGGGAAAACTCAACTCCAGATGGGCGCGGCCCGCCTCCAGGCGCTGTTTCATCTCGCCCAGAATCGTCTCTATATTCTCGACGCTGATTTCACCGTGATACAGGTTGAGCACCTCGATGAAACGACTCATATGGGTGCCCTTGAACTGTTCCGGCAGGTCGACATACATGTTGACCCGCGCCACCGTATGCTGACGTTCCCGGTGCTTGTCCTGCACCACCACCGGATAACCAATATCCTTGACCCCAACCTTATCAATAGCGATCTTGCGGGTATCTGGACTTTGCTGCAAATCTGGCATCGGAGTCATGGCTGGGACCTTTTCAACGCCGGACATAGGCAACGGGATCCTCTTTACCGAGTTCGGCAAACCCTTTCAGGCGCAACCGACAAGAGTCACAGAGCCCGCAGCAGAGGCCCTCCGGAGTCGGATCATAGCAGGAATGGGTCAACCCGTAATCAACGCCTAGAGCCAGGCCGCGCTCAATGGTCTGCGCCTTGGTTAGATCGATCAGCGGGGTATGGATGCGATAGGGGTTTCCTTCCACCCCGGCCTTGGTCGCCAGATTGGCCATGACTTCATAGGCCTTGATGAATTCCGGCCGACAATCGGGATAGCCGGAATAGTCAAGAGCGTTGACCCCGATATAGATATCTGAAGCCCCGAGCACTTCGGCCCAGCCGAGGGCGAAGGAAAGGAAGATGGTATTGCGGGCCGGCACATAGGTGATGGGGATCTCGTTTTCCACCACCCCGCTTTTGGGAACCTCGATATCCGCGGTCAGAGCGCTGCCGCCCATTTTCCGCAGGTCGATATCAACGACCAGATGCTCTTTGGCGCCGATCCGGGGAGCATATTCACGGGCCTTTTCCAATTCGACGGTATGGCGCTGACCATAGGCAAAACTCAGGGCATAGGCCTCGAACCCTTCGGCACGGGCAATGGCCATGCAGGTTGTCGAATCAAGTCCACCACTGTAGAGCACAACGGCTTTTTTCATAGCTTCAATCCTCTGCTAACAGGTTGTTGAAAAAGTCCATGGGCGGGCTTTTCAAACGTGGTCGGGAGCAATGCACGTTCCCTGACCTAATAAAATCAACGACGTTGGGGACAGTCATGAATGGCGCTAGTTTAAGAGTCGCTGGCAGCAAAACCGGGACTGTCCCCGCACGGGGGCGGTCCCAGGTCTTTGCGATGTTAACCGCGACAGTTTCATGGCTCGCAAACTCTTGGGACAGCCCCCGATGCCCCTAGGGACAGTCCCGAGTTTACTGCAAAGTTGTGCCATTCGGGACAGTCACTACTTTATCCGCCTCTTTCGTGACCGCGGCAGACCGTTAATCGCCCGCCGGTCGAGGCGAATCGATAAATGCGGAGCATAGGCTGAACCCGCCAGGGCGGTCAAGCTTTTGCGGAATCTTGCCCGGAGCCCCGAGCAAGCGGGCTGAATTTCCGCTGCGAAGCACCACTAGCTGTTGCCCCGCTGACAGCGCCATGTTATAAATTTCTGGCTCAATTATCAGTACTTGATATTCGCAGCATAAAATGAGAAGCATAAATTTTCCATATTCTGCAGGTCATAGTCCACCATGAAGCGCTCCCTTAAATACATTTTATTCTTCCTCCTCGGTTCTCCCTTATTGGCAGCGGCATTTTTAATCGGCGCCTATTTTTACGTGTCGTCGACCCTGCCCAAAGTCGAAACCCTGGCCGACTACCACCCGCCGCTGATCACCAGCATCCATGCCGACGATGGCACCATCATCGCCGAATACTCCCACGAACGACGCATTCTGGTGCCTTTTGATAAAATCCCCAAGACCCTTATCCAGGCCTTTGTTGCGGCTGAGGATTCGAGCTTTTTCAAACACTCGGGCATTGATTTTGTCTCCATCATTCGTGCCGCGCTAAAGAACCTCAAGGCCGGCGGGATCGCCCAGGGCGGCAGCACCATTACCCAGCAGGTGGCCAAAAAACTGCTGCTCTCTTCGGAACGGACCTTCACCCGCAAGTTTAAGGAAGCGATTCTGGCCTGGCGGATGGAAAAGGCCCTGAGCAAACAGGAAATCCTCTATCTCTACCTCAACCAGATCTATCTCGGCCATCGCGCTTACGGCGTCGAAGCGGCGGCGGAGAATTACTTTGATAAAAACGTCGAGGAATTGACCCTCGCTGAATCAGCCATTCTGGCCGGATTACCGCAGGCCCCCAGCCGCTATTCACCATACCGCCACTACGAACGGGCCATGGAACGGCAGAAATATGTCCTCGGCCGAATGGTCGCGGAAGGGTATATCACTCCGGAGGAAAGTCGCCAGGCGGCCCAGGAAAAGGTGGTCATCAAACCGCGCCTGAACAACCTGCTTGATGTCACGGCTTATTTCAATGAACAGGTCCGCCGCTATCTGGAAGAGCGCTTCGGTGAAGAAATGCTTTACACCGGCGGCCTGAAGGTCGAAACCAGCATCAACCTGGCCATGCAGGAGGCCGCTCGCAAGGCGGTCAAGGACAACCTCCGCAACCACGATAAACGCCAGGGCTACCGGGGCGCCACCGAGGTTCTCGATAGCGCCGGGCAGCAGGATTTTCTGGCCGACCAGGTGGAGCAGTTCGGGGAAGAACCGCTTAGCGACGGCAGCTATGTCCAAGCCATCGTCAGCGGCCTGGACGGTGACCGGCTGCTGTGCCACATTGCCGACCGGCAGGGAGAGATCTCGGTCAAAGAGAGCAAATGGGCCGCACCGATCAGTGTGACTGATGAGCAGGTCGAGCCTCTCGGCAATGCCGGCGAGCAAAAACGGACCCTGTTTCCGCTTGGCTCGGTGATCGAGGTTCAGGTCGAAGACAGCACCAGCAAACCTCTCAAGCTCAAGCTCGAACAGGAACCCCTGGCCCAGGGCGCGCTGGTGGCCATCGATCCGTTCAGTGGTCAGATCAAAGCCATGGTCGGCGGCTACGACTTTGAAAAAAGCCAGTTCAACCGGGCCATCCAGGCCAAGCGCCTGCCCGGTTCTTCCATCAAGCCGCTGATTTACGCCGCCGCTCTGGACCGCGGCTACACCCCGGCCAGCATCATCCTTGACACCCCGCTGATCTATGAAAACAGGAAGATCGATACCGGCGAGCTGGAGGAGTGGAAACCGAAGAACTACGAAGAAAAATTCTACGGCCCGACCAGTTTCCGCCAGGCCCTGGCTCATTCACGCAACGTTGTCACCATCAAGATTCTCGAGGATATCGGGATCAACTATGCGGCCAATTATATCGCCAAACTGGGCATCGACACCCCCTTGCAGCGGGACCTGTCCATGGCCCTCGGTTCAACCGCGGTGACGCCTCTGGAGATGCTTACCGCCTACACGGTCTTTGCCAACGGCGGGGTGCTGGTCCCGCCGACCTACATCACCCGCATTCGCGATCGCGACGGTCGCATCCTTGAATCCATTGATCCGGCTGACTTTGCCACCGGCATGGCCGCGGACCAGCGACTGATCCGCAAACCGCCGCATCGGGTGATCTCCCCGGAGACCGCCTATCTCATTACCAATATCATGGAGAGTGTGGTCCAGGAAGGGACCGGCTGGCGGGCCAAAGCCCTGGGGCGGCCGTCAGCCGGAAAAACCGGCACCACCAATGACCTGAAAGATGCCTGGTACGTCGGCTTCATCCCTCAGCTGGCCTGCGTTTCCTGGGTCGGCTACGACCAGGAAAAACCGCTCGGCAGAAGCGAGACCGGGTCCCGGGCCGCAGCCCCGGCCTGGGTCGAGTTCATGCAGGAAGCCGACAAGCAGTATCCGGCCGCAAACTTCAAGGTCCCGGATTCCATTGAATTTCACCCCGTTGACAAGAAAAACGGGCTGCTGCTTCCGGAAGACGATCCGCATGCCTATTACGAAGCCTTTGCTCCCGGGACCGCTCCGACCCGGCTGAGCAGCGACGAGAAGCTTAAAGCAAAGGACTTCTTCCGCCTCGATATGGAAGGAACACTCTGACCGGGCCGGCCGGATATAGTTTTTTGATTTCATTGGTCGCCAAAAACTATCTCATCCTAATAAGTACCTAACAAATAAGGTGTTTATAGCAGTCTCAAGCAACAAACAGACTTTGGATGGGAGCCCGGCTCAAATGATCAGATTCCTCCTGCTACGGCTGCTGGTAATGGCGCTCTCCCCGCTCTGCGCTGCAGCTGCGGGGTGGCCACGGGACAGGATTCAAATCGTCGGTTCTGCACCGTTTTGCCCTTTTGCGCAGGCCTTGGCCGAAAATTTTGCCAAGAACACCGGACCTCCCATCCTCCAACGGTCCTCTACCGGATCAGGCGGTTTTCAGTTTTTCTGCCAGGGCAGCGGCCCTGAAATCCCCAATATCAGCAATTCTTCACGCCGCAGCAAACCCGCGGAAATCGACCTGTACCACCCCAGCCGACCAAGGCACTCCTCCGCTCTAGAGCAGAAGTTCGCTTGATCCGGTCAACCATACTTCGGGAGTCCATCATGCAAACAATCTATCATCCTGAATGTGACCAGCTGGTTCATGACAGCCGGCTCTCTTGCCTGACTATGCAAAGTTTCAGTTTTCAACTGGAACAGCAGTGCATTGAGATTTCCGCAACCCTCAACCGCTACCCTGAGGTTCCCGGTGTTCTCCTTTTCGAGCAAAGCCGGTTTCACTCCATGATTTCCAGACAACGCTTTATTGAAACCATGAACCAGCCCTACAGCAAAGAGCTGTTCAGCCATCGCAAAATCAAGAAACTGGCCCGGCAATTCTCGGCTGCTGCGCTGGTTTTCAGTGCCGACACCTACATCGGGAAAGCGGTTGAAATTTGCCTGAACCGATCCTTAGAACAGCTTGCCGAGCCGCTGGTGGTTATCAAGGACGAAATCTACTACGTTTTGGACGTCCATCAATTGCTGATCGCCCATGCCCAGATTTTTTCAGCCACAGTCAAACAATTGCGCGAAGAGATCAACCATTCGAACCTGTTGCGAGAACAACTGGAGGTTGCCAACAAGGCGGCGGAAGAATTGGCGCGGCGGGACGGGTTGACCGGCATTCCCAATCGCCGGCGGATGGATGAGTATCTGACCAGCGAGTGGCAGCGGGCGGTGCGTGATAAAACCCCTTTGTCCATCATTCTGATCGATATCGACCACTTCAAAAACTTCAACGATACTTACGGACATCAAGCCGGGGATGAGGCCCTGATCAGGGTTGCCGGCTGCCTCAAGGAGCAGACTCACCGGCCCGCAGACATGGTCGCCCGCTACGGTGGGGAGGAATTCCTGATCGTCCTGCCGGATACGCCCATGGACGGCGCCTATTCCCTGGCGGAGAAAATGCGCCGGGCCGTGGCCGATCTCCACATCGAAAACCGCGGTGCGGCCACCGCCGGCGTCCTCAGCATCAGCTGCGGTCTGTCCTGTATCGATTCAAGCGGGGACAATATTCTCGACCGTCTCATCCAAGCGGCGGACCAGGCTCTTTATGAAGCCAAGCAGGGAGGGCGCAACCGGGTTTATATCACGCCACCCGGCTCAGCAGCAGCTGCGGCTCTCGTTGCTGCACACCGGCCTGATCATCACCCCGCCCGCACCGGGCAGACAGTTTGAAGCGTTCCAGCATCAGCTGCAACTGGCCAGCCTGCTGATTAAGATTATCGGCTGCGATCGAACTCTCGGTGGCTGAGATTTCATTTATTTCCGTGACCCGGTCAATCTGCTCCAAGGCGGTATTAACCGCGCTGATCTCTTCCACCTGGTGCTGGGATGCCGCCGCAATCTCCGCGGCCAGGACAGATATCTTGCTGACTTTTTCGGTCATCTGTTCTAAAGAAAGCGCCGTATCCTTGGCCAGCACCACTCCGGAGCTGATTTTATCCTGTGACCCGCCGATCAAGTCGGCAATCTCCCCGGCGGCCTTGCTGCTCCGGTTGGCCAGCCCGCGGACCTCTTCGGCGACCACGGCAAACCCTTTGCCGTGCTGCCCGGCCCGGGCCGCTTCAACCGCTGCATTCAAGGCCAACAGGTTGGTCTGAAAAGCGATTTCATCGATCACTTTCATGATTTTGCCGATATCAAGGCTGACCGCGTTGATATTCCGCATGGAATCGACCACGTTCTGCATCTCTTCCCGGCTGCTTCGGGCCGCCAGCTGTAATTCGCCCAGCAATTGATCCGCGGTTGCCGCGCTCCGGCTGTTCTCTTCCGACTGACTGGTGATATTGGCAATCGCTCCGGCCAACTGGTCAAGAGCCTTCGACTGGCGACCGGTGCCGGCAGACAGGGTACGGCTCGATGCGGAGATCTTTTCCGCCCCATCCAACACCTCCGCCCCGGCTTCCCTGATCTGGCCCATGAAGTCGTTGAGGGAATCATTCACCACTTCCAGAGGCTCGCGGATCAAACCTTTCGCTTTGAAGGTAAAATCCCCTTGCCCCAGATGGTTGAAAGCGGAGAGGATTTCATGTTCCAGGTGATCGGCGAACTGGTCAAGTACCGCACCCATGTGCCCCAATTCATCCTTTCGGCGTAACTTCAAGCGCCGGTCGAGTTGCCCCTGGCTCATGCCGTCGAGCATGGCGACAATGGCCGAGATCGGCCGGACCACCGAGCGCGTGGTCAGGATCAGGCTGAGCAGACCGACCGCAATAAGCAGCGTCAGCAAAACCTTGCCGGTCAGGTCGATGCTGGCCAGGCGTACTTTGATCTGCGCGCTGCCGGCCAGAACCTCCTCCGCGGTTTTGGCCACCGCGATCCCGGCATCATCCTGTAATTGCTGTAACTGCTCGGCAATACCACGCAGCACGGAATCCATATCCGTCACCAATGGCTGCAGGTCGTTATGGAGCAGGGCACCGGCTTTCGATTGCTGATGCATGATGGAATTTTCCAGGGTCATCACCTTGTCCAGCTCAACGATTATGGATTTGATATTCACCGGGAAAATATCCCGATACAGCAAGCGAGCTTTTTCCCACTGCCCCATCATGGCCAGGGTGTCTAGCTGATCAACCCCTGCAAACAAGGCTTGATTAGGCTTTTGGGCGCTTGCAAAGGCCGCTTTCAGCTCCGGAACCTGCTCGGAAAACTTTTGGTAGATCGGCCCGGTCATGAATTCGGCGACCGGCGTATCCGCCTCTTTTTCATAGATCAACTCGCCCAGGGAACTCTGCACAAAAAGCATATTGGTCACCTGCAGGTTCCAGTTGAGCAGGGTCTTTTTCAAATCACCCAAGGCTTCGGCAAGTCCTTCGTGGCGCGGTCGCCAGGAACTTTCCAACTCCTCTCCCAAGGGTTGCAGGTGTTGGTAATCCTGGCCAACCCGCTGCAGCCAGTCGTTGCTTTGACCAAGCAACTGGGTAATTTCCGCTCCGGTTTCACCGCTGATAAATTCCGCCAAGGTTCGACTGTCTTTGCCGAGGATACCGAGATCGAGGGTCGCAGCATTCATCAACATCTCCCCTTGTACCTGCACCGAGGACAGTTTCAACGCGGTGCGCAGGCTTTCAATCCGTTTGAGCTGGCTGTCGACCAGGGCTGAGCGCTTGGCCGCGGCCCGGGCTGCAGTCAGGGCAACTTCGGTTTGTCGGTGCGCGGTCCGAATATCATTCGTCCCCCAGCTGAAGACCGCATAGAGCATCAGGGACAACAGGATAACAACAGCAAAACCAAGGGCCAGCCGAGTGGCAATTCTCATCGCAGGAACTCCAAAGCAGAATTTTTAATAGGAAAAGTCGTTCGCAGAACCTTTCGCTATTCATAAACAAGATATATTTGGAAAATGTTAGAGTTATTAAATGCTTGTCTTTTTCTCAAGATTCCGCGCCCGTATAAAGCGATAAAGCACAGCACAGTGGAAGGAAACAGGGCGACAGCGGACGCCGCCCGGGAAGCTGCACGCAAGCCTGCGGCAAATGGGTTCAAGCGAAAGAAAAACACGACAGCTGGGAAAGGAAACCGGCAAAGCCCTTAACGGACTTTGCCGGGAATCGACAAGCCACCCGGGCGGGTGGCTTTAAAAACCCCTGGCCGGTTCACAAGGGTTTGGGGCCAATCAGGTTGTTGCAAGAACCTACTGAAAACCGCCGTGACGAATGATTTCCCCTTCGATCTGGTAAACAACATCCTCGGCAATATTGGTTGCCAAATCCGCCATCCGTTCCAGGTAACGGGAAATCGACAGGTAATAGACCAATGCGTTCAGGTGGGTCGTATCGACCAGAATGGCCTTCTTGACCTTGGCAAAGTTATCCCGGTGCAGGCGATCAACCTCATCGTCCATCATGATGGTCTTCCTGGCCAGTTCGGCATCCTGGCTCATCAGAGAGTCAAGGGAAGAGCGGATCATATCCTTGACCATATCGGCCATTTTCTTGACCTCATAGGGACTCTCGATGCGGTTGACTCCGCTTAGGTCTTTGGCCCGCTCCGCTACATTGACAGCGAAATCAGCGACCCGCTCGAGGTCGTTATTGATCTTGAGCACCGAAACGATAAAACGCAGATCGTTGGCAACCGGTTGATGCAGGGCGAGCACTTTCAGGCACTCTTCCTCCAGTTCGATTTCCAGATTGTCGATCTTGCCATCGCCGCTTTTGACCTTGTCGGCGAGCTCAGCATCGCCGTTGAGCAACGCCATAACAGCTTGCTGAACCCGTTCTTCAACCTCAGCGCTGAGAATCAATAACCGCCGTTTTAAATTTTCCAGATCCGACTGAATCAATACAGCCATTGCCTTTGTCCTTTCAAATGGTTCGCTTAACCGAAACGTCCGGTAATGTAATCCTCTGTCTGCTTACTGCGGGGTTTGACGAACAATTGATCGGTCAAACCGAATTCGATGAGGTTGCCTTCAAAGAGGAAGGCGGTGTAATCGGAAACCCGGGCGGCCTGCTGCATGTTGTGGGTAACAATGATAATGGTGAAGTCCTCGCGCAGCTCGCCGATCAGTTCTTCGACTCGGGCAGTCGATTTGGGGTCAAGCGCACTACAGGGCTCATCCATGAGAATAACCCGCGGGTTGACGGCAATCGCCCGGGCAATACAGAGGCGCTGCATCTGGCCGCCAGACAGGCCGAGGGCGCTCTCATTAAGGCGGTCCTTGACTTCATCCCAAAGCGCGGCCCCTTTCAGGGAGGTCTCGACCCGCTCATCGAGCAGGCGCTTGTCCGACTCCCCGGCGATCCGCAAGCCGTAGATGACATTTTCGTAAATCGATTTGGGAAAGGGGTTCGACTTCTGAAAAACCATCCCCACCCGGCGGCGCAGTTCGATGATATCGGTACTGCGGTCATAAATATTTTCCCCGTCCAGCAGAACCTCGCCTTCGACCCGGCAACCGTCAATGAGATCGTTCATGCGATTGAAGCAGCGCAGCAAGGTACTCTTTCCACAGCCGGACGGCCCGATCAGGGCAGTCACCTGCTTTTCCGGAAAGCTGAGATCAATGCCATGCAGCGCCCGCGCGTTTCCGGGGTAGAAAAAGCGCAGGTTATTGACCTGGACAATGGGGTTTTCTATCTTCACTTCTTTCATGGTTCTATGGCTCTCCTAGAAAGTTCCAAAAGTATAACGCTTTTTCATCTTGTTGCGCAGGCGGATAGCGATACTGCTCATCAGCAGCACGATCATCACCAACAGTAAGGTGGTGACAAAAACCATCGGCTTGGCTGCCTCGACATTGGGCGATTGAAAGCCGATGTCGTAAATATGAAAGCCAAGGTGCATGAACTTGCGCTCCAGATGCAGGTAGGGGAAGTGCCCGTCGATGGGCAGTGCCGGGGCCAGCTTAACCACCCCGGTAATCATCAACGGCGCCACCTCGCCGGCTGCCCGGGCCATGGCCAGAATCAGCCCGGTCATGATCCCCGGCGAGGCCATGGGCAGCAGGATTCGCACCAGAGTCTGAAATTTGGTCGACCCCAGGGCATAAGAGCCCTCACGCATCTCGCGGGGGATCGCGCCGAGGGCCTCTTCGGTGGAGACGATCACTACCGGCACGGTCAACAGGGCCAAGGTCAGACTGGCCCAGAGCAGCCCGCCGGTGCCGAAGGTCGGGGTCGGCAGCCGTTCCGGAAAGAACAGGGTGTCGATGGTGTGGCCGATGCCGTAGATGAAAAAGCCGAGCCCGAAGATCCCGTAGACGATGGACGGGATACCGGCCAGGTTGTTAACCGCGATGCGGACAATGCGCACCAGGAGGCCTTCCTTGGCGTATTCGCGCAGGTAGATGGCGGCGATGACCCCAAGGGGAAAACTGAACAGGCTCATGACAAAAATCAACATGATCGTACCGAAGATAGCCGGAAACAGGCCGCCCTCGGTATTCGATTCGCGGGGCTGGCCGACAAACAGTTCCCCGAGCTTCTTGAGGTAAAAAATCGACTTGTCGAATTTCGACATCTGGTTGGGCGCGTAGGCCTGGACGATGTCGGCCAGCACAACCTCTTTGTCCTGCCCGTTAGCATCAGCGAACATGGCCTTGGCCTGACGAATTTTGGTGGTTCTGCTGGTCTGCACCTCAATCAGGCTGGAGAATTCATTCTTCAGGATCTGCTGCTCCTGAATCGCCTCGATCCGGTCAGGGTCATTCTGGGGAACCTTGTTGTAGTCGTATTTGAGCAGTTCAAGGCGTAATTGTTCCATTTGGTAGCTGATATCTTTCAGCTTGCTATCCAGCTCGGACAGGTCGCCTTTTTCCTTGGCCACTGTGGCCAGGGCCTGCTGCAAACCGGCTAGAGTAGCAGCCGCCGGATGACCGGCAGGGGGCTGGAGAGATTTCAGGAACCCGTAAAAATCGCCATGTTCGACCCGCTCCAGGGCGAGGACATTGGCCGGGGTATCCTCGCTGACGATCTGCGCCTCATCGATCCAGCGGAAATCAAGGCCGTAGAGATCCCGGTTGGCGATCTTGTACTGGCGGCGCAATCCGCTCTCATCCGCGGTCGGGATGGTCTGGATCAGCTGACCAACCAGCCGGGTGCCGTTTTTCAGCTGCAGTTCCTGCAGATCGGAAGGCCAGAAGACACCAAGCCCGTTGACCATAATCACGATCAACAGCACGATGGCGCTGAGCAGAGTCACGGATAAAGCGGCCGCTGAAAGCCAGACCATCGGCTCGCCGACCCGCCAGTATTTGTTCATTTCCTTGGTTTTGCCCATAATATCCTCTAAAAACGACCGTACTTGGCCCGCAGACGTTGGCGGACAATCTCGGCAACGGTATTAACCACAAAGGTCATCAAAAACAGAATCACGGCCGAAAGAAACAGGGTCCGGTAAAGAGAGCTATCCACCGGTGCTTCCGGTATTTCCACCGCGATATTCGCCGACAGCGGTCGCATCCCGTTAAAAATACTCCAGTCCATGATGGCGGTGTTGCCGGTGGCCATCAACACGATCATGGTCTCCCCTACCGCCCGGCCGAAGCCGATCATGGTGCCGGCAAAAATACCCGGGCTGGCTGAGGGCAGAATCACTCGCCAGACCGTCTGCCAGCGGCTGGCGCCGAGGGCCAGGGACGCCGCCTTAAGACTCGGCGGAACATTGGAGAGGGAATCTTCGGCAATGGTGAAAATAATCGGAATCACCGCAAAGCCCATGGCAAAAGCGATAATGATACAGTTACGCGGGTCGTAGCGAATCCCGGCTTCGCTGAACAACCACTGCTTGAGGTTGCCGTTAAATAGCCAATTCTCAAGACCCGAGCCCAGCACCGCGGCAAAGGCGACGGTCATAATCACCACCGGCACTACGGCCAGGAATTCATAACCGCGCTCGACCCGTTTCAACGGCTCGATTTTACGGGCCGCCTGCCAGATGGCAATGCTAACCATGAGCGCCGCGGGGATCAGAATCAGGCTCAGGAACATGGAGCCCAGGGAGCGCTCAATGAGCGGGGCCAGCCACAGGGCAGCCAGAAAACCGATGATAACCGTCGGCACTGCGGCCATCACCTCGACCGCCGGCTTGATAACCCCCTTGAATTTGGGGCGCGCGAACTGACTGGTGTAAATGGCTCCAAAGATCGCCAGCGGCAACGCAAAGAGCATGGCGTAAAAGGTCCCCTTGAGGGTCCCGAAAATCAGCGGGGTCAGGCTCAGCTTGGCCTCGTAATCATCGGTTCCGGAAGAGGACTGCCAGACATAGTCCGGTGCCGGATAGCCTTCGTACCAAACTTTGCCGAACAGGGTCTTAAAGCTGATTTCCGGATGCGGGATATGCAGCGACCAAACCGCCATATGCCCTTGCCGAGTCAGGCCGATCAGACCGTCGCCACGGACACTCAAAGCGAAATCGCTGATGGTCTGGGGATGCTTGATCGCCCCCAAAAAGCGCTCACTGGTCATGTGGCTGATCTGGATACCGTCATCGGCATAGCTGATCACCGACTTGTCATGGAGGGTCGGAATGATCCTGCGAATCGGCCCGCTATGCGCTTTCAGATTATGGATTCTGGTCAACTTCCAGCCGTTGTCCGGATCGCGCACGGTAAACCAGGTGGTCAACTGTCCTTCGCTGTCACCCACGGCCAGAGAAACCCCACCGTAGACCATGGCCAGGGCGGTAATTTTCCGTTTATCCGCAAAGGCCCGGGTGGTTTCCTCCAGAACCGGCTCATCCACGTCTTCCAGATTCCAGCGCAAAATTTCACCTTGGTCGGTTCCAGCAAACAGCTTGGTGCCGGCCGTATTCATGGTCAGTGCGGTGATCTTGCCGGCCGCGTCGTTGTCGAGCTGGTATGACTTCTCGACCTCTTCGGTCGTCCCCAACAGGGATTCCTGCTCTTCAACCATCACCAGCTGCAGGGTGCCGTCCCGATTCAGGTCAACCCGCACCCGGCGACCATCCTCATTCACCCGCGCCAGCGAGGTCTGCGGCAGCCCCTCGGCTGGAGCCGGAAAATCGGCAAGATGGACAATTTTATGGTGAATGCTGCGCTTATTGCCGTTCTGTTCATCAAAGAACGGAAAGAACTTGACCTCTTCCACGGTCAGGCTGCCGTCATTCCATAGCAAAACATGATTCAGGCGCCCATAGGTGTCTACCGCGACCGGTTGCGTTGCAGCGGAGTCCCTGTTCAGCTGAAAGCTGTCCAGCGTGGCACCGTTCTTGAGATCAAAAAAGCGGATCGTTCCGGTTTTATCGATGGCATAGCCGGTTTCCCGGTATTCATCAATGCCGACCGCCATAACCTTGGCGGGATCGGAGTCTCCAGAGACTTGAAAATCCGCAACCAGGCGGATATCAGACGACCCGAACAGCGGCAGGGCAACTTTGGCGATCAGGATCAGAATAAAAATGACACTGAAGATGATCGCCATTCCGCCGACGGTAATAACCCACTTGGCGATCCGATCATTCCGCTTGATTTTTTTAAGAAACGCTGGATTCATATCTCTCACATCACCTTGACGCAACAACAAGCCCTGCCCCAAAACAGGGACAGGGCTTGTCGGTTGAACAGGTTATCAAATAACCTTTCCCGGCCGCTCAGTTAATCAGAGCCAGCTGTTTTTTGGCAACTGCTGCGGGCAATGGCAGGAAGCCATCCTTGACCACAACTTCTTGACCTTCTTTGGACAGAACATACGTGATGAATTCTTTGACCAGGGTCGGCAGGGGCTTGTTCGGCTCCTTGACAACGTTGACGTAAAGCATCCGCCCGAGGGGGTACTTGCCGCTCAGAACATTATCGTAGTTGGGCTGGTAAGCGGTTTCACCATCTTTGTCCGAGAGGGGCAGGGCATGCACACCGGAAGTAACGTAACCCATACCGGAGTAGCCGATGCCGCCTTTATCTTCGGTGACGCCCAGAACCACCGAGGCGTTACCCGGTTGCTCTTTCACGGTATCCTTGTAGTCGCCTTTTTTCAGGGTGTGCTCTTTGAAGAAACCGTAGGTGCCGGAAGCCGAGTTACGACCGTAGAGGCTGATCGGCATATTGGCCCAGTCGCCGCCCAGGCCGAGCTGACCCCAGGTGGTGATGTCTTCTGCGCCGCCACGCTTGCGGGTTTTGGAGAAGATCGCATCAACCTGAGTCATCGACAGTTGTTTCAGGGTATTGTCCTTGTTGACGAACACGGCCAGGGCATCCAGAGCGACACCGATGGTGGTGGGTTTGAAGCCGTATTTGGACTCAAAAGCCTGGACTTCTTTATTCTTCATTTTCCGGGACATGGGACCAAGCTGGCTGGTGCCTTCGATCAACGCCGGCGGAGCAGTACTGGACCCTTTGCCTTCAATCTGGATATTGACGTTGGGGTATTTTTTGCGGAATCCTTCCGCCCAGAACGTCATCATGTTGTTCAGGGTATCGGAACCGACGCTGCTCAGGTTACCGGCAACCCCTTCGACCTTGACGTAATCGGACAGGTTGACATCAACCTTGATGGGGGCCGCAAACAGAGCTCCGGCCGAAGCGGTCAGCAGGACCAGTGTCAGGGCCAGGCCCTTGGAAAAAATGCTCAGGCGCTTGTTCATAATTGATTAATCTCCTTTTAATATCGACATGTAAATAATCTTCGTTGCTAACAATTGGGGGCAAAAATGCACTCCCTTTGTTAGATTTATGTTAGCAACGTGTGAGAACTCTACTAACTCGGCCAATTTTACGCTTTTCGTATTCACCTCCCAGAATCCAGAACTGCCCTCGTTCACATCACACTGTTCAGAAGGCCCTCTTGTCTCAACAAACTGTTAGGTGATTATCAGGGTTGAATTAGGGTTTCGTTCAGGATCCGCCCCGGGGCAACCGGCAAAGACGGCACTCAGAATTGCTGTTCCCGGCAGAACTTATCGGTTCCTAACCCTTTGCTTATCGGGATTGAACAGTCAGCCGGGACAATGACTCAATTGAAATTTGACCAAGAACAGCTCTACAGCCAGAGACAGGACATTTATTTATGAAGGAAATTGAACATCTGGATACGGACATTATTAATGAAATGCCGCGGGAGGCGATTCGCGAATTGCTCGAACTGGTGGAACGCGCGCCCATTGAAATCGTCAGCAGCAGCCAGCCGGGACTGACCTTGCAGCAGGTTCTCGATGCTTTTGACAACGAATTTCTGCTCGGACAGATCCTCAAGCCGCAGGCCGAAGTCGCCCTTAACGGCAAACGCGCCTTCGCCAGGATGACCGGGGACGAACCGGAGCGCTCCCTGGCCTGGGCCTGCGCAAAAATCTTTCTGCAGGCTGAGGACTGTTTTATTAAACTGAAAATTATCAACCTGCTGGCCCGTGAGCAGTGCCAGCAAGCCCGGGTCGCCTGATCGATCTCTCCTTGTGCCCGGCCACGATAGGCTGGCCAGGCAGCCACCGCTGTTAACCGGCCAGCCCCTGCTCCAGGTCGTGGCGCAGATCTTCCGCCTCCTCGATCCCCACGGAAAGCCGCAGCAGACAATCGTCGATCCCCAACCGCAAACGTTCTTCCCGGGGAATATCGGCATGGGTCTGCACTGCCGGCAAGGTCAACAACGATTCCACACCACCCAGACTCTCGGCAAAGGAGATCAGTCGGATCCGCTCCAGCAGGGTCCGCGCCCGCGCCGGCGAATCCACCCGAAAACTGACCATGGCCCCGAACCCCGTAGCCTGCCTGCAACTCAGCTGGTGACCGGGATGCTGGGGCAAGCCCGGGTAATAGACCTGCAGCACCTGCGGCTGTTGATCCAGCCAGCGGGCCAGTTCGGCTGCCGTCGCACACTGGCGCTGCAGGCGCAACGGCAAGGTCTTCAGACTGCGGATGAGCAGCCAGCTGTCCTGCGGGGACAACACCGCGCCGGTGCTGTTCTGCAGAAAATACAACCGCTCACCCAGCTCCGCAGTGCGTGCAACCAACACTCCGGCAGACAGATCGTTGTGCCCGCCCATGAACTTGGTCGCGGAGTGGACCACCACATCCGCCCCCAGCTCAAGGGGCCGCTGCAGTAGCGGCGTCATGAAGGTATTATCGACGATAAACAGCAGCTTCCGTCGTTGACAGAGCTCGGCCAGGGCCGCCAGATTCGCCACCCCCAGTAGTGGGTTCCCCGGCGATTCCACCAGCAGCGCCCTGGTTTGCGCGGTTACGGCGGCGCTGACCGCAGCCGTGTCGGTGGTATCAACATAGCTGGCTTTGAGCCCGAACTGCGTAAAAATGCCGTCCACCACCCGGTAGGTTCCGCCGTAGAGATCCTGTGACAGCAGCAGCTCGTCACCACTTTGGAAATGCAATAACAAGGTGGTCAGCGCCGCCATTCCGGAAGAAAATGCCAAGCCCCGGGCGCCATTTTCCAGATCGGCCAGGCCTTCTTCCAGAACCTGCCGAGTAGGATTGCCGCTCCGCCCGTAATCGAAGCCGGTCGACTGGCCAACGGCGGGATGGCGGAAGGTGGCGCTCGGAGTGATGGCGCAGCTGATCGCCCCGGTCGCCGGATCACTGTGATTACCCAACTGGGCCAGCCGGGTGTGAAGATGGTAACAAGGCCCGTTTTTCAAAGCGTTCTCCCTGAGCTCGATGGATCGTCACCCCGTTCCCAAAATGGGGTATCACCGCTGAATTGTTCCGCCAGACTACGCTGTAATATCCGCGAACAGTGGCGAGGACAGGTACCGCTCCCCGGAATCGGGCAGGATCACGACAATTGTCTTCCCTTTGAATTCACTGCGTTTTGCCAGTCTCACCGCAACGGCTGCGGCCGCGCCACAACTGATCCCGGAGAGAATCCCCTCCTCGAGGGCCAGCCGACGGGCCATGGCCAGTGCGTCGTCGCTGTTCACCTGTTCGACCTGATCGACAACCTCCAGATCGAGGGTGGCCGGAATAAAACCGGCGCCGATGCCCTGGATCTTGTGGGGTCCGGGAATCAGCGATTCGCCGCGCAAATGCTGGGAGATGACCGGACTCTCCTCCGGTTCAACCGCGACCGAGTGGAGGGGATGTTTGCGGTCCTGTTTAAAATAGCGGGAAATCCCGGTAATGGTGCCGCCGGTCCCGACCCCGGCAATCAGCACATCGACTTTCCCCTCGGTCGCTTCCCAGATTTCCGGGCCGGTGGTTTTTTGATGGATCTCCGGGTTGGCCGGGTTGTTGAACTGATGCAGCAACAGGTAACGCTCGGGATCGGCCGCGGCAATCTCTTCGGCCCGGGCAATGGCTCCGCCCATCCCTTTATTCCCCGGCGTCAGTTCCAACTTGGCTCCGAACGCCTTGAGGACTTTGCGCCGTTCAATACTCATGGTTTCCGGCATGGTCAGGGTAATCGGAATACCCCGGGCCGCCGCCGCAAAAGCCAGGGCGATGCCAGTATTGCCACTGGTCGGCTCGATCAATTCTTTTCCCGCCCCCAGCAGCCCGCGCTTCTCTGCGTCCCAGATCATGTTGGCACCGATCCGGCACTTGACGCTGTAAGCCGGATTCCGCCCTTCGATTTTGGCCAATACCGTCGCGCCTTCTGAGCCGACGATCCGATTCAGTCGCACTAACGGCGTACGGCCGATGGTTAAGGAATTATCCTGAAACACCTGATTCATCATTAACCTCCTGACAGGTAAGGGATTCACTTTGCTGTGGTTAAACAATAGACAACTTACGTATTAAGGAAAATATCTATCTTTATCTTTTCAGTCAAGTTCTATTTTATTTACCACATCTCTTTTATGGTATTTATTGCCGCCAGCTGTTCTGCCAACGTTTTCCCGCCGCAATTTGTTGGCGTTGGCAGTTCCGCAAGCCATAAATCCATGCCCCGGTCATGACTCGATCACGGCCCGTCGGGTACTGCGGCCCGATTTGTCAACGGCCGGCGAGATCCTCGCCCGCCAGTAGCGAATTAGTTTCCATCTGGAAACTTCGGTGGGGTACTGTAACGTTTCTGATCTGGAACCCAGAAATTTTTCGCAAGGTCCAGGAAATCAAGCATTTCTGCGGAGGTGTAGTGCTTTACGCCGCACAATCAAATGCGTAGATTGACGCCGAGATTGCGGAAAAGGGCGGTTTCCGGACAGAAACGAATTAACTTGAAAAATGCCACGTTAGGTTTAAATCTAACGGCAGAAAGTTTTTTCGGGAAGGAACCAGGCTAAACCAGCGTAAAAAGACCAAGAGAATAGATAAATGACTTGACAACATTGACTCAAACAAATTATAAATTTCAAACTATCGTTAAAAATAATTATAATCTCAAGGAATTGTCTATTCAATTTCATCGATATATTGATTGAACAAAAACTATCAGTCTTAAGGTGTTCGATGACTCCCTGGAGCAGGGCCCCTCTGCAAATCCGTGATCCATTCCAGCTGTTTTGCCAAGGCCCTTTTCCAACTTCCCTATAGAAAAATGTGGAGATAATGATGTTTAAAAAAATCAGTAGCAAGGTTACGATCTATGTCAATCTGATCCTCCTGGTCATTATGATTCTGGGCACATACTTCATTTGCCAGAACCAAAGCCAGGTTCTTGAGAAGCAGGTGCTGGATCGCGCCCGCATGGAATCGATCCTGGGTGCCAAGATCACCGGCATGATCCTGGAGGAAGCCATTGATAACGGCATCCTCACCTCCACGGCCGTTTTCGACACCAACTATGAAGAGATTCCTGGCTTCAATCCGCCCAAATACCACTCCAAATACGACTTTTATCTGGACAAGGCGCTGCTTGCCGCAGAGGACGAGTTCCTCAAGGATGAAAGTGTTGTCCGCGCCGTTGCTATTGATCGAAGCGGCTATATTCCGACCCATAACACCAGATTCCAGCATCCCCTGACCTGGGATGAAAAGGTCGACAGCCTCAGCAACCGGACCAAGCAGATCCTCAACGACTCGATCTCCAAACAGGCCGCCGCAAATACCAAAGACGGCTTTATCCAGAAATATGAAATGGTGCCCGACCAGGTAAACCTCACTGACCTGCCCAAAGAGTTGCAGGAACTCTACCAGCGTGAAGCCGGGCAGTATGCCTGGGACGTTTCTTCACCGATCATGGTCAAGAACAAGCACTGGGGTAATTTCCGGATCGCCATGTCGATGGTTAAAACCAATGACCAGAAGAACATCCTCCAGCTCCACATCATCAGTACCATGCTGGTGATCCTGATCGTTTCCTTCATTGCCGTGCGGCTGATCGTCAACAAATCGCTGAGTCCGCTCAACGAACTGACCGAACGGGCCTCCGAGCTGGCCGACGGGGATGTTGATGAGCCGATCAAGGTCGACAGCAAGGACGAAATCGGCCACCTCGCCGATGTGCTGGAGCGGTTGCGGATCAGTATCAAAATCGCCATGGATAAACTGCGTAAATCCAGCGGGGCCTGATCCTGATTAAAAACCTTGTGACACATTGAGGGGGGGAAGTCAGCTTCTCCACAAGAACACCAGCGGCCGCTTCCGGGACAACCGGGAGCGGCCGCTGTCTTTTTTTTCGGCCTTAGCTACACCAATCACTCAGCAGCAGCGTTGCCCATCGTTCCGGCCGCCTGATTGGCAAATCCGGCTCACCAGCAGATAGATGCCGCCAAACCAGAACGGCACCGTCGCCAGCCAGAAAACCAGCCCCTGCAAATTGGCAATCCAGAGCTGGCTGAGCAGGGTCAGCGGATCGCTCTTGAGCAAGCCAGCAACCTGCTCAAGGTCGGCCGGCAGCCGGGCGGCGCCAAACAGGCTGCGCCCCCCTTTCAAGTAAGGGATATACAACAGGATCTGGAGTGGATAGCAAAGATAATTGATCAGCTGCACCAGAGCCAGATTGAGGCGCAGGCGCAGGGCGAGCAGGGCACCGAGCAAGCTGGTCCCCCAGAGCAGCGGCATACACCCCAGGGTACCACCCAAAGCCAGCGCCAAGGCGACCTGCTGCGGACTCAGCCCCTGCCGAAGCTGCCCGGCCAGCACCCGTCGCCAGGGAGTGCCACCGGCAGCGGGCTCAGATTCGGTCACGGTGGATATGGAAACTCAGGCTGGCGCCGGTTACGCTGCTGCGCCCGGTATAAATAAACAGCACCAGCCAGATCCCCTGGAGAAACAGGAGGGTCCCCGGCTGCCACAGATCGGCAAGACCGAGCAGCAATTGAGGTAGAGCTGGAGTTGTGGCCGCAGCGGTACGGAAATAAAGAACGCAGACCAGGGCGTAAGGGAGCGCCGCCAGGCCCATCCACTGGTAGGCGGAAAAGCGGGCCGTGCCCCGATAATCAGCGCGCAGGAATTCAGAAAACACCCGCCACAATTGAGTCACTAGCAGGGTCAAGATAAAGGCTGCGGCCATAAACCCCTTTAAAAACAGCTCGATCCCAAACAATCCGGTCAGCACATAGAGCAGGGCGGTCAAGGCCTGCACCGGGACCACGGGTTCTCCTTCCAGCCCGCTGGCATAACAGATCTTCCGGGTCTCGCCATGAAAAGCGAAATGCCAGCGGCGGAAATACTTACGCACCCGACTGCTGCACTGGGCGACCGGTTTACCGTAGCAGCAGCCAAAACTGATACAGGCCAGCCGGCCCAGGCCTTCACCAAAAGCGTAGGCGATGCCGATGGCAGCCAGTACCGGCAGCACCGGCAACTGTGTTCCGCTCAGCCGTCCGGCCAGCAGCACCAGCCAGGGAGCGGCGAGAATTCCGACGAATACCGCGCCGCCAACGGTAAAGGTGTGGGCCTTGCCTTCCACCAACTTGGCGACCAGCCGCGAGGCCGGGACACACAAAGCCAACAGCAGCACCGCGACCAGCAGTACCCCGGACAGCGGCACCCGGGCTGCGCCGAGCAGAATGATCAGCAGCGTCAGCGCCACCAGATAGGCATTGGCAGTGAGCAGGCCGTACCAGGTCAGATTGATACCCTGCCATTGGCCGTTACCCAGCGGACGGATCGGCAGGGTAGCCAGCATCTGCCAGCCGTTGCGTGGCAGCACCCGAAAACCCCAGGCCAGCATGGCGCCGAACAGCACCAGCAGAATCAGTACAAACAGTTCATTGATCATCGGTCATTCCTCTTTCATGGTCCCGCGTGACCGGCAGGGCCAGCAATGAACGTACCGGAATATCGGTTTCCACCAAGGGCTGTTGAAATCCCGCACAAAAGCGGCTCCGGACATCCTGCCGCCGCTGATTGGCCAGCAGGTCGTCGGCAAAGCGGATCCGCCCCGGCTCAAACAGCAGAACATCGGTGCTGCTGCCGGGCCGATACAGGCTTTTCGGGCTGCCGCGATGCAGGAACATGCCCTTGACCAGCGGCTGCGGATCAGCGTAGCGGGTCGCGCTGTAGCACTGGACGATCTCACCGATCATCAACGCCACAACCTCGATCATGGCCACGTTACCGACCCGGCTGCCACCGGGGACATCCGTATCAATGATCGTGACCACCCGGCGGTTCTTGGAAAAGGGAGTCACCTCGGTCACCACCGCCTGGGGATTGCAGGAATGGTAGCTGCCATCGAGCTCATAGATATCAGCCACCTTGCCACTGACCGGCACATGGTTGTAATGATATTTATCCGGGGTGAGGCGAAAGATGGCAAAATCCCCGTCTTTAAAACGATCGAGACATTCGCGGTTGCCAAGCAGGTCGGCCAGGGTGAAAAACTTGTTCTTGATCTCCAAGGTCGGCAGCCCGCTCAGGGAACCGACAATCACCCGCGCGTCTGCCGGCGAAACGATCGCCTCGGCACATTCCGGCAGCGGCCGGCATTCCCAGTAGCGAATCTTGCGTTCAAAAACCTTGCGTGCGGTGTCGAGGCTATGGGGTGGATCAAGACATTCCGCCGGGTTCCCGCCGACCTCGCTCAGAAAGCGCTGTTGCCCCCAGATCCGGGTGCCGAGCATCATGTCGTAGTTGAGAAATCCGAGAACCTGGGAGGCCCTGGAACCAGTCAGCAGCTTGAACAGCCGCGGGGCATTCTCGCGCACGGGATGGTACAGCCAGCGCACAATGCGATCGCCGAACAGCGGTTCGTCACAGATGCGCCCGCTGGATCGTTCGATGTATTGATGAGTCAGATTCATATGGCTCCTGTTTGTTGCGGGGCTGCGGACAAAGCTGTTGCCGATCGTGGTATTCGCTCAACAGCAGCAGGTTGAGCAGCCGGGTCAGCGGCTGGCAGCCCAGTTGGTCGTTAAGCAGATCCTCTTCAATCGCCTTGGCAAAGCGCTCAACGCTTTTGCCTTGCATCAGTTCGGCAAGCAGCTGGTGGCCGCAACCCGGGGCCTGTCCTTCCTTTTCCAGCTGCTGCAGGTCCCGCCGAAAGATTCCGAAAGCCTGCGCCATATGATCGCAGCGCAAGTTTTCCCGATAATATTTTTCCATACTCCGATTAAAGTCAGCGGCCTCCAGCCGCAAGGCATTCTTCGAGGCCGCGCCGGTCATCCCCTGGACCAGCCGCCCGGCCGCCCCATGCAGTTGCGGCTGCTCCAGGCGCAGCTGCAGGTCGTTGAGGAGTCCGGTAAAGCCGAACATTTCGATCAGTTCGGCAGCATCTTCCCGTAGCAGAGCAAGCAGGGCCTTGCAATAATCCTGATGGTAAACCCGCAGATAGCCGGGATAACGCCGGCTGCTCCGAACCCGGCCGGTACGCTTGAGAATTTTCAGCAAAAACCGGTTGCGGGTGTTCTTCAGCACATAAAAGGTCGGAATGCCGATGGCCATGCCGAAAAAGATCTGCCGCCGTTCGCTTTCGACAAACGGGGTATCCGGAATGTAGCGATGCCGCACCTGGCCGGTGAACATGTACTTGAAGGCCAGGGCCGTGATCAATAACTGCAGGTTGGTGGCTGCCCCGAGATCATCTTCAAAATGGGGGAACAGGCTGTAATGCCGTCCCTCAAAACCGCTGAACCCCATGCCGGCATACTCGCGCAGTTTGAAAAACTGGTAGAGCGACATCTGTCGATCGAACACCCCCATGTCCGCCAGGTCTTCTTTGAGCAGCTCCTGATTGCCGAGTCGGCCGTCATAAGCCGGGCTCTGTTCGCTGCTGAGCAGACAGAGCGGATAGTCGAGAACCCGCAGATCCGGGACCAGGTCGCCGCGCATGGCGAAACAGCGACTGAGCAATCGGTCAAAGCGGGGCGGACCGAAGGGGGTCAGCGCATGACCGAAGAAGGAGAGGCTGGCTTTTTTCTTCCAGCGCCGCCAGAGCATGCGCAGGTGAGTGAAATCGAGCTGATGGGGGAGAAAGCCGAGGGCCTTTTCGGGATGGAAATCCGCAAAGGCCAGCCGGTAGGGCGCGGCGCTGTAGGTGGTGACGAACAGGGGCAGGAAATGCTCCATGATCTTGCAGCCCAGATCGCCGAGGTATTTTTCCTGGGCCGGGCCGTAGCTCCCTCCTGTGGCACAGGCTGCGCTCAGCTGACGGCTGCCGAGGCTGACATGCACACCGTTGTTGCACAGGCTGGTATTGGACAGGTTGGGCAGCACCACCAGATTGTTGGTGATGATTCCTGCTTCCCGCAGTTTGGCCACGGCGTTGAGCTGACTGCGGCTAAGCACCTGATGGCAGAGCTCCATGTAGCTGTGTTTGCCCTCGCCGCGATTCCAGCCCGACAGGCAGGGACTCATGAACAGCTGCCGGTAGAAGGTATCCGGGACCATGTCGTTGAGCGCCTTCTGGCGCAGCGGCGGATGCGGCGCAAAATAGATCAGCGCCCGCTGGCCGCGTTCCAGCAGCCCGAAGTGATGATTGGCATAGTTGAGCAACAGCTGGGTGAGCAGATAGCGCTTGGCGGTCTCACGGGCCAGGGCCGCGCCCATGCCGCGCTCCGGAACCAGCCGCTCAACGTGAAAAGAGAAAGTTTCCGGCGAAGTGTTGTCACTCAGATAGTGTTCCAGCAGCCCCTCACCGACCCGCTGCAATTCCGCAGGCAACTTCTGGTTGCCGAGCAGGTCGGCCAGGGCCAACTTGAGCAAATAACTGACCGGCACCCGCAAATAGGGCTCGCCGTTGTCCCCATGGGCCTGGAAACGCGCCGCATCGCTCCGTTTCCCTGCCGCCGGACAATTCTTGTCGGCGAGCAGGTCATGGTTGAAAATCTTCTCCGCATAGTTCGACAAGCACCGTCGCGGAAACCGCACCCAGCTGTTCTCCCAGACCTGCTGGCCGGCGGCAGACAGATATTCCTGCAGCTCGGCCAGGCGCTTTTCCGGCGTCTCCCCGCTGCGGGTGCGGCGCTGCAGATTGGCGAAAAATCTGGAATGCTCGATCTCCTGGGGCAGGTCGACTTGCTCGCGGCGACCGACGACGACCGCCTGCAGTTCGGTTTCCGACCCGGCGGTGATGTCCCCGCTGGTGAACGGCAGGCACGTGGTGGGATGTTCCCCCGCAGTCAGACCGAGGGCGGCAAAACAACTCTCCAGATCAGCCGGCAGTTGGCGGCTGGAGGAGGAGAGGGCTTTCAGGGCTCTTGACATGGCCAAATGGTTCTCCTTTGCAATATGCGCGGAACCATATGGCGGGATTATGTGGCCTTGATTAACCCTGTGTCAGTATCCTGTTAATATCTACCAATTTAGTTTTTTCAACTTTCACATCATTTCTTAACAATGTCCCGCCATGCTCAATAAAAATTCTCAGGAGGATCCCTTTGACCAGAAAATCTTACCTGCTCGATACCAATGTCCTGCTCCACGACGCCAATGCCCTGTTTTCCTTTGAAGATAACGAAGTCATTCTGCCCCTCCCGGTCATTGAGGAGCTCGACCGGTTCAAGAAAGACGGTAGTGAAAACGGCCGCAATGCCCGCCAGGTATCGCGGGAACTGGATCGACTGCGTCAGCAAGGGGTTCTGACCAACGGCGGGGTGCCACTGGCCAACGGCGGCCGACTGCGGGTGGTGGTTACCCGCAACAGCTGTCTCGACCAGCTGCCACAGGAACTACGCACCCCCTGCGTCGATCATCAGATTCTAGCCCTGGCTCTGCAGGAAAAACAGCGCTGCCAGGGGCTGGCCACCCTGGTCACCAAGGATATCAATCTGCGTATTAAGGCGCATGCCGTCGGCGTGCCGGTGGAGGACTATGAAACCGGCAAGGTCTCCCTGGACAACCTCTTCACCGGTATGCTGCGCTATAACCTGGTCAGCGAACAGATCGATCGCTTCTTCCAGGAACAGAAACTGAGCCATTTTGAAGATCCGCCCCCGCCGCACACCTGCCTGGTCCTCAATGCGCTGGACAACGACCGCCAGAGGGCCATCGGCCGTTATGATCCCAAAAGCAACGCGGTCCTGCCCTTGCAAACCGCCCCGCAGGAAGGTTTCTGGGGCATCACCCCGCGCAACCTGGAACAGAAATTCGCCCTGGAACTACTGACCCACCCGGACATCCACCTGGTGACCCTGCTCGGCCGAGCCGGGACCGGCAAAACTCTGCTCGCCCTGGCCGCCGGCCTGCAGATGGTCACCGAAGCCAACTCTTATTCACGCCTGCTGGTATCACGGCCGGTCTTTCCCATGGGCCGCGATCTCGGTTTTCTGCCCGGCGATGTGGAAGAAAAGCTCGCGCCCTGGATGCAGCCGATCAACGACAATCTCGACCTGCTGCTCAATGACGGCTCCGGCAAGAGCAAGCAGCGCCGCCACCAGGAACTCAAAGACCTGGGGATTATCTCGGTAGAGCCCCTCACCTATATCCGCGGCCGCTCCATCCCGCGCCAGTACATGATCGTGGATGAAGCACAGAACCTGACCCCGCACGAGGTTAAGACCATCATCACCCGCGCCGGGGAGGGAACCAAGATTGTCCTTACCGGCGATCCGGAGCAGATCGACAATCCCTATATCGATGCCTCCAGCAACGGCCTGACCTATGTGGTCGAACGGTTCCGTGCCAGCCCGCTGGCCGGCCACATCGTCCTCACCCGCGGTGAACGGTCGCCCCTGGCCAATGCCGCCTGCGAGCTGCTCTGACCATGCCCGAACTGGCCAACGATATTCGTGTCAACAGCTGGGCCCAACTGCAGGATGAGCTGTTTGAAGATGCCTGGAACTGTGACCTGGGCCGGTTTCGCTCGCGTTATGCCTTTCGTGGCCTGTCGGACAGCGCTTACCGGCTTGAGACCACCCTGATGCGACTGGGTGGGCCCTATCAAAGCCTGGAACGCCACCTGCTGCGCAATTTTAAAAAATACGCGCGCAGCAATGTGGTTGAGCAAGACTCGGTCTGGCACTGGCTGGCCGTGGCCCAGCACTACGGCTTACCGACCCGGCTCCTTGACTGGACCTATTCCCCCTATGTGGCGCTGCACTTTGCCACCGCCAATATCGAGCGCTTTGCTACGGACGGCGTCATCTGGGCGGTCAACTACCTGCAGACCCACCAGCTGCTGCCGCGCCACCTGATGGAGAAGCTGGAAGAGGAGGGGGCCAACGTCTTCACCGTGGAGATGCTCTCGACCACCCAGGCCAGCCTGCAGGAGTTCAGTGCCCCGGCCCAACAGAATTTTGCCCTGTTTTTCGAACCCCCGTCCATTGATGACCGGATTACCAACCAGTACGCCCTGTTCAGCGTCATGCCCGACCCCGGGCAGGCCCTGGACAACTGGCTGGCCGGCCACCCAGGGTTGTGGCGGCGAATCGTCATTCCGGCACCATTGAAGTGGGAAATCCGCGACAAGCTTGATCAGGCCAATATTTCGGAGCGGGTCCTGTTTCCGGGGTTGGATGGGCTGAGTTCGTGGTTGAAGCGCCAGTACAGCCCAAAGCAGGAGCAGGGACGGCTGGCACCGGTGCGGGTCGCCTGACCGGCGGACTGCCGGGCAACGACACCAGGCCGCCCGCCCGGGCACATCATCTTCTTACATGGCTCTCATCTGCGCCTAATCTAGTTGCCATCCGGAAACTCCGAAGAGCAACGGCTAAGTTTTCAGATTGGAAACGATCAATTTTTCGTTGTGGCAAGGAAATCAAGGGGTTGCGCGGAAGCGTAGTACTTTACGCCGCACAAGAAACCCCGCAGATTGACGCCGCCACAGCGGAAAAGGGTCGTTTCCAGATGAAAACTAATCCAACTCTCCATAATCAGTAAAAACGCCAACGATGGAGAAACAAGATGGCTCACGTCGATCTACACGTAAATTCCAAGTATTCCAATTCTTCTCTGTGCCCTCAGAGGTGAGAACATCGGTCAAGCAGCGCCCCCTGCTTATTGCTCCCTTTAAAAATGAACGGGACATGGCCAGAGGGTTGTTGGAAGCAGGGGAATTTGTGGGAATTTTTGTCGATACACCACTGGAAATTTGCGAACAGCGTGATCCCAAAGGGCGGTATCAAAAAGCCCGTAACGGTGAAATCAGCAACTTCACCGGCATTGGTTCCCCTTACGAGCGACCGGAACAAGCGGAAATTCACCTCGACAGCTGCTGTGATACGGAAAAACTAGCAGATGAGATTGTTCAGAAACTGTTTGTCTAAAACTACTTTGCTTCGTTACCAAGCCACCCCTTTAAAGCTGTCAGTTGCATGGTGTCACCATCATCAGCATTACTGACCTGCCAGTAGACAGGGATTATTTTCATAATCCTGCCAATATTCAGCAGGTAGTAGTAGGGAAGCCACGGTGAATTCTTTTTGACGGAATAGAACAGACCAAGACGTTCCGGGGTCGGAAAAAGCTTGCCCCGCAAAAAATGAATTTTGCCACGCAACGATAAATCGTTTTTAAGGCTAGCCAGCCGAACACGCAAATTAAAGTTCTGCAGCATCAACAAAGAGAGTTCCGGTACGATTCTTTCAATATTTTCCTTGTCAAAAACAGCCCCCTGAAGCCACTCGATCTTTTGTCTTCCATAAAAATATTCAACCATAGTCAACGTCAACTGGCACCCCCTGCTAACCTGAAACTGCTCTGCCTGCTGCCAGAACCGCGGCCAATCAACGGACCGGGATTTCAGCAGACAATCAATATCGCTCATGAGCAAGGGACCATTATTAAACTGATGGTCATGGCAACCATGGATAATCAGATGCAGCAATAAATCGGTTGCAGACATCACCGGTATGTTGTGCCCAGCAATAGCTAAATACTCGCCGCCTTGCCATAAAGCTGCATCTTGAGCCGGGTCTTTACCTCGCCCCAGATCCGGATCCAGAACCCTGGGGTGCAACTCGATCATGACCGTCCCGTTGTTCTTTACCAGGCCGGGATAATGCTTGGTCAGCTCCAGAAACGACTGGGGATTGACATGCTGATAATGCTCAGGATGGTGATAGCCTGCGTCAAGGAGTAGCCGATAAGCCTGATGGATCTGCTCCTCCGAGACCAAAATATCGATATCGCGCATGGGACGCAAAGCGCTTGTGGGGTACATAGCAAACGCAAGATAGGGCCCCTTCAGGACCATATAATCGATCTTTTCCCGTGTAAGTATTTTGGCCAGGGCAACCAACTCGGCCTGAATCTGCAAGGAACGAAACGTTGCCTGCCGGTAGCTCTCCTGTAAACGCTCAACTACTACCTGGGGCAGGCTCAGCTGCCGCTCCTTGATCAGACGCCAGTAAAGCAGGGGGGCGACCCGGTGCATTGCTGCCATATCTAATAAAACTTGCCAGCGTTCGGTAGTGATAGCCGCTACTGTTGCAGCAGAAACCTGGCGGTTCAATGAGAGCATGTCGAGGAGTAAATTTTGGTCGTTACGCATATACGTGATATCCTGATATTATCTGGGTGTCTTTTCCACAGTTCAAAAGTGAAATTGTCCGCCAAGTGCTCATTCTCCCACTGATAACAGTTCAGCTATTATCCGGCTCAACATAGCGAATAAACTCGGCGACTGATAACCCGCGCAGCAGCTTAAGCCGGTACTTTTTCATCACGCGATCTTGTTCCCAGCCAGAATCCGGCAGTTCTTCCAGATCCTTCAACACGGTTTCGAGATCAAGATACTGACCGATCTTGCCATGAGCCTGGTGCTGCTTCAAAAGCTCTTTCATGCGATCCGCGCTAGCAACAACACTCTCATACCAGTCGGCCGCCTGCAGCCCTTTGGTGGTGGCATTAAGGATCTGTGGGGGCAGGATATTACCCATCATGCGCTTGAGCAGCCAGCGGGTCTGACCATTACGCAGATACTGGTGGTCGGGCACAGCCAGGCAAAACTCAATCAAGCGCAGATCACTGGTCGGATCGCGCATATCCAGCCCCTTATGGTTGGCAGCAAGCCAGTGTTCCCCAATGTCAAGGCGGTTCAAAACCGCGATACGCATGCGCCGGCCATCAGCCCAGGGGCGGTAACTGGTATCCCACTGGGAATAATGGATTCGCTCCTGCCCAACACCTTTAAGAAAGTCAGGGTGAATCGCTGTATAGTCTGAAATATGCCACCCCCGGTTCCGGTATTTCTCAATCAGCGCCCACAGCCAAGCAGGCAGATAAGGTCCCAGTGATTGCGCCGCAAAACCGCGCCAGCGCCGGTGTGGTTGGGCTTTTTTCAAAGCACTGGCCTCCTGCCACCAACGCACCAGCTGACCTTTCCCCAACAAGGCCGGAAGATACTGCTCTCCGGTATAGGAGATGGTCATGTTCCCCATCTGCCCGGTGAGCAGCACCCGGGCTCCGCGTCTGACAGCATCAGCACTGATGGCCTCACCCCAGACCATATTGCAGGGATTAAGGGGGGCACGATCCAGTTCCTCAATATTGTCCTGCAGGTTATCAATGGGCGAGGTGCCGACAGTGTCGATGAGAACATGGTCAATATTGGCAAACTTTTCAGCCAGGACTCGGGCCACAGGGCCTTCATCGCCATGCCGTCCTCTGGTTTCGAGACCGTTGAAACCTGGGCGTGGAACTGCGGTATAAGCGGTCAAACGTTGGCCCTGCTTTGCTAACTGAGCAGCAGCCAGCGCCGTTACCGTAGAGCTGTCAAAACCTGAACTCAAATGGGACACAATAGGACCGTTACTGCGCAGGCAACTGGCAACCGCCTGCTCGACCCGTTCCTGAAAAGCCTGCAAGTAATCATCGTCGCTTGGCAGATGGATTTCCCTCTTGGGATCAAAGGAGTGATAGCGCCGGGTGGTGACCTGGTTGTCCTTGAGAATCAGGACCTGTCCCGGCTCAACCCGGTATATCCCCTTGAAGAAGGTTTCGGGGCCAATCATCGGTAGCAGCAGTAACAGGTCGGCAAGACGCTCTTCACTCAGTTCCCGGGAGATTCCCGGAATGGTAAACAAGGCCTTGGGCAAGGAGGCAAAGGCAAAGAAACCATTGTGCTGATGCCAGAACAGAGGGCGAAAACCCAGCGGGTCACGGGCCAGCCACAAGGTTCGCTCACGTTCACACCAGCAAGCCAGGGCAAAGTTGCCGATAAGATGGTGGACGGCGTCCATCTGCCAACGCAGAACGGCCTGCAGCACCAGGTCGCTGTCGGCCAACAAAGCGGCGGCGGCGACATCCAGGCCCAGCTCCCGGCTCAGGTCTTCGCGGTTATCCAGGCGACCGTCAAACAACAGACAACTATCGCTGGCTGCGTGATAGAGGGGCTGCCGGTCGAGGCTTTCCTCCGGGGTGGTGCGCAGCAGGGTGTGAATAAAAGTAGCCCCCCCCTGGCACCAATGATGCTGGGCATCCCGTCCGTAGGGTCTGAGAATGTTCTCTATCCGCTCAATGGTCGCACTATCAACACTGGAACTATCAAAACGGATCAAACCGGCAATGGCACTCATGGCAGATGTAATCTCCTATAACAATTAATTTATGTACTTTTTTAGACCTTGCGCAATGATTTATGGTCAGCGTTCCTGGGCCTCGTCAATAAATCCCCAAGCTGCTCAAACAGAACCTGTGCAATATCATCCTGATGACGCAACGTCAGGGCATGACGATAAAAGCGCCCGACATCCTGCCCGGCGCCGATGGCAGCAAGGTGGATCGGGCTCGCTTCGATGGCCGTTATCACCTGGCGTAAATGAGTTTCCAAAAAGGAACGATCATGCGCCTGGCCAGTGGCACTATCAAACGGGGCGCCGTCACACAACACCATCAGAACCTTCAGTGTCTCCGGCCTTGCAGCCAGCCTGCGCGCCGCCCAGTCGAGAGCTTCACCATCGATATTTTCTTTGCCGAAGCCATCCCGCAGCAGCAACTCCAGGTAAGGGCGACAACTGCGCCAGGGTTGTGTTGCCTGTTTATACATGATATGGCGCAGGGCGTTCAAACGGCCTGGTTCCACAGGGCTGCCGGACGCACGCCAGGCCGTGACCAGTGGGTTGCTTTTGCCATAGCGAGTCGTAAATCCTAGAACCTCGCAGGCGATCCGGCAGTTTTCCAGGGTCTGAACCGTCAGGTCAATCGCCATGGCAACCATCTGGCGCCGCTTAGCATTCATGGACCCTGACTGATCCACCAGCAAGGTGACGCAGGCCTCTGGAACCTGTGTTTCGCTTTCTTGGCGAAACACCGCCCGCCCATTACCGGGGACCAGCAGCCGGGCCAATCTGCGCCTGTCGAGCTGCCCTTCTTCCAGATCATAGCTCCAGGTGCGTTGACGTGCGACCATCAGACGCCGCTGCAAGCGACGCGCAAGGCGAAGAACCTGCTCCCGCCGCGGACCTATCAGTTTTTCCACTGCCGGATGTTCACCGGGGTGATAAAAGCTGGCCGCGGTGCGCAGCTCATCGCGGCTGGTTGTGTAAATACGGTACCCGGGCCACTGCTGCGTTGCCTGCTCAGCCTCTCTGTCACCACCTTCAAGCTCGTGGATGGCCTCATCATCCACAAGCAGATCGCCCCCTTCCTCTGATTCGGAAGGCTTGGCCATGGGCATGCCGGGCAGTTCCAGCGGCAATTCAGCAGGAATATTGATTGCCAGCCAATGGATCAGAGGCTGCAGGGTGAGAGCGAACGCTTCCGGCTGCTGCACCAGTGGCGCAGCCTGTTGGATAAGAGACCTTACCTCGTCATCTGAAAGCGAGCTGAAAGAACCGGTGTCGCGCTCTGGTTGCGAACCTTTTGCTGTCGGCCGCAAACGTTTGCGCAAGCGGACAAGTAAACTCGTTTTACCTTGACCAGACTCTCCCTGAACAACTGGCTTGACGGGAAGAATGGGTACGAACTTATCAGCACCGCTAAAAATGGCGCGAGCCACCTCAAACAGCCGGGCCGGTAATTCACCGGCTGGCAGAAGTGCTGTCACGTCTGACAGATTATAAGCGATCCCGGGCAGCTCACGACTGGCCAGGGTTTCGACCCGGGCACGTTCGAGCAACCCATACCAGATAGCTTCTGTGGGTGTAAAGCAGATTGACTGGGGAGCAACCTGCCATTTTACCCAAGCGGCAACGGCATCGCTGGCCGCCCGGTCACTGCGCCCTTGCAGTTCTGCCGGGCCAGTTCGGGAATTATCCTGCTGTCCAGCGTAGGCACGTTGCCAAGCAAGGGCAACAGCTGCTTTTTCAGACGTTAAGGTTGGCATGGCTGTCAGCTGTCAGTTCCTGCGCAAAACAGCGTTGATAGAGTTCGGCAATCAGGCGGCGTTCGCCCTGGTCACAGCGATTGAGAACAGCCAGACGAAATGCGCTGTCTAAAGAGCCCAGCAGATCATAGTTCTCAGCCCAATTGATCAGGGTGCGCAACGACATCAGGATGGACAGGTCACCATGGGCATAACTCTGGCGGCACAGGTTGGCCAGCTTGACCATCCCCAAGGCTGTAACCTCATCAAGACCTGCAATCCGCGCGCGCAAGATGGCCTGTTCCTGTTCCGCAGGCGGATAGCCTAACTCGGCAACCAGGGGCCAACGGTCGAGTTGGGCCTGATTGAGAACCTGGGTACCGGCATAAAGCCCGGAAGCATCCCCCTGACCAGCGGTGTTGGCGGTGGCGAACAGGCGAAAAGCGGGATGAGGAGTGATCACCCGGTTCTGATCGAGCAGGGTCAACTTCCCTTGCGTCTCCAGCAGGCGCTGAATCACAAACATAACATCCGGCCGGCCGGCATCATATTCATCAAAAACCAGGGCGACGGGGTTTTCTAAAGCCCAGACCAGAATTCCGGGGACAAATTCAGTAACCTGCACACCGCCACGCACAACCACCATATCACGACCAATAAGATCGGCGCGGGTGATGTGACCGTCCAGGTTTACGCGGATACAGGGCCAGTTGAGACGGGCTGCAACTTGTTCAATATGCGACGACTTGCCACTCCCGTGGGGTCCATGCAGATACACCCGGCGGTTTTGGGCAAAGCCGGCCAAAATAGCCGTGCAGACATGGGGGACAAAATGAAAAGCCGGATCAACTTCCGGTACGTGCTCTGCGGGCGTCTGATAAGCAGGGACAGGCCAGGGTAGCTGCACACCGAAAGCCTGTTGGCAATCACATACGGTATCGGGCAGCTGCCGTTGGGGTTGACTCATAATGATCTCTTATAATTGGCATCGGTTAGGATGGTTGGTTGATTGTGCGACTCAAGATATGCGTGCTATGCTAGCGGTCATAAGTTTAAGAAGCAACGTGATATTCAAAACAGACATTAGTTCCCTGCAACCACGCAAGGAAACCCGACAAAGCCTGACCCGTTTGCGCCAACGTGCCCGCCGGCTTCATGAGCAAGGAGCCGATCGAAATCGGCTCCGGCAGTACGTTCAGCGCTGGTATGATTGGCTCCATGCCGGCCTGCGCAACCGGGTGAGCACCCGGGGTAGGTTCACCCGGGTCTGGCTAACTGTTTTACGCGACCTCAAATACCCGAACGAAGCATCTGCCCGACTATAACCGCCACCGGCGGTTGTCTCGCAGGGCTCGTTTTCTTAATAGTCTCTTATCGGCCGGCCTTGGCTCCCGTGACTTCGCGGCTACCCATGCTTTTGTTACGACTCTGGTTCCATCAAATCTGCATTTGCCGTGTGCCCATACATTGTAATCCTAGTGTCGAATTTTTTTAAACACGGGCTCTTGTATAATTCACGATTTTTTTCTTCTTCATTGGTTCGCGAATCCGCAGCTTGTAGTAAAGCGTCATTCATAATTCATACGTCCTTTCTCGTCAATTGCTGTTGATATAAACACTGAAACAAGTGAGACAATAGACTATTCTATTTACGCAAACAGAGCAACTTATAATAGTCCGAGAGCGACCTGCAGTTGGGGCCCATTGGAGGCGGGCCTAAACTACTTACGTTATAACATCAATGATATGGCTTACCGCCGCTGGATACGGGCACATGGGCCTCTTGTCGTACTGGGGCAGGATTGCGGGTGGGGGCCATCTCTCCGTTGTTGGGCGCGCTTTATCTTACGCCTCTGGATCGGCTGATGGTAAGCGAAGAAAAACGCCGTGGCATCCGCTAGCAGCGGTTCATGGATGACTTTGTGATATTTGCGCCAACGTGCCCGCCGGCTTCATGAGCAAGGAGCCGATCGAAATCGGCTCCGGCAGTACGTTCAGCGCTGGTATGATTGGCTCCATGCCGGCCTGCGCAACCGGGTGAGCACCCAGGGTAGGTTCACCCGGGTCTGGCTAACTGTTTTACGCGACCTCAAATACCCGAACGAAGCATCTGCCCGACTATAACCGCCACAGGCGGTTGTCTCGCAGGGCTCGTTCTCTTAATAGTCTCTTTTCAGCCGGCCTTGGTTCCCGTGACTTCGCCGCTACCCTTTCTCGTGCATATCTAACTTGCGAACGGCCCGTCCAATCCCCCCACGGCCCCTCCGTGTTCTGTCCTCTTGTTTTCTAATTTGTTTAACCTCGGGGGCATGTATACTTCACGATTTTTTTCTTCAGCATTGTCCCCCAACACCACATTTTCTGATAACTCTTCATTCATGTCTCGTACGTCCTTTCTCGTCAATTGCTGTTGATAAAAAGCACTGAAACAAGTGAGACAATAGACTATTCTATTTACGCAAACAGAGCAACTTATAATAGTCTGAGAGCGACCTGCAGTTGGGGCCCATTGGAGGCGGGCCTAAACTACTTACGCTATAACATCAATGATATGGCTTGCCGCCGCTGGATACTGACACTTGTCGTACTGGGGCAGGATTGCGGGTGGGGGGGCATCTCTCCGTTGTTGGGCGCGCTTTATCTTACGCCTCTGGATCGGCTGATGGTAAGCGAAGAAAAACGCCGTGGCATCCGCTAGCAGCGGTTCATGGATGACTTTGTGATATTTGCGCCAACGTGCCCGCCGGCTTCATGAGCAAGGAGCCGATCGAAATCGGCTCCGGCAGTACGTTCAGCGCTGGTATGATTGGCTCCATGCCGGCCTGCGCAACCGGGTGAGCACCCAGGGTAGGTTCACCCGGGTCTGGTTAACTGTTTTACGCGACCTCAAATACCCGAACGAAGCATCTGCCCGACGATAACCGCCACCGGGGGTTGTCTCGCAGGGCTCGTTCTCTTAATAGTCTCTTTTCAGCCGGCCTTGGTTCTGTTCGCTAGGCTTATATTTTATTACGTTTTAACTTAGCTGAAATTGGAAAAATCCGAACTCGCTTGCATTCCTCCTGCTTGCGTTTTCATTACTTCAATTTTTTTTAAAGCCGGCTGCCGGTATACTTCACGATTTTTTTCTTCAGCATTGTCCCCCAACACCACATTTTCTGATAACTCTTCATTCATATCCCGACATCCTTTCGCGTCAATTGCTGTTGATAAAAAACACTGAAACAAGTGAGACAATAGAAGACTATTCTATTTACGCAAACAGGGCAACTTATAATAGTCCGAGAGCGACCTGCAGTTGGGGCCCATTGGAGGCGAGCCTAAACTACTTACGTTATAACATCAATGATATAACTTGCCGCCGCTGGATACGGGCACATGGGCCTCTTGTCGTACTGGGGCATGGTGGCGGGTGGGGGGGCATCTCTCCGTTGTTGGGCGCGCTTTATCTTACGCCTGCGAAGAAAAACGCCGTGGCATCCGCTAGCAGCGGTTCATGGATGACTTTGTGATATTTGCGCCAACGTGCCCGCCGGCTTCATGAGCAAGGAGCCGATCGAAATCGGCTCCGGCAGTACGTTCAGCGCTGGTATGATTGGCTCCATGCCGGCCTGCGCAACCGGGTGAGCACCCGGGGTAGATTCAGCCGGGTCTGGCTAACTGTTTTACGCGACCTCAAATACCCGAACGAAGCATCTGCCCGACGATAACCGCCACAGGCGGTTATCTCGCAGGGCTCGTTCTCTTAATAGTCTCTTTTCAGCCGGCCTTGGGTCCCGTGACTTCGCCGCTACCCTTTCTCTTCTTACTAACTCAGCTCATACGATCCATCGGGGCCACCTCCTCTTCCCGTGTTCTCCGTCAAATGAAAATCTAACGTGATTACCCTCGGCGGCTTGTATACTTCACCGTTTTTTTCTTCTCCATTAATTCGCGAATCCGCAGCTTGTAGTAATGCTTCATTCATAATTCATACGTCCTTTCTCGTCAATTGCTGTTGATAAAAAATACTGAAACAAGTGAGACAATAGACTATTCTATTTACGCAAACAGAGCAACTTATAATAGTCCGAGAGCGACCTGCAGCTGGTGCCCATCGGTCAGGCGGGCCTAAACTACTTACGTTATAACATCAATGATATGGCTTACCGCCGCTGGATACGGGCACATGGGCCTCTTGTCGTACTGGGGCATGGTGGCGGGTGGGGGGGCATCTCTTCGTTGTTGGGCGCGCTTTATCTCACGCCTCTGAATCGGCTGATGGTAAGCGAAGAAAAACGCCGTGGCATCCGCTAGCAGCGGTTCATGGATGACTTTGTGATATTTGCGCCAACCCGACATAAGTTGAGAGCTGCATTAAAAACAATGTACCGGATGCTGGCCAGATTGAAACTCACCATACATCCGGATAAACGCTATATTGGCCGCACCCGAAAAGGATTTGATTTTCTGGGCTATCGCCTGCACCCCGGTCGAAAACTCCGCCCTTCCCGACAAAGCCTGACCCGTTTGCGCCAACGTGCCCGCCGGCTTCATGAGCAAGGAGCCGATCGATATCGGCTCCGGCAGTACGTTCAGCGCTGGTATGATTGGCTCCATGCCGGCCTGCGCAACCGGGTGAGCACCCGGGGTAGGTTCACCCGGGTCTGGCTAACTGTTTTACGCGACCTCAAATACCCGAACGAAGCATCTGCCCGACGATAACCGCCACAGGCGGTTGTCTCGCAGGGCTCGTTCTCTTAATCGTCTCTTTTCAGCCTTCCTTGGCTCTCTTCGCTAGGCTTATATTTTATTACGTTTTAACTTAACTAAACCCTATATTATCAAAATTCGTTCTCGTAAAATCTCCGTTCGTTTTCATTACTTCAATTTTTTTTAAAGCCGGCTGCCGGTATACTTCACGATTTTTTTCTTCAGCATTGTCCCCCAACACCACATTTTCTGATAACTCTTCATTCATGTCTCGTACGTCCTTTCTCATCAATTGCTGTTGATAAAAAACACTGAAACAAGTGAGACAATAGACTATTCTATTTACGCAAACAGAGCAACTTATAATAGTCTGAGAGCGACCTGCAGTTGGGGCCCATTGGAGGCGGGCCTAAACTACTTACGTTATAACATCAATGATATGGCTTGCCGCCGCTGGATACGGGCACTTGTCGTACTGGGGCAGGATTGCGGGTGGGGGCCATCTCTCCGTTGTTGGGCGCGCTTTATCTTACGCCTGCGAAGAAAAACGCCGTGGCATCCGCTAGCAGCGGTTCATGGATAACTTTGTGATATTTGCGCCAACGTGCCCGCCGGCTTCATGAGCAAGGAGCCGATCAAAATCGGCTCCGGCAGTACGTTCAGCGCTGGTATGATTGGCTTCATGCCGGCCTGCGCAACCGGGTGAGTACCCAGGGTAGGTTCACCCGGGTCTGGCTAACTATTTTACGCGACCTCAAATACCCGGACGAAGCATCTGCCCGACGATAACCGCCACAGGCGGTTGTCTCGCAGGGCTCGTTCTCTTAATAGCCTCTTATCGGCCATCCTTGGCTTTTGGCACTATGCTGTGATTGCTATTCTCATTTTCTTTAACTGAGGAATTGCATACTATCCGTTCCTGCATTCTCCGCTGTTTTTGTGCATTCGCATTCGATTACTTTTATTAACGGAAGCCGGTATACTTCTCTCTTTTTTTCTTCTGTATTGTCCTCCAACGCCACATTTTCTGATAACTCTTCATTCATATCCCGACATCCTTTCGCTTCAATCGCTGTTGATAAAAAGTACTGAAACAAGTGAGACAATAGAAGACTATTCTATTTACGCAAACAGAGCAACTTATAATAGTCCGAGAGGCCTGCAACTGGCACCCTATATGAGTCAAAATAGCATAGGCCTTAGCACGGACTGCCAGCGTCATCAAGCCAGTTCCGGTCACTGGCAATCTGTCCTGTCTGCAAGTCATTAATATTGACCGGTTCAGTGCCGTCCTCACGCAGATTCTGCGGGAAGATGCGCAACCAGGTATTGCCCTATTTGGGGTAGGATGCCTGCCAGTAGATGCCACCCATGATCAGGGGTTCACTTCGATATCGGCGAGGATGCTATCGATCATGTCATCCAGGGTAAAACCAAGCTCAGGCCTGTTCATATGAGCAAGATGAATCCGCCCGGCCAACTGACCACAGAGCTTCAGGTGCTCTGATTTCAGAGCCATGCCTTCCAGGAACTGCATTCGATAGGTGTTATTACGCAGGGGCAAAAAGCGTTCAAATCCCCGGACGGGCTCGATGTTAATCTGTTTGGTTTGGTCAGTGCCAAGGACGTAAACCCAGCGGATGGGAAGTGCTTCCGTGACTTGACTGACAGGAAAATTAAACTTTTCCAGATTGGGGCGAATGCGGCGCAGCCCACGGGTCTCAATCTCCAGCTGGTCGGCCACATCCTGCCACAATTTGATGCGCGGAAAACTGGGCAGGGCACGGCACTGGTTATCGACAGGAATCACATCATCAGCCAGCACCTGGTAGCCACGCTGCATGAAGCCTGCGGCCAGGGTTGATTTACCCGCTCCGGAAGGACCGACACAAACCATGCACTGATCACCTATGCGAATAGCATTGCCATGCAGGATCAGGTAACCACATTGAAAGAGCAGGGCGCCAAAGGCGGAGCCGAGCAGGAACACACGGATACTGTCTTCGTCGATACCGGGCTCTGGGTCAATCAAAATCTCCGCGCCATTCTGAATCAGAAATCGGGCAACATGCGGAACTTGCAGCCACAGGCTGTTTTGAGTTACCCACAAAAACGGCCCGAGCTGGGTACCTTTTTCAAGTCCGTTTTCCCTGACCTTGGCCAGCCTAATGGTAACGTCTGGTTCGCCGATAGACTGGTCTATCAGCGGTACGAGCTCTGGCAATAGGAGTTCGCTAGCAATTGCCTGGTTATAGGCGCTGTAATAATTCATCAACCAGCAACCGTAGAGATGAGTTCATGCTCGCAAAGCTCAGCAAGAAAACCCTCCATATCGGTCTGGCAAGCCGCCTGCTCGACCTCAAATTCGGCGCAGACAGTTGCAACAATAGTTTCCAATGTTACTGGGCTTTCCAACAGATCCCACACTCGTGACCCAACGCCGCTGATACCATAATATTCACCACGTTCGATACTCATCATAACCGTCTCGCCATCCATATCGGTAGCAACCAGATCAGAACTGCGGACGTACTTTTTTTCATTGTTTGCTATCATCATCATCCCCTGGTTAAGTGTACAAATCTTATCCTTATCACCCACATTAATAACGAAAAGTTACTGGGCAAAAATAAAGAATTTTTTATAAAACAACAATCCTTTTCTTGAGTATTGAGGTTCAGTCGATATTCTCGTTTCGGTGCCTTACTTGTTGCCAGCTCCCCTGGGCAACGATCCGCCCCTGGTCAAACTGTAGCACCTGATCAGCATGTTCCAGGGTTGGCAAGCGGTGCCCGATAACCACCACAGTCAGGTCGCCATGGAGGCGTTCCAGGGACTGACGGATGCGCTGTTCGTTGTCACGGTCAAGGGCACTGGTCGCTTCGTCCAGAATCAGCAGGGACGGCTGCTGTAGCAAGGCACGGGCCAGGGCAAGGCGCTGACGCTCGCCACCCGACAGACGAATACCGCCATCTCCCACCTGGGTGTCGAGTCCTTGGGGTAGGGTGGCGACAAAATCGGCAGCGGCACACGCAAGAGCCTGCTGCAACTCGGCTTCGGTAGCATCTGGCTTGGCCCACAGCAAATTGTCCCTGATACTTTCATGAAACAGGAACACATCCTGCGGTACATAGGCAACTGAACGTCGCCAGCGGATACGCTGTTCCCCCGTTAACAGTGTGCCATCAACGCTTATGGCACCTTCAACCGGCTCAAGCAGCCCCATCAATAAATCAGCAAAGGTACTTTTCCCCGCCCCCGAGGCACCGATAACCGCCGTTGTTGTATGCACCGGAATGGCGACCGAAATATCTGCCAGGGCATTTTGATCCTTACCCGGATAACAAAAAGCTACCTGGTCAAAACAGAGCTCTTTGTGCAGCCCTAAACCTGTTCCTGCAGTGGATAGGGGTTCTGCGACCTGCCCATAATAATCAAGCTGAGAAAGCAGGCTGGTTGCCGCCGGTATAGCATGCAAACAGTGGTGCAATTGCTGTTGTGCGTTCATAAACAGGGGGATCATGCGGCTAAAGATCAGAACCAGGGTCAACAGCTGGGCTACTTCCAGTTGCCACAGCTTGAGACCGGCGAGCATATAGGCGATGAGCAATACCGCGCCACCAACCTGAAACATGGCTCGTGACAGGCTGGTATCAAGCTGAAAGGTCAGTTGCTGCTGACGAAGCTGTTTAACCGCGCCGGCAAATGTCTCAACAAACCGGGCCTCCTGGCCGAGGATCTTGACCAGCTTTATCCCCGCCAGACTTTCCTGCACCGTTTCCTGCATCTGCTGATTGGCTTTGCTCAGCCCTTCACCCAGCTTCAATGCCCGGCGGCGCTGACCGGTCAGCAATAACAGCAACAGACCACCGGAAAACAGGGCCAGCAGGGTGACGGGCCAGGAAAGCTGCAAAGCAACGACCATATAAGCCAGCATGGTGACCAACGATGTCAGCAGCAGCAGCGCAAAATTGAAGCCGATGCCAAGGCGATTGATATCGGTGAGCAGGGTATTGGCATGATCAGAGCGCCGCTGCTGTGCAAAAGAGCGCCATTCCATGGCCAGCAATCCGGAGTATACCCGGTGGCGCAATTGATCGACAAACTTGTACTGCAGACGTAGGCTGACTCGTTCTTTAGCGTAAAGGGCAACAGACCTGATAACAATCAACCCAAACAACACTCCTAGCAACCATTCTGTGGTCAGAGTCACCCCAACCTCAGCTGCCCAACCAGCGATACGGGTCAGGATCGTGTTATTTGTGCTTCCGGGCTGAAGTGATTGCAGCAAGGGTACCAGCAGAATCAAGCCAACCCCTTCGCTCAGGCCGGTAAACAACATCAGGCTGAACAGTAGCAGCAAGCGACCAAGAGACAGGTATTGTCTGAAGCGACACAGCTGTTTGAGCGATTTCATCGCGCGCCCACCTTGGAAGAGGTGAAAGCGCCCACTACGGCATACTGCTGAAAGCTGCGCCCACCGCATACGGCGACAGGACCGGCCGCTACCCAAGCATGGGCGAGCATCTCATCATTGTCACGGCGCAGCCCGAAAAAAAGAGTCGCCGGAATACCATAAAGGTTCAGCAGCAGCTTAGATGTAAGAGCCTGGGGAAAACAGTTGGACTCCCACGGCGTAAAACGTGCCACCCCCTGCACCAGACGCCCGATCAGCTGCGCTCGCTGGCATTGCTGGCCATTTAGTAAGGGGATGAAGTAAGCACTGCTGACATTATCTCCTAAATATTTGGCCAACACTTTGAACGGGACGCAGAAAATACTGAGTTTGGCAACACCAAGCAGGCACCAGACGGGTAAAACCCAAAGTTTTATGAATAAGGGCTGCCTAAAAAAACGGGCGCCTTCAACAAGGATAAAATGCAAGCAAAACTCCTTCATGGCGGTTGATTTCTGCTGATGCGAGAGAAGATCCAAATAACTTGCCCAATTTGTATGTTCTTTTCAAGCTTTGATCGATTAAAAACCACACAATCATTAATAAATTTGATTTTAGACTGTTTCTATCAACATAAATCAAAATCAGGTCCTCTGGGTCGCATCTCCGCGAACTTGCCTTTGCCTGTTCCATAACATCGAATTACACATAACCCTCTAAAAATCCACCCTTTCACATCATATCCTCACACTCCCCTCATCCCCACCTAATCTTCCCGTCCACAATAGACAAAAACGCCAATGATGGAGAAAAAAAGATGGCACAAGCCGATCTACACGTACATTCCAAGTATTCCAATCATCCTTCCGAGTGGTTCCTGCAGCGCCTCGGTGCCTCCGAGTCCTATACTGAACCGGAAACGATCTACAAGATGGCTCGCAAACGGGGCATGGATTTTGTGACCATCACCGACCACAACCGCATCAAAGCCTCTCTGGAGCTGGTCAAAAAGCATCCCAAACACTGCTTTACCGGGGTGGAGGCGACCGCTTATTTTCCCGAGGACAACTGCAAGGTCCACATCCTGATTTACGGCCTGGACCGCGAGCAGTTCAGCAAAATCCAGAAAAAACGCCTGAATATCTACAAGCTGCGCGATTACCTCCAGCAAGAGGATCTTGCCTGCGTGGTCGCCCATGCCACCTATTCGGTTAACGGCAAGCTGACCCTCGATCATCTGGAAAAGCTGATCTTGCTGTTCAACAACTTCGAAGGGCGCAACGGCAGCCGCAGCATTCTCAATAACGATGTCCTGTCGCGGGTCTTGCTGGAGCTGACGGCTGAGGACATTGCCCGGCTGCAGCAGAAACACGGCATCGAACCCTGGGGACCAAGCCCCTGGCGCAAGGCCCTGAGCGGCGGCTCCGACGATCACGCCGGGTTTTTCATTGCCAAAACCAGCACCGAGGCAGAGGCCGCAACTCCGCAGGAATTCATCGAACAGATCAAGCAGGGGCGACTGCGACCGCGCGGCCGGCAGAACAATTTCCAGGGGCTGACCTTTGCTATCTACAAAATCGCCTTTGATTTCTCCCAGCACAAAAGCACCGCGTTTGCCCAATCGACCTTGAGCGATATGACCCGCTACCTGTTCAGCGACCAGCGCCTCAGCATCAAGGACCGGCTGCGCCTGAGTAAGATGAAATCGCAGAAGAACAACGCCATCTACCAGAACATCGTCAAACTGGTGGAAACCAGCCGGACCCTCGACCATGACGATATCGATTCGCGCCTCGACCTGCTCTACGAGTGCATCGGCGACATTTCCGATCAGTACTTCCGCTCGCTCCTCGAATCCCTTAATACCAACATTGCAGAAATGGATATCATCCGCATCATTCAGGGCCTCTCTTCGAGTATTCCCGGGGTTTTTCTGTCGGTGCCGTTCTTTTCCGCCTTCCGCCACATGTTCGGCGACCGCCAGCTGATCAACGATCTCGATGCCAGCTTGAGCAAGCAGGCCACCCCGAGCAACAAGCGGATTCTCTGGCTGACCGACACCCTGACCGATCTCAACGGCGTCTCCATGACCCTGCAGACCATCGGTCGGCTGGCCGATGAAAAGGGCTACGACATCCGCATCATGTCGAGTCTGACCGAAGAGCAGCAGCAGGGCGAGCTTCCCCATTCAACGTTGGCTATTCCGCCGCTGTACAGCTTTGGGTTGCCCCATTACCAGGAGCTGAAAATCAATATGCCGTCAGTGCTGCGAATGCTGAAAATGGTCTACGACTACAATCCTGACGAGATCTATATTTCGACGCCCGGCCCGGTCGGACTGCTCGGCATGCTCATGGGACGGATGCTCGGCACCGAGATCAAGGGGATCTACCACACCGACTTCACCATGGAAGCGGAGGCGATTGTCAATGAACCGGCGATCAGCAACATGATCGAACAATACAGCAAATGGTTTTTCAATCAGTTCGACTCCCTGCTGGTACCGACCACCGAATACATCCAGCTGCTCAAACAGCGCGGCTACCGCTACCGCCATATGGAGCTGTTCAGGCGCGGGCTGCGCACCGAGCATTTCCTGCCGTTACCCAAAGCTAACAACAACGGTCCCTGGAACCCCAAACTGCTTTATGTCGGGCGGATCTCCAAAGACAAGAACCTGGATTTCCTGATGCACGCCTACCGCCAGGTCAGAATCATGCATCCTGACGTCAGTTTGACGATCGCCGGAACCGGCCCCTATCTGGACGAATTGCGGGAAGACTGCAGCGATATGCCGGACGTCGATTTCCGCGGCCGGGTTGCCTACGACCAGTTGCCAAAGCTGTACAACAGCCACGACCTGTTTGTGTTCCCAAGTACCACGGAAACCTTCGGCATGGTGGTTCTCGAGGCCCAGGCCTGTGGCTTGCCCGCTCTGGTTTCGGACATCGGCGGCCCCAAGGAGATCATTGAGGATGGCAAAACCGGTTATGCGCTAAGCGTGGCCAGCGCCACCCCCTGGGCGCAATGTATCAGCGATCTGCTCACCGATCTGGCCTGCGGCGGCGAACTTTGTAGAAAATTCAGCACGGCCGCCCGGAGCCGGGTCGAAACACGCTTTTCCTGGGACAGTATCCTCCAGGACATGGTCCAACCCGCCCCCACCCGCCATCATCGCCAGCACCAGTCGTCTATCAAGCGAATTCTCAAACTGGCGTCCAATATGATGGTTCACTGACCCATGGCGTTCCTCTCCAACAGCGCAGCCGCCGCCAGGGTCAGCGGTCGGCTGCTGTTCAAAAAACGCGTCCCGGGTCAGCTGGTCATCCAATACACCGACCATTGCAACGCCAGCTGCCCCCAATGCGGCATGCGAATCAGCAACAAATTCCAGCGCGCCACGTTGGAAAAAGCCCGGGTCAAAAAGATCATTCGCCATGCCGCAGCCAAGTGGATTTCGGCGCTCTCCTTCACCGGCGGTGAGCCTTTTCTGTTCCTCGATCAAATCTGTCAGCTGGCAATCTATGCGGGAAACTGCGGCATCCGCTACATTCGCACCGGCACCAACGGTTATCTGTTCCGCGATTCCGATCAGGCCGGGTTCACCGACCGGATCAGACGCATCGCCGATCAACTGGCCGCAACCCCAATCCGCAACATCTGGGTCAGCCTCGATTCCTCGGACGTCGCCACCCATGAACAGATGCGCGGCCTGCCCGGGGTGGTGCGCGGCATTGAAAAAGCCCTGCCGATCTTTGCCGAGCGCGGCCTCTACCTCTCCGCCAACCTCGGCATCAACCGCAATTTTGCCGGGGCCAAGCACGATCGAGAACGCCTCGAATATACTGATTTCTTGCGCGGCTTCGACCGCTTTTACAGTTTTGTCCACGACCTCGGCTTTACCATCGCCAACGTCTGCTACCCCATGTACAGCGCGCCGGATCAGGCCCCTGAAAAAGCGATTTATGCCGCCACCGCCGCCGACCGAGTCGTCTACTTCAGCACGGCTGAAAAACTGGAGCTGTTTCAGGCCCTGTCCGACTGCATCCCGAACCACCGCGACAAACTGCGTATTTTCACCCCGCGCTGCAGCATTCACGCCCTGCTCAAACAGTACCAGGGGCAGGAAGAGTTAAGCTCGCCCTGCCGGGGCGGCAAGGACTTTTTCTTTGTCGACAGTGCCAGCGGCCAGACCTTCCCCTGCGGTTATCGCGGAGAGGAGAAACTCGGTTTCATGTGGGAACTGGACACGACCAGCTGTGCAACGTCGACCCCGTGTCGCCGCTGCGACTGGGAATGTTTCCGGGACCCTTCGGAACTGTTCGCCCCCTTGCTTGAATTCCGACAATCCCCATGGCAACTGCTCCGCCGACTGCGTACCGATCCCACCTTCTTCAAACTCTGGCTGGAAGACCTGCTCTACTACCGTGCCTGCCACTATTTCAACGGCCGCATCGCCCCCAATTCGCAGCGCCTGGAAAGCTGGCAGCAGCTTCAGCCAAGCACATCCGGCAACCTATAGTGAGGCAGATGCCCCATTGTCCAAGCTGATTATCAAAAAATATGACGCTCATCGGTGAATTGATTATCCATTGCCGCAAGCCTTTGATTTCCTTACCACAACGGAAAACTGCTCGTTTCCAATCTGAAAACTTAATTATTGTCATTTAGAGTTTCTGGATGACAACCAACTAGCAGGCATAAACTTCTGCTATTATTCTAACTGATGGTTTTGTTCAACAACCCACCACACCCCCCGCTGTCATGACCAGACCTGCTTGAGCCAGGTCATGCCACCTGCCACATCTGAATTGCGTTACTGTGCCTGCCACGATTAGGGTCTTCCTGTTACGGAGGGAGATCAAGCCCGGGAAGACTCCACTCAATGCTGTTGATTCTTTGAAGGAGGCCGAAGATGAGAACGCTGCAAAGATTTGGGGTGATGATGATGCTGTTGCTGATACCTGGACTGGGACTTGCTGCCAAAGGCGGTCCAAACTCAGGAGCAACCGGAAAGGAGAGTGGTAGTGGAGCTGTCCTGGGTGATCTGATCCACATTAAGCGCGATGCGGTCAGCGGTCAGCCGATCCTGCAAAAACGCTGGATTGAATACCCGCAGGATATTCTGGGCTGGGGCTATTGCCCGATCGCAGTCGATGAGAACGGCAATGAAATCGGTTTTATGTCCCTGAGCTGCGACCCGATCGATCCCGCGGCCGTGGTTGAAGTGGACTATTTTGGACGCCTGAGTGCCAGCAGAACCAAAGAGCGGAATCAGCGGATGCATTTTGATGAGGTGATCAGCAACATCAAAGCAGCTGAATCACTCCGCTTGGATGTTGCCGGACGGCTGGAGTTGGGCTTTAACTGTACAACACCGGGACAATGCGACTGGGCAACCATCGATTCCCCCATGGAAAACCTCGCCCTCTATACTCGGCTCATGACCTATGGCCATGTCCAGACCGATCCCCAAGAAATTGATACTTTTGAGCATGGCGACCCTGCTGCCGGTACCCGCTATCACCCTGCCTTGGGTGCCCAGGATTGGGCTAAATTCCGGGGGGTATTGAAAAGACTGCTCCCGTTATCACCTCAGGCCGACCCAACAGCCTGTTTCGGAGGCACTTTCTCTAATGGTTTCAACAATATGTGCAGCCATCCCGAAGCCCTCAGCAACCAGGATCTGATCACTGCGGCCGCATTCCTCGGTGGAGCCGCGGGAAAGACCGGCAAGATTACCGTCGATCTTTTACAATATCTCAACCGAATTCTCAAAATCACTCAGGAGACCGAGCTCAGTGCCGCCAACCTGGAGACCCTGCCGGCATTGATCCGTGATTGCGGTAACGATCCTGAAGATCAGACGGAATGTCATATCACTGCTGCGACAGCCGACCTCCCGGCCCCGGCCAACGAACGTTTTGTCAATTTCGCTTCTGCCGAATACAGCCGTTATGAATGGCGGAATCAGGACCTGAACGTGATTATCCCCGCTGGCGCCCCTTATTGGATGGAAACCTCGGTTGGATTGCTTGACTGGTTGACATTCGTCAACGGTACAGACCCGGGAACGGTTGAAAATATTTCCGGATTTGTCGATGCGGCCAATGACAGCCTGCGGACCATCGAATTTATCCACAACTATGAGATACCTGAAGATCTTGGCTGGGATTTCCAATAGTCTACAGCTTGCGATAGCGCAAACGGATCGGGAGGTGAGCCCACACCTTCCGATCCAGCGCCGCCGGCAGCATTGGCCGCACACCTGCTCTTACGAAAACCCAACACTCATGATGACCGGCCTGACCCGTCGCGGTCGCGGTCCTGATCATGGTCTCGGTCGCGGTCCTGGTCATGGTCATGGTCTCGATCTTGATCGCGGTCCCGGTCCCGATCTCTGTCCTGACTTCCGCTCAAACCACCATTCTGAGCGGGCGCTTGCAGCTGTTGCTGATGACGCAGCATCATTTGCTCTGTTGCCTGCGTCCCTCGTCCGTTTGACCCTGACCCACTCCCTGATTTTCCAGCGATTGCCGGAGATCCTGCCAACAACACAGCTAAAACAACAATCATCACTCCCGACCACATAGTGTCCTCCCTTCTCCCTCCAGCATGACCTGCCAGAAAGGCACCCGGCCAATAAATAGCTTGGCTGTTAATGATAAGAACGCGGGAGATCGGAAAAGGTTGACAGCAAATCCGTTATTGAAAAGGAGATCTTTGGCGAGCCCATGGATGGGCGATCAAAACCAATGACGCCCTGCTAACTCATTGATTTTGTAAGGTAGGGGACATCGCTGAATGGCGCTAGGTTAAGCAACTGTGCAATAAACTCGGGACTGTCCCCAGGGTCATCGGGGGCTGTCCCAAGAGTTTGCGAGTCATGAAACTGTCGCGGTTAGCACCGCAAAGACCTGGGACAGCCCCCGTGCGGGGACAGTCCCGGTTTTGCTGCCAGCGACTCTTAAACTAGCCCCATTCTGGGACATCGCTCTTTTCCCCATCGAGCTTCAAAAAGACCGGGGATGGATTTTTTCAACAACCTGTGAGGGCATTTTTGCAGATTCATTTTTTGCTAATTTCAATTTCTGATCCGTAGCGGATGCCATGGACCAGGCTGGCAACTCAGGCGTGATCAAGCTCTAAAGCCATCTCGTATTGGGTCACAAAGCGGCGGAAGCCGTGCTCAAGGAGCACCCGCTCTGTCGTGGTGGCCAAGGTCGGGACATTGACGATTCGAAGCTCAGCTGTTGCGGCCAAGGCGGCACAGCGGCCGAGCAGTCCTGCGACCGCCTGCTCATCATCCCAACCAATCTGCATGATATTGCCGGTCTCCGCCACCAACACCGCATAAGCGCACGGGCATTGCTCCCGCATCACGGCAATAAGCCGGCACCTCTCGCCAACAGCAGTCACCGCAGCATCGCTGTTCTGCCACGAGGGTTGGTACTGTCGCAGGGCGCTGAATCGGTTCGGCCAGGCTGAGGGCAGGTCGGTCGAGGCGGCAATGCCGGTATGCACAGCCAGGGCTTCGCACGAGGCCTTATAGCAGGCCAGTTCCTGTTGAATGGCAAAGCCATGCTGGCGATAAAGCCCCACCGCGGGGGTATTATCCGTCAGCACTTCCAGAAGGTATCTTTGGTAACCAAAACTGCTCAACTGCTTTATCGTCTGTTGCAGCAGCTTAGCGCCATGTCCTTTCCTTTGATACGCCACCCTGGTTCCGGTGCCGGCATCATAGGCGGTCTTAACTCCTTCAATACTCCTTGAACCATTGAGGACCAGCCCGCACAAAAGATCCTGATCGAAAAGGCCGAAGGAATGCTCAAGTCGAACACTGCGTTCCCGCAGCATGAAATCGAGTTTGGCCCCAGTCATTTGCATCGCAACCGGGTAGTTGGCAAAGGCGTCGTTAAGCGCATCGACAATGACCACTCCCGGAACATCGTTGAGAGATCGGAAACGGAACATCAGTCGTTCGTCCCATGCAATAAGGCCATAAACTCGCTGACAGGGGGCATTTCCGGATACTGCGGAGTGGGGTCATTTAAAAACGCCGTATCCCAACGGCTTTTTGAGCCGACATGGACATGCATCGCAAGCTCGGTGTCGGCCGGATCGTCCAGTAGTCCTGCTGGGACCCAGAACAGAGCACCATCTTTTGTTTCATTGGGGAGCGGGCTGCCGCAGCACCCGCAAAATTCTGACCTGAACCCGGAAGCGGTCCGGTATTTGACAATCTTGTCCTCGCCGCTTAGCCAGTGGAAATCAGCAGCTGAGACCAACATGGCTGAGTTGGATGCCGAACCGGAGACCCGGCGGCACAATGAACAGTGGCACTGGTAAATTTTTGGCAATTTACCCGCAATTTCAAATGCGACCGCGCCGCATAAACACTTGCCTTTCACGTTGGTTTCCTTTCTGTCACGGCAGCGACGCATAGCAGCGCGGCGACCTCCCAAAAATACTAAACCACTATGCACTGAATGTGCATAGGTTTTGACGGAACTGAAAGTCCCTAAAATAGCCCTCTTCCCTCATCAAGGAGGAAGGACTCAATTCATAGAGCCTGAAATTTCATAGTTTTGAACTAGCTCACTGGAACATTAAAAAGCCGCAGATTGCAGTAATCGCAAACTACGGCATTGCTTTCAATTGCATCCTTCCCCCTCAAAAACCTTATCATTCAAGCAAGTTAAAACGGTCCTACCACGGTGCGTCAGGCGGCTAAAGTTCTGCCCCGAATCAGTTGCCAACTGATCTCATGTTCTCCCGGAAGAAGCTCCGTCCGCTGGCCGGCTGCTCACTTCTGCGCTCCGGCGACCGGGACATCGGGGTGGTTGCCACAGGTTGATAAGCCCGTCCGTGGGCTCAGCAAGCTGTTTTCAACGGCCTGCTAATGCCTGGTGTGGCAGCGGTCGCAGGGGAAGGTATCCACATCCTGATCGCAAAAGCGGCATTGCTCGCAGGTTTTTTCCCTCTGCCAAGCCGGTTTGGAGATATTGTGCTGTAACAGGATTTTGTCCACATTCACGGGGTGGCGTGCCAAGTCAATACGTTTTTCTTCCATGACAACTCTCCTTTGCGCCCATAAAAGCAGCATCACATGTATTTTTAATTCTATCCCCGGTTGCGGCGAACGCAACCGGGGATAGCCTTTTAACCTGTTGATTTTCAGTTTTTTATTTTACCTCTCAAAATTTCCCGAAAAAGTCGGTTGCAAGCGGCGACGACCGGCCCGATCAACTTTGCAGCAGGATTTTGCCCGGCTCTCGCTGGCTGCGTACGGCGGCAACGGCCTCGGCAAACTGCTCAAGAGGAAAAGCCCCTATTACCGGCAACAATCCGGGCTGTTCTTCGAGCAAGGTCCAGAGTTCCTCACTGGCGGCGGCCAGCTGTTCAGGACTGGTCTGCTTAAGCCAGGCATCCACACCGAAACCCAACCAGCGCAGATTTTTAAACAACAGGATGGAACTTTTTATGCTGAGCGGGGTATCGTCAAGGACACCATAAGTGATCAGGCAGCCGCCTGGTTCGATCACATCAATCAGCGCCGGTGTCGCCGCGCCGCCAACAGCGTCAAGGATGGCCTGATAGCGTAGCGCTCCAGGCATCCCTTGCAGGGCTTCGTTCACCGTTGCACCTGTCGCCAGGTTCTGTTCACTGGCGCCGTCAATAACCCTGTAACCGACGGCTTCACGCACCAAAAGAAAGGGCTCAAGCCCCTTGCGTAGAGCAATGGCGGTCAACAATCTGGCCACCACTGAATGCCCGGCGGTGATCAGCACTCGCCCGCCCGATTGCAGATTACAACTGGCGAGTAATCCCCAAGCTGTCAGCGGATTCAGGGGAAACTGGCAGGCGATCTCATCCGCAATGGCCGCCGGAACCCGGTAAACTTTGCCGACCGGTGCCGTTACCAGCTCACCCCAGGCGCCGGGACTGCGAAATGCCACCCGTTCGCCGCAGCTGAAACCTTGTACTCCCGGCCCACAGGCGACGATGGTGCCCACCCCGTCAAATCCGGCCACTTGGGGGAAAACCGGTTTAACCCGATAACGACCGGCAATAAACATGAAATCGGCCGGGTGGATTGGCCGGACGCTGACTTGAATCAGCAGTTCACCCGCGCCCGGCACCGGAGCGGCAACCTCAGCAACGGTCAGAACCTCTTCGGCCTGGCCGACTTGTTCAAAGATGACAGCTTTCATCGGGCTCTCCTTCTTCAGTATGGAATGATGGTAAGTCCTGCAGACTGGCGCTGATTTTCCCCAGCAGCGCTTGCAGTTGCTGCCGCTCGCCAGCGTCAAGGCAAGCCATGATGCGGCTCACCCGCCGGTAATGTTGGGGCAGGACCTGATCGAGGAGCAGCTGTCCAGCGGGAGTGATGCACACCTTGAAAGCACGGCGATCCTGCTCGTGCGGTTCACGGGTCACCAACTGCGCCCTGAGTAGCCCGTCAACAACCCCGGTCATGGTCGCGCAGGAGACCCCCGTCCCTTTGGCCAGCTGAGAAATCACCAACCCGTCCGGGTTACGAAACAGCAGAATCAGCACAAAGAACTTCCGCTGTGACAGGCCATGTCCGGCAAGAAACCGATCGAGATCATTCTGGCAATCGCCGGAAACCCGCATCAATCCGAGCCAAGCTTCTAGAGCAGGGGTCTCCAGTTGCGGGTAACGCTGCGCCAGCCTGGCCAGAGCAGCGGCATCGGGTAAATCAACAATATCGAACACAAAAACTCCTTATTTTTTATTTAGCATCCATATATTAAGCACCCTAAGTAAATACTCAAAAAAAATCAACCCGGGATTATTGTTGCGCTATATGAAATAAGTGCCCGTGACATCTTCGCCAATTTGTTAAGGAAACCTAGGAAGTCAAATCCCGCAGGCGGAAAAATCCGCCTGCGGGAAGCAGGATCAGGGCTGCCCCACATAGAGGACGATTTTGCCCACGGTATGCCCGGTTTCGCTTAAAGTATGGGCTTTGGCAATATCTTCCAGGGCAAACTCGGCACCGACCAGCGGCCGGACCTGCCCGCTATCGACCAGCTCAGCATAGTGGGCCAGAATCTCCGCATTCGGTTCAATGAAGACAAAGGCACAGCGGACCCCGAGACTCTCGGCCCGCTCCGGGGCAGGGGGGCTGGTAATGGACACCAGAATGCCACCGGGTTTCAGGACCGACCAGGAGGCGTCCTGAACCGCTCCGCCGATGGTATCGAAGACCAGGTCAACGTCCTTGACCTGGTCGTGAAAGGCCTGGGAGCGATAATCGATGACCTCATCGGCACCGAGGGATTTGACCAGCGCGCTGTTCTGCGCTGAAGTGGTACTGATAACATAGGCACCACGCGATTTAGCCAACTGGACGGCGAGGGAACCCACCCCCCCGGATCCGGCGTGGATCAGCACGCGCTGCCCGGCGACCAGTCCGCCGGCTGTGAGCAACGCTTCCCAAGCGGTAATCCCGGCCAGAGGCAGTGATGCCGCTTCAACATGGGAAATCAGCCGGGGTTTATGGGCCAGCTCTTCTTCACGGATGGCAACGAATTCCGCGTAGGTGCCGTTGCGCTTGATATCCGGGCGTGAATAGACAGCATCGCCAACCTTGAAACGAGTGACCTCGGCGCCGACCGCGTCTACCACTCCGGAAACATCCCAGCCCAGGGTTAACGGCATGGAATAGGGAATCATCTGCTGCAGATACCCCTCGCGGATTTTCCAGTCAACCGGGTTCACCGCTGCGGCCACCACTCTGACCAACACCTCGTTCGGCCCGATTTTTGGCAACGGCGCATCTTCATACATAAGTTGTTCACTGCTGCCGTAACCATGAATTCGCACTGCTTTCATCTTTTTCTCCTTAAGCACCGATCACAACGGGAATCCCCGCGAACCCCCATTTTCAGGTTTGCGGTCGCCCGATCGGGGTATTGTGAAATTGGTTTTTGATCCATCATCATTATCATCCCGGCGGGGTATTACTTTCAAGGGAAGCGGCGATTTAATTGTGCTCGATCCTGTCTTCAGGGGAGATGAATGGTCCAGCCCTCGACCTTCAGCAAAAGGTCCACAAACGGGCGGGGATTTTCCAGGGAGACCAGATGCAGGTAGGATTTCACGGCAAATTTTCCGGGCGCCATGGCCAAGTAATCACCACTGATGACCTGGCCGGAGTCCCAAGCGCTGACCTCGGCAGCGGCAATGAGTTTCGCGCGTCGCGCCACGGGCATGACTCCCAACTGAGTTGAATAGGCCAGATACTCCTGGGCAATGGTGTGCTCGCCGCTGATCAGGTTATGCTGCACCACGGCATGGGCGACCTCATGGGCGACAAGGCTGGCATAATGTATCTTATCAAAAGCTCCGGGATAACTGGCCACGGCCCCCGGCTGCTTGACAATGGCTTCGAATGAGGTCAGCAGGATGTTGTCTTTACTGCGACTGTAGCCGCCGTGAATGCTGCCCTGTGCAGTCTGGATCGGCCGCTCGAGCAGCCTGATGTGAATGGCGCGCCGGGCTATCAGCTGGAAGCGGGCCAGAAAGCCGATCGCCTGGTCTGCAGCAGCGCAGATTTCAGCGATCATCCGGTCGTCGGCTGCGTCGATAAAGACCTGGGGCGGCTCCTGGCACCGATATTCTCGGGCCCAACCAGTGGCTGTGAAAACAACCAGAAGGAGAAGAATAAGCAGGCTGTGCCGGGGCATGAACCGTCCTCCTTTCCGATCCTGTTTCGATTGTAACAGAAAGCTCCCCTTGGGCAGACCGGGGTAAAGCGCCCTATTTTTTGTCTTTCTTCTTTTTGCTCTTCTTCCCGGCTTTTTTCTCTTTCTCTTTGTCTTTCTTTTTCTCTTTTTTGGCAGCCTTGCTCTTTTTGTCTTTCACTTTGGCTTTTTTCTTTTTCTTATTTCGGTCCTTGTCCTTCTTATTTCGGTCTTTTGCCGGCTGCTTTTCGGCCTCAGCGGTCTGCTCCGACGCCACGGCGGTGCTCGGCGGATCCTCCCTGGTTAGCACAAACAGCTCGCGGGCGGCCGCGATCACCTGGGCGGCTCGAACCTGGCTGAACCCCTTGATGGCAGCCACTTCTTCAACCTGCCGGGCCGCCAGGTCATCGGCGCTCAGAATGCCGCTTTCCTGTAAAATCTTGGCGGTTGCGGGCCCGATTCCCGCGACATCTTCAATCGCTCTCGGCATGATCAGCTTCCTCCCTCGTTGTTAGCCGCGATAAATTCCTTGATAAAGCGGCGAATTTCCCGGGCCGCACTGGTGTCCAACTCATCACAGAGGGACACAAAGCGATCGCGGTCCTCACCATTGATGCGGATCACCAGCTGGCTGTCCTTTTTCTTCTTCTTTTTGGTCTTTTTTTCTTCACTCATCAGCGCTTTCCATTTCTAGCGGCAGGCCATGACTGGCCAATGCGGCATTTTTATAGGCCTTGTCTGCGGTCAGATCACGCCCGGCAAACTCCGGCGGCACAAAATCCATGGCCGCAGCGACGGTGGCGAATTCGACCTCAAGGACCATCAGCGGTGCCAGCGTGCCGCTAAACAGATCGATCTCCAGATCGTAGCCCTGCCAACAGACCGCATAGCGAACCTTTTCGATCCGCCGACCTGCGGTCAAGGGCCAAAGCATTTCGAACTGGGACCGGGGAATTGCGCACTCCTGCTCCTGGCGTTTGAGCCCCTGACCACTCTTGAGGGTCATACTGCACTGTCCGGCTCGCTGGCGAATCCGCAGTTCCCGGTCCGCTTCCAGCAACAGGTAGCCCTGGCGGATCTCTTCACCCTGCACCCCGGTCAACAGTTCGACCGGTTTGCGGGTGAGGAAAAACTTCCTTTCGATTTCATACTGGGGCATGGCTTAACCTTCCCGCAGCAGGACGGCGATCTCCTGCCACAGCGCCTGGTAGGCCCGGTTGGCCTGCCTGTTATGGGCGTAAACATCGATGGGAGCCCGATGAATTCCCATCTTTTCGACATCAGCGGAATGGGGGATGGCATTGCGCAGAAACCGTTTGTAGCGTTTCCGCATGGCAACAGCGGTCTCCCTGTGCAGCTGCTTGCGGGAATCGACCATAGTGAAAAAGGGGATCAGCTTTTTCCGGCCGTAGGCTTCATCTTTAAAGAAGTCAGCGAGCTGCTCGAAGGTGCGCTCTGACAGAGTGGTTGGAATCACCGGGACCAACACCAGGTCAGCGGCCTTGAAAATACTTTCCGCCAGCCGGCTGATGGTGGGCGGGCAGTCCAGAATCACCAGGTCATATTCCTTTTTCAGCCCTTTCAGGGCCTGCCGCAGGCGGTTTTTATGGGCCCCGATCTGCTCCAGCATGACATCGAAGTTGCGAAAACTCAGATGCGCGGGAATCACATCCAGGTTTTCGAAATCACTGGCTTTGATCTGCTTGAGAACCTGTTCGTAGGCTTTGAAAAAACGCTTTCCCCAATTCTTGCTGGCCGCCGGTTTGACCCGGAAGTAAAAGGATGAAGCGCCCTGTGAATCGAGGTCGAGAAGCAGGGTCCGATAGCCCGCCCGGGCAGCCCAGTAAGCGATATTGACAGCGGAGGCGGTTTTCCCGACGCCGCCCTTGATGGAATACATGGCAAGAATTTTCATGGCTCGCTCGGCCCCTGCCCCTCACTGTGGAAAAGTTGTTGAAAATTCTCTTGGACCGGGATCGCGATAAAGCGGTTGACATTGGCGACCACCTGGCCGCGCTCTGCCAGCTGCTGATTATAAAGAACCGCGGCCAGACCGTTGATACTGGCCCGTTCCTCGTCACTGCTGCCACGGCTGCCGACCAACTGGTCGAGGAATTCCCGCTGCACCGAAAAATCATTGAACCGACCCAGGTTGTCCTGGAGTTCCTTGAGCTGCTTGACCAAAGATTTAAGTAACGATTTTTCAAACAGTTCGGCAAACAGCTCAAGCAAATAACGGAGCTTTTTGCATTCAATACGCAGTTCGTGAACAGCGGAATCCGGCGTCTGCTCATCAATGGCGGAGCCATCCCGGACAATCGCGGCATACTGGATTGAGATCTTTTTTGCCACCAGTTCACGGATGCCGGTTTGCGCCTGCACCGAACAGAATTCCGCCGGCCGGTTCAGGGTCAGCAGCACATTGCTGATCCGCTCCAGATAGGCCTCTGTGGATAACTGCTCCCTGACGGACTTAAATGCCGCGGCGCGCCTGCGCCGCAGGCGTCGGTAAAGATGGTCGAGGCCGGCCTGGAAACCGTCCGGCAGCAAGCGGCGATAATGATCTTGATCAAGAAGAAAGACATCCAGGTCGCGCAGCCGATTGGTGATCTGGCCGAGCGCTTTCAGTTCGCTTTTCAGCGCCTGGTATCGCGGCTGGGAAAGAGTCTTTTTAAACAGTGCGATCAGCGAGCGGGCTTTGCGGATATTCACCCGGTACTGGTGGACGAATTCACTGTCGATGTCCTCGATGATCCCCTGCTCCTGGTGGCGGGCCAGCTGAATCAGCTTCACGGCCATCCGGGTCACCGCCTCTTCACTCGGTTCCCGGCCGTCCAGGTCGAAGCTCGGCTTGCCGGGCAACGCCGTGATCTCCATACCGGCCTGCACCAGCAGCTGGCGCAGGGTCAAGGGGGCGGTTTTCACCAGCAGCTGCGGCAATAGCAGGGCGATCACCTGATCATATTCCCGGCGATAGCCGCGTAACGGTAAGATGGACAGCAGCTGCAGCTCACTGCCGTCCGTCCGCGTCAGACCGAACAGTCGCAATCTGACGACGGTTTTTTTGTCAGTGTTCAAAACGGCCAGCAGCTGCTGACTGATCCGACACTGAAATTTGGCCACAAAAGCCCTCAGCGGTACGCTTTCCCGAATTTTCTCAGCTAGCTCGCCGGCCGGCAACTCCCACCAGAAGCGGCTTTTTTCCGGTGCCGTTGCGGCCGCCAGGCAGTTGTCATTCGCGTCATAAAGCCTCAGCCGGGTTCCGTCTTCGCGCAGCAACAGCCGATCGGCCTGCCAGAGCTGCCAATCCGCGTCATCGAGGACCCAGATTTCCCGCTCTGTGCTTTCCTGTCGACACAGGCTCAGGTCATCCGTCAATCCCTGTTGCAGATCCTCGACGGAAACGCCCTCTTTCAGTTGCCAGTCGCTACGAATTTTCATCAGCTTATTGGATTGGTTGGAAGAATATTGCATATCAATTGTATATACATTGCATAACTATACAAATTATCCCGAGCAAGTCAATTCATTATAGCGCAGTTATGCCGACATTTTTCTGCTGCTCATTCAATCCTGACATTGGCATGCGAGTGTCCTGTTTGGTGAGTTCTTTGTATAAATTCTGAGTCATCTTTTCTGCTGCCCGGTGGCAGCTGGTTTCTTTGGCTTGCGCGAGGGGCATTGTCCTTTTGCCCAAACCGGCCCAATGTGGCTGTTTTTACGGGAGTTTAACCATGGCAGCGTTTGTCAACAGTTGTATTCTGCTGCTCTGCGGCCTGTTTATGCTGGCCGGCCAGGTTGCGGCCAGTACCGCAGAGGAACATCTGTATCTCCGCAAGACCGGGGCCGAGACCAGCTTTTTCAACTGGCGGCTGGAACCGGGGACACGACTGCGGCTGATCACCGACCTGCAGCAGGAACGGGATATCACTCGCATGAATGCGCAGTTGGAAACCAGGGAATGGAGCGTCAAAGACCCGGCACAGAAGACTGATCTGCAGGTGACGCGCCGGGACAACAGTCTGCTCATGAGGGGGTTGTTCAAAGGCAAAACCATTGCCAGGGAGGTCTCTATCGATGGCGCGCCCTGGTATCAGGCGCTGTCCCTTTCGCTACGTCAGTTCACCAACCCGAATCGGCACCCTCTGGAGTTTTGGAGTATCCGGCCGGATACCCTTGATGTCCATAAACTGCAAGTGACCCGCAGCGGCGAGGAACTGGTGGATATGAACGGAACCAAGACTAAGGCGATTAAACTGAAAATCCAATTAACGGGCTTGAAATCGATGTTCTGGAGCTGCCATTACTGGCTGCGCAAAGAAGACGGACTGTTTATTCGTTACCAGGGCCCGAGCGGACCGCCCGGCTGGCCCGAGACCATCGTGGAACTGGTTGCTCCCCCGACTCATGCCATGAGCGACCCGGCGGGAGAAGGGCAATAGCCGTCGCTTGAAAGAACTGTCCTGTCCCGTTGTCAGGCAAGGTCCGAAAAAACACTTTTCCGAACCTCGGCAACGCAGAGAACATGCCTGCAGCACCAGCTACGGCCTCAGCGGTCGGCAACCGGCGGACTCAGTCCGCTTTTTTCGGATAATCGTAGTTCTTCAGCTGGCCACAGCCTTTTTTGAGCTCATCCCAGCTGTCGATATTCAGTTCCAGGGTCAGCACCGCACAGGTCGGTAGCCACTCCGGAGCATCCTTGCACAGCCAGGTAGCCAGCTCGGAAAGGCCGGGATTATGGCCGATCAGGCCGATGTGCTGTTTTTCAGGCAGGCCTTTGATGAACGCTTGCAGGGTTCTTTCTTTGGCATCAAAGAGCTGCTCTTCGAGCCGAAGCTCAGCTTTGGCTATGCCGATTTCCCTGGCGATCAGGCTGGCTGTTTTGCGGGCACGTTTCGCCGAACTGCTGATCAGCAGTTCGGGAATAGTACCGTTTTGGGCCATTCGTTGTCCCATCAGCGGAGCATTTTTCTTGCCCCGCGAATTCAAAGGACGATCAAAGTCGGAGAGCGCAGCATCGCTCCAGTCCGACTTGGCGTGGCGGATCAAGGTCAACAATCTCATTGACATTCCTCGGCTCTCACATCCAGGCGGCAATCGAATGCCGCCTCAAACAGCGACCCTTTACTTTGGGCCCCATACAATTCAACAGACATATCAGCTGTTCCGACTAATTTAAGGACAAAAATATTTTTGTCGAGTTGACATGAAATATCAGCCACTTGGCGATTCCGCCGCCGGTCGAGACCGTCGGCCAGGCGCAGAATCCCTCCCAGCCGGCGCACCAGAAGCTGGTCATCAGCACCCAGCGGGATCAGGTTTTCGTGGGTTTTCTTGGGCTTGGCTTTGCGGTGGTAACGCGCCAGGTTGGCGATCAGCTCCCGCTCGCGCGGGGTAAACCCGAACAGGTTGGCATGGCGAATCAGATGGTAGGAATGTTTGTGATGCCGGTCATAGCTGATGAAATAACCGATATCGTGGAGCAGGGCGGCCGCTTCCAGCAGCTGTTCGTCGCGCAGAGTCAAACCAAAGGGGCCGGCCACCGTGGCGAAAATCTTTTTCGCCAGCCGGCAGACCTGGGTTGAATGCTGCTCGTCAAACCGGCAGGAACGGGCAAAATCAAGGATCGAATCGCGCCAGTCTCGGCCATTGACGGTTTCCGGAATCAGGTTCCGCTGCTGCAGACTGCGCAGAATCAGCCCTTCGCGAATCCCCTGGGCATTGATCCAGAGTTGATTGGTGCGCATGCGCCGCATCAGCTCATCGGTCAGAATCATCCCGGCCAGGATGATATCGGCCCGTTCGGGATTGAGCCCGGAGATGGCCAACCTTTCCTTGTGGCTTTTCCGGGTCAGCATCGCCAGCAGATGGATCACCTCGGAATGCAGCACTTCGTAGCGATGAACCGATTCGTACTGTTCACCGCGCATGGCCATGACCATGCTGCCAATATTGGTCATGGTCCCACCCGAACCGATCAGGCAGGTCACCGGCAAGCCGTCGCCGACTCCGTCCCTTTTTAACGCCTTGCGCACATATTTACGCAGCTTTTTCAATTCCTCCGGGCTGGGGGGATCGCTGTGCAGGAATTTTTCGGTCAGGAACACCACGCCCAGCTCCAGGGAGCCGACGCTCTCGGTATGCCGCCCGGTCGCGGTCACCACCTCAACGCTGCCGCCACCGATATCGGCCATGCCGTAGCGCTGATGGTCCATATCAAAATTATGCTGGACACTGAGAATGGCCAGGTCGGCTTCCTGGTCACCGGAGATGACATCGACGGCCAACCCGGTGACAGCCGCAACTTCGCGGATAAAGTCGTTTCGATTCAAGGCCTTGCGTACTGCGCTGGTGGCAACAACCGCGGCGACCTCGGCCTTCAGGCCGGTACTGATTTTTTCCATCCGCTGCAGGGCATCCAGGGCACGGGCCTTGGCAGCATCAGAAATAAAGCCGGTTTCAGTCAGACCTTCACCCAGGCGGACCGTTGCTTTTTCATCATCCAGAACCCTGAAACCACCCTTGGCATCGGCTTCGACCACTATGCAGCGGATGGAATTGGTACCGATATCGATCGCTGCCAGCCGAGTCTGCTCCGGGGTTTCCCCAGCTACTTCCGCTTCAACGAGAGGGTTATTTTTCATGGTGATAATGTTCCCTTGTGAAACAAGACCAAACAGGTTATCTTTCTCTTATCATTCACCTTACCATATTATCGACGCTGAATTTTTGCGAGGACAAAAATGAGTTGTCTCAAAGGAAAATCATTGGTCAAGGAAAAAAAGGCCAAGGTCGTTTGTGAAAAATGCGGCTCTTTGGTGGAAAAAAAGGGCCAGGTTTGCAAACCGGTCAAACTGAAAGACAAAAAGCCTAAAGATCACCAGAAAAAGTCTCATTGAAGCCCGTAATCCGCTCCCCTTTGCCAGCCCCCGCGGGCCGCCGGTGAAGGTTGCAAAGGCTCGCTTCGCCTGCTAATTGGGCAGGCAGCAAAAACCTGCTAAACTTATAGCAACATGGGACGGTCGCCAACGGCCTTTTCTGCGGCCTAACCGATAGTTTTTTTGAAGTTCCTAACAGAACTCTCACATTTCTCATCTAACCTAGGCTCTTTCAAACAACCAATTTTCCAGTAAAGAGCCGGGAGAAGATGAGAAATGGAACTACATGCAGTGCAGCCGCCGCTGGAAACTGTGCCGTACCCAGTCGAAGCCTGTGAGGATACCACCGTGGTCGCAACGCCCGTTAAGCAGAACCTGGATGATCCCGGTCTTTATTTCAATCGCGAGCTGAGCTGGTTGAAATTCAACGAACGAGTCCTCCAGCAGGCAGCTACTTCCAGAAATCCGATCCTGGAGAGGGTTAAGTTTCTCGCCATTTACGGTTCCAACATGGACGAATTTGCCATGAAGCGGATCGGCGGACTCAAACAGCAGGTCGCGGCCGGTATTCAGGATGCAACCGTTGATGGACGTACGCCGCAACAGCAGATGGATGAGTGCTTCCAGGTGCTCAATGCCATACAGCCCCATCGGGAGGAGGTCACCCGGGAGGTTTTTGCCGAGCTGAAAAAGAAAGGGATCGAATTTCTCGATTATTCCCAGTTAAGCACTGAAGAGCAGCAGCGAATTCGGAATCATTTTTACGACAATATTTTCCCCCTGGTGACGCCACAATCGGTCGATCCGGCCCATCCGTTCCCCTTTATCTCCAACCTCTCCCTGAACCTGTTTGTGACCCTGCGCTATCCCGGTGAAAAGGAGATTTCCCTGGCTCGGGTCAAGGTTCCCGTCGGTGCCGGGGTAAATCGTTTTCAGCGTATCGACAGCAAAAGCTATCGCTTTATTCGCCTGGAAGACATCATGGAGAACAACCTCGATCTGTTGTTCCCGGGCATGGAAATTATCGGCTGCGAGGTGTTCCGGGTGACCCGTAACGCCAACACCAGTAAAGACGAAGAACATGCCGATGATCTGCTCGAACTGATCGAAACCACTTTGCAGTACCGCCGGGTTGCGCCAATCGTACGCCTGCAGGTCATGCCCGATATCAAACCGCTGCTGCGCGGCCGACTGGCTTCGGAGCTGGGGCTGAATGAAGAAACCGATGTCTTCGTCTCCGAGGACCTGCTCGGCCTGCGCGATCTGTGGGAACTGCACCGCCTCGATCTGGCCGAGCTCAAAGATCCTCCGCACTACCCCATCGACCATCCCCTACTGCCGAAAGAGCGCAGTATTTTCCATACCATCCGTGATCAAAAGGAAATTCTGCTGCAATACCCCTATGAATCCTTTTCCGGTTCAATCGAACGCTTTCTTCACGAATCAGCGACCGATCCCAAGGTTCGCGGGATCAAGATGACCTTGTACCGGACCGACCCGGACAGCGAAATCATCAAATACCTGATTCGGGCGGCCCGGAACGGCAAGCAAGTTGCGGTGGTGGTTGAACTCAAAGCCAGTTTCGACGAGCAGGCCAACATCAAGCTGGCGACAAGGATGGAAGAAGCGGGTATTCACGTAACCTACGGGGTGGTCGGTCTGAAGACCCATTCGAAAATCATTCTGGTGGTGCGGCAAGATTACAAAGGGTTGCGCCGCTACGTCCATATCGGCACCGGCAATTACCACCCGGTGACGGCGCGACTGTACAGCGACCTGGGGCTGTTGATCTATGACAAAGAGGTCGGCCGTGATGCAACTGAGCTGTTCAATTACCTGACCACGGGGTTTACCCCCAAGCGCCATTACACCAAGCTGCTGCCTGCTCCGAAGATCCTGAAAAAAGCTCTGCTGGATAAGATTGAACGGGAAATTTCCTGCCACTCCGCCAAAACCCCGGGGCTGATCCGCTTCAAAATGAATGCCCTGGAGGATGTCGATATTACCAAGGCTCTGTACCGGGCCTCTCAAGCCGGGGTTAAGGTTGAGCTGCTGATTCGCGACAGTTGCCGCATCCGCCCGGGCTTGCCCGGACTTTCCGAGAATATCCGCGTGGTCTCCATCCTCGGCCGATTCCTGGAACATGCCCGCATTTACTACTTCCGCAACGGTGGTCAGGAAGAATATCTGATCGGTTCGGCAGACGCCATGAAGCGCAATCTGGAATACCGGGTGGAAGCCCTGATTCCGGTGGAAAGTCCGGCCCTGCGGGAGCAATTGAACGAACTGCTGGAACTGCAGCTAAATGACCGGGTCAATGCCTGGGAACTGCAAGCTAACGGCGACTATGTTCAAGTTAATCCCAAGGCGCGGCGGGGCTCCGAAGGCTGCCAGGAAAAACAGATCAAACTTGCCGAAAAGCGTCTCCATGAGGTCCAGCGCCTGCGCAAGCGCAAATCACGCCAGGCCGGGGAACAGCAATTGAACAGAACCACCTGAGGCTCAGGCGCCGCGACGCCAGCGGTGGTAGCGTTCCACCCAGCGAAGCAGGCGCTCCGGAACATGGGCTTTTTTCCACTGGCCGGCGGCCATCTTATTCATTTCGGCCAGGGTCGGATAGCTGTGGATGGTGCCGAGGATCTTGTTCAGGCCGAGGCCGTGCTTCATGGCCAGCACATACTCGGCCAGTAAATCGCCGGCATGTGCTGCCACAATGGTCACGCCGAGAATCCGGTCTTTACCGGGCACAGTGAGAATTTTCACCCAGCCATGGTCCTCACCGTCGGCAATCGCCCGGTCAAGATCAGCAACTTCATACCGGGTCACCTCATAGGAAATCCCCTGCCGTTGGGCTTCTTCTTCGCTAAGGCCGACCCGGGCGACTTCGGCATCGGTAAAGGTACACCAGGGAATCACTCGGTAATCGACCTTAAATTTGCGGAACTGTCCGAACAGCGCATTAACCGCCGCATACCAGGCCTGATGCGCGGCACTGTGGGTAAACTGATAGGGTCCGGCCACATCGCCGGCACAGAAGATATTCGGGTACTTGGTGCGCAGAAACGGGTCAGTGGCAACGGTCCCGCTTCGGTTAATGTCGATGCCCAGCTCTTCCAAACCGAACCCACTCACCTTGGGCTTACGCCCGACTGCAATCAGCAGGCGATCAAATTCAAGATCGCTCTCCCCGCCGTCATGACGACAGCGCAGCCAGTGTTGCCCCCCTTCGGTTTTAACCTCAAGCGCCTGATAGCCGGTGAGCACCCGGATCCCTTCGGCATTGAATTTCGCGGTGATGAATTCGCTGACTTCGGGGTCTTCGCGCCCCATGATTCGCGGTGCCATTTCCACCTGGGTCACCCGGCTGCCCAAACGGGCAAACGCCTGAGCCAGTTCACAGCCGATGGGGCCGCCTCCCAGCACTACCAGCTGCTGCGGCAGAACCCGGAGCTGCCAAAGGTTGCCCGAGGTCAGATAGTCGACCTGTTCAAGCCCTTTGAGGGGCGGAATAAAGGGCCCGGCTCCGCTGGCAATAATGATGTTGCGGGCGCTCAGTTCCCGGTCGTTCACCGCAACCGTCCAGGGCGAGGTCAAGCGGGCCTCTCCCTGGATGACTTCGACGCCGAGTTCCGTGTAGCGCGCCACGGAATCATGGGGAGCAACCCGAGCGATTTTTTCCTGGACCCGTTCCATCACCGCGGCAAAATCAACCTCCACCGCAGCGGACTTGAGGCCGAATTCCTGTGCCCGGCGCATCTGTGCTACCGCCTTGGCGCTACGGAGCAGGGCCTTGCTCGGGACACAGCCGGTATTAAGGCAATCCCCACCCATCCGATCGCGTTCCACCAGGGCGACTTTGGCCTTGACCGCGGCGCCGATATAGGCACTGACCAGTCCGGCGCTGCCGGCCCCGATCACCAACAGGTTGTAATCGAACCGCTTCGGCCGCACCTGGCCGGCGTAAACCTTCCGGGCCTGGAACAGCGCCAGGATCCGTTTGGCGAGCAGCGGAAAAACCCCAAGCAACGCAAAAGACAGCAGCAGTCCGGGAGAAAGAATGCCGCCGGCGCTTTCCAGCTGGCCGAGCTGGGTGCCGGCATTGACATAAACGATGGTCCCGGGCAGCATCCCGATCTGGCTGACCAGGTAATAGGTGCCGACCTTTAGCGGCGTCAAGCCCATGACCAGGTTGATAACAAAAAATGGGAAGAGCGGGACCAGTCGCAACGAGAACAGGTAAAAAGCCCCTTCCCGTTCCACCCCCCGGTTAATGGCCTGTAGCTTTGCCCCAAACTTCTGCTGCACCCAATCGCGCAGCAAAAACCGCGACACCAGAAATGCCAGGGTTGCCCCAATACTGCTGGCAAAACTGACCACCAGCAGGGCCGCCTTGAACCCGAACAGGGCTCCGCCGGCCAGGGTCATGACCGTCGCTCCGGGCAGGGAGAGGGCGGTCACCAAAATGTAAATCAGCAGATAGCCGAGCAGGGTCGATACCTGATGCTGTTGATAATATTCGCTAAATGCCTGCTGCTGGCTCTTCAGGTAAGTCAGGGTCAGATACTGACCGAGATCAAAAGCGAAAAAGGCCACGATCAGCACAGCCAGCAGAGCCAGAACCACTATCTGCAGAGAGCGACGATTCATTGGGGGCTCCTCTTTATACGGTAATTAAACTGTAAATATATAGTAAAGATATAGCATATTTTCCGACCAATTCACTATTATTTATTTTGGCTGGATTTTTCATACCTCATGACAATGGCAAGGGCCCAGAGGAAGAAGGCTATGCGAGTCACGGACAGGCCGGAAAAGAGCCAGCCCCTGCCGGTGCCGGAGGGGCTGGCTGCTGGTTTGCTCCGCTGAAAAGGAGCTGGCTGGTTTCTGTTGACCGCGGGTAGGCAGACTCCCGCGGTCACGTTTTTTAAGTGGGCAGCTGCCGGTACCGTTCAGGCCGCCACTGCAACCGGGGCGGCTGTCTGCTGCAGGCGGCGCTGCTGCTCCAGGTAGTTCTCGTAACCGTCCCGCCCCATATAACGTTGCAGCTGCTTACGGTCAGCCTGGGGCAGGTCCACCAGCAGCAATCCATCAATCACATCACTGAAGGCCGGGTCCAGGTTAAATGCCAGCAGTTTCCCGCCGAGACCAAGATAATGACGGAGTAACACCGGGATGCCCTTACTGTCTTCTTCCAAATCCGCGACCAGCGCGGCGACATCGTCGATATTGCTCAGCAGATCGTCGCAGTGGGCACGACTCAAGCCGGCCACTTTGAGCGGCTTGATGGGCACCGGCAGGCGCGGGGCGACCAGATTTGCCAATTCCTTGACCAGATAGTGCCGACTCAGGGCACAGGTCATCAGTTCCCGCGAACGATCGCTGTAATCCTGGGAGATACTCACCGGGCCAAACAAAAAACGATATTGGGGATGAAGGGTCAGGTAATGACCGATCCCTTTCCAGAGCAGCAGCAAAGGGGCAAAGGAGCGCTGATACTCGGGACGAACAAAGGAGCGGCCAAGTTCCAGCCCCTGCTCCAGATATTCGAGAAGTTGCGGTTTGAAATCGAACAAAGTCGTGGTGTACAGGCCCTTTTTGCCCCGGCTGGCGAGCAGCTGGTCGACCCGCCCCACCCGATAGGCTCCGACCAGTTCCTCCTGCTCCCGGTTCCAGACGAACAGATGCAGGTAGTCCTGATCGAAATCGTCCAGATCAAGGGCCTGGCCGGTCCCTTCACCGGCGGCCCGGAAGGTCAGCTCGCGCAGGCGGCCGATTTCGTGAAGAAGCCGCGGGATCTGCTCGGCGGCAGCGAAAAACACATCGAACTCGCCGCTTTGCAACAACCGCTGGGGGGCGGGCAGGGCGGCCAATTCCATGCACAGTTCACTAACGGCCACTGCGGCACTGAGTACCACCGGTTGTGAAGCCGCCTGCTTCCCGACCGGCGGGGCAGCCGTTGCCACAGGATCAAGACCCAGGGCATAGGTCCGCAATCGAAGATAGTCGACCAGCTGCCGGTCATTCGCAAAGCTCGCCCATTTTTTGCTCGGGATCAGGTTGCCGATAAGCGGGGTCAGCGGAGTTTTTCTGCCTTTGAGCAGCATCTTCGGCAACAGCAGGGTGCGCAGGCGAGGGTGAAGTGTCCCGGCCAACTGGAACAGCGGGCCATTATGGCCAGGGAAAAAGACCGGCAGCACCGCTGCTTTGCTTTTCTGCACCAGCCGAGCCACAGTGTCGCTCCAGGGCGGATCGACCACTCCACGCCTCGGACCTTGCCAGGAAGAGACCTCGCCGGCCGGGAAAATCACCAGTAGGCCGCCGGCTTGCAGATGTTGCAGAGCCTGCCGCAAGGGATTGACATTGGCCCGTGCGGCCCCCTTGCCGCCGAAAGGATCCACCTCAATCAATTTTTCCCGCAGTTGCGGCACCCGCCCGAGGAGGAAATTTCCCAAGACTTTGAAATCAGGTCTGACCCGACTAAGCAGATGGAACAGCACCAACCCTTCGGCAGCACCGTAGGGATGGTTTGCCACCAGGACGCAAGCACCTGATTGGGGCACCCGGGCCAGACTGCTGTCGCTCAGTTGATAATCTATGGATGCCTTCGCCAGGGCCTGGCGTAAAAAATCCTCCAGCTTGCAATCGTTCTCAATCTCATCATAAAGCTGTTGGCAACGCTCTAGGCCGGAGATTTTTTCCAGCACCCGCAGGGCAGTATTGCGCCAGCGTCGACCCGAACCTCCGGCGGCTTTTTCAAACAGAAAAGGTGTTGCAACCTGGTAGCGGTCAGCCATAGTCATGCTCCTTACTGATAAAGGTTGCGCGGATATAGCCTGAATACTGTTACTGGGAGATTGGCAGATGGTTAGATTTTTTTGAGAAGAGAATGGAACTGGTGAATTCATGAGGAATTAACATAAAACCAACACAGGACTAATGCGCCGGTAATTCATTCCACGTAAAAGAAAGGCATTTTCAACCTGTCCCTTCAAGCAATTAGCCACCGGACATCCTCAGACCTTGCGACGTTTACTGTGAACCTTCAACGAGGAACGGTTTATGATACTGATGGAAGAACACTTACCCGAAAAAACGCTGGAACACAGCTTTGCCTGCGGTGGCCTGACCGGAGTGAGTAACGGGCTGTCTAACAACGGCAGGGTACTGGTGGTTGAGGACGAGGACTCCCTCGCGGAGATTCTTGAATTCAATCTGCAGCGCAATGGCTTTCAGGTGCTGATCGCTAAAGACGGGCTTGAGGCTTGTCGCCTCATCGGCCGGGAAAAACCGGATCTGATCCTGCTCGATATCATGCTCCCGCTACTCAACGGCTGGGAAATCTGCCGGATGATTCGCTCCCACCATGATCGGCTGATCGGCACGACCCCGATCATCATGCTCAGCGCCCTCAGCTCGGAAAACGATAAATTGAAAGGCTACGATCTCGGCGCCGATCTTTACCTGCCCAAGCCCTACACGGTCAAAGAGGTGATCCTGCAAACCCGCCGCCTGATCGAAAGAAAGCGCGAACAAAAACAGCTCAACGCTCAGCTTGCCGCAATCAGAAAATGGACCGAACTGCAGGACAACTGGCAGCAGGCCCTGTTTCACGAACTGCGCAACCAGCTGACCGTTATTTCCGGCATGGCCGATCATTTAAACGACTGCGGCAGCCTTCCGACCGACCATGCCGGCCAGTTTATCGAGCAGATTTCCACCAGCTCCCACTATCTGGGCAGCCTGGCGGAAAACTACCTGCTGATCAGGCAGGTCGAGGACAGCGCCGGCCAGCTGCAACCCGAAACTTTTCTGCTCAGCAACCTGCTCAACGAACTGGAGGCTCTGTTCAAACCGCTGGCGGAACAGAAATCATGTGAACTGTCTTTTCAATGCACGGTCACCGAAACGATCAATCTGCATCCGGTCGGACTGAAAATCATTCTCGCCAGTTTACTGGAAAATGCCCTTAAGTATTCATTGCTTGACGGTCATGTCCTGCTCAGCGCAGCAACGGTCGCCGAGCGACTCTGCTTGCGGATCAGTGACGACGGGCCGGGGATTCCGCCTGCAGATCGCGAGCAGATCTTTGAAAAATTCTATCGTGGATCCAAACAGGCGGACCGGACCGCCGGCTCCGGCCTGGGCCTGTACATGGCCAGAACCCTGGCCCGCGCCATGGGCGGTTCCTTGGCTTTGGAGCAAGCAGATAGGGATGGCTGTTGTTTTTCACTAAGCTTTCCCGCTACCGACAAAGCCTCCTGAGCAGAGCCAAAAGCGGCGCAAGCAGCCGGCCCAGGCGACCCTGCTTTTGCGACGCCCTCCCCAGGCTCGGCCCGAGGGTTCGGCCACCGGCCGAGCTGTCCTGTAAGCTGCATTTTTTTCTGGTCTCCACGCTGACGTGGGCTTATGTTTAGCCTTTGTCAACCTGATTGGATTCCGGAGAAAACTGTGACCGAAAAGACGCTTCGCCTCATTCCGACCCTCAGCCTGATTCTAGCGTCAATGTTCTGGGCAAGTTCATTTGTCGCCCTGAAGATCGCATTTCACAGTTATCATCCAATGCAGGTTATTTTCGGGCGGATGTTCATTGCCAGCCTGTGCCTGCTGGTCTTTTTGCCCGCCCTGCGCAAAATCAAATGGCGCCGCAGAGACATCAAATACTTGTTGCTCATGGCGATCAGCGAACCCTGCCTGTATTTCATTTTTGAGGCCAAGGCCCTGCAGCACACCAGTGCGTCTCAGGCCGGCATGATCACCGCCATGTTACCGCTGCTGGTAGCGATCATGGCTTGGGCCTGGCTCAAGGAAAAAATCAGTCGGCAGACCATGAGCGGATTCTTCCTGGCTATTGTTGGGGCTTCCTGGTTAAGTCTGGCCAGCGAGACCGACCTCAACGCGCCCAATCCACTGCTAGGCAATTTCTGTGAATTCCTTGCCATGATCTGTGCCGCAGGGTACACCGTTTCCCTGAAACACCTGACCAGCCATTATCCACCTTTGCTATTGACCGCTTTTCAGTCGGTTATCGGCAGTATTTTCTTTTTCCCGTTTCTGCTCATGCCGCAGATCGGTTTTCCGCACAACTGGGAACCGCTGCCGGGCCTGGCCATCGTCTACTTGGGGACGGTTGTCACCTTGGGCGGTTACGGCTGTTTCAATTTTGCGGTCAGCCGGGTGCCCGCCAGTCAGGCCGCCGCCTTCGTCAACCTGATTCCGGTGTTCGGTGTCGTCTTCGGCATGCTCGTTCTCGGTGATCAGCTCAACCTTTCCCAGTGGCTGGCCTGCGGGGTGGTGTTCAGCGGCGTCTGGCTGAGCAGTCGCAAGGAACGAACCCTGTCCCTGCAGCCGAGCCACTGAAACAGACGGTTGTCAACCATGGACTATTCGCTGAACCCCATTGCCATTATTCATTCGCCGTTCAAAGAAAAGTTTGCCACGCCGCGCCAGGCGGGACTGGTACCGACGGTCACTGCTGAAGTGGTCTTTCATCCTGAATATGCTACCCCGGAGGCCGTACGCGGGCTGAGCGAGTTCAGCCACATCTGGTTGCTGTTCCTGTTTCACCACAACTGGCAGAAAGGCTGGCAACCAACGGTCAGGCCACCGCGCCTGGGTGGCAACAAGCGGGTCGGGGTCTATGCGTCCCGCTCGCCGTTTCGTCCCAACCCCATCGGCCTGTCCGCGGTCCGGCTATTATCGGTGACCGTTCAGGACGGCCAGGTGGTCCTGAAGGTCCAGGGGGCCGATCTGATCGATCAAACCCCGATCATTGATATCAAGCCCTACCTTCCTTACGGCGATGCCATTAGCGGGGCTGCTGGAGGCTTTGCGCCACAAGCGCCGAGCCACCGCCTGACAGTCGAATTCTCTCCTCTTGCCAAGGAACAGCTGGCCCGGTTTCGCCCAACCCATCCGGAACTTGAAGATCTGTTGCATGAGACTCTGGGGCTCGATCCGCGACCGGCCTATCGCAACACCCCAGAGGATGAACGCCAATACGGAGTCCGTTTGCTGGACTACAACATCCGCTGGCAGATCCGCGGCGGGCGGGTCATGGTTCTGGCCATCGATCCGCTGGATCAATGAAAAACGGCAGGCCTTGCGGCCTGCCGTTTTTATTTTCCCTTGGACAAGCCCGTAGCGAACTGCCCATGCCTGTTTGACCGGCTTCCCGGCTATTCCATCTGGTTGAGCAACACGTGGTTAAGAATCCCACCGCTACGGAAATAGCCGACCTCCTGATCGGTATCGAGGCGGCAGAGCACCTCAAGCTGTTCGCTACGGCCATCCCCCCTGGTCAGGGTCAGGGTCATCTTCTGCTTGGCCTGGAGTTTTTCCACCGGAGCAAGGCTGAGAGTCTCGGTTCCATCCAGGCTCAGACTTGCAGCGGAATCCCCGGCGCTGAACTGTAATGGCAAGACCCCCATGCCGACCAGATTGGAGCGGTGGATTCGCTCGTAACTTTCCGCCAGAACCGCTTTGACGCCGAGCAGCAGCGTGCCCTTGGCGGCCCAGTCCCGACTGGAGCCGGTTCCGTATTCCTTGCCGGCAATAATCACCAGCGGGGTACCATCCTGCGAATACCTGCTGGCCGCGTCAAAAATGCTCATTTCTTCGCCGGTGGCCAGGTATTTGGTCACGCCGCCTTCGGTTTCCGGCACCATCTTGTTGCGCAAACGAATATTGGCAAAAGTGCCGCGCATCATTACTTCGTGGTTACCGCGACGCGACCCGTAGCTGTTGAAATCACGCTCTTCCACGCCGTGTTCCCGCAGGTAGCGGCCAGCCGGACTCGACGCCTTGATGGAGCCGGCCGGGCTGATGTGATCGGTGGTGATGGAATCCCCGAGCAGGGCCAGCTGGCGGGCCTCGCTGAACCCGGGATAGGTCTCGCTGAAGCTCAACTCATCGAAAAAGGAGGGGAGGCGGATATAGGTTGAGTCCGCGTCCCAGGCATAGGTCAGCCCTTCCGGAACCGGCAGATTGCGCCAGGTATCGTCACCACTGAAGACTTCGGCGTACTCTTTCTGGAACATCTTGGCATTGACCAGAGCAACCATCTCCGCGACCTCGGCATTGCTCGGCCAGATATCCTTGAGATACACCGGCTGACCGGTCCGGTCGTTGCCAAGCGGGTCGCTGGTCAGGTCGATGCGGGTCGTTCCGGCCAGGGCGAAGGCCACCACCAGCGGCGGTGACGCCAGCCAGTTGGCTTTGGTCTGGGCGTGAATCCGCCCTTCAAAGTTACGGTTGCCGGAGAGGACCGAGCAGACCGTCAGATCCCCCTGCTCGATGGCCTCGGCAATGGGTCCGGTGAGCGGTCCAGAGTTGCCGATACAGGTGGTACAGCCATATCCGACGATATTGAAACCAAGACTGTCCAGGTAACTCTGCAGGCCGGCCTTGGCCAGATAATCGGTCACCACCTTGGATCCCGGCGCCAGCGAGGTCTTGACCCAAGGTTTCTGCTTCAGGCCACGATCTACGGCCTTTTTGGCAACCAGTCCGGCCGCCATCATGACCGCCGGGTTCGAGGTGTTGGTGCAGGACGTGATGGCGGCGATAACCACATCACCATGGTGCAACTGGTCGTCTCTGCCACTGATGGCGATCCCTTTTTCAAATTCGTCGGCGGGAATGACCTGATCCGTTGCCTTGCCCATGTCTTCCAGCAAAACCCTATCCTGGGGCCGCTTCGGCCCGGCTAAACTGGGCTTGACCGAGGCCAAGTCGAGTTCCAGGGTAGCGCTGTAGGCCGGGTCGGCCAGATCATCGGTCCGCCACAGCCCCTGTTCTTTGCAATAGGCCTCGACCAAAGCGATATTTTCCTCGCTCCGCCCCGACAGGGCCAGGTAATCGAGGGTGATCTTATCTATCGGGAAAAAACCGCAGGTGGCGCCATATTCCGGCGACATATTGGCAATGGTTGCCCGGTCGGCCAACGGCAACTGCGACAGCCCGGCGCCGAAGAACTCAACGAATTTACCGACCACGCCGTGTTGCCGCAGCATCTGGGTCACAGTCAGCACCAGGTCGGTTGCGGTGACCCCTTCGCTCAACGCCCCGGTCAGCCGGAAGCCAACCACCTCGGGAATCAGCATGGAAATCGGCTGACCAAGCATGGCGGCCTCGGCTTCGATGCCACCGACGCCCCAGCCGAGCACACCAAGGCCGTTGATCATGGTGGTGTGACTATCGGTCCCGACCAAAGTGTCCGGATAGGCCCAGCGTTTCCCGTCGATCTCCTCGCTCCAGATCGCTTTGGCCAGATATTCCAGATTGACCTGGTGGCAGATCCCGGTTCCGGGAGGAACCACCCGAAAATTATTAAAAGCTTTCTGCCCCCAGCGTAAAAAAGCATAGCGCTCGCGATTTCGCTCCATTTCCTTTTCCACATTGGCGGCAAAAGCACCGGGATTACCATACTGATCGACCATGACCGAGTGATCGATAACCAGGTCAACTGGGATCTGCGGATTGATGTTAGCCGGGTCGCCACCCTGTTTGGCGACCGCGTCACGCATGGCCGCCAGGTCAACGATCGCCGGCACCCCGGTGAAATCCTGCATCAGCACCCGAGCCGGGCTGAAGGCGATCTCACTGCTTTTTTTCTGCTCTGGCTGCCACTCGGCAACGGCTTTGATATCGTCCGCCTTGACGACTTGGCCGTCTTCCTTGCGCAACAGGTTTTCCAGCAATACCTTGATGGTAAAGGGGAGTCTGTGCAAATTACCAAGGCCGGCTTGCGCCGCAGCCTGTAAGCTGTGGTAGTGATACTCCTGCCCGGCAACATTGAGGGTTTTGGTTGTTTGAAATGAATTACCCGCCATTGGTTTCTCTCCTCAGCTGTAATAAATCGGTTTTTAAGCTCTTATACATCGGTAAAAGTTTAACCAGTTTTTTCCAAAAGTGATAGTTCGGCCGGGAGATTTCTTTTGCAGGCAACAAAAAAGCCCCCTTTTGCTTGATGCAAAAGGGGGCTTTCCAGAGAGCCGTCAATCCGGATAGCTCGGTCAGCTCACCGAGTTGATTCGTCGGTTCGGCAGGGCAATGGTAAAGGTACTGCCCTGGCCCAGGGTGCTGTCCACAAAAACGTTTCCTTCATGGGCGATGGCGATGTGTTTGACGATTGCCAGGCCGAGACCGGTCCCGCCCAGAGCGCGACTACGCGCCAGATCGATCCGATAAAAACGCTCGAACAGCCGCGGCAAATGTTCTTCTGCGATGCCGGTGCCGAAGTCGCGCACCTGGATCAGCACCTGTTGCTCCTGTTCCGAGGCCTCAATGATCACCTGCCCCCCGGAACTACTGTATTTGATGGCGTTGCTGAGCAGATTGATCACCGCCTGTTCCAGCAGAGGCTCGTTAATCCGCGCCCGCAACCGCTCGGGACACTGGATCTCGATGTCCACCTGCTGCTGGGAAATCAACGTCTCGCAGGCACTGCGAGCGCTTTCCAGCAGCGGCCTCAACAACTCGGTTTTCAATTCCCAGCCCCCCTCGGTCACGCCCTGTTCAATCCGGGAAAGATCGAGGAGATCTTCAACCAGGGCATTCAGCCGTTCACTTTGCTTGAAGATGATCTGCAGAAAGCGCTGCCAGGAATCATTGATCCCGTCTTCGTCGAGCAGGGTTTCAACCGCTCCTCTGATGGCGGTTATCGGCGTTTTTAACTCATGGGAGACATTGGCGACAAAATCGCGCCGGACCGATTCCAGCTGGCGGAGCCGGGTCAGATCGTGGAGGACGATCAGGACACCGATCCTTTCGTTAAGTTTGCCGGTTAGCGGCGCGGCCTGGACATGCAGGTAGCGCTTTTCCGTATCCAGCAGGGTCAGCTCATCCTCAAGCGGTTCCTGCAGGTTCAAAGCCCGCCGGACAAACCGCTGCAGTTCGGAATGGCGGATAACTTCCTGAATCGGCCGGCCCGGCTCCAGAACGGCCTTGATCCCAAACAGCCTGGCGGTGGCCGAATTCATGCGAATGACCCGCTCTTCGTTGTCAACCGCAATGATCCCTTCGACCATACAGCCTAAAATCGCTTCCATTTCCCCCCGTTGCTCAACCTCGCGGTGAATCCGCTCCGCCAGGTCTCCGGCCATGTGGTTTAATGCTTTGGCCAGGCGCCGGGTTTCCGCGGAACCCGTCTCAGTCAGGGGAACTTCGAGGTCCCCCTGGGAAAAACGTTGCGCTGCTCCGGTCATCAATTCAAGGGGACGACTAATGCGCCGCGACAACCACCAGGAAACCGGGGCGATCAGCAGGGCGATCAGAAACCCGGCAAAAAACAAGCGTTGGTAGATTGCCGTCAGGGTCCGGTCGATATCTGAAACCGAGATGGCGGTTCTGACCGTTCCCAGAACATCACCGTCCCGGACAAAGGGCAGGGCAACATACATCAGAGTTTGACCAAGAGTTCTGCTGAAGCGGATCGACATCCCCTGTTTACCGGAGATCGCGGTCTGTATTTCAGGCCGATGGCTATGGTTTTCCATCCGCTCCGGGTTCTCTTCGGAATCGGCCAGGACCTCACCATCGAGCTTGATTATGGTAATCCTGGTTTGCGAGCTTTCTCCGAGCCGCTTCACCAGCTGATTCAGTTTCTCCTGGCGAGCCATGTCGAAAGAACCCTGTAACTGTTCCTCGACAAGATGGGCTCTGGCACTCAGATCTGCAGCGGTCTGCTGGTAATGAAAATTGCGCAGGGTGACTGAGACATACCAGCCCAGGCCGCAGAGTACGATTAAAATGAGTAGAATATAGGTCGGGTAGAGCTGCCAGACCAACCGCCTTGATTTCATGAGTCCTCCCGAAACCGGTAACCGACTCCACGGACCGTTTCGATATAATTGCCGCACGAGCCAAGCTTTTTCCGTAAGCCCGCAATCTGAACATCGACCGCCCGATCAGTGACCGCATAATCCTCACCGCGCACCGCATTGACAATCTGGTAGCGGGTAAAAACCCAGCCGGGACGGCTGGCCAGGGCAACTAGGACTCTGAATTCCGTGAAGGTCAGATCAACACTTTTCCCTTCCACCTGAACCAAGTTCCGGCCACGATGGATCGCCAGCTGATCAAACACCAACTCATCCTGCTCCTGCTGGTTGCTCTCTTCTTTACGCCGCCGCAAGACGGCCTGAATTCTGGCAAGAAGAACCTTGATGCTAAAGGGCTTGGTGACATAGTCGTCAGCGCCGAGTTCGAGGCCCTTGACCACATCGCTCTCTTCTCCCTTGGCTGTCAGCATAATAATCGGTATATTCCTGGTCTCCTCATCAACCCGCAAGCGCCGGCAGATCTCCAGCCCGTCGATTCCCGGCAGCATCAAATCCAGCAGGACCAAATCGGGCTGGGAGCTGATCACGCTCTTCAGCCCCTCTTCGCCGCAGGACGCACAAATCACATTAAAATTAGCCTTCATCAGATTGAAATGAAGCAACGCTAGAATATCTTCTTCATCTTCTACGATCAAAACAGTTTTCTTTGATTCACTCATACCTATCCTCGTGGAGTAAAATTTGCATAGATTTAGAAAGATCGTAGTTCTTTGTTAGTTTTTTATGAGAAAATCCATAGATTTTATCTTTATTTCCATTTTTTGACGGAATTTTTACAAACAACAGCAATTTGTGAAAAAATAACATTGTTTTTAAATGACTCTTATGCTAGAAGCGATTTTATCGTGTCTCGGTTACCCTCGCAAAAACGCATAAGGAGTCAAAGCATGGCAGAAGGTACTGTAAAATGGTTTAACGATTCAAAAGGTTTTGGTTTTATCGAGCAGGACAATGGCCCCGATGTCTTTGTCCATTTCTCGGCAATTCAGTCTGATGGATTCAAATCCCTGGCTGAGGGCGATCGGGTGACTTTTGATGTTATCCAGGGAGAAAAAGGTCCACAATCAGCAAATGTTGTAAAAGTCTAACACTTACCGTCGTCGGCGGTTTATTCCGACACTAAACGGATCACTTTCTTTGAGGGTTAACCAAAAAACTCCACGGCTTTGTCGTGGAGTTTTTCCTTTTCTAGTTAGTTTGATCGCACAACGCCTTTGCGCGGGCATAAAGCAACAACACCGCAGCGACTGCATTGCGGAGTGGGTGCTTTGCAGCAGGCTCTGCCATGAGCGATCAGGGTGTGGCTGCATTGGGTCCACTCGGTCTGCGGAAGCAATCGGCAGAGGTCCTTTTCGATCTTTTCCGGGTCGTCCTCCCTGGTCCAACCAAACCGGCGTGATAATCGTTTGACATGAGTATCCACCACCATCCCCGGGATACCATAGGCATTTCCCAGCACAACATTGGCAGTTTTTCGGCCAACTCCGTTTAAGGCAACCAGAGCATTCAAATCCGCAGGAACCTGCCCTTGATGAAGCTCCAAAAGCTGCTGTGAAGACTGAATCAGGTTCTTGGCTTTGTTGCGGAAAAACCCGGTGGTCCGAATCAGCTCCTCGACCTGTTCCTGACTTGCCGCTGCCATCTGTTGCGGGCCGGGCAGCTGTTTAAACAGTTCCCTGGTCACTATATTAACCCTGACATCGGTACACTGGGCAGATAGAATTGTCGCCACCAGCAGTTGCCAGGGGTTTTCATAATTGAGCGCACATTCTGCCGCGGGATAGAGTTCTTCCAATGCCCTCAATAGCTGGATTGCCTGGTCAGATTTCTTCATGGCTAGCGACTTATCCACAGAATAAACAACTTATCCACAAACGGGGTCAGGATGCTTGGATGCAATCCTTGCCGAGTTTTTGATTTTAAGAATTTTGCGGGTTTCTTTTGTTTCAACATCCAGAACCAGTGGCAGATGGGGGGAAGCCATTCTGGCAAGCGAGGTCCTGATAACTTTTCCGGCCAAAGTGTGAATCGGACCGCGCAGATAAATCCGGTCGCGGCCCCAGAGAGGAAACCGACCTGGATAGTTAGCCCGCCAGAGGGGAAGGGGAGCCCGTTTTAAATCCTGGCCGGAATGGAGTTGCCCCAGATCCCACAGCGGCATTCCGAAGTCACCAGCAACGATGGTTGCGCAGGGAAAAGAAGGGTTGTTAAGAATCTGCTCGCTTAACAGAACCCGAACCTGTTCCAACCGCTGCCAGAGGTCCCAGGAAAGACAGACGTTGAACAAATGGACCCGCTCCTCTGCCCAATCGAGATCGGCACGCAGACAGCGACCTCCGTAGCCGAGAGGGGATGCTTGAATATTATGGAGGGGAAAGCGTGAAAGAAACGCACAGCTGCCTTCGGTCTCAGGCCCGTAGTGGTTCAATCCGACCCGCTCGGACAACAGTTTGAGGCTGGTTGCACCGAGTTCTGAACCGATCCCCTGCAACAGAACCAGATCGACATGCTGGGCACGAATCACCTTTGCACTCAATTCCGGTGTGAGTTTCCCGGAAGCGTTCAGCAATCCGTTGATGTGATAACTCATGATCCGGAATGTCGTCATCCCTCTCCCTTTATCCGGACAACACCCTTGAACATATCCGGTGCCAACGTTGGTTCATAGCCTCAATTGAGCAATCTGACCGTCTCAATAATAACCTGAGACTCGGGATAATCTTGGAACAAAGCGCTTTTGGTAATGGTCTTGACCCGGCCTATTTTTTCAACGACATCCATGCCTTCAATAACTTTTCCAAACACGGCATAGCCGAAAGCTCTTGCAGTCGGTCCAGTATGATTCAAAAATTTGTTATCAACCAGATTGATAAAAAACTGACTGGTCGCGCTGTTGATATCGCTGGTTCGGGCCATGGCAATGGTTCCTTTGTCATTTTTCAAGCCATTGTCCGCTTCATTTTTAATTGGAGGGAGAGTCTCTTTTCGCGCTCCGGTCTGATCAAAGCCGCCCCCCTGGATCATGAATCCACCGATAACCCGATGATAAATTGTTCCATCATAAAAACCATTTTGAACGTATTTGATAAAATTATCGACTGTCTGCGGAGCTTTATCCGAATTCAGTTCAATTTTTATCATTCCCAGATTGGTTTTCATCTCAACGATCGGACCGGCATATGCAACGGTCGTTGTCAAAGTCAGAACCATAAATAAATAAAAAAGAACTTTGTTCATAGAGCCTGCCTCTTTATCTGGACGATGAAAATAATCAAAACAGGGCCTTGGCCGATTTTAACCGCTCAAAGGCATTATTTTTTCTTATAAAATCAAAAAGTTATCATTATTTGAAGGCCTGCCAACAGTTTCCACCCACTAATAAATTACCCTCTTTTCAGCTCATCAAGCTTTCCGGCTTCAGATCTCGCAACATCAGATCGCTGACAGCCTGTCTGGGATCTTTATTCTGATAAAGGATTTGATACATCTGCTCAATAATCGGAACGTCCACATTCAGTTTCTGAGCGAGTTGAAAAGCAGACAGGGTGGTTTTAACCCCTTCGGCAATCATGGTCATACCGGCCAGGATATCGTCAAGCTTGCGCCCTTTTCCCAGTTCAATGCCGACACTGCGATTACGGGACAGGTCTCCTGTACAGGTCAGCACCAGATCACCCATTCCCGCCAAGCCGGCAAAAGTGTCCGCTTTACCACCGAGTTTCAGTCCTAAACGGGTCATTTCCGCCAGTCCCCGAGTAATCAGCGCGGCTCGACTGTTGTAACCAAAACCAAGACCATCGGCAACTCCGGCAGCAAGGGCAATGACATTTTTCATCGCTCCACCAAGTTCAACCCCGATGACATCGGTATGAGTATAAACCCGGAATTTTTCCGTGCTGAAAATCGTCTGAACTTGTTCCGCATAGCCAAGATCGCGCCCTGCGGCAACGACTGCTGTCGGCATCCCCTGGCTGACTTCCCGGGCGAACGAGGGTCCGGATAAAAAAACCAGCTGTTGGTGCATTGCTGCGGGGAGAAGTTCTTCAAAAATCTCCGACAGCAGTTTAAGGGTATTGTTTTCTATCCCTTTTGATGCCGAAACAATGATAGTTTCCGGGCTGATATGGGGTAACGCCTGTTCAAGAACCTGGCGAGTTACTTGAGACGGTGTAACAAAAACCAGTATTTTTTTATCGGTCACCGCCTGTTTCAACGAACTGGTAAATTGCAGGTTATCGGCGAGAACGATATCGGGAAGGTAGATATCATTGATCCTCTTCTGCTGCATCCGTTCCGTCAGATCCGTTTCGTAACACCAGAGAGTAACATCATATTTTTTTTGAGCAAGCAGGTTCGCCAGGGTCGTTCCCCAGCTCCCTGCGCCAATAACGGCATATTCGTTCTTCATCATATCGCCTTGCTCTTTTTCTCGATGCGTTGTTCCAGATGTTTGATTTTTTCCTGCAGCAAAGAAGGTCTCGGAAAATCGGTCAATTTGCGATACAGATCCAAAGCTTCCTGCAATAATCCTTCTTCTTCAAACATCCGTGCGAGGTTAAATTCCGCCTGACTGCGGTAACTGCTGTCAGGAAATCTTTCTATCAGCTGTTTCCAGCTTTGTTTCGCGGCTTCGGGACGATTTTCCAAAATCAGAATTCCCCCGCGCCGGTACAGAGCATCGGCGGTCAGCTCACTGTGCGGATAGTCTTCCAGCAATGTTTCCAGCTCAATCCGCGCCTGCGGATAATTTTCCAGCCGGAAATAACAGTCCGCTATTTCATAAAGATAACGATCGGCGTTGTCTTTATCCAGTTCCAGCAGATGCTGATAGTAGCCAATAGCAGCGGAATAATCCCGCTGCGCATATTTGACAATCCACGCTGCTTCCTGGCGGGCCGGTAAGACATACGTGCTTTCCGGATAATCATGTTCCAGTTGCAGGTATGTCAACAGAGCTTGGGGCATATCTTTTTTGTCATCCTGCCAGATACGCCCCATGCGAAACAATGCCTCTTCCGCCGCAGGGGTATGCGGGTAACGCTGTTTAAGCTTAACATAGGTCTGCTCTGCCTGGTCGAGCTGCCCCAAGCTCTCATATTCAACCCCTTTTGCCAATAAGCGCATCGGCAAACTCGATCGATAATCTTGAACATAGGGCAGTCCGATGATTCCCAGCAGAATTATCAGCAGGAAAAAGAGCAGCCAGGCTTTTCGTTTATTCGTTTTCCTCTTCAGCTCCCCCTGATTCTTCAATTCCTGCTTCAACTTCTTCTTCAATTGGTGCAGATTCATCCGTTGATTCCTTCTCGGCCAAGCGGGCGACCGAAACGATAAATTCGTCTTCTTCAAGAACCATCATCCGAACCCCCTGGGTGTTCCGACCAATGGAACGGATATCTTTTACTCTGGTCCGCAGCAATTTGCCGCGATTGGTGATAAACATCAGGTCAGAATCCTCATTGACCATTTTGATATCAACGACTCGTCCGTTTCGTTCACTGGTTTTGATGGTGATAATGCCTTTTCCACCACGGCTCTGGACCCGATATTCGGTAATATCCGTCCTTTTGCCATAACCATTCTCAGTGATTGTCACCAAAGCCAGGGCAGTGTTATCGGTGACGGATTGTAATCCGATGACCTCATCATCCCCTTCCAAGGTCATGCCGCGCACTCCTCGCGCCGAACGCCCCATGGGACGAACGTTGGCCTCCGGAAAACGAATCGATTTTCCATTGCGGCTGGCCAATAGCAGATCTCGTTTGCCATCGGTCAGACGTGCCTCTATCAGACTGTCACCCTCGTCGATGGTCAGGGCGATAATTCCACCGGAACGGGGGTTGGAATAAGCCATCAGTTCAGTCTTTTTGATCGTCCCTTTGGCCGTTGCGGTAACAATATATTTGTCCTCTTCAAATTCCTTGACCGGAAGGATAGTGGTGACTTTTTCCTCCGGAGCCAATTTCAGCAGGTTGACAATCGCCTTCCCACGGGAGGCCCGCCCGCCCTGGGGTATTTCATGAACCTTCAGCCAATAGAGTTTGCCAAGATTGGTAAAGATCAAGACATAGGAATGGGTTGAGGCCACAAACAAACTTTCAACAAAGTCTTCTTCCTTGGGCTTGACTCCGCTCCTGCCTTTTCCCCCACGCCGCTGTGCCCGGTACAGGGATACGGCATTGCGTTTGATATAACCACCATGGGTGACGGTCACCACCATGTTCTCTTCGACGATCATGTCTTCCAGAGTCAAATCGGCCGTTTTATCAATGATTTCGGTACGCCGCGGATTGGCGAATCTTTCCTTCAGTTCAATCAATTCATCCTTAATAATTTTAAGAATTTCAATTTCGCTGGCAAGAATTTCTTTGAGCCGGGCGATCTGAGCCAGGATCTGTTCCAGTTCTTCGAGAATTTTGCTTTGTTCAAGACCGGTCAGGCGGTGCAAACGCATATCCAGAATAGCCTGGGCCTGAATGTCGGAAAAGGAAAACCTGTTCATCAGGTTTTCTTTAGCTTCGGCTGGTGTAGCGCTGCTCTTGATTATCTGAATCACCTCGTCAAGGTTTTCCAGGGCAAGCTTCAAACCATGTAGAATATGGGCGCGTGCTTCTGCTTTCTTCAACTCGAAGATACAGCGGCGGGTGACAATTTCACGGCGATGGTCGATAAAACTGTCCAGCACTTCGCGCAAAGTCATAATCTTCGGCTGGCCGCCAACAATAGCGAGCATGATAATACCAAAGGAGGTTTGCATAGACGTCATTTTATAGAGCTGATTCAAAATAACGCCAGGCACCATATCCCTTTTTAGCTCAATGACGATGCGCATGCCATCGCGGTCCGATTCGTCGCGCAGATCGGAAATACCTTCAATTTTTTTATTTTTAACCAGGTCGGCAATTTTCTCGATTAACCGAGCTTTGTTGACCTGATAAGGAATTTCGGTCACTATAATTGCTTCCCTGCCGGAGCGACGGTCAACCTCTACCAGCGCTCTGGCCCGCAACTGAATAATTCCCCGGCCGGTATGATAAGCTTCGCGAATTCCTTCCTTGCCGTTAATAAAGCCGGCTGTTGGAAAATCAGGGCCGGGAATCCTTTCCAGCAAATCCTCGGCACTGATTCTGGGATCATCAATGATGGCGACCAGTCCATCGATAACCTCGCCAAGATTGTGGGGGGGAATCTTGGTCGCCATACCGACTGCAATTCCCTCCGAGCCGTTGACCAGCAAATTCGGAAATTTACAAGGCAAAACCAAGGGTTCTTCAAGAGATTCGTCATAGTTTGGCCCGAAATCAACGGTTTCTTTGTCGATATCGGCAAGCAGTTCATGGGACAAGCGGTCCATACGAATTTCGGTGTAACGCATGGCTGCAGCAGAGTCCCCGTCAATGGAACCGAAATTGCCCTGGCCATCGACCAGAGGATGACGCATTGAAAAATCCTGGGCCATTCGAACGATGGTGTCATAGACCGCACTATCCCCGTGCGGGTGATATTTACCGATAACATCACCGACCACCCGGGCGGATTTTTTATAGGGCTTATTGTAGTCATTGTTGAGGTCGTGCATGGCAAACAAAATTCGCCGGTGAACCGGTTTCAATCCATCTCTGACATCCGGTAGAGCCCGTCCGACAATGACGCTCATCGCGTAATCCATATAGGATTTACGCATTTCATCTTCTATATTTACGGTGACCTTATTCTCTTCAGACAACATTTATGCCTCCACTCCCGGCAGGGAAATACTTAATACCAACCACTTACACATCCAGGTTAGCCACATTGAGTGCATTGAGCTCAATGAATTCACGGCGCGGTTCAACCTGATCGCCCATCAACACGGTGAATATCTCGTCAGCCCGCACGGCATCCTCAATAGTTACCTGCAACAAAATCCGTTTTTCCGGATCCATGGTTGTTTCCCAAAGCTGTTCGGGATTCATTTCTCCTAAACCTTTATAACGCTGAATATACTGACCTTTTTTTGCACGTGCCAAAATAATATCCAGCAGTTCCTGACGATCGTTCACTTCAATATCCTCTTTGTCCTCAGCGACAATGCTGATTCTTTCATCCCGACAGATATCCTCGACCTGTTTATAGGACTGAAGAAGAAGTTTGTACTCATGGGATGAGAGTACCTCTACGGTATGACGATCAATCCGCGCATGCAGATTGCCAAAGGTCACCAGGATCCGGTCAGGGTCCTGCAACACCTCATATTTAGTCTTCGGATCGACTTCTCGAAGCTGCTGGGCAAGGGGCTCGAGGCTATCTTGGTCGGCATAACCATTCTTAATTTTCCCCCTGACGAATATTTTCAAGACTTCACTGGGTATTCCTTTGTTGACTATCTTATCAAAGTGCTTGTTATAATTAATAATATTACGCAAAGTCGGGATAATCTGTTTACCCCGCAAAACTTTATTACCTTGCTCCATTTCCACGGCAATACCATCAGTACCATTATCTAAAAGGTATTCCAGCAGAGCATCATCATCTTTCAGGTAAATCTCTCGTTTGCCCCTCTTGACCTTATAAAGGGGCGGCTGGGCGATATAAAGATGACCCCTTTCGACAATTTCCGGCATTTGCCTGAAAAAGAAAGTCAACAGCAGCGTCCTGATATGGGAACCGTCAACATCGGCATCAGTCATGATAATAATCCGATGGTAACGGAGTTTCGACACATCGAAATCATCCTTGCCAATACTTGTTCCCATGGCCGTAATCAAGGTTCTTATTTCATTGGAGGTAAGCAACTTGTCAAAGCGAGCTTTTTCAACGTTAAGAATTTTACCTTTCAGCGGCAGAATTGCCTGGAATCTTCTATCTCTTCCCTGTTTCGCACTTCCGCCGGCAGAATCACCTTCGACCAGATATATTTCGCACAAAGACGGATCTTTTTCCTGGCAATCAGCAAGTTTACCTGGCAGAGACAATCCATCAAGAGCACCTTTTCGGCGGGTTAGGTCCCGTGCCTTGCGAGCTGCTTCCCGAGCCCGGGCTGCGTCAATTCCCTTTTCCAGGATTTTTCTGGCTACCTGCGGATTTTCTTCCAGAAAAGTCGCCAACTTTTCATTCATCAGGGTTTCAACAAAACCTTTTATCTCTGAATTTCCTAATTTGGTTTTAGTTTGACCTTCAAACTGTGGATCGGAGAGTTTAACCGAGATGACGGCAGCAATACCTTCCCGCAAATCATCTCCAGATATAGCCACTTTGACATTTTTCAGCAGATTATTATTGGTCGCGTAGTTATTCATGGTCCGCGTCAACGCAGCCTTGAATCCGCTCAAGTGGGTACCACCTTCGTGGGTATTAATATTATTGGCAAAAGAAAAAATCTTTTCATCATAGCCATCATTGTATTGAATCGCTATTTCAAGTTCGGCCCCGTCTTTGGCCCCACTGAAGAAGATAGGCGTAGAATGGAGGGAATTTTTAGCTCGGTTTAAATATTCAACAAATGAGCGGATACCACCTTCATAGAGAAATTCGTTGGTTTTTTCAGTTCTGTTGTCGGTAATGACAATTTTCACCCCAGCGTTGAGGAATGCTAACTCACGTAGTCTGGTCGACAGGGTTTCAAAAGAAAACACCAACGTTTCAAATATATCAGAGTCCGGCCAGAAGGTTATTTTAGTCCCTCTTTTTATGGTGTCACCTTCAATTTTGAGTGGACCGGTGGGGACACCTCTGACATAACTCTGTCGATGTATCTTTCCATCTCGTCTGATTTCAAGATCAAGTTTTTCCGACAGGGCATTGACGACCGAAACGCCGACGCCGTGAAGGCCACCAGATACTTTGTAGGCTCCTTCACCTTTATCGTCGAATTTTCCACCAGCGTGCAGAACTGTCATAACAACCTCAGCTGCCGACTTATTCTGTTTTGCATGGTGTTCTACCGGAATTCCACGACCATTATCTTCGACAGTAACCGAATTATCCCCGTGAATTGTAATATTAACATCATCACAATATCCAGCCAGTGCTTCATCAATAGAATTATCGACCACTTCATAAACCAAATGATGAAGACCTTGTACGGATGTCGACCCTATATACATTGAAGGTCTTTTTCGCACAGCTTCAAGTCCTTCTAAAACTTGAATACTATCGGCACCATATTTTTTTTCTTCAGTCATATTTCCTCTTCTGCCTAATTGATTACTGAACCGTTCTCAAATAAGAATATTCCATTATTAGAATATAAATTTTTTACTGGTAATGTGGTTGTTATAAAAATTTGTCCAGAATTATCAAAAAATTTATCTATAATTTTATCTTTTCTATTATTATCAAGTTCATTAGAAATATCGTCTAAAATAACAATCGGAAAATCTTCATAAATTGATTTATAATCAACTATTTGAGATAGTTTTAAATTTAATAAAAAAGTTTTTTTCTGTCCTTCTGAAGCATATTTTCTAATGTCACTATCATTTATTTTAAAAACTATATCGTCAGAATGTGGTCCAACGATTGTATATCCATATTTTACTTCTTTACTAAAATTTCGATTAAATTTCTCAAGTAAGTCTTCTTCTATTTTTTTGTAATCATAATCACTATAACTTAAGCAATAATATTCTCCTTGTTTTATAGAAGAATATTTTAGTCTTTCATTTATTCTTTCTATAAGGGCCATTCTTTTTTTTATTATAATAGACCCAAATTCTATTAGCCTATTTCTCCATATATCAATTTGATCTTTATCAGAAGGACTATTTTTAAGTAAAATATTTCTTTGTTTTAAACATTTTCTATATTTGTTAAACAAATCAATATAATCAAGATCAGTTATAAAAACAGCTCTATCGATAAAATTTCTTCTAAATTGAGGATAAATTGATAAATAATTAATTTCGTCAGGATAATATAATATTGTATTTATTATTTTATAAAATTCCCTATTTTTTGGAACTTTAGAGTTTAAAGATATTTTTTTCTTCTTATTTTTATCTATAAAAACTTTTATATTATTACTTGTTCCTGAATTATATGTTTCGATATTTATAAAAGAACTTTCTTTTCCATTTTTTATTAAATCTAAAATATTTTTTGTTCTATAACTTTTGAAATAGGAACAATAGTATATAGATTCAATAAAATTAGTTTTCCCCTGTGCATTATTTCCAGTTAAAAAATTTATTTTTTTATCTGGGATGATATTTAAGGATTCAATATTTCTAAAATTTTTAATTTTAATACTACTTATAAGCATTAATTTTATTAAAGTCTCATAGGCATAATAACAGAAAGATAATTATCATCGCTCTCAGGACTTATGCGTCCTGGAGAAATATTATCTTTTAAATTAAAAATTATATTATCAGCTTTAATAACCTGTAAAATATCCATTATATATTTGGCATTAAAGCCAATCGATATTTCATCCGCATTATATGCAATATCCAATTCTTCTCTCGCATCTCCCAAGTCAGGATTTGAAGAACTCAAGACAAGAAAATCTTTATTAAAGTTTAATTTTATACCTTTAGATTTTTCACTTGATAAGATAGAAATTCTTTTTAATGAATGTAAAAATAGATCTTTATTTATTACTGCAAAATTTTTCCCTTTTTCTGGAATAACTCTTTTATAGTCAGGGAATTCTCCATCCACCATCCTCATTATCAAAATTGTATTCTCATACTTAATAATAAAATTATTATCTGTAATTCCAATTTCAATATCTTGATCAGAATTCTCAATTAACTTTCTAATTTCAAAAATTCCCTTTTTAGGAAGAATAAATCCTTCCTTAAATTTATCCCCTAAATCATCATTTACTTTTCTTTGAACCATTGAAAGTCTATGTCCATCTGTCGATACAAATGTTAATAGATTCTGTTCTTCTACCATCTCTTCTTTTACATAAATCCCAGTGAGATTGAATTTTGTTTCATCATTTGAAATTGAGAACACAGTTTTATCAATCATTTCGTTAATTATATTTCCATTAACTTTAAATATATCATTGTTGATTTCTGGGAACTTTGGAAAATCTTCTGGAGAAAGTCCAACAAGATTAAAGATGGACTTTTCACACTTAATCTCGACCCAAAAATTGCTTTTTGAGGTGAAATATACGTTTTTATTGGGTAATTCCTTAATTATTTCAAATAGTTTTTTTGCGGAGACTGTTATTTTGCCTTCTTCTTTGATGGTGCAATTATGCTTGGTCTTCAGGCCGACTTCCAAATCCGTCGCTGTTATCAGGATTTCCTCATTTTTTGCTTCGATGAGCACATTCGCCAGTATCGGTATGGTATGGCGTTTTTCGATAATCCCCTGAACTTTTGTGAGTGCTTTGAGAAAGTCGTCTTTGGAAATTTCAAATTGCATATCGTCCTCCGTCAACAGTGCATACTAAGTACTATAATAGTAATAATTTAATAGTAGTAACAGTAGTGGCTGTTTAAATGTTGATAAGTATCTAACCTATTAAAAATTAAAGTAAAATCATCTCAAAATTGGTGTGGAAAATTAACCTGGTTTGCAGGTCGATTGTGAACAAATTTTTAATTATCCCGGTTAAGCAGCATTTTTACTTTTTATCCACATCTATGACCCCATCTTTTCCATGAGTTTTTCAACGGTCATTCTGGTATGCAGATCCTCTTCCATTTTTTTGTCTATTTTTTTTATGGCATGGATAATGGTGGAGTGGTCCTTACCGCCGAATTTTGTGCCTATTTCCGGGTAGGAAAGGTCGGTTAGTTTTCTGCAGATATACATGGCGATTTGTCTAGGTAAAACAAGATTCTTTAATCTTTTTGAGGACTTAAGTTCAATTGATTTGATTTGAAAATGTTCAGCGACTGTTTTTTGAATTTTTTCTATGGTTATTTCTTTACTGTTTTCGACGATAATATCTTTTAATATGGTTTTTGCCATATTTAGATTTATTGGGGTTGAGGTTAAACTTGCATAAGCTCCAACACGGATTAAATAGCCTTCCAATTCTCGAACATTGCTGGTGATCGAACTGGCCAGAAAGTAGGCGACATCTTCAGGGAGGTCAATTTTGTTTTGATCTGCTTTCATTTTGAGGATGGCCTGTTTTGTTTCCGTATCAGGTGATTGTATATCGGCGATAAGACCCCATTCAAATCTTGATCTTAACCTCTCCTCTAAATCCGGTATTTCTTTTGGAAATTTATCTGAAGTTACAACTATTTGCTTATGAGATTCATATAAAGCATTAAATGTGTGGAAAAATTCTTCTTGGGTACTTTTTTTACCGGCTATAAATTGAATATCATCAATTAATAATATATCTATAGATCTGAATTTATTTCTAAATTCGTCCATTTTTGCGTGTCTTAATGAATTAATTAATTCATTAGTAAACTTTTCTGAAGAATAATAACAAACCTTTATATTATTGTTTTTTTTAAGAACTTCATTTCCAATTGCATGAATAATATGTGTTTTTCCAAGTCCGACTCCACCATATATAAATAAAGGATTATATGTTGTCGCAGGATTGTTTGATACAGCTAGAGCTGCTGCATGAGCAAATTGATTTGATGGTCCGGAAACAAATGTTTTAAATGTATAATTTGGATTAATATTTGATATTTCAAAAAATTCATTTTTCGATTTATTATCAACGGATTTAACTGCTTCTTCTAGTGGCTCTTTTAGAGTTTTTACTTCTTTATTTTTAAGATTTCTATTTATTTGAATTTCGATATTAAAATTTATTTTAGTTATTTCATAAAGTGTTTCGCCTATTATCTGATTGTAATTTTCTTTAACCCAGTCTTTTATGAATTTATTTGGAACTTCCAATATTATATGATCATCTGATATTTCCTTGGTTTGGATTGGCTTTATCCAGGTGTTAATATTTTGATCACTTATTTTACTTTTTAATTTATCAACGGCTTTTTCCCAAATATTCTTCATAATGATTCCACAAGTTATGAACAGCTGTGTATATCTCTAACTCACTGATTTTATTAAAAAAATAATTAAATATTAAATATTTAGAGGATTTTGGACTCTTACTATAATGCTTATTGGTTTTATCTTCCAGAATAAATTTGTGTTTCTTTTTTCTTGACTCTCTGAGGTTGTTGTGATTAATGATACTGCTTTGTCGAGAAATCAGTAATGGAGGAAGAGCATGTCTAAGCGTACGTTCCAACCGAGCCGGATTAAAAGAAAACGGACTCACGGATTCAGAAAGAAGATGCAGACTAAAAATGGTCGCCTGACCCTTAACAGACGGCGCGCCCGTGGTCGGAAATCTCTTACCGTTTCCGTACCACATAAATAATAGATGGATGCATCTTTCCCCGGTTGTTTAAGAATAAAAAAATCGTGGGAATTTAGACTGATTAATAAAATGGGGTGTAAAATTTATGCACCCCATTTTATTCTTTTTAAGCTACCTTCTAGCGCTAATCAAGCGCGTTTAGGGATAACTGCAAGTTCGAAAGTCGGAAACGCCATACAAAGAAATCGAATTAAAAGACTCATCAGAGAATACTTTCGGAAAAACATTTTTTCTCTTGATAAGTTAGATTATTCTGTCATTGTCAGAAGAGGCGTCTCACAAGTTTCGTCAGAAATAATATTTGACGAGCTTCATCATATATTTACAAAGAAATAATAATGGTTAAGAAATTCTTTGTTTTTCTTATAGATATTTATCAATATCTTATATCCCCACTTACCCCTAGAAGTTGTCGTTTTTATCCTTCCTGTTCTTCCTATGCAAAAGATTCTATATTAAGATTTGGGGCTGTAAAGGGTCTATTTTTATCTATGAGAAGATTATTAAAGTGTCATCCTTTCCATCCAGGTGGTTACGACCCTGTACCTTCAATTCAGAAACAGGATATTTATAATGGAAAATAATAGAACTATTTTGGCTATAGTCCTTATCGTATTACTTTGGTCTGGGTACAGTTTATTTTTTGCACCGTCTCGCCAGCCTATACAAAATACAAATTCGGTTCAGGAAACGACTGCCACCAATCAAGATATAAAAAAGGAAATTAACACAGTAAATACCACTAAGAATTTTAATATTCCAGTGACAGATGAAAAAGTTATATCAAAAAATATTAAAATATCTAATGATCTTTTTGATATGTCCATTTCGACTGAAGGTGGGGCCGTAGATTCTATTATACTTAAAAAATATAAAGAAACTAATTCTAAAAATTCAGATTTATATGACCTTTTTTCTAGTAAAGAATTTCATGGAAATTCTGTCATAAATTACGGTTCTGATGAATTTTATTTTCCTAGCAATTTAAACTATTCTGTTAATGTTCCTGAAAACATCAGTATTGATAAAAAGTCGGACGTTGTTTTTACTGCAGAATATAAAAATTTGAAAATTGAAAAAATATACACATTTTATAAAGATAGGTACTCTTTTGATTTAAAAGTTAAAGTTACCAATTTAGGAAGTAACGCAATTTCTGGTAATATTTATACTTATTTATATCATTCAGTGGATACTGAAGAAAAAAAGCAGATGTATTCTTTTACTGGGCCAGTCACATTATCCCAGGGCAAGTTGCAAGAAGATAAAATTAAGAACATAGAAGAAAAAGCCGTTTCTTATAATGGTGATTTTAGTTGGTCCGGATTTACAACTAAATACTTTATGATAGCTGCTGCACCTAGTAAGAATATTGAAAATGTTAATATATCATCCCAATATGATGGTATCATTAATAATTTTAGCAGTAATAATCTTAAATTAAATGCGGGTGAATCGAATCAGGTAGATTTCACCTTCTATACAGGTCCTAAAATGTATGAGGACCTTGCTGTTAGTGGTAATAAATTTGAAGAGGTCATTCACTTTGGTTTTTTCCATCCTTTAGCTAAGCCACTGATGGTTATTCTTAAATTCTTTTATGGTTTCCTTGGTAATTATGGTTTTTCTATTATTCTATTGACTGTTTGTATTAAGTTGCTTTTTTGGCCATTGACTCAAAAGAGTTATAAATCCATGAAAGGAATGCAGAAACTGCAACCGGAAATGAAGAGGTTGCGGGAAAAGTTTGGCTCAGATAAGCAGCGCCTCAATCAGGAGATGATGAAATTTTATAAAGATCACAAGGTTAATCCTTTGGGCGGGTGTTTGCCTATGGTGATTCAGATTCCGGTGTTTTTTGCGCTGTATCGCGTGTTGCTCGGTTCCATTGAACTACGTCACGCCCCGTTTATTCTTTGGATTACTGATTTGTCCGCAAAAGATCCTTATTATGTAACTCCTTTGATTATGGGTGTTACAATGTTTCTGCAGCAAAAAATGACCCCAACTAATATGGATCCAACTCAAGCTAAAATTATGCTGCTGATGCCGGTCGTGTTTACCTTTATGTTTCTTAATTTTCCTTCCGGGCTCGTGGTATATTGGCTTGTGAATAACCTTTTGACTATTTTGCAGCAATATCTTATTAAGCGCCAACCCGATTGACGCTTTCGTATGAATCAATGAATACCAAGGATACTATTATTGCGCCTGTGACCCCACCGGGGGAGGGCGGTGTTTCAATTGTCCGTCTATCTGGTCCGGGTAGTTATGATTTATTAGCACGTTATTTTCATCCTACTGGGTCGGTTGAAAAATTTAGTTCCCACCGTCTTTATCATGGAAAACTAAAGGACGATTACGGGTCGATTATTGACGAGGTGCTGGCTGTTTATATGGCCGCACCTCGTACTTATACTTGCGATGATGTTGTTGAAATTCATTGTCATGGTAGTCGGCATATCGTCAGGATAATTCTTGATCTTTTTCAAAGGGCTGGTGTTCGTCTGGCCCAACCTGGCGAATTTACTTATCGAGCATTCCTTAACGGTCGTATTGATCTCACCCAGGCAGAAGCCGTAGCGCGACTTATTCACTCCTCTTCAGAATCATCTCGGAAGTTGGCACTGTCTCAAGTAGATGGAGGGTTGAGTCATAAAATTTATTTTTTTCAGGCCGCGGTCAAAAAACTACTTGTTCTTGTAGAAGCATGGATTGATTTTCCTGAAGATGATATACCGGCCACCGATATTCAGCAGATTGAAGCTGATGTTGCGACCCTTGTTGAGGGAATTGGTCAAATAACCTCAACTTATAGCTATGGGCGCATTATTAGCGAGGGTTTGAGTATTCTTCTGGTCGGAAAACCCAATGTTGGCAAGAGTTCACTTTTGAATTTTATTCTTGGTGAAGAGCGGGCCATTGTTACGGATATCCCCGGAACTACTCGTGATATCATTGAAGAGGGAATTATTATTAATGATATTCCTGTGCGTATTTTTGATACAGCCGGACTCCGCAGTTCGGATGATCCTGTTGAGATGGAAGGAATTCGTCGTGCCCAGAAAAAAATATCTGAAGTCGATTTAGTTCTTCTCTTAATTGATTCGAGCCAGCCGCTTGATCAGTCCGATCTGGATGCTTTGGATATTTGTCGTCAATATCCCTGTGTTGTCGTCAAAACCAAAGGAGATCTTGATAATTGCCAACATATTTATGATTTCTCTGAATTTACCTGCCTATCTGTTTCGGCTAAAACAGGTGCGGGAATTAAAGAATTATTTAATTATATATATGAATATTTTATAGGAGATTCTTCTTCAACCCCCGACTCTGTCTTGTTGGCCGAAAGAAGGCATTATGAATCTCTTATCATTAGTTTAGAAAATCTGAAGAAGGTCATGCGTTTGATAGGGCAGGACGAGTTTTTAGAATTTATAGCATTTGAATTGAGAGAGGCATTATTTTATTTGGGACAGATAACGGGAGAAACCACCAGCGATGATTTGTTGGGGGAAATTTTTTCTGGTTTCTGTATTGGTAAGTAGTGTTTCACGTGGAACATTGAATGATGACGTACGGAAAAGAATATCAGGTAATCGTGGTGGGGGCGGGTCATGCCGGCTGCGAGGCAGCATTGGCGTCTGCACGAATGGGTTGTTCAACTCTATTGTTGACTATTGGGCTAGATACTATAGCTCAGATGTCTTGTAATCCTTCTATTGGTGGTTTAGCAAAAGGTCATCTTGTCCATGAGGTTGATGCCTTGGGGGGTGAGATGGGTTTGAATATCGACGCTACGGGGATTCAATTTCGTCGGTTAAATATGAGGAAGGGGCCAGCGGTAAGGGCATCAAGGGCTCAGGCTGATAGAATGGCCTACAGCGCCAGGATGAAGAGGGTTATTGAAGGAGAACCAGCTCTAGATCTTAAGCAGGGACTTGTAGCAGAGCTTTTAACAGAGAATCATCGGGTTGTTGGCGTAAGGACTAGGGAAGGGTTGGTGTTTAAGGGGCGTACGGTTGTTATCACCACTGGGACTTTTATGCGCGGACTTATTCATGTTGGCTTGAATCATTATGCCGGCGGGCGGGCAGGGGAACCGTCGTCCGAAACACTTTCCGATTCTCTACGAATATTGGGTTTTTCGGTTGGCCGACTTAAGACGGGGACGCCGGCAAGACTTTCTGGGCGAACTATAGATTTTACCAGGCTGGAGCAACAACTAGGTGATGAACGAATAAAGCCCTTTTCATTTTTGCATGAGAGAATTGAACGAGATCAGGTCTCTTGTTATATCGCAAACACCAATGAAAGAACCCATCAGATAATACGAGATAATCTGGATAAATCACCCCTTTATGCAGGGATTATTGAGGGAGTCGGGCCACGTTATTGCCCATCGATCGAAGATAAGGTGGTACGCTTTCCAGAAAAAACTTCACATCAATCTTTCATTGAACCGGAAGGCAGGCAGAGTGATGAATTCTATCCTAGCGGTCTTTCAACTTCTCTTCCAGCAGAGGTCCAGTTGGCCTATTTCAGGACGATGGTCGGTTTTGAAAAAGTCGAGATAATGCGTCCGGGATATGCAATTGAGTATGATTTTGTTGAACCACTACAACTGAAGAAAAGTCTTGAGACAAAAGAAATGCCAGGGTTATTTCATGCCGGCCAAATTAATGGAACATCAGGTTATGAGGAGGCTGCGGCTCAGGGTTTGATGGCAGGTATTAATGCAGCAAGATATTGTCAGGAGCAGGAACCCATTATCCTTGGTCGCGATCAGGGTTATATTGGGGTGATGATTGATGATCTGGTGACCCAACCAACAACAGATCCTTATCGTATGTTTACTTCCAGATCTGAATATAGGTTGCTTTTACGAGAAGATAATGCAGATCAGCGACTCACTGAAATTGGCCGCGAAATAGGATTGGTGAAGGACGATCGCTGGAATTTATATCAAAAGAAGCAAGCTGAGGTTGAAAAAACGAAGAACTTTCTAAATGCTACAGTGGTATCCAGCTCACATAAGAAAGTTATTGAGGCTCTAAATATTGAGGAATTAAAAAGTGGTGTTTCTTTAGCTGTTCTGCTGAAAAGACCTGAAGTTAATATTGCTCAGATGAGGGAGGTTTTTCCTGAATTAACGACCTTTTCTGATTCAGCTCTTGAACAAGCTGAAATAAATCTCAAATACGAAGGGTATATAGCCCGGCAGTTGGAACAGATTGCCAAGGCGCAAGAGCAGGAAGATGTTTTGCTTCCTGATAATTTAGATTATTCGGTTATTCCAAGTATTTCATCTGAGGTAAGGGAAAAGCTTGCTAAGATCAGACCCACAACTCTGGGGCAAGCGAGTAGAATTCAAGGGGTTACCCCGGCCGCTATTGCTGTTATTAATATTTATTTGCGGAAAAATAAAAATGCCAATTAGTTTGCATAAACAATTGGAAATATTGGGCGTAAAAATATCTCCCCAAGCTGTTGCAAAAGAAATAGCCTTTGTCGAAGAGTTGATGCGTTGGAATAAAAAAATTAATCTTACTGCAATAACAGATCGAGATGAAGTGTTGGAAAAGCACCTGCTGGATTCTTTGGTGCTTAATAAGTTTTTGAAAGAAGATACAAAAATTTTGGATCTCGGTTCCGGCGGGGGGTTCCCAGGATTGGCTTTGGCCATAGCCAATCCGAAAATAAGGGTTGTCTCAGTGGAGAGCGTCGGGAAAAAGGTGAACTTTCAAAAACATATTAAAAGGTTGTTTAGTTTAAGTAATTTCGAGCCCATTGCCGACAGGATAGAAAATCTATCAAAGCGAGGAGACTTTCTGTCTGAATTCGATATTGTTACCGCACGAGCATTTGCTTCTTTAGATATCATCATTGAAATGAGTGGGCCTTTTTTGTCTGCCCAGGGAAAAATTATCGCGATGAAGGGGCCGGAAGGGGAAATCGAACTGGCGGCTATGGAAAAAGAAAAGCTGAAAAATTTCAAAGACATATCAATAGAAAGTTATAAACTTCCGCTATCTGAATCAAACCGTCGCCTCATTGTTTTGCAAAAATAACATACTCATTACATTTCTCTGGCTTAAATTAGGTGAATTCAATCAACGCATATGCTATCTTCCCCTGACGTATGACAACTGTTTATTATCAGGTGTGGTATAAGGAGTAAAAACGGATGGCAAAAATCATAGCCGTGGCCAACCAAAAGGGTGGGGTCGGAAAAACAACCACCGCCGTCAATCTTGCTGCTTCCTTAGCGGCCGCTGAAAAAAAAACAATTCTACTGGATATGGACCCTCAGGCCAATGCATGTAGTGGCTTGGGAATCGATAAAACAGAAGTTATTCTAACGGTTTATGATGTTTTGTTGGGTGAAAGCAATGTTGCTGAGGTCATGTTGCCAACCGAATTGGAATATCTGTCTGTCATCCCATCCAATACCAACCTAATCGGAGCAGAAATAGAGCTCATAGGAAAGCCCGAGCGAGAAAAGCAGTTAAAGTATGCACTTGAAACAATCCGTGCCGAATTTGATTATATAATTATTGATTGCCCACCATCCCTTGGCTTATTAACGGTAAACTCATTGAGTGCTGCCGATTATGTCTTGGTTCCCTTACAATGTGAATTTTATGCCATGGAGGGGTTGGGGCAATTGATGCAGACCATTAGGATCGTTCAGCAAGACTTGAACCCAGCGCTTCAACTCGGGGGAATTCTACTTACCATGTTTGACGGAAGAAATAATCTTTGCCATCAAGTCAGTGATGAGATTCGCACCCATTTTGGCAAAAAAGTATTTAATTCCATTGTCCCAAGGAATGTTCGTCTGTCAGAGGCACCGAGCTATGGCCAACCAGCACTGATGTATGATATCGCTTCGCGTGGCGCACAGGCCTATATTGAGTTGGCCAAGGAGATCGTGACCGGAGGCGCGATATGAATAAGCCTAAAAGACCTGCTCTTGGCAAGGGAATCGGTGCATTATTAAGCTCGGCCGCCCAAGAGGGTGGGAAAAAGTATTTTCTGTGTCCAATTGAGGAATTGGAGCCGCATAGCCAACAGCCGCGTAAAACCTTTAATGATGCCAAAATGGCGGAATTGGTGGCATCGATCAAGGAGAAGGGGGTTATTCAACCCCTCGTGGTTCGGCAACAGGGAGATCATTATCAGATAATTGCCGGGGAACGTCGTTGGCGGGCTGCTCAAAAGGCGGGCTTGGAGCGAGTTCCGGTTGTCATCCAGGATGTTTCTGAAGACTGGGCTCTGGAAATGGCTTTGATAGAGAATATTCAGCGTGAAGACCTGAATCCTCTTGAAGAGGCAAGTGCCTACCGATATTTGATGGACAGCTTTGATTTGCTTCAGGAAGAAGTTGCAAAACGCGTTGGGAAAGATCGCTCAACAGTAGCTAACTCTTTAAGATTATTGAGGCTTCCTGAAGAAATCAAGCAACATCTACGGGATAATAAAGTCACAATGGGTCACGCACGGGCATTACTGGCTCTGGAAAGTGATGAAGATATCATTGAAGCAGGGCTGGAAGTCATCAGGAAAAAACTGTCAGTCCGTGACACTGAAAAGCTGGTTAAAAAGATCAAGAATTTTTCTGGAAATCGACCGGTGGAGAAAAAGCTGGAGAATAAACAGGTCGATCCAGATATGGTTGCTCTGGAAAATGATCTGCAGCAGTTTTTTGCCACTCAGGTCAAACTGGCTGCAAAGGGGAAGGGGGGCAAGATCGAAATCAGTTATTTTGATCAGGATGAATTGGCCCGGATTCTTGACCTGCTCGGTCTGCAACAATAATTAACTGAAAAGTCGAAATCTATGTTTGGAACTAAAAAGCAGGAGCAAAAAGCGATGAAAAAACCGGTGGCAATAGATAAGGCTGATATCAAAGCTTTTCTCGGGTCAGGCAGCCGATTTGAAGGAAAGCTTAGTTTTGACGAGATGGTAAGACTTGATGGCCATTTCAAAGGTGAAATCTCTTCAACAGATACCCTTGTCGTTGGTGAAACCGGAGAGATTGAGGGGCAAATAACCGTTGGCGCTCTGATTTTAAGTGGCCGCTTCAAAGGGGATATTAAGGCATCATCCCTCGTTGAGTTAAGGGCTCCTGCGGTTATTGATGGGAGCATTGAAACGCCGACACTTAAAATTGAAGAAAAAGTGGTCTTCAACGGCGAGATAAAAATGACCAGCCCAAAAGAGCTGAAACCAGCGGTTGGAGGAGAGCCAAAAAAGAAATAATCGGCTAATCAAAACAGCATTTGCAAAGAGGAATCATAGGCTTGACAAGAATCAGAAAAGTATGATAGCTATGCCCTTCCTTAACTTGAAACCCCGTTTATATAATCGATCTGTTGTATACTGTATACAGTAAATCGACTTTCAAACTGAAATGAGGTGAACTAGGTGATCAGTGTCGACTGGACCCTTGGTCTGCAATTCCTTAATTTTGCAGTCCTTCTTTTCATCCTGAACAAGATTCTGTACAAACCGCTCCAAAAAATTATTGCCCAACGTCGGGAAACCATTCAGTCATCTCAATTACGCGCTAAAAATTTGCAGGTCGAAATCGATAATAAGATGCAGCGCTATCAGCAGCAGTTGCAGGATGCCAAAAGCGCAGCCAATGATGAACGCAATAAGCTGAAAAAATCAGGAATAGAACAGGAATCAGCTTTGCTCGCCGAGGCACATCATAAAGCCGCAGATCGGTTACTGCAGATTAAAGAAAAGGTTAATCGCGAAGCAGGCGACGCAAGTCGGAAGCTTAAAGGTGAAGTGGACAGCTTGGCCGGGCAAATCGCTTCAAAAATCCTCGGCAGAGATGTTGCCTAACGAAAAGGATGGATCTGAGTATGTTGCAGAAACAAGTTAAGACAGCAATATTAACCTTGGGAATCGTCCTGCTCGTCAGCGTGGTTGCCTTCGCCTCAGGCGGAGCCGAACATCATGCCGACAGTGGCGTCTTGCTCAAGGATTTTTTATACCGCGTCCTGAATTTTTCTATTGTGGTTGCTTTGCTGGTTTATTTTTTGCGGAAACCGCTTAAAAAAGGACTGGCCGGGCGGAGCGAGGAAATCGAGAAAGCGCTCTCTGAAGCCAAAAAGGCCAAGGAAGAAGCTGAAGCTAAGTTTGCCGAATATGATCTGAAACTGAGCCAGGCTACAGTTGAAATTGAAGAAATCAGTGCTTCGATCCGCCGGGAAGGTGAATTGGAAAAACAGCGGATCATTGAAAATGCCAAGGCGATGGCTGAAAAGATTGAAGCCGATGCCGAACGGACCGCGGATATAGAGGTCGCCAAAGCGCGCGAGCAGTTACAACGGGAAGCTGTTCAACTTGCAGTCGCCCTGGCTGAAGACCTGCTGAAAAAGAATTTCACCAAAGAAGACGATACTCGCATGATTGATGAATACATTCAAAAAGTGGGAGAGTTACATTGAGTGACAGTGCGATAGCCATAAGATACGCCAAAGCGTTGCTCAACATTGCTGAGGAACAAAAGCTGATTGAGCGGTTTTCAGAAGAGGTGGGCCAGCTTGCCGAGCTTTTGAAAAAAGAAGACCTGCTGAGACTGTTATTGGATAGTCCGACTTTTCCATTGGAGAAAAAGCTCGCTATCATGCGTGATATCGGCGACAAGTTGCAATTGTCGACGGGATTGCAGAATTTTCTCGATCTTCTTCTGCAAAAAGGACGAATAATTTACCTTGGCGACATCGCAAGAAACTATCGCCGTTTGGCAGATGATCGCTCCGGAGTGTTAAGGGCAACGATTAAAACTGCCCACGAATTACCAGAGCCGAAAGCTGAGGCTATCAAAACCGGACTCGAACAGCAGATCGGGAAGAAAATTATTCTCAGTATTGAAAGAGACGAAGCCCTTATTGGCGGTATTCTTGCCGAGATGGGCGGAAAAATATTTGATGGCAGCGTGAAAACCCAGCTGAAACGGATTGCAGATACCTTAGCAAAGGGGTGATGAAATATCATGGAAATCAGAGCGGAAGAAATCAGTGCGATTATTAAGAAGCAGATAGAAAATTTTGGTCGTGAAGTCGAAGTCAGCGAGACCGGCACCATTATTTCAGTTGGCGACGGCATTGCCCGAATTCATGGCCTTGATAAAGCGATGTCCGGAGAACTGTTGGAATTTCCCGGTGGAATCATGGGGATGGTTCTCAATCTGGAGGAAGACAATGTCGGTGCCGCAATCCTTGGCGATGCCGAGCATATCAAGGAAGGCGACCTGGTCAAACGAACCGAGCAAATCGTCCAGGTACCGGTTGGCGAAGCCCTGATTGGCCGCGTTGTCGACGGAATTGGTATTCCGATTGACGGCAAGGGTGATATTCAGACGGAAACCTATAGCCAGGTTGAAATTAAGGCTCCTGGGATCGTTTCCAGGAAATCGGTTCATGAGCCGATGCAGACCGGGCTCAAAGCCATCGATTCAATGGTGCCGATCGGTCGTGGGCAACGGGAGTTGATTATCGGTGACCGGCAGACCGGGAAAACCGCAGTGGCCATTGACACTATCATCAACCAGAAGGGGAACGGGGTTATCTGTATTTACGTTGCCATCGGCCAGAAACGGTCGACGGTTGCTCAGGTGGTTGATAAGCTGCGTCAGCATGACGCTATGGATTATACCATCGTAGTTGCGGCAACGGCCTCGGATCCGGCTCCTCTGCAGTATATTTCGCCCTATACTGGAGTCACAATGGGTGAGTTTTTCCGGGATAACGGTCGCCATGCGCTGATTATTTATGATGACTTGTCCAAACAGGCTGTCGCTTACCGTCAGCTGTCCCTGCTGCTGAGACGGCCGCCCGGACGGGAAGCTTTCCCTGGGGACGTTTTCTACCTGCACAGCCGGCTTTTGGAACGTGCCGCCAAACTGAACGACGCCGAGGGGGCAGGGTCGTTAACCGCTCTTCCGATTATCGAAACCCAGGCCGGCGATGTTTCCGCTTATATCCCGACCAACGTTATCTCGATCACGGACGGGCAGATCTTCTTGGAGACTGACCTGTTTTATTCCGGAGTTCGCCCGGCGATCAACGTCGGCCTTTCGGTCTCCCGGGTCGGTGGTTCGGCGCAGGTCAAAGCGATGAAGCAGGTTGCAGGAACCTTGCGTCTGGCGCTTGCCCAATACCGGGAGATGGCCGCCTTTGCCCAGTTCGGTTCAGATCTTGACGCTACCACCCAGGCCCAGCTTAATCGAGGTGCGCGGCTGGTTGAAATCCTCAAGCAGGGGCAGTATCAGCCGATGCCGGTTGCCATTCAGGTCCTCTCGATTTTTGCCGCCAGCAACGGTTATGTGGATGATTATCCAGCCACTGCTGTGCAACGCTATGAGAGCGAAATGCTGACTTTCATGAAGGCGAACCATGCTGATATCATCAATGATATCAGTGAGAAACAGGCACTCGACAGCGAACTGGAAGGTCGAATCAGAACCGCCCTGGATGAGTTCAAAACTCAATTTGTAGCCTGATTGCCTAAAAGGTTGAACAGATGCCCAGTCTGAAAGACATCAAAAAAAGGATCAGCTCGGTTAAAAATACCCAGCAGATCACCAAAGCGATGAAAATGGTGGCGGCGGCTAAATTGCGGCGTGCCCAGGAGGCTGCCGTTGCGGCGCGCCCCTATGCGGAGAAAATGCACACGGTGCTTTCCCATCTGGCCATGCGCGAAGAGGCCGAAGCTCATCCGCTTTTAAACCATCGCGGTAAAAGACGCGCCCTGGTGGTCTTGATGACCGCTGATCGCGGTTTGTGCGGAGGTTTTAACGCCAATGTTTCTAAAGAAGCGGAGCGCTACATTCGTCGCAACGAAGAGGGCTACGACGCTATCGACCTGATGATTATTGGTCGGAAAGGGCGCGATTTTCTCAAAAGCCGGCTCGGCGATAAAATTGTCAAGGTCTATGAGAATATCACCACGGATGCAACCTATAAAACGGCACAGCTCATCGGCGAGGAGGTCATCAGCAAATATACCGATGAAACCTATGACGCTGTCTTCCTGCTCTACAATGCGTTTCAGAGCGCCATTGTACAAAATGTTACCTTTGAGCAGGTTTTGCCGATTAAGCCAGATGATTCTGTAGATGGTAATGAATCGGCGGTCGATTATCTCTATGAACCGAACCGAACTGTCGTGCTTGGTGAAATCCTCCCGAAAATGGTCGAAGTGCAATTGTTCCGAGGACTTTTGGAATCGAATGCGTCCGAGCAGGGAGCCCGGATGTCGGCCATGGACAGTGCCAGTCGGAATGCCGCCGAGATGATCGGCAAGCTTACTCTGCAATATAACCGTGCCCGGCAGGCCGCGATTACCACAGAATTGATGGAAATTATTTCCGGCGCCGAATCGATTAAATAACAAAGAGATTTTACTTTTTACATAGGCTTATTCCGTTGTGAATAAGGAGGAAAGGTTTCGTTATGAACAAAGGGAAGATCACACAGGTTATCGGTCCTGTTGTCGACGTCGAGTTCGAGCCCGGCAAATTGCCGGAGGTTTTTCACGCCGTAAAGATCACCAATCCATCTCTTGGTGATGGCGAGTGGAACCTGGTCTGCGAAGTTGCCCAGCATCTGGGGGAAAACACGGTCCGGACCATTGCCATGGATTCCACTGATGGCCTGGTCCGCGGTCAGGATGTGCTTGATACCGGTGACCAGATCCTGATGCCGGTGGGGGGCAAGACCCTTGGCCGGATTCTCAATGTCATCGGCGAGCCCGTCGATGAGCGTGGGCCGGTTGAAGCGGAACAAGCCTGGGGGATTCACCGTCCCGCTCCAGCTTTTATCAGCCAGTCGACCAAGGTCGAATCCTTTGAAACCGGGATTAAGGTCGTCGACTTACTGGCACCTTATTCACGGGGTGGAAAAATCGGCCTGTTCGGTGGTGCCGGTGTCGGCAAGACCGTTCTGATTATGGAACTGATCAACAATGTTGCCCAGCAGCATGGTGGGTTTTCAGTTTTTGCCGGAGTCGGCGAGCGGACCCGGGAAGGGAATGACCTCTGGGAAGAGATGAAAGAGTCAGGCGTTCTGGATAAGGCCGCCCTGATTTACGGCCAGATGAACGAACCGCCGGGAGCAAGGGCTCGGGTCGCCTTGTCGGCCTTGACCGTGGCCGAATATTTCCGTGACGAGGAAGGTCAGGACGTGTTGTTGTTCGTTGATAACATTTTCCGTTTTACCCAAGCCGGTTCTGAAGTTTCTGCCCTGCTGGGACGGATTCCTTCAGCGGTCGGTTATCAACCCACCCTGTCCACTGAAATGGGCGAATTGCAGGAACGGATCACCACCACGGATAAAGGTTCCATTACGTCTGTTCAGGCGATTTATGTGCCGGCTGATGACTTGACCGATCCGGCTCCGGCAACGGCCTTTGCCCACTTGGACGCAACCACGGTTCTTTCTCGGCAGATCGCCGAGTTGGGCATCTATCCGGCGGTGGATCCCCTTGATTCAACCAGCCGTATTCTTGATCCGCAAGTGGTCGGCGAAGAGCACTACAAGGTTGCCCGTGACGTCCAATATATTCTGCAGCGCTACAAGGATCTGCAGGATATTATCGCGATCCTCGGGATGGATGAACTTTCCGAAGAGGATAAACTGGCGGTGGCGCGGGCCCGGAAAATTCAGCGTTTCCTGTCCCAGCCGTTTCACGTTGCCGAAGTCTTTACCGGTTCCCCGGGCAAATATGTGGAATTGAAGGATACCATCCGGGGCTTCAAGGAGATTGTCGAAGGTAAACATGACAACCTTCCCGAACAGGCATTCTATATGGTCGGAACGATTGAAGAAGCCATCGAACGGGCGCAAAAAATGGCGGCCGCATAAGAGTCCGATCGGCTTAACTTGCATAAAGGAACGTTCTGATGGCAGAAAAATTAACTCTGGAAATGGTTACCCCTTACAAAAAGGTCCTGTCGGAAGAGGTTGATGAATTGACCGCCCCAGGTTTCATGGGCGAACTCGGCATTCTTCCCGGGCATACGCCTCTGCTGACAACATTAAAGGTTGGCGAACTATCCTATAGCAAGGGGCAGGAACTGTTCCATGTTGCCGTAAACTGGGGCTACCTGGAAGTCGAAGAAGACAAGGTCACGGTTTTGGTTGATACCGCGGAAAAAGCGGATGAAATTGATCTGAACCGGGCTAAAGCCGCCCTGGGGCGGGCGGAAAGTGCTTTGAAAACCCTCTCCGAGGATGATAAGCAGCACGCCGTCATGGAAGCGGCTTTGCAGCGGGCTCTGATTCGGATTCAGGTTGCCAGCAGGAATCAATAGGTAGCGGCAATAAAAGCGAAAACCAGAGAAAGGACACTTCAATTGAAGTGTCCTTTCTCATTACTAGTTTCCATCTGGAAACGGCTTTTTTCCGCTGTAGCAGCGTCAATCTGCAGGCTTGCTTGTGCGGCGTACCGGTGTACGCCTCCGCATAAACTCTTGATTTTCTTGGTACAACGGAAAACTACTCGTTTCCAATCTGAAAACTTAATGATTGCCATCCAGTGTTTCCGGATGACAACGAACTAGCAGCAGAGGAACCCGGGAAACAGAGGTTGACATTTGCACCCGGAGTTTTTACTTTGAGGAAAATAGGCACAACTTACGTCGTACTATCGGGAAGGTGAGCCTGTGACCCAAACCGAAAAAACCTTCTTGTTCAACCGTCCGACCAACGCGCTGAACGCTTCATCAGGAATGCCTTCCGGTCCTTATTCTCCTTCCCTTTCCCCCCGGATTAATTTTCCTGACTGCATTCTTTATCAACAAATGCTGGTCAGAGGGCTGAGGTCGGTTCGTCGAGCAGCGTGGACCCTATGTAGTCAGGAAAAAAAGCAGCGAAAGATTCTTCTTATTTGAAATGGTGATGAGATGGCCGAAATTCTGATTGTCGACGATGACGAGATGATGTGTTCAACGTTGTCTGCGCTGGTAACGCGCAAAGGCCACGTTGCGCTTTCGGCGATGACCTTGAAACAGGCCCTGGCAATGACAGAGCAAGGGCAATTTGATGTGGTCTTCCTTGATGTCCAGATGCCCGATGGAAATGGGTTGGACGCTTTGCCGGCCATCGAGATGTGCCCCTCGAAACCTGAAGTTATCATCATGACCGGCTACGGGGACCCCAACGGCGCAGAACTGGCCATAAAAAGCGGGGCTTGGGACTACATCGAAAAGGGTTTTTCAATCAAAGAGATTACCCTTTCCCTGGAAAGGGCACTACAGTACCGGAAAGAAAAACAAGAGGTTATCCGTCATCGTAAACCGGTGTCGTTGAAACGGGATGGAATCATCGGCAGCAGTCCGGCCCTGTTGAGTTGTCTCGACCAGGTGGCGCAAGCCGCCGCCAGTGACGCCAATGTGTTCATCACCGGGGAGACCGGGACCGGCAAGGAGCTGATTGCCCGCGCGGTTCATGACAACAGTCAACGCAGGCAGGAAAATTTTGTTGTGGTCGACTGTACCTCGTTACCGGAAACCCTGGTTGAAAGTCTGCTGTTCGGACATGAAAAGGGGGCCTTTACCGGTGCTGACAGGGCGCAGGACGGCCTGGTTCTGCAGGCCCATAAAGGGACCTTATTTCTCGATGAGGTTGGCGAGCTGCCGCCCGTACTGCAAAAAGCCTTTCTCCGGGTGTTGCAGGAACGGCGCTTCCGTCCCCTGGGACAGAGTAAGGAAAAAACCAGCGAATTTCGTCTCATTGCTGCAACCAACCGGGATCTTGACGCCATGGTTGAGGCCGGACATTTTCGTAGTGATCTGTTGTTTCGGTTGCGCTCTTTTGTTATCGAGTTGCCGCCGTTGCGGGAGCGAATGGAGGATATCCACATTCTTACCAGGTACTATGTGGATAAGTTTTGTGCCCGCTATGGCATGCCCTCCAAGGGGTTTGCTCCGGAATTTCTTGAAATGTTGAGTCTTTACCCATGGCCGGGGAATGTCCGCGAACTGGTCAACACCCTGGAAAGAGCCCTGGCCGCCGCCCATTTTGATCAGACCCTCTATTCCAAACATTTGCCCAGCCACATTCGGGTCCACGTCCGCCGTGCAGAAATGGAAACTTCCTCAACTGAGAAAAATGAAATAAACCTGAACGTTAGCGATATACCAACGCTGCAGGATTTCCGGGAAGCTATCTATCAACAGGCCGAGAATGAGTATCTGTTGAAATTGATGGCAACCAGCGCTGAAGATATTGCTGCGGCCTGCCGGATTTCAGGACTCTCCCAATCGCGGCTGTATGCGCTGCTGAAAAAACACGGTATTGGCAGGAAAAATTAAGCGGGGCACGCTAGCTGTTATTACCAAAATCGCCAAAAAGAGTTCACCGTAAAGTCATTTGCACGGATAAATTCATTCTTAATAGTGCGTGATACAGCAATATACCCATCGGTTGAGACTGCCAAGGCATTCTTCCCCTTAAGTGAATAATCACGCAAACATTCTTGAACAGACCAAAAATTGGCATGACAGATGCTTTCCGAGTCTCTATGTCGGTTTAATCTTCGATTCAAATCAGATTACTCAAGAAAGGCAGGGACAATGGGGAAGAGCGACAAAGCGCTTAACGCAGGAGTGGCTGCGCTGCTGCAGCAATTGGGGGAAGGGCGGGATTGTATAGAAAAGGCCATGGCCTTGCTGGAGAACCTGACCCTGAAAATCGAGATTCCGGGAATCAGGGCCGAAGAGATTGAATATACCCTGGACGGATTGGTCCTGACCCTGAGACGGACAAATACAACACAACAGCAGCAGCCTGCCGGCGTGCCACGAATCATCGCGGAAAATAGTAAAACCCGCTTGGCTCTTGGAATCGCCGAAACAATGGCTCAGGGGGCTGAAAATGTCATCATCCAGGGGGAAACAGGAACCGGGAAAGACCTGTTTGCGCGTTATATCCACCTGGTCGGAAGCAGATCTGTGGAACCGTTTGTCTGGTGCCCCTGCGGGACCGGCTTTGGAATACGGCAGTTGGAGGATACCTTTCAACAGGTGGGCCGTGGCACATTGTTGCTGGACGATGTGAATGACCTGGAGAGTTCGGGGCAAGGGGAATTGTTAAAAATATTGACCGCAAGCTCAGGCCAAAGAGAGTTCCGAATCATTTCCACCACCAGCTGTGAGCTGGACTCCCTGGCCTCGAAAGGGCAGTTTTCAGGGGCTCTGCTGGATTTGCTGCGGGGTTGCTTCGTTGAGTTACCTGCGCTCCGTGATCGGGCGGAGGATATCATTCCCCTGGCGCGCCATCATTTGCCATTGCTTTGCCAGAAAAACAAACTCCCCGCAAAACAGATGTCACCAGAATATCTGCAGCTGTGCGAACTCTATCCTTGGCCCGGGAATGTCAGGGAACTGATTAATGTTCTGGAACAGTCCCTTTACACCGCAGGAGATAAAAAGACCCTTTTTGGAAGAGATCTGCCGACCCATGTCCGTATTCAGACGGCCAAGGGAGCCGCGCAAAGAAAAAAGGGTTTGTAGCCGCCCATCTGACGGCAGTCAAGCAGTTGCCAGAAAGTACCATCTGCACGAACAGACCGGAGTCAATTCGTTCGGCCTGGAGAGCAAGGTTGTCCTCAGGCCGTTCGTTTCCTTGGAGGTAAGAAAAAGACCTGATCGATTCCTGCCTGACAGGAAAATTCCTGCACGACAGGAATTTTTTATCCCGGCACGCAGGAAAACTCAGGAGGTCTTCTGTTCAGTCCTTATAACCCACCAGAAATACAGAATTAAAAAATAAACTGAAAAAGGCTCTGTTTTGGTATGCAGGTTGCTAATTAGTGAAGGCGTCGGCAACAGTTCCTAAACAGGAGAAACTTATGAAACAAAAAAAACTCTACAGGTTGGCCGCCGTCGGTGTCGCAATCATTGTTGCGGGTCTGTTCATGTTTTGTGACCTGGGGCTTGGATTCTCGCCAATCATGAAATTTTTTGTGGTCTTTTTCGGCTTGATCATCGGTCTTCAATGTATCCCCGCGGTTTTGATGTTTATCGGCATGCTAAAAGGTTTTGCGCCGCAACCCAGAACCAAGGTGATCGACCAGAGCGGGCGCTAGAAGAGAACGGAGTCACATATGAGAGCTCGAAAAGTGTTGATAGCGGATCGTGATGAAAAGGCGAGAGCAAAATTGGCTGAATTCTTTAAGAATTCGAATTATGCCGTGGAAACAACTGGCTCCGCAGCCTATGCGATTGCCAAGATTGTTCAGAAGCAGGAGCCGATCGTTATTCTCGGGGATGCATTTGAAGAAAAAATTGCCTCCGTGGATGTCATTGCGCTGATGCGGAAGTGCAATAAAAACTTAAAAATCATTTTGATTTCGGATGACAGCTCGCTAGAAACCCTACGGCGCATTCGCAAAGATGGCATCTTTTACCACGCGTTGAAACCGCATGATCTTGAAGATAATGAAGAGCTGCGTTCCGTCGTCGAATGCGCGGTGGAGGGTTTTCAGCCTGTTTAGCAGGGAAAAATAATCATTCAGTGATCGATTGCATGAAAGGGGTACCGCCATGAAAAGAAAATTTCAACAATGTTTCGCCGTGATGCTTGTTCTGGGTGCCGCAATCCCGGCTATTGCTGCGGAAACGGCCGCACGTCAGGATGACAGTATGACCCTGGTCTATCTGTTCCTGGCAACCTGTGGGTTAATCATTGTACTGCAACTGCTGCCGGTGTTCACCTTGGTCTACGGGTTGATCAAGGGAATCTTTGGCAAGCGTCAGGAACAGCAAAAACCGCTCCCGGTCAAAAACAGGTAAGGTTCGCCAGAAGGGTGAGGAAATTTGTCTATCGGCCGCTTTGAAAAGCCAAGGAAAGAGGAATGATCATGAAACCATTGAGCAGGAAAAAAATGAACACATTGCCCCTGCTGCTGCTCCTGTTTTTTATTCCCGCACCAGTGACCGCCATGGACGTAGATGATTGTCTGGGGTGCCACGGTGATGTGGAAATGGTTGGCGCAGACTTGCTGATCAATTTGGAGAAATACGATCATACAGCTCATGCCCAGATGGGTTGCCTGACTTGTCACGATTCGGTCACCGATGCGCACCCGGATGATGGCGTGGCAGTCACCAAAGCGGCTTGTCTCGATTGTCACGAAGAGGTCGGAGCACAATACCTGGCGACAAAGCACGCTGAATATGCTGCCTGCAAGGATTGCCACAACCCCCATGAGACGCAGGGGCTGGCAGCGGTCTCAGCGCCGCAGATGAATCAGCAGTGCGGCGCCTGCCATAGCGAGGAGAGCGTGGTGCAGTCCCATCAGGAGTGGTTGCCCCAGGCCGACTTACATATCAGTGCATTGCCCTGCATTACCTGTCATACCTCGTCAAAAGGGTACGAAATTGTCCTGAATATCACCCAGAAACAACAGCAACGGGTCTTCGGGGATTATGTGTTTCCCAGCTATGACGACCTTTCGACTGTGGCTGATGGAAAGAGCATTCGCTCTTTAATCGATATCAATGATGACAATCTGATCTCTTTGGCAGAGCTGCGGACTTTTAACCGGAATCCGAAATACCAGGACCTCAGGCTGGAAGGGACGCTGGTACCAAGCGTGCTGTCCCACGATCTGAGTACTCTCGACAGCCGCTATGACTGCACCTTCTGTCATGCGTCCGGCCCGAAGGGTCTGCAGACGAGCTTTGTCGCGCTGCCACTGCCCGGCGGCAATTACGAACAGATTGCGGTAGAGAAGGGCCCAGTCCTGGAAGCTCTTTACGGCACCCCGGATTTCTATATGACCGGCAGCACCCGCAACGCATCTCTCAATATTATGGGACTGCTGATTATCTGCGCCGGACTGGTCATGCCGGTCGGGCATGGAACGTTAAGGTTTTTAACCAGAAAAAATCGGCAACATAAAGGGGAATAGTCATGACAAAGAAAAAAAGAGTATACCTGCAACCGACCCCGGTCAGAATCTGGCATTGGATCAATGCGCTGGGCATCGTGACCTTGATGATCTCAGGAGCGCAGATCCGTTTCCCCGAATACATCTCCTGGCTGGGAAGTTACAAAGCTGCAATCTATTTGCATAACGCTGCGGGGTATGTGGTTGCCGTTTCTTTCTCGCTTTGGTTTTTCTACTACCTGTTCATCGCCAGAACCATGGCAAACCTCTATGTTCCCAAAGTGGAGGACCTGAAAACCGGTCTGGTCAAACAGGCGAAATTTTACTTTCTGACTTACTTTTTGGGCTGGGATAATCCGCATCATCCGACCCCGGAAAACAAATTCAATCCGTTGCAGAAATCGGCCTACCTGGCAATCATGTTTGTCCTGGTTCCTCTGGTCAGCCTGTCCGGGATCCTGCTGACCAATGTCGATCCGTTACGGGGGTTAATCGTCATGCTGGGAGGGTTGAAAATTCTGGTTGGGCTGCATTTCCTGCTTGCCTGCATGCTGATAGCTTTTCTGCCGACCCATATCTACCTGGCAACCCTGGGACATACTCCCATGGAACATATCAAGGCGATGTGGACCGGCTGGGACGAAGAGGAAGAAGAGCGGCAAGAGGACACCAACCAGCCGGTACCGAGCCATTCCGGATGAGAGTGGAGCGGACAATGGCAGCCCGCCGGAGCTGATGAGCGGTAAAATACCAGCAGAGCTATTTCCAAGCTGCAACTGAAGAAACCAACGGAGGACCTCATGGCCAGATGTGATAGAAACAGCATGATACTTAGAACCGAGTCTGGATTCGGACCGCGAAACCGGGAATATCAGCTGATGTCGGGTCGGAAACTGCTTGAGGCCAGCTTGTTTCTGCTGCTCTGCATCGGGGCTTTCTGCTGCCGTGAGATCAACCTGTTTCTTCTGGCCCCGGAATCATTCCGCCATATCCTCGGTTATCCGCCGCCGCCAGTCTTTGTGGATGTTGCCCTGGCTGTTTATTGCTTCTCTGCAACCGTGCTGATTCTGACCGGGCTGGCCAACGGCTACCGTCCTGAATCAGGTTGGAAACATCTGGGCTACCGCAGTGTATTTTTCGGGTTCTATTGCTTTTCCGGCAGTATTGCCGCACATTTCACAGCCGTGGTTGTGGTCGGGCTGTTCCTATATCTTCTTGAGCAAGCACAGATTTGGTTTTACTGCTGGAACCAAGCTGCTCATATCGATGACGTGGGTGGGAAGTCATAGCCGGTTGTAGTTCGCCTTCTCAGGTGTCTTTAGTAAAATGGGTGCGATAAAAGGCCAAGGAGTTTTTGGCGTCCGAAAGGTGTCTGTTTTCAAGAGTCAGTGATGGCGGGTTCGGCACGCTCTGTAACCATGAAAAGAGCGTGCCCAGGGGAGCGTTACCCTGGCCAAGAGGAAGGTGGTCGTCATTGATGCCCCGATTGTCGTGCAAATGCATATGTTTGAGGAACGGACCGAGCAGGTCCAACCATTCCATGAGCCCGGTATGGGCAAAAATATTCCAGTGGCCAATATCAAAGACATGACCGACCCAGGGGGAATCGAGGGCGCTAAGTAGCTGCAACAACGGCTGCGGATGCTGATCGTAGATGTTTTCCAGGCAGATGGTTGCACCAATTTCTTCAGCCGCCGGAATGAGGCTTTGCCAGAACGACAGGGAATGAGCAAACCATTTCGACAAAATTCGCGGGTCGTTGGAGCAGGGGATTTCCGGGTGAAAAATTATTTTTTGCGCCTTCAACTTATTGGCCAGCAGGAAAGTAAGCTTGGCATTCGCCTGCGAGGTTCGGATCATTTTCCTTTTATCGCTACCTGGATCTATGCCGGTAAAGGGGGCATGGAGAGTTGTCCCCAGTCCAGACTCCCGCAATTCTGCTGCACAATCCGCTAATAGCTCAAAATCCAGTTGTTCCAAAACGACTTCGTGGCAGGCGATTTCCGCATGCAGAGCATGCTCCGTCAAAAACGGCAGGCTTGTTGCCAGGCGCTGGGCGGGGATATGGACATAAAAATTTCTTGGCATTGCTATGGATTCTTTCCAGACGTCTTGTTATTGAAATGCAGTCTCCGATGACCAGCTCTGGGCGGTATTCTGCAGTGGCTCCGGGCACGGCAAGAGAGCAGCAAGGGCCATTCGGGAGCCGTTCTTTATAATAGCCAGCAGAGGAGTAAAAATCTACTGCGCTGCAGAAGTAAAACTGTGGCTGGGAAGGATTAAAAAAAGATTGACATCATATGTATACTGTATACAATTCACTAAATTGTGTACGGGAGACAGCTTTTGAAAACGAAACAGATTGAACGGCACCAGACGTTACGCGAGAAAATTCTCGAAACAATTCGGGAAGCGATTCTCAAAGGAAGTCTTAAACCCGGTGAGAAGGTTGCGGAACCGGAGTTGGCCGAGCGGTTCGGAATCAGTCGGACCCCGATCCGGGAAGCATTCCGGCAACTGGAATCGGAAGGTTACCTGACGGTTATTCCCCGCAAGGGAGCGGTTGTCGCTGCTCTTTCCGAGCGGGATGTGCAGGAATTTTACGCGATCAAAAGTATATTGGAAGGCTATGCTGCTGAATTGGCAGCCGTCAACCTGACAGATAAAGAGCTCGAAAAGTTGGAAGCCATCAACGAAAAGCTTCGCAATCTGGCTGCCGAAGGGGATGTCAAAGCCTTCTTCCGGGTTCATAACGAGTTTCACGATACTTTTATCAAGGCCGCCGACAATAGTAAACTTTTTGAACTTATCCAACAATTGGGAATGAAATTCAATCGCTTGCGGATGGCGTCCCTTTCCGTGGCTGGGCGGATGGAGATTTCCGTGGATGAGCATGAGAAGTTGTTGGACGCGTTCCGGCGTCATGATGGCAAGGTTGCGGAACAGCTGGTTAAAAAGACGGCTGCCATTGGCGGGAAAGTGCTTTTGGAAAGCCTGGTCCATACCGAGGGTGGTGAGGCTAGATCCACCCTCCTTGACGAAAAAATTAATTTATTTTGAATTGGCGATGCCTTTTATCTTGATGTGAACCCCGGGTTGCCCAACCGCGGGGTTTTTTTATACCCGGTGAGTACAGGCCACCGCTGGACGACCGGGGATCAGTGCAGATAGGTTTTGAGCTCAGCCGCAAGGGGTAACAGTGTGAGTTGCAGCTCCTGGGCCCAGCTGTCATTGTCACAGGTATTTCCTTCCAGTAACATCTGCAATTGATCAGCGGTCAGCGGAAAAAACGGCAGGCTTTGCAACACCGCGACAGCGGGTTTGACTAGAAACAGCGGCTGATGAAGTTTACAGACAGTGGTTTTTTTCCCCAGGGTGTGGGCGATAATATCCAACAACTCGTTGTAGTTGTAGGTCTCCGGACCACAGCAGTGATAAACTTTGCCGATGGTCGCAGGGGCCTCCAGTGCGTTGACAAACCCCTGCGCAACGTTTTTAACACTGACCGGCTGCATCCGGTAGCGGCCATCACCCAGTACCGGAACCAGCGGCAGTTTTTTGATCATCCGTGCCAGCAGGTTGATAAATTCATCACCGGGGCCGAAAATCAACGAAGGCCGGAAAATTGTCCAGTCAAGGTCTGCATTGCGGATCATCTTTTCCGCAGCCCATTTGCTTTGATGATAACCTGTTGATGCCTCGGCACAGGTGCCGTTGGCGCTCATGTGCAGAATGCGCCGGATCCCCTGGGCTGCGGCAGCTTTGGCAATATTCGCAGTCGATTCGGTGTGGACGCGCTGAAAAGTGATTCCCCGGGCCGGAAATTCCCGAATAATACCGACCAGGTGAATGATTGCATCGCACCCCTCCAAAACACCGCTCAGGGTTTCCGGCAAGGTTGTGTCGCCTTGAACTTTTTCAATTTGGTTGTATTCTTTAATATTGTCCGGGTTGCGGACCAGGGCTCTGATTTGATGTTTTCTTTCGCTCAATTGTCTGATGATTTCATGTCCGACAAACCCGCTTCCACCGGTAATAAAAACTTTCATAAAATAAGCCCTTGCGGAGATATGATAACTTTCCGATGGCGACAATATAACTTGATTTGCCAAGCTATACAAAAGGGAGTCATCATATCTTTTTTTAAATCACAAAAAAATTGTCTCGATATTTCATTCTTCTAGGGTTGTTTTTGGTTCAAAGATTAAGCTATAAAACTGCAAATCTCCATTTACGGAGAAATTTTAGCAGAAAAGCTCCAGCTTTGCAGGTCGCCGCTGACGGCGAATTAAAAATAATGTTCTATAAACACAGGATGGAGAGATCAAGATGAATGATTTAAGTGCCGAAAAGTTAGGTCTGAAAGCAGTTGGCAAGGTTTATCACAATCTGAGTTACGACGAACTTTTCGAGCATGAAAGCAGAAATAAAGAGGGCGCCCTTTCCGCAAACGGAACCATGATGGTCGATACCGGCAAATTTACCGGTCGTTCACCCAAAGACAAATATTTTGTCAAGCAGGCTCCGTCTGCGGAGAGATTGGCCTGGGGTAAAATCAACCAACCGGTTTCCAGCAGCATTTTCGACCAACTTTATTCCGAGGTCATTGATTATCTTTCCGGCAAAGATGTTTATGTCACTGACGGATTTTGCGGGGCCAATCCGCAGACGCGTAAAAATGTCCGTTTTGTCACTGAAATCGCCTGGCAGTCCCATTTTGTAAAAAATATGTTTATCCGACCGGGAAGCAGCGAGCAGGCCGAATTTACTCCCCAATTCACCGTTTACAATGCCGCCGGCCTGACCAACGATCGCTGGCGGGAGATGGGGTTGAACTCCGAGGTTTTTGTGATCTTCAACATTGAAAAGAACGTCGCGATTATCGGTGGGACCTGGTATGGCGGAGAGATGAAAAAAGGGATCTTCACCATGATGAATTATTGGCTGCCGCTGGAGAAGATCCTCTCCATGCATTGTAGTGCCAATGTCGGCGCCGCTGGTGATGTCTGCCTGTTTTTCGGTCTTTCGGGGACCGGGAAAACAACCTTGTCGACTGACGCCAGACGTAAGCTGATCGGCGATGATGAGCATGGTTGGGATGAAGACGGGATTTTTAATTTCGAAGGCGGCTGCTATGCCAAGTGTATCGATCTGTCCCCTGAGAATGAGCCGGAAATCTTCAACGCCATCAAGCGCAACGCCTTGCTCGAGAATGTCACCTATGATGAGGCCGGAGTCATTGATTTCAGTGACAGCAGCAAAACTGAAAATACCCGGGTCTCCTACCCCATCGAGCATATCCTCAACCATGAACCTGCTTTGAAGGGCGGGCATCCGCGCAACATTATCTTTCTGACCTGCGATGCATTCGGCGTCTTGCCGCCGGTGTCCAAACTGACCCGGGAGCAGGCTATGTACTACTTCCTGTCCGGTTATACGGCCAAAGTCGCCGGTACCGAACGTGGCATCACTGAACCACAGGCGACTTTTTCTGCTTGCTTCGGGGAAGCCTTTTTGCCCCTTCATCCCACCGAATACGCAAAACTGCTGGGTGAAAAAATGGAAAAATATCAGGTCAATGCCTTTCTGGTTAATACCGGGTGGACCGGGGGCGGTTACGGCACCGGGAAACGCATGAGTATCAAGGCCACCCGGGCTTGTATCAATGCGATTCTTGATGGCAGTATCAACCAGGCGGAATTCGAACAGACCGAGTTTTTTGGCCTGAAGATCCCCAAAGCTTTGCCGGGGGTGGATGCCGAAGTACTGAACCCCCGCAATTCCTGGAAAGATTCCGCTGCTTTTGACCGCAGCGCTGAAGAACTGGCCGGAATGTTTGTGGAGAATTTCCGCAAGTACATCGTCAGCAACGATGATTTCGATTTTACCAAGGCCGGACCACAGCTTGGGTAAGCGACAAGCGGAAAAGTTTTAAGAGAGATGCTAGAAAAGCGGCCGACTCTATAGTCCGGCCGCTTTTTTTATGTTGAAGGGCGGCTTTTCTTGACAAGGGTTAAAAGAAAAATAATAATTAAACATTAACATTTAATCATGGAAAGAATAATGATGCCTCAAGGTCATAACAAAATGGGTGAGTTTGCCCTGATCCGCTGGATTCAACAACAGGCCAAAAAAGGAGATCATCTTACTCTGGGAATTGGCGACGATTGTTCGGTTCAACCTCAACGGGACGGTCAGGAACTGCTGACCAGCACAGACTTATTGATTGAGGATGTTCACTTTAAGCGAGCATGGAGCTCCATGTATGACTTGGGCCGGAAAGCGGCTGCAGTCAATATCAGTGATATTGCTGCCATGGGCGGGACTCCTCAGTCTCTGTTTCTGAGTCTGGGCCGGCCCGATCAGATCTCCGATGCGGAAATTCAGGAATTCGTCTCAGGTTTTATTGCCGAAGCCGAATCCCACGGAGCGGTCCTGGCTGGAGGTGATAGCTGCAGATCCACAGGGCCGTTGGTCATTTCAGTGACGGTTCAGGGGACCATTGCGGCGGGTGAAGCCGTCTATCGCCATGGGGCCAGTTACGGGGATGCCGTTTATGTCTCCGGCTGCCTGGGCGACAGTGCCTTGGCCCTGCAGTTGCTGCTACGGGGCGAGCAACCGGATGCTTATCTGGCCGAGCGGTTTCATACCCCCAGCCCACGGGTGGACTTGGGAGTCAACCTGGCCCGTAGCGGCTGGGCCACGGCAATGCTCGATATCTCGGATGGTTTAATTGCCGATCTTGGCCATATTATGGAGGCTTCCGGCGTCGGCGCGGAGATCGAACTGGCCCGGTTACCGCTTTCCGGACCCTTCAGTCAAGCGTTACTGCAGGATACCGAGTTGATTGAGCTGGCCCTGGCCGGTGGCGAAGATTACGAACTGGTGTTTACCTCGCCATTGAATGATCTGGACACTCGACCGGGGTTTTCACCCTTTGTGACCCGCATCGGGGCTATCCGGCAGGAACCTGGGCTGTCCCTGCGGGCTGTTGACGGCAGCGGCTATGAGTGTCGGCGCAAAGGATATGACCATTTTGGCTGACCCGGATCGGTGCGCAGAGGTAACCACCGCAGCGGAAGAAAAATCCATCCGCATCATTCTTGATTCCAAACCTCTGCTCGGCGAAGATGTCAGCCATGAAGCTTATCGGAAAATAGCTGGAATTTTGCAGGAACAGCAGGATTTCTGCCTTGATGCCTACAAGGAGATTTCCATTAAGCGCCGGCTGGCATCACGGATTAGGGCGGCCGGGTTTAGGGACCCTGACGCATATATTGCCCTGTTGCAGGACGATGCTGCCGAGCGGCGGCAACTGTTGCTGGCGCTAAGTATCCACGTCTCCCAGTTCTTTCGTAATCCGAGCGCGTTTGCGGTCCTGGAAAAGGACGTTTTCCCGGAACTGTTGGGTGCTGCGCGTAAGACACGGACCAAACTGAGGCTATGGAGCGTTGGCTGCGCCAACGGCGAGGAACCGTATTCCCTGGCTTTGTTGTGTCGCAAGTTGCTACGTGCGGAGGATCAGGTCGCGATTATCGGCACAGATATCAGCGCAGCCGCCTTGAAAAGGGCGCGGCAGGGGTTCTTTCCGGAAAAGCGACTGACCGGGGTCAACCCTGAGCTGCTGGCAAGCTGTTTCGAGCGGCAGGGCAACGATGAGTACCGGCTGAAAGAGGAACTGCGCAACAGAGTGCAGTTTTTTCGGCATGATATACTTGCAGATCAGCCGTTTTACCGGGCTGATCTGATATTGTGCCGGAATCTGTTGATCTATTTTTCCAGGGATCAGCAACGGTTCATTTTGGAAACCCTGGCCGGTGCTTTGCCGCCCGGCGGGTTTTTGATGCTGGGGCGGGCCGAAACCCTGGCTCCGGACTGCCGCAATCTGTTTCATTGTCTTGATCCGGCGGAGAGAATTTACCGGAGGACAGGATGACTGATGATTTTATTCAATGAGGTTTTAAGGCCCTTTTGAGGTAAGGATGAGGCCAGTGTCGACCGGGCAACCTCTCGTCACAAGGAGAAATGAAAATGCGTGTTGAAATCAGCTATAAGTTTGTTGTCGGTTTTATTTTTGTGGTGGCCTCGGTCGTCTTGCTGAATTTGCTGGTGCCACGACTGGATATTCCGGAATGGACCTATCAATGGATCACAATTGTCGGGGCGTTGCTGGTCGGACTTATTTTCGGCTGGTTGTTTTCCAAAGCATTCACCGCCAACATCAAGATTCTGACCGAAGGAACCGCCCGGGTCAGCGACGGTGATCTCAGTCGTAAGGTTCGATTGCGCAAAGGTCTGTTTTCTGATGAAACCGAGGACCTGGCCAATTCGTTGAATCTGGTAGTGGACAGCCTGCGCAATCTGGTCGGACAGATCCGCACCAGTTCGGTCAATGTCAACGAGTCATCCCTGTCCTTGGCCACCACCACCGAGGAGATGACCGCGACCGCTCATGAAGTTGCCGGCTCCATCGAACAGATCAGTCAGGGGGCGGAAACCCAGGCCGAGATGGTCGAGCGGGCTTCCAAGGTCATTCGCGAGATGGCCGAACAGATTGAGCTGGTGGCGGCCTCAGCCGGCAATCTGTCCCTTTCTGCGGAAGAAACCACGCTCTCGGCCCGGCAAGGGGAAGGGATGACGGTGACGGCCCTGGAAAACCTCAAGCAGGTGCTCAGTCAGATCGAAGAGAATGGCATTCTGATCATGTCGTTCAATGAGCAGGTGCAGAAAATCGGCACCATCATTGATGTGATTACCAGTATTGCCCAGAAAACCAATCTGCTGGCCCTTAATGCGACCATTGAAGCGGCCCGGGCTGGCGAATACGGGCACGGCTTTGCCGTGGTGGCCGAGGAGGTCAGCAAGTTGGCTGACAGCACCAGCCTTTCCGCCGGAGAAATCACCCGGCTGATCGAAGGAACCCGGGAGCAGAGCCTGAAAGTCCAACAGTCAATGGCAGAAAGTGTGAAAGCCATTGACGCCGGTAGGCAGGCAGTGGATATCACCGGGAGCGCATTTAAGACCATTATCGACAAAGCGGAAGCGGCCCAGGTCAAATCCGTCAGTATTCGTGACCTGACCGAGAAACAGAGTCTTGGCGCCCAGGCCATTGTCAATGCCATTGAGGAAATCGCCAGGGTTGCGGAAGACAATGCTGCTGCCACCGAAGAGGTCTCCGCCGCCACCGAACAACAGACCGCTTCCATGGAGGAGATGACCTTTGCTTCACAGCGCTTGTCCCGCTTGGCTGATGAATTGTTGACCTCGGTCAGCCGGTTCAATCTTGGGATCAGTCAGGACAAGGGCCAGGCATGATTCAGCTGTTGCCGTTTAAAATCGGCTTCGAGACTTATGCGCTTGAATTACCGGATATTCAAGAGGTCGTCGAAAATCGCCCGATTCATGCCTTTCCCGGGACTCCGGCCGAGATTCTTGGGGCCATCGGTTTTCACGGGCGCATCGTACCGGTGGTCAACCTGCCACGGCTGTTGGATTTCCCGGAAGGCAATCACGGCCAGCGGCTGATCGTATTGACCAATGGCTACGGTCCCATGGCGTTGGCAACCGACCAGGTCAGACCGATCCTCAACGTTGAAATGACCCATGCCATCCGTATGGGGCAAGCCAGCGAACGACCGTACATCAAGGACATCATCAACTGGCAGGGAGAAACCATCAGCCTGTTTGATCTCGAACAGCTGCAGGGAGCTCTGGAGCGGGTCTGCGATCCACAGGGAGGCCGATAAATTGCCCAAAAAGGTATTGATTGTCGATGATGCGCTATTCATGCGCAATATGCTGCAGGATATCTTCGAAGCTTCCGGCTGGCAGGTGGTTGCCACGGCGGAAACCGGGGAACAGGCGGTCCTAGAATATAAAGCCCTTCACCCGGACCTGGTGACCATGGATATTGTGATGCCCGGCAGCGGTGGTATCGAAGCCATGAAAAATATCCTCCATCATGATCCCGAAGCCAAGGTGGTGGTATGCAGTGCTTTGGGCCAGAAACACCTGATCATGGAAGCCATAACGGCCGGCGCCAAAGATTTTATCGTCAAGCCTTTTCAAGACAGCCAGGTTCTCGAAGTCGTTAACCGGGTCGTTGCAGGATAATTCTGCATGGATATGGTCAAATTCAGAGCGATGTATCTGGCCGAGGCCGGAGAGCATCTGCAGGAGATGGCAGCGGTCCTGATGCAGCTTGCGGCCGATCTCACGGATCGGCAGGCCATCGACTCGCTGTTCCGCAACGCCCATTCTATCAAAGGGATGGCGGGGACTATGGAGTTTGCCGTGTCCGCCCACTTGGCTCATCATCTGGAAGACCGCCTGGATCTTTGTCGGGAACGGGGGCAAATGACCCAGCAGGATATTGACTGGGTTCTGGACGGAGTCGGGCTTCTGGAGGGGTTGCTTGAGGATATCCGCCAGGGTAAGGCTGAGCGCAGTGTCGATGGCTTTATCAACCAGGGCGGGCAGCCTGCCGAGGTGAGCTCCGACAATGAAATAGATTCTGCCCCGGTTCTGGAGATTGCGGAAAGCCGGGACCCTTTGCTGGTCCGGCTGGTTTTGAAAGATATGGTGGCGGTGCCAGGCGCGCGTTTGCTGGTCCTGCTGAAAAAATGCGCCGACCTGGGGACCGTGCTGGAATCGAATCCGAGCCAGGAGGCGCTGCTTACCGAGGATGCTGCGCCGGAGCAGTTGCTGGTGCTGCTGGACACGGAGCTGTCCAAAGATGAGGTTCACCAGCAGCTGGAAATATTCAGTGAGCTACAGGAGATCTCTTTTCCGGCCAAGCAGAAGGCAGAACCGCCCCAGCCCCGGCAAAAGCCGATTCAGACCAAAACGGTTCGGGTCAGTACCGAGCTGCTCGATCACTTCATCAACCTCACCGGAGAACTGATAACCACCCGCTATCATTTACAGAATGCGGTCAAGGAGCGGCACTGGCATAATGTGGATGACGGGGTCGGGCAGTTGACCCGACTGGTGAAGAATTTGCATCGCCAGGTTTTGCAGGTGCGAATGGTTTCCCTGGAGAATCTGTTCAGCCGCTTATCACGAACCGTCCATGAGCTGGCCCGGGTCAAGCAAAAGCAAGTCAGGCTGGTCCTGGAGGGGGCTGAAATCGAATTGGATCGGGCCATTGTTGAAGGGTTGACCGATGCCCTTGGCCATATGGTCCGTAATGCCATTGACCACGGCATTCGCGACCAGGGGACCATTCACATTAAGGCCTGGCGGGAGCGGGATCAGGTGCTGTTGCAGGTGGCTGACGACGGGGCCGGGATGGATCCGGAAACTATTCGCGAGCGGGCTGTTGCCCGCGGGCTGGTGAAAGCGGCTCTGGCCAGAACTTTGAAACCCTACGACGTGTTGCAGCTGGTCTGTCTGCCCGGATTTTCCACTGCGGCCAACATCTCGGCAACCTCCGGCCGGGGGGTCGGGATGGATGTCGTCAAAACCGCCGTGGAAAAGGTCGGTGGTTTGCTGGAGATCGATTCAGAGCCCGGCAACGGCACCCGCATCACCCTGAAACTGCCCCTGTCTTTGGCGATTATCCGGGTGTTGATCGTGTCCTGTCATGAGGTGCCGATGGCCTTGCCGATCAATCGCATTGTCCAGACCCTTGAAATCAGTCGGCAGGAGGTGCAGAGCAGCGGCAAACAACTGGTCATTGAGCATCAAGGCAAATTACTGCCGTTGCTGTCCCTGAGGAAAATCCTGCAATATCCGAAGGCAGCGCAGACCGATCCGATAGCGGTGGTCGTTACCGAGCTGTTCGGCCGGCGGGTTGGGCTGGTGGTCGATCGTCTGGCCGGGCAACGCGAAGTCTTTGTACAGCGGCTACCGGCTCCCTTTGATCAGATCCGCGGCTGTAACGGGGCAACGATTCTTGGCGATGGCCAGATCGTCTTCCTGCTGGATCTGCAATCGTTGCTGGAAAGGCGTCGAACCTGAATGAACGAGAAGCGAACCATGTCCGCGTCTCAAGTGAGTGGGCTTTGCACTAGGCTGGAGGAAGCTTTTCTGGCCACCGGGGAAACGATGTCGCGGTTTTTGTCCGCACCGCTGCAACTGAACCCGGAGCTTGCCTGCACGGTGGTGAGCGGGCGGGAGCCCGGGCTTGAGGCGGCTTGCTGCAAAGAGGTCGGAGTCGGCATCGAGATCAGCGGAGATCTGGCTGGGCAACTGGTGCTGTTGATTTCCCACCCGTCCTGTCACTGGATCACTGCCAGGCTGATCGGTCCCGGGCAGAGCGATGAATTAACGGCCCTGGCCCGTTCCGCCTTGCAGGAGGTGGGAAATATTCTGGTCTCCTCTTTTCTGACTGAGCTGGAAAATCGCTTCGGTGTAACCAGTCGGCTTCATCCGCCGCGCTTCAATCAGGGGGCGTCACAGGACCTATTCCACTTCTTCTTTCCCACACCCTTTTCTGAAGCCGTTGTGATCAAGGGCGGATTTTGCAGCGCTGATCAGCAAGCCGGGGTCAGAGTCTTGTTGTTACTCGATCTGCCCCAGGCCTTAATCCTGGCCTAGCCGATCCCAATGGATCGTTGCCGGGAATCCAATCAACGATCGATTTAATCTCTGCGCCGCGCGACCCGGCTGTTTTTCCCTCTTCTTGCCAAGCCGGTGTTTTTGCCAATTGAGCGTTGTCTGTCAACAGGGATACCCGGCACCGATGAAATCTGCTAGAATCCTCCTTTTGCCTTTACGTTTTTTAAAAATTCCCGGCACCGGGTTCCCGTGATCCGGGGAACGGGGCGGAGATAAAGGACCGGATATGATACGTAACCTGCTGCTGGCTTTATTGTTGCTGCTTCCTCTGACCTGCTGGGCGGAACCTGCCGACCTGGCTGCCGTGATCAATAGCCTGGAGACCTCTTTTTCGCGACAGACTCCGGTCCGCCAGCGGATCATCGATTTTCAGGGCGAGTTCTTCCAGCAATCCCATATCGCTTCGATCAGCCGGGTTCAGCATGGTGAAGGACGGGTCCGCTTCAAGTTCCTGTTTCAACAGCAACAGACACCGACGGTGATGTTTCGCTGGGAATACAGCGAGCCGGAAATTCAGGAGATTATCTCCGATGGCCAGACCCTGTGGTTTTACCTGCCCGATAACAGCCAGGTGATCCAAAGCGACATGAGTGACGTGAATAAGGATGGCGGGCCCAATCCGGTCACCTTCCTCAGCAGCCTGGGCGACCTGGGCCGGGAGTTTAGCGTGACCTGGGGTGAGCCGCGACTTGATGAGCGAGGCAACTACCGGTTGCGACTGACCCCGCTGGTAGCTTCCAACCTGGTCAAGGTCATGGAGGTGGTGGTCGCCAAAGATGCGGTTGAGAAGCACCAACAGACCAGTGGGAAACCGATTTTCCCCTTATTGCAGACCGATGTGACCGATCAGCAGGGGAACCGAACCACCATCGAGTTTGTTAATGTCAAGGTTAACCCGGGCTTGCCGACCAGCGATTTTAAGTTCGCCATTCCGCCGGGAGTTGAGGTGGTCAAGCCGACCGAACAGCAGACTTTCTGACCCCATCAGTCGCGACGGGCCGGGGAGGACGTTATGAAACGTTTGCCTGGCGGCTATTTTATGCTATAACCCTTCGATTCCTCGGGCTTTTACCTCGGGGGAATCGTTCAAAAATAGGCTCGATAAAGGAAAAAGGAGTTGATCCATGCCGAGTTTTGACATTGTCTCCAAGGTCGATTTTCAGGAAGTTGACAATGCGGTTAACCAAGCCGTGAAGGAGATCGCCCAGCGTTTTGATTTCAAAGGGACCACCAATGAAGTGGAACTGGAAAAAGACGGTCTGAAAATCCTTGCGGCCGACGAATATAAGCTGCAGGCGATCAAGGATATTCTGATCGGCAAGTTGGTCCGCCGCAACGTTTCTCCCAAAAGTTTCGATTACGGCAAGGAAGAGCCCGCTTCGGGCGGCGCGGTGCGGGTACGGGCGGCGATCGTCCAGGGGATCAGCAAGGAAAAGGGAAAAGAGATCGTCAAGTTGATCAAGGAGACCAAGCTGAAGGTGCAGGCTCAGATCATGGAAGATCAGGTCCGGGTCACCGGCAAGAAGATCGATGATCTGCAGGAGGTGATCCAGGCCCTGAAAGGCAAGGATCTTGGCATCGAATTACAATTTGAAAACATGCGTTCCTGAACTATTCTCATCCGGTGATTCCGGATCGCCACAAAAACAGAAAGCAGCGGTACAAAGACGTGGAAAAGTTAAGAGTCAGTCTGGTCAGCCTCGGCTGTCCGAAAAACCTGGTCGATGCCGAGGTGATGCTGGGCCATCTGCCGGCCCAGCGCTTTGAAATTATTGTTGATGAAAGTCAGGCGGATATTATCATCGTCAACACCTGTTCCTTTATCAATGATGCCAAGGAAGAGTCCATCGATACCATTCTGGAGGTCGCAGACTACAAGGAAACCGGCGCCTGCCGGATGCTGATCGTGTCCGGTTGTCTGCCGCAACGCTATCAGGAAGATCTCCAGCAGCAGTTGCCCGAGGTTGACCTGTTTCTCGGTGTTTCCGAAGGTGCCCGCATCGTTGAACTGATCGATCGGCAGCTGGGCAGCGATTCATCGACCCTGGAAATCGGCGCACCGGACTATCTCTATGATCACACCACGCCGCGGGTCAACTCTTCGCCGGCTTACACCAGCTACGTCAAGATTGCCGAAGGCTGCTCCAACCGCTGCTCTTATTGCATCATTCCGCAATTACGTGGCGACCTGCGCTCACGCAGTATCGCTTCAGTGGTGACGGAGGTGCGCGCTCTGGCCACCCAGGGGGTGACCGAGATCAACCTGATCGCTCAGGACATCACCGCCTATGGGCGGGACCGGCAGGACGGGGCGACCATCGAAGGGCTGCTCAAGGAACTGGTCAAGGTCGAGGAGATCGTCTGGATCCGTCTGCTGTATGCTTATCCGGACGGCGTTTCGGACGAACTGATCGAACTGATTGCAACCCAGGAAAAAATCTGTAACTACCTGGATTTGCCGTTACAGCATATCGACGATGCGATCCTCAAGCAGATGAACCGCCGGCTTGGTGAACAGGACGTTCGCGAGTTGCTGCAACGGATGCGGACACGGATTCCCGATCTGACCTTGCGGACCTCCTTCATCGTCGGTTTCCCCGGGGAAAGCCGGGAGCAGTTCGAGAAACTGCTGACTTTTGTTGAAGAAGGACATTTCGAGCGGGTCGGGGTATTTCGTTACAGTCGTGAAGAGGGGACCCCGGCCGCGGCCTTTCCGCACCAGGTTCCGGCCCCGACCAAGAAGAGTCGTCTCAACAAGCTGATGAAGGCCCAGGCCCGGGTGTCCTTTGCCAAAAACCGGGCGCTGGTCGGGCGGGTTGAGCAGGTATTGATCGAAGGCTACAGCGACGAGACCGATCTGCTGCTGAAAGGGCGTAGCGCCAGGCAGGCACCGGATATCGATGGCCAATACCTGATTACCGCGGGGCATGCGGATGTCGGTGAATACGTCAGTCTGAAGATTACCGATTCTTCCGAGTACGACCTGATTGGCGAGATGATCGAAGAGTGACCCTGTTAGGCAGAAGATCGGTGATTGTCCTGCTCCTGGTTGGGGCGCTGCTGTGGTTTGCCTGGTCTCGTACGGTTCAGCCGCAGCCCCCGCTGGTGCGCACGGCGTTGATCATGGGAACCCTGGTCGAAATCAGGGTCTATGATCAGGGCGCCGAAGAGGCGGAAGCGGACGTCAACGCGGCCTTTGCGGAAATGAGGCGGGTTGAACAGCTGTTTTCCAGTGCGATTCCAAGCAGTGAAGTGGTGCGGTTATCTGCTGCTACAGATCCGCTTGAAGTTGATGCGGAAACCGCTCGCGTACTGAAGACCGGCCTGCGCATCGCGCACAGCAGCGCCGGGGCCTTTGATATGACCCTTGGCAGGGTAAAAGCCCTGTGGGGGATTGAGACCGATCACCCGCGGATTCCGAGTGAGTCCGAGCTGAGCGCCGCCCTGGTTGGGGGCGGTCCGGATTCCCTGCAGGTGGTTGGCCAGCTGGTCAGCAAAGCCCGACCCAACCTGGTTCTGGAACTGGGCGGCATCGCCAAAGGTTATGCCGTTGATCGGGCGGTCGAGCTGTTGCAGAGAAAAGGCATCCGTTCGGCAGCGGTCAATGCCGGCGGCGACATTCGCTTGCTCGGCGACCGGCAGGGCGAACCCTGGCGCATCGGAATTCAGCACCCGCGGCGGGCAGCCGATGTCCTTCTGACCTTGCCGCTGGTCAATCGGGCGGTGGTCACCTCTGGCGACTATGAGCGGTTTTTTGAACGCGATGGCGTTCGCTATCATCATATTTTCGACCCTGGCACCGGTCGTCCGGCCCGCGGTTGCCAAAGTGTGACCGTGATTGCCGCTGACGCCATGACCGCCGACGCTCTGGCCACGGCGGCCTTTGTCCTCGGTCCGATCAAAGGACTGGCCCTGTTACAGGGGGAAAAGGATGTCGAGGGATTGCTGGTCGCTGCTGACGGGCGGATTTTGAAAACCGCCGGACTGAAATGAGAGAACGGATGAAGCTCTTTTCCTGGCTCCGCTATGCCACCCCTCTTGATCGCAAACTGCTGCTCGCCGTTGCCATTCTGGTTGCGGTCTCTTTTGCCTTGCCGCTCCGCCGCGAGGACGGGGCGGAGGTTATTGCCACTATCCAGGATCGGGTGGTGTTTAAGGCACCGTTGAATATCGATCGGACCGTTGATCTGCAGGGCCCACTTGGCACCACGGTGCTGCAGATTGCCGCGGGAAAGGTGAGAATTCTATCCTCGCCGTGCCGGAATAAGACCTGTGTACACATGGGCGAAGTGCATCAGGATGGTGATGTGCTGGCCTGTCTGCCGAATAAGTTGGTTGTTCATGTCGAGAGCAAGACGCTGGCCGGAAAAACGGGGCATGATTTTGTCAGTCGCTGAAAACATCACCCTTGAGCAGACCCGCCAGCGGGTTTTTCTGGCCCTGTTTGTGGCTCTCGCCGTTGTTCTCAACACCTTGGAGTTTCTGCTGCCCAATCCGGTCCCCTGGTTTCGTATCGGGCTGGCCAACATTCTTGGCATCACCGCGCTGTTTTGTTACGGAGTGCGGGCACTCTGGTTGGTGAACCTGTGCCGTATTATCCTCGGCAGTCTGCTGGTCGGTCGCCTGTTTGGCCCCGGCTTTCTGCTCTCTCTGGGAGGAGGGATTTTGTCCGCGGCCATGATGAGTTGCGGCTTTTCTCTGGGGCGCAAGCGAATCGGACCGATCGGGGTCTCGGTGCTGGGCGCTCTCGGCCATGTCAGCGGGCAGCTTCTGGTGGCTTGGCTGGTGGTGGTGCGGCATCCGGGGATCTGGCTGCTACTGCCTTTCTTTCTGCTATTTGCCATGATAAGTGGTATTGTTAACGGGTTGGCAGCACACTTTCTGCTCAATTCGTTGGCCGGACATGCCGCTTTTCGCGGCCTCAGGGAGCGACTGGATATTTTGACCGGCCAACAACCTGATTTACACCAACAACAATCCGGAAATTGATGAAGGAGGGATTATGAAAGCTATTCTGCCTGTTGCAGGAAAAGGCACCCGGCTGCGTCCGCATACCCATACCAAGGCCAAATCCCTGGTCCGGGTGGCCGGGAAAACGGTCCTGGAACATATTGTCGAACGGCTGCAAGCTGTTGAAGTTGAGGAATATATCTTCATTACTGATGAGAACGGGCAGCAGATTGAAGACTTCATGGAGAAGAAGTTTCCCGAACTCAGGTGTAGCTACTACATTCAGCAGGAGCGTCTCGGCCCGGCTCACGCAGTGGCCCTGGCGGGACCTTCGGTCAACCCTGGAGACGACCTGCTGGTGGTTTTCAACGATACCATCTTTGTCACCGATCTCGCGGCCATCGAGGGGTTGTGCAGCTCTGCCGACGGCTTGATCTATTCCAAAGAGGTTGAGGATTATCAGCGCTTCGGGGTCAATGTGTTAAGCGGGGATTATATCGTCGACATGGTGGAAAAGCCGGAGCAGCCGATTTCCAGACTGGCCCAGGTCGGCCTCTACTATCTTAAGGACGGGGCCGGTTTTATCAACGCCATCGAGGAAACCATCGCCGCTGGCGAAACGGTCAAAGGGGAATATTACCTGCCTTCGGTCTTTATGCGCATGATTGCGGCCGGGTCTAAATTCAAAGCTCCGGAGATCGATGCTTGGCTCGATTGTGGCAAACCGGAAACCCTGCTGGAAACCAACCGTTATCTGCTGAAAGGGCGTCACCATATCCATGGCGACGTCAAGAATTGCGTATTGATCGAACCGGTTCATGTCGAAGCCGGCGCGGTGATTACCAATTCGATTATCGGTCCCAACGTCTCGGTTGCCGCTGGCAGCGAAATCGAAAGCAGCGTCATCAGCGATTCGATCATCAATGCCGACAACAAAGTCAGCCATCTGATTTTGAATCATTCGCTCCTCGGCGATGTCGTCAGTCTGATTGGTTCCCCCCGGCGCATGAATATCGGCGACCATTCACATATTTACATGGAGCAGTAGGCTTTCCGCCAACTGCTTCTGCTCTTGCTTGGTAAGCAAGAGGTTGGCAAAAACGAACTCTGGCTGCGGGCGCCTGGCCGCAGCCACCCTGTCTGGCGCCCGGTCGGGCAGGGCGCCGGGGTTTTCCTGGCAAAACTGTTTTATTTCGGGTTGAACCATGATTGTGGAATTTCAGCATTACCTGCCTTATCTGCTCCCGCCGTTACTCGGTGCGGTGATCGGTTATGTCACCAATTATGTCGCCATCCGGATGCTTTTCCGGCCGTTGCGGGCCTGGCGATTCCTGGGCCTGCGCATCCCCCTGACCCCGGGGATTATTCCGGCCAAACGGGGTGAACTGGCACGTAAGATGGGCGAAATGGTCGGCGCCCACCTGTTGACCGCTGATGATGTCGGGCAGGCTTTCGCCCGGGAATCGATTCAACGCGAGTTGCGTCTGGCCGTGACCGACAAGCTCGGGCGGTTTCTCGACACCCGGCTCGGCCCGCTGGAAACGCTGGTGCCCGACCGCTTTCGGCTGCGCTTTCGCGAACTGGTCGCTTTACTGCAGGAGAAACTGGTTAAACTGATTTTCACCTATCTGCAAAGTCAGTCCTTCGAAGAAAAATTTCGCCGGCATCTCGGTCATCATGCCGACCGCCTCCTGGCCCGGGACCTGGCCAGTTTTCTGACCCCGGAACGTTACCAAGCTGCTCAGCAGCACCTGGATAAGAAATTGGCGGATTTTTTCCAGTCCCCACGGACCGCGGCCATGGTCGGCGATTATGTCGATCGCAAAACGGAACGGCTGCTGACCAGCGATCAGCCGTTGCGCAAGCTGCTCCCTGAAGACCTGGTTGAATTGATTCTGACCCAACTGGAGAAAGAGCTGCCGCCTCTGGCAGAAAAATTTGGCGGCATGCTTTATGACCCGGAATTTCGTGAACAACTGGTCAGCAAGGGGAAAAAGGCCATCGACTCGTTCCTCGATTCCCTTGGCGGGCTGGCCGGGTTGCTCAGCGGCTTTATGGATCTGGATAAGATCTATGGCAAGATTCCGACTTTTCTTGATCGAGCCGGCGATGAACTGGCCGCCTGGCTGAAAGAGGAGCGGACTCAACAGCAACTCACCAAACTGTTGCGGGAGCGCGCCGACCTCTTGCTGGATCGCTCCTTGAGCAGTTATATCGAGAAGATGCCCTATGAAAAAATCCGCGGGGTGCGACAGTTTGTCCGTGCCCAGGTGGTGAGCGCGGTTCAGTCGCGGCGGACGGTGGATACCACCATGATTCTGGCGGAAAGCGCCATTGATCGGTTAAAGGACCGTTCCTTCGAAAGTCTGCTGAAACGAGTTTTGCCGGCCAACGGCATTCAGGCCGGGCAGGACTATCTGGCGGATAAATTGCTCGAGGTCCTGCGTTCGGACAAGGCCCGGGATGCGTTGCGGGCGATCATTGTCGAGCAGAGCGAGGAATGGGTTTATCGTAAACCCCTCGGGACCCTGTCGGCCCGCCTGCCCGGTGACCTGCGCCAGGAACTGGAAAGCGGCATTTGCCAGCTGGTTGAGGAAATGCTGAAAAATGAAGCTCCCAAGCTGGTCGAAACCCTCAATGTCCGGCGGATGGTTGAAGCGAAAGTGAACAGTCTCGATCTGTTGCAGGTGGAGGGGCTGCTGATGGGGATTATGAAAGAGCAGTTTAAGTACATCAACCTGTTCGGTGCGTTACTGGGGATGTTGATCGGCCTGATTAATCTGCTGGTACTGCAGTTACCTTAAGCGGCGTTTGCATATTATTCGCCCAGCCGTGGGCTCAGCAGACTGTTATCATCTTTCCGCCAAGGGCACCGGACCCCAGCCATGGAGGTCAGCAGTGTTTGACGATGAAGAGCTGAAGACACGCCTGCACAGGGTTCTTGCTTCCCTGGAGCAGCTGTTGCCCCGGCCGGTCGGTGAGGTCGACTGGGCCGACACCCGGGCGGCCAGCTGGCGGCGACACTCCTTTGCCGGCTATCTGGAGCCGGTCAGCGATGTCGATCCGGTTCAGCTGGAAGAGCTTCTTGGTATCGAGCGGCAGAAGCAGTTGCTGAAGGATAATACCCGCCAGTTTATCGCTGGTTTTCCCTGCAATAACGTGCTGCTCTGGGGGACACGCGGAACCGGTAAGTCGTCGCTGGTCCGTGCCTTGCTCAACAAATATGCGCCGCAGGGCTTGCGGGTGGTGCAGGTCGACAAGGATGACCTGGTGTACCTGCCCGATATCTTCAGTGCCATCAAAGGGCATCCGTACCGGTTTATCTTCCTCTGTGACGACCTGTCTTTCGAAGCCGGGGAGGCGAGCTATAAAATGCTCAAGAGCGCCCTCGACGGTTCGGTCTATGCGGCTCCGGAAAACGTGCGTTTTTATGTGACCTCCAATCGGCGTTATCTGCTGCCTGAATATGAGACTGACAATCTCGGTTTCAAAATGGTCAACAACGAACTGCATCCCGGCGAAGGGGTCGAGGAGAAGAGTTCTCTGGCCGACCGCTTCGGGTTGTGGATACCGTTTCATATTTTCAGTCAGAACCAGTACCTCGAATTGGTGCGTCACCAGGTCGCCAAGTTTTCTCTGGAAAACGGGCTTGAGCCTGTTCTGACCGAGGACTTGCAAAAAGCGGCGTTGAAGTGGTCTCATGATAAAAGTAAGCGTTGCGGCAGGACTGCCTTGCAGTTTTCCCGTTTCTGGGTTGGTCAACAACTGTTACAACGGAGTCGCTGATGGAACGAGCAACCTTTGCAGCCGGTTGTTTCTGGGGCGTTGAAGAAGCGTTCCGGACCCTGCCCGGCGTGGTGGAGACAGCAGTCGGCTACATGGGCGGAACCACGGAGCAGCCGACCTATCAACAGGTTTGCAGCGGGGCCACTGGGCATGCCGAGGTGGTTGAGGTCATTTTTGATCCGGCGCAGATCAGTTATGGGCAACTCCTGGAGCGGTTTTGGGGCAAGCATAATCCGACCAGCCTGAATCGTCAGGGGTGGGATATCGGGACCCAGTACCGTTCGGCTATTTTTTATCACAATGCCGAACAGCGGCGCCAGGCAGAGGAAACAAAGAGAGAGCTCGAGGCCAGCGGTATCTACGCCGAACCGGTCGTCACCGAGATTGCCCCGGCCGGAACCTTCTGGCGTGCCGAAGAGTATCACCAGCAGTATATCCGCAAGCAGAGTCCTGGCTTTACCTGCAACTAGTGTCCTGTGCGCTCCAGGACCTGCTGCCCTGAGGCAGGCCAAGAAGGCAGCGCCGAGGTCTGTGGGGCAGAAGGGACGCTTGCCGGTAACCACACGGATCACAATAATCGGGAGAACAGACAATTTTATCCAGCAGCCACTTATCTCGCCGACGGTTGACCGATTTCCTCCAGGTCGCAGCCTTTGTGCTGGTCCTGATCGGCCTGGGGGCGGTCCTGTTCCATGGCGCCAGCGGTCTCGGCTATAATTGGCAGTGGAATCGGGTGGCCCGCTATCTGCTGATCCGTGATGCCAGTGGCTGGCAGTTCGGGCCACTGCTGAAGGGTCTTGGGCTGACTCTGGAGATCACGCTGGCCAGCCTTGGCTTGTCTTTGCTGATCGGTCTTTGTAGCGCGTTGATGCGTCTTTCCGTCAGCCCCATGGCGCGAGGGATTGCCCGGGTCTATCTGGAGCTGATCCGCAATACTCCGCTGCTTATTCAGATTTTTGTCCTCTATTTTGTGTTTGCACCGATTCTCGATCTGGGTCGGTTCTCGTCCGCGGTTATCGCCTTAAGCCTGTTTGAAGGCTCCTACGCCTCGGAAATTATCCGGGCCGGGATTCTGGCGATTCCGGCAGGCCAGTGGGAAGCGGCTGCTTCGCTGGGTTTGCCCCGTAAGCAGACCTATCGCCATATCATTCTCCCGCAGGCCCTGCGCCAGATGATCCCTCCGCTGACCAGCCAGGGAATTTCCCTGGTCAAAGATTCCGCCCTGGTATCGACTATCGCCATTTATGATCTGACTATGCAAGGGCAGCAGATTATCGCGGAAACCTTTCTGACTTTTGAAATCTGGTTCACCGTGGCGGCAATTTACCTGGCCGTCACCATGCTGCTGTCAATTCTGGTAAAATATTTGGAAAATCACCTGACTAAATACCAACACTGAGATCCGCAAAGAGGAGATGTAAAGATGAAGATTCGATTTCTGCTGGCCCTGACCCTGGTTTTGTCCCTGCTGGCGACCCCCCTGCTGGCCAGTGAAGTGCGGCAAAGCCTGACTGAAGAGAGCACCCTGGCGCAGGTTGTTGCCAAAAATAAACTGCGGATCGGCTTTTCAACCTTTGTTCCCTGGGCCATGAAGGACAAAACCGGCGGCTATACCGGCTTTGAAATTGAAGTGGCCAAGCAGCTGGCGGAGGATATGGGGGTCGAAGCGGAATTTGTTCCGACCAAATGGTCCGGCATTATTCCGGCTCTGCTGACCGGTAAGTTCGATATCATCATTGGCGGAATGGGGATTACCCCGGCCCGCAATCTCAAGGTCAATTTCAGCGACCCCTACGAGTTCTCCGGGATGTCGATTGTGGCCAACAGCAAGCTCGCTGCCGGGCGCAGCAGTCTAGAGTCCTTCAACGATCCCGCGCTGACCATCGTCGCCCGGATTGGCACGACCGCCGCAACCGCGGCCAAGAAGCACCTTCCCAAAGCCCAGCTGCGCTTGTTTGATGATGAAGGGCAGGCCCTGCAGGAAGTGCTCAATGGTCGCGCCGCGGCCATGGTGTCCTCACAGCCGTTTCCGGAGTTTCAGACCCTGAAATATGCTGATAAGCTGTATCTGCCCCTGGCCGGAAAAACCTTTACCAAGGAACCGATTGGCTTTGCGATCCGTAAAGGGGATGTCGATTTTCTGAATTTCCTGAATAATTGGGTCAAGTTCCGCAATGCCGATGGTTGGCTGCAGGAGCATTACGAGTACTGGTTCACCACCCAGGATTGGAAATCCCGGATCGAATAGCCCGGGCCCCCTTCCAGAGTTCTTGCTTCCACGGGCAGAACCGGGCCGCGGGTTGGCTACGGTTCTGCCACCAAGACTCGACCTTTGAGGAGTTGTTTTTTTGATCTCTACCCGACCGACCCGCTGGAGCGGGCTGGATACCATCCTGCTGCTGGTTTTGATCGGCTGTTTCGCCTATCTGGCCTACCGGATCCACAGCGGCCTTGATTATCAGTGGAACTGGCAGGTGATTCCCCAGTACCTGCTGCGCTACGACCCGGCGGCGGGCTGGGTACCCAATCTGTTACTACGTGGCCTGCTGACGACCGTTCGGCTCAGTTTCTGGAGTTTACTGCTGGCCTTGCCCATCGGACTGGTGTGCGGACTGTTGCGGACCAGTTTGCACCTGTTCAACCGACTGCTGGGCGGGACCTATGTCACCTTGCTGCGGAATTTGCCCCCCTTGGTCCTGGTCTTCATTTTTTACTTTTTCATCAGCGACCAACTGTTGCCGCTGCTGCACCTGGGCGAACGGCTCAGCGTCGCGCCCGGCTGGCTGCAGACCCTGCTCGGGGGGACCCTGGCCGGTCCGGATCAGATCGAACCCTTTCTGGCCGCGGTCATGACCCTGGCCCTGTTCGAAGGGGCCTATATCGGTGAAATCGTTCGGGCCGGTATCAACGGGATCGAAAGCGGTCAGTGGGAGGCAGCGCGGGCTCTCGGCATGCGCCGCTGGCAGCTGTTGCGCCATGTTGTCCTGCCCCAGGCCTTTCAGCGGATGATCCCGCCGCTGGCAGGGCAGGCCATCTCTACCATTAAGGATTCGGCCATTGTATCGGTGATTTCAATTCAGGAATTGACCTTTCAGGGAATGGAGCTGATGGCGGCAACCTATCTGACCTTTGAAGTCTGGATAACCGTCACCTTGCTTTATTTTCTCCTCACTTACAGCTGTTCATGGCTTGCCGGGCGGCTGGAAGTCCGGCTCCGTAAAGCCTATAATTGAAAGATCTGAAAGGGTTGGCGGTTTGTCGCGGCAAACAAGGCCGGCCCATTTTCCGGGGAAAGATCATACTCATGAAACAGTTATTGCATTTGTCTCTTTTGTTCCTACTCATCAGTTGCGGCGGTTGTGCCTTGTTGACTCCGGCATTCGAAACGCCGACGGTCAGTGTCACCAGTTTCCGAGTGTTGCCGGGGGACTCGGTGGTGCCAACTTTTGAAATTGGTCTGCATGTCGTTAACCCAAACCGTGCGGCCCTCAAGCTGGCCGGCTTGTCTTATCAGGCTGAACTGGAAGGACATCGCATCCTCTCCGGGGCCACCAGCCGCCTGCCGGTCATTGCCGGCTATGGAGAAGGGGATATTGTGCTCCAGGCCAAACCGGACCTGTTCAATACCATCGGCCTGTTTCACGATTTTCTCAAGCAGCCGCGGGAATCTTTTAAATTCAACCTGGAAGCGCTGCTTGATGTGGGCGGACTGGTGCCGAAAATCAGGGTGAGCAAGGAGGGTTTCATAGACCTGGCGGAAGCGGCCAAATAGTCAGTTGGCGGATTGAAGCCATTGTCTGGCCTGGGTGAAGTCATAAAACAGGGAGAACTGCGCCGCATGATGCGGCTGGGGAGCGGGCTCGGGGGAGGGGCTGAGGACCAGAGCGCATCTGCCATTTCCAAGGCCCTCTCTATGAAAAGCGATAATGGAGTCGAGCATGTCAATATCCTCGGGCTCCAGCCGAGTCAGCTGCAACTCGCGGTGATCGATAATCAGGCCGGCGCCGGTGTGCCAGCTCGGAGAAGCCAGCAGATCCCTGAGCAGTTTGTAAAAATCTTCCATGACCGAAAAATGCCCGGTTTTGATGACCACATAGCCGGGCAGCTGGGAAAAATCAAAAGCGTACTTCATGCTTACCTCCACCGCCTAAGTAGTTTTCATCCGGAAACGGCTCTTTTCCGCTATGCCGGTGTCAATCTGCGGGTTTTCTTGTGCGGCGTAAAGTCCTACGCCTCCGCACAACCCCTTGATTTTCTTGCCAAAACGAAAAAATTCTCGTTTCCAATCTGAAAACTTAATGTTTGCCATCCAGAGTTTCCAGATGACAACTAAGTAGGGGAAAGCCAGGCCTTGTGGACTGCGCAAGGCCCGTGGAGCTCTTTGCAGCTGAGGTTGCGATGTTCGATCCAACCTCAGCTGCTAAGTATTGTAGATTTCAATCGGCCAGGACAAACTGGCCGTTTTTTACTTGCACCATGACCATGGAATCGACATCCAGGCCGTTATGATCTTCGGGAGTCATGTTGTAAATCCCTGAAATCCCGACGTAGTTTTTGGTGTTTTCGATGGCGCCACGTAACGCGGCCGGCTCGGTGCCAACTTGTTTGATCGCGTTGGCAATGATCATGATGGCATCCCAGGCATAACCCGAATGGGTGTTGATGGGGAATTGCCGATCGTAGCCTTTTTCTTTATAGAGTTTGACGAATTCGCGGATGACCTGCTTCTGCGGATCGCTGGCGGGTAGTTCTTCAACCACCATCAGCTTGGTGGCCGGCATCCGGTCGCCTTCGCTGGCGGCCCCGGCCAGTTCAATATATTTGGGATCCGGCAGGCCGTGGCACTGGAAGAGCGGGGTATCGATACCGAGCTGGACTTTGTTTTTGGCAATAATCGCTCCGGCCGGACCGGTCGTCCAGGCCAGGATGGCCTGCGGCTGGCTGTTTTTGACTTTGGTCAGCTGCGAAGTCATGTCGGTGTCCCTGGTCCCAAAGGATTCCTGGGCAATAATTTCAATCCCGTACTGAGGGGCCAGGGTTTCCATCCAGCGGGCACCATCTTTCCCGAAGCCGTCGCTCCCTGCCAGCAGGGCAACCTTGGTCAGCCCCTTCTCTTTAAGATACATGAACATTCGCTCGACAGCTGTTTTGGAGCGTTGCGGGGATTTGAACACCCATTTATAGGAGCCGAATTTTCCGCCCATAATGACCGGATCGCCGCCGACCGTCATGACGATGGGAAGCTCCGCTTTGTCGGCGATTTTTTTCACGTTCATGCCGGTGTCGGTCAGGGTTGGGCCGATAATTGCGATTACTTTGTCCTTGTAGATGAATTTCTTGGCGATGGATGCCGCTTTGGCGGGGTTTCCTTCGGTATCGCCGATTTCCAGTTCCAGCTGCTTGCCGTTGATACCGCCTTCTGCATTGATCTTGGCGACGACCATCTCGGCGACCAGTTTCGTGGGGGTCCCGATAAACGAGGCCCGCCCGGACAGATCAAAAAAGGCCCCCAGCTTGATAGTGTCAGCGGCCATGGCCGCTGGAGTCACCAGCAACATCACCGCAAGGAATGCGAGCAAACGCTTCATAAAAAATCTCCTTTCACAAAAAGAAAAACAGCTCTTCCAAGGTGGCTGTTAACAGCACCGCAAGTTTTCTGAGTATTACGGGAGAATGCTGGAAAATCAAATGTTTTCGTGCTACTGATAAGATTAAGTTTGTTCAAAATATAGTTTTTCCCAATGGAATGTTGCTGCCAGGATGCCGATCAGGGGGTGGTGTGCAGATTGAGATTGTGTCCCGGCCGATTTAATGCGACGATATCCCAGCTGCTTCATCATGGCCACTCACCCGCGGAGTCCGTTATGAGCCAAAGTGACAGAATCAAAGTGAAGACCGAATCGGGGCAGGTTATTGAAGTCACGGTCACCAGCAAAACGGCCGAGGCGATCTGGATTCTGATCGGGGACGGGCCGCATAGCAGCAAGTGCAAATTGGAACCGACCCGCAACGGCCTGGCTTATGCCGGGTCCATCATGGGCCGGGAACTGATTTATGAGCAGAGCAGCACCGCGGTGCGTCAGGAATTGGCCCGCAGTGACCAGTACGGAATGCCACGCCGCCGGCCGGGCTAAGCCGTTTTGCGGGGACTGCTTCCTAACCTGTTTAAAAAAAAGAGAAAATCTTTGCTTTCCAGAAGTTTCTCTGATATTATTAAGCGATTGAGAAAGTTTGTGTAGGTTTTAAACAATTCATTTGCCTGATCGGCACTGAATAGATCCGTTTATACGCAGACCCACTTGGGCTGCTTTTTTTATTTTCGGTTTTTTGTCCCACACCCAACCCGCACAATTCCTTCATTACCCGTGCGCCCTTCGATCGGCGTTGTTTTACGTGTCCTCGGTCATTTCTTTTCGACATTTCCCTGACACCAATTATGTTGTTTCAGCCTGAGATCGTCCCACTGTCACTGACAGCAGGGTGGCTGGCAATCCATCCGGAGTAACTATAAATTTTATGACGTTTCATCAACTCGGCCTGTCGGCCGAACTTCTTCGTGCTGTTACTGAACAAGGTTACAGCGAACCGACCCCCATCCAGGCCCAGGCTATTCCTGTGGTGCTGTCCGGCCATGATGTTCTGGCCGGGGCGCAGACCGGCACCGGCAAGACGGCCGGCTTTACCTTGCCGCTCTTGCAGCGGTTAAATGGTAGTGCGCAGGCAGGGGGACGGCGACCGGTGCGGGCGCTGGTTTTGACCCCGACCCGGGAACTGGCCGCTCAGGTCGGTGACAGTATTCACTGCTATGGCAAATACCTGCCGCTCCGCAGTACCACTATTTTTGGCGGAGTGCCGCTGCGGCCGCAGATTGCGACCTTGCGCAAAGGGGTCGACATTCTGGTCGCCACTCCTGGGCGTCTGCTCGATCATGTCAGCCAGAAAACCCTGGATCTATCCCAGGTCGAGATTCTGGTGCTGGATGAGGCGGATCGCATGCTGGATATGGGTTTTATCAATGATATCCGCAAAATTCTCGCCTTGTTGCCGAAGCAACGCCAGAACCTACTATTTTCAGCGACCTTCTCCAGCAAGATCAAGCAACTTGCGGACAGCTTTATGGTCCGCCCGCGGCTGATTGAGGTTGCCCGGCGTAATACTACTGCAGAGCATGTGCAGCAGGCGGTTTATCAGGTTGATAAAAGCCGCAAAAGAGAACTGCTCGCGAGCCTGATCGGTGCTGAAAGCTGGCCGCAGGTGTTGGTTTTCACCCGCACCAAACATGGCGCTAACCGGCTCACCGGCCAATTGGAAAAAGATGGCATCAAGGCCACGGCCATCCATGGCAATAAAAGCCAGGGTGCCAGGACCAAAGCGCTGGCGGAGTTTAAAAACGGCCAGGTCAGGGTGCTGGTGGCCACAGATATTGCTGCGCGCGGGCTGGATATCGACCAGCTTGCCTGCGTAGTGAACTATGAACTTCCCAACGTGCCGGAAGATTATGTGCACCGGATCGGCAGAACCGGTCGCGCCGGGCGCAGCGGCATGGCCATTTCCCTGGTCAGTGCTGACGAAATCAAATTGCAGCGCGATATTGAGTCCTTGTTGGGTGGCAAGCTACCGAAAATGGTTGCTAAAGGCTATGAGCCGACGGCCAACTATGGCGCCTGCGAAGACCAGAGAACCACACCGCGCAAAGCCAGATCCGAGCGCAAAGCCCCCGGTTCCAGACAGCGAAGCGGCAGGAGAAGCTTTGGTGGGGGCAGGAATTCCGAGCGGGCGGCTTCCGGACGCAGCTCTTCGGCACGGTCCGTCTGATATTCAGGCGGTTTTGCGGGTGGTTGTCCATCTGCAAAGCCGCCTTTTTTTTTGATATCTCAGCCGGCCCACCGATTATTGTGTGGGCCGGCCTCTGTCTGTTGATCAATTGACGGTTGGCCCGGTAGCTTAAAATCCTCAGTCGGTCTGCAACCCAATATTCAACCGCTCTTTTCCTTTCCCTGGTGAACCCTTCCTCCTGATAACAGTTAGTCGCGGTCAGTAGCGACAGCACGAATCATTTGCTCGAACTCGCCCGGCCCAAACAATACAAACGTGACGAAGCACCATCCTTTTGGTAAATTCTTGAAATGTGTTTTGCTACGAGCTTTGCCGTGTTCCGGTGAATCCGGCCGAAACCTTTGCCGGAAACTGCTGCAAAGCTAGAACTATCAAACTAACGGAGTCATTAGAATGGCAAACTACGGTTTCTTAGGACTTGGAATAATGGGCAGGGCGATGGCCGAAAATTTGGTCAAGGCCGGTCATGAGGTAACGGTGTGGAACAGAAACGCGGCTAAATGTGCGCAACTGGTGGCGCTGGGGGCAACCCAGGCCGACAGTCCGCGGGCGGTGGCAGCGGACTGTGACATGACCTTCGCCATGGTTTCCGACCCAACGGCAGCAGCGGAGATCTGTTTTGGCGAGCAGGGGGTGATTGGCGGAATCGGTGACGGTCGGGGTTATGTGGACATGTCCACCGTTGACGCGGAAACCTCCGCAAAAATCGCCCGGGCAGTTGTGGCTGCCGGCGGTCGTTTTCTGGAAGCGCCGGTCTCCGGGACCAAAAAACCGGCCGAGGACGGCACCCTGATTATCCTCGCGGCTGGCGATCGCAGCCTCTACGATGAAGCCATGCCGGCCTTTGAGGTGATGGGGAAAATGGCCCCTTATTTGGGTGAGGTGGGGCAGGGCGCCAAGATGAAACTGGTGGTCAATATGATCATGGGTGGGATGCTGACCGCTTTTTGTGAAGGGATGGCTTTGGGCCAGAAAAGCGGCCTTGACGGTGATAAAATCCTTGAGGTTCTGGATGCCGGAGCACTGGCTAACCCGATGTTCAAAGGGAAGGGGGCGATGCTGCTGAAAGAAGATTACAGTACCAATTTTCCCCTTAAGCATATGCAGAAAGATATGCGTCTGGCGGTTGCTTTGGGGGATGAACTCGGTCAGCCCCTGGCGACTGCGGCAACCGCCAACGAATCCTTCAAGCGAGCCCGGCAGGCCGGTTTTGCAGACGAGGATATTGTTGCGGTGTATAAAACCATCCACGGGGAAAAGTGAGCGACTGGCCCAGCTGGGCGACCAGGTAGGTAACTTCATGGGATCCAGACCTGTCGTAGTAGGATGCTGACTTATGAAGGGCTGAAATGTACCAAGGAGGGCCTGAGACCACCAGGAATTCTCGGGTTGCATGCCGACAACATCCTTTTGCGGAGATCCGGCAATGATTACGAGTCTGAACATTTGTTACCATCGTCGAGAGGACCTGTTGTCGGTTGTCAATCAGGTTGTGGCCTATCCTCCGGACCAGGTGCTGATTCAGGTCTTCAGCGGGGTTTTGGACCTTGCGGTTATTCGGCAACTGTTGACGGAACTGCGTGAACTCCTGCCTGGCAGGGCTGTCATTGGAACCAGCACTGCTGGTGAAATCATGTCCGGCGAAGCTGTTGAAGGGACTATTCTGGTCAATTTTTCGCTCTTTGAGCAGAGCCGGGTCCGTTCAGCCCTGGTCACCCAGAACGAAGATCTGGCAGCAGCGGGGTACGAGCTTGCTGCAGCCCTGAACCAGAAACACACCAAGGCGTTGATTATTCTTGGCTGCGGTCTTAAAGACAAGCGGACCATCAACGGCGAGCCGTTGCTCAAAGCCCTCGACGCTTCGGTTAACGGAGCCATCATTGCCGGGGGACAAGCCGGCGATAACGGCAAGGGAGAGCGGACTTTTGTTTTCACCGAAGCCGGAATCACCGAGCATGGTGTGGCGGGGGCCTCGGTGGCTGGAGAGTTCCTCACCGCCAATAACACCTATAATCTGAGCTGGGTGCCGATCGGCAAAAAACTGACGATCACCGAGGCAAAAGGCCCAAGGGTCTACAGCATAGACGGGCAATCCCCTTATGCAATCTATGCTTACTACCTGGGGCAGGAAGTGGCTGATAACCTGCCTCTGTCCGCTGCGGATTTCCCCCTGATTATTGAGCGTGACGGCATGGAGATGGCGATTCATGCGACCGGCGTCAATGAGGACGGTTCGTTCAATTATATCCATGATTTTTATCCGGGAGAGCAGTTACGTTTCGGCTTCTGTCATGCGGGGTTGCTGGCATTGGGAGCCCAACTTGTTCATAGCGATCTGCGAAAGTTCAACTCGCAGGCTGTTTTTGTTTACTCCTGTGTATCCCGCAAGTGGATCCTAGGGGCTGATATCGCAGTAGAACTCTCTTCTCTGTCTGAATTGGCTCCTTCAGCCGGTTTTTTCAGTTATGGTGAATATTACCAGCATGCCAACGGGCGACCGTATTTTTTCAGTCAGACCATGACGGTGTTGAGTTTGACGGAAGGCTGCAAAAACAGCGTTGATATCAGCACCGAGGATGGTTATTGCCCGAAAGTGGAGGAGTCCAAACAATTCAGAACAATGCGGGTGCTGCATCGGCTGATTGACTTGTCCACCCGGGAAATCGAATCCATGAATATCGATCTTGCCAAGCTTGCAAACCGGGATTTCCTGACCGGTCTTGCCAATCGCAGGCATTTCGATGAAATTTTCACCCGCGAACTTAAACGCCATCAGCGTTCCCAGGCACCGCTGTCGCTGATCATGATCGATGTTGATCATTTCAAAAGATTCAATGATACTTACGGGCATGTCTCTGGGGACGATTGCCTGCGCGCGGTTGCGCTGGTGTTTCGCAATGTTCTGCAAAGGCCTGTTGATACGGTGGCCCGCTATGGAGGGGAGGAGTTCTGCTGTATCCTGCCCGGGACAGGTTATCCGGGGGGCATGCTGGTGGCTGAAAAAATCTGTCGTGCTGTCGAGGGTCTGGAAATTCCGCATGCGGAATCGGATGTGGCCGACCGGGTCACCGTTAGTTTGGGGATGGTGACCCTGGCTGCTGGTAAGAATGCCACTCTGGAAGAGTTATTGACAGCTTGTGACAGATTTTTATACCAGGCTAAAGAGCAGGGTCGAAATATGGTAGTCGGCGGAATTTTCCCTTAATTTTCCCTATTGTTTCCTTTTTATTTATTTGAACGAGTGGCACATGAAAAAACTCTATCTTGTCAAGGCAGGGACTTCGTTTCCCGCCACATTACAAAAATTCGGTGATTTTGATCAGTGGACCAAGGCTGCATTAGGGCAGACTGCGTTGCCCATTGAGGTCATCGATGTCGAGGATATGGCGACCTTGCCGGCAGCTGCGGAGTGTGCCGGAGTCGCGGTGACCGGGTCGCACGCCATGGTTACCGATAAGCTGGAATGGAGTGTCAGGCTTGAACAATGGATTGCCGAGCTGGTCGATTGCCAGATCCCTTTTTTCGGCATTTGCTACGGCCATCAACTTCTGGGCAGCGCCGTCGGCGGCACTGTCGGCTACCACCCGCACGGCAAGGAAATTGGTACCATGCTGATTCGACGCCGGCCTTCTGCTGACGACGATCCTTTGTTTGATGCGCTGCCGGATGAATTTTGGGCGCACACCACCCACTCGCAATCGGTGCTGCAACTGCCTGCGGGGGCGCTCCTCCTGGCGGAAAACGATTTTGAGCCTTGTCATGCTTTTCGGATCGGCCCCTGTGCCTGGGGGGTTCAGTTTCACCCGGAGTATGATGCGGCGATCATGCGCTCTTATATTGAAGAGCAGGCAGAGGAGCTAACCGCGGCAGGTTGGCAGGTCGATGCCATACTGGCAACGGTCAGGGATACCCCGGTTGCGGCAGATTTGTTCCGCCGCTTTACCAGGTATATTGAAGGGCAGCTAACCAACTGAACCGCGCATGCAGCGCAGGAGAATGCTTTTGCGCTGCATGCGCGAGAAAAATGATCAGGCTGCCTTGATGCTGGCCCAGGCGTTTTCGAAAATCTGCTCGGCCATTTCCCACAGGGGCTGTTCCAGCTGGCCATTCAGGCGCAGGTCCACCGCCTGGAGAATAACTCCGCAGTAGGCGGCAGCACAGAGGGAATGATTGCCGGGGCGCAACTCTCCCGAAGCAATGCCATTGTCGATGATTTTTTCAAGGCGGTGAAACACCGGCGTATTGTAAAAGGATGATGCGCCCGGATAATAGCCTTGGCGAATGGACAGAAGATATTCCATCATTTCCGGGTCATTTTCGGTGATTTCGAAAATCAGTTCGGCAATGTCAGCCAGAATCTCGCGGGCACTGAAGGTTTGTAACGGACGCTCCCCGAGCTTTTGGAAGAGCCGGTCAAGGAACTCTTTTGAGGCCTGCTGGTAAACGGCTGTGGCCAATTTTTCCTTATTGCCGAAATGCAGATAAATAGCCCCGACACTGACTCCGGAGGCTTTGACGATATCCGGAATCGAGACGGCATGAAAGCCTTTATCCAAAAAAAGTTTTCGTGCCGTGCGCAAAACCAAGTCCATTTTTCCGCTCGGGTTGATGTTTCTTTTTTTTACCTTTTGATTCATTTTCACATACCGTTTCTCAAAATGAAAGACTTCTCGGTGCTGTATAGTAGATCCGGTTCCCTATAACCCCCTGTTTTTGAGGAAAATGCCAACAAAACCCAGGAGAACGTTCTTTCTTTGCAAAATATGAGCCGGGAAAATAGATGGAAAGATTTTTTTGGGGAAAGCGGCCTGCGGTCTGAACGGGGGCAATGGCCGCCTTGTCGGCGGTTAACAGGTTGTTTACTGAATCGACTTAGCGAAGGGGGCATTTTAGCTCGCGGGAAGGACTCGGTACAGAGTTCTTCCCGCGAGCTGGTCTTGATGTTAGACGATTTCGTCCTGGATTCTGTTATCAAAAACGCGTTGGCTCTTTTTTTCCGAACGTGGTAGCTGACCGTAGCCGGTTAGTTCGATATCCGCGGAAACCAGCAGTTGTTTCTTGATCTGGTGACCGATTTCATGCATCAGCTCCGGCGAACGTTGCTCTGCGACCCCTTCCCCGCGTTCCACGAGCAGGCGCATGTAATCGCGTCCCGCTTCATCCCGGGTCAAATGGATCTGGTACTCCGAACCGATCCCGGGAACCGTCGACAGGATGGTGTCGACACTGCTTGGATAGATATTAACCCCGCGGAATTTGATGGTGTCGTCGCTACGCCCTTTGATGCGTGAATGACGGGGGAGGATACTGCCGCAACTGCAGTTGCCGGGGATGATCCGGGTGATATCATGGGTTCGGTAGCGGATCAGCGGCACCGCCTCCTTGCACAGGGTGGTGACGACCATCTCCCCCCATTCCCCGTCCGGAACCGGCTGTAGGGTCTCCGGGTCAAGGACTTCCAGCAGGTAATAATCCCCCCAGTAATGAATACAGTCATGCTCGCTGCATTCGATGCCGGTGCCCGGTCCGTACAGTTCGGTGAGCCCAGTAATATCGAACAGCTCGGCGCCGCCGAACAGTTCGGAAATTTTTTTGCGCATGGAGCGACTGGAACGTTCCGAACCGTAGATGATTTTTTTGATCGCAATTTTGTCGGCAATGCCACGCTTATGAATCTCTTCTGCCATAAGCAGGGCCATGGATGCGGTTGAGCAGAACACCGTCGACTGGAAATCAAGCAGAAACTGGATCTGCATATCGATGTTCCCCGGACCGATGGGGACGGCCAGGGCGCCGATTTTTTCACAGCCGAGCTGAAATCCCATTCCCGCGGTCCAGACGCCGTAGCCGACGGCGACCTGAACCCGGTCCAGGGGGGTGACCCCGGCCATCTGGTAGCAGCGGGCAAAGAAATCGGTCCAGTCGTCGAGATCCTTCTGGGTATAGCAGAGGACCTTGCGTTTGCCGGTGGTTCCGGATGAGGCATGAACGCGGACGATCTGCTCGTAAGGCACGGCGCGTAACGGAAACGGATAGCCGTCGCGCAGATCATCGGCACAAGTAAACGGCAGCCGACGCAGGTCGTCCAGGGACTGCACCGATTCCGGGCTGACCCCGGCGGCTTCGAGTTTCTGGCGGTAGACGGCAGAGCCTTCATAAGCATGGCGCACCGTCCATTGCAGCCCTTTGAGCTGATGTTCTTTCAGTTCGTCAACAGAGGAAAAAGCGGGCATGAAATTCTGCTTAAGCATATCGGGTTTCTCCAAACGGATATTGGTCAGTCCGGCAGCTCCCAGGCGGCTGGCAGCGGGGTTGGCTGCGCTGGCTGCACCCAGGAAGGTCGAACGGAGGATCGGGTCATTGAGCAGGTGCGCACTCTGCCCCTGCTCGACAATTTTGCCGTTGGCCAGCAGATAGGCCCGGTCCGAGGCGGACAGAGCTCGGGCCGCATTCTGCTCCACCAGCAGGATGGTGGTGCCGGCCCGCGCCAGCTGGCGCACGATGGCGAAAATTTCGTCGGTAATCAGCGGCGCCAGGCCCAGACTCGGTTCATCCAGCAGCAGCAGGTCCGGTTTGGCCATCAACGCCCGGCCCATGGCGAGCATCTGCTGTTCGCCGCCGGAGAGAGTCCCTGCCGCTTGCTTTTGCCGTTCGGCCAATTTGGGAAAGCGCTGAAAGACTTCGGCAATGCGTTCGGCGGCCACGCTTTTGGATAGTTTCAGGGGGATCGCTCCAAGGCGCAGGTTTTCCAGCACATCGAGATGGCCGAAGACCTCCCGCCCTTCCGGCGACAGGGCCAGGCCCATGCGGACCATTTTGGCCGGGCTGCTGCCGGTCACGTCCTTGCCGTTCAAGGTGATATTCCCCCGAGTCGGCTTGACCAGTCCCATCAGGCATTTGAGCAAGGTGCTCTTGCCGGCCCCGTTGGCACCAACCAGGGCGATGGTTTCGCCCCTCGCAACCTCTAGGTCGACCCCGAAGAGCGCCTGGGCAGCACCGTAATGAGCGGTAAGATCAGATATTTTCAGCATGGTTGTCGGTTCTCGTTCGGTTTGCGGGCCTGCCCTGTCAAGTAGGACGGGCCGATGATCAGCGGTTCATTTACGGGCTGGCAAAGGTCCGGCCCAATTTGACCAGGCAGCTGCCGGTTAAGCGGTTGCCTCCAGCTGGCCCAGATAGGCTTCCAGGACCAGCGGGTTGCGCCGGACCTGGTCCGGGGTACCCGTAGCGATACAGCGACCGCTGTCAAGCACCACGACCTGGTCGGCGATCTCCATGACCAGCTCCATATCATGTTCCACCAGCAGCATGGTGTGCCCTTTGCCGCGCAGCAGGCGCAACTGCTCGCCGACTGCCGCGGTTTCCTGGGCATTCAGGCCGGCAACCGGCTCATCCAGCAGCAGCAGGTGGGGATTGCCGACCGTGGCCCGTGCCAGCTCCAGACGCTTCTTGTCGCCATAAGCCAACACCCCGGCCGGCCAGTTGGCTTTGTCAGCCAGTTGAAAACGATCCAGCGCTTCCAGCGCCCGGAGTTTAAGGCGGCGTTCGCGGTGCCTTAAATAAGGGAGGCGCAACATGGCCATGACCATGGAATGGCCGGCCTCACAGGTCAACCCGGCAAGGACATTATCGAGCACGCTCAGCCGGGAAAAGATCTTCAGGTTCTGGAAGGTCCGGCCAATTCCGGCCCGGCTGATGGCATGGGGCGGCATTCCGGCCAGTTCGAGATCGCGAAAGCGCAGCGAACCGCTAGTTGGGGCAAGCACCCCGGTTATGCAGTTTATCAGAGTACTTTTTCCAGCACCATTGGGGCCGATCAGCGCCGTGAGCTGGCCGGTGCGGATCTCGAAGGAGACCTCGCTCAACGCGGGCAGGCCGCCGAAGGATTTGCTGACATTATTCAGCTTGAGCATGTTTGTGCCTCCGCAATGCCAGTCTGACCTTAATCATATCGATGAGGCCGGTGACCAGCCCCTGGGGCAGGAACATCAGCACCAGAACCAGGATACCCCCGTGGACCAGATCCTTGTAGTTATCGAACAGATCCATCCATTCGGGCAGCATGGTCATGACTGCGGCACCGAACAGCGACCCCCAAATCGAACCCATGCCGCCAACGACGACCATGATGGCAAAATCCGTGGCCGCAAAAATATCAAAGGAATCGGGGCTGATAAAGGCATAAGTGTGGGCATAGAGGCTGCCGGCCAGCGAGGCCAGCAGCGCGGACAGGACAAATACCTTGACCTTGGTGGCGCGGGTATCGACACCCAGGGCCGCAGCTGCCGTCTCATCCCCGGCCAGGGCTGCCATGCCCCGGCCGACTCCGCTGCGCACCAGATTGAGACAGAGCAGCAGACAGACCATGGCGACGGTCCAGATCAAATAATGGAGGCGGACCTCGTCATCGAAGACAAAGGACCCAATAGACAGATAGGGGATGCCGTAGAAGCCGCTCGGCCCACCGGTCACCGCGTCCCACTGGAGTAGGATAATATGAAAAACGAAGTTCAGGCCGAGAGTAGCCATGGCCAGATAGTGACCGGAGAGGCGCAGCGCCGGAATCCCGACCACCAGAGCGACCAGGGCCACCAGTACCGCGACCAACAGCATGGCCGGCCAGGGTGGCACTCCGAGGGTGACCGTGGCAATGGCCGAACCGTAGGCACCAAGGCCGAAAAAAGCGGCATGGCCGAGGGAGATCTGCCCGGCATAGCCGATGAACAGGTTCAAGCCGAGCACGACAATGGCGTTGATGGCGATGAGATTGGTCAGGCCCAGGGTATAGGGGTTGTTCTCAACCAGCGGAAACAGCACCAGTGCCAGGGACAAGCCGATAACGGTCAGCCCGGTACGATGCAGGTAGAGGAAATAGCAAAATTTCTGTTTGCCGGTCATGGTTGTTCCTGGTCTGGTTCGTTGTGCCAACGCTGCAATCTTTTGTGCAGCGGCTTGCCAAAGGAGCGCTGCCGGAACTGCTCAGCTGGTCAGCCCCTTCTGAAATGCCTGCAGGTTCTGCTCGACAAAGCGTTGCGGGGCCAGTTTGCGGATGGCCGCTACGCATTCTTCCGCGCTGCAGAAGATGGCCTGTTCCCGGACCGCCCGGCCAAGCAGGATCAGGTTCAAGAGCACCGCATTGCCGAGTTCACGGGCCAGTTTGGCGGCGTCAAGACGGATTCCCTCCCCGGTTTGCTCGGAGTTGAGGAGGATGGTGCCGGTGCTTTTCAGCAAAGTCCGGTGCACCGTCAGGTTGTCGTCCCAGAGCAGCAGCCCGAGGTCGCCCTGCCCGGTGCGGATCAGCGGGCTGGCGAAGTTGCCGACCTTGATGGTCGACAGTACCGTGCCGCCACGCTGGGCCATGCCGTGGGTCTCTGCGGTCAGTACCGGCAGGCCGCGGTCGACGGCGACCTGGGCGATGACCCGGGTCAGAAACAGGACCCCCTGGCCGCCGATACCGCTGACGATGATCTGCTGTTTCATGATTTGGCCTCCTTGACAATGGCGTTGACCGGACAGACCGGAATGCAGCAGCCGCAACCGACGCAGCGGTCTTGGTCGACCAGGGCCAGCTTACGCTCCGTATCCAGCGACAACGCCGGGCATTCAAAGGCGCCGACGCATTTGCCGCAGCCGATGCAGCTGTCCAGGATGCGGATGGTTGCCGTCTCCTGCCCCTTGCGCACAGCCGGGTCCATAAGGCAGCCATGGCGCGAGATGATAACGGCGACGCCCCCTTCCGGGCTGCGGATATAAGCATCCGCCTGGTTGAGGAGCTGCCCGAAACGGTCGTTATCGTAAGGGTCGCAGCATTCGATGAAGTCGACGCCGCTCGCCTTGACCAGCGGTTCGATGGCAATGGCCCGGGTCGGCCGCCCCCCGGCCGCGATACCCATATGCGGAACCGGTTGCCCGCCGGTCATGGCCGTGGTGGCATTATCCAGAATGACAACGATCATGCGGGTCTGTTGAATGACCGCGTTGATCAGGGCCGGAATCCCCGAATGGAAGAAGGTCGAATCGCCGATACTGACGACAATGGTCGGAAAATCGCTGGTGTCCTGGCGGTAGGACTGGAAAAACCCCGCTCCCTGGCTGATGCAGGCCCCCATGCAGTGGACGGTGTTGACCGCACCGAGGTTCATGCCCAGGGTGTAGCAACCGATATCGGACGGGAAAATGCCCTTGGGGAAACATTTCTTGATACTGTAAAAAGCTGCACGGTGCGGGCAGCCGGGGCACAGCGAGGGCCTCTGACCGCGGCGTTCCAGGGGCTGCTCCGCCGGAGGCGGCAGTTCCAGGAACGCGGCCAGAGCCGTATAGATGACATCGGGGCTGAGTTCGCCTTCGCGCGGGACCGCGCCGGTCTGCTTCCCGGCGGCACCCGGATGGTCGAGCTGCAGTTCGATCACCGGGTAGGTTTCCTCGAGGATCAGGATGCGCTCATAGTCGTCTTCCAGGCGGCGTTTAAAATCCGGGTTGAGGGGGTAGGGCATGACCACCTGGTACAGGTCAATCCGCCCGGCCAGGTCGAGTTCATCCAACAGGTCGACCAGGTGGGCGTAGACGATTCCGCCCGCGACCAGTGCGGTACGGCCATAACTGCCGTCACCGGCCGTCAGCCGTGGCTGCCAGTCCGGCTCACAGGCGATTTTAGCCAGGTTGTCATTGAGCTTACGGTGCAGGGCCGGTAAAAAGGCCGGGGTTGCCGCCCAGCGGGCCGGATCTTTTTTAAAATCGGCGTGACGGCTGAGTTCCAGCGGTTGCCCCAGGGCAACATTCTGGCGCGAGTGACAGATTCGCGTGGTCGGGCGCAGGACGATATTCATTTCATATTTTTCCGACAGCTCGAAGGCCGCACCGATCAACTGTTTGGCTTCGGCCGGACTGGCCGGATCGATGACCGGCACTCGTCCCTGCAGGCAGAACAATCGGGTGTCCTGCTCGTTCTGGGAGCTGTGCGGGCCGGGGTCGTCGGCGACCACGGTGAGCATTCCCCCCTTGACCCCCAGATAGGCGGTGCGCATGAACGGGTCGGCGGCGACATTGAGGCCGACCTGCTTCATCATCGCGACTGATCGCTTGCCGGTATAGCTGGCCGCGAGGGCGACTTCAAAGGCAATTTTCTCGTTGACCGACCATTCGATATGAAGTGGTTCTACAGCCTGTTGCTGCCGGTCGATAACCGCCTGGAGGATTTCCGTCGACGGTGTGCCGGGGTAAGCGGCGGCAACCTGGCAGCCGGCCTCGATCAAGCCGAGGCCGATCGCCTCGTTCCCCATTAACAGTTCGATCTGTTTTTTTTCATCCATAAAAATTATTCCTTACCGAGCAATCCGGTCGGTTTGACAAACAACACCAGGACCAGGACGACAAAAGCAACCACGTCTTTATAGGCGCTTGAAAAATAACCTGACGACAGGGATTCGAGCAGGCCCAGCCCGAGCCCGCCGAGTACGGCCCCGGGAAACGAACCGAAACCACCGAGAATCGCTGCGGCAAAGCCCTTGAGACCGAGCAGTACGCCGACATCGTAACTCAGGGTGGTGATCGGGGTGACCAGCACCCCGGCCAGACCGCCGAGGGCTCCGGCAATGGCATAGCTGGTCAGGCGGACCCGCCCGGCGGGGATTCCGACAATAGCCGCCGCCTTCGGATTGGAGGCTACGGCCCGCATCGACAGTCCCAGCGGGGTGCGGTAAAAGAACCAGGTCAGCAGGGCGATGGCAATGACCGTCAGCAGCAGAATCCAGAGCGCCTGCGGCAGTGCGCTGGCACCGAAAATTTCCACCGGGACATCCGGGGTGAGGGGCGGCAGAGCCATGCGGTTTTTCCCCCAGACCAGCTTAATCACCCCGCGCAGGATGATCGACAGGCCGACGGTCAGAAAAACCAGCACCATGTGATTCTCGGAGCGCGCCGGTCGCAGCCCGAAGCGCTCGATCAGCATGGCAAACAGGGCCACTCCAGCCACCGCCAGCAGCAGACCGGGAATCATCGGCAGGCCGACGCCGAACAGGGCTGAAAACATCAGCATGCCGCCCAGGGTGACAAAATCGACCTGAATGAAATTGAGAATCCCCATGGTGTTGTTGACCACGCAGAATCCCAAAGCAATCAGGGCGTAAATGGCGCCATTGGTCAGTCCGGAGAAAATGAATTGCAGAAAATCGGTCAAGTGGCGGCTCCGCTGCGGGCGGGGCAACCCCACCGAAAGCAAAACAGTTCAAAGGCGTCAGATTAGGTCAGCAACGAACGCAGGTCAAGTCCTGAAAATCATTGCCTCCGGCGCCCTGGCCGGGCGGGAGCGAGCGCTCAGATCAGCAGCATGCGGTCGGAAACAAAGTCTTCGCCACGCACCCGGTAAAATTGTTCGAGCAGATCTTCCACCTGCATCGCCTGTTTGGCGGGGCCGCTGACATCCAGAATGATCCGTCCGCCATGCAGCATGATCAGGCGGTTGCCGAGTTGGAGGGCCTGACGCATGTTGTGAGTCACCATCAGGGCAGTGAGCTGCTGTTCGCCGATCAGCCGGCGGGTGAGTTCCAGTACCTGCTGGGCGGTTTTCGGATCTAGAGCCGCAGTGTGTTCGTCGAGCAGCAGAACTTGCGGTTTGACCAGGGTCGCCATGAGCAGGGTCAAAGCTTGGCGCTGGCCACCGGAGAGCAGGCCGACGCGATCTTTGAGGCGGTCTTCGAGGCCCAGGCCGAGTTGGGCCAGCTGGCTGCGGAACAGGGTGCGGTCGCTTTGGCGAACCCCTTTGCCGAGGCCGTGACTGCTGCCGCGGCGGTTGGCCAGGGCCAGGTTCTGCTCAATGGCCAGCGGGCCGCAAGTGCCGAGCAGGGGATCCTGAAAGACCCGGCTGATCAACAGGGCCCGGCGATGTTCGGGCCAGCGGGTGACGTCCTGACCGGCAATGCTGATTCGGCCGCTGTCGATGCTCTGGCTGCCGGCCAGGCAGTTGAGCAGGGTACTTTTGCCGGCACCGTTGGAACCGATGACGGTGATGAAGTCCCCCTCTTTAATGCTCAGGTTGAGAGCGCTCAGGGCCTTGACTTCATTGACACTGTGGCGATGGAATATTTTGTCCAGTGCGGTTATTTCGATCATCGCCTCAGCACCTTTCTGCGCAGCCCGGGCAGGGTCAGGGCAAACACGACCAGCAGGGCGGTCAACAGGTTGAGGTCACTCGGGGTAAAGGAAAACCGCCCGAGTTTGAGGCTGAGGGCCAGGGCGATGGCCAGCCGGTAGGCCAGGGAGCCAAGCAGGGCTGCAAACAGGGCACGACTGATAGTGCGGCAGCCGAACAGGGTCTCGCCGACAATGACCGAAGCCAGCCCGGCAACAATAGTGCCCACCCCCATGTTGACATCGGCGGCGCCCTGGCTTTGACAGAGCAATGCGCCGCTGACCGCGGCCAGGCCGTTGGAGAGGCCGACGGTCAGGATAATGATGCGGTCGGTATTGACCCCCTGGCTGGTGATCATTTGCGGGTTGGCACCGGTCGCCTGCATGGCCAGCCCGAAAGCGGTGTGCAGCAGCCAGAGCAGCACCAGCAGGGCCGCGCCGGACATGAGCCCGAACAGCAGGGGAGCGGCATTGAACATGCCGATTCCAGCGCTGGTCAGCGGATCGAGGATGGTGGGTTTGCCGAGCAGGGTCATGTTGGGTCGGCCCATGATCCGTAAGTTGACGGAATACAGGGCGATCATGGTCAAGATAGAGGCGAGCAGATGAAGAATACCGAATTTGGTGTTCAGCACGCCGGTGACCATCCCGGCCACAAAGCCCGCCGCCAAAGCAAACAGCAGGGACAAAAACGGGTTGCAGCCGGCACTGATGGCCACGGCCGAAACCGCTGCGCCTAGGGGCAGGCTGCCGTCGACAGTCAAATCCGGGAAATCGAGAACCCGGAAGGTCAGATAGACACCGAGCACCAGGAACCCGTAGGCAAACCCCTGCTCAAGGGCGCCCATAAAAGCGAAATAAGTCATCGGTAGCGTCTACTGAATAATTTTGTCAGCCTTCTGCAGCAGGTCCGGGGGGATCTCCAGACCCATTTTGGCAGCAGAACCGGGATTGAGGTAGATCTGAAATTCGCGCAGGGTCTCCACCGGCATGTCGGCGGGGCGGGCGCCTTGTAGTATGCGGCCGACCATCTCGCCGGTCTGCCGACCCATCCGGTAATAATCAACGGCCAGGGCGGCCACGGCACCCCGTCCGACCGAGTCGGTATCCGCTGCAAAAATCGGTAATTTAGCCTGATAGCCGATCTGGGTGATGGCTTCAAAGGCGGACACCACGGTGTTGTCGGTGGGGATGTAAACCGCCTGGGCTCGGCCGATCAGGCTTTTGGCCGCCTGAAAGACCCCGGCCGAGTTGCTGACCGTGGCTTCTTCGACGCTGATCCCCTTTTTCGCAGCCTGCTCCTTGAGCACCCGCACCAGGGTCAGGGAGTTCGCCTCCCCGGAATTATAAATAACCCCGAGGCTGTGCAGCTCGGGCAGGAATTGCTGAATCAGCTCAAGCTGCCGGTCGATGGGGCTCATGTCTGTGGTCCCGGTGACGTTGCCGCCGGGCTTGTCCAGGCTCTTGACCAGTCCGGCCCCGACCGGGTCGGTAACCGCGGCGAAGACGATAGGGATCGACCGGATCGCCTGGGCACAGGCCTGAGCCGTCGGCGTGGCGATGCCGACCACGACATCCGGCTGTTCGCCGAGGATCTGTTTGGCGATCAGGTTGGCGGTGGCGATATTGCCCTGGGCGATATGGTCGTTGTAGGCGACTGATAATCCTTGCGCGGCCAATTGGTCTTTAACGCCCTGGCGCAGTGCGTCGAGGGCGGGATGCTCGACAATCTGGTTAAACGATACCGTATAGTCCGCGGCCAGTGCCGGGCCATTGGCCACCAGGCTGACAACGAAACAGAATAGGAACGCCGAGATTCTTTTCATGAACCAGCTCCTTTGTGCTATGTAAATGCTGCTGAGGCGCTTAATCTAACGTCTGCTGCCGAGGCGGGTCAAGATTTGCTTTGTACTGCCGACAGGAATGATCTTTGGGGAAAGAACTACTGGAAATTCTTTACCGGGACGAGCACCTGGTTGCCATTAACAAGCCGACTGGACTGCTGGTTCACCGCAGTTCCATCGACCGCCGGGAAACCCGTTTTGCCGTGCAACTGCTGCGCAATCAGCTCGGCCAGCGCGTCTATCCGGTCCATCGCCTGGACAAACCGACTTCCGGGGTGTTGCTGTTTGCCCTGTCCGGTGAGATGGCCGGCCGTCTGGCCCGGGATTTTGCCGAACAGTTGGTCAAAAAACGCTACCTGGCCGTGGTCAGGGGGTGGCCGGAGGAGCAAGGCGAGATCAATTATCCGCTGGTCGACGGGCCGGAGTGGGGTCGCCAGAGCGCACCTGAAACACCGCGCCCGGCCGTGACCCGATACCGGACTCTGGGCCGTAGCGAAGTCCCTTTTGCGGTCGGCCGCTACCCGCAGAGCCGCTATGCCCTGTTGGTGACCTTTCCGCAGACTGGTCGGCGGCACCAGATTCGGCGCCATTTCAAGCATATCTTTCATCCCCTCATCGGCGATACCCGCTACGGTGAGGGTCGCCATAATCGTCTGTTTCGCGATCATTTCGCGGCCGAGCGGCTGCTCCTGCATGCGCAAGAGCTGGTCTGCAATCATCCGTGCAGCGGCGATCGTCTGACCATCACGGCACCTTTGCCCGCAGATTTTCAGCAGACCCTGGTGTTGGCCGGGTTGAGCCATGGCCTGGCGATGGAGCGGAGCGCAACGGAAGGAGCGGTTTAGCAGGTGTTGAAAAGCAGCCTGGCGCGCCCATGGCTGGGCTTTTTCAATAACCGGTTAAGGCTGGGCTTGAGGATCTGGGAAACGGCTGATACGGTTTCGGGCAGAGATCTGCCGTAGTGAGAGCAGGGTGTGAACGAGCAGGGTGCCGACAATCAGCAGGCCGGCGATAACGGTTTTGATATGCGGAATTTCATTGAGGGCCAGCCAGACCCAGATTGGGCCGACCACGGTTTCGGTAAGTAGAATCAGACTGACTTCAGGCGCCTGAAGGCGGCGTGGGCCAAGGGTGATCAAGCCGAAAGAGATCGGCAGGACCAGGCAACCGAGTAGCGCCAGGAAGCCAGCATCCGCTGAGCTGACGGCGAGAGGCTGGGCACCTAGGAGCCAGACGATCGGCACGGTGCAGAGATTACCGAGGGCATTGGCCGGAATCATGTTAACGCTCTTGCCGCTCCGGATAATAACGATGTTGCTGGCCCACATGGTGGTTGCCCCAAGGGCCAGCAGGTCGCCGAACAGCAGCCCGCTGTGCAGGCTTCCGGAAAAAATCAACAGAATGCCGCCAAAACAGATGGTGATGGCGATTTTGGTGCGCAGGGGGATTTTTTCTTTCAGAAACAAGCTGCTCAACAAACTGCTGATTACCGGAGTTGCCGCCAGGATGATCAGGGTATTGGCGGCGGTGGTCTGTTTCAGGGCGTTGACGAAGAGCAGCGAACCGAGGGTGATGGCCAGGCTGGAGAGCAGCCCGGTCCGGCCGATGGCTTTGACCGTCGGGATAAATTGCCGACGGTAGCGCAGCAGCAGAAAGAGCGACAGCATGGTGCTGGTCAGCAGGCAGCGCCAGAACAGCAGGGTCCAGATATCGGCCTGAATCAGCCGCACCAGGAGTGCATCCGGGCTGAGAATCAGCACGGCGGTAAATGTCAGCAGCAGGCCTTTAAGATGCTCTGAATCGTTCATGGAGAATTGATCTCATAGGCCGAATGGGAAAGCAAGGGAATAGCGGCCGCTTGCTTTGCGCGTGAAACGAAAAATATTCCAGGAGGAAAGCAATGGCAATTTCCGGTAGCCCCAAGAAGATGGCAGAAGATATTGCCGGTGGGTTCTTCAGCCTCTCACCGCCGGTTCTGAAAAAATATACTCCCGCCGATTTGAAAGTGATTCTGAACAATCTACAACTGGTCCAGCGGGAAATCCGTCAGACCCAGGTTCCCCTGGAGGACGTTCAGCAGGTCAAGGCCAAGAATATGCGTCTGTCACGGATGAATCAGGCCGAAATGGTGCTGCGCAGCTACTGTAAGAAAAAGCGTATTCCCCTCTGAACGGCTCGGGAGGGTCAGGCTTTTGGCTCCTGCTTAAGCCAGTGGGAAAATTCCTGTTCAGCCTGTTCGGCATCGCCGAAATTCAGCTCCAGCAGGCGGCGCAGGTGGGCCATGCTGTCGGCGTCTTCCGCAACAAACAGAAAACCGTAAAAATCACCTCGCTGATGAATTAATTCGGCCTCAAATTCCATCCTGATTGAGGAGTCGGGCAAAAAGATTTTCAGTTTCGCCCGGGTTTCCACCGGCAGCGGGATCGCCTGTGCTGATTTGAACAAGGCACCCTGAAGAGCCAGATCGACCAGCTCACAGGAGTAGCTGTTTGCGCCGACATCAATATGTGCTTCGGTTCGAAATCCGATCCGTCGATAATTTCTCTGTTCAGACATCGTGATCTCCTTTGGCAGGATGAGTTCCCTGCCGGCCACCAAGCTCATGCCGGTCTTGTGACGGTTGTCGCAGCCAAATCGGATTCATGTCAGTTCTTGCAGACCTGCAGGTTCTTTCTCATTCTAACAGGATTTTGGTTTTTTTCTCTGCTGAAGGGACGGAAGTGAAGCCGGGAACCACTAAAATAAGGAATTCCTGCTTGCGATTGCCCAGTTGACAAGGGTACATTGTCTTAGTATCCCTTAAACTGGTCTGAATTTGCCGTTCCGGACCGAAACTTAGCAAAGGGTTGAGGCTTTTTTATGTTTAATTCCATGAAATATTTCCGCAGGGTCCTGATTGCTCTTTTAATCGTAGCGTTGCCGCTGAGCGCCTGGAGCAAAGAGGTCGATCCCTTCGATAGTAACCGGGCCCGGTTGCTGGGGCACATGTTGCAGCAGCAGCTCAGCAGTAAACATTACAGCCAGAAGCCGATGGATGACGCCTTGTCCGAAGCGGCCTTCGATCTTTATCTGAAACAGCTCGATTTTCAAAAGCGCTTCCTGTTGCAGAAGGATGTCGCGGAGCTGACCGAATACCGGGATCAGATCGATGATGCGATCCGCCGCGGTCGCCTGGAGCTGCCCATCAAAGGTCGTGAACTTCTCAATCAGCGGATCTCTCAGGTCTCCGCCATGCTTGATGAGTTGCTGAAACAGAAGATCGATCCGAAAATCAAAGAAAGTATTGAGAGTGACCCCAAAAAACTGGACTTTGCCGCTGATTTGACAGAATTGCGCAATCGTTGGCGGAAAGTTCTCAAGTTTCAGATTCTCAATCGTTACATCAGCCTGCGGGAAGACGATATCGGCACCGACGACAGTGGCGCGCTGTTGCCGGTGGATGAGAAAACCGACCAGGAGCTGTTGGAAAAGGCTCGGGAAAAAGTCGGCAAAACCACCCGGAATCTGCTTGACCGGATGTTGGAAGAGTCGCTGCAGGATCATTACGATCGCTATCTCAACGCCATCGCTCGGGCCTACGACCCGCATACCAGCTATATGCCGCCGACCTCCAAGGAGGATTTTGATATCCAGATGAGCGGGTCCCTGGAAGGGATCGGCGCGACCCTGCGCGAAGAAGACGGTTACATCAAGGTGGTGCGGGTGATTCCCGGCAGCGCCGCCGCCAAGCAGGGGCAACTGGAAGCCGATGACATCATTCTCAAGGTGGCCGAAGGGGCCGAAGAACCGGTGGACATTACCGATACCCGGATACGTGATGCCGTGGCCCTGATTCGGGGGAAAAAGGGGACCGAAGTGCGGCTGACGGTGAAAAAGCCGGACGGCAGGCAGTTGATGATCCCGATTATCCGCGATGTGGTGGAGATCGAGGAAACCTTTGTCAAAGGGACAACGATCAGCGACCCGGACGGCAAGGGCAAGGTCGGTTATGTCAAGATTCCATCTTTTTATCGGGATTACAGCGGCAAAACCGATCGCAATGTGACCGATGACCTGCGCGATGAGCTGGATAAGCTCAATAAGGAACACATCACCAGCTTGGTCCTTGATCTGCGCAATAACGGCGGCGGGTCCCTTTCCGATGCGGTCAGTGTGACCGGCCTGTTCATTCCAACCGGCCCGGTGGTGCAGATTCGTGACGGGCAGGGGGATATCCGGGTGATGAGCGATGATGATCGTTCGGTCGAATATTCCGGACCGATGATTGTCCTGGTCAACCGCTTCAGTGCGTCGGCCTCGGAAATCCTGGCCGGGGCGCTGCAGGATTATGACCGGGCCCTGATCGTCGGCGATGAACATACCCACGGCAAGGGCACGGTTCAGGCGTTGCTTGATCTCGATCGGTTTGTCAACCTGCGTGGCATGGACAAATACATGCCGTTAGGGGCGATCAAAGTCACCATCCAGAAGTTCTACCGCATCAGCGGGGAATCGACCCAGGAAAAGGGGGTCACTCCTGATGTGATTCTGCCTTCACGGCTGGATGGCCTTGAGAGTGGTGAGAAATATCTGGATAACGCCTTGCCATGGGATCATATCGCACCGGTCAAGTACAGTCTTTGGGTTCCACCGGTCGACCATCTTGAGCAGTTAAGCCAGAAGAGTCATGCCCGCATTGAGCACAGTAAGGATTTTCAGGAGATTATCAGTGAAACGGCCAGCGCTAAAAAGCGCCGTGAGCAGACCCGCCAGTCCCTGTTGTTGAAAGATCTGCTGAGCGAACGCCGCGAATTGCGCCAGGAAGAAAAGAACGGGCCACATTTCGGGATGATGAGTGAGCCTGAGGGGGATGCGTCGCAGGAGGAGGATCTGGACAAGCAGATTGCCGACGACCCTTACGTCAAAGAAGGGATTCATCTGCTGGACGATATGAAAGGTTTTGCCGGCTGAAGGACTGTTGACCAAGCAGTCCCTGGCTTGCTCGGTCAAGGGAAAGATGAGAAGTGTCTAGAGTGATGTTGCGGCCGTTTCTGTGGAAACGGCCGCGCTACGTTTTGCCTGTTGGCTATATTCAGTGAAGACCCTGGTAGAGATTGTCAGCCAAGCGCTTCAATAGAACAAAATAGGCGTCTTGGTCCGCCGGCAGGTCTGCCCCCAGAGGATCCAGGATCCCGGTGCGGGTGTCCGTTCCTTCAATAATTGTATTGACCAGCTTTGACTGAAACTGGGGTTCGCTGAAAACACAACGGGCATGCAAGGTTTTGATTTTTTCCCGGATTTCCAGGACTCTTTTAACCCCTGGTTTGCGTTCCGGAGAGATTGTCACCGAGCCGACCGCATTGAGACCATAGGCGGTTTCAAAATATTGATAGGCGGCGTGAAAAACGATATAGGGGACGTCTTTGACCGGAGCCAGCTTCCGGGTCAGTTCGTTATCCAGATTTTTGATTCGTTCGAGCAGCTGTATGGCATTGGCTTGGTATTCATCCTTATGTGCTGGATCGATATCAATCAGGGCGTCTTCGCACAAGACAACGATCTTTGCGGCCATAGCCGGGCTGAGCCAGATATGCGGGTCAAAATGCTCCAGGTCTGCTTCGTCGTGGTGGTGATGCTCTGCTTCGTCGTGATGGTGCTCCGCTTCGTCATGATGGTGCTCTACTTCGTCGTGGTGGTGCTCTACTTCGTCGTGGTGGTGCTCTACTTCGTCGTGGTGGTGCTCCGCTTCGTCGTGGTGGTGCTCCGCTTCGTCGTGATGATCATGTTTTTCCCAGGTCCCGCCGCTGCGCGCCGGCAGCAGGTAGGGTTGCAACCGTTGGCTCAATTCCAGCTGCATGGTTGTTGGGCTCAGGCCGTCCAGGGTTTTTTCGAGAAAGCCTTCCAACCCGGGTCCGACCCAGACGATCAGCTGGGCATCAGCCAGGGCAGCGGCTTCGGAAGGGCGCAGGGAGTAGCCGTGGGGCGAGGCGCCCCCCTTGATCAGTAATTGTGGTTTGCCGACTCCTTGCATAAGGCCGGCAACCAGTGAATAAAGTGGTTTGATACTGACAACCACCTGTGGGGCCGGGTGGTTGGCTGCACTGGCCGGTGAGCCAAACAGACAGATGAGTAGGGCAAGGAAAAGGAATCTCTTCATTTGTGTTTCTCCATGGAGTGAGTTAGGATGAGGTATTATTTGAAATGTTATAATATAACACTAAGGAAAGCAAGCCGGGGTTTTTAATGTCAACACCAAGACATCATCTGCATTTTATCAGTGACGACCATGATCATCAAAGCTGTATTGCCGCGGCCATGCGTAATGCCGAACAGGTCTGCCAGAACAGCGGGCAACGTTTTACCACGTTGCGCAGGCGGGTTTTCGAACTGGTCTGGCAGCAGCATCGCCCGATCGGGGCCTATGAGGTTCTTGAGCAACTGCAGCAGGATGGTCGTGCCGCACCGCCGACGGTGTATCGGGCCCTCGATTTTCTGCTCGAACTGGGCCTGGTTCATCGCATCGCTTCCCTCAATGCCTATGTCGGCTGCATTCATCCCCACCGACCCCATGAAGGCCAATTTCTGATCTGCGAGTCCTGTAAGGCGTATGCGGAACTTGACGCTACGGCGATCACCGCTGCCATCAATCAATGCGCCGCGGATTCGGGGTTTGTGGTGCGCCAGCATACCGTGGAGATCATGGGCCTGTGCCCGCGTTGTAAGGAAAGCAGGGAAAAACAATGATTGATCAGAATCAGCCGTTGCTCAGTTTGGCCGCAGTCAACTATGCCAGCGGCGGGCGACTGTTGCTGGAAAATATCGATCTGCAACTGCAGGCCGGTGAGGTTTTAACGGTGATTGGTCCCAACGGCGCTGGTAAGACGACCCTGTTACGGGTTGCCCTGGGCCTGTTGCAGCCGCAGCAGGGAACGGTTTACCGGCGGGCGGGGGTCACCATCGGCTATATGCCGCAGCGGTTGCAGCTTGACCCGACCTTTCCATTGACCGTCAAGCGGTTTCTGGCCACCGCCTGCCATAATGACCGCAAACGGGCTCACCGTCTGCTTGGCGAGGTCGGCGCCGAACAGGTCTATGATTCCCCCATGCAGACCCTGTCCGGTGGGGAGTTGCAGCGTGTCCTGCTTGCCCGGGCCCTGGTGCGTGAGCCCGATCTGCTGGTGCTGGATGAACCGGTACAGGGGGTGGATGTGCATGGTCAGGTCGAACTCTACCAGCTGATCGCCAATATCCGCGATCAGCGCGGCTGTGCCGTGCTGATGGTGTCCCACGATCTGCATCTGGTGATGGCGGCCACGGATCGGGTGCTGTGCTTGAACCGGCATATCTGCTGCAGCGGAACCCCGGAAGCGGTCACCGGACATCCGGCCTATGCCGAACTGTTCGGCCCGCTGGCGGTCAATCATCTGGCCGTGTATGTTCACGACCGCAATCATCAGCATGACCACTGTGCCCACTGTGACAGGAATCTGAAAATATGAATGAAGACTTTTTTCTGCGCGCCTTGCTCGGTGGGCTTGGAGTGGCCCTGATCGCCGGCCCGTTCGGCTCTTTTGTGGTCTGGCGCAGATTGGCCTACTTCGGGGAGACCCTGGCCCATTCCGCTTTACTCGGGGTGGCCTTGGGCTTTCTTTTCCACCTCAATCCGACGGTCGGCATTATAGTTGTCTGCCAGCTGCTGGCCGTATTGCTTTTTTACAGCCGCCGGCAGCGCCATCTTTCCGGCGATACCCTGCTGGGGATTTTTGCTCACGGCGCACTCTCCCTGGGGTTGGTGGTCCTGGCGTTTATGGAGAATGTCAGGGTCGATCTGATGGCTTATCTGTTTGGTGACATCCTCGCCATCGGCCCGGCCGATCTGGCCTGGATTTTCGGTGCTGGCGGTCTCGCCTTGCTCGGCCTGCTCTGGCTTTGGAAGCCGCTGCTGGCCATCACCATTCATGAAGATCTGGCCCGGGTCGAAGGGATTGCCGTGGACCGGATCAACTGGCTGTTTCTGGCTCTGATCGCCCTGACCGTGGCGGTGATGATGAAGGTGGTCGGTTTGCTGCTGGTGACCTCTCTGCTGATTATTCCGGCGGCCACGGCGCGCCGCTTTGCCGCCGGCCCGGAAGTCATGGCAGTGCTGGCCAGCCTGATCGGTTGTCTGGCGGTCGGCTTCGGCCTCTATGGCTCCTTTCAATGGGATACCCCGACCGGACCGAGCATCGTGGTGGCGGCCTGTCTGCTGTTCATGCTTGGCCTGTTGGTACCGCGGCGCTGGTTACCGGGCAGTGCCGGTTAACTCTCGACAGGTTTTGGGGCGCAGAAATCAAGTAACTGGTAGAGCATCTCGATGCGCGGCATTTCAACCCCGGCGGCTTTCGCCTGGCGCAGCGGAGTGGCGAAGATCGCCTCCAGCTCCATGGGCCGACCCTGTTCCCGGTCAACCAGCATACTGGGCCGGTAAGGGTTCATTTTTTCGGTGAAGGCGATCAGTTTTTTGCTGAAGTCCTGCGCGTCGATCCGGCTTTTAAGCGGCTGGGCATTGGCGCCGGCGGCAACTTCGAGCATGATTTGCCGGGCCAGTTCCTTGCTCGGCGGGTGGGCCATCAGCTCGGCAGTATTGCAACGGTGAAGGGCGGCAAGGCCGTTAAAGGGGATGTTCCAACCCAGTTTTTCCCAGCGGATCCGGCGCAGGTCCTCAACCGCCCGGCAGGGGACACCGGCAGCGTTGAACATGGCGGCCAGGTTGCGGCAGCGCGCGGAAATCTCCCGATCAAACTCACCAAGGTCGATTTTACCTGCGTCAATATGATGCAGCACCCCCGGTTCGCCACGATTGGTTCCCAGGTAAGCCACCCCGCCGAGGATCCGTTCTGCGCCGAAAGCTGCGGCCAGCAGCTCTTCGTTGCCGAGCCCGTTCTGCAGGGTGAGAATCGCGGTCCGGGGGCCGACCAGCGGGCTGACCAGCTCCACCAGCTGATCATTGGCACCGGTCTTGAGGCCGACGATGACCAGGTCGACCGGACCGATATCGGTCGCTTGGCGATAGGCGTTTAGTTGTGGCAGGTGAAAATTTCCGTTGGGCGAATAAACCTGCAGGCCGTTGACGCGGATGGCATCATAGTCGCGGCGCAGCAGAAAGTGAATATCGCCGCCGTTACGCTGTAGCATGGAACCGTAATAGAGGCCGAGGGCGCCTGAGCCGATAACACCGATACGCATGTCGAATTCCTTGTTCCTGATGGTGAGAGGGCCATCCCTTCCGTTGTCCTGTCCTGTGGTATTCAGCAAGGGGGAGCTGGTTGAGGATGGGCTGTTTTCAGTTGCGACGGGGCCTGGAAAAGCGCCGCCTTTGCGGGAAATCCTAGCACAGCCCTGTCAAGCCCCTCCATAAAAAACCCTTTTTCCATATGAATCAAGAAGTTATCCCTAGTGCCCGGAATTGACGGGGGATGCCTTTTGTGATAGTATCAGTAGGTCTAGCAAAAGGAGTTTTGTTTTGTTTAAAGTTGGTGATATGGCAGTTTATCCGACCCAGGGGGTTGGAGTGATCGAGGATATCGAGATCCGGGAGTATTCAGGACACAGTCAGAAATTCTATATCCTGAGGATTGTCGACACGGACATGAAAATCATGGTCCCGGTCGGCAATGCCGGTAATGTTGGTCTGCGTCGGTTGATCGATCAGAAATTGATCACCGGGGTTTTTGATGCGCTGGCCGAGCCGGGTGAAAATGGCAAAATCGCTTCCTGGAGCCGGCGTCAGCGCGAGTACAACGACAAGCTGAAAACCGGCGATCTGCTGGAAGTCGCCGAAGTGCTGCGTGATCTTTACCAGATCAGCTCGGAGAAGGAACTTTCCTACGGCGAAAAGAAAGTTCTTGAGCAGGCCCGCAAGCTGCTGGTGACCGAGGTCGCCCTGGCCGAAGGCGCCAAAGAGGATCAGGTCGTTCAACGGTTGGAAAATATCTTCCACTGAACTGCTCGAATATGCGTGAGAAACGGACCGGGCGTCATGCGCCTGGTCCGTTCTGTTTCAGGGCCTAAAACAATTATCCAACCCGAAAAGGTTGTCGATGAAAGCAGCTGTCCTTATTCCGGCGGCGGGGCTGGGTCGCCGAATGGGGGCCTCGATCAGCAAGCAGTACCTGGAGCTGCACGGTAAGCCGCTGCTCGCCCACACCCTGTCCCTGTTTGACTCCCACCCGGCGGTGGAGTCAATCTATCCCATCGTTCCCGCAGAAGATTTTACTTTTTGTCAAGAGCAGATCATCGAACGATTCGGTTTTCGGAAAGTCCGGCGCCTGGTGCAGGGCGGGGCAGAGCGGCAGGATTCTGTCCGCAACGGCCTGGCGGCGCTGCGCGAGGATGGCTATACTGAAGCACAACGGCCGGTTCTGATCCATGACGGGGCGCGACCCTTGTTCAATCCGGCCCAGTTGCCAGCCTTGCTGGAGGTGATCAGGGAGGTTGGCGCCTGCATCCTGGCGGTGCCGGTCAAGGACACCATCAAGCGAGTGGCCGAGGAACTGATTGTCGCCTCGCCGGAGCGTAAATTCCTGTGGCAGGCCCAAACCCCACAGGGATTTTTGTATCCGCTGCTGGAGCAGGCTTTTGCCGAGGCGGATCGGGCCGGTTTCCGCGCGACCGATGACGCTTCCCTGCTGGAGCGCCTGGGGCGGCCGGTGCGGATTATGGCTGGGGATTACCGCAATATCAAGGTGACAACCCCGGAAGATCTTGTTATTGCAACAGCTTTGCTTGACAGTATGGAGGAGAAATCGGCATGATGCGCATCGGCCATGGTTACGACGTTCATCGCCTGGTCAAGGATCGGCCGCTGATTATCGGCGGAGTCGAGATCGATTTTGAATTCGGCCTGCTCGGTCATTCAGATGCCGATGTCCTGCTGCACGCTATCTGCGATGCCATTCTCGGCGCTCTGGGCCGGGGTGATCTGGGGCGGCATTTCCCGGATAACGATGCCGCCTTTGCGGGCATCGACAGCCGCAAGCTGTTGCGCAATGTCATTGGACAGATGGCGGAACTCGGTTACGTTATCGGCAACCTGGATGCCACGGTCATTTGCCAGCGGCCGAAACTGGCCGAGTACATCCCGGCGATGGTCACTACCATAGCCGAAGATTGCCGGGCGGCAACAAGTCGCATCAATGTTAAAGCCACGACCACTGAAAAGCTTGGTTTTTGCGGCCGCGGCGAAGGGATCGCAGCACACTGCGTGGTATTGCTGCAGCACAACAACAAAGGTCAGGCCGCAAAGAGTGCGGCCATTACTGCATAGGAATTGAGGATCTTGCTATGAGCACATCGGAGTTGCCTGTCAGCTCGAACTTTATCCGTACCATCATCACTGAAGATCTGGAGAGTGGCAAGCGGCAGCAGGTGGTGACGCGTTTTCCGCCGGAGCCGAACGGTTACCTGCACATCGGGCATGCCAAGAGTATTTGTATCAACTTCGGGCTGGCCGAGGAACTCAACGGGCGCTGCCATTTGCGCTTTGATGATACCAATCCGGTCAAGGAAGACGACGAATATGTCGAGGCGATCAAGGATGATGTGCGCTGGCTCGGTTTTGACTGGGGTGAGCACCTGCATTTCGCATCTGATTATTTCGACCAGCTTTATGCCTGGGCGGTTCAGCTGATCAAAGCCGGGCAGGCCTATGTCGACAGCCAGAGCGCCGAAGAGATGCGCAGCAACCGTGGCACCTTGACCGAGCCCGGTAAAGACAGTCCATACCGGGAGCGCAGTGTCGAAGAGAACCTGGAGCTGTTCGAAAAGATGAAGAACGGCGAGTTCCCGGACGGCAGCCATGTGTTGCGCGCCAAAATCGATATGGCTGCGCCCAACATGAACCTGCGTGATCCGGCCATGTACCGGATTCTGCACGCTCATCATCACCGCACCGGCGACAAATGGTGCATCTATCCGATGTATGATTTCGCCCACGGCCAGGGGGATTCTATCGAAGGGGTGACCCATTCCATCTGTACCCTGGAGTTCGAAGATCACCGTCCCCTCTATGAGTGGTTTATTAAAAGCCTGGCAATTTTTGCGCCGCAACAGATCGAATTTGCCCGCCTCAACCTCAGTTACACGGTGATGAGTAAGCGCAAACTGCTGCAGCTGGTCAGGGAAAATTATGTTTCGGGCTGGGATGATCCGCGTATGCCGACCCTGGTGGGAATGCGTCGGCGCGGCTATCCGGCCGCTGCGGTACGCAATTTTTGCGAGCGCATCGGGGTCGGCAAGGGGGCCAGCTGGATCGACCTGTCAGTGTTGGAAGACTGCGTCCGCGAACAGCTCAATGAGACCGCTAATCGGCGCATGGCGGTGCTTGACCCGCTGAAAGTCACCATCACCAATTACCCGGCCGAGCGGGTGGAAGACATTCAGTCTCCCAATCATCCGCAAAAACCGGAGCTAGGCAATCGGGTGGTGCCGTTTACTAACGAACTGTATATCGAGCGGGATGATTTCATGGAAGATCCGCCGAAAAAGTTCTTCCGCCTCGGTCCCGGTCGGGAGGTGCGCTTGCGCAACGCTTATATCATCCGCTGTGACGAAGTGGTCAAGGATGAGCAGGGCCAGGTCATTGAGTTGCGCTGCAGCGCCGATCTCGATACGCTGGGGGAAGCACCGGCTGACGGGCGGAAAGTCAAAGGAATTATCCACTGGGTCTCGGCCCGTCATGCCGAGAAGGTTGAGGTCCGGCTCTATGACCGGCTGTTCAGCCAGGAGAACCCCGACAAGGCGGAAAATTATCTGAGCGCCCTCAATCCGCAGTCATTGCAGATCATCCAGGCCTATGCCGAACAGGGTCTGCATGCTGCCGCAGCAGGGGAAACTTTTCAGTTTGAGCGGGTCGGTTATTTCTGTGTCGACAGTCGTGAATCGCAGGCCGGGAAGCCGGTCTTCAACCGCACCGTGACCTTGCGTGATACCTGGGCCAAGCTCAAGTAAGCGTTGTCATGGGGTACGGCTTGCGGCCCGCAAGGTCGGCCGTACCAGTCTGCTGATGAATAGAATTGCTCGTTTCCGAAGGCCTGATTTGAGCGAGGGAGAGTTTTATGAGTTTACGTGTTTACAACACCATGACCGCCCAAAAAGAAGAGTTTCGTCCGCTAGTTCCCGGCAAGGTCGGAATGTATGTCTGTGGTGTCACCGTATACGACTACTGCCATATCGGCCATGCGCGGGCCAATATTGTCTTTGATGTCATCTATCGATATCTGCAGTTTGCCGGTTTTGAGACCACCTATGTGCGTAACTATACCGATGTTGACGACAAGATCATCAATCGTGCCAACGAACGCCATATCTCTAGCAAGGATCTGGCTGAAGAGTTTATTACCGCTTTTGACCAGGACATGGACGCTCTGGGTTTGCTGCGGCCGACCCATGAACCGCGGGCGACGGAATACATTGCGGAAATTATCGGGATCTGTGAAAAGCTGATCGACAAGGGGCTGGCCTACGCCTCCGGCGGGGACGTTTATTACAGCGTCGACAAATTTCCCAGCTACCTGAAGCTCTCCAAACGCAACATGGAAGAGATGCAGGCCGGCGCCCGCATTGCTCCGGGGGAGCAGAAGCGCAACCCCATGGACTTTGCTCTCTGGAAAGCTGCCAAGCCGGGCGAACCGAGTTGGGAGTCACCCTGGGGTCCGGGACGGCCGGGTTGGCACATCGAATGTTCGGCCATGAGCTCGTCCCTGCTTGGGGATACTTTCGATATTCACGGCGGTGGCCGCGACCTGATCTTCCCCCATCATGAAAACGAGATTGCCCAGAGCGAAGGCGCGAGCGGAAAACCATTTGCCAAGTATTGGATTCATAATGGTTTTGTCAACGTCAATCAGGAGAAGATGAGCAAGTCTCTGGGGAACTTTTTTACCATCCGCGATATTCTTCAAAGCTATGATCCAGAAGTTGTGCGGTTCTTCATTTTGACAGCCCACTACCGTTCGCCCATCGATTTTTCGGACCAGAACCTGCTTGAAGCACAAAGCGGGCTGAGCCGTTTTTACGACGCTCTGGAACTGGCTGAAACCCAGTTGGCTGCGATCCCTGCAGGGGCTGACACGAGTGACGAAGGGGCGCAACTGGAAGAGAAGTTCCGGGCCGCCATGGATGACGATTTTAACACTGCACTGGCCATTGCCCACCTGTTTGAAGGGGTGCGGACCATGAACCGCCTGATCGCGACCAAGAAGTTCGCCAAGAAAGCCGATCTGGTCGCCCAGGTTCGTGATCTGCATGCCACAATCCTGCGTCTTGGCGAAGTTCTGGGCCTGTTCCGTTCCGTTCCTGCCATCTGGCTCGAAAAGGTCCGCATGGCCGGGTTGAGCCGTCTCGAGATCAGCCAGGAAGAGATTGAACAGCTCATTCAGGAACGGCTGACCGCGCGGCAGGAGAAAAATTTCGCCCGCGGGGATGAGATCCGTGATGAGCTTGATGCCAGAGGCATCCTCTTGCTCGACACTCGGGAGGGGACGAGCTGGAAATTGAAATAAGCGTAGATATTCTGAACATCGAATAGGAACTTGAGTGCCTCGGCAGTTGTTTTTGTCGGGGCATTTTTGTTTCGCTGAACAGCCTAACCAATGGCCAAGCTGGAGGCGATGCCGTAAGGCCTATCGAAACGGGGGAATTTACAACGCTAAAAATTTCGGTCGGGATCAAGTGGTGGTGGTCGCTTGAGCTGAAGTGAAAAATCATCCGCTGAGGAGTAACCCGGAGCGCTCAACGAACGAGGCACTCCGGGTATGAACATTCTGCTTTGTTTAACTGCTCTGCAACAGGTGCTTTTCACCATAATACAAGATGACCATGGCGGCGAGCAGGAACAGCCCGCCGAGCATTCCGGTCGGTGCCAGCCGTTCGCCAAACATAAACCAGGACAAGATTGTCGCCGTCAATGGTTCGAGCAGGGTCAGGATCGAAGCACTGGCCGCCCTGATGCTGCGCATGCCGGTGAAAAACAACAGGTAGGCAACGGCGGTCGGCACCAGGCCAATGTAGCAGAGGACTTCCCAGATTCTGGCCGTGTAGGTGACTGCTGCCAGGTTGGCTGCGGCAAAGGGAAGCAGCAACAAGGCCCCAACGCCAAAGGCGACAGTGGTCGACAAAATTGCATGGCAGGAGCGGGCAAGATGTCGGCCAATAATGGTGACAATTGCATAGCCGGTGGCTGAGCCCAGGGATAGGGCCACACCGAGGGGCAGACTGCCCTGGATTGGGATATTGCCGGGGCGGCCCACCAGCAGAACGATGCCGATGACTGCGGCGCTCAGAGAGAGTAGGGTTGCGCCGGTCAATCGTTCCCGCAAAACGACAACGGAAATAACCGCCACCAGGACCGGCGCGGTGCAGAGAGTAATCAGCGTGGCAACCGCCACGCCGATTTGGCTGATGGCGGCGAAAAAGAAAACCTGATAAAGGGCCAGCAAGATGCCGACCAGACCCATTTGCAGATAATGGCGGACGGGTAGTCGGCAGTCCTTGCCGACGATTTTCCAGCACAGCAACGCAACAAACGGAAAGCCGCAAGCCAGGCGGTAAAAACCGACAGATACGGCCGACAGTTCAGATTGCCGGTAAATGGTTTGTGTTGCGACACCGACTGTTCCCCAAAGAATGGCGGACATGGCAACGGCAAAGATGCCGGCAGTGGAACCCTGTGACGAAGAATGAGACTGCATGGATGTTTCCTTCCAAATGATATGCAGTGGAGCTAAAAATCAGTAAGGAAGGAAAAGGGCAGAGTTACCCCTTGATTCAGGCCGCAGAGCCGCACTGAATAGAGAATTTGCCGATGATGACTTCCTCCCTTGGCCTAGGCTTGGGAAGGAAACGGTGGGGGAGTCCAGTAAAGCATATGAGATCCTCAACACAAAAATTGAGAGTAATGCCAAGGTGCTGGATTACGATAGCAGAAAAAGAATAAGTAGCAAAGTATTCCGGGGCGTCTAAGTCAAAAAGGCGACCCAGATTTCGGCCAGGAACAGCTCACTCAAGAGAGCCCCTGGCCGAAGCTTTTAGGTCAGGTGCTTTGCGATTTTTCCAAGGTAACCGCCGGTTGCTGATGGGGGCCGAAGATCCAGGGCACCAGTTTGATATACCAGGCTGCGGACTGGATTTGGAAAATATAAGCCAGGGCGATGAGCAGGGCGATGGTTGAACCTTCCTTGCCGAAGGCGGTCATGGCAATGGCCAGAGCAATGGACAGGTCGCGCATGACCACCCCGAAGACCATGGCGATGGCATCTTCGCGGCTGAAAAACAGCTTACCGATGATTGACAGCAGGGTATAGGACAGCAGGTAGAAAATTACCAGCGGGATCACGATAGTGACCAGATCCTGCGGGTTGGCAATGATGTTTTTGGCTTTGAGGGACATGGCGACAAAGGCGATCAGCACGACGCCGAGCGCGGAGAACGGTGGAAATTTAGGCTTGTAGACCTCCATCCAGGCTTTTCTGCCATGTTTCTTGATCAGGTAGGTCTGGGTTGCCAGTCCGGCGAGGAGCGGGGCGAAGACAAAGATGCAGATCTGCTGGAACATATGCAGCATGTCCACATCCACAGTGGTGCCCATGAAAACTTTGGTGTAGACCGGCGCGGCCGCCGCACCGATCAACAGCCCGAAGACCAACATCTTGGTGGCCGCCTCCTTATTGCCGTTGGCAAAGCCGGTCCAGGAAATCGTCATCCCCGAAGCCGGCAACACGCCGATCAGGAACAGCCCGACCGCCCAGAGGCCGAATTTGGTTTCGGGTCCGTTCAGGAACAGTTTTCCGAGGAAAAAGACCAGCACCGGCACCAGGACGAAATTGATCAGTTGGGTGGTCAGTTGCAGGCGCGAGTCGCTGCCGGAAAAAACCGACCGGATATTGAGGGTGGTCATCATCGGATAGATCATCACAAAGGTAATGGGGATGATCAGCATCTTCAACGGCCTGGCGTCAAAGACAAAGCCTCCGCCAAGCAGGCCGAAAAGCATCGCCAGTGGAATTGCATAAACCAGGTTTCTCTGTAAAAACATTAAAGATCTCAGCATAGTTTCACTCCTTTTTGGGGACCTGGGTCTCCTGTTACAGACTTTCTTCAATAGTCGCGATGATCTCGGCAGAGGCTCCGGCAATGATGGCGCTGAAGCGGTCATCCCCCAGCAGCTGAGTCACGGTCTGTGCGTCATAATGAAGAAAGCGCACCTGGGTATGGTTGTCCTGACTGAAAGCGATCACGAATTTGGGCATTAATGCAGCACGTTCCGGGTTAGCGCTCATCACCTGGGCTGCTTTGGCCGGTTTGCAGAACTGTAACATGTGGATATCGAAATCCTCCCTGACCGGGACATTGTGCAGGGCAAATGAGTGGGCCATGTCCATAGCCCCCTTGTTATGGATGACAAAATCCTGCTGTCTGGCTCGCAGCTCAAGGTCGGCAACAAATTGGGGCAGCGGTTTCATGGTCCGATTGGTGTAAAGTTGCATGCTTTTCCCTCTCCTGAAGGTAAATAGTGATTACGTGTATATGCACAATATTTGCAGCATATGGAAAAGTCAATATATTTATTTTTGAATGTATTGTGCGCTCCAGATTTTCCCTGCTCAGGGTTTTCGGCATCCGAAAAGGATGGGACAAGTGGATTTTCCTTTGTTGCCAGCTGGCAAAGAATCTGCCGAGGAATAGCCATTGGTCTATGGGGAAGGCTCTGCTACAGTGCATATTGGCAGGTGCGGGTGCAATCTGGCCCGCCTGATTCTTAGCCACTGAAATGATCTGTATTGAGTAAGGGGGATTCTGATGAAAATTTTGATCTGGGGTGCCGGCGGGATTGGCGCCTATTATGGCGCACGGTTGATTCGTGCCGGACATGAGGTGGTGCTGGTGGCGCGCGGCGAACATCTGCAGGCGCTGCAGGCAACCGGGCTGAATATTGACCATGAAGATTTTAGCTTCGAAGAACCGGTCTGCGCGGTATCCTGGGCAGAACTGGAACAGAACTACTGCGCCACTGATTTTGACGCGATTCTGTTGACAATTAAGGCCAACGGCACTGCCGCGCTGCTACAACAGGCCGGCTCCTGGTTGAAAGTCGGCAATTGTCCGGTGATTTCCCTACAGAACGGGGTGGATAACGAAGAGTTGCTGATCGGCAGTTTGCCAGCCCGGCGGGTGATCGGCGGTCTGGCCGTGCGCATTGGTGGCCATGTCATTGCCCCGGGGAAGATCCAAGCCCGCGGCCCGGCCCAACTGATCATCGGTCATTGGCCCACCGCTGAACAGAGTCCGGCAGAGGCTGATTCTCCCCTTGAGTTGTTGGGCAGGGTGTTCAATGAGGCGGGAATTCCAACCAGGGTAACAGCCGATATCCGTTATGAGTTGTGGCGTAAACTGCTCATCAACAACGGGGTCAATCCGCTATCCGCGTTAACCCGCCTGGATACACGAACCCTGACCCGGCACGCTGAATTCGGACCCATCGTTTACGGACTGATGCAGGAAGCGGCCCGGGCCGCCAATGCTGCCGGGGTATCTCTGGGGCAGGCTGATATCGATGAAATGTTCGAGTTGATCCGCACTTTTGCGGCCATCAAGACCTCCATGCTGGTCGATCTGGAGATGGGGCGGCCGCTGGAACTCGACGCGATCTGCGGAGCGGTGGTCGAACGCTGCCGCGTAGCGGGACAGGATGCTCCTTATACGAGCCTGGTGCTGGCGTTGCTTCGCCAATCAATCAATAAACAGGGGGACAGTATCTGATGCAGAGAGTCTCTGCAAGGAGCCAAGCTCATGGATTTTCAGCTATTTATTGATTGGACCAACAGTTTCTACCAACAATATCCCCTCTTTTGTTATGTCGCGGGCGGGGCCTTGCTGCTCCTGTCCCTTTGGAAACCGCGTAAAGTGCTCCGCAGCCTGCTGTTGGCTCTGGTTCTGATGGTGATACTCTACATCAGTTTTTGGTTAATCGATTCCATTAATTTCGGCAAGGGTCTCACCGAAAAAGGGATTCAACGGTCGGAACAGGCGATTGAGCAACAAGCGCAATGATGATGAAAACGATGTGTAAGTGAAAACTGCGGGTTGCTTATCTCTTGGTTAAATCAATACCGATGACCTTGATTTCTTGAAGATCCGGACGTTGTTGGATGATTTGATCGGCCTCTTGCTGTAGAGCGCCGACTAACTCTTGGAACGAGAGCCGTTTGCCCCCCATCCACCAGGATTTATGTCTTCTGACCAGTAAGAAAATACCGTAGCACGAACGAACGTCGCGGAGATATTGCCCCACCAGCTGATTGCGCAAGCGTTCAGCATGTTCCCGGTAGCTCCAATTATCTGATAACTTCAGCTCAATGACACATGGTGCATCTATCTCCCGGACATGGATGCGAATATCCGGGCGCGTGGCATCCGCCAGCTCTTCTTCGGGGGCAACGCTGTAAAAACCGTTGGCCGATTTTCTCAGCTCACCCGCAAACCAATTGCGCAGTTCCGTTTCCCGGTCGACCCGCTGCAAGATAACCGCACTGCTGTTGTCGCCATCTTCCAAGTTATCTTTGAGATCATCCAGCCGATTACAAACAAGGACAAACAAATCCTGATCTGTTGTTGGAGGTTTTACCCCCGTTTTGGCAAAAGCAAGGACATCTTCAGGCAACCATGCCGGCAGTTTTGCATCTGCCGCGGCCCGGCGACGCGCTAACACTTTCATTCTTTTACAGGATTCCGGGTGCGGAAGGGTTTTTGAAAAGTTCATCAAAGCAGCAAAAGATTGGCAACCAGACAGATCACAGACCACGCCTAATAGATAGCTTCTGATCCCTTCGGCATGATCACGAGCATCGGGTGTATAAGAACCTTCATGCACTGAATCGTCCTCTCTGCGAATGTAGTGATAAACCAATGGGACGAATTTTTCCAGACAGGCTATGCGTTCGAAGTCCCGGTGAATACTGCCAAAACGCGTAAAGTGATGGTCACCCATGGCACAGCAGAAACGGATCATGTGCTCCTGTTTGTTCCTGTCCCCTCTGGTCCTGGCAAGCCACTGCTGCAAAGCAGCCAATGCACCATCGGCTTCGACACACAACCAGGCAACCAGCCAAGTCAAACGGCGGGCTTCTCTGTGTGCCGCGGCATAGCGGGTTTTGGCTAAATCCGCAAAGACATCAATCTGTAATCCTTCCCATTGCAAGATTATGGACAAGGCATCTTCAAGGGTAGAATCGCGCCGAGGTTCCCGGTTTTGTAAACATTGCAAAACAAAAGGGGTAAAATATATCTTCAATGCGGAAAGTTGGGTGTAACGCAGCTGCGAAAGCAACTGATGAACCGGGAGAGAAGGGTCACCATCTGTTAAATCAAACTCCCAAAGAAGGTTTTTTTGCAATATTTCGTCAACCGCTTGTGGGTGGGGCAGCAGCAAGTTTTCCAACCAATGGGGGAGGCCATTCATCTCTCGAACGGCATAGCGGACGGCGAGCAGAGCTTCCGCGAAAGACAGGTCGTTTGCCCAGCCTTTTTGGGACTTTGCTTCAATGGCCAAGCCAACCATTCCGACTCTCAGCCCACCGGTTAGCTCTTCTGTTGGTTCATATCGCCGCCAGTAAGCCATCAAACCATCACGGGTGGCTTCAGCGACTTCCACGCCGAATTCCTCTATCAGCACCTCCCAATGGTCAACACCCCACTTTGAGTCTCCCGATTCTTTGTGATTATATATTTCCTCAATAAGCCAATAAAGATCTGCAAATTTTTTATCGACGGTTGATGTTGAAATCTCTCGAAGCCTCTGAGGAGAGGCCTTAAGTTCAAGAATCCATTGCTTACGTTTCTCACGCTCTTGTTGCTCTTTTTCCTCCAAAGCCGATTTTCTAGCCATTGCTCTGTTATTGCGCTCTTCATCTTCTGGTGAAGAGATGGGCAGCGACAGGTATTTATCTAGTTTCGCGGCCATCTCCTGATTCTGCTGTGCAAGAAAAGAGAGCTGTTGCCTCCGCTGTGCACTACGCCCACTGTCATGCCACAATGATAAGGCTACCGAGTATGCAACCAGGCGATTATCAGGATCCTTTTGTTCTTTCGCTTGGGTTAGGAAATAGTCGAAGTCTTCTGCTGCCAATACCCAGGGCACGCTGCAAAATCTGACGTGCCACCAATCATCCAAGCGTTCATTGCTCACCTGTCGTTCACTGCGGATCTGTGCAACCGATCGCCAGAAGAGCAGATGCCGCAAATTGTAGCTATTGTTGACAATTGTAGACAAATCCACTTCAGGCTCATGGTAGCCGTCGTCTCCATGATGTTGCCACAATGTTGTCAGTTCAACGGTCTTTAAGACCGACTCACTGGTACAGGGCGGAGATTGTTTGAGCAGGCGTTGAGCAATATTTTTTACATGAGGAACGATCCAGGCATGGCGCTCTGAAATTGGACAATATCTTTCGTCAACATAAGGTGGTACTTCAAGAAGATCGACTAGTCCACAAACCAGCGCAAGCAGTTGGCCTTCAGAACATTTTTCAACAATTTGTTCCAGTGCCTCTGCCATTGGGCTTGTTGAATACGGTTTCGGTTGCTGGCATTTTCTCAATACCTCAAGCAAATCAGCAACACTGATGCATTGCGGAAAAAAAGCTTCACAAACAGCACTGATCAAATGAACATCTGCACTCTGCTCTCTCTTGATTATGGCGTTGCTAATCTGCTGTTGCTGATCTTGGCTGCCACAGCTGTCGATGACCCGGATTCCGACCAATCGGGTGTAACGGTCCATGGTCTGGTCAAGAGCAAAGCTTAGGGCCATTTCAGCACAGTCTCTAAGTTCCCCTTGCCAAACCGCCCTGAGCAGCAGCTTTCGGACTTCTCTGTGAGAGCGGTATTCCTGCAAAAGCTCTATAAACACACCGACCAAACGCTCGTCGGCCAGATGTCTGAGGGCTGGCAAATCGATTGATTCATCATAATATTGGTCGGCAGCACAAGCTTTTGCGAATTGTCTTAGCAAGTGTTCCCGCACGGGTATGGAGAGTCGGGACGGATCGCCAAAGCCGATCAGGATTTCCGGGGAGATATCACATAACCGAGCACAGATTTGTTCATCCCATAAAGCCAACCAGGCCGCGACCGTTTTTATTGATGGAGCAACAACACTCAAGCCGTAGCGTTCGGCAAAAATCAATTGTTCAACACTGCGTCTGGATTTGCCTTGTGCAAGCAACCTGTAAAGCCATTGGGCGGTAAGGTATTCGCGTACAGAACGATGATGAATTCTTATCCGCCCATAAACGGGTTCATCAAACAGGGGCTTGCGCAAAAGGGAATTCAACTCAGGTAACGTCCAGTCGGGAAGAATCATCTGGACATCAAGGAGGGAATCGGCCTGTTTTGCTGATTGCGTGGAATCAGGAAGTGCAATGTAATTGCGCTGGGAAAACGTCAGGGCGGCGGCAATGATTTCAATCCCTGCGCGGGCTTTCTCCTGCGATAGAGGATCTTTTTGCCCATGTTTCGGGTTGATTTCACACAGTTGCCGGGAAACATTATATTCGGTCATCTCCTCCAGAGATGCAATGCGGTCGAATTGTCGCCAATAGGCGATCAAGTCGAGCAAATCACCCGGGCGTTCGGCGAAAATTCCGGCATCGGCCCGTTCAATCGCGGTAAGAAAATGGTCAGGGTCTTTGACATTGTGGTGACCGGCAAAAAGGGTAATCTGCTCGTTGCTCAGTGGAGCGAGCCGAAAAATTCGAATGTTTGATTCAACAGGGGCTCCTTCATTGCGCAGCCCCGTGCGGGAGGTCTCAGTTGTCGTCTCTTGTTGCGTTTGCTGAGGCGGCGGTCCCGGCAGCCATTCTTCAACCAACCCCAGGTCCGAGATCTCATTCCAATCGCGGCCGCCGCGACATGAAATATAGATGAACGCTCTCTCTGCGGCATCGCCGAGACCTGTTTTCAGACGTTTGAGGGCTCGTTTGAAGTAATCGTAGTTGATCAGTCGTGCTTCATCGACAGAATCGAGAAAAATCCAGCCTGGCTGATCGTCTTTGCACCAGATGGAAAAATCCTTATAGGTACCGATGTCAAAGGCTTCCTCAAGTCCGACCGTTGCCAACTCTTCAATTGCACAGAAAAAAGCTGCTTTCCCGGTAGAGCGCAGCTTTAGTGCAGTTTCTCGAAACTCTTCTGTCTTTCCGGTTCTCGCCTCGGCCAGGACAACAACCCGGGACATTGTCAGCAACTGCTCCCAGCCGGGTTGGGAATCTTTGCGGAAAAAAGAGAGGAAACGAAGGGCGTCCGGGTCTGCGTCCTCTTCAGAAGTAATTTCCCAAAATTTACGGTCGAGTTCGACATGAGTCATAAGAGCTGACAACCTTTGATCCAGCAGAACAATCTGCCCGGCAAAATGACCGTTCCTAAATTACACGTAGCGGCATTAATCCTTGAGTCCTTGTAGATAAACTATCAATTTATGCACTTCTGTTGATGGGTTCGGTTCTTCAGTTCTCTGCGCGTCAGCCAGAGCTTTTGCCGCCCTGTTGCAAGCCTCAGGTAGGTCGGTCAAAAGTCGTTGAAAAAGACCTGTTATTCCTTTGCGATAATCTGGTAGATGCCTTCGCAATGAACGTTCGCAATTTTGCGCTGCGGTATTTTTACCGGTGCGCTGAAATGGTGCACGGGAATATTCGAAATGAAGCAGGAGCCAGTACTCAAAAGATGGGTTGGAAATGGCAGAGTTATAATTTTCTTTTTGTGCCTGTCGGCAGCCGTCTGCATAATTGGTATGCTCATCGCGATCAAATACGCAATAGACCCGATCATAGCGTTCGCCTTGCCTGATTTCGGCTTTTTGTAACTGCTTGGCCGTGCGGACTACGGAAACTGGATCGTTGCCATCCCCTGGGGTTATTTCGATATTAGCCGAGCTGAGCCGGTAATAGCTGCAAAGTTCACGGAAATATCCCGGTTCGGTCTTTTCGCCTTCACAGACAATCAGGACCCTGTCATATGGTTCTCGCCGGGGCCGCCGTCTTCTCAGGTCCGCGGTATGATGAGCGCGCCTTTTCCCGGCCACCTTACAACTCCCTGCCGTGTTTGCCCATGGCTAAATTAATTTGCCGGAAATAGGGGAGTGCACCATAGCGGCCGGACAGGTAGCTCCGCTCCAGATTTTCCAGGCCCTTGCGTGGGCTAAAATCAGTCAAGGGAAAGAGATGACTGGCCTGCTCTGTATCTTTTTCGCAAAACCAGATTTGATCCCTCCGGAAAACATCCTGACTTAAAATTGATGTTTCATGAGTTGAAAAGATTAATTGAGCGTTATGGGAGTTGGTGATTTTGGAGTGAAAAAGATCGACAAGGAATCTCACCATATGCGGATGGAGGTTGTCGTGCAACTCATCAACGACCAGGACATTCCCCTGATCCAAGGTGTCCAGCCATGGCCCGGCAAGGGAAAAGAACTTTTGGGTGCCGTCTGATTCCTGGGCAAAGTCAAATTCTACTTGCTCCCCCTGTGCTGTCGTATGAACTGTTTTCAAATCGACGATATCTTTGCCACCGAGTTCATCCATAATCATTTGTTTTAGTGCTGCAGGCATTTCTTCGTCTAAACTATGTGGGTCGAATTCTCGTTTACGAATACGAATATCCACGACACCAAGGTCGGCGGCGTGTAAAAAATCCAAAATCTTCTTTTTCCGGAGGGATTTTTCACACAATGAGGCGGTAAACCCAGGGTTCCAACCGTCCAGGCTGACCACGTGCAACTTATTGTTGAACCAGTCAAAAACCGGTTGTAATTGAGTACTGTTCAGTTGAACCGCCGTGGAAAGAAACAGTGCGTTGGAGCGTGTCGATTCCTGCCAAAGTTGCTTTTGTCCGCTAAATTTATCGCCGGTCTCCCATGCATACGTTTGCGTTTCATCGTCATACTCGCGGCTGAACCAGCGTTGAATACGCCCACGGGGAGAGGCCATTAACCATTCATCGATAATGCGTTCCTTGGTGGCGCTGAAACCGTATTGATAGCGGATTTGTTCAACCAGGAAAACCACTTCGAATTCAGTTGGTTCCTGATCGGTCAGCGAGTCGAAGAGAAAAGGTGTCAGCGGTAATTTTTCGCCCCGCTGAGAAGCCGCCGAGTTGATAACAATCCGTTTCATTACCGCTAGGGCCTGTAACAGGTTCGATTTACCCGAAGCATTCGGACCGTAAATAGCTGCTGACCGCAGCAGCGGCATGGAACTGGATGTTCCGGGTTCAAAGGTGTTTGTTCCTACATGTTCATCCCCTTTGCCAGCGACCAGGCTTAATGTCTGTTGATCTTTAATGGAGCGAAAATTTCTGACGGAGAATTGGATCAGCATAGGTTAAATCATCCTTGAAGTTGTTTTATTTGATGATATCGTCAAGAATCGTCAAAAATCAAGATTAAATCTTTATTTTGTTTGTAGTTAATGGACTTTTGTTGGGCAGGATGGAGGCAGCCATAGAAGTGAGTTATTCTGGAGTTTGGATTAAATATGGCGGGTTGAAGCAAATAGATTACTGATCAACACCCCCCTCTGAACCGCAGGGAAAATTTTTCTTCCAGCCACTCCGACAACAGTCCGGAGGCGCAGCCGACTCCGGAATCGACGCTGAGCACTGAGACCGGGCAGTTACGGGCGCAGGCCCCGCATTCCATGCAGGCATCCTGATCGACAATTCTTGCCCGGCCGGATTCCAGGACCAGGACGGCATGGGGACAGACTTCGATACAGCGGCCGCAGCCGATACAGTGCTCGGCATCCAGGCTCAGGGTAGCCACATTCTTGAGGTATCTGTATTTATCCATGGCGGATGTCCTGCTCCGGTTATGAAAAAAGCGCCCAGCCGCAGAGCAGGGCCGCTGAAAGCAGCGCGGCGAGCATGACGGGCAGGGCGCTATTCATCTCTTTACGCACCCCGGAGCGCGAGGTAAAGGGGGTGCTGCCGGTGAAATTCATGGCGTAAAAGGAGCTGATGCTGGTCAGGGCGAGAACCGCTGCCGCAATTGCCGCCGGGCTGAATCCCGGCCACATGGCCCAAGTCCAGCAGGCGCTGCCGAGCAAACCGAGGAGCATCCCTTTAAAAGCGAAACTCGCTCCGGGTAGCCAGGGCAGGAGAATAGGGAGCAGAACCGTCCCGGTCAGGACCGCTCCGCAAAGTGCCGCCGCGGCAGCCAGGCCGAAGCTGGCCCCCCTGAACCACCATCCGACCAGGAAAGTCACCATGCTTGCAGGAAACGAGAACTGCAACGAATGAACCAGCTCGACCGGGATCAGCGCCAGGCGCTGGCGCAGCGAGAAGGACAGTTTTTGCATTTCCGGGGTTGTGACCAGACCGTTATCCAGATAGTCGGGAAGGTCGGCAATATCAACGGCCGCATAGCGAACCCTGAAGCCGGTCTTCCGGGTAACCGCGTGAGCGGCAACGCCCGGCGCACCCAGGATCGGCAGGATGATCGTCTGATGATCGACCAGTTCTTGGAGATTGGCGGACTCAATGCGCCCGATCAGCTCCCTGGTTCCGAAGGAGCCTTTGCCCGCCGCACACCAGACATTGATCCCGTAAGTTTCCAGCACCAGGATCCAGATATTTCTGCCCCTGAGGGTGCTGCGCACCAGGTCGTAGGTCATTTTGTAGTTTGCGGTAACCACGACGGGGGCCTGAGCATCAGGGCTCCCGACGGCATATATGCCCGGCGGCACAATGTAGGAATCCCGCCCGATCCCCCAACGGGCTTTCCAGCAGCCGAGGCGATCCCGCCAGCTGAGTTGGGATGAGATCCGGGGAACTTTGCCGACTGTTGTGGTCAGCCAGGATATGAAGCCGGGGACCTGGTCATTGATTTCTCCGCCACCGGCGGAGTTCTCCGGTCCTCAGCAGGGGGGCTTGTCGATATCGGTAACGGTCGTTGCCAAGATTTTTTGCTCCATTGATTCAAGCTCGGTTGGCTCCAGGCAATGCTTCATGATCAGTGTTGCCTGGTGAGAATCTTAACGGTAGATCTTTTCATTGCCAATATGCCTGATTCCGAATACCGCCGTCCAGTCGGGAATCTTAGGCGCAGGTTGTTTTTCAACAGCCTGGCAGGGTGTTGGGTAGCGCAACCGGCAGAGGTTGGGGGAGAAAAACAATTATTTCAGAACCCTGCTGATGGTGGCAAGCAATGCCGACATTTCCAACGGCTTCAGGCAGAACGCATCAATTCCGAGGCGCTCTATATCCTCTTCCGACACTTTGGAGCTGTAACCGGAACAGAGAATGACCGGAAGATTCGGTTTGATGGCCTTGGCTTTGACAATGAGCTCCGTGCCGGTCAATTCCGGCATGGTTTGATCGGTCAACAGCAGATCAAACCGCTCCGGTGTCTCGCTGAGTCTCTTCAGCCCGGCTGTGCTGCTGGTTTCGGCGGTGACCTGATAACCCGCATCGGTCAGCATCATGCTGATCATTTCCGTCAGCATCTGTTCATCATCGATAAGCAGGATATGTCCCGAACCGGTTGGCAATTGTAACTTTCCAGTCTGCGGCTGTGCGGAAAGGTTGGATTCTGGCGTGACCGGAAACAGTAGCTCAAAAGAACTCCCCTGGTTCACCGTGCTCTGGAGCCGAATCATTCCGTGGCTTTTTTTGACAAATCCCTGAACCGTCGCCAGCCCCATACCGGTTCCCTGCTCCACATCCTTGGTGGTGAAGAACGGGTCAAAGATTCGGTCAATAACTTGCGGCGCTATGCCGCAGCCGGTATCCATGATCTTGATGCTGATATAGGACCCTGGCTGGCAGGGGTATTGCGGCAACAGGTCTTGCTCCTGCAAGTCGACAATTGCCAGGGCGATGGTCAGGTCGCCCTTTTCTTCCATGGCATGAACGGCATTGGTGCAAAGATTGATCAGGGCTTCCTCAAGTTTGGTGGAATTGGCTTCGATGGTGGCCAAAGAAGCGCTCGAAGCGACCTGGTAGCATAGGTTGATGGTCGATGGCAGGGTGGCTTTCAATAATTTGACCGTTTCTTCGATCACCATGTTCGGTTGGACCGACTCGATCTGTTCCGATTCCTTGCGACTGTAGGTGAGGATCTGCCGGACCAGATCACGGGACCGACGCACCGCAATCTGGGCATTGTGGAGAAAGGTTTTGACCTCTTCTTCGGCGGAGTTTTTTCTCTGTGCCAGTTCCAGGTTGCCGAGGATAATGGCCAGGTTGTTGTTAAAATTATGCGCAATCCCGCCGGCCATAACGCCAACCGCTTCCATTTTGTATTTCTGGCGAAGGTGGTTCTCCAGATTCTCTTTATCTTGTTGGGCCTTTTTGCGCTGGGTGATATCGCGCTCAATGGCGAGAATAAATTCCTGCTTATCGAGCTGCAGCGGACGCAGGGTGACTTCGACCGGAAAAATACTGCCATCCTTACAGCGGTGGGAAACTTCGAAGATGAGCGTTTCGCCGGGATGCAGATGACGGATCGGGGCGCCTTTTGAGGTCAGGTCCGCGCCGTCGACATCGAGCAGGTTGATGGATTTGCCAATGAGTTCGTGGCGTTCATAGCCATGATGGCGGCAGGCCGATTCGCTGAGATCGACAATGAGCAAATCATCACCTTGCCGCTGCAGAACCAGCGCATAGTCGGCAACATGCTCAAACAGAGTATGAAATTTCTGCTTTTCAGCCTGAAGGATTGCTTCGGTCTGTCTGCGAACGGCTATTTCCTGCTGCAGTTCAGCGGTCTTTTGATTGACCTGCTTTTTCAGAGTTCTGCTCCAGAGAGAGATTATCAGCAGCAGGATAACGACTGGGGTAACACCGTAAATTGTGTATCTGATGGTCGTTTTGACGCTGTTCTCGGAGGAGTCATAGGGGGCAAACCATTTGGAATAAAGCTGTCGGTATTGACCGTTTTCTTTGAGAATATGCAGCCCTTCCGAAAAATCGGCCAGTAACGCTCCGTTGCCGTGTAGGGCAGCGTAGCTTTCTTCGGGGGAAAGAATCGATTCCTGCCCGACCAGCAGATTGTCCCAGTGGTGTTTCCTGATCCAATAAAAAGCCGGGATACGGGCGGCTAAAGCACAATCTGCCTGCCCTTCGGCGAGGCGGCGCAAGGCTTCCTCCTGGGAAGGGACGGTGATCAATTCCCTAGTCAGACCCATTTTTAAGGCCAGGTCGTGGAGGATGTCCCCCTCCATGACCAGAATGGATTTTCCGTGCAGTTGGCCGAGATTGCTGAAGGGCAGATCACCTTTTCTGGTAACGATGGTATGGCCAACAATGGAATGGGGCGGAGAAAAATCCACCACTTTATCCCGTTCAGGAGAATAGAACATCCCCTGAATAATATCGATATTGCCACTCAAGAGCCTCTGCCGAATACTGTTCCAGGAGTCAAGTTCGATACTGATATCGAGATTCAACTGCTCGGCGATCGCCCGGGTCAGGTCGACGTTGAACCCGGCGGGCTGGCCGTTTTCATCCAGATACTCATAGGGCGGATACTGTTTGTCGCCACCGACGACAATGCGGCTTTTGGATCTGACCCGCGGGGCGAACCATTTTTCATGCAACTTTTGAAAAGTGCCGTTGGCCATGACAATGGAAAGACCTTCGTTGAGTACTCTTAACAGCTGCCGCTGACCTTTGGGGACGGCAAAGCAGAAGGATTGCACGAATTCTTCAAGGGGGGGACCGACCGCATGGAGGTTTTTCAGGCTGTATTGCTGAAGCAGCTGAAAAGCCAACAGTTTCTGGATGACGACCGCATCATAATGTCCCTGTGACAAATCCAGCAATGCCGTTGCAAACGAATCGGTGGGGACGATAGTCGCACCTAAGTTGCTGTGGCGCAGAAACTCTTCCGCGTTGTCGCCACGTAACACCGCGACCTGTTTGCCACGAAGGTCGGGCAAAGAGTTGATCTCTTTATTGTCGGTCCGGACGATGATGGTGCCGTGCATATGCAGGTAGGGGAAGGTAAAATCGAACAGTTTTTCCCGTTCCGGTGTTCGTCCGACCAGCGGGAGAACTTGAATTTGCTCGTCAATCAGCTGCTGTTTGATCTTGGCCCAGGAGCCGGTGGTAAAGGTCACCTCATAGCCCATGGCCTGCAGCGTTGCCTTGAGCAGCTCAACCGAGAACCCGGTTGGCTGATTATTTTCATCGATCAGGCTGAACGGGGGATAATCAAACTCTGCGGCGGAAAGGATCGGAGACCGGTCGGTTGGCTGAGCTTGGGCAAAGAGGCCGGAGACCCAGAATAAGCAGAAAAAGACCGTTAAAATACAAGTGCATTTCGGCTTCATTAATCTCTCGGTGGTTAGACCAGATCTTCTCTTGCAGGCGGTTTTCATTTATTAAGAGGCTGAATTGTAACAATAGTTTTAAGAAAAGTTAATATAATTCTTCAGCCGTCAATGCAGCCTGATCTCGTTTAAAGCATTCATACCCTGGGTTATGATAGCGAATGCCACCATTACCGGAATAATCCGCGCTGATTTCCGGAAGCGGAAACCAGCGCGGGTGAGGGGTCAATATTTACCGAATTTACTGTCCTCCAGAGGGATCTGCTGCTTCATTGCTACTTGCGGTTGGATCTTATGGTTGCCCCAGCCGCCGGTCGGCTGGTTCTTCTTGCTGACCAATTCGACTTGGTTGGCACCCTGGCTATTCTTATCCAGGATGAATCTTTTCAGCATTTCGCGCATCTGCATGGCCTGGCTGGACAACTCTTCAGCGGCGGACGCGCTTTCTTCAGCGCTGGCGGTATTCTGCTGGGTCACCTGGTCGATCTGAGTCAGCCCGGTGGTCACCTGGCTGATGCCCTGAGCCTGTTCATTGGATGCCGCAGCGATTTCCTCAAGCAGGGCCGCCACCTGGTTGGTCCCCTGCATAATCTCTTTCAGGGCCACTGCGGTCTGCTCGGCCATCTGGTTGCCGCGGTCGGTTAAAGCCACCGAACCTTCGATCAGTTCCGCGGTCTCTTCGGCAGCTTTGGCACTGCGTGCAGCAAGGTTGCGCACCTCTTCAGCCACCACCGCAAACCCCTTGCCATGCTGGCCGGCCCGGGCGGCTTCGACCGCTGCATTAAGTGCAAGCAGGTTGGTTTGGAAGGCGATTTCGTCAATGACTTTGATGATTTTGCTGATGTTCTGCCCGGCCTGGTTGATTTCACCCATGGCCGCAACCATTTCGGCCATCTGCCGGTCACCCTTTTCCGCAGCTTGTTTGGATTCATTGGACAGCTGGTTGGCGGTAGAGGCATTTTCGGCATTGGTCCGGACTTGATTGGCCATTTCATTCATTGAGGCGGTCACTTCTTCCAGGGAACTGGCTGATTCCGTCGCTCCCTGCGACAAAGCTTGACTGGCATCGGAAACCTGGCCGGAGCCGGAGGCGATCTGCTCGCCGGCAACCTGGATCCCGCCGACCATTTCGCGCAGCCCTTCGAGCATGGTTTTCAGAGCGTTGCCAAGTTGATCGTTGGCAGAAGCAACCTTGACCTGATGAGTTAAATCCCCCCGGGCAATAGCTTCCGCCAGTTCACTGCGCCCTTGCAGGCTCTTGGCCATCCCGACCAGGACCGAACCTAGCTCGGTGATCTCGTCGCGAGCCTGGTAGGCTTTGCATTGGCGGCAGTCGTTGTAGGTGCCGTTGGTGAGTTTGACACAGATTGGATTAGGGCCGAAGGAGCCGGTGTCGACCCAGCAGTGTACTTCCTTGCCGTAGCTGGGACAGTCCTGCTGGCTGCAGTTGCCGAGGCTTGAGCAATTGATTTTGGCCCCCATGGGCAGGTTCTGATCGCTGGTATCGCCCTTGCCGTACTGGCTGATCACGGTGAAGGCCCGCTGTAACGGTTTGGTGATGCTGCGGGTGATCAGGATGGCGGCCGCCAGGCCGATCAGGGTGGCAACAATGAGACCACTGATCATGGTATGGCTGGCACTGCCTAATGCGTCGACGGCAACCGTTGCAATGTTCTGGGTTCCTTCCATCCCGGCGACGGCAACCGCGCGAGCTTCCTTGATCAACGCATCGCCGATGTCATTGCGCTGTTGGCCCAATTCATTGTTTTTGATCCAGTTGGCGAGGTAACTGTTCATGGCTGTTTGATATTGAGTAGCCGCCTGCTCGGTGTTGGCAATCCGCTTTATATCATCCTGGTGGGTGGTTATTTTTCTCAGCTTTTCGAATTTAGCTTTCATCAGGGCAAAATTTGCATTGGCATTCTGGATGAGCTTAGGTTCCCTTTTGGCCTGGGCTTTCCATGCGGCCAGCCGGGTTGCGTTGCCGATATCTAGAATCTCGTTGGCGATAGTGATTTTTTTCAGGCGTTCCAGTAATGCTTCCGGGGAGGCTCCTGCAGTGATTTGGTCGGTCATCTTTTGGGTTTGGCCGGCCAGAAATTCCTCGCAGTTGGCCATGTATTGAGCTGCTGCAGCATCGAGATTCTGTTGATTCTCAGCCATCTTGGCATTCACGGCGGTGGTTTGATCGACCAGTTGTCGGTAAGAGGCAAATTCCGTTTCAACTTTTTCAACCGCCGGCCGTAGCGCCTTGAGGTGAGGCGCCTGGTCACCGAGGGCCTTTGCGGCGGTAAGGCGCTCCGTCAGTATGGTCATATTTTCTTTGGCGTTGGCGAGCAGGCTTTCTTCTGCGGTGAATCCGTAGCCGCGCATGGCATACATGGTTCTGAATGAGCTGCGCTCGATCTTGTTGGCGATATCGACTTCAGGAACGTATTCCTGCTGCAGCATGACCGACTTGGTTTCGACTTTATCCATATTGACAACGGCCAAAGTTCCCAGGGCGATTGCGAGAATAAGCAGAATTCCAAAGCCACCGCCGATCTTTGTTCCTAACTTCAAGTTTTTAAACATCAGTCAATCCTTTCTCCAAATAAAGAGGCTTGATTCATTCAAATGCAAGAGATTACTTCTGTTGCAAAAGCTTCCTGACAGTCATTGCTTTGCCCGATATTGCCAAATGATCGACCCATATTCATGGGGACAAGACATTTTTTTAATGGCAACCCGCGAGTAAATTGGTCTATCAATGCTTCATCACCAGCCCTGGAACGGGTCACATTTGGGCCTTGCCGCCAAGGGGCGGAGACTGGTTTTTTAGCCTTAGCGGTCAGGTCATTTGGCTGGTTGTGGCGCTGTTCATGTGAAGATTGATTCTCAAAGATGAAGCATAATTAATGCCAACTAATTTTTTCAGTATTTCTCTGGTTTTTATGGGAAAAACCAATTAGATAGCCGGTATGGATTGGAAGGAAAAAGGAAAGAAAAGTTGCGTTTTCTTGACAGGAAGGACCGCTAATTATTTAAAGATACTAATATAAGTTCACAAAGGAAAAAAACCTTGCAGGTGCAATTTTTATTGCACCCTTTACTGGGATAAAAATTAATGATAATCCTTTAATGGATTAATTTTGAGAGCTGAATCCTTGAAGGTCGGTATGAGGCGGGTTCCCTGCCCGGACAGCGTTTATTTGCCATGACGCGGTCTTTCAATTCTGCCCGGCCGAGGCCATCTCCTGGAGCAAGGCCCTGCGCAGGTTTTTGGCAATGGGGCCGACAGTGCCTTGGTTAATGGTAAAATCATCGACCTTGACCACCGGCATAACTTCCAGCGACGTCGAGGTGATAAAAACCTCATCGGCAAATTTGAGATCCTGCAGTTTGAATTCGCCGGTAACCACTCGCAGATTCAACTTCTGTTCACAGAGTCGCATGATGGTGGCCCGGGTGACCCCTTCCAGCAGCCCGGTCGAGACATCAGGGGTGAAGACCCACTGTCCTTTGCTCCAGAAAATATTCGACGAGGCCCCTTCGCAAATGTGTTTTTTATTGTTGAGCATGATCACCTCAAAAGCTCCGGCAGCCCTGGCCTCAAGTTTGCCGAGCAGGCTGTTAAGGTTGCTGATAGCCTTGATCTGCGGGTTGATGGCCTCGGGGGCGTTGCGCCGGGTTGTGGCCACCCGTAGCGGGATACCCTGCTCATAGTGTTCAGCGCCGAAGCCGGAAAATTCGCGTGCCATGATCAGGCAAGTCAGGTTGCTGTCCATATGGTGCTGAAAGCCGATCTCGCCACGGCCCCGGGTGATGGTGATACGGAAGTACCCATGGGTCAGCTCGTTCAATCGTTGCAATTCGAGCAGAATCTCTTCCAGGTCCTGCTGGGAGAAGGTCAGGGGATAGTTAAGGGCGCGAGCCGACTGCAGCAGTCTGCGGTAATGCTGGTCAAATTGATAAAGGCGGCCGTTGGCGGAGCGAAAGCTTTCGAAAATGCCGTCACCGTACAGAAAACCCTGGTCGAACACCGAAACCGTGGCCTGATCGCTGCAGATAAAGCCGCCGTTGAGATATACATAAGCCATTCTATGTGGATCCTTTCCAGAGGTTGTGAGGGAGAGCATCTCCTCTGTCTCCAGATTTTACCATGAACGCAAACTCCGGAGACAGTCCCGGTTTTGCTGCTATCGTCTCTTAAACGAGCGCCATTCATGACTGTCACTGCTTCCCCGGTTAATCGCTGACAACAACTCCACGCCGTTCCAGCAGGCTGCCTTCGGCAAGATACAGATTGACCAGGGCGATGCGATAGCTGACCACTGCCTCGATTTCGGCAATCTGGGTCTGCAGCAGGTCGCGCTGGGCCTGGGCCACCAGCAGCGCGGTGCTGATACCGACGTCAAAGCGTTCCCGCTCGGCGGCCAGGGTCTGTTCCTGAAAAATACGGGTGGTGCGGCTGGCAGCGATCTGCTGGCGGGTACGTTCGACTTCGTTGGCGGCCAGGCGCACATCAAGCTGCACCAGCTGGCTGAGATTGGTCACGGCCGCAAGAGCTTGCTGCCGGGAGCTTTGAGCCGCCAGGTCGCGGGCTTTGGCGGCGCGGTTACCGAGCAGGTAACTGAGCTGCAGGCCGCTGGTCAGATCATAGGTGTTGCCGTCAAGATCGCGAAAGGCGGCGGAAAAGTTCTCCGCATAACCGGTTTTACCCAGGGCGATGAAAAAATCGAGGCGCGGCAGCAGGCCGTTACGGGTGACCAGGGTTTCCAGGCGGTTCTGCTGCAGTCGCAAGCGAGCTTCATTGAGATCGGCGCGCAGGCGTTGCGCCAGGGCCAGGCGGTCGTCCAGATCGGTCAGCGGCTGTGCGGAGATGCGTGGGTTGCTGGTGGTTTTGATGGGTTGGTTCTGCTCATCCTCAAGAGTGGGGGCGACCAGCCGCAGCAAGCGCAGCCGCCGTTCTTTCAGCAGACTGCGGGCATCGAGGAGCGCCTGAATACGCAGAGCTTCTTCCGCTTTGGCGGCCGCAACTTCAATCCTGGGGAGGGTACCGACTTCAATGCGGGATTCGATATCCTCACGCTGCTGTCTGGCAACTGCCAAAGAGGCTTCGAAAATGGCAATTTCCTCCCGGGCAAGGACATAGTTCCAGTAAGCGATTTCCGTATCCGCCAGCAATGTTTCGCTGAAGCCGCGTAATTCGTCCAGGCTGATCCGGGTTTCCAGTTCCGCTTGGCGGATGGAAGCCAGGTTGACGGCAGGCCCAAGGCCGCGCAGCAGGGATTGGGTGATGCTCAGTTCCAGTCGGGCGGCCTGCTGTTCCGGTTCGCGATTGGAAATGGTCCGCTCATGGCTGACCGTACCTTCAACAATTGTCCCGCTGGGCAGCTCCTGGCGCAGCCCGGCGCTCAAGGTGATATCATCGCCTACGACATTGTACAACTCACCGCTGGAGCGGGAGGTTTCGGTGGCTTTTTCCTTATAATATTCGAATTCGGCAAAAAGTTCGGGATCGTATCTGCCGCGTTCGATCTGCGCGAAAGCACCGTTGATAACCGGGCCAAAGCGGCGCACTTGCAGGTCGGTGTTGTTGCGCAGGGCCAGTAGGACCGCCTGCTCCACGGACAGTGCCGTCAGATCGACTGGTGCGGAAGGGGGTTGTTCGGCAGAAGGCGGTTCCGTCAAGCCGGGAGCGAGACTGGGCAGGGCTGCCGGCGATATGGCTGTTGGTTCGCTGGTAAAGGGCGGCCAGCGGTCAACCGGGGTGCAGCCGGTGCTGAACAGCAACCAGGCCAGGCCACATAACAAGGCTGTCGATGATTGACCAGTCACGATTTCGACTCTTTCGGTTGCGGGTGGAAGATGGAATAGACGACAGGAATCAGCACCAGGGTGATCAGGGTTGATCCACTCAGACCGCCGATCACCACCCGGGCCAGGGGAGCCTGGGCATCCGCGCCTTCGCCGATACCGAAGGCCAGCGGCAGCAGGGCCAGAATGGTGGTCAGGGTGGTCATCAGGATCGGCCGCAGCCGCCGCCGGCCGGCCTCGGCAACCGCGTCCGCGACCGGCATTCCCCAGCGCACCAGCTGGCCGGCTTGGTCAACCAGCAAAATGGCGTTGTTCACCACGATCCCCCCCAACATAATACAACCAATGAAGGATTGCAGGTTCAAGGTGGTCTGGGTGACAAACAGAATGGTCAGCACGCCCACAGCGGAGACCGGCACCGAGACCATGACCACCAGCGGGTCGCGCAACGATTCATACTGGCAGGCCAGGACCATATAGACGAGCAACAGCGCCAGTACCAGGGACAGGATCAGTTCGTCGAAGGCTTTCTGCTGTTCTTCGTAATTGCCGGTCACCAGCAGATCGTAACCGACCGGGCGGGGGATCTCATCAATGGCCACCTGTATGTCGCCGGCCACTGAACCCAGATCACGGCCGGTGACGTTGGCCTGGACGGTTACCAGCCGTTGCTGGTCTTTGCGATCGATCTGCACCGGACCGCGTGCCGCCTGATTGCTGACCAGGTTGCGCAGCGCCACCTGGCTACCGTCCGGGGTGGTCAGGGTCAGGTCGAGGATCTCGTCCAGAGAACGTTTTTCGGCGTCCTTGAGCTGGACAAAGATCCGGTAGGAGTTTCCTTCAGCCCGGAACTCACCGGCTTTGCTGCCGGCAATGGCGGTTTCCAGGACTTCGCTGACATCGCGGATGCTCAGGCCGAGATCGGCAATCTTGTTACGATCGATCTGGATATTCTGTTGCGGAATCCCAGCGACCTGGCTGCTTTCGATGTCTGAGATACCGGCGATGCCGTTTAGCCGTTGCCTGACCTGATTGGCCAGGGAATCAAGCACCTGCAAGTCGAAACCGCGCACTTCGACACTTAACCCCGAATCGCCGCCAAGAATCCGTTCGAGGAGAAATTGCCCCTGGGGGGCCCTGGTGCGGATCGTCATGCCGGGAATTTTGCCGCTCAGTTTCTGGCGCAGATCCGCGGCGATATCCTGATTGGAACGGGTTCTTTGCCCGGCCGGGGTCAGGGACATGCGGATTTCGGTTTTGGCGGCGTCGCTTGGCCGCCAGCCCGAAGAGCCGACATTGATTACCGTGGAAATCGCCTCGGGGACGCTGCCGTAAACCAGTTGCTCCATTTTGCGGGCCTGGCGGTCCAGCAGCTCCAGAGTGGTGCCGATCTCCATTTCTCCGGTCACCCGAACTTCCCCCTCATCGCTTGGTGGCAAAAATTCACTGCCGATAAAGGGCAACAGCAGCAGGCTGGCGCCGAGCAGAGCCAGGGCCAGGAGCACGGTTGCCAGGCGATGGTTTAAAATGCGTTTAAGCAGGTTACGGTAGCCGTTATCCAGCCCTTTGAGCAGTTCGCCCGACCAGTCGATCAGGCGCATGATTCCGGGGGGACGCCTGGCTTGCAGCTGGGCTTCGGTTTTGAGCAGGCGCGAAGCCAGCATCGGCAGCAGGCTCAGGGAGACCAGCAGGGAACAGACCAGGGCAAAGATGATGACGTAGGAAAGCTCCTGAAAGAGGACCCCGGCGACGCCGCGCACGAACACCAGGGGGAGGAAAATCACCAGGGTGGTGATGGTGCTGGCAATGATGGCCGAACCGACTTCCCGCGCCCCTTCCACCGCAGCTTGTTCAGGTTCTTCATGGTTTTCCTGCTGGCGGCGGAAGATATTTTCCAGCACCACGACCGAGCTGTCGACCATCATCCCCACCCCGAGGGCGAGGCCGCCCAGGGTCATCAGATTGAGCGTGAAGCCGCCGAAATAAATCAGGGCAAAGGTGGCGATGACTGAAATCGGAATGGCCAGGGAGATAACCAGGGTCGAACGGATATTGCGCAGGAAAAACAGCAGCACCAGGATCGCCAGCCCGCCGCCGTAGATGACCGACTGGGCAACATTGGCGATGGAACGTTCGATAAAATTACCCTGATTGATAACCGGGATAATGCGGATTTGCGGAAACGCGCGGTTGACCGCATCGATTTCGCCGAGAATCGCCTTGGCGACCTCCACGGTATTGGCGTCAGCCTGCTTGCGGATGGCTACCCGTAGGCCGCGCTGGCCGTTGACCCGGACGATCCGCTTAAGTTTTTCATAGGTATCGCTGACTGTGGCGATTTGCCCAAGGCTGACGGCAGCCCCGTCACGCCGGAAAATGACCGTATTGCGGAGTTGGTCGAGTGATGTGAATTCAGCCGCAGCCCTCAGCGACACTTCATATCGGCCCTGTTCTATTTTTCCGGCCGGAAGATCGAGGTTGGCGTCACGGATGGCTTGCAACACCTGATCGAAAGGCAGGCCCAGCGCCTTGACCCGATCCGGATCGAGCTCGACCCGAACTTCCCGTTTAAACTCGCCCCACAGATCGACCTGGGCGACGCCAGGCAAGCGGGCAAAGCGATAGCGGATCTGATCCTCAATCAACTGGGTCAGCTCAACCGGATCGAGATTGCTGGAAATGCCCATGATCACCACAGGAAAGCTGGCGACATCGAACTTGTTGACCCGGGGGCGGACAATATCGTCCGGCAGTTCATTGATTTCGTCTTCAAGTTTCGACTGGACATCAAGGGCGGCGGTATCGATATCCGTTCCCCAGACGAAGCTGACCCGAACCGTACTGTTACCTTCGGACGACTGGGAGGTCATGTCCTTGACCCCGGGCACGGTGGCGACGATCTCTTCGATGATCTGGGTCACCAACCGCTCCATGACTTCGGGGCTGGCGCCTTCATACTGGGTGCGGATGGTCAAAGTCGGCAGTTCGATATCCGGGAGCAGATCGGTTTTCAGGCGGCTGAGGGAGAAGGCCCCGATAATGACGATGATCAGGGTGACCATGGTGGTGAACACCGGTCTGCGCACGCTGAATCCGGGAAGGTTCATGAATCCCTCCTGCTCATTCAGTGTTTGGCAGGAGCAGCGCTCTGCTCCGCCGGGATGGTAATTGCTGAACCGTCGCCCAGCAACTGTTGACCGAGGGTCACGACGCGTCCGTGTAAAGAAGAGCCGACCAGTTCCACTCGTTCGGCGTTGCGGATGCCGACCTTGACCGCCTGCCAGGAGACCGACTGCCCGTCGGCCGCGACCAGAAAGACCCCGGTTTGCCCGTCTCTGGTCGTCAGCGCCTGTTCCGGAACAATGACGGCCGCGGGCTGGCGGGCCAGCACTGCCGTGGCGCGGATAAACATACCGGGCTTAAGGCGTTGATCGGGGTTGGCGATGAGCAGTTCGACGCGGGCTTGACGGGTGGCTTCCTTGAAGATCGGGGCGATCCGCTCGATTTGGCCTGGAAAAACCTCGCCCGGGAAGGCGTCGGTGGTGAGCCGGACCGGAAGGCCGGGCTGGAGCAGGGCGTAATCGCGCTCGGCGACATAGATAACACCGATGATCGGATCGAGTTCAACGATGCGCAGCAGCGGCGCATTGGCCGCCACCATTTCGCCTTCATCGACAAACCGTTCGGCAACCACCCGTTGTTCCTCGCCTCCGCTCCAGTTGGCGGTAATGCGGGTATAGCCGAGGCGGATATTGGCTGTTTCCAGAGCCGCCTCGGCATGGGCGACCTGTGCTTCGGCAGCATTCAGCCCAACCTGTTTAGCAAGCTGATTGGCCTGCGCCGCATCGAACTGGGATTCCGAGGCAACCCCGCGCTGGCGCAGGGTCTTCATCCGTTCGAATTCGCGTGTGCCGATAGCCAGCGCATTGCGGGCTTCGGCCAGGTTGGCCCTGGCAACGGCCAGATCGGCTTTGGCCTGGGAAACAGCCTGGATATATTCCCCGTTATCCAGTTCTCCGACGGTTTGATTACGCTGTACCGCATCGGCAATATTGGCACTCAAGCGCACCACGCGGCCTGCCACTTTGGGCGCGACCACAAACTCGGCGCGAGGGGCCAGAGCACCACTGAAGGAACGCTGCAGTTCGATGGAGCCGTGTTCAATCGCCATCACTTCGACTGGTGCCGGTCGGTTCACCCCACCCTTGGCTCCCGCCGCCTTGCCTGCGGGACTGCGTAGCGCAACCTGCCAGATCAAGCCTGCTGCAGCGGCCCCCAGAAAAATCAGCAAGATAATTTTTGCGGTGGTTATCTTCATCGTTGTTTATCCGGATGTCATCAAGATGTGAAGTGGCAGCGCCTTATAAATCAGGGTGTTGCTTCGGTTATGACAGAATTCTTACCCTTCAGCTACACAAATCATAACAAGTTTATGCGGATAAACACCATGCCGAAGGTATGGATTGAGAGTTTTCAGACTCGCATATACCGCTGTGGAGGAGTTGGTCAGGGACCTGAATCAGGAGGAGAAAGGTGCCAAGCCGGGGTTCCCGGTGCAGCATAAGTCCAGGGTCAGGGAATGATGGCGGAAGAAATGCTGCCCTTGAAATAGGCGAGGCGATAACTGGCCGGGATCGTCCCGTTCTGGTTGGCGAACTCCTGTTCATAGTTGTGAATAAAGGCTTGCAGCGCGGCCCGCCCGCCTGCCCGCCCGTGTCCGGAGTAGACGGCGCCGGTGGCTTGCTGGGTGCGCAGCAGGGTCATCACATCAGGGTAAGAGCGGATGACGGTCTCTGCCTGCATGTCCACTGTCTGCCGGGTGGTCCGCTGCAGCAGCTGCAGTAGCTGCTGTTCGCAGGGCAGGGGGTAGACCCGACCGAAACCGCAACGCTGGTTGAGCTGTGCCATTTCGGCGAAGGTGCCGCGGCAGAACAGGGCAAAGAGGAAGGTTCCGCCCGGCCGCAGACAACTGAGCAGGCGGGGGATGGATTGCTCCGGCTGACTGAGCCACTGGAGGCTGGAGGAACTGACCAGTAGATCGATGCTGCCGCGGCGGATCGGCAAGGCTTCCGCATCAGCCTGAATCTTGCAAGCGGTCAGGTGCGCCGGGAGCCTGAGCAGGGGGGCGCGGGCAATATCCAGGGTGAGCAGAGTTTCGATCTTAACCCGCTCGGCCAGGTGCTCAGTGAACAAGCCATCGCCGCTGCCGATTTCCAGCACGGTCCGGCAGTGCTCCATATCCAGCATCGCAGCCAGCTTGGCGGCTGCTTCTGCCTGGACTGTGGCGGCTTGTCGATAGCTGCCCGCGGCTCGGTCAAAAGAGCGCTGAACTGCTAACATCCGCGATGATCCTTGCCAGTTGGGGTTCTGTGGGCAGATGTGCTGCAGCAACGGTGCTGACGGCAGCATGGGTGAGGGCGGCCCGGGTGGCCTGAAAAGCTGCTTCCGGAATCAGTTGATCGTCCCGGCAACGAACCAGGGTCAAACGGGAGGCGGTGCCAGCTTCGGGTTTGGCGGTGGAGGTGTTGAGAAAGTCCAGCCCCCTGGCCAGGCTTTCGATCTGGTCTTTCTTTAACAGCGGGCAAGTCTGGTGGCTATTGCCGCAGCGGGCCCAGAAATCCTTGACTGTGGCCTGCGCTTCCCGCAGCAGGCGCTGGCGCATGCGGCTGACGATGCGCGAAGCCACACAGCTCGAAAAATCCAGAAAAGGAGCGATCAGGATAATCTGTCCGGCAGTGCGGCCGGCCAGTTCCAGCTGTTTGAGAATCAGGTGGGCGCCAGTCGACCAGCCGATCAACAGCTCGCATTCTGTGGCCAGGGCCTGCTCTATCTGCGCGGGGGAATGGCTGAAAAAAGGGACCAAGAAGTCGACTTGCCGGGCAATATGCGGATACAGGCAGGGCAGGCCGGCCCAACCGGAAACAAAGGTCACGCGCATAAGATCTCCAGCAGAGTCGTGGTCAGCCGGCTGAATTCTTTTTCGGTCAGATCCGCGCGCAGGGCAATGCGTAGCCGCGCGGTGCCCTGTGGGACCGTGGGCGGTCGAATGGCGCCGACATAGATACCGGCCGTGATCAGGCGCTGTTGCAGCTGCAGGACCTGGGCATTGGTGCCGATGACCACCGGCACGATCTGCGAAGAGGATCCGGCGGTGGCAAAGCCCTGTTCCTGCAGTTGCTCGCAGAGTTGCCGGGCCAGGTCGCGCAGGTACAGCCCCGGGGCCGGGTTTTCCTGGATCAGCTGGAGCGCGGCGAGGTTGGCAGCCAGTGTGGCCGGCGGCAGACCGGTGGTATAGATCAGGGAACGGCCGGTGTTGATGAGATAATCGATCAAAGAGCGGGAGGCTGCAACATAGCCGCCGAAAGAACCGAGGGCTTTGCTGAAGGTTCCCATCTGCAGGTCGATCTCCTGAGCCACACCAAGCTCATGGGCCAAGCCCCGCCCCTGTCCGAAGATGCCGGTGGCATGGGCTTCATCAATGACCAGTAGACAGTCGTGCTGGTGTTTGAGTTCGACCAAGCGTTGCAGATCGGCCAGGTCGCCGTCCATGCTGAACACGCTGTCGGTAACGATCAGTTTATAAGGGCAGGCGCGGTGTTTGTTCAACAGCTCGGCAAGGTGGTCCAGATCGTTATGCCGATAGCGGATTTGCCTGGCTCCGGACAGCGTGATGCCGTCGAGAATACTGGCATGGTTGAGGCGGTCGGAAAAAACCAGGGTATGACGATCGGCCAGGGAAGCCATCAGCGCGAGGTTAGCCGTGAAGCCGCTGCTAAAGACCAGGGCGGCCTCCTGGCCTTTGTAGGCCGCGAGCTCCTTCTCCAGTGCGCTATACAGACTGTTGTTGCCGGTCACCAGCCGCGAAGCACCGCTTGAGGTTCCGTATTCCTCAAGCGCCGCCCGGGCGGCCCGGGCCAAAAGCGGGCTGCCGCTGAGACCGAGATAGTCGTTGGAGGCCAGGTTCAGCAAGCTTTTCCCACCGAGTTGCAGATATTTGTTGCGGGCGTTGCTGATAGCGGGCAGTTGGCGCAGCCGGCCCTCTTTCGCGATACCGTCCATGCGTTCCGTAATGCGTTGCAGAATTGGGTTCATCGGCCGCCTCCGCCAAAGTGCTCCAGGGCGCATTGCTGCAGACTTGTGGGCGTCAGGTCGGGCAGCAGGGGAATCTGGGCAAGAATGCGCGTGGCTCCGAAAAGCTTGATGGCTTCGGCATTTTCCGGGGCAGGGGGGCCGTTCAGAACCACCCCGAAAACCTCCAAACCGGCATGGCGCAGGGCCTGCAGGCTGAGCAGGGTATGATTGATCGTCCCCAGTTCGCTCCGCGCGACCAGAATAACCGGGTAGCCCAGGGCGCGGATCAGATCGACCATGAACTCGTGTTGATTGAGAGGGACCAGCAGTCCGCCGGCTCCTTCAACGATGAGTGGTCCGCGGATCTGCCCAACGTCGGCGAGAATTTGCTCAAGGCTGATCTCAATTCCGTCGATGCGGGCGGAAAGGTGTGGGGAGCAGGGGGTGCGGGTAGAGTAGGATTCCGCACAAAAATGCTCCGCCCCAAGCCCGCTCAATTGCTGGACCAGCGCCGTGTCAGTCGCTGTTTCGATCCCGCTTTGAACCGGTTTCAGATAGCGGTAGCGCAGGGCTATCAGCAACAGACTGCTGACCAGGGTTTTGCCGATTCCGGTGTCGGTGCCGGTGACAAAGATGCGCTCGGGAAAGTCCGCAAGGGTCATTGGCCACACTCCTCGGCCACGGTCTCGACCATGGCAGTCGTCACCTGGCTGAGTTCGGTGGGACTGATAATAAACGGCGGCATGCAGTAGACCAGCCGACCAAAAGGCCTGATCCAGACCCCGCGCTCGACAAACCTTTGCTGAATGGCAGCCATGTCCACGGGTTTTTCCAGCTCAATCACGCCGATGGCGCCCAGGCAGCGGACATCGGCGACCCCGGGAATCTCCCGGGCGGCGGCGAGTCCCTGGCCCAGACCAATCTCGATCCCTTGCACCTGTTGTTGCCAGGTCCCGCTTTGCAGCAGGTCGATACTGGCGCACGCAACGGCACAGGCCAAAGGGTTGCCCATAAAGGTCGGCCCGTGCATGAAGACGCCGGGGCCCTGCTTTGGGTCGGAGACGGCCACGGCAACGCTGTGGCTGGCCAGGGTGGCAGCGAGAGTCAGATACCCGCCGGTTAAGGCTTTGCCGACACAGCAGATATCCGGGCTGATTCCGGCATGTTCGGCGGCGAACAGTTTACCGGTGCGGCCGAAGCCGGTGGCAATTTCGTCAAAAATGAGCAGCACGTCATGCTCGTCGCACAGCTGGCGTAACTGCTGAAGATAATTGGGATGATAAAAGCGCATGCCCCCTGCGCCCTGGACGATGGGTTCGAGGATGACCGCAGCAATCTCATTGCCATGGCCGGCTAGGCACTGTTCCAGCTCCCGGGTGTCGTCCGGCTCAAAGTCTTTACCAAACCGGCTGCGGGGCGGGGAGACAAAAAACTGTCTGGCCAAGATGGCGGAAAAGTGCTGGTGCATGCCCCCTTGTGGATCGCATACCGACATGGCCCCGAAGGTGTCGCCGTGGTAACCGTGGCGCACAGTAAGAAACCGGGCTTTGCCCGGGCGCTTGCGACCCAGTTGATACTGGATGGCCATCTTCATGGCGACTTCAACGGCGATGGAGCCGGAATCACAGAGGAAGCAGCAGTCCAGCCCGGCCGGGGTCAGCTCGCAGAGGCGGCGGCCCAGTTCAATGGCCGGTTGATGGGTCAGGCCGCCGAACATGACATGGGCCATGCGCTCGAGCTGAGCGGTCAGGGCCTGGTTCAGGAGCGGGTGATTGTACCCATGAATGGCGGCCCACCAGGAGGACATGCCGTCGATCAGGGTGTGCCCGTCGCTGAGTTCTAACAGGCAACCGTGCGCCCTTTCGACCCCGTAAACCGGAAGAGGGAAGGTCATCGAGGTATAGGGATGCCAGAGATGGTCGCGGTCAAAATTAAGGTCGGTTGTCTGTAACATGGCCTGGTAAACTTATCTTTTCTGTTGGGTTGACTAGCCTTTCCGCTAAAAAATCTCACGCCCTGCCAGTATTGTCAACCTATAAAAAAATCGGGTTGACAACACTGGCAGCATTGCCTAGTCTTCGGACAGTTCCCGGCCAAGGAGGTTGTACCGATGCTCAAGGTTGCTCAATTGTTTGTGGAAAAAAGTCGCTCCGGACAGGTCCTGTCAGCAGATGAGGCGCTGCAGATTCTGACCGCCAAAGGTGCCATGCTGAGCGCATTTATGGCCGGGGCTCAAGGACTTAAGGAAAAATACTTGGGTGAAGGGGTGGAACTCTGCTCCATCATCAATGCGAAATCAGGGCACTGTGCTGAGAACTGTAGCTTTTGCGCCCAATCCGCCCACCATCAGGCCCGGGTTGACAGCTATCCGCTGAAATCCGCAGCAGAGATGTTGGCTGGGGCTCAGACTGCCGAGGCCCAGGGGAGTCGTTGTTACGGGATTGTCACCAGCGGGACCAGAGTTGAGCCGGGGGCTGAGTTTGCCGAACTGCTGGAGGCTATCCGTATCATCCGCGAACAGACCAGGGTGATCCCCTCGGCCTCCATCGGCCTGCTCGATGCCGAAGCAGCTCGGGCCTTGGCCGCAGCGGGCTGCGGCACGTATCACCACAATCTGGAAACGGCGCGATCTTTTTTCCCGCAGATCTGCTCAACCCATGATTACGAGGAGGATGTGACCACCGTGCGGGTTGCCAAGCAGGCGGGGATGAAGGTTTGTTGCGGCGGGATTTTCGGACTGGGTGAGTCGTTTCAGCAGCGCTTTGAACTGGGGCTGACCCTGCGCGAGCTTGATGTCGACTCGGTGCCCCTCAATTTTCTTAACCCCATTGACGGCACCCCGCTGGCTGGCCAGCACCTGCTGACGCCTATGGACTGCCTGCGTATTATCTGCCTGTTTCGCTACCTGCTGCCGGACAAAAAGATCACCATCTGTGGTGGCCGTGATATCAATCTGCGCGAGTTCCAGTCCGCTATTTTCATGGCCGGCGCCAGCGGCATGATGGTCGGCAACTACCTGACCTCAGCCGGGCGTGACCTGGAAAAGGACCAACAGATGCTGAAAGACGCCGAAGTTACGGTCAGTCATTGCTGAAATGCGTCCAGTTCGTTTCCCTCCGGAAACGGCTTTTTTCCGCTGTAGCAGCGTCAATCTGCAGGTTTACTTGTGCGGCGTAAAGTACTACGTCTCCGCGCAACCCCTTGATTTTCTTGCCACAACGGAAAACTGCTCGTTTCCAATCTGAAAACTTAATAATTGCCAGCCAGTGTTTCCGGATGGCAACCAGTTAAGAATTTATTAAGCTCCTGATAGCATTGCGGAGCGTACTGAGCCGGTATGGTTTCTGGACAAAAGCGGCGACTTGTTTGCCGGCGAAGCGCTGGGTAACCTCAAATTCATTGTACCCACTGGAGATGATCACTTTGACCGCGGGATTGATCTTCTTCAATTCCCGGAAACATTGCTCACCGTCCATTTTCGGCATGGTCAGGTCGAGGATGACAAAGGCGATCTCCGGGTGAGCTCGATAAACCTCCAGAGCTTCTCTGCCGTCGACTGCGGTTAAGGGGATGAAACCGGATTCCTTTAACATTTCTATGCCGACGCCCCGGGCGCTTTCTTCATCATCAACCAGCAGCACCGTTCCACTTCCTTCCCAGTGTTCTTCCTGGACTGTCCCATTGAAGAGCTGCGCCGGTTTTTCAGAAGCGGGTAGGAGAATCTTGAAGGTGGTTCCTTTGCCGGGCTCGCTATAGACTTTGAGCGCGCCTTTATGACCGCGAACAATCCCCAGCACTGCTGACATCCCCAGCCCGCGGCCGGTAAACTTGGTTGAGAAGAATGGATCGAAGATTTTTGCCAGAATCTCCTTGCTCATGCCGCAGCCGGTATCGGCAATTTCCAGATAGACATAAAGGCCGTCAGAAAGATTTTCGTCCAGCCAGACATTGCGCAGGTAGCTTTCATCACAATCCATGCAGCCGGTCGAAATGGAGATAACCCCACTCTTTTCACCAATGGCTTCGGAGGCATTGATAACCAGGTTCATGATGATCTGGCGGATCTGAGTGGCATCGACACTGACGGCCGGCAAAGAAGCATAGGGGCGCAGCCGTAACACCGCTTTTTTGGAAATGGAGACCTGCAGCATGTGCAGCATCTCCTGTAGCAGAAAGTTGAGATCAATGGTCTCCAGGACAAACTTTCCCCGTCCGGAGTAGGCCAGCATCTGCTTGGCCAGATCAGCGGCCCGTTCAGCAGCCTTCTCAATCTGTTTCAGATTTTCAATAGCCGCTGCACCCGGCGGCAGGCGTCTTTTGGTCAATTCCGAATGGCCCATGATCGCTGCCAGCAGGTTGTTGAAGTCATGGGCGATTCCGCCGGCGAGAATACCGAGACTTTCAAGCTTCTGGGTCTGGACTATTTTCTCTTCTAACTGCTGCCGTTGTGCTTCGTTGCGTTTGCGCTCGGTAATGTTGGAGACCAGTCCCAGGTTGTAACCCTTGCCATGGTACTGGATGTAATTCGCATTGACCGCTACAGGAAAGACGCTGCCATCTTTGCGCATATGAACCGATTCAAAATCGACCCCTCCCTGTTCCTGAAAGTTGTCCCAGATCGAAAACCAGTCCTGCTGAGAAAAATGACGATCAATATCCCACACCACCATTTGCAACAGTTCCTCTTTACTGTAGCCTAATTCGCGACTGGCTTCGTTGTTGACATACTGCATCTGACCCGTTTCATCAGTGAGATAGATCGCCTCCCCAATATGATCAATGGCAAAGGTTAAAAAGGTCATGTCCTCTTCCGTTTTCCGGCGTTCGGTCATATCCCGGGTAACGGAGAGAATGACCTGTTCCCCTGCCAAGTCAATGATTCGTGCCGACATAAGAGCATGTTTAACGGAACCGTCTTTGGCCACAAATTCAGCTTCAAGATTATCGACATGGCCTTGCTCCATAAGTTGTCGAACCAAGCACTTCCGAGTGTCCAAATTTTTCCAGATGTTCAGGTCTAAAGAGGACTTGCCGCTAATGTCAGCGGAGGTGTATCCCAATATACTTGTGAAACCATCATTGATTTCGATATAGGCCCCGTCTGACAAGCGATTGAGACAGATCGCGTCCGGGCTGGTCATAAAGGTAGTTTTGAATTTATGCTCACTGTCCTGCAGTTGTCGTTCCGCTTTTTTGCGTTCGGTGATGTCTTCGCCCGAAAAAAGGATGCCGCTGATCCCATTTTCATCGTGAAGCAGGCTGTTGTGGAAGGCGATGATCCGTTCTGCTCCGGAACTATCCAGGACCGGATTTACGTAAAATTCAAGGGGTTTGAATTCTCCTGACATCTGCCGCTGCAAGACTTCCTTGACTTCAGACTGGACCGAGGCAGGAAGGCAGAGTTCAAACCAATTGTGGCCGATCAGCGTACCTTCCGGGTAACCAAGGATCTCGTGCCCTTTCTTGTTCATCAGGATGATTTCGCCCTGTCTGTTCAGTGCCGCAAACATGACTCCGGCAATATCAAGATAAAGCTGGGCTTTTTCCTTTTCCCGGACAATCGCCTGCATGGCCTGCTGTTGTTTGGTAATGTCCCGGGTAACCCCTTCTACGCCGGCAATGTTGCCGTCTGCGTCATAAAAAAGGTGTGCATTCGTCATCGCCCACCAGGTGGAGCCATCTTTGCGTTTCAGGCTTGCTGCAAAGTTTTCTACCCGCCCCTGTTTATGGAGCATGGCAAGGAACTTTTCGCGCTCCTCAGGAATCAGGTAGAAACTTTCAGCGATATCCAGACCAAGGCATTCCTCCTGGGTATAACCGGTTAACTCGTAGGCCGAGCGGGACAGGTAAATGAGGTTACCGTTGAGGTCGGCCCGGTAAAAAAGATCGGATGTATTGTCGGCCAGAGAGCGGAACATTTTTTCTTTCTCTTCAAGCTCCTGGACCCGATCGAGCAGTTGTTGGTAGGTGGGTTTTGCCGGTGCTGGCACAGCAGTGGTTCGATGGCAAGGATCTTCCATTGGATTCTTCACACGTTTACCTTTCCTTGCGAGCAACATAATAATGGCGGTTTTTCAGGGGCAGATGCCTAGAAACAGCTTTTTTCTGCGAGTTCTGTCCTGACCGGGGCAAATCAAGAATGAAGGCCTGATCGTCTTAATTCTGCTTGTTGTTATCAATCAGCTATTGAACATTCAAATTGATTTTCCGGCGGCGGATACCGATCGGTTGATGGATTTTATAATATAGCTGTCCGGTTTTATTTTTCGATGGCTGAGTCAGTCTTCCAAAGTGCCACTCTCGCCCATAATTTTTAATAATATTCTGAAAAATATTTGTTTCCTAAGGATAATCAATGTTGATCAGCAAAGGAATCCCCTTTTTTGTGATCCGGCAACTACCGGTTGCGGATGAACTGGCACCGCGACCGATCAGCGATAAATAAACTCTCCTTCATGGTTTGCGAGGTAGACGAGGATTCGCTGTTGGGTTGTTTGGAACTGTTTGCTGACCCCTTTGAGCGCCTGATCGGGTTGATCAGCCGCCAGCCATTCAATAACCGCAGCATGATTGTAAACCGCGTGTTCCAGCTGCTCGGTGCTCAGGGAGTGAACGCTGAGCAATTCGACCTGGGCGCAGAGGACCTGATACAGTTCGCTTAAACGGTCATTTCGAGCGTAATAACAGAGGATCTGCTGAAACTCCCGCTCATATTCAAAATATTCCCGGACAGTTAGGTCTGTTCGCTGTTCCAATTTCTGTTTCACCGGCAAAGTCAGCTGACCCAGGTCGATGACCAGATCAGCACGATTTTTTGCGAATGCCAGGCGGTAGAGGGAGGTCGCCAGGATTTCTGCGGCTTCCAGGGTTTCGCTGATCTGTTCTGCGGTCGGGATCAGCACAAAGCTCCCTTTGTTCGGGAAGATCCTGACCAACCCGGCCATGGCCAGCCGATCAATGGCTTTGACCACCGGGGAGCGGCTGATGCCAAAACGGTTTGCCAGTTCCACAACATTCAGCTTGGTCCCCCAGTCCAGGTGACCGTTGACAATGTCGCATTTCAGCCGGCGATAACATTCATCCCCCAGGCTGGGAATATCGATCCGCTCTGCATGAGAGCCAATTTGCACCATTTCTGCTCCTTGCAATAAAGGCATTGACCAAAAATCATACAGTTAGCAATATCGAAATGCAATATGTAACATGTTGCATTTCGATATAAACACCACTGGTGATGTGTTTAGATCAATAAGACTAGCTAGTTGTCATCCAGAAACACTGGATGGCAATCATTAAGTTTTCAGATTAAAAATGAGCTGAATACCGGCTTACAGGAAGAAAAGAGGCGGTTTAACAGAGGAGCCAGCAGAGCAGAAGACCGACTGCTCTGCTGGTCAAATCAAGAATGGACGTGGTCCGATTCGCAACGACACTCATGATCTTTGGCACTGGTGTCGCAATGGCAGGTCCCGCCGGAGCTATGACAACCGCCGCGCAAACCTTTGCGGCGCATCAGCAGACCGGCGGCGAGACCGGCAAAGGCGAGTAAAAAAATGATCAAGGCGGCAATATATTCAATCATGTTTCATCTTCTCCGTAAAACGCTTGAAGGCCGGACTGGAGTAGCTGGTTAAACCGGTTCCCTCATGAATCAGGAAGTAAGCCGGGATATTGTTATCTTCGCAGAATTGCCGACCCCTGTCTTCCCCCATGACCATCATGGCGGTGGCCAAAGCATCGGCCCGGGCGCAGTCTGGATCGAGAATGGTGGCAGAAGCCAGCTTATGGCGAGCGGGCCGGCCGCTGACCGGGTCGATGGTATGGGCGTAGTGCTGGCCGTTCTCCACAAAAAAATTGCGATAGTTGCCGGAGGTGGCCACCGCCGTGTCGGTCAAGGCGAAAATGGTTTGCACTTCACGAACATCCTCTACCGGTTTTTCGATGGCGATACGCCAGGGACCGCCGTCATCACGCTGACCGGAGATCTGCAGTTCCCCGCCGACCTCAACCAGGAAATTGCTGTAGCCCTGGTCCTTGAGTAGTTTGGCCAGAGCATCAACGGCATAACCCTTGGCAATAGCGGACAAATCGATGTGCAGATCCGGAGTAAGTTTGCGGATTGCAGCCGGGTGTGCCTTTATTTCCAGATGATGATAGCCGATTCGCTTCAGCAGCTGTTGGACCTGCTCTTCCGTCGGGATATGTTGCTGACGCTCAAGCGGACCGAACCCCCAGAGTTCAACTAGCGGACCCACGCTGATGTCAAAGGCCCCACCGGTCAGTGCGCTGATCTTTTGTGCCCTGCTGATCACCAGGTAGGTATCGACGGAAATCGGAAACCAGGCGTCAGATTGCAGCTTATTAAATCGCGCCACTTCGGACTCGGGGTCATAGGTAGACATCAAATGGTTGATCGTATTGAGCTTCTCTTGCAGAAGGTTTTGCAAGGCCGGAGCGTTTGCCGTCGAGCTGTCGGGGTGAACCGTTACCGACCAGGTTGTCCCCATGGTTTCCCCACCTAAGTGGAACGCTTCCGGGGGAGTCTGCCGCTGGCAGGAGGAAAGAGTAAAGACCAGGCCGAAGAATAGAAAAAGCTGTAAAAATTGTCTCATATGTCTCTTATTAAAGGTCGGCCAGGCCCTGAGAATGCCGGATCATCCGCTTCATGGCCTTTTCTTCCTGGGTTTTCAGGGTAATTATCAGATTTGTGGGCGCCGGGCTGGTCGAATGTTCCAGCAGGTGATCGAAATAGCTGATCAGTTCCTTTTTATAGCCGATAGCGGCACTGATCAGTTGATCCAGGTCACTTCCGGCCGTCTCTGGCAACAGGTCGGCCTTGGGGCGCGGAAAATTGATTTCAACGCCTTTGAACCAGTAATCAAGAACCTGCTTGGGGGCCTCCTGGCAGAACTCGTCCAGAGCCACGGCGCGCTGTTGTTCATGGTCGATCAGGTAGTCGAGCATCAGCCGTACCCGCGGCGCAACCTTGCATTCAGCGAGCTGCTCGTAAAAGAGACTCACTTTACGATGGTAGTCCGGGGCGAGCTTTTGCAGGATTTCCCGCGTTTGTTCGTAACGCATGACATCACTCCTTTGGCAGGCTTAAACAAACAACCTGTAGAGCCCATGACTGGGCAGGCAAAATCCGTAACCAGGTTAGCCGTTATTGATTTCGGAAGGCTGGAAAAAAGCACCCTGGGCAACAATGCCGGAAAGGTCCGAGAGGGTCTTCTCCCGCGGCTTAGATTCCAAAATCGTCAAACATGATGTTTTCGTATTCCACGCCCAGGTTGTAAAGCATGTCTGTGGCGGCCTTATTCATCATCGGCGGCCCGCACAGGTAATATTCGCAATCTTCGGGGGCCGGATGTCCGGAGAGGTATTCTTCACAAAGGTACTCGTGGACAAATCCGGTGGCACCCTGCCAGTTATCTTCAGGCAGCGGCTCAGAAAGGACCAGGTGCCATTCAAAATTGTCGTGTTCTGCGGCAAGGCGATCGAACTCTTCGACATAAAACGCTTCGCGTCGACTGCGGGCGCCGTACCAGAAGGAGATTTTGCGGTCTGAGTTCAATCGCTTGAGCTGATCGAAAATATGCGAGCGCATCGGCGCCATGCCGGCGCCGCCGCCGATAAAGATCATCTCGGCGTCGGTTTCTTTGGCGAAAAATTCGCCGTAAGGGCCGGACACAAAAACTTTGTCACCCGGTTTTAAATTGAAGATAAAGGACGACATCTGTCCGGGTGGCGCCTCTGGAACCGAGGGCGGGGGCGGACAGACCCTGACGTTGAGCATGACGATCCCTTTTTCTTCGGGATAGTTGGCCATGGAATAGGCGCGCATGACCGGTTCCTCAACCGCCGAGGTATACTGCCAGAGATTGTATTTGTCCCAATCGCCCTTGAAACGCTCGGCAATCTCCATCGATTTGTATTCGCAGGTATGGGGCGGGGCCTCAATTTGGATATAGCCGCCGGCTCGGAAATCGAGATCCTCGCCTGGTGGCAGTTCCAGCACCAGTTCCTTGATGAAGGTGGCCCGGCTTTCGTTGGAGCGCACCGTGCACTCCCACCTGCTGATGGAGAATATTTCCGCTGGTACTTCCAGTTTCATATTCTGTTTGACGCTGACCTGGCAAGACAGCCGATAGCCTTCACGGGCTTCCCGTTTGTTGATATGGGCGGTCTCTGTGGGCAGGATATCACCGCCGCCTTCTTTGACTTTCACCCGACATTGGGCGCAGGTTCCGCCGCCACCACAGGCGGATGGAATGTAGATTTCATTGTCCGCCAGGGTCCCCAGGAGTTTGCCGCCGGGTTTGACGGTTAGTCTTTTATCGGGGTCATTATTGATATCTAGAGTGACATCCCCGGATGGAATCAGCCAAGCTCTGGTGAGCAGGATAAACCCGACCAGGAGCATAACAATTGCAGTGAAAATAAGGACACCTAAGCCGATTTCAGTCATTGCACCACCTTAAAGTTGAATTCCCGAAAAAGCCATGAACGCCATAGCCATAAGGCCGGCGATCATAAAGGTGATTCCCAGCCCGCGCAGTCCCGGTGGAACGTCGGCATATTTCATTTTTTCCCGAATCCCGGCCAGGGCTACAATGGCCAACGCCCAGCCGACGCCGGTACCGAATCCGAAGACCACACTTTCCGGAAAATTGTAGTCACGTTCGACCATGAACAGCGAACCGCCAAGAATGGCGCAGTTCACGGTAATCAGCGGCAGAAAAATCCCCAGCGCCGTATACAGAGCAGGGACAAAGCGGTCCAGCACCATTTCCAGGATCTGGACAATTGCGGCGATCACGCCGATATAACAAATCAGGCCGATAAAGGTCAGATCCAGCTTACCGAACCCGGCCCAGGCCAGGGCGCCGCTTTTGAGTAGATGCTGATAAATCAGGTTGTTGGCCGGCACGGTAATGGTCTGGACCACGACCACGGCAACCCCCAGGCCGATGGAGGTATCGACCTTGCGCGAAACCGCCAGAAAGGTACACATGCCAAGGAAAAAGGCCAGCGCCATGTTCTCGATGAAGATCGAGCGGATCAGGATGTTCAGATAATGTTCCATATCTTAGTTTTCCTCTTCGATCTGATCGGTTTTCCAGGTCCGCAGTAGCCAGATCAGCAGGCCGATGATAAAAAAGGCGCTTGGCGGTAGCAGCATCAGCCCGTTGGGAAGGTACCAGCCGCCGTCATTGGTACTGGGCAGAATCGTGAAACCAAGCAGCTTGCCGGCCCCAAACAGCTCGCGGAGAAAACCCACCAACAACAGGACCAGGCTGTAGCCAATACCGTTGCCGATACCGTCGAGCAGACTCAAGCCCGGCGGGTTTTTAATGGCAAAGGCCTCGGCCCGGCCCAGCACGATGCAGTTGGTAATGATCAGCCCCACAAACACCGATAATTGTTTGCTGACACTGAAGGCATAGGCCTTGAGAAACTGATCGACGATAATGACCAGGGTGGCGATGATGGTGATCTCGACAATGATCCGGATATTGCCGGGGATCTGTTTGCGGATCAGACTGACCGAAAAGTTGGAGCCGGCAACCACAAAGGTGACGGCCAGACACATGACGATGACGGTTTCCAGTTTGGAGGTCACAGCCAGGGCCGAGCAGATACCGAGAATCTGCAGTCCGATCGGATTTTTATTGAACAGGGGATCGAGTAAAACGTCCTTGGCTTTGCTCATGGCTTGACTCCTTCTTTCTTCAACCTCTCCAGAAACGGCAGGTAGCCGTTCGCGCCCATCCAGTACTTGAGCAGATGGTCGACACCGCGGCCGGTCAGAGTGGCACCGGCCAGACCATCCGCTTTAAATTCCGCCTGAGGATCGCTTTTATCCACGATTCCCTTGATGACCTGGATTTTCACCTTCTCCCCGGGGCCGTAAATCTTTTTGCCACGCCACTGTTTTTTCCAGTTGGGATTGTCGATTTCGCCACCCAGCCCAGGGGTCTCGCCGTGTTCGTAAAAGCCAAATCCATTGACGGTGTTCAGGTCTCCGGACAGAGCGATAAAGCCGTACATGGTCGACCACAGTCCTTTGCCATGAACCGGCAGAATCAGTTGTTGCAGGTGCTGACCGTCCATGACCAGATAAACATCCTTGTAGCGTGAGCGGGTCTTGATTCCGGCCAGATCTTCATTGCCGGGGATCTGGTAGTTGAGCTTCGGATCCCGAGCCGCGACCCTGGAGTCGAATGTGGTGGGGTCAAAGCGGTCGGTAAATTGGCCAGTTTGCAAATCGACGACGCGCGGTTCAATTTTATTGAACTGCTCATCGATGGGCACCCCGGCCTCGTAAAGATTGGCGGCCTGGAGAATATTCTTCCGTTTCTCTTCGCTTTTATTCTTTTCCTGGCGGGCGTTCAAACCGACCGCGGCGGCCGACACCAGAATCGAACAGACAATGCAGAGCAGAAACGCGACGATCAGGACCCGACCGGTACTATCCTTTGACATGCCGCAACCTCCGCTTGATATGAACTTTGAGCACCAGCTGATCAATCAGCGGGGCAAACACATTGCCGAACAAAATCGCCAGCATCATCCCTTCCGGAAAGGCCGGATTAACGACCCGGATCAGGATGCACATGGCCCCGATCAGGAAACCGTAAATCCATTTTCCCTCTTCGGTCATGGCCCCGGAAACCGGATCGGTGGTCATAAACACCAGGCCGAAGGCAAACCCGCCGAGCACCAGGTGCCACTGCGGACCAAGGGCGAACATTGGGTTGGTGGTGCTGCCGACGCTATTGAAAAGCAAGACCAGAGCCCCACCGCCGAGCAGGGTCGACAACATGATGCGCCAGGAACCGACCCCGGTGATGATCAGCACCGCGGCCCCGAACAGGCAGGCCAGGGTCGAGGTTTCGCCCATGGAGCCCGGCATGGTGCCAAGAAAGGCGTCCAGCCAGGAGACCGTATGGGTGACGGCGGCGACGCCCCCCTCCGCTGCCCGGGCCAGGGCCGTCGCGCCGCTGAAGCCGTCTGCAGCGACCCAGACCTTGTCCCCGGAGATTTGCGCCGGGTAGGCAAAGAACAGGAAGGCGCGGCCAGCCAGGGCAGGGTTGAGAAAGTTCTTGCCGGTGCCACCGAAGATCTCTTTGCCGATAACCACCCCGAATGAGATCCCTAGAGCCACTTGCCAGAGGGGCATGGTCGGCGGGCAGATCAGGGGGAACAACGACCCGGTGACCAGAAATCCTTCGTTGAGGTCATGGCCGCGAATAATCGAGAAGAGGGCTTCCCACATGCCGCCGACAATATTGGTGACCAGGTAGATGGGGATAAACCAGCTCGCTCCGAGAAGCAGGTTATCCCAGAACAGGTCGGGGTTGGCGCTGTAGCCGAGCATCCCGAGCAGGGCGCCGCGCCAACCGGAGATGGTGCCGCCGGTGGCCTGCATGGCGCTGTTGGCCTGATAGCCGGTATTCCACATGGCCATGAAAAAACAGGGGAGCAAGGCGATCACCACCGTGATCATCACCCTTTTCAGGTCCATGGCATCCCGCACATGGGGGGCGGAACCGGTGACTTCGCCGGGTGTATAGAGGAAGCTGTCCGCGGCTTCGTAGAGTCCGTAGAAGCGTTCTAATTTCCCCCCCTTGGAAAAGTGGGGGTGCAGTTTATCGAGCATATCGCGCAGTGCTTTCATCATCCCTCTTTTTCTATCTTCTGCAAGGTCTGCCGCAGATGGAAGCCATAATCGATTTTCCCGGAACAGACAAAGCTGCACAGGGCCAGATCCTCTTCATCCAGTTCAAGACAGCCGAGGTTTTGCGCCAGGTCGGTATCCAGGGTGAGCAATGCCCGCAACAGCCAGGTGATCTTGGTATTGAGGGGCATGACCTTTTCAAAGGCGCCGATGGGAACCATCGCCCGGATGCTGCCGTGGGTGTTGGTGCCCAGCGCCAGCGGCCGCCGTGGCAGCAGGCTTGAAGCGAACAGCCGGTTATTGGAAAAGCGGTTGAAGCCCGGCATCAGCCAGCCCAGGAAATGACGCTGGCGGTCTTCGCCAAGCACGGAAATCTGGGTGTGATAGCGGCCGAGAAAATCAGTTTCCGCGGTGGCCCGATGCCCGGCCAGGACCGAGCCGGAGATAATTCGATTGTCCCCCTCGGTCAGCTCGTTTTCAAGCAGCTCGCTCAGGCAGGCTCCGGTCTGCACCCTGAGCAGGCGTGGCTTGCGGACCGCGGGGCCACCCAGGGCAACCAGTCGTTCGGTAAGGATACGGCCGGTCAAAAATAGGTGACCGATGGCAATGACATCCTGATAGCCGAGATGCCAGACCGTATGTCGCTGGTCGACTCGTTCGAGCAGATGAATATGAGTGCCGACCAGTCCCGCCGGATGGCGGCCGGAAAATTCACTGACGCTGATCCCTTCCGGGCAGGGGAGCTGGGCTCCGGGGGCCTGACACAGATGAATTCGCCCTTCAATCAGGCGTCTGAGTACGGTCAGTCCAGCCCTGAATTCAGCGGTTTTTTCGGCGATGGCCAGCTGCGGGTCCAAAGCCAGCGGATTGGTATCGAGTGCGGTCACAAACAGTGCGGTAGGCCGCGTTTCCGGCGCAGGGATTTTGCTGAACGGACGGGTGCGAAAAGCGGTCCACAGCCCTGAATCGAGGAGCTGTTGTTCGATATCCGGAGCCGTGAGCCGGGAAAGGCGGTTGGCCGGGGTCGCGGAAAAGGTTTTTTCGGCACTCCCGTCTGTCGCAATGACCAGCGACTGGAAGGCCCGTCGTTCGCCACGGTTGATGGCGATAACTTTACCGGCCGCCGGCGCGGTAAAGACCACACGGGTATTTTTCTTGTCGGTGAACAGCGGTTGGCCGAGCATGACCTGATCCCCTTCAGCAACCTGAAGGGTCGGTTTCATATCCTGGTAATCGCAACCGAGTAAGGCAACCTGCCTGGGTTGTGGGGTGGTCTCAATCTGCGTGCCGGGTTCGCCGCAAAGAGGCAGAGAGAGTCCTTTGCTGATTTTGAACATAACCCTCCTGTGTTATCAACGCATTAAGCGGCTTGAAAATGATATTTCCAACCACTTTGCCATAAAAATGAGGTTGTTGTTAAGTCGTCATGACAATGTTTTTATCGGCCCGGCACAGAATGACAGGTTGTTTTTCAACCGCCTGATAAGGTTGCCTGTTCTGCCGAAGAGATGAACGAAAAGATTATAGCAGAGAACCCCGGGTCGGGTCTCCCGGCGAAACGACAAAAGGCACTTTTTAGTAAAAGTTGCTGAACTGGAGCCTGGTTTGACATAGTTTATTGACCAGGTAGACTTTGACAAAGACCATTTTTCCAACGGCGGGAGGTGTGTTATGAAAATTGTAAAGGATATTCTCCAGGAGAAGGGCAGGGAAGTTCACACCATTGAGCAGCATGAAAGCGTCTATACGGCCTTGAACAAGTTGGCCGAAAAAAATATCGGCGCGTTGGTGGTCACGGACGAACATGGGACGGTGGTCGGTCTCATGTCTGAACGGGATTATGCCCGGAAAATCATTCTCAAGGGGATGTCCTCCCTCGACACGCCGGTCCATGCCATTATGGAAAAGACCCTCTATTTCATCCAGCCGGAAAATACGGTTGAAGAGTGCATGGCCCTGGTCACCGAAATCCGCCATCGCCACCTGCCTGTGCTCAAGGATGGCGAGCTGCTCGGGTTGGTTTCCATCGGCGACCTGGTCAAGGCAACGATCGAGGAAAAAGAATTCCTTATTAATCAACTGACCAATTATATCAAGTCAGGCTAAAAGAATCAGCGGCTGCCCGAACCCCATGAGTTACGGGCAGCCATTTCCTTTGCTTCAACATTCCCCCATCTTGTCAGCTCAGACCTGTTGTTCATAATGCAGAACAAGGCGCAGATATTTTGCCTCTGTTTCCAGGTTGCAGGTCGCGGCATAGGCTCGCAACATGTCGGCGCGGATGTCCTCCGGCAAAACCCGTTCGGCGAGGGGATAGAGAATGCGGTCCTCTTTGTCGATGTGGTTACGTAGAAGTTCGGCATAGCCGGAGGCATTGGCGGCAATCACGGGGATCATCCCGGTTTCCCCGTTCTGCGCTTTTATAACTGCTGCTTCCATGGCGCGCAGATAGGCACGCCCCTGATCGTGCTCTATGAGCATGGCTTCAATGGGTGACTGTTTCTCCGGCATACCGTTCTTGACCAGTTCGACAAAGAGCACGGCTTCTTCTTTGGCATGGTGAAAGCGATCGGCATAGTTGCGGATAAAATCGATAGCATCAATAAAAAAGGTCCAGTTTCTGAACCGCCCCTGTTCCATCAGGGCCGTATTTTTTTCCAGCAGCGTGATCATCCGCAGGATGAAGCAGTGCTCGTCGACCATGATTTTGGTCACATCTGTCTTCATCGTTAATTCCTTCTCTGGCCGTCGACACCGATGATGACGACATTAAGGGGGACCTCCCGGCCTGATTTGGCAATCGCCTGCTCGGCGAACATGGCCAGACCGCGACAGCAGGGGACTTCCATGATGGTCACCGTAACCGATTGAATGGTATTGCGGGCAATGATGTCGGCCAGCTTGTCAATATAGCTGCTGTTGTCATCCAGTTTGGGGCAGGCATTGACCAGCACCCGCCCCTTGATGAAGTCGCGATGGAATTCGGCATAAGCAAAGGGGACGCAGTCGGCCGCGATGAGCAGGTGCGCATGATCCAGGTAAGGAGCGGTCGGCGGAACCAGTTGCAGTTGGGTCGGCCATTGACGCAGCTCCGAAACCAGCCGCGCTGACGAAGTGTTTTCCTGCTGCTCAATATTCTCCAGGGTCCGGACCTGAGCTCCGGGACATCCACAGGCAAGATCAGCCATTGTTCAAACTCCTTTATTGGTTAAATAGGTGTTGATTTCCCGTTCTATTTTTTGTTCTATTTCAGCCCCCAGGGCGTGGATGCTGACCACATCGTTGACCAGGCAGATACCGACACCGCAAGTCACGCAGCCGATATCATATTGATTGAGGATGACACCGATCTGCGGATGGTCGGCAATAACCTTGTTGATCGGCTGAGCGCCGATTGCTGCTGGCAGATTCATGTTGGTTCTCCTTTTGCTTGGTGTTGATGGGCCAACCATAACCGAGCCTGAGGAGGAAAAACTTGACCTGGGTCAAATTGTGACAAAAAAAGTAATTTATTCTTGAGGTCGGCGTCTTCCCCTCCCCGGAGGCCTGCTTTATACTAAACTTGCAGCGAATAACTGGGGTGGTAGTAAACCTCTTTCGGAGGCGCTCAGCAGCGGCTCGGGAAAGGAGGCGGAATGGCAGATTTGGTTAAACAGCAATGTGCCCCTTGCCGGGTAGGCACCGCTCCATTGAGTGAAGAAATGATTTATTCGCTACTGATGGAGATTCCCGAGTGGCGGGTAGTTGACGACAAAGGCGTGGCTTGTTTAAGTCGGGTTTTCCATTTCAATAATTTTCGTCAGGCGCTCGCTTTCAGTCAGCAAGTCGGTGAATTGGCTGAAGCTGAGCAGCACCATCCGCAATTGATTACCGAATGGGGGAAGGTGACGGTGAAGTGGTGGACCCACAAAATTCGCGGGCTTCATGAAAACGATTTTATCATGGCCGCAAAAACCTCTGCTCTGCTCACCGAACGGTGACCCTGCGGGCAGAATATGCGTCTTTAAGATTGTTCATCCCGTCTTTTCTCTCGCCGGTGGGCTTTTTTCGGATGCGGCTTTTTTGTCGAGGCGTCAATCCGCAGACTGACTTTGTGCGGTGTAACGATGAGTTCCTTTGCGCAAACTCTTGATTTCCCGGTCCCAACGAAAAACCGCTCGTTTTCAATCTGACAAAACTATTCTGAAAGAGCGGTCTTCAGCAGGCGGTCTTGAAGCGTTTGCTAAAGGTGCAGCGGTTCTTCCTGCAGTGACGCCAGCTGTTCCCGGAGTTCGAGAATATGCTCGCCCCAGTACTGAATACTATTGAACCAGGGGAAGGTGCGGGGAAAGGCCGGGTCGTCCCAGCGCCTTGCCAGCCAGGCGCTGTAATGGAGCATGCGCAGGGTGCGCAACGCTTCGATTAGTTGCAGCTCGGTTGGATTGAAATCAAAAAACTGGCAGTAGCCGCTGAGAATCTTGTCAAGTTGCTGGCGTTGCCGATCGGTTGTTCCGGACAGCAGCATCCATAAATCCTGAATGGCCGGCGCCATCCGCGCATCATCAAAATCGACAAAGTGGGGTGCATCGTCTCGCCACAGCATGTTGCCGCTGTGACAGTCGCCGTGAACCCGAATCAACCGCGGGGCGACGCTGGTAAAGCGTTGCTCGATAATACCCAGCAAGTCGTGAGTCAGGGAGCGGTAGGCATCGCTGTAATCTCGGGGAATAAAATGCTCGGCAATAAAGTCGGCAGAGTCATAACCGAAACTCTGTGGGTCAAGGGCCGGTCTGTGCTTGAATGGTTTGTTGGCGCCCAACGCGTGAATCCGGCCGAGTAAGCGGCCGATCACCTGCAGATGCTCAAGATTGTCGAGTTCCGGGGAATGACCGCCTTTGCGCGGTGAGAGGCTGAAGTAAAAACCGCGAAACCGATGCAGCGCCGCACCGGCCGCGTCCTTGAGCGGAGCGACCACCGGGAGTTCGTGAGCAGCCAGTTCAAAGGTGAACAGTTGCTCTTCGGTCAGTTGGGCCTTGTTCCAACGCCCCGGGCGGTAAAATTTGACGATCAGCGGAGACCCTGTTTCGATGCCGACCTGGTAGACCCGATTTTCGTAACTGTTGAGAGTCAGAATGCGATAATCACAACGATAACCCAGCGATTCGACCGCATCCATGATGAAGTCCGGGGTCAATTTGTCAAACGGATGAGTGGCTGTTTTGCTCATGGTATCCTCGCAAGGTTAATCTGCAAGTCTACTCGGGCAATCCCCGCAAGTAAAGCTTTTCAGCCGGAAAGTTGCTGCAGTTGCGGCCAGAGCAACGACAGGGCAATACTCCACATCATCAAGCAGACCAGACCGTCCAGGCAACGCCAGGCCAGGCGGCTGCGAAACAGCGGAGCGAGCAGACCGGCACCCAGGCTGAGGCTGAAAAACCAGAGCACGGAGGCGGTCATGGCGCCGCCGGCAAACTGCAGGCGTTCCGCCGCGGCCAACTGGCCGCTGATCCCGCCGAGGAGGATGATGGTATCGATATAGACATGCGGGTTAAGCAGGGTCAGGGCCAGGGTCATGAGCAGCATTTTCCGCCTTGAGGTTATGATCATGCCGCTGTCCTCCAGGCGGCCGCCGCGGAGCGCGGAGCGGAACGAGCGGCTGCCGTACCAGAGCAGAAACAGGGCGCCGAACCAGCTGGCCAGGCGGGTCAAGAAGCTGCTGGCGGCAATCAATCGACCGACACCGCTGACCCCGGCCAGAATCAGCACGGCGTCGCAGAGACTGCAGACCACCGCAGTCTGCAGCGCATAGTTGCGCCTGATGCCCTGAGAGAGAACAAATGCATTCTGGGCGCCGATGGCGATAATCAGCCCGCCGCCGATGGCGATACCCTGTAAATATGGCCACATACTGGTCCTCCATGGTGATGAAAACGGTTGCCTGAAGACGCTAAGCCGGCTTGGATCAAAAGTAAAATTAATTATTTTCGGATATCATCAGATTTGCTAATGTTTACAGATGATCGATTACAAACTTTTGCAGGCCCTGGCCAAGGTGGTCGAAGAAGGCGGCTTTGAACGGGCCGCCCGCGTCCTCTATCTGACCCAGTCGGCGATCTCCCAGCGGGTTCGCCAACTTGAGGACAGTTGCGGCCAGGTGTTGCTGACCCGTACCAATCCGCCGCAACCGACCGCGGCCGGTCGCACCTTGCTCAAGCACTATCAGCAGGTCAGGATGTTGGAGGACGGCCTGGCCCTGGAGCTGACCGCGACCCCGCTGGACCGGCCGCAATCCCTCACTATCGGGATTAACGCCGACAGCCTGGCGTTCTGGTTCGTCGCCGCGGCTGCGCCGGTGCTGCAGGAGATGAATCTGTTACTCGACCTGCGGGTTGCCGATCAGGAGCAGACCCATCGCTATCTGCGTGACGGGGAGGTGGTCGGCTGCGTCAGCAATGAGCCGCGCCCCATGCAGGGTTGCCGGGTGGAGGCTTTGGGCGGCATGCGTTACCGCTTGCTCGCGACACCGGAATTCTGTCGGCGCTGGTTTCCTGCCGGACTGAGTAAGGTCGCTCTGGAACAGGCGCCAGCGGTTATTTTTAACCGCAACGATCTCCTGCAGCAGCGCTTTGTTGAGCGCTACTTTTCCGGTGACCCGATCAATTTCGCCGCCCACTATATTCCCGCTCCAGAACAGTTTCTCCAGGTCATTGCCGCCGGCTACTGTTACGGCATGGTCCCCGACTGGCAGGCTGAAAAGCTGTTGAAGGACGGAACCTTACAGGAGGTCGTTCCCGCAGCGACCCTGACTATCGAACTCTACTGGCATTGCTGGAATCTGACCACCGAGCCCCTGCAGCACCTGAGCGCCCAGCTGGTCAGCGGGGCGCGGCGCTTGTTGGAACAAGAGAAAGAGCTGTTGTTCTAAAATTAGCTATTTATTATTTGAAAGGAATAATTTAAGCTGGACTTCATCATCAAGACGATCTTGCAAGCGATGATGAAGGACTCAAGTGTGAAGTGGCTCAGCTGGTTGATTGTTGTTGCTATGCTTTGCTGGAGCGGTCCGGCAAGCGCCGAGGTTGAACATGTTTTCGGAACCGTTGCGGATGCCGTGAGCGGTGAACCCCTGGCCGATGTGCGCATCTGGGCCGACGATGACAGTCAGCTCAGCGCGGCGGATGGTGGCTTCAGTCTTGCCACCATGGCCACCCACTTGATTGTCCGCAAACCTGGTTACCTGCCGCAAAAAGTTCCTGTTTCCTTTCCTTTACACCTGACGTTGCAGCCGATCACTCCCAAAGCCCTGTATCTGTCCTACTGGGCGGCAGCCAGTCAGGATCTGCGTAACCACCTGCTGCAGTTGCTCGCCGATACCGGAATGAACGCGCTGGTGATCGACCTGAAATCCTCCCGCGGTGATATCGCTTTTCGTACCGGCATGCCCTTGTCCGTCGAGGTCGGTGCGCAGCGTGCGCGGACCCTCAAAGACCTGCCGGACCTGTTGGCTGAGCTCAAAGAGCATGGCATCTATACCATCGCCCGGATCGTGGTGTTCAAGGACAATCGGCTCGCCAAAGGTCGGCCGGAGCTGGCGGTGCGAACGGAAGCCGGCAGTGTCTGGGAGGACCGGGAAAAAATGTCCTGGTGCGATCCGTTCCGGGAAGAGGTTTGGGATTACAATATCGCCCTGGCCGAAGAGGCGGCGCGGCTCGGGTTTGACGAGATTCAGTTCGACTATATCCGCTTCCCGGCCAAATCCGATCTGCTCTTTTCCAGCGAAAACACCGGCGACAACCGAGTTGCTGCCATCAACGGTTTCCTGGCCCGGGCCCGGCAGCGCCTGGCTGCATATCCGGTGATGACCTCGGCCAATATTTTCGGTTATATCTGCTGGAAGCCCAAGGACCAGAAAATTGGCCAGCGCCTGGCCGACCTGGCCGAATATGTCGACTACCTGTCACCCATGCTCTACCCCTCTGGCTTTCCCAACGGTATCCCGGGCTATCGGAATCCGGTGGCCAATTCCTATGCCGTGATAGCTGATTCACTTCGCAAGGCCGCGCTGCTGACCGGCCTGGCGCCCCAGCGGTTTCGCCCCTGGCTGCAGGCGTTTCGTGATTACGCTTTTGATCACCGTTCCTTCACGGCAGCAGAAATCAATGCCCAGATCAACGCCAGTAACGCCGGCGGTAGTCATGGCTGGATGCTCTGGAACGCGGCCAGCCGTTACACCCAGGCCGGGCTGCAGCAGGTAATTCCCTACGGCGAGCTGAATCTGGTCGATGCCAGCCCCAAAGCCGGGGACAGCACCGTGTTGAGCCGCTCGGAAAGCAAACCTCAGCCGCTGCCGACCATGTAAAAGAGGTTTCTCACCGCCGGAGAGCCGAGCCCTTCTTCAGGCGAAGAGCAGATAGCTGAGCAGGGTGACGACGGTGCCGAGCAGGGCACCGAGAAAGACTTCACGCGGGGAGTGGATTTTCATCAGCAGTCGACTCTGGCTGACCAGAACCGCCAACAGCAGGACCAGCAGGCCGATCAGGAAATTGCCGCCGAACAGCAGGGCCGAGGTGGCAATGGAAAAGGCTACCGCAGCATGACCGCTCGGCATTCCGCCATGGAGCGGGCGGCCGTGGCTAAAGCGCGCTTTAAGTAGGACGACCAGGATAATGACCATCAGCAGGGCAGCCACCGGGATGGTGCCCTGGGGCTCCTTGCCAAGGGTCGGCCCACTGTCGAAGAGGGGGAAAATGTGTCCAGACAGGACCAGATAACCGAGGACCATCGCACCGACACTGGTCACCAGGACCGCCCCGGCCGCGACATCTTTGGCCCGTTTTGCCAGCTCGTGGTATTCGTTGGTGACCAGGTCAACCACCGCTTCGATGGCGGTGTTCATTAGTTCGGCAAAGATCACCAGCACGGCGGCCAACACCAGCAGGAAAAATTCCAGGGCGGAAATCTTGAAAAACAGGGCCAGAAAAAGAACGGCCAGGGCGGCGCAGAGGTGATAGCGGATATGTCGCTCGCTGCGGGCCGCCCAGAGAATTCCCTCAATCGCGCAATTCAGGCTTTCTAGCCAGCTGGTCGGTTTCATCGGCCGATCCTTATCGGAAATCTTACGCATTTCCCCAAAGATAGCACCTCTTTACCGAAAAACAAAATTCAATTCCTGCATTTACTCCGGCTGCAAAAAGGGCTAATCTTTCTTCTTTCGTGAGCAAACAAAGGATGGAGCCATGAGCGACGATTATCAAAATGATGACATGCATGAAGATGAAGAAGATTTTGCCGCTATGTTCGAGGCCAGCCTGAGCGGTGTTGGTCAGCTGCTCGAGCCGGGGCAGAAGATCGAAGCGACCCTGCTGCAGCTCGGTAAGGACTGGAGCTTTCTCGATGTCGGCCAGAAGGGGGAAGGGGTGCTGGCTACGGCGGAACTGTTGAACGCTGATGGTGAGCCGCAGTATGCAGTTGGCGACCGGATTGCAGTCTTCTTCCTGTCAAGAAGCGGCGGCGAATTGCGCTTTACCACCAAGGTCGGTGGCAGCGGCTCGGGAACGGAGCAGCTGGAAGATGCCTTTCAGGGCGGGATCCCGGTGGAAGGGAAGATCGAAAAAGAGATCAAGGGCGGTTTTGAAGTCAAACTGGCTGGAAATATCCGCGCTTTCTGCCCGTTTTCCCAGTCAGGAATGCGCAAAGGGGAGCCGGCCGACCTGATCGGTGAAACCCTCTCCTTCAAGATCACCCAGTTCAGCGAGCGCGGCCGAAATATTGTCGTTTCCCACCGGGTTCTGCAGGAGGAAGAGCGGCAGCAACAGCGCGCCAGCTTGCGGGAGACCCTCAAAGAGGGGATGGTGGTGCGCGGGGAAGTCACCAATATCCTTGCTTTTGGTGCTTTTGTCGATATCGGCGGGATCGAAGGCTTGCTGCCGATTTCCGAAATCAGCTACGGCCGGGTAGAGGATGTTAACGAGATTCTGCATATCGGTCAGGAACTGGAGGTCGCGGTCAAGAAAATCGACTGGGACAAGAACAAATTTTCCTTCAGCCTGCGTGATACCCAGGCCGATCCGTGGAATAAGGTCGGCTCCCTGTATCGGGTTGGTGGCCAGTACCCGGGGAAGGTCAGCCGGCTCGCCCAGTTCGGGGCATTTGTGACTTTGGAAGACGGTATCGACGGGCTGCTGCACATTTCCAAGCTCGGAGAAGGACAGCGTATTCGACATCCCCAGGATGTGCTCAAGGTTGGTCAGGCGCTGACCGTTACCGTTGAAAAGATTGATCAGGAAGAGCGGCGGATTTCCTTGGCTATGGGCGGAAAACAGGACGAGCTCGAAGAGACCAGTTATCAGGATCAGCCCGCGAGCAGCGGGATGGGAACCTTTGCCGATCTGCTAAAAGCAAGTCAGCAGAAAAAATCGGGCAAGAAGCGGAAATGAATCAGGAAGAGGAGTCTTCGCGGACAGCGATCCTGTTTGCGGTCTGCGTGGCCCAGTTTCTGATGCCGTTCATGATGTCGTCGGTGGGGGTTGCCCTGCCGGTCATGGGACGGGAATTCTCCGCAACCGCCATGCAGCTGGGTATGGTCGAAACCACCTATGTCCTGTCGTCGGCCATTTTTCTGTTGGCCATGGGCCGGTTCGGCGATATCCACGGACGGCGCAGGGTGTTCCAGGTCGGCCTGGTGATTTTTGCCATTACTGGCGGGGCTATTTCCCAGGCCTGGTCGGTGGAGGCGGTCATCGTCATGCGCTTTCTGCAGGGGATCGGCGGGGCCATGGTCATGGCGACGACCATGGCGATCATCGTCTCGGTGTTCCCGGAACAGGAGCGCGGCAAAGCTTTGGGAATCGCTGTTGCCAGCGTTTATGCCGGGATTTCCTGCGGGCCTTTTATCGGCGGCCACCTGGTGGCCTGGTTCGGCTGGCGCTCCCTGTTTTATCTGGTCATCCCTCTCGGTCTGCTGACCTGGCTGGTGACGCGTCTTAAAATCAAGGGGGAATGGGCGCCAGCCCAGGGGGAACCCTTCGACTGGTGGGGTGCCGGGGTCTACGGCCTGGCCGTGATCCTGCTGGTGGTCGGGGTGGCTAACTTGAGCCGGGGCTGGTGGGCCTGGCTGCTGGTGATTCTTGCCAATGTGGGGTTTGGCCTGTTTTTGACCATTGAAACGCGCAGCCGCTACCCGCTGCTGAATGTCAAACTGTTCACAGAAAATTACGTCTTTGCCCTGAGTAATCTGGCCGCCCTGTTCAACTATGCCGCAACCTTCGGGGTGACCTTTTTTCTCAGCCTCTATCTGCAGTATGTCAAAGGGATGGGGCCGGAGCATGCCGGCACCATCCTGATCATCCAGCCCATCGTGCAGACGCTGTTTTCCCCTTTGTGCGGGCGTCTTTCCGACAAGCTGCCGGCGTCGTTGCTGGCCACCGTGGGCATGTCCTTCTGTGCCCTGGGCCTGGCGGTCGCTGCCCAGCTGTCGAGTTCCTCGTCTCTGACCATGATCCTGACTCTGCTGGTGTTCATGGGCCTTGGTTTTGCGTTGTTTTCTTCGCCCAATGTCAACATAATCATGAGCAGTGTGGCTCCGCGCTACCTGGGGATTGCTTCAGGTCTTAACGCCAGTATGCGCACCCTGGGCATGGTTTCGAGCATGACGGTCATCACGCTGATTTTTTCCTTTCTGATGCACGGTCAACCGGTGACAGCACAAACCCAGCCCGATTTTCTGAAAAGTATGCACGTTGCCTTGCTGGTATTCAGTGTCCTGTGCATCGTCGGGATCGGCTGTTCACTGGGCCGGCTGCGGCGCAAAAAAACTCCCGTCAGCCGGAGCCACTAGTCGCGGGCCAGTGACTTTGCGTGATCTCTATCTCATTGATAAATAACTATTTTTTATCCTCTCTTTGTTGGCAACTCCTGCTGCACCCCACATTTGGCTTATGTCCTTGTGCCGATTAACGATCGATTAACGGTACTGTGTTACCTTTCTTTAAAATTAATCATTGCACATTGATTTTGGTAAATTTAAGGCAGCTGTAACGATCGCGACAGCTGCAGGTATGCAGGAGCGGTGCAGACCGCTGCCGTTTTCAATTTAACCGGGATTCGAAAGGAAGGAAGCGATGGCCGATTACAGTCGGAGGGATTTCATCCGCTTGTCCAGCTGTGCCCTGGGGGGTGTCATCCTGGCCGGATGCGGGTCCGGCAATGGCGGATCAGGGGGCGGTGTCAGCACCCCCAACGGATATTATTTTTACCGTTTGAAAACCGCAGGCGAACAGGCCGGGACTGGTTCGCGCGCTTTTGGGGTCTACGAATTCGGTTCATCCGTGCATCTCAGCAAGGATGGCATCGTCACCTTTGACGCTCTGGACGTGGATGGCAACCAGGCGCTGTTTCAATTTGACGTCGACTTCAGCGGCAGCAAACCACAAATTTCCCAGGAACTGACCGCGTTGTTGAGTGGTGATATTCTGGCCGATGGCCGGGTGGTCAAAAAGTTTGTCGCCCACGATGTCAATGAGGATGGCAACATTGCTGCGGTGATCCAACCGGCCAATAACAGTGAACAGCATTACGGCAGCGGTCTTTATCTCAACACCGCCCGCAGCGGGTTCGAGCGGATTCTCGGGGTCGGTGATGTTTTTCACAATGACCTGTATGAATCAACCGGCATCATTGGCGACGTCAGTCTGGGGGGTGGCAACAGCCTTTTGTTCGCGGCCAACCACCTGACCGGGAGCGCCCCGCAGTCGAGTATCTTTCACTTGCCGGGTGGTTTGCTGGCCAATTCGAATCTGGTGATGAGTACCGGCGATTATCTTAATAGTAGCGAGGAACAATTCACTGGCTTCGGCATTCTCGATCATTTGGCTGACGGCTATTTCTCGGTGACCGCGTCGCATCGGCTGAGCGATTATCTTGGCGCCAATCAGGCGGGCAGCGATGGTTCTGTCAACAGTCTGCTCGGCGGGCATCTGGCCAACCCTGACGATCATCTGCTCCTTTCGGCCGGGTCAAATATGCTCAATTCGATCCATACCGCCACGGTTCATTACGGTCCCAGGGTCGCTCCGGATGGAACGGTCTACAGCAAAATTGCCGATCCCGACCGGGAATCGCTGATCGCCGGTGATGTCGTGATCAAAACCACCGATGAGGTGACTTTCCGGGGGGACAAGATCGACTCCTTTACTCCGGGTTGTGTCAGTCCGGACGGGGTCTTTTACTACAGTGAATATTCTGACACGCGCGACGGTCTGTATACGGATCTGTATGCCTATGACGGTGAGAATCATCGGCTCATCCTGTCCACCGGAGATACCCTTTCCGATGGCGGTTCGCCCGTGAAGCATATCCTGTTCTCGACCACGACCAACCATATCGATGCCGACGGCAGGCTGGTATTTGTCTGTGAATTCGTAGACAAATCCTCTGCCGTTGTTGTCGGTATGCCAGCGTAAAGAGGATCTGACATGGCCCAGTATGAAATAGCAAAGACCAAAATCGCGACCGGTAAAACCGCGAATATTGCCGATGATAATGGCATCCCGATTTACCAGGATTTTCATTTTCCCAAGGATTGGTCAAAGGCATTTGATTTCGATTTTTTCAACAGCGAAAAGAATGTTTCTGTTTCCATTCTGCACGGAAAGATTGTGACCGACGCCCAACTCAGCCTTGGATTTGGGTTGGCTGGACCGAACTGGGCAGGAACCATGGAGATGGAGGGGGATGTCGATGGTGATACCATGAAGCTGGATATCACCACCGACAACTTTGTTTCCGGAATGCTCATCGGTGCCGGGGTCGACTTCACCTTTAACCTGGGTATTCAGCTGAAAAGGGAAACTTTTGAATTTGAGTGGCGGCATCCATTCTCTGCGCATTGGGAAATGGCGTGGCACGAAATCTTCAGCGAGAACTCGGTGACCCAGGTTGATATGTTGACCATGCTCTATAATCTGGCCAAAAAAGTCATCAGCCTGGGCAAGTTTGTGCCCGGCCTCTCCAAGGTGCTGAAAGTGTTGCCGGATATCGAACTGCCGATCCCCCGTTCCTACAATCAGGGGATAGCTGATCATATCAGTAGCAGCGCCTTATTCCCGGGCGGTCTGGAGTTTCCCACCCTGATTGAAGGGTCCTGGGACTTGGTTCAGATCGCGGAAGCCGTCGGCGGTACAGCAGTTGAAGTTGCCCAGCCGGAGACGACTCCCTTTATTGAATTGACGTTGAAATTAAACAAGGTGCTGAAAGGTTTTATCAAGCCGAGCGTGGAGACCGGTCCGCTCATGGGCGTTAAATTCATTACTTTTTTGCGGATATCCGGAATCAATGCCTATTGGGGTTTGGAGAAGTATGAATTGACCGATGTCAGCCAGGAGGGCAGCGGTATCTCGGCCCAGCTGCCCGCAGCAGCGCAAGCGAAAACCACCGCGCCGAACCGCTTGGGCGTCGAGTTTGATCACCGCCCGGCCGTCGAGTTTGACCTTGGCTGGTATGCCAAAGTCAGCTGGTTGAAGATCTTCTCTCTCAGCAAGCATGAACGCCTCGGCGCCGGTGATATCTGGTCCGGGTTTACCACCCCCATCGGCCTGGCCTATACCCATGAACTCATCAACACCCAGGGAAGTACCTCTGTCGCCGATATCAAGGTCACCATGGTTGGTGATCATGGTTGGCTGATTCAGGAGGGTTGAGGCATGGCTGTGAACCTGTCTTCACTGACGGAGCTGGCTGGTCATCTGGCGAGCAAACAGCCACAATTGAGGGTGGCTGTTTTACAGGCGCTCTGTCAGCAGACTGCGGAACTTTGCCGCAAGGGCAAGAAACTCCATCCGGAGCTGATTGCTCTGCTCTATGAGCACTACCGGAAGGCGGCGAGTCCGGCGGAGCTGAAGCTGTGTACCTGGATTATTCTGCAAAGTCATGAACCCATAAAGGTGGTGGTTGCCGAGGAGCAGTTTCTCAGTTGTGACGACCAATCCCTCCTGGTCATCTGTGCCGATGTCCTGGCCGGGTTACCCGCAACTCAGCGCGTAGAATTGCTGAGCTCGGTTGTCATGGTCAAAGATCGCCTGGTTCGCCAACGATTGGCGGCCAATCTGCTCAGCGATTGTTCGTCCATGCTGGCTGCGGATGTTCTGTTGCGGGTCGCTATCCTGTCCGATCACCAGGTACCGCTGTCGTTGCCAAGCGTGGCCAATCTTAAATTATGGAGCAAGGAGCTGGCCGGCCCTTATCGACTCAGTGTCCGGCGCATTCTTGGCCGTCAGGGGGAGGCCGTACTTCGGCTGTTCCTGGAAAACTGGACCGAACTTGCCGCTGCCGACGTCTGTTGGGTGCTCGACCGGATGCAGCGCGAAAACATGCAGCCGGAGAAAAATATCCTGTTGGATATTCTGTCCCACAGCAATGATGGGCCATTATTGCGAAAAGCCCTCGGGGGCCTGGCTTTTTTCGCCCTGACTCCGGCGGACGAGAAGGTTATCGCGACACTTTATTCGCATCGCGATCCCCTGGTCGGGGCAGCCGCGCTGCTGACTGGGCTGGCTGAACTGCCCTGGGAACAATGGCTTGCTCCGGGGGTTGACGACCGCCTGCGCGGGGCAGTCCTGCAGCGTATCGCTCGGCAGCGTTTTATGTCGGGTTTGCCGTTTCTGGACTCGCTGCTGGGGGATGGCAACTGGAAAATCAGGGCGCGGGTCAGCGAGGCTCTGGCTGCATTGGCTCCGGCGTCCCTGTCGCTCTTGCATGCTCATCTGCACGGCGCCGAAGGGGCAGCAAAAGTGACCGCAGCGCAGACCCTGCAGCGCTTGGGGCAAGAACAGATGCTGCTGCAGGCACTGTCCTGAGCAGTTGACAACGGGTATTTACTAAAAAGGGAGAACCCGCTATGAAAAAATGGCTGAGCATTGTTTTGGGGATGAGTTTTGTCGTGTTGATGTCCGTTTCCGCCGGTGCCGGATTATTTAGTGATGCGCTTTCCGGTTTTGCCGAGAATGTTTTTTCCCGAGTTGCCGGAGTGGATTCGGTATTTGAACACAGCCAGCGCATGGCCAACCTGAACCTGTCCAAGGATGGTGACGGCTACTATGTGTTCGGCAAATACGCCAGCGGCGGTCGCCATTGGAACCGCATGAATTTCTGGTATCCGGAAAAATCATACAGCCATGAGATGACCACCAGCCTGGAAGCTGAGCACATCAGCCTGGATCAGCTCATCGCCGATCTGCAGCAGGAAAAGGATGAGAACGGTGACATCGAAATCGCTTTCTGGTGGGACCATCAGGATGCGCTGCTGGCTGATTGCCTGCGTAAGTTTGTCAGCGCTGTCGGCACCGAGAACTTTGCTATTTCCCTGGTTTACAGTACGTCGACCCACAATATTTCTTTTTATGTCAATGTCGATTCAAACGCTTCTTACGAGACCATTCATAATACCCGGCTGATCAGGATTCTTAAGGATAATATCCGGCGGGTCCTCGCCGCAGACCCGAACGCCTACCCCAAACAGGGACTTGAAATAAGGGATCATTTCACGGTGTCGTGGGGCAAGCCATTGTTGGTGGCCTACTTGCTTGGAACCGGGGATTTACATTTCCACTGAGCGGGGGCGGAGAGCTTTGTGATAAGCAAAGTCAACAGCCCCGTGCCTGGGCAGGTCGAGAGAGGCGTGGGGAGCGAAGTTGTGCTGTTACAAAAGCTCAATATGGAGCGCATCTTTTTCCTCACAGTTGGTCTTTGCGGGATGGCAACTGGCGCAGCGCTTCCCGCCAAGGGGCCTTTGGCCATTCCGGATGTTCCCTCCAGATCTTTTTCAATTCCCTGATCCAGCTGAGGAAACTGGTCACGGAAGGAAGCAGTGGGGTGTAGCTTAACTCAAAATGAATGCCGGTCAGCGGATCATTGAAAAAGACGGCATAGTAGCCCGGCGAATAGCTTGGGTAGTCGGCCGGGGGATCAGTGACTTCGACCTGGTTGCGGAGCAGAAAATCAGCATAAAAAGCATCGATCTCTTTCCTGCTCCTGGCCCAGAGGGCCACATGGTGGATTCCGGCGCTGTGCTCGGTATGATTCAAGCGCGGGCCTGCTGTGGCGGGCTGGATGCCGATATAGCTGTGAAAGAACGGGTATCGGGCCATGTAATAGGTTGATCGGTAACCGATATCCAATGTCCAGAAGCTCTTGTAGCCAAGCCAGCCGAACATTTTGTCGAAAAATTCCACCGACTCTTCATAATTCAAGACCGAAAACTCAACGTGATGGAGCCCTTTGAATCTCATGGTTGCACCTGTGAGTAAAGGGTTAAGGGGCTACCGCGTCCTGTGGTGAGCTGTGGACCTTTGTTCAAAAACTGGTTGAGGGCTTTCTTTCTTCCGGTTCGACTTCGTCATAGGCTTCCAGGGCAATGGGAAGCGACTGAATCACGCAGTTGCCAACCGCAGGCAGGCCGACCAGGATAGTTGCAATGATTTCATCGCGAGACGCGCCATAACGTTTGGCAGCTTTGGTATGAAAGGGGATCCCCGAGGTCAACCGGGCCGAAGCCAGGACGGCCAGATAAGCCAGTTCCTGGGTCTTGCGGTCCAGGGCGCTGGCTTGGTCAAATTCTTTCACCGCGTTCAGCCAAGCAACCGAATGCTCGGGAGCTTCAGACAGAAAGATTTGAAATGATTCGGATATACTCATTGCATTGCTCCTGAATGTGGGTGGTAAAGTCCTCTCTTAAAGGGCTGATTTTATGGTGGAATGGCAGGTTCCACCGGGCTATGCGGGGGCGTTGTCTTCCGCCAGTTTGTTTTCCAATTCTACAATCATCGGTTTGATATCATCCTGCTCGGGAAATTCCTTGGCCTTGGCCAGAAATTTTTCGGCCTCCTGCCGCTCCTCCAAGTGCAGGGAGGTGTCTGCCAGAATGCAATAGGTCAGGCATTTCATATGATCCGCTTTGAGTCCGCCGTTGGCAGCCTGCAGATAAAACTGTTTAGCCTCCTGGAAATTTTCATCGATGGTGGCCAAAATCCCTTTCAGGAAATAATAGCAGGCGCGGTTGGCAGGGCTCAGCCATTGCGGCTTTGAGGTTGCCTCAATCAATTTGCGCATGATGGCGAAATTCTGACGGCGAAAGGCATTGTAGGCGATCAGCACGGAACCGAAGCGGAAATGGTAATAGGAGAGGAGGACGGCCGCGGCCAGATAAAACATCCAGCTCTGGCTGCCCTGGTAAAATTGATACCCGGCTCCGCCAAGGGAGCACAAAATGACAATAATTCTGAACAGTGGTGAAGCCATCATTTCCCTTTAAAAGTATTGAGTTCTTAATTTAAATCTGCCGTGCCTCCAGTCCGGCACGGTTGCGGCTCATTGCGAGTGGCCTTTCTATTTGGTCTCAATCCCCTCAGCCTTAAAGCGATCCTGAAGGGTTTTAACCAGTTCGGGAACCAGTTCCTGCCCCCATTTCTGCCCGGCCAGCATACTGGCCTGAGTCAAGCGCGGCAAGACCGAGATGGTTTTTTTGCCAATGGGGGTTTGGTAAAAGGCCAGCAATTCATTGATCTCATCGGCCGTGAAATATTGGTCGTAGATCGGGACAATGGTTTTCAGCAGGCCGTCAATTCTCTGCTCGACCAGCTTCCTGGTCTCTTCTGCGACGATGGCGACGGCCCGGTCCGGCAGGTCGGGATTCCCTGTTTTCATAGCTGTGACCAGGTTTTGGATCATGGCGTTGCCCATTTGTAGACCGATATTTTTTGAGCCCGTGGTTTCCATCAGCTGAATGATAGCGGCCCTTTTAGCGGGAGAAATATCACTGGCAGCCATGCTTATGGCAGGTATGGCGGTGACGGACACAAAGGCCAGAAGTAGTGCTGTGCGAAGGAATCTCATGGTGTTCTCCTGTGGTGATAGTTAGTTTTCATCCGGAAACGGCTCTTTTCCGTTGTCGCGGCGGAAGCCTCACGCCTCAGGGGGTGATGCCGAGAAAGCCCTGGACTCCCATCATGATCATCTGGGCGGAAAGGGCTGCCAGGATCAGCCCGGTCAGTTTGCTGAGAATAATAATGCCGCGCCCGCCGAGGCAGCGCTTGATGAAAGAGCTAGCCAGCAGAACGCCACCGATACAGCTGACAGCGCTGAGCAGGGCCAGGGAGCCGATGGCTTTGGTGGTGAGGGTGTTCAGGTCAGCACCGAGCACCAGCAGGGTTCCGACCGTAGCAGGACCGACAAAAATAGGGATGGCCAGCGGAACAACGGCCACATCATCACTGCCGACGGAGACAGTACTGGCGGCGGTTTTGCCGTTAACCAAGCTGATTCCAGAGAGCATGAGCAGGACGCCGGCACCGATGCGGAAAGCGTCCAGGGTGATACCGAAAATGGTAAAAATCTGTTGACCGACAAAAAACAGCACCAGGCAACTGACGGCGACGGCCGCGGACACGGAAGCGGCCAGTTTTTTACGCCGGCTTTCTTCATAGCCTTCCGTCATGCTGAGAAACATGGTCAGACCGAAAAACGGGGTCAGCACAAAAAAAAGTTTGATCCAGAGGGACAGGAACAGTGGCATGGTGAACATTCATCCTTTTGCTGGGTTTTGGAGCGAGGATTGTAGCACGAATGGGGGCAAATTAGTCATAACGAATCAGCAGCAATGAGCGTTTGCAGAGGACAGGGGGCAGCACTGATTTCTTTTGCATGGAGCTAGTAATTTTTGTGCGTTATGGTATGAAGAGTTGAAACAATCTCTGTTTTGGTGGAGTGAAGCCTGCTGCAGATCCCCTCGGCAGGTGCTGCCACCGCGTTCTTCGTCGCTGCCGTGAAGAGCGTCAGTTGACCGGCAGCAGAAGATAGCTCATGAAAGATGTCAAGCCTGATTCCCTTCACGCCTGGCTGCTGGCCGCCCGTCCCAAAACCCTCGCGGCCGGGTCAGTCCCGGTGCTGGTGGCTTCCGCTCTGGCCGGCCACTTCGGCCACTTCCAGCCGCTGCCTGCGGTGCTGTGCCTGCTGTTTGCCCTGCTGGCGCAGATCGCCTCCAATTTCAGTAACGATTATTTCGATTTTGTCAAAAAGACCGATAACGACCAGCGGCTTGGCCCGGCCCGGGCGGTTGCCTCCGGCTGGATTGCTCCCCGCAGCATGCTAATCGGCACGGCGCTGGCGATTGCCCTGGCTTGTCTGTTCGGGCTTGGCCTGGTCTATTATGGCGGTTGGCCGATGATCCCCCTCGGCCTGGTTTGTGTCCTGGCGCTGCTGGCCTATACCGCTGGTCCCTGGCCGCTGGCCTATCATGGCCTGGGTGATTTGTTTGTCCTGATTTTTTTCGGCCTGGTGGCGGTGGCCGGCTCCTTTTATGTCCAGGCCGGAACAGTAGGGCCCCTGATCATTATTGCCGGCCTGATCGTCGGTTTGCCGGCGGTCAATATCCTGGTGGTCAATAATTACCGAGATTATGAAAACGACAAGGCCTGTCAAAAACATACCAGCATTGTGCTGTTCGGAAGGACCTTTGGCAGATGGTTCTATCTGGGCAATGGGATTGTCGCCGTGCTGCTGTGTCTGCTATTTGCCCGCGAGTCGGTCTGGGCCGCCGGCCTGCCGCTGGGCTATCTGTGGCTCCATGTTCGTTCCTGGAGGAAGATGTGTGTGCTCGGGGCGGGGCGGGGGCTGAATGTGCTGATCGGCGAGACCGCCCGGAACCTGTTGTGCCTTGGCCTGCTTTTTTCCCTCGGCCTGCTGCTGGGGGCGTGACCGAGCGCGGCGGTAACCGGGGCAGAAGCTTGGTGCCTTTTGAGTACGCATCGCTCCATGGCGGTTAGAAGGAGTTCGATAAGCGAACAGGTCAGCCGAAGAAGCAGGAAAAAGCATCTTCTTCGACCAGCTGCAGAAATTCCTCTACCGAAGCCACCTCAGGAGCGGGCTTGTAGCGATGCCATTTTAAATCTGCCCTTTGCCAATAGACTTTCCAACTGCGGGTGCGTTTGACGTAGGTGGCTTTGGCAATGCTCGATTCGAGGATCTCTTCCGGGGCATTCCAGCGTGGCCGAATTTCGAACAGTTCCAGGCTTTGCCCCTGCAGGCGATAACCAAAATCGAGTTGCGAACGGACATGGGCTGGTGGCCGTTTTCGGTCCATGAATTCGGCAACCTTCTTTTCAATCCGCTTGATTTCAAATTCACTTAAAGACATTTGGCATTCTTTCTTAAGCTTGCTGAGGTTCCTGCCCGGGCGCTGTGGATCAGCGCTCCGGGCATTCATAGTCGGCGGCCCGCGCCGCCAGACATTCCTCTTTGCCCAGCTCGAATTCACGGCAGATCCAGGGGCGTTGGGCATAGATGGTACAGGCCATGGTGGCGCGATCCAGAGCCACACACCAGCCGTCCGCCAGACGGGCCATGCTTGCTACGCCCCGCGAGTCGGTGACCACAAACTGATCGGGGATGCCACTGTCATCAAACAGCATGGCTTGCTGCCGGCAGCAGGCGGCAGCACAATTGCTACAGGTGACTTCTGGCTCTGGCGTGGTTTCAGGTCTGCTGTTCATCGGTTCGGGGTCTTTCTTGATAGATGCAGGTTATTGGTTCCAGGTTTTATGGTGCAGGCTCTGCAGCGCTGGATGTTGCGGAGGCCTTTAGCAAGCCACGGCTGGCAAAAACGTCTTTGGCGACAAACATCCCGTTCAGCGCCGCGGGAAAACCGGCGTAAACAGCCATCTGCAGAATGACTTCGATAATTTCATCCGCTGAACAGCCCACGTTCAGGGCTCCGTTAATGTGCACATTGAGCTGTGGTGCGCAATGTCCAAGGGCGGTTAGTGCGGCCACCGTGGCAATTTCGCGCGACTTCAGGTCGAGCTGCGATCGTTGATAGATATCGCCAAACGGAAATTCAATGGTGTATTTGGCCAGATCCGGGCAAATGGATTGCAGGCTGTCAATGACCTTTTGCCCGGCTTCGCCGTCGATTTCATTCAGTTTGCTCAAGCCTGCTGTGTATCTTGTTGTCTCCATAAGGATTGTACCTCCGGTTAGGGTGAATACAATCAGGCTACAAGTTAGAGCCAACTCTAAGTCAAGGGCTTATTGGTTTCATAGTAAGCTATTTTTTCGTCCAATGCCTGTAAATGTTCCCGGTCATTATCTATCCGTGCCTGCAGGGCCTGCCGGTGTTTTTCCAGCAGCAGGCGGCGTTGTTGAAACGTGCTGGCGCCAGCTTCGCGCAGCTGAGCATATTCAAGAATCTGTTTTAATGGCATGCCCGTCACCTTGAGACGACTGATGAATCTGACCCACTCGGCATCGGCCACACTGTAGCTGCGATGGTCGCTGACGCTGTGGGAGATATGAATGAGCAAGCCTAATTTTTCATAGTAGCGCAGGGTATGGGGCGACAGACCGGTCAATTGGGAGAACTTGCTGATATTCATGGGATGATCCTAGGTGAGAATAGGCCGGAACCCAGCAGAGCTGCTCGGTGAATTCTGCTGCAGGGGTGCGTTGTTCTTTATTCGGGCAGTTTTTCAAATTGGGGGATGTCCGTCAACTCCTGCTCCCATTGGGCCTTGCTGGCAATAAACAGATGAGCAAGGGGGCGAATGCTCAACTCACTGTCCAGGCTGCCTGCCGGGACCACCAGCAGCTGTCCCTCCTGTTGCCGGCTGGGCAGGGCCGAGCCGCAGGTTGAGCAAAAGCTTTTCATGTGCCGGCTGCCAGGGACAGTGAACGACTTGACCAGCTCTTCTCCGCTCAGCCAGTGCAGGGTGGCGCTAGTCGAAAACAGGTTGGCGGCGTGTGCGGACCCGGTGTCCTTCTGACAGTGCTGGCAATGGCACAGGTAAAAACGCTCAAAGTCACCCCTGATTTCAAAGTGGACTGCGCCGCAGAGACAGGATCCGCGGTGTAACTTCGTCATCTCGATTCCTCCCGCAAGTTGCTTTGGTTTTCGGTTGCCCCGGATGGTTAAATGAGCTCCTTGAAAAAACGCCACCATCTGGGGTGGAGAAACGAGCCATCTCTGGATAAAGCCACCATGGTTGCCCGGCCGACGATTTCATCCCGCTTCACAAAGCCCAGAAAACGGGAATCGAGGCTGTTGTCACGATTGTCGCCCATCATGAAATATTTCCCTGCCGGGACGGTCACCGGGCCGAAGGAGGTGAGCGACGGGCGCGTCGGCGAAAACATGACCGGATGCGGAGTGGTGGTGAGGTTCTCAGCGAAGAATTGATAGCGCTCCTGGTGAGCAAGGCCCAAATGATCCACTGTTCCCTGCTGCAGCGGGGCGTATGGGACCGCTACGCCATTGATGAGCAACCGGTTGTCCCGCATGGAGAGGATATCGCCGGGGACCCCGACCACCCGTTTGATGAGGCGGGTTCCGTCTTCGGGAGAATAAAAGACCACAATGTCGCCCCGTTGCGGGTCAGCCCAGGTGGCAAGGTGCAGTGTGGTGTAAGGGATTTTCAGGTCATAAGCCAGTTTGTTGACGACAACCCGGTCACCGATCAGGATGGTCGGCTGCATCGAGCCGGACGGGATATCGTTCCAATCCGCCAAAGAGGATTTGACCGATGTTGCAATCACTAAGGCAATGATCAGGCTTAGTCCCCAGCCTTTTAAAAAGAGAGCTATTTTTGTTCTCAAGCGATTTTTCATTATCATTTCCCTGGTTGAAACGACAGCATGCTTTGGTTTGCCTGTGCAGGCTTGATGTTTGATTACGGAACAGGTTGATTGAAAAGTATAGCACTTTACCCGGTTTTGCGGGAGAGGATCAACGGTATGTTGAGAGCAGGGATGATCCCGCGAAAGTTGAGCTTGGACCGGCCGAAGAACATTTTTGCTGCCGGTCCAAGCTTATCGTCAGGCGATCAGTGCTTTGGCGAATTCAGCTGCTTTGCCTTTATAATGATCCGGTATGGCAGAGGGAATGCTGCATTTGCCGACAAACAGTTGATAAGCGTTTTCAGTCAGTAAAAATCCCGACAATTTTTCGAAAGCGGTAAATGCGCCTTCGGCATTATTGTCAAAATTACTGCCGCCGGTGGCCAGCAGGCCGACACGTTTCCCCTTCATCAGGGAATCATGTTCCGGCTTATGGTAATTGGTGGTCAGGGCATAGGCACGATCCATCAGCCCTTTGAGCTGGGCGGTAAAGCCCCAGAAATAGATCGGTGACGCGAAAATGACGGCATCTGAAGCAACCAGCTCGTCCAGAATCGTCGTCGCATCATCGTGATGGACACAGCCGACCTGGTCGGTTTTTTCTTTGCACTTTCCGCAACCCAGGCAGCCTTTGATGGTCTTATCATTCAGATAGATATGCTCTACCTGGTGGCCCATACCCTTTAGCTCGTCTTCGACCCAGCTCAGGATAGTGGCAGTATTGCCGGCTTTTTTGGCGCTTCCTAATAGTGTGGTAATTTTCATGATAACTCCTTCTGTGGGCGGTTGATCGGGTGGATTGATAAGAGCGCCCAGGTGTTGTTTATTCGTAGCAGCGAATCTCCGCCCGATGAAGCAGGGACTTGCTGCTGCTTAAGATGTGTGAACGTCCGGGAAAACCGAAGCCGCAAGAAAGATACCTGTGTATGTCATGACCGCCTTCTTCAATCAGGAATATGACGAAAGGGGGTGTTAAAAAAGGCCGTCCCGGGATTTTTTTTAGCGCGTTGAGGAAAAATGAGATTTCCCCCATATCCCTTGTGCCACAACCGGTGCCGGGCGGCAGCCCGATCCGGACCCCCATCAGCTGTCCTGTTGGTATTCAAGAATATCACCGGGCTGGCAGTCAAGATGTTTGCAAATGGCTTCCAGAGTCGCAAAGCGAACCGCCTTGGCCTTGCCGGTCTTCAAAATGGACAGATTCTGTTCCGTGATGCCGATCAGTTTGGCGAGCTCCATGGATTTCATTTTGCGCTTGGCCAGAAGAACGTCCAGATTAATGACAATGGGCATAAGTATACTCCTGCTAAAATCTGTTTGATGAATTCGCTGCTTTTTTTGAACCAGGCGGGACACTAAACGGTCAGCTCATTCTCTTCGGCCAGGAGACGACCTTCATCCATAACCCAGGCGATGAACAGGACGATTCCCCCCACAATGAGGGTGGTGAGTTCGGCCGAGCCGAACCCGACACTGATAACGCGGCTGCCGGGCGGATTGCCCAATGAGAAAAGAACGCTTTTGGCCGAATCGTAGGCAATGGACAAAATCACCCAAAACAACAGTGCTTTGGCGATCTTTTTAAACAGCAGGACATGACTGAACGAAAAAATCACCCCCGCTTTATAATAGGAAAAGAGCTTCCGCAGGTTGATCAGCCCATAAGTCAGGGCGGATAATGGCAGCAGGCTGGCGGCAAAGCCGATCAGTCGGATGGTCGCCGATAGCTCATGGGGGGCGAGCGGAGTGGATGGGAGGTTGACGGTAATAAACGTTTCCGGCAGCTGATTGAGGAAACCCCAATAGCAGACATCAAGCAGGGGAATCGCCACTAACAGGACGGAAAACAAGAGATGAAAACCATGACTGACTTTTTTGATTCTGAATAAATTGCTCATGATGCCCTCCTTAAGAGTATGTGATGGAGGGAGTATATAAATAGAATTATTCTTGGTCAATCATTTATTATTGTTTTTCGATAAAACAAATTCGTTGTATTTCAGCTTCCGCTGTTTTCCGCCCTTTGTTTCTAACCTGGAGAGCTTTGAAAAGAGGAGTTGTCATGAACGGTTTAGAAAGAATATATGTGGTTGGCGCGGGATCCATCGGAATGCCGCTGGCAGCGTTGTTAACGGCCCGGGGCTTGCCGGTTACCGCAGTGCGCACCAGCATTGAGGGGCTGGGCTCCACCCCGGTTGAAGTGACTGTTGAGCTGTCCGCCGGACAATCGTTGCGTGCCGTGGTCGAAACAGCATCCCTCTCTGCCTTCAGCCAAGCGACTAGCGGTATTGTCGCGCTGACCGCCAAAGCTACAGCGAACAAAGTGCTGGCAGCTCAGCTGCGGGACAAATTTGCCGCGTTGCCGTTGGTGGTGCTGCAGAATGGCATCGGTGTGGAGCAGCCCTTTATCGAGGCCGGTTTTGACGCTGTCTATCGTTGTGTCCTGTACGCCACCGGGCAGGCCGAAGGAAAGCATTGTTACCGGTTCCGGGAGGTTGCCGCATCGCCCCTCGGGGTCGTCAATGGTCAGCCGGCCCAGGCGCAAGCCATCGTCGAGCTTTTGTCCTCCCCAGGCTTTCGTTTCCGCTATGAAGAGAACATTGCCGGGCAGGCGTGGAAAAAGGCGATCATCAATGCTGCTTTCAATTCGATCTGTCCTTTGCTCGATGTTGATAACGGAGTCTTCCACCGGGATGAAGGGGTTGCCGCCATTGCCGCAGCCGTGATCGACGAAGGACGTTCCGTCGCCGCCCGGCGCGGGATTTGCTTCGCCGCAGGGGAGTTGTTGGAGCAGTTGTTGCTGATCAGTCGCCGTGCCGACGGTCAGCTGATCTCAACTCTGCAGGATCTGAACCAGGGGCGGGAGACCGAGATTGATTTCCTGAACCTGGAGATTGCCCGCGTTGGAGCGCAGCTGAACCCGCCGGTCGATACGCCGATCACCCGCCTGCTGGGGGAGATGATTCGTGCCAAGTCCAGAATCGGTCGCAGAGACGGGTAGGATTGGCGTCGGTGGACACTGGCCGGCTGCTCAGACGGACAGTGTTCCCCTTAATGTCGTCACCGCCTTGCCGCTCAGCGTCACGCGCTGGTCGGCGGACAATTCAACGTCAACAACGCCGCCACGGGTCGAGGCCTGGTAGCCGGTGAATCGAAGTTGCTTTAACTTTTCCCCCCAATAGACAGCCAGGGCGCAGTGGGCCGAGCCGGTCACCGGATCTTCGTTGACACCGACCCATGGAGCGAAGTTGCGGGAGATAAAATCGACCTGCGGAGTGGCGGTCTGCACCGTGACCACGATGCTGCGCCCCGGCAGCTGTTTTAAGCCGTCAAAGTTGGGAGTCAACTCCAGCAGGGTCTGTTCACTGTCAAGTTCAAGAAGAATTTTGCTGTCAAAGCCGGCCGTAGCGACCACCTGCTCCGGCCGGAGGCCCAACAAGGGCAACACTTGAGGGTGCAGTGAGACCGTGAAATCAAGGGTTGGGGCAGGGAAGTCCATTTCAATTCGGTCCTGATGCGGTGTCGCCGCTAATGGCCCGGACTGGGTTTGAAAAACCAGGGTCTCGCCGCAGGCTGCTCTGCCACTTTCTTTTAAAATATGAGCGGTCGCCAGGGTCGCATGGCCGCACAGGCTGATCTCCACCTGCGGGGTGAACCAGCGTAAGCGCATATCTGCAAGGGCCAGAAAAGCCGTTTCGGAAATAGCCATTTCGGCGGCGATTGAGTGCATCAGGCTTTCATCCAGGCCTGTTTCGGTGATGCACACCCCGGCCGGGTTTCCTTTAAACGGTTCGGCGGTAAATGCATCGACTTGGTAGATGGTCAGGTCCACGGGTTACTCCTTGGCTATGCCGGTTGGGTCGCGGCCAGGTATTCAGGCGTCGGCAGCAGGCGCCATTGACTGTGCCCCTGTAATTCCAGCACGCTGTCGTGGAAAGGAATGATGGTGGGGCGGTGGCCGACGCTGATGTAGTTGATTCCCAATTCTTGCAGGCGCTGATAGAGGTTGGCTTCATTCCCCACATCCAAGGCGCTGGTCGCCTCATCCAGCACCGCATAGTCGGGGCGGTTGATAAGCAAGCGGGCAAAAGCCAACCGTTGCTGCTCGCCCAAAGACAGAACATCGGCCCAGTCCAGTTCGACGTCGAAGCCGCCAACGCGTTCAGCCAGGTCTTCCAGCCGCACTGTCTGCAGCACTCGGCTTAGCTCGGCTTCCGGAATCTCATTCTCCAGTTTGGGGTAGATCAACTGTTCCCGCAGCGAGCCCAACAACATATAGGGGCGTTGAGGGAGAAAGAAGATGTCTTCCAGCGGCGGTCGTTTGATAACTCCCTGCCCCTGTGTCCAGAGTCCGGCAATCGCCCTGAGCAGGGAGCTTTTACCGACCCCGCTTTCGCCGACCACCAGCAGGTTTTGCCAATCTTTCTGGGCAATAGTCAAGTCTTGAATCAGGGCGTGTTGACGGTCGGGTGTCAGCAAGGTGACCTTGTCAAGGGAGAAGCCATCTGCCTGTTCAGAATGGATGCCGACCGGCGCTGTTCGCTCCGGAGAGACGGTCTCGGCAAAAGCCGAGAGCCGCTGTACCCCGGCGGCGAAGTTGGTAATGGGCTCAATCTGGGCGACGATGAGGGACAGGGCAGCATAGACCTGGGTAAAGGCCATGTTGGCCTGGACCATATCACCATATTCGATTTTGCCGCTGAAATATTGGGGAAACAGAATCAGGAACGGCAGCACCATCGGCAAATAGCTGTAGGCCGTGGTGAAGAAAGACAGGTTCCGCTGCCAGCCGATCAGCAGGCTGAAGTTTTTCAGGACGTTCCGAAAGCGTCCGCTGATCTGATCGATTTCCGGTTTCTCGCCTTGGTAGAAGGCGATGGACTCGGCGTTATCGCGGACATGAACCAGGGAATAACGAAAGTCAGCCTCGTAACGCAATTGATTGAAGTTGAGGCGCACCAGGCGCCTGCCGATCAGGGCGGTTAGCCCGGTGCCGATCACGGAGTAGCCAAGGACCACGATCACTAGCAGCGCCGATTTGGACCAGAGGATGCCGGAGAAGGAGATCAGATCCATCAGCGAGCCGAGCAGGATCAGCAGGAAGAGCAGTGAGGTTCTGGTAAAAGAACGGATGTCCTCCATGATCCGCTGATCAGGGTTGTCGATGTCTCCACCCGTTTCGATCTCGTAGTAACTGCGGTTGCGGAAATAGTTGCCGAGAAACTCGCCGGTCATCCACTCCCGCCAGCGCATCCCCAGGTAATTCTGCACGTAACTGTAGAGGGCGACAATGGGAATGCCGACCAAAAAGCCGCTGAAATAGACGGCTATAAACAGGTAAGCCAGATCCTGATTCTTTTTCACCAGGGCGTTGGTAAAGTAATTGCCGATGTAACTGAAGGCAACATTGATCCCCGTAACCGACAACGATAGCAACAGGACGATAGCCAGCAGGCCCCAGGCGCTCCGGCGTAGCCGCAGCTGCTGGCGGAAAAAAGCAAAGACCAGCAGGGGCAGGGCCAGCATGCTGAGCACCAGCCAGCCCTCATTGTGATAGATGTGCAAAACCAGGGTCAACAGGCCTGGTGCGACTGTAGTGGTTATTTTTGGTGCAAAATGATGCGCGACCAAAGTCACCCCGCCGACGGCCAGAAACAGCAGACCAAACAGTAACATCAGCAGCATGATCAACAGCAACAGGAGCAGCCAGGCTCCGCCGCGGGAGCGGGGGAAAAAATAGGGTTGGGCAATGGTGAGAAAACTTTTCCAAAGAGAGAGCTTTGCGGGACGGGTGTCGTTTTTCATATCTTCGGGCCTTCCTCGGGTTGGTGAGAAGTGCTCCTGTTCGTATAGGCAGGGTCATGTTCAAAATTCTTGGTCATCCTTTACTCCTGACAATAGTAGCGAAAAGATTCTGAATATTGAATATGATCGGTAGAACAGGGAGCATTTTGGCGAAGATATGCCGTTGCCAGCTGTTGTTTTGCACGGTCGGATGGCCGTTAGGAGAGCAATTCTTTGTCAAAGAAGCAAAAGTGCCCCTTGTGGCGTGAGATTTTCCGGTGACTTTTGGCCGCCGCAAATCTAGCTTGGGCTAAGCCGAGAAGGCAGAACGTAGACAGAGGCAAAAAGGACCGAAATTGGGATAGAGAACTAACCGAACGGGATGCTGGCCCATGTCATCGTCATTATAAGCAACGCTTGCCTCGCGATCTGGCTGAGATGGCGGGTTATTGATTTTTTTAAAAATGAATGATATGTTCACTTTTAGTTTGGGCATGCCTCATGGAGTCATGAAGATGGTACAGGTTTTAAAAGATAGTGTGAAAAAGCAGATTGCAGATGCGGCTGAACGCATGTTTGCAAAAGTAGGCTACAAGAAAGCTACCGTGGGGATGATTGCCCGCGAAGCCGGTGTTGCAACGGGAAATATCTATAAATATTACGCTAATAAAGAAAAGTTATTCAATTCAATCATCACGCCGGAGTTTGTTGAAGAGTTCAAGAGACTGACACGAAACCGCGTCGCAATTCTGATTAATCCGGCCAAGGCAGAAGAGGCTCGATCAATAGAAACCGGAGACGCGGGGAAGTTATTGCGCTTCTGGATTGATAATCGCCTGAAAGTCATCATCCTTTTGGCGAGAGCGGAAGGATCACAATATGAATCATTTACGGAGGAATATCTCCAGGCAATGGCAAAACAAGCGCTGGACAATCTTCCTTCCGCACATCCGGATCTCAATGATAACGAAATTTTCCGATTTACCTTTAATACCCGGTTGGCAGACACCGTAAGGGGGATTGTTTCAATTCTGCAAACCTTTGAGAACGAGGAGCAGATAGTCGCTGCATTTGCAACAAGTTGGGCTTATCACTATGCAGGAATCAACGCTCTCATCAGCTGGTGCAGTCTGCCGAATGACGAATAAAAATTGAGTTTAAAGGGGTAACGTATGAGCATATTCAGCGTCATTGCCGAAGCAAAAATCCAAGATTGGTTTCGAAGAAAAAGTACCGGAGAAATTGAACAGCCCGCAATCCTTGAATCAATTGACACTGTTAAATCTGCTGAAACATATTTGCTGGAGGATATTTTGGAGTTGATAGAAAAGGCCAGCAATGCGGATCCAGAAAAGCGGGAGCTGATGATACAAAAATCAAGACAGATGGAACTTCAATTGCTGACGACCTTAGAAAAAGATGGTTACAATTTGATGTCACAAATGACCGCAAAAACCATTCAAGACCATAGGAAAAAGTTCAGGCCCGAATCGTCACTTTCCTGACCGGCGGAAAGTGACTCTCAAGAAGCATCTGTTTTGCTACAGGCTGCAAAAGTACAGACCTTAATCGCTCTGGCAGAGCACGTTCAACCTTTGCAGTTCATCGCAGGTATTGAGGGTAATGTTCAATTTTGGTTTGTAATCTGTCCGCTAAAAACTGATTGGCGGTGCCGAGCTGCTCCAAGATGGTGCAGGCTTCGTCTCTGTATTGTAAAATCTTCTCATTGTTCCAGTGGGCCGGCGGGGGCTGGAGGTTGGTGATTCGATCGCATAATTTGACCATCCAGACCGCCCTGGGCTGCTGTCTGATTCTGCGCAGACTGTCGAGCATCTGTTCCTGTTTGGTTGGCAGTTGCCGGTTTTTGCTGAGTGCTGAAACCCCGGCAGCCACTTCCTGACCAAACTCCCCGGCAATGTCTTCATAAGTTGTCGGAGTATCCTCAATGGCGTCATGCAGCAATGCGCATTGGATCAGCAGGTTGGGGTTTTCTATGTGGCGATTGCCGGCAATGGCGGCGGCTGCTTCCATGGCCACCAGCCCCAGATGATTGATATATGCAATGTCGCTGCCCGGGAGGGTTTGCCCAAGATGGATTATCGAGGCAAAGTTCCAGGCTTTCAGGTAGGTATCTTGGTCCCACATGTTGAAGTCTTTCTTTCTTCAGCTGAATCAGCCGTGACGATGTTTTCTTATTTTTGCCTGATAAACACGGCTGACGTGGATCAGGCTGGCCAGTTTCAGGGCTGGTTTGATCAGCAACTGCGCACTGCCCGCGATAAATAACCAGGTGCCACGTTCGACCAGGGAATTTGACAGAAAGAAAAAACTTCCTATTAAAAACCAGACTGCAATCAGAAGATCATTGATGGCGCCTATCGCCTCATACCTGCGCTGAATAACGATATGTTCCCGGCCTAAATCCAATTCCAGATCTCGGCTGCTGAGCTTTCTCATTTTCCACCTTTAATGATGTTATTGATAAAAGTCCAGCCATGGTCGTTTTCGTCCGTCCATGGCTCGACAGACTGTTTTTAGGCCGCCTGTTAAAACTGGCAAGCCTTGGGTAAATTTGAAGTGACCTCTAAAAGATGTTTTGCACCATTTTCCAGCTTGTAAACAGTGACCCCGTCGATCGGTTCGACAACAACTTCATAGTGGGCATTCTCTTCAGGGGTGAAGACCGACGAGGTATAAAAATACTTATAACAGTCTCGCTGGCAGGATTGGAATTTGGTCCGAAAGCTGTTGACCAGTGGGGCTCCCGCCTTGACCTGGAAGGTTGCCGAAGCTGTCTTGGGTCTTTTCAAGTCCAGCCGTCCCATGATTGTCGGATTTTTTGAACATTCAACAGACTGGTAAAGATAGATGGCAGTCGGAAAGGTGCGACGGTATTCCGTGCTGATCATTTTCCCGGCAAAGGTCTCTTTTTCCGCTGCGGGAACAATCTCTCCGGTCTGTTCGGAAATGTAATGATTGACGTCATGTCGGACATAGGTGACCGATGCCAGTCCACCTGATCGATCGACCGAATAAATGGGTTTTGCGCAGCCTGACAGCAGACTGAGGAGAATTGCCAGCACCAGCAGTTTTTTCATGATAAATCCCCTGGGTGAAGTGGTGTGCGGTTTATTTCGAGGCCTTTCTGGTTTTTTTGATTTTAGGCGGAGACAGTTCTTGTTCGGTCAAGCGGATCAATTCACTGAGCCAGTCTTTGTCATCGAGTTGATCTTCGATCAAAAAGGATGGTTTTGCCCCCTGGTATGCCGGGGCTTCAACGACATTGCCGATGAATGCCCGGCCAGTGTTGGTTGGCTTGACAAACAGTTGATTGTCACAAATTAAAGCAACGACCTTTTCATTACAATAAACAGCATACTCCCCAAACATTTTCCGGGACCGAATGTTGCCGACAGTTGCGAGTTGTTCGGTGATGAATTTTACAAAACTTTCATCTGATGCCATAGCTTTTGCGCTCCCGGGCAGGTCGTAAGACATGGCGATCGAGCCAACTCATTTTCCTGCAGTTCGATCTCTGGCCTTCCATGGTGTTGTCGTATAGTTGTCATCCGGAAACTTTGGATGGCAATAAATTAAGTTTTCAGATTGAAAACGAGTATAGATGATGCGCACCTTTATTTCATAGCACTAATGGTTGACAGCAGCTGTGGTCAGCGATCCGCAGGGATGTTTGATTATGCGCCTTCTGAAAGTTTCATGTTGCCATTGTCGTCAAATGTGAACATCGGTCCCCATGCAACTTCCCAATAGTAACCGTCAAGATCCGCAAAATAGCCACTGAAGCCACCCCAGAACGTCTCTTGTGGTTCTTTGACAATTTTGGCGCCGGCTTTTTCAGCACGCTTCATTATCGCGGCAACTTCATCTTTGCTGTTTGCATTATGGGCCAATGTTATTCCGCTGAAAGCGTTGCGTGTCGTTGGGACCTCCGGCGAAATATCTTCAGCAAGTTTGTCGAGCGGGTAAAGAGCCAGCCACGTTCCGGGGAGTTCAATAAAAGTGATGGCCTCAGAGGAGGTATTCGGAAGAGTATTCAACACCTGCCGGTAAAAGTCCGTGGCCCTGGGGAGATCGTTTACACCAAGAGAGATCATGGTGATTTTGGGTATTTTCATCTTTTACCTTCCGGATAGATTCTGGGCTGATGACCGGAAAAGGCCGTTATCCATTGATTAAGACCGTCCAAACGGCCAGTGTTGCAAATAAATTTCGCGACCGCTGGAAAAGAAACAAAATGAAAACAGCGAACCATCCGTAATCCCTTGAGAAATCATACCCTGCGGAGAAAGGAGTATGCACCATGAGATTCTACAACAAAAGGCGTCGGGTTTGTTGTGCTCGTGTCCCGTTCGGTTAGCAAAATAATTTCTACGACTGATCAAGTTTTATCGCACCGTTGCGATAAAAAGCTCATCCTCGCGGCATCAATGCGAACACCCCCCAGCCCAGATACTCGCGTGTGTATGTGGCGTAGCGAACGGGTTCCGTAGCGAGTTTGGCTCGAACCTCTGTTGCGAACTCGTCGTTTGGATTGGCCTCAAGCCAGCGGCGCATCGTGAGCCATTTCGCTGCCTCGTATCTGTCCCAGCCGTCTTGATTGGCCAGCACCATCTCAACGACATCGTAGCCAAGACGGCCGAAAGACGCGATAAAATCAGGAAGTAAGAGAAAGTCGGAAGGGGAGCCGGCAAGACATCCTTTGGCAATCTCTTCGGTTGGCGGTAACTGCCGCCAGTAGGGCTCACCGATGAGGATGATTCCGTCAGGGCGCAGGCTCTGGGCCAGAAGTTCAATCGTACCGGCGACGCCCCCGGCGATCCAGGTAGCGCCCACACAGGCCGCCACATCGACCTTCTCGTCGGAAATATAGCCCGCAGCATCGTCATGGATGAACTTGACCTGATTGGCAACACCGAGTTCTTCGGCCCGGAGCTTGGCTTGCTCACTGAACAATTGGCTCATGTCGACACCGGTGCCGATGATGCCGTGATCGCGTGCCCAGGTACACAGCATCTCCCCCGAACCGCTGCCGAGATCAAGCACTCGAGTGCCCGGCTTCAGACGCAACGCCGCACCGAGAGTAGCAAATTTTTCCGGTGTAAATGGGTTATGGATGCGGTGTGCACTCTCCATGATGTTGAATATTCGTGGGATGTCCATGGGTAAATTTCCTCAAGGGGTTAATTTTATAAAGGCCTAAAGTCTATAGAAAAGTTTCAACTCTAAAGGGTGCTACGGCTGATTTTTCTTGTGCAGGCGTACCCTATCAGGTTGTTGAGAAAGTCCATCCCTGGCTTTTTTCAAGCTCGGTGGAAAAAAGTGTGATTTTCTCCGCCTTAAAAAAATCAATGACTGACAAGGCCGTCATTGATTCCAATCGTCCGTCCATAGACTCAGCAGGTTTTTTTTCAACAGCCTGCAATTGTTCTTAACTTCACACCCGGCGAGTACCGAGTTCCGTGAGCCAGTAGAGAAACGAGATACCTCCAAACGTGCCGCCCAGCAACGCGACGCCTGGCCATCCACTCAACTCAAACATATAACCCGACGACGCGGACCCGATAACACCTCCAAAGAAAAAACAGGTCATGTACGCTGTTGTTATTCGGCTTCTTGCCTTGGGGTTCAATGTGTAAATGACGCTCTGATTCAGGATGTGCGTACCTTGCTGGCCAATATCAAGCAGTACGACACCGATGATGATGGCGGTCAGATGCGTACTGAAGACGCCCATGATCACAAACGCGAGAACGACCAGCCCTATCAATATCCCGGTGCCCATCCGGGTGCCGCCACGGTCATGAATGTGCCCAGCGAAACTGGCACTCAGGGCTCCCGCAGCACCAATCAGGCCAAATAAACCGATGGTCGAGTCGTTGTAGCCGTAAGGTGGCCGCGCGAGAAGGAATGCCAGGGCGGTCCAGAATACGCTAAACGCTGCAAAACCTAAGGATCCATAGACGATACGTCGTCTGAGTAATGGTTCATCACGGAACAGCTGAATCACCGAGCCAATCAGGGCCGAATATGACATCCGGGTTTCACCTTGGCTCTGTGGCAGCATCCTCCACAGCACGGCGGTCTGAACGATCATGCAGATGGTTGCCAGCCCGAAGACAACGCGCCAGCCAAAAGCATCCGCAATGAATCCGGAAACCGTACGAGCCAGCAGAATACCAAGCAGCAGGCCGGTCATCACCCGACCAATGACGCTGCCACGCTGCTCGTTAGCGGCCAGGGTCGCGGCAAATGGCACCAGCACTTGTGCTACAACCGAAGTCAGGCCGATGGCCAGGCAGGCCAGCAGGAAAGAACCAATGCCTGGCGAGACCGCGGCGCCGGCCAGAGCCACCGCCGTTCCTGCGGAAACAACCGTGATGAGTCTGCGTCGTTCAAACAAATCGCCAAGCGGCACAATCAGTCCGAGGCCGATGACATAGCCTAACTGCGTCATCGTGATAATAAGACCGGTTGTGCCTTCGGAGGTCCCGAAATTTTGAGCCAGCGTGTGCAGCAACGGCTGCGCGTAATAAAGATTTGCCACGGCCACACCGGTTGCCACAGCCATAACATAAACCAGCGAATCGTTCGGTTTTAAAGGGGGGGTCTGCGTCGATGTCTGGTCGTCACTATCATGCGGTTGAATCGTCAAGTTAACACTCCTCACCGCATCATGTGCGGATAGTCGGTGGTGAGAAGATATTTCGGTTCCGGGGGCTTCTTGCGGATTTTCTTAATTCGGCTCAGCCCGGTTGGTCTACAATTATTCATTGGTATCCATGTTGGAAAGGATAATTGCCATTTGGCTTGAACCATAAATGTTGCCATTGGTAAATCTGCTATCCTGAGATGATTGTGGAATTGGAATGCTGACAGATTGTGAGTTGTTTAATTGTAAGTAATTTTCAACTTCTTTAAATTTATCGTTATGGGAGCGTCTGTGCCATTCTTTTTATTGTCAATTTAGCGATTGAATCAAACGACCCTCTAAGCTCATTCATTATTAAATGCTTAATGATACAAATAACCGATAAAAATGAAGCGCAGCGGAATTTGCATCCAAGTAGATTTTCCGGTTCATTCGTAAAAAAGTTGAAACGCTATAACAGACCTCAAATAGCCTGATAAAGAGGTGCACCGGGTTTAACCACTCTGGTAAGGTTTTGTTGGCCGACAAAAACTAAAACCAGAAGGGAAAACCCGATGCAAAAGAAGACTATCACGATGTTGCTCAACCTGCCTAATTTTGAGGTGGTCAAAGTGCTTGATCACCATGATGACAACCTTTATCTCTAGATCGACCCGGTTTGTTCCGCCTGTGGCGACGTCCATAATCAGCCCGTTCACAGCATAGGTTGGATCCGTGTCGAAGACCTGCCACTGTGCGGCAAGCGGATGTTTCTCTATGTCCCCAAGCGCAAGGTTCGCTATCCCGTTGATGGCAAAATCCGCGTCGAGCAGTTTGATCAGTTACACGGCGCTTTACCCGCCGCTTTGCTGAGCAGGTTTATCGCCTGACCTCCATTATCACCAACGCCGAAGCGGGCTGGTTCTTGAATCTTGACGATGAAGTTGTCTACCGCATCGATCGCAGTATTTTGGAAGAGCTGTCCCGCGAAAAGCTCTTCCCTGTCCCGGCACCTTGGCACATCAGCGTCGATGAGGTCGCCTGGCAGAAGTGGCACAAATACGTCACCAACGTTATCGACATCGATCAGCGCAAGGTGATCTGGAACTGCGACGGCCGTGGAAAACAGACTATGGACGTCTTTTTCGGTGACTTGGGCGTAGAGAAATCAAACCAAATCCGGGCAGCGGCCAGGGATGGGGCCAGAGGTTATCTGTCCTTGATTAAACAGCATGCAAAGAACGCCCTGATTGTTCTCGACCACTTCCATGTCAAAAGTTACCTCAATGATGCTGTCGATTCCGTCCGTAAAGAGGAACTGCGCAAAGCCCGTCAGGGGAAGAACACCGAACTGGCAGACCTGCTGCACTGTCGCAAACGTTTCATCCTGATGCAGGGCAGCCGTCAAAGCGACAGCGCACTGTTCTCGATCAACAACGATACTGTCTACCGGGCCATGTTGCTCAAAGAACAGTTTCTCGAAGTCTACCGAGCTGGTTCCCGCAAAGTCGCCCAGGCCGGTCTCAGACAGTGAATCCGTGAAGCCTTTGCCTCCAGAATACCGGCATTTGTGGAACAGGGACTGAAGTTCTTCCGCAAACGGCACTACATCCTGAACTACTTCCAGATGCGGATTACTTCGGCCATTTCCGAAGGCATCAATAACAAAATCAACAGGTTGAAGAGAATGGCCTATGGCTACAAAGACGTAGTGTACTTCCTTCTCAAAATTCATTAGCATTGCGGACTGCTAAGTCCGAGACTTTCAACTTAGATGCGAAAGAACCTTAATTTTTAAGTGGTAAACAAAAGCCACTTTTTTTGAACCCGTCTCTTTTAAGGCCTTGCGGCATAATTCTTTATCTGTTGAGAAGGGCATATTCATTTTGTCTTTGTTAAAGCCTAACAAGTCTGGTGAAAAAACAAAAACTCCAGCGCTTCCGCAGCCCCTGAGTGTCAAAAAAAAGTTGCGCAGTTATGATTGCCTTGGGCGACATGATGTGGATATCCAAGAGCGACGATGCGTGCGCCTCTAAGTAGCTGTCATCCGGGAACTCCGGTGGGGTACCGTAACGTTTCTGATTTGGAACAGAAATTTTTCGCAAGGTCAAGAAAATCAAGCATTTGTGCGGAGGTGTGGTGCTTTACGCCGCACAATCAAATGCGTAGATTGACGCTGCTACAGCGGAAAAAGCGAAAACTAACTAAAAGGAGTGATGATAATGGAGCTATGTATTGACGAGGGCCTATGCGTGGGCTGCGGCCTCTGCGTAAAGGATTGTGTTAAAGAGGCTCTTGTTATGGAAAACGGCAGGCCTTTAGCCGCCGAGGGAGAAGAGTGCATCGGATGCCAGCATTGTATGGCGGTCTGCCCCGCAGGTGCCTTAGGAATCATGGGCTTTTCCCCTGAATCGGCTCTGGGCCTGCCGGTCCAGCTTCCCTCGCAAACCGAGATGGAGATGCTGATAAAAAGCCGGCGGTCCATACGCCATTATAAAGAGGAACCCGTGGATTCTGATGAACTAAGACGCCTGCTTGAAATTACCGCCTACGCACCCACAGGTTCCAACAGTGATCAGGTATCTCTCTCGGTCATCCATGATCCAGACACTCTTGGTACCTTCCGCTGTCGTCTTTACAGCGCCATTGGGGAGCGGATTTCCACCCTCCCGGAAGGTCCTAAGCGGTCGAGGTTCCAGGAGATCGCCGATGCCTGGGAAAAGGGTAAAGATACTCTGTTCAGAAACGCCCCCCACATGATCGTGGCCTCGGCTCCGGCCGATGTGACTTCTCCTGTGACCGACTGCATCATTGCGCTGTCCTATTTTGAACTCCAGGCCGCCACCATGGGAATCGGAACCACCTGGTGCGGGCTTGTGAAAATGGCTCTGGAAGGGATCGCGCCTGAACTGATGCAGGTTCTTAGGATTCCTGAAAGCCATGAGCTAGGATACGTCATGCTGTTTGGCAGGTCCAACATCCAATACCACAGGACCGTGCAGCGCATATCTGACCGGGTCAACTATATCTCCCTATAAAATGTCCAAAACCCCTGTGACCAATTGCCGCAGAACCCGTCGGGCATATAAAAAGACAGGGCCGTTTCAGGCCCTGCCTTTTTATATCTTTTGCTCTTCCCTCGATTGAATGGGTAACTTCTACCGGGTAATGCTCGCCGGAGGGTCATTTTATCTCTCCGACAGTAACGTTATCCTGGCTCTGCTTGTCCTCTTCGGACTTTTGGTTTTCTTCTGGAGCGGGGAGGGGAGATAGACATGGAAGAGAAACAGTGGGCATAGAGGTTTAGAAGTAGTGGAAGGAGCCCTCTATGCCCCATGGATCAGAATCAATTTTGTAGAGCGCAACATATCTTCAAAATCACGAAATGATCACGGATGGTCAAAAACGGTAATTCACGCCCAGACTGGCATGATAAAGACTCTACTGAACAAAGTGGAACGATTCAAGTCGTTCGTTTACGTCATGCTGATTGGTGGCACTGAAGCCTTGGTCATTGACATTGAGCCGCGCCGTAACAGTTGGCCAATTTGCCCCGAGTGCAGAAAACAATGCACCGTTTATGACCGACAGCCACCGCGGTTGTTTGAATACCTGCCGGTCTGGTCATTCAAAGCTTATTTTCGCTATGCGCCACGCCGGGTCAAATGTCCTGAGCATGGCGTCAAGGTCGAGGCTTTGCCTTGGGCCTACGGCAAAGAGCGGATGACCTTTTCGTATCAGGTTTTTCTGGCACGCTGGGCAAAGCGTCTTTCCTGGCAAGAAACGGCCAGAGTTTTCGAAACCAGTTGGGATACGGTTTTCCGTGCGGTCCAGTTTGTTGTCGATTACGGTCTCTCCCTCAGGACACTTGAGGGCGTTACCGAAATCGGCGTTGATGAGATTACCCTTTTTAAGGGCCACAAGTATCTGACTTTGGTCTATCAGATCAATGGGGGTGCCAGAAGGTTGCTCTGGAGCGGTTTTGAGCGCAACTCTAAGACGTTGCTTCAGTTTTTTAAAGAGTTTGGACCCGAGCGCAGTGCCCATCTCCGCTTTGCCTGTAGTGACATGTGGGCTGCGTGTCTCAGCATCATTGCTAAAAAGGCTCCGCAGGCTTTGAATATTCTTGATCGCTTCCATGTTATGCGAAAGTTCAACGAAGCGATTGACGAGATCAGGCGTGGCGAGGTCAAACAGCACAAGGCCAATGGCCACGAGAACGTTCTTGAGCATAAGCGCTGATTGCTGTTGAAACGTCCGGAGAATCTGACGGAAAAGCAGACAATCCGTATGGCGGAACTGCTGAAACTCAATCTGTTGTCGATCAAGGGCTATCTGCTTCGCGAAGACTTTCAGCGCTTTTGGGAATATCAGCGCTTCGACTTTGCCGGTAAGTTTCTCGATGACTGGGTGACGCGAACACTACGGACCGACCTGGAGCCGATGAAAAAAGTGGCCAATATGCTACGCAATCACAAACCGTTGATCCTGAACTGGTTCAGGGCCAAAGGGCAGCTTTCAAGTGGGTCCGTAGAGGGAATGAACCTCAAGGCGAAACTCACGATGAGAAAAGCCTACGGTTTCAGAACACTGAAGGGCCTACAAATCGCCTTATATCGTGAACTTGGCAAGTTCCCGGAACCTGAATATCTCCACAGATTCTGCTGACGAGCCAGTTTTTTTATCAATTTCCGTGAAGTTCATGCAACAAAATAATGGTTGTTCTATTCTTCCGAGATATAGGCCGGAACCATTATAAGCGCAAAGAAACTCCCATACAAAAGGCTTGTAAAGCCCGTGGCAAGTGCAGGACCGATCTTTGAAAGGTCGCCCAAGCTGCTCAAGGCAGCAATGACTCCCATGATCAGAAAAAACAAACCTCCGAATAAGCCGGACAGTATAACTGTTTTTGCTGCGGACTTTCGGAATCCTGTAGCAGCGGATTTGGTTGGAGAAAACAAGACCTGTATCGCATTTAGGCTGCCATGTAGTCCGAAATTGCACAGAAGTGTACCAAGGCAAGTCCCGGATACGAATAGAAGGCCGGGGATATTCACATAGAGTCTCAGATCTCCTGAAATCCAACCTGCTCCAATTGCCAATATCAATATCAGACTAAGTCCGCTATAATATGAAACCTTCATTTTTTTTCTCCTTGTTCACTGTCGAGACTGTCCATTCCTTTCAATAATTTCATCACCTTTTCCTCAGATAACCCGAGTAGGCGCATTCTGCGTTGCACAACCGGAAGTTCATGGTCGATGAACTTTTTGGTAATGAGTGATCTGCATAACTCAGGGGCGTCTGGTTGAACGAAGCTACTTGAACCATGCATTGAGTCTATGATACCCAAATCACGTAACTTGGCATGCGCGTTGGCAGCTGTGTTTGGTGTCACCCCCATTCTCATTGCCGTTTCTCGCACTGAAGGTACTCTGTTGCCAGGGGCAAGTACTCCTTCGATAATCTTCTCCATGATCGCTTCTGCAATATCAAGGAATTTGCTTTGACTTAGTGGCGAACGCATGGCTCCTCTCAAAGAAAATGTATTGAACTGTACCATTACAGTAATACACTTAACCCACAATATCGTCAACATAGCGCTCGTGATAACCGGCGGCGACCTGAAGTTTTGACCACCACCGCAATTTAATTGTCACTACGCCTGCAGATGATCTGGTTTATCTGACCGGCTAACCCGAATCCCGGCATCGCCTTGTTCCCGCTCCGGTAGAGGAGTGACCACAGATTTATAAGGTCAATGGTGAGCGGATTTTTTAGCCTAGTCAACAGGTGAACGCCCCCGCTCGCCCTGAAAAAAGAGCTAGCAATTCAAGGCCTTCGCACCCTTCAAGACCTATCCGATATATTTGCTTTATCTCGATAAAGACCGGGCTTGCCCAACCACAGGGCAAGCCCGCGGCTCGCCTCTCATGCTATCTATCCTTATTCGCTAGATTCTGTTTTATTCTTTCTATTTCATTTTTGACAGGTTCAGACAGATTGGTTGATTTTTCTTCCAGGCGTTGCAGTCCACTTGAATATGAATACGGGCAAGATGGGTCTATTGATCTGGCGATACCAAGTTTCTTGAGACTCGCCGGGACAAGCTCTTTTGCGGTACGCTCCGTAAGACGCTTTCTGGATTGGTTTTCCCCTGTGAGCTTTGCTCTCATTTTAGCGTATGACAAGATACTGACTGGTGTGTCGTTCAGCCCCCCGTATACACTAAACACATAATTTGTTTCTCCTGAAAAAATATCTAATTCTGTTATGCCCACCACCATTGTATTTGGATCGTTTGAGAAAAAAGGGGTTATTGCTTGGGATAGCCAGCCCATTATTGGGTCTGCATCCCATTGATAGCCTCCCTCGGCCATTTTTTTGAAAATCTGATTTATGCTTGTTGCGGCTTGCGGGCCTTCTTCTTTTGCCTTTTTCATTATTTCATCTTTGAGTTTTGATAGTGGCCACTCACCAAAGTCAGATTTTGTCTTCCAAATATTTGATGCAATTATTTCAAGGTATGGTCGATAGGCAGACCGTGAAGGTTCAGGAGCGGTCCAATTTACAGGTAGTCTTCTTATGACAACAGGGATTGTGGTGATCTTTTCGTACTTTTTGGCAATTTCATCAAGAAGCCAAGGATTGCAAGGCTCTAGGGGGATAAGTATGACCTTAAGTCCATTGTCTTTTTCACTAAGAAGAGGGTAAGAAGAGATTTCAGGAATATCTTTGTTTAGTATCTTAGCGGCTGCATTTAGTAAATTTTTATCCTCGGCGTCTCTTGCAACTATCTGGGCACTTTGTTTTGCCTCCTCCAGGTTCTTTGTTATGGAGGTATATTCTATTTGTGCCACATAGTTTGACGGGCTGGTTTGTAGTAAGTTTTTATAAACTATTTTGGCCCTTGGAGGATTTTGGATAGCCATTAGTCTGGCAAATTCATGAACAGGACCACCCCACCGACCCATAATAATATTGCCATATTTTAAGGCCATCTCGTATTGGTTTTTTCTTGCCACTGATGTGATGCCTGCAATGTATTTCTCATGATCTTCATTAAAAGTATTTGGTATTTTGTATTTCCAAAAATATGATCCTTCAGGAGTTCCGTAGAGTAAGTTTACTGAGTGGTTCCATTGAGTGTCGTTGATAATTACTACAGCAAAAAATTCACTTAAAGTAACTATGTTTCCACCAACTTCTTTTAATTTTTTATCTAACTCTTCCGCCATACCTTGATATACGGACTGAATCGTATTTGGAGTAGCATTTCGATATCTTAGTGTGATTGCATGCTTTGATGAGTTTTCCCACTGAAGAAGGAAGTAGTTTTCCCCTTTGATATTTTTTTGCAAATTCCATTCGCTTATCCCACCAGGGAAAAAAAGTTCTTGTTTGATAGCTTCAAATAGTTCGGAAGAAGCTTCTGCATTTGAAGTGACAGGAGAAAAAAGAAAAATTAAAAGGAATACTCCTTGTAATATTTTCAACATCTTGTTTTGTCCTTATCGCTACTTTGGCATCTAACGAGTCTGTAGAAAAAAACTATTTCAGAAATTTCTACGGCTGCAGAATAAGTTTTGATCTATGGCTGTGTTTATTGTTTGTTTTTATCTTATTTCTGTCGCCCCGTTTGCAGACTGCCGGGACCAGTTCTCATTCCTGTATATTTCTGCGTTCTAACGCTTTTCTGATTTTTCCTACCCAATGGCTCCGAGCCGGTGAATCTTGGTCAGATTATGCAGTATGGTCATCAGCTGCTACGGGCCGGCTTTCATCACATGTGCCAAAATTTGAAAACTGTCTGATGGCGTAGATTTTATAAATATTTTCTGATTTTAATTACCCTTCAAGGTTATAGAGAATAGGTCTCATTGAATATTCTTAACACTTTGGATGTGCTTATTTTCTTAGCGAGCGAAAAATGTAATACTGATCAGAAATCCCTCTAAAAAACCAGGCCTTTTTTATTTTTATATTTGTCAGACAAATATAGGTTTACTTTTTATCTGTCACTTTATAGTATTTAAAAAACTCCCAGATATAGTATCCAAACGTTGAAAAACGGGCAGAAAATGGAGAAAACCCACGGGCTGATAACACCCTTTAGCAGATCGTTGGTTTTATAAAATTACGAGGTCAAACTATTGAGTATCGCGATAAAACCGTTAGTTACTGAAAGCCTTTCCAAACAAATAGCGGAAATTCTCCGTGAGGCAATTCTCAATGGGACACTCAAGATTGATGAACAATTACCTACGGAATATGAACTTGCGAAGAAATTCAATGTCTCTCGGCCAACAATCCGAGAAGCTTTCAAACAATTAGCGGCTCAAAATCTGGTACGTTCCCGTCGAGGTCCTTCTGGCGGCACCTTTGTCTGTCATCCGAGCAATCAGGATCTAAACTCTTCGGTAACGGCTGCGGTTATGATGCTGGTCAATACTGGTGAATTCAGTCTAACCAATATTGCTGAGTCACGTCGGGAACTCGAAAAAATCTGCTGCCGGCTAGCTGCGACAAACAGGGATGATCAAAATCTATCGCAACTAACGACCGAACTTAAAATTCAGAAGTCACCAGAGCTAAATGACGAAGAATTCTGCGCATCAGATGTCCGGTTTCATCGGGCAATAGTTGATGCCACACAGAATCCGGTCCTCAAATTTATGATGTTTGCCATCATTGAGGCTTTGCAACCGGTAACTAACTTAATAATTTTTCGCTTTCGTAAACGAGAAATCATTATTGATCAGCATCAGAAAATTTATGAAGCGATCTGCAACAAAGATGCGAGAGCAGCAGAACGGGCTTTTTCTGAACAGATGGATTATTTATGCGAGCAATATCGCCAGGCCCAGGAATGGCGCGCGCAGCGCGATAGAGAGAAAGTTATTAAAGATCGGGAAAAGTAAGCTCTTTTCCTGATCATTGAAAATTTAGAAAGTTTTAAGATAAGATAAGTGGTTACATTTGGATGAATCAATAGAGCGCATACAAACCGTTAAGGTATTTGTAATGATTCATGATTTGATCGAACAACTTGATGGGCAATTAGAACAATTTTTGGCACGTTGGTCGTTTTTTTTGCAAACAAATGGTATCTCTGACCTTGTTTTCTGGACACGTCATGAATCAATCGAAGCTTTTTATCTGATTCTAAAAAACTTCCAAAAGATTGCTCCCCTCGATCATACATCCTCCCTTTCCTGTTTCCAGGACCATTTAGCTTCAGTTGTTGAGTTTTTCGTCAAACAATCACGAAAGCAATGTGCTTACGGCGCTACCCCAGAAATGATTTTATTGGGATTCAAATCGATGCAAATGGCCTTTGAAGATCTTTTTGAGAAAGGCATTTTACTGACCAATGACAAAGTGAAATATCATCTTTTATTTCGACGATTTTTTGATGCTATTGAACTGAGCTTAATAGCGGATTTTGGAAAAGCAGACGTTGGCACATCACCGGATGAAATCAAACAAATAAACAGATTTCTGGCTCAGGAAAAACATAACTACGAAAGTATATTTGAATTAACCTCAAATTTGGTTCTGATCGTTGATGACGACTATATTGTAAAAACCACCAATCCCGCCACCAGATCCTTTTTCGTAAACATTAATCCAGAAGGACTTCACTGTGCAGATCTTTTGGGCCTGACCGAGTTGAAGAAGCAGAAAGTTTCAGATCAAATTGAGTATTTAAGAAATAGCGAAGTCACTATAGAAATCACAGGTATTAAACGAACCTTTAATCTGCAAGTTAAACCATTAAGAGATGTTTCCGTTTCACTGTGCGGAGCAATCCTCATTCTGACAGATATTACCTGCATGGTTGATCATCAACACCTGCTTGAGAAAAAAATAGAAGAACGAACACGCGATCTATCAAATTCTGAAAAAATGCTTGATTCTATTTTTCAGTCCGTTGGCAAGGGGATTTTATTAATAGACAAAGATTTCGAAATTATTGAAGCCAACTATCAGGCGAGTGAGATGTATGGAATTCCACTAGAAATTCTTGTTGGTAGCAGGCTTTCATCACTGGTCGACGATAATGGGTTATTTTTTATAAATAATGGTTTCCAAACCCTTCTCGAGGGGCAGAAAAGAACAATTGACGCAACAAGTAGGTATGTTGATGGTAGAATTTTTCCAACTCACATGGTTATGACATGTATGGTGCTGAACGAACAGCGCTTCTGGCCAATCATAGCCAGTGATATTTCAGAACAGTTAGCCCTTGAAAATGGTTTAAGAGAGGAAAAGAAACAAACCGAGGAAATGAATGTTACTTTAAGAAATGTTTTAAACAGCATTGAAAATGACCGGAAAAATAACGAGCGCCAATTGTCTAAATGGGTACGCTCGTCCATTTTGCCTGGATTGGAAAAAATTCGTCATGAAAAGAATTATGAAGTCCGCTCAAGCTATCTGAATATTCTCAGGGATGATATCCTGACTTATTCTTCCGGAGCGGAAAATAAGTTAGACGGCGATCTCCTGAAATTGAGTAAAACCGAACTTAAAATCTGCCGTTTTATAAAGTCCGGCCAGTCCGGAAAAGAAATCAGTGAAGCGATGAATTTAAGCTTTGAGACAATTCAAACTCACCGGAAAAACATAAGAAAAAAACTTGGATTAAGCGGAAAAACAGTCAATTTACATGCCTTTTTAGTTAATCGTAATATCGACTGGGGCGGAATTGGTGTTGAGTAAGTTTTTAGAGTGTGAAAGTTGCTAACAGATGAATAATCAACAAATATGGGATGATGAGTATGATGTCGTTGTCATTGGCTCAGGATTTGCCGGGTTAGCTGCAGCGATTGAAGCCAAACAGGCTGGAGCCAGAGTCATTATCATTGAAAAAATGGGTGTTCCCGGAGGTAATTCTGCTATTAACGGCGGGCTTCTTGCTGTCGCAGGTTCCCCGTTACAAAGCCAAACGGGAATAAATGATTCACCCACCCAGTTGCTTACTGACATGAAAAAAGCTGGAATGGATCTGAACTATCCTGATCTTGCCCAAATTGTCGCGGATAAGTCTCTTGAGATTCTATATTGGACTCAAGATTTCCTTGGGGTCAAATATCGCGACACCTTAAGCCATCTTGGAGGGCACTCAGTTCCGCGCACTTATATTACTTCTAGTGGCAATGGCTCAGGACTTATCCAGCCAATGTTAGCCAAATGTCGTGAATTGGAAATTCCATTACTATTAAAGACCATTTGCACTAAAATTTTAAAAAATTCCGCTCACCAGGTTGAGGGGATTGTTGCCCATAATAATTATTTGTTCCCGCAAAAAGGTAGTGGCGAATTAAGGCGTATTCGTAGTCATCGGGGCGTTATTCTTGCCAGTGGTGGTTTTAGTAGAGATATCGAGTTTAGGACAACGCAAGATCCTCGCCTTAGTGAGTCAGTAGACAGTACCAACCACTTGGGAGCAACAGCGGATGGACTCATCGCCGCCTTACAAGCAGGTGCAACTCCTGTACATTTATCATGGATTCAGCTAGGACCATGGGCTTCATTTGAAGAAAAAGGCTGGGGCGTTGGCTCTATGTTTACCCTGCTTGCCGGATTCCCCTACGGCATTATGGTGGATGCTAATACAGGAAAACGCTTTGTCAATGAGTCCTCTGATCGAAAATTGCGAACCGATGCAATGCTGGATCGCTCACGTATTCCTGTCGCCATCCTGGATAGTGAAGGCGTGAAACATGCGACGACATTAGATACCTGTCTTAAAAAGGGCATTGTCAAAGCATTTGATTCAATTGAGAGTTTGGCAATAGCTTTTCAAATCCCACTGGTAGCATTAAAAGAAACCTTAGAAAGATACCATCTATCCCTGATGTATGGTCGTGATACAGAGTTTGGCAAATTATTAACTTCTGAGTGCAGACCAATAGAACACCCTCCTTTTTACGCTATTCGCCTCCTTCCAAAAGTGCATCATTGTATGGGTGGGGTTCAAATTAATAAATTTGCCCAAGTCATCGGTCTGGAAGAGCGTCAGCCTATCCCCGGATTTTATGCTGCTGGTGAAGCTGTCGGTGGGATTCATGGCGCTTCTCGTCTAGGAAGCACTTCAATTGTCGATTGTTTAGCTTTTGGACGTATTGCCGGACAGCATGCGGCTTTGAACCGTTAAGTTTCTATTCTTCATATTTTGACCGGGAAAAATAATTTTATCGCTTCTGTCATCTTGTGAAACAAGAGTATCGGGTATGCTCTTTTACCCGATAAAACCCCGATTGGTCCCCTACCTAGTTCTCTCAGCTCAGTGCTAAACTCCCGAAAAACAGGAGGTCTTCTTATGTTCATGATCTGACCGATTAGCAATTCATGAAATTCTGTCACATGGTCAGATTTTGACGCTGATGCAGGTTGTAACCAAGACACGATACGGGAGGTAAGAATGAAAGAGCCGAAAGAAGGTCATCAAACAGATCGTCGTAAATTTCTGGCTGGAATGGGTGTTGCCGGTGCTGCAATAGGACTCGCTGCCCCTTCCATCGCCCTGGGGGCTGTCAAATGTGATACCCAATGGGACCAGGAGCATGAAATTGTCATTATTGGTTCAGGCTTTGCGGGACTTGCCGCTGCAATTCAAGCTAAGCGTCTAGGCGCTAAAGACGTTGTTATCTTTGAAAAAATGCCTGTGTTCGGTGGGAATTCTGCCTTCAATGGCGGCCTTTTTGCGGCTCCAAATTCTCCTTTACAGAAAAAAGAGGGCGTTAAAGATTCTCCAGAACAAATGGTTGCAGATCAGCTTAAATCAGGTCGAGGCATTGCTTACCAAGAACTGTTACTGCATGTTGCCAAAAATGCCAGCAAGGCGTTGCAGATGACATTGGATGCAGGAGCAGAATATTTCCCCTATCTTCAGCAGCTTGGCGGGCACTCTGTTCCTCGTACCTACCAAACAATTCAGGCCGTTGGCGCAGGTATTACTCAGCCTCTGTTAAACGAATGTAAAAAACTTGGGGTTCGACTGGTCAATCGTGCCAAATTTGACAGCTTCATTTTTGATGACAAAGGTAAAGTTGTCGGAGCTAAAATTTATCAAGGATACTACTTTGGCCGAGGCAAAGAAGGAAATCCGATCAATGTTCGTTCCGCACGCGGCCTTCTTATCGCCACTGGTGGTTTTGCTCGGAACGTTGGTTTGCGATCAGCCCAAGATCCGACTCTGACTGCGGAAGTCCCTTCAACCAATCCGCCAAATGCAACAGGAGAAGCCTTACTGGAAATGTTCCAAATAGGAGCAGTACCAGTCCACATGTCTTATATTCAGACTGGGCCCTGGGCCTCTCCTGATGAAGATGGTTTCGGATATGTTTCCAACTATTCTATTTATAATTTTGCCCACTCAATTTCGGTTTACCCCAAAACCGGCCGTCGTTTCATGAATGAAATAGCCGACCGCAAAACACGTTCAGATGCTGAGTTGCAGTGCCGTGATGACAACGGAAAACCTTTGCCTCCAATCACAATCACCAGTTATGAACATGCCAAAGAACATCCGACAATGAAAAAAGTTCTCAAGTATGGAGTTGGTTGGAAGTTCGACACATTGGAAGAATTGGCCAAGCATTTCAATATCCCCCTTGAACCGCTTAAAAAGCAGATTGACGAATACAACGGCTATGTAAAGTCTGGAGTGGACAAGCAGTTCGGAAAGCCAATGGAAAAGGCCAAAGGGAAATATCTTAAAGCGCCATTTGTTACCGTACGTAACTGGCCCAAGGTTCACTATTGTCAGGGCGGAGCACAAATCGACGTCCACGCTCGCGTTATCGACTCAACCTCTTGGAAACCAATCCCTGGTTTATATGCTGCGGGAGAAGTTACCGGAGGAATGCATGGTGTTAGCCGCTTAGGAAGTTGTTCCATCCCAGATTGTATGGTCATGGGAATGACTGCCGCTGAATCAATGATGAAGTCATAATAAATAAAGGAGTCGATATGAAAACGCTCAGCAAAGGTATATTGCTTGCTATTGTCATGATGTTTGTCGCATCAAGCGGCTTTGCTACCGAAACATTGAAGCAATTTGATGGCATCAAAGGTCGTACGTTCCATAGTGATTTTTATAATGAGAAAGCCTGTGACGCTTGTCATAGCAGCAAAACACCACTGTCTCTACCGGCAGATGACGCCTGTTTGTCGTGTCATGATCAGGACGATCTGATTGCCGCAACATCTCGTCCAGATGATGAAAAGTGGCAAAACCCGCATAACAATATGCATTACGGCAAAGATGTCCCATGTATGGAATGTCATGGGGAGCACGAATCACGTAAGCCAATGTGTCAAGGGTGTCACTCTTTCAAATATACAAAATTTAATCAGTAGGATTTTTATTTCATGGCCCGGCAGATATTGCCGGGCTTTTTTTTGGGCAAGGAGTGCTGAATGTTTGGTTTAGGAACACAAGAGCTACTAATTATTCTCGCGTTGGTGATGATTATCTTCGGTGCCGGAAAACTCCCGCAGATTGGGACTGCCATGGGGCAGGGACTGAGAAATTTTAAGACCGGAGTCAAAGAAGCTGAAACAGAAATCGAAGACCTGAAGTCCCCGCAGGCATAGGTCAAATTTTTAATCAGCAGTGAAAAAGTCAAAGAATTCAAAGCAGAATCTCTACGGTTATAATAAAAGGAGATCCACGGACAGGGCCGAATAGCGCTAGTTTAAGGGTCGCTGGCAGCAAAGCCGGGACTGTCCCCGCACGGGGCTGACCCAGGTTTTGGGGTGTTAACCGCGACAATTTCATGACTCGCAAACTCTTGGGGCCGCCCCCGATGACCCTGGGGACATCCCGAGTTTACTGCAAAGTTGCTTAAACTAGCGCCATTCCGGACAGGGCCTGTAAGGTATTTTGTGTCAATGGCCCGCCGATCAGAGTAGTGGCATCCGTCCTTCAAACATAATCGAAAGCTGATTCAGTGCCGATCGCCAATGGTGGATCGGCATTGTCAATTTCAGGACAGCTCTTTTTTAAAACACCACGCAGCCCGTCTCACCCTAAGCGACCTTCAGTTTTCTGATGACCGATGACGGCTTTGATGGCCCTGCGTCGCTTCATTTCCTTTTGATCGTCGGCGTCGCGTTGCGCTTTTGCCGGAAAGAAACACTTTTGTTTCTGTCACCCCATGGCCTCGGTAACCACGATCAACATAGCAACTTTCTGGTCTTGTGCCGGGCAGGTCAGCAACCTGGTCAAGGTTTCCTTAAGGGTATGATCGTCATAGGGATTGCCGTCCAACCCCTGGGCTCCAAGGATAAAGCCTTCTTTGTTGTTGCCACCGAGACTGTCATCTTCACTATGTCCGTAAAGGCTCTGTAACAGAGTAAGCTCGATCATCATCCGGGTTGCCTTTAGGGGGCGTCGGTCGCTGGCATAGAGCGCAGCAAACTGTCCATCAAGATCGTCCCAGTCGATCCAGTCGGCCAATTTGAACAGTGGATTGGATGGATTTCAAACTGCATCCCGCCAGGTCTGGAAAAGTTGTTTTTGAGCCTGTTTTTTCGGTTTCTTTGGTCACATGGTTTTGCCAGGAAATGAAGGGGAGAAGATACCTTTCTGGCAAAACACTATACTCTAAATTGAAAATATATTTACGTAATATCAATTGGTTGCATGATTAGATTGATCGACTAATTAGAGTGGGATGGAAAATAATAATTCCCCATAAAGCTGGGCGCTTAAAACGTTCTTTACTGTTAGAGATAGCTAAAAAATTAATGATTGCTAAAAAGTGCTTGCTAATAAATCCAACAACCTGTTATTGTAAAGATGCTTTTCATTATAAATTGACATGCATAAAGTTAATGAAATTAGGTGTCTCCGTCGCAGCCATTTTCAAACTTAGGGTATCTGAATCTCAGGATAATTAAGGCAGACGATATGAAAATAATCAAAATATCTCAGGTGATTGGCATCGTAGTGTCCATACTATGTTTACTGTTGGCTTACTTCACCGCTCAACCAATAAGTTTGGGTATCATTATCTTACTATTGGCGTTAACAGGAGGATTAATTTTTACTCTGGCATTAACCGTCAAAGTAGAAAATAAAATTCTGGAGAAATATCATTGGTATGAGCAAATCATCGATCTTTGGGAGAATCCCTTGTCCATAACCGACATGGATATGAACTGGACATTTATAAATAAAACAGTTGAAGGTTTGATCAATAAAAAACGTTCGGAGATAATTGGTCAACAATGCAGTAATTGGGGAGCGAATATCTGTAACAGCGATAACTGCGGAGTCATCTGCCTGCGCCAAGGAAAGCCCAAAACATTTTTTAATCAGTGGGACACTGATTTTCGCGTAAATACACATTATCTGACAAACCGAAAAGGCGAAAAGACCGGGCACGTGGAGATTGTCACAAATATTCACGCCCAAAAACAATTGGGTCAATTGTTGATAAGCGCTCGCCAAACAGCGGCAAATGTCGCGTCTAGTTCAAATGAACTGACAACTTCCGCGCAGACTTTATCAGCCGGGACGACAGAGCAGGCGGCATCGATTGAGGAAATCAGCTCTTCATTAAATGAAGTTGAGGGTCAAACCAAAATAAACAGTGATAACGCAGAACAGGCGAAAAAATTGTCCAATGAGACCAGGGAAACCGTTCAAAGGGGTAACCGGCAGATGGAAGCTTTGGTCGAATCCGTAAAAAATATAAATGATACCAGTTCTGAGGTGAGTAAAGTAATCAAAGTCATTGATGAAATCGCCTTCCAAACAAATTTATTAGCGCTAAACGCCGCGATCGAAGCCGCCAGAGCAGGAAAGTATGGAAAAGGGTTCGCGGTTGTAGCTGAAGAAGTTCGCGCCTTAGCTAGGCGTAGCGGGGATGCGGCCCGGGATACCACTGAATTAATTGAAAAATCTATTAAAGGCGTTGAAGCAGGAGTGCAAAATGCCACTGGAACAGCCTCGATTTTGAAAGAAATTGTCTCCTCAATGGAGCAAATGAACGATCTCGTCAGCGGGATCGCCGGCAGTTCAAATGAGCAGAACTCCAGTATAAAGGAAATCAGTAACGGTTTGTCTCAAGTTAATACCGTTGTCCAGCAAAACGCGTCAATTTCTGAAGAAAACGCTGCCGCTTCAGAGGAGCTGAAGTTTCAGGTTGATCGGCTATTAAATCTTACGGAAGGAATTTCCGTTACGGAAGATATTGGCGAAGAACAAACCGAACTGGAAGAAACGGTTACGGTATCTGGAGCGTCATTAGAAAAACCCGTGAAACAATTAGCAAGGTAGTGTTTAAAAATCTGTGTCATTTCACTGTGATCATTAAAACGAAAGGGATGACACATGGCTCAACGTAAAACCTTCTTTGATATGGACGCTGCACTCAAAGCCGAGAAAGCCGGAAGTTGAGAGAGGGCAGGGCGGAAGGCAATGCAGGCGGGGTCCGAGTTGGGGATAGTTTTCGTCTCATTGCCATTATCGCTTCAGAGTGAAGATCGATCGCAGAGTTGAACGCTTGATTCCTGGTCGCTGGTGCGTGCCTAACGCTGAAATACGTGGCGGCCGCAGGCCGGAACGTACTTAATTGATTCGTTACCTGTCATCACTGGATGAAACTAGATGAATGATATTCGCTGGGCTAGATACCCAGAATGCTTTAAACCCTTTCGGGAGTGGCTCGATCTCATCCCTCCGATGACAGTTTTGCTCTTTCAGGTACGCAGAGGCTTTACTGATGTCGTTTGTCACGACCTCTAGCCATATTTCTGACTGACTAAAACCAGGCATACAGTCCAGCCAGAGCACTTTATCGCCGAATTGAAACCTGGGAGTATCGCCTACGCCACTTCCCGTAAGCTCTTTGAATCGCAAAACGTCTCGGTAAAAACGGACAGTATCGTCATACTCGTGCGATGGTATTTTCATCGCAATGTTTTTGCCTGGTTCAAACTTTAAATCCATGATCAGCTCCTTAGTCCCTGGAAGACGTAACGAGTCTGTAGGAAAAACCTGCGCGCTGATGTTGTTAAAAAAATCGGCGTCGCCCTTTTTCCTCAGAGCAATTTTCTTGGCTCGCCGAATGGTTTTGTAGCCCTTGAAATCCAATAATTTTACAACCCCTGAGATTTTCCTACCACCTCAACTGTTCATGATAGCTGGCGTGCGAAACGACGCTTGCGACCCACCGAAGTGTCCCAAAATTACGCAGAAGTATTTTTTCGTCCGCGTTGATTGGTTTGCTGGATAGCATTTGTTTGACGTTCGCTTGTTCCACTATCCGGCATTGATCCCTGCAAGGTCAAGCCTCTTCCCCTAAAGAAAACGGCAAAAGGCGCCGAAGAATCAATAGATGGCAAACTACAATGAAGGCGGATTAGTCAGGGGAGGATTATGAGCATTTTAGGGGTACATTCGAATCAAGGAATCTGCAATCCCTATTTCGCGCAAGATGAATCAAGACACTGCGCTTCCTCACCGGTTGATCGTACTGCAAAGTTTGACACCGTGCGGATTTCAGCACAGGCCAAAGAGCTTGCCCAAAATGGTGATCAGAACCTGCCTCTGGAAGCTTTCTCTTTACCGGGATGGTATGTGGACATGAGTTCGGACCTTGTTGAACTCGATTCTCAAGTGGGCATAAAATATTCTGAGAGCAACCGTGCGCGATATGATGCCCTCAGTAGTAGTGACAAAAGGGACCTTGCCGAGTATCAAGATACGCTGCATAAATATTTTCAGGAGGGGTTGCGGCAGCAAGGAATAGAGTCTCCTTCCGATTATTATAAAAATATTGTTCAAAATCAGGAAGCTAGTGAGGAGTTGCATCAGGTGGTGCGGCAGAGTATTGCATCGGATTCTCGGGCAATGGAGTTGATGGATTTTTTTCATATTACATTATAAGAAACTTTCGTTATTGTGAAAAACTTCAGTGTGAATATCTGAGTTTTTGATTGCTACTTATGGCTTCGTTTTATTTAATCCGAACAACGCTCGCAAATAACCGGAGCATGAATGTGAATGAATCACAAATCAACTGTCCAAGACGCTTTGAAGCTCACTTTCACAACGGCTAACAAACTTATAATACTGGCCTTTACTTAGAAATAATCTATGGATTCCGCCTTGTTTTTGTTGCCCCTTATCTAAATTTTGCTTTTGGTCGAAGCCAACTCTGAGAATACCCAATGAATCAAGGTCAATCTCTATAAAATAGCGAGTATCTTCATTTTCAATTCTGCTCTTCAATATTTGCCTCCGTGTGTGTTCGACTTTATGTGAGCATTACTGTTTTAGACATATAACGAGGGTGTAGAAAAAAACTGGCTCCAATGTTTTAGGAAAGTCGGCTTTGCCACTTTCCATCAGATCCACTGTCTTGGATCGCTGAATCGTTTTGCGGCCCTTGGATTCCAATAATTTTACAACCTCTGAGATTTTCCTACCGCCTCAACGGTTCATGACAACCGGCGGCGACCCGAAGTTTCGGCCACCTTCCAGGGCGACCGAAGACCAAGGATTTGAGCGTAGAGATCTGAATCTTTCATGGTCGAGACGTTAACTCATCCACTCAATCGGGGGAAGAGCCTCATATTATTCGATAGAACCTTGACTATCCGGCAATGCCACATTATTTTTACACAATTAATTTTCCGGTTGTCTTCATAATTAGTCGCAGATTCGTTCATGTGTTTATAAAAAGAGCATCAATGAAAATGAAAGACAATTATGCCTATCAGATATTTAAATTCCTTCAAGAAAATCTTAAACGCTCCTGTCCCTGCCATTAAGCCATCTGATGCAATCTTCTCCGGATTTAAGATTATCCTTGTATTTGCTGTCTTTTATTTTGCCATATTTCAATTTAATGCACCCTGGGAAAGGATCAAACTGGACATCTTTGAATTTTTTAGTGTTGGATTTTCACTGTACTGCAGCTGCTTGATTTTCTGGCTCATTACTGATGTGTATTCCCAAAAAAAAGGGAAAAGGCTGTTTCAGACATTTGGTACAGGATTTGTCGGGTTTCTTATAATATATACGCTTATGATTGGCATTCACTATCTCATTAAGGAATCAACATATAGTTCTGGGAAAAGTTGGGTTTGGGGATATTATTGGCGTCATCTTCCTTACGCATTTTTAATATGCTGGGTCTTTTATTACCGGGAAACTAAAAAGGAGGTCATAGAAAATCTGGTCCAAAAATTAAATTTAAAATTGGAAGACCATGAGAAGGACGACATCAAGCACGAAGATACCAGAGAAAGTGAATCCGTAATATGCCTGCAGGTGGACGGCGGGACTCGAGAATTGCAGTCGTCCTGCATTTCTCATGTCTGTGTGGACGGGCATTATCTGGATATCTATTATCACAAACAGCCATCAACGGAACATTTCCTGGTCCGGAAATCTTTAACAGAAATGCTCGAAGACTTGCCCAGCCCTCCCTTTCTAAGAATTCATCGAACCCATATCGTGAACTTGGATTATATCTCTGAAATTAAAAAAGTGAAACGGCAGTACTGGGTGGTGCTTCTTGACAAAGAATTTTCTCTTCCCATAAGCAGAAGTCATCTTACAAATCTATTATCCAATCTCGAAAAACCTGTTTAGTCCAATATAGAGCCTCTGGCCCTCAGGGCCAGAACATTCATAGATCCCTTTTTTTAAATCACAGGCTGCCCATTCAGGACAAATTGGTCCTATTCAGGACATTTGACTTTAAACTTCTGTTTTTTTCATGTTTAAGCGGTGTGTATTCTAAACTCGATAAAAATTGAAAGAGAGAATGCCAAAATGAAAAAAACAACCATACGCAAGTTAAACATCAGTCTGATCCCCTGCATGATTTTATTTATCTTAAATACGAACCTTTGGGGGCAGGAAAATCCTGACAACAATTCAGGATTTTCAGGGAAAATAGCCATTGGAAGTAGGATGAAGATATCTGAAAGCCAGGATAATGATGATACCATCCGTACATTGGACGAAAGTGGAAATGATACTGAAATTAAATTCAAGCCGCTGATTTCAGGCAAGTTATCTTATAAGCTCAAGAACTCAAAAACAAAATTTTATATCAGCAAAAAGCACTCTTTAAAATTTAAGATCGGTATGGCTCAGCCGGTTAATGACCTTGGAGTGTTAGACTTCGCCCTTCAATACAGCCGTGGATCTGTCTGGAAAAATCCATACCTGCTGAACATTGACAGAGAAGATACAACAAAAGAGACATCAGGTATTCTGTTTTCATGGAACAACATAATGGAATCCAATGTCAGGGGATCATATTCGTTTACCCGTGTCGATATTGACGATGATGTTCTAGGGGATACAAATCCGGAATTAAGACGTAGCGGCTACCTTCATACATTAGGTGCTGAGTATCAGATATTCCTAAGCCAAACTAATTTTTTTACGCCGTCTTTTAACCTTACCCGGGGGAAGATGGAAGGGGATGTCTTTTCATTTAACAGCATGGAACTAGCTGGAAAATACACCTATTTAAATCCATCGTTTATGGTGAACTTTAAGCTTTCATATGAAATTAAAAAATATGATCAGATGCACCCGACATTCAACCAAACACGTGAAGATGACACATTGGATGCCATGTTAGTCGTAACAAAATTTAATCCCCTGGGATTTGACCATATATGTTTGACCGCATTTACAGGTATTTCATCTACTGACTCCAATATTGATTTTTATGATGAACAATCACTTCAAATCGGTGTTGAGCTTGGATATCAATTTTGATTAATTAGAATAGGTATCCAATGAAACAAAAAAGAATACAGTTGGCCGTCATTGTCTTTTGTCTTTTAGCGATCCTCACAGGAACAATGATCTTTTTGCAGGTTAAAACACAGGTAAAAGATCTGTTCAAAATGAACAAAGCGCTTCAGGAAGATGGATATTACATGGCTGATTTTGAATTCAAACTGCTGGGGTTTGAATATTATCTTGATAAAGGCCATCCTGTGAAAGCAATGAGAATGCTGTCGGATTATCACCGGAAGCTGAAAAACAGAGACAATTTGCTGAAAATACCTGATTTCAAAAACAGTCAGGAGGAAATTGATTTTTACCTTAATCTTCAGAATCCTGAGACGGGTGCGTTTATCGATGATTCAGCACCATTTTGTGTCTATTGGGAGGTTTCTAATAACATCCTTAACCACCTGGAGGCGTTAACACAGGCTGCAGAGATCCCGTTGAAACTGAAATATCCTTTAAGTTTCCTTGATGAAATTAACACACCGGAAAAACTGACAGCCCACCTGGATGATATCTCTTATGTGGGGTGGTTGGCATCTCGATTTCCACAAACAACTTTCCATTTTGCCCGCAACCTTTTAGGTCAGGCCATGCCTGGCAGTATTCTTGAGAGGACGGGATTATATAGATTTTCACCAGAATGGAAACATGCCATGTTGAAATGGATGTATTCTTTTCAGGATCATGCAACCGGTATGTGGGGACCTAAAAACAAAAGAACCAACAAATTATTAAAACTTGATTTGAACAACACGGCATCCATTCTGAAAAGTTACAGGGATTGTGACGGCAACGACATACACAGGCAGTTTCCTTTAAAATATCGGGAAAAGCTTTTTAAATCAGCCATTCAGCAACTATCACGGCCGTTTCCCAATGACGATGATCTGGATGAGATTCATGAATGGAACCTTCAACAAGCCAAAGGTATTGCAATGCTTTTGAGGCATTTATGGAAAGATGCCTCAGATAAGAACAAAAGGGAGACAAAACAGATTATTGCCAGACATATCGATATCTGTTTTGATAAATACTATGTAAAAAAGGACGGGGCTTTCAGCTATTACCCAAATGCAGCACATGCTTCATGCGATGGTATTTCAAACCTTATTTTTAAACACATCGGTGCCTTTTCTTACGAAAGGCAAAAGAAACTTTGGGGTGATCCATCCTTGAATGCAACAGATCTGGGACAGGTTGTTATAACGGAGTTGAATCCTTCTGATCTCGATTCACTGGTAAGCATCCCTGATGTAAATTCAATCAGGATATATATAGACGAACCCGATTTTAAAACACTTACCCACGGAGTCTGGGCTGTTTTTTATCCCAAAGCCACACCTGTACCGGATATGATGGAGCTCGTCCCTCGGATTGTTCACTGGACGCAAACCTCTTCTCTTTCAACCGGAAACTGGTCATCCATGGAAAAGATTAAGCGGATATATTCGGCTTTAAACATTGAAAAGACGCTGATTTTAAAAAGTAATTACCCGTTAAAAGAGATAGATACAAAATTAAAGGAGTGCGCCGCGCTCTATTTCGTCGGTTTTGATAAGCTTCAGATTCCAAGATGCAAAATTAAATTTATAACCAGGAAGGTAACGGCTATAAATCAGCCAAAATTTGAGAACAAGTAAAGCGGGCGATGTCTATCATTAACCGCCGAATGGTTTTGTGGCCCTTGGAATCCAATAATTTTAAAACCTCTGAGATTTTCCTACAGCCTCAACGAGTGAACTCTCTGGATTTTACGGAGCGCTGGGGAGTAAAGGTCCAGTGCAGTTGTTAGCGATTTTTTGCTATTCTCGCCAGTGTTCCGGTTTATCCAACATATTTGCGCACTGAACTTTTCCAGATACACTGCCTATAATTCCTGAACGTAGTTCTTGTACCATCCATGCATCGGCGTGCTCGGCTGGGATTGGATAAGGAGCTTCAAATCCTTGCACACCAGCCGGTTTGAAACCATAACGGGGATAATAGTCAGGATGGCCAAGCACGAAGACTAAATCAATACCAGCGGCTGTTAAGAGCTTTAATCCATGCGCTATAAGTTTACCACCTACGCCTTGTTTTTGATAATCAGGGAGCACAGCTAAAGGAGCTAATAGAGATAGGGATGCACCGTTTTGCTTGCCTTCCAAACATGCTGATGTGAACAGAATATGCCCTATTGCTTTATTATTCTCAAAGGCAAGGATAGAATAAAGTGGCTTCGCACTGGGGTCACTCAATAAATCCTTTACAAGATTTGCCTCTTTGTCGTATCCAAACGCCTCTTTCTCAACGAATAGTACGTCACTAACGTCTGTATCTTTTGCTTCTCTGATTTCCATTATTTCTCCAATCCTATTTATCGCTAACATCGTGCTTCAGGGGCGGCCGACCGCGCGAAAGCTCAGTTGAACTGTCCTCCGCAAGCACTGGTTATGGGTTTGGCTGGTCAAATTTGATGCTTAATCTGAGCATGTCCTTGAGTTGTACACCGTCTTCGAAAATAGGGTCGGAATAGTTATCGATAAAGAAATTTTTTCGAACACTTTCAACTCTGAATCCAAGTCGTTGATAAAATAACAATTGATAACCAAATGTGCCAGTTCCCAATTCAAGAGACTTCGCACCGATCTCTTCAAAATATTTTATGACAAACTGCAAAAGTTTTGTCCCATACCCTTGTCTCTGTTTTCCTGGGATAACAACAATATTGAATATTTCCCATTCATCGACATCATTCAAATTCGTTACACACACGCCAACCAAAGAATCTTCAACAAATGCGCCAAAGCATTTAGATCCGTGAAGATATTTATCAATACATTTTTCTGATGGGTCGGCATGAAGCAACATACTCATCGGAACTTCTTTTTCCGAAATTTGTCTGATGATAATCATTTGCTTGTTCATATTTCCTGTTCGCACATAACGCTTCGATTGCCAGACAGTAAGTGGGTTCTGTTTTTGCTGATTTTTCTTTTTAGAGAAAACAGCGACAGCTGTATCGAGTCCGTGTGCAATGATTTGATAACTGTGTGGTGATCGTTACCTTCTAGCCAATAACTTTGTAACCAAACCAGTCAGGTTGCAAATCAAAGGTTTCGTCACTTTTTTGTAGTCGAATATATTTTCCATTTACAGAGCTGACTTTCAAACAATCATCAACTTTTATCAGGTTATCTTTGTGCTTATGCGATGCGTTTTTCAATAAACGATCCTTTGCTTTATTTTTGGCTTCAGCCGCACTGCCAGCTACAAATAATGCAAATTCATGCAATTCGCATAACTTGTCCTTTTGATAGCCGCCAAAGTTGACAAAATAGAGATTTTTTTCTGATACGTGAGGCTCGTCTTGTAGGATGATTCTGTAGCCGTCAGCACCTTTAATCTCTTTATAGCTATCTAAGTGCAAACCAGTAATGTTTCCAAACCAATTACTTTTTAATAGATCGTATGTATCCTCAATCTTATCGGCCACAACAAACTGGATGTCATGTAATTCAATATTGGCTTTTGGGGCACTTCCTCCCAAATAGACCATAAATAATTTATTCATTAATTGGCCTCTTATGTTGATATGAACTGTATGACAGCTAATAACGGTATTGAATAACCGGCGGCGAAGTAGTGTTACGGTTACCACCGAAGTATTCGCGTATTTGTAGAGCTATTTCCCGGCCGAGTTGTTTGATTAGTTAAAATCCATAATCACCTTCAACAATAAAAACTTTTATTCGCTCAGTATCAAACTGACCTTGAATTATTGTGAAGTAATTGCAAATTTTGTCTTCTGCTTTACAGTCCATGCATTTTCCGCTACGTACACAAGGTGTGATTTTTCCTAATCTTTTAGCATCAATTGGGGCCGCAACGTTTCTAACTCTACGAAATGCTTCGTCTTCTGAGATAACAATTTTATTGACTCCGCAAATCAAAATGACCTTTGAAGGTCCATATATAATTGGTGCGACTCGACTTCCATTGCCATCAAGATTGTAAATCTTCCCATCGGTTGAGAGTGCATTTATTCCAGAGAGAAAAAGATCTGCATCAAAGTTTTTTATATATAAAGACCTCTTTTCTTCACGAGAAATATTTTTTTTGTATTTATCCAAAAAATTAACATCAGAATTTCTCAGTAAAGAGAAAATTCCAAGTTCTTCTAATGTTGTAGAATCTCCGACACCAATAGTCATTCCTGCAGTTAAGCGCTCTTTTAAGCAGGAGACTAGCGCTTCTTTTGAAGAGAAATACAGTGCTTCAATTCGATTTTTCGATAACGAAGATATTGTTTTGTTAACTTTGTCATCAATGTGTTTCATCGATCAGTCCGGGGTAGTTAGATTTTAACGTTTCGCATAACTGGTGGCGGTCATGCGTTTCAATTTATTAAATTTCTTGCGAATTTTGCCTAGCGTTGTTTCCTCCAGTTGATTGTCTGGTTAACAAGCTTTACCCCATATCCTTTGAATTTTCCTGGGCATTTTTATGTTCATCGTCTGTGTAGACAACACCACCACCCCAAGAGCCACCACTACCACCGGGGAATGCTTTGTAGTGTGGTTTTGAAGAGTTACGATCATCAGTGTAACCGTAAAATACCCAGTGGATTATCCAAGAACAAGCAAACCCACCAAAGCCACCTACAAGAAACAGTACATAGAACAGGAACTGATCGAATTCATAAAAAATAAAGTAGTTGATGAGTGTTGTGACAATGCCAGCTAGTGCACCCAATATTGGTTTCTTAAAGCCAACTATTCCTGAGATGGTGCATACAAATATTACCTGGTAAACCATTTTTTTCCTCGCTGATGCTGCTTGTTAATGGCATTGAATAACCGGCGGCAACGCGAAGTTGCGCTTACCACCAAAGTTTATAAATATTTGCACAGCTATTTCCCGATCAAGTTAATTCTGGTGTTATTCCACGCTACGATTAAAAACCACCTGTTTTTTCAAATAATTAATAAAAACCATACCCTATAATCAGAAGAGGAAGAGCTGTTGAAAAAATAAAATAATAAATTCGATTGTTAATGCCGCTGTTCCTAAAAACTAAGAAGGCTGTAAAACAGGATAGTGCAGCGATTAAAGCATTTAAGCCCCAAAATCCATTTGGATAGCTATATAAATGTTCTTTGAGAAATTTGTTAGAAACTTCTGCAGTATTAAATAACACTGCTAACGCTAGAATGGGATTAAGCCAAGAAATAGTAAAGCAAAAGGTATTTCTAAGCGAATACATCATTGATTTGTTGAGAGTTGCCATTGCTGATCCCCTCCAGAGAATTTGGCATAACGGTTGCCATAAGTCGCGCGAGGTACGAGCGTCGATTTTATGGCTTTGTGTACGCCCGGCATGGGCGTGATCTTGTGGGGTGTAAGTCCCCTGTACGTAGAATCCTAGCATCACAACTATGTGATGTCATTAAAGTGCTAGCCGACGGCAAGGGCGTCTCCGTGAGGAGAGTTCTGGAGGAAGCCAGAGTGCAAAGCTGTGAGCCGACAAACAGAAACAGTATATAAGGCCGGGTGCTCGGGCAAGTCAGCACAACATGACGAAGTCCCACGGATTCTCGATACTTTGGTAAATACTGCGGCCCAGGCAGTGACAGATCACGTTCTTATCCGGGGCTGGATGGGGTACTTCGGCATAGCCGAGGTTTACCACGATATCCCGGAGGTCGATTAGATTTTTACAATGGAACCTGTCCATTTTCATCGAAAAATCCACCTGTTGGACCGGATTCTGGCAAAGTCGCAAGTCTCACTACGATCCGAGCGGCCTGCTCAACGGTACGTGTGCCACTGTGATTATTGAGATCAGTCGCGGTAAAACCGGGATCCGCTGAGTTGACTTTAATGGATGTGTTTTTCAACTCGTAGGCTAACTGAACTGTAAATGCGTTGATCGTAGTTTTGGATGAGTTATAGGCGAGCAGTTTCACATGCGCAAACTCGTAATTTGGATCACTGTTTTGAGTCAACGACCCAAGTCCAGATGACATATTGACGACTCTTCCTGCTTCTGATTTGCGGAGTAATGGAAGCATCGTTTGTAAAACCGCGAAGGTGCCAAATACATTTGTTTCGAAGGTTTTCCGAAGTGTTTCCATGCTTACTTGGCTTGGCGGCGTTCCGGCGTCTAAGGCAATACCTGCATTGTTGATCAAAACATCGAGCCTGCCAAAACGTTCTCCAATCAGACTCGCTGCTGCCTCGATCGTGTTGTGATCGGTGACATCAATCGGAACAAACACAGCGCTTAAACCCTCTTCGGTGAATTTTGTTTGGACTTCAGTCCCAAGGGCCTTGGATCGAGCACCAATCAGGACAATATAACCCAACAGGGCAAGTTCTCGCGATACTTGCAAACCAATTCCTTTGTTTGCTCCAGTGATAAGTGCGATCCGTTTAGAGTTCATGTATTAATGCTCCTCTATGTCTAACGGTGGAGTTCATGGGCTGCCGAACGCAGGGAGGGAACTGGGGTTCTGCCCCCAGCAGTCCGCTGCCGCAACGTGTTATATCAAGTTTGTAGCTAAGTATAAAAGTGCCCCTCCACTGATTAAACAAAATGGAGAGTACAGCCAATAGTCATATTTTGCGAAGTTGCTTTCTTTGACTCGCTTAAAAAAGCCTGCATATTTAAAATCACCTATTGCTCTTACAAGAAGGATGATTCCGATTGCAATGCCAGCAATTTTAATAGAAGACAAATAATTAGCGGGTACTTTGTTGGGAAAGCCCAAAGCCAGAGAAACACCTGCAAAACCAAACACGACAATCGCGACAAGAAAAGTGCCAATAGGACCAGGAGTAAAGACAGGTTCTCCTTTTACAGAAGGAACCATATTTCGAACATTCAATTTGAAACCAATTGCCCAGAGAACATGAAGAATTGCAATGATTACGAAAGCTACGGTTAGAGCGATTGATATAATTTGCATATTATCCTTTTTGGGACATAACGTCGTCAACTGTCAGCATGTGGGCACGGGCTTACCGGCCCTGAAATATCTGTCGCGCTATCTCTATCGTGGCGTTATTGCCGAGAACAACATTCTCTCCTGTCGGGATGGAAAGGTGACTTTCCGCTATCGCGACAGCGAAGCCCAGCAAGAGCAGGCCCGCACCCTGAAGGGAGAAGCTTTTTTGTGGCTGGTGCTGCAGCATGTCCTCCCCAAGGGGGTTCGCCGGGTTCAGGGTTATGGCTTTTTACACGGCAATGCCAAAAGGATCTTGGGGCTGGTCCAGCTCATTTTATGCGTTCTGATCGCGCCGAATCCCCTGCGGGCAAGACCTGTCTTTAAATGCCCTCAATGCAAGGCGATGATGGAGATTGTTGCCTTTCGCCGACCAGTCTATCTGACCGGCTAACGCGAATTCCCCGGCATCGCCTTGTTCTCACCCCAGCAGAGGAGGGTCCGCATATTTATAACGTCAATCGTGAGCTGATTTTTAGCCTCGTCAAAAGGTGAAAGGCTCCCGCTCTCCCTAAAAAACTAGAAATTCAAGGCCTTCGCACCCCTTAAAACCAATCCGATATATTTGCTTTATCTCTATAAGGACCGGGCTTGTCCAACCACAGGATAAGATCGCGGCTCGTCCCTCGAGCTATCTATCCTTATTCGTTAGGCCGCGAAAATAGATGACGCAAAACTATGAAGTAGACCAAGGCAAACAGCGCAATTCCCACCATGTCGGCAGCAAAGTGATGCCATGCCTCAAGCACCGGCGCAGCTTTACTGCGTCCGAGTGCTTTGACTTGTTAACTCTTTATCCTGACAAGTATTCGAAAACAGCAGACGTGGCTTCATTCTTAATATACCTAGAGCGTACCTCGCCTACGTAATATGCTCTCTGGATAGTCTCTTCAGTGGCATCTAGAACATCTCTGATCGTATTTAGAGATAGTCCTTTTAATGCATCGATAAGCCACTCAGGTAAATCAAGAAAATCGACAGGCTTTCTAAGTTGGTCATCTAAAGCTGAGCTAATGGTTTGATCATCGAAATCATCTAAATCTGTTTCAAGGTTGCTGAATGTTGGATGATTGGCTCCATACTCCGTCATTCTTTTAATGGTAAGGTTACGAACGATAGTATTTCCAGTTGAAGCTGGCGTGTTTTCTAACGATAACAAACAACCCATATTCACACTATATCTTGCTCCAACACCGCTTCTCGTTGCTTTTACCGCATCAGAATGCAAAGAAATAATCCCGGTATAGCAAAGTAGTCCTAAAGCTTTTTTTATCTTGGCGGGTGAGTCTTTGTGAATCCAGAAAAAGCAGGACGTTTTCTTGTCATCGGATAAATATGTATCGTTTTTTTGTTTTATTTCTGGCAGAACGTGTTCTTCAACAAAGTCCCTACCCCAATTGATAAAATCAACAAATCCAGCATATTTATCGGCAAGCAATGAATGCTCTTCCCATATATCGCTTTTGTAAAACTCTTTAATTACAATATTTACCTCGCGCGAGGATACCGATGGCGCTCTTACTAGAGTTTTTAACAGCACTCTAGGGTTTCCATTAGACGCATATGCCAGCAATGAAAAATTACCTATGTTTTGTGCAATTTTTCCGAGCAATCGACTATCTGCTTGCTTCTCAACCATATGCCTCATGTTTTCGACGTAACCGGTACTCGATACATCCCTCTCTAGATTAATAAAAATTGCATCATGTATTGGCTGAAAATAATCTCCAAATGATGTTACGCCAGGATAAACTGCTGCATTGCAGTTTATGTATGGGCTATTAATATCCCGGTATAGGCTAAAAAACTGACGCTGCTGAGCTGGTCTTAATATATGAGCAGCTTCGTCAATGAAGAAATTTACCGTTTCTATTCCTGCTTCTTCGCAAATATCTTCCACGGCCTCTTTGAAATCATCTATGGATGGCAGAAATTGAGAATCTATAGCCTGTGATTGCTGTGGTTTCCATGAATTTTCAAATTCTGCAACTAATCGGGACAGATACTCCTCTTGCTCTTCGTTATTTCCCGTCAATAAAGATACAGGCAAAACGAAACCTGCTTTTGTCAAACTTCTGATCAGTGATGAGCATAGTTTTGCAAGCATCCAGTGATAAAATTGGGTTTCATCTGTTAGTTGCAGAACCGCACCTTGTGTGAATGACACATATACTGGAAGAATCTTGAGCTGCTCTAGGTCTCGTTTAAGCTCAGCTTCTGCGACCCTTAACAAGAATGACTTACCTACCCCGCGACTACCTACCAAGACAATAGGGGAATCACTCTTGAGTCGTTCGATTATTGAACGATCTTCCGGTGTTTCTACGAAATAATCTAATATTTTTGTAGGTTTAATTGTTTCTGTACGTATTTTAAAATCTGTCATCTTTATGGTTTCCTCAGGAAGTGAATAAGAGATTGAACTCTACGATTCCGCCCAATTCCTCTTTTGCCATTTCCTCTATCCTACTGAGATCTTGGCCCTCTAAATCTTTTGAGAACCGCATGAAGAGCAGGAATAAAGCTAAAAACCTACTAGTTTCCATGAAATCAATCTAACGCTCCAGGAGAGAGGTGTTAAATTCAATAGAATTTGGCAACTCCTCAATTTTATTAAAATTTCCATGTATAAACTCAGAGGATTCTCTATAAAGCTTTGACGCTATTGTTATTAAATGATCGCCTTCAGATTCTACTTCAGAATAAAATGCTCGGATAAATATTTTCGAAAATATCCCGTTCTCTTTATCGACTAGTGAACCCCAAGATGTATCTCGTAGACCAAGCTTCCAGTGCCTTAAATGGAGCTCATTGGTTGAAAGATAGATAAATCGGCATATCTGTTCCAGGAAATAGCGCTGCGCAATAAATGAATACCTATATTGTCCACTTACAACAGCTTGAAAGCCAAGTTCAAACTCTTGGATAGCACTAGCAAGAATGGTGCAATCAGTTCCATCTTTAAGTAGCTCCGTCCATGTATTCAAATCATCTGAGAACTGGAACAACTCGACAAGCTTATGGCCCAGATTTGAAGAAAACGAATCTTCTATCACCCGTCCAAATTGGTTATTGAGGCTTGTGAAGTGATCTTTACAGTTTGTTTCCATCCAAGGTAATCCTTGCGTTGCTTTGGCACTGGAGAGTTAACGGTAGTGATAACCGGCTGCGACGGGCCAGATCAATTCAGTAGAAACCTTTTCGAGAATCGCCCCCGTATCACCAGTCCGGTTGATTATTTTGTGTACGCCCGGCATGGGCGTGATCTTATGGGGTGTAAGTCCCCTGTACGTAGAATCCTAGCATCACAACTATGTGATGTCATTAAAGTACTAGCCGACGGCAAGGGCGTCTCCACGAGGAGCGGTCTGGAGGAAGCCCAAGTGCAAAGCTGTGAGCCGACGAACAGAAACAGTATATAAGGCCGGGTGCTCGGGCAAGTCAGCACAACATGACGAAGTCCCACGGATTCAGGATACTTTGGTAAATACTGCGGCCCAAGCAGTGACAGATCACGTTCTTATCCGGGCTGGATGGGGTACTTCGGCATAGCCGAGGTTTACCACGATATCCCGGCGGTCGATGGCTGGATTCGTCGACGGGTACGACTCTGCTACTGGAAACAATGGCGCTGGTGCCGGACCAAGGTCCGGAAGCTGCTTGCTCTTGGAACCGAACGGTTTACCGCCATTCGGGCCGGTCTGAACCGCAACGGTCCGTGGGCCATGTCCCGCCGGCTGGCGGCACATACCGGCATGACCAACCAATGGCTGAAGGATCAAGGTTTAGTTTCTGTCAAAGACCTGTGGGGGAAGCGTCATTACCCGGCGACGGCCCGGTAGTTTCATCGAACCGCCCGGTGCGGACCCGCATGCCGGGTGGTGTGGGGGCTGGGGGAGCAAAACCCCCGGCTACCCGATTATACCTAGTCTTTGATTCTGAGAACTTCTTTCATGTGGTTGTAAGTGCGCTCAATTAAATTGCTCGTATTGATGAGAATGTCTCTACCAGTGTCTTCACCAAGTCTACGCGCTCCAATTACCACAAAATAAATTCCCCCATTTTTGCCTTCAAATGGGAATTTAATGATTTTTTCAAATTCATCATTTAATAGCGGTCGCAGTTCGCCCCTGCTAGAGACCTCTTCATGTAATGCCTTGATTATTTCAAAGCGACCTAATTGCCCCTCACCTTGGGCATGCATAGAGTCGTAGATTTCTTTTGCCTCGCCTTCTGCATAAACATTGATAACTGTTAAACAAGTGTACGGTTGGCCCTTAGCTTGCTCTACATAAGTAAGCCTGATATTGAATGTTTTGTCATTTCCACCCCAATCTTCAGAATAATCAATGTGATATTCAGGTTCTTTAAAACGAGCAAGATTGGGATTGGTAATTTTGGAAATGCCTTCGATTACAGTCCTAAAACCATCGTCATGTGAGGCCCTAAAGTCTGCATAGAGTTTCCCTCTGGCAAATAACGGAATATCACAGTCTTCAACAAGGACAGGTAAAATAAAAACCCTCTTATCTTCAAGTTCTTTAAGAAGCCCACCATTGATTTCTTTTTTGCACCATTCCGACGCTACGGAGGATTTAGACAGAATTACAAGCAGAGCACTTGATTCATCAATTGCTTCTTGAACTTTTTCAAGGATTGAATCTCCGATACTCAGTTCCCATCTATCAAGCCAGACATGGACATTATGAGCAACAAGTTGCTTCGCTAATGCATCTACAAAATTCTTGTCTTGATGTGAATAGCTTATGAATATAGGCATGACAATTTCTCAAGGTATAACGTTCATGATAACCGGCGACGACGCGAGCTTGCGTAACTCACCGAAATTTTGTATTTGTTTTCTATTTGGCGAAAACGAATTGTAGTGGTCAACTAACTTCGGACATAGATTTAAGTTTTTCTTCGGCAGCTACCGGAGATAGTCCGCCATTCCATTTGTGAGGCCGAACGCGATTGTAGTATCCCATCAGATACGCTCCGATATCTTTTCGTGCCTCTGTTGTTGACCGATATCCCTCTGTGGGAACCCATTCGCTTTTCAGACTTCGAAAAACACGCTCCATCGGAGCATTATCCCAGCAATTGCCTCGGCGGCTCATGCTTTGCCTCATCTTGTATCGCCACATCCGTTGCTGAAAGCCAACGCTGGCGTATTGACTTCCCTGATCTGAGTGAAAGATCGCCTTGCGGGGCTTTCCTCGTGATTGCCAGGCCCTATCTAAAGCTGCAATAACAAGCTCTTTGTCCATCGTCTCGGAAAGGTGCCATCCGACCACTCGTCGTGTGCACAGATCAAGGACAACAGCAAGATAAACCCAGCAATGACCTGCCCAAATATAGGTAATGTCTCCGCACCAGACCTGATCTGGTTTTGGGATATTGAAGTCTCTCTTGAGTCTATTTGGAATATTGGGACGTTCCTTTTTGTCTGTCTTGTACGGCTTGGGCTTGGGTTGCTTGCTGACCAGATCAGCTTCTTTCATCAAACTGCGAACCTTATGACGGCTGATCGTTTCTCCTTCTTGCTGAAGACGATCGGTTATGGTTCGACTTCCGGCAGACCCTCGGCTTTCATTGAACATCTCCTTACAACGAATTCGAAGGCATATGCGTTCGTTATCAATTCGCTTCTTTGCTTGAATATGGGAATAATATCCAGAGCGAGATACACCAAAGGCATGACAAAGAAGATTGACGTCGTCCTGCTCCCTTAACCGATCAATCAACGCAAATGTTGACCGTCTTCCGACATTAAGAGAGCAGTAGCCTTTTTTAGGATCGCCTTCTCCCTTTCCAGACGCTTAATCCGTTCCTCAAGTTCCTGAATCCGTCGCTGTTCTGGGGTCAATGCCGGAGAGACCGGGCTTATACCAGATTTTTCCGATTCCAGCTGTTTAACCCAACTTCTCATGGCCGTTTCGCTGACATTCATCGCTTCACAGGCTTCCTTGATGGAATAGCCCTGTTCGACAACCAGGTTTGCGGACTCAAGCTTAAATTCGGGACTGAACGATTTTCTTTTACGACTCATGAACACCTCGCTTTCGTGCCAGAGTATAGCACGCACTTTGGTGTCCGAGATCATTGAACCACATCACTTTATGAGCAAGCAGATGTTGAAATGGTCCGTGCGAAATGTTTGCTGTCTGCTCAGCTTAAGGTGCTATTTCCTGACTACGATTTCCAGAAAGACTTTCTCTATACACGCTCAGGTGGTGCATTGGTTGATCTCTATGGTGCGAATCCTTTGCGCATTACCGCAGAGAGTAAAGAACGTTTTTCACAGCGGATGAAGCAGGCTGTCCCTCGTATCCGCCGCAGTACCCTGGACAGGCTTTACAGCTAGGCGCAGAGTTCGATCAAAAATCAGAGCAGTTCACGGTTGGTCGATGTCCAACAGTGGCGCTTTCGGCAATTATGGGACGATTGCCACCGGCATCAACTCCGTAAAGAGGAGGCCAAACAGCATATGGAAGCTCTCTATGTGGAGCTTTGCCAGTTTGACCCTCGCTTGCCACAACAACAACCAGACGTTATTACGACTTTCCACCTGGCGCGCATCGTTGCCGAAACTGGCCCGGTCGGTGATTTTACGACCCTACGTAAATTCATGCGCTATGCTGGACTGAATTTGCGAGAGAAACAAAGCGGAACGTATCGGGGGAAAAACAAGCTCAGCAAAAAGGGCCGAAGTTTGCTGCGCAAAGTCCTCAGCCTGATTGTTCTTCCCCTGGTCAAAAAGACAGGGCTTTACGGGCCGTACTACCATAATAAGAAAGCCCACGGCATGTCCGGAACCAAGGCTATGACTGCCGTGATGCGGAAATTCTTAAAGTTATTCTACGGGTGGTACAAGTCAGGTGGTCATTTTGACCGCAACCGTGTCTTTGCGTGTGAAAGCCAGTACCAGAACGCGGCCTAAGGTATCAAAATCGTTCTACCATTTAGCAACACCTTCGCATCAAGATGACCGCAATTTAATTGTCACTGCGGCAGCAGATGATCCGGTTGATCGTTACCGTCACTTGATGCGAATCCGTTTAAAACATGGCCAGTAAGGTAGACCTGCTCTCAGACTGAAGAGCCCAAGAGACATTATCGCCAGTTTTAAACACCCATAACTCTGTTTAAGGGAGAATTATGTCTTCTATTGTGAAAGATCGCTTGATTTGTCTAAAGACATTGTTTTGTTAGACAATATTAATAGCCATTTCAAATTCTTGCCAATCTTCAAATTCCGAACAAAATGCTTTTCCTTTTAATATATGTTTTCCTTTAGGTGCATTTGGCATTGCGATAAAGTACATTCGTTCACTCCTATTTGTTATGCCATGTTTATGAAGTAGCTTGTCGCACCAAAGGTGTATGCTCTTATTTTTTAAATAACAAGCTGATGTTCTATTAACGTTTATATTTTTTAAAAGAGGTGTGTAGTCAAAGGTATTTATTGTTGCAATTGAAGATAGGCTGCTAAATTGCGAAGCCATTCGACCAATACTGGGACGAACTGGTGTCGGTGGCTTTGGTTTTTTTGGGACTTTGTCTTCACTTGGAATTTCCTCGAATATTAAAAGCCAGTTAGGCACTTCTATATCTATCCGAATATCAGAAGCCGCGGTGTTGCCACTGTTTTCCACCGAAAGAGTTGCTGGTTTTGCTTTAGCTAAATTGATATAAAATAAATAATTTTTGTACTTCGCTTCGTTTTCTAATTCCTTGACAAACGCATTTGCTTTTTTAACGAATGATGTAACTTTCTCATGCCAGTCAGGGTCGTAGCTACCGTCTAGTTTTTTTATGTCGGTTATTTCTTGTAATATTTCATTTTTTAGATTTGAGTTTTCTTCAATACGTTTGATTTCGAGGGTTTGCGTGTCAATTCCAGAGGATGATTCGTCCTCTGCATAGATGTCTAGATAATTCCATGAAACTGAAAGGGAGGGTTGCTTAACGGGAGGGCTAGCTTTCCCGTTTTGCAGTAGCTCAATTAGTCGAGCCTTAAAATGTTCCGCAAGGTTGTTTCGTGTCTCAGATTTCATGTCGTTAGGCAACAATTTGTAGCTTATTCGTCTATGCTGTCGTATGTCAAAAGGCAAATCTTCGTCAGTTCCATAGACCTCATTACAAAAGAGGATTATTTTTTCCCAGCCCAGGAGGGCTATTGCATATCCTAGCTCCAATAGCACATTTGGGTTAGGAGATAAGCGTTGCTCTTTATTTTTGTCGCCAGTGACAACTGAAATGTCTGCAACAAAAGCATCAGCTAGTTTTATTTTTTCTATTATCGCTTGAGTAATATTAGGTGAGCCAGGTATTCCTTGAGTGTCCCTATCAAGGCTAGGTTCAAGTTCGTATGCTTCAGATTTTTGAATAGATTGAATCGATTTCCTTAGAACACTTTCAATAAACCCTCGATTAGTGTTGTTTGGTAGATCTGATTGCCATGAATAAAAAATAGTATATTTCATAAATTTTATTTCTTTATTGTCTAACGGACCGGACTGTTGAGCCGCAAGGCTCGCAGGGCCGGAAAATGGGTTTCTATTTTGCGGACCGAGAACCGTAGTCGGCTCGAACGCCATTGATAGGTGGAGCGCGTAGCGCGGAATCTAGCAATGGTGTGAGGTACGGCAGCCCGGCCCGATAGGATGGAGTGCGCAGCGGTCCATCCTATCGCCAAGCATCACGCGACCGAAAACCGCGCAGCGGTTTTTGGGTCGCCGTGGATGCACTTGTTAGGTTTTTACCCTTCAAGGCCATTGACAACCTCAATAAGTTTTTCGTTGTACGTAGTGCCATCTTTCCCGAAGTGAACACGACGATGGCAGTTGGGGCAGAGCGCAATTACGTTTTCCGGATGATCTGGGCCGCCATCACTAAGCCTGTGGAGATGGTGTACCTCCAAGAACGGGCCTTCTTTTCCTTGAAAGGGTGCAGGTACTGAGCAGCCTTCACATGTGCCTTGTGACCGTTTCAATGCATACAGCCGAATTGCCTCGGACCGTACAGCAATATTTTGAACAACCTGTTCTTTTGACGCATTTTCTGATACTCCTTGCAAAGCTAGTTCTCGAAGCTCGGCAAGCGATAGATTGCGATTTGGTTTTAGGTTGCTTTTGTAACTCCCTTTCGGCTCCTGAACTTCATTTGCAACGGTAGGAAGAAGCGCAAGGTGGAAGATTATTGCGTTCCTGGTGTTGCCTTCACGATCAGGCCTTTCTTCAATATGGTGACCAACGCATTGAGCTTCACCGATGTAACGGACGTGAGCTTTTCTTACGTATTCGAAAAGATGTAACTTCTTTCCGGCCTCCTCGTGATCGCGAATGGCCGCATTCCCACGGAGCATTTCCATGTCTCCGACTTGGCCTTCACCCGTATACCAGAACGTGCCATCTGGACGAAATTGATCTTGGTAGCCGTAGTTCTCTCCAGCATCGCTAGTGAAAACGAGCACCATGGCGTGTTTCGAAGGAGTGCTAATGCCGCCTTGGCCTTGCCCTCCATAGACGCCATGAATTTCTTTCTATAGTCTGGAGAAATTTCCACTTATTGTTATATTAAGCAGAATACCTGGAAATGGTTTTCCATAATCATTAAACCCAATATTGTGTCCAGCTATTCTGATATTAGAGAAGAAAAATGGAAAACCCCCCTCGCTTTCGGCCGAATCCTGATTTGAAATTGATGGAGCAAGTACGGGAAGTTCTGAGGTATTATAGTTACGCCTACCGTACAGAACAAGCATATTGTCAATGGATTTTGCGTTATATCCGCTTCCATGGCGGCCATACTCATCCAGAAAAACTGCATTCGCCGCATATTGAACGGTTCCTTTCGCATCTGGTCAGTGAGGGGAATGTTTCTGCCGCAACTCAGAAACAGGCGCTTAATGCCCTCATCTTTCTTTATCATAAAGTTCTTGATATTCGCGTTGATGACAGCATTTCACCGCTAAGGGCAAAAAAAACCAAAAGGTTGCCGACCGTACTGACACAGGATGAAACGAATCGGGTGCTGGACGAACTTCAGGGGGCCCATGCCTTGATGGCGAAACTTCTTTACGGAGCTGGATTGCGGCTGATGGAGTGCATTCGTCTGCGAATTCAGGATGTTGATTTTGGTCAGAATCAGATTTATGTCAGGGAAAGCAAGGGAGGCGATCACCGGATCACGTTTTTGCCGGGAATCATTCGTGGTGAACTGGTCACTCATATGGACAAGGTTAAAATACTGCATCGGCAGGATCTTGCAGAAGGCTATGGGCGGGTTTTTATGTCGGATGCGTTGATGCACAAATATCCCAATGCTGCGGCGGAAACCGCTTGGCAATATGTCTTTCCTGCGAAAAATCGCTCCACCGATCCACGCAGCGGAGAGGTTCGGCGCCACCATGTTTTGGAGTCCGGGCTGCAAAAAGCGGTCAAAATCGCTGCTGCTCGGGCCGGAGTGGCAAAGCGAGTTAGCTGCCACACGTTAAGGCACAGTTTTGCCACTCATTTGTTGGAGAACGGGGTCAATATCCGCCAGGTACAGCAACTGATGGGGCATAAAGATGTCAAAACGACCGAAATCTATACTCATGTGATGCAAAAAGGGTTGGAGCAGTTGCTCAGCCCGTTGGATCAGCTGCATAATGGCTGACAACGCGATTATTGAATGATAGGGAGAATCGTTTTGAACTATTGGCTGATGAAATCGGAACCGAATGCGTTTGGTATTGACGATCTGCAGAACATGCCTGATCAGACCGAACATTGGGATGGGGTGCGCAATTACCAGGCGCGAAATATGATGCGGGATGAGATGAAAGTGGGCGATCAGGTCTTCTTCTATCACTCCAACTGCGAGGTGCCGGGGATTGTCGGGCTGATGGAGGTGGTCAAAGAAGGGTATCCGGATTTCACCGCCTTTGACCCGAACAGCAAGTATTTTGACGAAAAGAGTGATCCGGCCAAGCCGCGCTGGTTCATGGTCGATATCAAATATATCCGTCATACCAAAAGGGTGATCCCCCTTGCTGAACTCAAAGAACACGATGCGTTGGAAAACATGGCCCTGGTGCGCAAGGGGAACCGGCTGTCGATTATGCCGGTCAGCAAGCAGGAGTGGGATTATATCCTGGGTCTGGAATAGCAAGCGACCGGGCTGATGAACGGTGGCTATCGGTCCAACCCTTAACAATCTGTTAAATCTCAAGCAGTGGCAACATGCTTTGGGTTGCCGTCAATCCATGCTGTTCAGGTAGACGTAAAAGTCCAGGCTGGCCAGGTTGCTGTTGACCGTGATCAGGGTCGGTCTGGTCACGGAAGAACCATAGCCTCCCAGAACTTCACCTCCATCCAGAGAATCTTCATCTCCATCAATGTCAGTACCGGCAAAGAGATGATAAGAGCCGCTGGGCACTCCGCTCAAGGCAAAGTCCATGCTGCCGTTGCTGAAGGTGCCAAGGGTTTCAGCGACTTTGTTATGGGTTTGAGAATTGTACAGGGAGATATGAAACAGCCCGCCGCTAACGGCGGTTGTATCTGCCAGTACGGTCATGCTGACCGGGACTTCAAGGGCGGTAATATTCTCATTGCTGGAGCTGAAGGTCAGGGTGGCCGTGTAGTTGCCCGGTGAGAGTGCATTGCGGTTGGCCGTGAGGGTATAGGTTCCGACCCCCAGGCTGTTGACGTCGCTGGCCTTGATACTGAGCCAGGAGGCGTTGACGGTGGCGCTGATGGTGCCGCTGGCCGCGCTGCCGTTGAGATAGACCTCAACGGTTAAGGCGCTTTCGAAATTGTCGAAATCGAGGCTCTCCGGATCGGTCTGCAAGGTGGTAGGAACGGTCTGATTGTCCTGGGCCCAGGACACGGCCTGGTAAGCATCGATAATGCCATAGCCGTAATAGTTGCTGTGGCCGGTCGATGAGGCGTCGGTGATATCGCCGTTCTGCAGCAGGGCATCGAAGTCCGCTGCGGTCAGGTTGGGATAGGCGCCTTTCAGCAGGGCCGCGACACCGGCCACATGCGGGGTGGCCATGGAGGTGCCGGCCATCGAGCAGTAGGTGTATTGAATCCCCTGGCTGCTGTTGCTGTCATCGCCGCAGGTACTGTAAACATTGGGCCGGTTGGTGTAACCGCTGCCACCGGGCGCAGCCACATCGAGCGCTGTTCCGTAATTGGAATAATAAGCCAGCTCGCCATTCTCATCGACTGCGCTGACTGCAACGACGTCCTCGCAGGCGGCGGGGTAGGAGACGGTCCCGGCGCTGTCATTCCCCGCAGCGGCAACGATGATGATGCCCAGCTCGTCATGCAGTTTGGTGTAAAGCGTTTGTTCTTCTAGCGTGTAGCCGTCGCTGCCCAGGCTTAAGTTGATGATGTCGGCAGTCTGCTCTGGACGCGTGCCGGAGTCATTATCCAGGCCGGCCGCATAGCGGACGGCCTGAAGAATATCATATGTGGTGCCGCCGCCATGGCCGAGGGCCCGCAGGGGCATGATTTTCCCGCTCCAGGTTATGCCCGCCACCCCGGCAGTGTTGTTGGTGGCCGCGGCAATGGTCCCGGCCACATGGGTGCCGTGGAAGGAACTGCTGCCGTCATCCTCCGACTTGTCGCCGGGGTCGTCGGGATTGCTGTCAATGCCGTCGCCATCAAGGGAAATGCTGGGGTCGGAAATGAAATCATAGCCGTCGACCAGCCGACCGCCCAGATCGGGATGATTCAATAACACCCCGGTGTCGATGACTGCGACAATGACAGCGTCGCTGCCGGTAGTGATATTCCAGGCAGCGGGCAGGTTGATCAGTTCATAATTCCAGGTCTGTTCACTGCTGTAATAGGTGTCGTCAGGGACTTGCGTCGCGTAGCGGTAATAGTTCAGGCTGGCCGAGGCGACATCGGCGCGCTGGCGCAGGGCCTGGACAAGCCGGATTGTGGCCAGCTTGTCAGCCTGGGAGGAGGAACTGAGGGCCAGGGCCTGGAAAGTGGCATTGTTGCTGAGTCCCAACTTGGAAAACGCCTGATTGCGTTTGGTTGTGCTGCGGAAGCCCATGCGCATGGCCCGGGTCGGTTTGCCGGCAAAGCCCTGCAGCCCTAGTTCGGCGGCTTTGTCCGCCAGGGTTGCCGTGGTGGAGAGAGCTGCGGCAGAAGCGCTGGTGTCCTTCAGACGGACGATAATGTCACCGGGAACAAAATCATCGCTCAGGTGCATCTCTTCGACTCCCCTGCTGGTCGTGCTGTTGGTGATGGTCAGGGTGTAGATTGACGCAGCTGTCGTGCCGGGAGTATCGCTGTTGACGTAGACCTCGATGTAATAGGTGTCGGTATCGCTAACGGTCAGGGTCTCACTGCTGCCGGTTCCGGCCGAGCTGTCAAGAAGATTCCCGCTGCTGGTGAAAAGATTGAGATCGAGGTTGGCGGCATCAGCATCCGGAAAGCGTAGGACAATGCTCTGTCCGGCGGTCATCTCCGCAACGTAAAAATCACTCTTTTCAGTGTCTCTTGCCACATAACCGCTGACCGTGCCTGGAGCGAAAACGGTCTGGGCGGCGGCAATGGTATCATTGCTAGTGCTGGAGGCATCCGGGTCATTGGTGTCGCTGTCGAATGCCATGACACTGCCGGGACTGATGGTTCCCTGCAAAGTATAGGTCGTTGTCGTGGTACTGCTGGTATCTGTCGAACTACTACTGCTACCGCCTCCACCGCCACAGGAAACAAGGCTCAGGAGAACGATCAGTAGGAGGGCCACATGCCAGGAAGAGCGCAATTTTGCTGGTTGGAAAAAACGAAATTTTTGCATATTCAACAACATCCGTTAAGGACAGAATAGGCTGGGTGAACGGTTAGCCGTACTGCCATTGCGAGCGATCGAAGACGAAGAAGGGGAATGATATATGTTTCATTTGCATTTACTCATGATGCCTTCGCTAAAGTCAACGGATCTTTTGTCTGATGAAGGGCAAGAATTGTTTCTTTTACGATATGGCAGGGGGGAGGTTCTTGAAATGAACGACAAAAATCGGCTCAGGCCGCCGGAACAGTTTTGTCCCTGTTCCGATGGCCTGCCCGACGTAGGAAGATTATTTATCGGGATATAGACCGCGCATCCGGGCATGGAGCCTGGCCAGCCCGAGCAGGGTGTCCATATCCGGGGTTGTCACGCCGACCTTCTGGCCGATTTCCCTTACCGCGCTGACCAAGGCATCCAGTTCCACGGAACGACCGGCTTCGACATCCTGCAGCATCGAGGTTTTGAATGCGCCCAGTTTGCGGGTAACAGCATTGCGTTCAACCGGGGTCTGCTCCACCGGGCAGCCGATCCGCTCACCGATGGCCGCAGCTTCGGTCATGACCCGGTTACAGAAATTAAGGACCAGAGGGTCATCAAGAATCCGGTCACAGGTTGCCCCGGTGATGGCGGAAACCGGGTTCATGGTCATGTTGCCCCACAACTTGAACCAGATATCGTGCTGGATGGTGGTCGAGGTTTCAATCTCGATACCGGCGGCGCTGAGCAGGTCGGCCAGTTGTTGCAGCCGGGCGCTTTTTGTGCCGTTCGGCTCACCAATGATCAGTTTCTTGCCGAAAACATGGCGGACATAGCCGGGCTTGTTGAGGGCGAAACTGCCGTGCACAACCCCGCCGATGACCGTCTGCGCGGGAATGGCCTTGGCAATAGTACCGCCGGGATCAACCGCTTCCAGCTGCAGGTTGGCGTACTCGCCGCCGAAACCCTGGAAGAACCACCAGGGCACTCCGTTCATGGCTGTCAGTACCGTGGTTTCCGCTCCGATTAGGGGGGGAATGGCTTTGGCTACTGCAGGCATGGACTGAGCTTTGACCGCAACGATCACGAGATCCTGTTCGCCTAGTTCCGTCGGGTCGGCAGTGGCGGTGATGGGAACACTGATAGTTTTGTCGGCCAGCTGCAGGCGCAGCCCCTTGGTTCGCAGTGCTTGCAAGGTAGCACCGCGGGCCACTGCGCTGACCTCACAGCCGTTTTGGGCCAGTAAGGCGCCGATGAATCCGCCGACGGCTCCGGCTCCGTAAATACAGATTTTTTTCATGGCGATAACCTCCTGCAGGCGTGAACTTTTTTCTTCTTCCGCTCTTTCTGGTTTGATCGGAATAACATGCGGTGGAATCATACCATGCTTGCAGCAAAAGTCATTCCGCCAGCGTTTATGTTTAGGTGGCAGCCATAACTTGCTGGTTTTAAAGGGAAGGAAAAGAATATCCGGATGGAGGTGCGTCGCTGGTCGTCTCAATTTGAGATCGCCTGCTATTTTATCCAGCACTCAGCAAATAGCAATGCCGGCGGTTGTCCCGAATGGCGCTAGTTTAAGCAACTTTGCAGTAAACTCGTGACAACATCCTATTTACCCAGCCCTCTGCCTGTTCCTTTTCCCCCTTTAATAAAGGGGGATTAAGGGGGATTTGGGTTTTTCTGCCAGACCGAACTCGACAGTTAATCAACCAAAGAAATCCTCGGGCCGCGACTCCGTGATTTTGATTTCAAGATTGTGTCGTCGGAATTACCGGGGTAGCTGTTTCACCCCCATCCCGGCCTTCCCCCATCAAGGAGGAAGGAGCAGGACACGGGCATCATCATAAGGTTCGTTGGCAATGTGGCTGTTCGTCAAGTACGGAACAACATCGAATGGCGCTAGTTTAAGCAACTTTGTAGTAAACTCGGGACTTATCCCCAGCTCTATCTGGGGCTGTCTCAAGAGTTTGCGAGCCATGAAACTGTCGCGGTTGACACCGCAAAGACCTGGGACAGCCCCCGTGCGGGGACTGTTCCGGTTTGACTTTCGTTCAAGTTCTGCTCTGCTATTGGCAGGGCCTGAAAAAATACCCTGATAAAGGGTTCACTCCATGCGCCGGGACAGCGGACTATTTCCGGCTGAATAACAAATTGCCAGCCCGAGGCATCAGTTTCTTCGACCCCGGTGCTGACCTTCAGAAAGGAGAAACCGACATGGCGACGACCGAGAACCGTTTGGAACAGCTTTTTTACGTTGCCCTTGGCAGCGCTTTGGCTGTCAAGGAGAAGATTGAAAAGAACAGCGAAGAGATGAAGGAGGCCGCAGATAAGGCGGAAGAGCAGGCCCGTGCCTTGTTTAACAAAATGGCTGAGCGTGGCGAGAAGGAAAAAGATGTCTTCCGTGGGATGCTCAAGGATGTCCTCAAAGAAGTCGTTGCCGAGTTGAATCTGGCGACCAAGGAGGATTTGGAACAATTGCGAAAGGATATAGGCCACTAAAGGTGTTGCGTCGTATTCTTCTCTGCTTAAAGTTGTGCAGTCCTGGCCGCTGCTATACCGTGTTCCGCTTTTTGATCACGGTGTTTCTGCTCTTCCGGCGGCGACCGCGTTGGCTATTGTGGCGACCGCTTTCAGCGGAACAGCTGGTTGTTGCCGTGCGTCGACTTGGCGCCAGTTTTCTCAAATTGGCTCAGGTCCTGGCAACTCGGGCCGATTTTTTCGATCAGGAATATATTGCGGCCTTGCGCCAATTGCACGATCAAATGCCCGCCATGTCCCATAAGGATCAAGACCGGGTCTTCCGCCGGGCCTTTCCCGATCCCGAAGTCTTTGCTGACTTTTCCATGGAGCCTTTGGCCAGTGCTTCCATCGGCCAGGTGCACAAGGCCCGGCTGAGGGGATCAGAACAAATTGTCGCGGTCAAGCTGCTGCGCGCCGATATCCAGTTTGTGGTGCGGGTGGACATCTTTTTGCTCAACCTGTTTCTGCGTCTATTTCAACCTTTGTTCAGCGACCAGACCCTGCATTCCATCGAATCTGTTCTGAAAGCCTTTACCCGGATGATCCTGCAGGAAGTCAGCATGAATCAGGAGCTGGCCAACCTGGAGCATTTCAGTCAGGTGTATGCTCACACCGAGGTGCGTTTTCCGCTGCCTTATAGAGAGCTGAGTTGTGACGCGGCCCTGGTGATGAGTTTCGAGGAAGGGGTGCGCATCGACGACCTGGAGGCGATATCCGCGCAAGGAGTCTCTTTTCCCGACCTGATGCAGACTCTGGTTCTGTTCTATACCGAGCAGATGCTGGTCAAAGGGTTCTTTCATGCCGATCCGCATCCTGGTAATCTGCTGGTTAGCCCGGCTGGAGAACTGGTGCTGCTCGATTTCGGTATGGTCAGCCGAATTCCGCGTGGCATGCGCGAAGCGATGATCTATGCGGTCAAGGCCGCTTACGAGCGGAATTTCGACCTGCTGGTGAGCGCGACCCGGCGCATGGGCATTCTCACCGAACAGGCTTCTCAGGCGGAATTGAGTGAGATCGCGGAAAATCTGTTTGGCATCTTTGACAGTGAGCAGCTGGCCGCCCGCAGTATGCAGGAGCTGGCCTTCGGCGTGCTGCAGGTTCTTCATGACCAGCCGTTCAAATTGCCTCAGGACGTTATCTATGTCATGCGGGTCAGCTCTCTGGTCGAAGGGTTGGGGACGCAGTACAATAAAAATTTTAACGGCATTAAGGACATCCTGCCGATCCTCAAGGAGAACCTGCCGCGTGCACTGGGAGAGGGGGAGAGCCTCTGGGATCATCTTCGTCATGAGGTGGTGCAGCTCCCCTTTACCCTGCTGAAAACCCGGCGGGTCATCGAGCTGGCCGAGCAGGGGGAGTTGACCGTGCGCATGGCGGCCGCTGACCGGGATTTTCTGCTTGGCCGGCTACAGGGATATTTCCGGCTGCTGGTCTGGCTGATTTTCTGGCTTGCAGCGGCTTTTTATTTGCAACAACTGAACACTGCCTGGTCCGGGCGGCTCTCTGTCGCTTGTCTGGGCCTTGCAGCTTTGTTACTGATCAGGAAAGGAAAGTGATTTGGATTATCTGGAACAGCGTGAATCTGAAATTGTCACCAACATCTATAGTTATTTTAAGGAGCGGATTTGCGACAATCCGCAAGCCGTTCTTGCCCAGGTTGAAGGGGAGCTGGCTGCGCTTTATGTCAATTACGGTAATGACTGGACCGGCCGTGGGGTGGTCGCAGATACCGTTCAGGAAGCTACGATCGCGGGACTGGAAGGAGTGCGTGCCGAGTGTATGCAGCTGCTCGAAGAGATGACAACGCCAGACTCATGATTTGTTTCAGCCGAACAGCTCGAGTAAGCGCTGGCTGCGGTAAGCGAAGATATCGGCGAGCATTTTTTTGACCGCAAGCTGATGGAGCAAACGCCCCAGCGGACCAAAGGGGAGGGCATAGCTCACCTGGTCGCACATTCGACAGCTGCTGTTATCAAGTGCGGTGATTTCGTGATAATGATACCAGAATTTATAGGGGCCGAAGCGTTGCTCATCGACAAAAGAGAGCCCGGCGCGGACATGTTTGATTTCCGTCAACCAGCGCTGCTTGCCGAACCGAGGAATGGTTATCTCATAGAGAATCAGCAGCCCGTTAAACATCTCCTGAGGCGGGTCGGAAAGAATCCGAAACTTCAGGTAAGGCGGCGTCAATCGATTGAGGTTGCGAGGAGTGGCGATAAAATTCCACAGTTCAGCGCTGTCGATTCGCAGGTCGATCTCCCGATTCAAACAATACATGGCAATCAATCCTTTCGTCGCTGACCTTGATGAACTCTCTTTTGTAAGAGTAAAACAAATCTGCCCTTTGTCGCAGCCCGGCGAAAAAATTCCCCGTGGGGCTCCGTTGGCGTTAAAATGTTCCCTGTTTTAGCGGAACAATGGCCTGGAAAATATCGACCGGGTTCAGATCCCGGATAAAAAGAATGGAGCCATATGATGGAAAACCAAGCTGTTTGGAACGATTTACAGGCGGTGCGCAAACAAGCGCCCCTGGTTCACAATATTACCAACTTTGTGGTGATGAATAACACGGCCAATGCCTTATTGGCGGTCGGGGCTTCGCCGGTCATGGCCCATGCCGCTGAAGAGGTTGCAGAGATGGCGGCCTTGGCCTCGGCTCTGGTCATCAATATCGGTACCCTCAGTAGCGACTGGGTCACGGCGATGGGGCTCGCCATGTCTGCTGCCCGGGTGCAAGGGATTCCGATTATCTTCGATCCGGTCGGAGCCGGGGCGACCGGGTTTCGCACCCGCACCTGCCATGAGCTGTTGGCAGAGCACGGCGCTACGGTCATCCGTGGCAATGCTTCGGAGATTATGGCTTTGGCTGGCAGTGCCGTGCAAACCAAAGGCGTGGACAGTTCGGCCGCGGCAACCGATGCGGAAGCTGCCGCAGCACTGCTGGCGGACAAATACGCCTGTACCGTGGTGGTCAGCGGTGCCGTTGATCTGATCACTGCGGACAAAGTGAAAAAATCCGTGCCCAATGGCCATCCGCTGATGCCCAAGGTTACCGGCCTCGGTTGCACCGCGACCGCTTTGGTCGGGGCTTTTTGTGCGGTGAACCCTGATCCTTCGGCGGCGGCAGCTCATGCCATGACGGTGATGGGGATCGCCGGGGAAATCGCGGCGGAAACCGCCGCCGGTCCAGGATCTTTCCAGGTCAATTTTATCGATGCTCTGTATCGCTTGAATGCCGAACAGCTTGCCAGCCACTGGCGCACGGGGGTGAACAGCTGATGAGCCAGGGGACACCTGAACTGCACCTGGTCACCGATCGCCCGTTGGCATTGGGGCGCGACATTCTCGATATCGTCGGCGCAGCGGTCAGCGGCGGGGTTGATCTGGTGCAATTGCGGGAAAAAGAATGTTCCACCCGGGAGTTTCTTGAACTCGGGCGGGCTATGGTGAAATTGCTGCAACCGAATGGAGTACCGTTGTTGGTCAACGATCGGGTCGATATCGCCCTGGCCATCGGGGCCAGCGGCGTGCATATCGGCCAGAGCGATATGCCTTACGCCGATGCGCGGCGCTTACTTGGACCAACGGCCATTATCGGCCTGTCCGTCGAATCGATCGCACAGGCTCTGGCCGCCGAAGCTCTTGATGTCGATTACCTGGGGCTCAGCCCGGTCTTTATCACACCGACGAAGCATGAGCTGCAGAACCAACTCGGCTTGGATGGGGTCAGTGCCATTCGGCAGATGTCCCATCACCGCCTGATCGCCATCGGCGGGATTAATCAAAGTAACGCAAGGAGCGTTCGTGCCGCCGGTGCCGATGGGGTGGCTGTGGTCTCGGCGATTTGTTCGGCCGTCGATCCGGCCGCGGCCAGCCGCGAACTGGTGACCCAGCTGCAATTGTAGGAGACCCGGCCTGCCGTTTTTTCAACGCTTTCTCAGAATCTTCGCCCCCCGTGTCCTGGACGGTTCGTTCTCTATCCCAATTCCGGTCCTTTTTTCCGCTGTCTGGACGCTAGCGCCGATCCAGCAAGTTGCTATGGGCTTTTTTTCTAGCCTTTTCAAGGCTCTGATCGCGGCATGTTGTGTAGCAGTAACCTATTGAAAATACAGGATCATAACCCGACATCCGGAGGAATATAGGGCGATATCGAATGAAACGTCCGTTTGAAATTGCTAGGGTTGAGACAACAGAGGCAACCCGCTGAAATTAACTCACCCAGCAAGAGGAGGCTACAGATGAAACGGACATTGATTATGATCGGTATGGTTTTGGTATTGGCACTGGCAACTCCGTTTTTGGCATCGGCACATGAGCAGAGTCATCGCAACGGGCCTGGACACAAGCAAAGCTGGCAGGACCACGGGCATCGTAACCAGCGGGATTGGCACCGGCGTCATCATCCGCAGCGCCATTACGGCTACGGGAAATTACACAGAGTCAAGCGACAGATTGTCAGACGGCATCATCATGATCGCCATTACGTGCGCCCGGCAACTGTGCTGATCGGGGTTCCTTCCGTGGTTGTCCGTCTTAACTGGTGACGGCGCCCTCAATTGTCACGGGCCGAAGAATCACCTCAGGCAATGATTAAAAGCGTGGAAGAGGGGTTGTCGATTGATTGGCAACCCCTCTAAATTTTTTTCCTGGATGCAACATTCTCCAATTGAAATACTAACGGTTGTTCTATAGAAAGGAGTTATGTCTCAGCTTCGGGTCATTCTCTTACTGCTATCCTCTCTGTCTGTTTTCGCTGTCACCATTGACGCGGAGGCCATGACCATCTCTTATTTTGAACGTCCCCCTTATTATTACACAGCCAAGAACGGGCAGCCTGAAGGATTTCTGCTGAATAAAGTTGTGGAAATCATGGAGCAGGCGGGGATAGAGGCACATTTTTTGAGTCTGACCCCTAATCAGATTCTGTATGTGGTCCGTCATGCGGTGAGCCAGCATTGTTCCATAGGCTGGTTTAAAAATTCACAACGAGAAGAATTTGCCAAATTTTCCAGGGCAATCTACCAGGACAAACCGGTTGTGTTACTCATCAGGAAATCCGGCCTGGCCAGGATCGGTAAGGAGCATACCCTGGCGGCTATTTTTACTAACAACAGTCTTCTTTTCGCAAGAAATATTCACTATTCCTACGGTGAGTATATCGATGGCCTGCTGGCTGAAAAAGAGCCGAATTCCTCGCTCACGGTGAAAGGGCAAGCCGGCCTCATACAAGCGGTCGCTGCCGATGACAGAAAATATATTCTGGTGCCGCCAGAAGAAGCAACGAGCTTAATCAGGAGAGCTGGCTATCAACAAGAGGATTTTGTCTTGGTCTCACTTGCAGATATCCCGGTGGGGAATAATCGTTATCTGATGTGCAGTCAGAGCGTCAGTGATGAACTGCTGGAACGGATTGATCGGGCTATTGAGCGAACCCGGTAATGACATCCCCAAAAAAAAGGGAGGCATTCTGAGTTGCCTCCCTTTTTGGATATTCTAGTGATCTTTGCGACTTACTTTGCTTCCAGCTTATTCATTCCCGCCAGCAGCAGCCCCAGGGTGATAAAGGCGCCCGGTGGCAGAATCATCAGCAGCATCGGCTGGTAACCGGCGCCGAACACACTGAAGCCGAGAATCGCGCCGGAACCGAACAGTTCACGCACCGCGCCGAGGATAAAGAGACCGAGGGTAAAGCCGAGTCCCATGCCCAGGCCGTCAAAAATTGAACGTCCGACCGGATTTTTGGAGGCGAAAGCCTCGGCTCGGCCAAGGATCAGACAGTTGACCACGATCAGAGGGATGAAGATACCAAGAGCCTGATAGAGATCATAGACCCAGGCTTCCATGGACAGCTGAACCACGGTCACAAAAGATGCAATCAGGATAATAAAAGCCGGAATCCGTACTTTCGAGGGGATTAATTTGCGTAGTGAGGCGACCGCAACGTTGGAACAGACCAGGACAAAAGTCGTTGCCAGTCCCATCCCCAAGGCGTTTTCTGCGCTGGTCGTGACGGCGAGAGTCGGACACATTCCCAGCAGCAGCTTAAAGACGGCGTTTTCTTTCCAGATCCCTGTGGTGAAGTCTTTCATCAGGCTCATTTGGAGACTCCCTGTGTAACGATATCCTGCTTATGCTGGTGATAGAATTCGAGTCCTGCCTTGACCGCTTTGACGATTGCCCGTGGCGAGATAGTCGCGCCGGTGATCTGATCGAAATCACCGCCATCTTTCTTCACACGCCAGTCGGCGTTGGTCAGGCTTTTGTTTTTAAAATGGTCCTTGAAGGCAGGTTCGGTAATGCGGGCACCCAAGCCAGGAGTTTCGGCATGGGCCAGAATCGCAATGGCATTGACGGATTCGTCCGGTTTGACCCCGACCATGACTTCGATGTTACCGCTGTAGCCTTCCGGGGCAATGACCTTGAAGGCGGTCCCGACCAGATTGCTGTCTTTGCGAGCCCGGTAAAAGATGATGTTGACCGGATTGCCCTTTTTGTCCACTCCGTTCTGCAAGGTGACAGTATCGGTATCCGGGCTGTTGTCAAATTCCGGGAGGACGGCACTCAACGCTTTGAGCATCTGAATACGGCGTTGTTCTTTGATCGGCTCGCGGGTGACCCCTTCGACCAACGACAGAACGAGACCGGCGCAGGCGGCAATCAGGGTCAGGGCGATGAGCAGGCGGCTGATTTCTTTCATGATAATTCTCCTCCGCCTAGGCTTTCGCTGCAACCTGCCCGTAGATCTTCGGGCGGGTATAGCGGTCAATAAGTGGGGTTGCGGCGTTCATCAGCAGGATGGCGAAGGAGACCCCCTCAGGATAACCGCCGAACAGGCGGATGAGGACGGTGAGCAGGCCACAACCGAAGCCGAAGATCAACATTCCGCGCTGGGTGACCGGCGAGGTGACCATGTCCGTGGCCATGAAAAAGGCCCCGAGAATCAGGCCCCCGGTGACCAGATGGAACAGCGGATTCGGGTATTTGCTCGGATCGACCAACCAGAAGATGCCACTGAGGACGATAACCGTGCCCAGGAAACTGACCGGGGTATGCCAGCTGATGACTTTTTTGAAGATCAGGAACAGCCCTCCGAGGAGCAGGGCCAGGGCCGAGACTTCGCCAAGGCAGCCCCCCATGTTACCGAGGAAGTAATGGCCGAAACCGCTGGTGGCGAGATCGGGCAGGTGACCGGTCAGCATGACCGCAGTCTTCATTTCCCCCAGCGGGGTGGCCGTGGTGACGGCATCGACTCCCGAGCCGAGCGGCGCCGGAGCAGTCCAGGTGGTCATTTGCACCGGAAATGAGATCAACAGCACGACCCGGGCGACCAATGCCGGATTAAACGGGTTGTAGCCGAGACCGCCATAGATCTGCTTGCCGATGAGAATAGCGATAGCCGAGCCGAGCAGGGCCATCCACCAAGGACTCGATGGCGGCAGGTTGAGAGCCAGCAGAATGCCGGTTAACGCTGCGGAACCGTCGGCGATGCTGAGCGGCTGCTTCATCAACTTGCAACCGAGCGCTTCGAAAGCGACACAACCGAGGGTACAGATCAGCAGCACGCTCAAAGCCGGAAGACCAAAAAAATAGATCGACACGGCGGTTGCCGGCAGCAGTGCGTAAATCACCAGACGCATGATCTTGTCTGACGTCTGCGGACTGTGAATATGCGGTGAAGATGAGAGATAGAGCTGATTTTCCACGTCAGGATTTCCTTCTCTTGGCCATGATGCCACCCTTGATGTGGCGAATCGACTGGACCAGCGGTAATGATGCCGGACAGATGTACGTACAGCAGCCGCATTCGATGCAGTCCAGAGCGTTATAGTTTTCAGCCTCGTCGACCAGATCGAGGCGGGCATAGGTTGCGATGGTGGTGGGCTGCAGATGGATCGGGCAGACCGTGATACAGCGTCCGCAACGCAGACAGGGACCGGCCGGCTTGGTGGAGATCTGCTCCTTGCCGAAAATCAGCAGCCCGGAGGTTCCTCTGATCGCTGGAGCCTCAAGGGACAACTGGGTCTGCCCCATCATCGGTCCACCCATAATGATTTTACCGGGTTCACCGTTGAGCCCGCCGCAATACTCGACCAGATGAGAGAGCGGGGTGCCGATGGCTATCTTGAGGTTTTTTGGTTCCTTGATGCCCGGTCCGGTGACTGTGGCGATGCGCTCCACCAAGGGATGACCGAGCCGGATTGCGTCGCTTATGGCTGCGGCGGTGCCGACATTCTGGACAACCACGCCACAATCCATGGGCAAACCGCCGGAGGGAACCTGGCGGCCGGTAATGGCATCGATCAGCTGCTTCTCAGCACCCTGAGGATACTTGACCTCAAGGGCCTGTACTTCAATGCCGTGAGGGGCGCAGTCCTGGGTCAGCTTGGCGATGGCATCGGGCTTATTGGCCTCGATCCCGATTACTGCCTTGCTGATACCGAGAACTTTAAGCAGGATCTTGACCCCGTCGATGATCCGCTCACTCTCTTCGAGCATGAGCCGGTGATCGGCGGTCAGGAATGGTTCGCACTCAACCCCGTTGAGGATTAGGGTGTCGATGGGCTTGTCCGCCGGCGGCGAGAGTTTGACGTGGGCCGGAAAGGTAGCCCCGCCCAGGCCGACAATGCCGGCGGCGCAGAGCATTTTCTTGAGGCTGTCCGCATCAAGCTGGTCGGGATCGCTGCCGCTTAAGGATTCATCCCATTCGTCTTTGCCGTCGGCTTTGATGACCACGGCGGGAAGCAGCCGTCCGCTCGGGTGCAGGCGTGGCTCAACAGCGATGACTTCGCCGGAAGTGGAGGCGTGCACGGGGACCGATACGAAGCCCTTCGGATTAGCGATAACCGTGCCCTTTTTGACCTGATCGCCGACAGTTACACAGATCTCGGCGGGAGCACCGATATGCTGGGCCGCAGGGATAACCAGCTCTTCGGGCAGAGGGCAGTTTTCGATCGCTTTATGGGCTGAATATTGTTTACTGTCCGGCGGATGGAGCCCGCCGGCAAACGTTCTGAGTTCCATAGCTGTTTTAATCCTTTTTATGCTGCCGTTTCCTGTTCTGCCGGGGGATGAGGGGCTTTGAAAGTGCTGCCTTCAGGGTAGCCGGTATTGAAATCACGGATACATTTGGTCGGGCACTTCTCGACCGCAGTCTCGGCACCTTCATCATGCTCGTAATCGACCGTGGCCAGGAAGTTGTCAATGCTATAGGCGTCGGGGACAGTCTTTTTGCAGATACTGCAGCCGATACAGCCGACCTGGCAGTATTTGCGAATAGCCGCACCTTTGTCATGGCTGTTGCACAAAACATGGGTCGTCGAGGTTTTCGGAGTCATCGAAATAACGCCGCGCGGGCAGACCGCAACGCACTTTTCGCAGCCGGTACACTTGTCGCGATTGATGACAGCAAGCCCTTCAGCGGTCATTTCGATCGCATCAAAAGGGCAGGCTCTGGCACAGCTGCCGAGACCGAGGCAGCCGGAGGGACAGGTTTTTGGCCCATCGGCGAGCTTTTGCGCGGCATTGCAGTCTTCCATGCCGAGATATTTATATTTGCTGGCGGCTTTGGAGTTATCGCCCTGGCATTTGACCACCGCGACCTGGGGTGTGGTGGTAACCGCTTCAATACCGAGAATCTCGGCAATGGCCGAGACCGTACCGGCCCCCCCCGGGGTGCAGAGGTTGGGAGCCAGGCGTCCATCGGCCACCCCTTTGGCATAGCCGGAGCAGCCCGGTTCACCGCAGGCGCCGCAGTTGGCACCAGGCAGAGACTCCAGAATGGCCGCTTCGCGCGGATCGACTTCAACGGCGAACTTTTTGGATGCCAGACCGAGGGTTGCCGAGGCAACCAGGCCGATTCCACCTAAACATAATATTGCTGTGAGCATGAAATCCTCTCAAACAGACATCAGCCCGTTGCAAAATTGTTAGCGCAAGGGCTGAACAGAGATTAAACGATTGCTGAATTACCCCTTGACGAGGCCGGCGAAACCCATAAACGCCAGGGACAACAGCCCCGCAGTGACCAACGCAATGGCGGTACCGCGGAAACTCTTGGGAACCGGACACAGATCAATCCGTTCACGCAGCCCGGCGAACAAGACCATCGCCAGGGTGAAGCCGACTCCGGCTCCGATTGCAAAGACCAGTGATTCGATGAAATTGTAAGATTTTTGAATATTCAGTACGGCAACCCCGAGGACAGCACAGTTAGTGGTGATCAGGGGCAGGAAAATACCGAGGGATTGGTAGAGGACCGGGCTGGTTTTCTGGATCACCATTTCCACCAACTGGACCAGTGAGGCGATAACCAGAATGAAAGCGATGGTCTGTAGGTACTCAATGCCGAACGGGATCAGGATAAAGTACTGAATCAGCCAGGTTACGACAGAGGCCACCGTCATGACAAAGATAACGGCCATGCCCATACCGATAGCTGTTTCGACTTTTTTCGAAACGCCCAGAAACGGGCAAATTCCCAAGAAGCGCGCCAGAACGAAGTTGTTAACAAAAACGGCGCTAATCAGAATGAGTAGCAAAGAAACCATGTTCAAAATGCTCCAGTCGATTAGATATAGAATGGTAAGACCAAGAATTTTTAACGGAGGGCCATTTTTTTGTCAAACTATTTTCTCTTTGAAGAGCTTTGAAATCACGTTATAAAATCATCTCTAGCTGGTTGTTGTCCTATCCACTGCGATTTGTCCGGCGATCTCTTAGCAAGCATCTGAGCAGGCTGGTTTTATCTGGATAGGTTGTATTTAAGGGCTTGTAAATACAGAGAAAATAGAATAGATGTTCGACCGCGGAGAGGGCTGCTGAGGAGATGTCGGGCAAGAAGGTAAAATCCCGTATTTACCAGCCGGTTTTATTCCCAAATATGGGTATAGAATATTAATTTATTCCTGATCGGATAAAAACCGTATCCTGCTCAAAATAGCCGGGGCGGTGCTGCCGATCAGGATAACTCATTGGATTTGTGAGAAAAGAAAATCCTTTTCTGACCTTGTCGCTGGGAGATTGGCGACGACCGGTGAGGGCTTGGACGAGGGTCTAAAATCTGTTATCGTGCCCGCGACCGGGACAAGGAGATATTCCTGTTTGTACAAAATTATTAAGCAGGAATCAGCGCCTTGACTTGGCTCGTCCAGCCTTGGACTGAGCCGACTGTTCTACAAATCGTTGCCGGATCTTTTTTGTCGGCCAACTTGGCCTGTAACGTCCAGATCCAGATTCTTCGGGAAGTACCATGCATTATCTCTTGATCGGTGCAGTGCTTGGCCTGACCTCCGGGTTCTCACCCGGGCCACTCCAGGCGCTGGTGATCGCGGAAACTTTGCAGCATAATATGCGGGCCGGGTTGAAAGTGGCTCTCTCCCCGCTGTTGACCGATTTGCCGATCGTCATTGCAGCGCTGCTGCTCATCCGGCGTATCAGCGATTCCGATCTGCTGCTTGGGCTGATTGCTCTGGGCGGCGGTTGTTTTCTGCTGTTACTTGGCGGACAGAACTTGCTCCTTGTCAAGCTGCCGCAGCAATCGGTCGCAGGAGTTCCCAAGTCGCTGCTGAAGGGGGTGCTGACCAATTTCCTGAGCCCGCATCCCTATCTGTTCTGGATCGGGGTCGGGGCTCCGACCATGACTGCAGCCCTGGCGGAAAGCCGGTTGTCCGGGGTTCTGTTCATCGTCGGTTTCTACTGCTGTCTGGTCGGCGCTAAAATGCTTCTGGTGCTGCTGACCGGACAGAGTAAGGCCTTTATCTCTGGATCTTTTTATCTTTTTCTGCTGCGGTTCCTTGGTCTGTTGATCCTGGGACTGGCCGCGGGCCTGTTTGTCGAGGCCTTTCAATTATTGGGACTAACCAGCTGATTAGCCACTACCATCTTTAAGGGGGAAACAATGACCCATACCATCGTCAGAGGTCAGCATATATCAAGATATTGCCTGGTTTGTGGGATCGAAAACCGCTTCGGACTCAAAACAAAGTTTTTTGAAACCACCGAAAAGGAAGTGATCGCCGTCTTTTCCCCGCAGGAGGAACATCAAAGTTATCCTGGTATCGCCCATGGCGGAGTCTCTGCCGCCCTGCTCGACGAAGTCATCGGTCGGGCGATTATGGTGCATCATGACCAGGATACCTTCGGGGTTACCGTCGATCTGCAGGTCAAATACCGCAAACCGGTCCCCCTTGGGGTCGAACTGAAAGCGGTAGCGCGGATTACCGAGGACCACGGGCGCATGTTTTCCGGAACCGGCGAACTCTATCTGCCGGACGGGCAGGTGGCGGTCAGTGCGACGGGAAAATATCTGCGCCGCAACCTGAAGCAGATCACCGACAGTGATTTCTATGCCAATGAATGGTTTGCGCCAGTCGGGGAGTTGCCGGAGACCATCGAAATCTAAGGACGTTTTGCGCTGCAGAGGCCATTTGTGATCAGGGTTCTGGCGGACTGTCGCTGCCGCTCTTATGTTCCATGAAATGATCGACTTGTTGACTGAAATCGCTGAACTGGGAAAGATCGGCCTGGTCTTTCATGAAGGTCGGCGCGGTCTGCAGGTAAAGGGCGGTCAGTTCGGCAATGGAGCGCAGTGCGTTAAGATGAGTGCGTTCATAACCATGGGACGCGTCGAGACCGAAACAGATCAAAGCGGTGCGGGTATCGTTGCCGGCCTCCACGGCCGAAGCGCTGTCGCAGCGATAATGCCTGAAGACATCGCGCTGATGTTGAATTTCAAAGGTCTGGCAAAGATCGATCAGTTTCCGGGTCAGGTGGAAGTCGAACGGACCGCTGGAGTCCATCATCGCCACGGTGACTCCTGATTCACGGGAATTCTGGCCGGGAGCCACCGTGCCGTTATCTATGGTGACCAGTTCGCTGGCACCGCGGTGCAGGATGGAGGATGCTCCGGAACCGGTTTCTTCGGAGATGGTAAAGAGTAGATGGGTGTTCACCGGCAGTTGCATGCCGGTTTCGCGGATCGCCTTGGCGGCTGTGAGCAAGGCGGCCACGCCGGCTTTGTTATCGAGGTGTCGCGAAACGACGAATCCGTTGTCGAGAAATTCCGGTTGCGGGTCGACGGCGACATAATCCCCGACATTGATCCCCAGGCGGGCCAGATCTCGCTCGCTATGAAGGATCTCATCCACCCGCAGTTCCACCTGCTGCCAGTTGACCGGCTGTTCATCGACTTCTTCATTAAAGGTATGGCCTGAAGCTTTGAGGGGCAAAATGGTGCCCCGATAACGGTGCTGGTCAGTATACAGGGTGACTCGCGCGCCTTCGGCAAAGCGACTGGACCAGTGGCCAATGGGCATTAATTCCAGTCGTCCGTTTGGTTTGAGCTGCTTGACCATGGCCCCAATGGTGTCCAGGTGGACAACCATCGCTCGATCCGGATGATGCAGATGGCCGGGCAGGTGGGCGCGGATGGCACCGCGCCTGGTGAGTTCGAAAGGGATATTGAGTTTTTCCAGCTCGTTACCGGTGACTTGGACTATTTCGTCGGTAAAACCGGTCGGACTCGGAATCGCCAGCATTTTTCCAAGGACTGCGGAAAGGTAATCAAGATCTATTTTCAAGCGTTGCATGGCCATGAAACTCCTTTGTGTTTTGCAGGTTGCCTCAAAAGGTCCGTTCCAGAACTTTTTTAGACCGGCTATCCAATGTTTCCCTCTGCCCTTGCATATCAAGCTGTGGACAGGCATGACAGGCCGTTTGGTAAAATTCTGTCAGGGATCTCCACTGCCGGGTCTAATACTGGTCTGAGGGAAAAGCAGATCGACGAACCGTTCGGCGGTCGGCTGCGGTTCATGATTGGCCAGGCCGGGCCGTTCATTGGCTTCAATGATGACATATTCAGGCCCGCTCACATCGGGCACGATAAAGTCGAGGCCGACGACCGGGATCTTCAGGGCAGCTGCCGCTGTTTCCGCGGCTTTTTCCAGTTCCGGGTGAAGTTCCGCGGTGACGTCATGAATGGTCCCGCCGGTGTGCAGATTGGCCGCACCGCGGACTCTTAGCCGGGTTTCCGCCGGGAGGATATCGTCAAGGTCGTAACCGGCATCGGCCAGGCAGCGTTCGGTTTCCTCGTCCAGGGGGATGCGGCTTTCCCCATGGGTAGCGGCTTTGCGCCGGCGGCTTTGTTTTTCGATCAGGGTGCGGATACTGTGCTGGCCGGTCCCGATCACGAACGGTGGTCGTCTGACTGCAGCTGCCACCACCTGCCCGTCAATGGCGATCACCCGCAGGTCTTCGCCCTGATGAAATTCTTCCAGCAGAACTTTATCGCACAGTTCCCGGCTTACCGCCACGGCGGTTTCGACCGCTGCGGGGTGGTCCAGGTTGACGAACACTCCTTTGCCCTGTTCACCACGCGCCGGTTTGACCACCAGGCGGCAGCATTGGTTCAGAAACGCGGCGTTTGCGGCAGGGCTGCCGGCGGTCTGCTGACGGGGCGTTGCAAGTCCTGCATTCCGCAACAGGCGGGTCGTGACCTGTTTGTCGTCGCAGCGACTCATGGCCACCGCTGAGGTCAGGTCGCTCAGGGATTCCCGGCAGTGAATGATCCGTCCGCCGTGGGAGAGGGTGAAAAAACCGTTTTCGGCATCCTCAACCGTGGCGATGATGCCGCGTCGGCGGGCTTCATTGATAATGATCCGGGCATAAGGATTGACCTGGGCGGCCGGATCCGGGCCGGTAAAGAGCGGTTCATTGATCTCGTTCTTGCGCTTCAGGCAGAAGGTAGGAATGCGCTGGAAGCCCATTTTTTTGTACAGGGCGACCGCCTGTTCGTTTTCATTGAGGACCGATAGATCCATGAAATTACGCCCCCTGGCCTGGAAAAGGCCGGCCAGGTAATCGGTCAGAGCCAGGCCCACACCAGGATGAGGACACTGCGGAGCTACGGCCAGGCACCAGAGGCTGGACCCGTTTTCCGGATCGCTGAAGGCGTTGCTGTGGTCGATCCCGGTGGCGGTACCGATAATCTCACCGCTTTTGTTGTCTTCTGCAACCAGATAGCTGAGGATACGACTGCTGCGGTGTTCCCAGACAAATTGGTCCGGTATTGGCACCATCTGCCGGGAGGCGTAGATCTGGTTGATAGCCGCGGCATCCTCTTGCGTCCGCAGCCGGCGCACGCTGAAGCCTTTATCCTGCTTCTGTGCCGGGCGGTAATAACTCAGCCACAGGCGGTAGGTATCCGACGGATCAAGGAACAGTTCCTGTGGGGCCAGGGCCAGAATCACATGCGGGTTATGCACATAGAGGGCGATATCCCGGCGGCCAGACCGCTCCCGGCGTAAGGTCTCGGCCAGGGGCTCGGGAGTTTTAAAGGTATGGGCGAAAATCAATCGCCCCCAGCCACAGTCGATTTCCGCGTTGACCGGCAGTTTGTCCTGTTCGGTGGCATTCGGTTCGCCCCAGTTCCCCGCAGTCGGCGATTTAATGCGTTGCAGGCGGTAGTTCTTCTGATGCTTGTCAGTCATGAGCGGCCTCCTTACTCAGATATTGTGCGTCTGTAACCAGTATTCCAGCAAGGCCAGCTGCCACAATTTGGAACCGCGTAGTGGAGTGATGTGGGCTTCCGGATCTGCGAACAACTTTTCCAGATAGGCCGGCTGGAACAGTCCCCGCTGGCGGGCTGCCGGCTGATTCAGAATATCGCGAACCCGCTCCAGATAGGTGCCGCGCAGGTATTTGAGAGCCGGCACCGGGAAATAGCCTTTGGGACGGTCAATGACCGCAGCTGGGATGACCTTGCGGGCCGCTTCTTTGAGGACATATTTCCCGCCGCCGCCGGTTTTGAAACGACCGGGAATGCGCGCCGCCAGTTCCACCAGTTCGTGATCGAGAAACGGAACCCGGGCCTCCAGGCTCCAGGCCATAGTCATGTTGTCAACCCGTTTGACCGGATCATCGACCAGCATCACCGTGGTGTCGAGGCGCAGGGCCTGATCGATGGGATCGCTTGCCCCGGCCCGGGCAAAGTGGTTGGCGACAAATGCCGAACTGACATCCGGGCCGTGCAGCCGGGGGTGGATGGTCTCCAGCACCTCGGCATGGTCGCGGTCAAAGAACGCCCGACGGTATTCGCCGAGAGAATCTTCGGTCTCCATCAGCGGCGGATACCAGTGGTAGCCGGCAAAAACCTCGTCGGCGCCCTGGCCGCTCTGGACCACCTTGACGTCTTTGGCAACCTCTTGCGAGAGCAGAAAAAACCCCACCGCGTCATGGCTGACCATCGGTTCGTTCATGGCCTTGACCGCATGATCGAGGGCCGGCAGCAGGCGTTCGCTGTTGACGAAGATCTGGTGATGATCGGTGCCATATTCGGCAGCGACGATATCGGAGTATTTAAACTCGTCCCCTTCTTCGGCGCCGACCTTTTCAAAACCGACCGAATAGGTTTTCAGATTCTGTTGGCCGGCTTCTGCCAGCAACCCGACAATCAGGCTTGAATCAAGGCCACCGGAGAGCAGGGCGCCGACCGGAACATCAGCGACCAGACGGCGTCGCACGGCCAGGCGCAGCAGGTCAAGGACCCGTTCCTGCCACTCTTCAAAGGGGCGCTGTTCATCTTCAGCGGTTCTTTCAAACCGGGGTCGCCAGTAGCATTCCTGGCGGGTGGTGCCGTCCGGCTCAATTTCAAGAATCGTCGCCGGCGGCAGTTTGTCGACCCCCTTGAGGATGGTGTGCCCGGGCGGAACCACCGAGTGAAAGCTGAGATAATGGTGCAGAGCGGCCGGGTTGATGTCGGTATCGATATCGCCGGCTTTGAGTAGCGCGGGCAGGCTGGATGAGAACCGCAGTCCGTTGGCTCGGCGCGCCAGGTAAAGAGGTTTGATACCGAGGCGGTCGCGGGCCAGGACCAGCTTGCCGCTGTCCCGTTCCCAGATGGCAAAGGCGAACATCCCGTTGAACCGCTCGACGCAGCGCGGTCCCCAGGCATGATAGGCTTTGAGAATGACCTCGGTGTCGCCGGTGGAGAAGAAGCGATACCCTTGCTGTTGCAGGGTCTGTCGTAATTCGGGGTAATTGTAGATCGCGCCGTTGTAGACAATGGCCAGGCCGAGTTCGGCATCGACCATGGGTTGCTGGGCTTTGGCAGAGAGATCGATGATTTTCAGCCGGCGATGCCCGAGGCCGACCCGGTCCTGCATGTAGTAACCGCTCGCATCGGGGCCACGCGCCACCATCTCGGCTGCCATGGCGGCCAGAGCCATGGGATCGACGCTGCTGTTGTCGTAGCGGATTTCACCACAGATTCCACACATGAATACTTGCCTTTCCTGATTCCGATAAGCAGAAAGGACTGCCAGGATGGTCTTTCTGCGTAGTGAATTTGACTCCTTGGCCGCAACGTTTCCCTGACCGGGGAGGCTGTTATCCAAACGTCCCGGACTACGGAAGGGGCAGAAAGAACTCACAATATCTTCAGAAGAATAACAACAATGGAGAAAAGACCTGCCTGTTTGTAAGACAGCTTCACTGCAGGGACCGTAGAGGGGGAATTGTTTGTGAACAGACGGAACAACCCGCGACCGGCTCCTGGCGGTAATCCCAATCAGCCGGCGTTATTCCGATGGATTTGTCAATGCCACTGCCGCGCCGATTTTTAAAGCAACGACAGCAGGTGCGGGTCAGGTCGACACACCCTGGCTGGGTGGCGCCTGGCAAGAGGGTAAAACGGTAACAAGAGAACAACGGCTTGTCAATGGTGCCCCCTCTTAACTTAAAAGGTGCTTTGAATTATACCATTTTCAGCGTTGTTGGCTTTCGAGCTGGAAACAGGCACCCTTTTGCCGAGCCGAGCCCTATGGGTTAACCTGATTTCAGCACTTTTTGAATAGTGGCCTGCAGCGTGGCGATCTGGAAAGGTTTTTGTAAAAAGGCCGACAGGCCTTTGCCGATGAATTTTTGCGAGATTTCCTGTTCGTTATAGCCGCTGCTCAGGATGACCTTGACGGCGGGGTTGCTCCGGCGCATCTCGCGGAAGGCTTCGCCGCCATCCATGTGCGGCATGGTCAGATCCATTAGCACAAAGAGGATCTCATCTTGAAGTCGTTCGTAGATGCTGACCGCTTCCCGACCGTTTTCCGCGGTGATGACCTCCAGGCCGAACAGCTCCAGCATGCTTTTGCCAAGGCTGCGCATGGTTTCTTCGTCATCCACCAGCAGCACCTTTCCATCTAAGGTCAGCTGGTCGCCCAGGTCCAATTCACTGACGCTCGGGCTGAGTTTTCCCGAAGCCGGGAACAGCACCTTGATGGTGGTGCCCTGGTCCGGTTCGCTGTAGATTTTGATCGCTCCCCGATGACCGCGGACGATACCAATCACCGAAGACATGCCGAGGCCGCGGCCAGTAAATTTGGTGGTAAAGAAGGGATCGAAGATCCGCGAAATGGTTTCCTTGCTCATGCCGCAGCCGGTATCGGCGACTTCGATGTAAGCGTAATATCCCTCGGCCAGGTTTTCGTCGAGCCAGGTTTCGCTCAGATAACTCCGGTCACAATCCATATAACCAGTCGATATGGCAATGATCCCGCTCTTGTCTCCGATGGCGTCAGAAGCGTTGATGACCAGATTCATAATGATCTGCTGGATCTGGGTCGGATCGGCTTCAATGGTGGGGAGATTATTGTTCAGTTCATAGCGCAGCACGGCTTTTTTGGAAATGGAAACCGACAGCATATACTCCATTTCCCGGATCAGATGTCCCAGGTCCAGAGGTTCCGCCAGGAATTTCCCCTTGCCGGAGTAGGCGAGCATCTGGTTAGCGAGGTCGGCAGCTTTGCGGGCGGCCTGTTTGATCTGCACCAGATGTTCAAACGCCGGTGATTCATGGGTCAGTTTCATCTGTGCCAGGTCGCCATGGCCGAGAATGACCATCAGAATGTTGTTGAAGTCATGGGCGATCCCACCGGCCAGGACGCCAAGGCTTTCGAGTTTCTGCGCATGCAGCATCTGCTGTTCAAGCTGCACTTGGCGTTCCTGCATTCTTTTGCGTTCGGTAATGTCCCGTACCGAGGACAGAATGTAGTCTTTGCTGTTCCAGGGGATGACCGCGGAATGGACTTCGGCGGGGAAGATCTCCCCGGATTTTTTGACGTGCCGGGTTTCGATAAAGGTTCTGCCGACCCGCCGCAGTTCTTCCTTGCGTCCTTCCGCCAAGTAGCGTTTGAGGTCCTCTTCGCAGATAATATCCGGAATCCTCATCTCCAGCATCTGTTCGTAACCGTAGCCGTAAAGCTCGGTGGCCCGATGATTGACTTCGGTGAAGGTGGCGAATCCATCATCTTCAAATTGATGGAGGATGATGGCATCGCTCTGATGGTTCATCAGGGAGCGGTATTTTTCTTCACTTTCGGTCAGAGCGGCCTCCGCTTTCTGGCGGGCAGCCACCTCTTTCTTCAGCTCGGTGACCGATTCGGTCAATTCTTGGGAGTGTCTGGCCAACTCAAGGGCAAGCCTGTTTTTGCGAATCAGTAGCTGAGTTAGAAAAATCAGCAGCAGGCAGAACAGAGCCGCGCTGCTACCGAAAAGATATTCAAGATTACGAGTATGGTTGTGGACCCGACTCAGGTCAACAGCGATGACCAATTTGGCTGAGCCATCATAAGAGTATGGAATTGTTCTGGTAAAACGTTTTTGAAAGGTAGTGGTTTCCTTGGAATGATAGTCGCCGAGCAGGAAGCCGTCGGCCATGGTCAGGCTAATTGAGCTGATATAGTCGGACTGCTGATGGCCCCATGATTGCACCAATTCTGCAGCAGAAGAGTAGTTCTTCTCTTGCAGTTTTTCCTGGATCAGATCCTGTAAAAAAGAGATATAAGTTTCCGTTTTGGTTGAAATTTCTTTGATTTGTGCACTATGAACAAAAGAGATACTGTACCAGATGATGAGAATCTGCAGCAGGCAGATCAGGCCGCAGATAGACCAGTAGCGGATGGCTAGATTGTTGTGTCCCGGCTCATTCATCAAGGAAGCCTTTTTCGGCAAGGGCGCGGAGAACTTGCCGCAGAGAATTGTAAGCAGAGTCTTTAATTGGCACAAAAGCCGAGATGGTCGGTTTAATGGCCTGCATGATGGCTCCCCCATTCCGGCAGAGATTGCAGGTCGAAGAAGGCGCGTCGCAATGGGCCCAGTCCGGCGCTGGACAGCTCATTGCGAGCGACTAACAGATGCTCGGCCGATGCCGGTGAGCGGGCCAGTTCTTTCAGCCCGTTCTGTTTGTAGTTATCGAAAACGGCTTCTTTCATGGCACCGGCAATAAAATCTCCGCAGAGAACACCGAGGATGACATTCTCATGGGTGTTTAAAAATTGGTAGCGGTGTCGGGTCAGCAGTGCTGGGTTGCTCTGACTTAAAACAAACGCAGGCAGCAGAAAGCCCATGGTGGAATGCGGATCGACAAAAGCAAAGGGTTGGCCGTTAAGGTCAGCCAGGGACACAATGCCGCTGTCGGCCCGGGTAGAGATAACTCCGTTGAAAAAAGGACTTCCATTGTCTTTCGGGCCGGCAATCAGCGGCTTGAGGCCGTACCTGTCAACTATTTCAACATAGCCGAGGGGGCCGAGATAGGCGATATCAACCAGATCCCGGCCAACGCACTCGATATATTCCCGGTAGCTGCTGCCGATTCGCAGCTCGACGGGGTGGTCAAGGCGATGACTTAAATATTCAACCAAGGGCGAAAACTGTCGCTGGAAGACTCTGGCGGATTGAAAGGGGTGGATTCCAAGGGTCAGAGGATCTTTTGCCATTGCCGCAGTGGTATAGAGAACAAGAAAAAGGGTAAAGAGGGCCCCGAAAATTTGTCCCCCAGCGGTTGAAAGATTGAAACCTTCCATGACCCCTCTCAGCCTGAAATACATAAATGGTAGCGAAAGCAAGGTACACTGAATTAACCGAGAGTTCAAGCCGCAGTTGTCCTGAAGGTTGTAACAACGTCCTGTAGTTATGGATGAAGACTGAGCCCATGGTGCCTTCCTGGCGACACCGTGGATCAAGATCGGGCTTTACACCAGATATCGTATTGCCCACCGCCTCGGGTCGAGGTGAAGAACAGGTTGTTGCCGTCAGCGGCCCAGACCAGTTCGAAGTCAAACCCTGCCCAGGTGGTTGTGCTGGCTGAGTCCTGGATGCTGTCAGGCTGCGCGTCACCTCTTGCATGTTAGGGAACCTGTCCTTTATGACGGGACAATCGCGATGAATCTTTTTGTCTATGGCACCCTGCTGGATGAAGACATCATGCAGCTGGTCGCCGGTACGGTGCCGCCATCCATCGCGGTGCGGCTTCCCGGCTATCGGCGCAGGAAAATTTGCGGACAGGTTTATCCGGCCATTGTCATCAGGGCCGGGGAGGCAGTCGCAGGGCGGTTGTATCTCAATGTTTCAGCGGAGTTGCTGGCGCGACTTGACCGGTTTGAAGGTGACGAATATGAACGGACCACAGTGCTGGTGGAAAGCGCTAGCGGCGAGCAGTTGCCGGCGCAGACTTATGTCCTGGCGCCGGACGGGCAAAGCACGCTTAGTAACGAGCCCTGGTCCTTGGCGGAGTTTCTTGGCCGTGGGAAGCGACTGCTGCTGCGGGAATTGAAAAAATGACGCCAATCGGCCGATTCTGGGAAATAAAGTTGGATAAGGGGGACTGCCTATCCCCCTTACCCGTGCCAAAACAACCTTTTGGGAGGATTTTTTGGCACTTAAAAGCATATGAAAGTTACCCGTTGATTGCAAGAATCGAATCTGCTTTTACCGGACTTTCCGGGCCGTATAGCTTATTTTGCCAAAATCCCTGACCGAATAATACGCCAATTGCCGAGAAAGGCCGCTTGACAGTCGCGGCTGACCATGACGGATAAACTTTAAGATCATCGTCCGCTGGGGACGGTCTGGAACTTGTGCGGGTTGATAAACCGGAGGAAACGGGGGATGAACAAGCGCGGTTGATCCGGGTGGGCAGGCAAGGGTTACGCGCCTGCCGCCCGGATCGACATTACTTCAGGTCAAGGCAGGACTTTGTTCCAACGGTCGATGGAGACCTGCTGGAAAAGACCGGCTTTCGCATAGGGATCACCAGCGGCAAAGGCCTCAGCCGCGCTGCGGTCGGCAACATCGAGAATGATCACTGAGCCGCACATGTTCTCCTGATCGTCGAGGACCGGACCGGCGGCATGGAGCTGAGCGGTGAAGCTTTTCAGATATTCGATATGGGCTGGGCGATTATCCTGCCGGACCTGCAAGGAATCGGCTTTGTCGACACAGCGGATGACGTATAACATCGGCTTTGAACTCCTCTTTTGAATGAGCGGTTAATGCGGTAAGTCTTTTGGGCGTTATGCCACAGATCTGTTGCCAATCGCAAGTTTTCCACTTCTTGGCTGGTTGTTGAAACTGTCCATCATTGGCCTTTTTCAAGCTTGCTGGAGAAAAATGCGATGTCCTGAATGGTTCTAGTTTAAGCACTTTCGTAGCAAACTCGGGCCTGTCCCAAGAGTTTGCGAGCCATGAAACTGTCGCGGTTAACACCGCAAAGACCTGGGACAGCCCCCGTGCGGGGACAGTCCCGGTTTTGCTGCCAGCGACTCTTAAACTAGTTTCTGTCCGGAAACCGCCCTTTTTCGCAATCTCGGCGTCAATCTACGCATTTGATTGTGCGGCGTAAAGCACTACACCTCCGCACAAATGCTTGATTTCCTTGACCTTGCGAAAAATTTCTGGTTTCCAGAACAGAAACGTTACAGTATCCCACCGGAGTTTCCGGATGGAAACTAAACTAGCGCCATTCTACGATGTCCTCCACCTTATAAAACCAATGTCTTAGCAAGGCGTCATTGCTTTTGATCGCCCATCCATGGCTGTTTTCAACCGCCGGTTAAAAATAATCCTGCAGGTCTCTTTCCGGCTGCTCATAGGGGGCGATTTCCGGGAAGAGTTGACGTAATCCGGCCATTTTTTCCTCTTCCGAGCGGTTGAGCAGGGCAAGAAAAGTGTCGACTCGGGAACCCTCCAGAGTAAATGTCTGCGTTTTGACCCGTTCTGCGAATATTTTAGCCGTGCTGGGTAGGCGCACCTCGTGAAAGGGGTTGCGGTAGGAGAGGGCTTCGTGAACCGGGGTGGCCGCGTAGCTGACCCGCAAGGGGAGCGCGGCGGTGGCGAGCAGTGGGGCCAGCTCCGCTGCAAAGGCAAGGCTTTGGCGGGCTGTTGCCAGGGCCCAGCTGGCAGCGACTGCGTCCGATTCCCGCAACTTGCCGGCGACCCGGTTCAGGCTATCCTCCTGGCCGCTCAGTTCAAGGCTGCGGAGAAAACCAGCTGTCGTTACTGTTTCCCAGCTCTGCCTGAACAGATCAGCTCCTCGGCTGCGGGCCGCCGCCTGCTGATAGCGGTTTTTGTAGGCAAAAGAGCAATAATTGACCCCGACCGGCAGTTGTTGTTTGAGGCTGTAGGCGACTAACTCCAGGGCGGTCAGCTCCGATTCAAGCACCGTGATCTTGGGGCCGTGCAGATAGGTATAGGGGCGTTTGGCGAGGCGCTGATAATTATAGTTGGTGAGCCGCAACTGATGAAGATTGAGGTGTTTGATGCCGCATTCCGCCATTTCACAGAGGCGTTGTTTGAGCAGTTCGAGCTGTTCCGGGACGGCCGGAATCTCCACCGTCACCGTCGGAATGATTTTGACGGCCAGGGCCGCTTTATCCAGAGAATAACCAAGGGCCCCGATGTCGAAACGGATTTCATCCAGCCCGGCATCGCGCAAGCGCAGCAGGATGGTTTCGTTGACCAGGCTGCCGTTGGTATAAAGCCAACTGTGGAGCTCGGTGCCAAAGCGTCTTTTGGCCGCGGTCAGAAAGGCCAGAGAGCGGCCGGGGGTGAGCAGCGGCTCTCCCCCGGAAAGGCTCATACCCCGAAAGCGGAACTGCTGCAGGTAGGCGACATAATCCGCCGGGGAGCGGAAGGTAATATTATTGGTGGTCGGCAAGCCGATGGTATCCTGGCTGGTCGGACAGTAAAAGCAGCTGCGATTGCAGCGGCCATTGATGAACAGACACGACCAGGCCCCCTCGGTGCAGATTCGGCACCCGGGTGAGAGCTGCCCGGAGAAAGGTTTGGTGCTGCCGCAGATCGCCGCGCCCCGGCTGTTGATCAGGGCTAACAGTTGCTCGCGCCGCTCCGTTGCCGCAGTGGCAACGGCCGGGGCCGGAAAGGCCAGTTGAGAATAAATCGCGCTGAAGTCCCGGCGGGTTTGTTCCATAATGAGCTGGCGCGGGGAGCGTTCCGGGGTGATGGTCATATGACCTCCACAAAGAAATGTTCTTGAGCTGAGCACCGCCGCCAGCAGGACGCTGCCAGGCGCGTTTCAGGTTGCGCTTATCTATCCGAATCGGTGGGGCAAAAGCAATCAAAAAAGACCGCATTGCAGGAGGGTAGGTGTTTTTTTAAGTGGTGGCCCGGGCTTGTGGAGAGACGGGCGCAAGGGGGCTGGAAAAATCCCCTTGACTTCAATATTCATTTTGTATATAACGCAATGAATAGCGATATGTTTTTCCTCTCTCTTTCCACGGGCCCTGGTTCAATCGGCGAGCCCTCCTGTGGAAGGATCTCTGCCAGACGTTGCTCCGTCGATCAGATTCTGTTCAGGATAACCCATCCTCTTGCCGAACGTCAGGGTTGACGTTCGGCCTCTTTTTTCTCACCCCTGTGCTGCAGACCCGACATTGCCTTGGCCATTCAGCGCCATGCCGAGCCATGGCCGGACTTGTTTTCCCAGGCTGCAAATAGCTGGCTTTTCCGGCCGAAGTCTCCTGCTTGGGGAGTGGCGGCTGCGCAAGGAAATAATCATTGCACCGAGATAGATAGGGTGCTATCAATTTAGAATGAGTTCATCTTTAAGTAAAATTGTAGATGGCGGGCCGTTGTTTCGTTTTGCTCTGCTGACTCGGCGCTGGCGGCAAATAGTTGATCAGGAACTTCGCACCTCGGGCCTGACCGATGCGACCTGGCGGCCGCTGTTTTATCTCAATATCCTTGGCGACGGGACCCGGCAGAAGGAATTGGCTGAAGCTCTCGGAGTCAAAGGGCCGTCGCTGGTCCGGCTGTTGGAAACCCTGCAGGACAAGGGGTTGATAGAAAGCAGTGCCGATGCCCTGGATCGGCGGGCTAAGCGGCTTTCTTTGAGCAGCACCGGAAAAGCTTGTGCCCGACGGGTTCAGCAGCGGGTACAGGCTCTTGAGGAACAGTTGCTGGCTGTGCTGAATGAAGAACAGAAGACGCTGCTCCCGGCCATAATCCAGGCTTTAGAAAGCGGCTTGGAGACCTGGGATGAGCACGTTTGAAACAACATGTTGTAAGGTTTGTCCGGGTTGGCACCCGTTGTGAATTAAGAGAATACCAGGGGAAATCATGCCGTTTTTAAGATTCAAGGGGTTCGAGGAGAACTGTCTGCGCCGGTTACTGCCGGCATTGGTAGAAAAGTTTTCCTGGGCGGCGGCTGTTCCTCGGGAGATTGTCAAAGTTGAATTGTTGAAAATAGTCCAACTGTCTGAAACGCCGCAATCATTGGAAATTTATATGTTCCCCCGCGAACAGAAAAAGCACGATTTGATTGCCGCGACTATGAACGAGCTGCTCAGTGCAGAGGGGTTCGGTGGCGTTCATATCTTTTTCGTATTACTGAATCCGGCTCTTTATTATAAAGAAGGAAGACCGGTGCAGGATCTGTTCTGGCTGTCCTAAACGTGTCCCACCCCGCTTGCTCATCATGCGTGGCGGGGTTATTGGCCGGCCGAACGCGCGGGGAATTTTTGCTTAGCAGTCGGTTCGAGGTTTTCTTATGCTTGTCTACATTATCCTTATCCTGATTCTTCTCGGCGGCCTGATCGCCGGTTATGTTCATTTCTTCGGGCAGCGCAAGTCCAGTCACCAGGTGGGGCAAGGTGACGGCGGCGAGTCTCAAAAGGATCCTGTCTCTGCGGATTTGGCGGAAGAGCGGATCCGTTTTCGGCTCGATGTCGCTTACGCTTCTTCGGACAATTCACGGCAGCGGCTCGATATTTTCCGCCCCATTAAACCGCATGCCGACAGATTGCCGGTGGTGGTCTTCTTTCACGGCGGGGGCTGGACCGAGGGGAATAAAAAAGACGGTCTGCCCCACCTGCTGCCGTTGGTTCGCAGTGGCCGATATATCGGTGTTTCGGTTGAATATCGGACCGTCAAGGAAGCGGTCTGGCCGGCTCAGCTCTATGACTGCAAAGCGGCTATTCGTTGGATTCGCGAACATGCCGAGGACCTTGGTATGGACCCGCGGCGGATCGCGGTCTGGGGGCAGGAAACCGGCGCTTACCTGGCGTTGATGCTTGGGCTGACTGGAGATCGGCATGGTCTGGAAGGGGGGCTTGGTGCCCACCGTAACGTCAGCAGCAAAGTTGCCGCCGTGGTCAACTATGCCGGAGTCACTGATCTGGCCGCACTCCTTGGGCAGCCTGGAGCGGATGAGCGGATCGTCCTGGAAGCCAAAATGCTCGGCAGAGAGTTGACCGAGAATGAAACCCAGCTCCGCATCGCTTCGCCGGTGAGCCATGTCTCTGCGCAGTCACCGCCGGTGTTGACAGTGCATGGCACCGAAGATCCGGTGGTGCCGTTCGCCCAGGCGGTTTGTTTGGATAAGGCCCTGATCGAAGCCGGCCGACCCAGCTATCTGATTCCGGTCAAAGGTGCTGGCCACGGCGAATTTCCCGCTCAGGTGGATAGTCGGACCAGGAATTTTCTGGACCGTTTCCTGCTTGACCTGGAACAGGAGATCGAGACCGACGAATTGTATGCCGACGCATTCAACCGGATGGCCTGAGTAACTCTAGGGCTGCAGCGCCGTCGATGACGGCAAGGAGGTCACTATGCTACCAATTACCCACCTGGTGTATTTTTCGCCGACCGGGTCCACCCATAAGATCGTAACCGCAATTGGCCGCGGTCTGGGTGCGGAACAGACTGTTCATTATGATGTTACCCTCCCACAGGCCAGTTGTGCGGCGGTGCTTGGCGGCGGGGTGGCGGTGTTTGGCATTCCGGTCTATGCCGGCAGGGTGCCGGAACTCTGTCTGCAGCGTTTGCAGGATTTTCGCGCTGCAGGGGTTCCGGCGGTACTGGTCGCGCTGTACGGCAACCGAGCTTTTGAGGATACTTTGGTCGAATTGCGTGACCTGGTGACCCGACAGGGGTTTAAAGTGGTGGCTGGGGCCGCTTTCATCGGCGAACATTCTTACGCGACCAAAGACCAGCCGGTTGCGCTGGGGCGACCGGACAGCGGGGATCTGGAAAAGGCGGTAACCTTCGGGCGGCAGATTGCCGACAAGCTGGAACAGGGGAAAATCGTTCCCCCCGCGCTTCCCGGCAATACCCCCTACCGGGACCGGGTGCGCTTCGGCGGGATTGCACCGGTAACCCTGGCGGAAAAATGTACCCTCTGCGGGCAATGCGCGGCAAGTTGTCCGCCCGGGGTCATCACCCTGACCGATCGGGTGACCACCGACGCTGATAACTGCATCATGTGTTGTGCCTGCATCAAAAACTGTCAACCCAAGGCACGCATCTTCAGCCACGATTTTATCCGTGAAAAACGTCAGCAGCTGGTGGAAAACTGCAGCCGACCAAAGATTCCACAGACCTTTCTCTAAGCTTATCTCGTTGTCATCCAGCAACATTGGATGGCAATAAAGTTTTCAGATTGGAAACTATCTACCACTGCCCCGGGCAGGAATCCCTCCCGCCCGGGTGTGGAATTTAACAGGGTGCCGATTGCAGCAACGGGCCGGGTGGCAGGCGCAGCAGGATAACTTCCACGTGACTGCCCGCGGCCAGATCCGGACTGTCGATGGCGACCGGGAGCAGGGCCTGTGCCCCATGCAGGCTGCGGTTCTGCCCGGAAGAGCGAATCCGTGATGGCAGCAGGCACAGCTCGCCGTTATCGATGACCAGCTGACCCCAGATGAATTGCTGGCGTTGGCCGCCCCCCTTGACCGCTTCCAGCAGCCTGACCCGGAGCCGCGGTGCCAATGGATCGTGATAGCCCGCCAGAATACGCAACGCCGGCCGAACCAGGAGTTCATAAGTGGCTGCCGAAGCCGCCGGATTGCCGGGCAGGCCGAATACCGGCAACGTGCCAATGCGGCCGAACAGAACCGGTTTGCCGGGTTTGATGGCAACTTTCCAGAAGATTTTTTCAAAGCCGAGTTGGGTGAGCATTTCCTGGACGTAATCGTGATCGCCCACAGAAATTCCGCCGCTGGTGATCAGCAGGTCACAGGCCAGACCTCTGCGCAGGCGCGACTCCAGATCATGCCGGTTATCGCGGGCGATCCCGAGCAGTTCCGGCAGGAACCCATCTTCACGCAATCGTGCTGCCAGCATATGGGCATTGGAGTTGACGATCTTTCCGGAGTCGGGTTTCTCGCCGAGTTCAACCAGTTCATCCCCGGTGGACAGGATGGCCACCCGCGGAGCCGGATAGACGCTGACATGATCCCGGCCGGCAGCGGCTAGCAGGCCAATGGAGCCCGAATACAGTTGACTGCCCGTAGCCAGTACCGTGGCGCCGGTTTTGATCTCCTCACCCCGGTAGCGGACGTTGCTGCCGAGGGGCGGCGGGGTCGGTACCTGAATCAGCTCGTCTTTGACCACCACATCTTCCATGGGGACGACCGTATCGCAGCCGGGCGGCAGCGGTGCACCGGTCATGATCCGCACCGCCTCACCCACGGCCACGGGTTCTGAATAACAGCTCCCGGCCGGGACAAAGCCGACCTCGCGCAGGCCCTGGCTGCTTGCCAGCCCGCTCAGGGCAAAGGCATAGCCATCCATGGCGGAACAGTCGGCTGGCGGCAGATCGAATTCAGCCGGGATATTCTCGGCGAGGATTTTCCCCCCGGCTTCCGCCAGCGGAACATTGACCGGCGGCAGACTGGTTAAGTGGCTGGTGACCAAATCGACAGCTTCATCATAACTGATCAAAATTCTGCTCCATCATCACATTCATTAACCGTCGCAGCTTAATTGCGGCGATTCGTTTTGGTTAATCAAAAATCCGAGTTCCGGGTGATGCGCTCCAGATCCGCCTGGGTATTGATATTGCTCAAAGAGCGCTGCCAGTCGTCGATGTATTGAGCGGGGTCCAGATAGTGAACGGGAATGCGCTGGAAAAAGTCGTAAATGCGGAAGTTGCCTTGCTGCAGCATAGCTTCCAGATGCACCAGGCAGTCTTTGTGATAAAGGGCAAACAGCGGCTCGAACCCGGCGGCGCTGCGCGGTACAACCGCGGCGACAGCGGTGCGGCGAGTGAGCAGGGCGGTTGCCAGGGTCGGGTTGGGAAAGGGCATATCGCAGGGCAGGGCGAAAATCCATTCGCTGTCCGCGTTGCTGAGGCCGTTATACAGACCGCCGAGGGAACTGCCCGGGTAGCGGTCAGGGAAACACTCGATCCCGGGGCGAATCAGGTCGGGACGGTCGCCGGCGATCAAGGTGCGTGGGAACAGGCTTTGTAAAAATGCCAGGACCCGGTCGGCCATGGTCTGCCCGGCAACGCTGAGCGCCGCCTTGTCACGTCCCATGCGCCGGCTTTGGCCGCCGGCCAGCATGACGCCGGTGACATCCGGGAAGCTGCTGGGTGAGGGTTCTCTGTCCATGGCGAGGTATGATAACGGAATTGAGAGTTTTTGCAGCAAAAAATTGCGTTTCTTTCAAGAGGGGCGGACAAACTTGAACGCCAGCTCCTGGTTCCGGCACTGATCGATGCAGGCACCGCAGTTCCAGCAGTAAACCGTGCGGCTTTCTCCCTGACTCGGCCGCAGCCCCAGCGGACAGCTGCGATCGCAGCGGCCGCAACTGGTGCAGGCGGTGTTTTGCAGGCTGACCCTGAGCCGGCGCCGGGTTCCGCACAGGGCGAGCAGGCCGCCCAATGGGCAGAGGTAACGGCAGAAAAAGCGCCGGCTGAGCAGGTGCAGCAGCAGGACCACGACAATGATGATCCCTTCCAACTGCAGGCTGTGAAAAAAGACCAAGGTCATCAATTCGCGGCCGACCAGCCCAGGTGGGGAGAGAAACACGAACAGCGGCGCGCCCAGGACCAGGCTCAACAACAGCTCCAGCCCCAAACTCAGCCAGAGCAGTTGGCGGAACAGCTGCCAGCGCTCCCGGCCGGGTTGCAGGCCGAGCCGTTTGCGGAGGCGGTCGAGACTTTCGGACAAGAAGCTGAGCGGACAGATCCAACTGCAGAAGACCCGCCCCAGCAGCCCGGCCACCAGCAGCGGCAGCAGCATGCCGATCAGCAGCGGACCGTAGGCGCGCCGGCTGATGAGTAGGCTTTCCAGCCCTTCCAGGGGTGAGACGATCCAGAGATCACCGATGCCGATGGACTGGTACCAGCCCTGCAGAAAATTCCAGTTCAGGTAGGCATTGAGCAGGGGAATGATCAGCAGCAGGCTGCAGGAGGCGGTCAGGCTGGCATAGCGCAGCTGGTTCCAGGATGGCCGGGTCACGGGCTGACCTCCGGTAACTGGATGGCTGCATAGATCGGTTTGATGTTGATGGCTTTACCGCCCTGCTCCCGCTGGACCAGGCAGGCGTGGGTGCAGATGCCGCAGCCGGTACAGAACCGTTCATCCACCACCGGCCGGAATTCCTCCAGACGGATGGCCTGATCCCGGAACGGGCAGACGTTGTAACAGGTTTTGCACATCAGCAGGCTGTCCTGTTGCCATGATACGCAGCTGTGGTGGTCGATGACCGCCAGCCCCATGCGGGTTTCGGCCTGCCTGATGCGGCTTAAGGCACCGGTCGGACAGATCTGGACACACTTCATGCACAGGTAGCAGGGAATCTTTTCCACCGCGATGACCGGAGTGCCGGCATGGAGGCCGGCGCGAATATCGAGCTGGCTGATACAGTGATAGGGGCAGACCTCGGCACAGCGCCCGCAGCGGATGCAGGTGCCCGGATAGCGCTCTTCCAGGACCGCTCCGGGCGGCCGCAGCAGGTTGTCGCGCAACGGTGATCCGGCCAGGGTCCGGGCCGCGGCCGGGACCGGCAGGTGGAGCAGGCCGATTCCGGCCAGCAGTTTAAGAAAGCGGCGCCGGTTTTTCACTTTTGCGACCGAAGGAGAACTCGGGACGAAGCTCGCCGCTTTCGATGCGGGCGATTTCATCTTCGGCATTGAGATAGACCGGGACCAGGGACAACACGCCGTCGAGCTGGTGCAGGCGGGTGGCCAGTTCCTCCAGGCGTCTGCTGCTCGTCGTGTCGATGACGAGAACTGCCTGGCCGGCGTTATCCAGGCCATGGACTTCCACTTCGGAATCGCACTGGCAATTCCGAATAATCTGTTCCGGGTCGTGCCGGTCAAGGGTCATGATAAAGCTGGCGATGGGCATGGCAGCTCCTGTTCAGGGTATGCTCCGGAGACCGGACAAGCGATCTCCGGAGCGATTGGCTGAGAATCTGTCCGCAATCAGCTGACCACAAAGGGTGTGAGGGCCTGCGGGCCGGAGACCCGCCTGATCCGGCAGGCGCAGATCTTGAATTCCGGTTCCTTGGAGCCGGGATCGAAACTGTCCTTGACCACCTTGTTGATCATCCGATCCTCGTGCATGTCGTGCCAGTAGGCGAAGACCGTGCCGACAATCGGGCCTTCCACCACCTTGGCCGGCATGGTCACCTTGCCGCGGCGGGTCTCGATCTCGACCATGTCGTTGGGGCTGATGCCGTACTGGCGGGCATCGCGGGGGTTGATCTCGACAAAGGAATAGGGGTTGGCGCGCATCAATTCCGGGATACGGCCGGTCATGCTGGTGGTGTGCCAGTGGTCAATGACCCGCCCGGTAGAGAGGAACAGCGGCCAGTTGCTGTCCGGTTCCTCGTCGGCCCCGGCCTGGGGGCGGATCCACACCCAAAGTTTGCGGTCCGGGTGGGCCGGGCCGTAGAATTGATAGGGTTTGTCATCCTTGGCCTCGCTGCTGGCCAGGGGATCGATCCCTTTGACGAACTTGATCCCGGTGCCGCCGGTCAGGGCGTAGGCTTCGGTGGGGGCCGGCCACTGCACGCCGTCGGCCATCCGCCCCAGCACCTGGTAGGTAGCGCCGCGCAGGTCGTTGTCACGGTGCTTGGTCAGCTGTTGGGTGTATTCGTCCCAGATCGCCTGCGGTTGGGCCACGGCCATCTCCTTGCCGAGGAACGGTTTGACCGCCTGCAGCGCAACCGGGTCCTGCAACTGGTCGGCGAGACGGGCGCACCATTCGGTGGCGATCCAGGTTTCCGGGCGTGCGTCTCCGGGCGGCTCGACCGCTTTCAGGGTCAGCTGGCTGCGCCTTTCCGAACAGCCGTAGACGCCGCTCTTTTCGAAATGGAAGGCGGTCGGCAGGACCAGGTTGGATAGTTCCGTGGTACGGGTCGGAAAGATATCACTGGTGACGATGAAGACATCCTCGCGCGCCATCCCCTGCCGATAAAGGTCGACATTGGGCAGGGACTGGGCCGGGCTGGTGCAGTTGATCCAGAGCGCCTTGATCGCGCCGGAGTTGACCTGCTGGAACATTTTCATGGTATGGGCGCCGGGTTTGGGAGCGATGCGCCCGCGCGGAATCTCCCAGGCGTCTTCCACCTGGTTGCGCAGCTTTTCGTTGGCCACCGGCCGGTGACCGGGCAGGATGTGGCAGAGCCCGCCCCCTTCGCGGACGCCGCCGCAGGCATTGGGCTGGCCAGTCAGGGAGAAACTGTCGGCGCCTTCGCGGCAGAGCTGGCCGGTCAGGATATGCAGGTTGTGGATCAGGTTGTTGGCCCAGACCCCGCGCTTGCGCTGGTTGATCCCCATGCACCAGAAACTGACCGAACCCTTGCTGGTGGCGAACATGCGGGCCGCGGCGCGGATCTTTTCCGCAGCAATGTTGCCGCCGCAGATGGTCGCGGTTTTTTCCGGGCTGTAATCCTGCAAAGACTGCCAATAAGCCGTCATGTCGACCTGCTCGGCCTTGCCCTGGCGGAAGGTGGCGTAGTCGGCCAGGAACTGCTGATCAAAAAGTTTTTCGTCGATAATGGTGTAGGCCATGGCGTTGAGTAGGGCCAGGTCGGTGCCGGGTTTGAACTGCAGGTGCAGGTCCGCGATCCGGCTTGTCGCGGAAAAGCGCGGATCGGCATTGATGATTTTGACCCGGTCCCGGTTGTCGAGTTTGTGGCGCATGACCCGGCGGAACAACACCGGATGAGCTTCCGCCATATTCGAGCCGATCAGGAAGATACAGGAGGATTTTTCGATATTGGCATAGCTGCCGATGGGCTCGTCGGCGCCGAAGGAGCTGAGATAGCCGCCGACCGCGCTGGCCATGCACAGGCGCGGATTGCCCTCGACATTGTTGGTCTGCAGGGCGGTGCGCATGATCTTCTGGAACAGGTAGGTTTCCTCGGTCAGGCATTGGCCAGAGCCGTAATAGGCGGTGCTGTCGGGGCCGTATTCGCGTTTGGCCGCGGCGAACTTGCGGGCCGCGATATCCAGGGCTTCATCCCAGCTGATTTCACGGAACGACTGTTGTTTGCTCTCCCGGTAGAGGGGCTTGGTGAGGCGGTCAGGGTGGGACATGATCCGGTAGAACATCATCCCCTTCATACAGAGGTAACCGAAGTTGGTGCGCGACTTGGGTTCACCGCGCAGCGCAACGGCCACGCCCTTGGCATTCACCCCGAGCTGGACGCGGCAGCCGACGCCGCACAGTCGGCAGGAACCGCGGTGCCAGGTCAGTTCCTCGGCCGCTTGTGCGGTTGGGGTGCCGGGCAGGGTCATGCCGATATAGGATGCCGCGGTCAGGGCAGCGGATCTTTTGATAAAATCACGACGGGACAGGCTCATCTTCTCCTCCTTGCGCTATTCGGCATATGTGAAGCTGTGTGGGGTATGACAGTCCCAGCACAGGCGGTTGCCGGTGTGATCGCCCAGTTTGTTGGCGTGGCAGGCGCCGCAGGAACGGTCCATATCCGGAGTGACGCTGAGGTTTTCGTAGGTGCCGTGGCACTGATAGCACTTGACGTTATCAAGTCCATGGGTGCTGGCATACCACTCGGAATAAACCCCGGGGGTGACCTCCTGGTGACAGCTGGAGCAGGGGATCAACATGTCCTGTGCGCTGAGGGCGGGATGCCCGGCCGCGGCAACGCTTGGTTCGACCGGCGGCTGGCTGCAGGCGGCAAAAGCCACCAGCAGGGCGAGAAGTAAGAGTGCCAAAAACTGTTGTTTCACTGCAGACCTCCTGTGTCAAAATAGCAAGGGGCATGGGGACGGCGGTGCTTCAGTCGGGCTCGGGACAGATGGCAGTTCTGCCCTGAGAGACCGGGCATACCTGTTCTCGATTGCAACCGGTGTGCCACTGAAGAAGATTGTCATTACAAGGGGTTGGCAGTTGATGAGGGACGGAGTCGTTACTGATTGGTAACAGCTTTGGCTGAAACTGTTACCGATCGGTAGTGACAAGGAGGCGGGAGCTTTTTATCACAGGTCGTCCAAACCGTATTTTTTCATTTTGCGCCAGAGGGTGGTTTTGTTGATACCGAGCATTTCGGCGGCCTGAACCCGTTTACCGGCGCATTTTTCCAGCACGTTGAGAATATGCTGTTTTTCCGCCTCGCGAATCGGCAGATCAGTGGCCATGGGTAGCGGTTGGCGGTGCAGGGCAGGGCGGCAGTCGATGAACAGGCTGGCGGCGGAGAGCAGGGTGCCGCGCTCCAGGATCATGGCGCGTTCAATGATGTTTTCCAGTTCGCGGACATTGCCGGGGAACGGGTAGCTTTCGAGGGCGGCAAGGCCTTCGGCGCTGATGCCGCTGACCGGCGGATTGATATGGCGGTATTTGGCGATGAAATAATCGACCAGCTGCGGAATATCGTCCCGGCGTTCGCGTAGCGGTGGAATCTGCAGGGTCATGACGCTGAGCCGGTAGTAAAGGTCGCTGCGGAACAGGCCCTGTTCGGCGTCCTGTTTGAGGTCCTGGTTGGTCGAGGCGATCACCCGCACATCGATATCGATGGCCGCGGCGCTGCCAACCCGGTAGAGCTTGCGATCCTGCAGTACGCGCAGCAGCTTGACCTGGAAGTTGCTGTCGGTGGTGCCGATTTCATCCAGCAGGATGGTGCCTTGGTCGGCCATCTCGAAAAATCCGAGACGTTTGCTGGTGGCGCCGGTGAAGGCTCCCTTTTCATGGCCGAACAGTTCGCTTTCCATGACCCCCTCGGCCAGGGCGCTGCAGTTGATGGGAATAAAGGCGCGCTCGTTGCGCGGGCTCCACTGATGGATCAGTCGCGCCACCAACTCCTTGCCAACCCCGGTTTCCCCCTGGATCAGCACCGTACTGTCGGTGCGGGCGACCCGTTTGGCCAGTTCCAGCACCTCCAGCATGCGACTGTTGCCGGTCACAAATTGGTGTTTACCTGTTTCCAGCTCCCGTTCCCGGCTAAGAACCTCGACGCGCTGCTGCAGCTGGTTTTCCCGGAGCGCCCGTTCCAGGCGCAGGCCGACATCGGCCGGGTCAAAGGGTTTGGAGATATAGTCGTAGGCACCCTGCTTGATGGCGGACACCGCTGAATCGATGCTGGAAAACCCGGTGATCACAAAAACGATGGTCTCCGGGCGCGCATGCTTGATCCGGGTTAGCAGTTCCATACCGTCCATTTGCGGCATTTTCAGGTCGGTGAGGACGACTGCGGCGCTGTTGGCCAGAAATTCCCGGAGGGCTTCTTCGCCGTTGGCAAAAGCCCTCACGTCATAATCTTCCGTCAGCATCCGCACCAGGATCCGGCGGGTCATAGGGTCGTCGTCAACAACAATGATTCTGGGCTTGCTCATGAGGATTCTCCCGTTGCCAGGTTGATGGTAAAGGTGGTGCCCTGTCCTTCCGTGGAGTGGACGGCAATGGTGCCACCGTGGTTCTTGACAATGCCGTAACTGACCGAAAGGCCGAGCCCGGTTCCCTTGCCAACCTCCTTGGTGGTGAAGAAGGGGTCGAAAATACGCTTCTGGTGTTCTGCGGAGATGCCGTGGCCGTTATCGGAGAAGTTGATCTGAATCCGCCCCTGGTGAAAATCGGACGTCACCTCGATCCGCCCAGCGGGGCCGACGGCGTCGAGGGCATTGAGCAGGATGTTGATGAACACCTGCTGCAGCTGGTTGGGATCGACCTTGATCAGGGGGAGCTGCGGGTGTGGGTTGAAACGGATTGCAATCCCTTGGTTTTCACTTTTGATCCGGGTCAGCTCAAGGGAATGTTCGAGCAACTGGTTGATGTTGCAGAGGCTCATTTCACTGGCCTGGCGGCGGGCAAAGCTGAGCAGGCCGGAGATGATCCGACTGGATTTATCGATCTGGTCGATGATGTCACTCAGGTCGCTGCTTAATGCTTCCGGGTCGGCGCTGCCCCGGGCCAGGTCCTGGCGCGCCAGGGAGGAGAGGGCTTTGATGTTGCCGAGGGGGGTATTGAGCTCATGGGCCAGTCCTGAGGCCATCTCGCCGATGGAGGCGAGTTTCTCCGAATGGTGAATTTGCTCTTCGATGCGTTTCTTCTCCTGCAGATTCTCCTGCAGGTTGGCGGCCATCAGGTTGATCTCCCCGGCCAGCACACCGATTTCATCGTGGGCGGCCAAGGGAATCCGGCTGTCCAAGTCATGGGAAATGGCATGGGTGCCGTCGATCACTGTTTGGATCGGGCGGGTAATGGAACGGGAAAAGAAGCCGGCGACCAGCACGGCAAAGACCAGCACCAGCAGCGTCGAAAAAAGAATCCGCTTCTTGATCGCACTGAGGGGGGTCATGAAGTAATCCTTGTGAGCCACGACCACGACCACCCAGCCGCGGTCGTTGTCCTGATAAGGGGTGTAGAAGGCATGGGCGAGCAGATCTCGCGAATCAGGGGTTTCGGTCACCCCTTCGTCACTGCTCATCCAGCGTTCGGTCACCGCCATCGGGTAGCGCTGGAAGACATTGATGTTGGTCCCGGTCTGGTTGCCGAATTCGCAGGTCGGGTCCTGGGAAAAGAGGAAAATGCCGTTGCGGGCCGGGTCCTTGCGGTTGCGTTCGATGAGAAAGGCCTGCCCCTGGCCCGGGGTGATCAGGCTGTTGATCTTGGTCCCGACGGCCGCGCCCCAGACATTGATGATCAGCGCGCCGGCCCGCCTGCCGTCCGGATAAAACAGCGGGGTTGAAAAACGCACCATGGCCGGACACCAGTATTCCTCGCCTTCGATCCAGCCGCGTTCCAAATTGGAAATCCAAGTCTGCCCCCGGTTCAGGTCCATGGTGTGTTGAAAAAAGGAACGGTCTTCAATGGAGCCGACGGCATTGAAGTCAAACCCAGCCAGGGGAGCGCCTTTGTGGGGCAAGACTTTGCCTTCGCGGACCTTGGTGATCTCCTGACCGGTGGTGTTGACCAGACGGATCGCCTGGAGGGTCGGATCGAGCCGCTGAAAATCGAGGAAGGTGGTTTCCAGACGCTGCAGGGCGGCCTTGGTGGCGGCCGGATCACCGGCCGCGGCCGTACTCAGGAAGCTGTTGATATCATTGGCGGCGGCAATGCTGTGCAGGGTGGCTTCCGACTTCTCCACCAGTTCAACCAGGTTCTGTACCGAAATCTCTGCCAGCCCCTGAATACGCCGGGTGATGTTCTGCTGAAGAATCTGTCCGCTTGAGGTGATCATGAGAAAGGAGAAGATTCCCAGCGAAACGATGGTCACCCCGAGCATGGCCAGGAGGACTTTCTGGCTGATCCGTAAGCGCATAATCTGATCTCCTGTGTTCTTTTTATCTTTTCGGTGCAAATTGCACCGGCGGTGCAGAATTGCAATGTTACGGAAAGGTTGCAACTTGCACCATTGTCGACAGTATCTGCCCCGTCTTCTCCTGTCAAGAAATAATAAAAATCTCAGTATTCTAATGTGTTAGAGATTGTTTGGCAACCCCGGGGATCCCTGGCACGGCTCTTGATATGAGCATGACTATAAGATCGTTTGGACGGTCGACCGGGCTCCCGCCGTTCTGCCAGCGGGTCAGGGAGCGACCGGTAATTGCTGATGCACAGACAAGGAAGGGTGACTTATGAAGCAGACACGAAGAGGGTTTCTTGAACTGTTCGTTCCGGGAAAGGCCTGGGCTGGAGAGCAGCGGACTGATCCGGAGCCGGTTCACTATGCCATGGTCATCGACCTGCGCCGCTGCGTTGGCTGCCAGGCCTGCACCATGGCCTGCAGTATGGAAAATCGCCTCCCCGCCAGTCAGTGGCGGACCATTGTCTCCGATTACGAACTGACTGTGGGCAATCGCCCGCGCCGCTCCCCCCTGCCGCGCCTCTGCAACCATTGCGAACAGCCGGCCTGCGTCAGTGCCTGTCCGACCGGTGCCACTTTCAAGCGCAGTGACGGCTTGGTGGTCGTCGACAGCCAGGTCTGTGTCGGCTGTGGCTACTGTGTGCAGAACTGCCCCTATGACGGGCGTTTCATGAACGAGCAAACCCGTACTGCGGACAAGTGCACCTTCTGTGTCCAGCGCCTGCAGAGCGGCTTGTTGCCCGCCTGTGTCGAGTCCTGCGTCGGCAAGGCGCGGGTCTTCGGCAATTTGAACGATCCGCACAGCGCGGTGGCCAGATTGGTCCGGGACAACCCGGTTCAGGTCCTGAAATCGACCATGGGCACTGGGCCGCAGGTCTTTTACCTGGCTCTCAACAGTCAATTACAGAATCGGGTCAAGGGCACGGCTGCACCGTTTACCCCTGACCACAGCAGCGCCAAGGAGGGTTAATCATGACGGTTGTCGAACTGATGGGAACGTCCCAACAGGTGGTCTGGGGAATGACCAGTATCCAGTTTTTTTTCATGGTCCAGGTTGCTGCGGCCTGTATCGGCCTGGCCGCGGCGCAGCGGTTGGTTGCCCGCCAGGCCCTGGAACCCTATGCCGGGGTCGGCCTGTTTCTCGGCCTGGGGCTGGCCGTGACCGCGCCCCTCAACCTGATTCTCGAACTTCACCAACCTCTGCGGTTTATGTCCATGCTTTATCGCACTCACCTGACCTCGCCCCTCTCCTGGGGGGTGTTTACCCTGCTTGGCTTTATGCTGGTGAGCGCCTGCTTTGCACTGCTTGTGCTGCGGGAAAAATTGACGGCGGCCAGCCCGGACAACCTGGACCGTCGTGCGTCCGGGGTCGGGGGCAAGGTATTGGCGCTGCTCACCCTGCTGGCCGCCGCGCTGATCTTTCTTTACAGCAGCATGGACCTGGCCGCGGTCAGAGGCCGCGGGCTCTGGCATTCCTCCATTGTCCCGGTGGTGTTCATCTGCTCCGCGCTGGCGGCGGCAACCGGGCTGAGCGGCTTGTTCGCCATGCTGCTAAAGCGTTTGAATCAGGAACGGTTGACCCTGCTGCGCGGTTGGCTGGGCTTTTTCCTGACTTTGCAGCTGTTCGCGCAAGTACTTTGGTTTCTGATCGCGTTTGTCTTCGGCGACAGTTTCGGCCGCTTTGCCTTTGACTACATTCTGGCGGCCGGGTTCGTGAATTTCATTGTGCTCGGCCTGGGTGGGACGGTTCTCCTGCCGCTGGTGCTGCTCTACTTTGCCCGTTCTTCGCGCCTGCTGTTTGCTCTGGCCGCGCTGCTGAGCCTGGCCGGAGCCTATCTGGTGCGCTGGAATGTCATTATTACCGGCCAGCAGCTGCCGCGCACCGGCACCGCGCTGATTCCCTTTGCGCCGGGCCAGGGGGGACTGTTGCAGGCGATGGCGCCGTTGGCCCTGTGGATTTTGCTGATGATTCTTGCAACCTGGACCGGCCCCTGGAAACGTCTGGTCGGGCAACAACAGGAAGGGTAGGAGACCATGAAGATCAAACGTCGCGATTTTGTCAAAGGCCTGGGTGCCGCCGGCGCCCTGAGTGTGTTTGCGGCCGGTAGCGCACCGACCCTCAAGGCGGTGGCCAACGGCTGGTGGGCCGGGGAAAAACCCCTCGACCGGATTGCCGGTAATGCCTTGCCCCCTGAATATTCCGTCGATCCAGCCACCGGCAAGGTGGTCGCCAACCCCGACCAGTTTGTCGCCAATGCACTCTGTAACGGTTGCACCAGCCTGTGCGGGATTCGTGCCCGGGTCGATCGCACCAGCAACCGGGTGCTGCGGGTCAGCGGCAACCCCTATCATCCTCTCTCCGCGTCTCCGGTGTTGCCCTTTCAGGCAAGTATCAGCGACAGCTTTCGCGCCCTCAGCCGCTTTGAGGAAAGCGGCCTGTCCCGGCGTTCCGTCGCCTGCAGCCGGGGCAATGCCGCCCTCGACATGCTTGCCGATCCCAAACGGGTGCTGACCCCCCTCAAACGGGTTGGTCCGCGCGGCAGCGGCAAGTGGCAACCCATCAGTTATCAGCAGCTCATCGAAGAGGTAGTCGAAGGGGGCAACCTGTTCGGCGAGGGGCAGGTCGATGGCTTGCGCGCCATTCGCGATACCAAGACCCCCATTGATCCGGCTGCGCCGGAGCTGGGGCCGCGTTCAAATCAACTGGCCATGGTCAACGGCTACAAGAATGGACGGTTGAGCTTTGCCAAGCGGTTCGGGGTGTTGAGCTTCGGGTCGAAAAATTTTACCGGGCACCGTGGCAACTGCGGCCTGTCCATGCGCGGTGGTTACGCGGCTTTGCTCGGCGACTGGAAGAAGTATCCCCACCTCAAGCCTGACTATGCCAACTGTGAGTACTACCTGTCCATCGGTACGGCTCCGGGTAATGCCGGGAACCCGTTTAAACGGCAGGCGATGCTGCTGGCAGACGCCCGCACCAGCGGGCGGATGAAATATGTTGTGGTTGACCCGGTGCTGACCAATTCGGACAGCCTTGCGGCCGGTGAGCGTTCGGAGTGGCTACCCATCACCCCGGGCACCGACGGGGCTCTGGTCATGGGGATGATCCGCTGGATTATCGAAACCCAGCGCTACAATGCCGACTTCCTGGCTCAGCCAAATGGGAAAGCTGCAGCTGCAGCCGGTGAGCCAAGTTGGTCCAATGCCACCCATCTGGTGGTCACCGATCCGGACTCCCCCCTGGACGGCACCTTTCTACGCGCCGCAGCCCTCGGTTTGGGCAGTGCGGAGAGTATGGTGGTCATTGACGCCAGCAGCGGGCAGCCGCTGGCCCAGGAGCAGGCGGCCGGCCCGGCGCAGTTGTTGTTCAGCGGGACGGTCACCGTCGCTGGTCAGGACCTGCGGGTGAAAACGTCCCTGCAGGTGCTGTTTGACGAAGCCTGCAAGCTGACTCTGGCCGAGTACAGCGCCGCCTGCGGTGTGCCTGAAAAGACTATTATTCGACTGGCGCAGGAGTTTACTTCCTACGGTCGTCGGGCTGTGGCCGATACCCATGGTGGGACCATGCACAGCAACGGTTTCTACACCGCCTATGCCATCGTCATGCTCAACGCCCTGGTCGGCAATCTCAACTGGAAAGGGGGGATGAGTGCCGGCGGCGGGCGCTTTGCCGATGTCAAACCGGGGCCGCGTTACAACATGGTCAAGTTTCCGGGCAAGGTCAAACCGCAAGGGGTAACTCTCTCCCGGCACGATTTTCCCTACGAGAAGACCAGCGAGTTCAAGCGCAAGCAGGCTACCGGCAAGCCCTATCCGGCGGACGGTCCCTGGTTCCCCCTCTCCGCCGGGTTGCAGCCGGAATTTCTTCTCGGCGGTCTTAACGGCTATCCCTATCCCCTCAAGGCGCTGATCTTCTGGAACACCAACCCGGTCTACGGCCAGTCCGGGCTGGCCGGGCAGCTTGATAAACTGCGCGATCCCAAGCGGATTCCGTTGTTGATCTGTATCGACTCCTTCATGTCGGAGACCGCGGCGGAGTGTGACTACATTGTCCCGGATACCTCTCTTTACGAGAATTTCGCGTCAACGACACCCTGGAGCGGAACTCTGACCAAGGCTAGCACCATCAGCTGGCCGGCGGTGTCGGCACCGCAACAGGCCACTCCGGCCGGGGATCCCATCTGCATGGAAAGTTTCCTGATCGATGTGGCCAAACGGATGAAACTGCCCGGCTTCGGGGACAAAGCGATTCCCGATGCCGACGGCAAGCTGTGGCCCCTCCACCGGCCCCAGGACTGGTATCTGCGACTGTTCGCCAATATCGCCTTTGACGGTCAGCCGGTTCCGGACGCCAGCGACGAGGATCTGCGCCTGACCGGGCTGGACCGCTTTGCGCCACAGCTGGACGCCGTCCTCAAGCCGGAAGAGCAGCGCAAGGTCGGCTATGTTATGAGTCACGGCGGACGTTTTGAAGATGAGGCCAACAGCTACCAGGGTGAGTGGCTGAAACGTCGCTACCAGGCGCCGCTCCAGCTCTACAACGAACCCCTGGCACGGCAGCATAACAGCATGACCGGGCAGCGCCTGTTCGGCTCCGCGACCTGGCTGCCCCCGCTGTTTTTGGATGGCAGCAAGCTCAGCGACAGCTACCCGGTGAGGCAGTGGCCGTTCCAGTTGATTTCCACCAAGAGCCAGTACATGAACTCCGGGACCATCACCGCCCGCAAATTGCGTAAACTGCGCCCGGTCAACGAGATCGCCATGCAGGCTGACGACGCGCGCCGACTGGGCGTGCGCAACGGCGACCGGATCCGCCTGACCACCCCCGGTGGGCAGGCCGAAGGGCGGGTGGCGGTCCGCCACGGGGTGATGCCCGGGGTGATCGCCATCGAGCACGGTTTCGGGCACTGGCGCTACGGCAGCTCGGCCATGCAGATCGGTGGGAAAACCATCCCTGCGGATCCGGACCTGGCCGCCGGGCTGGCCATCAACCCCCTCGGCCTGAGCGATCCTTCCCGGCCCGGCATCTCGACCCTGGCGGATTTCGTGCTGGGCGGCAATGCCCGCAACGGCCTGCCCGCGCGGGTGGAGAAAGTCTGATGGTCGGCCTGAACATCCCGAACGTGGCCGCCCTTTGCGAGGTGGCGGCCGCGCTCTACCTCAAAACCCCCTCAGCCGAGTTGGTCAGTGACCTTAACGAGCTGTTTGCGGGCACGGAGAATCTTGGGGCCGACCCCTTGTCGGCGCTGGTGGACGAATATCATGAGTTGTTCTTCAACCCGGCGGCTGAGCGTTTTCATGCCCCCTTCGAATCGTTCCAGCGGGACGGTCGTTATTGGGGGGAGCAAGCCGTTGCCGTCGACAAGCTGTATCGGCAGAGCGGTTTCGACCCGGCTCTGTTGCAGAGCGAGAGCCATTGGCAGAGTCAGCGGATGCCTGATCAGATCGGTTTCGAGCTGGCGTTTTTTGCGGCCCTGCTGCGCAACGCCGAAGGTCAGGTCGAGGCCCGGGATGATCTGTTGGCAACGGCCTGGAGTTTTCATCAGGCTCATATAGCGCCCTGGTTCAACGCTTACGGCGCCGGGCTGATCGCCAAAGGGCGCACCACTCTGTACCGGCTGCTCGGCAGGTTGACCATTGAAGTGAGTGAGCTGCAGTCCGGGCCGGCTGTTGCAAGATCGCTTGCTGAATTATGACTCCGGCTGCTGAGCGCATGTAGACCTTTACACGCTTTTCGGCCTGCCAGCGTCGGCCTGCCGTGGTTTGGCTGGGGCTGCGGCTATTCTGAAATGAACAGGGTGGGATTTATTGTTCCGGAATATCATGAACAGCATGCTCTTTCGTTCCTGGAGAGGGTTATGCAGGTTCTCAGGCCCCTGCCGGAGATTTAGCCGTCACGACCGCTGGGTGGAAAAGTCCGCCAGGATAAGCGGGCATGGTATCCGCCATTGGTTGGCCATGAAGAAGGTTCCGGCTAGCGGCGGTTTATTGACGACTATGACGGCCGCCTGTATGTGCTAACCTTTGGAGGGATGGACATTTTGTCCGACCTGTTGGCCGTTGCCGGCGGCTGACAATTGCTCTGAAGGATGGAAAACAATGAATCTGACCCTTTCTGACGTTGTTATTCTGGCCATCGGGTTTTCCGGGCAGGCGATGTTTTTCATGCGTTTTTTCGTGCAGTGGCTCTACTCCGAAAAACACCGCCGAAGCCTGATTCCAACCGCTTTCTGGTACTTCAGTCTGGCAGGCAGCGTGTTGCTGCTGACCTATGCCATCATTAAGAAGGACCCGGTGTTTATCGTCGGCCAGTCGACCGGGTTCATCATCTATACCCGGAACCTGGTGCTGATTCGTCGGGAGCAACAAAAAAAATGGGCCACTGCCGAGTAAATTGCACCGGCACGGTCCAGTTAGGGCTGGTCATGACCGTATCTGTTCCGACTAGAAACGGCAGGCTCGGTTTGCTGTAGCCAACGGCAATCGGTTGCTCTTGCGGCTGTTTGTTCAGAAGGTCTTTCCGACCAGGTTCGGGTAAGCTCTGTTGCCGGGCGCACGCGGTCAACAGTGCGAAGTCAGGTTCAATCCGCCAGACGGTCGGCCAGGGTACCGACGGCGATGGCGAAGGACAGGGAACGGTTCCATTTGAGCAGCGCATGGAAGTTGGCATAGACCAGGTAGGCCGGCCCGGCCGGGCCTTCGGGTAAGATCAGCGAGGCCTCCAGAGGACGTTTTGGTAGGGCACTGCCGTTGCTGCGGCGTACCCCGAGCTGTTGCCAGCGGGGCAGGGAAAGGGTTTTGTCCAATCCGGTGAGGGACAGGTCAAAACCGGCCGGCAACAGAACCTGCCGCCCCCAGGTCTGATCATTCTGCCAGTTGTTCTGTTTGAGATAATTGGCGGTTGAGGCAAAAACGTCGGGCAGGGATGTCCAGATGTCGATGCGACCGCCGTCGGCATTAACCGCATAGCGGCGGAAAGAAGAGGGCATGAACTGGCACTGCCCCATGGCCCCGGCCCAGGAACCGTAAAGCTGGTCCGGCCGGACCCGGTCGTTGTCGAGCAGTTCCAGCAGTTCGAATAGCTCGGCGCGAAAATAGCTGCTACGGCGGCCGTCAAAGGCCAGGGTGGCCAGGGCCGGAATAATTGGCATGCGGCCGCTGTATTGGCCGTAGTGGGTTTCAATCCCCCAGAGGGCGACGATAAAGCGTCTTTGAACCTGCTGGTTCTGTTCGACCCGGCCCAGCCAGGTTGGATAGCGACGCAGCATGCGGCGGCCGTCCGCAACCCGCCGGGGGGTGACCCGGACCGTCAGGTATTGGGCGAGAGTCTGGACGGTTTCCGGCTGATTGCGATCCAGCTCGATGACTTGGGCGACCGGTTCGTCCAGTTCTGCAAACGCAGTGCTCAGGGTGGCCGGGGCAATTCCGCGTTGTCGTGCTTCGTCTTGCAGAGTGTTGAGCCAACTGCTGAAATCAGCGGCATTGGCCGTCCAGATCATGACCAACAGCAGCCCGGCCTGAATGATTAACTGTCTGAATTTCAACATTTCTCTCCTTAAAAGAAATCCTTCCGGCACAAAAGCACGGGCGGAGACTGTGCATTTGCGCTGATAGGTTTTGCCTGAATGCCTGGTTTTCCCACCTCGGCGACGACTGGGCTTGACTCTGCGGCTCTTCCTTGTATAACTATACCTCTGTCAACTTGGACGGTTCATTTCCATATGGATAAAAAAGTGAAAATGGTCAAAAAAGTTGTGCTTCGGCCGCTCCTGTCTCCGTTGTTTTTGTTCTGTATCATCAGTCTGCTGATCGCCGCGCAGTTTCAGACCGTGGCGTTTGCTGCGGATCACTTCGTGGTCATCGAAGGGGCATCCACCGTCGGCGACTTGCTTCAGGCGGAACTTTCCAGCGTCGACCTGGATGGCCGTTTTTCCCAAATATCCTTGAACACCCACCGGGATTTCCGCCTGGAAGGTGCGGACGGAGTTGCGGTTTGCGAACCCTTGCTCTGTTCCGTCTGTGGGATCACCGATCCTCGCTTCGCTCAATTTATCCGTCCCCCGCCCGTTTCATTGTCCTGAACAACTCTTCTTTGTAAACAAACTGGCCTGAGGGGGAGCACCTCTCCTGCCTGCATATCGTTAAACGGTTTTTCCCCAAATTGGCACTACTTTGGTCGCTGTTGCGGGAGCCTGGCTGGCGTTTCTTCCGCTGTGCAGCTGGGGCATGAAGACCTTTTTCTATTGTTTTAGCAGAGGTGGACAATGATTCAACTACAACACGTCAGTCGCCGTTACGGTGATTTTGTTGCTGTGGACGGAGTCTCTTTTGAGATCGGCCGGGGTGAAATAGTGGGCCTGCTCGGTCATAACGGGGCCGGCAAATCGACCATTATGAAAATGATTACCGGCTTTCTGGAACCGAGTGAGGGGACCATTCGGATTGCCGGAGACGATATCTGGAGCGACCTGCGCGGCGCCCAGTCGCGGATCGGTTACCTGCCGGAGAACTGTCCGGTTTACCCGGAAATGACCGTGGTCGATTTCCTCGATTATTCAGCTTCGTTGCGCGGGCTGGATCAGACCGGCCGGGACCGGGCGGTGTTGCGGGCGATTCATCAGACCGAACTGGAAGAGAAGGCTAGCGCTGCCATCGCGACCTTGTCGCGCGGCTATCGGCAGCGGGTCGGGGTGGCCCAGGCCCTGCTCCATCAGCCGGAAATCCTGATCCTTGACGAGCCGACCAACGGCCTCGATCCGTCGCAAATCGGGCACATGCGGGAGCTGATCCGTGAACTCGGCAAACAGGCCACGGTCATTGTCTCCACCCATATCCTTCAGGAAGTCGAAGCGGTTTGCGATCGGGCCTTGATCCTGCGCAAAGGCCAGCTGGCCCTTGATGCCCAACTGGCCGAGTTGACCCGCGGCCGGGCGTTGATCCTGCGTTGCAGTGCCCGGCCGGAAGAGGCCCTGGAACAACTCTCTCGGCTGCCTGGGGTCATCACAACGGCCCTGCCCGAGGAGAGTGGCTGCGGTCATGGTTATCGCTTGGAGGGCGCCACCGACTTGGTTGAGCTGGCTCCGGCAGTAGCCGAACTGGCGGTCGGGCAGAAGTGGCAGCTGTATGATCTGCACCGGGAAGAGCGCACCCTGGAAAAGGTATTCAACGAAATTTCCTTAGCTGCCGAGGAGGTGGGTCATGCTGCGTAGCGTATTCCGGGTGACCCGCAAGGAGCTGGCCGGGTTTTTCGCTTCGCCGGTTGCCTATATCTTTCTCGGCGCATTCCTGGTCGTTACCCTTTTTACCTTCTTCTGGGGAGAAGCCTTTTTCGCCCGCAATATCGCCGATGTCAGGCCGCTTTTCGCATGGATGCCGGTCCTGCTGATCTTCCTGGTTGCGGCCTTGACCATGCGGATGTGGAGTGAAGAGCGGCGGATGGGCACCCTGGAATATCTGCTCACCCTGCCGGTCAGTCCGCTTCAGTACCTGGTCGGCAAATTTCTCGCCGCGCTCAGCTTGGTGGCGTTGGCGCTGATTTTGACGTTGCCGCTGCCGATTTCCGTCTCCTTCCTCGGCTCCCTCGACTGGGGCCCGGTCTGGGGCGGCTATCTGGCGGCCATGTTTTTGGGCGCCGCCTATATCTCCATCGGCCTGTTCCTCAGTGCCCGCAGCGACAACCAGATCGTCAGCCTGATCGGCACGGTCCTGGTCTGCGGCCTGTTCTATCTGCTGGGTAGCGACCTGCTGACCGGCTTTTTCGGCAATCGTGCTGCCGAACTGCTCAAGCTGCTGGGCAGTGGTTCGCGGTTTAACTCCATTACCCGCGGGGTCATTGATCTGCGCGACCTCTATTATTATCTGAGTCTGGTCGGGGTCTTCTTCGCCCTGACCCTGTACAGCCTCAAACGCTTGCGCTGGGATATCAAGGCACTGGCCAATCGCCGCCAGCATCGTTTCCATGGCGCGCTGACCCTGCTGCTGATCGCCAACCTGCTGGCTGGGCACCTGTGGCTGCAGCAGATCGGCTCTGCCCGGATCGATCTGACTCAGGGCAAGATCTATTCGATTTCTCCGGCCACCAAGCAGTATTTGGCCCACCTCCAGGAACCGCTGCTGATTCGCGGCTATTTCAGCGCCAAAACCCACCCGCTGCTGGCGCCGCTGGTGCCGCGGTTGCGCGATTTGATCCGCGAATACCAGATTGCCGGGCACGGCAACGTGCGGGCGGAGTTCATCGATCCGTTGCATAATCCCGATCTGGAAGCCGAAGCGAATGAGAAATACGGCATCAAGCCAGTGCCGTTTCAGGTCGCCGATCGTTACCAGTCGGCGCTGGTGAATTCCTACTTTCAGATCCTGATTCAATACGGGGATCAGTTTCAGGTCCTTAATTTTCGCGATCTGATCGAGGTCAAACAGCAGGGCGGCCAGGGGATCGAGGTCGAACTGAACAATCCCGAGTACCAGCTGACCCGCAGCATCAAGCGGGTGATGAACGAATTTCAGGGCGGCGGCGACCTGGTTGCCGGGTTGCAGCGGCCGATGACCTTGCACGGCTATATTTCCGCGGATGCGGCGCTCCCCGATTTTCTGCAGAAATTCAAGCAGGACCTGCAGGCCCTCGGCCAGCAGCTGGAACAAAAATCCGGCGGCAAATTGTCCCTTGAAGTTCTTGATCCGCAGGCCGGGAACGGTGAGCTCGCCAAAAAACTGGCCGATGACTACGGGTTCCAGCCGATGCAGGCCGGTTTGCTCGATACCCATCGCTTCTATTTTTATCTGACCCTGGACAACGGCCAGCAGACAGTCCAGGTCCAGTTGCCGGAAGATTTTTCGCGGGACGGCCTGGAACGCAATATCAAAGCTGCCCTGAAACGGTTTTCCAACGGCTACCTGAAAACCGTGGCCCTGGCCGTACCCAAGCCGCCCAATCCTTACCTGGCCCAGTACGGGATGAACCAGGACAGCAAGGAGTTCAACCTGCTGCATCGGCAGCTGGAGGAAAATTATCAGGTCAAGCAGGTCGATCTGGAGCAGGGAACCCTGCCTGATGCGACGGATGTTCTGGTCGTGGCTGCGCCTGAAAACCTCAATGATAAAGCCTTGTTCGCCATCGACCAGTTCCTGATGAAAGGCGGCACCGTGGTGCTGGCCACTTCGCCCTTTGATGTCAGTCTGACCCCGAAGAGCCTGGCGGCGACGAAAAATTCCAGCCACCTTCTCGACTGGCTCAAACATTACGGGATCAGCATGGAATCAAGTCTGGTGCTGGATGAGCAGAATCAGCCGTTCCCGATCCCGGTCAGTCGCCATGTCGGCGGGATCACCCTGCAGGAAATGCGGCTGATTCCTTACCCCTATTTCGTTGATCTGCGCGGGGCCGGACTGAATCCGCAGGTGCCGGTGACCTCCGGGCTGGGGCATCTGATGATGAACTGGGCCGCGCCGATCACGGTTGATAAAGAGCAGAACAAGGAGCGCAAGACCACCTGGCTGCTGAAAAGCTCGGCTGATTCCTGGACGTCTGATTCGGAGAACCTGTTGCCGCGCATCAACGGGCAGGGGCAGCAGGGCTTTGTCCCGGGTGCGGACCGTGGCCGACAACTGCTCGGCGTGGCCGTGGAAGGGGTCTTCCCCTCCTACTTTACCGGCAAAGAATCACCGCTGCTGAAGGATTCCGCGAAGAACCAGGATGCGTCGAAAAAGGCGGATACTAAAGAGACGCACCAGGTGGCCAGTGTCATTGACAAATCGCCGGAATCGGCGCGGATCATTCTGTTCTCCTCGGCCGATTTCCTGAGTGATCAGACCATGCAACTGGCGGCCAGTGTTGCCGGCAATCAGGATCTGGGGGCCTTGCAGCTGGTTAACAACAGCCTGGACTGGGCTCTGGAAGACGCCGGTCTGCTCAGTATCAGCAGCCGCGGCCATTATGCCCGGACCCTGATTCCTATGAACCTGGACACCCAGCTGACCGTGGAATACCTCAACTACGCTCTGGCGTTGGCCGGGCTGGCGCTGGTTTATTTTATTCATCGTTGGTTGCAGCGGCGCAGGCGGTTGTACTTTCAGCGCTTGTTGGAAAGGAGGGCTTAAGTCATGAAACGTACCCTGATTATTCTGACGGTCGTGCTTCTTGTCCAACTGGGACTCGGGGTTGCCTTTTTCGTAGCGGGGCAACAGCCGGCAACTGCCAAAGGGGGGGCTGCCCTGCTGACCTTTAGCCCGGATCAGGTCGATGAACTGACCGTGGTCGGCCCGCAGGGGGAGCAGGTTGCCCTCAAAAAAACTGCCGCCGGCTGGATCCTGCCGGAGCACTTTTCCGCAGCGGCCGACTCCGCCAAAGTTGAGGCGTTACTGCAGGAACTCTGTGGCTTGAAACGTCCCTGGCCGGTGGCCCAAACCGCCGCCAGTGACAAGCGCTTCAAGGTATCGGCAGAGGATTTTGATCGCAAACTAGTGTTTTCTGGTGGTGGCAAACAGCTGGCCGAGCTGCTGATCGGTTCGTCACCGGGCTTTCGCAAGGTGCACGCCCGACTGGCTTCTGAAGAACAGGTTTATGACATTCCGTTCAGCGCCTATCAGGCTGGCTTGAAGGTCGGCGAGTGGTTAAACCGGGACGTCCTGCAGCTGCCCAAAGGTAAGATCAGCGGGTTGGAATTGGCCGACCTGAAGCTGGTCCGCAAAGACGGGGCCTGGCAGCTGGATCCCGCGCCGGAGAACGGCAAGACCGATCCGCAGCAGGCCGCCCAGTTGGTTGACCTTTTGGCCGACCTGAAGATCAAGGATGTGGCCGGCCAGGCCGACCCGAACCGGCACGATCAGGCTGCCCTGCAGCTCAGTCTGCAACTGGACGGAGGAAAGGATCGCCATTATGCCTTTTTTACCTCCGGGGACGCCAAAGCCACTACCGCGCTGCTGCAGGTGGACGGATTTGACCGGCAGTTTCAGGTCGATACCGATATTATTGGTAAACTCAAAGCGTTTGATCGCCAGCATCTGGTGCTGAAAAGCGCTGTCTCAGCGCATGAGCAGGCTGCCTCACCTTCTGCCGAGGACACGATGAAATAAATCAGCCTGTGCCCGGCTGCGTCAGGGACAGGCGCAGCCGGGTTTTCTTCTGCGCCATTCTCAATTAGGATGGATTTTTCAGTCACAGGCCCGCCGGATCGGCAATCGAGCCGGGCGGGTCGCCACGATAACCATGTCCAAGGACGTTATTTATGGAATCGATTCAACAACGTTTCAGCGAACTTTCCGCCAACCTGGAACACCAGGTTATTGGGCAGCCGCAGCTGATTGAATGTCTGCTGATCGCGCTGCTGGCCGATGGCCATCTGTTGGTGGAAGGTGCCCCCGGCCTGGCTAAAACCCGGGCGATTCGCCAGCTTGGGGAATTGCTGGAAGGAAGCTTTCACCGGGTGCAGTTTACCCCCGACCTGCTGCCGGCCGACCTGACCGGAACCGAAGTTTTCCGTCCGCGTGATGGCAGTTTTGTGTTTCAGCGCGGGCCGTTGTTTCACAACCTGATTCTGGCCGACGAGATCAACCGCGCCCCGGCCAAGGTTCAGTCCGCGCTACTGGAAGCTATGGCCGAGCGGCAGATCACCGTCGGTCAGACCAGCTATCCGCTGGCCGAGCCGTTTCTGGTCATGGCAACGCAGAACCCGATTGAACAGGAGGGGACCTATCCGTTGCCCGAAGCCCAACTGGACCGGTTTCTGCTCCATGTGTTTATCGATTACCCGCAGGCCGAGGTCGAGCGGCAGATCCTTGCCCTGGCGCGGCGTGAAGCCGGCGCAACCCTGAACGGGCTGCCGGGGCCCACCGGACAGGCTGCTTTTCAACCGCTGAGCGGGGCGGAACTGCGCCAGGCGCGCCGGGAGGTGCTGACCGTTCATCTGGCGGAAAACCTGGAAGAGTATCTGCTCCAGCTGGTTCTGGCGACCCGGGACGCGCAGCGCTGGGGGGAGGATCTTGCCAACTGGCTGACCTACGGGGCCAGCCCGCGGGCCACTATCGCCCTGGATCGCTGTGCGCGGGCCCGGGCCTGGCTGAAAGGGCGTGACTATGTGATCCCGGAGGATATTCAGCAGCTGGCCTTTGCTGTGCTGCGCCATCGTCTGCTGCTCAGCTATGAGGCCGAGGCGGAAGGCGTCAGTGCCGAACGGGTGATCAGTGAACTGCTGGCCCGGGTGCCGGTCCCTTAATCGATCGTCTCCTCGAAGGGAAACGCAAAAGAGAGTTGCATGGTGAAAACAGCTAAAACAGCATCGCCGGTACAGATCAGCCTGCCGCAACTGGTCGGCCTCAGGGCCGGAGCCGGAGTGGTCAAGGGGCCGAAATCCCCGGCCACGGCCACGCGTGGCGGCGGCCACCGTTCCCGGTTTCGCGGCCGGGGGATGGAGTTTGCCGAGGTCCGCGCCTACCAGCCCGGCGACGATGTGCGCAATATCGACTGGCGGGTGACCGCCCGGCGGGGCACGGCCCATACCAAGTTGTTCCATGAAGAGCGCGAACGGCCGGTGTTGTTTGCCCTTGATTATCGGCGGCCGATGTTCTTTGCCACCCGCGGCTGCTTCAAAGCGGTGCTGGCCTCGCAATTGGCGGCGGTACTGGCTTGGGGAGCCCTGGCTCAAGGGGACCGGATCGGCGGTTTTCTGTTTTCCGAAGAAGGGCATATCGAACTGCGTCCGGCCGGGGGGCGCCGTGGCGTGCTGCGTCTTTTGCAGGGGATGGTCAGCGACCCGGTCTGGAACCGCCCGGCCCACGTTCCCTTTGATCCTCATCGGCGTTTGGCGGAAACAATCCAGCGCCTGGCCCGAGTGGTCCGGCCCGGAAGCCGCATTCATCTGTTCAGCGATTTTACCCAGTGGGATGACGACGTGGAAAAACACCTGGCCCTATTGTCCCGCCAGGCTGAGGTCGCCCTGTATTTCCTGTTCGACGCCCTGGAAGTGGAACTGCCGGGTTACGGCAATTACCGCCTCAGCGACGGGGAACGCGATCTGACCATTGCCACGGACCAGGCCCGGACCCGGCGTGAATTTCACCAGGCTTTCAAAGCTCATCGCGCCCGCCTGGAAGGTTTCTGTCGCAACCGGGGCCTGTTGTTTGTGCCGGTGGCGACGGACAGTGACCCACTGCAGGTGCTGCAGAATGGCAGGAGCGGCCATGGCGGCAATTGATCCACAGGCGCACCCGGCAACCCTGCCGCTGCGCGATATTCATCTGCCGCCGGCACCGGGCTGGTGGCCGCCGGCCCCAGGCTGGTGGGGAGTCGCGGTGGTTTTGCTGCTGCTGAGCCTGGCGGCGTTCCTGCTGCTGCGCCGGCAGCGGCGGTTGCGTTACCGGCGCGCCGCGCTACGGGAATTGTCCGCACTGGAACAGACTGTCGGGTTGGCCGACCGGGAACTGCTGGCCGGGTTGTCGCAACTGCTGCGGCGGGCCATTGTGACCGCTTATCCCCAGGATGGCTGTGCTGGGCTCAGCGGCAAAGCCTGGCTGGAGGTGCTGGATCGCGGTTTTGTCGATAACCCCTTCAGCAGCGGCGTCGGCAGCTGCCTGGAACTGGGACCTTATCAGCCGGCGGTACAGTTGGAACGGGACGCATTGCTTGAACTCTGTCGCCAGCGGTTGAAAAAACTGCCGCCGCTGGGCCGGACGGGGAGGTGCTCATGATCCATTTTGCCTGGCCTTGGGCCCTCTTGCTACTGCCGCTCCCCTACCTGGTTAGACGCTTGGCGCCGCCGGCCCTGGCGGCCGAAGAAGCGGCCCTCTGGGTACCGCGTTTGAGCCGTTTCGATGTTGCCCGGCATCAGCAGTCGCGGCGCGCCCGTTCGCGGGGTGTCATGCTGCTGGCGATCCTTTGCTGGCTGTTGCTGGTGCTCGCTTGCGCCCGGCCGCAGTGGCTCGGAGCCCCTCTGGAATTACCGGTGTCCGGCCGCGATTTGCTGCTGGCCGTGGATATTTCCGGGAGCATGCAGACCGAAGATTTTGAACTGCACGGTCAGCAGGTCGATCGGCTGACCGCTCTCAAGCAGATCGCCGATCCGTTTATTGCCCGGCGCAGTGGCGACCGGATCGGCCTGATCCTGTTCGGTGACCAGGCCTATGTGCAGACCCCGTTGACCTTTGATCGGACCATGGTCACCCAACTGCTCGATGAAGCGGCCATTGGTCTGGCCGGCAAGCAGACCGCCATCGGCGATGCCATCGGTCTGGCCCTGAAACGGACGGCGGAGGGGGAAGCGCACAAACGGGTGCTGATCCTGCTCACCGATGGCGCCAATACCGCCGGTCAGCTGGCCCCCCTCAAGGCCGCCGAGCTGGCTGCCCAGCAAGGGCTGAAGATTTATACCATCGGCATCGGTGCCGATGAAATGCAGGTGCACAGCTTCTTTTTCTCGCAGACCGTCAACCCCTCTGCCGATCTCGATGAAAAGACCCTGCGCAGCATTGCCGAGCAGACTGGCGGGCGCTATTTCCGAGCTCACAACAGTGCGGAACTGGAGCAGATCTATCAATTGCTCGATCAGCTGGAACCCGCGGTTCGGGCCCGGGAACTGTATCGGCCGGTGACCGATCTGTTTGTCTGGCCCCTTGGTTTGGCTTTGGCCGGGGCTGTGGTCCTGCTGCTGCGTGATGCGCTGGCCGCGTTCAGGAGGCGGGCATGAGTCTGTTTCATTTTCTTCGCCCCTGGTGGTTTCTCCTTCTGCCGCCGCTCTTGGTCCTGCTCTGGCTGTTCTGGCGGCGACGCTTGCAGAGCCGCAGCTGGCAGGAGATCTGTGATCCGCAATTACTCCCCCATCTGCTGATCGGGCGATCGCGGCGGCGCGCCCATTGGCCGCTTTGGTTGCTGTTGGTCGGGCTGCTGTTGAGTGTCATTGCCCTGGCCGGTCCGACCTGGCGGAAACAGCCCCAACCGTTGCTTAAACAGCAGTCGGCTTTGGTCATTGCCCTGGATTTGTCACGCTCCATGTTAGCTGCTGATCTGAAGCCGAGCCGACTGGTACGGGCGCGGCTCAAGATCGAAGATATTCTCCGCCAACGCCGCGAAGGGCAGACTGCCCTGGTGGTGTTTGCCGGGGATGCCTTTGCGGTCACTCCGTTAACCGATGACGTGCATACCATCGAAGCTCTCCTCGGCAGTCTTGATCCGCAGCTGATGCCGGTACAGGGGAGTCGGCCGGCGCGGGCTTTAAGCCTGGCCACGGAACTGATCAAACGGGCCGGTTTGCAACAGGGGACAGTGCTGCTGGTAACGGATGAAGATCGTCCCCAGTTGAGTCTGGGCGCAGCCCGGGAGCTTGCGGCAAGCGGGCTCAAACTGGCCGTGCTCGGGGTCGGGACCCCGGAGGGCGCGCCGATCCCGCTGCCGGACGGGGGCTTTTTCAAGGATAGCCAGGGCAACCTGATCCTGCCACGGCTGGCTGAAGCTGGGCTGCGTCAACTGGCGCAGGCCGGCGGTGGAGACTATCGGCGGATCAGCATTGATGACAGTGATTTCAAAACATTGCTGGGTGATTTGGACAGTCATCGTCTCGACCGCACCGAACCGGGGCCGAAGCGCACCGGCGACCTTTGGCAGGATGCCGGCGTTTGGCTGCTTTGGCCGCTGGCTCTGCTGGCCGCTGCTGCTTTCCGGCGTGGTTGGCTGCTGATGCTGGCGCTGCTGCTGTGGCAACCGGCCCCGGCCGAGGCGTTCAGCTGGAATGAACTCTGGCATAATCAGCAACAGCAGGCCTATCAGGCCTTTGCAAACCAGGATTACGCTACCGCCGCCGAAAAGTTCAGCAACCCGCGCTGGCAGGCCGGTAGCCACTATCGGGCCGGCGACTATGGCAAAGCGCTGCAGGCTCTGGGGGAACCGCAGAGTGCGGATGACTGGTACAATCGCGGCAATATGCTGGCTCAGAGCGGGCAGCTGCCCGCCGCCCTCAAGGCTTATGATCAGGCGCTCCAGCTTGATCCCGATTCCGCCGATGCGCAGGCCAATCGCAAGATTGTCGAAGAGGCTCTGAAGAAGCAGCAGCAACAGGATCCCAAAGCTGGCGGACAACAGCAGCCCCAGGGGGATCGGCAGCAACAGGATAAAGAGGGGCAGCAGAAGCAGCAACAGTCCGGACAGTCCGGAAGCGACAAATCCGGCCAAGACCAGGCTCAGCAACAACGGCAGCAAAGCGCCGCCGAGCATCCCCGACAACCGGAGTCCGCTGAACGCAACCAGGCGGATAAAGCTCCGCAGCCTGCACCCCAACCGACCCAGGCGAACTCCGCTCCGGCCAAGCAAGACCAGGCCGAAACGGGCAAAGTTGGGGAAAAACCGCCTCAGCTAACCAGCCCGGCGGTCCACTCCGACGACCAACCGCAGACCCCGGAAGAACAGCGGCGGCGTCAGTTATTACAGCGGATTCCCGATGATCCCGGCGGTTTGCTGCGACGCAAATTTCTTTACCAGTATCGACAACGTGGTGAGCAACAGGAGAGTGAGCGGCCATGGTAAAACGGATTCTTAGCTTTATTCTGATCGGCCTGCTGCTGGCGGCGACACCGCTCTGGGCCGCCCAGGTCACGGCGGTTGCCGACCGTAACCGGATCGGCGAAGGAGACAGCCTGCACCTGGAATTGCGGGTGCAGGGCAAGCCCGCTGCCGACCCGGACCTGAACGTGCTTAAGCAGGATTGGGACATCCTCAATCGATCGCGCAACAGCCAGGTACAGATCGTCAACGGCGATTTTACCCGTTCCCTGGTGATCAGCTTGACCTTGATGCCGAAACGCAGCGGGAAGGTCAAAATCCCGGCGGTCTGTTTCGGGTCCGACTGCTCCTTGCCCTTGCCGATCCAGGTGTCGACCCAGCCGCTCGCAACCAGCGCCGGGGACGAACTGTTGCTGGAAGCGGACGTTGAGCCCAAACAGGTGCTGGTCGGTCAGCAGGTCGTATTGACCATCCGGGTGTTGCACCGGGGCACGCTGACCTCGGCCAGCCTCAATAATGTGCAACCGCAAGGGGTGCCGGCCGATATCCAGCCGTTGGGCGAGGACCGCAACTTTGAAACCAATCGGGACGGTTACCGCTACCAGGGGATCGAGCGACGTTATGCCCTGTTTCCGCAGCAGGCCGGAGAACTGCTCTTGCCGCGTCTGACCCTGCAGGCCCAGGTCGCCAGCGCCGATGGCTTTGGCGCATTTGGCACCTCAACCAGGAATCTGCGTAGGTTCTCCCCGGCCCTGACCGTGCAGGTGGCAACACAACCGGCGAACGACAATGGCCGTCTGTGGTTACCGGCCACGGCCGTGACCCTGACCGACAGCTGGCAGCAACAGCCGCCGCAATTTCGGGTCGGTGAGCCGGTGACCCGCACCCTGACCCTCCAGGTTACCGGTTTGCCGGCCGCCCACCTGCCAGATCTCAGTTTGCCATTGCCGAGCGGTTGGAAGAGCTATCCGGATCAGCCTGTTCGTAACGATAGCGACGCCAGCAGCGGCGTGGTCGGGACCCTGGAGCAGAAGATCGCTGTGGTGCCGACTGCGGCCGGAACCCTGAAACTGCCCGGGTTTGATCTCGATTGGTACGATGTCAACAGCGGGCAATGGCAGGTCGCCAAAGTCGCTCCCCTCAGCGTGACTGTTGCCCCAGCCGCGCCCGGTAGCATTAGCCAGCCGCCGCCGTCCGTGGCGCCACCTGCCCCCGCACCGGCCCAATCGGCGCCCCCGGAATCTACCCCGGCACCTGTACCGCAGCCGAAACCTGCAGCGCAGGCTTCACCGACTCACCAGACCTCTCCCTGGTTGTGGGTGAGTTGCGGCCTGGCCATCGGCTGGTTGTTGACCCTGCTGTGGTGGTGGCAACAGCGCCGCAGGCAACCGCAGGGCAGGGTTGACTCGATTCCCGAAGAACCGCTTGAAGTGCGGGAAAGGGATGCTTTTAAGCAACTGCTGGCCGCCGCCCGGAGCAATGATCCGGCGGCCACCCGCCAGGCCCTGGTTGTTTGGGGGAGGAGTCGTTGGCCGGAGCGGTGTAGCAATTTAGAGCAATTGGCGTTGCTGCTGGACGAGCCCTTGCAGATCTTCATTGAAAACTTGAGCAGGGAACTCTACAGCAAGACAGCTGGGGCATGGCAGGGGGAAGACCTGATGCGCGAGCTGCAACGCTGGCGAGGGCAGAAGGTAGAGAAGGGTAAACCGGTTGACTTACCGCCCCTTTATCCGGCCGGGAAGCCAGGGAGTCGGGAGCCGTTATAAATTTTCAATCAAAATCGCGGGATTCTGATCCCGCCCGCCGTCGTATTCTTTTGTTGCGTGACCGAAGAATATGCAAAAAAACACGTCCAGCATTTTAGTCGCCATAGTCTTGGCGATTGATACCCACCGTTTCACGCTGGTCAGCCGAGTCGGGAGCGACTCGGCTGGCATCTCAAACAGATATTTTTTGGTTCGGCCGTCAGCCGCTTTATTCCGGAGCTGCCACATGGGGAGTTCGTTAAAATGGAATTCCGCTGCTTGAAACTGCTTCTTCCTTGATGGGGGTGACCCCGCCACCCAGTCAACGTTACCCACGAAGAGCTGCCACACCAATCACCCTGCTTCCGCCCAATGACTCACTGAGTGTGGCCAAGAAATTCCGCAAACTTTTCCAGCTGTCCCTCTCCTTTTGACCAGCGTTCAACTTCAGAGATATCGACCTCCTGACTCTTGGCGATCAAAATGGCTTGTTCCAGGCATTGGCGGTCATTCCAGTGATAATAGGCGGAGAGGCGATCTTTCAGGCAATCGGTTGGTGACAGGGCCTTTAATTGTCCTGTGGCGAAGGTCAAGATGATAATTTGTTGGGGTGGTTCGTCTCCCACGGCCAGGGGGCCGGGCGGGAATTCAAGAAAATAATCGGTTTCGGGATGCTTGAAATAGCGGCCTTCTTCATGAAAACCGATCTGTTCCAGGATCTTTTTCAGCTTTCTGCGACCGGATGACAGGTTTTCTATGAAGTCAAGGTCATAGGAGACATATTGTCCTGCGGTATAGAGGGAAACACAGGCCCCACCCGACAGCACGACCTCTATGCCGTTGCACAGCAAATGTGAACAGACATAGGCGGCCAGTTCGCTCATGTTCATGTCGCTGACAGTTTTCATAGTGGTTTTCCGGTCCGGCGCGGTCTTTGTCTGTGCATGGTCAGGCGGTCGCGCTCTTCTGCACTGTAAAAGCTCAGCGCTTTGTTTAGCAGGGCTTTTAATTCAGCAAGAAAAGGATAGCGTGGATTAAATGTGTAGAGCCTGGTGTTGCCGACCAGCCTGCTGTAGAGGATTCCACCGTATTCCAGTTTTTCAAATTGATTCTGGATTGAGCGCAAATCCGTATTGAAAAATTTTGCGACTTCCCTTGGATAACCTTCACTGCGGGCGTAGATATAGATGAGAACTTTTTCGCGATTGACGGTGCCTAATAGGGATTCGAGCATAGATCCTCTACAAGTATGACGTAAAAATTACGTCTAATGACGTAATTTTTACGTCATGGTAGCTGAATGGGCTTTGCAGGTCAAGGAGGAGTTCTTTGAGATGAGATTGCGCTGCTTGAAACTCCTTCCCCCTGTGATGGGGGAAGGTCGGGATGGAGGTGAAATAAATCCACTGTGACCCGCCGCCTGGCGCACCGTGCCATGAACCAGTTGAAAAAAACTTACTTGATAATCCTGCGCACCATCAACGCAATGGCCAGGGGGATCAGGATTGCCGTGGCCACGGCCAGGTAGAGCAGGCTACCCCACAGGCCGCCCGACCAGAGCTGCAGGGCGCAACCGCGCGCCAGGGCCACCAGGTGGGTGAGGGGTAGAAACTGGGCGATGAGCTGGGCCCAGCCGGGCAGGTTCTGGAGCGGGAAAAAGGTTCCGCTGAACAGGAACATCGGGGTGATCCCCAGAAAGATCGGCAGGTTGAACATGTCGATGGTGGGGATCAGCGCGGTACAAACCATGCCGAGGGCGGCAAAAAACAGCCCGCCGAGGGCGGCCAGGGGGAGCAGCAGCAGCGCTCCGGGATAGCTCAGCAGGCCGAACAGGGAGAGCATGAGCCCCATCAGGAAGACCGCGATCAGTGCTTTGGTCGCCGCCCAGAGGATTTCGCCGAGGATGATCTCTTCCAGGTTGAGGGGGGTGGCCAGCAACGCATCGAAGGTCTTCTGATAGTACATCCGCACAAAGCTGTTGTAGGTGGTCTCGAAAAACGCATTGTACATGATCGCAACAGCCATTAACGCCGGGGCGATAAAGTTGGTATAGCCGATGGTCCGGCCCTGAACCTCGAAGTCCCCGACCATGACCGACAGGCCGACGCCGAAGGCAAGGATGTAGAAGACCGGCTCGAACAACGGCGGAATAAAAGAGACTTTCCAGTTCTTTTTGTAGACATCGAAGTTGCGTTGCCAGACCCGCAGGCTGCGGCGGCTGAATTGGGAAGGTCTGGGGCAGGTCATTCGCGCAACTCCCGTCCGGTCAATTTGAGAAACAGGTCTTCCAGCGAGGCCGGGCGCAGGGTGCAGCCTTCGGCACGGATGTCCCGGGTCAGTTGTAAAAACAGCTCGTCGCCGTTGTCCAGGTAGACCAGCAGGCGTTTGCCAAGGTCTTCCAGTCGGACCTGATACTGCTGCAGATATTCGCGGATGCGGTCGTCGGGATCGGCGATCTCAAGGACTTCACGGCCGATTTCACGGCGGATCAGTTCACGCGGCGAACCCTCAACCAAAATTTTGCCGTGATCGACAATCACCAATCGGTCACAAAGGCGTTCGGCTTCTTCCATGTAGTGGGTGGTGAGCAGGATACTCAGCCCCTGCTGCTTGAGGGCGGCCAACTTGTCCCAGAGTAACTGGCGGCTTTGCGGATCAAGGCCGGTGGTCGGCTCGTCCAGGATGATCAGCTCCGGATTGTTGATCAGCGCGCGGGCCAGCATCAGCCTGCGCTTAAGCCCGCCGGAGAGGACCCGGACATCGTCGTTGGCGCGGTTTTCCAGGGAGAAAAAGTGCAGCAGTTCGTCGGCGCGCTGTTCCGCTTCCCGTCTGGGGATGGAGAAGAAGCGGGCAAATCCGACCAGGTTGTTGCGCAGGTTCAGATCCGGGTCAAGGGAATCTTCCTGCTGGCAGATGCCGATGCGGGACTTGATCTCGCGGAGGTGACTGTCCATATCGAGACCGAACAGCTTCAAGGTGCCGCTATCGCGCGGGGTGAAGCCGTAAATCATCCGGATCGAGGTGGTCTTACCGGCGCCATTGGGGCCGAGCAGGCCGAAACATTCCCCTTTTTCGACGCTGAGGCTGATCCCGTCGACGGCGTTCAGATCACCATAACTTTTGCGTAAATCGGAAATTTCAAGCAGAGCTGGCATGGATGTCTTTCAGGTTCGTCCGACTTTGAGAAGATGTTTCTCAAAGGTTATATTGTTTCATTTTTTCCCAGAGGTTTTTGCGGCTGATGCCGAGGATTTCGGCGGCTCCGGTCTTGTTACCGCCAGAGGCTTGCAGCGCTTTGAGGATACACCTTTTTTCGGCGCTTGCAACCGCTGCGGCCAGATTGATGTCATCTTCCTCGTGCCGGTCTGCGCTAAGCCCGCGGAGTTCCAGGGGTAAATCCCAGAGTTGAATTCTGGGGGCCGGGGCCAGCACCGTGACTCGCTCCAGTAGGTTGCGCAGTTCGCGGACATTGCCCGGATAGTCGTAACTGTCCAGGGCCGCGGCAGCCTCCCCGGTCAAGGCAAAGTCCAGGCCGCGCTCCCTGCCGAATTTGCGCAGAAAATAGCTGCTCAGCTCGGGGATATCCTCTTTGCGCTCGCGTAGTGGCGGGACCATGATCGGGATGACCTGGAGTCGGTAATAGAGGTCTTCGCGGAAGCGCCCCTCCTTGACCAGCCCGGCCAGATTCTTGGCCGAGGCGCAAAGGACCCGGACGTTGATCCGGCGCGGCTGCTTACCGCCGACCCGCTCAATCTCCTGCTCCTGCAGGACGCGCAGCAGCTTGACCTGAAGCTCAATGGGCATGTCGCCGATTTCGTCGAGGAGGATGGTGCCCTGATCGGCGAGTTCGAATTTGCCGGCTGAGGCCTGATCGGCTCCAGTGAAAGCGCCTTTTTCGTGACCGAACAGTTCCGATTCGAGCAGCCCGGCCGGGATCGCGGCGCAGTTGACACGGATATAGGGTTTGTTGGCGCGGCTGCTTTCGTAGTGGATGGCGGCGGCGACCAGCTCTTTACCGGTGCCGCTTTCCCCCTGGATCAGGACCGTCGAGTCGGTCTGGGACACCTGGCTGATCAGGTTGAGCATTTGCTGCATGGGGGCGCTGGAACCGAGCAGCGGCTGGCGCTGGCCGCCGTTGCTTTCCAGGGAGACGCAGCGAGCTTTGATCTCCTGAATCCGGACGATGCGCTGAATCCGGCAGCTCAGATCATCGAGGTCAAAAGGCTTGAGGATGTAATCCGCGGCGCCTTGCTTGAGGCAGGCGACTGCGTGGTCGGTGCTGCCGTGGGCGGTCATCATGATGACTTCGGTGGCCGGACTTTGCTGTTTGACTGCGCTCAGTAATTTTTCTCCGTCCATCCCCGGCATCCGGATATCCGAGACGATGATGTCGTAGCTCTGCTTCTGCAGCAGGGCCAGGGCCTCGTTGCCGCCGCTGACTTCGTCAACCTGCCAGCCTTCGCTGCGTAGGTGATCTGCCACCGTGATCCGCATGATCTCTTCATCTTCGGCAATCATGATCCGCACACTCATTTATTGCTCCTCCGCGGGCTTAAGGGGAATAACGACGCTGAAACAGGCCCCCCTGGCGAAATCATCCTTCAGGCTGAGTTCGCCGCCAAGCTGTTTGACCAGAGAATGGGAAACCGACAGCCCCAATCCGGTTCCTTCGCCAACCTCCTTGGTGGTGAAGAATGGTTCGAAGATCTTGGCCCGATGCTCAACCGGGATTCCCGGTCCGCTATCGGCAATCTCCAGCCGCAGCAGGTTGTTCTCCAGACGGCTGACAACACGAATTTCCCCCTGCTGCCGGCCGATGGCCTGGACCGAGTTACCAGCCAGGTTGAGAACCACCTGGCGCAAAGCTTCGATGCCGATGGTGATTGGTTTGGCAATGTTCAGATCCAGGTGGACCTCGATGTTTTTGTGGCCCATGCAGGTAAGCTCGACACAGTCGCGGATCATCCGGTCGACATCACCGGTGCTGATTTCCAGGGGTTCCTTGCGGCCGATGTTAAGGAGCTGACGGACGGTGTTTTTGATCCGTTCGACCCCCTGGCCAAGCAGGACCAGGTAGCGGCTCTGCAGCTCAGGCTGATCCTGATTGCGCTGCATGGTTTGGATGCAGTTCTGCATGCCGCCCAACGGATTGTTGATTTCGTGGGAGATTCCCGCGACCAGTCGCCCCAGAGCCGCCAGTTTTTCATTCTGAAAGACCTGTTCCCGGGTTTTGTCGAGCTCCTGTTGCGAGGCCTCAAGGCGCAGGCAGAGCTGCAGGAAGCGCTTGTCCAGCATGCCGATTTCATCGTTCTTTTCCAGGGCCTGAGCCGGTGGCTCAAAGGGCTGCGCCGGGTAGTTGTCCATGGCCGTGGCCAGGCGCTGCAGGCGTCTGCCGACCAAGCTGTTGAAGAGGACAAAGATGCTTAAGGAGACCAGGACGATGGTGGCCAGGGCAATATTGAGCAGGAGCCGGTTATTGGCGTGGATTTCAGCGAAGGCCCAGTCCATGGGGACGGTGACGTTCATGCCACCACGGATGTCGCCGACCTTATAGCCCTGGCGGCCGTGGCAGGCCAAACAGCGCTGGTCCACCAGCAATGGCGCCATGTAGCGCAGGCGGTAGTTGCCGGCGATCTTTTCAATTTCAACGGCTTCGGCCCTGCCCTGTTCGAATTCCTTGAGAGTGCGTCGCTCAAAGTCGTCCGGGGCGTTATCCGGATTGACCGGGCGCAGGCTGGTGACATTGAACTGTCCCATCCCTTCCTTGGCGGCATACAGGGACAGTTCACGGGTCACCATGGCGGGGTTGCGTTTAACCAGCCAGTTACCCTGCGCGTCCTGAATCTCCCCCTGATCCAGAAACGGGTTCGCTTCGACACCGGGTTCCTTGACCAGGAACAAACCGTTGTGATCCGCGATCCACTGTCGGGTCAGGCGAATCTGATGGAACAGCATCTTGGCTTGACGGGTCGCCTGCTCCACCACCAGTTGTTCCTGGAAGCTGGCGGTGCGGTAGAAGGTTAGTCCGTAGGAGAGGCAGACGATCAAGCCGATCAAAAGAATGAACTTGGTTTTTAACTGCATAGCAACCCACCTTTGACCAACAGAATGTTGCAGCTGTTCATCCCGGGGTTTTCTCCGGCCCGGCAAACCCTGCCGGCGTAAGTTTCGCTGCGCGGGTTTGTGCTGTGCTTGAATGCTACCGAACGGTAACATAGAACCGCTCCGCAAAGCTACTCATTGGTAACATCCAGTTCGAAATTTCAGCGTAAATGATTGAAAAATAAAGCTATCTGTTTGTGGCATGCTGGTTGCTACAGTGATTAGCCTGGATGCAGAGGTCGATTCAGTTTGAGGGGTGAGATTGCCCCTTGCGGCGATTTTTTAAAGCTATGCAAGAGGAGGTGAGCGAATGAGTGAGACTCCCAGGTCGCGTAAATCACGTTGGTCGAGTGCCTGGTTATGGGGGGTACTGGTCGGTGTTGCCGGTGTGCTGGTGGCGGTGCTGGCCTCGGGCTACATGATCGATGCCACCAATACCGATAAATTCTGCGGCTCCTGTCACATGATGGAACCGTTCAAACAGTCGTGGCAGGCGTCTGTGCATGGCGGCATGAACCCGAAGGGGTTTGCCGCCCAATGTGTCGATTGCCATCTGCCCCATGGCAGTTTTGTCGATTACCTGACCACCAAGGCCAGAACCGGGATCTACGATGCCGTTCAGTCGGTGCGCATTGATGCGGCGGCCTTTGACTGGAAGGGGAACGCGGAACGGCACCGCCTGGAATTCACCTTTGATAACGCCTGCCACCGCTGCCATAAGAATTTGCTGCCGCCCGGACTGCCACGTGGCGGATTCCTGGCTCACCGGGATTATCTGAACGGCTTTACCGATAAACGTTGTACCGAGTGTCATGCCCATGTCGGGCATAAAGATATCTGGCAAGCAGTCAACGCACATTATCAGAACGCAAAGAACTGAACACAGCAGACTGTCACACACACAAGGAGGTTAATATGAGATGTCGTTTATGGACGGTCGTCCTGGCCATGATCGGGGTGGTTTTCTGCATGTCGCCGGTCCTGGCGAAAGAAGCAGCGGACCAGTACCTGGACCTGGGACAGAAAAAGCTGGAATTGTCCCGCGGCCTGACCAAGGAAGCCGCAGCCTGTGTCGAATGTCACTCCAAGAAGACGCCGGGCGTGGTGGAATCCTGGAAGCTGGGCAAAATGGGGCATGCTTCGGTGTCCTGCTACGATTGTCACGTGGTTGATAAATCGTCCCCCATGGCATCCCAGTGCGAAGGGACCAAGGGGACCAACACCTATATTTCGCCAATGGTTTCCAGCGGCGTCTGCGCCCGCTGTCACCCGACCGAAGTTGATCAGTTCCTCAAGAGCGGGCACGCCATGCTGGCCAGCAAAGCCGTGGTTGACAACAAGGGGATGGACAAGCTGATCCATCATTTTGAGGGCGGCGAGTTTATCGGTATCGATCGAAATGACCCGCAGAACCGCGCCAGCAAGGAGGCCGGCTGCCAGATGTGTCACGGTGGCAAAGTTGAACTTGGGATCGACAACAAGCCGATCAACGGAACCTGGCCCTCCGGTGTCGGCACCCGTTACCCTGACGGTTCGGTTGGAACCTGTACCGTTTGTCATACCCGGCATCAGTTCTCGGTCGCTGAAGCTCGCAAGCCCGATGCCTGTGCCAGCTGCCACCTGGGCCCGGACCATCCGAACATCGAAATCTATATGGAAAGCAAGCACGGTCAGATCTACCAGGCACAAGGGGAAGACTGGGAATGGGACAGCGCACCGGATGCCTGGGAGCCGGGCGACTATACCGCCCCGACCTGTGCGACCTGTCATATGAGCGGCATTGGCGAGCTGGCAACGACCCACAATGTCAACGAGCGACTCAAGTATGATCTGGTCCACAAACGCAGTGTCGTGCGTTCCGGCGAGCGGGGCGACGGCGAAAAAGGTGAAGTCCTGATGAAGAAAGTCTGCGCCAACTGCCATGGGTCCACCCATGTTGAAGGCCAGCGCGATATGCTCGATAATACCGTGAATCTGTACAATTCCTACTGGGACAAGATTGTCGCCATGAAGAAGGACCTCAAGGAGAAGAATCTGCTCAAGGATGATCAGTGGAAGGACGGCTTCCAGGAACTGGAGTATTACTTCTGGCATCATGCCGGTCGGCGCGCCCGCCACGGTACGGCCATGAACGGTCCCGACTATACGCACTGGCACGGCTTCTTCCAGCTGTTCCAGATCTACAAGGATATGGAAGATATCTACAACATGCGGATCAAGACCGGCAAAATTGAAGAAATTAGCACGGTCATGAGTACCGGTCCGATTTAACCAAGTCCTGAGAAGGTCCCGGACAGCCCCTTGCCACAATGGCGGCAAGGGGCTGTTTTTTTTGGTCAAGCCTGTTTATTGATGTGCTCCGGTTGCGCAGTCAGCTGGCGTGGCGCGCTTGGTCCGCAATGAACGCGGCCAACTGATCGGCCAGCAGCGGATACAGGCCGGCGTTGATGGTGGCGGTCTTGAGTCGTTCCGGGTCGGCAAGAAAGTCGCGGATAAAGATGATCTCCGAGGCTTTGGCGTAGGTGGCATAGGGGAGTTCGTAATTGATGCCGAGCAGGTTGTCGATGATGTCGTAGGCACTGGCGGTGGCCGGGAACCGACGTACCCGCTCCGCCCGGCTTAACAGCTTGTGCAGATAAAAGAGCAGGCAGTTGTCGACGCTGCTGACCCGTTGGCGATGTCCTGGCAGAATGGTTTTGTTGCGCAGGGTCGCGATCCGTTCCAGGCTGGTGCAGTAAGCCTGGTAGTTGGAAAAGCGCTGCCCGGTGAGCAGGTCTATCTCAAGCAGCGGGGCCTGAAAAATACCCGCCAGCATGATATCCCCGGTCACGGCCCAGTCCGCTCCGCACAGGACCAGGTCGCTTTGGGAATGTCCGGGACAGGGCATGGCGCTGATCCCCAGCCGGGTTGGCAGATCCTGCTCGGTAATCAGATAATCGCTCGGTGGGGTCGGGTAAATCCGGTCCGGTATGCTGATATGTTCGTTGAACGCGGTCATGAATTGGTCCGGAAATCCGGCCTCGCGAAGCAGTTTCACTACTCCGGCGATATGCTCCTGCGCTCTGCTGAGCCTGAGGTGATCGCGGTAGGGCAGGTAGAGTTTGGCACCGGTCTGCTGTTGCAACTGCGCCGCCAGACCGTAATGATCGACATGGCAGTGGCTGATGACGATATGTTTAAGCCGCTCCAGGGGAATGTCCCGCTGCAGCTGTGCCATGGCTTCAACACTTGGAGGACCGCAATCAAAGAGCACCAGCTCGCCTGCGAGTTCGGCTGAGTAGCAATGGACCGGTCCGACCAGATAAGGGGTATTCAAGGTGTGTTGGCGAGGAATCATCATGATCTCTTGGTGTTGTTTTCTAGTGATATTTGCTGCTGTCGATTCGCCAGATATAAAAGAATAACGGGATAACCAGCAGGCTTGAGCAGATGTAGGGGAGGCTGTGCCCCAGCTGATAGAGGCTGGTGCCGAGTAGTGGGCCGATAATGAAGCCACCGGCCGGACAGGCGGAAACGATCCCGCCGATGGCCCCCTGCTCATGCTGACCGACCGCGAGGGAGGCCCCAGCGGTAAAGCCTGGCGCCACCAGCCCCAGCCCCAGGCCGAGTCCGCCGAGAATAGCAAAGGCCAGGGGCAGGCTGTTGATAAAGGGCAGCAGGGCATAGCCCACTATCAGCAGCGGCAAGCCACAACGCATCAGTTGCAATGGGGTCAGTTTCAGCCTGTTGACCAGAAACGACTGGGAAAAGAATGACATCAGCGCCGAAATCATCATCCCGGTCCCGAGGGCCTGGGCGGTTTCCTGGCCATTGAGGGAGAAGATGTCCTGAAAGTAAAAACCGATGGTCTGGCCCATCATCGAAAAAGAGATAAAGGTCAGCAGACCGGTCAGAATATAGGGGCGGTAGCGGCGGTCCAGCCACTTCAGTTTTTTAGCCGGAGTGGTCTTTTTGGAGGTGTGCCGTGGCTCTTTGAGGGTCGTGGCCAGCAGGATGGTGCTGATCAGGGTGATGCCTGCGGCGATATAAAGGGGAGCGAGCAGGCCAAAAACCGCCAGCACGCCACTTAAGGCCGGCCCGAGGATAGCCCCCAGGGTGCGGGCGGCGCCGAGGCGGCCCATGCCGGCGACCCGCTGTTCAGCGCTGGTGGTATCGGCGATATAGCCCGCAGCGGCACTGGGGCCGGCGGACATCAGCAAGGCCATCATGACCCGAGCCAGAATGACCAGCAGAAAGAGGGTCCAGCCGGAAAGAATCCCCTGGAAGCCGAGCAAAAACATGGAGGCGAAGGTGGTGCAGCCGATGACATAACCGGACATCCCCAGCAGCATGATCGGTTTGCGGCCCAGTCGATCGCAGGCCCGGCCCCAGACCGGACTCATCAGGGTGAAGGTCAAGGCCGCACAGCTGATGATTATACCGACCTGAACTTCCTTGAAGCCGATTTCGCGACCGAGCGGCGCGAGCAGGGCAAAGGTCATGGATTGACCGATGCCGATGGTCAGAACACTGAACAGTACCAAACCGGTTCCCAATGTGTTGGTGCGGTTGGCGGGCAGATGGTGGTTATGCTTACTTTTCAATAGAAGCCAACTTTTTCTGGTGATGACGGTTGTTATAAAAATGTCCCTGCAGCGTTGTCAGCGTGAGCTGGCAAGGTTGTCCGGAAACTGTTGGTTTTTTCTCTACCTGAAATCAAAGGGTGGATACAGGGAAGATTTGTCCGGTGCGTAGAACGGGGCTAATTCTTTGGCAAGAAGCGGATACAGGCCGATCTCTTTCACAGCCCGGTATAATAGCTCCGGTTCGGCGAGAAAATCACGCAGAAAAATCACTTCGGACACTTTCAGAAAACTGAACATAGGTGCTTTGAGATCATCGTGCAACAGTTTGCTGATGGTTTCAACCGCATTCATGTTCAGCGGCAGTTTGCTGATCCGGGCCGCCCTGGCCAGCATCTTGCGCAGGTAGAACAACAGACAGTCATCAATGCTGGTAATGTATTCCCGGTGTCCGGGGAGGATCTTTTTGTCCTTCAGCCGTGGCAGTTTGGTCAGGGTTGCACAGTAGGCATGGTAGTTTCTGAAGCGCTGTTCCGTGACCAGGTCGATATCGAGCAACGGGGTCTGGAAAATGCCGCGCAGCAGCACGTCTCCGGTGACCGCCCAGTCCGCACCGCTCAGCACCAGATCGCTTTGCGAGTGCCCGGGGCAGGCCAGGACTTCGATACCGAGCTCGGGCGGCAGGCTCTCTTCGATGATTTTGCAGCGCTCCGGCCAGCTCGGGTAAATTTCCGGTTGGCGCTCATTGCCCGCAAGGCGCTGGATGAACGTGTCGTCAAAGCCGACCTGCAACAGCAGCTCACGCAACAGGGCTTTCCGTTCCTGTTCTTTGCTGAATTTGAGGTAATCACGAAACGGCAGGTAGATGGTTGCGTTGCTGTGCTGTTCGAGCCAGTGGGCCAGACCGTAGTGATCTGGATGGCAATGGCTGATGATGACATGCCGGAGCCGGGAAAGATCAAGGGTTTGGGCCAGATAACGGCTGGCGGCCAGGGTTGGCGGGCCGGTATCGTACAGGATCAGCTCACCGGCGATTTCGGTGCTGTAGCAGTGAACCGGACCGACCAGATAAGGAGTATCGAGGGTGTGTTGTTCTGGTATCATCCGACCAAGTCTATACTGATTTCTTGTCCAAGGGAATCTGTCCTAACAAAAAAACGCCTTCCTCGGTGCCCCGGGAAGGCGTTTTTGTTGCGATGTCCAGGTCCGGGTTAAAAATTGTAGGTAAACTGAATGCTGACAATGTCAACGGAGTTTTCATATTCCCCGATCACCGTTCCGCGGGCGGTATCCTCCGGATCGGCTGCGGATTTTTCCAGTTTGGAATCAGCCACGAACAGATGGGCGTAAGCGGCGTCCATGGAGAGGCGATCCGTCAAGTGGATGCCCGTGCCTAACGAGAGCCAGATCCGGTCTTCGCCGGGAATGCGCGGGGTCCGGTACTTGTCGGAGATCGGGGTCTCGTCAAAGGCGACCCCGCTACGCAGTACCCACATTTCGTTGACCTGATAAGTAGCGCCAAGGGAATAGCGCCAGGTATCATTCCAGTTTTCGGTGGTGGTGGAATTGCTGGCATCGGCAAAGGTGTCGTCGAATTCGATGGTCAGCTTGTCAAAAGAACTCCAGCCGGTCCAGGTGATGTCGCCCATGATGGCCAGCTTGTCAGTGAGCTGATGATAAACGCTGAACGAAGCGGTTTCCGGCAGGGTCAGGGCGGCGGTAATATCCTGCGTCGCGAAAGCGGAAGAGAACGGTGCCAGGGCCGACGGGAAGTTTTTGGCCTTCAACTGACCTTTGAGCTTATGCTTGACTTCGGAACGATAGGCGGCACCGATGCGCGTGCTGTCGCTCAATTCGTAGAGGATACCCAGGTTGAAACCATAGCCCCAGTCATCGCCGGTATTTTCCGCAAGAATATCGAAATCGGTATTGCTGACATAAGATGAATCGTTGGTCTGTTTGTAGTAAACCAGGCCACCATCAACCATACTCGACAGGGTTGCATCGATGTATTGGGCGCTGACGCCAACTCCGATGCTCAGGTTGTCGGTCACTTTGATGGCCAGGACCGGATTGATGTTGATGGTTGAAACGTCCGATTCTATGGCGTGATAACGGCCCACCCAGTCTTTGTCGTATTTGGTCGCCAAACCGAACGGAGCGTTGATGCCGAGGCCGACAGCAAGTTTGTCAGAGATGCGGTTGCTGTAATAAAAGTTGGGGACAAATTTGCTGACCCCGCCCTGGCCACCGTCATTGCTGCCTAAGGCGTCGCCGAGGGCGTTGGTTGCCTGAGATGAAGAAAACTTGGTTGACGGCATGATATAGTGGACTCCGGCAACGATCTGCTGCCCTTCAAGCAGGGTTAATCCCGCCGGATTGTAGAAAATCGTGCTGGCATCCTCTGCGGCAGCGGCCCCTCCGGCAAAGGAATTTCCCAAACCGGTTACCGATTGCTCGACAATAGCAAACCCTGAGGCAAAGGCGCTGCCGCCACAGCTGGCAAACAAGGCCAGAGAAATCAGTAGTGGACGCATAGTTTTCAACATCAGATGGACTCCTTTCAAATAAAGCGCAGCTTTGACGACAATAACAATAGGAAATAGCGGCAATAATATGCTTATTTGCCTGTTTGATGCAATAGAACGCTATTCTTTTTTTGCAATCAGTGTTTTATTCCGCCAGGCATCCTTCCCTTGTGGCTTCCGGTAGCTTCTTGACAGCTGGAAATGCCTGTGTTAACGAAGTCTGACGGAGAGAAGTCGTCATTCATAAAAAACCCACACTTGATAATCTTTTTCCTTTTCCAGGGAGTGTCAAAATTATGAACCATGAGCGGTCGGAAGCGCTTTTCAATGCGGCGAAAAAGGTCATTCCCGGCGGGGTCAACAGCCCTGTCCGTGCGTTCAAGTCGGTTGGTTGCAATCCGGTGTTTATTGAGAGAGCTGTCGGTAGCAAAATTTACGACGCCGACGGGAACGAATATATCGACTATGTCGGTTCCTGGGGGCCGATGATTCTTGGCCATTGCCATCCCAAAGTGGTTGAGGCGATCCAGCAGACCGCAGCCAGCGGCGCCTCTTTCGGCGCTCCGACGGCACGGGAGACGGTTCTGGCCGAGTTGGTGTCCACGGCCTATCCAAACATTGAAAAAGTACGCATGGTCTCCTCCGGTACTGAGGCCACCATGAGCGCTATTCGGCTGGCCCGCGGTTTTACCGGACGCGACAAAATCCTCAAGTTCGACGGCTGCTATCATGGCCATGCCGATTCGCTACTGGTTAAGGCCGGCAGTGGTGCGGCAACCTTCGGGGTACCGACATCTCCTGGTGTCCCCGCAGATTTCGCCAAATATACCTTGACCGCAACCTACAACGATCTGGCGGAAGTCAAGGCGCTGGTCGCCGCCAATCAGGGTGAGATTGCCTGCATCATTCTTGAACCGATTGCCGGGAACATGGGCTGTGTACCGCCGGTGGCCGGCTTTCTGGAAGGGTTGCGCGAACTCTGTACTAGCGAAGGGATCGTGCTGATTATCGACGAGGTCATGACCGGCTTCCGGGTCGCTTTTGGTGGCGCCCAGGAGCGTTTCGGGGTGCGCGGAGACCTGGTCTGCCTGGGGAAAATTATCGGTGGCGGACTGCCGGTCGGCGCATTCGGCGGCAAACGTGAGATCATGGAATGCCTGTCCCCGGAAGGGGGCGTCTATCAGGCCGGTACGCTGTCTGGAAATCCCCTGGCCATGAGCGCTGGGATTGCCACCCTGCAGCTGATTCGGGAAGAGGGCTTTTACGAGCAGATCGAGGAGAAAAGCGCCTACCTGGAAAAGGGACTGCGCCAGGTCGCCGGAAACAGTGCGGTCAACACCTGTTTCCAGCGGGTCGGCGGCATGTTCTGCACCTTTTTCCACCCCGGTCCGGTGAATTCATTTACCGATGCGGTGCAAAGCGATACCGTTAGTTTCGGAACGTTCTTCAGGGCCATGCTCGAACAGGGGATCAACCTTGCGCCGTCACAGTTCGAAGCTGGCTTTATGAGTATTGCCCACAGCCGGGAAGACCTGGATAAGACGATCACTGCCGTGGGAAATGCCCTCGCCAAGCTTTGATTCGCAGGGCAAAGAGGCGATCAAATACGGTTTTAATATGCGGAGAAAGCGATTGACTTCGCCTGGGCGCTGTGGTACTAAAAATCGCTTTTACGGCTGTTTGTCAGCCGGTGAAATGTCCCGATGAGCGAAGACAAACACCAATTATTCAAAAGCCTCGGTTTTTTGTCGAGTGTCGGTATCTCTCTGGTTGCATCGATCCTGATCGGTCTGGCCATGGGCTACTATCTGGATCAGTGGTTGGCGACCAAGCCTTTGTTTACCTTGGTCATGCTGGTCATCGGGATTATCTCGGGCTTTCGTAACGTCTACATTCTGACCACACGTGAACTGCGGCGGCAACAGCTGGAAGACAGCAAGGCCGAAAACGACAATGACCGAGCAAGATGACCGGTTGCTGGCTGAAATGGCCGTGAGAAACTGGCTCATTCTGGCGTTGTTGCTGTTGTTGAGTCTGTTCTGGAGATCCTGGTCGGTGTCTCTGGGGGTGTTGTCCGGCGGGGTCCTGGTGATTATAAATTACCGTTGGCTGGGCAGGTCGCTGGTCAAGCTGTTGAACAACCCGCAACGGGCGGCGCAGCAGGGTTTTAAGAGGAATTACCTGTTTCGATTGCTGTTCGTCGCCAGCGCCATCTATTTGCTGCTGGTCCGTGGGGGCGTCAATCCCCTGGCCCTGGCGGCCGGTTTATCCGTTGTCGTCATTAATCTGCTGATTACCACTATGAAACGCCTGTATTGAGAAATTTGACATAAAATTTCGGATAGGAGAAAGCGATGACCCATCCCTTCTTATTTTTACAATGGCTTGAACAGCAGTTGCATCTTCATTTTGGCGACCATGTTACTTACACTTGGTTTGTCATGCTGGTGCTGATTCTGGTTGCCTTTTTGGCCTCCCGTTCCATCAGCATGATTCCCTCTGGAGTTCAGAACCTGATGGAGTCGGTGATTACCGGGATCGAGGGGCTGATCGAAGAGACCATGGGGGAAGAAGGAAAGGCGTTTTTTCCGCTGATCGCAACCTTTGCCCTGTTTATTCTGGTCAGTAACCTGATCGGGCTGATTCCCGGTTTTTATCCGCCGACCGCCAATCTCAATACCAACGCCGCGCTGGCTTTGATCGTGTTTTTCATGACCCATATCGTCGGTTTTAAAAAGCATGGAATGGCTTATGTCAAGCATTTCATGGGGCCGATCATCTGGCTGGCCCCGCTGATGTTCGTGATTGAGATCATCGGTCATCTGGCTCGGCCGCTGTCATTGACGCTGCGTCTTTTCGGCAATATGTACGGCCATGAAATTGTGCTGATGATTTTCCTGGCCCTGGTTCCGTTGTTTCTGCCGATTCCAATGATGTTGATGGGGGTCCTGGTGGCTTTTATCCAGACCTTCGTGTTTACTCTGCTGGCAATGATTTATATTGCCGGGGCGCTTGAAGAGGCGCACTGATTTTGCTTTATAGGCTTTTCACAGGGGTGAAGAGCAGGTCCTATAGCATATAGGAACAATATATTTCTTGAGCAAAAGGAGAATGAAAGAATGGAATTTTTCGCTTGGTGTATGCTTGCAGCCGGTCTGGGCATGGGTCTTGGTTCTGTTGGTACTGGTATCGGTCAGGGGATTGCAATCCGGAGCGCTTGTGAAGGTGTTGCTCGGAATCCCGGCGCGTCCGGTAAAATTCTGACCACCATGATGATCGGTCTGGCCATGATCGAGTCCCTGGCCATTTATGTTTTCGTTGTCGCGATGATTATTCTGTTTGCCAACCCCTTCACCGAGCAGGTGGTCGAGTTGCTGACCAAATAAGCCGTGCGCTAAAAAAAATTAAAAGCAGCCCTTTTGGGCTGCTTTTTTTTTGTATATTGTATACACTTCAGAAAAATCCTGGAGGTCGGAAATGTCTGTGTTTTTCAGTCAGTTATTGTGTTTCTTTGGCCTTTTGAGGGGATTTTTTGTTGCATTAAGTCGACGATAAGGGTACTGTCCGCCCTGTATGGTAAAAATATACACCGGATCGTCCCGGCGAGTATTCAACACGCATGAGCACAGCTATTTCTGCCACGATCTTCCAGCCACTGCCTGCTGGGTGCTGATGTTGTTTCATTGCGTACCATTTTTGAACAAGTCCATTTATATTTTTTCAAGGAGAGGTTTGATGCGTAAGATCCTTTACAGTTCTCTGATTTTGCTGGCCCTGTTGTGGAGTTCGCAGGCTCTGGCTCAGGAGGTGGCTGCTTCACCGGAAACCTGCCTGGAGTGTCACGAGGATGTGGTTTCGGTGGAGGATTTCACCAATTCTGTCCACGGCGCCAACGGCTGCGTTGCCTGTCACGTCGAACTCATCGCGCTTGACCTGCACATGGAAGGTGAACTGATGCCTGAGCCGGTCAAATGCGTGCGTTGCCACAAAGAAGAAACCGCGCAGCATTACGCCAGTGTGCACAAGCTGAACGACATTGATTGCGCAACCTGCCACTCGGAAATTCACCAACAGAAGGCCTGGCATGGTGACAAGCGGATTGCTGTTGAAAAGTGCGGTGAGTGTCATGATGATGCCTACAGCGAGTATCAGAATTCGATTCATGGCAATTCGTTGCAGGACGGTAACATGGACTCGGCTTCCTGTATTGATTGCCATAACCTGCATGAAATCAAAGAAATCGGTGACCCCAACGATCATGCGGTGCGGGCCTTCCATACCGATGTCTGCTTGAAGTGCCATGATAATGAAGAGATGATGGAGCGCAACGGCATCACCAATATTGCCGTGGAAACTTATCTGACCAGCTATCATGGCAAAAACTACCGCCTCGGTTTTCCCGAGAAGGTGGCCGGCTGTGCCGATTGCCATAACTCCCACTCGATTCTGCCTCCTGATAACCCGCAATCGAGTCTGAACCCGAAAAACCTGGTTTCGACCTGCGGCAAGTGTCATGCAAACTCGTCCGCCCAGTTTGTCAAGTTCTATCCCCACGGTCAGATGACCGATAAGGATAATTATCCGATTCTTTATTACACCTATATCAGTATGACCGGATTGTTGGTCGGAACCTTCGGGGTTTTCTGGGTCCATACCCTGCTCTGGCTGTTCCGCGGCTTTGTTGAGAACCGTGAGAAGAAGCGGGCCATGATTGCCGGGACCTACCATGTTATTCCCGACGCGCATAAGATCTATCGGCGTTTTACCAAGGTGCACATCTTCCTTCACCTGTTGGTCATTGTCAGCTTCCTGCTTCTTTCGCTGACTGGCATTCCGCTGAAGTTTGCCGAACAGCAGTGGGCGGCGGTGATGATGAATTTCTATGGCGGAGCCGCCAATGCGGCGTTGCTGCACCGGGTCGGTGCCTGCATCACCTTTGTCTACTTCGGTGCGGCCCTGTTCATGAGCGCCAAGTTCCTGTTCTATAAATTGCAGTATCCGGCTGACTTTTTCCGGCGCTTGTTTGGCCCTGAATCCCTCTGCCCGAATCTGCGCGATATTCAGGATGTCACCAACATGGTGCGCTGGTTCCTGTTCCTTGGGCCCAAGCCGTCCTTTGATCGCTGGACCTACTGGGAAAAATTCGACTTTATCGCCGTCTTCTGGGGTATGTTCGCCATTGGCGGATCCGGGCTGATGCTCTGGTTCCCGGAATTCTTCGGCTCATTCCTGCCGGGCTGGGTTTTTAACGTTGCTACGATCATTCACTCTGACGAGGCTTTGCTTGCAACCGGCTTCATCTTTACGGTTCACTTCTTCAATACCCATGGCCGGCCTGAGAAATTCCCCATGGACTTTGTTATCTTTAATGGCGAACTGGATAAAGAAGAGTTTATGGAGGAACGGGCTGATCAGTGGAAGCGTTACGAAGAGGCCGGTATTCTCGACCAGTATGTCAAAGAGAAGCCGAGCGGCATTGCCTATGATTTCTTCATTAAGGGATTCGGCTTCACTGCCCTGTGTATTGGGATCGGCCTGCTGCTGTTGATGCTGTACGCATTCATTGCCGGCGGCCATCACGTGTAGGGTCGTTCAGTTTCCCTCAATCCGAAAGGGGTTGCCGTTCGGCAGCCCCTTTTTTTTGACAGAGTGTATTCACAATGTTCAAAGACAAAGATCTTATCCTGTCGGTGCTGGCCATCGGCGTTTATATCATTGGAGGTATCGCAACCTTCGCCGGAATCGGCCTGATCCTGTTCATGAAGGGCAAGGATCTCTGGGGGTGGGGGGAAGGACATACCTTTGGTTATCTGCTGGTTTGTGTCGGTCTGATTCTCTCGATCCTTGGGGTTCTGGTCATGCGAATTTTGCGCAATCGTTTGTAATCAGTCCTGACCCGGCTGTTTTAGAACATGCGGTTTCTCGGTTACTGTAGATTGTAACGGTATATTATCATTGACAGTTCTTTAGCGGGATGCTAGGGTTTCTGTCGTTAAACAAACCATGTTCTAAAGTTTTCGATTCATGTGCAGTTCGGCAAAGGAGAGGTTTCGGCATGGCAAGGTTAACCGATATTCCCAAGGCGTTTATCAAAGGAATAGCGCACAGCTGGATAGCTCTGGTCGGCGCTATGGTCGTCACAGTTGTTTTCCCCTTCCTGATAGGCGCAATCCTTTACGACATCTTTCTACATATCGATAACCCCTACCTGAGTGGATTCATTTATATGATCCTCGGGCCGGCCTTTATCGGCGGGCTGGTGCTGGTTTTTGTCGGTCTGTTCTTTGCCCGGGGCAAAGAGGAAGTCCGCCTCTTTACCCTTGATTATCTGCGTGAAAAACTCACCGATGAGTCCAGTTTCAATCGGGTTCGCAAGCTGGTCTTTGTCGGGGTTTTCCTGACCGGTGTCAATATCGTGGTGGTCGGTGTACTCGCCTACAGCGGTTATCATTACATGGAGTCGAATGCCTTTTGCGGGGAGGTCTGTCATGTGCCGATGACGCCCGAGTATACCGCCTACCAAAACTCGGCTCACTCCCGGGTCGCCTGTGTCGAGTGTCATATCGGCTCTGGTGCGTCCTGGTTTGTGAAATCGAAGATTTCCGGTGCCCGGCAGCTGTATGCCGTGGTGGCTGATACCTTTTCCCGCCCTATCCAGACACCGGTTCATGGCTTGCGGCCCGCGCGGGACACTTGCGAACAATGCCACCGGCCGGAAAAATTCCATGGCGATAAGCTGGTGATCCATGACAAGTACCAAGAGGACGAACAGAATACCCACGTCCAGACCGTTTTGTTGGTAAAAATCGGCAGCGCCGGGGACCGTACTGGCTCTTCCCATGGTATCCACTGGCACGTTGCCCCGGAAAATGAGATCGTTTATACAGCGGCGGACTGGCAGCGCAATATCATTCCTGAGGTCGACTTGAGTACTCAGGGTGGGAATAAAAAAATCTTTCGCTCACCGGATGCCGATGAACAGATCGCCAAGGCGACTGACTTGCAGAAGAGGGTGCTCGACTGTATCGACTGCCATAACCGTCCGAGTCATATCTACCTGACTCCGGACCGGGCCATCGACAATAAGATTCTGGCCAAGGATATCCCGGTAGAGCTGCCTTTTATCAAGCAACAGGCCATGGCGGCGGTGCAGGTCAAATATAAAACCCAGGGAGAAGCAAAAACCGCTATCGCGGTCCAGCTGAACAATTATTACCGGGAGAAATATCCCCAGCTTTATGATGCTAAACGCAAGCTGATTGAGCAGGCGATTGCTGGCGTCCAGGCTGCCTATGTGGAGAATGTCTTTCCGGAAATGAATATCCAGTGGAATACCTATTCGACCAACATCGGCCATGACAATGATCTGGGCTGTTTCCGCTGCCACAATGAAGAGCATGAATCGGCCGATGGTGAGGTTATCTCCATGGATTGTGATACCTGTCATACCATCCTTGCAGAAGACGAAGAGAATCCGGAAATTATCAAGACACTGCTCGGTCAGTAAACAGTTGCAGGGCCATTCCCTGCTGAAGAGCGCTGCCTTTTACAGGGGCTTTCGGGGTGACCGAGAGCCCCTGTTTTGTCTCTTTAGGAGGAACGATTGCTAACGTTGTTTTGCTTCGTTCTTTCCGGATGGTCTTTGAAATAGGACTGCTCTGCAGGCAGAAGAAGCGTTGTTGAGCCCGTTTATCGACTTTCCTTCAGGGCGAATGAATAAAAATGATTTACTTAAACTAAAACATTGTTATAATAAATTCCGATTGATCATTAGAACCCGAAACCGATGGCTCGAATTCGGGCGCTTTTTTGTAATGTTGATAAAGGTCTGAGACGGGGTTCAGCGTAAATTTTTTCGCCAAGGGAGATGGTATGAAAAAGGTACTGACGGCATGCATGGTTGTTATTGCTCTGACTATGTCCAGCGGCGCTGCTTTGGCTGATTCGCATAAGGCTACAGTGGCAGAGTGCATCGAAATGTGTAAGCTGGCGGCAGATATGATTCTTAAGGACAAGGACGCCGCACTGGCGGAAATCGCCAAAAAAGACGGTCGCTTTGTCTGGAAAGATTCCTATGTCTTTGCCATGGATCTGACCGGGAAGATGCTTGCCCATCCCATGCAGCCGGGCCTGATGAAAATGGACAGCCTGCTTTCGGTGCCGGATAAAAATCCGACCAAGCCGAAGATGCTATTTGTGGAATTTGTCGTTCTGGCCGCCACCGATGGGGAAGGGTGGGTTGAGTACATGTGGCCGAAACCGGGCTCCACGGAGCCCTCTATTAAAGAAACCTACATTTATCGGGTTCCCGGCACCAAGATCTTGACCGGCGCAGGCATTTACCGGTAGTCAGGACATCAGTCATCGCCAAAGGAGATCCGCGATAGCAGCTGCCCCGGAATAGGGGAACACTGCTAAAGCGGATCTTTTTTTGAGGAAACCACTGGCTTGAGACGCGCTTGCCAATTTTTCAGGTGTGGCTGGTCTTTTCCTGTGACAAGGGGGGCCGTAAGCCTCTATACTACAGTGGAAAATTCATCACGGAGGAACACAATGACAGCTGTGAATACAAAATTTCGGCTCGACATCAATCGGGCCGCCTTATTAATCATCGACGTGCAGGAGAAGCTGGTGCCGGCGATGAACCAGCCCCTTTACACGCAATTGTTGCAAAATGCCAAGCTGTTGAGCGAAGGGTTTACTGCTTTCGGGCGGCCGGTCCTGGCCACGGAGCAGTATCCGCAGGGCCTGGGGCATACCATTAGCGAACTGAACACCTGGATCACCGCCACTGTTGCCAAGCGGGCATTCAGTTGTTGCGGGGAAGCGGATTTTTTGGCGGCTTTGGAGAAAACCGGCGCTGACCAGGTGGTGGTTGTCGGCATGGAAACCCATGTCTGTGTCTATCAGACCGTGCTGGATCTGCTGGACAAGGGATACACCGTTCATCTGGTGCGGGATGCCGTGGCGTCGCGCTTTGTAAGCGACTACGAAAATGCGTTGCGGCTGGCCGGCGAGGCCGGGGCGGTGGTGACCACGACCGAGATCGCTCTGTTCCAGTTTGTCCCGGTGGCTGAAGGGGACAGGTTCAAAACGATTTCCAAGCTGGTGAGAACCCGGACCGCCTGAAGCAAAGGCCGGGTTTGTGCTATCAAGGCCCCGGAGAGTGCTGCGTTTTACTCCGTGCGGCCTCCAGTAAGCCGGGAATTCACCGGCATCAATAAAGCTTTGCAGAGTCCGTCACGCCTGCTGATCTTCAGCACAGGCCTGGCGGACTCTGCCGTTCCAGAAAGAACCGGAAAAATAACAACATGTCCAATCTGTTACTGATTCTCCTAATGTCAGCCGGCGGTGTCGCCGTAGCTCTGCAACCATCCATCAATGCCCGGTTAGCAGAAAAAACCGGATTCCTGCAGGCGGCAACCATTTCCTTTGCTATGGGCACCCTCTGTTTGCTGCTGATCTCCCTCTCTTCCGGGCAAGGTAGTTTCCGGCGGATGGGTGAGGCCGACTGGTGGCAATTGAGCGGTGGCCTGTTTGGGGCGTTTTTTGTGGCCATGACAGTGCTCGGGGTGCCGCGTATCGGTACCACCGCGGTACTGGCCTTGACCATCGCCTCACAGCTGATCGCCGGGATTTTGCTCGACCATTTCGGAGTGTTCGGCATGCGCGGGATCGCCATCGATTTTCGGCGCGGCGCTGGAGTGGTGTTGCTGTTGGTCGGAGTCGTTCTGATCTGTCGGCGCTGAGCACTGGAAAGCGAGGCCCGGCTGGGGACATCCGCTACCTGGTCGGGAGTCCGGCCGGCGTGGCTGCCCAGACTAGCGCCAGCTTGCGCGGCAGCGGATTATTCCTGCCAGAAATAGCCGAGCGGATCCTGCCTGATAGCGGTCAGCAATCGTCCGAAATCAAGGCTGGGTTGAATGTTGAGGTAGAGCTGCCAGTGTTCACCGTTCTGATGATGCAGGGTCCACTGCTGCAGTTCAGGGCTGAAGCGGATTTTAGCCATCGGCAGTTCTTTGTGCCGGTCAGGCTCGTTGCGATAGCGGCGGACCTCGACCAGGAAAACCTGAACGCCTTCAACGCGGTAGCGAAGATGGCGGGGCCGATAGGGGTCGTTGGCCGCGCGGATGCAAAACTCATCGAGCTGGCGAACGGCACTCTTGCGTAACAGTTCCGGAAGGGTGCTCATGGCGGGCATTCCGCACACTGGGAGCGGAACAGGTTGGTGCTCAGGTAACGGTCGCCCCGATCCGGAAGTAGGGCGACGATGGTTCCATGCTCGATTCGTTGGGCGATTCGTAACGCTCCGGCCACCGCGGCACCACTCGACATGCCGGCAAAAAGCCCCATCTTCAACGCCAGTTGGCGCGTGGTTTCATAGGCTTCCTCGTCGCCGACCAAGAGTTTTTCTGCCAATTTGCTCTGGTCATAGATCGCCGGAACAATGGCCTCACACATGTTTTTCAGTCCTTGAATCTTATGCCCGAGGCCGGGTTCAACGCCAATCACCTTGACGGCGGGGGCAACTTCAGAAAAATACCGACTCAACCCCATCAGTGTCCCGGAAGTCCCCATTCCAGCGACCAGATAATCAATATCACCGGCGGTCTGGCTAAAAATTTCCGGGCCGGTCGTTTCGTAATGGGCGAGGGGGTTGTTGGGGTTGCTGTACTGGTTGGGCATATAATAACGATCCGGATCTTCGGCGAGGATCTTGTGGGCCAAGTTGATGGCGCCGTCGGTCATTTCACAACCCGGGGAGAGTACGGTTTCCGCGCCATAAGCCTCAAGAATTCCTCGGCGTTCGGTGCTGACGCAGGCCGGCATGACCAGTTTGACCCGGTAACCTTTGGCGGCACCGATCATGGCAATGGCGATGCCGGTATTGCCGGAGGTTGGCTCAAGAATGATTTTCGCGTGGGTCAGTTCTCCGCTTTGTTCGGCCTTTTCGATCATATACAGAGCCGGACGGTCTTTGACCGAACCGCCTGGGTTGCTCCCTTCCAATTTAGCCAGGAGGCGGACGCCAGGTTTGTCGAGCAGAACTGAGATATCAACCAGCGGGGTATTACCCACCGCACCGATGAGCGGGGGAACATAGACCTGCTGAATATTCGGTTGCAACATCATTTTTTCTCCATCAGTTGAAAAGACAACGGGTCATTTTCCAATGGGTCCCTGTGGCCGCTTTTGTGGTAACGGTGCGGCTAAATAGTTGTCATCTGGAAACACTGGATGGCAATCATTAAGTTTTCAGATTGGAAACTAAATAATACCATGAAGCGGTCCTCCCGGGGCGCCGAGCTGATCAACCTGGTTTTCTATTGCGGGATCATCCAGAAGTTCCGGCGCATGGTGCGGTTTCCGGCGCGCATCGATGATCAGCGAGCCGTTGCAGCCCCAGTGTTTGGCGGTGATGAAACTATCGATACCGTAAGTGTCTGCCGCCGGATTGGAGCGGGTGAAGGTCACCCACAGCCAATTGTTCAGTGTCGCTGCACAGAAGTCGCTGTCATCGACAATAACAATCAGCGGGATAGCAGATAATTGAACTGATCCGGAAAAGAAAGCACAGAACTTTAGAATAGCAGAATCCTCGCCGGGGAGATAGTCGGTGCAGGGCGGCCCCTTGATTACCAGGACCCCTGGGAGGATCAGCCGGGGCTCTTGAAAGTGTTCCGGCAACAGCAGCTGATCGGGTAGAGCCGTGGCCAGGGTTCGGCGCCGCGGGCCTACTGCGGCCAGCACCAGTTTGGAACCCTGATTGAGACCATGTCCACTGTAGTCGAGGGTATCAATGGTTGTGGTGGTCTGGAAATGCAGGTCGCGACGCCAGTCAATTCGTTCCAGCAAATATTGGAAGAAAGCCGGAATATCGTGCAGGTCAAGGTGGCCACGGTCGTCTTCGGCCACGATCAACAAGTATTTGGCCAAGGAGAGCTGCCCTTGGCCAAGGATGGCATTGGCCTGGGTCAGCAGCTCCTGCGGCTGGTCCGGTTGCCGGTAGGGGGTATAGCGTTCGCTGCCGATGGCCAGCAGCAACGGATGAACCCCCGCAGCGTCGACGGCATGAACCGCTTTGACTCCGGGCAGGATGGTGGGGATGAGCGCTCCGGTCAATTCATGGATAAAGGCCCCGAAACTGGTGTCTTCCTGTGGGGGACGGCCGACGGTGGTAAAGGGCCAGATGGCATCGGGGCGATGATAGACCCGTTCCACCTTGAGAAACGGAAAGTCGTGCGTCAGACTGTAATAACCGAAATGATCCCCAAAGGGGCCTTCCGGTTTTTGCTGCGCGGGATCAATGGTGCCGCTGATGACAAAATCAGCTTCGGCGGGCATCGGCAACAGCCCGGTCGGTTGTACCAGGGGGATGCGGTGCCCGGCCAGCAGGCCGGCGAAAGCCAGCTCCGGCATGCCTTCCGGCAGCGGCATGACCGCGGCAACGGTCAGGGCAGGGGGGCCGCCGACGAAAATGTTGACCCGAAACGGTCGGCCGCGGCGCAGGGCCTCCCGGTGATGCACGCCGATGCCGCGATGGATTTGGTAATGCAGGCCTATTTCCTGGTCCTGTTGATAGTCGTTGCCGGCCAGCTGGACCCGGTACATTCCCAGGTTCGACGCTCGCAGCCCAGGTTGGTCTGCGCTTTCCGTATAGACCTGGGGGAGAGTTATGAAGGGTCCGCCGTCGGCGGGCCAGCTTTTGATCTGTGGCAGATCACGGATGTTCGCCTGACAGCTGAGGATCGGTCCTGAGGCGACTCGTTTGGGCAGCAGATGGAACGCGGCGGTCGGCGCGGTGAGCAGGCTGCGTGGGGTCTTAACGAGGCTCTTCGGATCAAGCTTAAGCTTGACCAGGGTTTCGACATGGCGCAAGGTATCGCGAAACAGGTAGCGGGTTCGCTCCAGGGTACCGAACAGGTTGGCAACCGCCGGAAAACGACAACCGCACAGATTGGTGAACAGCAGGGCCGGACCCTGGGCCTGGTAAACCCGCCGTTGAATGGCACCGGCCAGCAGTTCGGGGCTGATCGGCTGATCGATGCGGACCAGCTGAGCAGTTTTTTCCAGGTCGTTGATGGCTTGACGAAGAGTCTTGTAACCCATGGCAAGATCTTTCTGTATGGCGCAAGTGAAGAGATTTTATACTTCAGCCGGCCTGAAAAGGCAATGCAGGTCTTTCCGGGAGTCGGTCCTTCTTGATCGAATAAGCTGTTTTGGCACGATCGATGAATAGTTAGTTGTCATCCAGAAACACTGGATGGCGATAATCAAGTTTTCAGATTGGAAACGAGCAATTTTCCGTTGTGGCAAGGAAATCAAGGGGGTGCGCGGAGGCGTAGTACTTTACGCTGCACAAGAAAACCCGCAGATTGACACCGCCACAGCGGAAAAGGGCCGTTTCCGGATGAAAACTAGTTAAATTCAGCATAACCATCGATCGGGGTATCCGAGATATTCCGTTTTTCTGCTATGGAGAAGTTGTCAATGCGTATCCGTCTGGCAATCAGATTTACGGTGATTATAAGTGTGGTCCTGCTGGTGGTCATGTCGATTGCTGCGTTCCTGCATATCAATAAGGTGCAGAATGTTTTCATTGAGCGGGCCAAGGTGGAAACCGACATGATTTCCGACATGATCCTGCGCGATACCTACCATATGATGCTGGAAAATGATCGGGCCCGCCTGCAGCTGACCATGGAGGAAACCGGAGCCTCGGAACGAATCAAGCGAATCAGGATCCTCGGCAAAGAAGGAGTGATCAATTTTTCCAGCAATGTCAATGAGATCGGTACGACTTTAAGTGAGACGGACGACAGCTGTGCCTTCTGCCACCTGGCCGGATCAAAGGTTCTGATTGATGCACCCATCGACTCCCGCAGCAGGGTTTTCAGTGATGAGACCGGCAATCAGTACCTGAGCGTCACTCGCGGTATTTATAACGAACCGAACTGTTATACCGGCGACTGCCATTTCCATTCACCGGATGAGAAAAAGATCGGCGTCATCGACATGGCTGTTTCTTTGCGTGAGATGGTGGATGTGGCCCATTCGCACCATGTTGACGTCATCACCCAGACCTTGATCATGTTGCTGATTCTGTCCCTCTGCCATTATCTGCTGACCCGGAAATATATCTGCGATCCGATCCAGAGCTTGCTGGAACAGACCAATGCCCTGTCCAAAGGCGATTTGACCGCCAGAATTGAGCGAACCGCGCAGGATGAGATCGGCGAACTGGGCCGGTCTTTCAACGAAATGGCGGAAAACCTGGCTCAGGCCCAGCTTGAGCTCAAGGATTGGGGAAACACCCTGGAACAGAAGGTGGAAAAGCGGACGGAAGAGATCCATGCCATGCAGGATCAATTGCTCCGTTCCGCCAAACTTGCGTCCATGGGGGAACTGGTCGCCGGGATTGCCCATGAAATCAACAACCCGTTAACCGGAATTCTGATGTTTGCGTCCTTGTCCGCCAAAAATCCCGATTTGCCACCACAGGTCAAGGACAATCTGGAGCTGATTGTTTCCGAAACCGGGCGCTGTGCCAAAATCGTTCGCGGTCTGTTGGAATTCGCCCGTGAATCGATTCCCGAGAAAAAACTCGATTCGATCAACCGAATCATCCGCCAGACCCTGGAGCTGGTTGCCCAGCAGACCATTTTCCAGGACGTCAAGATTCACTGTCACTATGAGGAGGTTCTCCCCCAGCTTGCCGTGGATGCCGATCAGCTCCAGCAGGTCTTCCTGAATATGCTCATTAACGCGGGCCAGGCCATGCCCAACGGCGGCCGACTCTCCATTTCAACCGCCCTGGTTGAAGATGCGGTGCGGATCGTTATCGAGGATAGCGGGGTCGGCATCAGCCAGGACGATATGAATCGAATCTTTGATCCCTTTTTCTCGACCAAGGCCCAAACCGGGTTCGGTCTCGGTCTGTCGGTGTCCTACGGCATTATCCGCAACCATGGCGGGCGGGTCGACGTGGAAAGTGATCCGGGGCAGGGGACGCGGTTTTCCATTTTTCTTCCCCTCCAGGAAAGCATGGACCTGCAGGTTGACGGCAATGAGCCGAAACCCGAGGGGGGCGGTGCGGCTCAGGAGATGTGATCTTTGACCGAGATGCCGAGTTTTTTCAGCAGGGCCTGGAAGTTGGGCCGGAGCATGCCGGTTTCTTCAGCAGCTTTGGTGACGTTCCAGTTGTTACGTTCCAGGGCTGCATAAACGAAGGCTTTTTCGACGGGTTCAACCGCCTGTTCGCGGACCTTGCGTTTAACTTCTTTGAGCTCTTCGGTATTGAGAGGGGCGGAGATCTCGGTGTTGGTTTCGCCGTTGTTGCGGCTGGTCGGGAGTTCCAGGCATTCGCGCTGGATCATCTCGCCCTGGGTCAGGACCACGGCGCGTTCGATAATATTTTCCAACTCCCGGACATTGCCTGGAAAAGAATATTCATGCAGGGCGAGATGGGCATCGGCGGAGAGCCCCTTGATCCCTTTGCCGACCTCTTCGGAAAACTTTTTCAGGAAAAAGTTGATCAGCAGTGGCACATCCCCGGCGCGTTCGCGGAGCGGCGGCAGTTCGATGGGGATGATGTTGAGGCGAAAATAGAGATCGTCACGAAAGGTTCCGGCTTCAACCATTTTGTCGAGGCCGCGATTGGTCGCGGCGATCAGGCGGATGTCGATGGGGCTGGCTTTGGTGCCGCCGATGGGAGTGACTTCCCGCTGTTGCAGCACCCGCAGCAATTTGGCCTGGGTCGCCATGCTCAGATTGGCAATTTCATCAAGAAATAGCGTACCGCCGCCGGCAACGGTAAACAGTCCGGGTTTGGACTGCGTTGCCCCGGTAAATGAGCCTTTGACATGACCGAACAGTTCGCTTTCGAGCAGGTTTTCCGGTAGCGAGTTACAGTCGACGGCCACAAAGGGTTCGTCTTTGCGTGGACTGTTGTTATGTACGGCCCGCGCGACCAGTTCTTTGCCGGTGCCGCTCTCACCGGTGATCAGGACCGTGCTGTTGGTTGGTGCGACCTGCAGGATCCGCTGGAAAACCTTCTGCATGGGAGCGCTTTTACCGATAAAAGAACTGGTTATCGAATCTTCAGGAAGGCGGGCATTGATCACTTCCGATTCCAGGGAAAGGATTCTTTTCCTGATCGCGGCGCGCACCTTGTCAACGATCTGATCGGGTAAAAAAGGTTTGGTCAGATACTCAAAGGCGCCGTTTTTCATGGCGTCCACGGCTGAATCGACGGTGGCAAAGCCGGTGATGATAATGACCGGCACATTCGGTTGCAGGACCTGAATTGTTTTCAGCACATCAATGCCGCTCATGATCGGCATTTTCAGGTCGCTGATCACCGCGCTGAAGTCCTCTTTTTGAAGTTTATCCATGCCGACTTTGCCGTTGGCGGCAACTTCGACCTGATAGCCCTCAAGGACCAGCGTCTGGCGCAGGCCTTCGCGAATAACGGCTTCGTCGTCGATGACGAGGATTTTATGGTCAGTAGACTCACTCATAAATCTGGGGTGCCGCGCTTGACAGAGAAAATTGAATGCAATGATTTTCCGTTTTGGCCCAGGTTGCTATATTCAGCTGAGCGAACGGATATGTCAATTCATTAGCAAAATTCACGCCGATTCATACTAATAGGGGTTGAATAGTGCCGTCAAGCGGATTGCCGGAAAATGCCACGAATCTCCCGTCCCGCTCCGAAAATAGTCGCAACGCCTGATCGTACTTCCTGTCGCAGTCGCTTAACCTGGTGAATTCTAAACATAATTGCACTAGTAATAAAGGCCGTCGTCGTAGGATGGGTGGTCGCTATTTTTGTTCCCGCCGCGCGAAGGGGCCGGCAGGGCTCCCTGAACGAATGCTTGTGGTTGCGGCCGCCAGCTGCTGACCGGATTGCCGATGCCCTTATGGGTGTATAGAAAAAATATTCCCGGAGCCTCTTGCGGAGCTGCTGACGTCAGTAAAACCCCCCTGAAGAATGTTGGTAACGACAAGGGCTTTCCAGCATGATGACCGGTTATTTTCTCATTTTCAACAAAGAAAGAACACTCTTTGCGGGGAAAGGGCAAAATAACCCGGTTTCGCGACTGGGCCTCCGCCGATCCCTTTGTCCGGCTGCGCAGGGGTGGTGCCGTGATATAGCGGCTCTGTATACAATCTTTATTCATGCAGAAACATCAATATATTCATATTGTTATCCTTTTAAAGGCAGTACGCCGGGCACGGCATTTCCGGTCACTGTATGTTTATTCTATACAGTGGATGCTCGTTTCTGCCTGCCACTCCACCCCTGATATTTTTAAAAAGACTTATTAAAACAGCTAGTTATGGCGATGATTTTTTAAATGACTGAGCTGGCATAACCTCTGCAAAACCAGATGAATGCAAATCTGGCTGATGCGGGGACCGGTTTGTGCAAAGTGCTATTTGACAGTGTCATGTCGAGACAATGGGTGCCGAAGGTTTCGGTGAGAGGAGGGTGAATCTTTTTTGTCTGCTGCCGCCCAGCTGATCCCGGTACTGTCGGCGCTGTTTGGAATAACCGACGCTGCAACCCATAAATAACGCAGCTCTCAGGCAGACAGATGTCGTGAAGCAGAACACTACAACCCAATTAAGGAGAAAATGATCATGATCGATTTTTTTCTGAATGTCGGCAGTGTTGAGCAGATTTATACGGTCGTTGATTTCTACACCTATATCAAAGGACTTGAGTATCTGATCTGCCTGTTGCTGTTCAGCATCTTCCCCATTTTTTACCGGTATATCCATGGCGGCGGCGAAGATTGATTCCATGGCATGAAATGTAAGCATTGGAGCGGAGCGCCGGAAGGTTCCGAGCGCAATTCATTTGCGAGGCAAGGAGTAGAGGTTATGGTCAACCCAGGAAAACAGCTAATCAAGGTACTGGCGATCGCGGCATTGAGTCTTTCGGTAGCTTTGAGCTGTTATGCAATGGAGGATTTTCCCGAGGAGGTGGAAATTTCCTCGCTGGAGAATCTTTTTGGACCCGTTGAATTTGATCATGCGTTCCATGTCGATGTCACGGAAAGCTGTGCCGAGTGTCATCACCATACCACCGGAGCCCCGGTGGTCAACGAGTATTGCGGCAAGTGCCACAATGCCGAGCAGGAGATGGATGTGGTGGCCTGTCAAGACTGCCACAGCGCCGATGCCGGGAGTGCGGAAAACCTGCAAAAAACAGCCACTGAATATCACTTTCATGACGATAAACCCAACCTTAAAGCGGCTTATCATTTGAATTGTCTCGGTTGTCACCGGGCCATGGACGGCCCGACCGGGTGTGAGGATTGTCACGCCAGGACGGAAGCCGGAAATAAGTTTTATCGTTCTGGAAAGTTCGCCCCTGAGCCGGCCGCAGGCGGATCAGAACATCATTAACAAGGATAATTTTGAATCCAGGGGCACTATCAAGGAGATTTCGTCATGAGTAAAATTACACGGAGAAAATTTTTAGCCGGCAGCGTGGCAGGGAGCGCCGCTGTAATGATGACTCCGGCCAAAAAGGCGTTGGCTGCGGGTTCGTTTGAAGGTTTCCCGGATGGAATGGGTGTGCTGGTTGACCTGACCCGCTGTATCGGCTGCCGAACCTGTGAAGCCGCCTGTAACAAGGAACAGAATCTGCCGGCTCCGGATAAGCCGTTTGATGATTATTCGGTGTTCGATGAGATCAAGCACGGGCAGAAAAGGCGCACCACCGAGAAGGCCTACACCGTGGTCAACCGTTATGAGCCGACCGATTCCGCTCAGCCGGTGTACCGGAAAATCCAATGTAACCACTGTAACGAGCCGGCCTGTCTGACCTCTTGCTTCGTCAACGCCTATACCAAAACGCCCGAGGGCGCGGTTATTTATAACTCCAAGGTCTGTGTCGGCTGCCGCAACTGCATGATCGCCTGCCCCTTCGGGATACCAGCCTATACCTACAGCTCTGCTTTCAATCCGGTGATCAAGAAGTGCATCTTCTGCTATGACACCCGCTTGAAAAAAGGTCAGCCGCCGGCCTGTGTGGAGAGCTGCCCACAACAGGTTATGACCTTCGGCAAGCGCAAAAAATTGATGAAGATCGCCTATGAGCGGATCAGGAAAAATCCCGAGAAATATGTTGATCAGGTCTATGGGGACAAGGAAGTCGGAGGCACCGGCTGGTTCTACATTTCCAGCGTACCTTTTGAGGAAGCCGGTTTCAGCACCTCGTTGCCGAAACATCCAATCATCAACAATGTTAAAGACTTTCTTGCCATCGTGCCGATGGTGCTGGCGATCTGGCCAGCCCTGTTCACGGGTTTCCATCTGCTGGCAACCAAGGGGAAGAAGTCTCACGGGCATGAAGACGATCACAGCAATGACGGGCGGGAGGATCACTGATCATGAAAAAATTAGCAACCTACGGAGTCAAACCGCATGATTCGGCCGTCAAGCCGAACGGGCAGAAATGGACCCTGATGGAAAAGCTGCTGCTCGGCCTGACGCTGGATCAATATCTCGGTCAAGTGCTGCGAAATAAATTCAACTGGCTGCTGGCGATTATTTTTGCCATTGGTATTCCGGCGATTATCTATCGCTATATTTTCGGGCTGGGAGCAGTGACCCACAGCTCTTATGATTACCCCTGGGGCCTGTTCCTCGGCTTCGGCTTGTTCTGCATGGTGCCGTTGTCAGCGTCCGGGTTCATGCTCGGCACCACTGTGGAGATTTTCGGGCGCCATGATTTCGAGCCGATTGAGCGGCTGGCTCTGCTCAACGGTTTGCTCGGTTATTTCTTTGCGGTGGTTTACCTGCTGGTCGATCTGGGCCAGCCCTGGCGACTGGCCTATCCCATGGTCTATTCCTGGGGACCGGCGGCCGTCCTGTTCCTGGTCGGCTGGCATGTGGCCACCTATCTGTCGGTGCAGGTTGCCGAAGTATCGACCGCCTTTTTTGAGTGGATCGGCTTTTCTCGCGGCTATGAATTCATCCGCAAGGGGACCGTGGGCTTGACCGTGGCCGGGATCATCTTGTCGACCCTGCATCAGGGAGCATTGGGAGCGTTGTTTTTGTATGCACCCGGCAAGGTCCATCCGCTCTGGTACTCGGCAGCTTTCCAGTGGATTCATTTTTTCGTCTCGTCGATCCCGGCCGGGCTGTGCATGGTGATCACGGTCAGTACGGTGGTCTTCTATACCATGCGCTGGCGCTGTGATCAGCGGTTTATCGAGAGCCTTGACCGCATCACCATCTCCCTTGCCAAAGGGGCGGTGATGGGTTTGATCACCTATCTGTTCATCAAATTCCTGGCCGTTGCCCATGACAACGAATGGGCCTATCTGGCCACCGGTTGGGGGGCTTGGTGGTTGTTTGAGATCTGCTTCGGTGTTATTCTCCCATTAATTCTGTTGTCTTTCGGTATCCATCATCGGCTGGTCGGGGTGTGCCGGCTCGGGGCATTGATCACAGTCCTGGGAATTCTGCTGAACCGGCTCAACACTGCCCTGATCGCTTTTAACTGGAATCTCTATCAGGAGATTCCCCATATGCTGGAAGTGATAATTTCGATCACCATTTTTGCCATTTACGTGACCACTTATCGCTTTATCCTGAACCGGTTACCGATCCTCTACCAGCTGAAAAACAGCCCGGTGGAAGCTGAAGCTAAGGTTCCGGCGACGATAGCAAGAGAAGAAGTATCTGCAAGTGCCTGACGCCGGCGGTCCCGGGCGGGCTAACGTTCGTCCCGGGACCACGAAAAGAGAGGGAGTATGTTTGATAATCTGATTGCCAGGGCTATTGTGCCGGTCACAATAGCTGTCACCGGCTTTGTCATCTTCGGCTGTCTGCTCCTGTATTCTTTTATCAAGTCGGACATGACTGCCGAAGCAGTCAGGCATGTGGATGATCTGGTCGTTACGGTCTATAAATCGACCCATTATGCAATGATGGAGGATGATCGGGATTCGTTGCGTAATATTCTGGCCAATGTCGATACTCTTGACGGGGTCGAGCGGGTCCGGATTTATGACCCGCAGGGAACCCCTAAATTTTCCGATTTCGAGCAGGAACCGGTCGGTAAAACCTTTGCCCCCGAAGTGGACCGCTGGTCGACTTCACTGATGAAGGATGGCCATCCAGAGCGGGAGTCGACTCAGTACAAAGTCGATCACGATAACGGCTTTATCGCCGTAACCATGCCTATTCTCAACGAGCCCCAGTGTTCCACCGCCGCTTGTCATTTTCATGCCGATAGTGAGCCGGTGCTTGGTTTCTTAAGTATCGGCCTGTCCAGCGCCAACTTGGAAAAAACCCTTGCTCTGCTCAGAAGTCGAATGATAGCTTTCAGTGTCATGGTCCTGTTCCTGACCGTTGGCGGGGTCACTGCACTGCTCAGGATGAATCTCTTTCTCCCGATCTTGCGCTTGACTTATAATGTAGAACAGGCCGCCACAGGGACGGCTGAGGCGGATCTGCCTGAATCAGATCACAAACTGGGCAAATTAAACCGTGATTTTCGTACCCTGGTCAGACAGAGGGATCAGGCCTGGCAGGATTTGAAAGCATTGGAACCCGCAGGTAGGGAGTCAGATGATCGACCCGACGAATCACGAACCGGAGGAGCCCCTGCCGGACATCAATCCGTTGCGGAAACAGGTTCAGGCCAAGATCAAGAGGCTTGAATTACGCTCCAGCTCCGGTCTTTGGTTGCTTGCCCTGTTCACTTTGCTGAGTATGGCGGCGTTTCGGGATTTTGCGATTCTGCCTTCGTTGAGCGAAGAGGTGCGTGCCTTTCTCGGCAAGGGACCGAACCCCTATATGATCAACTGGGCTCTGGTGGTGTATGCTTTTTCCGCCCTGATCATGGTGTTGACCCAGATGGCCGGGAATAAAAAACCTGCTAGCGGGCTGCCACATTTTGCCTATCTCGGAGGCTTTTACGGCTTCTATCACCTGACCTATTCCCTGGAGGAGAATTTCTGGGCGGTTTTCGTGGTCGGCCTGACTATCCTTGGCCTGCAGAGCTATCACATCTGGAACTACTACCACGAGCAGATTCAGGAGCAGAAAGAGATCCTGGCGGAACTGGATAAGTTGGTGGATTGACCGGTTCGCCAACGGCTTCGCGGAGGGTGGGTCGAGCTCGTCCGGGCAAGGCGCCGGCTGCTCTTTGCACCCGTTCGTCCCCTCTCCCTAAACCTTTCGCTACAGAGATTTCTCTTCGTCAGCCAGGTTCTCCAGATCTTCCAGTTCGATTTCGATCGCTTTGGTACTAATGGCGATTTCCAACAATGAACAGAGCAGAGACAGCGCCAGCAGGCAGATGCTGATGGCAAAAATCCATTCGGCCGGAACCAGCCACTTCAGAAATAGCAACAACATGGTCAGCACGCAGAGCAGAAAGCTGAGGACTCCGAGTCCTTGCATGGCTTTGATCAGAATCAGTCGCAGCCGCAGGTTGCTGATCTGGCGAATGACCATTTCGGTCATCGCCTCTCGCTGGCTGTGGAGCTGGCGGATCAACTGGGCAAGGACCAGGAAACGGTTGGTGTAGGCCAACAGTAGCAATGAAATAGCCGGGAACAGCAGAGCCGGAGTGGTCAGGTCCATAGATGATTCCCCTCCAGTGAGGAGTTAGGGTTTGCGGGCGCTGCCGCGGATGGTTCTGTTCACAAAAGCCGGAGCGCCGCAGAGCGGTGCTTCGATCAACTGTTCCATCTCCAGTCCGGCGGCGCAAATGGCTGCGGCAGTATCACGGGTCAACCGACAATTCCCGGCGCAGCAGCTCCAGAAGGGTTCAATCCGTTGCTGCCAGCGGCGAAGTCCGGGCTGCTCGGCAATGACATGTTCCAGAAATAGCAATCGGCCACCGGGGCGCAGCAGACGAAATATTTCCTCCAGGCTGGTGGCGAGATCGTTGACCGAGCACAGTACCAGGGTTGAGACAACGGTGTCAAAGGAGGCATCCGGCATGGCAATGGTCTCGGCAGGCCAGGGTTTGAGCTGAATCCGGCCGCCCGGGAGATTGGCTGTTTTCCGGGCCAATTGGCGACGCATCAGCCGGTCCGGTTCGCTCAACCAGACCCGCAATTGCTCCAGCGGATAATACTGGAGATTCAGGCCGGTTCCGGCTCCGATCTCAAGCAGGTCCCCTTGCGCCCGATGGAGCAGTTCGCGCCGCCAGACGCTGAGGCAGCGTTTTTCAACGCCAGCCATGGCCCGGTCATAAAACCGGGCGAGCAGATAGGAACGGATTGTCCGAAAGGTTTGGGCCATTTTTCCTCCGGCAGCGACCTCTGTGTCATCGTGGTAAACTTCTTGCTACTCATTATCATCGGCATGGTTCGCAGGGCAAGTCAAGGTATTGTCCTGAGCGCGGTATCCATTGAATCAAGGGTGGGTACCGCTTTCTCTGTGCTGATGACTTGTCAGGTGGCATGGGGAGAGGTATAGTCGCGCCATGAATGCTTTGGAGATAGAAAACCTATACAAATCGTTTGATGGAAAAGTCGCGGTCAACGGGGTCAGTTTTGCCATTGAAGATGGTGAAATCTTCGGCCTGCTCGGTCCCAACGGCGCCGGCAAGAGTACCATCATCAACATGATTGCCGGGGTATCGCGCATCGGCGGCGGGCGGATTGCCGCGTTTGGTCATGACAACCGGCGCGACTACCGGCACACCCGGCGGCTGCTCGGGGTGGTCCATCAGGAGATCGTGACCGATAATTTCTTTACTATCGGCCAGGCCTTGAAAATGCACGCCGGCTATTACGGTGTCAAGGACGATCCGGACTGGCGCAACCTGCTGATTGACCGCCTTGACCTGCGCCCGCATCTGGACAAGATCATGATCAAGCTCTCCGGTGGGATGAAGCGGCGCTTTATGATTGCCAAGGCGTTGATTCATCGGCCCAGGCTGTTGATCCTTGACGAGCCGACCGCCGGTGTGGATGTCGAGCTGCGTCATGGTCTGTGGGAGTTCGTTCGCGAGATCAATGAGCATGGCACCACCATTCTGCTGACCACCCATTATCTGGAAGAGGCGGAGCAGATGTGTGATCGTATCGCCATTATGAATCATGGTGACCTGATCGCCATGGAAGCGACCCATGAACTGGTGCGGCGACTTTCCAATCGGCAGATCCGCTTCTGGCTGGAGCAACCCTTGCCGGAAATGCCCACCGGTCTGGATGCCTATTCACCGCGCCTCAAAGGGGACGGCAAGGAACTGCTGCTGAATCTTCCTGCCGGGGACAGTGCCGGCGATCTGCTCGGCCAGGTGTGTCGGCTCGGGTTTAAAATCCGCGATATCGAGACTGATCAGAGCGGCCTGGAAGAGGTCTTTATCCAGTTGACCGGAGTCAATGGAGGTGCCCATGGTGACTGACTCAAATAACCGTTTTTACCCCTGGTTACCTTTTTATACCTTATTCAGCAAAGAGGTTCTGCGTTTTCTGCGGGTTGCCAAACAAACCCTGCTCACCCCAATCGTGACCGCGTCGCTGTACCTGTTTGTGTTCGGAGCCACGCTCGGCAATAGATTGAGTGTCCTCGAAGGGTTCAGTTATGCCCAGTTTGTCATTCCTGGACTGATTATCATGGGAGTGATCAATAACTCCTTTGCCAACACGTCGTCATCCCTGTTCATGTCCCGCTATCTGGGGGGGATTGTCGATCTGCTGGTGACCCCGGTTACGCCGCCACAATTCATTTTGGCCTATACCCTGGCAGCCATGCTACGGGGACTGCTGGTCGGGAGCGTGGTGCTGATTATCTCGACCTTTTTTGCTCAGTTGCCTTGGACCTCTCCACTGTTGGCGGCGCTGATGGCCATGATTGCCAGCTTTCTGTTTGCCCAGTTCGGGCTGATCGCGGCGATTTACGCGCACAATTTTGATACGCTGTCGATGTTCAGCAATTTCTTGATCCTGCCATTGATTTACCTGGGCGGGGTGTTTTATCCGATCTCCATCCTGCCGGCCCACTGGGCCAAACTGTCTTACCTGAACCCGCTTTTTTATCTGATCGATGGTTTCCGCCATGCCGTTATCGGGGTCGGTGATACCAGTTTCCTGGTCTCTTTCGGGGTCAGCCTGTCCATGGCCGGCGGGCTGTTCGTCTGGGCAGCCTGGATGATTGGTAAGGGCTATCGGCTGAGAAACTGAACTTGTGGGTGAGACGGGCGGCAGTCCGATAGCGAGCGGGCGAAAAACAAATTTAGAAGAGGCTATGAGGTTGAAACAGAAATGAAGGATCATCTTGTTCGAGTCGTCAGTGAAGATGGATTGCTGCGTGGGGTGGTGGCGGTAACCAGCGACCTGGTAAACACGGTTTGCACGGCCCAACAGACTGATGTCACGGCTTCGGTGGCGTTGGGGCGCCTGTTGACCGGTGGCGCGTTGCTGGGGTGTCTGCTCAAGGGGCAGCAACGGCTGGCCCTGCTGGTGGAAGGGAATGGACCGCTTGGGAAGTTGCGGGTGGAGGCGGATGCCGCTGGCCGAGTGCGTGGTTCGGTTGCCAACCCGGTGACCAATCTGCCACCCAGAGACGGCCGCTTCGATGTGGCCGGCGCCATTGGCAAGGCCGGATTTCTTCATGTCTGGAAGGATCTCGGCCTGAAGAATCCTTATCAGAGTATGGTACAGCTGCAAAGCAGTGAGATTGCCGAGGACCTTGCCTGGTACTTGAGCAGTTCGGAGCAGGTCCCTTCCAGTCTCGGCCTGGGGGTTGAGTTGGACCAGCAGGGGCGGGTTGCCGTGGCTGGTGGTTTCCTGGTGCAGGCCCTGCCTCCGGGGGATGAAGGTCAGGTTGAGCAGATGATCGCCAGAATCAAGCAACTGCCGCCGACCACCAGCATGCTGCGGGAAGGTATGACGCCGACGGAGATTGCGACCCGGCTTTTTGGTAGTCTGGCCTTCCGGGTGCAGGAAACCACCGAGTTGAGTTTCCACTGCCCCTGCAGCCGTGGCCGGATTGAGCAGATGCTGATCGGCTTCGGCAGGCAGGAGTTGGAGGCGCTGGCGGCCGACCAGCCGGAGGTGACGGTGACCTGCGAATATTGCAAGCAGCAGTACTGCTTTGCCGGGGACGAGCTGAGCGCATTGATTGTTGCGGCTGGTTAGGCTTCATTGCTGCTCATAAGGTCCGGCTGGTTTTGAGCTGGCGCTTACCTGGGAGCGGCAGTGCCTAGTGTTCTGTGTGGTTAGTTCTATAGCCCAATTCTAACCCTTTTTACTGCTGTCTACGTTCTGCCTTCTCGGCTTGGCTTTGGCCAGGCCTGCGGCGGCACGCCTTGTCAGCAGGAAAAATGACTCAGAATTTATACCAACAACTCACCAAACAGGACACTGGAGGCGATGATGCCGCCCGGTGAAGGGATGGTTGGCAGGATTTCGATTTTTGGGAAATAATATCCTGCTTTGCGGATTTTTTGTCCTTTTGGGTAGTATTATTTTATAGTTGGAAAGCTTTCCCGATCTGTGCTTTAATTACCGGCGTGATTATTGGGCTTGAAAAAGCAGGAAATGTAGCTCTGAATTATCACAAACAAACAGGGTTTTATTTAATGGTCGGTGCGGTCGCGTTCCGCAGCCGTTGCAATTTCCCCTCTTTAAAGAAATCATAAATATTCAAAACTTCAGTAATATCGGCCGAAAAGAAGATCAAAACGGTCGGGTTAATTGCATACTGTATACTGTATTTTTTGCTTGACATGTCGCCGTGAAGTGTCCTAATTTTCCACACGCTGTGACATGTTCTATCTATTTCAATGGACACGGCAAGAGGTCCAATTTCTTCAATGGAAGGAGCGGTTTCTATGCTGGATATTTACTTGCCGATTCTGGTCGTGATCGGCATCGCCTTCGCTTTTTCAATCGGCTCGGTGATTCTGTCCCGCCTTATCGGGGTGAAAAAGCCCAGTGCGGTCAAGCTGGCACCGTACGAATGTGGAATGCCTTTGATCGGTTCGGCTCAAGAGCGTTTCTCCATCAAATTCTATATTATCGCCATGCTTTTCATTCTCTTCGATATTGAAGCCGTTTTTCTTTATCCGTGGGCCATTATGTTTAAGCGCCTGGGGATTTTCGGCTTTATGGAGATGGGAGTGTTTATCATTATCCTTCTCGTCGGCTTTATCTATGTATGGAAAAAAGGAGCTCTGGAATGGGAGTAGAGCAGCCCAAAACGCTTGGCAGCGGCTTTATTACAACGAGTCTGGACAAATTGGTCAACTGGTCGCGTGCCAGTTCCATGTGGCCGATGACTTTCGGGCTGGCCTGTTGTGCGATCGAGATGATGGCAACGGGTGCTGCCCGTTTTGACCTTGACCGGATGGGTATTCTGTTCCGTGCCTCACCACGTCAGGCCGATGTCATTATTATCGCCGGGACCGTGACCAAAAAGATGCTGCCGGTTATCCAGACGGTCTACGAGCAAATGCCGGAGCCGCGTTATGTCATCGCCATGGGAGCCTGTGCTTCCTCCGGCGGAATTTTCGATACCTACAGTACGGTTCAGGGGATCGACGAAGCATTGCCGGTTGATGTCTATATCCCCGGCTGCCCGCCGCGCCCGGAAGGGTTGCTCTACGGCCTGATGAAGCTGCAAGAGAAAATCAGATCGGAACGCAATACCTTCGGTGCAGCTATCGGCGTCGGTGAAGTCATCCGTGAGGCCTGAGCGCCTCTGCCAATAACAGGGATAAGTCAATGAGCGATCAAGCGATTGTGGAAAAGTTGAAGAGCAGATTCTCCGCGGAGATTCTGGATGTTGTTGAATATCGTGGTGAAACAACCGTCACCGTTAAAAAAGAGCAGATTGTGGCTATCTGCAGCTTTATGCGGGACGATTGCGGTTATAACCTGCTTTGTGATCTCTGCTCTGTCGATTATCTTGGGCAGGCCCCCCGTTTCATGGTGGTCTACAACCTTTATAACATCACGACCAAGCGGCGGATTCGCTTGAAGGCTCCGGTTGAAGAGCAGGCTGCTTCCATCGATACGGTCAGCGGTGTCTGGTCGACAGCGAACTGGCTGGAACGGGAAGTCTGGGATCTGATGGGGATCGTTTTCAACAATCATCCCGATCCGCGGCGGATTCTCATGCCGGTCGACTGGGAAGGTCACCCGTTACGCAAGGACTATCCGCTTCAGGGGCCTGATCGCGAGCCTTATCAAGGTCGACTCTCCTAATTAATGATTTTAGATATTCCTTAACAGGACGAGGCATAACATGGCAGCAAATACCACCGAAACAATGACCATCAACATGGGGCCCCAGCACCCGTCGACCCACGGCGTGTTGCAGCTGATCCTTGAGCTCGATGGCGAGATTGTCAAGAAGGCGACTCCCCATATCGGGTTTCTCCATCGCGGGGTAGAAAAGCTTTCGGAGCACCGGACCTATCATCAGGTGATTCCGTTGACCGACCGGTTGGATTACCTGGCCCCGATGAGCAACAATCTCGGCTATGTTCTGGCGGTTGAAAAGTTACTCGGAATAACGGACAAAATTCCAGAACGGGCCCAGCGGGTCCGGGTGATTATGGCGGAGCTGACCCGGCTGAAAAGCCACCTGGTCTGGCTGGCCACCCACGCCTTGGATATCGGTGCGATGACCGTCTTTCTGTATTGCTTCCGTGAACGCGAATGCATCATGGATATCTACGAAAAGGTTTCCGGTGCGCGAATGACTTCCAGCTATTTCCGGGTCGGTGGCCTGTCCGCTGATCTGCCCGATGGCCTGGAGCAGGAGATCCGCACCTTCGCCGAATCAATGCCTGCCCATATCGAAGAATATGAGGGGCTGCTGACCGGCAACAAGATTTGGCAGAAACGGACTATCGGCGTCGGCCACATCAGTGCCGAAGCAGCCATTGATGTCGGCCTGACCGGGCCGGCCTTGCGCGGCTCCGGGGTCGATTGGGATCTGCGTCGCGATAATCCCTATTGTGGCTATGAAGAATATGATTTCGAAGTACCGGTCCGGGACGAAGGCGATACCTTTGCCCGTTACAAGGTCCGTCTCGACGAAATGCGCCAGGCCAGCCGGATTATTCTCCAGGCACTGGACAAGCTTAAGCCTGGTCCGGTGCTCGCCGATTGCCCGCAAATCGTGCTGCCGCCGAAGCAGGATGTTGTCAATACCATCGAAGGGTTGATTCACCACTTCAAGATTATCTCCGAGGGCTTCAAGCCGGAACCTGGCGAAGTATTCCAGAGCGTTGAGGCTCCCAAAGGCGAATTGGGTTATTACCTGGTTTCGGATGGCTCGACCCATCCGTATCGGATGCGCATCCGCCCGCCTTCCTTCGTCAACCTCCAGGCCTTGCCGCAGATGGTTGAAGGAAAAATGCTGGCCGACGTTATCGCCGTAATCGGAACGCTTGATGTCGTTCTCGGTGAAATCGATCGTTAATCAAATAGGTGTGCAAGAGGACGTTATGACAGAAAACACCGAGCAGGTTCAGGAACAGGTCGAAACGCAGGAAGTCGATCTGACCGCAGCGAATGAGGTTATCGACAAGTATCTGGATATGCATGGTAACTTGATGCCGGTTTTGCAGGGCATTCAGGAAGCCTATGGTTATGTTCCGGAGGAGACCGTTCACCTTGCTGCCGAGCGTCTGAATGTCTATGCCAGTCAGATTTACGGAGTGCTGACCTTTTACGCGCAGTTCCATCTCAAACCGCGGGGTAAATATATCATCCGGGTCTGTATGGGAACAGCCTGCCACGTCAAGGGGGCCGGCCGGATCGGCGAGACCCTCAAGGACCGGCTTGGAGTCGCCCATGCGGAAACCACACCTGACCTGAAATTTACTGCCGAATATGTGGCCTGTATCGGTGCCTGCGGCATGGCGCCGGTCATCATGGTCAATGATGCGACTTACGGCAGTATGACAGTGCAGAAGATGGATGAAGTTATCGCTAAATATCAGGCTATGGACTGATTCAAGTTATACACCGTACTCGGTATTGAGGAAGGCTTTATGTCCGAAACTGCTGAAAACATGAAAGTTCTGATCTGTACTGGGACCGGGGGGCTAGCCTCCGGCGCAGCAGATGTGGTCGCCGCTTTCGAAGCGGAATTTGAAAAGCAGGGTGTCGCCGGAAAAATAGGCAAAGCCTGTGATGTCAACGGTACCGGTTGTCGTGGACTGTGCGCCAATGATGTGCTGGTGGACATCTGCATGCCTGGTCAGGAGCCGGTGACCTATGATTTTGTCACCCCGGAGCTGGTCCCGCAGATTGTCGAGGAGCATATCCTGGGGGAGGAACCCGTCTCCAAGAAGGTGGCTGGCCCCTATTACCACAAGTTCCTTGAGAAACAGCAACGGATCATCTTTTCCCGGTGCGGAACCATTGATGCCGAGAGTCTGGATGATTTTCTTGCCCACCGGGGCTTCCAGGGGATCAAAAAAGCGGTCTCCATGTCTCCGGACGAGGTCATCAGCGAAGTCAAGAAATCAGGCTTGCGGGGACGCGGGGGCGGCGGTTTCCCGACCGGAATGAAATGGACCTTTGCCAAAGCATCGCCGGGCACCGAAAAGTACCTGATCTGTAATGCTGATGAAGGTGACCCGGGCGCGTTTATGGACCGTTCGATCCTGGAAGGTGACCCCTACGGTCTCATTGAAGGGATGATGATCGGCGCTTATGCCATCGGCTGTAGTTTCGCCTATGTTTATGTCCGCGCTGAATATCCCCTGGCCATCAAGCGGTTACAGATGGCCATCGATACCTGTTACGAAAAAGGCTTCCTGGGGAAAAACTGCATGGGGCTCGGCTTCGACCTGGACATGCGCATCAAGGCCGGTGCCGGTGCCTTTGTCTGTGGTGAGGAGACGGCCCTGATGGCGTCCATCGAAGGACAGCGGGGCATGTCGCGGCCGCGGCCGCCGTTCCCAGCGGTGCGGGGACTGTGGGGCAAACCGACCAATATTAATAACGTCGAGACCTACGCCAACGTTTCCTACATCTTTTATAACGGCGCCGACTGGTATTCCAGCATTGGCACCGAAGGGACCAAGGGAACCAAAATTTTCGCCCTGACCGGTAAAGTCAAGCACACCGGTCTGGTCGAGGTTCCTGCCGGAACCATGATGAAAGAGGTTATCTACGATGTCTGCGGCGGCATCCTCAACAACCGCAAGTTTAAAGCGGTTCAGGCAGGGGGGCCGTCCGGCGGTTGTCTGCCGGCTGAGGCCCTGGATGCCGAAGTTGATTACGATTCACTGATCAAGGCCGGCGCCATGATGGGTTCGGGCGGTCTGGTGGTTATGGACGAAACGACCTGTATGGTCGACATCGCCCGCTTCTTTCTGAATTTTACCCGGGTCGAATCATGCGGGAAGTGTATCCCCTGCCGTATCGGTCTGAAAATCATGCTGGAAATCCTTGAGCGGATCACCGAAGGCAAAGGGCGTGAGGGTGATATCGAGCTGCTCCAGGATATGGCCTACGATATCAAGAAGAGTTCTCTGTGCGGGCTTGGGCAGACGGCTCCGAACCCGGTTCTTTCAACGATTCGTTATTTCCGTCATGAGTATGAGGCCCATATCAAAGAGAAGGAATGCCCGTCGCACTCATGTAAGCCGTTACTGCACTTCCGGGTGGTTGAAGACAAGTGTAAAAAATGCGGCATGTGCCCCAGGGTCTGTCCGGTTGAGGCGATCACCTGGGAAAAAGGCCAGGTTGCTTTTATCGACCTGAACAAATGTACCCGCTGTACATCCTGCTATGACGCCTGCCGATTCATGGCTATCGAGTAAACGCATACCCTGCTTGGGCAATACGAGGTCAAGATGGTTAATCTAACGATTGACGGAAAACAGATAACAACAAGTAAGACGTCCACGATATACCAGGCCGCCAAAGAGAACGGGATTTATATTCCCGTGCTTTGCTACGCCAAAAAACTTCTTCCTTACGGTGCCTGCCGCATTTGTTTGGTGGAAGTGGAGCAGATGAAGGGCCGTCTGATTCCGTCCTGTACCACCCCGGTTACCGAGGGGATGGTTGTCACCACCATGTCCGATGAAATTCGCAAAGTGCGCAAGACGGTGCTTGAGTTTCTGTTGGTCAATCACGTTGTCGACTGTCCGGTCTGCGATAAGGGCGGGGAATGCGATCTGCAGGACCTGACTTATGAGTATGAGGTCGTTGCCAACCGTTTCGTCGGTGAAAAGTTCGATCTGCCCAAGGATGAGATTAATCCTTTGATCGAGCGCAACATGAACCGCTGTGTGCTGTGTGGCAAATGTGTGCGGGTCTGTGACGAAATCGTCGGTTACGGATCTTACTCATTTATTAACCGGGGCTTTGAAACCAAGATTGCCACGGCTTTTGATCGTGGTTTGAATTGCGAGTTCTGCGGTCAGTGCGTCTCCATGTGTCCGGTTGGCGCCATTTTGCCACGGCCGTTTAAATTCAAGGCTCGCCCCTGGCAGCTCAAAGAGGTTGACTCAGTCTGCGGTTATTGTGGAAACGGTTGTACGGTTACTTTCGGGGTCAAGGACAACGAAGTGCAGACCATCCGCTTCAACGACAAAACCGGTGTCAATGACGGTAATCTCTGTATCCGTGGCCGCTTCGGTTACTCCTATGTCAACAGCAAGGAGCGCTTGACCAAACCGCTGGTGCGGCGTGACGGGCAGCTTAAGGAAGCTAGCTGGGACGAAGCGTTGGCTGCAGTAGTAGCAGGACTGAAAGAGGCTGGTGAGCAGGTCGGTATTATTTCCGGGGCTCGCCTCAGTAACGAAGAGCTGTTCCTGGTTAAAAATCTGGCCAAGGCAGTCGGTACCGCCAATCTCGATCATTCCGGCGGTGAATGCTACCGGGGGGTGACCGAAGGGCTCAAAGAGACTCTTGGGATTCAGGCTTCGACCGCGACCTTCCCGCAGGTGGAAAACTGCCAGGCTATTCTGTCGATCCGCTCCGATTTTTACGAGACTCATCCGGTGTTCGGGATGGTGGTGAATCAGGCGATTCGGCGGAATGAGGCCAAACTATCGGTGATTGCCGACAAAGTCGGTAAATTCGGCCGTTTGCCTCATGCCCGGACCCTGCTGCACAAACCGGGTCTGGAGTTGAATGTTCTGAACGCCCTGTGTCATGTCCTGATCGCCGAAGACTTGGTCAAGGCTGATGGTCTGGAGGGGCTGGCCGAACTGACAGTCGCTCTGAAAGACTACAGTCCGGAACAGGTTGCCGCCGTTACCGGAGTTGCCGCCGAGGCGATCCAGCAGACTGCCCGGGAGCTGGCCGCGGCAGAAAATGCAGCAATTCTGCTTGCCTATGGCCTGCCTTACACCGCCTATAGCAAAGAACTTGGGATTGCCGCCGCTAACCTGGCCCTGCTCACCGGTATCGCCGGACGTCCCGGCTCCGGACTTTATGTCTGCGGTGAGAAGGCTAACAGCCAGGGCGCCATCGATCTGGGGATTCTGCCGGGTGAAGCAGGCCTGGGAGTTAAGCCGATGTTGCGTGCCGCAGCAGCGGGTGAGCTGAAAGCGCTCTATCTGCTCGGCGAAGATCCACTGGTGTCCTATCCGGATCGCTCCCTGGTCGAGCAGGCTCTTGAGAAGTCCTTTACCGTGGTCCAGGACCTGTTCCTGAGCGCTACCGCCAAAACCGCCGATGTCGTTCTGCCAGCGGCATCCTTTGCGGAAAAAGACGGTACCTTTACCAATGCCGAGCGGCGTATTCAACGCCTGCGGGTCGGGATCAAGTCTCCCGGCGAGGCGAAAACCGACTTTGCCATTCTGCAGAGTTTGCTCAAAGCTCTGGGCAGTTCGGTTCCTGCGACTCCCGCTGCCGCTTTTGCAGCACTGAGTGCAGAAGTTCCGGGTTATGCAGGTATCAGCGTGGAGCAGATTGGTCCCCAGGGGCATGTCTGGGGCGGTGAAACCCTGACGCCGGTGAACAGAAAACTGATCCCGGTCGCCGCTGGACAAGGGCTTGACGCACCTTATCAGTTGCTGGTCGGCAGCGCCCTGTACCACAGCGGAACCGTTTCGGTTCATGCCAAAGGGCCATTGGCTGTGGTTCCCGAGCCCTATGTGGAGCTCTGCCGTGATGATGCGGTGGAACTGAAGGTCGCCGAAGGCGATATGCTCAAACTCAAAGCCGAGGGCGGTGAAATTCAGGCCAAGGTGAAGATTGACCGGCGGCTGCCGCAAGGAGTGTTGTTTGCTCCTTATCACTTCCCGGCGCTTGGACTGAACAGAATTTATACTGGTCAGGCTGTGATCGCGGTTGAAGTGGAAAAAGGCTAATTCGGTTATTTTGGATTGTCGGTGGTCGCAGCCGGCTGAAATCGGCAGAAATGCCATAGACTGACGAAGGATGAGGATGGTCATGACGCCAGAAGTTCTGACACTCTCGAAAACACCCCTGCTGTTCACAGTGGCCATGTTATTGAAGATCGTGGTTGCATTCGTGGTAATGCTGCTGATCGTTGCCTATGCCACTTATGCTGAACGGAAAATCATTGGCCGCATGCAGACTCGTCTTGGACCAACATTGACCGGTCCGAAGGGGTTGCTGCAGCCAATTGCCGATGGTCTCAAGCTGTTCTTTAAAGAGGACATCATTCCGGCGCAGGCGCATTGGTTTGCCTTTATCCTGGCGCCGATGATGATCCTGGCCCCGGCCTTTGTGGCGATCTGTGTGGTGCCTTTCGGTGGTGACATCCAGTTTACCTATCATGATGTCCTGTACACCGTGCCGATGCAGATCTCCGATCTCAATATCGGTGTCCTCTTCATTCTGGCGATGGCTGGACTGGGGGTTTACGGTATCGTGCTTGCCGGGCTGGCATCCAACAGTAAATATTCACTGCTGGGTGGGATTCGTTCTACGGCTCAGATGATCTCCTACGAATTGGCTGCAGGGCTGTCAATCGTGGCCATTTTCATGCTCTCTGAAACCCTTAGTATGCGCGGAATTGTGCTGGCCCAGCAGGGTCCGTTATGGGGTATCGATTCATTGAGCTGGCTGCCGAACTGGTTTGTTTTTTCACAGCCGCTGGCGTTCATGCTGTTTGTGGTCGGTTCCATGGCCGAGATAAATCGGACTCCCTTCGACCTTCCTGAAGCAGAGACCGAGCTGGTTTCTGGTTTCTGCACCGAATACTCATCCATGAAATACGCCCTGTTCTTCATGGCCGAGTACGCCAATATGATCACTGTTTCGGCAATCGGTGCGACTTTGTTCTGGGGCGGTTGGGGCGGACCCTTTTACGGCTGGATCAACTTCCTGATCAAGGTCTTCGCTTTCATGTTCTTCTTCATCTGGATCCGGGCGACCTTCCCACGCCTACGTTATGATCAGCTGATGTATCTGGGCTGGAAGATTATGCTGCCCCTGGCACTGGCTAATATCGTATTCACGGGTTTTGCCGTCCTGCTCTGGCAGTAACCACAAGTTGCGTAGAGGATAGATATGTTTAAAGAGTTTGCCAAAGGCTTGAGTATTACACTGAAGCATCTGCTGCCGGGGAATAGCACGACAGTTGAGTACCCAAAGCAGAAGTTGGAAATTTCGCCTCGCTTCCGTGGCCTTCATCGCCTGGTTCCGACCGCTGACCGCGAAAAGTGCGTGGCCTGCTACCTTTGCCCGACTGTTTGCCCGGCCAAATGTATTACTGTCGAATCGGCGGAGAACGACAAGGGTGAAAAGTATCCCAAGGTCTACGAAATCGATATGCTGCGCTGTATTTTCTGCGGCTACTGTGTCGAAGCCTGTCCGGTCGAGGCGATTGAAATGACCAGTGCTTATGAGCTGGCGAACTTCAAGCGGGAAGATTTTAAATTCGATAAAGAACGTCTTCTCAAGTCGTAACAAGGAGCTGCGTTATCATGGAAGCCTTTCTTTTTTACCTTACTGCTATTGTTGCGATTGTTTCGGCCTTTTTTGTGACCAAGTGCCGCAACCCAGTCAACAGTGCGTTGAACCTGGTGACCACCTTTATCTGCTTGGCTGTGTTTTATGTCATGCTCGATGCGCCGTTCATGGCGGCGATTCAGATTATGGTCTATGCCGGGGCGATCATGGTGTTGATTGTGTTCGTCATCATGTTGCTGAACCTCGGTTTAGCAGTGAAGACTCGCTACACGCATGCGTTGGTGGGTGGCGGGGTCCTTTCGGTTCTGCTGCTGTTTTTGACCAATTATTTTGTGCGGGCTGGTGAAGCGTCCGCGACCGGTGGTGAAATCACCAGCGAGGTTATTGCCAGCTACGGACACACCGAGTTGATCGGTAGGGCCATGTTTGTTGATTTTCTGCTTCCTTTTGAGATTGCATCGATACTGCTGCTGGTTGCAATAGTCGGCGCTGTTATTCTCTCAAAACGCAAAGTTTAATTGAGATTGCCTCGGGAGATAGATCATGATTACCGTAAATCACTACCTGCTGTTAAGCGCCATCCTGTTCGCCATTGGGACCTTCGGTGTGCTGACCCGGAAAAACGCTATTGTCATCTTTATGTGTATTGAGGTGATGCTTAACTCGGTAAACCTGACCTTTATTGCCCTGTCACGGCACGTCGGCAATATGGATGGTCAGATCTTTGTCTTTTTTGTTATGACGGTTGCTGCTGCTGAAGCGGCTGTAGGTCTGGCTTTAATGATCGCATTCTTCCGTAATAAAGATTCGATCGAAGTCGACGATTTTAATATCCTCAAGTGGTAGCACAATCCACTGTTACGGGTGTTTCAGCTAATAGGAGAGTTTGATGTACAGTTATCTGTGGCTCATCCCATTCTTCCCACTGGTAGGTTCCATCATCAATGGCTTGCTGGGTAAGAAGATCAAAAATGAAACGGTTATCGGCAGTATTGCCACCGTGCTGATGTTCTTTTCATTTCTGGTCGCGGCTATGAACTTTTTTACCCTGCTGGGTGATTCGGTCAAAGTTCATGAACTGGTGGTCGGAACCTGGATATCGGTCGGGGATCTGCAGGTCAACTGGGAATTTCTGCTCGATCCGTTGTCCGCCGTCATGATTATGGTGGTCACCGGTGTCGGCACCTTGATCCACCTGTACTCCATCGGCTACATGCATGGGGAGGTCGGTTTCTACAGATTTTTCTCCTACCTGAACCTGTTTGCCTTCTCAATGCTGATGCTGGTCCTGGGTGGTAACGCCCTGGTCATGTTCATCGGCTGGGAAGGGGTCGGACTCTGCTCCTACCTGCTGATTGGCTACTACTTCGAGAAGAAAAGCGCTGGCGACGCTGCTAAAAAGGCCTTCGTGGTCAACCGGATCGGCGACTTCGGTTTTCTCTGCGGGTTGTTTATTCTGTTCTGGACCCTGGGCAGCAAAGGGGTCTGGACTCTCAACTTCATGCAGATCACCGAGAATGCTCACCTGTTGCAAAACGGTGGCATCATCGTCACCATTGTAACCCTGGCCTTTTTCCTCGGTGCGACCGGTAAATCTGCCCAGATTCCGCTCTATACCTGGTTGCCTGACGCCATGGAGGGTCCGACCCCGGTCTCCGCTCTGATCCATGCCGCGACCATGGTTACTGCCGGCGTTTACATGATTGGCCGGATGAATATCCTATTTGCTATGGCCCCGACCACCATGATGACTATCGCCATTATCGGTGCGACAACTGCGATTTTCGCGGCTTCCATTGGTCTGGCTCAGAACGACATCAAACGGGTGCTGGCCTATTCGACGGTCTCTCAGCTCGGTTATATGTTTCTGGCCATGGGCGTCGGCGCCTTCTCGGCCGGTATTTTCCACCTGATGACCCACGCTTTCTTTAAGGCCTGCCTGTTCCTCGGTTCCGGCTCGGTCATTCACGGTATGCACCATGCCTATCATCATGCTCATCTTCATGATGACCCGCAGGATATGCGGAATATGGGAGGGTTGCGTAAAAAGATGCCGATTACTTACATTACCTTCCTGGCTTCAACGATCGCTATTTCCGGGATCCCTTTGTTCTCAGGGTTCTTCTCCAAAGATGAGATCCTCTGGTGGGCCTTCGGCTCGACCCGCGGCCACTGGTTACTCTGGGTGATTGGCGCCGCCGCCGCCGGCATGACCGCATTCTATATGTTCCGGCTGGTCTTCATGACCTTCTTCGGCGAGCAGAAAACTGACCCCCGGGCCAAAGATCATATCCCGGAATCTCCACTCACCATCACCATTCCGTTGATGGTCCTCGGTTTCCTGGCCGTGGTCGGCGGCTATGTCGGCATTCCGGCCATCCTTGGCGGTAGCAACCGTTTCGAGCATTTCCTGGCCCCGGTTTTTGAGCATGCCCAGCATCTCCATGAAATCGAAGCCCACGGCGCTCATGCTACTGAATATATGCTGATGGCGATTTCGGTGGCCGTTGCGGTGTTCGGGATCTTCCTGGCCTGGACTATGTACATTAAGAGCCCGGAACTGCCGGGTAAGTTCACCGCCAAATTCACCACAGCGTACCGCGTCATCTTCAACAAATGGTACATCGACGAACTCTATGATTTCGTGTTCGTCAATCCCTGCAAAAAGCTCGGAACCTTTTTGTGGCGCGCTTTCGATGCCCGGCTGGTTGACGGTGTCGTCAACGGTTGCGCCTGGGTCGTCAAGGGGATTGGGGCAGGACTGCGCTACACCCAGTCCGGATATCTGTATAACTACGCAATGGCCATGGTGGTCGGCGTAGTCGTGATCGTCGGCTATTACATCTTCGGTTAATTTTAAGTTCGCCAGCGAATACGATAAAGCTTTAAGGAGCGATTCCACATGGCTGATAACCTTCTCAGTATTATGACTTTCTTCCCATTGTTGGGGATGTTGGTTCTCCTCTTCATTCCGCGGGAGAATGACGGGCTACTCAAAGGGTTTACCCTGGCTGTTTCATTGATCACTTTTGCGATCAGCCTGCCCCTGGCGTTTGATAATGTTTTCACCACTTCCGGTGGGATGCATTATCGCGAATTTTCCGAGTGGATCAATATCGGCAACTACTTCCAGATGAACTACAACCTGGGGGTTGATGGAATCAGTCTCTGGCTGGTCATGCTGACCACCTTCATCATGCCGATTGCAGTGCTGTCGACCTGGCATGCGGTTGAAAAGAATGTCAAAGGTTTCATGGCCATGCTGTTGCTGCTGGAAACCGGTATGCTTGGCGCCTTTGTCTCCCTTGACCTGTTCCTGTTCTATGTCTTCTGGGAATTGATGCTGATCCCCATGTATTTCCTGATCGGGATCTGGGGCGGCAAAAACCGCATTTACGCAGCGGTCAAGTTCTTCATCTATACCGCAGTCGGCTCCCTGCTGATGCTGGTTGCCATTATCTTTGTCTACTACTACGCAGTGCAGAGCGGCGCACCGATGAACGGTTTCGGCATTGAGGAATTCTACAAATTGCACATTCCTTACCATGCCCAGTTCTGGTTGTTCCTGGCTTTCGGTTTCAGCTTCGCCATCAAGGTGCCGATGTTTCCATTACACACCTGGTTGCCCGATGCCCATACCGAAGCACCGACCGCCGGTTCCGTTATCCTGGCCGCGGTCCTGCTGAAAATGGGGACCTACGGTTATGTGCGCTTTGCCATGCCGCTGTTCCCCGAAGCACTGCCGACTTTCATCCCGTTTCTGGCATTCCTTTCCGTGGTCGGGATCATCTACGGATCTCTGGTCGCTATGATGCAGGAAGATGTCAAAAAGCTGGTCGCCTACTCATCGGTTGCCCACCTTGGTTTTGTCATGCTGGGCGTGTTTGCCATGAACCTGCAGGGCCTGGCCGGCGGCATGATCCAGATGATCAATCACGGTATCTCCACCGGTGCGCTGTTCCTTATCGTCGGCTTTATCTATGAGCGGCGGCATACCCGCTTGATCACCGAGTTCGGCGGTTTGGCCCATAAAATGCCGATCTTTGCGACGATCTTCATGATTATTACCTTCTCGTCGGTCGGCCTGCCCGGCACCAACGGTTTTGTCGGTGAGTTTCTGGCCCTGATGGGTGCTTTCCAGGGCGGCCTGCGCTGGTATGCGGTCTTCGCTACCACCGGCGTTATACTTGCCGCAGTCTATATGCTGTGGATGTATCAGCGGGTTATGTTTGGCAAGGTGACCAATCCTGCTAATGAAAAGCTGAAAGACTTGTCTGGGCGAGAAATCGCCATCATGCTGCCACTGTTACTGTTTGTGTTCTGGATTGGTATCTATCCGAGCACCTTCTTTGACAAGATGAATCCGGCCATGGAACAGGCCCTGGAGCAGATGAAAAGCCGCCAGGTTGCTGTTGTCGAGGTTGCGCAGCCGACTGTGGCTACGATTCAGGATCTCAAGTAATTTATTGATCGCATAAACACTGGTTCCGAGGAGCTGTTCGATGGAAAATCTGGTTCAAGAAGCCATCCAGAATGTCAATTTGCAGGCGATAATGCCATCACTGGTACTGAGTGCCTTCGGCATGATTCTGCTGATGATTTCGGTATTCTCAAAACGTGGCAGAACGACTCATGTGGCCTGGCTTAGTGTCGCTGCACTGGTCATTACCGGCATGATTACTCTGGCTGGCTGGAATCATCCGCAATCCGGGTTTGCCGGCAGCGTGCTGCTCGATAATTTCGCCACTTTCTTCAGTATGATCTGTATTGTGGCGGCCACGCTGACCATACTGATGTCGGATGACTACCTGAAACGGGAAGATTTCCCGGTGGGTGAATACTATCCGTTGATTTTATTCACGACCGCAGGGGCGATGTGGATGGCTTCGGGGACCGACCTGATGACCATTTTCCTCGGTCTGGAGGTGCTCTCTGTTTCCTTGTATGTTCTGGCCGGTTTCTTCCGCGACAAGCTGAGTTCCAACGAAGCCGGGCTGAAATATTTCTTCCTCGGTGCGTTTTCCACTGGGTTCTTGCTCTACGGGGTTGCACTCCTCTACGGAGTCACCGGAACCACCAAGATTCAGGGGATTGCCGCCTATGTTCAGGCTAATCCTGATGCGGCCACCAATACCATGTTTATCGCTGGCGGCCTGCTGCTGTTGGTTGGCTTCCTGTTCAAGGTCGCGGTGGCTCCCTTCCATATGTGGACACCGGATGTTTACCAGGGTGCACCGACTCCGATTACCGCTTTTATGAGCGCCGGGCCGAAAGCTGCCGCGTTTGCCGCCTTTATCCGGGTGACCATCGTCGGCCTGGAAGGAATGCAGGGTGAATTGACCTCACTCTTCTGGTTGTTGGCGGTTCTGACCATGACCATGGGGAACTTCATCGCTTTGAGTCAGAAAGACATCAAGCGGATGCTGGCTTATTCCTCTATCGCCCACGCCGGTTACGCGCTGGTCGGTCTGGTGGCCTGGAATACCGTTGGCCTGTCCGCCATCATGTACTACATGCTGGTTTATACCTTCATGAATATCGGTGCCTTTGCCGTGCTGGTGCTGATTGGCAAAAAAGGTGAAGACAACCTGACCCTGGATGGGATTGCCGGTCTCGGCTACAAGAAGCCATTTCTGGGTGTCGCCCTCTGTATTTTCCTCTTTTCGCTGATGGGGCTGCCGCCGACAGCCGGTTTCACCGGCAAGTTCTATATCTTTGCCGGGGCCATCAAAGCCGGTTATGTCTGGCTGGCCGTTCTCGGGATGTTGAACTCTGCGGTCTCTCTTTACTATTACCTGCGGATCATCGTGCAGATGTACTTCAAGGATCCGACCGAAGATTTTGCCTGGGTCTCCCTGAATTTGCCGACCATGGTTTCCATCATTATCTCTATTGTCGGGGTTCTTTATCTCGGAATCATGCCCGGTTCCCTGATGCAACTGGCCAAACTGGCCGGGTTGTAAGCAAGCCTTTATTGGCAGATTTTGAAAAGCCCTCCAGCATGCCTGGGGGGCTTTTTTTGTTTGTGGACACAACGAAGTGGGCAGGCGCAGCGCAGCTGTTTCGGTCTGTTTGGTTTGGCGGCCCTCGGGTCGGTTCGGAAATGCGCGGCAGTTGACAAAAACCTGTTCAGAATGGCGGGAAAAGCGCTAGGATAGGCAAATGGAATTCAGAGCTTACCTTGCCGCCCTGGCTGCTGACGGTGATTTAGATACAATAACTGCACAGGTATCGCCGGATCTTGAATTGGCGCGTTGCTGCCGCCGGGAATTCAGCTGCCGCAGCGGTGGTCGAGCGCTGCTGTTCGAACATCTGGAGGGCGGGCGGCTTTCGGCCGCGGCTAATTTGTTCGGTTCGGTTCGGCGGATCAGCCAGATGCTGCATGGGAAAACCCTCGGCGACTTTGCGCACCGGCTCAGGGCTTTTTTTGCACAGCACAGTGGCTCCAGCACTGAGCGGCTGCAGATTGCCCAGCAAGTGTCGCCTGTCCAGGCCTCGACATTGCAGCCCATGGACAACGGCGGTCTGCTCCACTTACCGGCGATCCGTTCCTGGCCGGGCGAGCAGAGGCCTTATCTCACCCTGCCTCTAGTCATCACTAGGGATCTGCACAATGATACCACCAATATTGGCCTGTACCGGGCTCAGGTCCTTGCTGACGATCAACTAGCTCTTAATTTCGGAGCCGGAAGCGGTGCGGCCAGCCACCTGGAAAGCGCTGAAAAGTTGCAGCGTCCCCTGCCTGTTGCCCTGGTCTTCGGCGCCGATACCACTCTCTACTGGGCAGCGGCGGCGCCATTGCCGACCGGCTGTGAGGAGTTGTCCTTGTGCCGGACCCTGTTCAATCTGGAGCTCGGTCGGGAAGATTGCCAGACCCAGCCATTGCAGATACCGGCAGGGGCCGAACTGGTGATTGAAGGGGAGATCCGACCCGGGTGCAGGACCGAGGAAGGACCCTTCGGGAATCATAGTGGCCAGTATGTGCGACGTGGCGATTGTCCCCTTATGCAGGTGACCGCTATTCGCAGGCGCGAACAGCCAATCATTCCGTTAACCGTGGTCGGTCCGCCGCCAAGTGAAAACATTCAGCTTGCCGCCGCCAACGAGATCTTTATCCGCGAATTGCTGCGCATCGATTATCCGCAAATTGTTACGATGCACATGCCGCGGGCAACCATTTTTCATGGTGCGGTTGTGCTCTCGGTGAAACACCGGGCCAGCCTAACAGGAAAAGAACTGATCGACCGTCTCTGGCGGGGCAGTCCTTTGCGCAATTCCCGCTTCATGCTGCTGGTTGACGAGGATATCCCGGCCACTGCGGTGGAGCAAAGCTGGTGGCGGGCCATCAACATGCTCAGCCCAAAGCGGCTCTACCAGAGTGAGGGGCGTATGGCTGTCGATGCCACAGGGGTTGACCCGAACCTGCTGGTTGTGGAAGATAAGGCTCCCGGAAATATATTTAATCAACCCCCATTTGGCGACGATCCGGTTCAGAAATAATATCGATGTATATTCAGGCAGATTTACCCAGCGTTTCTACCGAGGCAATTCACAACACCCTACGGGATGTGTTTGGCTACCAATCTTTCCGCCCCTTTCAAGAAGAGGTTATTCGCGACCTGATTGAGGGGCGCGATGCCTTTGTGTTGATGCCAACCGGCGGGGGGAAGTCCCTCTGCTACCAGGTTCCCGCCCTGCACCGACGCGGCGTGGCCATTGTGGTCTCACCGTTGATCTCGCTAATGAAGGATCAGGTCGATGCCCTGCTCGCCAACGGGGTCAGCGCCGCCTGCTACAACTCTTCCCTGAACGCTGATGAGGCGCGCCAGGTGCTGGCCGCACTCCATGCCGGTCGCCTGGATCTCTTGTATGTCGCCCCGGAGCGGCTGGCTAGCCAGGAGTTTCTCAACCGTCTGGAGAACATGGACATCGCCCTGTTTGCCATCGATGAAGCGCACTGCGTGTCTCAATGGGGACATGATTTCCGCCCCGAATATGCGGAGCTGGGTTCCCTGCGGGAGGCTTTCCCCGAAGTGCCGATGATCGCCCTGACCGCGACAGCGGAAAAGCAGACCCGAAACGATATCATCCGCCATCTCTGCCTGCAGGACGCCCATCAGGTCGTGGCCGGCTTCGACCGGCCCAACATCCGTTATACGGTCATGGATAAGGCCAAGCCATATCTGCAATTGCAGGCTTTTCTCGGTCAGCATCAGCAGGAGGCCGGGATCGTCTACTGCCTGAGTCGCAAGCGGGTTGAAGAAGTGGCGGACAAACTCTGTGCCGACGGCTACCGTGCCGCGGCATATCATGCAGGATTGACAGCGGAGCGGCGCAATCAGGTGCAGGAAGATTTCCTGCGTGACAACCTCGAGATCGTAGTGGCCACGGTGGCCTTCGGGATGGGGATCGATAAGCCCAATGTGCGCTTTGTGGTGCATTATGACCTGCCGAAGAATATCGAAAGCTATTATCAGGAGACCGGCCGGGCCGGTCGCGACGGATTGCCGGCCGAAGCGTTACTGCTGTTTGGCTACGGTGATATCGCGGTGAGTCGGGGGCTCATCGAAAAGGGGACCAACCCGGAACAGAATCGTATCGAGATCCATAAGCTCAATGCCATGGTTGCCTATGCCGAAGCTGGCAGTTGCCGCCGGCGAGCCCTGCTTGGCTATTTCGGCGAGCCTCTGGAAGAGGATTGCGGCAACTGCGATATCTGCCTGAATCCGCCGCAACGTTATGACGCCACCGAGGATGCCCGCAAGGCTCTCTCCTGTGTTTATCGGGTCGGACAACGCTTCGGTATCGGTCATGTTATCGAGGTCCTGCGCGGCGCCAAAACCCAGCGGGTGCTCGATTTGCGCCATGATCGGTTGTCCACTTACGGCATCGGCCGGGAGCAGGGAGCTGATTACTGGAGCCATTTGCTGCGGCAGCTGATTCACTATGGCTATCTGGAGCAGGATATCGCCAATTTTTCCGTCCTTAAACTGACCGAAGGGGCGCGGCCGCTGTTGCGTGGGGAAATGCAACTGACCCTGACCGCGCCGCGGGTCAAACCCGCCAGGAAAAAGAAGCCGGAACGCAAAATTATCGGCCTGGAATACAATCAGGAACTGTTCAACCTGCTGCGGGTGCTGCGCAAAGAGATTGCCGACCGGGAGGGTGTACCGCCCTATGTGGTCTTCGGCGATGCCAGCCTGGCCGAAATGGCAGCGACCCTGCCGACCGACCAGGAGGCGATGCTCGGCATCAACGGGGTCGGTCAAACCAAATTGCGCCGCTATGGCCAGGAATTTATGGAAGAGATCATCGGTTTTTTATGCCGTTGAGCAGATGAGTTGATTGCTATCCGGAAACTCCGGATGGCAACTCGTTAATGGGTCGATCCCCTGAGCAAGGAGAAGAGAGTGAAAATCATATCCTTCAATGTCAATGGCTTAAGAGCGCGATTTCATCAGCTGCAGGCCTTGGTTGATAAGCACGATCCGGATATCATCGGTCTGCAGGAGACCAAAGTTCACGACAGCGAGTTTCCCCATGACCAATTGACCGCTCTCGGCTATCAGATCGTCCACCATGGCCAGAAAGGTCATTACGGTGTGGCAACTTTTTCCAAACTGGCGCCGGATGAGTTCGCCAAAGGCTACCCGGGAGAGGACCCCGAGCATCAGCGGCGGTTGCTGATCACCAGCTACCGGTTGGAGAATGGTCAACGGCTGCGGGTGGTCAACGGCTATTTTCCCCAGGGAGAGAGCCGTAATCATCCGGAAAAGTTCCCCAATAAACGAAATTTTTATGCGAATTTAAACAGTTGGTTGCAGCAAGAGGCTGATCCCGGCGAGCTTCTGGTGGTTCTGGGCGATATGAATATCTCCCCGGAAGATGCGGATATCGGTATCGGCGAAGACAACCGCAAGCGCTGGTTGAAAACGGGCAAATGCAGCTTTCTGCCCGAGGAACGCGAATGGCTCAATCAGGTCAAGGCCTGGGGGTTGGTTGATACCTTTCGCGCAGCCCATCCGGACACCGCCGATCGATTCAGTTGGTTCGACTACCGCTCCAAGGGCTTTGAGCGCGACCCGAAAAGGGGCTTGCGGATCGATCTGATCCTCGCCTCGCAACCGTTGCAGAATCTATGTACGTCGACCGGGATCGATTACGAATTGCGGAGTATGGAAAAACCATCGGATCATTGTCCGATCTGGGCCGAATTCGACCTCTGATAGTCGGCAGTTCCCAAAAAAAAAGATTGTTAGGACAATTACCATCGCCGGTCAACTTCTGCTAAAATGAGCGTTTCATCGACTGACAGGCCAGCTTAGGAGCTTTTCTCGCAGTGGAGAATTGACATCGCAGAAAGAACGCAGGAATTTGTCCTTGAAAATATTGTTTCCTGTTAATATTATGGCCTGCCGATTGAACTTCTCTTAGAAAGGATAGCTATATGCGGATGATTTCAAGACGATCTTCCTGGATTTCTTTGTTGTCGATCGGTATCTCACTGGCCCTGCTGGCCGGTCTGGCCAGTGCCGAAGAAGTTCGCTACACCAAATATAATATTCATACCCAGACCAAAGATGGTCGGACTCATAAAGCAAGCTACGCCAATTATACCGATCCCGGTGCTGGCCATGTCATTGTCCCCGCCGGGAGCAAAATTATCATTACCAACATCGGGCGCAAAAGTTTCAAATTCACTTTTGGAGAACCCAGTAAAAAAGTTGTCTTTGAATATCATAGCAAGCGGATGAATATGGATGTTCATGAATATATCAACCTGATTACTTCGGCCGATCCCGTTTCCTTTGACCAACTGTCAAAACTGGATAAAAAGGGGATGACAGAGGGGAAAGTCTACAAAGGGATGAGCAAGGAAGGGGTGCTGGCCGCATTCGGTTATCCCGCCGCTCATCGGACGGCATCTTTGGATGCGCCCAGCTGGACGTACTGGACCAACCGGTTCGGTACCGTGGTTGTTGAGTTTGATGACCATGGCAAGGTTGCCAACATCATTGATTGAAGCAGGATCGCAATTTATTCAAGACAGGTAGCGTTTTAGATGCAGGAACAGAAGATTGCCCTGGTAACGGGCGCAAGTAAAGGGATTGGGGCCGCCATCGCCCGGGAATTGGCAGGCGATGGGTACCACCTGTGGTTGAACTATCGCAGTGATCATCAGGCCGCCCAGGCCTTGGCCGCGGAACTGGAAGAGCAGGGTGGCAGTTGCACGCTGCTCCCCTTCGATGTGGCAGATCCTGTAGCCACGGCCGCCGCTCTGGAACCGTTGCTGGAAGAACAGACTCCCTATATCCTGGTCAATAACGCCGGCTTTGCCCGTGACGGGATCATGGCTCTGATGAGTCAGAACGACTGGGATGATGTCCTCGCGGTCCATCTGGGCGGTTTTTTCAATGTCACTCGACTGGTGGTGGCGCGGATGCTGAAAAAAAGACGGGGTCGGATCATCAATATCGTCTCGACCTCAGGTGAGACCGGGATGCCGGGGCAGGTCAATTATTCGGCCGCCAAGGCCGGCCTGATCGGCGCGACCCGCTCGCTGGCCGTGGAAGTCGGTCGCCGCAATATTCTGGTCAATGCGGTCTCACCGGGCTTTATCGCTACCGATATGACCACCGAGCTACCCCGAGAGCAGATTCTGCCGATGATTCCGCTGGGCCGCATCGGCGAACCGGAAGAGGTCTCCGGGCTGGTCGGTTTTCTGTGCTCGGATCGGGCCGGTTACATTACCGGACAGGTTTTTTCCGTAAATGGCGGGGCACACATATAGCAGCGTATTGAGCCCATGGCTGGACTTTTTCGATAGCCTGCCAGAGGGCGGTCATAAATGATCAACACCGGTGGGCAGGCTGCCGGTTTTTTTGCCGCAGGGCATACTCCGACATTCTGGAGTCTATGTTATTTCCCGGCCCGGAATCAGTTGGCATCTTGCAACAGAAGGATTGAACTTTGTATCGAGTCGCTATTACCGGAGTTGGAATCGTCTCCTGCCTTGGCAATGACCTGCAGACGGTGGGCAAGGCTTTGCGGGAAGGCCAATCAGGGATCGTTGCCGATCCGCAGCGTCTGGAGCTGGGTTTTCGCAGTTCGCTGACCGGGCGGATTGCCAATTTTGACCCGAGTATTTTGTCCCGCAAACAACGCAAAAGCATGCCGGAATTCGCGGTCTGGAGTTATGCCACGGCGCGCGACGCTCTGGACATGGCCGGCCTGCCCGCAGCAACTATTGAAAATGATCGGACCGGGCTGATCTACGGCTGCGATTCAAGTTGTCTGGCAGCCATTGAGCAGGTCGATGCCCTGCGCGAAAAAGGCGAGACCAAAGCCATCGGCAGCGGGCAGATTTTCCGCTCCATGACCTCGTCCATCACCATGAATCTCAATACCCTGCTGCAAACCAAAGGGGCCTGCTGGAGCCTGAGTTCAGCCTGTTCCAGCGGCGGGCATGCGATCGGCCAGTCCGGCGACCTGATCCGGTTGGGGCGGCAGGAACGGATGATCTGTGGCGGGGCGCAGGAAGTGAACTGGCAGTCGATGTGCAGTTTTGACGGGCTTGGCGCTTTTTCCATGCGGCTGGATGAGCCGGCTGCTGCCTGCCGACCCTTCGATGCCGATCGTGACGGGCTGGTGCCGAGCGGCGGGGCGGCGACGGTGGTATTGGAACGCTATGACCTGGCCGAACAGCGGGGCGCAAAGATTTATGGCGAACTGCTCGGTTATGGTTTTTCTTCCGATGGGTCACAGCTGTCGGTGCCGAGTGATGACGGGCTGTACCGGGCTATGAAGAGCGCCCTTGAGCAGAGTGGCCTGGGTGCGGGTGAAATTGATTACCTCTGTGCCCATGCCACCTCAACGCCGGCCGGGGATGCGGCGGAAGCAGCCAATATTCGCAAGTTGTTCGGAACCCAAACGCCGCCGGTGTCCTCATTGAAGTCAATGACCGGGCATGAACTGTGGATGTCCGGAGCCTCCCAGGTGGTCTATTCCACCATCATGGCGGAGCAGGGGTTCATTGCGCCCAACATCAACTACCGGCAGCCGAGCGAGGCCACGGCGGGGTTGAATATCATTCGCGAAACCATCCCCAGCGGGCCGAAAAAAGTGCTTTGCAATTCAGCCGGGTTTGGTGGCACCAACTCGTCGCTTGTGCTCGCTTTTTTCTAGCTGTTATGCGGTATGATTCCATTGTCATCGGAGCCGGTCTGTCTGGCTTGACAAGTGCCCTGCTCCTTGCCCGTAGCGGGCGTAAGGTGGTGGTGCTGGAACAGCACCCGCTGCCGGCACCGGTGGTCCGTGGCTTCAAACGTGACCGGCTCTATTTCGACAGCGGTCTGCATTATGTCGGCGGGTTAGGGCCGGGCGGCGCTTTTCGACCATTACTGAGCCATCTCGGGGTGTTGGACAAGCTGCAATTGTTCCCGTTCGCCGCGAACGGTTTCGATCGCCTGCGCATCGCTGCAACCAACGAGACCTTTTCCCTGCCGGTCGGGTTTGCTGCTATCACGCAGGCGCTACGGGACCGCTTTCCCGCGGCCGGAACGGCCGTGGACGAGTATTGCAACGGCATCGAGAACAGCTGGCAGCGTTTTCCCTATCTGGACCTGGATATTGCGATCGCCGACTTCCCAATGGAATTGGTTCATGGTCAGACCCTGGCCGAGCGCCTGCAGGTGTTTGCTGACTTTCCCGAGCTGCAAAGCCTGCTGTCCATGCATTCGTTGCTCTACGGGGTTGATCCGACCGAAGCGTCGACTACGTTAAATGCGCAAGTGGCTGGGTCCTATTATCATTCGGCCCACGGGATCGTCGGTGGGGGAAAGGCCCTGGTCGATGCACTGCTCGGGCTGCTGGCCGCCGCCGGAGGCGAGGTCCGCTGTGGGGCCCGGGTGACGAAGCTGGTGACGGACGGGCAAGGGGTCTGCGGAGTCCGGCTGGCAGATGGCGAAGAGTTTACGGCCAGGGAAGTGCTGGCGACCATTAATCCGACGCTGCTTCCGCAGTTGCTGCCGGAAAGGGTTTTGCGGCCAGCCTATGTGAAGCGGTTGCGCAACCTGCGGCAGACCACTTCGGCCTACATTCTGTTTGCCCGCAGCAGCGGGGCGGCGGATCTGCAGAGCAGCAATCTATTTGTGCAGCAGCGGGCCGGGCTGTTCTCGTCGGCAACGGATCGGCCGCTGGAGGAACGAAGCTTTTATCTGACCGCAACCGGCGGAGAGGCTACAGAAGGTGCCAGAGCTGTCGTCGGCATAGTCCCGGCGGGGTTCAGTGAGGTGGCGGAATTTGCCGGTGCGGCGCAGCGGCAGAGTTCGGCCTATGCGGCGTTGAAGAACTCCCTCAGCGAACGCTTACGGCAGATGTTTCTTGCCGGCTGTCCGGATTTGGTTGAACTTGACGTCCTGGATCTGGCAACCCCATTGACCCTGCGTGACTATTCCCTGGCCCCTGACGGGGCGATTTATGGGGTTGGCCGTTTTGTCGGGCAGTATAATCCGCATCCGGTCACTCGGCTGCCGGGATTGTTCCTATCTGGGCAGGCGATTGCCGCACCCGGATTGCTGGGCGCTGTGGTTGCCGCCTACCTGACCTGCGGGACCATCCTTGGCCATGATAACTTGCGAAAAGAGATAAAAACATGTCGCTAGAATCTGTTGTCGTTACCGGTGCGGGTGTCATTTCCCCCCTCGGTCATAGTCTCGAAGCATTAACCGCGGCGTTACTGGCCGGCCAGTCCGGAATTCGTTATGTCCCGGAACTTGAAAAAATCGGTGGTCTGCGTTCGCGGCTGGCGGCGACGGTTACGGACATTGATCCTAAACAGATTCCGCGTAAAATCAGGCGTTCCATGTCAAAAATGTCTGTTTATGCTTATCTGGCCAGTTGCCAGGCCCTGGAAATGGCCGCTTTTCCTACTGAGCTGCTGGCTTCGGGGCGGGTCGGAGTGATTGTCGGTTCGACCCTTGGCAGCACGGAGACCACGGAAAGCTTTTTTGCCGATTATTTTCGCGATTACAGCCTGGAACGAATGAAATCCGGTTTGTTCTTCCAGATCATGGGCCATTCCTGCGCCGCCAATGTCGCCCAGTCTCTTGGCGTGACCGGCCGGGTCATGGCGCCGTCGGCGGCCTGCGCTACCAGTTGTCAGGCCCTCGGCTTTGCCTATGAGCAGATCGCCTTCGGCCGCCAGGATGCCGTAATCTGCGGTGGGGCCGATGAATTGCACCCGTTGACCACCGCAACCTTCGATGTCATGCACGCTGCTTCTACCTCCTACAACGAGCATCCCGAACAGGCCCCCCGGCCTTTTGACGCCGCTCGGGACGGCATTGTCTGTGGCGAGGGGAGCGGTATTCTGCTCCTCGAAAACCGGACCCTGGCCGAGCAGCGTGGCGCGCGGATCCTCGCGGAAGTCATCGGTTTTGCCACCACCTCGGATACGTCGAGCATTGCCAACCCCGATGTCGAGGCGATGTATCTCTGTATGAGTCAGGCGGTTGCCGATGCTGGTATCAGCCCGGCTGATATCGATTATATCAACGCTCATGCCACCGGGACCGTGCAGGGGGACGCGGCCGAGGCCGAGGCGATTCGCAGACTGGTCGGCGCCGCCACTCCGGTCAGCAGTCTCAAGGGACACCTGGGGCATACCATGGCCGCCAGCGGTGCTATCGAGGTTGCTGCCACCATCGGCATGATCCAGGCCGGGGAGCTGGTTGCGACCCGCAACCTGCAGCAGATTGATGAAAATTGCCAAGGAATTGCGCACCTGCAAAGCAACCGCAAAGCGCAGCCGAAGATTATTCTGAAAAACAATTTTGCAATGGGGGGCATCAACTGCACCCTGATTTTGAGGAGCTGTGATAATGACTGAACAGGAAGCAATTGAACTGATCGACTCAAGCTTGGCCGAAGAATTCGAACTGGACCGGGCTGATATGACCCCTGACGCCAATATCTATGAGGACCTCGGGTTGGACAGCCTGGACACGGTCGACATGGTTATTGTGCTGGAAGGGGCGTTTGATTTTAAGATCCGCGAAGAGGAATCGGTCCGGGCGATTCGGACCCTGGGTGATATTCACCGCTTCGTATTGAGTAAAATCGCCGAGCAGGACTGAGCCGAGCCGCGATGGAAGCCCTCAAGGATGCCGGAATGCAGAAACCCCACCCCCTGTTAAGGGTCGTTGGAATTCCCCTAATGAATCTGTGGTGTTATAGCCTGCTGCTGGTATGGACCCTGCTCGGGATTCTGGTGTTTCCGATCGCTTTCAGCCTCGGGCTGATTTCTCTGCGCTGGCCGGCGGATCGTTTGGCACGCTGGTTCATCTGGCTGTACGGCCGGGGCTGGCTGGTGCTGATGAGCCCGTTCGTACGCTTTCGGCGTGAATTTCCGGAACGTCTGCATGTGGGGCAGCCCTGTCTGCTGGTGGTCAATCATCTGTCATTTTTTGATACCTACTGCATGGCCCTGCTGCCGGTTTACGATATCACCTTTGCCGTGCGCTCCTGGCCGTTTCGGATGTTCTGGTATAGCGGCTTCATGCGTCTGGCCGGTTATCTGGACGTGGAAGGGAACGCCTGGGAACAGACCCTGATCAACAGTAAAAGGGCCTTTGCCAGCGGCGGGACCGTACTGTTCTTTCCGGAAGGGCATCGCAGCCGGAACGGGCAGTTGCAGCGTTTTTATTCCGGTGCGTTCAAGGTCGCCATTGCCGCCGGGGTGCCGGTGGTCCCGCTCTGTATCGACGGCACCGACGCATTGCTGCCGCCCGGGCGCAAGCTGCTGCGACCGTGCCGGGTGACCATGCGGGTGCTGGAGCCGATCGGGACCGAGGACTTTGCCGACCACGACGGGCATATCCGCCTGCGCAAGCTGGTCAAGCAGCAGATGGCGACAGCCCTTGCCGATATGCGCAGCCCGCAACCGGCGGAAACGGAATAATTGATAATGGAAATGACAGCCTCATTTGAAGAGATAAGAAAAAAGCAGCTGGCACTCTTGCAACGGCATCTGGGTTACCTTAACCAGGCTTCACCGTTTTACCGGGCCCGGTTTGCCGCCAGCGACTTTGATCCGGCCGGGTTGACTTCCCTGGACCAGCTGGCGCAGCTGCCCCTGACCGATAAAAAAGATTTGACCCTGCACAATCAGGAATTTCTGGCTGTGCCTGAAGATAAAGTGGTCGATATCTGTCAGACCTCCGGCACCACCGGTGAGCCGGTCGCTTTCTGGCAGACCGAGGCCGATCTCCAGCGCTTGACCACCAACGAACAGCTCGCCTTTACGACCGCCGGCATCACCCGCCACGATCGGGTGCTGATCGGTGCCGCTCTGGATCGGGCCTTTATGGCCGGGCTGGCCTATTTTCTCGGTTTGCGGCAGATTGGCGCGACCGTGATCCGCAGTGGTTCCGGGCAGTTGATGCTGGTGGCCGAATTTATCCGTCGCTATCGCCCCAATGTCCTGGTCGGGGTGCCGAGCCTGTTTCTGGCTCTCGGCCGCAAACTGCGGGAAGGCGGGGACGATCCGGTCCGGCAGGGGGTGGAAAAGCTGATCTGTATCGGCGAGCCGGTTCGCAACCCGGACCTGTCCCTGGCTCCACTGGGGCAGGCCCTGGCCGAAACCTGGGGAGCGCAGGTTCTTGGCACCTATGCCAGTACCGAGATGGCCACCTCGTTCAGCGACTGCCCCTGCGGCTGCGGTGGCCATCTGCTGCCCGAGTTGATGGTGGTGGAGATCGTTGACGAACAGGGCCGGCCGCTGGCTGCGGGCAGTGCGGGCGAAGTTGTCGCAACCCCCTTGGGCATTGAGGGGACGCCGCTGTTGCGCTACCGCACCGGCGATATCGCCAGTCTGCACCATGAACCCTGTGCCTGCGGACGGCAGACGCCGCGCATCGGACCGGTGCTGGGGCGCCGCGCCCACATGCTCAAGTGCCGGGGGACCACCCTGTTTCCGGCGGCCATTGGCAGCGCATTGCTGACCTTGCCGGAGGTGCAAGGTCATTACCTGGAAGTTTATCGCGAATTCGATCTGTCCGACCGTCTGCGGGTCGTGGTCGGGACGCGTAGTGGTGAGCTGACCCCGGAACTGGTCGGCGAGGTGATCGCCGCCAAAACCCGAGTCAAGCCAGAGGTGATGCTGTGCACACCGGAAGAAGTTCAGCACAAGACTATCCGTCCGGATAGACGCAAGCCGGTCACTTTTTTCGATTATCGTCAGCAGGCAGCAAAGGACACTCCGTAGATGAGCAATGTTGAAACCGTTATCCTGACTGGAAATGATCTGAGCATCGATGATATCGTCGCCATTGGCGTTGGGGACAAACAGGTCGCCCTTGACCCGCAGGCCTTGCAACGCTGTCGGGCCAGCCGGGCTTTCTTGGAAGATGAGGTTGCCGCCAAGCGGGTGATCTACGGCGTCAACACCTCCTTCGGGCCGATGTGCAACAAGATCATTGATGATGAGCAGATTCAGGAACTGCAGGTCAACCTGATTCGCAGCCATGCCGCAGGACTTGGCGAGCCGCTCAAGGACTATATCGCCGTCGCCGTCATGGCGGTGCGCCTGAATACCCTGGTCAAGGGCTTCAGCGGGGTCCGGGTCGAGCTGCTCGAGCACATGCAGTGGCTGATCAATCAGCGGGTGGCAGCCTATATCCCTGAATGCGGCAGTGTTGGTGCGTCCGGTGATCTGATCCATCTGGCCCACTTGGCCCTGGCTGTGATCGGCGAGGGTCAGCTCTACTATCAGGGGGAACTACGCCCCGCTGCAGCTGTTTACGAACAACTCGGCAGAGCGCCGCTGGCCCTGCGGTTCAAGGAGGGAATCGCGCTGATGAACGGCACCAGCGCCATGACCGCTCTGGCCGCTTTCGCTATTTTCGGGGCGCGCAAGCTGTTGAATATCAGCTGTGTGACTGGAGCCTTCGCCATTGAGATTTTCGGCGGCATTGACGATGCCTTCGATGAAGACCTCCACCTGGTCAAACCACATCGCGGTCAGGTGCAAATCGCCGACACCATCCGTAAGCTTTATCAGGGCTCCGCCAACATCACTCTGCGTTCGCAGATGCATGAGCTGATCCGCCAGCAGAAAACCGACGGGCCGGTCTTCGAAACCACCATCAACGTGCAGGATGTCTATTCGGTCCGCTGTACTCCCCAGGTCCTTGCACCGGTGGCCGAGGCCGTGGCCGAAGCCGTGCGAGTGGTGGAGATCGAAGCCAACTCCTCAAACGACAACCCGATTATCATTGCCGACAAAAAGAAGATCATCCATGGTGGCAATTTCCACGGTCAGAGCATCGGTTTTGCCATGGATATGCTGTGCATGGCCATGGCCACCCTCTGTAACCTGTCGGAACGGCGAACCAACAAATATCTGGATAAAAACCTCAATGAAGGTCTGCCGGAATTCCTGATTCCAGGCACCCTCGGCCTGACCATGGGGTTCATGGGTGCACAATACCTGGCGACCTCGACCACGGCGGAGAACCGTCAGCTGGCCGGTCCGGTCAGTACCAACTCCATCAGCTGCAATGCCTCTAACCAGGACGTGGTCAGCATGGGGACGGTCGCCGCCCGCAAAGCGTTCAAGTCGGTGAGTAACGCCAAACATGTCGTCACCTTGGAGGTTCTGGCTGATCTGCAGGCCCTCTCCTTCGGTCAGGCCGCCGGGCAACTGGGGCGAGGCACCGGGCGGATCTATGAACTGCTCAAGAGCGAGTTCAAAGTCTATGACAACACACGGATCTTCCATGATGAGCTGGTGCGGCTGCGCAGGCAGCTCTTCTCCAGCCAGCTGTTTGACGATCTGGCGGTTTACTGGAGCGAATGATGGCGGAACTGCAGTTGCCGATGGCGGTGGAAAGCCTGGTTCCGCACCGGCTGCCGATGCGGTTGGTGGAACGTTTGTTGACCGTTTCCGGTAAGGACGGTGTGGTCGAAGCTCTGATCAGCGCTGAGGGGCTGCTGGTTGACGAGCACGGCCAGTTGGAAGAGGTTGCACTGGTCGAACTGATTGCTCAGGGCTATGCGGCCCTGAAGGGGTATCTTGATCGTTGTGCAGGCCAGCCGGTGCGGCAGGGATTTCTGGTCGGGGTTAAGAAATTTACCAACCTTGTTCCTGTCTATGCTGGGGATCGGTTGCAAATTGAGATTCGGACTCTGGCCGAACTTGAGGATTTTGCCGTTGCCGAAGGGGCCATCCGGCGCAACGGTGACCTGCTCGGCCGGGGTGAAGTGAAAGTCTGGATACAATGAAAATGAAGATCGTAAAACGGTTGTGGATAATTCTGTGGATAACCCTGCTGACCTGTTCAGCAACGGTGACTCGGGCCGCCGATCTGGCGACGGTACTGGCCGAAGCCAAGGTGGCTGCCGGCCAGACCGATACCCTCTATAGCCATTTTACTCAGGAAAAACATCTCGATATCATGGCGGAAACATTGGTCTCCCAGGGGCTGTTCGCCTATCGCAAACCAGACCATTTGCGCTGGGAATTGTTGACCCCCATCGCTTCCGGTTTTGTCCTGCGTGGTCAGCAGGGGGAACGCTGGAACGGCTTGAGCAGGGAGCTGGAGGCCTTTTCCGTCGATCGTGATCCGATCATGGGAATGATCGCCCGGCAACTGCTGGCCTGGGCGCGGGTCGATCTCGATTGGCTGCAGCAGCGCTATGTCATGGCGCTGGTGAGTGAGCAACCGTTGCAGTTGAAACTGACGCCGCGCGATGCGGGCGAGGCCGGCTTCATCGATTACCTGGAAATTTTTTTCGCTGCTGACCGGCGCTATGTCGAGCAGGTGGTGCTTGTGGAAAAGTCGGGGGACAGCACCAGCCTGCACTTCACCGATGTCAAGGTCAACGGCGTCTTGCCGGATAATATTTTTTCGGCACCGGTTTTCTGATGAAACTGTTCCAGACTTGCTATGAAAAGCTGGCCCGCCGCCGGGGGCGGTTGTTTCTGCCGGTGCTGTTGCTCCTGGTCCTTGCCCTGGCCTGGCTGCCGCAGCTGCGCATCGGCGACAGTATCGTTGCTATGCTGCCGGACGGTAATAGCCAAGTGGCGCGTGATTTCGAGTTGTTGCAGAAAACCCCGTTTTCCCGCAAGCTGGTTATTCAGCTGCAGGCGGCAAAGACAGTGTCGACCGCGGACCTGGTGGTGGCAACAGATCGCCTTGGTCAACGTTTGCCAGCCGATCTTTTTACTCATCTGCAGAGTGGCCCGGGTGATATGGGCAAGCTGGCTCTGTTTAACGGCCTCGGCAAATATTTACCGGTGTTGGCGACCGACCAGGATCTCAAGACCATTGCCGAGCGGCTGACGCCCGCGCAGGTCGACCGGCAGATGGCGGAAAATCTGACCAAATTGCTGCAGCCCCAGGGAGTGGCCCTGAAAGAGCAGATCCGCCGTGATCCGCTGAACCTGACCCCTTTGGCGCTGATGAAGTTGCGTTACCTCAACCCCTTGCCCGGGGTGCGGATTGAGCAGGGACACTTTATCAGTGCGGATCGGCGCAGCAGTTTGATCCTGGCCGATACCCCGGTGCTGATGACCGATGCCGCCGGTGCCCGGCGGTTGGTAGACGCTTTTCAGCAGGCCACGGCCCAGTTGCCGGTGGGTATTTCGGCCAGCCTGTTAAGCGGTCATCCCTATACTTTGGCCAACACCGAGATCATCAAGAGTGATATGAGCCGGGTGCTGCTGGTTTCCGGGGTCGGTCTGCTGCTACTGTTTCTGGCCTTTTTGCGGCGACGTCAGGCGCTGAGCGTTTTTCTGCTCCCATTTGCGAGCATGCTGCTGGCGCTGGTGGTGACCTCCTGGTGGTATCCGCAACTGTCCGGCATTACTGTCGGCTTCGGCGCGGTTCTGCTCGGGATCACCATCGATTACGGACTGCATGTTTACTTTGCCTTGTGCCGCAGCAATGAAGGGCGGGGGGCCCGGCTCCAGGCCGTGGCGCGGCCGTTACTGTTCGGTGGCCTGACGACGCTGGTGGCTTTTGCCGTATTGCTGCGCTCCGAACTGCCGGGGCAGCGGCAACTGGCGGTCTTTGCCGTGACCGGGATTCTGGTCGCGTTATTGCTCGCCCTGTTGGTACTGCCCCAGCTGGTCGGCACGGCCGTAGCGCGACCCAAAGTGCACAAGGGTTATCGCCGCCACCTGTTTGAACGCCGCCCGAAGCTGCGTTGGACCGTGCTGGGTTTGTGGCTGGCAACAATGATTTTTTGTGCGGTCGGAGCACAGCAGCTGAGCATCAACGGCGAACTGCGCCGCTTGAGTTATGTGCCGCCGGTGTTGGCCCAGGCGGAACAGCAGCTGGCTGAGCACTGGGGGAATATGCGCGGCCGGGCAATGATTTTTGCCGCCGGGGCGGATCTGCAAAGCGCTCTGCAACGCAATGAAGAGGTCTGGCAGCGGCTCGGTCAACACCAGCTGCAGGATCAGGTGGTCAGTCTGGCGCCGCTTTATGCGCCCCTGGCCATCCAGCAGGTACGGCAGCAGCACTGGGCTGATTTCTGGGCCAGGGAACAGTCGGTTGCCGATGAGCTGCTGCAGCAGGCCGGGGCCAAATACGGCTTTACCGCCAATGCTTTTGCTCCGTTTGACCAGTCCCTGAGCACGGATCCGGGCCCTATCGATCTGGCGGTCTTGCAAAGCTGGGGGCTGGGTGATTTGCTGGACAACTTTATTTTTCAGGATGGCCCGGAGATCCAGGTGTTGACCCTGCTGCCGGACCGGCCTGAGCTGATCGCCGCGCTGGATAGTGAATTTGCCGATCTGCTGGGCGTCACTCTGGTCTCGCAAAGCCGCTTTGGACGCCAGCTCAGCCGGGCCATTGCCGGCGATTTCAGCAGTTTTATCACCACTGCCGGAATTGTTGTTCTGGTCCTGCTGATTGTGCTGTTTCGGAAACTATCCGACGTGCTGCTGGCGCTGCTGCCGGTGTTGAGCGGCTTGCTGTTCATGTTTGGCTGGATGGGCTGGCTCCACATGGAGATGAACCTGTTCAATGTGGTCGCCTCGATCCTGATTATCGGGCTGGGGGTGGATTACGGGATTTTCATGACCTGCCACAGTCGCGAGTCCCAGGACTTGGGTTCCGGGCGGGCGATCCTGGTGTCCGGGTTGACCACGCTGGTCGGGTTCGGGGCGCTGGTGGTCGCGCGTCACCCGGCCCTGTACTCCATCGGTATCACCGTGTTACTCGGGATCTGCGCGGCCGTGCCGACCGCGGTGCTGGTGATTCCGGCCTTTCGGCCGAAAAGGTGGTAAAGATGATGGTGCGGCTGTTGCTTATTTCTGTGTTGCTGCTGGGCGGCTGCGGGCCGACCCTGCCCCGGCAACAGCTGCCGACCGATTGTCGGGCCGAAGCCCCCGGGGAACAGCTGGTGGCGCAGCAGTGGCTGCACCAGCCGGTTATCTGGCGTCTGCGCCAGGCCGCCCTGCTCGAAATCGGGCCCAAGAAAATCGCCCTGGAAGGCTTCCTGCGTCTGGACCTGGTGCGGCAGCAGGCTCGGCTGGTGGCTCTGAACGAAATGGGGCTGGTGCTGTTCGATCTGACGGTCAACACTGACGGTGAGCAGCTGGAGCGGGCTATTCCCCAGTTGCAGCAGCAAAAAGGGCTGGCCCAGGGGATCGCCCTGAGTATTCGGAGTATTTTCCTCACACCCCGGCCGCAGGTCGCGGACCGGCTGCACAAGGAGGGCTCGGTCGAGCGTTTACTACGTCAGAGCGCCGCGGAGCAGGTGCAATTTGTTTTTGATTGTCGAGGCGATCTGCGCGAAACCCAACTGACTTCGACTGGGCAGGATTGGCGTGTTCAATACAACAGCTACCAGGTTTATGCGGCGACTCGGTTGCCGAGCGAGATTATTTTTTTCGATCAGCAGCATGCCGTGAAGCTGTCCCTCTGGTTGCGTGAAGCGAGGCAGGAACCATGAACCGGATGCGTGAAGCACTTTTGCAGGCGGCCACCGGCCCAGCCCAGCTGGCTGAAAACAGTTGCCGGCAGGAATTCTGTTTTGCGGAAAAATTTATTGGTTTTGGCGGACATTTCCCAGGCTATCCGATTCTGCCGGCCATGCTCCAGGTGTTGCTCGGGCAGCTGCTGGCCGAAACCCTGCTCGGCAAACCGCTGCAGCTGGTGACGCTGGATCGCGCCAAATTTACGCAGCAGCTGCGCCCCGGTGATGCGATCATGGTCAGTCTGACCTTGAAGGAGCAGAACGGCCAACTGCACTGCACAACGGAATTACGGAGCGCCGAGACAGTTGCCGCCCGTTTTGTCCTGATCTTGAAAGATGGTGAATAAACAATGAGAAAACCCTATTTTCGCACTCCCGCCGATGCCCCGCCGCCGTTACGTTGTGAGGTGCAACGGATTGTGCGGTTTGAAGAAGTCGATCCCCTCGGTATTGTCTGGCATGGTCGTTACCCCAGCTATTTTGAAGACGGACGGGTGCTGCTCGGCAAGCAGTTCGGACTCGGCTACCTGGATTTTTATGAGCAGGGGATTGTCGCGCCCATCAAGCAGATGCATGCCGACTATCATCTGCCCTTGCGTTTCGGCGATGAGTTCAGTATCGAAGCGATCCTGCATTGGAGTGACGCAGCGCGCCTGAATCACGAATTCATTCTGCGCAACGCGGCGGGTGAGGTGACCACCACCGGCTATTCGGTCCAATTGCTGCTGGACAGTGACTTCAACGTGCTGATGCTGCCGCCGCCCTTTTACGAAGCTGTGCGGGAGCGCTGGCGGGCCGGGGAGCTGACATGAACAGCCCGGTCGTACTGGCCAAAAGCGTTGCCGTGACCGCTCTCGGCAGTGACCTCGAAGGTCTTTGGCAGGGATTACTGGCTGGCCGCAGCGGGATCGCCGCACTGGACCGCTTTGACTGTGACAACTATATCTCCGATCTGGGCGGCTGCATTGCCGGTTTGGCTGCGACGTCGGATTCGTTGTTTCAGGCCCTGCTCGGGCGGGTTGCCGCTCAGCTTGGTCCGCTGCCCCGGGATTGTCGGCTGCTGGTCGCTTCAACCAAGGGGGAGGTTGATTTGTTGCAGCAACATCGCGGCGAGTTACGCCCGGAGCTGTTGTTTGAAAATCTGTTGGCAACCATCGCCGCACGCCTCGGGTTGGCCGACCGGGGCATGAATATCAATGCCGCCTGTGCTTCGTCCACCGTGGCCGTGGCGCGGGGGGCCGCACTGATCGCTTCCGGCCAGGCCGAGGCGGTGCTGGTGTTTGCCGCGGATGTTTTAAGCGAATTCGTATTTTCCGGGTTTTCCGCCTTACAGGCCCTCTCCGCGCAGCCCTGCCGCCCGTTTGATCGGCAGCGCAACGGGCTCAATCTGGGGGAGGCGGGGGTGGCCCTGCTGTTGCTCAGCGAAGACCGCGCCCGGCGCGAGGCGTTGCCGCCGTTGGCGACCGTTAGCGGCTGGGGGGTGGCCAATGATGCTTTTCACGTGACGGCCCCAGCCCGGGACGGCCGCGGCTTGATCCGCGCCTGTCAGCAGGCGTTGCAGCAGGCAGAGCTGCACCCTGAACAGATTGCTGCGGTCAATGCCCACGGCACCGCTACGGTCTACAACGATGCCATGGAATTGACCGCTTTTGCCACGGTTTTCAATGGTCGGATACCCCCGCTGCACGGTATCAAGGGGAGCATCGGTCATTGCCTGGGCGCTGCCGGCGGGGTGGAGATTGCCATTGGCGCGCGCTCCCTGCGGGAACAGCGCATTCCCGGTACAGTCGGTTGCGAAACCCCGGAAGAGCTGGCCGGGGACGCAGTCAGTTCTTCCGCCCAGGTCATTGCTGGCGACTATCTGTTATGCAGCAACTCCGGCTTCGGCGGAATCAATGGGGTTGTTATCCTGGGCAGGGGGGCGTTATGAAAGCCTGGCTCAACGGTATTGGCTGGCAGACTCCGGCCGGCCCCGGCCCAAGCGGTTCTGATCTGGTGCAGCCGCTGATTGGCGGGCGCTTGGAGATTCCGACCCGGAAACAGATTTTTGCCAGCGCCGATAAGCGCTTCGGTCGCTTGGATGATTTTTCCCGGGTCGGCCTGGCTGCAGCCGCCTTCTGCCTGCGCGATGCCGGGGCCGAAGAATACCAGGAAACTCGGTCCATCGGGATTGTCGCCGCCAGTCGCTACGGTTGCCTGGCCACGGATATTGCCTATCTGGAGACCATGCTGGTCGATGGCGGTAAGCTGGCCAGCCCGAACCTGTTCGCCTATACCCTGGCCAACAGTTTCCTTGGGGAAGTGGCGCTGCGGTTTGGCCTGGGCGGTAATTCCCTGGTCATCAACCAGCAGGACAGCAGCAGGCTGGCCGCCGTTCATTTTGCTCTGGAAGAACTTGCGACCAGCGGCCAGAGCGGTATGTTGGCAGGGATCTGCGATCTGCCCGGGCCGGATCCGGCCGATTCGAACGACAAGCCGGGGGCGGTCTTTCTGCTTCTGGCCAAGGAGCCGGGGGCAACCAAATGCTACGGCTGTCTGGAAACAACCCCGACCGGGCTGAGCCTGGCGGGAGAGCGCGTCAGCAGCCTGGCGCAGTTACTGGAACGCTGTCTGACCCAACAGGCATGAACGTCCCGCGGGCAGGAGTAAAGCCTGCCGGGAGAAGGAGATAGCTGCTTATGAAGATGGAATTGATTTATCCGCGCTGGCCCAAGCTTGACCGCCAGACCGAATTTCACCTACCGCCTCACGGTCCGGTGGTATTTGCTGCCGCTGTGCCGGAAGAGGTGGAGATCAAATTTACCGATGAAAACCTCCAGCCCATCGATTTTGACGCCAGCTGCGACCTGGTCGGCATCTCGACCATGCTGACCTCGCAGTTGCCGCGGGCCTTCGAGATTGCCCGTGAATTTCGGGAGCGGGGGAAGACCGTTATTTTTGGCGGGATCTCGACCATGCTCCATGCCGAAGAAGTGGCGCGGCATGCCGACGCAGTATTCCTGGGTGAGGCAGAAGGGCGCTTCGGGCAGGTGATCGAGGATTTTCAGCGTGGCGCGCTGAAACCGGTTTACGATTACATGCACAATCACCCCGACATCAACCTGGTCGGGACCGCCCGCCGGGAGATCCTTGATCGCGAGCTGTACAATTACCGCGGGGTGCAGATGCTCGATCTGGTCCATGCCTCGCGCGGCTGCAAATTTAACTGCTTTCCCTGCTGTACCGGTTATCTGGGTGGTAAGAAGTTCCGGCCGCGACCGGTGGAAAAAGTCATTGCCGAGATGGAAGCGATCCAGAATAACCGGTTGTTCATCGTCGACAACTCCCTGGCCCAGGACAAGGAATGGCTGCGGGAACTGTTTACCGCAATGATTCCGCTGAAGAAGAAATGGGTTTCCCACCCGATTCTTGACGATGACGAGATTCTCGATCTGGCCGCTAAAGCCGGGGCCTGGTATGTCTACCAGGCGGTGTTTGATACCTCTGATGTGATCCGTCGCCGGATCAAACGACTCAAGGACCATGGTATCGGCATTGAAGGGACCATCATCCTTGGCACCGACGATCAGGACGAGGATTACATCAAGCGGCTGGTCGATTTCCTCCTGGAGGTCGAACTGGATGTCGCCGAGTTCACCATCATGACGCCGTTCCCCCATTCGCCGATCCGTGCGCAAATGGAGAAAGAAGGACGGATTCTTTCCAACGACTGGCTTAAGTATACGGCTGACAAAGTGGTATTTCAGCCCAAGCAGATGACCCCGGACAAGTTGCAGGAGATGTACTACTATGCCTGGGACACCTTTTATGCTGATGGCGGTCACCAGCTCAGGATGGGAGAACTGTTCAAGAACGTTATCCGCCGGGAGATGGATGACGGCACCTATCATCGCTACAACCCTCGCAAACGCAGACTCTTCAAAAAGGCGAGCGCGTGAGACGGATTTTTTTCATCTCCTGCAATACGGCGACCGATCCCTATGCGGTTTACCCCCTCGGTATGGCGGTGGTGGCCGGCGCGCTGACTGCGGCCGGACACCAGGTCAGGCAGTATGATTGCCTGGTCCATGGGGCCGACGAGGAACCGCTACACCAGGCGATTGCTGAATTTGATCCCGAGGTGATCGCCATTTCCCTGCGCAACATCGACAATGTCGATTCCTTCTGCGGGGAGAAGGGCTGGTATCTGCAGCAGACCCGTGACCTGGTGACCAACCTGCGGAGCATGAGTCGGGCACCGATCCTGGTCGGCGGACCGGCCCTGACCATCATGCCGGAAGTCATTGCCGATTACCTCGGTGTCGATCATGCGGTGATCGGCGAAGGGGAGCGGGCCGTGCCCGAACTGGTCACCGCCCTTGCCGCGGGACAGACCATGCCCAAGGTTATTCATCGGCAGGCGCCGCTGGGTGGCAACGATTTTGCCACTCCCCTGTATGAGGCCGAGCTGATCCGTTACTATCAGCAGGAGAGCGATGTCATCAACCTGCAGACCAAGCGGGGTTGCCCCTATCACTGTACCTATTGCTCCTATCCGCATCTGGAGGGGCACAACTTCCGGGTCCGCGACCCTCGGCTGGTGGTGGAGGAGCTGCGTCGGCTGCAGCGCGATTTTCAGGTCAACAGTATCTTCTTCACCGACTCGGTGTTTAACGATCCCAAGGGGTATTACCTGGAACTGGTCGAAGAACTGCTCCGCGCCGATCTCGGATTGCGCTGGTCGGCTTTTTTCCGGCCGCAACGGCTAGAGCGCAAGGAGTTGGCGCTAATGAAGCGGGCCGGGTTGTATGCCCTTGAACTCGGCACCGATGCCGCAGCGGATCGGACCCTGGCCGGGATCGACAAGAAGCTTTGTTTCGCCGAAGTGCTGGAGGTCAACCAGGCATGTCTGGCCGAACGGCTGCCCGCTGCCCACTATGTGATGTTCGGCGGTCCGGGGGAGGACGATGCCACCCTGGCGGAAGGGCTGGCCAATATGCAGCAGCTTGGGGCGGCGGTGGTGTTCGCTTTCTCCGGGATTCGCATTTTCCCGGATTCGCCCCTTCATCAGCAGGCTATCGACGAAGGCATCATCAATGCGGAAACGTCCCTGCTCAAGCCGGTCTACTACTTTTCTCCACAACTCGACCGCCGGCAGATGGAAAAGCGGATCACCGAGAGTTTCGCCGGGCAAAAGAATCGGATTTTCCCGCCCTCGGAAGGGCTGAAACGGTTGACGGTGATGAAGAACTTCGGTTATCGCGGGCTGATGTGGGATCATCTGGTCCGTTTTTCCAAGACCGGCAACTGACCAGAGGTAACAGCGATGGACGGGTTGAACGGAAACAATATCTTATTACTGCACCCCCTCGGCTACCAGGTCGAAGCGGCCAAGCGCGATATTTCCCGCAAGGCGAATATCATGCCTCCCCTTGGTCTGGCCAGTATCGCGGCCTATCTTGATCAGGCCGGATTTAACAGCAGCATTCTCGATTGTTATGCCCATCCGGACGCCGATAGCCGGTTTGTGGAGTTGCTGCGTGAACAGCGACCGGCGCTGCTCGGCATCAGCGTCACCACCGCCAGCATCCATGATGGTGTGCGCATGGCCGGACTGGCCAAAGCCGAACTACCCGAGCTGAAAGTGGCGGTGGGCGGCCCCCATGTCTCAGCGCTCAAGGAACAGGTGCTGGAGTTTTCCGAATTGATCGATTACGCGGTCATCGGTGAAGGGGAGCAGACCCTGCTCGAACTCGCCCAGCTTGGCGGAGCCGCACCGGAACAGGTCGAAGGGGTGGTCTGGCGCCGGAGCGACGGCAGCATTGCGAACAACGGTTACCGGACCACGGCGCTGGTCCTTGACGATCTCCCCTTTCCGGCCTACGAGAAGCTGGCCGGTTACCCCGACGCTTACAAGCTGCCGATTTTCAATTACCCGAAAGCGCCCAACAGCAGCTGCATCTCCAGTCGTGGCTGCCCCTACAGCTGCAGCTACTGCGACCGCAGCGTGTTCCGGCGCACTTTTCGCTACAACTCGGCCGACTACCTGTACCGCCATCTGGTCTATTTAAAGGACCGTTTCGGCATTCGCCACATCAATTTTTACGATGACCAGTTCACCTTTCATCGCGGCCGGGTCGAAGAGTTCTGCCGACTGATGATCGAACGGCCGCTGGGCATGACCTTCAATTGCGCGGTGCGCGCCGAACATGTCGACCGCGAACTGCTCCAGCTGATGAAGGCGGCCGGCTGCTGGATGGTCAGCTTGGGCATCGAGAGCGGTGACGAAGAACTGCTCAGCCAGCACCGCCAGAACGCCAACCTGGATCTGCTCGCCGAGACCATCCGCACCATCAAGTCCTGCGGTATTCGCACCAAAGGGTTGCTGATGATGGGCTTGCCCGGCGAAAACGAGGCCTCGATCCGGCGCAGCATGGAGTATGTCTATTCCCTGCCCATCGATGATTTCAACCTGGCCAAGTTCACCCCGTTTCCAGGTTCGCCGATCTACGAAAACATCCGCGAACTCGGCAGTTTTGACGAAGACTGGCCGAAGATGGACTGCATGCACTTTCAGTTTGTGCCCCACGGCATGGAGAAAGAACGCCTGGAGAAGCTGTTCATCGAGTTTTACAAGAACCATTTTCGCCGTCACCGGGTGTTGTGGGGGTATCTGACCATGCTCTGGAAGTCACCGGACAGCTGGCGGCGGTTCCTGGCCAGTGCCGGGCAGTTTATCCGTTTTGCCGTGAGTAATAAACGCTATGGTGGCTGAGCAGCTCCAGCCGCGGATTCTGGTCGTGGTGCCGGTCTATAACCATGGCGCCACCCTGCGCCAGGTGGTGAGCGGGGTGCTTCAGCGGCACCCGCAGCTGCTGGTGGTGGATGACGGCAGCAGCTCGCCGGTCAGCGGGTTGCTGGATGGTCTAGCGGTGGAATTGCTCCGCCATCCGACCAACCTGGGCAAGGGCGCGGCCCTGCTCTCCGCAGCACACTGGGCAAGGGAGCGCGGCTTCAGCCATATGGTCTGCCTGGATGCCGACGGCCAGCACGATCCCGCCGATCTGCCGGCCTTTTTGACTGAAGTCGAGGCCCATCCGCAAGCGCTGATCGTCGGTCATCGTGATTTCGCTCAACAGAGTATTCCCGGTGCGTCACGCTTCGGTCGGCAGTTTTCCAATTTCTGGCTGCGCTTGCAGACCGGCCGGCAGCTGAAGGACAGCCAGAGCGGTTTCCGAGCGTATCCGCTGTTTATTTTCGAGCAGCTGCGCTTCTGGACCCGGCGCTATAATTTCGAGGTCGAGGTGCTGGTGCGTTCGGCCTGGGCCGGGGTGGAGTTGCGCGATATCGACATCTCGGTTTACTATCCGCCGCAAGAGGAACGGATCTCCCATTTTCGCGGTTTTCTCGATAACTGGCGCTTGACCTTGCTTAATACCCACTTGACCCTGCGTTCCATCGTGCCCTGGCCGCACCGGAAGATCGCCGGGGCCGGGCCGGGCAACGGGCAGGAAGACGGGGGCCGGATCAAGACCCTGTCGCTGATTCATCCGCTGCGTTCGCTCAAGCAGCTGCTGCGCGAGCACAGTTCGCCGCGGCAATTGGCCTTTTCTGCCGGGACAGGGGTTTTGCTGGGCACTTTGCCGTTACTGTTTTGCCATACCATCGCGATTCTGTTTGCATGCAGTTTTTTTCGCCTTAACAAGGTTGCTGCAGTCACCAGCAGCCAGCTCTGTATGCCGCCTTTGGTCCCGGCGCTGTGCATTGAGGCCGGCTATTTCATGCGCAACGGGGAGTGGCTGACCGAATTTTCCCTGCAGACCCTGGGTTACCAGGCCTTGCAGCGGGTTTATGAGTGGTTGCTCGGTTCGCTGCTGTTGGCCCCGCTGTTTGCTGTTTTGATCGCTATTGTGACGTATTTCCTGGCTGAACAGGTCAGTCGCCAGACGGAATCTTCAGATGTCGCCCCGTGACGCAGATATGAAAACAGGCTCACCGAAACAGGATCAACAGAACTGGAGCAGTCGTAGCGTCGGCAGCAATTGGCAGCATCAGTCGTTTTATCTGGCCATTCGGCTGGGGGGACGCAGAGCGGCCTATCTGTTGCTCTATTTTGTGGTCGCTTACTATGTGTTGTTTAGTCGGCTGGCCCGGCAGCGGGCCGCCCATTATCTGCAGCGACGCTTCCCGGCCGCCAGCGGGTTCAAACGGCTTTGTCACTGTTATCAGCTGATTCTGGCCCTCGGCAAGGTGCTTATCGACCGGGCCGTGGTCGGGATTCTTGGCCCGCAGGCTATGGCGGTCAATCTGGATGGGCGGGAAGAACTGCTCAAGCTGCGCGACGAAGGGCGTGGCCTGATTATGATGACCGCCCATGTCGGCTGTTGGCAGGTCGCCATGTCAGCCCTCGATTTCCTCGACCGGCCGGTTAACATGCTGATGCGGCGCGAGGACGGGGATATCGACCGCCATTATTACGAGCACGCCGGGATTGATTGCCCCTATAAGGTTATCGATCCGCAGGGCTACCTTGGCGGCACCCTGGAGATGCTCGGGGTTCTCAAACAGGGTGAAATTCTCTGTGTCATGGGGGATCGGCCGATGGGGAGCGAACGCAGTCTGGTGGAGATCGATTTCCTCGGCGAGCCCATTGCGGTGCCGTTCAGTGCCTACAAGATGGCGGCGACCACGGGTGCGCCGATCGTGGTGTTTTACAGCTGGAAGAATGGAGCCGCCAGTTATCGGCTCAAACTGGCCCGGGTGATCCGGGTGCCGGAGATTTCCGGGCGCAAGGCGGAACTGTTTAAGCCCTTTGCTGTTGAATTCGGTGCGGCTCTCGAAGAATACTGTCAGGAGCACCCGTACCAGTTTTTCAACTTTTTTAATATGTGGTTGCGTCAGCAGCCTGCCACCAAAGATGGATACAAGGAGTCATGATGGAGATTAAAGCCAAACTGAAGCAGGTTCTCATTGATGAATTAAACCTCGAAGATCTGACCCCGGAAGAGATCGACGACGATGCCCCCCTGTTTGGTGAAGGGCTGGGCCTCGATTCCCTGGACGCGGTTGAACTGGTGGTCGTGGTGCAGAAGCATTTCGGTGTCGAGATTAAGGATATGGAAGAAGGTCGGCCGGCGTTGCAGTCCATCAACAGCCTGACCGCCTACATCAAGGAAAAGCAGCAGGCATGAGCCGCGGAGTCGCCGTGACCGGCCTGGGCTGCTTGTCCGGGGCCGGGATGAATCTGGCTGAATGCCTGGACAGCATGTTTCGCAACCAGCGCTATCCCCATCCGCCGGTGCGGTTTTCCACCGACCATCCGGTCAGCTACCCGGTGCTGGAATTGCGCGACGAATTCCAGTTGCCACTGGACGATCAGGAAACGATCTACACCCGGACCAGCCAGCTGGCCCTGGTCGCGGCCCTCGAAGCCCTGACCGATGCCGGCTGGGATGCGGAACGTCTGCGTGGCAAGCGGGTCGGGGTCTGTATCGGCACCACGGTCGGTTGTGCCCTGAACTGCGACGACTTCTACCGGACCTATAAATCGGGCGCCAACCCCAAGCTGCAGGTGATCGAGCGCTTTCTGCGTAGCAACCCGGCGGCGGTCATCGCCCGCCAGCTGCAGTTAAACGGGCCGACCCAGGTAGTGGTCAATGCCTGTTCCTCCGGCACCGACGCCATCGGCATCGGCGCGTCCTGGCTGCGTGCCGGCGCCTGTGATATCGTCATCGCCGGCGGTGCCGATGAACTGTCGCGGGTGACCTATGCCGGTTTCAGTTCGCTGATGATTACCGCCACCGAACCCTGCAAGCCCTTTGACGTCAATCGCAAGGGCCTGAACCTGGGCGAAGGGGCCGGGCTGGTTATTTTGGAAAATGAAGCCAGCGCAGCGGGAAAAGTCGTACACGGCCGGGTCATCGGCTACGGTTCGGCCTGCGACGCCCACCACCTGACCGCGCCTCACCCGGACGGACTGGGGCTGAAACGGGCTCTGGCCGAAGCCTTGACCATGGCCGAGGTCACTCCGGAACAGATTGCCTTTGTCAACGCCCACGGCACCGGCACCCCGGACAACGACCGCATCGAAAGCCGGGTGTTGCACGAGGTGTTACCCGGCGTGCCCTTTATTTCCACCAAAGGTTATACCGGCCATACCCTGGGTGCGGCCGGCGGGATCGAGGCGGTGTTTACCCTGGCCTGTATGGCGCGTGGAGAGATCCCCGCCAATATCGGCTTTGCCGACCCGGACCCGGCGTTGCCGAGCACCCCGGTAACGGTCAACACCAGCCTGAAGGCGGATTACGCCCTCTCGGAATCCCTGGCTTTTGGCGGCAACAACGCGGTGCTGATTTTTGAAAAAGGAGACCACTGATATGCGTATGGCGATTCAGGGCATCGGTATCAGCGGCGGCTTTGGCCAGGGTGTCAGTGCTCTGCAGGATGCCCTGCAACAGGGCGCAGTAACCCCGCAGGCGGTAACCGTCGAGCGCAGTTCCGGCGTGGACAGCTTCCCAGCCTATCGTAGCGATATCGAGGGCCTCTACGAGTTTTTCCCAAAACGGGCGCTACGGCGGATCGATCATTTTTCTAAAATGACCCTGCACAGTGCCTGCCTGGCCCTGCAGGATGTCGGTCTGCTCGACAGCGACCGCTCGCGCACCGGGGTGGTCATCGCCTCCGGTTACGGGGCCATGAAAACCACCTTCGATTTTCTCGATTCCTATCTCGATTTCGGCTATTCCTGCAGTTCGCCGACCCACTTTTCCAACTCGGTACACAATGCGGCCGCCGCCCATGTCTCGATGCAATTGAAGGCGACCGCGCCTAGCCTGACCGTGACCCAGTTTGAAATGTCGGTCCCTTCGGCCCTGCTGACCGCCCAGCTCTGGCTGGCGGAAGGGCGGGTCGACCAGGTCTTGTTTGGCGCGGTTGACGAGTATTGCGAGGTACTGCGCTACTGCCGTAAACAGTTCTTTGGGGCTGGCGAAGCCGGACCCGTAGCGCCCCTCGATTTCGACCGGCAGAGCGCAGTGGTCGGCGAGGGTGCGGCCTTTTTCGTGTTGAGCAGAGCCACCGAGCAGGCTGCCGCCTACGCCTGTATCGAAACGGTGACCCTCGGCAATCATGCGGCCTGGCCGTTGACCTTGCCGGAGGATGATCGGCTGATCATCGGTGCTGATGGTCATAAAACCTGCGCCGACTGGTACCGGCAGACCCTGCATGGGCGGCGCGTGGCGGCCTATGCTTCGCTTTACGGCAGTTTTCCGGCAGCGGCCGGATTTGACCTGGCGGTCGCCGCGCTGTCGCTTCGGGACGGCAACTTCTATCAGGAAGCGCTGCTGGGGACGGAAGTGCCAAAGACGACCACGGCCACTCCGCTAGCCTCAGGGGAGCAGCTCAGTTGTCTCAAGTTCGGTCCGGGCGGTGATTACGGCCTGATCCGCCTGGCGCGGTGAGGTGGCGATGCGGGCGGTGCTGAGCTGGCTAATGCTGGTTGGTTGTGGGTTGCTCCTGAACGCAGCCCCGACCCTGGCCGCAGATTCTGGAAGCGAACTGGCTCCAACCCGCTATGGCATAGCTATTCTTGGGGGTCAGGCTTATGATCCTGATCATTTTGGCCTGGTCATTGTCCAGGGGCAGATGCTCCTCGATTACCAACGGGTCTTCTGGCATCCGGCACCCAAGGCGTTACGCCTCAAACTGGAAGCCAATCTCGGCTTGCGAACCGATTCCAAACCGCGCGGACTGATCGCGGCCAATGCTCTGGCCCTTTATTACCTGCAGCCGGATGGGCAAGTCTGGCGGCCCTATGTCGAAGCGGGCATCGGTCTGATCTATACCGATTTTCAGGTCGAAGGGCAGGGGCTGCGGATCAATTTCAACCCGCAGTGCGGTGCCGGTGTGGAATATGGACTGGCGAACGGCGCTGCCATGACACTGGGGGTGCGGCTGAGCCACATTTCCAACGGCAACCTGCACCATGACAACCGTGGCATCAATGCCGCGCTGGTAACGATTGGATATCTCTTTTAGCCCATGAAAAAAGCGGACGTACCCCAGCAGAGCGGCCTGATGGCCGGTTGTCGCGAAGTCAATTACGCGGTCGACGATGACGGCAGCTATACCCTGGCCCCAAGTTCCGGCTGGGAAGCGAAGAATGTTACCTTGCTCCATGCCTGGGAGGCGATTATCGACCAGCTGGAAAAGGAGCTTGCTGACATCAGGGCTGGCCGAAAAAGCCCACTGTGCTACCACATGGTCAAAAATCAGATGGACCCGGCCCTGCTGGCTAAGTATTCGGGAATGCCGCGCTGGCGGGTCAAGCGCCATTTGAAACCGGCGGTGTTCGCCAAGCTTGACCAGGTGGTGCTGACCGGTTATGCGGACCTGTTTGGCATCAGTATTGACGAACTGTGCCGGGTGCCTGATTCGCCGGATCTGGCGCTGGCTGAATTCGATCACTCCGAAAGTAGATAACAACGTGAAGATAGATTTTCCTCACCGGCAGTTTGCCCATTGCGAAAGCGGGGTGACCGCCAATCTGTTGAACTATTACGGCCTGCCCTGCAGTGAAGCGATGGCTTTCGGCATTGGCGGCGGGCTGTTTTTTGCTTATGTGCCGTTTGTCAAAATCAATTTTCTGCCGTTGACCACTTTCCGCATCGGGCCGGGCAGTATTTTCCGAAAAACCACCAAACGACTCGGGGTCAAGGTCGGTCGGCAGAAGTTTAAAGATCCGACTGCAGGCGAACAGGAACTCGACCGCTTGCTGGCCAGCGGTTGCCCGGTCGGTGCCCAGACCGGGGTGTTCTGGCTGCCCTATTTCCCGCCGGCTTATCGTTTTCATTTCAACGCCCATAATCTGGTGGTGTACGGCAAAGAGGCTGACGAGTACCTGATCAGCGATCCGATTTTTGAGGAGCCGGTGCGCTGCGCGGCCAAGGATCTGCGCAAGGCGCGCTTTGCCAAAGGAGCACTGGCTCCTAAAGGGAAGCTTTACTATTTTGAGAAGATGCCGGAGCAGCTCGACGTGGCTCAGGCGGTCACTGCGGGGATCAAGGATACCTGTTGGGCGATGCTGAAAATCCCGCTGCCGCTGGTCGGAGTTCGCGGCATCCGCTTGCTGGCCCGCCAGCTGGCCAAATGGCCTGCCAAGCTGGGTGAGAAAAATGCGCTGCAGCATCTTGGTCATGTGGTGCGCATGCAGGAAGAAATCGGCACCGGTGGGGGAGGATTTCGCCTGCTGTACGCGGCTTTTTTACAGGAAGCTGCTGCTTTGTTACAGAACCAGCACCTGTTGGAACTGTCCGAGCGTTGCACCGAAGTCGGCGACCGCTGGCGGGAGTTTGCCGTGGCCGCTTCACGAGTTTGCAAGGGACGGCAGGCCGGGCTGGGCTCTTTTTCTGAACTGGCCGACCTGCTGCGTCATTGTGCTACGCAGGAAGAGGCACTCTTTACCGATCTGCATAGGGCCATAACCCGTTGATCCGGATGCTTTGAAATGACGCCGTCTATGGATAATGATATTGCCTTGAGCGCTGTTGACCTGGTTAAGGTCTATCCCAGCGCGGCGCGACCTGCTCTCGACAAACTTTCCCTGCGGGTCAAACGGGGGAGTATCTTTGGTCTGCTCGGCCCCAACGGGGCCGGGAAAACCACGCTGATCTCCATTCTTTGTACCCTGCTGCGGCCAACTGCCGGAAGTGCTGCAGTGTTTGGTCAGGATGTTGTTCGCCAGGCAGGCTCGGTGCGGCGAACCATCGGCCTGGTGCCCCAGGATATTGCCCTCTATCCGACTCTGACCGCGCGGGAGAACCTGCGCTACTTTGCCCGTATCCAGCGCCTGCCCGGGCGAGATATTGAAGCGCGGGTTGATAAGTGTCTGGCCACGGTCGGGCTGCTCGACCAGGCCGACCGGCGGGTGGCCAGTTTTTCCGGCGGTATGAAGCGCCGTGCCAATCTGGCCGCAGGGATTCTCCATCAACCGGAGCTGCTGTTCCTTGATGAACCGACGGTCGGCATTGACGCCCAGTCGCGCAACCTGATTCTGGATCGCCTGGCCGAGCTGAATCAGGCGGGTATGACCCTGATTTACACGACTCATTACATGGAAGAAGTGCAGCAGCTTTGTGACGATATCGCCATTGTCGATTCCGGCAAGGTCATCGCCCGTGGCGCGCCCCGCGCCCTGCTCGCCGAGCAGGATACCTGTCAAAATCTCGAAGAGCTGTTCCTGGTCCTGACCGGGAAGCAGTTGCGCGACTAAAGGCGGTTGCATGTTGTTACTGGCCAACATCAAAAAGGAACTGCTGCTGTTAAGCCGTGACCGGGCTGGTCTGCTGGTGCTTTTTGTCATGCCCATGCTGTTGGTCCTGGTGCTGTCGCTGGTGCAGGATGATCTTTTTCGCGCTTCCGGGCAGGCCGCGACCAGAGCTGTCTTTGTTAACCTTGATCAGGGCTCTGCTGGGCTGGACTTAGCAGCCCAACTTGAAGCGACCGGCGCCCTGGAACTGGTCCGGGAAGACTCCGGCCAGAAAATCAGTGCTGACCAGGCCCGCCAGCTGGTCCTCAGCGGCAACTATCAGTTTGCCCTGGTCGTACCCAAAGATTTCAGCCATGCGCTGGAAACCTCCGCCGAGTCAACGGTTCGGGCCGCGCTGCGCGAACAGAGCAGCGACCCGCACACCGAACGACTGCTGGTCTATTTTGATCCGGCCGTGCGCGGGGTTTACCGCAGCGCCGTGACCACGGCCTTGCAGCAGGGGCTGTTAGCACTGGAGATTGAGCGCAAAAGTGCGGCCCTTGGGCGCTTGTTGCCGGAAGAGCTGCAGCGAACCGTCCAGAAACAGTTGGGTCCCTACGGGGCACAGGGGATACCGATCAAGGTGCCGCAGCTCGATTCCGCTTGGGCCAGCAAGCCTTTGGTCAAGCTGGATGAGGAATCGGTCTTCGCCGATAAATATCCGACACTGCCGACCTCGGTACAGCAGAACGTCCCGGCCTGGACCCTGTTCGGAATGTTTTTTATTGTCATTCCCCTGGCCGGAACTTTGATCCGCGAACGCCAGGAAGGGACCCTGGCCCGGCTGATGACCATGCCGGTCAGCAACCGTAGCTTGCTCCTCGGCAAGGTGAGCGCCTATCTACTGATCTGTCTGGTGCAATTCGGCTTGATGTTGGCGGTCGGTAAGTTTATCCTGCCGCTGCTCGGTACCCCGGTGCTGGAGCTTGGCTCGGCCCCGCTAGCCTTGCTGCTGGTCGCTTTCAGTGCGGCCCTGGCCGCTTGCGGCTACGGCATTCTGGTCGGGGTGCTGGCGCGCAGCTACGATCAGGCTTCAACCTTTGGCTCGGTCTCGGTGGTGATTGCCGCTGCCATGGGCGGAGTGATGGTGCCGGTTTATGTGATGCCACGCGCCATGCAGGCCCTCAGTGTCTTTTCTCCCCTTGGTTGGGGATTGGATGCGTTTCTGGATATTTTTGTGCGCAACGGCACTCTGCAGAGCGTATTGGGTTATGTTGCCGCGCTGGTGCTGTTTTTCCTGGTTTGCCTCGGGTTTGCCCTGGTCGTGTTTCAGCGCTGGCGACGGGGAATTTAAATTGTTTTCATCCGGAAACGGCTTTTTTCCGCTGTAGCAGCGTCAATCTGCAGGCTGACTTGTGCAGCGTGACTGTGTGCGCCTCTGCGCAAGCCCTTGATGTCCTTGCTACAACGGAAAACTTAATGATTGCCATCCAGAGTTTCCGGATGGCAACTAAATTGAATTGTTTGTAAGTCTGTCACAATGGAGCAAGCAGAATGAACGACACGTTGGAACATGATCTGGTGACAATGATCCTTGAGCTGTGCAGCGTCGACGATATCCAGGCCGAAGAGGTCTCAGCGGATGCCCCGCTGATCGGCCCGGAATCAGCCATGGGCCTTGATTCTCTGGACGCTGTCGAAGTCGTGGTGGCGGTGCAGAAAAAGTACAATGTGCGCATCGGCGGCAAGAAATCGAGCCGTGAAGTGCTGCAGTCCATCGCCAGCCTGGCCGACTATATCCGGCGCAAGCAGCCTGCCTGTGCCTGATGGGCGAGTCCCGCAGCGATGAGATGGCCGCGCCTTTTTGAACTGGAGGACCAGCGCTGGTTGCCGCGCCTGCTCCGCAACCAGGTCACAGATGCCCTTCATGCGCTGATTGTGGACATGCAGGCTTATGCGCCGAGCATCCCGGAACTGCTCTGGGTTATGCAGCAGTCCAAAACCAAACAGGTGATCGACCTCTGTTCCGGCGGCAGCGGCCCCTGGCCCTACCTGCTCCGGGAAATCCGCAACCCGGAACAACTGATCGAGAAGGTTACCCTGACCGATCTTTATCCTAATCAAGCCAGCCTGGAAAAGATCTCAGCAGCGCATCCGCTGCTCAGCTATAAAGTCGAACCGATCAATGCATTGCAGATCAGCGCTGATCTGGTCGGGGTCAGGACTTTATTTTCCAGTTTTCATCATTTCAATCCACCTCAGGCCACAGCTATCCTTCAGGACGCCGTCAACCGGCAGATGCCGATCTGCATCTTCGAATTCACCGGCCGCCGCAAAGCCCATTTCCTGCTCATGCCGCTGATTACGGTGCTGCTGTTCACCCGGTTGCTGTTCCGCAAACCTTTTAGCCTGTCAAAGCTGCTGTTCTCCTACCTGATCCCCATTGTCCCCCTAATCTTCCTCTGGGATAGCACTATTTCCCTGTTGCACAGCTATTCCCAGGAAGAACTGGAACAAATCCTCGCCGCAGTCACCAACGTCGACTCCTTTATCTGGGAAATCGGCGAAAGCTCCTCACCTAAGACTCCGTTGCCGAATACGTATTTGATTGGGTATCCGAAGGGGTGATTAACAGGTTGGTGAAAAAGTCCATCCTTGGTCTTTTTCAAGCTCGGTGGAGAAAATGTGATTTTCACCACCTTACAGAATCAATGCCTTAGCAAATCGGCATTGATTCTGATCGCCCATCCATGGGCCCAGCATGCTGTTTAATTTGTTTTGGATTGTTTTTGTGCACTTGTTGTTGAGTTGAATTGTGTAAAATTTCCTGTATATTACGCTGAGAAAAATTTCAGAAATTTTTCAGAACAGATTGATATTATTTGAAAATTAGGACTTTTCTTGAAGTTCAATCGTGTTGTAGTCCGGACAATATCATCAAATGTAAATTAATAAGAGGGGAAGTATTATGCTGTCGTATAGATACCTGACCATCGTTGTCTTTTTGTTCCTTTTCCTTGTCCTACCTGGTTGTGCATCACGTTCAAACGTCTTTGAGTTCCCGAAATGCGAAGGCCAATCCTGCAACATCACTGCAATCACTAAACCATTGCCTCCTCATCCGGAGAATGGTCGATATACTATCGACCTTGATCAATTCAGCATTATCCTCCCCTCACCACCGTTGCGGATTTACAGACTCCTGGATGGTGATGTTTATGTTTATTTTGAAGAGGGCGATTCATTAAGTTTTAGTTTAGACTCCCAAAAATCACTATCGGAAGACGATCCATGGCCCGCCAGTAGCAATTACTCCATAGCGGATTCAGCTGAATTTATATTCACAAAAACAGAAAAAAATTTAGTAGGGTTAACGAATAAAGATGACATATGGGTAATGAAAAGAGCCTTGTTTTTAAAAGGCGAACTTTTTAATCTTCATAGTGAAATTCTATTTTCAAGAAAAAATGATTTTTCTTTGTATTACTGGAAAGATACAGCAATGAAAAACGTATGCTTTGCATACATATTCAGCAAAAATATAAGGGACAGATACATCAGGATATCATCAAACAATATGCAATTTGATGATTTTAAAAGCATTGTAGCTTCTGTTACAACCACAGATCATTTCAGAATTCGGAGGGGCGATAAATGAATGAACTGACAGAAAGGGAACAGAAAAACTTAAAAATAATACTCGTCCATATTTTTGGAAGTGAGGCTGCAAGCTGACCAATGAATAAAGATACCCTCAGGGCGACAGGTGATATGCTCGAAGGTTCGAGAAGGTGCTCGGATGCCATGGATTATGTTCCACGACCAGCGGGATTTATGCCTGGCGTTTCATATTTACGAAAACAGCTTGAAGATTTGGCCCGTCGTGCAAGACAGCATGATCAGCTATATGAGGCCTGCAAAAGAGGCGCTAAGATAAAATGGAAATCGACTATATACAACGCGGCTCAAGGGCTTTATTACTAAAACTCAAAAGGCTAGGAGTGATTTTATAGTTGCGGGCTGTTTTGAGGTCATACTCGGCCGACTCTCTGAAGCGACAGGGGGATATCTGCCTTTTAAAAAATAAATATTCGCCGACGTCACCAAAGCCGATTCCTTTATCTGGGAAATCGGCGAAAGCTCCTCACCCAAGATGTCGCTGCAGAAACGGGGAAATCCTTCATCCCTGTTCGTGAGCTGTTTATCTAAACGTGAGTAAGCCTAACCAACTGTTGCAGTTCGTTCCGGGCCTGAAGGCCCTCCACCGGACGCCCTTTTCTCCGCTCCGCTGCGTAAAGGTCGCCGCTGAACAAAAGCGTTAGGCATAAGAAACATAAAGGATATTACTATGATAATTGATCACATTGGATTTTCAGTATCAGATTTTAAAAAGAGTAATGAATTTTATTCCAAAGCTTTGGCTCCTCTGGATATTGAAAAGATAGTGGAGGTTGAAGGAGCTAGTGGTTTTGGAAAGAATGGAAAGCCAGAGTTTTGGCTTGGAAAAGGTAATTTACCCCAGTCACCCATGCATGTTGCCTTTACCGCTGATAGTCGAAAACAGGTAGACCAATTTTATGAGGCTGCCTTGGCTTCTGGTGGAAAAGATAATGGTGCACCAGGAATAAGGGAGCGATATCATCCAAATTATTATGGAGCCTTTGTCATCGATCCCGATGGTCATAATATTGAAGCAGTATGTCATCATGCAGAATAATGCATAACGAATAAGGATAGATAGCGCGAGGGACGAGCCGCGATCTTATCCTGTGGTTGGACAAGCCCGGTCTATATAGAGATAAAGCAAATATATCGAATTGCTTTTAAGGGGTGCGAAGGCCTTCACTTTCTAGTTCTTTTTTTAGCGCGGGAGGGAGCATATCACCACCGAAAAAAAACAAAGCAATGCTGCGCATGGAACAGTAAATTTTCAGCAAGTTTGGATGACATATCTACAGCCAGCCCTCGGTATTGTCAAGCCTGTCTTCGGGCACATCTGCGAAGCCATTGGGATTAAAAGAATCACTCTGCGCGGAAAAATAAAGGTCAAGAGTTAGTGGTCGCTCATCACCATGCGACACAACCTGACTAAGATCCACCGGTTCGGAGTCATTGGGTAGGGACAAAACCTCAAAACCAGAAAAATGTCAGAACGCAGGGATATAAAGGAATGAGAACCAGTCCTGCCAGCCTGCAAACTGGGCGACAGAAATTAGATGAAAGCAAGTCATAAACACAGCCATAAATCAAAACTTATTCTGCAGCTGTAGGAAATTCTGAAATAGATTTTTTCTACAGACTCATTGGGGGGGGCAGCTATGAATAACTATCAATTTATATTAAGAGTTTTTACTTTCTCTGCAGTTTGTATGGTTTTAATCCTAGGATATTCGTGGGGTTCTGAAAAAATACCAAGTTATTTCAACATAGATGATCCAAAAGTTAATGATATATACTTTGCCGGAACAGATAAAATTTTCAAAAATGAAAAGCCAACACATAGAATGTGTATTATGGTTATCGATTCAATAGATGGGAAAGAGATAACCTTTAAAGTTGCAAATCAAGAAATAATATCTGGTGGTTATAAGAATTTTATGAAATATGATAGCAACAAACTTGACCACCCTGAAAACTTTAAAAGGGTATATCACAATAATGTAGAAAATCTAAAAAGTATGTTTTTTAAAGGAAGTATCGTTGTCGTCTTAAGAAACTCCTTCTAGACATAAAATGAACCGAACGAAAAATAATTGTAATGGGGGCCATCATGTTACGAACCGTGGCCGAAGGCATTGTGAAGTTTTGAAGGTGAGGGGGATTTCCAGCTCTTTATCGCCATTTTAAAAAGCCACTGTCAGCACGGCGATTTCAAGATTTGAGCCTATGATGGAGGGGAGTTTTCCTGTCCAGGGAATATATGTGCGGGTGTGTCGGGAGATGAAAATCAGGCAACCGTAGACTTGACCCCTCTTGGTCACCTTCCAGCCTGGACATTTCCGTGCAGTACTAAGGCGTTTCTCGGATTTGTTCTCATCACCTACACAATCTGGGCTCTGAGCTATACATCCTTTTCTTTGTCAGCAAAGTGGGAAAGGCATTTAAAATTCTCTGTGGGTTTTCTGGCGGGTTTTGTGAATGGACTGACAGGGGCCCATTTCTTCCCTATTTATTCTCCCTTGATATCGGTAAAAATCTCTTTGTCCAGGGCATCAATATCTCTTTTACTCCGTCAAGCCTTGTCATGCTGGTGGGGATGAGATATTCGGGGGATTTGCCGGCCTCGATGTCTCTGCTTGCAGTCGGTGGCACTGTTCCGGTTTTGATTGTGTATTTTTGCCGGGAAATTGCAGGCAAAATTGACGGGAACATCTCATCGGCAGTTGGTGTTGGTATTTTTGTTGGCAACAGGTTCAATTTTGATGCTTAAAACTCTGCTATAGGCGCCGAATTGTCGCCTCTACCCCTGCTGGTGATAAACTAGAAAGCGAGAAAAATGTCTGTGCCTTTATTTGTTTATGATCTGATTATTGCCGGAATATTGCTGCTGCTTCTGATCGTACTGATCGTCAATCGCATCAAACAGTTGCCCCTCAAGCCGATTGCTGCAGTGCTTATTGTGGTCGCCCTCGGGATCTATTTTGGCCGTGACCATCTCCCTTATCCCCTTGGGTTGCCGATCAATAATTTTTACATCTCTCATCATAACGCTGTCTTCGATTCTTACCCGAAGTTCGGGGCGACGCGACGCATCCCGATAGCAAATCATTACGGGAACTCCTTTTATGTCGATGGTTTTGCCGGCAAGAAAATGTTCTATGACAAGGAGCGGGATTACTATGCGGTCATGGATGGGATTATCTTTACCCCGGTCACCGTGACCAGGAGCTTTCACGCGAATCTGACCTGGGCCGAGGCCGAGATCAACATCGGTGGTGAGTTGGTCAAAGAGTTCAAAGGGATGTCTGAGTCTTTTGATTACACCTTCTCCCCCGGATTTCATCATGTCAAAATTCGGATCAGCAATGTCAGTGTCACGCCGATCAAGGCTTTTTTCAGGATGACGGCGCATCAGCCAATCACGCCTGACTCGGAGGTCAAGCAAGCGCTTGCGCCTTTGATTACGGAGAAGACCAACCTTTTCTACACTTACGGGGCCGGTCAAAAGAACCTGCGTCTGCCTGCTTCGGCTGCCCCGACGGTGGTTTTTCTCCGTTCAGGCGATTCAGTCCCAGCTGATTGGGATCTGGCCAATTGCGCCGCCGCCGGGCTTAAGGCGATCATCTATAGTGGTGTGGGTAACAGCGTCAAAACCGATGCTGACGGGGTGATGATCCTGCGCGTCAAAGATATCCCGGAAGCCGCCGGATTGCCCAACCTCGCCGAATGTCATGATGCGGCCCCCGTAGGGTTACTGTGCCATAACGGGCCGGAAAAGATTGAACGTCTTAACAGCAAGATCAAGGAATTCACCGGTCGGCGGCTGACCGGTTTTACTCCCATCGGAACCATTGAATCCATCGATTTGCCGGAAATTGTGCTGGATACCGCCAGGTATGACGCGCTGGCCGAAACCATCGCACAGATCGCAGCGGCGGAAATCGCTATTAAGAAACGGCATGAAAACCCTTATTATGATCAGGATCCGCAAGCATGGAAAACCATTCTCCATGTGACCGAAGAGCAGATTCCGCAAAACCGTTTCCGTGCTTTTTATCTGCGCCTGCAGGAGCCTGAAAAAGTCGTCCACACCGAAATTGTCCCCCGTATCGCCATCAAGTATTCTAACAAAAGGAAGTTTCACAACCTTAAACCTGAATTTTTTATGGCGTTGTGGATCGGCGATTTCGACTTTGAAACAGAGACGACCCAGGATCTGACCCTGGCGATCAGCTGGGCGAAAGCGAAGTTGGTCATTGATGGTGAGACCGTTTACGATGGGGGGGACGATACGACGTTTCCCTATACATTCAGTAAAGGGAAGCATCGCATTGAGATCGAATATATCAACAATTACGGGCAGGTTGATTTTGTTTTCGGGATGCAGGAGCAGCCGCGGGATGTTGGTGAAGACTTGCAAACGCTGGTCGCACCCGATACCAAAGTTTACTTGTTTGGCACTTACGGCATTGATCGCTCGGACCATACCCTCGACCTTAGACTTGATGATTCCCGCGAATCCGTGGTGCTTTTTGTGGCATCCTACGAGCCGATCCACTGGAACATCAAAAACGCCGCAAATCTCAAGGCGGTGGTCTTCAATTCCTACAATACCGGCAGCAGCGTAACGACGGATCATCCCGGTATCCCGGTTTTCCGAGATCAACAACTCAATTATGCCGGGCGGCTTATGCCTTACTGTTACGACGGCCCAGTGGTGCATTGTGAGAGCGAAAAAGCCTTTCAACAGGTGGTGCGACACATCGTCCAGCTGACCGGAAAACGGCCGGACGGTTTCAGTTCAACCGCGGAGCCATCGTTTGCGACCAAAAGACTGAAAAAGCTGGATGAATTGCAGGATCTCCTGGTTCCGCAGTTTGTTTTGGATCAGGCGGTCTATGACAGGATTGAGCTGGAGATGGCAACGATTAAAGAAAAATTGGCCAAGTAGTTTTTGCGGTGTTGTTTTTTAAGAACATTACTTAAGCGCCATAAGAGCCAAAAGCTGTTGGACCCTTATTGGGGAACTCTAAGTGATCCGAGAAGTTTACATTAATGTCAAAGGTTAGCCGGATTCAACAGGCCTTTCTCGAAGGGGCAAAATGGGTCAAGTATCTGGAGCTTGGTGAGTGGCTGAAGATATTTTGAAGGTGAGGAGGATTTCCAGCTCTTTATCGCCATTTTAAACAGCCACTGTCAGCACGGCTATTTCAAGATTTGAGCCTATGATGGAGGGGAGTGTTCCTGTCCAGGGAATGTATATGCGGGTGGGTCGGGAGATGAAAATCAGGCAACCGTAGACTTGACCCCTTCTGTCCTTGACCCCTTTTGTCCTGAGAAAGGGTCACATTATGAGCTTGTGTTGGCGTATAGAGGGAAAATTCTTTAAACTCGTTGATAAAATGAGCTTGGTCGTAGTATCCCGCATCCAGAGCCAAATCCGCAAAGTTTAAACTGTGCGCTTGAGAACGCAATGTGTTGAAACAATGTTGAAAGCGCACAATCCGTAAAAACAGTTTCGGTGCAATACCGACATGTTTTTTGAAACAACTGTTGATATAGCGAGTTGAATAGCCGGTCTCTTCCTCTAGCTCTTGAATGCGGATATCTCCATTGCATTCATTGATTTTTTTAAGGATAAAACTGACTAATGCTGAAGAAGAAAGCTGTTCTTCACTGTTGCGATGAAATTGTTCGAAGAGCTGCACCCTTTCGTCAAAAGAGTTAGCAGAGCAGATCCTTTCAGCTAACCCATCTGCCTTTTTTTGAACATCGCTCAGGATTATTTCCTTTTCGGTAAATTGATCCATCGGACACCCCAGCAGCAGATTAGCCATGCCCGGATAAAAACGTGCTCCGAAATAAAGGTCACCTTTGGCAAACTCGATCCTTTTGCCTTTTTTGACTGAGCCGCAGATCAAGGCCTGGGGTTTAGACGAAGAGCAGTGGAAGACGATGTCGATGCTACCATCAGGGACAGCAACGATAGATTCCTTCGATTCAGGAGAGATAACAAAGCTATAGTACTGAGCGAGTTGTTGTTGCCTTGCCGACAGTCGTGACACGTAATTTTCTGTTGTCAGCTCAAAAAATGGCTGTGCTGGTCGATAATTTTTTACATAGCCCATATAAGGTCTCCATCTCTTGCCCGGATAGATAGGCAAGTTTTATGCCTATTTTCAGCATATTAGGCAACCTTTTGATTCTATTGGAGTTTCATGACAGATCTGTCATCACTGCTTAGTAGGTAATCATTTTTATGCATATGATTTGTTCTTGCCGTGCCTATTTTTTAAGCAAAAATACACGAGTGCACATCCATCTAAAGCATCCCTTTTTTGCGTCCACCAAGTCACTGTTCCGTTTTTTCCAATACTCAATCTTCATCTCCGTATTTAAATGGCCAAGTAAAAACGGGATTCAAGGGCCAGAATCCTCTTATGGACCGAGCATGAGTAACTTTTGGGTCCTTACAAAAAACAGAATAATGCTGCGTCAACGATATGGACTGCAGTTGCTCCGCAAAGGTGCGGTAAGTCAAGAAACATTGATTTGATCTTATTCACCAGTAAGGAGCAGAGTATGGATCTGAAAAAACATCTTGAAAGTGGGGTTGTCGGTTTTCCCACAGCCCTCGCTAGTACCGTTGGCCTGATCATGGCCAGCCCGGTTATCCTGACCGTGACCACCGGTTTCAGTCTGGGTGGTTCAACCTTTGTTGTCGCGGTGCTTATCGCCCTGGTAATGCTACTGTGCCAGGCGATGACCTTTTCGGAAGCGGCCGCCATCATCCCTACGTCCGGCTCAGTTTACGATTATATTTCCTGTGGGTTAGGGCGCTTTTTTGGAATTACCGGGACCATCACTGCTTATATCCTGGTGCATGCCTTTGCCGGTACGGCAGAAACGATCCTCAGCGGTATTATGGCTACGGTCAATTTTGACGCCTTACACAATACCTTGGAAGCGACAGGAACCGCGTGGATGGTTGGAGTCGGACTCGTCATCATTTTCGCTATTCTGAATTTTTTTGGTATCAGCGTTTTCAGTAAGGCCGAGGTCATTTTGACCTTTGGGATGTTTAGTACCCTGCTGATTTTTGGCATCTGCGGTCTGATCAAAGCGCCATTAGTACCGCTTGAAGGAATTTTTGGGGCATCCATGGTCGGCTCAGACTTGAATACCATGCTGTCCTTTGTCGGCATGGCAATGTTCATGTTTGTCGGGGCCGAATTTGTTACCCCTTTGGCCCCTGAGCTGAAGGATTCCGCACGCAATATTCCTAAAGCCATGTTTATTGGTTTATCCGGAGTATGTGTCTGTATGCTTATTTACGGTACAGCCGTCAGCCGGCAGGTCATCAATATTCCCCTCGACCCACAAGGAACTGTTCACCTCCTTGAGACGCCTAACGCTATTCCGATGTTTGCTAATCAAGTGATGGGACCCTTTGGTAAAATCTGGATCGGAATCGGGTTTTTGTTTGCCGGTGCAGCTACCATCAACACGTTGATGGCGGGATTGCCACGCATTCTTTACGGCATGGCGGTTGATGGCGCTTTGCCGCGGATTTTTACCTATCTTCATCCCCGCTTCAAAAGCCCGGTTGCCGGAATTATCGTCGCAGCACTGATACCCTGCGGCCATGCCTGGTATCTCAAGGGTGACCTCGATCAAATCCTCCACCTGATTCTGGCAGCTGTCTGTTCCTGGGGGGTGTCGTATCTGCTTGTGACCCTGTCTGTCGTCGTATTACGCTTCAGACGCCCTGATCTCCCTCGCGCTTATCGCTCTCCATGGTTTCCCATTCCGCAGCTGGTTTCTTCCCTGGGGATTGTTATCGCCATCTGCTATATCGCCCCTCCGGGCATGGATGCTATGGAGGTCTATATTCCATTCGGGATCATGCTTGCCTTGACCGCTTTGTATGCCTTGGTCTGGACCCTGTTGGTACAGAAGGTTAACCCGTTTCAACCGGTTTCTATTGAATTACTTCTCGATGAAGAGTTTGGCCGCATGGGAACCCAAATTATCGATCTGGATGACAGTGATGACCTCAGCAATGCCTGTGAAGCTGTTTAATAATTTATGGAATCGGCATCCCCGGAGCTACATCCCCGGAGCTCTTCTACAGCGTGTCTGCCGAGATCTTAGCGGACGCTTCAGCGTTGTCAGTCATAGCAATGGTGTGATCGAGCTGGCCGAGCAGCAGGGACGCTTTAACTGCAGCCTGAGGGAACGGGTTGAGGCTCACTTTATGATGCATGTTGCTGCGGTCAGAATATCCTGTGAAATCACGGGACAAGGGCCACATCAAAACGGTCGGGTGATGATCGCAAATAGAGGCTGGTTACGCAGTCGCGGGGTGCGCTGTCGCACTGATCAGGCCTCTGGTCAGTCGCTGCAGCCCCTGTGTCTGGCCCTGGAACAGGATAAGAACCTGGCAGTGGCCCTGAACGGTCTGCATTTTCGGTATTGTGAAATAACTTCGACAGAACAGGGATGGCGGCTGGAGCTGGAACCTTATGCGGGCAGTGAAGTCGTGAACCGCCTGCCGGCATTTCGGCGTTATCTAAAACTTGAGCAGCAACAGGTCGAATACCTCGTTCTGGCTCTGCTGGCGTTCAGGCGGGTTCTGTCACATCACTAACAATGAAAAACTCACTATCTGTTGGCAATGAATCACATTGTCAACAAGGAGAATAGAATGAAAAAGTTAACAATGAGACTGGTTTTACTGCTGATGTTTCTGGGCGCGACCAACGCTAGCGCCGTGATGGTCGATTTTTACGATAATGCCTTGCCTCCGCAAGGTGTTTATGGCCTGCTCTATGGCAATTATTATCATGCTGATCAGTTTACCGATGGTGATGGCCATAAAGCGGTTTCCGCAGATTTGACCGCATCGATCGCCATTGCCCGGGTGGTTGGGTACAAAACTCTGGGTAATATCCCCTTCGCTTTTCAGGCGATTCTGCCCTTTGGCGAGCTCAAAGAAACGAAACTGTTCAAGGAATCATCCTCAGGAATCGGAGATCTGGCCTTTGGCCCCGCGGTTTTTCTATATCACAATGATGACACTCGGACTTATCTGTCTTACTGGTTTTATGTCATGGCTCCCACCGGTGAATGGGATAAGGGGCAGAGTATTAATTTAGGCGGTCACCACTGGTATTTTGAGCATCAATTGGCTTTGAACAAACAGTTTGGCTCTCTGGTTTATGATATGAATCTGAATTATTATCAGCATAGCGAAGAAAGTGACACCAAGACGTCAAATCCAGATCGAATTGAGGTTGAAGCGAGTATGGGCTATCAATTGACAGAAAAGCTTACACTTGGACTTAACGGTGGTTTTTATCGTGATCTCGGGAAGATTAAAGTTCAGGGAGATAAGGTCGCCGATAGTCAGGCCGAACGCTGGCAGATCGGACCATCGTTAGGGTATATGTTCAATGATCGCCTCGGGCTCAACTTGCGCTGGACTCACGACATAAAAGCAATCAATGATAGTCGCGGCGACGATCTGTGGCTGCGCTTAGGTTATTCTTTTTAAACGCATTCATTTCATTTCTGCTAACTCGAAAAACAGCGCTGTCTTCATCGATGGCGCTGTTTTTTTGTCTCTAATCGACCCAGTGTAATGCTTTCAGGATAAGACCGTTCCGATTTTTCCAATCTTATTTTTCCTGCTGCTCTTAACATCCAGAATCATAGTGATAGGAGCTTGGCTTCCGGGAGCATGGCCAAAGAAGGCATCCCGACCAAGCGTGACCGTTATCTTCATATTCCGGCCTATTCCTATCCCATACCGTTTAACGTCGGTAACTATTCCGCAATGGCGCGGTAACGCACAGTGTATGCAGCTTATTTTGAAGCCATGGCGGGTGGTGACAGCGACTGTCAACCAGACCTATCTGAACATTCTCTTAAACAGTGATGGTTCTTAAGAAGATCTTCCGAACATGGCACAGATTGGCGGCATTGAACTTGTTTTGGTTTTAATGCCCATCTTGGTTAAGGAGATTTTTTATGCAAAGAACAAATTTTTCCTCGGAATCACCCCTTGAGGATGTTGTCGGCTATTCACGGATGGTCAAAGTCGGCAACCAGATTCATATCGGTGGTACGACGGCAATAAAGGCGGACGGATCGGTTTTTGGTCTGACTCCCTATGAACAGAGCCATTTTATTTTTGGCAAGTTCATCGAACTGCTTAAACGGGCGGGGGCTGAAGCCAAAGATGTTTATAAAATTAAGGCTTATGTCACTGATATGGCCTATGCCCGCGAAGTTGCTGACGCCTTCAGCGAGTTTTTCAAGGACGTTCGACCTTTGTTCACCATGGTTGAAACTCCGAAGCTCAACCGGCCAAGCCAGCTGGTAGAAATCGAGCTCGAAGCCATGATCGGCTGTGAATGTCTGAGTTGAAAAGCAAAAGTTACAGGAGAAATCTGATGAATACCCAAATTGATTTTCTTTATCTCAGCGAGCTGGACATGATCAAGGCCGGAGTGACTGATATGCCCGGCTGTGTCAACGCCATGGAAGAAATGTTCCGCCTGTTAAAATCAGGCGATTTCCGCATGGGCGGACCCGAGAATAATTCTCACGGGGTCATGATGATGTTCCCCGAAGAAAGTCCTTTTCCCAACATGCCGGTTAACGGTCCTGACCGGCGCTTTATGGCCATGCCAGCCTACCTTGGTGGCCGTTTCGATATGGTCGGCATGAAGTGGTACGGTTCAAACACTGAAAACAAGGAAAAAAATCTGCCTCGTTCAGTATTGATGCTGACTCTCAACTGCAAGAACACCGGAGCACCGCTGGCTTATATGTCGGCAAATATTCTTAGCGCTTACCGCACCGGAGCAGTTCCCGGGGTTGGCATCAAGTACTTTGCCAAGGCCGATGCCAAGGTTGTCGGAGTGGTTGGTCCTGGAGTCATGAGCAAGACCGCCCTTTCTTCGACCCTGGCGGTGAGGCCGGATATTGAGAAGGTCAAAATCAACGGACGCAGCCAGAAGTCCATTGACAGCTTTATTGCCTATGCCAAAGAGAATCATCCAACGATCAAAGAATACGAAATCGTAGACAGTATCGAAGCTGCTGTTCGCGATGCCGATATCGTCCATATCGCGACCTCCTCACCGACCGGTGATGTCAGCGAATATCCATACGTTAACGAACAATGGATCAAACCGGGCGCAGTCATCTGCTGTCCCGCTGCGGCCCGTTTTGATGATGATTTCATCCTCAACCGGGCGCGTAATGTCGCTGACTATGTCGGACTTTACGAGGCCTGGGCCGAAGAGATGCCTTACCCTGCCTATCACACGATCCCGATTCCGGCGGTGCACTGCATGGACCTGATGGCTGACGGCATTATGCAGCGTGAAGACCTGATCGACCTTGGTGACATTTTGACCGGAGAGGTTCCTGCGCGGACCAGCGACGATGAGATCATTATCTATTCTGTTGGTGGCCTACCCATCGAAGATGTTGCCTGGGGAACCGAAGTTTATCGCAATGCCCTGGAAAAAGGGATCGGTACCAAGTTGAACCTGTGGGAGAAACCCTACCTGGCCTAAGAGAAGAAGGTGGGATTGAAGCGAAAGAGTGGGTCCCGTTGTTTGCAAGGAGTTACAGATGTTGAAAAGGTTGCATGAAAACAGGCCTGGAGGCGCACGGGTCACGATTACCTTTGAAGGGCAGCAGCTGAATGTTCCGGCAGGAGAAACCGTTATTGCCGCGGTTATGGCAGCTGGAGCAGGCTATAACCGAACCACGCCAATCAGTGGTGAGCATCGTTCGGGCTACTGTCACATGGGCGTCTGCTTTGAGTGTCTTATGGAAATTGACGGCATTCCTAATCAACAGGCCTGCACGATCCAGGTTCGCGAGGGCATGGTTGTCAATCGCCAGCAGGGAGTGAAAGAACTGAGCAATGGATAATATTTACGACTTGGTTGTTGTTGGTGCAGGCCCCGGTGGGCTCGCGGCAGCCGTCACTGCCGACAAATTGGGACTCTCAACTCTGCTAGTCGATGAACAGCCGGAACCCGGCGGGCAGATCTATCGGGCAATAGAGAGAAGCCTCCCGGAAAACTCCCATGTTCTTGGCAAGGACTACTTTGCCGGTAAACCTCTGGTCGACTCTTTCCGTGCCTCTGGTGTGACGTATCTGCCGAATACCAGCGTCTGGAATATTGAGAATTCTTTCAATATTGACCTGCTGTCTTCAGCAGGATCAAGGCGTGTGGGCGGGCGGCAGCTGCTCTTCAGCACTGGAGCGACAGAACGACCAGTGCCCATTCCGAACTGGACTCTACCCGGGGTAATGGGTGCGGCAGCGGCTGATATTCTGTTCAAATCTTCGGACATGGTTCCTGAAGGGCCGGTTGTTCTGGCTGGTAGCGGTCCACTGTTGTTGTTGGTTGCCTGTCACCTCGTCGACAACGGGGTCAAGATTGCCGCTATGGTCGAAACAGCCGGGTTACGGGATTATTTGGGGGCAATTCCTTTTCTGCCCGGGGCATTGCGCCGTAGCAGCTACCTGGTGAAGGGGTTGCAGATGCGCCTGAAGGTGCGACGCGCCAAAGTGCCGCTGTACATCGGCTGTCGAGACCTGGCTGTCATCGGCAAGGACCAGGCAGAAGGCTTGCGCTTTACTTGTCGCGGCAAACAACATGAAGTTGCGGCAGCAACCGTCCTGCTCCATGAAGGAGTGGTTCCAAGCCTGCGTCTTTCCCAACTCCTTAACTGTGAACACGAATGGTACGAGCCGCAGCGTTACTGGCGACCGGTACTGGATCCCTGGGGGCGTACCAGCGTGCCGGGAGTTTCGGTTGCCGGCGATGCCGGTGGTATCGGCGGCGGACCGATGGCGGCTTACGCTGGCCATCTGGCCGCTATCGATATGGCCTGGCAGCTGCAGAAGATCAGTGCGGCAGAGCGCGATCATCTTGCTGCGCCGTATCGTAAAAAAGCCCATCGGGACATGTTGATCCGCCCCTTTCTCGACCACGTCTTTCCACCAAGTCGTCAGGCTCTGGTCCCTCCGGATGACACGACCCTTGTCTGTCGCTGTGAAGAACTGACGGCCGGGCAGATCCGCGAAGCCATCGCCCAGGGAGCACGTCACCCCGCCCAGATCAAGGGGCAAACGCGTTCCGGAATGGGCCCCTGCCAGGGACGCATGTGCGCAGCAACCGTTGCCGAAATTATCGCCGATAGCTGTGATCTTGATATGCCTCAGGTTGGTTCACTGCGAGTCAGAGCCCCTTTGACGCCGTTAAGCATAGAGCAGATGGCAACACTGGAATTATGACGCCAGGACAACCAAGTAGTAGTGACAGAAACGTAGAAATAAACTCGATTCAGGCAGTCAAATGTAAAGACAGAAACCGCTATAGGACCACCTGGATGACTGCAGAAAATGGGGCCAAATGAAGACAAGTGCAGATGTAATTATTGTAGGGGGCGGTATTATCGGTTGTGCGACAGCCTACTATTTAGCGAAAAAAGGAAAAACGGTCATTGTCCTCGAAAAAGGTAAGGTGATCGGATATGGCGGATCGTGCCGTAACGGTGGTGGAGTGCGCCAGTCTGGCCGAGATAAAAGGGAACTGCCGCTGGCTATGTATGGCGTTCAAAACCTCTGGCCGCATCTTTCGGAAGAGTTGGGAACAGACGTCGAATATTACCAGCAAGGAAATCTGCGGCTGGGAAAAACGGCTGAACACCTTAAGATTCTTCAGGGACTTACCGCTAGCGCCGTTTCTTTGGGCCTTGATGTGAAGATGGTCAACCGTGAAGAAGTCAGAGAGATATGCCCGTACCTGTCCGATGAAGTGATCGGGGCCAGTTGGTGCCAGAGCGATGGTCACGCCAACCCCCTGCTGACAACCATGGCATTTTACAATAAGGCAAGCCAATTGGGGGTTCGCTTTATTACCGGACAAAATGTTCTTTCGATAAAAATGGTTGGCGGCCGAGCCAGAAAAATCGTGACCCCTCGTGGTGATTATGAAGCAGAAAAAATCGTCCTTGCGGCAGGCTATGAAAGTCGCGCTATCTCACAAAGTGTTGGCATTGACGTACCGATGAAAACAGTTGCCCTGGACACCCTGATCACCGATGCACAGCCACCCATGTTTTATCAGATGCTTGGTACCGCCAAGGCTGATTTTTACGGTCATCAGACCACCCATGGTTCCTTTGTTTTTGGTGGGGGAACACCTCTTGATTCCGCCAGTATTTGCGCTAATGCAGATCACCCTCCAGTCGCCGCTACGGCAGCAACCTGCAAAGGGATTCTCGGTTATATACCGGCTTTGAAACACGCAAAGGTGGTGCGCAGCTGGGTTGGCTTACTTGATGTGTGCGAAGATAAAGTCCCTGTCCTCAGTCCCGCGGATGACGTTCCCGGCTTGATTCTGGCCTGTGGCTTTTCAGGCCATGGCTTCGGTATTGCACCTGCCGTGGGGACTGTCCTGGCGCAATTGTCCTGTGATGAGGTTCCCACCATAGATATCAGCGAACTCGGGTATGAACGCTTTCGCGCAAATGCCCAGTTCAATGTCTGAACATAAGTTACTTTAGAAGCGCATGATATCTTCTCTGGGCTGTCACTGATGACTATATCCTGACGGCCATTTTCTTAACGCTGATCCCAATAAGGAATAGGTTTATGAGTTTCGTTTTCGATATTCCCTCAACTCTCTTTTTCGGTGAAAACTGCAGCAACAAATGTGGCGAACTGCTCAACAACATTGGAGCCGGTAAGGTGTTGCTGGTTTGCGACCAGGCGATGGTTTCTTTGGGAATGGCCGCTAAGCTGACGGCCATTCTGGATGCAGCCGATCTTGAACATGTGACCTTTGCCGATGTTGAGCCTAACCCGACGGATGACCTGGTTCATAAAGCGGCAAACTTTGCTGCAGATCACAAGGTTGATGCCCTGCTCGCTATCGGAGGTGGTAGCGTTATTGACTGTGCCAAGGCCGTTAATATTCTACTGACCAATGGTGGGAAAATATCGGATTATGAGGGCGTGAATAAGGTTGCTAAGCCAACCTTGCCCCTGGTTATGGTTCCGACCACTGCCGGAACGGGCAGCGAGGTAACCTCTGTGACCGTTGTTACGGACACCCGACGTCATAAAAAAATGGTTATCGCCGGGCAGTTCGTCGGTGGCAGGATCGCAGTCTGTGATCCCATGCTGACAGTAAAGCTGCCGGCCGCAATCACATCCTCAACGGGTATGGACGCCTTGACCCATGCCATTGAAGCTTATATCTCAACCCTGGCATCGCCGGTGACTGATGGCATCGCTCTTGATGCCATCACCCTGATCATGGGCAGCCTTGAGCAGGCGGTTGCTGACGGTGATATAAAATCCCGCTCCGATATGATGCTGGGAAGCTTTATGGCCGGAATGGCATTTAATTCAGCACTGCTGGGCCTGGTTCATTCCTTGGCCCACCCTTTGAGCGCTCACTATAACATCCCCCATGGGGTCGCCAATGCGGTCTTTTTGCCCCATGTTATGAACTATAATCTGGGCAGCTTCGATTCCAAACTCAAGGCACTGGCCTCTGCAATGGGGATCGATGGTGAACAATCTGATCTTGGTGACAGGATTGTCTCTCGTTTACAGCACCTGGCAACAACCATCGGCATTCCACAGCTCAAGGATTTAGGTGTTCCGGAGACCGATTTTACGATGTTAGCGGAAGAAGCCATGCTTGAAATGAGCACCATGACCAATCCCAAACAGCCAACGGTTGCCGAAATAGTGGACTTACTTAAAACCGCTTACGCTTGAAATGCTCTACCTCGTGTCCTGTGCGGTGAATTCTATAGTCTAATTCTGGCCCTTTTTACTGCTTCTACGTTCTGCCTTCTCGGCTTGGCTCTGGCCAGGCCTGCAGCGGCGCGCTTTGGCAGCAGCAAAAATGACTCAAAATTTATACCAACAACTCACCGCACAGGATACTAGAGGACGAAAAGTGATTCTCAGCAATGATCCTTGCTTATTTAAAAATGTCGAGCAATCGATTAACGACAATTTGTTGGCTGCAAAGATGAATCTCACCTGGCTGCAAGAACAGATGCGCCCCTATTTTTCATTAGCATGAAAAAGTGAAAAAGGGGTCAAGTCTACGGTTGAGGTGTTGTGGTTATATGGCTGTCTAACTTCATGTCCAGATCTCTCCGCACAGAGTATCCGGGGGCCTGGTATCATGTTATGAGTAGCCGAAGGAATTGTGATGTTTTTGAAGGTGAGGAGGATTTCCCTCTCGTTATCAACATTTTTTAAAGCCACTGACAGCACGACTATTTTAAGATTTGAGTCTATGATGGAGGGGAGGGCTCCTGTCCGGGAAGTGTATGTGCGGGTGTGTCGGGAGATGAAAATCGGTCAACCGTAGACTTGATCCCCCTTGGTCCATGTGCGAGTTCTGTAACCTGTCCCCGGAAAACCTGAACACCCTGTTTTTAACAGTAGTGGTTTTTTGCTCTAAAAATAATTCTAAAAACGATAAAATTGTTCTCTATATTGACTTGGTGAAATGCCTAACTTCTTGCTGAAGTGATGTCGCATCGTTGTCGAATTTTCAAAACCCGCCAATCCAGCAATCGTCTCAATATTAAGGCTCTTGTTTTCCAGTAAGGTTTTACTTAGGTTCAGGCGTTGATGTACAAGCCATTCTTTCGGCGACAGGTTAAAATCTGCGCGGAACTTTCGATCAAAGGTTCGGCGAGACATGTTCGCTTTATTGGCAAGCAAGGTAATATCTATTGGCTCATGAAGATTTTGCATGGCCCAATCAAGCGCTTTGGCAAATTGACCGGGTTCATTTTGCACAGGGGTTTCAGCATATTGTGTCTGGCCCCCCTTTCTATGGGCTGACATGACCAATCGGCGGGCGACTTTGTTGGCAACATGGTAACCGAAATCACTTCGGATGACCTCAATGCCAAGGTCGATGGCTGCGGAACTACCAGCAGAGCATCCCAGGGTTCCATCATATTGATAGAGAACATCAGGAACGTATTTGACATCCGGAAACCTGGCTTTGAAGATGTCAGCATATTTCCAGTGTGTTGTCCCTTTTCTCCCATTCAATAAGCCCAGTTGAGCCAGTAAAAAGGCTCCTGAACAAAAAGACAAAATCCTCTTGCCACGTTCATAAAACTCTAAAACTTCCCTGGCGATGGGTTCAGGGATTTCTCTTCCATCAGTCGGCCAACTTGGCACAACCAGCATCTCGTAATCCTTTAAAGATCTTACCATGCGGGGTGCCAATTGCAGTCCAGCCGTCGAGGTGATGGTTCCCCCGGTCAAAGAAACAACATGACACTTGTACCAATTATCAAACTCCGGACGTGGCAGCCCGAATAGCTCGACAGCACAACTCAGCTCAAATAACGCAACATGATCAAATGTCAATATCGCTACACGATACATGCGACTCTCCATAGAATGTGGCTTGATATTAGCGAAATATGTCTTTTAAGCCAATGGCTGATTTCTTGCTCTTCAACTATCCTTTTGAAAATTCAGTTTTAATTATCTTATAAAGGAGAAAGTTATGTCATCTGCTGTTTCAAGGCCAGCTGCGGCACAGAGTCAGATTGCGTTACAACATTTTCAATCTTTGCTTGAGTTTGAAACTGATTGCTGGGATGTCCATCATGCCATTAGTAATCATCGAATGGATTTTGTGCTTGTTGATGTCCGTGGCGAAGAACTGTATCAAAAAGGTCACATAGAAAAAGCAATCAGCTTGCCTCACCCTCGGATCAATGAGAGCAATCTCGACAGTTTTGCTGAGGGTACTTTATTTGTTGTTTACTGCGCCGGGCCTCACTGTAATGCTACGGAAAAAGCAGCTATTCGCTTAGCTAAACTTGGAAGGCCAGTTAAAAAAATGATCGGCGGCGTCATGGGATGGCTGGATGAGGGTTTTGAGTTGGTGTCAGGTGAAGCACATGAACGCTAGACAGATCGTTATCCGTAAGGCTCTTCCCAGCGACTGCGGCAAGTTATTGCAAATGATGATCAAACTCGCGGAATTTGAAGGCTATCTCAAAGATTTTTCTGTTACTCGAAGTGAACTTGAAAAGCGGTTGTTCCAGAAAAAAGATTTTCAAGTGTTGATAGCCCAGGCCAACGGATCAGTCGCTGGAATGTTGGTTTATTATTGGCTCCCTTTTTCTTACGACCTAAGGCCGTGGGCCTACATGAAAGAATTGTTTGTGGAGGATGATTATCGCTCGATGGGGCTTGGTAAAATGCTTATGAAGAATTTTGCACGGGAATGTGTGGAAAACGGATGCAGCAAGATTCGCTGGGATGTTTTGTCTGCAAATGACCCAGCAAAAAACTTTTACATTTCACTGGGAGCAAATGCGGCAAATGAGTGGTTACTTTTCACTATGAACAAACAAAATATCTGTAGACTTGCCGATATTGAGTGAATAACCTAGTCCAACCGAAAACGCCGAACATTTTCGGTTGGACTGACGGCAGGAGTCATGGAGGATAGTATGTTGAACGCGGGAATATATATTTAAGAAAAGGGTTCAAGTCTGCGGTTGAGGTGTTGTGGTTATTGGGCAGTCTAACTTCATGTCCAGATCTCTCCGCACAGAGTATCCGGGGGGTGGTATCATGTTATGAGTGGCCGAAGGAATTGTGATGTTTTTGAAGGTGAGGAGGATTTCCCTCTCGTTATCAACATTTTAAAAAGCCACTGTCAGCACGACTATTTTAAGATTTGAGCCTATGATGGAGAGGAATGCTACAGTCCGGGACATGTATGTGCGGGTATATCGGGAGATGAAAATCAGTCAACCGTAGACTTGGCCCCTTCTGTCCCTTGAAAAGCGGCGTTATGTTTTCGTCTATTGGAATTGCTGTCAAAATTTAATCAGAGAAAAAGGAATATAGTTATGTTTGTAGTGTCATTGACTTACGTTTGTGAATTAAGTGAAATTGAGAAATACTTAGCAGATCATATTGAGTATCTTGATAGAAATTATGCTAAAGGAATATTTCTTGCGTCAGGCCGTAAAGAACCTAGAACGGGTGGTGTCATTTTAGCCCAAATGGAAAATCGTACTGAACTCGAAAAGTTGTTAGACAAGGACCCTTTCAAGATTCATGGCTTGGCTAATTACGAAGTGATAGAGTTCATTCCAAGTAAAACGTCTGAAGCGCTATCTTTTTTACGTGCTTAGAAAAATATAACCGCCTTACTTTCTGGTGAATAAGGTGTTCTCATTCCAAAGAAGACAGCAATATAAACGAGAATATTATATAAATGCTCTATGACCTTGCGCTAAAGACACTTGAAAACATCAACAATGATATCTCTTTATCATTTAGAAATGACTTTCCTGAAATCAATCAACTGTCTGTTATTGATCTGGAAGCTTCCGTTTTACCTGTTACATCGTCTGTTTTAAAAGTAGGTCAAACGGCTTCAACAACAGAAGAGATAGTCCTGAAGATTCAAAAGACTTATCAATATCAAGCATGGAGGCAGCCGTATCAGGTAGATGACTTTGGTCATGATTTTTTTAGCAAATCAGCCTGGTTTCCAATTGCGGATATCAATGGACCGGTTATCTACTCAAAGGGATTAATCGAGATAATGCTTTTGGATTCAGATTTAGCCTATCCCAGTCATAAACACACACCGGAAGAACTCTATGTCATCTTAGCGGGGAAAGTATGGTGGGAAGCTGAGAACGGAGTTGCTTGTTGGAAACATTCTGGTGATGTGATTCATCATCCTTCGAATGTAATTCATTCTGTGAAAGCGGCTGACGAACCGGTTTTGATACTCAACTTTTGGAGAGGGGGTAGTTTTGAAATGCCTGTCATCACAAATAAATAGAGCATTACAAACGTTTCAATCCGGCATTCCCCGCCACTCAGCAGCCCGGCTCGTTGAAGCGGTCGGCGGTCAGGGAGGGTAGAGGAGAGAGCAGATGTCAATTAAAGGTGGATGCTTGTGTGGCAGAATTAGATACGAAGTCACCGGGCGGCTATTTAATGCAGACCACTGTCATTGCTCTAAGTGTCGACGACAGCATGGTGCAGCATTCGCGACTTATGCTGATTTCAATCCAGAGGACTTTAAATGGATTTTGGGAGAAGAGTTCATAAAGGTATACGAAACGTTATCTGGTGCCGGATGGTGCTTTTGTACTGAGTGCGGTTCGTCATTAGCGGGGACCGTCAAAGGCAAAATCACTTCTATCACTTTAGGAACTGTTGAAGGAGATCCAGGTATAAAGCCAGAGGCACATATTTTCGTAGGCTCTAAAGCTCAATGGTATGAAATAAGTGATGACCTCCCGCAATTCGATGAAAGGCCTCCATGCACATGGGAACCAGCAAGCTAAGCCCCTAACACTTTTCGAGACTCTTTACGCAGGCCCATATCCCGGAGCCTGGTCTTGAGTGATGGGCCTGGCCGCCGTCAGGGCACCATCTTTCTCGATGGAAATGATTATCGACTTTTTGTTATTCAGAGCTTTTTTGTGCAGTATTGATGTAGATATCTCTCAGCTTCAGAGTGAATCTGCCCGGTTTCCCATCTGAAATAGGTCTGCCATCAATTTCGACAACGGGCCATACAAAGGTTGTCGCTGAACTGATGAAGGCTTCTTTTGCTGCATATGCTTCCTCGATAGAGAATGGACGTTCTTCAATCTCGATACCAGTGTCTTTGGAGAGTTTCATCAACGAGGCGCGCGTAATACCGCTCAGGATATTTTTACTCAAAGGGCGAGTGACCAATTTGCCTTCCTGGGTAATGATGTAGGCATTACTCGAACCACCTTCCGTAACAAAGCCATCTTCAATCAACCAAACATCATCAGCGCCAGCAGCGTGGGCTGCATGCTTCGCCAGGCAGGCAGGTAGCAAACCGCTGGTTTTAATGTCACGACGGCGCCAGCGAATATCCTCATAAGAGATGACTTTGATACCTGTACTTTTTTTAGGGGTGTTAACGATCTTTCTGGATTGTGTAAAAAGAACTAATGTCGGCTCAATCTCTTCAGAGTAATCAAACTCCCTATCACTTTCAGCACCACGCGATAACTGAACATAGATACTTCCTTCTGCGAGGTTATTTTTATCAATTAACGACCTTTGAATTGTCGTGAGTTCTTCCCTGGTCACCGGCAGTTTAATGCCCAGCTCTCTCGCGGAACGTTCCAATCTTGCCAAATGCCCCTGATTATCAATTAATTGACCGTTGAGAACGGCTGTGACTTCATATACCGCATCAGCAAAAAGAAAGCCCCGGTCAAAAATCGATACCTTTGCTTCTGTTTCAGGAATATATTCTCCATTCAGGTAAACGATGCGTTCCATCATAAAAATCCTTCGTTTGTTCTGTGGGTGGTGGCAGAAATAGCTTGTCAAAAAGATCCATGCCACATCCTTGGCTGTCCACCAAGATTTCGATGATCAAACTAATCTTGGAACCTGGCCTGGTCAAGCATTTGCAACAAACGGGGAAAAGAAAATTTTAGCCCTGAAAACGAGCGGACAGTTTGATAATGTTGATCAAAATTCGTTCCGTCGCTGTAATAATCACCCAATTTAAAAAATTTCTTTCTGAAAAGCGGAACCTTAACCTGGCCCGACTACGCTAAAGTCAGGCGATCATGATTAGACGGTTCACCTTGTGCGGCAAGACCAGTGTTAGCAGTCTGTGGTAGATGATGGTCACCCAGTTCTGACCTGGATTCATCGATTTAGGACTACTGGGTTGAGGAAAAGTATCGAAAAACAGAAAAAAGTCAGAACGCAGAAGTATAAGAGAAGAGAAGCTATCAAGTGGACGGAAAATTCGAGCGACTAAATTTGAAAATGTTCGGCGGTGGCCGAAGTCTTACACTGCCGGCGTACGCCTCCGCGCAAGCCCTTGATTTTCTTGCCACAACGGAAAACTTAATGATTGCCATCCAGTGTTTCCGGATGACAACTATCTAGTGCCGTTATAAGTCTGAAAGAAATATATGTTCCAACAGCAAACCATATACATAAAAGTGGCTATCAATAGATTTGATCTTCGGCATATTGAATCTGGGAAAATAATTTCAATTTCAGCAGTTGAGCCATTTACGACAGAACGCCTCCTGATTGGCCAGTTCCATTCGGCAGAGAAAGCTCTTACCGCTGGAATAACGCAAATCGCAGGTCATCGGCTAATGGCATTAAAACCAAGAGTGCTCATACAACCCCTGGAAAAAATTGAGGGTGGTTTATCTGAAGTTGAAGAAAGAGTTTTGCTGGAAGTGGCAACAGCTGCAGGGGCAAAAGAAGTGAAAGTTTGGGTTGGTCATGAACTGTCAGACCATGAAGTGATCGAAAAAATAAAAAACGTATAGCAAACAAATGTCTTTAGGCAGGTCAAGCGTTTAAATCACTTTACTGTTTCGAGATAAGATTTTTCACCCTTGCGTGGTAGGATCAGGGTCAACGGACAGTGGCAATTGATGACCATGTTGCATAGTCTGTGACCAAGCTTCACCATTTTGAAGCCTTTGAGTAAAAATTGGAAATGAGCACCAAAGAAAGTCAGAGGTCAGGGATATAAAGGAAAGAAACCCGGGAATGGAAACTCTCTCTGCCGGTCTGGAAGCTGGACGTTAGCAATATGATTGAAACGAGGAAAAACACAACGGTAAATTAAAAACTTATTCTGCAGCCGTAGAAATTTCTGAAATAGGGGTTTCCCTGCAGGCTCATCAGGTGTCGGGAGGTACCCATGAATTTTGGCATTCTTGTGTTTGATCAGGTTGAAGAGCTTGATTTTATCGGTCCGTGGGAAATGCTCACTATGTGGAGGAAGGTTGCCGGCGGTCCGGAAAATTGCATCATTGTCAGTGAAACGCCTGGCCCAGTCATTTGTGCAAAAGGGTTGTCGATCAACCCGCATGCTTCATTTTCGACATGTCCGCAACTCGATTATTTACTCGTTCCGGGAGGGATGGGGACGCGCACGGAAGTTAACAACCCGGTGCTCATCGATTTTGTTGCCAGCCAAGCAAAGAACTGCAAGGCGATTTTGTCGGTTTGTACCGGGTCTTTTATTCTGCATGCCGCAGGGCTTTTGTCTGGTAAAAAGTCAACAACCCATTGGGGATCTTTGGAACGTTTAAGAGCGCTTGGTGATGTCACTGTCGTTGAGCAGCGTTATGTTCAAGACGGTAACGTCTGGTCTGCTGCCGGTATTTCAGCCGGTACTGATTTGATGCTCGCTTTCATCGCAAGTACCGCTGGCGAAGCTGCTGCCGGGGCAATACAGTTTGCCGCAGAATATTATCCTTCTTCGGTCAAGTATGGAGGATTTGAAAATCATGCCGACGCACCTGCCTATGTAAAAAATAGCTAGTTTTCATTCGGCAACAGCTTTTTTCCGCTGTAGCAGCGTCAATCTGCTGACTTACTTGTGCAGCGTAACGGTGTACGCCTCCGCGCAAGCCCTTGATGTCCTTGCCACAACGGAAAACTGCTCGTTTCCAATCTGAAAACTTAATGATTGCCATCCAGTGATTCAAGATGACAACTAGCTAACAGGTTGAGTCCACGGCAAAGTAAAGGAAGGTCCAATGGCGGGATCATTCGTATCAATAGCATTTTTTATCCTTCTCGTATTTTTGTGTGTCAAAGGTGTCATGTGGGGTGCGTCCCTCATTGTGCTCGTGCAAGGGACTGTTTCGTGCCTTGTTATCTCACTGATCATCCTTTTTGCCCTTCCTGAAGGGAGCCATGTGGTTGGCCCGAATATTCCCTATTTGCCGATCAGCGTTTCAGCGGTCCTCCTGGTTTCGGCTGTACTGTCAATCGTTGTTGCCCAAAGAAACCGAAAAGAAGCTACTGGAAATCACCACAAAGCAGGTATTGCTGTTTTGACAGTTGGGGTTGCTCTTTGGGTTATTGGTTTTCTTGTGTTTTGTTTATTTGTGTTTGGTGAACTTGAAGCGGGCCCGGACTCCAAATCTGCCGCGATATCTTTCTCAGTTTTAACTTATTCAGGAGCAATCTCCCTGTTCCTTGCAACAAAATATGAATCAGTCAGGTTTCCCAATATTTATCGCTGGATCATATTTTGGACTTCAAACTTTATGTTTTCGGCGATTTTTATATGCAGCATGATTTTTCTTTTCGCCTTTCCAGGTGCTCAACCGACGACACACTCTTTTTGGGCTTCGATCAATTCAATTAACTATGTTCCGGTTGCATTGTTATACATTGCCATCAATCATCGTTTCGTGAAGAAAAAGATGATCAGTCAGCCAACCTTTCAGGAGGAAGACACGTCTGCTTTTAAGTTTGACTAATAGTGGCGGAAGGCCCGAATCTTACGCCGTCGCTCGCAATGGGAGGTCTTAGTCTGCAGATTTAGGCTTTTTATTGAGCTGTGACTTTTTATAGGTTTGTCTGGAAGTCATAACCTTTTGAACTTTAGCCATTAATATTCATCAAGGAGGGTACCGCCATGTTCAAGTCCAAACGTTTTATCATCGCAGTCTTGTTAATATTCAGTTTTTCTTCCGTTCCGGCGTTCAGTGCAGAATTAGAGCATGTCGTTGGGGCCGGAATAGGTCTTCCTTATGGCGGCTTTGGGGTGAGTTATGAGCTGGGCGTTTGTGATTACTTTGCCCCGGTTTTGGGGGTCGGTCTTCTCCCGGACAATATCGGCTGGAATGTTGGAGCCAGATTGTACTACCCCGGCAGAGATGCAAAGTTCAGGGCTCGTCTGACTGCACTCTACGGCACCAATACCCTTGTTGAGCACAAACATTCCAATGACGATTATGACACCGAAACAGGCATGTCCGGCGGGGTTGGGCTCAACTGGCGGTTTGCGCCACATTGGGCCCTTGATGCAGATCTTTTTGTTGTGGAGAATGATGTTCCTGATGGTTATGAACAAGAAGGGTCTGATGTCAAAATAGCGCTTGGTTGCAGTTTCCGTTGGTAGGTCATAATCGGGGCTAGCCCGCTCCTGGCTTTAAGCTAATTGAACTTTTCTTTATATTTCCAGGCCGTTTGCATGACATGCCCAGGAGCTTGGTATCGTGTGATGAGCCGAGCCAGCACTCTTTTCGACTGGCAAGGCCTGTGAAAGACCCTGGTCAGCAGAAAAGAGCGCTGGCATAGCAAATTCACGGTGCTTGCTTCAACATGACCTTGCGCATCGTGTCCAGGCGCTGGGGAAGCCCATCGTCTTCCAGGTCAGCAACAACCTGGGACAACATATCGGGAATTTTGATTTGCTGAGGGCATTTTTCGATGCACTGCCCGCATTGAACACACTGCGACGCATAGCCGGAGACGCCATTCGTCAGATCTCCGCCCATGCGAAAAGCGTAACTCAACCGAGCGCCATCAGGCTGGTTGAACATATGGAAGTTATTAAACACTTCAAAGCAAATAGGAATATTGACGTCGACCGGACAGGGCATGCAATAACCGCAACCGGTGCAGCCAACTTTCATCAAGCGGCGATAGGTCACGCCCGCTTCTGCAACCAGTTCAAGCTCTGAGGAATTTAGCACCCCTGGCCGGGCCTGCCCGGCCAGGGCCAGGTTTTCATCGATGTGGGATTCTTCATTCATCCCGGATAGAATCACTGTCACCTCCGGGTTATTCCAGATCCACAGCAAAGCCCAGGCCACCGGGGAACGGGTGGTCTCGGCCTTGGCCCAGATCTCTTCAATGGCGGGCGGCGGCGTCGGACGGCCAAGATTGCCTCCCCGAAGTGGTTCCATGATAATCACGGCCAGGTTTTTGGAAGCCGCATATTTAAGTCCGGCGACCCCGGCCTGGTAGGATTCGTCCAGGTAATTATACTGAATCTGGCAGAATTCCCAGGGATAGGCGTCGACGATGCGGTTAAAGTCTTCGGGCAGACCGTGATACGAGAAACCGGCATTGATAATACGGCCATCGGCCTTGGCCTGATCCAGAAACTCAAAGATGCCCAACGCCACCATCTTGTCCCAGACCGGGCCGGTGAGGGTGTGAACCAGGTAGTAATCGATGTGATCCGTCTCCAGTTTTTTCAACTGGGCATTCAGAAAACGGTCCATATCCTCCCGGGTTTTGACCAAAAATGACGGCAGCTTGGTAGCCAGCTTGACGCGCTCGCGGTAGCCTTCCTGCAGGGCTTTTCCCACCAAGGGTTCACTCTGCCCTGCATGGTATGGCCAGGCCGTATCGATATAATTGACTCCGCGGTCAATAGCCGACCGGATTTGCGCAATCGCCCGGGGCTCATCAATCTGCCCATCCCGGGTCGGCAGGCGCATACAGCCGAAGCCTAAAATGGACAATTCATCTCCGTTTTTGGGAACTTTTCGATATAACATACTATTTCTCCTTGAGCCTTTCGAAGACAGTCGGGCCGAACACTCTGGAACCGCCTCGGACAATCAAAACCGAACAATTACCTTGTTGGCCTATTTCAACAATCCGTCTTTAAGCGATCAGAAAATATTCCAAGCCGGGATAAAAGATTTTTTGAATACCGGAAGGGTCTTTTCCACAACCGCTTACGGTTCAGATTTTGAGGTGTTCTGCTTTCTAGCGCGATAGCCCACAAATAATACCGATAAAAAACCAAAACCGGTAGCATAATCCTGCCAAATTCTTGCCTGTTGATGTGCGATCAAACTGCACCTTTACCGTATTCTGTGATTGTCTGCAGCAAGCTCACCGAGCCGTTTCAAGGCATGATCTATCTGTTCAGTGTAGGGATGCCCACAAGACAGTCGGAGGCAGTTTCGATAACGATTTTGCGCTGTGAATATCGAACCGGGGGCGACTCCTATCCCTTCCGCTAGAGCTTTGGCGTAGATGAGGTCGGTATCGATCTCTTCCGGTAGCTCCGCCCAGAGTAGAAACCCTCCTTTCGGGCGGGATAGCCGGGTGCCTGGCGGAAAATATCTTTCCACCGCGGTGGCAACCTGGCTGACCTGCTTTCTGCACTTTGCCGAGTAGTTTTTCAGGTGCTTTCCGTAGCGGCCGTTTGCCAGATAATCTCCAAGGGCAAGCTGGGCGGGGCGGTTAGTGTTAATGGAAGTCGCCAGCTTCCTTTTGAGGAGTTTTTCCCGTTGTTCTTTCGCGTAGATCCAGCCGATGCGGAGCCCTGGTGCCAGCATTTTTGAAAAAGAGGAAATGAAAATGCTATCCGCTCTATTGCTGAATGAGGTCATGGCAAGTGGCCGTGTTCCGGAGAACGGCAGATCGCCGACGATATCGTCTTCAATGAGAGGGACAGAGTGGGCGGCAAGCAGCTCAGCAATTTCAGACTTTTTCTGGTCTGGTGTGAGACAGCCGAACGGATTGTTGAAGTTTGGTTGTAGCAGGCAGGCCTTGATCTGGTATTTCGTCAGCGCCTGGCGAAGGGCCGCAAAGTCGATTCCGGTTTCCGGGTCGGTCGGGATTTCCAGGGCATAAATGCCCAGCGTTTCCAGAATATGCAGATAGCCGAAATAGCAGGGCGATTCTATCGCAACGGTGTCGCCCGGCTCGGCCAGGGTGGACAGGGTGAGAAAGAGCGCTTCTGTTGCACCATTGGTGACGATAATGTCATCCATGTGGGCATTGATTCCGGCGTCAAGCATATGATAGGCGATCTGGGCGCGTAACTTCCGGTTGCCAGGGATCTCCTCGTAGCCGTAAGCATTGGGCTGTGTGTTGACCGCCAGCCGGTAGAGTTTGGTCAATACCGTCGTCGGGAGTAATGCGGGTGATGGTATGGCGGTACCAAGGGGGATAATGTTGGTGTTCGCCATGGATTTCAGGACAGCGTATTGAAAAGAGAAGGAATCCAACCGGCTCGGCTTTAATTCGGGACAGGTCATCTGCGGCGCTGGTATCCCGCCAAGTTTTTTTCTGATGTAGAACCCAGACTGAGGGCGCGATTCCAGCGTTCCTTCCGTTTCCAGTTCGAGATAGGCTTTCAGAACCGTACTGATGCTCACCCGACCCTTTTTGCTCATATCGCGCAATGAAGGGATTCGGTCACCGGGGAGCAGGGCTCCGCTTTCAATCGCCGACTCGATCTGTCTTTTGACGCCTTCATATTTGTAACTATCGGCAAGATCCTGCTGCTGAGAGGTCCTCATATCATCTCCAAACTGTTATGTATTCAATTGTCTAAAATTGTAACTGTTATCCTATTCAAAAAGGACATATCCTGCAAGTAGCAGATTGGTCGTGCGGTTTTTACCGCTTTTCAGTAGTGAGGTGTGATTGTGTTGAAGATATCCGATAGACAAATGACTTTCCCTGTCCGGGCCGTTTGCGGGGGAATTGTCGCAATGTTCCTGGCTTTTGGAGTTGGCCGTTTTGCGTATTCACCGTTGTTGCCACTGATGCAGGAGCAGGCAGGGCTGGCCGTGGATATGGCGGGCTACCTTGCTTCGGCCATGTATTTTGGTTATTTATTCGGCTCAGTTGCCGTAACGAAAACACTTGCCAAGGTCGGCGCGCTCCCGACCTTGTGTTTTGGCTTGACGGTTCTTGTCCTTGGTAGTTGGGCGATGTCGTTCGGTGGTTCCTTTGAAGCCTGGGCGCTGGTGATGTTCTGCATCGGTTTTTCGTCTGCCGCCACTTTTCTGGCGACCCTGTCGATTGTTTTGGGGGTGTTCCTGGAATATGGTGCCGGCTGGTTAACCGCAATTCTCTATTCCGGTATCGGTTTGGCAATTGTCGTTATCGGGTTTGCTGTCCCTGAGATCGCGGTGGCCAGCGGTTGGCAGGGTGGCTGGGGCTTTGTTGCTTTGACGGCAGCGGTGGCAGGAATTGTCTGTCTGCTCTTGCTAGCTCCAATCAGCCGCAGTGTGCGGGGGCCGGCTTCAACAAGAGCTTTGACCGGTATTTATGGCGCAGAGCGCGCAATTATTTTACTGCTGGTTGCTTATGCTTTGTATGGTTTTGCCAACACAATTGGCAGCACTTTTCTGGTTTCAATGTTGGCACAGTTTTCCGGATTGCAGGATCGTGCCTATATGGGCTGGGTTCTGGTCGGCATGATGGTGATTCCCTCCTGCATCATTTGGCCGTTAGTTGCCGCACGGGCTGGCGAAATTAGAACAACATCCTTCCTGCTGGTTCTACTGGCCCTGGCAAATATCGTTGTTGTGACCTGGCAAAATCGGGTCGGAGTTCTGGTTGCGGTCGGGATATTCGGCAGTTCTTTTCTGGCTATTCCCGGACTGGTGCTGGGGATGCTGGGCAAACTGGCCGGTAACAGAAAAGATCAAGTTACCGGTATCGCGACGATCATTTTCGGTGCGTCGATGGTCATCGGCCCTTCCGTTGGCGGGTATATCGCCAAGCTGACGGATTCTTTTGATTGGCCACTGATGATGGCGGGAGGGTTGCTCCTGTTAAGTTCGTTCATTATGATCCTGGCCGAACAAGCAAATCGTTCGGAAACAGTTCAATTCTGTGGATTGGATGAAAAAACTGAATCACCGCTATCTCGATAGCAAAAAGTAACGGATTATCAGCTGCAACTGTTTTGCCCATATCAACGATATTATACTCCACCAGACTTTCCGGATGGAAATAGCTAAGTGTTCAGATTGGAAACGAGCTGGGAATCCTTCTTTCCAACGGCCTCCTGAGCAGGGAATCTTACGGGTTTGGTTAAGCGAGAACTCCTTCCCTCTTTGTTGTCTTCCTTCGTCTGTCTGATAAAGTATTGTAGTGCGATATAAGAACCATGAAAGACCAGGCATGTGCTAGCTGTCTGCGATTTTCATGAACAGTTCTTCACTAAAGAAAATTATCTTTAAGTTCGTAAAAAAGAGAGGGTTAGTCATGAAAACAGTTGGCTATGCGGCACATTCTGCCGATGCGGAACTTGTTTCTTATCATTTTGAACGGCGGGACTTGCGTCCCAATGATGTTGCCATCGAAATCTTATTCTGTGGGGTTTGTCACTCTGATCTGCATACCGTCAACGGTGATTGGGGCCCCCAGCCTTATCCGCTGATCCCGGGGCATGAAATTGTTGGTGTCGTGCGCTCGGTTGGGGCAGAGGTGAAAAACTATCAAGAGGGGGATCGCGTTGCTGTTGGCTGTATGGTCGATAGTTGTCAGGACTGCGATCAGTGTCACAACGGTGAAGAACAGTATTGCCGTAACGGGATGACCCCAACCTATGGTGCACCGGATCGGATCGATCGGAAGATCACCCAGGGGGGCTACTCCAAGCATATCGTGGTGCGCGAAGAATTTGTGTTGCGCATACCGGACAACCTGGATATCTCCAAAGCCGCGCCCATTTTATGCGCTGGAATTACTACCTTTTCACCGCTGCGCACTTGGCAGGTCGGTAAGGGGAGCCGTGTTGGCGTTATCGGCCTTGGTGGGCTTGGACACATGGCCGTTAAACTTGCCGTGGCCATGGGCGCGGAAGTGACCGTGATCAGTCGTTCCACGCGTAAGGAGAAAGAAGCCAAAGCGAGTGGCGCTAAATGTATCCTTGCCTCAACGGACAAGAGTGCCATGAAAGCGGCGCGCAGTTCTTTTGAGCTGATCATCGATACCGTGCCGGTCAAGCACGATTTCAGCCTTTACACCCCGTTGCTGGATGTTGACGGTTCCCTGGTTATTGTCGGCCAGGTTGGCGCCATGGAAGAGTCGGTGACCATGCCGCTGATTCTTGGCCGCCGTCGCGTCGCCGGATCGTTGATCGGCGGGATTGCGGAAACCCAGGAGGTGCTGGATTTCTGTGCCGAGCATCAGATCTATCCGGAATGTGAAATGATCTCGATTCAGCAGATCAATGATGCGTTTGCGCATCTGGCTAAAGGGGATCTGGCCCACCGCTATGTTATCGATATGGCATCGCTTGACGCCGAATAACAGGTACTCACAGCCGGGCAGAATGGTCCTTATGCCCGGCCCATTTGGGTAGCGGGTCAAAGATGTCCATCACCCGCTGGGCATAAAAGATATGGCAGGTTGGCTGGAACGGCTCCGGCGTCTTGCTGTCCGGGCCAAAATCAAACAGGCTGGGGAAGGCGAGCCACATCCTGCGTCCTTCGTCGGCAAGCGGGGTCCCGCAAAGTTTGCAACTGACCTTGCAGGGGAGGATACGTTCATTGAGCCCTTGTTCGCTATTATAAAACCGCAGCTGATCCAGGCCGGCAGTGAACCTGACCTGGTGTTTGTGAAAAATGGCCGCCCATTGCATGGGCGCGCCATGCAGGGCCTGGCAGGTTTTGCAGTGGCAGATTTTCGCATCCACCGGGTCAGCGCTTACTTCATAGCGAACCGCGCCACAAAAGCAGGCGGCCCGGTACTTGGGAAGAAAGGCCGGATCATCCAGGGCCGCGTAGGCGGGGCCGAAACGGTTCTGGGCGGAATGCATTTGATAATTCCTTTCTGAACGTCCAAGTCTCTGCTTAGGCGACCTGTCGCATGCGCTTTTTCACCTAAAGAGTTTAGCAGGTGGCAGCATAATAAAGAATCCTCCTTCCATCCCTTTTTAATCCCCTCAAATTGCTTGATCTTTATGCAGTTATCGGAGAAGGACGCAAGGAAGGATAGGAATATTGCAGATTGACCAACCCCAGCCTCCAGACGTTGTCTGGCGTCATTCGATGTTCTTTAAAATTTCTCAGTTTTTTTAAAGTCATCACTTTTCACTGCGGACTTTACTCTTTTTTTCAGCCGCCACAGATAAAAGCCAAGAATCACCCCACAGAGCGCGGCCACCGCGAACAGGGCCTGATGCATATATTGGCTGATGAGTTGCTGGTTGTTGCCGATCAGATAGCCGCCCAAGGCCAGAATGACCACCCAGATGCCGGCACCGCAGGCTGTGAAAATGGCGAACAGCAGTGGGTTCATCCGTGCCAGTCCGGCGGGCAGGCTAATATATTGCCGGATGCCGGGCAGCAGCCGGCCGATAAAGGTCGAAATATGTCCATGCCGGGCAAAGAACCGGTCCGCCCGTTCCAGGGTCTGCGGACTGATCAGCAGGTAGCGGCCGTAGCGTTCAAAAAAGGGCCGGCCCCAGGTGCAGGCGAGCCAGTAATTGAAACAGGCACCAAGCAGACTGCCAAGAATCCCCATGCCGATGACCAGGGGCAGGGACATCTCACCCTGGGCGGCCAAATACCCTGCCGGCGGGATGACCACCTCGCTGGGGAAGGGGAAGAAGGATGATTCGAGAAACATCAGGACAACTATCCCGGGATAACCCCAGTGGCTGACCGTTGCGACAATCCAGACAATCAGATCATGAAACATGGTGAAAAACTACCTCCGCTGGAAATCTATGCATGCGGTGATGGCCTGTAGCGCAGGCCGTTTGTACGATTCTCCCTGCCTGGGCCGGATAATGCTTGTCTGGAGGGAGCATGCCCGATGATGATGATTCAATCAAGAGGAGATAGCGGGAGTGAGACGATTACTTTGAATCCGTTGCCGCCGTTTCCGTCTGCCAACGGTTCCAGAATGCAATGAACCGCCAACCAGACCAGTTCGCCGAGGAGAATGATCAGAACCAGGATCGGGTCGGTTTCCCCCAAGGAAGATAAGCAAGCCTATTTCCAGCCGGTCGGTAAATGGCTGGTTATTTACTTGCACAGCGATTGCTCCTTGCATCTTTGGAGTTAACAATCTTTTTGATGGAATCATAGTGCTTCGTGACGATGACATTACGGCCGTATTCCTGACTTAACGTTAGGAAGGAGATTTTAGATTTCTGCTTGCATGGGAACCGCTCTTGGGTTAAGTGAATCTACTGGCAGAAGAGGTATCTATTAAGGGAACAGGAGGGCATGCTGTTTTGTGGGCATCCGGGTTGAGCATGTCACCCTTTTGTAAAGGAACGAAGTTTGATGACAAAAAAAATAGTGCTGCTTATTTTGACAATTTTTTTATTGCTGCCTGGTGTCTTTAGCCTGGCGGTTGAGCAACAGGCTGCTGAGCCTCTGACGGTCCTTGGCAAGAGCATCATGACCACGGGGCAGGCCGTCGTGTTGGGGGTTGTTGAAGGGGTGACGGAATACTTGCCGGTCAGTTCTACGGGACACCTGCTGCTGGCAGAGCAACTCATGGGCATCGGTCATGAGCCTGGCCAGTCCGCGGAGCGGCAGGAGAGTATCAAAGAAGCCGTTGATGCTTATACCATCTGTATCCAGGCGGGAGCGATCCTCGCGGTTCTATGGTTATATTTCGGACGGGTCAAGCAGGCCTTGCGTGGCTTGACCGGCAATGATCCCGCCGGTCGGCGGCTGCTGATCAATATCCTGGCCGGGTTTATGCCGGCCGCCGTTTTGGGCCTGGCATTCAATAGCCTGATCAAGTCTTACCTGTTTGGGCCATGGCCGGTGGTCACGGCCTGGTTCCTGGGTGGTGTAGCCATTTTGCTGGTGAGCTGGTACAAAAAGTCGCACAAGCAAGAAGGGGGCGGCGGCAGGTTGTTGGATGACATGCACTGGAAGATGGCGCTGATCATCGGCTTTGCTCAATGTATTGCCATGTGGCCAGGGGTTAGCCGCAGTCTGGTGACAATTGTCGGCGGGGTGCTGGTTGGCTTGTCGCTGGAGGCCGCGGTTGAATACAGCTTTTTGCTGGGAGTGGTGACCCTTGGTGCTGCTACGGCTTATGATACCCTCAAGCATGGGCAGTTGATGTTGCAGACCTTCGATCATTTTTCTCTGTTTATCGGGATTGTCGTGGCGTTTATTGCTGCCGCTATCTCGGTCAAATGGATGGTCAGCTACCTGTCCCGACATGGGTTGGAGATTTTTGGTTATTACCGTGTCTTGCTTGCCCTGGGGACCCTGGCCTTTTTGCTGACGACTTGAGACGAGCTTCACCGCTGGCGAAGATTGATATTTTTTCGGTCGTCGTTGCCCGCCCGGCTCCTCCGACCCGTATAATCTGACCAATATGCAATCCCGGTGCTGATCTTGCTTCCGCTTTGGAATGATGATGCAACCGGTTGAATTGACCAGGAGACTTTTCATGACTGCAGATTTTAAACCGAAAATTTTTGTCAGAAGTGCCTGCCCATTCTGTATCAGGCTGGAGCGCTATTTTGAACAGCTCGGTTTGTTGGAAAAATTTGAGGTGATTCAGTGTGATGCCAATGGCGAAGAGGAACTGAATCGCTATCGTGCGTTTTTAACCGAAAGACTCGGGCAACGGGCCAGTTTCCCGGCCATGGAGATTGCACCCGATCAGTTTATGAGCGATTCCGGAGCCCTGATGAATTACTATGCTGAGGCTGCCAAAGCCAGTTGAGTTTGGCGATGAGTCGGCCCGGGCGTTGTGGGAACCTGCCGGCTTCAAGCTCCATCGCCTACTCGGTCTCGAAAGCTGGGTTGCAGCATTTGTCCCGCTGTTTCGCGGTTGCCCAGGCACCGGATATCCAGGTTAACGATGTCGCCCCAGGCCTGATGGAGGTGACCCGCATGACCAGTAAACTGAGCGAAGAGCATTTTAATTGCTCGAAGAATTCTTCCGCGCTGCAAAGACCGGCGACTAAGGAGGCCGTGGCCGCGGCGGTGATCATGTTTGCAAAAACCGACAGTATCACCGGGCAGAGTCTGGTGATCGATTCAGGCCGCTGCTTCAAATAGCCGCTGCTATTCAGGTTTCGGCTGGTCTCTTCGACCCACGGCGCGGGACTGAGGTCAGGAGGTGCAATGGGAAATGTTCTGCACATCACCAGCGGTGACATGGCCGGCGCCAGCCTGGCACAGGCCGGTCTGACCGGGGCCATCCTGGTCTGGCACGATATCCTTTATGACGGACCACGGGAGCCGGGCTGGCCGGATGAGGAGACGTTCCATGCCCGAGCCCTGTTTCTGGAGGAGTTAACCGCCGGGGGTCTGGGACAGGAGCAGATCCTGGAAACCCTGCGCGACCAATACCAGCAGCTGGCAACCGCTGGATCCTATGAACGAATCGTCCTTTGGTTCGATGCCTGCCTGTTTGACCAGTCCATACTGGTCCATGTCCTGACCTGTCTGGCTCAGCAGGGGCTTTGTCAGGTCGACCTTCTTTGTATCGATAAATTTCCCGGCATTGAGCCCTTCCACGGCCTTGGCCAATTGCAGCCAGAACAGTTGGCCTCTCTCTACCCGGACCGTAGGCCGGTCAGCGCTGAACAATTTGCCTTTGCAGCTGCTGTGGACCGGGCTTTTGCTCAGCAGGATAACGCTCTGTTCAGGGATTTATCTACCATGAGCGCGGCGCCTTTGCCCTGGGTTCCGGCAGCGGTCAGGCGTTGGTTGCAGGAGCAGCCCGACCCCGCAACCGGGTTGGGGCGGCTGGAAACACTTGCCCTTGCGGCGATCCGTAGCGGCTGCACAACTCCGGGGGAAATTTTTTCGGACGTCGCTGCCGCGGACGGACCACCGCAGTACTGGGGTGACATCACTCTGTGGGGCAAGCTCAACGGCCTGGCGGATCGCTTCCCCCCGCTCGTTACCATCAGCGGACCCTTGGCCCGCCTGCCGCAATGGGAGAGCCCGGTGCCGCTCAGTGAGTTCCGTATCAGCGTTTGTTGAGCCACGGCAGGGCAAGTCATATCAATGGCCATTTCCCTCGGTCAGATTTTTGTAAGAAGCGGGTATTATAATCCAAAACCGAATCAACCGGGCCACCGCGTTGCCAATCCTGGTCCAGATTCCAGCTATCGAAATGGGAATGATGAATTAATCTGTTTCGATTTTTCAACCAGGGGGGATGGGGGCATGGCTGAGCAAAAGTATAGGGTTTTGACCAGGGGACGGCTCGCTGACGGGGAGGATCTTGAGCAGGTTCGCGCCAGGGTGAAGGCGCTGTGCCAATATTCTGATGCGAATCTGGACCGGCTTTTTTCGGGGCGGCCCTTTCTGATCAAAACCGATCTTTCACTGGAGCAGGCGAAGCGCTACCAGCAGGCCCTTGAGCGCGTCGGAGTTGTCTGTGAAATAAATCAGCAGCAAACCCAAACTGCAAGCCTGACGCCGGAAGTACCGAGCGGAAAATGCGAATCTGTGATCATTTGTCCCAAATGCGGGTTCAGTCAGGCAGCGTCTGCCAGTTGTGCGGCATGCGGGCTGATGTTCGCCAAGTATCAGCACGCCCGGGAAAACAGTGAAAAAACTTTTATTGACTCCACTGTGCACAGGCCGGTTACACAATCGACGGCAAGCCGGTCTTCCGGCGGTGGTTGGTTGAAGATCGTTGTTTGGGCCGCCGTACTGCTCACGGTTGGTTATTTCGGCCTTGGCCTGACAGAAAAACCGGGGCGGGATGAAGTGGTGATCTATACCGCCAGTGACTGTGAACCTTGTGGCATGGCAAAGGATTTTCTGCGAACTGCCGGGATCGAATACCGGGAGTTGAATATCGATGAATCCACCGAAAACCTGGAGCAATTCGAGCGGCAGCAAGTTAACACTTTACCCCTGGCATTTATTGGTGGCGAAAAAATTGTCGGTTTCAATCAGGTTGCCTACGATATTGCCGTTGCCGGTTTCCAGGGTCGGCAGAACGGTGAGCTGAGCGAGGGTATCATCATGTATACTCAGCCGGGTTGTCCCGCTTGTAAAAAAGCCCGCGATTTTTTTAACGAGCAGGAGATTGCCTTCGAGGAATACGATATCAATGACCCTGCCCACAGCGGTGACTATCGCAGTTATTCGCCCCTTGGTACCCCGTTGATCCTGGTCGGCGGCATTCCGGTGCAGGGGTTCAGCAAGCCGGCTCTGGAAATGGCGTTGCGGCAGGTGGCGGGGCGCTAAAGCACCTTCTTGATCCGCCTTGTTAGGTAGTTCCGGCTATGCGTGATTAAAAGCAATGACGTCTTTCTAAGTCATTGCTTTGGTAAAGTGGAGGATAACGCACTTTTTCCACCGAGCTTGAAAAAAGCCAAGCATGGACTTTTCAACAACTTACTGTTGCTGCTGATAAAACCCGCTATTCAGCGGGCAGCCCGAAGGCGAAGACCAGCAGGCAGAGCAGGGCGATAACGGGAAACAGAACCAGCTTGACCGAGCGCTGCGGAGCGCTGTGGTCCTGGATCACAACCAGGATCGCAACCAGGCTCTGAAGGAAATAGAACAGGGCAAAGGCGCGGGAGGCATAGGCGATAATGCTGTTGACATCGGTCTCCCAGGTCAGGGTTACCGTGATGATGAGGATGATCAGATAAGCATAACGGACCGGCAATTTGTGGTGGGTCACATCCTCAATCAGGCCGCCGGCGCCTAAATTATCGGCAACCGCCGCACTGAACTGGCTGCCAATGGCTGCGATGGCAAGCAGCACGGGGAGCACCGAAGCAACCGGGCGGGTCAGATTGATAATAGCCGTGACATCAGCATTAAGGCCGCTATGAAAAAGCACGGTCATCAGGGCGATAAAAACCAGGTAAATGGCACTGGAGATCAGCTGAGCGGCCCGCATGGTGCGAATCCGCAGTTCAGGGCCGTGTTCATCGCCCAGGTAACGGGAGGTCTCAAAGCCCTGCACAACGATCAGCAGACCGAGCAGGACCCTGGTGTCGTGCAGGTTGATGGCCGTGGGAATGGCGGGTATCTGCCAGGCTCCCCCGCTGAGCAGCTTCAAGTTGTAGATGGCCAGGGCAACCAGCAGGGCGGTGATCATTCCCAGGTTCAGGCTGACTGCATAGCTCTCGAGCTTTTCCAGTTTGCCAAGGCCGCGCCACATGCCGATGCCGCCGATGGACAGAAGCAGGGTTGTCGTTATCAGGTTGGCTATGGTGGGGTCAGGCTTGTTGATCAGGCTTAACAGAAAAGCGGCCAGAAGCTGCAGGTAATAGGCTACGGAAATGAAATAGGCACCGGCCAGGACCACCCGGGACAGAAAGGCGATATCCTGGGCTGCACCATGACCGTTGTTTTCGATGGGCTCAAAATGGCGGATGTTGAAACGAATGATGTGCCCCACCCCGTAAGCGAGCAGTAGCAGGGCGGCCATGCAGAAGAACGCCAGGTAGCCGACGGTGCCGGCCAAAAGCGGGGCGCTGATCAGAAAGCCGCTGCCCATGATTGAAGCCAGCGGGGTGACGGTTGCCTGCCAGCGGGCCGACGAGCCCAGGCGTTTCGAGAAGGCCAGATAGCTGGCAACGATTACGGTCACAATAAGAATAAGGATGTTTAGCACGGTGTTGTCCGGTTTGTTTGGGTGATATCCGCAGCAGTGGCTTCGAAAACAGGTTGATTCTGCCCTATCTTAGCATAGTTGTCATCTGGAATGTCCGGAGGGCAACGGTTGAGTTTTCAGATTGGAAACGAGAAGTTTTGCGCTGTGGCAAGAAAATCAAGGAGTTGTGCGGAGGCGTACACCGCTACGCCGTACAGGCAAGTCCGCAGATTGACACTGCTACAACGCAAAAGAGCCGTTTCCGGACGAAAACTAGCATAACTCCATGGGAATCGGGCGAGCAGGAACCGGCGTAATGGAAAATTTAATAGATTTAATTTAAAAATCCGATCAAATGTTTGACAATGCTGTTTTTTTAGGGCATTTTTAAGATGTTTGTAACATGTTAGTTTTATGCAATACCAAATGTCATCTGGCAATAATTCATGACTGACGGCTTTGTTTAATAATTCCTTAAATGTAAAGTTGAAATAAAAAATGAAAACCTTCCTGTCCGGTTTTTTCCGTTTTTTCCATGCCAGCACTGAGGCTAGCCGTTTGCTCTCTGTGCCCTGGCCAGTTATCCCGATTTCAGCAGACAATCGTCAAGAATTTCCCATTTTGAACCACTTTACCTTGCAGGTTTTATTCCGGCCCGTTGCGGATTCCGAGCCAGTGAGGAGTGGCAGCCTATTGGTACGACCCTGCCGATGGTTCAGCTGACCGATTCTATTGACCCTCCCGGAAAGCATTAGGTTTTCCGGGAGGGTCTGGAGGGGGGCAGGCCGGATATCTGATTTTGAGAGATATCCGGCCTTTTTTTTTGGCAAAGGGGATTTGGGGTTACACTGATTTATTTCAATACCCCCCGCTTTTTCAGCGAACGGCTTTCCTGTTTAACGATCTCAACAAACTCCTCCTCAATGGCGCTCATCGGTTTTTCATTGCGAAAGTACAGGGCCATATCCCAGTAGACCGGGTAGGCGAGGGGGAGATTGACAATTCCTTCCGGGTTATTCAGCAGCTCAACAAATGGATCGACGACCGCGATTCCAACGCCTCGTTGCACCAATCCGAAAACGGCATGGAGAGTGCGGGCTTCAGCGGCTATCTGCCGTTGAATGCCTTTCGATTGCATCATGTAATCCACCCTGGTACGGAGCGGACTACCTAAAGAGAGTTCGACAGTGGGGGTGTTTTTAAAGTCGCTAAGCTGAATGATTTTTTGCTGAGCCAGGGGGTGGTCTTTGCAGACGATACATCTGGCTTCACAACGACCCAGAGAAATGCGCCGGGCATGATATGCACCAGCATCCAGGGTAATACCAATGCCAATATCGCAGCTGTGATCGGCCACATTCTTAAGAATTGCCTCGAGGCCGACATCGATAATTTTGATTCCGACGTAGGGGTGGGCCTGTTTAAACTTGGCAACGACGTCCAGTAGAAAGGTGTCGATATAAATGGGCTGCGCCGCAATGACAATGCGCCCGAGCTGTTTATTGGAGATCGCCTTTGCCTCGTTGTGGATTTCGCTGAATGCCGTCAGAAAACGCGGGACTGTCATATGAAAGGATTGCGCTTCCGGTGTCACAATCAACAGATTCCGTTTGCGTTCGAACAGTTTGAACCCGACATCCTCCTCCAGTTGGCTGAGCAATTTGCTGATCATCGGTTGGCTGGTATTCAATTCCGTTGCTGCTTTGGTGACCGATCCGGTCGTCATAAAAGCGTGAAACGCTTCAATCTGCCTGATCTTCATACCCTGATCTCCCGTTTATACCCAGTATGCTATTTAGTTATACTGAAAGCTTGTTGTTGAACTTATGAATATGTTCTGGCAGTTTGTACGAAATCGGAGGAGGGCTCAAGATTTTTTTCTTTTTCATCCATTATGGAGGACATTGTCATGAACAAAATTTTTGGAATCCTCGCTGTTCTGTGCTGCCTGGCTTTGCCAGGGACAAATTTGCAGGCTGCCGGTTATCCGGAACAACCGGTCACGCTGGTGGCTCCGTATGGCGCTGGCGGGGCGTCGGACCTGGTCGCCCGGGCTTTGGCCGAAACCGCTCGCGGCTACCTTGGCGAACAACCTGTTATCGTCATTAACAAGCCTGGCAACGGGGGCATGACCGGAGCCCGCTATGTGGCCAATGCTGATCCTGACGGGTACACATTGCTGCTGGCCAGGGTCGGTATGGCGCTGTATCCAGCGGTTCATGAAAAGTCCCCCGTGGCTTGGGATGAATATACGTTCCTTGGCATGTTGGAAGCGACCCCGATGATTCTCTGCGTTAATGCGGATTCTCCTTATCAGACTGTTGAGGATTTGCTGGCCGCCATTAAGCAGAACCTCGGCCGGATGACCTATGCTGCTTCCGGAGCTGCTGCAATTGACGGATTTGCCACGCAAACTCTGTTAGCCGATGCCGGATTGGATCCGCTGACCGCAGCAACTTTGGTGCCTTATAAAGGCGGCGGGGCCTTGGCAACCGCTTTGTTGGGTGGTCATGTTGATTTTCTGGCGGTCTCCGCAGGTTCCTTGATGCCGCATATCGAAGCCGGAAAAATGCGTGCTCTCATGGTTTATTCACCTCAGCGGATGAGCAAACTTCCTGATGTCCCGACTGCTGCCGAGAAGGGCTTTGATTTGGCCGGGCAAGTGACTGGCTGGAGCGCTCTTTATGGTCCCAAGAATTTACCTGGGAATGTCGTCTCCAATTGGAAAAGTGCCCTGGGCAAAGTGGCGACCGATAAAACCTGGCTGGAACTGGCAGAGCGGCGTGGTTCGATTTCCGCTATTGGGACTGTCGATATGGCGGAATATGCTCAGAAACAGTTTCAACTTTACAATTCATTGGCAAAAAAATTCGGTTATTTGAAATAGCGCAGCTAAAAATCGTAACCGACTTTTGAATGCTTAAGGACGTTTTATTTATGAAAACAACTGCAGATTTGCGACGTGGCTGTTTTATTGCCCTTATGTTTGCGGTCGTGTTGTTTATCCTGATTCCAGAGTACGTACCGCGGCCGGCGTTTATTCCGGGATTCGCCCCCCCTCCGGACATGTGGCCACGGGTCGTTTCTGCCTCGGGTATGGTGCTTGGTTTGTTTGAAGTCATGGTCGCCCTGCTGGAACGCAGGGCGACTCATGGCCCGAGGACATCGCTTGCGACCTGGTTACGGATGCATGCCGGTCAGCTATGGCGCTTTTTTCTCGCCACCATCGTCTTAATGATCTTTCTGATGCTGATTCCGCTCCTGGGTTTCCTGGTGGCGTCGATTCTGATCGGCCTAGCCAGTTTTGCTCTGGCTGGCGGCTGGAAGTATCGCTTTTGGATGTTGGGGATAGCAACTTTTTTGCCGTTAGCGCTTTACTTTATTTTCAAACACTTTATCAACACCCCTTTTCCCCATGGGAGCCTTTTTAAGGCTCTGGGAATGGGCTGATATCGAGGGAGTTGTCCATGTGGCATGATGTTGTTCTTGCAATGCAGGCCGTTGCGACAGTTAACAATTTTCTGGCGATGGGGGCCGGGATTTGGGCCGGTGTTATTATCGGCGCCATCCCCGGTATGACGGGGACCATGGCGGTGACTCTGGCTCTGCCATTCACCTTTTACATGGAACCGGTCACCAGCCTGCTGTTGCTTGTCGCCCTATACAAAGGAAGCACTTACGGCGGTTCCATCTCCGCTATTCTGATTAAAACCCCGGGCACCGCATCGGCGGCCTGTACGGTGCTGGATGGTTTTCCTCTCGCCCAGCAGGGTAAAGCCGGAAAAGCCCTGAATATGGCGCTGGTCTCCTCCTGTATCGGCGATTTTGTGTCCAACCTGTCATTGATCTTTTGCGCTGCTCCCTTGGCCTATCTGGCCTTAAAGGTCGGTCCGCCGGAATATTTCATGCTGATGGCCTTTGCTCTGACCATGGTTGCCGGGATTTCAGGCGACTCGTTGTTGCTCGGCATTGTTTCCGCATGTTTCGGTTTACTGCTGGCCACCGTAGGCGAAGACATGTATGGCTCTTACCGGTTCGCCATGACCGATAACATGATGAATGGACTTTCTGTCGCCCCGGTTCTCATCGGGCTTTTTGCGTTGCCGGAATTATTGAAGCTGATTGTTTTCGGCGATACGAAAAAAGGGGAACTGATGGCGATGGGTGAAGACAGATTGACCTTGAAGGAGGTGCGTGGATCGCTCAAATCCATTTTCAGAGGAAGCTTTATCGGCTGTCTCCTTGGGGCTATGCCCGGGGTCGGACCGGCTGCCGCCGCTTTTTTCTCTTACGGCGAAGCACGCCGCACATCGCCTAACGGGGCTAATTTCGGCAAAGGCGAACTGGAGGGGATTGCTGCATCGGAGTCAGCCAATAACGGTTGTTGCGGCTCGACGATGATTCCGCTGTTGGCGCTGGGTGTCCCGGGCGACGTCATCACCGGGGTCATGCTTGGAGCGTTTATGATCCAGGGCTTAACTCCCGGGCCGTTGTTGTTTCAAAACAACATCCATGAAGTCTATATGCTGCTGATCGGGATGATGTGCTCATCAGTGTTTTTGTTCGGTGCAGGGAAGGTGACCGCGAAGTTCTTTTCCTATATTTCACGGATTCCATTAGCCTTGCTGACTCCTTCCGTTCTTTTGCTGTGTGTCTTCGGCATTTACTCGATATCCAGCGACCCATTCGACGTAACGGTTCTGATCGTCATGGGGGTGGTCGGTTTCATAATGATGTTGCTGAATATTCCCGCTGCACCGTTTCTGATTGCCTTCATTCTCGGTCCCATGTTCGAGGACAACCTCAGACGTTCGTTGGCGATATCTCATGGCAGTGCGAACATTTTTTTCCAGTCGGTTATTTCTTGGATTTTCTTTGTGCTGATCATCCTTTTTCTGGGTGTTACGGCTCGGCGTGAGTGGCAGAGCTTTCGCGCTGGAAAAGCAACTGATTCTTCTTCTGCAAAAAAAACCGGAGTAGCTCAATGATCGACCTTGAAAATACCAAGTCGCTACTGCGCGATCTGGTCGGTTTTGATACGACAAGCTGCAATAGCAATCTGCCGTTTGTCGACTATGTTGTAGAATATCTGGCTCGCTATGGAGTGACGTCAAAAATTATTCGTGATGAGAGCGGCCGTAAAGCGAATCTGATTGCCTGTATCGGCCCCGCGGCTGTTCCAGGAATTGTACTGTCTGGTCATACGGATGTTGTCCCGGCCCGTGAAGAGGGCTGGCTGGGATCCCCTTTTGAGCTTCTTGAACGTGATGGCCTGCTGTATGGGCGTGGTACCAGTGATATGAAAGGGTTCCTCGCCTGTCTGCTGGCTGCTGTGCCAACAATGGTGGCAGCACCCTTGAAACGGCCCCTTTACCTCTGTTTTTCCTATGATGAAGAGGTCGGTTGTGTCGGCGTTCCATCCTTGACCCATTATCTCGCCAATCTTCCGGTCAAGCCTTTGTTGACGATCATCGGCGAGCCGTCGGAGATGAAATATATCACCGGGCAGAAGGGGAAAATCTCCATGATCTGTCGTGTCCATGGCACGGCAGGCCATTCTTCGCTGGCTCCGAAGCATGTCAATGCCATTAAATACAGCGCCCAGATCATTTCGATGATTGAAGATCTGACGGAATCGTTCAAGCAGAACGGCCCGTTTGATGAGGATTATTCGGTCCCCTATTCGACCATGTTGACGACGATTATTCACAGTGGGGTCGCGACGAACATCACGCCTGATTCAAGCTCATTCAACTTTGAAATAAGAAGCTTGCCGGAGCATGATCCTGTTGCCGTTATCGATGCGTTGAAAAAACGGGTTGCTGAGGACTTGGATCCGAAGATGAAAGCTGTCAGTCCCCTGGCCGGTGTCGAGTGGGAAGAACTTTTTTCCTACCCGGCGATGGGGGATGCCAGTGGCAGTGAGGGCTTCGAATTAATCCGGCCAATTCTTCCTGAATGGGGAGGGAAGGTTTCCTATGGCTCGGAAGGTGGCATGTATGAAACCGTTGCTGGAATTCCGGCGGTGATTTTGGGGCCAGGGGCGATTGTTCAGGCCCATAAAACCAATGAATATATTGAGATTAAACAGCTGGAAGAGTGCCTTGCTTTTCTGGAATTGCTGGTGGAGCATCTAAGTGACAACGCTATCTCTGCGCAGGCCGGTAATCTCTCTGCAGCATCGCACTGCTAAAAGTTGACCTGGCGCGCCACCATGCCGGGAGGGTCCGGTATGGTGGTTCTCATCCCCATCTTGTTTGCTCCCCCAGACCCGGTATCTAGAGGCATTTTCTGATTCTGCTGGCGAAATACTCCGCTTTGGGACAATCCCCAAATTTTCCGCCCGCCAGTTTCTCAGTCCTGTTGATCCTTGATAAATCTGGCGATGGAGCGGTCGTAGCTTTGTTCTGCTGCGGCACTGAAAAAGCAGCCCGGAATTTCGCCGCGGTCGCGATGCTTCGGAACGCAGGCGCTGCAGTCTCCCCAGGTCGGACAGGCGGTATAGGTACAGGTGCAATGGGGTTGGTTGACAGGGGGCATGGTTTTCTCCTGAAATTCGTAGCGTTGAAACGGATTGTTCTTGATCGGTTAAGGGGTAAGTCAGACAACCGTGAGCAGCATGTAGCACATGGAGAAACGGCCGCTCTCCGGAATAAAGCAGAGCAACTTCTCGCCTTTTTGCAGTTTTCCCGAATGAAACAACTCTTCCAGAATGATGTAGATGGAGGCCGAGCCAGTATTGCCTTTATTGCCAAGGTTGGTGAACCAGCGCTCCGGGGGGATGGCGAAGCCGATGGCAGCCATGCGCGCAGCCAGAGCGGAGCGGAAAAAATCGGACGAATAGTGAGGCAGAAACCAGGCGATCTCCTCGGCCGTGATGCGGTATTTTTGGATGATCCGGATGAGCATTTTGTCTACGGCAACGCTGATAATGTTGTCGTTGAGCAGCTTGACGTCCTGTTTGATCAGAAAACTTTGCGCGGCAACAGCATCGGCCAGACTTGGATATTCGCGCCAGCCGCGCAGGCTGCCATCGGCCTGTTTTTCGGCTCCGGCAAACATGCAGGGGGGATACTCGTCGGCGAAGGAGAGTAAGTCGATCCACTCGATCTTCAATGACGGCCCGGCGGGGGCGGGGTGATTGCTGAGAAACGCAGCCCCGGCGCCGTCCGACAGCATCCAGCGCAGAAAATCCGCTTCAAAGGAGAGGACGGGCTGTTTTTCAAGCCGCTCGACTTTGTCCTGATCGATCTCGCCGCACAACCGCGCGCGCATGAAGGAAGAGGCGATTTCCGAGCCGGTGGCGACGGCGTTGGCAGTGAGACCGAGGGCAACATTCATCCAGGCGTAGCGCAGCGCGCTCATCCCCGAGGTACAGATGCCGGCGGCGCTCAGGACATCACAGGGGCCGCCGCCGATGGCGGCGTGGACCATCGGCGCATGACCGGGCATCAGCTGGTCCGGCGAGGAGGTGCCGCAGCTGAGGCATTCAATGTCTGCGGTCGAAAAGCCCGGGTAGGGGGCCAGCCCCTTGATGGCGGCCGCGGTCAGTTGCACATTGGTGTGGGTGGTTTGGCCCGTCGCCGGATCGATGGCATAGTAGCGGGTGGTGATCTTGTTGTTACGGAGGATGATCCGCCGGGTGCGCGAGGGCAGCTGATTGACCATGCCGAGAATCTCTTCCATCTGTTGGTTGGAGACCGGCTGGTTGGGCAGGAATGCGGCAAGATCGGTGATGTAAACAGACATGAAAAGCTAAACCTTTGCGTTGTGATGGCCGTCCTGAAGCAATGCCGCGTAGCGCTGGTAGAAGAGTTTTTCTTCCAACCGGGTCGGAACCACGGCATTGGTCAGGGTGTAATAGTCAAGGTTATGGTTGTTGATCCCGGTTTTCATCCGTTCATATAAGCCGGTGCCCGGCAGCGGGGTCAAGACCGTGTACATGGGCAATTCAATCTGCTGCTCGCGGACAAACCTGCCGAGCCGGTCAAACTGATTTTCCGTATAATCGGGCGCAATGATGAAGTCGCCGACAATGGTTAGGCCGAGATCGTGGAGGATGCGGATCGCTTCACGATTGTTGGCCTGGTTGTTGGCCTTGTTCATACTGCCGAGGGCTTGATCCTCGATCTCTTCAAAGCCGATGACCACGGCGCGCAGGCCGACCTCCTGCCAGCGTTTGAGCAGGTGCGGTGCACGGACCACCATATCGGAACGGACATCGGCCAGATATTGCTTGCGAAGACCGGCCTCGGCAATGGCTTCGGCCAGGGCCAGGGCATGGTCCGGCTGCCCGAAGCTGTTGGCATCAACCAGGCGAATGACCGGGGCCTGGGGGAGCGCCTGGATGTCACGCAGCACCGCTTCCGTGGCTGCGGTCAGGTAGGCACCGCCGGTCAATGGACCGATACAGCAGAAATTACAGTCATAGGGGCACCCGGCGGCACTGGCGACCAGACCCATCTGCAGCCCCAGCCCTTCCAGGGTATACTGGGGGCGGTAGTGGGCAACCAGGTCATAGCGTGGCGCGGCGCTATCGGCAAGGTCGGCCCGGCTGAATGATCTTGGCTGCCAACGTAGTTTTTTGTCGGGATTTGTCCTGGCTATGCCGGGGACAGGCCTTTGATTTCCACTTTCAAGATTGTCGATCAACTCGCGCAAACTCTGTTTACCAAGGCCGATGGCAATATAATCGACGTCCGGGTGGTTGAAAAAGTCCGGGTCATTGGATGCATGCACACCGCCGACTACGACCGTTGCCGGAGCATTTTTTTTGATCTCTCCGGCCAGAGCCAGCACGGTGTTGGCTTCGCAAGTCATGGCGGTCAGCCCGACCAGGTCCGGGGTAAAGGCTGCCAGGGTTTTTTCCAGGCCAGCCGGGTCGGCTTTGAGATCAAGAATCCGCAGCTCATGCTCGGGCAGGTTCCCGGCCAGGGTTTCCAGGCTTAGCGGCTCGCCGCGAAAAATCTGTTTCAGGGAGGTGATCCCATAACGTTCTTCGGGAATGCTGCGGCCGCAGTTGGGCGGATTGATCAATAGAATTCGCATCTGCTTTAGGTTATACCTGAGATGATTGACTCTGGAAAATTCCGCATAACGGGTCGGTTAACAAGATTCTGACTATCGGAAAAATAGGCAGTGGTGTCAAGTAGAATGCCGCCGGGAAGGCTTTGCGTCGGCATTCCGGGCGGGACGCGGTTTTTTGACCATGGCCGGCTGGCCATGGCTGCGCCAGGAAGGGGATAAAATGCAAAGGATGACCCGGGGTAACATGGACGCGGTTTGTCGGTGGCAACGGTTCCGGTGCGTGCGTCTCCGTGCCGTTTGGTTGCTGGCCGGTCTGCTGGCCATGTTGTTAACCTGTCGGTTTGGCGGGGTGGCTGATGCGGCAACCTGGGCCAGCGAAAAGCTCGTGACCGAACCCTATTTCAACGGGCAGATGCTGCTCCGCGAGGCCGGGCAGGAGAATCCTGAGCTGGTCCTGCTGCTCCATGGTTTGGGGGATGAAGCCGGCACCACGTGGAAATCCCTGTTGCCGGAGCTGGCGACTCATTATCATGTGGTGGCCCCGGACCTGCCTGGGTTCGGACGTTCCGCAAAGGGCAACCAACTCTACACTCCCGAGGCCTATGCCGCCATCGTGGACTGGCTGGTGGCAACCCTGCCGGATAAACCGCTGACCCTGGTCGGGCACTCCCTGGGTGGAGCGGTGGCTATGGTCTATGCCTCCCGCCATAGCGCCGAGCTGAAGCGTTTGGTGCTGGTCGATACGGTCGGCACCCTGCATCGGCTGGCCTTGAGCCAGTATTTCGTCAGGCAGCAGCTGCGCCTGGAGGTGCCGTTTTTTGCGGATACCCTGCAGTCATCGCTGGGAAAGGTGGCTGGCTTACTGCTGGAAAAGACCTCGCGGATACCCTTGGACCCGGGTCTGATCCTGGCTTCCGCGGAGCTGCGTGAACGTTTCCTGGCAGGTGACCCGGAACGGATAGCCGCCCTGGCCCTGGTGGAAACTGATTTTTCCTTGCTCCTGCCCCGCATCAGGGTGCCGACCTGGCTGCTCTGGGGGACTCAGGATCAGGTGGCCCCGTTACGGATAGCCAAATTGCTGGCCTGGAACCTGCCACAGGCCCAGTTGATGTTGCTGGACGGTTTGGGGCACACGCCGATGGCGGAGAATCCGGCGGTCTTTAATGCTGCGCTGCTCAGTCGGTTGGTGCAAAGCCCGCAGCGCCCTACCCCTGTTGCCAGTCCGACTGAGCTTGCGGCCGGTTTGTGTGAGGGTGAGAATGGGCGGGTGTTCAGCGGTCATTATTCCACTCTGAGCATTCAGGGCTGTCGCAATGTTCGCCTGGAAAATCTGTCGGCCCGGAATATCGAAATCCGCAATTCCGAAGTGACTATGGAGTCCTCCCGGGTCCATTCGTTGACCGAGGCCCCGGCCCTGCTGGTGAGCCATTCCCGGCTGACCCTGACCGGGGTTGATCTGCAGGGGACGGTCGGTATCCTGACCGAGCAGAGCCGCCTCGACCTGGCCGGCGTGCGGTTTGTCGATACCCCGGTTGCGATCAGCGCAACCGGCAACCCGTCGGCTTTGCTCAGCTCCAGCTCCGCCAAATTCATAGATGACCGGATACAGAGCCTGCAAATGAACCGCTCCCTGGCCGCCGGGGATCGGCTCTAGTCGGTTGTTGAAAAGTCTGTCCATGGGTTCGCCAAGCTGTTGAACCAATCCGGCCAAGGATTTAGCAACTCCTGTGATCGGTTGCCTTCGCCTAGGGTCGAGCGTTTAGCTGGCAGGGTGGGGCCGCTGCTGCAATTGGTGTCCGGCGATCACCGCCTGGCCCAGGGCCAGGCCGCCATCGTTGGGCGGAACCAGGGAATGCGTAACGGGCTGGAAGCCCTGCTCATGTAACAGCGGCAGGATGGCTTCGGTCAAAAACCGGTTCTGGAAGACCCCGCCCGATAAAACCACCTTACGTAGCCCATAAGCAGCTCGAATCTGGCTGCAGACATCGACCATCATCACCGCCAGGGTGGTGTGAAAACGACCGCTGATGATCCCGACGTCAACCCCTTTGAGAAGGTTGTTGACAATGGCGCGGACACTGGGCTCGGGGTCAAAAATCCACTGTCCGACCTGGCGTTCGAGTTGGTAAGGGTAGGGGGTAAAAGAGCTGCCGCTGATCGCCATCTCCAGTTCCAGCGCCGCCTGCCCTTCGTAATGGCTGTGGCTGCGCAGCCTGGTCAGGGCGGCAATGGCGTCAAACAGCCGTCCGCAACTGCTGGTCAGCGGGCTGTTGATCCCTTTTTCAATCATCTGCAAAAGAAGTCTTAATGTGTTATCAGGAAGCTCGCGTAAAAATGGCAAATCCGGCAGGTCCTGGCCATAGATCTGGTAGAGAATGCTGATGGCCATGCGGTAGGGTTCCCGGGTTGCCGCATCGCCACCGGGCATGGGCTGGTACGCGAAATGACCGACTCGCTGATAGCTGCAGTAATCGCCGATCAGGAATTCTCCGCCCCAGATCTGTCCGTCCTCGCCATAGCCGATCCCGTCGCAAATCAAGCCGATGCAGGGTTCGCTGATACCGTTTTCGGCCATGCAACTGGCCAGGTGAGCATGATGATGCTGGACCGCGATGCAGGGCAGCCCGTTGTTCTGTGCCGCCCGTTCCCGGGCGTAGCTGGTCGACAGATAATCGGGATGCAGGTCATGAGCGATCACTTCGGGCTGCCATTCGAGAATCCTCTCCAGATGGGCGATCCCGGCAGAAAAGGACTGGGCGGTTTCCAGGTTCTTGAGGTCACCGATATGCTGACTCAAAAATGCCCGGTCGCGGCGGCTCAGGCAGAAAGTGCTCTTCAGCTCAGCCCCCAGGGCCAGGACCCTGGGCTGTGCCCCGGGCAGGGATAGACTGTGGGGCGCAAAACCACGGGAGCGGCGCAGCAACAACGGTTTGCCAGCCATCACGCGGACGATGGAATCGTCGCAGCGGATGTGAATGGCGCGGTCGTGACTGAGTCGATAATCGGCGATGCCGGCGAGGCGCTCGCGGGCATCGTCGTCCTCAAAAGCGATGGGTTCGTCGCTGCGATTGCCGCTGGTCATGACCAGAGCCGGAAACTGCTGCAGCAGCAGGTAGTGGAGCGGGGTTGCCGGCAGCATCACGCCAAAATAGCGGTTGCGCGGGGCGACCAGCTCGGCAAGGCTGTGCCGGGGCCGTTTTTCCAATAGGACGATGGGGCGCTGCGGGCTGGTCAAGAGCTCGGCTTCCGCCGTACTGACCCGGGCATAGCCACGGATCCGCTCCAGGTCGAAGCTCATCAGGGCAAAAGGTTTTTCATCCCGGGCTTTGCGCTGCCGTAGCTCGGCGACGGCAGCATCATTGTCGGCAGCCACCGCCAGATGATATCCGCCCAGGCCCTTGATGGCGACAATTTGGCCTGTGGCCAGCAGGGCGATGGTTTGCGCAATGGGATCGCCGCTGACCGGGTTGCCGGTGGCATCCTCCAGTTGCAGCTGTGGTCCGCAGACCGGACAGGCATTGGGCTGGGCATGAAAGCGGCGGGAGCCGGGATCGTCATATTCGGCCTGGCAGTGCGGGCACATGTGGAAGGCGGCCATGGTGGTGTTGGGGCGGTCGTAAGGAATGGCCGTGACAATGCTGTAGCGGGGACCGCAGTTGGTGCAGTTGATAAACGGATACCGGTAACGGCGATCGGCGGGATCAAACAGTTCGGCCAGGCAGTCCGGGCAGACATAACTGTCGGCGGCGACCTGGATGTTATGGTCGCTTTCTGTGGCGCTGGCCCGGATCTGAAAGGAGCTTTCCCCCTGGGGCAGGACCGGCTGCTGGACCAGGCGGGTGATGCTGGCCAGCGGCGGCAGCTGCTGCTGCAGACGGTCGAGGAATTCCCGCTGCTGCGCAGGCAGTCCTTCGATTTCGATCAGCACTCCTTGGCTGTTGTTCAGCACCCAGCCCGCCAGACCGCAGGCCTGCGCCTCGCGATAGACAAAAGGGCGAAAGCCGACCCCCTGGACGATTCCTTCAATATGCAGCCGTGTTCTGGTTATGGCCTGGTTCACTGACCCTCCCACCGTTTAGCAGATCCGCGGCAACTGCTCCCCGGCCAGCATGTCGATGGCCCGTAAACCGCCCAGGGTGGTCCGCATGGCCACCCGGCCGGCAGAGGCGGCAGTGATTTCACCGATGATGGCCGCTTCCCGACCGAGGGGGTGGCGGCGCATGATCTGCAGGGCCGATTCCGCCTGGTCCGCGGCAACCACAGCGAGCATTTTTCCTTCATTGGCGACAAACAGCGGATCCAGCCCGAGAATTGCGCAGGCGCTGCGGACGCTGCTGTGGACGGGTTGGGCGGTCTCGTCAAGAACGATATCGACTCTGGACTGCAGAGCGATCTCCTTGAGGGTCGTGGCCACTCCGCCCCGGGTCGGGTCACGTAGAACATGCACCGCCGCACCGATGCGGGTCAGCAGGGCCTCGACCAGGCCATTGAGGGGAGCGCTGTCGCTGCGGATATCGGTCTCAAGCGCCAAGCCTTCACGGTTGGCCAGGATCGCCATGCCATGGTCGCCAATGCTACCGTTGATCAGCACCTGGTCGCCCGGGCGGGCATTGTTGCCGGCCAGGCTCAAGTCATGATTGAAGACCCCAATACCGGAGGTGTTGATGAAAATTTTGTCCGCCTTGCCGCGCGGCACAACCTTGGTGTCGCCGGTCACGATTCTGGCCCCGGCACTGGTAGCCGCCTGTTTCATGCTCTCCAGGACTCGCCGCAGATCGGCTTTGGGTAGCCCTTCTTCGAGGATCAGACCGACGCTGATGGCAAGAGGCTGGGCACCGACCATGGCCAGATCGTTGACTGTGCCGTGCACGGCCAGATCGCCGATGTTTCCACCGGGAAAAAAGATCGGGTCAACAACGTAGGAGTCAGTGGTAAAGGCCAGCCGCTGACCGGCGTGAGAGAGCAGGGCTGCGTCGTTCTGGTCTTTCGCCTCAACCTCGGAAAGAGTTGGGATGATCAACTCGTCCAGCAACTGGTGGCTGAGCTTGCCGCCGCTGCCGTGGCCGAGCAGGATAATGTCTTCATTCATGTTTGATACTTTCTCTCACTTGGACCCCATGACCTGAATAGACAGGTAAGGGGCCTGAGTAGAGGGGGATCCCCTGGCTAAACTCCATATTTGTACTCGGCCGCGCAGGTACCTTCGCTGGACACCATGCAGGCACCGACCGGGGTGGCTGGGGTGCAGCGTTGTCCAAATAGGTGGCAGTCTCGGGGGTCAAGCTTGCCTTTGAGAATTTCTCCGCAGCGACAACCCGTTGGTTCCACGGCCGGTGCAACCGTTACCCTGAAGCGCTGGTCGGCGTCAAAAGAACTGTAAGCGTCCCTGATCCGCAGGCCGCTGCCGGCAATCAGCCCCAGCCCGCGCCAACGGGCGTCACAGGGTTCGAACACCCTGGCCAGTAGCTGTTGGGCGCGTGGATTGCCGGCGTTTTTAACATAGCGGCGATACTGGTTTTCGACCGTGGCAATTCCGACAGCGATCTGGGTGACAAGCATATCCACACCCTGCAGGATATCGAGGGGCTCGAAGCCGGTGACCACGCAGGGGACATGGTAGCGTGCCGTCAGTTCAGTGTAAGCGTCGGCGCCAATGATGGCACTGACATGGGCCGGGCAGAGGTAGCCGTCCACCTGCAGGTCGGGGTCGGCGCTGAGCGTCTGCATCGGCATCGGCATGGTCTTGTGGGCGCAGAGGACGGAGAAATTATCCAGCTTGGCCTGTTGGGCCTGCAGGATCGCACCGGCTACGGTCGGCGCCGTGGTTTCGAAGCCCACCCCCAGAAACACCACCTGGCGCTCCGGATTGTGTCGGGCCAGGTTGACGGCATCAAGGGCTGAATAGACGATGTGGATATCCGCCCCGCGGGCTTTTTCTTCGAGCAGGCTGGTTTGTGAGCCGGGCACCCGCATCATATCGCCGAAGGTGGTGATGATGGTGCCCGGTAGCCGGCACAGGGCCAGCGTCTGATCAACATAGTCGATGGGGGTGACACAGACCGGACAGCCGGGGCCGGAAACCAGTCGGATTCCTGCCGGCAGCAAGCCGCGCAGACCATGTTCATGGATCGCCATGGTGTGGGTGCCGCAGACTTCCATCAGGGTGATGGTGCGGCCGGCCCGAGCGGCTGTGACGCGGATACGGGCAAGGAGCTTGGCGGCGACCGCCGGATCACGATAAGCGCTGGCGTGGGTCATGGTTCCGCCTGTTCCTGCGCGGCAATCGCACGGAACATTTCCAGGGTCTTTTCGGCTTCCCTTGGATCAAGTTTTTCTATGGCAAAGCCGGCGTGGATCAGGACAAAGTCACCGACTTTGGCATCGTCAAGCATCATCAGGCTGGCGTTGCGGCGAACTCCATCCACTGCACACAGGGCGTTGTCCTGATCAATTTCCATAATCTGCATCGGTACGGCTAAGCACATAGTGTCAATCCTTTGCTTTTTGATCTATTCCCGTTGGCACCAAGTGGCCTGAGCTGGAAAAGGACTGAGTGTAAGCGGCCGGTCAATGGCAATGGGTCAAAAGGACCCAATCCGGATCAGATCAGAATCTGCTGGCGTAACCAGCTCAGCCAGTCGTCAAATCCTGTGCCGTTTTTACAGGACAGCTCAAAAATCCGAATCCGCGGATTGACCTGACGAGCGAATTCCCGGCACTTGTCCAGGTCGAAATCAAGATAGGGGAGCAGGTCGGTCTTGTTGAGCAGCAACACATCGGCGGCTCGGAACATGTGTGGGTATTTGATGGGCTTGTCCTCCCCCTCAGTGACCGAAAGGACGACAATCTTGTGATGTTCACCTAAGTCAAACGAGGCCGGACAGACCAGATTGCCGACATTTTCGATCATCAGTACGTCGGTCTCGGCCAGGTCAAAATCGGCCACGCCATGGCCGACCATGTGGGCGTCGAGATGGCAGCCGGCTCCGGTGTTGATCTGTTTGACTGGGACCCCGGTGGCGGCGATCCGGTCGGCATCATGACTGGTTTGCTGATCTCCCTCCAATACTGCGATGCGCATCTCGGGGGCGAGAGCACTAATGGTTTTTTCCAATAATGTGGTCTTCCCCGACCCTGGCGAGCTGACCAGATTCAGCACAAAAACGCCCTGTTCCCGGAACATCTGCCGGTTCTGGCCGGCCAGGCGATTGTTTTTGCTGAGCAGGTCTTCCTCGATCCGCAGTGTCTTGGGCCCATGCTCATGATGGTGGCTATGGTCATGATCCTGAGCGGGATGAGTTGCTTCTTCGCAGCCGCATTCGATACACATGATTATTCAACCTCCAGTTCAGTCATTCGCAATTCGTTACCCTGTGTAGTCTGCACGAGAAAACTGTCACAGGCTGGACAGGAAAAGGTCAGATTGTCAGCAGCAAAATCATGTTGGCACTCTTCACAAACCATTCTAGCAGGGATTCGGTTGATCAACAGGGTTGCCCCTTCCAGCATGGTGTCCTGAGTTACGGCTGAAAAACAGAATTCGACCGCTTCTGCCACCACCCCGGAGAGTTCGCCGATATCCACGCTGACTGAAAGGACCCGGTTGCTGCCAGCCCGGCGGGCATGGTCTTCGGCAATTTCAACAAGGTTTCTGGTGATACCGACTTCATGCATGAAAAAATATTCCACAGCTTTGAGTTGGCAGGGGATTGTCCCGTCGGGAAGCAATAAGGAATCATACTACAGCGAGTTTTTTTTAAAAACAGGATGTCGAGTTGGTGGTTGAGAGATTCGCATCAATAGCAAATCGGTCAATTGTCGGTTTTGCAAGACAGGGGGAAGGAAGTGCATATTCCCCAGCCATCTTGAATTGTCTTGGGCCGGAATTTTTCGCAACCCGCTATGAACGATTGGATGCAAAATCAGACTTGGGAAACAGGTTCCAGGAAGGCGTCAGTGTGGCAGCCCGACCTTTAGAGTTGCCGGTCGGTAAATGCCCTTGCGGGAGGTCATTTTTTTTCAGGACATTCGCTGTCGAGACAAGTAAACTATTAATTAGTTTCCATCTGGAAACGGCTTTTTTCCGCTGTAGCAGCGTCAAGCTACAGGCTTAATTGCCACAACGGAAAATTGCTCGTTTCCAATCTGAAAACTTGATTATTGCCATCCAGTGTTTCCGGATGACAACGAATTAGCAGGTTGTTTGCAGGCAGCCTGATCATATTCCATTCAATTTGATGAAGACGTAACAGGAGATTTCACATGCATATGGCAGATGCTTTGTTGAGCCCGCAAGTGGGCGGGGTTTTGTGGGGAGTCACCGCGGGCACGGTGGCCTATTGTTCCCGCCGGGTGCGGCAACTGGAGGACGACAGCACGGTTCCCATGATGGGTGTGATGGGGGCTTTCATCTTTGCCGCGCAGATGATCAATTTTTCGATTCCGGCAACCGGCTCGAGCGGTCACTTGGGGGGAGGGATGATCCTGGCCATACTGCTGGGCGGTCCGGCTGCTTTTCTGACCATCGCCTCGGTGCTGTTGGTGCAGGCGCTGTTCTTTGCCGATGGCGGCCTGCTCGCGCTGGGCTGCAATATCTTCAATCTCGGCTTTATTCCCGCGTTTATTGTTTATCCCTTTCTGTTCAAGCCCCTGGCCGGGGCTGATCCCAGCCGCCGCCGACTGTTCCTGGCCTGCCTGGTCAGTGCGGTCGTGGCGCTCCAACTCGGGGCGCTGGGGGTGGTGCTGGAAACCACCTTTTCGGGAATTTCCGCTTTGCCGCTCAGCTCCTTCCTGTTGGTGATGCAGCCGATTCACCTGGCCATCGGCCTGGTCGAAGGGGTGGTGACCGCCGTGGTCGTGCAAATGATTCGTCAGCAGCAGCCCGGTCTGCTGCAGTTGGCCACGGCAACTCCGGCCCGGCCGGTGTTCTCTTGGCGGCGCACCGCGCTGGCTCTGTTGCTGGTCAGCCTGCTGGTGGGGGGGATCGGTTCCTGGTATGCCTCGTCCCAACCGGACGGCCTGGAGTGGTCCGTCGCCAAAGTGATTGGTGGCGAGTTGGATTCCACGTCTTCACTGATCGCCACCCTGGACAACTGGCAGCAACGAATCGCGGTTCTGCCTGATTACGACTTCGCTTCCGCCACAGCGGACAACTCCTTGTGGTCCAGTCGTTTCGGCACCAGCCTTTCCGGGATTCTCGGGGCCACGGTGAGCTTGACCCTGATCGTCGGGCTGGGGGTGCTGGTGCGGAAACGCAACCAGCGATGAGGGCTATAGCGCTGGAGTTGTAGGTGTGGCCGGAATTGAACACAGCCTTTTTGATTTAAGCGCCCTCGATACCCTGGCCTATCAGGACAGTCCGATCCATCGTCTGGATGCCCGGGCCAAGGTGCTGACCGTGCTGGTGTTTGTGGTAGTGGTGGCGTCCTACGACAAGTATGCCGTGCTGGTGTTGCTGCCGCTGCTGGTGTTCCCGGTCTCCCTGTTGATCATGGCCCGGCTGCCGGTCGCTTTTTTGCTTAAACGGTTGGCTTTGGTCGCGCCCTTTGCATTGCTGGTCGGGATGTTCAACCCGCTCTACGACCAGCAGGTTCAACTGCAGCTCGGCGGGCTGGCGATCAGCGGAGGCTGGCTCTCTTTCCTGTCGATTCTCCTGCGTTTTTCCCTGACCATCGGTAGCGTGCTGGTGCTGATCGCCGTTACCAGCTTCCCGGCGATCTGCCATGCTTTAGGGCGCCTCGGCGTGCCCTGGACCTTTGTCCTGCAGCTGCTGTTTTTGTATCGCTATATCTTTGTCCTTGGCGCGGAAGCCGAACGGATGGTGCGTGCCCGCTCGTTACGCTCTTTTCATGGCCGTGGTAACGGGCTGAAGATCTATGCTGCGCTGCTCACCCAGCTGTTGTGGCGAACCCTGGAGCGCGCCCGCCGGCTTTACCGGGCCATGCTCAGTCGCTGTTTCAGCGGCCGCTTCCGGCTGCTCTCCACGTCCCGTTTCGGACGCAAAGAGTTGCTCTTCGTGGTGGGTTGGAGCGGCTATTTTATCCTTCTGCGACTGGGAAGTGATGCGGCCGCGGTGCGCAGCTGGCTGGAAGGAGTTTTTTGACCATGAGCCATCACCTGGTGGAGATGAAGAATGTCTGCTATGACTATCCCGATGGAACCCGGGCTCTGCAGCGGATCAATTTCCTGATTACCCATGGTGAGTCCGTGGCCGTGGTCGGGGCCAACGGGGCCGGCAAGTCGACCCTGCTGCAACACCTGAACGGTTGCCTGCGACCGGCCGAGGGAGAGGTGCGAATCGGCGATTTCCCGGTCACCAAACAGACCCTGCAGGATGTCCGGCGTAGTGTCGGCATGGTGTTCCAGGACCCCAACGATCAACTGTTCATGCCGACAGTGGCCGAGGATGTCGGCTTTGGGCCGTTGAATCTGGGTCTTTCTTCGGCTGAAACCGAGGAGCGGGTCGACAGTGCCTTGCGCCAGGTCGGCGCGCTGCATTTGAAAGATCGTCCCCCCCATCATCTGTCCGGCGGGGAAAAACGTTCGGTCGCCATCGCCACGGTGCTGGCCATGTCGCCCGACGTCCTGGTGCTTGATGAGCCCAGCACCGGGCTCGACCCGCGGGGCCGACGGCAGCTGATCGACTGGCTGCGCAACTATCGGCATACCAAAATCATTGCTGGCCATGATCTGGACCTGGTTCTGGACCTCTGTGAGCGAACCCTGGTGCTGGCCCAAGGGCGGATTATTGCCGATGGCCCCACCCGGGATATCTTCAGTGATCAGCGGCTGCTGGAACGTAGCCATCTAGAAAAACCGTTGCGGTTGCAGGCCTGCCCGGTCTGCGCCAGCCGCTAAACAGACGCGGGCTCAGGCTTCGCTGCTGTGCAGATCGATGAGCGGGCGGATTGCGCTGACTTTGAAACGGGCTACTGCGGTTATGGAGCGAGCCGCCATCTTGCCGGCTTTGGCCTCGATATCGCGGACCGTCTCGCTGAACAGGGTACCGCTCTGTAGCAGGTCCTCCAGTTGCAGATAAAGCCGGACTCCGCGACTGTCAAAAACCATCCTGCCCAGGGTGTAAAAAAGCAGCACTGCCTGCGGATTCTGCCGCAGATTGGCCAGGGTTCGGTTGTCGCCCAGACCGAGGACGATGCGGTCTGTACCGACCAGGCGGGCCGAGCCAAACACCGCGGCGTTGACATTGCCCTGGCCATCGGTGGTGGAAAGAACCCCGGCGGGGTGTTCGGCAAAGATCTCCGCAAGTTTGCTTTCTTTCATGATGATTGCTCCCGGGCAAAGCGCTGCTGGTTTTCGAATCAGGATCATAGTATCCTTGGCGCTTCACTGTATGTTTTTTCTGCTGTTGTTTCAAGCCGTTCAGACTGAAAAGGGAACCGGGTGCCGGCCAGTTATTTGAAGCGGAGTATTGTCAAAAGAACGGTTGGGTTGTGGCTATTATTGCTACTCTGTACCCTGCCGGCCTGCAGCTCTTCGCAGAACCACCTGACTAAACTGGCCAAGACCGATATCGACATGGTTGCGGATATTCATATCCGCCAGGCAGAAGAGTTGCTGCGCCGGCTGGCCGGCAAGCTCTATCGGCGCAATCCGCGGGAATTGCATAAAGTGCCGGGCATGTCCACGGAGGTGCGTCTTTCCCAGCTGTTCGACAGCGACCGCAGCCTGCTTTTTCCTGAGCTTGATAATCAGCGCGGCATTGAGGCGATGCTGCTGGCCTTTGATCAGGATTATACCGGGGACCGGGTCTTTGCCCTGTTGGTCGGGCTGGTTTCAATGGTTCACAACGCTTACGGCAACAATGCCGAATTCTTTATGTTTGACAGCCTTGATCCGCAGATTCTCTATAACAGTGCCAGGAATATCGAAATTCTGGTCTGGCGTCTGAAAACCCGCACTGGGCCGGACGGCAAACCCCTGCTGCTCACCAACAGTCTGCCTGACGAGGCGGAGAATTTAAGTTTTGAGCGGCTGTTCGGCAAGCTGATCTCTCTGCAGGATATGATGTCGGCGGTAGCAGCCCAGAAGTGGGATCGGACGGTTAATTTTGTGGTCCAGCGGGCCGCCACAGCAACCTTTTTGCCCATCGGGTTGTGAGTTGGTTTCACCCTCATCCCATCCTTCCTCCATCAAGGGGGAAGGAGTATGACACGGTCATAATCTTGTATAAATCCCCCCCGGCCCCCCTTTTTTAAAGGGGGGAGTGTTTGACCCTATTAGGCGCGCTCGTTAATAAATAAGAATTTTTTTCCTGTTTCATTTCCCCCTTTAGCAAAGGGGGATTAAGGGGGATTTGACTGTTTCTTGTCGCCCCTATCCCGACTCCCGAAAAACTCACCTAAATCATGTATAATAAGGGGAACGAAAGGACATGCTCATGGATTTCTGGGGTGCTCAGGTCTGGGATAAAATCAGTTATTACTACAAAGATTTTGTCCTCTTTAAAATTCAGGATGTCGGTATAACTCTCAGTCACCTGGTGGTCGCTATGGTGGCAGTCCTCTTGTCCCTGCTTATTTCCAAAATCCTGCGTTCCATGCTGCAGAAACAAGTTTTCGACAAGATGGACATGGACGAAGGCCTGAAATATGCGCTGTCGCGGTTTTTGCACTATCTGATTCTGATCCTTGGTATCTACATCGGCCTGACCACAGTGAATATTCCGCTGGGGGCTATCATTGGCCTGTTTGCGGTGATCGGGGTCGGGATTGGTTTTGGGTTGCAGAATATGGCCTCCAACTTTATCAGTGGGGTGATTCTGTTGTTGGAACGGCCGATCAAGATCGGGGATCGCCTCGAAGTCGGTGATGTCTGGGGTGATGTAAAACGGATCAATCTGCGGACCACCCTGATTCAGACTCCCGACCATATCTCCATTATCGTCCCCAATTCCATTCTGCTGGAGAATGCGGTTACCAATTATAGTTACGGCGATGCTCGTTTGCGGCTACGAATCCCGGTCGGGATCGCTTATGGCTCGGATTGCGATAAGGCCACGGCACTGATGATCGAAGCAGCTCAAGAGCATGATCGGGTTTTGGACGTCCCGGCCCCGAAAACCTGGTTCCGAGAGTTTGGCGATTCTTCCCTTAACTTTGAACTATTGTGCTGGATTCCTGATGCGGCCCGTAAGTTCGATGTCATCAGTGACATCAATCATCAGATCGACAGGTTGTTCCGTGCTAACGGAATCGAGATTCCATTCCCGCAGCGTGATTTGCATCTGCGTTCAGCATCGACATCTCTGCGGGTGAACGCAACCGGACAAGACCCCGCCGGTTCCGAACCATCCTGAGTGGGCGGCTGAGCTGAACAATGGTTTTTATTCTGGAAAGGCAGCTGTTTACAGGTGGAATTTGGTAGAAAAAGAGAAAAGTGATCGACAATAATTCAAAAATACATATATAATGATTGTTGCTGTGGTTCTGGCTCGTTGAACCCGGCATTTGATAAGAGGTTGCATTTATTTATTCTGGAGGTCTTGTCCATGCTCAGGTTCTTGCTGGTGATTGCCGTTTGTCTTCTTCCTTTGAACGGCTTTGCGCAGACCTATACCCTTGATCAGGCGGTGCGTATCGGCCTGGAGCAGAATCCTGCTTTTCTGGCTGCCGCTGCTGATAGCGAAGCTGCCCGGGAAGCTGCCGCGGTGGCGAAATCGCAAAAGCTGCCGCGGGTCAATTTAAGTGAAAAATTTCTCTGGACCGACGAACCCGGCAGTGCCATGTTCATCTGGCTCAATCAGGAACGGCTGCAGGTGAGCCAGTCGGCCGATATCTATAATGATCCGCCCGCCCGCCATGATTTTGAGACCCGCCTGCAGTTGACCCAGCCGCTCTATGACCCGGATATCTCCTATGGGATCCGTCGTGCCGCGCTCCGTGCGGAAGCTGCCGGTGCAGGGGAACAAGCGGTTCGGCAACAGGTGGCCTGGCGGATTTTCTCAGCCTATCTCGAAGTCCAGCGCAGCCGGGCGGTCATTGACTGGGTCAACAGTTCCGTGCAGGAAGCGGCGGAAATCCACCGCCTCGCTTCGGAAAAGGAGGCGGCCGGCACCGGGCTTAAAGCCGATACCCTGACCGCTAATGTCCGTCTGGCGGAAAGCCGGCGCTTGCAGATTAGTGCCGATAATGCACTGATTCTGGCCCAGCGGAGGCTCGCGCTGGAGATGGGCAATGGTGAAGAGAGTGTCGATATCGCCGGACCTCTGCGGACCGATCTGATCAGCGCGCCGCAGCCGCAGCAACCATCGCAGCGCCCCGATCTGCAGGCCTTGCAACTGGAGCATCAGGAGACGGTGGAGGCCCGCAAACAAAGTAAAGCGGCTTGGTATCCGCGGCTGCAGGGCGGGGCCTCCTGGGCCACTCACGACCGTGACTATCCGTTCTCTGACACTGCCGATAGCTGGATGGTGCAGCTGCAACTAAGCTGGCAGCTGTTTGACGGCTTCAGCCGTCGCCATGCCAGCGCCCGCGCTTTGTCCGCAGAGCGCAGTGCAGCGGCTCGGCAGCGGCAGGCCGAAGATCAGGCCCGCTTTGATGTCGGCCAGGCCCGGCTGGATACGGAAACCGCTCGCCAGCAACTGGATGTCAGCCAGATCGGCTATGGCGCGGCTGAAGAAAGTTATCAACTGCTGGCCAATCGCTATCGAAATGGTTTGACCCCGCTGGCAGAGCTCTTGACGGCACAATCGCGGGTTGAAAAAAGTCGGGCTGATCTGGTGACCGCCAAGGTTCAGCTGATCAAGAGCCTGGCTCGGCAGCATTATTTACTCGGTACTTTGGTGACCGCAGTTCTGAATCAGGAAGGAACAGCGCAATGAAAACTGTTGTGACGATATTTTTACTGTCGCTGCTGCTCTCGGGGTGTGGCGACCAGATTGAACCGGGCCGAAGTGGCCATGACCAGACCCCTGAGACGCTGTCTCTGCCGGTGATGACGGTCGAAACCAGCAAAAAATACGGCTCCGAACAATTCGTCGGGACTCTGGAAAGCCGGGATCAGGCCCGGCTGGTTGCACGCAGCAGCGGGAAGGTGACCAACCTGGCGGTGCGGGAAGGGAATCCCGTGAAAAAAGATCAACTCCTGCTCGAGATCAGCGACAATAGCGCCAGCGAACAGCTGCGTTCGACTCAGGCGGCCATTGAGGTCGCCACGCGGCAGATGGAATCGGCCCGGGCCCGGCTGACCCTGGCCCGGCAGACTGCGGCCCGCTACGAGCAGTTGCTGAAAGCGGAAGCGGTCACCCCGCAGGAATATGATCAGGTCAATGCCGAGTTAAGCATGGCCCGCCAGCAGCTGGCCGCCGCCGAAGCCGAGATTGATCGGGGCAAGGCCGAACGCGATCAGGTGTTGCAACAAAACAGTTATAATCGGGTGCTGGCGCCTTTTGACGGGCTGGTGGTCAGCGTGCAGGTCAAACAGGGGGCAACGGTGCTGCCGGGCACCCCGCTGATGGTTCTTGATCGGGAGGGAGAACGGCAGGCCCGGGTCAAGGTTCCCGAACGCCTGCTCGGGCAGATCACGGTCGGCACGGAAATGGCGGTGGAACTGCCATCCATGGCGCGGGTGCTGGCCGGCACCGTACTGCGGGTGCAGGGAGGGAGTGATCCGGCCAGCCGCAGTTATGATGTCATTATCGAACTGCCGCAAGGCAAGAATCTGCCGACCGGGATCTTTGCCCGGGCGCGGCGGACCCTGCCGGCTGAGGAACTGGTGCTGATTCCGAACACGGCCGTGACCATGCGTGGTCAGTTGAGCGGAATTTTCCTTCTCGAAGGGCAGACTCTGCATTTTCGTTTGGTGCGCTTGGGCCGCACTTTCGGCGACAAGGTCGAAGTCCTCTCCGGTCTGGAGCCCGGTGACCGGATTGTCAGCGCCGAGGTGGAAATGGCCAAAGACGGAGCTCGGGTGCAGCCATGAGCGAAAGTCCCAAAAAACATACCTTCGCGACCCGGATTGTCGATCATTTTCTGGAAGGCAATCTGTCGGTTATTCTGATTCTGCTGGCGGTTCTTGCCGGTATTGCCGCGCTCACTCTGACGCCGCGTGAGGAAGAGCCGCAGATCGTTGTGCCCCTGGCTGATGTCTATGTCCATATGCCGGGAGCCAGTGCCGCCGAGGTCGAGAAACTGGTCTCGACGCGGCTGGAAAAGCTGCTCTGGCAGGTCGACGGGGTCGAATACGTTTATTCCATGTCGCGGCCCGATCTGGCCATCGTGACGGTCCGTTTTTACGTCGGCGAGGACCGCATCGCCTCCCTGGTCAAGCTGCACAATAAAATATCCACCCATATCGATATTGTCCCGCCCGGGGTGACCGGTTGGGTGATCAGGCCGATCGGCGTTGATGACGTGCCCATTGTCAATCTGACCCTTTATTCCAATACGGAGTCTGACCATCAGCTCAGGCGGGTCGCCGAAGAAGCCATTGATCGGCTGCAGGCGGTTGAAGATACCTCACGAACTGAACTGATCGGTGGTCGGCCGCGGCAGATCCTGATTGATGTCGACCCGGCGGCACTGGCCTCGCGCGGGCTGGATCTGTTCAGCGTGCAACAGGCCCTGCAGGCCGCCAATCTGGAATTACCCTCCGGCAGTTTTGAGCAGAACAACCGGCAAATCCTGGTGCGCGGCGGTGGTTTTCTGCAGCGCGCCGATGAGGTTTCCCAGCTGATTATCGCGGTCAGGGACGGGGCGCCGGTCTACCTGCAAGATGTTGCCAAGGTCAGTGACGGGATCGCCGAGCCGGAGACCTACACCCGTCTGCGCTTCGGTCCGGCTGAAACGGGCGCGAATCCCGGCCAAGAATATCAGGCGGTGCATATCGCCGTGGCCAAGAAAAAGGGGACCAATGCCGTTACCGTAGCCAGGGATGTCATAGCCAAGCTAAATTCCCTGAAAGGGGATGTCATCCCGGACGATATTCATATCAAGGTCACGCGTAATTACGGGGAGACTGCCAATCATAAGGTCAACGAACTGATCACCCACCTGGTCATTGCCGTGGTGACCGTGCTGGCCCTGGTGCTGTTTGCCTTGGGCTGGCGCGAGGCGCTCATTGTCGCGGTCTCCATTCCGATCATCTATTCGCTGACCCTGCTGGTCAATTACTGGTTCGGTTACACCATCAACCGGGTCACCCTGTTCGCCCTGGTGCTCGCTTTGGGGTTGCTGGTGGATGACCCTATCGTCGATGTGGAGAACATTTACCGGCATTTCAAAATGAAGAAGGAGCCGCCGCGCGAAGCGGTGCTGACCGCCGTCGATGAAGTCCGGCCACCGGTGATTGTCGCCACCCTGGCGGTGATCCTGTCTTTTTTGCCGATGCTTTTTATCACCGGGATGATGGGGCCGTACATGCGTCCCATGGCCGTCAACCTGCCGTTGACCATGCTCATGTCGTTGCTGGTTGCCTTTACCGTCACTCCGTGGATGACCTACCATGTGCTGAAAGGTGAATACGGCAAAGTTGAGGAAGGGGCGTTTGTCCTCGAGGAGACCCGCACCTACAAGATTTACCGCAAACTGCTGATGCCGTTTATCAAGCATCGCGGCTATGCCTGGCTGCTGATCGGCGGGGTCGTGGTGCTGCTGCTGATCTCTATGGCTATGCCGGCTTTGAACCTGGTCCCCCTGAAGATGCTGCCGTTTGATAACAAGAATGAGTTTCAGCTGGTTCTCGACCTGCCGGAGGGGGCGACCCTGGAAGAGACGGATGCGGCCGCGCGGGATCTGGAAGACTATCTGGCCACCGTCAATGAAGTGACCGACTTTGAAGCCTATGTTGGCACCGCCAGTGCCATTGATTTCAACGGCATGGTGCGCCATTACTATATGCGCCATGGCGCCAATCTGGCGGATATCAGGATCAATATCGCACCCAAGGGGAAGCGGGCGCAGCAGAGCCATGAAATCACCTTGCGGCTGCGTAACGACCTGACCGCCATCGCCAATCGGCACGGCGCTTTGCTCAAGATTGTCGAACTGCCGCCGGGACCGCCGGTTATTGCCACCCTGACCGCTGAGGTGTATGCGGATGACGGGATCGCTTATGCCGGGCAACTGGCGGCTACCGAACTGGTGCGCAAGCGCATGGCCGAAGAGGATAAAGTTGTCGATGTCGATACCAGTATCGAAGCCGCCCAGCGGCAACTGCAGTTTGTGCCCGATCGGGACAAGCTGGCCCTGGCCGGGTTGACCACCGCCGAACTGGCCAAGACCCTGCAAATCGCCTTGTCCGGAGCCCAGGTCGGGACGCTCCATGTTGACAGCGAACGCAACCCGTTGCCGATTCTGCTGCGTCTGCCGGTGGAAAAACGCTCTTCCACGGAAGTGCTCAACAATCTGCAGTTGCAAGGGCCCAGTGGAAACCTGATTCACCTGTCCGAGCTCGGACATTTTGTCGAGCAGCGGCTGGAGCCGACCATCTATCATAAGAACCTGCGCCGGGTCAGCTATGTCTTCGGGGAGATGGCCGGCAAGAGCCCGGTCAATGCCATTCTTAACCTGCAGCAGCATTTCAAGGAGCACCCGCTGCCGGTGGGGACTTCGGTGGTCTGGAGCGGGGAAGGGGAGTGGAAGATCACTCTGGATGTGTTCCGCGATCTCGGCATTGCCTTCGGCGCAGCCATGGTCCTGATTTACCTGCTGCTACTCGTGGAAACCGGATCCTATGTCATGCCACTGATCATCATGGCGGCAATCCCTCTGACCATGATCGGCATCATGCCCGGCTTCTGGCTGCTCAACCTGATCGCCGATCATCCGGTGGGTGGCTACGGGACGCCGGTGTTCTTCACGGCAACGGCGATGATCGGAATGATCGCCCTGGCCGGGATCGTCGTGCGGAATTCGATTATCCTCATCGACTTCATTCACCACGCCTTAAAAAGAGGGGTGCCTCTGGATGAAGCACTGGTGGAAAGCGGTGCGGTGCGTTTGCGGCCGATCCTGCTGACCGCCGGAGCGGCGCTACTGGGGAACTGGATCATCACTTTGGATCCGATTTTTTCCGGGTTGGCCTGGGCAATCATCTTCGGGGTGTTCGCTTCAACAGCCTTTACCCTGATAGTGATCCCGGTGGTCTATTGGTTGATTTACGGCAAGAAAACAAAACCTGACAATAATTTATAGATATTTGTGGAAGAGAACGAACCGAGTCCTGGATGGACTTTAGAATCAAGAGGTTCTTCCCGAGCCCAGGGATGGGCGAGCCAAAAACAAGAGGAGGTTGATGTCTTGTTTTTGTGAGTGAAGCAAAATCGCATTTTTGCGCAACGGGCATTCTAAAGTTCAGGATGGACTTTAGAATCAGAAGGTTCTTCCCGAGCCCAGGGATGGGCGAGCCAAAAACAAGAGGAGGTTGATGTCTTGTTTTTGTGAGTGAAGCAAAATCGCGTTTTTGCGCAACGGGCATTCTAAAGTTCAGGATGGACTTTAGAATCAGATAAATAAAGGAGGGCAGGCCATTTGGCCTGCCCTCTTAGTTGACTGTCGCTTAGTATTTGCCGAATTCATCATCATCCAGGGCGATGACCGGCTTAGTCGCTTTCTGCTCGACCTGGTCCCAGCCGGATGGTTCCGCCCGCTGCGGTTTCTGCGCCGGGGCTTTCCGCTCCTGTGGTTGAGTAACCGGCTGTTGCGGCAGCGCCGTTACCACCGGGCGAGTGGTCGTCTGCCCCTGGCCGCGCAGTTTGAACTGTTGTAATAACTGGCGCATGTGGGCAGCCTGGCTGGACAACTCCTCGGCCGCGGCCGCGCTTTCCTCGGCACCAGCGGTGTTGCGCTGGGTGACCTCGTCAATCTGGGAAATCCCGTTGTTGACCTGGGCCAGCCCGTCCGACTGTTCCCTAGAGGATGCTGCGATTTCACCGACCAGGTCAGCGGTCTTGCCGATCCCGGCAACGATCTCTTCCAAGGCTGTTGCCGTGCGGTTGGCAATGGCGGTGCCGTTTTCCCCTTTTTGGACGCTCCCCTCGATCAGATCGGCGGTTTCCCGCGCTGCCTTGGCACTGCGAGCGGCCAGATTGCGGACCTCCTCGGCAACCACGGCAAAGCCTTTGCCGTGCTGGCCGGCCCGGGCCGCTTCAACCGCAGCGTTCAGGGCCAGCAGGTTGGTCTGGAAAGCGATCTCGTCAATGGTCTTGATGATCTTGCTGATGTTTTGGCCGGATTCATTGATCTCCTGCATGGCGGAAACCATCTGTTGCATTTGACTGCTGCCGCCATTGGCCGCTTCGCGGGCGGTATTGGCCAGCTGGTTGGCGGTTGCGGCGTTGTCGGCGTTTTCCTGCGTCCTTCCGGCCAGTTCACTGAGGCTGGCGCCGATTTCCTCAATGGCTGAGGCCTGCTGGGTTGCCCCCTGGGAGAGATCCTGGGCAGAATCCGAGACCTGTCCGGAGCCGGAATCGATCTGTTCGCTGGCGGCATTGATCTGGCTGATAGTGTCGTTGAGGCGGTCGGTCATGCTGCGCAGGGCGCGGCCGAGGGCATCCTTGTCGGAAGCAAGGGTCACATTGCGGGTCAAATCGCCACCGGCAATGGCTTCGGCCAGCTCAGCGCGTTCTTGAAGACTGTCGGCCATGGTATCGAGGGCTGCACCCAGTTGGCCGAGTTCGTCACCTCGTTCGAGTTGGAGGCGGCCGGAGAGGTCGCCGAGCTGGATCTCTTTGGCAAAAGCTACGCCCTTATTAAGGGCGGCGATGATTGGCTTGATCAGCAGGATGATGACCACGGCCAGGATCAGCACAACAATGGCGCCGGTGATGATATTGCGGACGGTCAGTTTGTTGGTTGCGCTGAACATATCCGAGGTCGCAGCTCCGGCGGCGATCACCCAGCCGGTGGTCGGTTCGGTGCGGAAATCGACCAGCTTCTCAACGCCGTCCGTGGTGTAAGTGATCATGCCGTTTTGGCGGGCCATGATCTCCTTGCCCCAGGCAACGTCACTGATATTTTCTTTCAAGATGGTTTCTGAATGCGGATTGGCGGACATCATGCCGGTTTTGTCGGTGACATAAGCATAGCCGTCATGACCGATTTTGACGGGGAGGATGAACTTTTCGGAAAATTTATCCATTTCAATGGCAGCAATGAGCACTCCGGCCACATCTTCAAACGGGATCAGCGGTTCGGAGACAATAAAAATTGGTCGGCCGGTGGTTTTGCTTTCCGCTGTATTGCTCATACCTTGCCGGCCCTGCATGCTTTCTTTGAAATAATCCCTATCGCTCAGATCGATGCCTATCAATTTGGGCTCAGATGAAGCGATGACAATCCCTTTTTCATTGAGAACCGCAAGTGAGTCGTAGACGCTGTAACTGTCGACAAATTCTTTCAGTCCTTTATTGGCGTTCTCGATATAATAGTCGTTACCGAGGATCCCCTGATTCATCAATACGTCTCGATAGATTTCCCGCTTACCCTGGGTCTTAATATCCACGCGCAAATCGGTAATCCATGACGTCACCTGGGTAGTCAGATTCTGGGTAATGGTTTCCAACTGGTTGATGACGATGTCGCCGATAATAGCAGAGGTGGTTCGAGTGGAAAGAGTGGTCAGAATTCCGATGCCGATGATGATCAGGACAATGATTGGCAGCAGGATACGGAGACGCAGGGACAGCGATTTCATGAGGGAAATCCTCCTTTGCTTAGGTGTAAATAAGAATCATTGTAAATACTAAATTAAAGGAGGTTTAAAGGCAAGGTTTATTAGTAATCATTGAACAGTGGATTGTGACTGGTTGTCATCCGGAAACACTGGATGGCAATAATTAAGTTTTCAGATAGGAACCGAGCGTTTTCCGTTGTGGCAAGGAAATCAAGGGCTTGCGCGGAGGCGTACATCGTTATGCCGCACAAGTAAGCCTGCAGATTGACGCTGCTACAGCGAAAAAAAGCCATTTCTGGATGGAAACTAACTGATTTTCGGCAGGAAAGCCCCCAAGGCTATCCGGCGACGGATAGCCTTGGGGGAAAGAAGAGGAGTAAGGTAACAATCAATATTTGCCGAATTCGTCATCATCCAGGGCGATGATCGGCTTAGTCGCTTTCTGCTCGACCTGGTCCCAGCCGGATGATTCCGCCCGCTGCGGTTTCTGCGCCGGGGCTTTCCGCTCCTGTGCTTTAATCATTGGTTGTTGCGGCAGCGCCGTTACCACCGGGCGAGTGGTCGTCTGCCCCTGGCCGCGCAGCTTGAACTGTTGTAATAACTGACGCATGTGGGCCGACTGGCTCGACAGTTCCTCGGCCGCGGCCGCGCTTTCCTCGGCTCCTGCGGTGTTGCGCTGGGTGACCTCGTCGATCTGGGAAATCCCGTTGTTGACCTGGGCCAGCCCGTCCGACTGTTCCTTGGACGAGGCCGCAATTTCACCGACCAGGTCAGCGGTCTTGCCGATCCCGGCAACGATCTCTTCCAAGGCTGTTGCCGTGCGGTTGGCAATGGCGGTGCCGTTTTCCCCTTTTTGGACGCTCCCCTCGATCAGATCGGCGGTTTCCCGCGCTGCCTTGGCACTGCGAGCGGCCAGGTTCCGAACCTCTTCGGCGACCACGGCAAAGCCTTTGCCGTGCTGGCCGGCCCGGGCCGCTTCAACCGCAGCGTTCAGGGCCAGCAGGTTGGTCTGGAAGGCGATCTCGTCAATGGTCTTGATGATCTTGCTGATGTTCTGGCCGGATTCATTGATCTCCTGCATGGCGGAAACCATCTGCTGCATTTGACTACTCCCGCCGTGGGCCGCGTCACGAGCGGTATTGGCCAACTGGTTGGCGGTTGCGGCGTTGTCGGCGTTTTCCTGCGTCCGTCCGGCCAGTTCACTGAGGCTGGCGCCGATTTCCTCAATGGCTGAGGCCTGCTGGGTGGCGCCCTGAGAAAGATCCTGGGCAGAGTCCGAGACCTGTCCAGAGCCGGAATCGATCTGTTCGCTGGCGGCATTAATCTGGCTGATGATGTCGTTGAGACGATCGGTCATGCTGCGCAAAGCCCGGCCGAGGACATCCTTGTCGGAAGCAAGGGTTACATTGCGGGTCAAATCGCCATCGGCAATGGCTTCAGCCAGCTCGGCGCGTTCTTGAAGACTGTCGGCCATGGTATCGAGGGCTGCACCCAGTTGGCCGAGTTCGTCACCTCGTTCAAGTTGGAGGCGGCCGGAGAGGTCGCCGAGCTGGATCTCCTTGGCAAAGGCCACGCCCTTATTAAGGGTGGCGATGATTGGCTTGATCAGCAGGATGATGACCACGGCCAGGATCAGCACAACAATGACGCCGGTGATGATATTGCGGACGGTCAGCTGGTCGGCTGCGCTGAACATGTCCGAGGTCGCAGCTCCGGCGATGATCACCCAGCCGGTGGTCGGTTCGGTGCGAAAGGCGGTCATTTTTTCAAGCCCATCTGCCGTATAAGAGATCATACCGTTCTGGCGGGTCATGATCTCTTTCCCCCATTTGAACTGAGAGATATTGTATTTGAGAAGTTTATCTGGATCCGGGTGCGCTGCGACGGCACCAGTACTGTCGACCATATAGGCATAGCCTTCGGATCCAATCTTAATAGGTTTAACGAATGTATTGGAAAAAGAAGACAGTTTAAGGGCCGCGACCAAAGCTCCACCGACCTCGCCGAAAACCTCCACCGGTTTGGAAATAACAAAAATAGCGCCCCCGTCTGCTTTGCTGGGGACGACATTGCTGATTCCTTCCTGCCCCTGCATGCTGTTTTTGAAGTATTCTCGATCGCTTACATTGAGTTTTTCGATTAGATTCGGATCGGATGAAGCGATTGCCATTCCTTTATTATTGACAATAGATATGGAGTCATAAAGCGGATAGCGGTCAGCAAAGGCTTTCAGGGATTTGTTGGCTTGTGTAATGTAAAAATCATTGCCAAACGACTGATTCTTAAGGGTGTTTTGGTAAATTTCCAATTCACTCTGGGTCTGTAGATCGGCACCCAAATCCTGAATCCAAGCTGACACCTGAGTTGCTAGATTTTGGGTAATGGTTTCTAGCTGGTTGGTGACCATGTTATGAATAATGTTGGAGGTGGATCGACTGGACAGAGTGGTCAAAATTCCGATGCCGATGATGATGAGAGCAATGAGCGGGAGTAAAATTCTCAAGCGTAAAGAAAGCGATTTCATGTGGCAGTATCCCCCTGTGGAAAGGTGTGGAAAAATATTATGGAAAGTAAATTAGATTATATTAAATGTCAAGTGTGACTCGTTTGCTCTCATTTAAATTTGAGAAAAATATTTATTGAAAATCAATAAGCCAGGGAAATAATAACGAAAAGAGGGCGATCCTGAATGGTGCTGGCTCTCAGTGTAGATGGCAGCAAAGCCGGGACTGTCCCCGCACGGGGGCTGTCCCAGGTCTTTGCGGTGCAAACCACTCCAGTTTCATGGCCCGCTAACTTTTGGGACAGCCCCTGATGACCCTGGGGTCAGTCCCGAGTTTACTGCAAAGTTATTTAAACTACCGCCAAAGAACCTGATGTTGGTGACGGGCAATTTGAGACAATGTTGATGGCCTGATTTTGATCAAGCACCTGGAACAGGTTTTCCGAGATGATTGCTGCCAGATTGGTCTGTTCTATCTGCAATCCATAGAATAATGAATTTATGGTTTTCTTTCTGTTGAGCCACGGTCTGGCTCCAGGCGAGGATGATGATCAGCAGAAAAAAGCCTGTCAGTCCGATTTGCAGCAAGGGGCTATGGGGTGGTTGCTCTTGTGATTGGCGCAGGGGGATAGCCTGAATCAGGACTTAGTCCGCCAGGAGTTTTTTGATAGCACTCTTATAGTCCCCCACGGGATTGCGTTGTGGGTGCTTCTGTGCCGGTTCATTAAATATTCGATGGAATATTTTGAGACCATCGATAATCCGGACAATGGAGAAATCTTTGTCATCGAGCAGAACAGTTTTGGTCATTATGTGCTGAGGGCACCGCTACGGATTCAGTCCTATGGTGATAAGTTCGAGATGGCGGTCTGATCAGACCCGCCCCGGGCGCAGCCGGAAAACCCAGAAGCCGGAAAGCATGGCCAGTCCGGCACAGATGAACAGGGCGGTAAACCCGGCCTGCTGGCCGATCACTCCCAGCAGCAGCGCCCCGAGAAAGCTGCCGCTGTCGATGCCGCCGGTGAAAATGCCGGTGACCTTGCCGCGGACCGCATAGGGTTCATTTCGAATCGCCATTGCGTTAAGGGACGGAAACAGCAGGCCGTGGCCGATCCCAAAGAGAAAGCCGATCCCCAGCAACAGAGCATTGTTGGTAATTAACGGGACCAGCAGCAGGGCACTGGCGGCAATCGCCAAACCCCAGGGAATGATCTGATTTTCGCCGACCCGGTCGGCCAGCTTACCGGCGACAAAGCGGACCGAGACCGCGGCCAGGGAATAGGCCAGGTAGTAGAGGGAGATATACTCAAGGTGGCGTTGCTGGGCCAGAGGTGCGATAAAGTTCCCGGTTGCCGCCAGGCCGACGCCGAACAGTAACGCCATGGCGCCGCTGACCAGCTGTTTGCGGGTTTTCAGCAGGGCGAAAAACGAGGGTGTGGCCGTGCAGGGTTCTATCTGCTTCCGGTCGCGGACCGGCAGGTGCAGCAGCAGAGCCGCCGCGCCAAAACCCGCCGCGGTCAGAAAATAGGCGGGAAAGCCGAAATGGTTGAGAATCGGTTCGGCAATTAGCGGCCCGATAGCCAGCCCGATCAGCCCCGAAGTACCGAAAATACCGATCCCTTCATTGAGGCGCTGGACCGGGATCAGGTCGATGATGAAGGTAAAAATGGCGGTAAAGCAGATGGCCAGCCCGATGCCGTGAACCGTACGGATCAGCAGAAGGGGGATATAATAAGCACTGAGCGGGCCGGTGAGCAGCAGATGCACCAGGGGCAGGGCGGTCATCATCACCGTGCCGATAGTATAGCTGCGTTTCCGGCCGATTCGGTCGATCATTTCCGCAACCCAGGGCCTGCTGAACGCGGAGGCCATGGCAAAAACCCCCATGATGATCCCGATATCCTGATTGTCCCCGCCATTTCTGGTGATAAACAGCGGAAACAGAAAAAAGGTCGAATAGCTCGACACCATGGTCAGGTTAGCCAGAAACAGGGCTGCAAAGGCAGGGGTATAGAGTTTCATCGGGTATCCGGGTCAGGTGAGATATTGGCCGGCTTCAAGCGTCACAACCGCCAGAAAACTGTAGCGTAACCCCTTGCCGATGGCAACGAGCAGAGTAAAGCGGCCCGGCGGAGTTTTCAGCATACCGCTGACCACGCAGAGCGGATCGCCGACCACCGGCAACCAGGCCAATAGCAGCGCCCAGCTACCGTAGCGGTCGAACCAGCGGCCGGCCCGGTCCAGCTGGGCGGTATCGAGCCGCAACAGTTTTTGTACGAACCACTCGCGGCCATAATAGCCGATCAGGTAATCGGTGACCGAGCCGAGGGTATTGCCGAGGGTCGCCACCAGCACGGTCTGGGCCGGCCCGTGCCCTTCCACTAGCAGTGCCACCAACAGCCATTCCGAACCCAGCGGGAGCAGGGTTGAGGCCAGGAAGCTGACCAGAAACAGTGCAGGCAGACCGTATTGGTTCAGTACCTCAAACATCCCCGCATCATAGCAGAGCAGTACCGCCGAACAAATCATTGAAAAGGCCTTGTCGCATTTTCATGCGAAGTGTAAATTAAACGTTTTGACACGCACCGATTCTTGATTTCCGCGGTTGTATTGGCAGGCGCGGGAAATTTCCGCTCTGCTGCACAGAGCTGCCGGGGATGCTGCCCATGGATAAAAGTTTGTTATGGAACAAGGTGAAGACGCTGCTGGAGATGATCAAATTCTCCCATACGGTTTTCGCCTTTCCTTTTGCCCTGATGGGGGTTGTTCTGGCCTCTCTTGCCAGCGGTCATGCGCCGGGTTTTTTACAGGTTTTCTGGATTTGCATGGCCATGGTGGGGGCACGCAGTGCCGCCATGGGGCTGAACCGGCTGATTGATGCCAAGATCGATGCGGACAACCCGCGCACCGCTGAACGGCACATTCCGGCCGGCAAAGTGTCAATCAGCGAAGCGTTGCTATTTATCCTGGTCGCCCTGCTGGTTTTTTTTCTGGCCGCCTGGATGCTCAATCCGCTCTGTCTGAAACTGGCTCCGGTGGTGGTCGGACTATTTATTCTCTATGCCTACTGCAAGCGTTTTACCCACTATGCCCATATCGTTCTCGGGTTGTGCCTGGGCATCGCGCCCATCGGGGCCTGGATCGCCCTGCGCGGGGATATCGGCTGGCCGGTTATTCCCCTGGCCGTGGCAGTGCTGCTCTGGGTGGCGGGATTCGATATCTTTTATGCCCTGCAGGATTACGACGTTGATGTCGAACGAGGGCTGCATTCGATTCCGGCTAAACTAGGCAAACAGAAGTCTTTTACCCTGGTGAGGATCTTTCACGGCCTGATGCTGGTCTTTCTGTTGTTGGTCATTCCCGGGAGCGGGCTGGGCTGGATTTATTTTGCCGGAGTGGTGGTGGTGGCGGCGCTGCTGGTCTACGAGCATCTCTTGGTCAAGCCGGATGACCTGTCCCGGCTGGATGCCGCCTTCTTTAATATGAACGGCTATATCAGCGTAACGATTTTTATTTTTACCCTGATCGATGCCTTGGCTTGAAGGCCGGACCACGGCTAGAATGATCCTATTGACACGACTGTCGCGGCTGACCAGCCCGGGCGCTGTTTGACAGTCTAAAGGATTGAGCGGATGAAACGGATTGTTGTGGGTATAACCGGGGCCTCCGGATCGATCTACGGTTTGCGGCTGATTGAAGAGCTACTGCGGTCCGGTCAGCAGGTCACGGTGTTGGTGACGGCGGCGGGGCGGCAGGTGCTGGCCTATGAAACCGGCTTGGAACTGGACCCGGTTGCCGAGCGTTGCACCCGTCAGCTACAGGGTTATTTCCAGGCTGCTGACAATCTGCGCCATTTTGCTCTGGACGACTTTTTCGCTCCGGCGGCCAGCGGCTCGAATGCTGCGGATGCGGTGGTGATCTGCCCCTGCTCCATGGGAACCGCCGGCCGGATTGCCGCGGGGTTGGCTGATAACCTGCTGGAACGAGCGGCAGATGTGGCTCTGAAGGAGCGGAAAAACCTGCTGCTGGTCCCGCGTGAGACCCCCTTTAACCGCATTCATCTGGAAAACCTGCTGCGCTTGACCGATGCCGGCGCGCAGATCCTGCCGGCCATGCCGGCTTTTTACCGGAAACCGGAAACAGTGTCCGATCTCGTCGACTTTATGGTCGGCAAAATCCTTGATAGCCTCGCTGTCGAACATAAGTTGTTCGAACGCTGGGGAGCGGAACAACCTTAACCCTGTCAGCAAATGACGATTTTTTTATATACTGGATAGCTTTGATGGATACTCTATTTACCACCCTGCATGCAAAGATCGCTGCCGGGCAACGCATCACCGATGCTGAAGCTCTGGCGTTGTATGAAGCGCATGACCTGCTGGCCATCGGTGAGTTAGCCGCGGCTGCTAACCACAGGAAGAACGGCGACCGGGTCTATTTCAATGTCAATCGGCACATCAATTACAGCAACATCTGTGTCAATCAGTGTACCTTTTGTGCTTTTTCCAAAGAGGAAGGAGAGGCAGGCGGCTACACTTTGGCCCTTGAGCAGATTCGGGAGAAAGCTGCGGAAGCGGTTGCCGCTGGCGCCACCGAGATCCACTCGGTCGGCGGGTTACACCCGACCCTGCCCTTCTCTTTCTATCTGGAGATGCTGGGCACTATCAAAGAAGTTTCGCCGGAGCTTCACATCAAGGCCTTCACGGCCGTGGAGATTGACTACTTTGCCCGTATAACCAGGAAAAGCGTGCCCGAGGTGGTGGCTGAGCTCAAGGCTGCGGGACTGGGTTCCATGCCGGGGGGCGGGGCGGAAATCCTCGGCCAGGCGGTGCGGGACAAAATCTGCCCGGAGAAAATTTCCGGCCGGCGCTGGCTTGAAGTGACTGAGCAGGCCCATCAGGGGGGCTTACGCAGCAATGCCAGCATGCTGTTCGGTCACCTTGAGGAATTTGCCGACCGGGTTGAGCATATGCGGCTGATTCGTGAGCTGCAGGATCGGACCGGCGGGTTCCAGGCTTTTATCCCCCTCGCGTTCCAGCCGGACAACACCCGTGTTCCCGGCGCCAAAGGGGTGGGGGGTGTCGATGCGCTGAAAACCCTGGCCATCAGTCGGATCTACCTGGATAATTTTCGCCATATCAAAGGCTACTGGGTCATGCTCGGCCTGAAGATCGCCCAGACCGCCCTCTGCTTTGGGGTTAACGATCTCGACGGAACGGTGATCGAGGAAAAAATCGGCCACGATGCCGGGGCCGATTCTCCCCAGGTCGTGGCCCGGGACGGGATCATCGAGCTGATCCGCAAGGCGGGCAAGACTGCGGTGGAACGGGACACCCTTTACAACGAAATCAAGGTGTACGCATGAGCCCGGCTGACCTCGTGCAAGCGGTTGCTGGCGGTGCTCAGCTTGACCGTGCGGCCGCATTGCAGTTGTTGACCGACACCGATCTGCTCTCCCTCGGCAAGCTGGCTGACGCGATCCGCCGGCGCAAGCATCCCGACAACCGGGTGACCTTTGTGGTCGACCGCAACGTCAATTACTCCAATGTCTGTGAATCGAAGTGTAAATTCTGTGCCTTTTACCGCAGCGAAGGGGACCGTGACGCTTACCTGCTCAGTTATGCCGAGATCTTTGCCAAGGTGCAGGAACTGGTTGAACACGGTGGCACCCAGCTGCTGATGCAAGGCGGCTTGCATCCGACCCTGAAAATCGACTGGTTTGAAGAGCTGTTTCGGCAGCTCCATGAGCGCTTTCCCCAGGTCCAGATCCATTCCCTGTCACCGGCGGAAGTCACTCATATTGCCCGGTTATCCGGGCTGAGTATGGCGGACTGCCTGCGGCGTCTGCAGCAGGCCGGGCTGGCCTCGGTGCCAGGGGGCGGGGCCGAAGTCCTGGTCGATGATGTCCGCCAGGAAATCTCCCCCAATAAGATCGGCTGGAAGCAATGGGCCGCAGTCATGGAAGAGGCCCATAAGCTTGGCATGCGCACCACTGCCACCATGATGTTCGGCAGCCGCGAACAGCCGGCCGATATTGTCGAGCATCTGTTTCGAATCCGGGAAATTCAAGAGCGGACTGGTGGTTTTACCGCTTTTATCCCCTGGACCTTCCAGCCGGATAATACCGAGCTGGGCGGGACGACTGCGACCGGCGTTGAGTACCTCAAAGTGCTGGCGTTATCCCGGATTGTGCTGGATAATGTGGACAATATCCAGGCCAGCTGGGTCACTCAGGGGGCGCGGATGGCTCAGGTCGCTCTGTTTTTTGGGGCCAACGACATGGGCGGAACCATGCTTGAGGAGAATGTCGTTGCCGCAGCGGGTTGTTCGTTTCGCATGTCCCAGGCCGAGATTGTCGAACTGGTCCGAGGTGCCGGTTTCATCCCCGCGCGCAGGACCACCGAGTATCAATTACTGAAGGAATACTGCTAAATCTTTTCCCCCATCCGGCCTTTGGCCACCTTCCCCCGGAGGGAGAAAGGATCGTGGGGATGATGTTTACGCTCGCAATTAAAATTCCCTCTCCCTGAGGGAGAGGGGCAGGGTGAGGGGGGATATATGCCACAGAGAAAGTTGCTGGAATTTGCCCGAGAATTGCGCAAAAGTCAGACTGATGCTGAAAATTTACTTTGGCACCATTTGAGAGGGCGGCGGTTTTATAATTTCAAATTCAGACGGCAACAACCGGTTTGTGGGTATATTCTTGATTTTTATTGTCATGAAGCCAACCTTGGTATTGAGCTGGATGGTGGTGACCATAATAAAAAAGATCAACTCCATTATGATGAAAAACGTGCTCGTATTCTGGAATCAGCAGGAATATCAATTGTTCGTTTTTGGAATCACGATGTGCTTCAATCGCTGGAAGCTGTCCTGGAAGAACTATATAATCAATTAAAGAAACAGACTTGATAGAATCTTGCCCTCATCCGGCCGTTGGCCACCTTCTCCCAGAAGGAGAAGGGATAACGGAATCATGAGTGCGTGGCAAAAATAGCGACTTGAATCCCCCCATCCTTGAGTCAAGGGGTAGGGGGGAGGGGTGTCAGTGGAAAAAAGCAGCATCAAACTGAAGGAATATTAATATGTTGCCGATGCGAAAAATTATTGCCGAAATGGCGGGGTATGTGCCCGGCTTCCAGCCGGATGAGAGTGGTTGGATCAAGCTGAATACCAATGAAAACCCCTATCCGCCGTCGCCCAAAGTGGCCGAGGCGATCCTGGCCGAGGTCGCGGGTGATGGCGCCAACCTACGCAAGTATCCGGATGCCGGCAGCAAGGAAGCGCGGCGTGCGGCTGCGGAGCTCTACGGGGTCGATCCGTCCTGGGTGATTATGGCCAACGGTTCGGATGAACTGCTCAATAACCTGATCCGGGCCTTTGCCGGGGAAGGGGAGGAAATCGCCTATATCCACCCGTCCTATTCTTATTACCTGACCCTGGCGAATATCCAGGGTGCGCGGGTGCGCACCTTCGGCCTGACCGATGATTTGCAGATCGCTGATTTCCCGGCCCGCTACGAGGGCAAGCTGTTTTTTCTGACCAGTCCCAATGCACCGCTGGGGTTCCGCTTTACCAACAGTTATATTGCGGATATCGCAACCCGCTGTTCGGGAGTTCTGGTGGTTGACGAGGCCTATGTCGATTTTGCCGACCACAGCGCTATGGATCTGGTCAAAGAACACGAGAATGTGGTGGTTACCCGAACCTTCTCCAAAAGCTATGCCCTGGCCGGGATGCGCCTTGGTCTGGCGGTGGCCCGGCCGGAGGTTATCCAGGCCCTGGACAAGATTCGTGATCACTATCACCTCGACCGTCTGGCCCTGGTGGCAGCAACGGCTGCCCTCAAGGATCAGGATTATCTGCAGATGACTGTTAACCGGGTGCGCGAAACCCGTGACTGGTTCTGCGCCGAACTGCGCAAGATCGGTTATCGAATCGAACCGTCGCACACCAACTTTGTCTTTGCCGAACCGCCTGATCGTTGCGGGCAAAGGGTTTATGATGGGTTGTACGCCCGCAAAATCCTGGTCCGTTATTTTTCCGATCCGTTGCTCAAGCACGGCATGAGAATTTCCATGGGAACCCGCGAAGAGATGGAAACCACTTTGGCGGCAATGGTCGAAATTGGCTGATCTGCCCTTTTCTCCCCAGCAGTATGTGGCGCAGTTGCTCAATTGGTACCGCCACCAGGGGCGGGACCTGCCCTGGCGGCAAAGCCGCGACCCCTACCGGATCTGGCTGTCGGAGATTATGCTGCAGCAGACCACGGTCGCCGCGGTGCGTGGTTACTATCAGCGTTTTCTGGACAATTTCCCAACGGTTGAACGGCTGGCGGCCGCGCCTCTTGAGGCGGTGATCGATCTTTGGGCCGGGCTCGGCTATTATTCCCGAGCGCGCAACCTGCATGCCACGGCGCGGATTCTGGTTGAAGAATATCAGGGGCGTTTCCCGGCGGATCCGCAGCAGTTGCAGCAACTGCCCGGGATCGGTCGCTCAACGGCCGGGGCCATTGCCGCGCTGGCTTTTGAACGCCGGGCAGCGATTCTTGACGGCAACGTGCGTCGGGTGCTCTGTCGGTTGTTCGCTTTTGCCCAGCCACCGCGTTCAACGGCGGCCGAGAAACAACTCTGGGCCTGGGCTGAGTTGCTGACCCCGGCTGAACAGGTGCATGATTATACCCAGGCGATCATGGACCTTGGCGCCACCGTCTGTACGCCCCGCCAACCACAGTGCCCTGAATGCCCGCTGGAGCAACTGTGCCAGGCCCGTTGCTTTGGCCTGGAACAGGACTTGCCCGTTAAACAGAAAACCAAGCAGATCCCGACCCGCCATGAGCTGACATTGTTGGTGGAAGAAGATCAACAATTTCTGGTCCGGCGACGCTTGACGGATGGTTTTCTCGGCGGACTCTGGGAATTTCCCTGTATCAGTCTTGCTGCCGATGAAGATGTCCAGGCCAAGCTGGCCTGGTTCAAAGCGGATCTGGGTGTTGTCGGCAAAGCCGAGCCGCTGGGCGAGGTACAGCATGTTTACAGTCATTTCCGCCTGCGAAGTTATATTTTTCTCGTCCAGGCGGAACAGCGTCTGCTGATTGCCGATGCGGCCGGCTGTTGGGTTCGGCAAACCGAACTGCAGCAACTGGCGTTGCACGGAGCCCATAAGAAAGTTCTTGGAAAACTACTGAACCACGGAGTTTAAATGTCTTTACCGCCAATTCTGACTACCACCGAAGAGATTGCTCAACTGGCGACAAGGTTGAGTCAACATGCCGTTATCGCCGTCGATCTGGAAGCCGACTCGATGCACAACTATCTGGAGAAAGTCTGCCTGCTGCAGTTTTCCACTCCAGATGAGACGGTTCTGGTCGATCCTCTGGCCGATGCGGAGTTGACGCCGTTAAAACCGGTCCTTGCTGACCCGGCCATTCGCAAGATCTTTCATGCCGCAGATTATGATATCCGTTGCCTGGCACGGGATTTCGATATCGAGATCAGTGGCTTGTTCGATACCATGATCTCCAGCCAGTTTCTTGGTGAAGAGCGCTTCGGACTGGCCGATGTGCTGAAAAAATATTTCGGTGTGGAGCTGGACAAAAAATACCAGCGGGCTGATTGGTCCCGGCGTCCCCTCTCCGACGAAATGATCCGTTATGCGGCGGGGGATACCTTTTACCTCCACCGGCTGGTTGAGATTCTGGAGGAAAAGCTGATTGAAAAAGGTCGCCTGGAATGGGTTCAGGAAGAATTTCAGTTGTTGGAAAAGGTGCGTTTTACGGTTCATGAAGGACCGGAATTCTTGCGTTTTAAGGGCGCCGGGACCTTGAATCCCCGCCAGTTGGCCGTTCTGGAAAGGCTGCTGCAATGGCGGGATGGCGAAGCACAGCGCCGGGATTGTCCACTTTATAAGGTGCTGGGGAATAAACAGGTGCTGGAACTGGCCCGGGCCATGCCGCAGGGACGTAAGGAGATGAGCGCTGTTCCCGACCTGGCTCCACGTCTGGTCGAGCGTTATGGCGGCAAGCTGTTATTTGCCGTGGCCCAGGGGCTTGAAGTCCCTGGCAATGAATTGCCCCACTATCCGCGGATGCAGCGGCGGGAAAAAGATCCCCAGGCGGAGCAGCGCTTTAACCGCTTGAAGGACTGGCGCAAGAAAAAGGCGGAAGCTCTTGAGCTGGATCCGGGCGTGCTGATTAATAACGCCAGTCTTGAAGAGCTGGCCAAGCGCTGGCCCAAGCAGGTTGCGGAGTTGGAGGATATCCCGTTGATGAAGCGGTGGCAGGTGCGGGAGTTAGGGGTGGATATCCTGAAGGTGTTGAGGAAATAGTTGGCGGACGCTGGCTATTGCTCATGGGTATTGGCTGACGGTGAAATTGGGGGATAACACCCCCATCCCGACCTTCCCCCATTAAAGGGGGAAGGAGCCAAGGACCGAATGCCATCAGACCAGCCAATGCAGTAGTTACCCAGTCCGCCAGTATGAGAAGCGCAGCTTCTTGTCGGGCGCATTCGACGACGATACGGTCGGTAGCGGCCATGCTCCGTGCGTAAATGCAGCGGTGAGCAACCCTGTCCAACTATCAGCGACCAATGCATCCCTGCTTCATTCCCGGCACAAACGAAACTCCCGAGCAATCAAAAGGCCATTTTTTGCCTTCTTTTTGTGGGCCTGGACAAAAAGAAGGGCGGCTACGGGGCCGCGACCCCGCGACTTTGATTGTGATCTTGAAATTTGACTGCCAGATCGAAACATCTCGTTAATCAACAACAGAAACCGTCGGGTCTCGGCCCGACAGCCGACCTCCTTTTTTTTGATCGCAAATAAAAAGGAGGCAAAAAAAACTCTTTTGATTTCTCGGGATGAACAACCCTGCTGGAATTGATTGGTGGCTGCACAGAGACCGTCTCCGTGGCCTGGGATTAAGACGGAGGCCTCTCACACCTCCGAAGCATGGCTATGTGACAACCGAATCGGCGCAGCATGAGCCCCGAAAAAGGCAAGCCTTTTGACGGGGCAACGAAGTCTCTGGAGAGACTGGCTCTGCGTTTCAATGTGAATAGCAGACTTCCAAAAGAGAAAAGACAAAAGGTGCATCAATTCGGTTACCGTATCAATTCCGCAGCCCCAACCTCCGCCAGTATGAGAAGCATCGCTTCTCGTTCAGGCGCATTCGACGACGATACGGTCGGTAGCGGCCATGCTCCGTGCATGAATGTAATGGTAACCAACCCTGCCGAACCATCAGCGACCAGAGCAGCGCTAATCCCTTTCCGGAACAAACGAAACTCCCGAGCCATCAAAAGGCCATTTTTTGCCTTCTTTTTGTGGGCCTGGACAAAAAGAAGGGCGGCGAGCGGGGCCGCGATCCCCGCGACTTTGATTCTGATTTCAGAGGTTTAGATTTCCTCTGCAATAAGAAAACTCTTCAATGATTAACAACAGAAACCGTCGGATCACGGACATTTCTGAATGGCGCTAGTTTAAGCAACTTTGCAGTAAACTCGAGACTGTCCCCAGGGTCATCGGGGGCTGTCCCAAGAGTTTGCGAGCCATGAAACTGTCGCGGTTAGCACCGCAAAGACCTGGGACAGCCCCCGTGCGGGGACAATCCCGGTTTTGCTGCCAGCGACTCTTAAACTAGTGCCATTCGGGACATTCTTCGCTTATTTCGGCCCAAATCTATTTCGCTCCAGCACCGGCAAAAAAGGGTGGGGGGAAGTCAAAAGCCACAGGCCCCTATTAATAGAATGAACTTCCACGTGCCGCCGGGATGAAACGCTTAAACAGAGTTAGCTTCCATCCGGAAACGGCTTTTTTCCGCTGTGGCAGCGTCAATCTGCAGGCTTACTTGTGCGGCGTAACGGTGTACGCCTCCGCGCAAGTCCTTGATTTCCTTGCCACAACGGAAAACTGCTCGTTTCCAATCTGAAAACTTAATGATTGCCATCCAGTGTCTCAGGATGGTAACGAGTTAGCTTTTGGGCTCGGTCATGGTCGCTGGATCGAGCAGGCGGTCGAGAACATCCGCCGGGACTCCGTCGGAAAGAGCTAGCTCGCGCAGGGTTTTTCCGGTTTTATGCGCCTCTTTGGCCAACTCCGCCGAGCGGTCGTAACCGATCTCTGGAACCAGGGCGGTAACCAGCGCCAGACTCTTTTCGAGCAATTCTTCGCAGCGTTTCTCATCGGCCTGCAACCCGGCCAGGCATTTTTCTTCAAAAACCTTGATGCCGTTACTCAGCAGCTCAATGCTCTGCAGAATGTTGTAGGCGATGACCGGCATCATTACGTTCAGTTCGAAATTTCCAGACATCCCCGACAGGGCAATGGTGGCATCATTGCCGATGACCTGAGCGCAGACCTGCATCAGCGATTCGGCCATAACCGGATTGATCTTGCCGGGCATGATTGAACTGCCGGGCTGGACTGCAGGCAGCACCAGTTCGCCGATCCCGCAGCGCGGGCCACTGGCCAGAAACCGGATGTCATTGGCCATTTTAAACAGGCTGACGGCACACCCTTTAAGACAGCCGCTGGTGGCGACCAGGGCATCCTTGGCCCCCTGGGCTTCAAAGTGGTTGCCAGCTTCGCGAAACGGTAGGCAGGTGTCACGGGCTATGGCGGCGATGGTTTTTGCTGCGAAGGAAGGGTGGGTGTTGATGCCGGTGCCGACGGCTGTCCCCCCCAAAGGCAGTTCGTAGAGTCCGCTCGAAGCCGTCGATAGCCGTTCTTGTGTCAGCTCCACCTGGCGAGCATAGCCGGAAAAGACCTGGCCCAGTGTAACCGGGGTGGCATCCTGCAGGTGGGTGCGGCCGATCTTTAGGACATCCTTGAAGTCCACAGCTTTTTGGTCCAGTTGCCGGAACAGCTGTTCCAGCGCCGGTAGCAAGGCCCTGTGGAGCTGCTCGGCGGTAGCGATATGGATCGCGCTGGGGAAGACATCGTTGCTTGATTGGCCCATATTGACGTGGTCGTTGGGATGAACCGTTTTGCTGCCGATGGGTTGCCCCAGGAGTTGGGCGGCACGGTTGGCGATCACCTCATTGACATTCATGTTGCTGCTGGTGCCCGAGCCGGTCTGGAAGATATCGACCGGGAACTGAGCGTCCAGTTTGCCGTCAATTACTTCGCTGGCGGCCTTACCGATAGCTTCAGCCAACTCGCCGGATAGCAGCTCCAATTCGCTGTTGGTGACGGCGGCATGTTTTTTGAGCAGTCCCAATGCGCGGAGCATGGGGCGGGGCAGGGGGATTCCTGAAACCGGGAAATTATCTATAGCACGGGCGGTCTGTGCCCCGTACAGGGCATCTTGAGGCACCTGCATAGCACCGAGGGAATCTTGTTCAGTTCTGAACTCTGTCATGCTGTTTCCTTTCCATCTTATATGGCATCTTTGGCATATATGCTTGCCACTTATGTTAAGCATATCTTCGATCAGGCTGCTGTCAAAGGTCCTTTCCATTGCTTGATCCATCCGTTATGATGCCGGCCATGCAAACTTTAGCCTTACTGCTGATTATTGTATCCGCTTTGATGCATGCGTTGTGGAATCTGCAGGTCAAAAAGAGCGGTGACAAAACTATTTTTATCTGGTGGATGTTCCTCTGGGCCTGGGGCCTGATGTCCCTGTCTACTGTGGTGCTTGGGTTTTACCCAATCCTCTCGGTGCGTTCCCTGACGACTGCGGCAGGTGCTGCGGTCTGTTTTGTGCTGTATCACTGGCTCGGTGGCTTTGCCTACCGCGAAGGCGATCTGTCCGTAACTTATCCCTTGGCCCAGACTGCCATGCTGTATGTGCCGATCTGGGGAGTCCTGTTTCTTGGTGAACAATTGACCGCGACGGGGATTTTCGGGATCCTGCTCATTCTCCTTGGCGCATACTGTGTCCAGCTGCGCGCGCTGTCGGCGCAGGAATTGCTGCGGCCATTTACTCAGCTGGGGAACCGCTCGGTCCAGGCGGCGCTGCTGGCCGGTTTTACCTATTCCATCGGCGCGATTATCGACAAGACCGGAGTCGACACCTATTCCGCCTACCAATTTACTTACACGCTGGTCTTTTTCATGGTTGTTTATATGTCCCTGAACCTGCTTCGGCCTTATTATCGGGGGCGGGTGGTCCAGGAACTGCGACGGAATCCCACGTTGGTGTTGTTGTCCGGGCCGACGGTATTCGCTTCTTTTCTGACCTTTCGGCTGGGGCTGCAACTGGCTCCGGTAAGTTATGCTGTGCCGGTGCGGCAGGTCAGTCTGCTGATCGGAGTGTTGATCGGGCTGATTTTTCTGCGCGAATCCTACGGCCGCATCCGCCTGGCCTCGGCTGCGTTGATCTTGACCGGGGTGGTGTTCGTCTGGCATGGCTGAGGGCGGTGGTTGAAAAGGGCTGCCGACAGGTCTATGCTAATAGCCTGTTCGGCCATTTTTATGCTTATATTGCTGCCTTTGCATTGGTGAATTGGCGCCCGGCGGGGGCTTTCCCGGGGATGGTTTGGAGAATGAATTGATGAAAAATATCGCAAATTTCCTGTTTGAAGTTGGCATGCTGAAACGGACGCCGCGGACCGGTTTTCAGTTCCTTGGCTCCGGCGCCCAATCGGTGGCCGAACACAGCTTTCGCACCGCCATGATCGGCTATACTCTGGCACAGCTGGATGGCAAGGCTGATGTGGCCAGGGTCCTGCAGCTTTGCCTGTTTCACGATATTCCGGAAGCACGCACCGGCGACATGAACTATGTCAACAAGAAGTATGTCCGGGTGGATGAGGAAAAGGCCATTGAAGATCTCGCCAGTCAGCTCCCTTTTGGGGATGATTATCGGCAGACGGCCCTGGAATATATCGCCCGTGAGACCCCTGAGGCACAGCTGGCCCACGATGCCGACCAACTGGAGATGATCCTGTCCCTGAAGGAACGCAAGGACCTTGGCAATCGCTATGCCGATGAATGGTATCCTTATTCACAGCTGCGGTTGAAGACTGAGGTCGCCAAACAGCTGGCCGAAGAGATTTGGGAGACTGATTCGTCGAAGTGGTGGTTTGATGACGACAAAGAATGGTGGGTCAATGGGAGTAGAGAGTGAATGCTGCACGCCATCTGCGTTGTTGTGGGGAAAATTCCGTCCTCAACGTAGCTATCGCTACGCCTGCGGGTGAATTTTCCCCACGCCTAGCAGCTGACGCACATCATTCTCTCTTGGGAATTTTATAGTTCGTCTGACGATTGGTGTGGATCAATTCCTTTTTCTCCACGGTTTTGGAAAAGCCTGCAATCCTTGACCCTTGCGGGGAGAAGTGGTATCAATTTTCGTTTAAATTCATCAAATCCAGCGCATGGAGGAATAAATCATGCTCGATATTAGATATCTGCGGGAAAATTTTGACGCTGCAGCCAAGGCTTTGGCTAACCGTAGCGGCGCCATTGATCTGTCCGCTTTCAGTGGTCTGGACCAGCAGCGCCGCGAGCTGTTGAGCGAAGCTGAGGCACTCAAGGCCGAAAAGAACAAGGTCTCGGCCCTGATCGGGAAGACCAAGGACAAAAGCCAGGTGCAGGATGAAATCGTCCGCATGAAAGAGGTCTCTTCGCGGATCAAGGAGTTGGACGATCAATTGCGGAGCGTCGAGGAGCAACTCAATGAGCTGCTCATGGGCATTCCGAATATTCCCCATGAAGAGACCCCGATAGGGCAATCGGAAAAGGACAATGTCGAGATTCGCTGCTGGGGCGAAAAGCCGACCTTCAGTTTTGCTGCCAAAGCACACTGGGATATCGGAGAAGATCTCGGGATTCTCGATTTCGAGCGGGCCGGCAAGCTGTCCGGCGCTCGTTTTGCCCTGTACTTCGGGGCCGGTGCCCGGCTGGAGCGAGCATTGATCAATTTTATGCTCGATCTGCATACCGGTGAACACGGCTATACGGAAACCCTGCCGCCGTTCCTGGTCAATCGGGCTTCCATGACCGGAACCGGCCAGCTGCCCAAGTTCGAAAGTGATCTGTTTCACACCGAGGAGGTCGATCTGTTCCTGATCCCGACGGCAGAGGTGCCGGTGACCAACATTCATCGGGATGAAATCCTCCAGGAAAAAGATCTGCCGTTGGCCTACACGGCCTATACGCCCTGCTTCCGCAAAGAGGCCGGTTCGCATGGCCGAGATACCCGCGGTCTGATCCGCCAGCACCAGTTCAACAAGGTCGAGCTGGTCAAATTTACTCGCCCGGAAGAGTCGGACGCCGAGCTGGAAAAACTGCTCAACAATGCCGAGAAGGTTCTGCAGCTTCTCAAGCTGCCTTACCGGGTGGTTGATTTGTGTACCGGGGATATTGGTTTCTCTGCCGCGCGGACTTTTGATATCGAGGTCTGGCTGCCCGGGCAGGAGTGTTATCGGGAGATTTCTTCCTGCTCCAATTTCCGTGATTTCCAGGCCCGGCGGGCGGCGATCCGCTTCAAACGGGAAGGCGGCAAGAAGGCGGAACTGGTCCATACCCTTAATGGCTCTGGGCTTGCGGTTGGACGGACATTGCTGGCCGTGCTTGAAAATTATCAGCAGGAAGATGGTTCCGTGGTGGTCCCGGAAGTCTTGCGGCCGTACATGGGCGGGCTGGAAAAAATTACCAAACGTTGATTCGACAGCGACCCGCATCTGCGCGGGTCAGGGCAAGCAGTCAATAAAAACCCCGGCAAAGGATATTCCTTTGCCGGGGTTTTTTGCTGCGCAGCCGGCTGCCTTGCTCAGTCCTGGGCGATTTGCCTGGTCGCTTTTTCGATAACGAAACGTTGCAGCATTTCGCGTAAATGAACCGCCTGGCTCGAAAGCTCCTCTGCGGCGGCGGCACTCTCTTCCGCGCTGGCCGTGTTCTGTTGGGTAACTTGATCGATCTGGGCCAGTCCGCTGGTGACCTGGCTGATCCCCTGTGCCTGCTCATTGGACGCAGCGGCGATTTCTTCGAGCAGGTCATTGACCTGGTTGGTGCCGGTCATGATGTCCTTCAACGCCGTTGCCGTTTGATGGGCCAGTTGGTTCCCCTTGTTGGTCAGAGCGACCGAGCCCTCGATGAGTTCGGCGGTTTCCCGGGCGGCTTTGGCGCTACGGGCGGCCAGGTTACGGACCTCTTCAGCGACCACGGCAAAGCCTTTACCGTGCTGTCCGGCCCGGGCCGCTTCGACTGCGGCATTGAGCGCCAGCAGGTTGGTCTGGAAGGCAATTTCGTCAATCACCTTGATAATCTTACTGATATTCTGACCGGCCTGGTTGATCTCTTCCATCGCCTGTACCATATCGGCCATTTGTCGGTCGCCGTTTTCCGCGGACAGCTTCGATTCGCCCGATAATTTATTGGCGCTGGTCGCGTTTTCCGCGTTGGTCCGGACCTGGCCAGCCATCAGATTCATTGATGCCGTAACCTCCTCCAGTGAACTTGCGGATTCCGTCGCTCCTTGAGACAACGCCTGGCTACTGTCAGAAACCTGGGTTGAACCGCTGGCGATCTGTTCTGCGGCGGATTGGATACCGCCGACCATGGTCCGTAGCTCGACCAGCATGTTCTTAAGTGCCTGGCCGAGTTGATCGTTGGGTGAAGCGAGGTTGACTTCGGCAGTCAGGTCTCCTTGGGCAATGGCTTCCGCTAACTCACTGCGGCCCTGCAGGTTTTTGGCCATGCCGACCAGTACCGAGCCGAGTTCGCTGATTTCGTCGCTGGCCCCGTAGACTTTACATTCTTTACAGTCGGCGAATTTTCCATTGAGAATCTGGGGACAATCAGGAGCAGGGTTGAAGCTTCCCGATTCGACCCAACAATAGGATTCGCGGCCATAGCTGCGGCAGTCTTTTTTTCCGCAATTGGTCAGCTTCGAGCAATTCACTGCAGTACCCATGGGCAGATTCTGATTGCGCGTATCACCTTTGCTATACTGGGCAATAGCCTCAAAAGCACGGTGCAGCGGATTGGTGATGCTGCGAGAAATCAACCAGGAAACAGCGATTCCAAGCAAAATAGATATCAGCAGGCCGACTTTTAGAGTTGTGTCTGCAGACCCCAATAATGAAACGGCCTGCCGGGTCATGGTTTTGGTCTGCTCTATGCCGCTGAGTGAACCGGCCTTGGCTTCAGAGACAATTTCGTTGCCGATGTCCGTACGCTTTTTCGTCCCGGCGATGTTCTGTTTCCAGTATTTCAAATAGACCCCGGTCAATCTTTGGTAATCCTGGGCAGCGGTCAATGTTTCCTGCAGCATGGCTTTGACCTGCGGATCGTTGGCGGTGTCCGCCAGGTTGCCCACCAATTTTTCGATCGTCTTGAATTCGTTTTGTTTGTCCTCAACCAGTTGTGGGTTCCGTTCGACCAAGGTCCTTAAAATAGCGACCCTGACGGCCGTTCCAGCCGTGATCACATCATCAATAATAGCGATATTTCCAATGTCACGCTGTAACTGGTCTGTTGCGGTGCCGCTTGCCATTGCCTGATTAATAATTTCCCACTGCTGAGAACGGTACGCTAAGCTGTTTTTCATAAAAGTTCCAGCGGCTTTGGTGAGCTGCTTTCTGGTCGCCTCGATTGCCGCGGTGTGTTCTTGCGCTTCAATAATCAGCTTTTCAAAATCTGCCAGCTGTTTTTTGCTGTTGCTAATGCTGTCGGTGAGGTGGTTGAGATTTTGTGAAAGGTTAACGATTTGGCTGGAATTTTCGAGGGCGCTATGCAGCTCTTTGATTGAGTTCTTGGCCGCCTCGATATCAGCCTGGTTAGCACTATAAGAATAGTCGAGCAGAGCTGTGGTAGTTTGGAACGCACTGCGTTCAACTTGGTTGGCGAATTCAACCAAAGGGACATATTCCTGGTCGAGTAGGTTGGATTGTTGGGAAACTTTCTGCATGTTGCTGATCGCCAAATAGCCCATGGCACACATCAGCAAAAGGAGCAGGCCGAAACCTGAACCGATTTTTTTTCCTAACTTGAGCCTTTTGAATGACAGTTGCATTGTTGGATACCCTCCAGGTGGTGGTAGTAAAATGAGAGTGACAGGCACCTACCCATGTAGAATGCATGCAATTGAATGATTTTATCGATGGGGCCCTCCCTTGGATGATGAATTGAACTGGACATGGCCATCACCCTTATGCCCATAGATAAGAGAGAAAAATTTGCGGGAAGCGATAAAATCAGTCAATGATTTACTCAATCTAATTATTGAAGCTAAATCTTACTATTTTTAAAGTCAAGAGGTTTTAATGTTGCTAATGGGTAAAAAAAGTATTGAACTCAACGAGCCTGATGTGAGCTGCTTAATAATAATTTTCTCCCTCTCCTTTGAATATTTACAATAGGTTGCCTTATTTAGGGGGGAATGATTTTCCGTGCTTGTTTTCATCCTGCAGGTCGTGTTATGCATACAGGCTCCCTGTTTGGACAAGCCTCGGCAAAGAGGCTTTGCGGGGAGGCTGTGAGTCAAATAATGCAATAGAAAAAACTTGTGCTTTGGTCTTGCATTTTGCCAAGTTTTTGGTTACATTCCCCAAGTTTTTCGATAAGCTTATTTATTGTCGATGGCTACGGAGGAGTGGCCGAGTGGCTTAAGGCGGCGGTCTTGAAAACCGTTGAACGAAAGTTCCGTGGGTTCGAATCCTACCTCCTCCGCCACTTGACAAAAATAAGGATGCTTTTTAGGATTCGAAGCGAGCGACGCAAGACTCACCCCAATGGTGATGACAACGTGAGCGAATCCTACCTTCTTCGCAAATAATTTGCAGAGTGTTTGTGGGGGTAAAGGCGAAAAAAGGGCTGACGCAAGTCAGAAAAAAACTTAATATACAAGTTGCGGAGAGGTGACCGAGAGGCCGATGGTACGCGCCTGCTAAGCGTGGGTACGGGTAACCGTACCGAGGGTTCGAATCCCTCCCTCTCCGCCATTTTTATTTAGCCCGATTGTCGTTCTCGGATGGGCAGTGTCACCAGAAAAAGGTTGACAAATTCTCCCGCGTGAGCGATAAAACTGCTCTTTCAATACGCGCCACTAGCTCAGCTGGATAGAGCGTCTGACTACGGATCAGAAGGCCGGGAGTTCGAATCTCTCGTGGCGCGCCATAAAAAAACAAGGCCTTAGCTCTCTTGAGAGCTAAGGCCTTTGTCGTTTCTTGATACTCCGAGGTCCTCTCGGGGTCCTATGAATGATTCTAAAGTATTTCTATCCACTAACAGGGGTAAGGCCCTGCCTGCTAGCGAGGAGAGCAACGTCCTTGTGGTTGGCGTCGCGGTGGAGGCGCTGTAGGACATTGTGCTGAGTCTCAGGTGTTTTCTAAAGTAAAGCCGCCGATAGAACGTCGGCCGCCGTTTCTCTGGCGTGTTCGAGGGTCTTCTGTGTCAGGTGGGTGTACGCTGCTTGTGTACCCCGGACGTCACTGGACTTAGATCAGTGTCAACTTCAGAAGGTTAATATGAGTTTTGCGTATGCATCCCAGGCAGTATCAACCACGGGTAGTAAAGAATATTCTGCGCCGTCCTTAATGTCGCTGATTTTATTTGGCTTTCCGACCGGGGAACCACTGCCAGAATATTCATAGTCGTAGTAAATGGCACCGATTTTTATAGATGCGGCTTGGCTAACATTGAGGATGTAATAGGCTTCGCCAACATGACCACGAGTGGCGAGTTTATTGCCAAGGGCATCATCCTGAATTCGGTTGATCGGAGTCCAGTACTTGGAGCCATAGTTGTATTCCAGTCCGAATTCTCCCATCGGTGCGGGTATTTGCATGCCAACGTAAATGCCATAGCCTTCTTTGTGATCGTTGTTTTCAGAATGAGATGGAGACATGATTATCTCGCTGCCGTCTTCTGATAGGGTACCCTGAAAAACAGCATCGCTTCCCATACCTCCAAACATTCCAGCCTTACCGTTCGGACGTAGTTGGGTCATCGCGATCGAACCGAACAGAACGAAACCACTCTCGAACTCGTGAGAGACGTTGAGGTCGATTAGATTAATGTCTCCAATGGTAGTCGTTGGAACGTAGCGAGTAGCGAAGTTTAAAGTGGGGAACTTCTCCATATCTTGAGCGAACAAAGTTGCGTACTGAGTAGGAAAGGCAAAGGTGCCATTAAAACTATCGTTAATATCGTGGGCCCTGAAGAAGCTAGCTAAAATCAAAGTTTTGTCGTCATGATAAAGGTCAAAGCTAATCCCGGCAAGTTTAGCACCTTCAAGGTTTTTGTCCGTAGCACGTGTACCATTCCCCCACTCCTCTTTAATTCCCAAACCGTAACATAGCCGAACATTCATCCCCGTGATACCAGTTAGAGGTTCCAAAAAATATCCGATTGTCGCACCATCGACATTGAAATCGCTGGGGGTCCTATATGGAGTACCAGAATAGACGCCATCATTGGAGACTCCCGTTGTTTGCCCATAAAAAAAAGGTCTCCGACCTATCGAATAACTAAAGTTGCTGTCTACAATATTCCGCCATTTAAAATGTAATCGCTCTATACGTAAAGTATCAAAAATTGTTTTATCAAATGTTTGATCCAGCTCGCCCATATATTTGTACCCATACAACTGACCGCCAAACACCATTTTGTTGTCTGCTTTTACTTCCATACCTACTCGCAGCTGCGAACTATACACAATATTGTCATCGTCATCTGAATTTACCGATACAACAGAAGTAATGAGTTCACTACCAAGAGAGAATTTATCGGAATCAAACCCGGCAAATGACAAATTTGGAAGTATAAACAAACCGCATACAAGCAATATGGAAGATTTTTTCATTATTTCCTCAAAATGGCAGTTGGCAGCTAATAAAAAATTGACTTTTACAGACGGATTTTATTCGTTTAACGTCACTTCCACCTTTGATTTCTGGATATTAATAGATTTACTACAAGATAGTTTTTATCTCACTCGGTTCTGACTACCAAATCGTAAGGCGGAAATTTTGACTCTGTCGAAATTTTGTGTTCCTGATTGCCGGCCACCTCTTCATGGAAAAATATATTAGGCGCGGTTTCACCTATATCCTTTCCATCGGAACGGTTGCTCAGCCGGCTAATAATGACGTGCCAGGCACAATTGCCACAAGTACATATTCCATTGCATTTGCATTTTTAATTCTAAGCTAGATTGTTCTGTTGATTGATATTTAGAAGTGACGGCTCATGATAAACTTTAAAAAAGCATCCTCAATTGCTAGGGACACTGGCATTCTCTGCAACCGTCAAAACCAAGTAGGTCTAGTGGTTTTGCGTCTTCGAATTGCTCTGGGTTTGCCTTTTTAATTGTTGACTACTGTACAGACACCATCTGACGGATTTCTGACAAGCAGCAGGTTATATTAAAACATGTAGTTTGGCTACGGCGGTGGTATTTTTATCGTTGACCACCAAAACAGAAACCACCATTCCTCCTTTAGGGGTTGTCCCATAACGGTTCGTAAATGTTGCCGTGTCGGGTTCGATGCGTAGCCGACTCCGCTAACTCGTTGGGTTTTCAAATTTTCGTCATCCCTCTCTGATCCTGAGCTGACATCTATTGGGTTTTGTGGGCAAGTCGGGTTCCCTGTTCTCCCTGCAGCTACGGAATAAAGCTTTTCTTTCTTCAGTCCCTTTGTTAAGTTCTTGTAATGAAGTGATGCCTTTCTGATGCCTGACAGAGTATTTACCCGATGAAACCTGCTTCCAAGCAATATTCTTTTCGTTTTTTGGGATCCGTTACGGTAGAGAGTGATGGGCGGCGGCTGGAGGCGACATTGCCACAGAAGGGGCTGGCATTGTTGGCCTATTTGGCAACAACCCCGGGGGTACCGCAGGCGCGGCACAAGCTGGCCGATTTCTTCTGGCCGGAACTGTCCGAAGAGGCCGGGCGAAATAACCTCAGACAGGTGCTGCTGGGGTTGAAGAGGACTTTGGGAGCAGCTGCTGAACCGCCCTGCCTGATCACGACCCGTAATGAAGTCTGTTATCAGGCTGTTGGACACTGCTCCTCGGATCTGGCCGATTTTTTACTTGAAATTCCTGCCTGCCAAACCCTCACCAACAGTGACGACTGTGCTGTTTGCCTGCCCGTCCTGCAAGCCAAGGCCGATCTTTACCGTGGTTCTTTCCTGGAAAACCTCATGCTTGAGGGCAGCCCGGAGTTTGACAGCTGGCTGCAGGTCCAGCGGGAAAGACTGGAGCAGCGGGCGCTGTTTTTGCTGGAGCGGATTTCTTCCTGCTATGAAAATCAGGGTCGACTGGACGCTGCGTTGACGGCGGCGGAGCGTTTTGCGGAACTGTCCCCCTGGAGCGACGAAGGGGTACGCAAGGTCATCCGCCTGGCGGCATTGACCGGGCAGCGCGGGTTTGCCCTGAATCGGTATCAGGCGTTCTGCCGAACCCTGAAGGAAGAACTTGGGGTGCAGCCGGAAAACAAGACACGGCAGCTGGCACAGAATATTCAGAACGGCGAGCTGCTCCCCTATTTTGCCCCTGCGGCTCCGTCCCTTGAAAGCGTTGCGGAACTCCCTCCACAAAGTCTCGAACGGCGGCAGGTCACCATCTGTTATTGCCGTTTGCTGCCGCTGCTGGCAGAAGATCCGGATGAAGAATATGAACTGCTGAAAATGCCCTTGCAGCGCTGTAAAGAGGTTCTGCAGCGCAGCGGCGGATATCTGGTTGAAAACATGAGCGGCGCTGGCGTTCTGGCTTATTTCGGGTTCCCGCAGGCCCGGGAAAATGTGGCTGCGCTGGCGGTCAATGCTTCGTTACGCCTGAAAAATCTTGATTTGGCAGGGGTTGGGCTGCATATCGCTATTCATAGTGGGCTGGTGCTGAGCGCTATGGACAAGTTGCAGCCGGATGTGATCGGCAGGATAACCGGGCGGGTGCTGGAGTTGGCCAATCTGGCAGCGAACAAAGATATTCTTGTCAGCCGAACGGTTTATGAACGGGTGCAGAATTTTTTTGAATGTCGCGAGGTGGTAACTCGTCCGGTTCCGGGAGAACCGATTGATGAGCCCTGCTATCTGATTGTCGGGGCCGCTTTCAGTGAGAGCCATCTCGACCGGTTGGCCGGGATGCCGCCGCTGGTCGGGCGCGAGCAGGAATTGGCTACGCTGAAAGAGTGCTGGGCTGCCGTAACCAAAGGGGCGGGAAAAGCGTTGCTTGTGCAGGGCGAGCCGGGGATCGGTAAATCTCGATTGCTTAGCAGTTTCAGGGAGATTTTGCCGACAACGGACTGTCTGATCTTGGATTTGCGATGTTCCTTTGAATTCAGTCAATCTCCTTTTCAGCCGGTTATCAATCTTCTTCAGCGTTGCCTCAGTTTTCAGCCGGGCGATGATCCGGCAGCCCGCTCGGCAAAGCTGGCGGACGCGATCTCGGTGCAATACCCCGAGGACAGCGGCCAGGTTTTGAGTGTGGCGGCCGAGTTGCTAGCTGTGCCGCTGAACGGTCGGGCCCTGGTCTCGGGGATCACTGCACCACAACGGCGGCAGTTGACTTTGACCCTGCTGCTGGACCTGCTGGCGAAGCTGGCCAGCCAGCGATCAGTGCTGGTCGTTGTTGAAGATCTTCATTGGACTGACCCGTCAACACTGGAGCTCCTGGCGTTGTTGCTGGAGCGGGGCGTTCCCAACGGGGTTTGTTTGCTGCTCACGGCTCGGCCGGAGTTCGGTCCGCCTTGGAAACCCGCAACCGTTGCTAGTGTTTGCCTTGGGCCATTGTCGAACCGGGACATTGCTGCCATTGTCGCCGCAGTGAGGCCGGATACCGGATTGCCATTGCGCCGACAGATTGTTGATCGCGCGGATGGTGTCCCTCTGTTTGCCGAAGAGCTGAGTCGGTTGCCGGCAGGTGCTACTGAGGGGGATACCCCCGCGGTGCCAGCCAGCTTGCATGACCTGCTGGCCGCGAGGCTGGATCGCCTGGGCCAGGATAAACGGTTAGCTCAACTGGCAGCAACGATCGGTAAGGACTTTTCCACGCAGCTGGTAGCGTCATTAACTCTTTTGGATGATGAAGAGACGGTCGCAGCGCTGTTTCGGTTAAAGCAGGCTGGTCTGGTGACCATCCTTGCGGCTGACCGTTGGCAGTTCCGGCATGCTCTGTTTCGCGATGCGGCATATCTTTCGCAGACTCGCACCGACCGAGAAGCCGCCCACCTGCAGATTGCGGAGATACTCTCCGCCGATTACTCGGAGATCGGCAGCATCCAGCCCGAATTGCTGGCCTATCACTGGACCAGTGCCGGAGCGGTTGAGCCGGCCATTAACTGCTGGCTGCAGGCGGGGTTGCAGGCTCAGTCCCACAATGCCCATCAGGAAGCGGTCAGGCATTTTAATGCCGGACTCGCTTTGCTGCCGCGGTTGGACCCTGAGCAGCAAAGCATACACCGGGAATGGCAATTCCTGGTTGCGCTGGGGGCATCGGCCTATGCCACGGAAGGCTATGCTTCTCCCCAGGGTGCTGCCGCCTATTTGCGCGCGGTCGAGCTGGGGGAGCAGAAGGAATTTCCGGAGCAGAGTTTTCCGGCGTTATGGGGACTGTGGGCCGGGGCCAGTTCCCATTCCAACTGGGGGCATTCCCTGCACCTGGCCAAGCGGCTGGTCAAAATCGTTCAGAACGGGAAAGATCCGCTGGCTCGCCAACAGGGTTACTTTGCTCTGGGAAATGTCCAGTTCTGGCGCGGTGAATTTATGGAATCGCGGCACTGCCTGGAGAAATCGCTTCGGGAGTACCTGCCTGAACGGCATACGGAACTGGAGAGCAGTTACGGGGAAAACGCCTTTGCCACCGGCAGTGGATATCTGTCCTGGAACCTCTGTGTGCTTGGTTTTCACAGGCAAGCGCTGGCCGCCGGACAACGGGCCGTGGCCGAAGCCGAACGCTGTGGTCATCCCTTCAGTCTCGGTTATGCTCTGACGTTCTTGACGGTTCTGCAGCGGATGCGCAGGCAGCCCAGGTTAACTCTGGAGCTGGCGGAGCGGACCATTGCTCTGGCCCAAAAGCATGATTTCCCGTTATGGCTGGTGGGAGCAACCGTGGAGAAAGGTTGGGCCAAGACCATGCTGGGGCAGCCCGATGGGCTAACGGATATCCAGAGGGGTCTGAGGCAGGTTGCTTCGCTGATGAGCGGAATCTCGGTGATCTTCCTCGAAAACCAAGTGGACAGTCTGCGTTGTGCGGGACAGACAGAGGACGCATTAGCGGTTATTGAGCGGGCTTTTGAACTGATTGAGCAGCTGGATGATCATCATGCCGAAGCAGAGCTGTATCGGCATAAAGGTCTCTGTCTGCAGCGGTTGTCCGCCCGCAATGCCGAACCGGCCGAGGCCTGTCTGCGGCAAGCGCTGCAGATCAGCCGCAGGCAGGCCGCCCTGCTCTATGAACTGCGCGCCGCAACAGCGTTGAACCGGCTGCTGATTCGACAGGGGCGGGGTGAAGAAGGGCGCCGGCTGCTGGCGGATGTCTGCCGGCGTTTGAACTTGACCTGTGCGCCTCCCAATCTTTCTGCCGTGGTGGTTTGATCTTTTCACTCATTGATTTTGTGAGGTGGGGAAAAGCATCTTTTCCCCACCGAGTTTGAAAAAGACTCGGGGTGGACTTTTTCAACAACCGGTTAAGCCCACCAGACCGAATAACTGCCGCTGTAGCTGATTTTTTTCAGTGCAGTGGTTTCTTTACGCTCTTCATCCAACTGAATGAATTCGACTTTGAGTTGAAGCAATTGCGGGCCGTCGATCCGCGCCCAGATGTTATTTATCCGATCCATAGCGCCGTAGTGACGGGAATCCGTTTTGCGGCCGAGATCCTGTCTGCTCTTGACAATTTTGAATTCCAGACACTCCGGATCAATGCGCTGAATTTCACCTTTGATGGATTTAGCCAGAATCGGTTGTGGGTCGAGCCCAAAGATCTGGGCGATTCGACAGATGTCTTCTCCGGCCAGGGAGTAGCCGATACCTTCATATTCTTTAAACTCGCGCCAGCCGAGCACCTCACTGCTATGCTCTGGCGAAAGACACACGCCACTGTCATGGAGTTCGACCAATTCGACCGGCTTGAATTCTTGTGAAGGCATAACATCTCCTTGGAAACGGGGTTATAGTGGGGGAAGATAAAAAATATTCATTTCATGATCTTGAGCAGTCCTGGCTAATGATAGGTGTTTATGCGAGTTGGTATATATATTTATAATCGGATAAAATATACAAGAAAAGGGATAAATTGATTATTACCAGAAAGATGTCGTGTTTTTGGGGTTTTTCTTTCAAAACAGCAAATTTTTAGGCGTAAACTTTCTTCCAGGAGGTTGTGGCGGGCAATGAGTTCAGTTGCAGGAGAACCGAGCGGGCAAATTTATGACGCCGATAGACTGGCGTTTTTAATTGATGGTGAGGCTTATTATCGAGCCGTTGCCGAAGCGTGTGAGGCCGCACAGCGCTCTATTTATATCCTTGGCTGGGATGTCGACAGCCGCATTCGGCTGCGCCGGGGCAAAGCCGCCACTGAGGAGTCCTTTGGCGCTTTTATTGACGGCCTGGCCAGAACGAAACCGCAGCTGGATATTTATATCCTGGAGTGGGATTTTTCCATGCTCTATTCGCTGGAGCGTGAGGCCTGGACCATGCTCAGCTTCGGTTGGATGACTCACGAGCGGGTCCGCTTTGCTCTTGATGACAATCACCCGGTCGGGGCGTCTCATCATCAGAAGATTGTGGTGGTGGATGATCTGGTTGCGTTCACCGGTGGTTTTGACCTGGCGAGTTTTCGCTGGGATACTTCGGAGCACCGGCCGGAGCATCCGCAGCGGGTTGATAACGGCACGGCTTACGGCCCGGTCCACGACGTGCAGGTGGCTGTGAGCGGTGCGGCAGCAACCGCTCTTGGCAACATTGCTCGCCAGCGCTGGGAAAGGGCGACCGGCGACCGCTTGGCGCCGCCCGGAAAGGTTGCCGGCGACCCCTGGCCGGAATCGGTCAGTATCGATCTGGAACAGATTCCCCTGACCATTCTTCGCACCGCACCGGAACATGACGGGGCAACGGAGGTGCGTGAGATTGAACAATTTTACCTGGCCGCAATCGCCGCGGCCAAGACGCTGATCTACATCGAAAACCAGTATTTTTCGTCCCATGTGATCGGCCAGGCCCTGGCCGCGTCCTTGCAGCGGGAAACCGGCCCGGAGATCCTGCTGGTGCTGCCGAGAAAGTGTCCCGGTTGGCTGGAAGAGGAGACCATGGGCCTGCTCCGTGACCGGCTGCTAAAACGTTTGCAAGAGGCTGACAGTCATGGTCGCTTGCGGGTCTGCTACCCCGACCGGCGACAGCTGGATCCGGAGTTTATCATTGTCCACAGTAAGCTGATGATTGTGGACGATGTGCTTTTGACGGTTGGTTCGGCGAATATCAGCAATCGTTCCATGGGCTTTGATACGGAGTGCAATATCGCCCTGGACGGTAGGGAGAATGCAAAGATCGCGGCGGGCATTAAGGTTTTTCGCCAGCGGCTGCTCGCTGAACATTTGGGAACGGACTGTGCCACGGTCGCCGAGGCGCGGCAGCGCGACGGGTCGCTGAGTGCCTTGTTGGCGTTATCCGGTGATGGGGTCCGGACCCTGAAAGAACTGGAACCCGCAGACAGTAGTTCGGCGCTGGCGACATTGCCGGCCGATCTGATTGCCGATCCGGAACAGCCGATCGGGTTTGATTCCCTGTTGGTTTATCTGGGCTGGGCCGAAAACGGGGAAAAAGATAGCGGTGATGCGCGCCAGAAAGCCCGTCAATTCATAGCGGTTATTCTGCTGGCTTTGCTTCTGGCGGTGCTGTGGCGCTGGTCGCCGGTGGGGCACTGGCTTAGCGTCGATAGTCTCGTCGCCGCGGCGCAATATGTCCAGCAGAGCCCGTTGGCCATCCCAATTGTTTTGAGTCTGTACTTGCTGGGCAGTTGCCTGATGGTGCCGGTCAACCTGCTGATTCTGGCCACGGCATTGAGCTTCGGGCCTTACCTGGGGTTCGGCCTCGCCCTTTCCGGTAGCCTGATCGGCGGGATGGCGAGTTATTTTCTTGGCCATTGGCTGGGGAGCAACGCGGTGCGCAAGCTGGCTGGAAAAAAAATCAACCGGCTCAGTCGCAAACTGGCCCAAAAAGGCTGGCTGGCGGTTGCTCTGGTGCGGGTTGTGCCCATCGCTCCTTTTACGGTGGTCAATATGGTCGCTGGCGCTAGTCATATTTCCGCCCGCTCCTTTTTGTTCGGTACGGCCATCGGAATGTGCCCGGGCATTCTGGCGATCATGATTTTCGAGGAAGGGTTGCAGCGGGCTCTCGCGGAATGGAGCTGGGGCAGCCTGATTCCGGTCGGTTTGGCAGTGCTGTTTGGCGGTCTGGTTTTTTATGGCGGCCGGCGCCTGTTGCTGCAGCGGGAGGCGCAGCGGAAATGATCGAACAGGCATTGCGGCTGGCGACTTGGAATATTCATATGGGGATCGGTCGGGATGGCGTGCGTGACCTGCGGCGCACGGCAGGGGTCATCTCGCGAATGAAGGTCGATCTGGTCGGTTTGCAGGAGGTGGACAATCATTCCCGCGTGGCGGGCGACGACCTTGATCTGTTGGGATCATTGACCGGTTTTACAGTGATCCCCGGACCGACCATGTTGAAAGAAACGGGGGATTACGGCAACGCCCTGCTCACCAAACTACCGCTTCTTGATGTCCGGCGCTATGATATCAGCTATCGGGATTATGAACCGCGTGGTCTGCTGCTGGCCGACCTCGACTGGCAGGGGGAGCTGGTGCGCGCAGCAGTGACCCACCTCGGCCTGCGGCCTGCGGAGCGGCGCTATCAGGTTAAAAAGGTTATTGGCCATTTGTCCGGATTGGAAACCACACCATTGTTTCTGATGGGTGATTTCAATGAATGGTTGTTGTGGGGGCGGCCGCTGCGTTGGCTGCAACGGCATTTCGGCCGGCTGCGCTCACCAGCCACCTTCCCGGCCCGCTGGCCGTTGCTCTGTCTGGATCAGATTCTGGCTGAACCGCGGCAACGGTTGCATTCCAAGCAGGTCTGCCGCGATTCCCAGGCCGCGCTGGCCTCGGATCATTTGCCGCTGTTGGCCTGTTTTGCGCGCCGCGCAAAGCGGTCTGGGTGAATTGCCGGGTTGGAAATGGCAAAGGCCCGGCCCGGACGCTTTTTATCAGTAAAAGTGTCTCGGGTCGGGCCTTTTATGCAGGGGAGGGAATCTCCGGCGGGTTGTTTACCCACCGCCTGTTATTTTTCCCAGAGGGACTCCCAGGTGTAGGGGCTGCCGGGAATAGTCCAGCCGTTTCCGGTGTAATAGCGCCGATTACGATCGAGTTTGGCGATTTTTGCCATATCGTCTTGAGTTAATGTGACTTCCGGGGCTGCCAGGTTTTGCTTGAGGCGAACCGGGTTGACCGATTTGGGAATAACGATGGTGCCCATGTCCAGGGCCCAGCGGATCAGTACCTGGGCCGGAGAAACCTGGTGCTTTTCAGCGATTTCGACAATGGTCGGTTCCTTCATCAGCACCGGCTCGTCAGCTTCCTTGATCCGGGCTGGCCGGTCCGGTGATCCCAGCGGGGAGTACGCCGTCAGCAGGATTCCATTCTCTTTGCAGTAAGCAAACAGCTCTGGTTGCTGTAGGTAAGGATGGATTTCAATCTGATTGACTTCCGGTTTCAGGTTAGCTTTGGCCAGCAGATCCTGCAATTTTGGAATGTTGAAGTTTGAAACGCCCAGATGGCGGCACAGGCCCGCCTCGACCAGTTTCTCCATAGCCAGCCAAGTGGCTGCAAGGGGGCTTTCTTCAAGGGAGATCAGGTCGTCTGCTGTGGCAGGGAAAGATAGTCCCTTTTTGATGGCAACCGGCCAGTGAATCAGGTAGAGATCAAGGTAATCCAGGCGCAGATTTTTGAGTGTGGTCTCCAGGGCCGGTTGGACATCTTCCGGAGCGTGCGCACTATTCCAGAGCTTTGAGGTGATCCACATATCTTCGCGACGGACAATTCCTTCCTCAAATGCTTCGCTTAAGGCCTGGCCGACTTCAGCCTCATTGCCGTAGATATGAGCACAGTCGATATGACGGTAGCCGAGGCGAATGGCCTCTTTGACCGCACCGTAGACCTCGTTGGGAGCAGATTTCCAGGTTCCCAGGCCGAGGACCGGAATTTGGTCTCCGTTTTTAAATTTAAGTGTTTCCATTCTTCTCCTCCATTGTGAAATGGACCGACATACAACCGATCCGGGGGGGTGATATCGGGTTATGAATGAGGACGGGATTCTTCGGCTGGTCGCTCAGGAGGCAGCCAGTTGACGAAACTTGTTTCTTGTACATCCCATTTTTATTGAAATGGACGCTGCCGTTTTTATAACCAGCTTGGAATAGTCCTTCCACGTCAGCTCAGGGTTCGCCTTTGCATCCCAGGCTACGCTGACCGCTGCAATGACCCTGTCGCGGTAATCAAAAATCGGAGCCCCGATACAGCGGGTGCCAAGTTCCCGCTCCTCGTCATCAATGGCCCAGCCGCGTTCGCGGGATTGTCTGATTTCGGCCATCAGAGCGTCAAAAGTGGGCAGTGTTTTGGCTGTTAAACGGGGCAGGGTTCGTTCCGGATACAGCTCTTCAATTTCGTGGTCGCTGCATCCGGAGAGCATGGCTTTTCCCAGAGACGTTGCATAAAGAGGGAGCCGTTTGCCGATGATGGTGTAGCGTCGCAGGCTGTTGTACGCTTCAGCTTTGTCAATGTAGACCACCTCAGTTCCATCCATGATCGCCAGAAACACCGTCTGGCCGGTCGCTCTTGCCAGCTCATTGAGAAATGGGCTGGCTTCGGTCTTCAATTCCAGTCTGTTCAGGTAAAGGCTGGCCAGCTCGACAAAGCCCAGCCCCAGTTTGTAATTGCCGGACTCGGCTTCCTGTTCGACATAGCCGCGGTTGCGCAGGGACGCCAGTAAGCGGTGGACTGTGCTTTTATGCAGGTCCAGGCGGCGACCGATTTCGGTCATGGGGATACTGCGGGATTCTCTGGAAAGAAGCTCAATGATATCGAACGCGCGGTCAATGGATTGAACGCTCATATCTGGTTACCCTTTATTTTAATCTAACGCTGTTTGTGTATGACCAACAAGAATCTCATCTGGAATTCCTCTTGTCAACCGCGGTTAAGTATCCGTCGTTTCTGTGCGGACCATGTTCCGGAACAAAGGGGCAAGCGGGCTCGGACTGTTCAAGTCAGCGCAAATCTTTCATTGCCACGTGGTCCATGTCATCGAACAGCTGATTTTCTCCGGCCATGCCCCAGATAAAGGTGTAATTGGCGGTGCCAACCCCGGAATGGATCGACCAGGAAGGGGAGATAACCGCCTCTTCATTGCGCAAGATAACATGACGGGTCTCATCGGGTGGTCCCATCAGGTGAAACACGGCCTGTTCTGCGTTCATTTCAAAGTAGAAGTAGGCCTCCATGCGCCGTTCGTGGGTATGGGTCGGCATGGTATTCCAGACGCTGCCGCTCTCCAGCGACGTCATGCCCATGACCAGCTGGCAGCTTTTGATGCCATCGGGATGAATATATTTGCGAATCGTTCGGCGGTTGCCCGTGGCCGCCTCGCCCAACTGAACCGGGCTTGCATCGGCAAACCGGGCCTGGGTGGTGGGGTAGGTGGCGTGAGCGGGAACCGAGTTGAAGTAGAATTTCGCGGGTTGTTCGGCGGAAACGCTGGAGAAGACAACCTCCTTGGCCCCCATGCCGATATAGAGACCGTCTTTGGGATCAATGGCGAACTTTTCCCCATCTACGGATATAACGCCTGGGCCGCCGACATTGATGACCCCCAACTCTCTGCGCTGCAGGAAAAAGTCGCTGCCGATGATTTTTTGATCAACCTTCAGAGGCAGAGGGGTGATCGGGCAGGCGCCGCCGATAATCAGCCGGTCATTGAAGCTGTAGACCAGTTTGAGCTGGTCGGGCAGGAACAGATTTTTGACAAGAAAGTGTTCGCGTAGTGTTGCTGTGTCCATTGTTTTGGCTTGTTCCGGATGGACAGCGTATCTGATCTCCATAATGGTGAATCCTCCTGCTGAAAGATTGAGCTGACGCCCATAAGAGCTGTTCGGTGCGGACTGTTTTGCGGGTCGATCTTCGGGTTTGTTTGCGCCATGGGACGTCATCGCGGCCGAAGGGCAACGGCAGTCTATGTTCGGTGAATTGTGCAATGGCACTGATCGCTGGAGCGCCATCTGCAATATGAACACATTTTTCTAATATTTGGCAACCAGTTTTATATTATGAAACTTTGAGTGCGGTTATTGTCAAGAGAAACTGGTGCAAACTGAATCATTTAAAAATCAGGTGATTGGCATGGGGAGGGATTACATATCGTTCAAAATTTACTGTGTAAAGGGTCTGTTGCAAGAGCTGGCTCATGAAGTCAGGCACAAGGTGGAATTAGAGGTTGACAAAAACTCGCAACATAGTTTTATATTGCGGAACATAAGACTTGCCTAAAATGAGACTTGTTTGCATGAACCTGGATTGGTTTCATTTGGAAACGCCGAATGGCTGCTAGCTCGCTGCCATCTGGAAACTCTGAATGGAAATAATTAAGTTTTCAGATTGGAAACGAGCAGTTTTCTGTTGTAACAAGGACCGCAATAGCTTGCGCAAAGGGGACATCGTTACTGCGTAACAAGTTAAGCCTATAGATTGAGTTCGCTACAACAAGAAAGAGCCGCTTCCGGAAGAAAACTTGGATCGCCCCGCCGGCAAAAGGATATGCGTGATGGCTGAATCGAATAAGGATGTTTATGTCAAGGTAGAAGAACTCCTTTCCCTGGTGTCGACCAAGTTGGCCAATGCAGGCCTGAACAGGGAACATGCTGAGCTGACCGCAGACGTTCTGGTCCAGGCCGATCTGCGTGGCGTATACTCCCATGGTGTTATTCGGACCGAACATTACGTTCGCCGGTTAAAAGCCGGGAGCCTGAACGGTAACCCCAATTTTAAGTTCAAAGCCTTGCGCAGCGGTTGCGGGCTTTTCGATGCGGACGATGGGATGGGGCATGTCGCCACCAAGGAAGCCATGAACCATGCCATTGCGCTGGCAAAGGAGAGCGGCATTGCCATGGTTGGGGTTGAAAACAGCAGTCACTGCGGTGCGTTGTCTTATTTTGTCAATCAGGCGATCGAAAACAAGATGATCGGGATCGCCATTGTGCAGACTGATAAATGCGTTAATCCTTTCGGCGGTGCCCGCCAGTTTTTCGGAACCAACCCCATGGCCTTCGGCTTCCCCTGCCAAAGAAATCCTGCCGTTATCCTGGATATGGCGACCAGTAATGTCGCTTATGGAAAAATCTTGCATGCTCGTGAAAAGAATGTTTCCATACCTGAAACTTGGGGACTTGACGAAAACGGCGTTCCAACCACAGACCCGCATCTGGTGCGCGGTCTGACTCCGTTGGGTGGCTACAAAGGGTATGGCATCGGCATGGTGGTGGATGTGCTGACCGGGGTTCTGCTCGGTGCCCAGTTCGGCCCGCATATCGCGGCTATGTATGACGGCTATGACCAGAAAAGAAAGCTGGCCAGTACGGTTATTGCCATTGATCCGGAGACCTTTATTGCCGCTGAACGTTTTATGGCGCAGATGGATGCCATGGTCGATGAACTGCACGCACAGCCGCCTTGGCCCGGCGTGGAAAGAGTTCTGGTCCCCGGCGATATTGAGTTGGAACTGGAAGCCCGCAACAGACGTGACGGAATCCCTGTTGTTGAGTCCATATATGAATATCTGACAGGAAAAAATTAGAGTAACAGCGCTTAAAAATACAATCTGACGTTATACCGTACATATTTTATCTCACAATAAAAGCCCAGGACGAGTTCAATCGAGAAGGCAGAATAAAAGGAGTTGTATGTAATGCAGACTGTTATAGCAATGTGGGACAAATTGAACACGGTGATCAAGTTCATTGAAAAATGGGTTTTGATCGTCCTGTTCGTCAGTATGCTGCTGTGTGGTGTACTTCAGATCGTGGCGCGGTTCGTTCTGCACACGCCGATTGCCTGGTCAGAGGAGATGCTGACCTATTCGTTTGTCTGGTCGAGCTTCCTGGGCGCCAGCCTGGCAGTCGATCAACTGGCCCATTTTAATGTTGATATCTTCATTCTGCATTTTCCCCGCAAACTGGCCCGCGCGGTCCTCTATCTGGTCTGGGGAATCATGCTCTGGTTTGATGCCTTCCTGGTTTATAAAGGGACTATCCTGGCCCAGCTGAACATCGTCCAGATGATGGATGTTCTTCCTATTTCCATGATGTGGGCTTATGCGGCCCTGCCGGTGTCTGCAGCTTTTATGTTTGTCCATACTGCAGAAAAGCTGCTGACTGGTACTTTCAATCCTGCGATCATCGATTAAAAGAGGGAGGACTCTAGCTCATGGCAACAGCGATTTTTATCTTTTTTGGAATCTTCCTGATTTTTCAGATGCCGGTGTCGTTCGGTTTGGTTATCTCTACCGTGCTGGCTATGTTTATCGCCAGTGATATCGATACCATCGCAATCATTCTTAAGCTGTTCCGCTCCTGCGGGAACTATCATCTGATTGCGATTCCGTTCTTTATTCTGGCTGGCGGATTCATGGAATCGGGCGGGATTTCCCGGCGCCTGGTCAATTTTTCTTCTGCTCTGATCGGCCATGTCCGTGGTGGGCTGGCCAACACCAGCGTTGCCGCGGCAATGTTTTTTGCGGGCCTTTCCGGTGCTGCTGCAGCTGACACGGCAGCGGTCGGGAGCCTGTTGATTCCGGCCATGAAGCGCAAAGGGTATGGCTCCGACATGGCGACCTCGGTTATGGCAACCGCCGGTTCCATCGGGATTATCATTCCCCCCTCCATCCCGATGATTATCCTCGGGGTTACCGCCGGGGTTTCCATCGGCGGCCTGTTCATGGGCGGGGTTTTGCCCGGCATTCTCATGGGCGGCGGCCTGATGGCGGTCAATTACATCTACTGCAAGGTCCGGAAGATTGAGCCGGAACCACGGGTTTCTTTTAAGGAACTGGTGCGCTCTTGCCTCGATTCCATCCTGGCCATTATGACCGTGGTCATCATCGTTGGTGGTATTGTCGGCGGTATCTTTACCGCAACTGAGGCCTCCGTGGTTGCTGCGGTCTACTCATTTATCGTCGGCTTCTTTATCTATCGCGAGCTGAGTTTCAAAGATCTGCCGAATATCTTCGTTAAGTCCGCAATCACCACCGGGGTTGTTGTTTTTACGGTTGCTGCTGCTTCAGGGTTCGGCTGGATACTGACCGCCGAAAATATCCCGGCTGAGATTGCTTCTTTTGTCATTGGTCTTTCCGATTCGAAGTGGGTCATCATGCTGCTGCTGAATGGCCTGTTCCTGGTGATGGGAACTTTCCTTGATCCCTCGGCGATCATTATTATCCTGGTCCCGATCGTCTGGCCTATCGTCATGAAGCTGGGGATCGAGCCGATTCACTTCGGTGTTGCCATGATCGTCAATATGGCGATCGGGCAGTGTACACCGCCGGTCGGAATTGCGCTGTTTGTTGCCTCGGGTATCTCCGGAATCTCCCTTAACGAAGTGCTGGGCTGTTATTGGAAGTACCTGTTGGCAATGGTTATCGTCTTAATGCTGGTCATCTTTTTTCCGTTTTTCTCCACATGGATTCCAACCATGCTGGGCTACATCCAACCCTAGTTAGGAGGCTTGACAATGAAGAGGCTGATTCTGTTAACAACGCTGTTAATGCTGGTGGCAAGTACAAGTTTTGCTGCTCCCATCGTGCTGAGAGCAACCAACACTCTCGGCGAGGACCATCCTATGACGATGGCCCTGCGCTACATGAGTACTGAAATAGCAAAAAGAACCAATGGCGAAGTCAAGCTTGATGTTTATCCCAACAGCCAGCTCGGCGGTAACAAGGAGATGGTTGAAGGTGCCATGTTGGGAACCATCGACATCGCCCAGCAGTTTGCCGGTGCTTTCTCTTCCTATGTTCCGGAAATGGACATCCTGGCTCTGCCCTTCCTGTTCAAGTCCGAAGAAGGGTTGTTCAAGGCGTTGGATGGTGAAGCTGGTGACATCCTGGCCAAAGCCCTGGAGAAAAGAGGGTTTGTGCCGTTGACCTACTTCTATGGTGGATCACGTTCTTTCATCAACAACGTTCGTCCGATCAACACCCCCGAAGACCTTAAAGGTCTGAAAATTCGTGTTATCGGGGTTAAAACCGTTATCGAAGCCATTAACGCATTAGGTGCTATCGCCACCCCGATGAGCCAGTCCGAAGTTTACTCTGCACTGCAACAGGGTGTTCTGGACGGCTGGGAAAACAGCCCTGTGACCCTGTACTCCCTCAAGCTGTATGAGCAGTCTAAATACTTCTCTTACTCAAAGCACTTGATGACTCCTGACCTGGTTGCTTTGAGCAAAGTCACCGCCAAGAAATTGGGTGATAAAAACCTCGCAATCCTGAAAGAAGTTGCTCAGGATGCCAGCAAACTGGAGCGCAAGCTCTGGGCTGAAAACGAAGGTAAAATGGTCAAGGAAATGACCGACAAAGGCTGGTGCAAGTTCAATCAGATTGCTGATCTTACCCCCTTTATCGAAAAGACCAAATACCTGCAGGATCAGTACGAAGCTAAATATAAGAATGGCCTGGTTGACCTGATTCGCAAAAACCAGGAATAATCTTCTAAATATGTCGATCCGTTTTAAGCGGTTGACAAATTGTTCTGCCCAGGGGGCCGCTGAATTACGGCGGCTCCCTGTTTTTTAGCCCCCGAGTTATGGCCAGATAGGCGGCTATTGACCATTTGGGGAGTTTATGCCGCTGTAGAAGGATAAATGTTATGGAAACAATGAAAACACTGACCTGTGAAACACCAGGTAAATTTGTCATGAGCGATCAGCCGGTTCCTGTTCCCAAAGAGGGAGAGGCCCTGGTGCGCATCACCCGTGTCGGTATTTGTGGAACTGATCTGCACGCTTTTGCCGGAAATCAGCCATTTTTCAACTACCCCAGGGTTCTCGGGCATGAACTGGCCGCCATCGTCGAGCAGCTGCCCGAAGGGACGACCGGGCTGGCGGTTGGTGATCAGGTTTGTATTGTCCCGGTGATCGGCTGTGGCACCTGTATCGCCTGTCGCAACGGCAAACCCAACTGCTGCGTCAACATCAACCTGCGTGGTGTTCATAGCGACGGCGGCATGTGTGAATACATGGCCGTACCGGTTGAGAACCTGATCAAAAACAGTACCCTGACTCCGGATCAGCTGGCGTTGGTGGAGTGCTGCGCAATCGGTGCCCATGCGGTCCGGCGGGCACAGATTCAGGCGGGAGAGAAGGTTCTGGTGGTCGGTGCCGGTCCCATCGGCCTGGGACTGATGCAGTTTGCCCGCGCCGTTGGCGGCGATGTCATCGTGATGGATGTTTCCGCCACACGGCTGGCCGTGGCCAAAAACGATCTGGGCTTCACCCAGACCATCCAGAGCGGTGTCGATGATCCCAAGGCCCGCCTGGCTGAATTGACCAACGGTGATTCCCCCACGGTTATCTTCGACTGTACCGGTAACCCCAAAGCGATGATGGACGGCTTCCTGCTGCTGGCTCATACCGGCCGCTATGTCCTGGTCAGTCTGGTGACTGCGGATATCACCTTTCCCGATCCGGAATTCCATAAACGCGAGACCACCTTGTTGTCCAGCCGTAATGCCAACAAGGAAGACTTCGAGTGGGTCATGGAGTGCATGGACGCAGGGAAGGTTAATGTCGGGCCGATGGTGACCCATCGTTGCCAATTCGACGAAACCCTGGATCAGTTCGCCAGCTGGACCAAGCCGGAAACCGGTGTGGTCAAAGCAGTTATCGAGATCTGAACAGAAAAGAGGGGCGACTTTAGCGGTTGCCCCTCTTTTATTTAGTCACCCTTGATTGTGCGCTCTTGGCCCTGGGTTTAGATATTGTGGGCCAGGTAGCCGCCGTCGACCGGAATGGAGACCCCGGTGACAAAGCCTGCGGCCTTGTTGCTGGCCAAGAACAGGGTTGCCCCGGCCAGTTCCTCGACATCGCCGAAGCGGCCGTAGGGGGTGTGGTTGATCACCGCTTTGCCGCGGTCGGTGTATTCGCCGGTTTCCTGGTCAATGAGCAGGGCTTTGTTCTGTTTACCGATAAAAAAGCCCGGGGCAATGGCGTTGACCCGGATGGCATGTTGGGCGAACTCATTGGCGGTGGCAACGGTCAGGTTGAGGGTTGCGGCCTTCGCGGCATCGTAGCCCCAGACGCCGGAGAGGGGATTGTATGAGGCCATGGAGGTGATGTTGATGACCGCGCCACGGATGCCGGACTTGATCCAGTAGTCGGCCACGACCTTGGTTGGGATCATCAGTCCGGCCACCAGGTTCATGTGGAGGACTTTTTCAAAGGTGGCCATATCGGCATCGATAAAGGCCGATTTACCCGAGCCGCCACCGACTCCGTTGATCAGGATATCAACTTTGCCGAAGCGGTCGATGGCATTCTGCAGGGCAGTCGCTACAGCTTTTTCATCGCCGGTGTCGCAGCGTTCGCCGCACAGTTCACCCGTGGGTTGTTCGCTGGTGCTGAGTTTGCCGACAGCCTCATCAATCGATTCCTGGCTCCGACTCCAGATCATCACATTGGCTCCGGCCTTCAGCAGTGCGGCGGACATAACGGTGCCGATAGCTCCAGCGCCTCCGGTGACGATAGCGGTTTGCCCCTTCAGGCTGAACATCTCTTCCAGGTATTGCATGCGATCCTCCATGATGGAAAAACAAGAAGTTTTAAAATACGATAGTTGGTTTTGTATCATGGAACTAAATCATCGTCAAAAATAATCCTTTTTCAGCTTTTTGTATTTTTCTCAAGTAAGAAATGATTTTTACTTAACTTATCGGTATATAGATTTTAATCTCTAGATCTTTGCTCCAGACATGATAGAATTTTTAAAATTTTTGGTTTCATAATAGTTGCAAGCTGTTTTGTATTGTGAAACTTGTCTAGTGATTCCATTTTTTCTGAAGGAGTTATGCTATGAGTATCGTTGATAAATTTTCCCTGGTCGGGAAAACCGCTCTGGTCACCGGCTGCAAACGCGGTATCGGCAAGGCCATGGCCGTTGGTTTGGCTGAAGCCGGCGCCGATATTATCGGCGTCAGTGCCTCTCTTGAAGAGACCGGCAGCGAGGTGGAAAAAGCCGTCCAAGCCTGCGGCCGGAAATTTTCCGGCTATCGCTGTGATTTCAGCGACCGTAGCGCATTGCGCGGGTTTATTGCCAGGGTGACCAAGGACCATCCGGTCATCGATATCCTGGTGAACAATGCCGGGACCATCAAGCGTGCCCCGGCCGCAGAACATCCGGACGAAATCTGGGACGAAGTGATCGAGGTCAATCTGAACGCACAGTTTATCCTCTCCAAGGAAATCGGTCGCGGTATGCTCGAACGCGGCTCCGGCAAGGTTATTTTTACCGCCTCTCTGCTCACTTTCCAGGGCGGGATTACGGTGCCGGGCTATGCCGCCAGCAAGGGTGGGATCGGCCAACTGACCAAAGCCCTGGCCAATGAATGGGCCGGACGCGGGGTTAACGTGAACGCGGTTGCCCCCGGTTATATCAAAACCGACAACACCCAGGCCCTGCAGGACGATCCGGTCCGCAGCAAGGCGATCCTGGAACGGATTCCGGCCGGGCGCTGGGGCGTCCCAGAAGATTTTGCCGGGCCCGTGGTGTTCCTGGCCTCGGCCGCTGCGGATTACATGCACGGCGAAGTTATGGTCGTGGACGGCGGCTGGATGGGGCGCTGAGCATAGCGCAAAGCAAGACGTGAAGTGTGGCGGCAGATTTTTGGCCCTCCATGCTTCACGTTTTCTTTTCTGGAGCAGTTCGGTTATGCTTTAGCTAGTTTTCATCCGGAAACGGCCCTTTTCCGCTCTGGCAGCGTCAATCTGCGGGTTCACTTGTGCGGCGTAAAGTACTACGCCTCCGCGCAACCCCTTGATTTCCTTGCCACAACGAAAAATTGCTCATTTCCAATCTGAAAACTTAGCCGTTGCCCTGCGGCGTTTCCGGATGGCAACTAGCTAGTTTTCACCCGGAAGAGGCTCTTTTCCGCTGTGGCAGCGTCAATCTGCGGGTTTTCTTGTGCGGCGTAAAGTACTACGCCTCCGCGCACCCCCTTGATTTCCTTGCCACAACGAAAAATTGCTCGTTTCCAATCTGAAAACTTAGCCGTTGCCCTGCGGAGTTTCCGGATGGCAACTAGCTAGTTTCCACCCGGAAGAGGCTCTTTTCCGCTGTAGCAGCGTCAATCTGCGGGCTTACTTGTGCGGCGACGGGGTACGCCTCCGAGCAAGCCTTTGATGTCCTTGCCACAACGGAAAATTGCTCGTTTTCAATCTGAAAACTTAAACTGATTAAGACGACTCTTCCGCAAAGTCGGCTCCCCCTTTCTTAAAGGGGGATTCAGGGGGATTCGACTTTTGTGTTGGCTGCCAAATCCCCCCTCCTTTGTGAAGGGGGAGGTTCTTCTGTAGCGGAAGATCGGTGCTAATCTGAAAACTTAATGATTGAAAAGTTTAAGCGTATATTTTGCGAGCAGGGCAGGCTGCACAGCGTTCAGGGAAGGTTTATGCCAAAGCCGTTTTTCCAACATTTTTCCGCACCGGGGCTGGTCTGTGCCCATCGCGGGTCCCGTTCCATCGCCCCGGAAAATACCTCTTTGGCCATGGTCAAAGCCAGAACCTGTGGTGCCGAGCTCTGGGAGACCGATGTCCAGCTGACCACCGATGGCGTGGCCGTCCTGTTTCATGATGATACTCTGGTGCGCACCACCGATATCCTTGCCAGAGAAGCCCTCCGCAGCAAAGCCGGGTTGCGGCTGACCGAATTCAGTTGGGGCGAATTGGCCGATCTGGATGCCGGGTCCTGGTTCATCCACAGCGATCCGTATGGCACCATTCAAAGCGGCGAGGTTGCTCGGGAAGATCTGTTGCAGATCGCACAGCAGCGCATATTGCGGCTGGATGAAGCTCTTGGTTATTGCCGCCAGCATGATTTCCCGGTCAACCTGGAACTCAAGGATCAACGTGGCACCGCGGCTGATGCCCGGATAGTGGCAACGGTGCTCGAACTTCTTCGCCAGACCGGTATAGAGGAGCTGGTACTGATCTCCTCCTTTAATCATGATTACCTGCGCCAGGTCCATCAGCAGGCCCCCGATCTTGCGACTGCGGCTCTGGTGGAAGGGGCTCATCCGCCGGAGGTGGTGAACTATTTAAGGGCGCTTGGCTGTGACGCTTACCATCCCGATCAGCGCTTGATAGATGCCGACTTTGTGCGCCAACTGAGTGCAGCCGGTATACCGGTTAATCCATGGACGGTCAATGATGAGGCTCAGGCGCTGGAGTTGCTGGCGGCCGGAGCTTTTTTCATTTGCACCGACTGGCCGCAACGGTTGCTCAAAGCGCGTCATTCTGCTTGAATTAAATTCGTTTTCATGATAGAAGCACAAACCTGCCCGATTGAGGCACCAGAGGGTAAGATCAATGAACCCAACGCAGGAGCAGGACCGGTACTTTATGCAGCAGGCTCTCAACGAGGCTGCCCTGGCTGAAGAGCTGGATGAAGTACCCATCGGCGCTGTTGTCGTGTACAACGGTGAAATTGTCGGCCGCGGCCATAATCTGCGCGAAACCAGCAATGATCCGACCACTCATGCGGAAATGATCGCCATCCGTCAGGCTGCGCAAAAGCTTGATTCCTGGCGGTTACTGGATTGCACGCTGTACGTGACCCTGGAACCCTGTGTCATGTGCATGGGCGCCATCATCCTGGCGCGGATTCCGAACCTGGTATTCGGCTGCCGGGATCCCCGGGTCGGAGCCGTCGGTTCCATCTACAACCTGGCGGAAGATGAACGCTTCAATCATCGCGTTGCGGTGCAAGAAGGGGTTCTGGAACAGGAATGCAGCACCCAGCTTAAAAGTTTTTTTCAGCGTCTACGGGCACGGAATAAGGCAAGAAAGCTGGTTTAAGAATAAATATGGAGAGGTGTCCGAGCGGCCGAAGGTGACAGACTCGAAATCTGTTGTCGCGCAAGCGACCGGGAGTTCGAATCTCCCCCTCTCCGCCATAACAAAAATAGCTCCTGCCGTAAGGTAGGGGCTTTTTTGTTATCAGCAGTCCAGGAGATTCGAAGCGCAGTGAGCGCTGACTTAATGTCAGAAAAGCGGCCAGGGATGGCCGCGTCAGCGAACGAAGGGGAGCCGACGCAGGGTTGAGCGTGAAGCGAAATCCGTAGTGGGCGAATCTCCCCCTCTCCGCCATAACAAAAACGGGTAGTTAGCTCATGCTGGCTACCCGTAATTTTTTCTTTCGTCTGTTGGACGAGGTAGCTCTCAAGGTAGCTTTTGTCTTTTGTTGGATAGCTTTTATTTTAAAAAAACAAAGTACTCCGAACCGCCCATCGCACAACATCGTAGCTACATTTTAGGCAGCCATAGTTGTTGCAACGCCGATAAAAAAACCGGTCAATGTTTTAATAACGTCTGCAGATAAATCTACTTTTTTTGGATCTCTAGAGATTAGTAAACTAATTATTGACACTAAATATACCATTGCAAGTAGCGCCAAGACCAATAAAAGGATTTGGATTTTCGATATCACTTTTGGGATTAAATTATCTATTTGAACCTTATTTTCGTCTGCAGCGTTCGCTTCAGTAATGCTGAAAATATTGTAAAGTAAACTACTTTTTTTAGGTTCATTTTTTTCTAAATTTTCATTTTTCATTAACTCGACTATCTGTTTTTTAACCCTATTACTTTCTTCTATTTGAAGTTGTATTATTTTTAATTTTTTTTCGATATCAGAATATTTATCTCGATCAATTTTGGTTAATCCATCTAAATTTTTAATAGATGTAGATACTGATTTTTCTAATTCATTGTTTTTTATGCTTAGTGTATCCAATTTATTAATCATCTTTATAGATTCATTATTTGTATAATATATTGAAGATTTTTCTTGACTGATAACACTCATAGTTATTGTCATGGCAGTTATTGAAGAGATAGTCCCAATGACTGTAACTAATTTCATTTTATATGTTAGGTTTAATAGTCGTTGGAAAAATGTTAATTTAGAAAATTCCTCAGATGAAACTTTAAATTCTTTCATTTTTCCTCCTATACTTAATAGCTAACGGTTCATGATATCCGGTGGTGACGAACTGTTTGCCGACCGCCTCAATTTGGTTTTGCTTTTTAATTTTGCACAGACATATTTTCTGCTTACTCTTACAGACCAAGAAGTTTTTTTGCGCCTTCAGCCAAAATAGCTCGCCCCTCTTTTGATTTTCCGATTGAAATAACTAGTTTTCCAATTTTATTTGTTGCCGTTTTTATCCACGTTTCTTTCGGGTAGAATTCTAAATCTTCGGAAATTTGAGATATTCCAGTTTTAAATTCCTCAAGTTGAGATTTAGTAATGATATTTTCTTTTTCTAGATCTTCGACTCTTTTTTCAAGATCCTGAAATTTTTTTCTTAATTCATTTATTTCTTTTACAGAGAACTCCCCGTTTTCTTCGTCAGTACCTTTAATCTGCTCGTATATTAACTTCTTTAAAGATTCAATCTCACTATATGTTGGCTTGGTCGCTTTTAATTCATTTCTTACTTCGTGACACCACTCCAAAATTCCTGAAATTGATTCAGATAAATCTTTGCAAATATATGCTTGAATATCTTCAATTTCTCCGGGTTTTCTTATAACAATAAATTCATTTTTTCCTAAACTTTTTGAAACATTGTAGTTGTAAGTTTTGTCGTGAATAAAAATAATGCTTATTATGTATTCATCTTTTTCTGAATTACCGAATATATATTCAAAATCATCAGAGGTGAAAAAGCTCGAATCAAGTAAGTCTTTGATTTCGCGTTGTATGGTTTTCCTTAATATTGCCATTGATTCCTCTTTTGCACATAACGTTAAGGTTAATCTTGAACCAGCTGCGTCAGCACCACCGACTTTCTCGTAGTCAAGTTGACCCGCAGGTGATGTCATTTTTTATTATAATAACAACAGCATGTCTTCACTGAACGTTTCAAAACCATTCCAATGCAATGTTTCTATGACTTCTTTTGATAAATTAGTTCCAGGATGGTTTTGTAAAGAAAAAATAGTTCCAAAATCTGCCTCAAGAAGACTGAAGCAATTTAGTACGTTCTGATTATGGTTGGGGCTCTCTTCATGATGTATTGCGTGATTTCGAGCTTGCCAAATAACGTCTTTTAAATCTTGTGTTCCAACTTTTCGCCCTGGAGGACAATTGGCAAGATTTCCATGGACGACAGAGATTCCCTGTTTGGAAAATTGAAGAATTGCCCCACACAAAATTCGCTCTGAGGATTCATGCAAGAAAATATTGTTTGTGATGTTTTCAATTTGGCTATCAATCTCATCAAGTTTTGCCGGTAGAGCTATCCTTGCTTCTGCTGCTCTATCAAATAAATTCATAACTCTTGTTTCATCAAAATCCTCCTGCAAATCGCAATCCCACCCAAGCCTTTCTAAATACTCTGGTTCTTTTAGTGCACTATTTCTTTCCTGAATCAAAGACATGAGTTTGTCTTTTTCATGATTGATAGCTTCAAAGATTTTGGTTGCTGCATGTTCAATGTTTTTTAGGTATGAATTCATTTTTTTAAATGCATAACGGTTTGTGATGACCGGCTGCAACGGGATGGTGCATTTGAGTAGGAACCTTTTGGAGAATTGCTCCTGTATCACCAGTCCGGTTAATTACATTTATATTTAGATTAGAAAAATATTTGGTAATTTCAAATTATTTTCCTCTGCAATTTCGTTTAATCGCTTAATAATTACCTCAAGATCTTCTTTTGATTGAATTTGGTAAAATTTAGACATTATTGTATTTTCCTCACCTGTTTCCATGTACGGTTTGCAGATTAGAAATGATTGGTTGAAGTCTGTTATTGTTTTATTTGTGTATGAATTTGTAATGAATTTAAATACAAACATTGAAAAAAAGAAAATGTAGAATAAATAGACTTTAAATTTAAATTTTAATGTGAATCTTTCTAGAACTTCTAAATATTCAATATCATCTAACTTAATATTTTTTCCTAATTCTTTTGATATTATTTTATTTCTATATTCATTGATTTGTTTTTCTGTCCGTTTTTTAAATGGAAAATTATTTCCTAGTAAAAAACTTCCTACAAATAACATTGTTGCCAATATCAACAAAGAAGATTGGTCATGGTGGCCTTTTGCGATGTCCATATAAAAAAGATTTCTTACAATGTTAAATCCAAATGAACCGAAATAAATTATATTTCTTCCTATTAAAGAAAAGAATGGATCTATCGCAATATTCCATAAGCCGCTACCGATTGCTCCTAATAAAATAGTTCCAACTACACTAAGAACTCTTTTCTTTGTTAGGGTGATCATATCTTTTCCTAAAAAGAGTATGTAACATGCTTTATATTGGCCGTCTTACAACACTTTTTTTTGAGATGGATTATAATTTGATTTTTTATTTCAGTATATAGCTGTTTTTTTCTAGACTTTTCTCTTTAACCTGATATCTACCTTGAGCTGTTATCTCTTTAGATTTTCGCCCCACCCCAGTCGCCTCAACTCTACCCAGATTTCAGCTTTGGACAGCTTGAGTCCTTCCGATCGGTGCTTTTTGACTTCTCCGCAGAATTTTTGAGAATTGTTAAAGCAGCGTCTTTGATTGAATCTTCAGCTGCATCATAGCTATTGATCAGTAAAAGATGCTCTGGTGATAGATTTTGAGTAAGTGTGTCTGAGGGGCTTATTTTTTGATGTGGTAGATCTTCCTCGCCATTAAGAAGCCAATTTAGATCAATGTTGAAAATTCGCTTTAGCGAGGTGAGTAGTTCACCGCCTGGCATTTTTTTGCCGGATTCGATCTCGCTTATATAGCCCGCCGATGTTGATAAGGCCTCTGCAAAAGCCTTTTGGGTAAGTTTTTTTTGAGTTCTTATTAATTTGATACGAGAGCCAACCACTAAAAAAACCCCTCAATAGCGAATTATTTCTTGACAAAAATCGCTATAGCGATTATAAAAATAATCATCTAATCAAAAGCAAACAGACCAAAAAATAAAAAAAATACTAGCATGAAAAGGTGGGGGATGGACGCAAAAAATAAGCTCATGGACAGTGAGACCGATCTTTCAACGGCTGAAGAACTGGCGAATCAGGTTTTCCGGTGTAGCGATCACACCTGCATGACCACAATCAAAGACATGAAAGGCTTCCCGCTCGTCCCTCGCGCTATCTATCCTTATTCTTTATATTTTTTTTGCTTTTAGGTTGATCCTGCGAAATGTTTCGAAGCAGGTGCCATTCTCTTGAATTGTTTCTTGAATCAGTTTTTCAACAACGGTATCTCTAAACGCTTTCTTGTCGTTTTCAGGAATACAGTCAATAAAGGGAACAATACTTGGTTGATCTACCCATTTAACTATTTCTTCAATATTGGGGAAGTATCGGTCTGCATTTTCTCCCCAGACAGTTGCCTCAGCGAAGGGAGATTTTTTTATCAGTAATTCGTATTCTTGAATGTTTGGCATATACCAAGGCCAAACAAAGTTCTCGAAGTAGTCGGCGTACGGAGGGGTTTGTATTGCTTGTTTAACAACTTTGAAAAAAGAGGCACAGTTTCCATTTGCTGCAAAATTGACACGGAGTATGCCGTTGCCTCGTAATGCATTATGCATGTTGAATAATAAATTATCGTGGTCTTTTACCCAGTGAAGAGTGGCATTTGAGATGACGAGATCAAATTTTTCTTTAAAACAAATATTGTTTATGTCAAGTTTTTCGAAATTTAGGTTGCTCTTTTTATGTGTATTTCTTGCCGTTTCAATCATTCCTTGCGATGCATCAATTCCAAGGACAGTCCCATTTGGAACTTCTTCTGCCAATTTAAATGTGATAGCGCCATCACCACATCCAAGATCAAGAATATGTTCAGAGCCAGTGAGGGTTAATTCCGAAATCAATTTAGCCCCCCATTCTTTTTGATGCCTTGATGCAGCTTTGTATTTTTCACCATCAAATTCGAATGTCATTGATACGACCCCATGGTTGATTTTGAAATATCACGAGGGTGTAGAATAGCCCTATGCTCCAATGTTGTTGGAAAATCGGCTTCGCCACTTTCGGCCCTGGCGCTGCGCTGAAGGCTGATGTTATAAGCCATTTCCTGATATTACAATTGATGTCAGAGACTTGTATGTCGCAAGTTGTTTTTCATTCAAACAGGAAAAAAAATCCTCATCGGCACTCTCTATGGCAACAATGGCTTTTTGAATTATCTCCAGACCTATTTTTGAGAAACGGACATTTGTTGCTCGGCTGTCTATTGTCGACCTCTCGCGCAAGACCAAACTTTTGCTTTCAAGCCGTCGAATTGCTTTCGAAACCGTCATTTTATCGATTTTTGTATGCTCAACTAACTGTGTCTGAGTTATAGGCCCTTCTTTTTCTTCAAACCATCTTAAAGATGCAAGAATGGCATATTGGGTCTGTGTAATGCCGAATTCGGCCAATACTTTCTCTAGCCTTGCTTGCCAAATTGCAGTGATTTTCCATAGCAGGAACCCTGTGCTATCGTCTGCCTTGTTGTATCTGAAGGGAGAAGACTCAGCCATTTTTAACCTTTTCAATAAGTTTATCTGTCTGTTGTTCAAGCCCATTTGCAACATTTTCGGCAACGAGCTTCCTCCATAAAAAAGACAGTGGTCCATCAATTTGAATTGTTGACTTAATTTCTAAATTTTCACCGTGATCAATTATTTCGTGTGAATCGAACATTCTTGCGAAGGGAAATCTTGTAAGGTCAACAAAAACGGAATTGGGTTTGACCTCAGTAAGTTCAAGTTTGATCTTTGGACCACCCTTTGGTTTGAAATGGATCAAGCCGCCTTTTCTGAATTCACCATTTAGCTTTGCAAATTCGATATCATCTTGCCAGGTGTGCCAGTGATTGACATCAGTCCAAACGCTCCAAACCTCAGCAGCGTTCAGGTTTTCAACTGTCTTGCTGTAGCTCTTTGTCCACATAGTAGCCCCCATTTGTTAACTGCTTTGGATATATTGTAAACTAGTTTACAATATTGTCAAGAGCTCGGCGACTTATAACATGTCATATGCGTGATAGATTGTTTGACGTGGCATAGATCACTGTAGAATAAACCACTCAATTGACAATGGAGGAGGGGCTATGAGTCAACTGCGGTTACTTTGGCCAGGCCTGCGGCGGCACGCCTTGACAGCAACAAAAATGTCTCAAAATTAATACAAATAACTAACTGAACAGGACACTAGTCTGGTTCCGGGGGCTGTGTAATTAAGGCACCCGGAAAATCCGCTTTCAGATATGTGGATATTCATAATATGAATTGTGTAAGATGCTTGTTTTATTAATGTTTTTAATGATGTCTAGCTGTGAATTCTTATTATCTGTTGACATGATGGGTCGGCTCAATTAACGTCCAACGAGTCTATTATTATTTCCAGTCTCACAGCAGATGCTGGCGGAGGAGCCCATGCAAAATTTAGCAGGTATGCGCCATGGTGGTCAGATTGTGATCGATCAATTGAAGATTCACGGTTGCGAACGGGTGTTTTTTGTTCCGGGCGAGAGCTTTCTTGCCGTGCTCGACGGTTTAGTTGATGTCCCAGAGATCGAACCCGTGGTTTGTCGCCAGGAGGGCGGGGCTGCAATCATGGCCGAAGCCTATGGTAAGCTGACTGGCAAGCCCGGCGTGTGCATGGTCACCCGCGGTCCCGGCGCAACCAATGCGTCTGCCGGGGTGCACATCGCCCAGCAGGACAGCACGCCGATGATTCTGTTGATCGGGCAGGTCGCCCGGCATATGGTTGATCGGGAAGCCTTTCAGGAGGTGGACTATCGCAAGATGTATGAACCGCTGGCAAAATGGGTGGCCCAGATCGATCAGATCGAACGCATTCCGGAATACATCAGCCACGCCTATCATGTCGCCACCTCCGGCCGCCCCGGACCGGTCGTGCTTGCGTTGCCGGAAGACGTCCAGTCCGCCTATGCCGAGGTTGCCGACTGTAAACCCTACACCAAAGTCGAGGCGCGCGCCGGGTTGGACGATGTGGCCGCATTCCGCAGCATGCTTGAAGAGGCGGCCAAGCCGCTGGTGATCGTCGGCGGCCATCCCTGGGACGCCACGGCGACGGACAACCTGATTCGCTTTGCCGAGCGCAACGGGATTGCGGTTGCCAACGAGTTCCGTTTTCAGGATTACATGCCCAACCGGCACCCTAATTATGTCGGCGATGTCGGCATCGGCATTGACCCCAATCTTGCTAAAATGATGGCCGAGGCCGATCTGATCGTGTTGCTCGGGGCGCGCATGGGTGAGATGGCAAGCAGCGGCTATAAACTGCTGCAGATTCCTTGTCCCACTCAAAAGCTGATTCATGTCTACCCCGGGTCGGATGAGCTGGGGCGGGTTTATCGGCCTGACCTGGCCATCAACGCATCACAGCCTTCGTTTCTGGCTGCTGTGGCCGCCATGGAACCGATCAATGGTGTCGACAACAGTGCCTGGATCGCTTGCGGGCACGCCAACTATCTGCAATTCGCAGAGCCCTTTGATACTCCCGGCGATGTCAAAATGGCTCATGTGATCAGTCAGCTTTCCGCCACCCTCCCCGATGATGCCATCATCACCAATGGGGCTGGGAATTACGCGGCATTTCTGCATCGCTTCTATCATTACCAGGGCTTTCGGACCGAGCTGGCGCCGACCTCCGGCTCCATGGGCTACGGTCTGCCGGCGGCGATTTCGGCCAAATTGCAATATCCGGAGCGCGACGTGGTCTGTGTGGCTGGGGATGGTTGCTTCATGATGCATTGCCAAGAATTTGCCACCGCCGTCCAGTTTGGCGCCAATATCATCACCATCATCGTCAACAACGGCATCCTGGGCACCATCCGCATGCATCAGGAGCGGAACTACCCGTATCGGGTCAGCGGCACAACCTTGCGCAACCCGGATTTCGTCGCGTATGCCAAAGCATTCGGCGGCTATGGCGAGAAGGTCACCCGCAGCGAAGATTTTGCCGGGGCGTTGGAACGTGCCCGCAAGGCCAACCTGCCGGCGATCATCGAACTGCAGGTCGATCCGGAAGCGCTCACGGTGGCCAAAACCCTCTCCGAGATCCGCAACGGCTGAGCAGAGATCGTCCCGGCCAGACACGCTGACCCGGTTATGGTAACGAGTCGTCAGATTGTTGCTTCACATTAAGCGGAAGTTGCCAACGTTGCGGCGACCTTTGCGGCGAGTTCATTTTTGGAAAAGGGTTTCTGGATGAAGTTAACGTCTTCCTCTAATACGCCACTGTGGGCAATGACGTTGGCGGTATAGCCGGACATATAAAGAATTTTCAACTCTGGGTAGACCTGTTTGAGCTGTTGTGATAATTCCCGACCGTTCAGGTCGGGAAGGATAACATCGGTAATCAACAGCCGGATATCCAGCTGACCGCTGCGGACCAGTTCAAGGGCCTGATTGGCGTTTTGTGAACAGATCACCTGATAGCCCAGGCTGAGGAGGATCTGCTGGCACATCTGCAGAATGGCTTTGTCGTCTTCGACCAGCAGCACCAGTTCTCCGTGGCCGGAAGGGATTGCGCCCGGCGGGAGCACCTCTTTTTTTCCGGCGACGCCGTGGTGTTCAGGGAAATAGATGTTGAAGGTACTGCCTATCCCTTGTTCACTGTAAATGTTGATAAACCCATTGTTCTGTTTGATGATGCCGTAAACGGTGGCCAGCCCCAGTCCGGTCCCTTCATTGATCTTTTTGGTGGAAAAAAAGGGCTCAAATATCTTTTCCCTCGTCTCCCGATCCATCCCAAGTCCGTTGTCGCTGATGCTAAGGCAAATAAACTCTCCCGGTTGAAAACCGTGATGGCGGTCGCAATATTCCTGATCGATTTTGACCGACCGGGTCTGCAGGGTGATTTTCCCTCCGGTCGGCATGGCATCTTTAGCATTGATGCAGATGTTGGCTAAAATCTGATCAATCTGGGTTGCATCCATTTTGACCATTCCCAATGTGCTTTGCGGGAGCCATTCCAGCTCAATGTTTTCCCCGATCAGTCTGCGCAGTATTTTCAGCATGTTGCTGATGCAGTCGTTGAGGTCCAGCGCCACGGGGGCAATGGTCTGCTTTCTTGCAAAGGCCAGGAGTTGCCGAGTAATATCCGCCGAGCGCTGGGCGGCATTGATAATTTCCTGTAAATAGTGGCGATTGGCGTCCGATTCCTCCATTTTCATCAGCGCCAGTTCGGCACTGCCGAGAATAACCCCGAGCATATTGTTATAATCATGGGCCACTCCGCCGGCCAGGCGACCGACCGACTCCATTTTTTGGGACTGGAGCAGTTGCTCCTGCATCTCCTGGTGAGCCTTCTCCTGGGCGATGCGGGTGCTGATATCCTCGACCGAAGTCATGATTCCGACAATGACTCCGTTGCTGTCGCGAATCGGTGAGGACGACATGGAGGCATGAAACAGGGTGCCGTTTTTACGTTTTTGCTGGAACTCCTGCCCCAGCATTACCTCCCCTCGGCAGACTCTGGCGAAGACTTCGTTAAAGCGATCCTGGGCTGAATCCGGAATAATGGGCAGTGGTTGCCCGGTCACCTCATCGGCCTGCCAGCCAAACAAACGCTCGGCGGATTCCGTCCAAATGGCCACTGCGCCATGCTCATCGACGCTGAGTAGGGCGACCGGAGAGCAGGCGATCAGGGCTTTGACTTGTTGGTTTTTCTGTTCGATTTCATTGATGTTTTGCCGGATGGAATCGCGCATGTGCGTCAGACTGGAGGACAGTTCTTTGAATTCTTTGACTTTCTCCCCCGCGATTTCGCGGGTCAGGTTGCCATTGGCGATATCGGTGGTGACCTCGATGAGATGAGCAATGGGGCGGTAAATCGCCTGCTTGATAAATAGCCAGACCAGCAAGAACACCACCAGAAACAAGGCGAGGCAAATGAGAATTGCGCTACGCATGCTGTCCTCAATTTTCTGAGTGACGACGTTTTGGGGCAGGCCGACATCAATGGCTCCCAGAACGTGACCATCTTCAGTGGTGATGGGAATGAGAGTGTGGTAATTCGGGCCGACGAGGACAGTTTTTATCTGCTTGGACTGCAGTGCGGAGAGCAGTGCCGGGTCGTTAAGGCGGGAGCCCCAGCGGCTTTTGTCATTGTGGGAAATGATCAGCCCATTTTCGTCAAGAATGGCGACGAAAGCGACAGCCATATCCCGATTTGCCTCATAGAGTCTTTTGCACTGAAAATAGGTCGATTGGAGAAGGAGCTGTGGATCGGCAAGGTTGCCGAAGTACTGGTAACTGGATTGGATATCGACATAAAGGCTTTGCACCAGGGAGACGGAGCGCCATTCAATCGCTTCCAGATAATTGGTGCGAAAACTGTTGATATAAAGAAAGCCGCTGATCCCGATGGTAGCAAACATGATCAGGCCGATGAAGATCATGATTTTGACCCGCAGGCTCTGGCTGGCACGCAGAGTTTGTTTCAGCATGGGGCATTTCGCTCCTGTCGGTTGGCTGTCGCCTCAGTCGCTGAGCGGTTGCCAGGACTGTCTGCTGGAAAATAATAACTTATGGGTAGCCAAGTTGCTTTTCGGCTTCGGCCGTGGCTTGCAGAGCGCCCTCGACCCATTCCTTGCCGATATGTTCGTTTAGCCATTGAATGGCGGGCGGGCGGGTTTTTTCCCGGAACAGTTTCATTTCTTCCGCTGATGGAATGGTAATGGTAACCCCTTGGGATTGCAAATAATTGAGATTATATATTTCATTGCTGATGGAGAGGCCTCGGTTGGCCACGGCAGCGGGCCGTTTGGCCCGCTGGAGAATGCGTTTCAGGTCGTCCGGTAGCGCCTGGTACCAGGCGTCGTTCATCAGGAGTGTATAGACGCTGTAGAAATGGTTGTCGAGAACGATATATTTTTGAACCTTTTCCAGATGGGGAATGAGAAAGGTGCTGATGGAGTTTTCCTGCCCATCGACAATGCCTGCTTCAATAGCCTCGTAAACGTTTCCCCAATTGATGGGCACCCCTTTGGCGCCGAGATCGTTGACGATCTTGACATGCAGGGGAGTGTTCATGGTGCGAATGCGCAAGCCGCTCATGTCGGCAGGTGAGTGAATGGCGCGCTTATTGTTGGAAAAATGTCGAAAGCCGCCGTTTTCAATCCAGAACAGCGGCCGCAACCCAGTTTTGGCGGCCATGTCCTCGATCAGTTTCTGACCGAACGGGCCGTCCAAGACGGCCCAGGCAATTTCCCGATTGGCAAACAGGTAAGGAATCGAAAACACCTGAATGGGTGGGTAAACAGCGGCCAGATTGCCATCGGAAAAGGTGTTGGCCTGGAGAGCACCGTTACGGACCATGCGGATGGTTTCGAGGGTGGATTCCCAGTTTTCCCGGTGGTGAAGTTCGATTTTCAGCCGACCTTCGGATTGCTTTTCGACCTGTTCTTTGAGGACCTCAAGGGGAGTCCAGTAATGAGTATTATGGGTGGCCAAGACGGTGAAGGCAATGTGCATAACCACTGGCGCATCGTCTTGAGCGCGTGCCAAGTTGGGAAGAGTCGCTATCAGCAGGACAGCTAGGAAAAAGAGGACTCTTTTTAGCAATGGTAACCTCCTTCGACAGAGTAGAAAGGGGTTTTGTGGCAACATCTTAGCCTAAAGCTTAGTGAGTTGTCATCTGGAAACACCGGATGGCAATAACTAAGTTTTCAGATTGCAAACGAGCAGTTTTTCGTTGTGGCAAGAAAATCAATGGCTGGCGCGGAGGCGTACATCGTTATGCCGCCCAAGTAAGCCTGCAGATTGACGCTGCTACAGCGGAAAAAAGCCCTTTCTGGATGGAAACTAGTGATGAAGGATGCTCTATTTTTATATTGCTGAGACGGGCCGAAGGGCAGGACCATGCTCCGTAAAGCCGTCTTCCGGGTATGGCTCGGTTCTACCGGAGCAATGTTATTGACACCTTTCGGGCAGGGAGTGCCGCTAATTCTTTGTTTTTCGAGGGATTGAATGGTAGTTTTATGCGGGCGACGAAAGCCGGTTCACGGTGTTTGAAAGATTTTTAAGGTGATGCTAGCGGACCGGATGCACATCGTTCAGTTTGTAGTTTGGTCATGAACTCAGTACCTTCAAGAGGGTAAGTTTTGAATATCGCAATAGCAGAGGTTTGTAAAATTGCCGAACAGGCCGGTACTGCCATCATGGATATCTATGCTGGTGATGTCGCGGTGGAATATAAAGAGGACAACTCACCGTTGACCGCTGCCGATAAGGCGTCCCACCAGGTGATCTGTGCCGGATTGGCGGAACTGTATCCCGATATCCCGGTGCTGTCCGAAGAGGGGAAGGATATCCCTTTTGTGCAAAGGTGCCAGTGGGAACGCTTCTGGTTGGTCGATCCCTTGGACGGGACCAAGGAGTTCATCAAGAGAAATGGCGAATTTACCGTCAATATCGCGCTGATTGAAAAAGGTCGCCCCGTGCTTGGCGTGGTCTATGTTCCGGCCCAGGAAAAACTCTATTGGGGAGAGGTCGGAGAAGGGGCCTGGGTCAAATCCAAGGGGCAAGAAGCGCAGAAAATTCAAGTTCGGCGGGTTGCTCCAGAGCAGGGATTGACCGTGGTCATGAGCCGCTCCCATCCGTCCCCCGAATTGGCCGCTTTTCTTGAGAATATCAAGGTGGCAGAGGCTCTGCCGGTGGGTAGTTCGCTGAAGCTTTGTGTGGTTGCCGAAGGGAAAGCGGATCTCTATCCGCGCCTGGGGCCGACCATGGAGTGGGACACCGCTGCCGGCCACGCGGTCGTCGTTGCTGCCGGGGGAACGGTGGCGACTCCTGATGATGCTCCCTTGCTGTATAATAAGGAAAACTTGCTGAATCCCTTTTTTATTGTCAGGGCTGCAGCCGAATAATTACTTTTCAGACTCTCTGTTTTTACCAATTGACAATCCAGTCAATACAGACAATATCAAGGCTCAGAGGACGATCGGGAATGACGCTAGTTTAAGAGTCGCTGGCAGCAAAACCGGGACTGTCCCGAGTTTACTACATAAGTTGCTTAAACGAACACCATTCATGACAATCGGTGTAAAGATCAAGGAGGGTTTTATGGCTATATTGGTAACAGGAGGTGCCGGTTATATCGGCTCCCATACCGTGGTTGAATTGCTTCAGGCGGGGCAGGAGGTTGTCATTATCGATAACTTGGCCAATTCCTCTCCAGTTGCCGTGCAGCGCATTCACGAAATTAGCGGGCGGAAGCCGGTGTTCGTCCAGGCTGATATTCGTGACCGTGAGAGTCTGCGTGCAGTTTTCGCAGCTCAGCGGATCGATGCAGTGATCCATTTTGCAGGACTTAAGGCGGTCGGCGAGTCAACGCAGATTCCGTTGGCCTATTACGATAATAATGTCAACGGGACCCTGGTTCTGCTGGAAGAGATGCGCCGGGCCGAAGTCTTTAAACTGGTTTTCAGCTCTTCCGCAACGGTCTACGGTGATCCTGCAACGGTGCCCATCAAAGAGGATTTCCCGACTTCTGCGACCAACCCTTATGGACGGACCAAGCTGATGATCGAAGAGATCCTGCGGGATCTGGCGGCCTCGGACCCGCGCTGGGGGATCGTTCTGCTGCGCTATTTCAACCCCATTGGAGCCCATTCGTCAGGGCGCATCGGCGAAGACCCCAAAGGCATTCCCAACAATCTGCTCCCCTTTATCGCCCAGGTTGCCATCGGCCGGCTGCAGGAACTGGCGGTGTTTGGCGATGACTATCCCACCCGGGACGGAACCGGGGTCAGGGATTACATTCATGTTGTTGATCTGGCCCTTGGCCATTTGCAAGCCCTGCAGCGGATCAATGCTGAAACTGGTGTTTTTACCTATAATCTGGGCACCGGCACGGGCTATTCGGTGCTGGAAATGGTGCGCGCTTTTGAACGGGTCTCGGGACGGTCCGTCCCCTATCGGATTGCGCCGCGTCGACCGGGCGATATCGCCCAATGCTGGGCTGATCCGGGTTTGGCAAATCAGGAGTTGGACTGGGGCGCACAGCGTGGTCTGGATGAGATGATGCAGGACAGTTGGAACTGGCAGCACAATAATCCGGACGGGTATGAAAAAAGTTAAAGGCGGGGGACCGCTTCGAATAGTAGTCGTTTAAGAGTCGATGGCCGCAAAACCGGGACTGTCCCCCCAGGTCTTTGCGGTGCTAACCGCGACAATTTCATGGCTCGCAAACTCTTGGGACAGTCCCGAGTTTACTGCAAAGTTGCTTAAATGAGCGCCATTTTGGCCCGCTTTCCTTGTTTGCTGCTATTTTTTTTGCGGCCGCAGGAGCACGAGGATGGTCTCGGGTTGGTTGGCGTTTGGACACTTAATGTCACTTCTCGCTGATAGAATCAACCGCTTTTGTCCGGGCAGCGCTTTCTCTTATTTTTATTTTCGATAAAGCAATAATGTTTGTCTTTGTCTTAGCCTTTCCTGCGGCTGGTGGCGGAGGGATTCGCGACAATGGCCTTGTCAAATTTTCGACTTTTTGGGGGCCCTGCTAAGTAAGATTATCTTTCCGTTAAAAAATGAGGGGAAAATGCTGAATAATGTGTCTAAATATTGACACATTATAGCTAATATATTATTTTTATCTCATTGTTTGAATGGGTTATTCTTTTTACATATGCAATACGGAAAATGACTGGCATGCAGATGATGACAATGAGTGGATACGGAGGGATGATTGGACAGTCGCCGCAGATGTTGGAACTGTTCGAATTGATTTCCTGCGTTGCTGAGGAGGGCGACAGCACGGTTTTGATTCAGGGCGAGAGTGGCACCGGCAAGGAGCTGATTGCCAGGGCGATCCATGAAAACAGCCCGCGTCACGAAGGGCATTTCGTGCCGGTCAACTGTGCCGCCATTCCGGATGAATTATTGGAAAGTGAGCTGTTCGGCTATGTTAAGGGAGCTTTCACCGGCGCCCAGCAATCGAAAATCGGCCGGGTCCAGTTTGCTGATGGCGGGACGCTCTTTCTTGACGAAATCGGTGATATGAAACCGGCTCTGCAGGCGAAGCTGCTACGGGTTTTGCAGGAACGCGAGGTCGAGCAGGTCGGCGGGGTTCGTCCCAGCAAGGTTGATGTTCGGGTCATTGCTGCGACACATCAGAACTTGGAAGGGTTGGTTGCTGACGGCCGCTTTCGGGAAGATCTCTATTACCGGCTGGCGGTCATTCCGGTGCAGGCTCCGCCGTTGCGTGAGCGACGGGATGACATTGTCCTGTTGATCGAAAAATTCATTGATCGCTTCAGCCGCCGAAAGACCGATCGCAGAACCACCATCGACCCCATTGCCATGCGGAGCCTGCAATCTTACGGTTGGCCGGGCAATGTGCGGGAATTGGAAAATCTGATTCAGCGTCTGGTCATCCTCCATCGTGGCAAAAAAGTCACCTTGAAGGAACTGCCGGAAAAATACCGCTGCGAAGGAGCCTTGCTGGAACCGTTAGAGCCGGTTGCTGCTGCCCCGCAGGCTGCTGAAGAGGTGGCAGCGATAGCCCCGCCCGAGGTGGAATGGTGTGCGGCCGGACTTGATTTTAACAGCCTGATCAGCGAGTTTGAGGACCGCCTGATTCTTGAGGCCCTCAGTCGCACCGGCGGCAACAAAAAAGAAGCAGCCCGTCTGCTCAATCTGAAACGCACCACTTTGATTGAAAAAATTAAAAAGAAGAATCTTCCGGGGTAGGGAATAATTGGAAAAGCGAAGCTGGAAGGGCTTCCGCTCACTGTTCCAATGGCCTGTTTGGGGGCAACCGGAATCGCCTCAGCTGGCTTTTTTAAGATAACGATCGACTTTTTCGCGAATCTCTTCATGACTGGCCGGAGTCATGAGGATATCTTTGGCTCCGTATTTCACCGCCCGCAGAACTGCGGAGCGGGTCCATTCCGGCCCGGCAAAAATAATCGGTGGCAGGCTGCGACCTGCTGATTGCAATTTTATTGCCGCAGCAAATCCTTTTTCACCGACCTGGGCCATGACCAGGAAAATCCCCAGAATATTGTGCTGCTGAAAGAGCTCCTTGACTTCGTCCTGAAACGAAAGCACCCGGCAGTCATAGCCAGCCGAAGAGAGGATGTCGACAAAAGGAGCAGTCGCATTTTGCTGATCGCTGACAATCATGACAATTGGCGTGGCTGCGGGTGTTGATGCGGTTTCGGCCGGTGCCGCGGGCTGGCTGGCCGCTGGTGGTTGCTGTTGTTGGTCCGGCGTTGCCGGTGGCGCTGGTGGCGCCGGCGGACCACCCCATTCACCTGGAGCAGGGGCTGCTGCCGCAGCGGGTTGCACCGCTGCTGGAGTTTCCGTTGCTCCATCCAGCTGAAAGACTTCTGCTGGAAAGATCAGCAGCATGCGATGCAGCTCGTAATCCTCCATATGAATTGCGAAGGACGCCAGGTAATAGTTCCCTTCCGGGAAGGGCTCGGCTGAGTCGTTGTCGACTTTGGTCGGAACCACGAGCTCTGTGTCGGTCTTGATAAATCTGATCTGCCCGGGGTAACGGTCCAAAAATGTCTGGGTCAGGCTACCAGAAAGGATGTTGGCGATCTCTCCATAAGCATCAGCGACCTCACCGTCAAATTGGCCGGCTTGCTGCTGCTCCTCAATCTGGTCTTCTGGCAGCATGATCAGAGTGCCGCCCATGATGATTGCGTCCGGGATCTGGGTCAGCATGAATCCCAGACCTTCTCTATCGCCGGTCACTTTGAGGTGGGTCAGTACCGATTTTTCCATGCAATGCTGAGAGAAAAAATCGGCCTTGCTGGTCATCACCAGTTGGACATCATCACACTTGAGGGATTGGCCGAGTAAGGCGCCGATTTCCTCGCCGATCTGACCAATGGTTGCGTTGAAGACCACATCGACTATCTTTTTGGCTTCAACAAAGGGAGTCTTGGGTTGCTTTTGAGGTGCCGGTGACTCAGCCACCGGAGTTGCCACGGGTTTATGATCCTCGACCGGCTTGGGTTGTTCCGGGGCGACGGCTGCTGGTGCTGGTTGCTCGGGAGCTGCCTGGGCGGTGGACGGTGCCTTCTCCTCCAGGTCGAAGATAGCTGCCGGAACGACAAATTCCAGTGGCCCGAGGTCCTGGTCATCAATGCTCATCTGACAACTGGCGAGATAATAATTACCGGGCGGGAAGGGCGTGTCAGCGTCCGGGTCGACCTTGGTCGGGGTCAGCTCTTCGATGGTTTTTTTAATGAAACGGATGGTTTTGGGATATTTATCAACAAACGCCTGGGTGAAGACACCGGCGATGATGTTGGCAACTTCGCCGTAGGCATCTTGGAGTTCGCCGTCCAGGGTTCCTGACTTCGCATGCTCTTCGATCATGTCCTGAGGCAGCATGATCAGGGTTCCGCCCAGAACAGCGGCGGTCGAAGCTCTGGTCAGGAGATAGCATTGGCCTTCACGGTCCCCACCGACGGACATGTGGGCGAGGATGGTCTTTTCCCGTGAGGGATCACTAAACAGCCGGGCTTTGCTGGTTAGCTCCAGAACAATCTGCGAGCAGGTCAGATCCTGCCCGAGCAAGGCGCTGATTTCGCCGGCAAGTTTTTCCAGCCCTGACTTGCAGACAACGTCGATGATGGCGCGGTGATCCAAAATAACCTCTTGTGCACGCATGGAGCCGTTCCCCATCTGACCTTGGAAATCGGCTGTCAATGGAGAGTGCCGTGGTTGTTAGGGACACCCCCCAATCAATTCAGATTGTATTTGATCTCAATATAAAAGGGCCCTTCTGCAACCTGGAAAGGCACAATCACCCGGTTACTCCCTTTGGGGGCCGAGATTGTATAGGATTTGCCCGAAATCGCGGTTGGAATTGCAAGTTCAAGGGGAATGTCTTCCGAGGCAAATCGTTCTTTAAGCCCGCCGGCAAGCATGTTGGCAATTTCACCGAGAGCGTCTTTGACATCGGCGTCAATCTCCTCAATCTCCATTCCGAGCATGGCCCCGGTGATTCCCAGGCCGACTGCTTCGGGGCAATGAATTCCCAGCATCGCTGAGAAGCCCCCGGTCAGTCCTATCATTGCTGAGACATGACAGCCGAGAACCTGCTTCCCCTCAGCGAGGGGAGGGTCGGCCGACAAATCCATGAAGATCATTGTACTGAAGATCTCTTCGGTTGTTTCAGTAATTTTTTTAGCAAATTCCACAATGATTCCTCAGAAATGAAAGATAACTCAGCTGTCCTCACGGATTTGCAGTTCCACCATGAAGCTGTGCCCATCGAATTCAAAAGGAACCGTCACCATTTCAGCATCGGCCAGACAGTCAATCGCGTACTCTTCGCCGTAGACTGATGACGGCATCGACAGTTTGATGTCGCTACCACTTGGATCGAGAACGGCCTTCAGGCTGCCTCCCAGCATGTTAGCGAGCTCGCCGATGGCATCCCTGACGTCTTCATCGATTTCCTCAACATCCATGCCCAGGAAGGCAGTGGTGACGGCCAACGCCGTTGGGTTGGGAAGATGGATGGCCAGTAACCCTTTGGTGGTCCCGGCCAAGCCGATGATGCCGGAGATGCTGTTTTTCAGCATTTCGTTTTTGCGCTTAAACGCTTCTCCCGGGATCACCTCCAGCATAATCATGCTGGAAAAGATTTCCTGAGTGGATGCTGTAATGTGTTCTGCGTGTTTCACGGATAGCTCCTCATAAACGGATAGCGAAGGCTTCGTCTCAGCCCCCTGCGGCGGGGGCTGAGGGTTCTTGTGGTTAGAGCAGGGCTCCCAGGGTTTCGTTGATCAGGTCCGGGGTGAAGGGCTTTTTAATGGCCCCTTTGGCCCCGTATGATTTAGCCTCAGTGATAATATCCGCACCGGTCTCGGTTGAAATCATGACCACCGGGATATCTTTAATCGCCGCATTTTCGGCTTTGGCTTTGAGAAACTCGAGTCCGTTCATGTTGGGCATATTGATATCGCTCAAAACGACATCCACGCTGTTGTTGCTGAGTACGTCGAGGGCTTCCTGGCCGTCGCCGGCTTCGAGAATGGTACTGAAATCGATCCCTGCCTGACGCAGTGCCCGGGAAACAATTTTGCGCATAGTGTTGGAATCATCGACAATCAATACAGTTTTTCCCATTATTTTCTCCTGTCACGTATAAAAAGGTTCTTGCCGAGGCAGTTGGTTATTGGTTTTGTAATGCAATCAAAGGCGTCCCGGCGGCGCGAATTTCCAACGGGTCATCGTCGCTGGTGATCAGCTTCCAAACCAGGGAGTCGACATCGGCTGGGGCAAATTTGCCATGGCCGATGGCCGGTAACCCTAATTTATATTGCTGATCATTGGCCAGCAGGTTGGTCATGAACAGGCCGGCAATGGTGTTCAGCAATTCGTTGAGAATGTCATTTTTCTGGTTGTCCGTCAGCTCGTCCTCGGACATGGCAAAAATATTCCCGGTGAATTTTTCCAGGGTGTTGCGCGGCATCGCCAGGATCAGTTCGCCCTGGATGGGGTCATTGATCAGCAACGAAGTCCAGACGGTTTCGTCTTCTGGCATGTTATAGGTTTTATCGGGGTTCTCCATGACTTCAAGAAAAACCATATTTTCAAGAGTCTGGCTGACCGCTTGGTGCATTGCCTGATAAAATTTTCCTTGGGTGTCCATTGTTTCTCCTAAATCCGTGGCTAGTCTAGAAAGTCTGCCAACGCATCCATCATAATCGGTGGTGAAACCGGTTTGTTCAGGACTTTGTAGGCTCCCAGGTCAAGCAGCTGTGCTTCCTTGGCTGAATTCCCGGCACTGGTGATGACGATGACGGGAAGTTCGCACAGTTTTGGGCTGGCTTTGACCCATTTGACCAGCGTTTCCCCATCCATAACCGGCATATTGAGATCGGTTAGTAAGAGATCGACATGGTTGGCTTTGGCCGCTTCCAGTGCTTCCTTGCCATGCTCGGCCTCTATGATTTCGGCATCCCCCAGGCCGATAATCTGGAGACAGCGCTTGATGAACATACGGGCGGTGGCTGAGTCGTCCGCGATAATGATCCGTTTCATGAGTTTTATTCTCCCAGGTCGTTTAGTGACTCTTCGAGTTTTGTAAATTCTGTATCGACAGCCAACATGATGCTCGCCAGAATATTGGGAGTGATCTGGATATACTGAGCATAGGCTGGATCAAGCTTGTAGCGCATACTGTCGGAACCGGTCCCAAACCCCCCCATCATGGCGATGCTGTCCCCCAGATGGACTGCATAGACCAGCGGCTTGAACTCTTCGCTGGCGTGGCTGGGTTCATGGTGAAAGCGAATGACCTCAATCAGTTCATCCGGTAGTTGCCAGTATTTCGCCAATTCATAACCAGCAACGGTGTGGTCAAAGCCGATCAGTTTTTTTTCCGCTTCAAGATAGTCGAAACTGTCCTCTGCGGTGAGCAGCTCAATGGCTTCCGGAGCCGTCCCCTGGAGGTAATCGGAAATCAGGGCTTTACCGATATCATGCAATAGACCGGCGGTAAAGGCCAATTCCGAGCGGATTTCTGCTTTGCCCTGGCTGACCACTTCCCGTGCTGCAATGGCGGCACGCAGATCATGTTTCCAGAGGTCGCCGCTGGCTGCGGCATAGCCGACCAGCTCTTTTTCAAGTAGGTTGCCGGCGCAGTCGCCAATGGCGATGCTGACAATAACCCGTTCACCCAAAAAAGAGACCGCCCGGTCGATGGAGGTAATTTTGTTGAGCATGCCAAAGGCCGCAGAATTGATGACTTTCAGCACTCTGGCGGTGAGATTGGCATCAGTTTTAACCAAACTGACCACCTCGTGAAGGTCGTGATCCGGATTGGCGGTAATCTGTAACAGCCGGCTGGCACTGGCCGAAAGCATGGGGACCGATCTGACGATTTTCTGGAGTTCTTCGCTGCTTATTTGCTTGACCATATTCGCCTCCTATAACTGCCAGTTCGGTTTTCCGGGTGAACTCAGGATAACCTGCCCGGCAGAAACAGAGATGGTGACTGTGCGGCTGAAGTTTCCTCCGAGATCCTCGGAAACAGCTCCCATACCATAAGCCCATAAGGCTTTTTTGATCGCCAGTGCATTTCGTTTGCCAATTTGGAAGGTGTCGTTGGTATCCATCACGTTGGCCCCGCCACACAATTTTACCACCAATCCCCGGCCGCGTTTATCGCAACCGAATTTGCTCATCAGCGCAAGTAATGCCGGGATGGCGGTATCCGCGAAATAACCGGGTTTTTCTGTAGCCTTGGCCTTATTGATGGATGAATCGGGGAGGGCGACATGGGCCATTCCGACGGTCCGTGTTTTCGGATCAAGAAAGATAACAGAAACACAGGAACCGAGTGCAAATGTTTTGACATCGTCTCCTGGTGTGTTCGATGCGCCGTAATCACCGACACCTAAAATGACCTGCCCCATTTATTTTTTCTCCATTAGCAAGCTGAGAAGAGATGACGCAACCTTCTCCAGGGGAACCAGCCGTTCGGCCCCGCCCTTTTCATAAGCAACTTTCGGCATCCCGAACACAACGGAAGATGCTTCGTCCTGTGCGATACAACGTGCTCCTGCCTCTTTCATGGCAAGCATTCCCAATGCCCCGTCCTGACCCATCCCGGTTAGCATGGCACCGATGGCGTTAGCACCCACATGTTTAGCAACGGAATGCATCATGACATCGACGGACGGACAATGACCGCTGACCTTTTCTTCCCCTCCCAGGCGGACTTCATAAAAGCCACCCGAACGGACCACTTCGAGTTGGCGGCCACCGGGGGCGATGAGTACTAGCCCGGTCCGAACCCGGTCGCCATGCTCTGCTTCTTTTACCTGCATCGGACAGAGCTGGTTGAGGCGGTCAGAAAACATTTTTGTGAACCCGCCGGGCATGTGCTGCACGATGACAGTGCCCGGGGTTGAGGCCGGGAAATTTTCAATAACCCTGCGGATGGCCTCGGTTCCTCCGGTCGAAGCACCGATGGCGATAACCTTGTCAGTTGATTCCGCCAATGCCGCCGATGTGGTACCGAATGCTTTTTGCGGTATGACCGGTCTTTTTCCTTTCCAGTGGGACACGTTTGCCGTGGAGGCAATTTTGACCTTGGAGCGCAGTTCCATGAGCATGGCGTTGAGGCCTGCCGAGACATTACTGGTCGGCTTGGCGACAAAATCGACCGCCCCGGCATCAAGCGCTTCCATGGTGATCTGTTTGCCACGCTGGGTCAGCGAACTGACCATGACCACCGGAATGGGGTACTGAGGCATCAGTTTCCGCAAGAAGGCAACGCCGTCCATCCTGGGCATTTCCACATCCAGAGTGAGGACATCCGGTTGCAGTTCGATAATCTTGTCGCGGGCGATATAGGGATCGGACGCCGTCCCGACGACTTCGATGCCCGGGTCCAAGGCCAGTCCCTGACTGAGAATGTTTCTAACCAAAGCTGAATCGTCTACCACCAGAACGCGGACCATACGAGCCATCAGAATTCTCCTTTCTGGTAGAGAGCAGGTTTCAGATAACGGTAGAGAGTCTGGCTTCGCCCAAGGGTTTCGGAATGGCCGATAAAAAGGTAACCGCCCGGTTCGGTAAACTGATGATAGCGGTTGACCAGGGCTTCCCGGGTCGGTTGATCAAAGTAGATCATGACGTTGCGACAGAAGATCATCTGGAACGGTTTTTTAAATGGAAACGAGGTATTCATCAGATTAAAACGCCTGAAGGTGGCTTCCCTTTTGACCTTGTCGACAACAGCCATTTCATTCGGCCCGGCCGGGGTAAAATATTTTTTGCGCAAGGTTTCCGGCAGTTGCAAAACCCGGTCGGTGGCATAAACACCGCGTCTGGCGCTGGTCAGAGCCCGGTCGGAAATGTCGGTAGCAAGAATTCCGGCATCCCATGCGCTGTAATCGTTGCCGAGATATTCCATCATCAGCATCAGCAGGGTATAAGGCTCTTCTCCGGTTGAGCAGCCCGCACACCAGATGCGTAGATCTTTACGTTTTTCCCGTTTCAGCTTTTCAATCACCGTCGGTAAAGCGGTTTGGGAAAAAAAGTCGAAATGATCTTTTTCTCGATTGAAATAAGTGTGGTTGGTCGAAATAAGATCGACCAGCTCACCCAAAGCTGCCTCGGTTTTGTCATGACTTAAGTAGTCATAGTAATCCGAAAAGTTGCCCAGATTCAGGTTGCGCATCAGCTTTTGCAGGCGTCCGACCAGCAAGGAGCGTTTCTGCTCGGTCAGGTTGATCCCAAAGCGCTTGTGGATAAGGTCGCGCAAGTGGGAAAATTCAGCATCGGAAATGGCCATCATGCCACTCTGCTGCTGGTTGGCTACTGTCTCAATCATGCGCTGCCTCTGTTATTGCTCGTCAAGGGACGCTGACAGCTCCTGCATTTCACCACTGTATAAAAGTTTGTGTACGTCGAGGAGGATTTTGACGTCGTTGTTGATTTTACCCATTCCCTGAATATAGCTGCCCTCCGAGTCTTTACTGGTTTTTGGTGGCGGCTCCACATGGCTTTCCGGGATATCGGCGACTTCACTGACTTCATCAACCACCAGACCGACCTCTGTCCCTTCAACATTGACGACGATGATGCAGGTTCGGTCGTCATAGTCGCGATCACTGAGGTTAAAGCGGGCGCGAACATCCATCACCGGAATCACTTTGCCGCGCAGGTTGATGACCCCGCGGATAAAGGAGGGCATGTCCGGAACTTCGGTGATGTTTTGAATGCCGATGATCTCTATGACGTAACGGATTTCAATACCGTAATCCTCACCGGCCAGGTGAAAGGTCAGATACTTATCTTTCTGGGTGTCTTCGTTGTCCAGATTGGTCATGGTCAAGTCTTCAGCCATGGTCTTCTCCTTATGGTTGTATAGTGAATCGGAAGTCGAAACTTTTTTGGCGTTACTCAACGTCCTCGGAGTCCAGCTTTTTGCTGTCGGCCGATTCGACCAAGGTACCGACATCGAGGATCAGGCTGACCCCGCCGTCGCCAAGGATGGTACAGCCGGAAACGCCGGGGACCGTGCCGATGAAATCCGACAGTCCTTTAATGACAGTTTGTTGTTGGCCAAGGATTTCGTCGATGAACAGGCAGAACCGGCTATCAAGGTATTCCAGGACTATCAGAATGCCGTCGGAGAGCTCTCTGGAATCCGGTTCTTTGTCGAGAATCTCATGCAGACGAACAATCGGGAAGAAGTTTTCCCTGACCCGAGCCAGTTCAGCCCCGTCCGGCGTGATGGTGATCTGATCCATTTCCGGGCGATATGCTTCCAGAATGGACAGGGTGGGCACGATGCAGGTCGTGGTCCCGACGCGGACAATCATGCCGTCGATGATGGCCAGAGTCAGCGGGATGCGCAGAGTAATGCGGGTGCCTTTGCCGGGGGTGGTGTTGACATCGATTTTCCCTTTGATTTTCTCAAGATTACGTTTAACGACATCCATGCCGACGCCGCGGCCGGAAATATCGGTAATTTGGGCGGCTGTGGAGAACCCGGGCGCGAAAATCAGATTGTTGATCTGTTTTTCGGTGAGATCCGATCCGTCCCCTTCGATCAATCCTTTGCTGATGGCTTTTTCAAGGATCTTTGCTCTGTTGAGGCCGCGACCGTCGTCTTCAATGGTGACCCAGACCTCGCCTTCTTCATGGCGGGCCGATAGGCGTACCGTCCCTTTTTCATTTTTACCGGTGGCAACCCGCTCGGCCGGTGTTTCCAGCCCGTGATCCAAAGAGTTGCGCAACAGGTGCACCAAGGGGTCGGTAATGGTTTCGATGACCGTCTTATCGATCTCGGTTTCTTCGCCGATTAATTGCAAGTCGACTTTCTTTCCGGCTTTGACGGAAATATCGTGAACCAGTCGGATCATGCGTCGGAACAGGCCAGAGACCGGGATCATGCGGATGGTCATGGCCATTTCCTGGAGTTCCCGAACCAGCTTGGACATGTGCTGTCCAGCTTTGTTGAAGTTTTCCAGTTCGAGACCTTTCAGGTCCGGATTGTGGATCAGCATATTCTCGGCAATGACCAACTCGCCGATCAGGTTGATAAGGTTATCGAGTTTGCCCAGTTCGACCCTGATATCCTGGCGCTTCGCCGGGGTTTTGGTTCGGGCCGCCGGTTTGACTTCAGCTTTGGCCTTGTTCAAATTATCCAGCTGTTTCTTGAGCGCGGTATCGATCTGTTCCTTAGACGCCGAACCCTGTTGGATGAGGATTTCACCGACCGGTTTTTTCTGAGTCTGTACGGCTGTGGAAATCGCCTCTTCAAGGACGCCTTCTTCGACCAGGAAATCGCCCAACAAAGGAGCGACCAGGCGATTGAGGTCGTCGATGTGGTGAGGCAGGTTGTTGATAGAATCGGTTTTCCCCTCCGAAATATTGTTGAGGCCCTGCTGCAGAATATCGAGGCTGGCCAGCAACTGATCCGCCGGGTTATCGACCGCCAGTTTTGATCCGGATTTCGCTCGATCGAGGATATTTTCCATCTGATGGCTGAGCTTTTCCAGATCGGAAAAACCGAAGAAACCGCAATTCCCCTTGAAACTGTGAATATGCCGGAAGACTTCGCCCAGGGAATCTTTATCTTCAGACTTTCACCCCAGAGTAACAGTCCTTGCTCGGCGTTTTGCAGCAGTTCGTTGCCTTCCTGAACAAAGCTCAGCCGCATCTCCTCGGTGATTTCCATCGGTGGGAACCCATCTTCGGCGGCCTCCGCGTTGTCCACTGGCAAGGCTTGGCTAGCCGGTGCCGCTGCTTTGGGCGCGTCTTCCTCTGCGGCCTGGAATTCCGGATTTTTGCCTCGTTCGATAGCCTGATGCAGTTTTTCAGAAATGTCATCGGCAGCGGAGACCATGGAATCATCGTTGTAATCGCTTTCGATCATATCCAGGGCTTCTTTGGCAAAATCGCAGGAAGCACAGAGGAGATTGACATGATCCGGGACCAACTCGATTTCTTTGTTGCGGATCAGGTCAAGCAGGTTCTCGGCCGCGTGTGCGACCCGCGTCAAATGATCAAATTCCAGAAAGCCTGCACTCCCTTTCATGGAGTGGAATAGGCGGAAAATAGCATTAATCGTTTCAGGATCGCTGTTCTGGCCTAGCTCGATGATGGCCGGTTCCAGCTGCTCGATCATGTCGCGGCTTTCGGTTACGAATTCCTGTATGATTTCAATCTGGTCATCATCAATTTGCATACTCATCACGGATCCTTCGCACAATTATTTTATCTGGCCATTAAGATATTTTTTGTCAAACGATTGTTAATTATACAAAACAAATAAATAAAAACAAAGGGTAAATGGGCGTTGTTAGCAAAAAATTATAATTTTTTCACAAAAGGTGCCACATCTACCTCCTTGGGTCTTCCTGAGCAAAGGCAGGTACCGATTGCATTTTAGTGGGTTTTACGGAAATTTCCGTAGCTGTTACGATCTTCCTGCTCAATATGTTCGACCAGCCAGTTCTTGAGAAATCTGTAGACGTCGGCTGGAGCAATGCGGCTGCCTGATTTGATCTTTTCGACAAAGCGACCGACTTGCTGCACAAAATCCTGGTGCTTTTGCTGGTGCTCGGCGAGCTTCGGGAAGTGATTTTTCTTCATCACTTCTTCTTCGGCTCGAAAGTGCATGACGGTATAGTCGACCAGTTCGTCAACGACCTGGGCTGTCAGCATGCGGTCGCCGCCATCCTGCATGCATTGGAACAGCTGATTGATCAGTTCGACCAGGCGCTGGTGATGTTTATCCATCAAGGGGACGCCGGTATTGAATCGGTCACTCCATTGTAGCAGGAGGTGATCGTTATCCGTGCCCGGAGTGTTCGGTATTCCGCCCCAGTTCGCCGGAGGAGTTCCGGTGCGTTTGGGAAGCTGTCGGGGACTACGTGAGGGCTCCTGCCGCAAGCCGGTTTTTTTAATAATAAAGCGGCTGAGCTGGCTGCGCAGCTCGGCGGCCTGACTGGACAGCTCTTCGCTGGTTGCCGCGCTCTCTTCCGCGCTGGCGGTATTCTGTTGAATAACCTGGTCGATCTGCTGGAGGCCTTGGTTGACTTGGGCAATCCCTTGGGCCTGTTCACTGCTGGCCGCGGCAATTTCCGAGATTAGGTCGGTCACCTTGCCGATGGAGCCGACAATTTCGTCAAGAGCGTCTGCAGTTCGTTCGGCAATCTGAGTTCCATTGCTTGTTTTGGTCACCGAGCCTTCGATCAGTTCAGCTGTTTCTCGGGCGGCCTTGGCGCTGCGGGCGGCCAGGTTACGAACCTCTTCGGCGACCACCGCAAAGCCTTTACCGTGCTGGCCTGCGCGGGCAGCTTCGACTGCCGCGTTCAGGGCGAGCAGATTGGTCTGGAAGGCAATCTCATCAATGACCTTGATAATTTTACTGATGTTTTGTCCGGCTTCGTTAATCTGCCCCATGGCCTGGATCATTTCCTCCATGCGCTGGGTGCCCGTGTCGGCGGCCTGTTGAGCCGATACCGCTAATTGGTTGGCCTGGCGGGCGTTTTCGGCACTGGTTTGGGTCTGACTGCCAATTACATTCATCGAACTGCTGATCTGTTCGACTGAAGCCGCTGACTGGGCGGCGCCGTCGGAAAGCATTTGGGCAGACTCGCTGACCTGAGAACTTCCCTGGTCGATCTGTTCACCGGCGGCCTGCAAATCGGCGATCATGGCATTGAGATCCTCGCCGAGCTTCTTGATACTGTGGCGCAGTTGGTCATTCTGATCATGGGGAACGATGTCAAAGGTCAGGTCGCCGTTGGCCAGCTGTTGCAGGGGGCCGACGATTTCATTCTGCAGGCTGTCGGCCAGATCATCAAGGGTTCTCGCAGTGGCACCAAGCTCATCGGACTGGGTCATCTTGAGGCGGCGCTGGAGATGACCGTTACCGATATCGGTGAGCACGGTCTGGATGGCGGACAGCGGGCGTACGATCATTTTCCGTAACATGAAGAAAAGCAGCAGCCAGGTGACGACTAGGCTGAGCAGGCCCATACTGACAGTGCTAATGATGCTTTTGGATTTGGCGGTGGTCAGGATTGCTTCATTCTGGACCTTCTCCTGATTGAGTTTGTCCAGGCTGTATTCGACGTAGAGGACTCCGGCCAGGGTGCCGGGGACGGCTCCGTCATGACATTCCAGGCATTTTTGCTCGAACATATGACTGCGGGCCATGAAAAATGAGTTAGCCGATTCTTTTTCCAGATCGATTTCTTGTTTGGGGTCGGTGATGGTGATATGGGTCTCGCTTTTACCGATTTGATCTTTCTTGCTGGAGTAGATGGTTTTCCCCTGTGGGTCGACCAGGCCGACTTCCATCACTCCCGGGACCGAGCCGAGTCCGGTGACCAGTTCGTCGAAAACATCCATTTCACCACGTTCCAGAGACCCTCTGGTACCGATTTCCAGGCTGGAAAAAATGCTTCGACCCTGTTCGAGGCTGACGTCATGAAGAGCTTCAGTGGATTTGTCAGCCTGCCGGCTGAGTAAATTGCGTGACTGCAAGGCTGTAATGGTAAAGCTGATACCCAGGATAATCAGGAGGATGAGAATTAATGCACCGCCAATCTTACTCTGAATACTCTTCAATCTCATGTGGGCCTCATCTTAATAATTAGGATGTTGATAAAAAATTATTAATCCCCCAATGTGTCGAAAGATACCAAGATTCTGGAAAAATTACAATGCCTTAATTTTAAGCATATTAATTGACTCTGCCTGCCCCAAGGCTATCACCAAAAGGATGAAAGCATGTTGTCCTAGGTTTTTATGCAGCCTATTTATTTGCTTATGCAAAGGGACAGGGGCGGTTGCTGGTGTCGACCGTTCTGGTCTTGTTTGATGGCGGCAAGATGCGTTATCGCAAGTCTGGCTTGAACCGGCTCTTGCCAGGCTGCCTGTTCAACATTCGATTCTGCGTTGCAATGAGATTGTGGGGTTGAAAGGATAATGTCATCCGTATAGCTAATGTCTGATGAGGTTGGATTTTTTTGCTGATTCTGCCGTACGGTCTAGCTGGATTCCATCTGGAAGCGGTTTTTTTCCGCTATAGCAGCGTTAATCTGCAGGCTTACTTGTGCGGAGGTGTAGTGCTTTACGCCGCACAATCAAATGCGTAGATTGATGCCGAGATTGCGGAAAAGGGCGATTTCCGGACAGAAACTAGCTAACTTGGCCTGCGGTGGCAGGCCAAAGTGGCAATAAATAAGACTCAGAATTCATTCGGACTGCTGCCCATGGATGGACTTTTTCAACAATCTGCTGACGGTTCGTGGGCTGGGGATGATTTTTTCCGGCGCGACCTTCGTCTTGCCGGGCGTTGGCCGGACCGAGCCTTTTTGGGACTTTGCGTCTGGTGGTTGTGGCTGGCCTGACGCCATTCCTGAAGCAGGGGGGTCAGCTGTGGTCGGACTTCTGACCACAGCCGAAACAGCTCAAGGATTTTCGGCAGCTGGGGGCTCTGCAGAAAGCGCTTTTCACCGCGGAAACCGCGGCCACGGGCAAGGCGGAAACAGCCGATCAGCAACTCGCGGGCGTCATGCCTGATGCCGCCGGCAATACTGAAATAGCGGCAGTGGGGAGTGATGATCTCGTTGGCTTTATGCAGGACTTGGGTCAGATTGACCTCTGCGGTTGGCGGACAGCTGTCCATGAACAGGCGCAAATAGAGGGCTGCAATGCTCAAGCTTTCTGGAATATCCGTGCCGCTGCGGGTTCTTTGGTCGATTTTTTCAAGCAGCGCAATGCTCTCGTCGGTTCCTGGATAGCCGGCCAGCAGATGTGGCAACAGGCCTAACTGACGGCATTGTTCCAGCACCCTGCCTGCAATCCCCCGGCGGAACAGTTCCATGGTTTCTTCACGAACCCGGGCCGGTGCGGCGGTTGCCAGCAAGGCTTTGTGAGTGTGAATGGCCTGCAGAATGTTATCGTCCAGGGAAAAGTCGAGGCGGGCGGAAAATTCCAGAGCGCGCAGCATTCTGACTGGGTCTTCGACAAAACGGACCAGCGGGTCGCCAATGACCCGGAGCTGTTTGTTGAACAGGTCCTCCAGGCCGTTGACATAATCAATGACCGAAAAATCAGCAATATTGTAGAACAGGGCATTGATGGTAAAGTCGCGCCGATAGGCATCTTCACAGGCCGTGCCGAAGACATTTTGGACAAAATGAAAGTGTTCGTCCGGATCGTCCGGCAGTTCGTCCGCATCAGGTTCACGGCGAAATGTCGCAACTTCAATGACCTTGTTGCCGCTGAAGCGGATATGGGCCAGGCGGAAGCGTCTGCCGACCAGGAAGCAGTTGCGAAACAGTTTGCGCACCTGACTGGGGGTGGCGTCGGTGCCGATGTCGAAATCTTTCGGTTGACGGCCAAGGAGCAAATCACGGACACTGCCCCCGACCAGATAGGCCTTGTGCCCGTGGCGGTGCAGTCGGTAGAGAACTTTCAGGCAGTCGGGATCGATCTGTTTGCGGGAAATAGGGTGTTGATCGCGACTCAGGATAACAGGATTTTTTTCTTTCATGAAACTTACAGCCGATCTGAAGACCAATAACCGGACCTCTTGATATTTTTTGCCGGAATTCCGTCCGGGGAAAAATGATGCCTCGTCAGGTCCGGACGAATCAATAAGGTGCCGCGGGAAAACTACCGGGGACCGGTTCCGGACGGGCACTGAAAAGCTACCGGACTATAGCAGATCAGAGGGTAAGGCAAAAGTCTTTTGACAAAGCGAAGTTGATTAACGCTGTGTAAAGGGCGGGAAGAAAGGGTGATGACGAACACAAAATTCAATCTATTGGTGATTCTCGGTGCAACCGCCGGCGGCAAGACCGCGCTGGCGGTGCAGGCGGCCGCCAAATTCCGGGGCGAAATCATCTCCGCGGACTCGCGCCAGGTTTATCGGGGCATGGATCTGGGGACCGGCAAGGATCTCGCCGAGTACGGCGAGATTTTGTACCATCTCATCGATATTGCCGAGCCCGGCTCGGAGTACAATCTGTTCCGCTTTCAGCGGGAATGTTTTGCCACTGTTGAAGATATCTGGAACCGCCAACGCCTGCCCCTGGTCTGCGGCGGGACCGGGCTTTATCTTGATGCGGTTCTGCGCGGCTATCGCCTCATTGAAGTTCCGGAGAATCAGGTGTTAAGGGCGGAGTTGGCATCCCTGAGCGATGCAGAGCTGCAGCTGCGGTTGCTGCAGCTGAAGCCTGAACAACACAATGTTACCGATCTGCTTGAACGGGCACGGCTGGTCCGGGCTATTGAAATAGCTGCTGGTGAACAGACCGCTGCAGCAGGGCTTACCGCGCCGCCCCCCCTGGAGCCCCTGGTGTTCGGGCTGCGCTGGCCGCGGGAGGTCCTGCGCAAGCGGATTGGCGAGCGGCTGCGGCAGCGTCTTAAAGCCGGGATGGTTGCAGAGGTGCAGCAGCTGTATGACCAGGGAGTGCCCTGGACTCAGCTGGAGTTTTATGGCCTCGAATACCGCTTTATCGCCCAGTATCTACAAGGGCAAATGGCCTACGACGATATGGTGCAGAAATTGAGCATCGCCATCGGCAAGTTTGCCAAACGCCAGGAAACCTTTTTTCGCCGGATGGAGAAAAAAGGAGTCGTCATTCACTGGCTGGACGGGCAGGGGGAGCCTTTCGAAGAACTCTGCACAATCGTTGACCGGTATCAGCTGTTGCTGCCGGGGGATAGTGCCGGGGCCGGAGTTCAGCATGGGGGGTAGTTCGTGGCCGGACCCGTGAACGGCAAAGCCCTCGACAAATATTTTCGCTCCCGGGCGATTACCGCTCCCTGGACCATCACCGGAGTCAGCCGCCGTGATTTCAAGGCTCTGCTGGTGATTCCGGCCCTGGCCGAGCAGGAGCAGTTGCCGTTGACTCTGGCCAGTTTGGCCCGCAATGCCGCCGCTCTGCTTGGGCAGACCCTACTGCTGGTCGTGGTCAATAATCATGCGACTGCCGCTGCTGCTGCCAAGGAGGACAATCAACAGCTGCTGCGCTGGCTGCAATCCTGTTCCCGTTCAGGATTGAATCTGGCCTGGGTCGATGCTGCGAGCGCGGGCCTGGAGTTGCCGGCCGGGGAAGGGGTTGGGCTGGCGCGCAAGATTGGTTTTGATCTGGGGCTGGAGTATCTGGATTGGCACAATGATCCGTTGTTTATTTCCCTGGATGCCGACACCCTGGTGGAGGAAAATTACCTGGACGCTGTCTTTGATCATTTTGCCAGGAGCAAGTCTGCCGGCGCGGTGATTCCGTTTCGTCATCAGGCTGCCACCTCTCCGCAACGGGAGCAGGCCATTCGTGATTATGAACTGTACCTGCGCAGTTATCTGTTTGGGTTGCAGGTGGCGGGTTCTCCCTATGCTTATCATAGTATTGGCAGCGCGCTGTGTTGCCGGGCGGCGGCATATGTTGCGGCCGGTGGGATGAATCGGCGGCTGGCGGCGGAAGATTTTTACTTTCTGCAGCGGCTGGCCAAGATCGACAGGGTGGACTTTGTTGCCGGCACCGTTGTGCGTCCTGCTCCGCGCTATTCCGAGCGGGTTCCCTTCGGCACAGGCCGGACCCTGCGTGAGCAGGTTGAGGACGGTTGCCGCGGTTATCGGTTTATCGGCAAGGAAGGGTTTGCCCTGTTGCAGCGCTGGCTGACGTTGGCGAGGGAGAACATTGACGCCCCGGCTCAGGCGATCTGTCTGCAAGTTGAACAGCTTTCTGCCACACTCGCCGGGTATCTGGCCGAGGCGGAATTCGCGACGGTCTGGACGAAGCTGCAGCACAATCATCGTTCCGCTCAGCAGCGGCTGCGGGCTTTTCATGGCTGGTTCGACGCACTGCGCACCCGCCAGCTGTTAACCCGGGTGGCTGGAGCCACCATTGACCCTGTCGAGATCGTGGCAGCGCTGCTTGCCTGGGGAGGCTGCGCTGTACCTGCGACCCCGGCCGCGCAGTTGCGGCTGCTGGAACGCTTGCAGGGGGTGGATTGACTGCTTCCTGTCGACTGAGTTGCCGGCAGGAAGCAGAGAATGTTTTTACAGCAAGGTGATCCAGTTATGGTTGTCGGGTTCGCGGCCGTACTGAATTCCGGTCAGTTTGTCATACAGTTTCATGGTCAGTTCGCCGGGGTTGCCGTCGCCGAGCTGGACGCATTCGTCCTGATAGCAGAAGGAGCCGACCGGTGAGATAACCACCGCGGTGCCGGTGCCGAAAGCTTCCTGGAGCCGACCGCTGCGCGCTCCTTCCATGACTTCATCGACGCTGAGGGCGCGTTCTTCAATCTCATATCCCATTTCCTGCAACAGGGTCAGGGCCGAGCGTCTGGTGATGCCGTCCAGGACGGTGCCGTGCAGCGGTGAGGTGACGATCTTGCCATCGTATAGAAACAGCATGTTCATGCTGCCGACTTCCTCGACAAAGCGTTTTTCCTTGGCGTCCAGCCAGAGGACTTGATCGTAGCCCTGTTCCGAAGCCTGCTTGGCGGCATAGAGGCTGGCCGCGTAATTACCACCGGTCTTGGCTTCGCCGGTGCCGCCTTCGGCAGCGCGGACATAGAAGTCGGAAATCCAGATTTTGACCGGAGCGATACCGCCTTTATAATAGGCGCCGACCGGGCTGAGGATGATATAGCAAAGGTATTTATTGGACGGGCGGACTCCCAGCATGGCTTCCGTGGCAATCATAGTTGGCCTGATATAGAGGCTGGTGCCGATATTGTGCGGTACCCAGTCCACTTCAAGGCGCAGCAGCTGGATCATGGCATCGAGGAAGAATTTTTCATCGACCTGGGGCATGCAGAGGCGCTCCGCACTGCGGTTGAAGCGGGCCACATTGTCTGCGGGGCGGAACATGGCGATGCTGCCATCGGGGCGGCGAAACGCTTTCAGTCCCTCGAAAATTTCCTGGGAGTAGTGCAAAACCATGGCAGCGGGATCAATACTGAACGGGCCATAAGGCTGGATGCGGGCAGAGTGCCAACCCTGACCGGCATCGTATTCCATAATAAACATGCGATCGGAAAACAGTTTTCCGAAAACCAGCTGGCTTTCGTCGGTGACTTTAGGTTTCAAAGCAGGGACAGGCAGGACTTTCAGTTCCATGGTATGCAATTCTCCTGTGCAAAAGGCGTGAAAAACTTAAGGTTCTTTTCATATCACAGCTTTTTACCCTGCTGCAACAAGATCCTTGGAACCGCCACGAAGCCGGTGATTTATCGCCTCTGGAGCTCTTCAGCAGCGGGCCCAGGCCCTCTTGCCGAGGGGCCCTTGCGAACGCGGAAGGCGCTTGCGCGGCTCCGTCATCAGGTGCCGCGCAAGGTCTTGATGGTTTGGTGGTCGGAAAAGTCGACCAGATCAGTTTCTTGTGGCTGTTCAATGCGATGCCAAAAGTGATATGATCCGTCCGGTTACGGGTCCGAGCAATTAATTTAGTTGTCATCCGGAAACACTGGCTGGCGATAATGAAGTTTTCAGATTGGAAACGAGCAGTTTTCCGTTGTCGCAAGAAAATCAAGGGCTAGCGCGGGGGCGTACACCGTTACGCCGCACAAGCCAGCCTGCAGATTGACGCTGCTACAACGGAAAAAAGTCGTTTCCGGATGGAAACTAATTAAATGAAAACTGAATACAGGGATAGCGCAGATGCAGAGCAAAGAGAAAGCCCTTCAGTACGTGATCGATGCGGGTGCCTTGCCGACCTTGTCAACGGTTGCCTCCAAGCTGATCAATATTACCGGGAAAGAAGAAACGACAATTTATGATATCTCCAAGCTGATTGCTCAGGATGTCTCTCTCTCAACCAAAATTCTCAAAGTCGTCAATTCGGCATTTTACAATTTTCCCAATGAGGTCGGTACCATTCAGCAGGCGGTCGCCATTCTCGGCACCAATGCCGTGCGCAGTCTGGTGTTGTCCTTTTCTTTCCTCAATATGGAACGCCCCCGCCACGGGGGCGGTTTCAGCTATGAGGATTTCTGGGAAGAGTCCCTGGCTGCAGCGGTCGCCTCCAAACTGATCATGTCGAAGGTTTCCGATCAGGATCCGGAAGAAGCGTTTACCGTTAGCCTGCTACAGAATCTGGGCAAACTGATCTTGGCCTGCGCTTATCAGGATACCTATGATCGCTTGCTGAACGAAGCGGACGGAATGGAAAGCAGGCTGCTGGAACTGGAGGAGGAAAACTTAGGCGTGACCCATGCCTATATCGGCGGGGAAGCGGCCAAGTATTGGAATTTTCCAGAGGCTCTTTCAATTCCGATCATTTATCATCATCACCCGGAAGAGTATCCGGGTACGGATCGCAACCTGAAGACCGTGGTGCAGGTGGTCCACCTGGCTGCCTTGCTGGCCAATATCATGTATTCCGGCAAGCCGATTAGCTACCATGCCCCATTTCGGGAACGAGCCCAGAAAATGTTCCGGCTGGACGTCAAGACCATTGACGATATCCTTGCCCAGGCCAACGTCGAAGTCGCCAAAGCCGCTGAATATTTTGGGATCAAAATCGCCGGCACCGCCTCAATCCCCGAACTGCTGCAGCAGGCCAATATTGAGCTCAGCCTGCTCAATATGAGCTATGAGCAAATAAACCGGGAGTTGGTTCAGGCCAAGATGCAATTAGAAAAACTGGCCGCTGAATTGGCGGAAAAAAATGGCTATCTTGAAGAGATTGCCAACCTTGACGGGCTGACCGAAGTTTACAATCATCGCTATTTTCAGGAATTTCTCGATCGGGAAATCAGCAGGTCGCTGCGCCTGGAAAATGAACTCAGCTTAATTATGGCTGATGTTGATAACTTTAAGAAATTTAATGATTTTTATGGACATCAGGCCGGAGATTATGTGCTCAAGGAAGTTGCTGCTCTGTGTCGTGATATTATTCGGGAATATGATCTGCTTGCCCGTTATGGAGGGGAAGAGTTTGTGTTTATCCTGCCCGAAACCGGTTTGGCCGATGCTCTGACCGTGGCGGAGAAAATCCGTAGTGCGATCGAACAGCACAGTTTTGAATATGATGGTGATGAATACCGGGTCTCCTGTAGCTTCGGGGTTGCTGCTTTCCCGCTGCAGGATAAGCCAATCAAAAAAAGTGAACTGATCGAACGGGCTGATAGGGCGCTCTATGCGGCCAAGAAGAAGGGGCGCAATCGGACTGAAGTGTTTGTGGAAAAAAGCGGCTGGTTCGGTAAGGGTAAGTAAGGGCCTCTGTGCTGAATAATTTTTCGATGGTTGTTTACGCAGGAGACGCAGGCCGGTTTTTTTTGCAATACCTTGGTAGACTTTACGGCTCATTTACTCAATAATAGCCGCGCGGTAAGATAAGGGCACGCGATGTCGGTCACGTGATCGTCTGCGTGCCTTAAATTTTTGCAGGAGCAGTGAAAAAAGGACTCGTACAATGCTTGAACAATCGATCTTGAAAAATCTTGAAGAGATCTGCGGTAAAGACCATGTCACCACGGCGACCGCCGATCTGATCTGTTATTCCTACGATGCGACCCAGCGCCAGTATCGTCCGGACGTGGTGGTTCATCCGGGGAGCAATGAAGAGATCAGCGCCATCATGAAGCTGGCCAACAGCGCACGGGTTCCGGTCTTCCCGCGTGGGGCCGGTAGTGGATTTACAGGCGGTAGTCTGCCGGTATCCGGCGGTATCGTGCTGGGGCTGTCGCGACTCGATAAAATCCTCGAGATCGATGAAGAGAATCTGGTCGCCACCGTCGAACCCGGTGTGGTCACCGAACAATTCCAGCAGGCGGTCGAAAAGGTCGGTCTGTTCTATCCTCCCGACCCGGCCTCTCTCAAGGTTTCGACCCTGGGCGGTAACGTCGCTGAATGCGCCGGCGGTCCGCGTTGTGTCAAATATGGTGTCACCAAGGATTACATCATCGGCCTGGAGATCGTCACCCCGACCGGTGATATTATCAAGACCGGCGGTCCGACCATGAAAGGGGTGGTCGGTTACGACCTGACCAAACTGATCTGTGGCAGCGAAGGAACCCTGGCGGTGATCACCAAGATTATCATCAAGCTGCTTCCCAAACCCGAAGCCAAAAAGACCATGCTGGTGTTGTTCGACTCCATCGACGGTGCGGCCCAGGCGGTCTCCGCCATCATTCGTGGCAAGATCATTCCCACCACCCTCGAATTCATGGACGGGCGGACCCTCGATTGCGTGCGTAAGGCCACCGATCTGCAAGTCCCTGAGGGGGCCAACGCCGTGTTGATCATCGAAGTCGATGGCGACCGCGAGTTCCTCGACAAGCAGGCGGCCAAGATCGCCGCCATTACCAAACCCCTCGGGGTGGTGGAAACCCGTATCGCCGAAACGCCGGAACAGAGCGAAGCCCTCTGGCAGATCCGCCGCTCGGTGTCGGCATCGCTGCGCCAGGTCAACCCCGACAAATTCAACGAAGACATCTGCGTGCCGCGCTCCAAGGTCCCGGAGATGATCCGCAAGATCGATCGCATCTCCGACCACTATGATATTCCTATTGTCAACTTCGGCCATGCCGGCGACGGCAACATCCATGTCAACATCATGATCGACAGCAAGGTTGCAGGCCAGAGCGAGAAGGCCGAGAAAGCCATCGCCGAGGTCTTTGCCGGAGCGCTGGAATTGGGCGGGACCATGAGCGGAGAACACGGCGTCGGGATCATGAAAGCCCCCTTTATCACCATGGAGCTGAGCAGCGCTGGGATTGACTACATGAAGACCATCAAGCGCGCCCTTGATCCCAACAACATCCTCAATCCGGGCAAGATGTTCCCCAGCGACCGGGCCGTTGCCCCCGCGCAGTCCTAAGGCGGTGCGATCATGGCCAAACTGAAAGATCTTAGCGAACTGCGCGAGCAGATTGAACTTTGTGTTAAATGCGGCGGCTGTCGCGCCCACTGTCCGGCCTTCGGTGCCGACAAACAAGAAGGGCGGGTGGCTCGCGGCAAGATCGCCCTGGCCGATGCCCTGCTCAAGGAGCAGGTCGACCTCGAAGAGCGCTTTTTGCTCGACATGTCCCAGTGCCTGCTCTGTGGTAGCTGCTACAGCCAATGCCCCAACAAGGTCCATACCGAAGAGATCGTCGCCGCCACCCGCCGCGAGATCGCCAAGCGGCAGGGGCTGTCCACCTTCGGCAAGGGGGTGGCCACGGTGCTCAAGCACCAGGGGCTGATGAACCTGCTCGCCAAAGGCGGCGGCGCCTTCTCCAAACTGCTGTTCAAAAAGGTTCCCGAACAGAGCGGGCTGCGGTTGCGCTTTCCCGCCCCCTTTATCAGTTCCGATCGGACCCTGCCGCCGTTGACCAGCAAACCGTTTCGTGAGCGCCATCCCGAAGTGATTCCCGGCCGGGCCGGGCAGCCCACGGTGCTGTTTTTTACCGGCTGCGGCATTAACTACATGTACCCGGACAGCGGCGAAGCCCTGCTCAAGGCCCTGCAGTTCCTTGGGATCACCGTCATTATCCCCAAAGATCAGAGCTGCTGCGGCCTGCCCGCAGTCTCCGCTGGAGCCAGCGGCACCGTCGAAAAACTCGCCACTGACAACCTGGCCATGCTACGCAAGCACCAGTATGACTACATCGTCACTGCTTGTGCCTCCTGTCATTCCGGGCTGACTCAGATCTACCCGAACATGGGCAGCGAGTTTGACGTCTACAAAGACAAGGTCCGCGACATCTTCGTGTTTCTGGTCGAGCAGGGGCTGCCGGAAAAACTTGCCGAGTTGCCCAAAGCCTCACAGCAGCTCAAGGTCACCTATCACGATCCTTGCCATCTGCGTAACCATGGCATCACCCAGGAGCCGCGGGCGATACTTAAGGCTTTGCCCCAGGTCGACTATGTCGAGATGGAGGGTGCCGGTAGTTGCTGCGGACTGGGTGGAACCTACTCGGTCTACCACTACGAGACCAGCAAGCAGATTGGGGCCAAGAAGGCTGCCCACATCGCCCAGAGCGGTGCCGGTCTGGTGGCTACCGATTGCCCGGGGTGCATCATGCAACTGCAGGACAGCATCAATCACGCCGGCGGACAGCAGCAGGCCGTGCATATCCTGGATCTGCTTGCTGAGGCGTTGCCCTGATTTTTGCTAAACTCGTTGCCAGGTAGAAACACTGGGTGGCAACTAAATTATGATTGAATCCGGTCGGGGGCTGCCGTTGTCCCGACCGGGTTTGCAAGGGCTGCGAATTGATTTTGGGTGCTGAAGCGTGAGGGAGATGGGATGCCTGAACTCAAATCACCAGTAATTCAGAACCTGCGTCACCGCTTGCATGAAATCATCTTTGAGGCGGACACCCCGGCGGGAAAACTTTTCGATGTCGTGCTGATCCTGAGTATTATTGCCAGTGTGCTGATCGTCATGCTGGACAGTATTGCGACCCTGCACCTTGCCTACGGGCGTCTTTTCCACTATTGCGAGTGGTTTTTTACCCTTCTGTTTACCTTGGAATATCTCCTGCGTCTGGCCTGTATCGGACGGCCGTTGCGCTATGCTGGAAGTTTTTTCGGTGTGGTCGATCTGCTGTCGATCCTGCCGTCCTATGTCAGCCTTTTGTTACCCAGCGGGAAGTTTTTCCTGGTGATCAGAATCCTGCGCTTGCTACGGGTTTTCCGGGTGTTGAAGCTGGTGCAGTATGTCGGAGAGTCCAACTATCTGCAGCGGGCCCTGTGGGCCAGCCGGCGGAAAATCCTGGTCTTCCTGTTTTCGGTATCGCTGCTAATGATTATCTTCGGGGCCATAATGTATATCGTCGAAGGGCCGGAGCATGGTTTCAGCAGTATCCCGCGCTCGATTTACTGGGCGATCGTGACCATGACCACGGTCGGTTATGGCGACATCTCCCCGCAGACCGGGATCGGCCAGGCGATTGCCTCGATCATCATGATCGTGGGTTACGGGATCATTGCGATTCCGACCGGCATCGTGACCTCGGAGATGGTCTTCAAACAGAATATTTCGACCCAGGCCTGCCCGGAGTGTGGAGCCGAAGGGCACGACAACCAGGCCAGGTTCTGCAAATATTGCGGTGCTGAATTGAACCCGGAATAGCCATTGTAACTCGATGAATGGCTCATTCAGGAATGCTGTCCAGCTCTTCCCAGCGCTGGTAGGCTTGTTCGAGTTCAGCTTCAATCTCCTGCAGCCGCTCTTTTAAAAGAGCAATGCGAGCTCCGTCATCTTCCTTGTAGAGCTCGGGGTTGGCCATCTGCTCATGCAGGCGGACCTGTTCGCCCTCAAGATCTTCTATCTTTGCCGGGAGCTCCGCAAGCTCTCGCTTTTCTTTGAAGCCGAGTTTGCGGGGACGCTCCTTGCGTTTGAGCGGGGATGCTTTGGTTTTCCCCTCGTGCTTGGTGTCTTGTGACTTGCGGTATCTCACCAGGTCATCATAGCCGCCGATGATCTCTTCAATCTGACCTGAGCCTTCGAAAATCAAAGAACTTGTGACGATATTATTCAGAAAGCTGCGATCATGACTGACGAGCAGTACCGTGCCCTGGTAGTCGAGGATCAGCTCTTCCAGAAGGTCGAGAGTTTCCATGTCAAGATCATTGGTCGGTTCATCGAGGATCAGCAGGTTTGCTGGCTGGGTGAACAGTTTGGCGAGCAGTAGACGGTTTTTTTCACCGCCCGAAAGAACCCTGACAGGCGTTCGAGCCCTTTCTGGGGTAAAGAGAAAATCCTGGAGATAGCCGTAAATGTGACGAGGTTTTCCCTGTATAATAACCTGATCATGGTCTTCAGCGATGTTGTATTTAACGCTCGCGTCCTCATCAAGCTGCTCGCGCAACTGATCAAAATAGGCGATATGCAGATTTGTGCCATGTTTGACCCGACCGCTGGTGGGAGACAGCCTGCCGGTCAGGAGTTTGATGAGTGTCGTTTTCCCGGTTCCGTTCGGTCCGATGAGACCGATGCGGTCCCCGCGCATAATCCTCAGATTAAGGTCTTTAATGATCTGCTGACCGGGATAAGCGAAATTTAAATTATCCGCTTCGATGACCATCTGTCCACTGCGCGGAGCCTCATCAAGCTTCAACTTGACGTTGCCGGTCCGTTCTCGCCGCTGCCGCCGTTCCTCTCTCATTTTCTGCAGATCACGAACGCGGCCCATGTTTCGAGTTCGGCGCGCCTTGATACCCTTGCGAATCCAAACTTCTTCCTCAGCGAGTTTCTGATCAAAGCGGGCCCACTCTTTCTCTTCAGCGTGGAGTACCTCCTGACGGCGTTCGAGAAAGGTCTTGTAGTCGCAACGATAATCCTGAAGACGCCCACGGTCGAGTTCGACGACGCGCGTCGCCAGGGTGCGGGCGAAAGCCCTGTCATGACTGACAAAAACCAGCGCTTTATTGATTTTCAGAAGAAAGTTCTCGAGCCAACGAATCGCGTCGATATCAAGGTGATTGGTGGGTTCGTCGAGAAGAATCAGGTCAGGATCCTGGGATAATGCGACAGCGAGCAGGACCCTGCGTTTCTGGCCCCCAGAAAGAGCGGCCAAGTCGGCCTCGGGATCAAGGTCGAGTTGGCTTAAGGCCTGATCGATTTTTTGAATATCTGTCGCGGCATCATGGCTTGGCGCTTTTTTCAGCAGGTAGGCGCGGATGGTACCGCTCCAGTCAGTTGGAAAATCCTGAGGTACAAAGCTGGTATTAACATGTTGGCGCCTGATGATTCCGCCCGAGTCGGGTTGTACGTTTCCGTTCAGAAGGTGCAGCAGGGTGGATTTCCCCGCTCCGTTACGTCCGAGCAGGCAGATGCGTTCACCGGACGCTATTTGAAAATTAACCTCATCAAGCAACCGCGGTCCACCGAACGCGAGAGAGACATTGTTCAAAGAGAGGATATTCATAAATAATCTGCAGTTCACCTTGAAAAAATCCCCTTTCTGCTTTCCTCAAATGGACTGGAGTGAGAGCAAAAAGGGGACAGGAAAGTGGAAATAAATTCTAAACTATTCGTTTAGCTCGTAAATCGCGATGGTCGAGCGGCTCTTCTGTAATATCGTGCCTTTGTTGAATTTCATGGCCATGACAAGCTCGATGTCGCCATCGTTATCAGCATCGGCCAGGGTGTAATCACCGAGGGAACCAGCTTGATCTGCGGTCCGCCAGATTTCTTGAGGTGCGAATCCTGACCACCTGAGTGCCAGCACCCTGCTTTTATCGAAATTGCGATAGTTCATGAACGCCCGCGATCCTTCGTTTTGCGCTGTTAAAAAACCTCCATCGGGAAGTTTCAGAAGTCGCTGTTGGATAAATGTGGCTTTCAGGAGTTCATTATTCATTTCCTTTGATGTGTAAAATTTGGTTTCGGAACCACCGAAACTGTCACTTGATTCCCAGAATTTCTGGCCTTCGGGAGTTGCTATGTTGAGAATGCCGCCAGTTGAAATGTAGGCAAATAAGGTGTTCCCATTTTCATCTTTAAAGGGGATAAAGCTAAAGACACTGATACTGGGTGGTGTGTCAAGTTGTTCGCCTGCCTTAAGTTCATCACCTTTCCTGTAAAGCTGAAATAAAGGACTTGAAAAAGGCATATCCCGATCTTGCAGTGCCTGACCAGCCAGAATCTTTCCCTTGTCGGGGAATTCAACAACCCTGAGGAACCAGTCAATATTAGTGACCGTGCGTTGATATCTGTCCTTGGTAAATTCAATAATTTGTGAGCTGACATTGGTGTCATTGACTGCACTCAGGATTATTTCGGGAAAACCGTTGTTGTCCAGGTCAAGGCTGTCCATACTGAGAAGCTCGATTCCCGCGGGGAAGTCAATTTTTGCAAGCTGCAGAAGTTTTCCCTGATCTATCCTGGTGATCAGAAGTTCATTGTTAAAGGCAATAGCCGTCTCAAGTTTGCCGTCGTTGTCGAAATCGTCAACCGTAATTCCGACCGGGCTGCCTGGGAGAGGTGGGGCCATCCACACCCTATTGTTTGTTTGTTGGCTGCGAATGATGCCGGGCTGCTCAAGGCGCTGGTCGTCATTGCCAAGGCCGATACTGGTGAGCATATCGTCCATCGTGCGGTTAAGGAGCGTCGTATCTTCCTTGGACTTGTTCTGAAGAGAAAAGGGATCGCTGTCTGCAGCTCTCGTTGTCACTGACGAAGCTTCCGAAAGGAGCCCGTCGGTGTAGCGGTACTTTTTGATCATCAGGTTTTCCGGGCCGGTCACCGTCACAAGGTTCCCTGCGAAGGAAAACTTTAGCAGCGCTGCTGCAGCCCCTGCTTTCTCCCAATTCAGCTGAGGGAGACCGTTTTTGAGCTCCCTTGCTAATTGGTCTGGAACGGAAGAGTCTGTAGTTGCAGGGACCTGTTCAAATCGTTTGATGCGATCGCCTTTGGTTGGGGTCACCTTAGGGGATAGACGCCTTGCATACGAATAGCCGGATTTGACGCGCGTGACCTGAAGGAATCCCTGCGGTATTTCGAGAGTACCAAGAATTTCCTTGGTGACAGGATGGATGATCTTTTCTCCATCTGAAATGAGGGTAAGGATGTCCCCTTCCTTAATACCACTGGTCATGTCAAGGTCGATAAGGTACTCGTCCCCAATCGGCATAATGATCACCCCCTCAAGGGGTGAAAAATCGTCTTTGACCGCCGATGTCAAGGCCGCCTGCGCTGTTATGACGGACAGGCTGAGGAAAAATAAAGTGGATAAAAGGATACGTTTCATTGAATCTTTCCGTTTGAGTTGAGAGCCGTTAATGAATATTTAAAACCGGTATTTTCACGGCAGTCGGCTATTTTAACGATTTTGGAAGAAAATGGGAAGGAGGGAGGGGATAAAAAATACGATGTATAAAAATGGAGAAAATGTCTGATGGTAATAAAAGAAAAGCCCGCTGCATAAGCAGCGGGCTTTTCAGGGTGTTTAGCGCTTCTAATCGGATTAGAAGTTAACAAACAGGCCCATACCAGCAACGATTTCAGCGTCATTGTCGGTATCATCGTCGACGTCAGTGTACTGCAGGGTGGCGTCGAGGTATGCGTTGGTCAGCAGCTTGTAGGAAGAATCGACAACGAGCTGGATAGCGGAGTCGGCATCGTTCGGAGCCATGTCATCATCTTCAGGCATGAGGTAAGAAGCAGCACCGCCGATGGCGAGAGCGTCATTCACTTTAACAGTGCTGTAAACATTGAGACCGATCAGACCAGCGTTTTTGAAGACTTGGCTGAAGGGGTGGGTGTAGTGGGAACCAACTTCGCCGGACATGCTGCTGACGCCAGACTGGGTAAGGGGCTTCCAGTCGCCGAAGCTGTTACCAAGGTAGCTGATCTGCACTTCGTCATCATCTGCTGCCAGAGCGTAGAATCCCTGCGCACCAACGTGAACGGTTTCGCTGGTAGCGAGGTCAGCTTTAACATACAGTTGGGTGCCCATGGCATCGACGTCAGTAGCAGCGTCGCCGGTGAAGTAATCGAATTCACCACTCAGGGTCAGGGCATCGAAGCTGGCAACAACATTAGCACCAATCAAATAAACTTCTTTGCCTGCAACACTTTGAGGTGCGTCGCCAGGTTTGGCATCCTTTGCAAAATAAGTTTCGGTTTGTTTCTCCATACCACCAATGATTTCAAATTTGATGTTCTCGATTTTCTGGCTGTACACCAATCCGGCAAGATAGTTGTCTGAATTGTTTGTGCCACCGTTGTTGCTGTCAAGAACGAAGAAGCCTTTAACCGGGCCGGCAACAAGTTGGATACCTGCATCCTGGGTGTCAATTACTGTGGTCAGGCCGGCGCCAAAGTAAGCTTGACCAGCGCGAAGTTGGAAGGTCCCGAAGTCGAGGTCGAGGTGGGCGCGGTCCCACTGCATGCCGGTTTCGCTTTCGATAAAGCGTACACCTTGGCGGTTTTGATCGTTTGCGTTGCGAGTACCCCATTTGCCTTCAGTCTCATCAAAGCGGAAGGTGATGCTGACGCCCTCAGCAACGTTCAGCTTGCCGCCGATACGCAGGCGCTGATCAACAAACGTAGCGGTGTTGTCATTGTTATCCTTGCCATCATCAAGGTAGAAACCACGGACACGCATTTGGCCGCCCAAGCTCAGGCGGTCTTCTGCCATAACAGGTGTCGCTACAGCGGCGATCGTCAGCAGGACGATCATGATTTTCAGAAATCTGCTCATTTTTTGTTACCTCCTAGGTAAGAAAATTAGCCGAACCATTCGGCGTGTGAAAATTAAATTCATGTCTGCTCAAGACATCCTTTAATTTTCATTTGCTGTGTTCTGCAATAAAAACAATCTCAGCCTTCTGGCTGGACATCGAATTCATACCCGCATGCAGGGCACTTGACCCTGATGGGTTCAACTTTCTTTGTGCATCCGGCGACGGTGAGCGCCAGCAAGACCAACAGGGCTGTCGCAATAATTTTCGGCAATTTCAATGACTCCTGATCAAGCGAACGATCAATCTAACCACAAATACAACGTGTAGATGCTAAGCACGGATTATGCCAAATAAAACTGTTTTATTGTAAAAGCCTCAAGTGGTTGAAAAACCGTTTTATTTAAATTGGGCGCAGATAAAATGCCAGCTATGCAATTTTGTTATGTTGTTTTGCTGCAACACTTGAGTGTTGGCTCTTTACCACAACCAAACGGTATATCTGTCCTCTTGCGACACCATTTTGAAATCATGAAGCCCGCCGGACTGATTTCATAACACAGGACATTTATCCCTGTGTGTTATTTTCCTGTTAGCATCTGCTGCAACTGGTTTTTCAATGCCTTTTCGTCCAACGGGGTGCCGTCTCTGGCGACCCGAAAATCTTTATTGACCAGAATAACGCGTGGAATTGTATAAATATTCAATTCCCTGGCAATCGTCCCGGAATCAAGAACAGCCACGTCAGGCCTACGGTATTTTTGATGAGTGAGGAAACGTTCAACTGTTGTCGCGGATTCTTGTACGAAAACCTCCACGTACTGAATCTGATGCTGGTTAAGAAAAGTATCGAGTTTCTTTATGTCTGCACTCTGTTCTTCACAGGCCGGACACCAGGTTGTCCCGATCTTTATAAGAATTGGTTTCCCCTCCAATTGCTTGAACTCAAAATTACCACCGGATAACAATTTGCCTGTCAATGCAGGAAATTGATCACCTTGCCGCAAGGCGAGAGCCAATGAAGGCAATAGCAGCAGCAAGTGCATAACTAATATGATGATTTTTTGCCTTCCGGGCATTTGCATCAACCTTGGGTCGGCAGAACCGGTCTGGTCATTTCAAAAATCCCTCTTCAAGCGGAATCAGTATATTTCTTTGCTCTGCTTAGTCAAATAAAAAATTGCTAAAGAATAAGAAAAGTTAGCTGTGGCAAGGAGTGCATTGCGGAGAGTGTTTGGCGTATTGGGAATTTAAGTGCTGGGGAGCTGTCTCTGAACTGCTTAAAAAGCAAGCTGTTTTGGCCTGGTGGAAGGGCGCTTGGGACATCATGCCCGGGGAGACTTCACCCGGGTATGATGAATTTAGCAGAATAATCAGTGTTGAGGCTGACAGATCTCGGTCAGTACGCCGCCAGTTGCTTTGGGGTGGAGAAAAGCAATGAGGCTGCCGTGTGCTCCAAGCCGGGGTTTTTCATCGATCAGACGGACTCCCTGCTCTTTCAGATCGGCCAGTGCTGCCTCAATGTCAGCAACTTCATAGGCGACATGATGGACTCCCTGGCCGTTTTTTTCCAGAAATTTGGCAACCGGAGAGTCGGCAGCGGTCGGTTCCAGAAGTTCGATGCGGCTCTCTCCGACAAGGAGAAAAGCGACTTTGACTTTTTGCTCTTCGACGACTTCGGTCCCTTCGAAAGTCATCTTAAGCTGGTCGCGATAGTAGGGGATTGCTGCTTCGAGATCATTAACGGCGATACCGATATGGTTGATTTTCTTAGTCATTGTAAAGCTCCAAAGCGAGTAATAAAAGGATATGAATTCAGTGTTAAGGCCCAAGATCAACAGATCACGAGGCCGTTTTTAATGTCTTTTAAATGCTTCTATTAGCCGGCGAGCGGCTACACTGGGGGACGTTGTCCCGACGGCGACTCCGGCCTGCACCCGGTCGAGCATGCCAGCAACGTTTCTGTCGTTACGGAACAAGTCTTTTAACCCGTCCATGACCAGCGCCCACATCCAGTCATTGGCCTGCAAGCTGCGCTTGGATTCGAACTCGCCATGCTTTTTCATTGTCGCAACAAAGTCACTGACGGTTTCCCATATCTCGGTAATGCCCTGATTGTGCAGTGCACTGCAGAGCATTGCAGGGACCTGCCAGTTGGTACTTTTGGGCTTCAGCAGGTGCAAAGCATTGAGGTACTGCCGGCGGGCCAGCTCAGCACGCGGCCGGTTGTCGCCTTCCGCTTTGTTGATAACGATGGCATCGGCAATTTCCATGACCCCTTTCTTAATCCCCTGCAATTCGTCGCCGGCATTGGCCAGCTGTAACAGGAGGAAAAAATCGACCATGGAGGCGACGGTGATTTCGGATTGCCCCACACCGACCGTTTCGACGACGATTACATCGTAGCCGGCCGCTTCGCAAAGCAGCATGGTCTCGCGAGTTTTTCGGGCTACGCCACCAAGGGTGTCGCCTGATGGCGAGGGTCTGATGAAGGCATTTTTCTCCCGAGCCAGTTCCTCCATGCGGGTTTTATCCCCAAGGATGGAGCCACCGGACAGTTGTGATGAGGGGTCAACGGCAAGGATCGCTATTTTGTGATCCTGCTTGATCAGATTCATACCGAGCGCTTCGATAAATGTGCTTTTGCCGACTCCGGGAACTCCGGATATCCCGATTCTGATCGAATTGCCCGTGTCTGGCATTAATTCATCAATCAGTTCGGCCGCTTTGATCCCGTGTTCCGGATGACGGCTTTCGATCAGGGTGATGGCCTTGGCCAGAGCGCGCATGTTGCCGGAGCGGACGCCGGCTGCTAATTGACTAATATCAGACAAAATATGAACCCGTTAAGATATATGTGCCGAGGAGAAAGCAGAAGCCGGAATCCTTGTTTTGACGAATAATAAATTCCGGCTTCTGGATCTTCCATCTATGGCATATTCCTGGAAATGCTGCGTTTATTTTCCTTCAATCGCATCCAGGGTCTGTCCGGCCGAGTAGACGATTGAGGTGCCTGGGCCAAAGATTTTGCTGGCTCCGGCTGCGTACAGGGCATCGTAGTCCTGGTGGGGGATAACTCCACCACAAACGATAACAATATCTTCTGCGCCAAGTTTTTTGAGTTCCTCAGCCAGTTGAGGAACCAAGGTTTTATGTCCGGCGGCAAGGCTGGAAACTCCAACGACATGGACATCGTTTTCGACGGCCATTTTGGCGGTCTCTTCGGGAGTCATAAAGAGCGGGCTGACATCAACATCGAACCCGGCGTCAGCGTATGCTGTGGCGACGACTTTGGCGCCGCGATCGTGGCCGTCCTGACCCATTTTTGCAACCAGGATACGCGGGCGGCGACCTTCTTTAGCAGCGAAGGCGTCAACGCGTTTTGTCAACTCAGCAAAATTATTATCTTCACTCACGATCGATCCGTATGCTCCCGAGACAAGTTTGATCTCTGCCCGGTGGCGTCCGAATACTTTTTCCATTGCATCGGAAATTTCACCGACCGAAGCTCTCAGGCGGGCGGCGGTAACACAGAGTTCAAGCAGGTTTTCCTGTCCACTTTCGCAGGCTGCGGTCAGGGCGTCAAGGGCCTGTTGACAGGCGGCTTCGTCACGGGTTGCACGCATTTTTTCCAGGCGGGCAATCTGGGAAAGCCGCACGGCTGAATTGTCGATGTCGAGGGTTTCAATCGGGTCTTCCTTGTCCAGCTTATATTTGTTGACCCCGACAATGACATCGCGGCCGCTGTCGATGGCGGCCTGTTTTTTGGCAGCCGATTCCTCGATCCGCAGTTTGGGCATACCCGATTCAATGGCCTTGGTCATACCGCCAAGCTCTTCGATTTCATCAAGGATTTTCTGGGCTTCCTCGATGAGCGAATTGGTCAGGGATTCAACATAGTAGGAACCGCCCAGCGGATCGATGACGTTACAGATCCCGGTCTCTTCTTGAATAACCAGCTGAGTGTTCCGGGCAATCCGGGCACTGTGGTCGGTCGGCAGCGCGATCGCTTCATCAAGAGCGTTGGTGTGCAGCGACTGGGTGCCGCCGAGAACCGCGGCCATCGCCTCGATGGTGGTGCGGACGACGTTGTTGTAGGGGTCTTGCTCGGTCAGGGACCAGCCGGAAGTCTGGCAGTGGGTCCTGAGCATCGAGGATTTTGGATTCTTCGGGTTGAACTGGCTCATCAGTTTGGACCACAGGAAGCGAGCGGCCCGCAGTTTTGAAACTTCCATAAAGAAGTTCATGCCAATGGCAAAGAAGAAGGACAGGCGTGGAGCGAAGGAGTCAATATCCAGCCCTTTCTCAATGGCGGCCTTGGCGTATTCGAGTCCATCTGCCAGAGTGAAGGCCAGTTCCAGGGCGGCATTGGCGCCAGCTTCCTGAATGTGATAGCCAGAGATGGAGATCGAATTAAAACGCGGCATATATTTGCTGGTGTACTCGATGATGTCGCCGATAATCCGCATCGAAGGTGCCGGCGGATAAATATAGGTGTTCCGAACCATGAACTCTTTGAGAATGTCGTTCTGAATGGTTCCGGCCAGCTTTTCCTGGCTGACGCCCTGTTCTTCGGCGGCAACGATATAGTTTGCCATGATCGGCAAAACTGCGCCGTTCATAGTCATGGAGACGGAGACTTTGTCGAGGGGGATGCTGTCGAAGAGGATTTTCATGTCTTCAACGGAATCAATTGCGACCCCGGCTTTGCCGACATCACCGACAACGCGGGGGTGGTCAGAGTCGTAACCGCGGTGGGTTGCCAGGTCAAAGGCGACCGAAAGGCCCTGCTGCCCTGCCGCGAGGTTACGCTTATAAAAGGCGTTGGATTCCTCGGCTGTTGAAAAACCGGCATATTGACGAACCGTCCAGGGCCGCCCGGCATACATGGTTGCCATCGGACCGCGGACGAACGGAGCCAGCCCCGGGAGGGTGTCGGCAGTTCCAAGTTCTGCGGTATCTGCAGCGGTGTAAAGGGGTTTGACGGTGATCCCTTCCGGGGTGTCCCATTTGAAGTTGGAAAGGTCGTCGGTTTTTTTCTCTTTTTTCGCCTTCTCTTCCCAGTCGGCGAGAGTTTTCTTTTCAAAGCTGCTCATGATATCAATGCCCTTCTTCTTTGAGTCTTCTGTTACAACGCAGGTTGACAAGCGGATAAAAACACTGGCGGGATTATATACGCAAACCGATTATTTTATGAATGCCGGTCAGTTCCTGAATTATGCCGGTCACAATTTTTTTTCAGCGTGTGACAACTGCCAGCACTTCGACTGTCGCTCCTTCTTTGAGTAGCAGCCGGTGTTTTACGGTTGAATCAAAATAGACGGCATCCCCTTCCGCAAGGGTAAAGCGCTCATCATTCAGGATGATTTCGGCGGTTCCTTTCAGGATCAGCAGGAATTCTTCGCCTTCATGATTGTAGAGGGTCTCTTCCTTGGCCCGTTCGGTGACCGTGAGTAGGAACGGTTCCATTTTTTTGTTCTTTTTTCGAAAGGAGAGGGCTTCGTAGGTGTAGCCATGCCGGGTGCCGTCTTTGGAGATGACCCTGCTGACCACGCGCCGCTCCTCGCGCCGCACGATTTCGTAGCGGGTATTTCCTTCTCCTTCCTCAAAAAAATAACTCATTTTTACGTCAAAAAAACGGGCGATTTTGGAGAGGGTCGCAATGGGCGGAGAGACGTTGTTATTTTCAATCTGAGAGATAAGTGCCGGGGAAAATCCGGTTTCGTTGGCGACATCCTGAAGGGTTAGTTTGCGCGTTTTGCGTAACCCTTTTATTTTCTGGCCGATATTGAATTCCATAGTGAACCTGTTCGAATTTTTAAAAATAAAAAGGTGTTTTGTTTATTGATGCTATAGCGAACATGGGATCAAAAGTCAATCGCAATAATTTTATCATGATTAAAAATAGGGCCTTGCGGCAAGTTCGTACCCTTGGGCTTTGAGGGAACCACCGGCGAGCGCGGAGCGGGCGGTGGGTGTCCTTGGGGCAGTCTGGGGCGGGGGATTTGCTGAAGCAAGGTGGTTGTCCTTTTCTTAAGTCGTACTTGAAATAGTTCCAACTCCGCCTGCTTGACCGACTGGTCTGATCGACGCCCGGGCGGAGGCCTCCATTAGTGGGCCTGGCAGGAGCAGGACGTGGCGCGGATGGAGACCTCCCGAATGACGCTCGTTTAAGGGTAGATGGCAGCAAAGCCGGGACTGTCGCCGTATGGGGGGGGGCTGTCCCAGGTCTTTGCGGTGCTAGCCGCGACAGTTGCATGGCTAGCAAACTCTTGGGACAGCCCCCGATGACCCTGGGGACAGTCCCGAGTTTACTGCAGAGTTGCTTAAACGAGCGCCATTCGGACACGTCCACAAAACGACAGGTTACTCACGACAAATAAGTAGGCAGGTGGCAACTCTGCCCAGAGCGGCAGATTGTTTTTGTTTTGTGCGGAAATCCGGGATTTTGGAGCGCTCCCGAAGTGCTGGTTCGGGGAATAAAAATGCCTGCCCGGCGAGGCGATTTCTTTTTATGGGGGCGGTGTGTTGGCAGATAAAAAATCCCTTGACAATATTAGCGTGGCGATTATTATTACCCGTTGTTAGCACTCGAATGACCTGAGTGCTAACAACGGGTTGAGGCAATCGGCTCGTAGCGATGTCGGCCCTCAGGTAGCTTTGCCTGGGTGCTTATTGTTCGATTGAAAACTATAGCGGCCATTGGCCACATTAATGTAAGTGAAAGGAGAAATTCAGGATGAACATTAGACCGTTGCAAGATCGTATTATCGTGGAGCGTGTTGAAGAAGAGACCAAAACCGCAGGTGGTATCATTATTCCTGACACCGTATCCAAAGAAAAGCCTCAGGAAGGTAAAGTGATCGCCGCAGGAAAAGGCAAAGTCACTGCTGAAGGTAAGGTCCTGCCCCTGGATGTCAAAGAGGGCGACCGCGTTTTGTTCGGCAAATACGCCGGCAGCGAAATCAAAATCGACGGCAAAGAATATCTGATCATGCGTGAAGACGATATTCTTGGAATCGTAGAATAATATTTAATTTCTGTCGATTAGGGTCTGCGGCAGTGCTGGCGACCCGGTTCAAATCAATAAAAGATCAGACAGATATTTAACCGAATCAGAACCGTCATAAGAAAACGGAGGATTTAAATACCATGGCAAAAGAGATTTTATTTTCCCAAGATGCACGCGCCAAGATTCTTGACGGCGTCAACACCCTCGCGGATGCGGTCAAAGTGACCCTGGGTCCCAAGGGCCGGAATGTTGTTATTGAAAAATCGTTCGGTGCTCCCCTGATCACCAAAGACGGCGTCACCGTCGCTAAAGAAATCGAACTGGAAGACAAGTTCGAAAACATGGGTGCTCAACTGGTTAAAGAAGTTGCTTCCAAAACGTCCGACGTCGCCGGTGACGGCACCACCACGGCAACTGTTCTGGCCCAAGCCATTTATCAGGAAGGCGTTAAGCTGGTCACTGCCGGCCATAGCCCAATGGAAATCAAGCGCGGGATCGACAAAGCTGTGGTTGCTGCGGTTGAGGCTTTGCAAGGTTTGTCGAATACTGTCCAGGACCACAAAGAGATCGCTCAGGTCGGCACCATCTCCGCCAACAGCGACGAAACCATCGGTAACATTATCGCCGAAGCAATGGAAAAAGTCGGCAAAGAAGGGGTTATCACCGTCGAAGAAGCCAAATCGATGGAAACTTCTCTTGAAACCGTTGAAGGGATGCAGTTTGACCGCGGTTACCTGTCACCCTACTTCGTGTCCGATGCAGAGCGGATGGAATGCGCTCTTGACGATCCGTTGATTCTTATCTACGACAAGAAAATCAGCACCATGAAAGACCTGCTTCCCATCCTCGAACCGGTTGCAAAGCAGGGCCGTCCGCTGATGATCGTGTCTGAAGATGTTGACGGCGAAGCTCTGGCAACCCTGGTTGTCAACAAGCTGCGTGGCACCATCAACGTGTGCGCTGTTAAAGCTCCTGGTTTTGGCGACCGTCGGAAAGCCATGCTTGAGGATATCGCTGTTTTGACCGGTGGTCAGGTGATTTCCGAAGAAGTCGGTTTCAAACTGGAAAATGCAACCATCGATATGCTTGGTACTGCTAAGCGGGTTGTCGTCGACAAAGAAAACACCACCATTATCGACGGTGCCGGTGATGAAGTTTCCATTGAAGGTCGGGTCAAAGTGATTCGCGGCCAGATTGAAGAAACCAGCAGCGACTACGACCGTGAAAAACTGCAAGAGCGTCTTGCCAAACTGGTTGGTGGCGTTGCCGTTGTTAAAGTTGGTGCTGCAACCGAGACCGAGATGAAAGAGAAAAAAGCTCGTGTTGAAGATGCCTTGCATGCAACACGCGCCGCAGTGGAAGAAGGTATCGTCCCTGGTGGTGGTGTCGCTCTGCTTCGTTGTCTGCCGGCAGTTAAAAAGCTTGTGCTTGAAGGTGAGCAACAGTTCGGTGTTGAACTGGTTCTGCGCGCACTCGAAGCACCGCTTCGTCAAATTGCTAAAAATGCCGGTGTTGAAGGTGCTATCGTCGCTGATAAGGTTCTTAACAGCGAAAAATCCTTCGGTTTCAATGCCGCCACTGATGAATACTGCGACATGCTCAAAGCCGGTATCATTGATCCGACCAAAGTGACCCGTAGCGCGTTGCAAAATGCTGCTTCGGTTGCCGGTCTGATGTTGACCACCGAAGCCATGATCGCTGACAAGCCGGAAGAAAATGCTGGCGGCGGAATGCCGGGTGGCATGCCTGGCGGCATGGGCGGCATGGGTGGTATGGGCGGCATGATGTAGTTCAGTCGTTTAACGTCTTAACCCCAAAAAGCCCTGTCGGAAAATTCCGACAGGGCTTTTTTTATCGAATGATTGGAATTGGGGCACATGTGAGCCCGGGGGCAATGCGGATTGTTGCGGCGGCGTTCCTTGCGGCGGCCGCGTCGTTTAGCATAGTTGCCATCCGGAAACTCCGCAGGTTAACGGCTAAGTTTTCAGATTGGAAACGAACAATTTTTCATTGTGGCAAGGAAATCAAGGGGTTGCGCGGAGGCATAGTCCTTTACTCCACACAAGAAAACCCGCAGATTGACACAGCCACAGCGGAAAAGGGCCGTTTCTGGATGAAAACTAGCATAGTATATACAGCTGAGATTGTTCCCGGGGGAGCGGTTTGACCAGCAGAACCTCTTCGCCGGCATCCGTCAGGCAAAGGACGGCAACGCTGCTTTCCTCTTTGCCTTTTCCATAAGAGGCCACAATGGCCGCCGCCGTACTCAGCGCGGCACTGTCCACCGGGCCGCTGACCAGGCCGAGGGGGCCGCTGAAATCTTTGCAGCGCAGTTTGATGTGTTCAGGTTTGGCCAACGCCTGCAGGCGGTCATTGTCCGCCTGATTACGCCCCAGAATCAGCTTAACCGTTTCCGTCAGCCGAAACTGGCGGCCGGCTTTCAGCAGCTCAACATCGTTGACCGTTGCCGTGGGATCATGTTTAAGCAGATCGCGCAGCTGGTTGGAAAAACCTTCTTCAGTCAGCAGGCAGCCGCCGGCCGATGGTGGGTAATCGTGATAACCCCATTCCTTAGCTAGTGCCTGCTGCCGCTTGCGCGACCGGCCCTGGATATCCAGCAGTTGCTCGCGGTCGACCAGGCCTTCCCGTTCCATCGGGGTTTCGGGGAGCAGTTTGGCGCTCAACGGGCGCAGGACTCGTTCCGCATAGCTGGAGAGGTTAGCTACCGAGCGCAGGGCATTGGCGTTTTGACTCATCGGCCGTTGTCCGAGCACCTCTCCGGAAAAGAGAAAGTCGTAGCCACCCTGCTGCATCCGTTCGCCAGCCAGGCGGAACATCAAGGCGTGGCAGTCGATGCAGGGGTTCATGTTCCTGCCGTAACCGTAGCGAGGCGTTTTGACCATTTGCAGGTGAATATCGCTGATATCTTCGATAATCAGCTCGAAGCCGATCAGCTCTGCGGCCTGGCGGGCTTTTTCGGCATTGAAAAACGGAGTGACGAAAGAAATGCCCGTGACCTCGACCCCTTGCCGCATCAAGGTCATTGCGGCGAGAGTGCTGTCCAGGCCGCCGGACATTAATCCTAGTGCTTTGCTCATCTTTGTTCTCCCAAAAAACATTATCGTTTTGTGCGACTATCGCGGCAATCTAGCACAGGCCTGACTCTCTGTTCAATCGCAGAAGTGGTTGGCGGGAAGGGGGATTGAATCCAAGCAGGAGAGGTGATGGGCCGTTCGAAGCCAGACCAGTGCACCTGCCTGACCGGGCTTATTCTGTGACATCTTCCAGGGGGAGTCGTGTACGGTGATGGATTTGTGGCCTTTTCAATACCGCTGTCAGATTGGTAGTGCTGATAATGAGCAGGCAGGGGCCGTTGCAATAGCGAAAGGGCCACCTGCCTGCCATGATTCATCGCCCGGGTGATTGACCTTGCTGCGTCTGTCGAGGCGGCCCGGGATCAGTTGGTTTTGTTCTTACTGCAGGATCGTTCAGGACTTGCCCTTATTGTTGTCCGTATCGTCTTTGCTGTTGTCGGAGAGCTTGGTGATTTCGCCCTCTTCAATTTCTTCATCGTTGTCGTTCATGCCTTTTTTGAAGTTGCGCAGGCCTTTACCCAGTGCGCCGCCAACCTGGGGAAGTTTACCCGCCCCGAAAACGATCATGACCAGAACCAGAATGATCAGTAATTCCTGTGTTCCCAACCCAAACATAAAATCCTCCTCAAAACCTGTGTGGCTTTAGTCTTCAACTTGGTGCGGAACCTTTTACCAAAGATCCCAAATTATCTCGTAAGGCTGACAAAGATACACCGGATGGAGGGAAAAAACAATCAAAGTTCATTGTCTTTGCTGATTGCTCGGGCACGGGGAGCGGCTCTTTTCTCCGCATGGCCATTCTGCTAAAGTGAAAATTAATGAGCGGAGAATTTCCCAATTGTTAAACGGGGGAGGCATTGCTGACCAACAGGAGGCTTATGTTGCAAGATAACAGGATTGAAGTCGTGTATCTGGATGGCACCGCAGGCAAAGTCAGCAACGATGTTCTCGATGTCCTGATTGCGACCGAGAAGATCATGCGCTTCAAACGGGCGGAAGGATGGGTCGAAATTGTTCGTAAGAATGCCCGGTTGCGAGATTACCGCAATACCGGATCTTATCACGGCCAGGAAAGAAGGGCTCCCTGGCCGATGAAAAATGGTCGCGCTGGCAGTGATGCCTGAACCATGAGCTGAGCGCAACTCAGCTCTGTCCCGTTCTGGTTAACCGATTTTTTCCTGGCGTTCCTGCTCGGTTTTGCAATCGATACACAGAGTGGTGACTGGCCGCGCCCTCAGTCGTTCCGCACCAATCTCTTCTTCGCAGCTCTCACAGAGGCCAAAGGTCCCATCTTCGATCCGATCCAGTGCTTGGCGAATTTTATTGATCAGTTTGCGCTCGCGGTCTCTGATGCGCAGTTCAAAGTTACGGTCCGACTCCAGGGATGCCCGATCGGTCGGATCGGGAAAATTGGAATTTTCCTCGGTCATCTCTGAAACGGTCCGGCCCGCCTCCTGGCGCAGGGAAGCTAATTGGCCCATCAACAAATCCTTGAATTCAGCTAACGTCTTTTTATCCATAGCTCCTATCCTTCCAGGCCTGAGGTCTGTCAGCCTTTACATAGTCAAAAAAGATCCCTGAGTTGAACGTAGATGATCAAAGCCAGAACTGCAACTGCAAGCCAGGCTGAAAAAATATCGCTGCCTTTTTGCGGCGGATTCTCCGCCAAACGTTTGGTATCGGCGCTAATAACCGATTCCGGAAGGGCCCTCAGCAGTTGTTGCAAAAGGGCACCGAAATTTTCATAGCTGTTGGAAATAATGAGAAAGTCGTTTTCGCTGCTCAGGCTCAAAAAAGCGCGTTTGCGAACCTGGATTATATCAACGGAGGTCAACTCCGCAAAGTTCAGCGTTTTGCAACGCAAAAGTTTTTTGACCTGGATCGATTCCTGTCCCAGGATAACGGTGCGCCGCAAACTTTCGGCAAAAATAATACAGGCCGGGAGCAGAAAAGCAGCCAGAATAACCATTTTTGCCGTCGGGAGCCGTAAGTACCAGGCACTGCCAAGTAGTACGAAACTCAACAGCACCACCAGCCCCAACGGGATCAGAAAGGTTTTCCGAATTCTGAAACTGATCGATTCCATGCATTTAATTGCCGGCTGCAAAGGCAGCGAGGCATCCTTTTCGCAACTTTTCACCCGTTAGAATTTCTTATAGCAAGTGAATTTATCAGGTCTCGGGGATTTTGCCAACTCCCGGATGCGCATTTCTCGCGGCCGGCGGCAAAACAGCTTGCCGGGCTCCTGGCCGGGGATGCAAAATTAAAGGCGGTTCCCGGATCGAAACTAAATACTTTCCATCCGGAAACTCCGGTGGGGTACTGTAACGTTTCTGATCTGGAAACCAGAAATTTTGCGCAAGGTCAAGGAAATCAAGCATTTGATTGTGCGGTGTAGTCCTTTACGCCGCACAATCAAATGCGTAGATTGACGCTGCAACAGCAGAAAAAAGCCGTTTCCGGATGAAAACTAAATAAAAATATGCTCCAGAGCCTGGCTGGCGTGACTGACTCCGATCAGCTCAATCGATTTCGGGACGTCGATATTCTTCAGATTGCCCTGGGGAAGAATGCAGTGGGTAAAGCCGAGTCGGGCCGCTTCTTTGACCCTCAACTCCGGCTGAGAAACCGCTCTGACCTCACCGGTCAGGCCGACTTCGCCGAACATCACCGTATGGGGGTTGATCACCCGGTTCAGATGGCTTGAGGCCAATGCGGCGATGGCCGCCAGATCGACGGCCGGTTCATCCAGCCTGACCCCGCCGGCGACATTGAGAAAGATATCCTGCCCGGCCAGGGACAACTCCACCTTCTTTTCGAGGATCGCGACCAGCAACGCCACCCGTTTATGGTCGATGCCGATGGCGGTACGCTGGGGAGTACCGAAAGAGCTGCCCGAGACCAGCGCCTGCAGCTCAACCAGAATCGGCCGGCTCCCCTCCAGGGCCGCGACAACTGCGCTGCCGGCAGTTTGTTCGGGGCGCTCGGCCAGGAACAGTTCCGACGGATTGCCGACCTCGCGCAAGCCCTGCTCCTGCATTTCAAACACACCGATTTCATTGGTTGAGCCAAAGCGGTTTTTCACGGCCCGCAGAATCCGGTAAGGGTGGCCGCCGCTGCCTTCAAAATAGAGGACGGTATCGACCATGTGTTCGAGCACCCGCGGTCCGGCGATGGAGCCGTCCTTGGTGACATGGCCGACCAGGAAGGTTGGCAAGCCGTCGCCCTTGGCCTGGATCATCAGCTGGCCGGTACACTCCCGGACCTGACTGACGCTGCCCGGTGCCGAATCGAGGCTGTCGCAAAAAATCGTCTGAATGGAATCGATGACCAGGAACGCCGGCTGCAGCTCCTTAATGCGCTGCTTGATCTGGGCCAGTGAGGTTTCGGCCAGCAGGTAGAGATTGTCGGCTTTGACCCCCAGCCGCTCGGCGCGTAATTTAACCTGCCGGGCCGATTCTTCTGCGGTGACATAGAGGGCGGTCCCATTCTGGGCAAGTTGCGCAAACGCCTGCAACAGCAGGGTGGATTTGCCGATGCCGGGGTCTCCCCCAACCAGGATCAGCGAGCCGGGCACCACGCCGCCACCCAGAGTTCGGTCGAACTCGGCCAGCCCGGAGCTGAGCCGGTCTTCCTCGCGGCCGCTCACTTCGGAGAGCTTCAGCGGCTTGCCCGGTTCGGCCAGGCTACGGCTGTTGCTGGAGGTCGGCAGCGGATGTTCTTCGACCAGGCTGTTCCACTGCTGGCAGTCCGGGCAGCGCCCCATCCATTTGGGGCTTTGAAAGCCGCATTGCTGGCATGTGTAAATAGTTTTCTGGCGGGCCACGGGGTCTCCTCTGGCGCTATTTAGTTTTCATTCGGAACCGCCCTTTTCCGCTGTGGCGGTGTCAATCTGCGGGTTTTCTTGTGCGGCGTAAAGGCCTACGCCTCCGCGCAACCCCTTGATTTATTTGTCACAACGGAAAATTGCTCGTTTCCAATCTGAAAACTTAGCCGTTGCCCTTCGGAGTTTCCGGATGGCAACTATTTAGTTTCTGTCCGGAAACCGCCCTTTTTCGCAATCTCGGCGTCAATCTACGCATTTGATTGTGCGGCGTAAAGCATTACACCTCCGCACAAATGCTTGATTTCCTTGACCTTGCGAAAAAATTCTGGTTTCCAGATCAGAAACGTTACAGTACCCCACCGGAGTTTCTGGATGGCAACTATTTAGAAAATGCCGCATGCTATGCCGAATGACGACAACCTGTCAATTTTAAAGCAGGACTCAGGGCCAGGAACGGGTGCGGCCCTGTTCAGGGCGCTGCGGCTCTGGTATATTTTGAGCCATGCCCGGCATGGCTGTTGGCAAGCGACTGCCGGAACCGAATCAGGCAACCAAAGGGAGAGCCCATGACCTATGCTGAGTTACAAGCCGCCCTGGCTGAATTCGATCTCTCCGAACAGGCGACTTTGCAGGACATCCGCCTGCGCCACCGCGACCTGGTCATGCGCTATCATCCCGACCGGGGAGCCGGTTCCGATGAAGAAAAGATCCGCCGCATCAATGCTGCCTATAAAGTGATCATGGCCTATGTCCAGCGCTACAAATTCGATTTTTCCAAAGAGCGATTTTGGGAGCAATACCCGGAAGAACGCCTCCGCGAGCAGTTTTATGACGCCGACCTGTGGCTGGGCAAAGGGCATTGACCCGTGTTGGAAAGCCCATCCCGCAACGTTTCAGGCCCGTTTACGGGACCGAAACGTAAAACCATTTACTGTTCAGGAGAATATGAATAAACGGCTGCGGATTTTTTAACGATAGCAGGTGCAGGTAGGACTTGACGGCAAACTTGCCCGGTTCCATGGCCATGTAAGCATCGCTGATCAGATCGCCCGATTCCCAGGCGCCGACCCCCAGTCCGGCGATGATGGCCTGGCGACGTTGGGCGGGGAGAACCGCCAGCTGGGTGGCATGGGCCAGATATTCCTGAGCCGAGGTGCCGATCAATTTTACCGCCAGGTTGTGCTGAACCACGGCATGAGCTGTTTCATGGGCAATGGCGCCGGCATAATGGACCCGGTCAAAGGGTTCCCCATACATGGTCGGCGCTGGGTTTGAGGCCATGATGGCCGCATAGGACATCAGCTGAATCCTGTCGCGGCGACTGTCGTAACTGCCGAAGGCCGAATAACCGTGGCTGTCGATCTGTTGATTAGTGATCTCAAGAACAATATCCCGCTGCGGAGATAAGGCGAACTTGGCCAGGAAGGTGATGGCCTGGTCTGCTGCGGAGCAGATTTCGCGCAGTGCTGCCGAGTCCGCGGCGAGCACGATAACCTGCGGCGGCAGCGAACAGCGTTCCCCGGTGGCGGCCCGGAGATCGGCATGCCAGAACAGCAGAAGGATACCGGCAAGGAGGATGGATTGTCGCCGCAATAGCTAAGCTGCTTTCTCCCGTCCTTAATTGATGATTCATCCCATGGCAAGCGCTGTGCTTGCAGCACAATCAGTCTCAATTCTAAATGAAGACCGGGTTTCATATCAATGAACGCTTGGCGAAACTGCCTGGTGCTGAAGAATCTGCAGAGGAAAGCCGGTGCAGCGCTGGACAGCAACCTGTTTCTGCTCGTATCCTTGACGCAATGGCGCTTGTTTTGGCGGGGCAAGGGTGATACTTTACCGCCTTTTGCGGAAACGTTTTGCATGTGCTCGTGAACAGGCGGGGGAACCGGGCGCGGTTGTTTTGCCGGCCGGGCGAACGTTCAGGTGATAAAACCGTGATTGCTATCAATCACTGGCGATAAAAGGATCAGAATCGGTGTCAGAAAAATATCAATCCGTAGCATTGACCCAAGTCAGTCGGCCCAGCCGCTATCTGGGCGGAGAACTGGGCAGTATTGTCAAAGCGGACGCCGGCATCGAGGTGCGGATCGCGCTTGCTTTTCCCGATGTCTATGAAGTCGGCATGAGCCATATTGGCTTCCCGATTCTTTACAATATCCTCAACCGGCTCGAATGGGTTGCGGCGGAGCGGGTCTATGCGCCCTGGCCGGACATGGAAGAACGTCTGCGGACCGATGGCCAGCCCCTCTGTACCCTGGAAACGGTACGCCCTTTGGCGGCCTTCGATATCATCGGTTTCACCCTCCAGTACGAGCTCAGCTATACGAACCTGCTGGCCATGCTCGATCTGGCCGGGCTGCCGTTAAGCCGGCAGCAGCGCGCCGCTGATGCGCCACTGGTGGTGGTCGGCGGACCCTGTGCCTACAATCCTGAGCCGCTGGCCGACTTTTTTGATGTCGCCCTGATTGGCGATGGTGAAGAAGCCGTGGTCGAACTGATCCGGCTGGTCCGCCAGGCCAAGGCTGAAGGCTGGGAGCGTGATCGGTTGCTTGCCACCCTGGCCGGTCATGAAGGCTTTTACGTGCCAGCTTTTTTCGACGTCGCTTATCATCACGACGGCCGGGTTGCCAAAATCCAGCCGCTGCGGCCGGGTTATGAACAGGTCCGTCGGCGTTTTTTGGCCGACCTTGACAGCGCTCCCTTTCCGACCAAGCCCATCGTGCCGTTCATGCAGACGGTGCATAACCGGGTAGCACTGGAGATTGCCCGCGGCTGTACCCGGGGCTGCCGTTTCTGTCAGGCCGGCTATATCTACCGCCCGGTCCGGGAGCGGGATCCCGCTACCATCAAGGACCTGATCAAAAAGAGCCTTGCCAATTCAGGGTTTGAAGAAATTTCCTTGTTGTCCCTGTCGACCGGGGATTACAGTTGCATCGAGCCGCTGCTCAAAGAGCTGATGGAAGAGCATGCCGATGAGCAGGTCGCGGTGTCGCTGCCAAGCCTGCGGGTCGGTTCCCTGACCCCGGAACTGATGGAAGAGATTAAGCGGGTGCGCAAGACCGGCTTTACCCTAGCGCCCGAAGCTGGCAGCGAACGGTTGCGGCGGGTGATCAACAAGGGGATCAGCGAGGCGGATCTGCTCACCGCCACCGGCAATGCCTACCGGCTCGGCTGGCGGCTGATCAAGCTCTATTTCATGATGGGCTTGCCGACGGAGACCGATGCCGATCTCGAAGCCTTGATCTCCCTGGCCTGGCAGGTGAAAAAGAGCGGCAAGGGGACCGGGGGGAATGATGTCAATGTCGCGGTCTCGACCTTTGTGCCCAAGCCCCACACGCCTTTCCAGTGGCAGGCCCAGATCGGTGTCGAAGAGACCCTGCGTAAGCAGCAGCTGCTGCGCGACGGTTTGCGCAAGAGCAAGCTGCGTTTCAAATATCACGAAGCCCGGCTGTCTTTTCTGGAAGGGGTGTTCGCCCGCGGCGACCGCCGTCTTGGCGCTGTCCTGGCCCGGGCCGTGGAGCTGGGTTGCCGGTTTGACGGCTGGCGTGAACATTTCGATTTTGCGCGCTGGCAGCAGGCCTTTGCCGATTGCGGAATCGATCCGGCTTGGTATCTGCGCGCCAGGGAACGCGACGAAATTTTGCCCTGGGATCATATCGACTGCGGGGTGAGCAAAGACTTCTTCTGGCAGGAAATGGAGAAAGCCCTTGCCGAAGCCGCCACCGTCGATTGTCGTAACGGCGCCTGCCACAGCTGCGGGGTCTGTGATTTTGAAAACCTGCGTATGCGCTTGCTCGACCCGCACAAAGCAGTAGCCCGGAACCCGGCGCCAGCGCCGGCCGCAGCGGCAGCAAGTGCGCCGGCAGAGCAACTGACCCGGGTCCGGCTGACCCTGAGTAAGCTGGGCCGGGCGCGGATGGTCGCGCATCTGGAATACCTGAAAATGTTCCACCGGGCGGTCCGCCGGGCCGGGATTCCGGTGCGCTTTTCGCAAGGATTTCACCCCGCACCCAAGATCTCCTTTTTGGAGGCCTTGCCCATGGGAGTGGCCAGCGATGCCGAACTGGTCGATCTGGAACTGCATTACCCGGTTCCCCTGGAGCAGCTGGTCGACGAGCTGAATCAGCAGCTACCGGAAGGCTTTACGGTCCACCATGCCGAAGAGATTGCCTGGAAGGCCCTCTCCCCCTCGGCGGCTATTGCTGCCAGCAGTTACCTGGTGCCGGTGCCCACAGCGCTCCGGGCGACCCTGGCGGGGCGGGTCGCAGAGTTTTTGTCCGCTGCGGAAGTTCCGGCAACAAGGCTCAAAAAAGGGAAGGTCGAACAGTTGGACCTGCGGCCGGATGTGCAGACCCTGCAACTGGTTGAGAATAACCTGCTCATAGAGCTGCGCAAAGGCAGTCCGCTGCAGATTGCCGCCTGGTTGTTCGAGCAGGATGTCGAAACGGTTCGCCGTTCAGGGGTCCGGAAAACAGGAATTATTCTCAAGTAGTTGGCAAATCAGACTGCGGAAAGTACAATAGCAGTCTGAAACAAGCTTGCAACGTTATTGATTGCGCAAAACGGCCTGCGGTGCAACGGTTGTGGTGAGCCCTGCCGGAGGTTGTCTGTCCGAGCAGAGGCCTGCGCTGGTTCGCCCGTCTTCCGTTTAAGGCCGGGGCGCATGCTTCGCCCTTCAAGCAGGTTTGCGGTGGTCAGCACAAACACCGTCCCGGCGGGTTGCCCGCTGGCTAACGCCTGCAGCGCTCGAATCGAATAGCTTATTTTCTTTTTATATATTTATGAATACAGGAGTCGGATATGACAAAGGAGCTGGTCATCAGTACCACCTCCCATGAGACCCGTGTTGCCTTGCTCGAAGGGGGGCATATCGCGGAGCTTTATATTGAACGGGAGAAGGAACGGGGGATCGTCGGTAACATCTACAAAGGCAAGGTGATTCGGGTGCTGCCCGGCATGCAGGCGGCCTTTGTCGATATCGGTCTGGAAAAGGCCGCCTTCCTCTATGTCGCCGATGTGTTCGACGAGATGGAACAGGTCGAACGCACCATCGAGGGGGAAGAGCATCCCCACGACCAGGCCGAGGAGGCCGAACTGCCTCATCTGCCGCCGATTGAGGATCTGCTCAAAGAGGGGCAGGAGCTGCTGGTGCAAATCTCTAAGGAGCCCATCGGCACCAAAGGGGCGCGCATTACCTCGCACATTTCCTTGCCCGGCCGGCATCTGGTCTATATGCCGACGGTTGATCATGTCGGGATCTCGCGGCGGATCGAGAGCGAAGAAGAGCGTGACCGGCTGCGGCTGATCGTCGAAGATATCCGTCAGCCCGGTACTGGCTTTATTGTGCGGACGGTTTCCGAAGGCAAAAGCGAGGCCGACCTGCGCCACGATATGGAATTTTTGGTCGGGCTTTGGGAGAATTTAAGCCGTGGTCTCGACGAAGTCAAAGCGCCCAGCCTGATTCATTCCGATCTCGATGTCACCAGCAAGGTCTTGCGCGATATCCTGACCGAGGACGTGCACAAGATTGTGGTCGATGATTTCGAGGAGTACAACAAGAGCGTGCGCTTTTTGCGCACCTTCATGCCGCGACTGAATTATTGTATTGAACTGTATAAGGGGGAAGAACCGGTGTTCGACGCCTACGGCCTCGAAGTCGAGATCTCCCGCGCCCTGGGGCGCAAGGTCTGGCTGAAAAGCGGCGGTTCCATCATCATCGAACAGACCGAAGCCCTGACCGCCATCGACGTTAACACCGGCCGCTATGTCGGCAAGCACAACCTTGAAGACACCATTCTCAAGACCAACCTGGAAGCGGTCAAGGAGATCGCCTTTCAGCTCCGGCTGCGCAATATCGGCGGGCTGATCATCATCGATTTCATCGATATGGAAAAGGAAGCTCACCGGGAAAAAGTCCATGCCGCCCTGGAAGAAGCCCTGAAAAGCGACAAGAACAAAACCAATATCCTGAAGATTTCCGAGCTTGGCCTGGTGGAAATGACCCGCAAGCGGGTGCGCGAAAGCATCGGCCGCACCCTCTGTGAACCCTGCCCCTATTGTGAGGGGAAGGGGTACGTCAAAGGCAAGCTGACGGTTATTTACGAGATTCTGCGCGAACTGCATCGTGAAATGACCGATCTGCCGGCCGGTCGGGTCACTTTGCTGGCCCACCCGGAAATCGCCGGGCTGCTTATCGACGAAGAACGCGGCGGGCTGGACGAGGTTGAGCAAGCGTACGGCCGGGCCGTGACCATCAACCCGCGCCCCGGGTTTCATATCGAGCAGTACGAAATCGCCGTCGGTTGAGCTATTGCAAACCCACCGGGAAGAAGGACCGCCGCGCGGTTTTCTTCCCGGGTGCTATCCCTTACCTTTTTCTGAATTTTCTTGCCTCAGTCAGCTTTTCGTTTAAAAATGCCTTATTTAACCCGTTCTGTCCGTTTCCCCTGGGGGCAGGCTTTTAATTGAGGAGGGCGTTATGGCGCGTAAACCGCGACTGCATTTCCCCGGAGCCGTCTATCATGTGACCCTGCAGGGGAACGCCCGGCAGCAGGTGTTTACCGACGATATCGACCGGACCCGTTTTCTGCTGCTGATTCAGGAAGGGATCGAAAAATTCGGCCATCGGGTCCATGCCTACTGCCTGCTGGCGGACCGTCTGCGGCTGGTCGTCGAAGTCGACGAAGTGCCTCTGTCGCGCATCATGCAGCAGCTCGGGTTCCGCTACACCCGCTGGTTCAACGACTGGCACGGCCAGATCGGCCATCTCTTTCAGGGCCGCTACAAAGCGATTCTCATCGACCCGGAACAGTACCTGCTGCCGTTGGTCCGCGATCTGCACGTCAATCCGCTCCGGGAAAAACTCGCCGTAGATCCCATGCATTACCCCTGGAGCAGCCATCGCGCCTATTGTGGCCGCGAGACCATCCCCTGGCTGAGTCGTGATCGCACCTTCCTCGGTATAGAAGACACCGGCATCCGCGCACTAATGAAATTCCACGCCTATGTCAATGAGGGCCTGACTCCGGCGGAGACCATCGATTTTTCAACCGGCGGGAACTACGATCCGCGCATCCTTGGCGAAGAGGATTTCGTGCGCGGGGTGATGAAGCTGTCGCGACAGAAATACCGTCCAAAAATCGGTGCCGAGCGGGTTGACCGGCTGATTCAGGAGCGCTTTCGCCTGCCCGAGCAGGAACTGGCCGCCCCCGGTAAAAACCGCGCCTGCGCCGATGCCAGGGCCTGCTGGGCCTGGCTCTACCTGGAAACCGGCTGCGCCACCCTGACCACCCTTGCCGACCGTCTCGGCCGCGATGTCTCCTCCCTGAGTTCCGCGGTCCGGCGCCTGCAACTCAAAGCCAAAACCGACCCGGTCCTCGCCGACCGGCTGCAAAAACTGCTCAACAGGTTGCAGCGTTGAGATTGCTGCAGGGTAACTTGCCGATGAGGTGGAACCTTTTATACTGATTTCAGTTTACGGAGTTTGAACCCAATAACACGGAGGGGTGGGTGAAAACAGGAAAAACCTACAGATAATAGCGCACATGGATTTTGTATCCATGTGCGTTTTTTTGTGGAATTCATAATTGTCCCATTGCTTTTGTGACTTATTCTGACGCAAGAGTGGGGTAGCTATGGTTTATGGAAGGTTGGTCCTAACTAAGAGGCTAGGATGGAAAGTTATTTTCGCTACTGGGGCAAGACAGCTGATGACGGCAGCTACCACCTGTTGCCTTACCACTGTTTGGATGTGGCGGCGGTAGGATGGTTGCTTTTTGCGCCGGATCTATCGGCAACAAAGTGGCTCAGTTCAAAATTAGATGTTTCTCCTGAATGGCTTCGGCAGTGGTTTGTTTTTTGTCTGGCATTGCACGATGTTGGAAAATTCGCGACGGCTTTTCAGGGGCTCAAACCAAACTTGTCCGAGCATCTCGTTTCCGCCGTAAAGGGTATGCCCTACAATGAGAGACATGACAGCCTGGGGTTTTTGCTTTGGCAAAAAGTTTTAAAGCCTTTTGCAGCGACTTTGGAGTCCAGACAGAAAATCAACCTTTCCTCAAATCAACGTCGTGCGTTTGACCCCTGGCTGAAGATCGTAACCGGCCACCATGGCATTCCTCCCAAAGAAGTTTTAACTCGTCATCAGGATTATTTCACCGAGAACGACGAACAGGCGGCAAAGGATTTTTTTCAAGCAGCCTCGCAGCTTTTTTTAACTGATATTGATCAGGAGATCCTGACGGATAAACAGTTCAAGAAAAAACTGTACCGGTATTCGTGGATTCTGTCCGGTATGACCGTCTTGTCGGACTGGCTGGGTTCCAGCCTGCCTGTGGAGCAATATTGTTCAGAAGAGATTCCGTTAGCGGAGTACTGGTTTGAGAAGGCATTGCCTATGGCCGAACAGATCGTTGTCGAAGCAAACCTTACCCCGACTTCCTGCGCGCCCTTTTCCGGGATTCACCAGCTGTTTCCCTTTATTGAACAGCCAACCCCTCTCCAAGAATGGTCGACTTCCGTTGCCGTCAATGAACAGCCCCAGCTTTTTATCTTTGAGGATGTCACCGGTGCAGGAAAGACCGAAGCGGCAATAACCCTATGTCACCGTTTGCTAACCGCCGGTGCCGCAGATGGTCTTTATGCCGGGTTACCAACAATGGCGACGGCTAATGCCATGTATCTTCGCCTGGGCAAAGCGTACAGACGTTTGTTCAGCTCTGAAAAGCCTCCTTCATTGATTCTTGCGCATGGTGCGCGCCATTTGTCGGAGGTGTTTAGCGAATCCGTCGCTTTGCCGGATAATGGTGTGAAAAACAGGGACTACACCATAGGGGAGTCAAGCGGCGAAGCCTATTGCCACGCCTGGCTGGCGGACAGTCGAAAAAAAGCCCTGCTCGCTGAAGTCGGTGTCGGAACCCTTGATCAGGCTCTGTTGAGCATTCTGCCCGCCAGGCATCAGTCCTTGCGCTTATTAGGACTTTCGCGAAAAATTCTGCTGATAGATGAAGTTCATGCCTACGACCCGTATATGAACCTCTTGTTGCAAACGCTCCTGCAGGCCCATGCGGCTAACGGCGGCAGCGCCATCCTGCTTTCCGCGACCCTGCCGAACGCGATGCGGGAAGAGTATGTTCGGGCCTTTTGTTCAGGGTTTGGTGGCGAGGTTCCAGATCTGTCTGAAGACGCGGGCTATCCTCTGGTAACTCATGTTGCACCGGGCGTGTTTTCCGAGGACGAAATTGAAACACGCAAGGATGTTGCGCGCTCCACGGCCATTGATTGGTTGAAAAGTGAGCAGGAAGTTTTGGAGCTTATTCGTAAACAGGTTAAGCAGGGTCGATGCGTTTGTTGGATACGCAATACGGTCGGCGATGCCCGCACTGCGTTCGATGCGTTAGAGCATTGCGATTGGATCAAAACAGAGCGGCTTTCACTGTTCCACAGCCGTTTTGCCATGATTGACAGGCAACGGATTGAAAGCGAAACCCTGACGTTTTTCGGGAAAGATTCAGACGCGGAAATGCGTTTCGGCCGGGTGCTTGTCGCTACACAGGTTGTCGAGCAATCTCTTGATTTGGATTTTGACGTGCTGATTTCCGACCTGGCTCCGATTGATTTGCTGATTCAGCGCGCTGGTCGCGAACATCGTCATATCCGGGATGAGTTCGGTAACCGGATGCGGGAGAAAGGGGCGATGGATCAACGCGAATCGCCCGTGTTCTACCTCTTGGCTCCCGAACCGAGTGATGTGCCGGAAGAGACCTGGCTGAAAGATGTGCTGCCGGGTACGCAGGCGGTTTATCGGCATGTCGGCCAGCTTTGGCTGACGCAACGGATTTTGCTGAAAGAACAGGTGATCGATCCCATAAATAATTCCAGAACGTTGATTGAGGAAGTCTTCGGAGAAGAGGCTCAGGATCACATTCCTGAAGCCTTGCTTGGTCTGTCCTGGGAGGCGGAAGGGGATGCCGGAGGAAAGCGTGGCATTGCCCGGTTGAACCGGTTGGATCTCTCCAAAGGATACTCCCGGCGTAGCGCCGAAGATAGCGGAGGCTGGGATGAAGACACCAATATTCCAACCCGGCTTTCCGAACCGACGGTGGATGTCGCTCTGGTTGTTGAAAGGAATGGATATTTACAGCCCTATGCTCCGGTGGAAAGGTTCCCCTGGGATATGAGTATGCTCAGCCTGCCGAAAAGGGAATGGGAAGACGTGCGGAAAAGGATTCCACAACAATGGCAATCATGCATCGATGAATTACGGGAAAAGGAAAAAGCGCTCACCTGGGTCGAAGTGCTGCCGTTGGTCGATGGTTTATTACCCTGTTACAACAAGGATAAAGGCTGGAGCCCGAACAAGGAGGTGAAACGTGAATCTGATTGAAGATGCTTGGCTGCCGGTTTTGCGGGAGGATGGGCCGGACAAAATTGCCCCCTGGCAGATCGTTGAGACAACGAATCCTGTTTTGGAAATAACGGCTCAGCGCCCTGATTTTCAAGGCGCGCTCTATCAGTTTTTGATCGGCCTGTTACAGACCTGTTTTGCTCCGGAGGACCACGATGAATGGCTGGAGTATTGGGAGGACATGCCGCCGGTTGAAGAGTTGAAAAACCGCTTTGAAAAAGTATCCAGCGCATTCGAACTGGAGCGGGCTGATGGTCCGGCATTTTTACAGGACTTAGACCTGAAAGCCGGGGAGGAAAAACCCATTGCGGGTTTGTTGATCGAATCCCCCGGCGGCAAAACGATCAAAGACAATCTCGATCATTTTGTCAAAGGCGGAGTCGTCAAGAAGGCTTGTTTTTCCTGCGCGGCAACGGCCCTGTTTACGCTTCAGACCAATGCCCCCTCTGGCGGGGTCGGACACCGGGTTGGCTTGCGTGGAGGAGGTCCGTTGACGACTTTAGTTCTGCCGGGAGATGAAGCAACTTTGTGGAAGAGGCTCTGGCTGAATGTGCTGGATGGTGGCTGGTTTGAAGAGGCCAACGGCGGGGTCAAGGCCGATGTTTTTCCCTGGATGGGGCCAACGCGGGTCTCCGACAAAAGCGGGAAAAATACGACGCCGGAAGATGTCGCTCCGCTTCAGATGTATTGGGGGATGCCGCGACGCATCCGCATGGATTTAGTTACTGGGGAGGAAGAGCGTTGTGACCTGTGCGGCGACCCTGCCATCAGTTTTGCTGAGCATTACCGGACCCAGAATTACGGCACGAATTATGAGGGGGCCTGGGTGCATCCCCTGACGCCGTATCGCTTCGATCCCAAAAAGGAGAAACCACCTCTGTCGTTGAAAGGGCAACAGGGTGGCTTGGGCTACCGCCATTGGTCGGGTGTGACCATGACGGATCAGGCTTCAGGTGATTGTTCCGCCAAAGTTGTTCGGGCCTATATGGAAGAGCGGGTGCACAGTCTGCTGGGGGAAGCACCGGCCAGGTTGTGGTGTTTTGGCTACGACATGGACAATATGAAAGCGCGTTGCTGGTATGAGCATGAAATGCCGCTGTTTAAACTTGATGCGACGCAAAGAGATAATCTGTTGCAATGGGTAAAAGAGTTGGTTGCCGCGGCAACAGATGTTTCCGGTTTATTAAGAAGCCAGCTCAAGGAAGCCTGGTTCAAACGAACCAAAGATGTCAAAGGCGACATGAACGCCGTTGTCACGGAATTCTGGCAGCAGAGTGAAAAGGACTTCTATGATTTGCTGAAACGACTTTCCGATCTTCCCGGTGAGCAGCGTCGCGCCCCACCGGAAATCTATGCTTTCTGGGAGCAGACAATCCGAAATCTTGCACTTGATCTGTTTGACTCCTGGGCGCTGGAATTTCAGGCTGAAGACACGGATATGAAACGGATTATCGGTGCCCGCAAGGAATTGGAGAAGAATCTTCGCACCAGTAAGGTGATGAAAAATTTACGGGAGAAATCCACAGCGGAAAAGGAGGGTAAGGAGTGAACGAGCAAAAGTTTTGGACGGAGGAGGCGCAACAGAAATTACGTTCCTGGTTTTCCTGGTTGCAGGAGAATCGCGGCGACCGTGCCCGTTTGCGCCGGGCCGAAACGCCGGACGACATCGTGCTGAGTGAGCCGTTTTTCAATTTTTTGCGGCAGATGCCAGAAGGGTGGGCCTTGCAACAGAATCTCCCCGTTGCCGCCATGATCGCGGCTGTCCTTGCCCATGTCAAAGCGAACGACGGAAAAAAATCGTTTGCTGCCCAGCTGGCAGTATCCAAACCGGGAACCGACAGGCCCCGCATGAGCGAACTGCGCTTTCAGCAGTTGCAGAAAAGCCGTACGCCAGACGAGTTTTTTCGCCGCTTGATTCGTGCGGTCAAGCTGGCGGATGGCCAGGTGAACATCATCTCTCTTGCGGACAGTATCCGGCGCTGGATGAATGAATATCGTTACGGAACCAGCTTAAAACCTTTTGATCGCCTGGCGGTCCGCTGGGCCAACGATTACTACGTTGCGAAATAATCCATCTGCTCGACCATAAAAGGAGACATTATCATGAGTCATTTTATTCAACTGCATCTTCTGACCTCATATCCCCCCGCAAACCTCAATCGGGATGACCTCGGACGCCCGAAAACCGCAAAGATGGGTGGTGTGGATCGTCTGCGCGTTTCTTCGCAGAGCCTGAAACGAGCGTGGCGGACTTCGGATTTATTCGAGCGGGCCATGAAAGACCATTTGGGCACACGAACTAAAGAGATGGGGCGGAAGGTTTATGCGCGGTTGGAGGAAAAAGGGATCGGCCATAAAGACGCGTTGACCTGGGCTAGGACTATTGCCGGAGTTTTCGGAAAACTGAAGGAATTGACGAAGAAAGAGAAGGAAGAGCTTCAAGGACTGTCGCCGGAGAAAAGGAAAGAGAAGGAACTTGCAGAGGTTGAAATCGAGCAGCTGGCTTTTTTCGATCTGGAAGAGGAGTTGGCTATTTTTGAACTGACAAACGCTGTGGCGGAAAGAAAAGAAGGCCCCCAAAAAGAAGAATTGGATTTATTGCGTGAAAAAATGACTTCGGTTGACATTGCCCTTTTCGGCAGAATGCTGGCTTCCAGTCCTGCTTACAATGTTGATGCGGCCTGCCAGGTGGCTCACGCCATCAGTGTCCATCCGGTTGTGATCGAAGACGATTATTTCACGGCGGTTGATGATCTGAATGACGGCAGCGAGGATGCCGGGGCCGCCCATATCGGCGAGACCGGTTTTGCTGCCGGTTTGTTTTATTCGTACATCTGCATTAATCGGGATCTGCTGGTGGAAAATCTCGATGGCGATGAAGATCTTGCACACCGGGCCATTGCCGCACTGACTGAAGCTGCCGTCAAAATACCCCCCAACGGTAAGCAGAACAGTTTCGCCAGCCGAGCTTATGCCAGCTATGTGTTGGCGGAAAAGGGCGATCAACAACCTCGTGCCCTGTCAGTCGCCTTTTTGAAGCCGATTGACAATCAGACGCTTTATCGGGATGAGCTGGATTTCGGCACCGCTGCTGTGGCGGCATTGCAGGCACACCGTGACAATATGAATAAGGTTTACGGCGATTGCGCGGATGAGGACTATGCGATTAATGCCCTGACGGGTGAAGGAACCATGGCGGATTTACTCGATTTTGTCATGGCGTAAGGAGGCGTGAATGAATCATTTGGTTTTCCGTCTCTATGGGCCGTTGGCGGCCTGGGGAGAGATTGCCGTTGGCGAATCGCGCCATTCCTCGGTCTATCCGAGCAAGTCAGCGTTATTGGGCTTGTTGGCTGCGGCGCTGGGTATCCGACGAGATGAAGAAGAGCGTCAGACGGCCTTGGCTTGCGGCTATCAATTTGCCGTCAAGGTTCTGCGAACCGGGTCGCTGTTGCGCGATTATCATACGACACAAGTCCCTGATTCTGTTGGGAAAATAATCTATCGGACCCGGCGGGAGGAGTTGACTCGCGGCAAATCCCGTCTGGGTACTATCCTTTCTAGCCGTGAATATCGTTGTGATGCCATGGCGCTGGTGGCTGTTCGGGCCAACGAAGGGGCTCCATTCTCGCTGGATCTGATTTGCGAAAAGCTGCTGAAGCCGGAGTTCCACCTCTACCTAGGCCGTAAATCATGTCCACTGGCCGCTCCCCTTGATCCCGTCGTTAAAGACTGGAGCGGATTCGGACAGGCACTTGATGAAACTGAACTCAAATCGCTGATGATCCAGCCTGCTGATGAGCAGCACTGGATTCCCGTGGACAGTCGGGTTCGTTATTACTGGGAGGGCGAAGATAACACGCTAACGCCGCAACAGGTGTTGACTCGTCATGACCAGCCTCTGTCGCGAACCCGTTGGCAGTTTGTTCAGCGTGCTGAAAATCTGCGCATCGGGAAGGAGGAGGTCTGATGTATTTTTCACGCGTTCAACTCCAGCCGAGCATTCATCGTGCATCGCAGTTGAGTCATGTACTATCGACCAACTCTTATGGGTTGCATCAATTGCTGTGGGATCTTTTTCCAACGGAGAAAAAGCGAGGTTTTTTGTTCCGCGAGGAAATTGCCAAAGAGCAATTGAGACATCAAAAACGTATCAAAGGGGAATCGCTTTTCTATCTCGTTTCCAAGCAAAAGCCGTCAGACGATTCGCCGATCTTCCATGTGGACAGCAAACAATACGCTCCGCGTTTAGAGACGGAGCAGAGGCTTGCATTTAAGCTGCGCGCGAATCCTGTTGTTGCCAGGAAAAAGCCTGGGCAAAAGAATTCCGTCCGTCATGATGTTGTTATGGACGCTCAACGGAGTTTGCTTGGGGCTCTTGCGTGTTGCTTTGATCTCTCTCATGTTGAGCATCTTAAAAAGTCGGTTTTACGCGATCAGATTTTCAATGCCTGGAGGGCGTCGGAAAATTCCTCTTGTATTGAAATATTGCGTGAAGTTATTCAGGCGAATGAACGCTTTGAAGCACTGGCCGAAACTAATCTGACGCCGACGCAGTTAATTGATTGGGCGCTAAAAGCCGCTGCTGATAGCGCGCTTGAATCCTGGTTAAAAGAGAAAGGTGCGCGTAACGGCTTTGAGCTCGTCCATGGAGAAAGCTTAAACAGCAAAAAGCGATTGAAGATTCAGGCCGAAGGTTATCGTTGGCACCCCATGCCGAAAAAAGGCCGAGATGCCGGTTTTAGTTCTGTCGATTTTGAAGGCGAGCTGCAAGTGGTTGACCCTGAGCTGTTTCAAACCATGCTTTTTAACGGTATCGGTCCCGCTAAGGCTTTTGGTTGCGGACTGATGATGGTGAGACGGACTTAGTTTTCAAAGGACTCACTCCATGGCCAATGAAGCCCAAAAGACCAAATATAATGGCGCAAAAAAGTTCAAGGGGGCCTATTGGGGCTATAAAAAAGACGCCAAGAAGGAATCAAACCGTGTCCGGCGCGGGGCTGACAAGGCCGAGTCAACTGCCGGTCTCAACGAATAGGAGGGAAGCCATGCAGCCAACCTTACCACCGCTTAAACCCATCCCCATCAAAGACCGGGTTTCTGTCCTGTTTATTGAAAGAGGACAACTCGATGTTCTTGACGGAGCCTTTGTCCTGGTCGACAAGACCGGGGTGCGGACCCATATCCCCATCGGGGGTGTTGCCTGTCTGATGCTGGAACCGGGTACGCGCGTTTCCCATGCCGCTGCAACATTGGCTTCACGTGTTGGCTGCCTGCTGGTTTGGGTCGGAGAAGCAGGTGTCCGGCTTTATTCTGCCGGTCAGCCGGGTGGCGCTCGGGCTGACCGATTGCTCTATCAGGCCAAACTCGCTCTTGATGACGTAGCCCGCCTCAAAGTCGTGCGGAAAATGTATGAACTGCGCTTCAAGGAAAAGCCCCCGGAGCGGCGCAGTGTGGAACAGTTGCGCGGGATTGAAGGGGTGAGGGTTCGCAAGATGTATGAAATGCTGGCACGCCAGTACAACGTTGTCTGGAAAAAACGCAATTATGATCATACAGAGTGGGATAGTGGCGATTTGCCGAATCGTTGCCTGAGTTCAGCAACGGCCTGTTTATATGGGATATGTGAGGCAGCAATTTTGGCTGCTGGCTATGCTCCGGCTGTTGGTTTTATCCACACCGGCAAGCCGCAATCGTTTGTTTATGATATCGCGGATGTCTTCAAATTTGAGACCGTTGTTCCAGTGGCTTTCAAAATTGCCGCTAAAAAACCTTATAATCCGGAGCGAGAAGTCCGTATCGCATGTCGGGATGCTTTCAGACAGACCAAAATCCTGCGCCGGATTATCCCCGCCATTGAAGAAATTCTGTCTGCCGGGGGTGTACCGGTTCCTGAAAAGCATCAAGAAGCTGTGGATATTGCAATTCCAAACAAGGAGGGGCTTGGAGATGCTGGTCATCGTGGTTGAAAATGTGCCGGATCGCTTGAGGGGACGCCTTGCTTTGTGGTTATTGGAAATACGTGCCGGAGTTTATATTGGTAAGGTCTCCCGCCGTATTCGTGAAATGCTCTGGAATACCGTACAGTATGGTCTTGAAGATGGTAATGCAGTTATGGCATGGGCTACCAATACGGAGTCTGGTTATGATTTTTTGACTTTGGGCAAGAATCGCAGAATTCCAAAGCAAATGGAGGGCCTTCAATTGGTGTCATTTTTGCCTGAACAGAAGGGTGATGCGGATGAATAAAAATCATCCCAAAAGTTGGTAGACAAAAGGGATCTTTGAAAACTGAATATTATTCAGGAGATAGAGGAAGTATGTTCCCCGCTGGTGCGGGGATGAACCGCTTCATGCTTTCATCCCAAAGACCACCCTGGTATGTTCCCCGCTGGTGCGGGGATGAACCGGCTGTTTTTCTGGACCGGGACGGGACGATCAAATGTTCCCCGCTGGTGCGGGGATGAACCGCCATAAAATCATTGTAGCCTGGGGTATTACGAATGTTCCCCGCTGGTGCGGGGATGAACCGCGCTTTTAGGGTTTTCGGTCCGATTGAGGAATATGTTCCCCGCTGGTGCGGGGATGAACCGAGCTTAATGCATTCAACGGGGCGCTACATGCTATGTTCCCCGCTGGTGCGGGGATGAACCGTGTCAGGACAATTGAGTACACAATCCCAGGTGCATGTTCCCCGCTGGTGCGGGGATGAACCAAGGTGGGCATTTTGCTATGGTGGCGCCGGTTCATGTTCCCCGCTGGTGCGGGGATGAACCGAGAGTCCTGCCAAACAGGTCCGCTTTCAACCGATGTTCCCCGCTGGTGCGGGGATGAACCGGGAATCGGTAAACCCGTGACTAAAATTAAGTAATGTTCCCCGCTGGTGCGGGGATGAACCGAAATTAATAGTGATGAAATTTTCATAGGAAACATGTTCCCCGCTGGTGCGGGGATGAACCGGTTGGCACCGCTCAGGTCGGCACCGCGCAGGTATGTTCCCCGCTGGTGCGGGGATGAACCGCGGTCGGACGGAAAACTGGTCCGTTTTACATAATGTTCCCCGCTGGTGCGGGGATGAACCGTGGATTGGCAACGCTGTGCCACCGCTGGCCGCTATGTTCCCCGCTGGTGCGGGGATGAACCGTGTTGCCGATCATCAAAACTCCGGTTATGGATATGTTCCCCGCTGGTGCGGGGATGAACCGAAACCGGCATCGTCGGCGGGTTCGATTGGGAGATGTTCCCCGCTGGTGCGGGGATGAACCGTCCCAGGAGTAACGCCGAAACGAACGGGAATAATGTTCCCCGCTGGTGCGGGGATGAACCGGTGTAGTGGCCGAAAAATTTCAGAGTTACGCAATGTTCCCCGCTGGTGCGGGGATGAACCGGGCAATGGCTATCTGTATGTGGTGGACCTGTAATGTTCCCCGCTGGTGCGGGGATGAACCGGCAGTCACAGCCGACGGCGTTGCGGGAAACGAATGTTCCCCGCTGGTGCGGGGATGAACCGATTGTCATAGAACATGTCAACCCTGACTCTTAATGTTCCCCGCTGGTGCGGGGATGAACCGCCGCCCAGATCGCCCCTGAATTGGCTAGCCAGATGTTCCCCGCTGGTGCGGGGATGAACCGGTTCGTGAAGATTTCCGCTTGGCTTCGATTCAATGTTCCCCGCTGGTGCGGGGATGAACCGGTTCGAGTCCTTGCCTCTCGCACCATTTATGGATGTTCCCCGCTGGTGCGGGGATGAACCGGGAATCTGGATGCTCCAGACATCCGGCCTGACATGTTCCCCGCTGGTGCGGGGATGAACCGCTTGTCCCAAAGTCGACCGTGTACCGCTGGATATGTTCCCCGCTGGTGCGGGGATGAACCGTGTGGGTAACGAACACTTTGGGCGGCTACATGATGTTCCCCGCTGGTGCGGGGATGAACCGTTTTTCTGCTGGAGAATGTCCCGAGGATCACCATGTTCCCCGCTGGTGCGGGGATGAACCGCATAGCCCAACGGTCTTGACGGCTGACCATGTAATGTTCCCCGCTGGCGCGGGTAAACCGCTCGCTCCAGCCGTTGTTGCCTTGCCGAACCTTGCTTCCGCGATATGCTTTTAGCGACCGCCGGGTTTCGGCGTTTTCGGCCAGGGGCGTTACCCTGGGATTGCTTTGCACAAGGAGCGGCGCGATGGCAATGGAACAGGACTATGTTGGCTATTTCAAGGAACTGCAAAGGTTGATGGGGGATCTTGGGCAGGCTCTTCCCGGACCCATGGCAGGGTTCTCCCAATTGCACAAGGCAGCCTGCCATGACGGTGCTTTAAGCGCCAGGACCAAGGAGCTGATGGCGTTGGCCATTGCGATTACCGTTCGTTGCGACGGTTGCATCTCTTTTCATGTTCATGATGCCCTGCAGGCAGGTGCGAGCAGGGATGAGGTGTTGGAGAGTATCGGTATGGCCGTATTAATGGGCGGTGGTCCCTCGGTGGTGTATGGCTGTAAAGCGTTCGAAGCGCTTGAGCAGTTTTTGCAGTCGCATTAGCTGGCCGTGCTTTTGGTCCGTTGTTGCGAGCAAAAGCTGGCGAAAGCAAATACGCGGAAGGGGATTTTTGCTTGACAGCCTCCATGGGCATCGCTATAGTTCGCGTTTGCAGCGCAATACCTGCGTCTGCGATCTTTTAAGTTGAGATAGGAGAAGATTGACAATGTATGCGGTGATCAAGACCGGAGGAAAACAGTACAAAGTTTCCGAAGGCGACCTGTTTAAGGTCGAGATGATCGATGGCGCGGTGGGTGAAACCATCGAGCTCGATCAAGTCCTCATGGTCGGTGGCGCAGAGGTTAAAATCGGAACACCTCTCGTACCAGGTGCCAAGGTTAAGGCACGGATCGTTGCGCAGGAAAAAGACAAGAAAATTCTGGTCTTTAAATCCAAGCGACGTGGAGGTAACCGTAAAAAATACGGCCACCGTCAACCTATTACCCGACTTCAAGTCGCGGCAATCGAAGCTTAAGGAGGCGACTCATGGCTCATAAGAAGGCTGCTGGTAGTTCCAGGAATGGTCGTGATAGTGCCGGTAAACGCCTCGGTGTCAAACGGTTTGGTGGACAGGAAGTGTCCGCAGGGTCGATTCTGGTCCGCCAGCGCGGCACCACTTTCCACCCCGGGAACAACGTCGGTTGCGGCAAGGATTATACCCTGTTCGCACTGGTCGACGGTGTTGTCAAGTTTGAAACCAAGGCGAAGGGACGCAAACAGATCAGTGTTTATTCCGCCTGATCTCTGTTGTTCATGAACCACTCGTAAGAACCCGGTGCTGCGCTGTCAGTGACCGGGTTTTTACTTTTCTGCCGGATAGATTGAAAAAGGCTGGCAATCAAGGTACGCTCAGATGACCGCGTGAGCCTTTGGGACGGTTGAGAATGAGGGTTTATCCCCTGTTGTCAGTCGCCGGAAGCCCGCCGGCATTGTTGCAAAACGTGGCAGAGTAGGAGCCAATGGGCCCTGCCTGCCCTGGAATCATCAGGTTGTTGCCCGCTAAGGGTTGGAAAGATACTGATACCTATGAAGTTTGTCGATCAGGTTAGAATTGAAGTCAAGGCAGGAGACGGCGGCCGCGGCTGTGTTTCTTTTCGGCGTGAAAAATTTATCCCCAAAGGTGGCCCGGACGGTGGCGACGGCGGCAAAGGAGGGAGCGTCTACTTTGTGGTCGATGAGGCGCTGTCGACCTTGCTCGATTATCGCTACATGCATCATTACAAAGCTCAGAATGGTGCGCCCGGCCTGGGTAAGAACATGCATGGCAAAAACGGCGAATCCCTTGAACTGAGAGTTCCGCCCGGCACCCTGGTTTATGATGACGAGAGCGGAGAGCTGCTCGCTGATCTGACCGAGACCGGCAAGCCGCTGCTGTTTCTACCTGGCGGCCAGGGCGGTCGTGGCAATGCCCGCTTTGCCACCAGTACCAACCGCGCGCCGCGCCATGCCCAGCCTGGGATTGCCGGCGAAGCCAGATCGTTGCGGCTGGAGCTTAAACTACTGGCCGATGTCGGTCTGGTCGGTTTGCCCAACGCCGGTAAGTCAACCTTGATCTCCGCGGTTTCTGCGGCCAAACCGAAAATTGCCGATTATCCGTTTACCACCCTGGTTCCTAACCTGGGTGTGGTGCGCTACGGGAACTTCAAGACCATGGTTCTGGCCGATATCCCCGGGCTGATTGCCGGAGCGAGTGAAGGTCACGGGCTGGGTATCAGGTTCCTGCGCCATGTGGAACGGACCGATCTGTTTTTACATTTGGTCGACCTGTCATGCATGCAGGAGGGCGATCCCTTCGACAATTTTCAGATGATCAATAATGAGCTGAAGGGATACGCTGAAGAGCTGGCCAGCAAGCCGCAACTGGTGGTGCTGACCAAGATCGATATTCCGGAGGTGCGCGAGCTGGCGGAGCAGCTGCGGGAGCATTTTGAGTCCCTCGGTTTTCCGGTGCACGCTATTTCTGCGGTGACCGGGGAAGGCCTGAAAGAGCTGGTCCGGGCGGTCGGAACTATGCTCGATGAACTGAGACAAGCGGGTGAAGAAGTAGAATGAAAGCCATGGATCAGGAAATTGCAGCCAGAGGCGTCATGCGCAGCGCCCTGCTGTCTCATGTCAAGCGCGTGGTGGTTAAAATCGGCAGCGGAGTGATTTCCAATGCCACCGGGCTGGAAACCGAACGGGTTGCGGCGCTGTCCGCCGATGTCTGTCACCTGCTCGATCGTGGTCTGGAAGTGGTTATGGTGTCATCCGGTGCCGTCGCGGCCGGCAAGGGGCTGCTCGGGATCGTTGGCCGGCCGCAGACCATTCCGCAAAAACAGGCGGCGGCAGCAATCGGCCAGACACGGATCATCCGCGGTTACCGGGAGACCTTCCAGGATCACAATTACAATGTCGCCCAGGTGCTGCTGACCCGCGATGACCTGTCAAATCGGCGCCGTTACCTGAATGCGCGCAACACGGTCATGACCCTGCTCGAATACGGCGTGACCCCCATTGTCAATGAAAACGATACGGTGGTGGTTGAAGAGATCCGCTTCGGCGACAATGACAATTTGTCCGCGCTGGTCACCAACCTGGTTGAAGCCGATCTGCTGATTATTCTTTCTGATGTCGACGGCCTGTTTGACAAGGATCCGACCTCCCATCCCGATGCGGAGCTGATCCCCATCGTTGAACGGGTCACCCCGGCTATTGAGGCGCTGGGTGGAAAATCCCGCGGCGTGCTCGGCACCGGCGGCATGGGAACCAAGTTGAAAGCGGCCAAAAAAGCGGCTTTGAGCGGGGTCGGGACGTTGATCGTCAATGGTCGCAGCAAGCATATTCTGGCGCGGATCTTTGACGGTGAGGATGTCGGCACCTATGTCCTGCCCGCACAGTCCAAGCTGACCGCCAAAAAACACTGGATCGCCTTCTCCAAGAAGCCGCGTGGCAAGCTGCTTATTGATGAAGGTGGCCAGGACGCGGTGGTCAAGCACGGGAAGAGTCTGTTGCCGTCGGGTATCTGCGGCGTTGACGGCGGTTTCGAGCGGGGTGATGCGGTGCGGTTGTGTGATCGGGACGGGCATGAGTTTGCCCGCGGAGTGATCAGCTATTCGCTGACCGAAGTCCTCCAGATCATGGGCAAGCAGTGCGCGGAAATTGAAAAAATTCTTGGCTACAAATATCGGGACGAGGTTGTCTGCCGTGATGATCTGGTGCTGACCCAGGATGAGGACGAGGAGGTTGATTGATGGGGGTGCGTGAAGATATGTTGACCTGCGCTGTGGCTGCGCAGCAGGCCTCGCGAGTTATGGCGAACCTGTCGACGGATGTCAAAAACCGGCTGTTGCTCAACATGGCCGCGGCTCTTGAGGCCGGCGCTGACGAGCTGCAGCAGCATAACCGGGAAGACCTGGAGCGGGCTCGCGCCAACGGCATGGCTGAGGCCATGCTCGACCGACTGACTCTGACTCCAGAGCGGATCAAGGGGATGTCTGACGGGCTGCGTGAAGTGGCTGCGCTACCCGACCCGGTCGGCGAAGTGACTAGCATGTGGCTGCGGCCCAACGGGATCAAGGTCGGCCGGCAGCGGATTCCGCTGGGGGTGATCGGCATTATCTACGAGTCGCGTCCCAATGTCACCGCTGATGCGGCTGGGCTGTGTTTGAAAAGCGGCAATGCGGTGATTCTGCGTGGCGGGTCCGAAGCGTTGCATTCCAATCGGGCCATCGGCAGTATCCTGCAGCGGGCCATGGCCGAGCTCGACCTGCCGACCGGCGCCCTGCAGGTGGTGACGACCAGCGATCGGGCGGCGGTGACGGAGCTGCTTAAGCTTGAGGATCAGATCGATTTGATCATCCCCCGTGGCGGGGAAGGGTTGATCCGGTTTGTTTCGGAAAACTCCCGGATTCCGGTGATCAAACATTACAAAGGGGTCTGCCACACCTATGTCGATGCTGCGGCTGATCTGCAGATGGCCGAAGCGATCTGCATGAACGCCAAGGTGCAACGCCCCGGGGTCTGCAATGCCATGGAGACCCTGCTCATCCATCAGGATGTGGCGGCCGATTTTCTGCCTGCGGTGGCCGCGGCGTTACGCAACGCCGGGGTTGAACTGCGCGGCTGCGCGGAGGCCCGCAAGCTGCTGCCGGATCTGCTCCCCGCAACCGAGGACGACTGGGCCGCCGAGTATCTTGACCTGATCCTGGCGATTCGGGTCGTCACCGGTTACGAACAGGCCAGGGAACATATTCAGACTTACGGGTCATTACATACCGAGGTGATCGTGACCAACGACTATCGGTTGTCACAGCGGTTTCTGCGGGAAATCAATTCAAGCGTCGTCATGGTCAATGCCTCATCGCGCTTCTCAGATGGCAACCAGCTGGGGCTGGGTGCCGAGATCGGGATTTCCACCACCAAGCTGCATTCCTTCGGTCCCATGGGGCTTGAAGATCTGACCACCCGGAAGTTTGTCGTGTTTGGTGATGGCCAGGTGCGGGACTGAACCCGCTAGTTGGTTTTCATTCGGAAACGGCTTTTTTTCGTTGTAGCGGCGTCAATCAGCGGACTTACTTGCCACAAGGAAAAAACTTCTCGTTTCCCATCTGAAAACTCCGGTGGGGTACTGTAACGTTTCTGATCTGGAAACCAGAAATTTTTCGCAAGGTCAAGGACATCAAGCATTTGTGCGGAGGGGTAGTGCTTTACGCCGCACAATCAAATGCGTAGATTGACGCCGAGATTGCGGAAAAGGGCGGTTTCCAGACAGAAACTCGTTGATCTGGGGCTGCGCTGAAGTCGTCAGCCGAATTCTGTTATGATGGAGTATCCATGCGCATCGGTTTGCTCGGCGGCACTTTTAATCCGGTTCATTGCGGCCATCTGCACATTGCCGAAGAGGTCCGAAAGTTCTGCCTGTTGGATGAGGTCTGGCTGATTCCGACCTGGCGGCCGCCGCATAAACAGCTGGCTGAAGATATCTCCTTTGCGCACCGGTTGGCCATGGTCCAGGCAGCCCTGGCGGGGCGCGAAAGTTTTCGGACCTGCGCCATAGAAGAAGAGCGGGGGGGGAAGAGTTACTCGGTGGAAACGTTACAGGAACTGACCCGGCGTTATCCAGATGACGAATTTTTTTTCATTATGGGCCTCGACTCGTTTCAGGAGATCGGCCTCTGGAAAGATTATCCGCGCTTGTTTGAGTTCGCGCATATCGTGGTCACGGCCCGGCCCGGCTACACCGGCACCCTCCAGGAATTGCTGCCGGTTGCTATCGCAGATCGCTTCTGCTATGATGCCGAATTCAAAAAACTCCTCTGTAATACGGGGTTTTCGGTCTTCGCCGTGACCCATACCTGCCGGGACATCTCTTCGACCGAGGTCCGTCGCCTGGTGGCGGAAGGCAGGGACGTTTCCGGCATGGTGCCGGCAACGGTTGCCCAGTACATCAAAGCCCACGGGCTTTATCTTCAATAGAGAACGGATAACGCTTTGCAAGCAAAAGAAACAGCTCTTTCCGCCGTAACGTACGCCCTTGATAAAAAGGGTTTCGATCTCAAACTGTTCGATGTCAAGGATCTGTCTTCCCTGACAGATTTTCTTCTGTTGATCTCCGGGCGTTCCGACCGGCAGGTTCAGGCTATTGCCGAGCATATCAAGGGAGAATTCAAGCAGCATCATGATGTGCTGCCGTTGGCTATCGAAGGGATGGACCAAGGCCGCTGGGTGCTGCTCGATTACGGCGAGGTTATGATTCATGTGTTTCAACAGCCGGTCCGCGAATTTTACGACCTTGAGGGCCTCTGGAGTGAAGCTCCCGAGGTTGAACTGGCCGACACCGGCTCTTGAGCCAGCGGATACCTGCTCATGAAACTGCAGCTGATCTGTGTCGGTAAGCTGAGCGAGGCGTGGCAGCGCGCCGCTGCAGAGGATTATGAAGCTCGCCTGCAACGTTATTTCCCTTTTGAAATGACCGAGCTTAAAGAGGAAAAAGGGGGGCGTAAAAACGACCCGGCCGGCTTGGTCAAGCGGGAAGGGGAGCGGATTCTGGCCAAAGTCCCTGCCCAATCGTACCTGATCGCCCTGGACGAGCGCGGTCGTCAACACAGTTCGGAACAGCTGGCCGAGATGTTGAGCCGGGAGATGCTGCAGGGAGGGCGTGACTGGGCTCTGGTCATCGGTGGGCCTTATGGCCTCGACCCGGCCGTCCGGCAGCGGGCGGACGCGATTCTGGCCCTGTCCAGCATGACCTTCACTCATCAGATGGCAAGGATATTTTTACTCGAACAACTCTATAGAAGTTGCACAATCATCAGGAATGAACCTTATCATAATCGCTAATTTTCAAGTGTGAACGCCGGAGGTTGTTAAGACGTATGGACGCTGAAAAACTGGCAGAAATCAAAGCTCATTTGCTGCAAATGCGGGACGAGGTGCTACAGGAATCCGAACGTGCCTATGCTGCTTCGCAGTCGTTAGGAAAAGACGGGGTTCCGGACATTGGAGATATGTCCTCGAACAGCTATAATCAGGAAGTATTGATGAACCTCAGTGCGACTCAACGGGCGCGGGTCAGGGATATCGATGCGGCCCTGGAGCGGATGAAAAAAGGGGTCTATGGCCTCTGTGCCCGCTGTGAAGAGGAAATTTCCCCGCGCCGGATGGAGGTTCGACCGTTCTCGCGCTATTGTATTGATTGTAAAATCGAAGTTGAAAAATTCGGTGAATAATAACCTCTGTTGCCCCTGTACCGGGTCAGTCTGGAGATGACCATGATCCTCATTGCTCTGTTCATGCTTGTTTTTATCCTTTTTGCCCTTGCATTCCTCTATTTCTGGGGAATCAATCCTGGCGAAGTCACGGTCTTTCTGACCAGTGATCAGAGCTATACCCTGCCCACTGCGATCATGCTGATTTGCGTGTTGCTGCTCGGTTTGCTGATCGGCAACGGCGTCCATATCTTCAGTGCTTTCCTGATGTCGTTCCGCAATTGGAAGGGCGGCCGCCAACAGAAAAAATCCGAAGAGATCAGTGCGGTTTATCGCAACGGGGTCGGTCGCCTGTTATCCGGCGATATGAAAAAGGCCCGCAGCCTGTTACAGAAGGTCATTGATCGCGATCCGAAGCGGGTTGACGGCTATCTGGCCCTGGCCAGCGTCGCCCAGCAGGAAGCCAACCTGCAGGAAGGCATTGAACTGCTGCAAAAGGCGCGCAAGCTGGATCCAAAAGGCATCGAGGTCCTGTTCAAACTGGCGGTCACTCTGGAAGAAGCTGGGCGCCGCGAAGAGGCGATGGGGATCTACAAGGAGTTGCTCGCCAGCGACAATGACAATCGCAAGGCGATGCGGGCTTTGCGTGACATCCAGATGGATCTGGGGGGCTGGGATGACGCCCTGGCGCTGCAGAAACGGATCCTCAAGGCATCTTCTTCCGGGCCGAAAGCCGACCAGGAGAAGCAGATGCTCTATCAGTTACGTTATGAGGTGGGGCGCAAACAGCTTGAAGCTGGAGAGATCGAACAGGCTATTGAAGTCTGTCGGGATATTATCAAGCATAACCCAAGCTTTACCCCGGCCCGGGTCACCCTGGGCGATGCCTACCGGCAATCCGATCGCAATGTCGATGCTGCCAAGGTTTATCAGGATGGCTACAAAGCGCTCAAAAAGAGTGTTTTTCTGGCCCGGCTGGAAGATCTTTATATCAATGCCGAAGATCCTGCGGCGCTGTTGGCTTTTTATCGCAGTCAGATGCAGGTCGACACTGAAGACCTGTTGCTGCGACTCTATCTGGCTCGGCTCTGCCTGCGCCTGGAGATGGTCGATGAGGCGTTGGAGCACCTGACCGATCTGGAATCACAAGGAATCGATTTCACGAAATTGCATCTGCTACTTGCCGAAGCCCAGCGGCGGCGTAATAATGTGGAAGACGCCGTCAGTGAATATCAGAAAGCTCTGGGTATCGACAGTCATCTGCGCCTGGGTTTTGTCTGTGAAGACTGTGGTGCAAAGTTCAACGAATGGTTCAGCCGCTGCCCGGAATGCAAAAGCTGGGATTCGTTGGTGTTGCCAGAACGAAAACAGATTGAAGAAGCGCAGCCGGTCGATCATCCCAAAATGATCCCGCACGGCGCTCGAGAGGAGTCATAATGTCGAAAGGTCCTGTTGCCCTGGTTATCCTTGATGGCTGGGGCCTGAGTGATAAATGTGATTATAATGCTGCCTGTCAGGCCGCTACGCCGGTTATGGACGGTCTCCGCCAGGAGTGGCCGACCAGTCGCCTGTCGGCTTCCGGCAGCAGTGTCGGCCTGCCGGATGGCCAGATGGGTAACTCCGAGGTCGGCCATATGAACATTGGGGCCGGGCGGATTATTTACCAGGATCTGAGCCGGATCAGCCTGGCCATTGAAGACGGTTCTTTTTTCGAGAATCAGGCCCTGCGCGCCATCTGTGAAAAGGTTGCCGCCGGGGCCAGCAAACTGCACCTGCTCGGCCTGCTTTCGGACGGTGGAGTGCATTCGCACAATAGCCATATCTATGCCCTGGTCCGGTTGGCCAAACAGCTCGGGGTCAAGGATGTCTGTGTTCATGCCTTTATGGATGGACGCGATACGCCGCCGCAGTCCGGCGTCGATTATCTGCAGGAACTGGAAACCGAGCTGAGTGCGATCGGTGTTGGCCGGATCGCGACGATCAGCGGGCGCTACTGGGCCATGGATCGCGACAATCGCTGGGATCGCGTCGAAAAAGCTTATCTGGCGATGACCTCCGGGACCGGGCGGCAGGCGGGTTCCTCCAACGAGGCGATCAGTGCCGCTTATGCTGCCGGGGAAACCGACGAGTTTGTCGCTCCCAGTGTCATCGGCGAACAGCCGGGGACCATCGATGACGGCGATGGCATCATCTTCTTCAATTTTCGCGCTGACCGCGCCCGGGAGATGACCAGAGCACTGATCCTGCCTGATTTCAATGGTTTTGCCCGGAAAAAGGTGCCACAACTGACCGGGTTTGTGACCCTGACCGAATATGATGAAACCTTTCATGTGCCGATTGCCTTCCCTTCGGAGACCTATCCCGACATTCTGGCTGAGGTCGTTTCCAATGCCGGGCTGAAACAGCTGCGGATTGCCGAAACCGAAAAATATGCCCATGTGACCTTCTTCTTTAACGGTGGCCAGGAAGTTGCCTGGGCCGGTGAAGATCGGGTGCTGATCCCTTCGCCGCAAGAAGTGGCAACCTATGATCAGAAACCCGCCATGAGTGCCTTGGAAGTGACAGATGAAGTGGTCAGGCGAATTGAGACGGATACCTATCAGCTGATCATCCTGAACTTTGCCAACTGTGATATGGTTGGTCACACCGGGGTCCTGGCAGCTGCGGTCAAGGCTGTCGAAACGGTTGACAGCTGCCTCGGTCGGGTTGTTGACGCGGTTCTCAAAGCCGGCGGCAAGCTGCTGGTGACCGCTGATCACGGTAACTGTGAGCAGATGCTTGGTGCCAATGGTCAGCCGCACACGGCCCACACCAGCAATCTGGTTCCTTTTATTCTGATCGACCCGGAACATCAGAATGCGGCCGTGCGCGACGGGATCCTGGCTGATCTCGCACCGACGATTCTGCAGTTGCTCGGGTTGGAGCAGCCCGCTGCGATGACCGGAAAGTCGCTTATCGCGGACTGACGAAGCGTTATGGGGCAGGGGGGATACCAGCTGGCGCGGCGCGCGTTTGGCAGTCTGTTCAAGCTGGTTTTCCCGCCGGCCTGCCCCCTTTGTAAAAAGACCCTCCCCGGCGGCGAAACGGATATTTTCTGCAGCACCTGCCGGGCTGGGATCGTGCCCTTGCCCCGGGCGCACTGTCCGCGTTGTCTGCAGCCTTTTCGCGGGGTAAGCCACAGCGGCCATCTGTGTGGGCGCTGCCTGCAAACTCCCCCGGCATTCAGCGGGGTTTTTGCGGTCGGACTCTATGAACAGAGTCTGCAGCGGGCGGTGCAGTCTTTTAAATTCAATCAGCACATCAGTCTTGATCGGCCCCTTGCCAGACTGCTCAATGAGCATCTGGTTCCTCTCCCCGCGGTTGATCTGATCGTCCCGGTTCCCCTCTATGTGCGGGATCTGCAACAGCGCAGCTATAATCAATCCCTGCTGCTGGCCCGGGAACTGGCTCGGCTCAGAAAATGTCCCACCCATGAGACCCTGCTGTTAAAAACGCGGCAAACCGCGGCGCAGCATCAGCTGAGCGCTCGTCAGCGGGAAGCGAATCTGGCCGGTGCATTCAGCCTTGCCGAACGGGTTGATGGCCTTGATGTCCTGCTCGTTGATGATGTCATGACCACCGGCGCGACAGTGGAACACTGCAGCCGGGTTTTGCTGAGCGGTGGCGCGAAACAGGTCTCTGTGGCGGTCATCGGGCGAGCCGCCTGAAAGATTTTCCTGCCGCCAGCCTAGTGGCGATGATATAGTAGACAGATCGCGCTCACAGAGTTTCCACATCGGGGGTGTCATGAACTCTGCTGTATACCGGCTGCTCGCAGAATATCCGCTCGAAAAACTTCTCCAGACCATACCTACCGGTCTGTTCCTGGTTGATAGCGACCGTAAAATTATCTACTGGAATTCCGAAGCTGAGAGAATCACAGGCTTTTCCGCTGCAGAGGCGGTCGGTCAGGACTGCTCTTTTCTGGACGGGGAGCCCTGCGGACAAAGCTGCGGTCTGTTTGCCGAAGGCTTCACCATTCCGGATATCGGTCTGACCTGCTCCTTCCGGCATAAACACGGGCGCAAAGTCGTGCTGTCTAAAAAAGTTGATCTACTGCGCGATAAAAGCGGCAAGATCATCGGCGGGATCGAGGCGTTTATTGAAATTACCCGGCTCAAGGAGCATGAATCGTTCCTGCGCCAGGCAGTGGCGGAACGTACCGGCCAGCTTGAGGTGGAAAAAGCGGCGTTAAGGTCTGTTCTCGATGGGATGACCGACCCGGTCTATATCTGTGACCTGGATTTTAAAATTATTTTCATCAATCGGGCGATGAAGGATATTTTCGGCGATATCACCGGGCACTACTGCTACCAGGCCATTTATGGCGAAGACGAGGGTTGTCATGATTGCCCGATGGCGGAAGTGCTGGCCGGGAAGGTGGTCAGGCAGGAAAAGGTTCTGCCCGCAACCGGGCGCAGTTATGAAGTCATTCATTCGCCACATCCGCTCAAAGAAAACCCGATCCAGAAACTCGGGGTGTGCCGCGATATCACCGGGCGGCTGGAGGTGCAACGCCAGCTCCACCAGACCAACCGTGAGCTGGACGCTTTTGTTTCAACGGTTTCCCATGACCTGCGCTCACCGCTGACGCCGTTGATCGGGTTTGCCGACCTGCTCGCCGAACGCTATGCCGATCAGCTGGATGAGGTCGGTCGGACCTGCGTCAGTGAAATCCAAAAAACCGCCGGGAAGATGAAGGCGCTGCTTGAGGACCTGTTGTCCTTATCGCGAGTAGGACAGTTGAAACTGCCTGCCACCCCCATTGATGCAACGGCTGTTGCCGAAGATGTTGTGCTGGAGTTGGCTGACAAAATCCTTGAAAGTCAGGCCCGGATCCGCATCTCGCCCCTCCCCGCTATCCGGCTGCCGGAACCCTTATTGGCCAATCTGTTCCGTAATCTTTTGTCCAATGCCCTCAAGTATGCCGCTCATCACCATCCACAGATTGAAATCAGCGGGCAGGGGTTGCCGGATCGGGTCCAATACCGGGTCAGTGATCATGGTCCGGGGATTGATATTGATGAACGTGAAATGGTGTTTGAACCGTTTAAGCGCGGTCGCAGCAGTCAGGCCTCAACCGGGACCGGGATCGGGCTGGCGACAGTGGCCAAAATTGCCAGGGTTTACGGGGGGAATGCCTGGATCGAAGAAACCCCGGGCGGCGGCGCTACTTTTGTCGTTGACCTGGCTCGCCAGAAAAATATCGATTCTTGACCTTCCGGGTTTGACAATAAGCATAACAGAGTTATATTCTTTTGCGAACGGCCTTTTAACTCGTTTTGCTCTCAGGGAGGTGTCCATGGAAAAAAACAACCGGCGCGATTTTCTCAAGAAGGCGACGACTGCTACGGCGGTGGCTGCAACCGCAACGACCATTGGCGCACCGGCCATTGTTCGTGCTGAAAAAAACTACAATTGGAAGATGGTGACCACGTGGCCGCCACATTTTCCGATTCTGGGTGAGGGTGCGGATAAGTTGGCGGAAATGATCGGAGTGATGTCCGGAGGCCGGCTTAATGTTCAGGTTTACGGCGGTGGAGAACTGGTTCCGCCGTTGCAGGCCTTCGATGCGGTCAGTCAGGGAATGGTGCAAATGGGTCACGGCGCCGCCTATTACTGGGCCGGAAAAGCCCCGGCCGCACAATTTTTCGCGGCGGTTCCCTTTGGTTTAAATGCTCAGGGCATGAACGCTTGGCTGTACAGCGGTGGGGGCATGGAACTGTGGGAAGAGCTCTATGGCAAATTCAACCTGGTGCCGATGCCGGCGGGAAATACCGGCGTGCAGATGGGTGGCTGGTTCAACCGGGAAATCAAGACCATTGATGATTTCAAGGGTCTGAAAATGCGCATCCCCGGACTGGGTGGAAAAGTCCTGGCCAAGGCCGGGGGCACGGCAGTGCTTTCCGCTGGTGGGGAGATTTATACCAACCTGGAACGGGGAGTTATCGACGCGACCGAGTGGGTCGGCCCCTATAATGATTATAAGATGGGTTTCTACAAGGTCGCCAAATACTACTATTACCCGGGCTGGCATGAGCCGGGCACCGTGCTTGAGTCCTTCGTCAACAAGAGCGCTTTTGAAGAATTGCCCAAGGATCTCCAGCAGATCGTCAAGACGGCGGCGATGTCGGCCAATCTGTGGATGCTCTGCGAGTCGGAAGCCAAGAATAATTTCTATCTGCAGAAGATGATCAAGGAAGAGGGGGTGCAACTGAAGAAATTCCCGGACGACGTGGTTAAGCAACTGCGCCAGTATTCCGCTGAGGTACTTCAGGAAGTGGTGGACAAGGACCCGATGAGCAAGAAGGTCTACGCCAGTTTCAGCAAGTTCCAGAAAGACTATCAGGTCTGGGGCAAAGTCTCTGAAGCGGCCTATTATTCACTCTTTGATTAAACACATTCGGTTACGCAAAACAATGCCAGGGAAGATCCGTGCGACTTTCCCTGGCAGGCTGAAAGGCCCGCCTGGTGCAGGGCTTTTGTTTTTGGTTTCGGGGGCTTCCCAGCCCACGCATCAAGGGTGCCTGGACAGGTATTTCGGTAGCCAGGTGACGGCTTCCGGCCAGAACACCACAATGACAATACAGAGGACCTGAATCGCAATGAACGGAATGATCCCTTTGTAGATATGCGTTGTGGTAATGGATGAGGGGGCGACTCCTTTCAGATAGAACAGGCTGAAACCGAACGGCGGAGTCAGGAAGGACGTCTGCAGGTTCAGGGCGATGAGAATGCCAACCCAGAGTAGATCAACGCCCATCTTTTGAAAAATCGGTGCCACCACCGGAACAATGATAAAGGTGATTTCGATAAAGTCGATGAAGAAACCGGCAATGAAGATAACCAGCATGACGATAAACAGGAAGTGATGGGGCTCAAGGCCGGCATCCATGATCAGCCTGGTGATGTAGTGATCACCTCCCATACCGCGGAACACCAGGCCGAAGGCGGTGGCGCCGACCAGCAGAATAAACACCATGCAGGTCAGGGTGGTGGTTCCGCGCATGACTTCACGCAATGTCTGCATGCTGAACTTTTTCTGCCATACGGTAAGCAGGGTTGCGCCCAGGGCTCCGACGGCGGCAGCTTCCGTGGGTGAGGCGATGCCGGCGAAAATGGAACCGAGGACGGCAAGAATCAGGAAGAAGGGGAGCAGAAAAGCCCGGACAATCCGCCGATACATCCCCGAGGCCCGAAAGTCGGCCAGCTCATCAGCGGGCATGGCTGGAGCCGATTCGGGGCGGAAGGTGGCCACGATGATAATCCAGACGACATAAAGGCCGACCAGAACCAGACCCGGGATGACAGCACCGACGAACATATCGCCGATGGAGATATTAAGCACGCTGCCGAGCAGAACCAGGACGATACTGGGGGGAATGATCTGGCCCAGGGTTCCGGCGGCACAGATCGTCCCGGTGGACAGCTCCGGGGAATAACCCCGCTTGATCATGGTCGGTAATGACAACAGGCCCATGGTGACCACGGTTGCTCCGACAATGCCGGTGGAGGCGGCCAGAACGGCCCCGACCACAATGACCGAGATGGCCAGACCACCGCGTAATTTACCGAACAGCATGGCCATGGTTTCGAGGAGTTCTTCGGCCAGCCCCGATTTTTCCAGCATCAGCCCCATGTAAACAAAAAGCGGAACCGCGATCAGGACATAGTTGGTCATGGTGCCCCAGATGCGCAACGGCAACAGCTGGAAAAAATTCATGCCGAAGGTAAAATAACCGAAGATCAGCGATACTCCGCCCAGGGTGAAAGCGACGGGGAAGCCGAGCAGGAGCAGGGCAAAGACGACAATAAACAGGACTATGGACATGTATTCAGGCATGCTGTTGCTCCTCGTTTTTAGAGGTGCAGGGATCGACAAGGGGCTTGCCGATCAGGGTACAGAAGGAGCGCAACGCCAGGGAAATCCCTTGCAGAAGGACCAGGACGAAGCCGGCCGGGATCATGGACTTAAGCAGATAGCGGTAGGGCAGGCCGCCAGGATCGGGGCTGGTTTCCTGAATGGCCCAGCTCATGCTGATAAAGCCCTGGCTGGTCCAGATCACCAGCAGGGAGAACGGAATCAGAAACACAATGCAGCCGAACAAGTTGATCAGCGCCTGGCCGCGCGGCGGCAACAGGGTGTAAAAGACGTCAACGCGGACGTGACTGTCCTCTTTCAGGGTGTAGGCCGCCGCGATCAGGAACAGCACGGCAAAGATATGCCATTCCAGTTCCTGTACGGCCACGCTGCTTTTACGCAGGAAATAGCGGGTGAAAACATCGTAGCAGACAACCACCACCAGCAGTGTGCTTAACCAGGATGTAAAATACCCGACCCGGGTGTTCAGTCCGTCGATCAAACGCACGATCAATCCAATCAATTTCATTTAAATCCTCCATTCGGCGGGTGACATTAATTGGAAAAACAGCTAAGCGGTTATACTCTGTCAACTATTGTTTTGAGTCAATATATAACATCCTGTATTAAATAGGTTTCCATTTCTTTCTTTTGGGGCGCTGTCTTGCCTCAGTCAAGTGTCGTTATGCCGGTGGGGGTTTCGATCCGGGCGCAGAGGCGGGGGCGGGGGGCCTTGCTCAGGTTGATGAGCTGGGCGATCCCCAATTCGTCAAGCAGTGGAGTGAGGGCTTCCGGGTTGGGCGACCCGACCTCAAGTTGCTGCAGGCGGCAGTTGCACTCCGGCAGATTGGTCGTAGGGTGCTGACCGTGCGGCCATTGAATCAGCGACGGCAGGATCCCTGCGGCAGGCAGCGACCCGTCATCCGGGACGGTCAGTGACCAGTGTAGCTGGTTGCGGGACATGGCTAAGGTGCGTCCGAACTTACCCGGGTAGCGCTGCTGCAGGCTGTCGAGTTGTTCCGTTCGGCAGACCCAGTGGATCAGCCGCGGGCGCACGGAAAGGGCGGCCTGCTGTTCTTCGGTATCCATTCCAAACCAGCGTTTGCGTGGTGGTGACGGCAGGCTCGGGTCGACGGCGATCACTTCCAGGTAGGTGGACCCGTCCAGCTTAAGCAGGGCGTTATGGGTGCCCATGACGACATGCTGGCCACCGGCTGCGAAAGAGACGCCCAGGCGGGATTCCAGATAGTCCACCCCGGCGGACAGGGTTGTTGCCGCCACGACGAGGTGATCAAGTTGCAGCAGTGGCGCCGATTCATTGCTAAGCATTTTTGCGACTCCTCAAAAAAAGAAATTTATTGTTCCAGTACGCTAGTTCAAAGCTATGCACTTTCAGTGCATAGTGGTTTAGTCCCTGTCTGGAGAATAGTCTGTAACACCTGTCCGAATTTGCATGCAAGGGATGGTTGAATCCACTTGCTGCAAATAAAAAAGCCGGATCTAAATCGACCCGGCTTTTTAAATTATGCTGTACAGAGCGGTTTATTCTCTGACGAAGGTATCGATATCGGTTTCGTGAACCATCCCCATCAGACGGGCATATTCGGATTCAATGAGTGCATAATGGTGTTCGGTCGAGACCGCATTCTCCTCAAAAACCGCTTTAACTTCCGGGTCGGCGATTTTGGCGGCCATGGCGCGCAGGCTTTCCGCCAGTTTTTGTTCCTTGTCCATGGCCAGTTCCATGGCTTTGCGATCGTTAAAGTTTTCCAGCAGGGCTTTGTCCAGATCGGACAGCCATTCGCTGGATTTTTCCGGGGGGGCTTCAATAAATTCATCAAACGGCGGGAGCAGGTCTTCACACAGGCATTTATCAAAAAAATGCTTGGCATGGTCACGTTCTTCGCGGGCCAGCAGTTCGAAGGTCTTGATAGCGTCCGGGTCTTTCATTTCTTTGGCAGCTATTTGGTAAAAGTTCATGGCATTTTTTTCGGTTTGCACCGAGCTGGCCAGAGCCTTGTTAACTTCGGTCTCGTTCAGCATCAGATTGTTCCTCCTTCTCTCGTTGATTGAAAGGTCATGAATTCAGCTGATCACTCAGCTGCAGCAATCGGGGTAAAGGTCCGGCTGGCGAGCTCCTGATCGATCATCATCAGGCCGCGACCGTCCTCTTTAACTCTTTTCAACTTGGCAATGATGAGGTTGACACTGGCTTCTTCTTCAATCTGTTCAGTGATAAACCACTGCAGAAAAATCTGCGCGGCATGGTCTTTTTCCTGTTGGGCAAGGTCCATCAGGTTGTTGATTCTGGCGGTCACCGATTGTTCGTGTTCGAGGGACGCTTCAAAGGCCTCCAGCGGAGACGCGTATTCGTTGCGCGGGGCATCGATCTGCTGCAGTTGCACTCGGCCGCCGGTTTCGCAGACAAATTGAAACATTTTTTCCGCATGAGCCATTTCTTCCTGGAATTGAACGTCCATCCAGTTGGCCATGCCAGGAAGGTCTTCCGCTTCGAAATATGCCTGCATGGCTTTGTAGATCAAGGCTGAATAAATTTCATATTGAATCTGATCGTTGATAGCACTGACGAGTTTCTGGTTAAGCATGATAATTCTCCTTGAACGAAGCTGATGTTCTGCTGGTGTGACCCGCAGCTGTCAAGTTCTGTAAGGACGACTACGTGAATAAATACAATTCTACATATATTAACAGAAGCCGGCGAGCAAGATCACTAAAAATTACGGTCAGGCGCATAATCCGCCGTCTGACAGGCCATTGGACCCTGCTGAAGATGTTCTATTATCGACAGCTTTATGCCGGCCTGCTATGTTATGTTGTTCAGGAGTCGGCCACAGATTGATTTCATCCGCCATGCCGAAACGCGTCGCAGGTGGATTTTGCAACAACTTTATGAGTGTAGAAAGCAGACCATGAAAATTTTTTCCACTGAATTTATCAAGAGTGCCGCCAGAGCAGCGCATTATCCAGAGAGCGAGCTGCCGGAGGTCGCCTTTGCCGGGCGCAGCAATGTCGGCAAAAGCTCCCTGATCAATGTTCTGCTGAATCGTCGCAATCTGGTGCGGACTTCTTCGACCCCGGGACGGACCCAGCTGTTGAACTTTTTTAACGTGAACAACCTGTTTTCCCTGGTCGATTTGCCCGGCTACGGCTTTGCCAAAGTCCCCCTGGCGGTTAAAAAAGAGTGGGGCCCGATGATTCGTTCTTATTTGGAACTGCGGGAAAATCTGCAGGCAGTGGTCTTTATCATGGACATCCGCAGGGTGCCGGGGCAAGAAGACATCCAGCTGCTTGACTGGCTGGAGGAGTTCGGGGTGCCGACGATTCCGGTCGTCACCAAGCTGGACAAGGTTAATCGGTCGCAGCGTGACAAGCAGGTGCGGGCGATCGCTCGGGAGACCGGACTGCCCCTTGAAGCCTTCTCGCTGTTTTCGGCGCAGACCCGGGAGGGCCGGGATGACATCTGGGAGCGGATTGAGGATGCCCTGGCACTGGCCGGCCCGGAGGATAACTGTGAGTCCTGACTGCGCTGCCGCGGTCGGTTGGTTGACGCCGGGCTGGGCAGACTGGAGTAACAAAGGAGAATCAGCATGAAGGCAACCAGACTGCACCTGTTGCGCCACGGACAGGTTGAGGGTTACCAGGAAAAACGCTACAACGGCCAAGGTGACGTGCGCCTGACCGATCTGGGCAGGCAGCAATCAGCCGCTTTTGCCGGACGGTTTCAACATCATAAATTGAGCGCTATTTATTCCAGCGATCTGTATCGGTGCCGGGTGGCCGCGGATCAGATCGCGCTGTTGCAGAACATTGCGCCGCTGTATCGCGAGGACCTGCGGGAACTGCACATCGGCGATTGGGAAGGGCGCACCTGGGAGCAGCTGCAACAGGAATACCCGGAGTTGTGGCAGGCCCGCCTTAACGATATTGTCAATGTGGCTCCACCGGGTGGTGAGAGCATGCTGCAGATGGCCGAGCGGATCCGGCCGGCGGTCAAGGAGATCATCAATGCCCATGTCGGCGGCGAGATCGTGCTCGTGGCGCATGGCGGTGTCAATCGGGTCATTCTGTTGGATGCCATCGGTGCTTCCCTGGAGCGGCTGTTCCATATTGAACAGGATTACGGCTGCCACAACATTATCGATTATTTCACCGACGGTATCGCGGTCGTCAAACGCCTGAACGGCTGACCGGGAGCCCGGTTGGCTGTTTAAGAATGGTTTTGTTTTCGGACTGAACCGGTTACCATAGCGGTTCTTCTTCATCACCTGCTCAGGACCGGTCGTTGCGGGCTGATTGTTGCCAGGGTTGCCTCAAGGGAGCAAACAATGAAATCGATTCATGTTATCGGAGCTGGAATAGCCGGGCAGGAAGGGTTTACCCCCCGGGCGTTGGAGTTGATCGAGCAGAGTGAACTGCTGTTCGGCTCGGCTCGGCTGCTGGAACTGTTTCCGGATTATGGCGGGGAAAAAGTGCTCATTGAAAATGAGACCCGGGCCGAAATGGTGTCCCGGCTGAGCGATTTTGCGGGTCGGGCCGTGGTCCTGTCCTCTGGAGATCCGCTCTTCTTTGGGGTCGGCCGCTATCTGCTGCGCAACCTGACTGACGAGCTGATTGAGTTTTTGCCGAATGTCACCTCGGTTCAATATGCCTTTGCCAAGATCCGTGAACCCTGGGATGACACGATTTTTGTCTCTGCCCAGGCCCGGGAACTGAAAGAGGTGGTTGATCGCATCGTTGCCAACGATAAGGCCGCGGTCCTCACCGACAGTATCAATACCCCGGGAATGATCGGGCGGGAACTGCTCAGTCGGCAACGCAGTGGCTATAAGGCGTTTTTGTGTGAGAACCTGGGGACCCCGGAAGAGAAGATCCGGGTCACGGATATCCGCGGTCTGCTCGAACTGGACGTTGCACCGCTGAACCTGCTGATCCTCATCAAAGAGTATGAAGAGGATGCGCAGCAGTATGTGCCGACCCTCGGTATCCCGGATGATGAATTTGTCAGTATCAAAAAGCTGATCACCAAGGAAGAGGTCCGGGTGGTGACCCTGGCCAAATTGAAACTGCGCCATGACATGTGCCTCTGGGATATCGGCGCCGGTTCCGGTTCGATCTGTGTTGAAGCCGATCACCTGCTCCCGAACGGGCGAATCTTTGCCATCGAGCGCAATGAGGAATGCCGCCAGTTCATCAAGGAAAACCTGCAGAAGTTCAACACCCGCAACGTCGCGTTGATAGAGGGGGATGCCCCTGATTGCCTCGACGAACTGCCTGACCCGGATCGGGTTTTTATCGGTGGCAGCGGCGGCCGGTTGTGGGACATCCTGGAAGCCGTTGACCAGCGCCTCGGCAGCGGCGGGCGGATTGTGCTCAATGCCATCACGCTGGATACCCTGACCTCGGCCAATGAATTTTTCGGCAACGCCGGCTACCTGGTCGAAGTGGTTACGGTCAATATTGCCAGAACCCGTCCTTATTCGAACTATAAGATGTTCGAAGCCTATGACCCGGTCTATATCCTGACCGCAGTCAAAGAGTAGAGCGCTACCGGTTGCCGCTCAACCGCGATTCTTGTTGAGCAACTCTTTCTGCCGTCTGGTGTCGAGGATCATGGTTTGGTCAAGGTTGTTGGTCTTTGCGGCGTTCGCGGCTAGGTAGTGAAAAATCAGGCTGTGTTTACCGATGATGATCTCATCGCCGTCCAGCAGTTCGTACTTGTCGATTTTTCTTTCATTGACAAAAGTGCCGTTGGTGCTGCCGAGATCTTCGATGACATAGGTATTCATGACTTTTCTGATCAGCGCATGCCGGCCGGAAACGGCCAGGCTGTCGATCTGAATATCGTTCTGCTGGTTGCGTCCGACCTGGATCTTACCGCTGTCGGTGGTAAAGGTTTCGAGCACAGCGCCCTGATAGGTCAACTCGATCTTGAGCATGATTGGCTCCCTTTTCATTTCGGGTGAGGGCCTGTCTTAATTGCCAGGCGCCGATGTTGTCGATTCATCCAGTTCAATAATATCCACCACCACGACCGTAACGTTGTCCAGTCCGCCGGCGGCCAGGGCTTTCTCAATTAAACCGGCACAGGCCTGGGCCGGGGTGCCCTGACTCAGGCAACGGGCAATCTCGGCGTCTTCCAGCATCGTGGTCAACCCGTCGCTGCACAGCAGCAGTCGGTCCCGGGCCGAAAGCGGGATGGTTTTTTTGCAGATATCCAGTTCCGTCGTAATGCCGACCGCCTGGGTCAGCAGATTGCCAAGGTTGGAGCGGCGGGCATCTTCGGCGGTGACGATCCCCATGCGCAGTTGCTCCGCAACCAGGGAATGGTCTTCGCTGAATTGTTGGAACTCTTTGTTGCGAAGGCGGTAGAGGCGACTGTCGCCGATATGGGCGAGCCTGGCCTGATTGTCGCTCAGGGCCAGAATCGTCAGGGTGGTTCCCATCTTATGCCAGGCCGGATTGACCTCCGCGGCCTGTTGGATTTCGGCATTGGCGGCGCGGACCGCTTTACCGAGCCACAGATTCAGGTCCGCGGCATTCCTTTTGGCCAGGGCGGTGCAGACCGTTTCGATGGCCAGGCGACTGGCCACTTCGCCGGCCGCATGCCCGCCCATTCCGTCCGCAACAATAAACAAACCGTTGGCCAGGTCGATATGGAAATTGTCCTCGTTGTTGCTGCGTTGCAGGCCGGTATCCGTTTTTCCACAAGCTTCCAGCTTCATCCCTGTCCCAGCTCCTTTCGCAATTCGTCCAGTTCCTGGTAAAGTGCGGCCGCTGTTTTGAAGCGCCGGGTGAGATTTTTCTGTATCAGTTTGCTCACCAGCGGATAGATGGCCGCTGGGAGTTTGGGGCTGACTTCCTGTAGTGGTGGATAATTGCCGTGGGTAATATTGAACATCAAAGTGGTGATGTTGTCACCCTGAAAAGGTTTGCAGCCGCTGAGTAATTCGTACATAACGACGCCCAGGGAGAACAGGTCTGAGCGGCCGTCGACTTTTTTGCCGGCGATCTGTTCCGGGGACATGTAGTTGGGGGTGCCGAGCACGATGCCGGTTTCCGTTGCCGAAGCCGCGGTGAAACGGGCAATGCCGAAGTCGGTCACCTTGACCTGGCCGTTGTCCTGCAGGAACAGATTGGCCGGTTTGATGTCGCGGTGAACGATCCCCTGCTCATGGGCACAGGCGAGACCGCTTGCCACCTGGGCGACAATGTCGACGACCTCCGGGATCGGCAGCAGCTTGCCGGCCGTGCAGTAGTGGCTCAGGTCTTTGCCGGTGAGTCGTTCCATGGCCAGAAAAGCCAGGTCCTTTTCTTCGCCGATGTCGTAGATCGCGACCAGGTTCGGATGGTTCAGCTGGCCGATGGCTTCCGCCTCGCGAAAAAATCGCTCTTTGACGCTGCCCAACAGGTTCGGCTCAATGTTTTGGTAGGGCAGGGTTTTGATGGCGACCTGGCGATTAATTTTGGGGTCGATGCCGAGATAGACCACGCCCATGGCTCCCTGTCCCAGCTCTTGTTCAATGCGATAACGGCCCAGGGTCGGCTTTTCTCCCGGTTTTTCCAGAACCAGGGTGGCATCGGCCCTGGCCAGCGTGACCGTACCGTTATCATGATCGAGTTGTTTCAGGCGGCCGGCACAATCGCGAAAACGTCCCCCCTGAAGAAGGTGCCGATAGGCTGTCGCAGCGTTTTGCGGGCTGCGTTTGCGTTCACATTCAAGACCGATGGTGTAAATGATCTCACGGTTGGCCTTGGCCCAGGGTTTGAGCAGCAGGGCCTTTTCCAGCGCCAGATCCAGGAGCCCCTGCTCTTGGAAACGTTGCGCGAGCAGCCGGGTGCTTTCTTGGCGATGCTGATCCAGCTCGGTCAGCCCGTGCTGTCTGCGCAGCAGTAGAAAGCCGCCGCTGCAGAAAAGAACAGCGGGGATGATTTTCAGCCAGATGCCGGCAAAGACCAGAGCACAGGCCGCAAACAGGATCCAGCCGCTTAGGAACAATGCCAAGGTCGTGCTCCCGGCCCGCAGGGACAGGCGTGGAATTAACAACAGTAGCAACAGGATGAAATAGAGCTGTACTCCGGCTTCGGCCAGCCAGGCCCAGGGCGGACGCTGCAGTGGGCTGCCGGCAAGCAGGGTTGCCGTGGCCCAGGCTGCCAGTTCGCTGGTGCTGACGGTTCCGAAGCCGGGGACACGCTGGCGGTCGCCGAAACCATCGGTCGGGCCGATCAGAACGGTGCGCCCCTGCAGGCTGTTTGCCGGCGGGCGATTGGCCAGCAGGTCACTGGCACTGACTGTTTGAAAGGGGCGGTGCTGGCCGGAAAAATCAAGCAGGGAGCGGAAAAAGCCGTGCACGGGAATCTGAATGCCGACAGCGGTCAGCGCCCCGTTCGTTACGCTGGGCGGGTGCTGCAACTGGTCACTATTCAGGTGTGCGGCCTGCAAGGCCAGCTGCAACGGCAGCGCCGGCAGCAACCGGTCGGCCCAAGGGGTGAGCAGGGCCAGGTTGCGGACCCGGCCGTCACTATCCGGGGAAAAGAGCAGGTGACCGGCGCGGCCGGCTTCAGCCAGCGCGTCAGCGCGGGGGAGCTGGAACCCTCCGGACTGCGGCCGTTGTTGCCGCCAGGGAGCCAGCGGATTTTGCAAATAAGCTGGCTGGTGACGGGAAACCGCCGTGAACGGGATATCCGGGATGGTCAAAGCTGCGGGCGGTTTGCTCTGCTGCGAGGTTGGTTGCCGGGACGCGGCGAGGGTTAGGACCACTTTGCTCGGGTCGATGGCATTTAACAACCGGCTTGCCTGGTCAGGGTTAACCGGCAGCGGTTGCAGCAGACCTGTTCCTGCCGCTCCCAGCCGTTGCACCTGGCGGAGCATGGCAGCCAGAGTTTCCGGTGCCTCAAGATCGCCGGCGAAATCCCTGCGGCTGCGTTGATCGATGGCGATCAGGGTTACTCGCTCCTGGCTCAGGGCCGGACGCAGGGTCAGCAGGCCATCATAAACCGGGTATTCCAGGGGCTGCAGAATGCCGCTCTCAAGCAAAGACGCGGCGAGGAGAAGCAGGCCCAGGGCCGGCAACAGCAGCCAGGGAGAGGTTCCCATTCGCGTGAAAAAACGCATCTGATTCCTTGCACTTAGTCATTTGTATAAGAAAAATCACATTATTGTATAGCAACTCTGAAGAAATTTGGATCTTTTTTTACGTTATCGACGAGGACATTCTTTTCAGTTTATGCTAATAAACGCTTCCGCAAATACGCAAAGGTCTGCTCAATGGCAATAGACAGTCTCCCCGATCCGCAACATCTACGCCAGCTGGCGCTGGCCGTCATGCCCTACGGTAAATACGCCGGTCGCTATCTGGTCGATCTGCCGGAACCCTATGTGATCTGGCTGGTCAAACAGCAACTCCCTGAGGGTCTGCTCGGGCAGCAGCTGCTGGAAATTTATGAAATCAAGGTCAACGGTCTGGAGGGGCTGCTGCGGCGATTGATTCGGGAGGCCGGCCGATGAATACTTTGCCTTGGCAGCCGTCGGAAGTCCCGCTGATGCTGGCCCCGATGCAGGGGCTGACCAATGAGGCGTTGCGCCAGTGTTTCATAGAGCGCTATGGCCCGGATGTCCTCTTTACCGAGTTTGTCCGTGTCAACAGCCAGTCGCGTAAGCGCATCGCCAAGGCCGATCTGGCTGAAATCAAGGCGCATCGGCAGGCCACGCCGTTGGTTGTCCAGTTGATCGGCAACGCTCCGGCGGCCCTGGCCGAAGCGGCCCAGAGGGTTCAGGCGGCGGGCTGTCGTTACCTTAATTTGAATTTGGGGTGTCCGTACGGTCGCATGACCACCGGCGCGACCGGCGGCGAACTGCTGAAAAATCCCCTGGCCCTGGCCGGTCTGTTGGCTGAGCTGAGGGCCGTGATCACGGGCAGCTTTTCGGTTAAATGTCGGGCCGGCTATGATGATCCGCGGCAGCTGTTCGATTTACTGCCGGTTTTTGCCGATAGTGGTGTCGATTTTCTGATTCTGCACCCGCGCACTGTCGTGCAGAAGTATGCCGGGGTCGCAGACCATGAGCTGACTGCCGAGGCGGTTCAGCGCACCACCCTGCCGTTGATCGCCAACGGCGATATCTGTACTGCCGGACAAGCCCGGCTGCTGCTGCAACAGGCCGGTGTTGTCGGGCTGATGCTCGGTCGCGGAGCCCTCGCCGATCCTTTGTTGTTTAAGCGGATTCGCGGGCAGGAACCGGACTGCGTCGATGAAGGGCAGCGGCGTCTGGAACTGTATGCCTTTATTACCGACCTGCTGCCGCGCTATCTGAGCAAGTTCTGTGGGGAGCGACAGGCCTTGATGAAGCTCAAGGATGTGCTGAATTTTATCCCCGACCCGCCTCTCCAGCGCGACCTGGGTAAGTTGAAACGGGCTGTCACTGTCGAGCGTTTCAATGCTTTGCTCAGTGAGCGCTTCCTGCCCCCGACAGTCCTTTGAGGGACACTGCTGACTGTTTTTAAGGCGGTTGGGAAAAACTTTGCAATCGCTGCTACTTATCAATATTTATCCACAGGTTACGCACAGAAGATTGACAACATGTAGTAGCTTCCCAGAAAAAAATAGCTAGATGTAGTGGTTTTTTGGGTTGGGTTGCCCATGGACTTATGCTAGTGTCTGCACGATGCATTTTGGTTTTGTAGCGCCCTTTCTACTTATTGAAATATCTCTGTTATCATCAACTGGAACAACCCGCCGCTATGGTGGGAAGAGGTTTTAAATGCTTGAATTTATCCGTAAACGCGATGGTCGATTGGTTCCCTTTGAAGAAGATAAAATCGCTCGGGCGATTATCAAGGCGGTTGAGGCCGTCGGTGGAACGGATTTCACTAAAGCGGCCGATATCACCCGCCAGGTGAGCGGGATCCTGTCCGTGCTCTACAAAGGAGGCCAGGCACCGACCGTCGAAAATGTTCAGGACCTGGTCGAAAAAATCCTTATCGAAAACGGCCATGCCCAGACCGCCAAGGCCTTTATCCTTTATCGCAAGCAGCATGAAACCCTGCGCCGGACCCGTGAGTTCATGCAGACCTCCATTGATGCCATTGATTCCTACCTGGTGCGGGAAGACTGGCGGGTCAACGAGAATGCCAATATGGGCTACTCGCTGCAGGGGTTGAATAATCATATCGCGGCTAATATTACCAGTAACTACTGGCTGAATAAGATCTATCCGGATGATATTGCCGACGCTCACCGGCGCGGGGATTATCACATCCACGATCTCGGGATGCTTTCGGTGTATTGCTGCGGCTGGGATCTCAAAGACCTGCTCCTGAAAGGTTTTACCGGTGCTTACGGCAAGGTGCAGAGTGCGCCGCCGAAGCATTTTCGCACCGCTCTCGGGCAGGCCGTCAATTTCTTCTATACCCTACAGGGGGAAGCGGCCGGAGCCCAGGCCTTTGCCAATTTCGATACCCTGCTGGCGCCGTTTATCGCCTATGACCGGTTGACCTATCAAGAGGTCAGGCAGTCGCTGCAGGAATTTGTCTTCAATATGAACGTGCCGACCCGGGTCGGTTTCCAGACCCCCTTTACCAATATCACCATGGATATGATGGTGCCGGCCAACATGGCCAAAGAGGCAGTGGTGATCGGCGGGCAGCTGATGGACCGTAGTTACGGTGAGTTCCAGGCGGAGATGGACATCCTCAACCGGGCCTTCTGCGAAGTGATGATGCAGGGGGATTCCTCCGGCCGGATCTTTTCATTCCCCATTCCGACCTACAATATTACCCGCGACCTCGACTGGGAGAGCGACCGCTTGCAGCCGGTCTGGGAGATGACCGCCAAATACGGGATTCCTTATTTCAGCAATTTCGTCAATTCCGACATGGACCCGGAGGATGCGCGCTCCATGTGCTGTCGGCTGCGGTTGGATAACCGTGAGTTGCGGCGGCGGGGCGGGGGGCTGTTCGGCTCCAATCCGATGACCGGATCGATTGGGGTGGTCACCATCAATTTGCCGCGTGCGGCCTACCTGGCTCACAGCAAGGCCGAGTTCTTCGAGCGGATCAGCTGGCTGATGAAGCTTGCCTATCAATCTCTGGAAATCAAACGCAAGCAGCTGGAGCGCTTTACCGAGGACGGCCTGTACCCGTTCAGCAAGTTCTATCTCGCTTCAATCCGCGAGCGCAGCGGCAACTACTGGGATAATCATTTCTCGACCATCGGTCTGATCGGAATGCATGAGGCCTGCCTTAACCTGATGGACACTGGTATTGAAAGCGCAGAGGGGAAAGATCTGGCAGCGGAGACTCTCGAGTTTATGCGCAAGCAGCTGGAAGTGTTTCAGGATGAGAGCGGCCATCTTTATAATCTGGAGGCAACCCCGGCTGAAGGGACCAGCTTCCGCTTGGCCAAGAGTGACCGGAAACGCTATGCGGATATCATCTGTGCGGGTCAGGACGAGCCCTATTATACCAACTCGACCCAACTGCCGGTGGGAATAACCGAGGACATTTTCGAAGCCCTGACCCACCAGGACACGATGCAAACCCGCTATACCGGCGGAACCGTTTTTCACGGCTTCCTGGGGGAACGGCTGGAAGACTGGCGTAGTGCCCGCCTGCTGGTCAAGCGCATCGCCGAAAATTTCCATTTACCATATTTTACCCTCAGTCCGACGTTTACCATCTGCCCGGTGCACGGCTATATCTCCGGCGAGCATTTCTCCTGTCCTCATCATCAGGAAGGGAAAGCCGCCTGACCACAACACACAACTTATTTGCTTAGGAGAGAGTTTAATGGGAACTAAATGTGATGCTAAAACTGAAGTCTATTCAAGGGTTTGTGGATTTTTTCGACCAGTCCAACAATGGAACAAGGGGAAGAAGGAAGAATTTAAAGAACGCTCTGAATATGTTGTGACCACCAAAGAGCAACAGCGCTGAAAACGATGCGAATCAAAGGTTTTCAGGGAACCAGTCTGCTCGATTTCCCGGGGCGGGTCGCGTCTCTGGTCTTTACCGGGAGCTGCAACCTGACCTGCCCCTTTTGCCATAACGGTGGTCTGGTTCTGAGTCCAGATGACTATCCGAATATTCCCGTGGAAGAGTTGCTGGCAGACCTGAAAAAACGTGGGAGTTTTGTCGATGGAGTTGTGGTGTCGGGCGGAGAGCCGACCATCGATGCTGGTCTGCCGGCATTTTTAACCCAGCTCAAGGCCTTGGGCCTGGCCGTCAAAGTCGACAGTAACGGTCTTGCTCCCAAAGTGATCGCCGCGTTGTTGGAGCAGGGGCTGGTCGACTCCTTGGCCATTGATATCAAAACCTCACTAGCCCGTTACGGAGAACTCCATACCGGGCCGGTGGACAGTACCGCTCTGGCCGAAACCGTGGCTCTGCTGGCAACCGCCCCGGTCAGCGTCGAGTATCGGACCACCTGCATTCCGCAGTTGGTCGGAGCTGCCGAGATCGCTGCCATCGGGGAGTTGCTACGCGGTGCGCCGTTGTGGGTTCTGCAGCAATATGTTCCTGCTCATGCCATGAGTGCGGACTGGCAGGAACTGGATCCTTACCCGGCGGCGCAACTGGAAGCCCTGGCCGAACAGGCCCGGAGCTATGTCGCTCAGGTCAAGGTTCGCGGAATCTGAGCACAGACGTTGCCAAATAATCAGCCACGGGCGCTTGCGACCGTGGCTGATTCTGTTGGTAGCCCTTGTTAGTTTTTTCAGTAGTGGCTTATTTTAGGATGGTTACTCAATGGCCTTATGGCAGAACAGGCAGCGGAATTTGGCCGGATGGTCTTTCGGCAGCGGGACATCGTTTGGATTGTGGCAATCTTCACAAAATTTTTCCGCGGCTTTTTTGCCGTCATTTTTCACGATATCGTAAAAACGTGAATGAATTTCATCCTTTGGAACTCGCTTGGTGCTCTCCTCCGGAGCCATCCAGAGAATGCCGATGATGATAGCGGCTCCCACCAGCAAGATGATATCCCGTTTTTTCATGGCTTTCTCCTGATTCTTAAATGATGATGCCCCAAGGGGCTGCTATGCTGTTAATCGGTTTTGATAAAAAGAATGTAGATGAACAGGGCGACGACCACGGCACCGCCGCCGACGATGACATAGAGCCCGCCGCTTTCGATACCTGAGACCCCGGTTCCTTTGCTGACCGTCCAGGACAAGGCCAGGGCAAAACCGCCCAAGCCGACCAGAAACGCGGAGATGGTGCGCCAACCCATGAAGTAGGTCAACAGAATGGCAACGGCGAAGCCTCCCAAAAACCAGGGATCCGTACTCAGGTTGCCAACGTTCCAGTCTTGCAACTGCTGCATTACCTGATCGGTGCGGAACAGGTTGAGGTACTCTTTGACGGTGGCCCAGCTCATACGATCTCCTCATGGGGGATTTGGATCTGCAGCCGGAGAACCGGCTGGGCAAGATACTAGCAGATTGTCCACAGTGGGGAAAGTCATAAAAGCCCGTAAATCTTGACTTTGGCTCAGGCCTTCTCTACGATGATCAAGTTTTTGCAAGGGATATTTTTCGACTTTTTTGTCGTTTGTTTTTTACAGGAGTTTTCGTGCGTTATCGAGCCATCGGTATTTTTGATTCCGGTGTCGGTGGTCTGACTGTTTTCAAGGAAATAGCCGCATTACTGCCAGGAGAAAATCTCATCTATCTCGGGGACACGGCCCGGGTTCCTTATGGAACCAAAAGTGTCAAAACCGTCCAGCGTTATGCCCTGGAAGCGGCCGAATTTCTGGTTGATCAGGGGGTCAAGCTGTTGGTCGTCGCCTGCAATACGGCTTCTGCCGTTGCCTTGCCCGCCTTGCGTGAACGCTTCAAACTGCCGGTGATCGGCGTGATTGAGCCGGGCGCCCGGCGCGCTGCCAGCAGCCGCAATCGGCGGATCGGGGTGATCGGTACCGAAGGAACCATCAACAGCGGCCGCTATCCCGAGGCGATCAAGGCCCTGGTTCCGGATGCGGAAATTTTTTCCGCGGCCTGTCCGTTGTTTGTACCCCTGGCCGAAGAGGGCTGGGCCGAGCATGAGATCGCCCGGTTGACCGCGGTGGAGTATCTGCAGCCGTTGATTCAGGCGCGCATCGACACCCTGGTCCTGGGTTGTACGCACTATCCTCTGTTGCGCAATACCCTTGGCAAGGTTCTCGGGCCCGGGGTTACTCTGGTCGACTCGGCGGAGGAGACCGCGAAGCTGGTGCAGCAGCTGTTTCGCGAGCAGGGGTTGGCGCATCCCGCTCATGGCGGCAGCAGGGCTTTTTTCGTGACCGACGTACCAACCCGTTTCGAGGCCGTGGGGCGCGCTTTTCTGGGGGCTCAATTGACAAAAGTGGAACAGGTGCAGATAGGTTGAGGAGCAAATGAAAAAGTTTGTATTAAGCCTGCTGGGAGTCCTGCTGATCGGCGTTCTGGCTGGCTACGGGCTCAGCTGGCTGCTGCAGCAGCCCGGCAAAAAACAGCAAGAGGTGAAGGTCGCCGTCCAGGAAGAGCTTCCCGGGCGCGAGGTGCTGCTCTACTTTACCGACCCTTCTGGAGCCTATCTGGTTCCGGAATACCGGGATATTGCCGGGTGCGAGCTTGAAAGTGACTGTGTCCGCGGGTTGATCCAGGAACTGATCGCCGGTCCCCGGCAAGGCGGGATTGCCGTTCTTCCCAAAGAGACCAAAGTCCTTGACGTCGGAATCGAAAATGATCTGGTCAGGGTTGATTTTTCTCGCCAGTTGGTCGATCTCCATCCTGGCGGCAGTCTGACCGAGCTGCTCACGGTGTATAGCCTGGCCAACAGCCTGAATGAAAATTTTCCCTATTTGCGGCAATTGCAGATTCTTGTTGATGGCCAGATCCGGCAGACCTTAAAAGGGCATGTGCGGATCGATCAACCCGTTTATGCCAATTTCAGTTTCGGTCAGCCGCCTGAACTTGGTGGCGAAGCTCCAGCCGCTGCCGAGAAGGGGGAATTAAGCATCGACCAGTTGATCCAGGATGCCGAGAGTGGCAAGGGTAAGTCACAGTAATCTGCCTCAACAACCGAAGAGCAGCAGATGCTGCTGCGGTCTGGTAGGATTGGCAGGGCAGGTTCGCAGATGATGAGAGGGCGCGTTAGGCTGGATGGTGCGCCCGTTTGGGAGATGTCACATGATAGTCGGGTTTAATCACAATGTTACTTACCGGGGAACCGGTTTCCATGTGCAGACCGAGGACAGCGGGGTTAAAAACCCTCAGCTGGTGACTTTGCTCTATCACAACGGAACCATCATCTCTTCGCAAAAGACGGTCTATGCCGATATTATCAAGGTGGACAAGCTTGAGCTGGTGATTGAAGACTTGGCCAAGGAGCAGCATAAGGGTATGTTGCGGCGTTTGACCGCCGGTGAATTTGATGAGCGCATCGCAGCGTTGGGGATCTCCCTTGGTGCGGCGCCGAATAAGAAGCAGACCGCTCCGGCAGAGCCTGTCACAACGGCATCCGTTGCCACGGAAGGGGGCATGGAAAAGCCGCTCTCCGCGCCTGAGTCTGAACCGGTCCAGATTGTCGAAGAACCGATTGTTGATAAGTTCCAGAAACCGAAGCAGCCTGCCGAGTTAAGCCTGGATGAGCTGGTCTACGCCTATCTGACCGCTGGGCGGGATCAGCACTGAACCGGCAGCACCGCGGTCAGGGTGCCCATAGCCCGACCCCGGCGGTGCGGGCTTGTTGCTCGATTTTTAAAAAAGCTTGTTTTTCCTTGAAATTGTAGCGCCGAAAGACTGTCGCCAGTCCTTTCTCAAGCAGTAGCCGATTGAGCATTGTCCCATCTTCAAGGTAGACGTAGGCCAGTGTCCTGCCATACTTGTCATGGTGTTCTCCCGCTACCTCCAGCCGGACCTTTTTTCCTTTGACCGTTTCGATCCCGAATTTTTTGGCCCGCCCGGCGATGCGGCGGAGTTTTGCCGCGGGAATATGAAACCGTTGCAGGTAAAAACGGTCGCGTGAAGAATCTTGATACTCGGGGGTGTCGATTCCAATCAGTCTGACTTTACCGATTGGCTCAACCTGGAGGGTGTCACCATCGTAAATCCAGCTAACCCGGCCGCTGAGGTCGGCGCCATGAACCAGCGCGGCAAACAGCAGGAGCAGGATGGCCGCACCCAGTGTGCGCATGTCAGCGGCCCCAGAAAAATCGGGTAAAGAAGCCGGTGAAAAACCCCCAGACCAGATTGCTGAGAATGATCACCAGCGGTGTCAACAGCCCGAGGTTAAGACCGGCGATACCGCGATGATAGACGTAAGGGTAAAGGTAGAACAGCGCCACCAGCGAAGGAATCAGGGAGAACCAGAGTCCTTTACGAACCCAGCGGCAGCGTTGCCGGGGGGTGCCGATGGTGAGGAAGTACAACAACCCCCAGAGTCCGCCGAAGAACAGGGCCGGATAGAGGGCTGGCAGGTCGAGGGATTGGGACAGCCTGACATTTAACAGCTTGAGGATACCCCAATGCGTCCCCCCCCAGAGGAACAGGCTTTTGGCCAGCCCGCCCAGCAAACCGCCAACAAAACTGACCGCAATCAAAGCTCCGCTTTTCGGCATGGTTCCTCCTGCAAGGGATGGTTGGAAAGGATTCCGCCGGGTTCAGAACATAACAAATATAGAAGATGTTGTCACTCCGGTGCGGTGTTCTGCCGGAGTCATTTGCGCAAGGCCTGTGTCCTGTGCGGTTAGTTCTGTCGTTGAATTCTGCCCCTTTTGCTGCTGTCTCCGTTCAGCCTTCTCGGCTTGGGCCGGGCCTGCGGCGGTACGCCTTGGCAGCAGAAAAAATGACTCAGAATTTATACCAACAACTCACCAAACAGGGCACTAGCTCGTTTCCATCCGGAATCTCCGAATGGAAATAGTTAAGTTTTCAGATTGGAAACGAGCAGCTTTTCGTTGTCGCAAAAAAAATTAAGGGCTTGCGCGGAGGCGTACACCGTTACGCCGCACAAGTCAGCCTGCAGATTGCCGCTGCTACAGCGGAAAAAGCCGTTTCCGGATGAAAACTAGCTCAGATCGAGGGCCTCGTTCATGCTGCCGCTCCGGAAGCCTTGCAGGTCCAGGGTGACATAGTCAAAACCGTTTGCTTTGAACCGCTCAACAACTGCGCTGCGTAACTCACTGTCAACCAACCGGGTGAGATCGGCCGGGGCAACTTCAATGCGGGCCAGGCGGTCATGGCAGCGGACCCGGTAGCTCTTGAATCCCTGTTCCCTGAGCCAGGTTTCGCAACGTTCGACCTGCTCCAGCTTTTCCAGGGTGATGGCCGTTCCATAGGGAAAACGGGTCGCGAGGCAGGCCAGGGGCTGCATATCCCAGGTTGGCAGCTGCAGTTGCCGGCTCAGGTCGCGGATGTCTTGTTTCGTGAGGCCGGCTTCCAGCAAAGGCGAGCGCACCCCTAATTCGGTCAGAGCCCGCTGGCCGGGCCGGAAATCACTCAGATCGTCCAGGTTCGATCCATCCGCCAGCGCTGCAAGCTCTTCATTTTGCAATTCTGCCAGGAACTTGCTGAAGATATTAAACTTGCACAGATAGCAGCGTTCCGGAGGGTTGTTGACAAACTCGGGTTCGTCAAGGGCCGGATTCTCAATGAGGCGATGACGAACCCCGAATTCAGCTGCCAGCTTACGGCTTTGCTCGACCTCGAAGGCAGGAATGATCGGTGCCGTCGCAGTCAGGGCAAGTACTTTTTTTGCTCCCAGGGTTAGTGTTGCCACCTTCAGGAGAAAGGTGGAATCAACCCCGCCTGAATAGGCGACGGCAACCGATCCGAGGTTGCGCAACAGCTCCTGCAGACGTTGGTCCTTCTGCTCAAGAGTCATTGGCGAAGCGGTCAAATGAAATACATGAACCGGTGATCCAGCTCTTTTTCCAGGCCCATTTCCTGCCCTTGATCACAAAGGTCCTTCAGGGTGATGGACTCAAAATAATCGCCGAGGATCCGGCTCCCTTCAGCCCAGATGTGCTGGGTCAGGCACTGATTGTCAAAATCGCAGACCGGGGGCGATTCGCCGTCCTTGCGTAGGCCCTTAATGCAGTTGACCAGCAGGAGTTCGCCCTCCGCAGCCAGGACAATTTCCTTGACCGTGATCTTGTCGGCGGAGCGGGCCAGGCTGTACCCGCCTTGCGGACCACGCCTGCTTTTGAGCAGGCCGGCTTTTTTAAGATCCTGAAAAATCTGTTCAAGATAGCGTGGGGAAATATTTTGCCGTCTGGAGATATCCTTGATTTGTGCAGGCAGGTTTCCGGCATGGTAGGCCATATCAAACATGGCACGGACACCGTAGCGACTTTTGGTCGATAGCTTCATTTTATCGTCTCCTTAATATGCTTGTTTGCACTATATTAATCTCTACTTTTACTGTCAAGAATAAAGCACTATTTTTAAGTGGAATATTTGGAGATTGAATTGATCCCAGGATGATCGGGAATGATTCCGGGCCGTTTGACCGATTGCGCCGGTGCCGGGCCTTTCGGTTTGCGATCTTGCCAGGGAGGATTGTGCTGCCGATTGTTACCAGTAACGCGGTACTTCATGCTAGTATTCAGCATCCATTCAGCACCATCGTCACGGGAGAGGTTGATGAAAGACTACCGGTTTCAATTGGAATTTTCCGTCAGGGATTACGAATGCGACATGCAGGGACATGTCAACAACGCTGTTTATCTCAACTATCTGGAGCACTCGCGGCATCAATTTCTCAAAGAGGTACTGGGGTTAAATTTTGCCGATTTTGTCGGCCGCGGCATCAGCCTGGTGGTTATTCGGGCCGAGCTGGATTACAAGCGATCCCTGCAGAGCGGTGACCGTTTCATGGTCGGGGTGATTCTGGAGAAAGTTTCGCCGCTGCGTTACTGCTTTATTCAGGACATCTATCTGCTGCCGGAAAAAAAATTGGTTCTCAAAGCAAGGGTGACCGGAACCGCCGTTAATGCCCAGGGGCGGCCCGAACTGCCGGAGGAGATCAGCGCTGCATTGAATGCCCGCTAGCAGCTGAAAAAAAGCCGTTTCCGGATGGAAACTAAATAAATGATGCGGGCGGAAAATTGTCACATTTCCGCCCGCGTTTGCATGACCCAATAACCGATTGAAGGTTATTTCCGACGCAACTTGATGCCTTGGTGGCTCAGCTCGATCAGCCCCTGCTTGTAGAGCCCGCCAACGGCTTTCTTAAACGCTTTCTTGCTCATTCCCAGCCGGTTTTTAATCAGTTCCGGCGGGCTCTGGTCATGGAGCGGCAGGGAGCCTGTGGCGGCCAGGGCCTCCATGATTGTTGCGCTGGCATCGTCTATCCCTTCTTTCCCGGTGCGTCGCAGGGAAATGTCGATGCGATTGTCCCCCCGAATCCTGGCCACATAACCGGTGGTCCGGTCCCCTGTCTTCATCCCGGTCGGAATATCATTGCGGTAGAGTAACGCCTCGTAGGTATGGTTGACGATGACTTTGGCGCCAAGATCGGTAAAGGCCCAGATCAGCACCTCCACTTCGTCACCCTGTTGCAGGTCCCGATTCTCTTTGACCAGAAACTTTTCCAGGCGGCTTGAGGCAATCGGCCGGTTCTGGTCATCCAGGCAAATGCGCACCAGGTACTGTCGTCCGTCGAGCATTTTCCTGGTCTGTTCGCTGAACGGGGCGAGCAGGTCCTTGTCCAGTCCCCAAGCGAGAAAGGTTCCATGGGGACCGCTGCTGCGTGCTTGCAATTGGGCGAATTCGCCGACCTGGGCCAGGGGCATGTGGGTGGTCGCCGCCAATTGATTGTTGCGATCAAGATAGACAAAGACCGCCAGGTCCATGCCGGGGGCAAGCTCCCGGGGGCATTCCCGGCTGGGAACCAGGAGCTCAGGTCCCGGCGTTGCCAACCAGGCCCCGCGGGTATCAATGCGAGCGATTTTAAAATTATAGCGATAACCGGGTAAAACCATAAAAATACCTTTCTAGCGGGACTGAACTCTGCTAATGCAGAGAAATCCCAGGATACAGACAACGGCCAGCGACAGCAGGAATCCGCTCCACCCGAAATGGCGATAAACAATTCCGGGTGCAAAGGAACCGACACTGCCGCCGGAGTAATAAAAAGCGACATAAAGTCCGTTGGTCAGCCCGCGGTACTCTTGCCCGGCCAGCTGATTGACCAGGCCGGATGCCGTGGAGTGAACCAGGAACATGGCGCCACAAAAAAGAAACATCATGGTGAACAGCAGCCAGATCTGGGCGCTGCCCAGGCCGAGCAGCGTGCAGCCCAGACCAACCAGACCGACTTTGACGGTTCTGATCTCGCCCTTGATCCAGGCGACAAAGCGCGGTGCGCCGAGGGAGGTGACAATCCCCATCATATAACCTGAATACATCAGGCCGATTCTCAATTCATCTGCCTGGGAGCTGAGTTCGGTGAGCCGGAAAGGCAGGAAATTCATGACTGCAGCAAAAATCAGGAACAGACAAAAGACGGCCAGGTAGATGGGTAGAAATCCTGGTTTGCGCAGTACCTTAAGCAGTGCTTGCGGCTGCGGCCGGACCAGTTTCGGAGGCGCGCCTGCCGGGAGTTTGAAGAGGGTCGCAAAGCCGAGTAACAGACTGGCGGCCAGCACGATAAAACTGAACCTCCAGCCGTACAGGTTGGCGATCAGGCCCGAGGTCGCGCGCCCGGCGAAACCGCCGAAGATGGTTGCCGCGATGTAAATCGCCATGACTCGCTGCACGGTATCCGCTGAAGATCGCCCGGATAGGTAGGTCATCAGGGAGGTCAGGATCGCCGGCACCAGCAGCCCTTGGAGCAGGCGGATCAGGATCAGCACGGAAAAGCTGTGGGTGGCGGCAAAAAACAGTTCCGAAATCGCCAGTAGGGGAACGGCCCATTTTAAAACCCGCACCGGGGAGACCGTTTCGAGCAGGTAGCCGTAAGCCAGGGGAGCCAGTGCCAGGGGGATAAAGGTGACGGTTGTTAAGGCTGCCGCGGCCTCGCGACTGACTGCAAATTCCCGGCTTAATACCGGCAAAAGCGGCTGCGGAGCATAAAGAGCCGAAAGCACAAGAATCGTATTCAGGATAATCGGCAGCAAGTCCGAATTTTTTCGCAACAGCATTGTCTTGGCTCTCGGGATGGGTTTATTGTTATTTCCTGTAGCAGAAACCCGATCTGCTGTATAGCACAAAAAGGCGCTTCTTCAACAGAGTCTCGAGTGGGAGCGACTCTCATTGTTTTTAATACCTGTAACCCGATAACCATCACATTTTCAGTTTGCACTGCCGCCGCGCCCGGCGCAGGGCGCGGCGGCAGTGCAAAGGGGAATGGGGCATGCAAAAAAAAGACAGCAGGACAGAGGTTGATGATTGCAGCGAAAAACAATGTTACCTTGAATCTCCGCCGAGCCGCAAACGTGCCTGGCTGCGCAGACTGATCATGCTCGGCATGCTTGGCCTGTTACTTTGGTTTTTCAACAGTTATCTGGAGGTCTTCCCGGGACCCAACGATTCCTGCTCCTGGTGTCGGTTTGCCCGTCCCTTCGATCAGCCTGGTGCCGAGGTCGGGGACATAGTTCGGTCGGGGCGTTTGGTCAATCTGTCCTGAGGGGCTGTGGAAAAATAGCCTGCCGAGTCCATGGATGGACTTTTCAACAACCTGCTGAAGGGACATCTCCATTGCCCCGCTTTTACAAAATCAACGTGTAACAAGCCGTCTCAAATGGCGCTAGTTTAAGAGTCGCTGGCAGCATTTCAAGCCGCCCCTGCTTCTGTCTCCCTGCCTCTTGGCTCCAGAGAACTTTCTTAGCTCGCTCTGAGTGGTCAATTCCGTTTTGTAGTCCTTAGCCTTCTTCGCGGGGCGGCCTGGTTGACCCCGTTCTCAGGATCTGCGCTCTGAGAATAAAATAAAATGATCATGAATATCATTTTCTGCGTTGATTGTGACCCCGGTCACAGATCTTCCTCCTCTCTTGACCTAAATTTCCGCAATCTCATCGTTAATTTTTAGAGCAGTCTGTGGCCGGTTGGCCGGTCTTGCCTGGCCGTTTCCTGGAGCGGTTGAGGCAACCAATTGCCGGGGCCTTGCCTGCCGGTCAGGGGCCTGGATGTCATCGAAACTATTTCAAGAGGAAGGGTGTTTTATGCGTTTTTCAGTCGTTTTTATGCTGGGGGTGCTGTTGCTGTTGACTACGAATGCGGCAGCGGAAGACGAGCTGCTGTCGAATCGAGTGGCGGCATTGGAAGATTCTCTGCAGCACAGTTTTTTCGAAAAGGTTGATATTTCCGGGGTGATTGAGGTCGAAGCCGGATACCGTTCCGGTTTTGACGATGCCAAGGAGAGTGATGTTGACCTGACCAATGTCGAGTTGGGTCTTGAGGTCGAGCTGACCAGCTTTGCCTCCGCTTTTGCCCTGGCCAAGTGGGAAGAAGATGGCGGGGAAGGGGTGTTCATCGATGAAGGGGGGATCGTACTCGGTAATCTTGAAGAGTCGGGGTTCTCTATTAGCGCCGGTAAGTTGTATGTGCCATTCGGGGTTTTTGAAACCGCGATGGTCAGCGATCCGCTGACCTTGGAATTAGGCGAGACCCGCGAAGGGGCCGTGACGGTCGATGTCGCCGGCGGAGGCTTTTACGGTTCGGTCTATGCCTTTAACAGTGCTGTTGGTGATAGCGAAGATGACGACATGCTGGACGCTTACGGACTCAAGGCCGGCTATGTTTTTGAAGGCCGTGCCGTAACCGCCGATCTGTCGCTGGGTTATATCAGCAACTTGACCTCTTCTGGAGGGTTTTCCGATTATCTGGACGACGAGGGGATTGACCTGGTTGATGATTACAGTGCCGGGGTGACGGCCAGTGTGGTGGTCAGCGTTGCTGACGTGACTCTGATCGGGGAATATCTGGCGGCCTTGGATAACGACTACCTTGCTACCGCAGATGATGAGCCGGCGGCCTGGAACCTTGAGATCGATTACAGCTTTGCTATATCCGGCCAGCCTACCGTTCTCGCGGTAGCTTATCAGGGAACGGACGAAGCGGCGTTTCTAGGCTTGCCCGAGCTGCGGGTGATGGCGGCGATGAGCTATGAGATCGCTCCGGGGCTGGGTGTTGCCCTCGAGATCTCTCACGATGAGGATTATGATCAGGCAGATGGTGGCACTGATGAGTCGGCCGACGCCGTCATTTGCCAGTTGGCCGTGGAGTTCTGATCCCTCTCAGGCTGTTGAAAAACTATCTGCGTTGCAATTACTGCGTTAAAAATAGCCTCAAAATGCTCTTTTACTGAATGTAAACTGCGTGCGCTTCTTCGGCAATTTTTGCCTTGTACTTGCTGCCTCGAAGCCGTTTTTCAACACCCTGCTATTCCAGAGCGGGTTCTAAAAAGCAAAAGCAGATTGCTGCAGCGAGGTCGGGGTTATGGTTTCCCCGACCTCGCATAGTCACAGGGACAAGGCAGGAATGGTTTGCCCCGTTCCCGTTTTAGCGGGTGGAGAAAGATTAAATGTGTTGACTCTGTTGGCAAGGTTGCATAACTTATGATAATGAATTTCAATTTCCTGAAAATGTCCGCAACTTTGCCGGTCATTATTGCAAACTTGGTGAGCTGAATGAACGCTGGATTACAACACAACAATAGTCCTGGCGGCACCAGCTGCTGTCAGCAGTTGGCTTGCCCGCCGCAACGAACCGGGCGGGATCTGACCTGGGTTGATCTGGTCGGGTTCTATCCCGCTCCGCAGGAATGTCTGGCGGCCTTCCTGGTTTCCTCTGCGGCAGAAGTTCTGGCCGGGGTTAAGCCAGCCAACCTGATTCGCATGGTCAAGCGAACCCTGCCCTGTGGCCGTGCTATGTATCCGCTCTGGCAGGAATATGGCGCGGCTTTGCTGAAGAAGTCAGCCCTGGCGGCGCTTCCCCTGCGGGATGATAATGACGGCCTGTTGCTGCTGTTGTATCGGCCCGATTTGCTGCAAGCGCGGCTTTCCGGGCGGACCATGCAGACTTTTCTGGAGCGCTGCGGTTATCCCCGGCCATTAACCGTGCAGAGCAGCCTGCTGCATCTGCAGCAACGGTTTCAGGTCAGCAGCTCTCCGGATGAGGTCGGTTTCTTCCTGGGCTATCCGGCCAAGGATATCAAGGGGTTCATAGATGGCCGGGAAAAGCCCTGGCAGGGGCGCTGTTTGTGGCGGGTTTACGGTCCGCCGCGGAGAAGCCTGGATCTGTACCGGCGTTTTTGTCGTGAGCGGTCCAATGTGACCGCCCGCCTGGTTTCCGGCTGTTGTCCCCGGGACCTGTTGGTGGCGGCCTGATATGAATAATCAGGACATCGCCATGCTGGCCGCAGCTCCCTTGCTGGCCGGAGTCAGTGCAGCAGAGGTCAGTGCTTTTGCCGAGGCTGGTCGTCATCGGGTGCTCAAAGGCCGATTTGGGAGGATTCCCGCCGAAGAGCTGTCCCAGCGGTTGTTTTTCGTGCTGAGCGGGGAGGTCAAGATGATCCAGCTGACTCCCGATGGCCAGGAATGTCTGTTACAGCGCGTCGGCCCTGGGGAGTTTTTCTGCTTGTCGTCAGTGATTTCCGGCTTTTCCTGCCACAGCGAAGGGGTCAGTGCCGGGACAACACAGATTCTTTCCTGGGGGCAGGACTATTTTCGGACCTTCATGCGCGGCAATGCCCAGATCTACAATAACCTGCTGGCGCAGATGGCTTCGCAGGTGACTCGTGAACGCGAACTGCGCACGCTGTCCCGTTGTTGCAAGGCCGATGTCAAGGTCGTCGCCTACCTCTTGCATAAAATCAGAGACGGCCATTGTTGTTCGCAGTGCGGCAAGACGGTTGTTGATCTGCGGCCGATCAATGTGACTGCCCAGGAACTCGGCGTGGCTCGGGAAACCCTTTCCCGTTGCCTGCAACGGCTGGTCGACAGGCGTTGTATCTCCTATCAGCGTGGGCTGGTCAAAATTTCGGAACTCAACAGGCTGGAGGCAGTGCTGGACGAAGATGACTGCAAGTGCAGCTGTCTGTAGCCCGGCCGGATAATGCGTCTCGCCCTTTTTTCTCAGCCCTTCTTCGCCTATCAACTCGTCTGAAAATTTTTCCCCGGGAGTGATCTGAATCACAGCAAGCTCTTGCGAATTGATTTAAAATGAAAATGAATTTCAAAACTAATTTATCTTTTCAACCATGAAGGAGTCGAAGATGAAGGTTGGTATTTTTTACGGAAGCACCACCGGCAATACCGAGCAGGCCGCGCATAAAATGGCTGCTTATTTTCCGCAGGCTGATGTGATGTCGGTCGCAGACGGCAGTGACCTTTTTACCGATTATGACCTGCTGATTCTCGGCAGTTCGACCTGGGGGCTCGGTGATCTGCAAGATGACTGGGATACCGCAATAAATAAGTTACGCACCAGTCAGCTCAGCGGCAAGCCGGTTGCCGTCTTTGGTCTGGGTGACCAGTCCGGCTATCCGGACACTTTTGTCGACGCCATGGGGGCATTGTGCCAGGCAGCTCAAGCCGCTGGTGCCCGCCTGGTCGGGGCCTGGCCGGCTCAGGACTATGATTGCCTCGCCTCGGCCGCGTTGGATGGTGACCATTTCTGCGGTCTGGCTCTGGACGAAGAGAATCAGGGTAACCTGAGTGATGAGCGAATCAAAGGCTGGTGTACTCAGCTGGCCGACGAGATTGCCTGATAAGGGGCCATACTACGGCCTGTCCGCTTGGTCCGGGCAGGCCGTAAATTTTTCTCTACCAGGAGGGCGTATGACCGTGTTGATTGTTGGTGCCGATCGCATCAAAGCATTTGAGCCCAAGCTTAGACAGTGGGGGGCAAGTCATATCCTGCATTGGTCGGCACGGAATACGCGTTGCTCGAAATGTGTTATTCCCCAGAAGACCGACCTGGTTATCTGCTGTACCGATTTTCTCAATCACAATATGGCCAAAAAGGTCAAGCAGCAGATCAAAGAGCGTTGTTTGCCGGCGGTTTACTGTCGCCGGGCCTGGTGTGACATGGAAAAGGAACTGAATAAGTTGCGGGCTGAGGATGCCGCCGGGGACAATGCTTGCTGCTGGGCAGACAAGTGTCGGCAATGTGCCTGTCGGAAAGCTGCCAATTGACCGTTGACTGGCGGTTGCAGACTGCCCGGTCCGGGGGCGGACACTCAAGCGTAAAGGCGAACTTCTGAATGGTTTATTCCTGGATGCGGAGAAGGCGGCTGTTTGGTTTCGGTCTAATCAGCGTCCCCGAATGAACTTTTGCAGCAACCTGCCAGTGCTGCCGATTGGGCAAGACGATCCCAAAGCAACTAGAGCCACCACCGTGGTTTGAAGCTTGCCTGCAGCAACGCTTTACATCTGTTTGATCAATTTGGCAAGAATCTCTCCCAGTGCGGTGGTTTCCTGCGGGGTCAGGACCGAGGTGATCTCTTCGGTCAGCTGCAGATGGTATTCATGGTGGCTGACGAAATGTTCGCGTCCGGCCGCGGTCAGTTCGATCAGGTAGGAACGCCGATCGCTTTCATGGGGTTGCCGCCGGAGCAGCCCTTTTTGCTCCAGCTTGTCGACCATCACGGTCAGGGTGCCGGTCGTAATACCCAGTTTTTCGGCCAGTTCCTTCATGCGCAGGGATTCTTCATGGCCGATGATCTCAATCGCATGAATCTGCCCCGGGCTTAATTCACTTCCTTTGACCACCGCATGCTCCCAGCTGGAGAGTTTCTCGTAAAATTCGATAATTTGCTGGGTCAATTGCTTCATCGGCAGTGCTCCTAGGCGATATTGGAATAGAGGGAATACCCGGCAAAGATGATCGTAATCACACCAGCACTGCGCATCAACGCGCTTTCAACCCAGTCCTGGGAGAGTTTTTCCAGCCTGCGGGCCACCCGAAATATAGCATAGATCACCCCCCCGACGGCAATGGCCGTGGTCAGGGCATAGATGGCAAAAATGGCTGTTGCTTTCAATGCGCTGCCGCTGTCCAGGGCGTAACCGTACATGATGGCAACGGTTGGGCAGGGGATGATCATGTTGACAAAGCCGATCCCGAACAAGGCCAGACCGGTTAGTTTCTGCCTGGGGATAGCGGCGGCTACTCCCTCGACCGGGTGGTGATGGAGATGATTGCGGCCAGGCTGATCATGCTGGTGATCATGGTCATGGTGATGCAGCAGGTCGGGTTTGACCAGTAGCAACAGGCCCAGAACGATCAGTAGACCGGACATGCCGAGATCGACCCAGCGTTCAAAGGAACTGGGGATGATGGTGGAAATTGTGCCCAGGGTCAGGCCGAGGACCAGGCAGGCGCTGGCGGTTCCGGCAACGAAAGAGCCGGTCAGAAAAGCGACTTTCCTCCCCTGTTTTTGGCCCACGACAAAAGGAGCCAATACCAGCCAGCTGTGGCCGCACGGGTTGATGCCGTGGACCAGGCCGAGGACCAGGCTGCTCTGCAGGGCAACCCAGAAGAGTGTATCGAATACCATTGCAACAGATCCTTTCCATAAAAAAAATTGGCAGTTGACGCAAGGTGACACAAGTTGGTTTGAAGATCAAGTAGTTTGATTATCAAATAATTTGAATTTCAATGTAGGTCAAAGGGAAATTTCTTTCATGCTGCTTTGACGGGGTATGAAAAATGGGGTAAGTTCTTAGCGATGATTGATAACCGCATGGGGGAGCCGGTTATGCTGGTGACCGCTGTTTCGGCAAACTTTCCGGGGACAGCGGTTTTTTTGTATCCAGTTGCCGCTGGCCGGTCACCCGAATGGTGGATTTTCAGAACGAAGGAGTGGCAATGGATTGGCAGATCTTGTATTGGCATTGGCTGGTGTTCGGCATGATTCTGGTGGGGGCGGAAATTTTTATCCCCTCGTTTACGGTGTTTTGGTTCGGTCTGGCCGCATTGGCCATGGGCTTGCTGAGCCTCCTGGGGGTGCCCCTGCCCCTGGCCGGACAATTGCTGTGCTGGGTGGTGTTGTCCATTCTCTTCACCTTGGCCTGGTTTAAATGGATCAGGCCCCGAGCCATTGATCGGACCAAAGCCGGCCTCTCGCGCGAGGCCGTGGTCGGGGAGCGTGGCATTGTCATTAAGGTGCCCAGCCAGGAGCGGCGGGGCGAAGTTCGTTTTACTGTCCCGTTACTGGGGGCCGATACCTGGCCCTGTTTGGCTCAGTCCCCATTGCGCGAAGGCGATTCGGTCATGGTGAAAGATGTTCTTGGCAATGCTCTGCTGGTGGAACCGATCGGTTCCGTTGGCGAGGTCGGCCAAGGCGATGAAAAATAACCTTTTTTAGAGTTAATAAGGAGTTTTTGATGGCAGCATTGATATTGGTTGTGGTTTTTGCGGTCTTGGTGATCATCACCATTTCTCTGGGGGTGCGCCTGGTTCCGCAAGGTTCAAAATTTGTCGTGCAGCGCCTGGGTAAATATCTGAAAACCCTTAATCCGGGGTTGAATATTATTATCCCCTACATTGATACGGTTGCTTACAAAGTCACCACCAAGGACCAGATCATCGACACTTCCCGCCAGGAGTGTATTTCTCTGGATAATGCGGTCCTGCAGGTCAATGCCGTGGCGTTTATTAATGTGATTTCCCCTGAAAAGGCGGTTTACGGGATTGAAAATTATCATCTGGCCATCCAGAACCTGGTCCAGACCACTCTGCGCTCGATCATCGGGGAAATGAAACTGGACGATGCCCTGAGTTCCCGGGATCAGATCAAGACTAAACTTAAGCTGGGTATCTCTGACGACCTGGCCGACTGGGGCATCACCCTGCGCGGGGTGGAGATTCAGGACATCAATCCGTCCGACACCATGCAGCAGGCTATGGAAGCCCAGGCTGCAGCCGAACGGCAACGGCGGGCTACAGTGACCCGTGCCGAAGGGGACAAGGAAGCCGCAATCCTGGAAGCGGACGGTCGTCTGGCTGCGGCTGAACGTGATGCCAAGGCCAAGGAGGTGCAGGCTGAAGCATCCAAAAAAGCACTCCAATTGGTTCTTGAATCCGCTGGGACCGGGCATGAGGAGATTGCCATCGGTTACCTGTTGGGCGAGAGCTATATCAAGGCCATTCAAAAATCAGCTGAAAGCGCTAATGCCAAGACCATTTTGTTGCCTGCCGACCTGCAGGCATCTATTCGTGGTTTGATAGGTGGCTTGCAAACCAAATAACCGCACCCCATAAACCACGCTAAAATGGATAAAACCGGCTCTCGTCAATTGTTGAGAGCCGGTTTTTTATTGCTGAGTTCAGACCCATGGAGATTCTTCCCGATGACTCAGCTTCTGAGAGCTTAATGTCCTCCCTTTGTTGCCGGGGAGGGGATTGAGAACTCTGGCTGATTGTTTGCGGTCACTCTTATGCCACCAGGCTGTTTGGCCGACCCTGACAGGTGGCGTCAATCATTCTTCTGGTGACCCAATGCTGCGCTTCGCTGGCGATATTCCCGCTGCTCAGGGTTTCGACAATAGCGCCATCGTCCATGACATGAATGGTGTCGCAGAGATCTTCCGCCAAAGCCAGGTCGTGGGTAATAAAGAGACAACCAAAGCCCTGCTGTTGCTGGAGGCTGCGCAGCAGGTCAATGATCTGGGCCTGGATGGTGACATCCAGGGCTGAGGTCGCTTCATCACAGATCAGTAAGGCGGGGTTGAGGCCGACGGCTCTGGCAAAGACGATGCGTTGCAACTGTCCTCCCGACAATTGATTGGGATAACGCTCAAGAAAATCCTCCGTCAAGCCGACATTTTGCAGAAGTTCGGCGGCAAAATGGCGCTTTCTGGCATATTCGGGACGCTTAAAGTTGCGGAAGGGTTCGAGGAGAAAGTTGCTAACTTTCATCCGGGCTGGAAAGCAGGCCAAGGGATCCTGAAAGACCATCTGTACCTGTTGGTAGTAGTCTTTCTCCTGGTAACTGAAAATATCCTGTCCCGCCAGCCGGGCCAAGCCACTGTCGGGGCGGTGGAGCAGGCACAGCAACCGGGCCAGGGTCGATTTCCCGCAGCCGCTGGCCCCGACCAGGCCGCTGCATTCTCCTTGGCGGATGATCATGGAAATATCTTTCAGAACATGCAGATCCGGCTGACCCCGTTTGTTAAAATGGAGATTGATCTGGTTAAGCTGAAGCAGTTCTGCGGCGGTGAAAACCTGCATGTCATGCCCCTTTCAGCAAAGGAATTGCGGTCCGCAACTGTCCGGCATACGTTGTCGGCGGTCGATTCAGAATCTGCTCCGAGGTCCCGTGGTCGATGATGCGGCCCTTTTTCATGACCACCAGGCGATCGGCGACCCGTGCGCAGGCGCAGATGTTATGACTGACCATGACAATGGTCCTGCCGAACTCGTCGCGACGGCGTTGAAATTCGTTGATAATAGCGTGCTGGGTGTTGACATCCAGCGCCGAGGTCGGTTCGTCAGCCAGGATCAGGTCCGGGTTCAAAACCAGGGACATGGCAATGGCGACGCGTTGTTTCATGCCTCCCGACAGTTGCCAGGGGCGGGCATTGAGAACCTGTTCCGGATCTTTGAGTTGCATTCTGGCAAGTTCCTGGTGGGCCATATCCCGGGCCTGGGCGGTGGTTATTCGACGATGATAACGGATGCTGGCGGTAAATTGACGGCCGACCGAGAGCAGTGGGTTTAACGATGCTCCGGGATTCTGAAAAATCATGGCGATGCGCGATCCTCGTAACGATCGCCATTGCTTATCACTGAACTGGGCACAATCTTCTCCGGCCCAAAAAACCTGACCACCCGTGCAGCTGGCACCGGCCGTCGGCAGGTTGATCAGAGTGCGGATCAGGGTGGTTTTCCCTGATCCGCTTTCACCGACAATGCCCAGAATCTCTCCTGCCTGCAGGCTGAGATCCAACTGGTCCAGAGCTCTGCCGCCGGTAGGGAAAGCTACGGTCAGGTTGCGGCATTCAACCAGGTTAGTCATTGACCAGTTCCAGGCGATCATCAATATAGTAGATATCAGAAATAAATTTATGGATGCCGCTGATGCGTTTACTGTGGACAACGTTCCCTTTTTCATAAAAGAAGAACAGGGACGCGACATCATCCATCAGGATCTGCGCTCCTTTTCTGCCCAGTTCATTACGCTGCGCGCGATTGCTGACACTGGTCAGTTGCTCGAGCAGTTGGTCCAGTTCCTGATTGCTGTAACGGCCGCGATTGCCGCGTGCACCGGTTTTGAATCCCGATTCGAGAAAATACTGAGGATCGAGAGTCGGAGCAGATGTCCAGCGTTCAAAGAGGAAATCGAAATCGCCTTTTTGTGCGGCCTCAGCAAAATTTTCCTGCTGTTGAACCTCCATGGCAATACCGACCTTTTTAAGGTCAGACTGCATGGCGATGCCGATGTTGCGGGCGCGGGCGCCATGGTTGGTCATACAAATGTATTTGAGGGTGATGTTTTTTCCCTGGTATTCACGCAGGCCGTCATGGTCGGTATCGACAATGCCCGCCTGGTCAAGCAGCTGTTTGGCTTTTTCGGCATCGTAGTGATAGCTGTCCTGACCATCATGTCCGAAGGGAAGCATGCTGTTGAAAGGACCGCGAGCGGGAATGCCGTTGGCAATCTTTTCCGCATAAATATCCTTGTGGATGGCGTAGCGGATGGCCTGACGCAATTCTTTGATCTTCATCCAGGGGTGGGCGAAATTAATCCGTGAGGTAAAGACGCGCAGGTTCGGTCCTTCAATGATATGAACCTTGTCATTACTGCTCAAAACCTTCAGGTCAGCGGGACTGATCTGTGTGGCAAAGTCCAGTTCGCCCGATTGCAGCGCCATGGTCCGGGTACTGGCGTCGGAGATGTATTTAACATTGACGGTCTCGACGTTCAGCTGGCGTTTCCAGTAATAGGGATTTTTTTTCAGAATCATGCCGGTTTCCGGGGAGAAACTTTCGACCATAAAGGCCCCGGTGGTGATCGGTTTGAATTTGAAGCTGTGGGGATTTTCAGCGGCGGCTTGGGTGTCGACAATAATGAACACCGGGTCGGCCAGCACATTGTTGAGAGTAGCAAAGGGGCGACTGGTTTTAATGGTCAACCGATTCCCGACGGCGCTGATTGATGCGATGGGCAGCTGGGCATCTTTGCGGTCGGTGATTTTAAGGGCTCTTTCGATGGATGCTTTGCAGGCTGCGGCATCGGCAGGACGACCGTTCTGAAACTTGATCCCTTGGCGGATGGTAAAGATCGTCGTCAGCGGGTCCGGCTGTTCCCATTTTTCCGCGATAACCGGTTTGAACTTGAGATTTTCATCGATCTGCAGCAGATTTTCCCCGATTCCACAACGGGTCAATGTCCAGCCGTGCCAGTCAGAGGTTGGTTCAATATCGGCATCAAGCCAGAAAATGGCCATATTAACGGTCTGTTTCTGGTCGGTGGCAGCATGACTGATCGTAGCGACCAGCGCCAGTATGGTGGTCAGTAGAACGAGGGCGGTTTTCATAACGACTCCTTGAAAAAGTAAAATGATGGTCCCGATATTGTTTAAAAACGGTGTGGATTCAGATACTTCCTTGTGGCATCTCCAAGAATATTGAAAATAACCACGACTATAAATATGGCCAGACCGGGATAGATAACCAGCCAGGGCGCACTTTGCAGGTATTCACGGCCTTCACTGAGCATGTTGCCCCATTCCGGGGTTGGTGGTTGCACCCCCAGCCCTAGAAAGGAGAGCCCGGCCAGGGCCAGCATCATGTTGCCGATATCCAGGCAGAGCTGGGTTAACAGGGGCGGCAGGACCGTCGGCAGAATGTAGATCAGGACCAGGCGGATTTTTCCGCTACCGGCCATCCGTCCGGCAATGACCGCATCGCTGGTCAGGGCGGTGCGCACCAGCGCTCGTGACAAACGGGCGAATTTGGTCCACCAGATGACGGCCAGGGCGCAAATCGTGTTGACGATCCCGGGGCCGAGCAGGCCGACCACGGCAATGGCAAAGACTAAATCGGGAAAGGCCAGGATGGTATCGGCCAAACGCATGATAAAGGTGTCAAGGATGCCGGAGCGCAATGCCGCTGTGGAGCCGATGATGATGCCGAGGACAAAGATCAGGCTGAGCATGATGAAGGTTGTCCCCAGAGAGATTCTGGCTCCGTACAGCAGGCGCGAGAGGATGCAGCGGCCGACCTGGTCGGTGCCAAGGGGGTAGGCATCGCCCGGTGGGGCCAGGATATGAATAAAATCGGTCTCCAAGGGATCGTGAGGCGCCAGCAGCGGGCCGCACAGAGCGATCATCACCAAACTGAGGGCCAGTAGCAGGGACAGGTGGAATTGGTGATTTTTGTTCAGTCTCAGGCGCATTAGGAGCGGCCTCCGTCACTGCGCAGGCGCGGGTCGAGCAATTCTCCGACGACATCCGCTATGAAGTTGAAACCCACATAAAGACAGACCATGATCATGACGTAGGCCTGCAGCACCGGGTAGTCGCGATGGGTGATGGACTCAATGGCCATACTGCCGAGACCGGGCCAGGAAAAGATCGATTCAACGATAATTGTTCCTCCCAGCAGCAAGGCACAGGAGAGTCCGAAGAGCGTGCTCAAGCCACCCAGAGCACCCGGTAGGGCATGAAAGAGGATAATTCTCCATTCACTACAGCCCCGCGATCTGGCCCCGACCACGTAATCCTGATTCATTTCCTCTCCAATGACCGCCTGGATCTGTCTGGTGTAGCGGCCGATCAGGGGGATGGCCAGGGTCATGGCCGGCAGGACGATACTTGACGGCGCATAGGGATCGGTCAGTTTGAACCAGTTGAGGCGAACGATGAACAGCATGATCAGCAGTAGCCCGAGCCAGAAATCGGGCATGGAGACCCCCGAAAAAGAGAACAACCGGATGAGGTAATCTGTGATCTTGCCGGCTCTTAAGGTTGCCGCGATGGCCAGGAAGAAGGAAAAGAAGAACATCAGCACGATAGCCGTCAAAGCCAGTTTGAAGGTCATATGAAAGCGCCGTTTAACCATCTTGGCCACCGGCTCTCCGGTGTGCAATGAAGTACCGGGATCAAGTTGCAGCATTTGACCGAGCCAGGAACCGTATTGAACCAGGAACGGGCGGTCGAGTCCCAATTCATGGCGCAATTCGCTCAAGGCTTCCCGGGTTGGCGAAATGCCATGGGCTTCAAAGTAGATTTCCGCGGGATCGCCGGGACTGACCCAGGTCAGAAAAAAGGTCAGCAGGCTGGCGGCCAGCATGACCAGTAATAATTCAGGGATTTTGCGTAATATCGAGCTCAGCATGCAATTCCTCTCGTTTTTCTCAAACCGCTGTTCATGGTTGCTAGCTGGCCGTGGCCTGACAGACGGATTCCGGCAGGGCTTTGGTTGCCGGAAAGATCTTTGCCTGTAGTTGTGTCCAGCCACTCAGCAAGACCAGGCTGCGGACACCGCAAAAAGCGATAAAGGCGCTCCACAGGCCATGGTTTTGCCAGAGGGGGATAAGCCCCCACACGAGGGGGAGAAACAGGGCCAAGGCCAGCAGCAGGGAGTTGCGCACCGGACCGGAACAGGTGGCACCGACATAAAAACCGTAGTAGACCAGGCCGCTGGGCATGGTCAGAACAAAGAGCCATAGATAGAAGAAATAGCTGTTGCAGACGGCCAGGACCGAGTCCAGGTCGGTAAACAGAGACAGCAGCAGATTCTGCCCCAGGGGCAGTAGAACAAGCAGGGTCAGGCTGAGGATGATCAGGTGCTGACTGGCGATTGTTCCGGTTTTGACAAAGTTGTGTTTATCTCCGGCCCCGGTGAAGCGGCCGGCAAAGACGGACGCTGCGTTGGCCAGCCCGTCAAACAGGTAGGCAATGAGATATTGGATCTGAAACAGGATGGCGTTGGCAGCCAGAATGTCGGCACCCATGCTGCTGCCGCGGGCGACAAAGATGTTGGTCATGGTCAGCAGGCAGGCGGTGCGGATGAACAGGTCGCGGTTCACCGCCGCGATTTTCTTTATTTCTTCCAAATCGAATAATGCCGCCAGATGTTTTGACACTGCGGCCAGAGGAATTTGTCTGGTCACGAAGAACAGCCCCAGGACAAAGGCGGCGCTCTGTGAAATCAGGGTCGCCCAGGCGACGCCGGCGACTTCGGCATGGAAATGAGTGACGAAGAGGTAGTCAAGGAGGATGTTGAGACTGTTGGTGCCAATCTGTAACCACAAAACTTCCCTGACATGGCCGCGGCCCATCAGCCAGCCGAGGTTGACATAGCCGATGAGGACCAGCGGGGCGGCCCAGATCAGAATATCGAAATAATGGCGGGCCTGGGTTGAGGTGACTAAGTCGGCTCCATACAGTTGGAGGGCAATGTCGATAATCAGCTGTTGTGCCGCAATAAACAGCAGGCCGATGCCGCTTGCCAGGCTCAGTGGTCGCAGCCAGGCCAGAATCGACGGGGCGGCTTCAGCAGTGGCCAAAGTTTGAGCCGAGAAGCCGGAGGTGGCAACGCGCAGGAATCCGAACAGCCAGTAGAGGGTGTTGAAAATGACTGTGCCAATGGCTACTCCGCCGATGAAGGCCGGACTGTCGAGGTGACCGACCACCGCTGTATCGACGGCACCAAGGAGGGGCTGAGTGACTGTTGACAGGGTAAAAGGAATCGCCAGACGCAGGAAGTTTGCGTGATTGATGCTTTCCATGGGGTAAAAACCTGCTCCGTACATATGGGTGCAGGCTTTTGCAAAATAACCCCTGCACCGATACACCAGTACAAGGAATCCGTTTTTATCCCTTAACGTCCCGCTGAATATATGATTGGCTAAAACTCTCCCACCCAGGAGGCTTTGCTCTGTTGCAGGCAGGTCTTCTGGCTCCTTCCCCCCTGTGAAGGCCTTCCCATCCGCACCTGGCAGACAGTGACCATACGTTCCTTTTCACAGCGGTTTATTTGTCGCAATGGACAAAATGGAAGTTACAGCGGCGGGTCCGCTCCCGGTTCACACGGGATTCCCTATCAAGTCTGAAATGACACCTGTAACGATATTAAATTCTCTATTACTTTTACTGAACCTCGCTCTTCACAAAGGCTTGTTCTTTTTTCTGAATAAATATCATGCTCATCATGTTGAGACCGCCAGCAGCTGTCTGCTGAGCACAGATTGCCTCAACGCGAGTCCATAATCCGTGACGAGTGTCCTGTGCGGTTAGTTTTATCGTCCAATTCTGGTCCTTTTTTATTGCTGTTCACGTTTTGCCTTCTCGGCTTGGGCCAGGCCTGCGGCGGCACGTCTTAGCAACGAAAAAATAACTCAGAATTTATACCAACAATTCACCAAACGGGACACTCGCCAGAACGCCAAGACAGTTGGTGCGGGCTTTTGCGGACGTTTCTTCCGGATGACCCGGGTAGCAATGGATCATCCGGAAGCCAACGGCGCTGGGTGAATCAGTGACCTCTCAGCTCAGAGAGTTTCCAGATTTTCGATATTTTCCAGAATTTGCTCAATAAAGCGCTGATTGATCTCAGGATAGAAGCCCAGCCCCTTGAAGTAGGTCTCCCCCTGATAAGAAACCGTGGGGATATCGACGTTAAATTTATTTTTTTGCAACTCCATCGCCCAGGAAAGATTGCCGTCCTCATCGGCTTCTTTGCCCATGATATCGTTCATGATGTGATCCCCGGCCACATACATGAACGGGATCAGCCGCACTTTGTTGGTTGGGCAACTGCGAACCTGCTGCATGGCCTGTTCGCGGGGCAGAATCCCCTCCACGCAACCGACGAAAACATTTTGGTAGTGCGCGGCCAGATATTTTTCCAGTCCTAGATAAGCGGAATTGGATCCGGCAAAGGTTTCCGGAGTGCCGTGGGCGGTGAGGATATTGCAACCTTCTCCAGGGGCGAGAAAGTAGGGTTCCAACGCAGCCAGAGTTTCATGGACCCAGGGCCATTCGTGCATCAGGGCGCCGCCGGATTCAATGCGCAGACCGATCTGTTCGAAAGCGGCAATAATCTTTTGGACATCCATATATTCCTGTCCCGGGAAAATATGCAGGGGCTGGATGACCACTTTCCGATATCCTTCGTTTTCCAGATTGGCAAGAACCTGAGGCAGGCTTAAAAAACGTTTGCTCTGGCCTTGTTCGGCAAAGGCCTGGTTGGCCCGCTCGCGGACGATTTCCGAAGTAAATGCCCATTTGATAGCGTACGAGCGATACTGCTCGGGGAGTTTCTTGCGAAGCTGCTGCTCAAAAATATCGTAGGTCACCCGTGCTTTGGTGGTGGTGCCGAAGGCGACCAGGACAATGGCGGGATCGGTTTGTAAGGTGCGGGTCATGGCCCAGCCTGTTGATGACCAGAGTAGGCAAAAGCTGAGTAGCAAAATTGGAAAAGATTTGATTATGCGGGTGTGCATGATGTTCCTCCAGTAAAAAATTGACTGTTCACCCGGTTTGGCCGGTTGAACAGCATAAAAAAAGTCCCCATATCCGCAAATGGATATGGGGACTTGCCGTATTTAAGTCCTGAGTATTGCTGCCCTCCCATAGCCCGAGGAGTAAGTCGGCAGTATATCCATTTCGGCAGGTCTTCTGGCTCGTGAGTCATCCTCCGAGGCAACCTTCCCGGCAGGTTTTGCCAGTGGTCTTTTTGCCTCTTCGTCGTCACTTACAGCGGCGGGTCCGCGGGGGATTTTAACCCCTCTTCCCTGTTCGGCCCCGAAGGGCACCGATGGATCAATTGTTTAATTTTGTTGTCATGGTCTTACAAATAACTGGCAAAGATGTCAAGTGAAAGTTGGTCCAGATAACGATTGTGTTATCGGTAAGTTAATAAATTAAGACGGGGGGATTTTGTGCTGCTATAGAGGCTAAACAGGCAGCCTATTTTTCATTTTTGGTAAATAAGCCTTTTAAAGCCGTTTCGGCCAGAGCCAACTCCTGTCCTGCGCCGGAAAGAGAGACCAGGCCTGTCACGAATGGCGCTCGTTTAAGCACTTTCGTAGCAAACTCGGGACTGTCCCAAGCCCTATCTGGGGCTGTCCCAGATGTTTGCGGCCCTTGGAACGCTGGCGGTTAACACCGCAAAGACCTGGGACAGCCCCGGTTTTGCTGCCAGCGACTTCTAAACTAGCGCTATTCCACCTCTCTTCCCTTGTCTGCCCTTGTGCTGCTCCGCCCTAAACAATGTGTTTGGCGGCGAAAATAAAATTTCTCCAAGGGGACAGGTTTGTTCTCTTCAGGAAACACTTGCACTTTTTCTTTCCTAAATTTAGCATGGTCGAACAAACAGGTTTGGGAAGAGTGGAAGACGGTGAGAATCCGTCACGGACCCGCCACTGTAACGGAATATTCATTCCGAAGTCAGATACGCTCTTCAGTTCAAACCATAACTGTCTGTACTTCGTGGAATGGGTTCTCAGGCAGGTAAGCTTTGCATATAACAACGGGATTCCTGTCCCATCCATAGCTTACTTTCCTAATTATCTTCCTTTTATCCACAAGACTTTACTGCCATTTTGGTTCGTTGGAACGCCTTGTTTACAAACAGTTCCTGTCCCTACTGTCGACTTTAAGTCGCGAGATTTCCCATGACATACGATATCGGTGGAAAGCTGAAGACATTGCGTAAAGCCAGAAAGTTGACTTTGAAACAGGTGGCAGTCGCCACAGGTTTTTCTCTGGCTCTTATTTCTCAGGTCGAGAACAACAATATCATGCCTCCAATCCCTACTTTGGCCAAATTTGCCGAGTTTTATCGGGTCAAGATGACATATTTCTTTACCGAACAAGAAATCAACTGTGCTTGAAACGCAGTCTTTTTAAGGCAGCAGGGGAAATACTTGCAGTTGGATGATGTTATGACATTACCCCATGACAGATATGGCAAAAACAATACCCCGCCGCTCCCGGCCGGACTGATCACCGGTGTTGGCAGTCTGCCGTTTCATGATCCCATTGAAGCGGTTCGATTTGTTGCACAACATTGCCCAAGATTTCCCTTTTGGCCGCAGTTGCCGCAACGTTGTTCCGGTGAAGGAGTCATTGCCCAGGGGCTTGGTTCCCTTGCCCAATGTCTTGAGCCTGCCAGAAGAGATTATTGTTGGCACCTTCCTCCGCATCATATTACCGCATTTCAGAATCGGCTCTGTGACGAAACCCCAGGGCTCAGTCCTGAAACCGCGCCAGGATTTTTTGCTTTTGAACTGGCCTTAAAGAATGGAGATTTTCCTTGTGCTGTCGCTGTAAAAGCGCAAACGGAAGGGCCGGTCACCTTGACCCACTGTGTGTTCTCTCAAGGCGCTCCACTGGCCGTCGAAATTGAATGGTTTGAGCAGGCTGCCGCGTTTCTTGCCCGGCAAGCCGTCTGGCAGATTGAGCGTCTGCAGCCATTGGGGTTGCCGATCGTTTTTGTTTTCGATGAACCGGCTCTTGGCCTGATGGGCCGGACGGATTCTTTTTTTCTTGCAGCCGACACCATTAAACGGGGTATTGATAGCATGTTAAATGCCGTTCGTGATGCCGGGGCACTGGCTGGCATTCATTGTTGTTCTCCCCCTCCTTTAAGGTTCCTGTCGGAATTGCATATCGATTATCTTTCTTTCGACGCCTCTCTGGTCGCGAACGGTTATGATTGGTTTACTCTCGTTCGCACTGTCCTTGAGAATTCCGGTTTCTTAGCCTTTGGCCTGGTTCCAGCGTTTTTTTCGAACGAGGCAAAGAAAGATCTAGATCACCCTGATCAGCACTGGTTGCGCCTGGCAACAATTTCAGCGGAGTTGGAAGCCGTTGCCAGGCGGACGATCGTCACCACGACTTGTGGCCTCGGTAATATCTCCCCCGCATTGACCCATGATGCTTTTGCGTATTGTCGAGCTATTGCCAACAGAATTGCAAAGCTTTAGTACGAAAGGAAACCAATGAAAGGGATGTTGACGGGTCCGGTGCCCATCCTCAACTGGTCTTTTGTTCGTGCCGATCAGCCCCGCTCGGTGTCGTGCAAACAGCTGGCACTGGCTATCCGCGAAGAAGTCCTCGACCTGGAAAAAGCCGGTGTGTGCGTGATACAGATCGACGAAGCGGCGCTACGTGAGGGCTTGCCCCTGCGCAAATCACCGTGGCAGGAATATCTGGACCGGGCTGTTGAATCTTTTCGCATTGCCGCGAACGGTGCGACTGACGAGACACAAATCCATACCCATATGTGTTATTCAGAGTTTAATGATATCATTTCTTCAATTGTTGAGATGGATGCCGATGTCATTACGATTGAGAGGTCCCGCTCCGACATGGAGCTCCTTGATGTTTTGACGAATTCAGCTATCCGAATAGAATCGGTCCGGGCGTGTATGATATTCATCCACCCAATATTCCCACTGAAGAGCGAAGCATTGCGCTGATGCAAAAAGCTGCCGACCGCATTCCTAGCGAACGGCTGTGGGTCAATCCCGATTGCGGCTTGAAAACCCGTGAGTGGAGAGAGGTTATTCCAGCCCTCACCAATATGGTTGCTGCTGCAAAGAAGTTACACTCATCAATGGTCTGATGCGATGGCTGGAGCCTGTATGGAAAATAAGTCAATGAGCTTGCATAATGCACGACAACTAGAAGCTCTGAACCAGGGAATGACGGATCTTCACGGGAAGATCAATGTTTCTTTCGAATTTTTCCCTCCAACGACAGAACTGATGGAGCAAACCCTCTGGAATTCGATTGATAGGTTAAAGAAACTGGCCCCGAGTTTTGTCTCGGTCACCTATGGCGCGAATTCAGGAGCCAGGGACAGAACACATAACGTCATAAAAGATATCAAGGAGCGCACAGGACTAATTGCCGCGCCACATCTCACCTGCGTTGATGCCAGTCGGGAAGAATTAAAACAAATAGCCCGTGACTACTGGAAAAGCGGCATTCGCCATATCGTTGCCCTAAGGGGCGACCTGCCAGCTGGGAATCATTTGCCACCGCAAATGTATGCACGCGATTTGGTCGCCCTGCTTAAGGAGGTCGCTGCATTTGATATCTCCGTAGCCGCATATCCGGAAACGCATCCTGAAGCGCAAAGCGCTCAGGCTGATCTGATAAACCTCAAACAAAAAATCGATGCGGGTGCGACACGGGCAATTACGCAGTTTTTCTTTGATCTGGAACGTTTTCTGAGATTTCGCGACCAATGCAGCAAGCTCGGCATTGATGCTGAGATCATCCCTGGCATACTGCCGGTATCGAACTATAAAACCCTGCAAAAATTTGCCGGCTTCACAAACGTTAAAATACCGAAATGGCTGCATCAGCGTTTTGAAGGTATCGATCCTGAAGATCAGACGACGAGGAGCTTGATCGGCGCGAGTATTGCGATCGATATGGTCAGGGTGTTGGCAAAAGAAGGCGTCTCAAATTTCCATTTCTACACGTTGAACCGGGCGGAACTGACTTATGCTATTTGTCATATTCTTGGAGTCAGGCCCTGAAATGACTGTTGTCTACACTCAATCTCTTCTTGTGCCGGCAGGATTTTAAAGTCGGAACAGTGCCCCGAAAATCCAGGATATCTGAAAGAAGATAGCCGTTTCAACTTAACGGTTACCATCGAATGCCGCAAAGTTTCTTAACCTAGCGCCATTCCCGCTACCATCCGTATTTTTCGGATGGTAGCGGGCAGTCAGGGGACTATTTTTTCTTGCAGTTTTAATTCCAGAGGGCATGAAGCAGGGTCAGGATCTTGGTGAGCAGAATCATTCCGATAAGGGCAACCGGGTAGACTGTTGCATATGCCGAGGCGGCATAAGGAGTTTCCACCAGGCTGGCGATACTTGCCAGGCCTGGAGTGCTGGTCATGCCACCGGTGATCACCCCCAGCATGTGCAGGAATTTGATTTTCAGTACCTTGCGACAGACAAGCAGGGTCACCAGCAAAGGAACGATGGTGACCATAAGTCCGGAAAGGAACAGAATCACCCCTTGTTCCTGCAGGGTTGCAAGAATGGTCGCCCCTGTCCGCGTTCCGACCGTAGCTAGAAATAACAGTAAACCGAGCTCTCGAATAAAGCTGTTGGTCGTTGCCGGAATATCCCAGATCAAAGGCCCGGTTTTATAGAGGCTGCTGAGGATCAAACCGGCCAGTAAGACTCCTCCGGAAAGGCCCAGTTTGAATTGGCCGATAAAGGGAATGAAAAGCGGAACTTGTCCAGCGAGGAAACCGATCAATAGTCCGACAATAATCGGGATCAGATCGGTGCGATAGGTCTCGCGGATGTCGTTGCCGAGTATCCGGGTGACGTTTTCGATGGACTGCTCCTGACCGACAACATGAAGAACGTCACCCAAGTGCAGCCGGGTATTTTTATCCGGGGACAGATCGATGCCATTACGGGTAATCCTTGACACCTGAACATCAAATGACGTCTTGAGGTTCAAAGATCCAGCATTAAAACCAGCTGCTGAGCGTTTGGAAACCATGATGGTTTTTCGGGTCAGGCCACGGGTAAATTCAAGGGCCTCTTCAACCGGTTTGCCAAGGAAGAGGATTGCCTGCCGGATTGCTTCTTCCTGACCGACAATTCGCAGCTTGTCGCCCTGATGCAATATTGTCTGGCCATAGATAATCTCCGGTTCGGAGGCGCCTGGACGAATCAGACGGGTCAACACCACGGGCGCAATCTGTTTCAGTCCCAGTTCTTTGACCGATTTCCCGAAAATGTTGGGATTGGTGATCTCGATATGACGATAGGTCATCGGCGGATGCTCCTGGCTGAGCTCCGCTTTCATCTGTTGCTCCTCAGCCAGCAGGTCGATCTTCATCAGCCGGGGCAGAAGGCGAACGAACAGAATAACGCCGAAAACCCCGAAACAGTAGGTCAAGCCGTAAGCCGCCGGGGCCTGACTGTCGGTAACCGCCTCCACGGCAACCGCGAGTCCGGGGGTACTGGTCAGGGCACCGGAAAACAGTCCGGCCGCAATGCCGGTATCAAATCCGGCCAGCCAGCTACATAGCAGAGTCATCAGGAAACCACTGACAACAATCAAGCTGGCGCCAAGGGACATTTTCAGTCCCTGCTTTTTGAAAGAAGAAAGAAATCCAGGGCCTGCCTGTAGCCCGACGGAGTAAATGAACAGAACGAGACCTAGGGTCTGAAAGACTTTGGGCAGGGTATAACCGAAATGGCCAAACGCCAGCCCGGTAAAAATAACGGCAGAGGAACCGAGGGAAAATTCCTTGATTTTGAGATAGCCGATAAGCTCGCCGCTGATGATAACGATGAACAGAAGAAAAACAGGATTCTGCAATAACAACATAGGGATGTCCCTTAACGGTTATGGGGATAGTTTGATAAATTTGTTGCTTCAGCTGATGAAAACTCTCTTCATGACTTCTGTGTCTCGAGGTGAACGATCAGAAATGGTGAAGCAACTTTTTTCAGCAGGCTGGTGAAAAACATCCTGCTGAGCCCATGGATGGGTGATCAAAAGTTATGACAGATATCTAGCCCATTGATTTTGTGAAGTTGGGAAAAATCTCAATTTTTCCCAACTGTGCTTGAAAAAGTCTCGGGATGGATTTTTTCAACAATCTGTCAGGGACGAATCTGATGGTGATGTGATTGTTTGATGTCTCCAACCTTTGACTGATGCACTCTGCAAAGCAAGCTGTTTTTTTAATGTTACGGTATTTTTTAAGTAAGCGGTCGCTATCCAGCTATAAAAGGTTCGATAGCAAGAATATCAAGTTGAGAGGTTGATGCTGAAGAAAGTTGTTGCAAGGTGAACTTTTTTCGTAAAATCAAAATAATAAAATGAAAATTCAAATAGTTATAGAAGATGCTGAAGATTTTCTCGAAAATCACTGCTTCTTTGATAAGACTTGACAAGAAGGTCTTGCCGGTTTTATTGAATAGGCGGACGAATTGGATCAGGTGATTCACACAAGGAGGACAGCCAACAACCAATATATCAACAGCAAGTTCAGGTGCTCCTAACCGAGCTCAATAGGGAACCCCGTGAAAATCGGGGACGGGCCCGCCGCTGTAACCGGGGACGAAAGCCGCAGATACGCCACTGTTCGTTAGCAAACAAATGGGAAGGCGCGGCGATTAGAAAGAACCGGAAGTCAGAAAACCTGCCTGAATACTATATGATTTGCCAGTGACACGTCTCTCTATGGCAAGAGACCTGCGCCGATAAAACTTGAGGATAAACAGGGCATCCCCAGGTCGTATTCAATATTGCGATCTGGGGATTTTTGTTTCATTGGCGCGAAGAAAATTTTCAGTCGTATTTGCGGACGATCTACAAAATTGTCTGCAGAACGTTCTGTCGTTAATCAGACGAGTATGGTTTTCAGAGGAACTTGCCCTTCTAATTCTGAAAACCCTGATGAAGGGTCCGGGCCAACTTTGGAGCCCGGACCCTTCACTCTGCCGGTGATAATTGAGAGAGATCTTCAGGATGAGAAAAATTATTGTGCCATCGATAGCGTGCCAGCTGAGGTTCCTCTGACGTGAGACAGCAACGATAGGGGGAACCCTTGCCTGTCAATGACCAAAAGGCTTCAAACTCGGCGGTAACGCTGGAACCTGGCTCCGACCAGGGCTTGCTAACCGTTACGATGCCGTGCTCAGGGCATTGAACGCGGGGGGCGTCGGCAATCAGCATGGTTTTGTGCTGGCAGGTATCAAGGTGCCGCCATTAGCGCTGCCGTTTGTCATAGCCGGGTGACGGAGCCGCGCATTTCGGGCAAACCAGAGCGACTGCGGATCGTGCTCGACAAAGATACTGACTTCGTCGACCGCAAAGGCAAGCTTCACTTCAGTCACCTTCCAAAGCGACCGGATACCGAGGATTTGAGCGTAGAGATCGGGATCTTTCATCGTCGAGACGTTAACTCATCCACTCGATTTGGGAACGAGCTAAAAAACATTGACAAAGAGACGCCGTTCATAGCAATTTGATAGGGATTGTTATGTTATAACGTCTTATTTTCTTTATTTGTTAACTGTTTTTTTTCTGGAACACTCATGTTTGAAAGCCTGCAGATTTTTTCCTCTATAGCCGTTGCCATTTTTATTGAGGCGGCTCCTTTTCTGCTGATCGGATCATTATTAGCTTCTTTGTTTGAGGTTTTTGCCGAAGAAGATCTGATTGCCCGCCTAGTTCCGCGTCATCCTTTTAAAGGAATCCTGTTTGGTCTTTTCATCGGGATGCTTTTACCGACATGCGAATGCGGAATCGTACCGATTGTGCGTCGCATGCTCGGAAAAGGAGTTCCTCCCGCAACTGCGGTCACCTATATGTTTGCAGCCCCGGTGATTAATCCCATTGTGTTGCTTTCAACCTATGTGGCCTTTCGCGGCGATTTGTGGATGGTCGGCGGCCGGATTATCCTGGTTGCGATTCCTGCGGCTGTTATGGGGTGGATCCTGGCGGATGCTTCAGCCCGCCATCTGCTGCTGTCTTCGTCGATGTCTCAACATGATCCTCATGGCTGTTCCTGTGGGCATGACCATAATCACATGTCGTCGCGACTGCTGGAGGTGCTAAAGCACACTGCTGCAGAATTTCTCTCCATGGGGAAATTTCTGCTTATGGGGGCGATTATTACCGCTCTGTTCAAAACTTTCACTCCAGCTGGAGTTCTTGATTTGTTTGAATCCTCGGAGTTGCTTGCCATTATTGTCATGATGTCATTGGCGATCCTGCTGTCCGTCTGTTCCGAAGCTGATGCCTTTGTCGCCGCCTCTTTTTCAAGCTTTCCCAGTGCGGCTCAACTCGCTTTTTTGGCGATAGGACCTATGGTGGATCTGAAGCTGATTGCCATGTTTTCAGCTGTTTTTAAACGCCGGATCATGTTTTATCTCATTGTCGGGCCGGTTCTTCTGGTTTTCGGCCTGGCTGTCATTTTGAGCGTGATCCTGGGCCGGGTGTAATTATGAAAACGACACATGACAATGATGCAGACAGGCTGGTGGCCGGACGTTTTGAGGCCGTTTTATTGATCCTGTTGGGGGGAATGTTGCTCTTTTTTAGCAACAGCGACCTCTACCAGACTCTGTTGAATCCCAAGTTCAGCCTGCTATCGTCTGCAACAGGAAGCGGATTATTGGTTCTGGGAATCGTCCTGTTGCGGTGGCCGGTTGCCTTCGATCCTGTCAGGGCAGGTGCTTTTGTGTGTGTCATTGCCCTGTTTGCGCTGGTCATTGCCAAGCCGATAGATCATTCAATTGGGAGGAGTGCCGCTGCCGAATCCGCAGGTCTGATTGATGCTGAAAGAACCTATTCATCACGCGTAGAAAAAGATGGCCGCAGCTATGTCCGGATCAACCTTGGCGAACTTTATGATATTGCCGAAGTCGGAACAGATCAACAGCGTCAACAGCGTTATCTGGTCAGGGGGATCCTGGTTGAGTCTCCAACGACCAAGCAGGGCAGGTCGGTTCTTTTGCGGACCGCAATTTCCTGTTGCTTCGCTGATGCAGTGGCTGTCGGCTTTAATATTGTTAGTAATGATAAGCCTCTTCCTTATGGTCAATGGGTCAATCTTTATGCTGTGCTTGAACCCTGGTCACGGAAAAAGGAAGAACAAGACGAGCCGACGCTGCAGGGAGTTTCTTTTACCAGTATCCATTCATCTTTTCGATTGCGGGCCGAGATCATTGAGAAGATCAATCCGCCGGAGGTGCCTTTCATGTTTGAATTCCATAGCGAAGAACCTTATGCCTTTTAGGGTGGGGGCGATTTGATTTGTTTTGCCGGGAATGCAAGCTAACTTGTCGGTATTAGAGAGATGACAAAAAAACGGCAGCTCATTTGCTGCTGCCGTTTTTTTGTTAGACGTGCTGGGTTCTATAACCACTCGTAAACTTCCTTGTGGCCGTTTTCAGAGCAACCTCCGCAGCAGTTGTCTTCGCAGCTGTTATCGGCAAAGCGTCTGACCTTGCCTTTTCTGATCCAATGTTCCAACAGACCACGGACCGCATCCGGCTGCATGTCAAAGTGCAGGGCAATATCGTTTAACGGGGCTATTTTACGTTCACTTAAGTAGCGTTTGACTTCACTTGGAGTCATTATTATCTCCTTAATCAAATTGTTGAAAAAGTCCATCTTGGCCTTTTTCAAGCTCGGTGGAGAGCAGTGCGATTTCCTCCACCTTACAGAATCAATGCTTTTGAAAATCGTCATTGATTGTGTTTGCCCATCCATGGGTTCAGGCGGGCGGTTGAAAAACCGCCCGCCTGAGCTGTCTTAACTTTTGGCCGGTATCGCCAGTCCTTCCGGGGCCTTTTCCTTGCCCATCGACCGCATTATCATGATGACGATGAGGCAGAACAGGGCGCAGCCGAGCAACCAGAAGCCGGAGAACATCGGGTGCCGGGCAAAGGTTGCGATCTGGTAAAAAGAGGTCGCGGAAATATAGGCCAGCCCAGTGGTCCAGGATGCCACAAACGCGGTCCAGCCGAAGTTGACCTCACGGTAGACTGCAGCCATGGCTGCGACGCAGGGAAAATACATCAGGATGAACAGCAGATAGGCAATGGCGCCGATTTTCCCGTCGAAGAGGTGCCCCATGGCGCCGAAGGTCCCGGCACTGACCTCCTGCTCTTCAGCTGCAAGTTCAATGGAGTCGGTATCGCCGATATTCAGGCCAAGGGGGTCACTCAGGGTGCCGGCGACTCCGGCCAGGTTGTCCGGAATGGTGGCAAACGCTTCCTGCAAGGCAGCAGTCAGGCTGAATGCGTCCTCTTCTGCCGGAGCTTCACCGGCTGCCTGGGCGGCCTGATCTGCTTGCGTTTCGTTCTGCAGATAGATGGCATCCAGGGTTCCGACCACCGCTTCCTTGGCAAAGATCCCGGTGAAGATCCCAACGGTTGCCGGCCAGTTGTCCTGGGAGATGCCCATGGGCGCAAACAGCGGGGTGATGGTGCGGCTGACCGAGGACAGAATCGATTCGTTGGTGTCGTCATGGCCGATGGTGCCATCGACCGCCATGGTGTTGAGCAGGGCGAGCAGCGCGACCATGGGGATAATGATCCGGGTGGCTTTGAACATAAAGGATTTGAGCCGGTCATAGGTTCGCAGCAGCACGGATTTGACGGTCGGAACATGATAAGGGGGCAGTTCCATGACAAAGGGGGTGATATTCCCTTTGAGCAGGGTATGTTTGAGGATCAGCCCAGTCAGGACAGCGAAACCGATGCCAGCCAGATACAGTAGGAACACCATGTTCTGACCGCCGGTGGGGAAGAATGCCGCGGCAAACAAAGCATAGACCGGCAACCGGGCGCCGCAGCTCATAAACGGATTCATCATGATGGTCAGGGTCCGATCGCGCTGGTTTTCCAGGGTCCGGGTGGCCATGATGGCCGGCACGTTGCAGCCGAAACCGACCAGCATCGGGACAAAGGCCTTACCCGGCAGACCAAGCATGCGCATGATGCGGTCCATGACAAAGGCGGCCCGGGCCATATAGCCCGATCCTTCCAGAATGGCCAGGGCCAGGAACATGAAGGCGATGGGGGGTATGAAGGTCGCCACGGTTTGAATCCCACCACCAATCCCTGTCGCCACCAGGCCGATCAACCAGTCCGGGGAATGAACGGCGGCCAGCAGATGCCCCATCCCGTCGACAAATAGAGCGCCGGCGGCAATATCGAAGAAATCGATAAAAGCACCCCCGACATTGATGGTAAACATGAAGGTCAGGTACATCATCAACAGGAATATGGGCAACCCCAATAACCGGTTAAGCACGACCCGGTCAATTTTTTCGGTCATATTCTGGCCGATCTTGGTGCTGTGTTGGACACATCCTTCGGTCAGCCAGTTGATGAATCCGTAGCGGGTGTCAGCAATGGCAATGTCTACATCCTCGACCAATTGCTCTTCAAGCTGTTGCTGTTCCCGCTGCAGCAGGTCTTGCTGGGCCGGATTCAGCCGGGCAGCTAATTCACTGTCCTCTTCCAACAGTTTGATGGCCAGCCAGTTGGCGGGAACCTTGTAGAAAGTCGCCAGTTCTGTGACCTCTGCAGCAATGCGATTGGCCGATTCCTGAATGGTTACCGGGTAGACTACCCCGGTTTTGGGTGGTTGGGAGGTTTCCGCATAATCGTGGATGGCCTCTTTGAGGATTTCCAACCCTTGTTTTTTTGACGCGGAAATCGGTACCACGGGAACACCCAGGCGTTGGGACAACTCTTTGGTGTCGATGTCGATGTTTCTGGCTCGGGCGACGTCGATTTTGTTGACCGCAATCAACAACGGGATCTTCAACTCAAGCAGTTGGGTGGTCAGGTACAGGTTGCGTTCGATATTGGAGGCATCAACAATGTTGACAATGAGATCGGCATCCTTGGAAATCAAATAGTCGCGGGCTACTTTTTCATCTGTTGAATAGGCGGATAGCGCATAGATGCCGGGGATGTCGACGACATCGAAATTGTGACCGGTATAAGCATAGGTCCCGGTTTTACGGTCGACAGTGACCCCCGGCCAGTTGCCGACCATCTGATGAGCGCCGGTTAATTCGTTAAATAGGGTGGTCTTGCCGCAGTTGGGGTTGCCGGCAATGGCTATTCTCAGATTATTCATGACTGCTCACTCCTTTCAACCAAAACCGCATTGGCCTCTTCCCGCCGCAGGCTGAGGGAAAATCCCCGGACACTGATTTCAATCGGGTCGCCCAGGGGGGCAACGCGCATCACTTGAAACTTAATCCCCTTGGTCAGACCCATGGCCAGAAGTTTGGCCCGATACTCTCTGGCTCCCTTTTCGAATCCGCTGACGACGGCGTAATCTCCGACAGCGAGGTGTCCTAATCGGTTTGGCATATTTTTTTCTCCTGATCGATATTGATAACGGTTTTCAAAGATATTGATGTTGATAATCGTTGTCAATAAAAAAAGTCAAAGTAATTATAACTATTTAGGTGGTATATTGTTGCAACGCTCTTTTGTGGTAATGGTGTCGCTTTGCTTATCCAGGGGGTGAATTATTGTCTGCCGGTATTGGGTCCGCTTGGTAGTGAGCACCGCCACAACTACAATCACCGGTTTGGGTGTACTTGCGGAAGGAAAAGCAGGATGCTCCGATCAGCAGCAGAAGCAGCAATAATGTCAGCATGGTCAGCTCCGTTTTGCGGAAATTCGGTCTTATCCGGCGGAGTCTCTCCGTTTAAATACCATCAACGGCCTGATATTCTTGAAATTTCTGGCACTCTGCCGGACTGCACAGGGAAAGGCGGTGTCATGCCTTGGTGCAGTGCTGTCCTGAGGATGTCTGATTGGAGAAGGGAAATCTGTGACCTGAGTCACAAAAATGAAAATCTTTTTCAAGATCGCGGAAAAGTGGTGGTGGGATAATCGTCCACCGCCAGGATTTTACTTACTTTGTCGTGCGGTGGCTCCGATAGAAGTTCATCAGTCCGTTGGTCGAACTGTCATGGCTGGTTACGGCAGCCTGCTGACTCAGCTCCGGCAAAATCTTCTTGGCCAGCTGCTTGCCGAGTTCGACACCCCACTGATCGAAGGAGTTGAGATCCCAGATTGCACCCTGGGTAAAGATCTTGTGCTCATAAAAAGCGATCAACGAGCCGAGTGTAGCCGGGGTGAGCTTTTTGAACAGGAAGGAGCTGCTGGGCCGGTTGCCGGGAAAGACTTTATGGGGCAGGAGCGCTTCGATCCGTGCTTGGTCTATGCCCTCCTGCTCCAGTTCAGTTCTGACTTCCTGGGCGGTTTTTCCCTTCATCAATGCTTCAGGCTGGGCGAAAAAGTTGGACAGCAGCAGCTGATGGTGATCACCAAGGGGGTTGTGACTTTCGATGGGGGCCAGAAAGTCCGCCGGGACCAGCTTGGTTCCCTGGTGAATCAGCTGATAAAAAGCATGCTGGCCGTTAGTGCCGGGTTCGCCCCAGATAATCGGGCCGGTCGAATAGTCGACCTGGCGGCCCGCTTTGCTGATCCGTTTACCGTTGCTTTCCATGTCGCCCTGCTGAAAATAAGCGGGAAAGCGGTGCAGATACTGATCATAGGGGAGAATTACATGGGAATCTGCGCCGAAGAAGTTGTTGTACCAGATCCCCAGCAGCCCCATTAGGACCGGAATGTTTTTTTCCAACGGGGCGGTGCGGAAATGTTCGTCAACCCGATGGGCCCCGGTCAGTAATTCTTCAAAGCGCTCCATGCCGATAAACAACGCGATGGATAAACCGATGGCCGACCACAGGGAATAGCGACCGCCGACCCAGTCCCAGAATTCGAACATATTCTCTGGATCAATGCCGAAAGCGCTGACCGCTTCACAGTTGGTCGACAGGGCGGCGAAATGCTTGGCAACAGCTTGTTCATCCTGGCCGTTGCTGAGCAGCCAATTGCGCGCCGAGTGTGCGTTGGCCATGGTTTCCTGGGTCGTGAAGGTTTTTGAGGCGACGAGGAAGAGGGTGGTCTCCGGGACCAGCTTTTTTAAGGTCTCAGTCAGATGAGTGGCGTCGACATTAGAGACGAAATGAACCCTGAGACGCTCATGGCCGTAAGGTTTGAGGGCTTCGGTGACCATCAGCGGGCCGAGGTCAGAGCCGCCAATACCGATATTGACAATGTCGGTGATCTGTTCGCCGGTGGCCCCGCGCCAGTCACCGTTACGCACCCGGGCGCAGAAGCTGCGCATTTTTTCAAGGACCGCATTGACCTGCGGCATGACATCCTGCCCATCCACTTTGATCGGCCGGTTGCTGCGATTGCGCAAGGCGACATGAAGAACGGCCCGCTGCTCGGTGGTGTTGATCTTGGTTCCGCTGAACATCGCCTCAATTTTGGCTTTGAGCCCTGCCTGCTCGGCCAGGGCACACAGCTTGGCGATGGTTTCGGTGGTAATACGGTGCTTGGAGTAGTCGAACAGGATGTCTTCAAACTGCAGGGAAAAGGTTTCGAACCGCTGCGGATCCTCGGTGAACAATTGACGCATATGCAGCTTTTCTATGGTGCGAAAATGATCCTCAAGAGCGCACCAAGCCGGGGAGCCGGTCAGTTCAGGCATAACTATCCTTTCCTCTGGCAGCGGTTGTGGCTGAAGCGGCCGATCCTTATTCAATGCCCGGCCGGCAGCTATTTTCTGGCTTTCATAATAGTATCATAAGATTCATTGATTTCAGCCAGCCGGTCATTGGCAAATTTAATGAATTCGGGCGGCAGTCCTTTCCCTTCGATCTTGTCGGGGTGGAATTCGGTGGCCTTCTGGCGGTAGGCATGTTTGATTTCAGCAGTGGTCGCATCTGCAGAGACACCGAGGATTTCATAGTGTTTCGCCAGGCCGACCGCACTGGTCTGCTGGTGGCCGACATAGCGGCCGTAGAGCGACTGATACATGCTTTCTGGAATGCGAAAAGCATTTTTGGCTTCCTGCAGCATGATTTCTTCCTGCGGGTGCAGGTTGCCGTCCGCCATGGCGACTTCGAACAGAAAGCTCATCATGAAACTGCAAAGCTGCTGATCGTGGGAAAACAGCTGACCGAACTGGTGGGCGTAGTCGGCGAAGCTTTGTGGGCTGTCTTTGGCCTGAGTGAAAACATTGATGGCGTAAGCCCGAGTCTGCGAATCAAGGCCAAGGGCTTCCTTGGAGATTTTTTCAATGGCGGCAATTTCATCAGGGCAGACCCGGCCGTCGGCTTTGGCGAGTTTGCCGACCATGGAAAAAGCGGCCGTAAAGAAAATGGCCTGGCGCTGCTGGACCTGGTTGAAGCCACCGACGCCGTGGCCGCTACGTCCTGGCAGGGTCTGCGTGTTGCCCATGCTGGCACCGATAGCCGCGCCGATGATGGCGCCAAACGGCCCGGCAATCATGGCTCCGAGACCGCCGCCGATAATTCCTGATAACCAACTCATAATCCGTTCCTCGGTTCTGATGGTGACATTTAATTCATGACAGTATCTGCTAAAGTAGATCATAATGCGGGATATGCAGGGTTGCTGCAAGGATTTATACAAAGAAAAATCAATTGCCAATTTGGTGCCATGTTAATGATTTCGACAGGAGTGGTGTTTTGAAAGTATCTGTTTTGAGGCGATTGTGGGTCACCATCTGCAGTCGTGGAATTGCTTTTTATGCTTGTGTGCTCAACAAGTTTCGGATTCATGGGGTCGAAAATATTCCGGCGCAGGGCGGGGTCCTGTTGCTGGCCAATCATATTTCCGGTTACGACACGGTTTTTATTCCCGCTGCCGTGCAAAAAGCTTTTCCTTTGCAGATGGTCTGGGCTCCGGCAAAGGAAGAGTTGTTCAAAAACCGCCTGCTCGGAGCCCTTTTTAGTTCCTGGGGAGCCTTTCCGGTCAAACGGGGGCGGGATGTGCGGGCCGGGAAGAAATTAGGAACACTGCTCAGTAGTGAAAAAGTGATGCTGTTCCCGGAAGGGACCCGGCATAAGAATGGTGACCTGGGTCGCGGCAACAGAGGTGTCGGTAAGTTGATTTATGAACATCGTCCGGTGGTCATCCCCACGGCTCTTAAAGGGATCAACCGCTGGAAATTTTTAAAGACCGGGCAGCAGGGGAGCATCAGTTTCGGTCCCTCCCTTGACGTGGCCGATCTGTTCGAACTGGAAGATAAGAAAGAGACCTATGTCCTGATCGTCGAACGGGTCATGGCGGCGATAGCCACCGAGCTGACGAAGCACTGAGCCTGCTGATCCGTCCGCAACCTGCTTCCATTTATAACGAGCAAAAGATGTTATACTGCCAGAAACGGGCTGCACGAGAAGCTATCGCAATGGGGGTGTCTATGGCTTTGTTCCGGCACGGCGGCAAGATCAATGTGATTTATAAAAACGGCATCAGGGATCGGGTCAGCCCGGCTTTACTGACGACCCTGCTTGAGACTGGCCAGGTCGCTTCCTTCGAGCGCTCCGACGGCTGGGTCTCTGTCGGGAGAGACCCGATTCGTAAAACGGGTCAGCCCGTCTATCCGGGACCCGAGAGAAGGTTGTGCTGAACGGAGTGCGTGCTTACCAATGTGCTCCCGGTTGGGTAATGGGGTGACGGTATTTTGCCTGGTTGTCGACACTTTTCCCCGCTGCGTAGATCCCAACGATAAGCAGACCGACAATGAAAATCAGCACCAGCAATTTAATAACGTCTTTCTTCATAGCGCTCATCTTAATCCTCCTGAGACCTTTTCGGCATTTTTTTTTAAATAATTTAGTTCAGCAGAATTATTTTTAACCGTATCGGTTATTGTACTTTGCAAACTAGAGCAATAGCCCTGCCAGATAAGAATGCCTATGCGGTTTTGTCTGAGAGGCCCATGACAGGGGTATTTTGATCGATTCTGCAAGAGCAGAGTGTTGAAAAAGTCCATCCTGGGAGTTAAACACGATAGAGGAAAAGGCATTTTTCCCAGTTTACACACTCTAATAGGTGGGAAGATTATCATTGAGTGTGATCGCCAGTGTGGACTTGCCAAGTTGTTTTTCAACAACCTGATAATTTCGGAGAGTTTACCCATGTCTTTGCGTTCCCTGCGTACGTTAATCGCGATTTCCCGTAAGGGCAGCTTTGTGGCTGCCGCTGACCAGCTTGGGCTGACCCAGGCGGCGGTGAGCCTGCAGGTTAAAAATCTGGAAGAAGACCTGGGAATCGAATTGTTTAACCGGGCTGGTCGTAAGCCCAAACTCAATGCCAGCGGGCGGTTGGTTGTGGCGCGGGCCGAACAGATCCTCGGGCTTTATGATGGGCTCCGGGAAGAGCTGAATCCGCAGGGGGCGATTGAAGGAGAGGTGTTCCTGGGGGCCATCCCCACGGTTGTCACCGGCCCTTTGCCCGCTGTGCTGGCGCAGCTGCAAAACAATTATCAACACTTGAAGGTCCGGCTGTTCTGCAGCTTGTCCGCAGAGTTGGCTCGGCGGGTCGAAGAGGACGAGCTGGACGGGGCGCTACTCACTGAACCGGTCAAAAGCATTCCCGCGGACTGCCAATGGACGGAAATCGCGACCGAATATTTTTATATCGTGGCACCTCAAGGGACCCCGGTGTTGGCCCAGGAAGAGCTGTTTCGAAAGTTTGCCTTTATCCGTTTTGATCGTACGGCCTGGGCTGGGCGGATCGTGGATGATTATTTGCTCAAAAGTGGCATCGAAGTACAGGACGTGATGGAGTTCGATTCCTGCGAAGCGGCTTTGAGCATGGTTGCCCAGGGGCTGGGCATGACCATTGTCTCGTTCAGTGCCGAGCGCTTGGCTGCGGCTCGCGCGCTTTACACCATGGTTCCCTTCGGTTCACCGCAGCTGTTCCGGCGGATCGGGCTGTATCAGAAACGTCAGCATCCCCGGCAGCGCCTAGTGCGCCTGGTGTTTGAAGAGATGGTGCTAAACTGCAATCCTTAAGAAAAACTTGACATCATCTAAAGAATTATAAATTTTACTTTAAGTTTATCCTGTACTAACGTCTCCTTAATGCAACCAGCTGCTTGATCATGACGACCAGGCTGTTCGTAAAAAGTTCCGTTGAGCAAATCCATTGAGACTTTTATAAGGAGACCAACCCATGGCCAAAGCACCTAAAGTCCTTACCGAAGAAGAAAAACAAAAAGTTGACGCGCTGTTTGTCCGCGCCCGGGCCGCCCAGGCCCAGATCGAGAACCTTGATCAGGAGACCGTTGACCGGGCCGTTCAGGCCGTTGCCTGGGCCGCCGCCAACGAAAAGACCTTCACCCGCCTGGCCCAGATGGGGGTCGATGAAAGTGGCCTTGGCGATCGCGCCGGCCGCCCCTACAAACGGGCCAAGATCATCGGCATCCTGCGCGACTGCCTGCGCGAGAAGAGTGTCGGCATCATTGAAGAGATCCCGGAAAAAGGAATTGTCAAATACGGCAAGCCGGTCGGAGTGGTCGCCTGCCTGATTCCGACCACCAACCCGGCCCTGACTCCGCCGACCAACGGTCTTTATTCTTTGAAAGCTCGTAATGCAACGATCTTTGCGCCGCATCCGCGCAGCAAGCAGACCACCTTCGAGACCATCGCCGTGATGCGCGCCGCCCTGAAAAAGGTCGGCCTGCCCGAAGACCTGTTTCTGTGTATCGACCAGCCGAGCATTCCGTCTTCCCAGTACCTGATGAGCCAGGCCGACCTGTCCATCGCCACTGGTGGACCGGCCATGGTCAAGGCCGCCTACAGCTCTGGCAGACCTGCCTACGGGGTCGGTGCCGGTAACGCCACCATGTGTTTTGATGAGACCACCGCCCAGGACGTCAAGACTGCGGCCATGAACGTCCGTTTGAGCAAGACCGCCGACTACGGCTCGGGCTGCTCTGCCGACGGCAACCTGATGATTCACGACAGTGTTTACGCCGATATGCTTGAAGCTCTGCAGGCGGAAGGTGGTTATCTGTGCAGCGCCGAAGAGAAAGCCAAACTGACCAAAGTGTTGTGGGATGATGAATTGCATCGGACCATTGACACGATCGCTTGCTCCGCTCAGTCAATTGCTGAACAAGCCGGTTTCAGCATACCTGAAGACCGCTGTATGCTGCTCTGCGAAGAGGACAACATCGGTCCTGAATATCCCTGGTGTAAAGAGAAGATGGCGCCGATCATCGGTGTTTTCAAATACAGCGGAACCTATGACAAGGCGATTGAGCGGCTGCAGGAAATCTACAAAGTCGGCGGACGCGGCCACTCCTGCGGCATCTACAGCTTCAATGACGAGCATATCCACATGCATGCTCTGGCCATGCCGGTGAGCCGAATCATGGTGCGTCAGCCGCAATCCAAAGCCAACTCCGGTTCGTTGACCAACGGTATGCCGATGACCTCTTCCATGGGCTGCGGTGTCTGGGGCGGCAACATCACCAACGAAAACGTGCATCTGAAACACTATATGAATGTGACCTGGGTGAGCCGGCCGATTCCCGAGGATCGTCCGTCGGATGAGGAACTGTTCGGCGAATTCTACAACGATGAGACCCTCGTTTTCCCATAACAATATGCGCGCCCGGGCGCTGGACTCCCGGGCGTGACTAGCAAATACTCCTGCGGGTCAAAACACCTCCTTTTTTAGCCGCAGTTGTTGATATACAGCTATCGTGAAAGAGAGAGTTTTTTTCACGCCCCCTTGCTGTTGCAGTATGGGAGAGCCTATTTGGGCTTGTGGACCAAGAAAGAGACACGGTGAACAAAAACGCCTTTGATCAATTGATCAAAGGCGTTTTTGTTTGATAAGCCTCGGTTCTTTTTCGGGATCAGCTTTCTTTAAGGATATTCAGCATCCTTCGCAGTGGTTCCGCGGCACCCCAAAGTAACTGGTCACCGCAGGTGAAGACCGACAGGTATTCCGGACCCATCTTCATTTTGCGAACCCGACCGACCGGAACGGAGAGGGTCCCGGACACTGCTGCCGGGGTGAGCCCTTCCAGAGACGCGGCTTTGGTATTGGGGATCAGTTTAACCCATGGGTTCGCTTCCGCGATGATCGTTTCGATATCCGCGATGGGAACGTCTTTGGTCAGTTTGATGGTCAACGCTTGGCTATGGCAGCGCATGGCGCCGACCCGGACGCAAATGCCGTCAATCGGGATCTGCTGTGCAGTGGCCAGAATCTTATTGGTCTCGGCAATCCCTTTCCACTCTTCCCGGCTTTGACCGTCTTCGACTTCCCGATCGATCCAGGGCAGTACGCTGCCAGCCAGCGGATAGCCAAATTCGGAAGTCGGGAACCCTTCGCTACGCAGGGTTTCGGTGACCTTGCGGTCGATATCGAGAATTGTCGAACCCGGAGTTTTCAGTTCTTCATTGACGCAATCGCTGAGCACGCCCATTTGGGCCAGCAGTTCACGCATGTTGGGTGCCCCGGCTCCAGAAGCAGCCTGATAGGTCATGGCACTGACCCATTCAACCAGCCCGGCCTTGAACAACCCGCCGATGCCCATCAGCATCAGACTGACGGTACAGTTGCCGCCGATAAAATCTTTTCCCCCTGCGGCCAGGGCTTTGTCGATCACGTCGCGGTTAATAGGGTCCAGGATGATGACGGCATTATCGTCCATCCGTAATGAAGAGGCCGCGTCGATCCAGTAACCGTTCCAGCCTTGCTGGCGCAGTTTGGGATGAACTTCTTTCGTGTAATCACCGCCCTGGCAGGTGATGATGACATCCTGCTCGGCAAGCTTTTCAATATTGACGGCATCTTCAAGGACACTTGGGCCCTGACCGAAATCGGGAGCTTCCTGACCGGCTTGTGAAGTCGAGAAAAAGACCGGCCGGACTCCGGCGAGATCATTCTCTTCGACCATTCGTTGCATCAGCACGGAACCGACCATGCCACGCCAACCGACTAATCCGACTTTCATAAATGTTCTCCATGTTGACGGGTAAAAAAAAACAACTTATGCTGCCTGAAGCGGCCAGGATTCCTGGCCGCATAAGTCAAAAATTCTATCAGTTATTTACCTGAATTGGTAATTATTTTTTTATGGCGAGGCGGTTATGTCCCATTACGAGCACAACCTTCCCCTGGGGAAAAGTACCGTTTACAAAGCGGAATACGACCCGACTTTACTGTGCCCTTTCCCGCGTCAGGTCAAACGTGATGTGATCGGGATTACCGGGAAACTGCCGTTCGTCGGCTATGATATCTGGAATGCCTATGAATTGTCCTGGCTGAATGGAAGAGGGAAGCCGGTTGTGGCGATGGGCGAGTTTCATATCCCCTGTGAAACCGAGCAGTTGATCGAGTCCAAGTCCTTCAAGCTCTATCTCAATTCATTTAACCAGACCCGGTTTAGCGACAGTGATCAGGTTGCCGAACGGATCAGTGCGGACCTGTCGGCTGCAGCCGGCGGGAAGGTCCGGGTGCGGCTGATCGAAAGCCACCAGTTTGGGACCGAGGGGATTCAGCCGCTTCCCGGAGAGTGTCTTGATGACCTCGATATCGACATCGAGGATTACTCCTTGAATCCGGCCCTACTGGAATCTGCCAGCGACCCGGCCCGGCAGGTCAGTGAGGATCTGCACAGCCACCTGCTGAAAAGCAATTGTCTGGTGACCAGCCAGCCGGATTGGGGCAGTGTGCTGATTCGTTATCAGGGTGGCCGGATCAATCGGGAAGCCCTGTTGCGCTATCTGATTTCCTTTCGTCAGCACAATGAGTTTCATGAACAGTGCGTCGAACGGATTTTTGTCGATCTGATGCGTTACTGCCAGCCCGACAAACTGACCGTTTATGCCCGCTATACTCGGCGTGGCGGCCTTGACATCAACCCGTTCCGCTCCAACTTCGAAACCCGTATCGCCAACCTCAGATTGGTCCGGCAATAAACCGAACCGGCCACATAGCGACCTTCCAGCTTCCGGCCTGCCAGGGCGCGGGTCAGGCGACCTCTGATGCCACCGCATGCAGGCCTGGCGGGTTAATGACAACCTGGTTGCGGCCTTTGTCCTTGGCCTGATAAAGGGCCTGATCGGCTGCTTCAAAAAGGGTTTCAAACGGAGTAGCCGGCTGCTCCGGGCAACAGACCCCCAAAGAACAGGTGATGGAAGAGACCGTCGTAAAGTGGTGGGCCTCAACACTTGTTCTTAATTTTTCCGCAATTTTCCAGGCCAACTCAGCCTCGCTGGTATCTGCAAGCAGGACAAATTCTTCACCTCCCCAGCGCCCGAAAACATCCTGACTACGCACCAGGCTCTTGATCAACAGGGCCATCTCCTGCAAAACCGAGTCGCCGACACTGTGCCCGTAGCTATCGTTAACTTTTTTGAAGTGGTCAATATCAACGATGATGATGGAGAAGTCCTTGCCGCTGCCGCTCCAGAGTTTGATGTTTTCCAGTAAACCGCGTCGGTTGAAGACCCTGGTCAGGGTATCGATATTGATTTGCGTACGCAGGCTTTTGTTGGATGCCACCAATTCAACCTGCTTGTCATGCAGGCGATCGAGCAGGTAATTGAAAAAGCGGGCAACAATGCCGACTTCGGTACCGCGCTCTTCATAGATTTTTTTATGCAGGGTACCGCTGCGCATAATCCGGATGATGCTTTCGATGGTTTCCACCCAGGGCAAGCGCGCCTGGTGCTCGGTGACATTCAGGCCAAGGATTTCATCGCGTTTGGAAACGCGCAGGTTCCTGGTCAGGCGGAGCAAGGCAAACAGTAGCAGACCGCCGGGAAAAGCCAGCCCGAAAGCGGCGAGGACACCGGTCGCCTGGACCCCTAAAAATTGCCAGCGGGTCAGCCCTGCCGGAACCAGGCCGAACAGACCCACGGCCAGGGTCCCCCAGATCCCTGCACAGCCATGAACCGCCACAACACTGAGTGGATCATCGATGCGCAAGGCGAGCAGCAGGCGTTCAGCCAAAAACATGACCAAGGCGGAAATAAAGCCGACCAGGAACGATTGCTGGGTGGTGAACTGGGCACAACCCGCCGTCACTCCAACCAGCCCGGCAACAATCCCGAAACTGAACAGTTCGACACCGACCATTCGGTGCAGAAAGAGGCTGAGCAGAAACGCGCTCATCCCGCCTGCTGCAGCGGACAGCAGCGTATTCAGCAGGATCGAGGAAACCCCGGGTCCGAAGGACAACAGGCTGCCGGCGTTGAAGCCGAACCAGGCAAACCAGAGGACAAAAACTCCAAAAACAATGAAATTATGATTGCCGGGGGCAAAGTATCTGGTTGTGCCGGCGTGGAATTTGCCTAATCTCGGGCCGAGAACGATGGCCCCGGCCAGGCCGACCCAGGCGCCTATGGAGTGGACGACCGTAGAACCTGCGAAATCGACAAAGCCAAGTTCTTTGAGCCAACCTCCTTCGCTCCAGGCCCAGTGCCCGAAAAGAGGGTAGATAATGGCGGTGATGAAGATTGCCGACAGAACATAACCGTTGAATTTCATTCTTTCGGCCACGGCACCGGAAACAATGGTGGCCGCCGTGGTGGCAAACATGGCCTGAAAGAAGAAAAAGCTGGTAACCGCGTTGTCTTTGCCGTCGATCATGAACAGGGACGTCCCGAACATGCCGCCGTGGTCGTGCCCAAACATCAGCCCAAAGCCGATCAGCCAGAAAAAAATAAAGCCGAAGGTGGCGTCTGCCAGATTTTTCATGGCGACATTGATGGTGTTTTTAGAGCGAACGCAGCCGGTTTCAACCATGGCAAAGCCAAGCTGCATCATAAAAACCAGGAATGCGCTGATAATGACCCAATGATAATCAAGGGCGTTATGTGAGTTCATGTTGGAACCTCGGTGGTCGTGTTAGTCCTGCTGTGGAAGGCTGGCCTGCAAGGCCGCACTGATTTATTCCCCTCCTTATTTTCAAGGCTTGCCGGCTGGCAAAAATCCCCTTGCAGGAGATCATTTACCGGGGCGAGCTTTTTTTGATTTACCTTGTAGCTGAAACAAAAAAAAGCCTCGCAAACCGAATGAAATCCGTTCGCAAAGGCTCCTTTGCCAAATTGCGCTGAACTGTTTTCTAATACTTATCTGCCTGTTTTTAAAATATTTTAGAGGATATGGCAAATGGTTGATTGTGTCAAATCTCAAAAGGGACAAATTTTACATCTGCGCTGGTTGGGCCTTATTAAAGGAGAGGAAACAAAAGCTGCTTTTCCTGCCAATGTGTGGCGTTTTTTCCATGCCGGCATGGTTTATCAGCCACAGCCGGAGAAAGTTGATTTTTGAGCTCAAGTTATTTCAGAGAGTTACCTTCTAATTTTTATTGGCAAACCTTTTGCAAAGGACAGGCCGGTAACTTTATTTTGCCAACTCCCCTTATTTTTGTAGTGGATAATCCATTGTTTCGATTAGCCTACATGAGTCTGATTCTGTTTTTGGCGCTGTGCGGCTGGGCCTCCCCAGTTTTTGCTGATCTGTATTATTCCGGAAACATGGGCGTTGTTGCGGTGGAAGACTCAAGCATTAACGATGGCAACGACAGTGGCGAAATGAGTTTTGATGACGGTTTTGCCGCGACCGGCGCGTTGGGAGACGCTCTTGGCAACGGTATGCGCGTTGAGATGGAACTGGGCTATCGGGTCAACGATCTGAACCGGATCGCCGTGGATGGGTATGGGACCACGCGGGCTGGCGGTAATCTGAAAACCATTTCGCTGATGGGCAATGCTTATTACGATTTTCTAAATGCCGGGCCATTCAGGCCGTTTATCGGGGTTGGTGCCGGGGTTGCCGATATCGAGGCCGATATCGATCTGGTCGGTACGGAAGATGATACGGTTTTTGCCTACCAGATCGCGGCCGGAGGCAGCCTGGCAGTGAATGATCGCCTGAGTATTGACGTTCAATATCGTTATTTCGCCACCGAAGATCCTAATTTCGATGGCTTGAAAGCTGAATACGCAACCCACAACCTGTTTTTCGGTTTACGCTTCAACTTCTGAGCTTTTCCCGCTTTGCCCCTCCTGTCGGCCCGTCAATTGCTTCCCTGACTTTAACGGCCAGCCCCCGTAACGTAAATGGTTTTTGAATAAAGTTGATGTCCCCTTCAATGACGCCGTGATTGGCAATAACATCTCCGGTATAGCCGGACATGAACATATATTTGAGGTTTGGATAGCGTGCGATCAGCTTCTCTGCCAGTTCTCGGCCGTTCATTTCCGGCATGATGACGTCGGTGATAAGCAGGCTTATTGTCTCCGCATGTTCCTCGGCCAAGTAAAGGGCTTTTGCCGGAGTACTGGTGGCCAAAACCTGATAGCCAAATAGTTCCAGCATGTGTCTTTCCGTCTCCAGGATAGTTTCATCATCTTCGACAAGAAGGATGGTCTCAGTGCCGCGGGGAAGCGGGGGCTCCTTCTCGGCCGGGTTGTTCAGGTCGATTTCTTCGCTCATGCGCGGCAGGTATATCTTGAAGGTTGTGCCCAGCCCGGGCTCACTGTCGACATTGATAAAGCCGTTGTTCTGCTTAACGATTCCATAGACCGTCGCCAGCCCGAGTCCAGTCCCTTTGTCCGCCGCTTTGGTGGTGAAGAAAGGCTCGAATATTTTATCGATCAGGGCCGCATTCATGCCACAGCCATCATCGCTGACCGACAGCATGATATAGTCGCCGGGAAGCGTCTCGGGATGACTCTGCTGATAACTTTCATTAAAGGATGTCTGGTGGGTTTCGATGGTGATCTTGCCGGTTTTGGCGATGGCATCACGCGCATTGACGCAGAGGTTAGCGAGAATCTGATCGAGCTGTGAAGGGTCGATTTTGATCGGCCAGAGGTTGGCGGATGGATGCCAGGCCAGAGCAATGTCTTCACCGATCAGCCGCCTGAGCATAGACAGGATTCCTTCGACAGTCGCGTTCAGGTCGAGAATTTTCGGCGCAATATCCTGTTTGCGGGCAAAGGCCAGCAGTTGCCGGGTCAGTTCGGCTGAGCGCAGGGCTGCTTTTTTGATCTCTTGCAATGATCTGGAGAGTTTCTCTTCCGTAGGGGGACGATCCAGGAGCAGTTCCGTGTGGCCGAGGATAACCCCGAGCATATTGTTGAAGTCATGGGCTACGCCGCCAGCGAGTTGGCCGATCGCTTCCATTTTTTGGGACTGATACAACTGTCCCTCAAGGTTTTTCTGTTCGGTAATATCCTCGGACAGGCCAAGCAGAAACTGGGCTTCGCCGGACTCGTCAGTAATGGCGATCTTTTTGGTTTGGACGATATGTTTGCGCTGGTCCCGAGAGATCAGGGTCTCTTCAGGAATGACTTTAAGCTTCTTATCGCGGAGCACTTCCCGATCGGCCGCGGTGAAAAAATCCGCTTCTTCCTGGGCAAAGAAATCGTAATCGTTCTTGCCGATCAATTCCTCTTCCTTGTACCCGGTTAATTGTTCGCCGACTTTGTTCATCCTGACAAATCTGAGATTTTTCGCATCTTTGAGGAACAGCATGCTCGGAACATGATCGAAGATATTATCCAGGAAGCGCTCACTTTTTTTCAAATCTCGGTAAGCCAGGGAAAAAGTCAAGGCATCACAAATTCGCTTACTGACTTCCTTGAACAGTTTTCTCTCGACAGGACTCCAGGAGCGGGAATGAGAACACTGTTGAATACCGAACAGCCATGGGGGACCTATTTTAGGATAGAGCGCGATCATCAGTTCCGATAACGGCGGAATAATACGGATGGTGCCATCTGGATTGAGGATCGGCGGGGTTGGACCAAAGCTAAGCGGAGCTTCCGTGGCCAGCAGCTGTTGCATTCTTTGCTGCAACTCCTCATCCAGAACAACGGTGCATTTAGCCTGGTGAACCCCCGGGTATTCCGGCACCGTTCGCTCCACAGGGACTTCCCAGGTCGATGTCTCTGGATCGAGGGGAAACAGAAGGAAGGAACGGTCGCAGTCAAAAAGTTCCAGGGTGATATCCAAAACGTCGTCCATAACCTGATCAAGATGTTGTGATTGCTGGATTGTGCGGTTGATCAGGTCGAGGTTTTTCAGAAATTCCAGATTGGCTGAACGTTCAGCTTCGGCCTGTTTTTGTTCGGTGATATCGCGGGCAATGGTAAATAGGCCGGTAATCCTTCCGCTGGGATCGTATTCCGGCAGAATATGCACCGCACGATATTGGTCGACGTTCGGAGCCTGGGGCCAGCGCATGTCATAAATCAGGGGTTTCCCGCTGGTCATGACTTTATGCAATGCATTTTCATAGTCAGCCACCTGGCTTAGATTCGGAAAGGTCTGGGTCGGCCTTTCGCCAAGGAGTTGGTGTTCTGGGACGGCCTTGGCGGCCAGGGTTTGTGCCATCAGGGAATTGACGTAGGTCCGCCTGCAGTCCCGATCATAAAGGGCGATTTCTCCTGGCCAGTGTTCCATCACGTTGTTGAGGCGCAATTCGGCAACTTTTATATCTGTGATATCGCGGCCGATGGCAAAAACATGAATGACCGTTCCGCTGGCATCCTTTTCCGGGACCAGGGTCATGGAGAAAAGAATGGGCAAGCTTTGTGGCGGCGACCAGTTGAGGACGAAATTATCGCTTTCACCGGTGGCAAAAACCGACTTAATACGCATTTTATATTCGTCAAAAGAGATATCGGAATACCAAACTACGTCCTTGTTTGTACCGAGATACTGTTCAGCAGACAGTTTGGTGAGCTCAAGAAACGCCGGGTTGACATAGCTCCTGCGGCATTGTTCATCGTAACCGATGACCAGGTCCGGAATATTTTCTGCAAAGGAGTGAAAAATCTGTTGTTGCTGAAATAATTCCCGCGGAGTGTTTTTTTGTTCGGTGATCTCGAAGATGACTCCGACCAGGCCGGTTGGGTGATCCTCTTCGTCGGTCAACACGGTTTTATGGAAAACCACATCCTTGATGACCCCTTCGGCATTTTTGACCTGGCTCTCGTAGAGTTGAATGCCGCCGGTTTGAAAGAGGTCATGGTCCTGACGGGTGTAAATCCAGGCCAGGTCGGGGGGGCTGATTTCCGCTGCGGTTTTCCCAAGGAGGTTGTCGCGGGAGGTGCCGAAAAATTTTTCAAAAGCGTTATTGACCCTGAGGTAACGCCCTTCGCAATCTTTGTAAAAGATCGGCACTGGAAGTTTATCAAGAAGTGATTCAAGGAGAAAAATATGGGATAAACTATTTGAAGGGGAAGCGCGGTCGGGATTTCGTTGTTTGGACAGTCTCCCCCAATAGAATCCGCTGAATAGGCCTAGGCCTGCCAAGCACATGGCGAGCAAGATGAGTGTAGCATCGGTCAAGAGCGGCTCCTTGCTGAGGGTTTATATATTGCTTTGAATTTCGTATATTTAAATTCATCTTTGGTTATATTTCAATGTTTAAGAAGCTCGACGAGGATATATTAAATTTTGAAACCCTGCCAGGGCGTGATCGGTATTCTGGTATCGGTTGGTGGCGGCTAGCCTTTTCGCACTGAGCTGTTAGGCTTGTGAGGCGTCCCGAACGGTCGTGAATGAACTCGTGTGCCGTGCGGGTAGTTCTCTATCCCAAATTCAGTCCTTTTGCCTCTGCCTACGTTCTGCCTTCTCGGCTTAGCCCAAGCCAGGCCTGGGGCGGCAGGCCTTGACAGCAACAAAAATGACTTAAAATTAATACCAATAACTAGCCGAACGAGACACTAGAGGCGATTCAGTCAGAGCGTCAGAGAGGCCTGGTGATGAAAACATTTCTTGTCTATATCGTTGTGGTTTTTTGTTGTGGCATCGGAACGTTTTTCATTTATCGCCACATTCAAGCCTCACACTTCAACAGCACCGCAGTGCCCTATATCTATGAAGTGCTCCCCAAAATCGCCAGCTGGGATCCGGATCTTCTTGACCAAATCATCGCTCCGGAGATTCTGCGGCAAACCGATCGGGCTGATTTAGTGCGCCTGATGGCCTCCCTTTCCCGGCTAGGGCCCCTGGAATCGATGGGGGTTCCCAGCTTCAAACACAAAGCGACTGCCGGATCGGACCCGGAGCGGGAAAAAGTGGTCGTCACTTACCTGGTCGAGGGCTTTTTCTCCCGCGGCTCCGCCACGATTACCCTCAGCCTGCTCCAGGACGGCAATTCTTATCGGGTTTATCATTTCAATTTCCAAAGTGAAGCGCTGGGGCCTTAACTGCCCGGGGCACACGCTGGCGACGCCCCGGGGTTATTCTCCTTAATTCTTTTCAGGCCTGCAGCGGGATGACGAAAACCGGGCGGCGGCATTTCCTGAGTACCTTCTCGGTGACACTGCCAAGGAAGGTATGTTCCAGGGGCCCTTTGCCATGGGTTCCCATGACAATGACATCGGCCCCCAGCTCATCGGCTATTTCCAGAATTTTGACGACGGCATGACCGGTAACCACCATGGCACCGGCAAAGCGGGCTAAATCGTCCGGATAGTCGGTCAGTTCTTTTTGGGCAAATTGATCAAGCTCTCTTTTGAGTTCTTCAGTGGCTTTTTGAATATTGGTTCGCTCGAATTCCTCCAGGCGGTTCTCCCCCATAACCGAGGTCAGATAACTGCGCATGGATGAATCGACCTGCTGGATAACATGGAGCAGGTGGATTTCGGAATTATTCTGCCGCGCCAGCATGACGGCATGCCTGAAAGCATTATCCGAATTAGGGGTGAAGTCGGTGGTGACGAGGATTTTTTTGTAAAGGGGCAACATAAGTGAAACCTCCTTCCAGGTCAGGGTGGTCAAAGCGTCCAGAATACACAACTCAAACACCTAAATTATACTCCATTTCTGATCTCAATGCAGACAGCAAGGGATCCTCCGTGGAAGCTGTATAAAGGCATTTGGGCCATTTTACTCCCTGCGGAAAATTAAAGGATTCTGCTCCGACTGCCCCCAGGCTCTACCTCCACAAGTCTTCTGCAACGACCGGTGTGAACATGGGTGTTTGCCCGCTTGATGAGGCTAAATATTTAAAAAATAGAAGAAAATTATGAATTTTTTATTTGACTTCAGGCCTGGAGGAGCTATTCATTAAAGGGGCGGTCGGTTGCGCCAGCGGCCTGAGCACAGCAAAAACCGCGGGGCTGAGAGGGCAGGGTGGCCGCAGGCATGGATAAATACTTGCTTCAGGGAGGGGAAAAAAGTTCACGGAGGAAATGAATGGATTATTTTCAGGGTGATCGGGTGCGAATCCTCGGCAAGCCCGAGTGGGGACCGGGCATCATTCAGGCACACTCCAAAAACGGCAAAGTCAATGTCAGGTTTTTTGAAGCGGGGAGAAAAACCCTTGATTTACGGCATGCAAAATTGATCAAGGTGGTTTTCCGCGATCCCGAATGGATCGCAGCACGGGCTGGCCGGGTTTGGGGGAACGGTGCTAATAAGCATTGAATGCAGCATGGTGGTTGCCGGCTGTGTTCCTTAGCTGTTTTTCCTCCGGAAACGGCTTTTTTCCGCTGTAGCCGCGTCAATCGGCAGGCTTACTTGTGCGGCGTAGCCTCCGTGCAAGCCCTTGATTTCCTTGCCACAACGGAAAACTGCTCGTTTCCAATCTGAAAACTTGATGATTGCCATCCAGTGTTTCTGGATGACAACTAGCTGTTTGCGAGTTCCTTAACCGCCAGGTTTGTCCGGCGAAAAAAACTCAGTCAGATCCAGTCCGAAATAACGCAGGCACATCAGCAGCAGCGTGGCCGCAGCCGCCTCATCCAGGTTTCCCACCAGCGGTAGATTATCCGGTATAATCTCGAAAATCCCGGCCGTTGGGTTCAGCAGGTAGATCAACGCCAACAATCCGAGCAGGAAGATGCCGACTTTTTTCATGCCCATGCCCTTTCGCTTTTTTTTCTTTGCAGAGTTTAGCATAGCATAAAATATCTTGGCTCAGCTGGCTTGATAAGTCATTTGAACTTATGGATATTCTATTGTGGATTCGCAATTTTCTCGAACATTGGAGGAACATGCAGCCTGACTGTTATTTGTTGTATTCATATAGTATAATTTCTTGGAAAAATAACTCTCTTTGCAGATGGAGATAAAAATGGCACGCAAATTTTTGAAAATCGCCTTGGTTTTTGCCGTGGTAGCATTGGCGGGTTGTCAAACCACAACGGATTATTATCTCGGCGCTCGGGCTAACGGTGAAACCATTGTCAGGATTCCGGCAACAGATGAAAGCGGCCTGCACTGGCAGGATCTGTATCTGAGTGTGGATTACGCTCTGGTCAGACAAGGGGACCATTTGACGCTGAGCGGAAGCTTTACTTTCGCCAATAGCCCCAGATTCGTTTATAAACGGGTTTCTGACATGAAGGTGAAGTTGTTCTTGCTGGACGCTGCTAACCGGGTGGTTGCTTATCGGGATGTCGGCAGGACTTTGAGCCATGACCTGGAGGATGATACCAGGATAAAAGGGGCGTTTACTCTGCCCGTTTCGGCCGTTGCCTATACTTTCGGATATGAAGGGACGTTTATTGGTGATGAGGAGGACGGCTTCCACGTCTGGAAATTGCCCCAGCGTGATTGATTCGACGGTCCTGATGCAGTAACTGAACTGCACTAGGTCTGGTAGCTGCGAGCAGCCTGGAGTTCTCAAAAGAAATCTCCGGGCTGCTCGCCATATTTGCAGTTAAGTTAGACCTTGCGCACCAGGCTCAGGTCGCGTACGGCCCCTTTATCGGCGCTTTGGGCCAGCAGTCCGTAGGCCTGAAGTGATTTGCTCACCTGCCGGTCACGGGATTCCGGCAGCCAGGCTGCGTCTCCTTTGGCCTCCATGGCACTTCTTCTGGCTTCGAGTTCGCTATCGTCAATGGCAATCCGGATACTGCGCTTGGGGATGTCGATTTCGATGGTATCCCCGGCTCTGACCAATCCGATATTTCCTTTTGAGGCGGCTTCCGGACTGACATGGCCAATGGAGAGCCCTGAGGTCCCACCCGAGAAGCGTCCGTCGGTGATCAGGGCGCAATCTTTGCCCAGTCCCATGGATTTCAGGTATGAGGTCGGATAGAGCATTTCTTGCATGCCTGGCCCACCGCGGGGGCCTTCGTAACGGATCACTACCACATCGCCTTTTTTGACCTTGCCGCCGAGGATTCCCTCGACTGCGTCTTCCTGGGATTCGAACAGCACCACAGGTCCAGTGAAGGTCCAGCAGCTCTCGTCGACCCCGGCGGTTTTAACAACACAGCCGTTCGGCGCCAGGTTGCCGTAGAGAATGCCCAGGCCGCCTTCCTTGGTGAAGGCGTGGTCGAAAGAGCGGATGACACCTTTGCTGCGATCGGTGTCGAGATTCTCAAAGCGCTGTTGCTGAGAAAAGGCTTCCAGGGACGGGACATTGCCGGGCGCGGCGCGATAAAATTCCCGGGTCTTTTCGTCCTGGCTGCGGATGACATCCCACTGCTCCAGCGCAGCACCCAGGGTGGCGCTGTGAACAGTCGGTACCTCGCGATGGATCAGTCCGGCGCGGTCCAGTTCGCCAAGAATCCCCATGATGCCGCCGGCACGATGAACATCCTCAATGAACACATCGCCGACCGCAGGTGCAACCTTGCAAATGCAGGGGGTGGACAGGGACAAGCGATTCATGTCTTCCATGGTGAAATCGACCCCGCCTTCCTGGGCAATGGCCAACAGGTGGAGGACCGTGTTGGTGGAGCCGCCCATGGCGATATCGAGGCGCATGGCGTTTTCAAAAGCTTTGAAGGAAGCGATGCTGCGGGGCAGAACGCTCGCATCATCCTGCTCATAGTAGCGTTTGCAGAGCTCGACAATCAGGTCGCCAGCTTTGAGGAACAGTTCTTTACGGTCGGCATGGGTGGCCACCACGGTGCCATTGCCCGGTAAGGCCAGGCCGATGGCTTCGTTGAGGCAATTCATGGAGTTGGCGGTAAACATGCCGGAGCACGAACCGCAGGTCGGGCAGGCCGAGCGTTCAATCTGGGCCGATTCCTCATCGGATACGGTCGGATCGGCTCCTTTGACCATGGCCTGGATCAGGTCGAGTTTCAAGTCTTTTCCGCTGACGTTCGCTTTGCCGGCTTCCATCGGTCCGCCGGAGACGAAGATGGCGGGAATATTGAGCCGCATGGCCGCCATGAGCATACCGGGGGTGATTTTGTCACAGTTGGAGATGCAGACCATGGCATCGGCGCAGTGGGCATTGACCATATATTCGACACTGTCGGCGATCAGATCCCGGGACGGCAGGGAGTAGAGCATGCCGCCGTGACCCATGGCAATTCCGTCGTCGATGGCGATAGTATTGAATTCCTTGGCCACACCGCCTGCCGCTTCGATTTCACGGGCGACGAGCTGGCCGAGATCTTTCAGATGGACATGGCCGGGAACAAATTCGACAAAAGAGTTGACCACCGCGATTATCGGTTTGCCGAAATCGTTGTCTTTCATCCCCGTTGCACGCCATAGCGAACGCGCCCCGGCCATGTTGCGGCCATGGGTGCTGGTGTGTGAACGATAGGCTGGCATAGGACCTCACTTTCAAAGGTTTACAGTGTGCTGGAACCGTTGCTGATGAATGAATCAAACTACAAAATATCCGCTTGGATGGCAACTGAATGTTTGTACCAATTCGAGGAAAGGTGCATGATTGGAAGCGTTTGCGGCCGAGCGCTGAGTTGCCCGGCTATCGCAGCTGTATTGTCCTGATAGGCTGTTGAAATCAGCCTGCCGAGCCCATGAACGGGTGTGAAAAAGGCCAGGGATGGTCTTTTTCAACAACCTGATAAAGGAGGAAAAGCTCATGCCGGATTTTCAGGTCTGGTTGGCGTTTGTTGTTGCTTCGACGGTGATCCTGGTTATTCCGGGGCCGACGATCATTCTGGTGGTCAGTCAGGTCGTCGCCCATGGCCGCCCCTCGGTAATTCCGTTGGTTGCCGGGGTGCTGCTCGGTGATTTTGTCGCCATGACTCTGTCCCTGCTGGGCCTCGGTGCCCTGATGGCGACCTCGGCGGTTTTATTCACCCTGTTTAAATGGGTCGGGGCCGGTTATCTTATCTTCCTCGGCCTCAAACTGTGGATGGTGAATCCTCAGGCCCAACCCCTGCACGGCCCTGGTGCGCAGGTTGCAAAACGCAGCCATCTCAGGGATTCTTTTGTGGTGACCGCCCTTAATCCGAAGAGTATCGCTTTCTTTGTCGCCTTTATGCCGCAGTTTGTGCATGTCGACCGGCCGGTGCCCCTGCAGTTTTTAACCCTGGGTGCCACTTTCCTGATCCTTGCGGTGGTCAATGCCGCCCTGTATGCGATCTTTGCCGAGCGGCTTAGCCTGGCCATGCAGCGGGAGCGTGTGCGCCGGTGGTTCAATCGCTGTGGCGGCAGTGCCCTGATCGGTGCCGGCATTGTCACCGCGGGCTTGCGGAGAGCGTAACTTTAGCGCTCTTTACGGCTCCGGTGGTCTTGACCCTTCCAAGTTATCCCGGGCGAGACCTGCGCCTTTGTTCGGCCTTGGCCGGGGCCTTGTTTCAATGGGCTGGACTGTTTTCTGTTTCGGTATATGGGCCGGGCGCTGGTACCCCTGCCGGGTTCAAGACATTTTCGATGGCCAGCAAGATGTCTTTTCTTTCCACCGGTTTGGTCAGGACCCGGCGAATGCCGATGGCACTGATGTTGTCCGGGTGCACTGCGGCATCCATTTCCGGCGAAGAACCGGAGCAGAGAATGATCGGCATATCAGGCCTTATGGCGAGGAGCTTTTCTGCCAGCATGACTCCGGTCAGGTGCGGCATGGTCTGATCGGTGATGACCAGGTCAAAGCGATCCGGCTGGGTTTTGAAGCGCTCCAGGGTTTTGTTGCTGTCTGTTTCGATGGTGACCTGATAACCGTGCCGCTCCAGGGCCATTTTCATCCCGCTGGCATAATCTTTTTCGTCATCGACAAACAGGATTCTTTCCTGATGAGCAACCTCTGCCGGGGTTGTATTCGTGCATACCTGTGGCTCCTGGCGGCTGATTTCCGGCAGCAAGATGACAAAGGTGGTGCCGATGTCGACAATACTGTTGGCTGAAATAGAGCCGCCATGGTTTTTGATGATGCCATGGGCGATGGATAGGCCCAGCCCGGTTCCGCTGCCGAGCGATTTGGTGGTAAAGAAGGGATCGAAAATCCGTTCCAGGATATCTCGGCTCATTCCGTGACCGGTATCGGCGATCACCAGTTTGAGGTAGCTCCCCGCCGTTAAACCAGGGTAGTTCCGCACCTCCTCTTCGCCGAGGAACGCTTTGCTCAGACTGATGTCCAGCACTCCGCTTTTCTGTTTCATTGCATCGGCGGCATTGGTGCACAGGTTCATGATGACCTGGTGAATCTGGGTGGGGTCGGCGGAAATCCAGCCGGATTTGGCATCGATATTTTTGCGTAATTCGATGGTGGAAGGCAGCGTCGCCCGCAGCATGGTCAGGCTTTCCGCGATAACCTGACCGAGTTGAATCGGTTTCTTGGGCTGTTCACTCTGCCGGCTGAAGGTGAGAAACTGCTTGACCAGTTTTTTCCCGCGCAGCCCGGCCTTCAGGACCAGCTCCAGGAACGGCTGCAGGGGGCTTCCTGGTTCCAGATCTTCCAAGGCGATTTCGATGTTGGTGATGATAATCGCCAGGATATTATTGAAATCATGGGCTATCCCTCCAGACAGAGTGGCCAGGGCTTCCATCTTCTGGGCTTGGCGCAATTGCCTTTGTAATACCACCTCTTGGCTGACATCCCTGACCGTTGCGACATAACGGATCACTTCGCCTTTCACATCAAAAACCGGTGCGATTCGCGCATCGATGTCATAGCTGGTGCCGTCCCTGCGTTTGTTGATGAAGTGTCCGGACAGGCTTTTGTTTTCGGCAAACACTTTGAGGATGGCCTGATGGAAATCGGGGTTGCGCCTGGGGCATTCAAAATCATTCAACTGCACGCCCAGGCTATCCTGTTCCGGGACTCCGCACAGTTTGACAAAGCTTGGATTGACATACTGGATAACCCCATTGACATCAAAGGTAATAATGCCGTCTGATGCCTGGTCCACAACCGTCGCCAGCATCAGCCGTTCTTCGGTTTCTTGCCGATGTTCCCGGCGCATGCGCAGGGTTCTGATGCCGAAGGAGAGATCTTCGGCCAGTTCCGCCAAAATTTCGACCCGCTGCCTGACGAAGGTATCCACCTGGCCGTTGAAAATCACCAGTGCTCCGAATACCTCCGTGCCATTGCGCAAGGGCAGGGCAATACAGGATGCATAGCCATACTTTTTGACCCTGTTGAGCCAGGGTGCAAAACGGGCTTCGGCCGCTAAATTGTTAAAGATAACGGCTTCCCCGGTCCTGATACAGGTTCCGGCTGGGCCCAGTCCGATTTCGGTCTCCGGCGCCCAACTGGCCTGGAGATTATCCAGATAGTCGGTGTCGGCGCCCCAATGGGCTGCCGAGCGGAGACTTTTCTCCAGATTATTCTGCTTGAAAGCCACCCAGGCCATGCTGTGGCCGCCGACTTCCACACAGATCCGGCAGATCTCCTGCATCAGTTTTTCCTCGTCTTCGATGCGGGTAATAGCGCGCGAGCATTCACTGATGCTGCGGAGTGAGCGGTTGACCCGGTGCAGGGTCTTCTGGGTCTCTTCGATGGCGGTTTCCCAATAGGTCAACATCCAGAAAAGCAGAATTGTCGAGATGACAATGAAAAACCAGTGGCCAAGATTGATCGAATCGGACGCCAAGTTCGGCTTATTCAGCAGGACGGCGAATAACTGGTCGGACAGCAAAGCCCAACCACAACTGAGGATGAAGAAAAACAGGGTAATGGTGCCGGCGGTAAAATGCTTCCTGTGCGCGGAACTCCTCATAAAAAAAGATCTCCTTGCCATGGGAGGGCAAACATTGCATGCCAAGCTGGCAGTATTTAGTTCGTTTCCATCCAGAAACGGCTTTTTTCGCTATAGCAGCGTCAATCTGCAGGCTTACTGGCGCGGCGTAACGGTGTACGCATACGCACAAGCACTTGATTTTATTGCCATAACAGAAAATCTCTCGTTTCTAATCTGGAAACTTAATTATTGCCAGCCAGTGTTTTTGGATGACAACTAGTTTAACACTCGAATGGGAAGATTTGGAGAGAAAGAAAGAACTTTCTTTAACGGCTGAACAAGCTGAAAAACCGAGTGGAAGAACAGGTCTGCGGCAAATGGATGGCGCCGCACAAAAAAGAGGCCCGATGTCGGAGGGGGGTGACACCGGGCCAATAAGAGCCGAGCTTTTGCAAACTCAACTCTCTTTACAATTATCCTCTCTGTTGCGGTTGTGGTCAATGTTCAAAATTAATAGGTTAGCAACCTGCAGCTGATGGCGAGGGACCGCACATGGTTTCAGCAGCTCGTCTTCCACCCCCTGGGCCGGAACTTTGGCCAGGGCTACGGCCGCCAAGAGAGCTTTGCAAATCTTCGACAGCATGGTAACATCCGCATCCTTTGGTTCTGGAAAAGAGCGAAAAATATCTATATTTGACAGGTTATGGAAGATGATGAATCAGATCGAAAGCTTTGATATTCCGGCGTTGCTGGTGGAAGAAACCGGCCTGCAGCCGTTTCAGGTCAAGCAGACCGTCGCGCTGCTTGAAGAAGGCGCAACGGTTCCGTTTATTGCCCGTTATCGTAAAGAAGCCACCGGCGAGTTGGATGAAGTTCAAGTGCGCCTGTTGCAGGAGCGACTGGCTTACTTCAAAGAGCTGGATGAGCGGCGCCAGACGATTCTGAAATCGATCGACGAGCAAGGCAAACTGACCGCTGAACTCAAGGGCAAAATTCTCGAGTGCCGGCAGAAGACCGAACTAGAGGATCTTTACCTGCCCTTTAAACCAAAACGGCGCACCAAAGCAACCATTGCCAAAGAGCAGGGGCTGGAGCCACTGGCTCAGCAGATCCTGCAGGCGGTTACCGCGGAACCTGATCTTGCGACCCTGGCACAGGCTTATGTCGATGCGGAACGGGGCGTCGCCGACCCGGCCGCAGCCCTGCAGGGTGCCGGCTTCATCCTTGCCGAAGGGTTTGCCGATACGGCGGAAGCGCGGGCTGTTGTCCGTGAGCTGACCTGGGAAGAAGGAATTTTCAGGTCTCAGCCGGCCCGTGGCAAAGAGGGGGCGGTCAGTAAATTTGAAATGTATTATGATTTCAGTGAGCCGCTGAAGCAGATCCCTTCCCACCGCATGCTGGCCATGCGGCGCGGCGAAAAAGAAGAATTTCTGCGCCTCCAGGTCGAAGCACCGGAAACCGAAATCATGCTGCGGCTGGGGCGTATGCTGATTCCGCAGGGCAACCCCTTCGGAACTTGGTTCAAGGAGGTCATTGCCGACGCCTATAACCGCCTGCTGTTCCCTTCCATCGAAGTTGAGTTGCGCCTCAAGGCCAAGCAGAATGCCGATGAGGGTGCCATCAAGGTTTTTGCTGAAAATCTGCGGAACTTGTTACTTGCCGCCCCTGCTGGAAGCCACCGGGTGCTCGGAGTGGACCCCGGACTGCGGACTGGTTCCAAGTTGGCGGTGGTCGACGGGACCGGCCGTTTTTTAGATCATGTCACAATATATCCCCATACTGGCGGCGGCAGAGTTGATGCTGCCCGGAAGGATCTGCTGCGACTCATCAATCAGCATCAGATTGAGATGATCGCCATCGGTAATGGGACCGCCAGCCGGGAAATGGACCAATTTGTCCGCATGGTTCTGAAAGAGGCTGGCAAGTCGCTGCCCGTGGTCATGGTCAGTGAGGCCGGGGCCAGTGTTTATTCCGCCTCCGATATTGCTCGCGAGGAATTTCCGGATCTCGACCTGACCGTCCGCGGCGCTATTTCCATCGCCCGTCGCCTGCAAGATCCGTTGGCGGAGCTGGTCAAGGTCGATCCCAAAAGTATTGGTGTTGGCCAGTACCAACACGATGTCAATCAGTCGGCCTTGAAGAAATCCCTCGACGAAGTGGTCGAGTCCTGTGTCAACTATGTCGGGGTCGATCTCAATACCGCCAGCTGGGCGCTGCTCAGTTTTGTTTCCGGCATTGGCGAATCCCTGGCCAAGGGGATTGTTAAACATCGCGACAGCAATGGTGGTTTTGTCCGCCGCAAGCAGCTGCTGGAGGTTCCCCGCTTCGGGCAGAAGGCTTTTGAGCAGGCCGCCGGATTTTTGCGGATTCGCAATGGCGAGGTGGCTTTGGACAATACCGCGGTTCACCCCGAACGTTATAGCCTGGTGGAGCGGATGGCGGCGGATGCCGGTGTCGATCTGGCAAACCTGATTGCCGAGCCCGGTTTACTGGAGCGCATCGATCTGCAGCGCTACGTTGCCGCTGACGTCGGTCTGCCGACCTTGCGCGACATTATCGCTGAACTGAAAAAGCCGGGCCGTGACCCGCGTGACAGCTTTGTCTCGACCAGTTTCCGCGAGGACGTGACCGAGGTCAAAGACCTCAAGGAAGGAATGACGCTGAACGGAGTGGTCACCAATGTCGCTGCCTTCGGCGCTTTTGTCGATATCGGCGTTCACCAGGACGGGTTGGTGCATGTCAGTCAGCTTGCCGACCGCTTTATCAAAGATCCCAACGACGTGGTCAAGGTCGGTCAGCAGGTTCAGGTGCGGGTGCTTGAAGTCGATCTCCAGCGCAAGCGGATTTCCCTGACCATGCGTAGTGGCGAAGCCAAGTCGGCGGGGACGGAGATGAAAAAAGGCGGACCGGCAGCCGCTCCGAAAAAGCAAAAGGCCAAGCAGTCCTCCACGGGCAAAACCGACCTGGCGGCTGCCCTTGAAAAATCAGGGTTCAGGGTCAAAAAAAGCAAATAAATAAATCCATAGACAGGATCTGAAAACAGGCATTCAAAGTCATTGAATGCCTGTTTTAGTTGTGAAAGCAGCCTGCGGCCACTACTGATTTTTTCGTTTCCGGCCATAGGTATCAGCAGCCTTCAGCGCAGCAACCACCATGGCCGAGGTCACCGGGATCGGTTCGTTGTGGATCGTCTCTCCTTCGGCACAGGCGGCTTCGCCGACCTGTTGCAGTGCTGCGTCGGTCACCCCGGCCAGGCCGATTTCGGCCAGGGTTGTCGGCAGGCCGATCCGTTCGCAGAAGCTGAAGACCCGCTCTATGGTTGCCGCCGGTTTGTCCGTTAAAATCAGTGAGGTCAGGGTGCCGATGGCAACTTTCTCGCCGTGGAAATACTGGTGGGTTCCCGGCAGCACGGTCAGCCCGTTGTGGATGGCGTGGGCCGCCGCCAGGCCGCCGCTCTCAAAGCCCAACCCGCTGAGCAGCGTATTGGCTTCGATGATTCTTTCCAGCGCCGGAGTCACGGCTTGGGCAGTGCAGGCAATGACTGCTTGCTCGCCATACTCCATGAGGGTGTTGAAGCAGAGTTCGGCTAGGCTGAATGCGGTCATTGACCCCTTATCTCCACTCATGTTACCCGCATATTTTTTTTGGCAAGATTCCGCTTCAAACCAGGTAGCCAGGGCATCGCCCATCCCTGAAATGACAAAGCGCGCCGGCGAGCTGGCCACGACTCGACTGTCAACCAGGACCAGGTCCGGGTTTTTCGGCAGCAGCAGATAACGTTTGAAGGCTCCTTCCTGGGTATAAATCACGGCCAGGGCGCTGCAGGGCGCATCCGTCGAGGCGATGGTCGGAACGATAGCCACCGGTTTTTTCAACTGATGGGCCAGCGCCTTTGCCGTATCCAGGGATTTGCCGCCGCCAATGCCGACCACGACTTCGCATTGCGCATCTGCGGCGATAGCGGCAAGCCGGGCAATTTCTTCATCCGAGCATTCCCCGGTAAATTTTTCCAGAGTGACCTTTACTTGTTTTTCCATCTCCGGCAAAAAATCCGGGAGCAGCCGGTCATGAACAAACGGATCACAGACAATGAAGCAGCTTTGCCCGAACCGCGAAACTTCCTGGCCGAGGCGGGCCAGGGCCTCTGAACCTTGAACATATCTTCCTGGGAATAATGTCGTGCTGATCATGGTTTTCCTCCTTTGTGACGATTGTATAATGCGCCACTGTCAAGTCTAGCACTTGCCGGCGGCCTTGCAGGAGCCAGCAGGGGATGTTTGCTGAGGAGGATCCTGAGAGGTCTTTTTCCATGAATAAGTGGTTGTCCTATGGGGGTGATTGGCGTCGGTTGTCGGGGTCGACAACAGTATTTCTCTGGAACGGGAGTGTGCTTTTCACGCGCCGCGCTAGCAAGCCTGAATATTGACGCCCCAACGGCGGAAAAGAACCGTTTTCGGATGAAAACTAGATGATGTATTTCAGTGACAGCAAGAGCAGAATAAGGATAAACAAAATAGATTATCCGGCTGAGCACGGCAGCGGATGAGATTAATTCGTGCTGTCGTTCCCGATTTCAATTGCATACGGCGCTGCCAGGTTAAACTGAGCTGGAGCCACCCGCATTGCTGGCAGGCGTGGAAAATTGTTGAATCTGCTATAATTGCCAAGGAAAGACAGGAAGGTGGCAGGGATTTTTTTGCCGCCAGCTGATTTTTTAATCCATAAGGATGTGCAGATGAAACGAGCAGGCCTGATTCTTTTGATTGTCCTGATGCAGTGTAGTTTTGCACTCTCCGCATTTGCGGTGGAGATAGCGTCTGTCTATCCGGATGTCGCTTTTGCCGGTTCTCCGGTCACCATCATCGGTGGTCCCTTTGGCGATGCGGTCGTGGTCGATCTGGCCGGGCGCCAAATCCCTGCCCGTAGGGTTAGCTCACGCCAGCTGGTGTTTCTCGTTCCGGAGCTTGCCGTCGGCGAATATGCACTGTTTCTCCGGGACGGCAAGACCGTTTCCCGGCAAACCTTCAGCCTGCGGATTGAACTTCCTCCGCCTGTGATCATTTCATTATCTCCGCAGAGCCTGGATGAATGTGCCTTACCCGAGAACCGCCAGGTTGTCATTCGCGGCGAGAACATTCAGGATCATGCCCAATTACTTTTTGCCGGCGCAGTGGTTCCTTTTGAACGTGAGGATGGGGCCTCCCTGAGTTTCGTCCCACCGGCCAGTAGCGCGGGCAGTTATGGAGTCCAGATTGTCAACCCGGACGGGAAGAGGTCGCTGCCGCATAACCTGAAAATCAATAATCAGCCGGAAATCGAGAGTGTTAGCGCGGGAAATGATTTTGTGAACTATTATCAGGTGGTGATCAGCGGCAAAAATTTTTCACCCAGCTCGATCCTGCTGATCAAGGAATACCCCGGCGGTTTTGCCGACCTGCCCCCCCGGCAACGTTTTATTCCCAATCAGGGGAATGCCGAATCCCGCGGGGCTGGGGGAAACCGGGGTTTTTCCGGCAATGTTGTTTTCCAGGACTGCAACACCCTGATCTATAATCGCTATCCGGCGGTTAATCAGGATATGCGGATTGTTTTTCAGGTGAGTAACCCTGACGGCAGTCAGTCCGCGCCCTACGAGGCTTCCTTGCCTTGAGGCACCATCCTCAGCTCTGCTCAGGCGCTGACAACACAGTTTCTTCCTGAATTTTTAGCACGATACAGGGCATCGTCGGCGCGCTTAATAACATCATTCGCGGTCTGGTCGCTTGTCATGAGTTGGCTGAGGCCGGTACTGATGGTCACCTTGATGCCATCCTTGGACAGATTGAAGACATGCTTGGCAATCGATTCCCGCAGCCGTTCGGCGATCATTTGCGCTCCTGCGGTGTCGGTATGCGGCAACAGCACCGCGAATTCCTCGCCTCCAAAACGGCAGAGCAGATCGACCTGGCGGAGGTGTTCTTCAGCGATCCTGGAAATCCGGAACAGGACCTGATCGCCGGCCAGGTGGCCGAAACTGTCATTGATGTTTTTGAAATGGTCGATGTCGAACATCAGCATTGCCGTCGGATGGCCGTACCGTTTGAATTCGGCATACAGGTCATGCAGTTCGTTCAGAAATTTGCGCCGGTTGGCAATTTCCGTCAGCGGGTCGATTTCACTCAGCCGGCGAAGTTTTTCCTCCAGTTTGTGGCGTTGAGTGATATTGCGGGCGACCCAGACCACGGCCCGTTCATCATCGCAGGTTTTCCTGAGCGGTTGGATCCTTCCTTCAAACCAGATTTCACCGCCCGGCCCGGTCGCTGGACCAAGCTGTTTAACATCCAGGGCGGCTAGCCCATATTCCACAATGCACAGCTCCTGTTTGGCCAAGGCATGGCTGATTTGGTTGACAAACCAGTCCGCTTTTTCTCTGGGCAGCACATCGTACAGGGACAGGCCGACCAGTCTGGAACCGTCATGATAATGATGCGGATCCCTGCCGCCGGCAACACCGACATAGCGGCCGCTTTCACTCAGAATAAAGACCGGATCCGGGAGCGCGGTGATCATTTCGTTCAGTAAGTCGGGTCTGATCTGCATGCCAACCTGTTTGCGGAGGTAGTAAGTTGTTTTTTTTGTGGAATTATGCAGGGTTATTTGGCAATGATTAGAGGATTGTAGCTCAGTAAGTTCGCATGCTCAACAAAAACCATAAAAAAAGTGTTGAAATATTCGTCGGATGTAAGCTGTGCTGCAGCAGCGAGGGGTGCAGCTGTAAAAACCGCAGGCGAAGGGCCCGTGGTTCTTACAGCTGAATAGAAATAATGCCTTGTTAAGCGGAATAGAATTTTTGCAAACTCTCAATACCGCTGGCGAACACATTGTGAACCGTTTGGACGGTTTCTGCGGCGCTCGCCAGATCTGTTGCATCGAAGTACGCGTACCACTCCATGAATGTTTCTTGCGTGGTTGTAATCGGGTAAAGTTTGAGCGTTGCCAGGTAATTGGTCAATGGCATCGGAGATTCAAGGATGGTATAGCTGCAGCTGCACTCCTGATCGGACAGGCCCAGCAGTTTTTCCCGCAATTCGCCACCGCCAACCAGGAAAAAATGTCTCACCACCCCAACTCCGGCACCCCCTTCGAGCTGACTGGTCGCGATGGCCGGATGCCATTTCGGCAGGGCGTTGAAATCGCGGATATGTTCCCAAACCTGCTGGCGCGGGGCACTGATGATGCCGCTCTCATAGACATAAGGCATAGTCGTCTCCTTGGGGATCAATCATTAAAAGGTCAGTTTTTTGAAATCTTCGATCTGGGCTTTGATGGCCAACTCGGTGGGCAGTCTTTCCATACTGCTGGCACCATAGAAACCGTTGATACCTTCGGTCCGCTCCAGGACATACTGGGCATCTTCGGGCATGGCAATAGGACCGCCGTGACAGAGGACGATGACATCCTCCCGCACTTCACGGGCGGCGGCAGCCCATTCCTGGATCAGTTCGACACAGTCATCCAGGGTTTTTGAAGTTTTTGCCCCAATCGAGCCTTTGGTTGTCAGACCCATGTGGGCGACGATGATGTCGGCACCGGCCTCGGTCATCTTGCGGGCATCGTCAGCGCTGAAAACATAGGGCGTGGTGAGCAGGTCGCGCTGGTGGGCCTGATGGATCGCCTCAACCTCCAGATCGTAGCCCATGTTGGTTTCTTCCAGATTGGCGCGGAATACCCCGTCGATCAGCCCGACGGTCGGGAAATTTTGCACCCCGGCAAAACCGAGTTGTTCCAGACGAGCGAAGAATTCATCCCAGATGACGAACGGGTCGGTGCCGTTGATACCGGCCAGAACCGGGGTGTTCTTAACCACGGGAATGACCTCGTAGGCCATCTCGGTCACAATCTGGTTGGCGTTGCCGTAGGCCAGCAGTCCGGCCAGGGATCCGCGACCGGCCATGCGATAGCGGCCGGAGTTATAGATCACGATCAGGTCGATGCCGCCCGCTTCCTCCCATTTGGCGGAAATTCCGGTCCCAGCACCGCCCCCGATGATCGGGGTTTTTTCTTTGCACATCTGCTGGAATTTTCTCATCAGTTCGCTTCTGGTGAATTTTTTCATGGTGATATCCTTTACTGATAAGTGCGTGTCATGTTCCCGGGGCAGACGAGGTCATGAAAAGCCTGCAACACGGCTTCGGCGAACTCCGGATCGTTGATATGATAGTTATATTTGAGCAGCTGATGGCTGTCGGTCTGGCGGAAGGTCTTTTCCAGGGCCGCAAACAGCGCCTGGTCCGCTTCCGGATCGAAGAAGGGTTGTCCGGCGGCATCGATCATCGACACCCCTTTTAACGGCAACAGGAAGCGCACCGGCCCCGGGCAGCGGTTCAGCTTTTCGGCGATCCAGATGCCCATTTGGCGATTTTCTTCAGCGGTGGTCCGCATCAGGGTGACCTGCGGGTTGTGCACGTACAGGTTGCGGTCGCGATATTTGTCCGGAACCGTATCCTTGGCCCCGAAGTTGACCATATCCAGTGCGCCGACCGAGCCGACATAGGGGAGCCCGCTACGGATGACCGCGCCCAGTCGGTCTTCCCCGGCACTCATCACCCCGCCCATCAGCAGGTCGCAGACTTCGGTGGTGGAAATGTCGATGACCGCCTTGAGCATGCCTGAATCGAGGAGTTTTTCCATGGACTGACCGCCGGTTCCGGTGGCATGAAAGACCAGGCATTCGTATTGGTCTTCAAGACGAATGCGGACGGCGTCCACGCAGGGGGTGGTGACGCCGAACATAGTCATGCCGATGGCCGGTTTGATCCCGCTTTGGCTGGGCAGCTCAAATTTGACCATCCCGGCGATAGCGTTGGCGGCGTTGCCGAGGACCCGAGCGGAAATATTGTTGATGCCGGCGACATCGGTGACCGAGTACATCATGGCGATATCGTTGGGACCCACATAGGGCGCGACATTGCCGGAGGCGACGGTTGAGACCATGATTTTTGGGATACCGATGGGCAGGGCGCGCATCCCCTCGGTGGCCAGGCTGGTGCCACCGGAGCCGCCCAGGCTGATGATGCCGGCGACCTCGGCCAGGTTGCTGGCGATATATTGCGCAAAAGCCTGGGCCATGAGTTCGACAAATTTCCCCCGATCTTCGATGTCTTCGAGGAAATCACCGCCTTGCGGGTGACAGGCGGCAACCGCGTGATGATCCACATCGACTGCTCCGGGGGCTGGTCTGCTGCCGATATGGACGAGAACGGTCGGCAAATTCTGCTTGTTAATGATGTCGCGGACATATGCCAGCTCCTGGTACTTGGTATCGCATGTCCCGACCACGAACACTTTCTTCATGCTCTCCTCCCTTGTCTGATGGGGAAAACGAAGCTTCACACACTGCTTCGGACGATCGCGAAAGTGACTGCCTGAGCTATGAAACCCTTCAGGTATCAGGTTTGAGCGTATATCTTCTGGCGTTGATTCCCCGGGAAAAGATCTCTGCCGGGATGCAGCCTGGGCGGCTGTCCAATACAGGGTAAGCGGGTACAGCATGGCGAGATGCGGTCACCGAAGAATTGGCCATAGCCGAACCTTATCGCAAAAAACGGAGATTTCAACCCGGCCGGGAAATCACCTCAGGGGCAGCTGCTCAACGATGGCTTCTTCTTCCCGGACCTCCTCGGCCTGAGCGTTAAGCATATAGATGACGGACCACTTCGGTTTGGGGCTGAATTGTTGCTGGTTACAACAGAACACATGAATGGTGTTCGTCTCATCAACGGCGAACAGGGGGAGAGCCCGCTGCTGATGTTTTTCCATAAAATGTTTGAAGGTGAACTGTTCGGTTAATCTGGTGGTATGGATTTTTCCGCCCTGCTCCAGATTGGCAAATATGCTGGAGAAGGTTACCTGGGTGCCGAACAGGGTTCTCCCCTGGGCTCTTTTTGGCAACTGGACGCGTTCCGGGAGGCCTTCTTGATGCCTGGTCTGGAGGATAAACAGGTGTTGCCGGTCGAAATACATCCGGAAATGCATCAGCGCTGAAACATTGATGTTTTCTGACGGTGCCAGAGCCAGCACCCGACCGATGCCAGCCATGTTCAAATGGCGTTCGGCGTGATCGGAGAGAGGATTGCCGAAATAGGTTTTCAGCTCAGCGGCTTTCGCCTTGGAGATGTTGTCCCAGTTGGTGTCGGTCAGCAGGGCTTGCACCCCGCTTTGGGTCAGGGCTTTGGCGATGGCCCGGGCGACCAGGTTGGCGCCGATGATCAGAAAACCTTTCGGGTCCGGTTCGGCCACGCCCAGCCAGCGGGCAAGGGGCCGGGCGGTGATACTCTGGATCACTACGGTGGCAATGATCACGAAAAAGGTCAGGGGGACCAGCAGGGCGGCATCGGCGTAACCGCTTTTGGTCAATTGTACGGCAAACAGCGCAGAGATAGCCGCGGCAACGATTCCCCGCGGGGCGATCCAGGCGAGCAGGTTGCGTTCCGGCCAGGACAGCTTGGAGCGGCTTGCGGAGACCATGACGTTCAGCGGCCGGGCCAGAAACTGGATGGCTATGAACAGAAACACGGTGCGCCAGCCGAGGTCGAGCAAGGCATTGATGTCCAGCCGGGCTGCAAGCATGATGAACAGCAGCGAGATCAGCAGGACACTGACGCTCTCCTTAAAGTTGAGGATTTCGCCCATATCGACATCCTGCATATTGGCGAGCAGGATCCCCATCACCGTTACCGTGACCAGACCGGACTCCGGTTGCAGCAGGTTGGAGAGGTTGAAGGTGACAATAACCAGGGTCAATGCGCCGACATTGTGCAGAAACTCCGGCAACCAATGGCGCTTGATGGACAGCCCGAACAGTAAGCCGCTGCCGGCGCCGATGAGTCCCCCGACGCTCAGCAGTTTAGCGAAGGTGAACAGGGTATGGCCGATACCGTCCTGACCTCCGCCAGAGATGATGAATTCATAAATCAGCACGGCCAGCGATGCCCCGATGGGATCGATGACAATCCCTTCCCAGCGCAAAATGTTGGCAACTGCCGGGGTCGGACGTACAGTGCGCATGAGCGGAGCGATCACGGTTGGACCGCTGACCACGGTGATGGCGCCGAACAGCAGGGCGATCTGCCAGGACAGTCCGATGGCATAGTGCGCCGCCACCGCGGTGATGAGCCAGGTGACCAGCATGCCGAAAGAAACCATGTTGCGGACCACGCTCTGCAGGCCGCTGATCTCCCGAAAATTCAGGGTCAGGCTGCCTTCAAACAGAATGATTGCCACCGACATGGAGACAAAAGGGAAGAACAGTTCACCAAGGACCTGTTCGGGGTTGAGGATGCCGAAGACCGGGCCGGCCAGAATTCCCGTGAACAACAGGAAGATAATGGCCGGCAGGCGGACACGCCAGGCGATCCACTGACAGGCAATGCAGGCGGCAAGGGTCACCGCAATAATAAAGGCCAACTGTTCATGCAGCATCGTGATGAGTGCTCCGAACGGTGAGTATACGGGCGCTGCTAAAAACGTTCCGCCCGGCAGATGATGAGGCAATATGAAAAACCGCAACAGCTGTTTGCGGTTTTTCCGGGTTTCGTCAATGGGATCTTAGCCCAGCTTGTTAAAGGGTAGATGAGTCTTCTACCGAATACAAGCCGCGGCGGCATTTTTGCCCCAGCGGGCCGCTGGAATGACGGCAGTGGAGGCCCGGGCCGTCTGGGAACGCTTATTTCAGCAGGTATCTGCCGACCCAGTTTTTGGAAAATTGATAAGCGGTTCGTCCGCAGCGTTTGGTCTTTTCATGAGTCCACTTGATGGCAGCCTGTTCCAACTCCTTATCCCAGGGGATCTCCTGACCGAGTTGTTTGCTCCAGCGGTCGATACAGAGCTTGACCGCTTCCAGATAGCGATCCTGGGAAAAAACGTGAAATGCAACCCAAAGACCGAAGCGGTCGGACAGCGAGCTTTTCTCTTCCTGAATTTCACTCTGTTGCAGTTCTCCCTTAACGTATTTCCCGCCGAGGTGATCACCTTCATATTCCGGGAGCAGATAGCGTCTGTTGGAGGTGACATAGATCAATACATTTTCCGGAGCAGAATAGACTGAACCATCCAATGCGCTTTTGAGCATTTTATAGGACAGCTCGCCGACTTCAAAGGTCAGGTCGTCGCAAAGCATAATAAAACGGTAGGGTTGCTCTTCCACCGCGGCAAAAATTTCCGAGATGTAGATAAGGTCTTCCTTCTCCACCTGGACAATGCGCAGCCCCTGGCCGGCGAATTCATTGAGCAGGGCTTTGACCAGCGAGGACTTGCCGGTGCCGCGCGAGCCCCAGAGCAGGGCGTTGTTGGCTGGCAACCTCTGCAGAAACTGGCGGGTATTGCTGATCATGATCTCTTTTTGCTTATCGACCCCCAGGAGTTCTTCCAAGCGGGTGTTATCGGTCACCTTGACCGGTTCCAGGTAACCGGAGAAAGAGTGTCGGCGCCAGTTGGCCGCATAGCAGGTGGACCAGTCGATGGGTTTGGACGCTTTTGGCAGTAGCATTTCCACTGAGCCGAGCACGCGTTCCAGTTGCGCAACAACTTCGGGTTTCAGGTTCATCATCAGCTTGTTCTCCACATCATAATGGCACTGCGGGGGCAGGTTAACAGGGCAGCGGTTGGACTCTTTGATATGAAAAAGGGCGGCCCAAACGGTCGCCCTTTTTGTTCTGCACAGCAGGCAGCTGGTTATGCCGCTCCCGCTCCGCCCATACCGCGGCGGGACTTACTGCGTTCGATAGATTGCAGGGCCAGGTACTCTTTGCCGAAGCGGTTGAGGTTTTCAATCTCATCATCATACTGGTCGTAATGACGTTCCTCATCGACAACCAGCTTTTCAAAGAGTGTCTTGGACACGGAATCAGCATTGGTGCTGCATTCGTTTGCCCAGCGGTTGTAGTCGAGGGCGCTCTGTTCTTCCATGTCCTTGGCCATGGCCAACATCTCTTCCACCTCGGTCACTTTCTTGACCTCGGCGGAGGCCTTCATTTCCACTTCGCCGTTCAGGAACAGAATTCTTTCGGCCAGTTGCTCGACATGAATCATTTCTTCGATAGCGGTTCTTTTGAATAGGTCGGCCAGTAGATCGAACCCCTGGTCGTCGCAATGAAAATGAAAGTACATATACTGATGCAAAGCGGTGATCTCGTCAGCGACAGCTTTGTTTAACAGGTCAATGCTTTTTTCGTGCATCACAGTTCTCCCGTCAGGAAATGATAAGGAAAGATCAGTTGCCCCATTTATTTTTGATACGTTCCACAGCGGTTTTGATGTTGTCCCGGTCACCGAAGGCTGAAAGGCGGAAATACCCTTCGCCACTTGGACCGAAGCCGCTACCCGGGGTGCCGACGACGTGACATTCGCTGAGCAGCTTGTCGAAGAAATCCCAGCTGCTCAGGCCCTGTGGGGTTTTCAGCCAGATGTAGGGGGAATCGACTCCGCCGTAGCAGGTGATGCCGGCTTCGGCCAGACCTTCGCGGATAATCCGCGCGTTTTCCATATAGTAATCGATGATCTCCCTGGTTTGCTGCCAACCTTCCTCAGAATAGACCGCTGCCGCGGCTCTCTGAACCGGGTAGGATGTGCCGTTGAATTTGGTGGTCATGCGGCGCAGCCAGAGTTTGTTAAGGGGATGTTTTTCGCCGTTCTGCTTGGTCCCTTTCAACTCATCAGGAATCACCACCAGGCCGCAACGCACGCCGGTGAAACCGGCGGTTTTGGAAAAGGAGCGGAATTCGATGGCGCAGCTTTTGGCTCCTTCGATTTCGTAGATGGAGTGGGGGATGCCCGGGGTGGTGATGAATGCTTCATAGGCGGCGTCAAAGAAAATCACCGCATCGTTGGCGTTGGCGTAGTCAACCCATTTTTTCAACTCGTCCTTGCTGGCCACGGTGCCGGTCGGGTTGTTGGGGAAACAGAGGTAGATGATATCCACCTTTTCCTTTGGCAACTCGGGCACGAAGTTGTTCTCCTCGGTGAAGGGCATGTAAACGACCCCTTTGTAGTAGCCCTTTTCATCGGCTTCACCGGTCCGGCCAACCATGACGTTAGTATCGTTGTAGACCGGGTAGACCGGATCGCCGATGGCCACTTTATTATCGAGAGCAAAAATATCGAGCATGTTGGCGCAGTCGCACTTGGAACCGTCGGAAATGAAGATCTCATGGGTCTTCAGTTCGACACCCAGCGGTTTGAAGCATTTCTCGATGAGCACTTCGGAGAGCCAGTCATAGCCTTGTTCCGGGCCGTAACCGGCAAATTTTTCCGTGGTTCCCAGGTCGTCCACGGCCTCGTGAAAGGCTTTCAGGACCGCCGGAGCCAGGGGTTGGGTCACATCGCCAATACCGAGGCGGATGACCTTGGCAGCGGGGTTGGCGCTGCTGAATTCGCGTACCCGACGGGCAATTTCCGGAAACAGGTAACCTGCTTTGAGTTTCAGATAATTTTCGTTGATAAGTGCCATAATTGATGAATCTCCTGATTGGTCAAATAAACAGATAAGTTAAAGGCGGCTTGTTGTAGCAAACCGCCTTGTTTCAATGTGATCGATTACTGGGCCTTTTCCTGCACCCATTCACCGGCCTTTTCCATGTCCTTGCCCAGGCCGCGGAAGGTTTCACAACCGGCCAACAGCACCAGCAGCATGATCAGGAACACCAGCAGCAGTCGTTGTTTCATTGTGTGACTCCGTAGCGGCAGACCGAATAAATCAGTTCAATTCCAAGACATCCTGCATGTCGTAGAGCCCTGGTCCTTTGCCCTGTAACCATTGGCAGGCCCGGGCTGCGCCGCGGGCGAACATGTCCCGGCTCATGGCGCGGTGGCTGATTTCGATGCGTTCTCCCATGCCGATGAAATAGACGGTGTGTTCGCCGACAATATCGCCGCCGCGTACGGTCTGCATGCCGATTTCGTCCTTGCTGCGTGCGCCGCACATCCCTTCCCGGTGGTAATTGGCCACCTGGTTGTAATCTCGGCCCAGGGTTTCGGCGACCACCTCACCCATGCGCACGGCAGTGCCGGACGGGGAGTCTTTCTTTTTGTTATGGTGCAGCTCGACGATTTCAACGTCGAAATCATCCCCCAGAATTCTGGCGGCCTCTTTCAGCAGTTTGAAACAGGCGTTGACGCCGACGCTCATGTTCGGCGCAAGAATCACCGGGATCTGCTCGGCATATTGTGCAACCCGGGCTTTCTGGTCGGGGGTGAAGCCGGTGGAACCGCTGATGATCATTTTCCCCAACCGGGCACAGATCTCCATGTTCTGCAGGGTCACTTCCGGGAAGGTGAAGTCGATGAGCACATCGGCCTGTTCCATGACTGCGGCCAGGTCGGCGCTGATGGTGACGCCAAGCTCACCTGCGCCGGCCACCAGGCCGGCATCCATCCCGAGCTGCGGATGTCCGCTGCGTTCGGTTGCACCGACCAGCTCAAGACCTTGTGCTTCTCCGACCGCATGAATCAGGCGGCCGCCCATCCGGCCGGCTGCTCCGACTATGGCAACTTTCATCATTTTTCTTCCTTCAACAACAATTTATTGGCAGGGCAGCGGGGTGTTTTTCCCCATCTGCTGCCCGCTGCTCAGATCAGCTCATGCTTGCGCAACACGGCCTGAAGTTTGTCCAGGGAACCTTGCTGCAGGCTGAACAGGGGCAGACGAACATCGGGGCGACACTGGCCGAGCAGGCCGGCCGCGGTTTTGACCGGTACCGGGTTCGATTCCACAAACATCGCCTGGTGGACATCAAGCAACTCCAGGTGCAGCTGGCGGGCGTCCTCCCAGCGGTTGTCGAAAACCGCCTGGACCATGGCTTTGACCTGCGCCGGCATGATGTTGGCGGTGACCGAGATCACGCCTTTGCCACCGCAGGCCATCATCGGCAGGGTCAGAAAGTCATCCCCGGAGATCACCGCAATTTTATCACCGGCCCGGGCGATGATTTCGCTGGCTTGGGTCAGATCGCCGGAGGCTTCTTTAATGCCGACAATATTAGCGAATTCCGCCAAGCGAATGGTCGTGGCTGCGCTCATGTTCGTGCCGGTTCGGCCGGGGACATTATAAAGAATCTGCGGCAAGGCGACATCTTCAGCGAGGGCTTTGAAATGCTGATACAGCCCTTCCTGAGACGGCTTATTATAATATGGGGCCACCAGCAGCAGGCCGTCCGCCCCCAACTCTTTGGCGTGGCGCGAGATCTCGATAGCTTCGGCGGTCGAATTTGAACCGGTCCCGGCGACGACCTGAATCCGTTTGTTGACTTGTTCGATACAGGCTTTAATGACCTGGTTGTGTTCTTCGTAATTGAGGGTCGCCGATTCCCCGGTTGTACCGCAGGGAACGATGACATCGGTTCCGTTTTCGATCTGGAACTCAATCAGTTGGCGGTAGCTGTCCTCATCAAATTGTCCCTCTTCATTGAAGGGGGTGATCAGGGCCACCATGGATCCGTGAAACATTTTTTCCTCCCTTTAGGGCAGTTGGATAAACTGTAATTGTTAACATACCACCCACTGAAAGTAAAGCTCTGCTCCTCTGGAGAGCCGAGGGAAAGACTTTGAAAACAGTCAGTTACAACAGTCCTGTGGCGGGTTTGCAGTCGAGTAGACACTGTTGTCCGGGGCACTGCCATGGAGCGGGCGGACCGGGCCTTTTCTGCCGCAGGCCGCCAGCGCGAAAGTGACGGCTAGCAACAGCAGGAATTTTTTATTGAGCGGCATCATTTCAAGCGTCCTTGAGTCGGGCCAGTTCCCGCTCGACCGCTTCGCGAGCCGTTCCGCCGGTCGCTTTACGGGCATTGACCGAGGCTTCAAGGGTGACGTAATCGTAAATATCCTCATCGATCAGCGCGGAAAATTCCCTGAATTCGGCCAGGCTGAGTTCTGGAATGTCTTTGCCGGTCTCAACGCAGTAACGGACGGTTTTGCCGACCACTTCATGGGCCTGGCGAAAGGGCAGGCCTTTACGGACACAATAGTCGGCGACATCGGTGGCGGTGGAAAAACCACGCGCCGCGGCGATGCGCATGTTGTCCGCTTTGACTTTCATCTGGGCGATCATGTCGGCAAAAACCTTTACGCTCCCCTTGATGGTGTCGATGGTATCGAAGAGCGGTTCCTTATCTTCCTGCATGTCCTTGTTGTAGGCGAGCGGCAGGGATTTCATCAGGGTTAGCAGCGCCATCAGGTTGCCGTAGACGCGCCCGGTCTTCCCCCTGACCAGTTCGGGAACATCCGGGTTTTTCTTTTGTGGCATGATCGAGCTGCCGGTGCAAAAGGCATCGGACAGTTCGATGAAATTGAAATCGGCGCTCGACCAGAGGATCAGCTCTTCGGATAGGCGCGATAGGTGCATCATCAGAATCCCGGCAAAACTGCAGAATTCAATGGCGAAATCGCGATCCGAGACACTGTCCAGGCTGTTGCGGGTCACACCGGTGAAACCGAGCTGTTCTGCAACCCATTCGCGGTCAATAGGGAAGGTCGTTCCAGCCAGGGCTCCAGCGCCGAGAGGCATGACATTGAAACGAGCGCGCAGGTCCTGCAGTCGGCTGATGTCGCGGGCGATCATTTCCCGGTAGGCCAGCATATGATGACTGAACAGTACCGGCTGGGCGGTCTGCAAATGGGTATAGCCTGGCATGATGACATCGAGATTCTGCTGTGCCTGGGCCACCAGCGCAGCTTCCAGCCGGGCCAAAAATCCGAGCACGATATCGATTTCATCGCGCAGGTAGAGCCGGATATCAACGGCGACCTGGTCGTTGCGGCTGCGGCCAGTGTGCAGCTTGCCGCCCACTGCGCCGATCCGATCAATCAGCCGGGCTTCGATATTCATGTGGATATCTTCGAGGGCCACGGAAAATTCGATTTTCCCGGCTTCAATGTCGGCCAGAATAGCGTCGAGGCCGGCAATGATCTGTGCTGCTGCGTCCGGCTCGATGATCCCCTGCCGGCCGAGCATTTCAGCATGGGCTTTGGAGCCCGCGATATCATAACGGTACAGGCGCTGATCGAACTCGATCGAAGCGGTGAATTCTTCGACAAACTTATCGGTCGGTTGGGTGAAACGACCGCCCCACAATTTACTGCTCATTTCTTCTCCGTTGGGAACCCTCCGGCTCCGGTAGTACTGTCTGCACCGGTCGTGGCGCAAAAATCGTTGTGCCACGACCGGTGCAGGAGGTCATTATTTTTGGGCCAAGCGCTGCATGGCAGCAATGCGCAAACGCAGAGCATTCAGTTTGATAAAACCTTCCGCATCCGCCTGGTTGTACACCTCATCGGCTTCGAAGGTGGCGAAATCGACATTGAACAGGCTGTCGGTGGCGGAGTCACGGCCGACCACCCGGCAATGGCCCTTGTAGAGTTTGATCCGGGCTTTACCGTTGACAGTTTGCTGGGTCTGGTCGATGAGGGCCTGCAGGGCGATCCGCTCGGGAGCGAACCAATAACCGTTGTAAACCATATCCGCGTAACGCGGAATCAGCGAATCGCGCAGGTGCATGACCTCGCGGTCCATGGTGATCGATTCGACGGCCCGGTGGGCTTCTTCGAGGATGGTGCCGCCGGGGGTTTCATAGACCCCGCGGCTCTTCATGCCGACATAGCGGTTTTCCATCAGATCGACCCGGCCGATGCCGTGTTTACCGCCCAGTTCGTTCAGTTTCAGCATCAACTGAGCCGGTGACAGTCGCTCGCCGTTGATGGCGACCGCGTCCCCTTTTTCGAACTCGATTTCGACGTATTCCGGCTGATCAGGGGCATCTTCCGGAGCGACGGTCAGCACATACATCTCTTTCGGAGCTTCGGTCCAGGGATTTTCCAGGACATCCCCTTCAAAGGAGATATGGAGCAGGTTCCGGTCGGAACTCCAGGGGAACTTTTTGCTGGTCGGCACCGGGATACCGTGTTTCTTGGCATAGGCTTCCAGGGCGGAGCGGCTGTTCAGGTCCCATTCCCGCCAGGGCGCGATGACCTTGACCGAAGGATCGAAATGATAATAGGAGATTTCGAACCGAACCTGGTCGTTGCCTTTCCCGGTGGCACCGTGGGAGACCGCGTCAGCTCCTTCCTTGGCGGCGATTTCCATCTGTGCCTTGGAGATCAGTGGCCGGGCGATGGAGGTGCCGAGAAAATAGCGGCCCTCGTAAATGGCATTGGCCCGGAACATGGGGAACACGAAATCACGGGCGAATTCTTCCTTCAGATCGAGGATGTGGCAAGCACTTGCCCCGGTCTGTTTGGCTTTTTCCGGAATATGATCCAGTTCTTCACCCTGACCGAGGTCGGCGGAAAAGGCGACCACTTCACAACCGTATTCCTCGATCAGCCACTTGAGGATGATCGACGTATCCAGCCCGCCGGAATAGGCGAGTACCGCTTTTTTGACTTGTCCTTGTTTACTCATTGCTAAGCTCCTTGGTGGTTAGAGCGAACAGCACCGACTCCTGAACTTTTTCGGTGGCCGGTTTGGCGAAGCTTCTAACTTCTGGCCGGGTTCGCTCCTCAATTTTAAATCATTCTAGAAAATATTCCGATGAATAGAGACCATTTTACAGTTTGATGACATAGGTATCTGCCATGCGATCATGCAGGCCCTGCTTCTGCTCGTCAAATGCGACCATCAAATAGCCGATGCCGAAGATGATGGCGGCGATGAATTTGGCTGGAATCTCCCGGAACGCAGCCCGGCCGAAACCGATCTGGCTGCCGTTGCGTCTGATCACCTTGATGCGCAGGGCCATCTTCCCCGGAGTTTGGCCGCAATAACCGGTAAAGACGATGTAATAGGCAAAGCTCAGGACATAACTGAAAATTTGCACCAACACGGCCAGGCTGCCGACGCTCCCTTCGCTGAAGCCCAGGGAGACGACGCCGGCAAAGGCTAGCGCCGCTCCGAGCACAAACTGCAGGGTAAACACAATGATCATATCGACAACCGCAGCAACCAGGCGGATCCAGAATCCGGCCTTGGGGAGTGCCTCGGCTGCAGTGTGCGTTTCACGGACCGGCTGCTCCTCCTGCCCTTCGGTGGTGTTCCGGACCGGTGCAGCGTCCTCCTGGCTTGGGAGCGGAAACCCCTGCCCGCATTTGGGACAGGTCACCCGGGAGACTCCCGCGGGGATCTGCTGTTCGGCGACGGTTTTGGAAAATCCGCACCAGGGGCAGGAAATCAGCATTTTAGCGTGCCATCAGGGTGGCCAGGATCGCTTTTTGGACATGCAGGCGGTTTTCCGCTTCATCGAAAATGATCGACTGCGGGCCCTCCATGACCTCATCGGTGATCTCTTCGTCGCGGTGAGCCGGCAGGCAGTGCATGACCACGGCTTCCGGAGCGGCCAACTTCAGCAGGTCGCTGTTGATCTGGAATCCTTTAAAGGCCTGTTCGCGCTCCTGCTGTTCGGCTTCCTGACCCATGCTGGCCCAGACGTCGGTGTTCAGGACGTCCGCGCCGGCTGCCGCTTCACGCGGATCTGCGGTGAGCAGCAGTTTCACCCCGGCCTGACGGGCCTTAGCAATGACCTCGGCATTGGGCTGGTAGTTGGCCGGTGTTGCTACCCGCAGCTCAAAACCAAAGGTCGCGGCGGCGTTGATCCAGCTGTTGGCCATGTTGTTGCCATCGCCGATCCAGCAGTATTTGAGGTTGCGATAGTCCTGTTTGTGTTCGATAACGGTGAACAGGTCAGCCATGACCTGGCAGGGGTGACAGAGATCGGTCAGCCCGTTGACGATGGGCACATAGCTGTGCTGGGCAAACTCCTCGACCACGGCATGGGAAAAGGTCCGGATCATGATTCCGTCACAGTAGCGCGCCATGACCCTGGCGGTGTCCTTGATCGGTTCCCCGCGGCCCATCTGGGTGTTGCCGGAATGCAGGAACAGGGCGTGCCCACCCAGCTGATACATGCCGACTTCAAAGGAAATCCGGGTTCTGGTCGAGCTTTTTTCGAAAATCATCCCCAGGGTCTGGCCTTCGAGAAGCCGGTGCGGGGTGCCTTCCTTCTGCTTCTGCTTCAGTTCGGCGGTCAGGGTGAAGATCCCTTCCAGGTCTTCCACCGACCAATCGGAAATGGACAGAAAGTCTTTGTTCATTTTATATCTCCTGATACGGACTTGCTGCACCCGGGAAAGGCTCCTCCCGGGCGCTGCAACCATTTAAAGTTCAGCTAAAATACCGTCGAGAGTGGCGATCATCTGATCGATTTCAGCGCTGGTCACGATGAGCGGTGGCACAAAGCGCAGGACTGTGCCGACCGTACAGTTGAGCAACAAGCCGCGCTCCAGCGCAGTTTTGACAATGCCGCCACCTTCGATACTCAGTTGCATGCCCAGAATCAGGCCGCGGCCGCGGACTTCAGTAATAACGGGGTACTTATCCTTAAGCTGTTCCAGCTTGCTGCGCAGGTATTCGCCCATGGTCACACAGTTGGCGAGCACACTGCCTTCGAGCAGGACTTTCATGGTGGCGACGGCCGCGGTGGTGACCAGCGGATTGCCACCGAAGGTCGAACCGTGCGTCCCCGGCCCGAGGACATCGATATAGGGATTGCGGGCGATCATCGCGCCGATGGGCGGGCCGCCGGCGAGGGCCTTGGCGAGGGTCAGAATATCCGGCTCGATCCCTTCCTGCTGGTAGGCAAAGAGGGTTCCGGTCCGCCCCAGGCCGACCTGAATTTCGTCGAAGATCAACAGCAGTTCGTGCTCATCGCAGAAATCCCGAACCGCTTTCAAATAACCGGCCGGGGGGACATTGACGCCGCCTTCTCCCTGAATCGGTTCGAGCATGACCGCAGCGGTTTGTGGGCTGACGGCCGCCTTCAGCGCGTCCAGGTCACCGTAGGGGATGTATTTGAAACCCGGGCTCAGCGGGCTGAACCCCTGTTGAATTTTTTCCTGGCCAGTGGCGCTCAGGGTGCCCAGGGTGCGGCCGTGAAAAGAGGCTTTGGCGGTGAGGATTTCAAAGCGCTGGCCGGCATATTTTTCCGCACAGTATTTGCGGGTCAGCTTGATAGCCGCCTCATTGGCCTGGCTCCCGAGTTGCAGAAGAACACCCGGTCGCCAAAGGAGTTGGCACAGAGCAACTCGGCCAGCTCGATCTGGCTGGGGATATGGTAGTAATTGGAACAGTGAATCAGAGTGGCGGCCTGTTCCTGTAGCGCCTTGACCACGGCCGGATGGCAGTGTCCCAGATTGTTGACCGCGACCCCGGCGAGAAAATCGAGGTAGCGGTTACCATCAATGTCGGTCAGCCAGCAACCTGCACCGCTGGCGGCGACGATCGGATACCGGCCGTAGGTTTTGGCGACATGGGCGAGGCCCCGATCAATCCATGCTTGTGACGTTTTCATCCGTTGTACCTCGCTACGGCCGTGCCGATGCCTTTGTCGGTAAAAATTTCCAGCAGGCAGGCATGTTCCATCCGCCCGTCGATGATATGGGTTTTGGCGACCCCCTCTTCCACGGCATCCACACAGCAGTTCACTTTGGGGATCATGCCGCCGGAAATGGTGCCGTTGTTGATCAGGTCGGGAACCCGCTGAATATCGATGGTCGAAATCAGCTTGCCCTCTTTGTCTTTAACCCCTTCGATATCGGTCAAAAGAATCAGCTTTTCCGCTGCCAGCGCGCCGGCGATCTTGCCTGCGACCAGGTCGGCGTTGATGTTGAACGTTTCCCCGTTCAGGCCGCTGCCGATAGGGGCGATCACCGGAATAAAGTTACTTTTCTCCAGGGCGTTAATGATAATGGGATCGACGGTTTCAACCTCGCCGACCATGCCGATATCGATAATTTCCGGGGTCAATGTCTCCGGATTGATGGCGGTCATTTCCAGTTTTCGGGCGCGAATCAGGCCACCGTCCTTGCCGGTGATCCCGACCGCTTTGCCGCCATAGCGGTTGATGTTGGCGACGATCTCTTTGTTGACTTTACCGCCGAGCACCATTTCCACCACATCCATGGTGGCGCTGTCGGTGACCCGCATCCCCTGGACGAAGCGGCTCTCAATCTTCATGGCGTCGAGCACTTTGCCGATCTGCGGTCCGCCGCCGTGGACGACCACCGGGTTGAGCCCGATATATTTCATCAGAATGATATCGCGGGCGAACCCCTCCTTGAGTTTTTCATCGACCATGGCGTTGCCGCCGTATTTGATAACGATGGTCTTACCGTAGAAACGCTTGATCCAAGGGAGCGCCTCCATCAGTACATTGGCTTTTCCAATCAATTCCTGCATAGTTCAGATCCTGTATGCACCCTTGCGGCGGGCTTATTAGCCGCGGCCAGAGGCGGGCGCGTGAATATCTGTCAAGATTCAGCAGGCTTTGCGCTGGAGTCCCGGTTTGCTCTGACCCCATTGGGCAGATTCCGGTCCGCGCTGAAGGTGTTGAACCCGGCAGACAGAATTAAAGAATATAACGCGACAGATCTTCGTCCTTGCTGATCTCCGACAATCGTCGTCGGACCTCCTCGGCGCTGATCTGGATATCCTCCTGAGCCAGCTCAGGCGCCGAAAAAGACAGCTCTTCGAGGAGTTTTTCCATGATCGTGTGGAGGCGCCGGGCACCGATATTTTCGGTCCGGTCGTTGACCATTTTGGCCATCCTGGCGATTTCTCGGATCGCTTCGTCGTCAAATGCGAGGCTGATCCCTTCGGTTTTCATCAGCTCTTTGTACTGTCGAATCAGGGCGTTTTTTGGTTCGGTCAGAATACGATAAAAATCGTCCTCGCCAAGGCTGTCCAGTTCGACCCGGATCGGGAACCGTCCCTGCAATTCCGGAATCAGATCCGCGGGTTTGGCGATATGGAAGGCCCCGGCCGCAACGAACAGGATGTGGTCGGTTTTGACCGCGCCATGCTTGGTATTGACCGTACTCCCTTCGACAATGGGCAGGATGTCCCGCTGCACACCTTCGCGGGAGACTTCCGGACCGTGACCCCCTTCACGACTGGCGATCTTGTCGATCTCGTCGATAAAAATGATCCCGTTCTGCTCGGTACGTTCCCGGGCCAGGGTGGTCACGTTTTCCATGTCGATGAGTTTCTCGGCTTCTTCTTCAATAAGCAGCTGCCGGGCCTCGCTGACTTTGACCCGCTTGCGCTTGGTATTTTTAGGCAGCAGGTTACCGAACATTTCTTTGATGTTCATCCCCAGCTCTTCATTGCCCTGCGGGCTGAAGACCCCCATGGTCGGAATACTGCTGACCTGGGTTTCGATCTCCACAAAGCGCTCATCCAGTTCGCCCATGCGCAGCAGTTTGCGCAGCCGGTCGCGGGTATGCTGGCGCTGTTCCTGCTTGTCGGGAGAGCGGTCGGTTTCCCCGGGCAGCAACAGGTCAAGCAGTTTCTCTTCCGCGTTGGCCTCGGCTTTGATGCGCATTTTCCGGGTTTCTTCTTCTTTGACCATGTTGATGGCCAGCTCAAGCAGGTCACGGACCATGCTTTCGACATCACGGCCGACATAGCCGACCTCGGTAAATTTGCTGGCTTCGACCTTGATAAAGGGAGCCTGGGCCAGTTTAGCCAGCCGGCGCGCGATTTCGGTTTTGCCGACCCCGGTCGGACCGATCATGATGATGTTTTTCGGGGCGATCTCGTCGCGCAGCTCGGCAGGAACCTGCTGGCGCCGCCAACGGTTACGCAAGGCGACAGCAACGGCGCGTTTGGCGTCATTCTGGCCGATAATATAGCGATCCAGTTCGGAAACGATTTCTCTCGGGGTGAAATTTGTCACGCAAGAACCTCAACAGCAATACGGTCATTGGTATAGATACAGATATCGGCGGCGATGTGCAGCGCTTTCTCGACGATCTGGTCGGCACTCAGCTCAGAATTCTCAACCAGGGCGCGTGCTGCAGCCAAGGCAAAACTGCCGCCTGAACCGATAGCGGCGACTCCGTCATCCGGTTCGATGACGTCACCGGCTCCTGAAATCACCAGAGTCGCTTCAGCATCAGCCACAATCAGCAGGGCTTCCAGACGGCGCAGGACCCGATCGGTCCGCCAGTCCTTGGCCAAAGCCACCGCTGCTCGCGGCAGGTTACCGCGAAACTCCTGCAGTTTGGCTTCGAACTTTTCGAATAGGGTAAAGGCGTCCGCGGTGCTGCCGGCGAACCCGGCCAGGATGCGGTCCTGATAGAGCCGGCGGATTTTACGGGCGCCATGTTTCATGACCGTATTGCCGAGGCTGACCTGACCGTCACCAGCCAGGGCGACTTTACCGTTATGTCTGACGCAACAGATCGTGGTTCCTTTAAACAATGGTTTTCTCCGCAGTGTTCGGGCGCTTTGCCCGGTTGGTGGAAAGACGAAAGATAACATAAAAAAGGAGGTATAAAAAAGAGCTTAAAGCGAGGTTTTGGGGTGATTTGTAAATTTTGTTCGCCAGGAAATGCCTCCTGTCCGGTGTGGTTGGCTCATTTGGGCCGCCGGATAAAACCCCGGGGCAGACCGGGCCGGGCAGGCAGAACCTTGACAGTGGCAAAAATGACCGGAATTGGGATAGCGAACTAACCGTATAGGATACTAGGCCGGTAAGGGGAAGGCAATGGTCGCGGTTGTTCCCTGTTGTGCTTGGCTGTCGATATAAAGCTGTCCGTTCATGCTGCGAATAAAATCACGGGCATAATAAAGCCCCAGACCAAACCCTCTGACCTGGCCGGTATGCTCCGGGTCAACTTGGTAGAATTTATTGAAAATTTTGGTTAATTCCTGTTGGGGAATGCCGATACCGGTATCCTTGATGCGGAGAATAATGCGATCACCTACCACCTCGCCGGTCAAGGAGACGGAGCCGCCGTCCGGGGTAAACTTGATGGCATTGTCGAGCAGCGCACGAATAGCAAAGTTGATGCGTTGCGGATTGAGTAGCACCGGTTTGTCCGGAAGGCTCTCAAGGTTGATGTGAAATGCAATATGGCGACCCGCCGCGGCCGGTCCCAGAGCCAGGGCGACCTGATCGGCAATTTTTCCCAAATCGAGTTTTTCCAGCGGCAGGTCTTCGTCGGTCAAGGTCGCTTCACTGAAATAGAGCAGATCCTGGATCAGCTGTTCGAGATGAACCGTCTCGACTTGGACCATGCTGACCATCTGTTGAAAATCCGCGTCATTGGGGCTTTCGATGCCGTCGGCGATATTCTGGATGAACAGGGATATGGCCGTAGCCGGGGTTTTCAACTTATGGGAAATCAGCCCGAGGAAATCGCTTTTCAGCTTGTCGGTCCGCTTCAGAGCGGCCAACTCTTCACGAATCTCCTGCTTTTCTAAGACCTTACTGACCGTGGTGCTGAGTTGAAGGATATTGATCGGCTTGTTGATGAAGTCGTCGGCGCCGGCTTTGAGCGCGTCCAGAATCAGCTCTTTGTCAGAATAGCCAGTCATCAGGATGACCGCCAGGTCGGGGCGCTGCTGTTTGATCTGCTGCAGCAGCTCCAGTCCGCCGAGTCCCGGCATGATGACATCGCTGAGGACGACATCCACTTCGGAGTTTTCGAGGATTTTTAACGCTTCCAGACCGTTTTCCGCCAACAGGATATGGTAGGTATACAAAGCGCTGGCACAGAGTTCGCGGATGATCGGCTCATCATCGACAATCAGCAGGCTCTTGTGGTCTTTTTTGCCAAATGCAGTATCCATCAATCCAACTCGACTAAGTTATTGAAGAAGTTCATCCGGTAACTTTTTCAAGCCCGGTTGGAAAACATCGATTTTCCCAACCTTACAAAAACAACAACTTGCAGTAGCGGAGCATTGTTGTTGCCGACCATTCCTTGTGCCTTTTTGGCTTTTTTCACCAGTTTGTTATCGCCCGCCACCCTTTGTCATCTGCTTTGCACGGGAACCATCCAGCCGGTTGAAAGCATTGAGAGTGGGAGATTTCTGCGGAAACAGCACGATGAAAAACAGTATAACAAGCTGGTTGAATATTTGTTGCCGGGGACGAATCATTTTAAAAAAACACCGCTTTGCAGCCAGGCTGCAAAGCGGTGCCGTTGCCAACAGGGGACGTTTAGTCCAGCATTTTTTTGAGTTGTTCCGGAGCCGCCTGAAGCAGAGCCTCTATCTTGGCGGTGTCCGGGCCGCCGGCCTGGGCCAGCTCTGGCCGGCCACCACCACGGCCGCCGACAATTTCTGCCAGCGGTCGAATCAGGTCACCGGCTTTGACCCGACCGGTCAGGTCTTTGGTCACTGCCACCAGCAGCGCGACTTTGTCCCCGGCATCGGAGACCAGCACCAGCACTCCGGAACCGAGCTTATCGCGCAGTTGGTCGGAAAATTCCCGCAGTCCCTTGCCGTCACTGCCGGGAACCTTGACGGCCAGCAGTTTGATGTCGCCGACCAGTTGGGCCTGATCGATCAGCTCCCCGCTCCGCTCGGCATTGATCTTGGCCTGCAGTTGTTCCAGTTCTTTTTCCAGTTCCCGTTGATGTTCAAGCAGTTTGCCAAGGCGGGTTTCCAGTTGCTGGGGATCACTTTTGACCATTTCGGCGAGATGCAGCAGGGTTTTCTGCTGCTGCTGCACCAGGTCGAGGGCGGTCTGGCCGGTGACCGCTTCAATCCGGCGGACGCCGGCGGCGATCCCGCCTTCGCTGAGGATTTTAAACAGCCCGATATCCCCGGCGGCCTGGGCGTGGGTTCCGCCGCATAATTCCATGCTGTAATCGCCGACCGAGATCACTCTGACCTCGGTGCCGTATTTTTCTCCGAACAGAGCCATGGCCCCGGCTTTTTTCGCATCGTCGGCAGCCATCTGCTCAGTGTTGACCTGGGCGTTGACACGAATCTGCCGGTTGACTTCGGCCTCGATCTGGCTCAGCTCTGCAGCTGACACCGGGGAAAAATGGGTGAAGTCAAAACGCAACCGTTCCGGGGTGACCAAAGAGCCGGCCTGTTTGATGTGATCGCCGAGCTGGTTCTGCAGGGCAGCCTGCAGCAGGTGAGTTGCGGTGTGATTGATGACAATCCGCTGACGGCGTTCCGCGTCGACGCTGATGGTGGCCTGGTCGCCGGTCTTGATGGCGCCGGTGACCACCTCGCAGAGGTGAACATACAGGTCGGGCAACGGTTTCTTGGTGTCGATGATGGTCAGTTTTGCCGCCGCGGTCTCTATTTGGCCGGTATCGCCGACCTGGCCGCCCGATTCCCCGTAACAGGGGGTGGCCGAAGTGATGACTTCCACGGTTTCCCCGCAGGCCGCTTCAGCTACTGGTTGCCCCTGGCGGAGCAGGGCGAGGACTTGGCCTTGATCGGTCAGTTTCAGGTAGCCGCTGAATTCGCTGCGCATACCCTGGTCAACCAGTTGTTTGTAGATTCCAGAGATGGCTTCTTCCCCGGAGCCTTTCCAATGCTCGCGGGCCTTGGCTCGCTGCGCTTCCATGCAGCGTTCAAAGCCTTCTTCGTCAAGGCGATAGCCGTCTTTTTCGACGATGTCGGCAGTCAGATCAAGGGGGAAGCCGTAGGTGTCATAGAGTTTGAAGACCGTTTCCCCGGGGATGACCTGCTGGCCGGCAGCGGCCAGCCCGGCGATTTCGTCCTGAAGAATACGCAGGCCGTTGCCGAGGGTCTGGATAAAACGTTCTTCTTCATTCTGGACTACCTTGGCGACAAACTCCTTACGGCCGGCTTCCTCGGGATAGGCGCTGGCCATGGATTCGAGCACAAAAACGCTGGTCTTGAACAGCACCGGGTCTTCAAACCCGAGCATCTTGGCGTGGCGCATGGCACGCCGCATGATCCGCCGCAGGACATAGCCGCGCCCCTCGTTGCTGGGCAGCACTCCATCGGCAATAAGATAAGCGGTTGCCCGACTGTGATCGGCCATGACCCGCATGGAGACATCGTCTTCATCATTCTTGCCGTAGGTCTTGCCGGCCAACTGTTCGATATGGCTGATGATGTTACGCAGCAGGTCGGTGTCGTAATTGGAGAGCACGCCCTGCATGACCGTGGTGATCCGCTCCAGACCCATACCGGTATCGACCGCGGGGCGGGGCAGGGGGATCAGGGTACCGTCGTCCTGGCGATCGAACTGCATGAAGACATTATTCCAGATCTCCATATAGCGGTCGCAGTCGCAGCCGACCGTACAGTCCGGGGATCCGCAGCTCAGCTCAGGGCCGTTGTCATAGAAAATCTCCGAACAGGGGCCGCAGGGACCGGTGTCGCCCATCTGCCAGAAATTGTCTTCCTCAAAGCGGAAAATGCGCTCCCGCGGAATCCCTTCCTGATGATGCCAGATGTCGGCCGCTTCATCGTCGTCGGTATAGACGGAGACATAAAGTCTGGATTTGTCGAGGCCGAGATCGACGGTGAGAAACTCCCAGGCAAAGGCGATGGCTTCCTTTTTGAAGTAGTCGCCGAAGGAGAAGTTGCCGAGCATTTCAAAGAAGGTGTGGTGGCGTGCGGTGCGGCCGACATTTTCCAGGTCGTTGTGCTTGCCGCCGGCGCGAACGCATTTCTGCGAGGTGGTAGCACGGACGTAGTCGCGTTTTTCCGCGCCCAGAAAGCAGTCCTTGAACTGGTTCATCCCGGCGTTGGTAAACAGCAGGGTGGGGTCGTTGTGGGGAACCAGGGAGGATGAGGGCACAATCCTGTGGCCTCGCTGTTCAAAAAACTTTAGAAAACGGGCACGAATTTCATTACCGGTGAGCATTGCCAGGGACCTTTCTGTTACTGATTTATATCGCGATTCTTAATTGAATTAGTTGTCGTCCTGAAACGGCCCTTTTCCGCCATGGCGGTGTCAACCTGCGGGCTTATTTGTGCGGCGTAAAGAACTACGCCTCCGCATAAGCCCTTGATTTCCTTGCCACAACGAAAAATTGCTCGTTTCTAATCTGAAAACTTATGGGTTGGCATCCGGAAACTCCGGATGCCAACCCATAAGTCGCAGCTGAATGTGGGATGATAATCGAAATAGCGTGGATTGAAAAGGGTTTTGTCCCGGTCTCTGCTGCCTGCGGAAAACCTCAGCACCAGAGCTGTTCAATGAGCTCGGCAGTTTTCCGAAACATCGCCTGGGAACGATTGCTTTTTAACATGCCGATCTGGAGCGGGACCAGGAAGCTTTCCTGTTCCCAGATCGTCACGTCGGCCTGGGAGCTGACGTCACGGGCGTCGTCTTCACGCAGGATTCCGACCCCTTGGCCATCGATGATCAGCTCTTTGATGACGCTTTCGTCCATGGCGTCGATGGCGTGGTTCGGGGTCAACTGTTCTTCCGCCATGCGGCGCAAAACGGTGCCGTAAAACGGGCAATCGTAGACCGACCAGATCCACGGCAGCTGCGCCAGCAACGGCCAGTCCAGGGAAGCTGTTCCCGGTTTTAGGAGCTGATTGGGGATGACGATGCGCAGCCGACACTGGCTGATCAGGTGGGTGGAGATGTCCGGAGCCTGGTTATCACCGAAGAAAAAGCCGATATCGATCAGTTTATCGCGCAGCATGGCTGTGGTGTGGATGGTCGGACTGGAGACGAAGAAAAACTCGCTGCGGGGAAAGTGATTTTTCAAGACCCGGCTCAACCGGCTGACCTGGAGAAATTTGCCATGGGTGTTGATACCGATTTTAAATGCCCGGGTAGTGCGGCCGCTTAACTGCCGGGCCTTTTCCTGAAAGGTATCAACCTGGCTGAGGATAGCCATGGCATGGGAGTAGAGAATCCGCCCCTGTTCGGTGAGTTCCATGCCCTTTGAGGTGCGGATGAATAGTTGCAGAGCAAGCCGCTCTTCCAGGACCTTGATCTGGTGGGACAGGGCGGACTGACTGATGAAGAGCGCGTCCGCGGCTTTACGTAAATTGCCGGTTTCGACGATCCGGACAAAGGATTTTAGCTGGTTGAGTTCCATATCCTGTTCGATTTTAACGAACGCTCCCTTCATTTTTTTGCGCTGGAAATTTAGAGTGATTCATGTACTTTAAGTCTATTTTCAGGGCAAGAGCAAGCTTTTCGTTGTTCCAAAATTCCGAAGGAGATTCCTGCTGATGGCGAGCCAACCTACCCCCCAGCTCGGGCCGGTTCTGTTAAGTGGATTGATCATTGGACCGATTCTGGGTTCGGGGATTATCATTCTGCCGCCGCTGGCCTACCGAACCGCCGGAGACTGGGCCCTGCTGGCCTGGCTGTTGATCATCCTGGCGGGATTCGGTTTCGCGCTGGTGTTCGGCCGGTTGAGCCTGCTTTATCCCGGCCCGGCCGGCGTGACCACCGCCATTGGCGTTGCCTTCGGTGAGCGGGTCAAGCTGCTGACCTCCCTGTACCTGACTGGTGCGGTGCTGTTCGGCCCGGTTGCGGTGATGCTGACGGCGGCCACCTACCTGTGTCCGGGCAGTCCCCATACCAACTGGATTGCCGGAGGCTTGCTGCTGATCTGCGCGGTCTTGCTGTTACGCGAACTACGCCATATCAGCCGCATCGGCCTGGTCTGTTCGTCGCTGGCCGCGCTGATCCTGGTGACCGGCGGTCTGGATACCCTGCTGATGCACCGGGCTCCATTGGCAGTCTTTTCCACCTTTGATCCCCCGGCCTTCGGCTATGCTCTGTTATTATTGTTCTGGACCATTGTCGGATGGGAAGTGATCGGCAATTACAGCGGTGAGGTGCGTCATCCGCAGCGGACGATCATGGTTGCCGTCAAAAGCTCGGCAGCAGTCATCGGTGTGATCAGCCTGATTGTCGCTGCCGCAGTGCAATATGGCGACCCCGGAATTTATCCCCAGACCGGGCAGGTGACCCGGATTATCGTCCCTCTCTACGGCGAAGCCAGCGGTCTGCTCATGGGCGGGCTGACCCTGGCGCTTTGCACCACCACCTGTCTGCTGTTTGTCGGCGGTGTCGCTCGGCTGATGGCGGCATTGGCGGCGGAAGGTTGGTTGCCGGTGTTGCTGGCCCGGCGCAGCAGCACGGGGGCTCCCGTTTATGCCCTGACGTTGCTGACCATCGCGCATTTAGCCACCTTGGGACTGGTTGAGGCCGGCTGGGTCGGAATTGAGCAACTGGTGGCCTTTGCCGACGGATTTTTTCTCGCCAATGCGACCATCGGGCTGCTGGCCGCGTACCGGCTGATTCCCTGCCGCTGGGTACGGCTGACCGCTGTTGTGTTGGGGTGTTTTTTTGTGGTGGTCTTCTGCCATTCGCCGCTGTGGGTGATTGTGACGGTGCTGGCTGTCGCCGGTTATTTTTGGGTGCGGCGCAGGCCCAGCCCAAAGGAACCCGCCCTGTAACCATTGAGAGAAATCGAGGAAAAGCGTTTTTGCCGGCCCAGCCATGGACTCGGCAGGCCGTTGAGCAACTGTTTACCAGAGAGGAGCTGTTATGATGAATCCGGTCCTTGTGTTGATTGACCTGCAGAACGATTATTTTCCCGGCGGGACCATGGAGCTGATCGGCATTGACGCGGCGGCGGTCCGGGCGGCTAAGGTGCTGAAGCATTGGCGCGACCAGGGCTGGCCGGTCATCCATATCCAGCATATCTCCAACCGCCCCGGAGCCACTTTTTTCCTGCCCGGGACCAGTGGAATGGAGATCCATGACAGTGTCAAACCGCTGCCAACGGAACCGGTGCTCACCAAGAACTATCCGAACGGTTTTCGGGACACCGCTTTGTTGGAACGCCTGCAGGCCTTGGCTGCGGAAAAATTGTTTGTCTGCGGGGCCATGACCCACATGTGCATCGATTCGACGGTGCGGGCGGCGTTTGATCTCGGATTTTCTTGCACCCTTGTCAGCGATGCCTGCGCAACCCGAGACCTGGTTGCGTTGTCCGGGGAGACGGTTCCTGCAGCGGCGGTTCAGCAGGCCTTTCTCGCCGCCCTCGGCAGTGTTTTTGCCAAACTGGTGACTAGCGAAGAGCTGCTGGCGGATCTTTAGCCAGGGGTTGAATGGAAGACGTCTATCTCTGGGCTCGGCAGGCGGTTTTTACAGCCTGTGCGTATGGGGCGGGTTTCAGGACCAATCACCTTCGCGCAGGACGGCAAAGATCAGCTCAAGGGGAAAACCGCGGCGTTGCAAATAGCCAACCACCCGGCGGCGTTCGCGGTCACTGGCCTGAGCATAGTCGAAATCGGTAAAGCGCCTGCCGAGTAGCTCCCGGAGGATGGTTTCCGGCGGCAACTCCGCGCTGATGGTTTCCCAGGCTTCCTGGGCAAGGGCTTCCGGAATGCCGCGCTGCTTGAGGTCGAGGAGAATTTTCCGGCCGACCCCTTTGCCGCTGCGAACCAGGCTGCGTGTTCGCGCTAACGCATAGCGTCGGTCGTTGAGATAATCGTAGTCCAGGCATTTACCAATGGCCTGGTCGATGGCAGCAACGGAAAAGCCGAACCGGGCCAGTCTCTGGCGCAATTCGGCTTCGCTCATATCCCGGCCGGAGAGTATCCGTACCGCGCTAGCGAATGGATCAGAAGCGTTCGATTTCGACCTGGTCATCCTTTTCCGGCTCTGCTTGGTTCTCGGTGTGCTTCTCTTCCTCTTCCTTGCCGCGTTCGAAATCGCTCCAGGAGGTGTCGGAGGTTGAATCGATGCCGGAGAACTTGAGTTTGAAGTCGTCCGGATTGGAGCTTTGCCGTAGCGCCTCCTCATAGCTGATGACCTTCCGTTTGACCAGGTCCATCAGCGCCTGGTCAAAGGTCTGCATGCCGTAGGTGGTATAGCCCTGGGCAATGGCATCGCGCAGTTGCGAGGTCTTCTCGCGGTCGTCGATCAGTTCACGGACCCGGGCGGTGGAAATCATGACTTCGACCGCGGCAACCCGTCCCTGGCCCTCGATGCGCGGAATCAGCCGTTGGGAAATGACCCCCTTGAGGACATTGGCGAGCTGCAGGCGAATATGTCGCTGCTGGTGCGGGGGAAACATGGAGATGATCCGCGAGATGGTTTCCGGGGCATCGATGGTGTGGAGGGTCGACAGGACCAGGTGGCCGGTCTCGGCAGCAGCCAGCGCTGTTTCAGCGGTTTCCAGGTCGCGCATTTCGCCGACCAGAATGACATCCGGATCCTGCCGCAGAGCGCTCTTCAGGGCCGGAGCAAAACCAACGGTGTCGAAGCCGACTTCGCGCTGGTTGATGATGCATTTACGATCTCGATGCAAATATTCTATGGGGTCTTCAACGGTGACGATATGGGCCGTCCGATTACTGTTGATCGTATCGATCATCGCGGCCAGGGTCGTTGATTTCCCGGACCCGGTCGCTCCGGTGACCAAGACCAGCCCGCGCTGTTCCTGAGCGATTTTTTTCAGGATTGGCGGCATCAGCAGGTCTTCCAGGGTTGCGACCTTGAACGGAATGGCCCGGAAAACCGCTGAAACCGAGTTGCGCTGCATAAAGACATTGACCCGGAAGCGGCCGAGCCCCGGCACCCCGTAGGCAAGGTCGACCTCACAGTATTCCTCAAACTTGGCGCGCTGGCGGTCGTTCATGAGCGCTTCGCACATGCTGCGCACCGCCTCCGAGGTCAGGCGTGGGGCCTTGGGAAGCGGTCGCAGGTTGCCGTCGATCCTGAACACCGGTGGAAGACCAGCCTTGATATGGATATCCGAGGTGTTCGACTTCAGTGCCATTGCCAGTATGTCGTTCAGATTCATAGCCCCACCCTGGTTAACTTTTCAATTCAGAGGTTAGTGATAACTTACGGCTTGCTACAAACTCCCGCCATCGTTTCGGCGCGGGCTCGGCAGCAATCCGGGTTCTACAACGCCTATATTCCTCTCAGTCTTCCGCCGTGGACGGGATCACCGGGTTGCCTTCTCCGATGCCGTAGAGTTCCCGCAGCGAGGCTTCGATTTCATCGGTCATTTCCGGATGCTCTTTGAGGTATTGTTTGGCGTTTTCACGCCCCTGGCCGACCCGTTCCCCTTTATAGGAGAACCATGAGCCGCTTTTTTCGACCAAGTCGTTATCAACCCCGAGGTCGAGAACATCCCCTTCGCGGGAGATGCCAACACCATACATAATATCAAATTCTGCCTGTTTGAAAGGAGGCGCAACCTTGTTTTTGACAACTTTGACCCTGGTTCTGCCGCCGACCACGTCCTGTCCCTGTTTGAGGGAAGCGATGCGGCGAATATCGAGCCTGACCGACGCATAAAATTTGAGGGCATTGCCGCCGGTGGTGGTTTCCGGGTTGCCGAACATGACGCCGATTTTCATGCGGATCTGGTTGATAAAAATAATGCTGCAGTGCGATTTGCTGACGATGCCGGTCAGTTTGCGCAGCGCCTGGGACATGAGCCGGGCCTGCAAGCCCATGTGGGAGTCGCCCATTTCTCCTTCGATTTCAGCGCGCGGGGTCAACGCGGCGACCGAGTCGACCACCAGCACGTCAATAGCACCGCTGCGCACCAGCATCTCGGTGATTTCCAGAGCCTGTTCACCAGTGTCCGGCTGGCTGACCAGCAGGTCGTCGGCTTTGACGCCGAGGTGTTGGGCATATTGGATATCCAGGGCATGTTCGGCATCGACAAATGCGGCAACCCCGCCTTTTTTCTGAACTTCAGCAACAATATGCAAGGCCAGGGTGGTTTTTCCCGAAGACTCCGGGCCAAAAATTTCTATGATCCGGCCTTTGGGAACACCCCCGACCCCGAGTGCCAGATCAAGGCTGAGTGCGCCGGTCGAAATGGTCTCCACAGCCGGAACTTGGTAGTCTGAGCCCAGGCGCATGATGCTGCCCTTGCCGAACTGTTTTTCAATCTGGCCCATGGCAAGTTCCAAGGCACGGTTGCGGTTTTCATCTGACATGTTTTCCTCCAGTGGGTTTGGCGTTTTGACTTAACATTCCTGCACTCCCCATATTGTCCTCTTCCGTTGTGACATAAAAAGACACAGCGGACGGTTTTTGGGCGTTCTCCGGGGCTCAGCCGGCCTTCTTGCTTAAGGTAAGAGATTAAAGGTTTTTCAAACAGCTGTCGAGTGGTTATTCTGCAGCCGTCGGGGGGGCCGGATTCAGTTGCTGTAAAGCATAACGGCGCAGCCATTCCAGCGCCATGTAGGCGCTCATTTTTTGAACCTGCCCCCGATCCCCGCTAAAATGATAGCGCTTGACATGAATCCCTTCCCCGCCGGCCAGGGCCAGAAACACGGTCCCGACCGGTTTGTCCGGGCTGCCGCCATCCGGCCCGGCAATCCCGGTAATGGCCAGGGCAATATCGGTTCTGCTGCTCCGCCTTAAGCCGCCGGCCATGGCCCGGGCGCACTGCTCGCTGACCGCTCCGTACTGTTGTAAAACCTGCTCTGGAACCCCGAGCCAGGCCATTTTGGCCGAGTTGGCGTAGGTTACACCGCCGCGTTCAAGAAACGCCGAGGCGCCCGCTTCGCTGGTCAGCAGGCTGGCCAGCAGACCGCCGGTACAGGATTCGGCCAGAGACAGGGTCAGCCCTGCCTGGATCAGCAGCTTGCCGACGTTGCCAGCCGGGGTCTCCTCGTTGCGGGCGAGCAGGTGATTGCCGAGGCTTTTCAGCAGCAGCGCTTCGGCCAGATCAAGTTTTTGTGCGCCATCCTCGCCATAGGCTTTCAGTTTCAACAGAACCAGCGGAAATTCCAGGCCGAAGGCAACTTCCACCCCTTCCGGCAGCTCACGGTAAGGAATCAGCCGGTTGACCCGTGGCTCGGGCAGGCCGAACAGCTTGAAGGTGCGTTGCTGGAGCGGGTTGCTCTGCGGGATCTCCTGCTGCAGCAGGGGCAGGACTTCCCGTTCAAACATGGCCTTCATCTCCGTCGGCACCCCAGGCAGGAAAAACAGCTCGCACTGACCATGCCGCAGCCGGAAGCCGGGAGCGGTGCCAAGGCTGTTGGTCAGCGGTACGGCCTGTTGCGGCAGCAGCGCCTGGCGCTCGTTGCTCGGTTCCATTGGGCGGTTGCGCCGGGCGAACCAGTCGCGAATCATGGCCATCGCCTCTTCATTGATGACCAGGGCCTGCTGAAAGGTGCGGGCCGCGGCGCGGGCGGTGAGGTCATCCCGGGTTGAACCGAGCCCGCCGGTGACAATGACAAAACGGACATGAGCGGCGAGATAATTGAGGGCCGCGATGATCTCTTTTTCCTGGTCCGGAACCGCCAGGCTGCAGCGCAACCGATAGCCGCAGCGGGAGAGGATTTCGGCGATGGTGCTGGTATTGGTGTCGGTCAATTCGCCGTTGAGTAGCTCGTCCCCGGTGGTCAGTACGGCAATATCGAAATTGGACATGGTGGACTCCTGACCGCTCAGCCGAACAGGGCCAGGCCGAGGCGCAGTAAAATGAGGGCGTAGATGCCGGCCACGACATCGTCCAGGGTGACCCCGAGGCCGTTTTTCCACTCCCGGTCGAACCAGCTGGCCGGAAACGGCTTGAAGATATCGAACAGGCGGAAGCAGAAGAACCCGGCTATGGCGATCCCCCAGCTGAAAGGCAAAAATGCGGTGGTGACCAGGTAGCCGGCCAGTTCGTCAATGACGATGCGGCCATCGTCCGGCTCCTGGTAGTGTTTCCCCGCCAGATCGCAGATTTTGCAGCTTAGCAGAATCACGGCCAGCAGTGCCAAGGCCTGGAGTGGCGTATTGAGCCGGGAGATGAGGTAGTAACAGGGGATTCCCAGCAGGGTGCCGAAGGTGCCGGATGCAACCGGGGCATAGCCAAGGCCGGCGTTGCTGGACAAAAACAGGGTCAGCCAAGGCGTTTTGCGGTTGCTTGGGGACGGTTCACTCATGGCCGTCTCCCGGCGCGCTCAGATCGAGTTTGGCATAGGCGGTTTCTTCGACGATGCGGTAAACCTGCTGGAGCGGTTGGCCGCTTTGCCGAGCCAGCTCCCGGCAGTCATCATATTCAGCGGTCAGGCGCAGAAATTGTGTCCCGGAAAAGAGCAGTTTGACCCGCGCCTGCCCCAGTTCCGTCTGCACGGTGCTGCTGCGGCGGTTGAGCCGGTAGCGTTGCTGCAGGGAGCCGCGCACCCCGATAGCACTGCTTTCCCGCATGATCAATTGGGCCAGCTGCTCGGCCTGGGCTGGCCGACAGACCACGGTCAGCAGGTTGCCGGGGCGGTTTTTCTTCATCTGCAGCGGTGAATAACCGGCATCCAGCGCGCCGGCCGCGAGCAGTTGTTCCAACAGATTGCCGAGGACTTCCGGGGTGCTGTCATCGATATGGGTTTCCAGGACCTGGACGCTGTCTTGCTCGGGCAGGGCAGCGACGTTTTCAAAGAGGATGCCGCGCAGCAGGTTGGGGCGATCTTCCAGCTCCCAACCACCGACACCGTAGGCCGTCGCTCCGAGGGGCAAGGCGGGCAGGGGGCCAAACTCGGCGATCTCGGCAGCGATGGTTGCTCCGGTCGGCGTGACCAGTTCCTGGCCAATCCCGCTGTCGTAAACCGGTTTGCCGCGGAGGATTTCCAGGGTTGCGGGGGCGGGCAGTGGCAGCGCGCCATGGGCGCAGCGGGACATGCCGCGTGACAACGGCAACGGGGCGCAGCGAACGCTGGTGATGTCCAGCAAATGCAGGGCAATGGCCGCGCCGGTCAGATCGACAATGGCGTCGATCGCCCCGACTTCGTGAAAATGGACCTGATCAATGGCGATCCCGTGAACTTTTGCCTCGGCCTCACCCAGGCGGCGGAAGAACTTGCGCGCCAGTTGGCTGATCGGTGCGGCCAGGGTGCTGGTCGCCAGCAGCTGATCGATATCACTCCAATGACGATGATGATGGGTTTCTGCACAAATAACCCGGCAGCGGCAGCCTTCGATGCCGTGGCGCTGTTCGCGGGAAATTTGCAGCTCAAAACCGGTTATCGGTAGCTTGGCAAGTTCCTGCTTGAGTTGGTCGGGGTCCAGGCCGAAATCGAGCATCAGGCCCAGAAACATGTCTCCGGAAATACCGGAAAAGGAATCAAGATAGAGCGTTTTCATGGTGACCTTTTAGGGGTGAGGGATGTTTATGATGTTTTACGGTTGATCCGGTTCGCCGCAAATGCGGCTCCGAAGCCATTATCAATATTGACCACGGTCACACCGCTGGCGCAGGAATTCAACATGCCCAGCAGCGCTGCGACGCCGGCAAAGGCTGCTCCATAGCCAACCGAAGTCGGCACCGCAATGACCGGTTTTTCAACCAGCCCGCCGATGACGGAGGGCAGGGCTCCTTCCATGCCGGCGACAACGATAAGCACTGCTGCCGAACGCAGTTGCTCCTGGCGGGCCAGCAGGCGATGAATTCCGGCCACGCCGACGTCGATCAGTTCCTCGACCTCATTGCCGAGCATTTGCGCGGTAATGACGGCTTCCCGGGCCACCGGCAGGTCCGAGGTCCCGGCGCAGATGACCAGGATCTTGCCCTGGCCGCTGACGGCGATTTTCTGCTTGACCAGGCAGAAGGTGCGGGCCACGCTGTCGTATTCCCCTTCCGGGAAATGATTGCACAAAGCGGTGGCTTTTTCATTGTCCAGCCGGGTGACCAGGATGTTGCGCTCCTTTTTGGCCATGGCGCCGAGAATGATGTTCAACTGCTCAAGGCTCTTGCTTTCGCCGAGGATGACTTCCGGGACCCCTTGCCGTAATTCGCGGTGATGGTCGATCTGGGCAATGCCGAGATCCTCAAAGGGCAGCTGTTTCAGGCGATCGACGGTGTCTGCGACACTGACCTGACCAGCCACCAGGGATTCCAGCAGGCGAGTGAGTTCTTGCTGATTCATAGGGCTCCGTGGGCCGGCCTAAAGGTCCAGTTCCGCAGCAATCCCCTGCATCGCTGTCAGGCAGAGATCGCAGAATTCAGGGACCGCCAGGCCGAGCTGTTCGCATTCGGCAATGATAGCGCGATTCGCACCGGCCGCGAATTGCTTTTCTTTATAACGTTTACGAACCGATTTCGGTTTGACGCTGGCCAGCTTTTTATCAGGGTAGACCAGCGCCGTAGCGATGATCAGCCCGGTAATGGTCTCACCGGCAGCCAGGGCGTGATGAAAGCGCTGGCTGCGCCGGTCGTTGTGGGCATGTTCATTGTGCATGCGGATGGCTTCGAGAATCTCTTCGGCCACGCCTTCGGCGCGCAGAATCCTGACCGTTTCATGCGTATGCCGGGAAAGATCGTCCAGAGTCAGCTCTACATCCAGGTCATGGAGTAGGCCGGTCAGTCCCCATAACTCTTCATCTTCGCCAAAATGGCGGGCCAGACTGCGCATCACCGCCTCACTGGCCAGGCTGTGCTTCAGCAGGTTCGGGTTGGTCAGATATTGCTTGAGCAGTTCAAGGGCGCGTTCACGATCGATACCGTAGTCCATAACTATCCTTTCCCGATTACTTAACCGCATTAGCATAGCAAAATATTCATCTTTACCAAAGACGAAGCCGCATTTTTCATTGCAACCCGAAGCGCTTGCCCGGATGAATCGGCTCGGGTGCGCGCAAAGGTTGACCTGTCCGGTCTATTCGGAGTAGTTTCTGCAGACCTTCGGGGGGATCAGGGACATTAAGGAGCGATGATGGTAGAGCGTAACGAGCCGGCAGAAGAGGTTTTGAGCAAGACCAAGAAAAAGCAACAGGCCAAGCAAGTGGAACTGATCGCGGAGCAATTGACCGGAATGGCGGATAATCAGCTGAGTCAGCTGGTGTTGCCGGAGGCCCTGGTGCGAGAGATCAACTTGGCACGGGCCACCCAGGGGCGCAGCTCCTATCGTCGCCAGCTCAAACACCTGGCCGGGGTGCTGCGCAAGCAGGACGAGGTGCTGGATGACCTGCTGGGGCAATTGCAACAACTGGATCAGGTTGGGCGTCAGGAAAAGAAACAGTTCCATCAGCTCGAATCTTTGCGCGATCGTTTGTGCCAGGAAAGCAGCTTTGCCGAAGCGGTCGATGAATTGGCCGGATTGGTGCCAGCCAGTGAAATCAAGGTGCTCTCCAGGCTGGCGCGCTCGGTTCACCAGAACGACGACCGGCGCGCGTCCCGGGAAGTTTTCCGGCGGCTGAAGAAGCTGCTTGCGGACCAGGCCTGACGACTCGCTCTATCGTCTCTGCCGTCGGGGTTTGACCTTTTCCAAAAATGTGTTAATATCAACAAGTTCTAGTATTAGACGCCACCCCGCCAGGGTGCCCCGTCTATTCCCGCAAAAAAGATCGTTAAGAACGTCGCCCTGTGTGATGCTTCGCAGATCTTTTTTCCTTTCAGAGCAGCACTTGGATTCTGCAGTTCCTGTAGATTCGGGTTGCGGGTTGCTCTGTCCTTTTTAAAAACAAAATATGTTGTTGTTTGGGTCCCGGCTGCAAAGCCGATGAATTCCTTTTTTCCTTTGTGGTCGTGCCCCGGATTTTTCAGCGCATAGAACGTTTTTTTGTTGTTGTTCAAAGTTGAATAAGTTGCTGAAAATAAAGGAGAAAGAATGAGTAAGAAAGTTAAAATTGAGGTCCAGAGTCTTTATAAAATTTTTGGACCGCAGCCCAAACAAGCCATGAAGATGCTTGGACAGGGGCTGGAGAAAGCCGAAATTTTTGAAAAAACCGAGACCACGGTCGGTGTGCAGGATGCCAGTTTCAACATTTATACAGGGGAAATTTTTGTCATTATGGGGCTGTCCGGCTCCGGTAAATCGACCATGGTGCGGATGATCAACCGGCTGATCGAACCAACCACGGGCAAGGTTTTTATCGATGGCGAGGATTTGACCGCCATGACCACTGATGAGCTGGTTAAAACCCGGCGCAAAAAAATGAGTATGGTTTTCCAGTCTTTTGCCCTGATGCCGCATATGACCGTCCTGCAGAACGCCGCTTTTGGGCTGGAAATGGACGGTGTCGACAAGGAGACCCGCGAAGCACGGGCCCTGCAGGCATTGGAGCAGGTTGGTCTGGAGGCCTGGGCCGAAAGTATGCCGGGGGAACTGTCCGGTGGAATGCAGCAGCGCGTCGGGCTGGCGCGCGGGTTGGCCGTGGATCCGGATATCCTGCTTATGGATGAAGCTTTCTCCGCCCTTGATCCACTGATCAGAACCGAGATGCAGGATGAGCTGTTAAAGCTGCAAGCCAAGGCCAAACGCACCATTGTCTTTATCTCCCACGATCTCGATGAAGCAATGCGGATCGGTGATCGGATCGCCATTATGGAAGGCGGCCGGGTGGTTCAGGTCGGCACACCGGAGGATATTCTCCAGAATCCCGCCGACGACTATGTCCGTGCCTTTTTCCGTGGGGTCGATCCCACCAACATCCTCACCGCCGGTGATATCGCCAGCGATACCCAGGTCACCATTGTGATCACCGAAGGGAACAGCCCGCGCGCGGCGTTGCAGCGGTTGATCAAGAATGACCGCGATTTTGGTTACGTGCTGGACAGTAATCGTCGCTTCCAGGGGGTGGTGTCAACCGATTCACTCCGCGAACTGATCGATCAGCCGGAGCGCAGGCAGATTTTGAGTTCAGCTTACCTGGAGGATGTGACCTCGGCTCTGGCCGGGGATTCCATGCAGGATATCCTGCCGCAAGTCACTCAGCATCCCTGGGCTCTGCCGATCCTCAATGATGCTGGCGAATATGTCGGGGCTGTCTCGAAAAACCTCTTTTTGCGAACCCTGCAGCGTAACGACAACAATGAACCGATTGAGGTTGCTTCCGAAGCAACCGAGAACGAATAAAGTGAAGGTGCACAATGAGAATTTTTAATTTTGATGAACAATTGATCCCCCTGGACCAGTGGGTTCAGCATGGCGTTGACTGGCTGGTGCTGAACTATCGCCATATCTTTCAGCTGCTGAAGGTGCCGATTGAGTTCAGCCTGAACGGCTTGGAGTGGTTCTTCAATACCCTGCCGCCGGTGGTCATTATCCTCCTTTTTGCTGCGGCCGCCTGGCGCTTTGCCGGGAAGAGGGTCACGGTCTTCACCGTCCTGACCTTTTTGCTGGTCGGCTATCTGGGGCTCTGGGATGAAACCATGACGACCCTGGCCATGGTAATCAGCTCGGTGTTTTTCTGTGCCTTGGTGGGCATTCCACTGGGGATCATGTCCGGGCGTAGCGACCGCTTCGAGATGTATCTGCGTCCCTGTCTGGATGCCATGCAGACCACACCGGCCTTTGTCTATCTGGTGCCGGTGGTCATGTTGTTCAGCATCGGCACGGTCTCGGGGATTCTCGCCACGATCGTTTTTTCACTGCCGCCTATCATCCGCCTCACCAGCCTCGGCATCCGCCAGGTCCACCCCGAATTGATCGAAGCCGCCTTGGCCTTCGGTGCCACTTCGGGGCAGGTCTTGCGTAAAGTCCAGGTTCCGTTGGCACTGCCGTCGATCATGGCCGGTCTCAATCAAACCCTGATGATGGCTCTGTCGATGGTCGTTATTGCCGCGCTGATCGGCGCCGGCGGGCTCGGTAATCCGGTCGTGCAGGGGCTGAACACCCTGGAAATCGGCCTGGCCACTATCGGTGGCTTGTCCATCGTTTTGCTGGCCATGGTTCTTGATCGGATCACCCAAGGGTTCGCGAAAAAATCCTAATTCACCCACAACGTTCATGAAGGAGACAGACAATGAAGCGCATGTTATTGGTATTACTGATGTTGTCATTATCATTTCCAGCTTTTGCTGCAACCGACAAGCCGGGGCAAGGGGTTAAGGTTAAACCCGCCCGCGCCACCTGGAACACCGGATATTTTCAAGAGGCGATTGTTCGGGCCGGCCTGAAAGAACTTGGTTACAATGTGGCCGCACCGAAAGAATTGCAGAACCCGTTGTTCTACCAATCGGTGGTGCTGGGCGATGTCGATTACTGGACCAACGGCTGGTTCCCGATGCATGATAGCCAGATTCCTAAGAGTGGAGCCGATCGGCTAGAAAAGATTGGTTATGTGGTAAAGGCAGGTGGGCTGCAGGGTTACCTGGTGTCCAAGCGGGATGTTGAAAAGTACAATATTAAATCCCTGGATGATTTTAAGCGGCCTGAAGTCATGAAAGCCTTCGACGCTAACGGCGACGGCAAAGCCGATCTCACCGCCTGCCCTCCGGGCTGGGGCTGTGAGAAAGTGATTACCCATCACTTCAAAGTGTACAATTTGGATGATTATATCAATCCGATCAAAGCCGGTTACTCGGCCAGTATGGCAGATGCCCTGGCGCGCTATAAATCGGGAGAGCCGGTTTTTTTCTACACCTGGGCTCCCAACTGGACCATTTTTAAGCTGAAGCCGGGTAAAGACGTGATGTGGATCGATGTCCCGGAAATTATCCCAACTGAAGCTCAAAAATCTGCTGTTGCTCATATGACGGTCAGCGGTGTTAAAGGTGCTGTGACCGATCCTCTCAAAGCCGGTTTTGTGGCTAGTGATATCCGCATTGTTGCCAACAAAAAATTCCTGAGCAAAAATCCGGCGGCCAAGAAGTTTTTTGAGCTGTTCAGCCTGCCGCTGGGCGATATCAATGCACAGAATGCAAAAATGGAAAATGGTGAAAAGTCGCAGAAGGATATCGAACGCCACGCCCAGGAATGGATTTCGGCGCATCAGGACAAGTGGAATAGCTGGCTTGATGCAGCACGTAAAGCTGCTATGTAACACTGCTTAATATTTACGTCATTTACTGACAAAAAGCGGCCGGGATTCCCCGGCCGCTTTTCTTATTGGTTCAGTTTGGCTATGTGGTTGCTGTCAAAGAGTCTGGCGGGGAGGGGTGCCTCTGCAATACGGGAGTTGTCCCGATTGGCGCTAATTTAAGCAACTTTGCAGTAAACTCGGGGCTGTCCCTAGGGTCATCGGGGGCTGTCCCAAGAGTTTGCGGGCCATGAAACTGTAGAGGTTTGCACCGCAAAGACCTGGGCCGGCCCCCGTGCGGGGAGAGTCCCGGTTTTGCTGCCAGCGACTCTTAACCGAGCGCCATTCGGAGTTATCCCTGGTTTTTCGCGCGACTGTTTATACATTTGTGACCTCAATGAACCACTTTGGTTGCATTTCATCGAAGTCCGTCCGCAGGTTGGATGGCAGATAGCTTGCTGAATCTAAGACAAATTCTTGGCCATTCAGGCGTTTAAAAACAACCCAATGCCAGAAGTTTTTGCCATCTTCCTGATGGTGCTTGATAGCCAGGAGTGCCAGATCAGGCAGAGTGCCCCATGATTCAAAAGGGGTTTCAGTGGGAGATGTCTCGACTCCTGCACTGGACAGCATCTTCCTGACATATTGGGTGTCAGACCAAAGAGATTTGTCTTCAGCGTAGATACCCATAGCGTTCGCTATGGTTTTCATTTCCGCGTAGGTTTTTCCCAGAACATTGGCCACTGAGGCAATTCCGCAGCCTGTCGTTTCTTCCTGTATTACGGGCTTTAGCATCGTCTTGTCCTTATTGCATCACGCTAAGCATCAGCCGAGCCAGTTTTTGACATCGGCTGTACGCTCTTGTCAGGCGAAGTGGTTTTTCTATGTGGTCTGTTTTGCCGGTTCGAAGAGAACAAACCCCGCATACTGTTCCATTTCTCTGCGGCGCTTGGGCGAAGCCAAAAAGCCCAGAATGCTCATGATATATTTTGTAAAAAGAGGAAATGGAGCAGGGCGATTCATCCGTTTTGCTTCTGTTGCAAAATACTTGATCTCTTTTGGCTTCCAACCGCTCCGTAAAAAGAAACCAAAATAGTCCTCTGGCTCAAACAGGAATGGGGCGTTCTCCATCGACTTACTCATGCCACTTCGTCGTCGGTATTCATACGAGGCTGGGGAAAAGTAGTCCACGACCCAATATCCTATTGACTCATGCGACCCCAAGTCCGCCCCGAGAGAAGCAACCGCACTTTCGGAAAGATAGGGCGTGACTGCTTCTGTCAATACGAGGACTTTTTTCGATTGAGCTTCAACATTGTCGAGTAATGTCCGCCGAGCATCAACATCGGCAAGGTCCCTTTTCACCCGTTCCAATTGACATCGTGGGGTTTCCCCGGAAAGACAGGTTTCTTTTAGCTCGATGAGGTGAGGATAATCCACTTCGATCCACCGCAGCGATTCTGGAAGCACTAAGCGATATGGCCTTGTATCCAATCCCGCGCCCAGGTTCAAAATGGTGTCCACGCCATCGACAATCGCACCTTGAATGAAATCATCAATAATCCGAGTACGAATTACCACCGACCAACCGCCTATGAATGCCTGCTTCGGAAGGTTTTCGATGATCCTTTTCCCTCGGGCGCCGGCGAGTTTCGCTGCGAGCGGATCATGGAATATCGCATTTGGATGGTTCGTCTCTATGGCGCGGTAAGCGGCGGCCATGAATGCCGTATCGGAGACTTGGTTAATCTTATCGTTCATTTCTTGTTCGTTCATCTCCACAAAAATGTTGATTGCTTGCCCATGAAATCAACAAAGGTGTGTTTTATGGAACCCAACGACTTTGTGAAAAACTAGAGAGCAAATGTCCTATGCTTGTTTCCGAGGTTTTTTGCAGCGTTAGGCTTTTTTTGCCATAAAAATTGCGACTCGTTCCAATCCCGCGTTGCGATGGACTTCGCCTTTGTGAAATTCATCGCTTTCAATCGTAGCCAGAAGGTTGCGCCGCTGAGGATAGCGAACAAATATGAAATGATCCCAGCGGTCTGCTAACATACAATCCCTGTGACTGCCGAATAAGCAGATAGGCTTTCCACCGTAAACCGGGTATGCACCTCTACGCAACAATTCAAATCCTGCAATCTTGGAATAGCGGTCATAGGCTTCCTTGCCGCTGATTTTTTTAACACCCTGGTAAGAATCCTTATACTCGGCATTTGGTTTGTATTTGTTCAAATTGTAGACAAAAAGAGGCTCGTCAAGATCTTGGGCTCTTGCTACTGTCATTTGCTTATCATCGGGCCAGACAGCAATATTCTCAGCTCTCCACGCTGCCGTAGGAATGCCTTTTTCGGTCACACCTTTGAACAACCGGGCGAACCATGAGATACATTTAACGACATGAAAAGTAATCGATGGCTCCGGTATAATGACAAGAACGGTATGCTCGGAGCAGGACTGATTTAATGCTCCAGCGAAGGCTGACATAAAGTCAAAAGCCTTTTGGACCGATGGAAATTCATCAATCACAATTTCATCTATCAACATCCCTTCTCGCGCAACAGGGTCAGCCTTAACTCGAAACAGCCTTTTACTGTTGAAGCTATTTTTACTTTCATTCAACCACGTGTTATAGCCATTTTGATCCATAATTTTCAGATGGTGGACAATGGCCACTTTTCTTGCGCCAGCCTCTTCTAAGGCTTTACTGCATGACTCTTTATCAATTGAGAAGGACATCTTCATTTCGATTCTTAATAATTAGTTTCCGTCCGGAAACGGCTTTTTTCCGCTGTAGTAGCGTCAATCTGCAGGCTACTTGTGCGGCGGGGTAACGGTGTGTACTTCCGCGTAACCGCTTGATTTCCTTGTCACAGTGGAAAACGGCTCGTTTTCAGTCTGAAGACTCAATTAGTTGTCATTCAGTGTTTCGGGATGGCAACTAATTAAGATGTAGCCCTGATTCTGAATCATTAAAAAATGGTTCAGGATCGACACTTTTCCCAGCGGCATAGATAGATAAATGCAGATGCGCTCCAGTGGCACGACCAGTGGCTCCGGAAAGTCCTATTTTCTGTCCAGAATTCACAATATCCCCTTCTTGCACCAACACTTGAGACATATGACAATAAAAAGAGATCAATCCATTTCCGTGATCAATGAAAGCACAATTTCCAGCAAAATAGAAATGACCAACAAGAATCACTTTTCCCGCAGCAATGGAGTGAATTGGCGTTCCCTTCCACGCACGAAAATCAAGACCGGTATGTCGACCTTTGGTTTTTCCATTAAACACTCGGTACAGCCCAAATCGACTTAGCATTTTACCTTTGACGGGGCGTGAAAATGGAAAGGCCCAGTAACGCTGATTAGAAACAACATTAATTGCTGCTAAAATCAACTTTCTTTCACTTGCAATCCGTTTTCTAACCGTCTCAGGTGGCTTCAATAGCTTGGGCTTGACCGACAGGGTCTCATGTTGGAAATCTGTTTTGACAACAGCAATTGTTCTATTTATGTGTTGGTCTTTTTTGTCCTGCTCCACAGATATTTTAATTGGGAATGTACCAATTTCACTATTTAACCCAACACCAAGAATAGCTGTAGCTGTAAACTGCCCTTCATGTTCACGCGCAGAAGTTTCAATAGTTTTTCCGTTCCAGCAGATAGCCATTCCTTTAAAAGGGGTTTGCGAGGTGGCATGAACGATAAAAGGTTTACCGACCCCAACTTCATCGGGGAATTCAACCTCTACGTTCCCTGCGAGACAGACACTGGCTGGAAAAATGAATAGCAGGGTAAATAAAGCGGCTATGGCGACAATACTAGATCGATTATTTTTCATCCGAAAAGCCGAAGGCTCCTCCCTTATATAAAATTCATTCCAAGGCAAATTCCACTCAATAAAAAAACAGCCGATTCCTAAAATTGTATTCTCAGTAAAACAGGGAAGCATCCCGAATGGCGCTCGTTTAAGCAACTTCGCCGTAGGCACCGCAAAGAGCTGGGACAGCCCGTGCGGGGACAGTCCCGGTTTTGCTGACATCTACTCTTAACCTAGTGCCATACCATTAAGTCCATCTTTTTTTGAACGTTTCAATGATGTTTTATATTTGGATTTCGATTGCGCATGCCAACGTTAAGCTAACCAGACCCGCGCTGTTTGCAGGGGCCGTGTTTTGCCAGTGTCCTGTGCGGTTAGTTCTATAGCCTAGTTTCCATCCGGAAACGGCTTTTTTCCGCTGTAGCAGCGTCAATTTGCAGGCTTACTTGTGCGGCGTAACGGCGTATGCTGTAGCGCAACCCCTTGATTTTCTTGCCATAACGGAAAACTGCTCGTTTCCAATCTGAAAACTTAATGATTGTCATGCAGCGTTTCCAGATGACAACTATCCTAATTCTGGCCCTTTTTACTGCTGTCTATGTTCTGCCTTTTTAGCCAGGTCTGCGGCGGCACGCCTTGGCAGCAGAAAAAATGACTCAGAATTTATACAAACAACTAACCGCACAGGACCCTAGAGATCTTGAGTAACAGCTTACGAATTAGAGATCACTCTAAGTCAAGAGGAATTTCGTTTATGGGTACTTTTTCCCACCGGGCTTGGAAAAGGGCAGGGATGGATTTTTTCAACAACTTGCAAGGGATTAAATTTTTCCCAGGATAGCCCCTGGCTCAGTCCGGGATTTCATCCGCGAGGCTGAGGGGATCCTCCGTCTCCCCATTGACTTTACTTTCCATGGCTATCCTTAGTTTTTCTGGAAATATTTTTCAGTTTTCATTGACTTGAAATGCAGAAAACAGTTTAATCTTGACTTTGTAATCCTAAAATACAAAGTTGTTTTCCCAAATATATTCAATCTGTATCGGTTAGAACCATATTTCAGATATGAGTGATTGTCTTTGGTAAAACTGGAACTTTTTGAATGAACGCTTACCGATGGGCAGTTCATCTGAGAGCCCTTCTGGGGCTGCAGATTTTTATTGGCATAGCTCAAAAATTGAAGACAGGGGGGGTAATTATTCTGAAGAAAAGGAGGTGTTGAAGTGTGTAATTAACGACTGGAGTTCTTGTCCAGGAAGTCGTCCTACAGGAGAAGGGACACAACGAAAAAACAGGTCGGTTTTTGAACTAGAATCATCAGGGATGGGTGGTTGACAGCGCCGCAGGCGCGATTTTTCCCCTTCCAAGTAACTTCTATTAGCGATTGGAGGACTTGTATATGCAGTGTATATCCAATGTAAAAAAAACAACAATTGGGATTGCAATAATTTGTGTACTCGCGCTTGCGTTGGCGGGCTGTGATGGGGGTAGCAGCTCACACAAATCAGAGCCTGAGGTTGTTGATGCCAGCTCACTTCGCTCAGTGACACCATTGAAGAGTAGTTGGCAGTTCATCCAGGAAGACTCATTAACTGAAGAAGAAGCACTTTCAGACTCTGGTGATAGTTGGACGACAGTTGATTTGCCGCACACCTGGAATGCCGAAGACGCTGCTACAACAGAGCAAACCACGCCGGATACTCCTGGTTATAAGCGGGGCCAAGGCTGGTACCGTCTTGAGTTTTCGGGAATAGAGAGTGAAGGAACACAGTGGCTGCAGTTTGATGGTGCGAGCATTGTTGCCGATGTGTGGCTTAACGGAGAAAAACTGGGCCAGCATAAAGGCGCGTTTACGGCTTTCCGTTTTGATGTCACCGGTAAATTAAACAGTGAAAGCAATGTTTTGCTTGTTCGGACTGACAACTCGAAAGCACAGTCTAACGATTCTTTAACCGCGATAGCTCCGCTTGGTGGTGATTTTAATATGTCTGGAGGTCTGTATCGGGGGGTATCTCTGATTTCAACACCCGATGCGGCGCATTTCGCTCTTAATGAATCAGTCACTTCACAAGACAACAGCGGGAATGAAATTACCGCGGTGGTCGCAGGTGCAGGAGTATATGCGACAACGCGAACCATTGACAATGGGATGGCTGTGATTGACTGTGTGACTCGCCTCAATAACGATTCCGACCTCGCTGGGACTTATACGGTCAGTGCTTTTCTAATGGAACCAGATGGGGTAACTATAAAAGTATCTGAAGTATCCCAACCCATTGAAATCGAAGCAAATTCATCTGCAGAACAGGCCGTGGAATTGACCGTCGATCAGGCACACCTATGGCAGGGTATGTCTGATCCTTACCTTTATAAGCTGGTGGTTGAACTCAAGGATGATCTGGGTGATGTTGTTGATAAGTCTGTACAGGATTTTGGCATACGTCAGATGACTTTCGACCCAGACAATGGATTTGCCCTGAACGGTATCCATACGCCGTTGCATGGTGTCAACCTGCATCAGGATTACTTGCACAAAGGCTGGGCAATCAGCAAGGCGGATACTGACGAATCTCTGGCCATCATTAAAGAAATGGGGGCAAACACCATCCGGCTGGCGCACTATCCTCACTCATCTTATACTTACGAGCAGGCCGATAAATTGGGCTTTGTCGTGATGGCTGAAATACCATTTGTCAATCAGAGTGCTCTCGACTCTACAGACCCAGAAACTACCGGATTTGCAGCTAATATTCGCCTGCAGCTACAGGAGCTTATTCGCCAGCAATTCAACCACGCATCCATCGGTCTTTGGTCTATCGGCAATGAAACGACCACAACCGCCCGTGGTCAGACGCAGCAAAATAACAATGTCACTCCTCTGCTGCACAGTCTCAATGCGCTTGCCAAGAACGAAGATCCTTCACGTGTAACGACCCTGGCTTCTCAGGTAACCCGTAGTGGCGACGAAGTCTTGCCCGATAACATTTCAGTGGCAGGCATTACTGACACATACAGCGTGAACCGATATTTCCAATGGTACTACGGAACATCCGAAACACAGCTAGGAGAACATCTGGATCAATTGCATTATGATAATCCTGATCAACCCATTGGTTTGACTGAATACGGTGCCGGCGCTGCCATTACCCACCATACCGATAATGTGCTGGGTGGTCGCGTATGTGCCCGAGACAGTACTGGCATGGCCCGTATTTGCTATCAGCCTGAAGAATATGCAGCCTATGTTCATGAGAAAAATTTTGCTGCTGTGGTGAAAAGGGATTTTGTTTACGGTTCATATGTCTGGAATAGTTTCGATTTCGGCTCTGGTATTCGGCATGAAGGTGATGTTGGTGCAACCAATACCAAGGGCCTAGTGACTTTTGACCGTCAGACCCGAAAAGATGGCTACTATTTTTACCAGGCTAACCTGAGTACGGAACCCGTAACCTATATTGCTAGTCGTCGTTATACGGATCGCGCATACACCATCACCGACGTTAAACTGTATAGCAATGCATACTCAGTCACATTGGACGTGAATGGTGTAAGCGTAGGAACCCTGTATGCGAGTGACTGTCAAATGAATGTCTGCATATTTGAAGGTGTACAACTGGCGGAAGGCAGTAACGTCTTAACGGCCGTGGGGTCTTATGTGGATGGTGAAGATGTGACAGATACGGTTACCTGGGATCTGTCTGAAGATCATGCTAATAATGTCTACATTGCCGCAGGCCAGTTAACGACCGGTTTTGAATCAAACAGCTCCTTGCTTGGCAATCATAAGTATGGTTCTGACAACTTCTTTGTCGGTGGTGAACTGCCAGCTGCTGCAGGATGGGGCGCAATCGGACTGAGCGGAAACACAGTGATTTATGGCCTGGATAGTGAGGAAATTCCTGAAACCGGCCGTGTTTGGGATATGTGGCGTGAAGGAAGTAACTTCAGCTATAAAATTCCAGTTGCAAACGGTAGTTATCGGGTCACTCTAGGCTTCCTTGAGCCGACTGGAAACACCCCCGTGGGGGCGCGTGTATTCAACGTAAGTGCGAATGGTAGCCCGGTCATCACTGATCTGGATATTATTGCCGAAGCAGGAGCTGCCCAAACGGCTATGGTCCATACTTTCGATGCAACGGTTTCGAATGGGGTACTGACTCTGAATTTTGTCGGTACCACCGGCAAAGCGATCGTGTCGAATATTGCCGTGGTTAAACAATAGGCAGAGTAATTCATCTGCCTGAAGCAATGAGAAAAGCAACAGCACTGCGATATGCGGTGCTGTTGCTTAATTGTTGTACTGATTAGACTCCTCAAAAGTCGTTTAGGCAATTGCTTAATAACAGCCAAGCGGGAAGGGGCAAGTCTTGATATTCATCTCCCGACCCACCCGCACATACATGTTCAGGATGGTACATTCCCCTTCACCATAGACTCAAATCTTGAAATAGCTGTGCTGACAGTGCTGTAGTGGGGGCACTCCAGGACCAGCGACTTTCTCTTTCAGCGTTTTTTGACTATGCGTTCTTAATACGTACATTGCCATGTCTTTTGGGACATTGGCAACACCACGCCGAACTGTGACCGTTGCTTTTTGTTAATATTGCAAACAGCCAAGACGGCTTGAATGATCGCCTGTCTGTCAATAGACAGGACTTCACGATTTGAGAGCTCCAGGTCTTTGTGTCGGTCATCGAACGTCTCTTTGATCATGTTGCTAAAGTGCTCAGGGTGAAATATAAATCAATTACTCCAGATGGTTATGCTTTTTTAGGGGCGACTGAGTTACTGTTAAGACAGACAGCAATTTCTCAAGTGCTGCACCTCAAATTATTTCGCTGCTTTTCAATTCACCTATCAAGGCATTCGTGAGGGCAGAGGTTTTCTGAACAGATAAAAGAGCCGGCGGGTCTGAATCAAAAAGAAAAGGACGCCCCCAATTTGGTGATTCAGGAAATTTCGGGACAATGTGAAAATGCAAATGTTCTGCCAAATCTCCATAAATAGAATAATTAACTTTCTGGCAGCCGCTCACTTTTTTCACTGCTTTCGCGGTTAGCACAATATCATCCATATAATCATGGAGTTCAGCCTGGGTTAGCTCGAAAAGCTCTCGGCGGTGCTTGATAAATGCTACTACACACCGCCCATAATATGTCTGGTCTTTTAATAGGTAGACTTTAGACGCCTTCAATTCAGTAACAAAGTCCATTTCATCCGCAAGACTATGTGTCATTCCGCAGTATTTGCATTCGGCAGAATTCATTTATCAATTCCCCGTCCCGCACAGATTTTCTGTCAAAAAATTCCGTGCGGGACATCATTCAAAGACGTTATTTTTGTTATTAAGCAGGAACGAATCTTGGTTCTACTTCGCGATTGACGTGATAAGTGGGTAAGCGCCCTTGCATCACATCGACAACGTTCTGCGCAGCTTTGGTGCGGATTTCTACCTCGGACTCTTCTGAATACCAGGCGCAATGTGGGGTCAGTACAACATTCGACATAGACAGAAATGGATGATCCGGACCGATGGGTTCCGTCTCAAACACATCAATCCCGGCCGCAGCAATTTTTTTGGTCTTAAGAGCGTCGATCAAGGCGTCCTGATCGACGACCGGTCCACGCGCCGTATTAACAAGAATGGCCGTTGGTTTCATCAACTCAAGCTGCTCAGAACCGATCATGCCTTTGGTTTTATCAGTTAGTGGGACATGTAATGAAAGATAATCAGAATTCCGGTATAGGGTCTCTTCATCAACCAATTCGACACCCAGCATATTAGCTGTTTTGCTGTCGACAAAAGGATCATGGGCAATTATTTTCACTCCAAAACCTGACATTTTTTTAGCTACCCGCTGCGGTATTTGCCCCAAACTGAGTAAGCCAAGAGTCTTTCCTTTGATGCGGAAAAGCGGTTTTGCTACTGTGTAGTCCCATATGCCAGAGCGTAAAGCTCGATCAAATTGGTTTAATCCTCTAATCAGTGATAGCATTAAAGAAACTGCGTGATCAGAAACATCTTCCAAAGAACCGTCAGGAACATTTGCAACACAAATTCCTGCTTGCGTTGCCTCTGCAACAGATATTGTGTTTAACCCTATTCCATAACGTGAGATGATTTTACATTTTGATAATGAATCTATAACGCGAGGAGTTATTTGTGCATACTGGTTTATAATCCCATCAGCATCCCCGCAAAGTTCTATCAATTCATCTTCAGTTTTACATTGTCCAGATATCAATTCTAACCCAGCTTGTTTCATAACTTCTTCTTCTGGCTTGAGGTCGTAGAATTCATAGTCTGTTACAACAATTTTATATGCCATATTTAATTATCCTTTATTGGGCAATTTAAAAATCTCAAAATGCTTCAGTTTTAAAAATGACAACTATTCATCGAGCTATTAACCACCAAATTCCTCATCCAGATGTTGATGAAAATCAAGGTCAACGATTGACGAAAATTCTCCGTAGGTATGTTGAGAAGGGCCTCCAGCGGGGGTCCCTGTCCTTTTAAGATTGTCGAGGGCATCAGCAACTGCACGTGTTGCGGTGAACAGCGCGGTTACAGCGTAAAAAACCACTGAAAAGCCCATGTCCTGCAGGTCTGAATACGTCAGAGCGGTTGTCTCATTTCCATCCACAATAGATACAACCTTAGGGCCTTCTACCGCCTTTGCGACAGCTTCTACCTCTGAAATTTTCTTGATACCATCAACGAAAACCAAATCAACCCCTGCGTCCTGATATAAATGAGCTCTCCTGATAGCCTCTTCCGGGCCCATTGCAGGCATCGCATCTGTTCGTCCGATAATAAGAAGATCGTCATGTCCTCTGGCTGCGAGTGCACATTTGAGGCGACGAACATTGACCTGTGCGTCCATTAACTTGATTCCAGCCATTTGGCCACAACGTTTGGGTGCAACTTGGTCTTCAAGATGGATCGCCCCGACACCTGCCTGAATATATTCCCGAACGGTGCGTTCGATATTGGAGGGTCCGCCGTACCCCGTATCGGCATCAGCGATGATTGGAATATTAGTGACCCGGACCATATTCCTGGCATGTTCGGTCATTTCTGTCTGACTGAGCAGGCCAATATCTGGTGTGCCCAGGCGGCTTGCAGTTGCGCCAAATCCTGTCATATAGATGGCATCAAAACCGGCCTGCTCGACAAGCCGTGCAGTTATTGAATCTGGAGCCCCCGGAGCGACAATAATTTTATTTTTAGCAATAAGCTCTTTCAGTGTTGCGGGATAAGACATGTTTTTCTCCTGAATTTCATGAAGTTAAATGATTTTTGGCTTTTCCTTACCCAAACTGCGGCTACGCAAAACTTCAAGATGAACGGTCAACGTTCGATCTATATGCCTATGAAATATCTGCTTTAATGCTGTAAGATCACGTTGTTTGATCAAATCAACAATTTCAAGATGTTCCTTAAAGCTTATTTCTATTCGGTTTTTGTCATTAGTCGTTAAAACTGTTCGTAAAACTGCAATACGCCCTTCCGCCAATTTATAAGAGTCCTGGATATAGCAGTTGTTACAGAAATCAAAAAAGCTCTGATGGAACTGACTGTCAGCTCTTCCGTATTCTCTGTCGTTTTTGCTACTTAACGCTTTTTTCATGATTTCAATGATTGAGCCAAGTTTATTTAGTAATTCTGATAAGTTATGCTTCATTGAGAGTTCAATTGCGTAAACTTCCAGCATATAGCGAAATTCGCAGATAGCGATAACATCTTCCTCTGTTGGTTCAAAAACGAAACTCCCTCTCTTCGGCAGAACAGACACGAGCCCCTGCATTTGCAGCTGAAACAACGCATCACGAACCGGGGTCCGACTTACACCCAGGGCTTCGGCCATTTTAATTTCGGAGATATTTTCCCCAAATTGAAACTGTCCTTCGATAATGGCCTGACGTAGTCGATCAAGGACAATGTCAGTCAACAACTTGGGTTGTTCAATTTTCAGGGTATCGGTTTTCTTCATTAAAATGACTCCACGGTTTGCAACTTTTTCTTCCGTAATTTACGAATGGCTTTAATGATGAGAGGAAGGGTCCAAATAGCAATCGTCACGGCACCAAGACCACCTGCGATCGGTCTTGAAAAAAACATAAAAAACGAGCCATCTGATTTTATCAGCGATGTAATAAGACTGCGTTCAACAAGGCCACCCATGACGATGCCCAAGATGGTCGGGGCAACAGGGAAGCCATTTTCTTCCATGGCATACCCAAGAACTCCCATGAGAAGCATGATAAGAATTCCCGATGCTGAAGAATCAATTGCATAGGAACCGACTATACAGAAAGTAAGGATAAAGGGCGCGAGAATGGTTTTTGGGACAAGAAGAACCGTAGACGCAAGTCGGATTGTTATAAGACCAAGTGGTATAATAAGGATATTGGCCAGAATAAAGACCAGAAAGATCGCTGCGACCTTGTCTGCATTGTAAATAAAAATCATGGGTCCAGGATTGAGCCCTTTGATATAGAGCACCCCGATAACAATGGCAGTGATCGAATCACCCGGTATACCGAACACCAAGGCAGGGACATAGGCGCCTGACAAGGCGGCATTATTGGCTGAGCATGCCTCAACCAAGCCTTCGTCGTGACCCTTGCCGAATTTTTCAGGTGTTTTTGAGCGCATCTTTGCAGTCGCATAAGCAATCCAGGACCCGATATCAGAACCCGCGCCCGGAAGGATTCCGACTATTGTCCCAATCAGGGATCCTCTGATCATATTAACTCTGTGTTTCCAGAGCGACCCGCCCAATCCTTCCATCATGTTGCGCAATCCTCCAGGTTTGGGAGGTTTTTCCAGTTGCTTTCCTCCAAGAAACGTTCTTATGACTTCTGGGATTGCAAACATGCCAATCAGGGCAGGTATAAAAGCTATGCCCCCGATCAAATCAGGCTGATTAAACGTGAATCGAGGAAACCCGGCGGTCGTATCCTGACCGACCGTAGCAACCAATAAACCAATGGCCATCGATAACAAACCCTTAACGATAGAGCCATTGCCAAGCATAACGGCGGCAGATAAACCAAGTAGAGACAACCAGAAGTATTCAAAACTTGTAAAGTTTAATGACACTTCTGCAAGTTGTGGCGCCGCCAGCATCAAAATCCCGGTACCGATGATGCCTCCGATACTGGAACAGGTAATGGAAATCCCGAGTGCGCGGCCGACTCGTCCCTGGCGGGTAAAGGCATACATTTCATCAACATATGCAGCTGAAGCCGCGGTACCAGGGATACGGATCAATGCGGAAGGAATATCTGAGGCAAAAATAGCCATGCCTGCAGTGGTTAAAATGGCTGCGATTGCAGTAACCGGGGGCATGAAGAAGGTCATGGGAACAAGCATTGCGGTTGCCATTGTTGCCGACAAACCAGGAACGCAACCGACAAACAGGCCGAATGCCGCACAGGAAAAAATTACCAATAATGTTGAAGTATTAAAAATTAACGGAATTGCGGCCCCTAAATTATCGAGTATCACTTGAATACCCCCATCGGTAAAGGGACATATAGGAACTTGGTCATAATAACCGTTACCGCACAGACAAAACCTAATGCCATAATTAATATCTGCGGTTTTTTATATCCGGACAAAAGCAAAAGCCCCAAGCACAATACTGCCGCCCCGATCGGAAACCCAACCCTTTCAAAAATAGCTCCAAACAGGAACGTCCCCAGCAGGCAATAAAGAACCGCCGCAAGGTGTAGAGGCTCGCGCCAACCGGAATCTAAACTGACCAATTTTTTTTGAGTTTTCCGGACAATTTCGCTAATAAAAATAATGGCGCCACCTATTATCATTCCAGCCCCAATTACGACCGGAAATGTCGATGGGCCTATTGACTGGCCGGGCATCTGTGGAAACTGCAACGCAGTAATGACGACAGCACTACCAAGAAGAATGAAAAACAATCCATTAATAACATCATGAAAACGCATAGCCACCCCTATGATCCGCAGCCAAGAACACTCGTTTCCTGGCTGCGGTAAAAGCTTATGAATAACTATTTGGCAATCCCAACAGCTTTTAAGGTAGATCCAACGTTAGCATCTGATTGCTTCATAAATGCCATAAATTCTGAACCGGGTGTCCACTGAGTGGCATAGCCTCTACTGTCCATGAATTTCAGATATGCAGGGTCTTCGGCAACTTCACTGACAGCTTTTTGTAATTTGGCAAGAATCTCTGTTGGAGTTCCTTTTGGTGCAACCAGACCCCTCCAGGAGCCCATTGTCCATTTTTTGCCAGTAGCGTCATTGAAGGTTGGCAGGCTCGGCATAGCCTTAGGGCTGGAGTCGGAAAAAAGAGCCAAAGGAACAATACGGCCAGCATCCATCAATGCCCGGCCCTCCGGCAATGAAGCAACGGCAAAATTAACGCCGCTAGCAGCTAAATCCTGCAGTCCGGGAGCCGCTCCTTCTGACGGAACCCATGCAACACGGTCGGTAGGAATTCCTGCCGCTAAAAGCATGCCAGCCATTGACAAATGGTTGACGCCGCCTTGAGCTGATCCCGAAGCCTTAAACTCTCTATTGCTACTTGCAGCAATAGCGGCCAAAAGATCGCCAACCGACTTAAACTTTGAGTCTTTTTCTACAAAAATTCCAGCCGGATCCGAATTATAAAGTCCAATCGGGGAGTAGTCTTCATAAGTAAGATCAGTCAACCCCTGATAATGCATGCTGCCGATTTCCAGAGTAGCGACCCCAATAGTGTATCCATCAGGATCCGCAGAAGCGATTGCAGAATGACCAACAACTCCAGAGCCACCAGTTCGATTAACAACAGGTACTGGAACCCCCAGCTTTTTTTCCAACAAAGTAGCTATCATCCTTGCCGTCGCATCGGTGCCTCCCCCTGCTCCCCACGGTACGATTAGGGTAACGGGTTTAGCTGGCCAATCTGCGGAAAAGGCATTCGAAGACATCGTTCCTAGGAATACAAGCAAGCTCAACGCAAACATAGTTATACCTACGGATACTCGTTTCATCATTGATACTCTCTCCTCTGTTGTCTGGATTTTTATAAACAAAACTATCTTGTATGTAAGGTACCGTACACATGAGATCTGTACCAGTCAATATTTTTTTCTTATTTTTCAAAAAGTTAAAAATTAAAAAATACAAATTACAGAGAGTCCCCATATTTTGTGAGCCCCTTAGGGGGAAGAAGTGAAGTTTGCAGGTATGTTTTTGCGCAAGGCACTAATTTGAAAATAGTTTTTTACTTATGTTTTTATGTATATGAAATAGAACTAGGTTATCTGTCTCTACACAAAGCTCAAATGGCTACGGAATGAGACCTCATTATAGTAAACAGAGCTTGGCTCCAGAAAAGAAGGAAGGCGGATATAAGCTGGTGAGAAAAAAGTGGACTCTTTGCTAAGATCGGGTGCAGCTGAAAAAAGAGAATCACGGGTTAAAGCTGGAGCGGGAGATATTAAAAATGGCGGTGGCCTTCTTCGCCAAAGAGTCGGGAAACGGTATCGATTGATTGATGCCGAGAAGAAGGTCTCTCCAATTTTCCTGATGTGTGAGGTATTGGAGGTCTGCCGAAGTGGTTATTGTGCTTGGCTAAAACGTGGGAAATCTTATCGGGGTGGGGCAGCCTTATGCGCTATGGATAAGTCGTGGATATCCCCTTGAAGGGGCTAATAATTGAACGTTAAAACAAGGACTTTTCCGGTGTGCATAAATTCTGACAGGGATTTTATTGCTGGATTAATAATCTCTATCGGTGTGCAGGTCTTAGTGGCGTATTGAACGCCAACGGACAGCTGGCAGGCCTAGCTGTTTAATATTGTGTTGCATGTTTTTCATGTCCTCTTCATCCATATTGTCAGGACAAAAGACAATGATCTCAGAGTTTTCTCTATGAAGTTCTCCGGCCATGGAGTTGCTACTGTTACTCCAGTGAATGATTTCATCAAAACCAAATTTTTTAAGTACAGATGCCACGTCAACGATATAATCCATACCGCGAATTAATGCCGTCATAGTTTAAAAAACTCCTTGTTTGGTCGATTTTGTGTCTTTGCAAGCCTTTATAATCGATTGTCCTTCTTTTGTTACCAACGTTTTTTCCTGAGACAGAGGAATCACCAAGAATCCTGGAACAGGCCAATTTATTTTTCAATGTTCGATAAGCGTATAATAATACAGAATTTAAAACTGTGAGCTGAATCACTAAGTTGAAATTGATTTTGGTTTATAGTTCCCACCTCATTTAACCGGTATGGAGTCACGTTGCAAGCGCAATTCTCTAAGTCAAGAAAGGATAATCTGATGACATCTTTATTAAAACGAATTGCATTGATTCTGTGTTTTTTCTGCTTAATTGTTTTTGATCTGACGTTGTTTGCTCCATCTTCCCAGGCTCATTCCTTATTTATTCAATCCGGGCGTTATGCCGTCTCATCAGGAAGGGGAACGCCACTATTCTTTTGCTTCGGTCATCATTTTCCCGTTGATGATGCAGTACGTAGGGAAAAACTTAACTTTGTTAAGGTCGTTGATCCTGATAAGCAAGAAAATAACGTGCAACTACGGGATGAGAAATCGCTGCATTCCTATGTCATCGATTACGAAAAAGAGGGGACATATGCTCTTGTGGCAGAAACAACGCCGGGTTTATTTGCTATGTATACCGATAAAAAGGGCAGGGAACGTCATTCGTTTAAACCTCTGAGCACTTTTATTGATAATGCTGAATCCATCAAATCCAGTATGTTAAGTAGCCAGTGGGCGAAAGCCTATATCGTTTGTGACCATCCGAGTGTCGAATTTCCCGGCCAGGTCGGTTTACCCCTGGAGTTGGTTCCTCTGCAGGACCCTGCAACTTTGAAAGAAGGGGATCGCCTGACGCTGCAGGTATATTATGAGGGTAACCCTTACGCTGGCGTAGGTTTCTGGGATGCTACCTATGGAGGATACTCTACCGAAGCTGAAGACATGTATGTTCAGCGTACCAAAGTGACAGGGGGGCGTATCAGTGTCCCTGTTGATGCCAGTGGGCGCTGGTTTGTACGCTACTATACTAAGGTTGATGCTCCTGAAGAGAAGCATGATCAATACTTGACCGAAAAGCGCACCACAACACTGACTTTTATGGTGCACAACGAGCGCAGACAGCCAGAGGCTGACTCAGAATAATGGCACAGTGAGGACCGTTGGCTAATAGTGTCTAAGCAGAAACGTAAACTTTTCTAAATGCCTGTCGGGTTAATCTTCGCGGGCTTTTTTCGTGCCACAACATGATGGGAGGTGCCTGGGCTAAATCTGTCAGGCGGCTTTAGTTCGGGCAATTCCATTTCCACCTCTTTGTTTAATCCTGTAGGCTTGTTCATCTGCCTGGCGGAACAGTTGTTCGAGGTTGGAGCGGTAGTTTTCTATCGTACATAGTGAAGAGGCAACACCAATCGACAAAGATGTAAAAGGAACTTTAAGTTTGTTGTATAGCAGGCGGATGCGATAAGCGATTTTTTCTGCCTGGCGGCCATCTGTTTGTGGTAACAGCACTGCAAATTCGTCACCGCCCATGCGCAGGGGAATGTCGGTACCTTGCCTGATAGCTTTGCGTATCCCGGCGGCCAGATCTTTGAGTAATTGATCCCCGATATGATGACCAAGGTTATCGTTGACCAGTTTAAAGCCATCACAATCGATAAATATGACACTGATAGCGGAGGTCGTTTCATTGTTTTTTAGCGTCTTTTTATTATAGAGGTGCTCTAGGTAGTGACGGTTATATAAGCCGGTCAGAGCATCGGTGAAGGCCTGTTCTTCCATCGCTATGTACTGGCGCTGGACATTTTCGTAGCGATATTCAAGAGTTTCCTGCCGGCGCGCTAAGCCTTGGCTCATCCAAGTCAGATTACGCAACAGTACGAGGAATTCATCCTCGTTTTCACCTTCGTTTCCCAATTGAAAGTAGTTGTGATAATTCCCTTTTTTAATTTCATCGCAGAAATGGTTGATGGTTTTTATATCGTGGTTTATCAGCATATATGCGACCAGTCGTGATATAGGAATTAACAAAAAGACCACGGCAACAGGAAGAGCAAAATAATAGTTGTCACCGGGTAGTAGGCGGCTACTTTCAATAAGCCATGACGTTAATATCATCGGAGCAAGAACCATCGCAGCAATGAACAGTGCCACACGTGTTGTTATTCCTAAAGGCCAGACCCGGAAAGGTCGTATCTGGTCGCCCTGTTCACGAACAAATTTTTTGGTCATTGCATTCACTCGTTTCAAAAAGCTGATTCAGTGCATCCTCAAACGGGACCGTTGCTGAAAAATCGCGGTGATGTAAAAGGCAGCTGATCTGATTTTTCTCTTTAACCTCTTTAATACTATTAGTTATAGCTTGTTGGACTTGTTGCCAGCGTCTTCCTTTGTAAGGACAGTAAATGACATAGTCCGCCCCCTTTTTCAGCAGCAGGGGGGTTGGGACTCCCTGTGCCGATAGTGTGTCGCAAATAGTATCGATATGTTCCTGAAGACGTTCTCCAAAGGCGTTTATAATCCGGTCTGTTTCAATGTAGCCTTTTACCCTGTTGAGGGTTTTAAGATGAAGAAATGAGATAGACAGTAAACTGTAGGATGTCCGCTTGAAGGGAATTTTTTGGTTGTTTTCAAGGGTAAAGAGATAGCGGTAGTTATAGAAGGGGCTCATCGGTTCACGAAAATAGGTTGAACGGCGAAAGTTTTCCAGTTGAAAAATAGGCTCTGGAAAAGATAGTCCTTTGATCTCTAAGGGGTTCCAGTCGAGCGTTACCTTTTCAAGCGCAATCACAATTGCACCATCTAGCTTACCATCATCAACATCCTGCCACAGATTATCCAGGGCGGTTTTGTGGTTGAAGCTTTGTTTATAGGGACGTTTGGCAATAAGTGCTTCATAAACATCCGCGACCGCGACAATCCGTGCATAGAGAGAAATATGATCTCCTTGCAGTCCGTTGGGATAACCGCTGCCGTCAAGGCGCTCGTGATGGTTGAGGGCTATTTCTGCCAGGCGCTCGTCAATTCCTCTGTCGCAGAATAGCTGTGCTCCAACCCTAGAATGAGTACTCATAATATAGTGATCCTGAGTCGAAAAACGACCCGGCTTCAGTAATATGTCATCCGGGATTGATATTTTACCGATATCATGAATGAGCCCACCATGTTCCAATAGCGTGACTTCATCCTCGGTCAGAAAAAGGCTGAGGCCGATACGGCGGGAGATCTCTGCCACACGTAATGAATGTAGATAAGTTGAATAATCACGGTGAGCCAGAAGATTGAGCAGGATATCCAGAAAGCCGTCAAAAACGTGATGTATCCGATAGTCCTTCAGATCAACCTGGAGGGAGTTCTTGTTTTTTATCTCACAATGCGAGGTGGGTGAAAATTGCCTTATTTGTTGTATTTCTTGTTGAAACTGTAGGTGTTGGTCCCTCTTTTTATACATTTTGTAATGTGATTTTTTATTCATTTTAAGATCCTGGCTAGGATATCCTGCTGCGATCAAGGAATATCAGGTGTTGGGCAATTTCCGGCAGATAAAAAAGGGCCTCACAAAAAATCGCTTGAGCCCCCTCATGAAACATAGTGCTATGAAAGTATTGAAAAAGAAAATCATAATCTGTGATACCCGTCACAGATTATAGCTTTTTGTTGCTTTATAATTCTGCTTGATTACAGAAGTTTTTCGATTGGGGGCTCAGTAAAGACGCATATTTATCAGTCAAGAGTAATCATAACTGATCTGCGTACTCGTCTAATTTATTTCCCTCTTTAGTAACTAAATGACAAAGGAGTCAGCCATGCAAAGAAAGGTTCTAAAATGTTTTTCCGCGTTGTGCCTGCTATCGACCTTTATGGTCGCATCAGCCCTTGGCCGGTAAAAAGATAGCCTGGCATGTTTTTACTCTGACTTTTGAAACGACAAAATAGTCATGAAGCAGATCATTATTGTGTGTTTTCTTCTCCTGATTCCGTCGTGAGCAAGTGCCCATTCTGCCTTGTGTTCCTGTTTTGATAATGGCGATGGAACTTTGGCTTGCGAGGGTGGTTTTTCCGACGGATCCTCCGCGGCTGGAGTACGGATTTTTGTTCGCCAACTTGATGATAAAACCCTTATCCGTGGGAAAATATCTAAAGAAGGGGAGTTCGTCTTTTCCAAGCCCGATGGGAATTGCAAGGTCGTTTTTGACGCTGGCCCGGGGCACCAGGTGACAGTTTTCGGGAAAGATATATTTGAGTAATTTTGTTTTGATCGCAGGTCTACTTCTAACATAAAGGCATAGAAGTAAGTCTGCCCGATTTTGTTCGCTCATTCTTAAATTCAATCTTCATAGGCGGGTTTTCCACAAAGCAATCGATTCTTTAATAGCCTATCTAATTGATAAAGATTGAAATTGAAAAAGATTTTCAAATTCTGTGGCTTGAGTCACAGAATTATGTTTTTTTCTTCTCCATAATCCTCCCCTGTCACAGCAAATCTCTTTTGGCAAGAAAGGTCACTTATGAACGAGTGTGCATTAAAACAACCTCAGCAGGTTATGTCTTTATCCGAGCTGAGCAAAAATCAACGGGCTCTTATCCGAGCTTGCCGGGCGACGGGGCCGTTGAAAGCCAAATTGATAAATATGGGCTTTGTTCCGGGGGTGGAGGTCATGATGGTCAGAAGTGCGCCATTGAGGGATCCTCTTGAAATAACCATTCACAATTATCTGATTACCCTGCGCCGTGCCGAAGCTGCACTGATCGAGGTCGACCCAGTATGATAAGAGCAGCACTGGCAGGGCAGCCAAATTGTGGCAAATCAACAATTTTTAATATGCTGGCGGGGGTTAATCAGCATGTCGCCAACTACCCTGGCGTCACCGTTGATAAGAAAACAGCCAACCTGAAATATAAGGGCCAGTCTATCGAACTGGTGGATTTGCCCGGAACCTATTCCTTTAGTACCTATTCTCTGGAAGAGAAGGTTGCCAAGGACTTTCTTATTGATAGTGAAATTGATGTCATTATCAATGTTGTCGACAGCTCATGCCTACGTCGCAGCTTGTTGCTGACCCTCCAGTTACTAGAGTTGGGTAAGCCGGTTATCGTTGTCCTTAATATGATGGATATTGCCGAAGGTCGCGGTTTGGTTGTTTCTGATACGCGTCTGCAGGAGCTCATCAATGTTCGTACGGTAAAAACTGTCGGGGCAAAGAAGTTAGGCAAAGCCGATTTGCTTGATGCCGTCATTGCCGCATCAAAAGAACGTATCACTGAGCCTTTTCGGCTCAATTACGGTGAACTCGAACCCTATATCAAAGAGCTTGGCGATCAGATCGACATTAATGCCGAAGTTTGTCAGCGCTGGCTGGCAGTCAAATGCCTTGAGGGGGATCAGAGCGTTCTTGAGCGCACCGGAGTCAGTGCTGAAACAATCAAAGATCTGACCCGAAGAATTCACGCTATTCATGATCTGGATATTGATCAGGCCATTGCCGGATTACGCTATGACAACGCCCATATCCTTTACCATAAAGTGGTCGATGAAAAGAGCGTCAAGCAGGATACCTTTACAGCCCGTATTGATCGCGTGCTTCTTAATCGGTGGTTTGCTTTCCCCGTTCTTGGGCTGGTGATCTATCTGATTTATGAACTGGCCATTGTCTGGGGCTATAAGCTGACCGACTATACCTGGCCATTCCTTGCCGCATTGAAAAATAAGATCATATCCTTTCTTCCGCCAGGAGCCTTTGTCAATGTTCCGTTGGTGACCGACTTTGGGATCTGGATGACCAACAGTGTTATTGCTCTACTCAATTATGTCCCGATCTTTTTTATTTTGTTCGCCTTAATCGCCATTCTTGAAGATGTCGGTTATATGCCACGCATGGCATTTATTCTTGACCGCGTTTTCAAGCGCTACGGTCTGCATGGGCAGTCGACCCTGCCTCTGGTTCTTGGTGGTGCCTTTGTGGGTGGTTGTGCAGTGCCGGGAATTATGGCCACTAAGGGTATAGCTGATGACCGGGCCCGGCTGGCCACCATCCTGACAGTTCCTTACATGAACTGCCTTGCCAAGGTTCCCTTTTATACCTTGTTGCTTGGTGCTTTTTTTAAACCAGAAATGGCTTTGATGATGTTTTTCATCTCAACGGTAACGCTCTTTATTGCTTTGATCGTTGCGCGGCTGCTGACCGCTACGGTTCTGGTCAATCGTGAGACCGCACCCTTTGTTATGGAACTGCCCACCTACCATTTGCCGACGTTTAAGGGAGTGGCTCTAAGAGCGACTCAGCGAGTTTGGGTTTACGTTAAAAAAGTTGTCACCGTCGTTATGGCTGTCGCTGTCATTCTTTTTGTGCTGCTCCAGTATCCAGGTGTTGCTGATGAAAAAATGGCAGAATTTCGTAGCCGTGCGGATGGCGCCATGAGCGCTTTTGTCAAAAAGGCTAGTGGCACCAGTTACGCGGATGCGATTGATGAGCCTGTAAAATTAGGGCAACTGGTTAATTTTTATGATGATTATAAGGCCCATCGCATGCTCGCTGGTTCTAAAGAGGCTGTCGCTGCCCTTGACCAGGAATTCCAGCAGGCTTCTCCTACATTGTTTGCCCTTGTTCGCCCGGACAATCCTGAAGCGAAAAAACTTAATCGTGAGTTGCGGCGTTTGTCCAAAACCAACAAGCAGCTGCAGATGGATATCAAAAATGAAAAGATAACCAACTCGTTCCTGGGCATGCTTGGTCGGGCTCTAGAGCCAGTCAGTCAGTTCTGTGGCTTCGATTGGCGGATTAATGTGGCGTTTCTGAGCTCTTTTGCTGCCCGTGAAAGTGCTGTTGCCACTCTAGGTTCTATTTATGAACAAGGAAAAACCGATCTTACGCCAGAAGAATCAATGGCTCAGGACGGGGCTTACACTCCGATCCATGCGGCTTCGATGCTTATTTTTATGATTCTGACACCACCTTGTATCGCCACGATGGTGGTCGTCAAGATACAGGCCAATTCCTATCGTTGGATGCTGTTCGCCATCGGGTTCCCTATTTCTCTAGGAATCGTTGTTTCAGCCTTGTTTTTTACCCTGGCTGTTAACTTCGGCTGGAGTGGTCTGGAGCTGATGCGAAACTTTTATGTTGTCACAGCTCTACTGGCATTAGCGCTGGGAATCGTTAAAACCAAGCAGTCTGGTTGGCAGGCCAGTCGCACCAATTAGTTTCTGTCCGGAAAGCGCCATTTTGTACCAGCTCGGCGTCAATCTGCGCATTCGCTTGTGGGGCGTTAAGTACTACGCCTCCGCGTAAATGCTTGATTTCCTGGATCTGGAAAAAATTGCATCTTTCCAAATCAGAAACATATTCGTTGTGAATTCGAATCATCGAAGAGCAACTAACCAATTTACCTGAAAAGAGAGGACATTATGAAAAAAATAGTATTAAGCCTTGTTATCAGTCTGTTTGTTGTTAGCAACGCTTCAGCTCATAGCGCGCTTATGTCATGTTTCGACGAAGGTGACGGAACTGTAACCTGCGAAGGCGGGTTCAGTGATGGCAGCAGCGCCAGCGGCGTCAACTTTTATGTTGAAGTCAATGGCAAGAAAATCGTTGAAACGAAAATGAGTGAGTTCAGCGAAGTGAATTTTAAAAAACCGGCTGGTGATTACCAGGCCGTCTTTAATGCCGGAGAAGGACACAAGGTCTACATCGATGGCAAGGATATTGTTGAATAAAACCCAAAAAATTTCAGGGAGGAAAGAAAAACATGAAGAAACTCGCACTTTTGACCGTGGCTGCAGCACTTATTGCAGGTAATGCGTCTGCTCACTTCCAGATGCTGTACACCCCTGAGTCGGCCCTTAATAAAGGCCAGAAGATCGAACTGCGTGAAGTCTTTACCCATCCCTTTGCTGATGAGCACACCATGGATATGGGTAAACAACACGATACTGATGAGCTGGCAGCCGTAGAAGAATTTTACGTTATCAACAAAGAAAAGAAAAAAGATCTGCTCAGCACTTTGAAACCAATCGATTTTAAAGGCCATCATAATTCCGGAGCTGCTTTCTCCTCTACATATAAAGCCCGAAAAATGGGTGATCATATGTTTATTCTTCAACCTGCTCCATATTTTGAAGCCAATGAAGATGCCTACATTCAGCAGATTACCAAGATGATCGTTAACGTTGCCGGTGCGCCTACCGATTGGGATGCGACTCTTGGGTTAAAAGCTGAAATCGTACCATTGACCAAGCCATATGCTATCTGGGCCGGTTCCACCTTTACCGGTATCGTTATGAGTAACGGTAAGCCCGTACCATTTGCTGAATTGGAAGTTGAGTACCTGAATCGCGACGTTGATCTGGCTGCTAATGCGACTGGTCCTTCCTATTTTGAAGCCCCTCAGGACAGTTTCATTACCATGGGCATTAAGGCTGATCAGGATGGCAAGTTTACCTTTGGTATTCCTAAAGCCGGGTGGTGGGGCTTCTGCGCACTTGGTGCCGGTAGTGATACCGAATACAAAGGCAAGGAACTGAGCCAGGATGCTGTTATCTGGGTTCAGGCCAAAGATATGAAATAGATCACTGCTTCCGGATCGGCCCAAGTCGGTCCGGAGTTTTTGGAAAGCTGCTTATGGAAGAACTATTTCTCGCTATTATTTTCTTTATTGCTCTTGTGTACCTTTACCGCAAACTGTTTAAAAAGCGTGGCTGCAGCTGTGGAACTAAAAGCTGCCCTGCATCCTCGACAAAACGAAAAGATTCTAAAGATGAGTCTCAATCCTGAACCTGATGCAGCCGTTACAATCCGAGATCTTAACTAGTTGTCATCCGAAAACTTTGGCTGACAACTAGTTAAGTTTTCAGATCGGAAACGAGCAGTTTTCCGTTGTGCTAAGAAAATCAAGGGCTTGAGCGGAGGCGTACGCCGTTACGGCGCACAAGTCAGCCTGCAGATTGACGCTGCGACAGCGGGAAAAGGCCGTTTCCGGATGGAACCTAACTACACAGTTAGCCCCACTACATTATCTCTTAAAAAAAAGCTCCAATATGCCTGAGATCACAAATTTTTATCATTGCTAGTGATAAAAATGAAACTCATTATCAGTATGTATCCAGGGGAGGTAAAATGAAAACAGCAATTATCTACGCGGGAAGTTCTCGACCTCAGGGGACGACATACCGGGTAGCTTGTCAGATAGCGGCTATGATTACCGATGTCCATCTTTTTGAAGCGAACAAGATCACGCGTACAGAACTTGAGGCTCACGACCTGTTGATCATGGGAACGCCAACCGTAGGAGACGGTGAGCTGCATGAGCATTGGCTCGATTCACTTGAGTGCTTACGGCAGGCGAATCTTAAAGGACGTGATTTTGCTTTGTTTGGACTGGGCGATCAGGTTGGGCACCCAGACACTTTTATTGATGGTCTGAGACGACTGTTTGATGCTGTCCAGGATACAGGAGCAAAACATATCGGTAGTTGGACTAATGCCGGTTATCACTTTCGTCAATCTGCAGCCCTCCAGGGGGACAGCTTTCTCGGTTTACCTTTGGATGAAATTAATCAGGCTAAATTGACCAGTCACCGCCTTCAGCTGTGGATGCTGATTTTACAGCATCAGGTCAAGGGGGCACACCTTGAGATTAAAAAGAATTATGCACGATCGACCAGAATCTCTTGTCAGTACCAGCCTTATCGTTCTTCACGTGGTTACCTTCGAGTCGTTTGAAGATGTTTCATTTTTTGTATCGATTGATTTAATTGATCAGAAAGAAATGTTGTATGGTATCCGCAGTTAAAGAGGCTCTCCAGCAATCCCTGTTACTCAGGAATGCAGAAGAGGAAGTTATTCAGGCGTTGCTAAGCAGTGCTCGGAAATACGCCATGAAAGGGCGCTGGCATCGTCTTGAGGGGGAAGATCTCAAGCGCAAAGTACACTATGTTGTTGGTGGTGAGATGCGTATGTATAAACAGGCTCCAGATGGTCAGGATTTACTGGTCAGGCGCTTATTCCCAGGGGATTTTTTCTGTTTTTCTTCGCTAATGACAGAACATTACTGTGAAAGTTCTTTTGTCGGAACGTCAAAATCATCACTTTTATATTGGCATTATAGTGATTTTCAATCCGTTGCCTTAAGTCAAAAAAAAATTATCGATAATTTTTTTAAACTGATGGCAATGGAAGTCGAGGAGGAGCGCCATATGCGCACTCTGGCACGTTGTTGTCGGGTAGAACTGTTGACAGTCGGCTATCTTATTTATCGCTTAAAGCGTGACAACCTTTGTCGTGGGGTTGTCGATTTTCGGCCCATCAGTTTAACCGCTCAGGAACTGGGTGTCGCACGGGAAACCTTATCGCGTTGCTTGACTAAACTGTCAAGAAATTACGATCTTCCTTACTATAAAGGATGTGTGAGTATCGCTGAAATGGAACATCTATATCGGTTGATGGATGAGTTTAGCCAGCAGGATTGCGACTGTCCCTGCTTGCAGATAAAAAACAGTGCATCAGTCTGTCTGTAAAAGAGCTATTTCTTACGAAAAATGCCTAAAGAGTTGTCATCCGGAAACTAATGAAGTTTTCAGATTGGAAACGAGCAGTTTTCCGTTGTGACAAGGAAATTAAAGGCTTGCGCGGAGGCGTATACCGTTGCGCCGCACAAGTCAGCCGGCAGATTGACGCTGCCACAGCGGAAAAAAGCCGTTTCAAATGTAAAAGCTATTTAACCGTAACAAAAACATCCTTCCCGGCACTGTAAGACAGGTGCAGATGCAGCCCGTCACGGCTGTTGATCATCAATTGATGTTCACCGTTGATGGTAATGGTTTGTCTTGCTCTGACTGTGTTCAGGGTTAAGGAGGTTCCTTCTTCGATCCCCATTTTTTGCAATCTGGAGATAGATTTTACCCCTCCTAGCAGAGCGGCCACCACGAACTCATTGCGTGACGGGGCCAAAGAAAACTGACTCTTGGTTCCATTGCTCAGACCAATAATACGGGCAGCATCTCCCTCAGAAAGACAAATGTTTTTGGTGTGATTCAAGGTAACGAGGTATTCCATTGGGGGGAGTTTACGAACCAGTGTTATTTGGTCGTTTTCGTGTAGATCAAGACTGGAAAGGGATTTAGCAAAATCACGCCCTCCAGTGGCACCTTCAACATGGCCTGTTTCTCCAGCTTCCATATCGTGTAAAGGGACGCGGCGCCCGTCATCAAGATGGACGACAGTTTTAAGGCCCATGCCGCCACTTAAAATACGTGGCCCGTTTTCAGTCTGAATCCGCATGGTTTGTACAGCAAGGGTTTCGTCCAGACGAATAATTTCGGAGTGTAAATCCAGGCCCATTTTATTCAGTTGCTTCGCCAGGCGGGAGCAGCTGAACATGACAAGCTCAAGGGGTTGGTTAAATGGTGCCTCACTTAGTGGTATCGGGGCTGGGCCTGTTTCTTGACTCATAAAAGGACCTCTTCTTTTGTGGCAGTAATCTCGTTTTTTGTAGACAGTCCACGATACGCGCTATAGGCAAGAATCCCAACGGTATTCAAATTATGCAACAGAGCAGAAGTAACGGGTTGGATACGACCACTGACCGCTAGCAGCAGGAACAGGCTGTTGAATCCGATGGTCGCATAAAAGCTGTTTGAGATTGTCTGCCTGGTGCGTTGGGCGAGCATCATGGTATCTGCCAGGATATCCAGGTCCTCATGGAGCAATAGCGCCTGGGCTGCGTCTTTGGCGAGGTCTGCCCCAGAAGGAAGGCTGATCCCGACATCAGCGGTTACCAAGGCTGGAGCATCATTGACACCGTCGCCAATGAATGCTGTATATGCTCCCTGGCTTTTTAAGCGGGCGATTATTTCGGCTTTCTGTTCTGGCTTCAGGTCCCAGTGTACCTCATCAATATCGGGTAACTGGTTCTGCAAGGGCAACGCTGCTTTTTGGTGATCGCCAGTTAATACAACAATTTTCTTTACTCCCTGAGCTTTCAGGCGTGCGAGAACGCGTTCTGCTTCTGGGCGAATCTGATCACGCAAGGCGATAACACCGATTAAATTGCCACTGCGGGTAATATACAGAACGTTCTTCCCTTCTTCATAATACTTATCGACATAACGGTCTGCTGCCGAGCAATCAATCCCTTCGTCTTCTTCAACAAAATGACGACTACCGGCCAGAATCTGTTCCCCGTCAACATAGGCAGAGACTCCATGAGCGACAATGAAATCGACCTGGCTGGTTACCGGAAAAGTAAGATTCCGCTGCCGAGCAGCATCAACGACGGCTTTGGCAACCGGGTGCTCGTATAATTCTTCAGCGCCTGCAGCCAAAGATAATAAGTCATTCTGACGCATGCGTCGCAGTGGTTTAATATCCGTAACCTGTAAGGCTCCCTGGGTCAGGGTGCCGGTCTTATCAAATACGAGGGTATCTACTTTAGCTAGCTCATCAAAGGCTTGAGCACCTTTAACTAACGCTCCATTATGAGCCGCTGAGTACATGGCAGTTTTGACCGCAATCGGAGCGGCCAGTTTAATAGCGCAGGAAAAGTCGACAGTCAGGGCACCAGTTGCGCGCTGGAAATCACGCGTTACCAGGAAAATTCCAATCCCCAGCGCCAAGGAGATCGGAACCAGACGGTCTGCTAACTCTGCGCTGTGGGTTTGAGATTCAGAGCTTGAACGGAGTGAATTTTCAAGGAAACGACTAATTCTAGCCATCCCCGTATCGTTCCCAACGGTTTCAACCTTGATAGCTAGTTTGCCCTCTTCTACCAGGGTGCCGGATAATACCCTATCGCCATTTTGTTTATGTACCGGAACCGATTCACCGGTGATAGAGCTTTGGTTTAACAGCGCATCGCCATCGACAACCAGTCCGTCAATGGGAATCAGCTCACCCGGACCGCAACGAATAATATCGCCCGGCTGTAACCGTTCGATGGGAATTTTAATCTCAACGTCATTCTCTATCCGCCAGACCTCTTCGACCTGAGGGCGCAGCAGGGCTTTAAGAAGACCTGTTGTTTTGTCTTCAGATAGTTGCTCAAGCCGTTCACCAACTCCGAGCAGGAAGACTATCATATTGGCGGTAAAGAAATCGCGCCGAAGTAGTGAAAAACCAACGGCTCCTGCATCCAAAACTTCGACCTTGACTCCCCGGTTCAACAAGGTATCGATCCCTTTTAGAAGGGTCGGTACCGCAATGGCAACACTGATAACCGATTGGATGGGCTGCGGAAAGAAGCGCAGTCCGAAGGTCGCAACGCCTATGGCCCCTAAAGTCACTGGGTTTATAGGTTTTTCAGCACCTTCAAAGTGGCTGAAAAGTTCACCTGGAGGGGCTTGCAGCAGGGCCACAACGGTGTTTTTTACCGTATCTGTTCCGTCGTACTCAACAATCACGCTGCGTGCATAGGCATTGACACGCGCCTGGGTAACGCCGGTGATATTTTCAATCAGGGCCTGCAGGTATGCGCTATCGATGTTTCGGTGGCGCAGCACTTGGCTGCGCACCCTGAAACGATGGGGAAGCTCATGCACTATGATTGCTGTAGAATCCCCAGTCATGCGCTGGCCTTGAAGATTCTACCCTGGGGGATGTTGTACAAATTGTAATGCCAGACGCTAAAACCAACAAGAGCAAGGCCCTGCCAGGTATGTTGCTGCATGCGCTGACGGCGGGTGCCTTTCCCTGCACCACTGATAACCAGTGCTGCAAGGGAGGCGGTCATTCCGACCTTTGCGATTGTCCGTAATTGCGGCGTAGTCATCTTATTTCGCACTTTTCGCAGAGTTTTTTTGATCCATTTCAGCCTTGATGTCTTCAAATTTCTCTTTGATTTCTTCAACCCCGGCCTGAGCTGCGGAAAAGAGAGTCGTTGCCCCTTTAATCATGGCCTTCTGAACGGATTCATTCCCTAATAGCAAGGCAATGCCTGTACCGATAACGGCACCTTTCCAGAACTGGCTGGACTGGGAGCTATAGGTCTGGGGCAAATTATTCGCAAAGCTCGGACCATTATAGCTGGACGGATTATAATTGTAGCTTTGATAATTAGGAGCACTTCCAGGGGCGTTTTGCTGACTGCAACTGGAGCACGATTCTGTTTGCTGTTGAGTGTTATCACCTGAGCATTGATCGTTGTTGTATTGGTTGGACATGGTGTTTGCTCCTATTTCTTTTTCTCTTTAGGTTCAGCATTGCTTTTCTTCCCCAGCGTATTGATGGCATAGCCAACGCCCGTTGCTGTTGCCAGTAAAACCAGCCAATTGGTGGTTTTCCCGCCACCGATAACCTGGGTCGCAGCAGTTGCTGTTGCGGCAGCAATACCGGCACCTGCCCCTTTGGCGAGGCTGTCTGCCAGAGCTTCGCTCATAGTCATTTTCTGAGCTTGGACCTTATGCAGATTCAGCCCCAGAGCAGCGGTTGATCCCACTACGGTTCCAAAAATACCAGTGTTCAAAACAGCTGAAGGCTGAATAGCCGTTCTGGCTACAGGATAGGACGTGGTGTTGTTATAGTACGGCTGACTTGGCATATTGATCTCCTTACAGTAATGATCAGCTTATATATTTAAACGTAGATATTAGTGTGAAAACTTACTTGCTTTTGTCCTCATCCTTGCTGAACAGCCCCATGAGTGATTCTCTGATGCTGGCATTGCCAAGGACTAATGTCAGGCCTCCGCCAATCAGCAAGCCTTTCCAGAAAGATCCACTCTGCGTGTTAAGGAAGCTCATACTACCGGCAATGTCTTCCATATTGACGTCGCCACGGCGCATTTTATCTGCCATGCGCATAAAATGTTCAGTTTGCTGAGCAGGATTAACATGATGATTGCAACTGTCCCCGCCGGGATGTCCCTGTGGTTGAGCACCCGCTTGTCCTTGTGGGTGACCGTGAGGCTGACCGCCAGGCTGCCCCTGAGGTGGCTGCTGTGCCTGCCAGGCCTGCATGTGTTGCCACATCGCTTGCTGATCTGCTACCAGTTGTTGCAGCATGGCCTGCTGGGCAGCCAGTTGCTGAATCAGGGCGTCATTCATGCCTTGATGTGTTTCTTGAGTACCTTCGCTCTCGCATGACTTTTGCTCAGGCTGCCCCTGTTGCTGTACTTGTTCCCCTTGCATCCTCTGCTCCTTCTTAATCTTTAGATGGTTATTGCCAGATAGCTAACAGTTGTTCGGTAAGTTGGGGTCTTTCTTCCTTTGAGGCATTGATCAGATTTTCCCATAAGGACTGGCTGATGACTTGTGTGTCATACTCAATAACGACTGAGCCATTCTTGGTGTTCAGCCGGTAGTGACGTATGCCTGGCAGATCTTCAATTGCCGGTGAAAGATCAACATCTTTTAGGCCCTTTTTCGCAGCTAATGAAAATTTAAGCCGTACACGCCCGGGAATATGATGGGCAATACGGGCGTAATCAGCCGCCTGATAGAGAGTACCGATAGCTTCGCGTTTTTCAGTTTCCGTCATCTGTGTCTTCAATCTCTTCCTCGTCAAAGTCTATACCCGGGGCCTCCCAATTGAGGAGTCGACTCGAATTCATAACAATCCCCAGGGTGTGAACAATATGTAGCGCTCCGGCCATTAATGGTGTCATTAAACCGGCAGCTCCTAAAATAGATCCCCCCAGGTTTGTCCACATGGCTAGTTGATGGTTTTGCTCAATCGTATTCAGAGTGCGCTGGCTGAGCTGCCGCAACTTGACCAGACGGACCAGGGCGCTATCGGCCAGGGCTATATCAGCAGCTTCGATGGCGACTTCCGCACCACCGGCGCCCATGGCAATCCCAACCCGGGCTTCTGTGAGGGCCAGAGCATCATTGACACCATCACCAACCATGACAATCCTATGATTGCTCTGATTCAATTTGCGGACGTAGGCAGCTTTCTCTTCAGGTAACAGCTCTGCCTGCCAGCCATCAAAGTCGAATTTATCAGCAATGGCCTGAGCCATCCGTTCGGTGTCACCGGTTACCAGGTGCAATTCGCCAACGCCATTTTCCCGCAGCCAGGCGATGACAGGTTCTGCCTTGGGGCGAATCGGGTTGGCAACACTTATTAACCCCTGAGTTTTACCGTCACGAGCGACATAAATAAGGGTGTAACCAAGATCCAGTTGCTCTTTTGAGCGTTTGTTGAAATATTTAATATCGATGTCATTTTCACGCATCCATTTATCGTTGCCGACCAGAACCTCATGGTCATCAATGAGCGCTCGCACACCGCGGCCAATGGTGAAATGGCATTCCGCATGGTTGGGGATTTCTATCTGACGTTCCTCTGCGGCCGTAACAACCGCTCTGGCCATAGGGTGTTGAGTGTGTTTTTCGGCACCTGCTGCCAGGGCCAGGACTTTATTCGGATCAAGTTTGGGCGTGCGGGGGAAGATGTCGATCAATGAAGGCGTTTCTACGGTCAGAGTGCCGGTTTTATCAAAGCAGAAACAGTCGGCTTCGGCAATCTGTTCCAGGTAGTAGCCACCCTTGATCAGGACATGATTGCGGGCAGCGTTAGCCAGTGCTGCCGAGACCGCTGTTGATGCGGCAAGTACCGTCGCACAAGGGCAAGCAAGAACCAGCAACACCGTAAAGGCACGCACCGGACTCATGGTCAGCAAAAAGGTCCCAACAACGGCAATAGAGCCCAGCTTCATTAGCCGATTAGCTAACTCATCAGCACGTTTTTCGGCCGGGGCCCGATTAGCTAAAGAACGTTCAACAAGATGCAGAATCCGGCATAAATAGGTCTCGTCACCAACTTTGTCGGCGCGGATGTGAATCGCTCCCTGGCAAACAATAGTTCCGGCGTATACCTGGTCACCAGTGCGGCGGGTTTCCAGTTCGGCACGGCCGGTGACAGGAGATTCATCAACCATGGCATCACCATGAATGATTGCACCATCAACCGCAATTTTCTCGCCCGCATGGCATACGACAACAGAACCGACCTGAACATCCGTTACTGGAATTTCGACTTCCATTCCATCCAAGAGGATAAACGTGTTCTTTTCAGTCAATTCCAGAATTTCACGAATCGCACGGTGCGAACGTCGCGACACATAGTCTTCCAGCAGCATTCCGACGCGCAGAATCCAGATGACTTCAAGAGCGGTAAGGGCTTGTCCCAAAAAGATGGCAATAAGACAGGTCGAAGCAAGAAACGGAAACAGGCTTTTATGGCGGCTTGAACGCAGGTCTTCCCAAGCGTTTTTCAAAAGTGGCACGGCCCCTACCAGGGCAACGGCCGAGGTCAGGCTTAAGGCGCTTTCAGCTACAGTCTTTTTAAGAATTACTTTGCGCACCAAAACATAGACAACATATCCGGTCAGGGCGATGACTCCGACCACCTGGCGGGTCAGGGAGGGCAGTTCACGTGAATCTGGACGACAACGGGAACAGACCAGATCACAGGCTTCGCCATCGACTTCCATTTCAACCTTATTCATAACCACTGGACGCTTACTTTCAAAGGTTGCCAGGTGTTTCACCAGTTCAGCGGAAGTGAGAGTGTCGGCTTGGTAGGTCAGAATCAGACTACCCGATGATAGACGCGGAGTGGTCGTAATGGTGGCAAATCTTTTGAAGTGAGCTTCAAGTTCCCTGGCCATGATGCGGTTTTTGCGCAAACCCACAATGGCCATACGCAAACGACCCGGGATGTCATGCTTGATTTTAAACTTCATTTATAACCTGTCTTTGCAGAAATATTTATCGCGATATTGATATCGTAGGTTTTGGACATTACCATTGTTTTAAGATGTAAATCCGTGATCAAAATCACAGAAATGGTAAGCAATTGAAAAGATAGTGACACTCCTTGAATGTCGCTAATTTAAGCAACATTGCAGTAAACTCGGGACTTTTCCTTTTTGATGTTTTAACTCTCGTCAGATAATGGACTGATCTGGCGGCCATTTGGTCGATCAGATCCTAATCTAAGTATTCAGTATCCAGGAGACTTCGATGCAACATTTTCAACAGATCTATCAACGAGCTGCCGAGCGCAAAGGGGGCGAAGAGGCTTTGCATGCATTGTTGCCGGATAACATCAAAAGTCCGCAACAACTGGCAACGCTTGGTGATGATCGTTACTTGTCTGAAATGACGAAGGCGATTTTCAAAGCAGGGTTCGCCTGGAAGGTGGTTGATAAAAAGTGGTCTGGTTTCGAGGAGGCTTTCTGGGGGTTCGATGTTGGCCGTTGTGCCTTTATGTCTCCGGATGACGAGGATGCACTCTGTTCAGATACCGGGATTGTGCGTAATCGGCAAAAGATCCTGACGGTCCCGCAAAATGCGGTCATGATCAACGAAGTCCGCAAGAAATACGGAAGTTTTGGGAGTTTTGTCGCCGAATGGCCGAGTGAAGATTATGTCGGTTTGCTCGCTTTTCTGGGGAAATATGGAGCTCGCCTTGGTGGAATGACTGCTCAGTACTTTCTGAGGTTCGTCGGCAAGGATGGCTTCGTTCTTTCGCGGGATGGCGTTTATGCACTGATTGAGGCAGGTATTATTGACAAATCGCCGACCAGCAAAGCGGCTCTCCTGAAAGTCCAGCAGGCCTACAATCAGTGGCGGGAAGAGACCGGTTGGGGGTTGGCTCAGATCAGCCGGATTCTTGGCCTGTCCATCGATGCACCGAAAAAATGATCAGTTGTCGGACAGGTTGTCGTGGGCTCTAGGCAGATTAGTGAATAAAAAGGCGGCCCGAAGTCTTTCGTGGCCGCCTTTTTATTTGGATCAATTTTGCTTCTTTTCTGGTTAGCCTAGTTTCCATTCGGAAACTCCGGTGGGGGCCTGTAACGTTTCTGATCTGGAAACCGGAAATTTTTCGCAAGGTCAAGGAAATCAAGCATTTGTGCGGAGATGTAGTGCTTTACACTGCACAATCAAATGCAGAGATTGACGCTGAGATTGCGGAAAAGAGCGGTTTCCGGACAGAAACTAGCTTAGACGTTTTTGACCACCCTCCTCGATCTTGAAACGATAGAGCATCTCCCGTAAGTAATTGGCCTGGCTCGAAAGCTCTTCGCTGGTGGCCGCACTTTCTTCCGACGATGCGGTGTTCTGCTGAATAGTTTGGTCGATCTGGCTTAAGCCCTGGTTGATCTGGCTAATCCCCTGGGCCTGTTCCGTGGTGGCTGCGGCGATCTCTTCCACCAGGTCGCTGACCTTGGAGATGTTGGTGACGATTTCGGCGAGGGCCGAAGAGGTTTCTTCGGCAATCTGGGTGCCGTTCTTCGATTTTTCCACCGAGCTTTCGATCATCTGGGTGGTTTCCTCGGCCGCTTTGGCACTGCGGGCGGCCAGATTGCGTACTTCTTCGGCTACCACGGCAAAGCCTTTGCCGTGCTGCCCAGCCCGGGCGGCTTCGACCGCGGCATTGAGGGCCAGCAGATTGGTCTGGAAGGCGATCTCGTCGATGACCTTGATGATTTTGCTGATATCCTGGGCCGAGTTGTTGATATCGCTCATGGCAGCAATCATGCCGGTCATTTTCTGACTGCCGGTTTCCGCCGATTGCTTGGCGATGGTGGACAGTTTATTGGCCTGGTTGGCATTATCGGCACTTTGCTGGGTTTGGGAACCGATTTCGTTCATGGAACTGCTGATCTCTTCCACGGCTGCAGCCGCTTGCGTGGCGCCCTGGGAGAGCATCTGGCTGGAGTCGGCAACCTGCTGGCTACCGGAGGTGATCTGATCGCTGGCCCCCTGGATTTGTTGGACCAGTTCGCGGAGTTCGGTGGTCATCTGCAGCAACGCATTGCCAAGAATATCTTCGTTTGACGCCGGAACAATCTCGGCGGTCAGGTCACCGTCAGCGATCTTTTTGGTCTGCTCGGCATAACCGTTAAGATGGGCTGCCATGGAGTTCAAAGAATTGGACAGCTCACCGATTTCGTCCTTGCTATCCCACTGCAGGCGCTGGGCCAGTCTGCCCTGCTGAAGGTCATGGGCGATCAGCTGTAACTGTTGCAGTGGCTTGACCAGCTGGCGAATCAGAACAATGACCATCGGCAGCACCAGAACGACAAAGAAAAGAATCAGGATGGCCCCGCTCCAGAACAGCACCGGCTTGATTTTTTGATTCATCAAGGTGACCAGGTTTGCTTTTTGAGTATCGATATCGTCGGTATAGATGCCGGTGCCGATCATGAAATTGGTCCCCGGAATCAGCCGCGCATAGCTGAGCTTATTTTTGAGATCATTGCTGGGCGGTTTCGGCCAGACGTAGTAGACGAAACCGCCACCGCTTTGGGCCGCCTTGAGCAACTCTTTGACCAGATACAGGCCGTTTTGATCCTTCATGTCGATCAGGCTTTTCCCTTGCAATTCCTGCTTGGTGGGAAGGGACATACAGACCCCCTTCTGGTCGTAGATGAAGAAATAGCCGGATTTGTTGTCCAGAAACCGGATCGGGTTGTTCAGTTTTCTGAGTTTGGTAAGAATGACCTCCTGGTCGGTCTCGCCTTCAATCGCCGCACCCATGGCTAAAGCGGTGCTGTCGGTCAGCGATTTAAGCTGGTCTTTATACCCCTGGCTCATGACCTGATCAACCTGGATCAACGCTTCGTCTTTAACAATATTGAGCGCTTTTCGCCCGCTGATGATACTGATACAAGCAAACAGGGAAATGATGATGACCAACAACCAGATTTTGATGCCGATTTTCAGGTTTTTCATTCAAACAAACTCCTTCGAGGGACAGAGCATAGATTCATTGGGACATATGTTAGATCCCTGTAATGCTATGTTCCCCATGAAAATTAGTCAAGATTAATTTCTTGGAAAGCTATTTTTGCTAAATTCAGTCTTAAACAGTACTGGGATGGGCAGATGGGCAGAAAAAAGAGGCCTCCGTATGTGCTGCGGAAGCCTCTTTTTTGAATCGTCGGAATGAAGCCCGTGGGTTATTAGCCGATCAGGTCAAGAACGTTTTTTTCCATTCCGTCACTGGTTTTAAAGGCTTTCAGGTTGGCTTGGTAAGCCTGTTTAGTGCCGATCATATCGGTCAGTTCTTCACCGAGATCAACATTGGACATTTCCTGAACCGAACCATCTTCATTGATCAGCATGGTTCCCGGGGTTGAGACCGGTTGGACCCTGGAGGTCACGGAACCGTTCGGGCCAGCTTCCAGTTCGGCAGTCGATTTTTTGAATTCTTTGCTGGCGCTGTTGGCAATGTTGTTGGCGGTAACGTTCTGCTTGTTGGCCAAGGCGTCCAGGGCCGAGAGGTTACTATTCACTGAGATAGGCATAACTGCCTCCTTTTACAGAAAGTTGAAAAGGTTCGACAGAGGACCTTTTCAAAATGCGGCCGGAATAAACCCCAGCTTGCAAGAAGCAGTATAGAATGAAAATAATTATCTGTCAATGCTCATTTGTATTGTTTAATTTTTCTGAAGCTTTTTGACCTGCTCACAAATATGTCGAGCAATCGGCATGGCCGATGTCGCGGCCGGGGAGGGCGCATTACCAACGATCAAGCTGGCAGGTCCCTCGACAAACAGGAAATCATCCAGGGTGGTGCCGTCGGCTTTGACGGCCTGGGCCCGGACACCGGCCGGATAAGGGCAGAGATCGGTCAGCCGGAGGGCAGGGCAATAGCGGGTGACTAGTTTCAGATAGCCGGGGCGATAGAAGGAATTTTTCAGTTCGGTCAGGGTGGCCAGGGGGTATTTCATGATCAGTCGATACAGTCCGGGGTAGGTGACCATCTCGGCCAGATCGTGCAGGTTGAATGTCCAGCGGCTGTAACCTTCGCGAGCCAAAGCCAGGGTTGCATTCGGGCCGACCGTGAGAGATCCGTCAATCATCGGGGTCAGGTGAATGCCCAGAAAAGGGAGTTCCGGGTTGGGGATCGGATAGATCGGCCGGGACACGATAGCGCGCTTCGCGACCGGCAGCTGAAAATATTCGCCCCGGAAAGGGACAATTTTGAAGCCCGGGTCTCGGCCGAGCATGCGCACCAGGCGGTCGGAGAAAAGACCGCCGCAGCCAATCAGCAAGCGGCCGCTGAAGCGGCCGAGGCTGGTGGTCAGGGTGACACCGGCCTGTTCGGTTATGGCGGTGACCCGACAGTTGGTGTGGATCTCTCCGCCGGCGGCGATGACCAGTTCGGCGAGCTTAGCGGCGACTTTCCTGAAATCGACAATTCCGGTCGCAGGGACCCAGGTTGCGCCGACCCCGATCACATTCGGTTCCAGCTCCTGAAGCTGATGGCGGTCGAGAACTTCGGTTTCGATTTCGTTGAGGCGGCAGCGCTCCAGCAGCTGTTGCATGCGCTCCAGTTCGCGGTCATCGGTGGCCACCAGGAGCTTACCAATCTCTTTGCAGGGAATGCCGTGTTCGCGGCAAAATTCTTTGGTATCCCGGTTTCCTTCCCTGCAAAAGCGGGCTTTGAGGCTCCCTGGGGCATAGTAGACCCCGGCATGAACAACTCCACTGTTATGGCCGGTCTGGTGCATTGCCAGCAGAGCTTCTTTTTCAAGAATGGCGATTTTTGCACCGTGAAATTCCCTTTGCAGCTGCCGGGCCGTAGCCAGACCAATAATTCCTCCTCCGATAATAATAAAATCATATTCAGTCATGGTTTCCTCCTGCGCAAGTCAGCGGCCGGGCTGGTCAGACGGTCTTCCCGGCTGAGGCGGCCAGGTCGCCAGCCAGTTGAGTTCCAGCAGTCCATACAGGCCAATCAGGATGGCTTCGGCAGTATCGTGCCGCAGGCCGGTCGGTTGTTTGATGCCGAGGCGGTCAATGACCTGACGGGCCAGGCCGTCCGCTTCCCTTTTGGCGAGAGGGCCGTTGGCATGTTGGCGGTCAAAAAACAACTGCCGGCGCCATTGCTCCGCTTGAATCTGTTTGATGGGAATGGCGAGGCGGGCCGCTTCTTTGCTCCAGAGTTCAGCCAGTTGTCCGCCCCCTTCAATGTAGATATAGGCCGGTTGCGGGCTCTGACGCAACAAGGAGGCAATCATTTTTTTTAATTTTTGCGGGTTGGGCAGGTGATGGGACCGGTACCAGAGCAACTGCGGCTCGGCGCTGAACAGCGCCAGGCCGGTATGCAGACCGAGATCAACGGCAAGCAGATGGGCTGGAGACGCCATTTATTCCTTGTAGACCTCCTTGGTCTTTTCCATCTGTTCCGCGTAATGGGCCAGCAAGGTACGGCGGGAGAGCATGAATAAAACCTTTTGTGGAACATTCTGGTCAACCACCGGAATTTCGTCCAGGTTACGGTCGGTCAGTTTTTTCATGACGCTGGTTAGGTATTCGTCGGGGGTGGCCGAAATAACGCTACGGGTGGCAATGTCGCTGGCAATGACCAAGGTCGGTGGAATATCCTCATTAAGAATGCGGCGGATATCATTGATGGAGAAGATGCCGGTCATCAGCCCGTTGTCATCGATCACCGGGTAGTAAGCCGTCTTGGCTGTGGCGATCCGGTTGAGTATTGCGGGCAGGGGCATGCTTTCCGGAATCTGTGTCGCTTTACGCCCTTTTTGGGCCAGATCGCCGACTTTAATCCCCTCCAGGATGTCGATAACAAAATCACCCAAGTGGGCTGGTGATTCAAAGCGGTTGGCGACCTGCTTTTCATAGATGGTGTTCTTCCGCATGACCAGCATGGCCACAACGCAGACCAGCATCAACGGGGCGAGCAGGCTGTAATTGCCGGTCAGTTCACTGACCATGATCAGGGTGGCCACCGGAGCATTGGCAACCCCGGCGAAAAACCCGGCCATACCGACCAGAACGTAAGCGCGCGGGTCCTGGGTCAGGGCCGGGAAGAGAATTTCTGCGGTGGCACCGAAGGTCCCGCCGAGCATGGCGCCGATGACCAAGCTGGGCGCGAAGACGCCGCCGGAGCCGCCGGAAGAGATGGTCAGACTGGTGGCAAGAATCTTTGCAAGAGCAATGACCAGCATGACCCAGAGGGCGACCTTGCCATACAGGGCTGCCTGAACCCAGCCGTAGCCGGAGCCGAGAACCTGGGGTACGAACATGGCCAGGATACCGAGGCCCAGCCCGCCGATGGCAGGCTTGATCCAGTTCGGGACTGGCAGCCGGCGAAAGCCATCGCGGATGCCGTAGAAGGTTTTGACATAAACCACCCCGCAGAGTGCGCAGACCACTCCCAGAGCCAGATAGAGCAGGAGTTCGCCCGGTTTTTCAAAACGGAAGGCCGGGGTCGTCAGCAACGGCTTCCAGCCGGTGACCGCACCGAACAGGGAATAGGCGATAATCGAGGAAATAATGGACGGAATCAGTCCTTCATGTTCGAATTCCGGGTCGCGATAGAGGACCTCAACCGCAAACAGGGCGCCTCCTAAGGGAGAGCGGAAGGTCGCCCCGATGCCGCCGGCCATCCCGGCGATCAGCAAGATCCGGCGATCCCGGACCGAGAGTCCGAGTTTGGTGGCGACAAAGGAGCCGAAACCGGCGCCGATCTGGGCGATGGGACCCTCACGCCCGGCGGAACCTCCGGTCCCGATGGTGACGATGGAGGCCACAGTTTTGATGATGGGAACCCGGCCGCGGATGGTTCCCCCTTTACGATGAAACGCTTCGATGGCGCCGTCGGTGCCGTGCCCCTCGGCTTCCGGTGCATAGGTATAGACCAGCCAGCCGGAAATGATTCCGCCCAGGGCGGGGATCAGGAACAGACACCAGCGGAACGGCATGCTGAGCTGGTTGATGAACTGGGTAAAGGAACTTTCCGGGCGACCTTCAAGGGGAGGATGGAAGTTCCCGAGCTGGCCGAGCATCAGGTGTTCGACGCCGTTGGTGGCAAAATAAAAGGCAAGGGCACCGGTTCCAGCCACGATTCCGACCAGAACGGCAAGAATCAGCAGGCGAAAGCCGGTTTTTTCGAGTATCTTGAGAATCCCTGGAACAACGGGCATGATTTTCAATCCAAATCTTGCTGCAAGTTCATGGCGAGGAGTCTGACAGATGAAATAATTTCGCCTATTTGTTTAACAGTTTCACATATTGAGGACAAGTCTTGATTCGGTTTTTCGGTAAATTTCAACCAATTTTGGGGTCCTGGCGCAGTCGATTGGCCGCCGCAACCAGTTCGTAGAGCCGTGGCATGGCCAGATGTCCGGCTTTCCAGGGCAGGACAGTATCCAGGCCCTGCCGGGTAACGACGGCCAGGGCCTCCCTAAGGGTTGCCACCAGGCCGGCTGGCTGATCCGGCTGATAGCTGTGACTCCAGGCCAGTAAATGACCGATGGCCTCGGTCTGACCGGCATCGATGAGTTGCTCGACCAGGCTCAGATCGATGCGCCGCCGGCCGTATTCGAGCAGCCGCTGTTCGCGCACCTGAATCTTGCTGCGGGGTTGGCGCGGCAGCGGCGCAGTTGCCAGCTTGATCCGCCGCACTGGACCGTTGAAAAACGGCTGGTTGTGCAGGGCCGGAAGTTCCCCTTGGTCGGCCAACATCCGGGCTTGGGCCGTCACATCGCGGACGCGGTACTCCGTGAGCATCAGGACCTGGTCCGCGACCGCCAGGTAATCGCCGCAGCCACCGGTCACAATGATAGTGGAAATGCCATGCTTCCGATACAGCTCCCGCACCCGGAACAGAAAAGGCGTGATCGGTTCCTGGGGCGCCGGCACCAGCTGCTGCATCCGCTGGTCGCGGAGCATGAAATTGGTTGCGGAGGTGTCTTCGTCGATGAGCAGGCATTGACAGCCGCACTCCAGGGCTTCAATGATATTGGCTGCTTGTGAAGTGCTGCCGCTGGCATTGGCGGTAGAAAAACAGTTGGTTTGTCGGGCTCCCGGCAGGTTGTTGATAAACGGGCTGATGTCCACCTGTTCAATTGACCGGTGGTCTTCGGCGCGAATCTTGACGGCAGATTCCAGGGTTGTAACCCGTTCCCGGCCATCGCCTGGACGATGGTTGTAGACCCCGTGCTCAAGGGCTTGCAAAAGTGTGGATTTGCCGTGGAACCCGCCGCCGACAATGACCGTGACCCCGGCTGGTATCAGCATGCCGCTGACCGCTCCCTGGCGCGGCAGAGTCAGGGTCTGACGGAGCTCGGGAGGTGACTGGAACGGCACCGCCTGGGCCAGCGGTCGGTCGTCGATCCCGCTGCGGCGTGGCAGGATTGCCCCGTCGGCAATAAAGGCCACCGCTGCCCGCTCTGTCAGTTGATTGCGCAGGGCGTCCTGATCTTCAACCTGCTCGATGTGGTGCTGTAAAGGCTGTAGATCTTTCTTCAGCCAGCACAGGCCGCTTTTTACCACCGCCGGCAGTTCCTTAAAAAACATCTCCGCCGCTTCCGCAGCGAGAATCTTTCGCCCCGCTGCCGGCAAGGCGAACAGCAGGCGGGCTTCCAACCCCTCCGAGTCGATCAGCAGCGCGTTACGGCGCAGCACTTTCTGCCCGTTAACCGCAATGGCCAGGGCGCCGCTTAACCCGGTGCCACGCTGACCTTTGACCAGCCGGCCAATGGCGGCATGGGTCGCGCGGGCCAGCCAGTCCTCGACCGCGGTCTGCCTGATTCTGCTGTCATGAAAATGGCCGGGGATGCCATGCTGATCACTGCGCAGACGGATGCTGATCCGCGACGGTTGGGCAAACGGGTCGCCCTGAACATGATCGATGATCAGCAGGAAAGACCGGAAATCGTAACGGCCCGTCAACTGTTTGTAGTGCGGGTAGCCTTTCCCGTCGATACGCTGCAGCAGCTCTTGCAGACGGTCCATATCAGCCCTCGAAGCGTGGCCGCAGATATTGCCGATAGATTTTTTCGGCCACCTGATCAGTAGCGCCGCTTTTCAGTTCGGCAAAGGTCAGCAGCGGATCGGCCAGAGTCAGTCCGTCCGGCTGCCAGCCGCTCCAGTGGCATTGTTGTCCAAAGGGCTGCAACAGGGTGATCTCTCCGTTCGGGTCCGGCGTCAGGTGTAGTTGCAGCATGGTTTTCAACTGGATATCCGGGGCCAGATAGAGCACCGCCCCTTGCGGTTTGAAGCCGCTGGTCAGCAGCGAGGCCCCCAGTTCGCCCCCGATCAGGATCTGGTCGCCTCCCTTTAATTGCTTCAACTGCTCCGCGATCTGGCTGATGGAAAAGCCTGGACTCTGTCGGCAACGCTGCAGCAGCAGCTTGGGACGCAGGGTCTCCAGGTAGCCGAGCTGCCAGCGGTGCAGCAGTTCCTCAATATGATCGAGAATCCGCTCGCCGTTTTCAGCAAGGGCCAGGTTTCCGCGTTTTTCCAGCTCGCCGAACAGGCTGCCGATGGCGCCCAGGGCAATCCCGGCGTCGTCGGCCAGCATCCGGTAAGTGGCCGTCACCGACCGGCGGTTGCGTAGCAGCAGATAGACCAATTTGAGTCCGGCCGACCGGAACAGACGATCCGCTCCCGGTGCCTTGGGGGCGTGTTTTTGTCCGCCGATATGAATGTACAAAGGCATCTGGTTCAAAAATAGGTTGCCGGCACAGTCGGCATATTCGATCCCTTTGGTTTTCAAGGTTGCGGCAATTTTGGGAGAGATATAGTGGCTGACCAGCAGGGGAAAAGCGTTCTGCGGAGCCGGGGTGGTTTTGAGTTGGTGGACCACCAGGTCGGCCAGGACCGGGGTCAGTTTGGGGACGACCTTCAGATAGTAATAGCGCTCACCCCAGGGGCCGGACAGGCGGAAGGCACCGGCAAAAGGACCGCCGATTTTCTGGAGCATAAATTCGATTTTGGTGCCAGGAATCCCCTGCATCGCTTTGACGCTGCTGCGAATGATTTGATCGTCTTCAAGAAGTGGTTTTCGTGGCATGGGACCTCAATACGGAGATAGTGTGTTCAGTATTTATGAAGCGTTCATAAAGTTCTTTAGTAATTCATATTGAACACAGCGGAGAACTCAAGTCAAGGAGACTTTGCCGCAAGCGGGCCCTGTTATCCGTGATTGAGGCGCCGGTGTGATATAGTAGAGCGAGAAAACGAGGAGTACGCGATGAGATATTCCGTTACCCTGGCTGTCGTCCTGATGAGTTTGCTGATCCCGTTCGACTGGCACCACCAGGGCGAAGCGTTTGCGGCCGGAAGTGTCGAGGCCAACCAGGCTTACCTGGATAATTTTGGTCCCCCGCCAGCCGTGGAAACAGGCCGGGCTTTGGCTCGGGTCGGCTATCTGCCGTTGCGCAGGGACCCCGGCCGGGTCAGTGCGCTGCCGTTTTTTCTTTATGATGAAAAAGACCAGCTCCGGCAGATTATCGGGCGGCTGAGCGGAAAGCACCTGATCCTGCCGCCGGACAGCCCGTTATACCAGCCTGCTCTTGACGGGGTCTCCATCGGCGTTGGAGCAAAGACCGCTGCAGTTGTGACCCTCAGCATCACCACGGAGCGGACCCTGTCGGCGGCAGAGCAGACCGCGCTCTTTGCCATGCTGACGGAGACCGCAGTGCAATTTCCAGAGCTGAATACTGTTCGTATCCTGCTCAATGGCAAACCCGCGGCTGGGATGCCACTGGAAGGGTTTCGCCATGTTCCGGGGCGGATCGTTCCGGTCCGACCGCCGACGGTGCTGCTGATCGGCGGGATGTGGGAACGCGGCGCCGTTTACAGCACGGAGCTTAGCGTCAGTTTTGACCGACCCGTCAAGGTCAGGACTTTCGGCCTGTTCAAGGGGGACGGAGAAAAAGTGGCCGGGGAATATTTTATTTCGGCGTTCGATATGGCGGTGGTGGTGCATCCTGAACATCCCCGTGCTTATCCCGAAGGCACGCTGCTGCGGGCCGAATGGGACATTGTCGATGCCAAGGGCCGGGCCAGCCACGGGGTGACGGAATTGCCGCTGCAACGTTTCGAGCACTGACCAATAACAACCTGCTAACGGAAAGAGAGCTATCCATGGGGATTTTGTTTGCCGGCTTGGTGATTTTTTTGGCCGTCCACAGTATTTCAATAATCAACGATCCCTGGCGAAACAAGGTTGTCGCCAGCCTCGGGAAATGGCCATGGAAAGGGCTCTATTCCCTACTCAGCCTGGTCGGTCTGGCGCTCATCGTCCTCGGTTATGCGGCAGCCCGGCCCGGCGCGGCTGTGGTTTATGTCCCGCTGCCCTGGTTGCGACATCTGGCCATGGTCCTGCTGCTGCCGGTTTTTCCTTTGTTTCTGGCTGCTTATTTTCCGGGTCGAATCCGCCAGCTGGTCGGGCACCCGATGTTGCTGGCAACGCTGCTTTGGGCTGCTGCCCACCTGCTGGTTACCGGCAGCAGTGCCGACCTGCTGCTGTTCGGCGCTTTTCTGGTCTGGGCCTGGCTTGATCTCCGTTCCATGGGCCATCGGACCCAACGGCCGGTGCCGACAGTGCCACCCCGCAAAATGAACGATGGTTTTAGCGTGGTGGCCGGTCTGGCTATTTACGCTTTGTTTGTGGTCTGGCTGCACGGGGTTTTGATCGGGGTGCCACTGCTGTGATCAGCAACGCCCCGAGGAATAGACCGCCAATTTTCTTCACCATAAAAGACCTCTTTTTTCCAGTTAGTTGTCATTCGGAAACTCTGGTGGGGTACTGCAACGTTTCTGATCTGGAAACTAGATTGATTTCTAGCGGAGCAGATATGTTTTGCAGTAATAATAAAGCATTATTTTGCTTTATTCAGGGGGCTTTATAGATGCCCGCCAGCAAGGGTCAGCGACTAGCCAGCTTTTTCATCTTCTTGCGCAGGCGGCGCTGCGACTCTTTGGCCTTACGGCGGCGTTTGATGCTGGGCTTTTCATAAAACTTACGGTTGCGTATCTCTCTGAACAGGCCGTCTTGTTGCAGTTTCCGTTTCAAGACTTTGACGGCTTTGTTGATGTCACCATCAAAAACTCGGATTTCCATAGAATGTTCTCCGTCTCTGTCGGGTTATTGGTCAGGGTAAGTGCTTGTACCAGACATTCATGCTTTCCAGGCCGCCGGATATCTGGGTATTTTTGATTAGGGTGCCGCTGAAATGATAGCCGTTTGCGGCAAAGCAGATATTCATTCCGTAGGATGTCGCCCGGGCAATGGTGTAACACGTGGTGATCCCGATCTGTGCCATCTCTTGTTCCAGCCGTTGGAGAAGATGGTTTGCTAGCCCGCAGCCGCGCCATTCAGGGAGGGTGGCAAAATCGGTCAATTCGGCATTGCTCCCTTGTTTATCCATTTCGGCAGAGGCCAGGGCCACCAGCTGACCGGCCTGCCAGATGCCGATGTAGTGCAGATTGCCAGCCATGGTGTCGGCAAGATAGTCCGGATTGTGAATGGCGAAAGGATAGCTGGCAAATACCTTGCGATAGAGGCGGGCCATCTCTTCACTGTCTGCGGGTGTTGTTGGGCGGCAGTCGCAGTCCGGCGGCAAGGTTACGCCAACCGCGGATCCAGCCTTGTGTCGGGCGGCAGAGAGGACCTGGCGGACTTGTTCTGCGGCCGGGTCTTTGCTGCGGTTCGGGTCAAAATAGCGGGCCATGAAATAGGCGTCATCCCCGCCCCGGTAGAAACCGGGAATCTTGGCTTCCACCCGGTAGCCGTGCTGTTCAAAGCCCGCCCTGGCGTAGGCCGGAACCTTGACAAAGGCTTTCGTATAGTCGTTTTGATCAGCCAGGTCGGCGATTTCCGAAACGATTTCGGGGAAATCGCGGCGGTCGAGTTTCATCAGGTAAACTCGGTTGCTGGCCGGGCCATGCTGCACTTCGGAACTGCCGATCTGCTCAATACGGTCATGACTCATCACGGCGCTCCAATCTCTGATTTCCGGCCGGGGTCAGACTGATAGCCTCGTCATAGTCTGAAAGCAGTTTTTCAATGCCGGTGGCGTCTTTTTCCTGCCCCTCATCAAGTTTCAATTGCAGATCACAGCGTTCGCAGTTGCGATCGCAGAACTTGGTTTCGTAGCTACTCGGTTCCTGGTAGGTGGTGATCACCCCTTCGTAATTGCGCAGCACGACCTTGTTGGTCGACAGTGAGATCAGATAGTTGGGATTCAAGGGGATTTTACCGCCGCCGCCGGGGGCATCGATGACATAGGTCGGCACCGAGAACCCGCTGGTATGGCCGATCAGCCCTTCCATGATTTCGATTCCTTTTCCCACCGGAGTGCGGAAGTGCGAGAGCCCTTCGGAGAGGTCGCATTGATAAAGGTAGTAAGGGCGGACCCGGTTGGCGACCAGTTTATGGACCAGCGATTTGATTATCCGCTGACAATCGTTGACCCCGGCCAGCAACACCGACTGGTTGCCAAGGGGAATCCCGGCATCCGCCAGTTTGCGCAGGGCCAGCCGTGATGATTTGGTCATCTCCCGGGGGTGATTGAAATGGGTGTTCAGCCAGACTGGGTGGTGCTTTTTCAGCATGGCAACTAGTTCATCGGTGATCCGGTAGGGCAGCACCACCGGCATTCTTGAACCGATGCGAATCACCTGAACATGTTCGATCTTGCGCAGTTCAGTCAGAATCCAGTCCAGATAGGCGTCGTTAAGCATCAGCGGATCGCCGCCGGAGAGCAGTACATCGCGCACCTCTGGAGCATTTTTAATGTATTCGAGGCCGGCGCGCAGCTGTTCCCGGTCCGGGATTGAGTCGACATCGCCGACCTTGCGTTTGCGAGTGCAGTGGCGGCAATACATGGAGCAGACATTGCTGACATGGAACAGAACCCGGTCCGGGTAGCGGTGAGTAATGCCCGGGGCGGGGCTGTCTTTATCTTCCGCCAGGGGATCGGCCATGTCGCATTTATCGATTTCCAGCTCCTGGGGATCGGGGAACGCCTGGCGGAAGACCGGGTCGTTGCGGAAATCATTACGGTCAATAAGAGACAGATAATAGGGCGTGACCCGCAGCGGAAATTTTTTCAAGGTCAAGGCGACCTTTCGGCGTTCCAGCGGATCAAGGCTGATATTCAGCAAGGTTTCAAAGGTTTCGACCCTGGTGATGGAATGTTTCAGTTGCCAGTGCCAGTCGGTCCATTTGGATGCGACAAAGCAGTCTTCACTGCTTAAATGCTCGGCTATTTTCTGTTGGGTATTGGAAAAATGAGTCATGATTGGTTACTTTTCAGCTCCTGCACAGAGTCCTCAGCGCAAGGGCAGACAAGGTTGCTTGTCTGTCGCTGGTTGTGAACATCGGTGACATTGAATCTGTTGACGCCGCAATGGTGCGTGCGGCCGGGGACGGGCGGTAGCCATACCGGGGCATGATTTGTATTTAGAAGAGCCTCATTCATTCGTCTTTCGGTTAGAGATGGTTTGTGTAGAAATAAATTGATGGTGAAAATATTCGTAATAAAATGATTTGAATACGAACGATTGTAGTGTAAGCCAACCAAACTGTCAAGTTGTGCAGAGAAGCAGCTGTGCCGGGAGTTGTTCAAGCGAGAAAAAGAAAGAACCTGGGGGTAGAAGAATTGAGAGAGTCACGGAGGTGGAGAGCCGACTTTGGGAGGCGGGAAGGGGAGCGCAAAAGACCAGAATGGCCGGGAAATCAGGATGATCTGTCGGTCAATGAGCCTGTTTCCAGGACCGGTGCCGCACCGATATGACGGGCTTCCATAAGATCGACCAGTTTTTCAAGAGCGAGGGTGATGGAGACCTGCTCTATTTCAGAGAGCTCCCCCAGGGCTGCGGAGAGGGTCTCCTGCAGCATGGACGGGGCCGCTTCGATGAGCTCTGCTCCGTTCGGGGTGATGGCGATATGCACCTGGCGGCGATCTTTGCTATCGCGATTACGGGTGACCAGGTTCTTTTCTTCCAGGCGGTCGATGATCCCAACAACCGTACTGGGGCTGAGATAAACTTTTTTAGCCAGATTTGCACTGGTCATGGGACCGTCGTCCCTGATGGTGGTCAGGCAACTCAGCTGGGGACCGGTGATCTTGTACTGGGTGGTCAGCTTGTGTGAATGCAGGTCGATGGCGCGGATGACCCGCCGCAAAGCCTGCATGATGCGCAGGTCGTAGCTTCCTTCCGGGATCAGGGTCCCTTGGTTGGTGGTGTTGGTCTTGGTAGCGCTCATCTGTCTGTGTCCGGAATACTGTTTCGCTGGGTTCAAGTTGAAGCAGCCATGATAACGATCCCATGCCGCTTCGACAAGGGCTATTTGGGGCTGGGGCTTCCGGAGCGCTTTAAAGAGTTGTCATCCGAAAACACCGGATGGCAATCGTTAAGTTTTCAGATTGGAAACGAGCAGTTTTCCGTTGTGGCAAGGAAATCAAAGGCTTGCGCGGAGGCGTACACCGTTACGCTGCACAAGTCATCCTGCAGATTGACGCTGCCATAGCGGAAAAAAGTCGTTTCCGGATGACAACTAAATAAAGAGGAGCACCCTGGCAACGTCAGGGTGCTCCTGCAAGATTGCGGACAACGTCTGGCAGAGACGTTATCCCGGTGTGGAGCTGGATTTACCGGGTTCGGCCGAATTCGGGGTTCTGCAGCGGGTCTCCCTGGTAGCCGAGTTTGCCCCAGTCAAGGCGCCCGTTGTCGCCGTGGCAATCGAGGCAGTCCAGAGCCTGGGTTGCGGGGGAGACCATGTGGTTGATGCGCCAGTACATGATAGTCGGGGCAAACCCGTATTCTCCGCTGAACTTCAGACCATTGGCCTTGGCTCCCAGCTCAGCCGCCTGCTTCCAGTCGAAGGTCTTCCAGTAGCCACCCTTGCCAAACACTTTGGGTGGAAGAAAGTACATGTTTTTCGTATCGTAGATCTGTTTCCCCGTGTGGATCTTGAACGGGTAAATCTTGGCCTGCAGGTCGCTTCGCTCGCCAATGGGATAGTTCAGTGCCGTTATGGTGGCGGGATTGATCTTATCGCCGAACTGATAGGCGCCAGCATTGCCGTTATACCAGGCGTAAGTCGGGACGATATTTTTGCCCCAGGTGAAGGAGCCCTTTTTCTTCATATAGGTCGGTTTGCCGTACTGGTCCTTTTCGCCTTTGATATCCTGGCCGGCCGTGGACCAGTCCCAGGAGGTTTTGGTCGGGACCTCTTTGGCAAAGGTCGGGATATGGCAGGTCTGGCAGGCAACCGTATCGGTATGCTGATTGAGAATCGATTCGCTGTGGACTTTGTCGCCATGGCAGCTGGTGCAGCCGATATGGTTCTGCCCTGTGGGGGACACCACCATGGCATGGCCGCTGATATTGTGGTTATTCGTTTCATGACAGTCGGCACAGGTGAAGTTATTGCCGTCAGCGGCCATGTGGACATCGAGGTTGCGGGAGGGGAAATCAATGCTCGAATCGAGGTCCCCATGCTTGACGGCATCGCCACCGCCGCCAAAGAAGTGACAGGTGCCGCAGGTCTGGCGGGAGGTCTTACCGACGTTGCGGGCGACATAAAGAAGGTCAACTTCACCGGCGGGAAGTCCGGCACCGGTTGGTATTTTTTTATAGCTGCCGGTGCTGTCATGGCAGACCAAGCAGTCAACATTGGATGAATCGGTCAGATCGAAACTGCTGTCTTTCCAGCCGTAGCCGATATGACAGCTGGTACAACGCGGTTCATTGGATTTAACGGCAACGCAGAAATTGTTAATGGCATTGATCTTACCGCGGTTGACCTTTTTTCCATCGATATTCTGATCTAGACTCCAGGTCCAATGGCTGGTTTTCATGATATGATCAGCCGCGTCCTGATGGCATTCAAGACAGGCTTTGGTCACCTCCGGACCGCTGTTCAGCGGGCCTTCGATGAAAGAGTGGTCGGTGGCAGCTGCGCTGCCGACCCAGAGTAGGGACAGCAGGCAAACGAACAGCATTCCAGTGAGTTTACTCATCATGGTCCTCCCATACAGTTAAAAGTTGCAGTCATCAAGGATCTTCAAACAATCCCAAAGCGGCGGCAAACGGTGTTCGTGCATTAACTCAATAAGCAAAGCCGGAATCCGGCCTGGATATGATGCATTGGACCATCTTTATATATGGAAGATAAAATCACATAATTGGTGAGGTTATATCAGACACAGGGCTGATGCAATAGAAATCTAACCAAAAAGTAATTTTCAACAAGCTGAAAATTATAACTTTTCTGTCAACTTTGAAGAGGGTAAAGCTGAGCCGAGCGACGGATAATTGGTGGCGTGAATTGATTAACGGGGTCGGCAAACGAATAAAGGATGGACAGCTGAATGCGGGGTTTTTGTTGCGGTTGGCTAAAAAAAATAGCCCGGAAGCTTTTGCTTTCCGGGCTGAGGTCTGGGTCATTCCATTTTTCTGGCCAGCACTTCGCGGGGCTTGCCGCTACCGTCGGAAGGGCCGACAATCCCTTCGGTCTCCATGCGCTCGATCATCCGGGCGGCACGGTTGTAACCGACCCGCAGGCGGCGCTGAAGCATGGAAATGGAAGCCTGGCGAGTGTCGGTGACGATTTTCAGGGCTTCGTCCCAGCGTTCGTCATACTCTTCCTCCTCGCCATCGGCACCGTTTGCTGCGGGCGGTGCCTGGAGAATCGATTTGTCGTATTCCGGTTGCCCTTGTTTGGAGAGAAAGTCGACCACCCGCTGGACTTCCAGTTCTGAAACAAACGCACCGTGGACGCGTTGCAGATAGCCTACCCCCGGCGGCAGAAAGAGCATGTCGCCCATGCCGAGCAGGGCTTCGGCACCCATGGAGTCGAGGATGGTGCGCGAATCGGTACGCGAGAAGACCTTGAACGAGATCCGGGTCGGGAAGTTGGCTTTGATCAGCCCGGTAATGACATCGACGCTGGGTCGCTGGGTGGCCAGGATCAGGTGGATGCCGGCAGCCCGGGCCATTTGGGCCAGGCGGGCGATGGATTCTTCGATCTCCCGGCCAGCGACCATCATCAGGTCGGCCAACTCGTCGACAATGACGACGATATAGGGCAGGTGACCATGGTCGAGTTCCTGTTCCGCTTCGGGAATGACCATGTCTTCCAGCCCCGGTTCCAGTATGTCGTCGGTCGGGTCCGGTTCCGGAGGAAGGTTTTCGGCCTCTTTCAGCTCTTTAGCGAGCTTGCGATTGTAGCCATCGATATTCCGCACCCCTTTGTCGGCCATGAGCTGGTAGCGGCGTTCCATTTCCCGAACCGCCCAGGCCAGGGCCAGGGCGGCTTTTTTCGGATTGGTCACCACCGGCAGAAGCAGGTGTGGGATACCTTCGTAGATGGACAGCTCGAGCATCTTCGGATCGATCATGATCAGCCGCACGTCGTCCGGGGTTCCCCGATACAGCAGCGAAAGGATCATGGTGTTGATGGACACGGATTTCCCGCTGCCGGTTGAGCCGGCCACAAGAAGGTGCGGCATCTTGGCCAGGTCCGAAACAACCACTTGGCCAAAGATGTCCTTGCCCAGCGCCATGGGCAGTCTCCCGCCGTTGCGCTGAAAGGCTTCCGAATCGATGATTTCCTTGAGGTAGACGGTTTCGCGGTCCTTGTTGGGGATTTCGATACCGACCACGCCGCGGCCAGGGATTGGCGCCACAATCCGGATCGAGACCGCTTGCAGAGCCATGGCCAGGTCATCCTGCAGATTGGAGATCTTGTTGACTTTGACCCCGGGCGCCGGGGCGAATTCGTACATGGTGACCACTGGGCCGGGTTTGACTTCGACCACGTCCCCTTCAACACCGAAATCGAGGAGTTTCTTTTCCAGCATCCGGGCGGCCATGGTCAGACTTTCGCGGTCGATGGGTTTTTGTTCTCCGCCGTCATGTTCCAGCAGGGCGATTCCCGGTCGATGGTAGGTTCCGCTCGGTTCCAGAAAGGAAAATGTGACCTGGTTTTCTTCCTCTTTCTGAGACCGTCTTTGCTTTTTACTTTTCTGGGGTTTTGGCTCATTGAGACGCTGCGGTTCCGGTGTGCTGATGGACGGGGACTTGATTTCGATCAGCTTCTTTTCTTTCTGGCGCAGATCAGCGCGGGCTTTGCTGGCTTCGCGACGCAGTTCGAGGCGTCTGCCGAAGCGCTCCAGAATCCCGTCGATGAACAGCACCAGGGAAAAGCGGGTTGAGAGGATCAACGCCACCAGGAAAAAGACGATCAGGACGATAGCGGCTCCGCCCAGGTTGAGATAACGTGACAGCAACTGGACCAGAACCCGGCCGATGGCGCCGCCGGCTTCATTGATCCGGCTGCCGAAGATGGAGACTGAAGACAGCTCGAGAGCCAGCAGCCCGCCCAGGGAGATCTGCAGCAGCAGGAAGGCGATGAGCCTGGTCGTGCGGAAATGAACCTCCCTGAATTTCAACCAGCGCCAGGCCAGGTGCAGACAGCCCAGGGGCCAAAGCAGAGCGGTCAGTCCAAAGGCCTGGTAAAGTAAATCCGCCAGATGGGCGCCGAACACGCCAATCAGGTTATGAATGCGCTCCGGGTTGAGATTGTTGTTGAATGACGGATCGTCGTTGCTGTAGCTGAGCAGGCAAATCAGCAGAAAAATGCCCAGGGCCAGCCAGACTAGGCCGAGAATTTCCTTCTGCATACGACTTGCTGTCGAGACTTCCGGGATGTCTTTGTTCATGACTCTTTCTTTACCCATAGGCGTTGCTTTTCATTTCTGGAAACATACCCCCCTGTTGTGACAGATAATGTCAGAGCAGAGCATGGATGATAATAGCAGCACTGACCCGCATACAATAAAGATTAAACCGTTCTTTTTCAAGCAGGGGGTGCCCCTTCGCTTGTTCGGCCGGGTCGGGCGGTCCACTTGCTTTGCCTTCAGTCCCTCACTCTTGAAGCGTTTATAACTCCAGAATCAGCGGCAAAATCAAGGGGCGGCGGGCAATTTTCTTGTTGAACAGGCGGCGCAGGACCTTGCGGACTTCAACGCGCAGCTCTTCCCAGTCGCTGAGCATTTCCAGGCTGTATTCTTCAAGTAATGTACAGACGGCCTGCCTGGCCTCGTCCAACAACTCACTGCTATCACCTTCTTCATCCGGAACAAATCCTTTGGTGAAAATCTCCGGGCCCTGCACAATGGTACCGGTCGATTGGTTGATGGCGAGCATGACAATGACCACGCCATGATGGGCGAGGTGGCGACGGTCGCGCAGCTCCATGGTGCCGACATCGCCGACCCCTTTGCCGTCGACAAATACCCGGCCGCTTTCAAAGGGCTCGCCCAACTGCATCCCTGCCGGGGTCAGCTCCAGACTTTGCCCGTTTTCAAGAACCAGGGTGTTTTCCGGCGGCATTCCCATTTCGACGGCAAGCTGGCAGTGTTTGACCAGGTGGCGGTATTCACCATGCACCGGGACGAAGAACTTTGGTTTGACCAGGCTGTGAATCAGCTTCAATTCTTCCTGGCCGGCATGGCCCGAGACATGAATTTCGCTGGTTTTCTCATAAAAGACTTCAGCGCCGCGGCGGTAGAGATTGTTAATCAGATCGCTGATCGCTTTTTCATTGCCGGGGATGAATTTGGAGGAAAGGATGACCGTATCGCCCTTTTCCAGTTCGATCTGTTTATGGTCGCCGGTGGCGATCCGCATCAGCGCGCTGAGTGGTTCCCCTTGGCTGCCGGTGGTGATGATCAGGACCTGCTCCGGGGGCAACTCGCGCAGATCCCGCAGGTCGATGAACTGTTCCTCGGCAATTTTCAGGTACCCCAGCTGCCGGGCGATGGAGATGTTACTGACCATGCTCCGGCCGTTGACAAGGATCTTGCGACCGGCCAGTAAAGCCGCATCGGCGATTTGCTGGATCCGGTGAATATTTGAAGAAAAGGTCGCGACAATGACCCGCCGCTGGCACCGGGGGATGAGCTCGTCGAGGACTTTGCCGACGGTCTTTTCAGACAGGGTGATGCCTTCGTTTTCAACATTGGTCGAATCCGCCAGCAGCAACAAGACTCCCTCCTCACCGGCTTCGGCGAGCTTGGCCAGGTCGGTATTCTCACCGTCCACCGGGGTCGGATCGATCTTGAAATCGCCGGTATGGACCAGGGTGCCAATGGGGGTCCGCACGATCAGACCGATGCCGTCGACAATGGAGTGGGCAGCCCGGTACGGTTCGATGTCGAAGGGCTTGAGGGCAACTTTCTGGCGCGGCCTGATCTGTTCCATGGGGACTTTGCCGTCCAGATCGAATTCCTTGAGTTTGCCACGGAGCAGGCCCAGGGTTAGCCCGGTGCCGTAAATCACCGGTCTGCCGAGCTGTTGCCAAAGAAAGGGGATCGCCCCGATATGATCCTCATGGCCATGGGTCAGGACCAGGCCGATGATATCGTCATGGCGGGTTTCCAGCATGCTGACGTCGGGCAGGACCAGGTCGATACCGAACATGTAGGCTTCAGGAAACATCAGCCCACAATCGATGAGCAGAATTTTGCCGCCATATTCGATCCCCAGCATGTTCATGCCGATCTCGCCGAGACCGCCAAAGGGAAGCAGGCGTAATTGCTCGCCGGATGATTCGTTCATTTTATTGAGCTCCTTGCAGGTTGGCGGCAATGCAATCATGAATCTGCCGGGTCAGCGGATCGATGTCCCGGTTGTGCAAATGTTCGGTCGCCAGGGGCGGGGAGATGATCAGCTCCAGCGGGCCGGGGGTTATTTTTAGGCTGTCTTTGGACTGCACCCGGAAGCTCCCCTTGATGGTGACCGGAACCACGGGAACCCGGGCTTTAGCCGCCAGGATCAGGGCTCCCTTTTTAAACTTCTGTAAACGACCGTCCGCGGTGCGGGTCCCTTCAGGGAAAATGATCACGGATGCCCCGTCTTTGATTCGCTGAGCCGCAAGATTGAGACTTTCCATGGCTTTGCGCCGGTTGGAACGGTCAATGGGGATATAGCCGCAGTATTTCATGGCTGTGCCGAAGAGCGGAACTTTAAACAGTTCCTGCTTGGCCAGCCAACGAAACTGTATTGGCAGGCCGGCATAAAAAATCGGGATGTCGAAATTGCTCTGGTGATTGGACACGTAAATGGCCGGGCCAGTGGGCGGGATGTTTTCAGCGCCAGTCACGGTGAGTTTCAGCCCGGCCAGCCGCAAGCAGGACCGGCCCCAGATAATGCCGACCCGGTGGGCTGCGTTCGGCCCGCCCAGTCGCGCACTGAGTAATGCCAGGAGAATCGAGACAAAGGTCCAAGGGAAAAATAGCAGGTAATAAAAACAAGCGCGCAGCACAGCATGCCCTCCGAAAAATATAAACATATCATAATAAGGAGTTATATGCGATTTCGTCAAATTATTTGCTCGTTCCCCGGCTTCTGCTTTGCTCTGGCCAGGTTCCGATGCCCGCTAGCGGAAGGCCCGCAGGCGGGGCGCCGGAAAGCAGCGAGGGCCGCAGGCAAAGAGCCATGAGCAGACAGGAAAAGAACCGAGGGGGCAGAAAACGGTCTTGCTGTGGGAATTCTTGAGCGTGGTAATACGGATTCAGCCAGTTGCCCGGACTGGTTTGGTGACGAGCAGGTTCGCGCCGGTTCCGGCGACATTCTGCAGCAGAATCTGACCGATCTGCACCGGGGCGGTGACGCACAACTGCTTGATCTCGGTCATGGCCGGAAAAATTTTGGCCTTTGGAATCGGCCGGTCGAGGCGGACGCTGACCAGGGGAAGGTCGCCGTTTTGAATCAATACCGAGGTGGCAATGTTGCGCAGGGGATTGGCCAGCTCCTGGCTGACGTAGTCGACCCCTTTAGGGCAGCTATTGCCGGTGATGGCGAGAATCCGATCCTGTTCGACAGTCGCCTCGATATCGCAACCGATCGGGCAGATGATGCAGGTATACTTTTTCAGCATGCTATCCTCACTTCCAGGTCGCCAGCTTCCGCCAGCAGGTTGGCTACGACCGGAATCTGAATCATTTCCGCGGGCAGGACCTTGCGGAAGGTCTGCGTTGCGATAACCCGCTCATTCTGGCAGATCTGCACAGCACAATTTTGGGCAGGTCGGCTGGGGCGCAGGGAGAGGGTGAAATCCTTCTTGCCGCTGACGCGCTGGGGAACGGTATGGGTGATGGAAGCGTCGCCGCGAATGGTCAGGTGAGTGCTCTGCGAGCTGTCACTGTACAGATAGGCGACGATCCCCAGCGCCATTTTTTCGGCTTCGGCAGAGACGAAATCGACCAGATCGTGGACCTGGAGGACATTGCCCGCGACAAAAATCCCCGGTCTGCTGGTCTGATAACTGTCATCGACCAGAGCGCCTTTGGTCCTTTGATCGAGTTCCACACCGGCTTGCAAAGACAACTCGTTTTCGGGGATCAGGCCGACCGAAAGGATCAGGGTATCGCAGGGATAGTCTTTTTCTGTCCCGGGGATCGGAGCGAAATTTTCATCGACAGCCGCAACCGTGACTCCTTCGAGGCGGGAGCGGCCTTTAATATCGATGACGGTATGACTGAGAAACAGGGGGATATCGTAATCGTTGAGGCACTGGGCGACATTGCGCGGCAGGCCGCTCGGATAGGGCTGGAGTTCGAAAACCGCTTTGACCTGCGCTCCTTCCAGGGTCAACCGCCGGGCCATGATCAGGCCGATATCGCCGGAACCGAGGATCACCACGTTCTTGCCGGGCATGGTATTCGCCAGGTTAATGTAGGACTGGGCGACTCCGGCGGTGTAAATACCGGCCGGCCGGGTGCCCGGAATGCTGATGGCTCCGCGGGTGCGTTCCCGGCAGCCCATGGTCAGGGCCAGCGCCTCAGCCTGAAATTCGAGCAGCCCCTGTTTGGAAACGGCGAGCACTTTTTTATCGGCGGTGATATCAAGGACTGTGACATCGGTCAGGTAAGGGATGTGCAGGCGGTCGATTTCATCGATAAAGCGCTGGGCGTATTCCGGGCCACTGAGGGATTCCTTGAAGCGGAGCAGGCCGAAGCCGTCATGGATACATTGGCGCAGAATCCCGCCCAAGTGTTTTTCCCGTTCCAGAATCAGGATATCGGTGACGCCGTTGTGGTAAAGCTCTAACGCTGCCGCCAGTCCGGCCGGCCCACCGCCGATGATGATCACCTGTTTATGCTGCATGATCGTCCTCCCTTACTTTGCCGGTGAACAGGTAGGAACCGGCATGCTGGTAACGGATCTCCGTTTCTTTGCTCCCGAGGGTTTCCTGAATCAATGCGGCGATGCGGGTTTCGCAATAACCGCCCTGACAACGGCCCATGGTTGCCCGGGTCCGGTTTTTAATCCCGGTCACCGTGACCACGCCGAGGGGGTTGTTGATAGCGCGGAGGATTTCGGCTTTGGTAATGGTTTCGCAGCGGCAGACAATCTCACCGTAGTTCGGGTCCGCGCTGATCAATGCCTGCTGGCGTTCACGCGGCTGCCCGGCAAAGGGGGTTATCCCACGGCGGACCGGGTTGAAGGATGGCTTGGGGTCCAGTTGCTCCCGGTCGCGGATCTTGCCGGCCACCCGGCGAGCAATGGGCAAGGCACAGGTCAGACCGGGCGATTCGATCCCGATCAGATTGACAATGCCCGGTTTGTCGGTTCTGGTTTCAATCAGGAAATCCAGGATCTCTCCGGTGGCGGGATCCACCCTTTTCCAGCGGGTTCCGGCGAAGTTGCGAATGAAGAAATCGCGCTTGATATGCTTGAACATTTTTGCGCCATCTTCAATCAGGCCCTGCATGTGTTCACGAGTGGCGACAAAGTCATCCGGATCGTCGGTGAGATAGGAATCCGGGCCGATCAGCACATTGCCGTCGATGGTGGGGGTGGCATGGGTGGAGAAGCCGCCCTTGGCATTGGGGGCCGGATAGACCGGGATGTTCAGATACTGGCCGGCTTTTTTATCAAGGACAAAATATTCCCCCTTGAACCCTTTGACCTGGTGACCGCTGATGCCGAGCATTTCGGAAATGGCGACACAATTCATTCCCGCACAGTTGATGACCCAGCGGCTGGAGAAGCATTTGTCTCCGGCACTGATCCGGTAACGGCCGGCGCTGTTGTCGATGGCGGTGACTTCGCTGGCAAAGAAAAAATCCGCGCCATTGGCATAGGCGTTTTCGGCCAGAGCGATGGTGTACTGCATCGGATTGAGGATCCCGGAATCCGGGCTGTACATGGCAAATTCGCCGCCGGCGCTGGCATCGATCCGGTAAAGGCGGTCCTTGTCAATAATCTCCAGGCCGCGGACCCCGTTGGTTTCACCGATCTGTTTGAACTTGAGAATATTCCGCATGTCTTCGTCGTTGAAGCCGACCACGACCTTGCCGGAACGTTTAAAGGGGACATCCAGTTCCTTGGCGGCCTGGTCGAACTCGCGATTGCCTTCGACCGTACATTCAGCCTTGAGGGAGCCGGGTCGATAGGTAAAGCCGCCGTGCAGCACCCCGGTGTTGCGGCTGGAATTGCCGCAGGCGACATCCAGTTCTTTTTCCAGCACGGCGATGCGCAGGCGGTAGCGGGACAGTTCCCGGGCGACGGCCGAACCGATCACGCCGGCACCGATGATGACCACGTCGTATGATTGATCTTTCATGAAGAGGTTCCTCTGGCGGCTAAAGCAGGTTTTCCCGAGCGTCGAAAGCCAGTTCTTCCGCCGCGCCGATAATATCGATGCGCGGATTGTTCCTGGCTTCGGGCAACAGGTTTTCCGAGATCAGGATTTCCCCGATCTGCAGGGTGTTTTTGATCCGAATCAGGCGGGCATCGTTATGATCGATGCCGTAGCAGCCTTTGATCGCCGCCTGAATGGCCAGCTTGTCATTCTCCATGACCAGAGGGATCTTGCAGGATTGCAGCATGCCGTTGGCATTGATGGCGCTAGTTTTAGCAACTTTGCAGTAAACTCGGGACTGTCCCCAGGGTCATCGGGGGCTGTCCCAAGAGTTTGCGAGCCATGAAAGCTGTAGCGGTTAGCACCGCAAAGCTCTGGGACAGCCCCCGTGCGGGGACAGTCCCGGTTTTGCTGGCATCTCCTCCTAAACTAGTGCCCCGTACGGTTAGTTCTCTATCCCAATTCCGGTCATTTTTGCCGCTGTCTACGTTCTGCCTTCTCGGCTTAGCCCCAGCTAGGCTTGCGGCGGCACGCCTTGACAGCAACAAAAATGACTCAAAATTAAATCAAATAACTAACCAAACGGGACACTAGCGCCATTCGGGCGTGCTATTTTTTTCTCCGGCGCGTGAACTGAGCTGGCTATCGCTTCCAGGCAGCGGCTGCACCAGGGTTTTAGCAAAACGGCTCAGGTTACCGGGGCCGGGTTGAACAGGACCAGGTCATTGTGAATCCCGAGTTTGTCGGCGGCAACCTGTTTACGGCCGCTGGCCACAGCAATGATGAAGTGGAAGATTTCCCAGCCGATTTCTTCGATGCTGGCCTCACCGCTGGCAATCCGGCCGGCATTGATATCGATCAGGTCGTACCAGCGGTTGCAGAGCGCGGTCCGGCTGGCGACCTTGACGACCGGCGCCATAGCCAGCCCATAGGGGGTGCCACGGCCGGTGGTGAAAACCTGCATATTGATCCCGGCGGCCAATTGCAGCGTGCCGCATATGAAATCACTGGCCGGTGTTGCCACGAAAACAAGGCCTTTTTTGCGTAAACGTTCTCCGGGGGCAAGGACATCGACAATCGGGCTGGTCCCGGACTTGATGATGGAGCCGAGGGACTTTTCCACGATGTTCGCCAGCCCGCCGGCTTTATTGCCGGGGGTGGTATTGGCGCTCCGATCCACGTCGCCCAGTTCAAGGTAGCGATCATACCAGGCCATTTCACGGATCATGGCCTGGCCGACTTCCTGGTCCACGGCGCGCGGGGTCAGCATGTAGACGGCGTCGCGCACCTCGGTGACCTCTGAGAAGATCGCCGTTCCTCCTGCACGCACAATCAGGTCGGCGGCAAAGCCGACTGCTGGATTAGCGGTAATGCCGGAAAGCGCATCACTGCCGCCGCATTGCATGCCGACGACAAGATCGGAGACCGGACAGGTTTCACGCTGCCGCTGGTTGAGATTGTGCAGTTTTTTATCCGCCATCGCCATGATGCCGTCGACCATGGCTGAAAAACCCTGGAAAGCTTCATCCTGGATCTCCAGAATGGTTTCCGGCTGCTGGTCATTGGCGCCGGATAAAAAGTTGGCGGGAACCAGCCGCCTGGGATCCAGTTTTTCACAACCCAGGCCTAATACCATGACCTCGCCCCCCAGGTTGGGGTTCAAGGTCAGGTTCTGCAGGGTGCGGATGGGGATGATCGCTGCCGGTGCATTGATGGCAACACCGCACCCGTAGGAATGGTTCAACGCCACCACGTCGTCCACATTCGGGTAGTTGGGCAGCAATTCTTGTTTGATCTTGCGGACCACGAAGTCAGCCATTCCGGCGACACATTGCACGCTGGTGCTGATGCCAAGAATGTTTTTGGTTCCAACGCTGCCGTCTGGATTACGATACCCTTCAAAGGTATAGCCTGCCAGTGGCTCAAGCTGGGGAGCCGGCCTGGTCGCGACTTCCATGTCGGCAAGGGCCGGCGCGGTCGGCATCCTGACCAATGCTTCGTGGATCCAGCTGCCACGGGGGATATCCTGTTCGGCATAGCCGATGGTTTCACCGTAGCGGGTGATGGGACTGCCTGCGGGGATATGGCAAAGAGCTATCTTGTGCCCTTGGGGAACATCCTCAAGCAGCAACGTACCATCTTCGATGCAGGTTCCTGCTTGCAAACCGCCGCCGGTGACGGCGACAGCAACATTGTCTTGCGGGTTGATCTTGATACTTTTTCTGACATTGGTTGAGCTCATAGCTGAGTTATCCTTTTAATGCTTTGGCTTATTTATGTCCGTTCTTCATCCGATGGGCCTTAACCATTGTATAGACGGAATAGCTTATCGAGATGAAGATCAGTACCCACAGGAACATGGCGATGGGGCTTTTGGTGAAGAAGATGGTCAGCGTGCCGAAGGATTCAAGGCTCTTGACGAAATAGACCTCAGCAGATTTACCCAGAATGAAGCCGATGATGAGCGGCGCCACTTCTATGCCGATTTTCGTTGCCAGATAGCCGAAGACCCCGAACAGCAGCAAGGTCCAGACATCGAACATAACCCCGTAGTTGATGGCGTAAGCGCCGACCACGCACATCATGATGATAATCGGATAGAGGATGTATTTCGGGACGGTGATCACCTTCGCGATATATTTGATGGCGAAGAACATGACCAGGAACATCACTAGATTGGCAACAAGCAGGGCCGTCATCATGGTATACCAGGTGTCCATGTTGTCGCCGATGAAGAGCGGCCCGACCTGAATCCCTTGCAGGGTAAAGGCGCCGATCAACACCGCGGTGGTACTGTCGCCGGGGATGCCGAGGGACAGCAGCGGGATCAGAGCCCCGCCGGTCAGACCGTTGTTGGCCGATTCCGAAGACACCACCCCTTCTACTGCACCGGTTCCCATCAGTTCCGGATGCTTGGAAAAGTTTTTCGCCTGGGTATAAGACAGGACCGAAGCCGCACTACCGCCGACGCCGGGGAGCATCCCGACAAAAGTGCCGATGGCAGAAGAACGGAACAGATTGATGAATTGTCCTTTAAAAATGCCGAAGGAGAAGCTTTTCTTGGTGGTCAGGCTGGAATTGGTACGCAGGGACTCTTCCCGAATGCCTTTTTCCGCTTCTTCGAGGATTGTGGCCAGCCCGAACAGGCCGATCAGCACCGGGAGTAGGGAAAATCCCTCCTCCAGATAGGGGACCATGAAATCGAACATCAGACGGACTTTGCCATTCCCGCCGACGGATATATCATAGGTTCCGATCAGACTGATCCAGACGCCCAGCACACCGCTGAAAATTCCAACCAGGACATTCTTTGACAGTGAGGCGATAACCGTCAAGGCCAGGAAGATAATCAAGAATTTTTCAATATAGGAAAATTTGATCGCGATATCAGCCAAAGCCGGGGCGAAGTAGAACAGAATCGCGGCACTGAACAGACCACCGAACAGGGAGGAAACGATCCCTATTTTAAGGGCCTTTTCCCCTTCCCCTTTTTGGGTCATGGGGTAGCCGTCGAAGGTGGTGGTAATCGATGAGGGTGTTCCCGGCAGGTTAAGCAGAATGGCCGGAACCAGGCCGCCGGAAATCCCACCGACATACAGTCCCAGCAACAGGGCCAGTCCTTCAGTCAGGTTGAGGGAGTAGGTTAGTGGCAGGCAGACGGCAACGGCCATGGTCGCGGTCATCCCTGGAATTGCGCCGAAGATGATGCCGATGACGACGCCCAGGGGGACCAGCATGAAAAACGTCGGGGTAAGATCTACGAGAAAATGCATGACAATCTGTCCTTTATCTACTTCAAGGCAGCGTGATGTTGAATAAGTTGGCCAGGATATACCACGCCAGTGTCGGTGAAATCAGGGCGTTCAGAGTGATGGCCAGGAACTTTTTGCGGTCAAGATTGTGAACATAAAGCATCGACAGCAGAAACATGAAGGGAATGGACATGAACAGGAATCCAAGCCCCATGTTCGGGAAGAACTCGCCGACATAGTCCATCAACAGGAAATAGACGATTGTCAGCACCAGGGTGCCGAAAAATCTTAATTTGTCCATATGGCGCATTGAAAAGGAGGGCTTTTTTTCTCCCTTGGCGACAGCCCGCAGATAGGGGATGCCGTAGACGAGGAAAATAAGCGCCAGAAGGACGACCATGACCCAAAGTACGATTCTCGGGAAAAACAGCTGGGATTGGTTGAAGTCAATTGCGACCTTAAACAGCGACGATGACTCAGTTTCCATCCTAATAACCTCTTGAACTGACAGAATAAAATGAAAGGTGCTGCAAATCTTATAAACTGACGGCGCTGATCCGGATCGACCGGATAGCGCCGTCAGGGTGAGCTATATGTCTGTTAATGCTTGATGGATCTGATGATCATTTCGTAGCGATCCATTTTGTCTTTCAGATACCATTGAGCTTCTTTCGAGGGCATGAAATCCGGAATGAAGAAAGATTTTTTCTGGGTTTCCTGAATTTTTCCTTCGGCATAGATTTCGGTGAGGGCTTTGTCAAGAGCATCAACAATCGCCGGGTTCATATCTTTGTTGTAGAGAAAGAAGAATTCTTTATCGAAGGTGAAGTTAGAATTTTTATCAAACGGAACAGAAACCGTGGGATCAACAAATTTGAGCAGATCATCGCGGCTGGTTTGGCCCAGACCTTCCGGGTGTGCCTGTTGGATGGTTTTTTGCCGGGCAGTCAGCCAGACGAAACGCATGGCTTTCTGATCGTCAGCAGGTAGCCGGGTGTATTGTTCATTGGCCTGGACCGAACCGTTGATCAAGTCGGCCTGACCGTCGAACAGCAGTTGGTTTTTGTCGGCCTGGGAACCGGTATTGACTGCCACGAGGTTGTCTTCCTGGCCCGGATATTTCAGTTTAATGGCGTTCTTCAGGGCACTGAAGCCGATTTCGGAAACCCCGCCGGGCTGAATGGCGACACGGACTCTGGTTCCGTTGCCGCAGGCTTCAATGATGTCTTCAATGGTTTTATACGGGGATTTTTTGGGGACCAAGTAAGCGTTGCCCGGGTTGATGGCGATGGTCGGCCCAACGGTATATTTTTCAAAAATGTTGTCGTAGCCGGCAACACCGTAAAGATAGCCAAGGTATGATTGATCATGGAAAATCATAATGGTATTGCCTCTGGCGCCACTGCGTTCAAGGGCTTTGAAGGCACTGCTTGCACCGACGGCATCGACTTTGACGTTGATGTCGAGTTTTTTGGCGAGTTGAGCTGCAACGATACTTGAATTCTGGTAGGTATCGCCGCCAGTTGATTTGGAACCGATGACGATTCTCAGATTGCCGCTAATCGGTTTGCTTGCAGCAAATCCGTTCGCGACCGGGGCGAGAATGAAGGCAGTTAATGCTAAGCTCAGCAATATCCTTTTCATGATCTAATCCTCTCTTCGTTGAGTGTAAGGGGTTGTTGTACTCAAAGCATCAGATTGAAACTCGGTTATGGTAGCGCTGTCATTTTTGGTTGTCAATAAATTTCTGGAGATGCTTTTGAAATTTTTAATAACGTCATAGATTGATACTGATTTGTATCAATCTATGACAAAAATAATTATTTAAATTAGTAGGTTATGGAAGTAGCTGAAATGTCTTGTCATGTTTTTGGCAAGAGGGATCAGGATACCTGCAACTGAATGATAGCGGCAACATTTCTGGCGGTGATGCGCAGGTTGCTCCGGGCATTGGCCAGGGCCTCCTCCAGGCTGCAGGGACCGGTTACAATGCTGAACAGGGCGCTGATGCCGTGCTCCAGAACCGCTTCCGCGCCATCACCCAGGCAGCCGGCAAAACCGAGCACCGGGATCTGCCGCTGCGCCGCAACCTTGGCTACCCCGATGGGTGCCTTGCCGTAAACGGTCTGCCCGTCGATGCGTCCTTCCCCGGTAATCACCAGGTCGGCATCCATCATGGCTTCGGCCAAGCCGATCGCTTCGATGACGATCTCCACCCCGGGACGCAGCTCGGCTTGCATAAAACCGAGCAGGGCCGCGCCCATGCCGCCGGCCGCTCCGGCGCCGGCCCGCTGTTCAATGTCTCGGTTCAGGTCGCGGCGGATCAGTGCGGCGAAATGTCCCAGGTTGCGGTCGAGCTGCTCGACCATGGCCGGGGTCGCACCTTTCTGCGGGCCGAACACGGCTGAAGCGCCGCGCGGGCCGGTCAGGGGGTTGTCGACATCGCAGGCCACCTGAATCCGGCAGTCTTTGAGCCGTTCGTCCAGTTCGCTGACATCGATCCGCGCCAGGTCGGCGAGACTACCGCCGCCATAACCGATCTGCTCTTCATTGGCATCGAGAAGGCGGGCTCCCAGGGCCTGCAGCATCCCGGCACCGCCGTCATTGGTGGCGCTGCCGCCGATGCCGATAATGAAATCGCGCAAGCCCTGGTCAAGGGCATGGCGGATCAGCTCACCGGTCCCAAAGCTGGTGGTCAGCAAGGGGTTGCGGCGGGCCGGTGGGACCAGATCGAGGCCGCTGGCAGCGGCCATTTCGATCACCGCGGTGCCATTGTCGCCGCTGCGGCCGTAAAAGGTCTGGACCTGATCGCCCAACGGGCCGGTGACGGTCAGATTGATCAGGTCGCCGTCGGTGGCCGCGACCAGGGCGGCTACGGTGCCTTCGCCGCCGTCGGCAATGGGCAGTTTCAGATACTCGGCGTGAGGAAAGATGTCGCGAAAGCCGGCTTCGATCGCGCTGGCGACGTCCTGGGAGGACAGGCTCTCTTTGAAGGAATCAGGGGCGATGATAATTTTCATTGTCTCAGCTCGCTCAATTAGATTGTGAACATGAAAACTGCGGCGATCTTTTCAAGCCAATAGCGGATATGAAACAGGGAGGCGCTGCTTGGCGCAGGCCCCCCTTGGTGCATTAAAACGAAACAACCCGCTGGTTAGCGTTTGACTTCGACCTTGGCGAGTTTTTCGTAATGACGGATCAGGGCGCCGTGATCAAGGCCGTCCATATCGTCGACTTTCATGGCCTGCATCATTTCCATCACTGCCGAGGTCAACTGCACCGGTACCCCGACTTCATGGGCGGTATCCAGGGCATTGGCCAGGTCTTTGATGTGCAGGTTGATGCGGAACCCCGGCTCGAATTTGCGATCCATGACCAACGGGGCTTTGGCATCCAGCACCGTGCTGCCAGCCAAGCCGCCACGGATGGCTTGATAAACCAGGTCGGGCTCAACCCCGGCTTTGGTCGCCAGCACCAGGGCTTCGCTCATGGCGGCGATGTTCAGTGCCACGATCATCTGGTTGGCCAGTTTGGTGACGTTGCCGGCACCGATCTTGCCGGTGTAGACCACGGAGCCGGCCATGGTTTTCATGATGTCGTAGTATTTGTCAAAGGTCTCTTTTTCACCCCCGACCATAACCGACAGGGTGCCGTCAATAGCTTTGGGTTCGCCACCGGAGACCGGGGCGTCGAGCATGTCGACATCTTTTTTGGCCAGGGCTGCGGCCACTTCGCGGCTGGCCAGCGGGGCGATGGAGCTCATGTCGATGAGGACACTGCCCGGTTTGGCGCCTTCGATGACGCCGCCTTCGCCCAGCACCACGGTTTTGACCTGCGGTGAGTTGGGCAGCATGGTGATGATGACGTCGCTTTGTTCTGCCACGGCTTTGGCGCTGGGGGCACTGGTGGCCCCGGCGGCGACGATTTCTTCGACGGCGGCGGTGTTGAGGTCGCAGACCACCAGTTTGTAGCCGGCTTTGAGCAGGTTTTTGCTCATGGGTTTGCCCATGATGCCGAGTCCGATAAATCCGATTTGCATGCTATCTCTCCTTGTCTTTCCTGTTGAGTTTCGATTGTCTGCCGGTCGTGTTCAGACCAGCTTCCTGGCGCCCAGATTGTCCAGGTGCTGCTGCAGGACGGCCATCACCTCGGGGGTGCTGCGGGTGTTGGGCAGAATCGGCTCGCCCATGTCAAAGCCGAGCAGGCGCATGTAGTCCTTGGTCACCACCGGGAAGCTGGACAGGCCGTAGGCCATCCGCATCGGGGCCAGCTGGTACTGAGCGTCCAGAGCGCCGGGCAGGTCACCGGCCATGAATTTGTCGTAGATGGAGACCACCAGTTCCGGGACGATGTTGGCCGAGGAGGCCACGGTCCCGACCCCGCCGTAGGCGAGGGTGCTCAGAATCAGGATATCGCGCCCGGCAATGACCTTGAAGTCCTTGCCTTTGTTGCGGGTGCGACGGATGAATTCGGCGGTCAGGGTCATGTCGCCGCTGCTTTCTTTGACGCCGACGATGTTGGGGATCTCGCTGAGGCGTTCGAGCAGCCCGGCGGAGATTCCACAACGCATCCGGTCGGGGTTGTTGTAGAGCAGCACCGGCAGGCTGGTGGCCTCAGCCACGGTTTTGAAGTGGTGGTACATTTCATCGTCGTTGGGACCGATGAACATGGGGTGCAGCACGCTGATGGCGTCGACCTTCATGGCTTCGGCTTTTTTGGCCCAGGCGACACATTCGCGGGTGGTGATGTTGCCGACGCCGAAGTAGACCGGGACTCGCCCGGCAGACTGATCGACGATAATGCGGGTGGCGCGTTCCTGCTGCTCGGGGTCAAGCCCGTAGAACTCGCCGTTGCTGCCCATGGCCAGAATGCCGTGGATGCCGCCGTTGATGATATGATCGACAATCTCCCGCTGAACCGGCTCGTTGACTCGGTCCTGGGCGTCGGTCGGGGTGACGATCGGGGGAATGACCCCCTTGATAAAATTGGTGTCCATCTGGTTGTCTCCTTGATTTGGTTAACGAACCAGGCAGGGCTTTTTGTTGTCAAAAGTCCAGTTCGGGATCAGGTACTGCATGGCAATAGCGTCATCGCGACTGCCCAGTCCTTTGCTTAGGTAAAGTTCATGGGCCTTCATGATGGCATCCATGTCCAATTCAACCCCCAGACCGGCTTTTTCCGGAACCTTAACATGGCCGTTAATGATCTGGAACGGGTTTTTGGTCAGATATTGACCATCCTGCCAGATCCAGTGGGTATCGATCGCGGTGATATTGCCCGGGGCAGCCGCCGCACAATGGGTGAACATGGCCAGGGAAATGTCAAAGTGATTGTTGGAGTGAGAACCCCAGGTCAGGCCCCATTCATGGCACATCTGGGCAACGCGGACGGAGCCCTGCATGGTCCAGAAGTGCGGGTCGGCCAACGGGATGTCAACGGATTGCAGCTGGATGGTGTGACCCATCTGCCGCCAGTCCGTAGCGATCATGTTGGTCGCAGTCGGCAGCCCGGTGGCGCGCCGGAACTCGGCCATGATTTCGCGGCCGGAATACCCGCCTTCAGCGCCACAGGGGTCTTCGGCGTAAGCCATAATACCGTGCATGTCTTTACAGAGTTCGATGGCTTCTTTCAGCAACCAGCCGCCGTTGGGATCGAGAGTGATCCGGGCTTCCGGGAACCGTTTCGCCAATGCTTTGATCGCTTCGATCTCTTCGCCGCCGGCCAGAACACCGCCTTTGAGTTTGAAGTCGTTAAAGCCGTAACGCTCATGAGCGGCCTCGGCCAGGCGAACAATGGCTTCCGGGGTCAATGCTTCTTCATGGCGAACGCGAAACCAGTTGTTGGCCGCATTGGGGTCGGACAGGTAGGGCAGGTCGGTTTTGTTGCGATCACCGACATAGAACAGGTAACCGAGCATTTCCACGCTGTCACGCTGCTGTCCTTCGCCGAGCAGTGCGGCAACGGGAACATCGAGGAATTGGCCGAGCAGATCAAGCAGGGCTGCTTCCAGAGCGGTCACCGCGTGGATGGCAATACGCAGGTCAAAGGTTTGCAGGCCGCGGCCGGCGACATCACGATCAGCAAACTGTTTGCGGACACTGTTGAGAATGTTGTTATAGCGGCCAATGGGCTGGCCGACGATTAGCGGGCGGGCATCTTCCAAGGTCTGGCGGATACCTTCGCCACCGGGGACTTCACCCACTCCGGTATTGCCGGCGCTATCTTTGAGAATGACCAGATTCCGGGTGAAAAATGGACCGTGCGCGCCACTGAGGTTGAGCAACATGCTGTCGTGACCGGCAACGGGGATGACCTGCAACTCGGAAATAACTGGTGACTTTGCGCCTGAATCTGCGTTTTCCAAATGAGCCTCCTATAAAATCGATAGGTTAATTATGAGAATTGAACCCTGTTAAATATGAGAAAATCTTTTTGAATGCTGCGACATGCTAGCGCTGTCATTATGTTTCTGTCAATGTTTTTTTCAAAGAGACAGACAATTGTCCAATAAATCTCTAATAAATCTATTGTATTGGATTAAGTCGTTATTTTTTTTAGTTATTTATTCTATATCGGGGGATGGTTAAATGGTCATTTTCTGACGTGGGCAGGGCGATTGCCTTGACAATTTTGAATGGTAGCGTCACCATATGGGATTCGTTGCTGTTTTCTTTTCTTATCGGCAAAGTCTTGTTAATATCAGTGCATATCAAATCTACTTAAGAAGGAAACTGATTTATTTATGTCGATCAGTAAAAATAGTCATCTCAAGGAGAATGGGCGTTCGCCGAGCTCCTCAACCGGCGATGGATCGTTAAGCTCACGCCGCTCTACGGGAAGCGTGACTTTGGATGATGTTGCCAAATTGGCAGGGGTTTCACCGATAACTGTTTCACGGGTCCTCAATCATCCAGGCAAGGTCGCCGCTAAAACCCTGGAGCGGGTTCAGCAGGCTATCGAACGGACCGGCTACGTGCCCAATCTGTTGGCCGGAGGGCTGGCGTCCCGTCGCAGCCGTTTGATCGCCGCCATCATTCCGTCAATTTCCAACTCCGTTTATGCAGAGACAATCCAATTTTTCACTGAGCGGCTGCTGGATTTCGGTTATCAGGTTCTGCTCGGGGAGTCGGGATATGACGAACTGCGCGAAGAAAAGTTGATTTCCGCGATTTTGAGCCGTCGCCCCGATGGTGTTTTTCTGACCGGTATCAATCATTCTGCCTCGTGTCGAAAAATTCTGCTGACTGCCGACATCCCGGTCGTTGAAACCTGGGACCTGACCCCGACGCCACTGGATGTTATCGTGGGGTTCTCTCATGAACAGGTCGGTCGTGCCGTTGCCAGGTTCTTGGACGAGAAGAAATACCAGAGAATAGGTATTGTTTCAGCTGCAGATCAGCGCGCCACTATCAGAGAAAAAGGGTTTGTTGATGAATTGAGAAAACTTGGTATAGATGTCGCCATCAGCCCAGTCCCCGTCCCGACAAATTTCAGATTGGGCCGAGTCGGGTTGGCCCATTTGCTCGACAATGGGTTTCGTGATGGCGCGGTTTTTTTCAGTTCAGATACTTTGGCTCAAGGCGGGCTGGAAGAAGCTCGTTCCCGTGGAATTGCCGTCCCGGAAAATCTGGCGATTATCGGCTTTGGTGACCAGCCGTACGCGGCATATACTTGCCCCAGTTTGAGCACGGTCCGATTTGATCGGGCCGAAATCGGGCGTCGGGCCGCAGATGTCCTTCTCGAACGAATTGAAGGCAAGCCTGTTCAGCAAAATATTATCGATGTCGGGTTCAGTATTGTCGAGAGGGAGACAACCAGAGCTTTATCATGAACCCGTCCTGTTTTTGATCAGTGGATTTCCCCTCCGTAGTCGACGGCGGTTTTGCTGAGCCCATGGACAGGTTCAAAATCAATGACGATGTTAAACTTTGGCCTTTGCCAGGAGCGGACAATACAACCCCTGGCCATTTCTCATTGGCACCATGCAGCGGTTGCATGAAATACAATCTGCGTTGCGGGCCGTATCATTACGCCAGATGTCAGGCAGGTCCGGTTGTCTGATCAGGGGCCTGCTCAAGGCAACGGCATCGCAGATTCCCTGATTGAGTAGATCTTCTGCGCTGGACGCACGACGGATTCCTCCGACCAGGATCAATGGAAGAGCGAGTTTTTTCTTAAATTGTTCTGCCGCATCCCGGTACCAGACCGAATCGTCCCCGACCCGAATCGGATTTTGTTTTCCAGACAACGGGGTTCCTCCGCTCATTTCCACGGCGTCAAGACCTGCCTGTTCCAGCATTCCGGCGATTTCGATCATTTCCGAGGGCTGCAGTCCTCCGTCAACAAAATCCGCGGCATTCATCTTTATCAGAATCGGAAATTGGTCTCCGGTAACGTGGCGGATTCCGCTGACGATGTCGAGGACTATTCTGGCACGCCTGGCTGTGCTGCCGCCCCAGTCATCGGTCCGGCGATTAAACAGGGGCGAGAGAAAAGTTGAGAGCAGGTAGCCATGGGCGGCATGAATCTGCACCCCGTCACAACCCGCCTGCTGGGCGCGTTTGGCCGCGCTGACGAAGCCGGCAATTGTTCGGGCGATATCCTCTTCGTCCATCGCCGGAGCATCGGCAACCCCGCAGGCCCCGATGGACGGCCCTTTGGCCGGAAGGTCAAGGAGCGGAATGTCCGCTCTTGCTCCGGCATGGGCGAGTTGGAGGATAAAACGGGCGGTGGGCGAACTGTGAACTGCTGCAGCCATTTGTCGAACTCCGGCCAGCTGAGCATCTTCGGCCAGGCCCAGTTGCCAGCGGCTGGCACGACCTTCAGGTAGAACGAAAGCATGACCGGAGATGATCGTGCCGGTACCTCCACGGGCCAGTTCCTTCAGCAATTGGAGCAGTTCGGGGCGGGGATGGCCCGTGCTGTCAGCCATCCCTTCGTGGGTAGCGGAGCGGACAATTCGGTTGGGAGCGACAAGGCGTCCAAGGTTGGCTTGAGAAAACAGGCCTGGCATTGGCTTCTCCTGAGATCGGTGTCGATTGATGTTGCTGCTCTCAGCCGGGGCGCGGCCGAGCCTGTTAAAGTAATTTGTTATCTTAACTGTCATCTGGAAACTCTGGATGACAATAATTAAGCTTTCAGATTGGAAAAAAGCCGTTTCCAGATGGAAACTATCTTAGCTGTTTTGCTCAGGTAAAGGTAGGATGAAATTGACGAGTGGCCTGTCTCTTGGCGAGTTTTTGGCCGCGCTGCCTGTGCTGCCGATAGCGGTGATCTGTGTCGGGGATCCTTGGTCTACAGGCCCTGCGTAGTGCTTTATTTTTGAGTAAGGGAAAGGTTTTTGCTGCCCCGGGGACATCAGTCCTGCTGTCGCTGTCACCGAAGTTTTACTCGCACCTAAATCATGGTTTTTCTTGATTTTGATTTGTTTTTTCCAAGCGTATCCTGTATAGCCTGATGTGGTTTTTATGTCAGCTCTTACAGGTTGTTGAAAAAGTCCATCCTGAGGCTTTTCAAGTACGGTGGGGAAAGGTGCGATCTCCCCACTCATCTTACAAAATCAATAAAGTTTATGGAATTTCTATTGATTTTGATCGTCCGGCCATGGGCTAAGTAGGCTGTTTTTTCAACAGTCCGCTAGGTATCTTGAGGGAAATTGTGTAGACTGGATAAAATCTCAAAAGGGAATTTTAAAGAACAGGAGAAAAATCGATGAGAATTGGATTTATCGGACTGGGAATCATGGGCAAGTCCATGTGCAAAAATCTGATTAAAACCGGTCATAAACTGGTTGTTATGGATCTTGACGTCGACAAGACCGACGAACTGGTGGCGATGGGGGCGAAAGTGGTCATGACCCCCAAGGCTGTCGCCCAGGACACTGATATCATTTTTGTTATGCTGCGGAATTCGCCGGATGTCGAGGCCGTGGTCTTAGGGACGGACGGTATCATTGATGGTGTAAAAGCGGGCAGTATTGTCATTGACATGACTTCAATTGCGCCGGCAATGAGTAAAAAAGTTGCGACAGAACTGGCCAAGAAAGATGTCGACATGCTTGATGCTCCGGTTAGTGGTGGCGAACAGAAAGCCATTGACGGTACGCTGTCTATCATGGTCGGTGGCAAGAAAGAAGTCTTTGACAAGTGCTATGGCATTTTGAAAGATATGGCCGCTTCTGTTGTTCATACCGGCTCCATCGGCGCTGGAAATATTACCAAGTTGGCCAATCAGATTATCGTCGCCCTGAATATTGCCGCCATGTCCGAAGCGCTGGTTCTGGCGACCAAGGCCGGGGTTGAACCTGAACTGGTTTATCAGGCTATCCGTGGCGGCCTGGCTGGCAGTGCGGTGCTGGATGCTAAGGCCCCGATGGTGATGGAGCGCAATTTCAACCCCGGAATGCGCATTTATCATCACATGAAGGATCTTGGCAATGTTCTGCAAACCTCCCATGAGATAGGGGTCCCGCTGCCGTTGACCGCTGCCGTTTTGGAGATGATGCAGGCCATGAAAGTTGAGGGTCTGGATCACCTCGATCATGCTGCGTTGATCAGCTATTACGAAAAACTCGCCAAGGTCGAAGTCAAACGTTAACCTTTCGCCTTCTCCCGGTTGCCGATTCCGATCGGAGCCGGGAGGAGGTGGGGATCAAGCCTGTCGTAAAACCGCCCTTGCAGATAAAGCCCTTAGTTTTCATTCCCTTCCATGTAATATGTTCAGTGGCGCGTGTTGTTTATTTTATGTATGTTGTTTTTACGATTGTGAAAAATTCTTTTGCATAAGTTCCTTGCTCGCGTGGACCATAGCTCGAACTTTTTCTTCCTCCAAATGGGACGTGATAATCAATCCCCGCTGTTGGCAAATTAACCATGACCATTCCGGCCTGAGAGTTTCGCTTGAAGTCGTTGACATATTTAAGAGAGGTTGAGCATATTCCCGAAGACAGCCCAAAACAGGTGTCGTTTGCGACTTCGAGAGCCTCATCGTAATTATCAACCCGGATAACGGTCGCAACCGGGCCAAAAATTTCTTCACGATTGATGCGCATTTCGTTACTGGTTTCGGTAAATAAGGCAGGAGACAAATAATAGCCTTGGGTTTCTCGCTCCAGGGTCTCTCCTCCATAGGCCAGACATGCCCCTTCTTCCTTACCAATGTTTATGTAATCTAAATCTGTCTGCAGTTGCGATTGGCTTGAAACGGGGCCAATTTGGGTCCCTTCTTTAAGGGCATGGTCAACTTTCAGAACCTTGAGGCGTTCGATCACTCTTTTGACAAAAAGATCATGAATCCCTCTGGTTACGATGAATCGACTGGAGGCTGTACAGCGTTGACCGGTGCTGAAGAAAGCGCCGTCGATTGCGGCATTGACGGCAATATCAAGATCGGCGTCATCAAGCACGACCAGTGGGTTTTTGCCGCCCATTTCCAACTGGACTCTTGCCCCGCGACTGGCAACCTTGCCAAGAATGTTATGGCCAATGGTGTCCGATCCGGTGAATGTGACCGCATCAATGTCCGGTGAGTTGACGATAGTGTCGCCAACCTTTGAGCCGGTGCCCATAACCAGGTTAAATACTCCGGCAGGGAGCCCTGCTCGGGAAATAATCTCTGTCAGCGCCCAGGCCGATGCCGGGACAAGGTCAGCGGATTTGAGGACGACGGTATTGCCGAATGCGAGGGCGGGGGCAATTTTCCAGGCTGGAATCGCGATCGGGAAATTCCAGGGGGAAATGATTCCCACCACACCAACGGGTTCACGAGTGATTTCAACATCAATCCCAGGACGGGTTGATGCGAGGGAATCGCCAGTCAAACGAATCGCCTCTCCGGAAAAAAACTTGAACAGCATGCCGGCACGGACGACCTCACCAGTAGCTTCCGCAAGTGTTTTGCCTTCTTCTCTGGCCAATAATTTTGCCAGTTCGGTCTTTCGAGCAAGTATTTCGCTGCCAATTGCGTCAAGCATGATGCTCTTATCGTTCACACAGACATCACGCCACGTTCTTCTGGCTGCTTTGGCGGCCTGAATGGCATCATTGGTTTGTTGCTGATCCGATCTTGCAAATTCTCCGATGACATCATTGGTATCTGACGGATTGATGTCAATATTGATATCAGCCCCTTCAACCCATTCGCCATTGATGTAGTTTTTATGAATTCCCATAAGATTTTCTCCTTTTGATCCCACTTATTTCTTGATTGCTTCGGTCCTGAACAAGCAATGGATGTTACTAAACAAACAGAGTCCGCCAACAGGATAGTTGTGGCCGGACTCTGTTTGTCGTGGGGGGGATTAATCGGTTGTCAGCAGGACATCTGCTTGAGGCCTTCCTCCAGGATATCCAGTCCTTTAATGAGTTCAGCATCGCTGATCAGGAGAGGAGGCAGCAATCTGAAAACATTGCCCATTGGCCCTGCAGTGACCGTCAATAGCCCGTGTTCAAGAGCATAGCTGCTAAGTTCCTTGGTTAATTTAGAGGCGGGCTCTTTGGATTCTCGGTCGGTGACCAGTTCCATTGCCATCATTGCTCCAAGGCCCCTGACATCGCCGACAACAGAGTATTTTTCCTGCATTTTTTCGAGTCGGGTCCTGATGATCTTGCCAATATGGTTGGCTCGCTCACAAATATTTTCCTTGTCAATAACTTTGAGTGTGGCGAGGGCCGAAGCACAGGCCACGGGATTCCCGGTATAAGTTCCTCCCAGCCCTCCGGCTGCAGGGCCGTCCATGATTTCGGCTTTGCCAATAACCGCACTGAGCGGCATGCCGTTGGCGAGCGCTTTGGCCGTTGCGATCAAATCCGGTTCGATGCCGAATAACTCGCTGGCGAATAATGCTCCAGTTCGCCCCATTCCTGTTTGAACTTCATCAGCAATGAGCAGGATCCCATATTCTTGACAGAGAGCTGAAAGCCCCTGGATAAATTTCTCAGGTGCCGGGATAAAGCCGCCTTCACCTTGCACTGGTTCAAAGATAATCGCAGCCACATCGTACGGATCGACATATGTCTTGAACATATGTTTGATGTTGTCTAGGCATTCCATCTTGCAGGTATCTGGACTCTTCTGGCCAAAGGGGCAGCGATAGCAATAGGCGTAGGGAGCGCGATAAATTTCTGGAACAAATGGGCCAAACCCGGTTTTGAGGGGATCGATTTTGCTGGTCAGCGTTAGAGCCATTTGGGTGCGACCGTGAAACGCTCCGTCAAAGCAGATAATAGCTTGGCGTTTGCTGCTGAATCGGGCGAGTTTAACCGCATTTTCAATAGCTTCTGATCCGCTGTTCGCCAGATATGTTTTTTTTGTACTGCTTCCGGGAGCTCTGCGATTGAGCTCTTCAGCCAGTTCCACATAGGGTTCATAGGGAAGAACATTCCAGCAAACATGGACAAATTTGTCCATCTGCTCTTTTGCCGCTTTGATAATATCGGGATGGTTGTGTGCGACTCCAACAACTGCTATCCCCCCTGTAAAATCGATATATTTCTTGCCGTTTACATCGGTCACAATAGCGCCTTCTGCTTTATCCGCAAAAATCGGGTGCGTATTGAAGGTGCCGCGCGCAACGGCCTTGTTCCGCCGGGCTAATAACTCATCATTGTTCATTGCTTAAGGTTCTCCTGTATATACCGCCTTAGAAAGTAAGTGCATTTATGTCGTCCGAAATGTCGACAAAAAATATATAATCATAAAGTTTCTCCTTGGTCAAGTTGTGATTTTTGAGGGTTGATTTTATGGGATTGGGAGGTGGATATTCCAGTGAGTTAATTGTAAAATATTGAAAATCAAAGATAAAATTTCACTGAAATGAGAATGGAATTGAATGTGAAAGGTTTTTTAGGGGAGTTTTTGAAAAAATATATGATGAAAAAATATGCAATATAATGTTGACATATTTTATGAATGTCGGCAAAATTGTTCTCACCTCATGTTGGAGTGGTTGGTTATGCGCAATCACCTCCTCGTAATTCATCTCTCAGTTGATGTTGTAGCTTGTTGGTTTTGACTGGTTGCGGCAGGACTTATTCAATTTGTTCACAAAGTCGTGAACGGCTGTACACAAAGACGTAATAAAAAATAAAAGGTTTGATTGCTTTGCTGGTGCACTCTGTTGGCAGTTTGTTTGTGCATTGGTCCGTTTTTTTTTTCTATGTTATTCAGCAATCTTCATATCTTCCCTATTCATACCGGTACGAATAGGGAGGGATATATTCAAATGTTGGTAGGGGCTGGATCTTTAACTTGAAAATCAACCTAAGGAGATAAGTGAATGAAAAAGATGTGCTTGATCGCTTTGACTGTACTCTTAACCACGTCCCTAGCAGGAACAGTGTCGGCAAAAACAATAATCAAATTGGCAAACTCTGGACCGGCTAAGGAAGACAATCGTTCGGTAAAAGCAATTAAAGTTTTTGCAGATATGGTTGAAAAAGGCACCAACGGTGAGGTCGTCGTCCAAGCTTATCACGCATCTGCACTTGGCAGTGAGCGTGAAGCTCTTGAGGGTGTGAAGATGGGAACAATTGAGATGGGCTTCCTGACTTCAGGCCCGGTTCCGGGATTTTTCCCCCCAGTCATGGTGTTTGATATCCCTTACTTGTTTTCAAGTGCACCCGCGGCATGGGAAGTTTTCAACAGCCCGTTTGCTGATGAATTCAATGCGGAATTTGTTAAGAAAACCGGGGTCCGGATTCTAGGCATCACCGAGAATGGTTATCGTCACTTTACCAACAATAAACATGCCGTCAATACTCCGAGCGACATGGCAGGATTGAAGATCAGGACCATGGAAAACCCGGCCCATATGAAAATGGTAAAAGCTTTGGGTGCTGATCCAACGCCGATAGCTTTCGGAGAACTCTATATGTCATTGCAGCAGAAGGTCGTTGATGGCATGGAGTGTCCTCTTGCACTTATTTATGATATGAAGTTCTATGAAGTGCAGGATAATCTGGTCCTTGATGGTCATCTCTATAATCCCCTCTTTATCTTTATCAACGACAAATTTTTCCAGAAAAAACTGACGCCGGAGCAGCAGAAAGTTGTTGCTGCAGCAGCTAAGGCTCTGGCAGAAATCCATGACGGTTTTTCCCAGCAGGCCAATATTGAGTCTCTGACCAAGCTGAAAGCACAGGGAGTCAAGGTAACAACTCCGAAAGCTGAAGTTTTGGCCCAGTTCCGCGATCTGGCTCAACCGGCAGCTCTTGATTACATTAAGGAAAAGGCTGGCGAAGAATGGGTTAACAAGATTATTGCGGCTTCCAAGGAAGCAGAAAAAAAGGTTGGAGATAAGGCCGATCAGATTATCGAAGACCATATCAAGCTTGCCAACGAGGAATACGGCAAGCTGTAACTATCAGGTTTTGCCCATATTCGGGAGGACACGGAAAGACTCTCCCGAATATGGGCCAAGGAAGGTCCTTAAGTAATTTGTCGAGAGGTTAAGAGTTGCGATGAGGCAGATATCCTACATTGTTAATAGATTGTCGACTATGAGTATTCGTTTTGCAACCTGGGGATTGGTTGTTTGTGGGGTCATCATGTCCGTAACGATCCTTCTGCAAATTATTTTTCGGTTTGTCGTCTATGTTCCTTTCCCTTGGTCCGAGGAGTTGGCTCGATACCTCATGGTTTGGATGGGGATGCTTGGCTCTGTTGTCGCGCTCAGAAAAGGGCGCCATATTGGGGTGACTATCTTTATAGAAAAGTTGCCTTCTGCTCTTTATCGATCGGTGTTGAGTCTCGTGCAGTTGGTTTTGATTGTTTTTCTGGCGATTCTGCTCAAAGAGGCATGGGAATTTGCCGTGTTCAATATAGATCAGGCCTCTCCTGCAATGGGGATTCCAATGTTTTATCCGTATGTGGCTGTTTTTGTCGGAGCGGTCCTGATGATCATTGAACTGATTGCTGACATTCTACAGGACTATTTTCCAACTTCAGCAGGCACCCATCGCGAAATAGTTGCCAAGATTTTCTAACGAGTTGGATTATTGAGCTCGTCCGCCGGAAAGCTTTTTTGCTTCTTTTGAGAAAAGTATAAAAGATGTTAGCGATTATCATTATTTCCTTTGTTGTTACTCTGGTTCTGGGATTCCCAATCGCATTTTGTCTGGGAATTACATCGACTGTGGCACTGTTAGCCAGTGATTTCCCTCTGAGTCTGATTGCCCAGAGGATGTTTACGGGGATCGATTCCTTTCCTTTGATGGCCGTTCCTTTTTTTGTCCTCGCCGGGGATCTAATGAATAGTGGGGGAACCACCGAGCGCTTGATTGCTTTTGCAAATGTTTTGGTTGGGAGGATTCGTGGAGGGCTGGCCCATACCAATATCGTGACATCAATGTTTTTCGGTGGAATCTCCGGATCGGCGGTTGCTGATACTTCTGCTTTGGGAACGATCCTTGTCCCCGGAATGGTTCAGAAAGGTTACGATCAGCCCTTTTCTGCAGCGGTTACGGCAGCTTCCTCAACGATGGGGCCTATTATTCCCCCCTCAATCCTGATGGTAATCATGGGGGTGACGACGGGGGTCTCCATCGGCGGGTTATTCGCCGCGGGATTGGTGCCTGGACTATTGTTGGGGGTGTCAATGATGGTTTTAAGTTATGTTCTGGCAATTAAAAGAGACTACCCCAAAGATGAAGTTCCCTTTTCTTTAACTCGATTCTGGAAGGCTTTTATCAAGGCCTTTCCGGCATTGATGGCACCAGCCATTATTCTCGGTGGGATTTTGGGGGGAGTCTTTACGGCAACGGAAGCTGCGGTGGTTGCTGTCTTTTATGCTTTGTTTCTGGGTTTGCTGGTCTATAAGGAATTGAAAGTTTCTGACCTTGTTCCCATTCTGATCAGTAGTGGGACAACCACTGCAGTTCTGCTGCTGGTTATCGCTATGGCAAATATCTTCTCCTGGATTCTGACCGCTCAACAAATTCCCCAGCAGATTGCCCAAGGGATTTTAAGTATCACTCAAAACAAATTTTTGGTTCTGCTGATGGTTAACCTGTTCCTGCTATTCATTGGTACGTTTCTGGAGGGTGGTGCCGCGATTATAATTCTGGCTCCTACCCTGATGAAAATTGCTCAGGTCATCGGTGTTGATCCTCTACACTTCGGGTTTGTCATGGTTTTTAACCTGGTTGTCGGTCTGTTGACGCCTCCCCTTGGAGTTTGCCTGTTTGTTGTTTGCGGCGTGACAGATACACCTCTGCCGGCCCTGATTAAAGCCGTTGTTCCTTTTCTGATTCTGGAAATCGGGATTTTGCTGTTACTGACATACTTTCCTTCGGTGATCATGGTTGTGCCAAGGCTTCTTGGTTATGCCTGATCAGGGTATCGCCAATAATTTGCAGATGTGGATAGATTGACTAGGAAAAATATGAGAGTAGCGGTTATTGGTGCCGGAGCGTTAGGGTTATATTTCGGCGGACGATTGCAGGAGGCTGGACACGAAGTTCAGTTTTTATTGCGCAGGGACTATGACATACTGACCCGCAAGGGATTGAGAGTTTTCTCTCCCAAGGGAGATTTTGCGTTGACCAGCATCATGGCTGTCCGGGATGTCAGACAGATGTCGCCTGTTGATCTGGTTCTGGTAGGACTGAAGACGACAGCTAATCAATATTATGAAGAACTGCTGAGCCCGCTTATGCAAAAAGGGACCATGGTCCTTACGTTGCAGAATGGTTTGGGCAATGAGGAAATGCTCTCCAACCTGTTTGGTGCTGAAAATGTATTGGGAGGAGTTGCCTATATCTGTGCGAATCGTGATATGGATGGAAATGTTCACCATCTGGCAACGGGGTACATTGAGATAGGTGAAAGTCGGGGAGGTGTCAGCCCGCGTTGTCAGAAACTGGCCAGTTATTTTGAACAGGCCAAGGTTCCTTGTTCGGCCGTAGCAGATATTAGAAAAGTGCGCTGGGAAAAGCTTGTCTGGAATATTCCTTTCAATGGCTTATGCGCTCTGACTGGAAAAACAACGGATGAGTTGGTTGCAGATCAGGAGATGTCCGTACAGATCAAAGCGATGATGGAAGAAATAATCGGGGGAGGGAATGCTCAACAGCTGAGTACCCCTATCTCGGACCTTTTTGCCATACAGATGGTTGAAATCACAAGAAATAGTATCGGGGATTACAGGCCAAGTATGCTGGTTGATCGGTTAAATGGGCAGCCGCTGGAATTGGATTCATTATTTCGGTCGCCGATTGCCGCAGCTGCCAGTAAGGGAGTTCGGATGCCAAGGGTTGAATTGATGGTATCCTTATTGGCCTTTTCTGAAGGAACTTCTTGTGTTTCACCAGTTGTTAATGCATAGAAATAGCGAGCGGACCGTAAATCATAATAATGGGAATATCGACAGGGCAGCGGTAAGAATTATGACCACAAAAAGCGATCTGACATCAAAAGTATTTGATGAGCTGAGAGATGAAATAAGAGATTTCAAGCTACTCCCGGGAGTAAAGGTTTCCGATAAAGAGATTGCCGAGCGGTTAACTATCAGCAGGACTCCTGTGAGAGAGGCGTTGGTAAGACTGACCGCAGTTGGTTTACTTGAGTCTTTGCCTAATCGTGGCTTTCGGGTAAGGGCTTTCACCGGAAAGGATATCTCTGAACTCTATACTTTAAGAGAGTCGCTGGAGGTGCTTGCCGTGCAGTTGGCGACCAGCAATCTGAATCCTGAGCGAATTGCGCAACTGCAGCAGACCATTGATGGCTACGATCGGGCAATTAAATCTGGACGGCTCAAAGAGGCATGTAATTGCGATGGTGCCTTTCACGACTTGATAGCAAAATATAGTGAGAATACTTTGCTCTATAAAACCCTGCATGCCATGGGCGACATGATTCATATTGCTCGTAGCTATGATCATTTAAAGATTGGCAGCCCTGCAATAAAGACTACGGAAGAGCATCAGCTGATTTTAAAACTGATGATGGATGGACAAGGTGCCGCTGCTGCTCAAGTTATGACCAAGCATATTACAGAATCAAAGGAATTTCTTGAGAAAATCCAGGACTGACCTGAATGACTCTCCGACTTTGCCGGTGACAGGAAAAGATCATGATGGGCAACATCAATAAAGAGATACTGAGACTAACCAAGGAATTAGTCGCCATCCCGAGTATTAACGGCACCCCTGGCGAACGTACCATCGCTGAACACATAGCTGATTTGTTGCGGGAAATCCCCTACTTTAAGGTGCATCCAGAATATGTGATGGTGCGGGAACTGGATAACGATCCGCTCAAGCGCCTTAATGTCTTTGGTTTGATTAAGGGAGAAAAGAGTGCCCGGACCGACACTGTTATTTTGCATGGTCATATTGACACTGTTGGCATTGAGGATTTTGCCTCCATCAAGGAGTTTGCCTTTGACTGCGAGAGCCTTCCTGAGAAAATCCGGAAGCTGACCAGCGATGTGGATGTCCTTAATGATATCGAATCGGGAGAATGGCTGTTTGGTAGAGGGGCCTCCGACATGAAATGTGGGGTAGCTCTCAATTTTGTTCTCAGTAAACAGTGGTCCGAGAATGTCGGAGAGTTGGATGGGAATATCCTTTTTATGGTCAATCCGGTCGAGGAAAACCAGCATACGGGAATCATGGATTCTCTGACCGTGCTGGAAGAACTAAAAAAGGAGCATGACCTGAACTATTACATGGCGATCAATACCGATTTTATCTCTCCCGCATATCCTGGAGATACCACCAATTATTTTCACGCCGGGGCTGTTGGAAAGATCCTTCCCTGTTTTTATGCTGTTGGCAAGCCCACCCATGCCGGACAGGGGTTTGAGGGTTTTTCCGCTTCAATGACAATTGCGGAAATCGTCAGGCAGCTTGATTTACGCGCCGACTTTGCAGATGAGTATAATGATGAATACACCCAGCCACCAATAGCACTGAAAGTGAAAGACCTCAAACCGGAATATAATGTTCAAACAACCGTCTCAGCTTTTGCTTATTTCAATTATTTTATTCACCAGATGTCGGTTGAAGAAATAATGGAACGACTAAAAGGTGTCGCCTTTAACGCTTTGAAGCAGGTTCAGGAGTTTACCAATGATCAATACCGGCAATATTGCCGGATGACGGGGATGGAGTATGGTGCGCTTGACTATCCACTCAATGTATACACCTATGAGCAATTGTATGCTGACGCCAGCGAAAAATATGGGGACGGGCTAGATAAACTCATCGAACAACTGGCATTGGCCGGGATTCAGAAGGATACCGACCGCCGGGAGATTACCAGAGAAATTGTCGAAACACTCATAGACATTGTTGGGATCAATACGCCCACTGTGATTGTGTTTATTGCGCCACCATACTGCCCGAGAAATACTCTTAAAGATTCCGTGCCGGAGGAAAAATGGCTACGGGATGATGTTGCCGAATTTTTGGAAGAACAAGGTGCAAAGTCCGGGTGCAAGCTGGAGCTGAAGCAGTTCTTTCCGGTTTTGACCGACAGTAGCTATTTGAAGATCGATGATGATCAGAGTTCGGTTGAGTGTCTAAAGAATAACTTCCCGGCTTTTGAGACAATTTATCCCGTGCCCCTCGATACGGCCAAAAGACTGAACATTCCGGCTTTCAATTTTGGTTGTCTGGGAAAGGATGCCCACAAATGGACTGAACGTGTCAATATCCCTTATGCTTTCGGGGTCTTGCCGGGCATTATTGATAATGCTATTAGACGATACGTTAATTGAAAATTAAACCGGGCTGCTTAAATATTGGACCGGGCAGGTGATCCTCTCGGCATCGACCGTTGAAGAGGCCACATCTTGGCTTGAGTGGGTTAAGGAAAAATGGACCGCCGGCATCAGGCGATCGGCAAGTCCTGGCGGAATAACCGGGAACAGATCACTCCCTTATTTTCCTATCCGCCGGAGATCCGTAAGGCGATTTTCACGACCAACACCATTGAGTCGGTGACTATGCGTCGCTGTGGACGGTGACAAAAGATCAAAGCAGGACAAATTCCAGGAGCAGCAGGAAATAAATTTTCGGCCTTGTCTGTCCAGGGGTAGGATTCTGGAGCGGCGGCTGCCATCATGTTGGGATGCGATGAAAGCACATGTCGAATGCCTTCGTTTTTCGCAATATCAACCAAGTAACGTTTCGTTGAGTTTCCTTAAAGCAGAAAAGATTTCATCTCGACTGCCTTGATTGTCTATTGCCGCCCTAAAACCCGGATCTCGTAGTGCAAAGCTGAGTTTGGACAGCAGATGAAGATGCGCACGTAATGTCGGTGAAATCATACAAAACAACGTGTGAACCGGTTTTTTATCCAGAGCATGAAAATCAACAGGATTTTCCAGAAACGCCAGAGTAACGCTGGGTTTTGTTACGTGCAGTAAGACAGGATTACGCGGGTGGGGGATGGCGATACCATCACCGATTCCGGTTGATGCGAGTTTTTCCCGCGCTTTAAGTACTTTCAGCAAATAATCCCGGTCAACTTCATCCGGCAGTCTTAACTCGTCAACAAGTTTTGTCAGAACTTCATGGCGAGAGGTTCCGTCCAGCCGATAAACAACTCCGCCAGATTCCAAAGATTCGATCAATGTTGGCAATGGGGAGTCATCCGTATCTGGCTCAAGAAAAGCTTCAGCCGCAATCCCCATTCTTCTTGACGTCGCCCATTCCAATAATTCCGAGCGGTTAAAGCGATATTGCTCATGAACCCTGTAAACGGGCATGACCTCTTGCTTGATCCAGCGATAAATCGTTTTCTCTGAGACACTTAACAGCCTGGCAGCGTCTTTAACGGAAGTATTCATGGAGCCCCTTGGAAAAATGTCACTGGTTGTGGACAGGCTAAGACATTAGCAATGCACATATACTAATGTCAACTGAACTGACTGCCATGAGAAGGTCGAGTTTGTGGTTCCACGTGGGTAAAAGAGCTGCTTTTTAGGACCTTTGCCGCACCTCTGACATATTCCTTTCATCATACTTTCCCTGTTGACAATAATCTCTACGAGAGAGTAATGTCCAAAAATGTCCATAGGTAAAGAGTAATGCTCCTAGTGGGGGTTAAATGAATGTAGCAGTCAAGGATGCCTCCAGGATTCTGTCCGTTTCGGAGAAAACCATCTATCGATGGCTGAAATCCGGTGTGCTCCCGGCTTACAAACTGAACGGAAGTTATCGTTTCAATACTGCTGAATTATTGGAATGGGCAATGTCGCACCGTATCGGTGTGACCACCGATGCTCTTGATGAAGCAGAACCTCAGGGCAGAGCGCTTCCCAATTTATTTTCAGCCCTTGAAGCTGGAGGCATCCACTATCGCCTCGAAGGGAATTCGCGCGACGAGGTCCTCGCAGGGGCGGTGGCCGGGCTGCGCCTTGCAGACGAAATCAATCGGCAGGAATTGACAAAATCACTGATTGCACGTGAAAAACTTGCTTCTACAGCTCTTGGCAATGGGGTTGCGGCACCCCATCCACGCAGTCCCGGGCTGCCTTTTGTCGGCCGGTCGACCGTCTCGTTATTCTTTCTTGAAAGACCGGTTGGCTTCGCTGCTTTTGATGGACAGTTGACGCATTCTATCTTTGTTATCATCGCCGAAAACCTGCGGGAACACCTGTATCTTCTGTCAAAATTGACGTTTGTGCTGCGGAATCAGCAGTTTCAAAATCTGCTGATTCGTCAAGCCAGCCGCGAACAACTTTACTCGGGTCTGAAAGAAGCGGAAGCTTGCCTTGTCGAAGAACAGGACCTGACCCTGAAATCGTTAAAGAAGGGTGATACACGCGATGCCCTGCACGCTTGATAAAAACAAATCGACCGTTTTCCAGGAACAGCCTTGTTAGATGTTGCCGTATCGCTGCCGGGTATTCTGCAAACTTGTTTTGCTTCGCCACCTGCCCGGGTGTTTTTTCTTCGGCGGTTTGCACCCTGAAGACTGTTTTACAAATTTCAATAGACCGGCCTTGCTTTTCCCGGCGTGCGGATGTCTGTGCGCCGGAATGGCCTATGACGACTGGCGGAGGTGGCAAATCAAAAATCTGCCGCTTGGTCGCTGAGGGATTTTTCCCCTGCTGAGGACCCCAGGTTATGATTCTGCTTCAAACAGCCTTTCTGATTCTTGCCCTGACGGCCGGCCTTTCACTGTTGACCGGGCGGCATCCCAGGTTAGCGTCCTGGACAGGAGTCTTCGGGGCCAGTTCCGCAGGCCTGCTGACGGTTGTTGCCGCATTGCAGGGTCTTTCGCGTGGAGGCCTGCAGAATTGGTCAACGGACTGGGGAGTCCCAGCAGGATCACTCGCTCTCCATCTTGACCCGTTAAGTGCTTTTTTTCTGCTGCCTATCGCTCTGCTCGGAATCTGCTGTGCGATTTACGGTGCCGGCTATCTTTCCCAAAAGGGGGCTCGTTCACTGGCGATACACTGGTGCCTCTATCTTCTTATGTTTGCCGCCATGCTGCTGGTGGTTTTAGCCGCCAATGTCCTGCTCTTTCTGGTCGCTTGGGAGATCATGACCCTGACGTCCTTTTTGCTGGTTGCCTGGGATCATCATCAGGAGGCCGTGCGCAAGGCTGCCTGGCTCTATTTGCTGGCTGCTCACTGTGGATTGATGCTGTTGTTTGCCTTTTTTCTGCAGGCGGGAACCATCAGCCAAAGTCATAACTTTAGCGATTTTGCTCCGCTGGCAAGGGTGTCCCTGCCCAGTGCCAGCATCCTGTTTCTGTTGGCACTGTTTGGGTTTGGGGTCAAGTCCGGACTTCTGCCCGTCCACATCTGGCTGCCTGACGCTCACCCGGCGGCTCCCAGCCATGTTTCCGCATTGATGTCAGGAGCGCTGGTCAAAACCGGCATTTATGGCATTCTGCGTGTTCTCAGTATGCTGCCTCCAGCTCCTGCCTGGTGGGGCTGGATCATTGCCGGGTTGGGGATAGCCGGGGCCCTGTATGGCATCGCCATGGCTTGCCTTCAGCGTGATATCAAACGGAGCCTTGCTTATTCGACCATCGAAAATGTTGGTATTATCCTGCTTGGGCTCGGGTTTGGTTTCGTCGCGAAAGCCCAGGGACATCAGGCTATTGCACTGCTGGCTTTTGCAGGTGCCTTGCTGCATATCTGGAACCATGCCTTGTTCAAAGGACTCATGTTTCTCGGGGCTGGCAGTCTGCTTCATGCCACAGGGACGCGCAACATGAACTTGATGGGCGGACTGCTCAAGCGTATGCCTCTCACGGGAATGTTGTGGATCGGTGGCAGCCTGGCGATCAGCGCGCTCCCCCCATTCAATGGTCTGGTCAGTGAATGGCTGATTTATCTCGGTCTATTGCAGGGAGGTATTGCCGGCTCAGGGATTTCCGGGTTAAGCGCGCTGCTTCTTATCGGGCTGCTGGGGATGGTAGGAACCCTCGCTCTGGTGACTTTTACGCGTCTGGTTGGCATTTGTCTTTTGGGGGAGCCCCGTTCCCAGGTTGCTTGCCAGGCGCATGAAGTCGGCCCGCTGATGCTGATACCGATGGCGGTGTTGCTGATGGCTTGTCTGTTGATCGGCCTTTTTCCCCAATATGTCGTCGGGCTCCTGAATGGCCCGCTCACCCAGATTTCGGGTCAACCCGTCAGCCTGGGTCTTCCTGAAGGACTGACCAGCATTGGCCGGTTCAGTAGCGCGTTGGTTCTGGTTTTCCTTATTGTCGCTCTGTTTTTAGGCCGTCTGTGCAACCGCCGGGGAGCAGACGTCCAGGCGACCTGGGGATGTGGCTTTCAATTTCCGACCACCCGCATGTCTTATACCGGCGAAGCTTTTTCCGAACTTGCTTTTCGTCGAATTCTGCCCAGACCGCTTCAACCGGATATTAAAGTTGCGAATGTTTCCGGGCTGTTCCCTGGGCCATCCCACATTCAACAAACATCGCGTGACACTTTTCTGACCTACCAATGGCAGCCACTGTTTATCTGGCTGGCCGACCGTTGTCAACGGCTTCGCTGGCTACAGCAGGGGCAGTTGGGGATTTATCTGCTGTATATGTTCGCCGCCAGCACGCTCTTGTTGGCCTGGACGGTATGGACCAGTCGAGGAGGCGGATGATGGTTTGGTTGCTACTTGTTGGAATCTTCCTGATCACCACGGCAGGTTTTTTTTGTCTGGCGGTGAGTCGTCCACAGGTCCGAGAACGGATCTTCTGCGTCCAGATCGTGATTGGTGCGTTGCTCTGTGCCTGGCCGCTGGCAATGGCTGTTGCTCAGTCAGGATTGTCTCTCGGACTTGATTGGTCTGTTCCGGCGGGACGGTTTGAGCTGGGACTGGACGCTCTTTCGGCTGTCTTCATTGCCCCCCTGTTGCTGGTGGTCGTCAGTGGGGCAATCTATGGCCTTCGCTACTGGCCGAGTGCGGAACATCCAGAAAATGCCCCCAAGCTGGGTCTCTTCTATGGTCTGATCAGCGGGGCGATGATTCTGCTGCTGCTGGCCCGCAACAGTGTCCTGTTCCTTTTGGCGTGGGAGCTCATGGCCCTTTCCGGGTATTTCCTGATCACCACCGAGGATCACAAAGAGGATGTCCGCAAGGCCGGTTTTATCTATTTGATAGCGACCCATACCGGAACCTTGGCGCTGTTTGGTCTTTTTGCCATGATAAACCAAGTGTCTGGATCAGGAGCCTTTCCATTGGCCGGCAGCCTGACAGGAGCAGGCAGCAGTTTGATCTTTTTGCTGGGGCTGCTTGGCTTTGGCATGAAGGCCGGACTGATGCCTCTGCACATCTGGCTGCCCGGTGCCCATGCCGCCGCCCCTAGTCATGCCTCGGCGTTACTTTCAGGCGTGATGATCAAGACCGGAATCTACGGATTGGTCCGGCTGACCTCCTTTTTTGCCGAGATCCCGGTCTGGTGGGGCTGGACTATCCTTGCTCTGGGAGCAGTGTCCGGAATTCTCGGCGTAGCGTTGGCAATTGCCCAGCACGATATCAAGCGGCTGCTCGCTTACCATAGCGTCGAGAATATCGGTATTATCGCCCTGGGATTAGGTCTGGCGCTACTCGGACGCAGTTATGGGGAACCTGCACTGGTTCTGCTCGGACTCTCAGGCTGCCTGCTTCACGTGATCAACCACGGGCTGTTTAAATCGCTCCTGTTCATGGCCGCCGGTTCGGTTATTCATGCGGTCGGGAGCCGCGATCTGGACCATTTTGGTGGACTTTTGAAACGCCAGCGTTGGACCGGACTGTTTTTCCTCGGTGGCGCGGTTGCGATCAGCGGACTACCCCCATTCAACGGATTTGTCAGCGAGTGGCTGATTTACCTCGGGATTTTTCAGACACTGAAATCAGCCTCGTCACCCCTATCGGTCGCTTTGCTGGCAGCGCCTGCGCTGGCCCTTATCGGAGGACTGGCGCTGGCCTGTTTTGTCAAGGTTTTCGGGGTGTGTTTCCTTGGGACAGCGCGCACTGAGGCCTCAGCGCAGGCACATGAAGCACCGCGCACGATGCTTTGGCCGATGGCCGTGCTCCTGCTTGCCTGCATCTGGATAGGGCTGTTGCCATTCAGTCTGCACTCGATCCTGGAACAGGCGGTCGGCAACTGGTCTGAAACCACGCCAACATTGTCTCTGGGGGGTGATCTGGCCCCCTTGAACATGATCAGTCTTGCCGGGTGGCTGCTGTTGGGGTTACTGGGATTGACCGGTTGGCAGGTGCAGCGCCGAAGTGCATTGGCACCTCGTGATCTTGGCACCTGGGGATGTGGTTTTTCGTTCCCAACGGCACGTATGCAATACACGGCAAGTTCCTTTGCTGACAGCCTGGTGCGGCTGTTCCGTTTCGGCCTGTGGAGTCATCGGCAGGGTGGTCAGGTCGATGGTCTGTTCCCGAAGAGCGAAAATTTTTCCAGCCACACCCCGGATTTAGTTCTGGACCGAGGGCTGACGCCGACCTTCTCCGGTCTGGCGTGGTTGTTTACCCGGCTGCGCCGGGTCATTCAAAACGGCGTTGCCGCCATTTACCTGCTTTACGTCGTATTGACCCTGGTTATCCTTTTGATCCTGGTGGTGTACTGAAAGGAACATTGATGATTAGTCGGATCGTATTACATATTTGCATCCTGCTTGTTTTTGCTCCTCTGCCGCTTGGCGTGATCAACAAAACCAAGGCGCTGTTTGCCGGTCGGGTCGGTCCACCATTGCTGCAACCCTACTATGATCTGGCGCGGCTCTGGCGCAAGGGATTCGTCTTCAGCCGTACCACGACCTGGGTGTTTCTTGCCGGACCTGTGGTCGGGCTGGTGGTGCCCCTGTTGGCTTCTCTGCTGATTCCGTTCGGGGGACTGGCTGCGCCGATCTCCTTTACCGGAGACCTGATCCTGTTCGTCTACCTGTTCGGCCTGGCGCGGTTTTTCACCGCGGCTGCAGCGCTTGATACGGGTTCTAGCTTTGAGGGCATGGGCGCAGTACGCGAGGTGACTTTTTCCTGCCTGGCTGAGCCAACTCTGCTGTTTGGCCTGCTGGTTCTGGCCCGTGGAGCCGAGAAATTGACCCTGAACAGTCTGCTTGGCCCCCAATTGTTCAATCAGTGGCACAGTGATGCCGGCGCGTCACTGGGGCTTATTCTGGTTTGCCTGTTCGTGGTCCTGCTGGTGGAAAACTCGCGTATTCCCTTCGACGACCCCAACACCCATCTGGAACTGACCATGATCCACGAAGTCATGGTTCTCGATCACAGCGGGCCGGCCTTCGGCATGATTCTTTATGGCGCGGCCATGAAACTGATGGTTCTTGGCGGGTTGCTGGTTCGTATCGCTTTGCCGTTTCAGACCGGCTCAATACCGCTTGACCTGCTGGTTTTTCTTGGCGGAATGATCGGCCTGGCTGTCCTGATCGGCGTTGTCGAATCGACCATGGCCCGCCTGCGTCTTCCTCGGGTTCCGCAAGTGCTGGTCGGGACGACCCTGCTGTCTGTTTTTGCCCTGGTTTTGGTTTTGAGATAGGGAAATGCGATGACCAATTTGCTCCTTTTGACCGTAATTTTGATCAATTTTTTCTCGCTAGGCAGTGCCCGACTGGTTGCCTGTATCCGCGCTGTCGCCTTGCAAGGAGCCCTGCTGGCCCTGCTGCCGGTCGCGGTCCATGGGCTATCCGGCCATTCGGTCATGCTTGGGCTCGGGGCGTTCTGCTTCAAGGGCGTCTTCATCCCCTGGCTGTTGCTGCGGGCGATCCGCGAGGTCCGCATCCGCCGTGAGATGGAACCCTATATCGGGTTTGTTGCAACTTTGATTCTGGGTGCCCTGACGACGGCCGGGGCTTTCATTTTCTCTGATTTTCTGCCCCTTGCAGCAGAACACCACGGGAGGTTGTTTGTACCGACCGCTCTGGCAACCATGTTCAGCGGATTTCTGTTGCTGATCACCCGCCGCAAGGCGCTGACCCAGGTGCTCGGCTACCTGATCCTCGAGAACGGGATTTTCATTTTTGCCGTGTTGTTGTCGGAGGCGATGCCATTGACGGTCGAAGCAGGAATTCTGCTTGACCTGCTGGTAGGCATTTTCGTGATGGGGATTGTTATCAATCAGATCAGCCGAGAATTTTCAACGATCAATACCGAGCGCCTCACGGCACTGAAGGAATAACCCATGCTCCTGACCATTATTCTTTTGCCCCTGCTGGGAGCCGCTCTTTCCTTACTACTCCCCTGGTATCAGGTTCGCTCATGGATCTTGCCCATTTGCGGAGGTTTCCATCTTCTGTTGGCGGGTTTACTCGTGAACGGCACCCTTGTGACTGGGCCATGGATTGGACTCGATGCCTTGGCAAAGTTGGTCTTGATTGTGACCAGCCTGCTCTTCTTCGGCTGCTCGATTTACGCGGTCGGTTATCTGAGTCTGTGCCGGGAGCGAGGCAACAAGGTCATTGTTCCCTGCCTGCTGGTCTTTCTCTCCGCCATGACCCTGGCCATTTCATCCCGCCACCTCGGCCTGTTGTGGATGGCGGTTGAAGCAACGACCATTACCAGCGCTCCATTGATTTATTACAATCGCAACCGCCTTTCGCTTGAGGCAACCTGGAAGTACCTGCTGCTCTGCTCGGTCGGAATCGGTCTGGCCATGCTCGGCATGCTGTTTATCGCTTATGCGGCGCTGGTTGGCGAGGTGACACCGATCAGCCTGCAATTCGACTCTCTGCTCCTAGGAGCGACCAGCCTCTCACGCCCCTGGCTGCATGCCGGCTTCATCTTTCTTCTGGTCGGATTCGGCACCAAAATGGGACTGGCCCCGCTGCATTCCTGGAAACCGGATGCCTATGGTGAAGCGCCCGGATTGGTCGGCGCCCTGCTTGCCGGCGGTTTGACCAGTGTCGCCTTTCTCGCCATACTCCGTGCGGTCCAACTGATGACGGCTGCCGGAGATGGAGTGATGGCTCGCCAGGCGCTGTTGGGAATGGGACTTTTGTCGATGGCGCTGGCGGCGATTTTCATGGTCCGGCAACCCGACCTCAAGCGGCTGCTTGCCTACTCCTCGGTGGAGCATATGGGGATCCTGGCCATTGGGGTCGGCATTGGCGGCCTGGCAACTTTCGGCGCCATGCTGCACCTGGTCAACAACGCTCTGACCAAAGGTTGTCTGTTCCTTTCGGTCGGCAATATTCACCGTGCCTATGCCAGCAAACGACTCTCCGAGGTGCATGGCGCGATCGCGACTCTCCCTATCTCAGGAACCTTGTTCCTGGCTGGTTTTCTGGCCATCACCGGCTCTCCGCCCTTTGGTCTGTTTATGAGTGAGTTTACGATTCTGCGGGGTATTTTTGGAACTGGCCAGCTTTGGGTCGGACTATTGATGTTGTTGTTGCTGGCCGCGGTCTTTATCGGCATGGGCGGAACCGCGTTGCCTGCCACTCAGGGAGCGCCGGTCAAGCTCGAATCTGCATTCAAGGACAGTTTTCTGCTGGTGGTCTCTCCATTGGGTTTTCTGCTCATAGTCCTTTGCCTTGGGCTCTATCTTCCCGAGTCCCTACAACAGGCTCTGCGCGCCGCCGCCGCTCTGCTGGAGGTGAAACCATGAACAGTTCGAAGCTGTTTCGCTTTCGGCATGGATTATCGATCCCGCTGGCAGACATTCCGCTGCTCGATTTTGGTGAATTTTCCACATCGCTCCTGGAGGAAATTGCCGCCGCCGGCCGAGTCGCCAGTTATTTCGGTTGCCCGGGCGCCGAGGGGGTCGAACTTTATGCCATTCTCGCCCATGACTGGAAAGGGGAGTTTGCAGTGCTGCGTACCAGCGTCAAGGATCGCTTCCCCTCGTTGACGCCTCAGCTTCCTCAGTTGCACCTGTTCGAACGGGAACTTGCTGAACAATACGGATTACGGCCAGAGGGGCATCCCTGGCTCAAACCGGTGCGCTTCCACAACAGCTGGGTCGACACCGGCGATATCTGGGGCCGGGACACGGCCAAGCACCCTGTTCCCGGGGACATGGATTTCTACCGGGTTGAGGGGGAAGAAATCCACGAGGTGGCTGTCGGGCCGGTGCATGCCGGAGTGATCGAGCCCGGGCACTTCCGTTTCCAGTGCCACGGTGAAGAGGTCATGCATCTGGAGATTTCCCTGGGCTACCAACATCGTGGCATTGAGCAATTGCTCAGCGGCGGGCCACACCCAGCCAGCAGCTACCAGATAGAAACATCCGCCGGAGACACAACCATTGGGCATATGACCGCTTATGCCCAAATCCTTGAAAGCCTGGCGGCTACCGATGCACCTCCCCGTGCCTATGCCATCCGTGCCATTGCTCTCGAACTTGAACGGCTGGCTAACCATGTCGGAGACATTGGCGCATTGGCTGGCGATGTCGGGTTCTTACCGACCGCTTCCTTTTGCGGCCGGTTGCGCGGTGATTATTTGAATCTGACTGCGGAACTCTGTGGCAGCCGCTTTGGGCGGGGCCTGGTTCGCCCCGGAGGAGTCGGTTTTGATCTTGACAGCAAGCTTTCTCAATACCTCCTTGACCGGTTGAAAACTCTCGAGGGGGAAACCCGTGGGGCCATTGATCTGTGCTTTGATTCCCCTTCGGTATTGGCCCGTTTTGAGGGAACCGGCAAGGTCAAGATTGAAGACGCCGAAGCTCTCGGGCTGGTCGGGGTTGCCGCACGTGCCTGCGGTCTTGTCCGCGACGCCCGCCTTCACCACCCCTTCGGGGTCTGGGAAGAAGGTTTTGATGCTCCGGTGATCGAAATCGACGGTGACGTTTTCGCTCGAGGCCATGTCCGCCGGCGAGAGATTTTTGCTTCGCTGAAACTGCTTGGACAACTGATCCGCCAGTTGCCCGAGGGACCGGTGGCCTCCCCCCTGGGGGGACTCGCCGGTGACTGTCTTGCCGTCTCGTTGTGTGAAGGATGGCGTGGCGAGATCGTCCATGCGGCGATCACCAGCGCAACAGGACAAATCAAGCGCTACAAGATTGTCGATCCATCCTTTCATAATTGGAGCGGACTCGCTTTGGCACTGCGTGGACAACAGATTTCAGATTTTCCGCTTTGCAACAAAAGTTTCAACCTGTCCTATTGCGGGTTTGATCTTTAGGAGAAACATTTTATGCTGACGATTATCCGTGAACGTCTGCGCCAGGGGCACCGGACCGGTAAATTTCCGAAAGAGGAGCCGGTGCTGCCCGCACGTTTTCGTGGTGCACCGCATATCCAGCCGGGGCTCTGCCAGTCCGGGTGCGAGCAATGTCTGAGCGCCTGTCCTTTTTCTGCGGTCCAACTGATCGACGGCAAACCGCATCTGGACCTGGGGCGTTGCCTGTTCTGCGCTGACTGCACAGCCTGCCCGCACGGCGCAATTTGCTTCACAAATGACTATCGCCTAGCTGCATCCAATCGCGATGACCTGTTGACCAATGAGACAGGGCATCGCTTGGCGAGCGCGCTCGATGGCCAGATGAAAAGACTGTTCGGCCGTTCTTTGAAGCTGCGACAGGTCTCGGCAGGAGGTTGTAACGCCTGCGAAGCCGACCTGAACGTGCTCGGCACATTGGTTTTTGACCTGGGTCGCTTCGGCATCCAGTTTGTTGCCTCACCGCGTCATGCGGACGGGCTCCTGATTACCGGTCCGGTGACTGAAAATATGCGCAGTGCTCTGCTGGACACCTATGCGGCGGTACCTGAACCAAAACTGGTGATCGCCTCCGGCGCTTGCGCCATCGGCGGTGGCCCTTTCGTAACCAGCACGGAAACACATGGTGGTGTTGGCGATTTGCTGCCGGTCGATTTGTATATCCCCGGTTGCCCGCCTCACCCCTACACCGCACTTGACGGCCTTCTCCGGCTCCTCGGCCGTCGCTGAAACGAGGTCAGACAAGGATCTTTGAGTTCTGCCCTTCATGCAAACGGGCCAATTTGGGACATTTAATGCCCGATAGGCTGCTTTTCAACTGCCTGCTGAGGCCTCTTCCGGAGCTGATCGGGGGTTCACTGGCCAGCGATGAATGGGGACGGATTGTCTGGATGGAGTGACTTCGAGGAAACGGACTTTCGATAATTTTGAAAAATGTGTAAGATAACCAGTTCGAAATAAATATCAAAGTCTACTTGTTGTGAAAATACGGCTGGTAAATTGCCAAAAGTGTTTTAAGCCAGAGACTCTTTTTTCTGTCGGGCGACATTAGGTTTTGGCAATTAACATTCTTTTTATGCGGAGGTAACATGTCGGTCAATAAAGTCATTCTGGTTGGAAATCTCGGAAAAGATCCCGAATTACGCTACACGCCGTCCGGAACCGCAGTTGCGACATTCTCGCTGGCAACCACGGAACGCTACAAGGATCGTGATGGCAATCGCCAGGATAAGACCGAGTGGCACAACATCGTCGCCTGGCGGCAACTGGCGGAAATTTGCGGAAAATACCTTCATAAAGGTAAGCAAATTTACATCGAAGGGAAAATCCAGACCCGCTCCTATGATGATCGTGACGGGAACAAACGTTACATCACGGAAATCGTTGTGGATCAGATGCAGATGCTCGGCAGCCGCGACGATAACCAAGGTGGCGGTCAAGGCGGCTACGGTGGCGGCAGCAATCAAAGCGGTCAGGGTGGTGGCGGCTACGACAATAAAAAATCCTCCGGCCAGGGCAGTTACGGCGGTTCGCAGGAGAGCAGTTTCGAGGATCCGGTTTTTAACCCGGATGATGAGATTCCATTTTAGTAGCGAGTGCGTTAAAAAACCTAGAAAAAATCCCCAATGCCTTTTGTATGGCGATTGGGGATTTTTTTTACGTTGTTTCCTGTAACCCTTACCTGATTCCTCTTCACCCTGAAATGATGTTAATCAGTTCGAGTTATTGTGTTATGGCAGAATTATCTCAATGGGCTTTCACGCAATCTGTTCATTGCCTCACGATTGCCTTGAATGAGTTCAAGCACAGCCCCGTCCGGAAGGGTAATCCAGTTCTGATCCTTCCCCTGTGTGGGGTGTACGTCTGGTAGCTTTTTGACGAGAGTTAACGTCGCTTCAAGGTTAGCAACAACCATCCCGATATGGTCACTCATTTTTTCAGGTGTTTTGGCGACAGAGATAAGCTGTATCCCGCCAGACAACCAGACTATTTCGGGAGCATCCTGATCTCCTTTGATTTTGCTGATCTTCATGTCGAAGACGGTTTTAAAAAAGTTTGTATGCCAGTTGATGTCAGAGACCTGGTAGGCCACATGTTCAACCATTCCGTAATTCATTGTCGTCATATTATTCCTTTCTTTTTAACCCGATATGACAAAGCCTTGGAGAGTGACACTCCAAGGCTTTATGACTGAACCGAAATTTCCGAGCGGAAATATCCTTTCAGGAGCCATTTTTTTCCTGCAGGTGATTGACGGCGTACTCGTCATTTGCCTTCTTTTTGGTCACCACGTGGAAGATGAAATAGGCAACGCTGACAGCCATTCCAATGTCCCAAGCCAAACTGCCGGTCGGGCTGACGATCGCCGCTCCGGCACTGAGTAACAGCACGATCCGTTCAACAATATTCAGCGGCCGCAAAATGTAGCCATTTACAGCAATTGCCCAGAAGATGGTCGAGACGACCAAGCCGATACCAGCGATGGCAATTTCAGAAAAGGTTCCGACAAACAGCAGGGCTTTGTCGGAAATAAACGCAAATGGTATCAGAAATGCTGCTGAGCACATCCAGAACGACACGATACTGGTCTTCATTGCATCAGTTTTTGCGACACCGGCAGCGGCAAACGACGCCAGCGATACCGGTGGGGTTACCATCGACAAGACACAATAGTACATCACGAAAAAGTGCGCCTGAAGATCGCCGATACCCAGTTTCTGCAAAGCCGGAGCATAGAGAATCGCACCGATAATATAGGCCGCCACCGTCGGTAACCCCATGCCCATGACGATACAGCCGAGGATGACGAAGATCAGGGAGATCACATAGGACGACCCGCTGGCAGAGATCAGACTGGACGAGAACTTAAGCGCCAGGTTCGACTGAATAGCTACCGCGATAACGATGCCAATCGCAGCAATCGGTACTGCGATAACGGCAACTTGCTTGCCGGTATCCATGATCATTTGCGGCAGCTCATAGAGGGAAAAGCGAGTCTCCTTGCGCAGGTAAGGGATGAAGAAGCAGGAAATCGTGGCATAAACAACGGCGATCTGAGCCGAATATCCGAGCACCAGGAACAGAACCAGAATCAGCGGCGGTGCCAGCATGTGTATTCTGGGAAGCATGGGAGGGACCGCGTCCAGATCCTTGTCGCTCAGTGTTCCGACGCCGTCCCTGCGTGCACCCAGATCCGCCGAGACAAACAGCGCCAAATAGTAGGCCAGCGCGGGAAAGATGCCAGCCAAGGCTATTTCTGAATAGGGGATGACCAGTAGCTCCGCCATGACAAAGGCCGCAATTCCCATGATCGGTGGCATCAACTGTCCGCCGGTCGACGCAATCGCTTCTGTCGCCGCAGCTCTTTCTCCGGTCATGCCGGTTTTACGCATCAGGGGTATGGTAAAAACACCAGTCGCCGTCACATTGGCTACCGCACTTCCCGAGATTGTTCCCATCAGGCTCGAACCGATAATGGCAACTTTGGCCCCGCCGCCGCAGGTTTTTCCGACCATGCGCATGGCCAGATCAATAAACAACTGGCCACCTCCGACACAACTGTAGACCGCACCAAAAACAATAAAATAAAAGATAAAATTGACGGAAGTTGCTGTTGTCACGCCAAGAATACCGCTGGTCGTCATGGCCAGAATTTCTGAATAATCGGGCAGGGGCAAACCGCTGAAGCCGAACTCACCCGGCAGAATGTAACCAAATCCGCCGTACAGTAGAAAAACAACAATAACAACCACCAGAATGTTGCCAACCGTCCGGCGGACACCTTCGATAAGCAACACCACCAGAAGCCAGGCCACGGCAATGTCAAACCAGTAGATGTCAGAAATGCTCTCGATTCGGGTTTCCAGTCGTGTCATCGACAGCCAATAGTAAGCCCCCACCAGGAGCGTGCTCACCAGGCATAGAGCATCGATCCCCCAACATAAAAAGCGTGGCAGGCGGCCCGGCTTTAATGGAACCGCTAAAAAGGTCAGGAAGAGCGCGGCAACAAGATGAACAGGACGTTCCAGATGAGGTTGCTGCGGGCTAAACAGAATCCAGTATTGAAAAGTTATCAAGCCCAATGAAATCCAGGTGATGGGATGAATAAGAGCCTTCTTGAACGTGACTTCCATACGATCTCTCCTGACCTTCCGATTCTTTAGCGCAGTACTAGGCCTGGTGCAGACACAGGCCCAGTGTCATTCATTTCACAGCCATCCTTTTTCCTTGTAGTAACGAACTGCTCCGGGGTGCAGGGGGATGCCATTATTTTCGGGCAAACCTGCCTTTTCCGGAACAAAAGCTTTCCAGGCAGGATAATCAACCGCCATCTTATCCATGTTTTCCACAATGGCCTTGGTCAGCTTATACGCATCATCGTCAGACATGCTCTTGTTGACGATAATCTGGGTACCGAAGTCGCCACCAACGGTCGGGCCGGATTGGGCTTCAAACCATTGCGGAATGTTGGCTTTTCTGATGCCGTATTCCGACAGCGCCGTCGTCGCTTCATCGGACAGATCGAGAAAGGTCACGCCACCGGTCAAAGAGATTTCTTGAATCGTCGGATGCCCGCGCAGAACGCTGTCAAAATAGAGATCCACACGCCCATCACGAATCATTGATGACATCTGTGCCGGTGTGACTTGATAAATTTTGCCGCCATCGGCTTCGATTTTTTTGCGGGAGGTGCCATGAGCTTTGAGCACGATATCTACTGCTGGCGGGATGAATGATCCAGGTGGTTTCATCATGATGTTGACAGGTTTCCCGGATTCAAGGATCTCCTTGAGAGTGGTAAACCCGTTTTTTTCAAGGTAGGATTTGCTGGCAATCGCGCCGATGAATACCGGGTTGAGTCCTCCCACCAACGCCCGAATATCTGGGGCAGATTTGCCATTATAGAGCAATTGGCCTTTACTGGCCCACAGGGATGTTGCCACGTTCGAAATAGCAATCTGGGCCTTACCCTGTTGTACAAGCATGGGATTGGTAACCCCGCCGCCACGAGCGACGACCTCAAAGTCCATCCCGGGAAGGACGGTTTCCAGATTTTTTTCCATCGTCGCCGCAGCAACATACCAGCCGGACCCGACTGGCATGGCACCGATGCGAAGAGTTTCGGCCTGAGCAGGGGCGGAAATCAAGCTACCGATAAAAATAACGCCAAGCCACAACAACCTTATTCTTGAGTTTTGCATCATTGCACCTCTCTATGAATGGTAGCGGCAGATCGCTAGGGCAATCTGCCGCGATGGTTTGACACTCTGTTATCAGAAAATAACCTGACAACAGCCTTGCTTAAACGTTTTTTTATTTAACCAGGCCGGCAGAGCGCAAGGCGTCAGCGATCTCTTTGTCAGCGCCTTCGCACAGCGGCAGCAGCGGCGGACGCACAGTAGCGTGCTCCAGAATGCCCCGAGCAACCAGGCCCCACTTCAGGGCGACGGTGCCTTCCATGTGGGAACCGCGGTGATAGACAGACCTGGTGACCGGCATCAGTTGGTCATGAATTTCACGGGCTTTTGTGTAATCCTTGGCTTTACCAGCCTTGATCAGTTCAATCAACGGCTCGGGGGCCAGACCGCCGTAACCAACCAGCGCACCATCAACATCGAACATGGTGTGCAGCAAATACTCGTCATGGCAGGTCAGAATCTGCAGATCGGGACGCTCGCGGCGGATAATCGGAATCTCAACATCCCAGCGACGCATATTGCGGACACCATTCTTCATGGCGAATACGCCGGGTTGAGCCGAAATTTCGAGCAGGGTATCAAGGTTGTAAGTGGCTTTGGTCACGTCCGGATACTGGAACAGGATCAGTGGCAGGCCGCTTTCTTCAAAGACCTGGCGATAACGATCCTGCGGCGCACCCTGCTGATAACCAAAGCGAAGCCAACCATGGGAAGGATAGAGCAGACCTGCAGATGCACCGGCGGCAACAGCACGCTTGGCTTCAGTACAAGCAACCGCAGTCCCTTCAAGAGTGATCCCGGCAATGATCGGAATTCTGCCGTCAACGGACTCTTTGAAGCTCTTGATGACAGAAGCCTGTTCGTCGGCAGTTAAGAAGGTTCCCTCGCCGGCGTGACCGAGAACAACCAGCCCCTTGACATCCTCAAAGCTGCCCAACCAGGCACCCAGGCGTTGAATCGCATCGTGGTCAACGGCACCATCACGGGTAAAGGGGGTCACTGGTGCGGGGACAAGACCTCTTAAATCGATGTTGCTCATCTTACTCTCCTTCCATTCCTACGAGTGTGTTTAGGTTTTTGTGAGAACAGACGAAACACTTCCGCTTGCCCTCACTGCTTTTGATATCTCTGCAGCGGCGCTCCTCGCAGGTTCCAGAGCCATAGCCAGCATGTCATCCTGACTGATGCGAATTGAGGGAGCCACAACGCTGATAGAGGCGAGGGGATAGCCATCCCGATCCAGAACGGGGACGGCAAGAACATGTAAACTGCTGTTAAAATAAGACGCCCTTAAGGCATACCCGTCTTTTTTGATCTGCCTGAGTGAATTCAGAATTTCCGTTTCGGGAACATCCACAACTCCGACATCGCTTTGGGTCTTCAGTTTATGCAGAACGATCTCCTGATCCCGGTCAGGTAAAAAAGCCAGTAATGCTTGGCCGATCGTACTTGTGTAAGCGGGGACTCTGGTCCCGACCCGAATGTCGACCCCAAGTCGGGCGACTCCCCCTCGAACGCGTTCCAGGTAGAGGATGTCCGCACCTTCCAGAACCCCGAAGCTGACAGCTTCTCCAACATGGGCAACCATGTCGCGTAGGACCGGTAAAACCAGATCCCGCACGTCACTGCGGCCGATGGCATGAAAGCCGAGGTCAAGAACCTTAAACGTCAGACTGAAAAGCTTTGCGTCGGCATCCTTCTTCAGATAGCCGAGGTCGACCAAGGTATTGAGGTTACGAAATACAGTGCCGGAATCGAGCCCCGTTACCTTGCTGACATCGCTGATGGTCATCTGCTGATATCCGGTGGAAAAAGCTTCGAGCACTTTGAAGCCTTTTGCGAGGGAGCCTACCGTACTCTTCTTGTCCAGTTTTTTGGCATCCGTGATGTCAACTGCGAGAGATTTTTTAGTTATCATTGCTTGTCTCCGTTTTCGGAATGCGAAAAACTTTTCGCAATATAAATATCGTTAAACAATGTTTCTGGTCAATAGTTTTTTTACGGTTTCTACTGGTTTACAATATCAAGCCTCCATTTTTTCATAATATGAATATGAATTAACATGCTGTTATTGCTAGATTCGTTTTTTTTAAAATCATCATACTTAGAAATAAAACTTTTTTTGAAAGTTACCAAATCACCGGGGCAGTGACGTTGTTACGCCCTAAACTAGTTTCCATCCGGAAACGGCTTTTTTCCGCTGTAGCAGCGTCAATCTGCAGGCTTACTTGTGCGGCGTAACGATGTACGCCTCCGCGCAAGCCCTTGATTTCCTTGCCACAACGGAAAACTTGATGATTGCTATCCAGTGTTTCCGGAGGACAACTAAACTATCAGCCTTTTAGTGTGAAGTAGAAACCCCCGTCCTTTGGGCGGGGTCAGAGTCCTTCGGCTTTGCCAGAAGGGCTCATGGCAGTCCATATTCAGAAGTTGTTCCCGCAACTAACTGAACAGAAAGGAAAGCCATGAGCCGTTTTCGAAAATTAACACATGCCATCTGGCACTGTCAGTACCACATTGTCTGGGTCCCGAAATATCGCTTCCGAATATTGGAAGGCGAACTGGCCCAGGAGGTACGAGCATGTATACGGATCTTCAGTGGGCAAAGTCACTGTGAGATCGTCGAGCTGAATATCCAGAAAGACCACGTTCATCTGATCATCATGGTGCCGCCGAAGGTAGCCATTTCAGAGTTGATGGGGCGCCTGAAAGGACGATCAGCGATACGGATTTTAAAGAGCCATCCCAAATTACGAAAGAATCGCTACTGGGGGAATCATTTCTGGGCGCCCGGCTACTGCGTTGATACCGTCGGTTTGGATGCTGAGATGATCAGACGCTACGTGCGGTATCAAGAGGCGCACGAAAAGAAGATAGAACAGCAACAACTTAAATTTTAACCCAACAGGACAAGGGAACGACGCTCCGGCTGCCCTCTTTGGGGGCTGCCGGCAACGCCCCCTCGGGGGGCGCCTTTAAAGCCCCGTCCTTTGGGCGGGGTTTTTTACTGTTCTGTGACAAATTGAAATGGATTTTTCCAGGTACAGGTTCAAGTTGAATGTCAAGAAATCACAGGGCATGTTTTGCAGAATGCCAAATACTTGCTTTATTGCAGATTTTTACAATTGCCGGAGCTCGGAAAACTCAGTGGTTCTGGGAGGGAGGGGATGGATTCAAAACTCGTGACAAGAAAAGGCTGCAAGAGTTTAATCCTGCAGCCTTTTCTTGTTTAGGTCGTCTTCCGTTCAATAATCTCGAAACCGACATCGATGATCGATTCGGGAACCTCTTCACCATTGATCCGTGCCAACAACACTTCGGCGGCACATTGGCCAATGCGCTTTCTGTCGAATCTGACTGTTGTTAATGGCGGATTCGTAAAGGGCGAGAAGGATTGGTCGCCAAAGCCGACGACCGCAAGATCCTCGGGGATTCTTATGCCCTGCGAAAGAGCCTCAGCCAGAACCCCGTGGGCGATAGTGTCGGAACTGCAGACGACTGCTCCGCCCTTGAACCCCTCTGCGAGTAAATGTTTAAAACCCTCACGTCCCTGGCCGAAGTTGGTTGGGGTCTCAACGTCAAAGACGAAAGATTTCTCGATTCCCTGCCTTTGTAAAGTTTCAAGAAAACTTTTACGCCTGAGTTGGGCCCGGCTATCCAATGCCCAGATGCTAGCGAATTCCTTAATACCCCGTTGCAGCAGAAAGTCGGCGGTTGTTTTGCCGACCGCTTCATGGGAAAAGCCGACGATCAGATCCAGGGGGGTGGTCGTCATGTCCCAGGTTTCTACGACAGGGATATTGGCAACCAGGAGTTGGCGGCGGCAGGCCTGGGTGTGGTTGATACCGATAAAGAAAATTCCATCCGGTTTGCGACTGAGAATGGTGCGGACCAGCGATTCTTCCTGTTCTTCCTGGTAGTCGGTTTCCCCGAGTAGGACCTGGTAGCCGGAATTTCGCAAAGTGCGGCTGAAATACCTGATGGTTTCGGCGTAGACGGTATTAGCAACAGACGGAATGAAGGCGGCAACCAGATGAGTCTTGCGCGAGGCCAGGGCGCCGGCAATCAAATTTGGAACATAGCCGGTGAGAGTAATGGCCTGATTGACCTTTTCCAGCGTTTTCGGTGCGACCTTATCCGGATTATTGATGGCCCGGGATACCGTGGTTGTGCCGACTCCGGCAAGCCTGGCGACGTCACTTAAGGTTACACTGCCCATCTGCTTGTCTTCTAAGCGGTTTGCTGTGTCGCCATCTTTGCTGAGGTCTTTTCTCTTTCGAGACATAATGAGATCCGTTGAGTTGATGCGTTATGAAGATTCCTTGTTCCGAGAGCGGAAGCCGGGTTTGGAGTTCGCGTGAACTGATTTTGAAATTAGCACATGCCTTTTAATGCTGCCAATATCTATCGTTTTTCTGTCGCAGTATGAGTGTACCGGGCAGCTGGTATCTATCTGCCTTCAAAGGTTTTAGGGGCCACCTGACTCTGCTTTCTCAGGTCCGCAGGAGAGCGAGGTCTTCACGCTCTGTGTCTATGCGTGCGGTACTTTGCCTGCTGGGTGACACTATGAAGATTTGAAAGAATAGAGTCTAGAGTTTCTGGAATGGTAACGTTTTCATTGATAATGTCAATCGGTTTTTCAAGCTGAGGATTGCTTATTCCCTTACTTTTTATCGGCTGGCCTCATCTGCCGTTGTCGTGATTGGTCATTTTTTACGGTACAGAAACGCAAAGGATTGTCTGTTGGCTGAACTTTCCTTTTTAGGGACTGCCCAGGTTTGGAATTGGGTAGGTGAAACTCCTTTATTGGTGCCCCAAAGTGTCGATTGCAACTCTCAAGGGAAGGTTTTTCGCTGTCGTTATGTGTAACCCCGACAGTTATGGGGGGAAGCTGAGGTTTATATAAATTATATAATAAAAATAAATATTTATAAATTTTCTTTGGAGCATCTTCGTTGCTCTCTCAGGCTTTGTTAAGTGTTCAGAGTTCGCCAGCCAGCTTAAAAAGTCCCAGCGCTGAGACTTCGGTCAGCTGCTGTGAACCGGGCGTCTTACAGGACTTTCTTCGTCGGATATCGGCCTTGTCATTGGCAATGAAGCTCTGGAAAGAAGGGGGCTTTCTGGTGGCCCTTTGTGGGGTTTGTTCCATGGTAAAGGGAGGCTGTCTTGAGACGTTTATCTGCGGGGGCAGGTCTTGTTGTTTTTTTTGTTGAAGAAATCTCTTGACGGCAAAAATTGGTAGCGTTACCATTTGGTCAATTCCGGTTTTTGGGATGCTGTTTGAAATTAAGGGGACAGTCGTTTGTTGGGCTGGTCGCTATTGCGCTTGGGGCATCTGGAAAAGGGAGCACCGATTTTGCTGACTGTACGGGAGACAAGATCGGTGTCTGTTGGAAGGAATCTCACAATAAATAAAAAGTCAGTCGGGGCAGGCCTCTGCGCAAGAGGGCCTGTGTTTAGGTATGGCTTGGCTTTAGGAACATTGTCTGGCTCCTTCACGTCGTGATGCAGCCAGGGTAGGCTTCGTTTGCGTCATTCTACGGCGTCGGCGAAGAGAGCTTAGATAACCAGAAACAACAAACAGGGAGGTTTTATGAAGAAGGGATTCATCGTTCTTTTTTGTCTGGTAGCCATGGCTGGACAGGCATTTGCTGCTGATTGGCCGACCAAGGCTATTAATCTGGTCGTTCCCTATGGTGCCGGTGGTAACTCCGATTTTAACGCGCGTGCTCTCGCCAAATATCTGCCTGATCTTATCGGTGTGCCTGTCGTCGTTACCAATGTTCCCGGAAGTGGCGGGACCATTGGCGCCGCTCAGGTCAAAGACGCAAAACCTGATGGGTATACCATTCTGGTCCACCAACTTTCACTCAGCATAGCCGAAGCAGCTGGTATGGCTAATTATGGCATTAAAGATTTTGACCTTGGCTGCGTTATATCGAAGTCCGCTCCTGAAGTTCTCGTCGCTCAGACAAAAGCTCCCTACAACAATATCCCGGAAATGATTGAATACACGAAACAGCATCCAGGGGAAGTCAAGTTGACCGCAAACACAGGTGCAACAACAATGTGGACCGCAATCGGCTTGTTGAAAGCCGGAGCAAAATTGAATGTTGTCTCATCTGGTGGTTCGGGTGAGCGGTTGCAGGTTGTTCTTGGTGGGCACGCAGATATCGTTCCGCTGAACTACAACATGATTGAGCCTTACGTCAAAGACGGCACACTCAAGATTCTTGGGAGTGTCAGCGATACCAGATCTGATCTGATTCCTGATGTGAAGACTCTTCGTGAATACGGTGTCAATGCTGGGTATGACTACATGAATACTCTGATTTTCCCGAAAGGAACCGATGCGAAGAAGATCGAAAAGGTTTGCACGGCTGCTGGTAAAATCATCAACAGCAATGAATCCTACCGTAAAGAGATGAAGGGTAACTACCAGACTCCGACTTGGATGAATGTTGCTGATACCAATAAGCACTGGTATGACCAGCGTGATGAGCTGCAGGCTATTAAAGACACTCTCCAGGGTAAATAGTTAATTATAGAGATATTTCGTAAGTCGCATTGGCCTGAAGGAAATTCTTCAGGCCAATGCTGATGTCTAAATAGTTGTCATCCGGAAACACTGGATGACAATCGTTAAGTTTTCAGATTGGAAACGAGCAGTTTTCCGTTGAGGCAAGGACATCAAGGGGTTACGCGGAGGCGTACACCGTTACGCCGCACAAGTAAGCCTGCGGATTGACGCTGCTACAGCGGAAAAAAGCCGTTTCCGGATGGAAACTAAATAATTGGAGAAACTCGAGATGAGCAGTGATTCAAAAAAAGAGATCGGGGTTGGGGTCTTCTTTTTCGTATTTGCCATAGCATATATGGTTGGAGCATCAAAAATCTCAACATTTACGCCTTTTGGGAATAGAGGTCTTGATTCCCGTTCCGTTCCCGAGCTTTTGGGAATACTCACTATCATTCTTAGTATTACTTATATGGTTCAAGTCTGGTTTAAAGAACGCAAATTAAAGAAAATACTGGAAGAAAGTGGAGCCAACAGTGCTCAGGTAGGCGATCAGAAAGAAACCACTGCTACCCCGGAATCAAAAGGAACGATCATAAGTCGCATTAACAATGTGATGCCGACAAAGCTGATTCTCTCTTTGATCTTTCTTGCTGTCTATACTGCTCTCTATCAGCCTTTGGGATTTATTCTTTCCAGTATTTTTTTCCTGATAGCCGAATCATTTCTTCTGGTGAATAAAGATGAAAGGAAAAAGTGGATTCTCTTCATTGTCCTTTTTTCTGTCGGGATCTCTATCTTTATTTATTTTATCTTTACAAAATATCTCACTTTAGTTCTCCCCAGTGGAATATTAGGTTAGGAGAATCATTCTATGTTTCATATGCTATCAGTTGGTTTTGCATCGGTTTTCACGGATCCTACGTGTATAACCATGATTTTCGTCGGGGTTATGGTCGGAATTGTCTTCGGCGCTCTTCCCGGCCTTACCACCGTCGCCGGTCTTTCCATGTTCCTGCCGGTGACCTATGTCATGTCCAGCCATGTCGGCTTGGCGATGCTCACCGCGATTTACATCGGCGGTATCTCCGGCGGCCTTATCTCCGCAATTCTCCTGAATATGCCCGGAACGCCCGCGTCCATTGCGACAACCTTCGACGGTGCGCCGATGGCACGTAATGGTGAGGCGGGAAAAGCCCTCGGTATCGCTGTATTCGCCTCCCTGATAGGGACGATGCTTGGTGTTGGCGTGATGATCTTTGCTGCACCGATGCTGGCAATACTCACCTTGAAATTCGGTCCCTGGGAATATTTTTCGGTCACCTTCTTTGCTCTTACTCTAATTGCTTCGCTGACTGAAAAATCTGTCGTTAAGGGTCTGTTGAGTGCCATGTTCGGCATGATGATCGCTACCGTCGGGCTTTCTCCGACAGATGGTACCCCAAGGTTCACTTTCGGATCTCTTCAGCTGTCGAGCGGTTTCCATTTGCTTGTTGTTCTGGTCGGTCTTTATGCCATCAGGGAAGTTCTCCTGGCTGCATCCGCAAAAGAACAAGAGGTAAAAGTACTGGAATATAAAATGAAAGGCCTCGGTTTCGGGCTGCGCGATCTGAAAGGAAACTGGTTTAATCTGCTCAGAAGTTCCCTGCTCGGTCTCGGCATCGGGATTCTTCCCGGGATCGGTGGCTCCACAAGTAACATCATCGCCTATTCGATGGCAAAGAATGCCAGTAAGCATCCGGAAAAATACGGCACCGGAATCCCTGACGGAATTATTGCTTCGGAATCCAGCAACAATGCTTCTATCGGTGGCGCCATGATTCCGCTCCTGACCCTCGGTATCCCCGGAGATGGTGCGACTGCAATTCTGCTCGGTGGATTCATGCTCCACGGAATGCAACCAGGACCACTGCTTTTCCAACAGAACGGACCTGTTGTCTATAGTGTCTTTGCGGCCATGGTGCTGGGAACAATCTTTATGGCCATATTAATGTGGTCGGGGATGAGAATGTTCGTCAAGATTCTCAAGGTCCCCAATCATATTCTGATTCCACTCATTGTCGTCCTTTGTTCCATTGGTGCCTACGCACTCAGTAATCGTGTCTTTGACATGTGGGGGCTGCTGCTGTTCGGTTTCATTGGTCTGATGATGCAACGCTTCGGCATCCCGGCACCACCGTTTATCCTTGGCTTTATCCTTGAGGGTTCTCTGGAACTGAACCTGCGGCGGGGCCTTGAGTACTCCAACGGAAACTGGCTGGATGTTTTTACTCATCCAATCAGCGCGACATTCCTGGTCCTGACCTTGGGTTCTTTGATTATGACCATTGTCAATAATCATCGGGCTGCCAAAAAAGAACTTGCTCAAGGAGTTGAAAATTGATGACTGTTAAAGAGACTCTTCCTGTTATTACCGAGATGCAGGTCATTCCGGTGGCAGGCAATGATAGTATGCTGCTGTCCCTGAGTGGGGCGCATGGTCCTTTCTTCACCAGAAACATCGTGATTCTTAAAGATTCCTCCGGCAATACCGGGCTGGGAGAGGTTCACGGTGGTGAAGCCATCACCAAATCATTGGAAGAAGCCAAACCCTATGTTATCGGGCAGCAGATCAGTGCCTATCGTTCGGTCATAAAAAAGCTTGGTGATAAACATAATCTGGCGACCAAGGGGAGCGAGGGACTTCAGAACCTCTCCCTGGCTAAACTGGCCGATGTTGTTCATGCGGAAACAGCAATAGAATGTGCAATGCTCGACCTTTGGGGCCAGTTTCTCGGTGTCCCGGTCTGTGATCTTCTGGGCGACGGTAAGCAGCGTGATGAAGTTGTTGTGCTGGGCTACCTCTTTTATCAGGAAGACAAGCGAAAAACCGATCTACCCTATGTTGATGAGAGCGATAGCACCAACCCCTGGTTCAAAATTCGCCGCAATCCCTTTATGACCCCTGAGGCCATTGTCGAGCAGGCCCAAGCGCTGAAAGAGGTCTATGGGTTCAAAGACTTCAAACTCAAAGGCGGTGTTCTGGACGGGGCCGAAGAGATGAGGGCCATCGATCTGTTGGTCAAGACCTTTCCGGATGCGCGGATCAATATCGACCCGAACGGGGCTTGGAAGCTGGATGAAGCGATTGCCCTCTGTGACGGTCGCGGTTTAACCTATGCCGAAGACCCCTGCGGTACTGAAGCAGGTTATTCCGGCCGGGAAACCATGGCCGAATTCAAGATGCGCACCGGCATTCCGACCGCGACGAATATGATCGCAACCGACTGGAAGCAGTTCTACCATGCCATCTGTGCCAAATCGATTGACATCGTGCTCGCGGATCCCCACTTCTGGACCATGTCCGGCTCGGTGCGGATTGCCCAGGTTCTCAATGACTGGGGTCTGACCTGGGGCTCGCATTCCAATAACCATTTTGACATTTCCCTGGCGATATTTACCCAGTGCGCGGCCGCCGCTCCAGGAAATATCACCGCCATGGATACTCACTGGATCTGGCAGGACGGTCAGCATTTGACCAATAACCCTTATCAGATTGTCGGTGGGAAAATTCAGGTCAGCGATACTCCCGGGCTTGGACTTGAAGTAAATATGGATGCAGTCATGAAAGCCCATGAGGTCTATAAGAAACTTCCTGCTGGGGCCCGAAACGACGCGACCAGCATGCAGTATCTTATTTCCAACTGGGAATTCGACAGTAAAAAACCCTGCCTGGTGCGCTAATAAGTTAAGAATCCAAACATGGCGACCACTTAATCTGTGGTGCGACTGGTTGAACCGGCCTCCCTTGCAACAAACATTTGCAAGGGGGGCCTTTTTGTTGCAAAAAGTTCAAGGCTCTTAAAATCAGTCTGCAGCTGTAGCGAGAGTTTGTGAGCCATAAAACTGTCGCGGTTAGCACCGCAAAGACCTAAGACAGCCCCCGTGCGGGGACAGTCTCGGTTTTGCTGCCATCGGCTCTTCAACGTGCGCCATTCTTCCATCTCCCCAAATTGACCAGGACATTTGACGGTTCACAAACGATAGCCAGCCGAATCTGCAAAAGGTGGTTCTTAAGTGAACGAGTGAACACAGATCTTTTTGAGTGTGGGGCGGCAAATGTGGAAAAAGGTGAGACTCAATTCGAAGTTAGAGGCTGCTACGGATAAGCAGATCGGGTTGCATGATCGTTTGGCGGGGTGTGCCCGACTGTATGAAATCCGCAGCTAATTCTCCCATGCGCATGAAATTGACAGAGAGGCTGGTGATCCCTCCGGCAATAAATTCCAGAAGCGGAGAATCATTATATGAAATGATGCCGATATCCCTTCCCGGAACCCAGGACCTCTCTCTGGCCAAGGTCAGGAGATTGACCAAATCTTCATCGGTCATAACCAGATACGCATGTTTTTTGCGGATATCTTTAGATGAAAATCTATCGAGAATACCCCCTGAAAGATCTTCTCTGTCCAGGAAATTGCGAAAAGCTTCAAATGAAGCTGCTGGATGGAGGTTCTTATCAGACCTGATAAGCTCGACGCCACGGTAAGTGCGGAGGCGGGGGAGGGCTTCTGTTAAAGAAGCAACAAACCCGTTTCGAAAGTCCTGGCAAAGATAATTTTTGGCAAGGTCGTTATATTCACTTCTATCCAGCAGCAGCAGTTTTGAAGGATCGAGCTCTTGCAAGAGCCCGGGAACTTCACTATGAACAAAAGGCTTGATAATGTAGTGCGAATAGCGGCCGCTATAAGACTGAATAAGGTTGTGAAAGACATCGATATTGTGATGATGGAAATAGATATCTACGCGAACTCCAGGATCCAGCGCTTTGGAAAAGGAGTTGTAGAGGACCTGCATATAGGGATTAAAACTGTTCAGAACAAGAAATACGCGGGGTGCCTCATTCAACTGATCGGAAATGAGGAAAAAACCTTTTCCTGGAACGGAATCGATAAGCCCGGATTGCTTTAAAATACGATAGGCTTTAACCACCGTTTCCCGTGCGACTCCATAGCTACGGCTTAGCTCTGAAATTGATGGCAGAGCATTGCCGGGAAGGATTTTTTTAGTGGAAATCTGTTCGTGAATATCAGCAATAATGAGCTGATATTTGGGGTGAATGTTCTGCTTCAGGGGAGAGCTCCTTTGTTGCGGAGTTACTATCAACCGGGACATTGATATCCCGGTTGATAGTAATACGGTTCGGGGCGTATTTGGGAATAGATTATTAACCGTCCAAATCGGCCAACGTGGGAGTAGAGCGAAGAATTCCAAGCTCCAAACCTCGGATTTCAGCAAGCCCCCTCATTCGCCCGATGGCCGTGTATCCGGGATTGTCAATCGGGGGTTTTGCCAGATCATCCATCATCGTGTGCCCATGATCAGGACGATATGTCAGTCGCCAATCCTTCCTCCCGGCCTTTTTCCTAACCGCCATCTCTTCCAGCAGAGCTTTGACGACGCTATACATATCGACAGACCCTTCAAGGTGATTTGCCTCATAAAAACTGCCATCGGGGTTGCGCTGGGTACTGCGCAGGTGGGCAACATTAATCCGGTGTCCGAATTTCCTGATCATCTCGGGTAAATTGTTATCCGCCCGGGGGCTGTAACTTCCCGTGCAGAAGGCCAGGCCGTTGGCAGGATCATCGACCATTGCCAACAGATCACGAATATCTTCCTCGCAACTGACAATACGCGGAAGACCCATGATGTTCCATGGTGGATCATCAGGATGCACGGCAAGCCGTACCCCAGACTGGGACGCAACGGGAATGACCGCTTCCAGAAAAAGCTTGAAATGTTCTTTCAACTTTTCCCGGTTGATGTCCTGGTATTTTGCCAGCATATCCCGGACATCCTGGATGTCCAATCCCATCTTGGTCCCGGGGAAGACATCGATCAGGTTTCGTTCAAAGGTTTTCTTTTCCTCATCCGAGAGGCTGTTGATAAATTGTTTCGCCTTATCCAGCTGTTCGGCGGAATAATCTGCCTCGGCACCTTCCCGCTTCAGCAGATAGATTTCAAAAGCAGCGAATTGAACGGGGTCAAAATAAAGGCATTCCGTTCCGTCTTCCAGTTTGTGGGCCAGATCGGTCCGCACCCAATCCAGGACTGGCATGAAGTTGTAAATAACAACATCCACGCCTGCTTTTCCCAGATTTGCAAGGCTGATTTTGTAATTTTCAATATACTGCTGGTAGTTTCCGGTTCGTGTTTTAATATCCTCGTGGACCGGAACCGATTCCACGGCAGCCCAGCGGAGGCCGGCGGCTTCAACCATGGTCTTGCGTTCCATAATGCTTTCATAAGGCCAAGCTTCACCGTATGGGATCTGATGCAAACTGGTAATGACCGCTGTCGCGCCGGTCTGTTTGATGTATTCCAACGAGACCGTGTCATTCGGTCCGTACCAGCGAAAAGATTCTTCTAATGCCATGATGTAAGCCTCCTAGACTCCGGAATATGCGGAGAATCCGCCGTCCACAGGAATAACGACGCCATTAACAAATCCGGAAGAGTGAGAATCCACCAGCCAGAGCAGGGTCCCGAGAAGCTCTTCCGGTTCACCAAAACGACCCATGGGGGTTTGCCCCAAGATTTTTTCCGCTCGCGGTTTAAAACTGCCATCATTGTTGACCAGAAGGGATCTGTTCTGGTTGGTCAGGAAAAAACCTGGTGCAATGGCATTCACCCGGATGCCGACTTTTGACATATGCACCGCCAGCCACTGGGTGAAGTTGCTGACGGCGGCTTTAGCACCGCTATAGGCCGGAATTTTTGTTAACGGCGTAAAAGCATTCATTGAAGAGATGTTGATGACACAATTGTCCTCTTGACCAACCATCGCCCTGCAAAAAACCTGAGATGTCAGCAGGGAGCCCAGAAAATTCAGATCGAAAACAAAGCGGATTCCATCTTCATCCAGGTCAAAAAAGGTTTTCAGCCCTTCCTTTTCAAGATCTTCTGGAGTCAGGAATTCATTGTCTGTCGTTCCCTTCGGATGATTGCCACCAGCCCCATTTATCAGGATACTGCAAATCCCCAGTTTTTCTCGAACGATTTTTTCCGCTTTTTCCAGGCTCTCTCTGTTAAGCACATCAGCCTGGATAGCAATGGCCTTATTTCCTTTTGAGGATATTTCATCAGCAACCTTGGTTGCGGCCTCTTCATTCAAGTCCAGGACTGCTAAAGATGCGCCTTTAGAGGCCAACGCCTCAGCAAATGATGCCCCCAAAACACCGCCGCCTCCTGTGACAACAGCAACCTTTCCTGACAGATCCAATCCCATGAAATCCTCCTTATGTTGGTTTTGTGTCCATACTATGCCATACTGTACTATCCAGTAAAGAGGAAAAAGTTTTGGGGTAAATGCAGCGGAGTTAATGGTTATTTAGCTTTCATTTGGAAGCGGTTTCTCCCGCTGTAGCAGCGCCAGTCTGCAGGTTTACTTGTCTGGCGTAACGGTGTACGTATCCGCGTAAGGCCTTGATGTTTTGGGTACAACGGAAAACTGCACATATCCAATTTGAAAACTTAATGGTTGCCATCCCGTGTTTGCGGATGACAATCATTTAAAAATTGAGACGCTGGGCAAGCGACAAAGGTATGATTTTAGATCATGGAAGGAGGAGGTTGATGCTGTTGTGGGGCGTAAAGAGAACGAGTTTTTTTCTCCCTGCTATTTTGACACTTTCCTGTCATGCGTGACTTGATAGATTTCCTGTAAAACCTTGACCCCTGCGCCTCTGGCAGCATCAGTATGTTTCCACGTCGGCACAACAACCTCAGCACGGTTGTCTCCATTTCCGGACAGGAATTGGGGAATTGTCTCATGCATGCTGTCAAACAACAGGTTTCCTGCAATAGTACCCCTTCCCGTGATGATGATTTTGGAAGGATTGAATATCTGCATGAGGTTAGCGACACCGATTCCGAGAGCGCGGCCGGCTGCTTGATACAATGCAATCAATGTTTCTTCACCATCGTGAGCTGAACGGACAATATCTTCTATTGTCAATTCATTCAAATCCATATCTGTTTTCCATTTGCCTTCCAATGCGAGTTCTCTGGCTCGGTTGAGGATGGCGTGATTCCCTGTAAATGCTTCAAAACAGCCCGTTTTTCCACACCTGCAGAGAGGCCCCGATGAATCAATTGTTGTGTGGCCGAACTCGCCAGCCATACCGGAAGTTCCGGTGTAAAGTTGGCCGTTGATAACAATTCCAATAGCAATCCCTTGAGCGAGATTGACAACAATGAAGTTGTCCACATCCTTGCCCTCTCCAAACCATTGCTCAGCGAGGGATACGCACTTGACGCTATTTTCGATATAGATGGGGATGCTGAGCTTTTTATTGAGAATTTCTTTGAAATGAATATTTTCCCATTGGTAGTTCAATACAAATTTAACGAGGCTGTCGGGAGAGGCAATCAGGCCCGGAACCGCGAGTCCGATTCCTGAAATTTGTTCTAATGTCAGCTGCGTGTTGCTGAGACAGAGGTGAACAGCCTGGGTTATTTTTTCAGCAACAACTTCAGGAGAGGTGTCTATTTCTTCAAAGAACATCGAATGCTCTGCCAGGATATCGGCCTGGAGATTGATAATGACTACATTGATGCGTTGCTCGGAAAGAAAAACCCCTATCGTGTAAGCACCCTCCGGATTCAAGGTCAGCAACGCCGGTCGACGACCGCCAATCGAAACCCCGATCTCCTTTTCCAGTAATAAGTTTTTATCCAGCAAATGGCCGGTAATCGTTGAAACGGCGCCCCGACTCAACCCGGTCCTTTTGGCGATATCAGGTCGTGAAATCGGTTGGCAATCACGAATAATATATAACACCTTGTACTGATTTATAGAACGCATTGTTGTTTTGTCTAAAGAGGTGACTGTGTTTAATGACACGGCAGTAAAATCCTTTTCTGAGGAATTGATTCGGCTTGAATTGATCTCACCGTTACCCAAGATGCCTAAGAGTTATCATATTACCTTTGCCTAGGAAAGCGCGAAATATAAAAAAACCAACTATCTGGAAATATGGATGTTCGTGTGTATCTTCATGCCTTTCACCATTTCGAAAAACCGGTTGACATAAAATAGAAAGGGGTTTAATTTCGACTTTGTCTTTTGAGTATACAAAGTTTGTATTGAGGCCGCCCAACGTCTTTGCCTCTTTATGTCGTGAACATAATTTCAAAAGGAGAATTTATGAAACAAGAGCTTGGCTTGCAGGTGGCTTTCAGGAGTTCGATTGTCTTCCTGAGTGCTGTGTTGTTTGTAATGACCGGTTTTTTATCCGGATGTTCCGATTCCTCTGACGACAAAGATTCGGTAGTGCAGGCCTCTCTGGATGCGCGCTCAAAAGATGTTATCACCGTGGATTCATTTGAGTTTAAAGATCTTAATAATAACAGCAAGTTGGACACTTATGAGGATTGGCGCGCTCCCATCGACGAGCGGGTTGATGATCTCGTCAGCCAGATGACCCTTGAGGAAAAAGCTGGCATGATGATGATAGACACCCTCGGCTCAGATCTTGATGGAGCCCTGCCAAATAATGCTGCTGACTATGTCAACAGCCAACACATGACCCGGTTTATTTTCAGGAACACCGTTACCGGTGACCCGGCAGATACGGTTTCAGGAGGAGGATGGGGGGCCTCGGCGGAGGTTTCTCCTGCGGAAGCAGCTACTTTTATGAATTCTATGCAGCAACTCGCCGAATCGACACGGCTGGGCATTCCGGTTCTTTTTAAGTCGAATGCACGTAATCACTACACCCATGATGCCAGAGCAGGGGTTAATGTTGCGGCTGGGTCTTTTTCAGAATGGCCTAAAGAAGCAGGTCTTGCAGCCACACGGGATATGGATCTTATCGCTCAATTCGGTCAGACAATGGCTGCTGAATGGACATCCATCGGGCTAAGGGGAATGTACGGGTACATGGCTGATCTGGCAACTGAACCACGCTGGTTTAGAGTTCATGAGACCTTTACTGAAGATGCCGATCTGGCGGCTGATATTATGGGGACTCTGGTGAAAAATATTCAGGGAGCCAAACTGGGGGCTGGCAGTGTGATGCTGACCATGAAGCATTTTCCTGGTGGTGGTCCTCAGCTGGATGGTGCTGATCCCCACTATGACTTCGGAAAAAATCAGGCCTATCCTGCAAATAATTTTGCCTACCACCTCAAACCATTCCGCGCGGCTATTGATAGCGGTGTCGCTGCCATAATGCCCTATTACGGTATTCCGGTTAATCAAGCATACTATCCGAATGATGTCGGAATGTCCTTTTCCAGGGGAATTGTGACCGACCTGTTGAGGGGGGAGCTAGGTTTTGAAGGCGTTGTTAATTCCGACACTGGGATCATCGTCAATCAGGCCTGGGGACTGGAAGGCCTGACAGAAGAACAGCTGATTTTCATCGCCATTGATGCCGGAGTCGATGTTCTTTCAGGTTACCACGACAACGCGAAAATTATGAGTGCCATTGGCAATGGTTATTGGCAGGTGCCTGAAAGTCGGGTTGATGAATCTGTAAAACGTTTGCTGAAGGTTCAATTTGAATTGGGTCTTTTTGAAAATCCTTATGTTGATCCCGCTGTGGCAACTGCGACCGTTGGGAAAGCCGCTTTCCGTGATCTCGGCATGGAAGCACAGAGGAAATCGGTTGTCTTACTGCAAAACACCGACGACTCGGTTTTGCCTTTGCCACCGGCTGACGATCTGAATGAGGATGGCACGGTAGGGGACAATGTCACTCTCTTTACTATGGGGATGAATCCGGACGTTGTCAGCGATGCAGAATGGGGCAGCTATGCGGTCATTGATGGCGATACTGATGGCGTTGCCGCTGCCAGCGGTGCAAACTTCGCTGTTATCCGCGTCACTGTTGATAACAGCGGCCATCTCCCTTACCTGTTTTATGGTGGTGCTAATCCGGATGAACTGAGTAAGCTGTCTTTCTCCTCCATGACCGATGCAGCATCATGGAAGATGACCCCGTCTCTTGCTGACATTAATACGGTTATGGCTGCCGTTGGCGCTGAAAATACAGTCATCTCCATTTACTTCCGGCAACCTTATGTCATTGATGACGCTTCGGGCGTTCGCGATGCAGGAGCTCTGCTGGCCACCTTTGGTGTCAGCGATAATGCCTTGATGGATGTTCTGACCGGAGTTCAAAACCCTCAGGGGAAACTTCCTTTTGCTTTAGCAAATAACCTGCAGGCTGTCATCGATCAGGATGAGGATGCACCGGGATATCCTAGTGCAGATACCCTCTATCCCTTTGGTCATGGTTTGTCTTATCCCATGCCGTAATTCGTTGCAAAATAAGCAAAGGCGACCAGGTTTTGGTCCGCAACGCTGCTAAAGAGTCTGTTCCAGTGATGCGCGAGCTGTGGAACAAGCGTGTTGAAAAATTGTAGAAGGTATCAACCTGTCGGTCCGGCGGAACTTGTAGTGCTGCCGGACCGGCTTTTTTTAGAGAGTTGAATACGTTTTCATTTATGATTGCATTTAGTCGGGCTATCTGTTTCTGCCCAATTTGCTGATGGGCTGATTCTGGCAGGCAGGGATGTTTCTATCCGGGCGCTCCGGAAATCCGCCTGGTTTCTTCTCGCCGCTACGCCCCAGGCACGCTAGTGAAAAGAAACTGGCTGCTATTTTGATTGAAAATCATTGTGGGCCTTTTGAAAGGCCTTTTCAAGCTGATCATAGCTGTCAACAAAGCCTTTTTTGACAGTGTCCCAGGCATCGGCAGAGCTGTGTTTCATGCCCCCGTACCATTCAGCAACTGTGCGGCGTTTTTCGGTGAGGGCGGCGAGGGTCTTCCGTGCCTGTTGCCGGGCCGCGGCACTCATCTCCTGCCAGTTTTGATCAATTTTGTTTTGGAGTTTGGCAATCTCAGCATCCAGTTTGGTGAGTTGCTTTTGCGCCGCGCTAGCCGCCTGATCCCGCTGCGCAGCCGTATAATTCTCCAAGGCATGCCAGGTTTCCTTAGCCTCTTTGCCGAGCTCTGCCGCGGTTGTCCCGTTATTTTGCGCCGCCGCTCTCGCCGGCACGGGAAGAATGATCAGGGACAGGAGGAAAAAAGGGTAAAAGAACCAGGATTTGTGAATATTCATAATTTCATCCTTCAACATGATTAGCATTTTTCGAACCCGGATTGTGTGCTGTTTCCGGTCGTATGAACAACTGTCCTAAAGGTTACCAAATAGCGGGCTGACGGCAATGGGAAAATTCCTGTTCCTGATCGGAATAAAAGCCTGCTTTTTTGGTCATTTATTATGACTTCCAATATGTTACAGATTGATGACTGCTTAAATCCTGATTAGCGATTGCAATGTGCTCAGCTGTTGTTATGCTACAAAGAATAACGAGAGGTCACCGGATAGATTTTCGAAAAGATTAACCATGCAAAGGAACGAATTATGAGCGTCAAGATTCAGATTGTTTTTTACAGTATGTACGGGCATGTCTACCGCATGGCTGAAGCCGTAGCAGAAGGCGCGCGCCGAGTTGAAGGTGTGGAGGTCTCTTTGTCCCAGGTTCCCGAACTGGTCCCTGAAAAAATCCTGGAAGAGTCGGGCGCTAAGGCCGCCCGCAGTGCCTTTACTCATATCCCGGTGGCCAAGCCGGAACAGCTGGCAGAGGCCGACGCGGTGATTTTTGGTACGCCGACCCGGTTTGGGAATATGACTGCGCAGATGCGTAATTTTCTCGATCAGACCGGCGGGTTGTGGATGAAAGGGGCCCTGGTTGGAAAAGCCGGCAGCGTTTTTACCTCCACGGCGAGCCAGCATGGCGGCCAGGAAACAACCATCACCAGTTTCCATACCACCCTGTTACATCACGGTATGGTGATTGTCGGTGTTCCTTATTCCGAACCGGCGCTGACCAATATGAGTGAAATCAGTGGCGGGACCCCGTATGGCGCATCCACCCTTGCCAACAGCGACGGGTCTCGGAAACCGTCTGAAAACGAGTTGGCCATCGCTCGTTTTCAGGGTGAGCATGTGGCCAGGATTGCTAAAAAACTGAAATGACAACAGTGGCCTGTGCTGCAGTCTGAATTTCAGCCTGCAGCACAGGTTTGATCAGGAAACGCTGTTCAGGTGTTTTTTTCTCAACTGCCAATCCGGCAGAAATTTATCCATTAAGCTGTAAAACCGCTGGTTGTGAGAACGTTCCAGCAAATGAACAAGTTCATGAACCAGAACATATTCGATGCAAGTGGCGGGTTTTTTGATCAGCTCGGCGTTCAGCCAGATTCTGTGGGCTCCGGTATTGCAGCTCCCCCAGCGGGTTTTCATTCGTTTGATGCGCCATTCCCTGGCTTTGACGCCGAGGATCGTTTCCCATTTTTGCAATAGTTGTGGGATCTGTTGCTGCAATTGCTGCCGGTACCATTTCTCCAAAAGCGCTTTTTTCCCGGCCGGAGCCGTGTGCGGCGGGCAGTGCAGGCAAATGGCTTCACCGTTCAGCATGACATCACATTTTCCGACCTTATAATGCAACTCCAAACGGTATTGTTGACCCAGGAATGGATGCATTTCACCACTCTCATAGCTGGATGGCAAAAGCATGGAAGCTGCCGTTGGAAATGAGGCCTGTTTGGTTTTGATCCAGTTCAGGCGCTGCATGACACAGGCGCGCACCTTGGTGGTATTCATGTGTTCAGGGGCGGTGACTTCAACCCGACCATCAGGCGGGTGAACCCTGATGTAAAGATGTTTAATTCTTTTCCAGGAGATATTGATCAGGAGGTCATCAATAATCCATTGCTGTCGGGTGGGCTTTGCTGAAGGCAAACGGCGTCCTCTTTTTTTTTGCAATATTTGGTTAGAGCAACAGGGGCCGGTAAGGATCACCTGTTCTCATGGGCAAGATAAGATAAAAACTGAGGAAAGAAAAGGGGAGATGAGCTTGCGGATTTGCTCAGCCGTTGCGGGTAGCCACCGATATGCCCTCCCGGCGGCATGGTGTCCTGTCCGCCGGGAGGTTTTGCTGATTGGTGGATCGATGTGCCGGTTGCTTTAAATCCATCCGGCCCGAGCCCTGCTTATTTCATCAGGCCTTTGTATTTGTTCCACAGCTCCTGAAAGTTTTTGACATAGGCTTCACATTGTTCTGGAGACCAATAATCAATGAATGGGGTCATGCCGGTTTTATCGGCGATGGCTCGAGTTTTGGCAGACTGGGTTGCTTCTTTAAAGGTCTTGACCAACTGCTGGTAGCGTTCCGGGGACTGGGTTGCAGTTGCTTTTTTGAGCATGACCGCAAAAGGCGCCATGATTTCTGGCATATCTTTCCCGGTGACCTCATTGACCGTTGGGATATCCCATAACCCGGCAAAAACTTTTTTATGGGTAAAGGACGCAAGAGCTTTAATCTTATCCTTCATAGAGGAGGCGGAAAAATAGGGGCCAATCGACGCATCAGCTTTTCCCGAGGCCAGCATGGCGCGGGCCTCGGACCCGCCGCGGTAAGCCACGACTTCGGCGTTAATGCCGGTTTCCTTGATGAAAATTTTGGCTGCCAAGGTCGAGATCGATTCCGGTTGCGAGGTCGATATCTTTAGCGGTGTGGTGGCCTTTTTGCCTGCATCGATGAAATCCTGCAGCGTTTTATACGGGGAATCAATATTGACCAGCAGAACATTGGGGTCGGTAATCAAGTTGCCGATAAAGCCAATGTTGTGCCAGCCGTCCAGGACCACGCCCATGTTGATATGCATCGCATGCATGGAAATTTCAGTCATCAGCACGGTATATCCGTCGGCGGGTCTGGCCATCAATTTTCCGAAACCGATACCGCCGGACATTCCCGGTTCAAAAGAAAATTCAATCGGATTGCCGAGAAGTTCCGACCAACTTCCGGACATCGCTCTTGACGAGTGTTCAAATCCTCCGCCCGCTTTGGCCGGAATAATATAATGCAAAGATGGGACCTCTGCTTGTTCCGCTCCCTGTGCAACGGTTGCCAGCAGCAAAATAAAAATAAGCATACTCCAAACTTTTTTCATTCCCGTTCTCCCGTCACCTTTTAGATAAACGCGTTAGAATATAATTTTCTAATAATGAATAACTAATAACAAAAAGTCAATCATTGTATCTGCTCGGTAACAAAGATCGGTCGAAAAGGGTATGCAGGTTGGTCATGGGGTATGCCGGGCTGCTTGTTGTATTGAAAAGGGCTGGGACGTAGTTTTTGTTTGAAGATGTCTGAGGATGGTGATTTCACCTAGCGTTGCAGGTGGAGAAGGCGTTGTTCGGGTGCTGGTGGCGGGAGATATTGCAGCGGAACGTGCAAAGGCTGTTGAAAAAGACCCCTCGGGTCCTTTTCAACAGCCTTTATCGTTTTATTTCATCAGGTATTTATATTTATTCCAGACATTTTGAAAATCCTTGACATAAGCCCGGCATTGCTCCGGGGACCAGTAGTCAATAAAAGGGGTCATGCCTAGTTTATCAGCAATTTCCAGGAATTTCTCTGATTGGGTGGCCTGTTGAAAGGTTTTGACCAGCTGCTGATAGCGTTCCGGGGACTGTTTGGCCGTGGCACCTTTGATCATAAAAGCGAAGGGCTCGACCAGATTGGGAAACTCCTTGCCGGTTGCCTGTTGCAGGGTTGGAATATCCCACAGTCCAGAGTAGACCTTTTTCGGTGTGAAGGAGGCCAGCGCGCGGATGGAGTCTTTTTTGGACGAAGCGGAAAAGTAGGGACCGATGCAGGCGTCCACTTTTTTCTCGGCCAGGGCATTACGCGATTTTGAACCGCCGTTAAAAGCCACAACCTCTGCGTTGATACCGGTCAGTTCAATGAGGATTCGTGCTGCAAGGGTCGAAACCGCCTTGGGGTGCGAAGTCGATATTTTCAACGGGGTCTTAGCCTTTTTCCCGGCTTCGATAAAATCATTGATGGTTTTGTACGGGGAATCGACATGGACCAACAGCACGTTGGGGTCGGTGATTAGGTTGCCGATGAAACCGATATTCTGCCAGCCGTCAAGGACCATCCCGGTATTGACGTTCATGGCGTGCATACTGATCGTTGTCATGATGGTGGTAAAGCCGTCCGCCGGACGGGCCATCAATTTGCCGAAGCCGATCCCCCCGGACATTCCGGGTTCAAAGGAGAATTCAATCGGCTCACCGAGAATCTCTGTCCAGGCTGCGGCGAGTGCCTGGGAAGAACGATCGAAGCCGCCACCAGCTTTAGCGGGAATAATATGATGAAGAGGCTCGGACGCAGTGCTGTTCTCTGCCCCCATCGACATTGACGGAATCAAAAACAGGACGAGTAAGAAGATAATCAGTTTTTTCATGCAGGTTTCTCCAACGAAGCGATTGGCTTATTCGATAGGGGATTAGAAACAAGATATGATTTTTATATAATTATTGCATACTAATCATGCGCTTGTCTACCATATTTGTTCTTCCGGGGAGGAATTTTTTTATTTTTTTGAGCAAGAAAATTGAACTCTTGATATGTGAAAAAAGATCATAAACTTTGTGAACTGGTCGCCTTACTCCAATGTTAAGAACGCGACCACGGATAATGAAGCAGCGTCGCTCATTCCCACCATGTTCAAATGGCAGAAATGAGCGATAGTATTTCATTGGGTGCGCGCGATGTGGCCATTCGAGGTGCCCGTATCAAGGAAACCGGCCTAAAGGTTTGCGCAGGATGCTTGGCAGGTTTACCGGGAATGATAAAAGTTCCAGGCATTGTCAAAAAAGATTCTTTGGGCCTGCTCTACGCCGAAGGTATCGATAACCAGTAGAAAATCGTCATCGGCATAAGGGTGTGGAGTGCGGGTTGAGGGCAAATCGCTGCCGAAGGTCAGGCCGGCCGGATTGGCTGCCACAATATCCTGCAATGCCGGGGCAATGGCGAAATCAACTCGACCAAAACCGGTTGCTTTGACCATGACGCCGTGTTCGACCAGCTTAAGCAGGTTGGGAAAGCCTTCCTTGGATAACCCCAGGTGGGCAATGGACAACCTGGGTAAGCTCAGCAGGGTGTCCTGCAAAAGAAGGATCTCGCGCGAATCGACGTACAGCTCGATATGCCAGCCGGCAAGGTCGAAAATTCTCTTGCCGAAGCTCTCCAGGTGATTCAGGTCAGCGCCGACCCCGCGTTTCAGATTGAAGCGAACTCCCCGGATGCCGGCCTCGTTCAAAACGAGGATGTCTTCATCCGTGGCCGAATAAGGCAGTTGGGTAACGCCGACATAATTCGGCCCCAGCTGCTTAAGTGCCGCTTTGAGGTAACTCTGGTCCATCCCCTGAAAGGACCCGGAGACAACCGCGCCACCGGCCAGCTGATAGTTGGCCAAGCGGGTGTGGTAATCGTTGATGGTAAAGTAATCGGGTAAAAAACCCTGGTTTTCCACCAACGGATAGGCTGGATCAATAATATGAAAATGGCTGTCAAAGAACTTGAAATCCTGAACAAGAGGCATTGGTAACTCCGGAAATTCAACGAATCACGATGTGGTAACGAAAACTGTCCCCCCGTCCCACGCTGCGTCGCCACTCTACCGGGATATCTTCGTAAGTGTAGGCAATTCTTTCGACGCACATGACGGGGGAATTCTTTGGAATATTAAGTAGGTTTGCTATTTCCCCGGTCGCTGTGTCGGGCTGGAGGAATTCTTCGGCCCAGAAGATCGGGGTTGAAAAGTTTTGATTATAGATCGGATAGAGCAGTTTCTTGCCCAGATCCAAATTCTCCAGACCTTTGAATCTGCCGTAGGGCAAATAGATTTCCTCCACGGAAAACGGGATCTCTTGCAGAGTTCTGACCCGTTTCATGAACAGGATATCGTCCCCTGCAAGTAACTGCAGGGCTGCGGCGATCTCCGTCGGCGCCGGAATAACCTCCGCAGACAGGAACTGGCTCCCCGGCACCTCTGATTCTTCCCCTTTAAACTGACCGTAACGGAAAAAGCGGCTGAAGCTTTTCGAAAAGTCCGGACTGGCGACAAAGGTTCCACGCCCCTGGCGGCGATAAAGAAGTCCTTCCTGGACCAGTACACTGAGCGCTTTTTTGATGGTTCCCACAGAAACGTCAAATTCTTTAGAGAGCTCGTTCTCAGACGAGATCATCATCCCCAGGGTCCAGTAGTTATCGGAGATCTTCTGTTTGATGGCCTCTACGACCTGGGCGTAAAGTGGCTTCTTATCGGAAAAATCAATATATTTTACGGTCATCTGTCTCTTCTCCAGACTGCCGCTGGAGCGCGGCAGTTTCTTTATCAAAAGGGATAAAGAAAGTATTATTCGGGAACAGAAGACTTTTCATTTAATGCCGCTTTCCCTCTTCGAACCATTTTTTTGAGGATAATGGGGAGGGCCAGCACGCTGATGGTTGCTAATAGAATGACCAGGGCGATCGGTCTTTGAAAGCTTTCCATACCGCCGATTTCCAGCGACCAGTAGAGGTTCTGTTCTGCCAGGGGGCCGAGCAGCAGCGCCAGCAGAAATGCAGGTACGGAATAACCGTAGCGGGTCAACAGCGCGCCTAATACTCCGAAAATAACGACCAGGTACATGTCAAAGATCATCTGTCGCCAGGCAAAAGCACCCACCAGGCAGAACAGCGCGATAATCGGCACAAGATATTTATTCGGGACAGCCGTGACATTGGTGGCCAACCGGGCAACAATAATACCGATAGGGAGCAGCAGCAGATTGGCAACCACCAGTGAAAAAAGGATAGCATAGGCTTCAACGGCGTGTTCGCTGAAAAAACTGGGGCCAGGGGTGACGCCGTTGATCATCAGGGCTGCCATGATGATCAGGGTGGTTCCCGAACCTGGAATGCCCAAGGTCACCGTCGGGATCAGGGCTCCGCCGGGGACGCCATTATTGCAGGCATCCGCCGCAACCAGCCCTTCATCATGGCCGGTGCCGAATTTTTCCGGAGTTTTGCTCCACTGTTTCGCCTGACCATAGCTGACCCAGGTGGCAATGGCCGCGCCGGTTCCCGGTATCAGGCCAACCAGAATGCCGATCAGTCCGGAACGGAGCATATTGACTTTTTGTTTGAGAGAGCCTTTCAGCCCCGCAAGGATCGGCCCAAAGCCGGTGACCCGCTCAACACCTTCGGCAACCAGGCTTTTATCCCCGACCAGGCTGAACAGCTCACTGAAGCCGAAGACTCCAAGCAGGACCGGAATCAGCGGGAACCCTTCATAGAGTTCATAAAAACCGAAGCTGGCGCGAGTATAACCGACCTGAAATTCCGTGCCGACGCAGGCAACCATCAGCCCCAAGGCCGAGGAGAGCAGCCCTTTGAGTAGTGAGGAGCCGGTCAAGGTGCCGACTGCGGTCATGCCGAACAGGGCCATCATGAACAGTTCAGCCGGTCCGAAGTTCAGGGCATAAACGCCAACCACTGGAGTGATGACCAGGGCGATGAGTGCTGACAGCAGGCCGCCTACGGTGGACGCTGCGACGGATAGCCCCAAGGCGTAGCCGGCCTCACCCCGACGGGTCATTTTGAACCCTTCCAGGCAGGTCGGCGCATTCGAGGGGGTGCCGGGAATATTCAATAGAATCGCCGGAATCGATCCCGCCGCTTGAGACGCACAGAAGCAGGCCATCATAAATACGACCGCATTCATCGGCCCCATGTAGACCGTCACCGGCAACATCATGGCCAGGAAATTGGTATCATTGAAGCCGGGGATAGCGCCGACGATCAGCCCGACCAGCATTCCCAAGGGCAACCAGATCAGGTGTCCCGGCTGCAGCAGCAGACCAACACCCGAGAGAATGACATCCAGACTTGCTATATTCTCCATAATTAAATTCCTAGAGCAGAATGAAGCCGAGATCAAGCCGAGGTAGGCTCATATCCATGAGGCCGATCATAATGAAATAAAGGCTGCCGGTTATAATCAGGGCCACCAGAATGTTGCGCCACCAGGAGGTCCCGCCCAGAGAACGAAACATAATCAGCAGAAACAGGAAGCTGGCCAGGGCAAAGCCAAGATAGGTTGTCGCCAGAATATAAACGATTGGTACCAGCAGGATCAGGAGCGCTTTGCCCGGGGTAAATGGGCGGCGGGATTCTTCCGCTGACGGGGTAAACAGGAAAAAAAACAAAACACCCAGCCATAAAATACCGGTTAATATGGCAATGGCCAACGGCCAGCGCAAGACTTCGGCAGAAGCGTCGCGGGTCTGGTAAAAATAGGCAGCTATGAACAGTAGTGTAATGGCGGGGATGATTGTTTCTCCCCAATTCACCTGTTTTCTTTGGGTACTCATACGGCTCTCCGCTTAAAGCGCATTTTCGGATCCGGTTTTCATCATTGAGAGGGGCTGTTCAGGTCGCCTGCCGCGGTTTGCGGACAGGCGACCCGTGGCGTTTGTTTATTTCATCAGGTGTTTATATTTATTCCAGACCGCCTGAAAATCTTTGACATAGGCGTCACATTCTTCCGGGGACCAGTAGTCGATAAAAGGAGCCATCCCCTGTTTTTCGGCGAACTCAAGCGTCTTGGATGATTGGGTTGCCTCTTTGAACGTGCTGACCAGTTTCTGATAAGCTTCCGGGGACTGCTGGGCGGTTTCCCGTTTGATCAAAAACGCAAAAGGCTCAACCAGGTTGGGAAAATCTTTGCCGGTTGCTTCGCTTAAAGTCGGAATGTCCCAGAGGCCGGAATAAACCTTTTTCTTGGTAAATGAAGCCAGCGCTTTGATAAATTCTTTTTTGGAAGATGCTGAGAAATAGGGACCGATGCAGGCATCGACCTGTTTTCCGGCCAGGGCGTTCCGCGCCTTGGAACCACCGTTGAAAGCGACAACCTTGGCGTTGATTCCGGTCAGTTCAATGAGGATTTTTGCTGCCAGGGTCGAGACCGCTTTAGGGTGGGAAGTGGAAATGGTCAGCGGCTTTTTGGCCTTTTTCCCGGCTTCAATGAAGTCTTCAATGGTTTTATACGGGGAATCAACATTGACCAGTAGCACGTTGGGATCGGTGATCAGGTTGCCGACAAAACCGATTTTGTCCCAGCCTTCTTTAGCGACCCCGGTATTTACGTTCATCGCATGCATGGAGATGGTGGTCATAATGGTGGTGTAACCATCCGCAGGTTTGCTCATCATTTTGCCAAAGCCGATGGCTCCGGATGCTCCTGGCAGATACTCAAACTTGATCGGTTGTCCCAGAATGTCCGCCCACCCGACAGCGAGAGCCCGGGAGGAACGATCAAAACCACCACCGGCTTTGGCCGGAATAATGTGGGTCAGGGGTTTGGTCGGGAAATCAGCTGCCCAACTGAACGAAGTTGATAGAAAAATAGCCAGAAATACCAGAATACCTAGTTTTTTCATGCTGGTTCCTCCCTTTTACTGTGAGTGAAAATGGGCCTGGTGTGAGGGTGCTGCAAAGAAAACACTGTCTTATTTAACTTATATATATAAGTTGTATCTTATAATTGTTGGCCTGTCAATGGTGACTGTTCCGTACGGTTAGCTCTGGCCGATCAGCTGGCTTTTCGGAGACAGGGAGCCCACACAACCAACCATGAAAAGGTCAGCATGAACGAAAGCTTTTAAGGACAAGAAATTCTCAAGGATGCACCCTTTTGCGGCCTGGGGACTTGCCCGGAGGTGATAGCTGCGCTAAAAAGGAAGCAGGAGTGGGAGTCCCGACGGCTTACTCCTTGCTGTACAACAGCCCTTGCTTCATAACTGTGGTTTAATGGGGATCGCTCAGGGACGGATGTTCCTGGGAATGGCGCTAGTTTAAGGACGCAGGCAGCAAAACCGGGACTGTCTCCGCATGGGGGCTGTCCCAGGCTTGTGCGGTGTTAACCGCGACAGTTTCATGGCTCGCAAACTCTTGGGACAGCCCCCGATGACCCTGGGGACAGTCCCGAGTTTACTGCAAAGTTGCTTAAACGAGCGCCATTCGATGTTCCTGGCCACTTTAGAAAGGGAATAGCTGATGAAACAGGTGAAGTTGAAATACGGCACCGATGGGATTCTCATGAAGTTTCCTGAAACGCCTAATTTCCAAGGCGTTCTCTACCCAGACGCCACTGCACCATTGGCCGACCCGCAAGTGGTCTTAAAAGATAGTCTTGCTAACCCGATCGCTTCCCCGGCGTTGCGTCAACTGGCCAGAGGGCGTCAGGATGCAGTCATTGTCATCAGTGATATCACGCGCCCGGTGCCCAATCGGCTACTGCTGCCGGAGATCATCGGAGAGTTGGCAGAGGCCGGTCTGAGCGCTGACAAAATAACCATCCTGGTCGCGACCGGAATCCATCGTCCCAACGAAGGCGCCGAGCTTGAGCAGCTGGTCGGCAGGGAGATTGCCGGGCACTACCGGATTATCAACCATTTATCCCAGCAGCAGGATGATATGGAACTGGTCGGCCATATCGCGGGTGGCGTTCCTGCCTATGTCAACAAGCACTATCTTCATGCTGATCTGAAAATTCTGACCGGGTTCATTGAGCCGCATATGTGGGCGGGGTTTTCCGGTGGCCGTAAATCGATCCTGCCCGGCATCTCTTCGGCGCAGACCCTCCAATTCATGCACGGCCCGGAAATGGTCGCTCATCCCAAAACCGCTTATGGCGTTCTGGATGGAAATCCTTTCCATGAGGCCGGGTTGGAAATCATGGCGAAAGCTGGTGCTGACTTTATCGTCAACGTGACTCTGGATACCGACAAACAGGTGACCGGGATCTTTTCCGGAGATCCGGTCAAGGCTCATCTGGAAGGGGTTGCGTTTCTCTCTCGCCATTGTATCAAGACCCTGGACCAGCCTCTTGATTTTGTGATCACCACCAATGCCGGAGCTCCCCTCGACTGTAACCTGTACCAGAGTGCCAAAGGTTTGTCCGGGGTCGCCGGTGCCACCAAAAAAGGGGGCGTCATTTTGATTGCCAGCCAGTGTCCGGAAGGTTTCGGGAGTGAGGAGTACCGCCAGGTTTTCAATTACGCAACCAGCCCGGAAGCGTTTATCAAACAGATCATGAACAAAGACTTTTTCATTCTGGATCAATGGTGTGCCCAGGAAACCTATCAGGTCAGAATCAAGAATGAGATCTGGATCCATACCGATGGGATCGATTCGGCCACATTACAACAATTCCATTTTCAACCCGTTACCGATATGGAAAATGCGCTTGCCCAGCTCTTGGATCGTTTTGGCCAAGATGCCCGCTGGGCCATTATTCCCGACGGGCCTCTGCTGATTCTCAGGGTTGCCTGAGACTTCTGATATTCATTCGAAAGGAAACCCATTCATGTCCAAGGAAACCTCAGCAACTCCAGTGCCGAGCTGCGCCGTTTGTTCGGTCGCTGTCCCAGATCGTTTTTGCCGCCAGGAAAAAGGGCGCGCACCGGCCAATTGTCCCTCCACCCGTTCCTCCGATCTGGTTCGTGAGTCTCTGGAGATTCTCAAAGCTCATCCCGAGGTGCTTGAGTTTGCCCGCCAGGCTTCCATTCAGGAAGCCGAAGGTTATGGGGATCGTGATAAAGGCTATGCCCAGGTCAAACCCATCAAGCCAAGAATTCAGGAAACCGTCGAGTTTGCCCGCAAGATGAAGTTCAAGCGGATCGGTCTGGTGTTTTGCCTTGGCATGCGCAAAGAGGCTGAAATCATCAATAAAATATTTACGGACAACGGTTTTGAAACCGTTTCGGTCATGTGTAAGGCCGGGGCGGTTTCGAAAGAAGAGATCGGCCTGCTCCGTGAACAGCAGATCAACCCGGACGACTTTGAATCCATGTGCAATCCGATATTGCAGGCCTTGGCCGCCAATCATCATGAAACCGAAATGAATGTTATTTTCGGCCTATGCGTCGGTCATGATGCTCTGTTTTTAAAGTATGCTACCGCCTACAATACCGTCCTGGCCAGCAAGGATCGCCTCCTGGCGCATAATCCGCTGGCGGCTATATATCAATATGAAGGCTACTTCCGTTATTTGCAGGGGGAACTCTAAACCGGTTCTGCAACGCTTAAGGTGGGCTCGGTGGCCGATATTGCTATTCCGAAATTGGTTGATCAGCTGTGCTCTTTTGCTGATTACCTGAGGAATAAAATCCACGGAGCGCAGCAACTGCTGCCTCGGATGGCCATCAAGCAGGGGGCGATCCTCTCCTGTGCCGCTGATTTCAGTCAGGAACTGGTGCTCTAGCTTGCTCTCCAACAGGAAGGCTGCTGTGTTCTGCAGCCTTCCTGTTGGAGAGCCGCCTCCCCGCAATCCCGTCCCCGGGGAGACTTCTGTTGGTTTTTGGTTGTCCTGTTGTTCAACTGTTTTGGTCGTATGTTCAGCTTCTAAATTGATCCCTTTGTTTTGAACACTCTATTTTTGTTGAACGATAAATCTTTTGATAATGGTACTTGGCATCATTCCGCTCTGATTTTTAAACTGTTTACAGCAGAACAATGCTGTGGCTGGGGAGGATGCCCTCCAGAATTCTTCGCCAGGCTACGGGCTGGTACGAAGATTGAAATCGGCACCAAAATTCCACTCTTCCGGTTCCCCGAGAATCTCAATGGCAGGATTATTCCGGGCTTCCTCCAACAAACCGGTGGAGATACGGATCTCTGCGAGCTGCAGAGTGTTGGCGATGCAGACCATGCGCAATTGAGCGAGATCAAGGCAGTTGGAGGTCTTGACGGCCAGCTGCAGGGCACGCAGGTCATTGTCCATGGTAACCGGGATTTTACCATGGGAGAGTTCGGTCGAAGTGATGTGGTTGGCGTAGGTGACATTGAAATCGATGTGCTCGACCAGGCGGCGGGTGCAGATATCTGCGAGCCCGACTCCGGTGGCGTTGCCGTGGCTGCTGGGGCAGAGGTCGAGGATCGCCATCTTGTTGACCCGTTGTTTGGTTTTGACGTAAGGGGTTGCCGCCCGTCCGGTGACATGGGGATCGGTGCCGGTCCCGGAGAAGCGTTTTCCCATCTGTTCGACCACCAGCACATCGAGGGGATTGAACAGCAGCCGCGGCATATTTTCTCTGGCGATGCTGAGCAGCTCCTGTTCGACGGCCAGGATTTCTTCGGCCGGAATGATTTTCAGACGGGCGATTTTGTCGTAGGCATTTTCAACGCTGGCAACGCCGAACAGGACCGGCGCACGGGCGATCTTGATTTTGGCCATGGCCACGATATTCTCTGCCATACTCCCGAACCCCAGGGCATGGCAGGAATCAGCGCCTTGCTGTTTGCCAAGACCGATGGCAAGCATTTTGACCAGCCCGCTTTCAAAGGGGCCGCTGAAGCTGGTATGCGGTTTGATCCGGTTGATGAAAATGACACCATCTGCCTGCATGGCTGTCCGATCCATCAAGACCGGCAGGCCGTTTTCTAAACGGCCCAGTTCCACGGTATCCATGGCCGAGACAATGGGGCAGCCGACAGTCTCTTCGGTAATTTCCAGGGTGGCCAGCAGTTCTTCCTGACCGGCTGCGGTGGCGCCGCCGTGGCTACCCATGGCCGGCACAATAAAGGGCAGGGCGCCGCGTTGCTTGAGTTCGGCAACGACCCTGGCGGTCAGCAGGGGCAACTGGTCAAGGCCGCGACTGCCGACGCCGATGGCGATCCGCGCCCCGGGGCGGATTCTTCCGGCAATGGCCGGATTGCGAAACTCTTCAGCGATAACCTGCTCGATATTCTGGATGGATTCAGTGTGAAAGAGCTGTCGGACCCGAACCATTTTCGGTAACGGGACATGCTGTAACAGGTCGTCTACGATACTCATCTCGGTTCCTCTCCCAGAGTGGTTTCCCCGCCTCCAAGGCCTTATTTCGTCACATTATAAAAGAACTGGAACTGCTGGGGGAAAATTTGCCGGAATTATTTTTCCGCCGCCGCTTGCCGAGCAAGGTCAAGTTAACCCGGCTTGGTCGCGCCAAGGATGATATTCTTGCCGCGGGCGGTTTGGCGTTGATAGGCCCCGGACAGATAGCACAGTTGCAGGCCTGCTTGCTGACAGAGTTCGAGTAGTTGTGGGCGGGTAAAGATCTGCTTGTGACCGTAGGGTGCAACCGAATAGAAATTTTCGAGGAACATGCTGAACCGGCCGTTGCTGAGGCGATAGAGCCGTTCACTCAACCGGTAAGGGAGGGCCATGCGGTCAGGCGTTTCCAAAAACAGCAGGCCGCCTGGTTTTAACAAATTGACGGCTTGGAGTAGGGTTTCAACAGGGAAATCGACGTGTTCGATGACATCCCAAAGAGTGATGATATGGAAATATTCCCGATATCCGGTTTGCCAGAACGGACTCTCCACGGTTTTGGGATGCAGGGACAGGGCTGAGTTGGCGAGGGCGTAGTCGCGGCGTAACTGGGATGGCTCAATCCCTTCAACCAGGGCGCCCTGTTGCTTTGCGGCAAGCATAAAGTGGCCGATCCCGGCACCAATGTCGAGAAGCTTGCATGCTTCGACATCCCGGAAACGACTGAGCAGCGCCAGCCGCTGCGCGGTCAGATCCATACTGGCGCGGCTGCGCATATCGATGTAGCGGCTGGTGTTGCTGTCGAGTATAGTAGGGGCAGCCGGCGGCAGCGTTCCATCGAGATAATCGCTGAAATGAAACTCGCAGTTGCTGCAGCGGTAGATGGTCGTCTTGGCCAGGTGATAGGTCGGCACGGCCGTGGTGGCCTGACACAGCTTGCAGCGCATGAAACTGTCATGGGGAGAATTCATGAAGGATAAGGTAGCCGTGCTGAGATTTTTTTGCAATATCGGTCGGCAACGGAGGGAACAATGATTTTGGGGCTGACCGGAAATATCGCCGCCGGGAAAAGTACCGTGGCCCGGGCCTTGGCCCGGCGCGGGGCGTTGGTGGTCGATGCCGATCAGCTGGCGCGCGATGTCGTTGTCGCTGGTAGTCCGGTGTTGGCGCAACTTGTGGCACGCTTCGGTCGGCAGATTCTGCAATCGGACGGCAGTTTGAATCGCGAGTTGCTGGGCCGATTGGTTTTTGCCGATGAGCAAGCGCGCAGCGCCTTGAACCGGATCATGCATCCGGCTATCGCCGAGCTTGCCGGGAAAACTCTGGCCGCGCTGAGAAAGCGCTCCGATATCCCGTTGGTGGTTTACGAAGCCCCTCTGCTGTTTGAGGCCGGTGCTGAAAAAAGGGTGGATAAAGTTCTGTTGGTGCGGATTGATCCGCGAGTTCAGCTGCAGCGGCTGATGGAACGTAATGGTTTTGATGAGCATGAAGCGCGGCGCAGAATCGATGCCCAACTAGGGCAGGAGGAAAAGGCGGCCCGGGCCGATTTTGTCATCGACAATTCGGGCCCTCAGGCGGAACTGGACCGCCAGCTTGACCACTTGTGGCCAGAGTTGATCGCTGCCAGGTAAGATGACCTGCCGCACTGTTTGCGGCCCGGCCAACAGGTTGTTGAAAAAGTCCATCCCTGCCTTTTTTCAAGCTCGGTAAAGAAAAGTGCGATTTCCTCCACCTTACAAAATCAACAATTCAGAAAGGCATCATTGATTTTGATCGCCCATCCATGGGCTTGGCAAACTGTTTTTCACCAGCGTGCTAAACCGCAGCGGGCGTCGAGGTGGCAGCGAAAAAATCGTCACAGCGGGTCAAGACATCCTGCCGGCAGGGATTATCCGGCCCGGTCAGGACATGGGGGACCTCATCGCCGTAGAGATGGATAGATTTTTCCTTGCTGCCCAGGCGATTGAACAGTTGCTGCGCCGTGCCCTGGGCAATCGTGGCATCGCCACTGGAAGCCAGGACCAGCGCCGGTGTTGTGATCAGCGGCAGGCGCGGTTTGAGATGACGAAGCAGGCGATTGATCTGCATGATCCCCTGCAAAGGGCGCTGACGATAATAAAAAGGATGCTCTGCGGCGGGGATCTCTTTGTTCTGATAGCGGACAAAAAACCTGAGCAGGCCGACATAGGGTGCCAGCCAGTGCTGGAGCCGTAAGAATGGTGACAGCAAGAGGATTTTTTCCAGCGGACGCTGTAGGGCCAGATCAAGAGCCAGCAACGCGCCGGTGCTCAGCCCGGCCGCGCTGATCTTGAACCCCGCTTCAGCTAAAGCGTCAAACCCGCGTAGCACCGTGGCGCGCCATTCCTGCAGCGGCCTGGTGGCCAGATCCTGCGGCGAGGTTCCGTGCCCCGGCAGGCGCGGAGCATAGACCGTGAAGCCGCGCTGGCACAGGATTTCCCCCAACTCGCGCAGTTCCCGCGGGCTGGAGCTGAAGCCATGGATCAGGATGACCGCCCGGCGATTGCTTTGCCCCGGGGCGAGCAAAAACGGCTGATTCTCGCTGTGGCTCACGCCGTCACTGAGAGCCGTTGCTATTTCCTTGGCAAACCAATCGTTATTCATTATGTCGTCCAAACAGAAAAGGCCCCTCGTCGAGGGGCCTTTTCTGATCAAAATTCACTGCGATCAGGCCGGAAATCCGAGCCGGGTCGAAAGTTCAGTCGCCGATTTCAAGACCAGCGGGACCAACTCGCTTTCAATGCGTTCGTTGCTGACCCGCATAGTCGGGCCGGAAACGCTGATGGCACCGACGATCCGCCGGGTATAGTCGCGGATCGGTGCGGCGATGCAGCGAACGCCCAGATCAAGCTCTTCATCGTCCATGGCATAGCCGAGTTCGCGGACCTTGACCAGCGCTTCGCGCAGGGCCTCGGGGCTGGAGATGGTGGTTGGAGTGATCTGCTTGAACTTCATATCACTGATCAGCTCTTCCAGCTCTTCATCGGTCATATAGGCCATATGGACTTTGCCGGCGGCAGTGCAGTAGGCTGGGAGCCGGGAGCCGACACGGGACACCACCCGGACCGTCAGGTTGGTTTCGACGACATCCAGGTAGACAATGTAATTGTCTTTGTAAATGGCGACGTAGGATGTCTCGTTGCTCTCTTCGACCATCTGCTCAAGAATCGGTTTGGCCTGGCGCAACAGTCCCATCTGGCGGATGAAGGTCTGGCCAAGTTCCAGAGCTTTCAAGCCGAGGCGATAGTTTTCAGTCGCTTTGTTCTGTTCGATGTAGCCGCGCGATTCCAATGTGGCGAGCAGGCGGAAGACATTGTTTTTATGCAATTTGAGCCGTTTACTCAGCTCTGTAACGCCAAGCTCGTCGATGTCGCCGTGAAATTGTTCCAACAGGTCGAGGGCGTGCGAAACAGCCTGAATAATATACTCTGATTTATCTTTTTTCACCATGATCTCTGTTACCCTTCGTGGAGTTATTCTAATTCATATTATGACCGGTGATCATATCCTCGGTAGAAACGGCTGTCAAGCAGTATAGGCTATGATTTTAGTCGAAAATAACACTTTAGTCGAGAAATTATAGAATGATGTTCTATTATTGTCCAGCGAATGTTTCTGATACGCCGATGATTTTTAGTCAATGGTTTTGGTCACCTCGCGCAGGACGCTGGTTGCATAACTACCTTTTGGTAATGCAAAGCGGAGGGTCAACGCCTGATCGGGGCCTTTCTCAAGAGCCATCTCATAGAGTGGAATCCGGAGCGGTTTTCTTTCTCCGGGCATGCTCAGGCCGGGCCTCAGGTTCCAATCGGCCAGGGTCAGACCAGAACCGGCAAGGAGTTCACTTTCCCGCTGTCCCGGCACCCCTTCCGCCAACATGACCTTGCCCCCGAACAGGGGAGCGGTCGGGCTGATTTCGAAACTGTCGCTGCGGGGTTGTTCTGCGGCGGCGTTGGGAACCCTGAAGCAGGCCCCGTTGACATGTTTGAAAGCGATATCCCCATCCAGCAGCCGTTCCGGCTCATGCAGGCGCTGCTGCACCAGCTGATCAAAAAAGTAAGACTGAGCTGCGGACAGAAGCAGCCGTAGCAGGGTTTTGGAAAGTTTATTCACCGCTTGCTGCGGGGTTTTCCCGGCCGCCAGCATTGTCAGCAGGCTGCGTTCGTCAGTCATGCGTGCGGGTAAAGAGTCCAACGCTTCCGCCAACTGCCCTGCCTGGTAGGCTTGGGCAGCAGCCTGCCATTGCCGGTTCTGGATCCGTGCCGGGTCGCCGATCAGTTCGTCGCAGAACGCCGGCCAGTTGTGTTGCAGCAGCAACTGGCCGAGGCGGGCCGAGTTGCCAAGGATGCCATAGCGTTGTTCGCCGAAAAAGTTGGGCACACCCCGGCGGAGCAATTGCTCAAGGATCGGCTGGGCTCGTTGGTCGGCATCCGGGACCGTGTCGCGCAGGGTGATGGTAAAGCGGTTGCCGGCCAGATGGCCAAGGCGGAGTTTGTTGGTGTGCTGTCTGGCCCTGAGGATTTTGGCTTTATGCAGCACCAGCTTGTCCAGCCCGGCGCTTTTGGCCACCGGAATGGAGATCATCTGGCGGGTCAGGGCATTGGCATCCTTGAGCCCGGCGTAACCGATCTCGCGTTCACTGATATGCAGGGCGCGCTGCAGCTGCTGGAGCAGTCCCCGGGTGCTGAGCCCGGCTTTCTCAATCCACAGATAAAGATGCTCGCCACTTCCCGCACAATCGTAAAGGGGGATTTCCTCAACCTGAAAATCTGCCGGCGTGACTTTGTAGCGCCCGCCGGTGCCAGGTAATTCTTTAGTCAGCCAGGTCACGCGTTTTCCTCAACCCAACGCATCCGAAATCCCTTGTCGAGTTGCGGCTTCGGAATTTGCAGGCCGGCCTCTTTGCGGTAGCGGCACAGGTAGATCGGCTGGCCCTGGTCGAGAAAGCGGCGCATGTATTTGGAGGTCGGATAATCCCCCAGGTCGTGGGAGTAAGGAGTGCCGGCACAGTTGCTCAGACGCGGATCCTGGCTCAGCAGGGTCCCGGCCGCTTCGCCGTAATCCTGGAAATCGGTGCAGAAGTTGAATTCGCCGCCATCTGTCAGGCAGTACAGGGCCAAATCGAGAAAGGAGCTGTTCAACAGTCTTCTTTTCCGTTGGCGTTTTTTCGGCCAGGGATCGGGGCAATTGATATAGATAGCGGACAGGCTGTTCTCGCCCAGGTACCGATACATCAGGTAGCGGGCTTCCATCCGCATCATCAGGATATTTTCCAGCCCGGCGGCCTCGATCCGGCTGCAGGTCTGGCGACAGCCCTGATTGAAGATGTCGATGGCAATAAAGTTGCGCTCCGGGTGCCGGGCGGCGATCTGGACGATGAAATCACCGATTCCGCAGCCGATCTCCAGGGCCAGCGGTTGGTCATTGCCGAATAACGGCGCAAAACCGCCTGCTTTCTGCAACTGTATTTCCGGGATAAAAAACGGCGAACTGATAAGGGTCATTCGTTGGGTCATGGGCAGGTCTTTTTTTAATGGAGCTGGTAGAGGTATTCGCTGATAAGCTGCAGCTCGGTTTCGGAAAGAGAGCTGTAGCTGGGCATGAATCCTCGTTCAGTGGTTGTATGGTTAATGAGAAACGCTCTGATCTGGGAAGCGGTCATTTTGCTGCCGATCTGGGTCAGGTCGGGAGCCAGTGAGCCGCCGTCATTTTGAATGGTATGACAGCCTCTGCAACCCAGTGCCTGAAGCAGCAGCACTGCGCGATCCTGTTCCTGGGCGGATTCGGCAGCCAGGGCAACGGAATGGAAAAGCATGAAGGCAAGAATTGCAATAACGGGTTTAAGCATGATTTTCATCGGTTGATAAAATTTTTTCCAGAATCTTCGGGCAACTTTAACCGCTCCTTGGCTGCAATGCAATCGATTCAGGGAAGAATCGTTGATTTATAAGGATAAAATTTTAAAATGCAACCATTATCGAGATGCGGGCAAGGTCTTTTCGGCTGTCAGGCCGACGGCGAGTTTTCTCGGCGCGGCCGGCACTTGTCTCTCGCCGGCAAAAGAGTTGCAATCCGCAGGGGCGACGATTAAGCTGGATGCGCACTGAATCAGGAGGATTTCATTATATGCAGATACCAATATCCAAGCGCGCGCAGACGGTCGAACCCTTTCTGGCCATGGAGGTTATGGAGCGGGCCAAAGAACTGGAAGCCGCCGGGCGCGATATCATCTATCTTTGTATCGGCGAACCCGATTTCAATACGCCCCCTGCAATTCTGGCCGCCACTGGTCAGGCGCTGGCCGAAGGGGCGACATCCTATACCCATTCCCTGGGTTTGCTGGAATTGCGCCAGGAGATCTGCCGTTATTACCGCGATCATTATGGCGTCGACATCGTCCCGGAGCAGGTGGTCGTCTCTTCAGGGACCAGTCCCCTGATGCTGTTTCTGTTCTCCGCCCTGCTTGATGATGGGGACGAACTCATCCTCACCGATCCCGGCTATGCTTGCTATACCGGCTTTGTGCGTTTTGCCGGTGGGGTTCCGGTGTTGCTGCGGACCGCGGCCAAGGACGGTTTCCAGCCGCGTCCAGACCAGGTCCGCGAGCTGTTGACGGCAAAGACCCGTGGCCTGCTCATCAATTCACCGTCCAACCCGGCGGGGTCAGTGTTGTCCGGGGCGGAGATGGCGGCCCTGGCGGAGTTGCCGGTGCCAATTATTTCCGATGAAATTTATCACGGCCTGACTTATGAGGGGGACGAGCGCAGCATTCTGGAATTCACCGACGACGCCTTTGTGCTGGGGGGCTTTTCCAAAGCCTATGCCATGACCGGCTGGCGGCTCGGTTATCTGATTGCCCCTTTGTCCTGCATGCGCACTTTGCAGACCCTGCACCAGAACTTCATGATCTGCGCCAATCATTTTGTCCAGCGAGCCGGCATTGCGGCTCTGCGTGAATGTCAGGACGATGTTGACGCCATGCGGACAGTCTATGATCAGCGCCGGAAAGAAATGGTGACCCGGCTGCGTGAGCTGGGTTTCGGGGTCCACTTCGAACCCAAAGGGGCGTTTTACGTCCTCGCCGATGCCCGGCATATTGACGGTGATTCCTTGCGGCTGGCCATGGATATTCTAGAAAAAACCGGCGTTGCCATTACCCCGGGGGTCGATTTCGGTGACGGGGCTGAAGGCTTCCTGCGTTTTTCCTATACCCGGCCGCTGCCGGAAATTATCGAAGCCCTTGAGCGGATTGGGACATACCTGAAGCAGCGGACCGGCTGACCCCGCTGCGGCGGGCCGAGTCCGGTAACACAAAAGGAGCCAAGCGATGTTGATTGTCATGGATCACCATGCCGACCAGGAGCAGATTGACCAGGTCCTTGCGGCGGTAGAAGCCCTGGGCTTGACTGCCGAACCGATTCCGGGGAGTCTGCGGACCGCCATCGGAGTCCTCGGTAATCAGGGCTATGTCGACGATTCGACCATTCGCAACCTGCCCGGTGTTCGCGAGACCATTCATGTCAGCAAGCCCTACAAAATGGCCTCGCGCGATTTTCATCCGGAACCGTCAGTTATCGATGTGGCCGGGGTCTGTTTCGGCGGCGCCAACAAGCCGGTCATGATCGCGGGACCCTGTTCCATCGAAAGCGAAGAGCAGATGCTGCGGGCTGCCGAGCAGGTCAAAAAATATGGCGGGCAGATGCTGCGCGGTGGCGCATACAAGCCGCGCACCGGCCCTCATTCCTTTCAGGGGCTTGGCCTCGAAGGTTTGCGTTATTTGCAGCAGGCAGGAAAGGCTTACGACTTGCCGGTTGTCACCGAGGTCATGCGCATCGAACAGCTGGAGACGGTCTGTCAATATGCCGACATGTTGCAGATCGGGGCGCGTAACATGCAGAACTTCGATCTGCTCAAAGAGGTCGGCCGGCTCCGCCATCCGGTTCTGCTCAAGCGCGGCATGAGCGCGACCATCGAGGAATTCCTGGCCGCGGCGGAATATATTCTCGCCGAAGGCAATGCCAATGTGGTCCTCTGCGAACGTGGTATTCGCACCTTCGAAAAAATGACCCGCAATACTCTGGATCTTTCGGTTGTGCCGTTGGTCAAAGAGTTGAGCCATCTGCCGATCATCGTTGATCCCAGTCATGCCACGGGCAAACGGAGCCTGGTTCCAGTGATGACCAAATCGGCTCTGATTGCCGGGGCTCACGGGATTATGGTCGAAGTTCACCCCGATCCGGCCAAGGCCCTCTGTGACGGCGCCCAGAGCCTGTCCGGGGACGGTTTCGGAACACTGATGAGCGAGGTCGGACAGCTGCTCGGCTTCCTCGGTTTCCGGTGACCCCGGCTGCCGAAGATATGACATAACAATATGACTGCGGGCCCGCGCGGTTCGTTGCAGGATAGTGACCTATGGCTGAAATAACACCAGGCAGATACAGACATTTCAAGGGCAGGGAGTACCAGGTTCTCGGCGTCGCCAGACATTCCGAAACCGAACAGGAGCTAGTCGTTTACCGGACTCTGTACGGGGATTTTTCCCTCTGGGTGAGACCTCTGGAGATGTTTCTGGAGCAGACGGAAAAAGACGGCAAGCTGGTCCCGCGCTTTGAACTGATCAGCGCAGCTGAGCCGGATTGCGGAGAGAATGAAAGAGCCGACAGCCAAGGCTGATGGGTGTAGGGACGCCGATGTGCCGGCGAATGGCCCTCGCCGGGCTGACCGGAACCCTTCTTGATAGGATGGCGTTGACCCATACTGCGGATTCCTTTACTAGAACAGATACCGGGAAGGGGCTTTTTCGTTTATTTGTTCCAGTATGCTAGTTCAAGACTATGGACTTTCAGTCCCGTCAAAACCTGTGCACTTTCAGTGCATAGTGGTTTAGTTTGTCCTGCTTTACGGTTTTTTGAGTGATTTCTTCGGCCCTGAATAAGCCCAAGAAGAATGCTTTTTTCATATCATGAAAGTCTTTCATCGTGACCGACCTGATCGCCGATATTGCCATAAATGCCCCCCTCAAGCAGCTTTATTCCTACCGTGTCGACGCGGCTCATAGTGCGTTGCTGCAGGTCGGTATGCGGGTCAGGGTGCCGTTTGGCCGGCGGACCACCATCGGTTTTGTGATTAAGTTGTCCCAAGGGGAAGGGGAGGGGCTTAAAGCGGTTAAAGAGCTGCTGGATGAGGAACCCTTGCTTCCCGCTGAGTTACTCAAACTGCTTCGCTGGGCCGCGGACTACTATTTTTTCCCCTTCGGACAGGTCATTCGCAACGCTTTACCGGGCGGACTCGGTAGCGAAAAATCGACCACCAGTATTTTAAGCGAGCCGGTCTATCGGGTCCAGGATGCGAGCATTGGCCTGCGCGGTGAGCGGCAGCGCAGCCTGCGCGATTTTATCCTGGCCGCAGAGTCGGCTTCTTTAACCAAAATCAAAGAGTTGTTCCCGGAGCCGCATGCGACTCTGAAGCGCCTTGTTGAGCTGGGCTGTCTGGCGGTTCATGAAGAGGAGCGCCTGCGCGACCCGTTTTTGCGCGAGGAGATCCCGGCGGACAAACAGCCGCAGCTCAATGCTGCGCAGCAAGAGGCGGTGGCGGCCATTACCGGGCAGCTGAATCAGGCTGCTTTCCATGGCTTCCTGCTTCACGGGGTGACTGGCAGCGGTAAAACCGAGGTCTATCTGCATACGGTCAGGCATTGCCTTGAGCAAGGGCGGCAGGCCTTGATCCTGGTTCCGGAAATCTCCTTGACACCACAGCTGGTGGCCCGCTTCCGAGCCCGTTTTGAACACCAGGGAAAGACCATTGTCGCCCTCCACAGTGGCATGTCGGCAGGGGAGCGCTATGATGCCTGGCGACGGATCATGCGCCATCAGGTGCAGATCGTCATCGGCGCGCGGTCCGCGGTTTTTGCTCCGCTATGCGACCTTGGCCTGATCATTGTTGATGAAGAGCATGATGCCAGTTACAAGCAGAGTGAGGGATTTCGCTACAACGCCCGCGACCTGGCTCTGGTACGAGGACAGCAACAGGCCTGCCCGGTTGTCCTGGGCAGCGCAACCCCGTCTTTTGCCAGCTATTATCGCAGTGAGCAGGGGGCGTTGACGCGCCTGACCCTGGAGCGGCGGGTGCATGATGCGGCATTGCCGGTGGTCACTCTGGTCGATTTGAAAGAGGAAAAAAGTGATTTGGCCCTGGCGCCGAGCCTGATTGAAGCTATTCAGCAGGCCCTTGAGCAGCGTGAACAGGCTCTGGTGCTGCTGAACCGGCGGGGCTTCGCTCCTTTTTTGCTCTGCCCGGACTGCGGGAGCAGTTTTCATTGCCCCAACTGCGAAATCACCCTGACCTATCACAAAGGTGAAGGTCGCTTGCGCTGTCATTACTGCGACTATGTTGCGAGCATCCCGGAAACCTGTCCGCACTGTCGCGGTATCGATCTGCAGCCGCAGGGAGCGGGAACTGAACGCCTGGAACAGGAACTTGAGGAGTTGTTCCCCGGCGCCCGGATTGCCCGCATGGATCGCGACACCACCAGCCGCAAGGGAGCCCATCGCAAGATCATTGGCGAGATGCTGGCCGGCAAGATCGATATCCTGGTCGGCACCCAGATGATCGCCAAGGGGCATGATTTCACTGGGGTCGCTGTGGTGGGCGTGCTGGGGGCTGACAGCATCCTCAACTTTCCGGATTTCCGCTCGGCGGAGCGCAGCTTTGCCCTGCTCACCCAGGTTGCCGGGCGGGCCGGGCGGAACAAGGGGGGCGGCCGGGTTTTTATCCAGTCGTACAATCCGGAACACTATGCCCTGCTCTGTGCTGCCAGCCAAGACTACGGAGATTTTTACCAGCAGGAATTGCCCTTTCGCCAGGAGCTCGGTTACCCTCCTTGCGGTCATTTGGTCAACTTGGTGTTCGCCGGGAATAATCTGGCCCAGGTCCGTGGGGTTGCGGAGCGAGTCGGCGAGGACCTGACTCGGTTTGCCGCAGGGGTCGAAGTGCTCGGGCCGAGCCCCTGCGCACTGGCTCGGTTGCGGGGGAAGAGCCGCTACCAGATCCTGCTGAAATCGACCGAACGAGGGCCATTAAGGCAACTGTTGCTGCGTTTTGCGGAAAAACTCAACCAGCTGCCGAAACAGGTCGCTTTGGCGATTGATGTTGATCCGGTTGATATGTTGTAATCGGACAGGTGTTTTTCTCTTAGTGCAGGCAGAATAATTTCAGCTGTTCGCAGCTGTCCATATAGATTGAGTTATGTCATGAAAAGACTGATCCTCTTTAGTGCTGTGCTGATTGTGCTGGCCGGTTGCCTGGGGCCGGAACCGGAGCAGACTCCTGTTGGCGAAAAGTTCAGCCCGTTGACTCAGGTGCCTTGGGAGCAGGTGCCGGGCTGGTCGTATGACCAGCCGGCTGCTGCTTTCGGGGCTTTTTTGAAAAGCTGCCGAGCGATCGGTAAGCGCGCCCAATGGCAGCAGGTCTGTGCCGAAGCCGCCAGATTGGACCCGGTCACCGATGCCGAAGCACGGAGCTACTTCGAAACCTATTTTCAACCCTATCAGGTGCAGAATGAAGACGGCAGCAGCGCCGGCCTGATCACCGGCTACTACGGTCCGGAACTGGCCGGCAGCCGAGTTCCGACCGAGGAATACCGCTACCCCATTTACCGCCAGCCTGATGATCTGCTGACCATCGACCTTTCGGCCGTTTATCCGGAACTGGGCCGTTATCGGCTGCGCGGGCGGATTGAGGGAAACCGGGTGGTGCCCTATTTCGACCGTGATGAAATCGACAACGGGGCGAATCCGCTGGCCGGTCAGGAGCTGTTCTGGGTCAAGGATCCCGTCGACCTGTTTTTTCTGCACATCCAGGGCTCCGGTCGTATCCGGCTGCCTGACGGTGAGCGAGTGATGGTGAACTACGCCAATCAGAACGGCTATCCCTACCGCTCCATCGGGCGCTTGTTGCTCGACCGGGGCGAGATGACCCGTGACCAGATGTCGATGCAGAATATCCGCCACTGGGTTGAAGAGAATCCCGCTGCCGGTAAGGAACTGCTGGCCGAAAACCCCAGTTATGTCTTTTTTCGCGAACTTCCCGACAGTTATCAATATCCACCGGGTGCGCTTGGGGTATCCTTGACGCCGTTGCGCAGTCTGGCTGTCGATCCGCACGTGATTCCGCTGGGAGCGCCGGTGTTTCTTGCCACCACCTTTCCGGGCACCGATTATCCGCTACAGCAGCTGATGGTGGCTCAGGATACCGGTGGGGCCATCAGCGGCCAGGTCAGGGCGGATTTTTTCTGGGGGATGGGAGATGATGCCGGAAAAGTGGCCGGACAGATGAAGCAGCAGGGGCAACTCTGGGTTCTGCTGCCGAAAGAGGCCCCGCAGACCGGGCCGTTACAGAGTCAAATCGATTAATTGTCACAGCACAGGGAGACAGCAAGTGAGTGATGAACAACCCAGACATGTCCTGGTGGTCAGCTGCCTGATCCGCAATGAAGCAGAGCAACTGTTGCTGGTCAAACATCATATCCGTGGCTGGGAATTGCCCCAGGGGCGGGTCGAAGAGGGGGAAAAATTGATTTTCGCCCTCAGTCGGGAAACCCTGGAAGAAACCGGGGTCACCATCAGTCATGCCCGGCTGGCCGTGATCTGGTCTAAGATTTCCGCGCCGGCCGCCGTGATTTTCTGCTTTACGGCGCGCTATGCTTCGGGGGAACTAACTCCCAGCGAAGAAACCCCTGCCGTGGAGTGGTGCACTGTTGAGGAAGCGCGCCGCCGGATCAGCCATCCGGTCAACCGCGATCGCTTCCTGGCCCTTATGGAGCATGAAGGCGGGGTCCAGCTGCGCAGCTATCAGACCGGACCTTATCGGGTCTTGAACTGACTTTTGCCCCTTTCCTGACGGCTCTCCTTGGTTTGTTCAAGAGCTGTTGGGCAGACGAGATGAAAGATGCAACGGCCGACCCGAATAATTCGGGTCGGCCGTTGCGGTATTGCGGGCGGTTATGCTGCGCAGCGCCACCCTTCCAGTTTGCTGCTACAGCGAAAACACCCAAAGAATACAAGATATTGTGTGAACTGACCCGGTGGACTTTTTTCTGAATGAGGGGCGGTTTTTTCTCCCTGGTCCATGTCCTGTTGGAAAAATTTGTGTATTATTGAAACTCGGCACAGATGAATCACTGTTGATTCAGTTCGAATCGCAAAGGAGTTTTGATATATGACCGACAAGAACGAGCAAAAAACAGCAGAGTTTATTGAAATTGAGAATCAGGAATGGCGGGAATCGCTGGACTATGTTCTCAAAGAGCAGGGCCCGGAGCGGGTCAGGCAGCTCCTGCGCCAGTTGCAGGTGCGTGCCCAGGAGCAAGGGGTCAGTATCCCCTTTACCGCCAATACTCCCTATATCAATACCATCCCGACCAGCCAACAGCCGGTGTTCCCCGGCAACCGCGAAATTGAGCGGCGCATCAAATCGATCATCCGCTGGAACGCCATGGCCATGGTGGTGCGAGCCAATCGCGAATCCTCCGGCATCGGTGGGCATATTTCGACCTTTGCTTCGGTCGCGACTCTCTGGGAAATCGGCTTCAATCACTTCTGGCGCGGCCGCACCGACGATTTCCTTGGCGATATGGTCTATTTCCAGGGGCATGCCGCTCCCGGTGTCTATTCCCGAGCCTATCTGGAGGGGCGGCTGTCCGAACAGGATTTGGAGCATTTCCGCCGCGAACTGGGGCCGGACGGAGGGCTGTCTTCCTACCCTCACCCGTTTTTGATGCCGAACTTCTGGGAATTCCCGACGGTCTCCATGGGACTGACGGCGATTACCGCGATTTATCAGGCCCGTTTTAATCACTATCTGGTCGACCGGGGTCTGCGCAAACGGAGCGGCCGCAAGGTTTGGGCCATGCTTGGCGACGGGGAGATGGATGAGCCGGAATCTCTCGGGGCTATTACTCTGGCATCCAGGGAAAAACTGGATAATCTGATCTTTGTCGTCAACTGCAATCTGCAGCGTCTTGACGGCCCGGTGCGCGGCAACGGCAAGGTGGTACAGGAACTTGAGGCGGCCTTTCGCGGGGCGGGCTGGAACGTCATCAAGGTGCTCTGGAGCGGCGACTGGGATCCGTTGCTGGATGCCGATGAGAAAGGCTTGCTGGTCAAGCGGATGGATGAGGTCTTAGACGGCGAGATGCAGCGCTATACGCCCAATAATGGCGCCCATATCCGCAAGGACTTTTTCGGTAAGGATCCGGAGCTGCTGGAGATGGTCAAGCATTACAGCGACGAACGCCTCGGAGCCCTGAAACGGGGCGGGCATGATCCGGTCAAGGTCTACGCCGCCTTCAAGGCCGCCTATGAACACAAAGGCTCACCGACGGTGATCCTGGCCCAGACCATCAAAGGCTATGGCCTCGGCGAAGCCGGGGAAGGGAAGAATATCACCCACTCCCAGAAAAAACTGAACGAGGAAGAACTGAAAGAATTCCGGACCCGTTTCAATATTCCCATCAGCGATGACGATATCGCCAAGGCTCCCTTTTATAAGCCTGACGAAGACAGTCCTGAGATCCGCTATTTGAAAGAACGGCGACAAGCTTTGGGCGGGTCGTTACCGCGACGGTTCGATGGCAGTCGCCCCATGGCCTGCCAGACCGACTGGCTGGTGCAGGAATACCTCGGCGGCTCCGGCGACCGTGAACTGGCCACCACCATGGCTTTTGTCCACCTGGTCGCCAAGCTGCTCAAGGATGACGAGGTAGGCAAGCTGATCGTCCCCATCGTCCCGGATGAAGCCCGAACTTTCGGTATGGAGTCGCTGTTCCGTCAGGCCGGTATCTACAGCCATGCCGGGCAATTGTACGAACCGGTCGACAAGAGTAGCCTGCTCTATTACAACGAAAGGAAAACCGGTGCGATCCTCGAAGAAGGACTCAGCGAAGCGGGCTCCATGGCCAGCTTCATTGCCGCCGGCACCGCCTATTCCAACAACCAGGTGCAGACCATTCCGTTTTATGCCTTCTATTCCATGTTTGGCTTCCAGCGGGTCGGCGACCTGATCTGGCAGGCCTGCGACTGCCGTGCCCGCGGCTTCCTGGTCGGAGCAACCGCCGGGCGCACCACCCTGGCCGGAGAAGGGTTGCAGCATCAGGACGGCCACAGTCATGTCCTGGCCCTGGCCCCGACCAAGATCAAAGCTTACGATCCTGCCTTCGCTTTCGAGCTGGCGCTGATTGTCCAGGACGGACTCAACCGGATGTACTGTCACCAGGAAGATCTGATCTATTACCTGACCGTGACCAACGAGACTTACCGGATGCCGCCCATGCCCAAGGATAAAGATGTCAAAGAAGGCGTTCTGAAAGGGATGTACCGTTTCAGTAAAGGCAAGCAGAAAAAAGGCCAATCGAAGGTCCATCTCCTCGGTAGCGGCTCCATCCTCAACGAGGCGATTGAAGCCCAGCAACTGCTGGCAGAGAAGTTTGCGATCAGCGCTGATGTCTGGAGCGTGACCAGCTATAAAGAGATCTATCAGAATGCTGTTGAAGCAGAGCGCTGGAACCTGCTGCACCCGCAGGAAACGCCGCGCAAGCCTTACGTTCAGCAACTGCTGGAGCAGGAAGAAGGGATCTTTATTGCCGCATCGGATTACATGAAAGTGTTGCCGGCTTCCATTGCCCAATGGCTGCCCGGCCCGCTGCATTGTCTGGGCACCGATGGCTTCGGCCGCAGCGACGGGCGCAAGGAATTGCGCGATTTCTTTGAAGTCGATGCGCGTTATATCGCCACGGCGGCACTCTACCAGCTGGCTCGGGCAGGGCAGGGCTCGCAGGATGATGTTGCCCGGGCGATCAAAGAATTTGCGATTAATCCCGATAAATTGAACCCGCATCAGGACTAGAGGTTTGTTATGTCATTAGAGGTTGTAGTTCCGGAAGTTTCCGAAGGCGTGACCCAGGGTACCGTGGTTTCCATTGTCGTTGCTGTCGGCGACGAGGTGGAAGCGGATCAGACCCTCCTTGAACTGGAGACCGACAAGGCTGTGGTCGCTATCCCGTCTCCCAGTGCCGGCAAGGTCAAGGAAATCCGTGTTGCGGAAGGGGATACCGCTGAGGTCGGCGCAGTGATTGCGGTCCTGGAGGACAGTGCCGCTTCGCCCCCGGCCAAAGAGCCGGAGGCGGAGGCCGCGCCGACGGCAACAGAACAGAGTGCTGAGGAGCAGCCCAAGGCTGAGGAGACGCACCAGGAGTCGCAGCAGAGCACCGCTGCCGCTCCCCCGACCAAGACCGCCGCAGCGCAACCGGCGAGTACGACTGAGGTTGATCTGCACAGTGTCCGCCGCAATGAGCTGGTTGCTCCGGCGGCGCCGTCGGTTCGCCGGTTCGCCCGCGAGCTGGGGGTCGATATCTATCAGGTGCAGGGCTCCGGTCCCGGTGGCCGCATCAGTGAAGACGATGTGCGTGCTTTTGTACGCCAGTCGATGCAGCAGCTGACCGGTGGTGCGCAAGTTGTTTCCGCGGCCGAGTTCCGCGGCCTGCATGCGCAGCGGACGCTGCCCGATTTCAGCAAATGGGGGGAAGTCTCCCGTGAATCACTCAGTAAAATTCGCGAAATCACCGCCGATGCCATGGGCTACGCCTGGTCGACTATTCCTATGGTTACCCAGTACGACAAGGCTCGCATCGATGACCTGGAAGCCTTCCGTAAACGCTATAATACGGAGTCGTCCAAGGAGGTCAAGCTGACCATGACCGCTATCCTGGTCAAGGTCTGCGCTGCCGCCCTCAAGGCTTTCCCCCATTTTAACAGCAGCTTGGACCTGGCAGCCAAAGAACTGGTTCTCAAGCAATACGTGCATATCGGAGTGGCGGTGGATACGCCCAATGGCCTGATGGTTCCGGTGATTCAGAATGCCGACCAGAAGGGGATTGTTGCTATTGCTGAAGATCTTAGTGAGTTGGCTGTAAAAACTCGCGAACGCAAGATTTCTCCAGCCGAGCTGGAAGGGGGAACCTTCACCATCAGTAACCTTGGTGGGATCGGTGGAACCTCCTTTACGCCCATTGTCTATGCCCCCCAGGTGGCCATTCTCGGGGTTTCCCGGACCGCTATCGAGCCGGTCTGGAATGGCCAGGAATTTGTCCCCGGCCAACTGATGCCGCTCTCCCTGACCTATGACCATCGGGTTATCGACGGGGCTGACGGTGCGCGTTTCCTCCGCTTCATCTGTGCTGCGCTGGAACAGCCGCTTAAGCTGTTGATGTAGGGTCGAAAGCGCCTGGGAGATTTTTACACACTTGATTAATTCGAGAGAATAGAGGTTTGTTATGTCGTTAGAGGTTGTTGTCCCGGAAGTTTCCGAAGGAGTGACCGAAGGCACTGTTACTTCCATTGCCGTGGCAGTGGGTGATCTGGTTGAAGCGGACCAGACCCTGCTGGAACTGGAAACGGATAAAGCGGTTGTTGCCATCCCCTCACCGAGTGCCGGCAAAGTCAAAGAGATCCGGGTGGCCGAAGGGGAGCAGGCCAAAGTCGGCGCTGTGATCGTCATTCTGGATGAGGTTGAGGCCGCTGAGCGGCAGAAGCCCGCAGCACCGCAAGAGTCTGCTGAGGAAAAAACCGAGGAGAGTTCTACCCCGCCCGCGGAAACGAAGGAAGCGCCCGCGCCGCAAAGCGCCCCCGCAGCCGGCCCGGTCGATGCCGAGCTGGTTGTTGTCGGTGCCGGCCCAGGCGGCTATGCCGCGGCCTTCAAGGCGGTTGAACTGGGTCTGGCGGTAACCCTGATTGACCCGGAGGAGAATCCGGGCGGGGTTTGTCTGCACCGCGGCTGTATCCCCTCCAAGGCCCTGCTCCATGTCGCCAAACTGGTTTCAGAAGCCGAAGAGTCCAGCTCCATCGGGGTGAGCTTCAGTAAACCGAAGATTGATGTCGAGCGAGTCCGGGATTGGAAAAACGAGGTGGTCGGCAAGCTGACCGGCGGCCTGGGCGGGAAGGTCAAACAGAAGAAGGTGCGCTACATCCGGGGGACGGCCACATTCAAGAATGCCACGACCCTAAAGGTGACCAGCACCGATGGGGAGACCAGCGAGCTGACCTTCAAGCAGGCGATCCTCGCTACCGGGTCGCGGCCGATCATGCTGCCCGGGGTCGAACCCGGGAGCAAGTTGATTATCGATTCGACCGGCGCGCTGGAGCTGGCAGATGTGCCCAAGTCACTGCTGGTGATCGGCGGTGGCTATATCGGTCTGGAACTGGGTTCGGCCTACGCCGCCATGGGCAGCAAAGTCTCGGTGGTGGAGATGACCGACGGGTTGCTGCCGGGCTGTGACCGGGATCTGGTCTCGGTGCTTAAACGCCGGCTCGATAAAAAGTTCGAGGAGATCCTGCTCAAGACCAAGGTTGTCGAGCTGAAAGAACAGAAGAACGGGGTTGCCGTGACCCTGGAAGATAAAAAAGGAGTGCAGAGCAAGCGCCGTTTTGACAAAGTGCTGATCTCCATCGGCCGCCGCCCCAACACCGAAAATCTGGGGCTGGAGAATACCTCCGTCAAGGTTACCCAAAAAGGTTTTATCGAGGTCGATGGCCAGCAGCGCACCGCCGAACCACATATCTTTGCCATCGGCGATATCGCCGGTGAGCCGATGCTGGCCCACAAGGCCTACGGTGAGGCCAACGTCGCTGCCGAAGCGGCCGTCGGCCGTAAGGCGGTCTTTGATCCCCGGGCAATTCCGGCGGTGGTCTTTACCGATCCGGAGATCGCCTGGTGCGGGCTGACCGAAACAGCGGCCCGGGAACAGCAGATCAAAATCACCACCGCCAAGATGCCCTGGCGCGGCAACGGTCGGACCCTGACCCTGGGACGGGAAGACGGCATGACCAAGTTGATCGTGGATAAGGAAACCGACCGGGTGCTGGGGGTGGCGGTGGCCGGCCCCGGTGCCGGCGAACTGATCGCCGAAGGGGTGGTCGCCATGGAAATGGCCGCGGTTGCCGAGGATCTGCGCAAGTCGATCCATCCCCACCCGACCCTGTCCGAGACCATTTACGAGGCCGCGGAGATGCTCTTCAAACCCTGAAACAATTGAGGTGCTGTCAATGTTCGAGTCCATGGCATTGGTAAATCTCCTTACCCATGCAGTGTAAACTGTTACCTATGTTCCCGGTTTGTACAATTGAGTCCTTCCCCCTTGGCGGGGGAAGGTTGGGATGGGGGTGGAAGCAGGCCTGTTCCCGCCTTCGTACACGAGGGAAGAGGGGGCTATTTTAGGGACTTTCAGTCCCGTCACAACCTATGCACTTTCAGCGCATAGTGGTTTAGTCCTTTTTTTGTGAGCAAAGCCGTACTTTTGTGAAATGGTGATGGCAAAGTCCAGGACGGACTTTGCCATTATTTAATACCCTTCCAGTAGAGTTATAAACGCCCCCTGCTCCGGGTCCTTGTTGATAAATCGTCCGATCCATTCCTGACCGGAAGGGGATGCGGCGATCTCACCGAACAGTTTGGCATCGTTGGCCAGTCCGGCGACGAAGCCGTTCTCGTAACCGAACTCCAGTGCCGCGATCACGTAGTGGGCGGCATAGCGTCTGGCCGCGTAAATATCGGCAGGGTCACTGGGGGCGTTTTGGGTCTGCAGCGCTTTCACCGCCGGATCGGCGAGCAACTCTTGCAGCTCAAGGGCCTGACTCGCGGCCCGTTCATCCCAATCCTTTTGCGCCAGACTGGCCTGTCCGGAAACCAGTTCCCGTGCGACCTGAAAGGCTCTGGCCATGGCAGTTGCGGAAAGATGAAATTCATCAGCCAGGCCGATGGAAACCGCAGTACGGCCATCTATCGGTTCTCCGTTGACCGACATTTCCAACGCTTTGCGCGGGCCGATCAACCTGGGCAGGCGTTGCGCACCGCCGTACCCCGGAATAATGCCCAGTTTGACTTCCGGCTGGCCGAGCAGGGCATTTTCAGTCACGATCCGGTAATGGGCACTCATGGCCAGTTCGTTACCGCCGCCGAGGGCAAAACCATCGATTACCGCGATGACCGGGATCGGCAGGTTTTCCAGGGTCGTGAAAATAGCCAGGTTGAAGGCGGCGATCCGGGCGATTTCTGCGGCGTCGTTGCCGGCAAACTCGGTAACGTCCGCACCAGCCACGAACGCCCGGGTCTCACTGCACAGCAGCAGCGCCTTGACTGTTTGGCCGTGGAGGCTGCCCTGGTCACGAACCTCATTAAAGGTCTCGGCCAATTGGGCCAGCAGGGTGTCATTGAGGGCGTTGAGGGCATCGATCCGCTGCAGCACAATGGTGCCGATCCCTTCCTGGGAGAGGTAAATATCCAGGTACTCCTGTTGTGCCGGATTGGCCGTGCGCAGGGATTGTCCCCAGAACTCCCGTGCGTAGCTAGCGATGGTCCGCCCCGCGGCAGCCTGCACCAGGGCGACCCCTTTCGGTTTGCTCATCCTGCCATCGAGCATCTTCTGCTGCAGTTCGGGCAGTTCAGCCAGGCTCACGACCTCAAGATCCTCCTGCTCCATTTCGATTCTGCCCCCGGCCAATAACCGCACCACTTCCTGGGCCTGGTTGGCACAGTACATGTGGGAGCCGCACAGCGCCAGCTCCTGATTGCCGCGGACAACAATGACGCCGTAGTTCTGCAGCTCCCGCTCACTGAAGTCCCGGACCAGAAAGCTGCTGTAGTGAAGGGTGCTCTGGTCACTTCTTTCGATGACGAAATCCGGACTGGTGCGGGGACCGAAAATACCCCAGAGGGACCGGCCTAGGGCTCTGGCCTGATTCATATAGCCGCTGTTATAGGCAGGGTTCAGATGCCCATCCGCCGTCAGCGGGTCGGGCATGTCCGCGGCCAACTGGAAGCGGTCGCGGTCGATAATGTGGGCGGGGTTGACGCCGAGCCGAATCAGTTCGGCAATGCCGGCCGCTTCACGAGAATGCGAGGCGATGACGGCTAACTCGGCACTGCGGGCGAGGGCCGCTTCGACAAATTCCCGAGCGTAGCCATCGGCGCCCCAGACCAGCCCCTTCTTGCCCGGAGCCAGACCTATTTCAGCGAGAATCTCTTGGGCCGAACCGCTGCGGAACAGGATCTGTTTCTGGCGCATCCAGACCCAGCGGGCATCCATGACCAGCCGTTGTCCCGCATAGAAGAAGGTTTCCTTGTATTCCCCCTTGAGGCCGCTGCCGGTAGCGCCGAAAAAGGCCAGAGTGCCATTTTCAGCCAGCGCGGATACCAACAGCGGGAAATTGGTGCCGCCGGTGTGTTCGAAGATCTTATCAACCGGCCGGCCGTTGTTGACGGCAAAGACGGCTTCGCGAAAAGGTGCGGTCCGGCCACGCCAGCTGTCTTCCGTTTCGTTGGCAGGGATGGCCCCGTAGACCTCGGCCGGAATCAACTTCCGATTGACGAAAGCATCGGCAATCCCGCGCTCGATCAGGGTTTCGGCCAGGCTCTGGTTGGAGCCCATGAGGATCACCCGGGCACCGAGGGCTTTGGCGATTTGGGCCCCGGCGAAGCTGGTCCCTTTGCCGCCGCCCATAAACAGAACGCTGTCCCCAGGTTTAACCTGCAAGCGCTCGACCACAGCACGGTAGGCTGTGCCATAGGTTAGCAGGATGGCGGCCAACTGCTCGGGTGTTTGCTGTTGCAGTCGGGCTGGGATGGCCAGGGCGCGTTTCTGGTCAACCACGGCAAATTGGGCATTGAAGCCATCGTGAGTTTCATAACCGCGAATCCGGGTTGAATCGGTCCAGGAGTCAAGAATCACGGCCTGGCCGACTTTGAGCTCGCTGACGGCCGTACCGGCATCGACAATAATACCCAGCGCATCACTGCCGGGGATGTGGACGGTGGCATTGTCGCCGCGGCCGAAGGGGGGCACCGGCAGCCCAAGAGCAGCGAAATTGGTGTTAAAGTTCGGCCCCGAGGCAAGCACTGCAACCAACACGCAATTGGCCTGTTCCAGTAGCAGCTTCGGGGTTGCAACCTGTTCCAGGCGAATAACCTCGGCCGGTTGGCCGTAGCAATCACGGCGGATGGTCAGGGCATCCATGTTGTTGGGGATGGGCATGCTGATAGAAGGGGGCTGTCCAACGGGCCATTTCTGCAACAGGGTCTCTGGCATAGATTTTCCCTTTACTGAAGATGGATAGTGGCTTGGCGAAACAGCTGTTATTGCAGCTCAATATGCCCTATTTCAGGGGCTCAGGTCCAGAGTTGAAAAAGCGGGGGACGCGCTGGCAGGAGCGCAACAGCCATTGCTTCAGATGGCGGAGACCCACACGCCGACATCCAGACTGGTTCCGGGCGGGCCGATAAAGGAGCCTGCTACCGGCGGAACCAGTTCCGGTAACCGGGCCACGGCCACGGCGATATGCTTTTTGCCGGCAATTTCGCCACTGGTGGGATCAAAACCTTTCCAGCCGGCGCCGGGGATATAGATCTCAGTCCAGGCATGAGTCGCACCGGGAACTGTGCTCTGGGGGGTGTAAAGATAACCGCTGACAAACCGTGCAGCGAGGCCTGCGCAGCGGCAGGCTTCCATGAGCAAATTGGCAAAATCGCGGCAGGACCCGGTTCCTTTCTGCAGGGTTTCCTGCGGGGTCTGCACGCCGGGCTCCTCGCGCACCTGATAGGCCAGCGAGTCGAAAATATGCCGACTCAGCTGCCTGAGCAAGACATAGCTCTCGACCGGTTCCTTCTTGGCGGGGAGCAGCTTGGCGACCCAGGCTGAAAGAAGGATATTGTCGGTCCGTTCGGATACCGCTATGTAGGGTGCCAGAACCGCCCGGTCCTCAGGGGAATAACTGAACGGATAGAGGGTCGCCGAACTTTCAACGACAAAATCGAGGGGCGTTTCGTTGTATTGCTGAATAACGATGCTGCTTTCAATCCGCAGTTGGGTTGCCGAAGTCGTGAAGGTGGCGATGGCAACGGAATTATCCTCGACATCGCGATGCCAGCGGACATTGGCAGCTGGCGTGATATTGAGCAGGGAGGTCTCGACCCGCAGTTCGTGGTCTTCCCTCGGGCGAAGCAGTAACCGATGTGGCTGCAGCTGAACCGCAGCGGAAAAATTATAATAGGTATTATGGACGATTTTATATCTCTGCATGGCCATTTTCTCGAAGCGGCAGGTGCTTTTTGGGGTGTAGGAATCAAGTATAAGTCGGATTCCAGGGGAGTCAAATGGTGGCCGTCCCGCATGCGCAGGGTCACTGAGCGGTTGGTGTGAGGCCCGGCCAGCAGAGGAAAGTCTACTCGGCACAAAAGAACTTTCAAAAAACGTTATAAAAAACTCTGTACATTAATGACTTGCCGTGATAACGTTAAAAAACTTAAGTATATTTGTGTAGATTATTCATTCACTGAATTGGCATAGTGTCAAACCGGATACAAGGCACAGGCCCGCTTGGGTCTGTGCCTTGTGTTTTTTCCGATGGAAATCTGCACAACAAAAAAGCCCTCGAAATGGGTAACGGAGAAGATTAAATGGCAGAAGGTAGTGTGAAGTGGTTCAACGAGGCTAAAGGTTTTGGTTTTATTGAGCAGGACAACGGGGCAGATTTGTTTGTGCATTTTTCCCAGATTCAAGGTGATGGGTTCAAGACTCTTGCTGAAGGCGATCGCGTCAGTTTTGATGTGGCCCAAGGCCAAAAAGGTCCTCAGTCGACCAACGTTCGTAAGATCTGAAGCATATTGTAAGAACAATTGAGATGCGGCCCCGTTTGCATAAGCGGGGCCGTTTCTTTTTTCTCCCCGCAACGGTAGGGACGATGCAAAGGTAGCAGCGAATGGGTAAAAAGCCGAATTACGGTTATGAGAAGCGCCAGAAAGAAATTTCCCGGCAGGCTAAAAAAGAAGAAAAGCGCAAACGCAAGCAAGATGGGTCTGTTTCGGAGGAGACTCCAGAAACCGGACAAGAATAAAAGCCCAATCCGCCCCGCGATTTTTTCAAGCTCTGAAATAATTCTCTAGTATCCTTGCGAAATATTCCTGCCGATTTAAACTGTTTTGTTGTAACGTTTTTGAAAAATACCATTTATGTGCCGACTGGAGGTTTCGCTTGGCTTCTTTGGATTTTGAACAGGAAAAAAAGGCATTTATATCTTTTTATGATACCAACCGGGTGCTTCTGGAGGAGGCCAAGAACGCCTGTATCAGTGCGGCGAGCCTGCTCTTGAAGCAGGTCGATGTCGGTGAGATCACCAAGATTGAAGGGCGGGTTAAAAATAAGGAAGAGTGCATCAAAAAATTTCAGCGCAAGTACCAGGGCCGGCTGGAGATGGAGGAGCGCCCCTATGCCATCAAGGATTATCTGTCCGACCTGCTTGGCATCAGGATTGTCTGTTTGTACGAAGACCAGATCCCGCTGATCGCTGCAGTGCTCAAGGAAAATTTCGAGATCATTGAAGTGACAGACAAGATCGCGACCCTGGAAAAGACCAATGACCTGTTCGGTTACAAAGGCCTGCACATGGACCTGGTCTATGATGATCGCCTGCTGCCGAGCGAAAAGCACCTGTTGCTACGTGGTTGTTGCGTCGAGGTGCAGATCCGCTCCCTGATTCAGGATGCCTGGAGTGTTCTGGATCATAAAATCAAATACAAAAAGTCAATCCCGAACGACCTGAAACGGCGGATCAATGTTCTGGCCGCTTTGTTCGAACTGGCGGACCGGGAATTTATTGAAATCAGAAGCGCCACCAGCGAGCTGCTGCAGCAGGAAACCGATTTGGCGGTCAGCGAAGGTTTTATGGCCGCTGACGATCAGGATAACGACAAGCATCCAACCGCAGGCGGGAAGAAAATTACCGCTTTCAATTTTCTTCGGGTGGCCGGACACTTTTTCAAGGATTTTGATTTCAAGGACTACAAGGTCGACAACTTTGTCCAGGAGATATTGAAACTGGACTGCACCTTTGAACGTGCTGACCTGCACAAAGGCCTTTTGGAAAACATCAAAACCGCCAGGGAGTATCGGGATTCGTACCTGGCCAATAATCCCGACAGTTCTTTCAGTCCCTATACGTTGATCAGGCATTGTCTTTATCTGTATGATCGCACAACCTTTGAGCGCATTCTCTCCAGAGGACCGAAAGAGCGTTTTGAACGTTGGCTGGCCGAGGCGGGCCAATCAGCACAGAACGATTAGCCCTGCCACAGGGTCCAGCCCAGGTCGTTTTTATCGGTGCTATGGGTGAAGCGTGATTGGCAGACAGTGCACTGATAGTCCTGTTCTTCGTGACCGCTGGGGTTGCGGCCGATGAAGATCCGGCACTCGTCTATTTTTACCAGGTCTTTATGCGGTTTTCTGCTCGAGGATTTTTTGATCTGATCCTGACAGAGACGGCAGATTTCCATGCTCAGGTCCTTTTTCGTTGGGTTCGGCAAGCTGGTGGTGCAAGCTTGGTCCGGGAGGCCGCTTTTATTTACAACGCATGGTTTTGATGCCGTCTTCAAACAAAATCTCTATTTTTCCTGAGCCGATCACTCGATAGACGATGCCCAGTCCAAAGGCTGGATGAGAAATCACGGTTTTGACTTTGTACGTTTCGGCCATGGAATAATCTTTGGCATTGGCTGCCAGCATGTTTTTCTGCAGTTTTTCCCATTCCTTGCACTCGGCCGATTTTCGCTGCTGTGCCTGATAGGCGCCGGGTGCTCTTTTGACGGTGGGCGGCCGATACTTATGCTGACGCCCGCAGAGGCTACATTGAACTTTTTCCGGTTGATCTTCGTTCAGTTCTAAAATGGTATGCGGAGAATTTTTGCGGCATTTGGTGCAACGGGCCTCAATCGGACCACCGATTGAAAGCTTTGGACTGTCCATTGTGGATCTCCCTTGTTCGGATTAGCCAAGAATACGGCTGAAAAATCCCCGTGTGAACTCAGGAATCTCATAGGCATACTTGACGGTTAAGACTTGCCGGATAACCAGATGTGACTGCTTGAATCTCTCCCAGCCCGCAATCCGAGTTCAATGCGGCCTGAAGGAGTGTCGATTGTAAAGAAGTGATTCAATATGGCGTATCTATTGCGTCAGCATACACCCGGCAGGCTGAAAAAGATACCGGATTCGCCCTCGGCGGCACCCGGGCTGCGGTGCCGCCATGTGGCGAAGGGGAGAGGAGGGTGGTGCAGTGGTTCAATGCTTGCGTCCGAAAGTCTTTTCCAGCCCCTTGATGAGTGCTGCTGTCTCCTGATCTGACAGTTTGGCTTCAGGATGGGGGATGAGGTAAAACCAGGGCGGCATTTCTCCTTCTTCAATCGCTTCGGCGGCTTCATTCCCTTTATTTCTTTTCTGCGTATTCCACATGGAAACATTGAAATGTTCCCGTCCTTCGTAGACGTCGTTGGCAACCAGCCAGGAGATCGGGGCGTAGTTGCTATACCAGGGCCAGACCGTCTTGTGGCTGTGACAATCTCCACAGGCGCGTGCGAACAATTGTGCCGTCTCTGGTGAGTCCCAGGCCGGTTCGCTCGTCACCGGCGGGTTGGAATGGTTTTTTCCAAAGGGGACAAACTGGATGAGAACCAAGAGTACGACAAAAGAAATAAGCACTTTGAGTTTCATGGAACCTCCCTGTATGAGCATAATAAGAACCGTTATTTAAGCATATAACTCACCCTGGTTGGTTAGGAAATAATGAAAAATCTGTGTTTTTTGATTTTTAGATTAACTTTTTGGTCGGGCTGGATCGCTCTTTGGCGAACTGCATTCCCTTGCTCCTATTGCTCGACCGGATTGGTCGATTAGGTCTGGTATTACAAATGCTCTCAACAGGGGGAGAAAGCGCCCTGCTGAGAGCATTTAGTCAGTTCAAAAATTATGTCGAAGGGCAATATGAAAAACCACGTCTGGTGCGGAATCGACCACGATATCCTCACCGACTGCGATGTCCAGGGCGGTGGCTTCGGTCATGGACAGGGTGCCGCCGATCAGCAACTGGGCCGACTCTGACAGTTCTTTCAGCTCACTGTCATCATAAAAGGCGCTATGGGCATCGACCTGCAGTTTCAGGTTGAGGCTGTCAAGGGCCTGCCAGCCGACGCCAATGCTGCCGAAGCCGACCAGATTGTTTTGCTGGTCGGCAATGACATCACCGTTGCTCAGGAACAGTATGCCGATGGATCCGAACAACGCAACGGTGTCATCCTCTCCGGCGGCCGAACCGCTCAGCCACAGGGCCAGGTCGGTGCTGCCGCTGCCAAGCAGTTTGTCGCTATCGCCGGTCGGCAGTTTGAGACTGGCCCGAAGCGCCAGACTTTTACGGGTGGGGGCGTCTTGGCGCAGCAGCTGCCAGCCGGCGGTCAGGCGCAGGTCGCCCAACCCTTGACTGGAGTCGGTGAGATTCACTTCCTCATCACCGTTGCTGCTATAACGATAATCGAGTTGGTCTTCGGGGATATTATCCCGTTCTCCTTGCGGCAGGCCGAAGAAGTCGTGCCAGTTCTTGATGAAACTGTCGAGAAAGCCCTGCCGATGCATCACATATGGCAGTTCCATGCCGATTTCCAGGTTGCGGCCGATGCCTCGCCTGGCGGCGAGGGTCAAGCGGTAAGTCTCACCATCAAGCAGCACGCTCTCCCTGGAGTTGGAATTACTGCTACAGGAGCTGGCAATATCGGAACGAAACTCCACTGTTGTGCGGCCGTCTTTGAGAATGGTCGCCGGTGCTGTGGCAGGTAATCCGAAAATCGCCACCAAGGGGTTTTGGTTTGAGCTGGCGAAAGGGATAATCTCTTCGGCTGCCGCGCTGGAGCTGATCGACGCAGAGCAGATGCAAACCAGCAGCAGTGGAACAAAAAAGGTTTTTCTCAGCATGATGCCCTCCTGACAGAAAAGAATAAATCCAAGTGATCCATTGGCTTGTTTCAACGTCTGGTTGTGTCTGGCCCGGCCTGGCGAATGATCTCCCGGCCCGCCTGAACAAGCTCTGCGAGCAACTCTTGGAGCAATCGTTCAGGAGACCAGGCCGACCAGTTTCATTTTTAATTCGAAGACCGTGCGTAAAATGACCGGGAGGCTTTTCCCCAAACGGTGGTCGTCGGCGACGACAATCAGATTGTCGCCGAATCTCCGGCTGACCTCCAGAGGGATCACCTCGTCGCGGGTGCCGTGAATGACATAGGTCGGTGGCAACCGGGTCAGGTCAAGGTTCGCGGCGGCCGGGCGTGTCAGGGCAGGGGCGCAGAGAACCATACCCGCGATCCGTTCCGGGCAGCTTTGCTGCAGCAGCAGGGCCATCAGCCCGCCCATGCTTGAACCGACCACCAGAAACTGGCCTGTGATGTTGTCCGTAGTCTGGCGAATGACCCGGAGCCGTTCTGTCTCATCGTAGATCCCGCTGCAGTCCGGTGCGACGACCGAGGAAAAAACCGCTTTGAGGGCCTGATATTTTGATCCGTGCGGACCCGATTCAAGACCATGGAGAAACAGAATGTGCATAAATAAAGCCTTTCCGGCATGGAGGTAAGGTCTTTTCTGGTTGCCGTTGACTCACCTTGAACAAGTTATAGTAAAATAACAGTAAAGTCAGAGGGAGGCACCTATGAATATGGAAAAATTATTGCAAAACCCGGCAGATTCCTTTGCGCAGCCTAAAGATGTCTGCAACGATTCTTCCTTGTCCCTGGTCGACAAGATCAAAATTTTGCGCCGTTGGGAATATGATGCTCGAGAATTACAGGTTGCAGATGAGGAAAATATGAGCGGTGGACCGCCCGATCAATTGGGCGATATCCTGGCCGCCCTGTCCAGCTTGGGGCACGCTTCCACAACCAGAAGCGGTTCACCAACCAAGCATGGCGGAGCCTGAGATGTTTTCGGCTGGGCAGGTTATTCCATGCCAACCGGAGCCTGGGCGAGGCTCCGGCTGAGCGGTCAAGAAAGGATCACAGGTTTAATGGAGTGAGCAGGGCTTTGCCTGCCAGAAACGCAGCCAGGTTATCAATGACCAGCCTGCCCATGGCCCGCCGGGCGTCGATGGTGGCCGAGGCAACATGGGGAGTCAACACCAGCTTCTGCTGGGCGATCAGCTCTTCCGGCACCTGTGGCTCATTCGCAAAGACATCCAGCGCGGCACAACCGAGTTCGCCGGCCTCAAGGGCGAGGATCAGCTCTTGCTGGTTAACGACGGACCCCCTGGCGATATTGACCAGTAATCCGTCGGGACCCAGCGCCTTGAGAATCGTTCGGTTGACCAGCCCCCTGGTTTTTTCACCCCCCTCGGCAGCGATAATCAGCACCCGACAGTCGCGGGCCAGTTCCAGCGGGGATGAGCGAAAGGTTTCCTCTTCGCCAGGCGTTGGCTGCAGATCGGTATAAAGAACCTTCATCCCGACCGCCCGGGTCAATTCACCGATCCGCTTACCGATTCTGCCATAACCGAGAATACCAACGGTTTCGCCAAACAGGGTCCAGCCCAGTCCCAGATTCCCCTGCAGCCATTGTCCCGCACGTACATAACGATCGCCTTCAGCAACGCGGCGGGCTGCGCTCAGGGTGAGGGCCAGGGCCATCTCCGCCACAGCGTTGGTGAGGACGCCGGGGGTTGTTGCGACCTGAATCCCTCTTTCCTTAGCCTGTACCAGATCGATGGCATCGGTGCCCACCCCGTAAACCGAAATCATCTGCAACGCTGGCAGCGCACGCATCTCTTCGCTGGAAAGCCCCAGCCCGCCGTTGGTGATAACCGCGGTGATCTGTTGGGCGACTTCTGGCGGAATTTCTTTTTCTTCACGGTAGATATTAAAACGTTCCAGGATCTCCTGGGTTATTTCCGGTGGTTGAAGAGTTGAACGTAACAGGATAGACATCTGCTTCCTCCATTCTGATAGTGATGAATAGCCCTGCGCCTTGTGGCAGGGCCGGAAAAGTATGACCAGGTGCAGACAGTTGGCCGGGTTGGGCGGTCTGCGTTCCTGATTGTCCAAGCCAGGTTAGCTCGCCCCGGAGACGAAGGCCCTCACTTTTGAGTTGTTTGTGAGTGACATGTGCGTTTTGTCAGTAGCCTTCGGAGGCTGTTTTCGGTTTGCTGGTTCTTTTTCATCATATGTTCTTAATAGTGCTACTTATTAATTTGTAAAAGAATAACAGAAAAAAGAATGATAAAAAGTAAATTCATACTATTAATTGTTGAATTAGTATGACCATTCTGTGTGGAAAGCCCCGTTTCGGTCCGTTCTCTCATAGGTATGGGCACCAAAATAGTCCCGCTGGGCCTGGATCAGATTGGCCGCTGATCTGGGCTGACGCAGACCGTCAAAATAGGCCAGGGCTGACAGCAGTCCGGGAACTGGAATCCCCCCGGCAACAGCCAGAGCGGCAGTTTCCCGCCAGCCTGGCTGAATCGTTGCCAGCAGCTGGGCGAACTCGCTGGTGCAGAGCAGGTTACCCGATTGTCCTGGGGTCTGATAGGCGGTCATCACCCTGGCCAGCAGGTCGGCCCTGATGATGCACCCGGCCCGCCAGAGACCGGCGACGGTGGGCAGCTCGATCTGCCAGTCCAATTCCCGCCCGGCGGCTTCAATCAGCGCCAGGCCCTGAGCATAGCAGCTGATGATGGAACCCAACAGGGCCTGGCGGATCGATTCGATAAAGGCTGCCGAATCTGTCTTGACCGGAACAGGGGACGGACCCGATAAAATATCGGCGGCCGCCAGTCGTTCGGTTTTGAGGGCGGAGAGCGCTCGGCCGAAGACGGCTTCGGTCAGGGTCGGGGTCGGGATGCCGAACTCAAGAGCGGCCTCCGAGGTCCAGCGGCCCGTGCCCTTTTGTTGAGCCTGGTCGAGGATCATTTCCACCAGCGGCGCCCCTGTCAGGTCGTCCTGTTTGTCCAGAATTTCAGCGGTGATTTCAATCAGGTAAGAGGCCAGCTCGGTGTTGTTCCAGGCGCGAAAGGTTGCGGCCATCCGGCTATGATCAAGGCCACCCAGCTCACGCAACAGCAGATAGGCTTCGCCAATCAATTGCATGATTCCGTACTCGATGCCGTTATGGACCATTTTTACGAAATGCCCGGCCCCGTTTCGGCCGACTTGGGCGCAGCAGGGCGAATCCCCATAATGGGCGGCAATCGTCTCAAGGACCGGCTTGATCCGGGCGTAGGCCGTGGCGTCGCCGCCGGCCATCATGGCCGGTCCGCGGCGGGCTCCTTCTTCACCACCGGAAATACCGAGACCGATAAAGTGAAAGCCCTGGGCTGCCAGTTCCCTTTCCCGACGCATGGTATCGCGATAAAAGGAGTTGCCGCTATCGATCAGAGTGTCGCCCGGTTCCAGCAGCAGGGTCAGCTGGGCGATCAGCGAGTCGACCGTGGCACCGGCTTTGACCAATAGCAGGATACTGCGCGGCGCGGGTAAGGCGGCCACTAACTCGGCAACGCCGGGCGTAATTCTGATGCGTTCCGGCTGCGGGTAGCTTGGCAGCTCGGTCTCCAGACTTTGTCTGGCCTCTGGCCAAGGGTCGGTTGCGGTGACGGTAAAGCCGTGGTCGGCCATGTTCAAAGCCAGGTTGCGGCCCATGACGCCGAGGCCGATAAGGCCGATATTGCTTGCTTGGTGCATCTGTCGACTCCTGTCGAGGGTAGCGGAATGAAAGGTTTAGCCGCCGGTTTTTGCCCCGCAACTGCGGCGGATGATGATTTCAGTTGGAATAATCAGGTGCTCCGGCGCAGCGCCGGGAGTCGCGATCCGGCGCAACAGCAGCCGGCCGGCTGCCTGGCCGATGTCACGGGGGTGGGTGGCGGCGGTGGTCAGCGGTGGCCAGCTCGCTGCCGCTTCCTCAACGTCATCGAACCCGGTGACCGCAAAGTCCTGCCCCGGCACCAGTCCTGCATCGCGCAGTCCGGCCAGCACCCCGAAGGCGATCAGATCATTGTAGCAGATAGCGGCGGTGGCGGGTTGCGGCGTCGCGAGCAGGGTTTTGATACTCTCCCGCCCAGCCTGCCGGGTGGCCGGGCAGCGGATAACGCCAGCCGGGGCCAGCCCGTGACGCTGCAGAGCGCCATGAAAGCCGGCGAGTCGCTGGCTGGTTGCCGAATGATCGTGGCTGCCGCCGAGAAAGGCGATTCGCCGGTGCCCAAGGGCGAGCAGGTGTTCGCAGAGGGCCTCAATTCCGGTTCGGTAGTCGGCGCTGACATAGTCCGCCTGATCGGCGCTGATGCAACGCAGCATTTGTACGGTCGGGATGCCCCAGGCGGAAATTCTTTCCAGCAGGGCAGGGTCGGTGCCCGGCGCCGGGCACAGGATCATGCCGTCCACCCCTTGTTCCCGCAACCGTATCAGCAGGCTTTCCTGCCGCCGCACATCGTCACGGGTATTGAACAGGAAGGAGATCTTACCGGTTTCGGCGATAACCTCATCGACTCCGGCGACCAGTTCCCCAAAAAAGCCGTTGGCGATGTCGCTGATAATGATCCCCACCGTATCTGACTGGCCGGTTCTGAGCTTTGCTGCACCGCGGTCGTAGACGTAGCCGAGGCGGGTCGCCTCTTCCAACACCCGTTGCCGGGTGGCGGCGGAGATGCGCTGATGGCCGCGCAAGGCCATGGATACGGCGGCGCTGGACAGCCCGACCCGTTTGGCGATTTGGCTGAGGGTGACACGTGTGGAGTGTTTTGTCTCACTCATCTGTTCTCTTCCGGGATTGTTGGGGCGTGGTCTGATTTACGGTATGCTTAAACGATTAAGCATGTCAATGCAAAAAGCTGTCACGCCGTGGTCGGGCGCGGTTTATTGGCAAATAAAGCGGCGTTAAGGGAGTGCAGGGGAGAAACGATTGGAGGCGCTCAGGCCAGCCCCAACCAGACGCCCACCCCGATCATGGCTGAGCCGGCGATGCGGTTGAGCAACAGCAGATTGCCCTTTTTCAGCAGCAGATGGTGCAGGGCGCGTCCGCTGCCGGCATAGATGATCAAACTGGCGAATTCAATGGCCAGGACAATGCTGAGCAGGATACCCAGCTGTCCGGGTAGGGGGCGGCTGTAATCGATGAAGGGGGGTAGCAGGGCAATGAAAAAGGCCCAGCCTTTCGGGTTGGCCACGGCCGTGACAAATCCCTGGGCGGCCAGGGTTCGGGCGGACATGTTGCGCTGGCCGGTGCTCATGTCGGAACGCATGGCCAGCGCCCCCCGGGATCGCCACAACTGGACGCCGAGATAGCCCAGATAGGTTCCGCCGATGATTTTGAAAAGCAGGAACAGGGCCGGGTAGCGCAGGGTCACCGCCGCCACGCCGACAACTGCAGCGGCTGCAACCAGGCCGACGCCGAGCAGTTCGCCGTACATCATCCAGAAGGTCCGGCGCAGGCCGATGGTCATGCCGAGGCTCAGGGACAGGGTCATGCACATACCCGGGGTCAGGGAAACCAGGATAAAGGTCGGGATGAAAACGGAGAGCATGGTCAGGGTCATAGCGATCGTCAGGAGCAGTTATTTAGTTGTCATCTGGAAACACTGGATGGCAATCATTAAGTTTTCAGATTGGAAACGAGCAGCTTTCCATTGTGGCAAGGACATCAAGGGCTTGCGCGGAGGCGTACACCGTTACGTCGCACAAGTCAGCCTGCAGATTGACACTGCTACAGGGAAAAAGCCGTTTCCGGATGCAAACTATTTAAGAATATGCGGTTTGGTGCACAGCCGAGAAAACAGAAAAAGAGTAACAGAACCGGCTTGCGGGTCAATGGAAAAAAACGGGCCGGGATTATTCCACGCCTGCGGTGGGGCCAAGTGTAGTGGAATTAGGTGTTTTTGATTTTGTATAAAGTTGTTTTATTGTCATATTGAATAGCTTGACGATTTGATATAAATGAGGCATTTTCAAGATCTTATTTTGAATATAATACTGTTCTGATATTTGTTTTTGCAGACCCAATGAGCGTCATTGGCAAAACAACGCTGCTGGTCAGGAGCCACTATGCACAGAACAACCTTGCCACCCGCCACTTTAGCCTGGCTCTGCTGGGGCCTGGGTGCCGCACTCTATATCATCGGTTTTTTCCAGCGGGTGGCTCCCGGAGTCATGACCTCGGAGCTGATGCACGATTTCAATATGTCGGCGACCGGACTGGGCAATCTCTCCGGTTTTTACTTTTACAGCTATGTGGCCATGCAGATTCCGACCGGTTTGCTGGCGGACAGCTGGGGACCACGTAGGTTGCTGACCGCAGGAGCTTTGGTGGCCGGTCTCGGTAGTCTGATTTTTGCCCTGGCCGGTGGCCTGTTCTGGGCTTGCCTCGGCCGCCTGCTAATCGGCGGATCGGTGGCGGTGGCCTTTGTCGCGATGATGAAGCTGTCCAGTCACTGGATGGCGCCGCGGCAGTTTTCCCTGGCTTCGGGGTTGGCACTGCTGCTGGGAATTATGGGTGGTGTATTCGCCGGAACGCCGTTGCGCCTGTTGATCGCTGCTTACAACTGGCGGACGGTGATGCTGGTCGCCGCGCTGGTCCCTTTTCTGATCGCGGTGCTGATCTGGCTGGTGGTGCGGGATGATCCGGCCGCCCGGGGATATCGGAGTCATGCGCCGCTCAGCGTTCTGCCGGAGGACCGCCACGGTGGTGTGCTGAGCGGATTGCGGCAGGTCCTGCGCTATCGCAATACCTGGCTGTTGACTCTTGCTCCGGGTGCTCTGGTCGGCAGTGTGATCACCTTTGCCGGACTCTGGGGGGGGCCGTTTCTGACGACCCATTATGGTTTGTCCTTGCCCGCAGCGGCCGCGGTCTGTTCGGCGATGCTGCTGGCCTGGGCCGCCGGCGGACCGATCTGCGGCAGCCTGTCCGAACGCATTGGCAAACGTAAACTGCCCTATCTGGTGAGCTGTAGCGTGCTGATTGCGGGCTGGGCAGTGGTTCTGCTCTGGCCGCGGTTGCCGGTGCCGGTGCTGGTCGCGCTGCTGATGGTGATCGGTTTTTCCGCCGGTGGGATCATTATTGGTTTTTCTTTTGTCAAGGAATCGGTTCCATTGCGCCTGGCCGGCACTGCAGCTGGGGTTTGCAATATGGGGACCATGTTCGGGCCGATGATCCTCCAGCCCACGGTGGGCTGGATTCTTGATCTGCAATGGCAGGGGCGGATGGCGGCCGGGGCGCGCATTTTTGAACTTAACGCCTACCGGGCCGGGTTTGCCCTGATGCTGGTCTGGGCGGTTGTGCCCCTGCTCTGCGTGGCGGCGACCAAAGAAACCGCCTGCCGCCAGCAGGAATCCTGAGCGGCTAGTCCGGAATGGCGCTCGGTTAAACAACTTCGTAGCAAACTCGGGACTGTCCCAAGCCCTATCTGGGGCTGTCCCAGATGTTTGTGGCCCTTGGAACGCTGGCGGTTTGCACCGCAAAAGCCTGGGACAGCCCCCCCTGCGGGGACAGTCCCGGTTTTGCTGCCAGCGACTCTTAAACTAGCGCCATGCGTGCTAGTCACCGTTCCTGCGCTGCTCCGCATAAAGGGCGTCGATTTCATCCTTGAACTGCTCGATGAGCGGTTCCCTGCGCACCTTGAGAGTGGCGGTGATCAGGCCGGAATCGATATTCCAGGGGGTGAGGGTGGCGTGAACCCGGTGGATCTTGGCGTAACCGGGGAACTCCTTAAGCCGATAAGCGATTTTTTCCAGCAGCGCCTGCTTGGCCGGCGGACTGTTAAGCTGGTCCTGGTCAGCGGGGTCCAGCCCCAATTTTGCGGCTAGGGTTTTCCATTGACTCGGATTGACCACGACCACGGCGGCCAGGGACGGGCGGTTCTCGCCGATGACCAGCACCTGTTCGAACAGCGGGTCGGTGGCGATGGCCAGCTGGAGGTCTTCAGGGGGAACCTTTTCACCGCTCGACAGGACGATGATCTCCTTGGTTCGGCCGATGATATGAATCCGGCCTTTGCGGTCGATCCGGGCTTGGTCGCCGGTGTGCAGCCAGCCGTCGGCGTCGATGATTGTTTTGTCCAACTGCCAGTAGCCGAGCATCAGGTTCGGTCCTTTGACCAGCAATTCATGATCGGCACCGATCTTGACCCGGACCCCGGGCAGCGGTCGGCCGACGCTGAGGGGCTGGTTGTCTTTGAGGGTGTTGACGGCGATGATCGGACTGGTCTCGGTCAGTCCGTAGCCCTGCAGAATAGTGACGCCAAGGCCGATGAAGGTCTGCGCAATCGGGGTGGAGAGCGGCGCGCCGCCGCTGATGGCCAGGCGCAACCGGCCGCCGAGGCGTTGTTCCAGTTTGCGGCCGACGATCATTTTCAGCAGCGGCCAGATCAGCAGCTGGATCGCCCAGGGTTCGCGGTTGCGGTGATACTGGAAATGATGCCAGCCCGAGGCGACGGCCAGCTGGAAAATCTTGCGCGCCAGCCACGACTCGTCGGCGAGCTTGAGGGTCATTTTATTGTAGATCCGTTCAAAGATGCGCGGCACCGTGACCAGGATGGTCGGTTTGATACTGAGCAGATCTTCGGCAAGCAGGTCGATGGAGCGGACGAAGGCGACGCAGGCCCCGGCCATGATGGAAATGTAGTATCCCGCGGTGCGTTCGAACATATGGGACAGGGGCAGGAACGACAGCAGCTGATCGTCACTGTAAACCGTAACCCGTTTCAGGCCAGCGGCGGCGTTCTGCAGAATGTTGTCATGACTGAGCATGACGCCCTTGGGCGGGCCGGTGGTGCCGGAGGTGAACACGATGGTGGCCAGGGCGTGGGGGTCCTGCGGCGCGCTGCAATAGTCCTGTTCCGCCTGTTTGGGCAGCCATTGGTCGAGGCGGCGCAGACGTGGGTCGCAATCGACTTCACAGACCGTCTGCAAAGTGACGATGCGTTCAATGTTGTCGAGTTTGTCGCCCACCTCCTCAATCCGTTGCCATTGTTCCAGCCCGTCCGTCAACAGCAGCCGTGCTCCGGTCGATTGCAGGATGTAGGTAAAGTTTTCCGGCCGGTCATTGACGTAAAGCGGCACCGTGACCAGCCCCAGGCCGGTTGCGGCCAGGTCGAAGAGAGCCCATTCCAGGCAGTTTTTCAGCATCACCGCAACCCGGTCCCCGGCCTGCAGACGATCGTTGCGCATGGCCTGTTGCCAGAGTGCCGCCCGTTGGCCGGTTTCCTGCCAGCTGCAGTCCAGCCAGCGTTGGGAAGACTCCTGATAATATCGATAGGCGGTCTTGGCGGGGCTGCGTTTGATCCGCTCCGCGAACAGGCCGGACAGGGTTTGCGCATCCTGGGGAGGAATCAGATCGATATTCTTCATGGTGCCTCCTTGTGGTGAGCGCTAACAGGTTGTTGAAAAAGCCCATCCATGGGCTCGGCGGGCTGTTTTTCGACAGCTCGCTAAGTGGCCTCCTGGCGCTGCTGCAGATAGTGCAGGGGGCCGCCGGTGAAGGGCGCGAACCCGGTTCCGAAAATCATTCCGGCATCCACCAGGTCGGCTGAACTGACCACCCCCTCGGCGAGACAGGCCTGGGCTTCGGCAAACAAGGGGCTGAGCAGTCGCTCGGTCAGTTGCGGATCGGTCGGGGTTTTCTGCCAATCTTTCCAGGAACGTTTTTTCTGGCCCCGTTGGTAGTGATAAAAGCCCTGCCCGCTTTTGCTGCCGAGCTGTCCGGCAGCGACCATCCGGGTCAAAATCTCCGGAATCGGCTGCTTGAAATGCTCGGCAAAGACCTTGGCCACGGACAGGCAGATATCGAGACCGACTTGATCGGCGAGATGCAGCGGACCCATGGGCATGCCGAAAGAGAGGGCGGCCTGATCGATGCTGGCCGGTTTATACCCCTCTTCCACCAGTTTGACAGCGGCCAGCAGATAGGGCATCAGCACCCGGTTGACCAGGAAGCCGGGTGCGCTTTTCACCGGCAACGGCAGATGCTTGATCTGCTGGACGAAACTTTCCGCCCGGGCGATGACCTCCGGGGCTGAGGCAGCCGCTGTCACCACTTCGACCAAAGGCATCTTGGGCACCGGGTTAAAGAAATGGATGCCTAAAAAGCGTTCCGGTCGGGCCAGACTGGCGGCTAGCTCTTCCAGGGGGATGCTGGAGGTGTTGCTGGCGAGAATGGCATCCGCCGCCAGCTGTGGCTCGATGGTCTGGTAGAGCTTTTTCTTGACCTCGGCATCTTCGACAATCGCTTCGATGACCAGCTCGGCACGCTGCAGGCCGAGTCCGGTGGGATCGGCCATGAGCCGATCGTGGGCCGCTCTGATCAGGTGTTTTTTACGAAGTTTTTTGCTGAACAGTTTGTCGGCAGCGGCAATGGCGCGCCCCAAGGCCTGCGGGTCAAGGTCCTGCAGGCTGACCTGGAGCCCCTGTAGCGCGCACCAGGCGGCAATGTCGCGCCCCATGCTGCCGGCACCGATCACATGAACCCGGCGCAGGGGAGCGGCGCTTTTACCGAGGTTTTTTAATGCCATCTGCAGGAAAAAGACCCGCACCAGGTTCTGGGCGGTCGGCCCGCTTAGCAGCCGGGCGACGGATTCCGCTTCGGCCTGGTACATCTGTTCCGGATCGCTGCCATGCTCGCGCCACAGGTCAAGCAGGGCCCCCGCTGCCGGATAATGTTGCGGGGCAACTTTGGCCGCGATTTTACGGCGCAACAGCCCGGCCAACAAAGGGCGCAACGGCATACTGTTGAGCAGCCGTTGCCCCAGTCCCGGTTGCTGTTGGCGGGGCGGGTTGAGCAGAAAGACTTGGATAGCGTTGGCCAACACCCGGCGCGGTACGCTGGCGTCGACCAGACCGTTGCGTTTGGCCTGGCCGGCGGAAAGGTTACGGCCGGTCAGCATCAGTTGCAGGGCGGGGAGCGCGCCGCTGCGCTGGATCGAGCGGACCGTGCCGCCGAACCCAGGATGAATACCGAGCTTGATCTCGGGGAAGCCGAGGCTGGTGGTGGGGTCGTCCACGGCAATGCGGTAGCGACAGGCCAGGGCCAGTTCCAGGCCGCCCCCCAGGCAGGGCCCGTCGATGATGGCCAGAGTCGGCAGGGTCAGCTGCTCCAGGCGCAGGAAGCTGTGCTGGACTTTACGGATATAGATCGCCGCCTCTTCCACTGTCGTGAAACCGCTGAATTCGGAGACATCCGCACCAACGATAAAACTGCCTTTTTTTCCGGAGCGCAGGATCAGTGCCTGGGGCCGTTCCTGTTCGATGCGCAGAATAATCTGCTCCAATTCTTCCAGCACCTCTCGGGACAGGCTGTTCTGGGAACTGTCGGCGCGGTCCAGGGTCAGGTGGAGGATCTGATCTTCGGCGATTGACCAGTTCCAGTGTTGATAGTCGGCATGTTCGGTCATTTGGGCTCTCCTTTGCCGGGCTGGGCGTCTTGAGGGCCGGCCGCGACCAGCATGGCGCCGCCCTGGCCGCCGCCGATGCAGAGGGACGCGATACCGTGGCTGGCGTTGCGCCTGCGCAGGGCCTGTAACAGGTGCAACACGATCCGTGCGCCGCTGGCACCCACCGGGTGGCCGATGGCGATTGCGCCGCCGTCAACATTGAGGCGATCCGGATTGATCTCTGGCACCAGGGTGGGGCCGCCCAGCTCCTGCTTCTGCCATTGTTCATCCGTCAGGGCGGCGAGGCAGGCCAGAACCTGGCCGGCAAAGGCTTCATTGATCTCCCAGAGATCGATGGGCGGAAGCGGGCCGGGGTGATTGCGCAGGACCGCATCCATGGCGTAAACCGGGCCAAGTCCCATCTGGGCTGGATCGAGCCCGGACCAGGCGGTACCGAGCAGTTCCCCCAGCACCGGCAGGTTGAAACGCTCTACCGTGGCGGCGTCGGCCAGCAGTAACAGGGCTGCGCCATCAGTGACCTGGGCGCTGTTGCCGGCAGTCACCCGGCCGTAGGTTCGATCGAACACCGGCTTGAGTTTGGCGAGTTTGCTGAGATCGCCATCCCGGCGTAGGCCTTCATCGTTTTCGATGGCCCGGCCGTCGGTACTGTAGAGGGGGATGATTTCTTCCAGCGCGGCATTGTCGATGGCCGCGGCCAGGCGTTGATGGCTCTGCAGGGCGAAACGGTCCATCTGCTCGCGGCTGATAGCGAAGCGGGTTGCCAGATTTTCTGCAGTCTGCCCCATGCTCAGGTTTGTTGTCGGGTCGGTCAGACCCTGCAACAGGCCGATGACCGGGGCAAAGTCGGCAGGGCGCAGGCTGGCTAAGACCTTTAGTTTTTGAATGAAGCTGCGGGCCTGCTGCCAGTCCGCCAGTTTGTTGACCATGCTGGTGCGCCACAGCACCGGCGCATGGCTCATCGCTTCGGTGCCGCCAGCGAGGATCAGCCCGGAATAACCAGCAGCGATGCGTTCCGCAGCCGTGGCCAGGGCCTGCATGCCGGAGGCACAGTTGCGCTGCACGGTCCAGGCCGGAACCCGTTCGCCGCAGCCGAGGCGCAGGGACACGACCCGGGCGATATTGGCTTCATCCGCTGCCGGAATGACGCAGCCGAGAATGACTTCATCGAGCTGGGCTGCGGCAAACGGCTGCCTGGCGAGCAGTCCGCGGCCGACATTAACGGCTAGGTCCGCCGCGCTGAACGGTCCCGGGCGGCCTTGGGCCTTGAGAAACGGCGTCCGTGCCCCGTCAATAACATAGACTGGGCGGGGGTAGCCTTGAGTCGGTGATTGTTTAGCTGCAACCATGTGCCTCTCCTCGTGGTGATGGGCAACGATCTTTCGGTCAAATCATTTGACGGCTCAACTTAAGCTCCTGCTTCGGCCGGAGAAAACTGGTCGGTCTTTGCAGAGCATTTGCTCCGCCGGTTCAGAAGGCATCGACGGCAATGACTCGTTGCCTGAGCTCGCGGGCCTGCTGCAGGCGCTCTTTCTCCACGCTGGAAATGATTCCCTGGTTGACCGCCTGTTCGAGCAGATCGGCTTGGCGTGCATTCAGAGTTCCGGCTTTGAGGGCATGGCGGAGGTCTTTTTCCAGGGTATCGGTCTCTGTCGCCAGCCGGAATGCTGCGGCCAGAATCCGGTCGGGAGCCTGTTCGTCTGTGGATAGATAAAGCCCGGCGGTGAGCAGGTCACGCTGCGGACCGGGGGTCAGGATCGTTGCGGCGACCGCGCTGCCGAGCTTGTCGTCCGGCGGGGCTGCCCAGGTGCCGAGGGGGAAGATCAGCACTCGCAGAAGGATCCGCAGCGGTAGCGGCAGGTTGCGGATAACGGCCAGGAAATTCTCCTGAATTCGGTAGATGGAGCGGCGACAGTTCCACTCAAGCAGAACCTCCTGGTTGGCAGCGCCCCCGCTTGTGATAGCCTTTAACGCGGCCGACAGCAAATAGAGTTCACTGAGGATATCGGCCATGCGGCCGGTCATTTTTTCCTTCAGCTTCAGACGCCCGCCCAGGGTGACCATGAGCAGGTCGGCGGTCAGGGAGAATGCCGTGGAATAGCGGGTGATCTGCTGAAACCAGCGGCGTTGCGGGGATTCCGGAACCGGAATGAAGTATCCCCCGGTCAGACCGTAGAACAGGGCCGAGGCGCCGTTGCGCAGGCTCAATCCGAGATGGCCGAAAAAGGCCTCATCGAATTTGTTCAGGGATTCCCTGGGGTCGGGGTTGTCGGCCGCGCGCAGCTCCTGGAGAATCCAGGGATGGCAGCGGATCGCCCCCTGTCCGAAGATGATCATACTGCGGGTGAGGATATTGGCGCCTTCGACAGTAATGCCGATGGGGATAGCCTGATAGGCGGACGCGAGGTGGTTGTTCGGGCCCAGGCAAATGCCTTTGCCCCCTTCGATATCCATGCCGTCATTGACCACCGCGCGCATCCGTTCAGTCAGGTTCTGCTTGACGATGCCGGAAATGACTGCCGGCTTAGTCCCCTGGTCGAGAGCGGCGCAGGTCAGGTCCCGGGCCGCACTCATCAGCCAGGTCTCGCCGGCGATGCGGGTGAGGACTTCTTCGATTCCTTCAAAACGGCCGATGGGCAGGCCGAACTGGCGGCGGACCGCAGCATAGGCTCCGGTGTCCCGCGCCACCAGTTTGGCCGCGCCGACACTGAGGGCCGGTAACGAGATGCCGCGGCCGGCGGAGAGACATTGCATCAGCATCTGCCAGCCTTTACCCGCGCCGCTGCGACCACCGATGATCATCTCCAGGGGAATAAAAACATCATGTCCCCAGTTGGGGCCGTTCATGAATGGGACGTTGAGCGGGTTGTGGCGCTGGCCGATTTCGATGCCGGGCAGGTCGGTCGGCACCAGCGCACAGGTGATGCCGATATCCTCCTGTCCACCAAGCAGCCGTTCCGGATCGTAGAGGCGAAACGCCAGCCCGAGCAAGGTCGCCACCGGGCCAAGGGTGATGTAACGTTTCTCCCAGTTGAGGCGGATTCCGGTGACTTGCTCCCCTTGCCATTCGCCGCTGCAGACCACGCCGGTATCCGGGATGGACGCCGCGTCACTGCCTGCATTGGGGCCGGTCAGGGCAAAACAGGGGACCTCTTCTCCGCGCGCCAGACGCGGCAGGTAGTAATCCCGCTGTTCCTCAGTGCCGTAATGCATAAGCAGTTCGGCCGGGCCGAGGGAGTTGGGGACCATCACGGTGACCGCCGCGGTGAGGCTGCGGGAAGCCAGTTTGGTGATCAGGGCGCTGTTAGCCATGGCTGAAAATTCCAGGCCGCCGTACTTTTTCGGAATGATCAGGGCAAAAAAGCCCTGTTCCTTGATCATTTTCCAAGCCGCGGGGGGAAGGTCCTGACGCTGCTGGGTGATCTCCCAGTCGTCAAGCAATGCGCAAAGTTCGTTAACCGGCCCATCCATGAATGCCTGCTCTTCCGCACTCAAGGTCGCCGGCGGAACTGCCAGCAGCTTGTCCCAGTCGGGGCGTCCGCTAAACAGATCGCCGTCCCACCAGACATCGCCGGCTTCCAAGGCGGCCTGCTCCGTGGCGGACAGCCGTGGTTTGATTTTTCTGAACAATTTCAGTAACGGGCGGGTGAGGATCTGTTTGCGGACCTGAGCTAAGTTCAGCACCAGCGCAATCAGGATGAAGAGGCTCCAGACAACGACCAGAACCGGGCTGCTCCAGTGCCAACCGGCAAAAAACAGCATGCCGGCCACCACCGCCGTCTGCACGGCAAGGGGGGCTTCAAAGACTAATAAGATCCAGATGACGATCAGCATCAAGATGAAAAACAGCATAGAGTCCTCCCGGACAGTTTTTTTCAGGTTGAAGGATAAAACTGTTTTGAAAACTCCTTATCTTTTGGTTGCTCGGTTTTGTGAAACAAGTGTCTCCTGCTCACCGAATAGCTTAGGTCGGTCGTGAATGAAGTAATCTCTTTAAGGCGGTTGGGAGAGAGGCTATTAACTGGAAGAGAGGTCTCTTTGCTTATTGCATTGCCGGCGAGCAGGGCCAGGGCTGGAGAGCGCAAACCCGCAAAGTGTATGCCCAGGCATCTGCTGATGGTGCAGGTGGCGGAGAAAGAACCTGAGGCTAAACTGAGGACTCTGTTGCCGGGACCGAAGTTCTTGGGCATAAAGTTGACCTCCCTACTAATAAAATAGCGAACAAGTGCTTCGCTGTACAGTCACAGCAGGGAGGAAACTGCCGATTATAGATATATCGGCAGGGAAGGTATGACGATCTGTCCTAGGTGTACTGCTGCTTTTGTTGCTTCCTGCGACGGGTGGTTTTACAAAAACAGCAGCACCTTGTCAGGACTATTTTTTATCCGGAAAATTCCAGTTGAGGTAGGCCAATGCCGCGGCATTTCTCCAGCGGGTGACGTCCGGTTTGGGAAGTCCCTGTTCAATCCCTTTGGTTATAATTTGGGTCAATGCCTGGGCAACAGGAACAGCCTGCCCTTCGGCCAGATTACAGGGATCCAGGGCAATATAGCCAAGATCAAAAGCTTCGTGATCGCGAACGATAATCGCCGGTTTCATTTGTGCCAGGGCGTGACTGAGGGCTAACGCGGAAAATCCGGTTTGTTGCTGATCGATACTGATGCGTAGCCGTTCCAAGGGGTTCCCGGTCGGATCCGGCTTGATCTCGACGCGAATCCCCGGATGTTTTCCACAAGCGTTTTGCCAAAGCGTCAGCGCTTTCCGTTCTTGTTCGCGGATGGCCGCATGGTCGCGCTGGCGCCAGTTTTGCAATGCTGTCATGGCTCCGAAAATACTTTCCTTGCCGACTTTCATTCCCCGGCCGATTCCCAGATTTTGGAGATAGCCAGCATGGACCAGATTCTTACGCCCGGCAACAATGCCGGCAGTCGGTCCGGACAAAAATTTATGGGCAGAATAGATGACGAGATCGGCACCCGCCGCAAGGAACCCCTGGAGATCATATTCGGAAGCCGCGTCGACGATGACCGGGATGTTTTTTTCGTGGCAGAGCTCGATAAAGCGCGGTAACGGAATCTGCCCGTAGTCGACGACATGGTGGGAAACGACATACAGGGCAGCTGCTGTTTCTTCAGTGAGGGCGGCGCTCAACTGATGATCCATGACCTGGGTGGATTGACCGATCATCGTAATTTCAGCGCCACTGAGCCGAACGGCCTGGTCGATTGCTGCACCGTAGTTACAGAGGTGTCCCATTTGCACGACGACCTTTTTTCGCGGACCTGAAATGCGGGGCAAGGCCTCAACCGCACCCAGGTCAAGACCGGTCAGGCACCCGGCGATGGAGAGAGTAATCCCGGCACTGGCACTGGCGGTAATAAAACCCGCCTGGGCGCCGGTCAACTCGGCAATGATCTGACTGGCCTGGGTCTGCAGTTCGTGCATATTGACAAATCTGGGCAGGATCCGGGCCATTGCATCGCCGACGGAGTCCAGTCCGCGCGAGGCACCTAATCCGGTCATGGTGCCGGAAACATTGATAACTGGGGTCAGGTGGTGCTCTGTATAAAAGTCGTCAGTTGCTGTTTTCATGATGTACTCCGTATAAGAAAAGTTCAACTTGAATTCAAAAAGTAAATTCTGTAGTAATGGAAGCCTCACTTTTTCCAAAGGGGCAAACCGTTGAAAGAGTCACTTGAAACAAAAAAAACACGCCAACGGGTGAGCGGCATCGGCCGCAGTGTTCAAATCATGGATCTGCTCAGCACTCTTGGCAAGCCAACCAATGCCTATGAAATAGCCAAAAGCATAGCTGCACCGGTGTCCACGGTCTACTCGGTTGCCGAAGAACTGACTGCGCGCGGGTTGTTGACCCGCAATGATGACAATACCCTGTGGCTGGGACCACGTTTGCTGCGCTACGGTCTGGCCTATGAAGCGCAAATGGATTTCCTGACCGAAGCCAAACACGAGATGGTCCGGTTATCCCGTAAAATTAACGAAACGGTGCAGATCTGTTACCGTGACGAAGGTTTTATGGTGGTTGTTGCTATGGCTCACGGGGACAGCCATTTCCGGATTTCCTCGGATATCGGTACGCGGGTCCCCTTAAATTGGACGGCCTCCGGCCGTTTATTGCTCGGACATCTCCCAGAGCAGGAACGGGTGAATGCATTCCGTAACTATTCGAAGCAATCGCCAACCGGTTTGGCTGAAGTCGACCCGGAAAAGCTGGCTCAGAAGGCCGGGGAGGATTTCCAAAACAGATTAGCGGTGCAACTTGGCGCTTCCGAAATGGAAGTAGCCTGCATTGCTGCCCCCATTTGCGATAACCGGGGGGCCTGTCTGGCAACGATTTCCATCGTCCTGGCGGAAAGCAAAGCCAGGAGCGATCCTAATCATTTTGCCGAGGCGGTGAAAAACTCCGCCCGGGCCATTGAGCAGGCGCTGGGCGGAGTGTCTTTTTAGGGGCTCCGCTCCGGGCGCCTTATTCAGATCATTTCGATTCGGCCGCTGGCTTATTTTTCATCTGCTCCGTTTTTTGCGGGGCACTGCGGTGGTGCAGTTTATTTGCGTTTCAAAGCCAGCAAACCTTTGTCTCAACAGAGATCACCGGGCTATTCATACTCCACAATCGCTTCAATTTCGACAGTGATATTGTTCGGCAGAGAGCCAACCCCGACCGCCGAGCGAGCATGTTGTCCGGCTTCTTGAAATACTTTTCCAAGCATTTCGCTGCAACCATTGATAACAAACGGATGCTGTGTGAAATCGGGCGTCGCGTTGACCATTCCCAGTAATTTAACAATTTGCTTAACCCGTGAAAAATCGCCGAGTTCCTGGAGGATAACAGCAAGGATATTGGTTCCCACAATCGCTGCGTGATGTTTTGCTGTTTCGGCACTGATGTCCCCACCAACTTTTCCGGTTAGCAATTTGCCGTCAGGAAGAACCGGGCCCTGGCCTGAAATGTACAATAAATTGCCGACATGAACAGCATTTTTGAAAACACCAATGGGGGTTGGAGGCAGAGCCGGCATGCTCAGTCCCATTTCCTGAAGGCGTTGCTGAATCGTTGTATTGGTGTTTGTCGTTAACGTCATTGTTAAAGATCTCCATCTGACTTGGATAATAAAATTCTCAATGAGAGGTGACTGGCCTCCCAGGAAGAACTGCACTCAGTTTGGTGCAGGGTTAAAATTTGGTACTTTTAAGGAAGTTAGCCAGGCGAACTGATTTGGGGTTATTAAACAGAGCCTGCGGTTCACCTTCCTCTTCAATAACCCCCTGGTTCATGAAGACGATTTTAGTGGATACGTCATAGGCGAACTGCATTTCATGGGTGACCAGAATCATGGTCATGCCATCATTCGCGAGGTCCTTGACCACGGTGAGGACTTCGTTGACCAGTTCCGGGTCAAGAGCAGAGGTCACTTCATCGAAAAGCATCAGTTTGGGGCTCATGGCGATGGCCCTGGCGATGGCCACCCGTTGCTGTTGTCCTCCGGAAAGCTGGCCTGGGAAATGGTCTTTGCGATCGATAAGGCCAACTCTGGTCAACCATTTCTCGGCTATATCCCGGGCTTGGTCACGTGGCATACCTTTGACCTTGATCAGGCCGAGCATGACATTTTTTAAAGCCGTCATATGCGGGAACAAATTGAATTGCTGAAATGCCATGCCGGTCATGGCGCGTTGGCGGGCAATTTCCTTTTGCGGCAGGCGGGTTCGCTTGTCATCGCCACGCTTATAACCGATTTCTTCCCCATCTATTTGAACCGAACCTTCCTCGAAGGTTTCCAAAAGATTGATGCAGCGCAACAGAGTGGTTTTTCCTGAACCGCTTGATCCGATCAGGCTGACAACATCCCCCTTGTTGACCGAAAGGTCTATTCCTTTGAGAACCTCCAGCTCCCCGAAACGTTTGTGAAGATTGACAATATTGACTAATGGCTGGGTCACGGCTAACTCCAAGATATCAGGAAGGGATGGCGACTTTATGCTCACAATACCGGCCCAATTTTTCAATCAGGATATTGATGAGAAAATAGATGACGCCTCCCAGAAAATAAAACTCAAGGCTTAAGAAATCGCGTGAGATAATCTGCTGCAGGGAAAGCAGCAGTTCAACGACGCCGATAATGGACAACAGTGTTGATGCCTTGACAATTTCCGTGGCGGTGTTGACCCAGGTGGGAAGCACCTGGCGTAGGGCCTGCGGAAGCAGGATGTACAAAAACAACTGAGGAAATGTCATGCCGATAGATTGTGCGGCTTCTGTTTGTCCTGCCGGAATTGCCTGCAGGGCTCCGCGAATTATTTCGCCGACATGAGAGCTGCAGAATAGGGTCAGGGCGAAAATGCCGGCCTGGATCGGCGATAATTGAATGCCAATGACAGAGAGAATATAAAAACAGGCCAGAATCAGCACGAAGACGGGTGTGCCGCGCAAGAAATCCGTGTAGATACGGATGGGAATGCGCAGGGCCATGTTACCATAGGTCAGCGCCAGGCCAATGACAATGCCGAGCAGAGTGCCGAAAAGAATGGATACCGCAGAGATAGAAACAGTTGCCTCCACACCATGGAGGATTCCCCACTTTGCCTTCCAGAGTTCGCTTAAAAAATATTGGAAATCCATCAGCTTGACCTTTGTGGTTATCTCGGAATTGACAATTTTTTTTCAAAGAAACGTAAGAATTCTGCAATGATAAAGCAGGCAGCAACATAGAGTAGGCTGGCTACCATCCAGGTTTCGATAACTCTGAAAGATTCAACATTGATTTTACGGGCGTAAAATGTCAGTTCCGGAACGGCGATCGCCGCTGCCAGAGATGTATCTTTGAACAATGAAATAAAATTATTGCTCAATGACGGCAGCACGTTTCTGATCATGACCGGGATGATCAGATAGAGTTTGCATTGGAATTCAGTCAGACCGATGGCCAGCCCCGCTTCCCGTAATCCCTTGGGCAGAGCCATCAGGCCCGAACGAAAGACTTCTGTTAAGTAGGCGCCTGCGTAGATTGACAGGGTCAACACGAAGGACTCAATTTTACCGAGGCGGACTCCCCACTGGGGAAGAGCAAAATAGATAAAAAGAATCAGGACCAGAATCGGTGTATTTCTGATAAAGGCAACATACCCCCCCGCCGCCAGGCGCAGAATACGTTTGGAAGAAATCATGCCGAAGGCCGCAAGCAGACCGATCAGACATCCGATCAGAATTGAAATGGCTGCCAGGACCAGCCCAAGCCACAGCCCTGACAGCAGCAGGTCAAAATTACGCCAGATAACACTGAAATTGAATTGATAGTCCACGCTGCGGCCTCCGTAGTCCTTACTTGAACTCTACAGGGAAGCCGATTTGCGGTGGCGGCAGTTCTTCGCCGAACCATTTTTTGAAGGATGCTGCATAAGTATCAAAATCGACGCCGGTCATAGCTTCATGGAACACTGAGTTGACAAAATTCAGCCATCTTTGGTCCCCTGGTTTAACCGCACAGCCATAGCTCTGGGGATTCCATCCGTAACCGCCGTCGATATAGCGATTGGGATTTTGCAGCATAAACCATTTCAACGATGATTGATCTGTAACGGTCACATCTGCCCGTCCTGAATTGAGTGCCTGATATTCCAACTCGACGCTGTCGTATTGGTCGACCTTGGCTTCCGGAAGCGCGGCATGCACCATCTGTTCTGCATAAACGTTTTGCAAAACAGATACAGTGATCTTGCTGCCAGCATTTTTTAGCTCCTGATAGGTTTTGTATTTCCCATTTTTCAGCAGGAGCAGGCCTACCCCTTCACGGTAATAGGGAACTGTAAATTCAACCTGTTGAGCGCGAGCCGGGGTAATTGTCATGAACTGGCAGGACATATCGACTTTGTTAGTCAGCAAGTTGGGAATCCTGGCATCACCGGACTGCAAAACAAATTCGACCTTGTTGGGATCATCAAACAGGCCCTTGGCAACAAGACGGGCCATGTCGATGTCAAAGCCGACCAAATTTCCTTCCGCATCTTTGAAGTGCCATGGTGCATTGGTACTGCCCGTGCCGACAATCAATTTTCCGCGGGATAAAACCTCTTGGAGCTTATCGTTATTCTGGGCCAAGGCTGTTGTCGAAACGCCAAAAACGGCGGCGAGCATTACAATACTGAGGGTGATAAACCAACTTTGTCTGCGCATGTTACCTCCTTAGTTTCATTATTATGTAATAGCTTCCCTGTTTATGTAACACTTCTATACCCTGGATCTTTCTTACTGTCAATTGAGAATTGGTATGGAAAAGTTCAAAGCGTAAAAAAGACATTTTTAGTCTTAATTTTATCTCCAGATAATGTATAATGCCCTTCCTGTGACACTATATGTAGTGGCTTGACTTAAGTTGGAGGTATGCAGCATGGCGAAACGCTATCGGGTGATAAAGAGAAACGGGGAATCGGCTCCCCTGGATATAGCCAAGATTCGCAAGGTGATCCGCTGGGCGGCGGAAGGGTTGGAAATTAATCCCATCAAGCTTGAATCGAATCTGGAGATTCATTTTCGTAACAATATGACCACCGGAGATATTCACGAGACGGTGATAGAGACTTCCCTGCGGTTGACCTCCATTGAGGAGCCGGACTGGCGGATTCTGGCGGCGCGGCTGAAGCTGGTCGATTTTTATAAACGGGTTCATATGGCCAGGAAAATTCCCTATGAGTATCGCTATCCGAGTTATTGCCGGACGGTGAAAGATTTTGTCGCCAAAGGGATTTACTCGCCGGTGCTGCTGGAAAAGTACTCTGAAAAAGAGTTGCACAAGGCCGGTCAGTTCCTGAAGCAGGAATACGATTATGATTATGATTATGCCGGGATCAGCTTGCTGATCAAACGCTACATGCTCGAATACGACAACCGGGTCATCGAAATGCCGCAGGAGGCGCTGCTGACCATTGCCCTGCTTATCGAACAAAATCAGCCAGAGGATGTCCGCCTGGAGCGGGTGCGCGATACCTATGAGATGCTGGCGCGGCGTAAGATTTCCCTGGCCACGCCGATTCTGATCAACCTGCGCAAGCCCAACGGCAATCTGTCGAGCTGCTTCATCACTGCCTTTGATGACGATACCAACAGCATCTTCCATACCTTTGAGCAGGTCGGCCAGATCAGCTCAGGCGGCGGCGGGGTCGGGGTCAGTATCAGCCGGATCCGTTCGCAAGGGGCGCGCATTCGTAATTCCCTGGGCCGGGCGGGTGGTGTCGTGCCCAATGTGCGGGTGGTCAACGATATCGCCCTGTATTTCAACCAGGGCGGCAAACGGGCCGGGGCCGTGACCGTGGCGCTGGATAGCTGGCATCTCGATATGGAGGATTTTCTTGAGCTGCAGACTGAAAACGGTGATCAGCGTCGCAAAGCCTATGATGTTTTTCCTCAGGTTGTGGTGACCGACCGCTTCATGCGGGCCGTGGAGCAGGGAGAGGACTGGTATTTGTTCGACCCCCATGAGATCCGCAGCAAATACGGCTATGAGCTGGCCGACCTGTGGGGGGACGAGTTTTCCCGGGTGCTGGATGAGCTGTATGCCGAGGTGGCCGCCGGCAAGATCGAGCTGTTTGAAAAGGTCAACGCCAAGGCACTCTACAAACAGATTATGAAGGTTCAGGTTGAGACCGGGATGCCCTATATTGCTTTCAAAGACACCATCAACCGGAGCAATCCGAACAAGCATATTGGCATCATCCCCTGCACCAATCTCTGCGTGGAGTCCTATTCCGTGGTCAAGCCGACCCGGATCGGTCCGCAGCGCTTCGAGAACGATACCATCAGTCGCGAGGTTGAGCCGGGCCTGGTCCATACCTGCAACCTGGTCTCCATCAATATGGCCAATGTGGCGGTCGAAGAGCTGCCCGCAGTCTGCGAGACTTCGGTGCGCATCCTTGATAACTGTATCGATATCACCGACGTACCGGTGGCCGAAGGACAACGCCACAATGAACTGCTGCGTACCATCGGCGTGGGGATGATGGGGCTGGCCGATTACCTGGCCAAGCACGATATCCCCTATGTCGGGGCCGGCGACGCAGTTGATAAATTGGCCGAGGCCTTTGCTTATCATTGCACCTCGGCCAGCTGCGCCCTGGCCGAAGAACGTGGCCGCTACCCGCTGTTTGAGGGGAGCGACTGGTCCAAAGGGCTGATTCTCAGCCGTGAGCGCAGCTGGTTTGCGGAGCACGGCAGCCTCGACTGGGATGGCCTGTTCACGCGGATTGGCGAGCACGGCATCCGCAACAGCCACATCACCGCCATCGCCCCCAACACCAGCAGCTCCATCGTGCAGGGCTGTACCGCCAGTATCCTGCCGGTGTTCAGTAAGTTTTATATCGACAACAACAGCAACGGGACCGTCCCCATTGTGCCACCCTACATCAAGGAGAAGCTCTGGCATTACCAGGAATCCAAACATATCGACCAGCGGGTGGTGGTCGATATCGTGTCCCGCCTGCAGCGTTATGTGGATACCGGTATTTCCATGGAACTATTGTTCAACCTGAACAATAATCTCACTGCCAAAGATATTTTCCAGACCCATATGGACGCCTGGAAAAAAGGTTGCAAGGCGATCTACTATACCCGCAGTATCCAGAAGAACAGCAACATCTCTTCCACCAAAGAGGAATGCATTTCCTGCGCCGGCTGATATAGTTTTGTTGAGCCATCTAATGCCTGGTTTTGACGCGGCAGCTCTCAAACTTTATGATTAAGTATTCGGGCAGACACTCAGCAGCTCCCGGAAAACTTTCCCCTCCACTGGGGCAATGGTCAGGGATGGGCACCTCCTTTCACCCCCATCCCGACCTTCCCCCGTCAAGGGGGAAGGAGTATCTGCTGTTGTCAAAGCGGGAGTCCGCGATTATTGAAATTTTCTTTACTCAGGAGAACTATGCATGGAGCCGAAACGACTGTTTAACCCGGAAGGGGATGATTCTCTGGATGCCCGGCGGATCATCGGCGGTAACAGTACCAATATTTTCAATCTGAACAATGTCCGTTACCAGTGGGCCAACAAGATGTATCGCAATATGATGGCCAACTTCTGGATTCCGGAAAAGATCGACCTGGCTGCGGACATCGAACCCTACAAGCACCTGACGGTGGAAGAGCGCCAGGCCTATGACGGTATTTTGTCGTTTCTGATTTTCCTCGACAGTATTCAGACCAACAACCTGTCGAATATCAACGACTACATCACCGCGCCGGAAGTGAACCTGCTCCTCGCCATCCAGCAATACCAGGAGGCGGTTCATAGTCAGAGCTATCAGTACATTGTCGAGTCGATTATTCCGGCCGAGCGGCGCAACGGCATATATGACAAATGGCGCACCGACAAGGTGCTGTTCGAGCGCAATAAATATATTGCTCAGATCTATCAGGATTTTCTCGATACTCCGTCAGATGAAGGCTTTTACCGGGTTCTGATTGCTAATTACCTGCTTGAGGGGCTGTATTTTTACAACGGCTTCAACTTCTTCTACAACCTGGCCAGCCGCCATCTGATGATCGGGACGTCCGAGGTGATCCGTTATATCAATCGTGATGAGCTGACCCACTGTGTGCTGTTCGAGCTGATTGTCCGGGAAATCCGCGAGCTGCGCCCCGAGTTTTTCCCGCCGGAAGAGGTGGAGAAGATGTTCCGCTTTGCGGTGGGGCAGGAGATCGACTGGACCAATCATATCATCGGCGACGGGGTGCTCGGAGTCAGCGAAGAGACCACCGAGATGTATACCAAATGGCTGGCCAACGAACGCTGGAACCGGCTCGGTTTCCCGGGCAGACTCTATGAAGGATTCGATAAGAATCCTTATCAGCACCTGGAAAAACTGGCCGATACCGAAGGGGAAGGGGACGTCAAGAGCAACTTTTTCGAAGCGACGGTGTCCGCCTACAACCAGTCTTCGGTGGTGGACGGCTGGGACGATTTCTAATCCTTTCCGCCATCAACAAAACAATAAACAGCAACGCCCCGCTAGTTGAAAAATAGCGGGGCGTTGCTGTTTATATTCGGAGACATCTATATAACGAAAATTTTGCAATAGCTAACATTTTATAATATCCGGTAATGATGAACTAATTTCAGCTTAACTCCCCTCTAATGCAATTCCTCTATTTATATTCATCAGCGGATTAACCGCATCAACCAGGACGCATGATGAATATCTCGCAATTAAAAGCTCTTGATGCCGCTATCCGAACCAAAAGTTACAGCAAGGCCGCACAGGAACTTGGCATCAGTCAACCGGCTGTTTCCCGACAACTACGGGATCTGGAAAAACAGTATCAGGTCCGCCTGATTTTCCGCCGGGGAAAACAGATTGAATTTACCCCACTGGCGCTGGCACTGGTGCGCAAGGCGCGGGTCTGCCTGACTTTTATCAACGACATGGAAGAAACGCTACAGGCCCAGGGCCACCTGAAAGCCGGCAGTTTTCGGATCGGTTTGAGTTGCCACAACCTGGTTATGGAGCTGCTGGCAAACTTCATGGAGCGCTACCCTGATGTCATGGTGAGCACCCATGTCAGCGATTCGGAGAATCTGCTTGCTGGAGTTCTGGACAGCAGCCTGGATATTGCCGCGATTACCGCTCTGGATCCCGACCCCAGAGTTGCCAACTTTCTCTATAACCGGCAGCGGATTGTGGCTGTGGTGCGGCAGGATGCTCCTTGTGTCAGCGAGGGGGCCGTTGAGGTTGGAAAACTGCGCGAAATGCCGATGATCGCGCGTCACAACACGTCGGGAACGCGCACTATTTTCGCCCGGCAACTGGCCGAGCTGGATATTGTGCCTCAAGTCGTGCTGGAGCTGGACAGCTATGACGCAATGCTCGAAGCCGTGGCGGCTGGGATAGGTTTCGCCATTGTTCTCGAAGACGAATTCAACGGCGATAAGCGCCTGCGCAGTCTGCCCTTTCAGGGCAGTGCCATGGTGGCCAACCAGTATCTGGTGTATCTCCCCGAATACAAAGAGCTGAACGTGGTCGGATCGTTTCTCAACCTCGCCCGAGAAGCAAAAGTTATTAAACAATTTACCGAACAGAGGAAATCCGCATGATTAAAGCTGTGATAACCGACCTCGCCGGAACGACTATCGACTTTGGCAGTTCCGCTCCGGCCGGCGCTTTTATCGAATTGTTTCAAGGCCATGGGCTGCAGCTCAGTGTGCAGCAGGCGCGGGAGCCGATGGGACTGGAAAAGCGTGCTCACATCCATGCGCTGGCTTCTCTGCCCGAGGTTATGCAGCAGTGGCGTGCCACCCATGACGGTTGCGACTGGACCGAAGCGGATATCGACGCGCTTTATGCTGCCTTTATCCCTTTGCAACTGGATGTGTTGCCCGCTTACGGCACGTTGATCCCCGGTGTGACGGAGGTGCTGGGCTGGTGCCGAACCCAGGGGCTGCGGGTTGCGGCAACCACCGGTTACAACCGGGCTATGCTGGATGTTGTCCTGCGCTGTGGCGCCGAGCAGGGTTTTGTCCCGGATGCGGCGTGTTGTGCTGACGATGTGCGTTGCGGGCGTCCGGAGCCCTGGATGATCTTCAATTGCCTTGAGCAGCTTGGAACTTTTCCGCCGGCCGCAGTGGTCAATATTGGCGACACCCTGCCGGATATGATCTCCGGCCGCAATGCCGGAGCCTGGAGTGTCGGCGTGGTCCAGAGCGGCAATATGCTGGGCCTGAGCCATGAGGAATTCATCAGTCTTGCCCCGGAGGAACTGGCGGCGAGGACAGAACAGGGGCGCAGCAAGATGCTTGCGGCTGGCGCCCATTTTGTCATCGACAGTATTGCCGACCTTCCGCAACTGATTGCCACCATAAACACGCATATGGCCAGGGGAGAAAAACCCTGAGCCGTCACCAAACAGGATTAACAACCCGCCAATTAATCTCCAAAGGAGGACAATTCATGAAAGCGTTTGCCAAAAGCCTGGGGCTACGCAGCCTCGCCATCTGTTTCGCTCTGTTGACTGTTGTCGGCGTCAATGCCGTCATGGCTGGCGAACTGGTCGTCTATACCGCCCTGGAAGACGATGAGATTGCGGTTTACCGCAAAGATTTTGAAGCAAAATATCCAGATATCCAGCTCAACCTGGTTCGTGATTCAACCGGAATCATTACTGCCCGGCTACTGGCGGAAAAGGATAACCCCGTCGCTGACGTGGTCTGGGGAACTGCCGCGACCTCATTGCTGGTCGCCGACGATATGGGCATGCTGGCCCCGTATAATCCCAAAGGTGTCGAAAAAGTCAAAGCCAGTATGAAGGATGGCAAAAACGCAGTTGCTCATTGGGTCGGTATTAAGGCGTGGGTGACCGGGATTGTCGGCAATACCATTGAAATGAAAAAACGCGGCCTGAAAATGCCGCAGTCCTATGCCAACCTGCTGCGGCCCGAATACAAAGGCCTGCTGGTCATGCCGAACCCGGCTTCTTCCGGAACCGGTTTCCTGACGGTTTCCGCCATCCTGCAGTTGATGGGGGAAGATGCGGGCTGGGATTATCTGGATCACCTTCATCAGAACATCGCCCAGTATACCCACTCTGGCTCGAAACCGGCGAAAATGGCTGGAAAAGGCGAATTCCCGATCGGGATTTCTTTCGCCTACCGGGGTTTCACCCAGCGCAGTAAAGGTGAGCCGGTCGAGATCGCCTTCCCGAAAGAAGGGTCCGGTTATGATGTTGAAGCCAACGCCCTGATCAAAAAACCGCGGATCAATCCGGACGCCAAGACCTTTCTCGACTGGGCCATCAGCAATGATGCCATGGCCATGTACGCTAAGGTGTATCCGATTGTTGCCACCGACATCAAGGTTGATGCTCCGGAAGGCTGGCCGGCTGATCCGACCAGTGTGCTGATCGACAACGATCTGGCTTGGGCTGCCAAGAATCGCCAGCGTATTCTTGACGAATGGAGCAGACGTTACGATGGCAAAAGCGCCCCACGTCAATAACCTGTCAACGCCATAGCCGGGGAGCCTTACCGTGAAAAAAGAGAGCGAAGTCGCCGGACATTTTCTGGAACTGGTGAACATTTCAAAAAGTTTCGGGCCGTTTGTCGCACTCGACAGCATTTCGCTTGCCGTCGAGCAGGGGGAATTTGTTTCCATCCTCGGGCCGAGCGGTTGCGGCAAGACCACTCTTCTTAGAGTGATTGCCGGACTTGAAGTGCAGAATCAGGGGGAAGTCCGGCTTGCCGGTCGCGATGTTTCACGGGAGCCGGTCGCCTTGCGGAACCTGGGGATTGTCTTTCAGTCCTATGCATTATTTCCCAATATCAACATTGTCGGCAATGTGATGTACGGATTACGCAAACGGCAGGTGGTGAATCGGCGTACGCGCGCTATGGATATGCTGGAACTTGTGGGTCTGGCCGACCAGGCCCACAAATATCCGGCGCAGTTGTCCGGCGGCCAGCAGCAGCGGGTCGCCCTGGCCAGAGCTCTGGCTCCCAGCCCCGCTTTACTGCTGCTGGACGAGCCCCTATCCGCTCTCGACGCGCGGGTTAGAAGTCACCTGCGGGGAGAAATCCGGCGGATTCAGAAACAGTTGGGAATTACCACCATCATGGTGACACATGATCAGGAAGAAGCATTGACCATGGCCGACCGGGTGGTGGTTCTTAATCAGGGCAAGCTGATGCAGTTTGCCACCCCAAAAGAGATGTACTGTCATCCCGGTAATGTTTTTGTTGCTGATTTTGTCGGTTCGATGAATTTTCTGGCCGGTTGCAAAGGGCATGACGCCAGTTCGATATCTTTTGGGCAATATGCTCTGAAAACCCGGCGAGGAGCTGCCGAACCCTATCAGGGGCGTCCCGTTACGGCGGCGATCCGGCCCAAGGATATTCGCATCGTTGCGGCAGATCGCAAGGCTGCCAACATTCTGCGTACCCGCATTGAAACCATCGAATTTCGCGGTGCCAGCGATCGGCTTTATCTGCAGATTCTTCACCAGGAAGGCGGTCATACCGATAAATACCTGGAGCTGGATGTCCAGACGGAAACCCTGGAGGGGATCAGCTTACAGGATCATATGGAACTTCAGGTGCAACTGCCGGCAGAAAAAATGCTGCTCTTCCCGCCTGTCGAGGTTGCACACTAATGCCTGGTTCAGACAGCCTTGAAGGCTTGTCCCTCAATCATCCTTCCCATCAGGTCCGTCTTCGCACCAGTAACGAAGATTGGGTTCGCCGTGTCCTCATCGGCCTGGGATGTCTGTGGTTGCTGGTGGGGGTGATTTTCCCCCTTGGGGAATTACTTGATCGCGCCACCCACGTCGAGTTCGTCGTCAAAATTGAAGAACCAACCGAAGCGGAAAAACTAACGGACAGTTTTCGCGGGGAAATTGATGTTGCCGGGCACAGTATCATCCTGACCCAGGAAGACGCCGGGCCGGCGGTCTATTTTAATAATAAATTGCTGGTCTTGGTCGGCCAGCGGGCCACGTTCGGGCCGGTGCAGATTGTGCTTGGCAAGCAGGGCCTGGAAAAAGTGACCTATGCTCCGACCCGGGGAGATTATGCGGCCTATGCTGTCGCTCCGATCGTGATCGCGCGCGGCCCCGGACAACACTGGTTGATCGACGGCAAGCCGCTCGCCCATGATGTGACCACTGTGCAGCGCTTTATCGGTCTGCGTAATTTTTTCAATTATTTCGGCATTCGCGGTCTTTCCCAGCTGAAAACGCTCGGCTTGCTGGCTTATATCCTGGTCACGTGCGGTCTGTCCGCTCTGCTGATGTACAGCCTTGTTCGGCCGGTCCCGGCGGACCGCCGCAACCGACTGCTGACTTTTGCCGTTCTGATGCTGATGGGGACGCAGGCCGTGCTGGCTCTTGTGTATCTCGGCAACCATCTCTCCGATACCAGTCTGGCCCAGGCGGTGTCCAATTCGTTAAAGGTCGGTTTTTACAGTACTGTCATCTCCGTTACCCTTGCTTTTGCCTATGCCTACGGTATCAAGCGGACCTGCATGATGGGCAAGGGGTTCTATCGGTTGGTGGCCATGTTGCCGTTGTTTGCCCCGACCATGCTGTATGGTTTGTCGCTGGTTTATCTGTTTGGCAACAAAGGGTTGATCACGACCGGTTTTTTTGAAAGTTTTCCCTTTCTGGCCTGGGATATCGGGCTATACGGTTTTACCGGAGTGGTGATCGCCGAGGTGGTTTTTACCTTTCCTCCCGCTTTTATGATTCTGCTGGTCGCGGTGTCGACGACGGATGCTCGGCTGTATGAAGCGGCCGAGAGCATGGGGGCGGGCAGTCTGAAAACCTTTTTCACCGTTACGCTGCCGAGTATCAAGTTCGGGCTGCTCAGCGCTGTTTTTGTCACCTTTACCCTCTCCTTTACCGATTTCGGAGCCCCGAAGGTGGTTGGTGGGCAGTTCAATGTTTTGGCGGTGGATATTTACAAGCAGGTGATCGGACAGCAGAATTTCGGCATGGGAGCGACTGTCAGTATTATTTTATTGGCACCGACCGTCTTGGCTTTCATTGCCGATCGTATTGTCCAACGGCGGGCTGTGGCCGTGGTTACGGCGCGTAGTGTTCCCTATACGCCGAAACCGCAGACATTGCGGGACAGTTGCTTTTTTATCCTCTGTGGCTTGATTGCGTTGTTCATTCTGACCATGGTTTTTATGGCCGGCGTGGCTTCGCTGGTTAAAATGTGGCCTTACAGTTTTACTAATCCCGAGATTTATCCGCAGACCTGGACCCTGGGACATTACCAATTCAATGCTGTCGGCGGCGGCGGGTACAGTGCTTTTTTCAACAGTATCAGAATGTCGCTGTGGACGGCGTTGTGCGGCTCGGCCATCACGTTTATCAGTGCCTACCTGATCGAAAAAACCAAGGGGATGCAATTATTACGGCAGGTCGGTTATTTCCTCTCGATCATCCCGCTGGCGTTACCCGGGCTGGTCATCGGCATCGCGTATATTTTCTTTTTCAACGCTCCGCATATCACGATACCGCTGATCGGAATCAGCATGCCCAATCCCTTCGGTTTCCTGTACGGCACCATGGCGCTGCTGGTCATGGCCAATATTATTCACTTCTATACAGTCAGTTTTCTGACCGCGACCACAGCGTTACGCCAGCTCGACAAGGAGTTCGAAGCGGTGTCGGAGTCGATGTCGGTCCCTTTTTATGTCACCTTCATGCGGGTTATTGTCCCGGTCTGTTTTCCCGCCCTGCTCGAAATCGCCGCTTTTTATTTTGTCAGCGCCATGGCGACCGTTTCGGCGGTGATTTTTCTCTATACCAGTGATCTGCCCCTGGCTTCGGTGGCAGTCGTCAATATGGATGACGCCGGCGATACCGCTCCGGCCGCCGCGATGTGCATGCTGATCGTCCTGACCAATGTCCTCATGAAAATGCTCTTTGAGGGGATCAGTCGGCTCTTCCGCAGTAAAACCCAGGCTTGGAGGAATTAATGACCGCGCAGTTTCAACCCGATCTGGATCGGACCGAGGGCGATATCAATTTGTCCAGCGCTCGGCGCCACTGGCAGGCCGGACATCTCGATGAAGAGACCAAAGCCCTGCTGAGCGAAGATGAAAAATATTTTCTGCATCAATCCCTGTCCACCCCTTGTCTGACCGCCCTGGCGGGGAGTAAAGGCAGCCATATCGTTGATCTGACCGGGAAGACCTATCTCGATTTTCACGGCAACAGCGCCCACCAGGTTGGCTACGGTCATCCGCGCGTTATCGCCGCTATTCACGACGAGCTCGAACGGCTGCCTTTTTCGCCGCGCCGTTTTACCAACCGGGCGGCCGTTGCCTTGGCCCGCAAACTGGCCGCGCTGTCCCCCGGCAATCTGAATAAAATGCTTTTCGCGCCGAGCGGTGCCGCGGTTAATGGCATTGCCCTGAAACTGGCCCGGCTGGCGACCGGCCGGTTCAAGATCCTCAGTTTCTGGGATGCCTTCCATGGGGCTTCGCTGGACACCATTTCCGTCGGCGGCGAAGCGCTGTTTCGGCGCAATATGGGGCCGTTGCTGCCCGGTTGTATCCAGGTGCCGCCGCCAGCGGCTGAATGTTTTGGTGCGGAACCACTGAGCTGGCAGCAAGCGGCCGCCTATATCGACTATGTCATGGAGCATGAAGGGGATGTCGCGGCGTTCATTGCCGAACCAATGCGCTGCACCACCATTCATATTCCGCCCCCGGAATTCTGGCAGCAGGTGCGGCGGATCTGTGATCGCCATGGTGCGCTGCTGATCTTCGACGAGATCCCTATTTGCCTGGGGCGGACCGGGTATATGTTTGCCTGCGATCATTACGGGGTCACTCCCGATATGCTGTGCATCGGCAAAGGGCTTGGCGGCGGCGTGTTTCCTCTGGCGGCGATCATGGTGCGGGAAGACCTGGATATCGCGGCAACACAGGCGCTTGGACACTATACCCATGAGAAAAGCCCGGTCGGCTGTGCGGCCGCGCTGGCGACTCTCAATGTTATCGAAGAGGAAGGCTTGCTGGCGCGTGCGCAACATCTGGGTGTCGACGTGCTCGCTTTTTTGCAGCAACTGTGCAGCCATCACCCCTGCGTTGCGGCGGCACGCGGTCTCGGATTGATGCTGGGGTTGGAAATTACGGCTCCCGCAGGCTCGGGAGTCGCGGCAACGGAGATTGCTGAGCGTGTTTTATATGCCGCACTGTCTGCCGGACTCAGTTTTAAAGTTTCCGGCGGGAAGGTTTTAACCCTGACCCCGCCTTTGACTATCAGTGACGCCGAGATGGAAACCGCGCTGACGATTCTTGAAACCAGCCTGGACCAGGTCAAAAACGACCTCGGCCTGAACAATCGTTGAATCGAATTATTTGAAAGGATGCCATATGGATCTGAGTTTTATTCCCGATAATCCCTATCTGTTGTTGACCCCAGGGCCTCTGAGCACGACCAAGTCGGTGCGTTCAGTGATGCTGCGGGACTGGTGCACCTGGGATGATGACTATAATCAGATTGTCGAAAAAATCCGCGCCAGGCTGGTTGCCCTGGCAACGCCACAGCCCGGTTATACCTGCGTGCTGATGCAGGGCAGTGGAACTTTTGCGGTGGAAGCTGCCGTCGCCACCGCAGTTCCTGCCCAGGGTAGATTACTGGTACTCAACAACGGTGCCTACGGCGACCGGATCGTCGAGATTGCCCGCTACAATAAAATTCCGGTGCAGGCCCAGGATAGTGGCGAACTCGGCAGTCCCGATCTTGATCTGTTGCGGCGCAACCTGGCACAGGATCCGACCATTACACATGTGGCGGTTGTGCATTGCGAGACGACCACCGGGATGCTCAACCCGATCAAGGACATCGGTGCTATTGTCAAAGACTTTGGCAAGGTTTTTATCGTCGATGCGATGAGTAGTTTTGGTGGCGTTCCCCTCGATATGGCCGACGTTGAAGCCGACTTTCTGGTCAGTAGCGCCAATAAATGTATCCAGGGCGTCCCCGGTTTCGGCTTTATCCTGGCAAAAACCTCAGCCATGGCAGAAACCGCAGGCAATGCCCGCTCGTTGAGCCTGGATATGTACGATCAGTGGCAGGCGATGGAAAAAGGGCGGGGGAAGTGGCGGTTTACCTCGCCGACTCATGTGGTGCGCGCTTTCGCACAGGCTTTGGACGAACTGGATCAGGAAGGCGTTGAAAGCCGCCAGCAGCGTTACCACGCCAACCATTGGCTGCTGGTTGCAGGCATGCGCGACCTTGGTTTCCAAACTTTGCTGCCGGATGCGTTGCAATCACCGATTATTACCTCCTTCCTCAGCCCGGATAATCCCGCCTACAGGTTTGCAACGTTCTATGCAGACCTGAAAAAACGCGGGTTTGTTATTTATCCGGGCAAAGTGACCGGTGCTGATACGTTTCGCATTGGCAATATCGGGGATATTCATCCCGGTGATATCAAAAACCTGCTGAAAGCAGTCGCCGAGGTCTGCAGCTAGGGCCGCACGTCCTAACCACCCTTGCGCAAAGGCGTAAACATGAAAATTCTCCGGACTGATCGGGAACTGGAAACCCCTTTGCTCGATGCAACGTTGCGGTCCTGGGGGCATGATCTGGTGCTGCTGCCGGAAAGTATCAGTGAAGGGGAGCTCTGCCGAGCCGTCAGCGACACCGAACTGCTGTTGACGTGCTATACACCGATTACCGCTCAGGTGATCGCTGCCGCACCTTTTCTGAAAGGGATTGTCAAATACGGGGTTGGGATTGACGCCATTGCCATTGGTGCCGCACATGCCCGTGGTATTGCGCTGGTGAATATTCCGCATTATGCCGAAGAAACCGTCGCTGAAGGGGCGTTTGCCTTGTTGTTAAGCCTGGCAAAACGGCTGCCGCAAATACAGAAACGGCTGCGTACAGACGATTGGGTCTGGCCGACGCCGGTTTGGCTCGGGATGGATATTGCCGGGAAAACCCTGGGAATTGTCGGTTGCGGTCGTATCGGTCAGCGTCTGGCCCGCATGATGGGAGCCGGATTCCGGGCGCGCGTCCTTGGTTACGACCCGTACAAAAGTCACGAGGAACTGGCCGCCGTCGGGATCGAAAAAGTGGCCGATTTGCATGCGCTGCTGGCCTCGGCCGATTTTGTGTCATTACACGCGGTACTCACTGAAGAAACCCGCCAGCTGATCGGTGCCGGCGAGCTTGCGGTCATGAAGAAAAACGCCATTTTTATCAATACCGCGCGTGGTGCCCTGGTTGATGAACAGGCCTTGCGGGCAGCCCTGCAACAGGGACATATCACTGCTGCCGGACTGGATGTTTTCAGTCGGGAGCCGCTGAATCGGCATGATCACCCCTTGAACGCTCTTTACCGGATGGATAATGTTCTGCTGCTGCCGCATCTGACCTTTTACACCGCAGAAGCCATGCAGCGTCTGGAGAGTGAAACCCTGGAACGCTGTGCGGAAATCATTGCCGGTCGACCGGTCACCATATTGTCTGCGGATCCACGCTTGCAGACGGTTCGGAGTTAACCGTTCTCCCGCAATTTGTTGTACATTTGCCGCCGTAGCAGCGTCAATCTGCAGGCTGACTGGTGTGGCGTTGCGGTGTACGCCTCCGCGTAAGCCCTTGATGTCCTTGCCACAACGGAAAACTGCTTGTTTCCAATCTGAAAACTTAAAGATTGCCAGCTGCTCTTATCCGGTACGCTCGGACTCTCGCGGACCAGGGGCAGACCGTGAAAAACCCCCTGCTCTTAATTGAGAGCAGGGGGTTTTTTTATGACAGGGAAGGTTGCCCCTCCCTGTTCTTGCGGTTCAAGCGGTGAAGGTGCTTAACGCTACTGCCTTACTGGCAGGTAAAGTTAGCGGCATCTTCAATTTGATCACTGTTCGCATCGGTGCCGGTGAACACCGCGATTTTCGGGTAGGGGCACAGCGGCCGGGTTCGGTTCGGATCCCAGTTGCTCGGAATTTCAGGATTCTGCCCGCCCGGATTGTTGATATCGCCCCGGGCCGTTGCGATGATCCGGTCAGGTTTTACGCCTTTCTCGACCCAATCGATCAGAGCGGAGAGAGCATTGAACTGGTCGGTGGAAATCCCTTTGCGGGAATGGCTCATGCCCGGCACCCGGAAGAAACGGACAAAGTCGGTGGCATCGCCGTCATTGGCTTCTGTAACGGCGTCGTACCAGTCGGTGGTGTCGTTAACCGAGAAGACCGGGTCGCAAGTCCCATGATAAACGATCATCTTGGCGCCGCGATCACGCAACACGCTCAGGTCGGTTTCATTGACCGGGACCATGAAAGACCAGGCGCTTTCGGTATAGATGCCGCTGGTTGCAAAAATTTTCGGGGCATCAGTGTCCATGTTGAAATTAAGGGCGTAGCCGAGAGTGTCATCCTTCACACTCGGGTCTTCCGGCGGGGTCATGAAAGTGAAGGCGGCGGAAACCGGATCACGATTGGAGACCGAGTTGTTGAATTCCCAGGCCGCCCAGCCGCTGCTGATCAAACCCGGATCAAACGGCCAGTCGTTGTAGAGGGCTTCCCCCTTGCTGTTGCGGGCTCCGGAATAAATAGCAGTGATGGCGCTCTTCTGAGCCTCCGACAGGCAGCTTCCATCACGAGCCGAGCTACAGGTCGGAACATCGGTGAGCAGGTCGAAGCTGTTGTGGCAGCCTTCGACATCTTCGACCATGCCGTCTGTTGCACCGTCGAGGTCGTCACATTTTTCCAGGATGGCGTTGGCCACCAATTGCCGTTCCTCTTCAGTGAAAGCCAGGTTGAGGTTGGAGACGGAGCCGGATAGTTCCGGAGTTATCCCTTCATCTTTGAGCACATTGGCATACTGCTGAGCACCGAACAGTTGGGCAATAGCCGCTTTGGGCAGATGAAAGCCCGGTGCGCCGGCCAGATAGCCGTCGTATTCTTCCGGTTCGCGGGTCGCGGCGACCATGGTGTGACGGCCACCGTTGGAAGTGCCACCGATGTAAGAACGGTCCGGACCACGTCCGTAGGCTGCTGTAATCAGCGCTTTGGCCATGGGGGTCAGGCTGGCCACGGCGTTGTAGCCGTAGTCCAGGCGGGCCTGGGGATCGAGGCCGAAAAGCGGATTGTAACCACTGTGTCCGGCATCGGAGCTGATCACGGCAAAGCCCATGTCCAAGGCATTGGTCAGGAAGCCGCCGCCGCTGACAGCGCCGACTGCCGGTTTCACAACACCGTCCAGGCCGCCGTTGCCTTGATAGAAAAAGCGGCCGTTCCAGTCGACGGGCAGACGCATCTCAAAGCCGATGGCATAGCTGGCGTCTTCGACGCTGGGGTCGACCGAGCTGGCGCGCTCGTTCATTTTGCCGGTGACAAGGCAATGTTCAGCGATGTTATGGTCGCCGACGGTCAGGGTTCCGGCTGTGACCGTTTCCACCGAAGTGATTTCGGTGTTGGCAAAAGAAAACTGGCTTGCCAAATCTGTACAGGTCAGTAATTGAGAACTTTCCGCAGCGCTCAGCTGCGGCAGAGAAGAACTGTGTTTGTCATCGTTATCACTGCAGGAAATTAACGTCAGCAGGGGGAGTAGCAGCAGGCATCCGCAGATGCCTTTGAAGTACGACAGTCTTTGTCGCTTAACCATACAAATCTCCTTTTTGGCACATACCAGGTCAAAGTAAAGAAACAGCCGGCGATTCATGGACAGAATCGACGGGCGGTTGCTCACCGGTGAGGAAATCATCAATAAAGTTTTATTCAGCTGAATAGCCATTGTGTTCAGCAGGATATGTGCCATGTATGAAAATGCTGGCTTTTGGTGGTTTGATCGGCGAATATGCAACAAGCTACTGCAAAATGAGAAATGACCATTGCAGTTTGAGAGGGTTGGTTCATGCACTGGAATTTTTTGAATTTCAACGAATTTCTTTCCCGCGATGACGGCAGCGGGATTATCCGTTTTTTTGAAAAGCAGCGCACCCTGCTTTTTGACGCTTTTGCCCATGGATTATTGCGCAAAAACCTGATCGACACTCTGGGACTTGCCACGACCAAATCCATCCTGACCCGGTTCGGTTACGCGCAAGGCTGGCGGCTGGCCGAAATGCTGGAAAGGGACCCATTGGATTCAATTCAGCGTCATTTTACCGGGCCGTACATGCATTCCCTGTATGGGCACCTGACCCCAGTCTCCAATGAAAAAAGTGACGGTACTGACGGAGAGCCACTGATCCGTACTGTTTGGAAGGATTCTTATGAGGCAGAGCAGCACCGCCTCCATTACGGTGTGACGGATGAATGTGTCTGTTGGACCCTGACCGGTTTTGCCAGTGGCTTTGTCTCCAAATGGCGCGGCCGCAATGTCTTTTTTATCGAAACCCATTGTCAGGGCAAAGGCGATTCTCTCTGTCAGGTGGAGGCCCGCTACCAGGAAGATTGGGACGGACGGTTTGCCGATCAGCTGAAATACTATGATCTGGAATCTTCTGATGCGATCTTTTCCCTGCTGACCCAGCGGGTCAAAGATGTTGAGGAGCAGCTGAAAGAAAAAGAACAGCGCCTGGATATGCTCGATTACCAGAACAGTTGCTTCGGCAGTTATTCAAAAAGCCCGACCATGCTGGCGGTCCTGGAAATGGCCGAACGGGTCGCCAAAGGAGATTCTTCAGTGGTGATCTCCGGTGAAACCGGGGCCGGTAAAGAGCGTATGGCCCGCTTCATTCATGAGCGTTCACCCCGGGCCAAGATGCCCTTTCTGGCGATCAATTGCGGGGCGATCACCGAAAGTTTGCTGGAAGGTGAGCTCTTCGGTTACGTTAAAGGGGCCTTTTCCGGGGCCACGAAAGATCGGGCCGGTTTTTTTGAAGCCGCGGACGGTGGCACCCTGTTCCTTGATGAAATCGGTGAAATATCGCCGGGGATGCAGGTCAAGATTTTACGGGTTCTGCAGGAAAAAGAGATCTGCCGGGTCGGAGAAACCTGTGCCCGCCCGGTGGATTTTCGCATTGTCGCGGCCACTAACAAGAAACTGGCCGAGGAGGTGCAGGCCGGAACTTTTCGGCAGGATTTGTTTTATCGGCTGCAGGTGATCGAACTGAAGATTCCGCCACTGCGGGAACGGCGGGAGGATATTTTGCCCCTGGCCCGCCGTTTTCTGGACAGAACAACGCAACAGTGTGGCAGAGGACAGATGTCTTTTACCCCGGAAGCTGCAGACTGCCTGGTTCATTATGACTGGCCGGGCAATGTCCGGGAGCTGCAGAATACCATTGAATACGCCGTGGCGATGTGTCTGGAAGACAAAATAGATTTTGTTGATTTTCCGGAAGATTTGCGACGAAGAGATTCTGTCTCCATTGATTCGAGGCGGATCGTGCCCCTCGACGAACTGGAGAAGAACAGTATCCTGGCAGCCCTGAAAATTACTGCCGGGAATAAAACCCAGGCCGCCAAAGAATTGAACATCAGCCTTGCCACCCTGTACCGGAAACTGGAACTCTACTCAGCGCAGTCCTGATCCCGGCGGCGCCTGGACAATTGGTGTTTTTGCAGGTTATTGAAAACCTATTCAGGTCGTGAGCTTATGTTTGTCAGTCAAGATGAATTACTGTGGATGCTCAGGCAGCTATACGGTCACCGGATGACCCGGGACAAATTGCTCAGTAAATTGAAGAGCCACGGCATTTACAGCCTGTTTCCTTACTTTGCCGGGATCGCTCCGCTATTTGAGCAGCAGGCTGATAAAGCCGGGGTGATCGAAAAGGCAGTGCGTGCCTTGGCGGCCAGGATCAATCAAGACCTTGCTGTTCCTGCCGTTGTCTCAAGCGAGATATCTTACCCAGCCTTAAAAAAATACCTACTTCCGGTCCTGATTCAAGCCCTTGGTCTTGAGGATTGCGTGGAGTTAAAAACGGGGGCCAGGGTGAGGGTGAAAATGGCGAGCGCCAATATTCACGTCAAGCCGGGGAGTGAAGGTTTTATTATCGAGCAAGCGGCCGGGGGCTCACTGGTCAGGTTTTATTCCACGGCCGGGCGTTTTACGGCGGATCTGTTTAATAAGGAGCTTGCCGATCAGGAGCTTGAGGTCGTGACGTCGGAGCATCTCCTCGCCCGGCACCAGGATTTTTACGCTGTGGCGGATTATTTCCTGAATGATGCCCTGCTCAGATCGATGCGCGCCAGCCTTGATTCTTCGGTCTATGCTTTTGCTGCGGAGCGTGCTGTCCAATTTCTGCTTGATAATGGCTTCCTGAAGGTTGACGGTGTTGAGCTGGTTGCCGTACTGGAGCGGATTTTTCCCGTGCTTGCGCCCGAGTGTGACAAAGCCTACCGGGACCCGAGCCTGTTCAGTTCGCCGACCCTGTCATCACCCCCCTCCGAAAGAAAAGCCCATGTGTTACGGTTGGAACTCACTACCGGCTGTGACTACAACCAGTGCACTTTCTGCTCCGAGTACACTGATATGCCAGCCGATACCAAATCCTTCGCAGCGTTTAAAGCGCATGTCGATGGTGTTGCTGAATCGATAGGGGCAGAGAAATCACGGATCCAGAGATTGTTTATCGGCAGCGGAAACTCGCTGGGGGTTGCGACCGAATTGCTGTTGTCATCCCTGGATTATGCGCGGGAGACCTTGGCTCCTCAGAAAATCTCCCTGTATGGCCGAACCGCCTCGATCCTGGAAAAGTCTGCCGACGAGTTGAAAAGGCTCAAAGATGCCGGGCTGTCCTTGATTTACTGGGGGCTTGAGAGCGGTTCCGATGAGGTTCTGAATTACATCAACAAGGACTGCACCTGTGCTGATATGATTGTTGCTGCGCAGAAACTGGTCAAGGCGGGTATCGATGTGTCTGCCATGTTAATGCCGGGAGTCGGGGGCTTGAAGTTCTCGGAACGCCACGTTGCCGGAACTTTGAAGCTTCTGCACAGCATCGATATCAAGTACCTGACCCTGCTCTCGATCAATCCCGCGCAGACATCTTGGTACGAAAGAAACATGCTGGCCGAGAAGGACAATCGGCACCTGACCCCTGACGAGGTCAATGCCCAGGTGTATTCGCTGTTGGAGGGCCTTCAGCCCACGGGTGTGCAGATCGGAATGTTTACCGAAGAAATCGATCAGGCCAGCAGTAATACTAAACGATTTCATTGTCAGTTTACCGCTGCAAACAAGGAACAGGTGCTGAGAGAATTTTGGGATGACTAAAAATCCGGGGACAAGATAGCATGGGGCTCGTTTAAGAGTCGCTGGCAGCAAAACCGGGACTGTCCCCGCACGGGGGCTGTCCCAGGTCTTTGCGGTGTTAACCGCCGCGTTCCAAGGCCCGCAAACATCTGGGACAGCCCCAGATAGGGCTTGGGACAGTCCCGAGTTTGCTACGAAAGTGCTTAACCGAGCGCCATTCGGGACAAGATACTGAATGACTGAAAAGATCAATACACTACCCTGAGAGTTCTCCTAAGGAAAAAGCCGACCAATGGTTCAGTCACGGTGAAATATCGCTCTTTATGATAGCTCGGTAAATTTTCCCGCCAGCTCGACCTCTCTTTTGCTGCCGATATAGAGCGGCACCCGTTGATGGATTCCCGTGGGCACGATATCGAGAATCCTGGTCTCGCCTTCCGTTGCGGCCCCTCCGGCTTGTTCAACAACAAACGCCAGGGGGTTGGCTTCGTAAAGCAGGCGAAGTTTGCCGTTGTCCCTTTTTCCGTTTTTTGTTGCACGGGGATAGAGGTAAATTCCACCCTTCAGGATATTCCTGTGGAAGTCTGAGACGAGAGAACCGATGTAACGTGCGATGTAGGGCTCATTATTGTCTGCATGATTGCCCAGAAAATAATCAAGCAGTTGCTGGTCGCCCTTGTCCCAGAATTTTTTGTTTCCCTCGTTGACCGAAAATATTCCCCCCTCTTTCGCAATTCTCAATTTCGAGTGGGAAAGAAGGTATTCGCCAACGGTTGGGTCGAGGGTAAAACAGAAAACCCCCTTACCGGACGTATAGGTGAAGATCGTGCTGGAGCCGTAAAGAATGTATCCCGCTGCAATCTGGTTACTGCCCGGTTGAAGAAAGTCCTCTTTTGTGCAGCGTTCTCCGATAGGCGATTTTCTTCTCAAAAGGGAGAATATGGTTCCGACCGATACGTTGACGTCGATATTGGATGAGCCATCCAGCGGGTCGGTGGCAATAACGTAATTGGCGTTCCGGGAGTATTCCTCCTTTGCTTCGATAATTTCTTCGCTTTCTTCAGAGAGGACCCCCGCCACCAGCCCTGTTTCGAGAATGCGGTTGACAAAGATATTGTGGGCGATGACATCAAGTTTGGCCTGTTCTTCCCCCTGAATATTTGTTGTGCCCCGCTTTCCGGAAATATCGACAATTCCTGCTCTTCTGACGTAACTGGAAATAATTTTTCCGCAGGTGGCCAATTCGTTAAAGATCCTGGTGAACCTTCCACTGGCTTGGGGGAAATTCTTCTGCGTCTTGATAATGTGCTGGCTTAATGTCGTTCCGATTTCTTCAGCGACCATATCTCCTCCGTGGGCTGTTTTTTTAAATAGTGACAGTCTAGAATGGTATTAGTTTAAGAGTCGCTTGCAGCAAAACCGGGACTGTCCCCGCACGGGGGCTGACCCAGGTCTGTGCGGTGTTAACCGCGACAGTTGCATGGCTCGCAAACTCTTGGGAAAGTCCCGAGTTTACTGAAAAGTTGCTTAAATTAGTTGTCATTCAGAAACACTGGATGGCAATCATTAAGTTTTCAGATTGGAAACTAAACTAGCGCCCTTCGGGACAGTCTACCATTTATTGAGCTACACCTGAATCAGTGAATGGTTTGGAAAAGAGAGGTGGGCTGAAAGCGGGGTTGAAAAGGGTTTTTCTGCTCTCCGGATAAAATACAGGCTCATCCTAAGAACGGATGAGCCTGTTGGTTTAGCGCGTATTTACAACACCGAACTCATCCCGCCGTCGACATAAAGAATCTGTCCGTTGACATAGGCCGAGGCCGCAGAACTCAGGAAGATGACGGTGCCCATCAGATCGGCGGGGAGTCCCCAGCGCTCGGCCGGGGTACGCCCTTTGACCCAGCCGTCGAAGGTGGGATCGTCGGCCAGGGGTTGGGTCATTTCGGTCAGCATATAGCCAGGGCCGATGGTATTTGCCTGGATGTTGAATTTGGCCCATTCCGCAGCCATCGATTTGGTCAGCAGTTTGATGCCGCCTTTGGCCGCGGTGTACGGGGCGACGGTAGCGCGAGCCAGATCGCTGGTCAGGGAACCGATATTGATGATTTTACCTCCCTGGCCATGCTGGATCATCCGCTTGGCAGCTTCGCGGCCGACCAAGAACGCACTGGTCAGGTTGGTGTCGATGACTTTTTGCCAGTCGGCACTGGAGAGCTCGACCATCGGCTGGCGATGCTGAATGCCGGCGTTGTTGACCAGGATATCCACCGTGATGTTTTGCTCGTCGAGGGTGGCGAAGGCGTCGACAACACTGGCTTCGTTGCGCACATCAAAGGGCAGGGTCATAACCTCGTGTCCAGCGGCGCTGAATTCTTTGGCAGCCGCGGCCAGGGTCTCCTGGTTCTGGCCGTTGAGGATGATTTTGGCGCCGGCTTCAGCCAGGGCGCGGGCCATGTCCTTGCCCAGGCCGCGGCTGCCGCCGGTGATCAGCGCGGTTTTGCCGCTCAGGTCGAATAATTGTTTGATCAGTGACATTGTCAATAACTCCATTATGGTTGATTTGAACAGGCTCCGGTCTGTTGCAGCCAAAGCGTGTCAGTTGTCATGTCCCGGTTGTGCCGGGCGTGGTTACAGTTCGGATCTGCGGATGATCAGGTCGTCGCGCTCCATGACTTCCGGCAGCAGGTCGATGCCGAGGCCGGGCCCTTCCATTGGGTAGACAAAGCCGTCCTTGATGGTGGGGACGGTGGTGACGACCTCTTTGTACCAGCCGGTGTAAAAGGCGCGGACGGTCTCTTGAATCAGCGAGTTCGGCTGGCTTAACGCGGTGTGCACGGCGGCGGCCAGGCCAATGGGACCGGTACAGTCGTGCGGCGCAAAAGGTTTATGGTGGATATCAGCAAGGATGGCGATCTTCCGTGCCTCGGTGATACCGCCGGTCCAGCAGATATCCACCATAACAACATCAATTGCGTCATGGCGCAGCATTTCATTGTAAGGCGCTGCCGAGCCCAGGGTTTCACTGGCACAGACCCTGACCGGGGTGGAGCGTGCGTACTCGGCCAGCGCCTGGGGCGAATTCATGCGGATGGAATCCTCGAACCAGTAGGGTTTGAAGGGTTCCAGTTCACGGGCGATTTGTTTGGCGGTCGGCAGGTCCCACAGACAATGGAATTCGACCATGATGTCCATTTTGTCACCGACAGCTTTACGAATTTCTTCAAACGGATGGAGGGCTTTTTTCAGCTCAGCCGCTGAGATATAGCGGCCTTTGTTGGCCAGGGCCGCTGGATCGAAAGGCCAGATCTTCATGGCGGTAATCCCTTGCTCAAGCAGGCTCTGGGCCAGCTCGCCGGGGCGTTCCATGAAGCCTTGCAGGTCTTCGTAAGGACCGTCGGCGCTGAAGTTCCAGGTATCCACCGGGCGGATGTTGGCAGCGCGCACATAGCGATAACCAGCGCAGGTATTGTAGACCCGCAGCTTGTCCCAACAGAGCCCGCCCAGCAGCTGATGGACCGGTTGGTTGACGACTTTGCCGTAGAGGTCCCAGAGTGCGATGTCGACGGCTGAGGCGGCCCGGTATTCGGCGCCGGTGGATGCTTGGGCCAGGGGCAGATTGACCATCTCCCGGTTCAGTTCTTCAATCCGCAGCGGATCTTTGCCGAGCAGCCGGCCCGCCAGGGTTTCGTGGAGATGGGCGCTGACGGCTCCCGAGCCGTAATAGGTTTCACCGATGCCGGTGATGCCTTCGTCGGTATGCACGCGGACCCAGGTGACATTGTTGAATTCCTTGAGGACAAGGGTTTCAAGGGCAGTGATTTTCATCTTTTTTACTCCTGCTTGAACAGTTGCTTTGGCAAAAGCCTATGGTTCGGTCATGGTTGAAAAATCATTGCGCAAAAACGCGCACTGACGATCTTATTTCTGGGTGTTTCGCGGGGCTCCTCAAGCGTGGCCGTGCCGGCCAACCGAATTATGAATGTCGGTTGCGGAACGTTCGATGACGTTGCGCATCGCCGCAACCGCGCCCGGCTCGTCCTGCTGGTAAATGGCCGTTACCACCTCCTGGTGAAATGCAACCGATGCTTTGGCCGCGGCAAAAGAGGTGATGAAGTGCTCAAAGCTGGAGCCTATGGTGTGTTCGAGGACCGGCCTGAGTGAGCTGATGAGCAGTTGGTTCCCGCTGGCTTCGATAATGGCCTGATGGAATGCGATGTCAGCGGCAATATGATCTTCCAGAGAACTTCCCGTACTCATTGCTTGTATGGCCCGGTCGATTTTTGCGCGGCATTCCGGTGTGGCTCGTTTGGCGGCGAGTCCCGCGGCTATCGGTTCAATGATGCTGCGTAGCTCCAGCAGGTCGTCGATCAGTGCCTGCTCCGGCCCGGCTTCCATCCGCCATTTCAGCAGCACCGGGTCGGTCAGAACCCAGTTGGCGGGCGTGCAGATCCGGGTGCCGATTCTGGGGCGGGCACGGACCAGTCCTTTTGCGTCCATGAAGCTGATCGCTTCACGAATCACTGGTTTGCTCACGCCGAACTGGCGGGAGAGGGCGTCTTCGTTCGGCAACAGAGACTCAGGCGGGATGTCACCGTTGAGGATCTGCAGACTGAGGGTCCGGGCCACCTGCTCATGCAGCCGGGTCCTTTTGACTGTTTCCGCTCCGTTTTGTTCCATGATTGATTCCTTTCGGCGACCGTCTTGTGTGCTGATATCGATCAATCACCATATCATTTAATCATATTATGATTATATGATATGGCAAAAATGAAAACTGCGCAAATAGTTTTTATCGGCTGTTGTCGGAACGACAGCGAGAAAAGCGCTTTGCCCTTTGCATAGATAAAAAAATAGCCTTGTTCTGCCGCCGTTTTGGTATAGGATTTGTTCTCTTGCCTGGCAACACATGATGGTGCCGATGACCCTGGAGGACCGGTTTTGCAAGCAGCGACCATGAGCATTGAACAATTGACGGTGGCTATGGATGGACGGCAGATTCTGCGCGCCGTGGATCTGCGGATTCAGGACCGGGAAAAGGTTGCCTTAAGCGGTCCTTCCGGCTGCGGCAAGTCGACCCTGCTGCGTTGCCTGCTGGGATTTGTTCCGATCTATTCCGGAACCATTCGGATCGGTGGTGAACTTTTGACTCCAACCACGGTCTGGCGGCTCAGGGGCCGCATGGCTTATGTCCCGCAGGAGCCGGAACTGGGAGAGGGGACGGTCCGAGAGGTCCTGGAACGCCCGTTTTCCTTTGCCGGCAATCGTCCGCTGTGGGGCAACCTGCAGCGGATACCGCAGTTGCTGGAGCAATTGTTGCTGCCGGAGGCTTTGCTCACCGAGCGGGTGACCGATCTGTCCGGCGGCGAGAAACAGCGCATCGCTCTGTTGGCTGCCCTGCTTCTGGACCGCAGGATTCTGTTGCTGGACGAGGCTTCGTCAGCCCTTGACCAGGTTTCCAAACAGGCGGTGATCGATCTGCTCTCGGCAACGGCAGAATTGACGGTCTTGTCCGTCTCCCATGATCAAGAATGGCTCGGGGTTGCCGACCGGATCGTCAATTTGGCGGAATTACAGGGGAGGATGTCATGAGTACCATTGATATCAGTTTCTGGCGGCTGGGCAGTGGCTACCTGCTGTTGCTGATTCCTCTGGCGATCATGCTCTGGCTTCGCGTGCCGATGGTCGGCCAGACCCTGTTGGCTGCCGTGCGCATGACCGTGCAGTTGCTGTTCGTGGGGTTTTATCTGCAGGTGATTTTTGCTCTCAACAGCCTCTGGGCCACCGGTGCCTGGCTGTTGGTCATGGTGATTGTTGCCGACCTGTCGATTGTCCGGGGCTGCAACCTGCGCCTGCGCCGCCTGGCCGGTGGTGTTTTCCTGGCCCTGCTGATCGGGGTTCTGGTGCCGCTGCTGTTTTTCGTCTTGTTGGTGCTGGACGGTCCTGCCGCGCTGGACGCTCAATATCTGATACCGATTGGCGGGATGATTCTCGGTAACTGCCTGCGGGCCGATATTATCGGCATTCGAACTTTCTACGAAGCCCTGCGCAAACAGGAAAAAGCGTATTTGCTCAGCCTGGCCCAAGGGGCGACACTGCGGGAGGCGCTGTTCCCTTATCTCCAGGAGGCCTGGCAGGCATCCCTGGCCCCGACCATTGCGACCATGTCGACCATCGGCCTGGTGGCCTTGCCGGGAATGATGACCGGAGTCATCCTGGGCGGCGGCAACCCCATGACCGCCATCAAGTATCAGATCGCCATTGTTATTGCCATCTTTGTTGGCACCGCCTTGACCGTCATCCTGGCGATCCGGCTGACGGTTTTCAACAGCTTCAGCGCTTGGGGAACCCTTGATCGGGGACTATTCCTGAATGAGGCCCGCAAGCGGTCCTAAGCGGACCGCTTTTTCCTTCGTAGCCTGCTTAACAGGTGTAGCTTTCCCCCGGTTTAAGAATGATCGCCTTGCTCCCGGTTTCATCGGCAACCCGCTTGGCCCAGCCGGCGGCATCCTGATTGAGCAGCTCAAAAGTGTTGTAATGGATCGGGATGACCGCTTTCGGCTGCAGCATCTTGACTGCCCGCAGGGCATCGTCCGGCCCCATGGTGTAATTATCACCGATGGGAATCACGGCCAGATCCAGACCTTCCTCCCCAATCAGTTTCATATCGCCGAACAGCCCGGTGTCCTGAGCCAGGTAGATCTTTTTACCGTCGTTGCAGGTGAGCAGAAAACCGGCCGGATTGCCGCCATAGGAGCCGTCCGGCAGCTGCGAGCCATGCAAGGCCAGGGTCAGCTTCAGATAGCCGAAGGGATACTTGAAGCCGCCGCCGAGATGCTGGCCGTGAACTTTTTCCACCCCCTGCTTGCCGAGCCAGGTGACAATTTCATGATTACTGATCACCGTTGCATCAGTGCGCTGGGCGATCGCCACGGTGTCGCCGATATGGTCGCCATGGCCGTGGCTGACCAGGATAAAGTCCGCAGCGACCTTGTCCGCGCTGGTCGATGCGGCCGGATTGCCGCTGAAAAACGGATCGATAATCAATTTGAAACCGGCTGTTTCCAGACCGAGAGTTGCGTGACCGAACCAGGTTATTTTATTCATCATCATTAATACTCCTTCTGGCTTATTTTTTTAGTTGGGAAAGATTTTTATCCAGTTAGCTCTGCAATGCGCGGGATTTATTATAGCAAATCTTCCGCTCCGGTGGCGCAGGTGATTCCGTGAAGATTTGGTACCATTGTATATGTCAGTCTATGAGCAATGCTTATTCTTTCAAAATTACCGGAAGCGAATGGAGTCGGGCAGATGACCTTCAATTGGCAAAGAATCCTTCTTTTTTTCGCCCTGATTTTGGGGCTTAATGCGGCCTTTTTGTTTTTTTATCCCCCCAGCCAGCCGGAACCGGTCGTCAGTATTCCTTACAGCCTGTTCAAACAGGAGCTGAAAAATGACCAGGTCAAAGCGGTTTTACTGCAGGGCGAGAAGCTGTCCGGTCAATTTGCTGCGGAACAGGAATTGACGGCCGCCCAGGCGATCGATGCGCAGTTTAAGGGAAAGCAAAAATTTACCGGCTTCAAAACCATTCTGCCCCCCGTTGCGGATGCGGAATTAATGCCTTTGTTGGATAAATTCAAGGTCAGGGTCAGGGCGGAACCGGTGCAGGGGACCTCGCTGGGATCGCGCCTTCTCATCGGTGTGCTGCCCTGGGTGCTGATCATCGGGGTCTGGTGGTATATCATTCGCAAAGCACAGCAAAAAGGCGGCATCGGTGGCGGTTTGCTGCAACGCTTCAGCAAATCGGGAGCACAGCTCTATGCCCGGGAGCATTCCCGGGTCACTTTTGAGGATGTCGCCGGGCTCGCCGAAGCGAAACAGGAACTTCAGGAAATTATCTCTTTTTTGCGCAACCCGGAGAAATTTACCAGACTGGGCGGGAAGGTCCCTCGGGGCTTGTTGCTGACCGGCCCGCCCGGCACCGGAAAAACCTTGATGGCGCGGGCGGTTGCCGGAGAAGCTGAGGTCCCCTTTTACAGTATCTCGGCTTCGCAGTTTATCGAAATGTTTGTCGGGGTCGGGGCCAGTCGGGTGCGTGATCTGTTTACCAATGCCAAAAAAAATGCGCCCAGCATTATTTTTGTGGATGAACTGGATGCGGTTGGCCGAGCGCGGGGAACGGGACTGGGCGGTGGCAATGACGAGCGCGAGCAGACCCTGAACCAGTTGCTCTCGGAGTTGGATGGGTTTGAAGATCATTCGCAGGTGATCGTTCTGGCAGCGACGAACCGGCCGGATGTCCTCGATGCCGCTTTATTGCGCCCGGGCCGGTTTGATCGTCAGGTGGTCATCGAACGGCCGGATTGGCGCGACCGGGTGAAGATTCTGCAGGTCCATACCCGAAAGATGCCGCTGGCCGACGATGTCGATTTGGAACTTATTGCCAAGGGCACGCCCGGGATGGTCGGGGCGGATCTGCAGAGTCTGGTCAATGAAGCCGCGTTGATCGCTGCCCGGGAAGATGTGCAACAGGTGGCGATGGTCTATTTTGACCGGGCCAAGGATCGCCAGCTGATGGGGATGGAGCGCAAGCTGTTTCTATCGGAAGAGGAAAAATATATAACCGCTATCCATGAGGCCGGTCACGCTTTGGTCGCCAAAGCCTTGCCCGGTTCGGATCCGGTACATAAAATTACCATTATCCCGCGCGGACAGGCTCTTGGCCTGACCCAGCAGTTGCCGGAAGATGATCGCTACCATTATCAACGCAGCTATCTGCTGGGGCGATTAAGCGTGATGCTCGCTGGCAGGACTGCGGAGAAGCAGTGTTTCGGGGAGTATTCGACCGGCGCTCAAAATGATCTCAAGCAGGTGATGTCCCTGGCTGAGAAGATGGTCTGTCAATGGGGGATGAGTGCCCGGCTCGGACCGCTCAGCTATCCGCGTGGAGAGGAGCATCCGTTTCTGGGAAGGAAAATGGCCAGCGAAAAGAATTTCAGTGAAAAAACCGCCTGGATCATCGATCAGGAGATTGAACAGCTGGTCAATACCGCCGACCGCTGTGCCCATGCCATCGTTGCCGGCAATCGCGAGATTCTTGACGCTTTGGCGACGCTGCTCAAAGAGGAAGAATCTCTGGATCGGGCAGCTTTCGAGCGGTTTCTTGACGAACATCCACTGGTTCTTCCCAAGCAGGAGTGCTGTGACGTCAGTTTCCGAAATCCGCCCGAGGCAACCGAGGAACCGCCCCCCCACAGTTCCTGACGGTCTGCCGAGGCTGCTTGAAGGACACTAGCTCTTCGGCACAACTCCGTGCTGCTGCAAAATATCGGCAACAACGGTTGACAGCTCGGCATATTCAAAAGGTTTGCTGATGACCGTTTTGCACCCCTCGGCCAAAATGGTTTGGGCCAGGCCATCGGTGCTGTAGCCGGTCGCCAGAATGGCAAGCACCTCCGGGTTGACGGCGCGTAAGCCTTTGAAGGTGTCATAGCCGTTCATTTTCGGCATGATCATGTCCAGAATGACCAGATCTATTTCCTGCCAGTGTTGCTGGTAGTACTCAAGCGCTTCGGCGCCGTTAACGCAGGTAAAGACCTTATAGCCAAGAGTGGTCAGCATTTCCGCCGCAACGTTACGGACCATTTCCTCATCGTCAACAAGGAGGATTCTCCCTTGTCCTTTGACCGGAGCCTCCTGTTTTGCGGTTTTCCCCGGATCACTTGCCTCTACCGTGGAAAGGGGAAGATAGGTCATGAATGTGGATCCTTCCCCTGGCTGGCTTTGCACCTTGATGAACCCGCCATGGCGCTCGATTGTTGCATACGCGCCGGAAAGTCCCATTCCGGTTCCCTCGCCGACTTTTTTGGTGGTGAAAAACGGTTCGAATATTTTGCTCAGATGATTTGGGGCAATCCCGATGCCGGTATCCGTAATGCTGATGTTCAGATAGCGACCCGGGGCGATCTTCTCGGGATGCTGGCTGCAGAAGTCCTGGTCCAGGTCGACCCCCTCGGTGGTCAGGATCAGTTGTCCGCCCTCGGGCATGGCATCGCGCGCGTTGATGGCGATATTGAGCAGGGCCGACTGAAGATGAGCCGGATCGCCGCTGACCGTATCTGCTGAAGCGTTGAAGTGATGCTGTACTTCAATCCGCTTGTCCAGACTATGTGACAGGATCATCTGGATATCTTTGAGCAGCTTATGGATGTGGATCGGTTGCCTGATGAAGGATCCTTTGCGGCCGAAGGCCAGCAGTTGCTGGGTTAGGTTGGCTGACTGCATGGCCGAATATTTGATGCTTTGCGCATACCTGGATAGCTCCGGGTTATCCGCTTTGCTGATGATTAAATCGGCAAAGCCGAGGACGCCGGAGAGCTGGTTATTGAAATCATGGGCGATCCCCCCCGCCAATTGGCCGATGGCCTGCATCTTTTCGGCCTGACGCAGGCTCTCCTCCATTCTTTTCAACGGGCTGACATCGATGAACGCGGCAACCGCGCCGCGCGGCTGTCCCCGTTCATCCAACAGCGGGGAGGCGTTACCGTAAATGGTGATGTGGTTGCCGTCCGCGAAGAGAATATCCTCTTCAAAGCCATGAATCACTTTGCCGTTACGGGCCGCCTGCTGAAGCGGCAGTTCTTCCGGGGCCAGTTCGCGGCCATTCTGGTAGATTTTGAAATTGGTTGGGCCTCCCCCCGGGGCGCTTTTGGAGGGATTGGTGTCACGCTCAAGCCGGATCATTTCGAAAGAGGTCCGATTCCCGGTGACCTCCCGGCAGTGTGGATCTTTGGCCATCCAGACGGCGGCCGGAACGGCTTCCATCAGCGCTTCCATTTCTTCGGCGCGGCTGCGCTGCAGGCGTTCGCTCTCCGCAAGTTGCTGCAGGTGCTGCTTCTGCAGGGAGATATCCCGGGCAATGGTTGCGGTGGCAACGATTTCTTGCTGCCGATTATAAATCGGGGAAATGCTTACGGACGTCTGGACGTGACGGCCGTCCTTACAGATCCGTTCGGTTTCCAGGTTGCGGATCGGTTCGCCACGCTGCAGGCGGCTGACGATTTCCGCGCGCTCCTGGCGCAGGTTGGCGGGGACCAGTCGATCTATGCGGTTGCCGATCATTTCAGCCGCGCTGTAGCCGTAGATTTTTTCGGCACCGGCGTTCCAGCTGGTGATCACCCCGGCGATCGATTCGCCGATGACAGCGTCGTTGGTGGCTTCGACAATGGTCGCCAGCCGCGCCCGGTTTTCTTCGGCCAGCAAGCGGCTGGTAATATTGATAAAGGTGACGACGATGCCGTCAATCTGGTCTTCAGCAGTTCGATATGGGAGCATTCGCATCAAAAAGTGCTTTTTGCCATCCACGGAAGACAGCTCTCGCTCAATCGGGGTGAGGGTGTCCAAGACTGTTTCCGCGTCTTGTTCCAGTTCCGGATAGCTGATTTTGCCGGTCAGGTGGCGTAAGGGGCGGCCGATATCGGAATCAATCAGATTGAAAAGGTCGGCCAGGCGCGGGGTAAAGCGTTTGACCTGGAATTGGCGATTGAGAAAGATCGTGGCGATTTCGGAGCTGCTCAGCAGATTCTGCAGGTCGTCGTTGGTCTGTCCCAGTTCTTCGATCTTTCTTTCCAACTCGGCGTTGACGGTCACCAGCTCTTCATTGAGAGCCTGGAGTTCTTCCTTGGAGGTCTCCAGCTCCTCATTGGTTGACTGGAACTCTTCGTTCATGGACATCAGCTCTTCGTTTGAGCTTTTCAGCTCTTCGTTGGCCGATTCCAGGCGTTCAATGGTTGCCTGCAATTCTTCCTGGGTCGCATGGAGTTGGTCTTCCAGCTGGGCAATGATCTGCTCCTGCCCGGCCTGCCGCGGCTGGCCGGGCAAAGCTTGTGCTGCGGCCGGCGCTGCTGAACCCGGCTCTTCCCGTTCAAAAATGACCAGGGCCAGTTCCTGTGCCGCGGCAGGCTTCAGGATCGGCTCAACCCGCAGGCGAACACTTTCCACCGTGCCGGCAGTGTGCATGGATAAATTCCGGTATTCAACCGCTTCTTGGGCGGTCTGCAGTTTGTGGATGGCGGCTCTAAGCGCGGGGCGCAGGTCTTGATGGACCAGCAACAGGATGTCTTGGGTCGGTTCTCCTAACGGCGGTTCCAGGTAGCGTGCCGTGCGGGTGGAGTAGTAGAGGATTTCGTGTTTATTGTTGATGACGACGCAGGGGGGTGAATAACGTTGAATCAGCAGTCGTTCTGCAATCTGTCCCGGACTTAAGGGGGTGATTTTTGCCCCGTTTTTTTCAGGGGCGGGCAGCTCCGAGATCGTTGGGATCGCGGTAATCAGATTATAATGCAACTGTGGACCGTGGTGCCTGCGCACGAAAATTTTCCATTTTTTATTGAGCACACGGAACAGATCGGTCTGCCGGCCGACGGTTTCCGAGGTGCCCACAAAAAGGTAGCCGCCCGGTCTGAGAACCTGATAGAACAGGCCGATCACCCGTTTTTGGATCTCCGGGTTGAGATAAATCAGCAGGTTTCTGCAGATGACCAGATCAAGCCGGGAGAACGGCGGGTCTTTGATCAGGTTGTGGTAGGCGAAGATCACCATTTCGCGAATCTGTTTATTGATCTCGAAGTGATTTTCGGCCCGGGTGAAGAAACGTTTCAGCCGATCTTTGCTGATCTGGGCACTGATCCCTTCCGGATAGATGCCCTTGCGGGCGGAGTCAATCGCCTGCTGGTCGATATCGCTGGCAAAAATCTGGATTTTGCAATTCTCCTGCTGTTCGTCCGCATGTTCTTTCAGCAGGATCGCCAGGGAATACGCCTCTTCCCCTGTGGCGCAGCCGGGGAGCCAAATGCGAATTGGCTGAGATGGATCGTGCTCTTCGAAAAGTTTGGGGATGATTTCGCTTTCCAGCCAGTTGAATGCTTCCGGATCGCGAAAAAAACCGGTGACACTGATCAGCACCTCTTTGAACAGGGCCTGGCATTCCTCGGCGCTTTGTTCAAGGAATGTGACGTAATCCTCGACTGTGGCAATGTTGTTGATATACATCCGCCGCTCAATCCGTCGAATCATGGTATTGGTTTTATAGGTACTGAAATCGTGGCTGGTTTTTCTTTTGACCAGATGGAAGATTCTGCCCAGGTTTTCGGCAATTCTTTTGGCCGGATTAGCCTCGGTGCTGCGCAGCAGCGGCGGCTTGCTCTCCAGCTCCAGAAGCTTTTCCCCAATGCCCTCGGCGGGCAGGATCAGATCAACCAGCCCGCTGTTGATGGCGCTGTTGGGCATGCCGGTATATTTGGCGCTGTGCTCCGCTTCGGCAATGACCACTCCGCCAGCGATGTTGATATCTTTGATCCCGATTGTCCCGTCAGTCCCGGTTCCCGAGAGGATGACCGCCACGGCCCGTGAACCGGCGTCAGCAGCCAGGGAGATCAGAAAATTATCGATAGTATGCCGAACGCCTCGCTCTATCTCCTTCTCGTCAAGCCGGAGCTGTCCGTCGCAGATGGTCATTTCGCGATTGGAGGGGATGATATAGACGGTGTTCGGAACGATGCTGGTTCCGTCTTCGGCCAGGCAGGTGGCCATTTGGGTATAGCGTGCCAGCAATCCGGGCAGCAGGGTTTTATGCTGCGGGTCAAGGTGGACGACCACAACAAATGCCATGCCGTTGTCGGGCGGGATATTGAGGAAAAATTTTTCCAGAGATTCCAGCCCGCCGGCAGACGCTCCCAAGGCAACAACGGGAAACGGATCGTTGCTTGTGTCGGAGGGGGCGTCCGGGTGCTTGTCATCCTCTCCCTTGTTGTCGCTCATGATGGTCTCCTGGTGGGCTGATTCAGATCAAAACCATGACTCGTCCATGCTCCTTCATCCCGCAAGAGCGCTCTCGTCGATCTTGCGAGTGTTACATAATTAATACCATAAAAGAATTATCTCTGCAGGCAGACATCGGGCAATACAAAATTGCTGGAAGTCGGCTGGCATGGTGCCGGGCAGGGCGGTTTGGGTCGTGCTGCAGTTGGCAAGAGTTGGGAACAGGCCCTCTGTCCAGCTTTCTGGTCGGCCCCTGCAAACGGAGTGCAGGGACCGGGTTATTCTTTGCGGAAAAGTCGCTTAGCGCGCCAGGGTGATATCGACATGCAGTTCATCGGCCACTGCGGCAAGCTCATCTTCCAGCTGGTCGAAGGGCAGCTGTTCAGGGACCTGAACATCGATGGTCATACTGTAGACGGTTGCGCCGCTCTGTGGTGAGGCACTGGCCGTAGAATCAAGCTGCAGGATATTCAACTGATGATCAGCGAGAAACTGGCTGGTTTTATAAACAATTCCAGCTTGATCCAGTCCTTCAATCTGTAGGGTACAGGTTTTGTAATTGGTGCGGGTTTGGTCACGCTCACTCTGCAGCGGGCGGACAAACGCGGAAATCCCTTTGTCCAGCTCAAGGCGTCGGCATTCCCGTGCCAGCAGTTCTTCAATGCTGTCGTCGGCACTGGAGAACAACAAGCTCAGGGTGAATTCATCCGCCAGCATCGACATGGTGGTATCTTCCAGATTGCAGTCATTCTCATAAAGCAGGCGGGTGACATCGGCGACAATCCCGGTGCGATCTTTGCCGAAGGCGGTCATGATAAAACGAGGTGACATTGGGCTCTCCTCCTCCGTCCGCGAGGTGTCCGGAACGGTTCCTGGGTGATTCGGTCTGGGCTAGCAGGCAGGCTCCCGGTTGCCGGGCTGCCTGTCTGCATTAAAGCACAGATCGTCTGCCCGAAAAAGGGCTGTTGTGCGGAGGTGAGGTAGCGTTGACGAAAACGCTCAAACAACCGGTAACTGTTGCCTTTTATCGGCAAACGCAAAGACGGTCATCGCCAGATTACCATAGCTGAAACTATCGTGGAGGACCTGGGCTTTTTGCCCTTGCGCAGCCCCCGCGGCGACAAACAGGGGCAAAAAGTGCTCATCGGTCGGATGGGCCATGCGGGCATAAGGGGCCAAGTGAAACTGTTTGAGATTGACCCAGGCGGCGCTGGTCAGTTGTTGCTTGACCCAGGCGCTAAAACTGATTGCCCAATCCGCCGGTGGCGTACCTTCGGCTGCCAATTCACGGAGGTTATGGGTCACGGCTCCCGAACAGAGAATCAGGTTGTCTCGCCGCAGTTCCGCGAGTCCGCGGCCTAAAGCAAAGAGTCCGTCAAGGTCGGCACTCATCGGCAGGCTGACGGCCACGACAGGAATATCTGCCTGCGGGTAAAGCAGCGACAGGGGCACCCAGGCCCCGTGATCAAGGCCGCGTTTTGAATCGGTGTCAGCACCCAGGCCCTGACGCGCCAGCTGGTCCTGAATGGCTGCGGCCAAACTTTTTGAGCCCTGAGCGGGATATTCGATTTGGTACAACTGTGACGGAAACCCGCTGAAATCATGGATAGTCGTGTAGCTGTCCACAGTGCTGATCGTCACCTGGTTGGTCAGCCAGTGGGCCGAGATCACAATGATCCCTTGCGGGCGTGGTAACTTTTTGCCGATTTCCTGCCAGGCATGTTTGGCTGGATGCTCGGTCAACGGCAGGTCCGGGGCGCCATGGGATAAAAAAAGGACCGGATTTAATGAGTCATTCATGGTTGTCCCCTTTTCTTTATCAGATCAATCGTTCCCTGCCCTGCCCGGGCTCCATTGCTTCAGGCAAAGGGCAGGGAACGAGAATTGTCCAACCGGAGTGTTGCTTGTGTTACTGCTGGGCGACAGCTTCGACTTCCAGGCCGATTTTGACCTTGTCGCCGACCAGGAACCCGCCGGCTTCCAGGGCTTTGTTCCAATTCAGCCCAAAATCCTTGCGGTCAATCTCACCGTTCGCTTCAAACCCGGCCCGCTTGTTTCCCCATGGATCAACGGCTGTGCCGGCAAAGGCGCCTTTGAGCACCACTTCTTTGGTCACATCTTTGATAGTCAGATCTCCGACCACAGTGATGTTGTCGCCGCTGCCGGTGATTTTTTTGCTTTTGAAGGTCAGCTCCGGATATTCGTTAACGGCGAAAAAGTCTCCGCTACGCAAATGCTCATCACGTTGCGTGTTCCGGGTGTCGATAGATGCTGTTTTGATGACAGCCTGAGCGGCGGTCAGTTGTTTGCCCTGAGTGTCAATATCAACGGTGCCGGTGAAATCATTAAAATTACCGCGGACCTTGAACGCCACCAGGTGGGGGACCGTGAAATGAATCTGCGTGTGGGCCGGGTCAATGTTGTAAATCTCGGCAGACGCGCCGCTTGCCAACAGTGGCAGAGTGGATAATAACAAGCTCAGTTTTTTTAACATGGGAAGGCTCCTTTAATGGCTTTATGTTGTCTGTTGTTCGGGCTGCAATCTAATTAAGACTAATATAGTTCTATTTTGTATAGAATAAAAATACTTTATAAATATTATGATTATAGGTATTTTCTATATTTATTTGTGGGGATTGCTCCCGCTCAATTCTGCTTTGCAACAGGATCCGACAATGACTCTTGATCAACTCAAAATTCTGGTGGCCATTGCCGACCGGGGAAGCGTTCTGGGGGCCGCCCGGGCCTTGCACAGAACCCAGCCCACTCTCAGCGTGCTCCTGCAAAAACTCGAAGAAGAACTTGGCGTGCAACTGCTCGATCGCAGCAGTTATCGGGCCATGCTGACCCCGGCCGGATGGCAGCTGTATAAAAAGGCCAAGGGGGTTTTGGCGCAGGTTGACGACCTGGCGAACCTGGCCCACTATCTGGCGGTCGGCAATGAACCTTCGTTGGCGCTTGCGGTGGAGGCGAGTTGTCCCATGCCCCTGGTTCTGGAAATACTGCAGAGCAGTGATAAAAAATATCCCCAGACTGAATTCAATCTGCAGATTGAAAACATTTGGGGGGCTATTGAAAAGTTGCGGGAAGGGGAGGTCGACCTCGCGGTCAGTCCCTGGTTTCTGGAATTGGAAGAATTTGACAGTATTCCGCTGACCAGAACCCGCCTACTGGCAGTTGCCGTGCCCGGTTTTCTGGCTGACCGGGATGCCTTGGATACGGAAGTGATGAAAAGCTATGTGCAGATCGTTGTTCGCGACAGCAGCAACAACCCGGACAACCGTTCCTACGGTGTGCTGGAAGGGGGGCGGCATTGGGTGGTGGGCGATCATATGACCAAAAAGCAACTGATCCTGGCCGGATTGGGTTGGGGGAAGTTGCAGGAGAGCCTGATCGAAGAAGAGCTCAAGCGCGGTGAGCTGGTCCTTTTGGCGATTGACAGATATCCCTGTTCGGTTGACATTGAGATTCGCGCCATGCGCCGACAGGGCCAGCTGGTGGGGCCGGTCGCCGCTTCGCTATGGGATGATTTCAGTGAATTGGGACGCCGCCGGGCATGGTCGAAAGAGTCGCCGGTCTGAAGTTGTAGAACCTATCCCGTTTCCATCCTGAAGCAGCTTTTTCCTGCTGTAGCAGCGTCAATCTGCAGGCTTATTTGGGCGGCGTAACGGTGTACGCCTCCACGCAAGCCCTTGATGTCCTTGCCACAACGGAAAACTGCTCGTTTTCAATCTGAAAACTTGACGATTGCCATCCAGTGTTCCCGGATGACAACTATCTCAATCCGAGTTTGCTGAAGAGTTTGCCCAAAGAGCGGTTCAAAAGATGGTCGCGGTCCAAGTTTTGGAAAATTGCCGGTTTTCGCAGGCCGAGTTTTTTGAGTTCAACAATGATTTTTGGGTTGGGGCTGGTGCGCAAACCCTGACGGAAGGTCCTGATCGCCTTTTCCCGATGACCGGACAATAGCAGAATCCGCCCCATGATCAGGTAGTGTAATGAATTGTGCGGATCGCGATCAAGGGCATCGCGACAGAGTTGTACCGCCGCCTGTATTCTCCCTTGTCCCTTGGCCAGGCAGTAGGCCTGATAGCTGAGCACAGCAGGAGAATTGTTGATCTGTGCGGCCTGATCCAGATAGGCCTGGGCGGATGGAATGAAGCCTTTTTCGGCGGCGCTTATCCCCTTGTGCAGCAGATCGTTGTACTCGTCGTGCCCCATAACTGATATTTTCTCCGGATCGCCGGCGGATATTGATAATAATAACAAGTGCTTTATCCGTTCCATAGTGTCGGAAATCAGTTCTCGAGTCAAGGCCGGGGCCCCTTTCCGGCCTTGTTGTCGAGAGGGGACTGAAGCCGGTTGCCCGCGAATCTTGGCGAGCCTTGAGCGGGGGCTGGCGCCGCGCTGCAGGATTAATCCGCAGCTTTTAGCGCAGGTCCCGACCGGAATTCTGGCATATGCGGACAGTTGACAGGCGCTCTGTGGGCGAGCTAGTTTGGCTGTGGTTTGGGCCTGTTCTCCAGCGTTTTTGGGGTGGGGAGTGCGACCAGCGCAGTCACTTCAGCAGGTCAGCAGGTCCGGCCATTGTGTCAATATCTGCTGTTCCACGGCAGCGGCGACCTGCTCTGCATTGAGTCCGCTGCAGGAAATGGTCAAGTCCGCAAATTGCTCGTAAAGGGGGGTTCTTTCCTGGAACAGCTGCGCAAAGGTCTGCCCTTTGGCCATCACCAGTCCGCGCTGACCCATGTCGGCGATGCGCTGTTGCAGATCGGGCAAGGAGACCTGCAGATAGACCAGATGACCGGTCATGGCCAAGCTGGTCAACCCTTCGCGATAGTAGACCACCGACCCGCCGGTCGCAATGACGCAGCGTTCCAGTTGCAGGTGGTGCAGGACCTGTTCTTCAACATAGCGAAAGTAGGGCAAGCCTTTGCTGTCGATGATATCCTGCAAACGTTTTTTTTCGCGACCTTGAATGATCAGGTCGGTATCGTAGAATTGAAAGCCGAGTCGTTTGGCCAGAATAACCCCGACGGTGCTCTTTCCCGCACCAGGCATGCCGATGAGGATGATATTGGTTTTATCCATAAACCCTGTTGTCCTTTTGCTGAGTTGATCCCCGCTGTGCCGAGAGTTTTTACGGCGGTTGGCAGTTCCGGGTGCAGGTCTTTCCGGTTCCCTTTTATATATCAGATCAAGGAGAATGTTGAATGAAAGTTATTGCGATTAATGGCAGCGCACGCAAAGATGGCAATACTGCAAGTCTGATTCAGCACGTTTTCGCCCCCCTGCAGGAGGCTGGAATTGAAACGGAAATGATTCAGCTTGCCGGACAGCAGATCCGCGGTTGTACAGCCTGTATGCAGTGTTTTGCAAAGAAAGATGGTCGCTGTGTTCTGACTCAGGACCCGCTCAATGATATCGTGCAGAAGATGGTGGCGGCCGACGGCATCCTCCTTGGATCGCCGACCTATTTTGCGGATATTACGGCCGAGTTGAAAGCGGTCATCGATCGAAGCGGAATGGTGACTCGGGCCAATGGCGGTCAATTGCAGCGCAAGGTCGGTGCCGGGGTCGCGGTGGCCAGGCGCGGCGGGGTCATGCATGCCCTGCAGTCGATCCAGAATTATTTTTTGATCAATGAGATGATTATCCCCGGTTCCAATTACTGGAATATTGCCTTCGGTCGTAACAGTGGTGATGTGGAAACCGATACGGAAGGTGTGGCGACGATGATCAGGCTGGGGGAAAATATGGCCTGGCTGCTCGACAAAATTGCCCGCTGAACCCTGCTGAAAAGGGTTTTTCAGCCCGGAACTTTATCAATCAGGGCCGGGAATAGATAAAATTTGAGTTTTATAAAAATTGAAAAAATAAAAAAAATGAACAGAAATTCTTGATTTATGAAAGGTTGCTTTATGGATGAGAAAGAAAAAGACTCCGCTATGCCGATAGCCTTGACTCTGGAGCCAGGCGTTTATTTTCGTTGCACCTGCGGTTGCTCGCAAAGCCTGCCGTTTTGTGACGGCCACCATCAGCAAGGGCAAAAACTGCCGCTTCGCTTTGAGGTGAAGGAACGGGAAAAGGTCTATCTGTGTACCTGCGGGCAAAGTCGGAACCTGCCACACTGTGACGGCAGTTGCGGAGTCGATGTTCCCTGACCAGCCGGGTTGAATCCGCTCCGTAACAATCGGGGCGGATTCAACCTGAGAATTGCAGGGCTGATCCGGCTAGTAATTCTGTATGCGGCCGGAAATTATTTTTCCAACGGCTTATGGCAGAACCACCAGTCGTAGCAGTCATAGGTTTTCGATCTCGCTTCGGCAGTTTTTCGGTCGGTGGCAGGCGGAACAATGATCCGGTCGCCGATCAGGTTGTTATTTGGCCAGTTGGCCGGAACCGCGCCTTGCTGATCAGAAATTTGTAAAGCCTTGACCGCACGCAATATTTCTTCGATATTACGGCCGATTTCCTGCGGATAATAGAGGATCAACCGCACCTTTCCGGCTGGGTCGCCGATGAAAACCGCCCGGACTGTATTACTTCCCTTGCCTGGATGCAACATCCCGAGTTTGGCGGCGATAGCATCATTCGCCGCAATAATCGGGAATTCAATATTGACCTTCAATTCCTCTTTGATCCACTCGACCCACTTGATGTGGGAGAAGACCTGATCAATAGACATTCCGATCAGTTCGCAATTCAGTGCGCGAAATTCTTCATAACGATCTTGAAAAGCAACGAACTCGGTGGTGCAGACCGGGGTGAAGTCTGCCGGGTGGCTGAACAGAACAAACCAGCGGCCGTTCATGTCGCCGGGCAGGTTCAGAGGGCCGGTTGTGGTTTGTACGGCAAGTTCCGGAAAGTTGTCGCCAAGTAAGGGATAAGTTGCAACGTCCATGGTTGTCTCCTTTGCTTTAGGTTAAGGTCTGCTGCGGTTAAGATGATATATAGCTTTCTATATCTTTCGCGAATCGTTGTCAAGAATTATTCTTAAGTAGGAAAAATTACTTCATTGGGGGAAAAGAAAAAGCGGAGAAGGAGGATCTCCGCTGGACTTGTGCCAAGGGCCTGAGTTGGGCCCATCTCAACCTGCCACAATCGAGAGGCACGGCAATCAAGATGTCTACATAGTGAATAACATTAATTTTTACTAGGGGCAGGGTAGATGAGAAAAATTATAAATTCAAATAGATAATATTAATCTTGACGATTGATGATATCGGAAATTTCCATCTTTATTAAAAAATATCATGGAAAACAGTTGTTTGCGAATGATCAATTACATTAAAATACCGTGAAAAGGGGTTTTATAATCGCTTTTTTTTGCGGCTATGGAGAAGACCCTGACTGCTGATCTGTGCTAGTCTTTTTTGCATGACCACAGTTGCTCCCGGTCTTTGTTTTAATGTGGAACGTTTTTTAGCCGGTTTTATTCAACAAAAGATTCTGCGCCGGCAAAAGGCACCCGGGGGGTGATTCGCTTTTCGGCGGGACTGCTACGCGTCGTGCTGAAATGGATCGTTTATGTTGGTCAATATGCAGAATGCAGTCAGCAGCAAAGGAAAGTTTATGTATAAAATAGTTACCCATCCCGGCAGCGCCCATAAGGATGATTTTATGACCGTTTGTGTGCTTCTGGCGACCCTGGGCAAGGCTGAGGTCTATCGACGGGAGGCAACGGTGGAGGATATCGCCGATTCGGACACCTATGTCGTCGATGTCGGGATGCATTACAATCCGCAGTTACATAATTTTGATCACCATCAGGATCGGAACCTGCCTTGCGCTTTTCACCTGGTCATGCAGCATCTCGGCTATCATGAGGCGGCCATGCTGGTTTTTGGCTGGTATGTGCATATGAGCATGATGGATGTCAGGGGGCCCTATAAAACAGCCAAGGCGCTCGGGGTCGACAGCAGCGTCCTGTTTGCGGCCTCGTCACCCATTGACGGCTATATCCTGTCCCACTTCTCCCGCTTGCGCGAGATCAATGAACGCGATTTCTTTTATCGCTTCATGAAAGATTTCGGCACCGACATGATCAATATGATCAATATGAAGATGGAGCGGCTGGAGCGCCTCAAGACGGAAGCCAAGATTGTGCCGGTGGGAGATTATAAAGCCATCTTCAGCCCCATTGAAGACAATCCCAAGCTGTCCATGGAGTTGTATCTGCAACTGTTGAACGACCCTGACATCGTCATGAGCATTACGCCCTCCAATCGCGGCAGCGGCTGGGAGTTGCTGCGCCTTGAAGATCATTATTTTGTCGATTTTCGCACGGTGGCCAATGATCCGAATATCCGTTTCGTTCATGTCAACGGCTTTATCGCCAAAACCAGCCGCTTGCTGCCGTTGGCGCAGGTCCTTGATATCGCGGCGCGCGCGGTGCCGCCGAAAGACTTGGCTGCCCATCAGTGACGCTGGCCTGTTTGCGTGACTCTGCCTCCTTTGGGCGAAGGTGACGCTGCTTGGTCGCTCCCCGTTGTCGCAGCAAAACCGGGACTGTCCCCGCACGGGGCTGTCTCAGGTCTTTGCGGTGCGAACCGCTCCAGTTTCATGGCTTGCAATCTCTTGGGACAGCCCCCGATGACCCTGGGGACAGTCCCGAGTTTACAGCTAAGTTGCTTAAACGAGCGCCATTTTTCCTTGTCTCTGGTTTTAGGACGGCCGAGCAGATGCGGCCCGGTTAGCCCGGTCCAGATTGCCGTGCCATCCTCTTGTCTGCATCTCGTCTGTGTGGTCATCACCGACCCGTTCGGGAATCCAGTTGCTCGCCGTCGGGTCCGAACCGGTCAAGAAACCAACCGAATGCGAACATGAGACCTGGGGTCTTGGCGTGGCTTTCATCATAGAGGAAGTGTTCCGCGTCCTTGAAGGGAATGTACTCAAGAACAATCTCTTCGTTATGGATGCCGCCGCCAGCATGAACTTTTTCGGCGTCGTCCAGCAGGGCAAAAAACAAATACTGGCGATTGCCGGTGATTCCGACATTGGTGAAGAAGGAATTTATCGGGATGATTTTTGACAAAGGAAGATCAAAGCCGCATTCCTCGAAAATTTCTTCTTTAGCAATCTGCTCCAGCGGTAGTTCTTTATCGATAATCCCGGCGCAGAGTTCATAGGTGTGGCTGAACTGCGGATAGTTCATATAGACTGCCGGACGAAACTGTTTGACCAGCAGGAAGGCCTGCCGCTGTCGGTGGTAGAGTAGGATCGCGACGCTGTCATGGGCCTGCACCGCCTCCCAGTCGCGGGGCTGGCCATTCTGGATGTAGTGCAGGCGGACCGGTTTCACAAACTGATTGTCTGCCAGGTCGGTGACGGTAAATGCGGAGATTTTGAACGACATAGGGTCCTCATGGCAGAGGCCCTTCTGGAAACAGAAAGGCCTCTGGTGGTCAGGCAAGAGTGATTTTTAGCGGGGTTATTCCGCGCCGATCTGCAGCACGATTTTTCCGAAATGGCGGTCTTCTTCCATCATTTGGTGGGCGGCAACGACCTCGTCCATGGGGAAAATCTTCTCGATGATCGGGACAATGCTGCGGTCGGCGAATTTCGGCAGGGCTCGCCGGGTAAACTCGGCAATAATCTCCCCTTTTTCAGCAACGGGACGGCTTCTGAGCACGGAACCGATAATCTGCTGGCGTTTGACCATCATCAGAGCCAGGTTCAGTTCGGCTTTAATGCCGCTGATAACGCCAATCACCACCAGTTTCCCTTTATATGCCAGGGAGTTCATGTTCGGCTTGAGGTATTTGGCTCCGACATGGTCAAGGACCAGATCGACGCCCTTTTTACCGGTAAATTCTTTCACTGTATCGGTGAAGTCCGGGGTCTGTGTAAAGTCGATGACCAGATCGACGCCAAGCTCTTTGACGCGCTCTATTTTGTTCGGATGGGCGGTCACAATCAGTTTGGCCGAGGGGGTCAGCGCTTTTGCCAACTGAATGGCCGCCGTATTGACGCCGCCACCGCCGCCATGGAGGATTGCCGTTTGGCCGTCCTGCAGGTCGCCGATCATAAAGACATTGAGAAATGCGGTGATGTAGCTTTCATTGACACAGGCCGCTTCCTCATAGCTCATGCTGTCCGGGATCGGCATCAGGTGGTTTTCATAAGCGACGGCATACTCGGCGTAGCCGCCGCCGCCAACCAGCGCCATGACCCGGTCCCCCGCCTGCCATTTGCTGACATTGGCGCCGACTTTGGTGATGGTGCCGGCAACTTCCAGACCGAGAATCTCGGAGTCCCCGGCCGGAGCAGGGTAGTTGCCCATTCTTTGCACCAGGTCGGGGCGATTGATGCTGGTGGCAATAACTTTTATCAGGACTTCATCCGCTTTGGGCTCAGGCGTATCGATCTCGCCAACTTTCATGACTTCAGGGCCGCCGAATTCGTCCATCAGGACTGCTTTCATGACTTTCTCCTTAATGCAGATAAGAAATTAGATTGGAAAAAAAGAGTAGCTTGCTACAATGCCAGGATCCGGGCTGCTTCTTAACTTAACAGCAGAAACCGGAAAAGCGTGATGCTTCATCTATAAAATCCGTCTATGGCGAGATTATAGACACAATCAACAGACTATTCAAATTGCATGTTCCGCCGAAGGAGAAATCATGGCAAAAGTTTGGCGTTGCACTGTTTGTGGACATTTACATCAGGGTGAGATTCCTCCGGAGCAATGTCCGGTGTGCGGCATGGGCAGCGATTCTTTTGCTGAGGTGGCGTCGGAACCTGCCGCGATTACCACTACGGCGACGGATGTGGGCCTGTTCAAAGAGCTGCTCGCGGTGTTTATGCCGCATGCCGTTGCTGCCCACTTCCCCAATGCCTTGATTCCGACGATCTGGTTGTTTCTGCTGCTGTTTGCGACGACCGCGCTCCCTTCTTTTGAAAACACGGCTTTTTATCTGCTGGTTATGAGCTTGTTTGCGGTTCCGGTGACCATGGCGACCGGCCTGTATGACTGGAAGTCGCGTTTTGGCGGGGTCATGACCCCGCTGTTCAGGAAAAAAATCTTCCTCTCCTGCCAGCTATTGATTTCCCTCGGACTGGCCGTGGGATTGTATTGGTCCAATTCCGGAATTTTGCAGCAGCATGGTGGCTTGTTCTGGCTGTTTCTGTTGCTCTTGCTGATCGCTTTAGCGAGTGTTGTTTTGCTGGGGCACTACGGTGCTGTCTTGGTCTTCGGAACCACGCGGGACTGAGCCGGCACACTGCCGTTTCAGGCTTCGACCTTGCTGACGAAGCGATAGCCGCGGCCCCGAACGGTCAGAAAAAACTGTGGTCGGGCGGGGTTTTCCTCAAAATATTTACGTAGCCGGACAATGAAATTATCCAGGGTCCGGGTTTCGGTCTTGGGTGAGACTCCCCAGACCTGTTGCAGGATTTCCCCACGGGACAAAACTTTCCCTTCGTTATTGAAAAACAAAGAGAGCATTTTTATCTCCAATTCGGTCAGTTCGATGGTGCCGTGGTCCGTCTCGGCCTGATGGGTCTGCCAGTCGATCCGGTTGCCGCCGAACCGGGACTCTTTCCGTAGGCGTTCTGGTGGTTGCCATTGGGCGCGGCGGAGCAGGGCGGCCACGCGCAGGAGAAATTCCTTGAGGTTGAAGGGTTTGGTCAGGTAATCGTCGGCTCCTTCACTGAGTCCCCTGATCCGATCCTGTTCCGCCCCACGCGCAGTCAGCATGAGCACCGGGATCCGATTGCCGCGCGCGCGCAGGGTCCGGCACACTTCGAGGCCGCCGATGCCCGGGAGCATCAGGTCGAGAATCAGTAGCGCAAAGGTTTGCCCGGCTAACAGTTCAAGCGCTTCTTCACCGCTTTCAACCTGAGTAACCAGGTAGCCTTCTTCCTGCAGATTAAAGACCAGGCCCTGGGCGATATGGGGTTCATCCTCGACCAGTAGCAGCGGAACTTTTTCACTCATCGGCAGCCTCGTTGGGAATCAATGGAATCATCAGATGAAAGGTGGTGCCCTGATTGTTTCTTGCTCCGCTGATCCAGACCTTGCCACCATGGTTTTTGATGATGTTGCTGACAATAAACAGGCCGAGCCCGGTACCGCGGATGGTTTTGCCGCTCTGGCGAATTCGGTAAAACATGCGGAAGACCTTTTTGCGATCGCGGACCGGAATTCCTTTGCCCTGGTCTGCGAAGCGCAAATGGGCCATCCCCCGGTCATGTTTCAGGCTGATGGAGACGACCGGCGGCCCATCGGCATAAAGGATGGCGTTCTCCAGCAGGTTGCGCATGACGGTCGCCATGGCCTCCGGCTCGATCTTGGCAAGCAGCCCGCTTTCTATCTCCCAGCCCAGGGTTCCTTCTGCCGGGAAACGCTCTTTTTCACGATACAGGTACTCTTCCAGCAGGCGCGACAGGTTGTGGACCTCAAGGTTCAGCTGCGCCCCTTTGTGCTCGATTTTACCGGCCGTCAGCAGATTATTGATCAGGGTGTTCAGCCGTTTGGTGTCTTCCTGCATCAGGGCAGTGAATTTCTGCAGCTGTGCCGGGGTCGGTTGACGCAGCTGAATGGTTTCCAGGTGCAGCTGCAATGAGGCCAGCGGAGACTTCAGCTCATGGCTGACCTGATTGATGAAATGGCGCTGCGCCTTGTTTAGTGAGGCCTGGCGACGCCAGTAGATGAAGATGACATAGATTCCGATCAGGATGGCGACCAGCAGCAGGATCCCTTCGGTCAGAATCAACCAGTCGCTGGAACTGGGTAGCCACTCAGCCTGGTAACGGGTCGCCAACTCCTTAAGCTGCTGATGCCGCCCCAGAAACCAATAAATCCAGAACACCAGAACCAGGATCCAGAGGATCTGAATGCTGATAAAGGTGATCAGAGGATGGAATAGCCGACGAAACAGTTTCATAGCCCATCTATTACCATCGGATGAAGCGTCGGACAAGCTGGATTCATTATCATAATCGTTATTTTGGGGAATTCTTCTGCCTCTGGCCTGGTTTGCGCCCCTGGTGGTGTCCTGTTCTGACCGATTTCCTGAGTCGTTGTAGGTATTTTTACACAAGTATTACATTTCCAATGTTGGCTAGCTGTTAAAATTCCCCATCTCAGTTTTAAACAGGAGTTGTTTCTATGGTGGAAGGTTTGACAATCGGAAGACACAGTGTTCCCTATCCCGTGATTCAGGGGGGGATGGGTGTGCGTATCTCTGGTCATCGCCTGGCTGGCCATGTCGCTTTGAACGGCGGGATCGGCATTATTGCTTCAGCGGGACTTGCCTTAGCGGATGGGAGTTACAACGGGCGGAATTTTTTCGCTGCGGATCGCCACGGCCTGTTGGAAGAACTGCGTAAGGCCTACGAAATTGCTCCGGACGGAGTGATCGGGGTCAATTGCATGGTTGCGGTCAGCAACTATGATGATGTTGTGCGGACCGCCTGTGAAGGGGGCGCTAAACTGATTATCAGCGGCGCGGGCCTGCCCATGAACCTGCCCGAGTTGACCCGGGATTTTCCGGAAGTCGCCTTGGTACCGATTGTCTCCTCGGTCAAGGCCGCCGAACTGATCGCCCGCAAATGGCATAAAGTTTACAAACGCTTACCCGATGCGGTCGTCGTTGAAGACCCCGATACGGCTGGTGGCCACCTTGGTGAAAAACTGGAGCGTATTGGAACCGGTGCGTACGATCAATATGCGACCGTCCGCGGGGTTAAAAATTATTTCAAAAATGACTGGAAACTGGACATCCCGGTCATCGCCGCAGGAGGAATCTGGGATCGCAAGGATCTGCAATACGCGTTGGCCCATGGGGCCGACGGGGTACAGATGGGAACCCGCTTTGTCGTGACCGAAGAGTGCGATGCCGATGATGCCTTTAAGCAGGCCTACCTGTCCTGCACCCAGGACGATATCGGGCTGATCATGAGCCCGGCCGGGCTGCCGGGAAGGGCCATTAAAAAGAATATCGATCAGGTTCGGCAGCGCGATGTTGATCTTGACGTCTACTGCCCTTCGGGCTGCCTGAAAAAGTGTGCTTACAAGGCCAATAGAGAGCGATTTTGTATTGTCCATGCCCTGGACCGTGCCCAGCGTGGCGATACTGAGACCGGTTTGATTTTTTGCGGCAGCAACGCCTGGAAGGCGGATCACATCGGTACGGTCAAGGAGATTTTTGAAGAACTTTTTCCCGAGCGTGAGCGCGCAGCCTGCTGAACCGCTCGTTCACGCTTGACCAAAAATCGCCGCAGCAAAGAACAGTCGGCCCAGCAGGGCGGGGCGGATATTTGTGCCGCGGGACAGCTAGGGTAACAGAAATACAAAGGCCGGGATTGAGAAATCCCGGCCTTTGTATTTTGGGCCAATGAAGTCTTTCCGGATGGGGGCTAAAAACGTCCGGCAGGCCTCCTAAAGATTCTTGCGAACTTCGTTGAAGAATCCGTCCTGAGCCTTTTCGTCGTCGATTTCTTCCATCATGATGCGGGCGAGATCTTCCAGCCCTGCACGATTCGGTTCGCCCTGTTGCAGCCATTGCCTCACCGCGCTTTCCAGAGCCAGATTAGCGACCGGGCCGATGCAGCGGGCCAGGGCTTTTTTCATCATGTCGAGTTGAGGCGCCAGAGGGCCGTTGATGATGTCCTGCGGACTTTGCGTCACGGCGACCGGTTTGGTCGGTTGGGCGACCGCTGCTCCACTCGGTTGGGCGACCGCGCCGGATTCGATGGAATCGACCAGGTCAGAGGTCAGCATGCTGGTGGTCATATTAATCAGATGGGTATTGGCGTCAGGCTCGCAAAGAACGACCAGTGAAGAGGTGTCACCGAGTTTTTTGACCAGAACCAGAGCCTCATCATATTGGACTTCAAAAGAACTGACGTCCAGGCTGGCGGTTTCATTCAGTTTGAAGATCCGGTGCAGGACGCTGACGATACGTTTTTGCGTTTCCGCTTTGAAAATGGAAGGGAGATTTGACGCCAGTATCCCTTGTCTGCTGGTATACACACATGATCCCATAACCCCGGGCGACGCTTTGATTTCTTCCAGTAGTGCCTGCATAAATTGCCTCTTTAAATTTAAGGTTGATCGGTGAAACAAGCTGATCCATTATGAATCAACAGTCGCTGAAATGCCGAGTGTAACGATCTGTTTCTGTTCGAAAGCAAGGGCTTCTCCCCCTCCTGATTTTCAGACGTATTATCCCGTCGTGCAACATCACTGGTGGCAGGCTGCGGGGGACGCGCCTTGCTAACACAACAAATTCCTGCGTAATCATACCATGCTTAAAGATCTACAGTGTCCTCGTGCAGCGTCATCATAGCAAATCTCGCTTGATCAGGGCACAACTTTTCTGAACTCGACCCTTCGGTTCAAAGCCCGGTTTTCGCTGGACGTATTCGGCACGGCAGGGCGAGTATCTCCATAATAGGCCACAGTGAGTTTGTCCGCGGCGGTCGCAAAATTGCTGAGCAGATAACTTTTGACCTGCTCGGCACGCTCTTTGGACAGCTGCAGGTTTACCGCCGGACTGCCCGAGTTGTCCGTGTGCCCGGCGATTTCAAACGCCTGGCCGGCCAGGGCCGGGTTTTCCAGGGCTTGCCCCACGATTTTCAGCTGCTCCTTGGCCTGCGGAGTCAAGTCTGCGGAAGACACCGCAAACTGAATTTGCAGGCGCAGCAAGGGGCCGTCGATGGCTCCTTCTGTTGTGCTTCGGGACTTGCTCTCCTGCATGACCCGGATAAATTCGCCGGAGGAAATCCGGTCGCCGGACGCTGCTTTGTGCTTGATCCTGGCCAGTTCGAGGGAGGCCCTGGCTCGTGTATCCGCAGGCTCCAGTGCCAGTCCCTGCTCATATGCCCGGATTGCTGCTTCGGCATTGCCGAGCACCATATAGATATCGCCGAGTCCGAAGTATGCTTTACTGAACCCGGAGTCGATGGCAATGGTTTCCAGATAGCTCTTCAGGGCATTATCGTATTTTCGCAAACGTTCCGCGCTGTACGCATACATGTAATGGAGCTCTGCGTCAGCGGGGCAACTGGCAATGGCTTGGGTTAACATATGCCTTTTTTTTAACAGATTGCGTTCTTTGTGAAGCTGTTCTTTTAAACTGGTGCAGTTCGCCTCCGCCGCAGCAACCGTCGGCAGGATCAGGATGGCAAGGGCGAGCCCGGACAGGCTTTTTGTGAACATGACAGCCCCCTGTTTATTCAGCTCTGAGTAATTTCACCAGACTGATTCTCAGCCGGTCGATCGCGCTGGCCAGGGTGCCGATTTCATCCTTGGTTTTGCGTTGAATCGGCTCACTCAGGTTTTCCCCAAGACTGAAACGTTCTGTTCGTTCTGCCAGATTAACGATCGGGAGAACCACCGAACGATCCAGGAAAACCCAGAGGATAGCGAGGACCAGAATGATCCCGCCGGCGCCGATCAGCACCAGGGTCTGAGACAGTTTTTTCGCCGCAGCAATGGCCGCAGCGGTCGGAATATAGATGACGAACGCGGCCACGGTGTCATTCATTGTCCAATGGTAACCGGCGGCCGCTCCGTAAATTTCTATCTGGTCCTTCGGGGCGTCAGCAGGATTCCCATGACAATGAAGGCAGTTTTTACTGTCGACTTTGATGGGTTGGGCAAAATAGAAGACTTCGGTACCGTTTTTGACAATATGTCCTTCCGAGGATTTCAGGGCCGGGTTGGCCTGGAAATTCTTGATCAGCTCGACTTCGTCCGGATCGGCCTTGTTGTCGGGATTGAGCGGATCGAGAGTGGCTTGTTTGAAAATATAGCCCGGATAGCTCTTGTGGAAAATCTCAAAGGTTCCCCGGGCGCTGACGAAGCCGGACATCAGTTCTGGGTAGAAGCGATCCTCTTCGATCAGTTCCGTGACCAAGGGCTTCTGGACCTGCTTCATATAGGTTTTCGTGGCCATGGCGTAGTTGAGGATGATGTTGCTTTTGATCTTTGCTTCTTCCAGCGCATTGTTGACACTGAGTTTATAACTGGTATAACCGATAACTCCTATTGCCAGTAAACCCAGAACCCCCATGACCAGAACTGACCTCAAGCGAATGCCCATGTGCATGCTCCCTTCCTGACGTCCGGTAAAATATGAGTGATTTAGATCGTGCTGAACAAATTGAATTCGGTAAGCAAAAACAACAGTCATTTGGAGTGGATCATTAGATTAAAATTAATACATTATTTGATTTTTGTCAAGAATTATCCTTGATGGTATACGTAGCGATTCAAAGATTGACTATTTGAATGTACGAATGTTTATATATCGCTGGAAAATATAAGCTTCATATATTCTGGAAGCGACCGGCCAGGGCAGTGAAATGCAAGGCGATATCCCGGTTGATTCCGCTTTGCTGCGGCTCACTTTGGCAGCATTTTTTATTGGCAGTACCAAAGGAGATAACCATGTTACATTCTGTCGGCCGAATTGTTCTGAGCCTGTTGATGTTTGCTGTTTTAGTGCAGGGGTTTCATGCCGTCCCGGCTTTTGCGGATGAAAAAGCCGAACGGATCCAGTCCTTGCAGGAAAAGATGGCCCGGTTGAAAGAGCTGCTGGCGGACATGCAGGAACAGGAATTACGCAAACAACCACCTGGTGAAATCCCCTGGGAACCGATTCTGCAGAGCGGGCAAGAACGGCCGGCATATGCTCAATACGCTTATTTATTGGCGCCGCAGCTGGCTAAGGAGAATTTGGACAGTATTTTGCAACAAATCTATTTTCTGGCCGAGCAGGACCCGTTGAAGGAGCGTGGCAATCTGTTTGTTATCCCGGCCTTGCCCCTGGCTCAGGGAGAGGCCTTCAGTGTTGCTCACTATAATCGGTCTTTTGCCGGTGAGATGCTGCGGGAACTCGGGATTCCGACCGCCGTTGAGGGTGGTCTGCTGCTCGCTCCTGAGCCCCTGGCCAAGGAAGGGACGCTGAGCGGACCGCTGTTGTATATTGACCTGCACGGCGTGGGGCGAATTTTACGGACACGTATTTTTGAACTGTTGCAGCAGCAGCGCTTGTTTATCGAAGATGGCAGCATCCAGGAGTTTGTCTGGAAGCTGCTGAACAATGCTCAACCGGCGGTTTTTATGGTTCATCAGGAAAAAAACCTGACCTGGTTGGCGGTTGCTCCAGAGTAAAGTCCTCTTGATTGACGAGCGAATCAGTCGAGAATTCTTGAGCCTGGGAGGGGACTGTAGTACTCTGGCACAAATAACTCTGACCTGGAAACAGGAGTGAATATGGCCTCGAAGCAGGAAGAATATATTCCCAAATGGATTGCCTGGGAAACCACCCAGCGCTGTAATTTAAATTGTGTGCATTGTCGCTGCTCTTCAGATATGTCTGCCGCAGCCGGTGATTTCAATACTGAAGAAGCTTTCAAGCTGATTGACGACATCTGTGAAATCAGCAAGCCGGTGCTGGTTCTGTCCGGCGGTGAACCGTTGCTGCGCGAGGATATTTTCGATATCGCCCGCTACGGAACCGGCAAAGGGCTGCGGATGTGCATGGCGACCAACGGAACGCTGATTACCGACGCGGTCTGTGCGCAGATGAAAAGCGCCGATATCAAAATGGTGTCGCTGTCCCTGGATGGCTCCACAGCAGCCATTCATGACGACTTCCGCAACTCGGAAGGAGCCTACGCCGGAGTCATCCGCGGTGCCGAGACCCTCAAACGCAACGGTATCCCGTTTCTCATCAACTCCTCTTTCACCAAGCGTAATCAACATGACGTCGGTGCAACCTTTAAGCTGGCTAAAGGGCTCGGTGCCACGGCCTGGTATATGTTCATGATTGTGCCTACGGGGCGGGGGGAAGAGATCATGAACGAGTTGATCTCGCCGGAAGACTATGAAGAGATTCTGGCCTGGCACTATGAGCAGGAAAAGCACGAGGACGATATCCTCATGCGTCCGACCTGTGCGCCGCACTATTATCGCATTGTCCCGCAGATGGCCAAGGCCGAAGGGGTTGACTTCAAACGCCGCAGTCTGACGTTTTCAACCGGCGGCGGTAAGGGTTGCATCGCCGCCCAGACCATCTGCCTGATCGACTGCTTCGGCAATCTCAAGCCCTGTTCCTATTTTCATTCCTCGGTCGGCAATGTCAAACAGGTGCCATTCAAAGAGCTCTGGTTTAACTCCAAGGTCTTTAACGATCTGCGGGATTTCAGCAAATATCAGGGTAAGTGCGGGGAGTGCGAGTTCATTAATGTCTGTGGCGGCTGCCGCGCCCGCGCCGATGCCGTGTATGGGGATTATATGGCGGAAGAACCGTTCTGCAGCTATATTCCGCAGCGGACGCGCAAGCGGATGGAACAGGAAGCTGCAGCGCACAGCAGTGAATAACGACAACCCGGATGCGGGTCCGCACCTGGTGCGGTTATGACAATCTTCAGGTCAGCATTCCAGAGGAGGCCAAAACTTTATGTCTGATGATTACAATTTTCTCAAAGCCTGTTGGTGCCAGCCGGTCGACCGGGTTCCGGTCTGGCTGATGCGGCAGGCCGGGCGTTATCTGCCCCAGTATAAGGCTGTTCGAGCGCAGGGTGGTGGCACTTTTCTGGATCTCTGCAAGGATCCGGCGCGGGCCGCTGAAGTGACGATTCAGCCCATCGATATCCTTGATGCCGATGCCGCGATCTTGTTTTCCGATATCCTGACGCCCATCGAACCGATGGGGCTGGAGCTGGATTTCGTACCCGGTCCGGTCTTTGCCAATCCGGTGCGCACCGCGGCGGATGTCGAAGCGCTGGTGGTGCCCGAGGATATGGCTGCGGCCGTGCCCTATGTCCCGGAGATCATCAAACGGCTGCGGGTCGCCTTTACCGGGCGGGTGCCGCTGATCGGTTTCGGCGGGGCTCCCTTTACTCTGGCCTGTTATATGGTTGAAGGGAAGGGGAGCAAGGATTTTGCCGCTCTCAAACAGATGATGTATGCCGATTTCCCCCTTTATGATGCCTTGATGCAGAAAATTACCGAGATGGACCGGCGTTATCTGAATATGCAGATTCAGGCCGGAGCCCAGGCGATTCAGATTTTCGATACCTGGGGTGGGTTGCTGGCGCCGCACGATTTTGAGCGCTATATTCTGCCCTATGTCAAGCAGTTGATCGATGGCCTGGAGCGGGACGGTATCCCGGTGATCTATTTCGTCAAAAACGGCGGGACCATGCTCGACCTGGTCAAAGCGGCCGGCAGCGACGTGATCGGCCTCGACTGGCATGTCAACCTGGGCAAGGCGCGTGATATCCTGGGGGACGATGTCGCAGTCCAGGGGAATCTCGACCCGACGGTGCTCTATGCGCCCAAGGAATATATTGAGAAAGAGGTCAGGCGTATTCTTGCCGAGAATGATGACCGGCCGGGATTTATCTTTAATCTGGGGCATGGTATCCTGCCCACAGTTCCACCTGAAAATGCCATTTTTATGGTTGACTGTGTCCATCGACTCAGTCAAAAATAATTTCTCAGAATCGACCACGGGGGACAGAAATCGCATCTGTCCCCCGTTTTGTATTATCCCCTTGTGCTGCGGAGAGAATATGCGTTATGCCTGCTGACCAACCTGTTGCGCTGATTCTTCTGAATATGGGCGGCCCCGATTCCCTGGCGGCGGTGGAGCCGTTTCTGTTTAATCTGTTTGCTGACCGGGAATTGATTCAATTGCCGGCCGGACGGTTGCTGCAGAAACCCTTTGCCCGATTGATTTCCCATTTTCGTGCCAAGAAGGTGGTGGAAAATTATCGCCAGATCGGCGGTCGCTCGCCTCTGCTCGAATGGACCGAAAAGCAGGCCGTGGGTATCGCTGAACGACTTGGTGAACGGTATCGGCCCTATGTGATTATGCGTTACTGGCAGCCGCGTGCCGAGCAGGTGCTGGCTGACATCAAGGCGGCCGGGATCCAGACCGCGGTGGTCGTTTCTCTTTACCCGCATTATACCGGAGCGACCACCGGTAGCAGCGTCAATGATTTTAAAAAAGCAGCGGCCGCAGTTCACCCCGAGCTGGAATACCGGCTGATTGAAGAATGGTACGACTGGCCGGGTTATCTGGACGCGCTGGCCAACCGGGTTAACGAGGGGCTGGACGCATTTCATGATCTGCTCCGCGACGAGGTACAAATCCTGTTTTCCGCCCATGCCTTGCCGCAGAAATTCATCGATCGGGGTGATCCCTATCAACAGCATGTCGAGGCAACGGTTGAGCAGGTGATGGAACGGGTCGGTTATTATGACTGGTCCATCGCCTACCAGAGCAGGAGTGGGCCGGTCAAATGGATGGAACCCGGAACCGAGGAAACCATTGGCCAATTGGCGGCGGCCGGGCACCGGGCGCTGCTGATGGTCCCGGTCTCTTTTGTGTCCGATCACATTGAAACCCTGCAGGAAATCGACATCGAGTATCGTGAACTGGCGGTTCGGCAGGGGATCGTTAATTTCCAGCGAGCCCCCTCCCTGAACGATCAAGCCGATTTTCTTGATGCCATGGCAATGCTGGTTCGCGAGCATCTAAACCGATGATGATCTGTGCCTTATGTTCCCGGGAGTTTTCTGCCGACGAGCCGCTGACCGAACCAGCCCAGCTGGCCGGTCAGTTATTGGCGGAAGAGGAGTACGGCGATGCCGGAACCATCTGTCCCGCCTGTCTGCTCAGCCGGGGGACGCTGGCTATGATGTATCGTCCGGACTGCTTCGATTGACCCGCCGGCGAGGCGGGTTGGCTTTGCTGATCAATCAGTGCCGATGGTCCAGAACCGTGCGGACCGTTGTCAATAATTCAGCCATATCCAGAGGTTTCATGCAGAATGCGCAGGGCTCGGCCAAGCCCATCTCTTCGCCGGCGGCTTTGTCGCTGTAGCCGGTACAGAGAATAACCGGCAGGTTCGGGTCGATCCGGCGGGCGAGGCGGGCGAGTTCAATCCCGGTGAGCTCTGGCATGACCTGATCCGTGATCAGCAGATCAAAGCGTTCTCGGCGATCGGTGAGCCGCTCCAGGGCTTGACGGCTGTTGGTTTCAACCTCGACCCGGTAGCCCATTTCACCGAGCATGATACTGTTTACCTGGGCTAGGCTTGCTTCGTCGTCAACCAGCAATATCCGCTCCACTCCACCGGGCAGACTGGCGGGCTCCAGGTTGTCCAAGCTGTCGTGTCGTTGTGCTTCCGTCACCGGAAAGAACAAAGCAAAGGACGATCCCTGGCCGGGGCTGCTGTGGACGTTGATCATCCCGGCATGCTGCTCGACGATTCCCTGCACTGTCGCCAGCCCCATGCCGGTTCCCTGATCAACCTCCTTGGTGGTAAAAAACGGATCGAAAACCTTTTCCAGAGTCGTCCGGTTCATTCCCATTCCTAAGTCCTGCACCTCAATGCGGGCATAGGTACCCGGCTGGCAATTGTATTGCGCCGGGATGTCCTGTTGCACCAACTCAACTTTGTTCAGAGAGATCGTCAGCAGGCCTTTGTCGTGCATGGCATGGACGGCATTGGTGCAGAGGTTGATCAGGGCTTCCTGAATTGCGGTGGGATCGGCGTTGATACTGATGCTGTCCGGCGCGGACGGCAATTGACAGCGCAGTTCAATCGAGCTCGGCACCGTCGAGCGCAGCAGTTTGAGGGTCTCTTCGATAATCAGCGCAGGTTGGATGACGGTTCGTGTTCGGGATTCCTGGCGACTGTAAGTCATGATCTGTTGGATCAGTTCGCGCGATCTACGGATACCGATGGTCGCATTGTGCAGATATTCCCTGCTGGTGGCATCTGCTGGCAGGTTTAGCTTGATCAGATCCAGATTGCCGAGGATGATCGCCAGGTTATTGTTGAAATTATGGGCAATTCCTGCCGCCATCAGACCGACAGCTTCCATCTTGTATTTCTGGCGCAACTGTTGCTCCAGCTTCAGCCGTTCACTCTCTTCGATCTTCTGTACCGTCAGGTCATGCTCTATGGAGAACAGCATGTGCTGGTTGTCCATTTTGATCAATCTGATCAGGGACTGTACTGGGAAGGTTGTGCCATCTTTGCGCCGGTGGACCGTGTTGCGACTAAAGGTCTGGCCGGCTTTGAGCCGTTCCATATCATCTGCAAGCTCGGGAAAATCATGAACAGTCGAATCGATCAGTCGAATCGACTGGCCGATGAGTTCCTCACGGGTATAACCGTGAGAAGTGCAGGCGGAATTGCTGAGGTCCGCAATGATCAGATCGTCCTGCTTCGGTGTGAGGACCAGCGCATAATCAGGGACATGTTCGAACAGGGTGCGGAATTTGTCCTTTTCCAATTGGAGGGCTTGCTCCGCTCTTTTTCGGGCGGAAATGTCGCGGGTGACGCCGAGCAGGCTGGTCGGCGTTCCATCTTTATCGCGCAGAAATCGGGCCAGGATTTCCGTATCGATGATGGAGCCGTCTTTGTGGTACTCCTGGAGTTCAATTAGCCTATATTGCCAGGAATCTTCAAGAGGATCAAAGGGTTGCGCGCTGATCTCGGCGATGCTCTGGCGCGCTCGTTGGCAGGATTCCGGTGTCAGTATTTCGGTTAACGACATCTGCACCGCTTCTGCGGGGGTGTAGCCGCGCAACAATTCGACTGAAGGACTGAAATAGGTAAACTTTTCGCTGGCCAGATCCATGGTCCAAACGACATCGGTGACGTTTTCAGAAATCATTCGGTAGCGCTGCTGCGCTTCGCGCAATTCCTGTTCAGCATGCTTTCTTGCCGAGATATCCCGGATGATGGCGAGCATAACCTCCCGGTTTTCCAGAGTGAATTTCTGGGCATGGATTTCAACATCCAGCAGCCGGCCTGTTTTGGTGAGCAGTTGGTCTTCCAGGACACTGCCGGGAAGCTGGTCCCGGTGGCGGATGAAATTGCGGCTCAAATGGCCGGTCGCCACCTTTTCGGCATGGAGAATGGCTTGGGGCTGACCAATCAGTTCTGCGGGAGAGCGTTCGAGCATATCGGCCAGCGCTTTGTTGCTCTCGAGAAGGATCCCGGTCTTGGCGTCGGCCAAGGAAATGGCGAAGTGTGCTTCTTCAAGCAGAGCCCAGTATTTGCGTCCTGCAAACTCTCTATGCGCAGTCCGGGCAAGAGCTTCTTCCTGCTGTTGGCGGAGCTGGAAGAGCTCGTCCTCGCTTTGCTGGCGGGCGATAATGTCCCAGCTGACATCGGCCAATCCGTGGAGCAGATCGATGTCGTCGCTATTGTAGCCAGATGGTTTGTTCCCGACGCCGAGGATGGCAACAATTCTATCCTTACGGATAATCGGCACGATCAGCTCCCTGAGAATGGGGGCGTGCCCCGGAGGAAGAGGCTGATGGTCGAGGTTGGGGAAGCTATTGTGGACGACCGGCCGGCGGGTCTGCGCGCATTCTGCCCAAAGCCCGGCCTGGTCGATGGCTGCATGCGCCAGATGCGGGCCGACCTGACAACGATTCTGCAGCGTGTTGGTTGACCACATTTGCAGGGCGATGCGGTTTTGGTCTTCTTCCAGACAACAAAAAAAACCGATTCGGCTGTCGGTCAGTTTTTCGGCTTCATCAAGAAAAGCCTGCATCAAGGCTTGGCCGCTACGCGTTTCCGAAAGGCGACATAACTTGCTGCGGGCGCTGAGTATTTTGTTCAGGGTCCGGCATCCGGGACCCCCAGGGCTGTTGGACATATGCCATCCCATCTGGAAAACCGCTAAAGTTGGCGTTGGGACTGCCGCGGAGCTGTATCGGCAGCTGCATAAAGTGAGTGCAGAGCTGTTTTGGGCTGACCTGATGCTGGTCGTATTAATCCCGAATGGCGCTCGTCTAAGCAACGTTGCAGTAAACTCGGGACTGTCCCCAAGGTCATCGGGGGCTGTCCCAAGAGCTTACGAGCCATGAAACTGGAGCGGTTAGCACTGCAAAGACCCTGGACAGCCCCCGTGCAGGGACAGTCTCGGTTTTGCTGCCAGCGACTCTTAAATGAGTGCCATTCTCCTAATCCCCCATTTTTTTCAGGCGCTGATTTAAGGCCTGATGAGTAATGCCGAGCATCCTGGCCGCAATGGATTGGTTGCCTTGCGCTCGTTGCATGGCTTCCTCAATCAGTAACCGGCTGACCTCCTTGAGGGTTGGTAGGGTGTCGCTGAAGCGGACCTTGACCTGTTGGCCGACAGAGGTGACAGCGCTTGGACCCTGTTCCTGGAGATCGCTGCCGATGGCCTCCTTGAACCTCTGCATGGAGAGCACCCCTTTGCTGTGGACACTGACGGCGTCGTGAACCATGGCCCGCAACTCGCGAATATTGCCTGGGAAGTGATAGGTTGACAGAAGCGTGATCAGTTCCGCGGGATAGGTCGGCACGGGTTTGTCCAGGATCGTTGCCGCTTCCTGCAGGAAATGCTCAAGGAGCAGCGGGAGATCTTCTTTACGCTCGCGTAGCGGGGGCAGCTCGACGCGATGGGCATGCAGGCGATAGAGCAGGTCCCTGCGAAAGCTGCCCTCTGCTTCTTTCTGCGCCAGCTTATGATTGGTTGCCACCAGGATGCGTGCTTTGCTCAGTCGGGGTTGATCACTGCCGAGGGGATAATATTCCCCTTCCTGCAGCAGTCTCAGCAGTTTGACCTGCGAAGCCATGGAGAGATCGCCGATTTCATCAAGAAACAGGATACCGTCGGCGGCTTTTTCGATCATCCCCATCCGGGTTTGTTCGGCACCGGTGAACGCCCCCCTGATATGGCCGAACAGGGTATCGCTGAACATCATATCGTCAAGGCCGGCAACGTTGACGGCGATCAGTGGCTTGTCAGGGTGACAGAGCTGGTGCAAGGATTTGGCAATCAGCTCTTTGCCGGTGCCGCTCTCCCCACTGATCAGAATCGGCTCCACACTGTTGGCAACCGCCTGCAGATAGCTGAAAATACTATGCATTTTAGCACTTTTAGTGACGATTGAAGCGAACGCGGGGTGCTGTTGCCGTTTGCCCTGGAGTAGCGAATCCGAAAGTTGGCGGATTTCCTGCTCCAGGCGATTCTGTTTCAGGACTTTCTGGATGCCGTTGATGATACGTTCCCGTTCATCGGTCTTGACATAGAAATCATCCGCCCCTTCCTTGACACAGCGGATTGCGGTTTCGATCTGGTTCATTCCGCTGATGATGATGACAGGTGTTTGCGGGTAGGTCTCGCGGATTCGTCTGAGCAGCTCTTCACCGCTGGTATGGGGCATGGTCAGATCCAGCAGGACCAGGCTGTAGCTGTCCTGGATCAGCAGGTTCAGAACCTCGCGACTGTCCTGGCATTGGCGGATATTGGTAATCCCGGCTACCGATTTCAAAGACATGGTCATGCTGCGCAGCCAGGGTAACTCGTCATCAACCATCAATACGGGTCGCTCAGGGTAGAGCGCTTTAGTCGTCGTCATGAAGGTTTTCTCCTGCGGGTAGTTCGACAATGGCTATGGTGCCTCTCTGCTGGTTGGGAACAAAACGCAACCTGCCATTATGGGCCTTGATAATCCGGGTAGAGACAGATAGACCGAGTCCGGCGCCGCCTTTTTGGCGTTTGGTGGTGACAAAAGGCTCGCAGATGTGGTCACGTAATTCGCTCGGAATGCCGCTGCCGGTATCCATGACCAGAACCCGCACCAGATCCTGGGGCTTATCGTATTCGGTGGCGATGGAAATACTGTCCAGGGGGCTTTCCAGGGCCTGGGAGGCATTGATGAGCAGGTTGATGATGACCTGTTCCAGCCGGGTCGGAATACCGCAGATGGTTGGCAAATCAGGGGTCAGTTCGACCTTGAAGTCCGTGGTTGCCTGTTTGAGAGTGTTTTTCACCAGGTGTACTGAAGAGCGCACGACCTGATTCAGATCGACCATGTTTAGCGGGTCATTGTTGTCGTAACAGGAGAAGTCCCGCAACTCGGTGACAATATGTTTGATCCGGCGGGACGCGCTGTGGATATCGTCGAGCATCTGCGGAACCGAAGAAAAAATATCTTCCCTGTCCAGTCCGCCGAGAGACAGTTCTTTCTCCTCGGGCAGCTGCTTTTCCAGAACCGGCAGCAGGTCCCGGTAAACATCCATCACCAAGCGACTGTTGTGAAGAATCAGGCCGTTGGGGTTGTTGATTTCATGGGCGACACCTGCTGCCAGTTCGCCGATTGACGCCAAACGGTTGGCCCGGTTGACCTCTTCCTGTAACCGGCTGTGTTCGGTGACGTCGCGGGCGACATGAATCAGATAGGAGGGGCCGTCCGGTTTCCCTTCCAGCAGGGAGCAGGAAATATCGAAAGTCTTCCCCAGGTAGTCGTGGGGCCGCGTTTGCGAGCAGACCGCAAATTCCTGCAGGGTGGTGACGGCCGGACAGTCGTTGCAGATCGCATCCGTACCGCTGAAAAGCTCGTAGCACTTTTTTCCGGTGAGGCTGTTGTAGGGGGCTGCAAACAGATCGTGGGTCGCTTTGTTGGCTCGAATGATGCGCAGGTCGCTGTCCAGGATGGTGACGCAGTCAGCCATGGCGTCGAAGGTCTTTTCCCACTCTTCTTTGGCCTGGATGATCTTGGCTTCAACCTCCTTGCGTTTGGTGATGTCGTCGAAAATAGCAACTATCTGGCCGGAAGGGAGTTTATAGAGATAGCTGTCGATCCACAGGTTCAGTTGCCCGGATTGGTAGCGCTTGGCCGGTAGCCGTTCCGCGTTTCCTGAGGTCCACACCCGGCGCATTGCGAGCAACAGACCGACTTTTTCAGCATCCGGGATCAGTTCGCTTAACCTGCTGCCGATGACCTCCGGCAACTGTTTGCGAAACACGCTGACGCCGGAGCGATTCAGGTTACGAACGATGAATTCGGCACCACTGTCCAGGGCGTCACAGACGACCACCGCATTGCTCATGTTATTGAACAATTCCCGGTAGAGGGCCTCCTGCTGCAAGGCGTGCTGTTCGGCCTGTTTGAGTTTCTGGGTTTTTTCCGCAACCAGCAACTGCAGTTTGACCCGGTAGCTTTTCAGTTCCAGGTGCAATTTGATCCGCTGCAGCAAAATTGCCGGCTGGAACGGTTTGCCGATATAATCGGCCGCGCCGAGTTGCAGGCCCAGGGCCTCGTCCTCTTCCTTATCCAGGGCCGACAGGAAGATGAACGGTACCCCGTTGAGTTCTTCCCGGGTTTTGAAGTGTTGGCAGAGTTCATAGCCGTTCATGACCGGCATGAGGATATCGAGCAGGATCAGATCCGGAATGAAGCCGTTATCAATCAGCGCCAGGGCCGATTTTCCATCGCTGGCCACGCGCAGATCATAGTCGGCACCAAGCAGGCCGAGCAGCGCTTCAAGGTTAACCGGGTTGTCATCGACAACCAAAATCTGACTTAAGGTATCTTCCATAACGCCCGCAGAACCTCACTGAGGTTTATGCTGTTCCTCATGTTTATCATCCGGCCAGCTGTGGAAAAGAGTATTGATCATATCTGTCGCGGCAGAATATTGGAAGGTTTCTAATTGTCGCTGCAGTTCCTGGAGCGGTTTTGTGTAGCAGGGGGGCCAGTTCCTCTGCTGCAATTGGCCAAGGCATTCCTTCACCTGTCGCGCTTGATGGTTAAGGGCCAGCGTTTTTAATTGCGTCAGCAGGGCGTGCAGTTCAGCGGAAGTCCCGGCCGGTAATGAGCTCACCGCCGGAGTTGCTGCCAGCGGGGGGAGCTGATCGAGCCGGGTACAGAGCTCCCGGTGCTCTTGGAACAGCGCTTCCAGTCTCGCCGGTATTTCTGACGCACGTAGCTGTTTCTCGACCTGGCGGGATAGATCATAGAGTCTGGATGCTCCCAGTGTTCCGGCAACTCCTTTCAGGTTATGAATTCTTCGCCTGGCATTGGTCAATTCGTCGGTTTGCAGCTCCTGGCGCAGGGTGGATTCAAAGTTGTCAAAATGTTTGCGATAACTATGCAGCATGCGCAGGTAGGTCAACAGTTTTCCTCCGGCCCTGTTCAGTCCGGTTGTAACGTCGAGATGATCTGTCAGCAGCTCCAGAAGAGGGGAGGGGGGAGGCGCTGGGTCCGTTGTGACGGCTTCAGGCAGGTTGATCCATTTGGCCAGCTCCCGGCGCAAGGTTTCCATTTCAAAGGGTTTGACCAGATAGCCGTCGGCACCGGCGTGAAAACTGTTGCTCCAGCTGCTGTCGGCATTGGCAGACATGGCGACGATGGGCAGCGCTGCCGGTTTGAGTTTGCGGATACGGCTGATTGCCTCTATTCCGTCCATGACCGGCATGAGGATATCGGTCAGCAGCAGGTCGAAATTCTCCTGCTCGGCCCGGCTGACTGCTTCGGCGCCGTTTGTAGCTTCAACAACCGTACAGCCGAGTTTTTCCAGCAGCGTTCTGGCCATAAGCCGGCCGATGTCATTGTCTTCGACCAGCAGGACGCGGGGCTGCGGCAGAAGCTGTTCGGCTGCTGCTCGTTCAGCTTTGGCGATGACCTGATAGAGGGTCGAGCCGAGGGCCGCGCTGTTCGCAGTAGCGCTGATCGGAACCGCGTAGGCGTTGGACATACCCAAGTTCGAAAAGCTTTCAATTTCGAGCTGGTGGTGGAAGAAGATAACCCTGAAACGGTCTGTCTGCTGTGCCTGCAGGAATGTTTCCAGGAACGGTTCGGAAAGATCTTGGGCATTGCTGTTGATGATCAGCCAGGAATAAGTCAGTGAAATTCTTCGACCGGCAGCCAGCATCATGCTTGCGGTTTGGAGCGATTTGCAGGGGTGGACCTCAAAACCGCAGGCTTCAAGATTCTGTTTGAGCAGTTCGGATTGTTGGGGGTTGTGGAAAATAAGCAGTATTTTTTTTTTCTGACCTGGCAGGTTTGCCACTGAGCACCCCTTGGAAATACTTTCGTCAATTGTGTCTTGATCGCCAGTTTTTGAAAAAATTAATGATATTAGCTTAGCCGGAAATAGCCTCCAGGTCAATCAGTTCCCTGTTCAGATCGATACGGCTGATCTGAACAGGGATAAAGCAGGTTCTGGCTCAGAACCTGCCGAAATCGTCGTCGTCCAGGGAGATCTGTGGTGCTGCCGAGCCCATCGAGCGGGGCTGCGGAACGCTTCCCCAGCCGGTCGGTGCGGGGGTTGCCGGTTTGATCGGTGTGGGCACCGGTTTCATGGTTGAGCGGTTCAATTTGAACTGTGCCAGCATGGTATGGAGCTGTTGTGACTGACTGGCGAGCTCTTCCGCCGCTGCCGCACTCTCTTCGGCACTCGCCGTGTTTTGCTGGGTGACCTGATCAATCTGGGTTATGCCTGTGGTGACCTGGCCGATCCCTTGCGCTTGTTCGTTGGATGCCAGCGCGATCTCTTCCAGGATATCGGAGACCTTGGTCGTTCCTTGCATGATGTTCTTGAGCGCTTCGGCGGTTTGTCGCGCTGTTTGTGAACCCCGCGCGGTGAGGGCGACCGAGCCTTCGATGAGTTCGGCGGTCTCCTCTGCAGCCTTGGCGCTGCGGGCGGCAAGGTTACGAACCTCTTCAGCGACCACGGCAAAGCCTTTGCCGTGCTGACCGGCCCGGGCGGCCTCAACTGCAGCATTGAGCGCCAGGAGGTTGGTCTGGAAGGCGATTTCATCAATAACTTTGATGATTTTGGAGATGTTTTGGCCGGCACTGTTGATTTCGTCCATAGCCCCGACCATTTCCGCCATTTGTTGGTTCCCTTGTTCAGCGGCCAGTTTCGATTCGCTGGAAAGCTGGTTGGCTGCCGAGGCATTTTCCGAGTTGACGCGAACCTGTTCCGTGAGTTGATTCATGGACGCGGAGACTTCCTCCAGGGAACTGGCCGATTCGGTTGCCCCCTGGGAAAGGCTTTGACTGGAGTCGGCCACCTGGCCGGCGCCGGAGGCAATCTGCTCCCCGGCGAGCTGAATCCCACCGACGATCTCGCGCAGATTCTCCACCATGGCCTTAAGGGCATTGCCCAGGCGATCCTGCTCGGAAGCGACCTTGACATCCTGGGTCAAATCACCTTCGGCAATAGCTTCGGCCATAGCCGCCGAGGAATTCAGGCTATCGACCATCCGGTCGAGGGCGAGGCCCAGCTGGCCCACTTCATCTTTCTGGTTGAGGTTAAGTCGTTGGCGCAGGTCACCGAGAGCGATCTGTTCGGCCAGTGCGACCCCTTTTCTAATCGGGGCGGCAATCGAACGGGTCATGAAGAAAGCCAGTGCCAGAGCTACCAGAATGGCTGAAGACACCATAATCAGGATGCTGACCAGGACCCCGTGGTGAACTGCGGTAGCGTGGTCTTTGGTTGCAGCAATGACCGCATCGTTAACATCCTGCACTGTATTGATATGCTCACGCATGGTCTCAAATGCGCTGCCTGCCGCGCCCAGGGAGAGTGCAATAGCTTGCTGCCGATCACTGTCCGTTCCGGCTTGGCTAAAATTGATAACCTGGCTGGAAAGTTTCTCCCAGGCTGCCCAGTCTTGATTAAAGGTTTGAGCCACCTGTTTATTGTCTTTCTCTGTGAACAGTGCCGCCGCTTTGTCCCAGCGTTGTTTGGCCTGCTCTTTGTTCTCCTGGTAGTCGTTCAACTGGGTTTTAAACTGCTCTGAGCCCGGGGGAGCAAAGATCAGCGACCTTTCGGCGACCAGCATCTGCTGAAGGTCGCGATCGGCCGAAAGGATCAGGTTGGTGATCGGTAACCTGGTTAGCAGGGTTTCTTCAAGCAAACCCTCAATTTTCTCAGAGCTGTAATAGCCGTCCACGGCAAGGGCGACCATGAGCAGAATCATAATTGCGAAGCCGACCGCAAGTTTGAGTCCGATTTTCAAATTTTTAAACCAGTTCATTTTTTCTCCTTCTCCCTGATGTATCCACAGGGTTGTCTGCCCCCCGACGCTGTTTGCCCGTCGTGCGGCTTCGGCCCGCACTTTTTCAATGAGATATTCATAACTTCAAAATGAAAGCACAATAAGTGCCAACTAATAACTTTGATCTAATTGTTTGATTTAAAGGCTTTTGGGGGCGTTACGCGGGAGGGCATTGACCTGGGGAGGGTGCAAGTGAAATTGAAACTAAAAAAAGAAGACAGGGTTTAACATCTTGAAATTAAGGTAGAATTGGCAGTGCAAGTAAACTTGCAGTTGCAATAAAGATTGCAACTGCAAGTTGTGAGACCCAGGCTGTTTCCGGCGCAGGTTGCCAGCGGTAATAAGGAGTAGCGGGCATAAAAGGCAGCGGCACAGAACGGTGATGGCTGAACCGTACTGCGCCGCTGAATGTCACAATGCTGAGTCTAGGCTGCACCGTAAGAGTGGAGACCCGAGAGGACCAGGTTGACGCCGAGATAGCAGAACAGGGTTGCGGCGAAACCGAACACTGATAACCAGGCGGCCCGGCGGCCAACCCAGCCGCGGGTAAAGCGGGCATGGATGAAGGCGGCATAAATGAACCAGACGATCAGACTCCAGGTCTCTTTAGGGTCCCAGCTCCAGTAAGTGCCCCAGGCATAGTTGGCCCAGGCGGCTCCGGTGATGATGCCGAGGGTGAGCAGGGGAAAGCCGACCATGATTGCCTTGTAATTGAGGTCATCCAGAACTTTGGTCGGGGGGAACATGCCGAGGATTCCTCCGAGCGGTTTCTTCCCCTGCTGCTTTTCTTCCTTGCCGATTTTCAGCAGATACATGACCGAGACCCCAAAGGCGACGGCAAAGCCGGCGTAGCCGAGGAAGCAGGTGATGACGTGGTAGGTCAGCCAGTTGCTCTGCAGCGCCGGAACCAGCGGGTCAATGCTGGAGTTCAGGCTCATCTGGGCCCAGAGCATGCTGAACAGAGCGATCGGCATGACAAAGGCACCGATGGTCCGTTGTTTGTATTTCCAGTCGATAATCAGGTAGATCAAGACTGTCGACCAGGCGAAAAACACCACCGATTCATACAGGTTGGACAAGGGCGCGCGACCGTCGCTGCCCAGGATCTGGTAGGATTCATACCAGCGGAAACCGAGGGCCGTGGTCTGCAGCAGGAACCCGGCCAGGGCGGTAAGGGTCGCGATCAGGGCCACGGTTTTGTTTTTGGTTGCGATATAGGCAAAAAACAGCACCATTGCGGAAAAGTAGGCAACGGTTGTCAGATTGAGTAATTGTCCGCTTTCCATGGATTATCCCTCCTTCTTTTGGGATTCATTTTTGACGACTGATTCAAATTTTTGCTGCAACTCCTCAAAGGCCAGCGCAAAGCCTGGTTGGTTGCGGTGGGCGTTGCCGGCCAGCTGGACTTTGGTCTTGCCGCCTTCGTCTTGCAGGCAAACCCAGAGGCGTTTATGGGAGAAGAAGAAGGCGGTCAATGAGCCGAAGACCATCAGGAAACAGCCTGCCCAGACGATATTGACGCCCGGGTCTTTGGCGACCTGCAGCCCGGTGAACTGCGGCTGGTCAAAACCGAGCAGAGCAAAACTGAATGTGCCGCCGCGTTTGACGTCGAATTCAGGGAAGTTCTGCCAGACCACGAAGGGGGAGCCGTGTTTGCCATCCGGGGTGTTGACATGGAGCTGCATGGCCGGGCCGAAGTTGCGGTCATTGTCGGTAAAGTTGGTCACTGCAAAAGAATAGCCGTTGGGCAGGTTGATATGCTGTCCTTGTTTGGCATTGACTGTCATGGTGTCGCCGCTGCCGTTATCGGTGACCCGAACCTTGAAAACAGCCGTTCCCGCGGGACCGTAACTGGACTGATAAAAGGTGATGCCCTGGTAGGTCAGAGGATCGTTGACTTCAATTCTCTTTTTCAGGACTTCCTTGCCATTTTGGATAATGACCAGGTCACTGTTGTAATCCTTGGGGCGATTGCTGCCGGGGTAATAACTGACGTTGAAATCGTCACAGCGCACCGTGAAGCCAAGATCAATCTCCCCGCCACTGCGCAGCTCGACCTTGTTGATTGACGTTCCCTCGACAATATTGACCCAGGCTTTGTAGCCCCAGAAATTGCCAATAATGGCTCCGGCCATGATGATCAGAATGGACACATGGGTCACATAGGCGCCGAAGCGTGAATAGATTCCTTTCTGGGCAAAAAAGCACAGCTGGCCATCTTTTTCGGTCATGGTCGGTTTGGCAAATTCCTTTTTCAGGAATTCGGTCACTCTCTGGGCGACCTGCTGCCGGTCTGCCTTGACGGTAAACTTGGTGCTGTTAGCTGAGTTTTTGAACAGCCCGGGGCCGGGAACCAAGGTGGGTTCCTTGATAAAGCGCCAGGCGCGGGGGAAGTTTTTGATGGAACAGCAGATCAGATTAACGCTGAACAGAGCCAGAATGCCGATAAACCAGGTCGAATGATACATGTCGATGAACTGGAGTCTCTTGAACAACTCATAGTTGCTCTGCCCGTACTCCTGGATGTATTCGGCGGCAGGGGCGTTTTGCTGCAGCACGGTGCCGATGATTGAGGTGACCGCCAGCAGCAGTAGCAAGATGATAGTCAGTTTCAGGGAACAGAGGAAGTCCCAGACGCGGTCGGTAAAATCTTTTTGTCTTTCAGCCAAAGTTGAAATCTCCTACACAGAATTGATCCGTCATATAAATATGACAGATTCGGTCAATATAGCCAGTCGTCCTGGCCCGGTCAACCGGTGCTAAAGCAGAAGATTCAATGTCGCAGAATAACCGTGCGTAAGTTGCTGAGGGATTGCAGGGGGGCGAGTGATGCGGTCAGGTAAAAAAGCCGTGGTTCAGGCATAACCGCCAAGCATGCTAGGTCTGCAGGGGTACGGAGCTGTGGAGTCAGCGGCCGGGAATCATGAATGAGCAGATGGGCGTTGGCGGATTGAGTACGGTATTCCGGGCCACCCAGCGCGCGCGGCAAGGCGGCCGACCTGTGGCAGGATTCACTCTGACAGCAGAATGAAGAAGCTAGCTTCTGGAATGTCTCCGGATGACAATCATTGACCCGCGTTGCTGTGGCTGAGCACTGTCGGGCGCAGGATTTACCGCTCTGCAGACAGGCCGATGCATTGGTCAGCCCGCCGACCAGCAGCAGGGACAACAGCGTCAACAAGGTCAGGAGCAGGTTTTTGCTTGAGCAATACTGTGACACGTTCGGCTCGCTTCCGAAAGTCATTGACCGGGGCCCTGTGTGGGCCATTAACGGTTCGGGCTCCGGTTATGGGCAGTTATTGCAAACAAAATGCCGATAACGGCATTCCTTTTGTGGCCGGCAACTCTCCGACTACAAAGCCGCTCTATATTATTCCAAACCTGCTCTGTCAGCCTAGTAAAAAATGCGCTGGAGCGGACGGGTCCGGGTCGCTTATTGCGTCGCTCCGGCCTGATGCCTGTGCGAGTTCTTCCTGGAAAAGCGTTTTTTTTCAGGCGATTATAAGGCCAATACCTGCGTAAATTGGTATTGGCTTTGTCCCTTCCTCAGTGGAGTTGCCAGATGGAATTGACGAAGACGGCTAAAGGTCGACGTCCTGCAAACGTTCCAGCAGTTCCTTTTGCTCCGGGCTCAATTTGCGGGGAACGGACACTTCGATAACGGCATAGAGATCGCCAGCTGGTCTTTTCCCCGCAGCGGCTACACCATATCCCCGTAATCTGATCTTTTGTCCGGGTTGGATTCCGGCCGGAACCTTGATGCGTTTGGGGGTGTCCAGCGTCGGAACCTCAATGGAGGTTCCCAGGCAGATGCCGCTGAACGGGACCTCGGCTCTGACCAGCAAATCATTGCCGTCACGGGTAAAGACCGGGTCCGGTTCAATATCGATATGCAGGAACAGGTCGCCGGGGGGGCCGCCGGCCGGGTTCGCTCCGCCTTTACCGGAAACCCTCAGTTTGCTGCCACTTTCGATCCCTGCCGGAATGCGCACCTTGATCTGTTCGACCTTCCCTTCGGATTGATAGTCGATGCGGCGTTCTCCGCCCTGCACGGCCAACCGAAACGGGATACTGATTTGCATCGAGTAATCCTGTCCTTTGACCGGTCTTCTGGACCTGCGGCCGCCGCCGAACAGCTGGCTGAACAGATCTTCCCCGTCGAAGCCATTGCCGAAAATATCCCCGGGGTTGATATTGCGGAAAATATCCTCCTGGCTGTAGCGCTGCTGAAATCCCGCTGCCCCGAACTGATCATACTGCCGGCGCTTGTCAGGGTCGGAGAGAACGGCATAAGCTTCGGTGATTTTTTTAAACTGGTCCTCGGCTTTTTTATCGCCCGGATTCTTGTCCGGGTGATATTTCTGAGCCAGTTTGCGATAGGCCTTTTTTATTTCTGCGCTCTCGGCGTTTCGTGCAACCCCGAGGGTCTGATAATAGTCTTCTGCCATGGTTATGGATCTCCTGGAAATGACTGAACAGCGTTAATATAAAAGTGGCTATTTAAAGCGTCAAGAGGCTGTCGGGGATAAATTTCAAATAAATACAGGCGAGGATAAAACTTATACACAAAAAAAACTTGAAAATGGTAAAAAAGAAAATAAACTGGGTGGTTGCGTAGAGAACCCACCTAAAATGAAAAGTAGGAGTACTCCAAATGTTTGTACAAGATCACCCGGCAGCGGTCGAGAACGCCAGTATTGCCGAAGGGATTGCTGCTGTTGAACAGGGCAATACCGCTTTGGCCATGAACCTGTTCAGCCGACTTAAGGCTGCCGAAATGACCCCGTTACTGTTGTCTTATCAGGCTTATTGCCTGGCCTGTGAACGAAAAACCATTCAAAAATCCCTTAACCTGGCAATGCAGGCGCTCCGGGCCAACCGGACTCATCCGCTGATTTATTTGAATCTGGGGCGGATTTATCAAGTGGCCGGCTATGAAGGGAAAGCCCTACATTTCTATCAGCAGGGCTTGCATTATCAGCGCCATCCGCTGTTGTTGCGCAAGATGGAACTGCTCTGTCCGCGCCGCCGCTGCCTCTTTCCGTTTCTGAGTCGTTCCAATCCCCTGAATATGTTGACCGGTAAAATTCTTTCCAAGATCTTTTAACCATTCGATTTCATGTGTTAAAAATCTATGGTATGGTCTTGCGCGGGCGACAGCTGAAAAATCAGCCCGTCCGCGAGTCGCAGGTAAAGCGGCCGAAATAGAGTCTATGAACTGCTTTTTTCTGGAGCTTTTATGACCCGTATTGCTGTAATCGGAGCCGGTATCTCTGGATTGGCGACGGCTTACGCCATTGAACAACAGGCGCTGAGTGCCGGTTTGACCGTGGAAACCCGTGTCTTTGAGAAAGACTCTCGCAGCGGCGGGAAAATCTGGTCGATTCATGAGGATGGTTTTATTTGTGAGTGGGGACCGAACGGTTTTCTCGATAATAAACCGATGACCCTGGATCTATGCCGCCAGCTGGGGGTTGATAACCTGCTCCTCCGCTCGGATGACAATGCACGGAAACGGTTTATTTATTCGGGACAAGAGCTGCATCGTCTGCCGGAGAACGGCCCCTCGTTTCTCAAGTCGGGATTGATTTCGTGGCCGGGAAAGTTACGCTTGGCCGGAGAAATGCTGATCCCCAAGCGCAACGACCAGGGGGATGAAACCCTTGCCGAATTCGGTCGTCGGCGCCTGGGCAGCGAGGCCCTGGACAAACTGATTGCGCCGATGGTGTCCGGCATTTTTGCCGGTGACCCGGAGACCATGAGTCTGAAAAGCTGTTTCCCACGGATTTACGAACTGGAACAACAATACGGCGGTTTGCTGAAGGCGATGCTGAAATTGGCCAAAAAGAAGCGGGCCGAACAAAAGGCCGGCAAAGTGGTGGCCAGTGCCGCTGGTCCGGGCGGCGTTTTGACCTCTTTTAACGGCGGCATCCAGGACCTGACCAACGCTGCGGCCGCGGCTCTTCAAGGCGAGTTGTTGCTGGACTGCGCGATCAGTGAGTTGGCGCCCAAAGACGGCGGCTTTATCCTGACCGTTGCCGGGGGCCAGCAGTACGACGCTGAGATCGTGGTCACTGCGGCTCCGGCTTTTGCCGTTGCTGGGATGTTGGAGCGGTCTTGTGGTGCTACGGCTGAGCTGCTTAAAGAGATTCCCTATGCCACCATGAATGTCGTTTGCTTTGGCTACGAGCGGGAGCGGATTGAACGTGATCTGGACGGTTTCGGCTATCTGATTCCCAAAGCCGAAGGGAAAAGTATTCTTGGCACCCTGTGGGATTCAAGTATCTTCCCCAATCGCGCTCCAGCCGGGAAGGTGTTGCTGCGGTCAATGATGGGGGGCGCGACCAATCCGGCGGCCATTGAGTTGAGTGAGGAAGAAGTCAAGAGCAAAACCATGACCGATCTGCGGCAGATTATGGGGATTACATGTGAGCCGGAATTGGTGCGGATCTTTCGCCATCGCCATGCCATACCCCAATATACGCGGGGGCATGCCGCGCGGGTTGGAGCGATCAGGGCGCAGCTGGCGACCATGCCCGAGCTGATTCTGACCGGGAATGCCTTTGGCGGTGTCGGTCTTAATGATTGCGTCAATGCGGCCAATCAGGCTGCCGCCACAGTCATTGAGCGGGTTCGCAAGAGATCCGGCTGAGAGAACTCCCACCGGGGTCAGGTTGCTTCCGGCTCTTCTTCCAGCATCTTCTCAGCTGAAACCTTGAGGGGGGAATAAGTCAGGAAGCGCAGCCCGCCGGCACTGGTGTTCTCGATAATGGAGGTGGGGCCGGAAACCTCCATTATCGATTCCTCGCTGCTCTCGCCGAGGTTGATCACCACGCGTTCTTTCAGCGACCCGAGGACATTGATCTTGGGATTGGCGGTCTTATGTTCCGCCACTTGAAAGCTTAACAGCTCCTCGGAGAGATCTTCGCGTTCCTCGTCCAGGTTGACCTGGCGCTGAGTCAGAATGCCAATGCGTAGTTCGATGGCTTCGCGCAAGGCACTGCGTAGCGTGGACATTGGCTTTTTGTTCAGGCCGGACAGGGTTTCACCGATTTTTTTGATCTGTTCGATGACGCTTTTGATCCGGGTTCTGAGGAATTTCAAGCGGTCGGTTTCAGGGAAATAAACGCCTGAGGTGACATGGGTTTTCGCCCCGGCCCGGGCGCCGAGGATTTTCACCTCGATACCTTCCAGCGCGACCGCTTCACCACCGGAAAGCAAACCTTTCGGGCACTGGATACTGCCGGTCGCTTTTAGAATGGAGTTGCGGACTTCATGCTCGACATGAATGTCGCCCCAACATTCGATCTGGACCTGGTTGAGGTAGCGGCTGCGGAACGTCCCTTTGCAGGTGACCTTGCCGATGCCCTTGCCGGCCATGCTGCCGAGGGTGACCGGGCCATCCGCTTGAATCTGACAGGCGCCGACGGTTCCGGTGACATTGATCCCTTTGGTGGCCGTGATATGGAAATCATCCAGTACGTCACCTTTGATATCGACGAAGCCGTTAAAGGTAATATGGCCGACCGTCAAGTCGACGTCACCGGTGACCACCATCTCTTCGGTGATGCTGAGAACGTGATTATCCAGCACGGCTCGTCCGGCTCGTTCCGCGATGACCTGGGTGCCGTCGTCACTGATCTTGATGCCGTTGCCCGCAATCAACCGGCTGGGGTGACCGGCTTTGGCCGGAATCGGTTTTCCGGTGACTGTGAACCCGGCTACGCCTGGGGTTGGCGGATAGATGACCCCGATCATCTGGCCCGGTTCAATGTTTGAGAAACTCTGAACGGACTTGAAATCGACCCGGCCGGTCTCATCTTCGATCAGGTCGCTTTTTTCCTTGCCGGTGTTGACGATCAGTTCGAACCAGCCATCTTCTCCGGGAGTGGGCGCCTGCCCTTGGGCCAGGGGGAAATACTCCAGTTTTTGCCCCTGGGCGGCCTGGGAGCAAAAGATAGCGACCTGTTCCAGGTCGACTGTGGCGGTGATGCCCTGTTTTTGCAGGATGGTGATCAGTTCGCCGGGGGGGAGGCTGTCGCTCGTTTCATAGACAGTGATCGATGCACTGCACTCGAGTTCACCGTTGCGCAGATAAAGGTTCAGGGCATAGGCATCGGTGATAAATTCACCGAGCTGTTTGGTACCGACCTCAACGCGTTGTTCGACTTTCTGGGAACCCAATTTATTATCCGCTCAGATGGAAATAGTCATTGTTTCGTTTTGTCCCGGCATATCGTGGAGGTAGTATTTAGCTCATATCGGATTTCGGGCCAGTTTCTTTAGTCCTTTTCTGGGGTTCTGCTTTGCCCTGAGCTATTGTTGCCGCACCTGTTGCTGATTTTTTCAGAGATTGATAATTAAAATATTATTTTCTTATAAGTGTTTATGACAAATTTATTAGATAATTTCAAGCACGATCTGGCCGAGGTGTCCTGGCGGGAGTTGCGTATTCACCTGCAGCGCGATGCTCTTATTCTGGTTGCGGCCGAACTGGATCTGGTCACGGCGGCGGTTGCCGTTGCCAAAGATGATACCGCGCAGGTCCAGCAATGGATCGCCACCGGGCTGCTCGGCAAGCCCTCGGCCGAGCAACTGCAGGACTGGGAACGGGAGAGTTCCCGGCCGTTTCGGATGTTGATTGTCAAACCTTTTATTTTGATTCAGGATATCTGCCATGGCTGACCGATTTGTGGCCTCGTTGGCCGATTACCGCGGACCGGCGGTGTTCAATCCCTGGGGAGAAAGCGATCCGTTATACGATCTTAGTCCGCAGGGAGTCGAGATTCGCCGGCGCCAACTTCACTGCTATCTGCAGGAGCGGATCGGGGTTGCGGACAGTCTGCTCTGCGCCGAAGCGATCGGCTATCAGGGGGGGCATTTCAGCGGGATACCGATGACCTCCGAGCGGTTACTGCTGGGCGGCTTGCAGTCCAAAAAACTGCAACCCGAGATGGTGTTCAAGGGGATTGCGGCGCAACGCACCAGTACCCCGGAGGTTCGTCCATTGGGCTTTACCGAACCGACCGCCACCATTGTCTGGGGCTTTTTTGCCGACCAGGGGATTGATCCGCGCCGGGCGGTGCTCTGGAACGCTTTCCCCTGGCATCCCTATCATCCGCAACGGGGGATGCTCAGCAACCGAACCCCGACCGATGAAGAACTGGCCGCCGGGCACAAAGTGTTGCGGCAGTTGCTGGAGCTGGGCAACTTCAGGCAGGTGATTGCCATTGGCGAAAAGTCAGCGGCCCAGTTGGAACGCCTGGGAATTAGCGCCACCAAGGTCCGCCATCCGGCCAATGGCGGCGCCGGTAAATTCAGATCTCAGATGCAAGCATTGTTCGCCAGATAATTCCGAATCATAGCCGGCCCTCTGTCCAAAGGGAAGCCGGCTTTTCCGGCTGCCAACCCAAACCGGCAGCTACATGAATTGATGAGGTGTTATGTCGATTGAGGTCATTTCGCAGCAGATCAGGCGTTTTCTGGCCAGTGAAGCGCCCGAAGTCATGTCGATCAAAGGGGCCTGGGGAGTCGGCAAGACCTATGCCTGGAACAGGTATCTGCTCCAGGCGAAAAATCAGCAGAAGGTCGCGTTGCACAAGTACTCCTATGTTTCCCTGTTCGGGATCAACAGCCTGAGCGATCTGAAATTTTCCATTTTTGAAAATCTGGTCGAAGATAAAATGATCGGTCGCAAACCGACCATTGAAACATTCCGAAATAATGTCGATGCATTAGCTCACAGTATCGGGCAGAATTTCCTCCCCCTCATCCCCGCTCGACGGTCCCCGGACGCCTACCACAACATCTTTTCTTCGCTGCTGTTTCTTTCCTTGGAAAAAGCGCTTATCTGTATCGATGATTTTGAACGCAAGGGGCACGGCATTGCCGCGCAGGATATCCTGGGGCTGATCAGCCAGCTGAAAGAACAAAAAAAATGCAAGGTCATCCTGATCCTCAATGACGAAAGCTTAAGCGGCGACTCTTCCCTCGACTATGTCAAGCTGCGCGAAAAAGTGATCGATACCGAGCTGCGTTTTGCGCCGACCGCCAGAGAGTGTGTCGCCATCGCCCTGACCCGGGACCGGGTGGCCCGGCTCTTGGGGGATGACATCGTCACGCTCGGCATCAACAATATCCGCATTATCAAAAAGATCGAAAAACTGGCATTGGCCGTTATTCCCGTGCTTAACGATTACGATGACCAAGTCCTGAAGCGGGCCCTGCATTCCCTGGCTCTGCTGGTCTGGTGTTATTACAGCCGAGCGCAGGATATTCCGGATTATCAGTTTGTGCTCAGCCGTAACAGCAACTTCAGCGATCTTGACGATACCGCCTTGACCACTCAGCAGCAGAGCTGGTGCGCTGTTTTGCGCCGGTACGACAATTATTTCTTCGATGATTTTGATACCCCGATGGCCCGCTTTGTGGAAAACGGTTACCTGGATGAAGCCTGGTTGCGCAAAGAGGCGGAGGTGCTTAACGAAAAGTTACGGGCCGACCGGTCGCAAAGTTCGTTTCAGGCGGCCTGGCACAAATTCAATGAGTCCTTTGCAGACAACAGTCGGGAGGTGATCGGCTGTCTTTCCGAGAGTTTTAAAGACAACGCCAGGTTTATCAGCCCGGCTAACCTGGACGGTGCGGTCCGCTTGTTGCGCAACCTGGGTAAGGATGCTCTGGCGACCAGGATCATTGATCTGTATATCGAGAAAAGAAAAGCGGAAGTGGAACTGTTCAATCTTGATTCCAGGCTGTGGGCGGGAGCGATCAAAGACGCCGAGGTGATCACCAAGTTCGAGCAGACCTTCCAGGCTCGCAAAGGGCTCCGTTCGCTGGAGGATACCTGCCGTCACCTGCTGGCCGGTGATGCCCCTGCCGACGAGGATGAGGCGCTGCTGGCGCAGGGCACGGTGGCCGAATATGTGGCGCTGTTCAAAAAGCTCAAGGAACCGGAGCTGTCGCGGATCATCGACCTTTGCTTGCAGTTCGGCCGGCTTGGTGGCACCACCGCCTGTCAGGAGGCCATTGCCGAGCGCGCCGCCGAGGCGCTCCGGCGGATTGGTCGTGAGAATAAGCTTAACGCCAGCCGGGTCCTGCGCTTCGGCATCAAAGTCGATTAACCAGATCCTGCCTTGCACGGAGTTTTTGTTGTGGCTTACTCTTTTTGGTCATTGACAGCTTGCCTGGGACTCTGGCTTTTGCTTTGCCGTGGCAAAGCCGGTTGCTGCTGATGCCGGTCCATTTGGTTACGGCAACGAGCATAATTCTAAACGATTGCTTCCGGCATCTTCTCCCGCTATGGGCAGCTGGAACACAATGGTTCCAGGCTGCTTGATGTTTCCTTTGTCTCTTTCCCCCCTTTTGTGAGACAATTCAAAAAATTTTTAACATCTTTTTATCAGTATCCCTGTCTGTGAGGTGATCTCATGAAAGCAGCCGCGTTTCTGACCTTGATCGTTGGGGTGGTGAGCTTGTTTTTGCTGTCTTCATGTGAGCGGAAGGAGCCGATCAAGATCGGTTTTATCGGGGGGCTTTCCGGCCGGGTTGCCGATTTGGGAATCGGTGGCCGCAACGGTGTTCAACTGGCAGTGGATCAGTCCAATGCGGCGGGAGGTATTGGCGGCAGATTAATTGAGCTGGTGGTGAAAGATGATCAGCAGAACCCGGCGACGGCCAAACAGGCTGTTAATGATTTACTCAGTCAAAAAGTCGAACTGATCATCGGCCCGATGACCAGCGCCATGGCCATGGCGGTAATACCGCAGATGAACAAGGCCCGGACCGTTTTGCTCAGCCCCACGGTGACCACGACGGAGCTGTTCGGGATCGATGATTTTTTTGTACGGGTGACCGCAACCACCCGGGAGTATGCAGCGAAAAGTGCCCGCTACCAGTTTCAGCAGCGAGGTGCCAGGACGGTCGCAGCCATTTATGACCGCAACAATTTGGCTTACACGGAAAGCTGGTTGAATGATTTCCGGGCGACGTTTGAAGGTCTCGGCGGCAAGATGGTCGATATCCGGCCCTTTGACTCGGGGCGGGACATGGTCTTTTTTCCGTTGGTGAAGGAGCTGGTGGCTGCTGATGCCGATCTGGTGCTGATTATCGCCAATGCCGTGGATGCCGCGCTGATCTGTCAGCAAGTCAATAAGCTTACTCCCGGCCAGAAAATTGCTATGTCCGAGTGGGCCTCGACCGAACGTTTTATTGAGCTGGCGGGCAAAGCTTCTGAAGATGTCGTGATTTCCCAGTTTCTGGATAAAACGAATCGTTCCCAGGCTTTTCTAGAATTTCAGGCCGCCTATCAGGAGCGTTTTCGCCAACCAATCGGTTTTGCTGCTCTTGCCGGGTATGACGCGGCCCAGGTGGCCCTCGCCGCAATCAATGCGCGCGCTGACGGGGAATCTTTAAAAAGTACCATCTTGCGAAAGAGTCGGTTTCAAGGGGTTCAGCAAGAGTTTAAAATTGATCGTTTTGGAGATGCCGAACGGAAAGTCATTATTTCCGTGATCCGCAATTATCATTTTGTCAATCTGGAGTAGCCGATGGCCAGCCATTCCTTGCGCAGAGTTCTGGCCGGCTATCTCCTGGTCGCCATCCTCCTGCCTTCTGTTGTCCTGTTGGTTTTTGGAGGCATCTGGATCCCTCCCCAGGTTCGCGCCGACATTGAACAGCGCCAGGCCGAATTGGCCCGGGCGGTGAGCAAGCAGGTGAACAGTTATCTGCAGGAAGGTCCTTCCATTGTTCAGTTGGCCGCAGCCATGCATCGGGATTTTGCCGCAGGCACCGGGCATTGGCGGCAGCTGGACTATCTCCTTGATACGACCAAGAGCATCAACAGCATTTATCTGATCGGTGCCGATGGAACCGTCATTGACGTAGCCCTGAAAGGAGAAGGAAAGAACCATCGGCAGGATCTCGCTGGCCTCGATCTTTCGGCCAATCCGTTGTTTCGCGAATTAGCGCAGGATGCTCGCCCGCATTGGTCAAAAACTTTTCTTTCCATCGTTCATGGTGGCCTAGTTTCCGCTTATGGTCTGCGCAGTGCTGGGGTGACTTTTATCGGCGAAGTTGACCTGAATTTCCTCACTCGATTCCTTCGCCAAATCAGTCAGAGTGACAATAGCCTTATTTTTGTAGTCGATCATTTCGGCCAGATTGTTGCGGATAATAACGGGGTCTATACCGCCCAACAGCATAACGTTGCCAATCTGCCATTGGTGATATCCAGCATCGCCGACGAAGACCAGGTGACCGGGCTGTTCAGGTTTGCCGGCAAAGACATGATTGGTACCGTGCTGCCGATTCCCGGGGTCGATTGGCATATTCTGGTTGCCAGGCCGACGGCCGTCGCTTATCACACCATCTGGAACCTCGGTAAAATAGTGTTGATCGGGGTGGTTGCGGCTCTTGCAGCCGGACTACTGGCGTCGTTCCTGCTCTCTCGCAAGCTGGCCCTGCGCTTCGCGGCATTGACCGATCATGCCAGGAAAGTGGCTAAAGGGGATCAAGGCGGAGAGTGGCCCGGCTCTTCTATCGATGAGATCAACCGTCTGTCGGAAAGCCTGCAGGAAATGGCCCGCCGCATCCAGGACTCGGAGCTGCTCTACCGGACTCTGTTCGAGCAGTTGCCTGATGGGGTGATCCTGTTTGAGCAGGATAGTCTCAAGCCGTTTCAGTTTAACGCGGCCGCTTGCGGCCAATTGGGGTACAGCCGCGCGGAATTCGCCGAACTGTCGATGCCGGACGTTTTTGTGGCCGGCTTTGCGACCGATATTGAGCGCTATCGGGCTATTTTACGCAGTGAGGGCATGGTGCGTTTTGAAGTGGTGCATCAGACCAAGGTCGGAGAACGGCGGCATATTTTTGTTTCCCTGCAGCGGATCGAATTGCAGGCCCAACAACCGTTGATCCTGGCCATTCACCATGATGTCACCGATTTGAAAATGGCGGAAACAGAGCGGAAAAATACCCACCTTCTCCTCGATACGTTCATGAAATATTCCCCTGTCTACACCTTTATCAAAGAAGTGACTCAGACCGAAAGCCGGGTTTTGCGAGCCAGTGATAACTGCAAGGAGGTGTTTGGGTTGAGCAGCGCCGAGGTGGTCGGGAAAACCATGCTCGAACTGCTGCCGGTGGAGGTGGCGGCCAAGGTGACGGCGGACGATTGGCTGGTTGTTTCTGAAAACAGGGTCCTTGAGCTAGAAGAAGAATATCAGGGGCGGACGTACACCTCCATCAAGTTTCCGATTCCCCAGGAATCGGGTAACCTGCTGGCGGGATATAATATCGACATTACTGATCGGATCGAGGCGGAAAAAAACCGCCTGCAGCTGGAAAAACAGCTATTGCATGCGCAGAAACTGGAAAGTCTCGGGGTGCTGGCCGGGGGGATTGCCCATGATTTTAACAATATTCTGATGGCAATCACCGGCAACACCGAGATGGCGTTGCGGCGGATTCAGAAAAATGCTTCGCCGATTGACCATTTAGAGCGCATCAAACAGGCCGCCGACCGGGCGGCCGCGCTGATTCGGCAGATGCTGGATTATACCGGGAAGGGGCAATTCCAGGCGGAAACTCTGGATTTGAATCATCTGCTGGAAGATAGTTTGGACATCCTTGAGGTTTCGATCGGCAAAAAAGCCGAGTTGCGGGTCGATCTGCAACGACCGTTGCCGTTGATTTCCGCGGATGCCGCCCAAATCAGGCAAATCATCATGAACCTGGTGATCAATGCTGCGGAGGCGATCGGTGATGCCGAGGGGGTGATCAGTATGACAACCACCAGTCTTTACTGTGACAAGGCCGAGCTGGCCAGCGATTTGATCGACGGTGAGCCCCAGGCCGGTGATTATGTCAGCCTGGAGGTGGCCGATTCCGGCTGTGGAATGGACGCACTGACCAGGTCCAAACTTTTCGACCCCTTCTTCAGCACCAAATTTACCGGGCGTGGGCTGGGCCTGGCGGCTGTGCTGGGGATCATTCGCAGTCACCGCGGGGTTATCAAGGTGACCAGTGCTCCGGGGGAGGGGACGCTGTTCAGTATCCTCTTGCCCGTCGCCGAAAAGCTGCCTCAGCTTCAATCCCGACCAGCACGGCAGGCGGACTGGCAGGGCCGGGGCAAGGTCCTGCTGGTTGATGACGAAGAGGCTATCCGCGATATTGGTACGGAGATGCTAAAGGCCCTTGGGTTTTCCGTCCTGACCTGCAACGATGGCAAAGAGGCCCTGCAGATTTACCGTAGGGAAGAGGATATCGATTTTGTTATTCTTGATCTGACCATGCCGAAGATGGGTGGCGAACAATGCCTGCAAGAGTTGAAAAAAATCAACGCGGATGTCAAAGTGATCCTTTCCAGCGGCTACAATGAGCTGGCCATTGCCAGGAAATTGGCGGATCATCCTGCCGGCGCTTTCCTGCAGAAACCCTACCTGCTGGAAGCGCTGAGTGAGTCCATCCGCAATCTGCTGGGCTGACTCTATTCCTGAACGAACAGGATGTTTTCCAGATCGATCAGTTTGTCCTGAATGAAGGTCTGGGCATCAGCAATCGCTTGGTTGTAGATTTGCGGGCCAAGCTGTTCCACGAAAAAATCGATAAGCAACCCCGCCTTCAGTTCACCAATCGGGTCGTCGAATTCAGTGCGGAAATAGGCCTGGACCTTGTCTGTCAAAAGCTGCCGGCGTTGTTCATGCAGTTCAATTTTCATGGTTCTTCTCTGTTCTTGTTCTCTCGGGTGAAAAGTTCAAGCCAGGACCGTTCCGAAGTCAGGGGATATGGATGGCCGCATACCCCTGCATCTGATAGCCAATGATGGATACGAAACCGTTGTCGACCTGATTGATCTCCGGCATGAGCTTCGCCTTGTCCAGGCCCGCAAGTTTGACAGCATACAGGCAAACCTCCAGGGTCACACCTGCCTTTTTTATCTGCCGCAGCGTTGCCTGGAATTTTTCCACGGCTTCCTGCTGGTCGGGGTCAACGGTATTACGCTCGGTGGAGATCAGTTTTGCGGCCGGTCCGCGGAAGACGACGGCAATGTGCGGCGGGGTTGCCAACTTATTGACTGACGCATTCTCATAGGAATTCCTGACCGCCCAAAAAACCGCTTCGGCAGCACGCGGGTTCCCTTGGCTGACATCATAGACAACCGCGAAGCTGTTGACACCGTGCAGGGAGTTTTCATAACCCTGCGCTCCGGCATGTGTCGGCATGATCCCGGAACAAATCGTGATAACTATGAACATGACCAGGGCGTGGTGCAGCTGTCGACGGGTGATCATAAGGCTCTCCTTTCCGCAGGGATGGAACTTTTCAGTTAATCGGTCCCAAAAAAGTTGATGCTGGTTTTTGCGGATAAACCCGCACAGCTCGGCAGTTTTGAGAAAAGACAAGGGGAGAGCTGTTATTGTCTTCCCGCTATTATAGCGCAATAACGGCAAGCGTTCGAAGTGAGGGGAGTGCTTCTCTTGCTTACTGTGATTGTTCACTTCCGGCCGGGGATGGCCCGGAGCCGCGCCGCCTGGTCAAAATGACCACCCGCTTGAAATAGGGGGCTTGGGACCAAAGCACAATTTCATTTTGACGTGTTCGGTAAAAAGGGGGTGTAAAAAAGTTGAGTTTTCGATAAATATAATATAATTTTTCAAACCTAAGCTTAGATTTGCTTTATTTTTCTTTGAGGTCAAGCATGGCGGTTCCCCAAAGCAAACTGAAGGTGCGTGTCGACATGGCTCGAAACCGGTTGTACTGCATCATCGGCGGCGACATCACCAAAGCTGATCTGGAGGGTTTTTTCACCGATGTACGCTTCGGGGTCGCGGATCTCAAACCGGGCTTCGGGGTTATCACGGATCTTACCAACTGTCATCTTAGCCACCTGGCGGCCATTCCCACTTTTCGTAGGGTGATGCATTACCTTGCCGGCTGCAATGTCGGAAAAGTCATCCGGGTCGTTAATACCAAAAACCTGATTTATCAGCAGGCCATCAATCTTGCCTCCCGCTTGCCCGGGTACAGTAGCATTTATGTCAAGACGATGGCGGAGGCCGAAGAGTTTCTGGATGGGGCCTGTCAACGGGATGGCCTCCGTTATATATTGCTGGACAAATCGATCGAGCTGCAGACGGAGAGTGGCTCTTTGATGGGGACAATCATCAATATTTCGGTGAGCGGCTGTGCGATAAGATGTTCAGAACCGTCCCCCATTGTTGGGCAAGGGGGGGCGCTGGCGTTCACTCTTGCCGATAAAAAATCGGTGCATCGGGATTTTGAAATCGAGGTACGGGTTGTGCGCTTGTTTGACGACGGCTTCGCTGTCGCCTATCAGGATATTACGGACGCAGATAAGAGCGGTTTGCAGAAGTGTCTGGTGCAGGAATCAAAACTTGACGTCTCGTCCGATCGCCTTATGGAAAAGATTTTTTCTCCGCCGGCAGCTTAACGCCGTGCCGGTTGGGTCAGGAATAGGTTTCCTCCTGTCGTCATTTTACTCATTTTTTTCACCAGTTGATCCTGCCGTATCGAATTTCCGGTCTTCCGACAGGTTATGCATTGCCCAGCATGTGGGAGATTTTTCCGGCTGTGCGCAGGAGTCTGGTCAGGACATCCTTTTTATAGTCTGAGGTAAAACGGTAGGCCGGCCCCGCGACCGCCAGAGCCGCGGATAGCTTATTTTCGTAATCGAAGATCGGGGCCGCAATAGCGGCTATGCCATCCTCCAACTCTTGATCATCAATGCCGTAACCTTGTTCCCTGATCTGTTGGAGATTCTTTTTGATATCTTCAATCTTGGTTTTGGTCCGCGGCGTAAAGGGCGTTTTCGGAGCCGCGGCCAGGATCAGGTCAACGATGGCGGGATCGGAAAATGCCAGCAGAACCCGGCCGGCGGCGGTCGGAGTGGGTTCAGAATAATCTCCTTCGTTGATGGAAAAGATCAAGTGGGATGCGCCCATTTCGCGGGCCAGACACATGCACTTGTAATTATCCAGCAGATAAAGGACCGTTGATTCGCCCGTTTCTTCGGCCAGCTGTTTCATATGAAAAGACGCAACCGAGCGCAGGGAATTGGTTTTTTCGTAGGTTTTCCCCAAGGCCAGAACCTTGGGCCCAAGGCAATAATTGGTGCGTGACGACCTGACCAGATAGCCTGCTTTGAGCAGGGTCGCACAGAGACGGTGGACCCGGCTTTTATAGAGGCCGGTTTGAAGGCACAATTCTTTCAGCGGCAGCTCAGCGGTCCTGCTGGTAAAACAATCCAGGATTTGCAACGCTCTGCTGACGGAATCGACCTGGGGTACGGAGATTGATTGCTGTTTCGGCATGATATTGTCCGTTGTTTTTATGCGCACAGCGGTGCTGGCGGGTTACGTAGGGTCAGGCGGTGCTGCCGGTAACCCTGACCAGGGTTTTCATTCGGTACGGATTGCTGAAGTTTTCCAGCGTTGTCTGCAACTGCTCCAGAGAGATCAGTCCGGACGGCAATGGTTTGGTTTGCAGGACAGATGTTGCGCAGGCCCTGTTGGTCCAGGGCGCATTCGCCTCAGGAGACGTTGGGCTGAATGGTCCCCCTTTGCCCAAGTTCGAACCTGTTTGCGGCTGACCCGGCTGTAACCACTCTGCCGGCGGCTATATGGCCTGGAATAATGGGGGAGGGATTGTCTATTTGCCGTGGCAGATGGACCCCTCCGAGCAGCATATGCCGGCCAATTCGACCGCGACAAGGACTTCATCCGCCTTGCTCTGGGGCTATTCGGCCTCTTTGATTTGAATCGTTTGCTAAGTGGTCAAGACCGCTGCCTTCATTTCTATTCCGTCACTCTGATTATGCTTGACACTGATGCGGACCGGGTGAGGCAGTAGCATACTGCTACAAGAAGCCCCCGCAGCGCCTTTTTGGGGGCATCCGATGAGCGGGAACTTCGGGAGCAGAGCCTGGTCGACCCTGTCCTTCTAGCGGATATAAAATATCTTCTGATAGGATTTTATGCTATGGTAATCTTTGCCTTGCGAAAAGACAAGGAAGAAAATAAAAATGATGCGACAGGTCAGCGAATCTTGCCACTCAGAAAGTGCCCTCCACCTTTTATCCATGAGGACTAAAGCTCTTGGGAGATGAGAACCTTTCCGGAGGAATGGAATTGACCGTGACTTTTGGCCTTGATGGATCCAAGGCGTTATCTTCTTGACATTTTAATCTCGAATAAATATCCTTTCTGTGAGTTTTTTAATCCTATGTAGGAGGATATTAATTCTGCGAGAAAGGTTCAAGCGGTATTCGTTGAGAAGATTTTGAAGATGTGCAATCAGCGACAACCTTTTGTCGTCACAGCGTTATCTGGAACTTAATGCACAAGCCCGTGCTGATAAGGCGTACGTTTATTGTAGAGTTTTGCTGCCGCAAGTCTGCTACGTCAGTCCCTGGCAGTCAAATGAAGGTCAAAACGTTCACGATAATTGAGAGCTGAGAAGAATTTCTACCTGGAGTCTATGGCTTGTTTTTTTGTCGGATAGGTATTCCCTCTATTTCGGCTTGGCTGCTTAGGATCAGTTTGGGGATTTTTTCTCGCCTTTCCTGCATTTTGTAAAGGATGAAACATGACCGAACATGGACAAGACGGCTCGATAATCTCTGATCACGAACGCCCCAAAGGCGAATATAAAATGATGCTGGTGCTATTTATTATCAGCGCGGCATTGTTTGGTGACTCGTTATACAGCGAAGGATTTTTCCAAGGGGTGAGTGCAGGTCCAGGCAGTATCCCTCAGCTTGCCGGAGCGATGACTTTGCTGATGATTGCCGGGCTGGCTATCCAATTTTTCCGCAAAGGCTATAAGGAGGGGACTTTTGCTGATCTGATGCACCACCTGTTTGATCGCGAAGTCGTTGTCCTGCTGGTAACCCTCACTATTTACGGTTTCATTGTTGAAACTATTCATTTCGTTCCTGCCACATTCTTATTCCTCGTTGTCACTATGTATCTGCTTGAACCTAAGAAGCTGCTTTTGAAAATTGTGGTTTCAGCCGGAGTTCTTGCCGTTCTGTATCTGATATTTTCGACTTTGTTCCAGGTCGTTCTGCCGTAAGCGTTACAGGAGGAACAGTATTATGTACACAGGGTTGGAAGGATTTCTTCAGCCTTTTATGAGTCTAAGCCTGGTTGGCTGGATTGCTGGAGGGACATTGGTCGGTCTCTATGTCGGGGCAATCCCGGGGTTGTCGGTGACCATGGCGGTGTCGATCCTGATTTCTTTTACTTTTTCATGGGATGTCCTGCCAGCTCTCGCCGTGATGGTTGGGATCTATACCGGTGGGGTTTATGGTGGAGCCCGTGCCGGGATTCTGCTTAATATTCCAGGAGCTCCAGCCGCTGTAGCCTCAACCTTTGATGGTTATCCCCTGGCCAAAATGGGGATGGCAGGGCAGGCTATGGGGCTCTCCACAACGCAGGCTGTTATCGGTAATTTTCTCGGTATTTTAATTTTAGCCCTGTGTGCTCCACTGATTTCAAATCTGGCTCTGGTTTTTCAGGCCCGGGATTACTTCCTGCTGGCGTTCATGGCGCTGTTTCTTGTCGGTAACCTGTCTGAAGGCAGCTTGGTCAAGGCCTTGATTGCCGCCTTCATAGGCATTGTGGTCGGTTTGATTGGGATGGATCCGGAAACCGGCCAGGGGCGGATGACTTTCGGAACCCTGAATTTGCTGGGTGGTATTCATTTCGTCATTGTTATGATCGGTACTTTCGGGATTTCCGAAGCGCTGATGCAATTGCAGACCAAAGCCGTTGCCGTTAAACAGAGTATCTCCCGCATTACCCCGGAATGGACAGCGGTCTGGGATAATATGTTTCTGACGTTGCGCGCCTCCGTTATTGGTGTCGTTGTCGGGGCTCTGCCGGGAACCGGTGGTGATATCGCTGCGCTGATGGCTTATGATCATGCTAAGCGAACTGTTAAAAACCCCTACCCGAAGCCTTTTGGTCAAGGCGCTTATCAGGGTTTGATTGCCCCGGAAGCGGCTGCCAATGCAGCCATTGGCGGTGCCTTCGTGCCGATGATGACGCTGGGCATTCCAGGCGATTCAGTGACGGCGGTGCTGATCGGAGCGCTTATTATCCATGGCCTGAGGCCTGGCCCGATGTTGATGCGTGAGCAACCCCAGTTCTTCTGGTTTGTCGTTGGCTCGCTGCTGATTGCCAATGTTTTCCTCTATGTCTGGGGCATGACCGGTATTCGTGCCTTTAGCAAAATTGTCGAAATTCCCAAACCCTATATCATCCCCATTATCGTGGTGCTGACCTTTGTCGGCGGCTATTCCATCCAGAACAACATCACGGATATCTATTGGATGATTGCTTTTGGTATCCTCGGCTACTTTATGAAACGCTATGACTACCCGGTGGCACCGTTGGTGCTGGGGGTCATTTTAACGCCAATTATCGATGAGAACTTTCGGCGGGGTATCCAACTGGCCCACGGCAGTGCCTCCCAATTTTTCCTGGGCATGGTGAGTAACGTCGTTCCTCTGGTCATTCTTGCGATAATGATCTTGACGGTCATGGTTTCGAGCCCGAAACTTATGGCTCGGATCAAGCGTCTTTGCGGGAAAACAGACGCCTGACCTTTTTTCAGGAGAACATGTGAACCTGCATATTTCTTGGTTTTTGGGCTTCGGCTGGATCTCGGTTCTGATCCTTGTTGGCTGTGCTATCGGTATCAACCTGTTGACTGGCCCGGTGGTGTGGCTGCTCTATATACCGTTTTTGCTTGTCGCTATTTACATGACGGTCCGCTTTCGCCTTTACACAATGCATCCCTGGCGACGCGTGCACAGCAAAGCCATGATCTCTTTCGCCCGGTTTGCTGCAACGGAGTATGATGAGGCAAAAAAGGCCGGCCGGGAATACGATGTCACCGTGCCCTGTCAGGAACTGGCCCGGGTGATGTTCAGCGCTGACAATGGCAATGCCAATCATTTACTGACGGATGCTGGACGCAAAGACTATTACCGGGAATTGGTTAAGGAGTTTCCGCAGGTTTTTCTTAAGGGGCTTGCGGCAGAGCAGCAGGAGATCGTGTTTGAAAAAATTCAACGGGATATTGACGCCAGCAAGCTTGGCCCCGATATCCTTATTGCCAGGGATATCGAATTGAGGTATTCGCGCAAGGAAGCGGCAGTCTACCTTCAATCGCTGATGCTTGGTGCGGTTCGATAGCCGCACCAATTAATGGACTAACTGGTTTCCATCCGGAAGCTCCGAATGGAAATAGTTAAGTTTTCAGATTGGAAACGAGCAGTTTGCCGTTGTGGCAAGGAAATCAAGGGCTTGCGCGGAGGCGTACACCGTTACGCCGCACAAGTCAGCCTGCAGATTGACGCTGCTACAGCGGGAAAAAGCCGTTTCCTGATGGAAACTGACAGGTTGTTGTGCGATTCATCGGGTGTTTTTTCATCAAAGGAGATCAAACATGAAGAGTTTGAAATGGTTAGCACTGGTTCTGGTTGCGGGACTTTTGTGGACTGGCACGGTCAGCGCGGCAGACTATCCTTCTCACCCTATCAATGGTTACATTGCCTGGGGCGCTGGCGGTGGGACTGACACGGTTTCGCGGCTGGTCACGCCGCTGGCCGAGAAAGCGTTGGGCCAATCAATCGTTTTGGCAAATAGAACCGGAGCGACCGGCGCCATAGCCACCCAGGCTGCTTATACCGCTAAAGCCGACGGTTATACGCTGCTGTTTCACGCCGAAAACCCGCAGCTCTATCAAGTCCTTGGCTTGTCGACCTTGAGCTATGACGAATTTTACCCGATCATGCTTTTCGTGCAGGGTTCAACGGTCATTGTTGTGCCGAAGGACTCTCCTATCAAAACTTATGCTGACCTGATTGCCGCTGCTAAAGCAAAACCCAGCCAGCTGTCAATCGGCATCAGTGGTGTCGGTGGGCAACCTTGGGTGACCTCAAAACTGATCAAAAAAGTTGAAGGTGTTGATTTCAACCCTGTTGCTTTTAACGGTGACGGCCCCCTGATCACGGCCTTACTTGGAAAGCAGCTTGATGTTAGTGGTCTGGCTGTCGGGGCTGCTGTTCAATATGTCAAAAATGGCGATTTGCGGGCACTGGCAATCATGAAAAACTCGCCCAATGATACGTTGAAAGAGGTTCCATATATCACCGAACTGAATCCGGCCTTTAATGACATTATGAAAGCTTCCGGATTTTTCTATGGCGTATTCGTGAAAAAAGGAACGCCTCAACCGATTATCGATACCCTGACCAAGGCTTACCAGCAGGCCATAACGGATCAAAAGTTCATTGACTATGCCAAGCTTAACGGCCTTTCAATTCTCGGCCTGACGGGAGCAAAAGCCCAGGAATTTATGAACAACTGGCGTTCACAAATGTCATGGCTGATTTGGGATTCAGGTGCCGGTAAAAACAATCCTGCCGATTTTGGCATTCCGAAGCCCTAAGGCTCAGTTCAGGTTTTTAGTTTCAGATTAAGACACAGAAGCGAGCGGTTGAAACCGCTCGCTTTTGTATTATTGACAGTTCTTCCGGCGCTGAGACCGGCTTGTTCGGGGGGCTCGTTCTGGCCATTATTGACCAGCGGGGCGCGCTTCTGGAAGAATTGTATCGACGAAAGTTTTTTACGCCTTGGCGAGCCAAGCCGTTAGTCATTTCAGGCTGATTCCCCGTAACTGCTCAGCTTGCGGTAGAGGGTGGTGATGCCGATTCCGAGGACTTCCGCCGCCTTGGTTTTGTTCCCACCGGTACACTTCAGGGTCGCGAGAATATGCTGCTTTTCGACCTCTCCCAGGGAGTAGCCGTGGCTACCGGAGAGGGCTTCTTTGCCTTTTTTATCGCAGAGGTCTTCCGGCAGGTCCTCGATATCGATCCGTTCCCCTGGACTCAGCGCTACAGCGAATTCAATGACGTTCTGCAACTCACGAACATTGCCCGGCCAGGAATGACAGAGCAGATGATCGGCGGCTTTGGTGGTAAAGCCGGTGATCCGTCGATTACTGCGAGCGGCGGTTTCATCAAGAAACATTCTGGCCAGGGGCAGAATATCTTCCCGCCGGTTCCTTAATGGCGGCATTTTGAGCTCAATGACCCGCAGTCGGTAATATAGATCCTGGCGAAAATTGCCCTGGGCAACTTCTTCGGCCAGATTGCGGTTGGTTGCCGCAACCAGCCGAAAATCGACTGGCCGCGAGTTGCTATCGCCGACCCGTCTGATTTCCCTTTCCTGCAGAACCCGCAGGATCTTGACCTGCATCCCCTGGGAAATCTCGCCGATTTCATCAAGGAACAGGGTGCCGCCGTTAACCGCCTCGAAAAAGCCGGCAGTGTTTTTATAGGCACCGGTAAACGCCCCCTTGACATAGCCGAACAGTTCGCTTTCCAGCAGGCTTTCGGTCACTGCGCCACAGTTGATGGCGATAAACGGTCGGTCCGCCCGGTTTGATTCGCGGTGAATCAAGATGGCGATCTTCTCTTTGCCGACTCCGGTTTCTCCGCTGATCACGATGGACGAGTCGACCTTGGCAATCCGTTTGGCAATATTGACGGTTTTGCGCATGACCGGACTATGGCAGACCAGGCCGGTCTGTTCCTCGCTGTCATCCAGGCTGGAGAGCTGCTGCTGTTTTGCTTTTAGATTGCTCTCCACCGACTTCAATTTTGCGGTGAGTTCGGACAGGGTCTTGTCTGGTGAGTTCATCTCATAATAGGGGAGTAGCTCTTCTATCTCGGGCCCCCAGTCCTCCTTGTAACGACCTTCTACCCGACAGACCGGATCCCCTTTGGCGCAGCACTGGACTTCCCGAAAGAACACATCCCGACCGGTTCGTTTTGATACGTAGCCGCTGGCAAAGCCGGTCAGAGTCCAGCACACCGACTCATCAGTCTTGCCGAAATGGAGGGTATGTTGCTCGGCTTCATAGGAGTCCTTCCAGGAGCCGGAGACCAGTGGATTATTGTCTTTTCCATCCATACGGATATTACTGAGAGGGGTCATCAGCCCATGCAGGGCGTGCAGGAGGGGACCTGCCCAGCTGTCTTCGAACAGTTCCGGGGCTTCCCGCCAAAGGCGTTCGGCGGTGCGCCAGCCATGAGCATAGCCAAATTTGGTCAGGATAGTTCTGGTGATATTGCTGCCGAAGGTGTTGAGCAGTTCCTTGCGAAGCAGGCCGTGGGCCAGGGCATCGAAGAGCAGAACCCGGCGGCCCATAAACTGAATGATGCCGGTGTCCGGTACCCGGTTCAAGAGTTCTCTGAGATCGAGATCCAGTGCTTGCATAATGATCCTTTCAAATTGATAAGGCACTCTACCATTTTGAAAGGATCTGTCAATGGCCAGAATAATTATCAAATGAAATTCAGGAGTTTAGCACTGGCATGCATTGTGTAAAGAAAAGGTTAGGCTCGGCGTTTGACTGTGCCGTAAGCAGTTGGCCCTATCACGATTCTGCCACAACGACAGGGCGGTTTTTAAGCGACTTCTTACTTTGGCAATGTTGCCGTCGAGCACAGTCAGAACGTTTTGAACTCTTATTTTTTACCTGTCATGACAAGGCGTTGTCCTCCTGCTCGGGGGCTCGGCGCGTCATGGCCCTTCGATGGAAAAGGAGTAGAAGAGATGAGCAAAGACAAATCACCGGAAGAAAAAGCAGCGGAGCAATACACTGCGAATGTCCTCCAAAATGGTATCTCTCGACGCAGCTTTTTGTCGCGGACAGCTGTTGGCGCAGGGGTTGGTCTGATCGGCCTGTCCGGCTTGTCCGGAACCCGGGCTGAAGCTGCCCCGATTGACGAGTGTGGCGAATTTGCCAAGAGCTCGGATGGTGGTGCAACCCTGCAGTTCATGCCTAAGCCGGAATTGATCACGGAAAAGGATATCGCGGCGACCAAGACCTTTGATGTGGTTGTAGTCGGTGCCGGTGCCTCCGGGGTTCCCGCAGCTCTGTCAGCTGCGGAAAATGGTGCTAAGGTTGCCGTCCTGCAAAAACAGTCGATCATTGTTGCTCAGGGAAATACTGGTGCCGGTATCGATCTGAAGACCAGTGACAAGGCTGGTGTTGAAGCATTGGTCTCACGTCTTATTGGCGACAATGATCATCGTGCCAACCCGGCATTGGTTCGGTCCTGGGCCTACAATTCAGGTGAGGCTGTTTCCTGGGTTATCGACCGAGCTAAAAAAGGCGGTGCAACTGTTGCTAACCAGGGGACACCAGCTCAGCACGGTATCCAAACCGTCAACGGTTACACCATGAATTATGTGACCTCTTTTTTCGGTCCCAAGCCTTACACCACCGGTGACGGCATGCGTGCTCTGGGCAAAACTGCCGAACAAGCCGGGGTCAAGTTCTTCTTCAATATGCCGGCAACCCAACTGGTTCAGGAAAAATCCGGCCGGGTGATCGGGGTTATTGCCAAATACCGCGACGGTAAATACTACCGCTTTATGGCCAAGAAGGGCGTTATCCTGGCTTGCGGGGATTATCAGAACAACGAAGCAATGTGTAACTATTTCATCCCCGATCTGAAACATTTCCTGCGCAAGCAGATGGACCGGACCGGTGACGGTTTCTCCATGGCTTATTGGGCCGGTGGCGTCATCGAGCCGATCGGTCACACCAAAATGCTGCATGACTTCGACGCCGGCCCGGCTTCCATGTGCGATATGCCGTTTCTGGCCGTCAATCGCAAGGGTGAGCGTTTCGTCAACGAGACCGTTGCCATGTCGCTGCTCAACAACTACCTGCGTGACGCCGAAAATGCCGGCCACTATTCACAGGTGTTCGATTCCAACTACATGACGCAGGCTGCCAACTGGCCGGGCCGGTTGGTTTCGCCGGAAGGCCTGAAAAACTATATGCCGGAAGATCCCTCTCCCAAGCATGGTGTGTTTCCGTCCCAGACGAATACCTATGTCGCTGATACCTTGGAAGAACTGGCCAAAAAGCTCGAATGCGATCCGAAAACCTTCGTCGCCAGCGTCAAGCGCTACAACGAACTGTGCAAAGCAGGCAAGGATGATGATTTCGGCAAGCCGGCTGACAAAATGGTTCCGGTCGAAAAAGGACCGTTCTACGGGATTCACCGCAGAGTGCGTATTTCCGCCATTACTTCAGGGATGTTGGTCAACGAACATCATGAGGCCCTGAATGCCGACGGGCAACCGATCGGCGGTCTGCATATCGTCGGCAACCTCGGCGGTGGCTTCTACGGTGGTGTCGACTATCCGCTGACCGTCTTTGGGCTGTCGTTGGGTAGATGCTATACCTTCGGCTACCTGACCGGCAAGCGAGTCGCCAAGCTTTAGGACTCAGCTCTTACGTATACCGGATGATGGAGCGGTTACGGCCGTTCTTACTAAGATATGAATTATATGGGAGAAACCATGAATACGAAAACTCTACATATGCATAAGCTCGTGTTTGCCCTGGCATTGCTGTTGATTCTGGGTGGTGTCTTTGCCAGTGGTGCCTTTGCAAAAGATGCCATGCTGCTGGATCAGTTCCATGCCAGCCAGGGCGTAACCTGTGCTGATTGCCACGGCGCCGACAACCAACGGGAAGCTGTGCCCATGATCAAATGTCTGGACTGCCATGATACCAAAGAGGTGGCCAAAGCCACCGCGAATCTGCAGCCGACCAATCCCCATAACAATCGGCACTTTGCGACCGAAACCAACTGTAATTACTGCCACCATCAGCACCAGAAGTCAGAGAACTACTGTACTCCCTGTCACTTGAGATTCAAATTCGTTGTTCCTTAGGGAACTATTGTTGGAAAGGCTGCGAGCGGAGACTTCCGCTCGCAGCGAAACTTCAATATTGATCCATTTTCGATATCAATTATGGAAGGATAGGTAATGAAAGCTAAGTTATTTATCGTGGCGCTGCTCTCTTTCGGGCTGGCGAACACGGCCATGGCCGCAGAAAACTTGAAGGAGATGTTCGCGCAAGGCTCATTAAAAGGTGAAATCAGCCTGATGAACTTTACCCGCGATTTCAAAAATGGCACCAAGGATAATCAGGATACTGCCCTGGGGGGCGCTTTCTATTATAGAACTGATTCTTTCAAGGGGATCAGTGTCGGACTGGCCGTCGGTACCACCAACGGTATTGGCGACTATGAAGATAAAGGCACCTACTATGGCCTGACCGCACCGCCGGATCATGCTAACGTCACCCGGCTGCAGGAGTACTACCTTCAGGCTCATTACTTCGACACCACCATCAAGGTCGGTGCCCAGGAAGTTAATACTCCCTTCCTGAACATTCACCCGATCCGGATGATCCATAGATCTTACCGGGGTCTGTCCGTGGTCAACAAATCGGTGAAGGACCTGACCCTGATGGGTTACTACCTGAAGGACAACCTCGGTTGGGTTGACGAAGAATTCGTCTCCTTTACCGACGATGTCTATATTGCCGGCGCTGCTTACAAATTACCGGTCGAAGCTGTCAACACCAAGGTTCAGGCCTGGTATTTCACCATGCCCGACAGCTTTAACCAAAGCTTTTTCAAAGTTGATTTCAGCAAAAAAATGAACGATTACGTGCTGCATGCCGCACCGACCGTCTTTACCCAGAAATCTCAGGGTGACGAACTGGACGGTGAACTGGATACCTACCAGTACGGCTTCAATGCTGGCGTCAGTGCCTTTGGTTTTGACCTGACCGGTTTTTATGCCAAAACCGGTGATGATTCCATCCGCGATCCTTGGGGTTACGGCAAAATTATCATCCAGCAGGTTGTCAACTCTGGTGATTCTCTGTCTGGTGATCGTAGTGACGAAGACGCTTATGCTCTGCGGCTGTCCTATGACTTCAGCAAAGTCGGCGTCAAAGGCCTGGATGCCTATGTCTTTTATGCTCTTTATGATGCCCCGGCCAGCACCATCAACGAAACCGACTTCAGTGTGCAGTATGCTTTTTCCGGCGCCCTGGATGGCCTGAGTGCCCGTGCTCGTTACGCCATGGTTGACAAAGACAGCGGCCAGGAAGATCTGGACGATATTCGTTTGTATCTCACTTACAAATTTGCTTTCGACGGTAAATAATCAGCCTCTTGCTGACTATTTCCAGGTGTAATTGATTAATATTCCCGGCCGCTCCCCTTGCTTTGCAAAAAGGGGCGGCCGGTTTTTTTTATAGACCGGCTGGCGCGGCGGCGATGGCCTGCGATTGTGCTCCGCACGTGTCGGATATTCTTCCGCCGCCAAATCTTTCCTGCGTCTTCCTGTTCCACTTTTCAACTGCCCCAGGCCGTGACCTTACAGGTGTGGAGCGTTCAGCAGTGTTCCTCTGTCGCCGGTGTGACCGATGCCGACACCCTAGCCTAAGTCCTGACTGATAACGAGTGCGCCTATATTGCAAAAAGATTCTTGCCCGGTGTAATGGCCAGCCCGCAGCCAGTTACCCGGCTGTTTTAATAAGTGTGCGGCCTGAAGAATAAATTCTCCAGGCCGTTAGTTTCTTCCCCTTGGTTCCTGTTGGCGGAACCTGTCCCGCGCTCTTATTGATCGGCCCAACTCAGGCCCTCGGCCGACCGGCAGCTTCAGGCCACCGTTGGTTTGCGGTGTTTTTCCCAGAATTGCAGACTCTCACTGAACAGCATGGCCGCGGTTTCCAGGGAATGGGCAAACTCAAGATCGTTATCCGCCCTGTCCTGGGGCGATTGTGTTTCCGCAAGGAGCCGGGCAGCGCGATTGGCCTGTTCCATGATCTGCTGGAGCTGCTTGGCATCAGTGCGGGAATTGCCGATCTCCGCCAGTGTGGTGCGGAGGATGGTGCGGGCATCTCTCGGGGCCTCTGCGCAACTGAACAGCTGTCTGAGTTGCTGGAAGTTGGCGACAATGCTCAAGGCCACCAGTCCGCCGTCGATAAAGGCCAGGTAATTGGTGTCGTAGTGTCTGGCCAGGGTGATGGAACGGACGATCTTATGCCTGATGACGGCTTCCTGGCGATGAATGGTCAGCGGGTTTTTCTCCAGGGCCAGCTGCCTGATATCCTTCAGGGTTGAATCGAGCAGGGTCTGCATCCGGGTCAGTGGATTGACCGGAAACAGATAACGGTAGGCTAGCCAGGCGCAGCTTATTCCCAGCAGCATGGCGCAGGCGCCGAACAGCATATCCTCGGCTTTAACCGCTGTAAACACTCCGGGTTGCAGAACCAGGATGAAGATGTAGATCGCATCGGTGGCGATGATGGTGAATTTTCGCTGGGTCTTGCAGAATAGGGCAATGAGCAGAAACGGGGTTATGGCCAGGTATTCCGGGGTGGCCCCGGTGTTTCCGGCCAGCAGCACCAGTTTGTAGAAAATTGCGGTCAGCGCCCCGATGACCGCACCGGTCAGAACCTGCTGCAGCAATGCGGCCGGGTGGATCTGGGTTGCGAAGATGGTCAGCATGATGGCCAGCGCCATTATCAGCAGCGGCCCCTGGTGCCAGCCGGTCAACGACCAGAATATTCCGCCGAGGCCGATGGAAATGCCCGCCCGCAGCGCGCAGCGCAGGGCTTCGCGCCAATCCCGGTGACGTAAATACAGCGGCACCGGGTTGCTGTTTTGCTGAGCCTGCTGCAAAACCTGGGTGTTGAGCAGGATCTGCTGCAGCGCAATTCCCAACTCGTCGAGGGTGAGTTGGGACAAGGGGAAGAGTTTTTTAAGCCGGAGCAGGGTCCCCTGCAATTCGGACAGGCACTGGATGGTTTTTTGTTCGGCCTGCTGGTCGGCGATTTGTTCCAACTGCCTGGCCAATTGCTGCATCAGCCGCTCCGGGGCGTTTTTGCCAAAGGCGCTTTGAGTCAAGCGGGAGAGCAGACCGCCGGTCCCTAACAGCGTCAGTAGCGCAGAGATCAGGTTGGTGGTCTGCTGGATTTCCTGGCGCGAATGCAGAGTTCCGGCTAGAGCGACATCGAGCAGGCTTTCAATTTCCGCAAGTTCCAGCAATATTTTCAGATCCTGGCCGTTGTTTTTAGCAACCAAGTCTCTACGAAACCGGGTGGCCAGCCAGCGGATCGTGGTTGCTGAAAGTTGAGTCAGGCGCTGAAAGATGTCCTGCAGGGACTGTTTGGGAGTAAAAAAAGCGGTAAACCCGGTTGCCACGGCGATGCCGATGACAATGGCGGCCACCCGGGAAAAGGCGATGCTGTGCAAATGGGTCGGATTCAACGAGCTGCTCATGGCGATGACCGCACAGGTTAGACCCGCCATCATGCAGGCATAGGAGCGTTGCCCATAGAGCAGGGTGCCGAGCAGGGCACAGAGCATGATCCAGCCAGCCAGCGCCAGGCTCAGGGCCAGGTGAGAATGAAAATTCAGGGTCAGCAACAGTCCGCCCAAGGCTCCGATAGCGGTCCCCACCAGCCGGTAGGTGCTTTTTTCGTAGAGCAGACCTCGGGTCGGCTGAATGACGATCAGCGCGGTCAGCGCCGCCCAGTACGGGCATTCGAGATGCAGTAATGCGGCCACCACCTGGGCGCAGATTGCTGCCGTGGTGCCGCGAAAAGCGAATAGGATATTGGGCCACTGATTTCTCAGTGACAATTTGATGAATTGTTTCATAATCGTGCCGATAAACTTAAGGGATCGTGGTTAAACAGGAATCTTGCATAAAGAAGAAGTCATAGCAGAGCGCCGATGTTGTTCATGCCCTGCTCAGGACTGCTGTGGCCTTATCTTGCGAGGTTCATATCAATGGGTGCTGGCTAGGTGGTTCAGGCTGTCCTCCAGACGGCGAATATAGTTACTGATGGTGGCCATGTCAGCCGCTGAAAACGGTTCCATGATCCGCTGATCGATGGTTTCGACCGCGCTGTGGATCTGTTCGGCGAGCTGGCAGCCGGCCACAGTCAGGAACAACTGCTTGGCCCGCCGATCCACAGCACCTTCCGCTCTGGTCAGCGGATGACGGGAAACGTGATTTCATGACATATAGATAGTCTTCTAACTATGATCATGCAATATAAATTTGCAGTATATTTTGCCTGAGCGGTTCATAATTTATTCAGCACCAGCGAAGCAAAGCTCAAGACAAAGAAGAAGCCGCACATATCGGTGACTGTCGTCAACAAGGGGCTGGAGACCAGCGCCGGGTCGAGTTTCAGCCGTTTTAACACCAGCGGAATCAGCCCGCCCAAGGAGACGGCGACGATGGTGTTGACCGCCAGGGCGCCGCCAACCACCAGCCCGAGATAGAAATTCCCTTTCCAGAGCAGAGCCACGCCGCCCAGCATAATGCCCAGGGCCAGGCCGTTCAAAACTCCGACGCTGGCTTCCTTGGCCAGCACCCGCAGCAGTTCGGTCGGTCGGATCAGCCCCAGAGACAGCTCCCGCAAACTGACGGCAACAGCCTGGTTGCCCGAACAGCCGCTCATGTCGCTGACCATGGGCAGGAACACGGCCAGGGCGATGACCGTCGCCAGGGTGTCCTGATAGAGGGCGATGACACTGGCCGAAACGATATTGAGGACAATATTCAGCGATAGCCACGACAGCCGCCGCCCGGAGCGGGCCAAGAGTGGCATGGAACGAAATTCCTCACCGCCAATAATCCCGGAAAAGCCGAGAAACTGGCTGACGCTGCGCTTACTATTGGCCTCTTCCACAGCTTCCGGAAGCACCACGCCGAGCAGCTTGTTGTCATGGTCGACGACCGGCGCGCCGAACAGGTAGTGTTCTTCGAAAAAATTGCTCAGCTCATCCAGACTGGCGGCCACGGAAATTTTATAGGGGTTGCGGATCATCAGTTTGCCGAGCTTGGTTGACCGGAGCGGGAACAGCAGATCGCGCATGCGCAGCACGCCCTCCAGGCGATCCTGATTGTCGGTGACAAAAAGGTACTGAACATTGTAGGTGCTATACTCGTCGCGGTTGGTCTGAAAATCATCAAGCACGTCCTGAACGGTCTGTTCGCTGTGATAGTCGAGATACTCCGAGATCATCAGCCCACCGGCCGTGTCGGTCGGGTACTGCAGGAACTGTCTGGCTTCCTTGGCATCTTCCGGGGCCATCTGGCCGATGATGGCATCGGCATCGGCGGCATCCAGTTCTCCGAGCAGGTCAACGACATGGTCGCTGTCGAGTTCTTCGAGAATGGCTGCGGCGTGGAGCGGATGGAGGTCTTCGATGATTTCCGCAGCCTGGGCATCGGAGATATCTTCGATCACTTCGGCGGCATGCTCGGGGCTGAGCAGGGTCAGCAGCGCACTCTGGGCGCCAGCATTCAAACGTGACACGGCCAGCGCGGTGTCCGCCGGGTTGATACTGTTAAGAAATGCCAGCACCTGATGCGCATCGTTGGATTCGATCAGGCTGGCCAGCTGTTCCCAGGGTTTTTCAAGTTCTTGTGCTTCCATAAAATCAATGTCCAGGGACGGGCATGGGTTAGGGGATTGTTGTCGGTGGACAACGGGTTATCGCTTGCACTGTTGCAGAGTTATGAGGCTCCGGCCATTTTGGGGCTGAAGAAGATATCATGAATTTCGTCGCCGATGTCATTTAAACGCGTCTGGGTATCGTCCAGATACTCATGCAGGCCGAAATCGAAAATTTCCTTCATGGAGCTGTATTCGAATTGTGACAACAGCCGCCCCAGGCTTTGCTCGGCCCGGTTGGCGTAAGTCCCGCGCTGGCTGCCGGTGATCAGGTTGAGGGAGCCCATGGCGGTGGCCAGGCAGTAATGGATCGCCCTGGGGAAGTTGCGATCCAGAAGCAGGAATTCCGCGATCTTTTTGGGGTCGATGCGGCCATGGCGTTTACGGTACATCTCGAAGGCACTGGCCGAGCGCAGCAGGGCCGCCCAGAGGATATTGTCATAAGGGCTGCCCACATAATCGACGGACGGCAGCAGGATGTAATATTTGACATCGAGAATCCGGCTGGTTTTATCGGCCCGTTCGAGCATCCGGCCGAGCCGGCCGAAGTGCCAGCCTTCGCCGTGGTTCATGGTCGAATCGGTAATGCCGATGAAGGCATGGCTGGAGGTCATGATGTCGACGAAAAAATGATGGGGAATATCCATGGCCGACTCTGCGGCCGCGGCATTCATCATCAGGTAAAAGGTGTTGAGCTGTTCCCACATTTCCGAGCTGATATACTCGCGGATCGAGCGGGCATTCTCCCGAGCGGAGCGCACGCAGGAGTAGATCGAATTGGGATTCTCCCGTTCAAAGGCCAGAAACTCGATGGCGTTTTCACGGGTGGCGTGGCCATGCAGCTCGGCGAACAGCTCATGGTCGCCGGTGGTGTTGATCAACGGCTGCCACTGATTGCTGGCGCTTTCCGGAATATCCAGGGTCATATGATAGTTGGCGTCGATGAAGCGGGCGACGTTTTCGGCCCGCTCAATATAGCGGTTCAGCCAATAAATGGAATTAGCGACTCGACTCAGCATCAGATATCCTCCTGCATTTGGAATGAGGATTCCGGGGATTGTTCACCGGTTTCATTGAGCACCCAGGTGTCCTTGCTGCCGCCCCCCTGCGAGGAATTGACCACCAGCGAACCTTTTTTCAGGGCTACGCGGGTCAGGCCGCCGGGCAGGACATAGATATTTTCTTTGCCGTAGAGGATATAGGGGCGCAGGTCGACATGGCGTCCTTCGAAATGGTCATCGGTCAGCACCGGTACCCGCGACAGGGCCAGGGTCGGCTGGGCGATGTAGGTCCGCGGGTTGGCCTTGATCCGGCGGCTGAACTCTTCACGTTCGGCAGCGCTGGCATGAGGGCCGATGAGCATGCCGTAGCCGCCCGACTCATTGACCGCTTTGACCACCAGTTTATCGAGATTTTCCAGCACGTAGCTGCAGTCATCCGGCCGCCAGCAGGCATAGGTTGGAACATTGTTGATGATAGCGTCCTCCTGCAGATAGTAGCGGATGATCTCCGGGACATAGGCATAGACGGCCTTGTCGTCGGCAACGCCGGTGCCCGGCGCATTGGCCAGAGCGACCCGCCCCTTGCTGTAAGCCTCCATCAGCCCGGGGACCCCGAGCATGGAGTCGGTGCGGAACGCTTTCGGGTCCATAAAATCGTCGTCAATCCGCCGGTAAATGACATCCACCCGCTCCAGGCCGGTGGTGGTGCGCATCATCACTTCGCCGTTGTGGACCACCAGGTCGTTCCCTTCCACCAGCTGCACGCCCATCTGCTGGGCCAGGAAGCTGTGTTCGAAGTACGCGGAATTGTAGATTCCTGGAGTCCAGACCGCCACGACCGGGGAACGGATTCCAGCCGGGGCCATCTCCTGGAGCATGTCGAGCAGTCGACTGGGGTAGTCGGTGACCGGCTGGACACTGCAGGCGTCAAAAACCATGGGGAAGGTTCGTTTCATGATCAGCCGGTTTTCCAGGACATAGGAGACCCCGGACGGGCAGCGCAGGTTATCCTCAAGGACATAGAACTGGCCATCACCGTTGCGCACCAGGTCGGTTCCGGTGATGTGGCACCAGACCCCGTGAGGAGGTTTCAGCCCGATGCAGGGTTTACGGTAGCCGTCGGCGGAAAATACCAGTTCGGCCGGGACGATACCGTCCTTGATGATTTTCTGCTCGTTATAGACATCGTTGATAAATGCGTTCAGCGCCCGAATACGCTGCTGCAGACCGTTTTCCAGGACCTGCCACTCCTGAGCCTGAATGATCCGCGGGACGATGTCGAAGGGAAAAATCTTCTCAGTTTGTGCTTCATTGCTGTAGACATTGAAGGTAATACCCAGGTTGAGCAATGCTTTCTCCGCGGCGATCTGGCGTCGTTGCAGCTCCGATTCGGGTAGCGAGTTGATGCGTTCAATCAGCAGGTCGGCGCCGGGGCGGGCAACGCCGTCGGCGGTAAACAGCTCATCATAAAATCCTTCGCTATCATAGCCATCAAATCTCATGGGCAGGGTCCTTTCCGAAATATATTCTGCTCTGTAAAGCCCTCAACCAGTCTTCCGTTGCGGTCGTCAATTATCCTTTTCCTCCGGACAGAGCGTCTGCCGGGCGACATCGACGGATACCGTTACGGTATGGGTGCCGCCACCCAGCGCCACGCCTTTGAGAGGGGATACATCGGCATAATCCCTCCCCCAGGCCACGGTGATATGCTGCTCGCCCTGGCGTTTATTGTTGGTCGGATCAAAGGCGATCCAGCCGCAACGCGGCGAGTAGGTCGCGAACCAGGCATGGGAAGCGTCAGCGCCGATCAGCCGCTGTTGCCCGGGTGGTGGCAGGGTTTCGATATAGCCGCTGACATAGCGGGCGCTCAGACCGATGCTGCGCAGGCAGCCGATGGCGAGTTGGGCGAAATCCTGGCAGACGCCGCGCCGGGTCTGTAACACTTCACTCAACGGGGTGGCGATGGTGGTCCCCTGCGGATCGTAGGTAAAATCGTCAAAGATGCGCTCGGTCAGTTCCTGAACCGCCTGGCCAAAGGGGCGGCCGGGGGTAAACGAGGGCGCTGCATAGGCCAGGAGCTGGCGACTCGTTTTCACCAGCGGCGAATTGTAGCAGCAGGGCATGACATCCAGCTGCTCAAGCACTCCGTCACTGGTCATGAAGGCACGGACCTCTTCCCAGGATTGTTCGTCAGCTGCGGCCAGGTCGTTCGCTGCGGCATTGACCTGAACTTCGCTAAGCGCCGTCACCCGCAGCAGATCATGAGCCTGCTGCAGGGCGAAATGGGCGACCGGGTTGCCGAAATAGTCGTTGAAGGTATGCAGCACGGCTGGAGTGGGGGAGATCTCCAGACGGCTGGAGAGGCAGTTCTGCTCAGCGGTCGCGCGCGGCTGCAGGCGGGCTTCGTTATGGCACAGCTGCACCGGGTCGCTGTAGCGATATTCGGTGATATGTTTGATCTGATATTTCATAGGCCACTGTCCCGGCGCAGGTTTCCGAGTTGTTGCAAAGCCAGGCTCGGGGTAAAGAAATGTTCAGTTAAGGCCGTCGAGAGCTGCTCCAGGTCCTCCTGCTGGGTGGTCAGCATTTTCTCCAGCAGCGGATAGTGGCCGTCACTGCTGGTGATCTGAATCAACTGCTTGGGGTCGGTCTGGCGCAGGTTGTCCAGCGCCCGGTCGATGAGCAGCACGTCGCGATGACCGCCGGGGCCGGCCGCGTCCACCGGCAGGTCGCGGATATAGAATTGCAGCTGGCGCAACTGACTGGCCAGGGCGCGGGGGTAATTCTCGTCCATCAACAGCAGTTCGAGAATCGTCGACAGCTCCATGAACGAGCGATAGCGGCGGCGGTACACGATCAGGCTGTTGCAGATGTTCAAAACCGTCTCCAGCATCTGCGCTTCCATGGCCGGGCCGAAGCAGGGCACCAGAGTGGCACGCAACAGCGCGGTCAGGTTGAGGGCCCGTTCCAGGCGGCGGCCGATATTCAACATCAGCCAGGCGGTCTCGCGCGACATGTTTTCGTAGGCCAGCCCGCTGAACGCGGACAACTGCAGAATCAGGTTGTTGATGCTTTCATGCACGCGGCCGCCGCTGAGCTGTTGTTTGCTGACCCGCGGGTTCCAGTGGGTCTGCATGTTGTCGATGACCCGCCAGGCGTCCGCCGGCAACAGGTCGCGGACCACCGAAGCGCAGCGTCCCAGGCTGAGCAGCGAAGAGCGCAGGCTGCCAGGGCGGTCGCTGGCGCTGATCAGGCTGGACAGTTCGGCCCGGGGATCGGCCAGTTTCTGCCTGGCGTCGTCACCGGTAAAGCCCGGATAGGTCAGGGTGACGTGAGTCAGCGCCCGCAGCAGATGGTGCAGGCTCATGCGATCGTCGTTATCGTGAAATTCTTCGACTTCGCGCAGTTTGGCCAGGATCGAACGCAGCAGGCGCGCGGTCTGTTCGGCTCGCTCGGCATAGCGTCCGGCCCAGAACAGGTTCTCGGCGGCCTGGCTCGGCAGTGGGCTCACCAGCGGCTTGATCTGCTGGTTCGGTTGGACCTGACGCCACAGGGTGACCTGTTTGTCCGGTTCGCTGGTCAGCACCCAGGTGTCCTTGATCTGCCCGCCGGCCTGTTCCGCCTGCAGCAACTGCCCGCTGTCAGTATGCGCCCGGCAGAGCCCGCCGGGCATGGCGACATAGGAGCCGCTCTGGGCGGTGAGAAACAGGCTCAGAGAGCTGTGGCGCGCTTCAATACGATCAGTTTCAAAGGCGGGGAAGGTGGCGAAATTGATCCGCTCTTGGCCGACAAACAGGTGCGGGGACTGACGGATCAGCTCTTTCCAGCGTTTTTTCCCCCCTTCACCGGCTTGCTCGACAATCATCGCCGGCAGGTTGGGGAGCGGATGGATCGGTTTAATGACCAGCTTGTCGAGATTTTCGAGGACGAACTCCCGTTCCTCGCGCTGCCCGCACCACCAGGTCGCCACCGAGGGGAGCAGTAATTTACGCTGGAAGAAATGTTCGCAGAGAGTCGGTAAAAAGGCCATCAGGGCCGGATTCTCCAGAATCCCGCTGCCGATGGGGTTGGCCACGGCGACATTGCCGCAGCGGACCGCTTCGAGCAGGCCGGGGATGCCGATGAAGGAATCGCCGCGCAGCTCCAGGGGGTCACAGAGGTTGTCTTCCTGGCGGCGCAGGATCACGTCGACTTGGCGTAGGCCGTCCACGGATTTGAGCCAGACACAACTGTCGCGGACGATCAGATCGCCCCCCTGGACCAACGGATAGCCCAGATACGAGGCCAGATAGGCATGCTCGAAATAGCCCGGATCCTCCGGCCCCGGCGTCAGCACCACGATCCGCGGCTCGGCGCAGTTGTGCTTGGCCAGCAGGGTCAAGCCGTTGCGCAGGGCCCGGTAGTACATGGCCAGCCGATGAACCTGAAACTTTTCGAACAGCTGGGGAAAGCTCCGGTTCATGATGATCCTGATCTCCAGCGCATAGCCGGAGCCCAGCGGCGGCTGAATATGATCGTCCATGACCCAGAAGCTGCCGTCCGTCCCTTTGGCCAGGTTGGCGGAATAAAAGGTCAGCGGTTGCACCAGTCCGTTGTAGGTGCCGACACAGGGGTAGAGGAATCCTCTGTGGCTGAAAATCAGCTCCGGCGGCAGTATTCCTTCCTTGACCAGGGTCATGGGGCCGTAGATATCGGCCAGCACCAGGTTGAGCAGTTCGGCCCGCTGCACCAGCCCCTGTTCCAGCACCGCCCACTCTTCCGGGTCGAAGATCAGCGGAATCGGATCAAAGGCCCAGGGGCGCGGCGCGTCCGGCGCGGAAAAGACATTGTGAATGGCCCCGTTTTCTTTGAGCAGCCGCTGCGCTTCCTTGCAGTGCCTCTTAAGCCGGGTATTGCCCTGGCGATAAAGGCTCAGCATGAGCTGCTGCCAGACCATGGGCAGATCACCCGGAGAGCTGAAGAAGTCCCGGTACTGACCAGTCAGCGGACTGGGCTGAGGGATTAATTGAGTATCCATTTCAGTCTTCACGGTCGTCATGCCTCCGTGGGGACAAGCATATTGTTGGTGATACTGACTATTCTCACAGCTGGCGTTCCCGGCGCAGGTCAAGGGTGTAAGGGAATTCCAGGTCAGCTTCTTCCGGCGGCGGCGCCATCGGTCCGGGCGGTGTGCCGGTGGGGAAAAAGCGGCCCAGAGTGTTGAATTCCGGTCGCCGTGGAAGCGGTCCCGGGGTGTGTTCAGTGGTGGTGAACAGCGAGCCGCGGCGCGATTCCGCAGTCACCGCATTGACCGGGAAGTCATCATAACTGCGGCCGCCCGGATGGGCGACGTGATAGGTGCAGCCGCCGATGGAGCGGCCGGACCAGCTGTCGATGACATCGAAGACCAGCGGCGAATGAGGTTTGATGTTCGGATGCAGGGCCGATGGCGGTTGCCAGGCACGGTAGCGAACCCCGGCGACAAACTCGTCCTTGCGGCCGGTTTTGCGCAGGGGCAGGCGGCGGCCGTTGCAGGCGAGCACGTGGCGGCCTTCGGTCAGCCCGCTGGCATGGACCTGGAGCCGTTCCACCGAAGAATCAACGTAGCGTGAGGTCCCCTGGCTGGAGACCTCTTCCCCCAACACATGCCAGGGTTCGATGGCGAAGCGCAGCTCCAGTTCGATATCGTCGATCTGCACCGTGCCGTAACGGGGGAAGCGGAACTCGAAGAACGGATCGAACCACTCCAGGGCAAAGGGGTAGCCGGCCCGCTGCAGGTCGTCCATGACCCCCTTGAGGTCCTGGCGGACATGATGGGGGAGCAGGAAGCGGTCGTGCAGCGCGGTTCCCCAGCGGACCAGGCCCTGGCGGTAGGGCTGTTTCCAGAACCAGGCCACCAGGGTCCGTAGCAGCAGATTCTGGACCAGGCTCATGCGGGCGTGGGGCGGCATTTCGAAGGCGCGCAGTTCGAGGAGGCCGAGGCGTCCTGCAGCACTGTCCGGGGAGTAAAGTTTGTCGATGCAGAATTCCGCCCGGTGGGTGTTGCCGGTGACGTCGATGAGCAGGTTCCGGAGCAGCCGATCGACCAGCCAGGGCGCGGCGGTTTCCCCCTCGGGCATCTGCTGGAAGGCGATCTCCAGCTCGTACAGGGAATCGTCGCGGGCTTCATCGATGCGCGGCGCCTGACTGGTTGGCCCCATGAACACCCCGGAGAACAGGTAGGAGAGGCTGGGATGGTTCTGCCAGTAGCTCACCATGCTGCGCAGCAGGTCGGGCCGGCGCAGCATGGGGCTGTCGGCCGGGGTCGGGCCGCCCAGAGTGATATGGTTGCCGCCGCCGGTGCCGGTGTGGCGACCGTCGAGCATAAACTTTTCCGTGCCCAGCCGGGCCAGGCGAGCTTCGGCGTAGAGCCGGGTGGTATTGGTGACGATTTCCTGCCAGCTGGCGGCCGGATGGATATTGACTTCGATGACGCCGGGATCGGGGGTGACATTGATCCGTTCGATGCGCCAGTCGCGGGGCGGCTCATAGCCTTCGAAAATAACCTTGATCTGCAGCTCGGCAGCGGTCTGCTCAATAGCGGAGACCAGCTCCAGGTACTGTTCCAGCGCCGGCAGCGGCGGCATGAACAGGTGCAGGTTGCCCTGGCGGACTTCGCAGCACAGCGCGGTGTGAATGACCTCGGCCGGCTCTTCGGGTGACGGCTTTTTCCGCTCTTCCCCGGGCTGTTGGCGGAGCGGTCCCGCCGGAGCGCCGGCCTGGGCATAGTCGTTCAGCGGCGGCAGCGGGATAAACAGGCTCTGCTCGTAAAAGGGTTCGCGCTTGTCCGGCGCCACCCAGGGCAGGGAATCAAGGGGCAGGCGCAGGCCCATGGCGGAATCACCCGGAATCAGGAACATCTGCCCGTTGCGAAATTCCCAGCTGCTGCTTTGCCAGCGGCCGCCGAACTGGTCCCATTTCAGGGGCAGGGCAAAGCCGACCGGCTGGTCCAGGCCGTGCTGCAGCACCCGGGCCAGGGAGCGGCGTTCAAGGGGATCTTTAAGATCAGCCTTGGCCGGATCGAGGTTGGCCGGAACCGTCCCTTCTTTCCACAGCCAGTAGAGGTGGTCTTCAAAGCCGGGAATCAGGTAACTGCGCTCGAGCCCGAGGCGATCAGTCAGGGCTTCGGCAAAACGGCGGGCGTCTTGTCCGGTCAGCTGTCCGGTGCGGTGGAGTTCCGCCAGCAGCTGAGGGTTGTGCCAGATCGGTTTGCCGTCTTTGCGCCAGAAACAGTTGTAGGCCCAGCGTGGTAACGGTTCTCCGGGATACCATTTGCCCTGGCCGAAGTGCAGCAGGCCGCCGCTGGCAAAGGCATCGCGCAAGCGCAAGGTCAGATCATAGGCGAGTTTGCGCTTGTGCGGGCCGTCGGCCTGGGTGTTCCATTCGGCTCCGTCCATATCGTCGATGGAGACAAAGGTCGGTTCGCCGCCCATGGTCAGGCGCACGTCGCCGGCGCGCAACTCCTCATCCACCTGCTGACCCAGGGCGTCGATGATCTGCCACTGGTCGTCACTGTAGGGTTTGGTGACGCGCGGGTCTTCATGAATCCGCTGCACCGAGTTGGCGTGGAAAAACTCAACTTCACAGGGGTCGGTTGCGCCGTTCAGGGGTGCGGCGCTGGCCGGATGGGGGGTGCAGGCCAGGGGGATATGCCCTTCGCCGGCCAGCAGCCCGGAGGTCGGGTCCAGCCCGACCCAGCCCGCGCCCGGGATATAGACTTCGGTCCAGGCATGGAGATCGGTAAAATCGGCGTCCGGACCGGATGGGCCGTCGAGGGATTTTTCATCGGCTGTGAGCTGAATCAGGTAGCCGCTGACAAAGCGGGCGGCCAGCCCGAGATGGCGGAAAATCTGCACCAGCAGCCAGGCTGAATCACGGCAGGAGCCGATGCCCCTTGCCAGGGTCTTTTCGCAGCTCTGCACCCCCGGTTCCATGCGCACCGAGTAGTTGATGTCCTGCTGCAGGCGGCGATTGATTTCGACCAGGAAATCGACCGTGACCTTAGGACTGCGGTCAACCTTGTCCAGCCATTTTTTCAACCGTGGACCGGCGTCGATCTTCTGGAAATAAGGCGTCAGCTCCGCCCGCTCCATTTTGCCGTAAGTGAAGGGGTATTTCTCCGCGTATTCCTCGATGAAGAAATCGAAGGGATTGTAAGGGGTCATGTCGGCGACGACTTCGATCTCAATGCGCAGCTCCGTGGCGGGCTCAGGAAATACCAGTCGAGCCAGGTAGTTACCGAAGGCGTCCTGCTGCCAGTTGAGGAAATGCTCGGCGGGCAGAATCTTCATGGAATAAGCCCGGATCGGCGTCCGGCAATGCGGGGCCGGGCGCAATCTCAGCACATGGGGGGAGAGGGCGATGGAACGATCGAATTTGTAATGGGTCAGATGGTGGCAAATGACTCGAATCGACATGGACAGTCCTTCCGGCTTGGATGGAGAGCTGTGCGAACAGCGGAAAACGGTCGCTTTTGGCAGACAACAGTTAAAAAACAGTATAGCAGAGGAGCCGGTGCGACACAGCGCGAACCCCGTTTGCCCCACGCCTTGGGACGAGTGGTCAGGCCCCTCCGGTCCCGAAACGCGCCTGCCAGAGAGCGCTGAAAAAATGCCGGGCGTTGATCCCGATACTGCGGGTTCGGTAGCCGCCTTCCTGGACCAGCAGGGTCGGCATGGTCATGCGGCCGATGGTTGCGCCGACCCGGTCAAAGTCTTCGGCGGTCAACGGCCAGGTGCCGGTCGGATCCCCTTTGGCCGTGTCGAGACCGAGGCAGATCACCAGGTAATCAGGCTTGAAGCGGTTGATCTTTTTCACGGCTTTGTCCAGCGCAGCCAGATACTCGGCAGCGGTCAGAGTCTCCGCCAGGGGAATATTATGGTTAAAGCCGAATCCTTCCCCCTCGCCCTTTTCATCTTCGAAACCGCTGAAGTAAGGGTAGGCAAAGCTGGGATGGCCATGCAGGGAGACGGTCAGGACATCGCTACGGCGATAAAAGATGACCTGCTGGCCGTTACCGTGATGATAATCGATATCAAGGATGGCGACCCGGCCGTACTCGGCCAGCAGCTGTGCGGCAATAGCGGCATTGTTGAAATAGCAAAAGCCGCCGAAGGCGCGCTGTTCGGCATGATGGCCGGGTGGGCGGACCAGCGCATAGGCGAGTTGAAAGCCTTCGAGAATGTGGTGGGCCGCGCTCAGCGCGCAGTCGACGGCCCCGCGGGCAGCGTGCCAGGCATTGGCGTTCAAGGGGGTGAAGGTATCGATGCAGTAGTAGCCGGCCCGCACGGCCAACTCTTTGGGTGGGCGGGCACTGTTGCGGATTGGAAACACATAGGGGTAGAGGGATTTCCCGGCGGCCAGGTTATGGCAGACTTTACGCAGGTAAGCGACATAGTCGCGATCATGAACGCTGGTCAACACCGACTCCGGGAAACTTTGCGCGGGAAGCAGTTCAAAGAGCGCGGTTTTCTCCAGTTCCTGGCGGATCGACTTGATTCTGACCGGGGATTCGACATAGCCGCGTTCGCGCACATGGTGGATATCGTGGCGTTCGTTGATGAGCAGGGCGATTTTTTGTTTGCGAGCCAGCTTCGGGCGGCCATCCAGAACCTTGTTGCGCAGATATCTCGGCGCTCTGAGGCGGACCGGATCCTCCGTAAAAGAGGCGACCACCATGGCGATGTAGTCCGGCGAACAAACCGCACCGTAGCGGCGCTCGAGAATCGCCCGGACAATCTTGCGGGCTAGTTCCAGCGGTAGCTCCGGGGTTTGACCAAGGGGGTCGAACACCAGGTAGGGCGGGTTGTCGTCGCCCGCTTGCAGAGGTGTTTCGTAGGCCGTCCCGGCGATCGGCCGGGCCTGATAGCGCTCGTAAAATTTCAGCCGGGCCCGGTTCTGCTTGAGAATCTCCGGATCGCCACAGAGGGCCGGATCGTCCGGCAGGCACTCAAAGAATATGCCGCACGCGTGCAGCGCCAGGGCTTCCTCACGCAGGTGCTCATAGAGCGCGCCGCCGATGCCACCGGAGGTAATCCGTTTGGCGGTGGAGATATAATCGAGAAAGCAGAAACCCAGTTTTTGATCGTGGGACAGCAGGGCAAAGCCCTGGACTCGATGGCGACCGTCTTCGGCAATATAAAGAATGGAGCGGAAGCCCTGCTTGAGAGGATCGCGCAGTAACTCGGGAATTTTAGCAATATCGTCTGCGGCGAGGAGCGGGAACTGGTCGCGGAGGATCTGCTGCACCTCGCTGACCGCCGACTGATTGAGTGGCCTTAAATCATCATGAATACGCCGAATCCGGAACACTCTGGGACCTCCGCAGCGGAAGGAGAGAACCGCCTGACAGCGGGCCTGGTAAAGGCCGGGACGGTCTTTGCCAGCAACCTGCTTATACGCTTAATTTTGGCCTTGTCAACGGCAAACAATGGGGCTTGGAAAATACTTTGGACAACCTTCAAGCTGCTGATATCCAGAGGTTATTGGACCCCTTCTCCCAGGGCCAGCGCCGCATAGACCCGCGCCGCCGCCTCAACCTCGGCCAGGCTGGTCTGCTCTTCCGCGGTATGGGCGGTTTCCAGGGAACCGGGGCCGAGGATCAACGGTTTGCTACCCGCCTGGAAAAACAGGTTGCCATCCGAATGGGAGCGGAACGGCACGAACTCCAGCGGCAGGTTGAGGCGCGGAAATACCTCTTCCAAGGTCACAGATAATGGATTGCTGCGGTCGAGTTGGTAGCCGCCCGACTCAAAATCAAAGGACACCTCCAGTTGCAGGCCTTTGATGAGGCGCCGGGTTTTGACCAGGATTTTCTCCAGTTCCTGGCGAACCCGGGCCGGGTCGGTGTCCGGGGAGAGATGCAGATCGATCATCGCTTCGCAGCGATCCGGGACGACAAATCCGGCCCGGGATGAACTCATCTCGCGGATGGAGTAGATCAGCTTCGGTTCTTCGGTGTTGTCGAACAGGGGGGCCTGTTCGATCTGCAGCAGAACCCTCAGCATCGATTCGATGGCGTTATGCCCCAGTTCCGGCAACGATGAATGAATGCGCCGCCCCTGGGTGGTCAGGGCAATTTCCATATAGCCGAAATGGCTGAACGCTGGCAACAGCGAGGTCGGTTCGCCGATGACCACCCAGGCCGGGCATTCCTGCTCCAGAAACCGGGCGCTGCCGTCGCCGTTTTCCTCTTCTCCGACCACCAGCAGCAGCCCGACGGAGGGGCGTTCGGCTGCGGGCAGTCTGGCCAGGGCCAGCCAGGTTTCGACCATGGCTGCGCAGCCGCCCTTCATGTCCGCGCTGCCGAGGCCGCGCACCACGCCCCATTCTTCCTTCGCCGCATAGTCGTCAATATCCCAGGCGGCCACGGTGTCGACATGGCCGACCAGGTACAGGCGCGGCGGTTCCGGCCCCATCCGGGCCACCAGGTTAAAGCGTTCCTCTTCGACCTCCTGGCGCTGCACCGGGATGCCGGTCGCGGCAAGGAGTTCCTCCAGATAGAGCTGGATATCCTCCTCTTTGCCGGACGGGGAATAGATATCGATCATCTCCAGCAGGATCCGGCGCAGCCGCTCCGGATCGATGGCCGCCCAGACCTGTTCCAGCCGTTTGTTCATGCTTTTCCTTTCCGGCGTTTTTTATGCTTTTTGGACAGGTTCAGCGTCATGTAAACATGTTTCTGGATATGGCCGAAGCCCTGCTTTTTGAAAAAGTGGATTCCGGCCTCATTGTCGGCATCGGTGTCGATGAGCATCATCCGCACCCCCTGTTCGACCATGCGGTGTTTAAGTTCGGCAAACAGCTGGGCACCGGCGCCGGCTTGCTGCAGCCCGGGTTTGACCCCGATCCAGACCAGATAGCCGTATTTCCAGGGGGAATTCTGCTTTTCCACGGTCGTGCCCAGGGCAAAGCCGACCACTTCACCGGCCAGTTCCGCCACCAGGCAGAGTTCATTGTCGGAGTTGAACATGGTGGTGATTTCGTATTCGTCCCAGGTTCGGTACATGCTGGGGGAAAACTCAGAGGTGAACAGTTGCTCACCCAGGTGAAAAACCGCCGCCAAATCATCGATAGTCATGGAACGGACGTCAAGCTGCTGTTCGTTGTGCTGTTGGGCCATGGGATACCGTCGCTGGCAAAGAGTCTGGGTTCTGTTGAAAATGCGAACCGAAGTAGTGTTGAATTGTATCCTGATCTGTAACAAAGTTCCAGTTCGGCGCCGATTTTGGCCGGGGCAGCGGGCTCGGGCACCGCTTCTGCAGGCATTTGAGTTTTTTTCCGGTTGGACTTGATGCGGATGGGGAAAGGGCCTTAAGGTAATCTTAACCGCCCTGCCGCGCAGGGGGAAGGGGTGCCCCTGACCGTCTGCCGCAAGCTCAGCCGAGGAGATTTGCCGCCATGTTGAAAAGAACTCAAGCGCCTTATCTAGCCCATGTCTTTGTCTGCACCAACGATCGTGGCGGGGCCAGAAAATCCTGTGCGGACAGTGACAGTCCGCGGCTCAAAGCTGCCTTGAAGGAGCTGGTGAATGAGCAGGGCTGGCAGGGCCGGGTCAGGGTTTCCACCGCCGGCTGCCTTGGCCTGTGCGCCCAAGGTCCGAATGTGCTGATCTATCCGCAACAGATCTGGTTTGCTGAAGTGTCTCTCGCAGACCTGGACGAAATCATGGCAACCCTGGAGCAGTTGGTTGCCGGCCGCTGAGACGCTTTGCTCAGTCGAAGGCCAGGACCCCGCTCATGCCGTTGTCCGCCGGGCGGATAAACCGCTCGAAGGCGGTCTCTTTCAGCGCGGCCATCTCCCCCAGGGTGATGGTCTGCAGAGTATCGATTTCGCTTTCGCAGGTATTGTAGGTGGTATTGTAAAAGGCGATCCGCTTGTTCTTGTCCAGCCCCATCTGTAGCAACTGCTGCGCGCCCTGGCGGAGCAGTTTCAATTTGTCGTACAGGTCCTCCCGGCTGGTCACCGACCAGACTCCCAGGTAGATGGGACTGTTGACGTTGCGGACGTCCCCGACCAGTTCGCCACGCAGCAGTTCGTCCCGGCTGCGGTTGAGATAGGGAACAAAATCGAGATGTTCGGCGAGCTTGCGGTCGGTGGCCAGAAAGCGGCCGTTGACCGGGTCAAGGGTAAAGATCATGGTGCGGTCGGTGGCCTGTCCGTAGCTTTGGAAGAGAACATCCTTGTAAGCCTGGAACGGCACGTTACGCAGGATGCAAGTCTCGTATTTGTTGATCCGCCGGGTAATCCCCAGCAGCCAGGAGCGGATCGAATTGTTGTCGATGCGGCATTTCCCCAGCTCCTCTTTGAGGAAGTTGAAGCTCTGGTCGCCAAAGCGGTACAGCAGCACGTTCTGGAAGATATCACGGATGTTGTTGTAGCGACTGAAGTGGTAAAGCAGATCATAGCTGAACAGTTCCATCTGGCGCAGTTGCCAGATGAAGATGGTGATCTCCTTGCGGCTGGTCTCCGGGGTCAGCCGGGCTTTCTGGGTGGCTTTGATCATTCTTACGTAGCTGGTGCTCAACTCGTCCAGCAGGCTGCTGTCCCGGGTGGTGCTTTTTTTCAGGCGGATAATCCAGGTGGTGGAGAGTCCAGGCTCACTGGTGACCTCAATATGTTCACTGCCGAAGGTCGCATAGATCTGTCTGGTGCCGACCCCTTCACCGGCCGCCGTTTTGCTTTTGGTCGAGTTGCCGACAAACAGCGGCAGTTGGTCCGCCCCCTTTTGCAGGCGCTCGGCAGCGATGCCGATGCCGTTGTCGGTGATGCTGAGGGTTACGGTATCGTCCTTTTGGTCGAGGAGAAATTCGATGCGGCCGCGGCGGCCGGCCGACTTGATGGCGTCCAGGGCATTGGCGACGATATTGATCAGCGCCCGGCTGCAACTCAAATAGCTGCTGTTGACCGGGTCGATCTTCGACTTGAGGATCAGCTGCACCTCGCAGGTGCTGTCCACCGCTTCGATGAAGGGGATGACCCGCTCGGTGATCAGTTCCTGAAAGGACACTTTGTGCTCCAGGTGGATCTTGTCTTCATAGCGATTCAGGGTGTTGAGCATTGAGGTCGTCTCGCGGTTGATGTTTTCCGCGACCTGATTGAAGTTGTCCACCGACAGCATGGCGGTCATGTCGAACAGGACCCGAAGGGATTTTTTGACGTCATGACGCACCCGCGACAGTTCCTCCACCACCGAAACTTCCGGATGGGTGGCGGAATCGAGCTTGTCCAGCAGGGTGGCAGCCGTGACCGACATCAGGTGAAAGCGCATCCTTCTGAACACGGTCAGGTCGGTGATGGCAAAGCCGCGGGTGGTGAAAAAGTCGATGGAGCTGAGCAGCTTTTCCCAGACGTACAGGTAGATGTTCGCTTCCGGAGCGACCTGGCTGGCGAGGATGTGCAGGAAGGCCGAGCCGATTCCCTTGCCCCGGCCAAAGGGGTTGGTCACCAGTTTGTAGATATGAAAACTCTGCTGATCCGGGGTGGCGTAAACCAGCAGATAGCCGAGCAGTTCCCCTTTTTCCTTCCAGACCAGACTGTGGTCGTAGGCGATATCGATGGTGCGATGCTGAATATAGGGTGAGGGGATCACCAGGGTGTCGATATTCAGTAACGCGGATTGGCGGATGGCACGTTCGTAAGCAGGGGTCAGCTGTTTGATGTAAGGATATTGCAGAGGGCTCCACTCCATAACTGTGGCCTACCTTTGTCTTGAAAAGGGGGTGCGCAGGGTCAGGATGTCACCATCTTAACAAAACCGAGACCGTTGGGGCTAAATTTTCAAGGGGAATCGTTTTTTGGCAGGATGCAATCAGGATTGGAGCAAGCTCCGTCTCCGCTGTCCAGAGCGCTCTGCTGCAGGGGACAGAGTTGATACCGACCGGATCGGGATGATCCGGTCGGCGAAGAGTTGGAATCAGTCGATCTTTTCGAGCGGGAAGTCTGCGCCTTTCCAGGCAAAAACGCCGCCGGGATAGCGGTAAACGTTTTTATAGCCCAGTTTTTTGGCCCAGACCGCACCGTTGTGGCTGCGGGTACATTTGACAAAGCCGCAGTAAATAACAATGGTGCGCTCTTTGTCCGGGCCCAGCAGAGCGGCGAAATCCTGCTCTGATTTGCCGTCGGTCTCTTTGCTATCCCAACTGGTCATGTCCGGAATCGGGAACAGGAACTGCACGGCGCCGGGAACATGACCTTTTTTGTAGCTGGCTTCAAAGGGCATGGTATCGACGATGAGCATATCTTTGCCTTCATCCTGCCATTTTTTCAGCTCTGGCGTGGTTACCACATCATACCCGCCGCGCTGTACTTCACGGACCAGTTTGACTGCGGACTGCTCGGTTTTGACTTCAGCTTCGAACTTGTTGCCGAACCCGAAGGCCATGGCTGACCCCGCCGTCGCGAGCAGAAACAGCAACAGCAGCGGGAGCATAATCAGTTTATTGCGAGACATCGGTTATTCCTCCTTGGATAAGGCCTGTCCCGTGCTGGTTCGCAACCAGGGCACGGGGCGCAGGCGGTTCTGAATGCGCCATGCATAAAGGTATGCAATGGCCGATAAAAATCCACAGTCGCGGAGCAGGGCTCCACGCAGATCATGAAATGCGACTGCCTCGGGATCGTTCGGGCCAAAACAGCCGCAGTCGATATCAAGTCCCAGGCTGATTCCGTAGCCCAGCACCGCCATGAATAACAGTAACTGCAGGGTGAGCAGGAGCAAGGCTCCGCGTTTTTCCAGCAGCAAGCCGCCGGCGGCAATGAGTTCCAGGGCGATCAGTAGCACAGCTGCCCCGGCAACCAGATTTTCCGGGAGCAGGCCGTAAGCGGCAATAGTGGCGGCGAAATCCTGCGGGGCGAGGGCCTTGCTGAGGCCAGACCAGAAGAAGACTCCGACCAACAGCAGGCGTACCAGTTGATAGACGCCGCGGCCGGGGAGACTGCGCAGGAAGCGAGGAACCATTAGCTTCAATGACTGTGCTGACATGGTCTGCTCGTGCTGATTCGAGGATCACACCGGTTGGTTACGCAGCGCTTTGAGTTTGCGATAAAGCAGCGGTAGCAGAGTCCAGCCGGCGATAATGGTCAATGGTCGCAACACCAGTCGAGGCATCGCCTTTCCCCGCAGTGAACGGGGCTCCTTTTGAGAATGGCTGGAAAAGGTCCGTTCCCGGGTGACTGCGGCAGCCACATTTTTGCGGATGCGGGCCTTCAGGCGCAGGCGATTCCAATAGGTCAGCGGACCCTTGGCCACCGCTGCTTTGCCCGCGCTGGTCAACTCCGGTTCGAAAAGCAGATCCAATACATGGCTGGACCGGGTCCGGGCGGCAAACACCTGGGTGCAACTGGCGCAATAACTGACCAGATGACCGGTCTGCACTTGCTGGCAGTGTTTGTCCTGCCAGGCCGCGGAGCGCTCCGGGTAGCGGTAGCTGACCGCGCCGCCGGCACCGCAGCAGAGGGTGGTTTTACCACTCTGTGCGGGTTCAGACAATTGTAGCCCCTTTTTGCCGAGCAGGGCGCGCACTGCACTCTGGCTGCTGTGATTGAAGCGGGCGACACAGGGGTCATGGATATCGACCGATGCGCTGATTGCGGGCGTGTCCGGTAGCGGTAGTTCGTTGAGCAGCTCGTAAACCATGCGGGTGGTTAGTTCCGGGGCATAGGTCGAAAACACCTGCTCGCAGCTGGGGCAGGCAACCAGAACCTGGTTGATTCCCTGTTGGAGCAGGTAATTCTTCAGTTCCCCGAACATGGCCGAGAAATAGTCCTCATCGCCAAGGTCATGGGACGGTTTGGTACAGCAGTCCAGGACAATGCCAATAGTGGGGATTGTTTGGCGGAGATGGGCGAAGGTTTTCCAGGTCGTTTCCGGCCGCGACCCGGCCAGGGAACAGCCGGGGAAAAAGATCGTCTCACAGTCCTGGGGCAGGGCATACCAACTGAAGCGCCGCGAGGTGCCGATCCGTTCGTAACGTCTCAGCCCTTGGTATTCCGGGTGTGCGGCCCGGCCTTGGCGGAACTCAGCTCGGCGCAGCGCCAGAAACAGCCCGGCCGGATCAACCTGATGCGGGCAGAGCGCGGTGCACAGACCACACAGGTGACAGGCAAAGGGATCGGCGCAGTTGCTGCCCTGCTGGAGTTGATAGTTGCGGGCCTGCTGCTGGGGGTTACCATGCTTTTGCAGGAAGCCGCACTGGCGCACACAGAGGCCACAACCGGTACAGTTTGCCGTCATCTCGGTCAGTCTAAGATGCAACGCCTCCGGGATCTGCTGCTCGTCTGTCTGCATTGGCATTGCGGGTTGATCTGAGTTCATGGTTGAGCTTGCGCCCCTCACTTGGTTGAACCTGTCGGGCTGTTAAAAACGTTGTGCCGAGTCCATGTCCGGACTTTTTCAACAACCTGCTATAGTAAACTGAACATTTGCCCCACAAGCGTCCAGGTGGAACGCGGTGTGGGGCAGGTGGTTACGCAAAAGGCAGCACTGTTGTTGCTGCCTGCAGCGGCGCAGCTGCTATTGGGCCGGAGCCAGCAACTCCGGGAACGGCCAGCCGCCTTGCCCCTTGCTGAGGATGAAGAGCCGGGTTTCCGGAATTCCGGATTCGGCCAGGTAGTCGTACGCCCGTTTTGCGCCGCCTGCTCCGCGCGGGCAGATGATAACTGCGCTATCCTGATTGTTTTTGAGGGCGGCGACGGAGGCGTCCAGCTTGGCGCGATCGGTTGCTGATTTGACCGGATAGGCGTAGGTAGCAACAGCGCCTTGAATATGGTGCTGGGTGAATTCCTTCTCAACCTGAATATCGATCAGGGACATGGCGGATTGCGCAGCCAGGTTCTGTTTGACCTGTTCCGGGGAAATATAGTTGTAAGCAAAGGCCCCGGCGGGAACTGTTACGCAGAGAACCAGCAGGACGAAAAAACAGGAAACGATTTTGTTCATAAAAAGCCTTAAAATTGGGAAAGAAATAAAAGCTGACAGTACAGACTCGGTTGACCTTAAGTTATCAGAATTAAGTGATTGACAAGGACAAGTCAAATGGATAATTTTAATAAAATTAATAGTACCTATTTGTAAAGTCGATGGAGGGTTTTATGACCTTACGCCAGCTCGAACTCTTGATCGCGGTGGCCGAAACAGCCAGTTTTTCGCGCGGAGCGGAATTAATGACCCTGACTCAGTCAACCGTGAGTCAGCATATTGCCGCTTTGGAAAGAGAATTGAACACCCGCTTGCTTGATCGGACCAGCAAGGGGATCTATCTGACCGCCGGTGGGGAGGTGTTTCTCCAGCATGCCCGACGGGTGCTGGCGGAACTCGACGTCCTGAAGCAGGCGATGGCCGGTTTTCATGGCCTGGAAAACGCCCACCTGACCATAGGAGCCAGTAATATTCCGGCTAATTACCTGGTTCCCAGGCTATTACCGCTGCTCAATCAGCAGTACCCGGGGATCACCGTGAATATGAAGATCGGTGACAGCCGGGAGATGCTCAGCGACCTGCACAACGGCAAAATTGAACTGGCCATCGTCGGCGCTCGTTTTGATGAAGAGAACTTTTCCTATCAACCGATCCTCAAGGATCGCCTGGTCCTGATCGTGGGCCCGGATCATCCGCTGCGGGACAAGCAGAAAATCAGCATCAAGGAACTGGTCCGGCAGCCATTGATCCTGCGTGAAGACGGGTCGGGAACCTATCAAACTATCCGGAACGCCTTTACCGGTGCCGGAATCGACACCTCTTCATTGCATGTGGTGGCCCGGCTCGGCAGCAATGAAGCGGTCCGCCAGGCCGTAGCCGCCGGTTTCGGCTGTGCCTTTGTTTCTGATCTGTCTGTCCACAGCAATCTGCAGCACGGGGAACTGTTCAAGGTGGCAGTCCGTGATCTGGTCATTGAGCGAAATATCTGGCTGGTTCGGCTCCTGGAACGGACCCCTTCACCCGCTTCCCTGGCCGTATCCGAACTGTTGCTGCAGACGACGGGAGCGCTTGAAAGCTCTCAAGTGGCCGTGAACTAAAGGCTTGACTGTGTCCACTACGGAAAAAGCTTGGCGACGCCCCGAGATCCTGTTGTATGTGATGGCGTTTGCCGTGCCTTTAAGCTTTGCCGCATGGCAAGCGCTGCTGAACAATTTTGCTGTCGAACAGGCCGCTTTTACCGGCCGGGAGATCGGCATCCTGCAGTCGCTGCGGGAGATCCCCGGATTTATGGCCTTTGCCGTGGTCTATGTGCTGTTGCTGCTGAGTGAACAGCGCCTGGCCTTGCTCGCTCTTGGGCTGCTCGGGATCGGCACGGCCTTGACCGGCTTTTTTCCCAGTGTGATCGGGTTGTACCTGACGACATTGGTGATGTCGACAGGATATCATTATTACGAAACCATGCAGACCTCGCTGACCCAGCAATGGATTCCCAAGGCGCAGGCCGCCGAAACCTTCGGCCGGATCATCGCGGTCAGTTCGCTGGCCGGAATTCTGGCTTTTGCCCTGATCTGGGCCGGAGCGAACCTGCTGCAGATTGACTACCTGTGGCTGTATCTGTTGTTCGGCGGGATGACCCTGCTGTTTGCGCTGGTTGCCGGGGTGCTGTTTCCGCCGTTTCCGCAACAGACGGTGCAGCACAAGAAGATGGTGGTGCGCAGCCGTTACTCTCTCTACTATGCACTGGTCTTCATGTCCGGAGCGCGGCGGCAGATTTTTACCGTCTTTGCCGGTTTCCTGATGGTGGAAAAATTTTCCTATTCCGTCAGCGATATCTCACTGCTGTTCCTGTTCAACGGAATTTTAAATGTTTTATTTGCGCGACGGATCGGTCGTTTGATCGCCCGGTTCGGGGAGCGGAATACCCTGATCTTTGAATATAGTGGGCTGATCCTGGTATTTTGCGGTTATGCTCTGGTCAAAAGCGCCTGGTTTGCCGCCGCTCTCTACATTATCGACCATCTGTTCTTCGCCCTGGCCATCAGCATCAAGACCTATTTTCAGAAAATCGCCGCGGCCGAAGATATTTCCGCCACCGCCGGAGTCAGTTTTACCATCAACCATATTGCCGCCGTGGGCATTCCGGCCTTGTTCGGGCTGATCTGGCTGACCTCTCCGGCACTGGTTTTTTACCTTGGTGCAGGGATGTCCCTGGTTTCCCTCCTCCTGTCATTGCTGGTTCCGCGTCATCCGGAACCGGGGCAGGAAACCCGCCTGAAAAAACAACCTGCACAAGTCGCTGCTGAACCCCACCGTCTAGCGGTCTGAGCCTGGTCGCTATGGCGCTGCGGGCTGGTCTTAAGATAGAGAAAAATCCACCTGTTGAGTCTGTCCACCGATGCGGACGCTGGAGACGGCCGGAGCCGCTTCGGCAATGACTTCACCGCGCCGAATAACCGCCAAGCGTGGGCCACGCAGCCGGATCGCCTCAATGGGGTCCTGCCCCTGCAGCATCACCATGTCCGCATAGTTCCCTTCCTTAATGCCGTACCCGGACAGTCCCATGGTTTGGGCCGGGCGGGTGGTCACCGCGTTGAACAGCTCGTTCATTTCGGCAATACCGCTCATATGCAGGGCATGGATGCCCATATGGGCAACTTCAAGCATGTCGTGACTGCCGAGGGGATACCAGGGATCGACCACATCATCATGACCAAGGCAGACGTTGATTCCCTGTTGCAGTAATTCCTTGACCCGGGTTAGCCCGCGGCGTTTCGGGTAGGTGTCCTGGCGACCCTGCAGCACCATGTTAACCAGCGGATTACAGACCGCGTGCAGCTCGGCTTCTGCCATCAGCGGCAGCAGCTTGGTGACATAATAATTGTCCATGGAATGCATGGAGGTCAGGTGCGACCCGGTGACGCGCCCCTGTAGCCCGCAGCGGCAGGTTTCCGCAGCCAGGGTTTCGATATGTCGGGACAGCGGGTCATCCGATTCATCGCAGTGCATATCGACCATCAGGCCGCGCTGGGCGGCCAGTTGGCAAAGCTGGCGGATTGATTCCGCTCCCTGGGCCATGGTGCGCTCGAAATGGGGAATTCCGCCGATTACGTCGACTCCCAGATCCAGCGCCCGCTTCAGCTGGTCCGCGGCCTTGGGATCGCGCAGATAGCCATCCTGGGGGAAGGCCACCAGTTGCAGATCGACATAAGGCTTGATCTGTTCCTTGACTTCGAGCAGAACCTGGACCGCCATCAGCTCCGGATCGCAGATATCGACGTGGGTGCGGATGGCCAGAGTGCCGCGGGCGATGGACCAGGAGAGCAGTTTGAGCGCGCGTTCCTTGAGCCTGTCAGCAGTCTGGTTGGGTTTCAGGTCGCTCCACAGGGCGATCCCTTCAAGCAGGGTGCCGCTTTCATTACGGCGTGGTTGCCCGTGCAGGCAGAGGGTGGCATCCATATGAAAATGCACATCGACCAACGGGGGAGAGACCAGCCGACCGCTGGCATCGATTTCATGGGGTGCGGTCGCAGGGATAGCTGGATCAATTTTGACGATGCGGCCATCCTTGCAGGCGATGTCACAAGGGTGGCTTTGGTCGATCAGGTTAGCCTGGCGAACGATCAGGTCAAACATCTTTCTTCATCCTTTCCCGCATATACAAACGAAATGTCCCCGAGTCTGGCGCAGGCTTTGTGCTCAGCGCTCGCCGCGGCGGAAGGGGATCAGCAGGGCTTTGGGATAAGCCGCTCGGCGTGACATGATGATCAGAGCCAGAATACTCATCACATAGGGTGCCATCAAGTAAAACTGGTAGGGAATAGCCGTCGTGGCCTGCTGCTGAACCCGCATCTGCAGGGCATCAAAGATTGCGAAGAGCAGCGCGCCGAGCAGGGCTTTGGCCGGTTGCCAGGAGGCAAACACCACCAGGGCGATACAGATCCAGCCGCGACCGTTGACCATGCCGATATAGAACGCATCAAAGGCGGAAAGGGTCAGAAAGGTGCCACCGACCGCCATCAGAGCACTGCCGGCCACGACCGCTCCGGTCCGTATCAGATGGACGTTAATCCCTTGCGCTTCTGCGGCCAGCGGGTTTTCACCGACCATGCGCACGGCAAGGCCGAGGGGGGTGCGATAGAGCAGGTAGCTGACCAGAACCACCACCAGCAGCGCCAGCCAGGTCAGCGGCGACTGTACGAACAGGGCCTCGCCGACCACCGGCAGTTTGGCTAGCCCGGGAATCCCCCAGGACGCAAAGGGGGTGATCTTGGGGGGAGTGGTGACATCGGGCAGCAGCATGCGAAAGACGAAGTAGCAGAGGGACGACGTCAGCATGGTGATGCCGAGGCCGGAGACATGCTGGGAGAGGCCCAGATAAACTGTCAGCACGCTGTGCAGCAGGCCGAACAGAGCCCCCACCAGGGCTGCAAACAACACCCCGCCCCATAGGCTGCCCCCCTGGAAAACCCACATCCAGCCGGCCATGGAGCCGATGGTCATGATCCCTTCGATGCCGAGGTTCAGGACCCCCGAGCGTTCGCAGATCAGTTCGCCAAGAGTGCCGAAAATCAGCGGTGTAGCCATGCGCAGCGTGGCCGCCCAGAAGCCGGCGGTCAGGATCATATCAGCAAAATCGAACATCGGTTATTTCCAGCGAATACGGTAACGGGTTAGCAGCATGCTGACCAGGACGGTGATCAGGGCGGTGGCGGTAATGACATCGGCAATATAGTTGGAAACACCCAGCGCCCGGCTCATGGAATCGGCGCCGTTATAGACCACGGCGATGAAAAAGGCCGACAGGACGACGCCCAGGGGATTGAGACCGGCAAGCATAGCGACCACGATCCCGGTGTAGCCGAAGCCCGGCGACAGGTCGAGAGTCAGGTAGCCCTTCAGCCCGCATAGCTCACAAACGCCGGCAATCCCAGCCAGGCCGCCACTGAGCAGCGCGGTGCGGATAACGGTGCGGTTGACGGGGATTCCGAAAAAATCAGCGGCCTTCTGATTGGCGCCGACTGCCCGAATTTCGTATCCCCAGATGCTGAAGCGCATCAGCGCCCAGGTGCCGACGGCCGCCAAGAGTGAGATCAGCAGGCCGGCGTGAAGCCTGGTTTTGGCCAGCAGCGGCGCCAACAGACCATTGTCGACGATCGGTGCTGCCTGCGGCCAGCCCATGGCCATGGGATCTTTCCAGGGGCCGAACAGCAGGTAATTGACAAACAGCAAGACAATGAAGTTGAGCAGCAGGGTGGTGACGACTTCATCAACCTTGAGATGGGTTTTGAGCAGAGTCGGAACCAGCAGCAGCAGACCGCCGGCCAGGGCTCCGGCCAGCAGCAGAGTCGGGATCAGCAGGTAGGGGGGCCAGTCAAGGGCTCCTGTGCCGAGCAGGGTAGCGGCGCAGGCACCGGCGTAGAATTGTCCTTCGGCACCGATATTCCAGAGTTTGGCACGGAAGGCAACCGCTGCGGCCAAGCCGGTCAGAATCAGCGGGGTGGCCCGAGTCAGGGTTTCGCTGATGGCGAAGCGCGAGCCGAGGGCGCCCTTGAACAGCAACAGGTAGGCGTCGACAACGGAACTGTCCGCCCAGAGGATCAGGGCCGAGCAGAGGGCCATTGCGGCGACCACTGCGGCCAGCGGGGCGCAGACGGCCAGTGGCAGGGAAATTTTGGTACGTGGTTCGAGGTACATGATAACCTTTTTTACGCTGAAATGACGGACCCTCAGGCGGCCTGAACAGCCGGATCAGACAACTGCCCGCTCATGCGCAGACCGAGTTCCTGCAACGACAGGCCGGCGGTTGGCAGCGCCTGACTCAAGTGGCCGTGATAAAGCACCTGGATCCGATCGCTGAGCTGCAGCAATTCATCGAGATCCTCGGAGATCAGTAGAATGCCGGCGCCACGTTGGCGGGCGGCAAGCAACTGGTCGTGGACGTAGGCCGCGGCACCCACATCAAGCCCCCAGGTGGGTTGCTGGGCAAGGATGATATTCGGCTGCTGGGCCAGCACCCGGGCCAGGATGAGTTTCTGCATGTTGCCCCCCGAAAGCTGGCGGACCGGCGCGTTCAGGCCTTGGCAGCGCACGTCGAAGGAACGGATCAATTCCGTGGAACGTGCCCGCATGCGACTGAACCGCCGCAGGCCAAAACGGGCAAACTCAGGGTCGCGGTAATGTTCGGCACAGAGGTTTTCGTTGATGGTCATATCGCCGATCAGCCCGGTGCCGTTACGATCTTCGACAATCCGGCCAATCCCTTGGTTGATCATCACCGCCGGTGTCGGTTTGAGATTGGGACCGTCCTGGCAACTGATCCGTCCTTTGTCCTGCATGATCAGGCCACAGAGCAGCTCGGCGAGCTGACCCTGGCCGTTGCCGGAAACTCCCGCGATGCCGAGGATTTCCCTCTGCCGCAGTTCCAGGTTGATGTCGTTAAGGAGCCGCTTGTCGTCAGGCCCGTTCACCGTCACCCCGCTGAACTGTAGCAATGGCATGCCGGGTTCAAGTTCGGTCCGTTTGGGCTTAGGGATGGTGCGGCCGACCATGGCTTCGGCCAGCTCTTCGCGACTGGTTTGCGCCGTGTGGACCTCTTTGACCACTTTGCCGTGGCGTAAGACGGTGACCCGGTCGCTGATCGCCATCACTTCACGTAGCTTGTGGGAGATGAAAATAATCGCCAGGCCGCGCTCAATGAGCTTGCGCAGCGTCGCGAACAAGCTGTCCACTTCCGGCGGGGTGAGTACGGCGGTCGGTTCGTCCATGATCAGGATCCGGGCATCGCGATAGAGGGCCTTGAGGATCTCGACCCGTTGCCGCTCACCAACGGAAAGATTGCGAACTTTTGCGTGAGGATCGACGGCCAGCCCGTATTCCGTGGCCAGATTACGGATTTTGGCTTCCGCCGGCCGGGTTTTCGAGCGGCCTCGCCAGAGCGACTCCGTCCCCAGAATAATATTGTCGAGTACGGTCAGATTATCGGCCAGGGTAAAATGCTGGTGAACCATGCCGACGCCTGCAGCAATGGCGGCACGCGGCTTGCCGGCCGGCAGTTCCTTGCCGAACACGCTGACGCTGCCCTGGTCGGCCTGGTAGTGGCCGAAGAGGATATTCATCAGGGTGGTCTTGCCGGCGCCGTTTTCCCCGAGCAGGGCCAGAACTTCCCCTGGATACAGGGTCAGGCTGATGGCGTCGTTGGCGAGCAATGTCCCGAAGGTTTTGCTGATCCGGTTGAGGTGCAGGGCAGGTTGATCTGCCATGTAAGGGCTCCCGCTGTTTAACTGTGTTCAGGAATGAGGGGCAGGGCAGGGCCTGCCCCTCGGACTGCTTCAGAAGGTTGATTTGGGTTCGGTATCGTTGATTTTGATGACCAGCGCACCGGAGAGGATGGCGGCTTTGGCTTTGGCAACCTCGGCTTTGGCCGCTGCGGGGATTTTATCGGTAAACTCATAGTAGGGCGAAAGACTTGCCCCGCCTTTGCCCATCATGGTCCACTCCCGGTAATCTTCCGCCTTGAAAGCCCCGCCTTTGACCAGTTCGACGGCATGTCTGATAGCGGAGTCCATATGCCAGAGGGCCGAGGCGACCACGACATCCTTGCCGTTCTCCTCTTTGTTCATGTCATTGACGTTGCCGAAGGCGATAATTCCTTTCTGGCGGGCGGAGTCGACCACCCCGGCGCGTTCGGCGTAGAGCACATCCACCCCGGCTTCGATCTGGGCAAAGGCGAATTCCTTGGCTTTTGGCGGATCATACCAGGAGCCGATGAAGGAGACTTTGAACTGGACCGTCGGATTGACCGACTGGGCTCCGGCCATGAAGGCGTTGAACAGGCGGTTGACTTCACCAATGGGGTAGCCGCCGACCATTCCAATCTTGCCGGTTTTGGTCATGCTACCGGCGATGATTCCCATCAGGTAGCAGGGTTCGTGGATATAGTTGTCAAAGACCGAGAAGTTGGAGCCGTCCGGCCCGAAGGAGTCACCCATCAAAAAGGCGACGTTCGGGTAATCCTTGGCAACCTTGCGCGCTTCGCGGGAAATCCCAAAAGCTTCCCCGACGATCAGCTGGACGCCGCTTTCGGCATATTCGCGGAGCACGCGGATATAGTCGGTATTGGCGACCTTTTCAGAATAAACATAATCAATGATTCCATCCTGTTGGGCTTTTTGCAGGGCCTTGTGCAGGACGGCATCCCATTTCTGCTGGATCGGCTGGGTATAGATCCCGGCGACCTTGATTTTTTCAGCGCAAGCGACCGATGCAAACACGGTCAGACAGACCAGGACCAGCAGGATGCGGGTCATTATTCCAAAGTTCTTTTTCATCATCGTAGATTCTCCTGAGTGAGGGATAATTTAATACAGAATCCGCACAGAATTAGCAAGAAACCTACCAGTTTTTTCTCAAATCGTTGTCCCGCTAAAGAATTCGGCAAGAAGCGCCTGGATGGTTTGGGCAGTGGAAAACAGCCTGTGTTTTCAGGATTCTGCGCCATTGCTGAAAGTTCTGGCCGCGCTGCCTGAACGGGTGACCGGGCGGGCTGGTCGGGTTTGGCGGCAGAGGCTCTCTGTGCAGTAGAATATTATGCTCTGTTTTTGGGCGGGAAAGGATTTTTCTGCCCAAATTATCAGCACCTGCCGCCGGCGCTGGGCGATGCCCAGAAACAGTTATTGGAATTCTTCGGGATCCGGAAAATTGTCCCTGTAAATGGAGAAAAAACTCCGAAAACGGGGAGATAGGTTCTTTTTGTGGTGAGTCTCCATGGTTTTTGCTTTTTACGTTGACAGGTTATTTTCTCTTCGCTTAGAACGGTCTTCGTGGGGTTCGGACTGTGCAAGAAGGCAACCGGACCCGATTTTCCGTGCTCCTTTTCCAGGCACTCCCCCAAGACCTCGTGGTAATCAGCTGCAAACCGGGCCGAAGACGGACGGCTCCGGCTGTGCTGACCGCCGCTTTGATCCTGATCGGTTGACCTCAAGGGACCGCACCTTTCCGCGAGTTTTCAGTCAAAGGTTTCTGCACATGAAGAGAGTTTGTCGAATTGCCCTGTTGGGCGAATGTATGATTGAGTTGCGGGGCCAGCTGTTCGGCACCATGCAGCAGGCGTTTGGCGGAGATACTCTGAATACGGCGGTCTATCTGTCACGGCTCTGTCGAAACCGGGGGGTGCAGGTCTCCTATGCCACCGACCTGGGGACAGACCCTTTCAGCGAGGCGATGATCAGGGCCTGGGAAGGCGAAGGGATCGACACCGGGCTGATTCGGCGGCAGGAGGGGCTGATGCCTGGGCTGTACACGATTCAGGTCGATGAAACCGGTGAACGGACCTTTTACTACTGGCGGGACATGAGTGCCGCCAAGGCCTATTTCAGAGGGGTGACCAGCCCCCTCGAAGAGCAGCTGGCGGATATCGACGCCCTCTATTTCAGCGGCATCAGTCTGGCGATCTTAGATGCGGCAGCGCGGGACCGACTGTTCAGAATAGTCACGACATTGCGCGAACGGGGCGGCAAGGTTATCTTCGACAATAATTACCGGACCCGGATGTGGCCGGTGACGGTCGAGGCACGGGCCTGGTATGCGCATGCCTATGAAATGGCCGATATCGCCATGATTACCCTGGATGACGAAATGGCGCTGTTTGGCATCAGCGAGGAGGAACGGGCGCTGGAGCGGGTTTACAATCTGCCCACTCCGGAAGTGGTGGTCAAGCGTGGCGCGCTGCCGGCCATCATTCGTCTGTCTGGTCAGCCGCCCGCCTCTGTGCCGGCCTGTCAGGTGGCAAAGGTGGTCGACACCACCGCCGCCGGGGATTCCTTTGCCGCCGGCTACCTGGCTGCCCGCCTGACCGGCAGCTCGCCCGAACTGGCCGCGCGTAGCGGGGCCTGCCTGGCGGCTGTGGTTATCCAACATCCAGGGGCGATCATCCCTGTGTCCGCCATGCCGGACAACCTGTTCTGAACCGATTCAACCAGAGAGGATCTCATGCTTCAGTTGACTATTGATAACAACCTTTGTACGCGCTGTGGTTTCTGTGCGCAGGACTGCCCGGCCAAAATCATTTCCTTAACCGGCGGCCTGCCCGCTATCGCCCCGGCTGATGAAGGTAAGTGCATCCGCTGTCAGCACTGCCTGGCGGTTTGCCCGACCGCGGCGCTCTCCATCCTTGGCAATCAGCCCGTGACCGGCCGGCCGTTGGCGGAAACCTGGCCGGCACCGCAACAGTTGGAGGCGTTGATCAAAGGGCGGCGTTCGGTGCGGCAGTATCGGGATGAAAACCTAGAACCGGCCCTGCTGGAGCAACTGCTTGAGGTTGCCTGGCATGCGCCGACCGGGGTCAACCGGCAGAGCCTGCAATTCCATGTTATTGACGACAAGGATGCCTTGGCAGTGTTTCGCAAAGAGGTCTATGCCGAGTTGGGGGACGTCCTGGCGGCCGGGCAACTGCCCGAGCGACTGGCTCATTTCGGCGCTATTGCTCGGCGCTGGCAGGAGAACGGCAGCGATATTCTGTTTCGCGGCGCTCCGCACCTGTTGGCCGTTTCCAGCGGGCCGGACAGCATCTGCCCCGAAGCGGACGGTTTTATCGCCCTGTCTTACTTTGAGCTGTATGCCCAAAGCCAGGGGGTTGGTGCAGTCTGGAATGGGATGATGAAATGGCTGCTCGAAGCCATCACCCCCGGCTTGCAGCAACGGCTCGGCATCCCGGCTGACCACAAGCTCTGCTATGTGATGGTGTTCGGCAAGCCGGCTGTGCAGTATCAGCGGCCGGTACAACGGGGTCCGGCCCAGGTCAGCCGCTTTCAGCCTTGAGCAGATGACCGTTGGCGAAGAAGTCCGTTCCGGGATTTTTTCAGCTTTGTTGGAGGATTTATTGATCGGGCCACCGCGAACTTTTCGAGGGTGGCCCGATGTGTTTTACAGGCGATTGAAGCCGTTCAGCGCCGCGACCCGGTAGGCTTCGGCCATGGTCGGATAGTTGAAGGTGGTGTTGATGAAATACTTCAGCGTGTTGTATGGCTTGGGCTGGGCCATAATCGCTTGACCGATGTGGAGGATTTCCGCGGCATTGTGGCCGAAGCAGTGGATGCCGAGGATTTCCAGGGTCTCGCGATGAAAAAGCAGCTTGAGCACTCCGGCCTTGTGACCGGTAATCTGTCCCCTGGCCAGATGGCGAAAGAAGGAGTGGCCGACTTCGTAGGGGACCCGCTGCTCGGTCAGCTCCTGTTCGGTACCGCCGATGCAGCTGATCTCCGGGGTGGTGTAAATGCCGGTGGGGATGTCCCTGATCAGCTGTGCTTCGCATTTGCCTTCAGCGATGTGGGTGCCCGCAAACCGGCCCTGGTCGTAAGCTGCACTGGCCAGATTGGGGAAGCCAACGATATCGCCGACAGCGTAAATGTGCGGCAGCGTGGTCTGGTAGGCTTCGTTGACCGTGACATTACCGCGGTGGTTGACCGCAATGCCCAATTCCTCCAGCCCCAGACCGGCTGAATTGCCGGTTCGCCCGTTGGCCCACAGCAGCATGTCCGACTTGATGATTTTGCCGGTCTTCAGATGCAGCACCACCCCGTCGGCATGGGTTTCGACCCGCTCATATTCCTCGTCCTGACGGATCACGATCCCCTGGATGTCACGCATGTGATAACTAAGGGCGTTGCTGATCTCTTCGTCCAGGTATTCCAGCAGGCGTTTGCGGGTATTGACCAGGTTGACCTTGATGCCGAGGTTTTTGAAGGCCGAGGCGTATTCGCTGCCGACCACTCCGGCGCCGTAGACGGTCATGGTACCAGGCAGTTCCTGCATGTTGAGGACGGTATCGCTGTCGACCACCCGCTGACCGTCGAAGGGGACATCGTCCGGGCGGTAGGGGTGAGAGCCGGTGGCGATGACGAAATAATCAGCAGTCAAAAGCTGGCAACTGCCCAGGCTGTTGGTCACAATCAGGGTTTGTGAGTCCTTGAAGGCCGCATCTCCTTCGATGACTTCGATATCGTTGCGTTCGTAAAAGCCCTGCCGGTCCTCGACCTGCTGGTTGACCACTGCGTCCACCGCGTCCATGATGTCCCGGCATTCGACTTTGCCCGGGCAGTGGAGCCTACCGAACAGCTGGTTGTTTTTTCTTTCGGTATACTGCTGGACAACGTGAATCAGCGCCTTGCTGGGGATGGTTCCCAGGTGGGTGCAGCCCCCGCCGACCAGCGGATAGCGTTCAATGACAGCAACGGCTTTTCCCGCCTTGGCCAGCTTGATGGCCGCACCTTCTCCGCCAGGGCCACTGCCGATCACAATGACATCAAAGTGGCTGTTCTGTCCGTTTGTCATGCTCGAAACCCTTTAGACCCAATGTGAATGGATGGTTTTTGAAATTTTCTCGCTTTCGGTTGCCGGCGATCCTCTGCTATTTGCGTTGTTTTCTTCTGAACAGATCGGTTTTTAAACTGGAAACCCGGTCCAGGAACAGGTAGCCGTCAAGGTGATCGAGTTCGTGCTGGACGGCCACGGCTTCAAATCCTTCGCAACGGATGACCTGCTGGCAGCGGTTTTCATCGGTAAACTGGACGACGATGGTTTCCGCCCGATCGACATTGCCGGTGTAGTCGGGAACCGACATGCAGCCTTCCCGCACGATCTGATGGCCTTCGTGCTGAATGATCTCGGGGTTGACCATCTGCATCAGACCGTGATTTTCCTGCTTCTGACCAAGCTTGCTGTGGGACACGTCCACCACGACGGCGCGGCGCAACTCGCCGATCTGTGGGGCTGCAACGCCGACGGAATGCCCGGCGGCGACCATGGTATCAACCAGGTCTTTTAGCAGGAGGGAGACGGAATCATCAAACTCAGTAATCGGTGCACAGACTTCCTTGAGCCGTGGATCGGGGTAAACCAGAACTTCTTTGACCGCCATTTACAGCTCCATTGTCACCAGCGAACGAACCGAGATATCGACCTGGAGCTTCTGTTTAAGGGTTTTCATCCAGCTTTCCAGTTCACCTGGAGCTTCTGTTTAAGGGTTTTCATCCAGCTTTCCAGTTCCTGCTGTTCGATTCCTGCCGGGAGCAGGGCCTCAAGCATCATCACATAGACCGGATTCTGTTCATCGCCGATCAGTTTGGTATTCAGGTCGGTGATATTGATGCCGTGGTCGCCAAGTTCCTTGGCGACCTGGAAGACAATGCCCGGTTTGTCCGAACCGTACACCGAGATCATGCAGCTTTCGCCATGCAGATCGGGCCGGATCTCACCACCCGGTTTGAGGGTGCGAATAAAAACCGACAGGTTGTTGTCTTCCAAGGGAGCGAAGGCCGCACTGAAATCCTCGCCCGCCTGCATATCGGGGCTGGAAATGATCAGGATCATGGAAAACTGTCCGCCGAGGATCGAACAGCTGGAATCCGCGATATTGAAACCCAGTTGGTAAAGGACCTCGGTGACCTGGGAAACGATCCCGGGGCGATCCCGACCGATAATCGTCAAAGCAAAATAAGGCATATCTCCTCCTGTGCAAAAAGCTGAAGCGCTGCCAGCAACGCTTATTCTTTTAAGTTTACCGAAAGAGTGCCCGATCTGAGCCCGGTTTGCAAGGGGAAGACGCTTATCCGCTGAAGAATCTGTCCAGAATCAGGACCGTGAGCAGGAGGGCCATGGAGATATTGGTCAAGTGAAAGGCGCGTTGTACCGACCCGGTTCGGCTGATGCGGCGCTGCTCTCCCAGCATGAGGAGCAGGAGCAGACCCAGGCCGCCCAGAAACAGCGTGGAAAGGGTGGTGTGGCGGATGAAGCCGAACAGGGGAAACAACAGGTAACAGAGAAACAGGGCCGCCAGCCAGCAATTGTTGATTTTAAGCAAGTGCTGCGTGGCAATGGTTTTGAACAGGTCGGGCAGTCCGCTACGCCGCAGGTCGTCACGGTAGCGACAGAGCAGCAGCCAAGTGTGGGGAATCTGCCAGACAAACAGGGTGCCGGCGAGAATCAGCGGTTTTTGGCTGAACAGTTCCCCGCCGGCTGCGGTCCAGCCGATCAGCGGCGGCAAGGCCCCGCAGACCGCGCCGGGAATAGCGGCAAACGGGGTGATCCGCTTGAGCGGGGTGTAGATGGCGTTGTACCAGATGACCGCCAGAATCCCCAGTAACAGCGGCAGACTGCCGGTCAGGGCATTGAGCAGCAGCGCACCGCTGCTGATGGTCAGCGCTGCCAGCAGTAACGCGTCGGCCGGGGTCAGGGTGCCGGTGGGTAAGGGGCGGTTGCGGGTGCGCTGCATGGTGACATCCAGATCCTGCTCCTGCCACTGGTTGAGGGCCGAACAGCCTCCGGCCAACAGTCCGACTCCGCCGACGACCAGCAGGACCTGGTGCCCCCAGAGGCCACCGCCAAACAGATACCCGGCCAGTGCCGAGAGGGCCACCATCGCCGACAGTTCCAGCCGGAACAGCAGCCTGAGGGCTTTCAGCCCGGTCTGGATGGTTGCGCTCGAAACTGAGCGCGGCCGGTTGATGATCGAATTCGGCACGCTGCCTCCCCGCTACTGTTTCAACAGGTAATTGACGATGGCATCAATCTCTTCCGGGCTGAGATTGTCGGCCGCCGGCATCATCGGTGAAAAGCCTTTGACGATATCTGCATTTGGTTTGAGCAGGGAACGGCGCAGATAATCGGCATCAACCGTGATGGTGATCTCCTTGCCGTCGCGTTCCACAGTCACCTGACGGCCGCCCAGCCCCTTGAAGGTGGGGGCGATGCTTTCACTGCCATCCGTGGAGTGACAACCGAGACAGCCGTTTTCCTTGATCAGTTCAGCTCCTTCATGATTTGTCTCCTGCGCCGCGCTTGTGGACTTGCCGAGCAGGTAGTCGACCACGGCCTGCAGATCTGCGTCACTGATGGTGTTCTGGTCATAGGCCGGCATCATCGGCTGGAACCCTTCGACGATCTCTGCATTCGGTTCCCGGATGGACCGTTTCAGGTAGTCCGCATCAATTTTGATTTCGATCTTTTTGCCGTCTTTTTCCACATCCTGCTCTTCGCCGGCCAGTTGGTACAGGCTCGGTCCGACCCCGGAGCTGCCATCCAGGCTGTGACAACCGATGCACCCCTGTTCATTCAGCACCGTCAGACCGCGCGGCTCTTTGTCCGGCTGCTGAGGTTTTGCCCAGGCGGCATATTCTGCGGCGGGCAGGGCTTCAATGGTGGTCAGCATCGCGGCGTGGCCAACCCCGCAGTATTCGGCACATTGCACATCATAGCTGCCCGGTTCCGTCGCCTTGAACCAGACATAGGTTTCCATGCCAGGGACGCAATCCTTTTTGATCCGAAACGCCGGCGCAAAAAAGCTGTGAATGACATCGGCCGAATGGAGCAGGACCTTGACGGGCTTATCGACCGGAACATAAAGCTTATCGGTTTTGCGGCCGTCCGGATATTCGAACTGCCATGACCACATGCGCGCCGTGGCTTTGACTTCCATGGCATTGTCCGGGACATGGGTCAGACCGATATAATTGGTCCAGCCGTACCAGAACATGGTCATGACGATGATAATCGGTAAAACCGTCCAGACAGTTTCCAGAATCCAGCTGCCGTGGGCATCGGAAGTCGGCTCGGGGTATTTCGAACGCCGGTACTTGATGACGAAATAGATGGTCACCAGGGTAATTCCCAACAGCAGCAGCAGGGAAAAACCGAAGATATAGATCAGCGTATTATCGACAGCCTGGGCAGTGGGGTTATTCAGCTGGTTCACAGATCTCTCCTAGCGATAAAGGATATCGGTAAAAGTCAGGCCGACAAAAATAGCCAGAATCACAAGCATGACCAGCAGGCCGATCTTGAACAGGCGGGTTTCCTGTTTCAAATGCATGAAAATAAAAATGACCAGGCTCGATTTAATGGACGCAATGAACAGCGCGGCCCAGACATGCAGCGCGCCGAGATGGATCCTGGAGATCGCCACCGTGGCCAGGGTCAGGGCCAGCAGGGCCACCCACACCAGAATGAAGGTCCGGTTGGGAACCGGTTCATGTTTGTGCTCATGTTCATGTGCAGACATGGCTCACCTCACAGAATCAGATAATAAAGCGGGAACAGGAAGATCCAGACCAAGTCGACCAGGTGCCAGTACAGGGCGCTGTTTTCCAAGAGGGTATAGCGCTCAGCAGTGACTTTCCCTTTCGCGACCAGGACGGAAACAACACCGATCAGCGTTCCCCCGATCAGGACATGGAGACCGTGCAGCCCGGCCGTAAAATAATACAGATTGAAAAAGGTTGTGACGCCCGGCCCCATTTCTGCCAGGTGCTCGGAGCCGGGATAAATCCCGTGACCGATCTCCGCCGACCATTCAAAATATTTATTGATCAAAAAGACGATGGCAAGAGCAATGGTTATGGCACTCAACAACAGCGTACGTTTGATCTGATTGCGCTGGATGGCGGTGATTGCAAGGGCGATGGTCAGGCTGCTGGTGAGCAGGACCAGCGTGTTCACGGTGCCGAAATAAATGTTCAGTTTGTGGCTGGCTTCGGCAAACTGAACGGGAAATTTTGCCAGCGACACCGCATAGAGGATGAACAGTCCGCTGAACAGAATGACTTCGGTGTACAGGAAAAGCCACATGCCGAAGCGGGCACCGGTATCGTCGCGGTGTTCAATACTCATCGGCAACAACTCCTTTGAATTCATACGGGCCTCGGGTGACAACCGGATCTTCCGGGCCGAAGTTGTCCATGGGCGGTGGGGAGGGGACGGTCCATTCCAGGGTCGCTGCCCCCCAGGGGTTTTTGCCGATGATTTTCCCTTTTCTCATCCCTTGCCAGAGGTTGACGAACATCATGATCAGGCCGATGGCCAGCACCCAAGAGCCGATGGTGGCGACCAGATTGAGAGGGAAAAACTCGGGCAAATAGTCATAGTAGCGGCGAGGCATTCCCTGAATGCCGACCGCCTGCATGGCCATGTAGGTGACATTGAAGCCGACAAACAGGAGTGCCCAGGCAATGACGGCGATCTTATGGTTGTACATACGGCCGGTAAATTTCGGTAGCCAATAATGCAGCGCGGCAAAGAACGCAAAGCCCAGGCCACCGAACATGGTGTAGTGAAAATGGCCGACCACAAAGGTGGTGTCGGTCAGGTGGATATCGCTGGCCGCGGCGCCAAGAGCCAGCCCGCCCAAACCGCCGATGGAGAAGTTGAAGATGAAGGCGAGGGAGTAAAGCATCGGCGGCGCCAATTCAATGGACCCCTTGTAGAGGGTTGACACCCAGTTGAAGACCTTGATGGCGCTGGGGATGGCGACAATAAAGGTCAAAAAGGAGAAGACCAGGATCGCAAAGTCGCTCATGCCACTGGCGTACATATGATGAGCCCAGACCAGGGAGCCGGCAAAGGCGATGGCCAGGGAGGAGAACGCCATGGCCCAGTAACCAAACAGGGGCTTGCGGGCAAACACCGGAATGACCTCGGAAATCACCCCCATCCCGGGCAGGATCATAATATAAACCGCTGGATGGGAGTAGATCCAGAACAGGTGCTGGAACATGATCGGGTCACCGCCGCGGGCGGCGTCAAACAGTCCGGCGCCGAAGGTCCGCTCCAGGATCACCAGCACCAGGGTGATGCCAAGCATCGGCGTGGCCAGAACCTGAATCCAGGCGGTGGCATAGAGGGTCCAGACGAACATCGGCAGGCGACCCCAGGTCATCCCTTTGGCGCGGAGCCGGTGAATGGTGGTGACAAAGTTGATCCCGGTCAGGATTGACGAAAACCCGAGCATGAATGCCGCGAAGGCCGCGAGGCTGACGTTGGTATTGGTGTGGGTGCTGAAAGGGACATAGAAGGTCCAGCCGGTGTCCGGGGCACCGCTGCCGCTAAAGATGGAAAACAGCGCCAGCACTGCGCCGATGACGTAGCAATACCAGGAAATCAGGTTTACCTTTGGAAAGGAGACGTCCCGGGCACCGATCTGAATCGGCAGCACCAGGTTGCCGAAGGCCGCCGGCACACTCGGGATGATAAACATGAAAATCATGATAATCCCGTGCACCGTGAAGGTGGCGTTGTAGGTCTGCGGCCCCATGATGGTCGGCCCCGGCGCAATCAGTTCCAAGCGGATGGCGATCCCCAAACAGGCGCCGACAATAAACATGATGGTGATACAGCACAAATACATGATGCCGATTCGTTTATGGTCGGTCGACAACAGCCAGCCAAGGATTCCCGGTCTTGGACTTTCACTGTAAAATCCGGTATAGGTCAGGGTCGATTGAGTCATTTTTTCTTCTTTCTCCCGCCGAGGATAAGAAAAAGCAAAAAGCTGCCTAAGGTTAACAGGATGACCGTGGCGCTGACGCGCATCAGATTGAAGACATATTTACGTCCTTCCGGATCGTAACTAAAACAGAATTGCAGGGCTTTTTGCAGCGGCTTGCCGATGCGCCCCTGGCTGGCTTCGAGGATGGCCATGGACAGGTCGATGGCGGAAAAACGTTGACCGATCAGGTAGCGGATGATAGTACCGTCGGCCGAAACCACCATCGCTGCAACCGGGTGGAGGAAGTCGTCTTTTTCCTTCATGAAATAATAGCCGAGGCTGTTGGTCAGCTTGAGGATATTCTCCTGCTTGCCGGTGAGAAACCTCCAGGCCTGCGGTGGAAAGGTGGTGGATTGCATAGCGGTCAGAAAGGTTTTTTTGCTATGGGCCGCCATGGCCGGAGTTTCGCTGGGATCGAAGCTGAAGGCAATGACATTATAGTCTTCGGCGGGGGTGAGTTTGACATCGGGTAGCACTGCCGACAGGCCGCCGAGCATGACATTGCAGACGTTGCGACAATTGAAGTAGACCGGCACCAGCACGGTCGGTCGATTGATCAGCTGCTTCAATTGCAGTTGGGAGCCGTCGGAATCGGTGAATTCCAGATCTAAGGGGATTTTTTTCCCCAACTGTTCCAGTAATTCGACTTTGCCGTCGGCTGCTGAACAGATATTCGTCAGGGACAAGGCTAGCAGGAAGGCGGAGATTAGTGTTCTAAATGACACAGGATTCCTCTCAGCACGAAAATTTAACAATTGTCATGGACGAATGTGAATGGCGTTCTCAGTCTAACCAATCTGGAATAATTTGTAAATCTGGCGGTAAAAAAAGAAAATGCGGTTGGCAGCAGTCGGATCAGGCGCTATATATCAAGGTTGTCGGCAATATTTCATAGGGGCTGGCTACGTCCGTATATCCCATAGGGAGAGGCATTTTGGAAAATAATGAAAAGATGAATGACGAACTTGTCGAGCGCTTGAACGAGCTGGAAATACGTTTCACACATCAGTCCCGGCTGCTGGACGAGTTGAACGATGTTGTCGCTGAATGTCATCTGCGCATAGATCAATTGCAGAGGGACAACCAGCGGCTGAAGAGCATGGTTGAAAACCTGTCACCAGATTTGGAAGAGTCTCCCGATGAATAGATTTTGGGGTGGGCCGGCCCTGCGCAGAATTCTATTGGAAACGGTGGTGTTGGCTGTTCTCGCCGTCGCCGTAGGGCTCAGCCTGAATTTTAAAATTGTTTTTAACGCCTTTTCCGGTAAGGCGGTCTCCACGGCAGGGAATGTCACTGGCAATGACAATTCGTTGGCGGGAACGGCCCAGGAACCGGCAGCTTTGCCAGTGCCAGTCGCCTTGGACGAGCTCGATGAGCTCCTGGCTGACGGCGCTGTCTTGGTGGATGCTCGTAACAGCGCTGCTTTTACTGCCGGGCATCTGCCTGGGGCAGTCGCTCTGCCGCTGGGCGATTTTGCTCAGCTTCGTGCCGGGTTCGCCGCCAGAATTCCTCTGACGACGACGTTGATCACTTATTGCAGTGGGTTCGGCTGCCCGGACTCCTTTGACCTTGGCGTGCTGCTGCTAGCGGCCGGTTACCAGGATGTTCTGGTTTATGAAGGCGGCGTTCCGGAATGGCGGGATGCGGGTCGTCCGCTGGAAGGAGCAGAGCAATGACCAGGCCCGGGAAAACCATCTATCACGGCTGTCGGTTGATCCTGGCGGCAGTCTTCATTTATGCCGGTGCGATCAAAGCCCATGACGTGGTCGGCTTCGCCGGGCAGATCGCTCATTACCAACTGCTGCCCTATGCCTGGAATTACCTGGTGGCGGCGATTCTGCCCTACCTTGAGCTGCTCTGCGGCATTCTGTTGCTGCTCAACCGACGGGTGCGGCCGGCAGTATTGGCGCTGTTTATCCTTAACCTGATTTTTATCGTGGCGCTGGGTTCCGCTTTAGCGCGGGGGTTGGATATCGATTGCGGCTGTTTCCGCCCTGATGCGACCAACCCGACCGGTCCCGGACTGGCCCTGCTGAGGGATCTGGGACTATTGGTGCTGTTGCTGGTGACCTGGGCTCTGCGTTGCCTGCAGCGCCCGCTGGAGGCTGAATAATGGCCCGGGAAGCTTGGCAGGAAGCACTGAAAAACAGCCTTTCGAGTGTTGCTCAACTGGGGAATTATTTTGCCATTGACACGGCAGCGCTGGAAGAAGTCGCCGCCCGCTACCCGTTTCGGGTCACTCCCTATTATTTCAGCCTGATCAAGGCGGTCGGTGACCCGATCTGGAAGCAATGTATTCCCGATCCTCTGGAATTGACCGATAGCGGTTTCGAAGATCCGCTGGCCGAGGAAAATCTGGCTCCTGTTCCGGCGGTTGTCCACCGCTACCCGGATCGGGTGGTGTTCCTGGCTTCAGGAAGTTGTGCCGGTTATTGCCGCTTCTGCACCCGCAAGCGCAAGGTTGGCTGCGCCAATATGGCTCTCAGTTTTCGCGAGCTGCGTGAGGGGATCGACTATATCGCGGCCACCCCGCAGATCCGCGATGTGATTTTTTCCGGTGGGGATCCCCTGGTGCTGCCCGATTCCGTGCTCGAGGACCTGTTGGCTCGGGTTCATGCGATCCCCCATGTCGAGATCATCCGGATCGGGAGCCGGGTGCCGGTGACGCTGCCGGAGCGAATCACGGATAACCTTTGTCAGTTGCTCAAAAAATATCCGCCGCTCTATCTCAACACCCACTTCAATCATCCCCAGGAACTGACCGAACAGGCCGCTCAGGCCTGCGCCCGGCTGGCCGATGCCGGGATCGTTCTGGGCAACCAGACCGTCCTGTTGCGTGGGGTCAACGACGATCCAGCGGTGATGGCCGAGTTGTTTCGGGGCCTGCTGAAAATGCGGGTCCGTCCTTACTATCTGCACCAAATGGATTTAACCCGCGGTACTGGCCATTTTCGGACTCCGCTGAGTAGCGGCATTGAGATCATTAAATCCCTGCGCGGGCCGGTCTCTGGGCTGGCGTCACCCCATTACGTCGTTGACCTGCCGGGCGGAAAAGGGAAAGTGCCGTTGTTACCCGAGTATGTCAAAAGAGAGGGTGGCCGCCTGTTTATTGAGACCCCGGGCGGTGAAATTGTTGACTATCCAGAGCTTGGTCTGCCCTGAACCCTGTGCCAGCTACTCGGATGAGATTGTTTTTTGAGGGGAGGGGCTGCTTAGGCGACGGGCTGTTTCTCTCCGGCTTTGAACAGGTAGCCTGACAATTCCGACAGTAGCATTCCGCCCAGCATCAGTGCACAGCCGAGCAGCGCCCGCCCGGTCAGGACTTCGCCCAGCAGCAACCAGCCGCCTAAGGCGGCAAAGGCGCCTTCCAGGCTGAGCAGGATGGCGGAATGGGCCGGATGAGCGTGGCGTTGGGCGACCACTTGCAGGGTGTAGGCAATGCCGACGGAAAAGAGCCCGCCGTACAAAATGGGCAGGGCCGCGCGGAGGATGCCGGACCAGCTGATGACCTCTGTGCCCGCTGCAACCAGCAGGCTGAACAGGGCGCAAATGGCAAACTGGGCCGCGGCCAGTTTGAGGGAATTCATTTTGGGGGCCAGCCAGCCGATCAGCAGGACGTGCCCGGCCCAGAAAAAAGCGCTCAGCAACACCAGCAGGTCGCCGAAGGAGATACTGCTGAGACCGTCGCTCACACTGAGAAAGTACAGGCCGACAGCCGCCAGGATGGCGCCGATCCAGGTTCCGGCGCCGGGGTTCTGTTTCCAGAACAGCCCCAGCAGGGGTACGATAACGACGTATAGGCCGGTGATGAAGCCGGCGTTTCCCGCCGTGGTATAAACCAGTCCGGCTTGCTGCAGTGATGCGCCGGCAAAAAGAATGATGCCCGCCATAAGTCCGCCGACCAGGATGGCTCTGGCGTCACCTCCGGGTGTAGCGGCCGGTTCTTTGCTTTTGCTCAGGATAATCAGCGGCAGCAGGGAGAGGCTGCCGATGGCGAAGCGGATGCCGTTGTAGGTAAAAGGACCAACATGGTCCATGCCGACACGCTGGGCGACGAATGCAAAGCCCCAGATAGCGGCCGTCAGCAGGAGCAGCAGATCGGCCCGAAAAGCGTTACGGTCCATGGTTTCTCCCTGTTTCTTGGTGGTGAGGAATGGGCAGGCGCGGAAATTTATAGCACAGCGATTGGTTAATGGTCAGCTAAATAGTTTTTATCCGGAAGCGGCTTTTTTCCGCGGTAGCAGCGTCAATCTGCAGGCTGCCTTGTGCGGCGTAACGGGGTACGCCTCCGCGCAAGCCCTTGATTTCCTTGCCGCAACGAAAAACCGCTCGTTTCCAATCTGAAAACTTAATGATTGCCATCCAGAGTTTCCGGATGACAACCAAATACTGTTAAATGCCGACCCACTGTCAAGCGGCGGGGTAGTTCGGGTGGTTTGCTTTCAGGCGAAATTTCACCTATGCTGCCCAGTCCACAGGCGGACGGTTATAATCTGCCGATGTTTTCTGAAAAGTCCGGGGGAGGACTTTTTGCAACCTTTTGTTTCTGTGTAAAAGGCTCTACGGATGACCCAGAATAGTCACCTTGTTGAAATATTTTCCGATGGGGCCTGCTCCGGCAACCCCGGTCCGGGCGGTTTCGGGACGATCCTGCGTGCCGGCCAACATGTCAAGGAGCTCTCCGGCTATGCCGCTGAGACCACCAACAACCGCATGGAGCTGCTCGGGGCGATTAGCGGCCTGGAGGCCCTTAACCGGCCGTGCCGGGTCAGGCTGACCACCGACTCTCAGTATCTGGTCAAAGGGATGACCGAGTGGATCGACGGCTGGCAGAGAAAAGGCTGGAAGAATTCCAAGAAAGAGGAGGTTGCCAACCGCGATCTGTGGGAGCGGCTGCTGGTTCTGGCTGAAAAGCATCAGATCGATTGGTGCTGGGTCAAGGGGCATGCCGGCCATCCGGAAAACGAGCGCTGCGACGAGCTGGCACGGCTGGCAATTTCCGAAGCTTCTGCTAGCATTGAATGAAGTTTTCATTCCGCGCCGGGATAATTTTTTGCCCTGTCGTCTTCTCTGGGTGGAAACATATGTGGTAGTATTCCAATGCTTGTTTATCTGAATTGAAATATTCTGCTTTATTTTCTGCGCAAGGGGTTTTCCTCCGTGGCTTCTGATACCGCAGCAGTTGTGTTCAATTCCGGGCCGCCGGATATTGAGGGGCTGATTTCCCTCGGGCTGTATGTTCTGATCGCAACCGGGCTGATTCTGCTATTGCTGATTCTGGCCCGTTTTCTCGGCAGTCGCACCCACTCCGAGGAAAAGGATGCTCCTTATGAATCCGCGGTTCTGCCCACCGGTGACGCCCGCTTGCGCGAACCGGTGCCGTTTTACCTGGTTGCCATCTTCTTTATCGTCTTTGATGTCGAGGCCGTGTTTGTAGTGTCCTGGGCGGTCGCCTATGATTTGCTCGGTTGGGCCGGGTTCTGGCAAATCACCTTTTTTATTGTCGTGCTCTTTCTGGGGTTGCTGTATTTATGGAAGAAGGGTGGCCTGGAGTGGGGCTCGCAAGCTGTTCGTGACCAGCGCAGGAGAGTCGGATGAGTGAAAAGCTGCCACAAGGAGTGCTGCTGACGCGGGCCGACGATCTGATCAACTGGGGGCGTAGCCATAGTCTCTGGCCCGCCTTTTTCGGACTGTCCTGCTGTTTTGTCGAAATGATGACCAGTATGACGCCGCGTTTCGATCTGGCTCGGTTCGGGGCCGAGGTGCTGCGTGGAACCCCGCGCGAATCGGACGTGATGATCATTTCCGGGACCCCGTTCAAAAAAATGGGTGCCTCCATCCTGCGGGTCTACGAGCAGATGCCCAATCCGAAATGGGTCATCGCCATGGGCAGCTGCGCCAATTCGGGCGGCATGTACGATGTGTACAGTGTCATGCAGGGGGTCAACCAGATCCTGCCGGTTGACATCTATATTCCCGGTTGTCCGCCACGCCCGGAGGCTTTTCTGCAGGGTATTCTGGAACTGCAGAAGAAGATCAGCGCCGAAGAGCAACCGGCGCGCAAAGTCTTTCATCTTCCCGGCGGCAGCGAAGGGACCAGCGTCCCCCCGTTGATTGACGGGATCAGCAAAAGCCGCGACACCCGCGGTCCGGGCTACGGCAACAGCCCGATCCGTGGTACTGCTCAGCAACCCCCCGATTTCAGTAACAGTCGCAGCCATAAAGGCTGGCGGCCTCCGCAACCGGTGCAGACCATGCCGGCCAATACCGAACAGCTTTACCGAGAGGTCGCGGAGCGCTTTGCCGGGCGGGTCGAGCGCGACTCGTTGGCCGCGGACATGCCGGTGCTGACCTGTCCGCCCGAGCTGTTGACAGCGCTGCTGCAGTTTCTCAAACACGAGCTGCACCCCGGCTATCAGCGACTCGAAGATCTGACCGCGGTGGATGAACGTTATCGCGGCAGCCGTCCAGGCCATCAGTTCACCATGGTTTACCACCTGCTCAATTTTGCCACGCCCGGCTACCTGCGGATCAAAGTGCCGTTGACGGGTGAATTCCCCCAGGCTCCAAGTATTGTCAAGGTTTGGCCGTCTGCCGGCTGGTACGAGCGCGAAGTCTATGACATGTTCGGGATTACCTTCAGCGGTCATCCCGATCTGCGGCGAATTCTGATGCCGGCCGACTGGCCGGGGCACCCGTTGCGCAAGGAACATCCGTCGCGGGCCACGGAGATGGCACCCTTTGTCGCCAAGACCGCGCTTGAATACGAACCCCTGGCCGGGGATCGCCTGGTGCCGCTGCCCGGTGCCGATGACGGCAGCATGGTGCTCAACCTCGGTCCTCATCATCCCGGAACTCATGGCGTGTTGCGGCTGGTTCTGCGGATGCACGGCGAGGAACTGTCCGACATCGATATTGATCTGGGCTACCATCATCGTGGTGCGGAAAAGATCGGCGAGCGGCAGCACTGGGCTCAGTTTATTCCTTATACCGATCGGATCGACTATCTCTCCGGGGTGCAGAACAACCTCGCTTACCTGCATTCCCTGGAAACCCTGCTTGGCATCGCGGTGCCGACCCGGGCGGAGTACGTGCGGGTGATGCTCTGCGAGCTGTTTCGGATTGCCAATCACCTGGTCTGGCTCGGCACTTTTGCCCATGACCTGGGGGCGATGACCCCGGTTTTTTACTGTTTTGAATCGCGCGAGAAGATCTTCGATATTGTCGAGATGATCACTGGCGGGCGGATGCATCCATCCTGGTTCCGGATCGGTGGGCTGCCCCTGGATCTGCCCGACGGGTGGAAGCAGCAGGTCGACAAATTTACCGGCGATTTTGCCCGCCGTATCAAAGAGCTGGACAGCATGCTTACCGACGGGCCGATTTTTCGCGCCCGGACCGAGGGGGTCGGCAGCGTCTCCCTGGCCGAAGCGCTGGACTGGGGTTTTTCCGGGCCGAACCTGCGCGCCTGTGGGAAAGATTGGGACCTGCGTCGCTCCATGCCTTACAGCGGCTATGATAAATTTGATTTTGAAGTCCCTACCGCCACTGGTGGGGACTGTTTCGCCCGCTATCTGGTGCGCATGGATGAAATGCGTCAGTCCCTGCGGATTGTCAAGCAGGCCGCCGCCGAAATGCCGGGAGGCCGCTGGATGACCGACGACTACCGCTATGCCTATCCGCAACGGCGCGACGGGCTGCATGACATCGAAAGTCTGATCCACCACTTTGTCAATGTCAGCAGCGGCATCTGCCCGCCGTTGGGAGAGTGCTACCGAGCCACTGAATCGAGCAAAGGGGAGTGCGGCTACTACCTGGTCAGTGACGGCGGCAACAGCGCCTACCGTTGCCGGATCCGGACGCCGTCCTTTGCCCATCTGCAGGCGGTTCCCTGGATCTGCGAAGGCGATCTGCTCGCTGACCTGATCGCGGTGCTGGGGTCGGTCGATTTCGTCCTCGCCGATCTCGATCGCTGAGGCGGGTGGTAAAAACAAGAGATTGGGCTGATTTTCACTATTTTCGAGACGGTTCTGAGATGGCAGAGATTGAAGTCATAGATTCCAGCGGTTTGCTCACGGAAGAAGAGCTGCACGAATTCATTCGCCACGCCGGGCATATTGAACATCCGCGGGAAATGATCATCGATATCCTCCGCACGGTGCAGAAAAACCATGGCTGGGTGCCCGATTCCGGGATTGAACTGACCGCCCGGATTCTCGGCCTGACGCCCCTGGAAGTCGAAGAGATCGCGACCTTTTACGACAAGATCTTCCGTCACCCGGTGGGTCGCCATGTCATCCATATCTGCGATTCGATCTGCTGCTGGAGCCGTGGCGGCGAAGAGCTGGCTGCTCATCTGCAACAGCGGCTACAGATCGAATTCGGCCAGACCACGGCCGACGGGCTGTTCACCCTGTTGCCATCCTGCTGTCTGGGCGGCTGCGGCAAAGCCCCGGGGGTGATGATTGGGCAGACCTTTTATGGTGAGTTGACCCCGGACAAGGTCGACCGACTGCTCGCTGAATTGAGCCAGGAGGCGCAAGAGTGAGGGAGACACCGCAACTGCTCTTTAAAAATCGTCGCCCCGGTGAAACCGTTTTTATGGCTGGCTACCGGGCCAGTGGCGGTTATGAAGCGCTGGAGAAGGCTTTTCGCCAGATGAGCCCGGTCGAGTTGCGTGAGCTGGTCAAGGCCTCTGCCCTGCGCGGGCGGGGCGGGGCAGGTTTTCCGACCGGGGTCAAGTGGACCTTTTTCCCGGCCGACAAGCCGGGGCCGAAATACCTGGTCTGCAACTGTGACGAGATGGAGCCGGGCACCTACAAGGACGGCGAATTGCTCATGGCCGACCCGCATCAGCTGGTGGAAGGGATGATCGTCTCGGCCTATGCCCTGCAAACCGATGTCGGTTACATCTTCATCCGTTATGCCTATGAAAAACAGGCCGAAAATCTACGCCGGGCCATCGCCGAAGCGCGGGACGCCGGTTATATCGGCAAGGATATCCTCGGCAGCGGCTTCGATTTTGAGTTGCATGTCCACGGCAGCGCCGGCCGCTATATTCTCGGCGAGGAGACCGCCCTGCTCAACGGGCTGGAAGGGCAGCGTCCCAACCCGCGCCTGAAACCGCCGTTTCCGGCGGTCAAAGGGCTGTTCGGCCGTCCGACCACGGTCAACAACGTGGAGACGATTGCCAATATCCCCCATATCATCAACGGCGGCGCGGTCTGGTTCAAGGACCTGGCCCTGACCACGGACGGTTCCGGGACCAAACTGTTCGGTCTGTCCGGGCATCTCAATCGGACCGAGTGCTTTGAGCTGCCGGTCGGTATTCCCCTCCGGGAGGTGGTGGAAACCTATGGTCAGGGGGTTTGGCAGGGGCGCAAGTTCAAGGCCTGCCTGCCGGGCGGGGCCTCGACCCCGTACCTGACCCCGGAGCATCTTGACGTTGCCCTTGATTTCAGTACCCTGGAGGCGGTCGGCAGCCGTTTCGGCACCGCCGGGGTGACGGTTTTTGATGATCGGACCTGCATGGTTGCGGCCACCCTCAACCTGATCCGCTTTTTTGCCCGGGAGAGTTGCGGCTGGTGTACCCCCTGCCGTGACGGGCTGAGCATGGTCCGCTGGCTGCTGGAAACCATTGAGGGGGGCACGGGGCGGCCGGAGCATCTGGCTATGCTCAAGGAGCAGCTACACAATATCTCCGGCAACAGTTTTTGCGCCCTGGCCGAAGGGGCGATGGGGCCGATCAGCGGTTTGCTGACCCATTTTGAACAGGAAATCGTCGATCATATCGAGAAGGGTGGTTGTCCTTTTCGTTCCTGAGCGTTTGGAGCAAGAGAAACAACGTTGATCTTACCAGGCCGAAGGCTGCGCGCTAAACTTCTGCGCAGAGGCGGGAGGCTTGAATATGCCAGAATCACGACCCGGCTGGTTGCCTGGAACAACCGCTGTGGCGTGTATGGGTGAACAGAGTATTATGCCGACACTGACCATCGATAATCAGACCATCACTGTCCCTGAGGGCAAGACGATTCTTGAGGCCGCGGAAGAATTAGGGATCATCGTCCCGCATTTCTGTTACCACAAGGAACTCGGTGCGGTCGGCGCCTGCCGTATGTGTGCCGTGACTATTCACGAAGGCAGTTTCAAAGGACTGAAGATGTCCTGCCTGATCAAAGCTGAAGATGGCATGGTGGTGACCACCACCGATGACGCCTCGCGAAACTTCCGTGAACAGGTCGGCGAATGGCTGATGCTCAATCACCCCCATGACTGTCCGGTCTGTGATGAAGGAGGCGAATGCCAGCTGCAGGAGACGACTATTGCCAGCGGGCATGGTTTGCGTCGATACGACGGCCCCAAGCGGACCTACCTCAACCAGGACCTCGGACCTTTTGTGGTTCAGGAGATGAACCGCTGCATCCAATGCTATCGCTGTGTGCGGACCTATCGGGACTATTGCGGCGGTCGTGATTTCGGTGTGATGGGCTCCCGCAACCGCTTGTTTTTCGGACGCTTCAAAGAGGGCATGCTGGAGAGCGATTTTTCCGGCAACATTGTCGATGCCTGTCCGACCGGGGTGTTTACCGATAAAACCTACCGCTTCAAGTCGCGCTACTGGGATTTGCAGGAAGCTCCTTCGGTCTGTCCCCACTGTTCCCTTGGCTGTGCCACGGTGCCGGGCGGGCGCCTGCGTGAATTGCAGCGGGTCCGCGGCGGCGAAAACCCGGCGGTCAATGGTTGCTTTATCTGCGACCGGGGCCGCTTCGGCAGTGCTTATGTCAACGCGCCACAACGGCCGCGTCAGGCCCGCCGGGGCGAGCAGCCCATCGCTATGGCCGCAGCCCTGGATTTGCTGAAAAACGAGGTTCGGGGGACGCTTCGCGAGCACGGCCCGGAATCAGTGCTGCTACTCGGTTCGGAACGTGCCGCATTGGAAACCAACTGGCTGCTGCAACGCTGGGCTGAACAGCTCGGTTGCCCGGCCCCGCTGCTGAGTTGCCACGAACCCCGCCAGCAGGCTGCCGAAGTGGTGGCCCATGACCTGTCTGAGCGCCTGGCCAGTCTGCAGCAGGTGCGCGAGAGCGACCTGGTGCTGGTGCTGGGAGCGGACCCGTTGGCCGAAGGGCCGATGCTGGCAGTGGCGCTGCGGCAGGCCGTGCGCAACGGCGGCCAGGTGTTTGTCTATGACCCGCGCCCGGTGGAACTGCCCTGTGAGTTCGATCACCAGGCCCTGGCTCCCCTCGATCTGCTCAATTTTATCCTTGATGGCGGCGACGACGGCATGCATATCCGGGATCTGCTGCACAAGGCGGCGCGGCCGGTCATTGTTGCTGGTGCTGATCTGCTCGGTGCTGCTGGCTTGCAACTGGTCCACAAGCTGTCGCTGACCGTTTCGAGCGAAGCGCGGCTGTGCCCCGTCTATCCCTTACTGGCGGCTCCCAACAGTTTTGGCAGCGCCCTGCTCGGGTCGCCCCCGGCGGGTGAGTTGCTGACCCGGCTGGAGAGTGGCCGGGTGCGGATGCTGGTCTGTTTCGAAAGCGATCCGCTGGTCGATGCACCGGACCCCGAGCGTTTTGCCGCTGCCCTGACCGGGCTGGATCACCTGGTGGTGTGCGATTACCTGGCAACGCCGTTAATCGCCCATGCCGACTTGGTGATACCGACCCGTACCAGCGTCGAAACCGATGGGACTTTCATCAATAACGAAGGTCGGCTCAGACGTTTCGCTAAGGTGCTGGAGCCGGGTATTCCGTTGGTAACAAGCAGCGCCGGGCAGCATCCGCCACGGGAGTTTTCCCTGGAGACCCCAGGCAGCGACCCCCTGGCAAGCAAAGATATTCTGCAGCAGCTGCTGGGAGAGACGTATTCCCCGCAACAGCTGGTGGCACAGGCTCCCCGCCTGGCCGGGTTGACGGAGTTATTGCCCGGAGAGACCGGGCCGCGGGTGACAGCCGCTCCGCCGCGTGATGGGGTGGTTCCCCAGATCCCGGAACAACCGGCGGGAACTTTACAGCTGATCATCAGTCCGGCCCGTTACGGCAGTGATCTGCTGAGCCGTCATTCCGCCAAACTGGAGCCGCGTTTTCCCACGGCTGTGGTGGCGCAGCTCAATCCTGCCGACGGCGCGGCGCGCGGCCTGCAGGAAGGGGACCGGGTGGTGCTCGATACCGAAGCCGGGACCCTGACCCTGCCTCTGGTCTGGCAACCGCGCCTGGCACTGGGCTGTGTCTTGCTGGAACATTCCGGGTTGCAGCCGCAACCGGTCCCCGGCGGCGGGATCAGCTTTTGCCAGCTAAGCAAGGAGGGCGTTGATGAGTGATCCCCTGCTGACGGTGGCTTTGATCCTGGCCAAGCTGATCGCCATCTTTGCGGTGGTCCTGACCATGGCCGCTTATCTGGTGCTGGCGGAACGCAAGTTGCTCGGGCGCATGCAATTGCGCTACGGACCGAACCGGGCCGGCTTATTCGGGATGATGCAGCCCCTTGCCGATGTCATCAAGTTGCTGACCAAGGAAGATTTCATTCCGTCCCAGGCTGATAAATGGCTGTTCCTTGTTGCTCCCGGGCTGTCCGCGGTCACCGCGTTGCTGACCTTTGCGGTGGTTCCCTTCGGTCCGCCCCTGCAGCTGTTCGGCAAAACTCTGCCGCTGGTGGTGGTCGATCTCAATGTCGGGGTGTTGTATTTTCTCGGTCTGTCATCTTTGGCGGTCTACGGAGTCGCCTTGGGCGGTTGGGCCTCCAACTCGAAATATGCCCTGCTCGGTAGTATCAGAGGGCTCTCCCAGCTGATCAGTTACGAGTTGTCCATGGGGTTGTCGCTGGTGCCGGTGATCATGATGGCGCATTCCTTCTCGCTGACGGATATTGTCATGGCTCAACAACCGCTGCCGTTTATTCTGCTCAATCCGGTGGCTTTTCTGGTTTTTCTGATCAGTGTGCTGGCCGAGAGCAAGCGGATTCCTTTTGACCTGCCCGAGGCGGAAAATGAACTGGTCGCCGGGTTCCACACGGAATACTCCGGGATGCGCTTCGGCCTGTTTTTTGTCGGCGAATATATCAACATGATCATCCTCGGTTCGATGGTCACGGTCTTCTTCCTGGGCGGCTGGCACGGTCCCTGGCTGCCGGGGGTGGTCTGGTTCATCATCAAGGTGCTTGCTATCTGTTTCTTTTTTATCTGGACTCGGGCCAGTCTGCCACGGTTACGCTATGATCAGCTGATGCATTTCGGCTGGAAAATTCTGCTGCCGGTCGCGTTGTTGAATGTGCTGGTGACCGGTGCGATTCTGTTGGGGTTGAATTGACCATGCATATCTGGCGAGACATTCGAGGCACCCTGCAACCCTTCTGGGTGACCCTGCGGAATATGTTCCGCAAGCCGGTAACGCAGCTTTATCCGGAAGAGAAGCCCCAGCTGTCGCCCCGTTACCGGGCCCGGCTGATCCTGACCCGCGACCCTGACGGCAACGAACGCTGCGTTGCCTGTCATCTGTGCAGCGCCGCCTGTCCCGTCGATTGTATCTCCATGCAGGCAACGGAAGCGGCAGACGGCCGCCGCTATGCGGCCTGGTTCCGGATCAATTTTACCCGCTGTATCTTCTGCGGGCTTTGTACCGAGGCCTGTCCGACCCTGGCGATTCAGGTCACCGGCGATTTCGAATTGGCCGGGCGTGATCCTTTGAAGCTGGTTTATGAAAAAGAGGATCTGCTGGTCGACCACTGCGGGCAGAATGATGAGTACAATTTTTATCGCCAGGCTGGCATCGGTGTCGCCGCTCCCCGGGGGAAAAATCCCCAGGAGTCGGACCCGGTTGATCACAAGGATCTGCTGCCATGATTGCGACAGTTGTTTTTTATTTTCTTGGCGCCTTGGCCATTATTGCCACCCTGCTGGCGATCCTGCAGAAGAACCCGGTGCACGCGGTCATTTACCTGGTCAACAGTTTCTTTGCCCTGGCGCTGCTGTTTTACCTGCTTGGCGCCCCGCTGGTGGCGGCTTGGGAGGTGATCATCTATGCCGGGGCGATCATGGTGCTGTTTTTGTTTATCATCATGATGCTGGAGGTATCGCCAACCAGCGGCCCGTCGCGGCTGGCGCCGACCTGGCTGCAGTGGCTGCCGATCCTGCTGCTGGCAGTCGCCCTGGCGGTCTGTACTCTGCTGCTGACCGGGCTTGATCCAGCCAGCACCGGGGCGGTGGCGCGCTGGCATGCGACGCCGCGTGATTTCGGTTATGCCCTGTTCAAGGAGTACGCATTGGCCATTGAAATTGTCTCCTTCCAATTGCTGTTTGCGGCGGTCGGGGCTTTTTATGTCGGCCGGCCCGAGCGCAAGAACAAACAGGAGGATGGCCAATGATCGTCCCCATTGAACACCTGCTGGTTATCTCGACGATTCTGTTCGTACTCGGCCTGACCTGCGTGATCGTCCGCCGCAGCCTGATCATGATTCTGATCGGGGCGGAGATCATGCTTAACGCCGTCGGTTTGACCCTGGTCGGTGCCGCGGCCTTCTGGCAGCGGATCGACGCTCAGATCATGGTGCTTTTCCTGATGGCCATGACCTCTGCGGAGGTTTCCATTTCCCTGGCCATGGTGGTTTACCTGCAGCGGCGCAAGAACAGTATCGATGTCCGTGCGTTTGATGAAATGAGGGGCTGATGGCTGTTTTGTTGACCTTGACCTTACTGCTCCCCCTGGCTGGCGGCATCATCAACGCCTGCTTCGGCAATCGCCTGCCCCGACCGGTCCCGGTGATTATCGCCTGTGGCAGCGTGATCGCCAGTTTCCTGGCCTGTCTCGGTGCTTTGCCCGGCGCCGGCGGCGAGGGGCTTCGGGTGACGCTGTTCTCCTGGATGTCCAGCGGGACCTTTCAGGCGGATATCGGTCTGCTGTTCGATCCGCTGGCCGCAATCATGACGCTGATGGTGACCGGGGTGGCCAGCCTGATCCATCTCTATGCCGCCGGTTACATGGAGGAAGACCCGGATCAGACCCGCTTTTTCGCCCTGCTCAACCTGTTTGTCTTCGCAATGCTGACCATTGTCCTGGCCGACAATCTGCTGTTGATGTTTCTGGGCTGGGAAGGGGTCGGGTTCTGTTCCTACGGGCTGATCGGCTTCTGGTACCGGCAGAGCGAAAATGCCGAAGCCGGCCGCAAGGCCTTCATCGTTACCCGGATTGGCGACCTGTTTTTTACCGTGGGCCTGTTGTGGCTGTTCAAACTGTTCGGCACCATCGGCATCGAGGCGATCAACGGGCGGGCAACGGAACTGGATCCGCTGACCGTCACCCTGGTTGCGCTGCTGTTGCTCGGCGGGGCCTGCGGCAAGAGCGCCCAGCTGCCGTTAATGACCTGGCTGCCCGATGCCATGGCCGGACCGACGCCAGTCTCCGCGTTGATTCATGCCGCCACCATGGTCACCGCGGGCGTTTATCTCCTCTGCCGGATGTTCCCCCTGGTCTCCCTGTCGCCGCTGGCGCTGGGCGCCATCGCCCTGATCGGCGTGCTGACCGCCTTGTATGCCGCGACCTGCGCACTGGGGCAGCGGGAAATCAAACGAGTGCTGGCCTATTCGACCATGAGCCAGGTCGGCTATATGTTTCTTGCCGTCGGGGTCGGCAGCGTGTCGGCAGCTATGTTTCATTTGCTCACCCATGCTTTTTTCAAAGCCCTACTATTTATGGCGGCGGGCTGCGTGATCAACCTGGCCGGGCATGAGAACGATATCTACCTGATGGGAGGGATGCGGCGGCGCTCACAGACTGTCTTCTGGCTGTTCCTGGCCGGGTTGGTTTGTCTGGCCGGGGCGCCTTTGACCGGCGGCTTTTTCTCCAAGGATATGATCCTGGCCGCGGCCTATGCCAAGGGGAGTCCCTTTTACCTGACCATTTACGGACTCGGTGTGGCCACTGCCGCGCTGACCTCTTTTTATAGCTTCAAGCTCGGTTACCTGGTCTTTGCCGGGGATTATCGCGGTGAAGAACTCCCCCATGAGCTGCCCGGATTGATGACCTGGCCGCTGGTCCCCCTGGCGGTCCTTGGGCTGTTCGGCGGCCTGCTCAATCTGCCGCACCTGTTTGGCGGGCATTCCTGGTTGTCGGCCTGGCTGGTGCGGCAAGGGGACGTGCTGGATCTGCCGGTGGCGGTGGAATACCGTCTCACCGGGTTGGCCATCGCTGTGTTCGTGTTGGGCTGGCTGTTGGCACACCTGCGCTACTATCGGTTTAAAGCCCGGGAAAGCGGTGCGCTGAGCGAGTTTTTACTGGCGGGTTGGCGCTTTGACGGGCTTTATCGGCGGCTGCTGATCCGTCCTTTCAACGGTTTCGGCCGATTTTGCTGGCAGGGGCTTGAGGAAGGCCTGGTGAACGGACTGCTGGACGGTATTGCTGCCACTTTTGTTTCCTGGGGACAATCCCTCAGGCTGTTGGCAAACGGTCGGATTTCCAGTTATCTGCAAGGCTTTATCTGGGGCCTGCTGATTATCGTCGGCTGGTTCTTACTCCGGGCAGTGGCATAAAGGCGGATTGCGATGACAGCTGATATCGGAACATCTTTACCACTTCTTAGTCTGCTGCTCTGGTTGCCCGTGGCCGGAGCCGGACTGTGCTTTGTCAGCTATCGGTCGGCGCAACTGGCACGTTGGGTCGCGCTGCTGACTGCGCTGCTGGTCCTGTTGCTCAGTCTGGGGTGTCTGCTCTGCCCGGCCGGGCCAGATGGCTGGATGCTGTTGACCGATCGACCCTGGATCGAAGCTTTCGGCATTCGCTACAGCCTGGGCATGGACGGGATTTCCCTGCTGCTGGTGATCTTGACCGCATTTCTCCAGTTGGTTGCGGTGCTGATTTCCTGGGATCAGGAAAAGTATCCGGCGCTGTTGTTCGGACTGCTGTTGCTGCTGGAAGCGGGGATTATCGGCGTGTTCCTGGCTCTTGACCTGGTGCTGTTCTACCTGCTCTGGGAGCTGATGCTGATTCCGACCTTTTTCCTGATCGGTATCTGGGGATATCGGCGGCGGGTCTATGCCGCGGTCAAATTCTTTCTGTTTACCCTGTCCGGCAGCCTCTGCATGCTGCTGGCGATTATCAGTCTTTACCTGGTTCACGGTGAACAAACTGGAAACTATACCTTCGCCCTGGAGGCGCTTAAGCAGACCCAGCTCGGATTCGGGCAGGAGATGCTCTTTTATCTGTGTTTCATGGCCGCTTTTGCGGTGAAAATTCCGCTGTTCCCCTTTCACAGCTGGTTGCCGGACGCGCATACCGAAGCCCCGGTGGCCGGGTCTATCGATCTGGCCGGACTGCTGCTGAAGACCGGGGTTTACGGGATGATTCGCTTTGCCTTCCCGCTCTTTCCGCGGGCGGCCGAACAGTCGCTGCCAGTATTGGCCGTGCTGGCTTTGTTCGGGATCTTCTACGCGGCCTGGATCGCTTATCTGCAGACTGATATCAAACGTATTGTCGCCTATTCGTCCATTTCCCACCTTGGCTTTGTGGTCCTCGGCCTGGTGGCCTGGGGGCAAACCGCTTGGGAGGGGAGTCTGCTGCTGATGGTCAATCACGGTGTGACCACAGGTGCGCTGTTCATCGCCATTGCCTTAATCCAGAAGCGTACCGGCACCCGCGAGCTGCCGAAACTCGGTGGCCTGTGGAAGAGCCAACCGAATCTGTCGGCGTTCTTTCTCTTGTTCAGTCTTGCCTCTCTCGGTTTGCCGGGTCTGGCCAACTTTGCCGGCGAGATCCTGGTTTTAATCGGCACCTTCGGCAGCCATCCGCTGTGGGCTGTTATTGCGGTTGGCGGGGTCCTGTTTTCAGCGGTTTATACCCTGCGGATGGTGCAGGGCACCATCTGGGGCCCGAGTTGTGAACCTTTTGACCGGCAGGACCTTGGTCGGCGTGAATGGCTGGTGCTGATTCCTTTGGCGGTGCTGGTCGTGCTGCTGGGCTGTTATCCGCAACCTTTGCTCGACCCTCTGCAGCTGCCGGTTAGTCTGTTGTTACATTCTGGAGGGCTGCCATGAGTCCGGCTGCACTGCAATCCCTGTTGCCCCAACTGATTCTGGTGTTCGGTGCGACCCTGATCCTGCTGGCCGGAGCCTGGTTGCCCGGGCGGCGCCTTTGGCTCTACAGCGGTGCGCTGCTGGCGGTGCTGGCTGCGCTCTGCGCCGCCTTGCTGACCCCGGCCCTCACGGAAGTGGGAGGCTTGTACGGGACCTCGCTGTATGCTCGTTTTTGCACCGTGGTTTGGTCCTTGCTGGTCGCCGCTACCTTGCTGCTTTCCCGCCGCTATGCCGATCTGCATCGCTTCGGCGGAGGGGAATACACGGCCCTGCTGCTGTTTGCCGGGACCGGTATGAGCCTGTTGTCCGCCGCGACTTCCTTGATTGGTCTGTTCCTGGGGCTGGAAGCCTTTACCCTGGTGCTGTATATTCTCATCGCCTTTAACCGCAATGACAATCGCGGTGCCGAAGCCGGTTTGAAATACCTGGTGTTCGGGGCGGTGGCAACCGGTTTCCTGGCTTTCGGAATCGCACTGATTTACACCGCAACCGGGTCTTTCCACATTGTCGAGGCACTTGGTGGCTTGCAGTCAGGTGGGACCTTGCGACCGCTCGGGATGGCGGGCTGGGCCATGCTGCTGGTTGCCATCGGTTTTAAGATCTCCCTGGTTCCGTTTCATCTCTGGACTCCGGATGTTTACCAGGGTGCACCGGCTCCGGTCACTGCGCTCCTGTCCACCGCGGCCAAGGGCGCGGTTTTGGCAGCCTTTTTGCCGTTGCTCAATGTCATGGGCAGCGGTGCTGCCGAAGTCAAGCTGGTGATCTCCCTGTTGGCGATTATCACGATGCTGGTCGGCACTTTCGCCGCCTTGCCGCAAGCCAATCTGAAGCGGATGCTCGCTTATTCTTCCATCGTGCATATGGGCTATCTGCTGATCTCGTTGCTGGTCGGGGGGGCTGATGGCGGTAAGGCGCTGTTGTTCTATCTGATTGTGTACAGTTTTGCCACCTTCGGTGCTTTTGCCGTGGTGACCTCCCTTGCTTCTGAGCAGCATGAACTGCAGGACTATGATGAGTTGCGCGGGCTCGGTTATCAATGCCCGCGACGCGCCATGGCCCTGGCGGCATTTTTGTTTTCCTTGGCCGGGATTCCCCCGCTGGCCGGTTTTTTTGCCAAGTTCGGGTTGTTCCGGGCCGCTCTGGTGCATGGCTATACCGGGCTGGCCATTATCGGGATTTTTGCTTCGCTGGTTTCGGTTTATTATTATTTGCGGCCGATTATTGTCCTGTTTGCGCAGGAAGAACAGGCCACGCTCACTGCTAATTGTGGTGCCCGCGGCGAGTATCTGCTGCTGGCCGGCTGTTTTGCCGCTGTACTGGTGCTGGGCATTTACCCGGAGCCGTTGCTCGACCTAGTGGCCGCTGTGCTGCCTTGAGCAGGATTTGCTGTCACCGGTAGCTGAATAAAATAAATTAGTTCGGGAGTTTTTTAAGCCGGCAGGGAGACTCCATGTTCTTAACCCTGGCCGACTCAACAATTGGCAGAATTGGCGCCGTATTTGATTGACCGCCTCCTGGGCATGGCAGGTTGTTGTTCAACGAGCTGTCCGCGGTGGTCGTTTTCGGGAGGTTTCGTATGTCTGTTGATGCAAGTATTTCTGCGTTTTTTACCTCACCTGTGGTTGCCGTGGTTGGCGCTTCGAACAACCGGGAAAAGTTCGGCAATAAAATTTTTCGTTGTTATTTGCGAAACAATGTTCAGGCCATCCCGGTTCATCCCGCTCAACCTTCCATTGAAGGAGTTCCATGTGTCGCTTCGGTGAGCGAACTGCCTGATTCCGTTGCAAGTATTTCCATCATTACTCCGCCACGGGTGACGGAACAGGTCGTCCGGCAGGCGGCCAGGAAAGGAATTCGCAATATCTGGATGCAACCCGGTGCCGAAAGTGCGGACGCGATGGAGTATTGTCGTTCCCAAGGGATCAATCTGATCGCGGATGGGGCCTGTGTGCTGGTTCATTTCGGCTGCCATGACCATTGAGCGGACCGGTTTTCTCCTGTTTTTTCGCCATGGTGGGTGAACTGCCCTGCTTTTTATGTACCAAAAGTAACATTCCTGTTATCCTTTCCTGATGCGTGAAGCGATGAATAAAAATATATTTGCCAGCGACAACTATAGCGGGATCTGTCCCGAAGCGTGGCAGGCCATGGCGGACGCCAACAGCGGTTGCGTCAAGTCTTATGGAGAAGACAGCTGGACCAGCAAAGCCTGCAATGCCTTGCGGGACTTCTTCGAGACCGATTGTCAGGTTTTTTTTGTTTTCAATGGGACGGCCGCCAATTCTTTGGCCCTGGCTTCCCTGTGTCAGTCCTATCACAGTGTCATCTGTCATGAGATGGCTCATGTCGAAACCGATGAGTGCGGCGCCGGAGAATTTTTCTCCAACGGCACAAAAATTCTTTTGGTTTCAGGTCAAGATGGTAAAATCAATCCCGCAGCGGTGACCCATGCGGTCACCCGACGAACCGATATCCATTATCCGAAGCCAAAGGTCTTGAGCATTACCCAGGCCACCGAGCTGGGGACTGTCTATTCCCAGGCTGAACTGCAGCGTATCGGCGAGCTGGCTGCCGAGCACGACCTTCGGTTGCATATGGACGGGGCTCGTTTCGCCAATGCTGTTGCTGCAACCGGGTTGGCTCCCAAGGAACTGTCCTGGCAGGCCGGAGTTGATGTGCTCTCGTTCGGTGGCACCAAAAACGGTATGGCGGTGGGGGAGGCCGTGGTCTTCTTCCGGCACGAGCTGGCCCGCGAATTCGACTATCGCTGCAAGCAGGCCGGACAGCTGGCTTCGAAAATGCGCTACCTGGCTGCGCCCTGGGTCGGGCTGCTGGAATCGGGCGCTCTGGTGAGTAACGCTGCCCATGCGAATCGCTGTGCGCAACTGCTCAGTCAGGAACTGCTTTCGGTGCCTTCGATTCACTTGATCCATCCGGTTCAGGCCAATGCGGTTTTTGTTCAGTTGCCGGAGCCGTTGCTGCAGGCGCTGCATGATGCCGGCTGGCATTTTTACACCTTTATCGGGTCCGGTCATGCCCGTTTTATGTGTTCCTGGCAGACTCGGGAAGAGGATATCAGCGCATTTGGCAGCGAATTGCGAGCCCTGGCTGCCAACTTGTAAAATCTGTCCAATATTCAGGTGTCTGGCGATGAATATGTTCAGCGATTTTGAGTCGATCATAAAAAATATGGGGGAGTTGCCGGCCTCCCCGATTGTTGCGACCAAACTCCTTGAATTATTACGCAAGCCGGATCTGAAACTTAAAGAACTGGCCAACGCCGTTTCCCTTGATCCGGTCATCTCAGCCCGCCTGCTGCGGATGGCCAACTCGGTCTTTTATCAGCTGGTCAAGCAGGTCAACTCGGTCGATCGGGCGATTGTTGTCATTGGCGAAGATGCCCTGAAGAACATGGCCATGGAATACAGTCTGCGGAGTACTCACCAGACCTATGGGGTGATGGAACGCAAGCTCTGGGAAAATTCCATCGGCTGTGCGGTTGCCTGTCGGATGATTGCCGCCCGGTTGACCAATCTGGATCCCAATGAAGCCTATCTGGCCGGGTTGCAGCACCATATCGGCAAAGTGGTGATGATTAATCGCGATAAGGAGCTGTACCGCGAAGTGTTACGAATCGTTGACGAGGGGCGGGGCCAGCTGCGCGATGTCGAGCGCGGACTGTATGCCTATTCCCATGAGATGGTTGGGGCCGCTTTGCTGGATTATTGGAATTATCCCAAGAAGATTGTTGATGTTGCCCTGTATCATCAGGATTTCGAAGCTCTTCAGGAAACCGATCCGGAAGTGTTCAAACTTTGTGCGGTGCTCTGCTTGGCCAGTGATTTTTGCCGTTATTTCGGAATCGGCTACAACCAGGCTGAGAAATTCGATGTCGCTTTAAGTCGAGGGGTGCTGGCTCTGGAGGCCAATCCGCTACTGGTTGATGAATTGGTGAGCAGATTTGAGCCTGAATTTATCAAGGAACGGAATCTGTTTCTGTCCTGAATATAACAGAATTTCAGAGGAGGAGAACGCGGCTGGACAAAGCTGTTAATAATTCTATATATTGTGATGGTTTGATGATCTGTTGCTGTTTTCATGAATTTCTCAATGCCTCTGCGCCAACGAGCAAAGGTATTCAATAAGGAGCCGATCTATGTGTAAAAAGATATTTATTGCTGCAACCGGGCAAAATTGCGGAAAAACAACAACCAGTGTTTCTCTTTTACATCTTGCCCGCAAGAAATATCCCCGGGTCGGTTTTATCAAGCCTTTCGGTCCCAAGCGTATGACTTATCTCGGCCGTTCCGTTGATGTTGACGCAGCGCTGATAGCCCATGTCTACGATATGGAGGATCGGCTGGAGTTGATGTCTCCGGTGGTTCTTGATCCTTATACGACCCGCGATTTTCTGGAAAACCGTAAAGATCCACAGGTCTACCTGGACAAGATTGTCAAGGCGGTCGAAACCCTGGAAAAGGAATGTGATTTCCTGATTATCGAGGGGGCCGGGCACAGCGGGGTTGGTTCGGTCATGGGGATGAACAATGCTCAACTGGCCAGTTGGCTGGAGGCTCCCGTGTTGATGGTGACCGGAGCCGGGGTCGGCAATGTCATTGACGTGGTCCACCTGAACCTGGCGCTGTTCAGGGAGTTCGGCACCGAGGTGCGGATGATTCTGCCGAACAAACTGGTCAAAAACAAACGGAAGAAGACCCTGAAGTATATCGAATATGCTTTTGAAGACACCGATATCAAAGTGGTTGGCGGTTTCAATTATTCCCCCATCCTGGCCGATCCGACCCTGAAATACCTGGCGGAACTGCTGGAGCTTGAACTGCACGGGCCGAAAGAGCAGGGCAGCCGCATCGTTCACAACGTTCAGTTGGCCGCTCCGGCCACACAACGGGTGGTTGATCTGTTGCAGGAATCGAGTCTGGTGATCGTGACCAGCAGCCGGGATGAAGTCCTGGTCATGCTTTCCACCCTTTACCACCTTCCCGAGTATAAAAAGAGGATTGCCGGATTGATCATCGTCGGTGTCTCGCCGGTTGCGGAAATCGTACAGCGGGTTATTGACGACTCGGAGATCCCCTACATTCGCACCGAGGCAACAACAGCCGAGGTTTATACCCGAATCAGAGAAGATGTCGCCAAAATCGGGGTTGATGACGAAGAGAAAATCCAGCTGATTCAACGGCTGGCTGAGTCGGAGCTGGATTTCGACCAGATCGACTCGATTTTCTGAACTGGATCCGCACGCTCCAAAGAGCGCTGGTACAACCGGGGAAAGAATTTGTTAATTCGTTGTCACTTGGAAACACTGGACGGCAATAATTAAGTTTTCAGATTGGAAACTAATTATTTTTTGAATAAGCTCGGAGAAGCAGGTTTATGGGGTTTTGGGGTAAAATATTCGGCGGCGGGTCCTCCCTTGAAGAGCTGAAGAACGCTATCGAGCAGCAGCGTTTTGCCGATGCCAGGATACTGGCCGAAGAACTGGCCGGGAAAGATCTGAGCGCGTCTGAGCAGGCAGACGTTGCCGCGCTGGCGGTGATTGCGAGAGACAGCCTGGCACGGCTGAATCTGGAGGAGGCGCAGGGACTGCTGCGCAGTAATAAATATGCGCAGGCGCGCGAGTATCTCGATCTGGCCAAGGAACTGGTGTGCAGCAGTGAACTGCGCCAGGAAATCGAAGCCGCCGCCGCTCCGCAACCCCAGGTGATGGAGCCGGTCATTGCCGCTGAAGCAGAACCTACGGCACCCGCGGTTTCGGTCACTGGCGCCACGAGTGCCAGCATCAACGTCGATGATGAGGAACAGCTCCAGCTTATTATGACCTCCTATCCGGAGGAGTTGCGAGGCCGCTATTTAGACAAGAAAGCCCTGTTCAAAAAGGCTTTTCTGCTGACCCACGCCGGTGAGGACGAGGCGGCTTTGGCCGCCTGGCGACAGCTCGCCGCCGCAGAGCATGACGATCTGTACTGGTTTGAGCTGGGCGCTTTGCAGGGGCGTAGTGGGGATCTGCCGGCCGCGCGACAGGCTCTGGAACAGGCGGTGTCCATTAATCCGGAACTGTTCCTGGCCGTCGAAGCGCTGGTAATGGTGTTGATGACCCAGGAAGCCTATGCCGAGGCGGAGCAGCTGCTGATGAAGCTGCTGGAGAATGGTGCAAATCCGAGGTTTTGCCATGCTCAGTTGACGTCTCTTTTCGTCCGGCAGGGAGATTATGAGCAAGCGGATCGCGAGGCGCGGGTCGCCCTGACCGTGCATAATGGCGATCCTGAATTCCTGCAGCTGGCGGCTGCGGTGTTTGAAAAAAATGGCAAGTTGGCTGACGCCGAAGGGGCGTTGCAAAAAATTCCCGGTGGCGGTTGCGGGGGTGGCAGCAGTCTGCCCCTTGCTGAATACTGGCTGCGGCATAAAAAGGAGCTTAGTAAAGCCCTTGATGTTTTTAATGCGGCCTGCCGACAAGAGCCCGACAATCCGCGCTGGCAGCTTCGTGCGGCGCAAACCTATGTGGCGCGCAATTGGCGCAAGGATGGTTTGAAATTACTGAGCAAGGTGGTTGGTGACCCTCGTCTGGAGCCAGCGCTGGCCCAGGAAGCGGAGCAGTTGCTGGCCGAACTGAAGAGTGAATGATGGCAAGCCTGGAGACGATTAAATCTTACTTGGAAGGGTACGACATAGCCGTTCTTGAGTTTGAGCAGGAAACGGCCACCGCGGCTACCGCAGCGGCCGCCGTCGGCTGCTCAGTGGCAGAAATCGCCAAAACCCTGTTGTTTTTGATCGGTGGAAACGCGGTTGCGGTGGTGACTTGCGGAGACATGAAGGTTAAAAGCTCCAAGCTGAAAAAGGTCTTTGAGCTGAGCGGCAAAGTCAGGTTACCCGAGGTCGAAGATGTTGCCAAATATACCGGCTACGAGCCGGGAGGGGTCTGCCCATTTTTATTGCCGGAGCAGCTGCCGGTGGTGCTTGATACCTCTTTGGAACGCTTTCCGGTGGTTTACGCCGCTGCCGGTAATTGCCACTCTGCAGTGCCGGTGAATGTGGCGCAATTGCAGGTTCTGACCGGTGCCGCTTTGGCGGATATCTGTGATCCGGCTTGATCTGGGTTGGTTCTTTTAGCGCTATTCCTCCCCTCCGGGGCGAAACTCGATCAACATTTTATTAGTTTTCTTGAATAATATCGGTGGGCTGCTATAATTCGGCTTTGACGCATAAAGAACCGCTCTTTGCGGTAGTTAAGGCCAGCAGATGCTTAAAAACATGGTGACGCCATTGACCGATGGGCTAAAGAATACCTGGGGCTTCGCCCAGCTTCTGGAACATATCGATATCGGCATACTGGTCCTGGATCTCGATAAGGAGACCATCGATTACTGTAATGCCGCTTTTTACGAGATGATTCAGGACGAATCCCTGTGCCGGAGTTATGCTGGCTTGCATGAGCTTTTTCTGGCGGATTCGACAGAGAAGGATTGCCAGGACCGGGTCAGTCATATCGCCTGCCGCATGTCCTACCGAGGCCGCCTGTTCGGTTTTTCGGTCTATCAGGCAGCGACCCGCTACCGTTGTGTTTTTATCAGCGACATCACTGAAAAAAGCCGCCTGGAGTCGATTGCTCAGGCCGTTAACCTGATGGACAACATCGGCTTCATCTTCTCCGGAATCCGGCATGAAATCGGTAACCCGCTAAATTCACTCAAGATGGCGCTGAGCGTGCTGAAACAGAATGCCGATGCGGCGTCTCCGGACATGCTCAGGGAGTATGTCGAACGTGGTCTGACCGAGATCGGCCGTATCGAGTATCTGCTGAAGGCATTGAAAACTTTCAGTTTTTATGAGTCTGTTGAATTGAAAGATCTCAACCTGATCGAGTTTATGGAGAAATTCATCTCTTTAGTTGAGCGTGACTTTCATGCCTATGGCATCCGCATCAGAACCGAAATTCCTCTTGGGTTGCCCCGGGTCAAAGTGGATGAGCGGGCTCTTCATCAGGTTCTGCTGAATCTGTTCAGCAATGCGGCGGATGCCCTGACCGGTGTGGCTCGGGCTGAAATCAGGATCAAAGCCGAAGCCAAAAACCGCTTGGTCTGGCTGTCGGTCAGGGACAACGGTTGCGGCATATCGCCGGAACAGTTCCAGCAGCTGTTTCAGCCTTTTAATACCGGAAAACCTAATGGGAACGGTTTGGGGCTGGTCATTACCCGGAAACTTCTGGCATTAATGAAGAGTGATATCTCCATTTCCAGCGACCTTGGAAAAGGGACAGAAGCGGTCGTTCGGTTACCCATTACTCAATGTTAAGCGGGTTTATGCTATAAAGGGAGCACAGTGTTGCGAAAGATGTGGGTGGTATTGTGAAAAAAATTCTGATCGTTGATGATGAAACGTCCTTTCTTCTCTCCCTGCAGGACGGGTTGCGGGTTCATCGGGATAAATTCGAGGTGTTGACCGCGGGTAACGGCCGGGAGGCTGTTGACATCCTGCGTGTCCAACCCATTGATCTGCTGGTGACGGATTTGAAACTTCCTGAAATGAACGGTTTCGAACTGTTGGCTTGGACCAGCCGCCACCAGCCGCAATTACCGGTCATTGTTATGTCGGCATTCGGGACTCCGGAGATCGAGGAGCGGCTGGCCAAGATGGATACGCTGCAATTTCTGGAAAAGCCGCTGGATCTCGATATGTTGCTGGACGGGATACTGACCGGGCTTAACGCCAAGGGGAAAAGCTTTATTCGCGGGATTACCCTGGCAACCTTTCTGCAACTGGTCAAGGCCGAAAAGAAGAACTGTACCCTGAAAGTGACCTCCCTGAGCGGGGAGCAGGCTTATCTTTATATTCGTGGTGGAGAGCTGATTGATGCCGATTATGGACATCTAACCGGCCTTGGCGCCGCGCTGGACGTTGTTGGCTGGAGTGATGCTGAAATAGAAATGGATGGCGTGTGCCGACGGCAGGACAATATCGTCGGGATGGCCATGGAACATCTGTTGATCGAGGCCTTCAAACGCAAGGATGAAGCCGCGGAAAATCAGCAGCGGAACCCCGCTGCGGCGGCTCCAAGCCAGGACCCCTTGAGCTTGCGCATGGCCCAGGTCCTGGCGCAGTTGACCGTGGTTCATGAATTTGCAATTTTTGACAAGCCCGGGAAGCTGCTCAAAAAGAACAGCGGCACCTGCACAGTGACCGGATTGGCTCCGAAAGTGATTGAAAGCATGCTCAATTTGCTCGAAAACGATATCTCTTTCGGCAATAATTATCGTTCCGTGGTGTTTAATGCCGGCAGCAGGAATCGTTATCTGCTGTTTCCTTATCAAAGCTATCGCGTGGTCACGAAGTTAAAGCCAGGGACCGCACCGCAGAAAATTATTGAGGAACTAAAACGGTGTGAAACCACGCCTTGAGCAAGTCGGCCTGTTGATTGGCGGACAAAGAGCACTGAATTTCCCTGCATCGACAACCGAATGAGGTGAAATAGTATGGCCACAGCACAGGATTTTATTTCCAAGATCAACCAGGTCAAGGGTGTTGACAGCTGCCTGTTGGTCAAGAACGACGGCACCCGGATCGGCAACACCTGTCGCGCCGATGATCCGGAAATTTATGCCGATCTGATGTTGATCAGTAATACCCTGGCGGACGACATCACGGCTAAGACCGGCTTCAGTAGTTGTCGTCACCTCAGTTTCAGTTGTCAGGGTAACCGGCAGTTTTATGTCTTCCCCATCGATAATTACCTGCTCGGCGTCATCCAAGAGGATAATGCCCATGCTGCGGAAATGCTCTCAGAGATTGATCGCTTGATCAGCAGGGTCTCTACTGGCGGTGATGTGCAGAGGTAAACCGGCGGTCGGAAGATTCGCATGGTCCTGTCATCAGCGAACTAAGAATGCCTCTGTAAATATCTGCTCTGTGCTATCGGTGGTTTGGGCGACGGCCAAAAAAATCCGGCCAAGGGTTGATTTAAGTTTCCAGACATGCCACCCTCAACAATTGACAAGCGTAAGTATCTGGCTTGCGTTGCTGACCCAAGGAATTTTTTGCACACAGGAGAAGACATGACAGCCGTGGCAGCAGGTAACAAAATTAAAGTTCATTACACCGGAACCCTGGATGACGGTGAGGTTTTTGATTCATCCAGAGAGGCTGAACCGCTGGAATTCGAAGTTGGTGCAGGACAGGTCATTCCGGGCTTTGACCAGGCCGTTGTCGGAATGCAGGTCGGGGAGTCCAAGCAAGTCAGAATCCCCGAAGACGAAGCCTATGGTCCATATAATGACAGTATGGTGTTCGATGCTGATCCGAGCCAGTTCGAAGAAGGATTATCCCCTCAGGTTGGGCAACAGTTCCAGACTCAAATGCAGGATGGCACTCCGTTGCTGTTGACCGTCAAATCGATCGAAGATGGCAAAATCATGCTCGACGCCAATCACCCGATGGCTGGCAAGGCGCTGAACTTTGATCTGGAAGTTGTCGAGATCAATTAAGCCTGCGTCTGTCTGCAATCGTTAAAAAATCAAACCGCAGAAGCACTGATGAATTGAACAGCTTCCGGCCTGGCGCCGGGTTGTTCAAGGGGAAGGTGTTTCTGCGGTTTTTTTGTTGCGTGTGACGAACCTTTGGTGAAGGATGGGCTTACCTGGTTTTCATCTGGAAACGGCCCTTTTCCGCTGTGGCGGTGCCAATCTGCGGGTTTTCTTGTGAGGTGTAAAGTACTACGCCTCCACGCAACCCCTTGATTTCCTTGCCACGACGGAAAACTGCTCGTTTCCAATCTGAAAACTTAGCCGTTGCCCTGCGGAGGTTCCGGATGGCAACGACCTGGTCAATGCCGTATCGGACCATGACCGGCGCAACCGTATGTAGGGAACAGAACATGACCGCCGTCCGCAAAGTTATCCATATTGATATGGACGCATTTTACGCTTCGGTGGAGCAGCGCGACCATCCGGAGCTGAGACAGTGTCCAGTGATTGTCGGCGGTGATCCGAACGGCAGGGGCGTCGTTGCCACCTGCTCCTATGAAGCCCGCAAGTTTGGGATTCATTCGGCCATGCCCGCCGCCCGGGCCTATCGGCTCTGTCCCCAGGCAATTTTTGTCCGGCCGCGCTTTTCTGTCTACCGGCAGGTGTCGCAACAGATCATAGAAATTTTCCTGAGCTACACTGATCTGGTCGAGCCGTTGTCTCTGGATGAAGCTTATCTGGATGTCACCGTCAATAAATTCAATATCCAGTCCGCCACCTGGATCGCTCAGGAAATCCGTCGAAAAATCAGACAGACCACCGGCCTGACCGCCTCCGCCGGGATCTCCTACAACAAGTTTCTGGCCAAGATCGCTTCGGACGTCAATAAACCCGACGGCCTGACCCTGGTGACTCCGGAGCAGGCAAACGACTTCATCGCCGCATTGCCGATCCGGCGTTTTCATGGTGTCGGCAGGGTAACGGAGCAAAAAATGCAGCAGCTGGGGATAAACACCGGCGCAGACCTGCTTAGGTTCAGCCTGGAAGATCTCCACCGCTATTTCGGTAAAGCCGGAGCTTATTACTATTATATTGCCAGGGGGATTGATCAGCGCCCCGTGGTGCCTGATCGAGTGCGCAAATCGATCGGCAAGGAAACAACCCTGGGCGAAGATTTAGCTGACCGCAGCCGAATGCTGACCATCCTTGGCGCGTTGTCTGAGCAGGTCGCAGAAACCCTTGCCGCCAAGCAGACCAGTGGCCTGACCCTGACCCTGAAAGTCAAATATGCCGATTTCCAACAGGTCACACGGAGTATCAGCCGTGAACAGGCGATTGAAAGCAGCGAAGATATTCTTGCCCTGGCAGAGGAGTTGTTGAAAAAAACCGACGCAGGAGAAAGGTCGGTGCGGTTGTTGGGGGTGACGGTCTCGCATTTGACAACCGATGTGCCGGCTTTGGAGTCGCTGCAGTTGGAGTTGCCGTTTAAATCATTTGTGTAAAAAAGCTCGACACCATCCAGTCTGGAAATGTCTTTTGTGTTGCTTTTAAAGCCCGACCGGGATTGAAAGTCTTCGCGGGAAAGAAAATGCTGTCGATATCTTTTACATGTCTGGGTTTTTGTCTCGCCCTCTCTTTAAGTGTTCGGAATTATAGGGATTGTTGTTTTGGCATGATAAGTGCTTATTGACTAGCTAAAGGCAATTTTGAAGTCCATAGATAAATCCTAAACCAAATGAATAGAGGGAGGACGTGATGTTAAAAAGATTGTTACTAGCAGGTTTGATTTTGGTTTTCTGGTCAGGCGCAGCTCTGGCAACCCCGATGACCTGGGTTGACACCTATGACGCAAACCCGGATCAGTATGTCGGGTGGTTCGATTCTTACAGTTATACCCATGATATTACTGATAACGGATTTACTCCTTTGCAGGATGTGGCTTTTACTTACACCCTGAGTATCGGGCTTTATGACGATGGCGGGTTCTGGGATTCTGGTGAAATCGCCGTGATCGACCAGCCTGGCGTGTTGGGTGATACCACTTATAACTTCAATTACAGCAATAACGATATCGGGTTTTCAATTGCTGGACTGTTGAGCGTCAACCTGTTGGGGACGGTCGACGTGACAATTGAGTCATGGTATGGCGATTTCTATTTTGATTATTCCACTCTGACCGTTAAAGGTGAGGACTTTGCGCCGGTACCGGAGCCCGGAACGATCATTCTTCTCGGCGCCGGTCTGGCAGGCCTGGCACTGTACCGGAGGAGAAAAGAGTCATAATCCCGGCCATATTTTTTACTTAATTTTTTCTCGCAGCGGACTTGTCAATCAGACAAGTCCGCTGTTTTTGTGATGGGTGATGGAGTACCTTCCATTTAAAACTAGCATCTTTAGCGTTGATTGATAGTGCAGAAATTCATGCCGAGTGGAAGTCAAGACCTGTTGAAAGCCAACCTTTCAGTGATATTTGTGCTTAGCTTGTGTTGAAACAAGCTTAGATGGAGTTCTTTTAGGGGTTGTGGTGGAAACAAAGATTTTAGGCCGAACCTGGCGCTTTTTCAGCCGGTATGGATGCGGTCTGGAGTATAAATAATTACAACTCAGGGTTTGAGGCCTTGGATTGAAGGCAAAAGAGGCTGGGAATTGGTGGATAAGCTGAGCGTTACGTGAGTTGTCGATAGAGTTTACAAATCTTTACTTTCTAAATATTCGAAATATGCTATGTCTTGCAGGAAATTTACTTTAGGAGACTGCAGCTTATGAATATGCGTAAAATCACCTCTATGACCGCACTGCTTTCTTTTGTTTTACTGATCGCCACCAGCATCATTCTCTACATTGTCCCGGCCGGGCGGGTGGCTTACTGGGCCAACTGGCGGCTGTGGGGGTTGAGTAAAGAACAGTGGGGAGCTGTTCATATCAACCTTGGTTTTCTTCTGCTGCTGACCATGGTGTTGCATGTCTATTATAACTGGCAGTCGCTCGTCAGTTATATGAAGAATAAAACAAAGAAGTTTAAATTGTTTACCGTAGATTTTAATGTTTCACTGCTCATCACTCTGGTGGTTTTCTTCGGGACTCTGGCCGGACTCCCGCCGATGAGTACAATCATTGATCTGGGAGCGAAAATCAGTGAAAACGCCAACCTTCATTACGGTGAACCCCCTTACGGACATGCCGAAATGTCATCGTTGGCGGATTTTACCTATAAAGTCAAAGTTGATCTGGCCGAAGGCATAGCGCGTTTGCAGGCCGCAGGCTATGAGGTGCCTGACAGTAACCTGACCATCAGCCAGCTTGCCGAGGCCAATGGAGTTTCCCCCAAGCTGCTGTATGCCGTTATCAAGCCTCAGGTCGCAGAACCGTCAGCCACGATGCCGGAAGATCCGCCCGGTGGCACAGGGCAGCGGCGGCTGGCTGATTTATGCCGAATGTACCAGCTGGATGTTGATAAGATCGTGGCGGGATTAGCACAACAGGGAATAAACGCCACGCCAGAGCAAACCATGAAGGAGATCGCCAGCGCCCATGGCAAAGACCCGCATGCGCTTTATGCCCTGATTTATCAGCTCAGTTTGCAGTGAACTCCTGCTTAATTGCTAATTGCTTAACAAACGGCCTGGTCAGTTTCCTGATCAGGCCGTTTGCTGTTTTCAGGGATAAAGCCGGGCGACAAATTCCGCAATGCAGGCCGGTTTGGCGGAGCCTTCCAGTTCAACGGTGATCAGATAGATGATCTGAACGGAGTTTTTGACCTGCTCTACTTCCTGGATCGTGGTTCGCGCGCGGATGTTGGCGCCGACTTTGACCGGCGCCGGAAAGCGGAGCTTGTTCAGGCCATAGTTGACCCGATACTTCATCCCCGGATAGTTTTTCTGGAAAAAATCCGGGTGATTGCTCTCGGTCAGGTAGGGGAGCAGCGACAGGGTCAGATAGCCATGGGCAATGGTTGCCCCGTAGGGTGATTCTTTGGCGGCCCGTTCCGGGTCGATATGAATCCATTGCAGATCGCCGGTGACTTCGGCAAATTTGTCAATGCGTTCCTGGTCGATTTGCAGCCAGGGCCCAACGTGAATTTCCTGGCCGATTTGCGGGGCCAGGAAGGTCAGAAAATTTTGCAGGCGGTTCGCCTGATCCGGTTCCATATTATTTACCTTTCAGATATTCGAGGACTTCTTGAGGATGCTCGGCTGCTTTTTTGACCTGCGGCCAATGTTTCAGGACAGTGCCGTCGTTGTTGATGATAACCGTTGAGCGGATGCAGCCGAGACTGACCTTGCCGTAGAGTTTCTTTTCGCCCCAGGCGTCGTAACTCTGCAGCATGGTCGTTTCCGGGTCCGAGAGCAGCACGAAGGGCAGTCCGAACTTGGCGATAAACTTATCATGCGAGGCCAGACTGTCCTTGCTGACGCCGACCAGGCTGACGTCCAACTCCTGCAACTCTCGGTAACTTTCTGCAAATGCGCAGGATTCTTTGGTGCAGCCGGGGGTATTGTCTTTCGGATAGAAATAGATGATCAGTTTTTTTCCGGCATAGTCGGTCAGACGATGGGTTTTTCCGTCACTGCCGGGAAGAGTGAACTCAGGGGCTTTTTCTCCTTCGATAATTGCCATGATCAGGCTCCTTGTTCCGGGGGCTGGGTTGCCAACAAATCGTTCAATTTAGCAAGCTTCTGTTGCGTCGCAGCTGCGACTTTGTCCGCGCCGAACATCCAGGTAAGCTGCCCGAGCATCAGGCTGACATCGGCCAGTTCATTAATGACTGCCTGTTGGTCCGTTTTGCCACGGCGAAAATGTTTCAACGCGGTAATGAGTTCGGCACATTCTTCAACCATCTGGTCATACTGGGCATCTGCCCCCCACTTGGCGAGGGTGGCTTGATAAAGTTCTTCGAGTTCCATGAAAAATCCTGCAAGATTAGGTTTACGAGGCCGCTGTGGTTCAGGCCCCATAAAATCCATTCCTGAAGACCTGTCAGCGGGTTGTCGTGCCCGGTTTTGGGCGCAGTAGGCTGGTTTTCATCCGGAAACGACTTTTTTTGCTGTAGCAGCGTCAATGTGCAGGCTTACTTGAGCGGCGTAACGGTGTACGCCTCCGCGCAAGCCCTTGATTTCCTTGCCACAACGAAAAACCGCTCGTTTCCAATCTGAAAACTTAATTATCGTCATCCGGAGTTTCCGGATGACAACTAGGCTGTTTTCGCCAGCCTTAGGTCGTTGCAGGTTAACATAAAAGGTGTTGAGAGGAGAACGGTTGGCAAGAGGAAAGATATGATAAAAAATTGATTTATTTATTAATATTAATTATAATCTGTATGGAAAAGTTGCCAATACAGACGGCGCTGGGGGCATATGCTGCTGCTGAAAAATATTTTACCTGTTGTTGGAATGGTCCTGCTGCTGGTTTCTTTACTGGCTATCCGCCGACTGATTTCCCACTTGCCGGGTGGAAAAATAAAAGGGCGGTGGTGCTTCCTGCAGGGGCTGGTGTGCTTGTTCCTGGCGGGCTATGGCTATTATGCAGTTGCATTTGGTCGCACCTATAGCGGGCCGGCTGAATTGATTGTTCCCGTTATCTTTTTTTTCGGGGCGGTCTTTGTGCTGCTGGTTTGTAGACTGGCTTTAGAGACGGCAACAGATCTGAAAAGGGTTTTTGTTCTTGAACAGGAAAATACCATTGACTGTCTTACCGGGGTCAATAACCGCCGTTATCTGGAAAGGCGTCTTAAGGAGGAATTTTCCAGGGTTTCCAGGTACGGGTTTCCATTGTCGCTGGTGATGCTGGATATCGATCATTTTAAGCAGGTCAATGACCGCTGGGGGCATCATTGTGGTGACCAGGCGTTGAAGAAACTGGCGAGCCTGATGCGTGGTTCCATTCGTGATGTAGATAGTCTTTGCCGCTATGGCGGGGAAGAATTTCTGCTGGTGCTCCCTCATACGAAAAAGGCGGACGCGATCAAAATCGCAGAGAAACTCCGCCAACAGATTGAGCACAGTGAACTGTTCTGCTGTGATACTGAGAGCCATCCGGTTCCGTTGCGGGTGACCGTCAGTATGGGGGTGGCTGATTGCCTGCACGGCATGGATACGGTGCCGGCTTTGCTGGAGCGAGCTGATAAGGCCCTCTACCGAGCCAAGTCTGCCGGCCGGAACCGGGTTGTCTGCTGGGATAGTGAGAAGCGTGATCCGGGGATGCAGGTGTCACGCTAACCACGGATTGGAAAAATATTCAGAATTAACGCTTCAACTCTTTAATCCGAACTCTGGCAAGATGGGTCGTGAGGTCAGTCTTTTTCAGGAGTGCTGGTCTGCAGGAACAGGGCGAGCTTCTCTTCGACCAGGGTCAGATGCTGCATCATAACTTCCCTGGCCCGCTCCGGATTACGATTTTCAATAGCCTCAAGAATGTTGCGGTGATGTTCCAGCAGCAGCTTGATGTAGCCTTCCTTGCTGTAAAATTCACCGAGTGCGACCATGATCGTTGTCTGAAAGAGGGTTTGTATTGTGTTCAGAACATGAACCTGCAGCGTGTTGTGGCTGGCTGCGGTGATGGTCAGGTGAAATTGGAAATCGACCTCAGGGTCCCAGCCACCGTTTTCAGCCTGTTGTTCCATAATGGTGAATAGTTGGCGCAGGCGATCCAATTCGGGTTTTTCGGCTCTCTTTGCGGCCAGGTAGGCAGACCAGGTTTCCAGGCCGATGCGAACCTCGGTCAAGGCATGCAGCATGCGCGGGTCGCGCCGCTCAACCATATTGGCCAGGGGATCGGCCATGGTTGCGTCTGCCAATGAACGGACAAAGGTTCCACCCCCCTGGCGAGATTCAAGGAAGCCCATGGCTTCCAGCACCATAATCGCTTCGCGCACCGAAGGGCGACTGACGCCAAGCAGCGTAGCCAGTTCCCGTTCCGAGGGAATGCGCTGTCCGGGGCCCAGCTCACCGCGTGAGATAAGCTCTTTAATCTGATCGACAATTTCTTCCGAGAGCTTTTTGGGGCGGATCGGTTTGAATACGGTGGTCATGGAAATCTCCAAAGTTTTTGGTAAGACCTTTTAGCATAAAATGGGGGGTTTAACAAGATAAGATGGAGAATTTCATTCTGTAAAAATGGCGTTTTATCGGCTGGTAGGACGGAAATGACCAGATCCACTAATTTCTTAACTAAATGGGCTAGCTCAACGGCAAGTTCTTGATTCAAATGGTGTCTTTTGGTTTGTTGTTACGCTGAAAGCGCTTAAACCAGGTTTGAAAATCCTGTTCTTCGTTTTCCATTTCAAAAGCGTTGATAAGCCCCCGCGCCAGGGAGACCGCTACCGCCCGATTGCGTAAATTGAAGGAATCTCCGTATTTATCGCTATGAAACTGTTCCTGATCAATGCCCAGTTTGCTGTAGAGGGAATTGAGTCTGCTCTGCACCCCCCGCCTGGACAGATAGCGCCGTTGGGCAATCAGATTATCGGTCAGACCGAGGGAAATATCGAGCAGTGCCTCGTATTCGATATCGGAGAGGGCTGTCAGGGAATGGCCGGCCCGCCCTTGAACTTTGCGAACTTCGGGGGCAATCCAACATTGTTCTTCGATGAGTACGGTGTGGATGGCAGAGGCAATCCGTTCTTTTGAACTGGATTTGAGGATATAACCGTAGACTGTTTCCGGGGGAACGATTTTTGCCAAGGCTCGCACGTACATTTCGTCTTTGAACTGGCTCCAGAACACGATGCGTGCCGCCGGTTTCTGCTGCCAGAGTTCCCGGGCGAAGTCAATACCATTGAGTTCGGGCATCTGAATATCGCTGATGACCAGGGGCGCCTCCTCATTGAGCCCCAGTTCCAAAGCTGCCTGACCGTTGTGGGCATGGGTCATGCTGACCTCTTCATCCCAGGAGGATATCAGCAGTTCAAGAAACTCAAGATCTTTCGGGTTGTCTTCGGCGATGATGATTTTCAATGGTTTCATGGTGTTATCCCTTGACGTGGTCAGTGCTACAGGGGAGCGTCAATTCAAACCGGGTGCCGCTGGAAAAGCGGGAAGCGGTCCAGTTGACCTCAGCGCCAATTTTTCTGGCTCGCTCCCTGATATTGTTCAGTCCCCGTCCTTCGTGATGAGCCGGTAATACCGGCAGACCCCGGCCATTATCTTCAACGGATAGGACCAGCACTGTATCGCGCAGCTCCAGGTCAACTTCATAGCGATTGGCCCCGGCATGCCTTAATACATTGCGGATCGCTTCAATGGTAATGCGGTAAAGGGAGAGCTGCTGCAACCGGCCTAGTTGCAGATTGTTGATTCGCGGGTCGGCATGGAAATGGTAAGCGGGCAGGTCGTCGGAGTCGCATTGCTGCTCCAGGTGTGCTTCAATGGCTGCGCCAAGGCCGAGGATATCCAACGTTTGCGGATGCAGATTGTTCATGATTTCACGCAGGTTGGAAATAGCCCGGTCCAGATCCTGTTCCAGGTTATCGACGCGTTCTCTGAGCTCTTTTCCGGGGAGAGTCGGTTCCAGATTCTGCAGGCCGCGCAGAATGCCGGAAAGGTCGGAAAGAGACTGGTCGTGAAGATCCATGGCGATGCGCCGGCGTTCTTCCTCTGCCCCTTCAAAAAGTTTTTCACTACCGACAACCTGGGTCAGGCGTTTGGTCATCCTGTTGATGGAGACCGCCAGGGTGTCCAGTTCGTCGCGAATGCGGTCGGGAGCAGGGGGCAGATCAAGCTTTCCATCTGCGATACGCACTGCATTGTGGGACAGGTCCTGGATGCGGTGCAGGATCCGGCGACTGAAATAGCTCGAAATAAACAACCCGAGGATAATGGCCAGGACCAGGATGGACATGGAGACCACCGCTGCCCTTTCGACCAGTTGGTCAATGTCCTGTTCCTGGGTGGAGCGCAGCCTGTTGAGATAGACCTGGGTCAGATTGGACAGCGCAGATAGTTCGGCCCTGAATTTGGCAAAGGATTCGGCCGTCTGTTCCGGTTCCGGGCTGTTGCCTGGGTTCAACTCCAGGACCAGGCTTTTCAATAGCGAAATTTGCCCGGACTGCTTGAGCGGGCCGAACGGTTCCAGGCGGTCAACTGCCGCCAGCAGGCGCTCGTAGAGATCGGCCATAAGGGCCATATCTTCAGGCGCAGCCATCCCGGTATATTGCAGCGTCCGCATGAGCAAATGCAGCCTTCTTGCGGCCATATCCGCTTCAGCGACGGCAACAAAGGTGGTGCCGATGGCTCTGGCTTCCGCTCTTTTGGCGGTGAGGTTCCAGTATGTGTACTGCATGAAACCCAGCACCAGAACCAAAAGAATCAGCATCGTTGCAGGAGCCAGAAGGACTTGTTGTTTAACCGTTATCCGCATCGGTGCAGATTATCATGACAGGGCTGCTTTTGCACTGTGCAGATGCGCAAATTTACTCCTTTTTCCGGCGCAGGTGACGCATTGCCGAATCCGCGATTTCAACCACCCCCTCAATGGTTTTGCGATAGAGTCGGCGAATCGGGACATCGTTGATGCTGAGCTCGCCATCGATCTGTTGCAGCTGAATTCTATCGCCGTACTTCAAGCCTTCAAGGGATGCCGCTGTTTCCGGGGCCACGCCGATCAAAAAGCGGTAGTTCTCGCTTTCATGCTTTTTGGAAAAAACCAGCAGGGTGCGTTGGGCTTTTCCGGTGCGGAAATCGAACCGTGAGGTTTTGGCCAGTAACTTGGCCGTGCATTTATGTTCCTTCCCCAGTATCGTTTCCAGGGTGATGTCGGCCGGTTTCAGCCGGCCGAGTAACGGTCTGGCCTCAGGCCGATAGGGCACCGCCCGGCGGCCGAGAAACTGCTCCTGGGTTTCCAGAAGAATGACGACATTATTGTTGATCGGTCCGCCGATGGAATGAGATAGGGCTGCCTGATAATCGCCGTTGACGAGCATTTGATGATTTTCAACGATCTGGACCATTCCGGTTGCGCCGAGGGGGTGGCCGCGGCCTTTCAGACCGCCGGTGAGGTTGGTCGGAAACAGTCCGCGCGGTCCGGTCAGATCTTCATCGAGTAGCCCATCCAACAGATTTTTACGGGGAACAACACCAAGGTCAACCAGGTTGATTGCACCGAAGCCGTTAAAGGGATCGTGCATGTTGATATGGACGGGAGTATTCAATTCGTGCAGCTTTTTAAGCCCGGCCATGCTCAGCGCTTGAGCCAAGGCAATGCGTGTCGCCGGAAAGCTGGTGTAGGTCAGGCGATCCGCAATGGTAGGGATGTCGGTCCCGGAGCCGACCCCTGACACCCGGACCCGGCTCTCCTGCGAGGTCAGCAGGCAGGCCGCAATTCCGTCGGACATGGGGCAAAAATCGTAATAATGCAGAGGGTCGTAATATAGATAATTTTTCCCTCCGTCCATTTCCGCCAGGTACTGCTCTGCCGGAATTTCATAGTTGAGATGAGCGTTGGGGTTTTGCGCGGCATAGTGATGGGACCGTTCGGTCCAACGCGAGGTATAGTGGCTCCATTTTTCCAAACTCAACCCGAATTCCTGAATCAGGGACTGAGCAACCAGCGCTCCGCAGGCGGGCATGGTCAACCCGTATTCAGCTTCTTCCCGGTCGATGACCCCGGCGACTATTTTGGTGGCTTCGCGGGTCGAGACATCACTCATTTTCTGAATGCCGAGGGCCAGGACATGATCGTGCTGCCCGGATGCGACTTCCATGAAAGCCGCTTCAAAAGCGCTGGCTCCCGAAGAGGATGCGGTATCGACCAGAACGGATTTTGCTCCGCTGATCCCGAGTCGGCCGCTGACCTTGGCCGCAACATTGTCGATCCCTGAAAAAGCAAATGGATTCTGGGAGCCGACCACAACACAGCCGATGCGGTCCTTGTCGATTTTGGAATTGTTCAGTAATGGCTGCAGTGCATCGACCAGTTCGAAAAAACTCATTTTTGGACGGTGTCTGCCGTTGTATTTACCGACGGGCAGCATGAAGGAGTCTGCCAGGTAAACTGCGCGGGGTTGAAAAAACATGAATTCTGACCTCCTGAAGGGGATGTGGCGTGGAGAATGGGCTGGGGAACGGGCCGATATTCTGAACCGGCTTTCCTGCTCCACCGGGCTCCGGCAAAATTATAACAGGCAGCTGGTCGTTTTGAAAGTTGGCAAGGGCAGGAAGGGGAGGATAGCTAGGCAAAAAAAAGCCCCAAAGACCTGGAGGGGGGGTAGGTCTTCGGGGCGCGAAACCCCCGAAGAGGTTTCTGGAAGTACTTATACTAAAATCGTTCAGAAAAGTGAACTAAAAAAATTTAAAGTTTATTTAATCGAAATTTTCGCTTTCGGTCAGCGGGAGTGTCACGCTGAAGCGGCTCCCCTGTCCAGGAGCCGAGGCAACACTGATGGTTCCATCGTGGGCTTCGACAATCCATTTGGCGATGGACAGACCGAGGCCTGATCCGCCGTCATCACGGTTAAGAGTTTTATCAACCCGGTAAAAGCGTTCGAAAATAAGTTCCCATTCCTCTTGGGCAATGCCGATACCGCTGTCGCTGATCGTTATTTTGACCTGGTCCTGATCGGCCTGCTCGATATCTATCCCGACCTTCCCCCCTGCGGGCGTATATTTGATCGCATTGGTCAGCAGGTTTAACAGCACCTGTCTTATTCGCAGGTTGTCCGCAAGAATAAAAATATCCTGGCGGGGGCAGTTCAGGTCTACGTGGATACTTTTTGCGGCAGCCAGCAATTGAGCCTGGTGGTGCAGTTCGACGATAAGCTCCGGCAGATAGATGGGCTCCATTTTTAAAGGAATCTGTCCCAGGTCGCTTTTGGACAGCAACAGCAGGTCCTCAATCAGGTAGCTCATGCGACTGATCTCTTCAAGGTTTGATTCCAAAACCTTTCTGAGTTCTTCCTGATCCCGTCTACTGCGCAGGGCGAGTTCTGTTTCGCCGCGCAAGATGGTCAAGGGTGTCCGCAATTCATGGGTGACATCTGCCGCAAACTGTCTTGACTGGCGCAGATTGTTGGCCATTCGCTCCATCAGCGCATTATAGCTTTGGGCCAGCTCCTGGACTTCTGCAGGATCGGTACTTTCCGGAGTGAAATAGAGAGGCTCAACTTCCGGATCGGTTTTATTCATGAGCTGAATCAGGCGATTGATGGCAGATGCCTTGGCATGTTTATATTTTCGCTGCTGGTTGTTTGAGCAGGTCAATGCGATTGTTCCTCCCAACAATAATATGGTTCATCTTGGGGTGGTGGCAATTGGCCAGCTGTTTGTTGTAGAGCAGGCCAATCAATTCTCAGTATTTTCTTCATCATAAATGCAGCTGACCCTGGAGACCAGGGTCAGTCCGAATCTTTTAGGACATAGCCGACGCCCCGAACGGTATGGATCAGTTTTTTGTTGAAATCACGGTCAATTTTTTTCCGCAGATAATTGACATAGACGTCAATGATATTGGTAAAAGAATCGAAGGTGTAGTCCCATACATGTTCGGCGATCATATTTCGAGTCAGAACCTGATTTGGGTTCCGCATGAAGTATTCCAGCAGGGCATATTCCTTGGCGGTGAGGTCGACTGGTCGGTTATTGCGCCAGACATTATGACCAACCGGGTCCAGCCGCAGATCGGCAAAATAGAGCTCGGCCCCGCGGTCCTGAGAACCACGACGGATCAGGGCTCTGACCCGTGCCACCAATTCGGCAAAGGCAAAAGGCTTGGTGAGGTAGTCATCGCTGCCGATGTCCAGGCCGGATACGATATCCTCAACGGTATCCTTGGCGGTCAGGCACAGAATCGGAGCCGAGATGTTTTTTTCACGTAACTCCTTGATTGCACTCAGGCCGTCTTTCTTAGGCAGCATGACATCCATCAGAATAAGATCATAGCTGGAGCTTTCCGCCATGGCGATACCGCTTTCGCCGTCATGGGCAACATCGACAGTAAAATCTTCTTCTTCCAAGCCCCGCTTGATAAAACTGGCAACCTTTTTTTCGTCTTCGACAACCAGGATCCGCATCAACGAGTCTCCTTTTGGTCAATGCCGTTGCACCTGTATCTATTGGTGCGGAATATTAAAAACCCCGCCACCCATTTGTTGAAATGGGTTTGGTAAGGGGTTGGTTTTAAACTGGAAAAAAATATCATGAGGTTTTCCTAGTCCAAGCTCATGAAAATCAGATTAAACTTTAGCAGAGTCTAAAAACGTGCGCAAGAGCAATGATAGATTCTTTTAATTATTTTTGTTTATGGTCAGAGTGTACAAATTTGCTTATTCCTTATTGTCTTCATTGATAGATTCTGTTAATTAGTGATAATGAAAAATAAATGGATTGCGATAGAGGTGGGTGTTCCCGGGGCTTGGGTGGATCTGGTCAGCGTTTTGCTTGCCGATTGTGGATGCTCCGGCGTTGTTGTTGAAGAACGACAGCTGGATACCTTTGTAGTGCCTGACGATGCGCTTGACCCAGAGCTGATTTATCGGCTCAAGGGCTATTTTGAGGCGGACTGCTCCCCCGAACAGTTGGTGACGAAGGTTGCCACGGCCCTGCGCCAGGCCCCGCTGCCGGACGAACTGTCTCTGGAGGTCCTCCTTGGCGAGACCGTCCAGATTGAGGACTGGTCCGAAAAGTGGAAGCAGAATTTTTCCGCTTTTCGTGTTGGTGAGCGGCTGGTGATCTGTCCCAGCTGGGAAGAGGCCCAAGTTGCTGCCGATGACGTCATCATTGAGATCGATCCGGGGATGGCGTTCGGGACCGGCTCGCATGCAACAACCAGATTATGTCTGGAGGCCATCGCGGAGCTGCTGGCCAGCCCTACGCCGCCCGCTCAGATGTTGGATGTCGGAACCGGCTCGGGCCTGCTGGCACTGGGGGCAGCGGCCCTGGGTTGCGCAGCGGTTCTGGCCAATGACATTGATCCGATTGCCTGTCAGGTCGCCCGCGAAAATGTGCAGAAAAACGGATATCAGGAGCGCATTGAAGTGACTGAGACGCCCCTGGAGTCTCTTCCGGGATCTTTTGATCTGGTCGTGGCGAATATCCTCGCGGAAGAGAATGTCCGGCTCGGGCCTGCTTTCATGGCGCATTTGCGCCCGGGTGGCTGGCTGGTTTTGTCCGGGATTTTGCGGGAGAAAGAAGCGCTGGTGCGTGCCGGGTTTGACGGTTTTCCGCTGGAATCCTTTGCCAGCCGTTATCTGGACGACTGGGTCTGTCTCCTCTATCGCCGGAATTTTTGATGCGGAGTTTCTTTATTCCCGAACCGGAGCTGAGTTGCGGCAGCGTGCTTGTGCTGCCGGTGGAACAGCGCAAACATATCAAGACGGTTCTCCGCCTGAGCCCCGGCGACGAAGTTGAACTGTTCAACGGCACCGGACAGGTTGCCAGGGGGGTCCTGGACGCTTTGGACCAGGTGCAGGTTCTGCAGGTTGAAACCCAGCCTGCCGCAGCCTGCCGTTTGACCCTTCTTCAGGGGCTGCCGAAAGGTGAAAAACTGGAGCTTATCCTCCAGAAGGGGACGGAAATTGGGGTCGGCTGTTTTCAGGTGGTTGCGATGGAACGCAGCGTTGGCCGCCTCAAAACCGAAAAAAAGGAGCAAAAACTGGGGCGCTGGTGGAAAATCATCCAGGAAGCCGCGCGCCAGAGTCGTCAATATCACTTGCCTGAACTCCAGGCTGATTTATCTTTACCCCAGGCGTTGGCACAGGTGCAGGCTGATTTGAAGCTGGTGCTGTGGGAAGAGGAAGCCGGTTCGCTGGCCGCCGCTCTGCCTCGCCGGATGCCGCAAAGTATCGCTGTTATCGTCGGTCCCGAAGGGGGCATCAGCAGCAATGAAATCGAACTGATCAAACAGGCCGGCTTTATCCCTGTTGGGCTGGGACCGCGAATTCTCCGCACTGAAACCGCCGGGCTTGCGATAATGTCGATTTTACAATATCTTTATGGTGATTTTGCTACGGGCCGACATGGTTGAGGAACCGTGCTCAGAGGAAAGGAAAAATCATGAGATGTCCCAAGTGTGGCTTTAACAGTTTTGACTATCTCGATAACTGCAAAAAATGCGGGAAAGATCTGGTTGAGTTCAAAGAGCGCTACGGAATTAAAAGTGTCCTGTTCCCCGGGCAGACGGCTGCTGGTGAAATAGCAGTCGAAACCGATTTCGATGCTGATGCCGCGGTTGCCGCTGCAACGGCTTCAGTCGCCACTGCACCTGTTTTCGAAGCTAGCCCGGAACCGGAGGCCCCGGCCGCCGAAGGCGATGATTTTGGCTTCGATTTTATGGGGGACAGCACCGAGGATGACGATCTTTCCTTCGACGAGCTTTTTGAGGAAGCTCCGGAGGACGAAGATGTCGAGGAGACCCTGGAAGGCCCAAAGGGCAAAGCCGAAGCGACAGATAGCACAGATTTTTCCTTCGATCTGCCAGAGGAAGACGATTTGGAGGATGATTTCGGTTTTGATCCGGATGAGGATGGCGGGCCAAATTCAGCCCAAAAAGATCAGGGAAAGGATCCCGCAGACCCTTTTGATTTTCCGGAGTCCTCTGTAGTTGAGGGGGCTCCGGATGCTGAATCTAAGGCGGATTTGTTCGACCTGACACAAAATGAAGCTGAGGCCCCGTCGGACGAAGGCCCTGCAATGCTGATGGACTCCTTTGCCGTTGCGGAAGAGCAGGATGACCCCTTCAGGGTAGAGGAAGAGATTCCCGCCGAACCGGACGCTGAGCTGTCATTGAACGAGCCTGCCTTGGAGCCGACCCCTGCGGCTCCGGCCCCACCCGGAGTTCGCGACGAGGAAGCGGTCTACGCGGAGTATTACCGGCAATTCGATGAGCTGGCTGAGCAATTGGCGAGTGCCGACGAGGAGGTTGCTGCCTCGCCTTTGGCGGCAATGACTGTGCTTAACGATAGCGACGAAGCGGTTGATGACGAAGGTTCCGTTTTGGCCACTGAAGAACTTGGCGCGGCCGGTTTGGGCAAGCGTCTTTTGGCGGGGGTGTGCGATATCCTCGTGCTGGCTGTGGTCGGCGGCAGTTTTGTTTTTGCTGCCGAAGCGGCTATGGGAGGGGCGAACGACCAGCTGCTCCCCTCTGTGACCACCTTGCTGGACCTTTCTATCCCTTACTTCCTGGTGTTGTTTTCTCTGTTCTTTGGCTATTTCACTCTATTTCATTTTTTGGCCGGGCAGACGCCGGGGAAAATGCTTGCCGGTTTGCGGGTTGAAACCATCGGCGGCGATGCCCTGGATTTTCCTCAGGCTTTTCTGCATACGGTCGGCGGTTTGCTGCAACTGCTGCCTGCCGGACTCGGGTATCTTTCCATTTTAGCCAATCCGCAACGCCGCGGCTGGAATGACCGTCTGGCCGGAACCCGCGTGGTCAACCTGAAGCGCTAGCGGGCGGCTGGAAAACAGCCTGTCGCAGCGAGGGACGCACAAAATCGATGAAGATCTACGTCCATTGATTTTGTGTGGTGGGGAAAAGTGCATTTCTCGCCAACTGTTTGAAAACTTTCGCGATGAGCCTTTTCAACGACCCGCTTGGGTCCTGCCCGGCCAAGGGCCTGGGCAGCTTGTTTTTCTCAGGCCATTCTTAATCGTATAAAGCTCTGCAGGTCGGGACATTTCAGGAAATCATTATGCTCCAGTTCCCAGCCGATCGTTGAGGTTGGCTGGGGTCCGTAGTCGTGCCCCGGGTAGATAGTGGTGTCCTGCGGCAGGGTTTTCAGGCGTTGCAGGCTATCGTAAAGGGCGGCGACATCGCTGCCTGGCAGATCCGCCCGGCCACAGCGACTGACAAAGAGGGTATCGCCGGTAATCAACTGTGGGCCACTGCGAAAGACGATCGATCCGGGGGTATGCCCTGGAGTGTGCAGAACCTTGAGCAGGCCGTTTCCCAGCTGGATGGTTGATCCTTCCGAAAGAATGATGTCCGGGCCTGGAACGTCCTGGGGATGGGCAGCCAGTTTTGCTCCGGTCGCTTCAATAATGACTCCGTTGCCGGCGACATGATCCCTGTGGCCGTGGGTATTCAGCAGCAGTTTCAGGTCGACGTTCAATTCCCGCGCTTTTTCAAGTAGGCGTTCGGGGTGCATCGAAGGGTCAACGGCCGCGCCATGCATGGTTTCCGGGCAATAGACCAGGTAGGAGAAATTATCCATGTCACTGGCCGGAATTTGAATGATATTCAATATGTCCATTGGTCCTGCGGTTCCTCCTGAGCAATCAGGCAAATCTCCCTGTCGATGATTTTGAAACGCTGCCCGGTGCTCCGGACCAGCCATTCATCGCCTTCTTCCGGCGGTTGTGGGAACTCGCGGCTGCCGAGGAACACATCCTCATTGTTGATCATTCCCCACCAGTCAAGTGCCCCGGTCTGCCAGATTTTGGTTTTTAGAAAAAACGCCATGATTTCTCCAGAAATAAAACGTTAAGAGTTGAGTGCATGAGATAGTCTCATTATATTATCAGAGAGCTTCATATAATCACAACGGTCCAGGGGGTGAAAATGAAATTTACCAAAATGCAGGGCATCGGCAATGACTATATTTATATCGACTGTTTTCAGGAACAGGTGGCCGATCCTGAGGAGTTTGCGCGCCGTGCCAGTGACCGGCATTTCGGCGTCGGTTCGGACGGGCTGATCCTGATCCTGCCTTCGCAGGTGGCCGATGTGCGCATGCGGATGTTTAATGCCGATGGCAGTGAATCGGAAATGTGCGGCAACGGGATTCGCTGTGTTGCCAAGTATGTTTACGATCACGGGTTGGTCCGGAAGACCGCGCTACAGGTCGAAACCGGCAACGGGGTGCTCGACTTGCAGCTATTTCTGGGGAACGACGGCCTGGTGGCAAAGGTTCAGGTCAACATGGGCCTGCCGATATTACAGCGTGCCGCCATCCCCATGACCGGTCCGGCAACCGAAACTGCCGTGCTGGTCCCCTTTGTGGTCGCCGGTCATACCCTTGAGCTGACCTGTGTCTCCATGGGCAATCCTCACGCCGTGGTCTATGTCGATGATGTGGCGGCCTTTCCGGTCACTGAAATCGGTCCGCAGATCGAAACCAGCGACTGGTTTCCGCGCCGGACCAACATTGAGTTTGTCCAGATTGTGAGCCGAACCGAAGTGATCCAGCGCACCTGGGAGCGGGGCGCAGGGGAAACCCTGGCCTGCGGCACCGGGGCTTCGGCGGTCACCGTGGCTGGCGTTCTGACCGGAAAGACCGAGCGCAAGATCTTGAATCATCTCCGCGGCGGCGAGCTGGAACTGGAATGGCTCGACAACGGACCGGTGCTGATGACCGGCCCTGCCGTTGAAGTGTTCAGCGGCGAATATGAACCGAAATAGGCGTGTATGAAAGCGATACTGTTTGATCTGGATAATACTCTTTACCCGCGGGAAAAGGACCTCTTTGGGCTTATCGATGTGCGCATCAACCGTTACATGGAAGAGATCGTCGCCATTGATCCGCAGGCGGTCGATGGTTTGCGGCGCCGTTACTGGAAAGATTACGGTGCCACCCTGCAGGGGTTGATTCTCCACCATGGGGTCAACCCGGAAGATTATCTGGACTATGTGCATGCTGTGGATGTTGCCAGCCGGCTTTCCTGCGATCTGCGACTACAGACTGTGCTGGCCGGGTTGCCGGCACCCAGCTATGTTTTTACCAACGGTTCTCGCGATCATGCCGACCGGGTGGTCAATGCCCTGGGGCTGGACGGGCTGTTTGTGGATGTTTTCGACATCCGCATCGACAATTATCAACCGAAGCCGAATCCCGGACCCTATCGCAAGGTTCTTAGCCAGTTGCAATTGGTCGGTGAGCAGTGCGTCATGGTGGAAGATCAGCCGCAGAACCTGCAAACCGCCAAGCAGTTCGGGATGAAAACCGTGCTGGTCGGGCCGCAGGACCCGCAGCACAGTTGTGCCTTTGTCGATGCCTGGATCAGGGAACCGGCGGATATCGCCGGATTGCTGGGATCCTGGGCGGGAGCTGCCGGATGAGTCGGCCGAGCGCATCGGAGTTGTTGATCGGCGTCCATGTTTCGATTGCCGGCGGTATTGACCGGGCCTTCAGCCGGGGGAAACTGATCGGTTGTTCCGCAATCCAGATCTTTACCCGTAATGCCAGTCGTTGGCTGGCAAAACCGTTGAGCACAGAAGCCATAGCCGCGTTTCGTAGTGCCCGCACAAATAGTCCCATTCGCTATGTGGCAGCCCATGACAGTTACCTGATTAACCTGGCCAGCCCGGATCCGGAGCTCAGGAAAAAATCGATTGATGCCTTTGTCGATGAGCTGGTGCGTTGCGAGCAGCTGGGCATCGGTGATCTGGTCATGCACCCCGGTGCGCACATGGGGCAAGGGGTTGCGGCGGGTTTGCAGACCGTTGCCGCCAGCTTTCGCAGCATTTTCGCCGGAGCGCCGTCCAAGGTCAGAGTTCTGCTGGAAAATACCGCTGGGCAGGGGACCAGTCTGGGCTCCCGGTTTGAGGACCTGGCGGAGATCTGCAGCTTGGTCGGGACGGAACGGTTTGCCGTCTGTTTTGATACCTGCCATGCCTTTGCCGCCGGTTATGATCTGGGCAGCGCCCAGGCCTACCATGAGGTGATGGCCGATTTTGACCGTCTGCTCGGCTGCGACCGGTTGGCGCTATTTCATCTCAATGATTGTAAAAAGCCTTTGGGATCGCGGGTCGACCGGCATGAGCATGTGGCCAAAGGGGAGATCGGGCGGGCCGGGTTTGCCGCATTGATGAGCGATCCGCGTTTTGCCGGCATACCGAAAATAATGGAAACGCCCGGTGGCCCGGAGCATTGTTACGACCTGGAGAATCTGGCTCTGCTACGCCAGCTGGCCGGGGCGAAAGAAGGAGTCTGTGAATGAGAGCAGTGGTGCAACGGGTCAGCCAAGCCGGGGTTAGCGTCGCCGGGCAACGGATAGCCGGGATCGGTCAGGGGTTGTTGGTTCTGTTGGGGATCGAGGACGGTGATGATCGTGCGGCCGCCGAGTATCTGGCGGAAAAAACTGTGGGGCTGCGGATTTTTGAAGATGCGGCCGGCAAGATGAATTGCTCGGTGGCGGATTGTGGTGGGCAGATTCTGGTGGTGTCGCAGTTCACCTTGCTGGCGGACTGTCGCAAAGGACGGCGTCCCAGTTTTTCAGCAGCGGCGCTCCCCGAGCAAGCAGAGCCACTGTGCAATTATTTCGTTGAACAGGTCTGTGCCCGCGGCGTGGATACCCAAACCGGTAAGTTTCGCGCCGACATGGCGGTCGACCTGGTCAATGACGGGCCGGTGACCATTTTACTGGACAGTAAACGTCAATTCTGAGTTGTCCTGCGAACTGGCGGCACGTTGTTTCTGCTTGGATGAATTTGGGAAACAGGCTCCGATTCTGTGGACCGGAGCCTGTTTGATGGTGGTTGTTAAAGAGCTTTCTGGAGCAGATTCTCAACCTGATTTTTCGGCACGGCGCCAACCAGCTGGTCAACGATTTCGCCGTCTTTGAACAGGATCATGGTGGGAATTCCACGCACGCCATACTGACCGGGTGTGGCCGGATTCTCATCGACATTGACTTTGCCGATTTTGATCTTGCCTTCATATTCTTCCGCCAGTTGATCAAGCACCGGGGCGATCGCTTTGCATGGTGCACACCAGGTTGCCCAAAAATCGACCAGAATCGGTGTTGCAGATTTAAGAACGTCAGCTTCAAATTGAGCGTCGGTAATTTCGAGTACTTTGTCGCTAGCCATCGACTTCTCCTTTTTTCCAGTAGTGGCTTTTCTGTTTCGGTGAATTGGATATTCGAACTCAAATATATATAGAAGATTACAGAAAAATCAAGTTGTATTCCGGTGTCCGCTCTCCCTTGACAGCAAGGGGGCCGGTCCATATTATGCTTGTGCCGAGCTTTCCTGAATTTTTAGGGGAACCGGTTCTGGAGGTAATAAATGAATCAGCAAATCAGCGAGGCGTGCCGTCAGACCGTCGCTTTGCACGAAAAATTTTGTCAGGAACAGAACGATCAGATGGTCGCTCTGGCCAAGCGACTCGGTGGCCTGTTTGCCGAAGAGGGGCAGCTTCTTCTGGCCGGGCACGGCCATATGGCCGCCATTGCCCAGCTGATGGCTGCGCAGTTTGCCTTTCGACTTGCTTTCGACCGCCCGGTCTTGCCGGCGCTCTGCCTGGGGAGCGATCCCCTGCTCAGTGCCCGGATGATGGCGGAAGGGCAGTTCGAACAGCATTTGGTGCGTCATTATCGTGCGGTCAATAGCCAGCACCATCTGCTGCTGGTCTGCTCCGACGGGTCTGCTGCTCCCGAACTGCAGGCTCTGGTTGAAGAAACCCTGGAAAACGAGCAGACCGTGGTGCTGTTGTCCGGCGATTGCCGCAAAGACCCTCTGTTCAAGGATGACCTAGATGTCTGTATTGACCTGGCCACCGATTCCATGCCACGGCTGCTGGAGCTGGCTCAATTCGCCGGTCATCTGCTCTGTGAACTGGTCGAAAAAGAACTGTTCGGCCGTTAGGAAAAGACGGCTTCGAAACGGCTGAAGCGCTAAATTGATAGAATCTGTAAGGAAAATAAATAAGTTGACACACGAGATTGGTGAACAATACAATCTGCCGACTTCATGAGGAGCGGTAACCGAATGATGTTTTATCATCGTAGGTCCGAAGCGCCGGAAAGGGTACCATGGGAACCTCGACTCTGTTGACCTCTAGCACCACTCTGATCTATCTCACCGCGAGTATTCTTTACCTGACCGCCATGATCGGCAAAAAAACCAAAGCAGGACGGCTGGGACGTTGGTGTCTGCTGGCGGGGGTCATTGTTCATGCCGGCTCCTTCGCGGTGCTCCACTCCAGGGTTGGCGGCACTCCGGTGACCAGTCTGCAGGAATCCTTGTCTTTTTTTGCCTGGTGTCTGGTGCTGCTCTACCTGTTGCTGGAACTGCGTTTCCGGCTCTCGGTGATGGGCTCTTTCGCTGCGCCGCTGGCCTTTGTGTTGATGGTTGCCAGCGCTTTAAGTCCCAATGTGGTGGTGCAGTTGAACCCGCTCTTTAAAAGCTGGCTGTTCCCGGTTCACATTACCCTTGCTTTTCTCGGCAATGCCGCGTTTGCGCTGTCGTTTGGTGCCGGCATCATGTATCTGGTGCAGAACCGCATGCTGAAAAGCAAGCACTTTACCGGGATCTTCCAACTGTTACCCTCGCTGGATACCCTCGACAAAGTCAACTACACCTGCCTGAGTGTCGGTTTTCCGCTGATGACCCTTGGCATCATCAGTGGTGCTTTCTGGGCCAATACCGCCTGGGGCAGTTACTGGAGTTGGGACCCGAAAGAGACCTGGGCGCTGATTACCTGGTTCCTCTACGCTGCGCTTTTGCACGGGCGTCTGTCCGCAGGCTGGCGAGGCCGTACCGCGGCTCTTTTTTCCATCATCGCCTTTATGTTTCTGCTGTTCACTTTCCTGGGGGTAAACTTGCTGCTCAGTGGTTATCACACATTCGAAGCTTTTGCCGTTAATTGAGCTGAAGCTTACTGAAACGATGCTATGAATATCATTGTTGTGGGGTTGAGTCATAAGACCGCCCCGGTGGAAATCAGAGAAAAAGTTGCTTTCCCGCCGACCGCCATGGCCGCTCCGTTGGCGCAGATGCAGGCGTTGCCCGCAATCGCCGAAGCGGTCATCGTTTCGACCTGTAACCGGGTTGAGCTGTATGCTGCCACCCGCACTCCCGAAGCCGGAATTATCGAGCTGAAGGCGTTTCTGGCCCATTATCATCAGCTGGAGCCGGCCGCACTGGATTCTCACCTCTATCACTACGAGGGTGAAGCTGCCATGCAGCATGTCATGCGGGTGGCTGCCAGTCTCGATTCCATGGTCATCGGTGAACCGCAGATTCTCGGCCAGATTAAAACCGCTTATGGCTATGCTTCCGAGTTTAAAACTGCCGGGACCATTCTCAACCGGTTTCTGCACAAGGCTTTTTCCGTGGCTAAGCGGGTCCGCAATGAAACCGAGATCGCCAGTCATGCCGTGTCGGTTTCTTTTGCCGCTGTTGAACTGGCTCGCAAAATATTCGACAGCCTCGAAAATAAAACAGTCATGTTGATCGGTGCCGGAGAAATGTGTGAACTGGCAGCGAAGCATTTTGTCAACAACGGCGTCTCCAAAGTGCTGGTAACCAATCGGACTTTCAGCCGGGCCGAAAAACTCGCCGAAGAATTTTCCGGAACGGCCGTGAATTTTGAAGATTTCCAGGAACAATTGCACCGCGCGGATATTGTGTTATCGTCAACCGGCGCCCCGGATTATGTCCTGACCGCCAAGAAGCTCAAGCAAGTAATCAAGCTGCGCCGCTATAATCCGATGTTCCTGATCGATATCGCGGTGCCGCGGGATATTGATCCGGCGGCGAACCGGCTGGAAAGTATCTACCTCTATGATGTCGATGATCTCCAGGGAGTGGTGGAAGCCAACCTCAAGGAGCGGCAGAAAGAGGCCGTCAAGGCTGAAGCTATTATTGCCGATGAAGTGCAGCAGTTTCAACGCTGGCTGGCAACCCTGGAAGTCAAACCGACCATCGTTGCATTGCGTCGTCAGCTGGAGCAGGTTCGTCAGCTGGAGATGGAAAAAACCCTGGCCGGGCTGTCCCATCTTGGCGAGAAAGAACGGAAAGCCATTGATGCCATGACCGCGGCGATTGTCAACAAGATCCTGCATCACCCAACAAGCATCCTCAAGCAGGCCAGCACCAGTGATAACGGCAACCTCTACCTGGATGCTGTCCGTACCTTATTTGATCTGCCGGAACCAGCCGGCGAGACAACTGATTCCGCTAAACCTAACCGAAGGAGTTGAGATGTCCCGTACTTTGCGAATCGGCACGCGTGCCAGTGCTTTGGCCTTGTGGCAGGCGAACTGGGTGAAAGACCAGTTGGAGCAGCGCTACCCCGATCTGACCGTGACCCTGACTAAAATCAAGACTCAAGGGGATAAAATCCTTGATGTGCCGTTGGCCATGGTCGGTGGTAAGGGCCTGTTCGTCAAGGAAATCCAGGAAGCGATGTTGCGTCACGAAGTCGATATCGCCGTTCATTCCATGAAAGATGTGCCGACCTTTTTCCCCGAGGGGACAGGGTTGCGCTGTATCACCGAGCGGGAAGATCCGCGCGACATCGTGGTTCTGAAACCGGGCTGCACCAGCTTCGCCGATATCCGTCCCAACGGTCGCATTGGCACCTCTTCGCTACGCCGCAAAGCCCAGCTGCTCAACCTGCGGCCCGACCTGGAGATGGTCGATATCAGGGGCAATGTCCAGACCCGGATCAACAAGCTTGAAGAAGATCACCTGGATGCCGTGGTGCTGGCGGCTGCCGGTATGCATCGGCTTGGCTTCGGTGCGCAGATCGGTGAATATTTTGATCCGAAGGTCTGCCTGCCCGCCATCGGCCAGGGGGCTTTGGGGCTGGAAAGCCGGATTGATGACGAAGAGACCAACAACCTGATCGACTTTTTCAATCATGCCGAGACCGCCTATGCGGTGACCGCAGAACGGGCAGTCCTTTCCACCCTGGAAGGGGGGTGTCAGGTGCCGATTGCGGCTTTCGGAACCGTTAGCGGGACTGAGCTGGAACTGACCGGACTGGTCTCCGACGTCGCCGGCCGGGAATTGCTGAAAAAGACCTTGACCGGGCCGGTCGGACAGGCCGCTGAACTCGGTGTGACCCTGGCCAAAGAGTTGCTGGAGATGGGGGCAGGGCGAATCCTGAACGCGGTTTACGGCTGCGAAACCTTCAAGCAGAATGAGGATTGAACGACAGTGAAGGAGCTGCCTTTAGCCGGGAAAAAATTTCTGGTGACCCGCTCGCAACATCAGGCGGCCGCTCTGGTTGGGTTACTGGCAGAACAGGGCGGTGAAGCGATTTGTGTCCCGACCATCGACATCGTTGCGCCGGACAGCTGGCACCCCCTGGATCAGGAGATCCGCAATCTGGAAGATGTCGATATCCTGATTCTGACTTCGGTCAATGGGGTCAGCGCTTTTTTTGAGCGGTTCCTGGAAAATGAGCAGTATTTCGGCTTGTTGAAAGCCATTACTGTTGTCGCCGTCGGCCCCAAAACAGCCCAAGCTTTGGCGCCCTATGCGCTCAGCGCGGATATCGTCCCACAGGATCACAGCGCCGAAGGGATTGTCGCAGAGCTGCTGGCGCTGGGTGTTGCCGGAAAGAAGATTCTTTATCCGCGAGCTGAACTGGCCCGGCCTTATCTGGTTGATCATCTGCGCGCTGGCGGCGCGGATGTCAGCGCCCCGATCGCCTATCGGACGGTCGCCCCGCGTGAGAATACGGAAAAAATCCGTCGGCTGTTAAAAAATCAAGAGCTGGATGCGATCTGTTTCAGTTCGTCTTCCACTTTTGATAATCTGCAGGCCATGCTTGGCGATGAGCTGAAATTATTACTGGGGAAAACCGAACTGTTTTCCATCGGCCCACAGACCTCGCGGACGATCCGTGAGCATGGCTTCGAAGTCGATCTGGAGCCGTCGGCCTGGACTTTGGATGCCCTGGTTGCGGCCATGGTAGAACACTATCGTGACTGACGGCAAACGCTACGAACCGGCTGTTGAGCGGTTCTCTATTGCAAAGGAGTCTCTTTATGTACTTTCCCAATTATCGTCCGCGCCGCCTGCGGCGCAATGAAAATATCCGGCGGATGGTCCGCGAAACCCACCTGCGGGTGGATGATCTGATTTACCCGATGTTCAGCGCCTTCGGTGAGAATATCCGCAAGGAAATCGCTTCAATGCCGGGGATTTATCAGCAGTCCATTGAGAATATTATCAGCGAAGCCAAAGAGGTCTACGCCCTCGGCATTCCGGCCGTGATCCTGTTCGGTATCCCGGAAGAGAAGGATGCCGTCGGCAGTGACGCCTACAGTGACAGCGGCATTATTCAAAATACTATTCGCGCACTGAAGAAAGAGTTGCCGGAGCTGTTGGTGATTACCGATGTTTGCATGTGTGAATATACGGATCATGGACACTGTGGGATGATCAAGGACGGCGATGTCGACAACGATGCCACCCTGGAACTGCTCGCCAAGGAAGCTCTCTCCCATGCCCAGGCCGGGGCAGATATCATCGCGCCGTCGGATATGATGGACGGGCGGATTGCGGCGATCCGGGATGTGCTGGACGAAAACGGTTTCGAGCATATTCCGATCATGAGCTATGCGGTCAAATACGCCAGCGGCTTTTACGGACCCTTCCGTGAGGCAGCGGAGAGCACTCCCGAGTTCGGCGACCGGCGTAGTTACCAGATGGATCCCGCCAACCGTCTGGAAGCCCTGCGCGAAGCGAATCAAGATCTGGCCGAGGCCGCCGATTTTTTGATGGTCAAGCCGGCGTTGTCCTACCTGGATATTATCCGCGAGTTGAAAGACAATTTTGACCTGCCGCTGGTTGCCTACAATGTCTCCGGCGAATACAGCATGGTCAAAGCCGCCGCGGCAAGGGACTGGGTCGAGGGAGAACGGGTGATGATGGAAATCCTGCTCAGCATAAAACGGGCCGGCGCCGACCTGATCATTACCTATCATGCCAAAGAGGCGGCCAGGTTATTGCGGGGTTGAGCAAGACCTGCTAGATTAAATCACGTCCTCAGCGGGCTGGCGCGGTGCGTCGGCCCGCTCTTGTCATTTTAAGGTGCGGTATTTTTAAGGAACAGGTCATCATTTTTGTCCAGCTCAGAATTTTTTGTTGATACCCTGCCCAACGGGGTGCGCCTGGTGACGGTGCCGCTGCCTCATCTGCATGCTGCGGAACTGGTCTGTTATCTGGCCGTCGGTGGCCGCAATGAAACTGACGAAATCTCCGGAGTTTCCCATTTTCTGGAGCATATGGTTTTTCGCGGCACCGAGGAATATCCGACCAGCACCGATATCGAAAGGGCTTTCGAGGCGATCGGCGGTGCGGTCAACGCTTCGACCGATGTCGAGAACACCTGTTTTCACTCCCGGGTTCATCCGGCATATTTGGCGGAAGGGTTGGCTCTGTTCGCGTCGATGTTGCTGCGACCGAAATTCAGGGAACTGGATGTGGAGCGGAGGATTATTCTTGAGGAAGCCCGCGAGGACTTCAATGAGGAAGGGACCCAGGTCAATCCCGACAACCTGATGGCCGAACTGCTTTGGCCTGGGCATCCCCTCGGAAAATCCCTGATCGGCACGCCGGAAAGCCTGGCCGGCATCGACCTGCCCAGGTTGGAGGCCTATTATCGGAGCTGGTATCGGCCGCAGAACCTGGTGATCTGTGCCTGCGGGCCGCTTTCGCGGGATGAATTCCGTAGCGCGGCAACGCGTGAATTTGGCCATTGGACGCCCGCCCCGCTACCCGCTCTGAGCCCGGCCCCACAGCCAGAAGAGGCTCAGCCGGAGAGTTGCTGGGTTGATGATTCCGATTCCCAGGTCAGTCTGCAACTGGCCTTTCGCCTGCCCGGCCGCAGCGATGAACGGATTCTGGCCGTGCGGCTGTTGCGGCGTTTGCTGTCCTGGGGCGGTGGCGCCAGACTACCACTGCGGCTGCGCGAGGAACTGGGCCTGACCTATTCTGTCGAGGCCAACTGCTCGCTGCTCAGCGACACCGGCTATCTGTCCATCGACCTGTCGGTGGCACCTGCCAACCTGCCGCGGGTTCTGCCGGAGCTGTTTGATGTGCTCGCGGATTTGCGCAATAACCGGTTGCCCCAGGCCGAACTCGATGCCGCCATCAAGGGTTATCTGTTTGATCTGGAATTTTCGCAGGACCAGAGTGATTCACTGGCGGTGCGTTACGGATGGGGCCTGCAGGCCGGCTATCTGCGCACCCTGGAGCAGGATCGCCTGGAGTTGCAGCAACTCACTTGTGACAAAATTCAGCAGGCCGCCTGTGAACTGCTCACCCGGCAGTCTATGAAGTTGGTGGTGGTTGGTCCCTGGCGTGAGCAGGACCGCTCCCTGGTGGAAAAGCAGCTTCACGCTGCCCCCTTCTAGGCGCGGATTACACTCTCTCCGGGGCATTTGCAAATGTGGTCGGTAACGTTGCGATTTTCCCCACTTTATGAAATCGATCAGTTGGGGAATCTCGCTGGATGTTGATCCTCCACCGCTGGGATTGGCGGACTGTGTGTGCACCTCCGGCGAGTTGCTCCGGTTTTATTTAGAAAATTTTTGAACCGGTAAAACTTTCTGCGCTCTTCCGCTGATTTCTCCGCTTGGGTGCAGGTGAGCTGCAGCCGGGCCAGGTTGGCCATATTGCCGGCTCCTTCCAGCAGGGCGAAATCGACCAGCTTCAGCACCACGCCGCTGGTCAGTTCCTGACGTGAATCCGGTTCGCAGACGTTGCTCCAGAAATCACCTGTACCATTAGTGATGTCCTCAGCCTGAACCAGGCACCTTATTCTGAACCGCATGGCACGCGGTAGAATGCTGCTCAACTCGCAGTAGGGAGCGGATCGGTTGCAGCAATAAGCAGGTGGCGGATTTCGTCGCGGTTCTCTTTTCCCGGGGTGTTGATTTTGTTGATAAGCTGCTTAGTTTGTTTCCGAAGAGTGTGAGTCCTTACGGCCTCATCCCATGAGTAGAAAAATGTTAAAAGATGTTCAGTTTTTTTCGATGCTGCTGTCAAAAAGAACGGCTAATATTGAACAAATGGAATCCTCAATGAAAACATCTGGTTATGTTTTTGACGGAGTTTTTCTTTAGCAGATCTGTGCCCTTTGGATCGTTCAGAAAATGAGCAATTGGTTATTGGGTTTGTGAAAAAGTCTTTTAATTTCAGTCTATTACCATTTAGTGTGTGCTCTCTTTGCACTGAGGAGGATTTCTCCTAAACGCTTTTTCATTTGTACGAATTGTTATTATCTATGATCTAAATGCCTGGATATTAAGAGGTTTTTTGTTTATTGTTCTTGCTGAATTGTTCTCAATGCATGATAATAAAAAAAACAATTAAGATTTTAGTACCGCTTTGAACACCATGTTTTGATTTTTGTGAGGGGTATTGAATGCAAGGGCAGGACCCATCCATAGAGCCGTTCAGTGAGAGGGATATCTCTACTCTGCTGTGCAATCCGCAGGTTCTGGCGGCACTGATCGAGGCCTGTCTCAATCAGGCGAGCTATCAGAATCTGGCGGACCTTGTTTTGCAGGATGCGGCCCTGTCGGCCCAGGTCATCCAGGCGGCCAGCAAGGCAATCCCCCAAGCCATCAAGCCCGCAGAGCCGGTTTCCTCCGCCGTGCAAAACCTGGGGATCCCCATCTTGACCAGCCTCGCTTTGAAAGCGGCTCAACAGTTGTCACAGCATCGTTTTACAACCGAAGAGTTGACCTTCCAGGCGCGGCTCTGGGCCACTTCTCAAGTTGGCGCTGTGGCGGCCCGCTGCCTCGCCCCTTCGGTTGATTTTTCGCGTATTGAAGAAGCCCAACTGGGCGGATTGTTTCTCAACCTGGGGGTTCACCTGCTGTTCGGGAGGTTCGGCCGCGATTATCTGATGATGAATATCGGTCCTTGCGGCAGTACCGCTCAGGCACTTTTGGAAAGGGGGCGGTTCGGGCTCGATCATCTGGACCTGGCGGACCGGATGATCCGTTCCTGGAAGCTGGAATCATTTCTGGCTGATGCCATTCGGTTTTTGCAGGTTGATGTCTCGCAGATTGAGCATTGCGGGCCGCTGTTGAAGATTGTGCGGCTGGCCCGGCAGTTTTGTCCGGTCTCGCAAGCCCTTCCTGAAGAGCTGCAGCAGTTTGCGGAGCGGTTGTTTGGGCTCAGCGCCAGTGAAACCCACTATTTGTTCAAATGGGCGCAGGGCCTTTATCCTGCCAGCGTTGCTCTGTTGGACGATGCGGAGGCGTTGCAGGCGGATTTTTCTCAAAACCTGGATCATTTGCGAGAGTTGACTTTCATCCTGGCAAAACAGGAAGCGGCTCGAGCCAGGCTTGCCTATATCCATGATCAGGAGCAATTGCTGAATACGGCGCGGCGGCTTTATCTGGAATACAGTCCGGCTACGGAGGTGATCTTTTTTTTACTCGATCAACAAAGCCGCCTTTTGACCGGCCTGCAGATTACAGGGCAACAAAGCTTGGTTCGGGAGTTGGAAATCCCTCTGCAGAAGGAGTTCTGTCTGCTCTCCAAGGCGGTCGTGGAGACCGTCATTGTCTCCTCTTTTGGCGCCGAAAAACAGTTCACCGTGACCGATCATTTGATCTCAAGGCTGTGTGGGGATCAGGGCTTTGTCTGTTATCCGCTTAGTGCCGGAGAGCAACCTTTGGGAGCGGTGGTGTTGGCGGTCGATTCTCCGACTGCACTGGCGCCGGTGGAGACTTTGCAGCTCAAGACGATCAGCCAGGTTGTCGCTGACCGACTGGCGGCGTTGGCCCCGGCGGCCGGGGATCTGTTCAACGACGGTGCCGGTTTGTTGCGCCGGGTCAGCCATGAGGTGAATAATCCTTTGACCATTATTGGCAATTATGCTGAAGTTCTGAGTCGTTCCGACTCAGCTCAAGAACATGCCAAACTGACCGCTGCAATTAAAGGTGAAGTGCGGAGGGTTGACGATATTATCAGCTATTATCTGCACCGTCAGGAAGCCCCGGATTTTCTTGACCAGGGGGTTGATCTGAATGAGCTGATCCGGGAAACGGTCGAATCGCTGCATGACTCGGTGTTGAAATCGGGGAAAATTGAGCTGCAACTGAATTTACAGGAAGAACTTGAAAAGCTTGAGGCCAATCCGGTGCTGATCAAGCAGGTCCTGGTGAACTTGATCCGCAATGCCGCGGAAGCGCTGGAGTCGGGCGGGATCATTACCCTGACGACGCGGGTGAATTTTGTAGCCGGCCGGGGTTGGCAGGCCGAGATTATGGTGACGGATAACGGCCCCGGCATGTCGCCACGGGTGCTTAAGCACCTGTTCCGGCCGGTTGCCAGCAGCAAAGGGGCCGGGCATTCCGGAGTCGGTTTGAGTATCGTCAAGAGCATGATCGATGACCTTGGCGGCCAGGTCAGTTGTTACAGCAATGTTGCTGCGGGGACCAGTTTCCAAGTCCAGATCCCCTACGGCAGCCATTTTCCCCATGCCTTACAGGAGCCACAGTGAAGTGCCAGGCTGCTGAATTCAAACTCCCTGCCCTGAATCAGGACCCGGGCGCAGTGCTGATCGTTGACGATCAGCTGGCGTTGTTGCGTAGCCTGCAGGCCTTGCTGCGAATCAACGGCTATGCCGTTGAATTGGCGGCTGATGGCGCAGAAGCGATCAACAAGCTGCAGGAGGGCAAGTTTGATCTGGTGCTGCTTGATTTGCAAATGCCCGGCATTGACGGTCTTGAGGTGCTGGAATATATCCGCCGCGAGAACCTTGATCCCGAAATCATCATTATCAGCGGGGTGTCCAGCTTCTCCTCCTTCAAAAGGGTCCTGCATCTGGGCGCTTACGATTTTATCCGCAAACCCTATGATCCGGAAGAGCTGCTGGCGTCTGTCAGGGAAGGTATTCTGCGTTGCCGGCAACGGCGGCAGGCGGCACGGATTGAACAGTCGTTGCTTAAATCGGAACGGATGCACCGGTTTATTGTCAATCACTCCCCTGATTTCATCTACGTCCTGAACCCTGCGGGGCTGTTTACCTATGTCAATGACACGGTGGAAAGCCTGCTTGGGTTCAAGCGCCATGAGTTGCTGGGAAAGCACTTTTCGACCATCATTCACGTCAATAATGCCGAAGAGATCCATAACATTTTCAGCGAGCATCGCACCGGGAGCAGGGCCGGCAATAAGATCGAAATGCGCTTGCAAGTGAACCCCCGGACGGAGCAGAGTTGCAACCTGGACAGCCAGGAGGTCATTGTCGAGTTGAGCGCGGTCGGGCTGTATCGCAAGGACGCGGCCGGCAAGAAACATTTTTCCGGAACCCTTGGCTGTGCCCGGGATATCTCGGCCCGGAAAAAAACTGAAGCACGAATCAGTTTCCAGGCTTACCACGATATGCTGACCCAGCTGCCGAACCGGACCCTGTTCGATGACCGGATCAAGCAGACCTTTGCCCATGCCCGAAGAAGCAGCGAAAAATTTGCCGTGATGTTTCTTGACCTGGATCGTTTTAAACTGATCAATGACACCTTTGGCCATGTTATGGGCGATCTGGTTCTGCAGCAGGTCGCGCAGAGAACTCTCGGCTGTCTGCGCGAAGAAGATACCCTTAGTCGCTTCGGGGGGGACGAGTTCTTTCTGCTGTTACCAAGAATATCCAGCCGCGACGACGTCGCCGCGGTGGCAGAGAAGATCCTCCGCGAAATCAGGCAGCCGGTTCGGATAGACAGCCAGGAGCTGTTTTTGAGCGTGAGCATCGGGATTGCCCTTTTTCCTGATGCTGGGTTGTCTAAAGAGGCGCTGCTGCAAAGTGCCGATATCGCCATGTATCAGGTCAAGAAAAACGGCAAGGACGGGTACTGTTTTTATAGCGAGGGCATGGATAACCAATCGGGCTTCCTTTCCGTGGAAAGGGACCTGGGCCAGGGGTTGACGAACAAGCAGTTCCAAGTTTATTTCCAGCCCAAGGTCGATTCCTCCAGTCACCGAATTATCGGTATGGAAGCATTGCTGCGCTGGCAACACCCGGAGCGCGGGCTGCTGTTTCCAGAAGAGTTCCTCCCTGCGGCGGAAGAATCGAAACTGATCGTGCCCATTGGGCAATGGGTGCTGTGGTCGGTTTGTGAAGAGATTGTGCGCTGGCAGCAGCAGGGGTTACCGCAGATCAAAGTGTCGCTGAATATTTCCCCGGTGCAGCTGGAGCAGGATGATTTTGTTGAAAACTTCATCAAAATCGTCCAGGAATTCGGGTTGGCGGCGGAAATCTTCGAACTGGAGATCACCGAACAGGGGGTGCTTGATGCCCCGAGTTTGGTTGCGGATAAATTGAATTCCCTGCGTGAGTTCGGCGTTTCTGTGACCCTTGATGATTTCGGCCGGGGGCATTTTTCGTTCAGTTATCTGCAGAATTTTCCCGTCAATACTCTTAAAATCGACCGCTCTTTTGTGCGCGAAATTGCCGCCGGGAAAAAACATCCCTATGTCGCCGATGGCATCGCCATGCTCGCAAAGGGGATGCACCTCAACCTGGTGGCCGAAGGGGTCGAGAACCAGCTGCAATTGAACTACCTGCGCGAGCTTGGCTGTCGGGAGGTGCAGGGCCACCTCTATGCCGCGGCGATCAGCGCGCCGGCAACCCTGGCTTTGCTGAAAGCGGGCTCTGCCAACGGACCCCATTTCACCCTTCATTGAAAAACGCGAAAAGCTTCCTCTTCCTCCCCCTTTGCCTTGGCTGGGCCGGATCAGCTTTCGGAAGCTTCAGGTCAAGGCTTTCTCAGCTTGAGCTGAACAGAATTAAGCTGGAGAACGGCCAAGGCCCCGTTATCGGGACAGGGCCTTGGTCAAGTGATGGCTGGTTTCGCAACTGCCAGGGCGGATTGATTTAGTTGCCGAAGAAAACGCTCGGCAGGTAAGTAATGATCTCGGGGAAAAAGACCATTGTCATCAGGGCGATGATCTGCAACGCAACAAAAGGAATAATCCCTTTGTAGATGGTGGCCATAGTGTATTCCGGCGGAGCCACTCCTTTGAAGTAGAACAGGGAGTAACCGAACGGCGGGGTCAAAAAAGAGGTTTGCAGGTTGATGCAGACCATCATGGCGAACCACAGCGGGTTGAAATCGAGATCCATGGCGATCGGCGTGAAAATCGGTACCACCACCAACAGGATCGCCGCCCAATCAATGAACATACCCATGAAGAACACCACGGCCATCATGATCAGAAACACCACATAGGGGCTGACCTCCATGCCGAGCAGGACGTCGGAAACGACATCGCCGCCGCCCATGCTCAGAAAAACCACGGAAAAGAATTTCCCGCCGATAAACAGGGCCATAATCATGGCTGTAGTCCGGGCCGTGGAAATGCTGGCCTGGGTAATGACCTCCCAGGTCAATTTGCGACCGACCAGCGCCAGGATCAGCGCACCGACACAACCAAGGGCGGCTGCTTCGGTCGGCGTGGCGATGCCGGCCAGGATCGTACCCATGACGGTTAAAATCAGCCCGAAGGGGGGGACGAAATTTTTCATGGTCATGGTGATTTTCTGGCCTACCGTTGCGGTCCGGTCTTCCGCCGGGATGGGCGGACCTATTTTCGGATTCAGGTAGCAGCGGATGCCGACGTACAGCAGATAAAGTCCTGACAGCAGCAGTCCTGGTAGAATTGCCGCTGCAAACAGGTTGCCGACCGAAGTTTCCTTTTGCCCGGTCAGGCCGCCATAGACCACCAGCATGATCGACGGCGGGATGAGGATGCCGAGGGTTCCAGAAGAACAGATAATTCCGGCGGAAAGGGCGGTGTCGTAGCCTCGTCGCAGCAATGCCGGTCCGGCCATCAGGCCCATAGCCACGACCGAAGCGCCGACAATACCGGTGGTCGCGGCGAACACCGTGCTGACCACGATAACCGCCAGTCCCAGGCCGCCGCGCAGGCCGCCCAGAACAATGTAAAGCGCGTCGAACAGCCCTTCTGAGACCTTGGATCGATCCAGGATCTGCGCCATGAAGATAAATAGCGGAATCGCCACCAGGGTATAGTTGAGAAAAATACCCCAGGCATTATTGGCGAACAGGCCGAGCAACCCGGGCACATTAAAACCATTGTCGATCAAACCGAAGACCGTGGCCACGGCGGCAAGGGTTACAGCCAGCGGATGCCCCAAAGCGATCGTTGCCATCAGGGTCAGGAACATCAGGATGGTCAGTATCTCAACACTCATTGGTACTTGCCTCCAGGCTCGAACAGGGTCAGGATTGTTGCGAAAGGGAGCGGATGTCTTGAATCAATTTTGCGAGCCCTTGCAGAAAAAACAGGCTGAAGCCGATGGCCATGAAGGTTTTGTAGGGGTAAATAGCCGGGGCCCAGGAGCTCGAAGCATGTTCCAGCTGGTTCCAGGAGGTTATGGCAAGTGTCCATGAGTAATAGGTCAGCAAACCTATCGTCGGCAGGAACAGAATCAGATTGGTGATAATCCGTAAAATTGTTCGCGGCCGTTCCGACAAGCGCGCCTCAAAGACATCTATAGCGACATGAGTGTTATGTTTGTGAGCATAACAAAGGGCCAGCATATAGTGCAGCCCATACAGGAAAACAGTCACTTCAAATGCCCAAGATGTCGGGGCATTAAGGCCGTAACGCATGAACACTTCGAAAACAACAACGCCGATCAATGGTAAAATCAAATAAGAGGCGTAAAATCCGATTTTTTCATTCAGGGTATCGATCGCTCTATCAATCATAAACAGTGACCTCTGACAGCTGATCCTCTGGGTTTATACGGGGGCCTTGCAGCCCCCGTATGGTCTATCATTGCATGTGCTTGCCTTTGACAAACTGCTCATAAGGCCACGGGGCGATGCCGCCGCGCTCTTGACGCCAGTCTGCAAAATCTTTTTTGAATTGTTCCTGGGAATCGAGAACTTTTTTGACGTCAGGGTATTGCGCCTTGAGGGTCTCGAGATAATCATGGGACGCCTTTGCGAACTGGTTGATGGCGTCTTCGTCCATGCGGATGAATTCAACTTTTTTCTTGAACAGTTCAATGGCCTGCGCGTTGAGGTTTTCAGCCCATGCGGTCGACCATTGCTGGGTCTCCGTTGAGGCAATTTTGACGATCCATTTCAGGTCGTCAGGGAGCTTGTTCCAGGAATCCATGTTGATGAAGAAGGCGCTCTGGCATGAGGGTTGATGAACGCCGGGCTCGATAACGTATTTGGTGATGTCGTCAAAGCCCATCGGGTAGTTGATGGCCGGGGTGCTGAACTCAGCGGCATCGATAACCCCACGCTCCAAAGCCAGATAAACTTCACCGCCGGGCAGCGGGGTGACGCTGGCGCCGATATTGGTCAAAATATCCATGTACCACCCTGCGGTTCTGACCCGCATCCCCTTGAAGTCGGCCATGGTGGTCGCTTTTTTGTTGGAGAACAGACCCAGTTCCTGCCCGACATTGCCGCCTGGGAGAGCATAAAGATTATAGCGACCGTATAATTCCTGCATCATTTCCTGGCCGCCACGCTCATACAGCCAGACATTGTAGCCTTCTGTATCCAGCCCCATCGGAACCGAGGCAAAGGCGACGAATGCTTCGTTCTTCCCTTTCCAGTAACCCGGCCAGTCGTGACCGATATCGGCCTGGCCTTTGCTGACGGCGTCAAAGCTCTCCATGGCGCCGACCAATTCACCGGCCGAAAACAGTTTGATATCCAGGCGGCCACCTGAGGCCAGCTTGACCGAATCGGCGAAGTGTTGTGCAACATCATAAAACAGCAGTCCTTTGGACCAAGGCATAACCATTTTCCATCTGAATTTTTCCGAGGAGGTTTTAATGGAGCGCAGGTCTTTTTTTGCTTCTTCGTGGCGGTTGTCTGCCCCGAATTTTTCCCGCTTTGCCGCAAAAGCGTTGGGGGCAAAGGCTAACGCCAGAATGAGTGCCAGGCCGATCAGAAATCTGAATCTTTTCATTCTTTCCTCCTTAGTTAGGTGATGAGGGGGATTGATGGTCTGTCCAGCAGTAGACGGAAAAAGGTTTCATGGCTAATCCGCAGCGAAAAATAAAAGGTTTGACCAATTTTTGGAAGGATAGGGTATCGTTTTTTTTGTGTCAAGAAAATAAAACAATGTTCTTGTCCATTCAATTGGCAGCTCTCTATGCTGCTGATAAAATTACGTTTTACCTTATGTTTCGATCAGTTCTGGTGATAGTCGGTCAGTGATTTTAATTTGCGCGCTACACTGGCTTGGCTGATACCGAGAGCGGCTGCGATTCTACGGGTGGTGTGGAATTGATCGCGCGCCTGGAGGAGGATTTCGCGTTCCCGCTCTGCCAGTAGTTTTTTGAGTCCCATTCCTTTGGGAATGGTTTTGCCGATGCCCGGGATTCTGACTTTTTCTGGGGTGATGTAGTCTCCCGCGGTGGTTACGATACTCCGTTCCACGACATTTTCGAGTTCGCGGATGTTGCCTTTCCAGGTCATGCCGACCATCTGGTTGATCAGGCTTTCGGAGAACTTTTTGTAGCTGTTGTACCTGCGGTTATATTTTTCGGTGAAATGTTGCACCAGCGGGGGAATATCCTCCTTGCGTTCCCGCAGCGGAGGGAGGGTGATCGGCACAACGTTCAGGCGGTAGTACAGATCTTCGCGAAACCGGCCGGCGCTGACCAGCTCGGCCAGATCTTTGTTGGTGGCAGCAATCAGCCGGATATCCACTTTTTGAACCTGGCGACCGCCGACTCGGAAAAATTCTTTGTCCTGGATGACTCCGAGCAGTTTTGACTGTAGGTGCAGAGGCAGCTCGGAGATTTCGTCCAGAAATACGGTCCCGCCCTGAGCCATCTCCAGTAGGCCGCTTTTCCCTTTGCTGTCGGCCCCGGTGAATGAGCCGGGTTCATAGCCGAACAGTTCCGATTCGATCAGGGATTCTGGGATGGCGGCGCAGTTGATCTGCAGCAGTGGTTTGTTTTTGCGTTCGCTGGAGCGGTGGATGGTTTTTGCCAGCAAACTTTTGCCGACCCCTGATTCACCGTTGAGGAGGATCGTGGAGTCGGTTGCCGCGACGCGCAGAGCCAGGTCGATGACGGCCATCATGCTGTCACTGCAGGTGACCAGTTCGTCTTCGCTAAGCATCTGGTTGCGGGCGGTATCCGCATCAATGGGCTGACTGTATTGCACGACCGTGAGGTCCCAGATGGTGTTGATGACATACTCGATGTCGCCGTTGGCGTCAAAGATGGGCCGCCCTTTGACCAGGAATCTGCGGTTGGTGCTGGTGGTGTAGGTCGCGGTGACCGGTCGTTTTCGTTCCAGGACCAGCAGACTGGCCGCCCCGGAAAAGTAATTGTCCTTGCCGACCAAGTCGTAGAGGTTGCGCCCGATCAGCTCCGCATTGGTGAAACCGGACAGCTCCTCAAAGGTCTTGTTGACCCCGATGGTGGTCCCCTGACCGTCAACGACATAAATGCCGTTATAAAGGTTGTCGAAGATGATTTCGAGGAGTTTCTTGTCGATCATAGTCGGCCGCTCTGGAGCTCCGCCGTGCCGATATGCTGAGCTCGGTGGAGCGGGTCCTTGTTGGGTAACGAATTATATTATACCTTACCGAATCACTGTGAAACAGTGTTTTTTTATTAGGTCGCCGTCCAGCCACAGTCCATGGTCAGGCAGGAGCCGGTAAAACAGGCGGCCTTGTCCGAACACAGGTAGGTCACCAGATCTCCTATTTCCGACGGTTCAATCAAGCGTTTGACCGCGGCGTTTTTGAGCATGATCTGTTCGATGACCTCATCTTCGGACAGCCCATGGGTCTTGGCCTGGTCAGCGATCTGATTATCGACTAGCGGTGTTCTGACATAAGCCGGGCAGATGGAGTTGACGGTGATTCCTAAGGGGCCGCCTTCCAGGGCCGTGGTTTTGGTCAGGCCCGAGACGCCGTGCTTGGCAGAGATATAGGCCGATTTAAACGGGGATGCGATCAGGCCGTGGACGGAATTGATGTGGATAATCCGGCCCCAGCCGTTCTGCTTCATTGACGGCCAGCTGTATTTGGTCAGTAAAAAGGGGGCGGTCAGCATCAATGAAATCATGAAGTCCCATTTGTCCTCGGGAAAATCTTCCACCGGGCTGACATGCTGAATGCCGGCGTTGCTGATCAGGATATCGACCCGGCCGAACCGGTCGATGGTGGTGTCGATCAGCTGCCGGCAGCCGCTGCGCTGGGACAGGTCGGATTTGACGAACAGTGCGCCGATTTTTTCGGCTTCCTGCTCTCCGGCCGCTGCGTTGACATCCGCCATGACGACCTGGTCGCCACCTGCGGCCAGGGCCTGGGCAACGGCCAAACCGATGCCGCTGGCTGCTCCGGTAACAACTGCAATACGTTGTGCCATAAGTGAGTCTCCTCGCAAAAATATGAATGGACCAGATGTTGCCGCCCTCTCTCAGGAGAGGGGGCCGCTGAAGGGATGCGCTGCAAGCAGCGCCCCTTCAGCTGTTCTTGTGCCGATATCTTCCCGTCGCCGGGAGCTGGGTGACATTGATCCGGTTGTCGAAGAGTCTTTTCTTAGGTGCGCTCGCTAACTCAGCGCAAGTCCGCTGCAATGGTAAACGGACAGCCGGTTTTCTCTTTGATCTGCTCAACGGATGAACCCGGCGCCAGTTCGACCAGGGTCAGCCCGCTTTCCGGGTCGACCTCGAAGACCGCCAGATCGGTCACCACCATATCGACCACGTTCTTGCCGGTCAGCGGCAGGGTGCATTCCTCCATCAGTTTGGAGGAGCCGTCTTTGGCGGAATGGTCCATCATGATGATGATCTTCTTGACGCCCGAGACCAGATCCATGGCCCCGCCCGGACCTTTGACCATGGCGCCGGGGATCATCCAGTTGGCCAGGTCGCCGAAGCGCGAGACCTGCATGGCGCCAAGAACTGAGAGGTCGATATGGCCACCGCGCACCATGGCGAAGGATTCGGCGCTGTCAAAGAAGGCTCCGCCCGGCAACCAGGTGATGGTCTGCTTGCCGGCATTGATCAGGTCCGGATCCTGCTGGCCTTCCTGTGGGAACGGGCCGACCCCGAGCAGGCCGTTTTCGGCATGCAGGGTCACGGTAATATCGTCTGGAATGTAGTTGGCGACCAGGGTTGGCATGCCGATGCCGAGGTTGGCATACATGCCGTTTTTGAACTCCTGGCTGATCCGCTTGGCCTGCCACTCGCGGGCCGGCGAAAAACCTTTGACACTGACTTTGCCGGCCAGGGTCAATTGCTCGATGGGCTTTTCGAGGTCTTTGCTGAGCAGGATCCGGTCGATATAGTTGCCGGGGGTGTGGATTTCATGGGGGTTGAGTTCGCCAATTTCGACGATTTCCTCAACTTCAGCGACCGTGACCCGGCCGGCCTTGGCGCAGGCTTCGTTAAAATTGTTGGCCGTGTAGCGATAGACCAGGTTGCCGGCCTTGTCGGCTTTCCAGGCTTTGACAATGGCCAGGTCGGTGGTGATGCTTTCTTCAAGGACATACTCCTTACCGCCGAAGCTTTGGACCGGTTTGTTTTCAGTCAGGACCGTGCCGTAGCCGGTGCGGGTAAAGAACGCCGGGATGCCGGCCCCACCGGCGCGCAGTTTTTCCGCCAGGGTTCCCTGGGGAGTCAGCTCCAGTTCCAGCTCGCCGCTTAAAAACTGCCGTTCAAAAGTGGCGTTTTCGCCCACGTAAGAAGAGATCATTTTTTTGATCTGACGGGTCTGCAACAGCCAGCCCAGGCCGAAATCATCAACCCCAGCATTGTTGCTGGCCACGGTCAGCCCGGTGACTCCGCTGTCCCGCAGCGCTTTGATGAGGTTTTCGGGGATACCGCAGAGGCCGAAGCCCCCGGCGGCAACCGTCATATTGTCTTTGGTCAGACCTTCCAGCGCCTTGGCGGCGTCCGTATAGATCGGTTTCATCTTCTGTGCCTCCTTGCTGTTGCGAAAGCTTCGTTAGAGTTGGTTGCGCGCACGAAGCGAGCGGTGTCTGTTCTGTTCCCGGCTGGCGGTTGCCAAGCCGGCCTGCCGTTAAAGCAGGACGAGTCCAAGGGCGATGATGATGCCGGAATAAAACATGACCACCAGGCAGTAACCCATGATATCCCGCGCACCGAGGCCGGCGATACCCAGCGCCGGAAGAGCCCAGAAGGGCTGGATCATGTTGGTCCAGGCGTCGCCCCAGGCAATCGACATGGCGGTTTTTGCCGCCGGGACACCGAGGGCAGCACCGGCCGGCATCATGATCGGCGCTTGCACGGCCCACTGGCCGCCGCCGGAGGGGACGAAAAAGTTGACCAGGCCGGCGCTTAAGAAGGTGAACAGCGGGAAGGTGGTCGGATTGGAGATATCGACAAACCAGTTGGACATCAGTCCGGCCAGGGACAGTCCGTCCATGTTGCTGCCGACCATCATCCCCATGATCCCGGCATAGAACGGGAACTGCAGGATGATCCCGGCCGAGCCCTTGACCGCCACGGTGATGGCATCAAGAAAGCGGCGCGGGGTTCCGTGGAGGATGATCCCGGCGAACAGGAAGATGAAGTTGACAATGTTCAGGTTGAGCTGGAAGCCGTTCTTGGCAAAGTAGAAGATAATGTAGACCAGTCCCATGATGCCGATCAGGATCGACAGCAGCGGGCTGTTTTCCAGCCAGTCGGCCGGGGTCTTGTTTTTGTCCGCCGGGGCTGTGGGGTTGGGCTGCTCGTCGAGTACGGTCGGATCGAAGCTGACCGTCTCTTCTTTGCTCGGGTGCATGGAGCGGCAGATCAGCGGCAGGGTCAGGATCAGAATCACCACGATGATCATGTTGAAGGGGGCGAAGATAGTGGCGCTGGTGGAAAGCGGATCAACCACGGCTCCTTTGGTCATTTTGGCCAGATCTGGGCCGGCTGTAGCAATCTTCAGGGGGATTGAGCCGGAAATGCCGGCATGCCAGACCAGGAAGCCGGTGTAGGCTGAGGCGATCAGCAGTCGATAATCGACGTTTTTGACCTCCTTGGCGAGCTGCCGGGCATAGAGGGCACCAATCACCAGGCCGAATCCCCAGTTGATCCAGCAGGCAATGGCTGAAATAAAGGCCACCGCCATGATCGCCTTACTCGGGGTGTCAGCGGGGCGGGACAAGGCCTGGAGACCTTTCTGGATGACCGGGGCGTGAGCCAGGGTATGGCCGGTCACCAGGACCAGCACCATCTGCATGGAAAACGCGAGCAGGGTCCAGAAGCCCTTATTCCAATGGATGATCATATCCATTGGGCCCTGGCCGGTCAGGGTGACCCCGCCGATAAAGACAATCAGGGTCAGAATAATGCAGAACAAAAACGGGTCGGGCAGGTAGCGTTGTACCAGTTTGACGCAGAAATGGGTCAGTTTTTTGAACATTGTATGCCTCCTGTGGCAGCCAGCTGGAGTTGGCCTCCTCTCATCGTTGAGAGGAGGCCGGGCGGAGCTTTAGCGGTTGTTAGACAAGTTCAAAAATTGCGGCAACGGCTTCACCGCCGCCGATGCAGAGTGTTGCCAGACCGTATTTTTGCTGCCGGGCCTTCATCTCCCGTAGCAGGGTTGCCACCAGGCGTCCGCCGCTGGCGCCGATGGGGTGGCCGATGGAGACCGCCCCGCCGTTGACGTTGACTTTGTCGACCGCCAGGCCCAGTTGTTTGATGGCGACCAGCGGCACGGCAGCAAAGGCTTCATTGATTTCAAATAGGCCGATGTCGTCAAGGTGAAGTCCGGCCCGGGCGCAGCAGCTGCGGATGGCGTCGACCGGAGCTTCGGCGAATTTGTCCGGATGGATACTGTTGGTGGTGCTCGCGACGAGCCGGGCCAACGGTTGCAGATTGTTGCTTTTGACCGCCTGTTCCCCGGCCAGAATAGCCAGGCCGGCGCCGTCATTGATGGTCGAGGCGTTGCCAGCGGTGATGGTGCCGGTCTTGCTGAATACCGGCCGCAGTTCGACCAGCTTGTCGATGCTGCCGCGGAATGGCTCTTCGTCTTCACTGATGGTGATATCCCCCTTGCGGGATTTTTTTACCACGGCAACCAGTTCGTCCTGGAAGGTGGCGTTTTTCACGGCCGCCTGCGACAGGCGGTAAGAACGCACGGCAAAGTCGTCCTGCTCGGCGCGGCTAAGGCCGTGACCGGCAACCCAGTCTTCAGTGATTTCGCCCATGTGCCGTTTGCTGTACGGGTCCTGCAGACCGTCATAGACCACCAGGTCGAGCATTTCCCCGTTGCCGAGGCGCTGCCCGAAACGAGCCCCGGGGAGGGCATAGGGCGCTTTTGACATGCTTTCCATGCCCCCGGCAATAACAATTGAGGAGTGCCCCAGAGCAATAGCGTCGGCGCCTAGCATCATGGCCTTGAGACCGCTGCCGCAGACTTTGTTGATGGTCATGGCGTGAACGCTGTCGGGCAGACCGGCGCTGCGCATGGCCTGCCGGGCCGGCGCCTGTGCCGAACCGCCCTGCAGGACCTGGCCGATGATAACCTCGTCGACCTGTTCACCACTCAATTGATTGCGTTGCAGCAACTCTTTGATGACCTGGGACGCCAGTTCAGGAGCGCTGACATCGGACAGGGAACCGCCGAAAGAACCAAACGGGGTTCTTAATGCGGATACGACAAACACGTCTTCCATTTTATCTCCTCCTGGTCTGTGAAGGGTTTTCTGGTTTGATGAAGAGCAATATTTGTTCCATTTTAAAAAAATGTTCTATGTCTGTGGATTTGTTGGGCCAGGGCCGTAACAAGCAGAATCGGCATTGATTAAATATTGATTCAAATATCTTTAAGAATTTTTAAACTATTGAAATTTAAATATAAAAAACTGACCCAGAAATGAATCATATGAGATTTGAATGAGTCAATGGCACAGCTTGGGGAGCTTGCCCCCTGCTGTGTTGCGACCCTTGGTGCGTTTTAGAGGGAAGAGGCCAAACAATGGGCTATCGGAGTGGTGAAATTACACACATTGTTTTTTTTGTTGACAGGATTATTTGGTCATATATTCTACTGGTCAGACCAGTTGAGGGAGATTTGCTATGACACGAACAGAACTTCTCGAACGATTTTCTCAGTCGGCAGAAACTGCCGGGGCGGCTATGGTGACCGTCGATTCTGCCGAAGCCGTCGCTGCTTATGTCGCGGCAAGGGTTTCCGGCCCAGTGCTGCTGCCGGCCTTTGCGTCTGGAGAGCGTCTGAAATTGAAGGAGGCCCTTGAAAAAGAAGGGCTGTTTGTCATTACCGAGCCACATCGGGCGGATGTCCTGAATGCCGCCGCCGGGGTCACGGGCGTCAATTTTGCCATCGCCGACACCGGGTCTTTGGTGCTGGACAGTACCGCCGAAGAAGTCCGCCTGACCACCACTTTTCCTCCGCAACATTTTGCTCTGCTCGATCCCGACAAGATCGTCGCCGATGGCTTGGCTGCCGTCCCCCCGATGCGGGAACTGCACCGCCGTGACGGCCGGAATTTTGTCGCCTATATCACCGGCCCAAGCCGGACGGCTGATATCGAGCGGGTGCTGACCATCGGTGTGCATGGTCCCAAGCAACTCCATATTCTGCTGGTTTCAGGTTTATCCAGCGATCCGCTGGAAATGTAGGGAGGTTCCAATGAGTAAGCAGCGTGCCAAAAGTTACCGCAAAAAAATAGATGGAGCATTGGCGACACCCAAGTTGCAGGAAGCCTTGCACCGGTTCGGAGATGCTTATCTGGTCTCCCGGGAAAAGGCCTTTTCCGGACTCGATTTTCAAGAGCTGCGCGGCAATATCTCCGCGATGAAAAAACAAGCCTGTATCGATCGGGAGCAGCTGCAACAACAGTTTATCGATCAGGCCACAGCTGCCGGGGCCACGGTTTACCGTGCGGCCACCGCGGATGATGCCAATCGTTATATCGCCGAGCTGGCCGTGAAAAAAGCAGCCAAACTGGTGGTGAAAAGTAAAAGCATGGTCAGTGAGGAAATTCACCTCAATCATGCCCTGGCCGACAGCGGCGTCCGTGCCCTGGAGACCGACCTCGGCGAATGGATCGTGCAGTTGGCCGGGCAGCGTCCCAGCCATATGGTTATGCCGGCGATTCACATGTTCAAGGAAGAAGTTGCCGAGCTGTTCGGCCGGCAAACCGGTAAGGAAGAGCCCGCAGAGATTGAGCATCTGGTCGAAGTGGCGCGTAATTTTCTGCGCAACAGCTATCTGGAAGCCGAAATCGGCGTCACCGGAGCCAATATCGCGGTGGCTGAAACAGGCGGGATCGCTCTGGTCACCAATGAAGGGAACGCCCGGCTGGCGTCGACGGTGCCCAAGGTCCACGTGGTGCTGATGGGCACGGAAAAGATCGTCCCGACGCTGGAAGACGCGGCGCGGATCGTCCAGGTCCTGCCGAAAAATGCTACCGGCCAGTTGCTGACCTCCTATACCACCTGGATCCGTGGTGCGGTCCCCTGTGAAGGCGGCGACAAGGAGCTGCACATTGTCATGCTCGACAACGGGCGCAGTGAGCTTGCCGAGTCCGAGCATTGCAAAGACGCCCTGAACTGTATCCGCTGTGGCGCCTGTGCCAACGTCTGCCCGGTTTACCAGACCGTCGGTGGCCATGTTTTCGGGCATATCTATATCGGTGCCATCGGTATTATTCTGACCGCTTTTTATCACGGTCTGGACAATGCCGCCGAACTGGTCAAGGCCTGTATCGGCTGTCGTTCCTGTGTCGCCATCTGTCCGAGCCAGATCGATCTGGAAGAGATCATCCTCCATCTGCGGGAAACCATCGGTGACAAGGAAGGGATCGGCACCGGCAAGGCCCTGGTCTTCCGCAAAGTCATGCAGAACCGCAAGCTGTTCCATACTTTGATTCGCGCGGCTAGCAAGCTGCAGAAACCGGTGACCCGGGGCGAGCGGACCATCCGTCACCTGCCGCTGTTCTTCTCGCCGTTGACCGAATGGCGGACCCTGCCCGCGGTGGCAGATACCGCTTTGCGCGACTGTTTTGATAAGCAAGAGCAGAAGCTTGCCAAGCCGCGCTACCGGGTTGCCCTGTTCGGCGGCTGTGCCAACGATTTCCTTTATCCTGAACTGGGGCTGGACCTGATTCAGGTCATGAATGCCCTGAATGTCGAAGTCTTTTACCCCAAAGGGCAAAACTGCTGCGGGATTCCGGCGAGCTACTCCGGTGACAAGGAAACCTCCGTCGAACTGGCCCGGCAGAATATCACGGCCATGCTGGAAGAGAACCCTGATTTTGTTCTTACCACCTGCCCGACCTGTGCGGTGGCATTGAAACAGAACTTCGCCGAGTATCTGAAGGATAGTCCGGAATGGGTTGACCGAGCCAAGGTTCTGGCCGAGAAAACCGTCGATGCTTCCAGCTTCATTCTGGAATACCTCGATGGAGCAGACCTGTTCAAAGCGGCAGCCAAGAAGGAAAAAGTGACCTATCACGATTCCTGCCACCTGAAGCGCGGCATCGGCGTTTCGACCCAGCCGCGGCAACTGCTGCAGAGCGCCGGGCTGGATCTGGTAGAAATGGCTCATGCCGATCGTTGTTGCGGCTTCGGCGGTTCTTACTCTTTAACCAGTCACCCGGAGATATCGGCGAAGATCCTGGCCGATAAGGTGACTGATATCAGTAAATCCGGGGCCAATACCGTGGCCATGGACTGCCCGGGCTGCATGATGCAGATCCGCGGTGGGCTGGACAAGGCCGATGTTCAGGTACGCGCCCGTCATACCGTCGAAATCCTGGCGGAAGTACTAAGGAACAAAAATATCCAAGCTTGACACGTGATCTCTCTCCTCACGTTTTTGCCCCGGCAGCATCATCCCCTGCCGGGGTCTTTTTTTTGGTCTTACCAATTGACAATTCCCGCCTCAGAAAGTTGCCCTTGGCTGCCGGGCAGGACCCGGAAAGCTTGCAGCTGGCGCCACTATGGAATGATCTGCCCGGAACGCGAAGCCGAGTCTTGGCGTTGTTCTGTTTCCCGGTCGGACCGCCGCCAACGGTTTTTCACCGTCGCCTGAACTTTATCAAGATAATAGTAGATAATCGGCGTGATATAGAGGGTCAGCAACTGCGAGACCAGCAGGCCGCCGACCACCGCCAGCCCGAGGGGGCGACGGGCATCGGCACCAGCACCGATGCCGATGGCAATCGGCAGGGTTCCTGCCAGGGCTGCCATGGTCGTCATCATAATCGGCCTGAAACGGATCAGGCAGCCTTGATAAATGGCTTCCAAAGGGGGCAGGCCGTCTTTGCGTTGAGCTTCCAGGGCAAAGTCGATCATCATGATGGCATTCTTTTTGACAATCCCGACCAGCATGATAATCCCGACAAAGGCATAGAGGTTCAGATCCTTATGAAAAGCCATCAGGGTCAAAAGAGCGCCGAACCCGGCCGCGGGCAGACCGGAAAGGATGGTCAGCGGGTGAATGTAACTTTCGTAAAGAATCCCCAGCACAATGTAAATCACCAGGATGGCCAGCACCAGCAACAGGGCCAGCCCTTTGGTGGAGGCCTGGTAAACCTGGGCCGCACCCTGGAAACCAGTGCTGATGGAAGCGGGCAGGGTAGCGGCTTCCCGTTCGACGGCGGCGACCGCGTTGCCCAGCGGGACGCCGGGCTGCAGGTTGAAGGAAAAGGTCACCGCGGTGATCTGCCCCAAATGATTGACCGATAAGGGACCCAGCCCCTTGGCGATTTTAACCAGTGCGGTCAGGGGGACCAACTCGCCGCCCGCCGCTCTGATATAGAGCAGCTCCAGAGCCGTCGGATCGGTCTGATAACGAGGTTCCAACTCCATGATGACCTGATACTGGTTGTTGGGGGTGTAGATGGTCGAGACTTCACGCGAACCGAATGCCGAATAGAGCGTGCTTTCAATCTGTTCGGCGGTGATGCCGAGCACCGCGGCGCGGTCGCGATCGATGGTCAGATTCAGTTGTGGATTCTTGATTTCAAGGTCGGAGGCAACATCCTGCAGCTGCGGCAGGCCGCGCAGCTGTTCCTCGAAGGTCGAGGCGCGTGCGTAGAGCTCGGCGCTGTCGGGACTCTGCAGGACAAACTGGAACTGGGCCTTGGAACTTTTGGTCTCCAAACGGATCGGCGGCGGGTTCTGCAGATAAATTCTGATCCCGGGAATTCCCGCCAGTTGCGGCCGCAGCCGCTGGATGATCTGGTCGGCGCTGGCCTGCCGTTCGGAACGGGGCTTGAGTCGGATAAACATGAAGCCGCTGTTGGAACCGACCCGTGAGCCGGCGGCGCCGACCGAGGACATGAAGGCTTCGACATCCGGGTCCCGGATCAGGATCTGCGCCAGTTGGGTCTGGTTGCGTTTCATCTCATCAAAGGAGACCCCCTGGGCTCCTTCGGTGATGCCGCGCAGCGCCCCGACATCGTCGGGCGGGAAAAGCCCGGTCGGTATCCGTGTGAACAGCCAGAGGGTCAGCAAGGTCAGGGCCAAGGTCAAAATCAGTGCGGAGCGGCGAAAGCGCAGGACTCGGCGGAGGCTTCTTTCATACAACCGCAACCAGCCGTCAAAGAACCGTTCCATGAAATTATACAGCCGACCATGCCGTTTTTCGCCATAGGGGTGGAGGAACCGGCTGCTGAGCATTGGGGTCAGGGTCAGGGAGACAAAGCCGGAAATCAAAATGGCCACCGAAATGGTCACGGCAAATTCATGCAGCACCCGCCCCAGCATACCGGCCATGAACAGGACCGGGATAAAGACTGCCACCAGGGAGATGGTCATCGACAAAATGGTGAAGCCGATCTCCCGTGCGCCGTGAAAGGATGCCTCCCGGGGTGATTCGCCCTGTTCCATGTGACGGACGATATTTTCCAGCATGACAATGGCGTCATCGACGACAAAGCCGACGGACAGGGTCAGCGCCATAAGGGTGATGTTGTTGATGGAAAAACCGAGCAGGTACATGGCGGCGAAGGTGCCGACAATGGAGAGCGGCAAGGCCAGGCTCGGAATCAGTGTCGCCGGGAGATTGCGCAGAAACAGGAATATCACCATGATGACCAGGCCGATGGTCAGCAGCAGGGTGAATTTGACTTCGGCAACCGACTCGCGGATCGAACCGGAGCGATCGTACATCAGATTGAGGCTGACCCCGCCGGGCAGCTGTCGGTGCAACTCGGGGAGCAGCTGTTTGATGTTGTCGACCACCTGGATGGTGTTGGTGCCGGGCTGCCGCTGGATGGCCAGAATGATGGCCCGAGCGGTTTTTTCTTTGGTGTAGAACCAGGCCGCGACCTTGTTATTCTCGACGCTGTCCGTGACCGTAGCGACGTCTCGCAAGCGCACCGGGGCCTGCTCACGATAAGCGATCACCACATCCTGAAAGGCTTTGGCGTTGTAAAGCTGGCCGCTGACCTGGATGGTAAAAGCCTGGTTTTTACCTTCCAGCCCTCCGGTGGGCAGGTTGACGTTCCAGGCGCCAAGGGACTGTTCCACTTCATCCAGGCCGATTTTCAGGTTGGCCAATTTACGCGGATCCAGGCCGATGCGCACCGCATATTTCTGGGAACCGAAGACATTCACCTGGGCCACCCCGTTGACCATTGAAATCCGTGGGGCAATGATCGTATCGGCGAAATCGTTGACTTCGGCCAGGGGCAGGGATGCCGAACTCAGGGCCAGGTAGAGAATCGATGAATCGGCCGGGTTGACTTTGCGGATCGATGGCGGGTTGGGCATGTCGCGCGGCAATCTACGCGCCGCTTGAGAAATCGCCGTCTGTACATCCTGGGCCGCAGCATCGATATCGCGCTCCAGGGAAAACTGGATGGTGATGATGGTCGAGCCTTCCCCGTTGGTGGAACTGAGGGAATCAATGCCGGCGATGGTCGACAGCTGTCGCTCCAGCGGGGTGGCGACGGCGCTGGCCATGGTCTCCGGGCTGGCTCCCGGCAGGTTGGCCCGGACCTGGATGGTCGGAAAGTCGATGTTCGGCAGGTCATTGACCGCCAGCAGCTGGTAGGCAAAGGCACCAAAAATCATGATCGCCAGCATGACCAGGCTGGTCATGACCGGACGGCGGATGAACAGGGCTGAGATGTTCACTGCGCAGCCCCGGCGGAATCACCACCGCTTGCCACCGGCTTGACAGTGGCACCTTCCTGCAAGCGTAACTGACCATCGGTGACGACCGTTTCGCCAGTCGTCAGCCCCTGGTCGATAACCGCCAGGGTGCTGGTATTAAAGGCAACCTTGACCGGGCGTAATTTCGCCCGCTGATCTGCGCCGACAACATAGACATAATCGCCGTCCAGGCCGGTCTGAACGGCCTCGGTCGGAACGACAACAGCACCTTTGCGGATCGTCAGTTGCACGCGCACCGGCACGAACTGCCCCGGCCACAGGGCGGCATCGGTATTTTCGAAGTTGGCTTTCAGCCGGATGGTGCCGGTGGTCTGATTGACCATATTATCGATAAAGGAGATGCGGCCGGTCCGGGTCTGCTCTGTTGTTGCGTTGTCGCTGAGACTGACTTGCACCTGGGCCGAAGGCAGGTGGCTTCTGAGTTGGGCAAGATTCTGTTCCGGCAGGGTAAAGCTGACCTTGATCGGTGAAACCTGATTGATGGTGACCAGCGGCCGGTCCGCGGCAGCCCTGACCAGATTGCCCGGATCCACCAGGAGGGCTCCGGTGAATCCGGAAATGGGCGCCCGGATCACGCAGTTGTCAAGATTGAGCTGGGCATTGGCCAGGGCGGCTTTATCAGCTTCCAGTACTGCTGCCAGCGTGGCGACACTGGTTTGCGCTTCATCCGCCTGTTCTGCGGAGACATAGCCGTTGGCGGCGGCTGTAGAGTAACGGTCCGCTTGCTTGCGAGCGTTGTCCAGCGCAGCCCGGTCTTTGACCAGATCGGCCTGAGCCTGGGCGACCCTGGCGGCAAATGGGCGGGGATCGATTTTGAACAAGATGGCGCCGCTGTTAACCCGATCGCCTTCTTTGAAACCGACTTGTTCAAGAACGCCATCGACCTGGGATTTGATGGCGACCGAGGCAAACGGTTCCACCGAGCCGATGGTTTTGAGCTCGATGGGCACATCGTCCAGGCGGACCTGGGTCATGCTGACCGGGACCGGTTTGGCGGCTTTTTTGCTCCCCTTGTTATCGGTTGCACTGAGGTCGGAACAGGCGGCCAGCAGGGTCAGGCAGAGCAGCAACGCCACCCCTTGCAGAAATTGGCGAAACCTGGAGGAGCAGGGTCCGGAACAACCGGATGTGGCGATGGTCTGGTTCATGGCAAAGTCTTTTCGGCTGGTTGTCATGGCGTTGCTGTCACTGCGGGGGCTGGTTCCGTGTCGAGGGGCCAACCGCCACCCAGGGCTTTAAACAGGGCGACCATGTTAATGGCGGTCTGTTGTTGGCTGAGGAGCAGTTGATCCTGGAGTTGAAAAAAAGTTCGTTCGCTCAGCAGAACTTCCAGGAAATCGGTCAAGCCGCTTCGGTAACGGCCGCTGGCGAGTTCGACCGCGCGCTGGCTCGTGGTCACTGCGGTGACCAGGGCGGCTCGGGTGTTCGCTTCGCTGACCAGGGCAAGAAGAGCACTTTCCGTTTCATTGAGAGCGGTCAGCACCGTTTTTTCGTAGGCCGCCTGAATTTCTTCCCGCCGGCCCTGTTGCAGATCGATATTAGCCCGGATCTGGCCGCCATTGAACAACGACCAGCGAACTGCCGGCCCGGTACTCCAGTAACGGCTGCCGCTGCTGAGCAGGTTGTCCAGGTGGTTGCTTTGCAGGCCGATCAACGCGGTCAGGGAAAAATGGGGAAACAGCTCCGCGGTGGCCACGCCGACGGCCGCGGTGGCAGCCGCCAGCTCGCGTTCTGCCTGGCGGATATCGGGGCGGCGGCGCAGCAGCTCAGACGGCAGGGTCTGCGGCAACAAGAGCGGCAGTTGCGGCAGGGGCTGGCTGGCGGTCAGTTCGCTGGTTAAGCCTTGTGGTGGCAGACCCAGCAACAAGGCAAGGCGCTGCATGGTCTGACCGATGGTATTCTGTAATGATGGTAATTGCGCCTTGCTCAGGTTCAATTGGGTTTCCGCCTGGGCAACTTCCAGGCGATTCCCCAGTCCGCTGGCAAAACGCCCCTTTGCCAAATCCAGAGTCTGCTGCAGAATATCGATATTTTTCAGGCTGATTGTCAGGCGTTCCTGACTGCCGCGCAGGGTCAGGTAATTGCGGGCGACTTCAGCTGCCAGGGAGATCCGCATGGCGTTGCCGTTTTCCCAGGCGGCGCCGAAGCGTGCCTCCGCTTCTTCCCGGGACCGTCTGATCCCGCCGAAAACATCCACTTCCCAGGTCGCATCGAAATTGGCCTGAAACAACTCCTGGGTTGTTCCGCTGGAACTGCCGGAGACGTTTGCGCTTTTTCTACTGGAGGAATAATCCCCTTGGGCGGTCACCCCGGGGAACTGTGCAGCGCTGGTGATCCGGTACTGGGCACGGGCCTGGGCAATCCGTGCTGCAGCGATTCTGATATCAGGGGCGGCACGGTTGGCCCGTTCGATTAATGAGGTGAGGGTGGGATCGTCAAAAAGAGTCCACCAGCGATCCAGTTTTTCCGCGGGCAAAGGCTGGGCGGTTGCCGTGTCGTTGTGGCTCCAGGCCGGAGGCAACTCCTGCTGTGGCGGTTGGTAGTCCGGACCGACCGGAGCACAGGCCGCAAGAGTGACCAGCAGTGCATATGCACCTCCGGCGAGAATCCACCGCCAAAAGGTCTGTCTGGCAGGGCGGGGAGGAAGCTCTCGAATAAAATGATTCAGAACTGTCATCTTGGTTTCGCTAAGGGAAGGGGCCTGCGAAAGAGTAGGATAAGTTCCTGATTTTGACAATATTAATAATTGTCGGCACTGATTTTTGTGGCGGGCTAGCGGTAACCTTTGGCCTGTAATGAAAACAGCTGGGCATAGCGACCATTCAAGGCCATGAGCTGGTCATGGTTGCCCTGTTCAATGACCCTCCAGCACGATGATCTGGTCGGCCATGCGCACGGTGGAAAAGCGGTGGGAAATCAGTATGGTCATTTTGCCCTGACTCAATTCCCGGAAATGCTCGAAAATGGTCGCTTCCGCGGCGGCGTCCATGGTAGCGGTCGGTTCGTCAAGGACCAGCAGGTCGGCTTGGGTGCGCATGAAAGCACGGGCCAAGGCGATTTTTTGCCACTGTCCGCCGGAAAGTTCCCGGCCCCCCTTGAACCATTTGCCCAACTGGGTTTCATAGCGGTTCGGCAGTTTGTCGATAAAGTCTGTCGCCATCCCTTTTTCAGCCGCCTGTTGCCAGTGGTTGCGGTCTTCAAAATGGTCGACATCGCCGGCGCCGATATTCTCTCCGACCAGGAACTGGTAACGTCCGAAATCCTGGAAAATGACCCCAATCCGGCGTTGCAGGGCGGCGGCATCCCATTGCTGCAGGTCGAGCCCGTCAAGCAGGATACGCCCCGAACTGGGGGGATAGAGACGGGTGAGCAATTTGATCAGGGTGGTTTTGCCGGAGCCGTTTTCCCCGACCAGGGCCAGGCTTGTTCCTGGCTGCAGGTGCAGGCTGACTTCTGTTAATGCCGCTTGGTCGCTGTCCGGATAGCGAAAACAGACCTCCTCGAAGCGCAGGCCATCGCCGGGACGCGGCCCTTGCGGCAATGCGCCGTTAACGGTGGGGACCGGCTGCTCAAGGTATTCGTAGAGGTTGGAGAGGTAGAGATTGTCTTCGTACATTCCGCTGATGGCTTTGAGGCTGGCCGAAACTGCTGATTGTCCCTGCTTGAAGAGCAGCAGATACATGGTCATCTGGCCGAGGCTGATCACCCCGTGGATGGCGGCCAGGGCAATCCAGGCATAGGCTCCATAGAAAGCGGCGGTCCCCAGCAGCCCGAGAAGAAATCCCCACAGGTCGCGGCGCAGGGTCAATTGGCGGTCTTCGGCAAACAGTTTGGCAAAAATTTCCCGATAGCGCCGCAGCAGGCGGGGGGCGAGCTGGAACAGTTTGACTTCTTTGACATAGTCTTCGCGGGCGAGGACCGTTTCCAGGTACATCTGCATGCGGGTTTCCGGTGAACGGAAGCGGAACAGGCGGAACTTATCCCCGGAAAATTTCGCTTCGGCTAGAAACTCTGGAATTCCGCCCAGGATCAGAATCAGCACCGTCAACGGTGAAAATTGAATCAGCAGGACGCCGTAGCTGATCAGGGAAATCCCATTTTGAACCAGGCCGAAGGTCCCGGTGACCAGGCTCAGCGGTCTGGTTGAGGCCTCCCGCCTCGCCCGGGTCAGCTTGTCGTAAAATTCCGAGTCTTCAAACTGACTCAGACTCAATTGCTGGGCTTTTTCCAGGATCAGCAGGTTGATCTTCTGCCCCATCAGCGCGCGCAGCAGCGCCTGGCAGGTGGAAATGCCGCGCTGCCCTCCAGCGATAACCGTAACGATGCCCGCTTCGCAGCTGACCAGGAGCAAAATAAAGGTCGTTGCGGCGTTGCCGGTCTGCTGATACTGGGCGATGGCGGCAACCACGCCGTCGACAATTAACTGACCGATCCAGGCCACTGCCGCCGGCAGCACCCCGACAACCAGAGTCAACAGGGCAAAAATCAGCGTCAGCCGGTGGCTGGTCGACCAGACCAGTTCCAGTGCCCGGCGGCTGTAACGGAAGATATCCAGAAAACGCTTCGGTTGCGGATTGCTGTCACTGGGCAGGGGCGGATATTTCAAGGGCGGTCCTGTGGCTGGGTGATGGAGGCAGCAGGAGGATTACTTGGTTGAATGTCAAGATCCATAGTTCCCTGTCCTCCATCGTTATCTGCAACAATGACCTGTAATTTGTAAGAGCCTTGCTGGTTGTTTTCCTTGTCCCAATGAATGTGTCCGGTTGCCGGATTAATAGACATCCCTTTGGGAGCATCAATGAGGGAAAAAGTCAGAGGATCCTCGTCCGGGTCTGTTGCTTTGACATAAAAGTCCAAGCTGTTTCCACTAAGTTGGTTTTGGATATCCGCATCGAACTGAGGAGGAGCATTAGGTATAATGAACTCGCCGGAATAGGTTTGGCCTGCCCCTGTGTCATCAACTGCTTTCACTGTAAAGGATATTTTGTCTCCTTTGGCAAAGAGATTGCCAGGCAATGTCGCACTTTGTTCTTCTGGTAATTCGTTGCCATTGATATTCCAGCTATAGCTGAGAGCTATCGAGTCGCCGTCAGCATCAGAGACATCGGGTATCAGGGTGACGTCGACTCCTTTATAAATATAAGGTGTTTCAAATGCTACGGAGTTTATTTCCGGAGGATGATTACTCTGCTCAGTATTTGTTGCCGTATTCACCTCGGGCTCTGGGCTACCTGTATCCTCCTTGGTCTCGCTTAAAGGAACATCACCTGCCGCACTGGGTTCTGTCAGGTTCTGGGGCGTTTGCCGGGAGTCTTTAACTCGGTTGATTTCACCTTGGGGCTCTATGGATGTCTCCGGTTTTGATTGATCACAGCCGAAAAGCAACAGAAGCAGTAGTAAAGGGAAAATAACCTTTTTGAATGAGTTCATAGCCAGTCCTTTTTATGATTGATATCCACAAGGGAAATAGCGGCGTCCTTCTGCAGGTCTTACCGGAGTGACTATAGCCTAGAATACTTTCGAAATAACTTATTTGTGGCGGCTTGGTCAAGTTCAAGCTGTCAACATGGAGAAGCGGATTATAATTGTATCTAGAATTTTAAACGTTAAACTATAAGGGATTTCCATCTATCTGGGTTCAATGGAGGAGCCGATGTCCGAATCATTTCACTTGGTCTGTCCTCATTGCCAGGCTGTCAATCGGGTTCCCGGGGCCAAGCTTTCCCTTCATCCGAACTGCGGGCGTTGCAAGGAGGCATTGTTCAACGGTCGTCCGGTTGAGTTGACCTCAGCAACCTTTGACCGCTATCTGCAACAGAATGATATCCCGCTGCTGGTTGATTTCTGGGCGTCCTGGTGTGGGCCCTGTAAGATGATGGCGCCGGCTTTCAGCGCGGCGGCTCAGGATTTGGAACCGCGTGTCCGCCTGGCCAAATTCAATACTGAAAGCGATGCTGGCATCGGTGGACGGCTTAATATCCGCTCCATTCCGACTCTGGTGCTGTTTCATAAAGGGGTTGAACTGGCCAGGCAATCTGGCGCGATGGAACGCAAGATGATTGTGCAATGGACCGAAGCAAAGCTGGGTTAGCAGGTAACCTTTATCTATTTTGACGGCTGAATTCGCTCTGGCAGGGCAGCACGCCCTTTGATTGAAACGGGGGAAAAGCGGAATTTACTGTACTCGGTAGGCTTTTTGCTGTTTCCTCACTATCTATACCGGGGTAGTCCGGGCTGTTGCTGCGGCTGCCTTCCTTCTTTCCCAATGATTGCCTCTATCGAGGATGTTCAGGAATAAATCACTATCATGGTTATGTACAGTCTGGAACAAAAAATCATCAGCCTGCTCAGTCAGCGGCGCAAAAAGTCATTGACCCGCAGGGAAATCGCGGACCAGCTCGGGCTGCGCGGCGGCGAGCGCAAGGTGCTGACCAAGGTCCTGGAACAGTTGCTGCGCGGCGGGCAGCTTGGCGAACGCAAAGGACAGTATCGCCTGGCCGAGCAGCAACGTACCCTGGAGGGAATCTTTGCCCAGGCGGAGCAGGGCTATGGTTTTCTGCGTGTGGACAGCCAGGAACAGGAAGACCTGTTCATTCCGGCCCGTCATGTCGGCAGCGCCATGGATGGCGACCGGGTGCTGGTGCAGTGTCGGGTCTCCAACCGTGACCGGCGCCCTTTCGGGCAGGTGCTGCAGGTGCTGGAACGGGCACATAGCCGGTTGCTCGGCACCTATCAGTGGCGCTCCGGCAAAGGGCTGGTCTGGCCGCTGGAACAGAAGTTGCCCGGCCCGGTGCTGGTCGGAAAACGGAAAAATATTGAGCCGGGAACCGTGGTGGAAGTGACCTTGGAGCGTTTTGCTGCCCGCGATCTGCCGGCGACGGGGCAAATCACCGAGATCCTCGGCCCGGCCGATGATCCCAAGGTCGATATCGACACCGTTATCCGTAGCCATGCTTTGCCCCATCGTTTTTCACCTGCAGCCCTGGCCCAGGCCGAGGCAGCTGCCAAGCCGGTTTCCTCTGAAGAAGCCAGTCAGCGGATTGATTTGCGCTCCTTACCCCTGGTGACCATTGACGGTGAGACTGCTCGCGATTTTGATGATGCGGTAGCGCTGAAAAAAGAAGCGAACGGTCGTTTTCGACTCTGGGTCTGTATTGCCGATGTGGCTCATTATGTTACGCCCGGCAGCGCCGTTGATGTTGATGCCCTGGAACGTGGCACCAGTGTCTACTTTCCCGGTTTTTGCCTGCCGATGCTGCCCGAAGCTCTGAGTAACGGGATCTGCTCGCTGAACCCGGCCGAGGATCGATTGGTCATGACTGCCGAGTTGTGTATCGATCAGCACGGTCAGACCACGGCTGCTGAATTCTATCCGGCGGTCATGCGCAGTCGGGCGCGGTTGACTTATACTCAGGTCGCAGCCTGGCTGGATGACCCCGCCGCTTGTCAGCTGGAGCCGGAGGTGCGAGAGCAGCTGCCGCAGATGGCCGAGTTGGCGCAGATTCTAACCCGGATGCGGGCGCAACGAGGCAGCCTTGATCTTGATGTGCCTGAGGTCGAAATCATTCTTGCTGAGGACGGCCAGCCGTGCGACCTGGTACGGGTCGAGCGCAATCAGGCCCACCGTCTGATTGAAGAGTTCATGCTCGCTGCCAACGAGGCGGTTGCGGCCTTTTTACAGGAGCGGCAGTGGCCGTTTTTATACCGGATTCACGAGCGACCTGATCTGCTCAAGTTGCAGGACCTGCAACAGCTGGCTGCAGAATGCGGGGTGGGCCTGGTGCTGGGGAAAGATCTGCATCAGGCATTGCAGGGCTTATTGGCCGAGGTGGCCGAGCGTCCGGAGGGGCGGCTGATTAATCAGCAGCTGTTACGCAGCCTGCAGCAGGCCTGTTATGCACCGGATAACAAGGGGCATTTCGGCTTGGCCGCAGACTGCTATTGTCACTTCACATCGCCGATTCGGCGTTATCCGGACCTGGTGGTGCACCGGGTTCTCAAACAGGCTCTGGCGGCGGCTCCCAAATCGGCATCCTATTCCCATGCCGAGCTGGAAACCCTGGGGCGTGACTGTTCGGCCCAGGAGCGCCGAGCCGTGCAGGCGGAGCGGGATCTGATCGATCTGCGTTGCTGTCAACTGATGGCGGGGCGGGTCGGCGAAGAGTTTGCCGGAACCATTTCCTCGGTGACGGAGTTCGGCTTTTTTGTCGAGTTGAATGAGCTGCTGATTGACGGCCTGGTCCACATCCGGACCCTGCGTGGAGATTATTATCACTTCGACCCACTGACCCGGAGTTTAACCGGTGAGCACCGTCGCCAGCAGTTCCGGATTGGCATGCTGGTGCAGGTGCGGGTCAAAAAAGTCGAAGCCTGGCGGCGGCGAATCGACTTCGAACTGGTTGAATAAGGGTGTTCTGCTCGGCTGGTGGCCTGTTATTGCGGAATTACATAGTAAAAGACCGCAAAAAAATGGCAGCAGCTGCCTGCCAGTACAAACAGGTGCCAGATCGCATGTCCGTAGGGGAGGCGCTTCCAGGCGTAGAAAATGACCCCAAAAGTATAGGCCAGCCCGCCCAGCAGCAGCAGGGTAAAGCCGGTCGGGGCCAGGACCGCCAGCATCGGTTTGATAGCGATAATGACGGTCCAGCCCATAATCAGGTAGAGGGTGGTCGATACCCCGCGCAGCTGGGCGTACGGGGTCAGCTTCAGAATGATGCCAAGCAGGGCAATGCCCCAGACGATGCCGAACAGTGACCAGCCCCAGGGCCCGCGCAGATTGACCAGGGTGAATGGGGTATAGGTGCCGGCGATCAGCAAATAAATGGCCGAATGGTCGAAGACCCGCAGCAAGCGTTTGATTTTGGGTGAAGGGATGCTGTGGTAAAGGGTTGACGACAGATACAGCAGCAGCAGGGTCCAGCCGAAAATACTGCAGGAAACAATGTGCCAGGCATTCCCATGGAGACTGGCAAAGACCACCAGCATGACCAACCCCAAGATCGCCAGCAGGACCCCAATCCCATGGGTCACGCTGTTGGCAATCTCTTCTCCCACACTGTAGCCGGTTATTTCGTTACGTTTCATGGTCATTCTTTGCTCCCCTTGAAGGCTGAATATCACCCTTTCAATTTAGCACGAGCGACCATGGGAAAGAGCTGTAGGCAGTTGTTTTTACAAAACTATTACCAAGGGAGTGAAAATAGGCGTTTTATTGGTCAGTGGCTGGACCGTTGCGCCGTTGATAGGCGCGGGCGATGCCACCGGTCGAAGTTTCCCGGTAGAGGAGGGGGAGGGCGTGGCCGGTTTCGCGCATGACCGCGGTGATCTCGTCAAAACTGATTTTATGTTCACCACCGGCCAGCAGGGCAAAGTGGCAGCAGCTTAACGCCCGGGTAGCGGCGTGGGCATTGCGTTCGATGCAGGGGATTTGGACCAGCCCGGCAACTGGATCACAGGTCAGGCCGAGATGGTGTTCCAGTCCCATCTCGGCAGCGTATTCGATCTGCCTGATGCTGCCGCCATGGAGCTGGGTCGCCGCCGCCGCGGCCATGGCGCAGGCGGTGCCGATTTCCCCCTGGCAGCCGACTTCGGCTCCGGAAATGGAGGCGTTCTGCTTGACCAGGTTACCGATCAGCCCGGCGGTCGCCAAGGCATGCAGAATATCCTCATAGCGGCAGGCCAGGGTTTCGTTCAGATAGCGCAAAACCGCCGGTAGAACCCCGCCGGCTCCGCAAGTCGGCGCAGTGGCGATCATGCCGCCGCCGGCATTTTCTTCGGCCACGGCCAGGGCATAGGACCAGAGCCGGGCATTGTTCTGCAGATGGGTGCTATAGAGGGTGGCTTTGCGATAAAAATCGGCCGCTTTGCGAGCCAGACCGAGGCCACCGGGGAGCAGCCCGGCATGGCTCAGTCCATTGCGGATAGACGACGTCATGACATCCCAGACATTATCGAGATAATCGAGGAAGGGGCGGTCTTCATGGCTGAGCACGAATTCCCAGAGGGATTCCCCGCTTTTCTCCAAGGCGCTGATAATTTCGGCCATGGTGGTCAGCGGGTAACGTGACATCTCGTTCGGGCGCCCCTCCTGATCACTGAGCAAGGCACCGCCGCCGCTGCTGTATTCGTCCCGAGTGGCCAGCAGAGCCCCATCTTCGCCGAGGGCTTCAAAGCGCATGCCGTTGGGATGGCGCGGGAGCTGTTCCTGCGGTCGCCAGAATAGCTCAAGCTGAGCCGGGGGAATGACCTGATACAGCGCCTGATCGGTCAGATGGCCACGGCCGGTGGCGGCAAGGCTGCCGAACAGGGTCACCCGATAGCGGGCGGCGCCGGGGTAAGCGGCGACAAAATTGCGTGCGGCCCGCTGCGGAGCCATGGTGTGGCTGCTGGACGGTCCGGTTCCAATGCGATAAATATTACAGATCGATTCCATCGCCAGATCTCCTTGCCTGCTGAACCCACGGATAGGTGAGCAAAATCAATGAGAGTCGTTGAGCTGATTGATTTTGCCAGCTGAGGAAACGCGCATCTTTTTGCAGTGCGTTTGAGCCATCAGCTCTAACCATGCCGATAAACGCCAGCCGGCGCAAGGGGCAATTGCGGAGACAGGACAACAACGCCGTCGGTGGTGTCCGGCAAGTTCCGTGTTGGCGCTCATTGGCCGCCATGATCTTGTCAAAATGAATAGATTGTTCCGGTTTTCGGTTTCTTTAATAGATTGAAATCGCTAGATAATCTTCCAGGGAGGAGAATTTTTTAAATATAACAAAAAAAGTTATGTTTTTTGTTTGACAAAGGTGACTTATTTAGTTATAAATTAACCATCGACGCTTTGTTGTGGCAGGCGAAGCGGCGATAGCCAAAGTAGATATCTTTCGAGAAACCTCTCAAAATCTTACCCCGTGGTCCCCCTCCTGGCCACGGGGCTTTTTTTGTCTGCGTCCGCCGGCTCGCCATAATCACCACCGGCCACCACCGTCGGGCGTTTCGATTCGATTCGAATCACATCACCATCGTTGAGCTGTTCTGAAAAATTTTCTTGCCATGTGTCGCTGCCGGTCTCCCGTGGAAGATCAACTTTCTCCCAGGTCTTTGCTGTGCTAACCGCCAGCGTTTCAAGGGCCACAAACATCTGGGACAGCCCCAGATAGGGCTTGGGACAGTCCCGAGTTTGCTACGAAAGTGCTTAAACTAGCGCCATTTCATTGTGTCCCTTTATCTTCCTTTTAAAAGCGATTCTGTTCATTCAACTTGCTTGCAGCTCAACAGTCATTGAGCCTGCTGCTTTTGAAAAGTCAACCGGGTTGTTTTTGCTTGATCTGATTGCGTTCATCATGCTAACTGGGCACGGATTTTTATGAAAGAGAGTTATCGATGATCCATCTGACCGATATGACCAAACAGCATGGCAACCGGGTGCTGTTCAAGAATGCATCCTTTCAGATTCTGGCTGGCAGCAGAACCGGCCTGGTCGGGCCCAACGGGGCCGGCAAATCGACCATTTTCCGCCTGATCACCGGCGAGGAAAGCCTCGATAGCGGCGAGATCTCTTGTGCCAAGAAAACCGTTATCGGCTATTTTTCCCAGGATGTCGGCGAGATGGCGGGGCGCAGCGCCCTGGCCGAGGTGGTGGCAGCCTCTGAGACCACGGTCCAACTGGGGGAGCAGATCAGCGCCATGGAGGCACAGATGTGCGAGCCCATGAGCGATGACGAAATGGCCCGGCTGTTGGAACGCTACGGGGACGCCCAGCAGGAATTCGAACATCGTGGCGGCTATGACCTGGAATCTCGCGCCCAGGCGGTTTTAACCGGTCTCGGCATCGGCCCGGATGACTATGACCGGCCGGTGGAGAGTTTCAGCGGCGGCTGGAAAATGCGCATCGCCCTGGCCCGGATTCTGACCCTGAATCCCGATGTGCTGCTGCTCGATGAGCCGACCAACCACCTGGATGTCGAGTCGATCGTCTGGCTGGAAAACTGGCTCAGCGAAGATTATCAGGGCGCCCTGCTGATGACCAGCCATGACCGTGATTTCATGAACCGGTTGGTTACCCGGATTGTCGAAGTCGGTAACGGCAGCATCACCAGCTATTCCGGTAACTATGATTTCTACCTGCGCGAGCGCGAGGTGCGCCGGGAACAGCTGGAAGCCAGTTATCGCCGCCAGCAGGAGATGCTCGCCAAGGAAGAAGAGTTTATCGCCCGCTTTGCGGCGCGGGCCTCTCATGCCGCCCAGGTGCAGTCACGGGTGAAGAAACTGGAAAAGATCGAGCGGATCGAACTGCCGCCGGAACAGAAGACTATCCGTTTCGAGTTTGCCGAGCCGCCGCGCAGTGGTGACCACGTCATTGCCATTGCCGATCTGGCCAAGCACTGGCCGCTGGACGGCGGTGGCGAGAAACAGGTCTTTTCCGGGATTTCCGGAATGGTTCGGCGAGGCGACAAGATTGCCGTGGTCGGGGTCAATGGCGCTGGCAAATCGACCTTTTTAAAGACCCTCTGCGAACAGACCGTGCCGAGTGCGGGGACGGTGACCATCGGCGCCAATGTCTTTCCTGGTTATTTCAGCCAGCATTCCATGGAATTGCTCGATCCGAAGAAGACCGTCTTTGAGACAGTTCAGGACGCTTTACCCCAGCAGACCATCGGTGTGCTGCGCAATCTCTGTGCGGCGTTTCTGTTCCAGGGAGATGACGTGGACAAGCGGGTTGACAAACTGTCCGGCGGTGAGAAAGCGCGGCTGATCCTGGCCACCTTGCTCGGTCGCCCCCTCAACCTACTGATTCTGGACGAACCAACCAACCATCTGGATATTCACTCGCGCGAGGTGCTGCTCGATGCGCTGCAGAAATTCAACGGTACCCTGTTACTGGTCAGCCACGACCGGCATTTCCTGCGTTCCTTGGTGGATCGCGTTTTTGAGATCGATCATGGCCAGATGATCCCTTACGACGGCGGCTATGAATATTATCTGCAGAAGACCGGTCGCGATCACCACAGCCTGTAGGCTGGTGAGCGCGACCGCTCAGGGCAAGTAGCGACAATTCTTCGGCCGGTGAGTTACAGTTTCCGGCCGAGTTTTTTTTCGACCTGTTTTTTCTCCCATTCCGGGCCGAAAAAATTGAAAACTTCAAAGACATTGAGTCCATGGGAAACGATGCCGATGCCCCAGCCCAACGCCACCCACCAAACCCAGAGATAACCCGGATTGGTGAGGAAATTGATGATGAATAGCAGCACCAGCACAACCAAATACTTAATCAGATGTGAATAAAAACCTTTGATGTCACGAACGTGTTCAATTGCTTGCTGTTCTGTTTGGATCTGTTCATGGGTGATTGTCATAGTGTTCTCCTGTTGCAGTTCGTCCAGGTCGATCTCAAAAACCGCCGCCAGGCATTTCAGCGTTTCCAGTGAGGGCGTTTGCCCGCGTTCGATCCGCTGAATAGTCCTGACACTCAGCCCACCCAGTTGGGCCAACTGTTCCTGTGACCAGCCTTTTCTTAATCGTAATTTTCTGAGTTGCATTCCAGACCTCGTTGTTTTGAATCGAAGCTAGCAGATTTCCTGGACGAAGGTAACGACAGGAGGGCGACAGTCCCCCGACAGCGCCCCGTCATGGGGTGTCATCTTCGACGATTCGGTCTGGCTGAGTCAAACTTTTCTTGGTTGATCGCTGCTGCCGTTCAGACGGCAGTAATGATTCCATAGGTCTTCGCTATGCCATGAGCCGAATGGCCGTTGTCCGTACTGAGGTGGGTGATCTGTTCATAACTGAGGGCTGTGTTTTGTGGTGGCGGTGAGGGCTAGGCGCTGGCGACAACTCAATCTTGCTGGTTTGCGGCCGGACGCAACTGTTTCGACGGCTGATTCGGAAATGTTGATTGCTGATAGGTAGCGACGGGTCACAACCGGTCGAGGTTTGATTTTTCCTTAGTCAGGGTTGCTGTCGTGGTCCGGTTTGCCGGGAGGGAATGGCAATTTTTGAGCAATGACCATCGTTGCCGAGGGGAGCAGCGACTTGAACAGTTTGAAGATAGCCCAGAGAAACACCAGTGGCAGGATGACGGTATTGAGTAAAAAAATGACCAGCAGGGCGACGAATTTATCGATCATCTGTTCGCTCCGCTGACTCAGCCAGCCGCGTAAGCGGTCAAAATCGATGGCCCGCTCGGCCTGGCCGAGACGAGTCCGGAATTGTTGCCACCAGCTCTCTTCTCCTGCCTTGGTCGCAGGGCTACTCAATTGCTGCAGCTCTTCGTTGCCAGAGGCGATGACCGCCGTTGCCCGGGCGTAGTCCGCCGCGAGGAAGGACTGGTAAACCGCTTCATTCAAGCCGGCTGCGAGGGGGACGGCAAAGCGGACCACCACGGCCAGCAGAACCATTTTTTGTGCCAAGGGGAGCAGTTGCAATGGTTTCCCGGCCGGCAACCAGAGGCCGATTAGCCAGAGCAGCAACGCCAGGGTTCCCAGAATCTCGACCGCAAACCAGGGGCCTATCGCGATGAGAAAACGTTGGATGCCGAGGGAGGAGACCGCGGCCAGCATCACCCAGGAAAAGCGTTCGACCAGATCGTTGAGGGGATCGAGGATCTGTCCCAAGGCCAGGTTCAGGCCCAGCCCGGCCGGTGCTAGCTCCAGTTGTGATTCCTGAATGACGGAAATGACGCCATTGGTGAGACGGGCCATGGCAAAGACGGCAATCGCACGGGTCAGGGACTCTTCAACCCGTTCGCTGGTGGCCTGATCGACTCGCTGCAACAGGGAATTATCAAAGACCAAGCTGCGGGTTGCGGGGAGCATGATCACCACCAGCAGCAACAGCAAAATCAGGCTGCTGCTAAGCCGGCGTCGGGCAGATAAGGAAATGCGGGCCAGGATCATCGCAGCAGGCCGAAAGTCTTCAACGTTTCCGGGGGCGCCTGGGCAAAGTGGGAAAACTCCATGGTAAAGCTGCCTTGCCCTTTGGTGGCACTGCGCAGTTCGGTCATATAGCCGAACATCTCCAGCAACGGCACTGTGGCGCGGATCACATCCTGGCCGGGGCGCGAGACAATTCCTTCCACCTGCCCCCGTTTCTGATTGAGGCTGCTCATGACTCGGCCGGTATAATCAGAAGGGGCGACCAGCTCAAGGGCCATGACCGGCTCGAGCAGGGTTGGTTTCCCCTTGCTCAAGGCCTGGGGGATTGCCCGGCTGATGGCCGCGGAAATTCCCAGATCGGTGGTCTTGTTACTTTCATACGGCAGCTCGACAATTGTCAGCTGCAGGTCGGTCAGCGGATAGCCCGCGGCCGGACCGGACTGGCAGGCCGCGGCCAATTTTTGGCGAATCATTTCGGCCAGCAGCGGTGGCCAAGATGTGAGGAGTTCCTCAGCCACCACAATTTCCAGGCCGCTTCTGCGGGCTGTTGGCGTGACTTCGAGGGTGACGGCGCCGTAATGCAGCTTGCCGTCGATGTCGCGTTCGAAGATTTCCTGCTGCTTGGCTGCGGCGAGGATGGTTTCGCGATAAACGACCTGCGGCCGACCTGTCACCACCGCAACGCCGAAATCGGTAAGCAGCCGCTGCACAATGACTTCCAGGTGCAGCTCACCCATTCCGGTCAACAGGGTTTGGCCGGTTTCCGGATCTTCCTTGACGCGGAAGGTGGGGTCTTCCCATTGCAGCTTTTCCAGGGCCAGGGGCAGTTTGTCCCGGTCCTCGACGGTCTTCGCTTCCACCGCCAGGGACACCACCGGCTCCGGGTATTCCAACCCGCGCAGCTGCAGCGGTTCAGCGGCGGCGCTGATGGTGTCTCCGGTGAGGACATTTTTGAGGCCGGTCGCCGCGACAATGTCGCCGGCTTCGGCGAGGTCGATTCTTTCCCGCTTGTGGGCATGCATGCGGAACAGCCGGGCGACTTTTTCGACCCCTTCGGTCCTGCTGTTATAGACCCCCTCTCCAGGTTTAAGCCGGCCCGAATAGATGCGCAGATAGGTCAGCTTTCGCCCCTCGTCAGCGATGACCTTAAAGGCCAGGGCGCAGAGGCTGCGGTTCGGATCGGTGGGCAGCGCGACTTTTTCCCGCGAGTCCAGACGCAGTGCCGGGGCCGGAGGCGTTTCCAGGGGGGAGGGGAGCAGGGCGCAGATCATATCGAGAAGCGGCTGAATGCCCTTGTTGCGCAGAGCCGAGCCGAGCAGGACCGGGAAAATTTCGCCGCGGATAACTCCACTGCGCAGGGCGGCCAACAACCGCTGCGCGTCAATGGCATTCCCCTCCAGAATATCGTTGAGAATGCTGTCATCGAAATCGGCGGCGGCCTCAAGCAGCTTCTCGCGCGCTGCGGCGACCTGCTCCTGCAGCTCCGCCGGGATCCGGTCGGTGCTGACCGTTTTCCCCTGATCGTCTACGTTGAAAGTGATGGTCTGCTCATGGATCAGGTCGATGACGCCGCGAAAGTGTTCTTCACTGCCCACCGGCAGCTGCAGCAGCACCGGCGTAGCCTGTAACTTTTCGCTGATGGCGGTCAGGACCTGCTGGTAATCGGCACCGATGCGATCCATTTTGTTGATCAGGCAGATCCGTGGGACCTGATAGCGGGCTGCTTGGCGCCAGACCGATTCGCTTTGTGGCTGGACCCCTTCGACCGCACTGAAAATAGCGACTGCGCCGTCGAGCGCCCGCAGGGAACGTTCCACTTCGATGGTGAAATCGATATGGCCGGGGGTGTCGATGAGATTGAAGGTATGTCCCCGCCAGCTACAGGTGGTGGCTGTCGCGGTAATGGTGATGCCGCGCTGCTGCTCCTGCTCCATCCAGTCCATCACCGCCAGACCGTCATGGACCTCGCCCATTTTATGGATTGCTCCGGTATAAAACAGGATCCGTTCGGAAAGCGTCGTTTTCCCGGCATCGATATGCGAGATAATGCCGAAATTGCGGATTTTGCCGAGTTCTGGGTGTGTCATGGAGACCTCAGTCGATTATCTGGAATTGAGCTGCTGTAAAAGCTCCTGGTCAAGGCCGTTCAACTGGAGATATTCCCGCTCCAGTTCTTCGATATGAAAATAGTCCAGACCGCTGTTGGCGATAAAATCGTCGCGCAGGGCCAGGTTTTCGCAGGCCACAACTTCCGGCAGCAGTTGCCGCAGGTAGAGAACCTCTTTTTTGATATCGAAAATCACTGCCTGGAACAGTTCCGCGCTGAGCGGCTGCTCAAGTTGACCCCGTGTGGTCAGTTCATCGTTGAGTTCCTGGAAAATCTGTTCCTGCTCTGCTCTGGTGTCGTAGCGGTAATAATGCCGCTGAACCCGCTCGCGGACACTCTTGAACATGGTCTTGTACAAGTGTTCCTCACGCTCGAGTATTTTCAGATCGGCCTGCAGGCGTTGTACGGAGGATACTCCGGCGCCGAGCTCTTCCAACCCTTTTTGCAGACACTCAAGCTTGCGCCGTCCGTAACGGCCAAGATAGCGGCTTTGCAGGATATCGTCAAAAAACAACCGGTTGAACAGGCTCTTGTCCAGCTTGTTGAATTCCTGCCGATTCTGCAACAGGCTGCCGAGCCAGTCCGGACTGGAATGGAAATTTTCCATAAAAGCAATCCGGCTGAGCTGGGTCAGGGTGGTGTCGTAACGGTCAAAAAAGGTAATGATGCTAGAAAAATCCTCCAGCAAAGAGAGCGGAGCCCCATCGCGAATATGTTCGTCAAACAGCTGCCCGGTTTCCAGCAACATCTGTTCGAAGCCGTTGTCGTGGTGGCGGCGTGCTTTCTGTTTGGCAAACAGGATCTGCGCCATATCCTGATTGTGGAGCCCTTTTTCCTGAAGCAGGTCATGGAGGATGTCCCGGGTGATCGCCAGGTACTCGGGCTCACGGGCAATCCGGCCGTTCTCCGGCTTCAACCTTCGGTCCAGGGCATCGAGCAGGTCGAGGGGAATTTCCTGGCGCAGGGCAAGGGTTTTCAGGCGCAGTAGCCGGGCATGCTGCGCCTGGTCGATGCGTCCTTGCTGGTAAGCCTCGATCAACACCTTTTTGTACTCATCAATGATGCGATAATTGTCCCGGTGGTGATACCTGACATCGATGGCGATGCGTTCCTGCTGATAGGGGTCCAGGTGGAGGTTTTCCGCCAGCTCCTCCAGCAGTTCAAGCTGGCTGGGGCTGATTTTGCGGTTGCGGTAGTAGAGGTTTTGGAACTCCTGCTGGAAATGGCGGCCTTTGCTATTGGTCAGCCTGATCAGGAAGAGGGCGCAGCCCTCCGGCAGCAGAGTGCGCAAGGTTTCCGCCAGCAGGGAGTCGTCACGCTGGTTCAGTTGACTGAGGCGTTTGAGGGGTTTGCCGAGCTTGCGCAGAATCTGCTGTTGTTTGAGGATGTTGTTGTGGCCGCTCAGCCCATCGACAAAGAAAAAAAAGTTATCGACCGCATGCCCCTGGCGGAAAATTTCCTCGTAAGGCTGCCGGAACCGAGGTTGCTCGCTGATGGTTAACTGACCGTCCTGATCGTACCCGGCGCCGAGCAGGATCAGGCGGTTGTGAATCGCCGGTTTGGTAAGATCAGCAAGGGGCTGCTCCACCCCGAACATGTATGTGCAGAAGGTTCCGCCGATGCCGGTCTGAATTACTTCGTCCGCAGTCAGGGTCAGTTCGCTGCCCGGCGCGAAAAAACGCAGCTCATTTTCGGCCACCTGGAAGAAATGCTGATGAGCCGATCGACAACCGGCAGCGGTCGCATAATACTCTACCGAGTCGTTGATCTGCCCGTGCAGTCGTAATTCGGGGCTCATGGTTCGACCTGCTCCGCGACTTCGGTGGCAACCTCAAGACAGAGGTGCTGGCCGTCATAAGCGAGATTGATCCCGTCGGGCAGCTCAGCATCATCGCGCAGATGGTCGACATCGTGGCTGAGATGAGTGAGCAGGGTCTGCCGGGCGCCGATGGTTTTGGCCATGGCAATAGCCTGGGGAATGTTGAAGTGACTGGCATGCGGTTTGAAACGGAGCCCGTCCAGAATCAGCAGGTCGAGCCCGTTCAGCAGTTCCAGCGAATGTTGCGGGATGGCATTGCAGTCGGTCAGATAGGCGAAGGGCCCGCAGCGATAGCCGGTACTGACCCCGTAACCGTGCTGCAATGGGAGCGGGGTTATCTCCAGACCGCCCAAGGTGACGCTGCCGGCAATCGGGCATAACCGCAGGTTGGGGATATAGCCGCTGTGCTCAGCCGGGTCGAAAATATAGCAGAAGCTGCGCCTGATCCGGGCCAGGGTCTCTTCGCTGCCGTAAAGCGGGATCGGCTCGGGGGAGAACAGACTGAAGCTGCGCAGGTCGTCAATCCCGTGCAGATGGTCGGCGTGACTGTGGGTGTAGAGGACCGCATCGACGTGACGCATACCTTCGCGCAGGGCTTGGTGGCGAAGATCGGTTGAGGTATCGATCAGGATGTTGTATTTTCCATAGCTAAGGAGAACACTGCAGCGGGTTCGCTGATTGTACGGGTGGCTGGACGAGCAGACCGCACAATTGCAGCCGATAACCGGGACGCCGGTACTGGTCCCTGTCCCCAGAATGGTGATTTTTAGTTTTTGAGACTGCATAAGCGGGCCGCTGGTCAATGAAGATGGCGTGGCAATAGATTTTCACAACTGCGTTACGTTGGTTTCTCGGGACCCCGACCACCCCTGTGGGTCTACACCTCCACTCCCCTGTCAGACTTGGTCGGCCGAAATTGTTACTTGGCCATCGAAAGCTATTTTACTTGCGTCCATTCCACAAAAGGCTGGTAATTCTTCGAGTAATCTAGCATTTTGCCGCCATGGCAGACAATAGCTGATTGTGGTTTTGACGTTTCATATGCCGGCTGCAGGCTTTCGCAGAGGAAACTGAATAATGGAAAATAAATCGCAGGACATCTGTAAACTTTGCCGGCGTTGTATCCGGCACTGCAAGCAGCCTCTTAGCATCGTGATGCTTGATTGTCCCCGCTTCCAGCCGCGCCCTTTTAAATCGGAAGAGTTCCGTTTTGCCCAGCTGGATCTGTTCGGTGACGACTGAAAGGCGTTTGGATCTGCCTCTTTCCAGGCACCGGCGAACGGAATTCGGTTGTTCCGGTCAGGCTAAACAATGCGTGAACCGGTCCTTGCTTACCCCTCGAAACGCCTCAGGCCGGGGCCAGTTTATCGAGAAAATTTTTGAGATAGGGGATGAACTTTTCCGGTTCCACCAGAAACGAATCGTGACCATAGTCTGACTCGATCAGATGGTATTCGACCGGCTTGTTGAGTCGTTCGAGTTCGTGGACCAGTTCTTCTGTCTGGCGGGGGGGATAAAGCCAGTCCGAAGTGAACGCGAACCAGAGGGAGGGACAGCTCAGCCGGCCCAGGGCTTCGGTCAGGGAGTCGAAATTCCAGGACACATCGTACAGATCAAGGGCTTTGGCCAGATAGAGAAAGGCGTTGGTGTCAAAACGATCGATGAAATTCCCGCCGTTGTAGTCCAGATAGCGTTCAATCTCGAATTTACCGAAAAAATCAAACATCCCATCACGCACGGAAAAGCGTCGGTCGAATTTTAGCAGCATGGAAGCGTCGGACAAAAAGGAGATGTGGCCGACCGCCCTGGCCAGTGACAAGCCGTCCGCAGGGGGGTGCTCGGGCTGATAGTTTCCCTTTTTCCAGAGTGGATCGTTATAAATGGCCTGGCGGGCAAGGGCATTCAAGGCAATGGCCATGGGCGAGGTTCGGCCGGTCCCGGCAATGGGCACGATGGCACGGACCATCTCCGGGAAATTAATTCCCCATTCCAGCGCCTGCATGGCGCCCATGGAACCCCCGACCACGGCCAGCAGCGAGGTGATCCCCAGCCGATCAAGCAACAATTTTTGCGCCCTGACCATGTCGCGAACCATGATCACCGGAAAGCTGAGTCGATAGGGGCGCCCGGTGCGCGGATTGGTGCTGGTCGGCCCGGTTGATCCCTTGCAGGAGCCGATGGTGTTACTGCAGATGACAAAGAAGCGGTTGGTGTCGAGGACTTTGCCGGGGCCGATCATGTTGTCCCACCAGCCGGGTTTGCGTTCGTCCTGAGTGTGGAAACCGGCCGCATGGGCGTCACCGGTCCAGGCGTGGGTCGCCAGGATAACATTCGATTTATCCGGGTTCAAAACCCCATAGGTCTCGTAGGCCAGGGTCAAGGGGCCGAGCAGACGGCCGCTTTCCAGCTGCAGCTCAGTGTCAAACTCCGCGTATTCGGTTTTTACTAGTCCAACACTGTTTTCCAATCTTCATCCCTTTTACAAAGGCGGTCGCCGCTAACCGTTGTTGAAAAATCCTGCCGCAGACTTCTTCAAATAGGGGCGGACAGGGGGCGATTTTTTTTAATCCTTGCCCAAGCAACAGGCCTGCATCCCCAGCCTTGGTTTTGCTCGCCTCTTCCCGGCATCTGCAGACTCAGTTTTGCCGGACTGCTGAGCAAATAACAAAGGCCCCTCCCGGAAGTCGGGAGGGGCCTTTGCGGGATACTGTGAAAATACTCGTCTCGCAGGCTCCGTCCCCATCTGTCCCAGGCTGGCGTTCCAGCAGGGCAGGAATTGGCACCGGACAGTCTGGTTGCTTCACAGCGAACCCCGGTTGCCGTGGCTTCAAAGGGCCTTTCCCTCCACCACTCTTGATAAAGACGTCTGAATTTGATGCTCGTGGAGTGTGACTCTAGCTTTCCGGGGTAGATTTGTCAATCGTCCGCATGCGGGAGGGCTATTTTCTCGGTCCAACCAAGTGTAGCTGTTTGCTTAAAAAATAGCCAGTGGTGATTAAAAAGTAGGCAATAGCGAGCGGCTTTTAGGGACGGACGTCTAAAAATGCAGTCGGTTATAAAGCGGCATGACAATTGAATGTGGACAGCGGTTTCAGAATTGATCGGGCTCGACGATGACGTCGGGCGTTTATATGAGACGAGGAGGTCTGGTTATGGAAGTGTCGCTTCTGGCGTTACGACACAGTGGGGACGTACTGTTCCTTTTGCTTGGTGCGGTTATGGTTTTTGCCATGCACGCGGGTTTCGCGTTTCTTGAAGTTGGTTCTGTCCGCGAAAAAAACCAGGTGAACGCATTTGTCAAGATCTTGTCTGATTGGTCTGTTTCCACGGTCGTTTATTTTCTGATCGGTTACCCCATTTCCTACGGAATTAACTTCTTCACTTCGGCAAGCGGCCTGCTGGGCCAGAATCAGGGCTATGAGCTGGTGCGGTTTTTTTTCCTGCTCTGTTTTGCCGCCTGTATTCCCGCCATTATCTCCGGCGGTATCGCCGAACGTGCCAAGTTCTGGCCCCAGGTCTGTGCCGGGGCAATTTTTGCCGGAATTTCCTATCCGCTTTTTGAATCGCTGATCTGGGGGCAGAATAGTGCCGGCTTGCAGGGCTTTTTCAAAGCGACGCTGGGCGCACCTTTTCATGATTTCGCCGGTAGCGTGGTGGTCCATTCCATCGGCGGCTGGTTGGCCCTGCCGGCGATTATCGTGCTCGGGCCGCGCCTGGGGCGCTATGTGCGCGGGCGCAGCCAGGCCATCCCGATCAGTAATATCCCCTTTCTGGCTTTGGGGAGCTGGATTCTTGCGGTTGGCTGGTTCGGCTTTAATGTGATGAGCGCCCAGTCCCTGGAAGGAGTTTCCGGGCTGGTGGCGGTCAATTCGCTGATGGCCATGGTCGGCGGGGTCTTGTTTGCCCTGATCGCGGGTCGGAATGACCCGGGCTTTGTGCATAACGGTGCTTTGGCCGGGCTGATCGCCATCTGTGCCGGATCCGACCTGATGCACCCGATCGGGGCCTTTCTGGTTGGTGGTATCGGATCCCTGATTTTCGTGTTCGGTTTCCAGTATGAACAGGAAAAACTTCGCATCGATGATGTCCTGGGGGTTTGGCCGCTGCACGGCGTGGTCGGTAGTTGGGGTGGGATCGCCGCCGGTATCTTCGGGTCGAAGGCCCTGGGCGGACTGGGCGGGGTGTCCTTTCTGTCTCAGTTGGCCGGCAGCCTGCTGGCCGTTGTTTACGCATTGGTAACGGGCTTTGTGGTGTACCGGATTATTCATCGGGTCAGCGGCTTCCGGATGGATGAGGAAAAGGAATTTGCCGGCGCTGATTTAAGCATCCATCAGATCAATGCGTATCCCGAGGAAAACCTTAAGTAAAAACTAATTTGCGCTGTGATTTGACGCATTGAAATGACGTAGTAGAATTAAGAAAAAGTCACTTTACGGGAGGCCGTGGCAGCCTTCTGTCTTGCCCTGGACGTCCTATTCCCTCCTGGACGCCAGGGTTTTTTTATGCCATTTCGGCTCTCCCAAAAAAAAACGAGGCGACCGCTCTGGTAGCGGTGCCTCGTCTGAATTGAGCGGTCTGTGGTGACCTGGCGTCAGCCGGCCTGCTGCTTGACTTTCTCCAGCTTGACCTGCTGTTGCCTGACCAGGTCGGCAACGGTATAGCGTTTCAGCACTCTGGCCATTTCGGTCTGCGCTTCGGTCCAGACGTCATGGGCCGAACAAAAGATGTCGCGTGCACAGCTTTCGGAATCAAGCAGGCAATGATTGAGTTTCAGCTGTCCTTCTTCTGCCTGAAGGACATCCAGCATGGTGATCTCTTCCGGTCCTCTGGCCAGGAGAAAACCTCCTCCAACGCCACGTTGAGAACTGACAATCCCGGCCTTGATCAGTGGCTGGAGGATTTTGGTTAGAAACGCCGGGGTGACGTCCTGGGTGCGGCAGATATCCTTCTTAAGGACAATTTCATCTTTCGGTTGTTGCGCCAGATAGATGACAGTTCTGACCGCATATTCAGTTGCACGTGTAATAACCACTAGTCGAGCCTCCCAAAGGTAACTTTTTCAGTTATGAATACACTGAAGATAATTCTTTGTCAATCATCTCTTAAATCCGCATGTTGCTGAACTGTTTTGGTCGTGGAGCAAACCGTGGCTGACCAGTTAGTTGTCATCCGGAAACTCCGAAGGGAAACGGCTAAGTTTTTAGATTGAAAGCGAGCAATTTTTGGTTGTGGCAAGAAAATCAAGCATTTGTGCGGAGGTGTAGTGCTTTACATCGCACAATCAAATGCATAGATTGACGCCGAGATTGCGGGATAGGGCGGTTTCCGGACAGAAACCAGTTAAGGTGCGCCGCTTGGCGGATGTGAAGCTGCAGGGTATTGACAGCGGCGGCAGGCCACAGCATGATTCCCGGGTCGAAAGGATGGTTGTCGCACAGATGGATGATATTCAGGGGAATCACAAGATTGTAGGCCGGTTTGCACCCAGTCCGACCGGACCGCTGCATTTCGGCTCGCTGGTCGCGGCGCTGGGAAGTTATCTGGTGGCCCGATCCTGCGGCGGCGAATGGCTGGTCAGAATAGAGGATCTCGATCCGCCCCGGGTGATTCCCGGTTCCGCGGCCGCCTTACTGGAGTTGCTGGAAACCCTTGGTTTTGAATGGGATGGGGCGGTTGTTCAGCAGAGTACCCGGCTGGAACGTTATCGGGGCGTGCTCGGTGAATTGCAGCGTGCCGGCCTGCTCTACGATTGCACCTGCTCGCGGCGGGAGGTTCTGGCCAGCGCGCCTTATGTTGGTGAGGATGGGCCGGTTTATCCCGGAACTTGCCGCCATGGGGCCAAAGGGAGTCGCGCGGAGAGAGCGGTCAGGCTGCGGGTCCCGGATCAGACCGTGGAGTATTGCGACGGGGTCTATGGCTGGCAAGGGCAGAATCTGGAAAAGCAAGTCGGAGATTTTGTCCTGTACCGGGCTGACGGTCAGTTTGCCTACCAGCTGGCCGTGGTTGTGGATGATATCGACTCCGGGGTCACCCAGGTGGTGCGCGGGGCCGATCTGCTCTCTTCAACGCCCCGCCAGATTTACCTGTACCGCTGTCTGCGGGCAGCGCCGCCGGTTTATTATCATTTACCCCTGGCACTGGGGGAGAATGGCGAAAAGCTGAGCAAGCGCCATGGCCGGGTCGGGCTGGTCAGCGCTGCAAACGGCGCGACCATGTTATGGCAGGCCCTTGATTTTCTTGGTCAGCAACCACCGATTGAGCTGCAAGCCGGGACACCGCAAGATCTCTTGAGCTGGGGGCAAAAACATTTTTCACCGGCGCGCATTCCAACGGTTAATCGTCGCGTGGTTTTTTCTTGACGGGTCTCTTTCCCGGGAGGGTGTCTTCTGCTACCTTTGACAAGAGCCTTCCTGCTGTTCATAGTGCGTGCCGTTGTCGGCAGGCGGTGTTTCATGCCGAATGAGAGTGAATATTTCTATTTGTCGATGCAAGGGAGATGTTGCAAATGAAAAAGATGATTTTCAGCCTATTGTTGACTATTCTGCTGGCGGGTTGCGGTAGCGGTACGTTCCATGTTCCGAAACAGGAATACCAGAGCAGGGTTCAGGTGCTGGGGGTGCTGCCGCTGTTGGTGGACCGTAATACCACGATGAACTATCCTTACAGCGATGCCCTTTTCGATATCCTCAGCCGCTCTGCGGCAGACAAACATCAGACCTTGGCGGATGAGCTGCGCAAGAAGAAAGGCTACTTTGATGTCCGCACCCTGCAGGTTGATCCGCAGCTGACGGCATTGTCTCTGCTCGGTCCGGCGGCTCATGATAAAAATGGTTATCCCCTCGGCTATTCCTTTGATCTGGCCACTGTCTCTGAGCTGACCAAGCGCAATGTCGTTGATGCCCTGTTGGTGGTGGTCTTCTCTGGAGAGCAGGTCAAGGAAACCCGGCGGTCGCGTACCAAACTTGAGACTCTGAACACCGACTTCAGTGATCTACTGGCCACCGCTGCGGTGGTCGATCGCAATGGCCAGGTGCTCTGGCAATTGGCAGGGGAGGACAGCTTCCAGGCCCTGCTCCTGCAGTATGCAGATTTTGACGAGGCTTACTATAATCGGACTGATGTGGTGAAAGTGAAAAATATCAGTATCTCTGGCATAGAGCGGGCTCTTGATGAAGATCCTGAGCACAAGGGCACCAAGGTGCTGCCGGAAATGTACGAGGATTTGTTCTCCGAAATAGCTTCCGGGATCAGCCCGGGCTTACTTGATTCCCTGAGATGATTAAAAAATAAACAATTGTTTTGAAAAATAAAGTAAAAGAGGTTTTTTTTACGCTTCAAGGTTGACATGATGGGATAAAGCGGGTACAAGCTCTTTTTAAGCAATGAAAACAAAAGCGCCTGCCCGCTCTATTCCCTGCCGTTGCAGGTTGGATTGAATATAAGACCCTTCAGGTAAAAAATTCCGATTGAACCATTCAAAAAATAAAATAAAAGAGCTGATCTGGCCCGGAATCTATATTCTTTATATTTAGAATTATTTATATCAATTCATTTTTATAAGACTTGTCAACTACCTAACTCAATGTCGAAAATCCACTCATTCATATGTATTGTGCGGACATCCGTCGATATTCCTGTGTAACCCCTGAATACAGGGCTGGAGAACCTTTATGAATCTGAAAGAATTGAAACAGACAAAAATCTCTGAACTGATTGCTTTAGGAAAAGACCTGGGGCTGGAAGAAATCGGCGGGATGCGCCGGCAGGACTTAATTTTTAACATACTAAAAGCAACGGCAGCCAAAAAGAAGGCTATTTTCGGAGAAGGGGTTCTCGAAATCCTGCCAGACGGGTTCGGTTTTTTACGTGCTCCGGATGCCAACTATCTGCCGGGGCCGGACGATATTTACATTTCTCCTTCGCAAATTCGCCGTTTCGCCCTGCGCACCGGCGATACGGTCGCCGGACAGATTCGTCCGCCCAAAGAGGGGGAGCGCTATTTTGCCCTGTTGAAGGTTTCCGAGGTCAACTTTGAAGACCCTGCCAAGATGCGGGAAAAGACCTTCTTTGATAACCTGACCCCGCTCTATCCTGAAGAGCAGCTGGTTCTGGAAACCTCTCCTGATAACTATTCAACCCGGGTCATGGATCTGGTCGCTCCCATCGGCAAAGGGCAGCGCGGACTGATCGTGGCTCCGCCGCGGACCGGTAAAACGGTGCTGCTGCAGAATATCGCCAATTCCATTTCGCAAAATCACCCCGAGGTGTATCTGATCGTTCTGCTCATTGATGAACGCCCCGAGGAAGTGACCGACATGCAGCGTAACGTCAACGGTGAGGTTATTTCATCGACCTTTGACGAGCCGGCTAACCGCCACGTCCAGGTGGCCGAGATGGTCATCGAGAAAGCCCGCCGGCTGGTGGAGCATAAACGTGACGTGGTTATTCTGCTCGATTCGATCACCCGTCTGGCTCGTGCCTACAATACCATCATCCCGTCCAGCGGCAAGATCCTCTCCGGTGGGGTCGATGCCCACGCCCTGCATAAGCCGAAGCGCTTTTTCGGTGCGGCCCGGAATATCGAGGAAGGCGGCAGTCTGACCATCATTGCCACCGCCCTGATCGATACCGGCAGTAAGATGGATGAGGTTATCTTCGAAGAATTCAAGGGAACCGGTAACATGGAGCTGCATCTGGACCGCCGGTTGGCCGACAAACGGGCCTTCCCGGCCATGGATATCAACCGCTCCGGGACCCGGAAGGAAGATCTGCTGGTCGATGCGACCCAGTTGCAGAGAACTTGGTTGCTGCGCAAGGTCCTGTCGTCGATGAACACCGTCGATAGCATGGAGTTCCTGCTGGAGAAACTGACCGAGACCGAAACCAACCAGCAGTTCCTGGATTCCATGAATCAGTAGTCTGGCTCAAGAATCCGCAGATAGGGCTTGCCCCTGGCTGTGAAAAGTGCTATCTAATCGGTTTGTCCGACATTAAAAATCAGGCCTGTACTTACGCCAGGTCGCCAAGGAGAAGAATCATGAAAGAAGGCATCCATCCCAAGTATGAAGTCACGAGCGTACGTTGTGATTGCGGCAACAGCTTTGAGACCCGCTCCACTATCGCCGGCGGTGAGATTCACACGGAGATTTGTTCCGCGTGCCACCCTTTTTATACCGGTAAGCAGAAACTGATCGATACCGCAGGTCGGATCGAGCGCTTCCGCAAAAAGTACGCCCAGAAGTAATCGGGTAGATATTGGAAAAAGGCGGCCCGTTGAGGCCGCCTTTTTTCGTTCAGGAGGCCGGGACACCTCTCGGCCGCAACCATCTGGATCGAAAGTATTCTATGTTCGCAAATCTCGAAGATGTGGTTGATCGTTTTCGTGAAGTCGAGGGACTGTTGGCCGACCCTGCCGTTATGGGCGACCAGAAACGTTATCGTGAACTGACCAAGGAACATTCCGACCTGTCCGAAGTTGTGTCCGTCTATGGCAGCTACAAGCAGGTTTGTAGTGATGCTGAGGGAAATCGGGAACTGCTTCAGGACAGCGATCCGGACATGAAGGAGCTGGCACGGGCCGAATTGCCCGAGTTGGAAGAGCGGCGGACCCAGCTTGAAGAGCAGCTGCGGATCCTGCTGCTGCCCAAGGATCCTAACGACGAAAAAAATATCATTCTGGAAATCCGCGCCGGCACTGGCGGTGATGAAGCTGCCTTGTTTGCCGCCGATTTATTTCGAATGTATTCCCGCTATGCCGATCGCAATCGTTGGAAGGTTGAGATCATGAGTGTCTCTGAGACCGATGGGGGTGGTTTCAAGGAGATTATTGCCCTGATCAGTGGCGAACGGGTCTATTCGAGGTTGAAATTTGAAAGCGGCACCCACCGCGTGCAGCGGGTCCCGGACACTGAAACCCAGGGGCGCATTCATACCTCGGCCTGCACCGTCGCGGTGCTGCCGGAAGCCGAAGATGTTGATATCGAAATCAGCCCTGCGGATTTGCGGATCGATCTCTATCGGGCATCTGGTGCCGGTGGTCAGCATGTCAATAAGACCGAGTCCGCGGTGCGGTTGACCCATATCCCAACTGGTGTTGTGGTGGCCTGCCAGGACGAAAAATCCCAGCATAAGAATAAAGCCAAGGCTCTCAAGGTGCTGAAATCCAGGATCTATGACCAGATGCTGGCCGCACAGCAGGCCGAAATGGCCGCCGATCGTAAAAATCAGGTCGGCAGCGGCGATCGCAGCGAACGGATCCGCACCTACAACTTTCCGCAGGGGCGTTGTACCGATCACCGCATCGGCCTGACCCTGTACCGGCTGGACGCGATTATGCAAGGCGATATTGATGAAGTTCTCGATGCACTGATCGCAGATCAACAGGCAGCCCAGATGAGCGGGCAGGAGTCCTGATCCTTGGCTGAATCCTGGACGCTGCTTAAGCTGTTGCGCTGGATGACCGGTTTCTTCGAAGAGAAGGGGATCGCTTCGCCGCGCCTTGAGGCCGAACTGCTGCTGGCGCACACGCTCCAGCTGGACCGGGTCGGATTGTATATGAATTATGATCGGCCGCTGACTGCCGGGGAACTGGATCAGATCCGGCCGCTGGTCAAAAAACGCGGTCAGCACGAGCCGCTTCAGTATCTGCTCGGCTATACTGAGTTCTGGTCACGCCGTTTCAAGGTGAGTCCGGCGGTGCTGATCCCGCGCCAGGATACGGAAATTCTCGTCGAAGAAGCCCTGCGCCTGGCTGCTCCTGCGGGGTCCCTGCTGGATGTCGGCACCGGCAGCGGAGCGATTGTGATCAGCCTGGCCGGCGAGTTGCCCGGCTGGACCCTGACCGGCATCGATATCTCGGCGGATGCGCTGGCTGTAGCCAGGGAAAATGCCATTCTCAATCAGGTGGCCGATCAGGTCGAGTTGGTTCCTGGTGATCTGGCCCATCTGCCTGAGCAGCGCTACGACCTGATTGTCTCCAACCCGCCCTATATCGCCAGGCAAGAGTGGGCCGAACTGATGCCCGAAGTGCGCTGCCATGAGCCGGAAATAGCGCTACTGGCCGAAAATGACGGTTTGTACTGTTACCAGGAACTGGCCCGACAAGCCTCAACCCGGCTGCAACCAGGCGGTTGGCTGGTGGTGGAATGCGGATCGACCCAGACCGAGGCCGTGCGTCGCTTGTTTAATGAAGCTGGTTTGATCGATACTTTCGTTCGTAAAGATTATTCCGGTCTGCCGCGGGTTGTCGGCGGTCTGCTGAAATAGAAAGTAGGAATATACTGTGGAAAAAATAGTTATCAAAGGGGGCGTTGCGCTCAATGGCGAAGTCCAGGTCGGCGGTGCCAAGAATTCCGCCTTGCCTCTGTTGTTTGCAACGCTGCTCGCGGATGGAACCAGCGAATTGTGCAATATTCCCGCGTTGCGCGATATTACCACAGCTGAAAAACTGCTGAAAATCCTCGGTGCCGAGGTGAAGGCGGCTGATCATTGCTATCGTATTGACGCTTCCCGGATTGAAAGTGTCGAAGCGCCTTACGAACTGGTGAAGACCATGCGCGCGTCGGTGCTGGTGCTGGGGCCGTTGCTGGCCCGCTGCGGCCATGCCCGGGTCAGCCTCCCCGGCGGCTGCGCCATCGGCGCCCGGCCGATCAATTTACATCTGAAAGGGCTCGAACAACTCGGCGCCAAAATCAAGCTTGATCATGGCTATGTCGAAGCGACCGCCGACCGCCTTAAGGGTGCGAAAATATCCTTTGATATGCCCACGGTCGGAGGGACGGAAAACCTGCTGATGGCGGCTGCGCTGGCCAAAGGTGAGACCGTACTCGAAAATGCGGCCCGCGAGCCGGAAATCGTCCAACTGGCCAATGCTCTCAAAAGCATGGGCGCACAGATTGAAGGCGCCGGAACCGCCATCATCCAGATTCAGGGGGTCGACAAACTCAAGCCACTGCAGTGCCGGGTGATTCCTGATCGCATCGAAGCCGGGACCTTCATGATCGCGGCCGCGATCACCGGCGGTAATGTCCTGGTCAGGGAAGCCCTGCGCGAAGATCTGGAGGCATTGATCAGTAAACTGAAGGAAGCCGGGGTCAGCGTGGAAGAAGAAGCCAATGGCTTGCGGGTGCAGGGACCGCACCGGCCGACGGCCGTCGATATCCGCACCAGTGTCTTTCCCGGTTTCCCGACTGACATGCAGGCGCAGTTCATGGCTCTGATGTCTTTTGCGGAAGGGACCAGTCGAATTTCCGAGACTGTTTTTGAGAACCGCTTCATGCATGTCTGTGAGCTGCAGCGGATGGGCGCCGATATCCAGATCGACGGACACAGCGCCATCATCCGGGGCTCCGCGCATCTGACCGGAGCGCCGGTCATGGCCACCGACCTGCGGGCCAGCGCTTCGCTGATTCTGGCTGGGTTGGCGGCGCAGAACACCACCGAGGTTTCGCGCATCTACCACCTGGATCGCGGTTATGAGAAAATTGAACAGAAACTGGCGGCGCTGGGTGCTCGCATCTGGCGCGAACAGGAGTGATACGAATGAGTGACTGGATCACCTTCGCCCTGCCAAAAGGGCGGATCATGCAGGATTCCATGGAATTGTTCAGCCGCATCGGCATTACCTGCCCGGAAATGGAAGGGGAGAGCCGTAAGCTGGTTTTTGAAAATCCTGAGCAGAAGTTCCGTTTCATGGCGGTTCGGGCAACCGATGTTCCGACCTATGTCGAATATGGCTGCGCCGATCTCGGTGTGGTCGGTAAAGATACCCTGCTGGAGCAGGGGAAGAATCTTTACGAACCGCTGGATCTCAAGTTCGGCTACTGCCGCCTGGTGGTTGCTGAGCCGAAAGCCCTGCAGGACTCGGACAACCCGCTAAATTGGTCGAACATCCGGGTGGCAACCAAGTATCCGAATATTACCGAGCGTTATTTTGCCGGGAAAGGGGTGCAGGTCGAACTGATCAAGCTCTATGGCTCCATCGAACTGGCTCCGCTGGTCGGTCTGTCCGAGCGGATTGTCGACCTGGTCTCCACCGGTGGTACGCTGAAAGCCAATAACCTGGTCGAGGTCGAAACCATCGCCGAAGTGACCAGCCGGCTGATTGTTAATCGGGCCAGCTTGAAGACCAAGTACCAGCGCATCAGTCAGATTATCGACGGGCTGGAAAAGGTAATTGGTGACGAGGTGAAAATTTCCCTCTGACCGCTACGGCAACAATAATGAGTTCTTTTGAGATGAAAACGGATCAAGCATGATACGGATATTGAAATTTGACGATGCTGATTTTGCCGAGCAGTTTCGGCGCATTGAACAACGTGCAGAAGCGGTTCCCGCCGGGGTGCTGGAGACGGTCAGAACAATTATCGACGCGGTGCGGCAGCGCGGCGACGCGGCGCTGTTTGAACTGACCGCCCGCTTCGATCGCCTGGAGCTGAACGCGCAGAGCCTGGAAGTCACTGCGGCGGAGATTGATGCGGCCTGTGCCGCGGTCGATGAAAAATCGTTACAGGCGCTGCAGCTGGCGGCCGACCGGATTGCCCGCTATCATGGCAAACAGAAGCAGGAAACCTGGCTGTCGACGGATGAAAGCGATATCCTCCTCGGCCAGATGGTACGCCCACTGGACCGGGTCGGGATTTATGTTCCCGGCGGTAAGGCCGCTTACCCTTCATCGGTTCTGATGAACGCTGTCCCGGCCAAAGTGGCGGGTGTTGGCGAGGTGATCATGGTGGTGCCGATGCCAGGCGGCGAGGTCAATCCCCATGTTCTGGCGGCTGCCCGGATTGCCGGGGTCGACCGGATCTTCAAGGTCGGCGGTGCGCAGGCCGTGGCGGCCCTGGCTTACGGCACCGAGACCATTCCGCGGGTCGACAAGATCACCGGACCGGGCAACATTTACGTGGCAACCGCCAAACAGCTGGTTTTTGGCCGGGTCGATATCGACATGATCGCCGGGCCGAGTGAAATCCTCATCATCAACGACGGCAGCGGCAATGCGGCTCATATCGCGGCCGATCTGCTTTCCCAGGCCGAACATGACGAGCTGGCTTCGGCGGTGCTGGTGACCAGTTGTGAAGAGATGGCTCAGGCCGTGCAAAAAGAAGTTGAAAAACAGCTGGCCCAGCTGAGCCGGGAAGCGATTGCACGCAAATCCATCGATGATTTCAGTGCCGTTATTGTGGCCAAAAGCCTTGCTGAAGCCATCGAATTTTCCAACCGCATCGCCCCGGAACACCTCGAGTTGGCGGTGGATAACCCCTTTGCGATTCTGTCCGGAATCAGACACGCTGGCGCTATTTTCATGGGCCACCATACCCCGGAAGCCGCAGGCGATTATCTGGCCGGACCGAATCATACCCTGCCGACCGGCGGGACGGCGCGGTTCTTCTCCCCTTTGTCGCTGGATGATTTCGTCAAAAAATCCAGTTTGCTCTCCTTTTCGGAAGCGGGTTTGCAGCGGTTGGGAGAGGATATTGTGCATATTGCCGAACTGGAAGGGCTGGAAGCCCACGCCAAGTCGGTTGCCATCCGCTTGAAAAAATAACTACGGGCGCTTTTTGCGCTCGGCTGGAACCAACACCAATGCCCCAAGGGGAGATGACCATGGCACGTACCGCAGCAATCGCGCGTGAGACCAAGGAAACCGACATCCGCATCGAACTGAACTTGGACGGTTCAGGGCAACAGCAGATCGAAAGCCCGGTGCCGTTCTTCAATCATATGCTTTCGGCGGTGGCCCGCCACGGCTTTTTTGACCTGCAGGTGCAGGCCACCGGTGATATCGAAATCGATGCGCACCATACCGTGGAAGACCTGGGGATCGTCCTTGGCGAAGCCTTTAAAAAGGCCCTTGGCGACAAGGCCGGAGTGCGTCGTTTCGGTCGCGCCGTGATGCCGATGCATGAAGCCCTGGCCTCGGTGGTGATCGATTTCTCCGGTCGCCCATTCCTGGTCTTCAATGTCGAGCTGCCCAAAGCCAAGGTCGGGGAATTCGATGTCGAGCTGGTGGAGGAGTTTTTCGTCGCTTTTTGCAACCACGCCGGGGCGAATATTCACGTCAACCTGGCTTACGGCGATAATCTGCACCACATCATTGAAGGGATCTTCAAAGCCTTTGGCCGTGCTCTTGATGAGGCGACCAGTATCGACCCCCGCATTGACGGGGTTCTCTCGACCAAAGGAAAACTGGAATAATGATCAACATCATCGATTATGAAATGGGGAATCTGCGCAGTGTGGCCAAGGCCTTTGAAAGCCTCGGCTACCCAGTAAGGGTCAGCGCGGACCCGAAGGATATCGCAACTGCCGATAAGGTTGTCCTGCCCGGAGTGGGGGCGTTTCGCGACTGCATTGCCAACCTGCGCAACGCTGGTTTTGTCGACCCGCTGCTGAAGCATATCGAAGCGGAAAAGCCGATGCTCGGGATCTGTGTCGGCATGCAGATGCTGTTCGAGCAGAGTGAAGAGTTCGGTCTCCACCAGGGGCTGGGTCTGTTTCCCGGCAAAGTGGTCCGCTTCCCGGCCGGGATGGTGGAAGGGGGGCAGCGCCTGAAAGTTCCGCACATGGGCTGGAACAATTTGCAGCTCGGCACTGGTTCACCACTATTTAAGGGAATTGACGACGGCAGCTTCGTCTATTTTGTCCATTCCTATTACTGCGCCGCGGAGAACGCCGCCGATGTGGCGGCCAGCTGTCGCTACGGGGATGTCGAGTTCTGTGCTTCGGTGTGGCGTAACAACATCATGGCCACCCAGTTCCACCCGGAAAAGAGCCAGGCCGTCGGCCTGCGGATTTTCCGTAATTTTGGAGAGTTATAAGTGATTATTCTGCCCGCAATCGATTTGAAGGAAGGCTGCTGCGTCCGCCTGGAACAAGGGCTGATGGAGAAAGATACCGTTTATCATGATGACCCGGCCGCCCAGGCGCGGATCTGGCAGGAGCAGGGCGGTGAGTTTTTACATATCGTCGATCTGGATGGCGCTTTTGCCGGCGTGCCGAAAAACCGTGAGGCGATCAAGGCGATTGTCGCGGCCATCGACATCCCCTGCGAACTGGGTGGTGGCGTCCGTGATCTGGAGACCATTGAGGCTTATCTGGCCCTGGGGGTCGATCGGGTCATTCTCGGCACCGTGGCCAAAGAGAACCCGGCCCTGGTGGAGGAGGCCTGCCGCAAATTTCCTGGTCGGATCGTGGTCGGCATTGATGCCAAAGATGGTCTGGTCGCGGTGCGCGGCTGGGCCGATGTGACCGAAAAGCAGGCCACCGAACTGGCCCGGGAGATGGAAGGGTTCGGCGTCGAAGCGATCATCTATACCGATATTGCCCGCGACGGCATGATGCAGGGGCCGAACATCAAAGCGACCAAGGCTCTGGCTGAAGCCATCAGTATTCCGGTGATCGCTTCGGGTGGAGTCTCTTCCCTCAAGGACATCCGTAATCTCATGGAGATCGAAGCGTCCGGGGTGACCGGAGTCATTACCGGCAAAGCGATCTATTCCGGGGCCATTGATCTGCGTAAGGCTGTTGCCCTGACCAAAGGGGGGCTGTGATGCTCACCAAACGAATCATTCCCTGTCTGGACGTCAAGGACGGCCGGGTGGTCAAAGGGGTCAACTTTGTCGGTTTGCGCGATGCCGGCGATCCCGTCGAAGCGGCCGAGGCCTACTGCGAACAGGGCGCCGACGAACTGACCTTTCTTGATATCACCGCCAGCAGCGACAACCGCGGCATCATTCTCGATGTCGTTGCCAAGACTGCCGAGCGGGTCTTCATGCCCCTGACCGTTGGCGGTGGGGTGCGGGAAATCAGCGATATCCGTAACCTGCTCAATGCCGGGGCCGATAAGGTCTCCATTAATACCGCGGCCGTCCACCATCCTGAATTTGTCCGCGAAGCGGCCGAACGTTTTGGCAGTCAGTGTATCGTGGTCGCTATCGACGCCCGCCGGGTGCCCGGTTCCGAACCGCAGGCCTGGGAGGTCTACACCCACGGCGGGCGTAACCCGACCGGGATCGACGCCATTGAATGGGCCAAAAAGATGGAAGCCTTCGGTTGCGGCGAGATCCTGCTGACCTCAATGGACTGTGACGGCACCAAGGATGGCTATGATATCGAGCTGACCCGGGCAATCAGCGATGCGGTTGGTATTCCGGTGATCGCCTCCGGCGGGGTTGGCAACCTGGAGCATATTCGCGAAGGTCTGGTGGAAGGCGGTGCCGATGCTGCGCTGGCTGCATCGATCTTTCACTTCAAGGAATACACTATCGCCGAATGCAAAGAGTATCTGCAGCAGCACGGCGTTGCGGCGCGAATCTGATGGAGAACGGAATGACCAACAACGAAAACCAGGCGGCGGTTACAACGGATATTCTCGATGCGGTCTACCGGATTATTCTGGAACGCAAACAACTGGGGGACGGAGAAAAGTCCTACGTCAAATCCCTGTTCGACAAGGGGCTCGACAAGATCCTCAGCAAGATCGGCGAAGAAGCCACCGAGACTGCCGTGGCAGGCAAGGGGGGCGAGGCTGACGACATCGTCTACGAAACCGCGGATCTGTTTTTTCATGTTTTGGTGCTACTCGGTTATTATGACATCCCGCCAGAGCGGATTTATGCCGAATTGCGGCGCCGGTTCGGGATGTCCGGGATTGAGGAGAAGGCAGCACGGGGAGATAAATAGTTGCCAGGTCAATGATGGTCTGCTGTGTTACCTATGTTCCCGGTTTGTACGAAGAACCCTCCCCCACAATGGGAGGAGGAAATTTGCCAACGGGTTGTTCCCCTTCCCCCTTGATGGGGGAAGGGCGGGATGAGGGTGAAACAAACACCCGGCAAATTTGCCGTCGAAAAGATATAGCTTCAAAAACCACTGCCATCCATTCCCCCGCCAAAAGGCTTGCCTTTGTCGAGCCTCCTTCCACCTTCTTTCCGTGCACACTTGACAAAAACGGGGAATAAATCTATCATAAGTATCATTTAATAAATAAAAGCAAAGTTTGCTCCCCGGAGACTTGTATGCCAAGTCATCGATCGCAACATCTCACAGAGCTTATCCGTGCCAATGAAGAATGGTTGATGGCGCGCATTCTTCATTATGCCTCCCTGCACAACTATACCGCTTATACTTCAACCCTGATGGAAGCATGGCGTGCTTCCATCTCCGGGTTGTCAGAGGCACTGATTCAGGCTTTGGCCAGTTATGACAATCCTCCCGAGTTTGGCCCGACCGAGGATTGGTTCGGCGATCCTTGCGGGGTTTTTGGGCGGCATGAGGCTGATCTGCATCGCAGCCGTGGCATTACCCTGTCCATGTTCCTCGGTCTGATGAAATATTACCGGCAGACCTACCTTGATTTGCTGCAAGATCGCTACCCGACGGCATGTGACTGGGAAACCCTCTTTGTGAACCGGTTCTTTGATCGGGTTGAGATCAGCTTTGTGGAAAGCTGGTCCAATGTCGATACGATGCAGGTTAATGCCGACTTGCAAAAAGCCAATCGCGCCCTTGCTAACGAAAAAAACAAATTCCTGACCCTGTTTGAAAGTTCGAAGCTCCCCTGTTTTCTGGTCACCATGGATGGTTGCGTCGATTCGATGAATCTGGCAGCAGTGCAGTTTTTTGGTCAGGGGACACGACCGGGGGAAACCTATTATTCCGGCCAGGGAAATCTCACTGTCCCTGAATGGCTGGCAGAAGATATTCAACTGTTTTCCAGCAGTAACAAGGATGATTATGAGTTCGAAAAGGTCTATCGTCATGCTGGAGAGGAGTTCTATTTCGATATCCTGTTCAAACGTATGCTTGATGTCAGCCAAAAATTCTCCGGTGTTGTGGTGACCCTCAAGGATACGACCGTCCGGGTTTGTGCGCAAAAGAACCTTGAACAATTGCACAGCGATCTGAAGGCGACCCAGTCTCAATTGTTACAGCGGGAAAAAATGGCTTCAATCGGTCAGCTGGCAACCGGAGTTGCCCATGAGATCAACAATCCGATCGGCTTTATTCAAAGCAATTTGTCCAGTTTGCAAAGATATTCCGAAAAAATCAGCACTATGTTGAGTCAGGCCGGCGATCTTATTGCTGAATCGGGACATGGTGATCTGAGCGCAGAATTTGTTCAGATGCTGAAAAAGAACAAAGCCCCTCAAATTTTGGAAGATATTCCTGAATTGATCAAGGAATCTCTGGATGGCACCGCACGGGTCGCCGCAATTGTGCGCAACCTGAAAACATTTTCTCGAGTGGACAGTGATAGTTGGGGTCCATGCGATCTGAATGAGAGTCTGGACAGCACCCTGAGTATTGTCTGGAATGAGCTGAAATATAAGGCGGAGATCATCAAGGAATACGGTCCCCTGGAGCCGCTTTATTGTAATCCGCAGATGCTCAGTCAGGTTTTTTTGAACCTGCTGATCAACGCCGGGCATGCCTTGGGAGACAAAGGCACAATCAGTTTAAAGACCTGGCAGGATGTTGATAATAGCTATTTTTCCATTGCCGATACTGGCTGCGGAATGACAGATGAAACCAAGAATCGTCTGTTCGAGCCTTTTTATACCACCAAGGATGTTGGTGAAGGGACCGGCTTGGGAATGAGTATCGTCTATGATATCGTCTCCAAGCATCACGGAAGCATAACCGTTGACAGTGCCGAGGGACAGGGTAGTTGCTTCACCATCTGTCTGCCAAACCAAGCTTCAGGCGAACAAATTAGGCCGCAAACCGAAATGCTCACTCAACAGCAACCGAGTTAGTTTCCATCCGGAAACGGCTTTTTTCCGCTGTAGCAGCGTCAATCTGCAGGCTGACTTGTGCGGCGTAACGGTGTACGCCTCCGCGCAAGCCCTTGATTTCCTTGCTACAACGGAAAACTGCTCGTTTCGAATCTGAAAGCTCAACTATTTCCACTCGGAGTTTCCGGATGGAAACGAGTTACCGCAAGCCTATTCTTCTGAACAGACGACCGGTGACAATATTGACCCTGTGTTTTCGGTCGAGAAAACCGAACACCGGTGACTTACGAATCCCGATACTGCTCAGCAGTCGGTAGATCTCTCGATTGTTGTCGATTTCAAGTCCGCGTTGCAAAATCCGAATGGCCGCAGATCTGTGGCCGGCCAGCAGATAAATTCTACCGAGAGCGAGGCAGATCTCCGAGCTGTCAGGTTTTTTCTCCCAAGCGTCCTGACAGGAGGCAATCGCTTGCCGAAAGTCCCTTTTTTCTTTGGCGAGGCAGTAGCTGAACCAGGCTTTTGCTTCGTAAAAAAGATGATGGGGTGAATCTTCCTGCAAACCGTTTAAAAGTTGCATTCCCAGCAGCGTGTTTCCCCGTTTCGCTTCTTCGATGCCGATGAACAATTGGCTGATATGGTCAGGTGACATAGATCTTCCTCTGGGGTATCCACAATCGGAGTAAGATAACAATATAAAAAAATCTGGTCAGGCTGACTTAAATTGTAGCCTCAGTGGTAATGATTGGCAACCCGGGAGCAGTGTTCCGCTGATTTGGGTGATGATTTGGTGAGATAGGGGGTCTATTGTAAGGCGGTGAGGGCTGGAGAGAATTTCCTGCCCCCGAATTGATCCGCAACGTTAAGAGAACGGACCGCTGAGGGGCTTCATGATGGCAGCCGCCGAGTCGCAATGCCGGCTTATTTCCGAACCAATAGCGCAAGGGGCCTATTTTTAGCTGCCCGCGGCCGGGCTGCAATCATTGCTTTCCTTGTCGGCGGAGTTCTGTTAGTGTCGCCGAAACACAGCCCAACTCGCCCTGCAGTGCTGCACAGCGGTGGCGAGGCAAAACGATTTTTTCTCATTTTTGAAAAGGAAGATTCAGCTAATGGCACAGGCGAAAGAGGCAGACAAAGTCTCCATTCATTTTATTGGAAAATTAGCCGACGGCACCATTATCGACAGCACCTATCCGGATCCTGAGCACGAAGCGTGTCATGACGAGGACTGTTGCCACGAGCACGGTCCCATGGAATTGACTATCGGCGCGGGAGAATTTTATATCCCCATCGAAGCAGCTCTGGTCGGCATGCAGGTCGGCGAAAAGAAAACTTTGGTCATCACCCCTGACGATGCTTTCGGTGATTATGACCCGGAATGCGTTTTCAGCGTCAAGCGTACCGAACTCCCGGAAGAGATCGATCCGGAAGTGGGTATGGAACTGGAAGTCACCAACGAAGATGACGAGGCCTTCATGGTGACCATCGTTGAGGTCAATGACGAAGAGGTGACCCTTGACCCCAATCATCCGCTGGCCGGTGAAGAACTGACCTATGAGTTTGAACTGCTGGAGATCCTCTGATCCCCGGCGATTGTTCTCGACCTAATAACAGCTGGAGCATCAACGCCCTGCGTTTTTTCCCAAGGCGGTTCCTTAACGTGTTGATAAAGCCCTGCTACCAAAATCCTGGCAGCAGGGCTTTTTTATTGCCTGGAGGGGGCGGTTACCTCAAGAAACATTCTCAATTGGTTGAATCTATGATGTCTCTGTATTTTTAAGGCCGACTAAAATAGGCCCCTTTGGGCGGCTTTCCCTGGACCATTTGCCATGCAGGTGGTCAGTGACTGGAGAATCCCCGTGGCTCGTTATATAAACCGCACCTGCCCCTGTTGCCAGCATCTGCTTGATGACCATATCCCCGTATGGGACTATTCCCTGATTCTTGGGCAAAAACGCATGACCTGCCCGAAATGTGGCAAACAGTTGCTGACCGGCCAACGCTATTGGGCTGAATTGTCCGGGAAATGGAAGTCCCGGGTGGTGCTCGGATTGCTGATATCGATCCTGATGTTCGGAGTGATGTTTTTTCTGCTCTTGGTGTTTGGTGTCGGTTTCATTTGGCAAAGGCTCTTGGGGGTGGCAATGACGGATGAGGTTGCTTCTTTGGTGTTACTGCCACTCTCCCTAATCCTGTCCGTTGCTTATCACGTCCGGCGGCTGAAAAAGTTGACTGTTCCGCCAGCGGAAGATCATGCCGCTACGAAGAAGTAGGTTGGGAAAGATACAAAAGAAGATTTTTTCTGCAACAGCAATCCCCCTAAATTACTGAAGAAATGGGGGCATTGCTGTTGCAATTTGTTTTTTTTAACACTTAAAAGCAAGCCCCTTGGTTTTTTCCACAGGGGCTTTTTATTTTTATGTTCGGGGCGATGCAGGGCGCTCATGGCTAAGCGAACGCCCGTCAGCAGGTGTTTGAAGAAGATATTACCGATTTGAAAAATGTTGCAGGAGGATTTCGAGGATGCGTTCTTCTTCCTGGCTGGTCACCTTGAGTCCGACGGCTTTCATGCCGTGCAAGACCTGCTGCCAGCGTTGTTTGCTGAAGTTCTTCTGGTAAACAACCTCGGCGCTGTGGCAGGTTCCGCACTTTTGCTCGATGAGCGGATATTCGGTTTTCTGGCAACCTGACGCCAGCAAAGCGAGTCCGCCAGTCAGCAAGAGCAGGATCCGCCCAATCGGGCCGGGGGAGCGATGGTTCGGTGATGGCAGAGGCATGCAACCTCCTTTACAAAAAGATAAGTAACAATGTTTTACGATGTTTTTAGGTGCGCGGTGGGGATGCCTTTATTTTAGCATTGTTGATGAGACTTGCAGCCTCCCTCCTGATTTTTATCAGCGCATTTTAGAGGTAATCGGGCTATCTTATCTTTTTGTCGAACAATCAAGGAACAAAGGTTTTTTGCTGTGTCGCTGCTTCGGAAGAGTAAGGAAATCGTTGTTTCTTTGATGCTTTTGCTGCTGTTTTCGGGCAGGTCGATTCGGTAGCCGAATAGCGTCAGGGCGTAGAAGAGATTTGCAAAGTTACGCAGAATGTGGTCGGGCATTCTTCCCGCGGCTTTGCTGATCGGTTCGGTAATTAAATAAAACATAGGTTGACTAAATATGAATATTTGATCTAATTAAATTATCTGCCACGTTTTAATAGCCCCATGTCGGATGGAGGTGTAAAAATGGGTGACTTCAATGACCTGTTGACCAGCCACGGCATTTCTCGGCGAGATTTTCTGAAATACTGCTCAACCCTTGGCGCTGCCCTGGCGCTGCCTCTTTCCCTGACGACCAGAATCGCAGCGGCTATAGAGAGCGATACCCGCCCCCCGGTAATCTGGCTTGAATTCCAGGACTGTGCTGGCGACTCTGAATCGTTGCTGCGGGCGAACCGCCCCGGTGTCGCCGAACTGATTCTCCAACATATCTCCCTGGACTACCATGAAACCATCATGGCCGCGGCCGGACATCAAGCCGAGGCCAGTAAAAATGCCACTCTGGAAAAATATAAAGGGCAATATCTCTGTGTCGTCGAAGGGGCTATTCCGGTCGGTGCGAATGGCGCTTATTGCACCATCGGCGGGCAGTCCGCCGTCAATATCCTGCGCGAGGTCGGAGGCAATGCCGCGGCCATTATTGCGGTCGGCACCTGTTCGTCCTTCGGCGGTATCCAGGCGGCTTATCCGAATCCCACCGAAGCACGCTCGGTTCGCGATCTGTTGCCCGGCAAGACCATTATCAATCTGCCCGGTTGTCCCATGAATGTCGATAACCTGACCGGGACCATTGTCCATCTGCTGACCTTCGGTAATCCGCCCGCCCTTGATCGGCATTTAAGACCGCTGTTTGCCTATGGCAAGCGCATTCACGATAACTGCGAACGACGTGCTCATTTCGACGCCGGGCAGTATGTCGAAAGCTTTGGCGACTATGGTCATCGGCAGGGCTGGTGTCTGTATAAGATGGGTTGCAAGGGGCCGGAGACCTTCCATAACTGTCCGACGCTCAGGTGGAATGAAGGGACCAGTTGGCCGGTCATGGCCGGCCACGGGTGTGCCGGCTGCAGTGAACCGGGCTTTTTCGACACCATGATGCCGATGTATTCTCGGTTGCCGAATGTGCCGGGGTTCGGGGTCGAAGCTTCGGCCCTGAAGGTCGGTGCCGCCATCGTCGGGGTTTCGGCGGCGGTGTTTGGCACTCATGGCGCGGTTACTTTGGCCAGGAACTGGAAGCATATCAGAGCGGCCAAGCAAGAAACCGACCAGGAACTCGAAGCGGATGATTCCGGCGACGACAAATAAAGGGAGGGTCCGGCAATGGCTCAGAAAATAGTGGTAGATCCGATCACCCGCATTGAAGGCCACCTGCGCATTGAAGCACAGATTGAAAACGGCCGGATCGTCGATGCCTGGTCCAGTTCGACCATGTTCAGGGGGATTGAGCGGATCCTGCAGGATCGCGATCCGCGCGACGCCTGGTACTTTACCCAGCGTTTTTGCGGCGTCTGTACCACGGTGCACTCGCTGGCGTCGATCCGGGCTGTCGAGAATGCCTTAAATATCAAGGTGCCGTTCAATGCCGAAATGATCCGCAACCTGATCATGGCCATTCAGAATGTCCAGGACCATGTGATCCATTTCTACCACCTGCACGCCCTGGACTGGGTTGATGTGGTCTCGGCGCTGGACGCGGATCCGACCCGGACGGCCTCATTGCAGCAGAGTATTTCCAGCTGGAAGTATTCCGGAGCCGATTATTTCGCAGGTGTCCAGAAAAAGATCGGCGCCTTTGTCAAGACCGGCAGACTGGGGCCTTTTACCAACGGCTACTGGGGGCATCCGGCCATGAACCTGCCGCCGGAAGCCAACCTGATGGCCGTGGCCCATTATCTGGAAGCGTTGCAGCTGCAGAAGGAGATCATCAAGATTCATGCGATTCTGGGCTCGAAAAATCCCCACCCGCAAACCTTCCTGGTTGGCGGTATGGCGATTCCCGTTGATCCAAACAGCCAAAATGCCCTCAATGCGGATCGGATTGCCGAGATCAGCCAGTATATCGCCATGGCCCGGGAATTTGTCGAGCAGGTTTATATCCCGGATGTCCTGGCGGTAGCGCCTTTTTACCTGGATTGGACAACCATCGGCGGCGGTCATCGCAACTATCTCTCCTACGGCGAATTTCCGGATGATCAGCGTGGTTATCCGGAGGGATTCTGGCTGCCTGCCGGGGTTATTCTGGATGGCGACCTCAGCCGCGTCCTGCCGGTCGATCAGCAGAAAATTACCGAATATGTTACCCACTCCTGGTACGAGTACGGGGCTGGCGATGCGGTCGGCAAACATCCCTGGGAAGGGGAGACCAACTGGAAATATACCGGGCCGAATCCGCCCTATGAGTTTCTCGATACCGCCAATAAGTATTCCTGGGTGAAATCGCCCCGCTATGATGATCGGCCGATGGAGGTCGGGCCGCTCTCGCGGATGCTCATCGGTTACGCTTCAAAACACAAAGAAATCACCGCGACTGTCGACTACGTGCTCGGCAAGCTTAATGCCGGTCCCGAAATCCTCTTCTCCACCCTGGGGCGCACCGCGGCCAGGGCTGTAGAAACCCTGATCACCATCCAGAAGATGTCGCACTGGCTCGATCTTCTGGTCGCCAATATCAAGACCGGAGATTACCAGATTCACAACGGCGAAAAGTGGGATCCAGAGACCTGGCCGACGTCGGCCAGGGGCTATGGATTCCATGAAGCGCCGCGAGGTGCTCTGGGGCATTGGATTGTCATCGAAAACAAGAACATTCGCAATTACCAGGCCGTGGTCCCGTCCACCTGGAATGCCGGGCCGCGTGATCCGGCCGGCAATCGGGGGCAGTACGAGGAAGCGCTGATCGGGACTCCTGTCGCTGATCCGGAACGGCCTCTGGAAATTCTCAGAACCATGCATTCCTTCGACCCGTGCCTGGCCTGTGCGGTCCATCTTTATGACGAAAAGGGCGATCTGCGCGGCAAAGCCAAAATTTTATAGCGAGGCGTTATGGCTGAGAGCAAAGTTCATCACAGCGAAATAGCGGAGCCACGGTACGAGCAGTGTGCAGCACGCAATTTTCTGTATATCTGGGAAGGGCCGGTGCGGATCATTCACTGGCTGAACTTCTTCTGTATCCTGATCCTGTCCGCAACCGGCTACTATATTCATGATCCCTTCCTGGATGCGAGCCATCACCCCTATCTGATGGGGGATGTCCGCTTTCTGCATTATCTGTTTGGAGTGATCTTTTCCATCAGTCTGCTGGCGCGAATTTATTGGCTGTTTACCGGGACTTATTTTTCGACCTGGCGGGCTTTTCCCAATCCCTTCAACCCCAAGGATCGCCAGGCCTTCTGGGCTTTCATTCGTTTTTATATCTTTCTGGGCAAGGACACCCCGCACATCCTCGGCCATAACCCGGTGGCCTTTCTGGCTTATACGTTTCTGTTTTTCCTGTTTGCGCTGCAGCTGTTGTCTGGATTTGCCCTCTGGGGACAGGCCGATCCCGGCAGCGCCCTGGCCGCAGTAACCGGCTGGGTGTTCACGCTGGTCAGTAACCAGTGGGTGCGCTGGTTTCACTTTATGGTCATGTTTTTGATCGGCGGCTTTTTCATCAACCACATCTACAGCGTGGTGCTGTTCGATTTTAAATCCAAATCCGGTGAGGTCAGTTCAATTTTCTCCGGCTGGAAACCGGATCGACGCTGAGCAATGGCTGGGGTGGGATGGGTTAAGCAATGACAAATTTCCTGGTCCTGGGGTTGGGCAACCTGCTGATGAGCGACGATGCCGCTGGTCTGCATGCCGTTTATGCCCTGCAGAAAACCTATCCTGATACAGCGAACTTCCGGATTCTTGATGGCGGGACCCTGGGGCTTGATCTGCTGGGGCCCATTGCCTGGGCCGATCAACTGCTGATCCTCGATGCCGTGGATGTCGATGCAGCTCCTGGCGCCGTGGTCAGGGTGGAAGGGGCGGATATCGATAGCGTCTTCGCCAGTAAACTTTCTCCCCATCAGATGGGCCTCAGGGACATCCTGGCCGCGGCGGAACTCTGTGGTGACCGACCAACCGAGCTGGTTCTGCTGGGGATTCAGGCCGAGAACATCAGCATGTCCATGGATCTTTCCCCGGCTGTCCACACCGGCCTGGAGCGGTTGGTTGCGGTTGCCGCCGGGATGATCGATGGTTTCCTCTTATCCTCGCAGGTTCACTTCTGAACAATGCTCTGTCCAGAGCTGCTGAAGCGGCGCAGATCTGCAGCGGGTTCGTCAATCAACGCCGGTGACGACGATGATCCCAACCGCGATCAAAGTGTCGCTGGCGTGGCCAATGGTGCCGTTTGTCGCGGTCATAGCGGTGATGGCGATGATGATCATAATCAAAAGACCTGATCAGGCCGAAACCGATCACCAGGCTGGCTGGATAATACCAATAGTCCGGCTGCACGCGTGAATAGCGGTAGACTGGTGGAGCAGGCGGCAGTGGGCGAACGACCTGGCTGGGCGGTTGTAAGGTCCTGGGATTGACGATCCGCCACTGGCCGTCGGGTTGGCGGCAGGCGGTTCCATAGGCCTGTTGCTCACGGCCGGCGATGATGACCGATTGCTGGAATTCACGACAAGCCTGGCCGTTATCCGCCTGCAAGGTTCTGATCGGCACTGTGGTGCCGGAGATCGCTGCATCCGGGTTGTGCCAGGTCAGTGGGGTGCCCGAGGTGTTGTATTCGAGGGCAGCCTGGAAGTTTTGGTTGGCAGCGCGCTGGTCGATGCCGGAAAGCGGCTGCAGAATGTCCTGCCCCTGGGCTGGGGTGTAGATCATGAGCAGGCAGGTGACGATGAACAGGCAAAAACTGCGTTTCATGTGAGCCTCCCTGGGGGTGTCGACGGTCTGTTGTCAATTATAACAGATCATGGCTGCGCAGGGGACTTCAGAAGGTGCTGTGTGTGCCCGGCGCCAGTCAGTGGTCCTTTTTTTTGTCGGCTCGCAGATGAAGGCCGCAATGAAAGCATTTGCGCACCGGGCGGAACAGAAAGCCGTTCATATGGAAACATTCGCCGCATTGCGGGCAACGGACCAGGGTGAGCAGTACGACGGCGATAATCAGCAAGACCAGCCAGATACAGAATACCACAACAACTGTTTGACCGGACTGTGGTGTCCGCAACGCCACCATCATAGCTGGGAGATAGGCGATGATCAGCAACCATAAAAACCAGCGGCGGCGGCGAATTTTTTGCAACCCAGCATGCAGGTCGCGGGGAGTCGGTTGAGCGGTTGTTGCCATGGTCATCTCCCGATTTCACTGAATAAAGACAGATTGTTGAAGACGGCAGCTACACCTTTGCTGTTCGCGGACTACGCAAAACCAGCCCGCTGAGCCAGGGCAGGGCGAGCAAAACCAATCGGGGCCACCTGATTAATTCGGTAAGCCGGAGGCGGTCGCACTGTCCGCAGGCCGGTTGAAAAAGGCCGGGGATGGACTTTTTCAACCTGCTAGTGAGAGTACTTGGTTTGTCAAAGCAGGGCAAGAGTAATCAAGCTGTTGAAAAAAAAGGAGAATACCTGCTGATTAGCAAGTGGCCGCGGCCTTTGCCGCTGGAGAACCTATTGGTCGTGTCCGGAATCGGCCGGCGGAGGGGCTGCTTCCGGAGCTCTTTTGTCGGCATTGACATGCAGCGCGCAGTGCAGGCAGCGGCGAAACGGTAGGAAGGTTGGTCCGTGGGTGTGGAAGTATTCGCCGCAACGCGGACAGCGGACCAGACAGGCAAAGCCGACCGCGATGATCAGAGCAATGAGCCAGGTAAAAAAAACTGCGATTGCCCGGGTTTTATAATCAGGAGAATCCAGCGCCCACATCATCGCCGGCAGGTAGACACCGATGACCAGCCATAGCCATCGCCGCCGCGAGCGGACCTTTTTCAATCCGTCGTGATAGTTGTTCTGATCCTGCTCATGTTCTGCGCTCATCCGTCCTGCCGTCCTTGCTCTGTTTCGTTGGCTGCTGAAATCGGCTGGAACTGATGCTACAGATTTTTGGCGGCAAGATCAATCCCGGCCACCCGGTGCCCGTCCTTTACGACAGAAGGATCAGGGCGCGTACTCGGCATGAGCGTCCTGGTCTGCATCTTGCGCCGGTGTTGGTTTGACCGGTTGGTTGTCGATCAGGTAAAGGCAGACTTCTTTTGCTCCCAATTTTGAATAGTTGAATTTTGTCCCCAGGTTCTGCATTAAAAAGGAGACGTCAGTGCGGATACGGGTGTCGTAGGTTTTGAAGTCTTCGCTGCCGAAATCTTTGATCGCCCTCCGGAAGTTGTCATTCTTGAGAAATGGCTCAAGGACCCGCTCTTTCAGGAAATGAACATAACGCTCATGCAGGGATGCGTACAGCCTGGTCTGTTCAATGGGTTTTTTCTCAAGGCGCAATTCCTGGGTCAGGGTGCGGCTGGTGTATTCCTTCTGGACCTCTTTGCGGAATGCAAAAGCTTTCTCCGGGTTCTCCGCATCGGCAAACAGGCGCGTTTCGATGGGGGTGTAAAAGTCGGGACCGATCCTGATTTTTTCTCCGGTGTAAAGACAATCGACCACCGCCCCTTCTTCGAAGTTGACGGCAAACATATAGTTCTTCAGGTCCCGGTCGATCTGCTCCTCATTGTAATAATAGAGGGCTTCCTTGATCTCCTGAGTGATGGTGTAGTCATACATGTGCATGAGTGAATCCAGGAAACCATCGGGAATCATTCGCATCCAGGTAGGGTTCTGGCGGAAGAAGCGGGCCAGGGTGGTCATACTGATCAGGGATTTTTTCTGGGCATGGGTCGAGTAGAGTTCGCTGAAGATCCTGATCGAATCCCGGCCGGAGAAACCCTGGTCTCCTTCATATTCCGATTCGGCGATGATGTTCTTGCGGCGTTTGGCGGTCAGGGCTTTGCGATCATCCTCATCCAGCCAGGGTGGGATATTGCCGGTATAAATCTCCATCTTCAGCAACTGCAGGTTGTTGTCGCAATAACTGCTGTATTTGGCGGGGTTCTTGATCCACTCCTGCATGGCCGGCGAATCCTTTTTCATGCGCGTGGCAATAATGATCCGGGCAAAATTGTGTAGCACCCGGGGGAGGAAATTGTCATCGATATGGCGGTTGAAGGTGTTCCGGTAAATCTCGACTTCGGTCCGTAGATCGAGGATATACGGGATTTTGATATATTCGATCCGGTCGGAAAGGGATGGCAGGTTTTTTATGCTGTCCTCATCCTCCGGATTCATCAGGGCCAGAAACAACGAGGTGACCTTTTCTTCGATATATTCGACCTTGTGGACCCCTTCGCTGATGATGTTGTGTAACTCAAGCAGGCGCTCGACATTGTAACCCTTGACGTCCATCAGGGCGTAGATGCCGTTGTTGGTCTTGGCATAACTGGAAAACAAGTAGTGGACCAGACCGCTGTCCTTGAGCAGGGCATTGATCCGTTCCTGCAGCATATCGTTATTGAGGACGTTTTTTTTGAGGGTTGGGTCACCGGGGTTATAGACGCTGATGCCGGTGCCGAGCCGCCGACTGAACTGATAATGGCGCGCAAAGAGCATCTGCAGGACCTGCTGGGGGTTCTTTAGCCGGTTGAGCAGGGCCTGGTAGATGGATGAGCAGATGGTGCAGGGGCTGTCCTTAAAGAGCCATTCGTATTGTTTTTCGGTGAACAGTTTCCACTTGCTTTCGTCGTTGTTGAACAGGTCGTCAAAGAAATCCCGGCGATATTCGCGCGGAATCATCAGGATCGGACTGTCGTGACTGGGGCAGGGGACTTCGACAAACAATTCACCCCGTTGAATGATTCGTTGGGCCTTTTGCAGGTTGTTGTTGCGCAGCTCCTGTTCGTCCATCAGCTCGGACACTCGCATGAGCAGGCGATCCATCTGGACGTCATCAAATTCGTTCAATAAACGCCGGTCGAGGCGCCAGACGGTTTCATAAGAACAGCCAGCCGGGCTGTTGGCGTATTGTTCGAAGACTCGCAGCAGGTTGTCCAAAAAGGTACTTTTCCCGCTGCCATGCGGACCTTTGAAAATGTAGATCTTGTTCTGCTGGGCGCTGCTGCGGAAATTGTCCACCAGCTTGACCAGCCGGTTGCTGAACAAACGGTCGGCAAAAAACGGGTTGTCGGCATTTTTGACGAACAGTCTGCTGGTGTCGTAGTAGACATAATTGATCGATTCCGGATCTCCTTCGTACTCGTCCACGCCTTTTTCAACGAAGGATTGGATCATGTCGTGAAAGACCTGGAAGATATTGCGGATCGCTGTGGTCGGATGAGCGGTGACCTGTTCAAGGTATTGGCTGAACGGGATCGGCTCCGCGTGGCGGTAGTTGGTCTGAACATGGGCAAAGTGCTGCATGGCCCGGTCGATGGGTTTAACGGTTGTGTGTTTCATCCCGTCGGGCATAAGCTTAAAGCCTTTCTTTGGTCAGTTTGCGGTCGTGCATGTTGTAGAGGACCTTGCTCCAGTTGATGTTGAGCGGGCGTCCTTCTCCGTCCGTTTCCTGATCGCTGTCGAGTTCGGCGTCTTCGGTTTCGAGTTTGACCGGACCGCCCCAAAGGAATTCGATGCCGAGCATGGTGTTGGCGATGTATTCCTGCACCAGCGGCTTGCCTTCGTTGCGATGGCGCAGATAGAGCGCGCCGTCAGGCCCCTGGTCGCTGACGATCTCAATTTTCGGGGGGTGATAGAGGGAGTCGTAGAGCATGCTGCGGTAGCTGTCGGCTTTGCGGCTGCGGACATAGTATTCCCAGACCATCCTGTCCCGGTTCAGGCGGCGCCCGGCGACAAACAGTTTGTTGTGGTCGATGAATTCCTGATCGACAAAGCTGTTGATGAAGGTGAAGTCGCAGCAATCTTCCCGGACTTTGAAGATGAAGTCCCGGCCATGCTTCTGGTCCGAACCGTTGCTGAAATGCCGACGTTCTTCAATCCCCTGCAGCCGCTGGTAATCCATGGAGTAGCAGCCGCGCTGAGCCTGGGCTTCTATCCAGTTGAACAGGCGCAGACCGAGGGCGTAAGGGTTGAGCCCCATCTTAGGCATGGCGGTGACCGCGGCATTGACCCGGGCGAAATCGACCTCGTGGCCGTTGATCCGGTCGTCCTGCAGAAACAGCTGTTCGTGCCAGTAGCTGGCCCAGCCTTCGTTCATGATTTTGGTACGGACCTGGGGCTGAAAATAGATCGAGGTAGTGCGGACGATTTCCAGCACCGATTTCATCCATTTGTTTTCGTTGCGATTGATCACCGGGGAGTGGTCAATGAGAAACTGCAGCAGATCGAGGCTGGCCGGGCTGGTATCGCTCTGGTGTTTTTCAAAGGCGGCGTCGAATTCCGGATGCTGGGTCAGCAACTCGGCAAAAAAGGCGTCTTCCCCCAGTTCGCCTCGCTCCTTGAGGCATTCGTTATAGCGGTTGAGCCGTTTGACGTATTCGCTGGTACTGACCTTTTTCTCCTGCTGCAGAAAGACATCGAAATAATAATTGACCCGTTTTGAGCAGCCGTTATCGAACTTGTGAAACCTGGATAGTTCGGAATGATAGGCGACCAGGTTGTCGATGCCGCGGGCAAATTCAATGACATAATCGACCCAGCGGCCGTGCTCCGAGCGCAGCCGGGTGATCAGGCGTTTGTCCGCCAGCGCTTTCCCGGCCAGATCATAGTCCCAGGTGTGCTGGAAGTAGAGGTTGTTCTGGAAAAAATCGATATGGGCCAGGACGTGATAAAAGATCATCACGTTGAGCCAGTCGGGATTGTTGTCGTTGTAAAATGAAATCGCCGGCCGGGTATTGATGACCGTTTCATAAGGGTTGGACGGATAGAGTTCGTATTTGCCTTTTTCCTTTAGAACTTCGACATCATGGACCCAGTAATCGTAGAGGGTCGGGATCATGTTCTTCTGCATCAGTTCGATCATATCCCGGTTGCTGACGATATATTCGAGGGTTTCGTCCTGAAAGCGCAACCCGGCGCTGCGGGCTCTTTCCTTGCAGCCTTCCATGATGCGCTTGGTTTTTTGATCAATCAGTTGCATGGCGAGCCTTTCATGACCTGAAAACGGCTATTCTGAGACCAGGTTGCGGATTCCTTCGATAATCCGCTCTTCGGCGGCTTCGTCTTTCATGGAATCGAGGCGCAGCAAATCCTTGGCTTGTCTGAGCAATCCGGAGCGTTTCAGGTACAGTTCCATCAGGGTGGTTCCCGGCGCGACATGGGCGCGTTCGGCCACGGTGATGCCGACCCGGTTGGCGTAGGCGAGCATTTTTTTCAGTTCCAGAATGGCCTGTTGCCCTTCCCGGTCCCAGTCGTCTCCGTCGGTGCCGTGGAAGACGTAAATGTTGTAATCGGCGGCCAGGCTTTCTTCGGCGACAATGGAGTTGATCAGGCTGTAGCCGGCTGCAACCTGGGTCCCGCCGGCGACCCTGGAGTTGTAGTAGGTATAGAAGTCCTCGACTTCCTTGGCTTCGGTGTCATGGAGGATAAAACGGGTTTCCACTTGGCCGGCGTACTGGAAGAGCAGCCAACTGTAGATGAGGATATGCTGAGTGACGACCAGTTCCGTCGGGTTCCCGACCATCGACCCTGAGTAATCGCGGATAAAAAAGACCACGGCCTGGGATTCCAGATCTTTTTCCCGTGACAGGATCCGGTAGACTTTATCTTTGGGCGCAATCAGGAATCCGCTTGGGTCAATGGCATCGATATCCGCGAGGTTGCCAAGACCTATGTTGGTTTCCAGAATCTGCCGTAAGGTGGCTTTTTTGTCGAGAATCTGGCCGAAACCGCGGTTCTTGTCGGTCAGATCATAGGTATAGCGGGTCAGCGAACGCTTTTTGCCTTTTTCCTTGAGGTTGGGTAACTGGAATTTTTCGGTCAGGATACGGCCCAGATCATAGGCGCTGGCATCGATTTCATGAGGGCTGCTTGAGCCTTGTCCGGCCCCGCTTCCTTCTCCTTCCTCATTGGCATGGACCGGTTGCTCGCCGATCACTTCACCTTCCTCGCCATCACCGTGACCGCCACCCTGCTGGCCCTGTTCGGATTGCTGCAGGAAGCGGTTGTCGTGGAGAAACTTTTCTTCAATGGTCGTCGGGACCACGATGACCTTGTCGCCCTTCTCGCGCACCGGTTTGACCAGCCTGCCTAGTTTTATTTTGCGCGGGAAGCCGTCCAGCTCGCGGATCCGATCGCGTTCCAGCAGATCGTCCAGGCTGCGAATGCTGTGGTAGACCGGACCTTTGCCCGGGTTCATATCCTGAATTGCGCTGAAGTCATCGGTTGCAAAAAGATCATTGATGGGCGGCGGAGCGATTTGCGCGGCAAAGGCGCGCTCCTGCTGTTCCACTCCGGTCGCTGACCGGGGCGGCCGCCTGGCGCCAGCCTGTTTTATTGAGGGTGCTGTTTTTTTCATGATGAATCCGTAGCAAGAGGTCGCTGGTGAAGCAAACTCCCCGCTCGCCCCAGTGAACTGGCACTGCCCGGACACCGCTCGGCATAACCCCGACCAGAACCAGGCCTGCGCAACGTAACGCAGCGGGATGATTTTTCAGCAGCGTCAACGTTCATCAACTTTCGTCTTCCTGAGTACAGAAATACTCGATGGTCTTCTGCGCACAGGTTTTACAGTAGCCGAGCTGATTGAGCATGGTATCGACCATGCGGTCGTAGAGTTTCTGGTTCTCTTCATTGGTCCGGTTGGCCAGGGCTCCAACCAGGGACCCGGCGCCGGCAATATCCGATTTGAGCCGGACATCGGTCACCGCCTTGACCAGCTCAAGGTTGTCCATAAAGTTGTAGGTGGAATCAAGGGAGATCTTCTGGCCGTAAATCTTGCGGATCGAGGTGCGGAAGCTTTCCCGCTGCTCTTCGGTCTTCAGGCCCAGCCGGTCTTCGACACTCTGGATGAAGCGCTGATCAATCTTCAGGGCCTTGAGTTCATCGGTCTGCGGGTCGCGATACTTCCACATCTTGTCCGGACCCAGGTTGTCCGCGTCCATGCCGATGATCATGTTGACATAGCTCATGACATCCTTGCGGATCGCCTGCGGTTCGTCCATGTAGGCGTTGAACATCTCGGTCATGATCCGCTCGCGGTAGAGTTCCTTGGCCAGTTTCAGATCCCCAATATATTTAGCCCGGTTGTTGTTATCGGATACATAATCCAGAATGACCCGCTCCACGGCCGGGAAGATGTCGTAGGCGAACATGCAGCGACCTTCATTGGTTTCCGACGATTCGACCATTAGCTGAATAGCACGCCCCAGATTTCTTTGGCCAAGGCCTTTCTGGCCGAAGCGTTTGGTGATGTCCGCTTCCTGATTAAGGATGTCGATCACTTCGGCCAGGGTTTTGATGCTTTTTTCGCCGGCGACTTCGCCGGCGGCAAGTTTCATGGTTTCGATGGCGGTCAATTTTTCGCTGTGCGGCAAGCGGGTCAGGACCACGGCAACGCTGGCGGCATAATTGAGGTTCGGGTCCTGGTGGAGGATCTGCCCGGTGAAGGTGGTTTTGGTCTCGTTACCGATGGCGTAGTTGGTCAGGTCTTTCTGCATTTTGTAGTTGGTGTTGTGCGAGACATAGCAGACCCGGCAGCGGTCGATGATGGGAGCCTCCTCCTTTTCCGCCAGGAAGCGATTGAATTCCGAGTTGTTGCTGGTAGCGATGATCAGGGTGTCGATGGGCCATTTGTAGCCGTCCATTTCGATCAGGCGGTTTTGGATCACCCCCAGATAAACCTGCACCAGGTCTTTTTTGTTTTTGTAGATCTCGTCGCTGAAATGGATCCCCCCGCCGGCGACCCGGGCCAGAGCCCCGCGGCGCAGGTCGAAACGATACGGATTGTTGGTATCGGAAATATGCAGCAGGCGCTGGATCGACTCTTCCCCCAGCAGGTCAACGGCGCTGGAGGTAATTTTATCCTTGGCCGCGTACTTTCCGGTTACCGTGCCAAGGGATTCACTGAGCGGAACCGGAATGATTTCGATATGCTTGAGCAACTCATCGATCCTGCCATCGGTGAAGGCTCGCAGTTCTTCCAGGATATAGCTGCTGCAGGCGCCCAGGGGGCGATAGTTTTCGTAAAAGGTTTCAATTTGCCGGTCGCTGAAATCGTAGCGTTCGGCCAGGATCTGCTGGCTCTGCTCACGGCTTGCCCCCAGGTTCATGGCCAGGATCAGCGGGTCTTCATAGGTCTGCGATTCAACGGTCGAAATGCGTCCATAGCTGCCCAGCTGATCCAGCTTGTTAAAGCGAAACGTATATTTACGATTCCCGGGCTGCTGCAGGAAATCACGGTATTTGGCGCAGAGATACTCGACAAAGAAGGTTTTGCCGTTCCCCGGCTCGCCAACCAGAACAAAAGCCATCTCTTTGGATGATCCCCCTTCCGCAGCATCTTTGACGAAGGAAACGAAGCTGTTGATTTCATCGTACATGCCGATGGCATGCTTGGCTCCGCTACGAAAGATTTCAAAGTCATAGGTCGAACGACCATTGACCACGACTTTATTGACGGGCTGCGAAAGAATCATTCTTGCAACACCTTGGAAGGCATTTTCAAAGCGGCGCTCACCTTGCTGGACCGCCTGCAGATGGTCATCGAGGGACTGATTGTTTTTGTGTGTTCGCGCTTGTGCCATAATTCACCCTCCTCTTGGGAAATTTCGGTTCTTGCGGGGTTTAAGGAACTAGCGCAGCCTGCTGAAGTTTCATCATATTCTGAACAATGCCATAAAAAATGAGAAAGAAACGCTCCTCCTGCCGACGGCGACCTCAAAGTGGGCCGATCTGAATCATTGTGACCGTGCCTTACGGAGTCCGGCAGCAGGGTTTCAACAGTCTGTCACAATTAAATTATACATCGCATAGGGGGCATTTTAAGAGGGCCCCGGAAAAATAACTTATTTGGTTGTCATCCGGAAACGGCTCTTTTCCGCTGTAGCAGCGTCAATTTGCAGGGTTACTTGTGCGGTGTAACGGCGTACGTCTCCGGGTAAGCCGTTGATTTCCTTGCCATAACGGAAAACTTCTCGTCTCCAATCTGGAAACTATTTGCTTCAGGTTGGCGGGCAAGACTGAGCGCTACCGCCTGGGCGGTTGAAGCAGAGTCGGAAATCGGCGTAAAACTGACAGGTTTTATTCAACCATACGGATTTATTTAAATGATTCTTCGTTCGTTGGTTGTGAGGTGTGTGGATAAAATCTTGACATTTAAATGATTTTTAATTATTTTTAAAAAATATTTTTCACCTCCGAGCGGTCTTTCGGCGCGGCTTTTTCAGGTGCTTAGAAAAGCATTAAAACTGGCCATTCTCCCTGAGACCAGCGCATTGGTGATGGAAATCGGTTCTAACCGCTGAGCGATAATTACGGATTGAAAAAAAATAATTCTGCCAGGTTCTTCTGCGGTCTCGGCTGGCTGTCAGGGGACTTTGCGGAACATCTTTTTGTCCCTTTTGCATGAAACCGAAAAAGGAAACTGAAATGCCAAGGAAAATTGTCACAATGAAAATCCCCAGCCTGTTTTTATTTGCATTGCTTTTCTGCATGGTTGTTCCGCGTGCCGATGCCTATGAACTCGATTCTCCCCAGAAATACAAGGCTTTTGAGTTGGCGCAACAGTGTCGGGATGAGGTGGTTCAGGCTTTTGACGCACTGATAACGTCCGGGCAATTAAGAGAAGGGCAGGTCTTTGACACCTTTTATATTCCGATTCCGAATACAGAGCCGCAACGCTATCATACCCAGTATGATACCTTGGCCGATGAAGTGATTCGACCTATTCTTGATCGCTATCTTGAAAAGGACCCGCACTTTGTGTTTGTGATCATTCAGGATATGAATGGCTACATCCCGACCCATAACACCAAGTTTTCGCAGCCTCTGACCGGTAACCCTGATGTGGACCTCAAGCGGAACCGCTCCAAAAAGATGGCCGCTCATCAGGCCGGCCTGGCTGCTTCACGCAATACCGATGACTACCTGCTGCATCAATATGTCCGCGATACCGGGCAGGTGATGCTTGACCTGGCGGTGCCAATTTTTATCCATAAGCGCCACTGGGGCGCAGTCCGCATCGGATTCAAAGAATAGTGCTCCTCTGACTTATTGGTTTTGACAGGTGGGGACATTGCAAGTTTTCCCGCTCGGTTTGGAAACATGTCAGGAAGGGACTTTTTCAATAACCTGACAGGGCGAGATTTGTCGATTCGCTCTTGGAAAGATCTGGCAGCATTTTAATAAGAGCTCAAGTGATCGCAATACATCATTTGAGCTCTTTGTCGTAGGTAAACAAAAATGCCGCTGGTCTCTGCCTCTGGCTGTGCTATTTTGATTCACCGCAGTAATAACTTTCTGCTACCGAAGCCTGCTGCTGCAGGCCGTACTCCGCAAACGGCGGTATTCTTCTCAGCCAGAGTGACCCATCATGAAACCACAACTCTCCGGTTTTTTCTTTGCCCTCGGGGCTTTTTCACTGTGGGGCGTGATGCCTGTGTATTGGAAACAATTACAGGCTGTCCCGCCATTGGAAATCCTTTGCCATCGTGTCGTTTGGTCCTGTGTTTTTCTGGCCCTGATCATCAGCGCTCAGAAACGTTGGGGCGAGGTGCGGCGGATCCTGGCGACAGCCGGAGAATGGCAAAAGCTGTGTCTGAGCGGCGGGCTGGTCGGTGGTAACTGGCTGGTGTTTATTATCGCTGTCAATAGCGGTCATGTGGTTGAAAGCAGCCTCGGATATTATATTACTCCGATGGTCAATGTACTTATCGGTTTTCTGTTCCTTGGCGAGCGGTTCAATTGGCTCCAGATCACTGCTGTGGTTTTTGCAAGCGCCGGGATCGGCTATTCGCTGCTCGCCTTCGGCGATCTACCGATTTACGGACTGACGCTGGCGTTCAGCTTCGCTTTCTACGGCTATGCCCGCAAAAAAATCAAGGTGGCGCCGATTCCAGGTCTGTTTATTGAGACCATGTTCCTGTTGTTGCCGGCGCTGGCTTATATCGGCTACCGGGCAGGTTTTTCCGGCTGTCTGTTTCTGCACCAGGCCGATATCACCGGGTGGTTGATCGGGGCCGGGGTGGTAACCAGTCTGCCGCTCTTATGTTTTGCCTCGGCTACGCGCTCCTTGCGGCTTTCAACCATCGGCATCCTGCAATATCTTGCACCGACGATTTCCTTCGTACTGGGTGTCCTGGTTTACGCTGAGGCTTTTGACCAGCACAGCCTGGTCACCTTTTCCTTGATCTGGGCAGGTGTGTTGCTGTACTGCGTCAATGCGCTGCTGCACATGTCCAGGGCTTCGGGCCGGGCCAGCTGAAACTGCGGTTAGGAAGAATCGGCCGGCAACCCCATGGCGCTGGCCGTGATCAGCAGGATACTGGCCAGTGCTGTTTCCCACAGCCTCCTTAGGAGATTTTCTTGTTCTGAAAAAAATCGATATGGGCGCTTCTACCGGTTGTCAACGGTTTTGAGCCTTGGCCGATTGCCACCCCTGGGTTCGGCAGGCTGTTTTTCAACACCCGCTAAAAACTGTAAATGGTCCTGTGCGCACGTTTCCCGCAGGCAATGAGCCGTTGGTTGGATAAGATTTGGACAGGTTAATAGCTCTGTGTTACTGTTATTTCTGTACTATAAAGAGGAGCGCTGCTGTTTTTCCGAACAATTTCTGATTCCGGATGGGGTTATTTCCTCTGGCCGAGAAAGAATGCTGATTTGGTTATGACCAGTTCATTTCATCTCAGAAAATATGTGACCCCGGAAATTATTTTTGGCAGCGGTGCGCGTCATTACGTGGGACGCTATGCGCAGCAGTTCATGGCGACCAAAGTCTTGCTGGTCTCTGATGAAAAGGTCTCTCAAACCCGCTGGTTCGATGATGTCAAAGAGAGCCTCGCCGAGGCCGGTATCCACTTTGAAGTCTTCACCGGGGTGACAGCGAATCCGCGGGTGAGTGAAGTGATGACCGGGGCTGAACTCTATCGCAGCTGTGGTTGCAATGTGATCGTTGCCCTGGGCGGCGGTAGTCCGATGGACTGTGCCAAAGGGATCGGGATGGTCAGTTCAAACCGGATGAATGTCACGGCGTTTGAAGGGGTCGATCTCATTTCTTCGCCGGTTCCACCGTTGATTTTTATTCCCACCACAGCCGGTTCTTCCGCCGATGTCTCGCAATTCTGTATTCTTTCCGATCGCCGGGCCCTGAAGAAGATCGCCATCGTCAGTAAGGCGATTGTACCCGATGTTGCACTCATCGACCCGGAGACCACCACCTCCATGGAAAGCCATCTGACGGCCTGCACCGGGGTTGACGGCCTGACTCACGCCATCGAGGCGTTTGTCTCAATGGGCAGTGGCGTCCTGACCGATTCGGCGGCCCTTGAAGCCATCAGCCTGATCCGGAACAACCTGGCCGAGACCCTCAGGGATCCGGATAACCTGGCCCTGCGCGAGAAAATCATGCTTGGCAGCATGAAGGCCGGGTTGGCCTTTTCTAACGCCAGCCTTGGCGCGGTCCATGCCATGTCGCACAGCCTCGGTGGCCAGTATGATCTGGCCCATGGCGAATGTAATGCAATGTTGCTGGAACATGTGATAGCGTTTAATTTCCCTGCAGCCCCGGAGCGTTTCCGGGTTGTTGCTGAAACCCTCGGGCTGGATGTCAGGGGGCTGGGGACGAATGAACTTAAAAATGCCCTTATGACTGATGTGATGAGGTTCAAACGGGAGGTTGGGATTGCTGATCGACTGACCCAGAAAGGCGTGCAGTACGCCGATGTCACCGATCTGTCGCGGAAGGCGGTTGCTGATGCCTGCATGCTGACCAATCCGCGCCAGCCGTCCCGGCGCGATATCGAGGTTATTTTCGAGGAGGCCATGTAGCCTGAGACGAGCGAAAGCCAGACTGCCATGACAGATTCGCAGGATCATTATACCGACCACAATGCCGAAAGCAGCCAGGACCATGTACAGAGCATTATCGGGCTGGGAAAGTTTTCGGCCCGGAAGAGCTATTACCCTGAATTACAGAAAAAAATCGAAGAGCTGCACCAGGAAAAAAATAAATTTGAACGGATTTTCGCAGAAGCCCTCGGCGGTATTTTTCAGGCCCGTCCCGGTGGCCGGATCCTGGTTGCCAACCCGGCGATGATCCAGCTGTGCGGCTATCCTTCCCTTCGTGAGTTCGAATCCCTTACCGATATTTCCCAGCAACTGTTTGCCAGTGAAACGGACTACCGCAAACTTGAAGACGAATTGCAGTCAGCCGGGGCGGTGATCAGTTTTGAGACCCAATTCAGATGCTATGACGGCAGCCTCGTCGATGTGCTCCTGAACGCTTCGCTGCGCACCGCGGAGCAGGGGCAATACCTCGAGTGCTTTGTCGAAAATATCACTGAGCGCAAGCAGGCCGAAGAGAAACAGTTGCGGTTGAAAAAACTTGAGTCCCTCGGGGTGCTGGCCGGTGGGATTGCGCATGATTTCAATAACCTGCTCACCGGTTTGCTGGGGAATATCGAAATGGCAAAGAGGTATGTCCCGGCCGAAAATCGTTCCCAGGCCTTGCTGGATACGGCTATCCGGGCTCTGGAGCGGGGTGCCGGATTGACTGAGCGCTTGATGACCTTTGCCAAAGGGGGCGAGCCGATCAAAGTCAGCCTTCCCCTTGAACCGGTGCTCAGGGAAAATGCCGAATTTATTCTGCAGGGTGAACAGGCCACTCTCCAGTTCGATGTCGCCCCTGACCTGTGGCCGGTTGCGGCGGATAAAGGGCAGCTCGGTCAGGTGGTGACCAACCTGGTTCTCAACGCCCAGCAGGCCATGCCCGGAGGGGGGACGATCCTGATCCGGGCCGAGAATATTGAACAGGCCGGAGAGGCCTTCGTCCGCTTTGCCGTCAGCGATGAAGGGACCGGTATCGATTCAGCGACTCTGGAAAAGATCTTCGATCCTTATTTCACCACCAAACCGCACGGCAACGGCCTGGGCCTGGCGTCCACTTACTCCATCGTCAAAAAGCATCAAGGGACCATCTCCGTCACCTCCGAGCCCGGGAGAGGAACCACCTTTGTAGTGACCTTGCCGGCAGCTGAGCGTGCGGTCACTGCGGTTGCGGCGCAGGAAAAGCCAGCCAAACGATCGCACGGCGAAGCGCCGGCGGTTCTGGTTTTGGAAAGTCAAGAACTGATTCGCAGCATGACCGCTCATATGCTGGAGGAAATGGGCTACCGGGTCGACCTGGCCGGTGCAGCGGAAGAAGCGCTGCAGCACTGCCGCTGCGCCCATGGGCAGGGTTGGTTTTTTGCCGCGGTGCTGCTCGACCTGAATGCGCCGGGGGCACAGCAGGGTTCCGAGCTGGCCTACGAGATCGGCAGAATCTGCCCGCAGACCCGCATTATCGCTTCCAGCAGTTATGCCAATGATCCGGTTCTGATTGATCTTGACCGGTCCGGTTTTTGTGGCGGAATTGTCAAGCCCTTCCGCTATGCCGAGCTCGGTAAAGTTTTCGAAGATGCCTTGAGCTCCGACCTGAAATCCTAACCTCGGTAACAGCTTCAGGGCAGAGGAATATGTGCTTCCGTCAGACCACCCGGTCTGACGGAAGTTTTTGGTTTGGCTGGTTAGCAGAAGCGGGCACGAGGCAGCAGCCAGACACTGCTGGAGTCGCTGGGCGATGCTGCCGCCGACCAAATAAATCTTGATCGCGTCCTGCTTGCTCAGTCTGCGAGGGGATCTTCTCCCTGCTGCCAGCCGGCAAGGTATTTCTCCAAAAGGTGAAAATCCTCCCCTTTGTGCTCGGTCAGAGTGACGTACATATGCTCTTTGGGGATCTTCCAGGTGTCGTGGAGCAGGTCCATGAACCCCAGGACGAGGGTCCGGCGTTGTTCCATTGTCCGTCCCTGGCGAATATCGGCGTTGACCAGGGCCACCCCTTTTTCCGGATGTTTGACGCGGCCGATGGACAGGTTATGAGTACCGAATTCACGAATGGAGATGCTGATATGGTCGGTTCCGGTATCCATGACTGCGGCGAAGAGCTGCCGAACCTGTTCCGAAAAACTGACTTTGTCGGCATCGTTAAGCGTGCGATTGATGTCAAATTGCAGGTGGGGCATAGCTCCTCCTTGTTGGAGTAGGAGTTGGTTCTGAGTCTATATTGCTGAGTATACCAGGCAATCACCATTCCCCCAGTCCGGGAATAAATAAATTATTATTCCATACAGTTCGCCTCGGGCCGCCTAATAAGTATATTTTCCTTTTATTTACAGTCTATTAGCTATTTTTTGCACGCCTTAGCGGGGTTGCTCAGGTGCGGCGGATGTATAACGAAAATATACAATTTTGTACCTGAATGAAGGTTGTTTGGCCTTCTTTATTTGAAGATTTTATCAGTAATATCAATGATTTATCTTATTGTAGAAAAGCGTTATTGGTGGTTTGGCACGATCTCTGCTTATAGTAAGGACAAAACGGTTTCGCTTTTGCGGATTGATAGGAGGACGCCATGAAAAGATTTTTACGCCAGTTCCCAGTAGTTTTGCTTACCCTGCCGACCACTGCCTTTGCCGCTGAGTCGGCCGGAGCCGGTGAGGGAAGCTTGCTGTTATCGTTGTTTATCGGCTTCTTTGCGCTGATCATCGTTTTTCAGTTGGTTCCAGCTACGCTGATGCTGATCGGCATGTTGCGGGGGTTGTTCGGCCGTGATCAGAAAAAAGTCGAAACGCATCGCTAAGTGACGCTTGTGCAGAGAAAGGTGGCAGCCATGAAAGGTTTATTGATAGCAAACAGGGATAACGCAGCTCGCGAGCACCTGGCTGGAATGTTCCCTCAGGATGAATATCGGGTGACCACAGCGGACTCCGTTGCCGAAGCTCTGGAAGGCATTATCAACAAGGAGATTCAGGTTGTGGTTCTTGACGGCAGCTGTCATGAGGAAAATGTCGTCCGTTTGGTCCCACTGCTCAAGAAGTGCAATCGCAACCTCTTCATTATCATGGTTTCCGAAGAGATGCCCATTAACCTGGTCCGGCGCGTTCGCCAGGAAGGCATTTTTTACCATGCTTTGAAGAGCGCCGGAGCAGAAGGGGAAGAGGAAATTTATCAGGCCGTTTGCTGTGCATTCAAAAAATATGAAGAAAACACCCAAAAGTCGTTTTTTGCTGGAAAGGAGAAGGCTATGTTCTCGATCAAATCGTTATTGTCGTCCCTGGTCATCACCATGCTGCTGATTTCACCCGCGCTGGCTGTCGACACGTCCGTGACTTATAACAGTGGGCTGCTGGTGCTGCTGTTTGTCGGTTTCTGTGCTCTGTTGATTGTGGCCCAACTGATTCCGGCATTGCTGGTGCTGTTCGGAATGACCAAGGCAGCGGCCCGCGGGCTGTCTGAAAAGCGGAAACAAGGGGTACAATCACATTGAGCTAGTGCCTGGCCGGGGCTGCTGAATCCAGCGGCTGATACTGACTGGATTCAACCAGGCGGCAGGCAAAACATTCTTTTTATCCAAATGGCAGGAGCACGCCCAGCGCGGCGTGCTCCTGCTTTTTATTTATGAGGTGCAAAACGGCGCAAGAATTTCTGCAGGGAAATAGTTTCCTGAACCACAGGGTTGTGCTATCAATAGCGTTTCGGAATAAGGAGGCGTTTGTACAATGGCATTTCATACATGGTTGATGTACCTGATCCTGGTCCTGATTGCGACCTCCACGCCGGGTCCGGCGGTCCTCTTTATTATGACCAATACAACCTTGCACGGACTAAGGAAAGCGGTTTTCGCAGCGCTTGGCAATATCACCGGACTGCTTCTGATGGGGACGGTTGCGGTCACCGGGTTGGGAGCCTTGCTCAACACCTCTGAAGTTGCTTTCAGCACGATTAAATATATCGGCGCCGCTTACCTGGTCTATCTGGGAATCCGGCTCATTCTGCAAAAAGGCATCGATCTCAACGCCCTGCAGGGACAGTTCAATCCGGTTGAAAAATCTGCCCGGAAGATTTATTTTCAGGCCCTCGGCGTGGCTTTGAGCAATCCCAAGGCCATTGTTTTTCTGACGGCGCTGTTTCCACAGTTTCTGTCTCTGGATGCGCCGTTAGTCCCCCAATTCCTGCTGTTGATATCGACCCTGATGGTGTTTTCATTTCTGTTTCTGTTGATTTATGCCCTGCTAGCACTCAAAGCCAAATTCTGGCTGCTTAAACCGTCCCGACTCAAAGTTTTCGGGCGGGTGAGCGGCTCGATATTTGTCGGATTTGGTGCCCTGCTGGCAACTTCTCATCGATAAAAGGATATAAAATCGTGACAACAAAGTTGATTCGGCCGTCAAGTGAGGCCCTTGACCAAATCCTAGGCCAGACTTTCCCCGTTCTTGATGATGGATTTGTGCGGGTGGTCGATTATATGGGGAATGACAGCTCCATTGTCCAGGCGGCTCGGGTTTCCTATGGCGACGGAACCAAGAAAGTGTCCGAAGACCGGGCGCTGATCCGTTATCTGTTGCGCAATCAGCATACCACCCCCTTTGAAATGTGTTCGCTGAAGTTGCATGTGCGTGTGCCCATGGATACCTGGCGGCAATGGATTCGCCATCGTACCGCCAGTGTCAATGAGTACAGTACCCGTTATTCCATTGCCATCGATAAGGCACAACAGACTGAGCCGGGGCAATGGCGTTCCCAGGCCCGGGACAACAAGCAGGGCAGCGGTGATTTTCTCGATCCGCAGGTCGGCGGGATTCTGAGCGCCGGCGAACGGAAGCTGCAGGCCTTGACCAAAGATATCTACAGTGACCGGCTGGCCCATGGTGTGGCCCGCGAACAGGCCCGCAAGGACCTGCCTTTGAGTACCTATACGGAAGCTTTCTGGCAGATGGACCTGCACAACCTGCTCCATTTTCTTGCTCTGCGCATGGACCCCCACGCCCAACTGGAGATCAGAAACTATGCCCAGACCATAGGCGAACAGATTGTCAGCCGTTGGGTTCCGGTGACCTGGGAGGCTTTCAAGGATTATCGCTTCGGGCGCATGACCTTGTCCCAGCAGGACCAGGAATTGCTGGCGCTGCTGGTCGCCGGTGAGACCGAAGCGGCCTTGCTCTGGTGCGGCGAGCATGGCTGGCTCCGCGAGAAAGAGGGGCGCAGGGTGCTTTCCCGGGAAGCGCAAGAGTTTACCGATAAACTGGCAAAATTAGGAGTGCGCGCTCCCTGGGAGGAGTGAGTTCTCCACGTTCGTCCAGGAATAATCTTCCGCCGCCGCTGCCTGATTGGGCAACGGCGGTTTTTTGTTAGGGAGATGATTCTTAGGCGTTATCTGAACGACCGTATAAATCCCCCCCTGCCCCCCTTTTTCAAAGGGGGGAGTGTTTGTGCGTTTCTTTTCCCCCTTTAACAAAGGGGGATTAAGGGGGATTTGGACTTTGCTGGCCTGAGCAAAAAGAAAGGCGGCGAGCGGGGCCGTGACCCCGCGGTCTTGATTTTGATTTTGATTTTGAGGTATTGGAATTTCTCTGGCAGACCAAAATAGTTCACTGATCAGCAGCAGAAACCGGCGGGTCTCGGCCCGCCAGCCGACATACTTTTTTTTGATCGCAAAATAAAAGTATGCAAAAAAAACTCTTCTAATTTTTCGGGATGAGCAGGTTTGGTGGTTTTTATCGGTAGGTTACGTGGGTTCCAGCTCCGTGGACAGGGATTGAGACGGTTACGTTTTTCAGCCTTCGAAGCATTGTTATGTGGGGCACGAATCGTCGCAGCATGAGCCCCGACAAAGGCAAGCCTTTTGACGGGGCAACGGAGAGTGGTGACTGTTGAAGCGGTATCTCTTTGGCGGTGAAATTGGCTGCTCGTCTGTTTCACATCCTGACCTTCCCCCATCAAAGGGGAAGAAGGACAACCCGTGGGCTATTTCCTTCCTCTCGTTGTGCCAATAGCTCTCGGCTATGTCCACCCGTCAAACTTACTCCTCTTTGTCCGGCCAAAAGACTCTTCCCACATATCCCAATGCCACTCCCACCAGCAGCCCGCAGAGGGGGTAAAACAGGCCGAGGACGGTTGCGGCCGGCTGTAGATTGCTATCACCACTTGAGCCAATCAGAAAATAGAGCCCGACCAGGACCAGGATTTTTATGTCGATCCGAAACCTGCAGCTGAACAGGGGCGGCAACATACTGAGCAACGGGAGGGGAGTTTCTAGCCGATCGGTATCACCGTACCCGGCCAGGAACCCGAGCAGTCCGCAAATGATCGCGTCCGCACCCAGTAATTGAGGCGTGTGACCGAAACAGAGCGCGAGCAGCAGATAACAGAGTTGGGCTAGCAGTGCCAAAGGAAGATACAGGAGTAGCAGTGTTTTCAGACCGAAGCGGTGTTCAACCGCAGTCGCGACCAGCCACAGAAAAGTCAGATTGATCCACAGCTGGCCGGCCCCGGAATGAAGAAAAGGTGCCGAAAAAGCCGCCAGCAGGCTGCTGAAAAAGCTCGGCTGGGCCGGCAGGAAGGCCAGTTTCTGCTGCAGGGTGGCCAACGGTACAACCAGTTTCAGCAGGTAAAAGATCAGCAGTTGACCGCCGACCAGGGTCGCTGTCGCTGGGGGCAGGTCGAATTTGCCGATTTTTCGGTCAACGAGCCGCTCTCTACGGATATCGATATAGTCAGCTAACAGATCCCACACCGATTCGCCGGTCTCGCTGGACTGGAACAGAAAGAATATAATCAATCCGACGGTGAGCAGAACCAGGGCCAGAGGGTAGATATTGTGCAGTGGCCCGCGCAACAGCAGGATCGGCAGAAACAGCAGCAGGGCCTGAATGATAAAGATCTGGCGCAGTTTTGGCAGCCACGACTCCAGCTGTGGTTGCGGGCTGTCGGCTTCCGCGGCTTCTTGAACGAAGCAGTGACTGGGGCGAGCCTGGGCAGCTTCAAAGCGGGCAAAAATAATACCGCATTGTTCGCAGCTGTCTCCCTGCTGGCCGCGAGCGGAGCATTTCGGGCAGGTGCGTCCCTTCGGCTTTTGCGCAACGGGCGTGTCCGCTTGTCTCTGCGCCTGGGAAGGTTCCGCTGGTTGCTCTGGAACAACATCGCAGAGCAAACCGAGCCGGTCAAAAAAGTTTTTATACTGGTTGGCCTTGGGTTCGCTGAGCCCTTTTTTAAGGATGACCCTGCGACCGGCAAACAGGCGGTTCACGGTCTCGGGCGTGAACTTGCACTGCTGCTCAAGGCTTGCCCTGACCTGCTCCTCATCGGCGTCGAAAGCCAGGTCTCCGCTGAAGACAAGTTGATAAGAGTTCATGCGCTTGTGGTCTCACGGGGGACAGGGGAGAAGTGTTTGTCAGTGATTTTAAATTACAGAACTGTAATTTTTATGTCAACGACCCTTTTCAGGCCGCGCGGAAATGCACTGGGAAAAAGCTGGAGAGGCCTGCAACTGTTGGCCTCATAAACTCCAGAACAGTAGGGTTTTTCCGTCCCAACTGGTTTTTTCCGTGAGTGGGAGCGGTCGTTTAACCCACTTGACCTTGATTGTCGGTCCCAAGTCCCGTTCCAGTTGGCCGCTGCCCCGGCTATAATCGCTGAGACTTTCCGGCAGGGTCAGGAGATCGGCTTTATTGACCGCCTGTTCAACGACAACACTGCCAACCCAAAGCTCGGTCGCAGCTTCATTGATTTTGTAAGCACTCGGCCACAGCCGCAGTACCAGCCGCTGTGAACCCTGCAGCTTGGTCATCAACAGCTGATCGGGTTCGCCGCCGTTCAGTTGCGGCAGGAGGGGCAGGTCTTGCAGGGCGGCATGGGGATTAAAGAAATTCAGCAGTTTTTTGTAGCTGAGCCCGTTGCTCTCCTGCCAGCCTCTTCTCTGCAGCTCGGCGGCGAGTCGGTCCGGTTCTCCAGCCCATTGCAGGCTCAGGGGTTGCTCTGTTTCACCCAGCAGATCGGTGCGCCAGGCAGGCAGCTTTTGCCAATCGCTGCTTTGCCAGTCGACAAAGTTCAGGTATTCAATGTTGTGTTGGGGCCGATAACGGACCAGGTCCTGATAATGGCGTTCCCTGATATAAAAGCCACCGATCGCCAGAAAGACAATGGCCGTTGCGATAAAAACGCTTTTCAACGGCACCGATTCCGGTTTCCGCAGGTAAAAGATAGCCCCAAAAATAACCCAGGCCCAGCCTAGGGACAGGCCGCCCAGCACGTCGGACAACCAGTGGGCACCGAGGTAAAGACGGGAAAAGCCGATGATGGCTGAAATGGTGACAGCCAGGGCAAACGGCAGCCAGCGCCGCCGGCTGGGAAGTTCATGAAAAACCAGAATCGCCAGAAATCCAAACAGGATCGCGCTCATGGTGGTATGACCGCTGGGGAAGGCCCAGCTGGAGACCCCGCTGTATAGATCGACGGGGCGGGGGCGATGGAGCAGCCATTTGAAGATCTGGACCAGGGCAAACCCACCGCAATAGGTCAGCAGCCAATACTTTGCCGCCCGATATTTGCGTGCCCAGAGCAGGATGACCAGCAGGGTGACAGCGCCAAGAGCATTCAAGAACATGTCGCCGAGTTCCGTGACGGCAATCATCCAGGAATCCGCCCAGGAGGTTCGAATCGCCTGCAGGAAGCGGAAAACGGACTGATCCGCAATGGTCAACGGGTCGGAATTGATCAGGTCTTCCAGAATGCCGAAAAAGAGCCAGGAGCAGAGGGCAAGGAAAACGCACAGGAACGGCAAAAAGCGCTGCTGGCCCCGCGGCGAAATCTGACTCAGTCGGCGGAAAGCCTTTTGGCCGAGCCAGATGATCAGCCAGATGATGGCGCCGACCAGGAGCAGAAATAGACTGAGGCGGGTACTGACCGCTCCAACCAGCGCCAATGAGCTTCCCAGTAGCACTCCGGGGATCAGGTAGGCAAAGGCCCAGCCAATGGCGGACAGAATATTGACCGTCAGGAAATGACCAATAGGCATATCCAGCATGCCGGCGATCAGGGGAATCACCGGCCTTACCGGGCCGACAAAGCGTCCCAAAAAAACGCTTTTTCCACCATGGGCGCGGAAAAACTGTTCCCCTCGGGGGAGCAAAGATGGGAATTTTTGAAACGGCCGCCAGGCTTTGATCCCCTGATGGAAATGGCGCCCCAACCAGTAGCTGAGGCCGTCGCCGAGAATTGCTCCGCAAATAGCTGCAAGAACCGTCCATTTCAAGGCCAGCGCGCCACTGCCGGCCAGCGCCCCGATGCCGATCATCATGACCGTGCCGGGGACCAGCAGACCGACCACGGCCAAAGATTCCGAGATTGAGATCAAAAATACGGTCAGATATGCCACATCAGGGTGCGCTGCGACCCCGTGAAGGATGGTATTCCAGAGATGTGTCCAGTTCATGGCGATCTGTCCCGTTTCAAGCCGCCGGATGCTCCCGGAGTCTGGCCGATGTTATTTGACAAGCTTATCAGTTTTTTTCCGTCAGCTTTGAAATCTCCGCTGTGCAACGGATCAAGATTGGCTGAGCAGAGCCGGTGGCACCTGCATTTCACAAGGGATTCGAACCTGGCAGAGGCCGCAGGGGGTGGCCCCGGTGCCGTACTGCTTGGTTGTGAAAGGTGCTGTGACTTCGCGAATATAATGACGGCAGGCAATTTTGTCGTGGCCGGCCTGGGTGGTGATGGCTCCGGGTGGGCAGCGCTGAACACAGGCTCCGCAGGTTCCTTTGGCATACCAAAGACACCAGGCATGGTGATCCTCGGCATAGGGGCGTGGGGTTACCGGCAGGTCGATTTTTGCAACTACAGAGCCGAAACGCACCGCTTTACCGCGGCGGGTAATCAAGCCATCGGAAAGACCGAAGGTTCCGAGGCCGGCGATAAAAGCCGTATGTCGTTCCGACCAGTTGGAGGCGATGCCGAGCCGTTCGGATTGCCGGTAATCGAATCCGGGCAGACGTTCCGGGGCAACGGCCGGAAAGCCTTGTTCAGTCAGCCGTTCCGCCAGGTGCAGGCGCAGGTCGCAGTTGAACTGTTCACCGAAATAGCGGGAACGGGCCCAGCGTTCCGCGGGGAGGTCCCGTTCGCCCTGTTGTTGGGCGCGGGTCGCCTGTGTCTGGGGCAGAGCATAGCTGATGACCCGCAACTCTGCAGGCGGAGCTGGCTGATCCGGAAAGGCCAGGGCAAAGGCTTCTGCCGGTGTCCAATAAAAGGGCCCGATGGCCGCTTTGGCCTGAGCGAACAGGGGATCGTCTCCGGCGGCAACGGTCAGAAATGGTTCGTCCCAAGCTTTTTCCGCAGTCTCCAAGTGCAGACTGTTGCTGGGAGCGGTTGCCCAGAAGTCGTGAAGGATTTGTTCCAACTGCGGCAAGTTAAGATCAGAAGAAGACATGGTGGGATCCTCTGCTAAGGAAGGGCTAAATTGAGCAGGTTGGAAACAACGTCCAGCCCGCGGCCGCATTTATTAAGCCACATCGATCCGTTTCCGTCAAATGATCGGTGTCCGCTGCAGTTATCCGGCCAGTCGTCACGCCAGTCGATTATAGCGGGGACTGACAACCGGCTGTTCGAGATGCTGATATTTACTAAAAATGGAGAGGCGGATTTTGACCGGTCGGCTGGTTGCGCCCCCAGCGGAACAGCTGTTCACGCTGGGAGCGACGAGGAGTTATTGCCGCAGTGAATTGGGGTGATGCCCTTCAAATTCAGGCTGGACCGTGTGGCAAACGGTACAATCGTTGCCGATGGGACGATCATTCCCCTGATACTGTAATGGCTGGATACTGTCTCGCGAACTGCCCAGGACGTTGAAGGTCGCCGGGTAGACCGCATGGGGGCTGCTGTGGCAGGCTTCGCACATCATTGCATCCATCTGGTCGCGGCGGTTGCGGTAGAGATCCGTGCTGGCCGCGGTCCAGGTATTGAAGGCATCCACCGTCATACCCATTTGGAAGTCTTCGTGACAATTCAGGCAATCGGGCAGATTCACCCAGGGTGTTCGTGGTTTGATTGCTGCGACCGAGGCGGCATTGCGCGGCTGAAGATTGGCAAGTAAGCGATTCGCACTGGTCTTTCCGGCGGTCTGTTCCTGCTTGAGCAGGCTGATGGCGTGATCTTCCATGGTCCCGTGGCAATTGGTGCAATCCATGAATTGGCTGTGATGGCTGCGGAAGAATCGGGTCGGACCGTCGGCTCGGGACGGGTGGCAGCTGGAACAGGCCGTGGGCCCTTCGCGGTCGGTCAGGAAGTTGGCATGCCAGCCGTGAATGGCAGCGGAAAAATTGAGCAGCCCGGGCTTTCCTTGGGTTCCCAGTAGTGGATCGGCATGACATGACTGACAGAGCATGGGTTCACCATTTTGGGCCCGTTTGACCAGATCTGTGCCACTGTTTTTGTCATGGGTGGCGAGGATATCAAGGCTCGTTGTGGCGGTTATCCCGGCAATGCCGTTAACTTTCCAGCCGCCGCCATGGCAATTTTTACAGCCCATTTCCGTAGCGGTCGGTGCCACCATCCTGGTGGTTGCCAGGATTTGACCGCTAGCCTGGTCCCGGGCGGTGATGGTGAGGAGCGGGTAGGGATTGTAGTCTCCTTCGGCCGGGTAGGGCACCAGCGGGATATCCCGGGCCAGAAATGCCCGTCGGTCCTGATCGAGAGACATGGTTCCCGAGACCCGCTTGCCGGCCGTACCGATTCCCGGGATCAGGTCCAGACCAAGGAGCTGAGGGGCAAAATCCCAGAATTGGATTTGCTGCTCCGGATGTTCAAAGTCGGGTTCCGGCGCATAGCTGATATCAACCCCGGCTGTGACGATCTTGGGGGAATCGCCGCGTTTGACCAATTGGGCATAGATGGTATTGCCGGGCGGCATCAGCGTCCAATACGGGGAGCTGTCTGAAAAACTGTGCATCCCGGTGCTGTTCCAGGCGAGCAGGACATATTCGGCAGCAGCCCCGGCGAATTTGGGAATGGGAATGGACTGTTCTGCCATGGCTACTGCCGGCTGCCCTGCGGCCGGGTCTTCGACCCCGTTGATCTCTTTGACGATATAGTTGGCCAATGCCCAGCGTTCCTGCCGATTCCCCAGAAAATGGGGCATGTAGTTGTTCAGCTTGCCCAGACCGTTGAGCATGGCATCCATGCCGAAGGCATCGGCGTATTTTTGAACCAGGGGTTTGATATTGTTCAGCGGTCCGCCGATGGAATGGCAGGCGCTGCATTGCAATTTGAACAGTTCCTGTCCGCTTGCAAGCAGATTGGCCGGGTCCACCTTTTTTTGGCTGGTCCACCTGGCCGTGGCCAGAAAGCCGGCTTTTTCGATCCGGGGGAGATCGGTCAGGTAAACCTGATTGGAATACATGTGATCATGAATGATAAAGGGGCGGCGAGCGCCTTCGCGGATGAATTCGAACGCGCCAAAATAAATCAGCGCGATGGCAATAATAAAGAAACAGCAGCCTTTCTGGACCGCTTGCGGTAGCCGCAGGGCCATGAACAGGGCCGCTAAGAACAACAATGGTAGGAACCAGAGCAGAGTCTGCAGATAGGCGCCCATTTCCGGCGATTTGGTCAGGATCATGGCCTGGATCGGCTCCGGCAGAACATGGAAATACCACCAGCCGCCGGCCAGCATCAGCACAAACGGGGCTGTCACCCAGATTGCGCAGGTGCGCATCAGTTCCTGGCGAAGCCGGGGTTTGTTGAGGAATGCAGCGGTGACAAAACCGAACACCCCGCACAGCACAAGGGAAATCCCGGTGCGGAAGACCAGCGCCGGCCAGAAGGTCGGGTTGAAGAAACCGGACCAGAAACTGTGATTATCCAGCCACGCCCCGGGGGTGAGCATGAAGTCGATGATGCCATTGATCAAAAAAAGCGACATCCAGGCGCTGATAAAGTAGATCCAGCCGACCAGCATGTGGCTTTTCCGCTCCATCTTGTCGAAGGTGTAGAAATAGATGAACAGGGCCACGATTTCGACCACGAAGAAGACCCATTCCGCGGCCCAGCCGAACACGAAGATATGAATCAGCGCCGAGGTTGCTGCCGGATTGAGCAGGGCGATGGTCCACCAGATGCCGACCCCGGTGATCCCGCCGAAGACCATGGTCAGCAGCATGAAAAACTTGCTGTGTTTTTTAACGTAGCCGAGCAAATCGGCATTGTCTTGGCGGTAGGCTTTGCCTTCCAGCAGAACCAGAAAAGCCCCCCCACCGACGGCAAAGTGGGAGACCAGCACATGGACGACCGCCACCAGTGCTATTAAAAAGCCACCACCGAAGGTCGTCAGATCCCAGACCGGATAATTCATTTGGTCACCTCCTTGCGGCAAGAAAAGGCGAGCTTGAGCAGGTAGCCGATCAGGGTCAGTCCGATGACAAAAACGGCCAGGAAAAAGATCAATGGGGAATATTCATTGTGCGTAGTCAGGTCGGAGGGATGAAAATAAGGTTGCAGGGAGAACACCCGCACCAGATCACGGAGCAGGATCATTGTCACCAGCAGCAGCAAGGCCGTAACCCCAGTTGCGATGAGGCGCTGCCGGTGGCCGTGGTAAAGGGCGACCAGGGCCAGCAGAACGCCGCTGATCAACAGGAGGGTGGCATAAGTGTTGCCGCCCAGGAACTGGGTTTTGATCGGTTGCGGCAGGGCGAGCAGGAACCATATCCCCGCCAGGATCTGCACCTCGGTCGCCAGGGTGAAGTAGGTCATGCCTTTGGCGATCAGGGTTGGCCGGTCGATTTTGCTTTTGATCAGGTTGAAATGGCCGATGAAGGCCAGATAGAGCCCGGCGATGGCCACTGCGCCGATGACGAAGTGGAGATAACGGGGCAGCAGGGACGGGGCGACCAGGTTCAATAGGCTGCCGTTGGCGGTCTGAAAATAGGCCTGCCAGCGCTCCGGCTGGATCATCAGGGTCATGTTGTTGGAGAAGAAAAAGGCGATGATCAGCAGCAGGCCGACGCTGAATTCCAGCATGAAAATGCGTAATCCACCGAGGGCGTTGTATTTAAAATCGTAGATGTAAGCTCCGTAATAGGCCAGGATCAGCAGGACGATGATGGACAGCCACCAGGTCGCCATGAGGATTGAACTGCTGTAGATGAACTGCCCATACAGGACCTGGACAAAGAGCAGCGGGGCAACCCCCATATTGACGGCAAAGGCGATGGTGTAGGGCCATTTATAGCTGAATTCCCTGCTGACCAGCAGGTTCTTTTCACCGCCTTTGAAAGTGCTGATCAGGGCGATGATTCCGCCGCCGAGCATGGCGTTCATGACCAGGATGTGGAGCAGGAATGTCACCATCAACAGGGCATAGAACCATCCCCAGGGAACCGGGATGACATCGGCGGTAGGGATTAAGGCGGCAGGATTCATCAGTGTTCCTCCATGGAAAATGAACAGTCCCCGGCAGTGTGCTCAGGCCGGGACCAAAGAAAGAAGCAGCTGGAGCTCAGCTCTGCCGAGTCGCCGCAATTCCGCATGAAACCCGGGAAATACGTCTTGAACAATACCCTTAAAAGTGCTGTTTTTCAAGCTCTTGTCTGAAAAGATCGATTCTGCTATTTTGAATCGGCAGGCTTGTGTGGATACGAAATTCCTTACCAGGGGAAGGAGATAAATGGATGAAAGTTACCTCGCTTGATCAGGTTCCATCCGCGGCCATGGCCATGGCCGGTGTGGTTGGCGTCGCCAAACAGGTCCCGCTCGGAAAAGAGGACGGTACCCCGAACTTTTCGTTTCGGGTGTTTACCGTCGAGCCGGGCGGACATACTCCCTACCATCAGCATGAGTCCGAGCATTTGAATTACGTGATTGCGGGCGAAGGTGCCCTGGTGGATGCGGACGGCACACAGCACCCGCTGAAAGGCGGGGACTTTGCTTTTGTCAATCCCAATGAAAAACATCAGTATCGGAATACGTCTTCAACCCAGGAATTTAAAATGATCTGTGCGGTTCCCACCGCCTACGAATAAACGTCCGCTGTTATCCGCAACGGCAGCGCTTGCACTTTGCAGCGCTGCCGTCTGTCGGCTTCTTTGACTCACTCGGATTTATCTTTTTGGCTCAGAAAAGGTTTCAGCAGATCCAGCGGCATTGGAAACAGGATCGTAGAATTTTTCTCCGAGGCGATTTCCGTCATGGTCTGCAAAAAACGCAACTGTAATGCTCCTGATTGGGAAGAAATTTGCTCTGCAGCGGAAGCCAGGTTTTTTGAGGCTTCGAATTCGCCCATGGCATGGATGACCTTGGCCCGTCTTTCCCGTTCCGCTTCCGCCTGCCTGGCCATGGCCCGTTGCATTTCCACGGGCAGGTCCACATGCTTGATCTCGACATTCGACACCTTGACGCCCCAGGGGTCGGTCTGCCGATCAAGGATTTCCTGCAGGTTGTGATTGATTTTGTCGCGCTGAGCAAGCAGATCGTCAAGGTCGACCTGTCCTAAGACACTCCGCAGGGAGGTCTGGGCCAACTGGCTGGTGGCATACAGGTAATTGTCGACCTCAATCAGGGCCTTTTCCGGCTGCACAACCCGAAAATAGAGCACCGCATTCACTTTGACTGACACGTTGTCGCGGGTGATGATGTCCTGGGGCGGCACATCCATCGCCACCGTGCGCATGTTGATCTTTTTCAACTGGTCGATGATGGGGATGATAAACTTGAGACCCGGCCCCTTCACTCCTGAAAAACGGCCCAGGCGAAAGACCACGCCACGTTCGTATTCGAGCAGTATGCGGATCGCTGAAGCGATAATGATTGCCACAAAAGCCAGGGCGATAATCCAGAAAAAACCTGCACCCAATCCAAGCATATCAATCCTCCTTCGTGACCTGTGTTGTTGCGGTCGGTTTCACCTGCAGCCGCAGTCCGTCCAGCAGCTTGACAACTTCCACCTCTTTGCCGACAGCGATCGGTTGCTCGGCGACGGCGGTCCAATATTCACCATGGATGAAGACCAGTCCTTTTCCGTCAATGGCTTCGATGACTTCACCACGCTCGCCGATCATCCCTTCCTGCCCCATGGTGATCGGCCGGCGCTGGGTGCGGATCACCATCCAGGTGGCCAGCATAATAAAACCGGCACTGACCGTCACGGTCGCGGCGATGACCGCCCGGGAGATCTGCAGATAGGGCGCACTGCTGTCGATCAACATCAATGAGCCCAGGGCCATGGATACGATTCCACCGATGGAGAGCATCCCGTAGGAGGCCACTTTCACTTCCAGGATAAACAGGACAACCGCGAGCAGGATCAGCAGAACGCCGACATAGTTGATTGGTAATGAGGAAAAAGCGAACAGAGCCAGCAAAATGGCGATCGCGCCAATTGCGCCGGGCAGCACCACTCCGGGCTGGGAAATTTCGAAGAAAATGCCGATGATGCCGAGCATCATCAGGAGATAGGCGATGTTTGGGTTGCTCAAGGCATTGAGGATCTGCTGGCGCCAGTTCATTGCGACCGGATCCAGGACCGTATTTTTGCTGGAAAAGATGACCGGCTTGCCGTTGCGCAGATATTTGTAGCCGTCCAGCTGGGCGAGCAGGGCGGCCGGGGTTTCGGCGATCAGATCGACAACCGCAAGGTCGACCGCTTCGGCCGCGGAGATGGAGACACTTTTCCGCACGGCCTGTTCCGCCCAGTCTTGATTGCGCCCCCGTTTCTGCGCCAGGCTGCGGGCGTAGGCCGCCGCATCGTTCTCGACCTTGGTCATCATGGTGTCGTCAGGCTGGCTGCCCGGGCCGATAGCCACCGGGTGGGCTGCCCCGATGTTGGTTCCCGGGGCCATGCCGGCAAAATCCGCGGCTAGCGTAATCAAGACACCTGCCGAGGCGGCGCGAGCGCCGTGCGGGCCGACATAGACAATCACCGGAATAACCGAGTTGAGTTCCGCCTGAACGATTTCGCGCATGGCGCTGTCCAGTCCGCCGGGGGTGTCGAGCTGAATCAGAACCGCCTTTTCCCCCAGGCGGTTGGCAGCTGCGATCTGCTCGGTGAGAAAGGCCGCAGTCACCGGATTGATGGATGACGCAATCTTGAGCAGGCGAACCGTTTCCGGTGCTGCAACGGCGCTAAGGGACAGCAGCATGAGCAGAAGCGGAACCATGAGAATATGGGCGCGTTTGATCCTCATATCCAAAGCTTACCGGCAGTTACCTTGCTGTCAATATGCCGGCGCTCGGAATTGGTTCGTTGTCATCCAGAAACACGGGATGGCAATAATTAAGTTTTCAGATGGGAAACGAATTCGAAGGGGGGACGAAAGTTAAGCCGAGCGCTGGGCTTGGCTGATTGTCGCTGGCAGAGTGAGCTCCCGGCTCAGGAAGGCTTCCATGTCCGTGTCCGACAGCGGCGGGCGGTAGAAGAAACCCTGTAGCTCATGACACCCCAGCTCTTGCAGAATATCCTGCTGCGCTGCTGTTTCCACCCCTTCCGCCGTCACTTGCAGATTGAGACTGTCGGCAATCGCGATGATGGCCTTGGAAATGTCCCGATCCGAGTCGCTGGTGGCAATATCGACGACAAAACAGCGGTCGATTTTAAGCCGGTCCACCGGGAAATGTTTCAGGTAACTGAGTGACGAATAGCCGGTGCCGAAGTCGTCAATGGCGATTTTGCTGCCAAGCTGGTTGATTTGCATCAATTTATAGTGGATGTTGCCGTGGTTTTCCATCAAGCAACTTTCTGTTAATTCCAGTTCCAGCATTGCCGGAGGCATGCCTGTCTCCTGCAGGCCGCGTTGTAATTGTTCAATAAAATCCTTTTGTCGTAACTGGAGAATGGACAGGTTGACCGCCAGCGGAGGAGGCTGCAGCCCTTTCTTTTGCCAGCGGACATGTTGTCGGCAGGCGTTGACCAAAACCCAGTAGCCAAGTTGCTGGATCAGTCCCGTTTCCTCCGCCAAAGTTATGAATTTTTGCGGGGGAATCAGGCCCAGCTGAGGGTGTCGCCAGCGGAGCAGGACTTCGATTCCGCTCAGCTTTCCGGATTGCAGGTCGAGTTTGGGCTGGTAAACAAGAAAATGCTGATTTAGTTCCAGGGCCTGTCGCAGGTCGGTTTCCAACTGGAGTTGCTCCTGGGCTCTGCGATTCAGACCCATGGAAAAAAACTGATAGGTCCCGGCCCCCTTTTTTCTGGCCTGGGTCATGGCCAGGTCGGCGTGCCTGAGCAGGTCCAGGTGATTGTTTCCGTCATATGGATATACAGCGATCCCGGTGCAGCAGGTTGTGAAAAATTTTTGCTCGTTTACGACCACGGGTTGCTGCAGTGCCTGAGTGATTTTGTTAACCAAGCCCGAAATGTAGGTCTCGTGATCCGGCGGAATTTTGGACATAATGACCGCAAACTCGTCGACTCCATAACGGGCCACGGTATCGGTACCGCGTAGACAAGACTCGAGGCGAGAAGCGCTTGTTTTGAGAATATGATCACCAATATTAAAGCCATAGGAGTCATTGATGCTCTTGAAACGGTCAAGACAGATCAGCAGCACCGCCGCCTGGCAGGATTCTCTTTCCGAGTATTGCAGGTTCTGCTCAATGCGATCATTAAGCAGCCGTCGATTTGGCAGTGAGGTCTGGGGGTCGTAAAATGCCAGCTGTAGAATTTCCTGTTCGGCACGGCTGCCGATGTTGCGGGCCAGTCCCCGCAGCACAAAAAACAATCCGAAACTCAGGCCGGTGGAGAGGATAAACGCAAAGATGGTGTACTGGAGAGGGTCATAAAGTGACCGCTCCAGAACCAGGCGAGCAACGACTTTGCCGGCATCGGTCAGGTTGGTTTCACGGCGGACAAAGGGGCCGGGGATGTCCTGGGGGAGGCTGAGCAGGATTTTGCCATCGGGGCGCAGAATATAGGCGTTGTCGTCCACCTTCAGATATTCGCGCTGGCGCAGGAGCCCTTTCAGCGTTTCTTCTTCGTATTGCCACAACGACGGGTTGAGATGGATAACCCGGCTGATTTGATTTGCAGCGACTTCAAGCTCGGCGTTCAAGCCGCTGATTTCAGAATTGTAGAGGAACGAAAAAAACAACCCGGGTAGTCCGATACTGATGACTACGGCGATGACTAGAGCGATGTTTGTGCTGTATCTGGTGATCAGGCTGGAATGGGTTTTCATCCGGGTTACCTGTCGCTGAGACAATTATGGCTGTTCTCGGTTAAAATTCCGCAGGCCTGGCGGGAAAAAATAAAGTCGATAAACGGGCGTAGCTTGGCCGGTAATTTACTATCCTGATAAACTAGGGCGAAATCCTTGCCAAAGGGGTAGCGGCCGGTGGCAAGATTTTCCAGGGTCGGTTTCACTCCGGCCAGGGTCAGCGGAATCACAAACGCTTTTTCGCTGTGAATCTGCGCCAGGCTGCTCACTCCGAAGGCGCCCGGCAGACTGAGCAGGATATTGACATTGTCCTGGGCGGTGGGAGCAAAGATCAGCTCCGGCCGTTCGACGGCCCTGGTGAAGGCATTTTTCAACTGGGGCGAAAATGCGAAAATGGGTAGTAAGTCGCTTTCCGTCGCCGAGCGGATGATCGGGCGGATATATTCTCCGTTCGGCCAACGGGTTAAGTTGCCGGTCCAAATGTTGGCGATCTGCTGATAATTCAGCGCGCTGACCTCAGCCAGTGGGTTGACGGCGAAAATAATCGCGGTCCGGGCGTAAGGACGGTAGGTCAGTTGAGCGTCGGCTTCTGCCTGCGTTAAGGGCCTTGCCACCAGGCAGATATCGAGGGCTCCATCGAGCAGGGCTTTTATCCCACCGGTTGACCCCAGGCTGGGCGGAACCTGGATGTGGATATCGGGGTGAACTTTTTGGTACTCGGCAACCAGCAGCCGCATGGTCGCCAGTGCACTGCCAGTGCCTCCGATCCGGAAACGAGAGGTGGGTTCCGCAGCTGCAGAATGACCCCATAAAAGCACTAATAGAAAGAGAATGAAATGTTTTTTTGTGTGAAAGTTTTGTGAAAACAAGACGTTATCTTTCTTCGGTTAGGAAGCGGTAATGTCTAAAGTTTAATCTTGCACGGAATTGCCGCTGATTGCAAGACTCAATCAGCCTGATAGCAAAAACTTATCCGTCGACTTAACTTTCCCCGTGCCAAGCCAAATTCAATAAGTATTGCTTGGAGTGGTCAGTTAGTTTTCATCCGGAAACGGCCCTTTTCCGCTGTGGCGGTATCAATCTGCGGGTTTTCTGGTGCGGCGTAAAGTCCTACGCCTCCGCGCAACCCCTTGATTTTCTTGCACAACAGATAATTGTTCGTTGCCAATCTGAAAACTTAGCTGTTGCCCTGCGGAGTTTCCGGATGGCAACCAGTTAGGACGATGGGCCGCGCTAGCGTAGGTGTTTGGAGACCCCACGGCGAAGGATTTGAATCAAGCGGTTTGGACCCGGACCTGAGCGAGCGGTGCCGAGCTGGTTGGGAAATACTGGAACCCTTGCTTTTTTTAGAAAAAGCATTATACTGACATATTTGTTTCCTTGCTGGGTGCCAGAATTCTCTGAGCACCCTCTTTGCATTATAAAAACTCTTCTTTTTTGGGGATGCACATCAATGACTCTCAAAGATCAATTGACTCAAGATATGAAAGAGGCGATGAAGGCCAAGCAGCCTGAACGTCTTGGAACGATACGGCAACTGCGCGGGGCGATCAAAAATAAAGAAATTGAGCTGCAGAAAGAGCTTGATGATGATGGCGTGATCGCTGTCGTCAGTACTCTGGTCAAGCAACGGCGGGAGTCGGCGCAGATGTATGCGGAAAACGGACGGCCCGAACTGGCTGCCAAAGAAGAAGCTGAGCTGGCCGTGCTGCAGGAGTACCTGCCCGCCCAACTGGGTGAGGAGGCCATTCGCGAATTGGTCAAGGCGGCGATTGCCGAAGTCGGGGCCACTTCGATCAAGGATCTGGGCAAGGTGATGCCGCTGGTCATGGGGCGCACCAAAGGGGCTGCTGACGGCAAGATCGTGAACCAGCTGGTGCGGGAACAACTGGCCGGTTAAGGCTGATTCGCGGAGCTGATCTTGGCAGTGGTCGATATCTCAATACTGGTGATTCTGGCCTTTTTCATCCTTAAAGGAATATTCCGGGGATTGTTGAAAGAGGTCTGTTCTCTGCTTGGCTTGGTGCTGGGTGGAGTTTTTGCCTTCAGCTTTTATTTGCCTCTCGCCCAGGTTCTGCAGGATCACTTTAATCTGCCTGCCCAGCTCTGTGTCTGGATCTCTTTTCTGGTTATCTTTCTGGCCATTGTGATTGTTTTCGGGGTGATTGGGTTCGTTCTCCATCGTTTTATCAAAGTGGTTTTTCTGGGTGGGTTCAATCGCTTGCTCGGAGCCATGTTCGGGATTATTCAGGGGGTGGTGATTCTGTCCCTGATCCTGCTGGCGCTGGGTTCTTCCATTGCCCCGGAATTTACCCGCGACCTGGTCGGCCGTTCGCAGTTGGCTCCACCGTTTATGAAACTCGGGGATTCGATTCTGAGCGGGGGCCGGGATTTGATCGGGCATTGAGCTGATGATGATTTGCTCCGAGAACGCACTGCAGAGGCTTGAATACCCACAGCTGAAACGCCTTTTGGCCGGACAGACCCAGTCTGAACCGGGCTGCCGGGAAGCTGCAGCATTGCTGCCGCTGGCTGATTCCGGGCAAGTTGTCGCAGCGCTTGATGAAGTGGATGAAGCTGCTCTGCTGCTCTGCGCGGGCCAGGCTCCGACGCTTGGCGGGTGCTGGGCGCTGGAGGAGATTCTGACCGCCGGGCAAGCCGTCGGACGGCTGATTGCCGCCGAGGATCTGCTCAAGATCGGTCAGTCTTTGCTGGTGATGGCGGACTGCCGGCAATGGTTCGGGCAGCAGCCGGAGGCCCCTGCGCTAAGTGCTTGGGCCGAGCGGATTGAAGTCCCTGCCGAGTTGCAACGACGCCTGCGTGATTCCATCGGCAGCCGGGGGGAACTGCTCGACAGTGCTTCCTTTGAACTTGGCGACCTGCGCTACCGGATTCGCCAGCTGCGGCAGCGGATCAAGCAGCAGCTCGATCAGTTGTTGACCGATGAGCACAGTGGCAGCTGCTTCCAGGAACGGCTGGTGACCATTCGCAACGGCCGCTACGTGGTGCCGCTGAAAAGCGATTGCCGCGGTCGAGTTAAGGGCTTTATTCAGGATGAGTCGGCCAGCGGCCAGACCCTCTACCTGGAGCCGGCCAGGGTTTTTGAAGGAAATAGCCAGCTGCAGCAGCTGCTCCGGGAAGAACAGCGGGAGGAGCGCCGTATTCTCCTGCAACTGGCTGATCTGGTGCGACGGGAGAGTCCGCAACTGCTGCTCAATCAGCAGAGTCTGGCGCGGATTGATCTACGTTTTGCCGCCGCGCGGCTGTCCCGCGCATATCAAGGCTGCCGACCGGAGCTGAGCGACGAGCCGCTGATTGAGCTCAAGCAGGTCAGGCATCCCTTGCTATTGGAAAAAGACGGCCGCTTTGACCCGACCGCTGCGGTCGCCATCGATCTGCTGATCCCGCAGGATTGTCATGCTTTGGTGATCAGCGGGCCGAACACTGGCGGTAAGTCGGTTGCCTTGAAGACCTTGGGATTGCTGCTGTTGATGCTCCGCTCCGGACTGCATATCCCCTGCCATCCGGACAGTCGGATTCATCCGTATCAGCAGCTTCATGTCGATATTGGTGATGAGCAGAGTATCGCCCAGAGTATTTCGACCTTTTCCGGTCATCTGCTGAAGATTCGCGAGATCCTCGCCGCGGCGGATGCCGAGACTCTGGTCCTGCTTGACGAAGCCGGCTCCGGGACCGATCCGGCCGAGGGCGCCGCGCTGGTGCAGGCGGTGGTCGATCAGCTGGGCCGGCAGGGTGCCAAGACCTTGCTGACGACTCACCTGGGGCAATTGAAACTGTTTGCCCACAGCCGGCCTGGCATCAATAATGCGGCGGTCGAGTTTGACCCGGAAACCTTGCTGCCGACTTACCGGATCCGCTATGGCATTCCGGGAGCCAGCAGTGCGTTGACCACCGCGCGGCGGCTGGGATTGCCGCGAGAGGTCCTTGATCATGCCGCGGCTTATCTGGGGAGTCAGGAGCTGGATCAAAATGCTCTGTTGGTCCGTTTAAATGAACGGCAGCAAGAACTCGACCAGGAACTGGACCAGCTGCGGCAGGCCCGGCTGCAGGCGGAGACGACCCAGGAGTTGCGCAAGCAGCAATTGCAGCGGCTTAAGGCGGAACGCCGGAAAATACTCGATCGGGCCAGTGGGCAGGCCGAAGAGCTGATCCGCGCCACCGAGGCCCGGCTCAAACAGCTGCGCAAGCGTCAGCCGGGAACGGTGGCTCCACAGCAGGCGGTCAGCGACCGCGAACAATTGAGTGAAGCCAGGGACGCGTTGCAGCCGTTTCGCCCCCGCCGCAAGTTGTCCACCGTGGTTCCGGAACAGTTGCAGGTCGGCGAACTCGTGAAAATCGTCGCCTTGGGCTGCACGGCCCGGGTGGTCAAGGCTGGCACTGCCAGCATTGAGTTGGATGTCAGCGGCAAGCGGATGCGCCAGCCGTTACGGGCCTTGGAGCAATTTTCTCCGCGGCGCTTTGTCGAAGCCCAGACCGGCTCCGGGCAGGTGACCCGCAAAGTGGCCGAGCGCCAGGTCAGTTCGCAACTCAAGCTGATCGGTCAGCGGGTCGATGATGCCTTATTGCAGCTGGGGCGGTTTATTGACGATGCTCTGCTATACAATTTGCAGCAGGTTGAAATCGTGCATGGTTCAGGTACCGGCCGCTTGCGGCGGGCGGTCAGGGAATATCTGGCCGGAGAGACCGGGGTGGTGGCATTTTATGCGGCCCCGGCGGAACAGGGCGGGGAAAATATTACCATCGCTGAATTGAACGGACGATGACGGGACAGATTTCAGAAGCCAAGATCGGTGAAGTGCGGGAGCGGACAGATATTGTCGAGCTGGTATCGCAATATGTCAGCCTCAAACGATCAGGGGCCAATCATATGGGGTTGTGCCCCTTTCATTCGGAAAAGTCGCCGTCTTTCAGTGTCAATGCCGCGCGGCAGTTTTTTCATTGTTTCGGCTGTGGAGTCGGGGGCGATGTCTTCTCCTTTCTGATGAAAATCGAAGGGCTGGCATTCCCCGATGCGGTTCGGCGGCTGGCCGATCGGGTCGGTATAGAGCTGGAAGAGAAAAGTCTCTCCCCTGAAGAGGAACTGCAGCGCCAGCAGCGTGATCGATTGTTTCAGGTCAACGATGTCGCCGCGGAATATTTTCACCAGCTGCTGATGGAGCATCCGGCCGGTGAGCCGGCCCGGCGCTATCTGAAAGAGCGTGGTTACGGTCGTAAAGCCGCGGGCGAATATCAGCTTGGTTACGCCCTGGAAAGTTGGGATGACTTGCGTCAGCACCTGGAAAAAAAAGGTCTGGCCGCGGAGGACATCCGCTCCCTCGGCCTGATCCGGCCGAGCAAACAGGATCGCGGTGATTATGATCTGTTTCGTGGGCGGCTGATTTTCCCGATTCATGACCTTAATGGTCGGGTAGTTGCCTTTGCGGGGCGGGTGCTGGATGACGCTAAGCCCAAATACATAAATTCGCCGGAATCACCGATTTACCACAAGGGGAAGGTGCTGTTCGGTCTTTATCAGGCGCGCCAGGCCATGCGCCAGAGCGGCGAAGTTCTGCTGGTCGAAGGCTATTTCGATCAGCTGGCCCTGCAACGGGCAGGTTTTCCTCAGGTGGTCGCCACCTGCGGGACGGCTTTGACCGTGGATCATGCCCATATTCTCAAGCGTTACGTGCAGCGGGCGATGTTGCTGTTTGATCAGGATGCCGCCGGCCGCCAGGCGACTTTCAAGGCGATGAGTGTCCTGCAGGAAGAGGGCGTTCCGGCCATGGTCATTGAGCTGCCGAGCGGGGACGATCCCGATTCTTTTTTGCAGCGGCAGGGGGGGGATGCTTTTCAGGCCCGACTTGCCGCCGCACGGCCGGCCATGGACATGTTCATGGACGACCGGCTGGCCGAAGCGGGCGACGGGGTCGAGTTTAAAGCCCGTGCCGCAGAGCAGATCGTTGAACGGATCAGCGTACTGAGTAGTGAACTGGAGCAGGATCTCTACCTGAAAAAGCTGGCCGAGCGCAGTGGCATCGAGCTGGACTTGTTGAAGCAGATCAAAATCCGCTGCCAGCAGCGGGCCGCACAGCGCCCCGCGCCCCGGAGCGTGCCGGTGCAGCGACCCGCCGAGCGGTATGAGGCGGTTCCGCCGCCACCGGAGGAGTATGCTTTACCGGAGCCGCCGCCGGAGTTGTCAGCGGAACCTGGGTGGCAGCAGCGCTCGCCGCAGTCGGCACAGCAGAGGCCAGTGCCGGGCCCTACGCTCAGTAGGATCGAGCAGACCTTGCTGAGTTTATTGATTCAGAACCTGGTGCCGGCTGAAAGTATCGCCGCGGCCGGTGGCGCGAGTTTGTTCAAACATCCGGATGCGGTTGCGGTTGCGGAACAGGTGTTGGCTATGGCTGGAGAGCATCCGGTGGAGATCAGTGTCTTGCAGGAGCGCCTGAACGATGCGCAGAGCAAGCTGCTGCAGCGGCTGATCAAGTTAGACAAGGAACAATTTGCGGAAAGCAGTGAACATCTCTTCAAGGATTGTCTGGCTGCGATCAAGCGCGATCAGCGCAAACAGCAGCGCGAAGAGCTGCTAGGCAGAATTCGGCAAGTGGAACAGGATGGCCGGTACGAGCAGATGAAAGATTTACTCGAGGAGTTTAAAAATCTTAAGTAGCGGTTACACTTAACAAGGGAGTGAGGCACCGGACTTAGCCCGGTGCCACTTGATGAGTTTCGGCTCAGCCAGCAGTTGCCCCACAACGGTCTGAAAATCAATGATATTGTGCGGAGGCGTCTTGGGTACGCCGCGCAGACAACGATGAAGCATTGAGATTGACCATGGCGGAAGCAATTGCTCAGAGTCGGAGCTCAGGCACCACAAAAAGGACTGCATAAAAAGCAGGGGAGATCAGGTCATAATGGCAAAAAAGACAAATCAGGAAGAGGTTCAACAGCTTATTGACATAGGCAAGGAAAAGGGATTCCTGACCTATGATGAGGTCAATGATATGCTGCCGGCCAATATGGTGTCTTCCGAGCAACTTGAGGATGTCATGAGCATGTTCGGTGAGATGGATATCGAGATCGTCGATTCCGACAGTAAGGTCAGTTCCTCCAAAGATGAAGATCTGGATGACGAGGATGAGGGCGAGGTCGAACTTGAAGCGGGAACTCTCGGCAGGACCAGTGATCCGGTCAGAATGTATCTGCGCGAAATGGGGCAGGTTGCGCTGTTAACTCGGGAAGGCGAAGTTGAAATCGCCAAACGGATCGAAGAGGGCGAAGCCCTGGTCACCAAGGTGGTCATGCGGACGCCGATCGCCGCGCGGGAAGTCTTGTTGCTGCTGGAAAAGCTCGAAAAGGGGCAGACCGGAGTTTCCGATATCACTCGCGATTATGACGATGAAGAAGGCGGCGAAGCAGAAGGACGCCAGCGTGAGCGACTGATGGGGCTGTTGGAGGAATTGCGGCCGCTGGATCAGAAGATGAAAGAGATTCAGGCCGAATTACAGCAGGAACAGTCGGCGAAAAAGCTGGAAAAGCTCGAAAAGCAGCAAGCCGACACCCGTGAGCAGGTTCTGGAGCTGTTGCGCCAGGTTCGGCTCAAGGATTTTCAGGTTGCCAAAATTGTCGACCGGCTCAAGGAAATGGGCAAGCAGGTTAAAAAGGGACAGGCTGAAATCGGCGACTGCGAGCAGAAGGTCAATCGACCCCATGCGGAAATCAGCGGCTATCTGACCCGCATGCGCACCAGTGAGGAAGAGGCCCTGGCCGTGGCCGGTGAACTTGATGTGGCCGGCGATGTGTTGCTTTCGGTGGAGAAACGCCTGCAGGCGGCGGAACGTAAATTCAAACGGGTCAAGGAAGAATCGGGCTTCGAACCCAATGAGCTGCTTGAATACCTCAAAGAGGTTTACAAAGGGGAATGGATCGCCAAGAAGGCCAAAACGGAATTGATCGAGGCCAACCTGAGACTGGTGGTGTCCATTGCCAAAAAGTACACCAATCGAGGGCTGCAGTTTCTGGATCTGATTCAGGAAGGGAACATCGGCTTGATGAAGGCGGTCGATAAGTTTGAATATCGGCGCGGCTATAAATTTTCGACGTACGCCACCTGGTGGATTCGCCAGGCAATCACCCGGGCCATTGCCGATCAGGCCAGAACGATTCGGATCCCGGTGCATATGATCGAAACCATCAACAAGCTGATTCGCACCACCCGGCAGCTGGTTCAGGAGTGTGGCCGCGAGCCGACTCCCGAGGAAATCGCCGAACGGATGGATCTGCCTCTGGACAAAGTCCGCCGGGTGCTCAAGATCGCCAAGGAACCCATCAGTCTGGAAACGCCAATCGGTGAAGAAGAAGATTCGTCCCTCGGTGATTTTATTGAAGACAAGGGCGTGGTGTCACCCCTTGAGGCGGTCATCAAGGGAAACCTGTCGGACCAGACCTCTCGCGTGTTGTCGTCGTTGACGCCGCGTGAGGAAAAGGTGTTGCGGATGCGTTTCGGGATCGGAGAAAAGTCCGATCATACCCTGGAGGAAGTCGGCCAGGACTTCAACGTGACCCGCGAGCGAATCAGGCAAATCGAAGCCAAAGCTTTGCGGAAGCTGCGCCATCCCAGTCGGGCAAAACGGCTCAAGGGATTCGCTGCTATCGATTGAGCGGGCGCCGCCTGTCCGGCGGCGCCCTAAAAGGGATAAATGGGTGAAAATGCGCTTGACAAGCGGCGCCGACTTTACTTATTCTTAGTCCCTTGTGAAGGGGCCTATAGCTCAGTTGGTTAGAGCCGCCGGCTCATAACCGGCTGGTCCCAGGTTCGAGTCCTGGTGGGCCCACCATATCAAAACGTCCGCGGTGCGTCCGCAGTTGAAAAAACAGGCTTTAAGGTTGAACAAAAATTTCTGTTTGATACGGTTAACATTCCCTGGGGTTGAAGCAATGGGGATGTGTAACGAACGCAAGCTGCAGCCAGACGGGCAGAGAACTGAAAACCAAAGAGTGCACCGAAAAACCGGTGCACTCTTTCTTTTTGTGGGATAACAGCAATGGCAAAAGCGAAAACCGTCCGTGTTGCTGATGTTGTCGGTCTCCTCAATAAGCTTTGTTCACCGCTTTTGGCCGAGGATTGGGACAATGTCGGCCTGCAGGTGGGCGATCATAGGGCGCCGGTCACGAAAGTCTTGATCTGTCTCGACGCTGAAGAACCGGCTCTGCAGGAAGCAGAAAAAATCGGCGCGCAGCTGATCATTTCCCACCACCCAGTTATTTTTCGCCCGCTCAAAAGAATCGCCCCGAGTGATGCCACCGGGCGGATTCTTTTTTCCGCCATCAAAAATAATATCGCCATCGCCAGTGCTCACACCAACCTTGACCGGGCAGCTGACGGACTGAATGACTGGCTCGCAGAAGCTTTACAGCTGAGCGCTGTCACCCCCCTCGAAGCTCCCGCGACCGATGGCTTTGTCAAATTGGTTGTGTATGTCCCACAGGGATACGAGCAGGCGGTTATGGATGCCCTTTTTGCGGCCGGGGCAGGGCAGATCGGCGCTTATGACCGCTGTTCGTTCCGGGTGCTCGGTACAGGAACTTTTCGCGGTAATGACAGCAGCCATCCGGTTATCGGTCAACCGGGCCGTCAGGAAGCCGTCGCTGAATTGCGTCTGGAAACGCTGGTGGCGAAGCCACTGCTGGCAAAAGTGCTGCAGGGTATGCGCAAAGCTCATCCTTACGAAGAGGTGGCTTACGACGTGATTCCTCTGGCCAATCCGGATCAGCAGGTGGGGCTCGGGCGTATCGGTCGTTTGTCGATGCCGCTGTCGCTGGGGGCGTTTGCGGCGCAGGTCAAGGAGGCTCTGCAGGCAGATGCGCTGCGCTTGGTCGGCGATCCCGAGGCGCAGCTTGAGAAGATCGCCGTGTGCGGTGGTAGCGGGATGTCCGTGTTCGCGGATGCCCAACGCCAAGGGGCCGATTGCCTGGTGACGGGTGATGTCAAATTTCATGATGCCCAGCGGGCTCGGGCAGAAGGTGTAGCTTTGATAGATGCCGGGCATTTCGCAACCGAACGGTTAATGATAGGAGGACTTTCCAGACGTTTGCGGCGTCTTTGTGAGGAAAGCCAATTCGACATAGAAATTATAGAAATGACAGCAGAACAAGACCCTTTCGTCCCGGTTTTCTGACTGTCTAACCCAGTGTTTGATGGAGGTTGAAAAGGTGCAGAACAAGATGAACCTGTTAAAGGATCTTCAGGAGATCGATCAGGAAATCAGTGCTATCGAGGCTACTCGCCAGGGCTATCAGGCCGAGTTGGATTCTTTTCAGGCAGATGCTGCCAAAGTCCAGGAAATGGTTGACCAGCTCAGTGACGAAGTGGCGCAACTTAAACAGGAGGAAAGCCAACTCCAGCAGGAACTGCAGAAACAGCGCGACAATGTCGCCAAGGTGGAAGCGCGTCTGCCGGAGATCCAGACCCAAAAAGAGTACGTCGCGGTGCTGAAGGAAATTGACATGGCCAAAAAGGCCAACAAGGATCTGGATGAGCAGGTACAGGGTAAGCAGCAGGAAATCAGCGTCCTGGTCGATGACCTGAAGGAAAAACAGGATGAACTCGGCGCGATTAAGGAAAAGTCCGAGGCTCGCGGAGCTGAACTCGGCACCTTGCTGGACGAGTCGGAGACGGTCCTGCTGAAACGGACCCAAGCGCGTGAATCGGTTGCTGCCGAATTGCCGACCGGGCTGCTGCGGAAATATCATAACCTGTTCAAACGCCGCGGTGGACTGGCTTTGGCGTTGGCTCACAACGGTGCCTGTACGGGTTGTAACATGCAGCTGCCGCCCCAGCAGTACAACCAGTTGCTGCAAGTGACCGAGATCCAGACCTGCCCGCATTGCAACCGGATTCTCTACGTTGAGCAGAGCGCTTAAGAGCAACGCTGGTTGAAGAAGGACAGATGATCGCTGCCTGCCGAAGCTCTTTGAGTGGACGTGGGGAGAGGAAAGTCCGGGCTCCGCAGGACAGGATGGTTCTTAACGGGAACCGGGGGTGACCCCAGGGAAAGTGCCACAGAGAGAAGACCGTCCGCCTAGCTCATTGAGCCGCGGCGGATAAGGGTGAAAGGGTGAGGTAAGAGCTCACCAGATCCGGCGGCGACGTCGGGTGCTCGGTAAACCCCATCCGGAGCAAGACCAAATAGGGGAACGCTTGAGGGCGGTCCGTTCGAAGTTCCCGGGTCAGGTTGCTTGAGGCCATCGGCGACGGTGGTCCTAGATGAATGATCATCACTTTTTTTCGGGCAACCGGGAAAAAGCACAGAACCCGGCTTACGGCCTTCTTTGACCAGTTTATTCCGGCAGCGTGAAAATCGTTTCATGCTGCCGTTATTTTTTTGAGATTTCAGCAATTATGGCTCAAATGTAGGTCTGCTGTCGGGTTTTTCCCCGGGCGGCGCGTGATTTTGAGCGGCCAGTCCGATTTGGGCTGGAAATTTTTGTTGCAGCTGACAGGCTCATGTTTCATGGATAAAACCAGAACTTCACGCTGGTCGCAGATTGTGGCCCGGGTTGCTGCCGAATATCGAGCTTTACCCGATTCCGAAAAAGACTGGATCGAAGTGCGGCTTGACCGTATTGAGGAGTTGCAGCGGCAGCTGCAGCAACTGTTTGATGGTGCGGACGGTGTGCAGAGTTGCCGCGATTGCGCTGGTGAATGCTGCAGTAAAGGGCACAATCATATGACCCTGGTCAATCTGCTTGGATTCATCAGGGACGACCGTGTGCCACCCACGCCAGACTTTTCCCAAACTTGCCCCTTCCTCGGGGCCAGCGGCTGTCTACTGGCGGTGGAGCAGCGTCCTTATAACTGTATCAGTTTTGTCTGTGATAGAATTGAGACCGAATTGTCAGCTGCCGAGCTGGAGCGCTTTTATGCTCTGGAAGCCCAACTGCGGGCACTTTATTTGGAATTCGCCCAGCGTTACCTCGGCGCGGCAATGACCGGTCTGCTGTTGCAGGAGCAGCGCCTGGACGGACGGTCTTTTTTCAGCGTTAAACGGACATCTGCCTGATTTTGAGGCTAAGGAAACGACCATGGCATTAAGTTTTTCCAGACACAATGGTGAAATCGATGAACTCATTGACCTGCTCATGAACAAGTCAGCTGTTCATCACCCTGAAATCATCCGTGAAATTATTATCGGTGCCCTGAAGGCCGGGCAGGAAAACAATTACCTGGCGGATCTCAAGTTGATGCGCACCACCATGAAAGAGATGCGCTATACCAATAAGGTTTTTGGCCCCTATCGGCACCACAAGAAAGTGACCGTCTTTGGCAGCGCCAGAACCGGGGTCAATGAACCGATCTATCAAAAGTGTGTCGCCTTTACCCGGCGTCTGGCGGAACGGAACTATATGGTCATCACCGGCGGCGGTCCCGGCATCATGCAGGCCGGAAATGAAGGCGCCGGCGCGGAAAATTCCTTTGCTGTGAATATCCGCCTGCCCTTTGAACAGGATACTAATCCGGTGATGAACAAGGACAAAAAGGTCATTACCTATAAATATTTTTTCAATCGCAAAGTCGCCTTTCTCAAGGAAGCTCATGCTGTCGCGCTGTTCCCTGGTGGCTTCGGGACTCTGGATGAAGCCATGGAGATCATGACTCTGATTCAGACCGGCAAGAACCCGCCGATTCCTCTGGTCATGATTGATGATGAAAACGGTTACTGGGAAGACTGGCTGGAATTTGTCCGCGGTAGTCTGCTCAAGCGGGGATTGATCTCCGGCGAGGATTTTGCGCTGTTTTCCATTACCCGGGATGTCGAAGAGGCGGTCGCGATTATTGATGAATTTTATCGCAACTATCATTCGATGCGGTTTGTCGGCAACAACCTGGTGATCCGGATGAATAAGTCCCTGGAGCCGGAGCAGCTGCAGATTCTGGCCAGTGAGTTCAGTGAAATTCTGGCCCCGGGCGGCGGTATGCGGCTGACCGATGCGTTACCCGAGGAGTATGATGAGCCAGACCTGAAACATCTGTCGCGACTCTGCCTGCAGTTCAACCGGCGCAGCTACGGCTTGCTGAAATCCTTTATCCGCAGAATAAATTCATTTTAAGAAAGGGGAGCCATGCCTGTCCAAACCGAGCTTCGCTTCAGCCGAATCATTGTCAATTTGTCCCGCCGGGAACTGCGTGCCATGCTGCAGCTGGCGCACTGCCTGTATCGCCTCAGCCAGAACCCGGATTATCGGCAACTGGTTTTTCCGGCCCTTCCGGAGACCGCCCGGGTCGATCCCGGGCATGGTTCGTTGATGATGGGGTATGATTTTCATCTGAGTGAAGATGGGCCACGTTTGATCGAGGTCAACACCAATGCCGGCGGTGGCTATATCTCATGGTTGAGTGAAAAAGCGGTGGAGGCAAGCTCTCCGGGGATCAATTTTGCGCGCTTCGAGGAGCGCCTGCGCAGCAGTTTCCTGCAGGAGTGGCATGACTTCAGTGGTGGTAACAGGCCCTTGTCCACGGTTGCTATTGTTGATGACGACCCGGAAGAACAGGCGCTGTATGAAGAGATGATCGCTTATCGTGATTGGCTGCGGGGGCAGGGGATCGCCGCTGAGGTGGTTGCCCCGCAACAGCTGCAGGCAACAGCCGCAGGGGTCTTTTTGGGGGGCCGCAGAATTGATCTGGTGTACAATCGCCATTGCGATTTCTATCTGGAGACCGCGGCCATGGCCGGGCTGAAAGAGGCTTATCTGGGGCGGAGCGTCTGCCTTTCCCCTAACCCTTTTGCCTATGGCCTGCTCGCGGATAAAAGGCGAATGATCCTGTGGTCTGATGCCCAAGCCCTGCAACCCTTGCAACTGGAACCCAAAGAGCGGGAACTCTTGTTGCAGATGGTTCCGCAAACCCGGCTGCTGGCGGACTTTGCTGCTGATGAAGTCTGGGACCAGCGCAAGGACTATATCTTTAAGCCGGTGGCCAGTTTCGGTGCCAAAGGGGTTCTCATGGGCAAGAGCGTGTCGCGAAAGCGCTTTGCCGAACTCGACCCGCAGGACACCCTGGTCCAGCAGGTGGTTCTTCCGGCGACGCAAGAAGGCCCTGGCGGGGAAGAATACAAAAGCGATATCCGGCTGTATGTTTATCGGGATCGACTGCTGGGAATCGGTGCCCGGCTGTACCAGGGGCAAGTCACCAATTTGCGGACGGAAGGGGGCGGCTTTGCTCCGGTCCGCCTGCGCTGAGATGTTCTTCTGGCCGGTGCTGGTTCTTTCCGATGGAATCAGCCGCCGGCTTTTTTGACTTTCCAGCCGCGCTCCTGGAGCAGGTTCAGCAGCAGGTCGCGGTGATCCCCCTGGATTTCAATGATTCCGTTCTTGATGGTGCCACCGGTACCGCAGCGTTGCTTCAGGGTCTTGGCCAGTTCTTTCAACTCCTGGTCCGGCAAGGGCACACCGCTGATCAGCGTGACCCCTTTGCCTTTGCGACCTTTGGTCTCACGTTGAATGCGGACGATGCCATCGGCCGGCGGGGTACCGCCTGACGGCTTTCCCTTGCTGCAGCGGCACTGTTTGATCGGTTGCTGGCAGGATGGACAGACCCGCCCCAGTTCATCGGAATAGACCAGCCTGCTGTTGTTGTTCGCCATTTAATTTTTCCTGACTGATATTTTCTTGGTCGGTTGGGTTTGCCACTTATAGGGATTTTTTGAAATGGCACTCGACGCAGATCAATTTGAGCTCATAGAGCCCGCTCTCCCGATTGAGGACGCTGGTGGTGGTGATATGGTTGCGACAGGTGATTTTATAACACTCACTGCAAACCAGACCTTCGCCGATGGTGGAGCGATAGTCGCAAATGTGACACATCCAGGGTGATTTTTCTTCGGCCATAGTAGTTGATCCGTAGTAGATTTTTCTGCAGCATAGCAGGTTTTCCCTGGCCAAGAAAAGCCTGTTATCAGTGTCGGTCTGTTGCGGGGCGGACCCCTTCGCCAAAACGAACGGCGCTGCAGAAAACCCTCTGCAGCGCCGTTTCCAGAGTTTTAGCCGGATTGCCTAGCGGGCGCAGAACTCCTTGACCTGTTGGGCCAGGGCCTGCCCCTGCTGCAGCGCCAGCTGCAATTCGGTTTCGGTCGGGGCACCTTTCCATTCGATGGGGTCGATGAAGTCCCACTTGAGCTTCTCCGTGAGCGCGGTCAGCTCGCGTTGTGCACCGCCGGACCAGCCTGCGGAACCAAAGCGCAGCACTTTTTTATTCCAGACCTTTTTCCGCCGGAACATATCGATGACCCAGGCCATGGGCGGGAACATTTCATATTCATAGGTCGGCATCCCGAGGATCAGCCCGGAGGATTTCCAGGCCGAAGCCAGGATAACCCCGACATGTTCTTCGGGAACCCGGTGAACATGGACCGGCAGCCCTTCTTTGCGAACCCCCTGGACAATGTTGTTGACGAGCTTTTCGGTGTTGCCGTACATGCTCGACCAGATGACCGTGACCTCCGGCTCGGCCGGGCCGTTGAGATAGCTGGCAAAGCGACTGTAGGAATCGATGATCGCCCGGGGGTTTTCGCGCCAGATAATGCCGTGGGATGGCGCGATCACCTTGACGTCAAGGCCGGCCAGGCGGTTGATCCCCTTGGTGACAAAGGTAGAAAAGCTGGCCACGATGTTGGCGTAATAACGCAACGCTTCGTTGATAAAGAAGTCGTGCTGGGTCGTGGAGAGCTGGTCGTCGAAGTAAACATCATTCAGGGTGCCGTAAGACCCGAAGGCATCGCAGGAAAACAGGGTGCCGCTGCTCTGCTCGAAGGTCATCATGGTTTCCGGCCAGTGGATATTGGGGGTTTCATAGAAGGTCAGGATCTTGCCCTGGCCGAGATCAAGGGATTCACCGTCGCTGATGATATGGACATTCTCTTCGATCCCGCCGAAGGTTTTCAGCAGCGGGGCGGCTTTGGCGGTCAGGTAGATCTGGACGTTGGGGTTTTTCTGGTGGAATGTCGGCAGCCAACTGGTGTGGTCCGGTTCCATGTGATTGATAATCAGATAGTCGATGTCTTTAGGGGCCAGGGAGATCGATTGCAGTTCCGTTTCGAAATCGGCCGGTTTGCCGTTGACATCTTCAATCAGATCGATCAAGGCAGTTTTGTCACCTTGGACGACATAGGAATTGATGGAAATTCCGTTTGGCATGGGCCACATGCCTTCGAAAAGCTGGTAGCTCTCCAGGTTGACCGGTAAACAATGAATTCCTTCGGTAATCTTGACTGCCTTCATCGGGTGATACCTCTTTCGTTTTGTAATCAATTGGTTATGTCAAGGGTCGAACAACAACTGTTTCAGTACCTGGTTGAAAAAATCGCGGTAAATATCCAGATCCGCCAGGGTTTGCAGATTCTGCAGGGCTGCCGGGATGTCTTTATTAAAGGCAATCCGCCCCGCCACTCTGCCGTTAAAATGAGCAGCGGTCTGCACAATATCATAATCGATCTGCTGGCTGAACCCCGCTTTGTTGATCAGAACATAATGCGGAATGGAAAATTTGTGAATCAATTCCGCCAGCCGCCGATAGTCGGAAAGGCCGGAAAGGCTTTCTTCGACAACGGCCAGAACCACATCGGTTCCGGTCATGGCCGATATCGCCTGGCAACTGGTGCCCGGCGGACCATCGATGACAATGTAAGAAATATGCTGATCTTTTGCAACCTCCGCGGCTTTCCGACGAATTTCGGTGATCAACTTGCCGCTGTTGTCTTCCCCCGGGGTCAGGTCGGCGTGAATCATCGTTCCGTTGGGCAGACTGCTGACGTACCAGCTGCCGCTGTTGCGGCGAGTCATGACAACGGCCTCAGCCGGACAGACGAAAGCACAGGCGGCGCAGCCTTCACAATCGGCACTGATCCGGTAATGGCCGGCCGGGGTCTGCTGAATGGCGGCAAAATGACAGGCCTCCAGACACCGCCCGCAGCCGATGCATTTTTCGTCCTGAATTTTAGCAATATCCATACCATAATAGGGAAATGTTGCCTGACGCTGGTGGGGCAGCAGGATCGGCAGGTTGGACGCGTTGACATCGGCATCGACCGCGATCACGGTTTTCATCATCTTGATCAATGCTGCAGTAATCGAGGTTTTGCCTGCTCCGCCTTTGCCACTGAGAACGGCGATCTGTCGGGTCATAGGGAATTCAACTCCGGGGAGATGGTTGCTGACAGTTGCTGGCGTAGGGCGGGGAACTCACGGCTGAGGATCGCCCCGGCCAGGTTGGCCCGGTGGTAACGTTCATCCAGGTCAATGATCAGCGCCGGTTGTTTGGGCCGGGCTTGGAATATCTGACTGACCAGCGCAGTATCCTGGGCCTTGTTGGCGATGATCAGGTACTTTTTGTTCAGTCCAGCCAGGATCTGCTCGGTCTGGGCCATGTCATGCATCCCGAAAGGGGTTGGCTCGGCGACCAAAATCACCAGGTCGGCAGGTTTGATGGCCGCTACCGCGGCGCAGGAGTTTCCTGGCGGCCCGTCGATGATGCACAGTGCGGAGCTATTGAGTTCCCTGGTCATGGTCCCGATCAGATAGGTTTCCCGGGTTGAGCCGATATTCAGATCACCGATATGAACCTGTTGACCGGTCAGTTCAGACTTGCCGGAACGGATGCGACCGATTTCGATATCCTGATAGCTGATGGCTTGCTCGGGGCAGGCCAGTTTGCAGAGCCCACAACTGTGACAGAGGGATTCAGTCAAATAGACACTATTCAGAATTTTGTAGAGGGCGTGAAAGCGGCAGACCCGGGTACAGGTGCCACAGGCGTTACAACGCTCTGCGGCAAAGACCGGAACCGCTTGCAGAACCGCTCGGGTCTGTTCGATCTCCGGGCGCAGAAAGTGTTCGGCATTGGGGGCATCGACGTCAAGATCATAGAATTCGGCCCGGAAGGTTTCTGCAATGGCAACGGCAAGGGAGGTTTTGCCTGCTCCCCCCTTGCCGCTGACGACGCTAATAACCACTAAGCGCCCCCGCCGCAGACCTGGTTGGCGTTCAAGGGGCTGAGCTGATTGTCAATGAACATGGTAACCGTTTCTTTGACGGTTTGCCCCTGTCCCGAATAGACCTCGATCCCGCTTTGCCTGAACCCCTGCAGCGGCCGACCGCCGATCCCGGCAACCACCAGGTTGGCAACGTGATTCCCCTTGAGCAGCATTACCGGGGCGAAACAGCCGCCTTGGATGTGACCACCGTTTTTCAGTGAGGTCACCTGCTGGATCTGGTTGTCCTTGATGTCGACCAGCACATAATAATTGCATTTTCCGAAATGTCCGGAGCGCTGGGCTTCGAGGCCGTCACCGGAATCGGCCGGAACAGCCAGGCGGATGGCGCCGTTTTCCGGGGGGGCAACGGTTTCGGCCTGGCCGCCGGCAGACTGTTGTGCGTCATCATCAACGGAGAGCGCATCAAGAACCTGCTCAACGGTGCCGGTGGTGTTTTCTTGATAAGTGATACCGGCTTTTTTCAGGACTTCGGCCGCTTTCGGGCCGACCGTGCCGGTGTAGATAATATCGACCTTGTATTCGGCCATCAGCTGGGCAGCGCTGGTGCCTGCTCCGTTGGCTGCATTGACACCCTCGGTGTTTTCATGGGCGTAAACTTCGCCGCTGAGGCTGTTGGCGATCATGAACCAGGCAGCGCGCCCGAAGCGGGGATCGATTTCCGACTGCAGGGTCCGGTCTTTTGCCGTAATTGCAATAATCATAAGTTGTCTTGCTCCTTGTTGGTTTGCAGCCCGTCGTCCTTTGCCTGTGGCAGAAAAAGTAAACGCACTTCTGGACACATGGGAAAACTAGCGGACTTCATTGATCTTGTTGTGGTCAATCGACCAGTCTAAATCGTCCGGGGTTCTGAGGCTGACCTGCGGCTGATGTGCTGAATCCATGACGCGCACCGTTGCCCAAGCCTAAACCGCTGGCATTGAGTCTGCGGCCTTGGCCTTTGCCTTGCCCCCAGCCGGTTCCGCAGTTATTGCCCTGATGTTGGATGTTACGACCGTTTGCGCAGCGTTGTCCCATTCTGGTGCCAAGACCCAAGGGACCAGTTCCATCTTTTCTCGGCATAATCTGTCTCCTTTCATGGGTTGAGAGTTTGTCGGTTAAGAGAGCTCGGTTGGTTACTCTCTGTGCATATGCACAAAAAGAGACTAATCCTGTTGGGAAATGTTGTCAATGGGGAAATGTGTATATGCTCAAAAAAAAGAAGGGCGGCTGTTGGGTCGAGATCTGACGGTTGCTGGCGTTAGGTAACTGGCAGGTTTGGTCTGGCAGTAAAGTCCAAATCCCCCTTAGTCCCCCTTTGCTAAAGGGGGAGATGAACCAGGAGAGAATCTCTCCTCTATTGACTCAAACAAATAAGAGCAGGCAACCCCGGCCCCCCTTTGAAAAGGGGGGCCGGGGGGGATTTATACGGTTTTTTCTGTTGGTCAACGTAGGGTCTCGGTCTAACGATAAAATCTCAAAATCAAAGTCGTGGGGTTGTGGCCCCGCTCGCCGCCGCCCTTTTTGTCCAGGCCAACAAAAAGGGCGCAAAAAATGGCCCTTTGATTGCTCGGGAGGTTCGTTTGTTCCGGGAAAGATGTAGTTGCTCGCTGGCGGCTGCTAATCTGGCAGGGTTGGTCGTCGTTATATTTATGCACGGATCAAGGTCACTACTGGCCGCAGCGTCGTCGAATGCGCCTTGACGAGAAGCTTTGCTTCTCATACTGGCGGAGTCAGGGGCTGCAGAATTGGGAGGGCAGATGGATTGATGGAATTTGCTTTCGTAATCGTCGAAAATCCGCCATTGCTCCTTCCCCCTCTGATGGGGGAAGGCCGGGATGGGGGTGGATGAAGCTCTCAGCTTCATCCAATTGAGTGACGCCTGTCCCTCCGCAAGGGGAGGCGCAAAAGCTATTTAACCTATTTAACCAATGCTGCCGAGGCTGGCCAGGGCGACCACTCCGTTGATCTCAACGGGGGTGTCGCTCAGACACATCAACTCATTGCTGCCCTGGCGGGAAAATCCGTGATCCCGAAGGATCAAGTCGATCTCTGCAGAATTGAAAATATCCGCAAACAGGGTTCGCCCAGCAGGGGTTTTTGCCTGGGCCTGCTGGAGCAGGTTGCGGTAATCGGTTGGGGAGTTGGCGGCGCTTAGCCAGGGACCAAGTTGCCAGAAAGCAGGGCTGATTTGCAGCAGCGCCCGATCTTTGCCGGAGCAGAGGGGCAGACCATCAAACTCCAACTGCGATAACAGCGGTGCCCGTGATTCTCCCCAGCAGCGGGTATCAAGATCGATGAGCATGCCCAGTTCAGCGGCGTTGGTTGCTTCCCGGGTTCCAAGGCCATACCCTGTCCAGCGCGTGATGACATCAAGCGCTTGAAATCCTCGGCGGCGATATAGCGGAGCCCCCTGAGCCGAAGCGGTCAGCCAGATACGGTCCGGCTGCATTCGTCGCAGGAAGCTGATGGCGTGTTCCAGTAATGCCGAGCCATAGCCCAGCCCGCGTTTTTCTGGAGCGACCAGCAGGTTGCCGATCCAACCACTCCGCTTATAAGTCACGGCAGAGACAAAACCGCAAATGTCGCCATGTTGCTTCAGGGTGAAGAAAAAGGGGCGCCAGTGGTTCAGAAACAGGCGTTGTTCATGAAATGACAGCGTCCAGCCTTCGGCGGCTGCCAGCGTCTTGAAGACGGTCCAGTCTGCTGGCTCAAGAGGGGTGATCAGCATGGCCAGCCCTTTCTTATGCTGCCTGACACAGGGCCCGCAGCTCCTGGTCATTCAAAGCGCGCTTTTTGCGCCCGGCCAGATGGCGCACCCGCACCAGCAAATGATCGATGTCAATACCACTTGCATCGATGTCGAGGTCGGCCAGGCGTTGCTTCAGTCCATGGGTTCCAGAATGTTTACCCAGTACCAGATGGCGATGCAGACCGACCTCGGCCGGGTCGAAACCTTCATAGTTTTGCGGATTCTTTATGACCCCGTCGGCATGCAGGCCTGATTCATGGGAGAAGACCCGAGTGCCGACGACCGCTTTCCAGGGTGGAACGGGGCGCTTGCTGGCACGGGCGACGAACTGTGAAAGCTCCACAAAGCGTTCTGTCGCAATGGCCGGGTCGATGCCGGTTGCGTATTTTAGTGCCATGACCACTTCTTCAAGGGCGGCATTGCCGGCCCGTTCTCCCAAGCCGTTGACTGTGGTGTTGACATAACGGGCGCCGGCGCGGATGCCGGCGATACTGTTGGCGGTGGCCATGCCCAGGTCGTTGTGGGTATGGACCTCGATTTCCAGGCTAGTTGCCTGGCGCAGGGCGAGTACTTTTTCAAAGGTGGTGAACGGGTCCAGAATGCCAAGCGTATCGCAGAAGCGGAAGCGATCCGCTCCCTCCCGTTCGGCAATCCTCAGCAGCTCAAACAGAAAGTCCATATCCGCCCGGCTGGAATCCTCTCCGCCGACCGAGACATACAAGCCATGCTGCTTGGCAAATCCCAGCGCTGTTTTTAGCTGTTCTTTGACCCAATCCCGGTTCTTTTTTAATTTATGGGCAATATGGATATCCGAAACCGAGAGTGAGATATCCACAGCCGTTATCCCGCAGTCCAAAGATGCCTGAATGTCGCTGCGTAGGGCCCTGTTCCAGCTGATCAGGCGTGCCCCGAGGCCTAGATCGACCAGCGCTTTCAGGGTCTTTTGCTCCTCCTTGCCCATGGCCGGGATTCCGCACTCCAATTCCCCCACCCCGATGTCATCGAGCATGCGTGCAATGGCAATTTTTTCACTGCGGCTGAAGACAACACCAGCGGTCTGCTCACCGTCCCGCAAGGTTGTATCGTCAATGATGATGGGACTCTTTTCGGTATGTTTCATTGTTCCAACTCCAAGATCCGCCAGGCGCGTGGTTTAGCATTTATTGAAAGAGAAGCGGGTTGATAATGTAAAACTAGCAAATAGCATGCCCGGAAAACCGGTCTAAGTTGGGGTGTTTTTCATGATTAATCTGCTTATTTTGCTCAAGAAAGAGGCAGCTTGAGCGGAGATCACTTAAAAAATACACAAAAGAATATCTATCTTTAAATAATAGAATAGACCGGTTTGTTACCGTGTTATTTAGAAAAATGAACGCTCATTCTTTTTCTTTTTGGTGATGAATTTTTATGTCGCTGGAATGTTTAATTTTTTCACTTTAGTATTGTATTCGTATATATTGAAACATTCTTGATAAATTAACTAGGAATGCCTGACAAATTAGATAAGGTATTGAAAATAGGAAGAAAAATTGATTTTTAAAGTTTGATTTTCGGCTGCGAAGTTTGTATGATTCCTGTATTATCCATGTTGATTAGGATTTGCTGAGTATATTGCTGGAAAATAGCAATTTGTGGCTCGTCAAACGAAACATCTGCCACGTTTCGTCGGTACCTGGGGGATAGGGGCTTCTTCCTTATAGAACAGTGTACCAAAATCGTCTCTTCACAAAAGTCTTAACAGGAGGTAGTGGAGTATGAAGAGTTTAATGAGGTTGTTGATGTTGGCTATGCTGGTCGCGTTGCTCGGTTTCGGGCTGACTGGCTGCGGCGACGACGGTAGTGATGGTAGTAATGGCAAGAGCGCGTATGAAATTGCTGTTGAAAATGGTTTTACCGGAACCGAGCAGGAGTGGTTGGATTCGTTGAATGCCGCTGCTGAAGAAGTCGAGCCTGAATCCTGTGCGGTCTGCCACCCCACCGCAGGGACCGACCACCAGGCAAACTACGACGACGCAATGGATACCACCCTGAATCTCACCTTTGGTACGGTTACGGCCACTCCTGTTGGGGATGGAACCTTCACCACGACTGTTCCTTTCACCATTACCAAGGGCGGTGTAGCGGTTGACTCTACTGTCTCTGGCGGTAAAATTGCTGCTTTCGTGCAACAGCGCTTTGGCTATGCCGTTTATGACGCAACAACCGGTACTTTCCCGACCGCAGCTTACTTCAGCACCAGCGGTTTGACCAATCTTGGCGGGGGCTCTTACGAGCTGACCGACACTCTGGATATCGACATCACCGCAACCACAACGGAAGTTTACAGCTATATTACCCAAGATCCCGTTCTTAATGCGGGCTCTTATGATGGCGAAGACGGCCATGTCCAGCTGTATCGTGAAGTGTTCAATGCTGGTCAAAAACCAGGCACTCCGTTTACTTACACTTCAGCGGCAGCTGTTTCCGCTTGTGAAAAATGTCACGGGACTCCGTACCTGAAGCATGGTTATCGGGGTGCTGATGCAACTAACCTGGATACTTTCGGTGCATGTAAAGTTTGTCACTATGACACCCGCGCCGGGCACAGTTCTGAGGAATTCTTTGGCGACGCATCCTATGCGTATACTGCCAGTGTCATGGTTGATGTTCATGCTTCTCACCTGAATGTTTTCCCCTATCCTCAAGAAATGGCCAACTGTGTGACTTGTCACTCCGGCACTCTGTTGACGGATGAAACCCTGATCGATGCCAACTTCACCAAGGCTGTTTGCGAAAGCTGCCATGCTGATGTTGATACAACCAATACTGTCGTGGCTAAGCCTCTCTCGACTGTCGTGCCGCATGCTATTCCGACCGATGAGTGTAATACTTGTCACAAAACCGGCGGGATCGGCGCAACCTTCGCAACGGTTCACCCTGCTTTTGATTCCGTCAAATATGACTCGGTTGCCAGTGCTGAAGCCGGTACGCTGCGTTATACCTACTTTATTGACGATGTAACCTATGATGCCACCGCATCGAGCCTGACCATCGCCTGGGGTGCCAAGGATGCTGCAGCCGCTGCTGTTAATGTTCTGAACGAAGATGCAACGGCTGGTCCGGTGTTCCTGGGACTGCCTGCTGATCGCGATTATGAATCCGAAGGGATCCGGATCCTGGTCGGTTACTATGGCTGGGGAACTCATAACGTTGCGGCCTACGATCAGTATCGTAAAGATGATGTGATTGCTAATACCACCTATGATTCGACTACCGGTATTGCAACAACCACTTTCCCGCTGACCGACAAACTTGACACTTATGATGCAAGCAAGCTTGAAGTCGGTATCATTGGTGTGCCTGAAGTCAATGGAACCATGGTCGCTGTTAAATCGGTGACCAAAGGCATCGTTCTGGCCGACGGATCCCTTGTTGATCGTAGCGGCATCGTTGCCGATTCCAAGTGTAACCAATGTCATGATAATCTCATCATCCATACCAACTCGACGCATGGCCACACAGCAGTCGGTAATGTCAACGCCTGTCTGTTCTGCCACAACACCTCGAGTGCTGCTCATGTAACGAATCAGTCCAGAGCGATCGATTCTTACCTGCATGATCTGCATAGCTTCGTGGAAGAGCCGGAGTTTGTCTATCCGATGTTCACCCTGCAGAACTGTGAGTCCTGCCACGTCGGTGCTACCGATGCTTATAACGCACCTTACAATGTGCCGGACCAGCTGGCAGCTTCCGGTGCTCTGATTGATGCACCTGATGAGCCGGTGACTGTTGGCCCGGGTTCCAAGTCCTGCGGTTCCTGCCACAGAGCAAATGCTCTTAAGGATGGCGACCTCAGTGGTGTTGCTGAGATTAACTCACATACGAAGGTCTTCGGTTATCGGGTTCCGCAATCCGTGATGTCCTTCGTTGATGTTATGAACGCTATCTTTGCCAAATTGGCTGAATAAGTAGTTGTTCGCACTGAGGTGAGCCATTGCGGCTCACCTCAGTGGCTTTTGTTTTAATGCAGCGGGCTTCGGCCCGCTTTTTTTTGTACCCGGATTCAGGCTGGGTTGCTCTGCTGCAGTTGCCGGTGGCTGGGGCAGAAATACTCATGCCCGCCAACCAATGATTGATTATTAGGACAATTACCTTCAAGGTTGGTATTCATATCAACAAATTCAACACACAGCCCTGGGCTATGATTTCCTGGACGTTGTGTCCTATCGGCCGAGATCGGAATGTATGCGGCAATGGCTGCCTCATCTGATAGATCGGATCACCTTCGCTGGTGAAAGGGTCATAGTCATCCGAAGACCTCATTTAAAGAAGCTTCCTGTCTGCTGACCTAGTCGTTTTCGCCATAAGGGCTGGTGGCTGTCTATCTAACGAGGGTTTAGAAAAACCCTATGCTCCAATGTCGTTGGAAAATCGGCTTTGCCATTTTTCCTCAGATTAACTTTTTTGACTCGCCGAATGGTTTTGTGCCCCTTGAAATCCAATAATTTTGCAATCTCTGAGGTTTTCCTACAGCCTCAACGTATTTATTCGGCACCATCATATGACAGGCGCTGAGGCAGAGGGACGAATGGGGGAGGCTTTAAGCAAGAGGGCGGAAGGAGTCAACGTTTCGATCCTCAAGATGAAAGACTCAACAGCTGTCTCGGTCTTTACTTATGGGTAGGGAGGAACCCTTACGGGCGGGTCGTTCAGCGGGTTCTGATTATGGTTTAAGCAACAAAAAAAGACTCCTCTGCTTTCAGAAGGAGTCTTTTTTTGTTGCTAGGTTAAGACAGCTGTTAACTGATATTTTTGATCTGGTAATTTAATACCATTGTTCACTTTCGTGATTGTAGGTTGAATTAACGGTGTCGGTAACCATGTGGCAAACACCAGTGCAGGTGACGTTGCTACCATCCCATACGGCCTGGATGTTATCAGTGGTATCCGGACGAAGGAAGTTGATATCTGCAGGACTCTCTGTGTCGAAATGGTTATCGGTTCCTATCCCTGCACCATTATGACAGCGGCTGCAGGTTTGTTCCGGGTCGGTACTGATAGTAATGGTATGGCCGATGCGGTTATGCTGTCCCTGCCGGTTCGGCCGGCTATTTCCTGCAACCCCGGCACCATTCGGTGGCAAACTGTGACAGGAAACGCAACCGGTATTGTTGGCGACTGGGTCGGCATTATGGCAGGCCAGGCAGGCCGGTGCGCCGGTGTCGGTATTGCCTTCGAAGTTGTCTCCATGGCACAAGGTGCAGGCTTCCAGGTTGCCACTGTCGGCATGAGTGACCGTTGCGCCATACCAGTGGGCATTATCTCTGGTGCCGACCGAGGGGTGTGCTGTGTAATCGTTATGGCATCCTTCGCAGCCGGTGTCACTGATTCTGGTGATGCCAATGTTGAAACGGGGGCTGCTGCCGGTTGGGGTCAGCTCTCCATGGCAGTTCTGGCACACGGTAAGGTCTTCCTTGGCATCCGGGCCGTGATTGGTATAGGTCAAATAGCTTCCGTCAAGGGCGTGTGGGGCTGTGCCGGGTCCGTCTGCATGGCAGCTGATACCGCCATAGCTGGCGGAGAAGCAGCTGGGGGCTGCAGCTGAGCCGAGAAGATCCTGGCCGTGGCAGCCTTTGCATGACGCGGCTGTATTTGCTGAAGCATAGGCTCTGTGATCACTAACAGCATTGGTCCAGTCGGCAGGATGGACGCCGAACGGAATTGCGTTATTGTAAGTGTGGCAGCTATAGCAGCTTACGGCGTCACCGCTACCGGTCAGGTTTGCGCCATGGCAGCCGGTACAGTCATTGTAACTGGCGAGAGTTGTGATCTCTTCCGCATGGCTTGCAATCCAGCCGAGCGGGTGGGCCTGATTGTCAGGCGGTGCGCTGGAATTACTGCTGGAACAGGCTGTTATGGAAAATGTCGCTATAATCAGAAGAATGAGTAAGGCAAACCGGTTCTTCATCTTTTCCTCCTTATTTTCAAGCAATGCTTATCCGTGGCAGGGAGCACAGGTTTTGGCCGATTTCGGTTTGCCGTGACAGCGGAAACATGACGTCGGATCGATGCGGCCGTCAATGCGGTGGCGGGTCAGGTAATCACCGCGGTGAGGCATCTGCCGGTAGCTTTCCGACTGGTTCCGCTCAGAGGGTTTCAGCTCCAGTTTGGTGGCGTGACAGCTGTTGCAGTAGCTGGTCTGGTGGCACATGGCGCAGACGGCTGCATTCTGGTTGGCCTGGTACTTGTGGGTGGTCATCCAGGTTGGGGTGTGGTTGAAATCGCCGAAGGCGAGCTTCTCGCCACGGGCGTCATGGCAGTTGGTACAGGTGGTGGTTTTGTCGCCAAGGTCTGCAGCAGACATATGCTGCAACGGCAGTTCTTTGCCGCTGTCCAGTGCTGCACAGGCCGCAAGGCCCAGCAGAAGGAAAACCAACCCGATTGTCAGCCAGATATTTTTACGCATATTCATAACTCCTGTTGGTGATCAGGCAATTCTTACAGATCTTTGCCGAAACGGTAGCTGAGGGTCGCCATGGCTCGCAGATCCTCATCATAATAGGGGTCTTTGCTGTAATCGCCGGAGACTTTCACATCAAGTGCATCATCCAGTAATTTTTGGCCCACGCCGACCGAGACGAAGAACGAGCTATCTTCACCGTAGATCGCCTGGTCGTAATCGACATACATCAATTCGCTGCTGACATACCCCACCGGGAGCATGGCTGGCAACTGGGTCCAGTAGCCATAGACCCGAACCAGAAGGTACTTGTTCTGGTCGGTGTCACCGTCCATCAGGCCGGCTTCTCCACCCAATTGGGTGCCTTCTTCACCGGACCAGATCACTTTGCCTGAATAGTAACGGGAGCTATCGGAGAGGACTTTGTAATCATAATTTTTAATATTGGCGACCAGGGTCCAGCTGTCTCCGATTGGCAGGGTCGCTTCGGTTCCGACTACGGTCAGCTCTTCGCCGCTGTTGGCAAGAAAGGCGAACGGATTGACGCTGGTATTGTCGGTTCCGAAGTAGTCTTCATAGCGAAACTTCTGAAAGTAAGGACGAATCCAGACCGGTCCGGCTGAAAAGCGCAATTCATAGGAATGCTCTGCCCATTCATCGGTATCGAGATTCAGAGATGAAAACCCGTACAAGTTGATCCCCAGCGGAAGGTAAGCGGACAGGTCCATGCCGGCTTTTTCATCGCTATCGCTGTCGTTGCTTATTTTCTGGTAGGAGAGCCCCAGGTCGTACCATCCGGCCATATGGTTGGCAATGCGTGCACCATAAATGCTGTCACCGTCTCTGCCGTTTTCATTGGAATAATCGACGGGCAACCCGGCGTAGACCGATCCTGAAAAGTATTTACCGAGGTCGGAACTGAGCCGCAGGCCGTCGATGGCGGTGTCAGCGACCCCCTCAAAGAGGTCCTGGCGACCCAGACGGGCATTGAAGGCAGCCTGTTCACCGGTATATTCGATATAGCTGTAAAGCAGCTCACCGGCTGTGCTGTCATCGTAATAATCGTTGTCCGCCATGTCCAGGCGGCCCCAGCCGTACAGGTGAAAGGACAGGCCCGGCTCGTCCGGGGTGCCGATATCCAGTTGGATATACTCGTAGATCGGCAGGACCGCGGCGGAATCCTTGGTCGTGGTATCCCGCTCAAGCATGCGTAATATGGTATCCGACTGGAAATTCAGTTGTGCCGCCGACACCGTCCATGGCAGGCAAAATAAGGACAGAATGGCAAAGCAGAAGATGGACTTGTAGACATCTCTTAATTTCATGCGACCCCCTGAACAAAGGAATACGAGGCTGTTTTGGTTCCAAAAACGTGGCAGTTTAGTATTGCTAGATTAGCAGAATCGCATTTTAAGTCTAGTTATTTTATGGCTGTTTATAGATAGATTTCGGTCTTCTATGGAATTGTTTCGAAACATCAATAAGTAACAGATTGGCCGGTATTTTTATGAAAAATAGCGGCTAGAATGAGCATTTTTTCTACTGCCGATAATGCTGTTTTGCTGCCTAAAAAAGGGTGTTCTCTGCAAAACAAATGAGCAGACTGCCTAATAAATGTTCAATATGCGTGTTGCGGTTTGTTGCTCATCCAGCAAAGTTCAGTTTTTCCTTGTCGGAAAACCTGGCCGGACTTTTGCAGAGTGATTTCAGTGAAGGTCAAATCAAGGTTGAACCAATCCCATGCAGCTCAATGCTGTCCTGCAGGAAAAATCCCCTTCTCAACGATGTGACGGGTCAGTTTATAAAAATACCTGGATCCGAAAAATTATGCGGCTTGGACTCCCCTGAGCTGCATCCATGCGAATTCAGGAATTAGCGTTTATCGGAAAGGACTCATATCGTGTCTGCAAAACCGAAAATCAAAGATCTACTTGACGAAAGTGCCTGTGAGCATAATAAGACCAAAAAAGCGGCCTGCAATGCGCCGACGCCGGGTGCAACAACCGGCGGCTGTGCCATCGACGGTGCGCAGATTGCATTATTCCCGTTTGCCGATGCGGCGCACCTGGTGCACGGGCCGATGACCTGCCTGGGGGGGAGCTGGGAAACGCGCCTGACCGGTACCAGTTGGCCGGGGCGTGATCTGACCCAGATGGGTTTTACCACGGACATCAATATCAATGATGTTGTTTTTAGCGGGGAAGAACGGCTGGCTGAAGCGATTGCTTACATTGTCAGCAATTATTCCCCCCAAGCCGTTTTTGTTTATTCAACCTGCGTGACCGCCCTGATCGGTGACGATCTCGATCTGATCTGCAAGCAGGCTTCCGCACAACATGGTATCCCCTGTGTTCCGGTTCACGCTCCCGGGTTTGTCGGCGGCAAGAACCTGGGCAGCCGGTTGGCTGGGGAGGCGGTATTGCGGCATCTGGTCGGAACTCTGGAGCCCGAAGAAACCACGCCCTTCGATATCAATCTGATCGGCGATCACAATGTCACCGGCGATATGTGGCAGTACAAACCCCTGTTGGATGAACTGGGAATCCGGGTCCTCTCGACCCTGAGCGGAGACGGCCGAATCAGCCAGATTCGTACCGCCCACCGTGCCCGGCTAAATGTGTTGGTCTGCGCCAAAGCCCTGGTTTCCCTGACTCGCAAGATGCAGGAACAGTATGGTATTCCCTGGATCTCCTGCTCTTTTTACGGCAAACGCGATACCTCCAATAGCATTATGGCCATTGCGGAAGCCCTGGGCGATGCCGCGCTGATCGAACGGACGCGCCAACTCATCGCTCGCGAAGAAGCCCGGCTGGAAGAGCGGCTGACCCCTTACCGCCAGGTGTTTGCAGGTAAGAAGGCGGTGCTGAATACCGGCGGCAACAAGGCCTGGTCCATCGCTTCGGCGTTGCAGGACCTGGGGATTGAGGTGGTGGCGACTTCGGTCCGTAAATCGACCGAGGACGATAAGGTCAAAGCCCGGAAGTATCTTGGAGAAAAGGGCGTGCTGATGACTTTGCCGGCGGTTCAGCAGGCCAAAATTATCGACGAAACAGGGGCCGATCTGCTCCTCGCCGGAGGGCGCTCCCTGTATACCGCGATCAAAAAGCGCATCGCCTTTACCGATGTCAATCAGGAGAAAAAGAAAAGCTATGGCGCTTACAACGGTCTGCTGACCCTGGCTGAAGATCTTAAAAACTCGCTGCAGAACCCAGTCTTCGCACTGGTGGGAAGGAAAGCCCCATGGGAGAAGTAATTCGCAAATCGGTCAAGCCGTTGCAGGTCAATCCGCACAAACTGTCTCAGCCGATGGGCGCGACCCTGGCCTTTCTCGGGGTTGACTGCTGCATGCCGCTGATGCATGGAGGGCAGGGCTGCGCAAGTTTTACCAAGGTCTATTTTACCCGCCATTTCAGTGAGCCGATTGCTCTGCAGACCACTGCCGTCACGGATGTGACCGCCATTCTTGATGGTGGCGATTACAGCATTGTCGAATCGATAAAGAACATCCACAGCAAGGTCAGCCCCAAATTGATCGGGCTCCACACCACTGGCCTGCCGGAAACCAAAGGGGATGACATTCGCGGCGTCGCCCGGCAGATCGATTGTCCCCTGGTTTATGTGAATACCCCGGACTATGAAGGTGGCCTGGAAAGCGGCTGGGCGCGAACCGCCAAGGCGTTGATCGATCAGCTCACTGAACCGCGAAGCGAGATCGATGCCGGTAAGGTGGTGTTGGTCCCTCATGTCAGTATGCAGCCGATTGAGGTCGAAAAGCTGAAGGATCTCATGGCCAATTTTGGTTTCACGGTCGTGGCGGTACCGGACCTGTCCACTTCGCTGGATGGCCATTTGGGGGAGAAACAGGCGTCCCTGAGCAGCGGTGGCGTCCAGGTCGAAGAGCTAAAACAGTTGGCGGATGCCGCTTACGTGGTGACGGTCGGGCATTCGGTAAAAGGGGTCGCGGCAATCTTGCAGAAAAAGAATCCGGCGATCCGCCATCAGCATTTCAACCATGTCAGCGGCCTGGTCGGGACCGATGCCCTGGTGGCCTGGCTTCTCGAAGTCAGCAAGCGGGACTTTCCTGGTGCGGTGCTGGAGCGCTGGCGCAAACGGCTGCAGGATGCCATGCTCGACAGTCATTTTGCCCTTGGTCAGACACGTTTTTTGGTTGTCGGCGAGCCTGATCATCTGGTGGCTTTATCTGCCTCCCTCAGTGAAGCTGGCGGCACCGTTGCCCTGGCGGTGGCTACCGTGGATTCGCCGGTGCTGAACGAAATCGTCGCTGAAAAAATCATCGTTGGTGACCTGGAAGATGCTGAAAAAATGAGCGACGCCTACGATTTGATCATCGGCAACTATCATACCGAGGCGCTGGCCCACCGTTTTGGGAAGAAAACCGTGATGCGCGGCTTTCCCAATTGGGAACAGGTCGGCAATCCCCTGAAAAACGACATTCTCTATGAGGGGGGAGCCTACTTCCTGTTTGAGATCGCCAATATCGCCAGCCATATGTATGAAGAACAGCAGCAACGGATTGCTGTACAAATGAAACAGAGCGCTTAACTTAGGTGGGATACCCATGATGAATGAATATTCCGATAATCTCCTGAAATATGTGAATGATCCGAGTCATGTGGGGTTTATTGAACAGCCCGATGGGATCGGCGAAACCGGTCTTGACGGCGGTAACGTCGGCAATCGGCTGGCGGTGCGGTTTACCTTGCAGGTGCACCGCGAACGGATCCAGAAAGTGCGCTTTCAAGTGTTCGGCTGCGGTTATACCATTGCGGCCTGTGCTGCCGCAGCGGAACTGTGCGAAGGCCGCAAGCTTCAGGATATCGCCGGGGTGACCAGTGCGGCGATCAATCAGCGCCTCAATTACAGCCTGCCGGCCGAGCGGACCTACTGCGCTGAATTGGCCAGTGAAGCCCTCCACGCTGCGGTTGCCAGTGCCTTGGATGCGGCGCGGCCGGTCGCTGTGCAACTGGTTCCTGAAGTGCCGGATGGTACCCCTCGGGTGCAGAAGACCGATCCGCTCTACAAGGCGCTGCTGGCCGCCAGCGTTCCGGCTTTGTCACAACCGGAGATCGAGGACCGGCAGATGTTTGCCTGCCTGCTGACCGTGGCCAGCCAGGACGCCTGGCCACTCTATCCGGCCCTGGGTTTGGATGAACGGGCCACGGAGCGGATTCTGGCAACCTTTTTCCCGAGTTTCGACAAAACCTTGCTGGAGCGCTATCGGGGCAATAAGTTTCCGCCCTTGCCGGACATCAACGCAGACGTGCAGACCCTGTTACAGGGTTATCTCGATACCGAGGCTTCCGTCCAGGAACGGCAGGCCGGCGAGTTGCTGGTGCGTATTCTAGCGGCCAGAGCCTCTTATCCGGGGCATTTATGGGTGGCCATGGGCTTTTTTCAGCGTTCTCAGTTATCGGCCGCAATTCAACGGCACTTACCAAGGCTTGCGGCAGCCAATCACAATAATATGCGCTGGAAGCGTTTCTTCTTCAAACAGGTCTGTGAATTGAACGGGGGCATTCTCTGCAAAAATCCCAATTGCGGTGACTGTAGCGATTATTCCCTCTGTTTTGTTGATGAAGAAGAACCCGTTCTGCAGTGATGGAGTAACCAATGGCCCACATTATTTTTTGGGAGAAGCCCGGCTGTTCGGGCAACCGCAAACAAAAAGAAATTCTGGAAGCGTCGGGGCATACTCTGGAGGTGCGAGATCTGCTTGCTGAGAATTGGTCCGCTGCACGGCTCCGCGAGTTTTTTGGAACGCGCCCGGTGGGGGAGTGGTTCAATCCGACCCATCCCCAGATCAAGTCCGGTCAATTCAACCCTGAATCGATTGCGCCTGCCGAAGCCCTGGACCTGATGATCAGACAACCGTTGTATATTGTCAGGCCGTTAATGCAGGTTGGTGGGGACTGTCTGGCCGGGTTTGATGTCGCGCAGGTGCATAACTGGATCGGCTTGAAACTTGATGAGGTCGGCGAGCGGGATCCGCAAAATTGCCCCTGCGTCGATAGCGAGGGCCAGGTCGGCTGATGTTAACAGAGAAAGGACATGATTTATGAGCCCGTTGGACGAGGCCCTGGAAAAATATATCGCAGACGACAATGAGCAGGAGCAATACTATCGGTTGGTCCTGACCACGGATTTTTATGTGCCGTTGGACTCGGCGGACACCCAACCCGGAGCGTCCCAGCCGGCAGCGGTTACGCCATTGCTGGTCGAGGCCGAAGGAAAACCTTATCTGATGTTGTTTGACAGTGAGGAACGACTCACGGCTTGGGGTAAAAAAGAGTTGTCCTTTGCCATTCTCTCCGGAGCCGCGTTGGCCGGATTCACCCCTGCCGGGCTGAACTGGGCCATTAATATCGGCAGCGGTTTTGGCAAGGAACTGGTTCCGGATGAAATCAGCTGGTTAAAAGAGCTGGCGGCCACGCCCTGAGTTCAGTTTCATGCAGCTGTTCAGCAAACTCGGCAGGCTGTTTTTCGTCAGCCTGCCGACGCCCACCCCGTTTTACCTCAGCCACTCCTCATAAGCCTGGTCGTGGAAACCGATCAGAAACCGATTTTCCCTGCGCAGGGTCGGCGCGCGTAGATTCCCGCTCGGTCCCATCACCTGGCGCAGCACTTCGTCCTTGTTCTCAGCCGGATCTGCAAAAGTCTGAACTTTTTTGCCCTTGGCGACGATAATCTGCTCTGCTTGTTTGAGTAAATCCCAGGCAGCGTCGTCGTCCATGCGTATTTTGCGGGCATCAATGGTTTGCTCGATAGCAATGTTTTCCTGCTCAAGAAACTCCTGAGCTTTCTGACAGGAGGTTCAGCCCTTGCGAAGATATGCCCAATCGATCTGCATGATGGTCTCCCGATGAAAAGTCTGTCTGCAGCCGGTTCCTGTAGTATCTTATCGGAATTTACAATGGAAGGTGCGTTTTGAAAAGAAAAAAGCGGTAGGTCTGATTGTTTCGGCCTACCGCTTTTTTATATGAGCTGGCTATCGCGCCTAGCTGGCGAGTTGATTGGCTTCAAGCTTTTCCAGGTCGATATCTTTGCCAATCAAGCCGGCGGCATCAGCGCGGCATTGTTTGCAGTGGCGGGCCTGGGAAAGGATCAATTCAGCCTGGTTGCGGACCATCTCTATGGTCAAATCGGAAGGTGGCTCGACATCTTTGAACAGGCCGATGGGAATCACCGGCATGATGTTCATCATGTCCGCGCCGAGTTCCCTGACTTTAACGGCTAGATCGAGGGTCTCATGATCGTTGACGCCGGGGATATAAACATGGTTGACCTTGACCATCAACCCGGCCTTGGCTGCCAGACGTACACCTTCCAGCTGTTTTTGCAGCAGAAAAGCAGCTCCTTCGACCCCACTCAGTTTGAGCCGATCGTATTTGATCCATTCATAGACCTTGGCTCCGGTTTCGGCGCTTAAGGCATTGATGGTGACGGTCAGGCTGTGAATTCCCAGCGCCGTGATCCGTTCGATATTTTCGGGCAGCCGCAGGCCGTTGGTGGACAGGCACAGGGTCATGTCAGGAAAAGACTGGCGCACCAGTTCGAAAGTTTCGAAGGTTTTCGGATTGGCCAATGGATCACCGGGGCCGGCAATGCCAACAACTTTTAGTTGCGGTCCGTTCTGGGCGGCCATGTGGCGCTGTACCAGGCGGACGCGTTCGACACCTTGCTCCGGGGTCAGGACACGGCTGGTGATGCCCGGGCGGCTTTCATTGGCGCAATCGAATTTACGCTCACAGAACCCGCATTTGATATTACATCCGGGCGCGACCGGCAGGTGGATCCGGCCGGCTTTGTTGTGATCGCCGCCGAAACAGGGGTGGTCTGACTGTCTCTTCATTTTCATCATTGGGCAAGTGCTTGCCATAACGGTTCTCCTGTCATAACGTGTGGTTGTGGATCAAGCACCGTTGCTGATAAAAAAAGCCCTGAACGACTGTCGTCACCCAGGGCTTCATTGCCTTTTCTTTTTGACACATCATTATGTCTGGAAAATTTTACCGTCTACTCATTTAATTCAAGTTTTTAATATGCATACAATATGCCATGGACAGTTTAAAAAAAGTGGGTAACACGCGCACCTCAGGATCACGTGTTACCCTTGCCAGAGGCAATAGCAGCTTAAAAAATGAGCGGGTTGAATAAAATAAAGGCATAGCCAGAATCCCGGGTTACTTTTTGATCCGTGCCAGGATCCCGGAGTTGACAATCTCATAAGCCATCTTCAACGCATCCGCGATGGCTGCTGAGGTGCTAACTGGGACAATCCCCGCTTTGAGCAGTTCTTTTTTGGGCAGTTCTCCAATTTGTGCCGTTACCACGGCCTGACAGCCTTCCAGGGCGCTCAGAATTCCGCCGAACTGCCGGTGGCGAAAGGGATTGTCCGGATCGTAGGAACAGTACTTTTCGACCTCGACTTCAGCCAGTTGCTCAATGCCCCCTTCCGTATAATCGTAAATCAGGAAGCGCTGAGCATGACCGAAGTGCTGGTCGATGGTGACGGCTGATTTTGAGGCGACGGCAATGCGCATCTTCTATCGGTCTTCAGGCTTCCAGCGTGATAAAGCTGAAGCACTTCTTGGGACAGGTGACGCCACAGCCGGCACAGCCGATACAATTGTCGGGGTTGGCAATGGTCATGACCATCCGGGTACTGTAATTTTCTTCATCTTCAATGTCTTCCGGGCCGAGGACATTGCGTGAGCAGGCTTTATAGCAGCGGCCGCAGCCGATGCATTTCTCCGGATCGATTGCATTCGCAAAGGTCGGGGTCCAGTCTGCTCCCCCTCTGGTTTTCCCAGTCAATAAGGCCATCTTGTTCTCCTTTTAAAATAATATTTTGGGTCTATTGGGTTGATTTTTTCTCTGCTATCAGACGGTCTAATTTTTCAGCATGGCTTTTCTCAGCCAGGGGGGTGGGTTGCCCTGTAAAACTTCCTGCAGCTTGGTCACGATTTCCTGGATCGGCGCGCGGTCCTTGCTTTTCAGCGGATGAATTTTTTTGGCGACCAGGCGTGCGGCGGCTGGACCGCCGATTTCAGCGACATAGACGAGGGCACATTCGTCCAGCCCGCTGCAGCGCGCCTCGATCCGGTCCGCTTCGTCGTCACCTTCGCTTTTGACCTGGACAATCCCGTTGAATTCGGCGCTGTCGGAGCTGATATCCCAGATGTAAAACTGTTCCGCACGGCCGAAGTGTTCATCAATATGAATCTTATCCGTGCTTGCAAATGCAACTTTCATGTACTCACCTCGTTCCCGTTTTTGATCTATGAGCTGAAGCTTTCTGGTCCGAATCATTTTTCGTCCCATCTTGTTCTGAGCACCCGAAGGCCGGCGGGCAAAGGCTCTTTGCCCGCCGGGCGGTTTTTAACGCATCATTTCAAACCACTGGTCTTCACAGGTTTCGTCTTTGATATCCAGAAACTTGTTGGCGATCACGGTCAGGAAGTTGATGGCGCCCTGATAGCCGATCACTGGGGTCCGGTGGATATTGACCCGGTCCATGATCGGGAAGCCGATGCGGAAGTGCGGGATCTTGGCGTCACGAGCAACCCATTTGCAGTGGGTATCGCCGATGATGGCGTCAACCGGATCAGTCATGCACAGGCTGCGCATGTGCCAGAGGTCTTTGTTGACGTGGACGCTACCCTGGCTGCCGTACAGCGGCGAGGTGTCAAGCAGTGCCTGCATTTCCTTGGCAAATTTCTTGTTCGAACGGGAACAGACGATATGGTACGGGATAGCTCCCATTTCGAGCAGGAAAGAGACGATGCCGAGCAGGTAATCCGGGTCGCCGGCAACGGCAAACTTTTTGCCGTGGATGTACTGATGGGCATCGGTCATGGCATCGACTGCGCGACCGCGTTCATCCTTTAAGGATTGCGGAATCGGCTTATCGAAGAGTTCGCTGAGTTTCATCAGGAACGCATCGGTCTTTTTGATTCCCATCGGCAGCGGCATAACCACTTTTTCACCGGAAAATTCAGACTCAATCATCCGCATGGTGTGTGGCGTGCTCCACTTCATCAATGACATAGTTGCTTTTCCATTGATTGATTCAGCGGCGTCTTCCAGTTTAGTGCCGCCGGGGTACATGCGATACTCACCATCACAAACCGAATCAAAGACGTCGGTGATATCAGCCATCATGGTGTAGGGAATATCCATGGCTTCGAGGTACTTCTTGTACTCGCGCAGGTTGCCGGTGTTGCCGTCAAAGCCGGGAATCAGGTTTAACTTGCCGGTACATTTGCCTTCGACTTTTTGCCCTTCGGTCAGGTATTTCAGGATGGCATTCAACATGCTGTCGTAGCCATGAATGTGGGTCCCATTGAAACTCGGAGTGTTGGCATATGGGGTCGGCAAGTCTTCGGGAATTACCCCCTTGTTTTTGGCGTTTCTGATAAACGCATTTAAGTCATCACCGATAACCTCCGGCATACAGGTGGTGTAGATCGGCATCAGTTTTGGCTTATACAGGGTATAGGCGTTCTCCAGCCCTTCGTGGAGGTTGTTCTGGCCACCGAACACCGCGCCGTCCTCGGTCATGGCGTCAGCGGTCGCGGCGGCTGGTTCGCGGAAATGGCGGCTGAAGGTACTGCGAAAGTAAGAGGCACACCCCTGAGAGCCGTGAACAAACGGCAGGGAGCCTTCAAAGCCGTGAGCAACCATCTGTGCGCCAAGGGGCTGGCAGGCATGGGCCGGGTTGATCACTAACGCTTCGCGGGCAAAGTTTTTCTCTTTGTACTCTTCGGTGTTGATCCAGTTTTTGACACGCTCGATCTCTTCCGGAGAATGTTCGGTCAATGGTCTAACTGCTACTTCGCTCATGGCGATAAACTCCTTTATCGTCACCACAGTTGCGTTGAGATACAGATTGATGTGCCGCCCACCCCTCTGGGGAGAGGGCACATTTCTCCTGTTTCACCGGTTCGGCCATCGGGCGCGTGACTCGGCAGTGCTCTCTGTTGCTGTGTGGTTCTCAAATATATGGTTAAAAAGGACTCTTGACTAAATCCCACGTAGGCGAATTGATCGCCATGTCGATGTCACGGGCAAAGATTCTGAACCCTTCGTAACCGTGATAAGGACCGGAATAATCCCAGCTGTGCATCTGGCGGAAGGGGATGCCGGCTTTTTGAAAGACGTACTTCTCCTTGATTCCACTGCCGACCAGGTCCGGTTTGAATTTTTCGACAAACTTTTCCAGCTCAAACTCAGAGACGTCATCATAGATCAAAGTTCCTTTCGCCATCTCGGGAGCGGTCCGATCATAGTCGTCCTGGTGAGCGAACTCATACCCGGTACCGGTGATCTGGATGCCGAGATCTTCATAGGCACCGACGGTGTGACGGGGGCGCAGCCCACCGACGAACAACATGGCGGTTTTACCTTCCAGGCGCGGTTTGTACTCATCGATCACGGCCTGAGCCATGGCGCTGTACTTGGCAATGACCTGCTCGCCTTTTTCCTTGATGGTGTCATCAAAGCGGGCGGCAATCGCGCGAATACTTTCGGCGATCTTGGTCGGTCCGAAGAAGTTGTATTCGATCCATGGGATGCCCCATTTCTCTTCCATGACCTTACACATGTAGTTCATGGACCGGTAACAGTGGATGACGTTCAGTTTGACCTGGTAAGTCGAAGCAATTTTTTCAATCTCGCCATCACCGGTCCAGATCGACTTGACGTTGAGGCCCATCTCTTCAAGGATCGGTTTGGCTGCCCAGACATCGCCGCCGATATTGTAGTCGCCGATCAGAGCGATATCGTAAGGGCCGGGGGCGTCAAGAAATTCCCGTTTACCGATGACGAAGTCACGGATCGAGTCGTTGGAAATATGGTGTCCCAAGGACTGGCTGACGCCGCGGAAACCTTCACAGTTACAGGGGATAACCAGCTTGCCGAGTTCTTTTTCCATCTTTTTGGTGACGGCATTAATGTCGTCACCGATCAGGCCAACCGGGCACTCCGACAAAACTGAAAGGCCTTTACAGAGCGGGAACAGTTCGTCTGCTTCACGCAGCAGCTTTTCCAGTTTTTTATCGCCACCGTAAACGATGTCTTTTTCCTGGAAGTCAGAAGTAAAATCGAGGGGGAAACTGGTCACCCCGGGGATTCCCTGCATCAGGTTCCGGCGTGTTCCCCAGCTGTAAACGCCGCAGCCGATAGGGCCGTGAGAGACGTGCACAACGTCACGAATCGGTCCCCAGACCACCCCTTTGGCACCGGCATAGGCACAGCCCCGTTGACTCATGACGCCAGGAACGACCTTCTTATTCGATTTAACAGCACAGCTGGAAACTGATGGTTCATTGGCTCCTAAGTGAGGGGCACGTTTTTTCTGAGCCTTTTCAGGCATAGCCGAGAGCGTTTCCGCGATCAGCTCCTCGGTTCTCTCTTTTGTAATGCCCTCAATGGGCTTTCTTTCAGCCATTTGTTGCTCCTTCAAACGGTTGGAATTCAGAAGCCAGGACAGGTCAGCATTCACTATTTAACTGCTTGGCCTGACTTCTGATGTGTCAATGAAATTAAGCGCCTTCGGCAACACCCACGATGGTCTCGTCTTCAGCTTCCATGATGCCGAATTCCATCAGCAGAGCTTCGAGTTCGTCCATGTCGATGGGGGTCGGAACAACAAAGTTGGTGTTCTCGGAAATTTTCCGGGCCAGAGTCCGATACTCTTCAGCCTGCGGATGCTCCGGAGAGTATTCGATAACGGTCATCCGGCGCAGCTCGGCACGTTGAACCTGGTTATCGCGTGGGACAAAGTGGATCATGGTGGTGCCGAGTTTTGCAGCAAGGGCTTCGATCAGGTCGGCTTCGCGATCAGTGTTACGACTGTTACAGATCAGACCAGCCAGCCGGACGCTACCGGATGCGGCATATTTAACGATACCTTTGGAGATGTTGTTGGCGGCGTACATGGCCATCATTTCGCCGGACACAACGATGTAGATCTCCTGGGCCTTGTTTTCGCGGATCGGCATAGCAAAACCACCGCAGACAACGTCACCAAGGACGTCGTAGAAAACGAAATCAAGATCCGGGGTATAAGCTCCTTCTTCTTCGAGGAAGTTGATTGCGGTGATAACACCACGACCGGCACAGCCGACGCCCGGCTCGGGACCGCCGGACTCAACGCATTTGATATCGGCGTAGCCGACCCGCAAAACGTCATCAAGCTCGAGATCTTCGACGGTACCAAGCTCGCGGACTTTGTCCATGACGGTTTCCTGGGCTTTAGCGTGTAGGATCAAACGGGTGGAATCCGCCTTCGGATCACAGCCGACGATCATGACTTTTTTGCCCAGAGCAGCAAGACCGGCCACAGTATTCTGTGTGGTTGTGGATTTACCGATGCCGCCTTTGCCGTAGATAGCGATTTGCCTCATTTTCTTTTCTGCCATTTTGGTTTCCTCCTGGAATGGTTTTGCGACGGACTGTTGTCCGCCAGGTTAAGGCTGATTGACCGAATGCAGTTATGGCGGCATCTCCATTGATGTTGTCTGCGCATTCAGTCAACCAGGCCTGATTTATTAAGTTGCAGGGGCCTGTTGGGTCCTGTTGCCAATGTCTGGATTTGCGGGCGGCTCTGCCCGTGAAGGTGTTCTGGAATTGCTTGGAAGCCTTCGAAAAAGCGTCTTCTGCTTTTTCGGGAGTAAAACAAAAAAGCCCAAAAACGAATCCGCATCTTGTTGCGTATTCTCTTTGGGCTTCATTACCTGTCTGCCAACAGAACCACGACCTCGTGATCTTGTTGTGTGATTGTACTTTCTCTATAAGCATCAGCCGTGCCAAAACTGAATTGGTTCGGCTAACTCGTTGTTTTTGTGTGATCTATTAAATTAAGTGCGCTGTCTGTTGGGGCCTGGTCGAAAAAAATAAGCGGCCGCTGTAACCGTCTGTGCACAGAAAATGAGCATCAGTTGGGGCCTTTGCAAGGAATCTAAGCATATGAAATACCTTATCTTTTTTGTCAGATAAAGAGGCCTGGGCTGGTTTGCAACGGCAGCAAAGGGCCGTGAATCCCGCCGCGCAGCATCGTGGCAACAAGCCGTCAGGCTTCACGAATAATCTCCGCCAGCTTCAGGGCAAAGGTCAGTTCAAGCCCGGCCAGAACATGATTACCGTCAAGGGTGACAGTTTCTTCCTCTAGAGCGGTGATGATCATGGTACGTGCCGCCCCGTCGGCAAATTCGATGTTCAGCTTGCGGCCGACCGCCAGCTCTTTGTCCGCCGGGAAAGCTTTTTTATCCAACTGCAGAATATTCTCCTGCCGGCGCGGGCCATAAGCCTGTTCGGCCGGGATAATGATATTTTTGACCTGCCCCTCTTTCATGCCGATGATCTCAGCTTCCAGCGCCGGGAAAACTTCCTGCTGGCCAAGGGTGATGGTCAAAGGATCATCATCGTCACGACTGTCGAAGATTCGACCGTTATCAAGGGTTCCTATGTAGTGCACGGCGACCATGTCGCCCGGGTTGGCTATTTTCATGGTTTTTCTCCCGAGGATATGATGAAAAAACGATCATCAAAGTATTTTTTCAGCAGCGGCGCCACTTCCTGCCAGGACAGGCCACCCTGGCCACAGCCCGGTCTGGGGACGATAATTTCAGGCCAGCCTTTGTAATCGCTGAGTTCGACCAGTTCACGGCAGGATTGTTCGATGATCTTTAACTCCGGCATGTCGTAGGGGCTGTTCTCCACCGGAAATGAGACAATCCGCTGCCCCAAGTCAAACACGTGCAGACCGAAACGTCTGATTTGCTCACCCAGGGTATAGGGTAGGCTGGGAAAGCGTTCTGCAGCCTGCCGGGCACAGCCACGCGGCATGGCACTGAGTCCATTTTTGTTGAGCAACCCGCCGACGGTAATGGCAACGACGGTGCCGTCCCGGTGGTAGTCCCACAGATCGCCGCTGACTTCCTGAAGGAGGGTCATTTAGCTACTCCGTTCCCGGGCGACGGAGACCAGGAAATCGAAGACGTCTTCGCGGCTGGCGATAAAGCCCGGCATTTCGAAGATCATGATTTCCTCCAGCTTCTCCAAAATCAGCCCTTCCTGGCTGCCGATTTCATCCATAACCGCTTCGAACATGGGGATCACCTCGTACAGGTCGTCCCGGTCAAAAGGGCGCGGATCTGGCTTGCCGGTGAATTTTTGATCATCCCGTGTCTCTTTTTTACGCAGATATTTGTGATACAGGTCTGAGGGTTTGATTTCAATTCCCATGTTTTTCCTTCCTTGGTCAAGATTGACCGGCGGTTAAAAAGCGCCTGTCCAATGCCGTCGGTTCAGCCGCATGAGCCGCAACCCGATCCGCAACCGTGACTTTTACAGACGATGACATCGCTCTTTTTGTGGCCGGGGCTGGCGAGAAATGCCTGCAAGCTGTCGGCGGCGACAAACCAGCGACCATCTTGCTCCTGGCCGCTGAGCAGACCGCGTTTGATGTGCATCAGAATATTAAGCTCGGTGGTTTTCAGCTGTGCTGCGACTTGGTCGATCGCTAGATATTGGGTCGTTTCATTCATTGCCTGCTCCTGATAAGAAAAACCCATGCTGCATTGTCTGCAGATGGGCGTCATTGACCTTGCGGAGATAATTTTTCTGTTTTGCTTTTTTGGTCTTACAAATTTCTTGCCAACGGGGACAAATTGAACAGCCGTGGGGTAATCTCTTCGATTTCTTTTCTGACCTGTCCGTCGAGCCGTTTGAGCCATGGCCTGGGCAGAGCTTCCAGTCCGTAAAATGCTCCGGCGATCATCCCGGCGATAGCGCCGGTGGTATCAGCATCTCCCCCCTGGTTGACCACGCCGATCAGGCATTCCTCAAAGCTGGCGCTGCTGAAAATATAGTGAAACACGGTCTGCAGGGTGTCGACAACATAGCCGCTGGCCTGCCCTTTGTATTTGTTGAACCTGAAATTGGGGTATTGACTGGTTAATTCCCGAGTCAACGCGTGCAGTTCAAAACGGTCGCAGCCGCAAATGGCCGCCTGCACCATTTTGCCGACCGTAATACAGGCGGCGTCCGAAAGCACATGATGATGGGTGAGGCGGGCCTGCTGCAGCGCGCATTGCTGCAACAGCTCGCTATCCCCCAGGGTCACCAGGGCGACCGGAGCCATGCGCATCACGGCCCCGTTGCCGGCATCCCATTCGTTCAGCGGTACTTCCAGGCAGCCGCTGGTCATGTACATGCGAATCCCTTTGCGGACCGTGGAGCCGATGTCAATGGGTTTACTGCGCATCCAGGCGACAAAATTATCCGCGATTTGGGGCAGGCTCCACCCCTGGCGTTGGACCAGCGCTCTGGCCAGCGCCAGGGACATCTCCGTATCATCGGTCACCTGTCCGGCTTTGATGCCGAGCCAGCCGCCGCCGATGATTTTTCGATGCACCTTGTGCTTGCTGCGGATTTCGCCCGGGGTCATGAATTCAGTGGTGGCGCCGAGAGCGTCCCCCAGAGCCAGGCCCAGAAACGCAGCCGTGGCCCGCTCCATAATTTGCGTTCGGTCGTTCATCCGCCGATCATGACCTTGACATCATATTCTCCGCCGAACACCAGGTACTCGTCCTCACCACGGAACAACGACTTGGGGAGAATGCCACAGAGGAAAAATATTTTTGGCAGCGGTACCGCAACCTGCAGGACCCGGCTGCCGAATTCCCAGGCCCGTTCGAAATCGGCGGTGAAGGAATTGAGGTTATTCAGACGCATGATGTAATGGTTTTTTCCGGTTTTTTCAAGAATCACGTGCTCCTCGAAATCGTTCACTCCGCGGTACAGCACCAAGTGCTGACAATCAGGTTTACGGCGGCGCAGCTCGTACTGAATGAATTCATAGAGTAGATCAAGCTGCGAAAAGATGGCGCTGGTGCGGGACGATCCTTTCATGCGATCGACCATGTACTGAAAATATTCTTCAGAGTGAATGTCGGCGATTTTGTTGCGATGAAAGGTCGGGACCAGGCCCAGGCGGGATTCGACCCAGCCCTTGAGAACCGCACCTTCGATGGAGTTGCTGTCGAACAGCCAGCCGCGCAAAAAACGCAGATAGCTGTTTTTGAGACTCTTCTGACAACTGCGAGAAGTTTCCCGCTGCCACTGATGCAACTGGAAGGTGACATCCATGAAATCGTGGAAGCGACTGCCGCGCATCTCTGGGTCGGCAATCTGTTCCAGTTCCCTGAACAGCATGCGCCCGATATGCTGTGCGCCCTGAATCTCCAGCGGTTGCGGGTGACAGTTGTAGTGTCGTGAGGCAATCGACCAGGGCGGCAGGTTGCACAGATTGATCGGGGTGACATGCTCGTTCAGATCAGCCCTCCATCAGCAGGATGGCTTCGGCAACTTCTTTGAGACTTTTCCGTTTGTCCATGGCCAGTTTCTGGATTTTGCGATGAGCCTCGGGTTCCTTCAGCCCCTGTTTCATCAGCAGCCCCTTGGCCCGGTCAACCAGTTTCCGGGTTTCCAGGCTGTCTTTGAGGGCGACCACTTCATCACGCAGATTCGAAAGCTCAATAAACTGATGAATGGCCAGATCGACGGAAATTTTTAATTGTTCTTCCTTAAACGGTTTCATCAGGTACTGATGCACCCCGGCGTCCTGGGCTTTGGAGACCGTTTCACTGTCTGTGGTGCCGGTCAACAGGACGATAGCGCCAGAGGGCTTACGGTTGATTTTTCCGGCGGCGGTAATCCCGTCCATCACTGGCATGGTCACATCCATCACGGTCAGTAACGGGCTGTGGGTCGCGGCCATAGCGACGGCCTGTGCGCCGTCCGCCGCTTCAAAAATCTCATCGAAACCATAATCGGCCAGGGCTTTGGTCACCTGACGCCGAATCATGGGTTCATCATCAACGACTAATGCTATTTTCACGGATTGTCCTCTTTGCCAGTCGGCAGCCTTCCGCCCGACCTGAACGGAAGGCTGCCGGAGAAGTGGTTGTGGTAACGTTAGTGAACTAGTTTTCATCCGGAAGCGGCCCTTTTCCGCCGTGGCGGTGTCAATCTGCGGGCTTATTTGTGCGGCGTAAAGAACTACGCCTCCGCATAAGCCCTTGATTTCCTTGCCACAACGAAAAATTGCTCGTTTCCAATCTGAAAACTTAGTTCGTTGGCATCCGGAGTTTCCGGATGCCAACGAACTAAAAACAAGCTGGGGTTAACGGCTCTGCGGCGTATTGTAGCCGGAAATACCGCTGGATCCGGCAATACTGACACGCTGGAAATCGGGGTAGGCTTCCATGCCGATTTCGGTCGAATCGCAGCCGAGCATCTCTTCCTCTTCACTGACCCGGATCCCGATCGTGTACTTCAGCACCAGCCAGACAATGGACGTGGTCACGATCACGAAGGCGCCGATGGCAACCACACCGGTGAACTGGGTCACGAAGCTCGCTTCGGGGTTGGTGATCGGGACCGCCAGGGTGCCCCAGACGCCACACACCAGGTGGACCGACAGGGCGCCGACCACATCATCGATCTTGAGCTTGTCGAAGAACGGCACGGCCAACACGACCAGAATCCCGCCAACCGCACCGATCAGGGTCGCAGCGCCCAGCGATGGGGTCGCCGGTCCGGCGGTGATCGAAACCAACCCGGCCAACGCGCCGTTCAAAGCCATGGTCACGTCGACCTTCTTGTACATGATCTGCACCAGGATCATCGCGGCGATCATCCCGCCGCAGGCGGCCAGGTTGGTGTTGACCATGACATTGGACATTTCAATGGCGCTGGCAGCATCGCCCAGGGCCAGCACCGAACCGCCGTTAAAGCCATACCAGCCCATCCACAGGATAAAGGTGCCCAGGGTGGCCAGGGGGATGTTGGAGCCGGGGAAGGGGTTGACCCGCCCGTCCTTGCCGTACTTGCCTTTGCGCGCACCGAGGATGATCGCCCCGGTCAGCGCAGCCCAGCCGCCCACCGAGTGGACCAGGGTCGACCCGGCGTAGTCGGTGAAGCCCATTTCGGACAGCCAGCCGCCGCCCCACACCCAAGAGCCCTGGATCGGGTAGATGATCCCGGTCAGCACCACGCAGAAGGCCAGGAAGGACCAGAGTTTGATCCGCTCGGCCACGCAGCCGGAAACCACCGAACAGGCCGCGCCACAAAACACCATCTGGAAGAACCAGTCGGATGAAGCGGCGTAACCGGCGGCATAGTCGCCGGACAGGGCTGCGGCGTCATCCGGGCCCCAGAGCCCGAAACTGCCGATGAAGCCGCCGTCCACCCCGGCGTACATCAGATTGTAGCCGATCAGGTAGAAGAGGATTCCGGCGATCCCGAACAGGGAAATGTTCTTCAGGCAGATGGTGGCGACGTTCTTCGAGCGCACCAGACCGGATTCGAGCATACCGAACCCGGCGGCCATCCACATCACCAGAACCCCCATGACCAGAAAGGAAAAGGTATTTAAAACATAGGACAGCTCGGCATCGGCTGCCAGGGCCAGGCTCGGGACGAGCAGAATTGCCGCCAGGGTCAGGACCGTTTTTTTCATGTGTGTATCTCCTTGTTTCTATGAATAAAAGTGTCTTTTTATTGTTAAGAGCGGATCAGAGTGAATCTTCCCCGGATTCGCCGGTCCGGATCCTGATCGACTGTTCGATGGCGCTGACGAAGATCTTGCCGTCGCCAATGCGGCCGGTGCAGGCTTCGCGCTGAATGGCGCTGACCAGCCCGTCGACCTGATCGTCGGGGACCACCAGTTCAATCTTGATCTTGGGAATGAAGTCGATCTGGTATTCGGCACCACGGTAGAGTTCGGTGTGCCCTTTCTGACGGCCGAAACCGCGCACTTCGCTGACCGTCATGCCGCTGATCCCAAGATCGGTGATCGCCGCTTTGACATCGTCCAGCTTGAACGGCTTGATGATGCATTCTACTTTTTTCATCCTGAGGGGCTCCTTTGATAAAGAGGGGCTGAAAATAAAAAAACATTGATTCTCTTCATCTAGCAGCTATTGTGCCAATTTGTAACGTGCTGAGATCGCGCGGAAGAACAGTTTTTAAGGCAAGATATGCTTATTATTTAGGCGGCTTGGTACGGGGCTGCTTAAGCGCTGATCAGCAGCGCTGTGCAAGAGGATAGGGCGAAAAAACTTGTCGTGCAGAGGGGTGGCTGGGCGGAGATGGCCCAAAGAGGCCAGGGCGCCTCTCCACGGAAAGAGGCGCCCTGACTGCTGCAGGTGGGAAGAATTATTTCTTGGTGTCTTCCGGGGTGAAAACGGAGCCGAGACGGACCGTGTGAAAGTCGGGGTAGGCGCTGGCGCCATGCTCCGAGAAATCGAGTCCGGCCAGTTCTTCTTCTTTGCTGACGCGCATACCAATGACCATGTCGATCACTTTGAAGAGGATAAAACCGGTGGTGAAGGCCCAGGCAAAGCAGGTCGCGATGCCGATCAACTGAACGCCGACGGTGTGCAGTGAGAAGCCTGCCGAGTCAAAGAGTCCGGCAGCCAGGGTTCCCCAGGCACCGCAGACACCGTGAACGGAAACTGCACCGACCGGATCGTCAATTTTGATTTTATCGAAAAACATAACCGAGAAAACTACCAGGATACCGGCCACCAGGCCGATAATGACAGCGGACACCGCAGTGACGTTGGCACAGCCTGCAGTAATGCCGACCAGCCCGGCCAATGCGCCGTTCAGGGTCATGCCAATATCGCTCTTACCGAATTTAAACCAAGTGTACAGCATTGAGGAGACGGCACCAGCGGCTGCGGCCAGGGTGGTGGTAACGGCGATAATGGCAATGGAGCTGTCACCGGTGGTGGTTGAACCGGGGTTGAATCCGTACCAGCCGAACCAGAGCAGGAACACGCCCAAGGCAGCGATGGGAATATTATGCCCCGGAATCGGTTTGACATTGCCGTTCTTGTCAAATTTGCCGGCGCGCGGGCCGACCACAATAGCACCGGCCAGAGCCAACCAGCCACCAATAGAGTGAACCACGGAGGACCCGGCGAAATCGATGAAACCAAGGCCTTCCAGCCAGCCGCTGCCATGGAACAGGCTGCCCCAAGCCCAGCTTCCGAAAATCGGATAAATCAGAGCGGAGACAAAGACCGAGTAGACCATGTAGGCGCTGAATTTGGTCCGTTCTGCGACTGCTCCGGAAATAATGGTCGCGGCGGTTGCCGCAAAAACGACCTGGAACATCCAGAAAGCATAGTTCCAGGCTTCACCGTCGCCGGTCGCGCCGCTGAAGAAGAAATCGGTGGTGCCGAACAGGCCGTTGGTGGTGCCGAACATCAGGCCAAAACCGATGGCCCAGAAGGCCAGGGCGCCGACCGAAAAGTCCATCATGTTTTTCATCATGATGTTACAAGCGTTCTTGGCCCGGGTGAAACCAGCCTCAACCATGGCGAATCCGGCCTGCATCAGGAACACCAGGAAGGCCGCGACCATGGTCCAGACGAAGTTCAGGTTGTTTTGTACGGCATCGGCAGTCATGGGCTCGGCATCGGCGGCGGCAGCCAGCAGCGGTACTCCGAAGAGCAGGGCGAGCAACAATATCGAGGTGCGTTTCCTCATGTCAGATATCTCCTGTTAATAAAATATGGTGGAAAAGATAATCGGTGAACCGATTTGCTTAAAGAGCGTCTTCGCCGGCTTCGCCGGTACGAATTCTGATGGCCTGTTCCGCGTTGCTGACGAAAATCTTGCCATCACCGATGCGGCCGGTGCAGGCTTCGCGCTGGATGGTGGCGACCAATTCCTCAACCTGCTCAGCAGGAACAACCAGCTCGATTTTGATTTTTGGAATGAAGTCGATCTGATACTCGGCACCGCGATAAAGTTCGGTGTGGCCTTTTTGGCGGCCGAAACCGCGAACTTCACTAACCGTCATACCGCTGATCCCGAGATCCGTGATAGCGGCCTTCACATCGTCCAGCTTGAAGGGCTTGATAATGCATTCAACTTTTTTCATCCTGAGAATCTCCTTGTCAGGTGGTCATAAAAAAAAGCGCTCAAACTCCACCAGGGGAGTTTTGAGCGCCATTGCTCATAAACATTATTGAGGTATTTTCCAATCGTAAGCAGGCCATCGTTTCCGCATGCCTGCTTGCTATTTTGCATTCTCCATACCAACAAAAAAAATAATGCTTTTTTTATGCTGGCCCGCGGTCGCCGATGACTTATTTGGCGGGCAAAAAAAAAACCATGGGCGACGGTTCGTATACAAAAAAATCGCTTCCCCAGGCCGGGGGGCAGGGTGATTGGGAAAAATAATCATCGCCGGCATGAGGGGAAATGTTGAATTTTTAGACAGTAAGGCGCGCCAGCTGATTAAAAACGGAGCATCGGATCAGATCTCGCGACATTTCTCCGGGAGGAAAATTTCAAAGCAACTGCCCCGTTCAGGAGCATCGGAAACCTGCAGGTGACCATCGTATTCGGAGACGATTTTACGGCACAGGTAAAGCCCCAGCCCGGTGCCGGTGCCGTCCTTGCGGGCGGTGAAAAAAGGTTCGAAAATCCGCTCTTTGAGGGCGTCCGGAACGCCTGGGCCGGAGTCGTAAAAGCGCACAAAGAGGCCGTTTCCGGGCCGGAACTCCGTGCTGATGCGGATCTGGCCATGAGACCCCATGGCCTGCACGGCATTGAGGATCAGGTTGATGAAGATCTGCTTGAAGCGGTTGTTGTCGATATGGACCAGCGGCAACTTGGCGAGCTCTTCGTTTACCGTGACCTGCTCTTTATTCAGCTCATAGCGCAGCAGTTTCAGGACATCGGCCAGGGTTTCGTTGAGATCGGTCAGTTTCTTCCGGCCTTCCTGGGCACCCGAGTAGGAGAGTAGCTCCGAGGTCAGACTGGTCAGTCGCTCGACTTCAGTGTTGATCCGCTCCAGCAGCTCCTGTTGGTCGGCGTTGTAATTGTCTTCGGTCAACAGCAGCTCGCAGGCGTAATTGATCACCGACAGCGGGTTATTGATTTCATGGGCGATGCCGGCGCTCATCCGCCCGACCTCGGCCAGTTTTTCCGACTGGATGGTCTGCGCCAGAAGCTGCTCGAATTCGGTAATATCCTCCACTACCACCACAGCGCCGATGGTTTTCTCACCAGCTTTAAGCGGTGCCAGAAAGCGTTTCTGAAGGCGGTTCTCCCCGGTCTGGCCGCGATGTAGCAGGCGCAGTTTCTGCGCTTCCCCTTCGACCAGCACCTTGCGCAGCCGGTCAGCGATCCCTTCTTCCTCAAGGGTGGGGAACAACTCATTGAGCGGGCAGCCAATGGCTTTGGCCGCCGGAATGCGGCTGATCTGGGCCATGCTGTCATTCCAGGAGGTGATGTGCAGTTGCCGGTCGACGGTGTAAACGCCGATACTGATGCTGGACAGAATCTGCCGGTTGAGGTTGTGGAGGTGTTCTTTTTCCTTATTGACCCGACAAAGGTCCCGATACAGGCGGGCATTATCGATGGCAATGGCCGCCTGGCCGGCCAGGATCGACAGGGCATCGCAGTCGTCCGCAGAAAAAGCCTCTTCCTGCTGGCTTTCGACATTGAGGACGCCGATGATTCGATCTCGGGCGATCAAGGGCACGGCCAGCTCAGAGCGCGCCGCTTCGATACCGGGGATATAGTCTTCGGCCTGGGCCAGGTTCTGGATCAAGTAGGGACGGCCGAACTTGGCCGCTTTGCCCATGATCCCCTGCCCGAGCTGGATCGGCTGCTCGGTGACGCCCTGCTCGTAACCGAATGCGGCCACGGATTCCAGCTGCCGACCGTCCTCGCTGAGTAGCCGGATAATGGCATTCTCGAAATGAAAAACCTCACGGGAAAGTTCAAGAATCCGGGTTAACAGCCGGTCAATATCGGTAATGGCAGCCAGTTCCTTGCCAACATCAATCAGCACACGGAACAATTTCTGGTTCTGATCATACATAGTCGCTGAACTCATTTCGCTGGAACCTGTAAAAATCGATCTTAGGATGGGAGTAATCGTTTTCTTATAAGCATGGACAGTGCCAAAATAGAGCTTCGAACTTACCGGAGGTCATTCTTTTTTTTGGCTTGGTTTCTGCAAAAACAGAGTTCTTTTTAACGAAGATGAACATCAGCTCCTAATGAGCTGCCACCCAGAAGGGATGTCTTATGCTCTTAAGGTCAGATCTTCCGTTGCTCGAAAGCGTTGAGCGGTTTACCGCCCGCCTGGAAAATATCTACAGCCCGGAACTTGCTCGGCAAACCGCCGGCCGGATTGTTACCGAGCTGGCAGTCTTTAAGAATAAATTCCCAGCCCGGCAGCACGAGCGGCTCTGGGATCAGCGCGATGTGCTGCTGATCAGCTACGGGAATTCGATTGTGCAGGAAGGACAGTTACCGCTGCGGGTGTTGTCCCGGTTTCTGGACCAACGGCTGAAAGGGTTTGTCAACGTCATTCATTTGTTACCCTTTTTTCCTTTTAGTTCCGACGACGGTTTCGCTGTCATCGATTATCGCAAGGTCAATCCTCTGCTGGGGTGCTGGGAGGACGTTGCCCGGATCAACAAATCTTTTGAGCTGATGTTCGATCTGGTTATCAACCATGTCTCCAGTCATCACCAGTGGTTCGAACAGTTTATCCGCGACGAGCTGCCCGGGAAAAATTACTTCATCACTCCGCCCCCGCAGGCGGAGCTGGATAAGGTGGTCCGGCCGCGCGAGTCGTCGCTGCTGACTCCGGTGGCCACCGCCGCCGGTAAAAAGGACGTCTGGACCACCTTCAGTGCCGACCAGGTCGACGTCAATTTTGCCAACCCCGATGTGCTGCTCGAATATGTCCGGATCCTCCTCGATTATCTGGCCAAGGGGGCCAGAATCATCCGTCTGGATGCCATTGCTTTTTTGTGGAAGGAATACGCCACCAGCTGCATGAATTTGTCCCAGACCCATGAGTTTGTCCGCTTGCTGCGTGAGCTGCTCGATGCGGCCGTACCGCAAACGCTTTTGCTCACCGAGACCAATGTGCCCCATCAGCAGAATGTCAGCTATTTCGGTGACAGCGATGAAGCGCATATGGTTTATCAGTTCAGCCTGGCACCACTACTCTTACACAGTCTGTTTCGGGGTAACGCCCACTACCTGAACCACTGGGCGCGGCGCTGCTGCCTGACCCCGCCAGGATGTACCTTCCTGAACTTTACTGCGTCTCACGATGGGATCGGCATGCGTCCGCTGGAGGGGTTGTTGCCACAGGGGGAAATCGACCTGCTGCTCAAAGGGATGGAACAGTTCGGCGGGCAGATCAGCTACCGGACCAATAATGACGGCAGCAAGAGTGCCTATGAAATCAACATCACCTATTTCGACGCCTTGAAAGGAACCTGGCTGGGGGAAGACAGCTGGCAAATCGCCCGCTTTCTGCTGGCCCAGACTTTGATGCTGGGGCTGCGCGGGATTCCGGCTTTTTATATTCACAGCCTGCTGGCAACCCCCAACGATTACGCGGGGGTCGAGAAAGGGGGCCGGGCGCGCCTGATTAATCGGCACAGCTGGGATCTGCACGAGCTGGAAAACCTGCTGGGCGACTTTCAGTCGCCGCAAGCGATTGTCTTCAACGAATTGCGGCGACGGATCAAAATCCGCCAGCAGCAGGCGGCCTTTCATCCCGATGCCCGCCAGCAGATTATTCACCTGGGCGATCACGTCTGCGGCTTTTGGCGTTACAGCCCGGACGGCAGGGAACGGATCCTGGCGATCCACAATATTACCGACCAGCTGCGCCCCCTTTATTTGGCCGGCCCCCTGGAAGGAAAGCTGAGCGGGCGCTGGCAGGGGCTGCTGACCGGAGAAGAGGTCAACGGCCTGCAGGCCACCGTGCAGCTGCCCCCCTATCATGTGTTGTGGCTGAAACAGGTTGAGTGACGCCCAACGCGCGGGGCACGCGTTGGGCAATCTGAAATTTCAGCCCTTATTGTCTTCTTCGACCGCTTCATAAACGTGATCCAGAATATCCGGGATCGCGCTGATCACCCGGTTCCAGCTCGGCATGAACGGGGTTTCCATGGGGTTGTTGATAAACACGTCACCGGCGCGGACGATATTTTCCGCAAATAATTCCACGGCTTTCTCTTCCTTATGGCGATCGATGGACAGCCCGTTGATCACGGCGTCGTCGTAGAAGCGCTGAATAAAATCGAGGGCGGTGCGGTAGTAGGTGGCTTTGAGGCTGCGGAAGGTCTCCATGGAGAGGACTTCACCCTGTGTCGCCAGTTTGCGGATGATGGCCTTGGTGATATCGGTACTCATCCGGGACAGTCCCTTCTGTGGGTCGTCCGCAGAGATATCCTGATGTTTGTGGTCGTAGACATCGGCAATATCGACCTGGCAGATGCGGCTGGTAGCGTAGTTGCGATACATTTCCGAAATGACGCCGATTTCCAGCCCCCAGTCGCTGGGGATGCGCAGGTCATTGAGGACGTCGACCCGCATCGAGAATTCCCCGGCCAGGGCGTAGCGGAAACTGTTCAGGTAGTCAAGGTAGTCGGAATGGCCGACGATCTTCTGCAGCGAGCGGATCAACGGGGTGACCAGCAGGCGGCAGACCCGGCCGTTCAGGCTGCCGTTGGCAATACGTGAGTAGTAGCCTTTACAGAACTGGTAGTTGAAGTGCGGATTAGCCACCGGGTAAATCAGCCGGGCGAGCATCTCTCGCTTATAGGTGACAATATCGCAATCGTGCAGGGCGACGGCGCGGCTGCGGCCCGATGCCAGCACATAGCCGAAACAGTACCAGACATTGCGGCCCTTGCCCATTTCCGTGGGCGCCAGTCCCTTGTCTGCTAGCAGTTTGTCCACGGCACGCAGGCGCGGGCCGTCGTTCCAGAGGATGCGGTGATCCTGCGGCAGGCGTGAAAAGTATTCTTTGGCATATTTGAACTGCGCCTCATCGGCGCGATCCAGGCCGATGACGATCTCTTTCAGATATGTGGCGTTTTTCAGATCATCGAGAATCGGCCCCAGCGCCGGTCCTTCCAGCTCCGAAAACAACGAAGGCAGCACCAGGCTCATTGGACTGCGGGTGGAAAAACGTTCCAGTTCCTTTTCCAAGTCCTCTACTGGGCGGGAGGTCAGATTGTGCAGGGTGGTGATGACTCCGTTCTGGAAAAAATCAGCCATGCTCGGCTCCTTTGTCGGTATAGAGTAGCAAAATATCGTGGATGGCGCGGTTCCAGCCGCTTGGGCCGGGTTGTTTGGCATGGAGAATTTTGCCGCAACGCGGTTCCGGGGCGATCCCGCTCGGGTTAGGAATGATCACGGCCAAGTCCACTGCTTCCATCATCGCCCGGTCATTGGGACCGTCCCCCAGGGCGACACTGAATAGCTTCGGATGGGCTTGCTGCCGCCGGAAATAGCCGAGCAGCCAGTGGACCGCGGTTCCTTTGTCGGCCTGGTTGTCGAGAATATGGAAGAAGCGTCCCCCTCTGAGCAATTGTAGGTTATAGCCAGCCAGCTCCTGCCTGAAGCGGGTCAGGGCTTCGGGGCTGTCCTGCCAGATAATCGGTTCACTCCCCAGGCGCTGGCGAGCCAGGATTGCGGCTTGTTCGTCAAGGCCGGTGGCGGCCATCACCTCGGCGACGGAAAAATCACTGAATCCCTGAAAGCAATATTCTGTGTCTGCCCGGATTTTATGCACCAGGGGGATGAGTTCGGCATAGGGTTTGCCGAAAAAATGGGCATTCCCTGTGGTTTCGGCGTCCTTCGGCGCGAGGATGATGCCCGCGCCATTTTCGACGATGACCGGCGCGGCCAAGCCAAGGGCGGCATGGATCTCGGCGACTTCCGCTGCGGTTTTGCTGGTGCAGAGAATCACCGGGATCTCCAGCTCCGCCAGCTTTTCAAGGGCCGGTACGGCGGCGTCCCAACGGTAGGAGTGGTGGTCGAGAAGGGTGCCGTCAAGATCGGTGAATATGATCAAGCGCTGTCGATTCATGGATATCTCCGTCGTTGTGCGTCACGAAGAATACTGCAAGGCGGGTGCCATGCGATGATACCTTGTCGGCAGGGGAGGGTCCAGCGGGGATTTGCAGGGCAGCCCCTTCCTGGTCTCGGAAGGGGCCAACCAAGAGGGAGGTTATTGGGCCAACTGATAGAGCTGTTCTGCTGCCGGGGCCAGTACCTGATGCAGGTTGACCACATCCCCGAAGACCAGCAGGGCCGGGCGCTGGGCCTGTTCGGCGACAAGTGGCAGGTTCTGCAGATCGGTAATCAGCACCTGCTGGTTGCTGCGGGTGGCGTTGGCCACGATGGCGACCGGCAGGTTGGCCGGGACCCCTTGGCTGAGGGCCAGCTGGGAAATCTCGCGGGCGAAGCTGACCCCCATCAGCACAACCGTCGTATGGTGCGGAATTTTTAGCAGGGGGAACCAGTCCGCGTTAATCTTGCTGCCGGCCAGATGGGCTGACACCACCGACATATTGGTGGCATAACCGCGCGCAGTGGGGGGGATGCCGGCGCTGGCGGGTCCGGCCAAGGCGGAGCTGATTCCGCTGACCACCTCAACCTGCACTCCTCTCTTGATCAGGTACTCCGCTTCTTCGGCCCCGCGGCCGAAGATATAGGGGTCGCCGCACTTCAACCGGGCGATGCGCAGGCCCTGGCGGGTTTTCTGAAAAAGTAATTCGTTGATCTGATCCTGCCGGAAACTGTGGCAGCCTTTTTGTTTGCCCACGGCGATTTTTTCGGTCCCGGCCGGAATCAGTTCCATGATTTCCGGGGTGAGCAGGTGATCGTAGAGGACCACATCCATCTGCTGGATCAGTTTGTAGGCTTTCAGGGTCAACAACTCGGGGTCGCCCGGACCACAGCCGATCAGGTAGACCTTGGCCAGGCGGCTGCGGCATTCTGCCGCGGTCTGTTGCGGGGCAATGATCCCCTGGAGCCGTTCTGCTTTTTTCTGACGGACCAGGCTGTCGAGATCGGCCGGAATGGTGGCAGCGATCTTATCCCGTACAACTTGACCGATGGTCGGGCTGCAGCCGTTGGTCGAAACGGCAATTTTGAGCTGACCGTAATTGAGCAGCGCCGAAAAATGGAAGTCACTGAGCTCCGGTTGGGACACACAGTTAAAGAGAAATTGATAGCCGCTTTTCAGGGCTTTGATCTGAGCCGGCAGACCCGGATTGCCGGTTGCGTCGACCACCAGGGTGATCCCGAGTAGATCGGTACTGCAGAAGCCGCGTTCCTGATAGGGTTGGCCCAGCTCTTTGAGTTCGCTGCAGACCTGCTCGGCAACGATCCTGAAGGTCAGCCCGTTCTGGTGCAGGGTGCGGGCTTTTTGCAGCGCGGCCTGGCCGCCGCCGATGATCAGTAGTTCCGGTTTCGTCAAAAGGATGGGCAGGGATTCGGTGTTCATGTCTGGTCCTGTTTAAGCAAACTCGGTGCTTTGGGCGTTGAATAACAAATGACTTCTTTGGTGGTGCGGTGGCGCTGCTGTGCTGCCCGGCAGAAACAAAAAAACCGCAACCTGCATAAATGAAGGTTCCGGTTACCCATCTGTCCCGAGTCCTGTCAGCTTGCCTTTCGTCCCCTCAGGCAAAGATCTGTACGGTCGCAGCAGGTCTTCTGACTCCCGGTTCGTTCGCGGACGACGCCTTCCCAGGATCTCCCAGTGGCATTTGTGTCGTCGTTGTCCCCGGTTACAGCGGTGGGTCCGTCCCCGATTTGCACGGGGTTCCCTTTTCAATCCCGAAGGAACTGCAACTGTTTTTTCGATTGTATGAATTGTATATGTCCATCCCGTAGCGGATGTCAAATTTTTTAATTTCCAGATTCTCCCCTGAAAAATGCCGGTTTTACGGCCGGGCAGCGTGTCACTTGCACATAGCGTCCGGTCGGTTTCGAAAATCGACCCGTCAGAACGAATCAGGGCGGGGCGCAAAAAAAATGACTTGCAGAAGATTATTATTTGCATTCTAATCAGCGCCAGGAACCACGGCATCAACTGCCGACCCGATCTTTAATTGAAAAGGCACGGGAGGGAAGGAAGACGGTGAAAATCCGTTACGGACCCGCCACTGTGACCGGGAGCAGGCCTCCCGGGAGTCAGATACTTCTCCCCTGCAAAGCCGCAATGACCTGAACTTCGTGGAGTGAGCGTCAGGTTATTATCGCGAACGGATTAAATACGGAATCCCGAAGCCTTGCCCAAGGTTTCGGGATTTTTTTGTCTGCCGAAGACCCTGAAACGGGAGGTGCCATGTCGCAAAGCGTGTCCGAAGATAACCGCCAGTCCGGTCGGTTGATCTATGTCAGCGGTGGCTGCCGCAGCGGCAAAAGCCGTTTTGCTCAGGATTTTGCCGAACAACTGTCCGGCCGCCGGGTTTACCTGGCCACCTGTCCGGTCATCGACAGCGAGATGGGGCAGCGTATCCAAGCCCACCAACAGGCCCGGCTGAATAAGGGGTGGGCGACCATCGAAGAACCACTGGATCCGGCCCTCGCCCTGGCACAGACCAAAGACTGTGAGGTGGTACTCATCGACTGCCTGACCCTGTGGGTGAACAACCTGCTGTTTGCTGCCGATCAGCAGCAGCGCGAATTGACGGAATCCGAGGTCGAGACGCAGAGCCTGCGGCTGATTCGGGAATGCCGCCGGGGCGGGCGGACGATCATTCTGGTCAGTAACGAACTGGGAATGGGGCTGGTCCCGGCCGATCCCCTGTCGCGCCGTTACCGTGACCTGATCGGGCGCTGTAATCAGGTGGTGGCCCGGCATGCTGACGAGGCCTATTTCCTGGTCTCCGGCCTGCCGCTGCAACTGAAATAGACCGCCTTCCCGCGCCCGGCTGGTGCGCAGGGCCGCACTTGAGATTTTTTTGAGGAGATTTACCCGATGGAATTACTCCGTAACACCCTGGCAGCCATCAGCCGGCAGGACCAGGCGGCGCGCCGTCTGGCGCAGGAACGCCTTGAACAGTTGATCATGCCGCACTGGGCGCTGGGCAGACTGATGGACTTGGCCCTGGATCTTGCCGGCATCAGCGGCGGTATTACCCCGACGGTCAAGCGCAAGCTGATTCTGGTGATGGCCGCTGATCACGGGGTGGCTGCCACCGGGGTCAGTCGTTTTGGCCAGGAAGTCACGGTGCAGATGGTGCAGAGCTATTTTGCCGGAGTGGCGGGCTGCAATGTTCTCGCCCGTCAGGCCGGGGCCAAGGTCGCGGTGGTCGATATGGGGATCGCCGGGGAGCTGACGGGCGTGGCTGCGGACTTGGTGATCAAACGCAAGGTAGCACGCGGCACCGCTGATTTTACCCGCGGACCGGCCATGACCCGGGAGCAGGCGATTCAGGCTCTTGAAGCCGGGATTGAGGTGACTCGGGCTTTTGCCGACGAGGTTGACCTGTTCGGCACTGCGGAGATGGGGATCGGCAATACCACCTCGAGCAGCGCCATCGTCGCCGCACTGTGCCGCCTGTCAGCGGCAGCTGCCACCGGGCGGGGTTCGGGGCTGAACGATGAGCAGATGGAGCGGAAGATCGCCATTGTCGAACAAGGGCTGGCCGTGAATCAGCCCGCGGCTGATGACCCGCTCGACGTGCTGGCCAAGGTCGGCGGTTTTGAAATTGCCGGCATCGCCGGACAGATTCTCGGGGCAGCTGCCCTGCGCAAACCTATCGTGGTGGACGGGTTTATCTCCACGGCGGGTGCTCTTGTGGCTGCTAAACTGGCGCCGGCCTGTACCGATTTCATGATCGCCTCGCACCGCAGTATGGAACGCGGCCACCTGGCCGCCCTTGCGGAGTTGGGCAAGGAACCGCTCCTCGATCTCAACTTTCGCCTCGGCGAAGGGACCGGCGCGGCCATGGCCATGAACCTGGTCGAAGGGGCAGTGGCGATTCTCACCGAGATGGCTACCTTTGCAGAAGCGGCGGTCAGCCAGGCGGCCCGCTGAATGCGGAGCTAGACGGCTAAAATCAATCGTTCTGAAGGAAGAGAAGGAATACGTTATGCAGTTACTTGAACAGACCGTTGCCGCCATCAGCGGTCAGGACCAGGCGGCCCGCGAGCGGGCCAAAGAGCGTCTCGACCAACTCATCATGCCGCATTGGGCGCTGGGGAAGCTGATGGATATGGCTCTGGATCTGGCCGGCATGACCGGTTCGGTGCGGCCGCCGGTGCGGCGGCGCAAGATCGTGGCCATGGCCGGCGATCACGGCATTGCCAAAAGCGGGGTCAGTCTGTTTCCGCAGGAAGTCACCGTGCAGATGGCCCAGGGGTTCATCGCCGGGGTGGCCGGGGTCAATGTCCTGGCGCACCAGTCCGGTACCGAAGTTGTCCTGGTCGATATGGGGATTGCCGGAGAGCTGGATGAAAAGACCGCGGCAGCGGTCATCGACCGCAAGGTTGCCCGCGGCACGGCCAACTTCGCCGAAGGTCCGGCCATGACCCGGGAACAAGCGATCCAGGCCCTGGAGGCCGGGATTTCGGTGGCGCAAGAACTGGCTGCTGATACCGATGTGTTCGGCACCGGTGAGCTGGGGATCGGCAATACCTCGCCGAGCAGCGCCATGGTCGCAACGCTGTGTGGAATCCCGGTGGCTGCGGCGGTCGGGCGCGGGACCGGGCTGGATGACGAGCAGTTGCAGCATAAAATCAGAGTTTTGGAAAATGCCCTGGCCCTGAATGCCCCGGATCCGACCGATGCCATTGATGTCCTGAGCAAAGTCGGCGGTTTTGAGATTGCCGGGATTGCCGGGCTGATCCTGGGCGCGGCCGCCTTGAAAAAACCGGTGGTGGTCGACGGCTTCATCTCCACGGCCGGCGCGCTGCTCGCCGCCAAGATCGCCCCCTTGAGCAAGGAATATATGATCGCCTCGCACCGCAGTGTGGAGCAGGGGCAGGTCGCCGCCCTTAAAGAGTTGGGCAAGGAGCCTCTTCTCGATCTCAACCTGCGCCTTGGCGAGGGGAGCGGAGCTGCGGTGGCCATGAATCTGGTCGAAGGGGCGGTGGCCGTGTTGACGGAAATGGCGACCTTTGCCGAGGCCGCGGTTTCCCAGGCTGAGCGTTAGTATGTCTGCTCTGAACCGGTTGCAGCCGTATTTTGCGGCCCTGCGCTTCCTGACTGTCCTGCCGGTTCCAGAGGCCTGGTGCGGCGGGCAGGAGAGTTTTCGCAAGAGCCCGGACTGGTATCCCCTGGTGGGATTGACCATCGGCCTATCGGCGGCCCTATTCGACCTGTTGATGAGATTGCTACTGCCCCTGCCCGTGGCCAGTGTTATGCTGTTGATCTTCCTGATCGCCATCACCGGAGCCCTGCACATGGATGGCCTGGCCGACAGCGCCGACGCTTTTTTCAGCAGTCGCGGTCGTGAGCGGATGCTGGAGATCATGAAGGACAGCTGCGCCGGACCAATGGGGGTGACCGCTATTGTGCTGGTGCTGCTCTTGAAGTTGAGTTTGTTGACGGCCTTGCCGCAACAGTTGCGATTTGAGGTGCTTGTGTTGATGCCCCTGTGTGGCCGCAGTTCCATATCTTTGCTTAGCTACCGTTTGCCCTACGCCCGCCCCGAAGGGGGGACCGCGGCCTTTACCAATGCCACGGCCGGGAGAGGCCGGATGCTGGTCGCGCTGCTGGTGCTGACGGTTGGCAGCCTGGCGCTGCTCGGCGGGACGCAAGGTCTGCTGGTGATAATTGCCACCATCGCGACCAGCTTGATCCTGGGCGGCTACTGTTTGAAGAAAATCGGCGGCTATACCGGCGATACCCTGGGGGCCTGCTGTGAGCTGATCGACCTGGTGCCGCTGTTGGTAGTGGTTGTGCTGGCACGGGTGGGGGGCTGGGCATGATTCGGCACGGTGGCGATCTGCGCCGGGCGGCCCGCCAGAGCGGCCAGGCACAGGAGCAGTTGCTCGATTTTTCCGCAAACATCAATCCTTACGGGTTCCCGGACTGGTTGCGGCCGCTGATCAGTGCCGAAGTGGAAAACCTGACCCGCTATCCCGATCCGCAGGCGGAAGGTGCGGTTGCCGCCATTGCCGCCGCCCACGGAGTTGCTCCGGCCGAGGTCGTGGTTGGCAACGGCGCGAGCGAGCTGTTGGCCCTGCTGCCCCGCTTGTTGCCGCAGCGACGACTGCTGCTGCCGGTTCCCTGTTATGCGGAATATCGGCGCGCCGGAGAGCAGGCCGGGCTGGCCATCGAGCCTCTGCCCATGCCTGAAGAGCGCGGCTTTGCCCTCGACCTGAACCTCCTGGAAAAGGCTCTTGGCGGTGATCAGCTGGTGATCATCGGCCAGCCCAACAATCCGACCGGCCAGCTTTGCGAACGGGATGCGTTGTTGCGGATCATCCGCGAACATCCTCAGCAGATGTTTGTTCTCGACGAGTCTTTCATCGATTTCTGCGGTCGGGAAGACCACTCTTTGCAGCCGCAACGCCCCGCCAACCTGATTATTGTCCAGTCGCTGACCAAGGCCTGGGCCATCCCCGGTCTGCGCCTCGGCTATGCCATTGCCGATGAAAAGATTGCTCAGGCGCTGCGCGAGCAGGTCCCGACCTGGTCGGTCAACAGTCTGGCCCAGGCGGTGGCGATTCGGGCCATGGCAGATAACGAATTTATTGCCGCATCCCGGCACTATGTTGAACAGCGGCGGGCCGAACTGGTGGCGCGGCTGGAAGGATTGGGCCGGCTGCAGGTTTTGCCCGGTGCGGCCAACTTCGTGCTGGTGAAAGTGATCGATCCGCGACTGGACGCGGCGACCCTGGCCGGCAAGCTGCTGGCGCGCGGGATTCTGGTCCGCCAGTGTGACAATTTTGAAGGGATGGGGAAGGATTACCTGCGCTTGGCGGTGCGAACGGAAGCCGAGCAGGAATGCCTCTGTACGGCGTTGGCCAGCTGCCTGGAACCCTCCACGCCACGGCCGACGCGCCGGAAAATCCCAGCGCTGATGCTCCAGGGAACCGGCTCCAACGCTGGCAAAAGCGTGCTCACCGCAGCCCTGTGCCGGATCTTACAACAGGACGGGCTGAGCGTGGCGCCCTTCAAGGCGCAGAACATGTCCCTCAACTCCTGCGTGACTTTTCAGGGTGGGGAAATGGGGCGTGCCCAGGTGCTGCAGGCGCAGGCCTGCCGGCTTGATCCCGATGTGCGCATGAACCCGGTCCTGCTTAAACCGAGCAGCGCCACCGGTTCGCAGGTGATCGTCTGCGGCAAGGTCCTTGAAACCATGGACTTTCGCGACTATGCAAAACGTCGGGAAGGGATTTTCAGCCAGGTGCAGCAGTGTTACGACAGTTTGGCCAGCGAACATCAGGTCATGCTCCTGGAAGGGGCTGGCAGCCCGGCCGAGATTAACCTGAAGGCGCGTGATATCGTCAACATGAACATGGCCCGCTACGCCGAGGCTCGGGTGCTGCTGGTCGGCGATATTGATCGCGGTGGGGTGTTCGCGTCTTTTGTCGGGACCATGGAGCTGCTCAGCGAGTGGGAACGCCAGTTGGTGGAAGGGTTTGTCATCAACCGCTTCCGCGGTGACGCCACCCTGTTGGCGGATGCCCTCGATTACACCTCTCTGCATACCGGAAAAAGCTTTTTGGGGGTGGTCCCTTATCTGTCCCGTCTTGGTCTGCCGGAGGAGGATTCCGTCGATTTCAAGGACGGTTTGCTGGAGACGGAAAAACCGGCCGGAGACGTACTCGATATCGCCCTGATCGATCTGCCGCACATTTCCAACTTTACCGATCTGGATGCCCTGCGGGTCGAAGCGGATGCTCATGTCCGCAAGGTGACCAGCTTGGCCGAACTGGGCCGTCCTGATGCGCTGATCCTGCCCGGTAGCAAGAATGTCATCAACGATCTGGCTTACCTGCACGATTCCGGGTTGGGGGATGCCTTATGCCGGCTGGCAACCGACGGTAAAACGGAAATTGTCGGGATCTGCGGCGGCTACCAGCTGCTCGGGCGGCGGATCGCCGATCCTCACGGCATTGAATCGAGCGGTTGCGACTGCCGGGGGCTCGGGCTGCTCGACATGGAGACGGTGCTGGAGCGGCTCAAAACCACCACCAGTTGCCGGGCCACCCATGAGCTGTCCGGGGAATTGCTGCGCGGTTATGAAATCCATCATGGCAGCAGCGCCGGGAGCGATCTGAAACCATTGATCCAGCGGGACGACGGAACCTGGATCGGCGCGGCCGCGAAACAGCGGGACTGGATCTGGGGAACCTATCTGCACGGGGTCTTCGATGCCGACGGTTTCCGGCGTTGGTTCCTCGATCGGCTGCGGCTGCGGCGGGGCTGGTCGGCTATCCGTGCGGTCCGCGCCAGCTACGATCTGGAACCGGCCCTGGATCGTCTGGCGGCTCATGTGCGTGGGACGTTGGACATGGAGCGGATTTATCGGGTGCTGGGGCTGTGATCCCGCTTTACTGGCAGGTGGCCCTGGCTCTGGGGCTGGACGCCCTCTGCGGCGATCCGCGCTGGCTGCCCCATCCGGTGAAAGGGGTCGGCGCGTTGGCCCAGGCAGTGGAGAACCCGTTGCGGCGCTTGTTTGCGCCGCGCATAGCCGGAATTGTGGCTGTGCTGGCGGTGGTGGGTCTGACCACCGGTTGCTGTTTGCTGCTGCTGAGCGGGGCGGCGCTGCTCCATCCTCTGTTGGCCGACCTGCTCAGTATTCTGCTGATCTATTCCGCCCTGGCCATGCAGGACTTGCGTCGTCACGCCCTGGCGGTGCTGATCCCCTTGCGCACCGGGAACCTGCCGTTGGCGCGGGAAAAGGTCGGCTGGCTGGTCGGTCGTGACACGGCTGATCTGGGAGAAGGGGAGATCACTCGGGCCACGGTGGAAAGCGTGGCCGAAAATAGTGTCGACGGTGTGATCGCGCCGCTGCTCTTCGCCCTGCTTGGCGGGGCTGCGGGAGCTTGGTTTTACAAGGCGGTCAACACCCTTGATTCCACCTTCGGCTATAAAAACGAGCGCTATCTGGAATTCGGCTGGGCCGCGGCGCGCTTTGACGACCTGGTCAATTTCTTACCGGCCCGATTGAGTGCGCTGCTAGTGCCGCCGGCGGCCCTGCTCTGCGGCCTGGATAGCAGAGGGGCCTGGCGGATTTTTCGCCGTGACCGGCATTGTCACCCCAGTCCCAACGGCGGCCAGATCGAAGCGGCCGTGGCTGGTGCCCTGGGCGTGCGGCTCGGCGGGGAAAACAGTTATTTCGGAAAGAAGTCGGTACGGCCGTTTATGGGGGACGCGCGGCGACCGCTTCGGGCCGAGCAGATTCTCCAGGCAACTCGGCTGATGGTGACCCTGACCCTGCTCGTCGCCGGCCTTGGCATTGCCTGGCTTTACTGGCTGCGGTAAAACGATTGTGCGCCGCGGCGGCTGTGCGAAGTGTCTGCTAATCGAATTTTTTTGCAATATCCAAGGAGAGCAAGATGGCTAAAAATATCCTCATCTTTACCGGGAACGGAAAAGGCAAATCAACCGCCGCTTTTGGCATGGCCCTGCGCGCGGTCGGGCATGGACAGCAAGTCTTGATCCTGCAATTTATGAAATCGGATGATTCAACGGGCGAAATCCTCAGCCTGCGAGAAAAACTGGGCGTAGACATCCGCCAGACTGGGCTCGGCTTTGTGCCCAAACCCGACCATCCCAAGTATCCGGCCCATCGCGAAGCCGCCCAGAACGGGTTTGCCCTGGCCGTGGAAGAGTTGAATAACGGCAAGTGCGATCTGGTGATTCTCGATGAGATCTGTGGCTCCATCAGCTGCGGTCTTATTGACGAACAGCAGGTGCTGGATGCCCTGGCCAATGCCCGGGACGGCATCAATATCGTCCTCACCGGTCGCAATGCCACCCCGGCGCTGATCGCTGCGGCGGATACGGTCTCGGAAATGGTCCCCCACAAGCATGCCCTAGAGCAGGGTATTCCGGCCCGCAAAGGGGTCGAATACTGATGATTGCAGGGGGTGTCGCCAGGCCGCGTTTGCTGATCGGCGGGGTCCAGAGCGGGGTGGGCAAATCGACCATTACCCTGGCCCTGGTCGCGGCTTTACGGCGGCGGGGACTGACCGTACAGACCTTCAAGGTCGGCCCGGATTATCTCGATCCCGGCCATCTGGCACAGGTTTCCGGGCGGCCCTGTTATAACCTGGACAGCTGGATGAGCGATCCTGATTACCTGCGGGAGCTGTTCATCAAGGTGTCCATGGATGCCGATATCAGCCTGGTTGAAGGAGTGATGGGGCTGTTCGACGGCAGCAGCAGTACCAGCCTGCGCGGCAGCAGCGCAGAGATTGCTGCCTTGCTGCAGATCCCGGTGGCGCTGGTGGTCAATGTCCATGGCATGGCCCGCAGCCTGGCGGCCCTGGTCAGCGGTTATCAGCATTTTGAGCCGAGCGTGACCCTGGCCGGGGTGCTGGCTAACCGCTGCGGTTCCCCTTCCCATGCCCGTTTGTTGGAAGAAGCCCTAGCGGCGGACGAACTGCCGCCGTTGCTGGGGGCGATCCCTCGCAACGGTCTGCCCGAACTGCCCAGCCGCCACCTGGGGCTGGTCTCAGCGCTCGAACAAGGGGATGGCGTCGGCCTGAGCGAGGAACTGGCCGCTGCGGCCGAAGCCGGGATCGATCTCGATTTGTTGCTGCAGGCTGCTGCTCGTGCGCCGCTGCTGGCGGATCCGCCTGCAGCCGCTGCTGATCGCTCCGCGGCCACACCGGTGCGGCTTGGGGTGGCTTGGGACGAGGCTTTTCAGTTTTACTATGCCGACCTGTTTCCGGCCCTGCGCGCCCGTGGTTGTGAGCCGGTGTTGTTTTCGCCGCTGCGGGACCAGGCTTTGCCCGCGAACCTGGCCGGTCTGTACCTGGGCGGCGGTTATCCCGAAGTGCATGCCGAGCAACTGGCGGCAAACCGGGAGATGCTGGCGGAGGTCCAAACCTTCTGCGCCAGCGGCAAACCGGTTTATGCCGAATGCGGCGGGCTGATCTATCTTTCGCAGGGGGTGGAAGACGCGCAGAACCGCTTTCCTCTGGTCGGCTGCTTGCCGGTCTGGACCCGCTTGCTGGAAAAACGCAAGGCCCTTGGTTATGTTACCGCAACACTAACCGGGGATTCCCTGTTCGGCCGGGCTGGCGAAAGTTTTCGCGGTCATGAATTTCATTATTCCGAGCTGCTTGAGTCGCCCGTTGGCACGGATGGCTGGCAAGCTGTCTACCAGCTGACCCGGAATCGTGGCGGCAAGGTCAGTGCCGAAGGATTTCAACGCGGCCGGATTCTGGCCAGCTATGCCCATCTGCAGCTGGCTTCACAGCCCGCGGCCCTTGATCGGTGGATCGCCACCATGCTGGATACTGCCGGTCAATGACGGGCGTTTTTGAAAAGGACAAGAACCATGAAGGATAGTGATAACAACGATCGCCCGTTGATCCATCAACTGCTGGAAAACCCGCTCAGTGGGCAGGAGATTGAAAACCGCTCCTTTGCCGTCATCGATGCGGAAGGGGCGGGGCATCCGCACACTGCGCAGCAGTGGCAGGTGGTCAGACGGCTGATTCACACCAGCGCCGATTTCGCCATGAGCGAGCTGATCCGTTTCAGCGCCGCTGCCATCAGCGACGGTTGCCGAGCGTTACAGGCCGGCCGGCCGATCTACGCGGACAGCAATATGATTCGTTCCGGCCTGTCCGTGGCCCGTTTACAGGCAGTCAATGGCGCCTATAGCCGGGATAGTATTCTCTGTCATGTTGCAGATGAGGATGTCGCCGCCGAAGCGAAACAGCATGGTTTGCCGCGCTCCCTGTACGCCATTCGCAAGGCCAAAGAGTCTCTGCACGGCGGCATTGTCCTGATCGGCAATGCGCCGGTTGCTTTACTTGAACTTAACCGCATGGCCCGCGAAGAAGGGATTCGTCCTGCTTTGGTCATCGGCATGCCGGTCGGTTTCGTGCATGTGGTGGAGAGCAAGGACGAACTGCTTGACAGCGACCTGTCCTCCATTGTTCTGAGTGGTCGGCGCGGTGGCAGTCCCCTGGCGGTCGCGGCCCTGCATGCCCTTTGTGTCCTTGCCACTTCGGCGGGTAACTGAGGTGGGGCCGGTCAAGTCCAACAGATACTGGAGAGGAATAATCATGATGGCGTTGTTACCGCTTTTGAGCTTGCTGCCGGTTTCGGCATCGGCCGGGCCGGTTAGGTCGGGCAAACCGGCTATTGTGCTGGTTGCTTTCGGAACCTCAGTGCCCCGGGCCCGTCAGGTGTTTGACCATATCGATGAACAGGCCCGGCTGCGCTATCCCGGTTATCAGATTCGCTGGGCGTTTACCTCGAAGATCATCATGGCCAAGTTGAAATCTCAGGGGATCGTGACCCAGAGTGTCGCCGAGGTGGTGGCCGAGCTGCGCGCCAATGGGGTGACCTCGGTGGTGTTCCAAAGTCTGCACGTGGTGCCGGGAGAGGAATATCGTAGTGTCCAGCAGGTTGATACCAGCGGACTGCAGGTGGCCTACGGCGCGGCGCTGATCAGCTCTGACAGCGACATTGCTGCGGTTATCGAAGCTCTCAGGCCGCAGATCAATCCGGCCCAGCCGACCGTGCTGGTGGCCCATGGCAACAATCGTCATGCCCGGTTCAACGAACGGATTCTCGCCCTGGCCGAGCGTATCGAAGGGCAGTTTCCCAATCTGGTGGTCGCCAGCGTCGAAGGGCAACCCGGCACCGAACCGTTGGCTAAAGCCCGTGCTTTGAGCGCCGCATCCGGTTCAGTCCGGTTTCTGCCGCTGATGGTTGTGGCCGGGGATCATATTATGAACGATGTCATGGGCGATGAGCCGGACAGCTGGAAAAAACAGGTCGCTGCGGCCCACAGCGAATGCAGCGCTTCTTTGGGCTGGAATGATGCCATCTTGGCCATCTATTTTGATCATCTCGATCAGGCTATGACCAGCCTTGGCGGAGCAGGGAGTTAATTCGGTGTTGCGTCAGCTGATTATGTGTTTGACTGTGCTGGGAAGTCTGGCCATGACGCCGGCGTTGCCGGCGACGGGCGCAAGTCCAAGCGCCAGCAGCTCGGCTGCAGTGCCAACCATGACGGTTGGCAAGACCGAGCCGGCGAAGGTGACCAGGGTCAAACCGGAAGGGGCCACTGGCAAAGCCTTTGCCGCGGAAAAGAAGAAGCACGGCGGGAGTTCCGGTTATGAAAGCTGGAAGCGCAAGCTGCCGTTCTGGCCGCGCAAAGGGATGCTGTTGCTGGAATTGTTTGTGATGATCAGCATCGGGGTGTTCATCGGCCAGATCTTGGAAGTTTCCGGATCCATGCGGGTCCTGTCGGTGTTGACCCTGCCGTTGACCGCACTGGGCAAGATCCGGCGGGACGCGGGGCCGGCGTTTTTGATGGCCTTTCAATCCGGAGCCGTGGCCAACAGCATGCTGGTTGGTCAGCGCGATGCCGGAACCCTGGATAATCGCGAGCTGTATACCTCAATTTTCGTGGTCTCGGCACTGTCGCTGTTTGCCCACCTGCCGACCTTTATTGTCCCCATCGGCGTGGCCTTCGGCTGGGAAGCGACTTTGGCCTTGTTTGCGGTGCGCTTTCTTGCCATCGGTCTGCAGATTGTCGTGACCCTGTTGGTCTCGCGACTGCTGTTGGCCCGCTTTGGAGTCGGTACCCCGGACGCTTTGCCGGTTGCGGAAAACACCCCGCCTCGGTCCCGTCGCCAATCTCGGGACGGCTTCTGGACCACGGTCTGGACGCGTTCACGCAAGACCTTGCGGCGGCTGCTGTTGTACCTGGTGCCGACCTTTAGCTGCATGGCGCTGCTGGAATATTTCGGTTTTTTCAGCTGGCTGGGCGAGGCCATGCCGGGGCTGTTTTCGTTCCGTTTTTTGCCCGCTCAGTCGTTGGCGATCATTCCGGCTCAGGCCCTCAGCCTTTATAATGGGGCCATTGCCGCGGCCAATTTTATCGATGCCGGGCAGATTACGACTCATCAAGCGGTGATCGTTATCCTGTTCGGTTCCATGGTGACCTCGCCGGTGCGTACCCTGCGCCACGGGCTGCCGACTTATGTTGCTATTCTTGGCGCGCGGGCGGGCACGATCATGGCGGTGACGGCCCAGGTTCTGCGGGTGTTGTTTCTGTTGTTCTGTACCTTGGGGTTGATGTTGTTGTGGCGTTGATGCAGACGCTGCCGAGATTTTAAATTTTGGATTGACCGGGAACCCTGGCGGTTACCGGTTGTTGGATAAGGTGAGTTTGTGGCAAAACAGAGAATAACTGCACAGGCGGGACATTTTTATGCGGTCGGAGTCGGTCCGGGCGACCCGGAACTGGTGACCTTACAGGCGGCCCGGCTGATCGAATCGGCCGATGTCATCGTTGCGCCGCAGTCGAAGAATTCGCAGACCAGTCTGGCGCTGGCCGCGGTCGAAGATTTTCTGCATGATCAGGAAATTATCGTGTTGCGCTATCCCATGACCCGGGAAAATGACAAGACCCGCCAGCGCTGGGGGGAATTGGCGACACAGGTCGCCGAGCTCTGTCAGCAGGGAAAGGCGGTGGTGCAGGTGACCTTGGGCGATCCCCTGATTTATGCGACCAGTTCCTATCTGTTGGCCGCCCTGGAAGGGTTACTAGCGCCGGAGACGCTGCACCTGACCCCCGGCATTAGCGCTTTCCAGATGGTTGCCAGCCGTTTCGGTCAGCCGCTGACCCTGCAGGAGGACCGCTTGCAGATCATGGCAGCGACGGATCTGGGGGCAGTGGAGCAGGCTCTGTCCGGCTGCGAAACCCTGGTCCTGTTCAAGGCGGCGACCGCTTTGCCGGAGCTGCTGGCGCTGCTCAAGCGACATGATTTGCTGGCCCGGGCCAGCCTGGTCTGCGCGGGCGGCCAGGGCGAAGGGGAGCGGGTGGTTGCCGATCTGAGCTGCTGGGAACCGCAGGAACTTGGCTATATGACCACCATGATCATCCATCTCGGTCAGCGGGGCTGGCAGGAATCATGAAATCCCTGCGCTGGGGTCTGACCACCGGAACCTGTGCCGCGGTGGCGGCCAAAGCGGCGGCGACCCTGCTGTTGACTGGTGAACAGCTTGACAGGGCAGAGATTTCTTTGCCCGACGGGGAACGAGTCAGTCTGCCTGTCCATGACCTCAACTTGGCTGAAGGCACTGCCGAAGCAACGGTAGAAAAGGATGCCGGAGACGACCCGGATGTCACCCACCAGGCCCTGCTCCGAGTCAAGGTCGCCCTCAATGGCCGAGATTGCCACCGCTTTATCGCCGGTCCCGGTGTCGGGGTGGTGACCAAGTCCGGGCTGGCCTTGCCGCCCGGCGAAGCGGCCATCAATCCGGGACCGCGGCAACTGATCAGCAGCGCGCTGGCAGAACTGAGCAGCGCCGGTTTTGATGTGACGGTCAGCGCTCCCGACGGTGAGCGGTTGGCCGCCCAAACCTTCAACCCCCGTCTGGGGATTGTCGGAGGCATTTCGATTCTCGGTACCACCGGGCGAGTCCGGCCGTTCAGTGCTTCCGCCCTGCGCGCTGGACTTAAATGTGCGCTGGATGTCGCCGTGGCTGAAAAATGTGACGCCCTGGTGGTTGTTCCTGGCAATATGGGGCGGAGGTCCGCGCTAAAATATTTTCAGATTGGCGTCAGCCAGGTGATTGAGGTCAGCAATGAGTGGGGTTATATGCTGGAGCAATTGGCCGGGCTCGGCCTGCGCCGCTTGCTCCTTCTGGGGCACCCGGGCAAACTGGGAAAACTGGCCATGGGCCAGTGGCAGACCCATTCAGCACAGTCGCAGAGCGCGGTGCCTTTGGTCCAGGAACTCTGCCAGGCAGCGGGAATGACTCTGCCCGAAACGGCTAACACGGTGGAAGAATTGTTTATGGTGCAGCTGAGCGGAGCTGAGCGGCAGCTGATCGCCGACCGCCTGGCCGAGCGGATTCGCCTGGCCGTTGCCCGGAAATTTGTGCAATTGCCTGAAATAGCTGTGGTACTGATCAATCTGCAGGGCGAATTGATCGGCAGCAGCGGTTCCTTAACGCCTTGGGCTAAATCTGGCGAGGAACCGGTTGCGGGCTGAAAAGTCGCTGCTGATGAGCGTCATTAATGTGGCGGGTTATTTTTTCTAACAAAGGACAGTTGGTGCAATGATGCAGAAAGCAAAGCCAATTATTATTGCCGGTTGCGGACCGGGCCACCCAGACTATGTCTGCCCGATCGTCAAAAAGACTGCGGAAGAGGCCGAGGTTCTGGTCGGGGCTCCCCATCTGCTGGATATGTTCAGCCATGTCCGTTGCGAACGGATCGAAGTGCGTGGGCGCATGGATCCCGTCCTGGAGGAGATTGAAGCGATGCAGGGGCGGCAGGTCTGTGTGCTGGTTTCCGGGGATACCGGCGTGTACAGCCTGGCCCAGCTGGTGATCGGCCATTTCGGGCGGGCCAACTGCCAGGTGTTGCCCGGGGTCAGCTCGGTCCAGCTGGCTTTTTCGCGGCTGGCCCTCGGCTGGAGCGATGCCCTGCTGGTCAGCGCTCACGGGCGCACCCCGGCCTTGACCTATCGTGATCTGTATCGGCATGACAAAATTGCCGTGCTGGCCGGCACCAACCAGGCGGTTTCCTGGTGTGCCGAACAGCTCACTTCGCTGGGTGACGATTACCTGGCGGTCAGCTGCGAGGATCTGACCCTGCCAACCGAGCAGGTGCAGATCTTTTCCGGTGCGGAAGAGTTGATGAAGAAATCCTTTTCCACCCGCACCATCCTGCTGTTGCTGAAAAAAGAGCTGCTCGCTTGAACAGCGGTGTTCTGACCATTGTAGGCGTCGGCCCGGGGGATCCGGAACTCTTGACGCTCAAGGCCGTCCGGGTGCTGCAGCAAAGCTCCTGTGTCTATGTCCCGGTGTCCCGGCTCAGCCGCCAGACCTGGCTTGACGAGGTCGCCCGTCGCTATGCGCCAGAGCAGGCTGAAATCTGCCCGGTGACTTTTTCGGTAGCGGCTGACAGTGCGGCCCGCAGCGCGCATTGGGAGACGACCGCAGCGGCCATCGATGAGCGGCTGCAACAGGGCCAGAAGGTTGCTTTTGTGACCCTCGGGGATCCGCAACTCTATTCGACTTCCCTGTATTTGTTGCGCGCCCTGCGGCGTCGGCAACCGCAAGCGGCGGTCGAGATCGTGCCGGGGATCAGCTCGTTTTCCCATTGTGCCGCCCTGACCGGTTTCAACCTCGGCATCGGGACCGCTCCGGTCACAATTCTGCCCACGGTAACGGCCCTGGGTGATGTCCGCCGGGCCCTCGCCAACGGCGGGACTCTGGTGCTGATGAAGATCGGCCGCCAGCTGGACGCGATCATCGAATTGCTCGAAGAATTACAGCTTGTGGAACGGGCGGTTTTTGTCGCCCGGGCCGGATTTCCCGAGCAGGTCATCGAGACCGATCTGCGCCGGCTACGTGGTGCTCCCGCCGAGCAGGGACATCTGGCCGTCATTCTTATTGATACGGAAGGTTGATATGAAAGTATTTTTTGTTGGAGCCGGACCGGGCAACCCGGAACTGCTGACCGTGCGGGCGCACCGCCTGCTCAGTCACTGCGAGATCTGCATTTATGCCGGTTCCCTGGTCAGCCCGGAGGTTGTCGCCCTGGTGCCGGCCCAGGCCGACCTTTACGACTCGGCGGAGATGACCCTGGAGGACATGGAGGTGGTGTTTCGCCAGGCCCAGCTGCGGGGGGTTGATCTGATCCGCTTGCATACCGGCGATCCGGCCATTTACGGGGCGATCCGCGAACAGATGAACAGTCTTGATCGACTCGGCATCGCCTATGAAGTGATTCCCGGGATCAGTTCTTTCCAGGCCGCGGCCGCGACCCTGAAGACCGAATTGACCGCGCCGGAAGTTTCGCAGACGATCATCCTCAGCCGGACCTCCGGACGTACCCCGATGCCGGAACAGGAAGAGTTGGAGCAGTTGGCCAAAACCCGGTCGACCCTGTGCCTGTTTTTGTCGGTGCACAAGATCGGTGACGTCGCTGCTGAACTCGTCCCCTGGTATGGACTTGACTGTCCGGCGGCAGTGGTCTTTCATGCGTCCTGGCCGGATGAAAAAGTGGTCCGCGGAACCCTGGCCGATATCGCGCTCAAGGTTGAGCAAGAGCAGATCCGCAAAACCGCCATGATTATTGTCGGCCAGACCCTGGCCCGCGATATTCCGGTTTCCCGTCTTTACCATCGGTCCTTCAGCCACGGTTATCGCCGTGGAGACGAACGATGAAACTGGCCGCCGTCACCTTCTCGCCGCAGGGACTGACCCTGTGCCGCCGTTTGCAGGAGGGCCTCGCCGAGCTGCAGATCTATCTGCATGACAGCGTTGCCGGCGGACCGGCAGAGCATCGCTTCAGCCGGATCATGGAGCTGACCCCGCAACTGTTTGGGGCCTATGACGGGCTGATTTTTATCGCGCCGTGTGGCGTGGTGGTGCGTTCCCTGGCTGACTGTCCGCAGAGCAAACTGCGGGATCCGGCTGTGGTGGTGGCCGATGTCGGCGGTCGCCATGTGATCAGCCTGCTCAGCGGACACGAAGGAGGGGCCAATGATCTGGCCATAAGGGTCGCCAATCTGCTCGATGCGGAACCGGTCATTACTACGACCACCGAGGCGGTCAAGGATCTGATTGTCGGGATCGGCTGTCGCAAAGGGAAGGAATCCGCCGCGATTGTCGCTGCCGTCAGGCAGGTTTTGCACCAGCATGAGCTGGCCCCGGAGCGGGTCCGTTTGCTGGCGACGGCGCAGGTTAAAGCGGATGAAGCAGGTCTGCAACAGGCTGCGGCGAGCCTGGGGATTCCATTACGGATTATTGGCCATGACAGTATTCGCGGCTGCTGCCGTGATTTTCAATCATCGGAATTTGTTAACGAGAAAGTCGGTCTGCCCGCCGTTGCCGAACCGGCTGCGTTGCTGGCCGGAAGGAGGACGTCATTAATAGTCAGGAAGCAGGCGCTGGACGGCATCACCATAGCTGTGGCGCAGGAAAACTGTACGTCGTTGGGATAGGGCCGGGCAATCCGCTGGATCGAACCCGTCGCGCTGAAGAAGCGATCGGGGCCTGTTCCCTGCTGGTCGGTTACGGGCCTTACCTGGAATCCATCGCGGATCTGTGCCTCGGGCGGCAGACCCTGAGTTCGGGGATGCGTCAGGAGAGCGAACGTTGCCGGGCGGCCCTGGAGGCTGCGGCAGAGGGGGCTGTGGTTGGTCTGATCTCCTCGGGGGATGCCGGCGTTTACGGGATGGCCGGACTGGCCATGGAGATGGCCGCTGCGGAAGGATTCGATGTGGCCATCGAAGTGATTGCCGGGGTCAGTGCCGCCAATGCCGCTGCCGCGCAGCTCGGTGCACCGTTGATGCTCGACTCCGCCACCATCAGTCTCAGCGACCTGCTGGTCCCCTGGGATACCATTGTCGAACGGCTGCAAGCCGTTGCCGCGGCAGACCTGGTGGTATCGCTGTATAATCCGCGCAGTAAAAAACGCCTGCATCAACTGGACGACGCGGCTGCGATCTTTCGTGCCGTGCGGCCGCTGACCACGCCGGTCGGGATCGTCACCGCGGCGAGCCGGGCTGAGCAGCAGGTGGTGCATAGCGACCTTGGCCATTTCCTCGACGAGGAGATCGGTATGACCTCCATCGTCATTATCGGCAATCGCAGCACCCGGCTGATCAATGGTCGCATGGTGACGCCGCGAGGTTACTATTAAATGGTTTTGCTTTTCGGTGGCACCTCAGAGACTGCAGGGCTGGCCGAGGCTCTGGCCGGATTGGAACTGCCGGTACTGGTCTCAACGGCGACGGATGCCGAGTTGGATGTTGGCCGGCATTCGTTGATCCGGCGCCGCTGCGGCCGCTTGGACGAAGCAGGGATGAGCGCGTTGCTGGTCCGTGAGGGGATTCGACTGATCGTCGATGCCAGCCACCCCTTTGCCGTTGAATTGCAGCGCACCGTCCGTGCGGTGGCGGCCCGCTATCAGCTCCCGTATTTTCGTTTTCAACGGCCCACCTGCGTGCATAGCGCGGACGAGCTGTTCGAAGTGGTCGATCATCAGGAGGCCGCCGAGCTGGCCGTCTCCTTTGGCAGCCCGGTCCTGCTGACGACCGGTTCACGCAACCTGGAGCCCTATGTCCATGCCGCCCAGCGCGACGGTGTACCCCTGTTTGTCCGGGTTCTGCCACACCCGGATGCGGTTGCAGCCTGCGCAGCGGCGGGAATCCCGGAGGCCAACCGGATCTTTGCCCGGGGGCCTTTTTCCGAGGAGCAGAACCGACAGCTCATCGCGACCCTGCAGATCGGCGTAATGGTGACCAAGGACAGCGGTGCGGCCGGCGGGGTTGCTGAAAAGATCGCCGCCGCGCGCAAGGAAGACTGTCTGGTCATTATGATCCGCCGCCCTGCAGAGCTGCATGACAACGGACCGCTCGATCATGCTGCTGTGACCGACATTTCGGCTCTGCTCGATAGCATCAGGGCAATTTTGTAAGCGTTTTTCCGTAGCCTTTCCGGCGGAGATGCCGATCGCCTCGCCCCGATAACTCTCTGGATTTTCCGCCTGCTAACCCCTCCTTTTTTGCCCGTCGGTCTGGCTGCAGACTGATTATCTCGATCTTTATCAGTTCCATCAGGTGTCCAATGGGACAGGGCTGGCAGGCATTGACCTCTCCGGACGGCGCTCTTGAAAAAGCGTCCCGGGTCCGGCAGGTGGATAAGATCCGCTATCTGCTATCTGGGGGGGGGGGCGACTTCGCACAGCCTGCCGATGGCCCTGCGCCTGGTGCGTAGCGGACTTTTCGATATTATTCAGTTTCTATTCACTCTGATCAAGGAGGAGACCGCCAACCAGTTTGTCCCGTTGGCAGCAGCGCTTGGCCAGGGGATCATCGTCATGAAACCCTTCGCCGGCGGGGTGCTGACGATGTTGCCGTGGCGTTCAACTAGTTTTCATCAGGAAACGGTTTTTTCCGCTGTAGCAGCGTCAATCTGCAGGCTTACTTGTGTGGCGTAACGGTCAGTTGTGTTGAGCGCGCTGTCCGTATGATCTGCCCATCCCAGCCAGGCTGGAGAAACATTATCAGCTGTTTTAGCAGCATTTGAGCGCACCGCAGGCGAACTGAGTCTGGCAGCCTCCCTGCAGCAGCGGAACTCCCGTTGACATCCTTTCATGGGTCTGTATCATTTAATTTGTTTTCATCCGGAAACGGCCCTTTTCCGCTGTGGCGGTATCAATCTGCGGGTTTTCTGGTGCGGCGTAAAGGACTACGCCTCGGCGCAAACTCTTGATTTCCTTGCCACAACAGAAAATTGCTCGGTTCCAATCTGAAAACTTAGCCGTTGCTCTTCGGAGTTTCCGGATGGCAACTAATTTACTGTTTTGAACGCCGCACAGCATGGTTGAGAGCCGTTCGCTGCTGCCTGCTGACAAAAGGATGACCATGGACGACCCGTTGATTCGCCTTGAGAAGATCATCAACAAACTGCGCGCCCATGATTTTCGGGTGACGCCCCAGCGGCTCGCGGTGCTCAAAGCCTTCCTCACCAATGCCGATCACCCCAGCGTCGAGGATGTCTTCGAACAAGTGAGGAAGGACTATCCCACCACCAGTCTGGCGACGGTCTATAAAACCGTCAATCTGCTCAAAGAGCTTGGGGAAATTCTGGAAATCCGCCTGACTGCGGAACGTAACCGCTATGACGGCCGTAAGCCCTATCCCCATCCCCATTTGATTTGTACCGAATGTCAGGCGATTATCGACCCGGAACTCAGCGTTCTTGAGCAATTGACCGCTGAACTGGTCCAGGTCTCCGGCTTTTTGATTCAATCCCATCAGCTTGAATTTTTTGGTGTCTGCCCTGCCTGCCAGAGTAAGCAGCAATGAAATAGTTTTCATCCGGAAACGGCTTTTTCCGCAGTAGCAGCGTCAATCTGCAGGCTTACTTGTACGGCATAACGGTGTACGTCTCCGCGTCAGCCCTCGATATCCTTGCCACAAAGGGAAACCGCTCATCTCCAATCTGAAAACTTCATTATTGCCATCCCGTGTATCCGTGTGGCAATGAAATAGACAATACTTGTAAAGAATAATTCCTACCTGATATTGACAGGACAATAGGCTGTGGTATCCCTTTACTCATCTTCTTTCTCTTGAAAACAAAGGAATCGTCACAGGCAGGGCGCGGGTTCCTTTTTAACCCGAAATAACAGGAGGCGTTTTATGAGTGAAGCAGGCAAGTGCCCGGTGACGGGTCGAAGCAGCCATCAAGTGGCCGGTGGCGGCACGTCCAATCAGGACTGGTGGCCGAATCAGCTGAATCTGAATATTCTTCACCAGCATTCCAATCTTTCCAACCCAATGGATGAGAGTTTCAACTACGCTGAGGAATTCAAGAGTCTCGACCTCAATGCCGTAAAGCAGGATCTCTATGCGTTGATGACTGACTCGCAGGAGTGGTGGCCGGCGGATTATGGACACTACGGTGGGCTGATGATCCGGATGGCCTGGCACAGTGCCGGGACCTATCGGATGGGTGACGGGCGGGGTGGCGCCGGCACCGGCAATCAACGTTTTGCGCCCCTCAACAGCTGGCCGGACAATGTCAATCTTGACAAGGCGCGTCGGTTGTTGTGGCCGATCAAACAAAAATACGGCCGGAAAATCTCCTGGGCTGATCTGATCATTCTGGCCGGCAACTGCGCCCTGGAATCCATGGGTTTTAAAACCTTCGGCTTTGCCGGCGGGCGGGAGGATATCTGGGAGCCGGAAGAAGATATCTACTGGGGCGCCGAAGAGGAGTGGCTGGCCACCAGCGATCAACCGAAGAGTCGCTACTCCGGCGAGCGCGATCTGGAAAATCCCCTGGCTGCCGTGCAGATGGGGTTGATCTATGTCAACCCCGAAGGTCCGGACGGAAACCCGGATCCGGTGGCGTCGGGGATTGATGTGCGGGAAACCTTTGCGCGAATGGCCATGAACGATGAGGAGACTGTTGCTTTGGTGGCGGGCGGCCATACCTTCGGCAAATGCCATGGCGCCGGTGATGCTGCCCTGGTCGGTCCGGAACCGGAAGCTGCTGGTCTGGAAGAGCAGGGGCTCGGCTGGCGGAGCAGCTTCGGCAGCGGAAAGGGTGGGGATACCATCAGCAGCGGAATCGAAGGAGCCTGGAAACCGAACCCGACCACCTGGGATATGGGTTATCTGAAGGTGCTGTTCAAATATGAATGGGAAAAGGTTAAAAGCCCGGCCGGGGCCTGGCAGTGGCTGGCCAAAGATGTAGACCCTGAGGATATGGTGGTCGATGCCCATGATCCGGCCAAAAAACACCGGCCAATGATGACTACCGCGGATCTTTCCTTGCGTTACGATCCCATCTATGAGCCGATCGCGCGGCGTTACCTGGCCAACCCGGCAGAATTTGCCGAGGCTTTTGCTCGCGCCTGGTTCAAGCTGACCCACCGCGACATGGGGCCGCGCGCCCGCTATCTGGGGCCGGAAGTACCGGCAGAAGAGTTGCTCTGGCAGGACCCGATTCCGGCCGTGGATCATCCCTTGATTGATGAACAGGATAGTGCGGTGCTCAAGGACAAGATTTTGGCTTCCGGGTTGTCCATATCTCAACTGGTGACAACCGCTTGGGCCTCAGCCTCGACTTTCCGTGGTTCCGACATGCGTGGTGGCGCCAATGGTGCACGGCTGCGGCTTGCTCCGCAGAAAGACTGGGCAGTCAATCAGCCGAAACAGCTGGCCGCGGCCCTGAAGGTCCTGGAAGGGATTCAGCAGGAGTTTAACAATGCGCAAGCGGACGGGAAAAAGGTTTCCCTGGCGGACCTGATTGTCCTCGGCGGCTGTGCCGCAGTTGAGCGGGCCGCACAAAAGGCCGGCTTCGAGGTCGGGGTTCCGTTTACTCCCGGGCGCGGCGATGCCAGTCAGGAGCAGACCGATGTGGAGGCCTTTGCCGTACTCGAGCCGAAAGCGGACGGTTTCCGCAATTACCAGCAGGCCCGGTTCAGCGTCTCGGCCGAAGAACTTTTGCTTGATCGGGCGCAGCTGCTGACCCTGACCGCTCCGGAAATGACCGTTCTGGTCGGTGGACTGCGGGTCTTAGGGGCAAACTTCGGACACTCAACCCATGGGGTCTTCACCAGCCGGCCGGAAACTCTGAGCCATGATTTTTTTGTGAACCTGCTCGACATGGGCACTCACTGGCAAGCCAGCTCGGCAGATGCCGAGCTTTTCGAGGGGCGACAGCGGGGGAGCGACCAGGTGAAATGGACTGGAACCCGGATCGATCTGCTGTTCGGTTCGGACTCCCGGTTACGGGCCATCGCCGAGGTCTATGCCTGCGCGGACGGGCAGGAAAAATTCCTCCATGACTTTGTTGCCGCCTGGAACAAGGTGATGAATCTTGATCGTTTCGATCTGCGCTGAGCCTTGTTGGCAGAGATGAAGAATCGCCCCGCTGCTCTGATGCAGCGGGGCGATTCCGTGGTCAGGGGAGGGTTTTTTCTCAAACTTCAGGCTAGGCGAGCCGAGCTTGGGAGCTTCCTGCCGGCGTCAGCGAAACCGCTTGCTGCACCCGGCCAGGTTCTGCCAGGGTGAACTGATGGAGCATTCCTTTGAGTTGCGCTGCCTGGCTGGCCAGCTCCTCTGCCGCGGCGGCGGATTCTTCCGAGGTCGCGGTGTTCTGCTGTACGGTCTGATCGATCTGGCCAAGGCCTTGCGTCACCTGACCGATCCCTGCGGCCTGCTCGTTACTGGCGGCGGCAATTTCTGCGGCCAGTTCAGTGACCTGGCCGATGGAACCGACAATTGCTTCAAGAGCCTTGCCCGTTTGCTCGGCGATACGGGTCCCGTTGGCGGTTTTTTGTACTGAGCCTTCAATAAGCTCCGCAGTCTCCTTGGCCGCTCTGGCGCTACGCGCGGCCAGGTTCCGCACTTCTTCGGCGACCACCGCAAAGCCTTTGCCGTGTTGCCCGGCCCGGGCCGCTTCCACTGCGGCGTTCAGTGCCAGCAGGTTGGTCTGGAAGGCAATTTCGTCAATAACTTTGATAATTTTGCTGATATTTTGTCCGGCGCTGTTGATTTCGCCCATAGCAGCGATCATCGCCTGCATCTGCTGGTTGCCTGCCACGGCTGCGGAACTCGTCTCGCCGGCCAAAGTATTGACCTCGCGGGCATGCTCTGCGCTCTGGCTGGTTTGGGCGGCCATTTCGCTCATGGAGCTGCTGATTTCTTCGAGGGATGCCGCTGTTTCCGTCGCTCCTTGGGAAAGTGCCTGGCTCGAATCAGACACCTGGCTACTGGCTGAGTCGATCTGTTCCCCCGCGACCTGGATCTGACCGATGAGTTCGTTGAGGTTGGCCGCCATGGTTTGCAGGGCCATGCCAAACTGATCCTGCCCGGAGGCCAGCCGAACGGTAACATTCAGGTTGCCTTTAGCGATCTGCGCGGCAATGTCTGCATGCCCCTGTAAATTATCGGTCATGTCATCGAGGGCGTTAGCCAGCACCCCGATCTCATCCTTGCGACCAAGCTGCAGGCGGTTGGGCAGGCAACCGATTTTGAGCTGGTTGATCATCTCCACAACATGCCTGAGGGGGGCGGTAATACTGTGGGTGATGAAAAAACCGATGAGTGCGGCGAAGAGTATTCCCAGCGCAGAAAGGGTGCAGGCAACAGTGATAGCTTTTGCCCGAGTGGCATTGAAAGCCTCTTCCGCCGCCGCCATTTCCTCATCTAAAGAGGTGACTATTTTTTGCAGATTTTGTTCAGTTTCTTCCCGCAATTCATCCAATTTGCCATCGATATCCCTGATCTGGAGGAGTGTGTTGTTGTCTCCCGCCTGCTTCAGTAGGGGCAGCATATTTTTTTCAAAGAGGCCAAGGTAGCGACTGTAAGTCTGGCCGACCTGGTCGGCGTCCGCCTGTTCTTCTGGGGTATCCGCCAGTTTTTTGATTGTGGCGAGATCATTGGCAGCCTGGGATTTCAGTTCAGCGAAATCGTGTTCAGTTTGCTCAAGATGCCGGTTGATGATCGCATCAGCCATAACCTCGTAAGATGCGGCCAAGCGGGTCTGGATGGTGCCGACGGACACGGCGTCGTTGGCTCGGTGAGCGGCTTCATTCTCAAGACTGGCGAGGGTTTCCAGGGAATACAGTTGGTAGCCGATGGCGCTGCCAAGGAGCAACACGACCACCAGAAAGCCGATGGTGAGTTTTCGGCTGATTTTGATGTCTGTAAATGTCATATTTCCATTTTCCTCTTCTTTGTTAGGGGGTTAACGTTGATTTTTTCTGGACAGGTTGGCCTGCCTGCCGGTTAAGAAGTCGATCGAAAATAACAATCCATTGAAATTAAGCCGTTTTTTGAGTGATGAAATGTCTTTCAACCAGGCGTCGAATCTTTCGCAGGTCGGTACAGACCAGCAGGTTTGGAAGGCTGGTGATCTGCTGTACCGCCTGCCCTCCGGCAACCAGTTTGATAGCGGGGGAGAGCTCCTTTCTCAAGCGACCGAGGTCCTGTTTGGCTTGGCGTTGGGAATAATGGGAACTAAAGGAGAGGGCCACGCCGGCAGCGGACATTTCTGTGGCCAGCACTGGAATTTCTGAAAGAGGCAAGCTCTCATTTATCCAGATGCAGTTGGCTCCTGCAGTATGAAACAACGCTGCTGCCAGCAGCAGACCAAGTTTGTGGCGTTCGCCGTTCATGGTCAAAAACAGAATGTGTGGCTTGCTTGCTGATAGAGATGAAAATTCGGGCTTGAGCAGGTTTTCCAGGTGGTCTGAAATCAGGTGTTCACGGGCGACACTGAGTCGCCCGTTCGTCCAGTTGCGGTCGAGAAGTTGCAGCAGGGGAACTGCAAAATTCAGAACAAATAGCTCCAGACCAAGCTGTTCTCTCTGCTCGGCCATCTCTTGGGCTATTTGAAAGGGGGGAAACTCTTCGAGCACCTGTTGCAGCCGTTGATTGTCCGGCCTGTCCTGTCCCACCAATGTTTCCAGCAGCTGACGACGTTCCTGTCTGCTCAGGGAGAGAATTTTTCCCGGTCTTTGCCCATAACTTTGCAGACTCTTGACAATTCGCAGTTCGTCAACCTGCTTTTGGGAGTAACTGCGGTGGCCACGGCTGTCCCGATCAGGCACCGGGAAGCCGTAACGCCGTTCCCAGATTCGTAAGGTATCGGTACCTATACCAATTTCTTGGCTGAGTTGCTGAATCGTCATTTTTGTCCTAGACAAGGTTGTATTTAGCTGTATTTTAAATATAAAATATAAAAAATCAAGCATTGTTTGAGGTATTGCCCTGGTCGAATTGAAAAAGCTTTTGCCGCTATCTGTTGCTGTCGGTTCTGTGCTGACGGGAATTACGGTCTGGGATGAGGAAGGGAAAACGCTATGCTCGGATATTATGTAAAACTCTATCTGCTGACCGTCCCGCTCTTTTTTGCCATCGATCTGTTTTGGCTCGGGGTGGTAGCAAAGAGCTTCTACCAGAATAATTTGTCCCATCTCCTTAGTCCGGCGGTTAACTGGCCGGCGGCGCTCATCTTCTATTGTGTTTACATTGCCGGGATCATTCTGTTTGCCGTCAAGCCGGGATTGGATACGGCCTCTCTGGCAAAGGCTGCTTTATGGGGGGCCTTGTTCGGATTTTTTACCTACGCCACTTACGATCTGACCAATTTGGCCACCTTGCGCGATTGGCCCCTCAAGGTGGTTGTGATCGATATTGCCTGGGGAACGCTCCTCTGTACCCTGGTTGCCTCCGGCAGCTACCTGCTTGGGCGCTGGCTCAGTTAAAAGTCGTCCTGCTGTCAGCCTGATCTCAATGGGTGGTCGGGCCACTGTGATGGATGGCAAGGCCCTGGCGATTTGATAACTGATTGGGTGATTGCCGGAGCCGGTTCACCATTTGCTTTCATCTTTAGCAGAAAGGTGTGCATCACGATGAACCTGTTTCTTCTTTGCGGAATTATTCTTTTCATCTTTATGTCCGCAGTTTTTTTGATCGCCATGGAACAGGAGGACAATAGCATCGTTGATATCGCTTACGGGGTTGGTTTCGTGCTGGTTGGCTGGAGCGGCTATCTCCTGTATGGCAATGACCACCCAAGGCAGTTGTTGCTGCTCGGGCTGATCAGTCTCTGGGGACTTCGCTTGACAGTTCATGTGGCGTTGCGAAAACAGACTGAACAGGGGGAGGATTTTCGTTACCGGCAATGGCGCGAGGACTGGGGTGATAATTTTGTCTGGCGCAGTTTCTTGCAGATTTTTATGTTGCAAGGGGCGGTTATTTACCTGGTTGCACTGCCATTGTTATTGAGCTTTGCTCAGCCAGGAGATGCGCTTGGCTGGCTCGACCTGTTCGGGTGCATGATCTGGTTGGTCGGGTTTCTTTTTGAAACGGTTGGCGATTGGCAACTGTTGCGGTTTAAAAACAATCCGGCCAATCACGGAAAAATTATCCGGCAGGGGCTATGGCGCCTGACCCGGCACCCTAATTATTTTGGAGAGGCGGTCCTTTGGTGGGGCGTTTTCCTGGTTGCTTTTGGCTCTCCCCTCGGCTGGTTTGCTCTGATCAGTCCACTGTTGATCGATTTTTTGCTCCTGAAAGTTTCCGGAATCCCGATGCTCGAAGCCAAGTATCAGGGCAATCCCGACTTCGAGGCCTATAAAAAAAGGACGAATGCATTTTTTCCGGGGATCCCCAGGGCGAAAGAGGAGGAGCCATGAGTGACGGAGATTCGCGGCAGCTGCGGGTCGCAGTGGTTGGCGGTGGTGTTGCCGGCATTGTCAGTGCCTATCTGCTGCAGCACAAATATCAGGTCACGCTGTTCGAGCAGAATCATTATCTTGGCGGGCACACCAATACCATCGAGATCAAGGATGGACCGGATGCCGGGTTGGCGATAGATACCGGGTTTATCGTGCTCAACGATGCCACTTATCCACTGTTTCAGAAATTTCTTGCGCAGCTTGGGGTCGCTACTCGCACCAGCGAAATGTCCTTCGGTTTTCAGTGTCTGCAGAGTGGGTTTGTTTATGCGGGTAACAATCTGAACGGCCTGTTCGCTCAGCGAGGTAACCTGTTCAGCCTGAAGTTTTATCGGTTTTTATTGGAGATTGCCCGTTTCAACAAGCAGGCTCGCCAGGATCTTGCCGCAGGGACTGTGCCGGATGAGACGCTCGGTGAATATCTGCAGCGAGGGCATTTTTCCAAGTTTATGAGCACTCACTATCTGCTGCCGATGGCGGCGGCGATCTGGTCGACGCCGACCCTACGGGCCGCTGAGTTTCCTGCGGAGTCGTTCCTGCGTTTTTTTAATAATCATGGACTGCTCTCTTTTTCCAACCGACCACAATGGAAGACGGTGGTTGGCGGGAGTTATTCCTATATCAAGGCTTTCCGCAAAACATTCACTGGCGACATTTTTTTGAATGCCGGAGTCGAGAATGTTTTCCGGACAGAGACCGGCGTTCGACTCCAGCTGAGTGATGGGCGTTCCGAAGAGTTTGATCGGGTGGTGATCGCGACCCATGCGGATCAGGCCTTCCGTCTGTTGGGTGATCCGAGCGCGGAAGAGCAACGCTTGCTCGCGCCCTGGCAGTACCAACTGAATCGTACTGTGCTGCATACTGATGCTTCACTGCTTCCGCCGCAACGGGCAGCCTGGTCGGCCTGGAATTTTACCCGCGAAGCAACCCAAAATGTGGAAGAGCAACCTGTTTTTGTCAGCTACTACATGAACCGGTTGCAGGGGCTAACGGCGCAGCGGGACTACTGTGTCACTCTCAACCGGAGCGAGAGTTTTCATCCGGAGACGGTGATCGCCGAGTTTGCTTATCAGCACCCGCAATACAGTTTTTCCTCGTTGTCCACCCAGGCAGAGCTGCCGAATCTCAATGGAGTTCGCAATACTTGGTTCTGCGGCAGTTATTTCGGTTACGGCTTTCATGAGGATGCGGTCCGCTCAGCGGTGGCGGTCGGCAAGGCTCTTGGGGTTGACTTATGACATCGTTGATTTATCAGGGAGAGGTCAGTCATGCCCGGCTTCAACCGGTTCAGCACAGTTTTCGTTACCCGGTCTATTTTTACGCCTTCGACCTGGATGACCTGCCCGAGCTCGCTAGGGAAAACCCGCTGTTCGGTTATAATCAGCTGCGGCCAGTGGCGATCCATGACAAGGATTATCTCCTGGTCGGGGAGCGACCGATCCGTGAAAAGCTGCAGCAGTTGCTCAGCGAAGAGGGGTTTAAGGATGTTCTTGGCCGGGTCCTGCTGGTCACGGCAGCGCGTTATTTCAACTATGTTTTTAATCCGATCAGTTTTTTCTACTGTTACCGGCAGTCAGGAGAACTGCTCTGTGTTCTGGCGCAGGTCAACAATACCTTTGGCGAGATGCACCTTTACCTGCTCGCCGAGCCAGGGGCTGAGCGTATTGACGGCCGGCTCGTTTATAACAGCGACAAACAGTTTCATGTTTCGCCCTTTTTCAGCCGTGATGGCCGCTACCAGTTTCAAATCACCGAACCAGCGCAGCAGCTTGACAACCGGATCCATTTTCATCAAGCAGAACAGCTGATCTTTATTGCCCGGATCCAGGGGCGGGCTGAGCCTTTAACCAGCGGAGCCCTGCTGCGCACGATCATTCGTCATCCTTTCTCAGCAGCCCTGACCATGCCACGTATTCTCTGGCAGGCGGCGCAACTCTATTGGCAAAGGAGGCTTCCAGTGCATACTAAACCAATCCCAGATCATTCCATGACCATCCGTTTGTCACCGCCGACTCTGCTTGAGCGGCTTGGGCGGCTTTTTGCCCAGAGGCATCTCTCTAAACTCAAACAGGGGCAGCTTGACCTGCGCCTGCCGGAAGGTCGTCATCTCAATTTTGGCGCAGCCACCGAAGAGCCACAACAGCTACAGGTGCGAACCAATCGATTTTTTCAGCGGGTGATGCTGTCTGGTGAAATTGGTTTTGGAGAAGCCTACACCGATGGCGACTGGAGCAGTGATGATCTGCCGGGGTTATTGACTATGCTGGCGGGCAATGCTGAGTTGGTGGATGATCGTGGCATGGTGAGCGCTTTTCTGGGCCGCTGGTTGAATTATCTGCGCCATCAGTTGCGTGCCAACACCATCACGGGCAGCTCAAGAAACATTCGCGAACACTATGACTTAAGCAATGATTTCTTTGCCAGCTTTCTCGATCCGAGCATGACCTATTCAGCTGGTATCTTCAGACACGAAGGGGAGAGTCTCGAACAAGCGCAGCGCAACAAGCTGCAGACGACTATTGAACTGGCTGGAATCCGCCGCGATGATCATGTGCTCGAAATTGGTTGTGGCTGGGGAAGTTTTGCCATCGCGGCGGTTCGCCAGACCGGCTGCCGGGTGACCGGAATAACCCTCTCCCATGAGCAGCTCAAACTAGCCCGGGAACGGGTCCGGCAGGCCGGGCTGGAAGATCGGATCAGCCTGCAATTGTGTGACTATCGGCAGCTCACAGGGCAGTGGGACAAAATTGTTTCCATCGAGATGCTTGAAGCCGTGGGGCATGGCGGGCTTAAACAGTTCTTTGCTGCCTGCCAGCAGGTGCTGCGTCCCGGAGGCAAAGCTGTGATTCAGGTGATCACTATTCCTGACCGCAAATATGCCGCCTATCGCTACAGCTCCGACTGGATTCGCAAGCATATCTTTCCCGGCGGGCACTTGCCGTCCATCGGAGCTTTGGCGCAAGCCATCGCGGCCGGTTCGCAACTGAATATTGACAGCCTGAGCAATGCTGCGGACGACTATGCCCGGACCCTTGACCATTGGCGCACAAAGTTCCTGGCGGAAAAAGCACAGTTTCACGCTCTCGGTTACGACGATCCCTTTTTGCGCAAGTGGGAGTACTATCTGGCTTACTGCCAGGCAGGGTTTAACGCACGAATCATTGATTTGACCCGGCTGGTGCTGGAAAAGCCGAAATTCTGTTGATGGGAGGGACAATGTCGGCAGTCCTGAACAAGGGGATCAATCTTCTGCTATATCAGCTCGGCTGGTTCAGTTGTGTCCTTGGCGCAGCTATGGGATGGCCCACCAGCGGTGCGGTTGCTGCGCTGGTATTGATTGCCATTCACCTGATGCTGGTAGAAGAGCGTAAAGCCGAAGTCCAACTGATGGTCACCGCCGGTCTGCTCGGAATCCTTGTTGACAGTGCACAACAGGCACTGGGCGTTTTCAGTTTTAAAGCCGATCCTGGCTGGCCGTTGTGGTTACCGCTGTGGATTCCCGTTATTTGGATTCAGTTTGCGACTCTTTTCCGTTTTTCATTGCACTGGCTTGCAGGGCGTTACTTGTTGGCCGCATTTTTCGGCCTGCTTGGGGGGCCGCTTGCCTATTGGGGTGGCGTACAACTTGGGGCGGCCCAATTGGGTGACAATCAGCTTTTCAGCTTTATTTCTCTGGCCCTGGTCTGGGCGCTGATTGTCCCGTTATTTGTCTGCCTCAGTAACCGATTTGAGCCGCGGGCCGGGCGATATCGTCGCTTGTCTTAAGCGCAGGGTACGTTATGAAAAGTCGATCTGTTTTGCTGATATCTGCAATCCTGCTTGGAATCCTGGTCAATTTTCCCACCGCGCGTGCGGTTGCTGAAAAAACTGCTGGAGTTGAGTTTGCTGAACGTTATCATCTGGGCCAATATAAGCTACAGCTGACCGGAACAGCCGTATTGACCTGGGCTCTGCTGTTCGATGTCTATGCCGGCGCCTTTTACCTGCCGGATGGTGTTAATGGCGCAGAGTGGCTGCAGGATGTCCCCAAACGGTTGGAGATTGTTTATTTCCGCAGTTTCACGGCGAAGGATTTATCTGAAGCATCAGATAAGCTGCTTCGTGAACATCTGCCAAGGGCAAAGTATTCTTCCCTTGCTGAGCGATTGCTGAAATTTTATAAATTGTTTCGCAATATTGAACCGGGCGACCGATATAGCCTTTCCTATCAGCCTGAAACCGGAACTGAACTGAGACTGAATGGTCAATTGCTGGGCGCTGTTTCTGGAGCCGATTTTGCCGTTGCTTATTTTGGCATCTGGCTGGGGCCTCATCCGATCAGTGGAAATTTCCGGGATCGTCTGCTGCATGGTTCATCGTAGTTCAATTTCGGTGAAAGCCGGGAACAGGTTTAGGCGCCTCCTCGGGATTCTTCCTTTTGGGGCGTCGGTATTGTAGGAAGGACCGTTTTCAGCCGGTCCGCGAGTTGCCGGAAAATCTCCGCAGCAGGGGAGTCAGCTGCGGCGACGGTGATGGGAGTGCCGGTTTCCTCGGCCTGGCCGATAGCCATTTCAATCGGGATGGTTACCAGCAGAGGCAAGTCATTTTCCTCACTGAATTTTTGCCCGCCTCCAGCACTGAATATGCCGAAGATTTCAATCGGGGTGGTCCGGTGTTCACACATGAAATAGGACATGTTCTCAACCAAACCAAGAATATGGAAATGGAGCTGTTGGCATTGATTGAGGGTGTGCCTGACATGGGCTAATGAAATTCTCTGAGGAGTGGTGACTGGCAGCAGCGCTGCCTCTGGAACCAGTCGGGCCAGATTGAGCAATGGTTGGTCTGATCCGGCAGGCAGATCGATCACCAGATAGTCGAGTTCCCCCCAATGGATCCGGTCGAGCAACCAGTACAGGGGGCGGTCGGTTATGGACTCAGGATAAGCCGGATCCTGCTCCCCCATGTCAAGCAGGCTTGGCGACATGGCGGAAATCCCGTGACTGCGGATCGGCAGGCCCCGCTTGATATTCTGAGTTGCCAGCTTATCCAGACCAAGCAGCAGCGGAATGCTTGTCCCGATAGGGTCGGCATCGAGAAGACCGACTCTCTTCCCCGATTGGACCAGAGCTATCGCCAGATTGACAGCAATTGTACTTTTGCCGACCCCGCCCTTTCCGGTCACGGCGATGACCTGCTGCACTGCTTCTATCCCGCGGGTGGTCAGCGGAAGTTCCTGCCGTTGCTCCCGGTGCAACAAAGCGGTGCGTTCCATAAACTTGCTCATGAGAATCTCCGGTTTGGGTCGTCTGAACTTGTTATCATGAATAGATTCAGAATGGATGGAATAATCTTTATTGTCGGTTTTCTTGTTTGAATTTGAATCTGTGTGAAACAGTTCATCCGGGAGCTTATCCAAGCATGGTCAGGAAAAAATCGATTATCGCGATAGCGCAAAAATAAAAAGTTGTAAAATAACCGTCAGTTCTTATCTTCACCCCACAACAGCAATGACTGAGGAAATCGTTATTGATGTTGATCGCCCATCCATCGACTCGGCAGGCTGTTTGAAAGACACCTTGTGCCTCAATTATATCAATGTCGGTTGTGTTTACAATCAATAAGGTGGGGAGCTGTTGCTGCTCCCCGTTATTGCATGAAATGATGAAAATCGGTGGCCCCTTCAGGTTAATGAGTCGAGGAACAGGGTCATGTCGAATGCTGCTGTGTGGCGCTAAAATATAAGGAGCGCTGGCTTTTAATTGATGATTAGCATTGGGGTCAGGTTCCGCTGTCAGTCGACTTTTGGTCGAAGGTTGCGTTGACTCTTCATGCCAGATTTTCAGTAGCGTACTCTGTCACAACCGATATGCCTCAGAAGGACCTGAAAGAGCGCATTGCCTGGGAGATTAGTATTTCAGATCCTGTAGCGTCAATATTGCTTCGATGTCCTTCCGTTCCGATTTGTTGATAATGACAGCACTGCCTACCAAGCTGGCTTTGGCTTGGGTCACAATTTCGGTGACGGCTTTATAGGTCGATCCTTTGGCGAAAAAATCATCGACAAACAGGACCCGATCGTTACTGCTGAAGATTTCCTTTGATACATACAAAGTGGTCGATTCCTGCTTAGTAAAGGAATAGCTGGCCGCGGCGTAATACTCGGTCATGGTGATGGGCCGTTTCTTCTTGGCGTAGATAAACGGGACGCCGAGTTCCGTGGCAACCGCCTGGGCGAGCATGATTCCGCTGGTCTCTGCGGTCAGGACAACCGTTACTTCGGCATTCTTGAAACGGCCGGCCAGTTCCTGGCCGAGGACCTGAATCAGTTGGGGATCGACCATGTGGTTAAGAAAGCGGTCGACTTTGACGATTTCGCCGTTGACGGCTCCTTCGCGGTGAATTCTTTCCAGTAGTGTTTCAGCGGCAGTCATTTCCGGTCCTCCCGGTCATAAGGCAGGCCGAGACTTTCGGGCTGCTGGCTGGCGCCTTTTTGCAGGCGCAGGGTTGAAATTACCAAGACAACGATGGTGAAAAAATAAGGCAACATCTGCAGGATATGGGCACTGATGGTGGTTCCCATGGCCTGGAAGCGCAGTTGCATGGCGGTAATGCCGCCGAACAGATAGGCTCCGACCAGCGCCCGCGGGCTCGACCAGCCGGCAAATATGACCAGGGCGACGGCAATCCAGCCGCGGCCGGCAGACATGTTTTCAATCCACATGGGGGTGCTGGCCAGGCTCAGGTACGCGCCGCCAATCCCGACCAGGCCGGAACCGATGGTGACCGCCAAAAAACGATATTTACAGACCGACAGCCCGCAGGTATCGGCTGCCGCCGGGTTTTCCCCGATGGTGCGCAAGGCTAGACCCCAGCGGGTGCGATAAAAAAAGTACCAGATGGCGAAAACCAGCAGGAAACTGAAGTAGATCAGCAGATCCTGATTGAAGAACGCTTTGCCGATAATCGGAATATGCTGCAGGCCGGGAATCGGCACCCGTTCGAAACCAACGATGGTCTGACCGACCATCTGCTTACCGAACAGGGCGGTGATGCCAATGCCAAACATGGTCAGGGCCAGCCCGCTGACGATCTGGTTGCCACGCAATTGCACCGTGATCAGGGCATGGATGCTGCCGGCAATGAAGGTGGCGCAAAAAGCTGCCAGAACGCCGACCAGCAGGGACCCGCTCAGATAGGTGCCGGAGAATCCGGCCAGGGCACCGATCAGCATCAAACCTTCAATGCCCAGGTTGATGATGCCGGCGCGTTCGTTGATAATTGCGCCGAGGGTGGCAAACAGGATCGGTGTGCCGGCGCGAACGGTTGCGTCAAGCAGGATTTCAAGCATGGGCGGTCCCCTTGATCAGCCTCAGTCGATAAATGACAAAGAAATCGGAGGCCAGCAGAAAAAACAGAATCAGCCCCTGGAATGCATAAACAAAAGCGACCGGGAGCTGCCAGAGCAGCTGCAGACTGTCCCCGCCGACCAGCAGGACTCCCATCAGAAAAGAGACGATCACCACCCCGATCGCACTGCGCTTGGCCAGCCAGGCGATGATGATTGCCGTATAGCCGTAGCCGGGAGAAATGCCGTGCTGCAGACGGTGCTGCAGACCGGCGACTTCGCTGAAACCAGCCAGCCCGGCGATAGCGCCGCTGAGAAACAGGACGAAAAATATGGTGAGTCCGGTGCTCATGCCGGCATATTGGGCGGCCTTCGGGTTGCTGCCGATGACCTTGATTTCATACCCCCACACGGTTCTTTCCATGAACAGATAGAGGACCAGGGCACAGGCCAGGGCAAGAAAAAATCCACTGTGCAGGCGGGTGTTGAAATAATCGGCAAGGCGGGCGGTATCGGTGAACTGTGCGGTGAGCGGAAAATTGAATCCTTTAGGGTCTTTCCAGGGGCCGTACACCAGATAATCGACCCAGAGAATGGCGATATAGTTCATCAGCAGGGTGACGATGACTTCGTTGACCCGCCAGCGCGCGCGCAGGAACCCGGCCACTCCGGCCCAGAGGCCGCCGCAGAAAAAGGCCATGCAGAACATGGCGGTCAGCATCAACCAATGGTTCTGAATTCCGGAAAACAAGGCCACCCAAGTTGCCCCCATCGCCCCCAGGTAGATCTGTCCTTCGGCGCCGATATTCCAGATCTGCATGCGGAAAGCCAGGCTGACTCCGAGACCGGCAAAAATCAACGGCGTGGTTTTGACCAGGGTTTCCGAGAGCCCGTACATGGAGCCAAGGGCTTCAATGATAATCTCGCGGTAGGCGTCAAAAGGGTCGATGTGAGCCGCCAGCAGCAAGAATCCGGCAATAAACAGGGCGATGGCAATGGAGACCAGCGGAGCGCTGAAGCGAAACAACGGCGATGAGATTTCGCGGCGTTCGATAACCAGTTTCATTGTTGTTGCTCCTGTCTTTCACCGCTCATCATCAGCCCGATTTCTTCCCGGGTGGTGGTCCGTGGATCGACATAGCCGATCATCTGCCCACGGAACATGACGGCAATACGGTCGCTGAGTTTGAGCAGTTCATCCAGGTCTTCGGCAATTAAAATCGTGCTCATCCCCTGGGTTGCGGCCTCGGCGATCACCTTGTGGACATATTCGGCGCTGCCGATATCCAGCCCCCGGGTCGGGTAGAGGGCGACGAGAACCTTAGGGCGGTCCGAGAGCTCCCTGGCAATAATGACTTTCTGAATATTGCCACCGGACAGATAACGAACCGGGGTCCCGTCGGGGCCGGTTTTGATGGCGAACTGTTCGATCTTCTCCATGGCATTGCGCCGGATGGCCTTACGGTCCTGGAAAATCCAGTTGCGGAAGGGGCCTTTTTTAAAGCTTTTCATGATCAGGTTTTCATCGACGCTCATATCCGGAGCGATACCGACGGCCTTGCGATCTTCGGGGATATGGGCAATGCCGGCGATATAGGAATAACGGGCGTTGCTGTTGGTAATATCTTCATCCCCGGCCAGGATTTTGCCCTGGCTGGCATTTCTTAACCCGGTCAGGACTTCGGCCAGGGTTTTCTGGCCGTTGCCAGCAACCCCGGCGATGCCGAGAATCTCGCCCTCTTTCAATTCCAGGTTAAAGGAATCCAGGTCGATGGTCCCCCGTTCATTGTGTACACACAGGTCCTGAATCGACAGGGCGGTTTTTTTCAAGACCTGCTCGTTTTTCTGCCATTCCGGCACCTTGTCTTGACCGATCATCAATGAGGCCAGACGGTTTTCGTCAAAATTCCCTCGTTCCAGGGTGGCGACACTGCGGCCTTTTTTAAGAATGGTAACCCGGTCGGAGATTTCCATGACCTCGCGCATCTTGTGGGAGATGAAAATGATGCTCTTCCCCAGGCCCTTGAGCCGGTTCAAAACTTCGAACAGGCGGGTCGCCTCCTGCGGGGTCAGCACTGCGGTCGGTTCATCAAGGATCAACAGTTGACAGTCTCTCATCAGCAGTTTGATCAGTTCGATCCACTGCTGAGCGCCGATGGACAGTTTCCAGACCGGGCTGTCCAGATCCAAATCCAGATTGAATTCGGCGATGACTCGACTGATCTTGTCCTTGAACTGTTTCCGGTTATAAAAATTAGGCACCTGGTCCAGGGCCAGAAGAATATTTTCAAAAACCGAATGCGCGGGAACCAGCATGAAATGTTGATGGACCATGCCGATGCCATGGGCCAGGGAGTCCCGCGGACTGGTAAAGTGAACGTTTTGGCCAGCCAGGCTGATCCTGCCCCGATCCGGGTGATACAACCCGGTCAACACATTCATCAGGGTGCTCTTGCCGGCGCCGTTTTCGCCCAATAACGTATGGATTTCGCCTGCCGCGACGCCGAAAGAGACGTCGTCAAGGGCTACCACTCCGGGGAATGTCTTGCGGATATTCTGTATCTCTAGCAAGGTCACATCTCGATGTAAAAGGCACGCCCTGCGCTGAGGGCGTGCCTGAGTGAAACGGATTATTTGGGGATGGTGCCCTGGACGCCTTCGACAAAGTAATTCATGCCGAGCAGTTCGCCGTCAGTCGGGGTTGCCCCTGCGGCGACGATAACTTTACCGTCCTGGTCTTTGATCGGTCCTGCGAAGGGATGGAAGGTTCCGGCAACAATTTCGGCCTGTTTTGCAGCGACGTCGGCTCGGGTTTTAGCCGGCACTTTGTCGCTGAACTCGGCCAGGCCGACCAGATCTTGCTTCATTCCCCACCAGATCTGCTCCGATTTCCAGGTGCCGTTATGGACCTCTTCGGCGATTTTGGTGTAGAGGGCGCCCCACTTCCAAATCGGTGCGGTCAGGAAAGCGGTAGGGGCGAAGCTGCGCATATCGGTATCGTAACCGATCACGTAAGCGCCCCGGGCTTCGGCGGCCTGCAGGGTTGCCGGTGCATCCTGGTGCATGGTGAGGACGTCGGCACCGACGTCAAGCAGACTGTCGGCGGCATCCCGTTCCACGCCCGGATCGAACCAGGTCTGGGTCCAGACCACGCGCACCTGGGCTTTGGGATTGACACTGCGGACACCCAAAGTAAAGGCATTGATGCCACGAATGACTTCGGGGATGGGGAATGCGGCAACGTAACCGATAATATTTGATTTGCTCATCTCGCCAGCCACGATCCCGGACAGATAGCGCGGTTCGTACATGCGGCCGAAATAAGTGCCGACATTGGGGGCGGTTTTATACCCGGAACAGTGCATGAACACCACATCGGGATTGCGTTTGGCCACGTCAATGGTGGCATCCATATAGCCGAAACTGGTGGTGAAAATCAGGTTGTGCCCTTTGCGCACCAAGCCGTTGATAACGCGGGTCGATTCAGCTCCTTCGGGAACCGATTCAATGTAGGTTGAAGGTTTGACGTAGGGCAGTTCCTCCATCTCTTTACGCCCCTGGTCATGGGCATAGGTCCAACCGGCATCGCCGACCGGGCCGACGTAGATAAAGCCGGTTTTAATTTCCTTGACCGGTTTAAGGGCAAACGCTTGCGTGGAGAAGCATAAAGCCAGAGCGATCAGGAGCGACATGGCAGCATTTTTCATCAGGAGCACCTTTCTCTTTGTCGGAGGTTTTGTAGGTCCGCATAAGGTTTGGAATGTAAAGTATTTAGACTAACCTGCCAGGGCTGTCAAGCAGCTCCTGTCCAGTGCGGTCCTGAAACGGTCATAACTGCAATTTGCTGTCGATATTGTCGGTTAGCCAGTGCTGATCCCACCATTCAACCGGTTGTACCGGGATTCCCGACACAAATACTCCAAAATGCAGATGATCACCACCGGCCATGCCGGTCGCGCCGCTACGGCCGATAATCTGGCCGCGGCTGACCTGGTCACCGGGGTGAACATCGAGCTGGCTCATGTGCGCATACAGGGTCTGCAGGCCAAGGCCGTGATCAATCACCACGCAGAGTCCGTAAATCCCCAGGTATTCGGCCCACACCACTTTGCCGTCGTTGGCCGCCTCGATTTCGGCCTGGGCAACCGAGGCCAGGTCGTAGCCGAGGTGATAGGCTTCATCAATTTTTTTCCCCTCGTAATAATAGGTCCGGTGATCGGCAAACTGGGCCAAGGTGGCTGCTTTCGGCTGCCGCAGGAAGCTGTTTTTCCAAAGCGGGGTCGGCGAGGTGTCTTTGCCCAGTTCGGCCATCTTGGCGCGGTTTGCCTTGCGAACCTCCCGATTGACATAGAGGAAGATGTCGATGGGGGTCTTCGCGTTTGGTGCCAGAGGTTCAAGTTCCGGGGTCTTCATGTCCAGGAATGATTTTGAGATTTTGATATCGCGGTCGCGAAATCTTTTATATTTGGCGCGATAATAGATGCCGGTCTGGCGTTCGTTGCCAGCAAGGTCCTGTGCGACCACGCGGGGCACAAAATCTTTTTCCGGCATGAAATAGGGGTAGACGAACAGGCAGGCATAGTGACCTGACGGCTGACGAAAGGCTTGGAAGAACAAATCGCCGAACTGGATGCCGGCCTGTTTGACTTCTTCGTTGACGGAAAAGACCACCAGCCCGCTGCCGCCGCGGGTGAAATTGTGTGCTTTACTGAGGATTGAAATAATCGGCGGACGGCTGTCATAGGTCAAAGAGAAGGTTTTGCTGGCCTGGTTACCCTTGCCGAAATGATAAATAGCGCTGTCCGTAGCCTGAACTTCGATCTGGAAATCGCCTTCTTCCAATTTAACCTTGCCGAGATCCAGCTCGATATCTGTGGTTTCGGTTCTCGCGGGAAAGCTTTGCTCCAGCAGCGGCATGCGGTTGTTTTTTTGGACCATGATCACTTGCAGGTCCTTGAGGCCGCTCCCGGCGTCGGTGAGCGACAGCAACAGCTTTGATTTATGGGAAATCGGACCGCTGTTCGGGGTCAGGGTCAATTGGGGTTCCGTGGTATCGCGGAAATAAAAAACGACGGCACCGATCAGGCCGATGACGACGAGCAGGATGAACAGTTTTTTCAAAGACTTCAAAACAGACTCCGTTGGATAAAATTCTCATCAGAATGATATCGCGGCCGGCATGTTGCAACATTGGTGGTAGGCGGGCGATATGCGAAACGGTGCAGAAGGGCTTGAGCAAATCAGGGCAGCTTTGCGCTGCCCTGAAAAATAGCCGATCTGATTCTCTGACGTGCCCTGCTTTTTGTCAACCCCTCAGCCGTGAATTGCCTCTTTGTTGACTGCCAGGGCAGCTTCTTTGATGGCTTCGGCCAGGGTCGGGTGGGCGTGACAGGTTACGGCCAGGTCATGAATACTGCCGGAAAACGAAATCACCGTCGCTGCTTCGGCGATGAGTTCTGAGGCGCTTGGCCCGATAATATGCACGCCGAGGATCCGGCCACTATCTGGAGTCGCCAGAACCTTGACAAAACCTTCGCTCATCCCGGTGCACAGGGCACGGCCATTGGCCGCGAAGAAAAACTTGCCGGACTTGTAGTCGACCTTGTTCTCCTTCAGTTCCGCTTCACTGCTCCCTACGGTGGCCACCTCGGGCCAGGTATAGGTGACTGCCGGGACGGTGTTGTAGTGAACCTTCGATTTCTGGCCGGCCAGACGCTCGGCAAAAACGACCCCTTCCTCACTGGCTTTATGGGCCAGCATCGGGCCCGGAGCCAGGTCACCAATGGCGTAGATTCCCGCGGCCTTGGTTTGAAAGTCCGCGTCGACCTCAAGCTGGCCCTGCTTGTTTGGAACCAGGCCGACATTTTCCAGGCCGAGTCCTGCCGTTTCGGCGCGCCGCCCGGTGGCGACCAAGATCTTGTCACACTCGATCTGCTGTTCCCCTTTGGCGCCGGATACTGTGGCGAGCAGGCCGGCGGCAGTTTTTTCCATTTTTTCCAGCTTGGTCTTCAGCAGGATTTCGATACCCTGCTTTTTCAGGCTGCGTTGCAGAGTCTGGGCGATTTGCGGATCGGTAGCGGGGAGGATCTGCGGCAGCATTTCCACGACAGTGACTTTGGCACCCAGCCGGCTCCAGACCGAACCCATCTCCAGGCCGATGACGCCGCCACCGACCACCAGCAGATGTTTGGGCACCTCGGTCAGGCTTAGCGCATCGCGGGCATTGATGACATCGGTTCCGTCGAAAGGCAGGTGGGGCAGCTCGAATGCCGCACTGCCGGTTGCCAGCAGGATGTTTTTGGCCGCCATTGTGCTGGTCCCTTCGGCGGAGATGATCTTGACTGTCTTGCTTGCCTGGCTGGCCGGTTGCAGTTCCGCAGTTCCGCTGATCCGGTCAATTTTATGTTTTTTGAATAGCCCTTCAATGCCGCCGGTCAACTTGTCGATGATCCCCTGTTTGCGGGCCATCAGCTGGGCCAGATTCAGACTGACTTCGCCGACTTCGATGCCGTGCTCGGCAAATTCATGCCTGGTGCGGGCAAAATGTTCGCTCGATTCGAGCAGCGCCTTGCTCGGAATACAGCCTTCGTTGAGGCAAACCCCGCCTAAGGTCGCGCGTTTTTCAATCACCGCAACGGTAAACCCGAGCTGGGCGGCACGGATCGCGGCGACATAGCCGCCGGGACCTGCGCCGATAACAATCAAATCATAAGTCTTATCAGACATGGGAACTCCTTTTTATCTGCGCTCCGGAAATGCTCATCCTCTTGACGTCTGGTTCCTCCTGCAGCGTGCAGAACTCAGACTTTCAGCAACAGGGTTTCCGGGTTGTCAATGTAGGTTTTGACCTGTTTGAGAAAAGTGACCGCCTGCTGCCCGTCAATAATGCGATGATCGTAGCTTAAGGCCAGATTCATGATCGGGCGGATGACAATCTCTCCATCACGGACTACCGGACGATCCTGGATTCCGTGCATGCCGAGGATCGCGCTCTGCGGCGGATTAAGCAGCGGTGTCGAGAGGACCGAGCCGTACACGCCGCCATTGGTGATGGTAAAGGTGCCGCCCTGCAGCTCATCGAGGGTCAGTTTGCCGGAATTGGCCCGTTCGGCAAAGTCGCGGATGACGGTTTCAATCTCGTGGAAGTCAAGGCTGTCGGTGTCGCGAACGACCGGAACCACCAGGCCGCGTTTACTGCCGACGGCAATGCCGATATCGTAATAGTTGTGATAGACGATATCATTGCCGTCGATGCTGGCATTGACTTCCGGGTGCTCCTTCAGGGCCTCGGCGCAGGCTTTGACGAAAAAGGACATGAAGCCGAGGGAGCAGCCATATTTTTTCTGGAATGCTTCCTTGTAGTCTTTGCGCAGCTGGATCACCCGACTCATGTCGGCCTCGTTGAAGGTGGTCAGCATGGCGGTTTCCTGCTTGGCTTTCATCAGGTGTTCCGCCACTTTCTTGCGCAGCTGGGACATGGGCACCCGTTTGATCCGGTCCGCGGCGGCTTTAGCCGGGGCAGGTGCGGGTTGATTCGCAGCTTTTGCTTCTGCCGGTTGGGGCGCAACCTGTTCCTTTTGGGGGGACTGGTCCGGCAGGTCGTCGACTAGAATCCGGCCGTCGCGACCGCTCCCTTTCACCTGAGACAGATCGATGTCCCGCTCCGCGGCGATCTTTTCGACCGCCGGGTTCAGCGGTGGGGCCTGGGCGGTTTCCTGATCGGTTTTCTCTTCTGCTGGCGAAGCTGGTGGTGGGGTTTCTTCCTGCTCGGTGGCGTTCTCTGCCGATTCCGGCTGGGCCGCCGACTCATCAATGCGGCCGATGACCGCCCCGATTTCAACGGTCTCTCCGGTATCGACCAGGATGGTCAGCTTGCCGGACACGTCGGCATTCAGCTCGACATTGACCTTCTCGGTCTCCAACTCCATGAGCAAATCGTCTTTTGCAACGAATTCACCGTTTTTTTTGAACCATTCGCCGATCTCCGCTTCAACGATTGATTCGCCTACCTGGGGAACAATGATATCCATAGAGAACCTCTCCACAATTGAATTAAAGGGTTGCGAACGCTTTTTCCAGAATCTGCTGCTGCTCGATCTTGTGAATACGGTGCGAGCCGACTGCGGTACTGGCGGAGCGTTTACGGCCGACATACACCGGCTCCTTGCCGATCAGTCCGCGCAACAGCGGGCGTAAATGGTCCCAGCCGCCGCCGTTGCCGGGTTCCTCCTGAACCCAGTAATATTCCACGTCGTTCCGGTACGGTGCCAGGATCTCCTGGAGTAGTTCCGTGTGCAGCGGATACAGTTGCTCGATGCGGACAATGGCAACGTCATTGTGGCCGCCTTCGGAGCGCTGGTTGAGCAGTTCATAATAGATTTTGCCTGAGCAGAGCAGGACCCTGCGGCAGTCGGTCGGCGCGAGATCGTCAGGGATGATTTCGCGGAAATGACCGCTGCTCAGATCAGCCAGGCAGGAAACACAGGCCGGGTGGCGCAGCAACGCTTTGGGGGTGGCCACAATCAACGGCCGCCGATAAGCACTCCTGACCTGGCGCCGCAGCACGTGAAAAAACTGGCCCGGGGTGCTGGGGTTGACCACCTGCATGTTGTTGTCGGCGCAGAGTTGCAGGTAACGCTCGATGCGCGCGCTTGAATGTTCCGGGCCCTGGCCTTCGTAGCCATGCGGGAGGAACATGGCCAGACCGGTTGGCCGATCCCACTTGGCCAGACTGCTGGCAATGAATTGATCGATAATGACCTGGGCACCGTTGGCAAAATCGCCGAACTGGGCTTCCCAGATGGTCAGGTCGTCCGGGGTCTCAACGGAATATCCGTAATCAAAGCCGAGTACGGCTGCTTCCGAGAGCATGCTGTTGAAGGCATCAAAGCGGCAGCCGGCACTGCGGGCGATGTCGGCCAGGGCGGTGTATTCCCGGCCGGTTTTGATGTCATAAAGGGTTGCATGGCGATGGTTGAAGGTGCCGCGTCGGGAGTCCTGCCCGGACAGGCGGATCGACGTTCCTTCATTCACCAGGCTGGCAAAGGCCAGGGCTTCGGCGGTGCCCCAGTCGATGGCCTGCTCCCGGTCGGCGACAACCGTGCGCCGTTTTTTCAGCAACGTGGCGATTTTCCGGTGCGGGGTAAAATCGGCCGGGATGCTGGTGAGGGTTTCACTAAGCCCTTGCAGGGTGGTTTCGGCGACCCCGGTTTCAACCCGCTTGAAGCTGAACTCGCGGTCAATGTGCGACCATTGTTTGAGGAAGATCTCGTGCAGCGGACAGATCTCGCGGTTCAGGGCTTCTTCCAAGGCCGTATCGATATCATCGGCAATTTTCTGCAGCTCCGCTTCCTGGAATCCTTCGAACAACAGCTGGTTTTTGTAAATATCAGCAGTCAGTGGGTGATTCTTGATCTTTTCGTACATTAACGGCTGGGTGAAGAAGGGCTCGTCTCCTTCGTTATGACCGTAACGCCGATAGCAGATCACTTCAATGACCACATCCTTGCGAAATTTCTGGCGGAATTCGATGGCCATGGTGGCGGCCTGGATCAATGCATCCGGATCATCGCCGTGGACATGGAAGATCGGCGACATGAGCATTTTGGCGATGTCGGTCGGATAGCAGGTCGAGCGGGCGTCCACGGGCAGGGTGGTAAAGCCGATCTGGTTGTTGATGACGACATGCAGGGTGCCACCGGTTTTATAGCCGGCCAGCTGCGACAAGTTGAGGGTTTCCGCCACGACTCCTTGGCCGGCGAAGGCGGCATCCCCGTGAATCAGCAGCGGCATGGCGTTGTATTCGCCGTTGTCCATGCGGTCCTGGCGGGCACGGCATTTGCCTTCGACCACCGGATTGACCGCTTCCAGGTGACTGGGATTGGACGCCAGCGAGACATGGATGCAGCCGGAACTGAAGCAGCGGTCGGTGGAGTAGCCTTTATGGTACTTGACGTCCCCTTCGCCGACGATTTTATAACGTTCGTTATCGGCAAATTCGGCAAACATGTTTTCAAGGGGTTTTTCGAAAATATTGGCCAGGACATTGAGCCGGCCGCGGTGGGCCATGCCGATGACGACATGTTTCATGCTCATGCTCGCCGCGGTTTCGATCAGGTGGTCGAGCAGGGGAATGACCGATTCCGCCCCTTCCAGAGAAAAGCGTTTCTGGCCGACAAATTTCCGGTGGAGAAAGGATTCGAACTTGCTCGCCTTGAGCAGCATCTTCAAGGTGGCGAGTTTTTTATCCCGACTCAAGGCTGAACGGTTGCGGGCTTCTTCGGCTTTTTCCTGCAGCCATTTGCGCTCTTCCGGAATGGGAATGTGCATGAACTCCATCCCCAGGGAGCTACAGTAGGTCTGTTTGAGAATATCGACGATCTCTTTGAGGGTTGCCTGCGGCAGAATGAAGTTGTCGGTCGCAAAAGTGCGGTTGAGATCGCTTTCCTCAAGTCCGAATTCGGAGATCTGCAGCAGGGGGTGTTCCAGGGAACAGGGGGTCAGTGGATCGACACAGGCATAGATATGGCCGATATCACGATAGCGGCGGATCAGTGACTGGACCGCCGCCGGTTTGTGGTCCGGGGCCAGACTGTCACGGTTTTCCATCCCCAGCTCAAAGCCTTGAAAGAACGATCGCCATTCTTCCGGAACCTGTTGTGGGTCGGTTTTATACAGCTGATACTGAGATTCAATCCACTGCGGGCTGGTACTGTCAATTACGCTCATTTTCTAGCTCACCATCGTCATCGGAGGAAAATAAATTAAACTTTGCCAGTATAAAGCAGCTGCCAAATTGCCGCAATAAAAGCAGTGAAATAAATGCCCCTGGCGCAGAATAAAACGACCGGAGCAGGGACTGCTGTTTCTTGGGCCGAAGGAGGACGCTGCGCTCAGGGCTGGTTGGCCAGTGCCACTGGTTTGCCGTTGTCATCCAGGCCGACAAACGAGACCGTGACATTAAAGACTTCGTATTCGCTGGCAGCACCCGGTGCGTCGGCAAAGACATCGACATTGTAGGTGACCGAAGTCGTCCCCTGGCGGACTTTGCTCATGTGAAAACGGAGGATGGACCCATTTTTGACGCGCTGGCGGAAGCGGCAGGCGTCCATCCCGACGGTAACCATGTTGCGACCGGGGAAATCCCTTGAGGCGGCCATCCAGGCATTTTCATCAACCCATTTGAGCATGACGCCGCCGAACAGGTAGCCGTGATGGTTGAGGTGCTCCGGGCGCACAATCGTAAAATTATCCATAGCAGTTATTCCTGACTGGCTGAAAATTGTTCTTCGGCATGATAGGACGATCTGACCAGCGGGCCAGCTTCGACATGCGCAAAGCCCAGCTCTCGCCCTTGCTGGGCGAGGGCGGCAAACTCGTTCGGGGTGACGTAACGCTGGACCGGAAAGTGTCCTCTGGTCGGGGCCAGGTACTGCCCCAGGGTCAGTAGCTGGCAGCCGTGTTTGCGCAAATCGCTCATGACCTGCAGTACTTCGTCTGGTTCTTCGCCCATGCCCAGCATCAGGCCCGATTTGGTGACAATGGTCGGATCCTGGCGCCGGACCTCGGCCAGCAGTGCCAGGCTGCGCTGATATTCCGCCTCGGGGCGAACCTGCGCATAGAGCCGGGGGACGGTTTCAATGTTATGGCCAAGGATATCGGGATGTGCTGCGACGATATGGCCCAGAGCGGTCCAGTCGCCGCGCAGGTCGGGAATCAGCAATTCGATTTTACAGCCGGCCGCGGCCTGGCGGATTTCCCTGATCAAGGCGGCAAATTGAGTCGCTCCACCATCGGCCAGATCATCCCGGGTGACCGAGGTGATGACGGCATGGCGCAGTTGCAGTTCGGCCACTGCCGCGGCGACCTTGGCCGGTTCCAGCGGATCCGGAGCCGCCAATGGGCCGCTGCCGACGTTGCAAAAGCGACAATGGCGGCTGCAGGTGCTGCCGAGAATCATGAAGGTGGCAGTGCCTTTGCTCCAGCATTCCCCCTGATTGGGGCAGGCGGCACTGCGGCAAACCGAATTCAGGCCGTTCTGGCGGTGATAGCGGTCGATGCGGGCATAATTGGCACCGGCTGGGAATTTCACCTTCAGCCAGTCCGGTTTTCTCAGGGGCTCTTCTTTCATCGGGCGACTCCATTGCCGCGTGCGGCAGCTCGCCATGATTGGGCAGAGCTGCCGTACAGACAAAAACAGAGGGCCTGGTCGTCGTACGCGACCAGGCCCCATGTCCTAAATCAGGTTTAGCAAAAAATCATGCGGGTTCGAAGTTGGACTTGTCGACGCCACACAACGGACAGACCCAGTCTTCCGGAATATCTTCGAAACTGGTGCCCGGTTCAATTCCACCATCGGGATCACCGACTTCAGGATCATAGATATAGTCACAAACAACACAGCGATACTTTTGCATGGGAGCCTCCTTGGGATCGGATTTGAAATGTTCTGCACACTAGCAGAATTGGTTAAATATTACAATACTGGTAATATATAAATCTTGTTACATCAGATCATTTCCAGCAGGGCGGCGACGGTTTTTTCAATTCCCGTGGCGGCTTCGCTGATCCGGCCGGCCAGCATGTAGGCCGGACTGGAGATGATCTTGTTCTCTTTGTCGATAACCAGCTCTTCGACTGGGCAGGCGACATGGGTGGCACCCATGGTGGTCAGTGCTGCGGCCACATCCTTATCCGTACCGATGGTCAGCTGATGCGACAGGTTCTCACTGCCAAGCACCCGGGCAACCAGGGCCGGGGCAATACAGACCGCGGCGAGCGGTTTACGGGCCGCGACAATCTCTTTGACCAACCGCGCGACCTCCGGGTTGACCTCGCATTCGGGGCCGGTAAAGGCGAAATCGCAGAGATTTTTCGCGGCCCCAAAGCCGCCCGGAATCATCAGGGCATCCAGGTCGGCGGCTTTGATTTTTTTGATGTCGGTAATATTGCCGCGGGCGATGCGGGCAGACTCTTCCAGCACGCTGCGGGTTGCCCCTTCGACCGGTTCCCCGGTCAGGTGATTGACCACGGCAAACTCCACGTCTGGGGCCATCATCACCGCTTCGGCCCCGGCCCGGTCAAGGGCCAGCAAAGTGATCACCGCTTCATGAATTTCACTGCCGTCGTAGACACCGCAACCTGAAAGTATGACACCGACTTTTGCCATGGGAACCTCCTGATTCGGGGGAAAGGCCTGTTCACTACGGCCGTTTCATGCGAGTCCTGCAATCTTTTGCTGTAAATTAAAACATACCAGAAAGCAACTATTTTGCTTGTCCGACAGCTGCACCTTGATCAGTTTCTGGTGTAGAGCACGGCAATCCCGCGGGCAATTTCATCGCCGAGGGCTTTAAGACTATGTGGTTCGTTGGAGTCCCAGTAAACTGAATCGCCAGCTTCCAGGATATAGGTCTCCGTACCGTGTTTGAGTTCAACCCGACCTTCGAGGATATAGAAAAACTCTTCTCCGGTGTGGCGGACCGGTTGGGACTGTTCGGTCTGCGCGGGATCAAATTCCACCAGGAACGGCTCCATATGCTTATGTTTTTTGCCATAGGCGAGGGAGTGGTAAAAATAAGGCTGCGGGGCTCCGCCATGGCTGGGGCGACGGTTCATCCGGTTGGATTCACCAGCCCGCACCACCAGACACTTCTGGGTGTTGTCTTCTTCCTCAAAAAAAGTTTGCAGCGGAACCTTGAGCGCTTTCGATATGCGTAACAGAGTGGCCAGGGGCGGAATAACCTGATCATTTTCAATCTGGGAAAGCAATGGTTTGGAGAGATCTGTCATCTGGGACAGATCCTGCAGGGTCATGCGTTGCTTCTGGCGTAATTCACGAATGGTCAGGCCGATTCGCAGTTCCTTAACTTCCGCTCTGTATTCATCCATGGCATTTGTTCCTCGGCTAGGTCACTGTTGGATTTAATCTTTTAGCCTTCATTGCCGACTCAGTCAAGAGGCTTTGCGGCCCGGGAGCCGCTTATGACAGGCTTTTAGGCCATGTTAGGAGCGTTTTGCCCGCGTCGAGGAGCGACTCCTCTGCCCGCCTGGAGAACGGTCGGATGGCGTTGGTGGTGGATCGGGAGGACGAAATGTCTGGTATTGGAAGGAACCTTGCCGCTATGCTAGTTTCTGTCCGGAAACGGCCCTTTTCCGCTGTGGCGTCGTCAATCTGCGGGGTTTCTTGTGCGGCGTAAAGTACTACGCCTCCGCGCAACCCCTTGATTTCCTTGCCCCAACGAAAAATTGCTCGTTTCCAATTTGAAAACTTAGCCGTTGCCCTTCGGGGTTTCCGGATGGAAACTATGCTAGTGTCCCGAATGGTCGGTTGCTCCCTGCCGTGTCCCAGAAGGGAGTTGGATAAGTCGACCTGACCAGCTATACTGAGCCGGAGTCCGCATGTTATCGCAATCGAAAAACAAACCGATTGAAGCTGTTCTGTTTGATCTTGACGGAACCTTGTTGCGTTCCCGTATGACAGAACTCATTCCCCGTTATGTCGAAGGGCTCGCTGCGGATTGTGCCGATTTTGTGAAGCCGAAGCGTTTCATCAAAGCCAAGATCAGTGCAATTCGGGAACTGATTCAGACCGCGGGTGACGGCAGTTTGACCATTGAAGAGCGTCTGTACGCGATCATGCAGCGTGAACTGGGTCTGCCGCCAGCTCGGCTGCAGCAGAGTCTGGACCATTTTCAAAGCCATGAGCTTGCCAGCTTGCAGGAACTGGTGCGGCCTATTCCGCTGGCTAAGCAGATTCTGCTTGAATGCCGGGAACATGGTGTGCCGTTGGTTCTGGCTACCAACCCGGTTTTCCCGCGCTTCATGGTGCAGGCGCGGATGGACTGGGGCGAGATAGACGGTGTTTTTTTTCGTTCTATTACAACCTATGAAAACAGCCGGTTTTGTAAACCGCAAGCCGGTTATTTTCTGGAGATCGCGGCATCCCTCGGGGTTCCTCCGGAGCATTGCCTGATGGTCGGCAATGATCTGAACCATGATCTTGCCGCTGTTGCCGTCGGAATGGAGACTTTCCTGGTTGATACCTGGCTGGTGGAACGGGGAGATCCCGCATGGCCCTGCGCCCAACGGGGTGATCATCAGCAGCTGCAGGAATTTTTGCGGGCAAATTTGCGGTGAGCTTTTTTTTACCGACAGTCTACTGGCAGGCGGTATGCAACCAGCCTGGTAATGGAAATGGACGGGTATTCTTGGGTAACAAACTAAAAAAAATATGGGAAGGGGACCCTTTGTGAGCAAAGTGAGTGAAGAGATCATTTACCGCGGCCGGATTCTGGACCTGGCGCTGGAGAAACATCTGCTGCCGGATCGCAAGGAAAGGACTTTTGAAGTTGTCCAGCATCCCGGCGGTGCTGCCGCCCTGCCGATTCTGGATGACGGCCGGGTGTTGCTGATTCGCCAGTTTCGTCCCGCGGCCGGGGACTATATCTATGAAGTTCCTGCCGGACGGCTGGAAATTGGCGAAGATCCAGCCGGCTGCATTGAACGAGAACTGATCGAAGAGGTCGGTTATCGGCCACATCGGCTGGAATCCCTCGGCTATGTGTTCAGCTCGGTCGGCTTCTGCAACGAACGGATTCACCTGTTTATCGCCCGGGACCTGGAACTGGCCGAGCTGGCTCTGGAACCGGATGAATTTATTGAACCTTTGAGTATTTCCCTGGATGAGGCGCTCGATATGGTTGCCACCGGCACCATCTGTGATGCCAAAACCCAGATTATCCTGATGCGTTACGCCTTATGGCAAGAGAATGAAACAGCATGAAAATGAATATTCAAGACCAGGTTTTTTTGACCGCGACCGATTTGCCCTTTAACCGTAACCATCTGGACGGCGAATTCCAATTGCTGCGGCCCGACCGGGATCCGGGCGGGGAGGGCTACTGGTTGCTGCTGCAGGGCATGAATGTGCTGGTGACAGAGCAGGGCAGCGAGCTGATGATGCCATACGGGACTCAGCCCATGGCCGCTGTTGCCGGCAGCCCGGGGCTGTATATCGGGCAGTGGCGGGGCAAGCCGTGCCGGGTTGTTAGTGTGGCACAGACCGTCCCACTTGCCGCTGAACTGCTGGCTGCTCATCTGCGCGCTCCGGATCAGCCTTTGTCGTTGGCGCTGCTATCTTTGGCCGGGATGGGGCAGATGATTCTTCATTGGGATGCCGAAAGCCGTTATTGCGGGAACTGCGGTGGCGAGATGGTCTATCTGCCGGGGGAATGGGGCAAGGAATGCCGCAGCTGTGCGGCTCGCCACTTTCCACGGATTCATCCCTGTGTGATTGGCCTGGTGGTCAAGGGGGATGAAATCCTGCTCGCCCGCAAAGGCGAATGGACCGACGGCCGCTACGGGCTGGTGGCCGGGTTTGTCGATTTCAGCGAGTGTTTGGAGGAAGCTATGGCTCGCGAGTTCATGGAAGAGACCAACATCGAGATCACCAACATCCGGTACATCGGCAGCCAGTCCTGGCCGTTTCCCAGCCAACTGATGTGCGGGTTTGTCGCCGATTATGCCGGCGGGGACATCCAGCTCAACGACCATGAACTGGCCGCAGCCGGTTGGTTCAAGCTCGACGAGTTACCAACTATTCCGCCCAAGCGCAGTATTGCCCGCTATCTCATCGATTGCGCGGGCGATTATATCGTTCGCGACTGACCGGGTTCCCGGCGACCTGGGTCAGCTCAGGTCGCTGCCGGTAGTTGTGGTCACCAGCTTGCCGTGAATCACTCCTTTAGTGCCTATTAATTCAGCCGCCAGTCGCCTGACCCGGGTGGTCGTGCCTTTGATGACGATGACTTCCAGACAATGCTCTTTGTCCAGATGGACATGGAGGGTGGAGATAATTTCTTCATGGTGAGAATGCTGGCGTTCGATCAGCTTGTCGCCCAGGGCGCGGGCGTGATGGTTGTAGACCAGGGTAATGGTGCCGACAGTCTCCCGCTTGCTATCGGCCCATTCTTCATCAACCAGGTTGGCCCGAATCAGATCGCGGATGGCTTCAGAGCGATTGGCGTAGCCTTTCTTATCGATCAGGGTATCGAATTTTTCCAGCAGTTCCGGGTCGATGGAAATACCAAAACGTGTCAAAGTCGTCATGCCGTTTCTCCTAGAGATTTTGCTTTCCTAGCATGGGTTTTACAAAAAGGCAACCGTACTCTCCGTATACAATAAAGTATTACGAAATTTAAATTCGTAGCATAGGTGGTTGTGTTGAGTGATGTTTCGTGTTACGAATTTTGCATTCGTAATATTAAGTGCCTCGGAGCAGCCGCCTCGGCTGCCCCGCCGCTTGAACGGTCTGAGCAGGATTCTTCCGGCGGTATGGCTATGCAAGGGAGGTTGCCATGATATTGAAAAGGGTGTTACCGGTTCTGGTTTGGGCAGTTATTTGCTCGGGCCCTGCCATTTTTAACAATGTTGCACTTGCTGCGGACCGGCTGGTTTATTCCTGGAGCGGAGACCCTGGACCACTCAATCCACACCTCTATTCCCCCAATCAAATGTTCGCCCAAGCGCTACTTTACGAACCTTTGGTCCGTTATCGTGCCGATGGCAGTATTCAGCCCTGGCTCGCCCAAAACTGGGAGATCAGTGCTGATGGCCGGGACTATACCTTTCATCTACGGCGTGGAGTCGTGTTCAGTGACGGAACTCCCTTTGATGCCGGGGCGGTCAAGCAGAACATCGATGCGGTACTGCGCAATCATCAGCGGCATCAATGGCTGGAATTGATCAATCAGCTCTATAAGAGCGATCAATCAGGGACCCCGGCAGTGGAGGTGGTCGATCCCCATACCGTTAAACTGCACCTGCTCGCTCCGTATTATCCGGTACTGCAGGAACTGGCGCTGATCAGGCCGTTGCGTTTTCTGTCGCCGCAGGCCTTTCCGCCTGATAACGATACAGCAAGCGGGATCGGCCGGCCAGTCGGCACCGGGCCCTGGGTGCTCCAGGAATACCGGCGGGGTGAGTATGCGGTTTTTTCACGCAATGACTCCTATTGGGGGGAAGCGCCGCGCATCAAAGAACTGGTGGTTAAAGTGATCAGTGACTCCAACGCTCGCGCCATTGCCTTTGAAACCGGGGCTATCGACCTGATTTACGGTGCCGGCGGGCACGGTGGCGGACAACTCGGACTGGAAACCTTCACCCGTTTTGCGGCGCAGCCCAATGTTGCGACCTCGATCTCTGCTCCTTTGGCTACGCGGCTTTTGGCGCTCAACAGCGGTCGTTTTCCGACTGATGAGTTAGCGGTGAGGCAGGCCATCCAGTTTGCGGTCGACAAGGACAGCCTGGTCAAACATATTTTCTTAGGGATCGAACCGCGGGCAGATACCCTGTTTGCGCCGGGGATGCCTTACTGTGACCTGGGGCTGCCGGCTTATCGTTACGCGCCGGAGAAAGCAGTGGCGTTATTGGAACAAGCCGGTTGGCGACTCCCTGATTCCGGTGAGTACCGCCTGAAAAACGGCCGAGAACTCAGCCTCGAGTTATGTTTTGTCGGTAATGACAGTATTCAGAAGGCGGTTGCCGAAGTTATGCAGGATTTTTTACGCCGGGTCGGTATCCGGGCAGTCCTCCGCGGGGAAGAGGAGGATGCTTTTCTGGCCAGGCAGAAGAACGGCCGGTTTGGGATGATTTTCGGCGATACCTGGGGGGCGCCCTATGACCCGCATTCCTTCTGCAGTGCCATGCGCAGCCCATCCCATGCAGATTACCAGGCGCAAAGCGGCTTACCCATGAAAGAACAGATCGACAAGGCCATCGGCCAGGTCCTGGTGTCAACTGGCGAAGCCGAACGCCGCCAGTTTTATCGCTTTATCCTGACCACATTGCATGACCAGGCTGTGTATCTGCCGATTTCCTACATGACCTCAATCATGGTTCACCGGCCGCAACTGCAGGACGGCGGTTTTGGCGCGACTAAATACGAAATTCCCTTTGAGCGCATGTCCTGGACAGGTCAGTAAACATGGGTCGGTATATCTTAAAGCGGCTGCTTGTCCTCCCCCTGTTGCTGGTCCTGGTGTCCATTGTGGTCTTCTTGGTCCTGCGCCTGGGGCAGGGGGATCCAGCCCTTAGCTATCTGCGCTTATCCGGGATTCCGCCGACGGATTCCGCCCTGCAGGTGGTGCGCCTTGAACTCGGCCTCGACCAGCCGCTGCCGGAACAATATCTGGCGTGGTTGCAGCGGGCGGTTCACGGGGATTTTGGCCGTTCCTATGTGACGACCAATCCGGTGTTGGACGACATTCTTTACTACCTGCCCAACACCCTGCAGCTGGCTGCGGCCTCCCTCCTGGTTATTCTCTTGTTCAGTCTGCCGTTGGGGGTGCTATCCGCGCTGAAAAAAGATTCACCGCTGGATCAGCTCACCCGTGCCGGGAGCATTCTCGGAGTGTCTGTGCCCAATTTCTGGTTCGGCTTTGTCCTGGTGTTGTTGTTTGCGGTGGGACTTAACTGGTTGCCGCCCATGGGCAAGGGAGGGCTGCGCCACATGATCATGCCGGTGCTGACCATGTCGTTGATGTCATTGGCCATCAATACCCGCCTGATTCGGGCCAATGTCCTTGATAATCTGTACAGTCGGCATGTCTTGTTCGCGCGGGCTCGTCGCTTACCGGAGCGGACGGTCATCGGTCGGCATGTCCTGGTCAATGCGCTGGTACCGATTCTGACCGCCCTTGGCATGCATGCCGGAGAACTGTTGGGCGGAGCCGTGATTGCCGAGTCGATTTTTGCCTGGCCGGGAATCGGCCGCTATGCCGTGTCGGCCATTTATAACCGTGACTACCCGGTTATGCAGTGTTTCATCCTGCTCATGACCACCCTGTTCGTGACTCTCAATCTGCTTGTAGATATCTGCAACGCCTGGCTTGATCCACGCATCCGCTACAGCAACAGGGGACAACAATGAAGCTGGTCTGGAAAAAGCTTTGGCGGCAGAAGCGGGTGCGGTTTGCTCTGCTGGCCATTGGCCTGCTGATTTCTGCCGCGCTGTTCGCTCCACTGTTAAGTCCCTATGATCCCATGGCCGTCTCCCTGGCAGAACGGTTTGCCCCGGCCGGGAGTGCCCATTGGCTGGGGTGCGATCATTTGGGGCGCGACCTGGCAACTCGCTTACTCTACGGCGCGCGGACCTCCCTCTATTCGGTTATGCTGATCATTCTCGGGGTTCTGGGCATCGGCCTGCTGGTGGGGGCGCTGTCCGGTTACTATGGCGGTGTCACCGACCATGTTCTGATGCGAATCTGTGATTTTTTCCTGACCTTCCCGACCTTTATTCTGGCCATGTTTCTGATCGGACTGTTCGGCACCGGGCTGACCAACGTCATTATCGCGATTACCCTGACCCATTGGGCCTGGTATGCGCGGATTGTTCGCAGTCTGGTGCTGTCGCTTCGCAAACAGCCCTATATCCTGGCCGCGCATGTTTCCGGCAGCTCGAATCTGCAGATTCTTGGCCGCCATATTCTGCCCTCGGTGTTAGCTCAACTGGCCATCCTTTCGACGCTGGATATTGGGCATATGATGATGCATGTTTCCGGGCTCTCTTTCCTTGGCCTGGGGATCACCCCACCGCAGCCTGAATGGGGGGTGATGATTGCCGATGCCCGCGAGTTCATTTGGGGGCATTCTGTGCTGTTGGCCTATCCCGGGGCGGCTATTCTGCTCACAGTGCTGTCCTTTAACCTGCTCGGAGAAGCGTTGCGGGACAGTTTGGATCCATCCTTGAACACCCTGGATTCGGCGTTTGCAGAGGAGTCTGCCGGCGGTCTTGAGCAGCAGGAAGAGCAACTTGCAGAGGTTGTTAATGACAACTGAAACAGAGAATTTGGAACAACTGCAGATCATCAACCTGTCCATCCGGGCAGCCGATAAATGGCTGGTGGAAAAAGTCAGCCTGACGCTCCGCAAAGGGCGAATCAGCGGCTTGATCGGCGCCAGTGGCTGCGGCAAATCTCTGACCTGCCAGAGCCTGCTCGGGCTGGTGCCGCGGGAACTGCAAGTCCGCGGAGAACTGCGGTGTGGTCCAGCGTGGGTCGCGCTGAACAATCAGCCTGCGCTTTGTCGCAGCCGGCTGCCGAACGCCGGGCTGGCCATCATCCTGCAAAACCCAATGAGCTGTTTTAACCCGGTTTACCGCATCAGTCACCATTTCCGGGAGACCGGAAAAGCTCATGGTTATCGCCGGAAAGACAATTGCCCGGCACGCTGGCGAGAGCTATTGACGGATGTCGGCATTGAAGATCCCCAGCGGGTTCTCGGGTTATTCCCATTTCAGCTCAGCGGCGGAATGCTGCAGCGCATCATGATCGCCCTGGCATTGATGGTGCGTGCGGATTACCTGCTGGCTGATGAGGCCACTACCGATCTTGATCCCGTTGTTCAGGCCCAGATTCTCGATCTGCTGGAAACCCTCGCGGCCAAGCGGAATATGGGGGTGCTGTTGGTCAGTCATGATCTCGCCGTGATTGCCCGGCTGGCGAGCGAGTTATTGGTCATGAAGGCGGGCAGAATCATTGAGCAAGGGACCACTGAAGAGCTGTTTGCCGCGCCGGCACACCCCTATACCCAGGCTTTGCTCGACGCTCACCTGCGGCTTTATCAATTTGCAGAGATGGGGTAACGGATGATTATTGAAGCACGCCAGCTGAGCAAGGTTTATCGGCGCAGCAAGTGGTTCGGAACGGCTGAGGAGTATTCGGTCTTCTCCGACATCGATTTTACCCTTGCGAAAGGCGAGTCCGTCGGCCTGGTCGGGCGCAGTGGCGCCGGGAAAAGCACCCTGGGAAGAATCTTGCTCGGGGTCGAGGCCCCGACTGCGGGGACCTTGTGCCTGCTGGGGACGCCGGTGGCCACGGCGGAGCGCTTTCGGCCACCGAGCGGAGAATTGCGCCGCGCGTTGCAGGTGGTTTTTCAGGACCCCCATGCGGCGGTTAATCCGCGTTTGACCGCGGGGGAAATCATCGCCGAACCGCTCAGGAATTTTTTCAACCTGAAGGGAAAGCTGTTGGCGGAGCGAATTGCGGAACTGCTGGTGATGGTTGAATTGGATCCTGCTGATGCCGGTAAGCATCCCGGCCGCTTCAGCGGCGGGCAGTTGCAACGGATTTCACTGGCTCGGGCCTTGGCGGCCAGGCCGTCTTGTATCATCCTGGACGAAGCCCTGTCCAGCCTCGATATGCTGGTTCAGGCGCGACTGTTGGACCTGCTGGAGCGGCTTCGGCAGGAAGAAAATCTGGCCTATATTTTTATCAGCCATGATTTACGTCTGGTCCGCAGTTTTTGCAGCCGCCTGGTTGTGCTCGCCCAGGGTCGCCTGGAATCCGCTGATTTGCGCCGGTCCACAAACCCTGAATTACAAATCTTGCAGACGGCCATGCTGCCACGGCGACCGCAGGCCCGGTAACGGCATTCAGATTCCCCCAGTCAGGGAGCTCTTTCGGCCTATCAGGCTGTTGTAAAACAGCCTGATGAGCTCATGGACGGGCGATCAAAATCAATGACGGCCTGGTAAGTCATTGATTTTGTATGGTGGAGAAAATCGCATTTTTCTTCACCGGGCTTGAAAAAGGCCAAGGATGGACTTTTTCAACAACTTGCTATGTACCGAGCCCTGCCAACCCATCGCCAAGCAATTACCGCGGCGAATCAAGCGCTTCGGTATCAACTTCTTGCGTTTTCCCAGGGAAGAGTATAAATAGAACCTTTCCTTTTGGTAGAGCTCTCAACAGTGTCAGCCTCACCTGTCGTCTCTTATTAATTTCTTCAATCTGGATTCAAGTCATGAAGCGTTGCTTTTCCCATTGGGCATTCTTTGCTCTGGCGTCGGCATTTTGTTTTGCCATCATGGCCGGCTGTGTCCGCCTTGCCTCGACCCTGTTGCCGCAGGCCGAGGTGGTGTTTTTCCGTAACTTTATCAGCCTGCTGTTGTTGCTGCCGCTGGCCTTTCAGCAAAAAGTGTCATTTAAAACCGCCCATATCCGTCTGCACCTGTTACGTACCGCAGCCGGACTGACGGCCATGTTCCTCTATTTTTTCGCCATCTCCCATCTGCCATTGGCCGATGCCGTGCTCCTCAATTATACCTCACCGATCTTTGTCGCCCTGTTTGCCGGGGTGTGGCTTAAAGAGACCCTGTCCTGGAGCCGGAAGCTGGCGGTGGCCATCGGCGTGGTCGGGGTGCTTTGCCTGTTTCACCCTTCGGCCGAGATTGCGTCCCTGGCCGGGTTGTGCGGGTTGATCTCCGGGGTGCTGGGCGGGCTGGCCCTGACCACGGTTAAGCGTCTCTCCGATACCGAGCCGGGGATTCGTATTGTGCTGCATTTTTCCTTTTGGAGCAGCTTATTCTCCGCGTTGCCGCTGCTCTGGGATCATCAAGTTCCGACCCCGGCCGTGTTGCTGCTGTTGATCGGTCTGGCCTCCATCGGGACGGTCGGGCAGCTGCTGCTGGCCCATGCCTACAAGCTGGCGCCGGCGTCCCAGGTTTCCCCCCTGGGCTTCAGCGGACTGGTGTTTGCCGGGCTGATCGGGTTTGCCTTTTGGGGGGAAGTTCCGGACACTTCGATGTTGATCGGGACGGCCTTTATTGTCTGTTCCGGCATTCTGGTGGTGCGGGAACGGGCCGAGCCGATGCCGACTCCGCCAAGTGCGGCGCCGTATTTTCCCATCGGTAAAAACGACTGAACTAAGAGCTCAGAAGGTGCCAATACCCAGGCTTTCCTGCAAGCGGTACTGCAGGTATCTGAGCCGGGAGTCGTCGGCGAAGGTTTCATAGGACCCGGTATAGGGGTGCCCCTGATTATGCCAGATCCGCTGAAAATAGTCCGCGGCGTCAGCCAGTGGCGGGCTGGAGGATGGGCCGCTAACCACCAGGTCGGTCTCCAGGTTGTAATTGCCGATATTGCGGCGGGTCAGATTGGCTGAGCCGAGAATCATGGTGCTCTGGCTGTTACTTCGTTTAACCAGCAGCAGCTTGGTATGGAATTGTTCACCGTGGGTTTGGTACCAGCGAATCTTGATCCTGCCTTGCGCTTTGCGGGTCAGCTCGGCAGCGACCGGGCGGTTGGGGACCCCGTTCTTTTCATAACCAAAGGCGTCCCGATTCGGATCGAGGACAATGTCGACCCTGGCCCCGCGCCGACTAGCTGCCAGCAGGGCCGCGACGATCTGCCGATCGGCCAGGTAAAACATGGCCATGTTGATCTGATCCCCGGCGCCCGCCTGGGCCAGAGTGGAGCGGTAGGCTGCTTTGATCGCTGCTTCGGTGACCACCCGCACGGCCATCCCCTGATCCGTTGCCAGGGGGTGTTCCTGCGGTAATAACGGCAACGGCTGAAGTTTTGCCCCGGACAGGTGCGCGACCGCCTGTTCCGAGCGGTACAGGTCTTGGGCCAGTGCAGCGTTCTCGACCAGCAGGGCGACATTGGAATGATTGCGGCTGCCGCCGTGAGGGTTGGCTGAGGCAATCAGCGAGACCAGCTTACCCTGGTGGTCAAGAACTGCAACCTTGCGGTGGTTCGCTTTGAAATTGGCCAGTCGCAACCAGCCTGCGGCACTGATTTTTTCTCCGTCGACAGCGAAGGGGTGGGGCAGATAACGGCCGGCATCGGGGAGCCAGCGCAACAACAAGCGCCACCAGACCGAGTAAAGAGGATTGCTGTCCCGCAACGGTTCCAGATTGGTGACAATGACATTGATCCCGGCTGCGCGCAGCTGGTCAAGGGTCTTGGCCGGTGCGCTATGGTAGACACTGTTGATGGGGTCGGTCAGCAGATCTATGACCAGGTCGGGACGTGCGGCTTTGCGTGCGATCAGGTGGCGGGCAAGTTCTCCGGCCAGCGGTTCGGTGGTGCCGGCATATTTTCCTTGCTGGTCGTTCAACAAAAAGTAATCGAGCAGGATGTATTTATCGGCGCTGTCGATGAGTTCGAACAGGGTCGGAAAGATCCGTTGCTGCCTCACCGGATTGCCCGCCTCATCCACGCTGCTCAGGTCATAAATAAACTGCACCTGTCCCGGGGGCAACAGATGTTTTGGACCCTCCAAAGTCAGCCCCTGCGGCAAAGGCTTTAGTGTATGCCAGCATCCCAATGCCAACAAGCAAATCCCGATAATCACCAGCATTAGCCACCCCGTTCTAAATTTGCCGGTAAGGAACCTTTTGTCTGGGACGCCCATCAGTTGTCAGGCCCCGTTGTATCGCTAAATGTGCTGATTGCTGAAGATAGCAGGGTTGTGATTGGCAGCGCTGACGCGCACATGGCTGGCCCCCTTCCCAGGTCCGTCAGTTGAAACAACAAGAGCGGTGATCATTGTCGATACCGCTCTTGTTGTTATTGCTCTGCAGTCGTTGGATCTGGCGACCCAGACTAGTTTCTGTCCGGAAACCGCCCTTTTCCGCAATCTGGGCGTCAATCTACGCATTTGATTGTGCGGCGTAAAGCACTACGCCTCCGCACAAATGCTTGATTTCCTTGACCTTGCGAAAAATTTCTGGTTTCCGGATCAGAAACGATACAGTACCCCCGGAGTTTCCGGGTGATAACCAGACTAGCGCCGGTTGCCCATGATGCGTAGCAGCATCAGGAACAGGTTGATGAAATCAAGGTAAAGTCTGAGTGCCCCCATCAACGCCGCCTTGCGCTGGTCCTGCCCATTGGCAAACCCGGCCCGGCCGATCTCTTTGATTTTCTGGGTATCGTAGGCGGTTAGCCCGACGAAAATAAAGACGCCCAGATAGCTGGTGATCCAGTAGATCATCGGGCTGTTAAGGAAAATATTGACCACCGAAGCGATCACCACACCAATCAGCCCCATGAACAGGAAGCTGCCCATACCGGTCAGATCGCGTTTGGTCGCATAGCCGTACATGCTCATGGCGGCAAAAGTTCCGGCCGTGACCAGAAACGCGCTGACGATGGAGCTACGGGTGTAGATCAGGAAGATCGCCGCAAAGGTGATTCCGTTGAGAGCCGAATAGCCGAGGAACATCAGTGTCGCGGTAGTGGCGCTGATGCGATTGATGGCGGTCGACATGAACATCACCAGTCCCAGTTCACCGAAGATCAGGCCGTAAAAAACCATCCGGTTACCAAAAATCAGCTGCTGGGCCGAAGCGCTGTTGAGCATGAAGAAGGCGGCCAGAGCGGTCACTCCCAGACCGGCGGTCATCCACAGGTAAACCTGCTGGAAGAACGTATTTGAGACGCTGATTGGCCGGCTGTCTGTATAAAGTTCATTCGGGTTGTACATGGTCGTTTCAACTCCTTCAATCTTTGAATGGATAATCAAAATTTTAACAACTGCTATAAGTATAGACGATTGGTTCGGTAGCGGAAAGCAAAACCGCCCGGTTATACGTAAAGTTTTGTAAATTTTCAGGCTTTCCAGGCCGCGATGGCCAGGCACAGCCAGCCGGCCAGAAAGGCCACTCCGCCAAGCGGTGTAATCATGCCCAGGGTGCGGATTCCGCTCAGGCTGAGGGCATACAGACTGCCGGAAAACAGCACTGTGCCAACGACGAACAGCCAGCCGCCGGCCGTAAGCAGTGTCCCCGGCCAACGGTCCAGCGCCCAGGCCGTGGCCAGCAGGGCCAGGGCATGATACATCTGGTAACGGGCGCCGACTTCAAAGACCGCCAGCATCTCCGGTGAAATTTTTTCCTTGAGAACATGGGCGCCGAACGCCCCGGCTGCTACGGACCAGCCGGCAGAAAGAGCGCCAATGGCGAAAAACAACCTGTCGATCATGGGCTTTCCCTTGCTGAGGGTGATGGTGCCGGTGTTTCTCTGGTCCGGCACCGCTGCGTCGAAAGAATCAATGTTACCACAAAGGTTGGTTTGTGCTTGCTTCTTGAAACTGTTCCTCGCTTGGTCATGCTGACTGGTTAAAAAAACTTGCGGCGCGGCCTTCCGCCTCTAGGGTTTGCACCGCTTAGCCCCAGTGATGCTGTGTCGGTCACCGCTTCCTGGCAACCGGATTCCGCCAGGCCCCAAGCGGGCAGACTCGCGCAATCCGGTCAATGTCGGCCTAAAAGCGGTTCAGCAACGGAATCAGTTGCAGGTAATCGCGGTCGCTGAGGGAACTGTGCCAATGTCCGCTCAGCATGCCCCAACCAACGCCGCTGGCAAACACCGCCAGGACCAGAAGGGTAAAAGCCCAGCCGGAAAGCTGCTTCCGGCTGCCACTGATGCCCATTCCGAGCACCTTCTCTTCAGGGCAGTTATTGATGCAACTCAGGCAGGCGGTGCATTCCGGCGAGGTCACCCGCTGGCTGTGTGACACCTGGATGGAAGCCGGGCAGGCCCGGTCGCAGCTGCCGCAGTTCGTGCATCCCGCCGGGTCCCGGGTGATCCGGCAGGGACTTTGCCAGCTGAGCAGCCCCAGCAACGCCCCATAAGGGCACAGGTAGCGGCACCAGAACTGACGAATAAAGAAGGCCCCCACCACCAACAGCAGAACCACGATCAGGCTCAGCAGCGAGGGGGCGGTGAAAAAGTGCAACATCTTGACATCGCTGAGGGCCCAGTAGGGGGATGCAAGAAACCCCTTGAGGGCCGGAGCGGGCATGTCGAACAGGATCAGTTTGACAAAAAAGAACAGCAGCAGATATTTGAGCCCGCGCAGGACAAGATCCAGACGGCGCCATAATCGGAAGCGTTTGCCGGAGAGCCGTTCCTGGCTGCGCCATAGCCATTCGGACAGGGTTCCGACCGGACAGATCCAGGAGCAGAAGGATTTACGGGTCAGCACGGCCATGGCGATAAAGGTCAGAAACAAAACCAGCGCAGCCGGGTGAACCGGGTCAAAGGTGCCGTTGAGCAACCAGTTCTTCAAGCTGACCAGAGCGCCGATGGGGAGAAAGGCCTCGACTCCCGGTGGCCGCTCCACCCGTGGAGTCTGCCCGCGGCTAATGAAGTAGGTCACAAAACGGGACAGCTCAAAGCCGAGAAACAGGCACCAGATGAGAAAGCCGCCCTGGATAAGATTGCGCCGCAGCACCAGGTTGTGGCGCAGCTGAAATAACAATCGGATCATTGGTCTTCTGCCTCAAAAATGATGGGGTAAACTACAGCAGCCCCGGTCATACTGCATTTACGATTATTTTGGTAGGGGGATTTGCACCTTTTTTGTTCTGAAAGAGAAGTTTTTTGCTCGGCATAGCCGCGGGAGGGTAAGTCTGCGCCAACAGCAAAGGCGTGCCGACCGAAGATGCTGATCGGAGCTGGCGGGGGCCTCTGGTCGGTTTTGCTGTGCCGCTAGTGTCCAGTGCGGTTAGTTCTATAGTTCTACTTCTGGCTCTTCTTACTGCTGTCTACGTTCTGCCTTCTCGACTTGGCTTTGGCCAGGCCTGCCGCGACACGCCTTGGCAGCAGAGCAGAAAAAATGACTCAGAATTTATACAAACAACTCACCGCTCGTGTTCAGTCTTCATCGTCCGCTTGTGCGGTGAGCTCAGCGAGACGCTGATTCATGCGGTTTTGGCGCAGCACCGAAGTCACCAGGGAGAGCAGGCCAAGGGTCAGGAAGGTTGCGGTTATCGGGCGTGAGATGACTGCCATAATCGAACCGTCGTTGATGATCAGGGACCGTCGGAGGTTGGCTTCGGCCATGGGGCCGAGGATCAGGGCCAGGAGGATGGGAGAGACCGGGAACCGGTTGCGCTGCAGGACATAGCCGATGACCCCGAAGCAGAGGGCGACCCAAATATCGAACAGGCTGTTGCGCATGGAGTAGGAGCCGACGATGGAAAGCAGGAAAATGATCGGCAGCAGCAGGCTCTTACGAATGGAAATGATTTTGGAAAAAAAACGGACCCCGAGCAAGCCAACAATAAACATGGCGATATTGGCCATGATCATGGCGGCAAAGACTGAGTAGACCACATCCATGTGGTCGCGATAGAGCAGGGGGCCGGGGCGCAGTCCCTGGATGATGAATGCTCCCAGCAACACTGCAGTGACCGCATCGCCCGGAATGCCCAGAGACAACAAGGGGATCATGGCGCCACCGGTACAAGCATTGTTCGCGGATTCTGCTGCAGCGACTCCTTCAATCGTTCCCTTGCCGAATTTTTCCGGGTGTTTGGAGCGTCGTTTAGCCTCACTGTAGCCGACAAACGCAGCAATGTCGCTGCCCGCTCCGGGGATTGAACCGATGAAGGTTCCCATCACACTCGACTTGAGAATGTCCTTCCAGGTGGCCTTGATGTCGGCCCAGGCCGGTAGCAGACTGGTAATTTTGCTGACCACCTGCTTGCTGGTCGCCAGGGTTTCCACCCCTTTGAATACCTCGGAAAAGGCGAACAACCCGATCAGGGTCGGGATAAAGGCTGGTCCCTCCAACAGATCCATGGAACCGAAAGTAAAGCGAGGGAAACCGGAGACCGGATCAAAGCCGATGGTGGAAATCAGCAGGCCGAAGAATCCGGCCATGATCCCTTTAATGATGGAGCCGCCGGACACGGAAATGATAATGGATAGTCCGAAGATCGCCAGGGCAAAGTATTCGGCAGCGCTAAACTCAAGGGCGACCCTGGAGATTTGTGGAGAAAGGAAGGTCATGATCAGGGCGCCGGTCAGCCCGCCGATAAAAGAGGAAAAAACCGAGATGCTTAAAGCCCGGCCGGCTTCGCCACGTTTGGTCATGGGATAACCGTCCAGCAGGGTCGCCGCTGCGGCCGGAGTTCCCGGGGTTCGGATCAGGATCGCGGAGATGGAACCACCGTAAATTGCGCCACTGAAGATCCCCAATAGCATTCCCATCGCTTCACCAATAGGCAGCCCAAAGGTGAACGGGACCAGCAATGCGACTCCCATAGTGGCAGTTAACCCGGGCAATGACCCGATCATGATCCCACCCGTGGCACCGAGGAAGACCATCAGCATTGGCTTTAATTGAAAAATGCTGAGAAAACCATCCAAAAAAAGATCAAAATCCATACAACGACCCCATTGGCAGGGTGATATTAAGGAGCAGGCTGAAAACCAGATACAGAACCCCGGTGACGGCGACAGCTGTCACGATCATCTGCAAGTACTTCTTTTCTTGAAGTAGCAGCATCAGTAATAGCAGGTAAATAATAGAGATCGGTATGAACCCGAACGGTTCCAGCAGAAAGCAATAGTCGATTGTTGCAGCCAGTGCGATGCCAGCGCGTTGGATGCCAGGATCATGGATGCTGAAGCGGGTGCCCTCTGAGGGAGTTTCCTGGCAATGACAATAGGCCTTAAAGATCAAGGCCAGACTACTCAGACCTAGGCCGACAGCCAGAATTCTGGGAAAGAAGGCGGGGCCGACTTGAACCACCTGGTCTTCTGGAAAACCTCCCGTCACCACCCAAACATACCCGGTCAAGGCGAGTCCGATTAATCCGAATATTAAGTCAGCTCGTTTCATTGTTATTCACAACCTGGAAAGAATAAGGGGCAGAGTGTGCTCTGCCCCTTGCGCAGTCTTCAGGGTTATTTGGCCAGGCCCAATTTTTTCATGGTGTTGGCAACATTGGTAGAGGCAACTTCAAGATCTTTGCCCCAGGCATCGGCAGGCAGGTAGGCCAGACCCAGGCCCGAGTCCTTGGCGAACTTCAGGAACGTTTCACTTTCCATTCCTTTCTTAAAGGCGTCATGGAGAACTTTCTTGACCTCAGCCGGAGTTCCTTTGGGAACCGCGAGTCCGCGCCAGGTTCCGAAACTGACGTCGTAACCGGCTTCTTTCATGGTTGGAACGTCGGGAAAGTTCGGGAGCCTCGAATCACTCATCACGGCCAGCATTTTCAGTGAACCGGCTTCAACCTGCCCCTGGACTTCGGCCGGGCTGACGGAAACCGCCTGAATATGTTTACCGACCAGTGCGGTTACCGCCGGTGCAGCACCGTCATGGGGGACAAAGGTCAGATCGATGCCAGCTTTTTCGGCAAAGATGCCGCCGGCAATCTGCCATACCGAACCCGGCCCGGAATGGCCGACCTTGATTCCTCCCGGATGAGCTTTGGCGTAGGCAACAAATTCAGCGATGGTGTTATAGGGAGCGTCCTTGGGGACGGTAATGGCGGCAGGGTCCATGTTGACCCGCATCAGCAGATCATAGTCTTTGTAGGTGAAGGGGACCAAACCCTGCGGAGGCAAAGAAATGATTTCAAAAGTGACCATGGTCACGGTGTAGCCGTCGGGGCGGGCACGAATTCCAGCGCCATGACCGATGGCACCGCCACCGCCGGTCTTGTTGACCACGGTAATATTCTGGCCCAAAAAGGGTTCGGTCTGTTTGGCGAGCCCGCGTAGAATTGTATCGGTTCCCCCCCCGGCCGACCAGGGACAGATAACGGTTATGGTTTTGCTTGGGAAGGACGCTGCCAGTGCCGGCCCACTGGCTAGCAAAAGGATAAGCAGGCTAAACAATGCGGTGATCAGGAAATTTCTTTTCATAACTGCTCCTTTGCATACAACAAAATGAAGTTATAAAGGCGCGGGTCGGAAAAGCTTTTGAAAAGTAACGGGAAACCCGCATGTCCATCAAGTGATGATGGGGGAAATGACTATTGGTTTCATAATCCGCAACAGTGTCTCATTTATACTAGAATTAGTGGGAAAAGACAATGCAAAATTGGTCCGCCAGAAAGATTAAAAGGGCTGATTGAAAAGGATGACCGGTGATGAAAAAGGAGCTGATTTAAGTGAAGGCGGGGGCTGGAATGTTTATTGCGGATGAGAAGCCTGCTGCCATCAGCAGGCTTCTCAAGGGGAAATCCATAAACGAATGCGTGTTTTATTTTTCGAAAGAGTTGTCGATGTCGTCCGGTTTTCCGATCAGGATCAGGATGTCGCTGTTTTTGATCAGGTAATCGGGAGGCGGTGCCGGGATAAAGTGATCACTCAAGACATCTTTGATGGCAATGACCGTGACCCGGTGCTTTTTCCGCAGGTCCAGCTCGCTGAGGGTTTTGCCGATGAAGTGCTTGGGCGGCTCCAACTCGGAAAGGGAATAATCTTCGGCCAGCGGAATGAATTCCAGAATATTCGGGCTGGTCAGGTTGTGGGCCAGCCGTTGCGCCATCTCTTTTTCCGGGAAAATCACGTCAGTGGCTCCGACTCGTTCCAGAATGCGGCCATGATCTGCGTTGAGGGCTTTGACCAGGATGCGTTTGACCTTGAGTTCCTTCAGGTAGAGGGTCACCAGGGTTGCCAGGTGGGAACGGTCTCCCATAGAGACGATCACCGCATCCATCTCTGCCACACCTTGACTGCTCAGAAAATCCTTGTTGGCGGCATCGCTGAGAATGGCGTAGGCACAGATATCCTTGGCCGCCTGGACTTTATTTTTGTCCGCGTCTATTGCAATCACTTCGTGACCGGCTTCATGCAGGGTGCGGACAACATGAAAACCGAAGTGGCCCAGGCCGATGACGCAAAATTTCTTTTTCATAAAAACATCTCCACTGGTTATCTCTTGTTTCTCCGGCTGTTGCCGGCAGGAGTTGCACAACGGTAAATGCCGCGCAGGTACTCTGTAGGCTGTTGGTCAGCGACTACTAGCCGATCATGATGTTCTCTTCCGCATAGCGGGCGCTGAAGCTACGGGTTTTTCCGGCAATAGCAAAGGCCATGGTTAGCAGGCCAACCCGGCCGGCAAACATCAACAGAATGATGATGACCTTTCCGATGTCGGTTAAAGAGTTGGTTGCGCCGAGGGAGAGGCCGGTGGTGGTAAAGGCGGAAAAGGTTTCAAACAGATAGCTGAGAAACAGCCGTTTGTTTTCATGGGCCAGATCTGTTGCTTGCACCATGAGCAGGGCAAACAAAGCAACGCCGATCAGGGTGATGGCCAGCAGGACCAGAGAAAAGGCTTTGTTGATAGCATCATCCGGAATAGTGCGCCGGAACAGGCTGGTGTGCGGTTGCCCTTTAAGCCGGCTAGAGAAAATTGCGTAGAATAAGGCCAGGCTGGTGGTTTTGACGCCGCCGCCGGCTGAACCGGGAGATGCCCCGATAAACATCAGAAAGATAATTAGGAAGACGGTCGGGACTTCAAAGCTGTTCAGGTCAATAGTGTTGAATCCCGCGGTCCGCGCGGTAATCGCCTGAAACAGGGATGTCCAGATTTTTTCCGCCATGGGCATGCCGGCCAGGGCCGCATTGTTTTCGATGATCCCGATGGCAAGACTGCCACCGACAATCAACACCATGGTCGTGACCAGGACGATTTTGGTGTGCAGGGAGATGCGCACTGTCCGTTGCGGACGGGTGATTTTGCTGTAACCGGTCTGCAGCAGTTCCCGAATCACCAGGAAGCCGATACCGCCCAGCACAATCAGCATGAGTAAGGTGATATTGACCAGCGGGTTGGCGCGATAGGAGATCAGGCTGTCCGGGAACAGGGAAAAACCGGCGTTACAGAATGCGGAAACCGAATGGAATATGGCGCTGTAGAGACCCGGCCAGAAGCCGAGGCGAGGGACAAAAGCAACGGCCAACAATAGAGTTCCCATGGCTTCGATGATCAGGGTCATCAGGAAAATGTCACGGATCAGTTCCCGCCAGGAACTGATCGGGGTATGCAGCAAGGTTTCGTTGATGATCCAGCGACCACGGATACTGACTCCGACCCGCAGGTAAATGAACAGGTAGACGGAAAAGGTCATGATCCCGAGCCCGCCGATCTGGATCAGCATCAGGACGACGAACTGACCAAAGCCGCTCAGACGAGTGCCGATATCAATGACGCTGAGGCCGGTTACGCATTGCGCCGAGGTGGCGGTGAACAATGCATCAACAAAGGAGAGTGGCTTACCGTGAGCCGCCCAGGGGGTGGTCAGCAGCAAGGCCCCAAGCAGAATGGTCAATGCATAATAAAACATCAAGGCCTGGGCAGGGGTGAAGCGATCCAACAGGGCCTTTTCATTTTGGTTTTTCATCGAGTCTGTGTCCGGATCAGTCGCGGCAGCCTTTGATCAGTCGTGATAGCAGAACTCGGCCCGATAACCGTCTGGGGATCGGGGCCGATGGGCAGTAACGGCTTGCCTGAAAAGCTTCAGGAATGCTGCTCTGATCAGGTATCCAAGCGCAAAACGAAGCGGATGTCAACCAAAGAGAACCCCGCTGTGGGCGAGCTGGGCTTTGCCGACCTGAACGATGAGCGCCATGGCAAGCAGGAACAACAGAATCTTTAATGCGTTTTTGTAGGCTGCCGGCTGAATTCTCCTTTTCAGGGCAAAGCTGGCTGCCAGGGTCAGGCCGACCACCGGCAGCATGGTCAGGGACAGGCCCAATTGTGTGCTGGTAAATGCTCCGGCCAAGCTGAACATCAGTAATTGGGCAAGTTTGCCGAGCAGAAAACAGGAATTCGCGGCCTGAATGGTCTCCGCCCTGGAATGTTTGGCTTCCAGGGAATAAATGATCAGGACCGGGGCCATGACATTGGTCAGCCCACCGACCAGGCCCGCAGAAAAACCGAACGCGATCTTGGCTGGTCCGGGGTTGGCTGCAATCCAGGGAATCGTCAGGTTTACTCGACCTGCGGCCAGGTAGAGCAGGATGACCACCGCGAGCAGAATCTTGAATTTGTCGGGCGAGGTGAAAATCAGAATTTGCGTGCCGCAGGCACTGCCGAGCATGGCGAACAACGCGAGCAGAAGGTAGCGACGGCTGGCGGTGAGCAGGTTGCCTTCACTGAGGATGCTGACCAGATTGATAATGAAGGAGGGTAGCAGAGTCAGGATGATGGCGGTTTGCAGATCGGTCACAAGGGCCAGCAATGGCGTCGCCAGCATCGGAAAGCCGAAACCGATGCTGCCGTGAACGAAGGCGGCAAAGAAAAAAATTGCCGGGATGATCAGCAGGTGCTGGTGAAGCAAATCCATGGTAAAGCCTTGACCGTGGTGGTTGCCGAACGTTGTATAAGTCGCCGATCTGGTCTTCTGTTATTTGCTCCCTGCCTCACCGGCGGTTTACTCCGCGTCGGTGAGGGGCAATGAATTTTGTCGCCGAGCTTCTCAGGCTGCAGTCAGGACTTTGATGGAGGACTGAACAATCAGCTCCTTGACCTGCTCCCGGTAAGCGAGCATATGAGGTGCGACCAGGTGAGCTTTAAGGTCGTCAAGGCTGGCCCACTTTTCAAGAATGGTGACAACGGATGAATCCTGCTGCTGCGGAGGCAACCCGCTATCGACATCAACCGTCGGGATATATTCCAGGCAACCTTTCTCGGCCAGGACATTGGGGACATTGGCTTTGAAAATGTCCAAAAAACTATTTTTCTGGCCTTCTTTGATCTTGATGGATGCAATAACATTGATCATGATGCAGCTCCTTTGATTGTTCTATTAAATAGCTCTGCCAGAATCATGGCGCAAAAAACTCCGGTGGCATTTGCCGCCAGATCCCGCCAGTCGCAGTAACGATGGACATACGGTTGAATCAGCTCAATGACGCCACTGAGCAGAATGAATAAAACGCCGATCAGCTGCCAATATCTGGGCTTTCGCAGCGCGGCAGGAAACATCAGGGCCGTATAGGCGAGCAGATGATGAATCTTATCGTTGCCGGGAACCGGAGGGAGTTGATCCTGGGGCCAAAGGGACAACATGATTATGGTGGCCAGGAGGAGCAGAGTCAAAGTTTTCCACCTGCCTTTGATAAAAGTCAGTAATGTCATGGGGGGGCTTTCGTTGGTCATCTCATTGCAAGTTGTCGCGAGCGAATCTCAGCTGCTGGCCGCGGGCTCATAGCCGAAGCGAAGCATAGGTTTCGCAGATTATACCTCTTTCCTGCTGCCGATGAAAACTCCGGTTTAATGATTTTCTTATAAGCAGAGGAATTAAGTGCATTTCCCCGGGACACTAGTCTTTTTTTTCGATCGTGAGTTTTCGATACTCGATCAGAGGCTTGAAATTGACGGTCTTTTCATCGATCTTAATGGCGTCGACAAGGGTGATCTCATCATTTGTGACTTTGAACAGTTGGATAATTTCAGTCCCTTCAATGGATTGGTTCGTTTTGATAAAGGTCTGCGGGTCGAGGACAATGATTCGTTCCGGATCCGTTTGGGCGGCCCTGGCAACCGTGCTGGACATTGCGAAAATAAAGATGACCAAAAGTAAGCTGTTTTTCATGTTTCGACCTTTCCGTTTTCTCACCTTGTTTTAAGCTGGAGAAAAGGTATTTTCCCCCGGCGTTTTTGAAACATTGACAATGTTCCTTCGCGGATTTTATCGGCTGCGAATTAGTTTTCATCCGGAAACGGCTTTTTCCGCTGTAGCAGCGTCAATCTGCAGGCTTATTTGTGCGGTGTAACAATGTACGCATCCGCATAAGCTATTGATTTTATTGGGACAACGGAAGGCTTCTCGTTTCCAATCTGAAAGCTTAATTATTGCCATCCAGTGTTTCCGGATGACAACGAATTAGCCAAGAATCAGCGGATTAAGCTGCCAGACCGCATGATTCAGCACCGTGGCAAAGCTGACCCAGGCCAGATAGGGGAGGAGTAAGATCCCGGCCAGTGGGCTGACGCTCCAGAAACGAATGATGGTCGCCAGAATCAGAACCCAGAGCAGGGTAATGTCTGCCAGGGCCAAAGCACCCTGCTTCCAGCCAAAAAATAGCCAGCTCCACAAGCCGTTGAAGAAGAGCTGGGCAAGATAAAGGGACAGGGCGGTTCGAGCCGTAGCAAATCCGTTTACCCGCCAGACCAGCCAGGCCGCGACAGCCATGAGCAGATAGAGAAAGGTCCAGACCGGTCCGAAGATTGCGGCCGGAGGCGCCCAGGCCGGTTTGAATAGGTGAATATAGACGACTTTGGCGTGGAGAGACGCCGCCGCGCCAACAATAGCGGCCAGAAAAGTGACAATGAACCAGCCAGCCAATCCTGCTATTTGACTGTGCCCGGTTTGGGATGGCATGAACACCTCCGCAGCCTGGGTGGAAAAATTCCTTAAGATGTCATTATGCCTTGATTTGCCAATGATTTTCCATCTTCCAGATGATTTTTGCGAAGAACTGGCAAAAATCGGGAGATGCTGTTCCGTTTTTAACTGTTCCACTGAAAAGCGACGGCTCTTTTCCCCGCAAAGGGGGATTGCACGCCGCCGTGGGAAAAATAAATGATACGGCCTCTGTCGGTTGCCGTCAGCGGATCGTTTCCTTTCTGGCTGTCTGGCTGGTGTGCCCCTGTCTGCAATTGATGGTCTGTTACACTTTTACTATTTTTTTCTTTTTGTTGATTGTCGTAAATTCAGAGACTATATTTAAAAAATACCACATAAGGGGCATTCACAGCAGATTGTGGTTTATTGCCAAGTAAATTTGGGAATATTTTGGAGGAAAATTCCGATTTATTTATTCATAAGGCTACTGATTTAGTAATATTTTCACGATCAATTAAATTCCGATAAGAGCAAAACCGGAGCAATCCGGTGACGCAAAGCTACGGGTCCCACGAGGATAGCCGGGTTGCCGAAGATGAAACCAAGCCCTTGAAGCCTCTCTTCGCATCCGAAGAGGGGCTTTTTGTTTGGACGAAAACAATGGCAGCTGCTCGGTGATTTCTCCTGAAAAGGAATGACCCGGTTCGGGATCACAGCGGGTTTTTCGGCGACGGAATAAAAACGGCGACTTTTTGATCATCCTCAATCCTCTACTAGGAGAGATACACAATGTTTAGAAATCTGTCTCTGGCAAAAAAACTTTCTTTAAGCTTCGGTTTGCTATTACTGCTGCTATTAGGGGTTGGTCTGATCGGTGTGCGCAGCATGTCCATATCAGCGCAAGGGTTTGCTGAGTATCGGGATCTGGCCCTGGAGAACAATCTGGTCGGGAACATTCAGGCCAATATGCTGGAAGTTCAGCTGGCAACCAAAAATTTTATGAAATCGAAGGATAAAAAGGAATTGGAGGAATTTCAATGGCATCTTCAGGCTTTCAAGGAACTGATTAGCAGAGCGGAGAATGAAGTTGAAGAAGCTGATCGGCAACAGGCGATCAAAAGCATTGCTGAGGACCTGATTACCTACCAGGAAGCCTTTCAGAAAGTGATTGAACGAATGGCCGAAATGGATGAGCAGGAAAAAGGCACCCTCAATATTCTCGGCCCCCAAATGGAGAAGACCTTGACCAAGCTGTTGCATCGCGCTGAGCAGGGCGGCGAGATCGGAACGGCCTATGACGCCGCGCTCGGGTTGAGAAATGTCATGCTGGCCCGGCTCTACGTCATGAAGTTTTTCGAACAAAATACTCAGGCCGCTGTCGACCGTGTTCAGCAGGAAAGGGCGACTTTTCTGCAGCTACTGGACAATTTGGCTGCAAATGTAACCGATGAGGCGCAGCAGGGCCTGTTAGGCAGGATCAGAGCCGATCAGGATACTTATTTCAGCTCTTTTGCCAAATACGTCACCGCCACGAACGCGCGCAATGTTCTGATCTCGGGAACTATTGACAAGATCGGACCCAAGGTTGCCGACATGACGGTTCAGCTCAAAGAGGGGATCAAAAAAGAGCAGGATACCCTCGGACAGCAATTGCAGGCTGCCAATGAGGCGGCTTCGAACTGGGTCAAGATGCTGACCGGGAGTGCTTTGCTGTTTGGAATTTTGGTTACCGGGTTGTTGATAAAGACCATTACCGGACCGATCATTCGCGGAGTTGCTTTGGCTCGGGAAATTGCCTTGGGGGATTTTAGCCAGCGTCTGAATATGAACAGGGCGGATGAAATTGGCCAACTGGGCGAGGCCCTGGACAATATGGCGGACAACCTGCTCAGAAATGCCGAAGCGGCGCAGCAGATCGCTGCGGGAAATTTGAATGTGGAGGTGCAGATTTCTTCTGAGAAAGACGGACTGGGGATGGCGCTGCATGAGATGGTGGACAGCCTTAACGACCTGTTGGCACAGGTCCAGACTGCCGGAGAGCAGATCGCGTCCGGCAGCGCGCAGGTGGCCGATGGCAGCCAGAGCCTGTCTCAGGGGGCGACTGAACAGGCTAGCTCGTTGGAAGAGATCTCAAGCTCGGTACAGGAATTAAGTCACCAGACCGGCTTCAATGCGGAAAACTCAACCCAGGCCAACCTGCTCTCCGCAAAGGCCAAAGATTCGGCGTTAAGCGGGAATCAGCAGATGGAAGCGATGATCCTGGCCATGGCGGAGATCAATGCGTCGAGCCAGAACATCAATAAAATCATCAAGGTGATTGATGAAATAGCGTTCCAGACCAATTTGTTGGCCTTGAATGCTGCGGTGGAGGCCGCTCGCGCCGGTCAGCATGGCAAAGGATTCGCGGTGGTGGCGGAAGAGGTGCGGAATCTTGCCGCGCGCAGTGCCAAGGCCGCCGGAGAGACCGCCGAAATGATTGAAGCTTCGGTGGTCAAAGCCGGTGACGGCGTAGCCATTGCCGAAAATACCGCGAAATCCCTTGAGGCGATCGTGGTGGATATCACCAAGGTGAATGATCTGATCGGGGAAATATCCATTGCCACCAATGAGCAGGCCCAGGGGGTCAGCCAGATCAACATCGGCCTTGGTCAGGTAGATCAGGTGACGCAGCAGAATACTGCTAGCGCCGAGCAGAGTGCCGCTGCCGCAGAAGAGCTGTCCAGCCAGGCTGAGCAGATGCGGCAATTGCTCATGCGTTTCAGCTTGCGCGATCAGAATCGACTCACCAACCATGGAACCGGCCGGAGCGAACAACTTCGTTTGACCTGACCGTCAAGGGTTATCCGCTGGACCGGATACCTCCGGTCCTTTGCCGAGCGATCGGTAAGACATGACCCACCAGGCCGGCCTTTTGCGACCTGGTGGGTTTTAGTTCGAATGGCTACCGCTAAAACGTGATAATTTTATAGCCACTTTTCATGTATGCTGAAATCGCCGGATGCCCGGACATGGCACCCAATAGCGGTAGGTTTTGTTCCTTTGCCGCCTCCAGGGTGCCCAGTTTTCCCGCACAGGCCCGGCAGACACCGTCCACCAGCCCTGCGGCAAGGGTTTTCTGCCACAGGGCGTGCAACGGATTGGCCGGCTTGTCCAGTTCCGGAAGCAGTTTGACCGCTGCACCCTCAATGATGATTTTTACCTCCGCTCCCTGTTCTTTCAGGTCCAAAGCGTTTAATAGGACATGAATGAAACACATGGGGTCTCCATTGAATACAAACAGAGCTGTCTTTGGCATGCTGTCCTCCTTTCTCAAGAAGATGTCCGGAATGAGTATGGTCTCATCGTTAGCGTCGTGTTTTTCTGTTTGCTGAAACGATCCCTTTTGCAATTTCGGTCAGGTTTCCTGCCGGAGCCCTGTCTTTTGGCTTTAGCGGGAATGAATATATCGTGTCAGCAGGATCTTATCCCACAGCGGGGTTGTGACTCCGAAATTGGTATCCGGATGGAAATGATGGATCAGATGATGGGATGCCCAACGTTGGGCCAGGCGATTGCGAAAATGGTGGTGATGAATGAGAAAGTGGCCCAGGCCATAACAGACATAACCACAATCGATGGCCGCAGCCAGAAGCAACGTGTAGTTCAGGGGCAGGAATAAAGAAAAAAGCCCGCTCAATATCGTCAGAAGCAAAGCCGGAAGAAAAAAAGGAACTCCGTCATAGCCCAGGGGGGCCTCATGATGTAATTGGTGGCTCTTGACGATGAACATGATTGAGCCGTGAAACACCTGCCGATGAACAATATATTCCAGAAGACTGAAAAAAAGTAGCCCGGCCAGAGTGGTGAGCAGGGCAGCTGCTGGGGCTATGTTGCCAAGATGAAGACCTTCATAAAAGAGGAAAATACCCAACGGAATGTCGATAATAAACTCTCCCCAGTAATTAGCAGGAGTCCGCGATATTTTTTGCATGAAAGCCATCAGGGACGTAAAGATACCGGCCATTTGTGGTTGTTCCTTTCCTGGTTCCCGCACTCAGTGACTATTATAGCACTATACCGCAGCAAGAGACGCCATGAGGCCGGAAGTCCACCACTCACTCTTTCATGTTTTACACCAGTTTTTTGCGTATTTCTTTTGCGCCGGGAGGTGAGCCATGAAGCTGTTGATTTGCAAACCGCATATTAAATGGTACCGTACAAAAAATAACAAGATATTCGGCTCTTCCCGGCACATTTTGCCGTGGGGCCGGTCTCTCACCCAAAAGCACGTTATGACCGCATTTTCAGAGGAAATCCACAGCTCCTCTTAACCTCTTGCCCTGGTTTTTGTCATGTCACCTGTTTTGGTGAAAATTGCTCCGGTCTTGCTAACGTTTGCCCTGGGTGTCCTGCTGCGCAGGTGCGGCATTTTTAACAAGGCAAATGCCGATCTGTTTCTCAAACTATTTTTTTATGTTGCTGCGCCTGCGCTGTTTCTGCGGGCTATTCCCAAGCTTGAATTGTCAATCGAGCTTATCGCTATTCCGCTTTCTGCCGCCGCCATCGATTTCGGTATTTACGGGCTGGCCTGGATCGTCAGCAGGCGATTGACCCTGGAACGGAGGACCCTGGGGGCTTTCATGATCGGTGCGGTGATGATGAATACAGGCTTTTTGTATCCCTTTGCGTTGTCTGTTTACGGCCCCAGGGGGATGGCCATAGCGTCTCTGTTCGATTTCGGCCATGCGATAGTTGCTTTCTCCTTTATCTATATCAATGCCTGCAGATATGGCCGTGGAAACGGTCAAAGCGTCTTTTTTCTATTGAAAAGGTTTGTCTCTTCCCCACCCTTGGTGGCCTTGGTTGTCGCTCTTATCCTCAACCTGGGCAAAGTGCAACTGCCGACAGTCGCCAGTGAATTCCTCGCCATCCTCAGTGGTTTGGTTACACCGTTGATGATGATTCCGCTGGGAATTTATTTTGACGCCCGGATTTGCCGTGCCGCTCCGTTGGTAACCGCCGTTGTTCTGAGGATGTTGGGTGGCCTGGGTGCCGGGCTGGTTTGTACCCTGCTGTTTGACCTGCATGGGTTGCAACGGACCATGGTCCTGCTGCTCTCCTCAGCACCCTCCGGGATCATGACCCTGACCTTCTCCTCCATGGAGGGGCTGGATGGGGACATGGCGGCGAGTATCGTCTCCTATTCGACCATGATCGGCTTGTTTCTGATCCCCCTACTGATCATCTTATTGCCCACCGGCTGAGCTTATGAAAGGCTCTTGAGCGAGTAAAAAGATGCTGGTGCGTCGGTCTACTCGGCCCTGGCATCAGGGCCATGCTCGGACAGTTGAGCCCCAAACCAGCGATGCAGCGCTGTGAGCAGTTGTAAATTGGTTGTTGCAAAGGTTATCTCAGCCCCGCCGGGAATGTTGGCGTAGGACACCTTGACCCCTGCTGCGCCGGCTTGCAGCTCTTTGAGCCCGGGCATGTCGGCACCATGCAATTTAGCCGGGTCCGAATAATCTCCCTGCTGGAATTTTGCAGCTTCGTGACGAAGATGCTGCTGAATCAGGACAATCTGATCCGTGTCATCAGGGTTTCTGGCAATGATCTTTTGGACGCCACCATATTCTGTCATGCGGAAGATATGTTCTGTTTGTGAGATGTCGAAAGGCATGACGCTATGGGCCATATGGTGTACATGTTCCTGTTTGCTAGCGGCAAAGCCCTGGCCAATGCCGATCCACAGAGAAAATACCAGTCCACTCAAGAGCAAGAAATATCCTGTCCACTTTTTCATGGGTTCCCCTTTGCATGATGATGTCCGGTCTGAATCGGGATTAATTTACCCTTCAATTTATAACGTGAAAGTGAGGATAAACAAGCTTCTGGCCTCCTCCTTCTTGCTCTTTGAAAAGAAGATTTTGAGGCTCCCATAGTGAGCTTTTCACCGAATTAAGAGCGGTAGTCTTTACTCTATGTAAGCAGCGCTAAAGAGAAGATTATTGTTTTTATCAGAAAAAACGGGCGCAGGATTTGCGGTATTAATACTAGGTCAGAATTTTTAAAAAACTGGGAGTAAAAGAAAATTGTTTTGCTGACGTTGACGTCATGACAGTATAAATGAGACTTTATATTTATGATTGAGTAGCTGTAGATAGATTAGGAGGGCGTTGGTCTGCCTTTGCAGAGATGCTTGTCTCAGTTTGGAACAGCTCTTTTTTTTATTCTTGCTTTTTCCGAATACGTAATTCCATTTATTGTTTTTTAGGGATCTGGGCCTTGAGTGGCTGGCCGTGGAATGCCGTTTTCTTGGGCAGGGGTGAGGGGTTGTTAGCAGAGAAGAAACGCTTCAATACTTTTTATGGTGAAAACTGAAAATATCTGGTATCAGAACACGGAATGCCATTTTGTGAGTATTGTCAATTAATTAGTTGTCATCCAAAAACACTGGACGGCGATAATTAAGTTTTCAGATTGGAAACTAATTATATGGGAGGCATTGAGCTTATTTACAAAGACAGTGGTTATCCTTTCCCTCTTTTGCTTCAGAAAGGAGCATCAAATAATGTCAGGATTTGTACGACGAGTGATTTCATGCGGAATTTTAGTGTTTTGTTTATTGTTAAATGGTTGCGGTGGTGGTGGCGGTAACAATGGGAGTAGCGGTAACGATAACAATGGTGATAACGGAGGTAATAACCAATTTAGCGGATGGGGGATAGCTGATACGATTACAGATGACAGCGGCAACTCCTACTCTCCGCAGGTTGCCATGGACGCGAAGGGTAACGCTATCGCGGTCTGGACTCAATATGATGGCACTGTGAATAACATTTGGGCTAATCGTTACAATGTGACAACCTCATCCTGGGAAGGAGCGGAAAAGATAGAAAATATCAGTGGCGATGCTTACTCTGCTCAGGTCGCTATGGACAGCACTGGGAATGCCATCGTGGTTTGGCAACAATCTGAAGGCAGCAAGTATAACATTTGGGCTAACCGTTACGATGCCTCAACCTTATCTTGGGGGACAGCGGAGGAGCTAGAAAGTACCAGCGAAAGTGCTTATTCAGCTCGACTTGCTATAGATAATGCGGGTAACGCCATCGCTGTCTGGAGACAATCTGGCGGTTCAGTTGTCAATATCTGGGCCAACCGCTATAACGGTACGACGTTATCCTGGGGAACGCCAGAACAGTTAGATAGTAGCAGCGCCGGCACCGCTTACATTCCCAAAATTGCTATGGATAAGGCTGGGAATGCCATCGTGGCTTGGCAGCATGGTGACAGCACAGAGAATGCCATTTGGGTGAATCGGTACAATGCCACCACACTGTCTTGGGGAACCGCAGAGCAGATTACCTCTGGCGGCGAAAGTGCGAACTCTCCCCAGGTTGCCATGAATAGTACTGGTAACGTCCTATTGGTTTGGCTTCAATCAGACGGTACCGTTGATAGCCTTTGGTCGAATCGCTACAATGGGACATCCTCTGCCTGGGGGACGGCAGAAAAGATAGAGAACAACAGCGGAAGCGCAAGCTACCCCCAGATCGTCATGGATGGCGGGGGGGATGCCATTGCCGTTTGGCTTCAATTAGACGGTACCGTTGATAGCCTTTGGTCGAATCGTTACGATGGGTCATCCTCTGCCTGGGGTACTGCGGAAAAGATAGAGAATAATAGCGAAAGCGGGTATTACCCGCAACTCGCCATGGATGGTGAAGGAAATGCGATTGCTGTTTGGCAACAATCGAACGGTGCAGTTGGTAACATTTGGTCTAATGTTTACAGCACCACGGCCTCATCCTGGGGGGATACGGATACGGTGGTCAGCAGTAACGAAGGTGCGTACGCTCCTCAACTCGCCATAAATAACGACGGGAAAGCCATTGTGATCTGGAAACAATCTGACGGTACAGTTGATAATATATGGGTGAGTCATTCTGAGTGAAGTTTCCCCTGAGGTACTCTGCGCCTTGCTGGAAACTTGAATTTTCGAAGAGTTGACTTATAAAAAAAACGATTGCCTGGAATTCCAGACAATCGTTTTTTTTCGATGGTCACTTAATTTCATGATTGGCTGGATATCGCTATCCTCCATTCGCCATTTAAATGACCGCATGGATATACGAACAACGGTCAAGGTCATGATCCAACCGATGGTCGATATGACAATTCCCGGACTCACCGCAGCAACACAAACCACACACTTTTTGTGAAAAGATATATCGGCGTTCAATCTTCCGGTCCGGCCAGTGGTGCTCAGTCGTCAGCGAAGGCGTGGTCCGCTTCCGGATAGCGCTGGCTGATTTTGGCTTTAGCTTCGTCGAAAATGTCCAGGACGGTATCGACAGCGCTGCCATCATTTATCAGCTGTTTTTTTAGCAGTTCGGGATGCGCTGCGGTGACGGCCCGCATGACATGTATGGCGAGCAGGTCTCTGGTTTTCACAGGCCCCTCCAGTTGGTTTGAGTTGAGTAACGCTTGGTGCGAGAAATTCAGATTGTTATGGCATCGTTAACAAATTAAAGGGTTTTTAGCAATGCCAAAGCGGTTTAGCGGGTTTTTTCTCCATACATCGCTTCGATGCAGAGCTACGCGGAGTGGAGGATCTTTAGCTCAGCAATCGACTGCTTATGAACCCTCAGGCCCCGTTGCGCTTCATAATGGGCATTGCTGGCCATGTTACAGATCAGAACCCGCCAACATACAGGTCATAGGCGCATTTCAGGAGCAAGGCGATCAGGACAAAACGGAAAGCGGGTTTGACGACTTTATCCGCATTGCTGAGCACCAACCCGCTGCCGAGCCAGTTGCCGCAGATCGATCCCGCGACCGCGACCAAGGCAATCGGCCAGAAGATTCGCCCTTGAACTAAAAAGTAAAAGAATGCCGAGAGGTTGGATGCATAGTTGACGATCCGGGCATTGGCACTGGCCTCCCTGGCTGACATGTGCAAAAAGGCCATAAAGGCGAGCAGAATGAAGGTCCCGGTGCCAGGGCCGAAAAGGCCGTCGTAGCCCCCCATCACCAGCCCGATGAGCATCACCCGAAGGATCTGACTGGTTTGCGGCAGAGCGGGCATTTCGCTGTCCAGATTACGTTGTCTGGCCTGGAGATAGAAGATTGTCGGGATGACAACCAGTAGCGCCAGGAACATCAGATTTTTCGACATGAAGATTGACAGTCTGGCGCCAATGGCTGAACCGATCAAGGCCGCAATGACGGCATAGATCATGGTCTTCCAGAAGATCGTTTTGCTCATGATATATCTGCCAACGGCAAAGGTGGCGCCAGTTGAACTGACACATTTATTGGTGCCGAGGATGAATTCAACAGGAACCCCAACCGCCATGTAGGTCGGTACGGAAATCAGCCCACCACCGCCGGCAATGGAATCAATGAAGCCGGAAAAACCAATCAATATAAAAACAACGGCATATTGCCAAAGCTCAAAATCCATAAAATAAAGTACTTTCACTGAGAAAAGGGTTAATGCCACAGGCACTTGCAGGAAAGATCATGCGGGGACCTCTGCCTGCGGCGGCACCATCGACTTGGTGGATCATTGTTGCGAACGTTTGAGGCGTTTATTCAGTGCCGGCTGGGAAACCCCGATCAGGCGGGCCGCCAGGGACTGATTCCCCTGGGCTCGGCGCATGGCTTCATGGATCAGCAGGTTGGCTACTTCGTTCAGCTGGGGTAAGGGAGCATCGGCCACAAAGGTGCTGGCCGGAACCGTTTTGGCGCTGCCCTGGCTATGAAGCGGCTGTTTGTCAATAGCGCGTTTGAAGGCATCCATGGACAGCATCTTGGTCTTGTGCAGACTCATGGCATCAAAGACCATCCCCTTGAGTTCGCGGATATTGCCGGGGAAATGGTAGTTGGCCAGTAACAGGGGCAGTTCCTTGGGCACCGTCGGTTTGTTTTTGCCCATCTCCAGGGCTGCCTGTTCCAGGAAATAGTCGAGGAGTAGGGGGATGTCCTGCTGGCGCTGGCGGAGTGGCGGTATTTCGATATGATGGCCGCAGAGCCGATAATAAAGATCCGTGCGCATTCGCCCTTCTTCCTGAAGCGCAGCAAGATCCTGATGGGTTGCCACCACAATCCGCGCGTTCATGCGTTTGGGGATATCTTCCCCGAGGGGAAAATATTCTCCTTCCTGTAATAGCCGTAATAGCTTCACTTGCGAGGCAACACTGAGATCCCCTATCTCATCAAGAAAAAAGGTGCCGTTGTTGGCATTTTCAACCATTCCCTTGCGCATATCCAGGGCTCCGGTAAAGGCCCCTCTGCGGTGACCGAACAGGGTGTCGGAAAAGACCGTATCGTCCAGGCCGGCGACATTGACGGAAACCAGCGGCCCTGTGCGACCGCTTAAGGTGTGGATGGCCCGTGCGACCAGTTCCTTGCCCACCCCACTCTCCCCGGTGATCAGGACCGGGTGGGAGTTGCCGGCGATCGCTTCAATATATTGGAAAATCGAGTACATCGATTTATCCTGCGTGATCAGATCCTGAAAGGCCGCGGGGTGTTCGATCTGGCTGGTAAAGAAGCGATTCCGCATGGCGCTGTTCTCATGTTCCAGCTCGATAGTTTTGACCGCCCGCTGCACGCCTTTAAGCAGACGTTCCTTTTCAACGGTCTTGACGTAATAGTCGAGCGCGCCCTTTTTAATGCAGTTGACCGCTGTATCGATCTGGTTCATTCCGCTGACGATAATGACGGCAACACTCGGATAATTTTCAACGATCTGGGTCAGCAGGGCTTCTCCGGAGAGGTGCGGCATATTCAGATCGAGCAGCACCAGCCCGACCTTCTCCGTGGCCAGGATGGTTGCGACCTCACGGCTGTCCTGACAGCGGATGACATTGGTAATTCCCGCATCCAGGGCCAGACTCATAGTCATGCTGCGCAGCCAGGCGGATTCATCGTCGATTAATAAGATTGGAAAAGCCGGGTACAGAGTTTCGGTCATGTTTTTTAATCCTTCCCTTGCCGCGGCACCCGCATGAAGACTGTGGTCCCCACGCCTAATTCCGATTGAAACTCAAGAATTCCCTGGTGTTCGGCGATAATTCCCGCAGAAATGGACAACCCCAGCCCGGTTCCCCCCTGTTCCCGTTTGGTCGTGAAAAAGGGGTCGGTCAACTGCGATAAATGCTCCGGGGCGATCCCTTTCCCCTGATCCTGAATTTCCAAAACGATTTCGTCGCTCTCGCCATCCAGATAACTGCGCACCCAGATTCCCTGTCCGCACGACGTAATCGACTGACAGGCATTAAGCAGCAAATTGATGATCACCTGCTCAATGCGCTGCCGATTGCCGTGAAAGGTCGGCAGGGCCTCCTGCTCCTCCAGGTGAAAGCAGGAGGTTGATTTGTTTATAGAGTTTTGCACCAGCCGCACGGCCACTTTGACAACCTCGTTGAGATCGATGATCTCATTAAGGTCGGAAGTTTCCTTGCGGGCGAAATCTTTGAGATCATCGACGATGCGCTTGATGCGCACGGCACTACTCTGCGTCTCGGTGAACATTTTGCGGGCATCCTCACGCAGCAAGGAGTATTTAAGACCGCCAACGGTAAATTCTCCTTCGCGCTGATATTTCTCTTCCAGCTCCGCCTCCGCCACCCGATAGATTTTTTCGAGCAACGGCAGATTAAACAGCAGCAGGCCGGTCGGGTTGTTGATCTCATGGGCAACTCCAGAGACAAGGGTCCCCAGCGAGGTCATTTTGTCCGCCTGAATCAACTGCTGCTGCTGGAGTTTCAATTCAGCGGTGCGGCGGGCGACTTCCCGTTTCAGGGAACGATTCCAGAACACCGTGGCAAAGAAGATCAACAGGAGCGGAGCAAGCATCAGGCTGCCAACCTGAATAACGGTTTTCCATTGCGCCACGCGCGGTTCATACGGGCCGAGCCAGCGATCGTAGATTTTTTGCTGGCGGCCGGTATTTTTCAGGATCGCCAGCCCCTGGCTGAACAGGGCCAACAATTCCTCGTTGTTCTTATTGACGGCAAACCCGTAACGCAGCCCGGTAAAGGGTTTTCCCACCGGCGCGATATTCGACAATTTAAGGGTCCGCCCCAGATACAGTCCGGGCAGATTGGCCACCAGCGCGTAATCCCCGGTCCCGGAAGACAGCAGGCGCAGAGCGTCGGCATGGGAACTGACCAGAATCAGTTTGGCCCGCAGCTGTGCCTGCAGCAGATAGTCGTGCATGATTCCGCCCTGCTGCACAACCAGGGTCTTGTCTTGCAATTGAGCCAGGGAAGATACCGTTTCCTTGGCGGGTTTACGGGCAAAAACAGCCTGATGAACAATCGAATGCGGAGCAAAGATGAAATGTTTTCTCCGCTCCATGGACGCGATCATCCCCTGCAGGGCATCGATTTTTCCGTTTTGCAAATCGAGGCGGGCTTGCTCCCAATTTTCGAGTTTAAACTCAACATTGACGCCCATGACCTCGGCAATGGCTTTGGTCAGATCAACATTGTAGCCGGCGGGCTGATTATCCTCGTCCAGGAACTCATAGGGCGGGTAATTATAATCGCCACCAACGATCAGGGTATGATGTTCCTTTTCCGCCAGGCCTGCCCCAGGAAAGAGCACCGGCAGAAGCAGAACGAGAATCGATAACAATCTGGGCATAGCATCACTTAAGGGGCAAACGATACAAATAAGGCAACCTGTTCAGCTGCCGACAATCTAGCTGATGGCTCTGAATATCACAACCTTTGCCCTGATCGCAACGCAGCGCTCAACCTTGAGGGATTGCTTGTGGAATCTCCTTGGTTACGCTGGCCTCTGCAGGGGATGGGCAAAGCGCCAGCCGGACCACTTGCTCGGCCAGGGTCAGGGTCGGGTCAATAACCGGAATGGCTGGAGAGACAACCGGCAGTAACAGCGGAATTTCCGTGCAGCCGGCAATAAGCAGTTGGGCTCCCGCCGCCTGCGCCTGGTGCAGGCAAAACTTGAACTCATCGATGTGTTCGGTCAGCCGCCCGGCTTTTACGGCGTAAATGACCTTCATCAGGCGGTCCAGATCAGCGTCGGTAAAAGGTGCGACACTCAGGCCGGCATGCTCCAGAGTGTGATGGTAAATTTTAGCCGAGAATGTCCCCCGCGTCGCTAGTAACCCGACCGTGCTGACGGCCGGGAATTTAAGCCGGATCGCCGCCGCGCAGGTTTCAATGATACTAACCAGGGGAATGCTGATCTGCTCGCGGATTTCTTCGACAAAATAGTGTGCGGTATTGCAGGACATGCAGAGCAGGTTGGCGCCAGCCGCTTCCAGGCGCTGTGCCGATTCCAGCAGGTACGGCAAAGGGTTTGCTCCCTGCCCGAGGATGAATGCGGTACGATCCGGAATTTGCGGATAGTTGTCGATGATAATGTGCAGGTGATCCTGGTCGCAGGATGCCGGGGTCAAACTGACAATTTTCTGGAACAGGTCCAGGGTTGCCCCTGGACCCATTCCACCGATGATACCAACGGTTTGCATAGTCATCAGATCTCTTTGGCCACTTCTTTTGCAAGCTTGGCCCCGCCGGTCGCCCAGTGCTCCTGATTCATTTTCCCTTCACTTTTGGCAACTATACAGGTTGCGGTCAAATCGCCGGTCACATTCAGGCTGGTGCGGCCCATATCAAGCAGCGCATCGATGCCGAAGATCATGCCGTAGGCGGCAGCGACAGCGGTCCCCGGTTCGACCTTCAGGCCGACGGATTCCAGCACCATCAGCAGCATGATAGCTCCGGCTCCCGGGACCCCGGCGGTACCGATGGAGGCCAGCACGGCTGTGGCGATAACGGTCAGCTGCTGACTGAAGGTCAAGGGCATGCCGATGGCCAGGCCGACAAAGATGGCACAAACCCCCTGGTAAATGGCGGTGCCGTCCATATTGATGGTCGCCCCCAGCGGTAATGTGAACGAATAAACGCCGCGGGAGATGCCCATTTCTTCTTCAGCGACCTCCATGGTGACCGGCAAGGTGCCACCACTGCTCCGGGTGACGAACGAGGTGATCATGGCCGCCCGAGCCTTGAGCAGGAAAGCCCGGAAGTTCAGCCCGGACAACGTCAGCAGCCCGCCATAAACAAAAACGAGATGGGCCAGCAGCGCAACGTAAACCGACAGGGTGATCATCCCCAGGGGACCAAAAGCCTGCGCTCCCTGTTTGCCAAAGACCACGGCGATCAAAGCGAAAACGCCAATCGGAGCAAACTCAAGAATCCAGTGCACAACTTTGTACATGACCTCTGCGCAGCCTTCGAAGAAGTAGAAGACGGTGTTGGCGGCACGCTTGATCCGCTCTTCCGTACTTTCACGCAGATGCGCCAGGCCCAAACCGAAGAGCAGGGCAGCAAAAATCGTTGGCAGGATATTGCCGCCGGAAATTGCGCCAAAGGGATTTTTCGGCACGATGTTTAAGAAGGTGTCGAGCAGGTTGGGCTGTTTCAGCTCGCGGCCGGCAGCTTCGGCAATGCCAGCCAGGTGCATGCTGGAGCCCGGGCTGAACAGGTTGCCGAACAGCAAACCAACGGCGACCGCAAACGCCGAGGTGATCATGTAAAACAGAAACGCTTTAGCCCCAATGCGCCCCAAACTAGACGGACTGACACTGGCGGCACCGACCACCAGGGTAAAAATAATTACCGGCATGACGATCATTTTCAACAAGCGGACGAACAGGTCGCCGAGAGGGGTTACCCAGCCGATAGCCGGCCCGAAGACCAGACCCGCGACGGCGCCCAGGGCCAGACCGATGAGGATTCGGAACAGTAGGTTCGTGTTGAAATACCAACTCAGAACGCCAGATTTCTTTGCCATGATTCTTTTCTCCTTGTTTTGTCCTGAACGCAAATCAGGATGGGAATAAAAATTGTGCTTAAGCAGCGCAAAGCTTGGAAGAGAGCGTCGTATCCCCTGGAGAGGGGATGCGATCAAGTTTCTTTTGATGTTGTCGGCAGCCCGCTTGCCAGGCGGCAAAGTGTCGATCCGCGGATCTTTCTCTGGAGCTTTTTATCACCTGCGAGCACGGTTTGATCGCTGCCGCAGGGATTCGGCCCTGGTGGCCGATAGAGCCGGGGCATTAAGGAGGGATTCTGCCAGCTCTGCTGAAGCTTTAAACGGCCTGGCATGCCCCCGGTTGCACCGGTCATGATGTCTCTTGGCGAGGTGTTGCAGGGCTTTCAGTGAAGAACTATGAGCAAGGGTGGTGCCAAACTAGGAATTGTCTATGTAAACACCTAGTATTATTGAGGTATATCTTTTCTGGTGCGCCGATTTTGGTCGCTGAAGGGGTATGCCATGGTGTCCATGTGATTTTCTCTTTTTGGTGAATTATTATGTTATTTCAGTTGGATAGGATTGTTTTTGGCTGGTTATAGAATGTGGATTGGTTATAGGTGATAGGTCTTCCGGCAACAGCAGTTCAAGCCGCAATGTTCATTTACCTCCGTGAAGAACCGTTGCATTGACAGGGGCCTGGTGGCTTCGGTCAGTGATTGAAAAAGGATAGTGGTCTGGCAAGGGTTTGCGGGAGACTGATTTTAGCTTTAGCTTCGTCGGAAATATCCAAGACCGTATCCACCTACCATCATTGATCAGCTGTTTTTTTAACAGTTCCGGATGGGCTGCGGTGACGGTGACGGCCCGCAAAACATGTATGGCGAGCAGGTCTCTGATGTTTGTTGGAGTTGAGCAAAGCGTTTTTAGCAATGCCAAAGCTCAAAATCCAAAAAATAGATACTATTAGGGTAAGAGGCCTGGATTCTCTTTGTAAATGCACCTCCGCCTGGGTGTATCTATCAATACCTCCTGCGCGAAAAACAAGACGGAGGAGCCCCCTATTGCCATCTTCGTGGCCAGAAGCCGCGTAAAAAACGTCTGGGGAAAAGCACTTTTCCCGTTCTTACCAAAGCAATGAGTTCATGACCTGTTTTTAGGTTGTGAACACCCATCCATAGGCTCAGTAAACTCTTTTTCAATCGCCTCCAAGTATAGACTTGAGCAAGATAGGTATATACTTATAAATGTCGCTGTGCAATGGGCTCGTGTCTGTTTTGGAACGGTTCTTTTTGTGACTTTCAGGATTCCCCTTTTTTTTTGCCAAAGCAGCGCTGGGAACAGCGATGGAGATCAATAATGCAAATCCGGGTCGGCTACGAACTGATTTATGACTGTCCTCATGCAACACCGATGATATTAAATCTGAACATCCATTATTCACGCGCTTCGGATGTTGTTGTTCCCGACCATCTTATGACCAGCCCATCCGTTCCGGTTACGGCCTATCGTGATACGTTCGGCAACTGGTGCAGCAGGATCGTCGCACCCAAAGGGGAGATCAGGTTATTCACTAATGCGATCGTGGATGATAACGGGCAATGGGATGTCGCAGTGACCTCAGCTCTTCAGCATCCGGTGCAGGAGCTTCCGGAGGAGACTCTGGTGTTTCTTCTGGGGAGTCGCTATTGTGAAACCGATCTGTTGTCTGACCTGACATGGAGACTTTTTCAGCAGGCTCCGACTGGCTGGGGCCGTGTTCAGGCGATCTGTGATTTCGTTCATCAGCATATTCGTTTTGGCTATGAGCACGCCCGCGCCACGAAGACGGCCTGGGAAGTCTTTAATCAGCGGACCGGCGTCTGCCGGGACTATACTCATCTTGCCATTGCCTTCTGTCGCTGCATGAACATCCCGGCACGCTACTGCACCGGCTACCTGAGTGACATCGGCATGCCACCGCCATACGGCATGATGGATTTCGCCGCCTGGTTCGAGGCCTACCTTGGCGGGCAGTGGTATGTCTTTGATCCCCGCAATAATCAGCCCTGTATCGGTCGGGTGTTGATTGCGCGGGGCCGCGATGCGGCGGATGTTGCCATCAGCAATACCTTTGGGCCCAACACCCTGAAAAGCTTCAAGGTCTGGGCGGATGAGGTGAAAAATTGATGTGAAAGGACAGGGGGAGCGATTCTTTCCGGTTGGAATCCGGATAAGGGGATCTTCTCATGACTTTGTTTCAATACTGCAGTCAGGCCGTGTCCGTCCGCTGTTTTCTGATGGACACGGCCTAAGTCAATGGTTGTTGCATTCATCGCTACGCGTGATCTTTTTAGCCTTACCCGGGGCCGAAAGCTACATGGTTAGTTGCCCTTTGGGGGTAATTATTAAGTCTATACGGCGGTTTTGAGCGCGTCCCTCGGTCGTTGCGTTGGGGGAAAGAGGTCGGCTTGAACCGTAACCGACTGCTGTCACTTTATCCTCGGTGGTCAAAGCGTTTGCCAGCAAGTATCCGCGAACCGCCTCAGCCCTCATCTGGGAAAGGTGATTGTTCAGTTCCAAGGTTCCAGTCGAGTCGGTATGCCCTTCGATTGTCACACTTGGGTCATCGAAGGTTCGAATCGCATGTTGGACCTTGCTCAGTAGAGCGTAATTTTCAGGCATGATGATCGATTGCCCAACCGGGAAACTCATCCCTCGAAGGCGAACCACCATTTGCTGTCCCTGTTTGTAACATTCAGCCTCTTCACTCGTAAAAAGCGCCTGAACCTGGTTGTACTGTTCGTTGAATTTCCGCTCACCGGCCAATTTATTTTCGATAGCCTGTTTCTCGGATTTCAGGCGTTCTCGCTCAGCCCGTTTTGCGATTTCAAGCCTCTCTTTTTGACCAACTTCGGTCGCCAATTTGGACTGGAGGTCAGAAATTTCTTCGCTGTGCTTCTGGCGGATGGCCTGGAGTTCATTCTGCTGGGAAATCAGCAGCCCGTCAATTCTGGTTTGCTGGCCTTTGCTTTTTTCAGACAAAAAGTCCCGGTCGGCTTTCAGAGCGCCGGACGTTCCCATCATGTTGGAAATCTGGATCTTTGTGGATTGGTCACGCATGTCAGGTGCCCCGAGTTTTTCCGAGGTGTTTTCAATCACATCTTCTGTCCAAAGAGCAACCTCGATCGGCTGCATTTTGCGAAACGTCTCGCTTTGTCGCGTCAGTTGAAGGAGGCGGTTGGCCTGGAATAATGCGGCGGCAGCCTTCAGGTGCATCTCCTCCTTTGCATAAGGGTTTGCGGAAATATAGTTATCCACATCCTGAAGCTCTTTTTGGGTTTGCGCGAAGACCGTTGGTGCTAACTTTTTGGCTCCTTCTTTATCAGCCTGAGTTAAAAGTTTTCGAACCTCCCCTAAGGTGGTTTCTTTGATGGCTTTGATCTCTAGAACCCGGAAGCTATTGACAACTTTCTGCTCGTTACGTTGTGCGTAATTCACGTTGTTGTTCTCGATTTCGCGGGTCAGATCAAGGAACTGTTCCTCCGCGTCTGTATAGCTCTGGGCAAATGTCGTGGCTCCGGCGACGCGAGCCAGGTCCCTTCCCTTGATGGCTTCGGGGATGACCGTACGGGAGATATTTGCCATCTCCAGGGCTTTGGTGATTTCGGCGTGGCCTTTGGAAACATTTGTGCCGATCATCCCCATATCACCCTTTTCAGCGATAAGTCTCTTCGCTTCGGCCAAGGATGATTCGGCCTTGTTAAACCATGTTGGGGCCAGTACATTGACCTGCTGCTGCCGGGCGTTGGCAATATCGATTTGGAGTTTGCCCACTTCTTCGGTAGGATTGGCTGTTACGGGAATCGGAACAAGTTTTAAGGGGGGCCCTGCGCAGGCGGTCATGAAAAACAGGCCTGAAAAAATAAGGGATTTGACGGAATTTAACCAAATTTTGTGCATGTGTTTCTCCTTCTAGAGACGCTGAGAATGCTAAAGAAAACGAGTCCCTTGTCAGTTACGATAATCTGTTTCAGGGATTTTAATGGATGGGTGCCTGAAGGTATTGCCTTGAGCCATTTGGAAGCGTACCTGCAAGACAAGCTGAAGTACGACGAAGATCGGCCACAGCCACAACATTTCGTAAGTCCTCACGATAATTAACTCCTTTTTTTGCTTCGCTTTCCACTGCGGGGTTTCCCTGGATCGTTTGTGGACGCTTGGGCATTTGCGGTTTGATGGTGCTCTATAGTGTGATACTCGCAACAAGCGTGCCTAAGAGGATTGGCGCAGAAAGTACGTCCAACAGGGGGTATTTATTGGGCAGGGGGAGACGAGTAGGCCTTGGTACAGGGAAAAACCGCCATGACCGGCCGTCACATACAACATAACCGCTAAATTTGGTGGGCGCACAAACCTTGGCGAATTAACTGACCGCTGGCCTTTCTAAGGGTTGGCGATATTCACTTTCAACGCCTGTTCCTATATGGCAGAACCAAAGGTTTTGGCAACCTCCAGTCGCTTAGCCTGGCTATCGACCATGCTGATGTTTGCGGATGGATAGCTTCTTTAGCCGCTCTTTTTGATAGCGCCTCTCAAAAGCTTTTTGACTTCGTCCCAGATCTGTTCCGCTCCGTTTTTCATGTCTTCCCAGTCATCATCACTGGCCAGCGCGATTCCCTGCAGTTTTTCCGACGCCTGATCCCTCTTCAGCTGCAAGGCCGCGATGGTTGTGGAATCGGCAAATCGTTCCTGGGCCGTGGCGGTTTCGGCCTGGCTTTTGAGTTGGTCGATTTGTACTTCCCATTCGACGATCTGTGCCGAGAGCTTTTCGACGTACTCGGTTCGCGGACTTTTCATAGCAATCTCCATTCGCTTATTTTACCGTTTTCTCCCAAGCAACCTGGTCATTGAACATTCCACTCTCCATGATCTGTTCTGTCACCTTACGGAAGTGATAGCCATAGACAGCGTAGGTGATGGCCAGCGGGAACAGGCGTGGTTTTTTGCAGAGCGACCAGCCAATGAGTTTCCAGTAATGCCGCCGTTCCTTGCCGAACACTCCCATCACCAGGATCGACTTGAAAAATGCCCCGATGTACCCGGCCTGCAGACGATAGCGCCCCTGAGGACGGGGTTGGTACTCGCGAAAGAGATTGATGACCCGCTGATAATAGGGCTTGGGGGCATAGATGGTGGTGAGGATGTGCTGGTAACCGGCGATGAGAGCCTCCGGCTGCATGCGGGGGATGAAATTGAGATCAATGGCTGTGTTGTCGCCGGACGAGGCCTTCAGCAGTCTTCCTTCGCGTTCCAGACGCTGGTAGAGCTTGGTTCCGCGCAGGGCGGAGAGCACTCCGACCATGGCGGTAACGATGCCGCTCTCCTGAATGAAACCGATCTGGCGTTCGAAGATTGTTGCCGGATCGCTGTCGAAACCGACGATGAAGCCGCCATGCACTTGCAGTCCGGCCTGCTGAATGCGCTTGACCGAAGCAAGCAGATCTCGATTCTTATTCTGCACTTTGCCGCACTCGACAAGACCCCCCTCATGCGGCGTTTCAATGCCGATGAAGACCTCTTCGAACCCGGCACGGACCATCAGTTCCAACAGTTGGGGATCATCGGCGAGGTCGATGGATGCCTCGGTATAGAAATAGAATGGATAGTCGCGCTCTGCCATCCAGTCAATGATCAGGGGCAACACTTCACGTTTCAAGCGAGCCTTGTCACCGATGAAGTTATCATCGACAAAAAAGATAGCCCCATGCCAGCCGCGCACATAAAGACTCTCCAGTTCGGCGACCAGTTGGGCTGGATCTTTGCTGCGCGGTTTGCGACCGAACAGAGAAGTAATGTCGCAGAATTCACAATCGAAAGGGCAACCTCGGCCGTACTGGATATTCATGGCCGCGTAATCCTTCATCTTCACCAGATCCCAAAGCGGAACGGGGGTCTCTTGCAGTTGGGCCCAGCCCTCGGCAGAATAGCTACGCCGGGGGACGGCACGGCTTAGATCCGCCAGAAACAAAGGCAGGGATATCTCCGCCTCTCCCAGCACCAGGTGGTCGACCTCGGGGAAATCCTCCGGGCACGAGGTGAACAGCGGTCCGCCGGCGACGGTTTTCACTTCCAACCTGCGACATTGCTCGATCAGGTCACAGGCCGACTGCCGCTGGATGCTCATTGCACTGATGAAGACATAGTCGGCCCAGGCCAGGTCCTCGGTGGTGAGGGAGGTCACGTTCATATCGATTAACCGCTTTTCCCAGGATCCGGGCAGCATTGCCGCTACGGTCAACAGCCCCAGAGGCGGGAAACTCGCCTTGCGGTTGATGAATTTCATGGCGTAGCGGAAGCTCCAGAAGGTGGCGGGATAATGTGGATAGACCAGAAGGATTTTCATCTGGACGCCAGCATTATTTGACAACCAGGTCGTTTTTCACCGAGACAACCCCTTCAACGCTACGAGCGACTTCACCGGCTTTTTTGACGCTCTGGGCTGAATCGACAAAACCGCTTAGCTGGACTTCGCCTTTGAACGATTCGACATTGATCTGCATGCTTTTTAAAGTCGGTTCGTCGAAAAGGGCTGCTTTTACCTTGGAAGTGATCACTGAGTTGTCGATATACTGACCGGTACTTTCTCTTGTCGCGGTGGCTGCACATCCGCTGAAAGACGCGATCAGCAACAGGCAGGCCAGAATTGTCATCATGCGATTAATTTTGAACATGGCGGTTTCCTTTCGATTTATGTGTTGTTATCCGGTTCGGTTTTTCTGGCCAGCTAATCTTCCTGTTTTTAAACGCGGCCAACGTTTTCCCTTCCTCCATAGCAACAATGGTATTGAGTTTGATTTCCGGCTCAATCAAGAGTAGTTTCATCGCCCCGAGCAGAACTTTGAAATGGGCGGATCTGAGATGAGTCGCCAGAGCTTCATTGGTTTTCCACTCCTGCTTAAAGACAACAACATTTTCTGCCTCAACATCCAGATAGCAATAGCAGCTTAAGCAGTCCTTCTCGTTGCGGATCGGGGCGAGTAAGTCACTGATGGCCTGGATAACTTCATTGTGCTTATCTGCTGGCACCTTCATCCTGATGGTGAGCTCAATCATCGGCATTTCCCTTAGGCATTAAGTGTCTTATAAAAGCTCATCTTCTCAGGTCGATGGCGGGAAATTGGCTGAAAATGCCAAAAATATTCAGCAGCCACAAAACCACGGCAATAATCACTACGGCATTTAAAATGGACTTTATCGATCCCGCCATAGGAATGAAGCGGTTGACGAACCAGAGCAGAAAACCGACGATGATTAGAATCAGGATAACTTGAAGCAACGGCATGAAAGCATGCACCTCCCTTCTTAGCAAAACGACCTGTGCGGATAGCCCTTGTCTAACAAACTGTTGAAAAACAGCCTGCAGAGTCCAAGCCTGTGGATGGACTTTTCAACAACTCGCTAAACGCGGCCCATCAACATCAGGACCAGAAAAATCAAGAGAATCACACCGAGTCCGCCACTTGGATAGAAACCCCATTGGCGGCTATGCGGCCAAGCGGGCAGGGCACCCAGTAGCAGTAAAACGATGACGACGATTAGTATTGTTCCCAACATGGCGGTTCTCCTTAATTGGTTATCATCAGGAAGCGGCTCTGTTCCGTTGTCGCAATGTCAATCTGTGGCCTGACTCGTGCGGAGTAACGCTGTACGCCTCCGCGCTAGCCCTTGATGTTCTTGCCACAACGGAAAACTGCTCGTTTCCAATCTGAAAACTTAATGATTGCCATCCAGTGTTTCCGGATGGCGACTTGTTTGAGTCTTCCTAGTCAGGTTATTCGCAATTCACGTGCCGTAAATAGAACTGTCGGTATGGAAGGTTTATGTCCCTGTTTTTTGAGGGAAAAGAAGGGGAGGAGGAAGGCCTGATGATGGCAGCTCCATCATTTCCGGCCGTCACATTTAACATAACCGCTAAATATAACGGTTCAGATTGCCAATCGATTCCGTACACAGGGTCATGCTGTTGATCGTCTGTTCAAAAGACCAGTACTGTTCCCACGCCAGACGATCCCACTTGTGTTGCTGTGGAGCTATCTGCAGATCAAACCCTGCGCCCCTGGATGAAGCCCAGCACCAGCACAATAATTGCAATGATCAGGAGTATGTGAATAAAACCTCCCAGTGTCGTACTGCTTATCAGCCCCAATAACCATAAGGCCGTGAGAGCGACAGCAATTGTCCAAAGCATATAGGTTTCTCCTCTTTACGAATGGGGCAACTTTGGTCAGCTCGGGCGATTCCCGGCTGTTTTTTTCAGTCACCGTTTTTTTAGCCCCACGACCAGCAGGACGATTCCGCCGACCAGTGCAACTCCGCCGACCAGCGGAGTGAGGGGAAGTGTTCGGGTCTTCTCCGCGGTCATATGCAATGGTCCCAGGTCGACGACCTTCTCTCTGCTGCTAAAGCTGATTCCCTGGGAGGTAAAAGCTGCAATTGCGACTATGATTAGAATGATGCCGATTAACGTATAAGGTTTCATGGTGTGACTCCTGATCGTTGGCAGTTTGTTCATCAAAACCGCAGCTCATCAATTGGGTTCAGCAGGTTGTTTTTCAACCGGCTGCCATAGATTCTGCCCCCCAGAATCATTTTAAATAAATCCATGTCTAACGTCAGCGTGCTCACTGCTCTGCAGTAGGCACGCTGACTATGCAAATCAGGACGTGGGTTTACATGACAGTCATGTCGTTCTGTACCGATTGGACGCCGCTAACATCACCGGCGAGCTTGGTCGCCAGGTTCTTTTCCGCAGTATTGCTGGCTTTGCCGGTAAGAACCACGACCCCGTCTGTGGTCGTGACCGCAGTCTTGAGAGCACTGGTCGAACGATGGCTGAGCAATGTTATCTTGACCAGAGCTGTGGTAGAGGCGTCGTCAAATTTGGCGCCGATCGGTTGTGACTCTTCTCCAGACATGGAGACTGTCATTTCATTGTTGACGTCCTTGACCCCGTCGATATCCTTGGCATATTCCGTAGTCAATTCCTTCTGTGCCTGGTTATCGGCAACCCCATTCAAGGTGACGATACCGTTCTTGACAGCGACTTCAGTCCCGACGCTCACGCTACGATGGTACAAGAGAGTGGTTTTTACTTTGGTCAATAGCCACGCATCAGACATTGCTTCGGGTTGTTCCCCTTTGACTTCGAGCTGGTTGTCGACACTCTTGACCTTGGGCAGGTTCGCCACGGTTTCCCCGGCCAATGTTTTGTGAGATTCCTGGGAGACGTTCCCCGTGAGGGTGACGACCCCGGCGTTGGACCGAACCTTGATATCATCGTCCTTGAGGTTGTTGGTAAACACATAGGATTCTTCGGCGGATGATTCGATTTTGCTATCCATGTTAGCCGCCAGCACCGGACCACCGATTGTCAGCAGGACAAGCACCGCCATAATTGGAAATAAGCTTAACCATTTTGATTGCATAACTTATTTATTCCTTTTTTTCATTGATGGGTTTTTACTCGACTTGACTCCACAAGCCTTTATGCCTTGGAGCCCTGATTTATCTATTGATATACAAATTCGTATTGTTCTTTCTTGAGGATGAAACTGCAAATCTCCTCGCAAGCTTGGCTATAAAGGTAAAGCGCAAGGAGCGTGCCGGAGACGAATCTGTAAATCGACTTGTGTAAGGGGCTGGTAAAACAAGAGAAAACTAAAGATACCCCGGGCAGATCAAGAAAAACCTGTCAGTAATAACCACCACATTTAACATTACCGTCAGATATGGCAGCTCGGATTGATCTCTGAATAATCCAAAACTAGGGGGTATGGACGAAGGACATTTAAATTTTCTTTTTGAACTCAGGTTGCAGATAGCGTGCGCGCAGCAAGATGTCCCACAGTGGTGCGGTCACACCGAAGTTGCAATCAGGGTGAAAGTGATGGATGAGGAAGTGGCTCAGCCCATATGTGACGTAGCCGAAGGCAATGGCACCGGTCAACAGAAACGCGTAGCCGACTGGTCGCACCAATATAAAGATTCCGAACAGCCTCAGCAGTATCAGAGCCGGCAGAAGGAAGGGTACGCTGTCGTAGCCGATTGGGTTCTCATGATGGTCATGCTGTCCGTCCACCATGATCCGAATCGATCCGTGAACCATCCAGCGGTGAAAGAAATACTCAATAAAGCTGAAAACAAACAGGCCCATCAGAAAGGTTAGTCATGCTGCGACCGGAGGGATGTCCGAATCTTGTCACCCCGCACCACGCACGCTTCAACAGCGAGGCAGCTAAAATCTTTAAGCGCCCGCCATATTCAGCGGATATGTTAAATATGACGGTTATTCTCGCCCTATTAATTCTTTTTTCTTTTCAATTCCTTTGTTTAATCATCTAGTTGTGAAAAAGAGTGCGGATGAACGGCTCTGGCATGCAAGTTGCGAATTAACTTTGTTACAGATAAAGAATTATGGTGCTTAATGCGGGATTTTTTCTGATTTCCGAAAAGGCTGATCGATGGGACAGTTCGCTGAGACTTCATTGGTAAAACTTTTTGATCGGAACTTTCGACGCATCCAGAAGAGGGTGGCCGACAGGCTGGAACTGCCGATTGAGATCCAGTTATGGGGCGATCATATCTATCGACTGGGCAAAGGTGCCCCGGCGATCAAGATCATGGTTGAAGACCCGAAGGGGCTCGCCGCTCTGGTGAGATTGGACGAACTGAAGATTTGTGAAGCATACATGACCGGCAGTCTGGATGTTGCCGGCGACATGCTCGGGTTTGCCAGCTTACGTGGGCTTTTGAGCGACCATCACCCTCTGCACGCCCTGTGGCAGTGGCTGACCCCATTGTTCGGTGGCCGAGTGCGGGCTGACCGAAAAGCAATAGCGGGTCATTATGACTTCAGCAACGAATTTTACCTCAAGTTCATGGACCCGACCCGCTGTTATTCACAAGCAATTTTTTCACATGACGAAGAAGCGTTAGAGACCGCCCAACGCCGTAAACTTGATTTTGCCCTCAATGCCTGTCGGCTGAAACCAGGGGATCGCGTCCTCGATGTTGGCGGTGGTTGGGGCAGTTTTACCGAACATGCCGGTCGCCGGGATGTTCAGGTGACCTCTCTGACCATTTCCCAACAATCCGAAATCTTTATAACTGACCTGATTGCACGCCGGGAGCTTCCCTGCCGTGTATTGAATCAGGACTTTTGGGAACACTGTTCAGCAGCCCCTTATGATGCCATTGTCATTCTCGGGGTGATGGAGCACCTGCCTGACTATGCAGCCGTTTTACGTCGTCTTCAAAAGTTTCTGAAACCCGGCGGCCGTGTCTACCTTGATGCCAGCGCCTTTCGCGAAAAATATTCCAAGCCTTCCTTCGTGTCCCGCTACATCTTTCCGGGCGACCATGCCTATTTCTGCTTGCACGCTTTTCTGGCCGAAGTGGCAAAAAGCCCACTGGATGTCCTGGAGATCTATAACGATCGGCATAACTATTACCTCACCTGCAAGTCTTGGGCTGAAAACCTCGACGTCGCCCGGGACGAAATTGTCAGACGTTGGGGAGAGATGCTTTATCGGCGTTTCCGATTGTATCTCTGGGGGTCGGCCCAGGCCTTTCTCAGCGGCGGGATGGATGCTTACCGGGTCGTATTGGAGCTCCCTGAAAACAGCCATGCTTAAGATCCATATCGGGACCTGATTTCCCCGCAGGGGGGATGGGCTAAAAACACAATAGCAAGCCTTGGGAGGAAAGGATGACGTTGGAAAATCTTGAACTTTGGCAAGGGCCATGGACCATTAAAACTCAGCACTATCATGGAAAACTCATTATCAACGACGTTCTGAATGACTCAGCAGAAGGGATTCTTGGTGGAAACCTGGTCCTTAAAAAAGGTAATCAGGCTAAGCCCTTCTATAATTTTCAGGTGACACTTGCACTCGATCAGGTTGACTCTGACAAAATTGTTTTTACCGGAAGAGATCAGCGTAGCGAGGAGGAAAGAAGTTATTCCATTCTTGTATTGCTGGTTCGCTACACTCAACCAAAAGGTACGGGGAATCGAGCGATTGGATATTTTCAGTTAGATGACAAACCAGACCAGGCAGAAGGGCATAAACAGCCGATTGAAGTCACGAAGGATTGAATTTTTTCTTCTTTGCCAACGAGTTTGAAAAAGGGCTTCGGGTTCGCCATGAGCGACAAGAAAAAAACGAAATCCCATTTAACTCGCGAAATGACCGAGTTGCGGCTTCGGGCTGAAGAGCGGACTCGTGCCAAAACAGCTGATTTAAAGCAATCCCGGGGCGAGGATGAAATGTGCAGACTCGTCCAGGAGCTTGAGGTCCACCAGGTTGAACTGGAAATGCAGAATGAGGAATTGCTCGGAGTCCAGAAAGAACTTGAGCGGGCGAGGGATACCTATACAGAACTCTATGATTTTGCGCCCATCGGTTATTTCACTCTGGATGACCAGGGACTGATCCGTGAGGTCAATCTGGCCGGAGCCCAACTGCTGGGTAAAGAACGGCCAAGAGTGGTGAATAAACCATTGGCAGAATTTATTGCCGATGCAGCCGGAAAGGAGGCTTTTTCTCAACATCTTGAAAGCGTTTTGCAGATTGAGGATACACAGAAATGTGATATCAACCTCAAAGGTAAAAACGGTCGTCAGATTCATGGCCAATTCCAGAGTGTCAGGTTGTCCGCAAGGGATTGCGAAACCCCATACGTACTGACCGCAATCGTGGATAACACGAACGCCAAGCTCGCTGCAGAGCGTTTGAAAGAAGTGAGTTTCCAGCAGCAGGCGATCCTTAATAATATTCTCGATAGCGTGTGGTTGAAGGATCTGGAGGGCAGGTATGTCATCGTGAATAATTCTTTTTGCCAAGCTCTTGCCGTAAGCCCCGAGAAACTGCTCGGGAAGACTGATTTTGATGTTTATCCGCATAGTCAGGCGGAAAGGAATCAGAAGGTCTTTCAGACCGTCCTGACAACCGGCAGCGGCAGTTATTACGAAGAATCGCGGATTGATCCGCAAGGGAAAACCACATACCTGGAGAAGACTCAATCGCCCATCTTTAATGCCGCTGGCCTGGTTATTGGTGTCATCGGCGTTGGCCATGATTTCACCAACCGCAAAAATATCGAAAATTCCCTCTTTCACCAAAGCACCCACGACAGTTTGACTGGTCTCTATAACCGGGCATTTTTCGACGGAGAAATTGAGCGGCTGGCGCAGGGGAGAGCGTTTCCGATCAGTGTGGTGATGGCTGATATCAACGGTATGAAGACAGTCAATGATTCGCAGGGGCATGCCGCAGGGGACAAGCTCATCCAGGCAGTGGGGCAGCTCATTCACAATGCTTTTCGGGTTGAAGACATTGTGGCACGAATCGGGGGGGATGAGTTTGCCATTCTTCTGCCGGGCGCAGACAAAGAGGTTGCGGAAGAAGTTGTCGGCAGAATTTTAACTTGCGATAAGGTCAAAAATGGTCAGCTTGGCATTGCCTTCGGTATTGCGACCGCAGAAAATAGAGCACAGCTGATGGACGCTTTAAAGGTTGGGGACCAGAAGATGTACCGGATGAAATTGGAACAACGAGGATCGAAACCAACGAGATCTTCTTCCTGAATCTGCCCCGTATCCCGTGCGGCGAGTTTTTTTGGGGCGAACAGTATCGCGAGGCAAGAGACGTCGCCATACCTAACTCAGATTGTGCAATTATATCAACTTGATCTTTGTTGCGGATTTAACGAACTCAGTGGTTCGTAGTTAAACGCTTCGAAAAGCTGTATACCTGTGCATAGCTCAGCGGCCCATTTGGGTGAAACAGCCTGAATTTCAATTTTGAGCGGACCTGTCGCGGCTAGTGGACTGTTCACAACACCAGGTCTTCGTCTTTTTGCAGGTCGGATTTTTCACGGTTATAGCCGCAGATTCCTATCATCAGGCGCAGTAAACCATAACTGAGCCAGGAGGCGATTCGTAACCTGGTGGGCTGATGTCTCCACCCTTCCATAAAGATCCTTACTGCACCGCTTTCCATAGCTAATTTGAGACTCTGTGCCAAGGTTTCGCCGAATTCTTGCCCTTCAACGACAACATTTGCTTCCCTTGCCAGCAACAAGCTAAACGGGTCGATATTTGAAGACCCCACTGTTGCCCAATTCCCGTCGATCACCGCCACCTTGGCGTGCAGGAAGCTCTTGTGAAATTCATAAATTTCAATCCCTGCCGTGAGGAAATGGCCATAAAGTGCCTGTGTGGCATAGTGCTGGAGCCAATGATCATAACGACCCTGCAGCAACAGAACGACTCTGACTCCGCGACCAGCTGCGTTGATCAGCGCCTGCCGAAAATTGTGACCCGGGAAAAAATAAGCATTGGCCAGAATGATTTCGGTTTTCGCCTGGTTTATGGCGCACAGGTAGGCGGCTTCAATGTCACGTCGGTGGAGAAAATTGTCCCGTACCAGAAAGGCTGCCCTCATTTTCCCCTGGGCAAAAGTTATATCAGAGCTTTTCCGGCTGGGGACTGTTCCTTTGCGAAATGAACTCCACGCCACCAACAACCAAAGGTGTTTTGCAGAATGCCGGATCACCTTAACCAATGGTCCTTTTACCGCCACTGAATAGTCGTATCGGGGCAGCAGGACTCCCGTTGTTTCACGGTCGTCGATGATATTGATCCCCCCGACAAAGGCGATTTTTCGATCTACGACCACAATTTTTCGGTGCATACGACGCAGGCGTTTGCGACGGAACGTCCAAGGGGAAATGTCAGGGCGATAAATAAGGGTTTTCACTCCGTCCGAACGGAGCTGGGCGAGTAATGAGGCTGGCAGTCCCTTGGAGCCATAGCCGTCGATCAGCAGATGAACCTTTACCCCACGCAGGGCCGCTTGGCTTAGTGCCTGCGCAATTCGCCGACCGGTGGTGTCGTTCGCGTAGATATACGACTCAAGGTAAATATCATGTTTTGCTTTATTGAACTCTGCTTCGATGGCGGAAAAATAGGTCTCTCCATCCTTTAAGAGAGTCACGGTATTGCCTGACGTAAAATTCGACAAGGCCTCCGGAAAGAGGTTTGGTCGCCAATCTCTGTGTTTTTTGTTTCTCATTCATTTGTCCAGAATCTCCCTCACCTTCAACAAAGGTTTTTGGGACGGGTATGGTTTCTGGATGAAATGAATACCATCCGCCTCCAATTCTTTACAGCCAATGATTTCCAAGGCATAGCCGCTTGAGAAGAGTATTTTTATCTTGGAGAAGGCCTTGGCAGCAGAAAAAATGACTCAGAATTTATACACACAACAAACCGCACAGGACACTAGACGAGCGGGCACAAATCCAAATCAAACCACCAGTTCAGCTGTTGCGGGGTAAATAGAGATTGGGGCTGCTCGCTCAAGCCGTGTGCTGCTGGAAAATCCATAGGGCCAGGACAACCAGGGCGATGACCGGTATAACGTGAATGAACCCTGCCAACGAGGCTCTGTTCACAAGCCCCACCAGGCAGAGTCGTTTGAAAACGACGACAATAGTCCATAATCTTGTTGCCTCCATCAGATGTGTTGCCACGGCTTATCCCGTTGGCTCCCGGAACCGGCCAGAACACTTCTAACTCAGCAACAAACGTGCCGAATATCCCCTTTGCCGGTGGAGCCCGCAAGGGGCTGTTCAAGCCGCGTGAACAAGCGGAAGAACTCAGTGCGAGGGACAATCAGCCAGCAGTAACCGTTATATCTGGCGGTCCTGTTAAATAAGGTGGGATTTGGTACGGATTTTAATTTTGCTGGTGGTTGCCTTGGCTTTATTCCAGGGCGGAGCAAATACCGGCAACAGGTCGAAAATAGACCTTTGACCTTCTCTCCCAGACCGAGTCACGGCCAATGAGCGGAGGCTGCACGGCGCCCCACCTTTTAATGCGGCGAGTTGGTCCAGCTTGGTGACTCTACCGGTACCAGCCTTTATTCGGCAAAAAACTGGCGGACCTTTGCCGCGATCTGGGGATTTGTCATCGTGTCGACGGTTTCAATACCGGTAATGTGGTCAGCGAGGTTATTTTCGTCAAGACGTTTCTTCAATTCCTCCTTGGCCACACCTGGCCCGAAGATAAGGATAGCCTCCGCATCACAGACCGCGGCGATAACCTCATCATAATAACTATGAAGTTCCGCATTAAACGACCTCAATTGACTCTCATCCGATGGGACATGTTGCGGATTGAAGTGCCCCTGAAGAGGCCTGCTGCCGGTTCGGCGAAGCTGTTTTTCGATCTGCGACATAATCGTCCTGAGTTCTTCATTAGAACCCGTGACCCGCACAATAATGGCCTGCCGATGATCAATCCATAATCCCGCTTTTATTTTCATTGGTCTCTCCTTTTCCCTGTTGTGGCACTATTTTGCCAATATCTTTGCCAGCCCCAACAGGTTTAAATACAGTTGCCTGGCGCTGGCTACGACCTCTGTTGGCGGTGGCGCTGCGATCTCTTCCCCGGATATGTTTCTGGGCCACCGCGCTTGTGCACTCCACCGCTCAACTTAACTCAACCTCGACGTTATGTTCCTGCCGATCATCTACAAGGGGAATCAGGCCTGCGGTGTCTGCATTGATCACGGCACCATCCAGCGTTACACAGATCTTCTGCTGCGACTCGCCACTGACCTGCTTGATAGTGATGTGGTAGACAGTTTCCCGATAGCGGTAGTGGACTTTGTACGCCGCCCAATGGCCGGGAATACAAGGCTCCAGGCGCAGATGGTCGACTTCCAGGTGCAGGCCCAGCAGTGTTTCCACGCTCAGTCGATACATCCAGCCTGCTGCCCCGGTGTACCAGGTCCAACCACCGCGACCGGTATGGGGGGGGACCGCGTAAATATCCGCACACATGACATAGGGTTCGACCTGGTAGTTTTCCATCGTCGGCGGCTGGCTGCCGTGATGGATGGGGTTGAGCATATCGTATAATTGCCAGGCGTGCGCCCTATCGCCCAGCATGGCAAACGCCATCGTGGCCCAGATTGCGGCATGGGTATACTGGCCGCCGTTTTCACGCACACCGGGCAGGTAACCTTTGATATATCCCGGTTCAAGGCTGGATTGATCGAAGGGCGGGTCGAGCAGTTGAATAAGTTGCGCATCACGGTTGACCAGGCGTTGCTCTACCGCCGCCATCGCCTGGCGGGCGCGCTGGGGATCGCCACCCTGCGAAATAATGGCCCAACTCTGGCTGATCGAGTCGATCTGGCAGTCCTCATTCGTGGCCGAACCCAGGGGCGTGCCGTCATCGAAAAAGGCGCGCCGATACCAACTGCCGTCCCAGGCCTGGTCTTCGATGTTGCTACGAAGCTGTTCTGCCTGTTCTGTGCACAGTACGGCAAAGTCGATGTCGTTTCGGCCACGTGCCAGAGCCGCGAACAACTGCAGATTTTCATATAGGAACCACGCCAGCCAGACACTTTCACCCTTGCCACCATGACCGACCAGGTTCATGCCATCGTTCCAGTCGCCGCACCCCATCAGCGGCAAATGATGTTCACCAAAATGTAAACCGTGCTTGATGGCGCGAACGCAATGGTCATAGAGGCTTGCTACTTCGGTGGTCCGCTGTGGTTTGTCGTAGTAGGCTTCTTCTTCCGGATTCAACTCGCGGCCCTCCAGAAAATGAACCGGTTCGTCGAGTATCCCGGTGTCGCCGGTCGTCGATACATAACGGCAGGTGGCGTAGGCAAGCCACAGATAGTCGTCAGAAAAATGGGTACGCACGCCTTGTCCGTTAGGTGGATGCCACCAATGTTGGACATCCCCTTGCTGGAATTGTCGCGAGGCACAGCGGAGTAATTGTTCGCGGGCCAGCCACGGGGCCGCATGAAGCAACGCCATGCTGTCCTGCAATTGATCGCGAAAACCATAGGCTCCGCCGGATTGATAATAGCCACTACGGCCCCACAACCGGCACGACAGGGTCTGGTAGAGCAGCCAGCCGTTGGTGAGCACGTCCAGGGCCGGATCAGGGGTTTCCACCTGCACTGCGCCCAGAGTTCGGTTCCAGTGCTCCCACACCCCTTCCAATGCCTGCCGGGCTCGAACCGGTCCGCAGAAGCGTTGGATCAATTGCTGTGCTGTGCTGGCGTCGTTTGCGGCACCGAAGACGAAGACAACTTCGCACTCCTCTCCTTCCGCCAGGTCGATCCAGGTCTGGATGGCTGCGCACGGATCAAGGCCCGCGCCAGTCCGGTTTGATAACCGCTTGCGGCGCATCGCCGCCGGATTAGCCAGCGATCCGTTGCGGCCGATAAACTCGGAACGATTTCCTGCGACCCGGCGGTCCAGCTTGCTGACCTGTGCGAACACCACCCGATTAGCACATTCGTGACCATAGGCATTGCGAGCGAACAGCGCGCCGCTGGATAGGTCCACATCGGTCACGATGTGCATCAAATTTGTGTGTCGCCACTCGCCAAGGACCAGTTCCCAGTACCCGGTCAGAGACAAACGCCGTGGGCGGCGCGCTTGGTTGCGCAGTTTGATCACTGTGAACTTCACCGGCGCATCCATGGCAACATAACTGGTCATTTCCGAAAAGATGTCGGCCTGATGATGCTCGAATACGCTGTAGCCAAAGCCATGGCGACAGACATATCCGGCTTGTCCACGGGTCGGTAGCGGCGTCGGCGACCAGAACTCGCCGGTCTCCTCATCGCGGATGTAGAGGGCCTCGCCGCTGCTGTCGCTCAGTGGGTCGTTATGCCAGGTGGTCAGGCGGAACTCGTGAGCATTGTCCACCCAGGTATAGGCGCTGCCACTCTCGCTGACGACAGTACCGATATGGGGGCTGGCGATAACATTGGCCCACGGTGCCGGCGTGGTTTGTCCCGGTTCCAGGGTAATGACGTATTCGCGCCCGTCGGGGGTGAACCCTCCCAGACCGTTGCAGAAGATGCGCTCCCGCGCCGCCAAGGGGGAGCTTCGTTCAATTTTTGCTTGCTGCACTGGTACCAAATAATCCGACTTGCGCTCGCTTGAGATGCGACGTTCTCTCTGCTCGATCACGGTCTCGGCAGTGTTGCTGTAAACGATGCGGGCGACGGTTTGGAGCAAAACCCGTTCATCTTCGGACAGTTCCTCGCCGCGCCGGACAAAGACTCCACCTGGCTTATCAATAATCTGGGCTTCGGGGCCGGCATTGATCAGTCCGAGGATCTGGTCCTGCAATGCAGCCCGGTAGCCCGAGAAATCCTCATTGACGATCACCAGATCCGCAGCCAAACCCTTCATCCGCCAATAAGCATGGGCTTGCAGGACCTGCTTGACCAGGTTGATCCGGCTCAGGTCGCCAATGCTCAGCAGAACGATCGGCAGATCGCCCGAGATGCCAAAGCGCCACAGGCCCGACTGGCGAAGCTGGTTGCGGGCGATGATACCTGGTGAAACGCGGCGTAAGGCATGGCTGTAGACGACCGAGGTGGCCAGGCGGCCATAGACCTGGGCGTCGGCCTCGGTAATGGCCAGGTGACGCAGCACTTCTTGACTTTGAAACCAGGCCATTTCAAAGGCCCGCTCGACGAAGTGCCGGTCGCAATATTCCTCAAGTAAAGCCAATGCGGTTTCGCGAGTATCTGCAATGCCAGAAATGATTTGCACCGTAGCCGATTGGTCGGGTGCCAAGGTCAGGGCGCAGCGAATGGCCACGATCGGATCGAGGACCGGTCCGGCTGTGTTCGACAACGATCCATGGCCTTTTCCGCTGTCCATAGCCACGGGGTTGGCTGCCGTGCGACCCCGGCCGATAAATTTGCTGCGATCTGTTTCATAAGACGGTTCGTCGCTGATGGTGCCCGGAGCAGCCAGCAGATGAAACATCCAGGGGGGCTGTTCCTCCGGAGTACGTCGACGCCTGGTGCTGAGGATCGCCTGCTGGGCGGGCAGGATCTCGGTCTGGACAAAGAGATTACTGAAGGCGCGGTGGGCAAGATCGGCATTAAGCGGCGCCAGAACAACCTCTGCGTAGCTCGTCACCTCGATATGCCGGGTGCGGGACGATTGATTAGTGAGGGTGACCCGCCGGATTTCGACATCGTCTTCGGGCGAAACGCTGATCTCGGTGTGTGTTTCAACGGCCTGGTCGCGGCGTCGGTATTCCGCGCGCCCTTGGCCGAAGATCGCCTCAAAGTAATCCGCTTTGGACAATGTCGGTTGATAGGCGGTTGACCAAAAGTCTCCGCTATCGAGGTCCCGCAGGTAAATGAAAGACCCCCAGCAGTCACAGGTGACGTCCTCGCGCCAACGAGTGACGGCCAGATCGCGCCAGCGGCTGTAGCCGCCGCCGGAATTGGTCACCATGACGTGGTAGCGGCCGTTGGATAAGAGATGGACTTCAGGGGTTTGCGTGTTCGGTTCGGTAAAGATGCGCATACTTTCGCCAGGCTCCTCAACGACAGGACGCGCGGTGGCGCTGACTTCGGCGGCGTGTGGTTGCAATGTCGCGCCCTTTTTCGGCACCCGTTCCTGAAGCAACAGCTCGGTTGCTCGTACCCGCGGATCGGACATGAACCGGCGCTGCATCGGTCGATTAAGCAGAACATGAGCGAAAGCCAACAGGCTCATCCCTTGATGATGTGCCATGAAGCTTTGCACCGTGACCTGTTTCTTCCCTCGCGGCACCCGTGACGGGGTGTAATCGATCGCTTCGTAAAACCCATAATCACCGAGGAAACCACCGTTGGCCAGGGTCTGCAGGTTGCGGCAGGCTTCTTTCGGCTGGACGGTCAGGGCGAGTGCGCTGGCGTAAGGGGCGATGACCAGATCATCGCCCAGCCCGCGTTTAAAGCCCAGGCCGGGAACGCCGAACGCCCGATACTGATAAACCTGGTTGATATCGGTTGCGTTATAGCAGGACTCGGATATCCCCCAGGGCACGGCGCGTTGCCGGCCGTATTCGATCTGCCGTGACACCACAGCCTTACAGGTCTGCTCCAATAAGGTGTTGGCGTAACTCGGCATGAGCAGCTGCGGCATGAGATACTCGAACATCGAGCCACTCCAGGAGAGTAGACTGATCGAACCGCCACGGCTGGTCAGCAGACGACCGAGGGAAAACCAGTGCTTCTGCGGAACCTGTCCCTGGGCGATCAACAGGAAGCTTGCCAGACGTGCTTCCGAGGCCAGCAGGTCGTAACAGGCCGGATCTCGGCGGCGTTCACCGACGTCGTAACCGATACACAGCAGCCCCCGCGAACGATTGTAGAGAAACTCAAAATCCATCTCCGACAGTTCAGCGCAGCGAGCCATCAGCGCGGCGATGGTTTCAAGGCGCAATAAGGCTTCGGCCGAGCAGGAGGGCTTGCCGGTGACTTCCGCCAGTGTCGGAATTGTGCTGAACTGCTGAGGATCGGGGACCAAAACGCGAAGTTCCTCGTGCAGGGCGCTGGCTTGCCGGGCAAAGGCCTGTGCCCAGGCATACAGCTCGCCGTCGATATCGATATCCGCAGGCAACCAGGCTAGCAGTTCCCGGCCAAGGCAGGAAATCTCGGCAAGCAAACGATCGCTGGCCGGCAGGGTTTGGGGTGGTCCGTGCAAGGTCCGCGTGCGGAGTGTGTCCTGCAGCGCGTGGATCTTTTTCGCAAGGTCCGGGACCGGGGTCGTGGGCAGGTGTTCGGCAAGCACCCGCAGGGTATCCTGCAGGCCTTCAAAGGTGTTGCCGGACAGCACCGGCTGGTCCTTTAACTCGGCCAGCCCCGCCTGTAAGGTGAGCAAGCTGCCGAGCAGGTTGCCACTGTCCACGGAAGAGATATATTTCGGGCGCAGAGGTTCAAGCGTACGAGTATCGTACCAATTGTAGAAATGGCCGTGGTAGCGTTCCAGCTTTGCCAGGGACGTCAGGGTGTTTTCGGTCAGCCGCAGGCATTCTCCGACCCCGATGTAACCAAAATCACAGGCGGTCAGGGTAGCCAACAGCGCCATGCCGATGTTGGTGGGCGAGGTTCGTGAGGCGAGAGTGGCCGCTGGGTATTCCTGGAAGTTATCGGGGGGCAGCCAGTTGTCCTTAAAGCCGACAAAGTGGGCGAAGAAATGCCAGGTTCTGCGGGCCGCCGAGCGCAGGAACTCCCGCTGCAGAGCACTCAAGTCGGGCGCTGGATCGGCCAGTGGCAGGCTGATCCACCAGCCGACCAGCGGCGAAGCCAGCCAGAGGAGCAACAGGGGAGCCCATAAATACCATTCCTGTAAACGGACTTGCCACAGCAACCCGGTCAGAAGCAGTGCGAGGAGTGGCGCAAACCACATTTCACAGTAAAAATCGATCAGCGTCCGCCGTGAATTACGCCGGGTATAGGAGTCCAATTGCCAGAGGAGCAAGCCACGCCGGGTGAACAGCATGCGCACTCCGGAACGCAGGATAGCATCCAGGCAGATCATGGTGTCGTAGGGTAACCAGATCAAGGACAACAAGGCGAGCAGGATGGGGCGGCCAGCAGCTTTACAGGTCAAAACAAAATGCGCCAGGGTGTTGCGCTCGGCAGGCTTACGCAGCAACTCAATGAGGGTCCCGATCAAGGTAGGTAAAAAGACGATTGATATCACCAGGAGAGTCCAGAATCCGGTTGGCCCAGGGGCCAATAACCAGCCTCCGGTCAGCAGCGCCAGCAACGCCGGGGAGACCAGACTGCGGCGCAGATTGTCGAAAAGTTTCCATACGGATAAAGCACTTAAGGGATTGACTCGGTACTTGGTCTGCGATGATCCAGGGGGCTCTATTTGGGGATATACCGGGATACGTGGCAGCAACCAGCCAGCCAACTGCCAGTCACCGCGGATCCAACGGTGGCGACGGCTGGCCTCGATGGCGTAATTTGAAGGCTGCTCTTCGATCAGGTCGACATCAGTGACCAGCGCCGAACGGGCATAGCCGCTTTCGAGCAGGTCGTGGCTGAGAATGAGATTCTCCGGAAACTGTCCGGCGACCGCTTGACGAAAGGCGTCGACATCATAGATGCCCTTGCCGATGAACGACCCCTCCCCGAAGAGATCCTGGTAGACATCCGACACGGCGCGGGTGTAGGGATCCAGCCCGGCTTCACCGGCGAACAGTTTGGCAAACCGGGACTCAGCGGAACTGGGCAGACTGATGGAAGCGCGGGGTTGTAGAATCGCATAGCCTTCGACGATCCGCCCTTTGGCGGCATCGTACACCGGCCGATTGAGTGGGTGGGCGAGGTTGCCAACCAGGGTGCGTGCCGCGTCACGGGGTAATTGCGTGTCCGTATCCAGGGTAATGACGTAGCGGATCGAACCGAGGTTGGATAGATCGCCGATCTGCTCCGAAAATGCCGATTGCGCCCCGCCCCTCAGCAAAGAGTTGAACTGTTCCAGCTTACCGCGTTTGCGCTCGTATCCCATCCATACCCGTTCAAATGGATTCCACACCCTGGGGCGATGGAACAGGTAAAATATTCCCGGCCGGTCCTCACGGTAGGTTTCATTAAGTGCGACGAGCGCAGCGCTCGCGTAAGCGAGCAGGGCAGCGTCTTCAGGCAAAGACTGGTGTGGGGCATCATGAAAATCGGTCAGGAGAGCAAAACTGAGATTGGGATCACGATTGCCGAGGTAGCGAATCTCCAGGGCTTCGAGAAGCTCGTCAATATCATTCGTTTTGCCCAACAATGTGGGGATCACCACCATGGTGCGATGGTCATCGGGAATTCCCCGTGAGAAATCGAGCCGTGGGAGCGTGCGGGGCGGCAAGATCAGCGTGACCAGGCGGTTCATCAGTGGAACGGTCAGCGCCGAGAAACCGATCAACCCGGTGCCGACAAAAAAATAGCTGCGCCAATCCATCAGTGTGAACCCGTCGAAAAAAAACAGCATTCCTGCCGTTGCCAGACTGGTTGTCAACAGCATCGGGACAAGATACAGGCTGAGTCTGAAATGGCGACAGACACGGCAGACCCGCAAGCTCCAGGGGGGATGGTAGCCGGCCGCCTGCTCCAATTCCTGGCGGCCGTGGTCGATCAGAAAGTAGCCGACATGTGCGTTGCGGTTGTTGCTGCTCGGCTGTCCAACGGCCGTTTGCGCCAGTCTGATGGCCTGACGGGCGAGCTCTTGCTCACTGTGCGCAATGTCCCGCGCCAAATCTTCGATGACATGCCGGTAGCGGTCACGGGTGGCGAAATCCTGCTTTGCATACATGCGCGATGGATCTTTTCGCAGGGTCTGTTCAACGACACTGAGGGACTCGACAAAATCCCGCCAATCCATCGCGTCGATGAAACGTAAGCTACTGATACTGTTGGCAATGGATATCTGGTTGGCGGCAGCCGTGCGACTGGCCGCGGCGGATAACTGGGTTGCCGTCACCCCTTGTTCGATGAGTTTTTGTTCGACCCAGGTTTGCACGAAGGCCATCGCTGGTCCCTGGGCCTGAAGGCGGGCGTAAAATTCCTCGACAAATGGCGCGGTCAGCGGCACATCGGCATCGGCAAATTCGGCCAGTAACTGAATCAGCCGTTTCGGTTCCCGCTCCGCCGTCGCGAGCATGCGGTCCGCCCAGCTGCTTGCCGCGTCAAGATCCTCGCGACGCTGGGCAATGCGAAGGGCGACGCGACTCAAGTTTTCCAGCAGCGCCAATTGCAACATGATCGGAAAGGCCCACAGTTCTCCCAATCGCAGCGGTTCAATGCTTTGGTAGGCGGTCACCAACTGGGTGGTGTTGTCACTGTCGACACGTCCGTCCATATGCGAGATTAACTGCAATGCCAGATCATAGACGCGGGGGAACCCGGCAGATGGGCCATCGACCAGGCGTGGTAATTGCCGGCTGTAACCACGCGGTAAATTTCGCCGTGCCATACCGATCTGTTGTTCGATGAGATAGAAGTTATCGAGCAACCAGGTTTCTGCCGGCACAATCCGTTGCCCCGGCGTAGCCGCGGTGACAACCTGATACGCCGCTAGCAGAACCTTGGCATTATCGGCCAGTCGCGGTAGCAGCCGGTCCGGCCCCGCATGCGGATCAATGTGATGCCGGTCAGCCAGAGTGAGAGCGTGACGTTTCAGTTGCTCAAGACTGAACAACTCCGTGCGTAGCAGCTCGGTATCCCGATTCTGGCGCAGTTCGTTGGCTGAGGGCGGCGCAAATCTAAAGAGGTTAGCAGCTATAGCATTCTCCTTGATCGAATCGGATGAAGGTTAGGATGTATCGGTGCGATAACAGCCAGGAACCCTGGAAAACTTATTTTTTGCTCCGTCTGTTCATGACCAGGATCAACAGAACCCCAACGACGATGCCGATGACTGTCCAAATGACTATTCCGCTGCTCATCCACCTAGATGCCTGGTTCATCATATCTGACGAGTTCATCATGTAACTCTCCTTTGGCCATGTGATGTTCAGTCCCTGGCTGGTTGAAACATTCCCCCTGATGGGCTTTTTCAACCAACCAGGGCCAAGGCGCGTATTCTGCGCAGGCCAATCCTGCACTGGCGTCAGTGTTGGTGTTTGCTGGCTGTCTGTTCATCAATCCAGTAACCTTGCCGGTCGTAATGTTGATAGAGCTTGGCCTCGTAATCCCGGGTCAGTTGAGACTCCTTAGTATATTCCGGCGATCTTTTAATGATATCCCTGGGCAGGTTGACAAAGACTTTCGCCTCCAGCCAGCTGACTCGCTCGATCCATTGAGGTGCAATAAGAACCATTTTCCCCGGCAACCAGTTTCGGGTATCGATGATGAGATAACGAATCGCCCAGGTCTCGTCATCGATGATAAAATCATCGACATGGCCAATTTCGCCATCAAGAACCTGAATGTGATTGTCGGTCACATCACGGGTGCTGCGCAAAAATGGATCCCAGGCCTTTTCCGCTTGGTTATCTTCTACCAATAAATCAGGATCACTCATAATAAAGGGATAGCTTCCCCACATATGCGGTCCTCCCCAATACATTGGCCAGCCATAAAATCCATAATAAGCATCCTCGAACTGTCGGGAGACAGGCTTGTCACTTTCCAGGGAAGGGCTGTCTTCAATCTGTTTTTTGGTCAGATTAATTTCGATGCGGTGCTCTTCTTTCACCACAGAAACCAGCGCATAGGGGGATATCAAAACCTGTCGGTCCTCAAGCCAGTTTCCTGTCTCGGCCACCAGATAGCGGATCGTCCAGTGTTGGTCATCGAAGTAGAATTCTTCGACTGTTCCGATGGTCCCATTGAGGCTGGACAGCTTGTAGCCCTTGAGTCGATTTGCTTTGTAAAGCATGATCGTTCCCTTCAGTTCGTAACTATGGCTGGGGCCAGTGCGAAGTTATATCGCAGGAAGGATAATGGCGCAGCAGATGACCTCAACCCGGCGGTTCTGGGCGCGACCTGCTTCACTGCTGTTGTCCGTAGCCGGGTTCGACTCTCCATTGCCACGGGCGACCAGCCTGTTCGGATCGATATCAAAGTTATCGATCAGGTACTCTCTGATTGCTCCTGCCCGGCGCTCGGAAAGGCCCTGGTTATAGGCTTCTCCCCCCGTTGAGTCGGTGAATCCGGCGATGAGAATGTAGGGGACGTCTTTGTTCTTGAGGATGAAATCGCCTGCTTTTTTCAAATCCGGGGCAAACTCCGGTCTGATGTCAGACTTGTCGAAGTCGAAATTGATGTGCAGGGTTAATTTAAGTGTGCAGCCGTATTCATCAACGATCTCTCCTTGGGGAGTGTCGGGACACCTGTCACGGGAATCGAGTACGCCATCTGCGTCAGCGTCACCATCGCGGGGTTCAGCGACCAGAATCGGCACAGCCGCAGCAACCGCCACTGCTTTTCGATCCAGAAAGACCTTGTTTACAAAAGACTCCAGTTGACCCGGAGCTGCCAGCGAGGCGGCGGTTTCCGAAAATCCACAGCCGTCGGCTTTTGCGATCTCGTGGAGGAATTTTTCACCGGCTGGAGCGCTGCCCACTGCAATGGTGTAGGTGCAGAGATGACTTCCCATGTCCGCTTTGAGTTTTGCCAAGGTCGCAGGGGCTCCGCTCATTTCTGACTTAACCAGGCCATCGCTGACGATGATGATCGCGGATTTCCCCCGCATTCCCTGCAAATCTTTTCCTGCTGCTTCAAGGGCCTCCGGCAGGGGGCTGGTCCCTCCAACATAGTTGACGTTGGAAAGGCCTTCCTGCAATCCGCTCCGGGTGTAGTGTGTCATCCCGTATACCTGGTCGGTCAAATTCCACGACTGCTTGAAGTTGTGACCAAAAGAACGCAGACCCGCATTGAAAGTCAGGTCGGGAGGCAGGCTCTGATTGATGGCGCCGATAACATTTTTGGCTGTTTTGATGTTTTGACCATCATCTTTCCCCATAGATGAAGAGGTATCCAGAATGAACAGGAAATTGTCCACCTTTGGGGTATATTGGCCAGCAGGAAACGTATGGGAGGTAAACTCCTGTGCCGGTTCGGTGGGTTTCGTTCCCGCACAGCCAGCTGACAATGCGGCGAGTGTCAGAAAGGCAAACATTGTAAAAAACTTTGTTTTCATCAAAACCTTCTCCTTTTGAGGTCGATAAACTGTAATGACATTCTGTTCAGACATTTTTATTCGCCGAAGACCTTCTTGACCTGTCCGACCTTGCGCTGGGTCTGACCGGCGATCTTTTCTCCGCTTCCTTTAGCTTCCAGTTCCGGGCTTTTAAAGAGTTTTCCTGTGGTCATTTTGAATTGGCCTTTGACTTCATGAAAGGTGCCCTCAATTTTATCTTTAATGCTTGAATTCATGTTTGTTCTCCTTTGGCAAACTAAAAGCTTGGTTACGATCATGTGTTTCATTGAGTTTTCATCCGGAAACGGATCTTTTTTGTTGTTGTGGCGTCACTCTGCGGACTGACTTGTGCGGCCTAAGGGTTTGCGCCTCCGTGCAAGTCTTTGATTTCCTGGATACAAGAAAAAACCGCGTGTTTCCTATCTGAAAACTTAACTCTTTCCACTCGGAGTTTCCGAATGGCAACGACTTGAGTAACCGCAACAAGTGTACCGGAAAATTATCTTGAATTGGATTGGTTTAAGATGTTGATTTTGCTGATGAAATCCAATGTGGGGTAGGCTGGAGCGGAGATTATCTGTCAGCAAAAACTGTCATACTTGACGGTCATGTCAAATATGACAGTTTTTGGGTGATTTGAAGGTCTTGCGTTGTTCCTTCTATTGTCGGTGGATACCGTATTTACGCATTCGAGCGCGAAGTGTGCTGGGGTTGATGCCCAGGAGAATTGCTGCGCCGTTTTTTCCCTCGATCCGCCAGCTGGTTTTTTGGAGCGCCTGGAGAATATGGTCCCGCTCCACATCGGCTAAGATTTTGAGGTCCTCTGTGCTTTGCTTGTGGAAGGTCTCAAAGCGATCCAAGACCTGGAGAGCACTTCCCTGGCTGGTGATGATCGCCCGTTCGATAACGCTTTCCAGCTCCCGCACATTGCCGGGCCAGTGATAACTTTCCAGAGCGTTCAAAGTCTCTTTAGTGACTGAGGAGATCTTCCTGCCGATTTTCTTGTTGAATTTGGCAACAAAATGGTTGACCAGCAGGGGAATGTCTTCCACGCGTTGCCTAAGTGGCGGTATAGTGATGGGGAATACACTGAGCCGATAGAACAGATCTTCGCGGAATCGCTCGGCTTTGATTTCTGTCTCCAGATTCCGGTTGCTGGCCGCAATAATGCGAACATCGACCTTTATGGTGCGCGGACTGCCAAGGCGTTCGAACTCGCCGTCCTGAATGACCCTAAGCAATTTGACCTGCAATTCCAGTGGCATTTCACCGATCTCATCAAGGAAAATAGTGCCACCGTCAGCCAGCTCAAAACGTCCCATCTGCCGGGCATGGGCCCCGGTAAAGGCTCCTTTTTCGCGACCAAAGAGTTCACTTTCGATGAGGTTTGCCGGCAACGCTGTGCAGTTGACAGTGATCATCGGTCGGTCTTTACGGGAACTGCGGCGGTGAATGGCGCGTGCCACCATCCCCTTGCCACAGCCGGTCTCGCCGAGTAGCAGAACCGTGGTATCCTGGGGTGCGACCTGGTCGATGCGAAAAAACACGTAAGCGATGGCCGGACTCTGACCGATGATCTCACCGAAGTTGTCCCCTTCCTGGGTAATCACTTGCTTCAGCTCAATGTTCTCGACCTGGAGTCGTTCAGTCAGTTGTTTGATCTCGGCAAACGCATTTCGGAGGCCTACTTCCGCCTTCTTGCGCTCTTCGATTTCCTGTGTGAGTTGCCGGTTGGTGCCGGTCAGTTCCGCAGTTCGATCAGTCACGATCGATTCCAACTCCTGCTGGGTTCGGCGCAGCTCTTCATTCTGCATTTCCAATTCAATCTGGTGAACTTCAAGCTCATGCAGAAGGCGCTGCTTTTCGACCTCGGACAGCTCAGGCTGTCGTCCCTCTGTCTTGGCAAGTAACCGCTGCTCGGCCTTGTGGCGCAGGTTGCTGGCGGGGGAACTCGATTTGTTCGGATCTTTAACCAATGGGGTCCTTTCAATCAGAGGGCTGGTGCGAATAAACTGCGGGGTTGCGGCGATTTTTCCTCAGTTTGTAAATAACTATATTTAAAGGATATCATCTTTCTTAGGACTTGCAGGCCTGATCCGGCCGCTGCCATTCCTTGCTGGCATTGTTCGCTGCAAGCAAAGCTTACTGAATTTGCAAATAACTTCTGATCCTTTGGAAAGTTGATTCCGGAAGAGAATTTCCGGTTTTTGACAAGATTCCTGCTTCAGGGAGTCACGTCCAGAACCTGTTTTTGCGAGCAGGTATTGAGCGCTACAATGTGGCGGACTCAACAATAAGGGTCAGGGTAAGTTTTGACCGAAGGCCACCATGCCGGATGTCTGGTTGTTGGTAGTTAGAATTTTTTCGGCGGTCCATTGAATCCGAACGGAGTTATTGTCTTTTGTTAAAATTTGCGTAGTAAATTTCTGTCCGGATTCACTGGTCAGCAGTTTTTTCAGATCGGCTTCGGCTTTAGGCTGATCGACTTCCGGGGTGAATATTTCGAAAAAGTTGCTTCCTATGACTTCGGGTCGTTTACAACCCAGCAATCGTTCAGCTTCTGGATTAAACTCAAGAATTTTACCATCCTCGGACAGGCCGATGATAATCAGGGGGGCTGCCTGTACTAGTGCCCGCAGCATCCCGCTGGCGGCCTGTAAATCAGCTTCCAACAGAGTGCTTCGAGAAATGTCATTCAATGTCATGACCACGCCGTCAATCCGGTTCTCCAGAGTTCGATAGGGCATGATACGCACAGAAAAATATCGCCCTTCACTTGCTGAGACCTTCTTTTCGCAATAACGTATGGTGCGCAGTACTTCCCGAGCATCGTCGAACATTTGCGGATAATGCAGCTCGCTGGACAGATCGGTCAGTGGCCGACCAATATCGCTTTCGAGGAGATTGAAGAGTTTGACCGCGCCGGGGGTGAAACGTTTGATCCTGAGCTCGTTATCGAGAAACAGGGAGATGATTTCCGTGCTGTTTAGCAGGTTCTGCATATCGCTGTTGATCCGACCGAGTTCATCCATCTTGGCCGTCTGTTCCGCGTTGACGGTCTGCAGTTCTTCGTTCATCGACTGCATCTCCTCCTTGGACGTGGACAGCTCCTCGTTGGTGGACTGCAGCTCCTCATTGGTGGACTGCAACTCTTCGTTCATCGATTTGAACTCTTCTTGGGAGGCCTGGATGCCTTCGTGGGTTATCTGCAGTTCCTCACGGCTCTGCATCAGGGCTTGCTCCAACTCGGTGATCCTGGCGCTTGCTGTCGACTTTGTTTTGCCGCGTCCAGTCCCGGCGTTGGTCGGCTCCGCGGGAACGTCCTGAAAGATCACCAGGACCATTCCGCTAAGGGTTTCCGGATGTTTGATCGGCTGGATTGTTAAGTTCAGGGACTGGTGGCCACCGTTCACATCGACCTTGAGCCCTTTGACAGTCACAGTTTCCTGTTTCTGAACCGACTTCTGAAAAGCGCTGTTTATTTCGAAGCGCAGCCCGTCACGAGCCATGGCAAAGAGGTTCCAGTTGACCTTGCCGGAAGCCGGCTCCAGATACTTGCCGGTCTTCCCGCGGATGTAGAGGATGTCCCCGTGAGCGTTGGTAAGGACTGCGGGAGGGGAATAGCTCTGTAGCAGAAGTTGATCCGCTAGTGCCTGAAGGTTGTCAGGTTGATGGGACATCTTCAATTCCTTTTTTATTCCCGGTATGGCAGGCGCGATCATCGTTGGGAAAATCAGGCTCGCAGAGCTTGGCAGCAAATCTTGGCGGAGATAGAGTCTTGACTTGGGTTGCTTTGCCGCAAACAGAGAGTTGAAATTCCCCACGGTCTCAGCGGTGCCCAGCAAGAGCAGTCCGCCGGGCTTGAGGCTGTAATGAAAGAGTGGCAGAAGCTTCTTCTGCAATTCCGGCTGCAGGTAAATCAACAGATTACGGCAGATCAGGATATCCAGTTTGGTAAAGGGCGGGTCCATGATGATATTCTGGGTGGCGAATGTGACCATCTCGCGAATTTCTTTGTGGACCCGGTAACCTTTCTCCTCCTGAATGAAAAATCGACCGAGTCGTTCGGCTGAGACCTGTGCGGCAATATTGACCGGGTATACCCCTTGACGGGCCCGGTCGATGGCGTCCTGATCCAGGTCAGTGGCAAAAATCTGCAGGGTGAATGGAACACTTGTTTTGAAGTGTGCCACCGCCTCTTTAAAGGTGATAGCCAGCGAATAGGCTTCCTCACCCGTTGAGCAGCCAACCGACCAGGCGCGGAAGGAACCACCGTCGGGCTGTTTAGTCAGCAGGGCCGGCAAGGCCTCATCCCGTAGTAAATTCCATTCTCCCGGATCACGGAAAAAACTGGTGACTCCGATCAACAGTTCCTTGAAGAGGATTTCCGCTTCCGCAGTGTTTTCCCTTAAAAAGTTGACATAGTCGTTGATCATCTTAATCTGGTGGACAGCCATGCGGCGCTCAATGCGACGATACAGGGTGTTTTTTTTGTAGAGGGAAAAATCGTGGCCGGTCTTGGATCGTAAGAGGACGGCGACCTTTTCCAGGGCACCATGTTCTTTTTCCAACAGGATAGGTTGTGATTCGGCCAGGGTGGGAAAATGGTGAAGATAGGCCAGGATTTTTCCTGGAAGCTCTTCGGCCAGGCTGACAATGTCGGCCAATCCGGTATCAATCGCGCTGCGGGGCATACTATCAAATTTAGCCGAGGATGGGTCTTGCACCACCACCAGGCCGGCTTTTGCCTTGATTGCCCGCAACCCCTGGGTTCCGTCGGAACCCATTCCAGACAGTATGACGCCGACAGCCAGTTGCTTCTGGTCGTCGGCTAGGGAGTTGAAGAAAAAATCGATCGGCAGGCGCAGACCACGAGACTCCGTAGGCTCAAACAGGTGCAACATCCCGTGTAGTATCGACATGTCCTTGTTGGGAGGAATGATGTAAACGCAGTCTACCTCCACCTTCGTCCGGTCGGTCACTTGGCGAACCGGCATGTCGGTGACGCGCTGGAGCAGATCCGGTAAGATCCCCTTGTGGGTCGGGTCGAGGTGCTGGACGATGACGAAAGCGATGCCACATTTAGCTGGTACGTTGCGGAGAAATTGCTCAAGGGCTTCCAGGCCACCGGCGGAGGCTCCAATGCCGACCAGCGCACTTTGTCTTGCCTTTGCTTCCGTGAGCCCGGATGGGGGGGGAGATGTGGGCGGTTCCTTGCCGTTTGACAAGGAGTTAGATTTTATATTCATGAACTATTTTAACATTTTTTATAAAATTGATTTGGTTTATTTGGAAGGGGGAGCTGAGAGTGGAAATGTTTTGGTTTTTGGCAGTTGAACGATGCGCTGTTAAGCAGCAACCTGGCCGTGCTCTCTGAAATTGAGCCGCCGAGTGAATGTCACTGTAGCTGCAGAAAAAAAATACAATTATCTAGTTTCCATCCGGAAACGGCTTTTTCCCGCTGTGGCGGCGTCAATCTGCAGGCTTACTTGTGCGGCGTAACGGTGTACGCCTCCGTGCAAGCCCTTGATGTCCTTACACAACGGAAAACTGCTCGTTTCCAATCTGAAAATTCAATTATTGCCATCCAATGTTTCCGGATGACAACTATCTAGGACAGCCCCGAATGGCGCTCCTTTAAGAGTAGATGGCAGCAAAAGCGGGACTGTCCCCGCACGGGGGCTGTCCCAGGTCTTTGCGGTGTTAACCGCGACAGTTTCATGGCTCGCAAACTCTTGGGACCGCCTCCGATGACCCTGGGGACAGTCCCGAGTTTACTACAAAGTTGCTTAAACTAGCACCATTCAGGACCGCGCCATTTTTTATGTCTATAAAATGTCTATAACTCAAAACAAAAATGGGTTAGCAAATTACTTGCTAACCCATTGATTTTGCTGGAGCCACCCATCGGATTTGAACCGACGACCTACTGATTACGAATCAGTTGCTCTACCAGCTGAGCTAGGGTGGCAATGAGGCTTGAATATCTACATCAAATGAGCTTATGAGTCAATATGATTGAGCGGTTTTATGAAGCAGTTTTCTTGCGGGGGGCTTTATTTTCAGGGCCGGTGTTTATTCATTCATCAACCGTTAGGGAGTTTTGCTTAAAATTGCGGCAGGCAATGGCGGCGCAGTTCTGCTTATTGCTGCTGCCGGCCCGGGCAGGACGGGGACTGCCGGGAAATGAGTCAATTTTGCCAAAGAGGCACGGATTAAGCATTGCCAGTGAGGGTTGTTTCCCTCCTATCCAGATGAGCGACCGATGCCGATGAAGAGCAAGTCCGAAGAGTTGTTTGACTGTTGCGATGCTGCGCCCTTTGATGAACTGCTCGGTTCCACAGGGACTGTCCGTCCTGTCTATCGCCGAGCCGTCGACTATTTTCAGCAACTTGGAGTCTCCGGTACCGAAGATCTGCAGCAGTCCGCGGATTATTCACTGCTGAATCAGGGCGTCACGTTCACAGTATATTCCGATGCCCGTGGGACGGAGAAAATATTCCCCTTTGATCTGATGCCGCGGATTCTGGCGAGCCGGGAATGGCAGCATATTGAAGCCGGGGTGGTGCAGCGGATGACGGCTCTTAACCTGTTTTTGGAAGACGTCTACCATGACCAGAAGATTTTGCGCGATGGCGTGGTTCCGACCCGGCAGGTGCTCGGCTCGAGCCTGTTCTGCCGGGAGATGACCGGACTCAATCCGCCCGGCGGCATCCATGTCCATATTGGCGGGATCGATCTGATTCGCAATCAGACCGGCGCTTTTCATGTTCTGGAAGACAATTTGCGGGTTCCTTCCGGGGTCTCCTATGTGGTCGAGAACCGTTGGGTGATGGCCCGGGCCCTGCCGGAGCTTATGGCCAATTATCGGGTCCGCCCGGTCGATCATTACCCGCAAATGCTGTTCGAGAGCCTGGTCTCGTTGACCGACAATCCCAAACCGACCATCGCTGTGCTGACCCCAGGAATCTACAATTCCGCTTACTTTGAACATTCCTTTCTGGCCGATCAGATGGGGGTGGAGCTGGTGGAAGGGCAGGATCTGCTGGTTGATCAGGATGTCCTTTACATGAAATCGATCATGGGGCTGAAGCGGGTCGATGTGCTTTACCTGCGTCTTGATACCGATTTTCTCGATCCCCTGGTGTTCCGGCCGGACTCCCTGCTGGGAGTGCCGGGCCTGATGAACGCCTACCGGGCTGGGAATGTGGCGTTGGCCAATGCGCCCGGCAATGGTGTCGCCGATGACAAAGCCCTGTATGCCTATACCCCGGAGATTATCCGTTACTATCTGGATCAGGAACCGATTTTGCCGATTATTCCCACCTACCTGGGCTCCCGCCCCGAGGATTTGCGCCATATCCTGGCTCACCTGGCGGAGTTGGTGGTCAAACCCACGGATGCTTCGGGCGGCTATGGTCTGCTGGTCGGATCTCATGCGTCCAGCGCTGAGCTGGAGCAATTCCGGGAGCGTCTGCTGGCTCGTCCGGAAGGCTATATCGCCCAGCCGATTCAGCAACTGTCGACCCATCCTTCGTTTCTGGAGCAGGAGGGCGCGAAAGGGTTTTTCTCCCGCCATATCGACCTGCGCCCCTTTGCCGTGTGCGGCGCGGACGGGACGGTCAAGGTGCTGCCCGGTGGCTTGACCCGGGTGGCCCTGAAGCGAGGCAGCCTGGTGGTCAATTCGTCACAAGGCGGGGGGAGCAAAGATACCTGGGTCCTCAGAGCCGGAAGTCGGGAGGGTGACGATGCTTAGCCGAATCGCCAGAAATACTTTTGAACTGGGGCAGCAGATCGAGCGGACCGAAAACATCGCCCGGCTGCTGGAGGTGAATGAGAAGATGACAGTGCAGGAGGACCTGTCAGCGGAGCTGGATCCCTGGACCCCGCTCCTGGCGGTCACCCGTAGTTTGGACGCCTATCAGCAGGAATATGCCGAGGTCACCCAGGCCCGGGTGATCAACTACCTGCTCTGGGATGATCGTCACCCTTATTCAGTTAGTTTCTGTCTGTCGCGGGCACGGTTGCTGGCCAGGACGGTCCGGGAACGAATCAGCGAGGAGATGTGGCTGCTGCTCAACAGCATGTACCATGATCTTCACAAGCTGCGGCATATCCGGGAACAGCATGAATTCAACTGGAAGATTCAACAGTTCTGTAACGCTTTCCACGGTTTGGCCGCAAATACCATGGTGCATGGCCACACCTGGCAGTTCCTGCAGCTCGGGATGGTGCTGGAGCGGGCTTTGATGACCTGCCGTATTCTGGAAATGAAATATCATATCCTGTTGCCCACGGCCGCCGATGTCGGGACTCCCGTCGACCTGCATCAATGGCAGGGGCTGCTGCGCTCGGTTTCCGGCTACGAGGCCTATCGCCGCCTTTACCTGGCCAGAATCGATCCGGCCAATGTCGTCAATCTACTGTTGATCAATGCCCGCTTTCCGCGCTCGGTCCACTATTGTATTCAGCAGGCCCACCAGGGTTTGAAGGGGATCGGCATGTACAACGAGGAGCAGTTCCGCCTGTTTATGGTGGTTGAAGAGTTCCTGGAGGACTTGCGCGAAGGCATTGACGGCCGGGAGATTCTTGCCGCCGGTTTGATGGAGTTCCTGCAGACCATGCAGGAACGGATCGAAGGGTTGATCGGCGCGACTCATCGGGCCTACTTTAATTCAATTACGGTCACGATTATTGATGAGCAGCAGCGGCGGCTTGCCATCCAGATTCCTCAGCAGTAAGGAAACAGCTATGGGCCCACTTGGCGCAGGTGAAAAAATTGTTCTCGAAGTCACTCATCAAACCAGTTTCAGGTATTCCAATGCGGTCAGTCAGTCGCACAACGAACTCCGCATGGCCCCTATTGACACCGGGCTGCAGCAGGTTCTGGAGCGTCACATCCTGATCGATCCGGCAGTGGCGCAGCGTGAACACCGCGATCACTTCGGCAATCTGGTAAGCCGGTTCAACATTCTGGAGCCGCATCAACAGCTGGACATTACCTCCACCGCCAAAGTGGAAACAACCAATGCTATCAGCTGTGGTCCGGAATCAAAGCCCGACCCGCGGCTGTATTGCGAGCGCTGGATCGAGTTTCTGGACTGGTCCAACGGAGTTCCATTCCTGGAAGAGTATGGACAGATCCCGCTGGCCCGGGAACTGCGCATGGAGATGGATGAAGACGAGTTCTCCCAGGCGCTCTCGGAAATGGCCGGATATTTTTATCGGACATTCTCTTATGATCCCGATGTGACCCACGTCTACTCAACTCCCAAGGATTTTTTTGCCAATGGCGCCGGGGTCTGCCAGGATATGGCCCATGCCCTGATCGGGGTTTTACGCCAGGCGCGAATTCCCGCCCGCTATGTCAGCGGTTATATTTTCGATCCTCCTGTCGGCCTGGAGGTCGGGGAATCGATTCGCGGCAGCGGCGCAACCCATGCCTGGGTCCAAGCCTGGCACGAACGCTTCGGCTGGATCGGCATCGACCCGACCAATAATAAGTTGGTGGACTGGCAGTACATCCGCACTGCGGTTGGTCGCGACTATTTTGATGTACAGCCGATCCGGGGCGTGTTCCAGGGGGCTACCGAGCAGCGTATGACAGTTGCCGTCCAGGTTGCCATTGCCGAATTCCCAGCCTCAGTCAGCGATCCGGTCTGAATGTTCCATTTGTTTCCACAGGCCGGTTGAAAATGCTGGTCACGGCTCTTGACAGGGGCCTGATGTCTGCGATATTACTATCTAGTAATTATTCTTATTGAGGTATTGCCATAATGGATAGCCATCTTGCCGAGCAGTTGAAGGACTTTGAAACAGCCTGTCGCAGTGTTGATCTGCGTCTGACTCCGCAGCGCCTGGAAGTGTTTAAAGAGCTGGCCAAGGCGAAGGATCATCCGAATGCCGAAGCGCTGCATCAGCGTTTGGTCAAACGCATGCCGACGTTGTCTCTGGATACGGTTTACCGAACCCTGGGCACCTTTGCTGATCTGGGAGTGGTCAATAAAGTGGACACGGCGGAGAGCCAGGCCCGCTATGAAGTTCCGCATTTGCGCCATCATCACATGATCTGTCGGAAGTGCAAGAGCATCATCGATTTTGAATGGCCGCTGATTGACGAGGCAAGCCTGCCGGAAAATGTCCAGGAATGGGGCCGGGTCGATCGCAAGAATATCGTGGTGTACGGCATCTGTCAGGATTGCCTGAAAAACAGGTGATGATTTTCTCCCCCGAGGAGGCGATCTTTTTAGCGTTGTCTGTAAGAAAAATTCCTAAAAAAGAATAAATATTTTCACTGGCTGGTCGATTCCGGCCGTGTGTGTTTTGCGGGCGTGGTCTGTCATTGCCGACGGCGTCCATCTTCACCCACTTAACGGGTCATCACCATGATTGTAATGACCGATAACCACAAGGAGGACAGGATTCATGTCAGGACGTATTAAAGGAACCGCAACGGAAAAAAATCTTCTCAAATCCTTCGCCGGCGAATCGCAGGCACGGATGCGCTACAATTATTTTGCCAGCATCGCCAAGCAGGAAGGTTTTGTCCAGATTGCGGATATTTTTGAAGAAACTGCCAATCAGGAGAAGGAGCATGCCAAGCGCTTTTTTAAGTTCCTGGAGGGAGGCGAGCTGGAAATAAGCGCAGTTTTCCCGGCCGGAAAAATGGGAACCACTGCGGAGAATTTACTGGCTTCAGCCATGGGTGAGAACGAGGAGCATGCCGAACTTTATCCGGCCTTTGCCGAAGTTGCCCGGCAGGAAGGTTTTAGCGATATCGCAGCGGCCTGGACCGCCATCTGTGTCGCTGAAAAACAGCATGAAAAGCGCTTTCGTGACCTGCTGAACAACCTGGAAAAAGGCCAGGTGTTCCAACGTGGCGAGACTGTGGTCTGGCGGTGTCGCAATTGCGGCTACCTGCACGTCGGGACTGCTGCGCCGGAACAGTGCCCGGCCTGTATCCATCCGCAGGCCCACTTCGAACTCCTCGGGGAAAACTGGTAATTTCCCCGAACCTTCCCTGGTCTTTAAAATAGTGCGCCTAGGGGCGGCTATTTTTCAACCGTCTGAAAAAAACTGGCGGCAGCCTGAAACAGGTTGCCGCCAGTTGTCGATCTGCCACCGGCAGACTCACGGGTTGTCATGGCCGATTCCATCGCCACCGGCCGCTATGCGCAGGGGTTCGTTAGAGATGAAAATTCTTGCTGGCTTGGGTCCTGGCGCGCATTTCCTCGCTCAGGGTAAAGCCCAACCCCGGCCGGGTCGGAACCAGCATGCGGCCATCGGTGATCTCCAGCTGTTCATTGAATAGTGGTTCCAGCCATTCGATGTGTTCGACCCAGGATTCGCTGGGGAAACAGGCGGCGAGATGAATGTGGAGCTCCATGACAAAGTGGGGCGCCATGGCGAGGCCATGGTCATAGGCCATATCCGCCAGTTTCAGGAAGGGCGTGACCCCGCCCAGGCGCGGCGCGTCCGGTTGGATAATATCGACCGCACGGTTTTTGATCAGGGCCGTCTGCTCGTGCATGCTGGAGAGCATCTCGCCCGTTGCAATCGGGGTGTCGAGGGCGGCGGCCAGGGCGGCGTGCCCTTCGGCATCGTAGGCATTGAGCGGTTCTTCAATCCAGACCAGATTGAACTGTTCGACGCTGCGGCCAAAGCGCAGTGCGGTTACGCGATCCCATTGCTGATTGGCATCGATCATGATCGGCACGCTGTCACCTAACTCTTTGCGCAGGGTGGCAACCCGCTTTAGGTCGGTGGCGACATCTGGTTGACCCACTTTCATTTTGATCCCTTTGATACCCTTGGCCAGGGAAATTTTGGCTTTTTCAACCACCTCTTCAATGGGTGCCTGCAGGTAGCCGCCCGAGGTGTTGTACACCGGCAGGGACTCATAGTGGCTGCCGATCAGCTTAGCCAGGGATAGGCCGGCCCGCTTGGCTTTTAAGTCCCACAGGGCGGTATCAAAGGCAGCAATGGCCTGAATGGCAATGCCGCTGCGGCCGACGGATGCCCCGGCCCACATTAATTTGTGCCAGATTTTACCGATATCGTTGGGATCTTCACCCAACAGCAGAGGGGCCAGTTCCATGGCGTGGGCATACTGGCCATCGCCGCCGTAACGCAGGGCGTAACTGAACCCCATCCCTGCAAAGCCTTGGGCCGAAGTCAATTCCACAACCAAGACATCCACAGCTTCCAGGGCTTTTTGCCGGCCGGTCAGAACCTTGGCGTCACTGACCGCAAATGTAAGAGGGATCTTGACTTTCGACAATTGTAAGGAAGTGATCTGATCACGGTTCATCTGTTCTTGCTCTCCTTGATTTTGCAAAGGAATGGGTCGGGTTGAAGGGCGGATCTGGCAACTCCGTTGCCTCTCTATGGTAGGTAGACTGTAAGTACTCTGAGCGCTGCTGTGGCTCCCTGTCAAACTTTTTTATGATCCAGGGGGGCGGCCTGCGCCTATGGCCGGGCTGAGCAGTGGGGGCGCCGGCGAAAATAGTAAAGGCCGCCCAGTTGTTAACAGAGCGGCCTTTTGGGCTGCTGGCCACGGTGCTGGCCGGAGCAGATGAACTGTTATTTGTAAATAAAGGTCACCACCTCAGGGAAGATAATCATAATAGTCAGAGTGGCGATCTGCATGAGAATGAACGGCCAGACCGATTTGAAGATGTCGGTCAGCTCAATGCCTTCCGGGGCGACACTTTTCAGGTAAAAAGCGGCCGGTCCGAACGGCGGGCTCAGGAAGGAAACCTGCATGTTCACACAGAACAGCACGCCGAACCAGATCGGGTCGTAGCCCAGGCTGGTAATGATCGGTACGAAAATCGGCATGGTCAGCATGGCAACGCCGATCCAGTCGAGAAACATACCCAGGATCAGCAGGATGAACATCATGATCAAAATGGTGAATACCGGCGGCATGTCCAGGCCCATGAACAAGTCATGGATAAAGATGTCGCCGCCCATCAGATTGTAAACCCCAATGATCATGGTTGCGCCGATCCCAACCCAAATAATCATCCCCACCGTGCGGATGGTGTGCTTGAGGGCATCAAAGACAACTTCGATGCTCAGCTCCCGACGCAAAGCCGCGGCAATAGCGACACCGATAACCCCGACGCAGGCCGATTCGGTGACTGAAGCGATCCCACCATAGATGCTGCCCAGAATCCAGCCCGCGATCAGCAGCGGCACCAGGATGTCCATGAACATCTTTTTGATCTCGGCACGGCTCATGTTCTGCCATTCATTCTCGCCCATGGCCGGACCGTGATCAGGGAAGACGTTACAAATCACCAGGATATAGGTCATGTACATTCCGGCCAGGATACAAGCCGCGGGAATGGCGCCGAGAAAGAGATCGCCGATGGAGACGTTGGCGGTCATTCCGTAGATAATCAGCACGATACTCGGTGGCACCATGGTGCCTAGGGCGCCACCCGCGGTCACGGTGCCGATAGCCAGCTTCTGGTTGTAGCCCAGGCGCAGCATCTGCGGCAGAGCGAGCATGCCGAGGAGCACGGTTTCACCGCCGATGATTCCCGACATGGAGGCCAGGATAACGGCAACGACCATGCTCTGAATGGCAACGCCCCCCTTGATCCGGCCGGCCATGACGCGCATGGCGTTGTAGAGATCTTTGGCGATTCCGGTTTTATCAAGCATGGTGGCCATGAGCACAAACATCGGCACCGCAACAAAGGTGTAGGATGTTGTGAAGTCGCTGACCCGCGCTGCGACCATCTGCATCATGTTGACATTGCCGAACCACAGATACGACATGGCCATAGCGATAAAGCCGGTCAGAAAGCCCAGCGGCATCCCGACAAACAGCAGTGACAGCATCATCAGGAAGATGATGACAGTTCCGGTGGCAATTCCCAGGGCACTAAGCATTGGCGTTATCCTTCTCTAAATCTTTTTGGTGTGTCATCTCGTGGTACGAGAACAGATGGCGTAACAGGTGCAAGATCACCAGAAAAACCAGCATGACGCAGGTTGCGAAGAAAAAACCTTTATTCAGGGCCGGGTACGGAAGATCCAGGGCGCTGCCGGAGGTCTGCATGCGGAAAGTGCCAAAGGGTGAGAAAAAGGCATCTCTCGCAGAACAATAGGCGCCGTAGGTCATCATCAGTGAAAACACCAGGGTGCACATTTCGACAAACAGTGCGGAAAACCAGCGCAGCTTAGGAGGAAAACTGTCGGAGATAAAGGTCATGGCGATGTGTTTTTCGTCGGCATAACAGGCGACTCCGCCGAACAACATAGCCAGACTGACCAGGAATGAGGTCGTCTCATGCACCCACAGGGTAGGAGCATTGAAGGCGTACCGCATGACGACTTCAAAAAAACTGATGCAGACCACGATCAGGAACAAGATCGAGACAAAATGCCCTGCACGAATAAAAATGCGGTCGATTACCAGACTCGGTTTCATTAGACTTCACCTTGTGCTTGTTGCACAGCAACGGGGACTGTCGGAATGCTGCTGGTCCCCGTTGCTGAAGGATAACGACAATGGGCTTAATTCATGCCCTGGGATGCCAGGTATTTCTGCAGGGCATCGTAGTACATTTTGCCGATTTCCGATTTTTTAGCAGTCTCTTCCCAAATTTCACGAGCATAGCTGCGGACTTTGCCTTTTTCCGTGTCGCTCCAGGCAATCGGGGTGATCCCTTTTTTGACAGCTTCGCCGTAGGCGATACGGTCTTCATAGTGAGGACGCAGCATGGAGTCGAGGGCCATTCCTTTGAAGAACATCTGCATGAAGATCTGGTCGTTTTCCGGCAGTGCTTTCCACTCATCAAGGTTCATGATGATATGCACGGTCGGTGAAGAGTGAATCCCCGGGTAGATCGGGTATTTGGCGATGTCGAGAACGCCGGTTTTGTAGTTGCCGGAAAAGGTGGTGTAGTCGGCGGCGTCAATAACGCCTTTTTCCAGGGCAGTATAGACTTCGGAACTGGGCAGGCCGACTGGAGCTGCACCCATTTTGGCGAACAGTTTTTGGATCGGGCCGGACGGTGCACGCATTTTAACGCCTTTGAAATCAGCGACGCCTTTCAACGGAATTTTGGACGGCAGGGATTCCGCTCCGGTCATGGCAACACCGATGAGTTTGGCGCCGTAAGCGTTGAAGATTTTGTCAACAACTTCCATGCCGCCACCGAAATAATAGAATTTGAACATGTCTTCATCGGTATTCCAGGCGCTGATAGTGTCGCCGATCAGACCGAAACCCGGATCGTCACCGGAGTACCAGGCTGAAGTCGAAATGGCGCCATCGATGATTTTGTTGCGAACGCCGGTCAGCAGGTCGGTTGACTTAACGACGGCATCGAGGGGGAGCAGGTCGATATGGATACGACCGTTAGAAGCTTTTTCGACAGCATCGGTCCATTTTTTCTGAACTTCGTAGGAGGGCTCTCCAGCAGCATTGGTGCTGGCGAATTTAAGGTTGATCTGTGCTGCGAACACGCTTGTCGCGATCAAACTCAGCGACAGGATAAGCAAGCTCACCATTGATAACTTCTTCATCTTCGTCTCCTTGTGTCTACCGGTTAAAAATGTCAATAAACCAGGCTGTTAAGCAACGGCCTGAACGAGCCCTTAAAGAGGGCGGACTAAGAGCAACAGGGTGCCAATGTTTGTCTTGGTGGCTGAAGCCAGCAATCTTTCAATCTATGCGCCGGAACGAATTTTTGCGGCGGTTTTTAGTGGCAACTTTGATTAAACAGCGGCCAACATTCCGCCGTCGACGAACAGCAGGTGCCCGTTGACAAAATCCGAAGCTTGCGAACCGAGGAAAACCGCGGCGCCGATCAGTTCTTTCGGATCCCCCCAGCGGTTGGCCGGAGTCCGGTTGCAGAGCCATTTGGTGAATTCTTCATTTTCGACCAGGGCTTTGGTCATGTCGCTTTTGAAATAGCCGGGGGCGATACCGTTAACCTGGATGTTGTAGCGGGCCAGTTCGACGCACATGCCCCGGGTCAGCATCTTGACTGCTCCTTTGGAGGCCGCATAGGGAGTGATGGTGTCGCGGCCGAGTTCCGACTGCATGGAGCCGATATTAATGATTTTTCCGGCTTTCCGCTTTACCATGTAGGTGCCGACCACTTGGGAGACCAGGAACACTGATTTCTGGTTGACATTGATGACCTGATCCCATTCTTCTTCCGGAAATTCAAGGAACGGATGGCGGCGCTGAATTCCGGCATTGTTGATCAGGATATCGATCTGCCCGATGCTGGTTTCGATTTTTTCCACGCCTTCGATAATGGCTTGTTTGTTGGTGACATCAAAGGCGACCGCCGAAGCGTCGTAGCCTTCAGCAACCAGTTCCTGGGCGGCTTTTTCGGCCCGTTCCTGGGTGATGTCGTTGATAACAACGCTGGCGCCGTGGGCAGCCAGGCCACGGGCAAGAAGGTTGCCGATGCCCTGGGCCGAACCGGTGATCAGGGCGCGGCGATTTTCCAGATTAAATAAGTTTTCCATGGTCAAGTATCTTTCCTTTTCGAAGTTGGTTTATCGATATCTCAATAGCATATCCGTTTGCCGGACCGGGCAAGATCAGGAGAAAGACAGCTGAACCTTGACGGCCTTGTTTTTATCGCTGGCGAACTCGAGGGCTTCAACCACTTCAGCGTAGGGGAAGACCTTGGTCAGCAGCGGGCGGGGATTGACCAGCCCTTTTTCCAACCAGCGCACGGCGGTCGCGTATTCCGCAGTAAAGCGGAAGGCACCGACGAACTTGACTTCTTTGGCCAGGAACTTGGTCAACGGAATATCCACCATGCCCGGACGCATGCCCACCTGAACCATGACCCCACCGGCCCTGGTCATGTCAATATTGGCCTGAATCGCCGGAATGGCCCCGGAAGCCTCGAAGCTTGCATCAAAGTAACCTTTGCCCGCCTTGAACTGGCTCATATCGTCTGCCGCCGGGTTGTAAACGGCATCGGCACCCATGGTCAGGGCCAGCTCACGGCATTGTTCAGCTAGGTCGGTGGCGACGATCTCTCCCGCACCTGCCGCTTTACAGGCGGCAATGATCAGGCAGCCGATGGGGCCGGCGCCGGTGACCAGAACTTTTTTACCGAGGATGCTGCCGGCCTGGTTGACGGCATTGATAGCCACGGCCAGGGGCTCGGAGAAGGCCATCACTTCATCAGGGGCCTGGCTGTCATAGGGGATGCATTGGTCGGGTCTGACGACCACGTATTGAGCAAAACCACCATCGACATGGGGATTGAGCATCGCACTGCCGAAGAAGCGCATATCCAGGCACTGGTTGCTGCGTCCGGACAGGCAGTACTCGCACTGGTTACAGGGTCGACTGGGGTTGACCGCAATCTTTTGGCCGTTGCGCTCATCGTCCGTGACCATGGTGCCAATGACCTCATGGCCAAGGACCATGGGGTGCTGCAATTTAAAATCGCCGACACCGCCTTCCTGATAGTAATGGATATCCGAGCCGCAGATCCCGCCACGGCTGATTTTGACCAGAATTTCTGCCGCGGGGTCGTAGCTGATTGTTTTAGAGGTGACAACGACGTCTTTGGGGCCTTTGACGTAGCAGGCATCGAAGCTGATTTGCTTGGTGGTAGCGTTGTTCATGGTTGAACTCCCGACAATGCGAATTGAAATAGTGTTTTTTATGGCGGCCAGACTTGCCGCCAGCCGCGTTGCAGCCAACTGCACCTTGCTCAACCCTCAATATCCGCTCCGGGTAAAACAATAACAGTAAAAAGAGGGTGGTAACAAGAACTAAACTATATTATCATCGTTTCATAATATGATTACTTTTAAGCTAACTGCCTGAAGAGGTCAACCTAAAAATAATTTCTAGGCCAGTCAGGAAAAGAGCTGTGCTGACCCTGCCTGTCGGTGGCCGGATAAGGCCTGTTCCGACAGTCTCGCAATTCATTCAACAAAGGGGAAACAATGAGCGAAAACAGTTTTACCGATCTGATTATCGAAGAAGGATATAATCCTTATCGTGAATGCATCCAGGGCACTGCAAATGAGCCGATCTGTGTGCTTGCCGCTATCAACAAAGCCTGGGACCAGGTCCGGGAGATTGCCCCGGCCCTTGATCCGGGCGCCGTCACCCAGGCCGAGATTGTTCGCCGGCTGGTGAGCAATAAGCCGCGGATCGCTGTTATCACCGGGTCCGTCGACCATCCGGCCCACCTTCGCGATGATTTGCATATCAGTCTTGCGGTGCTGCGGATCTGGCAGAACGGCGGGGTTCCGTTTGTCTTCGGTATTCCGGTTATCTGTGACGGCACCGCGCAGAGCAATATCGGCCAGAGTTATTCCCTGGCATCCCGAAATCATACCGCCTCGGCCGTCAATATTACCTTTGAGGGGCATTCTTATCATGCCGCTTATGTGCTTTCCAGCTGCGACAAGTTCCCCGCAGCCGTGCTCTCCGGTCTGGCCGCAGCAGATCTGGCCCGCAGCCATGCCGAGCGGCAGCAGGCCCCGGTCTGGGCCCTGTTCGTACCCGAGCATGTCTTGAAGGGCGGCTCGATTCCGGCTACCACCAAGGCCAAGCTGAATGCACTGATGGATCAGGCCCGGGCCCAGGGACATGGCGACCTGGCTGAAGATATTGCCGAGAATATGCGCTATATCCTGCAATGTTCTTCAGACGAAGCTTTTCTCGGCCAGCTCAATCGGGCGGTACACCTGGATCTGCTGGTCGAGGCAGAGGCCCGGCAGATTTTGAACGAACTGGCCGCGGCGACCTGTGACGCCAAAGGCGGAGTCTGTGCTTTCAACGGAACCGGTAACTCGTCCCGGACTTTGATCACCGCCCTCGGTTTTGCCCCGCCGGAGGCCGAACTGCTCATTGATGCCCCTGCGCCGGACATCGTTTGTGGCGCGGTTGATCTGCTTTATTCCAGTCTCAACAAAAAACATCTGCGCGTTACCGAGATTATCGGGCGCAACTTCAAAAATGCTGTCCGCCTGCACAACACCACCGGCAGTTCGTCCAATATTCTCCTCCACCTGCCGGCGATCATGCGTTACGCCGGCTACGATATCTCGATTCTGGATTATGAGCAGGTCCGCGCCGAGACGCCGGTTCCTGAGCTGTTCGCCCACAGCCTGACCGCCGGGCGCGATACCTTTGTCCTGGCTCAGCAGTTCCTTAAAGGGCAGCACCGCGGTATCGACAGTCTGTACCGGGTGCTCTCAGACCTGGGGATCGCCATGGACCTGGACGCACCGACCATGACCGACCGCAGTTGGGGCGAACGGATTGCCGACCTGAATGTGCCGGTGGCGCCGGAATTGGGCGAAAATGCCATCATCCGCACCGCACCGGTGCGCCAGGCTTCCGGTGTGGAAGTCCTGCGCGGTAACTTCATGTCCACGGCTATCGTTAAATTGGCCGGCATGACCGACCGTCAGTTCGATCGCTTTAACGATCAGCTGCTGTTCGTCCGCTATTATGAGAACGAGCATCTCTGTATTGACGAGATCTCTTCCCCGCGGCTCATGGAGATCCTCGGCAAGGTGGTCGAGACCGTTCCCTTGCCCCTGATCAATGCCGTGCTTACTCACAATTCAAAAGGGGAGATTACCTCCTTCGACAGCAGCAAGATGCATGATCTGGTGGCTGCCGGCGCCCTCTCTTTTGCCTTTGTCATCGCCGGGCAGGGGCCGCGTGCCTTCGGCATGCCGGAAATGTTTGCTCCGGCTCATCACCTCAAGCACCATCAGGTTCTGGAAGCCTCCTCAATCCTCATGACCGATGGCCGTTACTCCGGGGTGACCAAAGGTGCTTGCGTCGGCCATGTGACTCCGGAAGCGTTTGCCGGCGGCGGGATCGGTTCTCTGATCGATGGCGATATCCTCCGTTTCAATCTGCACGATAACCGTCTGGATGTCGTCGATGTCGAGGCCCTGGTCAAGGGAACTTTGAGGGTTTACCAGGAGTTGCCGGAGCGCAGTGACCTGATTAACGATCGCCAGCACAAGATGCAGCAACGGCTGCGGCAGATTGCGGCCAGTAACCTGATGAGTGATGCGACCAGCGCGGAAAAAGGTTGTGTTCCGCAGGCGGTTGACTTGCGGGCGGAAAACCCGCTGCCGTCCTGATGCCTTGAACCATGGCTGGGGGCAACTGTCAACCGCAGTTGCCCCCAGCTCCTGTTTATTGAGGGTCTGCCTACCATCCTAAATCCATCCGCAAGATCCCCCGACGACGCTGTGTATCGACCTGGTTTATTTGCTCCAATTATTGTGTTCCCGTTCTATTTTTTGTCTTGTGTGCTGCCTGCGCGGTTCTGGCCAATCTGTGCTGGACGTTGGTCCTTCAGCCTTTGTGGAAGAGGGTCGCTGTAACGATGTTGTCGATCTGAAATACCATTGACAGAGATCGTTGAATGGGATAACATCCAAATACAGATACTAACTCCAAATATGGGATTTTCGGAGACGGCATGAATCCTCTTTATAAAATCTTTGCCATTCTTGAAGCTGTTGTTGCCCAGCAGAGCAGGGGCGTGACCTATTCGGACGTCGTTGCCGCGGTGGATCTTCCCAAGTCATCCGTTCACCGGATTCTGCGCGACCTGACCGATGTCGGCTATCTCGACTACAATCCGGAGAGCAAAAAGTATTTCGGCAGTTTGCGGCTGGCCGCGACCGGCGCCGAAGTCATGACCCACTATCAGTTGCGTAAGCACGTCAGGCCGCACCTCGAATCGCTCAACAAAGCTACCGGACATACCACCAATCTGGGCGTTCTTGACGGAACCATGGGCGTCTTTGTGGAGAAGATCGAGTCGAAGGATTATGGGATCCGGCTGTTTTCGGAAGTGGGTAAGCGCTTTCCCCTCTACTGTACCGGGATGGGAAAGTCGATGCTGGCTTTTGCCGATGCTGAAGCCATTGACAAGGTTCTTGCCGAACCCTTGCCGGCCTTGACCGATAAAACGGTCACCAACCCCAATATGTTGCGCAAACAATTGCAGGAGATCCGCGAGCAGGGGTATGCCCTGGACCTTGAGGAGATCACCCGCGGGATCGTTTGCGTGGCGGCGCCGTTATTGGGGTTCCGTCGGCGGCTGGTCGGGGCCATCAGCATTACGGTGCCGTCCTATCTGCTCGATGAACGGGGGATTGAGAGCGAGATTGAGGCGGTGAAAAGATACGCGGCTGTTATTTCGCAGTCGCTGGGCTGCTAATCGTCCAGCAAGCTGTGCATGTTATAGACATCCCCGCCGGAAGGTTCCGCGGGGTTAACCAGAACAAAAATTTTCGGAGGTGAAAATGGGTAATTTTGCAGTGAAGCCGGCCAAGGAATGTCGTTTCGACATTCTGTCTTTGGGAGAGGTTATGTTGCGTCTCGACCCGGGTGAGGGCCGTATCCGGACTTCCCGTCAGTTTCGGGCCTGGGAAGGCGGCGGCGAGTACAACGTCGCCAGGGGCTTGCGCCGTTGCTTTGGTCAGCGCGCCGCCGTGGTGACTGCATTCGCCAAAAACGAAGTCGGCCTGCTCATGGAAGACCTGATTCTGCAAGGCGGCGTTGACACCTCCCTGATCAAGTGGGTCGATTATGACGGCATCGGCCGAACCGTGCGCAACGGACTGAACTTTACCGAGCGCGGTTTCGGTATCCGCGGTGCAGTCGGCTGCTCCGACCGAGGTAATACCGCCGCTTCCCAGATCAAAGCCGAGGATATCGACTGGGATTACATCTTCGGTGAGCTGGGCGTGCGCTGGTTCCATACCGGCGGAATCTATGCCGCACTCTCCGAAACCACCGGCGATACCGTTATTGCCGCCGCCAAAGCCGCAAAAAAATACGGCACCATCGTTTCCTACGATCTGAACTATCGCCCTTCGCTGTGGAAAGGGTTCGGCGGTCTGGAAAAGTGCCGTGAGGTCAACCGCGAAATCGCCAAGTATGTCGATGTCATGATCGGTAACGAAGAGGATTTCACTGCCTGCCTCGGTTTTGAAGTGGAAGGGGCTGATGAGAACCTGACCGACCTGGATGTCAACTCGTTCCAGAAAATGATCAAGAAAGCGGTCGCCGAATTCCCCAACTTCAAAGCGACAGCCACCACCATGCGCGGGGTCAAAACCGCAACGGTCAACGACTGGGGTGCCATGTGCTGGGTGGACGGCGAATTCTACACCTCAACCCATCGTCCGGGCCTCGAAATTATGGACCGGGTTGGCGGCGGAGACAGCTTTGCTTCCGGTTTTATCTATGGCCTGATGATCTTGGGCGACCCGCAGCTGGCTGTGGAATACGGTGCTGCCCATGGCGCGCTGGCCATGACCACTCCGGGAGATACCACCATGGCATCTTTGTCCGAAGTTGAAAAAATTGTTGGCGGCGGCGGTGCCCGCGTCGATCGCTGAAAACAGGACTGACCCGACCGGATAACCGGTCGGGTTCTTGAGCATAGTTTTCATCCGGAAACGGCCCTTTTCCGCTGTGGCGGTGTCAATCTGTGGGTTTTCTTGTGCGGCGTAAAGTACTACGCCTCCGCGCAGCCCCTTGATTTCCTTGCCACAACGAAAAATTGCTCGTTTCCAATCTGAAAACTTTGCCGTTGCCCTGCGGAGTTTCCGGGTGGCAACTAGCATAGAAAAGGATCTCTAGAGATGATCAATGAACTTAAAAAACGGCCAATTATTCCCGTTATCGTGATCGATGATGCTGCTGACGCATTACCCCTGGCAGAAGCTCTCCTCGAAGGCGGCATGGATGTTATCGAAGTGACTTTCCGCACCGCAGCCGCGGCCGAAGCCATTTCCCTGATCGGCAAGAAATTCCCGGAAATGCTTCTTGGTGCAGGAACCCTGCTGACTGAAGAGCAGGGCCAGCGGGCTCTTGATGCCGGAATCAAGTTCGGTCTGGCTCCGGGGCTGAACCCGGACGTGGTCAACTTCTTCAAAGCCAAAAATACGTTGTTCATTCCCGGGGTGATGACCCCCTCGGAAATCGAGCAGGGGCTGGCGCTGGGCTGCAAACTGCAGAAATTTTTCCCGGCTGAAGCCGCTGGCGGCATCAAAATGCTGAAAGCGCTGGCCGGTCCCTATGCCAGCCAGGGGCTGCAGTTTTGCCCCACCGGCGGAGTCAGTCTGGCCAACATGAACGATTATTTGGCCCTGCCGATTGTCAGCAACATCGGTGGCTCCTGGCTGGCCACCAAGCAGCAGATTGCCGACAAGCAATGGGGAGCGATCACCGCGCAAGTCAAAGACGCTCTGGCCAAGGTTTAACAGGCAACCACCTGTCGAGCCCATGGGCGGGCGATCAAAATCAGTAATGGTCTTTTTAAGCCATTGATTTTGTAAGGTGCAGGCAAGCGCACTTTTCTCCACCGGGCTTGAAAAAGGCCAGGGATGGACTTTTTCAACAACCTGTTAAGGGAAAGAATAGCAACTTATGTACAAACATACCAAGATCGTCGCAACGCTGGGACCGGCTTCTTCCGAAGAAAAAATGCTCGAGCAATTGATCGAGGCAGGTGTTTCGGTTTTTAGGTTGAATTTTTCCCATGGCGACCATGCTGACAAGGCCGCTCTGATCGAACGGATTCGCCGGGTGTCTTCCCGGGCGGGTCGGGCCATTGCCATTCTCGGTGATCTGCAGGGTCCCAAAATCAGGGTCGGACTGCTCAAAGATGGCGGCATCACCTTGACCCCGGGGGAAGAGGTTGTTGTCACTTCCCGTGAGGTTCTTGGGGAGACCGGTGTTATCCCGACGATTTACAAAAACCTTCCCCAGGATGTCAAGGCGGGCAATCAGATCCTGCTTGATGATGGCCTGATGGAGCTGGAAGTCCTCGAAACCCTGGCAACGGATGTTCGTTGCCGGGTTCGCTTCGGCGGTTTCCTCAAAGATCGTAAAGGAATCAATCTGCCGGGGGCTACGGTGTCCGCGCCGTCCTTGACCGAAAAAGATCTGCTTGATCTGCAGTTCTGCATCGACCAGCAGGTCGATTACCTGGCGCTGTCTTTTGTCCGCAAGGCCGCGGACGTGATTGATCTGAAACAGCGTCTGAAGGCAGCTGGTTCGACGATCAAGGTTATTTCCAAAATCGAGAAACCGGAAGCGGTCGATAATTTTGACGCCATCCTGGAGGTCACGGACGGGGTCATGGTTGCCCGCGGCGATCTTGGGGTTGAGATTCGCCCGGAAAAGGTTCCGCTGATTCAGAAAGATATTATTCACAAGTGCAACTTGGTCGGGAAGCCGGTGATCACCGCAACCCAGATGTTGGAAAGCATGATCAGCAATCCGCGCCCGACCCGCGCCGAAACCTCAGACGTTGCCAATGCCATTCTTGATGGCACCGACGCCGTCATGCTGTCTGCGGAAACCGCTGCCGGGCAGTACCCGGTGGAAGCGGTCCGCCTGATGAGTAAGGTTGCCAGTGATATTTTCAGCTCCTCGATTTCTCGGGGGCGGCCTCACCGGCTGACCTGTCAGAATTGCGAAGGGTCTCTGGATCTGTCCGAGGCCATTGGGCAGACTGCTTCAAGGATTTCGGAAATGGTCGGCGCCAAAGCGATTTTGGCCTTCACCAAAAGCGGCAGCACTGCGGCTCTGGTTGCCAAGTACCGGCCTTCGATTCCCATTATCGCGGTAACCCCCTCTGCGGTCGTCTCGCGGCAACTGGCCCTCTATTCCGGGGTTCAGGCCCTTGAGGTCGATGTTCAGGGGACCACCGAGTCGCAGATCGAATGGGTGGCCAAGGCGGTGTTGGCTGCTGGTGTCCTGCGGGCAGGGGATATTGTGGTCATCACCATGGGCAGCCCGGTCTCCGGTTCGGGAACCACCAATCTGCTCAAGGTCCATCAGCTCGGAGATTTGCTGCAGGACTAGCAGGATATTGAAAAAGTCCGTTTGGGGATTTTTTCAAGCACGGTGGGGAGAAACTGAAAGTTTCCCACCTTGAAAAATCAATGAGGTCGAGAATCCGCATTGATGTTGTTCGCCCATTTCTGGGCAGTGCAGCCTGTTTTTGCAACGGCTGCCAGGTTTTTTGTTTGGGAAGAGACCAGACAAGGTTATGGAGTTCATCATGCAAAAGCTGTTTAAAGCCAAGAAGAATATTGCCGGCCTGCGCTTTTCCGTGACGGCCGGTGATATTGTCAGCGGGATACAAACTGGCCCCTGCTTTACGATATATCCGCTGCACAGAAACGATATATCCATAGCCGGGATCCCGGCACATTATCTGGAAGAGCAGGACAGCAAAGCTTAACCCGGACAAGGTGTTATACTGTTCAGTATCTTTCAAATTTAACGTAACAACGAAAAGGAAATGCTTATGTCAAAAAAAATAGCTATCAATGGATTCGGCCGTATTGGACGTAACGTTTTTCGTGCAGCCCAAGGCAACCCTGATTTTGATATTGTGGCGATTAACGATCTGACCGATGCTGCAACCTTGGCACATTTGCTTAAATATGACTCTGTGCACGGTATTTTTACCGGCGACGTGGTTGCCGAAGGAGATACCCTGATTGTCAACGGCAAAGCGGTTAAGATCCTCAGCGAACGCGACCCGGCTGCTTTGCCCTGGGGCGCTCTCGGAGTCGAAATCGTCATTGAATCGACCGGTCTGTTTACCAAACGTGACGCCGCACAAAAACATATCGATGCTGGTGCCAAGAAGGTGGTGATCAGCGCTCCCGGCAAGGAAGTCGACTTAACCGTCTGTATGGGTGTCAATGAGCAGGATTATGATGCTGCCAAGCACCATATCCTCTCTAACGCGTCCTGCACCACCAACTGTCTGGCCCCGGTCGCCAAAGTGCTGCTCGAGTCCTTCGGGATCGTCAAGGGGATGATGACCACTATCCATTCCTATACCAATGATCAACGGATTCTCGACCTGCCTCACTCTGACATGCGGCGCGCTCGGGCGGCTGCGCTGTCAATGATTCCGACCACCACCGGCGCTGCCAAAGCAGTGTCCTTGGTCTTGCCGCAGCTCAAAGGCAAACTGGACGGGCTGGCTGTCCGGGTTCCGACTCCCAACGTTTCCCTGGTCGATGTGGTTGTCGAAACCGAGAAAAAAACCTCCGTTGAAGATGTCAACGCCGCGTTGAAAGCTGCTGCTGAAGGTCCGCTGAAAGGAATTCTTGAATTTTGCGAACTGCCGCTGGTGTCCAAGGATTTCAACGGCAATGCCGCTTCATCCATCGTTGATGGGCTTTCTACTGCGGTCATGGACGGTACCATGGTCAAAGTGCTGTCCTGGTATGACAACGAATGGGGCTATTCCAACCGGGTTCTTGATCTGGTTAAGTATATTTCCTGAAACGGAAATTTAGCAGGACAATCTGCATAGCCCGACGTCGGGCTACGCAGCAAAATCAATAAAGAGTTTTTTTATTGATTTTGTGAGATCGGTAAAGGGGAATTTTTCCCGATCTCACATGGAAAAGGCGCCGGACCGGCTTTTCCGAAAAACCGCTAGACACGATGTTTCACCTGAGGAGCAAACTACCTTCTGCCCTCACCAGGCCGGTCAACTTGTTGACCGGCCTTTTTTTATACGCGATCACAGGAATTCCAAAAAGTTGCACGCTGAGCTGCTGTCTTGAATATCCTCCTCGGACGTCGCTGCTGTGCCCTTGGAGGGCGCCTAATACAGCCGTTTGCAGAAAAAATGAACACCCAATAAAAATATTATTGACAATCATTATCAAAATTGTTAGATATAAACCATCAACAATTTGTTGTGGCAGGCAAGTTGTTGATCTACACCAAATCTCTTCGAGAAACCTCTCAAACATTGTGCCCCGTGACACCCCTCCTGATCACGGGGCTTTTTTTTTCTTCGCGTTTACGATATGGTACGGCATCATTTAAGGTAATTTTTATTCAGCCTTAATTTGACAGGCCAGATATGCCTTCAGTCCGGCGGTCGGTTATTTGTTTTTTGTGTGGGCGCTATCCTTTCCCAACCCGAACATTTTGGTGATTGATATCGTTCCGCTCTTTTATTGTGTGTTTCCATTTAGCGAGAGTAGCGTGCAGGCCCGGCCGATCATGACCGGTTCTGCTGAGATCCCACCCTTTTACCTATGTCTGAGGTGATTATTATGAGTGAAAAAGTTGAAAACAGTCTTCCCACAGGAACAGCCCTGTTGCAGGATCCGTTGTTGAACAAAGGAACTGCTTTTTCCGCTGAAGAACGAGATACTCTGGGGCTTAAAGGGCTCCTTCCGCCCAAGATTTTCACGATGGAAGAACAGGTTGCCCGGGTTTTGGAAAATTATCGTCAGAAGAAGACCGATCTGGAACGTTATATTCACCTCGCCAGCTTGCAGGATCGTAATGAGACCTTGTTTTATCGGGTTCTGATGGATAACCTGGATGAAATGATGCCGATCGTTTACACCCCGGTAGTTGGCCAGGCCTGCCAGCAGTTCGGACACATTTTCCGGCGCCCGCGTGGCCTTTATATCAGCTACAAAGAACGCGGCAATATCGCCAATATTCTGAAAAACTGGCCTCGCGAAGATGTTCGAGTGATTGTCGTGACCGATGGCGAGCGGATTCTCGGCTTGGGCGATCAGGGTGCCGGCGGCATGGGTATTCCGGTGGGCAAGTTGTCCCTGTATACCGCTTGCGCTGGTATTTCCCCGGCCCAGTGCCTGCCGGTCATGCTTGATGTCGGCACCGAAAACGAAGGCTATCTGGGTGATCCTCTTTACCTGGGGATTCGTCAGCATCGGGTTCGCGGCCAGGAGTTTGACGATTTCGTCGCTGAATTCATGAACGCTGCCAAGGAAATCTGGCCGGATGTCCTGATTCAGTTCGAAGATTTCGCCAACAGCAACGCATTTCGCCTGCTGGAAAATTGGCGTGACAAAATCTGCTCCTTCAATGATGACATGCAGGGAACCGCAGCAGTGAGTCTGGCCGGGTTGTTCTCGGCGCTACGAGTGACCAAAAAATCCCTGAGTGAGCAAAAGATTCTCTTCCTCGGTGCCGGGGAGGCCGGAATCGGCATCGCCGACCTGATTGTTTCCGCCATGGTTGATGAGGGCGATACCCTGGAAGAAGCACGGGCCAAATGCTGGTTCGTTGACTCCAAGGGGCTGGTTGTCAAGAGCCGGGATAATCTGGTCGAGCATAAACTGCGTTTCGCCCATGACTATCCGTTCGCTCCGGACTTCCTGAGTGCCGTCAAGGCTCTCAAACCGACGGCAATTATCGGCGTATCGACGATCGCCAAGTCCTTTACTCAGGAGGTCATCCAAACCATGGCCGAACTGAATGAGCGGCCGATTGTTTTTGCCCTCTCCAACCCGACCTCGAAGTCCGAGTGCTCTGCGGAGGAAGCTTATACCTGGTCTGACGGCCGGGCCATCTTTGCCAGCGGCAGCCCGTTCCCGCCTTGTGTCTTCAAAGGGAAAACCTATGTCCCGGGTCAGGGCAACAACGCCTATGTCTTTCCGGGGATCGGCCTGGGCGCGGTCGCCTGCAAGGCTAAAAAAGTGACGGACCGGATGTTCTCCCAGGCTGCCCGGGCTTTGGCCGAGCAGGTCCTGGAAAGTGATCTGGAGATGGGGCGGATGTATCCGGCCTTGAGCCGGATTCGCGAGGTGTCTGCCTATATCGGTGCCGCAGTGGCCGAAGTGGCCTTCAATGACGGCGTGGCTGGCATTGAAAAGCCCGACAATGTTGTGGAATTTGTCCGTTCGCAGCAATGGGCGCCAGAGTATCGGGACTATGTAAAATAGATAAAAACGTTTGCTGAACAAAATGAGCCGCAACAGCTTCGAGCTGCTGCGGCTCATTTTTTATTTTGGGATTATGTTTTGACGGGGATGGGGCTTGACGGTTTAAGAATGGAGCACCTCGTGGACTTTGCGGCTGAGTTCCTGGACGGAGAATGGTTTTTGGATAAAGTTAAGGTCCGGCTCCAAGATCCCATGATGGGCAAGCGCGTTCTCGGTGTACCCGGACATGTATCAAATCTTCAAGTGTGGGCAGACTTCCTTCAGTTGTCGAGCAAGGTCGTTGCCGTTTTGTGTCGGCCTGATGATGTCCGTTGAGAGCGTTTAATGTGCTTTTCCCGCCCTGTGTCGGGCCGGGGGTATCGTCGCTTGGGTTGGTTGCGCCAGCTCAGCCTGCTGTCGAGGTAAATAGATTCTGAACGTAATCTGCATGTATGAATAAATCCAAGGTTTGACGGTGGGCGTGCGTCCCGGTTGCCACTGCTATGTGGCAACCGGGGCCTGTCTCAGGTGGTCAGCTTTTTATAAATGTAGTGATAATGTTGTCCCTCAAACAGATCAGCCAGGGCCCGCGAAGCCTCCACCGCTTCTTCACGGATCGGTGACGAAAGGGCGTCCTCTATTGCTTCCCGGCTCGGATAATCGATCTGTTGAACCAGGACGACTCCGGGCGCGGCGGGATCTTTTGCTTCGGTACGGAACAGGCGGACATCCAGCACATGGGGCATCCGTTTCCAGATCGGCAACAGTTGCTGTTCAATAACGGCAAAAAATTCGGCTTCTTTGCCCGGCCGAATCCGGCCTTCAAAAATTGCGCTACGTGTGTACATGGCCTCTTCCCTTGGTCCTGGTTTATTCGCTCGGCTCGTCGGCCGGGCCGTTGAAAAATTTCATCAGCGCGGCGTTGTCGTTGTCGCCCTTGCCGGCGGCAACAAACAGGCGGTGGATTTCCGTGGTCAGGCTGGTTAGCGGCATGGCTACGCGGTTTTTGGAGGCGAACGCCTGCACGGCTTCCATGTCCTTGAGCATATTGGCGAGGCTTCCGGTCGGCGTATAATCATGGCGACCCATCTTGGCCATAAATTCCTGCAGCAGACTGGAATCCGCCCGCCCGCCGGCCAGAGCGGCAGGGATCATTGAAACGTCGACACCGCCTTTCAGGGCCAGTTGAGTTGCCTCCGCTATGGCCTGAAAACCGATGGCGCAGAGCACCTGGTTGACCAGCTTGGTCGCCTGTCCGGCGCCTGAAGGCCCCATCAGCGTGAAGTTGGCGCAGAGATGCTGCATGACCGTCCGCGCTTTTTCAAAGTCTTCCTTGCGGCCACCGGCCATGACCGCCAGTTTGCCGAGCAGGGCTTTGGGCGCCCCGCCGGAGAGGGGGCAATCGACCCAGGGCATAGCGTATTCGGAGAGCAGCCTGGCGGCCATCTCTTTGGTCAATTCCGGATCGATGGATGACATGTCGATAAGCAGTTTATCGGCGCTGGCCGCAGTGGCGACACCCGCTGTTCCAAAGACTGCGCTGTTGACGATGGCGGCATTATTCAGCGACAGGATAATGAAATCGGCCTGCCCGGCGGCGTCAGCGGGGGAGGTGGCGGCAATGGCACCGCGCGTGACCATGGCCTGGACCTTGTGGGGATCAAGATCGAAAACACTGACCTGCAGCCCGCATTCGAGCAACCGGGTCGTGATCGCTGTGCCCATGATTCCGACACCGATTACACTGACACGTGGAGATGATTTCTGATTCATTTGTTCCTCCGGTTCTGATTTGTTGAGTCAATAATGACGCTATTCAAGTCTAACAGTTTAGCGTGGTCAGCCAGTTCTGGAAGGGCTGCTGCAACAAAAAACTACTCCGCCCCCTTCAGCAGTTGCTTTGGTCTGCCGAGGCCGGCAAATATTGACTTGCATTTCAGTATGTTATCGATAACAATACGGAGGGATTTTTTCCTTGTCAAGATTTATCTCAGCGCGTTAATGACTTACAAAATGGAGGTTTTCCTTTGGCTAAGATCGATATTCTGCAGATGGGGCCGTACCCCTCCTGGGACATTGAACTGTTGCAAAAATCGTTTCAGCTTCACCCCTATTTCGAGGCTGATGATAAAGCGGCTTTTATCGCCGAGCGGGCTGACGCTATTCGTGGGATTGCCACTCGGGGCGAGCTGGGAGCAAGTCGTGAGCTGATTGACGCCCTGCCGCACCTGGAAGTCATTTCTGTATACGGGGTCGGTTATGACGCTGTCGACCTGGACGCGGCCAAAGCGCGGGGGATTCGAGTGACCAATACCCCGGATGTTCTGACCAAGGATGTCGCCGATCTCGGTATCGCTATGATGCTGGCTGGTGCTCGTGGGGTGATCGGTGCAGAGCAATGGGTGCGTAGCGGTAACTGGGGCAACCAGGGGCTTTATCCTTTGCAGACCCAGGTGTCTGGCAAGCGGGTGGGAATCCTCGGACTGGGCAGAATCGGTTATGAAGTGGCCAAGCGTTGTGCCGCTTTCGATATGGAGATTGCCTACTCTGATCTCGGCCCCCGGGATTTTGCCAAGGAGTGGACCTATATTGAAGATCCGGCTGAACTGGCGGCGCAAGCCGACTTTTTCTTTGTCACCCTCACCGGCGGACCGGCGACCCGGCATATTGTCAGTGCGGCGGTGATCAAAGCGGTCGGGCCGCAGGGGATGATCATCAACATCTCCCGCGCTTCAAATATTGACGAAGCTGCTTTGCTGAAAGCTCTGGAAGATCGCAGCCTCGGTTATGCCGCCCTGGATGTGTTCGAAGGGGAACCGCAGCTTGATCCCAGGTTCCTGGCCCTGGACAATGTCCTGCTGCAACCGCATCATGCCAGCGGTACAATTGAAACCAGAAAAGCCATGGGGCGGCTGGTCTGCGAAAACCTGGAAGCCCATTTTGCCGGACGGCCATTGCCGACCCCGGTGATCTGAACCGGCGCAAGCCTGGCCTTCAGCCGCTTCATCCGCGAGGGGAGAGGCCGGAGTTGTTAACGGGCTCCGGTACTTTCCCGCTCAATGACCGAATGAGGAATCCGTTCAATCTGAGGGGGAAGGGAGCGGCCCGCGGCTCTTTCTTCGAGGGCCTGCAGGAGCAGTTTTCCGGCCCGTTGACCGATGGCGTAGCCGTTGACTGAAACGGTGGTAATGGACGGCCAGCAGAAGCGGGATATTTCGAAATTGCCGAATCCGGCAATGGCCAGTCGTTCCGGAACCGACCAGCCGCGGCGGTGACATTCCATGATCGCGCCAAAGGCCGAAGGGTCCGAAACGCAGACCACCGCCTCTACGTCAGGCCATTCCTCCACCAGTTTGACCACGGCGGCTCCGCCCTGTTCAATGGAAATCGGCGGGTCGCCAATGGCAACCATATGTGCTTTGGGCAGGCCCAGGGCCCGGATGGCATGCTCATAGCCGCGGCGGCGTTCAATACCGCGGAAGTCACCCTTTTCATTCCCACCGATATAGCCGATATTCCGATACCCGGCCAGGACCAGTCTGGCGACCAGATTTTCCATGGTCTCGGCATTGGAAAATCCGACCACATGGTTGATGGGGTTGCTGGGCAGATCCCAGGTTTCAATGACCGGGATCGAGGTGTTTTGAAGGATTTTACGGGCCTTCGGGGTATGTTCACCGCCGGTCAGAATCAGTCCTTCGGGGCGACGCTGGAGCATGGTTTCGATCAGTTGCTCTTCGCGCTGTAGACTGTAGCCGGTATACCCCAGCAAGACCTGTTTGCTTGCCGGATCCAGGGTGTCGGTGATGCCGAGCAGGGTGTCGGAAAAGTTAGAGTTGTTGATGGAGGGAATAATCACCGAAACAAAGCCGGTTTTTTGCGATGACAATGCGCCGGCGGTCAGGTCCAGGACATAGCCGAGTTCCTCGACCGCTGCGATGATTCTCTCGTTGGTTTCTTTGGTGACCTGGCCGTTTCCTTTCAGGGCTCTGGAAACGGTCATGGTTGATACCCCAGCCCGGCGGGCAACATCAGCCATGGTTGGATTGCGTTTAATCGATGCCACAGCGATCCTCTCTCTTCTATTTGGTTTTCATCCGGAAACGGCCCTTTTCCGCTGTGGCGGTGTCAATCTGCGGGTTTTCTTGTGCGGCGTAAAGGACTACGCCTCCGCGAAACCCCTTGATTTCCTAGCCACAACGAAAAATTGCTCGTTTCCAATCTGAAAACTTTGCCGTTGCCCTTCGGAGTTTTCGGATGGCAACTATTTGGTTTTCATCCGGAAACGGCCCTTTTCCGCTGTGGCGGTGTCAATCTGCGGGTTTTCTTGTGCGGCGTAAAGGACTACGCCTCCGCGCAACCCCTTGATTTCCTGGCCACAACGGAAAACTGCTCGTTTCCAATCTGAAAACTTAATGATTGTCATCCAGTGTTTCCGGATGGCAACTATTTGGTCCAGGGGCAAGTTTTGCGAAGGAATAAAATTAAATTATTCTTGTATATCTTGGTTGATTGGTCAAGAATTATCGATAACATCACCAACCCCGCGAAAGGGGCGATGCCGGCTTTATTTTTGCTTGACTGGTGCAGGGCTGCATGTCGTTGGCCCGCTGCCTGCTCGGGATATAAGCAGGATATTGAAGCACGGACTGCCGAGCAATCCCCGGCCGTATTTTAACAAGCCACGGAATGGACTGTTTCGGCAATCTGTGGGCATTGCCGGCCGGTCAGCTGGGCAGTTTGAACCAATAGCGAAGGAGATAGAATATATGCTACAGAACAGCTCTAAAGTGGCCCTGCTCGGAACCGGTATCATGGGTTTTCAGATGGCCCGGCGCTTGTGCCAGGCGGGCTTTCCCCTCCAGGTCTGGAACCGCACCCGGGCCAAGGCTGCACCGTTGGCCGAGTTTGGCGCCGTGGTTGCCGACACGGCCCATGCGGCGGTCGCGGACGCGGAGCTGGTCATTGCCATGCTGGCCGATTACGAGGCAGCTCGGGAGCTTTATTTTGAGCAGGATCTGCTCAGCGCCATTGGCAGCGGTCGCTACCTGGTCGATATGGCCACCTATGCGCCTGACGAAGCCCGGGAGTTAGCCGCGGCTGCTGCGGCCAAAGGATTATTCTTCATCGATGCGCCGGTTTCCGGCGGAGAGCGGGGTGCGGCTGAAGGAACCTTGAGCATCATGGCCGGTGGTGAAGGGTCCGTTCTTGACGCGATCATGGCCGTGTTCGCTCCCTTGGGTCGGGTGACTCACGTCGGCCCGGTCGGTAGCGGCAGTGTGGCCAAGCTCTGTAACCAGATTATTGTCGGTGATACCGTGCTCGCCGTTGCCGAAGCTCTTAATTTCGCCGCGCGCATGGGTGCCGACCCCAAGGCCGTGCATGCGGCGTTGCTGGGTGGGTTTGCCGATTCGGTGATTCTCAAAGAGCACGGCAAGCGGATGGTGGAAAGCGATTTCAAGCCTGGCGGCCCGGCCAAATATATGCAGAAAATTCTTGTCACTGCGGCCCGGATCGCTGCAGAGAAAGATATCCCCCTGCCTCTGGCCAAACAGTCCGGAGCGGTGTTTGATCGTATGGCGGAGGCCGGGCGCGGAGACCTCGATCTGAGCGGAGTCATTGAGGAACTACGCCGCGAAAGTTAGCGAGGCTCCATATTCCCCTTGTTTTCGGCGGGTTGATACCGATAACATTTAAGCTTTGCAACGCAACTCTCTCCCAGCTTGAGGCGGGGTTGGAGACGGGGCTAGCTAGAGCCCTTGCGAGCGAGCCGAACAGTGCTCGAATTAGTCCTGGCATGGAACAGACTGTTGTGCCGGAAAGCCGATCTGCTGGCGGTTGGTGCGACCTCTACACGTTTTGGAGAAAGGTTAGATCATGGTATTTGATGTCATTGAAAATGCAGCACGCTATGAAGTGCTCAATACAGGATTCAAGGCGGCGTTCGATTTTTTGCGCCGGCCTGATTTAAAAGATCTGGCTCCCGGTGAATATGAACTGGCAGGCCGCAAAGTGTATGCATCGATTGACAAGGCGCAGGGGCGTGAGGCTGCGGCCGCGAAAATAGAGACCCATCAGCGTTATATCGATATCCAGATGGTTCTCGGCGGGACTGACACCATGGGCTGGGCACCGGCCGCAAGTTGTCAGAGTTCTGACGACGGTTACGACGCTGAAAAGGATCTGCAGTTTTTCAACGAACGGCCCCAAACCTGGCTGGTGGTTGAAGACGGTTCGTTTGCCGTATTCTTCCCGGAAGACGCCCATCTGCCACTGATCGGTGAGGGGATGATTCATAAAGTGGTGGTCAAGGTTGCGGTAGCGCAGGATTGATGATCGCCCTAACCGGTGCGCCGGTCGGTTTCAGTTCAGAAAATATTTCCGTTCCGGCCGACCGACCGCGCCGTAAATCAGTTCCGCCTGAAGCTTTCCCCCGGCAGTGAGGTATTCGAGGTAGCGGCGGGCCGTTGTCCGGCTGGCCCCGATGCGCTGGCCGACTTCTTCCGCACTTAACCCGCTGGGCAATGGTTCGGCGAAAACATCGCTGATCTTTTTCAGGGTCAGCGGATCAATCCCCTTTGGATATTCCGGTTCTCCCGGAGTGCTGTTCTTATACGGGTGCAGTAGTCGATCAATCTGGCGCTGGTTCAAGGTCGACTCAGCGGTCATGCGCAGCCGATGTTCCCGGAAGCTTTGCAGGGATTCCCGAAACCGGGGGAACATGACCGGTTTGAGGATGTAATCAAACACTCCGCCGCGCATGGCGTTCTGCTGCGGCTCCAGCTCTTTTGCGGCGGTGATCAGAATGACGTCGGTGGCCTGCTGGCGGACGCGCAGGTTCCACAGGATATCCGTCCCCAGCCCTTCCGGGAAATAAAGATCAAGAAGGATCAGGTCCGGCTTCAGTAACTGGGACATCTTTTCGGCATCGTCCAGATTTTCCGCAATACCACAGACACTGAATCCGTCGACCTTTTGGATGAAATGGTGGTGAATCTCGGCAATTTGGGGATCATCGTCAACAATCAGTACCTTGAACTCCATATTACATTTTCCTCTGTTTTGGAATGAACACACTAAACAGGGCACCTCCCAATGTGCTGCTGTCGGTCAGGGTGATCTGGCCACCCAGATCACGCAGGGCCTTGTGCACCAGATAAAGCCCCTGGCCGCGATCCGGGCGTTTGGTCGAGAAGCCGCGTTCGAAAATGATGTCCGTTATCTCCTGTGGGACTCCTGAGCCGGAATCTTCGATCTCAAAGACCAGATCATTGCCGACATCGATAAAGGACACCGTTACCCGCGGCGGCGGGGAATTCTTGAGGGCGGCATCAAAGGCATTATCGATCAGATTTCCCAGAATTGTCAGTACTTTTTCTCTGTTCAACTCGGCAGGAACATCGATCAGCTGGCTATCCGGGTCGATGCTGAAATCGATCCGCAGTTCCTGGGCGTGGTTGTATTTTCCAAGCAGAAAGGCTGCCAGGACCGGGTGCGGGACGGCCTTGGCCAAAAACGCGATCAACCCCTGGTAACCCGCGGATTCACGACTGATCAGCTCCAGGGCCGCTTGGTGGTGGCCGATCTGAATCAGGCCGGCGATGGTGTGCAGTTTATTGGAATATTCATGGGTCTGGGCGCGGAGCAGTTCGGAATATTCCTTCACCTGAGAGAGCTGACGAGCCAGAATGTCCATGGCGTCTTTGCTGCGGAAACTGGCCACCGCACCGATGATCAGATCGTGTTCGTACATCGGCACGGTGTTGATAATAAGCGCCCGGTCGTTGACGATCAGCTCCCGGTCGACGCGCTGCTTTCCGCCTTCAAGTATCCTGCTCAGTTTAGCCCCCGGCAGGACTTTGCTGATATGCTGGCCGATGACCTGGTCTTCCGCAACACTGCCAAGGATTTCCAGGGCCTGTTGGTTGGTGACCGTGACTTTGGCCTCGCGGTCGATGGCGACAATTCCTTCCCGGATCGATTCGATGATGGTCGCACGTTCGGTGAACATCCTGGCGATCTGCTCGGGTTCCAGACCGAAAATCGCCATTTTGAACCAGCTCGATATGCTGATCGCACCCAGGGTTCCCAGCAACAGCAAGACTCCCACCAGCAGGCCGACTTTGGATTGCCGGGTATGGACAATGGCGCGCACGTCCTCCTGCAAATAACCGACTGAAACGATGCCGATAATGGCGCCGCTTTTATTGAAGATGGGCGCTTTGCCGCGGATCGAGGGGCCGAGGCTGCCGACTGCTTTGGACACATAGAATTTACCTTGTTCCAAGGCTGGAGCATTGTCACCGCCGACCATCCGTTTGCCCAGGCGGTTTGGAACCGGATGTGAAAAACGGATGCTGTCGCGGTTGCCGATCACAATAAATTCGGCCCCGGTCTGTTTCCGGATGTTTTCCGCCAGGGTTTGCAGGGTGCCGTCCGGATGGAGCTTGGTGATATGTTCGCGGACCAGCGGAATCTGTGCAACCGTCCTGGCAACATCCAGCGCCCGTCGGCCGATTTGTTCTTCGAGGACCTCTCCGATAGTGACCGTGTACATACCGCCGGCAACCAGGGTCAGGGTCAGCACCAGCAGGCAGACCAGCAAAATCATCCTGGCTTTGAGATTGGCGGAAAAGCGATTGCTGAAGGGAACAACGAATCTGAAGCCCATAGCCTGCCCATCGGTTGAACGGGATTGTTCGGTCAGTTGATTGATACGGTTGCGACCGTTGTTCTCCTACCTGGCGTTGTTACTCATTTCTCTTAACGGGAGCGGATCAAGCTGCCCCGCCAATTCTGCGGCTTTCTGCTGTAAAGCTAAAGCGCATTCCTGGCGGCGCTGTTCATCAAACCGCGAAATCAGTCCGGATGTTGCCAGAACGGCCAGGATATTGCCGTCGCTATCAAGAATTGGTACGGCGACTGAAGCGACTTCCGGATCACGTTCGCCCAAAGATGTATACCAGCCTTGTTTGCGGATGGTCTCGTAAGGCTCGCCCGCTTCACCTTTATAGGCGAGCAGAATACGTCCGGCCGCCCCTTTGTCGAGGGGGAGGCGAAGCCCTTCCTCAAGCTGATGACGGATTGCTCGGTTGGCGTTGGCGCGATACAGACAGATCCGTTTGTTGCCGCTATGGGTATAGAAGGCAACCGATTCATTGAACTGATCCCGCAGCTCTTCAATGATTGGCCGGACCACGGAGCTGATATCGAAACTCCGTCGGGCGATATCTCCCAGGCTGATGACCGCAGTTCCCAGGCGGAAACGGCCATCGACTTGCCTGGTCAGATAGCCATAGCGTTCCAGGGAAGCGGCCAGCCTGAGAATTGTACTCTTATAAAAACCGGTTGCCTCGGAAATTTGTTTGAGGCTGACCACCGGTGCGTTTTCTGAAAAGCAGTTGAGGATTTCCAGGGCTCTTTCAACGGCTTCGACACGATCTTGCGGCATAGATTCATAATCTCCTTGCGAGTAAATATTCTGTAGAATAGAACACAATTCTTTTTAATGCAATATTGACTTGAGTTTATCTAAATGTTCTGTATAGTAGAAAACGATTCTGCTTGAAATAACTTTATGTTTGTTGTTTGCATTCAGGAGCCCTCATGTTGTGCCGACCTCTCGAAAAAATCCGCGTTATTGATCTGACCAATGTTCTGTCCGGCCCTTTCTGCGGACATCTGCTCGCCCATATGGGCGCCGATGTCATCAAGGTTGAAGTTCCCGGTTCTGGTGATCTGGCCCGCCAACTGGGCGCCAGCCCGGAACTGAATAAAAAGAAAATGGGCGTTTCGTTTCTGGCCCAAAATGCCGGGAAACGCTCCATAACCATCAACCTGAAAAGTGAAAAAGGCAAAAGCTTGTTCAAGAAGCTGATCGCCGCCGCCGATGTCCTGGTGGAGAATTTTCGCCCCGGCGTGATGGACCGTCTCGGCCTGGGCTTCGAGGAATTGAAACAGGTGAACAGCCGCCTGGTGTTTTGCGCTATTTCCGGGTTCGGCGCGACCGGCCCGCTCTGCCATCAACCGGCATATGATCAAATCATTCAAGGTTTGTCTGGGATTATGAGTATTACCGGCGATAGTGATTCGGCCCCGTTGCGGGTCGGCTACCCGGTGGCTGACACGGTTGGCGGAATGAGCGCGGCGTTTGCTATCACTTCGGTGTTGGCGGGGCGTGGTCGGACAGGGGATGAGGCTGTTTTCATCGATGTGTCGATGCTGTCCTCCATCATGTCGACCATGGGTTGGGTGGTTTCCAATTACCTGATTGCCGGCAAAGAGCCGCAACCCATGGGGAATGATAACTTCACCGCCAGCCCATCGGGGACCTTTCGTACCGGCAGCGGCCTGCTCAACATCGCTGCCAACAAACAGGAACAGTTTGAAACCCTGTGCCGGCTGGTCGGTAAGCCGGAGTGGGTTGCGGACCCGCGGTTCTGTGAGCGGCAGGTGCGCTTGCAAAATCGCCAAGACCTGAAAGAATTACTGGAGCGGGAGCTGGCGGGAAAATCCGCTGCCGAGTGGGAACAGGAATTGAACCGGGCGGGGGTGCCGGCCGGGCAGGTGCTGACCGTTCCACAGGCGTTGAGCCATCCCCATTTAAGCAGCCGCGGGGTCATCGGCCGTTTTGACGATGTCCCGGAGGTTGGCGAGGTGGATATCTTCCGGCCCGGCTTCAGGTTGAACGGTGTCGCCCCTCAGGTTGCCACGCCGCCGCCGCTATTGGGGCAGCATACCGATGAAATTCTTGGCAAAATGGGGTTGTCTGAGCAGGATATCACTGATTTGCGAGCAGAAAGGGTGATTTGATTGATGGCTGAGGACAGAGTTCAGGATAGTGCGGTCAGCGATTGGTGGCAGACGGATATCGTCGAGATGCGCCCGGGGATGATTCGGTTCAGGGGGTATCCGATTGAAGAACTGATCGGTCATATCACTTTTCCGCAGATGATCTGGCTCATGCTGCGTGGCGAGTTGCCCGATCCGGCGCTGGTGAAGTTGCTTGATACCGCTTTGATGTCGGCGGTCGATCATGGTCCCCAGGCCCCAAGTATCGCCATTGCCCGTATGGCTTCAACCTGCGGCGTCGGGCTCAATGGAGCTATGGCTTCTGCGCTCAATGTGTTGGGGGATGTGCATGGTGGGGCCGGTGAGCAGGCCATTGAAATGTACCTGAAGATCCAGCGGGCCGTGGCTGCTGGCGCGCCCTTAGACCAGGCCGCTGAGGCGGTCATTGCCGAGCTGTTGGCCCAGGGCATCTTCGCACCCGGCTTCGGTCATCGTTTCCACCCTGTTGATCCACGCTCTCCGCGGTTGCTCGAACTGGTTGATGAAGCGGCTGCGCAAGGCGTTGTTTCCGGCCGGTTTGCCGAGATCGGCCGTGCTGTCGAGGCGGCGTTGATCAAACTTAAAGGGAAGCGAATCCCGATGAATATCGATGGTGCCACCGCGGTGATTTATGCGGAACTCGGTTTTGAACCGAAACTGGCCAGAGGCTTGTTCTGTCTGTCACGTTCGGTGGGTATTCTGGCCCATGCCTGGGAGCAAACCCAGCAAGGGGGGAGGAATAAGGGGCCGATTCCGCGTGATTATCTTTGGACATACGGTGGTTCCCCCTTACGTCATCTGGAATAGTGGAGCGCAGTGATGGAACGGATATTATTGGTTATCCTGGCGGGTTCCGGCGGTGGGCTGCTGGCCCAACGTCTGCATTTCCCGGGTGGTGCCATTGTCGGAGCCATGCTCGGCTCCGGGCTTGCTGCAATTATTATCCCCGGCCGTTTTGTGATTCCCAGTCATATTTCCACACTAATCCAGATTACCCTCGGGATCACCCTGGGGATGAGTTTTGATCGTTCCAGTCTGGAATTGATCCCCAAGATCATTCCTCTGGCCACGGTCAGTACCTTTGTTCTGGTGATATTGACCATCTTCATGGCCTACGTTGCGCAGCGCCTGGGTATTGTCGATTCTGCAACAGCGTTATTTGGATTGTCTCCGGGCGGGATGTCGGGGATGAGTTTGATGGCCCAAAGTGAAGGGTATCGGACCGATATTGTCGCGATGTTACATACCTTTAGAATTTTTACCTTGTTCCTGGTTGTCCCACTACTAAGCCGTATTGTAGGCAAATTTTTCTGATGGGAACAGCCGTGAACAGTATGAATAGAATGCCCAGAATGAATGAAATAAATATTATGGCACATTTGTTTACAGTGTTTTATATCCGCGTTAGCCTTTGTCTTTATAGGAGAGCTGTAACCTGGCCGAGCGTATAAGAAAATCGAGGCCGCAGCGGTAAGATCGATTGACAAGCTTCAGATGTTCCAGGTGGTATTTCGTTGTTGGATTCGTTTCCCGCTTCCCGGCAAGGGGAGCATTGGATGTCTAACCCGTTTTTATTTCTGGAGGTAAGTGATGAAAAGGCTTGCTGTATTACTTCTGCTGGTTTTTGCTTGTGGTGGGTTGACAACGCCTGTATTTGCTTTTGATCCCGGCAATGTCGAATGTGTTGCTCCGGCCAATCCCGGTGGCGGGTGGGACTTTACCTGCCGCCAGGTTGGCAAAACCCTTTATGATCTGAAACTGGTTCCCGGACCGGTCCAGGTGACCAATATGCCGGGGGCCAGCGGTGGCGTTGCCTTTGGCTATGTGGTCAGCAAACGGGACAACGACCCCAATCTGCTGGTGGCGGCCAGTACTTCGACGACGACCCGACTGGCCCAGAACAAATTCCCGGGCATGGACAAGGACATGGTGAAATGGGTCGGGGCGCTCGGCGCTGATTACGGTGTTATCGCGGTGGCCAAAGATTCACCATTTAAAAATCTGGGTGACTTTATGGAGGCTCTGAAAACCGATCCGTCCAATGTGTCCATCGGCGGTGGGAGTGCTGTCGGCGGCTGGGACCATTTCAAGGTCCTGATTGCGGCCAAGGCTGCCGGAATGAAAGACCTGAGAAAAGTGAAATATATTGCTTTCCAGGGTGGTGGCGAGGCAATTACCCAGCTGCTTGGCGGACATATTAAAGCTTTTTCCGGGGATATCAGTGAAATTCAAGGGCATCTGGAGTCCGGTGGAGTCAGGGCCCTGGCTATTCTTTCCGAAGAACGCCTTCCTGGCGATCTGAGTGGCATTCCGACAGCTATCGAGCAAGGTGTTCAGGCTGTTGGGCCTAACTGGCGCGGCTTCTATGTTCCCAAAGATATCTCCTCGGATGCTTATAACTATTGGGAAAATTCCATGGATACCCTTTACAAGTCTGCCGAGTGGAAAAAAATCATGACTGACAACGGGCTTATGCCATTCTTCAAAAAAGGTAAAGATTTTGATGCCTTTGTCAATCAACAGGTTTCCGATATTCGTGAACTGTCCAAAGAGCTTGGTATTGTCAAATGAGTGATCGGATTTTTGGTGCTCTTATGCTGCTGCTGGCAGCGACATACAGTTGGACGGCCCGGGGTTTTGACCCCGGGTTCATGTCGGACCCTTTGGGGCCGAGTACTTTTCCGTATCTGCTTGGGGCGGTCCTTGCGATAACTGCGATTTATCTCCTGCTCCGTCCGGATGATTCTCCGCATTGGCCGCCGGCCAAAATTCTTCTGAAGATGGTCTTGGTCATCGCAGTGTTACTAGCTTATGCCGGGTTACTGGAATGGCTCGGTTTTATCATTGCAACCTTACTGACTGTGACGGTTCTTGGCCGGCAACTTGGGGCCTCGATCAAAACGGCGGTGCTAACAGGAATCGGTGTTTCTCTGGTTGTCTTTGGATTGTTTGATATTTTGCTTGAGTTGCCGCTTCCTTCCGGACTTCTTGGGAGGATTATGTAAATGGAGACTTTAGGTTATTTGATGCAGGGTTTTGAAGTCGCCCTGAATCCCCTCAATCTGGGCTTGGCCCTGCTGGGCGCTTTTTTGGGGACCATCATCGGCGCGCTGCCAGGTCTTGGTCCTTCTAACGGGGTTGCGATCCTGATCCCTTTGGCGTTTAGTTTGCGTTTGCCCCCGGCGACAGCTTTAATCATGCTGACCAGTGTTTATTACGGGGCGATGTACGGCGGGCGTATTTCCAGTATCCTGTTGAATATTCCTGGTGACGAACCAGCCTTGATGACGACTCTGGACGGATATCCGATGGCCAAGCAGGGCAAGGCCGGGGAAGCGCTGGCGATATCGGCGGTCTCGTCCTTTGTTGGAGGGCTGATTGCTACTTTCGGCTTGCTGCTATTTGCGCCCTTGTTGGCTAAATTTGCATTGTTTTTTGGACCTGCTGAATATTTTGTCCTGTTTGTTCTGGCGTTTACCACCATCGGTGGCATCAGTAGTAAGAATCAATTTAAGTCGTTGATGGCTGCCTCCATTGGCTTGATGATTTCCACCATTGGGCTTGATCCAGCCACTGGTGAGCCACGTTATACATTAAATCAGATGGAACTCTTTGAAGGGGTCAATTTTCTGGTGGCTATTGTCGGTTTGTTCGCCATCAGTGAAATCCTGTTTTTTCTCGAAGACAGCCACGCTGGCACCACGGTTAAGGTCAAGGTCAATAAGTTTAAGCTGAAATGGAAGGAATTGTTCAGTCTGACCTGGACCACCTTGCGCAGCAGCGTCATTGGTTTTGTTGCCGGGGTCCTGCCTGGGGCAGGGGCTTCGTTAGGCAGTTTTCTGGCCTACACTGTAGAAAGGCGTCTGGTCGATCATGATGGGACCTTTGGAAAAGGCGATCCTCGTGGTGTCGCTGCTCCGGAAGCCGGCAACAATGCCGCTGCCGGTGGTGCCCTGGTTCCCATGTTGACGTTGGGTGTTCCGGGCAGTGGAACCACTGCTGTGCTGCTAGCCATGCTGATGTCGATGAATATCACACCCGGTCCGCTGTTGTTTCAGCAGCACCCCGATGTGGTTTGGGGATTGATCGCCGCTCTTTTTATCGGTAATGTCATGCTCTTGGTCTTGAACCTTCCGCTGGTTGGTTTTTTTGCCAAGCTGCTGATGGTTCCCTCACATGTGCTGATGCCAATTGTTGCGATTGTTGGTCTGATCGGGATTTATTCCATCAGTCACAGCGCCTTTGATCTGTTTGTCATGATTGCTTTTGGCGTAGGCGGCTGGTTGCTGCGGAAATTGGAAGTCCCTCTGGTTCCGATCATTCTTGGTATTCTGCTGGGCCAATTGATGGAGGACAATCTGCGCCGAGCCTTGAATATCAGTAACGGCGACTGGACTGTTTTGTGGCGCAGCCCTCTCTGTATCGGCTTATGGGTGATGGCCATTACCGGCTTGGTGCTGCCATTCTTTCTGGGTAAATTTTTCCGGGTTAAGCAGCGCGAAACAGAAGGTGATGTTCCGGATTAGTGGTCAACAGATTTGTAGGTGAAAAAACGGCAGAGCCTTGGGTTCTGCCGTTTTTTTTTACTGAGAAGAATGGAGTGCCGGCTGGATTGTTTCTGCCACGGTTATTGCAAACAAGCTTGAATCTTTTGTTTGTCTTGGTTAGATTCCAACCCGGAAACAATAATGCCGACGCAGGTCCTGCTGCCTTCCGGGTTGCTGCTGGCGGTGAATTCTTCGGTTACGGGAAATGTTTTGTTCTCAGATTGCGGTGACAATGCTGCGGAGGGGACCTGTTCAGTAATCCATCAGGACCACAATTCGAAAACGGATGGGATGATGAGCTATCGTATTGCAATTAATGGTTATGGACGGATCGGACAAAGTGTATTAAGGGCTCTGTACAGCAACCGCCAGGACAGCGGACTGAAGGTGGTTGCCATCAATGATCTGGCCGATCTGGATTCCTTGACCTACCTGACCCAGTATGACACCACCCATGGCCGATTTCCGGTTCCAGTCAATAATGACGGCACGCTGATGTGGGTTGACGGTGACCCGATCCGGACCTTTAACCAGCTCGATCCGAGCCAGTTACCCTGGGCGGAGCTGGAGGTCGACCTGGTCATGGAATGCAGCGGGAGCTATACGGATCGGGCGACAGCTGAAAAGCATATTCGGGCCGGGGCAGGCAAGTTGCTTTTTTCGCAACCGGCCGCGGGCGATATCGATGCTACCGTGGTCTATGGTTTTAATCACCAGATTCTGCGCGCTGACCAGCGGATCGTTTCCAACGCATCCTGCACCACCAATTGTGTCGTGCCGATTCTGGATTTGCTGGATCGGGAATTCCATATTATTAGCGGCCTCAGCACGACAATCCATTCCGCCATGAACGATCAGCCGGTGATTGATCGTTATCACCGCAGCGATTTGCGCCTGACTCGCAGTGCCATGCATTCGATCATCCCGGTCAAAACAGGCCTGGCCCGGGGGATCACCAAATTTCTCCCTCATCTCGATGGCAAGATGGAATGCCTGCATCTGCGCGTGCCGACCATCAATGTTTCTTTGATGGATCTGTCCATCCATGTGGAAAAGAATGTCGATATCCCTATGGTCAACGGGCTTTTTGCCGCGGCTGCCGAGAAGGAACTGAAAGATCTGCTCGGCTACAGCGAGCAGCCCCATGCCTCCATCGATTTCAATACCGATTCGCGTTCGGCCGTGGTTGACGGCACCCAGACCCGGGTCGGGAATGGCAACTTGATCAAAATGATGGTCTGGTTCGATAATGAATGGGCCTATGCCAGCCGCATGCTTGATGTTGCCCGTTATTGGTTGAGGTTGGTTTGACGGTGGCACCGGTCGCCGGTCGGAACTGGCCAGGTTTCCGGTGTGGCAGGAAGTAAATGGTCACGTTTACCCGGCGGGGGTCATACCGTCTGGCGAGGCGATGAATGGCCAAGCAGCACCAGTGACGAGTTCCCACGCTGAGAGGCTTTCAGTAAAAAGCGGCTAGCCAATAATGGCTAACCGCTTGATTGTTATAGAGCACACATGTCTTGAGCCTGTGGCCAGGGTGAATCAATTTTTAATTATTCAGTTTGTCGACGTCCCTGGATGGCCTTCTCCCGAACCTGTTTACAGCCCGACCCTGCTGTTGAAATCATTGATCAGTTCGTCGATTTCACCGGCCTGGTTGAGGGTTTTGGTCCAGAAATTATCATGATCGTACCACTGGGCGTTCAACTCGCTCAGTTCCTTGGCCTGTTGCTCGATCCAGGTGAAATATTTGAGGTTGTGAATGGCCTTTTTGTCGTAGTAGCTAAGCTCTTTGGTGTTGTCGTAGGTCAGGGAGTGGAGCAGCTCCAGGTCCCGCTCCGCGCTGGCTTCGCTGTACTGTCCTCTGGTTTGCTCTAGCTCCTTGATGCGCGAGCCGTACAGCTGCATGGAATCGGTGGCGATGGTCACCAGATAATCGTTTTCCGTCAGTTCGTTGTATTTGGCGAACTTGATCGCTGCGAGCATGTTGCCGATGCCGGAGATACCAAGCAGGTCGAGCTGATCGACCAGTTCGGCGGCAACGCCTTCTTTTTTGAGCAGGTCACGCCCTCGGGTTTCGTTGAACAGGCGCAGGGTCCGGATGGCTTTTTCATCGTCCACGGCAATCACGAAGTCGGTATCTTTGCAGTCGTGGACCCAGGGTACATGTTTGTCGCCGATCCCTTCGATGCGGTGGTCGCCAAAGCCGTTGCGCAGCAGGGTGGGACATTCCAGCGCTTCGGCTACCGCGACCTGCAGTCTTGGGAATCTGGTCTTCAGGTAATAGCCCGCAGCCAGGGTGCCGCCGGAACCGGAGGAGGAAATGTACCCGGCAAAATTGTCCCCGGTGCCGAGGTAATGCCCGACCAGTTCCTCGATGGCGCTGCCGGTCACGTTGTAATGCCAGAGGGGATTGCCCATCTCATCAAACTGGTTGAAAATCTGTAAATTTTCCCCGGAATTGCGCAGCTCCCAGCATTTGTCGAAAATCTCCTTGACGTTCGACTCGCACCCCGGTGTGGCGATGACTTCGCCGGCGACGGTCTTCAGCCAGTCGAAACGCTCCTGGGACATCTCTTCCGGAAGAATGGCGATGGCGTGATTGGCGAGCAGGGCAGAGATATAAGCGCCCCCGCGGCAGTAGTTGCCGGTCGACGGCCAGACCGCCTTGGTGGTCTGGGGATCGAACTGGCCGGACACCAGGCGTGGAATCAGGCAGCCGTAGGTCGCGCCGACCTTATGCGCACCGGTGGGGAACCATTTGCCGGACAGCACGATGATCTTGGCTTTGCAACCGGTCAGCTCCGGCGGCAGAACGAAATGGTTGACACCGCCGTAAAGGCCGCCCGACTCTTTCTGCTCGTTTTTCCAGGTGATGCGGAACAGGTTAAGGGGGTTGACCTCCCAGAGGCCGACCGAGGTCAGCGCTTCCCTGATTTTGGCCGGGACTTTCTCCGGATTCTTCATCATCTCGAAGGTCGGCAGCAAAATGCCTTTCTCCCGGCAGTAGGCTGCGTTCTTATCCCTGATGTCGTTATTGATTGCTAGATCGATCATTGCAACGTTCTCCTTATAATATTTCAGTTATTGATTTGATGGCTTGTTGTGGTGCCTTGATCCCTTGCAGGGCCGCTGCGACGTCTTTCAGGCCATTACCGGTGGTGATAACGACGATGCTGGCCGCGGCTGGCAGCTGGTGCTGTTCCTGCAGAAACCCGGCATAGGCGGTGGCTCCGGCGGGCTCGGTAAAGAGGCCGCTGCTGCTGGCGAGTTCATGCTGGGCACTGAGGATGGCCTCATCGCTCACCCGAATCACCCGGCCCTGATGGTCTTTCAGCAGCTTGCGGGCATGGTAGCCGTTTCTGGGCACATCCACGCAGATCGAGTCGGCGATGGTGTGGGTCGGAATATTTTCGAAGCGGCCGGAATCCCAGGCCCGGTAAAGGGCGTCGCTGGTGGCAGCCTGGACCGCGTAAACGACCGGAACTTTGTCTATGATGCCGAGCTGAAGCAGATCCTTGAAGCCCTTGATGACCCCGGCGACGATACAGCCGTCACCGGCCGAAACGAAGACATAGTCCGGGGCTTGGCGCAACTGCTGAAAGATTTCCAGGGAGACGGTTTTTTTCCCCTCGATGGTCATCGGGTTATAGGCGGTGTTGCGGTTCATGCCGCCTTTGCTGCGCGAATACTCCAGGGAAAAATCATAGGCCAGGTCGTAGTTGCCCTGAACCTTATAGACGGTCGCACCATACTGGAGCGCTTGGACAATCTTGGCTTGCGGCGCTGCTTCAGGAAGAAAAATGGTAATGTCCTGCGCCGCTGCGGCGCCGATCCCGGCCATGGATGAACCGGCATTGCCCGTCGAGGCGAGGACGATTTCGTTGATGCCGTGTTTTTTGGCAAAGGCCGAGACCAGGAAGGAAGCACGGTCCTTGAAAGAAAAGGTCGGGTTGACGCCGTCATCCTTGATATAGAGTTGCTTAAAGCCGGTCTTGTTGCGCAGATTTCCGGGCTGCCACAGGGGGGTGTTGCCAACCGGGACGGGCGGGAAATACTTTTGTTCGACCGGCAGCAGATCGAACACAGAAAATTGGGCGCTGGCCGTGCCGGTCAGGCTGACTTCGAGGATGCCCCGAACCGGCTCGTCAGGCTGCTGGTGACTGGAACAGGCCGGGCAGACCATGAGCTCCGGGCTGATCGCATAGCGGGCACCGCATTCGGTGCAGAGATAATCGAATGTCATGTTTTTTTCGTCTTTGAAAAAGTTATGAAGGCAGAGCTAATTGTTGTTGTCTTTCAGCTCCCGAATATAGCTGTAGATCGTATATTTCGATAATTTCAGCTCTTTGGCGACGAGCTGGACCGAGCCTTTGATGTCGAACAGACCTTTTTCATGCAGGCCGTAGACAATATATTTATTCTTTTCATGGTTCGGGATGTTGATGTTGGTGCTGATATCAATCACCACGTCATTGACGGCATTATGGATCAATTCTTCAACGCTGTTGGCGCTGAGCTGCTCTTTGTTGTCCGTGGGCTGTACGTTGTTCGGCCCGTGGAACAGGCTGAAGGTCGAGATGAATTCGGTCAGGGGGATGGTCATATTGAAGTTGATGCCAAGCAGGCCGATCGGTTTGTCTTTATTGACAATAACCGTAAACAGCGAGCGCATCGGTTCACCCTTGGCACTGCTGGTGGTGTAGCAGGAGCGGTCCTGTTGCTTGTTGTCCAGATAGTCGAGGATGATCTGCGCCCCTTGTTCGGACAGCGGCGAACCGATCGTACGGTTGGTGTGGTGGTTGTTGACAATCTTGATGATGGCGTGTTCCGGATCTTCAAGACTGTGCAGGGTGACTTCGCAATGGCTGCCTAAAAATGCGGCGATGCCATCGACAATATCTTCGTGAGCTGTGAGGATTTTGCGATCCGTTTCCGTCAGCTTGGTTTTGATTCGACTTAGCATTGATTCGGTCCTTTTGCTCCTATGAAATTTTTTAGATAATATAAAAAAACTTGTAAGACTTCAACAAACAATACGCATTCCTCTTTGAACCGTTCAGATTGTCCCTCTTTCGCTTGTCCATCTCCCGATTCCTGCTGCCCGCGGTAGAGCATATGTCTCTGGACGAGAGGCCGCCTGTTTGTTGCTGCGGTAAGCTTGTCAATTGGCGGGAACTGCTTGTTTTGGCAGTGCTGTGTTACCCGTGAACGCTTCCCTTGTAGACGTTTTTCCCTTCTGACAGGTGTTGCTGTCGGGCCGGTCTGGCAGCCTTCGCCGGCGGAATTGGGTGCGGAGTTGGCGGAGGAAAGATTTTAAGAGAGACATTAAGTTTTGACTTGAACAAAAAATTTTATGATATAAAATAATTTGTAGAACGAACGGAAAGGAGCACAATGATGTGCGAAAAAGATATGCTGTATGTTCTGAACAATCCGCTTGTCGATGCAGAATTTCCCGCCTTTTCAACGGATGCAGCGCAGGATGCAATGAGGCTTCATGCGAGCATTCCCGGCTATCAACCGACCCCGCTCGCCCATCTTGGCAGGCTGGCCAGGGTGTGGGGCCTCAAAGATCTGTATGTCAAAGACGAGTCGTATCGATTCGGTTTGAATGCATTCAAGGTGCTGGGCGGGAGCTATGCGGTGGCCAATTTGCTCTGCGAAAAGCTCGGCAAATCCATTGGTGAAGTTGATTTTGACTATCTGGTCAGTGCCGCGGTCCGCCGCCAGCTCGGAGATATGACCTTTGTGACGGCGACGGATGGCAATCACGGTCGCGGTATCGCCTGGGCTGCGGAAAAACTGCAGCAGAAGGCGGTGGTCTATATGCCGAAGGGCTCGGCAGCCGCCCGGGTGAAGAGCATCGAGGCGCATGGTGCCACAGTCCACGTCACTGATCTTAATTACGATGAGGCCGTTCGGCTGGCCTGTGAGCAGGCCGCTAAGAACGGCTGGTATATGGTTCAGGATACGGCCTGGGAAGGGTATACCAGGATCCCGACCTGGATCATGCAGGGCTATATGACCATGGCCAAGGAAGCGATTGGGCAGCTCGGGGAACAACAGCCGACCCATGTGTTCATCCAGGCGGGAGTCGGGGCCATGGCCGGCGCCGTTCAGGGCTTACTGGTCGAATACTATAAAAACAATCCGCCGGTGACGGTCATTGTCGAGCCGAAAAATGCCGCTTGCCTGTACAAGTCGGCAGCAGCCGGCGACGGTCTACCCCATGCCGTGACCGGTGATTTGCAGACCATTATGGCGGGCTTGGCCTGTGGCGAGCCCAACCCCATCGGCTGGGATATTCTCAGGCAGAGTTCGTCCTGCTTCATGAGTGTCGACGATTACCTGGCCGCGAACGGCATGCGCATTCTCTCCTGTCCGGTGCTTGGCGACGACCGGGTCATCGCCGGCGAGTCGGGTTCCATCGGCATCGGCGTTCTTGACCTGATCATGAACGATGCGGACTACCGGGAATTGAGGAGTGCCTTGGGCCTGGGGGCGGATTCCGTGGTGCTGTTGTTCAATACCGAAGGAAACACCGATCCGGTCAACTTCAGGCAGATCGTCTGGTACGGCAAACATCTGAAACCGAAAAAATAAAAATATCGCAAAAAGACATTCAAACATTGTTGCTAGGGAGGAAAAAATGCAGGATTTCGATAAAATTTTAGAACTGGCCCGTGAATATAAAGCCGATATGACCAAATTTCTCCGTGATATGGTGCGGATCCCCAGTGAAAGCTGCGACGAGGAAAAGGTCGTTCTGCGGATCAAAGAAGAGATGGAGAAAGTCGGTTTTGACAAAGTCGAAATCGACGGCCTCGGTAACGTGCTCGGCACCATCGGCCATGGCAAGCGCCTGATCGCTTATGATGCTCATATCGATACGGTCGGTATTGGTAACCGCGACAACTGGACCTTCGATCCCTACGATGGTTATGAAGATGACGAAACCATCGGCGGGCGCGGAACCAGCGACCAGGAAGGCGGCATGGCGGCCATGGTCTATGCCGGCAAGATCATCAAAGACCTTGGACTTGAAGATGAATATACCCTGGTGATGGTCGGTTCGGTCATGGAAGAAGACTGCGACGGGCTGTGCTGGCAGTACATCATCAAAGAACTGGGCCTGAAGCCGGAATTCGTTATCTCCACCGAGCCGACCGATGGCGGAATCTATCGCGGCCAGCGCGGCCGCATGGAGATCAAGGTTTCCGTCAACGGCGTCAGCTGTCACGGCTCTGCTCCGGAGCGCGGCGACAACGCAATCTTCAAAATGGCGCCGATTCTTCAGGAGCTGGAAGAATTGCACAAAAACCTGATTACCGATGACTTCCTCGGCAAGGGATCGTTGACTGTTTCCGAAGTCTTCTCTACTTCGCCGTCCCGTTGCGCTGTTGCCGACAGCTGCTCTGTGTCCATCGACCGGCGGCTGACCAAAGGTGAGGACAAGGACTATGCTCTGAACCAGATTCGCAATCTGCCGGCAGCCCAAAAAGCCGGGGCCAAGGTGGAAATGTATACCTATGAACGCCCGGCCTATACTGATCTGGTCTACCCGACGGACTGTTATTTCCCGTCCTGGGTGGTGGAAGAAGAGCATGTCGCCGTTCAGTCCGTGGCGGAAGCCTACCGGAGCCTGTTCAAAAAGGAACCGCGCATCGACAAGTGGACCTTTTCGACCAACGGGGTGTCCATTACCGGCATGTTCGGCATCCCGACCGTCGGTTTCGGCCCCGGCAAGGAAGCCCAAGCCCATGCCCCGAACGAAAAAACCTGGAAGGAAGATTTGGTGACCTGTGCGGCTGTTTATGCAGCCTTACCTAAAATCTATTTGACTAAGGTCTGAGAGGTGACGCATGGGTGAGATTATTGTCGTTGCCATTGGCGGGAACTCGTTAATTCGCGATGCCGCCCACATGTCCGTGGGGGATCAGTATGAGTCCGTGGTGGAAACCGCGAAACATCTGGCTGACATCGTCGAGTCGGGGTTCCGGGTCGTTATTGTCCACGGCAATGGTCCGCAGGTCGGTTTTATCCTGCGCCGTTCCGCCCTTGCTTTTGAAGCGGCCGGCCTGCATGAGGTCCCCTTGTCGAGCTGCGTTGCCGATACCCAGGGGGCCATCGGTTTTCAGATCCAGCAGGCTCTGGACATCGAAATGAACAAGCGCGGACTTACCAAAAAGACGGCGACTCTGGTCACCCGCGTTGCGGTGGATGAGAATGATGCCAAGTTCCAGAACCCGAGCAAACCGATCGGCTCATTTTTCAGCGCTGAACAAAGGGCCGAACTGGAACGGCGCTATCCGGAGTGGCAGTTCATGGAAGACGCGGGGCGCGGGTTTCGACGGGTGGTCCCTTCGCCGGAGCCGATCGAGATTGTCGAGTTGGAACTGATCAAAGACGTCATTGCCAAAGACTATGTGGTGGTGGCCTGCGGTGGCGGCGGTATCCCGGTGGTGAAAAAGCCCGAGGGCTACCTGGCCGTGGACGCAGTGATCGACAAGGACCTGGCTTCGGCGTTGTTGTCCGCCCAGATCGACGCCACGCGTTTCGTGATCTCGACCGGGGTTGATTATGTTTATCTCAACTTCGGCAAAGAGAATGAACAACGGCTTGAGCAGGTGACGCTTCAGCAGATCAAGGCTTATGTTGAGGAAGGACACTTTGCTGCTGGCAGCATGTTACCCAAAATAGAGGCGGCGATCCGCTTTCTGGAAAATGGCGGTGAGGAAGTCATCATTACTTCGCCCGAATATATAAAAATGGCTTTGAACTACGAAATCGGTACAAGAATAACCCAATAACGACAGGAGTGATAAGGTGAGTAATGTATTGACCCGAGAATTGATTCGCAGGCTGAGCCTGCAGGATACCAGAAATATGTACCTCAATGATTTTCTGCATACCTGGGACAAGACCGACCAGGAATTGCAGGCTATTTTCAATGTTGCCGAGATCCTGCAGGAGATGCGCAAGGACAATATCTCGCCGCGGGTGTTTGACAGCGGGCTCGGCATCTCCCTGTTCCGTGACAATTCGACCCGGACCCGGTTCAGCTTTTCCAGCGCCTGTAACTTGCTGGGGCTGGAAGTGCAGGACCTCGACGAAGGCAAATCACAGATTGCCCACGGCGAAACGGTTCGGGAAACGGCCAACATGGTCTCTTTCATGGCCGACATCATCGGTATTCGTGACGATATGTACATCGGCAAAGGGCATGCCTACATGAAAGAAGTAGCGGCCGCGGTTGAGGCCGGTTATCGTGAAGGGGTGCTGGAGCAACGTCCAACCATCGTCAACCTGCAGTGCGATGTCGACCATCCGACCCAGTCAATGGCCGATGCCATGCACCTGATCCAGAGCTTCGGCGGAGTGGAGAACCTTAAGGGTAAGAAAATCGCCATGACCTGGGCCTATTCGCCGTCCTACGGCAAGCCGCTTTCCGTACCGCAGGGGATCATCGGACTGATGACCCGCTTCGGCATGGAAGTTTCCCTGGCCCATCCAGAAGGGTACGAAGTGATGCCCGAAGTAGAAGAGATCGCCAAACGCAACGCCGAAAGATCCGGCGGGTCATTCACCAAGACCAACAGCATGGCGGAGGCCTTTGCCAACGCGGATATCGTTTATCCGAAGAGCTGGGCGCCGTTTGCGGCCATGGAAAAGCGGACCAATCTGTATGGCGAAGGCGACGATGCCGGGATCAAGGCGCTGGAAAAAGAGCTGCTGGCACAGAATGCCAACCACAAGGATTGGGAATGTACCGAAGAGTTGATGGCCCAGACCAAAGAGGGCAAGGCCCTGTACCTGCACTGCCTGCCGGCGGATATCTCCGGCGTTTCCTGTCAGGCCGGCGAGGTGGCGGCTTCGGTCTTCGATCGTTACCGGGTTCCGCTCTACAAGGAAGCCAGTTACAAGCCTTATATCATTGCGGCCATGATCTTCCTCAGCAAGTTCAATAATCCGGCGGACAAGCTGCAGAGCCTGCTGGAACAGGGCACCCCGAGAATCCGTTAACCACTGTCTAGGCGCACCCCGGTCAAAGGACCGGGGTGCGGTCAATTAAAAAGAGGATGTTATGAAAGAAATTATCCATACCGAAGATGCGCCGGCGGCCATCGGGCCGTACAGTCAGGCGACTACCATGAATGGCATGGTTTTTACGTCGGGCCAGATTCCCATTGATCCGGCGACCGGCGCGGTCGTGGACGGCGATATCAAGACCCAGACCGAACAGGTTATGAAAAATCTCGGCGCGGTCCTGGCGGCAGCCGGCTGTCTGGCGCAGAATGTTGTAAAGACGACCTGCTTTTTGCAGGATATGGCTGATTTTGCCGCATTCAACGCGGTCTACGAGGAATATTTTTCAGAAAATCCTCCGGCCCGTTCCTGTGTGGCCGTCAAAACTCTGCCGAAAAATGTTCTGGTCGAAGTGGAGGCAGTCGCGGTCAAGTAAGTCATGCATTGCAGCCTGCAGGGACAGAGAGCACCGCAGGGCTAACCGCTGCAGGCGGAACCACTACGGCACATCACTCAACCCGCTCCGGAAGCTGGTGCGGACGCGGAGCAATCGAGGTGGCTATGGTCAGATTTACTCTCAACGGGAAGGACGTGGCATATGACGGGGACGGGGCGCGGACCCTGCTCGCCTGGCTGCGTTTTTCTGTCGATATGAAAAGCGTGAAGGACGGTTGTTCCGGGCAGGGGACCTGTGGCGCCTGTCTGGTCGAACTGGACGGCAAACCGATGCTGTCCTGCTCAGTGAAGATGTCCGCCATGGAGGGGCGCAACCTGGTGACGCTGGAAGGCCTCCCGGAGGAGCTCCGTGCGACCCTGGGGCGCGCTTTCGTGGCCGCAGGGGCTGTTCAGTGCGGGTTCTGCAGCCCCGGCATGCTGTTCCGGGCCAAAATGCTGTTGACCGAAAATCCCAATCCGACTCGCGCCGAAGTGACCCAGGCCATCCGCCACAATCTGTGCCGGTGTACCGGCTATGTGAAAATCGTCGATGCCATCATGCTGGCGGCAGAAAAATTACGCAATCAGCAACCGATTGAGTTCTCCGGTTACGGTGTCGGTGCTTCCGCGCCGAAATTTGAAGCCTATGAACGGGCCATCGGCAAGCCCCTTTTTATCGGCGGCATGGAACTGCCGGGGATGCTGCACGGCGGTCTTCACTTCAGCGCCCATCCGCGCGCCAGAGTCCTGAAAATTGATCTATCCAAAGCCGAAGCCGTGCCCGGCGTCATTCGCGTTTTTACCGCCCGAGATATCCCCGGCCGCAGACAGGTCGGGCAACTCGTCAAGGACTGGGATGTCTATATTGCCGAGGGGGAAATAACCCGCTGTATTGGTGACGTGCTGGCCTGTGTGGTTGCGGAAGACAAGGAAACCGCCGACCGGGCCGCGGAGCTGATCGAGGTCGAGTACGAAGTTCTCGAACCGGTCACCGATCCCTTTGCGGCCATGACCAGTGACATTCAGGTTCACGCGGGGGGCAATATCCTCAAGGAAACCGTGATTCGTTACGGGGAAGATATTGCCAAAGTCTTTGAAAAGTCCGCCCATGTGGTGACCGAGCACTTTCAGACCCAGTTTATCGAACACGCTTATCTGGAATTGGAAAACAGTATCGCCGCTTATGAAGATGGCAGATTGACGGTCTATTCCCAGGGCCAGGGAATTTACGGCGATCGGCAGCAGATCGCCGAGTTGCTGGGGCTGGATGTCAAGGACGTGAATGTCAAACTGGTTCCGGCGGGGGGCGCTTTCGGCGGCAAGGAGGATCTGACCTGCCAGGGGCACGCCGCCTTGGCGGCATATCATCTGCAACGTCCGGTCAAGGTCAAGCTCGACCGCAACGGATCGATCAGGATGTCGGTCAAGCGCCACCCCATGACCATGGAATATACCCTCGGTTGCGATGAAGAGGGGCGCTTCACCGGGCTGCTGGCGCGGATCGTCGGTGATACCGGGGCCTACGCTTCGGTAGGCGGGCCGGTCATGGAGCGGGCCGCGACCCATGCCGGCGGGGCTTATCATATTCCCAATATCGATGTGGAATCGACGGCAGTCTACACCAACAACGTTCCCGCCGGGGCCATGCGCGGCTTTGGGGTGAACCAGGTGACGTTTGCCATCGAAGGGGTGATCGATGAGTTGTGTGCCCGGGCCGGTTTCGATCGCTGGCAGATCCGTTATCTCAATGCCCTTGACCAAGGTTTGAAGACGACCAGCGGTCACCGGTTGAGGAAAACCGTCGGTTTGAAGAAAACCCTTGAGCTGGTCAAGGATGCTTATGGGGACGGTCAAGGCGTCGGACTTGCCTGCGGGATTAAAAACTGCGGGCTCGGCAACGGCATCCCCGAATTGAGCCAGGTGCGTCTTGAAGTGACGGCCGACGGCATGATCAAGCTGTTCCACGGTTGGAGCGAAATGGGGCAGGGGGTGGATACGGTCGTGCAGCAGATGCTCTGTGAATATCTTGGGCTGGCAACGACGGACTGCATCAAGGTCATTGTCATGACCGATAGTGAAACCAAAGGGGGCAGCACCACCGCCAGCCGCGGCACCTTCCTGGCCGGTAAAGCTGTGCTGGAAGCGGCCAAGGGGCTCAAGAAAGATCTGGAAAACCATACCCTGACCGAGTTGGCCGGGCGCATCTACGATGGCAGCTACCTCTGCGACTGGACGACCCCCGCCGATTTCGACGGCGAGGTGATCAGCCATTTCGCCTACAGTTTTGCCACCCAGCTGGTGAAACTGGACGACGAAGGGGCGATCGTCAAGGTCCGGGCCGTCCATGACAGCGGCACGGTCGTCAACCGCAAGCTCTTCGAAGGGCAGATCGAAGGGGGCGTGGTCATGGGGCTGGGCTACGCCCTGACCGAAGATCTGGCCATGGAAGACGGCCGGATTACCGATTACCGATTCCGCAAGCTTGGCCTGCTGCGGGCCACCGAGGTACCGGAGATTGAAGTGGTGCCGCTGGAAATTTACGACGAGGATGCTCCCTTCGGCGCCAAAGGGGTGGGCGAAATCTGCTGCATTCCGACCGCCGCGGCCGTGGCCGGAGCCTACCGGAGCTTTGACGGACAAAAACGCACCAAGCTGCCCATGGGCTGGTTAAAGAAGTAGCTTTTTGCACAATGACTGATCCTGCAGCCGGATGCCGGTTTTAGCTCCGGCTGCTTTGACGCGTGTGACAACAGGAGGGCCGGCATGGCACTTTATCTAAATAATGCATTATTTCTTGACTGGCAGACCTTGGCCTTACGGTCCTCTGCTCTCAAGGTGACCGAAGGGGACAGCGGCGGCCTTGTCGTGATCGACAAGATTCCCGAACCTGCAGAGTTGGCCGCCGAAGATCGAGTCCTCGACTGCCGCGGTCGGCTGGTGACCAAATCCTTCGGCTGTGGCCACCATCACATCTATTCCACCCTGGCCCGGGGAATGCCCGCGCCGAAGAAGATTCCCGAAAATTTCCAGGAGATCCTCACCTATGTCTGGTGGACGGTGGACAAGTGTCTGGATCTGGACATGATCGAGGCCAGTGCCCTGGCCAGCGCCATGTATTGCGCCAAAAACGGGGTGACCTTTGTCATTGACCACCATGCCTCGCCGTTTGCGGTTGAGGGCTCGTTGGACACCATCGCCAGGGCCTTTGACAAGGTGGGGCTGGGGCACCTGCTCTGCTATGAGCTGTCCGACCGGGATGGCGCAGAGATCGCGGAGGCCGGGCTGGCGGAACATGAGCGCTATCTCGCCGCTGGTGGGCAGGGGCATATCGGCCTGCATGCCTCTTTTACCGTCGGTGACGATTTACTGAAACGGGCTGTTGCCCTGGCAGAAAAATTTAACACCGGCCTGCATGTCCATGTTGCCGAGGGCCGGGCCGATCAGGACGACTGCCTCAAAACCTACGGCAAGCGGGTGATTCAACGCTATGCCGATGCGGGGGTATTGAACCTGCCGCAAAGCCTGCTGGTCCACTGTGTCCATCTGGATGAGGCAGAGAAACAGCTGGTCAGAGAAAGCGGCAACTGGGTGATCGAGAATATCGAAAGCAACCAGAACAATAATGTCGGACAGGCCAATTATGGTCAGATCACCGATCGGGTCATGCTCGGTACCGACGGCATGCACAGCGATATGCTGCGCAGCGCCAAGGCCGCATTTTTAAGTGGCCAACCCATCGAAGGAGTCGGCATGGATACCATTTACCGGCGCTTCAGGAACGTCCACCGCTATATTGCGGAGCAGGGGTTCAAGGGGGACGGCGACAACAATCTGGTGATTCTCGATTATGATACGCCGACGGAAGTCACCACCGACAATTTTCTTGGCCACTTTATTTATGGACTCGATTCCAGCCATGTCGACACGGTGATCGCCAATGGCCGGGTCATTGTTGAGAACCGGCGCTTGACCCAGGTGGATGAAACTGAAATCCTGGGGCGGGCTCGCGAACTGGGGAATAAGCTCTGGGGGAAAATGCAGCGGATCTGAGCCGGGTTGGGACAGAAATGAAACAGCTGATCAAAAATGGGGATATCGTCACCGCGGAGAAGACCTTCCGCGGTGACCTGCTGATCGTTGACGGCGTCATTGCCGAAATCGGTCGCGGGCTGCCCGGCGGGTCCGCGATCACGGAGATCGATGCCTCCGGGCGTTATGTCCTGCCGGGCGGTGTCGATGTGCACACCCACCTCAACCTGGCCCTGGGTCCGCGGCGGGTCAGCGACGGCTTTTATCAGGGGATGCGGGCCGCGGCCTTCGGCGGCACAACCACTATCGTCGACCACCCGGAGACGGGGCCTGCGGACTGCTCCCTGTTTCATCAGCCGGACTACTACCGGGAGTTGCTGGCCCATGAGGCAGTCATCGACTACGGCATTCACGGCGTGTTTCAGCGCGTGGACAGCGAGGTTCTGCGGGATATTCCCGGGTTGATCCGTAGCGGGATAAGCAGTGCCAAAGTCTACCTGACCTATGACGGGATGCTGAATGACGCGGAGATCGCGCAAGTTCTGCAGGCCATGGGGGACGCCCAGGGATTGACCGCCTTCCATGCCGAGGACGATGCGGTCATCCGTGCGTTGCGCGAGCAGTTCGGCCGGGAAGGGAAGCGCAGCGCCGTTTACCATGCCCTGAGCCGCCCGGATACCACGGAAGCGGACGCCATCGCACGGATTCTGGAGCTGGCCTGGGCGGGCGGCAACATCCCGGTTTATATCGTCCACCTATCGACGGCAAAGGGGCTGGCGGTCATTGAAAAAGCCAAAGCCAGGGGGCAGCGGGTCTTCGCGGAAACCTGTCCGCAGTATCTGCTGCTGGACCAGTCCTGTTACCAGCAGGCGGAACCTGAAGGCCTGAAATATGTCATGGCGCCCCCCTTGCGCAGCAGCGCGGATCAGCAGGCTCTGTGGCGCGGGCTGAGCAATGGCAGTATCGATGTCCTGGCCACCGACCATTGCTCCTTCTCTTTTGCGGATAAAGTGAAATACGGCCAAGAGGATTTCCGGCAGTGCCCCGGCGGTTGCCCGGGGGTGGAAACCCGCTTGCCACTATGCTATTCCGCCGGGGTGGGGCAGGGGCGCTTCAGTATCAACCGGTTTGTCGATCTGGTCGCGACCACTCCGGCCAAGCTCATGGGGCTGTATCCGCGCAAAGGAGCCCTGCAGCCGGGGGCTGATGCCGATATCGTGGTGTGGAATCCCGATCTGGAAAAAACGCTGGCGGTGACGACCCTGCATCAGCAGTGCGACTATACGCCGTTTGCCGGGATGCAGGTCAAAGGCTGGCCCGAGCTGACCATGCTCAGAGGCCGGGTCATTGTCAAAGACGGAGATTTTTTTGGGGAAAAGGGGTTTGGCGAATTTCTGGAACGGACCCCTTTTGCCGGTTCCTGCTAAGGTTGGAGGCTTGCTATTTATGCGCAGTGACGAGTTTGTTTGCAGTTCTTTGAAGACCCTGTTCGATTGGATCGGGCAGTATGATGAAAAACAGGAGATCTTTGGCATCTCCAGCGACCTCTTTTTCGTTCCGGGCGCGGCTGATCCGTTTCGCATGACCCGTTACGGCCAGCTGCTGGAAACCCCGCTGGGGGTTGCCGCCGGACCGCATACCCAACTGGCGCAAAATATCATTGCCGCCTGGCTGACCGGCGCCCGCTACATGGAGCTGAAGACGATCCAGGTGCTGGACGAGCTGGAAGTCACCAAGCCCTGCATCGACATGTCGGATGAAGGCTACAACTGCGAATGGTCGCAGGAGCTGAAGCTGGACCAGTCGTTTGACGAATACCTTAACGCCTGGATCATGCTGCATGTGCTCAAGGACAAGTTCGGCTGGGACATGGCCGAGCGCGGCTTTATCTTCAATATGAGCGTCGGCTACAACCTGGAAGGGATTCTCAGCCCTACGGTGCAGCGCTTCCTTGACCGCATGGAGGATTGCAGCGCGGAGCTCCAGGCGAAGATCGATGAAATCGCCGCCTTTTATCCGCGCATCCGCACGCTGCGGATCGCACCGCAGATCACCCGCAATATTACCATTTCGACCATGCACGGCTGTCCGCCGGACGAGGTGGAAAAGATCGGTCGTTACTTTATCGAAGAGCGCAAGCTGGATACCACCATCAAGCTTAACCCGACCCTGCTCGGGGCGGATCGGCTGCGGGAAATCCTCAATGATAAATTGGGCTTTGCGACCGAGGTGCCGGACCTGGCTTTCGAGCATGATCTCAAGTACGAGGCCGGCGTCAAGCTGATCCGTGAGCTGACCGCCAGTGCGGCCAAGGCGGGGGTCAGATTCAATCTGAAACTGACCAATACCCTGGAAACCACCAACATCCGTCAGAAGCTGCCGAAAAACGAGGCGATGGTCTACATGAGCGGCCGCGCTCTGCATCCGATCAGCATCAACCTGGCGGCCAAGCTGCAGAAAGAGTTCGGCGGTACCCTGGATATCTCCTTTTCCGCCGGGGCCGACTGCTTCAATATCGCCGACATCCTCAAATGCGGCCTGAAACCGGTGACCCTCTGTTCCGATGTGCTCAAACCGGGCGGCTACGGTCGGATCAGCCAGTACTTGCCGGTGATTGCCGCGGCCATGAGCGCGGCCGGTGCCGAATCCCTTGACGATTACGTCCTCAAAAGCGCCGGGAAAGAGACCCTGGCGGAAGCGGTGATCGCCAATCTGGAGGCTTACGCCGCCGAAGTAACGGAAGCGGCCTATTACAAGAAAATTCATTATCCTTACGAATCGATCAAGACCGCCCGCAAACTGGAATTTTTTGACTGTGCCGAAGCCCCCTGTATGGGCGAGTGCCCGGCCGGACAGGAGATTCCGCGCTATCTCGATTATGTCGCCAAGGGGGAGCTGGATAAGGCCTATCAGACCATTCTCGCCACCAATCCGTTCCCCAATGTGCAAGGGAAGGTGTGTGATCATGCCTGCCAGTCCAAATGTACCCGGATCAATTACGAACGGCCGCTGATGATCCGTGAGATCAAGCGCTTTGTAGCCGACAAGTTCGATCGCAACATGCCGAAACCGGAGCGCAACAACGGCATCAAGGTGGCGATTATCGGCGCCGGGCCGACCGGCCTGTCCTGTGCCCATTTCCTGGCCATGGAAGGGTTCAGCGTCGAAATTTATGAGGCCAAGGGCCTGCTCGGCGGGATGGCAGCAGACGGTATCCCGGTGTTCCGTCTTGATGACGGCAGTCTGCAGAAAGATATCGACGGGATTATTGCCCTTGGTGTCAAGGTTCATCTGAATGTCAGGATCACGGCCGATAAGTTCCAGGCGATCCGCGCGGCCAACGATTATGTCTACGTGGCGGTCGGTGCCCAGGAAAGCCTGCCGCTGGATATCCCCGGTATCGACAGCGCAGGGGTCTCTGACCAGCTGAGCTTCCTGAGCCGGGTGCGCCGCAACCAGGATCTTCCGCAAGGCCACAGGATTATTGTGATCGGCGCCGGCAACTCGGCCATGGATGCCGCCAGGACCGCCAAGCGCCTGGTCGGCGCCGACGGCGAAGTGACCATCGTCTATCGCCGCACCCGGCGGGAAATGCCCTGTGACCCGGAAGAGGTGAGGGGCGCGCTGGAAGAAGGGATCAAGCTGGTCGAACTGGCCGCTCCGGAAGCCGTGGTGGCTGCCGATGGCAAGGTCAGCGGCCTCCGGGTCAGCAGGATGAAACTGGGCGCACCGGATGAGAGCGGCCGGGCCCGGCCGGAGAAGATCGCAGCTTCGGACTATGTTATTGAAGCCGATCTGATCATCCCCGCCATTGGTCAGCAGGTGGTCCTTGATTTCTATCCGCAGGACAAGCTCGAAGTGAATGAAACCACCTACGAGACCACCCTGGACAACGTCTTTGCCGGCGGGGATGCGTTGCGCGGTGCGTCGAGCCTGATCAATGCCATCGGCGACGGCCAGAAGGTCGCTTTCCAAATCATCAAGCGGGCGCAAAAAGAGCGACAGGGGTTTTTCTCTCCCCTCGATCAGCGCCAGCCCGACCTCAAGGCGCTGCAGATCAAGCAGGCCCGGCGCGGTTTCGGACCGGCCCTGCCCGAGGTTGACGCGGAGAACCGCATCAATTTCAATCTGTTCATGGACACCCTGAGCGATGCCGCCGCCATTGAGGAAGCCTCCCGCTGTCTGCAGTGCGACCTGGTCTGTAATATCTGCACCACGGTCTGCCCGAACCGCAGCAATATGTACTACCCCATGGAGCCGGTCACGCTGCCGGTGGAAACCGCAGTCAACAATAACGGTGAAGTGGAGATCCTGCGCGAGGGGAGCGTCAACATCAACCAGCCGTATCAGGTCCTCAACATCGGTGATTATTGCAACGAATGCGGCAACTGTACCCTGTTCTGCCCCAGCGCAGGCGATCCCTACAAGGACAAGCCCAAGTTTCACCTGCGCCGAGAAAGCTTTGCCAATGCCGAGTTCGGTTTTCATTTCTCCGCCGCGACCATGCAGATCAAAGGGAACAAAGGCGTGTCCGTACTGGAGGAGAAGAACGGCAATTACCATTACCAAGACAGCCAGCTGGAGGTGGTTCTGAACGGCAGCTCGCTGGCCGCCGAAGAGGTGACTTTCAAGGATCCGGAATGTCTCCGAATGGGGCTCGGTTTTATTGCCGAATATGTGCTACTTTATAAATCTGTCAGGCCCAATCTTCCAGTTATCGAATAAAAAAACATGGGGGCTGAAAAGTTGAATGATGAGCAAATTAAAAGATTTGACAATCTGTATTAAAAGCGGCGGCGACCTTGCTACAGGGGTCGCCGTTCGGCTGTTTAAGTCCGGGTTTGGGCGGCTGGTGCTGGTGGAGACGGAGTTCCCGTTGGCGGTCCGCCGCACGGTCTGCCTGTCGGAAGCGGTTTATAACGGAACGCATGTGGTCGAAAACGTAACGGCACGGCGCTGTGACGACCTGCGCGACCTGGCCGCTATCCAGGATGCCGGAGAGATCCCGGTCCTGGTGGACCCGCAGTGGTTGTTGCTGCCGCAACTCAAGCCTGATGTGGTGATTGATGCCATTCTCGCTAAGCAAAATCTGGGGACCCGGATTGATGAGGCTGAACTGGTCATCGGCCTGGGGCCGGGATTTGTCGCCGGGCGGGATGTCCATTGCGTGGTGGAAACAAACCGTGGCCATTTTCTCGGTTCCACGATATATTCAGGTTCACCGCAGGAAAATACCGGCATTCCCGGTGTGATTGCCGGCTACAGTATCGAACGGGTTCTGTGGTCCCCGCAAGATGGCCTCTTTACGACCGACCATGAAATCGGCGACAGGGTGCATCAGGGCGAGGTCTTTGGTATGGTGGATGATACCCCGGTGTTCAGTCAGCTGGACGGGGTGATCCGCGGGCTGTTGCGGACGCAGACACCGGTGCGTAAAAGGACGAAGCTGGGGGATGTCGATCCGCGCGGCGAGGTCGCCTATTGCAGCCTGGTTTCGGAAAAATCGCGAGCGATCGGCGGCGGTGTACTGGAAGCTATCCTGCATCGGTTCATGACCGCGGAAAACTGAGACATCAAGAGGGTGACGATGGCAGTTGGAATTTCGACGGAACGCAAGGATGCCCTGGCCAAGGTATCAGGCCGGGCGAAATATACCGAAGACTTTGCAGTCAAGGGCATGAAGCATGCGGTCTATGTCCGCAGCACCATCGCCCATGGTCGGGTGGTGCGGATCAACGCCGAAAAAGCGCAGGCCCTGCCCGGAGTGCGAGCCGTTTTCACCTATGCGGATGTGCCACAGATTAAATTCGCCACCGCCGGCCATCCTTACGCCCTTGATCGGGCGGCCCGGGATGTCGAAGACCGGCTGTTGCTGACCCAGGACGTGCGCCTGGAAGGGGATGAGGTTGCCGTCGTGGTGGCCGATTCCGAACTGATTGCCCGCCGCGCCGCTCGCCTGGTCGAGGTCGAATATGAAAGCTATCCGCCGCTGGTGACCCCGGAAGCGATTCTGGCTGCGGGAGCCCGCAACATTCATCCCGACGGAAACATTGTCGGCGCGCACTGTTATGAAGTGGGCGGTGACGTGCGGCAGGTCGAAGAAGAAGCCACCACCGTTCTCGAAGCTCGTTATTCAACGGCCATGGTTCAGCACTGCCACCTGGAAAACCATATCGCTTATGCCTATATGGAGGACGATGGCAATATTATTGTCGTTTCGTCGACCCAGATTCCGCATATCGCTCGCCGGATCATCAGCGAGGCCCTGGACTTTCCCCTCGGTAATATCAAGGTGATCAAACCCTACCTCGGTGGCGGCTTCGGGGCCAAGCAGGATGTGGTTGTCGAACCGATGGTGGCGTTTTTGACCCGTAAGCTGAACGGTGCGCCGGTGCAGATCAACCTGACCCGGGAAGAAACCATGTCCTGCACCCGGACCCGCCATCCCTTTCATGGTCACATCCGAGGTGGTATCGATGACCAGGGCACACTGCAGTTCCTTGACCTGGATGTCGTTTCGGTGACCGGCGCCTATGCGTCCCACGGCCACGCCATTGCCTTGGCCGGTGGGGCCAAGACCTGCGCCATGTATCCGCGTTCGGTGATTCGCTACAATGCCCGGACGGTGTATGCCAATATGCCTTCCGCCGGAGCCATGCGCGCCTATGGGACGCCGCAGGTCGCGTTCATGGTTGAATGCCTGGTGGAAGAGCTGGCCCGCAAGGCCGGGATTGACCCATTGGAATTCCGCTTGCGCAACGTCGGCCGGTCCGGCGATGTCAACCCGCTCAATAAACAGGTGATCATCAATCATGGTCTGAAGGACTGCCTGGACAAGGGCCGGGAAGTTTTTCAGTGGGATAAAAAGAAGGCCGAGTATGTCGACAGAAAGAGCGGGACGGTTCGCTCCGGGATCGGCGTGGCCTGTTTCAGCTACGCCTCCGGAACCTATCCCGGCAATGTCGAGATTGCCGGTTGCCGGCTGATCCTCAACCAGGACGGTTCGGTGCATGTTCACGTCGGCGCCACTGAAATCGGCCAGGGCTCGGACACCGCTTTTGCCCAGATGGCGGCGGAGACAACCGGTGTCCATTATGATCAGGTCAAGGTTATTTCCACTCAGGACACCGATTATACGCCCTTCGATACCGGCGCTTATGCGTCCCGACAGACCTATGTCAACGGTCAGGCCGTGTACAAGGCCAGCCTGGAATTCCGCGACAAGATCCTGAGTTATGCCGAGGAAATTACCGGCCAGGTCAAAGAAGCACTGACCATCGCCGGCGATCGTATCGTCTATTCAGCCCATCCGCAAACAACGGTGATCAGTTTGCGCGATCTGGCTGTTGATTCCTACTATCACAAGGACCGGGGCGGGCAGATCACCAGTGAAGTGTCCTATAAAACCCGGACCAACGTCCCGGTCTTTGGCTGCACCTTCGTTGCCCTTGATGTGGATATCGAACTGTGCAAGGTCACCATCCGGGAGATCCTCAACGTTCACGATTCCGGCAAAATCATCAACCCGCTGATGGCCGCCGGCCAGGTTCACGGCGGCATGAGCATGAGTATTGGTGCGGCCCTCTACGAAGAGCTGCTGGTCGATGAGGTCAGCGGGCATATTTATAATAACAACCTGCTCGATTACAAGCTGCCGACCATGACCGACATGCCGGATCTTGACTGCGCCTTTGTCGAGCTGATTGAACCCACCGCCAGCTACGGCCAGAAGGCCCTTGGCGAACCGCCGGCTATTTCGCCGGCACCGGCCATCCGTAACGCGATTCTGGATGCAACGGGAGTTGCGCCCACGCAGTTGCCCATGTCGCCGAAGTCGTTGTTCAGATTATTTCGCGCCAACGGTCTGCTTTGATGACCCGCTCACAGCTTTGCCGTTCAGGGGAAGACGATGTTTAATATCGAGACATACAATAAAGTTCAGTCGGTTAGCGAAGCCGTCGCGCTGCTGGCGGAAAATTCCCAGGCCCGGGTCCTGGCCGGGGGGACCGATGTCCTGATCCGGCTTCGGGAAGGGGATGACAGCTATTCCCAGCTGATCGATATTCACGACCTGGCTGAATTGCAGCAGGTCCAACAGCTCGCCGGTGGCGAGATATCTATCGGTGCCGGGGTGACATTTTCGCAGCTCATGGACAATCGGATTATTCAAGAGAGTCTCCCGCTGGTTGCCCAGGCCGCTGGAACCGTTGGCGGTCCCCAGGTCCGCAACGTGGCGACCATCGGCGGCAACCTCTGTAACGGGGCGATCAGTGCTGACAGTGCGGCCGCCTTGTATGTGCTCGATGCCGTTCTTGAAATTGAGGGCGTCAACGGTGTCCGCGATCTGCCGATTGGCAAATTTTACCTGGGGCCAGGGCAGGTAGCTCTGGAGCACAGCGAGGTACTGCGGGCGATTCGGATTCCCGCTGCCAGCTATCGGGACTACGGAACCCACTACTACAAATATGCCATGCGCAATTCCATGGATATCGCGACCATCGGTTGCGCGGCAGCCTGTAAGGTCAAGGCCGGTTGCTTTGATACCTTGAAAATTGCCTTTACCGTCGCCGCTCCGAAACCGATGCGAGCGTTGAGCGCAGAAAAATTTGCCGTTGGGCAGGCGGTGACCCCGGAGTTGATCAATGAGATCGCTGCGCTGGTGTTGCAGGAGCTGAATCCGCGGGATTCCTGGCGCGCCTCAAAAGAATTCCGCCTGCATATCATCAAAACCCTGGCCCGCCGAGTGATTATGGCCGCGGCCGGCGTTGCGGAGGCATAGATGACCCGAACAATTTCATTTATCCTGAATAATGAACCCTATACTCTGGATGTGGATATCCGCCTGTCCTTGCTGGAGGTGCTGCGTGAGCAGGGGCTGACCAGTGTCAAACAGGGCTGTGGCGTTGGCGAATGCGGCGCCTGTACCGTGCTCATCGACAATATCCCGGTGGATTCCTGCATGTATCTGGCGCTGTGGGCGGATGGCAAAACGATCCGGACCGTGGAAGGGGAGAGCCGCGCGGGCGAAATCTCTTCGGTTCAGCGCGCCTATATTGATGCCGGTGCGGTTCAGTGTGGCTACTGTACGCCCGGCTTTATCATGACCTCCACAGCGTTCGTCGAAAAATACCAGGGGCAGGCGGTGGACCGTGAACTGATCCGCCGCGAACATGCCGGCAACCTCTGCCGCTGCACCGGTTATGAAACGATCATCTGTGCGGTGGAAAGCTGCCTGCAGGAGCAAAGCTCTTAACCTCACATCTTAATAGAACTGATAAAAACCATGCAAAGTCTGCTTATTAAAAACGGCACCCTGGTGACCATGAATGGTCAACGGGATGTTTTTCAGGGCGATCTGCTGATCAAAGGGAAACGGATCGAACGCTTGGCCGCACAGATCGACGAACCCGCCGACCAGGTCATCGATGCTCGCGGTTGCGCCGTCATCCCCGGCTTGATCCAGACCCACATTCATTTGACGCAAAGGCTGTTTCAGGGGCTGGCCGATGACATGACCCTGCTCGACTGGTTGAAAACCCGGATCTGGCCGTTGGAAGCGGGGCATACCTGGGAGAGTAATTATCTCTCCGCCCGGCTCGGCATCGCCGAACTGATTGCCGGCGGGACCACCGCGATTGTCGATATGGGGACGGTCAACCACACCGAGGCGATTTTTCAGGCCATTGACGAGACCGGTTTTCGGGCCCTGGCCGGAAAATGCATGATGGATCACGGCAAGGGGGTGCCGGGCGGCCTGCTGGAAGAGACCGGCGCATCGCTGGCCGAAGCGGAGCGCCTGGCCGAAAAGTGGCATGGTGCGGCAGGTGGCCGGCTCGAATACGCCTTTGCGCCGCGCTTTGTCGTCTCCTGCACCGAACAGCTGCTGAACCGGGTTGGCGAGATGGCCAGGAGTATGAATCTCAAGGTTCATACCCATGCCTCCGAAAACCTGCAGGAGATCGCTCTGGTTGAGGCTGAACGCGGGATGCGCAATGTCACCTACCTGAAAAAACTGGGGTTGACCGGCGAAAACCTGATCCTGGCCCATTGTATCTGGCTGGACGACGAGGAAAAACAGATTCTCGCGGATACCGGAACCATGATTGCCCACTGCCCGAGCAGTAACCTGAAGCTGGCTTCAGGGATCGCCCAGATCCCCGAACTGCTGGCGATGGGCTGCCACGTCTCCATCGCGGCCGATGGCTCTCCCTGCAGTAACAACTTGGATATGTTCACGGAAATGCGCCATGCCGCGCTGATTCAGAAACCCCGGCTGGCTGATTCGACGGCCATGCCTGCGGCGACCGTTTTTGAAATGGCGACCCTGGGCGGAGCCCGGGCGCTGGGAAAAGAAGCTGAGCTGGGCAGCCTTGAGCCCGGTAAACTGGCAGATCTGGCTGTGGTCAACTTGGAGACGCTGCACAACAGTCCGGGGCAGGGACGGGACGTGGTTTCGCAGCTGGTTTATTCCGTGCGCGCGGCCGATGTCCAGGCCACGGTGGTTAACGGCAAGATCCTGATGCAGGATCGGCAGCTGACCACCATCAATCAGCAGGAGCTGCTGGCCGAGGCCAAGCAGGTTAACAGCGCCGTTCTTGAGCAACTCAAATCTTTAGCATAAGTAAGGTCAGGCAGGATGAAAACAGTTATATTCGACCTTGACGGCACCCTCAGCGATTCCAGCGAAGGGATTTTCCGGTCGTTGAATTATGCCCTCGGCAAGATGAACGCCCCGGGAATCGAGCGCTCTGCCGTCGGTCGTTACATTGGACCGCCGTTAAGTGCCTCTTTCAGCGAGCTGTTGCAGACCCGGGAACAGGCGGTTCTGGATCAGGCGGTAGAGCATTTTCGCGACGACTACGCGGTGGAAGGCTATAAAATCAACGCCCTTTATGACGGAATTGCCGAGGTGATCGCCCGGCTCGCCAGCGAGGGTTACCGGTTGTTCATCGCGACCACGAAAAAAGAAGATATCGCCTGTGATGTGTTGAGGCATTTTGGGCTGGAGGGTTATTTTCAGGGCATCTATGGTGGGGGCTCGGAGATCCCGAAACCCGAGTTGCTTCGCCAGCTGTTTACTGAACACGGGGTCTCCCCAAAACAATCGGTCATGGTCGGCGACACCCATTATGATATTGCCGCTGCCAGGGAGAATCAGACCTTTGCGATTGGGGTCGCATGGGGGTTTGGCGCTGCGGCCGAGCTTGTTGGGGCCGATGTGGTGGCCGCGACACCGGTTGATTTGCCGGACAGTATCGACCGGTTGTTGGCGTAAGCTCTGTTCAGTTTTCCTGCCCGGGCCGCTGTTCTTTTCGGCCCGGTTTCTTTCCTTGGCTATTCCGCTCTCTTCTTGATCAATTCAGCGACAATACTGACAGCAATTTCAAAAGGCGATTCCGCGCCTATAGCGAGGCCGATCGGGCAATGTACGGCCTGTAACTGCTGCTCGGAGATGCCGGTTTCTCTGAGATTGGCGTAAATCGTCTCTTTCTTGCGGCGGCTGCCAATCATGCCGATGTAGCGGGCCTCGGTCTGCAGAGCCTGCTGCAGAACCTGTTGGTCGTACACATGGCCGTGGGTGAGGATGACAATATAGGAATCGCTGGTCACGGGAATCTGGCTGAAGATCTTGGCGAAATCTGGCACGACCCTGATCTCGCTGGCTTCGGGAAAGCGGGTGCTGTTGGCGAATTCCGCACGGTCATCGCAGACCGTGACGTCAAACCCGGCCGCATGGGCCAACCCGACTAAGGCAAGGGCGATGTGGCCGGCACCGGCCAGCACAACCTGGCCAGCGGCGGTGAAATTGTCGATGAACCAGGCTGCTCCGTCAATCTCCAGCAGACAACTGCTCCGGATTCCCCGCAGCCGCTTGAAAATCAGTTCTCTCAATGCTGCCGGTTGCGACTGCTGAGCGGCTCGGGGGACCAGGTGTCGTTGCGCTTTCCCCTCGCTCTCAACCAGACTCAGATCAATGGCCCAGACTCCTTTGGACGTCGTTGTCAGGAGCTCCTGGAACTCTTTGAGCAGCCTTTTGGTTGGCGGATCCGGGGTGAACAGTTCAAATAACAGCGAAACCCTGCCGCCGCAGAGCATATCGATCTTTTCCCCATCGTGCCCCGGTTGCAGGTCAAAGTGAGTGATTGAGGCCCGGGTGTCTCCCGGCAGGAAATCCTTGGCAACAGAGATCGCTAAATTTTCGACCCGGCCGCCGCCGATGGTTCCCCAAAAAGTTCCATCTGCGGCAACGACAATTTTGGCCCCGGGTTGTCTCGGTCCTGATCCCTGTTTGTCGATCATCGTGATCAGGACCGCACGTTGCCCAGTGTCGAGAATGGATAGTAGTTGCGTTTCCAGGTCCATAGTGAGCTCACAAAAAAGGCTTGGGTTAAACAACAATGGCCCCAAACGCGGGGCCATTGTCAACTACATAAGTCGGTGCGGGGAAGCTCAAGCAGAGGGGCGAGAGATTCCCTGTGCAACCGCATTTATGCCGAAGAAGATTAGAAGGTCCAGCGGAGCATGGCCTGGGGAACGCTTTCATCCACCCCGTCACGACCCAGGCGATTTTTCCAGTACTGATATTCCATTCCGACGCCAATATTATCGGTAATGTGCCAGACGAGTTGCGGCTGGGTCAAGACGTTGCTCTTGGCGCTGCCTTCGCTGGTAGTGTAATCCATAAAACCTTCAAAAGAGAATTTCTGGTTTTTGATTTTAAAGGGCATGTTCCAGACAATGGTGAACTGTGCCGAGTCTCCATCCAGGGTCGGGTCGTTGCGATATTGCAGATGGGTTTTGAAGAAGGCAAAGCCGGGAACATTCCAGTCGGCACTGACCCCGCTCATGAGGGTGACCTTGTTGGTGAAGCTGTTGGCATCGATATCCGCTTGGACGATAACGTAAACGTCTTTGAGCGGCCCTTCCAGCGGTTGCTTGCCAAAGGCGCGCAGCAGGCTCAGGCGGGGACCCCATTCCATGTGAATGCCGTCGGTCTCATCGCGGTCAGCGGCATCGCCAAGGTCCATGAACGCATAGCTGTCGCCGTACTTCCAGCCGGTGGCATTGGCCAGGGTGAGAATCATCCCCTCTTTGTCCTTGCGTTTGTCATAGTTCCAGCCATACAGGAACTCGGCTTTCGTGGTGCTCCACTGAGCGGCGCTGACCGAAAAGCCTCCAGTCAGGACAAGGGCAAGAGCGATTGCAATAGCCTTAACAAGTTGATAACGACCCATCTTTTGGTTCTCCTTTTCAAAGGTGTGGCAGGTTGAAAAGCCTCTAACTTTGGCATAGGAAGAGCGCTGTCTTCAGGTTCATGACCTGAGACCCTCTCTTGCTATGCCAACCAAATTAGGTTGAGCGGAAAAATCGGCAACAGCAGGTTGTTGCCGATTTGTATTCCTGAAACGGGTTGTTTAATGTGCCTCAGTTTTTTTGGCTGCTTCCACGGCACCGGCGGTGTCGCCATTGGTACCGTTAAAGAACAGATTCAGCAGAACCGCGACCACCGAGGTGAGGAGAATGCCTGAGTCAAGCAGTGGATGCAGGCTGTGGGCGATGTGCTGGGTCCAGCGTGGGGCCACTAGTGGCAGTAGGCCAAAGCCGATGGACAGCGCGACGATATACAGATTGTTGCGGTTGCCGTTGAAATCGACATTGGAGAGGATGCGGATACCGGTCGCGGCGACCATGCCAAACATCACCAGGCCAGCGCCGCCGAGGACGAACTGTGGAATAGCTTCGACCAGAGCGCCCATCTTCGGCAGCAGGCCAAGGACGAGCATGATGCCGCCGCCTGCGACACAGACCCAGCGACTGCGTACGCCGGTCACCCCGACCAGACCGACATTTTGCGAGAAGCTGGTATAGGGGAAGGTGTTGAACACGCCACCGATGATGGTTCCCAGTCCGTCCGTGCGCAGACCGGCGGCCAGATCAGCCTGGCCGATTTTTTTGCCGGTGATGTCGGATAGGGCCAGGAACATGCCGGTTGACTCGATCATCACGACGATCATGACAATGGTCATGGTCAGGATCATAACGGGATCGAAATGTGGCATACCGAAGGCAAAGGGGGTGACGATGTCGAACCAGGGAGCTTTGCTGACTTTATCAAAATGCATCAGGCCGAAACCTGCGGCGACCACGCAACCGCCAAGGATCCCCAGCAGCACTGCAATATTGGCGATGAACCCGCGGGTATATTTCACTAACAGCAAAATAAACACCAGGACTGCGGCCGAGATGGCCATCCGGCTGAGGGAACCGTAAGCCGGATTGTCGACCATTGGAATTCTGCCCAAGGAGACCGGCGCCGAGGTCGCTGCCGCCTTCGCTTTGTCGACCATCTCCAGCAGTTTGGGAACATCGGTGCGTTGGGCAAGGAACGCGGGGCCGCCCATCACCCAGCCGACACCGACCCGCATCAGGCTGATGCCGATGATGGCAATGATGCTGCCGGTCACGACCGGAGGGAAGAAGCGCAGCAGTTTACTGACGGCCGGTGCAATCAACACCGAGATGATGCCCGCGCCGATGATCGCACCGAAGATCGCGCGGGCGCCGTCGATCCCGGGCATGACGTTGGCGAAAGCCACCATCGGTCCCACCGCCGCGAAGGTGACCCCCATCATGACCGGCATACGGATGCCGAACCAGCGGCCGAAACCGAGGGATTGGATGATTGAGACCAACCCGCAGCAAAACAGGTCGGCGGAAATCAGCATGGCAACGTGCTCGGGGTCGAGCTTGAGCGCTCGGCCGACGATCAGCGGCACGGCAATGGCGCCGGCATACATGACCAGCACATGCTGTAGTCCAAGCGCCAGCAGGCGCGGCGCCGGGAGGCGCTCATCCACAGGGTGAACCGAATTCGTCCTCATCGATCATCTCCTCATTGTGGTTTGAAGTTGGCCGGAGCCTACCCGATCGGGGCGCCGACATGATGGGCAAATTGATATCGGATATCAATTTATTCAGCAATCATACACAATAGTTTATTCTTGTAATTTTATTTTATATTGTCAATAAAATTGTATGGTGCTGCAGCGAATAAATTACTAAATATTGTTCCGACTATTTATATGTTTGGTGACTGTTTGACAAATTCCTTCAGCGGGATACATTGAGGGTTGACGGTGATGAGTCACCCGATCAGCTGTTATTCCTGAGGTTATTTTCTGATGAAGACATCATTTGTGAACGCGTTCAGAATCGCGAAAAAAGATATTGTCTGTTTGAGCGGAGCAGGCGGGAAAACATCACTGCTGTACCGCTTGGCGCAGGAGGCAAGGGCGTTGGAGTATCGGGTGCTGGTCACTACGACCACGCATCTGCAGATGCCGACCTCCGATCAATACGATGCCCTGGATCTGACCGGCAGGCTTTTTTCTGACCGGGAACGGCTCGCTCCCGGGATTTATGTCGGTGTGACAGGGGAACCGCAGGCAGCCAAAGTCAGCGGGGTGGCTGAGTATATTCTGGCTGACCGGGCTGAGCGGTTCGACCTGATTCTTATCGAAGCCGATGGCGCGGCGCGAAAGCCGTTAAAGGGGTGGAAAACAACCGAGCCGGTTATCCCGGAGTTCGCGACGCTCACCATCGGCGTATTGGATATTCAGACCCTCGGCAAGATCATTAGCGAAGGCTTGGTCCATCGGCCGGAGTTGTTCTGCCGCATCACCGGTGCGCACCTCGGTGAGCGGGTCAGTCAAGACCATCTGGGCAGACTGGTGTGTCATCAACATGGACTCTTTCAGTATGCGCAGGGGCGGCGTTTTCTGTTTATCAATAAAGCCGAAAGCGAAGCTCTGTTGAGCGCGGCCAGTGCCCTAGCCCGCTCAGTGCCGATAGCCACAGTCATCGGCAGCCTGTTCCAGGGGGAAATTTATGCTGCGTCTTAATGCGGTTATCATGGCTGCGGGGCTTTCACGCCGTTTTGGTGAAAATAAATTGCTCCTTCCGCTGGGAGGAAAGCCGGTCATTACCCATATCCTGGAACATTTTCCCTTTCCCTTGTTTCACCAGGTTGTCGTCGTTTATGCCCATCAGGAAGTCAAGGAGATCGCCGCCCGCTACCCGGCCATTCTGGCTTACAACAGTTGCCCTGAAGACGGGCAGGGCGGGTCGATCCGACTTGGGCTCGCCGCTTGTGAGGATGCGGACTGCACCATGTTTTTAGTTGCCGATCAGCCGCTGCTAAAGACCGCCACCATCGTCAAGCTGGTTGAAACCTGCCGCGCCGCGCCGGAGGCCATTGTCATGCCGCAGGTCAACGGGGCGGCGCGGAATCCGGTTTTCTTCCCCCGTTTCTGTTTGCCCCAGCTGAAAAGCCTGCAGGGGGACGTCGGCGGTCGCGTCGTGGTGAAAGAACATCCCGAGCGGCTGTTGCCGGTCCCCTTTGCCGATCCGGAAGAATTTATCGATATTGATACCCCGGAAGTTTACGCGCGACTGGCCCGCAATTGGGTTTGAAGGTGTCCGGCTCTCCTGATCTGGAAAGTTATTCTGTAGCGCTGTCGCTGAAGGATTGAAAGTGGCTACATCGTTCCGGACCGCTCTGTTTTGCGCACTGAGCAATGAATTCAACTGGGTGGTAAACGTATTTACCTTTGCGGCAACTTAGGTTGTTTTGTGTTAGCAGGCCGTTTGGGTGCCCCCCCTTGGGGCGAGCTGAGCCTATTTTCCTGTCAGGGTGTGGTTGCGTAAGCTCTTAATCGATCCGGCGGCACTATCCGGATGCCTCTGATAATACACTGTTATTAATTTTTCCGCCTGCTGCAAAACTGATTCTGAAGGTGGTGGCTGCCTATCCGACCGATAGCGCCGAGTTTCACCTGCTGCTGGTTATTCTCGATCCGTTGCGGTGGGCTCAACAGATTTCCCCTTCTGGGTTTTGGGTTTTCAAATAGCCTCAACTCCGGTAGCCATTGCGCGGTTTTTTCTTTTATTTAATACGTAGGACAGTCAGCTTACTTGTGAGCTAGTGAACTCCTGAAAAACAAGCCCGTCTACTGTGGAGGAGAATCCGTTTTCTTTAACTCCCGCTGTTGTCCTGTCGTGCCTCGGTCGTCTTTGTTGGGTGAACGGGAGAGGCAACCGATCGTGTTTAAGACCTCTTGGTCAACGGGCATCGAAAACATTCCTTTCTGTTTGCTTCTCGCAACTAAATAGTTGGTCAGCTCTTTACTCATGATGTGGGTAACCGTGTGTATAGCCACGCCGATCTGTCTGCTCCTTCGTCTGCGTGACAGGGGTTGATTTTTTTGCTGCCAGTTTCCTGTTCTAGAAAAAATGAAACGGTGTTTAAGAAAGCGTTGACAAAAAGTATAATTAAAAATAAAATCACAATATGGATTCTATAGTTCACAATGTGAAATAAAAGGGGTTTTCAAATGAGCAGGAAAATCAATGTTGCAATTATAGGTCCCGGGAATATCGGAACGGACCTGATGGTGAAGGCGCTTAGAAGCGAAAAGTTGAATCCCGTTTGGATGGTTGGCGTCATCCCAGATTCAGCGGGATTGAAAAGAGCTGCTGAGCAAGGACTGAAGACTACGGCAGGGGGGCTTGATGTTTTTGCTCCAAACATTACCAAGGATAAAGTGCAGATAGTTTTTGACGCCACATCCGCCTATGCTCATGCCGAAAATGCCAGGCGCGTTCAGGAGGCAGGTGCCGTCATGGTTGATCTGACGCCAGCAGCAATCGGCCCTTTTTGTATTCCGGTTATTAACCAAAAAGAGCTGATGTCGACCAGGCACGAGAATGTGAACATGGTGACTTGCGGCGGGCAAGCCACGATTCCCATGGTCAATGCGGTCAGCAGGGTTCAGAAGGTCGATTACGCAGAAATTATTGCGACCGTTGCTTCCAAGTCCGCCGGTCCGGGAACAAGGCAAAACATTGATGAGTTTACTCTGACAACTGCACGAGCTATCGAGAGGGTGGGAGGGGCAGAAAAAGGAAAGGCGATTATCATTGTTAATCCGGCTGATCCCCCCATTATGATGAGAGACACTGTCCACTGTATCACCGCCGAAGCACCTGACAAGGATCGGATCATCGCTTCAGTGGCTGAGATGGTTGCGGATGTCCAGAGGTACGTGCCTGGCTACCGGCTGAAAAATGGTCCGGTGTTTGATGGGAACAGGGTTTCCATTTATCTCGAGATTACCGGGCGGGGAGACTTCCTGCCTGAGTATGCCGGTAATTTGGACATAATGACATCCGCTGCGTTGCATACAGGGGAACTCTTCGCCGAGGCCCTGTTAAGGCAACAACCTGCAAATTTGAATGAAGCAAGAGGGGTTATGATATGAGCCACCCGATAAAACTGGTTGATGTTTCTTTGCGTGATGGGATGCATGCCAAGCGGCATCAGATCGAGTTAGAGCAAATGAAAGCCATAGCAAAAAGTCTTGATGCCGCTGGCGTCCACGTTATTGAAGTGACTCATGGCGATGGCCTGGGCGGGGAATCGATCAATTATGGTTTTGCTGCTCAATCTAATGAAGAGTATTTGACGGCAGTAAAAGACGTTATTAACAATGCAGATCTTTCCGTCCTGCTGGTTCCCGGGATCGGGACGGTTGAACATTTGAGAAGTGCCGTTGATTGCGGCATCGACAGCGTCAGGGTCGCAACTCACTGCTCAGAGGCTGACATTGCTGAGCAGCATATCAAGGTTGCTCGTGGTTTGGGATTAGATACGGTTGGCTTTCTGATGATGGCTCACATGGTCTCCGCTGAAGAGCTTGTCGCGCAGGCCTTGCTTATGGAAAGCTATGGTGCTCAAACTGTTTATTGTACGGACTCGGCAGGATATATGCTGCCGACCGAAGTCACCGCAAAGATTTCCCTGTTGAAATCGCGCCTTCAGCCCGAAACGGAAGTCGGATTTCATGGCCATAATAACCTCGCTCTCAGTGTTGCCAATTCTCTCGCTGCTCTAAATGCAGGTGCTTCGCGAATAGATTGTTCTCTTGCTGGTTTGGGTGCCGGGGCTGGCAATACGCCATTGGAAGTTTTTGTTGCTGTTTTGGAGCGTCAGGGCCTGCCGCACGGAGTTGACCTCTATGGGGTAATGGATGCGGCCGAGGATCTTGTTGTGCCTCTTATGGACAGTCCAATTCGTGTTGACCGGGATGCCTTGACTCTTGGGTTTGCAGGGGTTTACTCCTCGTTTTTGCTGTTCGCTAAACGCGTCGCTTTGAAATATGGGTTGTCCTCTAGGGATCTCCTCGTGGAACTGGGACGCAGGAGAACGGTTGGAGGACAGGAAGATATGATAGAGGATTTGGCGCTGCAGATGTTGAAAACCCAAACGCCTGTTTAAGGTGTTGAAGGGACGGATATGCTGGATAAAAAAATTAAAAAGCAACTTGTTGATGCGGTTGACAAGAGCCGTGTTGACGATGATCCGATAAGCCTGAAAAGTTATTCCTATGATGGTTATGTCGTAGAAGCTTTGCCGGATGCAGTCATCTTTCCGTTAACGACGGACGAAGTTGCTAAAATTGTCGCTGTCGCTCAGCAACACCGTATTCCCATTGTGGCTAGAGGTGGCGGATCAAATCTTACTGGTGGAACGACCCCGATTGAAGGTGGCATCGTTCTTAATTTTACCAAGATGAATAAAATCCTGGAAATTAATACTGGTGACAGGTTTGTCGTTGTTCAGCCAGGAGTCATTAACAGTGATCTGCAGAAAAAGCTTGCTAAATACAATTATTTTTTCCCCCCAGATCCATCAAGTATGGGGTTTTCGACAATCGGCGGCAATGTCTCTGAAAATGCCGGGGGGCCACGGTGCCTGAAATATGGAGTGACCGTAGATTATATCCTTGGTATGGAAGTCGTCCTTGCCGGGGGAAAAGTTGCCCGATTTGGAAGTTGCAATATTAAAGATGTGACCGGATACCGACTGGCCGGTTTGTTCTGTGGTTCTGAAGGAACTTTGGGATTAGTGACCGAAGTGACCTTGCGAATTGTGCCTTTGCCCGAAGCTTACCGTACGATGCTGTTTTATTATCGGGATCTTGCTCAAACAGCTGATGTGGTCAAGGCTGTTATTGCAAGAGGGATTGTGCCTACGGCAATGGAGTTAATGGATCATACCTCAATCAACCTGGTTGAAGATGCAACCCATTTGGGTCTTGAGCGAGAGGCCGAAGGTGTGCTGTTAGTTGAAGTTGATGGCCCTGGCGAAGCGGTCGACCGCCAGGCAGCGGAAATTAGCAAAATAGCCAAAGATTGCGGCGCATTTAAATCCATCATGGCTAAATCCGAACAGGAGAGAGAAGCGCTTTGGACGGCGCGAAGGTCATTGCATGGCATCCTTTCCAGATTGGCGCCGAACTGCGTAACTGAAGATGCCACTGTCCCGGTAAGTAACCTTCCGGCAATGATCAAAGGTGTTCGCGATATTCTCACCAGGCATCAAATAACTGCAGGGATCGTCGCCCATGCCGGAGATGGGAATATGCATCCGGTTATTACGACAGATGTCCGTGATAAAGAGGAATGGGCTCGTGTTGAGCTTGCCGCAGAAGAAATTTTTGAGTTGGCAATATCTTTGCGCGGAACTTTGTCAGGTGAACATGGTATCGGCATCGCGAAAAAACGTTATTTGCCAATGATGATGGATGAGCATTCCAGAGAGCTGATGAAAGATATTAAGCGAGCTCTCGATCCTGACAATATTTTAAATCCAGGTAAATATTTTGCTTAATTCATCTGGAATGAAATATGGGAGGTTGCAATGGATTTGCTAAATGAAATTCATCGATGCGGGAAATGCGGGATTTGCATTCAGACCTGTCCGGTATATGCCGAGGATCTGCATGAATGGACAACTCCACGGGGAAAGGTGCAATTGCTGAAAAGTTGTCTTTCCGGTGATCTCTCTTCTACCAAGAAACTGCAGAAGGTGGCCGCAACCTGTTTGATGTGCGGTAGCTGTACACATCATTGTCCCAGTGGAATTGATCATGAATCCTTATTTATGGCGATGCGCAAGCAGTTACGCGAAGCGCACGGAGAAAGCTGGAGCAAAAATCTTTTTTTCTATCTTTTGAGCCATGAGCAGCAACTGAAGAGGGCGTTAAAGCTTGCCGGAATGGGGCAGAATCCCGCTTTTGAAGCCCTGTATAAGAATTTTCAATTAGGTAATATTTCGCTTGCTTCGCTGCCCCGGGTAAATCCGCAACCGTTCAGAGAACAGCGGTTGCAGAATCCGCTAGCGGGCAAAAGTAGCCGAGGCTCCGTCCTTTATTTTGTTGGCTGCAGTACTAATTATGCATTTTCTAAAATTGGCAATGCCGTTGTCCAAATCCTCAATCGGATGGGGTTGACGGTAGAACTTGTGCCAGATCAAGTTTGTTGCGGCTTGCCGATGTATCTGAAGGGTGAGCTGGATGGTGCGGTGGAAAATGCCCGGAAAAACATCGCGCTTTTTAATCGTGATGACGTAATGGCCGTCATTACTGATTGCGCGACCTGCACATCAGCATTGTCCGTTGGTTATAAAAAACTGTTAGCAGGGACAGAACATGAGCAGGCTGAAGCGGACAGCCTGGCATCTAACACCACAAATATTTCTCGTTTTATTATTGATCATTTTGATTGGCTTGAAGACTGCCTTGATAAGGAAGCCGAACCTTTGACCATCACGGCGCATATCCCTTGCCATGAACGTAACCACATGGATGATCCAACTGTTGTTCCCGATTTGCTGCGGATGTTGCCCCATGTCAATTATGTCGAGGCAGAAAATGCTGCAGAGTGTTGTGGTGGTGGCGGAACCTTTTTCTACGATTTCCCGGAATTATCCGGGAAGATGGCGCAAAAAAAAGTCCAAGGAGCTATGGCGACGGGAGCAGATCTCTGGGTTACAGGGTGTCCGGGCTGTCGCATAAACCTTACGGGATATCTACAGCCTGAGGCGGATTTAAAAGTTGTTCATCCCGTTGAGGTCATCGCCGCAGCTTTACGGCCTGAGCAGGAATAAATACGTGAACTGCAAATTATCTATACCCTTTACAAAGGCAAGCAGGAATTAATCAGTATGGCAAATTATGAAAAGTATCGTGTGAAGGTTTTGGAAAAAGCGTTCTTGCTTTTAGCACAATTCAAAGAATTCGGCATGTCTCTTAGTGTCAAGGAGTTAAGTGAATCGTTAGGCTACAACAAAACATCAACATTGAGATTGATTAGGAACTTAGAGGAATTTGCCTATTTGGAGCGTGTTGAGGGAACGCAACGATACAAACTTGGCTTTGGTATTTATTGTTTGGGACAACTTGCAGAATCTTATGAATTTATTAGAAAGGTTGCCCGACCATTTCTAAATGAGCTTTGCGATCTTTGTGAAGAAACGGTTCATCTGGCCGTTCTCAAAAACGGTCAGGCTTTGTACATCGATAAAATAGAAAGCCAAAACAAGGCTCTGCGGATTATCTCAGAGGTTGGCACCTCTCTTCCCTGTCATTCTTCTGGGCTGGGGAAAATACTGCTTTCTGCCCTCGATGATGATCAGGTCGACCGTGTCATTGAAGAATGGGGATTTCAGAAATTTACGGAAAATACCATCGTTGACGAATGCCACTTGCTGGAGGAATTAAATAAAATTCGTGAACAGGGGTATGGAACGGATAATGAAGAGATCGAGTACGGTCTTAAATGCGTTGCGGCGCCAATTTTTGACAAACAAGGGAACGTTGTTGCCGCAGTGAGCGTTTCCGGCCCGAAAGAACGAATGGATCACAATTTTAACATGTATATTCAGGCAGTTAAGGAAGCTGCTTGCCGTATTTCAGAAAATCTTGTCATGCCATCAAATTAAACAAGACAAGAAGGGAACGAGAGGAGAATAAAGTTTATCAGCCTGGCAAATTGAATGAGTTTGACCTACCACAACCCTAATTTAAGGAGAGGATCGATGAAACGGAAACTGTCACGAGGGTTTTTGAAGCTGTCTTTATTTCTGTCTGCTTTGTCAATAATCATGGTTATGGGATATGGCCAGAGTTTCGCTGCGGATAGAATCATAAGAGTTGCCCACGCTGCATCTGAGTCTAATCCAGGGCATACGGCATTGTTAAAGTTTAATGATATTCTCCAGGAAAAGACAAATGGCCGTATCCAGGTCCAAATATTTGCCAATGCTCAGCTGGGTAGTGAACGTGAGCTTATCGAAGGATTACAGCTAGGCAATGTCAATATGTGTTTTGTTTCCTCTGCGCCGCTGGCAAGTTTTCAAAAAGACTTTTTCGCACTTGATATGCCCTTTTTGTTTAAAGACAGGGAAAGTGTCTACCGTGTTCTCGATGGTCCTGTCGGACAGAAGATGCTGGATAAGCTCGAAGGCGTCAATATTAAGGGGCTGGGTTTTTGGGAAAACGGGTTTCGTAATTTCAGCAACAGCAAACTGCCAGTTAGAAAACCGGAGGATCTCGCAGGTATTAAGCTGAGGACTATGGAAAATGAGATCCATCTCGCGGCTTGGAAAGCGTTAGGTGCAAACCCGGCCCCTCTGGCTTTCGGCGAACTCTTTACCGCTCTCCAACAAAAGACTTTTGACGCTCAGGAAACACCCATTAACTTGTTCTATGAGATGAAGTTTCAGGAAGTACAGAAATATATTACTAAAACAGCGCATTTGTATTCACCCTTTGTCATTATGATGAGTTTGGATTTTTACAAGAGCTTTAGTCCTGAAGACCAGCAGATCATCGTGTCTGCTGTTAACGAAGCAAAGGACTTCGAAAGGAAACTGTCACAACAGAAGGATATTGATGCTGAAAAAGCAATGGTGGGGACTGTTGAAATCGTAGAGCTGACACCTGATGAAAAGGCTCTTTTTAGGGCGAAAATGGGACCTGTTTATGAAATGGTGAAAAAGAAGGCCGGCGAAGAGATTGTCAATGAGGTCATTGCTGCAGCCTCTAATTAAAAAAATATTCCTCAAGTGGAAGCTATCGTAGCAGTTTTCACTTGAGGAATAAAAAGTATGATAATTGCCGCTGGCGGTTGTCACTCATGGAATTTTATTCGATGTTTATAGTTTCGAGAGGTCCTTATGCGATTTCTGAAATGTCTAGATGATCATTTTGAAGAATTTTTACTTGTCATTTTGCTTGCCGGGATGAGCCTGTTAATAGGAACACAGATTTTTATGCGCTATGTCATTCAGGAATCATTGACATGGTCCGAAGAGGTAGCCCGGTATTTATTTATTTGGGTGACTTACATAGGGGTCAGCTATGCAGTAAAGAAACACGCCCATATCAGGGTTGAAGCAGCAATTATGTTTATGCCGGAAAAAGTCAAAAAAATCGTATCCCTTCTATCTGATATTGTGTTTCTGATTTTTGCCATAATGGTTGTTAAAGAGGGGTATGTCCTAAGTATGAAAATCTTTAGATTTGGACAGGCTTCCCCCGCGATGGGAATACCGATGGGATATATTTATCTGGCCCCTACTTTCGGTTTCTTCCTGGTTTTTATCCGTTTATTGCAAAATCTGGTGGTGAATTTTAAAGGGCTGTTCTTGAGGGGGGTAAAATGATCACATTTCTTCTTTTTGGTTCTTTTATTGTCCTTTTGATTATAAATGTTCCGGTTGGTATTTCCCTTGGCATCGCATCGATGAGTGCTTTGCTCTATAGCGGACTGGTTGATAGTAGCTATCTGGCCCAGAGTTTGGTTACTTCAATCGATTCCTTTCCTCTGATGGCTGTTCCCTTTTTCATTCTTGCTGGCGACCTCATGGGGCATGGAGGAATTTCCCAGCGTTTGCTGGATGTTGGAGAGATCGTTTTTGGAAAATATACCGGTGGCCTGGCATTAGTTGCAATCGCCACATGTATGTTTTTTGCGGCGATATCCGGCTCCGGGCCGGCGACGGTTGCGGCTATTGGGGGGATTATGTTTCCGGCGATGGCTGCAAAAGGATACGATAAAAAGTTTTCCGCTGGTTTGGTTGCTTCTGCTGGATGCATAGGCGTCGTGATCCCTCCCAGTATTCCAATGGTTATATATGGAGTATCTTCTGGTGTTTCTGTTAGCAAAATGTTTCTTGCCGGTATAATTCCCGGAGTTCTTATTGGTTTTGTGCTGATGCTGGTGAGTTATTATAAATCGAAAAAAGAAGGATATGTAGGAGAGACGAAAACATATTCCGCTAAAGAAATTTTTGATATCATATATGATGCCAAGTGGGCAATTATGGTTCCTATTATAATCCTTGGTGGTATTTATGGAGGGATTTTTACGCCAACAGAAGCTGCTGCCGTTGCTGTTATCTATGGATTTTTCGTCGGGATGTTTGTTTATAAAGATCTGACTATTCAGGATTTATATCACGTTTTCACGAAGTCAGCTTTAACAACTTCAACTGTTATGATCATTGTTGGTACAGCAACAGTTTTTGGGCGAGTTCTTGCTATCGAAAGAATCCCGGTTATGTTGGCAGAAAGTATTACTAACATAACCGCAAATCCGTTACTAATAATGATATTTATAAATATATTATTTCTTGTTGTTGGGTGTTTCATGGAAACTCTGGCAGCGATAATTATTCTTTCTCCCATTCTCCTTCCCGTGGCTACAGCTGTTGGTGTTGATCCGATTCATTTCGGTATTATTATGATAGTTAACCTTTCAATTGGGTTTATTACACCACCATTAGGACTCAATCTTTTTGTTTCTGCACGAGTCGCTGGGTTAACGCTTGAGGACGTATCAAAGGGGGTTCTTCCCTTTTTATTCGCAATGTTGATCACTCTTATTCTGCTGACATATATACCGACAATATCACTTTTTTTGCCTAATATTTCCGGGTGAGCGGAGTATGTTTTTGTTCTTAAGCCGATTTATATCATAGGCGTTGTTGTTTCGCAGCCGTTGGTGAGCATATGAACCGTCCGCCCTAGCCATAATGGCTGACAGCGACATAGAAAGACCTGCTCCTTGTCAACGTGGGTAATGCTGGAAAAAACACTTAACCGGCACAGAGCCATAACCAAGGAGGCAGGTCATGACAACGCCTATCTCTTATGTTGATCTTGGTGTTCATAAAAACTCGATCGATATCGCTCTGGCCGATAGCGGTCGAGTCAAAGGATATATGAATGGCGCTGGTTTAAGCGATGCAACGCTATTGAGCCGTTGATTGGCCACATGAAGAACAATAACCGGATGGTCGCAAATATCTCAGTGGAACCGATGGCGGCAAGGTGGATGCCATCTTGGCGGCTAGCGGATTCAATTTAAGAAAGCCCTTACGGGCTATCTTTTGGCTAATATTCAAAGATCTCATATCTGCAAGCTTTTGCAGCAAGGGCGTAAAGCCCGTACATGGCCGTACATGGCCGTACATGGCGATGACTGCTGCCGCTTAAAAAATTAACACCGAAGCCAACCAGCCTGTTTTGTATTCACTGTCGGGCTGATTTCGATTTTTTCAGGACCGACTACTGAATACCACTTGCGTTTGGTGTTGCTCATGGTGAATCTCCTTCGCCAGGCTGTGGCTGTTAACCTTGGTTTACTGTTTGAAATTTTTGGGACAGTTTTATTCTCAAGTGCCGATAAATTGATATGCGATTCCTGCTCGCATTGAGATACTTCTCAAGGCATATTGAGCCCCCCTGCAATTCAAAGCATAACCGCTCTGAAAATATCGCCTTATTCTGCACCTTTTTTCAGTATTTGCATTTAAAGAGGACATGAGATCCGACCTCTGTTATAAAGTCGTGCGTGGAGTTCCGCTTGCTCACAAAATACACTTTCATTTTTACCTCAGCGGTTATGGAGTAGAACAAATGGGTCTTGATTTTTTAGTCATTGCCGTCGGCATTCTGATCTTTTTGGCCTCAATGGGCTTGATTGTCGGTGTCAGTAATGATGCGGTCAACTTTCTCAATTCACCAATCGGTGCCAAGGTGGCGTCACGTAAAGTGATCCTGGGGGTCGCTGCCCTCGGCCTGCTCTGCGGGGTGCTTTTCTCCAGCGGCATGATGGAGGTCGCCCGCAAGGGGATTTTCCACCCTGAAGTGTTCACCATGCCGGAACTGCTGACCATCTTCCTCGCGGTCATGATCAGTGACATTATCCTGCTCGATCTGTTCAACACTTATGGTTTACCGACCTCGACCACCGTATCTATCGTCTTCGAATTGCTTGGTGCCGCGGTGATTGTCTCGCTCCTCAAAATCGTGGCTGCTGGTGACAGCCTGACGACTCTTGGCGACTACATCAATACGGCCAAGGCCATCGCCATCATCATGGGCATTCTCTTCTCGGTTGCCGTGGCATTTATCTGCGGCGCAATTGTCCAGTTCCTGACCCGGCTGTTGTTTACCTTTGAATATCAGAAACGGATGAAGCGCTACGGCGCCCTCTGGGGCGGCATGTGTCTGGCCTCTATTGCTTACTTTATCCTCATCAAGGGGGCTAAAAGCGCCTCCTTTATGACCAAAGAAAACATTGCCTGGATCATGGCCCACGGACCGCTGATCATGGGTGGCACTTTTGTGGTCGCGGCGATTGTCCTGCAGATCCTGCAGCTGCTGAAAGTGAATATCCTCAAGCCGATCATCCTGGTTGGCACCTTTGCCCTGGCTCTGGCTTTTGCCGCCAACGACCTGGTCAACTTCATCGGTGTGCCGATGGCCGGACTGCACGCTTACAAGGCAGCCATGGCGACTGCCGACCCTTTGCACGCCACCATGGGTGCGTTAGGTCATCAGGTGCAGTCTGAGACCTTCTATTTGCTGGTGGCCGGTATTATCATGGTGGCGACACTTTGTTTTTCGCGTAAATCCCGTAGCGTGACCGAGACCACGATTCAACTCAGTCAACAAGACGAAGGGGTCGAGCGTTTCGAATCGATCGGCCTGTCTCGGGCCATTGTGCGGCTGGTGCTCGCATTCTTTGACGCGGTAAGGGTGATGGTTCCAGCTCCGTTGCGGCGCTGGATTGCGGAGCGTTTCGACGTTGAGAAGGTATCGCTGGAGCAGAGTAAAGGGGAACGGCCTTCTTTCGATCTGCTCCGGGCGGCGGTCAACCTGATGGTGGCCAGCGCGGTGATCTCCTATGCCACATCCAATAAACTCCCCCTGTCGACCACTTACGTAACCTTTATGGTCGCCATGGGTACGACTTTTGCCGACCGAGCTTGGGGACGGGAGAGCGCGGTCTACCGGGTGACCGGGGTGCTGACCGTGGTTGGCGGCTGGTTCATGACTGCGGTTATCGCTTTCACCTTCGCGGGAATTTTTGCCTCGATCATCTTCGTCGGCAAGGGCTTCGGGGTGCTGTTTCTGCTGGCCGCCGCCGGAATGCTGATCTACAACGGCCATCGCAAGCACCGGCAGTTTGAAGCGCAGTCACAGAAGCAGCTGATCTTCAACCTCAAGTCGGTGGCGGATGCCAAAAGCGCTATCGGCACCACCTTCGAGCATATGAGCCTGCTGCTGCGGGAGTTGGCTGACTCGGTCGACAGGACGCTGGATGCGACTTTCGAAGGGAGCTTCGACCGGATCGGGGTCGAGCGTAAGCGGCTGCGGCAGTTCCAGCAATGGTCCAACATTATCAGTGCCAATATCTTCAAGGCGATGCGCCTGCTATCCCAAAAGGGTGGGCGGGTCGGTCACAAATACGCCCAGACCGTACGCCGCTTGCAGAAGCTTTCGGATGGCCATCGTGATATCGTCCTGCGGGTCTATACCCACATTGGCAATCACCATAAGGGGCTGCTTCCGGAGCAGATTGCCGAACTGCAAAGCGTGCGGCAAAATCTGCGGACCATGCTGCTTGATGCGGCCGAGATCCTCCGCCACGGCGAGATCGCCAATATCAGTGGGATTGAAGAACAGGATAAACAGTTACGGCGGCTGGCCGCCGAGCTCAATCTGAAGCAGGCCGAACGCATCACTGCCAATATTTCGAAAACACGGTTGAGCATTCTTTATTATGGCATCATTGGTAACGCCATGATGATATCCAAGCAAAACCTGGAGCTGCTCGAGATTTTCAATGAGTCCTTTTCCGGGCTTGAAGAGTTCAAATAGTTTTCATCCGGAAACGGCCCTTTTCCGCCGTAGCAGCGTCAATCTGCAGGCTTACTTGTGCGGCGTACCGGTGTGCGCCTCCGCGCAAGCCTTTGATTTCCTTGCTACAACGGAAAACTGCTCGTTTCCAATCTGAAAACTTAAACTGATTAATACGAATCTTCCGCAAAGTCGGCTCCCCCTTTCTTAAAGGGGGGGATTCTTCTGTTGCGGAAGATCAGTGCTAATCAGGAAACTTAATGATTGCTATCCAGAGTTTCCGGATGACACTAAATAGGTTCCATCCGGAATTGCTTTTTTCCAGACAACCAGAAATAAGACAAGATGAAAGATACTGTTTTAACCTATTTCAAAGAAATGGGACCGGCCTGGATTATCAGTGCCGTGGCCTGCGGTCCGGCAACCCTGGCCAGTGTGTCCATTGCCGGTGCGACCTATGGCTACCGCCTGCTTTGGGTGGTTATCCTCAGTGCTGTTTTTGGCACGACAGCCCAGTATCTGGCCGCCAGGGTCGGTATTTTAGAAGGGCAGGGGATTATCGCCGCAACCGAGCAACGGCTGGGGAAATTCTGGGCCTGGCTGCTGACCATAGATGCTCTCCTGGCGACCTGGCTGGCGGCCATCGTGCTGATGAGCGCCCTGTCGGGCATTACCTCGCTGATCAGCGGGATCGACAGCCCGTATTGGGGAGTCATGTACGGTATCGTTATCGGGTTGTTTCTGGTGCGCAAAGGGTATCGAAAATTCGAGACGCTGTGCAAGATCCTGGTGATCTTTGTGGTCATCTGCTTTATCTCCACCTTGTTCATGGCGGATCTTTCCGTCGCGGGGATTGCCCAGGGGTTGCTGCCCAATCTGCCGGGAGGGATCGATGCCGCTTTGATGATGGCCGCGATCATGGGCGGTGCGGTCCATATCACCATTATCGGCATGCACACCTATAACACCAATGCCAGGAACTGGACGCCCGGTGACCTGCCTCTGGCCCGTTTTGACACCATCTCGTCCATGGGGCTTGCTTTTGGAATCTACAGTGTCGCTATCTTCCTGGTGGCGGCGGCGGTCCTTAACCCCAACGGGATCGCCATAAAAAAAGCGACCGATGCCGCTTTTGCCCTGCAGCCTCTGTTGGGCGATAATGCCATGAGGGTTTTTATGGCAGGTCTGTGGGGCGCGACCCTCTCCACCCTCTCACCGACCTTCATGGCCGGCGCCTATTTTATTTCCGACAAGATGGGCTGGGAACTCAATGTCCGCAATAAGGGGTTTGCTACGGCGGTTTTTGCGGGTTGTCTGGTCAGCATGCTGGGACCGTTCATCAAGGGCAGTTTCTTCCTGCTCTTGCCGCTTATGCTGGCCCTGGGGTTGACTGGTACCCCGTTGATCATCGCCATCATTCTCTATCTGTTGAACCGGTCGGAGTGCCGGGAACGAAACTCCTTTTTTCTGAACTTCATGGGCGGGATCACCTTTCTGGTCACCACCTTCCTGGCGGTTCGCTTTCTGCTGACGAAATTCGGCATCCTCTAATGGCAAGCGCGGAACTTGACCAATATCTGGGTCGCCAAACCGTTTTGGCCGGCGCCGTCAATTTGGGGAAAACCACCCGCACCACCACAATCCTCAAACAATTTCTGGCAGCTGGATACGCCCAGGAGATCGCGGTACTGGACCTGGCGCCGGACCCGGTGCGGGGCATTGGCGGGAAACTGTCCTTTGTGAAGCCGCCGGGCCTGCTCTACCTGACCGCACAGCTTGCCGCTCCTCGGCTAATGGGCAGGGATGCGGCAGAGATCCAGGGACTGGCCAGGGCCAATGCGCGAAACATCGAAAACCTGTTTGCGGAACTGGAGCGACAGCCGCGCAATATCCTGTTTCTCAACGATGTCACACTTTATCTGCAGGCTGGTAGCCTGCAGCGTTTGCTCGGCGTCCTGCAAAACAGCTCGACCAGAATCATCAACGCTTACTATGGCGATTCCTTTGCCGATTCTGAACTGACCCGGCGGGAACGAGAGTTGACTGAGACCCTCATGGCGCACAGCGACACCGTCACCCTGCTTTAATCCGCTCCTTTTGTTCTTTCATCAATATTCTGTGATGAATCACAGTTGTCCTGCCCTGTATCTCAATAAACTTAAAAATACCTGAAGTCGGCAGTTGCCCTTTTGCTGGTCATTAGGAGTAAGATAAGAACTACAGATGCTCTCGACCATCTTTTCTGAAAGGATATATCTTTATGTACACGCTTTACACTCTGCCGGGGAGTTGTTCCACTGGAATCGTTGTCTTGCTTGAAAAACTCGGCGTTTCCTACCAACTGATCAAGCGCAACGATGTCGCCGACTACCAGCAGATGGTCCCAACCAACCAGGTTCCGGCCTTAAAAACGGATAATGGCCGGGTTATCGCTGAGGGGGCCGCTATCGCCCTCTACCTGCTGGAAAAACATGATAATACCATGTTGCCGAAAGATATTGAGGCCAGGTCCGACTTTTATCAGTGGCTGAATTATGACTACTCAACCCTGCACCCGGCCTACGGCAGGATGTTCGCAATCGCTTATCGCGCCAAGCTCAGTGATAAGGACAAGGCGGAAACCCTGCAACTGCTCGCCGATACTGTCTCCAGTCTGTGGGCTATTCTGGATAAGCGCCTTGAAACCAGGATTTTTATTCTTGGTGACCGGCCGACCCATGTCGACTACATGGCTGCGGTTTATGCCACCTGGAATGCCGGTTTCGCCGATACCAAAATTGAGTTGGGGAAAAATGTTAAACGGTTCATTGCCGATGTCGCGGCGCTGCCGGAATTTAAAGCGGCTTTTGAAAAAGAACAGATAGTATTCAACATGCCTGCATAACAGACTTCTTCAGCAATCTGATAACCTTCTCCTGCGGGACTGTCCCCGCACGGGGGGGGGCTGTCCCTGGTCTTTGTGGTGCGAACCGCTCCAGTTTCATGGCTCGCAAACTCTTGGGACAGCCCCCGATGACCCAGGGGGCTGTCCCAAGTTTACTGCAAAGTTGCTTAATCTAGCGCCATCCTTGTCTGTCCTCGCATCCTTTTGGTGGATTTTTTCCGTGTCGGTTATGGAGAAAACCTTTCCTTAACCATCCTTTCTTATTCTGCCCTTTGGGAGGCCTGAAAAACTCTTCTTAGGGGGAGACATATCCAATAAGGTTAAGATAAATTGAATATAGAGTAAAATATTATTGCTTTTAATATAGTAAAACTGTCTGTATAGTCTTTTAAAACGCTGGTTGATGTAAGTTGATACTCATCTAAAAAGGAGACGTGAATGAAAACATTATTTAGTGGAAGAGAGAGTCTGTCTGGCAAGATGAAAAAGAGTCTATGTGTTCCTTTGATGTTGGCATGTGCATTTCTTCTTACAGGGGTTTCTGCCCAGGCGGCGTTTCCTGATAAGCCGGTTCACGTCATTGTTCATACCTCGCCCGGGGGTGGTGTGGATACCATGGCACGGCTGCTGTTCAAACATGCCGGGCGTATTTCCGGCGCTGATTTTGTCGTTGAAAACTTTGCCGGTGCCGGTGGCCAGATCGGTTACACAAAAACAGTCATGTCGCCGCCAGATGGTTATACTCTTGGCACCATTTCCACAATGAGTATTGTCACTCATGAGCTAACCAGAAAAAATGTTCCTTACACATTTAAAAAGAATTTTCAGCCCGTAGCCCGGGTGACGCTTGATCCTTCCGTCCTTGCGGTTAAAGCGGACAGCCCCTTTAAAACCCTGGACGACCTAATTGCCGCTGCCAAGGAAAAACCCGGCAAACTTAGTTTTGCTGGTACCTTTATGTATAGTACTCACCATATTCAGCATATTCTTTTCAAAAAGCAGACGGGTGCAGATCTGAAATATATCCCCTTTGATGGTGGCGCCAAAGCTATTGCTGCACTACTCGGGGGCCACGTTGATGTTGCCGCTAGCGGTCTTGGTGAGTTTGCCCCACTGATCAAGTCAGGGGAAGTGCGTATCCTGGCCTCTGCAGGGGACTCTCAATGGAAAGATCTTCCTCAAATCCCTCTTTACAAAGATCTTGGCTATAAAATCTCCCTTGGTTCCAACCGTGGCATTGCTTTGCCGGCAGGGGCTTCTCCTGAAATCGTAAAGTATTATGATGATTTGTTTGCCAAGGTTACTGCCGATCCTGAGTTTTTAGCAGAAGCTGAAAAAATTGGTATTGCACCGACTATTGCTCACCTTGGGGCAAAAGAATTTACTGACTATCTCAATGACCTGCAGGCAACAATGAAAGAGTCTCTGGCTGGACAAAAGAAATAAATAGTGATCTCTGCTTATCATGAAGTTATGAAGTGATTTAGTTTATTGACGTAGATCGAATCAATACCCCGGAATTACCGGGGTATTGATTGGTGCTCAAGGGCAGAAGGCTGAATGTCATGGATTTTGTTAAAAAATACATCGTGCAGGTGGGACTTATCGGAATCAGTGTCCTGGTTTATATGAGTTCTGAAGAATTATCCGACAGTGCCAGGGCGTTTCCCCGAACCATGGCTGTCGGCCTGTTGGTGTTGGTCGTTTTATTGATGATCAGTAATTATATGAAACAGAAAAAAAACACGGGGACTGACAGTGCCAAAAGTGACAATCCTGGCAGCAGTCTGAATGTGAAAACCATGACGATTCTCGTCGGTTTTATCATTTTTAACGTGTTGTTTGTCTGGTTACTGCCAATCATCGGCTTCGAGATAGCAGGTTTTCTGTTTATCCTGGGTGGCATGATCATGCTTGGAGGTTCCGAAGCGAAGCGTTTTTGGTGGGTCGCTCTGGTTCTTCCCGTTGTTTTAGGAGTCGTTTTCCGGACCTTGCTGGATCTGAGACTTCCTTTATTTCCATTCTTGTCATAGCGAGGTCTTATTCATGGAAATTGTTACTGGATTTCTTAACCTTTTAAGTCCGGCAGTTTTCCTGTCGATGTCCACTGGTGTCGCCTGGGGAATCATCTGTGGTGCGCTGCCTGGCCTGGGGGCGACCATTGGTATCGCCCTGCTGATTCCTTTCACTTTTACCATGTCTCCGGTGGTTGCCCTTCCTATGCTGGCAGGCGTTTACGCGGGAGCAATTTATGGGGGCGGCATTACGGCTATTTTGCTGGGCGTGCCAGGAACCTCGGCTGATGCGGCGACCGTTTTTGATGGCCACCCCATGGCACAAAAAGGGATGGCACGGAAGGCTTTACGGACCTCTGTATCTTCCTCTGCAATCGGCGGTATGTTTGCGGCTATCGTTCTCTTGCTTTTAGCGCCACCTTTGGCCCGCTTGTCTCTGGCTTTTGGCCCGCATGAATATTTCCTGATCGCGATCTTTGGCCTGACCGTTATTGCTGCGGTCTCCCCGGGATCTATCCTCAAGGGATTGATTGCCGGTGCCCTGGGTTTGATGCTGGGTACTGTCGGGCTCGATCCGATTATGGGAGAGATGCGTTTTGGTTTCGGCTACGTGGAGTTATTTGACGGGTTGCCCCTTATTCCATTGCTCCTCGGTTTGTTCGCTTTTCCGCAGTGCCTCAAATTTACCGAAGACCTGGTGACCAAAGGGTTAAGCCAGATCAACATCAATACCGACAGTATTGATAACTCCACCCTGACCTTGTCGGAAATCTGGGGGATGAGACGGACGCTGACCAGATCTGCTCTCCTTGGCACCATTATCGGAATTATCCCTGGCGCCGGGGCGGCCATCGCTGGCTTCGTCAGCTATGCTGCAGAAAAGCGTGCTGCCAAGGATCCAACCAAACTGGGTACTGGTGTGCCAGAGGGGGTCGCTGCTTCTGAAGCTGCCAATAACGGTGTCTGTTCAGGATCTCTGGTGCCGCTGTTGACCCTGTCCATTCCGGGCAGTCCGACCGCTGCAGTTATTCTCGGTGCTCTGATGATTCATGGCATGGTTCCTGGGCCAGAGCTGTTTACCAAGTATGCCGAACCGACCTATACCTTCCTGGCCGCAGGTTTCTTCTGCAATATCGTTATGCTTGTCATGGGTTGGTATGGCAGTAATATTTTTGGCAAAATTGCCAATATTCCGACCATCATTCTGGCCCCGAGTATGCTGGTTATCTGTTTTACCGGCGCCTATGCGGTGCGCCAGCAGTTTTTCGATCTTGGTCTGATGATTTTGATTGGGGTTGTTGCCTGGTTCCTGACCCGTTACGGTTACCCCATGGCTTCGGTTCTGCTTGGGGTGATCCTTGGTCCGATATCTGAATCCGGATTCCGGCGGGCCATGCTCATAAGTGATGGTGATTATACAACCTTCTTTTCCCGTCCACTGTCTCTGGTCCTGATCGCTTTGACCTTTTTCTCCCTCTATGCCGGCTGGAAGCTCACTCAACGCATGGAGGCATTTGCTGCTGATTCCCTTAGTAAAGCAGAAGAGCTGGTTAAGAAAGGGAAAGAGGTGTCAGCTTAATTCCTGGTGAACCTTGTTAGTTGCCATCCGGAAACTCCGCAGGGCAACGGCTAAGTTTTCAGATTGGAAACGAGCAATTTTTCGTTGTGGCAAGGAAATCAAAGGGGAGCGCGGAGGCGTAGGACTTTTCGCCGCACAAGAAAACCCACAGATTGACACCGCCACAGCGGAAAAGGGCCGTTTCCGGATGAAAACTCGTTAGCATCGCTTCACTGGCATGTCATCCTTCAGTTTGCTTTGAGCTACTCAGAGAGAGGTGCCCCCGCAAATTAGCTGGGGCGCTCTTCCTACTCTTGATAACAGGAACAATGCATTAGCGTGATGTATTGTTCCTCATTCCTAATTGAGGAGGTTTTAAGAATGCGTAAAGTTCTCAGCAGGTCGTTTTGTGTTTGCTTGACATTAGCCCTCTCTTGTTTTGGGTTAGTGTCTGTTGCCACTGCCGGTTCTTACCCTGAAAAGCCCATTGAGTTTATTGTTGCCTATTCACCAGGCGGCGGAACGGATGTCGGCGCACGGATTCTCACCAAAGTTGCTACCAAGTATATTCCTCAACCTCTTTCAGTTCTGAATAAGCCCGGTGCAGGTGGTGAAATCGGTTTTACTGAATTAGCCAAGGCCAAACCGGACGGCTATCGGATTGGTTTTATCAATCAGCCGTCGACCATTTTGTTACCTCTGTCACGTAAAACCGGATACAAGGGGACCGATTTTAAATACATTATCAATGTCGCCCTTGACCCAGGGCTCTTAGCTGTTCCTAGCGAAAGCCCGCTCAAATCGATTGAAGATTTTATTGCCGATGCCAAAGCCCATCCTGGATATGTGACGGTTGCCAATGCCGGGGTCGGTTCCGATGCCCATATGTCCATAGTCGATTTAGCTAATAAGGCCGGAATTGACATCAGCCCAGTACCGTTTAAAGGTGCCGCCGGGGCTCGGACTGCCGCTTTAGGCGGTCATGTTGATGCCGTGGTTATGAAGGTCGGAGAAGCAAAGACCTATGTGAACTCCGGTCAGGTCAGAGTGCTGGCGGTCATGTCTGAAGAGCGGGTGAAGGATTTCCCTGACGTTCCAACGTTTAAAGAAAAGGGGATCGATCTGCAGATGGCTGCCTGTCGTGCCGTTGCTGGTCCCAAGGATCTGCCTGATGACATCGTGAAATACCTGCATGACAAGCTCAAGCAGACTCTTGAAGATCCTGAGTTTATTGAATTGATGGGTAAAACAGGGATTCCGATTCACTACATGAGTCCGTCTGAATTGGAAACCTACAGTAATTCCCTTATCGATAAATATTCTACTTTGTGGAAACAGCTTAGCCTGTAAGTTGCTTTACCGCCCCTGGGAGAGCGACTCTCCCCGGGGCTTTTTAGGAGTTTTTTTATGTCTGATAGCACCGCCCAGAAAACAATTTTTGACATTTTCCCGGAGATCAGTCGCATTCAGGATGAGGACCTTAAGCAGGTTGTCGTCAGTGCCTGGAATGAATACCTGGAGCAATATGGATATGATGCGATCATGGCGTTACCCTTCAGTGGTTTCGCTGCGGATGTCACATTGGTCGAGCATGTTAGTTGTGTTGCTGAAATTGCCATGAGCATGGCCGATGTGTTCGCGGCGCGAATGAATTCAAAAGTGAATAAAGACCTGCTGCTGGCCGCGGTTTTACTGCATGACCTTGGCAAGGCCTACGAATATGAATTTGTTGACGGCGCATGGCGTAAGACTGATATCGGCAAAAAGTTCATGCATGGCTTCTGGGGAACTTACCGTTCTCTTAACAACGGGGCATCGGTTGATCTGGCTCACCTGATTTCAACCCATACTCCCATATCTCCTGTGCATACCCAACTGGTTGAAGGGGTGATTCTTCATTATGCCGACTTGGCTCATGCAGACATGATCTGTATGGAACGAGGGATTGAACTTTATTTGTCAAAATGATGTATCTGGTTATTTGGAGGTCATGTGGCTGTTCTGGTTTATGACTGTATTTTTTCGGTATTGCTTTTTTCTCTTGGTATCTATGTCGCTATTTCATCAAGTGATTTTATCAATAAAAAAAGTCATTACGTTGAAATTGTCTACTGGTGTTTACTGTTTATCGCCGTGGTGAATCTGATTCTTGCTATTTACAAGCTCGTCAAACAGAAATATGACAAAAGCAGCAAGTTTACCTTTTCAAAAAAATTAACAGCTTTTGCCATTATCACAATTCTATTTGCCATGTCGGTCAATTATTTGGGGTTTTATATTCCGGCGGTTATCTTTGTTTTTATCTGTTCGAGTCTGATCAGAAATAACAATAAAGTTATCGCTTTTTTCGTTAGCATTTTGATAGTGACGCTGCTCAATGTCATTTTCAGTCATTTCTTGAATATTGAATTTCCCAAAGGGATTTTCGCAGATTTAACGCTTTTCAGGTGAGGGTGCGCGCGTGGAATATTTAATGGTTTTTATGGATATTCAACTGTGGCTGGCCATGATCCTGGCTATGGCTGCAGGGATTGTTATCGGGGCTTTGCCCGGTCTGACTCCGGCGGTCGGTGTTGGTCTGCTGGTGCCGGTCACCTTTGGCATGAGTCCGGTAACTGGACTTGTTATTCTGGGGAGTATTTATGTTGGTGCGGTATATGGTGGCGCAATCACCGCTATTCTGCTTAACATTCCCGGAGAACCGGGGAATATCGTCACTACTTTTGATGGGTACCCGATGGCAAGGGGCGGTGATCCGGCAAGGGCCTTGGGTTTAGCTGGAATTTCATCGACCATTGGTGGGATTTTCAGTGTCCTGGTCCTCATCTTGCTGGCACCTCCGTTAGCAAAAGTTGCGCTTAGGTTCGGCCCTGGTGAGTATTTTTGCGTCGCAATTTTCGGTTTGACGGTTATCGTTAGTTTTTCCAGCGGAGCGATGATCAAAGGTATCGTTTCTGCTGTATTGGGACTTGTTATCGGCTTGATTGGCCAGGACCCGATCATGGGGTACCCCCGGTTTGCTTTTATTCCTGAACTTATCGGCGGGGTGGATCTCATCCCCTGTGTTATCGGTCTGTTCTGTTTCTCCGAAGGATTGAACCTGGTCCTTGAGAAGCAGATGTCGTTGGCCGATGGCGGGATCAGCAAGCTCAGTTATGCCACTGCATTCAGAGATATTTTGTCAAATAAGTTCAATTTGTTCAGATCATCCGCTATCGGAACCATAATCGGGATAATTCCTGGTGCCGGTTTGGCCATGGGAGCGCTTATTTCCTACAATGAAGCACGACGCTTCTCCAAGAATAAGCAACTGTACGGTAAAGGCAGCCCCGAAGGGTTGATAGCCTCAGAAGCCTCCAATAATGCTGTTGTCGGTGGTTCACTGGTGCCTCTGATTACCCTCGGTGTTCCGGGGAATGCGGTCAGTGCAATTTTTCTTGGCGGGATTATTATTCAAGGGCTGCCCATTGGCCCGGAACTGTTTACCAAGCATTCCCTGGTTATCTATCCATTTTTGATTGGGTTGGTCATCGCTCATTTTATCTTGCTGGTGCTCAGTTTGCTTGGTGTTCGTTATTTTGCCAAAACTTTGCAACTACCGATGAAATTCATTGCGCCGACAGTTTGCCTGCTGAGTGTTATCGGCTCCTATTCCGTAAATAATAATTTTACCGATGTCTTTATCATGATGGCCTTCGGGTTTCTTGGTTTTTTCATGAAAAAGAACGGTTACTCTGCTGTGTCCTTGATTCTGGGCCTGATCCTCGGCCCTATGGCAGAAAACAGTCTGCAGCAGGCGTTGCTTATTTCACGCGGTAGTTTTTCCTTTATTTTGAGCCCGATCTGTTTGTTTATTCTGGCCCTCAGTGTCGCTTCTCTGCTGATGTCTCTGTATTTTGACCGGAATAATCCGTGCAACGAGGATTAAGAAAAGTTGGACTGTTTGTGTTCACTTTTTGAGCATAAATGAGAGTCTGAACGTTACGTAAACGGTAACTGGAAATAACTATATCCGGGGATGGTAATCCCCTTGTATATCACCGGGTACAATTTTCCTTTTTTAAGCTCAGATCCCGGATAACTGATTAAAAGACCGTATCACACCATGCAAGATGGACAATTGAATGACACGGCTGTCCGCCCGTGTCATTCAATTGTCCACAAGGAAGCAGAAAGAGAAATTCAATGATTCCAAAACTAACCCAGCAAGATTCAGTAAAACCTGAATATCTGGCCTTCATCAATGCGCTGGCGAAAGCAGGCTTTGCCGGTGATATCGAAAGCTCTTACGGTAGTCGTCTGGCGGTCGCGACAGATAACAGCGTCTATCAATGGTTGCCGCAGGCGGTAGTCTTTCCCCGGCATACCGCTGATATCTCATTGATGACCAGATTGTCATCTCAGGAAGAATTCCTGGGTATCCGTTTTTCACCGCGCGGGGGAGGGACCGGAACCAACGGTCAAGCGTTAAGTGACGGGATGATTGTCGATCTGTCCCGTTACATGACCCGGGTGCTGGAAGTGAATGTCGAAGAAAAGTGGGTGCGGGTTGAGGCCGGTCTGGTTAAGGATCAGCTGAACGATGCCTTAAAGCCTTACGACTTATTCTTTTCTCCTGAACTGTCAACCAGCAACCGGGCCACGATTGGTGGCATGGTCAATACCGATGCGTCCGGACAGGGGTCACTGGTTTACGGAAAAACCTCCGACCGGGTGATGGGTTTGACGGCCGTGCTGGAAGATGGGAGCTGCCTGGACTGTCAGCCGACAAGTGGCGAAGCTTTGCAAAACAAGTTTGCGCAGCAGGATCGTGAAGGTGAGATTTACCGCCAGGTGTGGGCCACCGCTCAGGGCAAGCGCACAGAGATTGAAGAGAAGTTTCCCAAGCTCAATCGGTTTTTAACCGGTTACGACCTGAAGCATGTTTATAATCCGGACACCGAAGCCATCGATCTGGCGCGTCTCCTGTGTGGTTCGGAAGGAACCCTGGGTTTTATCACCGAAGCCAAATTAAGCCTTGATCCGATCCCGGTCAGCCGGATTCTGGTGAATATCAAATACGACAGCTTTGAAGCAGCGTTGCGTTCCGCCCCCTTTATGCTCAAGGCCAAAGCCCTGTCGGTTGAAACCGTCGACTCCAAGGTTCTGAACCTGGCCCGTGAAGATATCGTCTGGCATTCGGTGCGTGAGCTGATTACCGATGTTCCTGACAAAGAACTGCTCGGTCTGAATATCGTTGAATTTGCCGACCAGACCCTTGCCGAAGGACAGCAGAAGGTCACCGCCCTGTGCCAGCTGCTTGATGAGATCATGGCCAAAGGGGAGGCCGGGATCATCGGTTATCAGACCTGTGAGGACCTGGACAGTGTCAAGGCCATTTATGCCATGCGCAAAAAGGCGGTCGGCCTGCTGGGGAACACCTCAGGGCGAAAAAAACCGGTCGCCTTCACCGAAGATACCGCTGTTCCGCCAGAGCACCTGGCTGATTATATTATGGAGTTCCGCGATTTGCTCGACGCCAATAACCTCGCCTATGGCATGTTTGGCCATGTCGATAGTGGTGTTCTGCATGTGCGCCCAGCCCTTGATCTGTGCGACCCCGAGCAGGAAGTGCTGATGCGCAGCATCTCTGACCAGGTGGTGGCCTTGACCAGCAAATATGGTGGCCTGATGTGGGGTGAACATGGCCGGGGTTTTCGTTCCGAATATGGTCCGGAATTCTTCGGTCCTGAGCTGTTCGCTGAACTGCGCAAGGTCAAGGGAGCGTTTGATCCATTAAACCGGATGAACCCCGGTAAAATCTGTACCCCCATTGCATCGGATGACGAGCTGGTCTCTGTCGATGCCGTCAAGCGGGGTACTTTCGATCGCCAGATTCCGGAAGTCGTGCGTGACAGCTTTAAAGACGCCCTCGACTGTAATGGCAATGGCTTGTGCTTCTCCTACGATACCACGTCCCCCATGTGCCCTTCATTCAAACAGACCGGTGACCGGCGCCACTCCCCCAAAGGGCGCGCCGGGCTGATGCGTGAATGGCTGCGCCAGCTGGAGCATGCTGGCGTGGATATCCTTACTGAGGAGGCGGTTCTGAGCAAAGAAGGGCTGCGCCTCAAGGATCTGGTCGGGCAGATCTTTAAAACCCTGGGCAAAAAGAAGGGCGATTACGACTTCTCTCATGAAGTGATGGAAGCCATGCAGGGGTGTTTGGCCTGTAAAGCCTGCTCCAGTCAGTGTCCGGTCAAGGTCGATGTCCCCGACTTCCGGGCCCGTTTTATGAACCTTTATTATCAGCGTTACCTGCGTCACCCGCAGGATTACCTGGTGGGCACCGTTGAAAGCTATGCGCCGCTTATGGCCAAAGCGCCCGGGTTTTTCAATTTTTTCATCAAGCAGGGGATCACCCAGAAACTGACCGAGAAAACCATTGGCATGGTTGATGTGCCGTTGCTGACTCAGCCGAACTTGAAAAAACGTCTGGCCGGGCATCGTGCCAACGACTATGACTATGCCGCCCTGGAAAAACTCAGCCCCGCAGAGCGGGCAAAAAAGGTGCTGGTCGTGCAGGACCCCTTCACCTCCTATTATGATGCTGCCGTGGTCGAGGACCTGATTCTGCTCATTGAAAAACTCGGCTTTGAACCAATTCTGCTCCCCTTTACTCCCAATGGGAAGGCGCAGCATATCAAAGGCTTCCTGGGCAGTTTCGAGCGGACCGCGCAGCACGGAGCTCAATTCCTCAACCAGGTGGCAAAGCTGGATATCCCCATTGTTGGTCCCGATCCGGCGATGGTGCTGTGCTATCGCGATGAGTACGTCAAGGCGTTGAAAGAAGCGCGAGGGGATTTCAAGGTCTTTCTGTTCCAGGAATGGCTCCTCTCGATCCTTGACCAGGTACCGGAAAAGCCAGCTGTGGGTGGGGAATTCTACCTCTTTGGGCATTGTACCGAAAAAACGGCCAAACCCTCGACCCATGACGACTGGACCAAAATCTTCAAACATTTTGGTGGCACCCTCAAGCCGCTATCGGTCGGTTGCTGTGGCATGGCCGGGACCTATGGCCATGCGGCCAAGAATCTGGAAGCATCCAAAGAGATCTATGCCATGAGCTGGCAACCGACGCTGGCCAAGCTACCAGCTGAACGGTGTTTGGTGTCAGGCTATTCCTGCCGTAGTCAGGTCAAGCGGATTGATAAAAAGAAGCTTCGTCACCCGCTGCAGGGATTGCTTGAACTGTTAAATAAGTAAAGCTTCATCGATAATCCCAATTCTTCTGTAAATGGCGAAGAATTGGGATTGTTATCAGCATTTTATCCAACAAAAAAGCTCTCCTGGAAAATCAGGAGAGCTTTTTTGTTGCCGTCATTTGGTAGTTTTGTCGAGCTCGATGTCATCCGGAAACTGCGGAGGGCAACGGCTAGGTTTTCAGATAGGAAACGAGCTATGTTCTCTGCTCCAGAGAAATGCTCATGCTTTTTTCTTTTTTAACGCTGAGCGCATCGTCCAGAGCAAAACCAGAGCAGAAGCTGCCACGAAAACTGCCGAGATGGGGCGCTGTACAAAGATCATTAAACTGCCTTGGGAAACCAGTAGGGATTGTCTGAGGGCTTCTTCAAACCCTTTGCCGACGACAAAACCGATGAGCAGGGGAGGCAGAGGCACATTCAGCAACCGTAAACCGTAACCGATGAAGCCAAACACGCACATAATGGCGACATCCGCGATGCTGTTATTGACAGAGTAGGAACCAACGATGCACATGACCAGTACGGTTGAGAAGATGTAACATCTTTTCAGGGCCAGGACCTTAACGGCATAGCGCAGGAAGATACGGCCAGCGATCAGGGTCGGCACCGTTGACAGGATCAAGCCGATGAGAAAGGCGTAGACTTCGACTCCGTTATCGCGGAAGACAAAAGGTCCGGGGGTGATCCCCTGGAGCATTAACGCACCAAGAATGACGGCTGTAACCGCATCCCCAGGAATTCCCAGGGACAGCATCGGAATCAGGGCCCCGCCAGTAACGGCGTTGTTGGCACATTCCGGTGCGGCAACCCCTTCATCGATACCGGTACCAAATTTTTCAGGGTGTTTTGATTTTTGTTTGGCGAAGGCGTAACTCATGAAGGCAGGAGTCGTTGATCCAATGCCTGGCAGAATTCCGAAAGACAGGCCGATAATAGCAGAGTAGAGCATGCTGCCACGCATTTTCCACATATCACGGAACGATACCTGGTTGGCCTTGGCATTTTTCTGTTTCTCTGCATCGGGATTGCTACTTTTCATCTTCAGGGCTGGATCTGGTACGCCAACCTGAATCAGCAATTCGGAAATGGCAAACAGGCCGATAAGGACCGGCACCAGGGCCAGGCCGTTTTCCAGTTCAGGAATTTCCATGGTAAAGCGGAACGTGCCCCAGATGGGATCGAGACCGACGGTGCTGCACAGTAGACCGAAGAAACCTGCGATCAGCCCTTTTATCATGGAACCGCCACTGACGCCCGAGATAACAGTGAGGGCAAGCAGCAGCAGGGTTGCTATTTCCGCTGGTCCAAACTTAAGGGCAATGGCGGCCAGGGGCGCTGCAACCAGCAGCAGTACCAGGCAGCTGAAAATATTACCGAAGGTACTCGAATACAAGGCTATTTTAAGAGCCCGACCACCCAAGCCACGCTGGGCCATTGGAAAGCCATCAAAAACTGTAGCTGCGGCAGCAGGAACACCAGGAATATTAAATAATACGGCGGAAATAGAACCTCCGTAGATTCCTGCCTGGTAAACACCCAGTAGCAACATCATGGCCGGAACCGTTGGCAGGACAAAGGTCACTGGTATCAGCACCGCGATAGCGATAACCGGACCTAATCCGGGAATGGCACCAACGATAGTTCCGATGACAATGCCGACGATATTGGCCGCCAGTACAGTCCAGTTAAGCAGGAGGGAAAATCCTGCGAATAAATCAGTAAACATGTATATTTCTCCATCTAAGTCGATCTGTGGCAATCAGTAATATTTACATGTGCTTGTCAGGGAAGGGGAATATTCAACAGCTTGGCAGCAAATAACCAGACCAGTGCCGTGATAATCAGGGACACAATGACCAGTTTTGGAATATTGCGTTCACCAAAGGCGAACATGATGGCAGCCATGGAAAAAATAGAGCAGGCAATAAAGCCGAACCAGGCTAACAACAGATAGCTGATGATGATAACTGCAATAGACAGGAACGGTGCAATTTTCAGAAATGTCGCATTCTCAGCCGCAGGTTCTTCATCAGCCGCAGGTTCTTCATCAGCCGCAGGGGCTTTGACTGGCGGAGCAGATTTTTTCAGAAGCGGCAAGAGCAGTAGCAGTGCGCTGAAAACCAGTATCGCTCCGGTGAGAACCTCTGGCAAAAAACGTGGACTGATCTGGCCGGGTGGAACAAAGCTGACTGGCACCGCGTAAGGAATAATGACGGTAAGCATCAAAATGGCAAACACGAGAAAGATCAACCCGGTAAGCAAATCTTTTTTGGCGATCTTATTCTTAACCTTCTGCATAAACATAAGCCTTTATAAATGAGCAGCGACCTCATAACCTCCTAAAAGAGCGAGGTCGGAGTTTTCAACATCAAATAGCTGTCTTCCGGAAACACCGGATGGCAATCATTAAGTTTTCAGATTGGAAACTAAATAGCATCTTCAGTGGGCGCTGTGGCAGTGTGACACTGGTCTTAACAGGCCGGCACGACTTCGGCGCTCATCTCTGATTCTCTGTCTTAAAAAAAGCCACAAGGTTCTCTGGTTTGGTCGTGAAGGGAACCTTGTGGCACATGGTATAGCGTCTGTTTCTTCCGCTTCACAGAGGACGCGGAAGAGTTCGGTTACTGAACCAGGTTCAGCTCTTTAATAGCCGTTTTGTAACCGTTGTAGTTCTTTTCCAGGGCCGTGCCGAATTCGCTGGAGTTCATAATGCGAATAGGGAGACCCGCTTTTGCCATGAACTGCTTGAACTCATCAGTGTTTGCTGCATCAATGAAAGCTTTTTCAAGCTTTTTCACAATAGCGTCTGGGGTCCCTTTGGGAGCGACTAAGCCGACGACTGAAGCAAATTCCCAATCGTATCCTAACTGACGCAGGGTGGGGACATTCGGGAACTCTGGGTCATTGGTACCATCAAGAACTGCCAGGACTCTGAAGTTGCCGGCTTTAACGTGATCTGCATATTTGGGAACGATACCAAATTTAACGTGCCCGCCAAGAATACCGGCGGTTGCTGCGGAACTCCCTTTAAACGGCAGGTGAGTAAATTTAGCACCAGTCAGCTTTTCGACATAAAGCATACTGATGTGAGCACCGCCGAAGGTGCCGGCAGTTCCGTAAGTTCCGATATTGGGATTTTCCTTGCCGAATTTGATCAGGTCTGCAAATGTCTTCCACTCTGAAGACGCTGGTACGATGATTCCGTGATAAGGTCCAGAATAGTTCATGATGGCGACAAAATCCTCTAGGGGATTATAGGATACCCGCCGCAAGTGAGGAGTAATGAAAAACGGTGAAGAGGTGACGGCTGTTAATGTATAACCGTCCGGTTTGGCCTTGGCCCCTGCAGAAAGGGCAATAGTTCCGGATCCGCCTGGCTTGTTTTCAACCACCATGGGTTGGCCAAGCTCTTTTTCCACGATCGATGCCAGCATGCGAACACCGATGTCGGTCGTGCCGCCTGCTCCGTAAGGGATGAGAATTTTAACGGGACGCTCAGGATATTCGGCGTAAGCGACAGCACTTGTTAAAAGAGTCAGACACATTACACTGGCAAGTAGCTTGAATAGGTTCTTCATTGATCTATCTCCTCACTTCCGTTTTAGTCCTCTGAGTGGTTCAGAGTATTTGATTTGAGCAGGTAGCACCCTCCATGCCCTGCCGTTGCAATATAAATAAAAAGATTCCTATCTCTCGTCTCGTGACCTGTCTTTGGTTGGTAACTGCCTGATTAGATTAGCATTCTTTATTTTACCATGCTATTTTACGAATTTAAACACAGAAAACCTTAAATAAAAAGCAATTTTAACTTATTTTAAAGTAAGACTATCTAAAGATATGTGCTTTTTTGCGTTTTTTACTCTGCTTGATAAATGGATTCCGTAGGGGGCACTCAAGGTCGCCAGCAGGTTATGCAATACATCAACAAGGAAATCTTTGGGCGAATTGATTTCATGGACAGTTCCCATTTGCCTGTGAATGACAGGGTTACCAAATGGCAGAGAATGGACTTTGATGGGGAAGGGATTGATGGTCGCCGTATGAGGAACAACAGACACGCCAATCCCATTCATGACGCATTGAACAATGCCGTAGATATTGTCGATTTCCATGGTTGGTTTCTGATTGATATTCATCTTTCTTAACTCTGTATCAATCATATGGGCCAACGGGACGTTGTTGGGGAAGTGGATATAGTCATCATTGGTCAGCAGTTCGTAGACGTCTTCACTGGTTCTGTCCGGTGGTGCTATGGCCAGCAGTGGTTCCTTAATAAACGGGGAGAATTCAAGCTTAGGCAGTATCGTTTGAGGTTCGGCAACAACAGCGACATCAAGTCTGCCAGCGGCAACATCAAATATCAGGTCATCCGTGCGTCCCATTCTTATTTTTATCTTTAGCAGAGGATATTCTTTTTTCAGCGCAGATATGGCCTGGGGAAGGAATCCGAATATGCTTGAACGGACCGCTCCTACGTTAAAGGCGCCGGACATGTTTTTGCCTTTAATGGTGTCGAGGATATTGTCGGCTGTCTGAACAATCGCTCTGGCTGCTTCTAGCAACTGGGAGCCCTGAAAGTTCAAAGTCGGTGGTCTGGTCGTCCGATCAAATAGTGACACTCCAATTTCATCTTCAAGGCTGGACATTTGTTGGCTGACCGCAGATGGAGTTAGGGCGATAGCGTCAGCTGCTTTGGCCAGATTGCCATGTTCCGCAACCGCGATAAGTGTTCTGAGTTGTCTTAAATTCACGATCTTCTTCCTTTCCTACAACGATTGCGGGCTCATTTTCTTTTGCATTATATTTAGAGGTGCTTACTTTAATGTCAATAAAATTTGCTTGCTGTTAAGTATATTTGTGTTTTATCGTTTCCGGAAACTCATAGAAAAATGTTTTAAAACAAAACCTCGGGAGGTCGTATGAAGATTTTTAGGAGAATGTCCGTTTTCTTGTTAATCACTTTAACCCTCGCTTTTGTTGCCAATCCGGTGTTCGCCAAAGTTCGGTGGACTGCCTACACCTATGTTTCTGTTGCCAATTCTTCCGCAGGAAAAGGTCTCAATGAGATGATTTCCTCTATTGAAAAGGACACTGGAGGAAATTTCAAAATTGCTCTGAACCTTGGTGGCACCCTGCACATCAAGGCGGCCAATATCACTCAGGCTGTTGCTGACGGCATTGTGGATATGGCCTCCGATTATTTCTACCTTGGGAATGTACCGATCGGTGGTGTGTTGTCTCTGCCCATGTTGATCAGAACTGAAGATGAGTGGCAAAAAGCGATCAAAGTCATGGAGCCTTATCTGAAAGAGGCTTTTGAAGCTCAGGGACTGGTTTACCTGGGGCTCTATCGTTACCCGGAACAGACTATTTTTACGACATTTGACCTGAATACAGCAAAAGACCTGTTTGGGAAAAAGATGCGCGTGACATCTCCGGAACAGGCTGCCCTGATTGAACATTTCGGTGGTTCTGCAGTAACCATGGGGGGCGCAGAAGTCCCGCAGGCTTTGCAACGTGGGGTTGTTGACGGCGTTCTTACCGCCAGCGCCGGTGGTGCCAAGAAGTGGAATGAATTCCTCAAAACCAACTACCGGCTGGCCATGAATTATGGCAGCTCTGTTCTGATCGCTAATCGGGACGCATTTGAGCGGCTCTCCAAGGAAAATCAGCAGGCACTGATCAAAGCTTGTGCTGTCGCCGGTCCACAGATCACTGAAAATTTTGTTGTCGATGAGCAAGCCCAGCAAAAGATCCAAGCTGGTAAAGGGATGAAGATTATCGATGCGGATCCTGCTGACGTCGCTTCTGCTGAAAAGGCGATGGTAAAAGTCTGGTCCCAGTGGGCTGAAGGGAAAGGGCCTAAGGCTGTTGAAGCTCTTGCTGCCGTACGTGCTGCAATCGGTAAATAGTTGTCATCCGGAAACACTGGATGGCAATAATTAAGTTTTCAGATTGGAAACTTAAATAACGGTTTTGCCTGGGTCCATTCTTGCGCCTCTTGGATGGACCCAGTTTTTAAGTAGATTGGTTCAGAGTTAGAATTTGCGCCCAAGGGATGAAAATATGTCAGCACCTACAATGCCGCCTCAGTCAGATAGAGGGGCAGTTCAAACACTCTATAATGTTGTTGAAGCGCTTGCTTCCGTGGCGGTCGTGGTTATGGTCTGCCTGGTTGTTCTTGAAGTTTTGTTACGCTCGACCATCGGTTTTTCTTTCGGCTTTGTTGATGAGCTGGTGTCCTACCTGGTTGTCCTTGTAACTTTTTTCGGGGTCAGTGTCACGTTCAGGAATAAGGCTTTGTTCAAAGTGGAAATGTTTTATGCAAAGCTGTCCGGGACAAGCCGTCGGTTCTTGGATATTTTCCACGCCGTTTTGTCTTTGGCATTATGTGGTGTTCTTATCTATTACGCATTTTTCCTGATTTCCAGCTCCTTCACACGGGGGACCATCTCGCAGAGTAAACTGGAAACCCCTCTGTATATTCCCCAACTGATTATTCCCGCAGGGTTGATCATTCTGGCTGTTTTTATTCTCGATTTTGCGCGGCTTCGTTTATTCCCATCCAAATCACAAAACATTGTCACTAAGGTCGAGGAGTAGCTCATCATGGAAATCGCAATCGTTATGGGACTCCTCATTGCTCTTATCTTCAGTGGTCTGTGGATTCAGATGGCCGTAGGGGTTTCAGCAGTCGTTTATATCTACTTAATCCAGGGGTTGGGTGGTCTGAAGGCGCTGGGTATTGTCAGCTGGGGGTCCGCTGAAAGTTATACTCTGTCGGCTATCCCATTATTTGTCTTTATGGCTGAGATCTTACTGGGCAGTGGTCTGAGCACCAGGCTTTACAACGGTATATCGCCACTGATCAGAAAACTGCCTGGCGGGTTGCTCCATACCAACATTGTTGGTTGTGGATTGTTTGCCGCTGTTTCAGGAGGAAGTGCCCCAACTGCTGCGGCCATGGGGACCGTGGCGTTGCCGGAATTAGGGAAGAAAGGCTATAGCCGTAAACTTGCAGCTGGATCTCTGGCGGCAGGGGGAACCCTGGGAATTCTCATTCCTCCGAGCATCACCTTTATCGTTTACTCGATGTTTACCGATACGTCCATTGCCCAGTTGTTCATGGCTGGCGTTGTTCCCGGTATCGTGCTGATGCTGCTGTACATGACTTACATTGCAATCAGGGCTTTCCTGCAGCCCGAACTGGCACCTGCTCATATGAGCGTTTCTGACGAGAAGGTCAATTATCGTCAGTGCTTATTCGATATTCTTCCGCTGTTGATTCTTATCATTATTGTTCTCGGTAGTATTTATGGCGGTATTGCTACGCCTACAGAGGCCGGTGCCATCGGAACCTTTGGTGCGATTATCATCGCCCGGATGTACAAAAGTTTTACTTTTGAAATTATGAAAACCGCTTTACGGCGGACTCTTGTGCTGAGCGGTAACGTTCTGTTTATTGTGTTTGTATCGATGATTTTTGCTTATGCGACGGCACGTTCCGGTGTCGGAGAAGATCTGGTTGACTGGTTTCAGGCTCTGGGCCTGTCGCAGTATCAGTTTTTGTTCGGCGCCTTGGTCTTTTACGGGGTTCTTGGCTGTTTTATGGAAGGGCTGGGGATGATTGCCATCACCGTTCCGATCCTGTATCCGACCCTGGTTGCTTACGGTATTGATCCTATCTGGTTCGGTGTTTACATCGTGATTCTTGTGGAACTTGGACAACTGACTCCACCTTTAGGAGTCATCCTGTTTGTTGTTGCCAGTACCTGGGACGAAATATCCATCGAAGAAGTTGTGTTGGGTGTTTTGCCGTTCTATTTGATCATTGTCACCTTTGTTTTCCTGTTGATTTTCTTCCCTGATCTGGCCCTTTGGTTCCCGCGCCTGATGACAAATTGAGGTATTTATCATGTCACTTTACCCACCACCAGAAATGTGCACAGCCGAAGTCTTCTGCCGGCTTCCTGATGAATTCAGACGGCCCGGTGTTGATAACGAATGGTCTCGCTACAACCGGGCCGGAGTAGACTGCTTTCTCGAAGGCCCCTCTTTTGATACGCAGGGGAACCTTTACGTTGTTGATATTCCTTTCGGTCGTATTTTCAAAATTGATCCAACGGGCAAGTTTACCCTGGTCTGTGAGTATGATGGTTGGCCAAATGGCCTGAAAATTCATGAAGATGGCCGCATTTTTGTCGCTGACTACAAGAATGGGATCATGCTTGTCGATCCTGAAAAAGGGACGGTTCAGCCGGTTTTGAAGGGCTATAACTCAGAAGGCTTTAAAGGGTGTAATGACCTGCATTTTGCCGCTGATGGTTGCCTTTATTTTACCGACCAGGGGCAGACGGGTTTATCCGACCCTTCCGGACGCGTATTCCGCTGGAATGAAAAAAGTGATCAGCTGGATTGTCTTATCGATTGTGCCCCCAGTCCTAATGGCCTGGTTCTTGATGTTGAAGAGAAGAACCTGCTCCTCGCCGTGACCAGGGCGAATGCAATCTGGCGGATACCAATACGCAAATCGGGGACCAGCAAGGTCGGTCTGTTTATCCAGTTATCTGGTGGTCGGTCGGGTCCGGACGGGTTGGCGATCGACGCATCTGGGCGTTTGTTTGTTTGTCATGCCGGTCTTGGTACCGTCTGGGTATTCGATGTTCTGGGTCGGCCAATTTATGGCATCAGGGCTCCGGAAGGGCTTGGCACAACTAACTGCGCATTTGGTGGCAAGAATAATGAAACCTTGTACATCACTGAATCTGATACCGGCTCGATTCTGAAATACCAGATGGATGCTTCGGGCAAGACCATGTTTTCCGGCGCTGTTGGGAAGTAACCGAACATGGACGCAGCAGATAGTGCAGACATCCTTTATGTTGATCGAACACTACTGAAGCAGCAGATCGTCTCAATCATGAGCGCCTGGGGCATGTCTGCTGAGCAGGTAGCGGCATCTGCAGAAGTCATGATTGAAACGGATACCTACGGGATCGATTCCCATGGTGTTTCAATGCTGATGCTTTACGAAAAAATGCTCAGCAGCGGAACCATCAATCCGGTTGCCAAGCCTCACCTGGTTAAGGAGTCTGCGGTTACTGCTTTGTTGGATGGTGATGCCGGTCTTGGACATCTGGTAGCTCAGAAGGGGATGTCTATAGCCATTGAAAAGTGCCGGACCTCAGGGATCGGAGCTGTCTCGGTTTTTAATTCTCACCACTTTGGCGCTGCTGGAATCTACGCAAAAATGGCTGCTGATGCTGGTCTGATCGGTTTGGTGACCAGCTCTGCCCGGGGTGTTTTCGTGACCCCGACGTTTTCCCGCAAGCCGGTACTGGGAACCAACCCGATTGCCTTTGCCGCTCCGGCAGGCACTGGCAGACCTTTTTTGCTGGATATGTCAACCAGTGTTGTTGCCTCCAATAAGGTGAAAGTTTTTGACCTGTGTAACCGGTCGTTACCCTCTGGCTGGGTGTGTGATGATACCGGACGCTTTGTGACCGATGCCCATGAGGCGCGGGACATGCTGCTGAATAAGGAGAAAAGAGCCGGCCTTGCTCCTCTTGGTGGTGACCGCCAACACGGCGGGCACAAGGGATATGGTCTGGCGATGATGGTGCAGATTTTAAGTTCAACCTTAAGCGGCGGTGGTTTCTCGCCGTTTCAGGATCGTTCGCTTAGCAAGGGTGAACCGGACAATATCGGCCATTTTTTTCTGGCGATCAATCCAGAATGTTTTCGCCTGGATGGGCAATTTGAGGATCAGGTCGCCTGCCTTATGGAGTATCTGCATGGTGTCGACCCTGTTGATCCGGCTCAGCCGGTTCTTGTTGCAGGGGATCCGGAGTTTGATACCTATGAGCAGCGCCTCAGAACCGGGATCCCCTTGCCTGGATCGTTGCTTGCGTTGTTACGGGATATCGCCAGGCGCGCCTCTGTGCCGTTTCTTATTGACTAGTTTTCACCCGGAAACTCCGCATGGACATAGTTAAGTTTTCAGATTGGAAGCCTCTGATAGTCATTCCAAGGGCAGGTACAATATGAATTAGCGTAAGCAGAACTGAATATAATGTTAATTTATATCGCTTTTAAATAAGTATAATTGTTGGTATAGTCATTTTATAACTTGAAGCGTTTTGAAAAAGGATTGTGAACCTTTCAGACCATCGTAAGGAATTGTCACCTTTCGGGGAACAGGGAGTATGAAATATGGGAGCAAAGATTTACGGAAAGCCGGGGTTTTGTCTGGTCAAAGATATCGAGCGTGGAAATCTTGAAGATTTAAAAAAACTGGCAGAATACCCGGTCGCCCTTATTGGTGATGGATACGGACGACGGGCGATTATGGATGCCGGGATCAAACCATTGAATCCCAAATTGAAGATGTTCGGTTCCGCTATTACAGTAGAAACTCATCCCGCTGATAACCTGATGATTCATGCGGCTATACGGATTGCCCAGGAAGGTGATGTTCTGGTTATCAATGCGCAAGGCTGCCTGAGTAATGGTGTTTTCGGTGACCTGCTGTGCAATACCGCCGTCAGAAAAAAACTGGGCGGGATCATTATCGATGGTGCTGTCAGAGACAGTCTTGAACTGATGGAGTCGGGCCTGCCGATTTACGCTCGTGGCATTAACCCCATGGGGGGCGGAAAAGAAGGACCGGGACAAGTCAATATGCCAACCTGTTGCGGTGGCGTTGCTGTCAATCCCGGCGATATGGTCATTGGTGATGCTGATGGGGTCATTATCGTCCCGGCTGCAGATGTGCAGGTTGCTATTCAGGGAGCGCAAGCAAAAGTGGATGCCGAAAACATCCGCATGCAGGCTATTAAGGACGCGCCACTGGACGGGATATCGGCTCCCTGGTTGATTCCTACACTTATTAAATATGGTGTTTTAAATGAAGGAGATGAAATATGAGCAGTAACAAGATTCTGATCACGAGCCATAAGCTCAATCCCAAAGCCATTGAGGTGCTTGAGCAGCGTGGCTATGAGGCTGTTTTTACTCCCCCCTATACGGCCCCGGAAGATCTGGTCAAACTGGTTGAAGAAACCGATCCGGTCGGTATCCTGGTGCGTCTTGGGCAGATTAACGATGCCGTTATCAATGCCGGTAAATCGTTAAAGGTCTTGTCAAAATTCGGTGCTGGTGTCGACAATATCGATCTTGATGCCGCTACCAAGCGTGGCCTGCCGGTCTTGAATGCTCTTGGTGCCAACGCCAAATCTGTCGCTGAGCATGCGATTACCCTGATGATGGCAACCATCAAAAAAACTTTGATGCTTGATTCCACTCTGCGTGGTGGTCAATGGGTTAAGCCTCAGCACCTGAGTACAGAAGTCTCCGGTAAGGTCCTCTGTATTGTTGGCTTGGGGCAGATCGGTCGTGCCGTATCAAAAATCGCCAAAGGTCTTGAGCTTGAAGTGCATGCCTATGACCCCTATCTTGATGACTCTGTTTTTGAAGAGTACGGAGTTATCCGGGAAACCTCTTTTGAAGACCTGGTCAAAAAAGCCGACATCGTCACCATGCACTGTCCTTTGACCAATGAAACCGCTAAAATGATCAACGCAGACAGTATCGCCATGATGAAAGATGGTGTGTTTATCATCAATACCGCCAGGGGTGGGGTCGTTGATGAACCAGCATTGGAAGCCGCACTGAAGTCAGGAAAAGTGACCGCTGCCGGACTTGATGTGTTCGCCGTAGAACCCCCGCCGGCAGATCATCCTTTCTGGAGCCTTGATAATGTTGTTGTTTCCCCGCATGTCGGTACCAGTACCGCGGAAGCTGATGTGCGTGTCTCTGTTGCAGCTGTCATGGGCATTATTCAGGTCGTTGAAGGGGAAGAGGTTGATCCGAATCGGGTCGTGAACCGTCAAAAATTAAGTGCCTGATAAGATCCTTATGTAACCCGGATTCCCAATCTGCGGAATGTTTTTCGGTGGATGAGTGCGAGGAAAATTTCATGTCAGAAGATGTCCAAACTCTGATTAACGGAGCAATCGATTGCCATATGCATGGCAGTCCTGATGTGACCGAACGGATTGCTTCCGATCTTGAACTTGCACGCGCCGCAAAAGATGCCGGAATGAAGGGCATTCTGGTTAAAAGTCATGTTTCTCCGACAGCATCCAGGGCTCGACTGGTCCAGGATGCTGTCGGTGGTGATTTTCATGTTTTTGGTGGCTTAGTCCTCAACCGTCAGGCCGGAGGGCTGAATGTCGCTGCTGTTGAGGCAGAGATCAAGCTGGGTGCCAGGCAGATCTGGCTACCGACCCTATCTGCTGTCAATCAGGCCAGAATCAGTAACCGTGACCTGTCCCAAAGTGTTGCCGTTTTTGACGATGATGGTCACCTGCAACCCCAACTTTACGATATTTTTGACCTGATCGCTCAGGCTGATATCGTTCTTGGAACCGGTCATCTTTCCGCTGCCGAAATCGCAAAAGTCGTTCCTATCGCCATGCAGCGTGGCGTCAAGAAGATCCTTATCACTCACCCAGAATCACGCCTGATTAAAATGCCCTTGGAGATGCAGAATCAACTGGCCAAAATGGGAGTTTTTTTTGAGCGGTGCTTTTTCCAGATGTCGGTTAAGGGGGCCGCAGCTTTTCCTCCGCAAGCTATGGTTGAGCAGATCGAAAAAACTGGTCACAGTTGCTGCATTATCTCAACCGATTTTGGCCAGATATCAAATGACCCGCCGGTTGAAGGTTTACGGAAATATATGCAGATCCTTCTGGAGCACGGCGTTTCCTATGCCGCACTTGAAATCATGGTTAAGAAAAATCCTGCGTTTTTGATGGGGCTTTCTGAGTCTTGATCCGTTTATCATGATTTTTTAGTCAAACAGCTGATTCCATCGATATCTATTTCAGATGAAAAGCAATTGGGGAACTTCTTAACTCTTCTTTTGATGGGCGCTACGATCAATTCGGGCATTTCAGTCTGTTGAATCTTCCATAACAATTTCGCATGACTCTATAGATTCTGAACCGTTCTCCGCCCCTGCGGCGCTGGTTGCTTGAAGGCACGCTGCTTCCCGCGCCAGAATCGCCCGTTTGCGGGTTGTTCCCCAATGATAGCCACCGATGCCTCCATTGGCTCTCAGGACCCGGTGGCAGGGAATCAGATAGGCGACGGGATTTTGCCCGACCGCAGTGCCGACTGCCCGCTGGGCGCCGGGATGTCCTACCGCCTCGGCCAGCGCGCTGTAGGAGACGGCAGCCCCTTCGGGAATGCGTAACAACGCCTCCCAGACCTTGATCTGAAAGTTTGTTCCTTTCAGCAATATTTTCAGCGGGGTTTGCGCTTTGTTGTGAAGAGGATAAAAAATCTGCTGGATGGCCTCCCTGCCCGCATGCGGGTTCTCAACGAGCAACGCTTCTCGCCAGGTTTCCCGTAATTCGTTCAGCACCTGCGGCTTCATTTCAGGATCCACGAACGCAAGGCTGCAGATCCCCCGCGGGGTGACCGCCAGCAGGCATTCCCCAAAGGGGGTCGCATGGAAGCCGTAGCTGATGTGCAGTTCCTTCCCCTGGGTTTTGAACTCTCCCGGCGTCATCGCCTCAACACTGACAAACAGGTCATGCAAGCGGCCCGGTCCGCTGAGACCAACATCCAGGGCGGTATCAAGCACGGAAACCGATTCGCGCAGCAGTTTTTTCGCATTTTCAATGGTCAGATATTGCAAAAAGCGCTTGGGGCTGACTCCGGCCCAGGATTTGAACAGCCGTTGAAAATGATATGGGCTCAGGCCAATGTGTTCCGCAACCTTATCAAGGGATGGCTGCTCTAAGGCATGTTGCTCCAGATAGCCAATCGCTTGCTCAATGCGCCTGTAATCAGACTTCTCCATCAAGTTTTCTCCATGATGAACATTTTCCTTGGGAAGATCCCTGTTGTGACCGGCTTGTTGGCTGTCACTGAGAGATATCCGTCTTGCCGCCTTACCAACATCATAGTGATATGATCACAGCGGCACCACCCGATTCTTGCTGCAAGGAACAAATCAACAGCAAGAATCGGGTGGTGCCGAGTATGCCGCAATGCCTATGCTGTCCTCAAACACCAAGAATGGAGTATTGGCATGGGCGTCGTGAACACCAAAATGGAACCGTTTGAATGGCTGTTGCTGTTGGTTTTGTCCGTTCTTTGGGGCGGATCATTCTTTTTTATCGGCGTTGCCGTCAAGGTCTTGCCGCCGTTGACCATTGTCGCATTGCGGGTAGGGCTGGCAGGGGTCACTCTCAACCTGATCGTCCGTGCCGCCGGCTTGCGGATGCCGAAGGAATGGCTTTACTGGAAAGCCTTTCTCAGCATGGGCTTACTCAACAACCTGATTCCTTTTTGCCTGATCGTCTGGGGGCAGATGCACATCGCCAGCGGACTCGCCTCGATCTTCAATGCCACCACCCCATTGTTCACGGTGGTTGTTGCGCACATCTTCACCAAAGACGAAAAAATGAGCGGAGGGCGGATAGCCGGTATTCTGGTTGGTTTTGTCGGTGTTGCGGTGATTATCGGCCTGGATAGCCTGGGCGGACTCGGGGCCAACGTCCTGGCGCAATTCGCGATCCTCGGTGCAGCGCTGTCTTACTCTTTCGCCGGTGTTTACGGGCGGCGTTTCAAAGGCATGGGGATTGCTCCTCTGGTCACCGCAACCGGACAGGTGACGGCATCGATCCTCTTGCTGGCTCCCCTGGCACTTGTCGTGGACCGCCCCTGGACCCTCGCCATGCCTGGATTGGGCGTCTGGGCTGCGCTTGCCGGTCTGGCGTTGGTGTCGACGGCTCTGGCCTATATCATTTATTTCCGTCTTCTGGCAACGGCAGGTGCGACCAATCTTCTGCTGGTGACCTTTCTAATCCCGGTGAGTGCAATTCTTCTTGGCGTCGCATTTCTTGGAGAGTCTTTGGCCGGTAAAGATTTTATCGGCATGGGCCTGATCTGTTTGGGCTTAGCAGCCATTGATGGGCGGATCTTCTGCTTTTTTCAGCGAAAATTATTTCCCACGGTTGTTGCTTCAAAGAGAGTGGACTAACGGGTTGTAAAAAAAAAGTTTCCGGATGAACATTTTCAACACCCCGCTCGCCATAGATTTCCGCGCAGTCTGCCATTCCAGGTCAGCACGGATTTGCTACCACGCAGAGAGGATGTCTGTCAAAGCCGACCTGTCAGTAGAATTTTTCTTGCTACATGATATTGTAGTCGTCTGATTCCACTGGATCTCCAGAGGAATCAAGGAATGAGCTTTTTTGTGAGTCTTTAACGACTTCAACTTGATCGTGAGCTACCGAACAAATAGTTCCACAGATGGCGCATTCATATTGCTCTTCGTGAAACTGAAAAGCGTTCAATTCGGTTTCATAGCTGACCATATGTTTACATGTCGGACAGACGAAGTCAGTGCAGACTTTTTGGCGCTTTTGAACTCGGCCTTTTGTGACTTTTAGGACATCATCAGAATAGCTCCAGGTTCCGCCACAGACTCCGCATTCGTAGGTCTTTTTGGTCGATTCATCAGCGTGAAGGTTCACTTCTACAGATTCTTCGCTTTTACACAATGGACATCGCATTCATTATGCTCCCTTGTAAATGAAGAAAAAAAGTGTGCAGTCATTACAATATAGCCTGCTTAGAGCCTTAAGACAAACCTCGTTCTATTTTTTTAGGCAAGTCCTGAAAACTTTTCATAATAAATCATCCTGGTGGGAAGAGACAGACACCGCAGAATAGGCTGAATTTGTTCAGGAGTGTGATGCAGACGCAGAAAGTCTCCTGTGCCGCGTAACTCGGACCTGTTGCCCGTACGGATCGGGGGAGTGAATCGACAACATGAAATTTCAGTTGAATGTAATTCTGAAGTCCGCAAGGCAGTGGGACCAAAGACAGTAGGGGACCTGTCCGAATGACGCTCTTTTAAGAGTCGCTGGCAGGAAAACCGGGACTGTCGCCTCACGGGGCTGTCCCAGGTCTTTGCGGTGCGAACCGCGACAGTTTCATGGCTCGCAAACTCTTGGGGCAGCCTCCGATGACCCTGGGCACAGTCCCGAGTTTACTGCAAAGTTGCTTAAACTCGCGCCATTCGGACGTGGTCCTTGTTTTTGCGCGCTGGTAAATCACGATCCGGTTTGGATGAACGATCTTCTTCAGTTATTCCTGGTGGTCGGTTGCTCCTCCCGCCAAGGGAGTCTGGGGACGGTCGGATGTCGGCTTGCTATGGCACCCAGGTGATAATGCCTGCAGATGAATGCTGGTTCTTCCATAACCAAAAGCTCTCAATATCCCGCACTCCACCCTCGATCACGGCTTGATAGACCTGAATGGACATGACCTGTTCTTCTGCCGGAAGGGCATGTTTAATGCGTAAAATCGCCTCGCGCCTCTCCTCTGTTAAGGCCGCAGCAATACGCTCGGCGACATTTTCAAAAAATCCGGCAAATGGTGAGTCTTTTAAAATATGGATCATATCGATTTTCCACAGGGCACCTTGCCGATCCTGATATGACGCATGCCACTCAATGCACTTGTCCTCTGCTTTGAGTAAATTTGTGTAGCTCACTTCTTGAATGCGATCGTTTTCGGCAAGTTTTGCGATCGCCGCAAAGCTGTCAGCAAGCTTGAAGGGATCAGTGTAGATATGAAAATCGATATCCCGATTCTTGATCAGCAGCCCTGTCTTCAGCGAACCAACCAGATTGATAGTCGCACCGATAGCCTCCCAGTGTTTGATAACCCCGGTCTCTTCAATAACCGTCCAGGCTTGTTGCTGTAGTTGTTGCGATTTCGCTAGGAGATTGGCCATGCTTCACTCTTTTCTCAACAATAAGTAACCGGCGCTTCTGCAATCGGAAAACGTTGGGAACGGCCCTGATTTGTCAGTTTGTGGCCAATTGCATGTGGAGCAGGGGATAGGGCTTGCCTTGCCCGTCGACAGGAGAGCGTCCAGTCACCGCAAAGCCGACATGCTCATAAAAGCCTCGAGCCTGCTCGTTCTGCTCGTTGACGTCAACAACTGTTGCTCCCTGCTGTTGAATAGCATGAGACACCAGCAACCTGCCTGCACCGCAACCACGGGCCTCTGGAGCAATAAAGAGCATTTCTATATGGCCATCATGAACGCCGCAAAAGCCCAATATCTTGCCTTGATTGTTCTTAGCACAGGTCAAATCAACAGCATTGAAGTACTGCTCAAAAATCAGCGGCTTCAACTGGATAAGATCTTCCTCGGCCAGAAAGTCATGAGTTGCTCGGACTGATGATTCCCAAATGTCCAGCAGCTGCTGCTGATCTGATTTTTTTGCAGCTGCAATATTCATTGGTTGGCTCCTTAAAGATAGTTTGCGGTCATGATAATGACGAGAGGGCAGAGACGCAAGCTAATGGCTGCCTTGGCGATTTTCAGCCTTCACATGCTTGGCAAGCCATGACAAGAACATGCCGTAAAACAATGCGCCTAAAGAAGCCAGATAGATGTAGTCATTAGTTTTCGCTTTTTCCAGTGCTGCTTTTACGGCCGGACCGACACCATCTTTGATGAAGGGGGCCAACTCATGTTGCGCTGAAGAAACCCCGGTATCATGAAAAATAGCCGCCAAGATGACGCCAATGGAGATGTATGTGATTTTAGCCGAGAACTCTCTTTCAAATAATTCCGGATGTTGATATGCGATGAACGTTAATCCTGAAATAGCGGCAGCGCCCACACCGATTATGAAATCTTCCATAACTATCCTCTCAAGCTGGCAGTATTGATAAGGGGAAGCTCAGATCCTCTTGTCATATTGACGCTGATCCTGGACGTATTTCTTCATAATCAATTTATTCGACTATCTGATTCCAGATAGTAAAAAGGAAAAAGCCCTATGTTACCAGATGGGTTAGAGGTGCGTTGAGTGGGGCTACTACGGTAAACTTTGTGGTATTGTAATTTTTTATGTCGTTCAGGACAAGTACATTGTCTGTGGTGGCTTTTGGATACTCTATATGGAGAAGAACTCAGTGGTGTCCCAACGTTAAATTAAGAATTTTCTATAACTAATTGATATAAAAGAGCTAACGCGAAAAATTCTTATTGTCGACTTGAAACAGATCCCGTTTCAGCATCATCCTGCGTGTGGTTGCAATACCTCATGACAGGAGTTGCCCTATGGCAGTATCAGAACCCTCACTGGGATGAACCGTCCAGGGCAGAAACGATCACCGGAGTGGCCAAGCCATCAATGACCAATTAGCGTAAGCGTCCCCGTAATGTAGACGAGTAACGCCATTTATTTCATTTAAGAGCAGATGTTTTTTTTAGCTGGGTCCTTAAATGCCGATTATGTTATGGGCATATCCTACCGATCACCATTTTTAAGTCTCAAAAATGGTGATCGGCTAGAGAAAATTCAGTAACCAAGAAGCCGATTTACAATGTTCAACGGTTTTTCCCCCTGCCGCAGGCGCTGATAGTTCGTAATGACCTGTTTGGCTGCGGATGCTGGGTTGGTAATGCTGGCGATATGCGGGGTTACCCGGATATTATCATGCTGCCAAAAGGGATGTTCGGCCGGTAGGGGCTCTTGCCGAAACACATCCAGTAGTGCGCCGGACAGTTGTCCTGATGCGAGCGCGTTCAGCAGATCGGCCTCGGCTAGGTGCGCGCCGCGCCCTACGTTAATAAGATAGGCTCCCTGCGGAAGCTGATCGAAGAGTTTGGCATTGAGGATATTTTCCGTTGCTGCAGTCAGTGGCAGAAGGCAGACAAGAATGTTGCTGTAGCCGAGAAACTTCGCCAGCTCTTTCTCGCTGCTATAGGTGACAATATGATCGAGTTGCTGCGGTGTTCGGCTCCAGCCATGAACCCTGAAGCCCATTGAAGCAAGCTTATTACCAACAAAACGACCGATTTCACCACACCCCATGATGCCGACATTAATCTCTGAAATATTTGGAATCGACAGAGGTTGCCAGTTTTTTTCATTTTGCTGGATGCGATAATCCTTGAATCGTCGAAAATGTGCCAGGGCGCCGAGTTGGATATATTCAGCCATGGACTGCCGCAGATCCGGATCGACAAGACGCACTATTGGGATGTCCGGGGGGATATGCGGGTCGTTAAGCAAATGGTCGACCCCTGCCCCGAAGGAAGAGATCAGTTTCAGGTTGGGGAAATGATTCAAACTCCCGGGAGGCTGGTTCCAGCAAAGTGCAAGCTCGACTCGCTCCGGAGAGGCTATCTGCGGCCAGATTTCGACTTCCAAGTCTGGTTGAAGTGTCTGCAACGCATTGATCCATGCACTACGATCATTGCTGGGAGAGATAATGGCGATCGACAAAGGTTTTCTCCTGATTTTTTTGAGTCTCACAAGTTTTAATAAGGTTCTGACTCGTTGTGGCGGTTGCTACAAAGCAGTGGCCTGGGCTTTTCCGATAAAGTACACACCTCAACCTAGCCGGAGATGCCTTGAAAAGCACTCTTCGTAAGACACGAAACGCCCACGGATAGCAGGTCGTGGGCGTTCCCAATAAGGTCAAAGCAACTGGTTGTTAAAGGGGCTCAGGATTGCAGAGGTTGGCGGCAGAATGAGTTTGAGAACCACAGTTTCCGCAGACAAATTGTGGTTTTTCGAAAAGCTTATCGATCTCAGGGCTGGGGCCTTCATTTTTTAGCTGGCAAGCCGTCATTTCGCTATAATCTTTGGCGCTCTTTTTTTTATTCTCTGTCATGCGCTTTCTCCTTCCAGTCCTTGCAGATATTCTTAATCTTTTCTTCATCTTAGCCTGAAACTGTATCAGTGCACAAGGGAGCGACTACCGATGATTTTAAATAGTTGCCATCCGGAAACTCCGAAGGGCAACGGCTAAGTTTTCAGATTGGAAACTCCGGTGGAGTACTGTAACGTTTCTGATTTGGAAACCAGAAATTTTTAGAAAGGTCAATGAAATCAATAATTTGTGCGGAGGTGTAGTGCTTTGCGCCGCACAATAAAATGCGCAGATTGACGCCGAGATTGCGGAAAAGGGCGGTTTCCGGACAGAAACTAAGCTAAAAAACTTGTCATGACCTGTTTTTGTGTGTAGGTTGATAACTAGCTGTTTCTGAGTAATAAAATGGAAAGAGAGCCGTAGTTTGTGAGATTTGGGGGAGTCTGCAGAGTGCGGTTTTTTTGTTGAGGCTGGATTGTGTTCATTGGAGTCTGGGGAGGGTCTCATGGTCATGCAGTACTTTGCGAATCCGCCCCATCAATATCAAATCGGAATTCGGCCAAAAGCGAGGGGATTTTCCATTTTCCCTCTCTAATATCAGAATAACTGGATACCATATTGGGTTTAATGACTATGGAAAATCATTTCCAGATATTCTATTTAATATGGCAATAAGTGGAAATTTCTCCAGCCTATAGAACGAAATAGATGGAAAATTTTCCACTTATCGACACTGATAGGATGGACCGCTGCGCGCTCCATCCTATCGGGCCGGGCTGTCGTACCTCACACCATTGCTAGATTCCGCGCTACGCGCTCCACCTATCAATGGCGTTCGAGCCGACTGCGGTTCTCGGCCCGCAAAATAGAAACCCATTTTCCGGCCCTGCGAGCCTTGCGGCTCAACAGCCCGGCCCGTTATGTTTTAAAAACAAAGAGTGGCTTCTATGGAGGGGCAGCTATGAAATTGGAAAGTTTTGATGACGTAATTAAGTCGATAGAAAAAAATAAAGGGCGAGAATTTCATCTCCTCCTAGGGAACGGCTTTAGTATGGCCTATGACCCGAAGATATTTTCATACAACGCACTTCACGAATTTATAACAAACCTAGACGATGAGGATTTGTCAACAATTTTAGGGGTAATTGAAACAAAGAATTTTGAACTAATTATGCAGCAATTAGATAATTTTGCGGCTTTGATTGATGCCTTTGGTGGCGACCCAAAGTTTAAAAAGAAAATTGAAAAAGCATCATCAAAATTGAAAGAAAGCCTCCTTGATGCAGTTCAAGCTCTACACCCTGAACATGTTTTCACTGTCCCAGAGGATGAAAGCGAAGCATGTTCATATTTCTTATCAAAATTTTTAAATACTAAAGGTAAAATTTTCTCAACAAACTATGACTTGCTTCTCTATTGGATTCTCATGCGCAATAAAATTGTCGATCACACTGATGGTTTCGGCAGAGATCTAGAGAATGATGAAGAGTATGTCGAACCCGAGGATCAAGAGTGGTCAGAATTGAGGTGGGGAAGAAACAGAGACGAACAAAATGTATTTTATCTTCACGGTGCGCTTCCATTTTTCGATACCGGCGTAGAAATAGTCAAAGAAGAATATGACCAGCGAAACTACTTGCTAGAAAAAATCAGTGCTCGAATGGAGCAAGGCGAATATCCGATTTTTGTCACGGCTGGTAATAGCAATGAAAAGTTAGCACATATTATGCACAATCATTATTTGGCGACCTGCTATGATAATTTGTCAACAATTGCAGGCTCTCTTGTCACATATGGTTTCAATTTTGGGCCATATGATGACCACATAATTGAAGCAATCAACCGAGCCGCAAAGCATGGGCGCAAAATAATTCCGAAATTGTGGAGCATTTACATCGGAGTTTACTCTGAGGCTGACAAAAAACATATAGAGCAAATCGAGCATAAGTTTAAATGCAAAGTACATATTTTTGACGCATCAAGCGCCAATGTTTGGGGAAAAAACTAAAACATAACGAATAAGGATAGATAGCGCGAGGGACGAGCCGCGATCTTATCCTGTGGTTGGACAAGCCCGGCGCACTAGAGATAAAGCAAATATATCGGATTGGTTTTGAGGGGTAAGAAGGTCTTGGGCCTGGCTGTGTTTTTACAGGGCGAGCGGGGGCCGTTCACCTCTTTCGAGGCTAGAACAATACGACGCAGATTCTGTCTTTCACTGGGGTTTAAGAACCTCCTGCTTTTGTCGTGAGCGCAATACGATGCCGGTTTGTTTGAGCTAACCCGACAGACATTGCGGCCGTCGAAAGGCAACTATCTCCATCGCCGCTTTGCAGTGCGGGCAGCGAAACACCGGTCTCGGCCGAGAGGGATTCGGTTCGACCATGACACGCAAGACGAACTGCACCAAGAGCAAGACCCGCTTGGCATTTCCGTGGAGGAAGCCGTAATCCCGTACCCTGCGGAAGCCCTTGGGGAGAACGTGCTGGAGGACCAGCCAGAGAAAGTTTTCCCCTTTCAGGGTGCGGGTGCAGGTTTGTCCCGTTGCGCTGTCCTGGTAACGGAAGGTCACTTCGCCGTTGTGGCAGGCGACAATATTGGATTCGGCAATGACGCCGCGATAGAGATAGCGCGCCAGGTATTTCAGGGCCAGCAGGCCTGAACCCACATGCTGGGCGTCGACCATCCATTGTTCCGGCGCGCCATATGGGATTTGCAGCCCGGCCCGCTTGATAGCGGCAAGAAACCGGGCACGAAAGACACGGGCCAGATTGAATTCGTTGAACAGGTACTTGCCCTTGACCTTTCTCCATTGCCGTCTGCGCCGATCGATTCCGCCGCCGGGGACAATGACGTGAAGATGCGGGTGATAATCAAGGCGGCGGGTTTGGGTGTGCAGGACGGCCGTCAGGCCCAGCTCGGCGCGGAGATGTTTGGGGTTGAGCCCGAAATCCTTCAGGACGTTGATGGCGCAGTCGAACAGGCTGGCATAAATCTCTGCCTGACAGCGTCGGGCCAGAGGGCGAAACTCGAACGGCAGGGTAAAGGTCACCATGAAGTAGGAGACCGGCAGCAGCTTGGTTTGCTGCCGATCCAGCCAGCGGCTCGCCTCATAGTTCTGGCATTTGGGGCAGCTGCGATGCCCGCACGAACGAGGCCGCCATTCGACTTGCGCGCACTCGGGACAGCGCATCTGGAGTTCGCCCGCGGCGGTCGTCCGGCAGCGCCGGATAGAACGCAGGGCCTCCAGATGGCCGGGCAGCAGGCGGTGGGAGTATTTGGCGACAAAGCGCTCGCCAAACAGCTCAACGATAGCGGTCAGATCCATCATCGCCTCCCAGATCGAAGTGCAAACGGTTCAGCAGGCCATTGATGGTGGCCAGGGAGTCGGATTCAGTGATCTGGGACAGGTGGGCATAGCCGGCCGTGGTGGTGGGGCTGGCATGGCCGAGCAGATCCTGGATGTGACGCAGGCTCAGGCCGCGTTCGAGCAGGTGGGTGGCAAAACTATGGCGCAGGGAGTGTGTGGAGATTTTTTTTAAAGCCGCACTGAGAGGCCACCAGCTTGATGGTCTTTTGCACCCCGCCCCGGTCCATGTGTGTGCTCGCCTGACGGATCGTTTCCGGCGATCCGTTAGCATTGGGAAACAGGAACTTCGGGTGGCGATGCACCCGCCACAGGGAGCGCAAGGCCTGATAGGCGAGATCGGGCAAGGGGACGAACCGATCCTTTTTCCCCTTGCCACGGCGGACATGAACCCGCTTGCGTGCCGCATCAATGTCGCCGACTTCGAGGGACAGGGTTTCCTCCAGGCGAAGCCCCATGGCGTAGGTGGTGAGAAAGAACACCCGGAAGCGCAGTTTGCGGGTAGCGGCAATCAGCATCTCCACCTCCGCCGGTGTGAGAATGTCCGGCAGGGATTTGATTTTGGGCGGCTTGACAATGTTGACCCACTGCCAGTCCTGCTTGAGCACGTGTTTCCAGAAAAACTGCAGGCCGTTGCGGTCGACCTTGACCGTACTTCAGGAATGGGAGTCGACCAGCGCACTGAAGTAGACTTCCAGTTGCTCCGGCGAGAGCCGGTCGGGGCAGCCGTCGAAATGATCCGCAACCCGGCGCACGGCGCGGGCATAAACATCAATCGTCTTGTCGGCTTTGCCCTGCAGTTTCAGCAGGCGCAGATGGCGCCGGTACAGTTCATCGAAACGTCGTTGTTCGGAGGGTTCCATGATAAGCTCCTTTGGTAAGAAGACCCGGAATTGGGCCGTCCCAAAGGAGTAATACGCGGAAGTTGTGATCGGCAAGAATGGAATCTTGTTTTTTGTGTTTTCCCGCCGCAATAGCGGCTTAGTTCAACAAACCAATCAACCGGACGGAAAATACGTCTGCGCGAATTTGAAAAACAAAATCTAAAATTGCGGTGGTAAATTTAATCATATCGTCGCCGCCGGTTATCATGAACCGATAGGATGGACCGCTGCGCACTCCATCCTATCGGGCCGGGCTGTCGTACCTCACACCATTGCTAGATTCCGCGCTACGCGCTCCACCTATCAATGGCGTTCGAGCCGACTGCGGTTCTCGGCCCGCAAAATAGAAACCCATTTTCCGGCCCTGCGAGCCTTGCGGCTCAACAGCCCGGCCCGTTAACTTACAATAATTGATTAATGGAAGCGATATTAGCCATACCATTACTGTTAGGGGGATTGATTTTACTTTTTGTATTTTCAATTCTAGTGATCATTTTTCCGTCTATTCTAAATATAGGGATTTCAATTCTAATTGGTTTCTTTTGTTATAAAAAGATAGGACTTAACAAATACTTGTGTGTGCTAATTGGCTTGTTGATATCAATAATAATTGGTTTAAACTTTCGAATTCCAATTCTTTTTGATACATTGATTGATACACATGGGCATGTAAGAATAAACGAAATAATTGAAAAAACAGATGTTGACTTCCTCAGTCTTTCCTCAGACCTTGAAGAGATAGTTTTTCTAGAAAAACCCCTTTCTACTATTGGTATTGGAGGAGATGAGGGGTGTATGTGTTTTTATTATACCTATCCTAAAAATAATAAAGTTAACATAAAACACACTTTTTTGAGTAACGACATACCAATCAGTCTCAGCCAAGAATCTAGCTACAAAGTACATATCAAAAATACGTCAGAATCTCACCACACACTTAATCTCTCGGCAGAAATATTCTATCAAGACAGATTAATATCTTCTTTGAAGAAAACGTATATAGTAAGTTACCCTGTTTCAGATGCAATTGATAAAACTAAAAATTCAGATAGTATATCTAAATTTTCCCTATACCTCTGCCAAAGTAACTTTTGGAACTATCTCTTCAGGTTATCTCCATCTCTAAATAAACAAACAAATATCTTAGATGAGTTAATTCAAAAAACATTCATAGAAACAAAAGAAAATAGAAACCGGATAAACTCCGTAGTGATTCAAGCCAAGAGCTACCTGGATACTCCAAAAGAGGAGGAATATTCACTTCCTGTTGGCAACAGAGGAGACATTATAAATGGAAACAGTAACCTTATAAAAGAAACATACAAAACATACTCATCTACAGTTGACAATGTTACCTATCCACTCACCCCTGAGATGCAATGGCATAATGTCGAAAAAGTATTGGTAGTAGATGACGAAATCTATTTTTTAGAAACTAGAGCCGAGCAGATATTTATTGAGAAATACACAAAAAAAGGCGTCCTAGTACAAATAATTAAATTAGATCTTCCGGAAATCTCATGGGCAGGTTACCCAAGAAAACCAATTATATACTTTAAGAAGACTAAAAATCTCTACCAAATTGGTCTTTTAGAATTCGGTAAAAAAATTGAACCTAAAGAACATTATTTCCATTTCACTGTGCCAGGAATTTTGAGTAGTGATCAATAATATATAAAAGTTAATCGGGTAGCCGGGGGTTTTGCTCCCCCAGCCCCCACACCACCCGGCATGCGGGTCGCTACCCAAGCGCTTCGATGAAACTACCGGGCCGTAGCCGGGTCATGTCGCTTCACCCACAGGTCTTTGACAGAAACTAAACCCTGATCCTTCAGCCATTGGTTGGTCATGCCGGAATGGGCCGCCAGTCTGCGGGGCATGGCCCACGGACCGTTGCGGTTCAGACCGGCCCGAATGGCGGTGAACCGTTCGGTGCCAAGAGCAAGCAGCTTCCGAACCTTGGTCCGGCACCAGCGCCATTGTTTCCAGTAGCACAACCGTACTCGCCGACGGATCCAACCGTCGACCTCCGGAATATCGTGGTAAACCTCGGCGATGCCGAAGTATCCCATCCAGCCCCGGATATAGGTGGACAGCTTGGCGAGACGATAGTCCATGGCAACGAACCAGCTGCGTCCGGTGTAGCGTTTGACGCGACGACGAAATTCCTTGTACGCCTTGTCACTCCAGACAATTTCGGATCCCTTGAAGGCAAAACCAAGAAAGCTGATGGCATCGCTGTGAGCGACTTTGCTCTTGGCTTCGTTGACCGTCAGCTTGAGACGGGAGCTCAGATACCTTCTGATACTCCCCATAACCCGCTCCCCGGTCCGCTGACTTTTCACCAGAATGATGAAGTCATCGGCGTAACGGACAAAACGGTGACCACGCTTCTCAAGCTCTTTGTCCAGGTTGTCGAGAAGGATATTGGCCAGCAGCGGAGACAGCGGACCACCTTGGGGAACTCCCCTTCGTGTCGCTGCTCTTCTGCCATCACTCTCGACCCCGGCTCGCAGGTAGCTGCCAATCAGGGCGAGAACCCGCTTGTCGTGAATCTTTCTTCCCACCATGGTCATGAGCAGGTCATGGTTGACCGTATCAAAGAAGGAGGAAAGATCGACACCCACGGCAATGCGGTACCCTTGACGCAGAGACCTTTGCACCTGCCGCACGGCCTGATGGGCCGAGCGATCGGGGCGGAAACCGAAGCTCGATTCCGAAAATTCAGGATCGAAGATCGGCGTCAGAACCTGGGCCATGGCTTGCTGGATCAGCCGGTCAAGAACGGTGGGAATCCCCAGCGGGCGGGTTCCACCCGTTGGTTTCGGGATCTCCACCCGCAGAACCGGCTTGGGTTGATAAGTTCCTGCCATAAGCGATGCTCGGATATTTGACCACAGAGGTCTGAACCGATCAGGAAATGTCTCGATGGTCGTCCCATCGACACCGGGGGCGCCCTTATTACTGCGCACCCGTTTCCAGGCCGATTGCAGATTCTCAGAGGAGAAAATCCGTTCCAGGAGGTGTTGCTCGAAAGGAAGTTGATCCACAACGCGCTGCCCGGGCATTCCCCCGGTCGGGTTCGATATGTCGGACAAGCTCATGGGACTCCGTTTCTTTTCATCGTTCGGCCCTTCGGTGGGGTAAGGCGTCCGGGGTTCCCCCGGCTTGTTTCCAGTTGCCGGACCGCTTGGCGGCAACGTCCTGCGCCTACTATGGCCTCTGCTGACTCCTGCCTCATCACGGCAGCCGTTACCAGATGCCGCGGCGATACTATCGGCAAGTGAGACAGGTCTCCCCGGATAAGAACGTGATCTGTCACTGTACAACCGCAGTATTTACCAAGGTATCGCGAATCCGTGGGACTTCGTCATGTTGTGCTGACTTGCCCGGATACCTGGCCTTATATACTGCTTCTGTTCGTCGGCTCACAGCTTTGCACTCGGGCTTCCTCCAGACCTCTCCTCACGGAGACGCCCTTGCCGTCGGCTAGTACTTTAATGACATCACATAGTTGTGATGCTAGGATTCTACGTACAGGGGACTTACACCCCATAAGATCACGCCCATGCCAGGCGTACACAAGACAAATGCACTCGGACGTCAAAAAGCGGCGCTCCTCGTTCCTCGTCGCTCTGCTTTTTTCCGCCGGTGATTTGCGGCGTTATGTGTGAAAATAATCGAAAAATGAGCCAAGACAAGCAATTTGCAAAAATCGAAAAGTACATCGTTGCAAGCGATGTCTCTGGTCGAGATGGCATTGGCATTGAAATATACTCTGGAGACAAAATGCTTCTTGAGGTATTTCGAGACGATACAAAGAAGTCTAGAGAGATAACTCTATATGAAAAAGATCTGGATCTAGAATTGGTAGAGCAAGCTATCGCACTATTCAAAAAAGAAATACCTTGGGAATACTTAGATTAATCATGATTCAGCACATAATAAGGCAATTTCACGCGGACGTCAAAAAGCGTCGCTCGTTCCTCGCTATGCTTTTTGCCTCCGGTGAATTGCAGCGATAGGATGGACCGCTGCGCGCTTCATCCTATCGGACCGGGCTGTCGTACCTCACACCATTGCTAGATTCCGCGCTACGCGCTCCACCTATCAATGGCGTTCGAGCCGACTACGATTCTCGGTCCGAAAAATATAAATCCATTTTCCGGTCCTGCGAGCCTTGCGGCTCAACAGCCCGGCCCGTTAGGCGTCCAAATAAAGGAAAATCAATGGGGTATTATTCAAAACATCCAGAAGAACTCAGAAGAGTCCGAATTGACCATATAAATACTCGATGGAGCCAACTTCATGAACTAGAAAAAGAGTGGGGCGAAAAGGCAATTAAATATCTACTTCTCACTAATTCTGGCGGCGCTATCGCAACGCTTAGTTTTTTGGGTGCATCGAAGACTGCACTTGATTCACTGGGGGCAAAGGTAGCGCTTTTTTTATTTATATTAGGTGTTTTTCTTGTGGGTGTAATGACGGCAAAACAATTCCATTTTGCTTCTGGCTTGTTCAAAACTTACAAAAATGACGTTGAAAAGTACTTTAATGACAACATGCAATGGAAAGACCTGATAACTGGTGATGAGGGACGAGCAAAAGAAGATTTCTTTGATTATGCAATCCCATATTTATCTTTTGCGTGTTTTGTTTTTGGTTGCATCGCGGGTGCTTGCACTCTTTTTTCAAAATGCGCCTAACACTTATCAGGCCCCCGGCCGTCAAGAGTAAAGAATAGCGTTAACGTAAAAGATTCATCTTTTCGTTCTTTGACAAGCGGCTGATCTACTAGCAACCATCCGGGTTCTGACTTGTGCTTTGCAACGGGCTGCAGTCACGATTCTGCTCCCAAACACTTATCGAGGCTCTTTACACAGAAACTGGACCTTTGGTTGCGTCCTGATCTTCTGCCACCTGGAAACACGTGCGGACCCTGGTGCCGTTCCAGTCAATAAAAGCGGGCTTCATCTGGCATTCCGATGATCCCAGTTAGCTACGGAATCGGGTCAGGGGCTTCAGCCGCGCGGGCCGCATTTGACCATCGCGCAAATAATGTGGGAGCGAGACGGACCTCCAATCAAACGCAACGGGCTGAAGAGGTTCATGATCACCGGGCCTTGCTGCTGGATGGCACTCCCAGAAGTTTCTCTTCTATCGGCCCGTGAGCGATCTTGATAGCTGGTTCTCACCAGTTAGGCTTTCCGGCTGATCCGCCTCCTCCCGAATCAGGACCTTAAGAACAATTCCTGGTCAAAAGGCACCTGATTCTTCAGCATGTCATAGGCCGCTCGCCCCAGCCGAGCGGAAAGAATCGCCAAAGCCTTGCCTTTGCCATGGCGATTCGCCATCTTCTGCACTTGCTGCTGCATGGGTTTATTTCCTTTGAGCATGAGAATGATGGCTTCTCCAAAGGCCCAGCGCAAGTGAGCATTGCCGATTCTTTTACCGGAATGGCCGTAAGACTTCCCGTTTGATTCCTTGGCCGGCTTGACCAGGCGACAGTAGGAGATAAAGTCCTGGACACGGGGGCAGCGGGCGATATCCTCAATTTCGTAAAGGATAACCAGGGAAAGAATCCTGCCCACCCCGGGAATGGATTTAAGCAGTGCCAGGCTGACGGGGTCATGGCTTATGGCCACCTTTTCGAGTTGGCGCTCCAAGACACCAAGCAGCTGATCGTAGTGTTCAATTGTGGCCAGATCGATTTCGATCATTCCTCGGACAATGGGGTCTTTGAACTTCTGCGGTAACCCTTCGCGCTGACTCGGTTTGGCGACACAGCCTAAAGGATCAGGCAGATTATATTGCGATGCGGTATTCTGAATATGGGCAATCAGTTCAGCCCGCTTCCGAGCCAGATGATTGCGCCGCCGCAGCAGATCACGGGTCGCCCGCCTCTTTGCAGGATAGGCATAAGCCAGCGGGAAAGTTCCGCCGCGCAGCACACGGCGATTTTATGCGAATCGATCTTGTCATTCTTGGCCTTGCCTCCATGAATGGCCCGCATGTAAAGAGCATGCCCGAGGACAGCCAGTACCAGGTAAACATGCACTCGCAGCCGACCGCCAGGCCTTCCCGATAAGGCTTGATCAGTCGTAGAAAAGATTTCGGTTTGGTCGGAATGTTCTTGTGAACAACGATCTCACCGACTGCGTTGAGAATGCAGACATACATGGCGTCGGCATGGAGATCGACACCGCAATAAAACTGATGCTGTTTCGTGTAAAATCTCATGGTGCAGGCTCCTTTCTTTGAGGGTTATGGTTACTCAAAGGATAGCGGATGGTCCGCTACCTGGAGGGGGCCTGCACTAAGTGTCAAGGTATTCAACGGACGCCAAAAAGCGGCGCCGGTTAATTTTCACGTTATATGCTCAAGGAAGTATTGTGAGGAAGCCAAAGAAGATCATTGACAATCCAACAAATTCTGAACTGTTAAAGCAGTTCGCGGCGCTTGAGAGCTTGGAGGCTCTATACAAGGCTTTTCCGCTTGCTCGTAAGATCTTCCCTAACATGGATGATGCCTTTAATGAATTCAAGAAGATAAAAAAACAAGCAGAAATATTGGAGGCACCTGATCAGTTCAATGAACGTTTTGCGAATCTAGGTTGGATCGCATATGAATCCATGAATATGAAAGTGATGCAGAAAGCAATAAATATTTATGACGCTGAGGGGAAGGATGCAGCGGAAAAATTCCTAGCCGATTCGCATGACGAAGAAACATTAAAATGGGGGATATTACGATTTAATGGAAATCATGATTTTAGAAAAAGAATAAGGCTCGCGGAATTAGCCAGAGAGGATTACTTAGCTGGTAGATATCATGCGTGTATACCACTATTGCTGAGCTTGCTTGATGGTCTCGTAAACGATGTGTCGAAGCATGTAGGATTTTTTGCTGAGAACGTCGATTTGACAGCTTGGGATTGCATTGCAGCTCATGAGTCAGGCCTTCAAGCACTAGCTTCAATTCTCACTAAAGGCAGAAATAAAACGAATGAAGATGCTATATCCATTCCATACAGAAACGGGATTCTTCATGGTCGCGAATTAGCCTTTGATAATAAAGTAGTGGCAGCAAAGTGCTGGGCTGCTCTCTTTGCAGCGAGAGACTGGGCTGGAGCACTTGATGATGGGAAAAAGGAGCCAAAACCAAAAGAAGAGGTGAGCTGGAAACAGCTATTTAAGCAAATCTCTGAAACAAACCTTATAAAGAAGTCCATTGAAGAATGGAAGCCGAGAATGTCTGAGGAAATTCCATATCTGCCATTTGAAGGGGATATTTCCAATCTGCCTGAAAATACACCTGAACATGCAGTGGCTACCTTCTTAGATCATTGGTGCAATAAGAGATTTGGCCTTATCGCTGATGCCCTTTTATATTTTACCGATACCCCTAAGGGGGAAAAGGCTGGCATGGCACGGCAAGATTTTGGTAATCATGTGCCGGTTTCGTTTAAGCTATTGGGTATAGATGACCAAGCTGCTGCCGTTACTCACGTAATGGCGGAGCTACGTTTTGAAGTTGATGGTCAAGAAAAATCTAAAAAAGTTTCAGTGCGCGCAATATACCAAGACCTAGAGAATAATCCATCTGTCCGGTCTATGCCCAATGGACACTGGAGGATAGTTCAAAACTCTTTCTCGGACATTATATATGCGCTCAGCTTATAACAAGGCGCTGCTGTCGGAAAAAATTTTCGCTGCGCTCCAATTTTTCCGCAGAGAACGGCGTTGTCTGTCTAATGAAATGAATAATAACGACTACATTTTGAGCATTGGTCGGCTTTTCACAAATAGGGATATTTGACAACTCGGTGTCTCAAATATCGTAAGTTTTGACTTAGAATGAATGGAGCATCCTATAAATCACCATTCGCAGCACATAAGATTATTCGACTACCAGATGCGGGCCGGAGTGCTTTTATAACTGAATTCTGCATCGAGGTCTTGTTTCGCTTAAGAATTAATAGTACATCCGCCGTTAAAAAACGAAAAAAAGCACTTAGCCAATGATGGCTAAGTGCTTAATATAATGGCGGGGCTGACGGGACTTGAACCCGCGACCTCCGGCGTGACAGGCCGGCGTTGTAACCGACTCTACTACAGCCCCTTAAGATCTCTTCTTGCAAAGCGGAGCGAAATTTACACTATCTTTTCTTGGACTGCAATCAAATAATTTCATTTTTTAGTTTTTTGAACTCATCGCGGGTGATCAGACCCTGCTCCAGCATGTGTCTAAGTTCGGAAAGGTCTTGTAATTGGGTCGATTTTGGAGCTTCCAGCTGCCTGGTTTGGTCTTGCGATTCGGCCTCGATAATTTTGATATTATCACCTCGATGCCCCAATTTGAAAGTTGCCATGCCGCCGAGAAGGCTGATTTCCAGGGTTCGATCTTTCAATGCCGGGTCTGACATGATATCGCTCAGCTTGCGGTTATTCTCCTGCATGCGGCGGTAGAAGAAATAAGCCGATCCGCCGATCAGGGCAACGCCGCCGAACAGGATCAGCCAGCGGAAATCATAAATTCCCTTGAGCAGAACCACGGCAACTCCCAGCCCGATAATCAGCAGGACATGCAGCAGCAGGATCAGGTAGCCGACTTTCATGCCTTCATAGATAGTTTTATTTTGTTCGCTGTTCTGTTCCATATTGTCTCGTCTCTTTGAGTCTGGACGGAGGATAGCATAATTCAATCACCATTTTCCTCCAAATCCGTTCGCGCGTAAACTGTTGTTCCGCCCTGTTGCCGGTGATTGAACTCTGCTACTATGGAAAGGAATCAACAACGAAAGGAGAGAGCATGTCCGTTTCGTTTCCATTGGATATTTTTTACGATGGCTCCTGCGCCGTTTGTTCCCGCGAGATGGAAGCTTATAAAAAGAACAACCCGGACGACCGCCTCCATTTCATAGATATCAGTGCCGACGCTTTTGAAGCGGAGCAATTCGGCAAAACTCAATCCGAATTCATGGCCAAATTGCACGTGCGTGACGCGGAAGGGCAGTTTGCAACCGGGGTTGAAGCATTTATGCTGATCTGGCAGGCTTACCCGGACGGATCGCTGCAGCGTCTGCTCAGTGCCTTTGTCGGTTTTCCGGGAATTAATCTTCTGGCTCGCGGCAGCTATGCCTTTTTCGCCCGCTATCGACACTTGCTGCCGAAAAGAGCCAACGCCTGTGACAGTGGAACCTGTGAACTGAAACGTTGAAGCTTGTAAAAACTTGTGATGAAATGAGGATCGACTGTGAAGATTCTTGGAATTGATATCGGAGGGAGCGGTATAAAAGGTGCCGTTGTCGATTGTGAAAACGGTGAACTGTTATCGGAGCGCCTGCGGGTTCCTACCCCGCAACCGGCAACTCCGGCTGCGGTGGCTGAAGCGGTCAGGGAGCTGCTTGGGCTCTTCGCCTGGAACGGAGTTGTGGGGATTGGTTTCCCGGCTATTGTCAGTGCCGGGGTGGCCAGGAGTGCCGCAAATATTTCCCCAGACTGGATCGGCGTCAACGTGGCTGAACTCATGACCGCCGCCACCGGCTGTGGTTGTTTTGTCCTGAATGACGCCGATGCCGCCGGGCTTGCGGAAATGGAGTTTGGTGCCGGGCGCGGACGTGAGGATGCGGTGCTGGTTTTGACCCTGGGCACCGGCATCGGCTCGGCGTTATTTTACCAACAGCGGCATTTCCCGAACCTGGAACTGGGCGCACTGCCCCTGAAGGGAGGCCTGGCCGAGCAATATGCGGCGGCGGTGATCCGTAAGCAGGCAAAGTTGAGCTGGAAGGCCTGGAGCAAACGGTTGAACCTGTTCCTGGCTCATGTTGAACGGCTGCTCTGTCCGGACCTGATTGTGGTCGGCGGCGGAGTGAGCCGGCGCAGCGAAAAATTTTTCCCCTATCTGACCACCCGGGCCGAACTGATGCCGGCCCGCCTGCTCAATCAGGCAGGTATCATCGGGGCCGCCTGTTATGCAGCGGCCCGATGCCAACCTTTGGAACCGTGACTATTTCAGCGTTGCAGCCAGGTATTCAACAAAACGAGCCCAGGATTTCTCGTCGGCATCTTTCCGGTAACGCGGAGTATCAAAGACGGTAAAGGCGTGCGGGGCTCCGCTGTAGGTAATCATTTCATGGGAAACCTGGTGTTTCTCCAGGTCCATGGCCAATTGGGCGAACTGCTCCATGGTGACAGCCTGATCTGCCGTGCCGTGGAGAATCAGCAGTTGCCCTTTGGTCTGTGCATAATCCTGGTCTTCCGGTTTGGCCAAGCCGCCATGGAAGGTCACAAATCCTTTCAGGTCTTTCCCTGCCCGGGCATATTCCAAAACCACCGCACCGCCAAAACAATAGCCCATGGCCCCGGCATTTTCGATATTGGCACCTTGGGCTTTGGCTGCGGCAAAACCGCCTTCAAGGAGCCGCCGCATCCGGGCGCGATCCTGATATAGGACTCCGGTCAGGCGTTTCTTGTCGGCAGTTTCGGTCGGGCGGATGCCTTTGCCGAACATGTCGGCGGCAAACACCGCATAACCCAGGTCGGCAAGCATCTGCGCCCTTTTGATTTCGTAAGCGGTCAGACCATCCCAGTCATGAATCATATAAACCAGGGGGGCTGAGGACTTCGGGCTGATATAATAGCCTTCGAAAGCCTCGCCATCGATTTTGTATTCGACCGGGTTTCCCGCCGCCCAGGCAAGCGGGGACAAGGACAGGCACGCACAGAGCATGAGCAGCGATTTCATGTGTTTTGACTCCTTGATTTTAAAGTTGACGATTTTGGTTAAGTTTAGCATCGAATTGTCGGTCTGCAAAGCTGAGGTCGGGCGCAAAACACAATTTATATTACAGTCGATCAAAAAAAAGAGCGGCCGAAGCTGTTACCGTGGTTGGCAGTGCCTTTGAGCACTGAAGCGGTTTGATAGACTGCTGTTTTTTTTTATTTTCAGCTAAAAAACAGTTGGTTAATTTGTCAATATTGTATTTACTGACAGCCAGGCGGGTTTTGTCAGCTTTTTGTCAGAATTATGTTTTAAAGTAACCTGCATTCATATGGTTGATTGGCTTTCTTTCGCTGATTGTCATCCGGAAGTATTGGATGACAATCATTGAGTTTTCAGATTGGAAACGAGCAGTTTCCGGATGAAAACTAGCTGGTGGTCGTTTTTTGAAATGGTCTGGAGGGGGCATGAGGCAACAAACTGCGCTGGTTTTGGACGATAACAATATCTGTCGTTTGCTGTTGGTCGAGATAATGAAGGAGAGGAATCTCAAAGTCAGCGCTTATGCCGACCCGGTCAGCTATCTGGAAGATCACCGGGACATTCAGGAAGGACAGCCGCTCTTGTTCGATTTTATCCTGACCGATAACCAGATGCCGGGGATGACCGGTCTTGAATTTTTGCAGCAGCTAAAGGAGATGGGGGTTGCCCCGCCGGCTGAGCGGATTGGCGTTATATCCGGGAATTGGTCGGACCGGGAACTGCATCTGGCCAGCGCGTTGGGATGCCAAATCTTTGCTAAACCCTACGATATTTCGAAACTTCATGAATGGATCGATGCTGTGCTGAATGAGAGGTCGTAGCTCGGCCTGCTTCGGAGGCTGAATATGAAACACTTGCTGTCGATAGGGCTGATCCTGTTCGTCATTTATTGGGGCGGTGTTTCTATCTCCTGTGCAGAGCAGCTGCCAGCTTCTATCAGCAAGGTTCTCAACGTTTTTTTTGATTCCCTTGAACGGGGAATTTCCCCCTGCCTACCTGACCGCCTGCCGCAAAACCGATAATCGCTGTGATGATTCCAGCTGGTTGTACGAATACCGCAAGGCCCAATATGAACTGGGGAAGATTCTGCGCCGCACTTTAAAGACAGTGAGGAACAGTAAAAATTTCCCAGGGTTATTCAAGGAAACACATATGCTCCTCTATTTCGATGCCAGCACCGAAAAAAACTATCAGCTTGAGGAAATCCTGATGCTGGAGCAAGGCCAGGATCAGGAAGATTGGCTGATCACCTCTTACGCCATCCGTCATTGATGCGGGCTGGTCGATTGTGTAAAACCCCAGTTCTTTGCTAAACTTCTCATTATGAAAACTCTGGAAATTTTTTACGATTATGTTTGACCCTGGTGTTATTTCGGTGCCGTGCGTATCGAACGATTACAGCAGGAATTCGAACTGACCCTGCGCTGGACGGTCTTTCCCCTCCATCCTGAAACTCCTGCTGCGGGGCAGGACCTTGCGGATCTGTTTGCCGGGCGGATGGATGTCGCTGTGGCCATGACCCGGCTTAAGGGGGGTGCCGCTGAGCTTGAGCTGCCTTTTGGTGAGCGGACCCGCACCTATAACAGCCGGTTGGCCCAGGAGCTTGGCAAATGGGCCGAGGAGCAAGGCCAGGGGGCGGCCTTTCGCGCTGCCGTCTATCGAGCCTATTTCAGTGCCGGGCGCAATATCGGTTTGGAGTCTGAGCTGCTTGCCATCTGTGCAGAGCTTGGCTTGGCCGGAGCGGCGGCTGAACGGGTCTTGCAGACGAGATCCTATGCGGCGGCGGTTGACGCTGACTGGGCGCGTGCTCGCCAGCTTGGTATTCAATCCGTTCCTTCCCATCTGTATGGCAATCGTCTGCTGGTTGGCTTTCAGGACTATCCCGCCTTTCAACGGTTATTGACCGTCTGACAACGCCTGTTGCATTCGGCAGATGACTCTGTTGCCGTCCACGGCAGCGGCCAGGAATCTTTCCTCGTTTCCCCTCCTTTTTTAGCCAGATCGCATGGACCTGCTCCGGTCGTGGAGATAGGACCCATGCCCTCTTGATTCGGATATTGTTGACAATAGGTATCTTTGAATTGCTTTTTTGGGATTATTGAGGCATATTCTCTTTATATTGTTGACAATGAACTCTGCTTTCCTTTTCGCTCATCACGGGAGCCGCCATCATGAAATTACATCGGGTACATGCTGTGCCATCAAAACAACCGCTGTCGCGTTCAAACCAGTTGGCCTGGAAAATCGCCGAAGTCGCCACCGATCCGGTTGCGGTCAGCGCCGAAGTGACCGAGATGATCATCAATCGGCTGATCGATAATGCCGCTGTCGCCATCGCCTCTGTCAACCGCAGCGCGGTGCAGAGTGCGCGGGCCATGGCAAACGCTCATCCCCGAGCGGGCGGGGCAGGTCTGTTCGGACTGCCGGCCGCGACCACGGTTTCGGCCGAATGGGCGGCCTGGGCCAACAGCACCGCAGTACGAGAACTGGACTATCATGACACCTTTCTGGCCGCCGACTATTCCCACCCCGGCGACAATATTCCGCCGCTGGTGGCGGTGGCCCAGCAATGTGGCCGTTCCGGCAGCGAACTGCTGCGCGGGATCGCCACCGGCTATGAGATCCAGATCGATCTGGTGACCGGCATCTGCTTGCATGAACATCGCATCGACCATATTACCCACCTGGGACCGTCGGTGGCGGCGGGGTTGGCAACTCTGTTGGAACTGCCGACGGAGATCGCCTATCAGGCGGTGCAGCAGGCCCTTCATTGCACGGTGACGACCCGCCAGTCCCGCAAGGGGGAAATCTCGTCCTGGAAAGCTTTTGCCCCGGCTTATGCCGGAAAAGTGGCTATCGAAGCGGTGGATCGCTGCATGCGCGGCGAAGGGGCTCCGAGCCCGGCTTACGAAGGGGAAGACGGGCCGTTGGCCTTTATTCTCAACGGCCGGACCGCGCGCGACCGGGGCCAGTCGCCCTATGAACCTTTTTATGAGGTTCCGTTGCCGGAGCCGGGCGAGGCCAAGCGGGCGATTCTGCAGAGTTATACCAAGGAGCATTCGGCGGAATACCAGGCCCAGGCGTTGATCGACCTGGCTGCGCGGATGGGGGAGCAGATCACTGATTTCGAGGAGATCGAATCGGTGGTGATCCATACTTCCCACCATACCCATAATGTTATCGGCACCGGCGCCGGCGATCCGCAGAAGATGGATCCGCAGGCTTCGCGGGAAACCCTGGATCACTCCATCCTGTATATTTTTGCCGTGGCCCTGCAGGACCGCAGCTGGCACCATGAACGCAGTTACACCCCGGAGCGGGCCCGACGTGAGGATACGGTGCGGCTCTGGCAAAAGATTTCGACCTGTGAAGATGCAGAGTGGACGCGCCGCTATCATACCCATGATCCCGCGGATAAAGCTTTTGGCGGGCGGGTGGTGATCACCCTGCGGAACGGCCGGGTGCTGGAGGATGAAATGGCGGTGGCCAATGCCCATCCGCAGGGTGCCAAGCCCTTTGCGCGTGAACAGTATATCAACAAATTCAAGCTGTTGACCGATGCGATCCTGGACCCGGCCGAGAGCGCGCGGTTCCTGACCCTGGTCCAGCGTTTGCCCGAGCTGAGTGCTGCGGAAGTGCGGCAACTGCATCCGGTCCTGCCCGCCGGGGCGTTGCTTGATAATTCCAGAACGGGGATTTTCTGATCCCTGGTTGGTCGTGGAGTCCATGATGACAGCAAAAGAACAGCGCCTGAGCGCAGCGGAGATTGCCGCCCGGCTTCGTGATGATATCCTGGTCGGCGAACGGTCCCCCGGGGAACGTCTGGGCGAGGCCGAGCTGGCCGAGCGGTTCGGGGTCAGCCGGGGACCGGTGCGCGATGCCTTGCGGTTAGTCGCCGGCAGCGGCCTGATCGATTTTACTCCCAATATCGGGGCGCGGGTGCGGGAGTTCTCTTTAACCGAGGCCAGGGCTCTGTATCAGCTGCGTGAGGCCCTGGAAGGGCAGGTCGCCACCCTGGCTGCTGAGCGAGTGGGAGAAGCGGACATCAAGCGACTGGAACGGCTCTTGGCAGAACATGCTCTGGTGATTGAAAGCCATCCGGAAAACGCCTATCTGCAAAGTGGTAAAGATCGTGACTTTCATCTGGTTCTGGCCGAACTGGCGGACAGTCCGCTGATCTTCAACCTCTTGGCCCAGGAACTGTATCCGCAACTGACACTGCTGCGGCGCTGTCATCGTTCAAGCAAAGGGCGGGGCGGCAGGGCATTGATTGAACATCAACGAATTGTCGAAGCGGTCAGCGCCAATGATTGCGAATTGGCCGGTTTGCTGATGCGCCGTCACATTCAGGCCTCTTGGAATTCTTTTTATACCCAGCAGACAAGCAAATAACCCATCAGCACATTGACCTTGCAGGGGAAAAACAATGAGTACAGCAGGTACACACAACAATCCGAACAGCGCTTCTCTTCAACCGACCTGGCTTGAGCAACCCTTGCCCCGCGGCTTGGGCGAAACGCTGCAAAAACGCTGGCAAAGCGGATCTTTTTTGGCCATTGCCGGGGCGCATGATCCTCTGGCCGGGCTGCTCGCCCGCAAGGCCGGGTTCGAGGCCCTGTACCTGTCCGGGGCGGCCCTGACCGCGTCCCTGGGGTTGCCGGATTTAGGGCTGGTGACCATGGAGGAACTGGTGACACGTGCCCGGGCCATTGTCCGGGTCACCCGGCTGCCGCTGCTGGTGGATGGCGATACCGGTTACGGGGAGATCCTCAACGTTATGCGGCTGGTCCGTGAACTCGAAGACGCCGGTGTTGCGGCAGTGCAGCTGGAAGACCAGGTGCTGCCAAAAAAATGCGGCCATTTAAACGGCAAGCAACTGGTCAGCGCCGTCGAAATGGCCAAGAAGATCAGCGCCGCCGCCCGGGCCCGGCAGGATCTGAAAATTGTCGCCCGGACCGATGCCGTTGCCCAGGAAGGGATGGCTGCCGCCATCGAGCGGGCGCGGATCTATGTGGCGGCCGGGGCCGATGCCATTTTCCCGGAAGCCTTACACAACGAGGAAGAGTTTCGGGAGTTTGCCGCGGCCATCGAGGTCCCCCTGCTTGCCAACATGACCGAATTCGGCAAGACCGAGCAGTTCTCTTTTCAGCAGTTTGCCGAATTTGGCTATGCCATGGCGATCTGGCCGGTGTCCGGACTGCGCATCGCGGCGCGGGCGCTGGAAGATTTCTATCAGCAACTGCACGGCGAAGAGACCGCTGCCGGGACCATTGCCCGGATGCAGCCCCGCGCCGAGCTTTATGAAACCATCAACTATTACGGTTATGAATCGCTTGATGCCGGGATCGAGCGCACCGAGCTGCCCGGCTGATGGATGTGCCGGTTGTTGAAAAACAACCGGCTAGTTTGTCGACGCGGCGATGAGGGCCTGCAGATCAGCTTGCACGGGCAGCACCTGTTCGAGGGGGCAGCTGTTTGCCTTGATTTCCCGGTTCAGACTGTCGATGCGGTTTTGGGGGTGGGGATGAGATGCCAGCAGATAAGGAAGGCGGCTTTTTCGTTCGCGGGCCAGGCGGGCGAAGAAGGTTGTTGCGCCGCTGCAGTTGCCGTAGACCCGTTCCAGCATGGTGAGGCCGAAACTGTCGGCGGCCTGCTCCTGGGCTTTGGAGTATTGGCTTTGCACGCTGAGCAGACTTTTCGCCAGCAGGTCGCTGGCCGCGTTGTCCTTGCCGAAGAGCAGGGCACTGGCCACCGTTACTCCCAGACCACGGCCGAGACCGCGCAGGTGATCGCGGTGGGCAAAGTGGCCGAGTTCGTGGGCCAGGATCATGGTCAGTTCGTTTTCCGATTCAACCTGGCGGAGCAGGCCGGCGAAGACCACAATGGTCCCGCCGGGCAGGGCAACGGCATTCACGTCAGCGCGCTTATCCAGAAAGATATGAAACTGATAGTTGCGTAAAATCGAGTCTGCCGGCAGCTTGGCCAGAATTTTTTGCAGGCGTTGCTCAAGAGCGGGGCTGTCTTGCCCGGAAAACTGTTCCAAGGCCTGGCTGCCCAGCCAGGTTTCCAGCCGGGGTGGGATTCTTTCCACCGCCAGATCGGTCGCCAGGCCGAGGACAACAAACAGCAGAACGCCGATGCTGACCAGTCCGCCAAGCATCCAGGCCAGTTCGGTCAGCGGGTGGGTTTTGGAGACATTGACGTTATCCCGCGGATAACGGGCGGTGAATTTCATGTTTTCTGCAGGACCACCGCGGTCCCGTAGGCAATGGCTTCGACACTGCCGATACTTTTCTTGCGGTTGGCGTTTTTACCGATGGCCGCGGTTTCCAGGCGCATATTGATGACCATTTTCGCACCCCGCCGGTTTGCCTCTTCCTTCATCCGCAGAATGGCCTCCCGCCGAGCCCGGTCGACCAGGGATTCGTAAGATTTGACCCGCCCGCCGAAGATATTGCGCAGGATCGCCAGCAGCCGCTTAAAATAGTCGATGGAGACCACCACACTGCCGCAGACCAGTTCCGCGTTCTTTATCCGTTCGACCGGGAAACTGCCTTCCGCGGTTACCACCGGGAGCTTCAAAAGGGCTTTTTCGCGCCTGATGATGGATCGATAATGCCGTTTTTCCGCCAGGGTTCCGGCCAGGTAGCCGAGCACCAGCAGGAGCAGGAAAATGAGCAGGTCAAGGTTCTGTAAAATCAGCTCCATGGCAGTTTTCCTATTCGACCCGAACCGCGGTGCCGTAAGCAAACAGTTCCGCCGCACCCTGGGCCACGGATGAGGTGGCAAAGCGGATATTGACTACGGCGTTGGCCCCCATCTGCCGGGCCTGCTCGGCCATTCGGTTCATCGCCTCTTCGCGTGAATCCTGCAGCAGCTCGGTGTAGCCTTTCAGCTCTCCGCCGACCAGGTTTTTGAGGCTGGCCATCAGGTCGCGGCCGATATGCTTAGCTCGCACCGTGCTGCCCTGAACGATACCAAAGTGTTCAACGATTTTTTTACCGGGGACAGTATTTACATTTGTCAGGATCATGGCTGGGTTCTCCGTGGTGAGTTATTTCTGTAAAGGTTATCGTGGAATCATAAGTTGACCGATTAACGCCTGTCAATTAATCTTTTGTAGTCTCGCGGCGCAAAAGGATTTTTCCTTTGTTCTCGCCAGAACGGCTTTGAAACATGCCCAAGTGGGTATGATCGTCTATACTGTCAAACATTGATCGTTCCACCGCTGGCCTTGGCTTCAATCAGGTCGAGAGGTGCTATTTTTCCATTTGGGGTGTTGGTGATGAGAATTCTATTTGTTTTCTGCCTGGTTCTGGGCGGTTTTTTGTCTCCGGTGCAGGCGGCCCGGCCCAGCTTTGATTGTGGCAAGGCCTCCAACCGGGTTGAGCAAGTGATCTGCCAGTCGGACGCATTGGCGCAACAGGATCTCGAACTGGCCCGTTTGTATCGACAGGTCAGTAAGGGGGTGTCGAACGCTTCTCGCAACGACCTCAAGCAGGAGCAGTTGACCTGGCTCAAGGAGCGCAACCGAGACTGCGCGCTACCAGGGCAAGATGCGGAAATCTGTCTGGCCGGCAAGTATCGGCAGCGCAACCGGGAGTTGGCGGCACAGCTGGCTTTCGATTCGACCAGGGACCAAAGCACCGGGGATGAGTTGAAAGTGCTCAGGGTGACCCCCAAAGGGAATGATGTCCCGGCCGGTCGGCAGATCGTTTTCCAGTTTGACCGGCCGGTGGTGCCCATTGGCAAAATGGCGCGGGACAGCAAGGAGATTCCGGTCACTATCACCCCGGCGTTGGCCTGTGAATGGCGCTGGTTGAATACCAGCGCCCTGGCCTGCCAGCTGACCGAAGCTGAACAAATGCACCCGGCTACACGTTATGAGGTGATCATGCAGCCGGGACTGCGCACGCTGGACGGCGCCACTCTTAACCGAACCGTTCGGCACAGCTTTACCACGGCCCGGCCGAAGGTGAACTATACCCGCTTTGTCAACTGGCTGTCGCCGGGGACTCCGCTGATTCAGGTCAGCTTCAACCTGCCGGTGACCAAATCTTCGGTCGAAACCGCTCTGTCCATGACGGCGGGCAAGGGACAGCCGGTCCGCCTGCTCGCCTATCCCGATGATCTGCCCCGGGAATGGCCCTGGTGGCAGGCGGTGAGCGGCGATCAGCCGCAGCAGCGGGTTGCCGATCAGCTGCAGAAGCTGCCCGGTGACGAGGCGCGCAAAGTCTGGATTGTGGAGCCGCGCCAGGAATTGCCCGCTGCCAGCACCATCCACCTTGCTGCGCGGCCGGGGCTGGTCTCCCCGCAAGGGCCGGAACCGGGCATTGAAAACCGGACCGTGGTCAGTTTTGAAACCTACCCCGCGTTTAAATTTCTGGGCATTCGCTGTACTCTCAAAGGCCAGCAACAGTCGACGGATCTTGCCCCGGCCCAGCTCGAGATGGGCACAAAACCGGCGGCCGAACTCCCCCAATGTGCACCGTTAAGCCCGGTTGCGCTGATTTTTTCAGCGCCGGTCCTGAACTCGGCAGTTAGGGACTATGTGCAATTTTCGCCGCGCCTCGACGGTGGCCGCAGTGATTATGATCCCTGGGAGAATACCTCGGACTGGACTCATTTAAGTTCCCCGTACCGGTCCGGCCGGGTCTATCAGGTCTGGCTTCCAGAGCTGTTGCAGGCTGACCAGCGCTATGAGGTTGCTATTGACCGCGCCAATTTCAGGGACGAATTCGGCCGCAGGCTGGATGCGCAGCCAACCTTTGCCTTTGCCACCGCCCATCGCGAGCCGGACCTGAGGCTGACCCACGAGGTGGCGGTGCTGGAAAAAGGGGTTGCCAGCGATGTTCCCCTCTATGTCACCAATCTGCAGCAGGTTAAAGTCTCTTACGACAAGCTGACTCCAACCGGCGTCCTCCGTGCCCAACAGCAGGCGCTTGCGGTTCCCGCGGCGGAAGATATCTCTTATGCTCTACCGCTGGGGGTGCACGGTCTGCTGAATGAACAAAGCGGGGTTCTTTTTGCCCGCGTGCACCCCGAACCAACCCCGCCGTCCTGGTATCGAGATCCGCAGATTCTGGGCCAAGTGACGCCTTTCCAGGTGCATGTCAAGCTCGGTCATTTCAATTCTTTGGTCTGGGTGACCTCGTTTGCCGACGGCAAACCGGTGACCGGGGCGAAGGTGTCCCTATACCGGGGCAGCTATGAGGATCTGCCCGGCCTGAGCCCGTTACCAATAACGGCCCAGACCGACGCCAATGGCCTGGCCACCTTGCCCGGGGTGTCTGTTCTCGACCCGGACATGGAGTTTATCAACGGAGGTTATCGCGCTGAGCAACCGGGATTTTTTGCTCGGGTCGATGTTGGTGGTGATCTGGCTCTGGTGCCCTTGAACAGTTCTTTCTCCGTCTGGGGTGGCGGTGTTTATCCTGATATGCAGCAGAAGGGTGGCCACAGCCACGCCTGGGGAACCACGGCGCAGGGCATTTATAAACTGGGCGATACCATTCAATACAAGATTTATGTCCGGGATCAGAGCAATGAGCATTGGGTTGCGCCGGCGGCGGGGGAATACGAGCTGCAGGTTTTCGATCCCCAGCATAAGGTCGTACATGAGCGGAAACAGATTGTCCTCAACCGCTTCGGCGCCTTTGCCGGTGAATTCAAGGTGGCGGAACAGGGCTCGGTCGGCTGGTATCAGTTCCAGCTGATGCCGGCGAAGCAGTCCGGCGAACAATATCCCCGTTTCACCTGGTCGCCCCTGTCGGTGCTGGTGAGCGATTTCACCCCGGCGCCTTTCAAAGTAAAAACCGAGCTCAACGGAGACCTGTTCAGCGCCGCTGATCAGGTCAGAGTTTCGGCGCTGGCCAGCCTCCATTCCGGCGGAGCCTTTACCGCGGCCGAGGTCCGCTTGACCGCCCGTCTCAATGAAAAAACCTTTACGACAACCAATCCCAAAGCCAAGGGTTTTGTCTTCGGCAGCAGTGGTGAACCCCTGCCCGGAGCCCAGCGCAACCTTCTCGATGTCCGAGGACGGCTGGACGACCACGGTCAGTATGAAGATGCCTTTACCTTGCCGGATTCAGCCATTTATTACGGTTCCATCATGGTCGAGGCTGCGGTCAAGGATGACCGGGGCAAATTCGTCGCTGCTTCGACCAGCGCGGATTATGCCGGGCGGAGCAGGTTTGTCGGGCTGCGCAACACCGCCTGGCTGTATCAGCAGGGGAAACCGGCGACCATCGAAGCGCTGGTGGTTGATCAGCAGGGTAAACTGCAGCCCGGAGTGGCGATGGACATTCAGATCAATCATCGCCAATACCAGGCCGCCCGGGTCAAAGGACCGGGCAACGCGTATCTGACCAAAAACATCATGAGCTGGGTCGAGGAGAGCAGCTGCACCCTGCAGAGCCAGAGCAGCGCCGTACCCTGTGACTTTATCCCTGCCCAGCCCGGCTATTATCAGTTTGTCGCCACGATCCGCGACGACCGCCAGCGGGAACAGCAGACGACCCTCTACGCCTGGGTGACCGGGCAGGGCAATCTGGTCTGGGATCAGAGCGACGATGCCACCTTGCAGATTGTCGCTGAACAAGAGAAATACCGGGTCGGCGAGACCGCCCGTTATCTGCTGAAAAACCCGTTTCCGGGGGCGCAAGCGCTGGTGACGGTCGAACGCTACGGGGTTTTGGACAGCTGGATCGAAACTCTGGAGACCAGCACCCCGGTGCTGGAAATCCCCATCAAGGAAGATTACCTGCCCGGCTTCTATCTGTCGGTGGTGGTCGTTTCCCCCCGGATTGCTCAGCCGCTGGGACCGGGCAAGGTCGATCTGGGCAAACCGAGTTACCGCATGGGCTATGTCAAGACCAGGGTTGCCGATCCGGCCAAAGAACTGGCGATCAAGGTGACCACGGATAAAGCGGTTTACAAGCCCGGTGAGTTGGTCAAGGCCAGAATTCAGGTCGGAACCGGGGAAAAGGGGGGCGAACCCTATGAAATTGCGGTGGCGGTGGTCGATGAAGCGGTGTTGGCCCTGAATCGCAGTGGCGAGAATTATTACGATCCCTACGCCGGGTTCAATCGTCTCGATGCCCTGGACGTTTATAACTACAGTCTGATCAGCCGCCTGGTGGGGCGGCAGAAATTCGAGAAAAAAGGCGCCAACCCCGGTGGCGACGGGGTGTCGACGACGCGACTGAGGAGTATGTTCAAATTCGTCAGTTACTGGAACCCTTCGTTGACCCCGGGGCCTGAAGGTTATGCGGATATCGAATTTACCGTTCCGGACAACCTGACCGGCTGGCGGATCTTTGCCTTTGCCGTGACCCCGAATGACCGCATGGGCCTCGGTGATGTGAACTTCAAGGTCAACCGTCCCACGGAAATCCGTCCGGTGCTGCCGAATCAGGTGCTCGCCGGGGATCACTTCCAGGCCGGTTTCAGCATCAACAACCGAACCGGGCAGGCGCGCACCCTGCAGGTTAAGGTCAAGGTTGCCGGACCGTTGCCGGCCGGAGCCCAACACGAGTTCTCTTATCAGTTGAAAACCGGACCCTATGAACGGAATACGATCTGGCTGCCGGTTGCGACCCAGGGCAGCGGGACCTTGCGTTTCGTGGCCGAAGCAGGCGACAGGACCGATACCGACGGCCTGACCCACAGCCTGCCGGTCAACCGGCGGAGTGCCCTGGAGACCGCCGCAAGCTATGGCACGACCACGGCCACCGAGACCGCTGTCGCAGTGCAGGTTCCGAGCGGGATTCTGGCTGATGTCGGCTCGGTCGGAGCCATCCTGTCGCCGTCGGTGCTCGGCAACATCGATGGTGCCTTCCGCTATCTGCGCGATTACCCGTATGCCTGCTGGGAACAGCAGCTCAGCAAAGCGGTCGTTGCCCATTCCTATCTGCAACTGAAAGCGTACCTGGGGCCGGAAACCCGTTGGCCAAAGGCGGCGGAGGATATTGCCGGAGCCCTGGCTGCAGCGGCCAACTTTCAGGCTCCCAACGGCGGCATGGCCTATTGGGTGCCCCTCAACAATCAGGTCAGTCCTTATCTGTCGGCTTATACGGCGCTCGCTTTCAACTGGCTCAAGCGCGCTGGCTACCAGGTTCCGGCCCAGGTTGAAGAGCGTTTACACAACTACCTGGTCATTCTGTTGCGCCGGGACCAGCTCCCCACTTTTTACACCAAGGGCATGGCCTCTACGGTGCGGGCGGTGGCCCTGGCGGCCCTGGCGGAAAACGGCAAGATCACGGCCGCGGATATTCAGCGCTATCTGCCCCATGTGCCGGAAATGGATCTGTTCGGCCAGGCGCATTTTCTGCAAGCGGCCATCCGGACCGCGGCGGTCCCGGAGGCGACTATGACCACCACCCTGGATTCGATCCTCGGTCATGCCAGTCAGTCGGGCGGGAAATTCCAGTTCAACGAAGCCTGGGACGACAGTTACAAGTACCTGCTGGCTACCCCGCTGCGCTCCAATTGCGCAATCCTTTCGAGTCTGCTCAGCGCCCGGAGTGTCGCCGGATTGGAAGCCGCCAGCGGCGATATCCCGTTCAAATTGGTCCGTACCATCACCCAGAGCCGTGGCAAGCGGGATCACTGGGAAAATACCCAGGAAAATCTCTTCTGCCTGAACGCGTTGAGCGATTATGCCCGGCAGTATGAGACGAGTGAACCGCAGCTGCAGATCGCCGTCGATTTCGCGGGGCAGCAGATCGGGACCGCCCAATTGACCTCATTGGTCGATCCCCCGGTGGCCGTCACCCGACCGCTCAGCGCTGCCGATGCGGGGCGGCAGGCCAAAATTGAACTGAGTAAACAGGGGGAAGGGCGCTTCTATTATGCCGCCCGACTCGCTTATGCGCTGGCGGACGAGCAGGCCCAGCGGGTGAATTCCGGCATCGAAATCCGCCGCGAATACGCGGTGGAGCGCGCTGGGAAATTCGTTCTGCTGCAAAATCCCATGACCATCCGCCGTGGCGAGTTGGTCCGGGTCGATTTGTTTGTCTCGGTTCCCACCGCGCGGCACTTTGTGGTGGTGGACGACCCGGTTCCGGGCGGGCTGGAGCCGGTCAATAGCGACCTGGCTACCGCGTCGCAGGTCGATGCGGACAAAGGGCGCTACCAGGCGGCCGAAGGCTCCTGGTACTTCAATATTGCCGACTGGTCAAGCTATGGCCGTTACTTCTGGAGCTTTTATCATCAGGAACTCAGACATGCTGCGGCCAGGTTCTATGCCGACTATTTGCCGGCCGGCAACTATCATCTGGCCTATACCGCCCAGGCCATTGCCGCCGGGGTTTTCAGTGCTCCTGCCGTTAGCGCGGCAGAGATGTATGACCCTGATGTCTATGGCAAAGGGCTGCCGGCAACGCTGCAGGTGAATGAGTGATACGGCGCTGCTGGAAAATCCTCTGGCGGAAAAAGGTTATTCTGCCGCTGTTGGCTGTTGTCATTGTGGTCGGCAGCGTTGCGACCCTGTTGGGAATGCGCTCCCTGCCCGAGGACTTGGAGCAGGCGGTGGCATTGACCCGGAAAAATATCTATCTGGATCGTTCCGGGCGGCCCTTGAATGTCACTTATGAGAACGGCTGGAATATTTATGACCGGGTTCGTCTGCACGATGTTCCGGAACTTTTGCAGCAGGCTTTTTTGTGCTCCGAAGATAAGCGGTTTTTCTCTCATTCCGGTATCGACTGGCTGGCACGTCTGAATGCCGTGCGGCAGAACCTGCTGGCCGGGCGGGTGGTGAGGGGGGCCAGCACCATCTCCGAACAAGTGGTGCGGATGCTCCATCCGCGGCCGCGGACCGTTTGGGCACGCTGGCTGGAGGGGTTTGAAGCCCTGGCCCTGGAACATCGCTTCACCAAGCCGGAGATCCTGGAATTCTACCTGAACCAGGTGCCTTATCAGGCCAAACGGCGGGGCGTTGTCCAGGCCGCTCATTACTATTTCGACCGTGACCTTTCCACCCTGGACGGCAAGGAAATGCTCGCCCTCGCGGTTCTGGTCAGGGCGCCGCACTGGTTTGATCCGCAGGCTCGTCCGGCCAATCTGGAACGGGCCGTCACCGACCTGGCCGGACGCATGTTCCCGGCCGGGACCCGGGATCTGCTTGAACAACAGCTGACGGTTAAACGCACCGCGAGCATTCAGGACATGTCCCACTTTATCCGCTATGCGGAAGCGGCCCAGAGCGTCTCGCCCCAACCCGGCGCAGCCATCGACACCAGCATCGATCTGGATCTGCAAAGCCGCATTCAGCAGATCCTTGATGTCCGCCTGGATCGTTTGCAAGCCCGCAATGTCCACAATGGGGCGGTTCTGGTCATTGACCACAGGAACAATGAAATCCTTGCCTGGGTGGACGGCTATGCCGGTAAAAAGAATAAAAAATTCAATGAGATCGATGCCGTCACCACACCCCGCCAGCCGGGCTCGGCACTCAAGCCCCTACTGTACGCCAATGCCATGGTGAAGGGCTGGACCGCGGCCACCATGCTGGATGACAGCCCGCTGGAGGAGAGTGTCGGGCTGGGCATGCATACTTACCACAACTACAGCCGCGATCATTACGGCCCCATCTCCCTGCGCGAAGCCCTGGGCAATTCCCTGAATATCCCGGCGGTGCGGGCCATTCAGTATGTCGGTCCGGCTGAATTCCTCGGTTTTCTGCATCGGCTGGGAGTAACCAGCCTGGCCGGCCATCCCAATGTCTACGGGGACGGGCTGGCCCTGGGCAACGGCGAACTTACCCTTTACGAGTTGGTCCAGGCCTACACGGTTCTGGCCCGGATGGGGGATTACAAACCCTTGACCTTCAGTGTGGACGAAGCGCTGCATAACGGCAGCCGACAGGTGCTGTCCGAAGACGTTGCCAGCCTGGTGGCCGATATCCTCTCGGATCCGGCGGCCCGGGAAAAAGAGTTCGGCCGTGATTCGATCCTCAACTTTCCCTACCAGACCGCAGTCAAGACCGGCACCTCCAGCGACTATCGGGATGCCTGGGCGGTCGGCTTCAATGATCGTTTCACCGTCGGTATCTGGGTCGGCAATCTCGATTACGCCCCTATGCACGAAGTCACCGGCTCGACCGGCGCGGTGTTGGCGCTGCGCTCGGTGTTCAACGAACTGAACCGGAACCATGAGCCACAGGCGCTCTATTTCAGCCCCAACCTGGTCAAGCAGCAGGTCTGTATTGCTTCCGGATTACCTGCGGCCGAACAGTGCGATAGCCGTGATGAATGGTTTGTCCCCGGAACCACGCCCACCGGCCTGGAGCGGGCGACAGATGAATTGCGGATCCGCAAACCGAGTAACGGGCTGCTGCTGGCCCGGGATCCGCGGATTCCTGATGACGCGGAATATTTTGAATTCGCCCTGACCGATGTCCCGGGCGTGCGCAAGGTCCGCTGGTACGTCAATGACCGGCTGGTCGGCGAAAGTCCGCAAATCACCTTCGCCTGGCCGTTGCGCAAAGGCACCTTTCACACCAGGGCCGAGGTTTTTCTGCACAGCGCTGTCGCACCGGTCTGGACCGACGAGGTTGTTTATACCGTCAATTAGTTGCCATCCAGAAACGGCTTTTTTCCGCTGTGGCGGCGTCAATCTGCCGGCTTACTTGTGCGGCGTAACGGTGTATGCCTCCGTGCAAGCCCTTGATGTCCTTGCACAACGGAAAACTGCTCGTTTCCAATCTGAAAACTTTATTAGTTGCCATCCAGTGTTTTCGGATGACAACAAATGAACGGTTTCGGGCAGGCTACAGACCCACCCGCTGAACCAGCTTTTCCAGATAGCGCGATTTCATCTGTTTGCTCGCCATCACCCGTTTGACCGGCGGCAAACGCAGGATCGCGCCCAGCACGGCAGCCAAGGCGCGGTGACTGAGCAGGGCCTGATTATCGAAGATCAGGTTCTGCAGTTTGTCGCGTTCCACCGCCATGACCACGGCGCGGTGGACTCCGTTAAGTGGAGTTAGGACCCGCTCGGGACGTGCTTTCATGTGGATGACCTGCTGCGGGCAGTTGCGGACGCAGAGGCCACAGCCGAGGCAGCGTTCTTCGATCAGCGAGGCATGCTTGCGGGTCGGTCGCTGCGGGTCGTTGGCCGAGGTCAGTCCCAGGGCCTCGACCGGGCAGATGTTGACGCATTTGCCGCAGCCGTTACAGCCGCTCTGCTCGATTTGCGGGATGAAGTTGGTGGTGTGGACCGGATTGAGGATGGTAAAGCGGCGGGCCGCGATCATGGCCTCGCAACAACAGCCGCAGCAATTGCAGATGAAGTTGACGTCTTCGCGGACATTTTCCCCGAACTGGACCAAATTGTGGTCGTAGGCCTGCTGGAGCAGATCGAGCCCTTCGGTGACCTCGACCTGGCGGACATGGCCGTGCTTGATCAGCGAAGATGCTGTGCTGTTGAAGGTCATGCAGACCTCCATGGGCGCCGCGCAGGCCCTGTCCAGGTGGTGCATCTTGTGGCGGCAGTAGCAGGTGCCAATGCCGATATGACTGGCCGTTTTGATCACTTCGCTGGCGCGTTCATAATCCAAAACGTGCAGAGCGTCAGCGCTGCTGAGCACCGGCTCGTGGATAAAGGTCCGCCCGAGTTGGGTCTCCCCTTTGGTAAAAAGTTCGCGGATGAAATCCTCTTCCACGTTCATATACTGATAGAACAGCTCGCTGAGCAGCTTCTGATCGATATCGCCGCGGGTCCGCATCAGCGAAAATTCAAAAAAACCGGCCATGGGCGGCGGCAGTACATAGACCTGCCGCCCATTCAGCTCCATATCCACCAGAATCGCCCGTCCGGCCAACTCTTCCAGCAGCTTGCGGCTTTCTGTTTCACTGATCTTCCAGACCTGGCTGGCCTGGGCCGCGGTTACTGGTTTGATAGGCAGCAGAGCGACCCGTTCGGCTTCTTTTTCGCTGAATAACAAGGAGAGGATTTTGAACAGAAGTTGCGAAGGCGGTGCCCCTTGCGGGTAGCGATTCAACCGTTCGGCCAGGCGTGAATAGCCGGATTTAAGAGTGTAATGGGCCATCTCGGGACTCCTTGGTTGTTGTTGGCAGGGCGGGATAGTCTCTTTGTGATTGGTTTGATCTTACGGGTTTGCGGGGAAAAATCAACATACAGGTTGAGGGGGGGCGTGCGGTACGGGGCTGATATTTTTCATGCCTGTGACGTTCCCCCGGTTTCGTAGACACCGGGTTAAGCTACAAGTTTGAAATAGGTCGCTTCATAATCGGCTGGACTTTTGTAGCCCAGAGTCGAGTGAAGGCGACGGCGGTTATAGAATCGCTCGATGTACTCAAAGAGACTCTGTCGAGCATGGAAGCGGGTCGGATATTTTTGATGAAATACCAGTTCCTGCTTCAAACTGCCAAAGAAACTTTCAATCGGGGCGTTGTCCCAACAATTGCCCTTGCGGCTCATGCTACAACGCATGCCGTGTTTGGTCAGCAGCTTCTGAAAGTCGCCGCTGGCATACTGTGAGCCTCGATCAGAATGAAAGACGACACCTGAGGGCGGTCTGCGTCTTTGCACCGCCATCGTCAGAGCATTCATAACCAACTGCCGGGTCATCTGTTTATTCATGGCCCAGCCCACAACCGACCGGGAAAACAGGTCGATGACCACGGCCAGATAAAGCCAGCCTTCGGCGGTCCAGATATAGGTGATGTCGCCCGCATAAACCTGGTTCGGTGCTTCTGGTGAGAAGTTCCGATCCAGCAGGTTCGGTGCGACGGGCAAATTATGCTCTGAGTTGGTGGTCGCCTTAAAGCGCCGCTTCGTTTTTGCTCGCAGGCCATCTTCTCGCATCAGACGGGCAACGCGATTTTCGCTGCAGGTTTCTCCCTGCTCTTTGAGCGCCTGATAAACACGGGGGCTGCCATAGGCCTCCCCGCTGTCGCGATGGATCGTCCGTATCTTCTCTCGCAGTTTGCTGTTTGACTGCTTGCGCTTGGATTCGGGATTCTTCAGCCAAGCATAGTAGCCGCTACGTGAGACCGACAGGACCTCGCACATGACCGAGATAGGAAATTCCGTCTTATGCTGTTGCATGAAACGGAAGATCACTTCGGGTCGTTGGAGAAGATGGCCATTGCTTTTTTTAGGATGTCGCGCTCCATTTTCAAGCGTTGGTTTTCACGCTTGAGACGACTGAATTCATCCGCTTCGGAGGCTTGTTGTCCCTTGCCGGGAAAGGCCTCCATGGGATTCTCGCTGTACTGCTGCATCCATTTATAAAGAGTGTTGGGGTGGATCTCCAGATCTCTGGCCACCTCAGTCACAGAATGATCGCTGCCGGTTATCATATTGACCGTCTCGATCTTAAATTCACGGGTATAACGTTTTCGCTTCGAATTCATGTCAGTCCTCCTGATGCTGTTGTAGCAGCTTTTCGGACTGTCCACAATTTCGGGGGAAAGTCACTGATAGCAAAGGCCAAAGGCCAAATCCCCCTTAATCCCCCTTTGCTAAAGGGGGAAATTTAAACAACTACTCCCACCTTGGAAAAAGGGGGGCCGGGGGGGATTTATCCGGTTGCTCTGGTTAATCTAATGGACTGTTGCGATCTGGCAATCCAATCTCAAGGTCCCAGTCAAAGTCGCGGGGTCTCGGCCCCGCCGCCGCCTTCCTTTTTGTCCAGGCCAACAAAAAGGAAGCAAAAAATGGCCTTCTTAATTGCTCGGGAATTTCGTTTGTTCCGGAAGCCGGCGACGTTTGTGTTGGGCGCTGGTGATTCGGCAGGGTTGGTCACCGAACATTTAATCACGGATCATAGCCAGTACAGGCCGCAGCGTCGTCGAATGCGCCTGAACGAGAAGCAGGCTTCTCGCATCGGCGAACGTAGGGGCTGCGGAATTATCAGAGTGCTGGGAAAATGGGATATTGTTCCGTACTCGACGAACAATCACATTGTCAACGGTCTTAGCTTATGCCTGCATCATGCTCCTTCCCCCTTTGATGGGGGAAAAGGTCGGGATGGGGGTGAAACAATTCCTCAGTCAAGGTCACCCACGCAGAGCTGCCGGGCCGAGACCCGGCGGATTTTCTGGTTGGTCAACGTGCTGTTCCGGCCTGGCAGTGAACTCCAAATCCCCCTTAATCCCCCTTTGCTAAAGAGGGAAATGAAACCGGCAGGCATTTTTCTTTTATTTGATTGAAGTAACCAAAGCAGGTCAACTCCCCCCTTGGGAAAAGGGCCGGGGGGATTTATATGGCTTCTCGTATCGCCGATGGCAGGGGCTGCAGGCTCGGCCTATCGGCTGTGTGACCTATGTTCCCGGTTTGTACAAGCAAAATGTCTCCCTCTCCTTGCCTCCCAACCTCACTCAATGCCACAATAACCTTATGCAGAAACACACCAAACCATCAGCTTTCTGGCCGAGCCTGTTCAGCATCGTACTGTTGCTGCTGGCCGGAGCCGGGGCTTATCTGTTGACCTCTGCCCGGGGAACCGTGCTGCTGTTCGGTTCCGGATCGGGGGTGGCATTGGCCGCAAACGGCAGCGTCAGGTCGTTGCCGGAACTGGATAAGCACATTCCTGCGCATCTGGAGACCGCACTTTTTGCCCTTGGCTGATTTTGGGGTGTCGACTCCCGGTTCGGGAGTTTGCAGGGTGTTTATCGGACGATGGCCGGATATGCCGGCGGCAGTGCAGCCGAGCCCAGTTACCGGCAGATGAAAGGTTATACGGAAACGGTCCAGGTGACCTTCAACCCGGCGGAGATCTCCTATGCGGAGCTGCTGGCTGTCTTCTGGTCCAGTCATGATCCCACCAGTAATGTTTACAGTCGCCAGTACCGCAACGCGATTTTTTACCTGAATGATCGGCAGCACCAGCAGGCCTTGGAGTCGTTACAGCGGATTCAGGAGAAGCACAAGCGGCCAGTGCAGACCGATATTGAAGCTGCCGGAACTTTTTATCCGGCGGAAGACTATCATCAGAAATATTATCTGCGGCGCTATGACCGGCTGCTGGCTGAGCTGGTCAGCGTCTATCCGGCAGTCCAAGACCTGGTCGCTTCCACCGCCGCGGCCCGGCTCAACGGTTACCTGGGCTGTCATGGTAACCCGGATCAGCTGGGTCGGGAGATCGACCAGCTGGGCTTGTCACCGGCGTCCCGCCAATTCTTGCTCGATTATGTCACCACCGCCTGCTCTCAATTCGAAGGGTTCAGCTGTCCCGCCCCGCGCTAATCCGCCCCGGGCGCTTGTCGACGCAGCTCGAACTCCCTGTCATCTGCCGATCTGAAGGCACAAGTTGTTATTCAAACGCACTATGGCAGACTATGGGAGAAAGGGGCCGCACAACGCAGCCCCCTGGACGTTGATGCTTCAGCACCTGCTCTGCCTACACCGGAAAGGATCTGCTCTATGTGCCCGCTGAGATTGCTCGCTGCTGCCCTCTTCTGTGGCTTGACGTTCATGCTTTTGCCGGGAACTGCGGCGGCCGATGACTACGAAGTGACCCCGCTGCTTGGTTACGCCTTTGGCGGTGGTTTTGAGAACGCGGAGAACGGAGACTCCCTTGATCTGGTCGATGGGGGGAATTTCGGACTGATCCTGGGCATGGCCGACAAAACCCGAAGCGGGGCGTTTTACGAGTTGTTCTACAGTCACCAGGAGACACCCTTAAAAGGGGATGGGGTGGTGTTCTCCGGCGATCCGCGCATGGACATCAAGATCGACTATCTCCACCTCGGCGGCTCTTATTACCCGACCGCAACGGAGCAACAAAGGCTGCTGCCTTTTGTGTCCGGGGGGCTTGGTCTCACTTATCTGAGTCCTGAACAGGGAGACTCGGAAACGCGGTTTTCTCTCAGCCTTGGCGGCGGGTTGCGCTTGCAGTTGTCTGAGCATCTGGGCCTGCGCCTGGAAGGGCGCGGCTTCGGCACCCTGTTCAACGGTAGCGGCTCGGTCTTTTGCGAATCCGGCAATGCCTGCCGTGTTCAGGTGAAGGGAGATTTGTTCTGGCAGTTCAATCTGCTGGCCGGAGTTGTCGTTAGTTTCTAACCGTTTTCATCCGGAAATCGATCTTTTCAACCTGAAACCAGCACTGCTGCCGGTGCCGATTGGAACCTGTCCTTGGTTGCGGCTGGTTTTGTGGGGGCGATAACACCGGCCTCTGCAGACAGTTGCAGAGGCCGGTCGTTGGGAAAACTTCTAGAGTTCTTTAGGGCGGCAGACATTGCGGGCGTCATGGACTTTGGCGCCGCAGTTGGTACAGGCGTAGCGTGGGTTTTCAAACATCTTGTCGATCTCAGGATTGCGCGTGCTTGCGGTCAGCTGGCAGGCATGGAAATCGCAATGTTCTTCCGGATTGTCGCAGCTCCATTCGGTCATATTGTCTCTCCTTTAATCCTGGTTGGGGTGAATGAAAAATAGGTTTGGCTCAGAATAATACCCGGTTAACCGCCAGCGGTCCACCGGCCTGCTATCCGGCCGATTTCTTTTCAACTATTTTAGCAAATTTTTCCGCTTTGATGGTAAAGCGTTCGTGAGTGCCCTTGCCGATGATGTCTTGTTCGTCCCTGGCGACCAGGCTCCATTTGGTTTTGGCACCTTCCACGGCCACGCAGGTCGCTTCGACCTCGACTGTCATCCCCGGCGGTGTAGCAGCCAGGTGGGAGACGCAGATATCGACGCCGAGGCTGATTTCATCCTCGTCCATATGGGGTTTCATGGTCTCCATACAGGCCCATTCCATCAGCCCGACCATAAAAGCCGTGGCGAAGACCTGCGGCATTTGTTGGAACAACTCGGCTTCCTCAAAAACAAAGGGGACGGTTTTGTTCTTTGGGACCACATAGCTGTGGGTATGCTTGGTTCCAGGAGTTAGGGTTCCTTTCATGTGGCTGTCCTTTCATTCTTTGCTGGCAACGGGAAGCCCGGCATCGGTCCAGGCATGGTAACCGCCCAGCAAGGCCCAGACGCGGGTGAAACCGTTTTGCAGGAGCAGCAGTGCCAGACCGGCACTGGACGCTTCGTTGTGTCAGGTGCAGTAAGTGACCAGGGCGGCGTCCGGCGTCAGGGTCTGTTGCAGACGGGCCAGGTCGCTTTGGCTGGTCAGGCGAATGGCTCCGGGGATTTTATCCTTGGCCTGCTGCCACTGCCCTTCGGTCCGGGTATCGATGATGATCACCTGTTCCGCTGCCTGCAGCTGCAACAGATCCGCCACGCTGATGCGGGGAACATCCTCTGGTTGAGCCGGGGGCTGCGCCGCAGCGGCGGGAAGGACGATAAAGAGAAGGAAAGTCGTTATCATTATCGATGTAAGTCGTGATTTATGGATCATTATTTTGTCTCCGTTGAAAAAGTTTTTCCAATTGTAGCATGATTTTTGTCGGTTGCTGAAAAAGTTCCGTCCTGGATTTTTCAAGCACGGCGTGGAAAAGTGATTTTTCTCACCTTATGAATTCAGTGAGTTCGTTTTCATTCGGAAACTCCGGTGGGGTACTGCAACGTTTCTGATCTGGAAACCGGAGATTTTTCGCAAGGTCAAGGAAATCAAGCGTTTGTGCGGAGGTGTAGTGCTTTACGCGCACAATCAAGTGCGTAGATCAACACCGAGATTGCGGAAAAGGGCGGTTTTCGGGCAGAAACGAGTTAGCGGATCGGCACTGATTCTGATCGTCCGGCCATGGACTCGGCAGGTTGTTTTGTAGCCGCTGGTTTCAGGGGTTGCTGAATTTTTGTCGGGTTTCCTGTTAGAATAAAGGTTACAGAATATCTCGATAACCGGTCCCGATGAGTATGGCTGAGGTGGTCGGGATTGTTGCCAATTAAATGCTGACTGTTTTTGTTGAAATAACAGGCGTTTTGAGATGAAGCCTATGCCAAAAAATAAAGCCGATGAAAAGTCCTATGCCGGGTTCGAGCAAGGCCCGATTCGCCCGCCGAGCGAGGCCGCCAGCCTGTTGCTGCGGGTGACTCGCAATTGCCCATGGAACCGCTGCACCTTCTGCCCGGTTTACAAGGGAGAAAAATTCTCCCTGAGGCCGCTGTCCCATGTCCTGCTCGACATCGATACGGTGGCAACCCAGTTGGAACGGATTGAGGAGTATCAACAGCGCTACGGGCCGGTCACCTATCGTGAGCTGGGCCGGCTTGCGGATGACCTTGACGAAGCTACGGAAATGGCTCTGTATGCGGCACATAACTGGCTTGCCGGCGGGAAAAAGTCGATTTTTCTTCAAGATGCCAATAGCCTGGTGGCCAAGCCCGATGATATCGTGCAAATTCTCGAGCATATCCGGGCCAGTTTCCCCTGGCCGAAGCGGATCACTACCTATGCCCGCGCCCAGACCATTGATCGAATTGAGGCTGCCGATCTGGAACGTTTTGCCGTCGCCGGCCTGAACCGGGTGCATATCGGTCTTGAATCGGGCGCGGATGAAGTTCTGGAGATGGTTCAGAAGGGGACCAGTCAGGCTCAGCATGTGCGGGCTGGGCTTAAGGTGAAGGCCGCCGGGATGGAACTGTCCGAATATGTCATGCCTGGACTGGGCGGGCGCAGGTGGTCCCGGGAACATGCCCTGGCTACGGCAGCGGCGATCAACCAGATCAATCCTGATTATATCCGCCTGCGCACCCTGGCGATTCCCAACCATACCGAACTGTATGAGGCCTGGCAGAGCGGCCACTTCGACAAATTGACCGATCTGGAAGTCGCGGAAGAGTTGCTGCTGTTTTTGCGTCAGTTAGAGGGGGTGACCAGCTTCCTGCGCAGCGATCATATTCTCAACCTGTTTCAGGAGATCGAAGGACAATTGCCCCAGGATCAAGCGGCCATGGCAGGAGTGATCGAAAATTTCCTGCAGTTGCCGGCCGAAGAACGGATGCGCTATCAGCTGGGACGACGACTGGGGCTGCTCGGCCGGGTTAACGATCTGGAATTGCCGGGGCGGCGCGAACGTATTGATCTGGCCTGCAGCCAGTTCGGGGTGACCCTGGACAATATGGATGAAAAGCTCGATGAGCTGATGAAGCGGTTTATCTGACAGGTTGTTAAGACCATTGCTCTCGGGACTTTTGGGAACTGGAAAAAATGCGTTTGTTCCCGTTCCGTAAAACCAATCGCTTCGCGCAGCAAGGACTGTTTTTCATCACCCATCCCAGGGCCTCGACAGACCGTTTTTCAATGACTCGATAAGGACAAAACCGGCCCGGGCGATCTGCCCGGGCCGACCCCCCTGCCGGTCAGGCTTACTTGATATCCTGCATGGCGACAGCGTCCATGTCGGTAAAGGTCTGATTCTCTCCCACCATCCCCCAAATGAACGTATAGTTCCTGGTGCCCACCCCGCTGTGGATTGACCAGCTGGGTGAAATAACCGCTTCCTCGTTGCGCATGACCAGGTGGCGGGTTTCATCCGGCGGCCCCATCAGATGGAAGACCAGCGCCTCGGGATCCATATCAAAATAGAGGTACACCTCCATGCGGCGTTCATGGGTATGAGTCGGCATGGTGTTCCAGACGCAGTTCGGTTCCAGGACCGTCATCCCCATACAAAGCTGGCAGCTGTTCAGGACCTCCGGGTGCAGATACTGGTAGATGGTGCGTTCGTTCGACTCCGCCAGGCTGCCGAGATGAACTTGGCGGGCATCCTCCCGGGTGACTCGCTGATGGGGGTAGGCCTGATGAGCCGGGCCGGACAGAAGGTAGAATTTGGCCGGCGTGGCACTGTCAGCGCTGGCGAAGGAGACCGTCCCAGCACCTTTGCCGATATACAGCCCGTCGTGCCGGCCGAGGGGATACTCGGTTCCGTCGATGATCACCGTGCCCGGCGCGCCGATGTTGATGACACCGCCTTCGCGGCGTTCGAAGAATGACTCGGCACCGAGGATCTTTCCCCCTTCCAGAGCCAGAGGGGTGAGCGTCGGCATGATTCCGCCGACAATGATCCGGTCAAAATGACTGTAGGTCAGGTTCAGTTGTCCCGGGGTGAAGAGCTGGGAAATCAGATATTCCTGGCGCAACTGGTCGGTGCTAAAGGTTTTGCTGTGGTCGGGGTGGATCGGGTGTCTAACATCCATAAGAATTTTCTCCGTTTGGTTCGATTTACGGCATTAACAGTGAGGGTAGCCAGTGAGTTAACGCCGGTACAAAAGCGATCAGTAAAAGGGTGAGCAGATTGGCGGCCAGAAACGGCAGCGCGGCGGTGAAAATCGCCCCTATTTCCAGCTTGGAAATGGCCGATGCCACGTTCAGGCACATGCCGACCGGCGGAGTCACCAGACCCACCGCCAGGCCGGTGATCAGAATAACCCCGAACTGAATGCCGTCCATGCCAAAGGCGACGACCAGCGGCAGAAAGACCGGGGTGAGTAATAAGATGGCCGGGGAGACGTCGATAAAGGTGCCGCAGACCAAAATGATCAGGATCACGGTGATAAACACGGCATAGGTCGGCAGCCCCAGGTTCATCACCCCGCTTGCGAGCATCTGCGGAACCCGTTCCAGGGCCAGAATCCAGATGTAGAGTTTGGAAAAGGCAATGATGATCATGACGTTGGCGCTGGTGATGATCGCCTTTTGAGCCAGCTCCGGGATGTCGCGCAAGCGCAGGGTTTTAAAGACCAAGAACCCGACCAGCAGGGAATAAAGCACGCCGATGGCAGCGGCTTCAGTCGCGGTTGCGACCCCCAGAACAATGGAACCGATGACGAAAATCGGCATGATCAAGGCCAGGATCGCCCGCTGCAGGCACTTTTTCTTTTCTGCTGTAGAGAGCTGCGCTGCTTCGCGGGGCAACTTTTTTCGATAAGAGATGACCAGGGCGATGACCATCATCAAGATGCCGATCAGGATTCCGGGAATGGCGCTGGCCAGAAACAGCCGGCCGACGGATTGTTCCGCAGCCAGCGCATAGATGATCATCGGCACGCTGGGCGGGATGATCATCCCCATGGTTGAGGAGGCCACGGTGATGCCGCTGGAATATTCAACGCTGTAGCCTTTTTTCTGCATCTCCGGGATCAGGATCGCCCCGACCGAGGCTGTGTCGGAGACTGAAGAGCCGGAAATCCCGCCGAAAATCATACTCGACAACACATTGACCAGGCCCAGGCCGCCGCGGAAACGACCGACGAACAGCAGGGAAAAATCGATCAGCCGGGCGGTGATGCCACCGGCATTCATCAGGTAGCCCATCAGGCAAAACAGCGGCAGGGCGATCATCGAATAGGATTCCATCCCCGAATAAAGGCGCTGCGGAAGGATGCCGAGGAGCAGCGGCTGGTCGACCAGGAAATAGATGAACCCGGACAGGCCCAGGGCATAGGCAATGGGAATTCCCAGAAGCAGCAACACGGTCAGGGAGAGGAGCAGCAGAGTCATGCTGAATCGTCCTCCTCTTGGCCAAGCAATTCCCGGATAATTGTGGTGAGGCAAAACAATACTGAGAACAGGCAGCCGATGGGCACCGAAATTTCGACGACCCACATGGGGATTCTCAGCACCGGCGATGGAGAATCACCGACCTGACTGAGCCAGGACAGGCTCAGGTAAGCGATAATCAGGTTGATGGCCGCGACCAGCACAGCCCCCAGGATTCTGCTCAGTTTGTGCAGAACCGGTGGCAGCAGATCAACAAAGTAGGCGATCCGGATATGTTCGTTGCGGCAGATGGAGACCGCCGCACCGAGGGAGGTCGTATAGATGAACAGATAGCCGATCAGTTCATGTCCGCCGCTGATGGACGAGTTGAACAGATAACGCAGCATGACCAGCATGATGGTCAGCAGGAAGATGACCGCAAAACACACCGTGACCGTTTTTTCCAGCAGCACGGCCAGTCCGGACTGACTGCGGTGGATGATTGTTTTGAATGGTGTCATGGCTGTTGTTATGCCTCCGGCGGGACCGACGCGGGTTCGCCGGAGGCTCCTGGAGCTGGTTTATTCGGTAAACTTCTTCACTTGATTGATGTCGTCCCAGGTGAAGAAACCATCATCGACATAGCCTTGCCAGACCGGTTTTACGGCTTCCTGGAATTCTGCCCGGGCTTGGGGTGTCAGGGTATTTACGGCCAGTTTCTTTTTCAGAATCTGGAAAAATCCATCCTCGGAGCCGAGCCAGAGGTCATTCGACCTTTTGATGGTCTCTTTGGCCACCTGGTCAAAAATTGTCTGCAGATCGGCGGGCAGGGCTTTATACCAGGCCGGGTTGACGTAGAACGGGTCGGGATGAACCTGCCAGTTCACTACGGACAGGTATTTCTGTGCTTCATAAAATTTCATATCGACAATATTGGAAAACGGGTTCTCCTGACCATCAACAACCCCGGTTTTCAGGGCCATATAGGTTTCCGTATAGGGGACTTGCTGCGGGTTGGCGCCCAAGGCACGGAAGGTTTTGATGGTCATATCAATGGGCGGCGTTCTCATTTTCAGCCCTTTGATATCCGCCAGAGTGGCGATGGGTCGTTTGCTGTTGGTGATGTTGCGGAAGCCCCCGGCAACGCCGGTGGCAGGGATGTAATAGCCGTTTTGCAATGCCCCTTCATTGATTTTCTGACCGATCGGGCTGTTCATGGCAGCGAGAACCTGAGCGGTGTTTTCAAACATAAAGGGCAGGGTGTAGATCAAATATTGCTTGTTCGCTCTTTCGAATAAGCCGCCCCGAACACCTTGAATCGCTCCCATTTTCACCATGTCGAGGGTATCGGCCTCTTTGCCCAGGACGCCACCAAAATAGAGTTCAACAGCAATCCGCCCACCCGAAGCCTTTTCCAGTTCCGTTTTGAAAAATTCCATCGATTTGCTGCGGGGATGGCTGGCGGACTGAGTGTTGGCATACTTGAACAGATAGGTTGCCGCCGCGGCTTTGGGAGTGCTGATGCCCAAACCGAGCCCGATGGAGAGCAGGAACATGACCATGGCGATAGTCAGCTTTTTCATGTGACCTCCTTTGGTTTTAAATATGAAACAAGGTTTATGATATAAAAAAATGTACACCAAATAGTGCGGCTGTCAATAGTGATTGACGTTAAAAAATGTGACAATGAGAACGCTGGCGGAACTGTTCAGAAAGGTCCGTTCAGGAACTTTCCTTCAGGGATCTGCAGCTGGCCTGTTGAGTTGCCGGCGAGGCAATGGTGATCGGTTGGTTGGGAGGGTGGAGTGGGCATTGCCCCCGCCCTGCAGGAGCAGGGCGGGAAAAGTCAATTCAAGAGGCTTTTTTGCCCATGGCTTCGGAGATGGCTGCTGCCGTGTTTTTAACCTTGATGGAGATCTGCTCCACCGCACTCAAGGGGAAGCGCACCGCCGTGGCCGTGGTGCCGATGGCGCCGACGCAACGGCCGGTACCGTCAAAGACCGGTGCCGCACAACAGCGGATATCGTCGAAAAATTCCAGATTGTCCAAGGCATAGCCTTGCTTCCGGATTTGGGCAATCTCTTCCTTTAAGGCGTCCACCGTGGTCAGCGAGTGGGTTGTTCTGGGCACCAGTTCGACATCTTTAAGGAAGTCCTCCAGCGGAGTGGTGACCGTCCAGGCCAGGAAAATTTTGCCATGGCTGGTGCAGTTGAGGGGCAGTAGGGTGCCGACCGGGGAGGACAGCTTGATATGATGCTGACTTTCGCGAACCGCGGCGAGCATGCTCTGCTTGCCGGACAGAACGGCCAGGTGGGTGGTTTCGCCCAGCTCCTCGGTCAACTGCTGCAGGTAAGGGCCGGCCACCTTGGGCAGGTCACGACGCGACAGGGTCAGCATCCCGTAATGGATAAACATGTAGTCGAGATGGTATCTATCCCCCTGCCGGGCCACCCAGGAGGCGCTCTCCAGGGTGTGCAAAATCCGGTAAATAGAGGCTTTCGGCGCTTGCAGGTAATTGACGATCTCGCTGAAAGTCACCCCCTGCGGAGCCTTGGAAATATAATCAATGACTTCGAATGACCGAGCCAATGCGGGAATAATATATGACGGTGCCACCTGTCCTCCGGAGAACTCGCAAAGGGAACATGCTGTTAATGGATATTAAGTTTCATATTTGGAGAGCAAGTATAACATATAAAACCTGATGTTGTTATTGTCCCGTTGATTTGTAACCTTAGCGGGCTAAAGGGAGCTTAGCACTCACTGTTTTGCTGTCCCCCGGCCCCGCTCTTTTATTGTTAGATGCCGGTGTTTCCATGGTCCTGTTGTTTTGCTTCATAGTTGGAATTCTTATCGCAAATAGATCTGACGACATGATTTATTTTTAAAGCATGTGTTGATAGTGTTGATTTCTAGCTGATGAATAAAATACATGTAACTAATTTATATATCGATAATTTATTAATAATCGTGCGGATGTCGTCGATGGTTAGTGTGTTGTTTATTGATCATGTCATCAGATAAATATTGACAGGCGTGATGAGGTCTTGCTAGGGTGCAAAAATCAAACGTTTGGTTGCTTGAATAGAGCTCTAAAGTTGGAAGTGTGGACCCAGCGCCGTGTCCATTGAGGAAGAGCGCCGTTGCTTTTGAAAGTATCTTTTAGTGAAGGTATGTTCGGAACACATTCCCAGGAGGATCAAGATGTTCAAGTTGCCGAAAGTGAAAGGGCTGGCCTCGTTCGTAATGATAATGGGGTTTGTCTGTCTTGCTGTCAGGGTCGAGGCAAAGCCTGTTACCCTCAAATTTGCTCACGAAAACAATATTAACAGTGCCATTCAGCTCCAAGTCGAAGTCTTTAAAAAACTCGTTGAAAAAAGAACCAACGGGGAGATTAAAATTCAAATTTATCCTGGTGGAACGTTAACTTCCAGCCCCGAAGAATTGATTGAATTTTTGCGGGAAGGTGCTGTTGACTTCAGCCTGACCTCAACGGGGAATGTTTCCGGTTTCCTGGATGACCTGCAATTTATCAACCTGCCTTTTTTGTTTAAAAACTACCAACACCTTACCGCCGGGCTACAAAGTTACCCCGTTCGGCAAATCCTGGACGAACTGGAAAAACAGATTGGAGTGAAAGCTGTCGGTCTGTCCGAAGACGGCACCGGAACCTGTATCACCAGCAAAAAACCGATTCATAGTTTTGCCGATATGAAAGGGTTCAAGATTCGCTGTATGATGAACCCGATTTTTCTCGACATGTATAAAGCCTTCGGCGCAGCACCGACCCCCATCGATTGGGGGGAACTGTATACCGCCCTTAAAATGAATGCTGTTGAAGGCCAGGACAATGCCCCTTATTTAAGCTATACCACCCGGTTCTTCGAGGCCCAGGATTCTGTGGCCATGACCTTCCACTATTGGTCTGGGTTTGTCTTCCTGATCTCTCCTAAAAAGATGGAATCGCTGACCAAAGAGCAGCAGGATATCATCCTGGGAGCAGCAAGAGAGACTCTTGCGCTGCAGGTGGAATGGAGTCATATGAATGATAAAAAAGTCCTCAATGCTCTTGAAAAACAAGGTAAAACAGTGACCTATCCCGATATGGCACCGTTCATTAAGGCTGCCCAGCCGGTCTACGACAAGTGGTTCGCCAAATATCCGCAGTGGAAAGTCTGGTTTGATGAAATTCAAGCTTTGAATCCGGTTGGCGCTGCTCCTGAGGCCGGGATTCCACAAGAATTACTCTAATTGTCATGACGAGACCGCAAGGGGGAGCGGTCTTGGCTTTCTGCTTCAATATTTCATTTGATAAGTCTATTTTTCAGATTTCTGTGAACGGAACGATCATGAGAAAAATATTGACGTCTGCTGCAGATATTGCCTGGCGTGTGTCTCGATTGGTATGCCTCGTGGCAATGATTATTCTGACGCCGGTGGTGTTTGCAAATATTGTGTTACGTTTTTTCTGGGGGTACTCGCTGGGCTGGTCTTCGGAAGTGGCGCGATACGCATTTGTCTGGCTAACCTTTATGGGAACGGCGACGGCGTTGAGAGACAATTCTCACGCCAAGATTGAACTGATCATCAAGCTGGCACCCAGGACTTGGCAGAAATATATAAAAATACTGGCATGTGCCCTGATCGCTCTGCTCTCTCTCTTTCTGATCGTCTCGGGGATCCTGCAAACCATCAAAGTTTGGGACGTCTCAGCTGCTTACATGCGGTTTTTGTCGATGAGCTGGATGTATCTCGCTATTCCCCTGTCTGGATTGTTTATGCTGATTTTCATGATTGAGAATATTGTTATTCTTTGTCAGGAGGGTGAGAAAAAATTGGCAAGAGAGGATATGTCATGTCTGTTGCCATAATGATCGCCAGCTTTTTTGTGTTTCTCGCGCTGGGTATCCCGGTTGTGTTGTCTTTATTAGCGGGTTCTCTCACCTATCTGGTGTTCAACCCGGACCTGTCTATTTTATTGATACCGATAAAACTGTTTAGAGCGACGGATGCCTTTGTGTTTCTTTCGGTGCCATTGTTTGTTCTGGCAGGCAAGTTGATGAACCTGACTGGAACTACGGAATCATTGATCGAATTTTCCGACATGCTAGTAGGTCGCCTCAGGGGAGGTCTGGCCCATGTTAATATCGTCGTCAGTATGTTTTTCGGTGGCTGTACCGGAGCAGCAATTTCGGATACGACCGCAGTAGGTTCAGTCCTGATTCCTTCAATGGTTAAAAAGGGGTATCCAAAAGATTTCAGCGCTGCGGTAACCGCTGCATCTTCAACCATGGGGCCAATCATTCCTCCCAGTTTGGCTTTCATCCTTTACGGTGCAATCAGTAATGTTTCGATTGGCGATCTGTTTTTAGCCGGGATCATTCCTGGCATATTGGTTGGGGTTTTCCAGATGTTTGTGGTTTTTTATTATGCGAAAAAATACAATTTTCCGAAAAGAGAGCGACGCTATACGGCCAAACAAGCGCTGAAGTGTTTCAAAGAGGTGAGTTGGGGATTAATGCTTCCCGTTATTATTGTCGGGGGGATTGCAACGGGCTTTTGTACCCCGACCGAAGCTGCCGCCATTGCTGTTTTTTATTCTTTTTTCGTCGGGTTGGTGGTTTACCGTAACCTGGGCCTGAAGCAGATCTTGTCTGCGATGAGGGACAGTGCGATAGAGAGCGGTGCCATTATGATTATTGTTGCAGCCGCTGCTTTGTTCGGTTGGGTCCTTGCGATGGAGCAAGTCCCAATGAAGTTGGCAGAAGCAATAATGAATGTCACATCGTCACCTTGGCAGGTGTTGATTCTGGTTAACTTGGCGTTATTGTTGTTAGGGATGTTCATGGATTATGCTCCAGCGGTCATTCTGGTGACGCCTATCCTCATCCCTCTGTATATCCAGATTGGCCTTGATCCTCTCCAGGCCGGGGTTATGACATGCCTCAATTTGATTACCGGGCTGGCAACGCCCCCGGTCGGTTGTTGTCTGTTTGCGGCTTCGGTCATTTCGGGTGAAGCTTTCGAAAAGGTTTGCTGGGCAATTTTCCCATTTATTTTGATGAATTTATTAGTATTAGCCCTGGTAAGCTATTGTCCTGTCGTGACGACTTTCATTCCGAAAGTGATTTTTGGTCACTGACGATTACCAACGACGATATTTCAGATGACGAGATGATCTGGTGAACTGCTATGAAAATTAAAACCGATTCCGCTCCAGAAAAGGTTGTAAAGCGAATTTTAAAGGAAATAGAGATCCATCAGCTCAAGCCTGATGACCAATTACCCAACTACCGCGAATTGGCAGGCAAGTACGGAGTCGGAATATCGACGATCCGTGAAGCAATAAATGCCCTTGCGGTCATGGACAAGGTGGTCGTTATTCAAGGGAAAGGAACCTTCATCAAGAATCCTCCTCCCGAAGAAAATGCTCTGAAGGAAGCCGATGTCTGTAGCCTTTTCCGCCATGCCAGCGTGTACAATCTTATGGAAATTCGTGAGGTTTTGGAGTGCCATGCGGTCCAGAAGGCGGCGGAAGTCATTAGTGAAGAACAGATTGTGGTTCTTCAAGAAGTCTTCGAAAGACTTGAAAATAGCTACGGTGAAGAATATCTCTATCTGACTGAAGACATTGCTTTTCATGTAGAAATTGCGCGGGCCGGGAAAAATCCCCTACTCGGTGAACTGCTGAAAATTATTCATCTCATGGTCAATCAAAAGACTTCGGTCATTTTTCAGACCGCCTCTTCCGAAAATATCCGCAATGCCATTGTGACCGCCAGGCAGGTTCTCAACTTCATTATTGCAGGCGAAGGAGGGCGTGCCCAACGCTGTATGCGTGAGCATTTAGCTATCACCAAAGAGATTATATTAAAAACATTGTTGGATGAGAGGTTGTCATAATCGGGAGGAATCCCGCCTGTTGCGAGAGTCGATATTGATAATTTTCGAAAGCCTGATTTCTGCGTGACGTTGGTCTCCTGCAAGTGTTTTTGGGGAGTTTTTTTTGATTCCGTTGCAGTCCCAGTCCGCGTTGATAGCTTCTGTCGCTGCCAAACAAGATTGAGGATAAAACCCGTAGCAACCCGAAATAGAACCTCTGGTTCGCCAGTGCGTGGTCCGGCTCCGTTTATCAAACCTGCTTGGTGGTGGCGGTGTGAATATACCGTATTTAATTCGTTGTCATCCGGAAACACTGGACGGCAATCATTAAGTTTTCAGATTGGAAACGAGTAGTTTTCCGTTGTGGCAAGGAAATCAAGGATTTGCGCGGAGGCGTACACCGTTACGCCGCACAAGTCAGCCTGCAGATTGATGCTACCACAGCGGGAAAAAGCCGTTTCCGGATGGAAATTAATTATGAGGTTTGAACCGTGACAATAAAGCAAGCGACAAAAATCTATGCCATAGATTCCCACACCGGTGGTGAACCCACTCGCCTGGTTATCACCGGAGCCCCTGATCTTGGGGAGGGAGATATGGCCGAACGCAGAGAAGTCTTCCGCAACAAATATGATCATTGGCGGGCCGGAATTGTGAATGAGCCCCGAGGTTCTGCAGAGATTGTTGGGGCCTTGCTCTGTAAGCCGCAAAACCCATCGAATACCGCAGGTGTGGTCTTTTTTAATAATATTGGATATCTAGGAATGTGTGGGCATGGCACGATCGGCCTTGTGAGTAGCCTCGCCTATCTCGGGCGGATAACTCCTGGGCCTCATGTTATTGAGACTCCGGTTGGGAACGTCAATACCTTTCTTCATGACTCAGGCGAAGTAACGGTGAACAATGTCGCCAGCTACAGGTTTAAGCAAGAAATTTCTGTCCGTGCCGGGGAATACGGGACCATCTCTGGCGATATTGCCTGGGGCGGAAACTGGTTTTTTCTGACCGCGGATCATGGGCAGCAGGTCGATTTCCAAAATATTGATGGGTTAACGGACTGTGCTGAAAACATCCGGCTTGCACTGAGCGCAGCGGGGATCACCGGCGCAAAGGGCCAGCCTATTGATCATATCGAATTGTTTGGGCCCCCTTCGACGAAGGCCGCCGACAGTCGGAATTTTGTCCTTTGTCCCGGCGGCGCTTATGACCGCTCACCCTGTGGGACGGGAACCAGTGCCAAACTGGCTTGCCTGATGGCGGATAAAAAACTTGCTCCGGGACAAATTTGGCGGCAGGAAAGTATCACTGGCAGTATCTTTGAAGGTCATGTCCGTATTGAAGACGAGCACATTTATCCAAGCATTAAAGGGACGGCTTTTGTCACCGGAGAAAATACCCTTGTTTTTAATGAGGCAGACCCTTTTGGCTTCGGCATATTTTGATCTGGGCGGTTTTGCGGAAACTCAGGCGCGGCTCAACTCCCGAGCCAGCTCCCCGAGTCGGGCGAGGCCCTGTTCCAACCGTTCGTTCCAGATACCGTTACAGCTTAAACGGATAAAATTGTTGTAGCGGTCCTGGGTGGAAAATATTGGCCCCGGTGCCAGGCTGATCCCCATGGCCCGGGCCCGGTAAAAATATTCCACTGCATCGATCCCCGGCGGTAGTTCGACCCAGACCGCAGCGCCTCCGGCCGGGTGGGCGGCACGGGTGGCGGGCGGGAAATCGCGTTTCAGTCCCAGCAGCACGGTTTCCATCTGGGTTTCAATGGCCCTGCGCAAGCGGCGCAGGTGTCGATCATAATACCCCTCCCGCAAAAACGCAGCCAACGCCATCTGATTGGGTGAGGCGGTGCAGATATTGGTGGTGGTTTTCAGCTCGACCGCTTTTTCGTAAAAGCGGCCGGGGATCATCCAACCGACCCGGTAGCCCGGTGCAACGGTTTTGGAGAAGGATGAGGCCAGGATGACCAGCCCCTGTTCATCGAAGCTTTTGCAGGTTGCCGGTCGCCGCCCGGCAAAGGAAAGTTCCCCGTAGACATCATCTTCTACCAGCGGAATATTGCGCCGGGCCAGAATTCCGACAATCTCTTTTTTGACCTCATCCGGCGTCAGACTGCCGTCCGGGTTGTTGAAATTAGGAACCATGATGACTGCACGGATATCAAACCGATCAATGGCCCGGCGGATGTCGTCGGGGTCGATACCGGTTGCCGACGATGGGATTTCGATGGCGCGCAGACCGCAGTTTTCGAGTAACTGTAAAAAACAGAAATAGCTTGGCGACTGAATCAGCACATTGTCACCCGGTCGGGTCAGCAGGCGCAGGGCGATGGCGATCCCTTCCAGGGCGCCGCTGGTGATGAGGATCTCTTCGGCGCTGGTGGTAATGCCGGCGTCCAGGGAACGCATGGCGATCTGCCGCCGCAGTTCCAGGTCGCCGTGAACACCGGTATAGTTCAAGCCTTTGGCCGGATCGGCGCGCAGCGCTGTGGTCAGTAGGCGGGTCAGGGTCTTGCCGGGAAGCAGTTCTTCCGCCGGAGAAACCACGCCGAAGGGGAGCAGGCTGTGGTTGCCGAGGGCCTCCAGCACGGTCTGGATCAGGTCGCTGCGCTGGCCGAAAGTCGGAATCATCGGCAACTGCGGGCGGCTGACCGGCTGGGGCAGTTCCCGGGCCGTGGCGGTGACGAAGAACCCGGACCGTTCGCGGGAGCTGATCACCCCTTTTTTTTCCAGTTCCAGATAGGCCTGGCTGACCGTCGAAATGCTGACCTGCAGTTGGCGGCTGAGCTGACGCAGGGACGGGAGTTTCTCTTCCTTTTTCAGGGAGCCGCTCTCGATCAACGTTAAGATATGTTTTTCAACCCGACGGTAGCGAAAAAGATCCTGTTCCAAGGGCGTTCCCATTCTGTTTGATCTGTTATGGTTTAGTTTTTAAAAAACTGTATCTGTTTTGAGAACAGATTATGCGCTTTACTCTGTCTACACAATCCTTATTTTTTATTTGAGTTCTATTCTGTAGACACCAAGGAGATCAAGATGAAGACCATCGGCCTGTTAGGCGGCATGAGCTGGGAATCCACCATTCTTTATTATCAGTTACTCAACGAAGGGGTCAGGGCGCGCTGCGGGGGGCTGCATTCGGCAAAAATCCTTTTGCACAGTGTCGATTTTGCCGAGATTGAACAGCTGCAGACCTCGGGCCGCTGGGATGAAGCGGGGCGGGTTCTGGCGGCTGCAGCCCAGGGTCTTGAGCAGAACGGTGCCGAGTTGATTCTGATCTGTACCAACCTGATGCACAAGGTCGCCCCGGCCATTGAAACTTCGCTCCAGGTCCCGCTGCTGCATATCGCCGATGCCACCGGCCGGGCCATTCAGGCCCAAGGATTGGGCAAAGTCGGGCTGCTCGGAGCACGCTACACCATGGAAGAGGATTTCTACCGCCAGCGGTTGCAGGACAAGTTCGGTCTTGAGGTGGTGATTCCGGCTGCGCCGGAGCGTGAATTTGTTCATCGGGTGATTTTTGACGAGCTGTGCCGGGGAGTATTCACGGATTCTTCCCGGCAGCGCTATCTGAATATTATCGAGGGGATGAAGCAGCAAGGCGCCCAAGGGGTTGTTCTGGGCTGTACTGAAATCCCCCTGCTGGTGCGCCAGAGCGATACCGAGCTACCCCTGTTCAGCACCACGGCCCTGCATGCCGAAGCCGCGCTGCAGGCTGCGTTTGCCGAGCTTGAAGCCGTTGTCAGCTGAGCGAAACGGGCTGATTTTATCGGTATGACAGACACTGTTTCCGGCGTTGCTCAGTAGCAGGTTGTTGAAAAAGCCCATCCTTGGCCTTTTTTAAGCCCGGTGGAGAAAAGGGTGGTGTCCTGAATGTCGCTAGTTTAAGCAACTTTGCAGTAAACTCGGGACTGTCCCCAGGGTCATCGGGGGCTGTCCCAAGAGTTTGCGAGCCATGAAACTGTCGCGGTCCGCACCGCAAAGACCTGGGACAGCCCCGTGAGGCGACAGTCCCGGTTTTGCTGCCATCGCCCCTTAAACTAGCGCCATTCCGAGGTGTCATTGCTTTTGATCACCCATCCATGGGCTCGGCGGACTGTTTTTCAACAGCCTGGTCGTGCTCGATAAGCGGCCGAAAAACGCCAGCGCCGGAAATTGCTCCATGGGTAAACTCTGCTACTATTGAAGGGCAGCTGACGCAGCTTAAGGCAGCTGGCGATGTTCCCTTCAATGACAACAAAGGAGTTTATAATGGCAGCGAAGAAAATCTTGATGCTGGTCGGTGATTTTGTCGAAGATTACGAGGTCATGGTTCCTTTTCAGGCGTTGCAGATGGTCGGTTATACGGTTCATGCGGTCTGCCCGGATAAAAAGGCGGGTGATTCCGTGCGCACCGCCATTCACGATTTCGAGGGGGATCAGACCTACAGTGAAAAACCTGGCCATAACTTTGCTCTGAATGCCACCTTCGCCGAAGTCCGGGCCGATGATTATGACGCCCTGGTGATCCCGGGCGGCCGGGCTCCGGAATATATCCGTCTGAATCAGGACGTGATCAAGATCGTTCAACATTTTGCGGCGGCGGATAAGCCGATTGCGGCGGTCTGTCACGGTGCCCAGGTGCTGGCCGCTGCCGACGTGCTGAAGAACAAGACCTGCTCCTGTTATCCGGCCGTGGCTCCGGATGTGGCCAGCGCCGGCGGCACCTACGCGGATATTCCGGTAGACAAGGCTTATGTCGACGGCAAACTGGTTACTTCTCCGGCCTGGCCCGCCCATCCGGAATGGCTGGCCAAATTCCTTGAGGTGATGGGAGCTAAAATCGAACTGTAAGCCTATCGGCTTAAGCTCATATCGCTTTGCAACCGGTCCTTGATCTGTTCTTGGGCCGGTTTTTCATTTTATTGTTCCAGTGCGCGAGTTCAAAACTATGGACTTTCAGGTTCTATAAATTGATTCCTTCCCCCTTGATGGGTGGAAGGTTAGGATGGGGGTGGACATGCTGGCCGGTTTCCCTCAACCCTCTCCCACGAGGGAATATGGGGCTATTTTATGGACTTTCAGTCCCGTCAAAACCTAAGCGCATTCAGTGCATAGTGGTTTATTCGTTCCCAACTATCCCGGCTACATGCCGGCGGTAATCGCCTGCGAGTTTACAACCGGCCTGTTGTCGCGCGCGGTCAGAGCAGGATGGCCAGCAGATAATTCTCAAGCAGTTGCAACGATACCGCTTCCATAATTCTTCCTTACTGTTTCCAAACCATAGCTGAGGCGTCAAGGGATGTGCCCTACATCCTGTTTACGCATAGCAAATGAAACCCGTTTCGGGGAACAGGTTGCCCGGAAAAACGTATCGTGGGCGCAACATCGAGGCATTGTCATGAATCGTTGTGAACAAAAAGGACGTGAAAAATCAATTTACTTCGTTCCGAAGATCAGTTAAATTTGTTATATCTAATATTTATGCCCGTTATCATTGCCAGCATGAGGCCTTGCTCTTATGAAAGCATACGGCGTTCCATTGTCCCGGGTTTTATCCCTCCTGCTGCTTATCGGGTTTTCTTTGCTTGTTCCGCTGTCCGCTGTTGCGGAAGAATCACCTGAGGTTCTGATCACCGCCGGCCCGGCCTGGAACGGATTTACCAATAAAGATGGCCACGGTCTTTATCATGATCTCATCCGCCTGATCTTCGGTGCCCGTTTCTCTGTCAACCATCTTTATGTATCGACCGTTCAGGCCAACAACCTGGTGGCCGCCGGTCGAGCCGACATTAAACTTTGTGAAACAAAAGAGGTTCCACCTCTGCATCTGGCCGCTTATCCGCTCTATGAAAATGAGTATTTCGCCTTTTTTCTGAAAGCGAAAAATCCTTTCTGGGAGGGGCTTGACAGTCTGCTGGGGAAACGGGTGGTCTGGCGGGAAGATTATTATTCGCAAGCCGATTTTCCGGTCGCGGTCAATGTCAGGGAGGTGCGCAGCGGAGAATCCGCCCTGATGATGGTGATTCTGGGGCGCGCCGATTACTATATCGACGATCGGCAGTTGATCAACGAATCTTTGCAACTGGCGAAGCTGGATTTCGACGCACAGCGTTACGGGCTTGAAGTTGTCGGGCAGCGCAGCTATTACCCGGTCTTTGCCGACAGCGAAAGAGGCCGGAAACTGCGAAAAGAATTCGAACTGGGCCTTGAAAAACTGTACCGTAGCGGTCAACTGGAACCGGTTTATCGGCAATGGGGCTTTCCTGTCCCGCATTTTTCTTTTCCCCCGCAGCGGGATCGCCGTCTTGACAGGGGGAATCAGTGAAAAGCGCCAAGCTGAAGAACAAATTGCTGCTCAGTATGTTGCTGACCTGTACCTTGATTGTCCTGACGGTCAGTTTCTATCAGGGGTATCTGCGGCTGGAAAGGCAGAAGCAGCAGATTCAACAGGAATTTATCAGCTTTGAAAACGGCGCGATGAACTCCATCCGCGAAGCGGTCTGGCTGTATGACTGGGATATGGTGCAGACCATCGTCGAAAACCAGACCAGCAAGGTGATCACCTATGCGGAAATATGTGATCGTTCTGCTGCCCGCTGCTTCAAATTCGGCCTTCTTGACAATGTTCCCTTTTTGGAACACACCAGTAACATTTCACATCGGCAGCCAGCGACCCGGAACCAGGTGGATATCGGCACGGTTTACCTGCAGGCTCATTATGAGCCTTTTTCAGTGTCCATTCTCAGGGATTTACCCGAATTGCTGCTGGCCAATGGGGTCAGCGTTTTCGGCGTTGCCGTTATTCTTTTTTTCCTGTTCCATCGCCAGGTCGTTAATCGGCTGCAGCAGGTGGAGTCCTACGCCCGTGCCATTGACCTGAACAACATTGATCGACTCAGTCCGCTGAAGGTGCCGGAAAACCACTACCGGGATGATGAAATTGATCACCTGGTTGATGCCATCAACGGGATGACCGCCCAGATAAAAGATGATCTTGAGCAGCGCCAGCAACTGGAACAACGCTTGACCCAGTCCCAGAAAATGGAAGCCCTGGGAACCCTGGCCGGAGGGATCGCCCATGATTTCAATAATATTCTGTCCGCGGTGCTGGGGTTCGCCCAGTTGAGTTATACCCGTTGTGAACCGGGTTCGAAGTTGCAGCAATACCAGCAGCAGATTATCCAGGCGGGAGATCGGGCTAAAAAACTGATCGGTCAGATCCTGTTATTCAGCCGGCGTGCGGAACCGGTTCGTGAAGCGTTGAACCTGGCGGAGATTATCAGGGACGATACCCCGCTACTGCGCGCTTCATTGCCAACCAACGTGGATATTGCCATTTCCCTGGATGACGAGGTCCGGGTTCTTGGCGATGTCACGCAATTACATCAGGTCGTCATGAACCTGACGGCCAACGCCGGTTATGCCATGCGGGAAACCGGCGGACACCTGACTATCGACCTGGCCCGCAAAAAACTTGCTGGCGTGGCTGCGGAGCGCTTGGACCTGGCCCCTGGCCGCTATGCCCGCCTGACGATCCGGGATACCGGGCCTGGCATCCCCGAGGCGATTCGCAAGCGGGTCTTCGAGCCGTTCTTTTCGACCAAAAAAGTCGGGGAAGGCACCGGTATGGGCCTGGCGGTAGCGCATGGCATTATCCGCGCTCATGGCGGAGTTATCGACCTAGCTGGCGAGGCGGGGGAAGGGGCCTGTTTTTACATCTACCTGCCGGAGACTGATCTTTGTGTGAAAAAGAAGATTCCCCCTGTCACGACCTTAACGGGGGGTGGTCAATCGATTGTTATTGTTGATGACGAGCTGCCGGTGGCCGAGTTGGGACGCGAGATACTGGTCAATCTGGGGTATCGTGTCGCGGTCTACAATGATCCATACCAGGCCTACCAGGATTTGTCCGTTGCAGACATGGCGATAGACTTGCTCATTACCGATTTGACCATGCCGGGAATGGGTGGACTTGATCTGGCGAAAAAGCTCAGAAGCCGGAATCTGAGTTGGCCGATCCTGCTCTGGACAGGGTTTGCCGATAAAGCCGAAGCCGGAGATTTGTCGGGTGCGGCGATCTCCCGGGTCTTACGCAAACCTTTCACCATCGAATCCCTTGCCGAGGCCGTCCACCAGGGGCTTAGCAGGAAGAGCGGAGGTCCGGCGTGAAAAGCATTGAGCGTAGAGGAAAGGTTCTGATTCTGACCTGGTTATTGGTTGGCTGCCTTGCTGCACCGGCTTTCAGTCTGGAGACGATCAGGATCAACTCGTCAATCAAACCGCCGTTTTCCACGCTGGCGCAGGACGGTTTTTTTGACCTGTTGCTCAATGAACTGTTTGCCAGGGTCGACAACATTCAGGTTGAATTGATCAGACTGCCGGCAGAACGGGCACTGCAAATGGCAGATGACGGCTACAGCGACGGCGAGATCCCAAGAATCGGGGGGCTGAGTGAGCAATATCCGAACCTTATTGCCGTTTCCGAACCGGTGATTGACTATAATTTTGTCGCCTTCGTACGCACGCCAGCAAATGAGCGAATGAGCTGGCAACGTCTCGCGGGGGAGGATGTCGGGATTATTATCGGCTGGAAAATTTACGAAGAGCAGGTGCCGGCCTCGGCCAAGGTCACCCGGGTTGTCGCGCCCGCTCAATTAATGGATTTGCTCAGCGCAGGACGGATAAATTTCGCCCTCTATGAACGCTATGCCGGCTATCACCTGCTCAAGGAACATCAGCATAACAACATAGCGGAATGTTTCCCCCCCCTGGCTGTGCGGCGGATGTTCCTCTATCTGCATAAAAAACATGCCGCGCTCATCAAGCCGCTGGCTATAGCACTGCGGCAGATGAAAAAGGATGGCAGCTGGCAGCGCATTGCCGCTCAAACCCTCGGCTCACCCGACACGAAATAACCTCTTGGGCTCCCATGAGCTTCCTGTCGCAGAGAACTAACGGGAACAATCAGGGCCCGAAGCTTTCCTTCAGCAGTTCCGTCATGGTCCGTCCGCAGCAGGTCATATCTTTTTTCTTGGCTTCCGCCTTCGGGTATTTGGTGTTACATGCGGTACAGAGAAACGCCGAATGTTCAGCTTCTTCTTTGATAGCCTCAGAGAATTGATCTTTGTATTGATCTGACATGGCTGCTCCTTTCTACTTGCGTTGCTTGCCTTCAACTATCAGTGTAGCAGCAGGCGGTCTTTGCACAATGAGCAGGTTGCTCCTATCGGGGGTAGATATTTTCTACCGTTTTCAGTCCGCTAAAATTGTCAAACCTGGATTTACTGATAAAATTTGACCATGTCCGTCAGGCGGCATCGCCTGCCGCAAAAACGGCTCTTTCGTCCGGAGGTGCAGATGAGCGCCGTCAGACTTATGATCGTGGATCAGCAGCCTGTGGTGGAAAAGGGGCTGGAACATTTTCTGACGGACTGCCCGGATATCAGCATCTGCGCAAGGGCGGGCAGTGCGCTAGCGGGCCTGCAGTTGCTGCGGCAGGTGAAGGTTGATATGGTGGTCATGGATCTGGCGTTCCCGACGCTGGCTGGCACTGAGGCCATTCGTTTGTTTTTGGCGGAAATTCCGGAGCTTGCCATTGTCGTGTATACTGCCAGAGACGATGAAGCCTCTGTTTTTCATGCGCTCAAGGCCGGGGCCAGGGGTTATATCCTGAAACAGAGCCCGATGGCGGAATTGATCGCAGGCATTCGTGAAGTTCAGCGTGGCGGCTATGCACTCAGCCCCTGCCTGAATCCGGAAATTATCAAATTTTACCTGAACCATCGGGACGATGGTGCTGACCAACTTGCTCAATACCTGGCGTTGACGGACCGCGAAAGGCAGGTTTTCAGGCTGCTGGCATTGGGCAAACAGACCGCTGAGCTTGCAGCGATCCTGGCCATCAGTCCGAAAACCGTGGCCAAGCATCGGGCCGCGATAAAGCGTAAACTCGGGTTGAAAAACAGTGTGGAAATTCTGCACTATGCCATCAGATTGGGAATTGTCGATATCGATGAAACCTGATTGATTCAGACTCTGCGGGTGTCGAACGGGAGAGATCTATGCAAAACGAACCAATATCCACTGTTGCAGTCAACTTAGACGGCGCTGCCGACTGGGTGGCTTTTGATGCTCCGGCGTTGGTCGGGGCATCGCTGCGCTTCGTATCTGCTGAACCCGAGGGGAATCGCTACCGGGTTCGTTACTTTAAAAATCCGGCGGGCGAACTACGCGCCAGAGTCTGGTTCGGTCCGGAAACCGAAGGTCCGCCGGGGCATGCGCACGGTGGCGCCATGGCCGCAGTGCTTGATGAAGTCCTCGGCCTGGCGGCTTGGACCGCCGGTTATCCGGTTGTGGTCGGCAATCTCAATGTCAGCTTCCGCAATCCTTTGCCCTTGGGAGAAGTTGTGACCGTAGCCAGTCAGGTGACGACCGTTGAAGGGCGTAAAATCACCGTATTGGGGCGAATCTGCGCGGGCGAACTGGTCTTTGCCGAGGCCGAGTGCCTGTGTATTGCCATCAAGGGAAGAAGTCCCCAGGGCAATTAACTCCGCCGCCGCTGTGTTTTCTGCGCAGCCAGCAATAACAGGAGGCTGGAACTGTTATCCGCAGCGGTATCCTGTTATCATCCAATCAGGTCTGGATCTTTCTGCTCACAGGTTGTTGAAGGTCAGCCTGGAATGTCCAGCGATGGACAAGCAACATCAGAGACGATCAGAAGTGGCGCTAGTTGAAGAGTCGCTGGCAGCAAAACCGGGACTGTCCCCGCACGGGGGCTGTCCCAGGTCTTTGCGGTGCGAACCGCGATCGTTTCATGGCGCGCAAACTTTTGGGACAGCCCCCGATGACCCTGGGGACAGTCCCGAGTTTACTGGAAAGTTGCTTAAACGAGCGCCATTCGTGACGATCAGCAATTCTTTGATATTGTGTGGTGGGGAAAGCATGTGCTTTTCTCCATCATGCTTGGAAACATCCCAGGCCGGCTTTTTCAAAAACCTGTTAAAGGAGACTCAAGCTATGGGAACTCATTATATTGTCGATGAATGTATTCTTTGCGGCACCTGTGAGCCGGTCTGCCCGGTCAGTGCCATCAGTGAAGGAGATCCTTATCAGATTGATCAGGCGGTCTGCACCGACTGCGGCGAATGCGATTCCATCTGCCCGGTTGACGCCATCCAATGGGAAAAGACCGCCGATGGTTAGCCGTTTGTTGACATAGCGTCTGTTGCTTGCGGAGGGGCGATCAATAGCAACAGTGATTGCCCGTTGAGTTGACCAGGTGGGGTAAATCCCCACCGTGCTTGGTAACGCCCCTAGGCGGGCTTTGCCAATAACCAGTTCGTTGTCATCCGGAAACACTGGATGGCAATCATTAAGCTTTCAGGTTGGAAACGAAGGAGAGTTGCATGGGAGATATCGATCAATTGACAACCGGCGACCTGCTGCTGATTGTCGATGTTCAGAAAGATTTTTGTCCGGGCGGGGCGCTGCCTATTGCCGGGGGCGATGAGGTGGTGCCGATTGTCAATACCTGGACGGCACGGGCGCAGGCCACCGGGGTTCCTGTTTACCTGAGCCGCGACTGGCATCCGCAGTGTCATCTGAGCTATCAGGAAAATGGTGGGATGTGGCCGGTGCACTGCGTGCAGGACAGTGCCGGTGCCGCTTTCCACCCCGACCTGCTGGTTCCCGAAGAGGCTGTCATTGTGACCAAGGGAACCCGTTTCGACCAGGATCAGAATTCGGCATTCGATCAGACTGGCCTGGCCTTCTGGCTGCATAAGGCCGGGGTGCGGAGAATCTTTACCGCTGGACTGGCGCAGGATGTCTGTGTCCTGGCCACAGTCATGGATGGTCTTAAAGAAGGGTTCGACATGGTGCTGATCGAACCGGCAACCCGGGCCGTCAGTTTGGAAAACGGTGCCCGTGCACTGCAGCAGATGCGCCAGGCCGGAGTACATATTCTCAGTGAACACTGATCCAGAATTGATTCAGGATCAGCCAAAGGAGGATTTATGAAAATTTTGGATTTCGCGATGCAGATGGAAGAAGATGGCAAAAGCTATTATCAGCAGTTGGCCAATCAGGCCAAACACCCCGGTCTGAAAAATATATTTCAGCGCCTGGTCCTGGATGAACAGAAGCACTACGAAATTTTCCAGCGTTGGAAGTTGACCGGGAAAGCCCCGCATATGACGGATACAACCATCATCGCCGATATCAAAAATGTCTTTGAGCAGTTGCCGCAGACGGCTGCCACCCTGGAGGTGCAACAGGGCGACCTCGACGCCTATCAGCATGCCATGAAGATTGAAGCGGATAGTTTCCGACTTTATGAGGAATGTGCAGAGAAAGAGGCGGATGAAGGAACCAAAGCGCTGCTGCTGAGAATTGCGGCCGAAGAGCACAAACATTTCAACGTCATGGAAAATATCTATCACTTCATCAATGCGCCCAATCAATATCTGGCCTGGGGCGAGTTCAGCAATCTCGAAGAGTTCCGCCAGTTTGGCCGGGATGTTGATGCCTGAAAAGGGCCGGGCGCTATGCGCACTGGTTGAGGATTTCAGAAAAAAGAGCCCGGTTCATTGATTTGAATCGGGCTCTTTGCGGTTATTAGCTCGGCTCAGGAATTGACTTCGCCGATGCACATATATTTTATTTCCAGATAATCTTCGAGTCCGTACTTGCTCCCTTCCCGACCGAAACCGGATTCCTTGACCCCACCGAAGGGTGCGACGGTCGTGGAAATCAAACCGGTATTGACCCCGATAATGCCGTATTCGAGAGCTTCACCAACCCGCCAGGAGCGGGCCAGGTCGCGGGTATAGAAATAAGACGCCAGGCCGAATTCCGTAGCGTTGGCGAGCCGGATCGCTTCTTCCTCGGTTTTGAATTTGAACAGCGGTGCGACCGGACCGAAGGTCTCTTCGCCGGCAATGAGCATCTCAGGGTTGGCATCGGTCAATACCGTCGGTTCAAAGAATTGTCCACCCAGGGCATGGCGCTTGCCGCCGGTGAGCAGGTGGGCTCCTTTCTTGACCGCGTCGGCGATATGGTGCTCGACGGTTTCGACCGCATGCATATCGATCAGCGGTCCCAGTTCGCTCCCGTCCTCAAAACCGTTGCCGACTTTCATCTTCAGGACCGCGGCGACCAGTTTTTCGGCGAAGGCCTGGTAGACACCTTCCTGAACCAGGAAGCGATTGGTGCAGACACAGGTCTGGCCGTTGTTGCGGTATTTGGATGCAATGGCCCCGGCCACGGCGGCATCCAGATCGACATCGTCAAAGACGATGAACGGAGCATTGCCGCCCAGTTCCATGGAGACCTTCTTGACCGTTCCGGCGCACGCGGCAATCAGTTGTTTACCGACTTCGGTCGAACCCGTGAAGGTCAGTTTGCGCACCAGCGGATTGGCGGTCAGTTCACCGCCGATGGCTGCCGAGGAGCCGGTGACGACACTGAAAACCCCGGCCGGAATGCCAGCACGCTGGGCCAGTTCGGCCAGGGCCAGGGCCGAGTAGGGGGTGGCGCTGGCCGGTTTGACCACCATGGTGCAACCGACGGCCAGGGCTGGAGCTGCTTTGCGGGTGATCATCGCGGCCGGGAAGTTCCAGGGGGTAATGGCGGCACAGACGCCGATCGGCTCTTTGAGGACCATGATTCTTTTGTCGGCCTGATGGGGCGGGATGATATCGCCGTAGACTCGCTTACCCTCCTCGGCAAACCATTCGATGAAGGACGCGGCATAAGAGATTTCCCCGCTGGCTTCGGTCACCGGTTTGCCCTGTTCTGCGGTCATGATTTTAGCCAGGTCCTGTTGATTTTCCAGCAGCAGTTCAAACCAGCGGCGCAGTTTTCCGCAGCGTTCCTGTGCGGTCAATGCCCGCCAGCCCGGCAGGGCTTGGGCGGCCGCTGCTATCGCCCGCTGGGTCTCCGCAGCTCCCAGTTTGGGAACGGTTCCCAGCTGTTCTCCGCTGGCCGGATCGGTTACGGTCAGGGTCGCTCCATTGTCTGCATCGACCCATTGCCCGTTGACAAAACATTGCTTTTTCCAAAGGGTTGGATCTGTTAATTGGTTATCTAACATCAGTTCATCTCCCGGTTAAGAATTTAGGCTGGTTATCGGTAAAGCTCTGCTGCTTGCCGGAGCAGGCGCTATTAAAAGCGACTGTTGCCAGCAGATCATCCGTTATTCTGCCACAATTAGAATCTGAAGCAACCTTTCACGAATGTCCTGCAATCGGACGGCTGGTAAGGGTTGCTGCGCGCTGCTCAGGATTCCGGCCAGCCCGGTAGTTGACCATCAGTTCGGCAAGAATTTCGGCCTGCTCATGATCAAGGTTATAGGTCAGACCGCAGAAAGATTTTTGACAATCAATCTTTCTGGCCAGGCTTTCTCCCCAGTCCGGGTTATAAAAGCTGACCATGGCACTGATAAACTGCTCCTCACCGCCGCTCATGGTGACAATCTCTCGCTCGATTCGGGCGCTTAACGGCTGTAAATCATCTTTGTGCTGAGCTGGCGGCGGCATTTTCGGGCCGAACTAGATGCCTGCCGATAAGATCGACGCCACGTTTCCAGGCAGCAAAAAAGCGCTTCTCCTTTTCCTCGGTTTGAATCAGCATGTTCAGAAGATTGTCTTTTCTGACCATGTTCCTCGCAATGGAAACCCTGTAGTTTATTCGGTAAGCCAGGCCCAGGCCTGTTCCTCCTGGCCTTCCGGGAAGCAGCGGCAGCTGGTCAAGGTCAGCCCGGCAAAAATCCGTACGCTCCATTGTTCTACGCGACTCCCGCCGACCAGCGCCAGGCGGTGAATGTCATTGAGGTGTTTGACGTCGAACTTGAGGTCCTCCCACATGCTGCCCAGATCCGCGTAAGGAAATGCCTGCAGGTCGATTAATATGCTGATTTTCCCTACTGCGGAGATCGTTCCTTCGAGCTCATCGGCAATCTGTTCGGCTTCTGCCCGGGTCAAGGGGGCCGTAATGCGGTAAGCGACGGCACCCGGGGCGCCTTTGTTCAAGCGTTCATACACGGGTTTGTCCTCCTGTGTATTTTTCGTCCGGTTGTTGCGCGCCTGACTGCGGGCTGCCCTGTCTATTCGTGGCTTTGCCCAGCTCGGTCGGGGACTGTTTTGGGGCACAGGCAGCAGCTCTTCAGCGCGAGGTGATGGAGCCGATCGGCTGGACACCGGTTTTTAATTCTATCATCTCTGGCCCGAATAGCAGCCGCGGGGCTGATCTTTTCCCGCCAATGAATGGTGTCCGCAGGGAATCAACTGCCCTCGGAAGGTTTTCCGGCGTCTTTCATGGTAAAATGAAAAGCACACTCAGCCGCCGCAGGTCCGTTGAAGACATGACCCCGGGCCGTGGACAACCGCGGATATGAATCGGTAGTGCGGCACTGCAGGACATCAGCATGAATTTTTTCCAGATTTCAGCCGTTCTGATCGTGATGACAGCCTTGTTCAGTTATTTGAATTATCGCCGTCTGCACCTGCCGACAACCATCGGCGTCATGTTGATGACTTTCCCCCGAAATTGTGGACAGTCCGAAAAGCTGCTACAACAGCATCAGGAGGACTGACATGAATTCGAAGCGAAAACGTTATACCCGTGAATTTAAGATCGAGACGGTCAATATGATAACCGGCAGCGATCATTCTGTGACTGAGGTGGCCAGAGATCTGGAGATCCACCCCAACACTCTTTATAAATGGATGCAGCAGTACAGCGAGAATCCCATGGAGGCCTTTCCCGGCAAGGGACAACAAGCCTCCGAAGCGGATGAATTCAGTCGTCTCAAGCGTGAAAACCAACGCTTGAAAATGGAGCGCGACATCCTAAAAAAAGCAATGGCCATCTTCTCCAACGACCCGAAGTGATCTTCCGTTTCATGCAACAGCATAAGACGGAATTTCCTATCTCGGTCATGTGCGAGGTCCTGTCGGTCTCACGTAGCGGCTACTATGCTTGGCTGAAGAATCCCGAATCCAAGCGCAAGCAGTCAAACAGCAAACTGCGAGAGAAGATACGGACGATCCATCGCGACAGCGGGGAGGCCTATGGCAGCCCCCGTGTTTATCAGGCGCTCAAAGAGCAGGGAGAAACCTGCAGCGAAAATCGCGTTGCCCGTCTGATGCGAGAAGATGGCCTGCGAGCAAAAACGAAGCGGCGCTTTAAGGCGACCACCAACTCAGAGCATAATTTGCCCGTCGCACCGAACCTGCTGGATCGGAACTTCTCACCAGAAGCACCGAACCAGGTTTATGCGGGCGACATCACCTATATCTGGACCGCCGAAGGCTGGCTTTATCTGGCCGTGGTCATCGACCTGTTTTCCCGGTCGGTTGTGGGCTGGGCCATGAATAAACAGATGACCCGGCAGTTGGTTATGAATGCTCTGACGATGGCGGTGCAAAGACGCAGACCGCCCTCAGGTGTCGTCTTTCATTCTGATCGAGGCTCACAGTATGCCAGCGGCGACTTTCAGAAGCTGCTGACCAAACACGGCATGCGTTGTAGCATGAGCCGCAAGGGCAATTGTTGGGACAACGCCCCGATTGAAAGTTTCTTTGGCAGTTTGAAGCAGGAACTGGTATTTCATCAAAAATATCCGACCCGCTTCCATGCTCGACAGAGTCTCTTTGAGTACATCGAGCGATTCTATAACCGCCGTCGCCTTCACTCGACTCTGGGCTACAAAAGTCCAGCCGATTATGAAGCGACCTATTTCAAACTTGTAGCTTAACCCGGTGTCTACGAAACCGGGGGAACGTCATGATCTCCCTGCTTATGTCATTGGGGATTATCCTGATCTCCTCCTTCGGGTTGAATCTGGATAATCAGGCTGCGCAGATGTTGCAGCGGATCAATTTTGATGAAACATTGCTGCACGGCATGCTGGCCTTTTTATTGTTTGCCGGGGCATTGCCCCTTGATTTAGGGGATCTGACCAAGCAAAGATGGGTTATTGCCGGATTGGCGACCGCCGGTGTGCTGACCTCCACCTTTATCGTTGGTGGGTTGTCCTGGCTGGTATTGACCGGGCTGGGCGTGGCCATGCCATTTTTGTCCTGCCTGTTGTTCGGGGCTCTGATTTCCCCTACTGACCCGGTTGCGGTTCTGGGCCAGATCCGGCGGCTTGGTCTGCCGCAGGATCTGGAATCCAAAATTGTCGGCGAATCGCTGTTCAATGACGGTTTCGGGGTCGTGGTGTTCACGGTTCTGCTGTCTTTGAGCAAGGGGGAACAGCCGCTGTCAGTACCTGATGTCGGCATCTTGTTTGTGCAGGAGACCGCCGGCGGTCTTCTGTTCGGCCTGGCGGTGGGGCTGTTGACCTATGCCATGCTGAAAAAGGTGGATAATTATCAGGTCGAAATTCTACTGACTTTGGCCATGGTCATGGGCGGCTATTCTTTGGCTGATACCCTCCATATTTCTGGCCCCCTCGCTGTCGTTATCGCCGGACTGTTGATCGGCAGTCACGGCCGTTCTTTCGCCATGTCGGAGACGACCAGAAAAAACCTCGATACGTTCTGGGAACTGGTCGATGAAATTCTCAACGGGGTGTTGTTTGTCCTGATCGGTCTGGAGATCCTGGTCATCCCGGTCAGCGTGATTCATCTATTGGCTGGTCTGGCAGTTATTCCGGTGGCGTTTCTGGCCCGCTGGATCAGTGCCGGTGGCGTGCTCCATCTGTTCCGCTGGAAATACCCGGTTCCTGCCGGCACCGTGACCCTGATCACCTGGGGTGGACTGCGGGGAGGGATTTCCGTTGCCATGGCCCTCTCGCTTCCTCATGGACCGGCCCGCCAGATTATTATCGTGATGACCTATGTGATTGTCGTCTTCTCCATTCTGGTGCAGGGGTTGACGCTGGAAAGAGTGGCACGCAGAGTTATTCGTTCATAAACTGAACATCATTCAATAAAGGGGCTCTCTCGTGAAGATGAAAAAGATTGCTGTTGCTGCCGATCATGCCGGATTTCACTTGAAGACCGCAGTGCTGCGCCATCTGCAAAATTTGGGCTATGGCGTGGAGGATTTCGGGACTGACAGCGAGGTGCCGGTGGATTACCCGGATTTCATGCGCCCGGCGGCACAGAGTGTGGCGACGGGGCAAAATGACCTTGGCATTGTTATCGGCGGGAGCGGCAACGGCGAGGCCATGGTGGCCAACAAGGTTTCCGGGGTGCGCTGTGCGCTGTGCTGGAATGAGAAAAGCGCCCGCCTTGGCAAAGAACATAACAATGCCAATATGATCGCTATCGGCGCCCGCATGCTCAGCGAGCAGGAGGGGTTGTGGATCGTTGATACCTGGCTGCAGGCGGAATTTCAGGGAGAGCGTCACCAGCGCAGGATCGAAAAGATCGAAAGCTGAATTTGCCCGGAGCCCTGGGGGTCAGCCGTTCTTCCGCTTTAATCTTTGCCCCAGGGCCTGTCTGGTGATCCCGAGCCGATTTGCAGCCATGGTCAGATTCCCCCGGCTGCGTTGCAAGGCTTCTGCAATAAGTTGTGCCGTACCTTCTTTCAGGGTTGGTAGCTCGTTTGGAAAATGGATGCGGGTTTCATCGTTCTGTGCCGACTGAACCTCCACCTTTTGCTGTTGCAGGTTCGTTGTTGCGGAGATTGCCTCCTGCATCGGGTGCAGCAGTGCAAGAGGACCGAATTGATGGCGGCTGACCGCGTCATAAACCATGCCCCGTAATTCCCGGATATTACCTGGAAAAGAATGTCCTGCGCAGGTTGCGGCAAGAGTTTCCGGCAATGGCGGAATTTTTTTGCCGAGTTTGTCCGCGGCTTCGCGGGCGAAATGAGCAACCAGCAGCGGCAGATCGTCGCTTCTGTCCCGTAACGGCGGAATGATGATCTGATGAGTTTGCAGACGATAATAAAGATCTTTGCGAAATTCTTTCGCGGCTATTTTTTGGTTCAAATCGGTGTTGGTCGAAAACACGAACCGGGCCCGGCAGTATTTGGGTCTGTCGCTCCCCAGGGGGAAATATTCACCTTCCTGGATCAAGCGTAACAATTTGATCTGCGACTGCAGGCTCAAGTCACCGATCTCATCAAAGAACAGGGTTCCTTCGCCCACTTTTTCAATCACTCCGGCCCGTTCTGTTTCTGCGCCGGTAAAGCTGCCCCGGACATGACCGAAGAGGGTGTCGGAAAAAACTGCATCATCCAGTCCGGCAACGTTGATGGCCACCCAGGGTTGCTCAGGACGGCTGACAGCATGCACGGCGCGGGCGGCCAGCTCTTTGCCGACCCCGCTTTCGCCGCTGATAAGGACCGGTTCCGAACTGCCGCCGATCGCTTCTATATATCTGAAAATATTTTGCATTTTCTGGTTGCAGGTGATGATCTGACGAAACGCTTGCGGCGAGTGAAGCGCCGGCTCCAGCAGGTTCGATTTCAGGTTATTGAGCTCATGCCTGAGCTCGCTGGCGGCTAACGCCTGTTTAATCCGTGACATGAGCCGTTCCGGGTCGTCTGTCTTGACAAAATAATCAAGGGCACCGGCTTTGATGCAGCTGACTGCTGTTTCCACCTGGTCCAGGCCGGTGACAATAATAACCGGCGTTTCCGGGTGGTTTTCAACCAGACGGGGAAGCAAGGCATATCCCGATATGTGGGGCATGATCAGGTCCAGAACGACCAGGCTGAAGGTTTTTTTCCCGATAAGCTCAAGGACCTGGCGGCTGTCGGTGCAGCAGACCGTATGGTCTATCTTGCTATCTTGCAGCAAGACCTGCAGAACTTGCAGATAGCCCGGTTCGTCATCAACCAGTAAGACAGGGTTAGCTGGATAATTCCCTTTCATCAACTCTCCTCTTCGGCAGATCCGTTTGATCTGCAGTGCGCCGTTCCGCCGGTCAGTGAATTTTTCAAGCGGGGTGTTCTTTTGGTGAGTAGGACGGGCAGGCTGAAGACGAAGGCGCCGTGGCGATAACCGAGCTTCTCATATCCCCCAATAATATATATAAAAATATCATATCTTTGGCATCGTTCCAAGAACAGTCCTTTGAGGGCAATCGGGGTGTCCGACAGCGGGATAGAGGTTGCTGCCGATGCAAGATTCATTGCATGGGAAAGTTTTCTTTCTGTTGTCGATAAAATCAAGAAAATCAAGAAAGTAGGGTTTCTTTCCAACGATGAATCGAAATTTTTAGAGGTGTGGCTGGAATGGGTCGATAAGCTTATGAAATATAAAAAGCTGATATTGTGGACTTTTGGTGATCTCTTGATATGGCACCTTCATTGCATTGGAAATAACTTAATTTTCAATACTGGCAGACCTGCCGGCAGGGGCCATTTTTATGACCAAGATAAGTAACAGGCTTTTCTCTGAACCGCAGCTTCTTTTTGATAGTGACAATCACCGCGAATTGCTCGCTTTTGCCAAGCAGATCATCGCCACCAGTCCAATGCCCGCCTTTGTTGTTGACGGGGAACAGAGGTTGCTTCTCTGGAATAACCCCTGTGTACAACTGACCGGTGTCCAACAAGAGCAGGTACCTGCCGCCGTTGACCATGCGGTGAGGCAAGACAATATGCTGAATTCTGTCTGCGATCTTGTTTACGGGGGACTGCCGTCAGTTCCGGTCCCGCGCCGGGATTGGATCAGTGATTTTGCCTGTCGGAATATCATCAATGGCTGGTTTCCGGGTTTGAACGGCAAGGATCGCTATCTTGTCATTCACACCGATCCGATCTTTCTCGGCAATGGTTCTTTGTGGGGGTATGTGCGCAGGGTTGACGAGCTGACCGAGGCTATTGAAAGCCGTAAGCAAGTGGAAAAAAGTCGTTTCGATAAAGCAACCGGCCTTCCTGATCGCAGCGTCCTTGCCGATCGGCTGGGTAACTCGATCCTGCGGGCGGCACAGGACCATGCGTTGGTTGCCCTGTATCATCTGAAAATCATTCCTTACAAAATGTCTCCTCAGGCTTTGTCTGATCAGGAGATCTGCTCATTCCTGCAGATTATTTCAGAAAAACTGAAATATGAGGTCAGGGCCATCGATACGATCGCCTATAACGGCCATTTCCAGTTTATCATTGCAGCCGCCAATTTACCCCGCCAGGACCAGGTTGTTGATTTGGCGAATCGGTTGCAGACGGCTGTTGCCGCGTTCATTCCGCTGGCAGGGGAGGATTGTTCTGTGGCCTGTAAGGTCGGAATCAGCGTTTTTCCTGAAGATGGTGGCGACGCAACAACGCTTATGGAAAAGGCGGAAAAGGCCCTTGGCGAAATAAAATATTCTCCGGGCGGAACCTTGAATTTCTTCAATCAGCACCTTAATGCCCAGTACACGGAACGCTTCACCATGCAGTTGCAATTAAGAAATGCGCTGCGGCGAAATGAGTTCAGCCTGCATTATCAGCCCAAGGCTTGTTTGCGGACCGGACGGATGACCGGGGTTGAGGTCCTGTTGCGCTGGACCAATCAGCGTCTCGGGCCGGTGAGTCCAGCGCTGTTCATCCCTGTTGCGGAACGGATGGACCTTATCGATGAGCTTGGCAAGTGGGTCATTTCCACCGCTTGTGCGCAGTACGCGGCTTGGCAGAAAGCAGGCCTGGTTGTGCCGCCGCTGGCCATCAATGTCTCCGGGCAGCAGCTCAAAGATTCATCGTTGTGCCAATTCATTCAGGATGTGCTGCGGCGCACCGGTGTCGACAGCGCGGCTCTTGAACTGGAAGTGACGGAAACCGCCGTGATTGGGGACCTTGATGCTGCGATCAAAATTTTAGAGGAACTCAAGCAGATGGGCGTGACGATTTCGCTGGATGATTTCGGTACCGGCTATTCCAGTCTCAGTTATCTCAGGCAGCTGCCTATCGATAAAATCAAAATTGATCGTTCCTTTATTCAGGATGTCACCTGTGATCCCGGCAGTAACGAAATAACCAAAGCGGCAACCGCCATTGCCCATGCGCTGCAGCTGAAGGTGATCGCCGAAGGGGTGGAAGATCTGGATCAGCTGAAATACCTGCAACGGTTGGGATGCGATGAGATTCAGGGTTTTTTGTATTCGCGGCCGGTTCCGGGGCCTGAGCTGGAGAACTTTCTACGCAATCCGCGTCACCTGAATATCGGACAAGATCAAGCGGGGGAACGACGGGTTTTGATTGTTGATGATGAACCGTTTATTTTGAATAGTCTGGGGCGCGAGTTGAGTCTGAGCGGCTATGAAGTGGAGACGGCGTTGGATGCGGAACAGGGGTTGTCCATTCTTGCGCAAAGACCCGTAGCGGTGGTGATCTCGGATTATCAGCTGCCGGGACTCAGTGGGGTGGATTTTCTGGAGCGAGTCAAAACGATCTATCCGCAGATTGTCCGGATCGCGCTTTCCGGCGGTCTCAATTTCAATGTGGTAACGGAAAACGTGAACCGTGGGGCGATTTTTAAATTTATTGCCAAGCCCTGGGACAGAGAGGTGCTGCAGGAGACTTTGGAAGAAGGGTTCAGGAAATACAAGAAAAATCTCCATATTGAAGCCTGTTAATATATAATGGTTTTTTCCGCAGGCAGTTTTACAGGGGAGAATATGACCCGTAACGATCATGACATCAGTACCCCGCCGTTCTTATTGCCGGTCTCCAGGGCGACAGTTGAGGCTTTCGAACAGAGTCTGCCGCAGCTGTTGAGACGGGTCGATGATGCGTTGTCCGCTCACCCCGAGATCAATCGTTTGATCGGCTACCATCCTCTTCAGACGATGCGGCGGAATCTCCACTATCATGGGCAGTTTCTGGCGATGCTGTTCGCCTTTGGAGATTGCTCCCTGCTCGGCCGAAACCTGTCTTGGCTCTACCGAACCTATCACGCACACCAGTACGCATATGGTTATTTTCCCCTTGAACTTAAGGGCTGGAGCGATGCTGTAGAACAATGCCTGGCGGCAGACGTTGTGCGCGAGATTTTGCCGATTTTTGCCTGGATAGAAAGCCGGCATGGTCTGTTGTGCAGTCCGCAGCCGCGCGACGACAGTACGGTTGATGCGGCTATAGAAGAGGCCTGGGGCGTCATCAGGCGCAAATTTAAGGCGGCCCTGTTGGCCGGGAATCATCAGGACTGCCTGACTCTTGCGGATGCTTCGATTGACTCTTATGAAAACCTGTTGGATTTTTATCAGCAGGTTATCTGTGCAGCCATGTCCGACATCGGCCGACTCTGGGAAGAAGCGGAAATCTCTCCGGCCCAGGAACACCTTGCGACGGCAATCGTAGGTCGGGTGCTGGCTTCGATCAGTTTGCCGAAAGATCGGTTGACGCAAGAACGAGGAACCGCGGTGGTGGCGACCGTGGAACATGAGCAGCATCAGTTGGGCCCCTTGATGGTGGCCGATATCCTGGCCGGAGACGGTTGGAATGTCCATTATTCAGGAGGAAATCTGACCCAGCAGGATCTCCTCAGGAAATTGATAAGTTTGCAGCCTGAGTTGTTGGCTTTGTCCATCACTCTGCCCTGCCACCTGAAGCCAGCTGAGCAGACGATCGCGGCGCTGCGCCAGGAAAAAAGTCTTGGGCAACTGAAGGTTCTGGTCGGGGGGTATGCCCTGGCGGAGAATCCGGACCTTGCGCGGCGGATCGGTGCCGATGGTTTGGCAGGCAGCTTTGCTATGGCGAGGGAAATTTCACGACAATGGTGCGCAGATGGAACGAATGATAAAACATAACAGCTACCCTGACGGCGTGCTGGAGTTTGTCGGCGAATGTGTCAGTGGATCGCGCTACCTGTGCCTGGTGCTGTTGGATGCCGAGTTCACCATTGAACATTGCAATGAGGGGTTTTGCCGGTTGCTGGCGGCTGAGGATCTTGTCGGCCAGCCCTTGCAGGCGATCCTGCTGCCTGAAAGCCGCTCATTGTTACATGCGAATATTCTAAGCCTTGCGCAACCGCTGCGCTTGAATTTTATCAGCGGGGAACAGCAGGTTGTTTCTCTGGAATGCTATCTGAAACAGAGCGGCGGCACTTATCTGCTGTTCAGTGATCATTTGCTCGTTCCGGACAATGATATTCTGCAGAAGATGTCCGGCCTGAATGCGGAGATGGTTGCCCTGACCCGGGAGTTGACTCGTAAAAATCGGGCACTGCGCGAGGCCCGGCAAGAGATAAAGGCTCTCAAGGGGATCATCCCCATTTGCATGCATTGCAAAGAGATTCGGGATGACAGCGGCTACTGGAGGAACCTGGAAAGTTATATCGTGAAACATGCCGGCGTTCAATTCAGTCACGGCATCTGTCCAGAATGTCTGAAACAGCTCTATAGGCAGCCTGGCGACGAGGATGAATGCGGATAAATGGGGATGCCGGGGGCAGGCGGGGAACAACGGGTTGAGCAGTAGTGGGAATGGTCGGCAGGCTGTTTTTCAAAATCCTGCTAAGTCCGTTAGCGCAAGTCAGCATCTCATCAGTCGAGAGCAGGGGAAGCGCAATTTTAAGCATCGAGAATCAGCAGGCGAAGGGAACCGGGACATTATGACTTTTCAGAATATTTCTTATGATTTAGACAATTTGCCGGTGATGCCAGAGGTCGCCATGGCAACCATTAAGTTGATCAATTCCCAGGACTCCTCAGCGGAAAAGCTGGCCGAAGTCGTTTCCAGGGATCCCGTGGTCATGGCCCGGGTGCTGAAAATCGCCAATTCCTCCTTTTACAGCATGTCCCGGCAGGTGACCAGTCTGTCCAAAGCGATTGTCATTCTGGGGGAGAAGACCTTGCGTAACCTGGTCTTGGCTGCCAGCATGCATGGCATGCACCGATCCTTCGGCCCTGTTGAAAAAATGCTTTGGGAAGACAGCCTGATCTGTGCCCTGGCCAGCCGATTTATCGCTGATAAACTCAGTCTGGTCGATCCGGAAGAAGCTTTTCTCGCCGGTCTGTTTCGGCATATCGGTAAAGTCGTGCTCAGTACCCAGAGCGGGCATGAGTTGGCCGCGGAATTGGTGACGAAGGAGAGCGCCGAGACCCTGGCCAAGGAGAAAGAGGTGTTTGGGTCCAATCATGCGGAGATTGGTGCCGCCGCCCTGGAGCGCTGGCAGCTGAGCCGATTGCTTTCGTTGGTGACCTTGCATCATTCCGATGCCGGGCTGACAGGGGTTGAAGATCCTGAAACCATCAAAATGATTTGTCTGATCAACATCACCAATCTGGTTCCGGCTGCCTTCGGGGTGTTTGGTACGCCCCAGCAGTTTGATTTCGAAGCATTGCCCGGAGCACAACAATTGAATCTTGATGGTGAGCGATTAGCGGAGCTGCTCAAAGAGTTCAAGGTCATTTTCGTTGGCAGCAAAGCGGCCTTTTTCAATTGAACAGGCGGGTTCCGGGAATGGCTGAGGTTGATCAAAATTAATAACCACTCTCTAAACGATTGATTTTGCGGTGTGGAGGGGAGCGTAAGTTTTCCTTACCGTGCTTGAACTGCTGAAGAAAATTCTTTGGGAATGGACGATAGCGATGACTTTACGGACCAAGACCATGCTGATCCTGGTGATCACAGTGGTTGTCTCGTTAGGCGGCAGCGGCTATTTTTTTCTTGAGCATTTTGAAAAAAACTTCAAACAGTCCGTCTTCCAGACTGTCGATGCCGTCGCCCACAACAACGCTCATTTTGTCGAAGCCTATCTCTCCAGCCAGCGGGGGATGATTGTCCAGTCCGGACTTGTTTTTTCCGAAAACTTTCACCGGCAGGCCGGTTCGGTCCCCCCGGAACAGTTCCTGGAAGGATTGGTCATGAATCTCCCCTCCTTTGACGGGGGGTTTTTCTTTATTGATCGGCGGGGGATATTGCAAGCCAGCTACCCGGTGCTCCAGAAACATAAAGAGACGGATTTTTCGCAGGCGGATTTTTTCTCCGAGGTTATGACCACGCACTCCTGGGTGGCCGGAAAACCCACTGTTCTGGGCGTGAATTCTCGTCCCGGGCTGCTGTTTGCCACCTATCTGGAAACCCCCGACGGCGAGCCCCTGGGAGTTCTCGGCGGGATCGGCCTGCTGACTGCCGATGGATTTCTGGCCGCCAATCTGCGTAAACGGATCGGCCGTTCCGGCTATTCCTATATTATTGATCATAGCCGTCGCTTGCTGATTCACCCCAACCAGGAGCGGCTGTTCAAGCGCGATGTCCTGGCCGGGGACAATCAGATGCTCGATGCTGCCCTGGACGGTTTTCAAGGGGTGACCGAAACCGTCAATTCGCGTGGCGTAGAGATGTTTGTTGCCTTTTATCCCATTGCGGGAACGGATTGGATTGTCGCCAGCCAGGAACCTGTTGCGGAAGCCCTGGCACCATTGCAGACCGGAAAAACCTCGTTGCTGCTGTTTGCCGGGTTTGGCAGCCTGCTGGCGGCCGGTATCGGTCTGCTCATGGTGCATAAAAGTATGCAGGGGTTGGTTCTGCTGGAAAAAACGACTGCCGAGCTGATGATCCCGACAGACGCCGGCAACGAATTGGAAGCGGGGTACCGGAACAATGTGCACAAGCTGGATGCGCTGACTCGGCATGCCGAGTTTGGCACCTTGGCCGGTGTCATCTCCGGGTTGTATTCGCGCGGCGCCAAGATGCTGATCAAAAAAAATAAAATTGCCGAGGAGTTGGAAGCGGCCTATCAGCAGTTAAAGTCAACGCAGGCGCAGATTGTGCAGCAGGAAAAAATGGCTTCGGTCGGCCAACTGGCGGCTGGTGTCGCCCATGAAATCAATAACCCGATCGGGTTTATCGGCAGTAATTTAAGAGCATTGAGTAAACATCTTGAAAAAATAACCGCATACCGTAAGTTTCTCAAAGAATGGGACAGCCAGTCTGAAGACGAGACGTCCGGCCGGGACTTGGATGAGGTGGCAAAGAAGCTGAAAATCGATTTTGTTCTGGCTGATATCGAGGACCTGATCGAAGAGTCGCGCGAGGGTGTTGAACGAATCCGAAAAATTGTTCGTAACCTGAGCAGTTTTTCCAGGATGGATAAGCTGGAACTGCAGAAATTCGATGTGAACGAATGTATTGAAAGTACCCTGGCTATTGCCTGGAACGAAATCAAATACAAGGCAACAGTTGAGAAAGACCTGGCTGACCTGCCATTGATAGATTGTTACCCGCAGCAGTTGAACCAGGTATTTTTGAACTTGTTGATCAATGCGATTCACGCCATGGAGAGCAAAGGGCATATTAAAATCAGCAGCCGCTTGGACCATGACCTGATCAAAGTGTCCATTCAGGATAACGGTTCAGGTATTGCCGAACCGAACCTTGCCAGGATCTTTGAACCGTTTTTTACCACCAAAGAGATTGTCAAAGGAACCGGGCTGGGCTTGAGCATCAGCTATGACATTATTAAAAAACATCATGGGGACATTAAAGTTGAGAGCATATTAAACGAGGGAACGACATTTATTATCGAACTTCCTCTGGCTGTGAATGGAGATGACTTATGCCGGAACCGATAAAGCTCCTTCTGGTGGATGATGAAGCCAATATCCTGAAAGCGGTGCGGCGGCTGTTGGTGGAGGAGCCCCAGTATGAAATATTCTCCGCCGAGTCGGGAGAGGAAGGGCTGAGCATTCTTGAAAATACGGCCGATATCCGGCTGGTCGTTGCTGATTATCGCATGCCGCAGATGGATGGTATTGAATTTCTGACCAGGGTTTATCGGCGTTGGCCCGATATCATGCGGATGGTTCTATCCGGTTATGCGGATATCGCGGTCGTCGTTGACGCCATCAATCAGGGCCATATTTATCGTTTTATTGGCAAACCCTGGAACGATGAAAATTTGAAAAACGAGATTGCTTCGGCTCTGCGCCACCAGGAATTGCAGCTGCAGGTGCGTACCCTGAATGAAGAACTCCTCCAAAAAAATGCCCAACTCCTGGAATTGAATAATAACCTGGAGGCCGTCGTGGAACGACGGACCGAAGACCTGGCGCTCCGCAATCAGGTTCTTCAGGTCGCACAAGGAGTGCTCGATGTGCTGCCCGTGGCGGTTTTTTGCATTGATGCTGAAAGAACAATCGTGCAGATGAACGAATCTGCCAGCAGCCTTTGTCCGTTACTTAAGGTCAACCCCCTGGGATGTGACAGCCGGGAGGTCTTTCCTGCTGAAGTCAACGCGTTGATCGATCATGGCCCACACCAAGATCATTGCGCGGAGGTGGAGATTGGTGATCGCCGCTTCAAAACGATTGTCCGGAGCATCGAAAATCGTTATTCCCGGGGGACTGCGCTCATGCTGGTCCCCGAGCAGTTTTAAGCATCCGAGCGGTCGCTTGCGGAGCTCAGCTCAAAGTTTTGCCAGGGCCGTTTTGATGGCGACTCCCAGGTTTGACCAGGCGTCATCGGTCTCCTCCTGGAGGGTCTGCCAGTCCTGCTCCCCGGCGGTTTTAAGTTTCTCGAGTTTCGCCTGGGCCAGCGCTTTTTTCTGCTGCAGATAGGTTATTGCTTCACAGTCGCTGGCACCGGTTTCCCTGGCCCGGCTGAGCAGCAGGTTGATCTGGGCATTCCATTCGTTGAGTTGTCCTTCCAATTTATTCAAATAGGCCTCTTTGCTGTTCATCGGTCCCTCTTTCCTGTTTATTCTTTAACCGGGTTCTTCGTCGCTGCCGGTAGCGACGAAGAACCTTGTGTTCTGGGATGACCCTTCCGCATATTGATTTTCCCGGCACTATGCAGATTATTTATCGATTTTTTTCAGTGGCTTGCCACAGCAGGCCTGGTTGCGGGTTTTTGCCTCATCTTCCCGGTATGTTTTATTGCAGCTTTCACAGATGAAAGCGGATTTTTCCGAGAGTTCTTCTTCTGCAGCGGAAAATCGGTCATGGTACTCTTTTGACATGATAATGCTCCTTTGCTGGCAGGCCGTTGTTTTTGCCGGCCTTGCGGGTTCTTTGATTGTTGAAAAAGTCCATCCTGTGACTTTTCAAGCACGGTTGGGAAGATCCTCCTTCCCCGCCCGCCACAAGCAAGCGCCGGTCATCCGGCATGGTCATCGCCTGCCCATCCTTGGGCTTTGCGGGCTGTTTGCTAATATAAGTTTAGCGCTAAATCGACTGTTTTGCAGCTTGCTGCGTTGCGGAGGCTCCTGGCCTGTTCAGGGGGCATCCGCTGTGATCAGCTGTTCCAGACGCTGTCGCAAGCGGCCCATTTCATCCAAGGCCTGCTGCCGCTGTGGTTGTAAATATCCGTTTGCCAGCATCTCTTGCCCTTTAGAAAACCTGTTTGATGGTCATCTCTCCAGTATCGCCGGTTTGCTGAGGGGACGGGCGGCGGGGTTGTACAGCAGCGCATCTTCCGGCTATGCTGAAAGGAGTTGGAGGATTTTGAACTATTCAGGAAGGGATCTGCGGATATGGGTTTGTTGGTCAATGGTCAGTGGCAGGACCGCTGGTATGATACGGATGAAAATGCTGGTCGCTTCGTGCGGCAGGAGTCACAATTTCGCAATTGGGTCACTGTTGACGGCAGTGCCGGGCCGAGTGGCGAGGGCGGGTTTGCCGCCGAACCCGACCGCTATCACCTGTATGTTTCCCTGGCCTGTCCTTGGGCACACCGGACGTTGATTTTCAGAAGCATAAAGCGGCTGCAGGGAGTGATCGGGGTCACTGTGGTGAACCCGCTGATGCTGGAAAACGGCTGGGAGCTGGGAGGCACGGAACGTGGTCCGGTGAGTGGTATCAAATACCTCTATGAACTCTATCTGGCCGTTGCCGACAACATGACCGGGCGGGTCACGGTTCCGGTGCTCTGGGATAAACAGCGCAACACTATTGTTAATAATGAGTCGGCCGAGATCATCAGAATGTTGAACAGTGCCTTCAATCATTTGACTGAGGTTCAGACCGATTATTATCCTGTCGCCCTGCAAGGGGAGATTGACCGGCTCAATGAACGGATCTATCAAACAGTCAATAATGGTGTCTACCGGGCCGGTTTTGCCACGACCCAGCAGGCCTATGAAGAGGCGTTTGATGCGCTGTTCGATACCCTGGACTGGTTGGAGAGCCGTTTGGATCGGCAGCGTTTTCTGGCCGGTTCACAACTGACCGAGGCGGACTGGCGGCTGTTTACCACCCTGATCAGATTTGACGCGGTTTATCACGGCCACTTCAAGGTCAACCGTCAACGGATTGAAGATTATCCAAACCTCTCCAACTATCTGCGCGATCTGTTTCAACAGCCCGGTGTTGCCAAGACCGTCGATTTTTTCCATATCAAAACCCACTATTACGGCAGCCATAAAACCATCAATCCGACCGGGATCATTCCCAAAGGCCCGGATCTTGATTTGTTACGGCCACACGACAGAAACCGTTTCTCCTGACCGTTTCCCTGCAGTCTGGGGGTGGCGACGGATATTGTTTCAGGGGCAATTGTTTTCCGTAAATCCTCTGCTAAATTTTAATGAGATCCCCGGATAGGCTCGGGATTGTCGAATTTTATTATTTTTCAAAAGGAGTATCCAATGAGATCATTGATGCTGTTGTGCGCGCTTTTCAGTTGTTTTTATGTGACGGGCTGCAGTAAAGATGATAGTGGCGGGAAGGATCAGGCGGCAGCACCCGCAGTTAAGGAGCAGACTGAGCCAGCGTCACAGGCGGTGCAGCAGGCCACAGAGAAGGTTGGCGAAATGGCTGCGCAGGCCAAAGAGAAAGTTGCAGCCGCGACAGAAACCGCCAAAGAAAAAGTTTCCGCCGGGATGGAGCAGGTCGAAGCCAAGGCCGGGGAGATGAAAACGGAAGCTCAAGCGCTGCTCACCGGGGTTCAGGACAAAATGTCTGCTGCCGCCGGGCAGGCGATCTACACTCAATATTGCAGTAGTTGTCACGATAGTGGGGTCCTGGGGGCGCCCAAAACAGGGGATAAGGCAGCCTGGGGCGCTTTGGTAAAGGATGTTGGCGTCGATAAGCTGGTCCAGAACGCCATCAACGGCATCGGTAATATGCCGCCGCGGGGCGGTCATAGCCAATTGACCGACAGTGAAATGAAGTCTGCCGTGGAGTATATGGTGGAGCAAAGCAAATAAGCGACGTCGATCCTGAAGGCAATAAAAAAGGAGTTCTCCTTGTTGAGAACTCCTTTTTTATTTGCTCACGGCTATGTTTTTCTGACTGTGCTTGAGGCGATTCCCAGCTCCGGTCACGGCGGACTCGCCTGACAGAGGTACGCCGAATGCTTCCGCTGCTGAAAAACCGGGCTGCAGCGGTAAGCATGCTGAGTGGTAAAGTTTTCGATCTTCTGTTTGCGGACAACCACGAAAAGTTTCGGGTTTTCAGCCAGGATCGGCGTCAGATCGCTTTCCGTGGTGACATACCAGGGACGATAACTCGCTTCAGGCTGGAACTGGGTCTCCCGCTGGTCGGAAAAGGACATGACCGCCAATTGATTGCGATAAAAGGAAACGGAGGGCAGAAACCCGTGATAAATCAGGGTGGTCAATTTCTTTTGCGGGTCGATCCTGTTCATCGCTGCCGCCATCTGCTGATAGCCGCGCATATTCGGCCCGGCGATGCCGACGCTGACAATGGCGACTGTGCTGAACAGGAGCATGAGCAATGCCGTTCCGGTCCAGAACGTTTCCCGCTGGCGGGATTTCCAGACTATCCACCAGAGCGCCAGCAGAACCAGAGTGCTGCCGAGCAGGGGGGCCATGTTCGACCGCAGCGGTGCATAGGCAACTCCTGCAATCGCCGGGGCTGCCGCAAACACGAGCAGGATTGCGGCGGTGGCATCGCGCAGGCGCGGCATGGGATCCCGGTTCAGCATAGCTGCCGTGAGAATGGCGCAGCTGCCGTAAAACGGTAGAATGTAGGTCGCATGCTTGCCTTTGGCGATGGTGAAAATCAGCATCGGCAGGGCAACATACAGAAGCAGGGTTTTCAGCTCACTGCTGAGGTTTTTCCAGCGCCACAGGCCTTTGCCGAAAAACAGGATATAAGGGAAAAAGGTGGCCGCGAAAATATAGAAAAAGTACCAGGGCGGTTCATAACGGCGGAAACGATCGGTGACCACCCGATCGATGGTCTGAACTTTCAGAAAATAGGCCAGCAGACCGGGGTTCTTGGCGATAACCAGGAGATACCAGGGGAGCGCCACGGCGCAGAATATTCCGCATGCTGCAAGGGTTTGCCGCCAGCTGAAAATGTCGCGGTGGCGCTTGTCGATCACTTTGGCGACCAGCCCCGGCAGCAGGGTAAACAGAAAAATAATCGGTCCTTTGATCATAAATCCCATTCCCAGCCAGAGGCCAAACCAGAGGGCATTGCTCCGGCCGGGCTGCCCGTAAATCTGTCGCAGCAGGTAGAACTGGGCAGCCACCACGCAAGCCACCAGGTAGATTTCCGTGGAGGCCAGTCGTGCCACGGTCAGAAACAGCAGTGACGACGCAAAAATAATGGCGGCTGTCAGGGCGCCCCTGTCTTTGTCCAGAAACAGACAGGCGCAGCGATAGACGTAAATCACCGCAGCGATCGCGGCAAGAATTCCAAAAAAACGGGCGCCGAAATTGTTGAATCCAAAAGTTTTGAGTCCTGCAGCAACCAGCCAATAGGCGAGCGGTGGTTTGTGAAAATGTTTGATGGCGTTGAAATACGGTTCCAGATAATTGCCCGACACGATCATTTCGCGGGCAATCTCCGCATACCGGGCCTCCGTTGTTTCCATCAACGGCATTGCCCCGGCCGGGAGCAGGAGCAGGGCAGAAAAGCAGGCCAGCAGGAAACTCTTGGATTTAAGGGGTTGAGGCGCCATGTTCTTCTTTCTCGCGACGTTCCTTGGCGATGAAATAGAGGTTACGCAGGTAAATGGTGAAACCGGTTGCCTGGCCGACGATAAACACCACATCCTTACGGATGATGGCGTAAATCAACAGCAGGGAGCTGCCCCCGATGCTGAAGTACCAGAAGGACACCGGGATGACGCTGCGGTGCAACTTTTCCGAGGTCAGCCACTGGATGAAAAAACGCATGAAAAAAAGGGTCTGGCCGGAAAAGCCGAGGATGAGAATGCCCAGTTCAGTTTTCGACATGACGTTCCTTGATCTGTACGGGGGTCGAACGTTTGATCATCCAGCGCACCGCCAGGACATCGCTAAAACCTTCAATGCCGCGACGCCAGTTGGAATATTTAGATTCGCCATGGCGCCGGGGGCGATGGTTGACTTTGACCTCAATCACCCGCGCTCCTTCCAGCCGCATCAGCGTGGGCAGGAAACGGTGCAGGCCTTTAAAAAGACGGATTTGTTTGAGCATGTCCGCGCGCATGATTTTCAGTGAACAGCCGGTGTCATGAATCTGTTCATAGGTCAACCAATTACGAAAGCCGTTGCCGATTTTGCTGCCGATTTTTTTTGACCAGCTGTCCTGGCGATTGAACCGCCAGCCGGTGACCATGTCATAATCACCATAAAATTTGAACATGTGCTCCAAGTCAGCGGGATCATTCTGCAGATCGGCATCCATGGTGACAATCACATCGCCGCTGGCCGCCTGAAAACCGCAGCCCAGCGCCGCGGACTGACCGCAGCGCTGGGCCAGGCTCAGGTATTTGATTTGGGAACGGGTCGCGGCCAGTTCCTTGAGGATCTGCAGGCTGCGATCAATACTGCCGTCATCGATAAAAAGAATTTCGAATGGGTGTGAGAGTTTTTCCATGACCTGGAAAATTTCAGTGACTAGGGCCGCGAGGTTTTGTTCTTCGTTGTAGACCGGGATGACAAAGGAAACTTTGTTAACCATCGGTAATCTTCCTTTTTTCTGGGCTGAAATCTGTCGCAGGCAACAGACTCACCGATGCTGCAAGAGTTCTTGTTTAATTTTACCAAACAAAAACTATACACAAGGAAAAATATCGGCAACATGACCGGAAGATGATTTTTTGGTTATCTTTCGCCGGCGTGGTCGCTGCCGATCTGCCGTGCCGGGAGCTTTTTTTTGAAGGGATTTATTCTTGCGCGGCATGTTGCGAGCCTGCCGGACAGGGGCTTGTCACGCGGCGTGCTGCTTATGCCTGGGTAGCGGGGAGGGTGAGCTTAAAACAACTGCCTTTGCCGAGGGTGCTGCTGACTTCGATCTGCCCCCGGTGTAAACGGACAATGGCTCTGACCAGGGCTAGGCCGAGGCCGTTGCCCGGGGTTGAGCGGCTGGGATCGCAACGGTAGAAGCGGTCGAAAATATGCTCCAGATCCCCTTCGGCAATGCCGATACCGGTATCGCACAGGGTGATGATCAGTGCGTTGCCCACCTGATCAAGGGCCAGCGTGACGCCGCCGCCGCTTGGGGTATATTTCAGAGCGTTATCCACCAGGTTGGCCAGCGCCCTTTGCAGTTTGACCTTGTCGCCCGTTGTATAAACCGGATAGGGTGGGCACCTGACCAGCAATTCGACGCCCTTATCTTCGGCCACCGGCAGGAAAATATCGGCGGCGTCATGGATCATCCCGGAGATATCGACGATCACCTGAGCGATTCGCGTTACTCCGGCGTCGGATTCGGCAATTTCCAACATGGTGTTGATCATCCCGACCAAGGTGTCGCAATCTTCGATAATGCTGCCTGTGGTCTCTTGATATTCTTCCAGGGTTTGCGGTCCGGTCAGGGTTGTTTCCGCCATACCCCGAATCCGCGTGATCGGGCTGCGTAAATCGTGGGCAATATTATTGGTGACGTTTCTCAGCTCGGCGATCAGGGTTTGAATGCGTTGCTGCATGTTGTTGAAGGTCTGAATCAACGTCTTTATCTCCGCCGGCTCCCGGTCTGAGATCGGCAGGTGGGAGAATTCGCCGTAGCCGACGCGTTCAAAGGACGCTTGCAGGCCGGAGAGTCCTTTCAGCGCCACCAGTAAAATCAGAAACCCGCAGATCGCCCCCACGACCACCAGTGAGACAAAGGCGACGGCAAAGGTTTCCCGAAACAGGCTGAACAGGCTTTCATTGTTGATGGGTTCCATGCCGACCTGCAGGAAATATCCGTTTTTCATGCCATAGAAGACGGATCTGACCGGATAGTGATGGCCTGCCACCGGCAGGGAGGAGAAAACCATCTGGCCGGGTTCGGGGCGGTATTCCGGTTGGGCGGCCAGGTGCTGCCAGGCGCTGAGGTCGGTTGCGCTGATGAGCTGAGCTGCCGGGGAAAAAATCCGGTAAAAGCGTACCTGCCGTTCTTCACCCTGGACCTCCAGGGCGATTTCCTGGGCTGCCCTTTCAAAACCGAAGCGTTCAAAGAGCAGAACGATCTCTTTGGCGTCATCATGGAGGTCATTGTCCAGACGATCGTTCAGGTTGCGAACCAGCACCAGGTAGATAACGAAGAAAAAGATCAGGGAGGTGACGGCCAGCAGCAGGGTATACCAGAGGGTCAGCCGGGCTTTGAGAGAATGGATCACTCCTTTCTCCGTGCTTCCAGGATATAGCCGGCTCCCCTGACCGTGTGGATGTATTTCACCTGCTGGCTGCGGTCGATTTTGTTGCGCAAGCGGCAGATCCGGGCCTCCACGACGTTGGTTTCCGGATCGAAGTTGTAGTCCCAGACATGCTCCATGATCATGGTCTTGGAGACGACCCGGCCGCAGTTGCGCATCAGGTATTCCAGCAGGGCGAATTCCCGGTGCTGCAGCTCAATGGGCTCATTGTCCCGGAAGACCTTGCGCTTCAGAATATCCAGGTGCAGACCCTCAATGGTCAGGTTGGTTGGGTCCGTGATTGCCTGAACCCTGCGGAGCAGGGCCTGGGTCCGGGCCAGCAATTCCGAGAATGCGAACGGCTTGACCAGATAATCGTCGCTGCCGCTATGCAGACCGCGGATTCTGTCATCCAGCGTTTTCTTTGCACTCAACATGATGATGGGGGTGTTGATGTGACGACCTCTGAGTCTTTTAACCACACTGAGACCATCGACGCCGGGCAGCATGACATCGACAACCAGCGCGTCATAGTCGTTATTCTCCGCCATGAACAGGCCATCAATGCCGTCTGCCGCATGGTCGACGGCGTAGCCGGCCTGGGCGAACCCCTTTTTAATGAACTGAGCCGTTCCGCCATCATCTTCAATTACCAAAATTCTCATCTGTTCTCCCGCTGTTTTCGGCGGTCTTGAGCCGGCCTGACTTCTCCTCAGCCCGGGGCGGAGGGGCAGGGGCGCTGGCGCAAGCCGTCCTATCCCGGTTTGGCCAGGCTGCTGTTCGGAGGATAAATCTCGGCAAAGGAGCGTACCGTTTCAGCGTTGATCCGTTTGAAAATATGCTGTCGGGTCAGATCGCCGAAGTGTTCACAGCCCATGGCCGCCAACAGTTCCAGGGCAGCCTGGATGGTTTCGCTCTGGAAATTGGCGACGCGGCTGGCTTTTTCCGGCACAATTAGTCCGCGGGTCAGGTTCGGATTATGGGTGGTAATCCCGGTCGGGCATTCGTCCGTATCGCATTTGAGGGCTTGGATGCAGCCAAGGGCAAACATCATTCCCCGGGCACTGTTGCAGATATCCGCGCCCAGGGCAAAGGCTTTGATCATGTCAAAGGCGCTGATGATCTTGCCCGAGGCGATGATGCGCAGTTCTTTTCTGAGCCCGTAACGATTAAGGGTGTCGCTGACAAAGACCAGCGCTTCTTCCAGAGGCATGCCCATGGAATCGGAAAATTCCGGCGGAGCCGCACCGGTTCCACCTTCACTGCCATCGACGGTGATGAAATCGGGGCGCAGGCCGGTGTCCAGCATCGCCTGGCAGATGTCTGCAAATTCCTGCCGGGAGCCGATGCACAGTTTGAACCCGATCGGCTTGCCGTCGCTCAGCTCGCGCAGGCGATCGACAAAACCTAGCAGGCCGGCGGCATCGGAAAATTCTTTGTGAAAGGCCGGGGAGACGACTTTGGTATAGGGTTCAACGTTTCTGATCCGGGCGATTTCCGGGGTATTCTTGGGGGCGGGGAGCACCCCGCCGTGACCGGGTTTGGCCCCTTGCGAGAGCTTGATCTCAATCATCTTGACCGTTGCTTTGCGCGCGGTCTGCTGAAACAGGTCCGGGTCAAAACCGCCATCTTTATTTCTGCAGCCAAAATAGCCGGAACCGATTTCCCAGACCAGGTCTGCCCCGGCATCTTCGTGGTAAGGAGAGAGACCGCCTTCGCCGGTATTGTGATAAAACCCACCGACCTTGGCGCCACGATTCAGGGCTCGGACCGCTGCGGCGCTTAAACTGCCGAAACTCATCGCCGAGATATTCAGGACTGCCGCACTATAGGGTTGCCGGCAGTGGGGACCGCCCACTTTCACCCGCGGAGCCTGGGCCGGCACAGCTTTGGGATAGATGGAATGCGGCGACCACTCATAGCCTTCCTGGTAGACATTGTATTCTGTTCCGAACGGATGAGTTTCCATGCGCTGATCCGCCCGTTTGTTGACCATGCTGCGCTGAATTTTGTTAAACGGTCTGCCGTCGATGTCGTTCTCGACAAAATACTGGTGAATTTCCGGGTAAATACGCATGGCCAGATAGCGGAAATGGCCGAAAAAGGGAAAATTGCGCAAAATCGTATTGGTTGAAAAATAGAGATCCCACAGGCCGATCAGGATGACCGGAGCCGCTGCGAGATACAGCCACAGGGCCGGTTTCCACACCCAGCCAGCCAGGCTGATAAGAACCAGCAGCGCGGCGCTGGCGAGCAGAAAACGGCGGCCGTGAATTCTGAACAGCCAAAATTGATTCAGCATCGTTGACTCATGATCTGTATGCATGGTGGTTACCTTCTTTGCATGGTTGCGGCGGAGTGACCTGCTTGCAAGCATAGGGCCGGGAGGCAGGAACAGTTTGACAGACCCGGCAATTGAGCTAAAGTGAAACATGTTTTCGATGTTTTGTCGATCCTCTCAACAGCACTTTTTTAATGGATAAAGTCTCCACTATGATTGCTTCAGATTCAGATAGTGCCCCAGCTCTCAGCAGCAATGATGACAAGACCAGATTGCTGGCCGGCAAGGTTCTCAGTGGGGCCGGGCCCAGAACAGGTCTGGCTCGCCTGTTGCCGTTTCTAGGCCCTGCTTTTATCGCCAGTATTGCTTATGTCGACCCCGGTAACTTTGCCACCAACATTGAAGGCGGGGCAAAATTTGGTTATACCCTGCTATGGGTGATTGTCGCCAGTAATTTGATGGCGATGCTAATCCAGTGTCTTTCCGCCAAGCTGGGCATCGCCACCGGTCGAAACTTGGCCGAGTTGTGTCGCGATCATTTTCCGGCCCCGGTGGTCTGGGGGATGTGGCTGATCATGGAGTTGGTGGCTATTGCCACCGACCTGGCTGAATTTATTGGCGCAGCGGTCGGATTCAACCTTTTGTTTGGTTTTTCGTTGTGGATTTCCGGTCTAATCACTGCGGCCGTTACTTTCCTGATCTTGGCGTTGCAGGCCCGTGGTTTCCGTCCCCTTGAGGCGGTCATCACCGCATTGCTCGGGGTGATTGCGCTGTGCTATCTGATTGAAACCTATCTGGATAAGCCGGACTGGGCAAAGGTGGCTTATCATGCCGTGGTGCCGGGGTTTTCCGGGCCTCAGAGTGTATTGCTGGCGACTGGGATTCTGGGTGCGACGGTGATGCCCCATGTGATTTTTCTGCACTCGTCACTGACCCAATCGCGGATCATGGCGACCGGACCGAAACAGAAGCGCCAGCTGTTTTATTATCAGCTCATCGATGTCACCATTGCCATGGGGATTGCCGGTTTCGTCAACGCGGCCATGCTGCTGATGGCTGCGGCCACGTTTCATCAACAGGGGTTCAGTCATGTCGCTTCCATTGAGGAGGCGTACCGGACCCTTGAGCCCCTGCTCGGCCGGGCTGCGGGCTGGGTATTCGCCATTTCCCTGCTTGCCGCAGGGCTGGCCTCCACCACGGTCGGCACCATGGCCGGCCAGGTGATTATGCAGGGGTTTCTGCAACGGCATATCCCGGTCTGGTTGCGTCGGCTGATCACCATCCTGCCGTCGCTGGTGGTGATCTATATCGGTCTTGATCCGACCCGTACCCTGGTGATCAGTCAGGTGGTGCTCAGCTTCGGGCTGCCTTTTGCCGTTATCCCGCTGGTGATCTTCACCCGGCGTACCGACCTGATGGGGGATCTGGTGAACTGGCGGATCACCACCTTGGCTGCTGCGGTGATCGCCGGGTTGATCATCGCATTGAATTTCTACCTGATTTATCAGACGGTTTGGGGATCCTGACCATGTTCAAGCATATTATTGTCCCATTGGATGGCTCTTCTCTGGCGGAAAATGCCTGTGCGGTCGCTATCAGCCTGGCCCGCCTGTTTTCCGCCGAAGTGACCCTGCTGCATCTGCTCGAAGCCAATCCCCCGGCAAATATTCATGGTGAACGTCATCTGGCCGAACGGGTTGAGGCGGAAGAGTACCTGAAGGACTTGTGCCGTCGCCTTGATATCGAAGATCTGCAGCTTCATTGTCATGTTCATGAAGAAGCGGTGACCGATGTTGCCAGGGGGATTGTCGCCCACGAGCAGGAGGTTGCGCCGGACCTGATCGTGATGAGTTCCCATGGACCGAAGCGCTTTGAGCATCTGATCCGGGGCAGCCTGCCCCAGCAGGTGGTCAGCTTCGGCAAGACCCCGTTGCTGCTGGTGTCCGCCGCAACGACCCCGGACCGGCCGTTGGCGTTGCGGCGTTTGCTGGTGCCGTTGGACGGTCAGACCCAGCATGAACGGACTTTTGCCATCGCCAAAGACTTGGCTCTGGCTACCAGCGGGACCCTGTTTCTGCTTTCGGTCGTGGTTCGCCCTTCTGAACTGTGGGGGCCGCGGGCGACTGTGTCGCGTTATTTGCCGGGCTCGACCTGGGCTTTGCAGCAGCAGGCTATGGAGTCCCAGCAGCACTACCTTGAACAGCGCCTGGCAGAGTTGAAGCAGCTGGGGCTTGCCGCCGGAGCCGAAATCGCTTATGGCAAAGTGGCCCCGACCATTGCCCGGACCGCGCGCAAAACTGAAGCTGACCTGATCATCATGGCGACCCATGGCAAGTTCGGCAGCGAAGCCTTCTGGGCCAACAGTATCGCCGCTCAGGTTCAGGGGAAAACGAGCAAGGCCATTCTACTGGTGCCACTCTGAGGCGGCCTGCGGCCCGCAAGCAAAGGAAGGAACAACGATGAAATATCTGGAGAAATTCCGGGTTAAACCGGGCAGCAAGGTTGATCTGAGCAAGGTCGACGCCGGGTTCAAGGATAAATATCACCACGGCGCGGACAAAAAGGTCCAAAAAGAGCTTGCAGCTCACATCAACAAGATGAGTGAACTGCAATACCTGATGTATGCGGAAGGGGGACGTTCGCTGTTGATCTGTCTGCAGGGGCGGGATGCCGCAGGAAAAGACGGCACTATCAATCATGTGCTGAGCGCCATGAATCCGCAGGGCTGTACGGTGACCGGCTTCAAGGTCCCGTCGGCCGAAGAGGCCGCGCATGATTTTCTCTGGCGTTATCACCAGGCCATGCCGCCCAAAGGGCATGTCGCTATTTTCAACCGATCCCATTACGAGGATGTGCTGGTGGTCCGGGTCCATAACCTGGTCCCGAAAAAAACCTGGTCCCAGCGTTACCAGCAGATCAACGATTTTGAAAAAATGCTTTTTGACAACGGCATCCATATTCTCAAGTTTTATCTGCATATCGACCCGGATGAACAACTGGAGCGCTTCAAGAAGCGTATCGATGACCCGGCCCGGCACTGGAAAATCAGCTCCGGCGACTATGCAGAACGCCCTTTTTGGGATGCTTACAGCAAGGCCTATGAGGCGGCGCTGAGTCGTTGCAGTACAGCGCATGCGCCCTGGTTTATCATCCCGTCGAACCATAAGTGGTTCCGCAACCTGGCGGTGTCCAGAATCATCAGCGAATATATGGCATCGCTACGCATGAAGTTTCCCGAACCGACGGTTGATATCGCTGAAATCCGTCGAAAATATCACGATATCCTCAGCAACGAGAAAAAGCGGGCTGATGCTTAGCTGTTGGACGGGCACTCAAAAAACTACGAGTTTTTTACCTGTTGCTTTTGTAGGGTGCGCGAAAACGCTTTGTTCCACGCTGTTCTAAAAACGGGTTGGATTTTTTCGATAACCTGGCAAGGTAAGGGCGGTTTAGTGGTGTAAGGCCAGCCACCAGCTGCCGCTGAGCAGGCCGACCGAGACCACCGCCAGGACATAGCTCAGTAGTCGGTTGGCGGTCAGTTGCGGGGGGAGCCATTTGCCCCACAGCAGGCCGAGAACGATGCCGCACCCAAAGCCGAACAGATGGGCACCCAGGTCGGTGTTCTCCCCGCTGCTGCCGAGCAGGCCCAGCAGACCCAGGGCTGCTGCCAGGGGCAGCGGCCAGCGGCGCCACAGCCCAAGGCGATGATGCAGCATATTGATGGTCGCGAGCAGTCCCACCGCGCCGAAGACGGCCGTTGATGCACCGATGGAACGATGGTCGGGCGCTTGCAACAGGGCATTGATCAGATTGCCAAAGGTACCGCTGCACAGAATCAGGAACCAGGCGCTGCCGGAGCCGAGCAGCCAGCACAGGCGGACGCTGAACAAGCCGCCGACGATGATGTTCCCGGCCAGGTGCAGTGGCCCGGAATGGAGGGTCAGGGCGGTGACCGCCCGCCACCATTGTCCCTGGCTGATTTTCAGGGCGTCGGCGCTCCCCGCGTCGAGCCAGTTCAACGGGGTGGATCCGAAGGGGTTGCCGTGCTGAACGACCAGATTATGAAAACCCGCCAGCAGAATCAGCACCCAGATGGTCGACGCCGTATTCTCGTGGAGTCTGCGCGCAACCGGCGGCGGTGGCGGCCAGTTCCTGTTCTCCTGCTCGTACTCACTCAACTCCCGACAGGCCTGCCGGTAATGGCTGACCGGAACCAGCAGCAACCAGCCCGTAGCGTGCTGTTCTCCCCGACAGGGAATCCCCCGTGCCTGCAGGACCAGCAGCCAGCTGCGCAAGCGTGCTTTGGAGAGTCCTGCGGTTGACAAACCATCCTTCAGTTCCGGTGGGACCGGGCGCCATTCCGGCTGTTCAATATTGATGTTCTGCTCCTCGGGCATGACTTCCATCAGCGCAACCCGGCGCAGGGCGAGGGCGGTACGGGCTGTTGGGATCTCCCCATCAGCGGGCCTCGGCGTCGCCGGGGTGGACGCAGACAGGAGCCCGATAGCCGGTCATTTGGGCCACCAGGGTTGGCGCATCGTTCGCGCTGAGCAGCATGGTATGATGCTCAGGTTTAACGAATTGCTCAGCCCGGGCATGCTCAAGAAACGCGCACAGCAGGTCGTAATAGCCGTCAACGTTCAATAGCGCGCAGGGTTTGCTGTGCAGACCAAGGACGCTCCAGGTCAGCATTTCGAACAACTCCTCCAGGGTTCCGAGGCCACCCGGCAAGGCGATGAACCCATCGGCAAGTTCCGCCATTTGCGCTTTTCGCTGATGCATGGATTGGACGATTTTCAACTCGGTCAAGCCGGGGTGGGCGACCTCCTTGTCAACCAGTAGCCTGGGGATGACGCCGATGACTTCGCCCCCTTGCGTCAGCATTTCATCGGCGAGAATCCCCATGATGCCAACGCTTGCTCCACCGTAAACCAGGCCGATACCCTGTTGTGCCAAGGTTGCTGCCAGTTGTTTGGCGGCCGCTTCATAGCTGGCCGACCTGCCGGGATTTGAGCCGCAATAAACGCATATTCTGTTCATCATCTTTTTCCGTGGGGTAGCAGGAATGAACCGTTAACGATTATCTGTTGCAGGGTATCCATCTTAACATAGTGGCCCACGGATGAGCGGCTAGAAATATTCTTTGAGAAAACGCAGCGCACCTGGGTGCAGCGGGATGGTAATATTCGGCAGCGCATTGGTGAGCTGGAGTTGGTGGAGGGCCGATCGCTGTCGTGCGGGAGTTTCGGTGTGGGTCGTAAACAACAGGTTGAGAATCCGGAAGGTCGTCTCTTCAGCGAGATTGCTGTCGGCCAGCAACAAGACTGGTACCCCGATGGTCCGGAGCGGTTCTGCCTGTTCTGGAAAGCTCAGGGCCGGTACGATGGCCCGTTCGTAAAACGGAAAATCCTGATAAAAAGCCTGTTCCTGCTCGGTCGCGGAAGGCTCTGGCCAAGGACTGATCAGCCGTAACGGAAAGGAATACTGTAGTTTCTGCACTGCTTCGTTGGGCACATCGGAAATCATCCAGACCGCTGCCACGCTGCCGTTGACCAATTCCTGCAAAGCCAGTTCATAGCCGACGTAAATGGGGGTGACTCTCGCCCACAGATGCATCGCTTGCAGGTAGCGCTTGGCTGTCACTGCCGAGTCGGAGCCCGGATTGCCGATGGCGATGCGCTTGCCGCAGAGGTCGCCGGGAACCTTGAGAGAGCTGCTCTGTGGAACCAGCAACTGGGCATAGGCCCCGGACAACTGCGCCAGCAGGGCCAGGTTGGTGCTGCCGTCCGCTTTACCTGAAGGGCTGTTCAGGTTGCGGTAGGTGTCTTCTGTTCCGGCCAGAGCGAGGTCGATTTCGCCTCTTTGCAGGTCGGCGAGATTCGCTCGCGATCCTGCCGAAGGCAGGGCTTTGACGCGGGCCGAGGCCGTCCCCCCATGGAGTAGACCGGCCAGGTCTTCGACAAAACGTTGCGAGGTGCTGCCGGCTGGTCCTCCACTCAAGCGGAGGACCGAACTTTGCTGGTGACGATTCCCCTGGAAAATCACCAGCACCAGGATTCCTAACAGACCGGCCAGGCCGATCAGTAAAGTTTTTTTCTTCATGTCGGAGCGAGCAATTCCGTGCGGGTTGTTAATGCGCTTTTAAAAATGCCGAATCTTGCCGTTTCCCAACCTGTGAATCCATCAAATAATCATATCCAGCACCATTTTTCCGGCGAGCGGCCGTTAAACCGGGTGAAGCGGTTCAATTCCGCAGGTTCCGTGCTGGTTCTCTCTTTCTTTATGTGATATAAAATTCTCCTTTTGGTTTAACGATTTGTTTACCCCGCTGCCGGGATAACCTCCCGGCCGTTTATTATGCTCATGAAGGATATGGATTCCCCGCTGCCTGCTCCGCGGCGGGGGTGTTGCTATGACTCGAAGCTGAAGAAAAGGATTGGATTTTGGAAACGACAATAACAGAAAACTCTCTTTCCCCATGGGATCAGCTGCTCAAACTGATCAGAACATTAGGACCGGGGATCCTGACGGCAACTGCAGCGATCGGTGGCAGTCATCTGGTTGCTTCAACTCAGGCCGGGGCTAAATTCGGCTGGTCCCTGGCGTTATTGATTCTGTTCGTCAATCTGTTCAAGTATCCTTTTTTCAGGGCTGGGATCAGCTACACGATGGCTACAGGAAAAACCCTGCAGAATGGTTACGCCCAGATGGGCAAAGGTTATATTGGCCTGGCTTTTTTCCTGAACATCTTTTCCGCGGTGGTGAATACTTCGGCCCTGACTCTTTTTTCTGCCAGCCTGTTGGGCTATTTTCTGCCCGGAAACCTGCCGCTGTCCGTGTTAAGCCTGATTGTCCTGGCCGCCTCGCTGTTGATTGTGCTGGCCGGGCATTTTGCCATGCTCAACCGGATTTCCAAATTTATCATGGTGGTGCTGGCCATTTCCACCGTCGCTGCGGTGGTGATTGCCTGGCACAACGGTCCGGTTGCTCCGGCCGATTATGTGTCGCCTTCCCCCTGGACCCTGGCTTCGATCGGGTTTCTGGTGGTCACCATGGGCTGGATGCCGGCCCCCATTGAAATCTCCTGTTTGACCTCATTATGGTTAGCCAAACAACGCACCGGGCAGGACGTCACGTCCAAATCCGCCCTGTTTGATTTCAATCTCGGTTATTGGACAACCGCCATCCTGGCTCTGTTCTTTCTGGCCCTGGGCTCTTTGGTGCTGCACGGTAGCGGGCAGGAACTGGCCAAAGGCGGGATCGGTTTCTCGCATCAACTGGTCAGTATGTATGCCGACACCATCGGCGAATGGTCCCGTTACATGATCGCCCTGATCGCCTTTTTCTGTATTTTTGGCTCTACCATCACCGTGGTAGACGGCTATTCAAGGGCGCTGGCCGAGGGGCTGCAGCTATTGCGTAATCACGAAGAGTATTCGGAACGGACTTTTTCCATCTGGGTCGGCCTGGTTGCCGTTGCCTGTGTGGCCATTCTGCTGTTTTTTAAAAGCGCCCTGTTGCCGATGCTTGGCTTTGCCATGACCATGGCTTTCATGACGACCCCGTTTTTTGCCTGGCTCAACCACCATCTTGTGCAAACGGCCGACATGCCTGAAGATCTACGTCCCAGTAAGATGGTTGTGACACTCAGTTACCTGGGGCTGGTCTATTTGTTTGGCTTTCTGGCCCTGTTTGTGTGGTGGAAATGGTTGATGTGAAATCGGTGTGTTGTGCGGGGCGGGGTGTTCGCCCTGCCGCTTGAAGTGATGATTGTTTCGCAAGGAGGGACTGCGACTTTGTGATTTTGCAAGTCGTAAGCCTGGTGCTTTAAACGCAGCTGCGGAGGTTTATCCCGCAGCTGTGTCTGCTTTAACTGAGATGTTCCAGTTTTCTCCATTGGCCAAAAGCGGTGTGGTCGTGTCGACAGTCTCGACGATCACCTGATTTCGGCCTTTTTCTTTGGCTTCATAAAGAAGTATGTCCGCGGCGTTGAGCAGGCTGGTTAACGTCGTATGATGCCTATGGCAGGCGACGCCGAAACTGGCTGTGACCCGCTGGCTTTCGTGGAAACAACACATGCTGATAGCCTGCCGAAGTCTTTCGGCGAGAGGTTGTGCTCCGGAGCAGTTGGCATCGGGACAGATAACAATGAACTCCTCACCACCCCACCGTCCGCAGCTGTCAACATCGCGGATATTGCTTTGCAGAATGTGGGCAATGTTTTTCAGGACTCGATCGCCGGTGGCATGGCCAAAGGTATCGTTGATGACCTTAAAAAAATCGATATCAATAAGAATAACAGCAAAATCTTTTTGATAGCGCAGGGTGGTTTTTCTCAGTTCACGCAGGATGAGGTTGATTTTTCGGCGGTTGTATAGGCCGGTCAGCTCGTCTCTTTCTGCCTGCCTCTGTAACTCCTGGTTAATTCTTTCAATTTCTTTGTTTTTGGCCAACAGGGTTTTATTTTTGTCGGCAATTATCTTGTTATTGATGAAATCTTTTGTGAAATTGCGGTAATGGAGGGCGGACATCAGAAATGCAATAATGCTGTTCGAGCAGATATCCGCAATATACTTGCCTGCAACGATTTCAGGATGAGCTAGAGGAAGTAGGGTTATGGTGGCAATGCTGAGCAGGGAATAGAGAACGAGACTTTGCCGCAACGAAAAGATAAAGATGACCGCGGCCCCGTAGATCACCGCAATGTATATGGTCGGCAGGTGGACCACGGTGCTCTCATATTCAATGAACATAAAGCGAATCAGGGCCACGATCATGCCGACCAGGCACAGGCTGATTTCATAAAAGTGGTGAAAATAATTGAGCGCCTGCGGTTTCCTGAACTGATAAAAGAGGCTGAGAACGACAAAAAACAGCATGGCCAAAGCGGATTGCGCATAAACCATTTGCCGGTTGCTGCCCGGCGCACTGACCTGGAAAGCGTACATAAGTTGTTCGAAAAACAGGAATAACGATAGAACGGCAATCATGACATTGTTGCGATGAAATTTGCTAAGCGCAAACTCTTCCCGATAGGCTCGGTAGACATAAGGGAAGAGTTTTTTGATTTTGTTAACAACTTTTTGATTCATGATGATTTTATTCATCGCTTTCGGATGACAGCTAGATAAAATTACGGATCACATAGTCATGTGAGAAGTTTTATTATATAGATCAAATGACAGAAGGCAAATTTTATCGACCCGCCGCCGGGTTGAATGCACGGAGGGAGGTTTGATTCTGCTAGCAGGTGGTTTTTGGATCCGTAAACCAGGTGCCTCGGTAGCGCAGGCAATGCCAGCCCAGACTCAACCCGCGCGCCAGCATGAAGGCTGTCAGGCTTAGCCACAGAGCATGATTTCCCCAGCCACGGCTCAACCACCAGCAGGGGAAGAAAACCCCGAAAGCGCATAGCAGCATGGCGTTGCGCATGACGCGACCCTGGGTCGCACCGATATAAATACCGTCGAAAATATAACTCCAAACAGCCACAGCTGGGAGCCAGCTCAGCCAGGGCAGGTAGCGGGAAGCTGTCTCGCGAACCGAAGCAATATCAGTGAGCAGGGCTATGATGTGGTTTCCCTGCCAGGCGAACAGGAGGCAGAACAGGAGGCTGATAGCAAAAGAGACGATCAGAATGGTCGTCACCATCAGGTCAAAGCGTTGGCGATCGTTTGCACCAATAGCTTCTCCGGCCAGGGCTTCGATGGCATAGGCAAAGCCGTCCAGGGCAAAGGAAACGAGCATCAGGAAGTTAAGCAGGACCATATTCGCGGCCAGAATCTCATTCCCGAGCCGCGCCCCCTGAAAGGTTATGAAGGTAAAGCAGATTTGCAGGGCCAAGGTGCGCAGGAAAATGTCTCGGTTCAACCCCAATAGCGGAATAATACTTTGTGCTTCGATACCTTTTTGTAACACTTTGCGCTCAAACAGAACAATGCCTCGTTCCCGCCATAAGCGCGCCAGAATCCACAGTCCTGCCACGGTTCCGGCGCAATCAGCAATCAATGAGGCAGCCGCGACTCCGGCTATGTTCCAACCGAGGCCGAGAACAAAGAACAGGTCGAAGACGATATTGATAAGATTCGTCAGAATCAACAGGGTCATGGGTGCTTTGGCCCGACGCATGCCGAGAAGGCAGCCCAACGTTGCCAGGTTGATTAACGCCGCTGGAGCTCCCCATATACGGATTTGAAAGTAAATGTGCGCCGGGGCTGAAATGACAGATTCCGGAGCGGCCATGAGCATGGCTGCCTGCCAGATCGGCTGTTGTAGCAGAATCAATAATGATGACAGGATCAGACTGAGAAGGACGGAGTGGCGCCAAACTTGAATTGCCTCCTGATCGTTCTTACGACCCAGAGCCTGGGCCACAGAACCTGTCGTTGACATACGCAGAAAGCTGACCATCCAGAACAGAAAAGTGATAACCGATGAGCCCAGAGCCACACCGGCTAGATAAGCGCTGTTCGGCAAATGCCCAACCACGGCGGTGTCTACCAGGCCAAGCAGGGGGATGGTAATGTTGGAAAGCACCATCGGTAGAGCGATGGCAAAAATAGCTGGGAGTAGGCGGCGTTGGAATATCATAGCGTCCGGTCGGGCAGCAGAATCAGGTTTGGTGGCTGGAAATGACGACAGAAACCTGTCGATAGGGAACGCATCCAACGTTGTTGGCAGCCGCCGTGCAGAATCTTACCTTCGGCCGCTTAGTCAAGGCAATGCTTTTTAAAGGAGTGCTTTTTCTGCGGAGGGAGAAGGCAACGCCAGACGCTTGCTGTCCATCTGGCGTTGCTCTGCCGAGTCGTTTTAATCGGTGGCCTGGACCGCGCCGGCTGGTGCTTGCGCTGCGGTCAGGGGCCGTTTGACCAGGTACAGCGCTGCCGTTGTAACCAGCGTACCAATAACGATGGACGCGGCATACAGCAGCAGGTGGGTGACCGCATTGGGAATCAGCAGGACAAAGATCCCTCCGTGCGGGACCATCAGGGTTGAACCGAACAACATGGATAGTGCACCGGTCACCGCTGAGCCAGCCATGATGCTGGGGATTACCCGCAGCGGATCGCGCGCGGCAAAGGGGATGGCCCCTTCGGTGATAAAGGAGATGCCGAGAACAAAAGCGGCTTTACTGGCTTCCTGCTCTTCCGGAGTAAAGCGGTTTTTGAACAGCGTGGCGGCCAGCGCCAGCCCCAGGGGCGGGGTCATTCCCGCCGCCATGGTGGCGGCCATTGGCCCGTAAATCTGGCTGGAGAGAAGCCCCACGGAAAAGGTATAGGCCGCTTTATTGACCGGTCCGCCCATGTCAAAGGCCATCATCCCGCCGAGGATCAGGCCCAGCACCAGGGCACTGGTCGATTGCATGGCCTGCAGCCAGTCCGTCAAGGCAGTCAGGGCGATCTTCACCGGCGGGCCGATGACATAGATCATCAGCAGGCCGACCAGCAACGTTGACAGGAACGGCAGGATCAGGACCGGTTTGAGACCTTGCAGGTTCTGCGGCAATTTGATCAGGTTGTTAAGATAGCGGGTCAGGTAGCCAGCCAGAAAACCGGCCAGGATTCCGCCCAGAAAACCGGCACCGACAGTGCTGGCGAGCATCCCGCCGACCAGGCCAGGCGTGATCCCAGGCCGTTCGGCGATGGAATAAGCGATGAACCCGGCCAACACCGGAACAAACAGAGAGAAAGCAGTGGCTCCGCCGATCTGCATCAAGGCCCAACCCAACGTCCCTTCCTGGTCGCCGGCATAAATGCCGCCAAAGGCGAAAGCCAGGGCGATCAACAGCCCGCCGGCCACGACGACCGGCAGCATATAGGAAACCCCGGTCATCAGGTGGCGGTACGGACCGCTGCGTGCGGCCGAGCGTTCTTTCTTCAACTCATCGACTTGACCGGAGAGATTGGTGCTTGCCGCCGGTTGCGCTGCCAGCCCGGCTTCAATCACCTGGCGGCCGTGGTGGAGGGCTTCCTTGGTGGTGGTCTCATAGAGCGGTTTGGCAGCAAACCTGCTTTTATCGACAAACGCATCGGCGGCGATGATCACCGCATCGGCGCGGTCGATATCTGCTGCGCTGAGGACGTTTTTTGCACCGACCGACCCCTGGGTCTCGATTTTGACTTCATAACCAAGTTCTTCGGCCGCTTTTTTGAGGGCTTCAGCCGCCATGAAGGTATGAGCGATTCCGGTCGGGCAGGAGGTGACCCCGATGATATATTTGCGGGAAGTGCTTTGTTCAGGCTTGGCGGCAGCCTCCTGACCGGCCGGCTGGGCAGGGGGAGGTACGGCGGTTCCTGCTTGGGCATATGCGGTTTCGATAACTTCCCGGGTGTCGCGAATGGCTTTGCTGGTGCTTATTGCGAAGATGGGTTTTCCTGCAAAACGTGCCTGCTCCACATGGATATCCGCGGCAATGATGACCACCTCTGCGGCGTTGATGGCCTCCGCAGTCAGGATATCCTTTGCGCCCTCGGCGCCCTGGGTTTCAACCTCGATTTGGTGCCCCATGGCGGCACCGACCTTTTTCAGGGCCTCGGCGGCCATGATGGTATGGGCAACTCCGGTCGGGCATGCCGTTACCGCAACTATTCTCCCCATTTTCTCCTCCCTTTAAAAAGTTAACCGATGAATTTCGACCTGATCTTCGATCGCTTTCGCCGCGGCCAGGGACGCCAGGCCCGGTCCGGCTTCAGTGACCACCGCAGCAGAGACTGCAGTGGCCAGGCGCGCGCAGTCACTTAGCGACAGTCCCTTCTGGAAGCCTGCGGCCAAACTGCCGACCATGGCATCGCCGGCACCGACGGTGCTGATCGCCTTGACTCGCGGGGGAACGGCCATATAAGCCTGGTCATGCTGCACGAACAATGCGCCCTCGGCTCCAAGTGAGACCACAATCGTGGTGATTCCCTGGTCGATCAGGCGGCGCGCTTCTGCAACGATTTCTCTCTTCGTGGTCAAGGGGCGACCGAGGTAGGCTGACAACTCCTCCTGGTTGGGTTTGATTAAGGTCGGTCCCGCGCCGATGGCTTGTTGCAGGGCAGGACCGCTGGTGTCGACATAGACCGGCACTCCTTGCGCTTTGACCGTTTGGACCAGCTGCGCGATTGTTGCCGGCTCCATGGCTCCCGGAACACTGCCGGCAATAATGACCGTCGCTGCCGTTGCCGCCAGCCGTTCCAGGACGTTGCGCAGTTTTTGCAGATGGTCTGCCGTCGGTGAAAAACCGGGGAAATTGATGTCCGTAGTCTCCTGACTGAGCGGATCGAGGATCTTGATCCCGGTGCGGGTCTCCCCCGGTACGCGGACAAAGGCATCGTTGATCCCGCTTGCGCTGAACAATTTTTGGAACAGGTGCGGGTTCACTTCGCCGAGAAAGCCGGTCGCAGTCACCGGCAGTGCAAACTGGCGCAGCAGCCTGGCGATGTTGACACCTTTGCCCCCGGCATCCGATTGCGACGCGCTAACACGATTGACCTGCCCGGGAGTAAAGTCGGCAACGGTGCAGGATAGGTCGATGGCCGGATTCAAGGTCACGGTGACCAGGGTGGTCGCTGGGGCATTCATCGTTGTTCTCCTGTGGGGAGCTGCAGCTTGCGGACCTGCTCAAGATCGGGGCAGGCGAGGGCCTGGCGGGCCAGGGTGCGGGCCTCTTCCAGGGTGATACTGCGCAGTCGGGCCTTGATGGCGGCAATGCTGGGAATCACCATGCTCAGTTCCCGAACCCCCAACCCGGCAAGGATGACCGCTCCCAGCGGCTCTCCGGCCAGGCCGCCGCAGACGCCGACCCAGATTCCGGCCTGATCCGCTGCTTTGACGACCATATCGATCATTCTCAAAACCGCCGGGTGCAGGCTGTCAGCTTTTGCGGCCAGGGTCGGATGGAGGCGATCCATCGCCAGCACGTACTGGGTCAGGTCGTTGGTCCCGACCGAGAAAAAATCGACCTGTGCGGCAAAGGCATCAGCCATGACCGCGACGGAAGGGACCTCAACCATAATGCCGATCTCAACCGGTTCGGCACCCACCGCAAGCCTGGCTTGCTCGGCCAGCTGTTTGGCTGCTGCCAATTCTTCAAGGGTTGAGACCATTGGCAACATGATCTTTAAGGGCCCATGCAGGGAGGCTCGATAAATAGCTCTGAGCTGGGCCATAAACAGTTCCGGACGCTTCAGGCAAAGGCGAATGCCCCGTTCTCCCAAAAATGGATTGTCCTCGGCTGGCAGGTCAAGATAGGGGACCTCCTTGTCGCCGCCGATATCGAGGGTCCGGACAATCATCGGCAGACCGTTGAGGCTGGCCAGCATGGCCGTATAATTTTTGAACTGTTCTTCTTCATCGGGCGGCGTGTCCCGCCCCAGAAACAAAAATTCGGTGCGCAGCAGGCCGACTCCTTCTCCGCCGGCTTTAACGGCCTGCTCAGCTTCTGCGGCGGTGCCGATATTGGCGACGATTTCAATGCGTTGACCATCCAGAGTCAGGGCCGGCTCAAAGCGGCTACGGAACTCCTTGTCCCGCAGCGAATCCAGTTCTTGTCTGGCCACAGCGGCAGCTTTGCAATCCTCTTCACTTGGCTCCAGATAGAGAGTTCCGGTGTCGCCATCAAGGATGGCTGGAGTCTGGTCGCTGATCTTGAGCACGGCAGGGCCGGCGGAAACCATTGCCGGAATGCCGAGGGAGCGGGCGATGATCGCGGAATGAGAGGTGGGACCGCCGCCGGCGGTACACAACCCCAGAATGAGTGCGGGATCAAGCGCTGCGGTATCCGACGGGGTCAGGTCTTCGGCGACCAGAATCACCGGTTCGGTCGGAATAAATGGCTGTTCCTGAATGACTCCAGCGATATGTTTTAAGACCCGCCTGCCGACATCCTGCAGGTCCATGGCTCGGCCGGCCAACACGGGATCCTCATGTTGTTCAAGCTCCCTGATGCGTTCATCTATGGCCTGTTGCCAGGCTGAACCGGCACTCCTGCCGGCATCAATCCGGTCACGGACTTCGAGCTGCAGCTCTGGGTCGTCCAAAAACGCCAGGTGGGCTTTAAAGATCGCCGCTTTGGCCGCGCCGGTTTTGGCGCGCACTTCATCGTAGAGCTGTTGGAGGTTTTCTTTGGCCGCGGCGACCGCCTGGCGGAGTCGTTTCTTCTCAGCTTCTGGATCTTTGCTGTCCTCAGCGACAACGATACGTTCATGAACATACTGGCGGACCGGGCCGATGGCCAACCCCGGCGATGCCTTGATCCCAGGGACGGTTGCAGCGACATTCTGCGGCTGCCAGCCATGATTGATCGTCGTGTCCGGGGCGGACGGCTCCTGCTCTTCACCGAGCCCTGCCGCAACCGCTTCCTGAAGTGCCGCCAGAGCGGCGGCGGCGTCTTCCCCGCGGGCGTGGATCTGCACGCTGTGTCCGCTGGAGACGCCCAGCTTGAGTAGGTCCGCCAGGCTTTTTCCGTTCCCGGAGCGGTCGCCGTGGACCACGATAATGTCGGCCGCAAACTGTTTTGCCGTCTCGATAAAAGCCGTTGCCGGGCGGGCATGCAGACCATGTTCGCCGCTGATCTGGACGACAACCGAAGAAAACCCCTCCAGGTTTATTTCCGGCACTGTTGGCTGGTCGCTGGCGGCCTGGCCGGACAGCACTTCGATAATGTTTGTCGGCTCGGTGGTCCGGGAAAGGCGGGCGGTGATTTGCGGATCATCCAGGATCCGGGTCAGGTTGGTGAGGATGCCAATGTGTTCATCCGATTTGGCCGCAATGCCGATCACCAGGGAGGCCGTTTCGCCCGGGTTCCAGGTTACCCCGGCCGGAATTTGTAATACCGCGATGCCGGTCCTGTAAATCAGCTCGCGATCTTCCGGCAGCCCATGGGGAATTGCAATGCCGTTGCCGAGAAAGGTGTTCGCCACTTCTTCTCGTTTTTGCATGCTGCGGACATAACCCGGTTGGATGAAGCCGTTTTCAACCAGAATTTTGCCAACTGCTTCGATCGCGGCGCGCTTATCAACGATCTTGGCGCCAAGGACAATGGTTTGCCGGTCAAGTTTCATAAGAGCTTCCTCCTGAAAGGGTTTGACATCAAAAATGTAATCGATTACATTTTTGATGTCAAATAAAATATTGTTTCACTAAATTATAGCCGATAAATAACAGATTATTTCTTGATATCGGTTACTTTTACGAAGAAATGACCAGGCTGGCTCAGGTTTGTTGCGGCGATCTGTATTGCCGGCCGTGGCAACCGGACCCTGGCCGCGGGAGGGGCGCGAGGGGCAGCGCCTGCCGTGACCGGGCGCTGCTGCGATGATGGCTTGAAATTATCAGTCCTATCGGTTACATAGGGGAAAGCTTTATGGGAGAGTGAGATGAGAATCAAAGATATTGCGGCAGCAGCGGGTGTTTCTACTGCAACGGTTTCCAGGGTTTTGAGCGGCAAGCAGCATGTGCGCCCGGAGGTCCAGGAAAAGGTGCTGGAAGTCATTAAAAAAATGAATTATTCCCCGAACCGGGCGGCGCGCAGCCTGCGTTCGAAAAAATCCAGTTCCATCGGGCTGATCGTCGCCGATATTCAGAACCCGTTTTTCGCGTCCCTCTGCCGGGCGGTTGAGGATGTTGCCCAGGACAACAATTTCAGCGTCATTCTGTGCAATACGGATGAAAATCCTGACAAGGAGCGCAGTTATCTCGAACTGATGCAGAATGAAAACGCGGCCGGAATCATTCTTGCCCCCACTAGCCGGTTAGCGGATCATTTTCCCCAGCAGCTGGCCGATGTCTGTCCCATGGTGATCATCGACCGGAAAATAACCGGCGCGGTCGTGGACAGCGTTGTTATCGATAATGTGACCGCCGCCCAGCAATTGACCAGTCATATGCTCCAGCATGGTTATCAACGGATCGCCGGTTTGTTCGGTGTCCACAGTGTCACCGGTCGGGATCGCCGGCGCGGCTTCAATATGGCCTTTGCAGATGCCGGGATCGTCCCGGAGGAGGAGTTGATCATTGATCTGCCGGCCAGGGAAGCGGACGGGCATGCCGCGGTTAGCCGGCTTCTTGAACGCAGCGATCCGCCCGATGCCATTCTTACCAGTAGTGGTTTGTTGGCCGGGGGAGCGTTTCGGGCCATTCGCGATAAAGAGGTCGCCGTTCCCGAGCAGCTGGCCTTTGCGACTTTTGACGAGTCGCCATGGACGGCCATGACGCGTCCGGCCATCACTGTGATCGAACAACCGACCTACGCCATCGGCCAGACGGCCGGAGAGATGTTGTTCAAACGCATTCTTGACCGAACCGGCCGACCCGCCAGGTGGTATTGTCAAGTCGGCTCCTGGTTCGCCATTCCTGCGGCTGTTAGCCCGCCTGAGAACTGGAATCGAGAACCTGTCTGATCACATTCAACAGCTCCGAGACTTCCAGCGGTTTGGCACAGAACGCGGCAATATTGAGCTCGCGGGTTGCTTCAGGGGAAATTCCGGAGCTGTAGCCGCTGCAGATGACCACCGGTAGCTGCGGGTTTATTTTATGGGCTTCCCGGGTCAATTCGAGCCCGGTTAATCCTGGCATACTCTGATCGCTCAAGATCAGGTCAAACTGGCGGGGGTTCTGCCTGATCCTTTCCAGAGCCTGGAGACTGTCGATCTCCACCGTGACTGCATAGCCCTTGTCCTCAAAAATCGTGCGGTTGAGTTCGGCCAGCATCTGATCGTCTTCAACGATCAGGATGGCTTCCTGGCCGCGCATCACCGGCACTGCCTCTTTGACCTGTTGGACTTCACAGAGGTCATTGGTGGCGGGAAAGAACAGTGAGAAAGTCGAGCCCTTGCCGGGCTCACTCTCGACCCGGATCAGCCCGTCGTGCTGTTCAACAATCCCTTTGACAGTGGACAACCCCATGCCGGTCCCTTCATCGACCCCCTTGGTCGTAAAAAACGGGTCGAATATCCGCTCAATAGTCTCGGCCGTCATGCCGCAGCCATTATCGGATACCGCCACGCAGGCATATCTGCCCGGAGTCAGGTTTGATTTGAGCGGCAGGTCTTGGAGTCTCAGCTCCGCGCTACGCAGGGACAGCTGCAGGTCGCCGTGTTCATCCATAGCATGGACCGCATTGGTGCAGAGATTGATCAGGGCTTCTTGAATCCGGGTCGGATCGGCGAGAATCGTCAGGGGGAAATTCTGCTCGGTCAGGGAGACGTCGAAATTAACGGTAGACGGCATGGTTGATTGCAACAGGCTGAGGGTTTCCTGAATGATTGCAGCCGGTTGCACGGGCCTTTTTTGTTGGGGTTCCTGCCGGCTATAGGCGGCGATCTGGCGGACCAATTCCCGGGCGCGGTGGACTCCGGTGCGGGCGTTCTCCAGGTATTGCAGCACGTGGGGGTGATTGCCGAGCTTGGTTGTCGCCAGTTGTAGGTTGCCGAGAATGATAGCCAGGTTGTTATTGAAATTATGAGCCATGCCTCCGGCCAGCAGGCCGATGGCTTCCATTTTGTACTTCTGCTGGAGCTGATTTTCCAACTGTCGGTTGGTTTGTTCGGCCTGTTTACGTTCTGAGATGTCGCGGGCTGTGGCGAGAAGGAATTGTTCGCCATTTAAATCGACCACCGAGGTATTGATTTCAACCGGGAACGACTCTCCTGATTTTTTAACGTGAACCGATTCAAAAATCATCTGCTTGTGCTCAAGCAGGTGCCGTCTGATTTGGGCTGCTCCGTATTTACGGGCTTCTTCGGGCGATGTGATATCCTGCGGGGAAAGCTGGAGCAGTTCTTCCCTGGTATAGCCGTAGCGTTCCAGGGCAATGGCGTTGACTTCGACAAAAGGGTTGAACCCTTCTCTTCTATAGCGGTGTAAAAAGACTGCGTCGTTCTGGTTATTGAGCAGGGCGCGGTATTTTTCTTCTTTTTCGCGCAGAATTTTTTCGTTCTGCTTCTGCTGTGAAATATCCTGAATTACCTTAAAAATGATCTCGCGCCCTTCCAGAGAAAATTTTTGTTCTTTCAGCCCAACCGGTAAAATTTTTCCGCTTCGGGTGATAAAAGTCTCTTCGTGCAGAGTCGCTGAGTCATCTTGCTGTTCCTGGTTGAAACTGTCATCACCAAGTGGCGAATCCTGTCGGGCGTGATGAAGAATACTTTGTGGCCGACCGTTTAGCTCTTCCGGCGGCCATTCGGTCATCTGGGCCAATGCCTGATTGTATTCGAGGATTTCTCCGTTAGCAGCATCGACCAGGGCAAAGCCAATGGTAGCCTGATTGAACAGCATACGGTATTTGTGTTCGGATATTTCGGCCCGCTGGCGAGCCTGCAGTTCAAGGTTAAAGCGGCTTTTTAAAAACAGGTAGGAAAATAACAGCAGTAAGGACCCGGCCAGCCAGATAATGATGCGGCTGTTAAAATGAGTCCTGATCACCTGGGCATAAGCCTGCCGGTAGGGCTGCATAGGAATGGCAACACTGATCCCACCCCGAATATCTCCTATTTGATAACCCTGCCGGGCATGGCATTTCAGGCAGCTGTCTTCCGTTGTCATCGGATACATCAGGCGCAGGTATTGTTGATTGTTGATTGTTGTAACCGCGCTGACTTCGTGCTCCCCCTGGTGAAACTGGTGTAGAGCCTGCTCTTCCCACGGGTCCGGTGCATTCCCCGGGCGTAACGGTTTGAGGCTGGTGATATGTCCTTTGGCACCGAACTGCATCTCGGCCAACTCATAGACCTGGCGGGTCATATAGGCGGGATTGACCAGGGTCAGAGTCGTCCCATCGGCTAAGACCAGATCACGGTTGGGGATATTGGAAAGATAGGGGTTAGCCGGTGTGTAGGCAGACTCTTTGACATAAACGCCACCTTGTTTGGCGACCCAGCGTCGATAAACGAGGTCCTTGTTATAATTGCCTTTGGCTTCGGCTTTGGCCAAATCGTAGACCATGTGCAGTTCTGATCGACGATCCTGCCAGCCAAGGAGGACGATCAACAGACTCCAAAGGAAAAAACCTGCAATCCAGAGCAGTCTCAGTCGTCGAGAGGTCATGTTTCATCCTTCCTATCGAATATTGGCAATGATCTGGAGGAGTGAAGAAGCCTTTGCCGTTTGGGGCTTTTTGTAATAACTTTTTTGGTTCTATTAATTTTTCCAGTATTTTGTTTCAATCCGGATGAGAAATCAATAAAATTTTAAAATTAGCTAATGATTATGGAGGGATACTTTTTTAATAATTGCCCATGACAAGGGGACTGGCTTTACAAAGTGGCGAGTTTGCGGGCGTGAGCTGCCTTTGCCTGGAACTAAAAACGCCCCCAAGGTGATACGATGGGGGCGTTTTTAGTTGGGTAATTTTCGGGCGGGACGGTTAACCTGGCTGATAATCGATGGTTGGGCCGGTACTCCGAAGGGTGAAACGCTGCAACATCTCCCGCAGCTGGGCCGCCTGCCCGGAGAGTTGTTCGGCGGCAGCGGCGCTTTCTTCGGCACTGGCCGTATTCTGCTGGGTGACCTGATCGATCTGGGTCAGTCCGGTGGTCACTTCATTGATCCCCTGGGCCTGTTCATTGGCGGCGGCGGCGATCTCCTCAAGCAGAACGGAAACCTCTGTCGTCCCGGTCGTGATCTCCTTCAAGGCTTCCGCGGTTTGTCTGGCGATCAGGGTGCCCTGGCCGGTCAGCGACACGGAGCCTTTAATGAGTGCGGTTGTTTCCTCGGCCGCTTTGGCGCTGCGCGCCGCCAGATTGCGGACTTCTTCGGCGACTACGGCAAAGCCCTTGCCATGCTGCCCGGCACGGGCTGCCTCGACGGCCGCATTCAGGGCCAGCAGATTGGTCTGGAAAGCAATTTCTTCGATCACCTTGATGATCTTGCCGATGTCCTGGCCGGACCGTTCGATGTCTTCCATGGCCGCAAGCATCTCCACCATCTGCTGATTCCCTTTTTCGGCCGCCTGCTGCGCGGTACTCGACAGACGATTGGCCGAACCTGCGTTTTCCGCGCTGTTGCGGACCTGGCTGGTCATTTCATTCATCGATGCCGTGACCTCTTCCAGGGACGCAGCGGACTCGGTCGCGCCCTGTGAGAGGGACTGACTGGCATCGGCGACTTGGCTCGATCCGGAGGCGATCTGTTCGCCGGCCACCTGGATGCCGCTGACCATGTTGCGCAGTCCGTTAACCATGATCTTCAAGGCGTTGCCAAGCTGGTCCCTGGCCGAAGCAACCTGGACCTCTTGGGTCAGGTCGCCTTCGGCAATGACTTCAGCCAGGCGGGCTTTTTCTTCCAGGTTTGCGGCCATGCGGTCAAGGGCGTTCGCCAGGTGGCCGATTTCATCCTTGCGGGCAAGGTTGAGGCGTTGTGAAAAATCGCCCAGGGCGATGTCGTCGGCCAGAGCAACGCCCTGTCTGATCGGTCGGCTCAGACTCCGGGTGATGACGAAGCCGAGCAGGCCTCCGATAACAATGGACCCGGCCACGACCATAATCTGCCAGAGGATGGCGCGGCTACTTGACTGCCGGCCAGTGATTTTGGCCACGGTCATCTCGCCACCGGCAAGCTCTTCAATCTTGCTGAGAATACCGGCGGCTTCTTCTCCTGCCAGGTCAAGGCGGCTCATCGTGGCTGCGGTCTCAGCGGTTTGCGTGATCAACTGGTGACGGGCCTGTATCAGCTTGGCTGCGGCCGTTTCCAGTTCGTGATGATTGTTCTGCAACTCGACAATCATGGTTTTGACTTCGGGGCTGTCGGTGGCAATGACTTTCACCCCTGCAATTGTGCCACCGTCGGTGACGGCTGTTGCCATGGTGTCGAATTCTGTCAGCAAGGTTTGGTAGCGTTGTTCCAATTGATCCAGTTCTGCGAGATTGTTGGTCTGGGCGTATTCTTCGAGCAGTATCCTGGTTTTGGCAATGACGTACTTCATTTCCATGGCCATATCGGCAACCGGAATCTCTTCCCGCAGGATCGCTTGTCCGGCAAGATCAAGATTTTCTGCCTTAATGCGGCGGTTGACTTTTTCCGCGATCTTGGTTTCGACCTCTTCAGCTGCTGAGCTGATCAGCTTGACCATATCTTCGACGTTGCCCATGGCCGCTGTTTCGCTTGTCTTGACGGCCAGCAGGCGACGACCGTCTTCCATCAGTTCCTTGGCCGTTGTCTCATATTTTGTGTCGTGGATTTCTGCGGCTTTGCGGACCTGTTCCGCAAGCAAGGGGTTATCGGTTTTTACAACGGCGACATCACCCATCTGGCCACCGTTAAGGATCGCCTCGACACCCTGATCAAAGGTCCGGGCGGCTTGCAGGTAAGCCTTTTCGAGGGCGACCAGCTTGCTTTCATCCATGGTGGCCATAACCGCCGTGGCGGAATGGAATTCATCCATTGACGCCATTGCCTCCATCAGGGAGATTTTCATCTCCATTGATGCATCAACCACCGGTGCCTCTTCGTCGCTGATGACCGTCATGGAATGGCCAACGCTCTTTAACCCCGAATAGCCAACGATGCCTCCTGCCAAAATAAGTATCAGCATAATACCGAAACCAATGGTGAGCTTAAAGCCGATGTTTAAGTCCTGCCATTTCATAAGCTTTCCCTCTCATTTAATTAGTTTCCATCCGGAAACGGCTTTTTCCGCGGTAGCCGCGTCAATCTGCAGGCTGACTTGTGCGGCGTAACGGTGTACGCCTCCGCACAAGCCCTTGATTTCCTTGCCACAACGGAAAACTGCTCGTTTCCAATCTGAAAACTTAATTAATTGTCATCCAGTGTTTCCGGGTGACAATTAATTAACGTTGGTAGCCCTGATCTTGAGTGCTCTGATTGAATCGGCATTAATATATTAAATAGAAAGCTGGTTGGGTATTTTAAATACCTATAATATAAAAATCATTAATATTCAATGGTAAAGTTGGTTTTTGCTAATTTCTGAATGGCTTTTTGCTTTCCTCTCAGTTCGACCTCCCCGATTTTTGGCTTCGCCAAAGTGCTAACAGTTTGCTCCGTCATGGATGAACCAACAGAAGCTCTGGAATGAAGGCAGGCGACTCACCGGATGTGCCAGGAGCTCGTCAGACATTATTTAGATTTTGTCAGAAAAGAGAGATATGTATTTTTTTCTTGCATTTGATATTGTTAATGTGTAGTTTTTGGTGAGTATTTGCCAATGGAATTTTCTTTTTTTTTCTACCTCTGTAATTTCATCAAATACCTATAATTATTTATGAAATGATTATAGAGCAACATGGTCTGCTACATGGAAATGAAAACATGGATATTTTTTAATTAGGTTTGTGCCTGAGATCAGCAGGGTTGCAAGCTGAATTAGAATTTTTTGCTTGCGGTTTTGAAGCTGTTTTTATTTCACGCCAAATGGATCGCTTTAGGGGGAATAACCTGGCATGCAGAATATTCATTCAGAAGAAAATGTCGGATCGGCTGATCCCCTTTCTTCCATCATTCACTCTTTAACCGAACTTGTCCATCGCGCCGAAGATGATTTCCTGGCGCTGGGTGGAAACCTGCAACAGGTCCAACTCCAGTCCTCCCGTCAACGTCAACAGATCGCTGAATCCCTGACCATATTTGAGAACCAGGAAAATACTGGAGCATTGCAAGCAGTTTCCGCTTTTGTTGCCGACTGTCGCCGGAATACCCGCATTGCTCAGGACAAGGCGGTTGCTCAACGCGATAATCTTGCCCGGATGATGAGCCTGGTCGAGCGTATTGCGGGGCAGGGCGATTCTCTTGACCGAGTCGGCTTGTTTTTGCATGTCATCGGCGTTAATGCCGGTATCGAGTGCGCTAGGAGTCAGCGCATGGAAGCGATGTTCAAAGTGGTATCAAAAGACACCACGGGGCTGGCAGCACAGATTCGTCAGTCGACAGCGGGCTTAATTGAGAATGCCGCAAGCGCAGCTTTGGAACAGAAACAGACCTTGGCCAAAGCACAGAAAAATATCGAATCTTTTAACGAACTTGGGCGGCGTTCTGAAGAAATCACTCTGACCGCGTTTGCGAAAGTCCGTGAACTCATTGACCAGGCCCTGATCATGGCCAATCAAGCAGAGCGAGCAGCAGCAACTATTACGGGCCAGGTTAACAATGTAATTATCGGTGTGCAGTTTCATGACAACCTCAGGCAGCGGGTTGAACATATCGCAAAGGCATTACTGGAACGGCAGCCCGATTCAGGTGAATCCGCCGAAGAACTCAGGGGAAAAGAGTACCTGCTAATCGAGTTGCAGAAAGCGCAACTGGATCAATTGATCGACGACCTCGGCCAACTGTATACAACTCAAGCGCAAGCCCTGGAAACAATCATCGCGGAAATCGCTGATTTAGAGCAGGGCCTGGAGCGGATGACGGAACAACAATTGGCCGAAGGGACCCAGAATGGCCCGTTAAGCGCATTGCAGCACGGGTTATCAGCCATGGCTCAGTTGAGCGAGGATAGTCGTTTGCTGGGAGAATCGATAGCACAGAGCACCCAGCGTGCCGGCGGTATCACCGAAACAATTCAAGGTGCCATCAAAAACACAATTGCTTTGGCGACCCACGTCAAAATTAATGCCTTGAATGCCATCATCAAGGCCGCCAAGTTCGGTCGGGATGGGCTGTCGCTACAAGTTCTGGCTCAGGGGATGGTTGGCGCGGCAAAGGATGCCCACGAAGCGATCGATGCTTTTTCCGACATTCTCGGTCATTTGGATTCGTTGACACAGACAACCTGGGAGGATGACTCTGCAGTCGCCGGCCCAGAGGCGGGGCAACCTCAGCAATCTTTATTGGAACAAGCTGTTCAGGATTTTAACGGGCGTTTGTTTTCGGTCCGGAGTGAATGCAGACAGTTGACGGAAAAACTGCAACACGAGTTGCACGCGCTGACTTTTATTTGCCGTTTGAAAGACATGTTTGTGGATCATGGCAATTTAATCGCCGCCCATGCCGAGGCCGTGCATCCCGGCGATGAAGAGCTGGTGGCGCGCCTGCGGCAACAGTTTGGGCGACAGCTGGAAGAGCGCTATACGATGGAGCAGGAGCGCAGCGTGCACAACGGAATGATCAATGATGCAAGTCTGAGCCAGACCGTAGCTCCTTCAAGTACGCTGCCGCCGCTGCCAGCTGAAAGCCCTGTCGAGATTGATTTGTGGGGATTTGATGATCTGGGTGCAGCCGATTCAGGGGGGCAGGAGAGCGAAAGTGAAACCGCAACGGAGTCCGGCCTCACCCGTTCTGTTGCCGTAGAACTGTTTTGCGACAACGACGAAGAATCAGACCCCGGCGGATCCTGTGCAAGGTCTACTGATTCAGAGAGCCTGTTTTGCCCCCGCGACAATGACGAAAAAAGCTCGGAATTGGATGAAAATAATAATGACCTCGAAGAGTTCGGATCCAATGTCGAGCTTTTTTGAACTCAGGAAATAAGGAGAAAAAACAATCATGGCTGCAACGATTTTAACGGTGGATGATTCAAAAAGTATTCGCCAAATGGTGTCTTTTACCCTTCAACAAGCGGGATATCAGGTTCTTGAAGCTGGCGACGGCAAGGAAGCCATGGCGTTGTTGAATTCGCAGGTCAAACTAGTTTTATCAGATTTGAATATGCCGAATATGGACGGAATCGCCTTGATAAAAGAAATCCGCAAGACGCCGGGGCTTAAATTTTTACCGGTGATCATGCTGACGACTGAAAGTCAGGATTCCAGAAAACAGGAAGGTCGTGCTGCCGGCGCAACCGGGTGGATTGTCAAACCTTTTAATCCAGAGCAATTGCTCGCCGTGGTGAAAAAGGTTCTTGGTTAGGGGCTGGCTCAGAAGATGAGGCAAAACGGAGGGTACCATGTTTGCACTCAATGAAGAAGTCGCTTCCGACGGTGCTTTGGTCGTGAGCTTGGAGGGAGATGCAACGGTGGAAAATCTCGACCGGGTTAAGCAGGTGCTGTTGGGGGCACTACTCAACAATGATCGAGTTTTAGTGAACTGCGACCGGCTTGAATCCATCGATATATTTTTCATCCAGCTGCTTTGTTCCGCTCATCGCACCGCAGTTGCCCGCGAAAAAGAATTTGTCTTTCTTGGTTCTCTTCCTCCCTCCCTGCGTGACACCGTCAAAGTGGCCGGTTTTATTCGTCAACATGGCTGCCGCTCTGGCAGCGGCGGCAATCGGGATTGTTTGTGGGTTTGATAAGCAGGACCGGCTTATTGGGTAAGGATATTTCATCATGATGGACGATCAGTACAGCCAAGCGTTTAAAGAGGAAGCTGAAGAGCTCCTTGGACAACTGGAAAGTTCCCTGCTCGAACTTGAGGAGACCCCGGATGACATGGATCTGGTGGCCAAGGTCTTCCGGGCCATGCATACCATTAAAGGCTCCGGGGCCATGTTCGGATTTGATGAAATTTCTCGTTTTACCCATGAAGTCGAAACCGTTTATGACCTGGTTCGGAATGGAAAGCTCGAAGTTTCGAAAGAGTTGATCAACCTTTCGCTAACCGCTCGCGATCATATTTGCAGCCTGCTTGCCGATGGCGAAGGGGAGTCTGGCGCTGCTGGACATGGAGAGACGCTGATCGCATCTTTCCAAAACCTCATCCCCGGCAAGCTTGCAGCCCCACAGAAAGCAGTTGCTGTGGCGCCGGAACCGGAGGAGGCAGAAGGGGTGACCTATCGTATTCGCCTGACCCTTCCGGAAAATATTATCCTCAGTGGGACGCGTCCGGACAGTTTACTGCGTGAACTCAACGACCTGGGCTCCTGTAGGGTGGTCGCTCAAGGAGATCGGATTCCGTTGCTGGATGAACTCGTTCCAGAGAGCTGTCATGTGTACTGGGATGTTATTTTGACAACAGATCGGGGCGTCAATGCAATCAAAGATGTTTTTATCTTTATTGAAGAGGATATCGATCTGAGGATCGATGAGATTGACGATAACTTGCTGCTGGATGAGGACCCTGACTATAAACGGTTGGGTGAGATTCTGGTGGATCGTGGTGACCTGTCCCAGGACGATCTAAACACCCTGTTGGCAGAAGCAAAACCCCTTGGACAAAAACTCATTGATACCAGCAAGGTCCCGGCGGACAAGATCGAAGCGGCTTTGCAGGAACAGCAGCTGGTGCGGACTGCCCGTAACCGAAGGCAATCCAAAGAGGCAGAAAGTAGTGTCAGAGTGCCTGCCGAACGGCTTGATGACCTGGTCAATATGGTTGGTGAGCTGGTGACGGTGAAAGCCCGATTGGCCCGGGCTGCCGCGCTTTTGGGGAATTCTGAGCTTACGGAAATTGCCGAAGAAGTGGAGCGTTTGACCGACGAGCTGCGCGACAACTCTCTGACCATGCGAATGTTACCGATTGGCGCAACATTCAGTAAGTTCAAACGCTTGGTGCGCGATCTGTCCGCTGGCTTGGGCAAGAAGGTGGAATTGAAAACTGAAGGGGCGGAGACCGAGATTGATAAAACCGTCATTGAAAAACTGAATGATCCGTTGGTGCATCTGATCAGGAACTGCCTTGATCATGGTATTGAGTCGCCTGAAGAAAGGGCTGCTGCCGGCAAACCGAAGGTCGGGACCGTGGTCATGACGGCCGGACACGTCGGCGATTATGTCGAAATCACCATCAAAGACGACGGTCGGGGGTTGGATCGAGAGGCCATTTTGGCCAAGGGGATCGAGCGGGGCCTGGTTACTGCGGATGCCGAGTTAAGCGACCAACAGATCTTTGAGCTGATTTTTGCCGCCGGTTTTTCCACCGCCCGGAAAATTACCGACGTCTCCGGACGCGGGGTGGGGATGGATGTGGTCAAGCAGGCCATTGATGGGCTACGCGGGGCCATCACCATTGCTAGCCAGCCACAGCAAGGAACGACGATTAACATCCGGATTCCACTGACTCTGGCAATTGTCGAAAGTCTGCTGGTGCGAATCGGTGAAGAAACTTACGCCATTCCGCTATCCATCGTTGAAGAGTGTGTCGAACTGGCCGAAGAAAAGATCGAAAAACAGGGTCGTCACCTGATCAATGTGCGGGGGAAGCTGGTTCCCTATATTCCTTTGCGAGAACAGTTTGCCACCAGCGGCCGTCCAGGGCGCTTCCAACAAATCATTATTACCCGGCAGCAGGGAAACCGGGTCGGTTTCGTGGTCGACCAGGTTATCGGTCAACATCAGAGTGTCATCAAGACCCTCGGGCGAATGTATAAGGATTTGAAAGCGTTTTCCGGCGCAACCATTCTGGGCGACGGCAGCGTCGCTTTGATTCTCGATGTCAACCATCTGTTTCGGCAAGTTGAGCAAGGCCAAGGGCAGTTTGGCACCGAGGTCAAAACCATCGCAATAGGACAATAAAAGCCGAGCCAGTTGCGGTCGGTCCATAGTTAGTTGTCATCCGGATCCCCTGGATGTCAATCATCAAGTTTTCAGATTGGAAACGAGTTAGATCTTGTACGCGAACCAACAAGGAGTACTGCTATGGAAAAAGCAAGCCTTATTGATGCCAACCAGTACCTAACCTTCAAGCTTGGAGATGAGGAATTCGGCCTGACTATCGCAAAAGTGCGTGAGGTGTTGGATTTTACCAACCTGACCAAGGTTCCTCAAACCCCGGACTATATGTGTGGCGTGCTTAATCTGCGTGGCAGTGTCGTCCCGGTGGTCGATCTGAAATTGAAGTTTGGCCTTCAGCAAACAGCGAGAACAGTGAACACCTGTATCATCATTGTCGAGATCGAAATTGATGGTGAATTTACGGTACTGGGAATTCTGGCTGACGCTGTCCATGAGGTTGTGGAAATCGCTGCCGAGCAGGTTGAACCGGCGCCGAAAATAGGGACTCGGCTTGATACCGCTTTTATCCAGGGGATGGGAAAATTGGAGGAAGATTTTGTGGTCATTCTTGATATCGACAAAGTTTTTTCTCTTGATGAAATTGCCGGAGTCAAGGCGGTTTGATCGACCACGTAGCAGCCTTTGCCTGTGACCGGGCTTCCAGCATGATAAGGGCAGGCAGAGCACAAATATTTAAACAGAGCAGGGTAAATTAATCGCACGCTTTGCACAAAGGAAATGCATATGTTCGCAAAAATGAAGCTGGGAAAAAAAATCGGTGGTGGTTTTTTTGTAGTTCTGGTGTTGACCGGTGTCATCGCATTGACCGGGTGGTTCGGGCTGGACAATGTTGTGCAACAGCAAGAGCAAAGGTCCGAGATCGATGTAATTGTTAAACATTTTCTTAATATTCGTGAAGAAAACAAATCCTACATCATCACGGCAGATAAGCAGAATTATGAAAAAGCGGTGACCGAGGCCACAGAGCTTACTAGCCACATCCAGGAACTGCTTGGCCGTTATGAAGATCCGGGGATGCGTCAGGCACTGGAAAAAATTCAAGACGGGTTGAATCGCTATGGGAAAAGCATGAGCGAGTATGTTGCCCTGGATGACGAAAAAGCAGCTCTGTTTAAACGTTGGGGAGAGCTTGGTTGGTCATTTACTGATATCCTGGCCAACGTGACCCTGCAGGAAATTTCACCCAAGCTGCAACAGGCTATGGCCAATAATGATCTTAAGGAATATGCGCAGCTGTCTGACATCAAGGAGTTTTTGAAAGAGAATGTCAGGCAGGAATTTTTGTTGTTGCGGGTGAGTGCCGTGTATTTTGGCTGGCGGGCGAGCGAAGACGCTTGGGACAAGTTTCAAAGTCAGGTGGATAATGTTCGCTCCGGGCTTGCAACCTGGCAAAAGAGCGTGGCCGATTATCCGCAGATGGTTGCAGCGGGAGTGAAGATAGCCTCCCTGATCGACGAATATCTGCAGATTGGTAACACCTATCATCAGGCTTTTCTCGATCAGAACAAAAAGAATGACGAAATGTTGGCTGCTGCAGTCGAGGTCGGAACGCTTTCAACTCAAGCCAGCAAGACGCAGGATGAACATATGCAAGCCCAGGTCAACAGGTCTCAGCTGCTTATGGCCGTATGTACGGGCGCATCGATTGCCGGCGGCATTTTTATCGCTTTTCTGATTACTCTCGGCGTCCTTAAGCAGATCGGTTGCGATCCGCTGGTGATTGCCGAAGTCAGTCGGAAGATCAGCGACGGCGACCTCACCGTGGCGATGGATTTGCCAGTGAAAAACGAAAATAGCGTTTATGCAATATTGAAAAAAATGGTCGAGAAACTGCAGGCGGTAGTCACCGATGTCACGATGGCTGCGCACAACGTTGCTGCAGGCAGTCAGCAGTTATCGGCCAGTTCGGAAGAGATGAGTCAGGGGGCTACTGAACAGGCTGCAGCTGCGGAAGAAGCCTCCAGTTCCATGGAGGAGATGGCGGCTAATATTCGCCAGAATGCGGATAATGCCATACAGACCGAACGAATTGCCGTTAAAAGTGCTGATGATGCCCGGACTGGAGGCGAATCCGTGGCTAAAACCGTTACGGCAATGCGCGATATTGCAGATAAAATATCCATCATTGAAGAGATTGCCCGGCAAACCAACCTGTTAGCTTTGAATGCGGCAATCGAAGCGGCCCGGGCCGGCGAGCATGGTAAAGGGTTTGCCGTTGTTGCTGCAGAAGTCCGGAAGTTGGCAGAGCGCAGCCAGAATGCCGCAGCTGAAATCAGCGAATTGTCGGCAAGCAGTGTCGAAGTTGCTGAGCAAGCCGGTGCCATGTTGGAAAGGATGGTGCCGGATATTCAGCGGACTGCTGAACTGGTGCAGGAAATCACTGCGGCCAGCAAGGAACAGGATACCGGTGCCGAGCAGGTCAACCGGGCGATTATTCAACTCGATCAGGTTATCCAGCAGAATGCCTCTGCTTCTGAAGAAATGGCTTCAACCGCCGAGGAATTGTCCAGTCAGGCCGAGCAACTCCAGGAAACAATCGCCTTTTTTCAGGTCAAATCGGAAAGTTCCATTTTGAAATCACGGCCTCATGTGCCGCAGATTGGAAAACCCTCGGTCAAAATCGTTGAACAGCCGGGCAAGTTGAAAAAGGTGACGGCCGCAACGCAGGGATTGAATCTAGACATGGGGGGGGAAGATCGGCTTGATGACGAATTTGAACGGTTTTAATCTGAAGCCGCAGCAGTAGGGGGGCGGTCATGTCCGAGGTTTTGAGTCGAAATCATTTTGAACTGCTCAGCCATTTTATTTACAACGAGCTGGGAATTAAACTGCCGGACAGTAAACGGACAATGCTGAGCGGACGCTTGAAAAAGCGTTTGCGCCATCTCCACCTGAATCATTTCAAGGACTATTGCGACTATCTCTTAAGCCCAGAGGGGCGGAAAGAGGAAATGCCTCATTTCGTCAATGTGGTCACCACCAACAAAACTGATTTTTTCAGGGAGCCGGCCCATTTCGATTATTTGCTGCAAAGTGTGCTACCGGCGCTGCCGAAAGACTCGGCAGCGCCACTGCAAGTCTGGAGCGCCGGCTGCTCTACCGGCGAAGAACCCTATACCTTGGCAATGGTTTTGGCACAGGCTTTAAATGAAGGTTCTGGTCAACAGTTTCGAATTCTGGCTACGGATATATCCACCCGTGTTCTTGATACAGCCAAAAAAGCGATTTATCCGGTTGATGATATTCAGCCGGTTCCGGCTGGGTATAAGAAAAAATACCTGCTGAAGAGTCGTGACAAAAGCAAAGGCCTGGTACGGATCGTGCCTGAACTGCGGAAGCTTGTTTGCTTTGCCCAACTGAATCTTATGGCTGAAGATTATGGCCTGGGAGTCTTGCTCGATATTATTTTTTGCAGGAATGTTATCATTTACTTTGATAAAGCGACCCAGCAAAAGCTTATGGTTAAATTCTGTCGCTGCCTGAAGCCCGGCGGATATCTGTTTTTGGGTCATTCCGAGTCGTTGCATGGTTACGATCTGCCGTTGGCGCCGGTTGCCCCAACGATCTATCGAAAGATTAGCGTGGACTCTTTTCAGTGAGCAGCCGGATCAATCTCAATCCTGAGGAGATCGTGATCGCGGAAGTCCCCGTCGTTGTATCCACGGTGCTCGGGTCCTGTCTGGCGGTGGTCTTTTTCTGTTGCCGTCTGCGGATCGGAGCTATTTGCCATGCCACCTTGCCGCAAGGCAATTGTCATTTCGACGGCAAGTATGTCAATCAGGCGATTGCCTATATGTTTCATTATTTTGAGGGGTTGAAGATTCGCCCCGCGGAATTAACGGTTAAAGTTTTCGGAGGCGCAGAGATGTTTGGCGTTACGGATGGGGTCGGGATGAGAAATCAGCAAGCCGCCTTAGAGGCGCTGAGACAGCTTGGCCTGACTCCTTCAGTGGTGGATGTCGGAGGCAACAGAGGGCGGCGATTGGTTTTTTTCTCAGAAACCGGCGACGTTTATCGTAAATGGGTGAAAAGGACAATGCGTTGAAAGAAAAAATAAAGGTTCTGATTGTCGATGATTCGGCCAGTGTCCGCCAGGCCATGGCCGAGATTCTGGCTGGCGATCCTGATATTGAAGTCGTAGGAACTGCGAATGATCCCTTTGCCGCTGTCAACCGCTTAAAAACAGTGATTCCTGACGTCATCACTCTCGATGTCGAGATGCCGCGCATGGATGGTCTGACTTTTTTGCAAAAGATTATGAGCCAACATCCGATTCCGGTGGTCATGTGCTCCAGTCTGGCAGAAAACGGCTCGGACATTGCCTTGCGGGCTCTGGAGTACGGTGCCGTCGATATTATCACCAAACCTAAACTCGGGACCCGGCAATTTTTGGAAGAATCCCGTGTGCGGATCTGCGACGCGGTCAAGGCTGCCTCCCAAGCCCGTCTGCAACCGATGATCACACCCACTTTGAAGGTCGCCCCCAAGCTGACGGCAGATGTGGTCCTGCCCAAACAAAGCAGTGTTCACCAACGGTTGATCCAAACAACAGAAAAAGTCGTTGTTGTTGGTGCGTCCACCGGCGGGACCGAAGCGCTTCGGGTTTTTCTCGAAGCCTTTCCCGCCGATTCTCCCGGAATTGTGATCGTCCAGCATATGCCGGAGCATTTTACATCGACCTTCGCTGAACGGTTGGACCGCTTGTGCAGTTTGGTTGTCAAAGAAGCCGAACATAACGATACCGTGGTGCGCGGTAGGGCTCTTATTGCACCAGGAAATCGGCACCTGTTGTTGAAAAGAAGCGGTACCCGTTACTATGTTGAAATCAAGGACGGCCCTCTGGTTGCGCGCCATCGTCCGTCTGTCGATGTTCTATTTCGCAGTGCGGCTCGCTACGGAGGCAAAAATTGCATTGGAATCATTATGACCGGCATGGGCGATGACGGAGCCCAGGGATTGCTTGAAATGAAGGAAGCCGGGGCTTTCACCCTGGCTCAGGATGAAGCGACATCGGTGGTGTACGGGATGCCGAAAGAAGCTGTCGCACGAGGGGCGGTGGCCAAAATCGTCCCTTTGCCCCACCTCGCCATGGAAGTCCTCAAACTGGACTAGTTTTCGAATGAGAGCTGAATTATTGCCATCCAGCGTTCTCGAATGACGCTCGTTTAAGCAACTTTGCAGTAAACTCGGGACTGTCCCCAGGGGCATCGGGGGCTGTCCCAAGAGTTTGCGAACCATGAAACTGTCGCGGTTAGCATCGCAAAAATCTGGGACCGCCCCCGTGCGGGGACAGTCCCGGTTTTGCTGCCATCACCCCTTAAATTAGCGCTATTCGGGCTGTTCCCCTCTGCATCGGATAGCCTCTTCTCGCCCCGGGCCAATCCCCTTTCAACTGCATTCGCAAGTGCCATCCGAGCAACAGCTGTCCTTGCTTTTCCGAAACAGCACCAGCCCAAACAGCACCAGGGCACTGAGTATTCCGAGCAGGCCGTGACCTTCTTCTGCACCGCCGGTCTGCCAGTTGATTGCTATCCCGCTGAAGGTATAGATTTCGTCAACGGCGAAACCGAGCACCAGAGATGAGATCATGATGCCGATTACATAAATTAGAGTAGATTTGCGGCCGAGGATGTTGGAAATGACAGAGATGGCGGCGGCATTGGTGGCCGGCCCGGCCAGCAGAAACACCAGGGCCGCACCAGGATGAAGGCCTTTGAGAACCAGCGCTGCGGCAATGGGAGTGGACGCCGTAGCGCAAACATAAAGTGGCATTCCAACGATGAGCATCACCAGCATGGCGACAAATTGATTGCCCAACCAATGTTCGACCAGGGAGGGGGATACAAAGACCGTGATGAGTCCGGCAATGCCGACCCCGACGAAAAACCAGGCTGAAATGTCGCCGAACAGGTCACCGAAAGCGAAGCTCATCCCTTTGTGGAGCCGTTCAACAATGCTCGTTTTTTTGTGCGCAGAACTGCATCCGTCACTGCAGCAGCAGCTTGAAGAACTTGCTGGCTTGGCTGCAGCGGTCGGTTGCGGGGCAGGGTCGGGCTGCTGAGGATCGAAAACCCGCACCAACTGACCGGTGAAGATTGCGGTCAGAAACGCGGCCAGGGGGCGCAGGACAGCCATCAGCGGGTCGAGGAGCGCCCAGGTGATGGAGATGGAATCGACCCCGGTTTCCGGTGTCGCGATTAGGAAAGCGGTGGTGGCTCCCTTGCTGGCCCCCTGCTTGCGGATGCCAGCGGCAGCCGGCAGGACCCCGCAGCTGCACAGCGGGATCGGCACGCCGAACAGGGCCGCTTTGAACAGGTTGGTGCGGTTGTCCTTGCCCAGGTGACGGGCGATAAAATCGTCAGGAATAAAGGCTTTCAGCAGCCCGGCAATAAAAAAACCAAAGAGCATATAGGGCGCTGAGAGACAGAGAATATTCCAACTTTGCAAAAGGATTTGGTTGAGCAGAGTCATAAGGGTTCCTTCTAATGTTAAACATATGACGATATGTTCATCTGTTTAACGGTAAAAAAAGCGGGGATAAAACCCGCTTGAACATTGTGGCCCTGAATATTATTCGTTGACGTGTTCCAGGCCGTGTTGCAACAAGATGGAGACATGGTCGTCATCCAGGCTGTAAATGACATTTTTACCGTCTTTACGATACTTGACAATTTTTTGGGAACGCAGCACTCGGAGCTGGTGACTGATGGCTGAAGAACTCATTTTCAGCAGGCAGGCCAGATCGCAGACGCACAGCTCCGAAAAGGACAGGGCGTGCAGAATGCGCACCCGGGTTGAATCTCCTAGGGCCTTGAACAATTCGGCCAGCTGAAAAAGGGTTTCTTCCCGGTCCATGCTGGCGGCAACACCGGCAACGGCGTCAGAGTGAATGCATTCGACCTGGCAAACGTCTTCAACTTGTCCCATGATTATTCCTTATGTATGAACATGTGCTCAAGTGTGATCCTGTTCCCGGGCATTGTCAACCTTTTTGTGGCTGCTTTTAACCGGGCTGTTTTGCATCGCCTTCATCTCGAAGACCAAGGGCCGTGACGACCCGGTTGCGGCCGTTCTCCTTGGCTTGGTACAGGGCGATGTCCGCTGCTTTGATCAGTTCGTCTAAAGAATTCAGTTCCTGGCTGAGTTCTGCCACTCCCAGGCTGATGGTGATTCTGGCACTGCGTCCGTCCGGCAAATTGACCGTGTTTTCGGCAATCTTCTGTCGTAATCGCTCGGCTAGTTGCAGGCCTCCCTTGAGCCCTGTCTGCGGCAGCACGATGGTAAATTCTTCGCCACCTATCCGCCCGATGATATCGACTTCCCGCAGGACAGCGGTCGCCTCCCGTGCCAAAGCCTTGAGAATCTCGTCGCCGCCGTCATGGCCAAAGGTGTCATTGATGGTTTTGAATTTGTCCGCATCGAACATGATCAGGGTCATTGGGTTGTGGTAACGGTTGGCACGCTGAAATGCCTGCTCGGCCAATTCCATGAAACGGCGTCGGTTGAGCAGACCGGTGAGTCCATCCGTTGTCGCCAGCCATTGCAGGTTTTCCTCCGTGGCCTTGCGTTCGGTTGCGTCCCGCAGGCTTCCGTGGGCGTAATAGTTGTTGTCCAGGGAAAACGCGGCCACCGAAAGATCGACGGGAAAACAGCTGCCATCTTTCCGTAAAGCGGTCATTTCCCGGACATGATTGATGAGCGGACCTTGCCCGGAGCTGACAAACCGGGCCATGCCTTCCTGCGCTTTGGTTCGGAATTGTTCGGGTACGATCAGCTCGTGCAGTTTTCGCTGTAGAGCTTCTTGCTTGCTCCAGCCGAACATTTTTTCCGCAGCCGGACTCCAGAACAGAATCCGGTCTTTGGAATCGATGGTGATCAGTGCATCCAACGACGCTTCGGCCATGGCCCGGTTCATTTCTTCACTGGCGCGCAGGGCCAGTTCGGCCAATTTTTGTTCGGTGATATCCAGAACGGTTCCGGTCATATGGCGTGGTTTGCCGGTCTCGTCAAGTTCAACCTGACTCCGTGAGTGGACATGTCGCAGTGAACCGTCCGCCTGGATAATCCGGTGATCAAGCTCATAGCCTTGGCCGCTTGTTCTGGCTTGGTCGAAAAGAGCTTGAAGCCTGGGTCTGTCATCCGGATGGAGCAGATCGTGACAGTTGCTGAGACTGGGCTGAAAGGAGCTGGGCGACACGCCGAAGATCCGATAACTTTCCTCCGACCACCAGATGGACTCGTCTTTGAAGTCAACCTGCCAACTGCCCAGGTGGGCGATTGCCTGAGCCTCGGTCAGGCTTTGCCGGATCGTTTCGATCTGGTGGTTATTCTGGGTCGATTTAAACATGCCGACCGCCAGGGCTCCGCCCAGCAACAACAATAAGCCATGAACGGTGAAGGCAAAGGGCGGGGCTGTTGATGTTAACCAGCCATGTTCCGGTAATCCGGCCAGCTGCCAGGATCCGCCGGGGAAGGTAACATCCATCAGAACCGACTCTTGTTCGGAAGAGAAAAGATCGCTGCTGCCCAGGAAAACAGCCCCAGCGGCGCCAAGGCCGTCCACCCCGCGCAAGGCGATGGCCAGATGGGAGTCGTTCAGGCCCGATTCAGCAAGCAGTTTATCCATGTCGATCACTGCGGAGACAATTCCCAAGACCCGCTCTGCACCTTGCTGCTCGACCCTCACCGGGACTCTGCCGATTAACCCGGTTCCTCCCTGAACCAGTTCAAGCGGACCGGTAACGAGCAATTGCCCGGTTTCCACCACCTGGCGAACCTGATCCCATTGCCGCGGCAGTGAACGATAATCCAAGCCGAGGATGGGCTCGTTGGCGGTGATCGGAAAGACAAACTTGACTTTAAAATTCTCTGCAAACGCCAGATTCTTGAGCAGAGGATTGTGGTGAAGTATCCTGTGCGCGTACTGATCGAAGCTGGCCTGGGTTAACCCGGGGGTCAGGGCGATGTAGTTGGCTGTCCCCGTTAACAGCAGCAGGCCGCCGGTCAGGCGGGTTTCCATTCGTGCCCTGATTTCGGCAAGGTGCAGGGATACGGCAACAATCTGGTTATTTTTGTACTGAATGAAGAGCTGATACTGTAGAAAGATATCCAGCAGCAGCAGACCTGTCGCTAACAGGACGAGTCTTTTCAGGAATTGCTTTTTCATGGTCCTGCTTGTGGAAAAGGCCTTTTACAAGGTCCGGATTGTCCATGAGCAACAGAGTTTGCTGAGTCCATTGCTGCGCCTGTCATATCCCGGGAGGGGAATTTGTAACAAAATGTTGGCGGTTGACAGTTTAACTCAAGAATAGAGCGGCTGTCCATTAAGAAGGATGATGGCCAGAGGCGGCTCCCTGCCGGCCGGATTATCGTGGATCACCTGGGCGTGGTTCGCAATGCTGAGTTCTTCGCTGATCATACGGAACGGCCAGATCCGCAGGAGGCCTTGGTTTTGCTTGCCCAATTGAGTTGAGGCGAGCGGCCGCTTAGCGGCTTGTCGCCTCATACCCGATGCCTGAAGGGGCCCCCAGATTCCCGATTTTTTATCGCAGGAATACCCTGATCACTCCGGAGAGACCGCCTGAAAAGCGATTTTGACTGTGCGGCTGTAACACCTTGGCCAAATGAATCTGTGGCAATTCCCCCGGGAAAAAGGTCTGTTTTCGTTCCCTCAGCTATCTCCTCGAAAAAAAACATGTCCGTGTTTAAGCAGGGAATTGTGCGAAGATAATAAGCCGTTAGCAATGCTCATTGGAGACGAATAAGTGACTGAGTTGTATGGATAAAAGTAGGGTTGGTAGGGGACGGCAGTTAAGATGCCTTTGTGATTGGTGCTTACCGGTGCGCTTTAGCGCACCAGCTTACTGATAGCCCGGATGTCTTTGGGAGCGGTCCGGCAACAACCGCCGACAATTCTGGCCCCATCGGCCAGCCACTGCTTTGCCAGAGCGGCAAAATTGCCGTTATCGCCGGGACGCCATTGTTTTGAAAGCGGGTCGTAGTGTTCCCCGGAATTCGGATAAACGATAATTGGCTTATCCGTCGCCGAGCTGATTTCCTTGATCAGTGGCGTTACATAGCGCGGTGCGGTGCAGTTGATACCGATGGCGGCAACCTGGTCAAAATGATTGAGCCAGGCGGCGCAATCACGGATTTTGTCTCCATTGCAGGTCTGTTGCCCGTCTTTAGCCGTGAAGCTGATCCAGGCCGAAATGCCGGGATTTTCCGCCAACAGCCGTACCAGCGCCCGGGCCTCACTGAAGCAGGGCAGGGTTTCGCAGGCCAGCAGGTCTGGTTCCGCTTCAACCAAGGTCTGCAGCCTGCGGCGGTGAAAATCCATCAGTTGCTCTTCTGAAAGCGAATAGTTGCCGCGGTATTCCGAACCGTCGGCCAGAAATGCGCCGTAGGGGCCAACCGAAGCCGCGACCAGCGGGCGCGGACGGTTACTGCCCGCACTGTTCTGAATCCAGAACCGGTCCCGCACTTGACGGGCGATGGTGATGGAACGGGTCATCAGGGCCGCCGCTTCGGCCTCGCTCAGCCCCCTGGCGGCAAACCCCTCAAAAGTCGCCTGATAACTGGCGGTAATGACACAGTCGGCCCCTGCGACCAGATAGTCTTCATGAACAGCTTCAATCAGTTGCGGATTCTCCAGCAGAACTTTGGCGGACCAAAGTGGATCGTTAAGGTCACAACCACGTTTTTCCAATTCCGTAGCAAAGGCGCCATCCAGAATCATGGTCGGAAACCGGTTCAATATCGTTGCAATCGGGTTCATCTTTTTCTCCAGTTGTGATGGACGGGGCAAGACCCTGGTGACCAGGGGGATTAACGGTTTGGTTATAGCTGATTTTCAGCTTGGCGGGGGAATTTTTTCAACGCCTGGTTTCAGGGCCGAATAAAGTGTCACGGTTCCAAAAAGAGTGCTGAAAGTCTCTTTTATGGTGATTTTTTGGAAGCCGGCCAGGCTGAAGATGTCCGGTAGCCGGCCGGCAATATTGTCTTTGGTGGAAGCAACGCCATCGACCAACTGGACGGGGAGAAACAGGGCTCGCATGAGCAGGTTGGCGGCTTTGCCCCAGTCAAGTACGAGCATGCGCCCGCCCGGTTGCAGAACCCGGAAAATTTCTTTGCTGGTAGCTTCCTTTTGGGGGCGGTCCAGGTGGTGAAAGAAAAGACTGGAAAAGCCCTGCTCAAAACTTCCGGTTAGATAGGGCAGTTGGTAAGACATGCCCTGCTGATAGGCGATTTCGGCCTGAACTCCCAGAGCTTTGGCTTTGGCCTTGGCTAGCATCTTCCGATCAGCATCAAGACCGTATACCGCCAGGTCCGGGCAGGCCTGGTGGCTCCAGAGCGCCAGGGTACCGGTGCCGCAACCGATATCCAGGACTTTTTGCCCCCCCTGAAGATCCGCCTGACGGATCAAGGCTCGTTTGATGGTTCGCTCCCGCACCGTGAACTGGGCAATCAGGTCGTAAAATGGAGTCAGCCAATGATAACCGAGTGCCGGAACATATTGAGGGTGCTGTTTGCCGGTCATGGCCTCCTCCCGTTTGGATGGTTGTTTGCCAGGAGGTGGGCGCAGGGTCTTGGGTTAGAACAACACCGAATGGCCGGTTTATTTTCCGCTGGGATGGGATCCAAAACCACAGCGGATAACTATTGTTCTAACAGAGATCTGAATGATTTGTGAATAAGAATATGTTTATTAATAAAAACTCTTTTCTCCTTGAATTATGAGCTTATTGTATCTATTTTATTTCTTTGCTTCAACAACAGGAAAACCCTGTTACATCGGCATGGATTGAAATTCCACAGTCGATCAGGGGCTGCCGCCCCCATGCCTTGGAATTGTCCGCCTGGAAGCAGCTCAAAACTCAAAAGGAGAACCTCAACTGAACAAAAGTATAGACAGAGGCATTTATTAAATAAACTCCAGCCCTGATATCTCAGAGCTTTACGCAAAGGAAAGTTCAATGATGAACTATCGCAGGCCACTTTTATTTTTGAGCGCATTTTTATTAAGTGCGTTTTTCCCAACCTATTGTTTTGCTGCCGAAGGCCAGGATCGCGTCCTGACTTTTGCCTTTCAGAACAGCCTTGAGCATACTCAGGGGCAAGGAGTTCTCCGTTTTGCGGAACTGGTCAAGGAGAAAAGCGGCGGGCGGATGGTTGTTGAAACCTTCCCGGACGGCAAGCTCGGGGGAGATTTGAAGACGGTGGCCGCCTTACAGCGGGGTAAGATCGATTTGACGGTGACCAACTCCGGGTTGTTGTCTGGTTTGGTCAAGGGCTTTGGTATTTTTGATTTTCCTTTTATCTTCAGCAGTGTGGATGAGGCAGATGCGATTGTCGATGGCTCCTTCGGACAAAACCTCCTGAAGCAGCTCCCGGATCTCGGCCTGATCGGTCTTGGCTACTGGGAGCTCGGATTTCGCAATGTAACCAATAATATTCGCCCGATCAACTCTCTGGAAGATTTTAAGGGGATCAAGTTGCGGATACTCAAATCTCCCGTAATTTTAGATAGCTTCAATGCTCTGGGGTGCAAGACCGTGCCGATCGCCTGGCCCCAGGTCTATCAGGCGCTGGAATCCGGTTACGTCGATGGGCAGGAGAATCCGGTCACCAATATCCAGTTTGCCAACCTCTACAAGGTTCAGAAATACTTGTCTTTTTCTCGTCACGTTTACTCGCCGCAAACGGTTTTGGTCAGCAAACTCACCTGGAAAAAACTTTCCAACCAGGAAAAGGACATCATCATTACTGCGGAAAAGGAAGCCAGGGCTTACCAGCGAAAGGTCAACCGTGCGCAGATGGATGCCTCTCTTAATTTCCTTAAACGACAGATGTCCATCAACCATATCCCGGCCAAGGAAATGCGGAAAATCAGAAAACAGATCAAACCGGTTATTGATAAATATTCCCAAGAAGTCGGCGTGGAGACAGTGAAGGCCTTCAATAAGGAAATTGATAGAATTCGCCATGGGCACTGAAACCTCAGGCGAAAAAGCATTCCGCTTTCTTGGCAGCCTTTAGCGGGCAGTTGTCAGATCTTAACCTGACCTGTTAGCGAAATTTTTCTCCGCTGTCTGCGCCAAGAACCGATTCCAGGCAAGACAGTTTTTTCGGTTGGCGAGGGCCCAGCAGGACCAGGGCGGCAACCCAACTTTGACGGGTTGCCGAAGCTTCTTTTTTTAGGTCGATAAACTGAGCCGGCCAGCCGCAAATGTCCATCAGGGCCAGCAGGTCGATACCGAATCCGGACATGGACGGGCGAGCCTGATGCGGATAACGGCAAGGACCGGTCCCGGCAATCACCGGACATTCGTCATCTTCATGACAGAAGATTCTTTTGCATGAGCCCCCGGCATAGGCCTGGGCATGCTGATATCCCAGCCGCAATGCTTCCTCTTCCAGATTGGCCGCAAGGCTCTGCAGGCGCTTCATCACAGCGTTGCTGCGGCTCGTCATCAGATCGGATTCGGGTACCTGGATCCGTAATACCAGCGCTTCACGACTGGACTGGCGAAGCAGACGAAATCCGGCCGGCCCCGAACAATACGGCGGACACCCTGGAGCCTGGCCGTAATCGGCGCAACGGGGTTCACGGCAAAGTTTGGCCAGGTCAGGGTTGATCGGCACCTGGTTGGCCGGGATCAGGCAGGCCTCATCTGCGCCGGCGGCGTAGGCCCGGATGATCAGTTCATCCATGATGATATTCTTCCTGGTTGGGGAGAAAAGTAGCTGAGCTCTAGTGTCATGTGCGGTTAGTTTTATAGTCTACTTCTGGCCCTTTTTACTGCGGTCTACGTTCTGCCGTCTCGGCTTGGCTTTGGCCAGGCCTGCGGCGGCACGCCTTGGCAGCAGAAAAAATGACTCAGAATTTATACAAATAACTAACCGCACAGGGCACTAGCGTATTTTTACCAGGAAGCAATTATGCTGTGGAACTGCCTGCACAGTCAAATATTCTGAGCTTTCTTAGTCAATTTATTAGCGCCGGCTGGTCGGCTGAAAAGGTCTTGCAGTTTACACGCTGGGTGAGTTGGTCCCTATTGATTTGCTGGTTTATTGCAATGGGACCGGAGGTCTGTATCTGGCGGCCCAGTTTTTAAATTTTGCCGGGAGTTTTTGAAAGTGCATGTAGTCTAAGCTTCCCTGTGTCCAATCTCCGCCCCATTCCCAACCCGCCTTTTTAAACGCCTGAACCACCTCTGATTCAGCGGTCAGCGTTCCCGGTGCCGCTGGCACATAGGCCGCGCCAGGCGGGATAATGAGTGAGCCTTTGATATAAGGGTTTTGGCGGGGATTGATATCGATGGCCAATCCCAGGGCGTGCATGGACAAACGTGCGCCAGCGACGATCGGTCGCCAGACATATCCTGAACTGTTGTTGGTGTCAGGGGACAGCCCGTAAGGGCCTTTTTTCTGGATCAGAGGATGGGCAATCGGCAACGCCGATGCAATGGGAAAACGACTGATTCTGATCGTCTCGAAAATGTTGCGGATGTCATTTGACAGGGCGTGGTGAATGACCACCTGCCCCTGATGCAGGTTGCCATCGAATCCGTAATAGCGGACCGGAACCACCACCAGTTGCTGCTGTATATCCGCGCTGACATCAGGCGGTTGATGGCTATAGATGGCCTGTTCTCTGCTGAGTTGGCTGTCAATCCGGAGCGGACTGCAGCCGATGAGAAGCAGCGGTATAAGTAGGGGCCAGTAACGGTAGAGACTTTTCATCATGGGCGCTGTGAAATGGTCAGGTAAAAGTTGATCGTTCCATCAGTAACAGCAGGCATTCTAACAGAAACGGTGCCTTCTGCAGCAGCTTTCTTCTTTGGAAAAAACGTGGCTGCCAGCGCGATTTTACCCCTTAGCGGGCCGGGGCGTATGTTGCCCCCTGATCAAGGGCGGAAAACTGTGGCACTGTATCTTTCATAATGTGAGCGGCGGGTAGTGGCCTGGAAATGAGATAGCCTTGGGCCTGATCACAACCGAGCAGCCTGAGGACATGCAAGGTTTCCTGGTTTTCGACTCCTTCGGCGATGACGTTCAGACCGAGGCCATGGGCCAGTTCCACTGTTGATTTGATAATGATCCGATCCTGTTCGCTGCAGAGCATATTCTGGACAAACGACATGTCTATTTTCAGAGCTTCGATGGGCAGCTTGTTCAGAAGGGTCAGGGATGAATAACCGGTCCCGTAATCGTCGATGGAGATGCTGATACCCAGATCGACGATGCGGCGAAGAACTTTTCCTGCGCTGTTCGGATCAGCAATGATCGCAGTTTCGGTCAGCTCAATTTCCAAGGCTCCCGGGGGAATGGCATATTCGGCAAACAGTTCTTGAAGCAGGTCCGGTAGCCCCTGATCCAGCAGCATTCTGGGGCTTAGGTTGACCGCAATGGGGATTGGCCGACCGGCATCGGCCAGCTTGCGCCACTGGCGTATGCACATGGTGAAAATGACCTGGGTTAGCGGTGCGACGATATCGCTGTTTTCCGCATAAGGGATGAACCGGTTCGGCGGGATCATCCCTTTGTCCGGATGATTCCAGCGGACCAAAGCTTCGTAGCCGACCAGACGGAAGTTGTCGAGAGCTATTTTCGGCTGATACACCATCATCAGTTGAGCGTTACTGATGGCATAGTGCAATTCGGACATTAACTGTAGCTGTTCCTGAGAATGCAGGTCCTGGGATTTTTCGTAAAAGCGGATATCGTGGATGTCTCCTTTCGCCAGATACATGGCCACATCTGCTTTGCGCAGTAACTCAGACTCTGAATCACCGTGCTCCGGATAGCAGGAGATTCCCAAGCTGGTGCTGATGGTAATTTCGAGCCCCATGACATGAAAGGGAGCGCTGAAAAGATCAATAATGCGCTGGGCCAGCTGGCAGATCTCATCGCCATCGTCATAGGCCGGCAGCAAAAAAACAAATTCATCACCACCCAGGCGGGCAACTTCAATATTTGCAAGTTTCTTTTTAAAGCGGGCGGCAAGGTCTTTCAGCACTTGATCCCCGGCCTGATGCCCCAGGGTGTCATTGATCTCTTTGAATTTATTCAGATCCATCAGTGCGATGGCAAATTTTTCACCCTTGTTTTTTGCCTCTGCCAGGCGCTGATCAAGCAGCGCCTTGAACCAGTGGCGGTTCGGCAGGGCGGTCAGTGAATCGTGGGTGGCCTGGTAAGTAAGTAGGTCGGCGTTGCGGACTTCATGGGTTACATCCTGAACGACGGATAACACCCCGCGCACCTGGCCGGTCTCATCCCGCAAGGGGGTGTTGGTCCAGTCGCAGATGATCTCTTGCCCTGTTTTGGTGCGATTTTTCCCGCGGCGGTGGGCGGTCTCGTCACCTGCCATCAATTTGGCCTTCACCGCGTCAGTTTTGGGGATCATTTCTTGCGGAACGATAATGTCGTAAGGGTGTTTCCCGAAAGCTTCGGCCTCGGGGTAGCCGAATATTTTTTCTGCCGCTTTGTTCCAGTGGGCGACCTTGAAATCTTTATCCCAGGTGATGCAGCCCAAGGGCATGCGGTTGACCAGCAGTTTCATCTCCTGGCCGTAGGTATCGGTTATTTTTTCGTGTAGCTTTTGGCTGGTGATATCCTTGAACAGGACCAGCAACTCATTGAGTTCGCCGCTGTCGTCCAGGGCGGGGCTGATACTCATGCTGAGCCACTTGCCATGCTCGGTGTGGAAAAAGTCTTTGCGTAACGGCTGTTTGGTCTGAAAAACTTCTTCGCAGGGGCAATTGAGGCAGGGAGCCTGGAGGTCAAACAGGGAATAGCATTTTTTGCCAATGATATCCTGGCTGCGGCATCCGAAATAACGATAACCGGCTTCATTCATGTGAATGATGTGATGTTCGCGGTCCTGTAGATACATGACTTCGGACATCGTGTTCAAGACTGCGTTCAATAACTGGTACTGGCTTCTTTTTTTCACATAGTCCCCTATTTTGGGTAATAGGAAAGAGAAGTCGAGTCCTTGAAGTGAATTAATACAGTCTAAGGGTTGACTTTACGTGAAAGTCGTCTATTTATCAAGGAATTAGTGGTCTGACCTCGAACCAAATGAGTTGATATGGCTTTGGGCTGGAAAAATCGCCGGTAGGTCTTTTGCCAACCTACCGAAGAATTGCTCAAATTATCTGGCTGAACCGACCACAACGGTCCATTCCCGAATCCGCCAGGCCGGGACCAGCCCGTTGACAACATAGGGGTCATTGCTGACAAACTCCTCAATGATTGCTTTATCTTCAACCTTGAAGACGATTGCCGCCCCATCTGCAGGGTTGGCAAAAGCTCCTCCCAAAAGCAGTTCTCCACGGTTGGCATAGTTTTGCACATGGGCCAGGTGAGCTTCCCGAAAAGGGGTCCGCAATTCCAGAATGTTGTCGACATAGTCGTAGAAGAGTAGAAAGTACATGCTCAGCTCCTTATGCAAGGGGGAATAGCGGCTGGTGGCTGCAGTCAGTTCCGTCTTTGTTCCCATTTATGAAAGCAGAATTCGCTGATTTTTCCCATTCTTTTTTACCGCAGTTCATTCTCCTGCTAATTTGAAACTGGCAACCGCCAGTGACCGCTCACCCCGTTTCACTGCCCAGTACGGTTACAATGCCGCGGCCTGTTTTGTAGAAAGAGATTGGCTAATCATTGCAGCTGATGGGCCAGAATCCCTCCTGCTTAGTCGATTGCCGCGCAGGAGGGCAAAATTATCTGGAACTGTCCCAAGAGTTTGCGAGCCATGAACCTGTCGCGGTTAACACCGCAAAGACCTGGGACAGCCCCCGTGCGGGGACAGTCCCGGTTTTGCTGCCAGCGACTCTTAAACTAGTTTTCATCCGGAAACGGCCCTTTTCCGCTGTGGCGGTGTCAATCTGCAGGTTTTCTTGTGCGGCGTAAAGTACTACGCCTCCGCGCAACCCCTTGATTTCCTTGCCACAACGAAAAATTGCTCGTTTCCAATCTGAAAACTTAGCCGTTGCCCTTCGGAGTTTCCGGATGGCAACTAAACTAGCGCCATTCGGAACTGTCCTCTGGCTGTTTCTGTCAGCTCAGCCCAAGGCCTCCTCAACTGGGGTCTGCCCCTTGCGGAGATCGAGAATCAACCCTTTGCTGGAACTGTTCATCAGGCAATACAGTGCCGCAGTAGCGACATCGGCCCGGGAAATAATCCTCTCGTTCGGGTCTGTTGGTCGATTGGTACTCACTTTGCCTGTGCCCGGCTCATCCGTCAATCTGGCCGGGCGCAGGATACTGTAGGGTAGGCCGCTGTTTTTGAGGTACTCGTCTGCGGCAAATTTGGCGACCAGGTAATGTTTGATGGCCGCAGGTCCGTTGTCCGGATCGGCAGCGTTCATGCTACTGATCATGACAAAATGTTCAAGTCCTTTTGCTTTGGCGTAATTAACGGCTTTAATCGCACCCCACAGGTCGACGAGCAGGGTTTTGTCGGCCCCGGTCGTTCCTCCCGAACCGGCGCTAAAGGCTACTTTGTCGCAACCTTCAAACGCCGCTGAAAAATCACTTTCCAGATCGCCGAGAACGGCTTCGGCACCAAGGTCTTCAAATGCCTGGACCTGTTCCGGGGTTCTGACCATGGCCCGAAAAGGCAGGTCTTCTTTGATCAGTAGCCGGGTCAGAAGCTGGCCGATTTTTCCGTTGGCGCCGATGAGAAGGATTTTTTTCATGGATTGGCTCCTTGTTTAATCGATTGTCTTTAGAAGGTGAAAATAGATTAGCTGGGTTTTGGGAAAGCATAGCATGGGAGAGGGCTTTGTGGTTCTGCAGATGGCCAAATCCCCCTTAATCCCCCTTTGCTAAAGGGGGAAATGAAACAGGCCAGCACAAATCACTCCCCCCTTTGAAAAAGGGGGGCCGGGGGGGATTTATATGGTCTGACGTTCCCCCGGTTTCGTAGACACCGGGTTAAGCTACAAGTTTGAAATAGGTCGCTTCATAATCGGCTGGACTTTTGTAGCCCAGAGTCGAGTGAAGGCGACGGCGGTTATAGAATCGCTCGATGTACTCAAAGAGACTCTGTCGAGCATGGAAGCGGGTCGGATATTTTTGATGAAATACCAGTTCCTGCTTCAAACTGCCAAAGAAACTTTCAATCGGGGCGTTGTCCCAACAATTGCCCTTGCGGCTCATGCTACAACGCATGCCGTGTTTGGTCAGCAGCTTCTGAAAGTCGCCGCTGGCATACTGTGAGCCTCGATCAGAATGAAAGACGACACCTGAGGGCGGTCTGCGTCTTTGCACCGCCATCGTCAGAGCATTCATAACCAACTGCCGGGTCATCTGTTTATTCATGGCCCAGCCCACAACCGACCGGGAAAACAGGTCGATGACCACGGCCAGATAAAGCCAGCCTTCGGCGGTCCAGATATAGGTGATGTCGCCCGCATAAACCTGGTTCGGTGCTTCTGGTGAGAAGTTCCGATCCAGCAGGTTCGGTGCGACGGGCAAATTATGCTCTGAGTTGGTGGTCGCCTTAAAGCGCCGCTTCGTTTTTGCTCGCAGGCCATCTTCTCGCATCAGACGGGCAACGCGATTTTCGCTGCAGGTTTCTCCCTGCTCTTTGAGCGCCTGATAAACACGGGGGCTGCCATAGGCCTCCCCGCTGTCGCGATGGATCGTCCGTATCTTCTCTCGCAGTTTGCTGTTTGACTGCTTGCGCTTGGATTCGGGATTCTTCAGCCAAGCATAGTAGCCGCTACGTGAGACCGACAGGACCTCGCACATGACCGAGATAGGAAATTCCGTCTTATGCTGTTGCATGAAACGGAAGATCACTTCGGGTCGTTGGAGAAGATGGCCATTGCTTTTTTTAGGATGTCGCGCTCCATTTTCAAGCGTTGGTTTTCACGCTTGAGACGACTGAATTCATCCGCTTCGGAGGCTTGTTGTCCCTTGCCGGGAAAGGCCTCCATGGGATTCTCGCTGTACTGCTGCATCCATTTATAAAGAGTGTTGGGGTGGATCTCCAGATCTCTGGCCACCTCAGTCACAGAATGATCGCTGCCGGTTATCATATTGACCGTCTCGATCTTAAATTCACGGGTATAACGTTTTCGCTTCGAATTCATGTCAGTCCTCCTGATGCTGTTGTAGCAGCTTTTCGGACTGTCCACAATTTCGGGGGAAAGTCACTCTTTCCGGTAACGCCGTAAGCATCCGATACTTCAAGACTAAAAAGCTTTAAATATCAAGCGAAGGCTATGATGGTGTCATTCTCCTTCCTCCTTCGATGGGGGAAGGCCGGGATGGGGGTGAAACAACCACCACGCAACGCCCCCCACGAAGAGACATAACGTCGTCGACTGCGCAAAACAGCAAAGCCCCTGCTGTCGACAGGGGCTTTGGAAAAATGGTCCTTCTCAATGAAGAGAAGGCTCTATGTTAATCCGTCCTTCAATGTCTGATCTCAATCTTCTTGGGTTTGGCGGCCTCAGCTTTGGGGATGGTCAGCTTTAGCACGCCGCTGTTCAGTTCGGCCGTGGTTTTGTCGGCATCGATACGGTCAGACAGTTTGAATTGACGGTAGTAGTTGGCGGAAGAAAACTCCCGCAACAGAGCTTTGCCTTTGGTTTCGCCATGCACGTCCCCTCTGATGGTCAGAACTCCATTCTCCAGGTTGATGTCGAGCCCGTTCTTATCGACCCCGGGCATGTCGGCCAGCAGGGTCAGGTTTTCTTCGGTTTCAAATATGTCGACGGCGGGCACCAGCGTCCGCCCGGTCGAACGGGTTGCCTCACGCGGTTCAAGATTGTTGTTATGATATTTTGCCATTTCTTGCGCAGTCATGGTTGTCCTCCTTACTCCTTGTTATCTGTGACTCTGTCCGTTGGCCATTGCTCTGTTCGGGATATGTTTAATTGGCGCGGACAGAGATTTTTTTAGGTTTTGCCTGTTCCTGTTTGGGCAGCGTGATCAGCAGCAAGCCATTGCGATATTCGGCATCAACCTTGCCGGAATCGATATTGTCCGGCAGTTCGATGCTGCGCATGAACTTGCCTGCGCCCCGCTCATGGCGATGCCAGGTGCCATTCTCGATTTTGTGTTCTTTGCGTTCGCCGGATAGGGACAACGTCCCCTGCATGACATTGAGGTCAAGATCCTGCGGATCGATTCCCGGAACCAGGGCTTCAACATAATAGTTGTTTTCGTCCTCACTCAGGTTGAAGCGCGGATAATCGCCTGTGCCGATTCCCGGCAGGAAGGACGGTTGTGTAAAGCCCATGCCGACGCCGCGAAACGCGTTATCAAGTTCCCTGCGAAGTTTATCCATTTCCTGAAACAGATCCCATTGTGCCATAGCGTCCTCCATCTTCATCGTTCTCTTCGAATGTTCAGTTTTCCGCCGGCTGTTGTGCCGTGCTGCCATTTTCAATATCAAATCCTGTGCCAACCGGCAGAGATTTTTGTACTGCAAAAAAAATGTATTTAATTCAGAGGGTTATCTGCAACAGCGGTGAACGACAAAAAGTGGTTGCCAGGCGGGTGTCGCAGCGGACTGTCGCAGCGCTGTCGCCTGCGACAATCTCTGGAACGTCGCACCCCGTTCTCGCCTGCTGGCAACCTGCCGGATTTGTTGACATCTCTTCTTGGCACGGCTTTTGAGAAGAATAAGCGTCAGAACGTCATTCAGTGTGACCGGCGTTTAACATATAAAGAATCGGAGGTTAACCAATGGGAAAAATAATCGGAATTGATTTAGGAACAACGAATTCATGTGTTGCCGTTCTTGAAGGCGGCAAACCGAAAGTCATAGAAAACAGTGAAGGGGCGCGCACCACACCGTCTATTGTGGCTTATGCCCACGGGCATGATGTCCTGGTCGGACAATCGGCCAAGCGGCAAGCGATCACCAACCCCCGCAACACCTTGTTTGCCATCAAACGGCTGATTGGGAGGCGCTTTGACGATAAGATGGTCGCCAAGGATAAAGACATGGTTCCCTATCTGATTGTGCGGGCGGATAATGGTGACGCCTGGGTCGAGGCTGGGAATAAACAGGTCTCCCCGCAGGAGATCTCTGCCAAGATTCTGCAGAAAATGAAGAAAACGGCAGAGGATTATCTGGGTGAACCGGTCAGCGAAGCGGTGATTACCGTACCGGCATATTTTGATGACTCGCAGCGCCAGGCGACCAAGGACGCCGGTAAGATCGCCGGGCTTGAGGTGAAGCGGATTATTAACGAGCCGACCGCCGCGGCTCTGGCTTACGGGCTTGATAAGAAAGGTGATCAGAACGTGGTGGTTTATGACCTCGGCGGCGGGACTTTTGATGTCTCGGTGATAGAAATTGCCGATGTTGAGGGCGACCAGCAGTTTGAAGTGCTAGCGACCAATGGCGATACCTTTTTAGGCGGAGAAGATTTTGACAACCGGCTGATCGAGTTTATTATTGAGGAGTTCAGGAAAGAGCAGGGGATCGATCTGCATGGCGACCAGATGGCCTTGCAGCGTCTGAAAGAAGCGGCGGAGAAAGCGAAGATCGAACTTACGTCCACCGAACAAACCGATATCAATCTGCCGTTCATTACCGCGGATAGCAGCGGGCCTAAACATTTAAGCCTCAAGATGACCCGAGCACGGTTTGAATCGCTGGTCGCGGATTTGATCGAGCGGACTATTGAGCCCTGTCAACAGGCCCTCAAGGACGCCGGTCTGAGCGCTGCCAAGATCGATAGCGTGATCCTGGTCGGCGGCCAGACCCGGATGCCGCTGGTTCAGCAGAAGGTCAAGGAATTTTTCGGCAAAGAACCGCGTAAGGATGTTAATCCGGACGAGGCGGTCGCCATCGGTGCCGCGGTTCAGGGTGGTGTGCTCAGCGGCAGCGTCAAGGATGTGCTGCTTCTTGATGTCACCCCGTTGTCCCTCGGCATCGAAACCCTGGGCGGGGTCATGACTAAATTGATTGAAAAGAATACGACGATTCCAGCCAAGGCGAGCGAAGTTTTCTCCACCGCCGAAGATAATCAGTCTGCCGTGACCGTGCATGTCCTGCAGGGTGAGCGCGAGCAGGCGGCACACAATAAACTGCTCGGGAAGTTCAACCTGGAAGGCATTCGGCCGGCCGCCCGAGGACTGCCCCAGATCGAGGTTACTTTTGACATCGATGCCAACGGTATCCTCAATGTTTCGGCGCGGGACAAAGATACCGGCAAACAACAGTCGGTGGTGATCAAAGCCTCCAGTGGACTGAGTGAGGCAGAGGTCGAGCGCATGGTCCGGGAAGCTGAAGAGCACGCCGCCGAGGACCGGCGTTTCCAAGAGCTGGTGGCGGCCCGGAATCAGGCGGAAAGCCTGGTTTACACGGCCAGAAAGAGCGTTGAAGAAGCTGGTCCGCAACTCGATCCGGGCCTCAAGGGTGAGGTCGAAGCCGCGATCGGCGAGGTTGAGGCGGTTCTTACTGGTAACGACAGGGGGCGGATTGAGGTCGCAACTCAGACCCTTCATGCGGCCATGAGCAAGTTGTCCGTCCAGGCGGCTCCGCAGGGGCCGGCCGCCGGTTCGCCTGTCGATCCTGCGGTTCATCAGGCTGAAGACGTGGTCGATGCGGAATTCGAAGAGGTCGATGAGCAGCATGGCCGGAATAACAACGCAGCCTGAATGGCTGCCAAGTCAAAGGCGGGGCTCGGTTCACCTACAGGTCGGTGAAACACATCCACTGATGACCGGAGCCGGGCTCTGCCCGAGTCAGCCACGGGAAACATTCCGTCGTGAGAAAAGGAGCTATCATGTTGGTTAATAATTCCGGCGGGAGTCGGACTTCCGGATTGTCGAGACCCCAGGTCAACCGGATCCAGACTGCTTTGCTGTTGTTGTTTTTGGCCGCCTATCCGGCATTACTCGGTTGGATGGTCTGGGGTGGCAATGTCGTGGTCTGGTTGGCCCTGTTCGGAATCGGCTTTGCCCTGTTTTCACCGATCAACTCGCCGCAGCTGGTGATGCGGTTGGTCCGGGCAAAGCCTCTGGCCGTGGTGCAGGCCCCCCGGCTGCATGAGATGGTTGCCATGTTGGCCCGGCGGGCCGGGCTGACTGCTGTGCCCGCCCTTTATTATATCCCGTCAAACCAGGTCAATGCCTTTGCCGTTGGTCGCAATGAGGAGGCGGCGATTGCCGTCTCTTCCGGCTTGACCCGGTTACTGGACCATGACGAAGTGGCTGGAGTCATGGCGCATGAGATCAGCCACTTGCGCAATGATGATATCCGGGTGATGAGTCTCGCCGCACTGTCCGGACGAGTCACCGGAGCCTTTTCCCTGTTCGGGATGTTGCTGCTGCTGTTCAGTCTGCCCCTGATGCTGGTCTCTCAGGTTCATGTCAATTGGCTGGCGTTGGCGTTGTTGATTTTTGCTCCACAGCTTAGTGCGCTGGCCCAATTGGGATTGTCACGGGTCCGCGAATACCGGGCTGATTTATCGGCGGTTGAACTGACCGAAGATCCGCAGGCACTCGCCTCGGCATTGTGGAAAATCGACCGTGCCGCGCGCCCGCTGTGGCGGAGGTTGCTGCCGAAGGGGACCATCCCTGATTGGTTGAGTACTCATCCGCCGATTGCTGAGCGGATTCGTCGCCTCCAGGAACTGACTCCCGGGTCTCGCTCGGACAGGGCGCCTTTGGAAGTCCCGCAACAACTGTGGCCGCAGTGGCGGTCTTTTTTGGGCACGCCCGGTTGTCGCAGAGGTGGTCAGCGGCGCTCAGGTTTTTGGCGGGGTTAATGTCATGCATCCTTGGCTGCGGAAAAAAGTTTGGTCAGGCACCTAATGAATCGGACAAAACTGCCCGATTGCGGCCGTTTTCCTTGGCCTGGTAAAGCAGGGCATCGGCTCTTAGGATCAGGGTTCGTTCAGTTGTTTCAGGGGTCGGGACAATACTGACACCGCCAATGCTGCAGGTGATATAGGTTGCCACTTGGGAATAATTATGGGGCAGGGCGGCCTCTTTGAGTCGATTTCCCAGGTTATTGACCAGTTGCTCCAACTGGGACAAATTGGTGTTGCTGAGCAACAGGATGAATTCTTCCCCGCCAAAGCGGGCGACAATATCGTTGGAGCGCCGCAGGGTTTTCTTCAGGATTGTGGCGACTCTTTTGAGACATTTGTCGCCGGCGACATGGCCGTAATGATCGTTGTATTGTTTGAAGTGATCGATATCCAGCATCAGCAGGGCAAGGGGGGTCTTCTCCCGGGCAGCTCGTCCCAGTTCGCGCTGCAGCAATTCGTCAAAATAACGCCGATTGAAGAGCTCGGTCAGCTCATCGGTGCGTGACTGGACAGTCAGCTGCTCGTTCAGATTCTCAATTTCATTCAGCATAAGATTGGCGGCGCGAGTCATTTCCCTGATTTCATAAGCGCCTTTGATTTTAAGCCGTTGATGAACGGTTTTTTGTTGCGCAAAGGTGGAAAATCGCTCCGCCAGATATAATGTCGGCCGCACCACCACGCGATGAACCATGAGAACATTAACCAGAATAAGCAGCAGTCCGGTCGCGGAGATAATCAACAGGGTATGGCGAAAAACCTGGCGGATCTTTTGATCTAGTGAACGTTTGATTTCAGTGTGAAAAAATATCCGGTTTTTTTGCTCACTGTCGAGGATTGATATATCAAGCAGTGCTTTTGAGTCGTTGAGGAAGTAGACCTTTTCACAAAACTCACCGAAGCTTTCCTCTAGAAGACATTCGAATCCTGATATGTTTTCCGAAGCTTTTAACTTAAGCGGCTTACCGATAATCCGGCTGATTTTTTGTACGAACGTCCTGTCAATCAATTTGATCAAGAGTAGGTAGCCATCAACGTAGTCAGACTGGCCGGCCAGGCTGATTGGATGAATCATCGCCCAGAAATTTAGTTTTGCTTCCGGGTTGAAGAGCAGAATGCGGTGAACACCTTGGCGTAGGGAGTCTGTAAACAGATCTTTTTTGGCCTGTACCTGCGAGACAATCTCATGAAATTCTGTTTGTGTCTCCTTCTTGATATTGGGGTAGGAGAAATAGCTGCTGAAGTTTGTATCGAGAAAAAGGATTCCATCGATCTCGACATCATTTAAATAGTTCTGACTGAGATTTTCCCTGATAAAGTCAAGATTGCCATTCTGCATAAAGATGTAGGTTTTGTCCCGCGCACCCCAGTCTTTTGCGAGCGTGACAATTCGGTCGATTTCATTTTGAATGGTCCGGATGATCAGCCTGTTTTCGGTTTTGAGGGTTTCCTTTTCGGCCTGGTCCAGAACGGCAAAAGCTTGGTATTTCAGGCCGCTGTAAATGGTTAATCCGGCAATGAAAAAGAGCAGTAGCAGATGCAGGAAGAAGAGGTTTTTGATCCGCATTTTCATTTTTCTTTGCTCCTAAACAATGCCCCCATCCTTGGAATTTATCTTTAGCTTGGAATTGACGGAGATTTACTTCTATTTCTAAAAAGGCCACATCCCCATTGATGCAGCCTCTACTTCAAAAAGTAAAAATCAAACATAATAAGCAAGATAATATTGTTTTAATAATCTTATGTCAATGTTTACTGCTGGTGGTTTTGCTCTGCTTTGCATTTGTCATTTCGTTCAGGGCAAAACTGGCAAGATTTTTGGTGAAGAACGATTCCTTTTTGGGACTGATTTCAGTACACTCACAAATCCATTCAGCGGTGGTTTTGACTGCCGACTGAAAATTTTAACGGAATGGGGTTTATCACCATGATCATCGGTTTTGCCGGAAAAGCTGCCTCGGGAAAGACCACCGCAGCGAAATTTTTATTGCAACAGCAGGGGCTCGTTATTGAGGTTCTGCCCATGGCCCGGGCTTTGCGGGATGAGGTGGAGGATTTTATCCGTCAGGTCGGAGCCGCGGATAAGGTGCCGCTGGTTTACGGTGATCAGGCCGATAAGGTGCGGATTTTTTATATCGACCAGGCCCGGGCGGGCAAATGTTGTCCGCAGTGGGTGGATTTTATTCACGTCAATGGAGATATTCAGGATCGGCCCGGCTGCTCTGCCGTGACGGTCAGGCGTCTTTTGCAATGGTGGGGCACGGAGTATCGCCGCGCCCAGGACCCAGATTACTGGACCAAGGCCTGGGAGCGGAATCTGGCAAAATACGATCTGGCAACAACGCATATCCTGGTGGATGATGTGCGCTTCAGCAATGAGTTAGCGGTCATCAGCAAGCACGGCGGAGTTTTTGTGCGGATCGAACGCCCCGGATTCCATGGCGCCAATGACCACAGCAGCGAAAATTCCCTGGATCATGTGCAGGACTGGGATCTGGTGATTCACAATGATGGCAGCCTGGCCGAATTCAAAGAACAGATCACCGCGCAGGTCTTGCCCCTGTTTCGATTTTAATCAGCGTTTGCCGACCGGGGCCAGGTAGACGGTAAATTCGTCCTTGCCGTCGATGCCCAGAAGTTGGTCCATCAATTCCTGATGATACGCCGCCACAGCACAGGTTCCGCAGCCGATCGCTTCACAAGCCAGGTAGAGGTTCTGGCAGACATGGCCGGCATCAAGCAGAATGACTTTGTGGGCCGAGGTATGATAACGCCATTCCGTGCGATAGGGGAGCACGGTCCAGGCAAACACCACCGGGGCTGCGGCGATAAAGGTTTGGCCCAGTGTTGCCGGGGTGATTTTTCCCATCAGGTCGGGATCGTTCGTTTCCTGAACCAGTGCATGTTCCAGCGGCAGATAGCGGTAAACTCCGGCTGCCAAGCCTTCGACCCGAGTCACCAACAGATAGGTTTCAAAGGGGTGACGACAGCCGGCCGATGGCACGGTGCGCTGGGCGCTTCCCGGGCTTAGCTCCTTTTTGATGCCCTGGCTCATCCAGAGCAGGAAGGCCAATTCCGCCAAGGTCAATTCCTGCGCCGCGAACCGCCGTAGGCTCTGGCGGTTAATGATGGCATCGAGCAGGTCGGTGCCGCGGAATTTTTCCCAGGCTTCTGCGCCGGGCAGTTCAATCAGCTGTTGATCTTTTTCAATGGGTTTCTGCAAGGATGGAACCGACACCCCGCGATTTTGATCCGTGCGTCGGAAATCGATGGTGCGGCGTAACGAATCCTTGAGAAAATCCCGATGTTTCTTTATCTGTCTTTTGTCCATGTACCAGCCCTTCAAGATATTTTGGCCACATACTAACCGATCTTTGCCACAGGTCCAGAAATAAATTTCCGTAAATCGCCATCGACCAGGTCCTGTCCAGGCTACGGTCCTGGCGGACGATTGCCAAGGCTTAATAGCGTTGTCCGCCGGTGGCGGAAATTCTACCGCGTCGCGTTGAGGAAGACGGTTTTTCAGGCTACCCTTTCAGGATGAAAACAGTTCTTCCGTTTGCTTTGAAGGCATCGGTAACTGACCGTGGTGCAGCGAATTTCTTCCCCCAAGGAGTTCACTATGGAATCGTTCATTCCCGTTTATACTCCTCCTGATTTTACCCATCCTGGCCTCCTCGATGCTCCCCCGGCCCGATTTGAGCCGGCTCCGCAGGACGGGGTTGTCCCTGAGCAATATCATGGTACCTCTAATCATCCGGAATATGTTCATCTGGGCGATGGGCGTTGGCTGCTGGCGCCGGAAAGCCGCATGGACGCGGTGCTGGTCCTTACGGGAGAGGCCCTGGAGGTGGTCGAAGCACGCCGGGTCAGGCAGGGCGATCTGGTTGCGGTCGGGCGCACTGAAAACGGCGAAGAAGGGATCTTTGTCCATACCTCAGGTTTTGTTTCCCCGGCCGAAGCGGCGGCCGATAAATTTTCTTTTCGCACCCGTGGGACCCGGGAAACACCCTTTTCCCGTTCCTATGACGAACTCTACAAAGTGCTGCGCCATGATCGTGAGCATGGCAACATCGCCTGGGTGCTGGGGCCGGCGGTGGCCTTTGACAAGGACAGCCGTGACGCCATGCAGGGGCTGATCGAAAACGGTTACTGCCATGTACTGCTGGCCGGGAACGCCCTGGCCACCCATGATCTTGAGGCGGCCCGTTTTCAAACCGGACTCGGGCAGAACATCTACTCGCAGACCCTGCAGCCGCTGGGTCATTACAACCATCTGGACATCCTCAACGAGGTTCGCAAACGCGGCTCCATTGCCCGGACGATTGCCGAACTTGGTCTGGATAACGGCATCATCTACGCCTGTGAAAAATGTCATATCCCCTATGTCCTGGCCGGCTCAATCCGCGATGATGGACCCTTGCCCGAAGTCATTGGCAATGTCTATCAGGCCCAGGATGCCATGCGCCTGCACGCCCGCAAAGCGACCACGGTTATCGCCCTGGCCACCCAACTGCATTCCATCGCTTTTGGCAACATGGTCCCGAGTTACCGGGTGATGCCGGACGGGGCGGTGCGGCCGGTCTATTTTTTCATTGTCGATATGACCGAATTCAGTGCCGATAAACTGGCCAATCGGGGCTCGGCCCAGGCCGTGGCGATTCTGACCAATGTCCAGGATTTCATGATGAACCTGTGGAATAATCTCAGGCGGGGCTGACCGAAACGAGGGGCCTATGAGCAGAACCATTCGCATTATCGGCATCCCCATCGATCTCGGCCAGAGTCAGCGCGGGGTCGATATGGGGCCGAGCGCTATCCGCTACGCCGGGTTATCGACCCGTCTGCGCGCTCTGGGGTACGAATTGCATGACTCGGGCAACCTCTATGTGCCGGTGCGGGACACCCTGGCGGGAACCGATCAGGAGTCCCTGCTCAGCGCCATTCGGCAGGTTTGTGAAGCGGCCTACGAAGCTGCAGCTCTGGCCGTGCGGGAGGGAGATATCCCGTTGTTTCTGGGCGGAGACCACTCCCTGGCCATTGGGACCATCGGCGGAGTGACTGCCGGAAAACCGGTTGGCATCATCTGGATCGACGCCCATGGCGATGCCAACAGTCCGGCTAGCTCCCCGTCCGGGAATGTTCACGGTATGCCCCTGGCAACCTTACTTGGGACCGGCTATCCGGAGCTGCTCAATATCGGTCGGCCGGGTGCCAAAATTGTCGGGACGGATGTGGTCATGATCGGGCTGCGGGACCTGGATCGGGAAGAGCGGCGCTGGCTGAAACAGAGTGGGGTGACGGTTTACACCATGCGCGATGTCGATGAACAGGGCATGGGCGCGATTGCCCGGGCAGCCCTGAGCCAATTGGCCAACCACCATTTCCTGCATGTCAGTCTTGATATGGATAGTTTGGAGCCGCATGAGGCCCCGGGGGTCGGCACCCCATCCCCGGGGGGGCTGAGCTATCGGGAAGCCCAGCTGCTGATGGAAACCATTGCCGATACCGGCAAACTGGCTGCGGTGGATATCGTCGAGATCAATCCCATTCTCGACCTTGAAAATCGCACCGCAAAAATCGCCGTGGACCTTGCTGAATCGTTGTTCGGGAAAAGTATCTTCTGATCATGCTGTTAAATGATGGATCAGAGTGGCAGTTCCGTTTTTTTAAGGACTGTTTTCAGGGCAAAGGAGGATTGGACCCGCAGCACCCCGGGCAGGCTGGTCAGGTGATTGTGGATGCGCATGTAATCTTCGTTGTCGCGGATAATGACCCGCAGTAAAAAGTCACTGTCACCGGACATCAGATAGCATTCCATGACTTCTTTGACCCGGCCGATTTCTTTTTCGAAATGCTGCAGCTTGTCCTGCTGTTGCCCTTCCAGGGTGACCTGGACAAAGACCGTCCCCGGTTTGCCAACCGCCGCCTGATTGATCAGCATGACGTAGCGATCGATTATCCCCTGTTGCTCAAGCAGACGGACCCGCCGCAGGCAGGCGGATTCCGACAGCCCGACCTTTTCGGCCAGCTGAACGAAACTAAGCCGGCCATCCTTTTGCAACGCCGTCAAAATTCGTTGATCAATTGCATCAAGTTGATTTTTTGAAGGATAATTCGACATAAACCGATTTTAGCAACGGAATTCGCTATTTTTCAATAAAAAATCCTCTTTTTTTGCAAGGATACTCCGCAAATTTGCTGATAAACTGAAACAATAGAAATTCGTCCGGTTATTCCTGCCTCTTATGTCCGAAAGGAGCCCGCTATGCTTGTTGGAGTGCTGAAAGAGATCAAGGTTGAGGAAAATCGCGTCTGTATGACTCCCGCGGGGGTCGAAGTCATGCTGGCCCATGGCCACCAGGTGCTGGTTGAAACAGCCGCCGGCCTGGGCAGCGGTTTCAGTGATGAGGACTACCGGACGGCAGGTGCGGATATTGCACTTTCGGCGGCAGATGTTTATGCCCGCTGTGACATGGTCATGCATGTCAAAGAGCCGCAACCCCAGGAATATGCCCTGATTCGTCCCGGGCAGATTGTTTTTACCTATTTCCACTTTGCCGCCGATGGGGAGCTCACCCGGGCAATGCTGGCCAGCGGGGCGGTTTGCGTTGCCTATGAAACCATAACTTCCGCCAGCGGCCAGTTGCCGCTGCTTACGCCCATGAGCGAAGTGGCCGGACGGATGGCTGCCCAGGAAGGGGCCAAATATCTGGAGCGTTCCCAGGGTGGACGCGGCATCCTGATGGGTGGTGTGCCCGGTGTTGCGCCGGCAACGGTGCTGGTGATCGGCGGCGGGACGGTCGGTGTTCACGCGGCGCAGATGGCGGCCGGCCTCGGCGCCAAGGTCTATCTGCTCGATACTAATCTTGAGCGGTTGCGTTATCTTGATGAAATCATGCCCAAGAACTGTTTTGCGTTGATGGCCACCCCGGCTACCATTCGGCAGCTGGTCACCGAGGCCGATCTGGTGGTCGGTGCAGTTCTGGTGCATGGAGCCAAGGCTCCCAAGCTGGTGACCCGCGATATGCTGGCCACCATGAAGCCTGGTTCAGTGCTGGTGGATGTGGCCATCGATCAGGGAGGATGTTTCGAAACCTCGCGGCCGACCACTCACAGTGAACCGATTTACGTGATTGATGGGGTGGTTCACTATTGTGTTGCCAATATGCCTGGTGCGGTTCCATTGACATCGACCATGGCATTGACCAATGCCACCCTTCCTTACGCCCTCAACCTGGCCGACCTCGGCTGGCGGGAAGCGGCGCAGGCTGATCCCGGCATCCTGGATGGCTTGAACATTGTGGCTGGCCAGGTCTGTTATCCCGGGGTTGCTGAAGCTTTTGGACTTGAATTAACAAAGGCTGCCGATATTCTGTAAATCTGCTGACCAGACGGTAGGCCACGGCAGCAAAACCGGATAATCGTCGGGACAAAGAAAAAACCGCAGACAAGCATTGCTTGCTGCGGTTTTTTCGTTGTCGCGGCGTCACTGTGTTGCCAGCCTGCTGTCGGCCGGTTCAGGCATATTTTTCCCGCAGCACTTTCTTGTTGATTTTACCGACGCTGGTTTTATCGATGGCATCGACAAATTTGAATTTCAGCAATACGATCTGTTTGGAGATCATCCCTTTTTGGATGAACCCGCGAATATGGGCGAGCAGATCTTTCTCGCTGATCGACATATCTTCTTTGGTGACGATCAGGGCAAGGGGCTTTTCCCCCCATTTGCTGTCGGCCAGGCCGATGACCGCAGCTTCGGTCACGGCCGGATGTGAACAGAGCAGGTCTTCGACTTCCAGGGAAGAGATCCATTCGCCACCGATTTTGATGACATCTTTGATGCGGTCGGTAATTTTAACGTAATTGTTTTTATCCTTGTTGGCTACGTCGCCGGTATGCAGGTAGCCACCGCGCCAGAGCGCTTCGGAGTTACGCTGGTCTTTCAGATACCCCTGGGTCAGCCAGGGCGCGCGCACCACAATTTCACCAACGCTGGTGCCGTCGGCCGGGATATCTTCCAGCTTTTCATCGACAATTCGCAGATCGACCAGGGGCAGGGGCCGGCCGGTCTTGCAGCGAATCTCGGTCTCCTCATCCGGGCTCAGATCCGCTTCGGTGACATGGGCAATGGTCAGAATCGGGCAGGTCTCCGACATGCCGTACCCGGAATAGATGTCGATCCCGCGAGCCAGAGCGATTTTGCACATCTGTTTGGACATGGCCGCTCCGCCAATGAGGACTTTCCAGCGGGACAAGTCGGTTTGGGCAAACAGGGGATGGTTTATCAGCAGGTGCAGAATGGTCGGCACACAGTGGGAAAAGGTAACCCCTTCTTTGGCGACCAGTTTCAGCAGCATATCCGGAGTGTAGCGCCCCGGGTAGACCTGTTTGATCCCGAGGGTTGTGGCCATGTAGGGGAATCCCCAGGCATGGACATGGAACATCGGGGTGATGGGCATGTAGACATCGCGCTGATGGACCCGCCCCTGATCAAGCACGCTGCCCAGGGCGGCTATCGCGCCGAGACTGTGCAGAACCAGTTGGCGATGGCTGAAATAGACGCCTTTGGGCATGCCGGTGGTGCCGGTGCTGTAAAAGGTTGTCGCCCGGGTGTTCTCATCGAAGTCGGGAAAGTCGAAATGGTCGTCAGCCGCACTGAGCAGATCCTCGTATTCACCGACAAAGGAGAGGGTGGTCTCAGGTTGTTGCTGACCATCCTGCAACAAGACATAGCTCTTCACCGTATCAATCCGCCCCTTGATCTGCTCGAGCAGGGGCAGAAATTCTTCGTTGACGAGCAGGTAATCGTCCTCGGCATGGTCGATGGTATACAGAACCTGTTCGGGAGACAGGCGGATGTTAACGGTATGCATCACCGCCCCGATCATGGGGATGGCGAAAAAACACTCCAGGTAGCGATGGCTGTCCCAGTCCATGACCGCAACCGTATCCCCGGGTTGCACGCCCAATTCAGTGAGGGCATTGGCCAGTCTGCAGATCCGTTGGCGGAACTCAGCATAGGTCATGCGGAACTGGTCACGGTAGACGATTTCCTGCTGCGGGTCGTCGACAATCGGGGACTGTAGTAGATTTTTGATCAACAGGGGATAGGCATAGGCCGAAGCTGTGCGCTGGATCAATTTTTCGGTCATGGGCTCACCTCTTTGTGAAAGAATGTCGTAGGGTGAAAGTATGGATTCTGCGAAAGCGAACTATACGATTATCGTCGAGTATGCGCAAGGATTGTTGCTTGTCGCGCCCTTATTATCCCGTTAAGATGGCCCTTCACCTGAACCGGAGGCACTATCGATGAAACTTCCATCCCCCCTGCTTGAGGGCACTCTGTTGCGTCGCTACAAGCGCTTTCTAACCGATGTCGAGCTGGCTGACGGCAGTGTAGTGACCGCTCATACCCCGAATACCGGCAGCATGAAGCAGTGTGCCGTGCCGGGCTATCGGGTGTTGTTGTCCAAAGCGAATAACCCAAAGCGTAAGCTTCCCTATACTCTGGAACTGATTCAGGTCGGGGAGCATTGGGTGGATACCCATACCCAGCGGACCAATCGGGTGGTTGAAGAGGCGTTGCGGCAGGGCTGGATTGCCGGCCTTAGCGGTTATCGAGTGACGCCGGAATACAGCATCGGTGCGAGCCGGATCGATTTTCTGCTGGAAAACGATACGGAAAAGGTCCTGGTGGAGGTGAAGAATGTCACTCTTTGCTGCCGAGACAACGTCGCCTGTTTTCCGGACGCCGTGACGCTGCGCGGGCAGAAGCATTTGCGCGAGCTGTTGGCGGCCCGAGGCAATGGTTTTCGGGCGGTTATCTTTTTTCTGGTTCAGCGCCAGGAAGCCGCGGCTTTTGCTCCTGCTGATGAGATCGATCCCGAGTATGGGCGGATTTTGCGCGAAGTTGCGGCCGGCGGAGTGGAAGTTCTCGCCTATAAAACCGAGGTGTCACTCAAGGCCAACCGGACCGGGTCCGCCTTGCCGGTTCTGCTGTGACGCCGAGGGAAGCGCATGCGTAGCGTCGGCCTGATTACCGAGTATAACCCCTTTCACAATGGCCATCTCTATCATCTGCGGCAAAGCCTTCATGTGGCCGATGCCGAGGTTGCGGTCGCGGTCATGAGCGGCCACTTTTTGCAGCGCGGTGTCGCGGCGCTGGCGGATAAATGGGTGCGCACCCGCATGGCTCTGGCCGCCGGAGTCGACCTGGTCATCGAATTACCTTTGCCCTGGGCTTGCAGCAGCGCGCCGGATTTTGCGCGGGGTGCTGTTCAGTCCCTGACCCTGCTGGGCGGCATTGACAGCCTCTGTTTCGGTAGTGAGTCCGGGGAATTGGCGCCGCTGCGCCAATGTGCGGATTTGCTCCAGCAGCAGGATTCCCTGGTGGCGGAGCGGACCGCCAGGCTGTTGCGCAGCGGACAGAGCTATCCGCAGGCACGGGCCACGGTTCTGGCCGAATTGACTGGGATGGAGGAAGGTGCGGCTTTTCTGGCCGGTCCGAACAACATTCTCGGGATCGAATACCTGCGGGCCTTGAACCAGCTGGGCAGCGCCATGAAACCCTTGACCATTGCCCGGCGTGGCGCGGGTTACCATGCCACGGATGTTTGCGGTGATATTGCCAGTGCCACCGGAATCCGTACCCGGCTGGCTGCTGCGGAGCCGGTCAGTCAGCTGTTGCCGGCTGACGTTGCCGCTCTTTTGGCCGAGACCCTGGCTCGTGGGCAAACCTGTTCGGCGCAAGCCTGTTTCAGACTGCTACTGGGGAAAATTTTCAGTGCCGGAGAGCAGCTGAGTCGCTACTGGCTGGTTGACGACGGGATTGAAAACCGTTTGCAGGAGAGTGCCGATGGTGCCGCTGACCTGGAGGAACTGATCCAGGGAAGCAAGTCGCGACAATTGACCCGGACGCGAATTCAACGCATGCTGGTTGCGATTCTGCTGGGGCTTGAGAAGGAGACTGCGCGACAGTTGTTGGCAGCCGGGCCGCAATATTTGCATCTACTTGGGGTCAGCAGCCGGGGCCGGCGGTTCCTGGCCGGGACCAGGACTCGTCGGGAGGTTCCTCTGGTGCAGAATTTCTCGCGGATTTTTGCCCAGCTCAAACGCCGCTATGATCAAGGTTCGGCCCGTTATGAGCTGGCCATGCAGCAGTTGCAGTTGGAACTGACCGCGACCCGCATCTATGGGCTGGTGCTGGAAACCCTGGTGGCCGGGCGGAAGAACCGGGATTTTTATGAGCCGGTCGTCGAAGCAGTGTCCAGCCATACCAGCTGAATGAACTCGGCTGTTGCCGAGTCCCGGTTCTTGATCGGTTACGTTGGGTGATGCGGGCTCAGGAGACCAGGCGTTTGCGGATTTCATCGTATTCCGCTTGCGAGATCGCGCCCTCGGCCAGGCGTTGATTCAGCGTGTCCAGGGCTGCACTGTTGCTGCGACTATGATAAGCCGGTCGCCGAAGCAGACGAAACAGTTGATAAATGATAACGGCGAGCAGTAACCAGAACAGTATTTGGGTGAACATTCCTCCCGGTCCGCTAAAACTGAACGGGCCGCAGGCCCAGCCAGCGTGATGACCATAGAACATGATGAACTCTCCTCGCAAAAGGTTTGCCGGATAGCAAGTCGATAACAAAGTCCGTGGACTTTGTGTCCAGCCCGCTGTCGTCTAAAGTTTTGCCTGTGACGCGCGAGCGGGCGATCCTTTTAACCGATTCCAAGGTTAGCACCACTGGCCGTGGTGCGGTGTAAAGAAATGTTAAGTCAGACTGTGCGCCGTAAGGTTCAGTTCTTCTTCTCGATAATCAGATTGGGCAGTTCGTCGGTATCATCATCCTTGCGCGGAAAATGTTCCTGCAACAGCTCGCCGCAGCGGGCAATGGCCTGGCAGGTGGCAGCGCAAGCAGATCCGCTTTTCAGCCCGGTGACGATCATGGCAACGATTTCGTCCCAGGTATTCTGGGGGACTTTGGCATTGATGCCGCTGTCGGCCAAGACCTGGACCCGGCGCTCAAAGAGGGAAATCAGAATCAGAATTCCGGTCTTGTCGCGGGTCTCATGAAGCCCCTGTTCCAGAAAGCAGACCATGGCCTTTTCCTTGACTTCAATGGTGAATTCCTCGGGATGGATCAGCTTGCGTTTGAAGGCCGGCCAGGCCCTGATTGTCAGGAAGAAGAGTAGAAAGGCAATCAGGAAGACCGGTAGAAACCACCAGATCGACTCACCGCCGACAGCCCAGCTGACGAACAGACCGCAGGCCAGCGCCAGGGTGCCGCTGCCGATCAGTTCGGCGCGGGGATATTCATAGGAACTATCAACCACCATGGGTACGATTTCTCCACTGGTGGTCAGTTCGGCCGCTTTGACGGCCTCTTCGATACGTTGTTGTTCTTCGGCGGTAAAAAAATCAGCTGCTGTTGCCATGCCTGTCTCGTTCCCTATTCCGCTGTGGTTGCCGGTCTCTGATGGATTTAAAAATGAGGCTCTTGAGCCCTGTTCCGGATAGCTTGTTTACCAGCCGCCAGAGGCACCGCCCCCGCCGCCTCCGCCGCCTCCCCCGGAGAAACCGCCCCCGCCAAAGCCACCGCCACCAAAACCGCCGCCGCCACCGATGAAGGGTCCGCCGAAGAAAATTCCGCTGCGGCGAGTGCGTCCGCTTCTACGGCCACCGATCCGGCCAAGCAGCGGGCCGAGAAAGAAGAGCAGGAAAATCAGGCCAAAAGGACTGCTTTTCCGCTTATGTCCCGCTGTAGTGGTCAACTAACTTCGGACATAGATTTAAGTTTTTCTTCGGCAGCTACCGGAGATAGTCCGCCATTCCATTTGTGAGGCCGAACGCGATTGTAGTATCCCATCAGATACGCTCCGATATCTTTTCGTGCCTCTGTTGTTGACCGATATCCCTCTGTGGGAACCCATTCGCTTTTCAGACTTCGAAAAACACGCTCCATCGGAGCATTATCCCAGCAATTGCCTCGGCGGCTCATGCTTTGCCTCATCTTGTATCGCCACATCCGTTGCTGAAAGCCAACGCTGGCGTATTGACTTCCCTGATCTGAGTGAAAGATCGCCTTGCGGGGCTTTCCTCGTGATTGCCAGGCCCTATCTAAAGCTGCAATAACAAGCTCTTTGTCCATCGTCTCGGAAAGGTGCCATCCGACCACTCGTCGTGTGCACAGATCAAGGACAACAGCAAGATAAACCCAGCAATGACCTGCCCAAATATAGGTAATGTCTCCGCACCAGACCTGATCTGGTTTTGGGATATTGAAGTCTCTCTTGAGTCTATTTGGAATATTGGGACGTTCCTTTTTGTCTGTCTTGTACGGCTTGGGCTTGGGTTGCTTGCTGACCAGATCAGCTTCTTTCATCAAACTGCGAACCTTATGACGGCTGATCGTTTCTCCTTCTTGCTGAAGACGATCGGTTATGGTTCGACTTCCGGCAGACCCTCGGCTTTCATTGAACATCTCCTTACAACGAATTCGAAGGCATATGCGTTCGTTATCAATTCGCTTCTTTGCTTGAATATGGGAATAATATCCAGAGCGAGATACACCAAAGGCATGACAAAGAAGATTGACGTCGTCCTGCTCCCTTAACCGATCAATCAACGCAAATGTTGACCGTCTTCCGACATTAAGAGAGCAGTAGCCTTTTTTAGGATCGCCTTCTCCCTTTCCAGACGCTTAATCCGTTCCTCAAGTTCCTGAATCCGTCGCTGTTCTGGGGTCAATGCCGGAGAGACCGGGCTTATACCAGATTTTTCCGATTCCAGCTGTTTAACCCAACTTCTCATGGCCGTTTCGCTGACATTCATCGCTTCACAGGCTTCCTTGATGGAATAGCCCTGTTCGACAACCAGGTTTGCGGACTCAAGCTTAAATTCGGGACTGAACGATTTTCTTTTACGACTCATGAACACCTCGCTTTCGTGCCAGAGTATAGCACGCACTTTGGTGTCCGAGATCATTGAACCACATCACGCGGTTTTACCGGTGCCCTGGTATTCTCCGCGTACCGCTTTCGCCATGGCGACGACTCCGCTGACCACCCCGCCGTCAAAATCCCCCTGTTTGAACCTGGGGGCGATTTCATTGTCAATGATCCGTCCAGCGAGCAGGTCGGTCAAACGGCCTTCCAGGCCATAGCCGACTTCAATCCGAATTTTGTGATCATTTTTGACGATCAGCAGCAGCGCACCATTATCCTTTCTTTTCTGGCCCGGTTTCCAGCTGTCAAAAACTTTGAGCGAATATTCTTCCAGTACCGCTCCTTCCAAAGAAGGAATGGTCAGAACCGTAATCTGGGTTGAATCACTGGCTTCGAATTGTTGCAGGAACTGATCCAGCTTGAGCTTGGTGCCCGGCGAGATCATATTGGCCTGATCTGTGACATAGCCGGTCGGTCGCGGGACATCAAGAGCCTGGACGGGTAAACCGCTCAGCAGCAGAATAAACAGAGCTAAAAACAGCTTGCGCATCAGAAAGATACCTTGGGAGCTGTGGCTGCGCCGGCATCCGCTTTGAACGGTTCTTTGCGCTCCAGATTCAGCAGGAATTTGTTGGTCAGGTTATTGGGAAAGGTCCTGATCGACGTGTTGAAGGTCTGGACCGCAGCGTTATAACGCTGACGGGCGACATTGATGCGATTTTCAGTCCCTTCGAGCTGATGCTGCAGATCGCGGAAGTTCTGGTTGGCCTTGAGGTCCGGATAGCGTTCCGCAACCACCAGTAGACGCGAGAGAGCGCCGGACAATTCTCCCTGGGCCTGTTGAAAGTTTTGCATGGCGGCGGGGTTGTTGAGATTCTCTGCCGACAGGTTAACCTGCCCCACCTTGGCCCGGGCATTGGTGACAGCGGTCAGGGTTTCCCGCTCGTGAGCGGCATACGCCTTGACGGTTTCAACCAGGTTTGGGATCAGATCGGCCCGGCGTTGGTAGGTGGCCTCGACATTACCCCAGGCCGCGGTGACCGCTTCCTCGTTTTTTTGAATCGTGTTATAGCCGCAGCCGTTGAGCAGCAGCACGCTGCTCAGTAGAATGAATAAGAACTTTATTTTCATAGGGTATTTTCCTCCTGATGTGTGTCCTGATTGTGATGACAAGGAATGGAGTATAGCATATGCGAACAGATTTGCTCAGGCTCTGGGGAGGAAAAGTGCCGGAGCAGACTGACTCCCCCTTGCTTAATGGTTAATGTTTATGAAATATCGACGATCTTAGTCTTTTTTTAGCAATTTTTGATCGTCAGAAAACGTGTTTATTCGTCCGGCAATTGAACCGTACGGGGAACGGTTTCGATCTGCTCAGCCACTTCGATGTTCTTGCTGCTGCCACTGCCGAGTTCCTTGAACTTGCGTGCGGAAACCATGACGCGACTGTCCAGGGACGCCATCCCCTTGTTGTAGCTTTCTACCGCTCTGCCCAGATTTTTACCCATTTGCTGAAAATGTTGATTAAGCGTTGCCAGCCGGTCATAGATTTCCCGCCCCAGTTGACTGATCGCGGCAGCGTTTTCGGTCAGCTGTTCCTGTCTCCAACCGTACGCGACCGAACGCAGCAGGGCGATCAGGGTGGTCGGTGTGGCCAACAGCACTTTGCGGTCGACCCCCGCTTCGATCAGCCCCGGGTCTTTGGTCAGGGCTGCGGAGAAAAAGGTTTCCCCGGGCAAAAACAGGACCACGAATTCCGGGGTCGGCTGAAACTGTTCCCAGTAGTTTTTGCTCGACAGTTTTCCCAGGTGATCGCGAATCTGTCGGGCATGCCTGGTCAGCAGCGCTGCACGCTGTTCGTCATCGTCCGCTTCCAGAGACTCCAGGTAGGCCTGCAACGGAGCCTTCGAATCGACCACGATGTTGCGACCATTCGGCAGCTTGATGACCATGTCCGGGCGCAGTCTGCCGCTGTCGACGGTTTCCTGTTCCAGAAAGTCGCAGTAATTTACCATCCCGGCCATCTCCACAACCTTGCGTAACTGAATCTCTCCCCAGCGGCCGCGGACTGAGGGCGTGCGTAGAGCGCGGACCAGGTTGCCGGTTTCCGATTCCAGCTTTTGCTGGCTGCTGAGCAAGCTTCTTAATTGCTCCTCCAGGCGGGCATAGGCACCGCTGCGGGCCCGTTCCAGCAGTTCGATTTTGTCATCCACCTTGTGCAGGGAGTCTTTGAGGGGCTGAACCAGCTGGTCGATGGCCTGCCGCCGTTGATCCAGGTCGCCCCTGGCCTCCTGCTGAATCGTGGCCAGTTTGGATTGGGCCAGATCCATAAAGCTGCGGTTGTTCGCTTCCAGGGCCTGGGCGGAGAGGGCGCGAAAGCTGTTTTCGAGCTGGCGGCGATTTTCTTCCAGCAGGTGCAGTTTTTCTTTGCTGCTGCTGCGCTCTGCTTCGAGCCTGGCTTGGTATCCGGCCAGCTCTTTGGCCAGTTCCTCCCGCTGCCGGGATAGTTCGGTGACGGTTCGGCGGCGGCTACCGGCCCCAAGCAGATAGCCGACCAATCCACCGCAGATCAGGGCGCCAGCCAGAACGATCGCTGTCATAATCATATTATTATCGATTTCTGAGATCATTGATAACCCTTGGAATATATATGGGAATTTTGGACACGATAGCAGAGCGGCAAGAAATCGACAAGGCGCAGGTTTGTTCTTGTTGCGATCTGCGGCTAGAATTAAAAGAGTTTGCAGACAGTCCATAACCGGGCAAGCTGTAGCCAGGAAGGATTCTGCGATGAACAGTGATCTTTCTCTTCTTTATCGGGGCACCCGAGACAGGTTCCATGCTGCGGGGCAAGGGACCGCCGCGCTGGACGAATTGTTGGCCGTGCTGAGTTCTCTGTGGGATGAAGCTGAAAGGACTCTTGCCAACGAAGACGCCGGCGATCGCAGTCTGATTGCCTGCGGGCCGGGGTGCGGGACCTGCTGTGTGGTCAATGTGGCCTGTTCTTTCCCGGAAGCGGTTGCCGTAGCCCGCTATTTGGTCAGCGTTCCCGACCTTGATCAGGACATCATTCTGGAGCGGCTCCATAAACTCTGGCGGGACGTGCGTGGCATTGAGGACGGTGAACGGGTTTTGATGCATCGGCCCTGTGCTTTTCTTGACGCCGCCAGTCATTGTCTGGTCCATCCGGTCCGCCCGCTGATCTGCCGCAGTGTGACCTCCACCGATCCGGAGCTTTGCCGGGCCGCAGTCGCCGCCGAGGTCTGCGGCTGTTCCGCGCCGATTGTCATGCATCAATTTCAGCAACGGCTTTACGAGACCCTGTTCACCGCGCTGACCGCAGGTTTGGCTCTGGCCGGCTGGGACGACCGCAGCTTTCAGCTAAGCGGCCTGGTGCGCTTTCTGCTCCTTCACCCGACGGAAGAGGTCCGGCGGGGACGAGACCAACCACTGACCTGGGCAGACCTGTATCCGTAACTTCGCTTGTCCTCGCGTAACACTAACCGTAAGGGACACTAGCCTTGGGTTTGACCGGCGATTTTTCAACAGCGCGTTAATGCGCCAGCATCATGAAACGGACAAAAAATCCCAGTCCGACCAGAGAGATGATCAAGCTGATCAGCAGGGTTACGTGAATATGGTCATCCCTGCGCCGCAAGCGCCTGCTGTTCAGGATCAAACCGATAATGCCAAGCAGGCTGCTGATCACCAGCATGACTCCGATATAATTGGCCAGTTCCAGATCCCAGGTTTTGCGCAGAGCAATTCCATAATAGCGATCGAAGAAGGTTTCCACTTTGGGTTTGGCCACGGCCAAGATGCCCAGCGCTGCTGCCAGCGTGATAACCGCTGCTGAGTGGCACCAGGTCAACAGGCGAAGAACCGGGTCGGAACGCTTACGACGATTGGCGGGAGTCTGCATCATGGATTCTCTTTTTTGTCAGGCTGTTCGTGAGCGTTTCTTTGTGATAACATTGCTAACGTTAACGAATAATGAGGACTTTGGGACTGTATGGGAAATTCTGATACCAATACCGGCAACAAGGCGAAAGTTCAAGTCAAAACCAAAGAACATGTGGCCACGCCGTCACTGTTCAAGGTGTTGATGCATAATGATGATTATACCACGATGGAATTTGTGGTTGAGACCCTGCAACAGGTTTTCCATAAGTCTCCGACAGATGCTGAAAAAATTATGTTGACGATTCATTTCCAGGGCGTTGGCCATTGTGGGACGTTTCCCTATGCGATTGCGGAAACGAAAGCAGACCAGGCACGGTTGCGGGCCCGTAAAGCGGGTTTCCCTTTGCGCTGTACGCTTGAGGAGGCATAACAACGGTGGCAGAGATGTTTAATCAAGATGTCCAGATAGCGTTTACCCTGGCCGTGCGCGAAGCGCAACGGCGGCGGCACGAGTACCTGACCACGGAACATGTCCTTTACGCTTTGTTGTTTGAAGGTGTCGGTCAGCAGATCCTGACTGCCTGCGGCGGTGATGTCGACGATCTCAAACAGCAGCTGGAAAATTTTTTCGATATGCATCTCGAACATCTGCCCGAGGGGGTGGAGACCGAGGACGTGCCGCGGCAAACTCTGGCGTTGCAAAGGATGCTGCAGAGAACGGTCCTGCATATGCAGTCGTCCCAGCAAGCCGAAGTCGGCGTCGGTGACCTGCTTGCGGCGATCCTCGAAGAAGAAAACTCCCATGCCTGCTTTTTCCTGCAGAGTCAGGGGATTGAGCGGGTAGACCTGCTCGACCAGATTTCCCATGGTCAGGCGACCCGACGAGCGGCGGAAAAGTCCAGCGAGCGTCCTGCGGAAAATCCTGCTACCGATCGCGGAAAGAACAAACCCAAACAGGCCGATCCGCTGAAATCCTTTGCCATCGACCTGCTCGAGCGGGCCCGCGAAGGGAAAATTGATCCGCTGATCGGCCGCGATCAGGAGCTTGAACGGACCATTCTGGTGCTCTGTCGGCGGCGCAAGAACAACCCGATCTTTGTCGGTGAACCCGGGGTGGGGAAAACCGCCATGGCGGAAGGGTTGGCCCTGCGAATTGCCGAAGGGAATGTTCCCGATCTGCTGAAAAACAGTGAGATATTTACCCTTGATATGGGCGCTTTGTTGGCCGGCACCAAATTCCGGGGTGATTTCGAAGAGCGTCTCAAAGCGGTAGTTGCCTCGTTGCAGCAGCGGGAACGGGCGATTCTGTTTATTGATGAGATTCATACCATTGTTGGCGCCGGCGCCACCAGCGGCGGTTCCCTGGATGCTTCCAATATCCTCAAACCGGCCCTGGGCTCGGGTGAACTGCGCTGTATCGGCTCGACGACCTACGAAGAATATCGCAACTTGTTCGACAAGGACCGGGCGCTGTCCCGCAGATTCCAGAAAATCGACCTGCAGGAGCCCAGCGCCGAGGAGACCCTGGCCATCATCAAGGGCCTCTGTCCGCGCTATGAAGAACATCATCAGGTCAGTTATGCCGAGGAAGCCCTGGATGCGGCGGTGCGGCTTGCGGTTAAACATCTGCCTCAGCGGCATTTGCCGGACAAGGCTATCGACGTCATCGATGAGGCCGGTGCCCAGCATCGACTGGACGGTCATCCCAACCGGCCGGTCGGGGTCGAGGATATCGAACGGGTGGTGGCACGCATGGCCCGGGTGCCGATCCGCACCATCTCGGGCAGCGACCGGCAGCGCCTGCGCTATCTGGAGCGTGACCTGAAGCGGGTGGTGTTCGGCCAGGATCCGGCCATCGAAAGCTTGGTCAAATCGATTCACCGTTCCCGTGCCGGCCTGGGGCATCCCGACAAGCCGGTCGGCTCACTGCTGTTTACCGGTCCGACCGGGGTCGGCAAGACCGAAGTCGCCAAACAGCTTGCCGCACAGCTGGGAGTAAAATTCCTGCGCTTCGACATGAGCGAGTACATGGAAAAGCACTCGGTGGCTCGTTTGATCGGTGCGCCTCCCGGTTATGTCGGTTTTGATCAGGGTGGCCTGTTGACCGAGCAGGTCAGTAAAAATCCCTGGTCGGTGTTATTGCTCGATGAGATCGAAAAAGCCCATCCCGACCTGTTCAATATTCTACTTCAGGTCATGGACCATGGCACCCTGACCGATAACAACGGCAAAGAAACCGATTTCCGTAATGTCATCCTGATTATGACCAGTAATCTGGGGGGGCGTGATATGAGCATTGTGCCCATCGGGTTCGGTTCCCGGGACGCGGTTCCGCCGAAGAATGCCGTCGAAAAGGCTTTTACTCCCGAATTTCGCAACCGGCTTGACGCTGTGGTCAACTTCGCCGCCCTGGATGAGAAAATCATGCTCCAAGTGGTTGATAAGTTCCTTGCCCAGCTTGCTGAACAATTGAAGGAACGAAATGTCATCCTGAAGGTCTCTTCCGTGGCCCGGCGCGAGCTGGCCAAGCAGGGGTATGATCCGCTCTATGGCGCGCGTCCTTTGGGCCGCCTGATTCAGACCGAGTTGAGTGATCCGCTGGCGGAAAAGATTCTCTTCGGGCAGCTGCGGCAAGGCGGTGAAGTCCGGGTCGGTTGCAAAGGCGGAAAATTTACTTTCCGCTTCGTCTGACGGCCTGCCATGCCCTGTTATCGACTGGATGAAGATCTCTGGTTCCCCCCGGTCGAGACTGCTGAGGATTATGGTTTATTGGCGCTCGGCGGCGATCTGTCGCCGCAGCGTCTGCTGCTCGCCTACAGCCTGGGGATTTTCCCCTGGTTCAATCCCGGTGAGCCGATTCTATGGTGGTCACCGGACCCACGTTGCGTCCTTTTCCCTACCGAATTGCACGTCTCCCGCTCTCTGCAGCGCTTTATGCGCAAGACTTCTTTCCAGATCAGCTTCAATGAACATTTTGCCGCGGTTATTTACTGGTGTCGTCGGCTGCGGGCCGGCCTTGACGGACAGGGAACCTGGATTACCAAGGAGATGAAAGAGGCTTATCTGCAGCTGCATCGGCTCGGCTTTGCCCATTCCGTCGAATGCTGGGATGGAGATGAGTTGGTCGGCGGGATTTACGGGGTCTGTATCGGCCGCTGTTTCTTCGGCGAATCCATGTTCAGTCGCCGCAGCAATGCCTCCAAAGTCGCGCTGGTGGCCTTGGTTCGCCATCTGCATGAACAAGAATTCGTCCTTCTCGATTGTCAGCAGACCACCGCCCATCTGGTCAGTATGGGGGCAAGAGAAATCCCCCGTGAGCAGTTTCAGCAGCAACTCAAGAAGGCGCTGGTACCCCCTTATGGCGATCTGGTCAGCAGATTTTAAAGTCCTCGGTCAGGTTGCGTTCCGAAGGAACGCGGGGCAAAATAGCAAACTGTCGACAGGTAGATTTATGCTACACTCCAGCTCAGAGATGTCGACAATCGGCAGATGGAGCGTTTGATACATGGCCATTATTAAGAAAACCTACAAAGACCAGGTTATTGATCATGTTTATGAGCTGCTGCTGACCGGGGAATTGAGCCCAGGGCAGCAACTTAAAGAGAGTTTGCTGGCAGCGCAGATGGGGATCAGCAGAGCGCCGATCCGCGAGGCGATGAAAGAACTGATCATGAACGGCCTGGTCGACTACCGGCCGCAGGTCGGCAATTTTATCCCGGTGCTCTCACCGAAAGAAATCATCGACAGCTATACGACCCGGGGGGTGTTGGAAGGCTATGCGGTCATGGAAAGTTGCGGTAATTTTTCCGCGGCCGAATTCGACACCCTGTTTCGCCTTACGGAAGAGATGGAAAACCATGCTCTGGCTCTGAATCAGAAACTGGTTGTCGAGGTCGGCGGGCAGTTCCATGATCTGCTGATCAGCCGCTGTAATAATTTGCAGGTGATTGAATATACCAACCGGCTCAGCCTGAAGCTGCATATTCTTTTTTATAAATACTGGGCGACACTCTACGATGCTCGGGAGATCGGCCGTCGCCACCGGCTTATTGCCGAAGCGGTTCATGCTCAAGAACCGTTGCGAATCGAGCAGGTTATTCGCGAGCATTATCGGCAAAGCGGCAGCCTGATTGCTGAACTGTGGCAAGGAGCCGGAACCGAACTTAAGCCATTGCTCTAAACCAGAGAGGATTCAAGGAGACTGCCCTATGCGCGCGGCATTTGTGGTATTCGACCAGATGACGGCCCTCGATTTTATCGGTTTTTACGACCCCTTGACCCGCTTGAAATCAATGGATTTCATGCCCGGTTTCCAGTGGCAGCTCTGTTCGTTCAGCGACATTGTTTTTGATGACCAGGCGCTGCGGTTTTTGCCGGACAGCGTTGGCCGCTCGCTGGAAGGCTTCGATCTGGTGGTTATCCCCGGCGGTTACGGAACCCGGAGTCTGCAGCACAATGCGGAATTTATCGCCTGGCTGCAGACGGCCGCCGCGGTTCCCCTGAAGGCTTCGGTCTGCACCGGCTCCCTGCTGTTGGGCGCGGCCGGTTTTTTGCGGAATAAAAAGGCCACGACTCACCCCAAAGCCTATCCAGAGCTGGAACGCTACTGCCGGGTGGTCGACGCCCGGTTGGTCGATGAAGGTGATGTGGTCACGGCCCGCGGGGTCAGCTCTGCCATTGATCTCGGTCTCTACTTGGTCGAGCGCCTGGCCGACCGGCGGGTCCGCGCGGAAATAGCCGCGCAGATGGACTATCCTTTCTTTAGCGGCCCGGAAGAGAGCGCGAACCGGTCAGTGCCGGTGCCCCGGTCTTAACTCGTTTCTGTCCGGAAACCGCCCTTTTCCGCAATCTCGGCGTCAATCTACGCATTTGATTGTGCGGCGTAAAGCACTACACCTCCGCACAAATGCTTGATTTCCTTGACCTTGCGAAAAATTTCTGGTTTCCAGATCAGAAACGTTACAGTACCCCACCGGAGTTTCCGGATGGAAACTTAGCCGTTGCCCTGCGGAGTTTCTCGATGGCAACTAACTCAGCGAACCAGAGAAATTCCCACCCGTATCGCTTCCGTCCGGTCGCGGTAGTTGATCAGGCTTTCCGCCAAGGCATTGCTGTATTGGATATGAAAATAAATGTCCAGGTTGTTTTTCAGCAGTCGCGATATCGGATAGCTTAAATCCGCCTGGAACGAGGTTCCTTTATCGGCAAAGTGAAAGTTGGTTGCCAGCATCAGGCTGTGGGCCCGACCGATGCGGGTTTCCAGTTCGATATGGCCGCGATAATCCGGCAGGTCCGGGTTGGTCTCGTCATCGTTGCCGATATAACTCAGAAATTTGGGGCTGATCATCATCCCCAGCTGGGACGGCCGATGGTAGAAAATGACCATGGGCCGGATATAGGCATAGTTGGTACTGCGAGAGACAGTCCCGCCGCGGCCATTGGATTCGTGTTGGATACCGGTCTGAATAAACAGTCCGTCCATCCAGGATGGTCTGAATTTGAGGTTTGAGGTCAGATAGAAAAACTCGGGTTTGTAGCTGGTGTCTTCAAACGGCGCTGAGGCGGATTTCAGGTCCCAGAAAGAGGTCTGCGTATAAGCGATGTGAAACCCTTCAAGCCAGGGATATTTTTGGCTCAGGCTGCCACTCGGGTTGAACAGGCGGTAACGGAAGCTGATCTGAAATTTGCTTTTTTGCGGATTGGTGCCAACCAGAAAGTAGGTTGGTCGGTAGGAAGAAAAATTGGCCGAGTACGACTGGTAGAGCGACTCCAGGTTGCGCAGGGACAGGTCCTCGGGTTCTTCCTGGCCGGAAGCGATTGTTGGCGTGGCAACGCTCGGCACCAGCTGCGGCGGTGCAATCATCATCATGCCGCCGACCTGGCTGTAACCGGCCAGGCGGTAACTGATCACTCCGCGTAGGTCGGCCGGTATCTTCACACTGTAATGCTGCTTGCGAAAAGATCCGGGAGGCAATTGGACCTGTTCTTCGGCGCTGTCACTGAAAGCGCTCAGTTGCAGCTCACTGCCGTTTTCCGTGCTGACCAGCAATTGCAGCTGGCTTGGCAGGATCGTGGTCAGGGCGTCATTCCCTTCGTTATGGAAATAAACCTCAAGGGGAATGACGGCACCGGCGGTTGGCTTTTGCTGTGGCAGAGAGATTACCGGAATCAGGGCCGCGTCGACTCCGGTGCAGAACAGCAGCAGCATCAAGATGAGTAAACCGATTTGTTTCGGACTGGGGAACACATTGCCGGGTTGGGCCATGGGCATACCTGTCAGGTTAGTTGGTTGTCAGCCGGAAACCTTGGATGACAACGGTTAAGTTCTTTGCCTGGAGCCGGAGCGAACGAGCTGCTTCCGATCAAAGCCAGACGGAAATTCTATAAAACGGCTTGTTGCAGAAGCCCGCTCTGGGCGATTCCATCGATCATGAATTGAACCGCCAGCGCGGTTAGCAGGACACCGAAGATGCGGCTGATAACGTGCATCCCGGTGACCCCGAACAAGCGCTGCACCCGGGCCGCAGCCAGCAACAGCAATAAGGAGATCAGCAGCACGGCGAGGAGCATGGCAATGACGATCATTTCCGAGATCACTTCCCCGCCTGCTTCGGCCATCAGCAGGATTGCCGCACCCATGGCTCCGGGACCGGCGATCAGCGGGGTGGCCAGTGGAAATACAGAAATGTCCTGTTTGCCGGCAGCCTCAGTGGTTTCTTCATCGGTGGTGCCGGTCCCGCCTGAGGGGCGGGCGAAAACCATATCAATGCCAATGAGCAGCAGTAGAATCCCGCCCGCAATCCTTAACGCCGCCAGAGAAATGCCAAGACTCTGGAGCAGGAACTCGCCAGCAAAGGCGAACAGGAGTAACAAAAAAGCGGCAATGCTGGCGCCCCGGACGGCCATGCGTCGACGGTGGCGAGGGGACGCGCCAGCGGTCATGGCGGCAAAGACTGCGGCCACATCCAGTGGGCCTATGGTGGCAAAAAAAGTTGTAAATGCGACAGTGGCTGTTTCAAACATCGGGATAATCCTGGTTGGTGAAGAGTTTGCAAACCTCCACTATAGCATCATCCGTACGGTTTTTCCCGGGGATAATTCTTCATCTGGCGTTGATTTGACAGGCCGTAGTGCCTTCTGCATGGGGGTGTCTTATTCCGTTGCTTTGATGACCATCAGGGTGATGTCGTCATCGATCTGGGCGTCACCCCGGAAACGAGCGATGTCGGCGATGAGTAAATCGGCTAGTTCCGAGGCCGAGCTGTCATGCTGGCTTTGCAGCAGCAGGTTGACCCGCTCGGCACCGAACATATCCCCGGTGCTGTTGCGGGTTTCCCAGATTCCATCTGTACCGACCAGCAGGATATCGCCTTTTGCAAAGGTAATCCGGGTGGCGGTCACAAAATCGGCCAGTTCGGCAATGCCGAGGGGGATTGTCGAACTGTACAATTCCTTAACCGCCCCGCCCTGATAGAGAAATAATGGGGCCTGGCCGGCGGACAGCCAGTCCAGCGATTTTGACCCGGGGCAGAGAACACCATAGAACAGGGTCATGAAATAAGCATCGTCGGTTCCCCGGCTGAGGTAGCGATTGAGCTCATTAAATAGCGCGGTTAAATTGGTGGTGTGGTTTTCCACCAGGGAGTGCAGGGCGCCGCGTGCGGTCGCCATGACCAGGGCGGAGCCGATGCCGTGGCCCGATACATCGCCGACGGCCAAGCCGATACCGCCATTGTTCAAGCGGATGAAATCATAATAATCGCCACCGGTTTCGTCACAGTAGATACTGCGTCCAGCCAGCTCAAAGCCGGGACAGGCGGGGACTTCTCCAGGCAACAGTTGCTGTTGAATCTCCTTGGCCAGCTCCAGGGATTGTTTCATCTGCTCCCGTTCCGCCAGCCGGCTGCCCAAGCCGTTGAATATTTGTCCCAGGTCCTCCAGTTCGTCACCGGTGGTGATGTTGACGCGGGCGCTGAAATCTCCTTCCGCCAGGCGATCCGCTGCCTGGGCTAGCTGCATCACCGGACGGGTGACCTTTTTGGAGCGGACCAGGGCCAGCAGGATGGCGGCGGCGACCACCACAATGGTCAGGGCCGCACTGATGGTCAGGCCCAGCGAGATCTGCCGGTTGACATAGCTCTCCGCATCATCGGCCTTGGCCAGGATTTTTTTATAGGGAACAATCAACAGTGGAAAGGGGTTGTTCTCCTGCCGTGCGCCATAGGCCCAAAGTGCTTTGGTTCCCTGATAGTCAATGTGCCGCACCGCCGAGACCCCGTTGTTGATATCTTCGCTGACCGCTGCAAAACGGGGCTCGGCCAGGTCAAAATATTCATGCTTCACCGGCATTTTCCAGTCGTGGCCGCGATTGTTATGGTGGCTGCGCAGGAGAATTTCCAAGGCCTGTTGCGGCGGCAGCTGGTCATTGTAGACAAGGACCATGCTTTCGGTGGCTTCCGCCCATTCCGGGGGGATTGCCCAATCGGTGAAAAACTGCCGGTAGTCGATATCAAGGGCGGTGACTCCAGCCAGGGAGCCGTCCGGATGGTAGACCGGGGTGGATAAAGTAAGGATCAGCTGGCCGGTCGTCAGGTCGATCAGAATGCTTTGGGTCGGTCCCTTGTTTTGCACTGCATCCCGATACCATTGCCGTTTTCTGGGATCGTAATCGGCTGGGTAACCGTTTTTTCCCGGATAACTCGAATGGACACCCGATTCAAGGGCGGTGTATTGCCAGAGAAAAAGATCCGGCTGAATTTGATGCAGAGAGCGATAGACCTCGACCATTCCGCCCAAGCGGGCCAGATCATCCGCAACCTGACCGGGGGCGGTTCCGGCCGCCAGAAAAAACACCTGTTGGGAATAGGAGATGGGAATCGGTGTCGGTTTGCCGTTCGCGTCATAGCGCAGATGTTTCTGCGACGGCTGCAGGTCGGCAGGTTGGCGCTCTGGAGAGTTGTAGTCGGCTGAAAAATAGATCGGCGCAGGAGCCTTCGGTGGGGACTGGGCCAGCCTGCTCTCGACCGCCTGCGCCTGGTTCTGCAGGGTGAGCAGGGCCATGGTGCGATCACGGGTCAGAATGCGTCCGTAATCATCCACCAGTGCATGTAACAACGTCTGGGCGTTGTTGTTCAACAAGCTCCTGGTATCCTCCGCCAGTTTGTTGCCGAAATGGAGGATTGAAAACCGCTGAACCATAAAGCTGAGGCTCAGCGGAACCAATGCCACGAGCAAGAGCAGGATCAATAGCCTGGTACGAAATTTCATAGGGACCTCAACGGCAGCTCATTGTAATCATAGCAGCTTTGGATCGGAATGAAATCCGTGGGACTCCCGAAACCGGCCCGTTGTCTATTCATTCAGCCAGGTTTGAATGGCTCCTTGCAGTTCCTGCCAACCATCGCCCAGCCGCAGTTCCAGAAAATCCCGCAGCAGGCTGTCAAACATCTGCTCTCCTTCTTCCGTTGCTGCCAGTTTGGTCAGGAAGGCGGCAATGGCCTCGGCCTGCGGGTCGTCATCGGGCGAGCTTTCCGGTTTGATCATCGGCGTCCGATAACTGCCGAATTGGAAACGTTCCCCTTTCAAGGTCAACTTCCAGGCGTTGTCTTCGTCGTGCTGGAAGTGGAGGGTCGCCTCCTCGATCTGCTTGCCCTGGGTCAGCGCGGTTTTGACTTCCAGATAGTGATCCTGCGGTCCGGCTACAACAATCTTTTGGACCCCTTCCTGCCCTCCGCCGACCAGCACCAGGCGGTTGTCGAGAAAAGCGGTAAACGGCTGTTTCTCCAGCAACGGTCCGGAGGCGCTGACCTGATAGCGCGAATCCGAATTCAGGGTGCGATAGAACAACCAGAGCAGAAAATCATTGCCCAGCCAGCGATTTGCTTCAATCTGTTCCAGAACACTGTCGGTGGCCGCTTGGTTGACCTGTTGCAGGCGTTCCTGTTGGGACTCGGGGAGGATTTTTTCGGCCCGCGCGAAAGGATGGAGCAATTGCAGGCGCAGGCCCGGAAAGGTCTGATGGAAAAGACCCTGGAAACTGTCGATCATGGTCTGTCCCAGAGAGCAGAAGCGGAGCAGTTGCCGCTCGGTGTCCCAGACCACATCGTAAAACGATGGGCTCGGCAGGGTCTTGACCAGCAGTTGTGAACGGGCACGGTCACGGATCTGCTCTTTTTCAGCCTTGGGGACATATTTCAGGTCAGGTTTTTCCGCCAGAAACTGAGCGCTCAGCCTGCTGATCTGGCGTTTCAAAAGCGCTGCCGGGATGCGTCGGCGATCCTGGCGCAGGCTGAAACACAGAAAGTGATCATACCAGCATTGGGCGGAGTCGAATTCACCGTTGTCGTAATCGGTCATTTCAACCCAGCCGGTCGCCAGCTCTTCAGCCGAGTTTTCGATGGAACGGAAACCTTCGGCGCTCAGTTGTTCCGGCAGCTCGGTAAATTTTTTCTGTGCATCAAGATTTCCGCTGACCTGAAAATAGCAAATACTCGCGGAGGAAGCCAGAAAACCCATGATAACTCCTTAATTTATGAAAATATTAAAATTTGTAGAATGGGGGATAGCCGGGGAACTCCCGACGAAAATTACTTGCGATGCCAATAGTAGTGCTGATTGGCAAAACCCTGACCGTAGGTACGGTTATGCTCTGCCTGGCGTTGCACCAACTGCTGCATGGTGGTTTCGTCAAAATAGCCCTGCTCGACAAAAAAGAACCCCAGCGGTTTCTGCAAGCTGCGTTGATAAAATAATAAGGTGTTGACCTGTCTTTGGGTCAGCAGTTCCAGTTGGATTGCCTTCTCGCCGAATTTGCTCAGACCGCTGCGGGTATGCAGGACTGTTCTGACCCCTGCATCATCCAGCCATCCCCAGCGTTTGGCGATATCACCAAGGTTTGGACGCTGACGACGTTGCCAGATAATTGCCGAAATCAAGGCATCGAAGGGGATGATTTTAAGATGGTACAGAAACATTCCAAATTGCAGCGGCCGGGTCGGCAGGGGAATGTTCTGTTGACTCCAACTCGGTTGCTCCTGCCTGGTTCGAGACGGTTGCGGGCGAACCGTGGAATACCTGTTTGAGCTGCTGCGCGAGTCTCGCGCCGTGCGTTGCTTCAAATAATCCTGGACCGTCTGATGTGCCTGATTCAAATCCTGAAATAACCGGTGATGCTTGGCCTGTACGGCCGTCGCAGACACGGCAAACCGATCAGGGTGGATGACTTTGGCCTTTTTGCGATATGCCGACCGGGCACCTGCCGGCTGCAGATAGGCGAGAAACTCTTGACTGAGATTGAGTTCAGGCCCGAAAAGCGTCCGGCACGCACGAAAAACTTCAGTTTCTGTCACCTGTGGCATGAAATGGTTCCTGCAGATCAAGTAGTCCTATGGGGCTGTCGAACAATGCTTTTTTATAGCTTAGAATATAGATGCTGACAAGCAAGAAGAGAGAGTCCTTTCAGGAGGATTTATTTGGTTTTTGATTGTTGATGAAATCCTCGATCCGCTGCTGATCATCGCACAGAATATTGATGAAGCGCATCCCTGCGGTCATTGCGGTTTCGTCCTGCATGCAGGTCCAGACGATTTCAGCGATTGTGCAGACCGGCGGTTTTCCGTCATCAAGGGCGATCAGGATAAGACAGAGTTCCCCTTGGTTGGCAGGTGGTTTGATGGTCAGGCGAATCCCGCCCGAGCTGATATTGACACGGGTTTTGCGGAACCCATCAAAAACCAGCGGCGCCTCCGGGCTGGAAAGGACTTCGATATTTTTCTCCCAGATACCGCGCATGGTCTGCAGGGTTTTTGCCGCTCTGCTGAAACGGATTCCCAGGGAGCAGTCATAGCGTTGGCTGATCCGGCGTTGGAACATTTCCAGTTCCGGATCCAGTTTCAGGGCAAAGCGGCTGGTGCCGATCTTTTTAAAGAACCGTCCTTTGGCCCGGATTCCTAAGCCCAGGGCATCGGTTGTGATTTCAAAATCATTCCCGGCTTCAAAGGGATATTGGTTCTCATCATCCTCGCCGTAGGGGAGGGTGAGAATGAGAGTATCGCTTTCCGATGCAACTACTGAAGCGGAAATCAGTTCGGTGCGACCGTCCTGTCGGGTTTTATTCAGAACCCGCAGCAGCAGTTGCTGGCCAGATTTAAAATAACGTTGGAATTTCATTGCAAGAAACCATTCTGATAATTTCTGTAGGCATTCAATCCTATCTCCGATAGTATATTTGATTTTAAGTGGTAAGAACAAACTAATAATTAATTTTAATGGATTGACCAGAAGTGTCGGTTTCTCTTTGCGGGCTGAGCAGGTCAGATGCTCGGCTGTTGTAGCCGTTGTTTTGTTCCCGCCCCTCAGGGCGCACTTTTTCGACAATCTGGCAGGGTGGGATTGTAACATAATCCGCGTTGGCCGGATGAACCTTTGCAATGCTTGGAGCGACCGGTGGCCCCCAAGGACAATCTGTATTTTGCAATTATCGCTCCCGGTTTTGAGCCGATTTGCGCTGCTGAACTCAGTGCGTTTGGAATAGTGCCGGAGCAGATAGAACCGGGTGGGGTCAGCTTTCGTGGCGGGCTGCGCGAGCTATATCTGGCCAACCTCTGGCTGCGCAGCGCCTCGCGGATTTTGGTCCGTCTTGGTGATTTGACTGCGCGCGATTTTCCGACCCTCTATCAGCGCCTGGTGCGTCTGCCTTGGGGGCGTTTCGTCAAGCCCGGCCAGGTCTGCGACTTCAAGGTTTCCTGCCGAAATTCACGACTGACCCATAGCGGCCGCATTGCTGACACCTGCCGTGAGGCCATGGCCAAGGCCCTGGGGGGCTCTTGCCAGGAGGGCGACGCACGGTTGGCGGTTTTTATCCGCCTGGTCGATGATCGTTGTACGGTTTCCGTGGACAGTTCCGGGGCGCTGCTGCATCGCCGTGGCTATCGGCAGGCCCATGGCGCGGCTCCACTGCGAGAGACGCTGGCGGCTGGCTGTTTGCTGGCCTGCGGCTATGATGGCAGCAGACCTTTACTTGACCTGATGACCGGTTCGGGCACCTTTGCCATTGAGGCTGCTCTGATTGCCCAGAATCGGGCGCCGGGGGCAACCCGGAGCTTTGCCTTTATGGCTTGGCCAAAGTATCGTGCCGGCCTGTGGCAGCAGCTTCTGGACGAGGCTCACGGCAAAGCCAGGGCGCACCCTGCGGCCGCGATTATCGGCGTTGATAACAACCCGAAAGTGCTTGCGGCGGCTCGGCTCAACCTGGCGCAGAGTGAGCTGCAGGAGGTGGTTGAACTGCGTTGCTGCGATATGCGTGACGTGGAACCGCCGGCTGCTGACGGGTTGCTGATCTGCAACCCGCCTTATGGCGAGCGGCTGGGGAAGAATGCTTTGCTTAGCGGCTTGTATGCGCAGTTGGGACAGATTTATGCGCAGCGCTTCAGTTCCTGGCAGGGCGCAATCCTGTGTCCCGATAACCGGTTGATCCGTGGTTCCGGAATAGCTTGGGCGACTCTCCTGCAAACCGTTAATGGCGGAATCAAGGTTTCGCTCTTCGGCAAGGGGTAAGTCGAATGGCCGGGACTGGCATTTTTGCTTGACTTTATTGGTGAAGACGGGTATAAACCCGGATTCTTGCAGCTGATGCAAAGACCTAAGGGAAAGCGGGGTGATTGTTCGTGGAAATCACTGTTATTGATGGGAACGTCGAAAAGGCGATTAAAGTCCTCAAGCGCAAATTGCAGCAGGAAGGCCTTTTTCGTGAAATGAAGCAACGTAAATTTTACGAAAAGCCGAGCATCAAGCGTAAGCGCAAAGAGAAAGAAGCTCAGCGCCGGCTGCGCAAGAAAATGCGCGCTATGAAGCGCTTCAGCTAAACACAATTCAAAAGCCGATCCGGATTCCGGGTCGGCTTTTTATATGCTGGGCAGGCCTTTCTCGGCACATGACAAAGGCCTGCCTGGCCTTGAGTCGGCTATTTGTTTCCCTTCGTTGAGTCCGGCTTTTCCAAAACGCCTCCCCTGTCAAAAAAATGTTGGTGGAACTCGACCAAGTAGGAGAGGGAATTGATATATTCCGCGTCATTAATTTGACTTTCTCCCCAGATTTTTTTCAATCTGGCGATCTCCTGACGCATTTTCTGGTGATCTTTAAGGTGGACCGGAGACAGGTCTCTGCTAGCTTTTTGGGGCCGGCGCTCTTCATTGTCGAGGCGATCGATGATTTTATCCGCGATTTGGGTAAGCGTCAGTTTTTCCTCTCGGTCTTCTGTTGCCGTGGTTTTCTGCTCCAGAAACTGTGCGCTGATTATTTGAAATTGCTGCATTTTCTGCTCTGCAGACCAGTCGTTGTTCATCCCTTTCCCCCTTTGCCGTTGCTCAATCAGGTTGTTGAAAAAGTTGATCCCTGGCTTTTTTCAAGCTCGGTTGGAAAAGTGCGATTTTCTCGACCTTATAAAATCAATGACTGACAAGGCTGTCATTGATTTTGATCGCCCGTCCATGGGCTCAGCCTGCTGCTTTTCCGTATCTTTCAAACAGGAGATAAGCGAAAAGCATGCCATTCTAATTAGTTTTCATCCGTAAACGGCCCTTTTCCGCTGTGGCGGCGTCAATCTGCGGGGCTTCTTGTGCGGGGTAAAGGACTACGCCTCCGCGCAACCCCTTGATTTCCTTACAACAACGAAAAATTTCTCGTTTCCGATCTGAAAACTTAGCCGTTGTCCTGCGGAGTTTCCGGATGGCAACTAATTTATTTCTTAGGCAGGTTGTTTTTTTTAGGAAGATGACTGTGGAAAAACGGGGGGAGTAAATAATTACAGGTGTTTCGGAAGCGTTTGAGGGTGCCTGTTCCCGGGATTCTCCACAACGGTTTTGGCAAAGGACTTGCCGTCGGCGTTCTGCTCTTTGGCGGGGGAATTTAACCGGAAGCTGTCTGGAGAGGGTAGAGATGAGTCTTGCTCAAGCAAGCCCACTGCGTGTCGGGTTTGCTTGAGCAAGATAGTCAAACGGATCTGTCGGCCGCTGGTTATTCCGGCCAGTGCTGCAGATTCATGCCAGACACTTTGCCGACGATCCGCACCACCTGGTAGCTGTAACCGTATTCGTTGTCATACCAGACATAGAGCACGCAACGGTTCCCTTGAACAATCGTTGCCAGGGAATCGACGACGCCAGCATAAATGGAGCCGACCATATCGCTGGAGACCGCTTCCGGAGAATTGGTGTAATCTATCTGGTCCTGAAGCGGTGAATAGAGAGACATCTGGCGCAGGTAACTGTTCAATTCCTCGACCGTGGTTTCCTTCTGCAGAGTCAGGTTAAGGATGGCCAGCGAGACATTGGGGGTCGGCACCCTGATTGCGTTACCGGTCAGTTTGCCGGCCAATTCAGGGAGGGCCTTGGCCACCGCCTTGGCGGCGCCGGTCTCGGTAATGACCATATTCAGCGGAGCGCTGCGACCACGACGTTCTTTTTTATGATAATTGTCAATCAGGTTCTGGTCGTTGGTATAGCTGTGGCAAGTTTCGACATGGCCGTATTCGATCCCGAACTTGTCGCTGACCGCTTTTAGGACCGGGACAATGGCGTTGGTGGTGCAGCTTGCCGCGGAGAGAATGGTGGCATCGGGTTGCAGGAGCTCATTGTTGACACCAAAAACAATGTTGGGAATGTCGCCCTTGCCCGGGGCGGTCAACAGCACCTGGCTGGCCCCTTTGGCCTTAAGGTGCAGGCCGAGCCCTTCACGGTCACGCCACTTGCCGGTGTTGTCGATAATGATGGCGTTTTCGATGCCGTAGGCGGTGTAGTCAATCTGGTCCGGACTGTCAGCATAGATGATGCGGATCATATTGCCGTTGGCAATAATGGCGTTTTCTTCTTCTTCAATCCGGATCGTGCCGTTGAAGTGGCCGTGAACCGAGTCGCGGCGAAGCAGGCTGGCGCGTTTGGCCAGATCGTCATCTCCGCCCTTGCGGACGACCGCCGCCCGCAGACGCAGTTTGTTGCCGCCGCCGGCCTGTTCAATGAGAATCCGGGCCAACAGCCGGCCGATGCGGCCGAATCCGTAGAGCACGACATCGCGTGGTTCGCTGAGCTGATTGCTCCTGCCGGTATTAAGCTCTTTGAGCTGTTCGCCGACAAAGCTTCTGACGTCGCCGCCGCGCTGCTCCTGATAACGTAGAAACAGTTTGGCAAGGTCGACCCTACCGGGAGCCAGGTCCATTTCCGCCATGGCTTCAAGAAAGGGGAAGGTGTCCTTGACCCAGATCTCCCGATCGATGATCTGGCGGGCAAAGCGATGGACCCGCAGGATGTCGTTGATCGGTTTGTTGACCAGACTGCGATCGAATACCGTGCAGATGACTTCGTGGTCACGGTACAGCTTGCCGATCAGCGGTGTCATCGCTTCCGCTATTGCTTCGCGTTCTTTCCATTCTTTAAAATATTTATCCGTTTTTGCATCGACCATCTCTCACCAGTCCTTTCATAAAATGAATATCAAAGCACATTCAAGTAAGTGAAATGATCGCGGGACAGAACCTACCCACGGTCGCAAACGAGCGTATACTAATAGATGCCCCGGGCTATTGCAACCACGTTCCGGGAAAACTAAATTGAGACTTTGTTCAGCTGTTGCTGGACAACCTCAGGCAGGGTTGATAAAACTATCAGAAGGGGAGCAAAGACTGTTCATCAACCTCAAAAAGAGCTAAATCCTTTTTCAAACATGGAGGAACCACAATGAGTAAAGCGGTCAGTTATAAAGAGCTGGGGCTGGTCAACTCGCGGGAGATGTTTCGCAAGGCCGTTGACGGCGGTTATGCAATTCCTGCCTACAATTTCAACAATCTTGAGCAGCTTCAGGCCATTATAACCGCCTGCGTGGAAACCCGCTCCCCGGTGATTATTCAGGTGAGCAAAGGAGCCCGTAATTATGCCAACGAAACCATGCTGCGCTACATGGCCATGGGCGCTGTTGAGATGGCCAAGGAACTGGGGGCAGATCTCCCGATCGTGCTGCATCTGGATCATGGTGATTCCTTTGAACTCTGTAAAAGTTGCATCGATTCAGGGTTTTCGTCAGTGATGATCGATGGTTCCCATCTGTCTTATGATGAAAATGTCGCTCTGACCAAGCAGGTGGTTGAGTATGCCCATCAGCATGATGTGACCGTGGAAGGGGAGCTGGGGGTTTTGGCCGGGATCGAAGATGAGGTCGTGGCTGAAAAATCCTCGTATACCCAGCCCGATGAAGTTGAGGATTTCGTCAAGAAAACCGGCGTTGATTCCCTGGCGATCTCCATCGGTACCAGCCACGGCGCTTATAAATTCAAGCTCAAGGATGGTGAGGAGGTACCGCCGTTGCGGTTTGATATCCTGGCTGAATGTGAAAAGCGGATTCCGGGTTTTCCGATTGTCCTGCACGGGGCCTCAAGCGTTATCCCTGAATACGTCGCCTTGATCAACCAGTATGGCGGTAAGATGGAAGGCGCGGTCGGTGTCCCGGAAGATCAGCTGCGCAAAGCCGCCGCCAGTGCCGTCTGCAAGATCAACATCGATTCCGATGGCCGGCTGGCTGTGACCGCCAAGGTGCGCGAGTATCTGGCCAACGATCCGGCGGAATTCGATCCGCGCAAATATTTAGGGGCGGCCCGCAAGGAACTGATTGCGCTGATCAAGCACAAGAACGAGGCGGTGCTTGGCAGTGCCGGTAAAGCCTGATCCTGAGCAGGCCCCGAACTGACTAACAACAAGGCCGGTGCAAACAATTGCATCGGCCTTGTTGTTAGTGAATCGATGGGGTGGGGATTTGCCCGGTTCCGGACGGTTATTTGGTGCCGTGGGGCTGCTGACTGGCCTGGCTGAACTGAACCTCTTTGAGCTGTTCCTGGTCTGCGTGCAACAGTTTCAGTTGCGCGCTGTCCCCAACTTGCTTCTGTTGCAGGGCATAAATCAGATCGAAGGGCTCGTTGATCGGGCTGTCATCGATGCCGATCAGAATATCACCCGACTCGATGCCAGCCGCTGCCGCCGCAGAGCCGGGCAGGACGCCCTGTACGGTCAGCCCTTTTGCACCCGGTTCGAACATGACCCCCAATTTGACTCCCGGACTCGGCAGATCCTCATATCTGGTATACATGACGAAGTCGTAGGGGGGCATCGGGTAGTCGGGTTTGACCACATTCATCAGCCGATCCTGTTTGTCGGCCGGAATATCGATTTCGTTGGAGCCGACCAGCAGGTAGCTGGCCGGAACCCGGCGAAACATCCGCCGTGGAATGCCGAAACCGTAGCGGACATGGTTGCCGCCGGCAATGACTTCCACCTGGTGGGAGGGAGGCATTTTTTTCAAGTAGTCGGCCAGGTTACTGGCCATGGTTTCGTCCCAGAGGGTCTGTACCCGCTGGAAACTTGCCAGCATGGCCGAGCCCATGGCGTGATCTTTGAACGTCGCTTGGACCATGGCGCGCTGATAAGGATCGTGGAAATCCATTTGCGGTAGTTTCTGGCGAACCGCTTCAGGGAGATCTTCAAGCGGGCTGTGGCTGACCAGTTTTTTGATGTCCTGCTCGGCATTCAAAGCAAGGATTTTGATCTTGTGTTCCCGGCAGTATTGGAGTAGGGGACGGTAAAATGCAAAGTTCATGCTCCAGGTGCCGTACCAGTCCACCTCCTTAAGAAAGTCCTTTTCGCTCAGCTCTCCGGCACTCCAGCGGTCCAGCACCTGTTGCTGAGAGGGGACGAACATTTCCATGGCCAGGGTGACATTGCCCGGATTGTGCTCCTGGAGAGCGGCCAGAATTATTCTTTCTAACCGATGTGAAGCCGGATTGTCATGGGTTTCACCGACAAAAACGACGCGTTCCCTGACGGCATGGTCCAGCAGGGTCTGCTCGCTGACATAGACTCCGGTCGGCAGGTGGAGGATATCGCCGACCACGGGCTCCCGTGCCGGTGGATAGGGGAGTTCCGGATCGCCCAACGGGAGTTTGCGCGTGCAGGCGGTCAACGATATCACGGCCATGGTCAGAATAAGCAGACGTCTGAGTGACATGCGTCCTCCATCAGTAAATATTTTTGGAATAGAAAATTTCCGTCATCTCCTGCTCAAGTATTTTTTTCACTTTGCGGCGTTCTTCATCCGACAGATCCTCAAAGGTGGTCGCGAAAAGGTACTGATTCAGGTCAAAGTCCTTGAGCAGCATCTTGGTGTGAAACAGGTTTTCCTGATAAATGTTGATATCGACACATTGGTAGAGTTCGCGGATTTCGCGGCGAATATACTGCTGGATACTATGGATCCGGTGATCGATATAGTGCTTGCGTCCTTTGATGTCCCGGGTGAAGCCGCGGACCTTATAGTCCATCAGAACAATGTCCGATTCAAAGGAAGAGATCAGGTGATTGAGCGCTTTCAACGGACTGATTTTGCCGCAGGTTGAGACATCGATATCCACCCGAAAGGTAGATAGTCCCGATTTGGAATCAGTTTCCGGGTAGGTATGGATACACAGGTGACTTTTGTCCAGATGAGCCAGGACGATATCCGGTTTCGGCTCAATGGGTTCTTCGGCAATCAGGATAGTCACTGATGCACCCATGGGATCATAGTCCTGGCTGGAAATATTCAGGATGTTGGCGCCGATAATCTCAGCCACTTCGGTGAGAATCCTGGTCAGCCGTTCGGCGTTGTATTCTTCGTCGATATATTCCAGATATTCCGCCCGGGCCTGGGGGCGTTGTGCATAACAGATATCATAGATGTTGAAAGTCAGACTTTTGGTCAGATTATTGAAACCGCGCAGCTTGATTTTTGGTTTGCGGCGGGGGCGGGATATTCTTTTGGCACTCATCGGCAGATCCTCCTGAAAGAGCACCGGGGTTGCCCCCGGTGCCGCTCTGATCATTCAAGGCTTTGGAAAAAAACGGCCGATTATAATGTCTGTCCGATTGGACGGCAACAAATTTCAGATCGCTTTCTTCTCGTTTCTTTCATTCATGACTTTGTAAGCGCACAGAGCTCCGCACATGGTGCAGGCACCATGGGCTTCATCCACCCCGGATTCGGCCCGCAGGCGACGGGCTTTTTCAGGGTCGATGGCGGCCGCGAACTGACCTTCCCAGTCCAACTTCTTGCGGCTTATGGCCATGGCATTGTCTTTTTCTATTGCGCCGGGGACCCCTTTCACGATGTCCGCTGCATGGGCGGCAATGCGGGCTGCCATGACTCCTTCATGGACATCTTCGATCGTGGGCAAGCGCAGGTGTTCGCTGGGCGTGACATAGCAGAGGAAATCGGCGCCGGCAGCAGCGGCCAGAGTGCCGCCGATGGCTGCAGTGATATGATCATAGCCCGGTGCAATGTCGGTGACCAATGGGCCGAGCACATAAAACGGTGCCCCGTGGCAGAGTCGTTTTTGCAGCTTGATATTGGCTTCGATCTGGTTCAGGGGGACATGTCCCGGTCCTTCGATCATGACCTGGATGCCGGCTTCCTGGGCCCGCTGGGTCAATTCGCCGAGCAGGATCAGTTCCTGAATCTGGGCCCGGTCGCTGGCGTCGGCCAGGCAGCCCGGCCGGAAGCCGTCACCGAGGGAGAGGACGGCATCATAGGGGCGCACCAGTTCCAGCAGCCGATCGAAATACTCATAGAGCGGATTTTCAGCGTTGTTATAAGTCATCCATTCAATGGTAAATGAGCCGCCGCGGGAGACGACTTCCATGAGCCGGCCTTCCCGGTCCATCCGTTCCACCGATTCCCGGGTGACCCCGCAATGGACAGTGATGAAATCGACTCCGTCGTCGAGGTGCTTTTTAACGCCGGCGAAAATATCTTCGACGGTCATATCAACGATCGGTTTGCCCTGGGTCAGAACTGCGTCGCAGGCGGCCTGATAGAGCGGGACGCTGCCGATACACAGGTTGGTTTCGGCAATGATCGCCTGGCGGATTTCATCGATGGGACCGCCGGTGGACAGGTCCATCAGGGCATCGGCACCGGCCGCTGCTGCGACCTTGGCTTTTTCCAGCTCTTTGTCGATGCTGGTGTCGTCCTGGCTGGTGCCGATGTTGGCGTTGGTTTTGGTGCTTAACCCCTCGCCGACGGCTAGCGGACGGCCATTTAGATGCTTAACATTGCGGCAGATGACGGCAGTGCCAGCTGCAATCCGTTGGCGCAAAATTTCCGGATCGATGTTTTCGGCTGCAGCCGCCTCGCGCATAAAGTCACTGATCTGTCCCTGACGGGCCATTTCCAGCTGGGTCATTAGTGATTCCTCTACAGAATAAAAGCAGCGCCTGACACCTGGTCGGTGCCTGCGCTGCAGTTAAAAGAAACGTTGATCTTCAAGTCGTGGGGGGTATCTTAATCCATTGCGGGCTGTTCATGCAAGAACTGCATGGCCGCAGAGAAATGATTGACCGGGCCGTGCCCCTGGCCGATTTGAAAAGAATCCCTTATTGCCAGGGAGATAAAGTACTTAGCTCTTTCAACCGCAAGTTTGAGCGGGTAGCCCTGGGCCAGGAAAGTCGCAATGGCCGCCGATAAAGTGCAGCCCGTGCCATGGGTGTTGTGGGTTTCGTAGCGCTCCCCGTTCAGTTCGATGACCTCCTCGCCGAGTAGCAGGAGGTCGGTCGCTTCGGTCGCCAGATGGCCGCCTTTGATCAGGACATTACGGGCACCCAGCTCCTGCAGGTGGCGGCCGGCTTCAACCATTTGCCCCCGGGTTTCAGGTTCGCAGCCGGTCAGTTCGCCGACTTCGGGCAGGTTCGGGGTGAGTAGATAGGACTGTGGCAGCAGCCAGGAAATCAGGCTGTCGCTGGCCTCATTGTCGAGCAGGGGCTGACCGCCTTTGGCCACCATGACTGGATCGACCACAGCGAGCAGCGATCTCTCTTCAATGGCTTTGGCAACCCGTGAAACAATTCCGCCCCAGCTCAGCATGCCGGTTTTGACCGTATCCGTGCCGATGTCGTCAAGGACTGCGTCCAGCTGCTTTTTGATAAAATCGGTATGCACTGCATAGGTGTCTGTCACCCCAAGGGTGTTCTGGGCGGTCAGGGCGGTGAGCACACTGCTGGCATAACTGCCGAGCAGGGTGATGGTTTTGATGTCTGCCTGGATCCCGGCACCGCCGCCGGAGTCGGAACCGGCAATGGTCAGCACTTTACCGTTGGGAAAAGGCCGCTTGCGGTTAAACAGTAAAGAATATTCCTTGGCGGCTCGAGCCGGATCAGAGTCAGCCATGATCCCGGAAATAATAGCAACCGAATCAGCTCCGGCTTGCAGCGCCTCATAGGCTCCTGCCGGGGTAATGCCACCGATGGCGACCAGCGGAACACGCACGGCTTTACGGACTTTGGCCAGGGTTTTCAGTCCAACCACGCTGGTGTCATCTTTGCTGCCGGTCTGAAAAATACTGCCGATGGCAACGTAATCGGCACCCTGGGCTTCGGCTTTGAGGGCTTCGTCAACATTATGGGAGGAGATGCCGATCAGTTTATTGCGACCGATAATCTGTCGTGCCTGGACCGCGGGCATGTCGTCCTGACCGAGGTGGACGCCGTCGGCATCGACCTCGCGGGCCAATTCCGGTAGGTCATTGACAATGAACAGGGCATTATGCTGTCGGCAGAGTTCCTTGAGCTGGCCGGCCATCTGGCGCCGTTCATCCGGACGGATGTCTTTGGCCCGGTATTGGAGAATTTTGACTCCTCCGGTCAGGGCTGCCGAAACTTTGTCCAAGAGCTTTCCATCTTCATTGTTGTCCGTGATCAGGTAGAGTCCGGATAGCATACTGTGGTCTCCCTTTATTTTCATTTGGGTCCGGGATGTTTGCCTAAAGAAGCGAGTGGCGGGATAACTTTTAAAAAAATAGAATGAAAAAACAACAATCAAGGAGAATCCTACCAGTTGCAAACCTTGGTGTCAATTAATCCCTCTCGGTTTTGTTGCTTTACAGAGTTTCCCGGCGGGTATATTTATAAACGGACTTTTTCTGTAACAGGCTGTTGTTTAACATCCTGCTTCCTTTGATCCGGAGGCTATGAGAGCCATGATCGCTTTCTCAGAACGCCCGACCTGGGCTGATATCGACCTGATGGCACTGCGCCACAACCTTGACCAGGCGCAGGGGTGCTGCCTGGAAACACAGCGGCTTCTTGCCGTGGTCAAAGCTGACGCATACGGTCATGGCGCGGTTCCGGTGACCCGCGCACTGCAGCAATGCGGGATCACCGATTTTGCCGTCGCCACCCTGGAGGAGGGGCTGGAACTGCGCGCCGCGGGTGTTGCCGACCCGATCCTGGTGCTGGGAGGTTGCTTTCCCGGGCAGGAAGGCGCGTTTATCGAGCACCGGCTGATGCCCGCACTCTTTGATGCCGACCTGGCTAGCCGCCTGGGTAGCGAAGCGATCCGGCGCGGCAAGCGGGCCCGGGTTCATCTCAAGGTGGATAGCGGCATGGGGAGGGTCGGTTTCCGGCGCGAACAGTTACAGGAGTTCATCCCACGGTTGCAGAACTGTGCCGGGCTTGAAATCGCCGGGTTCATGTCGCACCTGGCCTGCGCTGATGAGCTGGATTCATCGGTCACCGGCGCACAGCTTGACCTGTTTTTGCAGATGCTGGACATGTTGCGCCAGGCGGGCATTGCTCCGCCGGATGTGCATCTTAACAACAGTGCCGGGTTGGTGGCCTGGAACCGTCCTGAATTTACCCTGGCCCGACCTGGCATCATGCTTTATGGCGGCCTGCCCAGCGCTGATTTTGCCGATCGGGTCAGCCTGCGGCCGGTCATGAACCTGCGTACGCGGATCGCCCAATTGAGGGAACTGCCGGCCGGGATCGGGGTTTCCTACGGGCACAGTTTTCATGCACCGCAGGACATGAAAGTCGCGGTTTTGCCCATCGGTTACGCGGACGGTTATAATCGACTGCTAAGCAATCGCGGCCGGGCTATCCTCCACGGTCGGATCGTTCCTGTTGTCGGTCGGGTCTGTATGGACTGGATCATGCTGGATGTGAGCGGGATCGAGCAGGCCAAGGTTGGGGACTGTGTCACTTTGCTGGGCGCTGCCGATGGCCTGGTGATCAGCGGCGATGATTGGGCCGGGCAATTGGAAACGATTTCCTATGAGGTGTTCTGTCGCATCGGCGGACGGGTTCCGCGCCGCTACCCGACTGTGGCGGAAAACGGCTGAAAGCTGTTGTCAGCTCTGTCGAAACATGCTAAAAGGTCCATTTTTTCAAATACATTCTATGGCGGTTGGCATCTGCCCCGTCCGTAGTCCCTTGCTCTTTACTTTGCCGGTTTAAATATTAAACTCAAACTGTAACTTAAGATATTCATCAGTGGATTTATTACAGGCAGCCCGCTTTTTTGGCGATGAGCTGCCCGTCCTTGTTTCTAGCTCAGAACAACCCTTTGGATTGAAGGAAAGGAACCGCCCCATGCCTGCTATCAAGCGTGCACTGATTTCAGTGTCAGATAAAACCGGAGTCATCGATCTTGCTCGTGAACTCAACAGTTTTGGTGTCGAACTTCTGTCGACCGGCGGGACCGCCGGAATGATCCGTGATGCCGGTATCCCGGTGATGGACGTCTCGGACTATACCGGGTTCCCGGAAATGATGGATGGCCGGGTCAAAACCCTCCATCCCAAGGTGCATGGCGCACTGCTTGGGCTGCGGGACAATCCCGAGCACCTCAACGCCATGGCCAAGCACGATATTGAGCCCATCGATATGGTGGTGGTCAATCTTTACCCCTTTGAAGCGACGGTGGCCAAGGACGGCTGTACCTTGGAGGATGCAATTGAGAATATCGACATCGGCGGGCCGACCATGCTGCGCAGTGCGGCCAAAAATAACAAGTTTGTGACGGTTCTGGTTGATCCGCAGGATTATGAGCCGGTCATTGCCGAAATGAAGCAGAGCAGCGGCGAGGTATCGGCGGCCACCAATTTCCAGCTGGCGGTTAAGGTTTATCAGCATACTGCAGCTTATGACGGGGCCATTTCCAACTGGCTCGGGAAAAGGACCTCCGCAGACGCCGCCGAATTTCCGCCGACCTTGACTCTCCAGTTCCATAAAGCCCAGGGGATGCGTTACGGCGAAAACCCCCATCAGCAGGCCGCCTTTTACACCGAGAAAAATGTCGCCGAGGTCTCTATCTCGACCACACGTCAGTTGCAGGGGAAAGAACTCTCCTACAACAATATCGGGGATACCGATGCCGCTCTGGAATGCGTCAAACAGTTCAATGACGCACCGGCCTGCGTCATTGTCAAGCACGCCAATCCATGCGGCGTTGCCACCGGCACTGACCTGGTGGACGCTTATCAGCGCGCTTTCTCAACCGATCCCGAATCGGCTTTTGGCGGAATCATTGCCTTTAATCAGGAACTGGATGCCGCAACCGCCCAGGCGATTGTCGACAAGCAGTTTGTCGAAGTGATAATCGCTCCCCGGGTTTCCGCGGAAGCATCCATGGTGGTGGCTGCGAAGAAAAATGTTCGCCTGCTGGAGTGCGGCGAGTGGTCCTCACAAAGCGGCCCGCGCTATGATTTCAAACGGGTCAACGGCGGGCTGCTGGTTCAGGATGCCGATCTGCTATTGAGTGCCGATTGGAAAGTGGTGACCAAACGGGCTCCTTCGGACAAAGAACGCGAGGACCTCGAATTCGTCTGGCGGGTCGCCAAGTTCGTTAAATCCAACGCTATTGTTTACGGCCGGGACGGGATGACCATCGGGGTCGGTGCCGGGCAGATGAGCCGGGTTAACTCGGCCCGCATCGCCGCCATCAAGGCCGAGCATGCCGGATTGGAAGTCAAAGGTGCCGCTATGGCGTCCGATGCCTTCTTCCCATTCCGTGACGGGATTGATAACGCCGCTGCCGCCGGGATTACCGCGGTGATCCAGCCGGGCGGTTCAATCCGCGATGAAGAGGTGATTGCCGCCGCGAACGAGGCGGGCATTGCCATGGTCTTTACCGGAATGCGCCACTTCAGGCATTAACCGGTTGGTGAAAAGTCCATCCCGGGACTTTTTCTGGCATGGTCGGGACGCTGCGTTTGTTCCGGCCACGCATAGCCAGTGACACAGCAACGCGGCATTGGTTGTGATCGCCCACCCTGGACTCGGCCCGCGGTTGAATGACGCTAACGGCGGGTTATTGCAGAAAAGGAAGACTCATGAAGGTACTGGTAATCGGAGGTGGCGGACGTGAACACGCCCTGGTTTGGAAAATCGTCCAGTCGCCGCTGGTTGAGCAGGTTTATTGTGCACCCGGCAATCCCGGCATTGCCGAGTTGGCCGAATGTGTTCATATTAACGTCGATGAAATCGAGGCCTTGCGCGATTTCGCCCTGGCTGAACAGATCGATCTGACCGTGGTCGGTCCGGAAATCCCTCTGACCCTGGGAATCGTGGACAGTTTTAAAGCCGCCGGACTGGATATCTTCGGTCCCAGCAAGTCCGCTGCTCGGATTGAAGGGAGCAAGGGCTTTTCTAAAGACCTGATGGCCAGACATGGCATCCCGACAGCAGCCTACAGAAGCATTTCCGACCATTCTGAGGCTGTTGCTTATATTAAAGAGCAGGGCGCGCCGATTGTGATCAAGGCCGATGGCCTGGCCGCCGGCAAAGGGGTGGTCGTGGCCATGACCGAAGCGGACGCTGTCGCGGCGGTGGATGAAATTATGCTGGACAAGGTGTTTGGTGCGGCCGGTGCCAGCGTGGTCATTGAAGAGTTCATGGATGGCGAGGAAGCGTCCTTTTTCGCGTTCACCGACGGCCGGAATATCCTGCCTCTGGCTTCTTCGCAGGATCATAAGCGGGTCAATGACAATGATCAGGGGCCGAACACCGGCGGAATGGGAGCTTATTCGCCGGCTCCGGTGGTGACCGATGCTTTGCATCAGGTCATTGTCGATACCATTGTCAAACCAAGCATCGCTGGCATGGCGGCGGACGGTTGTCCCTATTGCGGCATCCTTTATGTCGGACTGATGATCAAGGACGGCCAGCCAAGGGTGGTCGAATACAATGCCCGCTTCGGAGACCCTGAAGCCCAGCCGCTGCTGATGCGGATGAAATCGGATATTGTCCCCGTGTTGCAGGCCTGCGCCCGCGGCGAGCTAAAGCAGGACGCCATTGACTGGCACGATAAATCCGCGGTTTGCGTGGTTATGGCCAGCGGCGGATACCCGGCGGAGTTTGCCAAGGGCTTGCCGATTTCCGGACTGGACGCTGCAGCCGAACTGGATGATCTGGTAGTTTTTCATGCCGGTACAGCGTTTAAAAAAGGGCAGATCGTCAACAACGGGGGGCGGGTTCTCGGAGTCACCGCCCTGGGCGATAGCGTACAGGATGCGATTGAAAAAGCTTATCAGGGGGTTGCCCTGATTGAGTGGGAAAAGGTTCATTTTCGACATGATATCGGTGCCAAAGCACTGAACAGATCACATTAAGAGTTAGTAGGAGCGGTAAGTTGATGAATGAAAAAACACCACAGGTCGGAATATTGATGGGGAGTGACAGCGATTACGCGATCATGGCGGAAACGGCGAAAATTCTTAAGCAGTTTGAGGTTCCTTTTGAGATGATCGTATCGAGCGCCCATCGAACTCCGGAACGGACCGCTGAGTATGTCAGCCAGGCCCAGGGCAGAGGTCTCAAGGTGTTGATCGCCGGCGCCGGCGCCGCAGCGCATCTGGCCGGTGTCGTGGCGGCTGAAACCACTCTGCCGGTCATCGCGGTTCCCATCGATGCCACTTCGCTGCAGGGACTCGATGCCCTGCTGGCCATGGTGCAGATGCCTGCCGGCATTCCTGTCGCCACCATGGCCATTGGTGCGGCCGGGGCACGCAATGCCGGGATTTTCGCGGTGCAGATGCTGGCCACAACTGATGCCGTTCTTGCCGGAAAATTGATTTCGTTTAAAGAAGAAATGGCTGCCGGAGTGATCAAAAAGTCAGCACGGCTACAGGAAAAACTGCGCGCTGACGGTCTTCTCTGAGCTATTTGCAGATTGTATACAATATACAAATCCATTGACACGGATCGGGGTTTTGTTTTACCTTTGCCTCGGTGGTCAACCATTCAATCAAGAGGGAGGATATCTAATGAAGAAGTTTCTCGTATTGCTGGTCGTTGCGGCTTTTTTCGGAACAGCACTGGTTGCTGTTGCTGCCGATAAGGGCCCTGCAGAAGTCAAATTGGAAGCCAAAATGGGGACGGTGACCTTTCCCCACGCAGCACACCAGGGGTTCATCTCCGATTGTAAAACCTGTCACCACACCGGTGAGTTTACTGCCTGTGTAAGTTGCCACGACGGTAGCAAAGCTCCCAAAGCGAAAAATGCTTTCCATAAATCCTGTACTGTTTGCCACAAAAAAGAGAAAAAAGGGCCGACCAAGTGTAAGGAATGTCACGTTAAATAATGACTTTTTCCTGCCATCGGTTTCAATGCCAGTCCGGATCTTTCGGGCTGGCATTTTTTATGGGTAAAAGGGCGGTGCATGACTGAGGAGACGCTTGACGATCTATCGCTTGGCGGGATTCGCCTGCTGCAGGCGCGGAACGGCTATCGGTATTCCCTTGATCCGATTCTCTTGGCTGATTTTGCGGCTGTGCGCAAAGGGGATCGGGTTGTTGATCTGGGCACCGGGAGCGGCATCCTTGCCCTGCTGCTGGGGCGTCTTTACGCCGTCGAGGAGGTTGTCGCAATCGAACGGCAGGAGGCTTTGGCCGAGCGGGCCAGACGTAATGTTGATCTCAATGATATGCCTGAGCGGATTCAGGTCGTCTGTGGTGATCTCCGGGAGGTCTGTCGACAACTGCCTGCCGCCGGATACGATCTGGTGGTCAGCAACCCGCCGTTTCGAAAATTTAACAGTGGTCGGATTGCTCCGAATGACGAGCGGGCGATGGCGCGCCATGAACTGGCCGGAGGCGTGACGGATTTTATTGCGGCAGCGGCACGCCTGCTGAAGCATGGTGGTCGTTTTGCGCTGATTCATCTGGCCGAGCGGTTGGCGGAGATCTGTGCCGCCATGCAGACGGCCGGACTGGAGCCGAAGCGGATGCGCCTGGTCCATTCAACCCTTGGTGACGAGGCCCGGCTGGTGTTGTTGGAAGGGCGCAAGGGTGCCAAGCCGGGCCTGCTGGTGGCCGGGCCGCTGGTTCTCTACAACAGTAAGGGTGTTTCCCGCGATTATACGGACGAGGTACGGCGGATCTATTCCCGTCAGCTGTCTGAGCGAGGCTGAGTTACCGACATTTCTGGTGTTGAATCTGGCGGGTGAACAGGGTTCGCAATTCATTCTTGAGTTCAGGGTTGTTCACTGCCGCCAGCTCTTTTTCGATATTTTCTTTTTCGGCGGGAGTCAACTCGACCTTAAGCCAGGGTGGCGGGGCGGCCTGTTGCGGTTTTTTGGGCCGGCCGGCGACCGGCCCTCGGCTTTGCCTGAGGAAGATATCGGTGATGCCGGCCTCTGGGGCCTGGGCAGCAAGCTTCTTGAGAATCTGCGGTTTGAGCATCTGCAGCTGCTGCATCCAGACCGGATGGTCGACCTGGACTTCGAGGACCCCTTGGCGCAATTTTAATGGTCTGGCCCGAGCAGCAATCTGCTCGCCGACCAGCTGGTCCCAGATCAGCCAGGCCTGATGGCGACTCAGCTGCCGGCCCAGTTCAGATTGGCCGAACATCTGTTTGATCAGGTGGCCGACCCGCTCGGCTCTTTTCATCGGGGGCCTCTCGATTTTTTTCATCACCTTGTCCGCCTGTTGATGAATCCACCCACCAATTGTCCCGCCACGGCACAGCCAAGGGTCACGGGGATCCAGCGCCAACTGAATCCGAACATGTTGCGCAGGACAATGATGAAGGGGATGGAAAAATGAACCAGGACAAACCAGCGCAAAGAGAACTTTTTACTGCTTTCGCGAAAGAAACCCAGCGGCACATTGCCGCCGAAGGCAACTGCGATGAGGGTGACAAGGGGAAGTATCTGGTCTCTGTGCACGGGCCGTTCCTTTGTTTGTGACAGTGCAAAATTGCTGAGTCTATTAGTCAACATAAGATATTTTTTGCCTACTCTACTCTTGAAGAAGTCATCCTGTCAATTTTCCCGGCAAGGTGAATATCCCTTGCATGGCAGCGGCAATCATGGCATGATGCGCGCCCGGATTGGGCTCGGCTCGTTTTGGGAAAAGAGGTGACTTTTTCGTGGTTGAGAATGGTGGTATCGTGGCAATTTTTCATTCGATTCATCGGGTGATGAAAGCTGAGAAAGTTCTCAAGCACGAGCAGCTGAGGGTTAAAGTCATCCCCGTACCGCGTCAGCTGAGCGCTGATTGTGGAATGGCGGTGACATTTGACGAGGAGCTGCTGCCTCTGGTGAAAGCCGCTCTGGACCCGGCTGGGCTGACTATGGCCGAGGTCTGGCAGCTGGAATCGGGGGAGTTTCGTCGCCTGAAGTGAAACCGGTTGTTTGTAAAAGCTTTTTCCTTGACAATGGGAAGTGCTGTTTTTATATTCATTCTTTCGTGGATTTTGCCGCAGATTAAATTATGTTTGATACGCTTTCAGATAAATTAGATTCGGTTTTCAAGAAGCTGCGCGGCCATGGTCGTTTGACGGAGCAGCATATTCAGGCCACCATGCGTGAAATTCGGCTGGTATTGCTGGAAGCCGATGTCAATTTTCGCGTGGTCAAAGATTTCATTGCTCGGGTCGGCGAGCGTGCGCTCGGTCAGGATGTGCTGAAAAGCCTGACTCCGGCCCAGCAGGTCATCAAGGTAGTGCGCGAGGAACTCGCGGCGTTGATGGGTGAGGGCGAAGACAATGGCCTTGATCTCGCCGCGAAGCCGCCGGTTCCGTTGATGGTCTGCGGGCTGCAGGGTGCCGGGAAAACGACCTCCTGTGGCAAACTGGCATTGAAGTTGCGGCGGGAAAAACGTAATCCTTTGCTGGTCCCGGCCGATGTCTATCGCCCGGCCGCAATTGAACAGTTAAAGACCCTTGGGCGACAGATCAATGTCGAGGTTTTTGATTCGCAAGCCGGTCAAGACCCTGTTGATATCTGTAATCGTGCAATGGACTACGCAAAACTTAACGGTTTTGATACAATTATACTTGATACGGCAGGTCGGCTTCATATTGACACTGAGTTGATGGGGGAACTCAAAAGAATCGTCGCCAATATTTCGCCGCAGGAGATTCTTTTCGTTGCCGATGCCATGACCGGGCAGGACGCGGTTACAGTTGCCGCCAGTTTTGATGAGCAGCTGCCGTTGACCGGGGTGGTGCTGACCAAACTGGACGGCGATGCCAGGGGCGGTGCGGCGCTGTCGATTCGTGCAGTTACCGGAAAACCGATCAAACTGGTTGGTATGGGGGAAAAGCTGGATGCTCTTGAGCAGTTCCATCCGGATCGGATGGCCCAGCGGATTCTCGGCATGGGCGATGTGCTCAGCCTGATCGAAAAAGCCCAGTCGGCGGTTGAAGCTGAAGATGCCGCCGCCATGGAACAAAAACTGCGCAAGGATGGATTCACTCTCGAAACCTTCCTTGAGCAGATGCAGATGATCAAAAAGATGGGATCCATTGATTCATTGCTGAAGATGATCCCCGGTGTGGGGAAGGCAATGAAGCAGACCCAGGGCATGCAGCTTCCTGAAAATGAACTGAAGAAGATTGAAGCGATCATTCGCTCGATGACACCGCAGGAGCGGTTGAATCATAAAATTCTTAACGGTTCACGGCGGCTACGGATCGCAAAAGGGAGCGGCACCCGGGTTCAGGATGTCAACCAGCTGCTCAAGCGCTTCACCGAAGCGCAGAAAATGATGAAAAAGATGCAGAAGATGGGCCCAAAAGGGCTCAAGGGAATGCTGGGCCGGGGTGGTCAGCTTCCTTTTTAAGGGCTACGAATAGAGACTCATTGTTCTGTTCGAAATAGAGACACTATAATCAGAAAAACCAGGAGGAAAGAAAGCATGGCAGTAAAAATCAGGCTCGCCCGCGGTGGCCAAAAAAAGAAACCGGTCTACCGGATTGTCGTAGCTGATGAGCGCTTCCCACGGGATGGCCGGTTTATTGAGGCCTTGGGCCAGTATAATCCGCGTCAGGACGAATTTCTGCTGGACTTCAAGGAAGATCGTGCTTTGGAATGGCTTAACAAAGGTGCTCAGCCGACCGATACTGTGCGCCGGCTCTTGCGTCATGCCGGTGTCTGGACCAAGTTCAAGACCAAGGCGACAGCTGAAGCCTGAAGCTTGAAACTGGTCCGAATCCGGGGCGCCGACCCCGCAACTACCCGGAGGATGACCTATGAAAGACCTGATCGAGTACATTGCGAAATCTTTAGTTGAACAACCTGACAAGATTGTTATCTCGGAAGAAGTTGCTGAAGATGGCAGTGTGTTGATCAAGCTTGCCGCGGCTCAGGAGGATATGGGTCGGATTATCGGCAAGCAGGGGAGAAATGCCAAGGCGATGCGGACATTGTTGAATGCCAAGGCAACTCGCGAAAATCAACGTGCTGCTTTGCAGATTATGGAGTAAGCGAAAACTTGGTCCGGTCTCTACGCCAAGGCGTTTATAGTTTTTTAGATGAAGAATGAAACGGAAGCGCTTCTGGACGTTGGTGTCGTTGTCGGTACCCATGGTTTGCGCGGTGATATAAAAGTTCGATTGAGATCAGGTGATCCCGAGCTATTGCAGAATATCGCTCAGGTTCACCTGGCTCTACCGCGTGGTGATCTGCTGAAACTGCGGATTATTCGGCAGGCTGCGCATAAAAATCTGATTCTCCTCCGCTTTGCGGGATATGAATCGATCAATCTCGTGGAACCGCTGGTCGGTGGGCAGTTACTGCTGCGCCAGGATCAGTTGCCGGACCTGGAGGACGACGAATACTACTGGAGTCAGCTGGACGGGTTGCAGGTTGTCGATGTGACGCGTGGTGAACTTGGCAGTCTTGTCGATTTGTTTTCTAGCTCCGCGCACGATATCTATGTTGTTCGGGGTGAATTCGGCGAAGTTCTTATCCCGGCGGTTAAACAGTTTGTCCAGGACATTGACCTGGAACGCAGAATTATGAGAGTGGATCTCCCCGACGGGCTGATCCAGGAAGATCAATGATCTTTGATGTTTTGACCCTATTTCCGGGAATGTTTACTTCGCCGTTGGGCGAGAGTATTCTCGGTCGGGCGGTCAGTCAGGGGTTGTTTTCGGTTCGGGCGCATAATTTGCGCGACTGGGCCGAAGGAAAGCATTTGACCACAGACGACTCTCCCTATGGCGGCGGTGACGGGATGGTGATGAAACCGGAACCGGTGTCCAGGGCGATTGCCCGTTTGCGGGCAGAGACGCCCGGCAGTAAGGTGTTGCTGATGACTCCCCAGGGAGTTCCTTTTCGGCAGCAGCACGCCAGACAACTCTCCCGTGAGAACGGGCTGATCTTTGTCTGTGGGCGATATGAAGGGTTTGATGAGCGGATTCGGCAGACCCTGGTTGATGAGGAATATTCCATCGGTGATTTCGTACTGACCGGTGGCGAGTTGCCGGCCATGGTGATGATCGACGCCATTGCTCGCCATCTGCCCGGAGTTCTTGGCTCCAACGGCAGTGTTGAAACGGATTCTTTTGCGGACGGCTTGCTGGAATATCCACAATATACCCGGCCGGCCGTGTTTAACGGGTTGGCCGTCCCCGAGGTGTTGCTTTCCGGGGATCATGGCCGGATTGCCAGATGGCGCCGGGAGCAGCAACTGCAGCGGACCTTTGAACGGCGGCCGGAGTTGCTGGCGACAGCTGAACTGACCGAACAGGATCAGTTTTTTATTGACAAATTACGCCGGCAAGCCGGCTCTGGGTAACGCTGGCGGGTTCGCTGAGAAAACCGCCGCTGGAAAAATGAATACAGAGATCATTCAAAACGGACGAAATGAACCGAGGAGGATAGAGGATGAACATTATCGATAAACTGGAAATGGAACAGATTAAAAAGGATATTCCGAGCTTCAAGGCTGGTGACACCTTGAAAGTTCATGTCAAAATTACTGAGGGCGACAAACAGCGGATTCAGATTTTTCAAGGGATCTGCATTAAGCGCGTGAACCGTGGCCTCGGTTCTTCCTACACCGTGCGCAAAATGTCTGGGAATATCGGTGTCGAGCGGATTTTCCCACTGCATTCCCCCAGCATTGACAAAATTGAGGTCGTCCGGATTGGCCAGGTTCGGCGTGCCAAGCTCTACTACCTGCGTAATCTGCGCGGTAAAGCTGCCCGGATCTCCGAAAAGCGGATGGTCTGATCAGCAAAGATTCGCTACAATGAAGCCCCCTTCGCAAGTCGGGGGCTTTTTTTGTTGCTGCCATGCCCGATGGGGGGGGAACCCTCTGTTCGGGTTTGGCCGGCAGTTCGTGATTTTGCCTTTAGCGGGAAGATGAAGTGACAACGTTAAATCTCTTTGCAGAAGCTGCTGTCTCTACTCTGTATTTCGAAGAGCAGGCCCAGCAGCGAGGTTTTCAGTCCGTTGCCGGGATCGACGAGGCGGGGCGAGGCCCTTTGGCTGGACCGGTGGTTGCGGCGGCGGTGATTCTTCCTGAGCAATTCCTGCTGCCCGGACTGACCGATTCCAAAAAGTTGAGCGAAAAAAAGCGCGAGGCACTGTACCCGGAAATCCGTCGGCAGGCCACCGCAGTTGGTGTCGGCGTGGCCTCGGTAGCGGAGATTGATCGCCTCAATATTCTTCAGGCGACCCTGCTGGCCATGCGCAGAGCTATTGCCCGGTTGGCGGTGCCCCCGGATCACCTGCTCATCGACGGGATCACACCGCTTCCGATCAAGATTTCTCAACAGACCATCAAACAGGGAGACAGCCGTTCGTTATCGATTGCTGCGGCCTCGGTGATTGCCAAGGTGGTGCGTGACCGGATTATGCTCAGCTTTGATAAGCAGTTGCCTGAATACGGCTTTGCCAAACACAAAGGTTATGGGACCAAAGTTCATTGTCAGTCCATTGCTGCCTTCGGTCCCAGCTGTCAGCATCGCAAAACCTTCGCTGGCGTCAGAGAGCATGTCAAGGATGGGCAGTGAGCGAGGCACGGCTGTCTCTGGGTGCTTGGGGGGAAGCTCAGGCCGCTGAGTTTTTGAAAAAACAGGGGATGCGCATCCTGGAGCGCAACTTCCGTACGCCGGTCGGGGAAATCGATATTATCGCCCGGCATCGTGGCTGGCTGGTTTTTGTCGAGGTTAAAACCCGTCGCAGTAGCGCTTTTGGTACTCCTCAGGAGGCGGTCGGCAGTCGCAAGCAACGGCAGATTATCCGTACTGCCCAGTGGTATCTGCAGCAGCCCGGCAAGCAGGGCAGGCTGCAACCCAGATTTGATGTTCTGGCTGTTTTATGCCAGAGTGACGGCACGGCGCGATTAACGCACTTGCCAGATGCGTTTTCACTGCCTGATTGATCTTGTGACCAGGTTTTATGGAGAACTTATGACAGCAACCGCTCAATCGGTTTCGCGGGATCTTAATGCTTTAGGGTTGTTCCGTGTCGGGGTCGCAACCCCGGAATTGAAAATTGCCGATATTGATTTCAACCTTGCCGAAATCCTTCGTCTTGCCGCCAGGGCCGCTGAGGCAGGGTGCCAATTGCTCCTGTTTCCCGAATTATGCCTGACCGGCTATACCTGCGCCGATCTGTTTTTTCAAAATCATCTCCAGCAAGGGGCCTTGCGGGCGTTGGAGACTGTCGCCGAGTTTACCGCAGGGACCGACCTGGCGCTGGTGGTCGGAGTGCCCGTGTCCTCGGCCGGTCGGTTGTTCAACTGTGCCGCTTTTTTGGCCGGGGGAGACATCAAGGGCCTGGTGCCGAAAATTTACCTGCCCAATAGCGGTGAGTTCTACGAACAGCGTTGGTTCTGTTCCGACTGGTCCCGGACCTGCGCCGAGCTGACCATCGGTAGTCGCCAGGTCCCCTTTGGAAGCGATCTGTTGTTTCAGGCCGAAAACATCCCGGAGCTGCGCATCGGCATCGAGGTGTGTGAAGACGGCTGGTCGGTTGCGCCGCCGAGCGGGCCTCAGGCTCTGGCCGGAGCGACCCTGTTGCTGAACCCTTCGGCCAGTCCGGAAATCCTCGGTAAGGAAGCTTACCGGCGCGCCTTGGTTGCGGCCCAGTCGGCTCGCTGCCTGGCCGCTTATGCTTATGCCTCGGCCGGGCCTAATGAATCGAGTACCGATTTGGTTTTCTCCGGACATTCGCTGATTGCCGAGAATGGTCGGATTCTCACCGAAACCGAACGCTATCATTTCACCAGTCAGCTGGCAGTGGCTGATATCGATTATGCCATGCTGTGCGGTGAGCGCCAGCGAAACACTACCTTTGGCAACGCCCAACCGGAGCGCGATTTTCGTCTGCAAACATTTCGTGCCGCCGCCCTCAGTACAGGGCAGCTCTGCCGTTCGGTGGCGCGCACTCCGTTTGTGCCGCCGGACGATAATGAACGGGCCGAGCGCTGCCGGGAGATTTTTCAGCTGCAGACCAGCGGCCTGATCAAACGCCTGAAACATACCGGCAGCAGGCAGGTTGTCATCGGCCTGTCCGGCGGGCTTGACTCTACCCTGGCCCTGCTGGTGACCGTCAAAGCCTTTGACCGTCTCGGCCTTGACCGGCAAGGGATCGTCGCTATTACCATGCCCGGTTTCGGCACCACTGCCCGCACTCGCGGCAATGCCGAAGACCTGGCCCGGCACCTGGGAACCGAACTGCGGATTATTTCCATCGACGCAGCGGTGCGTGGCCATTTCAGCGATATCGGCCATGATCCGGCCAAGCATGATGTGACTTTTGAAAACAGCCAGGCCCGGGAGCGGACCCAGGTGTTGATGGATGTCGCCAATCAGGTTGGCGGCTTGGTGATCGGGACCGGTGATCTGTCGGAGCTGGCTTTGGGCTGGTGTACCTATAACGGTGATCACATGTCGATGTATGCTGTTAATTCGGGAGTACCTAAGACCCTGGTGCGTTATCTGGTCGAATGGTGCGCCCGCGAGGAATTCAGCGGCAGGACTTCGGCAGTGTTGGCGGATGTCTGTGCCACTCCGGTGTCGCCCGAGTTGCTTCCGCCCGATGCTGACGGCAGGATCAACCAGTTGACCGAGGAAGTGGTCGGCCCCTATGAGCTGCACGATTTCTTCCTCTATCAGGTGGTGCGGCTACATTTTCCGCCCTTAAAGGTCCTGGCCCTGGCTGAGCTTGCCTTTGGGGAGGATTATTCACACGAGGTCATTCTGGGTTGGCTGCGCAAGTTTTATCAACGTTTTTTCAGTCAGCAGTTCAAGCGCTCCTGCCTCCCGGACGGCCCCAAGGTCGGCAGCGTTGCGTTGTCGCCGCGCGGCGACTGGCGGATGCCCAGCGATGCGACCGTGACCTGGTGGCTGACCCAGTTGGAGGACTTGTAAGTGAGCGGTCTTCTTTATGTAGTGGCGACGCCTATCGGCAACCTGGAGGATATCACTTATCGAGCGGTGCGAATTTTGGCAGAGGTGGAGATGATTGCTGCCGAGGATACCCGGCACAGTCGCAAATTGCTCGACCATTATGCCATCAGGACCCCGCTGATCTCCTATCATGAGCATAATGAGGAACAGCGCGCCGAACAACTGCTCGACAAGCTTCAGTCCGGCCATTCCCTGGCTTTGATCAGCGATGCCGGGACCCCCTGCATTGCCGATCCCGGCTTTCGGCTGGTTTCGCGCTGCCGGGCGGCAGGGATTGAAGTGGTTGCGGTTCCCGGCCCTTCGGCCCTGGTCGCGGCCCTGTCCATCTCCGGGCTGCCGACCGACGGTTTTCGGTTTGTCGGGTTTGTCCCGGCCAAGGCGCACGCTCGCCAGAAGTTTCTGGAGCGCTACCAAAACGAAGCGCACACGGTGGCCTGCTACGAAACCCCTCATCGACTGCAGAAATGCCTGGCCGATATCGTCGCGGTCTGCGGCGCGGACCGCCCGCTGGCCATCGCTCGCGAGCTGACCAAACGGCATGAAGAGCTGTTCACCGGTCGTGCCGCCGAAGCACTGGAACATTTCAGCGCGGGAGCGGTCAAGGGCGAACTGGTCCTGCTTCTGGCTCCGGCCGCGCAGGCGGCGCCGACCCTGACCGTCACCGAATCCTTACGGCAATTGCGGGCTGACACCGAGCTGAGCTGGAAGGAGATCGTCCGGCAGGTCGCGCGGGAACACAACCTGCCGGGCAGCGATGTTTATCGCGAATCGCTGGCTCTGCGGACTGAGGACTGACTCAGCAGTGGACGAGACGCTGGCGGTTTTCAAGTTGCTCCTGGGCTTCCACGGAGAGTGTCGCGATCGGATAGGCATGCAGCCGCTGCAGGCCTATCTCTTCTCCTGATGCCAGGCAATAACCGTAAGAGCCCTCGTCCAGCCGACGCAACGCGGCATTGATCTGCATGATGGTTTTTTCGACGCGGTCTCGGGCGATGAAGTCCATGATTTTGTTGCGGTCATGCACACTCTGATCGATCAGGTCGCCGCCGCTCGGTTCATTGCTGCGAATTCGATCCTGCGATTGTTTCAGCTCGGCCAGCAACCCTTCCCGCCAGCACAGCAGCTTGTGGCGGAAATAGCTCTGCTGTTTGCTGTTCATATACTGCTCATCCAACTCCAAATGACAAAGATCGCTATCGACAATATTCATGACGCTCCCTCCTTTGTTTGGTAGCCTATATAAATCAGTTATTTTTTGAATTTGATGAGGGTTTTGTCATGGTTTTGCAAAGGCCCGGCTATCAACTTGCCATTGTGCCCCTGACCGTGCTGCTGATCGTACTGGCCGTGTTGCCGGCAGCAGCGTTAAGCCCGCAGAATATTCTGCTGATTGCCAACCGGGCGGTTCCTCACAGTATTGAGCTGGCCCGCTATTATCAGCAAAAAAGACTCGTCCCGGAGACCCATCTGCTGACGGTGACCATGCCCGCCGAGGAGCATTGCAGCCGTCAGGAGTATCAACAGCAGCTGCTAGCGCCGCTGCGGCAGAGGTTGGCCCGGCCCGGAGCAGAAAAGATTCACTGTTTAGTGCTGTTTTACGGGCTGCCTCTGAAAATTCTGGCGGAGCAACCTGCCGCCGCGGATTCCACAGATGAGATCGCGCAGGCAAGCGGCCTGGCGGTCAGTTCTGCCGCCGTTGACTCCGAAATCGCCCTGGCCCGGGTTGAGGATTATCCATTGGCAGGCTGGGTCGCTAATCCTTTGTTGGAAAAACGCGGAGGGCAGGGGGCTGCCGAAGCGATCCTGCTGGTTTCCCGCCTGGATGCGGCGACCCCGGATATCGTGCGCCGGATGATCGATGACAGTCTGGCTACAGAGCGCAGTGGGCTGCGTGGGAAGGCTTATTTCGATGCCCGCTGGCCGGCGAGTGACGGGCAGGGCGCTTACCAACGTTATGATACCGCCCTGCATCAGGCGGCCAGAACCACGGCTACCATCAGTCGCCTGGAGGTGGTCCTGGAAGAGACCGAGGCGCTTCTCGTGGCAGCCCCGCAGGCGGCAATTTACAGTGGCTGGTACAGTCTGGGCGCTTATACCGATATCTTTACCTGGCAGCCCGGCGCAGTTGGCTACCATATCGCCAGCGGAGAATGTGCCACCTTGAAGCAAGCTGCCAGCCAGGGCTGGTGTAAACGCATGCTCGATTCCGGCGCAGCCGCGACCCTGGGGCCGGTGGCCGAGCCCTATGTCCAGTCCTTTCCGCGTCCCGACCTGTTCTTCGGCTATTTGCTCGATGGCTATTACTCGCTGGTGGAAAGCTATTTTTACAGTCTTCCTTACCTGTCCTGGCAGATGATCCTTCTCGGCGATCCGCTGTATCGTCCGTTTCGTCACTGATCCGCACTGGGCGGCTTGGTTGCGCTCTGCTCGGCCAGCTCCCGGACTAACCGCACATACTGTTGCCACTGTCGGCCCGCGTGGATTTAGCAGCGGAGAGCTGTTGACCTGTTCCGTAGCAGATCTGGCATTTTTTTCTTTTCATGACGCTGTGAAATAGCGCATGATTATAGTTTCGGTTTTTTGAAATTTGTAATAGCCAAAAATTGTTTGGCTGATGCTCTGCCAGGAGGTTGCTATGCTGGAAGATCTTTTCAAGATCAAAGAGCGGCATTCGAGTGTCCGTACTGAAGTTATTGCGGGAGTCACCACTTTTCTGACCGCTGCCTATATTGTTTTTGTCAATCCCGACATTTTGTCGGCAACCGGGATGGATCAAGGAGCGCTGACCACGGTCACCTGTCTGACCGCTGGATTGGCCACGTTGCTGCTCGCCCTGTGGGCCAATGTCCCGTTGATGATGGCACCAGGCATGGGCCTGAATGCCTTCTTTGCCTTTGTGTTGGTTGCGGGTGAGAAACTCCCCTGGCAGACCGCTCTGGGCGTGGTGTTCCTGTCCGGGGTCTTTTTCCTGGTTCTGACCTGGCTGGGCCTGCGCGAACGGATTGTCCATGCCATTCCCTTGTCCCTGCGCCTGGCGACCTCTATCGGCATCGGTCTGTTCATCGCTTTTATCGGCATGAAGAACCTCGGCCTGATTGTCAAGAACGATGCCACCCTGGTCGGGCTGGGGCCGTTGACCCCGCCGGTTCTGTTGGGGCTGTTGGGCCTGCTGCTGATCGCTATTTTCGAGATCCGCAAAATTCGCGGTTCTATCCTGCTGGCGATTCTTATTATTGCCGTGATCGGGATGCTGACCGGGTTTTCTCCGGTCCCCGCCGGTCTGGTGGCGATGCCGCCATCAATTAGCCCGATCGCTTTTAAGCTCGATATCATGGGGGCGCTGAAACTGTCCATGTGGGCCAATATTTTCGCCTTCATGTTTGTTGATCTGTTCGACAGCCTGGGGACCATGCTCGCGGTCTGTCGGGAAGCCGGGCTGGCTGATAAAAATGGTGATATTGCCGAATTGCCGGTCATGCTCAAGGCTGACGCCCTGGCCACGGTCGGTGGGGCGCTGCTGGGAACCAGCACCACCACCACTTATATCGAGTCGGCCAGCGGGGTGTCCGACGGCGGACGGACCGGACTGGCTTCGGTGGTCACGGCCCTGTTGTTTTTACTGGCGGCATTCTTTACCCCGGTGATCGTCGCGATTCCCGCCTTTGCCACGGCACCAGCCTTGATCGCGGTCGGTATCTTCATGATGCGCGGGGTCCGCGACATCGATTTCTATAATTTCGAAGAGGGACTGCCGGCCTTTTTAACCTTTGTCATGATGCCGTTGAGCTTTTCCATCGCCAAGGGCCTGGCCTTCGGATTCCTGTCTTTTGTGCTGATCAAGATCTGCCTCGGCAAAGCGAAGGAGTGCGATCCGTTTTTGATCGGCGCAGCTTTTTTTTCCGCCTTGAGCCTGATCTATTAGCCGCCTGGCGAAGCCGTCTCCGGGCGGGCCGCTTAGCATCGTTTGCCATAGGGTTTTGAACCGGCTGTTTGGCTGTTTGGCGCCGGTGACCCGAATTTTTGCGTTTGACAGTTTTGCCCGCGTCACATTATACAGAGACGTAATTTTTGTCCGGCTGTGATGACGCAGTCTGCCACCGTTATAGCGTCTGTTCGTTGCAAGGAGGTTTGCCATGAAGTGGGTATTGGTTTTGGGGGGGCTATGGTTCAGTTGTCTGGCAACACCGGCGCTGGCGGAAGATCGGGTCGTGAATGTTTACAACTGGTCCGATTATGTTGCTGAAGACACGATTGCCAATTTTACCGCAGCAACTGGCATCAAGGTTGTTTACGATGTCTATGATGCCAATGAGACCCTGGAAGCGAAACTGTTCGCCGGGCGCACCGGCTATGATGTGGTCTTCCCTTCGGCGCACCCTTTTGCCGGCCGGCACATCGCTGCCGGTTTGTATGCCGCTTTAGATAAAAGTCAGCTGCCGAACCTGAAGCATCTTGACCCGATGGTGGAGAAAATCCTCCAGGCCATGGATCCGGGGAATGCCTATCTGGTTCCATATATGTGGGGAACCACGGGAATCGGCTACAATGTTGCCAAGGTGAAAGCGTTGCTTGGCGAGCAAGCGCCGCACAACTCCTGGGCCCTGTTGTTCAATCCGCAGTACGCTGCGAAGCTTGCCGACTGTGGCATCTCCCTGCTTGACGACGAGCAGGAGGCGCTCGGTGCGGCCCTGCTTTACCTCGGCAAGGATGCCAATTCCACCTCTGCTGACGACATTGCCGCGGCAGCCGAAGTGATCAACAAGGTTCGCCCCTATATCCGTTACTTTCATTCCTCCCAATACATTAATGATCTGGCCAACGGCGACATCTGCGTTGCCCACGGCTACTCCGGCGATGTCTTACAGGCCAGGGACCGGGCTGAAGAAGCCGGTCAAGGGGTGCAGGTCGCTTACAGCATTCCCAAGGAAGGGGCCATCATGTGGATCGATGTCATGGCCATTCCGGCAGATGCCCCGCATTCGCAGGAAGCCCACGCCTTTATCAATTACCTGCTTGAGCCGCAGGTGATAGCCGGGATCAGCAATTATGTCGCCTATGCCAATCCCAACAAAGATGCCACCGCGTTGCTCGACGAAGGCATCCGCAATGATCCGAGTATCTATCCGCCGGAAGAGGTCATGGCCCGTCTGGTGGTGCCCACGGCCATGCCCAACAAGATCCAGCGTCTGAAGACCAGAACCTGGACCCGCATCAAGACCGGGTACTGATCCTGCATGGCCCGGCCGGATTCCAGGACTTACGAACCCTGGCAGGATGTCAACGCCAGCCCGCTGGTGAGGATCGAAGGGGTGACCAAGACGTTCGGTGATACGTACGCCGTCGATAACGTCAGCGTCGATATCTATCGCGGAGAGTTCTTTTCCCTGCTCGGGTCGTCCGGGTGCGGCAAGACCACCCTGCTGAGAATGCTGGCCGGATTCGAACAGCCGACGGCGGGGCGGATTTTTATCGACGGGACGGATATCACCCATGTCCCTCCCTATGAGCGCCCGGTCAACATGATGTTTCAGTCCTATGCGCTGTTTCCCCACATGAATGTGGAAAGGAACATCGCCTTTGGCCTGCGCCAGGAAAAACTGCCGAAAGGGGAAATTCAGGAGCGGGTGAACGAAGCTCTGCAACTGGTGAAAATGACCGAATATGCCCGGCGCAGACCGCAGCAGCTGTCCGGCGGTCAGCGTCAGCGGGTGGCTTTGGCTCGGGCGTTGGTCAAGCGGCCCAAAATTCTGCTTCTTGATGAACCTCTTGGGGCGTTGGATAAAAAACTGCGTGAGCATACCCAGTTTGAACTGGTGAACATCCAGGAAAAGCTCGGCATCACTTTCATCATGGTGACTCACGATCAGGAAGAAGCGATGACCATGTCAACGCGGATGGCGGTCATGAACGACGGGGTCATTGTCCAGTTGGGCACCCCGGCATACATTTACGAATACCCGGCGACCCGTTTTATCGCCGAGTTCGTCGGCGCGGCCAATGTCATTGAGGGGCGGGTTCTCGCTGTGCAGGAGGATTGCCTGAGTATTTACAGCGATGCCTATGACTGCGAGCTGCTGATTCAGCACCATAAGCCGATGGATATCGGCGCGCCGGTCGCGGTGGCGCTACGGCCGGAGAAAGTCCTCATGGTTGAGGCCCCGGCTGCCGCTCCGACCGCGGTCAACACCATCTCCGGCATTGTCTCGGAGATTGCCTATCTCGGCGATATCTCCATCTATCATATTCGTACCGCCGGTGGCCAGATGCTGCAGGCGCAACTGACGAACCGTAACCGGGGTGAAAATCCCGGGCCGACCTGGGACCAACCCGTTCAGCTGACCTGGCATCAGTCCAGCGGAGTGGTCCTGGACGCATGAGCAATCGCCGATCTCCACTCTTGTCGCAGACCCTGTTCGGACGTTTCTGGTTATGGCTGGTCAGGGTGATGAACTGGCGGCGGGTGCAGGGGGTTGCTCATCGCCTGCACGGCCGGCCGCTGGTCATCCTGGTGCCGATCCTCTGGTTCAGTATTTTTTTCCTGGCTCCGTTTCTATTTGTTCTCAAGATCAGTTTTGCCGAATCGCTGCTGGCGTTGCCACCGTTTTCAGCGTTAGTTCAGTTCTCGGCCGACGGCCTGTTGCAGATCCGACTGAATATCGCCAATTACCTGCTGTTGCTGGAAGATTCACTGTACTTCCGGGCTTTTGTCAATTCCATTAAGGTTGCCGGCATTTCCGCATTTTTAACCCTGCTGGTCGGATATCCCATGGCTCTGGGAATTACCCGGGTCAAGGCGCGCTGGCGGCTGGTGCTGCTGATGCTGGTGATTCTGCCTTTCTGGACCAGCTTTCTGATCCGGGTCTATGCCTGGATCGGCCTGCTGAAGAATAACGGCCTGATCAACAACCTGCTGCTCTGGCTGGGGGTAATCGATCAGCCGTTGCCGCTGCTGCACAGCGATTTTGCCGTGTATTTGGGGATTGTGTATTCCTATCTACCGTTCATGGTGTTGCCCCTTTACGCGACCCTGATCAAGCTCGATCAAAGCCTGCTCGAGGCGGCCGAGGACCTTGGTTGCCGGCCGCTGCGTAGTTTCTGGAGCGTGACTTTTCCCCTCTCTTTACCGGGAGTGATCGCCGGCAGCCTGCTGGTGTTCATCCCGGCCGTCGGTGAGTTTGTCATCCCCGACCTGCTTGGTGGGCCGGACAGCCTGATGATCGGCAAGATTCTCTGGAACGAATTTTTCACCAACCGCGATTGGCCGGTGGCCTCGGCCATTGCGGTATTGCTGTTGTTGCTGTTAGTTGTTCCGATGATCCTCTTTCAGCGGGTTCAGGGACGGACCCAGGATCAGCCCGAACGGCTGAAGGGGGCTCCTGATGCGTAAGCCCTGGTTCCTGTTCAGTATGCTGGCGTTCGGTTATGCTTTTTTGTACGGGCCGATCGTCTCACTGATGATTTATTCCTTCAATAAATCGCGCCTGGTTACGGTCTGGGGCGGCTTTTCAACCCATTGGTATCGGGAACTGTTTGCCGATGAGCAGATTCTTTCCGCGGCCTGGCTAAGCTTGAAAATTGCTGCCCTCAATGCCAGCCTGGCGGTGGTTCTGGGACTGTTCGCCGGTTTTTCCCTGGCTCGCTTCGGGCGCTTTCGGGGGCGCGGATTTCTCTCCGGCATGGTCGGTGCGCCGCTGGTGATGCCGGACGTGATCATCGGGCTGTCGACGCTGCTGTTGTTTGTCGGGTTGCAGCAGCTGACCGGCTGGCCGGAAACCCGCGGGATGATTACCATCCTGCTGGCTCATGTGACCTTCAGCGCCGCTTATGTAACGGTGGTGGTGCAGTCGCGGTTGGTCGATATGGATATTTCCCTGGAAGAAGCGGCTATGGACTTGGGCGCGCGGCCGTGGAAGGTGTTTTTACTGATCACCCTGCCGGTGATCGTCCCGGCCATCAGTGCCGGCTGGTTGCTGGCTTTCACACTGTCGCTGGATGACCTGGTGATCGCCAGTTTTGTTTCCGGTCCGGGAGCCACCACCTTGCCGATGGTGGTCTATTCCAGCGTCCGCCTGGGGGTGAGCCCGGTCATCAACGCTCTGGCCAGCCTGATCCTGTTGGTGGTCACCAGCGGAATTGTGCTGACCGGAATTGCCCTGCATCGGCAGGAACGGCGGCAGGAGCGCAGCCGGCTGTCGCGCTGAGCGGTTTCAGGATTCGATACTAAAACTGCTGAACTCGCCGGTGGCTTCACTCCAGTGGGCCTGAACATCGTCGACCCGGGCCAGGGCCGGACCCCGTCGGCACCAGTCCAGCATGGCTTCCAGGGCCGTTTGCTCACCTTCAAAAACGGCTGTTACAGTATGGTCGGGATTGTTTCGACACCAGCCGGTCAGGCCGTTCCGTTGTGCGACCCGGCAGGTGCTGTAGCGAAAACCGACCCCCTGTACCCGGCCGCTGATAATAACTTCCACCCTTTGCGGCACGCGATCACTCCTTCTTGAGCAGCTGTAAAAACTCCTCTTCGCTCAGCACGGCGATGCCCAGTTGTTCGGCCTTGACCAGCTTACTGCCGGCACCGGGCCCGGCCACCACATAATCGGTTTTTTTACTGACCGAGCCGCTGGCCCGGCCGCCTTGAGCCTCAACCAGGTGTTCCCCTTCCTTGCGGGTAAAACGTTCCAGCGCCCCTGTGAAAACGAAGGTTTTCCCTTTAAACAATTCTCCGGCGGGCTGGCGGGCGGACGCTTGCGGTTTGACACCCAGTTTTTTCAGTTCGGCCAGCAACTGTCGGTTGCTCTCGGTGCGGAAAAACAGGGTCACGCTTTGGGCCACCTGCGGGCCGATTTCGTGGAGTTCAATAAGGTCATCATAGTCCGCCTCGGCCAGGGCGTCCAGGTCAGGGTAGTGGCGGCTCAGGACCTTGGCCAGATGACTGCCGACGTGGCGGATGCCGAGGCCATAGATGAAGTTTTCCAACGGCCGTTGCTTGCTGGCGGCAATGGCTCCGAGCAAGTTTTCTGCCAATTTCTCGCCCATTCGCTCGAACTGAAACAGATCGTCCCGCTCCAGCCGGTAAAGGTCGGCCAGGCTGCTAACCAGCTTCAGGCGCAACATCTGATCGATGAATTTATCACCAAGCCCTTCAATATCCATGGCGCCGCGTGAACAGAAATGCTTGAGGGATTCCTTAAGCTGGGCTGGACAATCGACTCCCTGACAGCGCGGCACCACTTCGCCCTCTTCGCGAACCACCAGAGAATTGCAGACCGGGCAGCGCTCCGGCTGAGCGATGGGCTGTTCCTGGCCGTTGCGGTGCTCGGTCAGAACCTTGACAATGTCCGGGATCACATCGCCGGCCCGCTCGACCACGACCGTATCGCCGATCATCACCCCGAGGCGTTCAATCTCATCCCAGTTGTGCAGGCTGGCGCTGGATACCGTCACGCCGCTGACATTGACCGGCCGCAGGTTGGCCACTGGGGTGATGGCGCCGGTGCGGCCGACCTGAAGGCGAACCGATTCCACCACGGTTTGTTCCTGGCGCGCTGGAAACTTGCAAGCAATGGCCCAACGCGGCGTGCGGCTTTTTTCCCCCAGCTCCTGTTGCAACTCGATGGCATTGACCTTGACGACCATGCCATCGATTTCATAAGGCAGACTGTCGCGCTGGGCCATCAGTTCCTGGTATCTGGCGGCTACACCGGCGATGGTCGGGACGACCCGGACAATATCCAGGTTGACCTTGAGCCCCCAACGTCTGAACGCTTCGAGCAGTTCCATATGGGATTCCGGCTGTGCTCCCGATATCTCGCCACAACCGTAGCAGCACATGGTCAACGGGCGCGCTGCGGTCAGCCGGGCATCCAGTTGGCGCAGGCTGCCGGCGGTCAGGTTGCGCGGGTTGGCGTAAGTCGCTTCTCCTTCTTCCCGGCGTTGTTCGTTGACCTGGCGGAAGGCGGCAAGTTCCATATAGACCTCACCGCGTACCTCGAGGCGTTCCGGGAAATCCCCTCGCAATTGCAAGGGCACTGCATTAATGGTACGGACATTCTGGGTGATGTCCTCGCCGACCGTGCCGTTGCCGCGCGTCGCCCCGCGCACCAGTTTGCCCTGCTCATAGGTCAGGGCCACCGCAACTCCGTCCAGTTTCGGTTCACAAATATACTCAATGTCGGCAGTGCTGGAGAGGAACCGTTTGATTCGGGCGTCGAATTCGACCAGATCATCGGTATTGAAGGCGTTTTCCAGGGATAACATCGGCTGGGAATGCCGGGCCGATGGGAAACTTTCCAGTGGGGTGCTACCGACCCGTTGCGAAGGTGATTCCGGAGTGACCAGCTGCGGGAACTGCTGCTCAAGTTTCAACAGCTGCTGCATCTGCCGGTCATATTCAGCGTCGCTGATCTCGGGCCGGTCCAGGGCATGATACTGATAATTGTGATGGTGCAGGCTGGTCGCCAATTGCTGATGCTGCTGGCGCGCTTCTTCAAAATCTAGCGGGGTGTCTGATGCCATTGCTTTGTTCCTTGGGGTGCCGAAGTTCAATTTGTTGAGGGCTTATAGCATGCAGTACGGTTTGTTGCAACGGTCAGGGGCTGCGTGGGTGATCCTTGAAATGTACCTTAAAAAATTGGTTGTGGTACAGGTGAAAAGAGGAGGGTGTTGGTTTCGCAGCATGAACCCCGGCAAAGTTAAGGTTTTTGACGGAGCAACCGGCGGCAGAGGGTATTGGAGCTGCGTTTTTGCAGGTAAAGTTTGTGGTGATGCTGTTCCACCCCCATCCCGACCTTCCCCCATCAAAGGGGGAAGGAGTAAGCTGCTGCCATAACTTTAACTGGCTAGCAATATAGGGTTTTCGACGATTTTTGAAGCAAATTCTATTAACCCATCAGCCCTCCCAATTTCGCAGCCCTAGCTCCGCCAGTATGAGAAGCTTCGCTTCTCGTCAAGGCGCATTTGACGACGTTATGACCCGCAGCGGCCATGCTCCGTGCATAAGTGCTCCGCTGACCAACCCTGCCGAACCAGTAGCGACCAGCGTGCAACTATATCTTTCCTGGAATAAACGAACATTTCGAGCAATCAAAAGGCCATTTTTTGCATCCTTTTTGTTGGCCAGGACAAAAAGGGTGGCGGCGAGCGGGGCCGTGACCCCGCGGTTTTGATTACTTCGGTCCGCGTAGTAAGAAAAGCCGAAGTTGTAGCACGCCACTTTCGACCCTTTTTTACTTAAAAAAAGAAAAAAACGAAAGTCTTCAAAAACTTCCACTTTTGTAAGAATTGCGCTAAACTTCGCCCCACTTGTGATGTTTTTGCTATGCTTTATTTCATGCTGAAAAATCAGCGAATATGTCGTCATTGGACATGGATCAATTCCCGGGGGAAGGATGACTCAAGAAACAACCTGGAGGCTGCTGGCGCTGCTGGCATTATTGTGTTTTTCCGGATTTTTTTCCGGTTCTGAAACTGCACTGCTTGCTCTTGATAAACTGCGGGTTCGTTTTCTCCAGCAAAAGGAATACCCCGGAGCCGATAAACTTGCCAAGCTGCTGGATAGCCCGGATCGCCTGCTCAGCGGGATTCTGGTTGGCAACAACTTGGTCAATATTGCCGCTTCGGTCATTGCCACCGGACTGTTTGTCACCTGGTTCGGGGACAACGGAGAACTGCTGACCGTGCTGATCCTGACGCCGGTGTTGTTGATCTTTTCCGAGGTCTGCCCCAAAACCTATTCCGCTCAATATCCGGAAAAGGTTTCCTTTATTGTCCTCAACCCGATTCGTTTGCTCATCTGGGTTCTGGCCCCGATTATTTTTGTGGTCTCATCCCTGTCACGACTGCTGACCAGCTTCATGCGCAACAGTAATCCGGAGAGCCTGTCGGTCTCGGAGGACGAGATTCGGGCCATGATTCAGGTCGGAGAAGAGTCCGGGGTGGTCGCGGCGGAACAGCGGCGGATGTTGCACGGTATTTTCGACCTTTCCGAAACCCGGGTTCGGGACGTCATGATTCCGCGAACCGAGGTGGTCGGCATCGATATTTCCGGTAATTTTCAGGAAGTCCTCGCCATTGTCCGTGATGCCCGCCATTCAAGGTTTCCGGTTTACAGTGAAAGTCTCGACAGTATTGTCGGGGTGGTGCATTCCAAGGATATCCTCAGCTATGTTGGCCAGACCGAGCAATTTTCTCTTAAAGACCTGTGCCGGGCTCCCTATTATGTCCCGGAGTCGAAACGGATCGCGGTCCTGTTGCAGAGCTTTCGGAAAAAACGTGAGCATCTGGCCATTGTCGTGGATGAATATGGTGGCGTTGAAGGATTAGTAACGATGGAAGACGTGGTGGAAGAGATCGTCGGTGAAATTCATGATGAGTACGACGTTGCCGAAGTCGATTTCAGGGAGTTGGGTAAGGGACACTACCTACTCGATGCCTCTATGCCGCTACGGGAGGTGAACAAACGCTTTAACCTGAATCTTCCGGAAGAGCATGTGACCACTCTGGCCGGCCATTTGTTGCAGATTATGGGAAAAATCCCGGTCGAGGGAGACTCCTGTGAAGAGGGGACCCTGTTGTTCCGGGTCAGAAGGATGGAAGATCGGCGGATTGAAGAGGTTGAACTGCTGATTTCCGATGCTAAGGTCTAGTGTCCCGTACGGTTAGTTCTCTATCCCAATTCCGGTCATTTTTGCCGCTGTCTACGTTCTGCCTTCTCGGCTTAGCCCCAGCTAGGCCTGCGGCGGCACGCCTTGACAGCAACAAAAATGACTCAAAATTAATTCAAATAACTAACCAAACGGGACACTAGTGTCCCGTTGAAGGACCGGCTGCCGGAACCCGGTTAGGGCGATGGCAGCGCTGTTTCCTTTGCGAAATGAAAAGTTGAACGAACTTATTTATGACAAAACAAGTTGATCCGCACCCGTTACCGTCTCGTCTCAGCCCGCTGAACAGTCCCGTCAGGGGGGCTCGTTTGCTGAGCGTGCCCGCCCTGGATTCGTCATGCAGAAGTTCGGTTTTGCTGCTCTCACAACAATCGGAAGTAATGGGTTTCCAGCCACCGCCGCATTCTCCTACAGGCTTACGTTGCCCAAAAGCCACCTCTGTTATTTCTTGGTCTGTTTTCATTTCCTTATAAATATTGGATAGTTCTGAGAAAACCCCCGACTCCGCTCTGTTCGGTATGGACAAGTCCTTGTGATATCATGTTTTTTCCGCTCTGAAAGATTGTCCCAGACGAGTGTTTCCCCTTGACAGTACTTGACCGGCCAGCTATATTTTTTCAAACTGGTGTCAAACAGTGTCAATGGGTGTCATATGAAGTTCTCTGGTGAATATAATGTCAGTATCGACTTGAAGGGCAGGATCAGTGTTCCTGCTTCCTTCCGGGAAGAACTGCGTGACACCTATGCCAGCGACGGCCTGTTCGTGACGAAGTATAAAAACGGCTTGGTCGCGTATCCACCGAAGCGCTGGGACGAAATTTGCGCCAAAGTTTTTGCCATGGAGCCGGGGCCTTTGCGCGAGGCGAATCTGCGCAATCGGATTGCCCCTGCCAAAGAATGCACTTTCAATGCTCAGGGGAGGATTCAGATCCCCCAATCCCTGCGTGAACATGCCGGGCTGGATAAGGATGTCGTGGTTATCGGCATGTTTGAAAAAATTGAAATATGGAGTCAGCAGGCCCACGCCCAGATTGCCGCAGCGTCCGAAGCGCTGTTGGATGAGGACGCGCAAGGGCAGGCGGATCTGGGCTTTTAACAATGGCTGATAGCGATTTCGGTCACCTCTCAGTCATGCCGGCCGAAGTCCTGCACTGGTTGCAACCCCGAGCTGACGGCTGCTATCTGGATGGGACCCTGGGCGGAGCAGGGCATTCCCGTTTGATTCTGGAAGCAGCCGCCGGCATCCGCCTGATCGGTCTGGATCGTGACCCTGCTGCATTAACCGAAGCTGCACGGGTGCTTGAACCGTTTGCCGCCCAGATCAGTTTACACCATGCGACCTATGATCAGGCCGGTGCGGTCCTGCAGCAACTCGGGATCGCGGCGCTGGATGGCATGCTGCTCGACCTGGGGGTCTCCTCCTATCAGCTGGACACGCCGGAACGTGGGTTCTCCTTTCGTTTCGATGCTCCGCTGGATATGCGGATGGACCCGACCTGCGGTAAAACCGCGGCCGATGTCATCAACCAGGCAGAGGAAGCTGAGCTGGTACAGATCTTTTTTACTTATGGCGAAGAGCGGTTCAGTCGGCGTATCGCCGGGGCCATTGTCCGTCGTCGGCAGCGGGAACCACTGACCCGCACCAGCGAATTGGCCGAGCTGGTCCGCAGTGTGGTGCCGGGAGGTCGCAAGCCGAGCCGGATTCATCCGGCAACACGAGTTTTCCAGGCTTTGCGGATTTTTGTCAATGATGAATTGGGCCAGGTTGAGCGTGGTCTGGAAGCCGGGATCGAGCTTTTGAAGCCGGGCGGGCGGCTGGTCGTGATCAGTTTTCATTCCCTGGAAGACCGGATTGTCAAAAGGTTGTTCCGGGACAAGGCCAAAGGCTGTATCTGCCCGCCGCGGTTACCGGTCTGCCAATGCAATAAGACGCCTGAGGTTAAGGTCTTGACCCGCAAGGGAATCAAGGCCCAAGAGGAAGAAATTGAAATCAATGCTCGCTCGCGAAGTGCTATTTTAAGAGCGATTGAACGTTGCTGATCACCCCACGGGGTCAGTTTATTGAAAAGGGGGTCAGAATGCCACAGGCACTGCCACAATCAGTTGTCAGAATAAACGATTTTTCTTTTCAGCGGCCTCGGCTGTTTCCGGTTTTTGTGGCCATTGTCCTGGTGTCCCTGCTGGCCTTGTTGTTTGTCTGGTCAAGAATTCATGCCATCAATCTTGAATACGATATCTCCAGTCTGGAACGGGACATTCGGGCGCAACAGCAGCAGATCAAGGAATTGAGGCTGGAAACCGCCTTTTTATCAAGAGACGAACGGATCGAAAAACTGGCGCGGACCAAATTGGGCCTACGCTATCCAGCTCCTGGGCAGGTCATCAGGGTCAAATGATATGGCGTTGACGGAAAGTGGAATTCAGCTACGCATCCGCATTTTTGGGGTGGCATTTATCCTGGCATTCCTGGTGATTGCCGGGCGCGCCTGTTTTCTGCAGATCGTCCATGCCCCGGAACTTCAGGAACGGGCCGAACAACAACGTCAACAGGTGGTCAAACTGGCGCCGGAGCGGGGGAGTATTTATGATCGCAACGGCGATCCCCTGGCGGTGAGTCTGGCCGCCGAGTCGCTCTATGCCGACCCCAAGTTGGTTAAAAATCCGCAGGAGACGGCTGCCAAACTGGCCAAGTTGTTGGACAGCTCCAAATCAGAACTGGTCCGGCTACTGTCGGAAAAGAAACGTTTTGTCTGGTTGCAGCGCAAGCTGGAGCCGCAGCTGGCCAAACAGGTCCGGGAGCTGAGACTGACCGGACTGCATTTTGTCCCGGAGCGCAAGCGTTATTACCCGCAGGCGAGCACAGCAGCGCATGTGCTTGGCTTTACCGGGTTGGATCCGAAAGGGCTTGAGGGGATCGAGCTTGAATACGATGGCGTGCTGCAAGGGGAACCGGGAATGCTGGTCTCTTCCCGTGATGCCCGTGGTCGCGGCCTGGCTTCGGAAGGGCAGCTGGTGCAGGGCGGGAAGCCCGGCAACAACCTGTTTCTGACCTTGGACCGTTCCCTGCAGTTTGTGGCCGAAAAAGAGTTGGGCCGGGCGGTGCGCGAATCCGGAGCGATCGGCGGAACCGTGATTATGCTCGAACCGGCCAGCGGCAGGATTCTGGCCCTGGCGAGCCAGCCTGACTACAACCCCAATATGCCGGGGAAGTATCGTCCCGCCGCGCGGCGTAATCGGGCTGTTTGCGATGTTTTCGAGCCCGGCTCGGCATTTAAACCGATTATCCTGGCCAGCGCTCTGGAAGAGGGGGTGATCCATCCTGGACAGCAGATTTATTGCGAAAAAGGGCGTTATTCGGTTGGCGGGAAAATTATCCGCGACCACAACAAGAGATATACCAACCTGACCATTGAAAAAATTCTCAAGGTCAGCAGCAATATAGGCTTTGCCAAAATCGGCAAGGCCTTGGAACGGGAACGGGCTTATTCCTATATTCGTGATTTCGGCTTCGGGGAACCAACCGGCGTCGATCTGCCCGGCGAGGTCAGCGGCCTGTTGAAAAAGCCGTCACGCTGGTTCGAAATCGACCTGGCCGCAATCTCTTTTGGCCAGGCGATCAGCGTCACTCCGATTCAACTGGCGACGGCTACCGCGGCGATTGCCAACGGCGGCCTGCTGATGAAGCCCTATCTGGTGGAAAAGATTACCGATGCCGATGGTCAAGTGATTCGCCAGCAGCTGCCGGAAGTGCGGCGGCGGGTGATTTCGGAAGAGACCGCCCGTGAGGTGCGCAGGATGATGGTGAGCGTGACCGAGCCCGGCGGGACCGGGACCAGAGCGGCGATTGCCGGCTACGAAGTCGCAGGCAAGACCGGCACGGCCCAAAAGGTCGACCCGGTTGCCGGCGGCTATTCCATCGATAAGAGCGTCTCTTCCTTTATCGGCTTTGTCCCGGCGGATAATCCGGCGATTGTCATGCTGGTCTCGGTCGATGAGCCGAAAGGGACCGATTACGGCGGTGTTATTGCCGCCCCGGTATTTGCGCATATCGCCAGCCAGGCTTTGAACCACCTCAATGTATTGCCGAAGGGTTCGGTGGAAAATCTGGCTCAGGGAGAGCAGGATGTGGCGCCGCTGCCCGATCTTGCGCCGCTGCTGCCGGATGTTGCCGATAATGACGGCTTACGGATGCCGAACTTTTACGGCATGAGCTATCGGCAGGTTCTGCAAAGCATGGCAGAACTGAAACTGAATCTGAAATTATCCGGCAGCGGGCAGGCTGTCAATCAGTTCCCCGCTCCCGGTAAAACCATCCCGTACGGGAAAGAAGCCTGGGTCAAGTTTGGGGCCTGAGCCAGAGAACCATCGACAAGGACAGCATATGACTTTGGAAAAATTACTGACCGCTGTTCAACCATCGGCTGTTAACGGCCCAATGGACCAGTCTGTCTCCGGCCTGGCCTATGATTCCCGCCGGGTGGAGCCGGGATACCTGTTTTTTGCCCTGCCCGGTGTCAAAGTCGACGGCTTCGATTTTATTCCCCAGGCGCTGCAAAACGGTGCGACGGTTATTGTCGCTGAACGCGAATGGCCGGATCTGCCCGCCGGGTGCTGTGCGGTGACGGTTGCCGATGCGCGCCTGGCCATGGCCAAGATGAGTGCGGTTTTCTATGCCCAGCCGAGTTGCGGGGTGCCGGTCATCGGCGTCACCGGGACCAATGGAAAAACCACCATCACCTATCTTCTAGAAGCGATTCTCAAGCAGGGCGGCTACCGGCCAGCGGTTTTCGGGACTATCGACTATCGTTATGCCGAGCAGCGCCACAGCTCGTCACATACCACACCCGAGTCCCTTGAGCTGATCCGCATGATGAGGGAATTCCGCGACCAGGGAGCCAATGCTTTTATTCTCGAGGCATCCTCCCATGCCCTGGAGCAGCATCGGGTCGACGGTATCGATTTCGATGCGGCGGTGTTTACCAATTTGACTGCCGAGCATCTCGACTACCATCATAATCTGGAAAATTATTTCGCCAGTAAAAAACGGCTCTTTACCGAATTGCTGGGCGGTGGCAAGGCACTCATCAACGCTGACGATTCCTTTGGCGCGCGGCTGTTGCAAGAGGATGGTTCCCGTTTTGCCTACGGCCGACAGGGCGATGCCGACTTGCACCCCCAGGATATTACCGTGGCGCGCAACGGTATTCACGGAGTTTTTGCCGGTCGGCATGGCCGAGTGGCGGTGAATAGTGCCCTGATCGGCGATTTTAACGTCAGCAATCTGCTTGCCGCAGTGGCTGCCGCGCAGGAACTGGGGGTCTCCAATCAGGCGATTGAGCGTGGAGTTGAAGCGATGTCCCAGGTTCCCGGCCGGGTCGAAGTTGTCGCTAACGACAAGGGAGTGCTGGCGCTGGTGGATTACGCTCATACCGGCGATGCGCTGGAGCAGGTTCTCAAGACCCTGCAGACCCTGGAACATAAACGGCTGATTACCGTGGTCGGCTGTGGTGGTGACCGCGACCCGTCCAAACGGCCGGTCATGGCCCAGGCTGCGGTTGGCTATTCCGATGTCGCGATCTTTACCTCGGACAATCCCCGGACCGAAGATCCGCTGAAAATTCTTGAGCAGATCAAGGCGGGAGCGCTAGCCGCTGGCAGTATCGAGTTGCCGCAGGACGAAGCAATGGCGGGAACGCGCGGTTTTGTGATGATCCCGGAGCGGCGCCGTGCGATTGAATTTGCCTGTCGGCTTGCCGCCGCCGGGGATCTGCTGCTGGTCGCCGGCAAGGGGCATGAGGACTATCAGATCCTTGGTACCACCAAGATCCATTTTGACGATCGGGAAGAGCTGACGCGGGCTTTCGATGTCCCTGGCCAGACCGAATCCGGAGGAGACTGAGATGTTCGATCTCGAGCGGATAGCCCGGATCACCGGAGGGGTATGGTCGGGGAAAAAGAGCCCCTGCAGTTTGAGCGGGGTGTCCACAGATAGCCGCAATATGGTTCCCGGCGCGCTGTTCGTGCCGTTGCAGGGTGAGCACTTTGACGGCCATGATTACCTGAGCCAGGCAGTCAAAAACGGCGCGGCGGCCTGTTTGAGCGAAGAAGTGATTGAAGGGCTCAGCGTCCCGGTGGTGCGGGTTGCGAATACCCTCACCGCGCTTGGCGATATTGCCGCGGCCTGGCGCCTGCAGTTGCGTGGCCCGTTGGTGGCGGTGACCGGTTCGGCCGGTAAAACCACCACCAAGGAAATGCTCGCAAGCATCATGGGACGGCTCGGCCCGGGGTTGAAGACCGCAGGGAACTTCAATAACCTGATCGGCCTGCCGCTGACCCTGTTACGGCTGACCGAACAGGACCAGTGGGCGGTTATCGAAATGGGCACCAGTGCGCTTGGGGAAATTGAACGGTTGACCGCTATTGCCCAGCCCTCCATGGGAATCATTACCAATATCGGCCCTGCGCATCTGGAAACTCTGCATGGACTGGACGGTGTTTCCCGGGCCAAGGGCGAATTGTTTGCCGGGCTGCAGGGCGGAACCGCGATCATCAATCTGGACGATCCCCGGGTGGCCGGATTGCCAGTGGCCAATGGCGTTAAAAAACTGACTTACGGACTGTCTGCGGCGGCTGATGTGCAAGCGACCGATATTTCTGTGGATGCGGCAGCAGTCAGTTTTGAGCTGCAGTTCACTGGGCAGAGGCAGCCGATTCACCTGCCCGTTCCGGGGCGGCATAACGTTCACAATGCTCTGGCAGCCGCGGCCGCGGCCATTGAATTGGCGGTGTCTCTGCCTGAAATTGCTGCCGGGCTGGCCGCTTTCGCCCCGGCGCAGGGGCGGATGAATCTTGCTGCGTTGCCTTGTGGTGGACTGTTGCTGGACGACAGCTACAATTCCAACCCGATGTCGGCTCAGGCGGCTCTGGATGCGCTGAGCGAATTGAAAGGGCAGGGTCGACGGGTGGCGGTGTTGGGCGATATGCTTGAATTAGGGGATATTTCAGAACAGATGCATGAACAGCTTGGTGCCAGCGCGGCACGGACCGCTGACCTGCTGCTGGCGGTCGGGCGTTACGCCTCTGTCCTGGCGCAGGGGGCCAGTCGGGCCGGCATGGCGAAAGATCGCATCATTGTGTTGGCCGATGCGGCAGCTGCCAGCAACTATATCAACGAACAGCGGCGACCGGGAGACCGGATTCTGGTCAAAGGGTCGCGGGGAGTCCGCTTGGATCGCGTCAGTGCAGCATTGAAAAATACGGCAGAACAGTCCGCCGCAGAGCAGAAAGGGAGCTGACAGGTGCTATATCACCTTCTCTATCCTCTTCATACCGAATATTCAGTGCTGTATGTGTTTCGCTACATCACCTTCCGGACGATCTATGCAACGATTACGGCGCTGCTGATCTCGTTCATGATCGGTCCCTGGCTGATCTCAACTCTGCAGCGTCTGCAGATCGGCCAGTCGATCCGCAAGGTGGGACCGGAATCGCACTTTGTTAAAGAGGGAACCCCGACCATGGGCGGTTCGCTTATTCTGCTGGCGATCATTCTACCGACCCTGCTCTGGGCTGATCTCTCCAATCTCTACATCTGGGTAACCCTGCTGGTGACGGCCGGTTACGGCGCAGTCGGTTTCATCGACGATTACCTCAAGGTCGTGCGTAAAAACAGCGATGGGATTTCGGCCCGGCAGAAGATGTTCTGGCAGATTGTCATCGCGCTGATCGCAGCGCTGCTGCTCTATTTCAGTGACGGCTTCGAAACCCATCTGAGCGTACCGTTCTTCAAAAACGTCAACCCGGACCTGGGAATCTTCTATATCCCCTTTGCGGTGCTGGTCATGGTTGGCGCCAGCAATGCGGTCAACCTGACCGACGGGCTTGACGGCTTGGCTATCGGGCCGATGATTATCGCCGCGGCGACTTTTCTGCTCCTCGCTTACCTGGCCGGGAATGCCCGGCTCTCCGAGTATTTGCAAATTACCGGAATTCCGGGGGCCGGGGAACTGGCCATCCTCTGCGGCGCGATGATTGGTGCCGGGCTCGGTTTTCTCTGGTTTAACAGTTACCCGGCTCAGGTCTTCATGGGCGATGTCGGCAGCCTGTCGCTGGGGGGAGCCCTTGGGGTGATCGCGGTTATTACCAAAAACGAATTCCTGCTGGTTATTGTCGGTGGGATTTTTGTGATTGAGGCACTGTCGGTGATTGTCCAGGTGACCTCATTCCGTTACTGGCGGCGGCGGGTCTTCCGCATGGCGCCGATTCACCATCATTTTGAATTGAAAGGTTGGCCCGAGCCCAAGATCATAGTCCGCTTCTGGATTATCAGCATCATTTTGGCTCTGGTGGCCCTGTCGACGTTGAAGCTGAGATGAAACAAGACTTTTCCAACACACGTGTCGTGGTTATCGGGGCTGGCCTGAGTGGTCAGGCCCTGGTGCGCTTTCTGGCTGAGCGGGGCGCCATGGTTGCCCTGTCCGATCAACGGCGCCACGACCAACTGGCCGGACTGGAAACACTGCAGGATCTGCCGGTGCGTCTGGACCTGGGCGGTCATGACCTGGCACTGTTCGAGCAGGCCGACCTAGTCGCGGTCAGCCCTGGTGTGCCGCTGGATTGCCCACCGCTGCGGCGGGCCGCTTCCTGTAATATCCCCCTGCTCGGTGAGGTTGAAATCGCGGCCCGGGAAATCGAAGTGCCGATTATCGGTGTGACCGGAACCAACGGCAAATCGACCACGACCAGCCTGCTCGGTGAAATCATGCAGGCCTGGGGGCAACGGACTTTTGTCGGCGGTAACCTGGGTACGCCTCTGGTGCAGGCCTGTCGGGACGATTATGACCGGGTTGTGGTGGAATTGTCCTCTTTCCAGTTGGAGACCATTGACCGCTTCCATCCGGCAATCGGTCTGCTGCTGAATCTGAGCCCCGATCACCTCGATCGCTATTCAGATCTGCAGAGCTACTACCAGGCCAAGCTGCGCCTGTTCAAGAATATGACCGTCGCTGACTTCGCGGTGCTCAATGCCGATGATCCGGAGGTCTGTCGCCTGGCTGGGGATATTGCCGCCACCAAAGTTTGGTTTTCAGCCAACGGGCGCATGGTTGACGGGATGGTTCGGTTGGGTGAGCGGTTGGTCTGGAACTGGCAAGGCGCCAGCGTAGAGCTGCCCCTGCAGCCATTGCAACTGAGTGGCGAACATAACATCGAAAATGCCATGGCCGCTATGGTTGCCGCCTTGCTGCAAGGGTGCCCGGCGGAGCTCGCCTGGCAGGCGGCCTGCGCCTTCCCCGGCCTGGAGCATCGCATGCAGCTGGTGCGAACCCTCAACGGCGTGCGCTGGATCAATGATTCGAAAGGGACCAATGTCGGCAGCGTGGTTAAGAGTCTGGCCGGCTTGCAGCCGGGCGCGACGCTGATTGCCGGGGGCAAACACAAAGGCGGTTCCTATGCGCCGTTACGGCCGTTGCTGGAAGAAAAAATCAAGCATCTGATCCTGATTGGTGAGGCGGCCGGGAAAATGGCGGAAGAGTTGGTCGGAACCTGCACCATTCGCATGGCCGCGGATCTGCCCACGGCGGTGCGCATGGCCCATGTTTTGACCGAACCCGGTCATGAAGTGTTGTTGTCGCCGGCTTGCTCCAGTTATGACATGTTCCGCAGTTACGAGGAGCGCGGCCACGAGTTTGCGCGACTGGTCTGCCAGCTGCCGGAAACGGAGGCGTTCTCATGATGCTGCGCCGCGATGTCGATACCTCATTGCTGGTCCTGACCGTGGCATTGACCTGCATCGGCGTGGTGATGATCTATTCGTCCTCGGCGATTATGGCCGAAGAGCGCTTTCATGATGGTTTTTACTTTCTCAAGCGGCAGCTGGTCTATACCCTGGTCGGTTTTATTCTGATGGCGGCGGCGACCTATTTCAAATACCAGAATTGGCGCAAACTGGCAGTGCCGGCTCTGTTGGGGAGCATTGTTTTGCTGCTGTTGCTGTTTATTCCAGGGGTCGGCGTGCGCGTCGGTGGTGCTCTGCGCTGGTTACGGATTCCCGGCCTGACCCTGCAGCCTGCGGAATTGGTCAAATTGTCGATGGTGCTGTACCTGGCCCACTCGCTGACCCGGAAAAAGGAAAAGGTGCGTTCTTGGAGCAAAGGCTATCTGCCCTACATGATCGTCCTCGGTCTGCTCTTGGCGATGCTGTTGAAGCAGCCGGACCTGGGCAGCGCCATGATTATCGCTGGGGTGGCTCTCGGTATGCTGATCGTCGCCGGGGTGCGCTGGCAGTACATTGGGCTGACTGTGCTGCTGTCCCTGCCGGTGCTCTATTTCCTAGTCATGCAGGTCGATTATCGGCGGCGGCGGATTCTGGCTTTTCTCAATCCTTGGGATGATCCCTTCGATACCGGGTTTCAGATCATCCAGAGCCTGGTCGCCTTCGGCAATGGCGGGATCTTCGGGCAGGGCTTGGGGATCGGTGAACAGAAGCTGTTCTATCTCCCGGAAGCTCATACCGATTTTATTTTTTCGGTAATCGGCGAAGAATTAGGCTTGGTCGGGGTTCTGGTGGTTGCGGCGCTGTTTTTAACCATGGTGTTGTGTGGGATTCGCATCGCGTTGAAATGCACCGATCCCTTCGGCCGCAATCTTGCCTTTGGGCTGACTCTGCTCCTCGGCCTGGAAGCGTTTGTCAACCTGTCGGTCTGTATGGGCCTGCTGCCGACCAAGGGGTTGGCTCTGCCGTTTATTTCCTACGGTGGTACCAGCCTGGTGGTTTGCCTGATTTCGGTCGGCATTCTGTTGAATATTTCTTCGAGCACGGGAGGCCAACCATGAAACTGCTGCTGGCCGGAGGAGGCACCGGGGGGCACTTGTTCCCGGCCGTAGCGCTGGCCCAGCAGCTGCTCAGCCAGGACGCTGACAGCGAAGTCCTGTTTGTCGGTACCCGCCAGGGTTTGGAACAGCGGATGCTGCCGAAACTCGGGTTGCCGCTGGCCACAGTTGACATGGTCGGCGTGGTCGGGCGGGGCTGGCATGGTCGCTTGGAAATGATCCCCAAATTGCTGAAAAGTTTTCGGCAGGCGCGGCGGATTTTGCGGGATTTCAATCCGGATCTGGTGATCGGAGTCGGAGGCTATGCCTCGGTGCCGGTCCTGCTGGCGGCGAAGACCGGTGGCATTCCCTATCTGGTTCATGAGCAGAATGCTTTGCCGGGCCTCAGTAACCGATTGTTGGGCAAAGGGGCCAAGCGCATTTGTCTGTCGTTTCAGGAAAGTGCGGGCAGCTTTCCGGCCGAACGAGTGGTGGTGACCGGTAATCCGTTGCGACAGGGGCTGGAAGATGTTCCGCCGCTGTTGCCCGAACCCGGCAAGCTGCTGATTTTCGGAGGCAGCCGAGGTGCTCGCGCCATCAATCAGACGGTCATGGCCATGTTGCCGTTGATGAAGGAGTGGCCGGGCCGTCCCGAGTTCCTGCATCAGACCGGCGAAGAGGATTTTGCCCAGGTTCGCCAGGCCTATCTAGATGCCGGACTTGATCCGGAGCAGGTGATTCCGTTCATCGACGATATGGCGGCAGCCTATCGGGATGCCAGCCTGGTGGTCTGTCGGGCCGGCGCCACTACGCTGGCCGAACTGGCGGCGACCGGCCGTCCGGCGATCCTGATCCCGTTCCCGTTTGCGGCGGCAGATCACCAGACCTCGAATGCCCGGGCTTTTGACCGCAAAGGTGCCGCTGAGTTGCTGCCCCAGACCGAACTGAACGCAGAAACCCTGGCCATGAGGGTGCAGATTCTGTTTAACGACCGGGAACGTCTGCAGTTGATGGCCGAGAACAGCCGTTTGCTTGGCACCCCGGGAGCGGCGGAGCGCATCCTGGCGGAATGCCGCAGTTTGTTGGAACGTAAATGAGAAGGAGACCGGTTCATGTACGGACGGATTAAAAAAATACATTTTGTCGGCATCGGTGGTATCGGCATGAGCGGAATCGCCGAGTTGCTGCTCAACCAGGGCTATCATGTGTCCGGTTCAGACCTGCGCGATTCCGATACGACCCGCAGACTTGCCGAACTGGGCGGGGAGATCGTCATCGGCCACCAGGCCGAGAATGTCCACGATGTCGATGTGGTGGTGACCTCCACCGCGGTCAAAGCGAACAATCCCGAGGTCGTCGAAGCCAACCGACAGCATGTCGCGGTGATTCCGCGGGCGGAGATGCTGGCGGAGCTGATGCGCATGAAGTACGGCATCGCCATCGCCGGAACCCACGGCAAGACCACGACCACCAGTATGATGTCAGTTGTGCTGCATCATGCCGGGATTGATCCCACTGCAGTCATTGGCGGCAAGCTGGATGTGTTCGGCTCAAACGCCAAATTGGGGCGGGGCAAGTTCCTGGTTGCAGAGGCGGACGAGTCGGACGGGTCGTTCATGCACCTGTCGCCGACCATTGCCGTAGTGACCAATATTGATGCCGATCACCTCGATTTTTACTCGGGAATTGACGAGATCAAGCAGATCTTTATCAATTTTATCAACAAAGTCCCGTTTTATGGTCGGGCCGTGTTGTGTCTGGAAGACCGCAACGTGCAGGAGATCCTGCCCGAGGTCAAGAAACGTTACACCACCTACGGGTTTACACCGCAGGCCGACTTTTACGCTGACGACATCCGTCATCGCCAGGGGCGAACCAGTTTCAACGCTTTTTACAAAGGGCAGGAGCTGGGGCGAATTTCTTTCCGCATGCCGGGACGACACAATGTTCTCAACGCCCTGGCGGTCATTGCCGTCGCCCATGAACTGGAGGTCCCTTTCCAGACCATTATCGGTGGGTTCCGCAACTTCGGTGGACTGCAGCGGCGGTTTCAGCTGCGCGACGAAGTCAGCGGCGTCATGCTGATCGACGATTACGGCCATCATCCGGCCGAAATCCGCGCCACCCTCGGCGCAGCCAAGAGCGGCTGGAACAAACGGATCATTGCGGTGTTTCAACCCCATCGCTTCAGTCGAACCGCAGCATTGTTTGAAGATTTTCTGACCGCCTTTTATCAGGCCGATCACCTGGTGGTTACCGATGTCTATGCGGCCGGGGAGGATCCAATTGAAGGGGCGACCGGCGCTGCCCTGGCCGCTGGTATTGCCGACCATGGCCACAAAGAGGTGACCTATCTGGCCTCCCTGGAAGAGGTCAGTGACCATGTCGCCGGACTGGCTGAAGCGGGGGATATGGTGGTGACGCTGGGAGCGGGCAATGTCAATCAGGTTTGCGCCCTGGTGGCCGAGCGGCTCAGGAACAAGGAGACCCGTTTTGAATGAGTTGAGCACCGGTCGCATGCGTTCCAAGAAGATCGGCGTACTGCTGGGGGGCTTGTCCGCAGAACGCGAAATATCGCTGAAAACCGGAACCGCGGCATTAAATGCGCTGCGTGAATTGGGCTACGATGCCGTGGCCATCGACGCCGGCACCGACCTGCCCGAACAACTGCGCCAAAACGAGGTTGAGGTCGCCTTTATCGCTTTGCACGGACGTTTCGGTGAAGATGGCCGGGTTCAGGGCCTGCTGGAGATGATGCAGATTCCCTACACGGGGAGCGGGGTCATGGCCTCCAGCATCGCCATTGACAAAGTGGTGACCAAGCAGCTGCTGCTTTTTCATGAGCTGCCCACACCGGGATTTGATTTTATCCGCCCTGGAGATTCGATTGCCGATCTGCAGGCGCGCTGTCAGCAGCTGCCGCTGATCGTCAAACCGTCACGAGAAGGGTCGACCATCGGCATCACCATCGCCCGGACCGCGGAAGTGCTTCAGCAGGGGATTGCCGCTGCCGCTGAACTCGATGGAACCGTGCTGGTGGAAGAATTCATCGACGGGGATGAACTGACCGTATCGGTGTTGAATGGCAAAGCCCTGCCGATCATCAAAATCGTTCCCAAGAGCGGTTTTTATGATTACCAGGCCAAGTATTTCTCCGGAGATACCGCCTATCTGCTGCCCGCACCCATCGATGCGGAAGTTTATCAGCAGGTCCAGCGGGCCGCCGAAGCCGCTTATCGGGCCCTCGGTTGTCGAGGTGCCGCCCGGGTCGATTTCATGCTGCGGGAGCGTGAATCCTATTGTATCGAGGTCAATACCATTCCGGGCATGACCGAAACCAGCCTGCTGCCCAAGGCCGCTGCGGCCGCGGGGATCGCTTTTCCGCAGCTGGTTGAAATGTTGTTGGACGACGCGGATCTGGACAAATAAGAGTTGAGACCATGCGTGATCTGAAAAGTCATCAACAGAAAACCAAGAAAGTGCGCAGGAACCGCCGCAAGCAGGAGCGCAAGCCCCTCGAAGTGCGTAAATTCCTGCATCGCGCTTTACGCGTCGGGGTAACCCTGTTCAGCACCGCTTTGCTGGTGGTGGGCGGGTTCTTCCTGGTCCAACTGCTGATGGCTTCGGACATGTTTCGCATCGACGCTATCGATGTGGCCGGCAATACCAGGCTGAGTCGGGAACAGATCGTGTTGTTGTCGGACATTGAGCCCGGAGTCAATACCTTCAGCCTGGATCTGGGTATGATCGGGCACAAGATCGAGGAAAACCCCTGGGTAAAGCAAGCCCGGGTGCAGCGGATTTTTCCGCGCCAGGTCAAAATTACCCTGGTTGAACGTAAGCCGGTGGCGATTATCAACCTTGGCTACCTGTATTACCTTGATGACCACGGCGAGATTTTCAAGGTCCTGGACAGCAGCGACCAACTCGATTTCCCGGTGGTGACGGGATTCGATTACGAGCGCGCCCAGCAGCACGAAGCTGAATATGCCCAGCTGCTGAAGCAGATTGTGACGCTGATTGCTGATCTGCAACAACGCCAGATCCTCAACCTGGCACAGATCTCGGAAATTCACCGGACTGCTGAAAACGGTCTGACCCTGTTGACCATGAATGGCGGCGTCGCCATTAAGCTGGGCTGGGACCATTTTGCCAAGAAGATCGATCGCCTGGAGCAGATTTATGCCCAACTGCAGCCCAAGCTGCCGATACTCGATTACATAGATCTCAATGTCGATGAAAAAGTCATTGTTCGAATACAACGGTCGAAAACTTCGGCCAAAAGCTGATACCAAGGGGGTGTCATGAGCAAGAAAACTGAAAATTTGATCGTCGGCCTGGATATCGGGACCACTAAGATCTGTTGCATTGTCGGCAACATGACGGAGGAAGGTCTGGAAATCGTCGGTATCGGTACCAGTCCGTCAAAGGGATTGCGCAAAGGTGTGGTCATCAATATTGAAAGTACTGTCGCCGCAATCCAGAAAGCGATTCGCGAAGCCGAGCTGATGGCCGGCTGCGAGATCAAATCGGTTTACGCAGGAATTGCCGGCGGTCACATCAAGGGGCTCAATTCCCAAGGAGTGATTGCTATCAAGAACCGCGAGGTCACCACCGAAGACCTGCAGCGGGTCATCGACGCGGCCAAGGCGATAGCAATACCGATGGACCGCGAAGTTCTGCATATCCTGCCCCAGGAATTCATTATCGATGATCAGGACGGCATCCGCGAACCGCTGGGAATGAGTGGGGTGCGCCTGGAAGCCAAGGTCCATATCGTGACCGGTGCGGTGGCCAGCGCCCAGAATATCATCAAGAGCTGTAACCGGGCCGGGGCGGATGTCGCGGATATCGTTCTTGAACAGCTGGCCAGCAGTGAAGCGGTGCTCTCTCCGGATGAAAAGGAGCTCGGGGTGGCCTTGGTCGATATCGGCGGGGGGACCGCCGACATTGCTATCTTCTCGGAAGGGGCGATCAAGCATACCTCGGTTCTCTCCATCGGCGGTGATCACCTGACCAATGACATAGCCGTCGGCCTGCGCACCCCCATGGCGGAAGCCGAGAAGATCAAACAGGCCTATGGCTGCTGCCTGACCTCCATGGTCGGCAAGGATGAAACCATCGAAGTCCCTTCGGTGGGCGGGCGCGAGCCGCGCATTCTGTCCCGGCAGCTGCTGGCGGAAATCCTTGAACCGCGGGTGGAAGAAATCTTTTCCCTGGTGAACCGGGAGATTATCAAGAGCGGTTACGAGGATCTGATCGCTTCCGGCGTGGTGATTACCGGCGGCAGTGCCATTCTGCCAGGGATGCCGGAGCTGGCCGAACAGGTCTTTAATCTTCCGGTACGGCGTGGAAAACCTTTGAATATCGGTGGCTTAGTCGATGTTGTTGCCTCGCCCATCTACGCCACCGGGGTCGGCTTGGTCAAACATGGCAGTATGAACACCAAGGTGCAGACCTTCAAATCAGGGGACGCCAACCTGTTTGAACGGGTTTCACGGCGGATGAAGGAATGGTTCAGTGAGTTTTTCTGATAAATAATTATTATATAATTACTTGTCTATTTAGTTGAATTTTGGTAACTTATAGTAACTTGAATATAACCAGTTTTCGGGATCGCGGAGAAACCGAGAACACAGCAACAGGGGAGGGCATTATGCCTAATCAAGAGGGAGTCATGTTCCAGTTTGAAGAGAATCTCGATCAGGTTGCGAGAATCAAGGTCATCGGCGTCGGTGGTGGTGGTGGCAATGCCGTCAACACCATGATTCGCTGCAAAGTCGATGGGGTCGAATTCCTTGCGGCCAACACCGATGCACAAGCGCTCCGCAAAAGCGAAGCGTCCATGAAAATTCAGCTCGGTTCCGGTCTGACCAAAGGACTCGGAGCCGGTGCCAATCCGGAAATTGGCCGACAAGCTGCGGAGGAGGATCTGTCCCGCCTGGTCGAAATGTTTACCGGTGCCGATATGATCTTTGTTGCTGCCGGGATGGGTGGCGGGACTGGAACCGGTGCCGCACCGGTCATTGCCAAGGCAGCCAAAGAGGCCGGGGCGTTGACTGTTGGCGTGGTGACCAAGCCTTTCTCACGGGAAGGTCGCCAACGTATGCAGCGCGCCGATGAAGGGATCGCCCAATTGCGTGAGGTGGTCGATTCTCTGGTGGTGATTCCCAACGACCGCCTGCTCGGTCTGGCTGGTAAAAACATGAGTATCCTGGACGCCTTTAAGCCGGCCGACGATGTGTTGCGCCAGGCTGTGCAGGGGATTTCTGATCTGATTACCACCGAAGGCCTGATCAACGTCGACTTTGCCGACGTGCGCACCGTCATGAGTAACCGCGGTATGGCCATGATGGGGATCGGTATGGCCGAAGGCGAACGCCGCGCTGCCGAAGCCGCCCACAGTGCCATCAGCAGCCCGCTGCTGGAAGAGGTTGATATCTCCGGCGCCATGGGTGTGCTGGTCAATATCTCCGGATCGTCCAACATGACCATGGAAGAATTTGAAGAAGCCTCCACCATTATTCATGAGAAAGTCCACGAAGATGCCAATATCATCGTCGGTCTGGTCATCGACGAAAGCCTTGGCGATAACATCAAGATCACCGCGATAGCGACCGGTTTTGGCGACCCTCAGGAAGAAAAGAAGAAGGTCACCGACATCATTGATCAACGTGCCCAGATGTTGGCCCAGGCCAGCAGCAAGGTCGATCTTGATATCCCGACCCATATTCGTAATCAACAACCGACTGGCGTCCCTTACGGCCGCAGAACCCGCGATCTGCCTAGCCAGCCGCGTGATGTATTTGTTGACGACGAGCAGTTTGATATCCCGACCTTTCTCAGACGTCGGGTTGATTGATTCGTCCTGTTTTTTATATCGCCGTTGTTATTTTCTGCGCTGCTTTGCAGCTGCATTAAAAGAGTATTGCCTCTGTCATGAACGCCGGTTCTCCGCCCGGCAGATGTACAGCAGTCTGTACATTGTTATGTATTCCCGACGACTCCCTCGTCCAAGGGGCCATTGTGGCCCCTTTTCTTTTTTCTGTGCAGTGGTTTAAAATAAACGTCATGTCTGCTCGGTGAGGATTTCACCGTTCTCCAGGCGAGGGCAAACGGATCTTCCACAGCGACCTGCTACGCCCTGATCATTCAGTGTAAGCTTTTATGTTGTTCTACTGGGAGGGAACATGGCGTTTCAGTTTCAACAACGAAACGACGACCCATGGCTCAAACGCTTTGCGGTGATTTGGGGGGTGTGCCTGATCCTGATCGGCTTGGCCACCTGGGGATTCTACAATTCACTGTACCGTCAGGAATTAATCCAACTCAAGGCGGAGTTGACCCGGAATCTCGACCTCAGCGAATTTTATCTCAAAAAAGAGTTGCAGGACTTGACCGGCGACCTTGCGTTGCTTTCGTCCAGCAGCGTTTTAAGGACCTATCTCGATAGCCCCTCATTAGTTGCTCGCCACAATCTGGAAATCCGCTTCAGCGATTTTGTTAATCTGCGCCACCATTATGACCATATCCGATTGTTAGCCCCGGATGGTATGGAAGTGATCAGGGTGAATGCCCGGCCGGGGAAGGCTGTCATTGTCGGGGATGAAGAACTGCAGGACAAATCGCAACGCTATTATTTCGAGCAGGCCATCGCCTTACCCCCCGGGGTTTTCTATGCGTCCCCGCTTGACTTGAATGTTGAAAACGGAGTGATTGAACTCCCCTACAAGCCAATGATCCGGGTGGCTATGAAGCTCATCGATAGCCGCGATCAGGTTGCCGGGGTGTTGGTGTTAAACTACCTGGCTGAAAACCTGCTGCAGGGGTTGAACGATATTTTTCCGGTCAGCCGGGGCCAGATTCAGCTTGTTAACGGCGAAGGCTTCTATCTCAAGGGCTCCGTTCAAGAAAAAGAGTGGGGTTTTATGCTGCCGACCCGGCAGGAGTTCACGCTGTCCAAGGAAGAACCGGAGCTGTGGGCCAGGATTGCTGCGTCACCCCGCGGATATTTTTTCAGTGAGCAGGGGCTCTCAGCCTTTCTTTCAGTCAATATCGCCCAATTTCTCTTTAACCCCCGGATTGAAGATGCCGCACCACAATCAGTTGAACAACGCTGGACCCTCCTGGAGCGGCTGCCGCCTGGAACCATCTCCGGGCTGATGGCTTCCCGTGTCCACTCTTTAGGGCTTAGTGCGGCATTTATGGCAGTTCTCAGCCTGCTGGGAGCTTATCTCTATGCCCGGGCAGCCCAGTTGCGTGATCAGTTCAATCGCCAATCCAGGCAGTTGGTCGCGGCCCTCGACGAATGTCCCCTTGGGCTGGCTATCGCAGGGAGAAGCGGCACTATCGATTATGTCAATCAGGGGCTGATGAATCTGACTGAAAAATCGTCTGTAGAGCTATTAGGAAAGGGGATATTTGAGCTTGGGGATGCAATTCTTCCCAGCGAACAGACATCTTCCATCCGGGCGGCTATTGACAACGAGCTGTTCTGGACCGGCCGGTTCAGCGCTACGCGAATGGATCAGGCGACCATTGAGAAAGAGTTAATCCTGTCCCCTTTGTCCCATGACAAGAAGAATGCCGGCCGGCTGATTCTGATTTTGCGGGATGTGACCCGTGAGGCTGAACTGGAATTCCAGCTGCGACAGGCGCAGAAGATGGAAACCATCGGCACCATGGCTGGTGGAATCGCTCACAATTTTAATAATAACTTGGCGATCATCCTCGGTAACCTGGAGCTGGCTCAACTCAAGATGCAGCGGAATACTGTCGGCATGGAGCATCTGCGCAATGCGTTCATTGCGGCTCAGAGAGCCAGTGACCTGGTTAGAAAAATCATGTCCTACAGCCGGAAGGAGCCACCTCGATTCATTCCGGTCCAGTTTTCCAAATGTCTTGTCGAGACATTGCAGCTGTTAAGATCAACCCTTCCTTCTTCGGTGAAGATTGACACTCACATTGAACTCAAGGATCAGGACCTCTATGTGAACGCTGATGCCAATCAGCTTCAGGAAGCGATTGTCAATATCTGCACCAATGCCGTTTATGCCATGGGCGAAAAAGGCACCCTGACCATTTCATTTGAACGGGTCGAACTGCAGCAGGAACAGATTCCGGACCGGTTTAACGCGCCCCCTGGGCATTTCGTGGCGCTTGGGATCGAAGATACCGGTTGCGGGATGCCCGCCGAAACAATCGAAAAAATATTTGATCCGTTCTTTACCACAAAAGGAGCGGCAGATGGGACCGGCATCGGCTTGTCGACGGTCCTCGGCACCGTTAAAAACCATAACGGATTCATTCAGGTGAAAAGCCGGCCCGGACATGGGGCCAGGTTTGAGCTGTTTTTCCCGACCGTTCCAACACCGTTGGACCAAACAGAAGCGGTTGAAGAGAAATTGCTCGGAGGGACGGAATCCATCTTAATTGTCGATGATGAGGAGCTGCTGGTACGGACTTTTTCCATGACCTTGGGGGCCATGGGCTACCAGGTGGTGGCGGAGACCGATAGCATTGCCGCCTTGGAGCGGGTCAGCCGGGATCGGGATAAATATTCCTTGGTGATTACGGACCAGACCATGCCCAAGTTGACCGGGGTGGAATTACTTGCCGAATTTCATAAACTCAGGCCCGATCTCCCCATCCTGCTGCTGACTGGCTACAGCTCCAAGTTAACCGAAACAGAAGCGTTGAATCTGGGCTTCGCCGGCTATCTGACCAAACCTTTACCCATGCCAAGGCTATTGCAGGCGGTGCGGGAGGTTTTGGACCGGAAGCCAGTGACCAATAAAGTCGAACCGTAGACGGTTTCAGGGCGCCAGGCGCTCGATCACCCAACCATTAGCTTTGCCGCGGCGATAGCACAGCCGGTCATGCAGGCGATGGGTGCCCTGTTGCCAGAATTCCAGAACCTGCGGAACCACCCGGTAGCCGCCCCAGTGCCGCGGGCGAGGGACGTCCTGTCCGGCAAATTGTTGTTCCACTTTGCTGAATTCCTGCTCTAAATATTGCCGACTGGCAATGCTCTGACTTTGCGCGGAGGCATGGGCTTCGAGCTGATGGCCCCTGGGCCGGCTGGCAAAGTAATGATCCGACTCGGTCGGGCTGAGCAGCTCCACGGTCCCTTCAATCCGCACTTGCCGGGCCAACTCCGGCCAGTAAAAAACCAGCGCAACAAACGGGTTCTCACTCAGCTGCTGCCCCTTACGGCTGTGATAATTGCTGAAAAAGGCAAATCCGCGCTCGTCGATCCCCCGCAGCAAAACAATCCGTGCCGCAGGTTTCCCGTCACGATCTGCCGTTGCCAAAGTCATCGCATTGGCCAGTTCAATCCCGGCCTGCTCAGCGTCCGTCAGCCAGTGGCGAAACTGTTGAAACGGATCAGCATCGAGCAACTGGCGCTGTAGGGGAGGGGATAGTTGTTCGGTCATGATATTGCCTCAGTGTCGTGGTTGGTGTGTGTTTCTCAGTATAAGCCAAGAGGGCGGCGGGCGGCGCTTCGGTCTTGATTTTAGGGCTTTGCAGATTTTTGGTATGGCCGATTACGGTCGCTGAGTAACAAGAGAAACCGGCGACCTCTTCCGTCGGACATGATTCTTTGTCTTGATCGCGAAATTGACCGTGGGATTGTCTCACCCCCATCCCGACCTTCCCCCATCAAGGAGGAAGGAGGACAACCTGCTTCAGTTAGTAAAGCAGAAATGCTCGCCTGTTTTTCTCCCCCTTTAGCAAAGGGGGACTCAGGGGGATTTGGATTTTGCTGTGAGACCCAAACCTCAACGTTAATCAACGAGAAAAAACGGCGGCCCTCGTTCTGCCCAATATCCCCTTACGCCACCTTCTTCCTGAACATGGTCAGCAACATCTTAAATTTTTTCACCGCTTTGACCGCATGAGGAACCCCGCCGGGCATCAACACGATTTCCCCGGCTTTGACCGAGCAGATCTTTTCGCCGATGGTGATCTCTGCGGTCCCGTCCAGAACCTGAATGAACGCGTTGTAAGGGACGGTATGCTCGGAGAGGGCTTGTCCCTCGTCAAAGCTGAACACGGTCAGAGTGCCGCTGTCATTCTGCAGCAGGGTCCGGCTAACCACCGAGCCTTTTTGATATTCGGTCATCGATACCAGCAGTTCCGGGCTGGCTCCGTCGATGGTGAGTTTGTCGGCATCATTGCTCATAGTTGGCTCCTTTTCTGAAGAGTCAGGTCTTTTTTTAACGAGTTGTCATCCGGAAATACTGGCTGGCAATTCGTTAAGTTTTCAGATTGGAAACGAGTAGTTTTCTGTTGTGGCAAGGAAATCAAGGCCTTGGGCAGAGGCGTACACCACTACGCCGCACAAAGTTAGGCTGCAGATTGACGCTGCTACAGCGGAAAAAAGCCGTTTCCGGATGACAACTAATTATAACAGAATTGGTTATCTGTTGCGGGGCGGGTTCGTTGCGGAAAAGTTCAATTGGGCTAAAAAAATAGATCCTTCCTGCCGATAGAGAAGAAGGCATAGACAACGGTTTTTGGTCATGAACTGACAAGACTGGCCGTACAGGAAAGGAAACACGTCATGAATATTCAATCCACCACCGGTTATGGTCTCTATAACTCGGTCAGCACTCTGTCGGGCAGGTCAGCGGACGCGTACGCTGCAGCTAGCAACAGTGCCGCGGCCGCACCCAAGGGCACGGATAGCACTTCCATTTCGCAGGAAGCCCGTAAGCTGCTTGCGGCTCGGGAGGCGGCAGAAGAGAACACCGTAGCTGCTGATGCAACGACCATGAATACAGACCGGGGCTGGATCGGGGTGGATCTCAACGATTATTTTTCGGGGATGGACAGTCTCAGTTTTGAGAACTCGGAACTGCCCCCGTTGTTGCTGCCGACTCAGAAAAACGTCGCTGCTTTGAGCGAGCATATCTCCGGCGCCATGTCGGGGTTGCTGGCAAAATACCATATCCCTTCCGCACCGAACAGTATCAGCTACGATTCGCATGGAGCAATGGAGCTGCCTGATGACTATCCATATGCCTCAGAATTTCAGCAGATGCTTGACGACAATCCCGCTATGGAGAAAGAACTCCGTACCGTCAATGCCCTGGCCTCCCACTTGGCTGGGATGAGAGATGCGCTGGCCTTCCAGGACGAATACCGGGCCGCTTCAGGGCAGGCGGAGATTGACGCCGTCATTGCCAAATACAGCTACCTGTTTTCCAGCCAGCGTTCTGACAGCGATATCTCCCTGGAGTTCTCGGCTGATGGACGGCTGGCCGTGAAAGCCGACGGTGAGGCCCTGGTCTGAGCCGGCCGGCTTTAATATTGTGGCATTGATTTCCGTTTCAGGTGCAGGGCGTTGATATTCACCGTTTCCGTGTAACGTTGGGCAATATCCCGAAATTGTTCCTTCAACTCTATGAAGGCGGCAATGATCTGTGGATCGAAGTGTTTTTCGCTGTCGGCCAGGATAATCTTTTCAGCCTTTTCAAAGGGGAGGGGCTCTTTGTAGCAGCGGCGACTGATCAACGCATCATAAACATCGGCCAGTGCCATCATCCGTCCTTCCAAAGGAATATTCTCTCCTTGCAATCCCAACGGGTACCCGGTTCCATCCCACTTTTCATGATGACTGTAGGCAATGTTTGACGCGATCGCCAGGAATTCATTGGTTTTGTTGTAACTGTTGATGGCATTTTCAATGATTGTCCGGCCGATCTCGACATGGCTGTGCATGATCTCCCTTTCCTGTTCAGTCAGGCGTTCCGGTTTTTGCAGGATCACGTCGGGGATGCCAACCTTACCGATATCATGCAGCGGTGCAGCCCGATAGAGCAGGTCAAGGATGTGCGGGGTCAAGTAACTTTTATAGGCCGGGATATGACTCAGGTATTCGGCCAACAGGCGGATGTATTCTTTGGTTCTGATAATGTGGGAGCCGGTCTCGACATCGCGGCTTTCGGCGACCATGGTCATGCTGTCGATGGTTGCGGAATGGGCTTCCCCGAGGTCCTCAAGGAAGCGTTTGCGTTCCACATAATGGAGCACCGCAAAAAATAAGGAGATGAAGAAGAACAGCAAGGAGAAGGGCGTAAGAAAGTAGCCGATTGAGAGATAGACGCCACTGTGTAACTGTTCCCAGGCAACAATAAGTGCGGCGATGACGGTGACCAGGTAGACGATCCACGAGGTCAGATAATGCCGCTCAAAGACCAGGCCGACCACGAACAGGGAACAGAAAAAGGAGAGCAGCAGGGAGAACATCTTCGAGCGCTCGGGCTGGTAGAGAACCTGGTCGTGGAGCAGGTTCTCCAACAACGCAGCGTGGACAAAGACCCCGGGAATGATGTCCCCCCGTGGGGTCATATACTGGTCGAACAATCCGGCGGCTGTTGCGCCGATGAAAACGAATTTCCCGGTCAGCAGCGAGGGGGCCAGATTCCCGGTCAGCAGATCGGCAAAGGAGACTCTGGTAAAGGCCTGTTGCGGGTAGAGCAGGTTGAGAACTTCGCCGTTGCGGGTCAGGGGGATGTCCCGGTTGGCAAAGGCAATGGATGCCGCCGCCCACCGGTTTTGAGGCGGTTGGATCTCCATCTCCGGCTCAACCTGGCGGAGCATGGCCAGGGCCAGATTGGGCAGCGCCTGTCCCTGATAGGCCATGAGCAAGGGTTGTCGCCTGAACACCCCATCTTTATCGATGGTCGCGTTGATATAGCCGAATCCGGTTGCGGACTGCTGCAGCACAGGCGTGTTCAGGAGCAACTTTTTTATCTTGGGAATTTCCAGCCCGGCGGGAAAGCGCAGAAACATGTCCTGCCGAAACAGCTCCGGTGGACTGGCCTGCGCTTTTTCTGCAGATGCAAAAAGGGGCAGTACGACCGGTCCGCTGGCCAGTACATGGGCTAAAATCCGGTCATGGTCGAACAGTGCCTCGGGCAGCCCGGCGATCTCGATGTCAAGGCCCATGCGTTGCCGATAAAAGCGAATGATCTGCTCCGGCGAAGTCCGATCCGCTTCCGGGAAAAAGATGTCCAGGCCTACTGCCGCGGGGCGTTGCCTGAGGATCTCTTCGAGTCCCTTGGCCAGCAGGATGCGCGGCCAGGGCCATTGCCCGAGCTGCCGAAGACTGGCCTCATCAATTTCTACCACCACCGTTGTATTGGTCGTCTGCTCAAAGGGAACGGTTTCTCCTGCCGACAGCAGGTCAAACAGGCGAAAATCAAAAAACGGTATGCTTCCGCTGGAATAGACCAGCAGATGCGTGCCGAGGGTGATGAGCAGGATAATGGAAGCTTTGGCTAAAACACTCATCTGCGCCACCTTAACGGATCAGAATTTCGACCCTGCGATTGCGCGGTTCAGCAATGTCGTCGGCGGTCGGGACCAGCGGATCCTCCTCGCCATAAGATTCGACAATGATGGTTGAAATATCCAGCTTCTGGGTGTAGAGCCAGTCCCGGATCTGGCGCGCCCTGCGCAACGACAGGTCGATGTTGTAGGCCTTTGTGCCGGCCCGGTCGGCATGCCCGATCACATTGACGTCACAGGGGATTCGCTCCTTGATGGCGCTGCTGATGGTCGGCAGTTGGCGTTGCGAGGCGGCGGTCAGGCTGGTGGAGTTGTTTTCAAAGTAGAGCAGGAAGGAGATCGGCGCTTTTGGGGCGGCGGCCAGCAGGGTGCCGTAGGTCTGTTGCACCTGTTGCGGACTGATGGGCTTAACCGTCGAGGATCCGGTTGCCGAGATATCCAGGTAAGTATTTTTTTTATCCAGAACCTGTTGCCCTTGTTTGGTGGTGACCACCACCGCATTCTGGGCTTTGCCGTTGTCCAGTAAAATCACGCGGCTGCTGGAACAGGCACTCAAACTAAGGGCGGCAAAGAGCATGGACGCATAAAAGAAAATTTTCATGATGTTGTCTACCTCACTTCAACCAGGAATTTGGTACCGCGAATACCGATGGATCCGCCAGGAACATCCAGGCTGAATTTGTCCGGCGCGAGGGTGCCGATCTTTCCGCTTTCAAACAGGGTCGCCCCTTTACTCAGGTTTAAATTGAATTTGAACTTGTTTTCGATGGGCTTGAATTCAAAGGCGGTGATGCGGAGCAGGCTGTTCTGTTCCAGAGTGAGCACGCTGCCGTCATGAAAGATGACGCCGATCCGGCTGCCTGAGGCCGTGATCAGGATGTCGCCAGCTGCCAGATTGTCGCTCAGTTGGGCCGGCAGCAGCTGGCCAGCGCGCTTGATGGAGACGGAACCCTGGACATGTTTGATGATGGCGATATCTTCAGCTGTCGCCGGACTGGAAAAAAACAGCAGACCGACCAATACCATGAACCAACGTGCCATTTTCCCCCTCCTTCCAATGTGAGTGGAATGACCCTGGTGGTTGCGGAGCCTCTTTGCTGTGGAACCCTGCCAGTTCGTTGTGGGCAGCCTCGCGGGGTTGCGGAGCTGGCCGTTGCTTTTGCTGGGCTACCATTCCCGACAGAGGATCGTCGTTGATCCCGAGCGCGCCCAGCCGTGAGTTCTGCAGGCTATTTTGGGGTCGCCTGACAGGGGGTGTTTTTTACTTTCAATTTTCACAGTTTACCATGCTCTAGCATAACGCCAACCTCGGCGTGCGAAATTTCCCGACCGGTCACCTGCGCCGGGGGCGGTGTTGAATCAAACGGCCCGACGCAGGGCCTGTCTGGCGGCCCGGTCGACCAGGCTGAAGAGTTGGTCAAGCAGGGTCTTTTGACTGGTGGGTTGATGGCCGATTTGTTTGACAAAGGTACAGTCGCGCTCATCCATGAGTTGATAAAGTTCTCGATAAAGCTGGGCGTTGTTAAGGGGGCTGCCGCTTTTGGCGCAGAAGTCCTGCCTGAGCAGGCGTTCTTTTCTTATCAGGAGTGTGGCGATATTCTGGGAGTCGGTGTGGATGTACACAGAGAGGGGTGTGGGTGGCAATTCCTGCAGGGCCCACAACAGGGTCTGCAGTTCCAAGCGGGTGGAAGAGGTCTCGGAGAAACGTCTGGTCCGTACCCGGTCCTGCAGCCCGGCGCTGGTCGGTGGCAGGCTGTTTAGGAGCAGCCAGGCTCCAAAGCCGATTCTGCTACGGGGGTCGACACTGCCGTCGATAAACAGGTGCAGATCAGGCACCATTTACTCTGCGCTTAACAGCGCGTCGTGGCGGCAGGCCAGGTAGAGATCCTCCACCTGTTTGCGGGCCCAGGGGGTCCGGCGGAGGAATTTAAGGCTCGACTTAACCGAGGGATCGTTATTGAAACAGCGGATGCTGATCAATTCTCCCAACTCTTCCCAGCCGTAATAATCGACCAGACGAAGAACGATCTGTTCCAGGGTGATGCCGTGCAAGGGGTCGTTGCTTTGCTGTTCAGTTGGATTCACTGGCATATCTTTCCAGGTTAAAAGGAGCCGCGAGTGTATGTCGGTTGTTCCGGGGGAAGCAAGCCTTATTGTTGCAAATTCAAGTCGTTGTGAGTTTTTTGCTGTATTCTTTTCCATTCCCTGTTAAATTTCCCAATATATATAATGTAATGCTGATATTTCCTCAAGGCACTTGTCATCCTCGTTAACCCAGATCGATAAGGAGGCCTGAATGGAACGGAAATTCCCCCATCTTTGTCAACCCCTGACCCTTGGCAAAGTGACCTTTCGCAACCGCATGTTCTCTGCTCCCATGGGGGGCACGGATATCACCGCCGACTGCTGTATCGGACGTGGCTCAACGGCTTTTTATGAACTCAGGGCCAAAGGCGGAGCGGCGGCGGTGACGGTCAGCGAGCTGATGGTGCATCCGCAAACCGACGGCTCCCATGCTTTTCATATCGACCTGACCACTCCGGGTTCCCTGTCGGGTTTTGCCTATACGGCTGATGCCATCCGTCGTCACGGGGCCATCCCCAGTGTGGAACTCTCCCATTCCGGTCAGTTTGCGGGAACCTACCTGACCGACCAGGGGCGCAAGGGTTCGTTGGCCCAGCATGGGCCAAGCGACGGGGTCAGGGCCGACGGGATACCGGTCAAAGCGCTGAGCCGCGAACTGATCGCAGCCATTGTCGAGGCTTACGGAGACGCAGCGGCCCTGGTCAAACGGGCCGGTTTCGAAATGATCATGGTTCACGGCGGCCACGGTTGGCTGATCAACCAGTTTCTTTCCCCCTATTTCAATAAGCGCAACGATGAGTACGGCGGCTCCCTCGAAAATCGGGTGCGCTTTGCCGCTGAAGTTCTCGACAGCGTCCGCGCGCGGGTCGGGGCGGGCTTTCCCATCGAATTCCGGATGAGTGGATCGGAACTGTTCGACGGCGGCTATACCATTGCCGACGGTATCGAAATCGCTAAACTTCTCGAAACAAAAATCGATCTACTCCATGTTTCCGCCGGGACCTACCAACGCGGTTTTGCCCAGACTCACCCCTCCATGTTTCTGCCCCACGGCAGCAATGTTCACTTGGCGGCGGCTATTAAGCCCCATGTCCAAGTGCCGGTTGCGACCATTGGCGGGCTGAATGATCCGGCCATGATGGAAGAGATTATCGCCAGCGGAAAAGCCGATGTGGTGGAAATGGCCCGGGCGCTGCTGGCTGATCATGAACTGCCCAGAAAGGTCATGCTCAATCAGGATGAGAGAATTGTCCATTGCCTGCGCTGTTTTACCTGCATGGCTGAACGGGCGGTCACGGCTACCCGCCGCTGTGCTGTCAATCCGCTTATCGGTCGCGAATTGGATGGGACCGAGCTTTACCCCAGCCCGCGACCGCGCAAGGTCCTGGTGGCCGGGGGCGGCCCCGGCGGCCTGGAAGCGGCGTTAACTGCGGCCCGGCGCGGTCACCGGGCCATCCTCTGTGAAAAGACCGCCAAGGTCGGTGGTATTCTGAACTGCGAGAGTGCGCTCCCCTTTAAACGGGAGATGTATGAACTCGGGGTGACTCTCGGCCGGCTGGCGGAGCTGGCCGGGGTCGAGATTCGCTGTAATACCACGGTGACCCGGGAGTATGTGGAGGCGGAGCAGGTGGATGCCCTGATTGTGGCCATCGGTTCCGAGCCGTTGCTGCCGCCGGTGGCGGGTCTTGCTGCGCCCCGGGTGATGACGGTCAACGAGTATCATCTGCGCCAGGACGAAGTCCGGGATCAGGTTGTGGTCATCGGTGGCGGCCTGTCGGGGTGTGAATTGGCGTTGCATCTGGCCAAGCAGGGGAAACAGGTGGCCTTGGTGGAGATGCGGGCCGACCTGGCCGTTGACAGCAATATTAGGCACCGGCCGATTCTGTTGGCGGAACTGGAGCCGCTGGTGACCATCCATCTCAAGATGCGCGCGGTCGAAGTGACCACGGAAGGCGTTCTCTGCATCGATAGCCAGGGGCAGCCGCAACTGATTGCCGCAGCCAGCGTGATCTGCGCGGCCGGCCAGCAGGCCCGCCGGGAAGAGGCCGCGGCCTTGCTGGATGCCGCTCCCGAGGTGCGGCTGATCGGTGATTGTGTGCAGCCGGCTAACATTACCACTGCCATTTACCATGGCTATCATGCCGGGCTTGATCTGTGATCGCGGCATTTTTCTGAGCTCCGGCAGGACTGGTCACGCACCTGCTTGACTCCTTTGGGATCGGGGAGTATATTAGCTAACTAATGGTTAGTTAGCTAATATATAGGAAAAGGACAATGACAACCCCACCCGAAGAATATCAGCAAGAAGTCACCCTGGGCCAGCTGCTGGGCCGGGTCTGCCGATTGGTCGGCCGGAGCCGGCGCATGAAGCTGGAAAGCATCGGCCTCCACCATGCCCAGGGCATGATCCTGGCGCAACTCTGGCATAACCACGATGGCATGTCCCAACGGGCGCTCGCCCAGGCGCTGCACATTGCCCCGCCGACGGCCAGCAATACCCTGCAGCGCATGGAGCGGGACGGCTGGATCGAACGTCGCCGGGATCAGGACGATCAGCGTGTGGTCAGGGTTTATCTGACCGATAAGGCCCGTAGTCTGCACCAGGAGGCCCGCGCATCTTTCCGCGAGCTGGATCAGGAGATGGGCTCGGTCCTGACCGCAGACGAACAGGAAATATTCAGGGAATCCCTCCTCAAAGTTCACCGTTACCTGGACCAAACCTTGCCCCAAACGTCGGAGCATCCGAGCAAGGAGGGGGTATGAAATCACTGTTGCGGTTATATGGCTTTTTGCGCCCTTATCGGCGTGCGTCCTATGCGGCGTTGCTGCTGTTGTTTGCCATGGTGGCGGCGGATCTGCTTATTCCTCATCTGACCCAGCGGATCATCGACCAGGGGATCGCCGCCGGCAACCTGCAGGTGGTCATTTCCACGTCCCTGCTCATGGCCGGTGCCGCGCTGGCGTCGGCCTGTTTCGCTATCGCCAATAACTACCTCTCCGTCAGCGTGGCCATGAACTTCGGTGCCGATTTGCGCAGCGCCTTACTCCGCCGCGTCCAGACTTTTTCTTTTGCCACTTTGGACACCCTGCAGACCGGCAAGCTGATCGTCCGTTCGACCAGTGATGTCAATGCCGTGCAGATGATCGTCATGCTCTCCCTGCGGATTTTGACCCGCGCGCCGATCTGGGCGGTTGGTGCGATTATCCTGCTGATTGTCACCAGCCCCCGCCTGTCCTTGATCATGGCCGTGTTCGTGCCGCTGATCATGGTCCTGGTCTGGCTTTTTGCCCGGCGCAGCCAACCCATGTTCCTGCGTGTCCAGCAGTTGCTTGATCGGCTCAATGTGGTCCTGCAGGAGAACCTGGCCGGGGTCCGGGTGGTCAAGGCTTTTGTGCGCAGCAGCCATGAATCGAAGCGCTTCGATGCTGCCAATGAGGCGCTCACCGAAGGGACCATCGGGGTCGCCCGGCTGATGGCGGTGTTTTCGCCACTGATGCTACTGATCCTCAATCTGGCGATTGTCGGCGCAGTTTGGCTTGGCGGGACCACCGCAATTTCCGGCGGGATGACGGTTGGGGAAGTGGTGGCCTCCATCAATTATCTGTCTTTTGCCCTGTTCCCGATTTTGATGCTCACCGCCATGCTCGGCCCGATCTCCGCGGCCGATGCTTCAGCACGACGAATTCTCGAGGTCCTCGATGCCGAGGCCCAGCCGCGGGCCACCACCACGGCGGAGCTTGTGGCGCAGCCCGGCGGGCGGATTGTCTTTGAAAAGGTCAGCTTCAGTTATCCCGGGGAGCATGCCGAACCAGCTTTGACCGACATCTCCTTTGTGGCCGAAGCGGGCGAGACCCTGGCCATCGTCGGCGCTACCGGGGCGGGCAAATCGACCCTGATTCACCTGATTCCACGTTTCTACGATGTTAGCTCCGGGCGGGTGACCTTTGACGGTGTCGATGTCCGCGACCTTGACCTGACCACTCTGCGCTGTGCCATCGGCATTGCCCTGCAGGAATCCGTTTTGTTCAGCGGCACCATTGCCGATAACATCCGCTATGGGAACCGGACGGCTAGTGACGATGAGGTGCGGGCCGCGGCCCGGGCAGCCCAGGCCGCCGAATTCATCGAAGAACTTCCTGAAGGTTACCAGACTCTGGTTGGCCAGCGCGGCGTGACCCTATCCGGCGGCCAGCGCCAGCGGCTCGCCATTGCCCGGGCGTTACTGGTCAAACCGCAGGTCCTGATTCTCGACGATTCTACCAGCGCCCTTGATGTTGAGACCGAAGTACGGCTGCAGGATGCACTGGATCGCCTGATTGCCGAGGGGAACAATGCCACAACCCGGATCATCGTGGCCCAGCGCATCAGTACCGTGCTGCTGGCGGATAAGATCGTCGTTCTTGATCAGGGGCGGGTCAGCGCCATCGGCAATCATCAGCAACTGCTTACCAGCAGTGAGGTCTATCGAGATATTTATCGGTCTCAGCTGGGGGAACCGACTAACGCAACAGGAGGCGCCCATGGCTGAACAGCGCACCGCGCCGACACGGACGAGCGGCATGCCTGGCCCGGGCGGCCGCGGTCCCGGTCGGCATAACATCGAACGGGCCAAAGACACCCGTCAGACCCTGCGTCGCCTGGTGAACTACCTGCGCCCCGAACGTGGCGCCATTATCCTGGTTGCGCTGATCGCCTTTTGTGGAACGATTCTGGCCTTAACCGGTCCCTATCTGATGGGGCGGGCTATTGACCAGCTGCCGGGGCGCAATCTGTCCGCCTTGCTGCAAATGACCCTGCTCATGCTGGCCGCCTATGCGCTGGCCTCCGCAGCGCAGGCGGTTCAGGGCCTGCTGCTCGCGGGAATCTCCCAACGGGCCATGCGCAAACTGCGCGCCGAGCTCTTCGACCGTCTGCAGACGTTTTCCCTGCGCTTTTTCGATACCCGCCAGCAAGGGGACCTGATGAGCCGGCTGACCAATGATATGGATGCCATCAGCCGCGTCCTCACCGACAACGCCGCCCAGTTCTTTACCGGGCTGCTAACCCTGGTCGGGATACTCGGCATCATTTTCGTACTCAGTCCTTGGCTGGCCCTCGGCTCGATGATCGTCTTTCCGTTGATGATCGGCCTGGTCGGCACAGTCGGCAGCAAGACCCGTACGGCTTTTCGCAGCTATCAGGAACGTCTCGGCGGACTCAACGCGGTCCTGGAAGAAACCTACAGCGGCCAGCGGGTGGTGCTCGCCTTCGGCCAGGAAGAATATGTCCTGGACCGCTTTGACCAAGCCAATGACGAGGTGCGTACGGTTGGCATCAAGGCCATGACCCTGGCCCTGCTGGTGATGCCGATGATGGGCATCCTCTCCAATCTGAACATCGCAATCCTCTGCGGACTGGGCGGCTGGCTGGCCATCAAGGGGCTGGTCAGCATCGGCACCATCGCGGCTTTCATTACCTATTCGCGGCGTTTTGCCGAACCCCTACGCCAGCTCGGCAACCTTTACAATCAGGTGCAGGGAGCTTTGGCCGGAGCCGAACGGATCTTCAATCTGCTTGATACTGAATCGGAGCAGGGGGATGCTCCGAATGCGCCGGAGCTGGCCAAGGTCGCCGGGGATGTTGAATTCGACCATCTCAGCTTCGCTTACCAACCCGATACACCGGTGCTGCAGGATCTCTCGCTCCATGCCCGGCCCGGTCAGCGCATCGCCCTGGTCGGGCATACCGGGGCCGGCAAGACCACCATCGTCAACCTGCTGTCGCGTTTTTATGATCCCCAGCAAGGGACTATCCGCATCGACGGGATCGATATCAGTACGGTTTCGCGTGACAGTCTGCGCCGCCAGCTCGGCGTGGTTCTGCAGCAGTCCTTTTTGTTCAGCGAATCGGTGCTGGAAAATATCCGCTACGGCCGTCTCGACGCCAGCGATGAAGAGGTCATGGCCGCAGCCCGGCTGGCCCATGCAGATGGCTTTATCCGCCGCTTGCCGCAAGGTTACAACACGCTGCTCTCTGAACGCGGCGGCAACCTCTCCGAAGGGCAGCGTCAGTTGGTCACCATCGCCCGCGCGATCCTCGCCGACCCGGCTATCCTGATCCTCGACGAGGCTACCAGTTCGGTCGATACCCGCACCGAAGCACGGATTCAAAAAGCCCTCCAGGAACTGATGAAGGGGCGCACCAGCTTTGTGATCGCCCACCGCCTGTCGACCATTGCCACGGCCGACCAGGTGATCGTCATCGACCAGGGGCGGATCATCGAGCAGGGGACCCACGAAACGCTGCTCGCCCGGCAGGGAGCATATCACCGTTTGTACGTCAGTCAGTTCCGGGGCCAGGCAGCAGGAGCAGGGGAGAGAACGGAGCGCAGTGCGCAGGCCGACGGTTAGTTTTTCCCGGGTTTCAGCTTTTGGTTTTCTGCGTCACCCCGGGAGGATCAGCGCTCGGTGTGACGCAGGTTTTGTGTTCGGCCAGCACCGCCCTGATGGTGATGGCCAACAGCCGTAGAGCGACCAGCAGTTGCGCGGCAACCAGCAAAAAGCAAAAGCCGATAAACAGCAACAGCAGAAAGTGATCGGAGGTGTGGGGCTCGCCGGGAACGGCAACTACGGGGGTGAGCAGCATGAGGTTGAGGAGAAGCGACGATGGATCTGACAGGATTGGAAACATGGCCTTATCCTTTTGGTTCCGGGTGGCTTCAAGTCCGTTATCATCCCTCCTGCAATAAGCGGAACACTCTTTGAAACAGCCCATTTCCCAGGATTTTTTCAACGGATTAGGCGGCAGTTTTTCGGCAGACCCCAGGGTCTTCATGCCAGGCATTGCACATTTTCAACAACCGCACTGCTGCGTTTTCTGTTGGCGTCAGGAACAGCCGGTTGCTCAACAGTATCAACCTCTGCAGCGGCGGGTCGTACACAGTTTCCCTTCTTGATAAAGCATTCCACGTGCCAAACCCCGTAAAATCCAATGAAAAGATTTAAGTGCATTGAAATTATTAAAGAATGGTTCTGCCATGGAGATGCGATCAGCACTGTTGCCGCCGTCTCTTTTTGCGCCTGCAGAACCTTTTCGGTTTGCCCGGCGGATTTGCAAAAATCGCTTCAGGGGAATGCAACTTATAAGGATTACACACAGTTTCCAGACGAACAAGAGAACTGGTCGCAGTAAGAATTTACCCGGGATGCCGGCAGGATTCTTTAACCGGCTGTTTTCATTGCGGAGCCGCGGAGGAGAACGGCGCTGTATTAAGATGCTATTGATGATTGTCAAAATGAGACAAATTTAGGAAGAATTTGCCGGGCCAACGGTCTTCCCGGTTTGGGATCGCGCGAGTCCGGCTCCTTGGGTAACGGCGATGGCAGGGGCGGTGCAAGCTGCGCTACCCCTGCCATCGGTCCGTGAACGGTGCAATCGGTTTACTTATAAGGATATGCGGTGGCCACGAGCTTGGTGGTGTAAACCGTGCCGACCAGGGCATAGGTCCAGGATTCTTCGACCTTGACGTCGCTGATGTAATCTCCCCCGGCCTGGGCGCGCAGTTGTTGCAGGGCACGCTCGTGACGATCGTTGATGCTGATGGGGATGAACAGCAGCAATTGCATACCACTGGCCGAAGCGGAGATGGCGCGGCCACGGGTCATATCGACACTGTCCAGACTGACCTGGTGGTTGGCTGCGGTCAGGGGGGCCGGCCTGCCCGTACAGCCGGCCAGCGCCAGGCTGGTCAGTAATACCGCAAAGATAAGGGATCGTTTTATCATCATGGGGTGACTTCCTTTATGGCATCGCCGGTCAGGGTTACTTTTCGTGCTGTTCCGATCAGCCACCAGTACCAATCTTCCTGGTAGGTGACATTGATCAGCCCGGTCGCGCCCGGAGCCTTGCTCAGGGCATCCTGATAAGCTCGCTCAACCCGCGAATTGATCCCCATGGGGACAAAGTAATAAGCGGTGCTCAGGATGCCGAGAGAACCGGTTGCGGTGCCGCTGACCGGTCCCAGGTTCTCATAATGGGCCGGCGGGGTAGGGCTGATCGTGACCAGGTGGGACGAACAACCGGTCAGGGCAAGCACTCCCGCCAGCAGGAACAGGAGCCAGGTAAAGAGTTTGTTTTTTTTCATGAAACCTCCGTTGGTGTGATCGGCGGGAATGAGTTAGTTTTCATCCGGAAACGGCTTTTTTCCGCTGTAGCCGCGTCAATCTGCAGGCTGACTTGTGCGGCGTACCGGTGTACGCCTCCGCGCAAGCCCTTGATTTCCTTGCTACAACGGAAAACTGCTCGTTTCCAATCTGAAAACTTAACCGTTGCCCTCCAGAGTTTGCGGATGACAACGAGTTAGTTTCCATCCAAAAACGGCTTTTTTCCGCTGTAGCCGCGTCAATTTGCAGGCTGACTTGTGCGGCGTACCTGTGTACGCCTCCGCGCAAGCCCTTGATGTCTTTGCCACAAGGGGAAACTGCTTGTTTCTAATCTGAAAACTTAATGATTGCCATCCAGTATTTCCGGATGACAACGAATTAACCTGCCGGGTGGTGAAAGAATTATAGCTGATTTGTGAGCTCCGGCGAGCCGATTTTTATTGAACACTGAATTTCAATTCTATTGATTTTTCAAGGTGGCGAAGAAGTCCTTGATGCGGTGGCTGCCGTATTCCGGGGCGAGCATGTCCATGGCCATGACGGTCAGGAAGAATTCCAGCGGGCCGTAGGTCTTGGCGGGGATGAAGATTTTTGCCAGGCGCAGCACCGCGACTCTGAGCCAGTCGGGGACGCAGGTTATCTTCGGCGGTTTCCCGGCAACGGCAAATGCGCGCAGGGCGATCTCCCGTTGACTGAGGGTTTCCGGGCCGCCGATCTCAAGCTCGGTTATGCTGCTGCTGATCGCTTCTACGCAGAACCGGGCCAGGTCCGCGCCGTGGATCGGGTTGGACCGCAGTTTGCCGCTGCCGAACAGGTAGATGCGTCCTTGCTGAGCCATTCTGAAGAATTCCGCCATGTCAGAGAAAAATCCGTTAGGCCGAACGATGCAATACGCCAATCCCGAACCGCGCAGCTTGGCGACAAACCGTTCCTTGGCCGCGCAGATCTGCAAATGGCGCAGTTTGTCCCCGTTGATCACGGACACATAAATAAACTTTTTAACGCCGCTTTTTTTAGCTTCCGACAGCAGATTCAGATTGGCCTGATAATCGACTTCCATATAGCTCAGCCCGTCCTTCTGGCGGGTAATGCCGACCGTGGAAATCACCGTATCGATTCCCTGACAGCAGCCCTGCAAGGTGGCTGGTTCGGTCAACTCCGCCGCGACGATCTCATCGACCTTGATTCCTTTGTCTTTCAGTTTGGCCGGGTTTCTGACAATGGCTCGGCAGAAGCAGGAACTGCGTTGCAGCTCTTTGGCGATATAGCCGCCCAGGTAGCCGGTTGCCCCGGCCAGTAAGATTCTGTTCATGGTGATTTTGCTTATCCTTTGTTACGCAGGCTATGAAAATATCGTTTGTTGAACCCATGGCTGGGCGATCAATATTAATGGAAATCTGCTCATTGCTTTTTGTGAGATGGGGACCTGCACTAATGACGCTTGTTTAAGCACTTTCGTAGCAAACTCGGGACTGTCCCAAGCCCTATCTGGGGCTGTCCCAGATGTTTGCGGCCCTTGGAGCGCTGGCGGTTTGCACCGCAAAGACCTGGGACAGCCCCCATGCGGGGACAGTCCCGGTTTTGCTGCCATCGCCCCTTAAACGTTCAAAGCCGCTATTGTATCCCCCTGGCCTGTCCCATGATCAAGGTGTAGCCCGTCGGTTACGGGCTGTCAATGTCCGACTTTGTTTCTGATCCGTAACGCGCTGTCATCCGAACATAGCCGCTGACAACAGATGAGCCCAGGGAGTCATTTCTGATCCGGTTCACGGCTGTGGCTGAAGCTGCGTCGCAGGGGCGTTTCCTCGACATTCCCGGTATTTATGTTAGGGTGAAAAGAAAGAAAGGGGAAAAATACGATTCACGGAACGCTGAGCAGGAAACGGAATTTAAGGAGTTTTCTTCATGACAAATAGCTTCTGGCAGCTTTATGGCGAGGCGGTCATGACCGCATTTGGTTTCTTCTGGAACGCGGGTTGGGCATTTGTGTTTGGATACTTTGTCAGCAGTATGATTCTGGCGGGAGGTTTGCTCAGTCGGGCTATCTTCTGATTCTTATTCCGGCCGACTCTTTTTCAACCGCCTGCAGGAAATGATCGCTATACTTCATATATACTGTAAGTATGTCTCGACCCAGCCGGGGATCGTCGGTTCTTAGAAATCTTTCGATCTATTGACTTTGATCCCTGAAAGGAAAAGGGATCATCATGGCACAATCGAAGGACATCAATGGTTCTCGGCAATGGGGCAACTCCCTGCCGGAAAGAAGCCGCTTTGCCATCACGCCGGGCCGCTTTGTGTTGATTTACATTGTGTTCGGGATTCTCTGGATTGTCCTCTCCGATTTGCTGGTGTTGTACGTTGTCATTGATCAGGTCGATGCTTTTATCGTTGAGACGATCAAAGGGTTGGTTTATGTCAGTCTGACCGCAGTCCTGATTTACTGGCTGGCCGGTCATGCGCAGCAGCAAATCGTCAAGGCCCATGCTACTGAAGAGTTGAAAAACACCCAACACCTTTTGGGGGTTATCCTATCCAGCCTTGGCGAGGCTGTGCTCCTGATCAACCCGGACACCCGGTCCATTGCCGAGTGCAACCCTGCCGCCGAAAAACTGTTTGGTTATGATCGCGAAGAATTACTTGGTCAAAACACCCTTATCCTTCATGAGAGCGTTCAATCTTATGAGGAATTCAGCCGAAGTGGCGAACCGGTACTGACCAGACAAGGGGTTTATCAGGCGAAAATCCGCATGAAACGCAAGGATTCGACTCTGATCGATACTAAAGTCACCGTGACGACGATCAATGAAAAAGTGGGCTGGCAGGGCGGGGTTATCAGTATTATTCATGATATGACCGAGCAAAAACGCGCTGAACAAAGGTTAAAGGAAAGTCGTAACCAGTATTTTGAACTTGTTGAAGGGACCCCGGATCTCATCACCAGGGTTGATAAAGATGGGCGTTTTTTGTTTGCAAATCATGCGGCCAATAAATTTTACGGTTTGAGTCCAGAAGAGTGCGTCGGCCGGTTTGCTTTCGATTTTATCCACCCGGATGACCGTGCCAGGACAATGGCTGCGTTTTCCCGCTGGCTTAAGAACAAGCAGAAAGTTTTTTCTTTTGAAAATCGTCTGAAGAGTATCAACGGCCAGGTCTATTCCATAGAATGGTCCATTCGGGCCGAGTATGATGATCATGGTCAAGTCTGTGGCTTTGCCAGTACGGCCAGGGATATCACGGAAAAAAAACAAGCGCAAGAAGAGCACGTCAAGCTACAGGATCAACTCATGCAGGCACAGAAGATGGAATCTGTTGGCCAACTGGCCGGTGGGATTGCCCATGATTTTAACAATATGCTCAGTGTCATCATTGGGCATGCTGAAATCGCGCTGAGACGATCGGACCAAGACGATCGTATCTATAATAACCTTAAGGAGATCCGAACAGCAGCCAATCGTTCGGCAGACCTGACCCGGCAGCTGCTGACTTATGCGCGAAAACAAACCATTAAACCCAAATTGCTGGATGTCAACGCTCTGGTCGATGGGATGTTAAACATTCTGCGGCGGCTTATCGGTGAAAATATTGAGGTCGTCTGGAACCCTGCCGCAGAGCTTTGGACGGTCAAAATCGACCCGACCCAGTTTGATCAAATCCTGACCAACCTGTGCCTGAACGCCCGGGACGCCATTAGTGGGACCGGGCTCATATTAATTCAGACTGAAAACGTCATGCTGGGTCAGCAGGACCAAGAATTCCATCCGGAAATTATCACCGGAGAGTATGTGCGGCTTGCGGTTCAGGATAATGGCTGTGGCATGGATGAAGGGACTCTGGCCCATATTTTCGAGCCTTTTTTCACAACAAAAAATCCCGGCATTGGGACCGGATTGGGGCTAGCCACGGTATTGGGCGCGGTTAAACAACATAAGGGGTACGTTTACGCGACAAGTGAGCCCGGCCAGGGAACCACTTTTAATGTCTATCTGCCCCGCGCAGAAGGTGCCGTGGAGGTTGAAACCAGGCCGCTTGAGAACCAGGTCCGGCAAGGGTCGGAAACTATCCTGCTGGTTGAAGATGATCCCATGCTGCTCAATCTGCTGAAATCAATCCTGGAAGAGAATGGTTATACCGTCCTTGCCGCAATGAACCCGGCTTCAGCCCTGTTGCTGGCCCAGGAACATCAGGGCCCAATTCTTCTGCTGATTTCCGATCTGATCATGCCGGTGATGAACGGCAGGCAATTGTTCGAGAAACTGCATCCCCTGCGACCAGACATGAAGGTCCTTTTCATGTCCGGCTATTCTGACGATATTATCTCCAGCCAGGGGGTGGTTCATGAACATATCCATGTTCTGCAAAAACCTATTGAAACCGACTTGCTGATCAGTACCGTGCGCAATCTACTTGATGCTCCGGCTGCCAACTGAATTGTTTTGAGGCAACCTACTGTTTTAGAAAGTTTTTCTTGCTGCCTAAGAGGTGATGATTTATTGTTTTAGTGTGCTAGTTCAAAACTATGGACTTTCGGTCCAAGCCTTTCAGGCTCTATGACTTGAGTCCTTCCCCCTTGATGGGGGAAGGTTAGGATGGGGGGAAATGCAGGCTCCCCCCTCACCCAAATCCACCCCACGAGGGAAGAGGGCTATTTTAGGGACTTCCAGTCCCGTCAAAACCTACGCACATTCAGTGCCTAGTGGTTGAGTGTAACGACAGATTTTGCAGCAGTTATTAACCGGGAGGGGGATGCGCATGGGAACAACTCCTTGGATTCAAAACGCCACAGCATATGCCGGGTCAGGTGCTGTGGCGTTTTCTATTTTGAGCAGACGGAGAAGACAGAATCTGAGCGAGCGGGAAGGATCACATTCTTAAAATAGGGAAGGGACCATGAAACACCTGATTGTTTGTTGCGACGGCACCTGGAACAATCCTGAGCAGGAAGAGAACGGCGTGCCCGCACCGACCAATGTGTTCAAGTTGTATAACGCCCTAGCCGAAGCCAGCCAGGGCAACAAACAGCTGAAGTACTACCATCCCGGCGTAGGCGGGGAGGGCGGTCTGGTCTCGTCCATTGTCGGCGGCGCATTCGGGGCTGGGATCAGTCGGCATATCTGCAACGCCTATCACTGGCTGGCCGAAAACTACGCCGAAGGGGATCATATCTACCTGTTCGGATTCAGCCGCGGCGCGTTCACCGCCCGCAGTCTGGGCGGTTTCCTGGGCAAAGGGCTGCTTAACCTGCACAATGTCGATTCCAAAGAGAGCTGGGAACGCGTTCATACCGCCTTTGAAAAGGGCTATCGGAAAGGGAAGGAGGGTTGGGCCAAACCAGACTGGGCGTTTTTCCACGCCGGTCAGCCAGCGCCGATCCGCTTGATCGGGGTCTGGGACACGGTCGGTGCCCTCGGTATTCCCGACGATCTGGAGATCCTCAACTTTTTCGATGACAAGAAAAACTGGGAATTCCATGACACAGAGCTGGGTGCCCACGCACAGATCGCCCGTCATGCCATGGCCATCGATGAAATCCGCTCCAGCTTCAGCGTCACCCGTTGGTCCAAAACAGCTCCGACCACTGATGCCAAAGAGATCTGGTTTCCCGGGGTGCATTCCGATGTCGGCGGTGGCTACGCAGCCTGCGACCTGTCCAACGGGGCGCTGTTGTGGATGATGCAGGAAGCGCAGAGCGCCGGGCTGAAATTCCGCTCTGACGCCATCGCCCTGATCAAAGCCGCTCCTTTGGGCATTATGCATAATTCTTACAAAGGGGCGTTTGCCATGCTGCGCTCCCGCCCGCGCAATATCCCGGCGCTCTGTCAGGCCAACGCCGCGGCCTTTCATCCCAGTGCGCTGCTGCGCCAGAACGTTTCGCCTATTCCCTATCCGGCCTATCACCCCACCAAAATCCTCGCCCCTGGCGAATCCGTTGCAATAGATATTTACGCGGGCGAGCGCTGGAATAATACCGGCCTTTATTTGGAAAAAGGGCACCAGTATCAGTTTTCCGCCACCGGAGAATGGAAGGACAGCAAAGACGTCTGCGACTGGAAAGGGACCCAAAATGACGAACTGACCAAAGGGGATATCGTCCGGCTGGGGTCGACCTTTCTGGGGCTGTTCGAGGGGGCCTTCAAAAAGGTCAGCAAGAACGATTCCTTTGACATGCTCTGGACCAAGCGGGTTGAAAACCTCAAATGGTTCGTGATGATCGGGGCCATTGCCAACGATTCCGGCAAGCAGAAGTCCGTCAAACAAGACGGCAGCCCAACCCCGCATCAGTATGTCGATCTAACCAAATACCAGAACAAACCCTTGGAAATCGATGCACCGGGTTATCTCTACTGTTTTCCCAATGATGTTTGGAGTCTTTATGACAATAACCGGGGGAGTGTGAGGTTGGTGGTTGAGCGGGTGGGGTGAGTTACATTTTTTCTAAGCAACTTTGCAGTAAACTCGGGACTGTCCCCAGGGTCATCGGGGGCTGTCCCAAGAGTTTGCGAGCCATGAAACTGTCGCGGTTCTCACGGCAAAAACCGGGACAGCCCCCGTGCAGGGACAGTCCCGGTTTTGCTGCCATCGACTCTTAAACTGGCGTCATTCGAGACCACCTCAGTTTCTTGGATTATACGCTCTTTAGATTTTTCACGGTCTGGGATAACGGAGCTGTAAACTGAAAGCTCAATCCTTTCTCTTTATTCTTCTTGACGCTGATTTTCCCCCGGTGCGCAGTGATAATGCGTTTGCAGAGTGCCAGGCCGAGGCCTGTCCCGCCGCTTTTCCGGGAGCGACTGCGATCGGCTCGGAAAAAAGGCTCGAACAGGCGCTGCAGGTCGGCATCCTCCACCCCGTCTCCATGGTCTTGTACGCAAACGGAAAACTGTGTTGCTGACGCTGAGACTTTCATGACGACAGGTTCGTTGCGGCTGTTGTATTTTACGGCATTATCCAACAGGTTATCGCATACCCGATTCAACAGTTCCGCATCGATCTCCGCCGTTGGTAGGGACGGGTCCAATTCAAGCTGCAGTAGGGCTTCAGGGTAATGGCGAAAAAAACGTTCTTCGACCGCATGAAAAAAGTCCTCAAGAAAAACGTTTCGTAACTTGAGCGGAAGATTGTCCCGACTCGTTCCGAGGTCGAGCTTGGCGTTGGTCAGGACGTTTTCAATCAGAACTTCAAGTTCGGAGAGGTCCGCTCCGATTCCCCGCAACCTCTCCAGGTTGCCGGCAGAATCGCCAGGAGACTCTTCGCACAGTTCAAGGGCAACCCGCAGGCGGGCCAGCGGGGTTCTGATTTCATGGGAAATGTTGGCAAACAGCTCTTTTTCACTGTTAATGCGCTCCTCCAGGTTTCCCGCCATGTCATCAAGGGCAAGCGCAAGCTCGCCAACCTCGTCTTTTCGGTGCAAACCGCTACGTGTGCTGAGGTGGCCGGCGGCCAGGGCTCTCGAGGTTGCCGTAAGGCGTTCCAGGGGCCGTGTCAATGCCCTCGTCAATAGCCCTGACAAGATTGCAACAATCAGCAAAACGATTGATATGGCGATCAGAAAACGTATACCTCCGGAGCTCCGTCCCTCAATGAGCAGATAACTGGTCCCGTCATTCAGGGAAACGGACTGGACCCAGCCGTTATCCTGGTGAATTGGGTGCCAGCCTCCGACTTTCTCCAGTTGTTCTGGATTCAGGGCTGGCGGAAGCGAATCTCCAACAGTCGCAATTTGCTGCCCGGCTGAAGAATAAAGGACTAGGCTTCGATCAAGAGCTGTGCTTATTCGCTGCAGCGTCCGTTGCAACTCCTGAGGATCATTGAAGACTTCTTCGATGTCTGCTTTGAGGACCTTTTGCAGTTGTCCGGGGCTACCATGAAACCTTGATTCCGGCTGGACGAAAACGGTCAACACAGACACCGCAAGGGTGACCAGAACCAGCAAAAGCAGGCTGTTAAGATAGATTTTCCAGAACATGCGTTTGGGCATGAGAGTCATGTTTTTTCCGGAATCATATACTGATAGCCAACGCTTCTCACCGTACGAATGCGCTGCGGATGGCGGGAGTTGTCGCCGAGCTTCTGCCGCAGCCTTGAAATATGAACATCGATGGAGCGGTCGAATGCCTCATCGGCGTTACCCCGAACCAGTTCCATCAGTCGGTCTCGCGATAGGACCTGTCCGGCACGTTCGGCAAGTGCCTGCAGCAGGGCGAATTCATAGCTTGTCAAATCGAGTGGTTGTCCCAATAAGCGTGCTGTCAATGATCCAGGATCAAGGGTTAGATCTCCGACGGTGACACCGGCGGTGCGCGGCCCGCTCTGCCCGCGTGCTCGACGTACTGTCGAGCGGATTCTGGCGAGCAGTTCGCGGGGCGAAAAAGGCTTGTGAATATAGTCGTCCGCTCCAATCTCCAGGCCGAGAACCCGGTCGGCTTCCTCACCCCGGGCGGTAATCATAATGACAGGAACGTCCGAGTATTCCCGCAGACGCTGGCAGACGGAGATACCGTCCCGGTCCGGAAGCATGAGGTCGAGCAGAATCAGGTCGAAGCGATGCCTAAGGGCCTGCTGCAAGCCCTGCTCGCCATTATTTTCGAGCGTGACGATAATGCCATGACCTTCAAGGTATTCCCGGGTCAAATCCGCCAGGCGGACATCATCTTCAATCAGCAGCAGATCGATAATTGCATCAGACTCCATAACCGTTATCTGTAGATTTCCTTTTTGTACGAGTTTTTATCAGGCCACCGAGCAACTGCCCGGTGACAACGCTCATCATAGCAAGAACAATGAAATCTGTCCCCACAGATGATTTTGCCTGAAGATAGAGAATGGCCGGCAATGACAGAAAAGAATAGTAGAACCAGCCGAATGTCAGAGCTTTTTGTCCTCTACGCATATATCCAAGCGGGATATTCACGCCGCTGGCGATAAGCAGGTAAAGGAAAGTCGCAACCCCTCCATCTGGCATCTGTTATTGTCCTTTCACCGATTCCGGGAACATTTTGTCGGCGGCATAGGGAGTAATATCGACGGCAAAATGAATATAGAGGTCGGGTTCGCCCTCCAGTGGGATCCAGTAGGTGTCAAGGACCATACCGGCCAAATTGGAATACTCAACCGACCTTTGTGTCTTATTGTCCCGCATGGCAAATTTGGCAAGGCAATTCCGATGAGCCTCTTTCGGGCCCCTGTCACTGCAGCGGGTTCCAGGAATATACCCCATCGGCTCGGTTACTTTATTCCCTGCGATAACCGTCCGGTCCTTATGGACCAGCAGGACCGGTTGCGGAAAATTGTTCCAGAATAGATGGAAGTGTTTGACAAGATCTTGACTGACTTGAGTGTGGTCCATAGTGTTATTTTCCTTTTGTGGGTTAAATAGTTGTCATCCCGAAACACTGGATGGCATGAATTAAGTTTTCAGATTGGAAGCTATTTTAGTTTCTGTCCGGAAACCGCCCTTTCCCGCAATCTCGGCGTCAATCGACGCATTTGATTGTGCGGCGTAAAGCACTACACCTCCGCACAAATGCTTGATTTCCTTGACCTTGTGAAAAATTTCTGGTTTCCAGGTCAGAAACGTTACAGTCCCCCCGGAGTTTCCGGATGATCACCATTTTTGGTTATCATGAGCCTTGTGGTATTTCCGCTTAAGTTCTTTACGCTGCTCCGGTGATAGCAGCGCATTGATATCAAGCAGATGGTCAATAGTGCGATGGGCAAAGGCGGTCATTTGCTCTGATCTTTCGTCGACCTGGCTGTATAATAGGGTCGCATTGGGCTGATCGCTGAACAGATTATCCAGGATCTTGCCATGTTGAAATGAATTGTTCCGGTACATGGAGGTCGCGTCTTTCCGAATCTCACTTACGATGGCATGGATTCTGTTTTTCTGATCCTCCGTCGCGTCGATACTGCTCAGGACATGTTCAACATGTTTTTCCAGTTTTTTTCCTATCCGGTCCGGATCGGAAGAGATGTGTCGATGGCATCCCGTCAGCAGCAGACCCGAAACGACGACCGTAACAGCAATCAGGTAGCGAACATTTGTCTTTTTCATGAATTCTCTTCTCCTCGGGAGGTGTTGTTTCTGCCTGTCATTTGTTGCTGAGCAATCTAGCGATGTTTTGTTGCCTGCTTTTGACGGAAGTGTGAAGAAGTATGAAGCTGTCGATTATTTCGAAAGGAATTTTGCCGCATGATGTCGATTTGAATCTTTTGGCCTCTTCTAAATAAAGTTCAATAATTTTAATAAAACGATTTTATGTCGGATTTGTATCGAGGAAAATGCAGATTCTCCCTCATTGAAAGGGAGAGTGCGGCATGCCAAGGCTCTTGCCCTCTGATTCCCGGCTGACCAGCGTTGCTGCATCGTTCATCAAAAAATAACTCCCGAGCAACGAACCGCTAACACAAATACTTAGAATCTACATGTTCAATACCAAGGTGTGACAAAGTCGCCTTTGATATTGGACCTCAATGTGAATTCATTTATTTGTGGAGGAAAAGATGGCGGGGATGTGCGATTCGATCAAGATAACCAGACGAGATTTTATTAAAAAGACCACCTCGACAATGATTGTTCTTTCGCTGGGGTCTTACCTTACGGGTTGTGCCTCGGATGATGATTCGGACAAGACGTTCCCTGGTGCTGACTTTGCGGTGATTTCTGATCCCCATGTCTATGACACGACTCTGGGGACCGAGGGCGAGGCTTGGCAACAGTATCTCATGTCAGACCGGAAACTGCTGGCGGAAAGCGAAGCCATTTTAGCGGCAGCGGTTGAGCAGATTCTTGCCGCGACGCCACGGGTGAAATTTGTCATCGTGTCCGGTGATCTGACGAAAGACGGCGAAAAACAATGTCATGAGCTGTTTGCCTCGTACATGGACCGCTTGCGCGACCAGGGGATCAAGGTTCTGGTCATTCCCGGCAATCACGACATCAACAACCCGCACGCCCAAGCCTTTAGCGCTGCAGGTGCGACGGCGGTCGCCAGTGTGGCTCCGGAAGAGTTTACGTCCCTCTATTCGGCAATGGGGTATGACGATGCCATTGCCAGAGATGACAATTCCCTGAGTTATATTGCCGAACCGGTCTCCGGGCTATGGGTGTTCTGTCTGGATTCCTGCCAATATGCGAGGAATTACGAAAACGGTTATCCTGAAACCAGTGGAGCCTTTTCCGCTGAAACCCTTGCCTGGATTACCGAAAACATCGAAAAGGCGAAAAAACAGCATAAAACGATCATCGGAACCATGCACCACGGCATTCTTGAGCATTTCACAGGCCAGTCCCAATTGACCGGGTTGGGGGATGAATATGTGGTGGACAACTGGCAAACGATTTCGGAAACCTTTGCCACGGCAGGATTGAGCCTGATCTTTACCGGGCACTATCATGCCCAGGATGCGGTTGAACGTAAATTCGAAGATGGGTCTTTCATTTTCGATGTGGAAACCGGGTCCCTGGTCACTTATCCGAATCCGGTCCGCTTTGTTTCCATTGATGCCGATGACACCGTTGCGATCTCCACTGCGGTTGTGACTGAGATCGATTATGACACCGGTGGCGAAACCTTCCCTGATTATGCCCAGGATTACCTGGTCAACGGTCTGACTCTGCAGGCCCCATACTATTTGGTCAACGGCTTCGGTGTTGCTGAGGAGACAGCAACGGAAATGGCTCCATACCTGGTTCGAGGCATGGTTGCTCATTATAGCGGTGATGAGTCACCCACGGCGGATGATTTGTTCGCGGTACAAACCTATATGGCCGATTCCGACGCCACCATTGCCACCGTAGGCAGTATCTTGGGATCGCTGTGGGCTGACCTGGAACCATCGGACACCAACTTCAGCTTTAGTCTTGAAGACGGTACGGTCGGAGGCTAAGGTCGGGCGGAATGATTGCCGGTAAAGGGCATGCCCGGCGGTTCAACCTTTACTAAGCTGATCCTTTATTCTTCATTCAGGATTTCCCTGATCTTTTTGGTCAGGGAGGCCATGGAGACTGGTTTCTGCAGAAAATTCAGCCCTTCTTCAATTACTCCCTTGTTGGAAATGATATCCGCCGGGTACCCGGACAGGAAAAGGACTTTCATGTCCGGCCTGATGGAGCGAAGTTTGTGACTTACTTCCCAGCCATTAACTTCCGGCATGATAATATCGGTGATGAGTAAATGAATTGGGCCTATATGTGATTGAGCCAGGGAGATAGCCTTGTCCGCGGTTTTCGCTTCCAAAACCTGATATCCGCACTGACCCAACATTGTGGACTCCAGCTTGAGGAGCATTTCTTCATCTTCAACAAGCAGGATCGTTTCACTACCCAGGTAATCAAGCTCTTGGGTGTTTTTGATCTCTTCTTCATTGTTTTCAGAACAACGAGGAAAAAAAATACAGAAGGTCGATCCCTGGCCAGGCTCGCTGCGCACGTCGATAAAGCCGCCATTCTGCTTGACCGCTCCGTACACGGTCGCTAAGCCAAGTCCGGTTCCGGCTCCGATTCCTTTGGTTGTGAAAAAGGGTTCAAAAATATGTTTCAGGGTCTCTTTGTCCATGCCGCAACCGTCATCACTGACACAGATTTGAACGTATTCCCCAGCCGGGAGTTTAAACTCCTTAAACGTTTTCGGGTGATCCCCGGGCGTGAGGTTTTGGGTCGATATGCTGATGCTTCCGTTGTCGCCGATGGCATCACGAGCATTAACGCATAAGTTGGCGAGAATCTGGTCCACCTGGGAGGGGTCCACTTTGACCTGCCGAAGGTTTGGCGCGGGTTTCCAGGACAGCTGGATATTCTCACCAATAAGCCTTTGCAGCATTTTGAGGGTGGTGGGGACAACTTCGTTTAAGTCAATAATCTGCGGGGCTATGGTTTGCTTGCGGGCAAAGGTGAGCAGCTGCCTGGTCAGGTCGGCGGAATGGTTGGCTGCTTTCTGGATTTCAGTGAGATTGGATAAAATGGGTTCAGAGCGGAGGGATTTTTTCAATGCCAGTTCACTGTGGCCAAGAATAACCCCAAGCATATTGTTGAAGTCGTGGGCGATTCCCCCGGCCAGCTGACCGATTGACTCGATTTTTTGGGTCTGCTGGAGGTGGCTTTCCAGCTCATGGCGTTTTTCTTCAGCGCGTTTTAACTCGGTGATATCGCGGCCAACGCCCAATACGCCGATGATAAGCCCGTTGGCGTCATACATGGGAACTTTGGTGGTTAACAACAAAACCCGTTCGCCGGTTGTAGCAAAAGTGACCCATTCTTCGTTGGTGGTCGGCTTGCCCGCCTGCATAGCCAGCTTGTCATTGAAACGGAAAAAATCAGCCAATTCCTTAGCGACAAAATCATAATCTGTTTTGCCGATGATATCCGTTTCCTTGGCCCCATAGAAGCGCTCAAAGGTTGTATTGCACGACAGGTAAACACCATCGGCATCTTTTAACCAAATGGAATCAGGGATGGCATCCAGAAGTGCCCGGAAGCGGTTTTTACTTTCGAGCAGTGCTGCTTCATATGTTTTGCGGTTGGTGATGTCACGGACAAAAGCGGTATGGAACGTTTGCCCATCCAAATCCACCTGTTTGACGATTACTTCAACGGAGAAAATGCTGCCGTCTTTGCGGCGGTGGGTTGTCTCGATAGTTGCACTTTGGGCGGTCTTCAGGTTATCCCAATGATCGCTCCAACGCTCTTTGGGATAGTCGGGGTCGACCTCCCATAAGTGCATGGACAACAGTTCTTCCCGCGAGTAACCAAGGGACTCGCAGGCGGCTTTATTCACATAAGTGAAATGACCATCGGCCGCGACCCAGAAGACCGCTTCCGGAGATATTTCAATGGCATGAATAAAGAAATCATGATTGTTTTGAATAAATCCAGATTCCAAAGGGGCAAGGGCATCATTTGTTCTGTCCGGCATGTTTAATCCTGGGCGGAAAGATAGTTTTAAATGATTATGACGCTCTATTTTTCTGTGACGACGACTGTCTGGTGCTGCTAGCGTTTCAAATCACCTGTTTGCAAAGCATCCCCCTTAGGGCAATGTGGATTTATTCATCTAAATATATTGTAATAGAATAAGTCAAGTTTTAGAGATGGCAGATGTTAGAGAATTAATTTTTGAGGGCCACTCAGTAGCCTGCTGTTAATGTTTATCTTCTCTCAACTCTGCGGGTTTCTTGACTTGGAAACTATTGCCGCGTAAGTTACCAAAGATTGATATAGTTGCGAAGGAGGGGCCTTGCGATAATGAGTCACTTGAATTGGTGAATGCCGGTTAAGTGGCTTTTTGTTTTTGTGAGACCTCAACACCAAACGAGACCGGGAATGTCCTATGCGTTTAATCCGCTTATTGAAACGTGATATTGCCAGGGAAGCTGCCGAGTGGGTCGCTGAGGGGCTGATTGCCGAAAGCCAGGCGGAACAGATCTGTCAGCGTTACGCTGTCGATTATCACCAGACTAAAAACCGCTCTTTTGCCTACACCATTCTGGTTGGCCTCGCCGCACTGTTTGTCGGTCTGGCGCTGATCACTCTGATTGGCGGCAATTGGGAGGGTATTCCGCGGGCGCTGCGTATGGCTGGGCTGATCCTGCTCACCATGACGACGCAAGGGTTGGCCCTGCGCAAATATCTGACCGGCCGGCAGGCCGCAGCGGATCGCCTGTTCTTACTTGGGAACCTGTTTTATGGAGCTTCGATCATCCTGATTGCCCAGATCTATCATCTTGGCGAACACATGCCCGACGGTATTTTTTGGTGGGCACTGGGGTGCCTGCCCTTTGGTGTGCTACTGCGCAGCCCCTTGCTGACCTTGCAGAGTTTGCTCCTGGCGCTGATCTGGTTTTTCATGGAGGCGGATATGGGTTTTTATCCGGCTCTGTTGCCGCTGTTCCTGGTCGGTTCCCTGTTCGTTCTCTATCGTGGCCGGCAGAGCATTCTGCTGTTTTTAACCACGGTCGGCGGGATCGGCTGCTGGGTCGAGTACAGCCTTGCTGAACTGTGGCGGGACGGTCGTCAGTTTGATTTCCATGCCGAGCATCTTGCGGTCAGCACAGCCATGTTTATTGCCGCCTACGTGTTCAGTCATTGGTTGGCCCGGCGGCCGGGCACCAATGCCAAAGATTACGGGGCGGTGCTGGCGGTCTGGAGTTTGCGTTTCGGGCTGGTCTTCATGCTGGTTATGAGTTTTGAAGAGCCCTGGCGCGAGTTGATCCGCGCCCATTGGGATCAGCAACTGTCCATGTTTGCCGTGGTGGTGAGTCTGGTCGCGCTCTCCATGGTGCTGGCAGTCAAGGTCGGCCGGGCCAGAATGGTTGCCGGGCTGCTGGGGTTTTATCTGCTCACCCTGCTGGCGGTCATCTCTTCCGGAAATCCCGCCCACGCCATCTATTTCCAGGTGGTCTACAACCTGGTGCTGATCGGCGTCGGGATCTGGCTGATAATCCGCGGCATCCACGACGGTATCTCCCATTATTTCTTCCTCGGCGTCACCGCGATTCTGCTAACGGCATTCATGCGTTATATCGACCTGATCGGTGATTATATGGGTGGGGCGCTGCTGTTCATGCTGTTTGCCGCACTGCTGTTTGGCGCGGCCAAATACTGGCAGCGCCAACAGATGAAGGGGGGCACCCTATGAACCGCAAACTGACCGCGAGCCTGGTTGTGGCGATTCTGTTTCAGGCGCTGGTGCTGAGCGGCATGTACGTCAGTGCGGCGCTGCCGCTCTGGACCGGGACCGAAGTGAGAATCAAGACTATCCCAGTCGATCCCCGCTCGTTGTTCCGTGGTCAATATGCCCGCTTGCGTTATGAGATCTCCCAACTTGATGCCGAGCTGTTTCCCGACCAGGGGGAGTTGCGCAATGGGGAAGTGGTGTATGTTCTGCTGAAACCAGGAGCCGATGGTCTTTATCAGTTTTCTCAGGTCTCCCTGACCAGACCGGAGCGTGGATTGTTCCTGCGCGGGCGGATTGAGCAGCGCCACTACCAGCAGCAGGCCAATTATTTTCGGGTGAAGTACGGCATCGAAGCTTTCTTTGCCCCCAAAGAGAAGGCCCTGCAACTGGAGCATGATCTGCGCACCGGCGGCGTTGCCGTGCTGATGGTCGCGGGCAATGGCAACGCGCGGCTTAAAACTGTGGAGGCAAGCGGAGAGCAGAGATAAGCTTTGTTCGCATAAAGATTATCAATGGCAGAATTACCTCGATTTTTCCAGCCCGCAGCAGTTTGACCTCATTATTATGATCTACTGCAATTATTGTGCTTTGAGTCCGCAACAGCGCAACAAGCTGCTGGGAATCATCCACCAGCATCTGGCCGCTGGCGGGCATCTGCTGTTTGACGTTTTTTCCCTTTCCGCTTACCGGGAGCGTAAAGAGGGGGCGCTCTGTGAGCCGCGGCTGATGGAAGGATTCTGGTCGGCGGATGATTATTTCGGTTTTCTGCAGACCTGTAAGTATGAAGACGAGCAAGTCGTCCTGGATAAATACAGCATTTTCGAGGCCGAGCGCAGTTTCGAGGTCTACAACTGGCTGCAATATTTTACCCGTGACAAGATTAGCGCAGAACTTCGCGAGTGTGGTTTGCAGGTGGTTGATTGGTATGCGGATGTCGCGGGCAGCGCTTTTGACTTGGATGCAGCGGAGATCGCTGTTATTGCAAAAAAAGAATAGCGAAACAGGATCGTTGAAATAGAGTTGGTTCCGCCAACCGCAGTTTTTAATCCTCAGCGTCGTTGAGACAGTGGTCGGTTGCGGGTATGCTTTTGCTTTCGCAGGAATACCCGCCAGCTGGCTGCCTCAAGACGAGCCGCCGCAGGCCTGGCCAAAGCCAAGCCGAGAAGGCAGAACGTAGACAGAGGCAAAAAAGACCGAAATTGGGATAGAGAACTAACCGAACGGGACACTAAACATAAGGAGAAAAGCTATGCCGTTGACAACGCGTAAGTTGGGTTCCCAGGGGCTGGAAGTGAGCGCCATCGGTCTTGGCTGCATGCCCATGAGCCAGTCCTATGGCCCGGCAGACGAGCAGGAATCCATTGCCACCTTGCACCGGGCCATTGAGCTGGGCTGCACCTTTTTCGATACCGCCGAGGTCTACGGACCTTTTGCCAATGAAGAACTGCTCGGTCGTGCTTTTAAGGATCGCCGCAGTAAAGTGCTGATCGCTACCAAGTTCGGCTATAAGTTCAAGGATGGTCAGCGGGTCGGCAAAGAGACCGACAGCAGCCCGGCCGGTATCCGCAAGGCGGTGGAAGGATCGTTGCGCCGGTTGCAGACAGATCATATCGATCTGCTTTATCAGCACCGGGTCGATCGGGCGGTGCCCATGGAAGATGTTGCCGGTACAGTTGGGGAACTGGTCAAGGAGGGCAAGGTTGGCTACTTTGGGCTGTCCGAGGCCGGAGTCGCCAATATCCGTCGGGCCCACGCCGTTTTCCCGGTCTCGGCGCTGCAGAGTGAATATTCCCTGTGGGAGCGGAACCTCGAGCCGGAGAATATTCCAGTGCTGAACGAACTCGGTATCGGTCTAGTGCCGTTCAGCCCTCTCGGGCGGGGTTTTCTGACCGGAACCGCCAGGCGGGCGGAAGAGTATCCGGCCACGGATCATCGCCATGGTGATGCCCGGTACCAGGGGAAGAATTTTGATACCAACCAGCAGGCCGCGGCCATTGTGCGGAATCTGGCCAATGAAATCGGGGTGACTCCGGGGCAGGTGGCGCTGGCTTGGCTGCTCGGCAAAGGGGAGAACGTTGTGCCCATTCCAGGAACCAAGCGCCGCTCCCACCTGGAGGAAAACCTGGCTGCGGGCAACCTGCGCCTTGATGGCGACCAGATGACGCGTCTTGATATTGCCATGGACCCGCGACATATTGTCGGGCAACGTTATCCGGATGACGGCATGGCGACGATCGACCGTTGAGTATGGTCAGGGCGGAATCCGGGCAACCGGCCTGTTGTCTTTTTGATTGAGACATGAAGAAATCCTGGTCATGGGTCGATAAGAGAAGCAGGTTCTTCTGCCCGTGGCTGCGGATATAAAGCCGGGTTTTGGAAAGTCAATCTTCTTGCAAAGGCTGGAATAGGGAGTTTCCCATGACAATTATCGGCTGGAAAGAAGTTTATGAGACCGGGATTTTGGCCTTGGATAACGAGCATCGCGAACTTGTGGCTGCGGTGAATCGGCTATTTGAAGCTGTTCGGGACAAGCGCGGAGATGAAGTGTTGACTGAAACCCTGGGCACACTTGAAGATTACGTGCTCAAACACTTCCAGAATGAAGAAAGGTTGTTGGAGCAATATAAATATCCTGATATCGAGACTCATCGACGGGCTCATGCTGAATTGATCGCAGCGGTTGCAGAAATGAAAGAGCGATCATCTTCAGAGAAGGAAACTCTGGCTAAAGATCTTCTTAAATTCCTCAGGACATGGATTTTGGATCATATTGTCGAAGTTGATAAAAAATACGGTCCTTTCCTGGAAGCTCGTGCCGGTCGGTTCGTAAAATAGAAATAACAACAGCTCAGAGCTTGGGCGTCATCCCCGGATTTTATGGAAGAGGGTTGTTATGGATCTTTTTCAATGGAACGAAGCGTTCGAAATCGGATTTGCTGCTATCGATGAGCAACATCACCACTTAGTTGATATCACAAATCAATTTGGAGTTCTGCTAGCAGAGGATGGCGTTATCCCTCAAGATACCGATGCTCTTTTGGAAGAGCTGCTTTCCTATACCACGTATCATTTTAAAGAAGAAGAAGATCTCATGCTGGGAGCCGGTGTTGATAATAGACACATCAAACAGCATCAACAAAAGCACCAACAGTTCTTCCAGGAGGTTTTCATTCAGCAAAAGCAATGGTCCCCAGGCACTCCCCTGGTTGAGAACGGTCTTTTTGAATACCTGATTAATTGGCTTATTTTTCATATTCTTGGCTGCGATAGGAACATGGCTCGGCAGATTGCTATGATAGAAAAAGGAGCTTCTGCGGCCGAAGCTTATCAAGCAGAGGAGCAAGGGCTGGATGTTGCGACTCAAACTCTTTTAAGCGCCCTCACTCATCTGTTCTATCAGGTCTCCGATCGTAATAGGCAGTTGGCTGAATTTAACCAGACTCTGGAGTTGAAGGTTAAAAAAAGGACACAAGCTTTATTCGAGGCCAATCAAAAACTGGAGAAACTGTCAATTACGGATGCTCTCACCGGTTTAACGAATCGGCGCTTTGCAATGCAGACCTTGACCTCCCTCTGGAAGATCTCCAAGGCCATGGATCTTGGCTGCATGCTGGTTGATGCTGACAATTTCAAGGAAATCAACGATACCCATGGGCATGATGCAGGTGATGTCGTTTTGCGTGACCTGGCAAAAAAACTACAAGATGCCATGAGGACTGATGATATTGTCTGCCGGCTGGGCGGCGATGAATTTCTGATCATCTGCCCGAACACGGATGCGGAAGGTTTAATCCATGTTGCCAACCAGATGCATGCGCAGGTTGTTCGTGAGAATATTTCATTTCGAGGCGGGGTTTGGCGGAGCAGTATCAGTGTTGGTCTTGCTTTGAAAACTGCAGCAATGGAGAAACCGGAGGATTTAATCAAAGAGGCGGACAATGGTGTTTATGCCTCTAAAAAATCCGGGAGAAACTGCGTCCGTTGGATCCGTTAAGAGTTTTTCCTCTTTGAGGGTATTTGGTATTATGCCGCTTGCCGGGCGGGCACTTTTCATGGCTGATCTGTTCTCCCTTAAATGATTTCCGGTCCTTTGTTCATGACCATTCTGCTGTTTTTTAGAGGTTACGCTCGCGGGCAATGTCATCCGTGTGACGGTATGGCGACCATTGACCACTGGGTCCGGAAGATGGGCAGGTATTTTGCCGTCATGTATCATTCGGAGCAGGACTTCAATGACTTCCAGTGGCAGGCGCTGAATCACAAAGGAAACCCTGCGCGCAAAAATTCCGGGATCAGTTCATCTCTGCGATAATATTTTCCGACAGTATGAAAAAAGAAAAATTTGATTATTAGCGATACGGATAGTAAATATCTGTTTTGAGCCCTGCCGATCTTTCGCAACTGCGACTGCCGGCGGATCGCACCAACCCAAAATGAAAAGTGGATAACTGTTATGATTCGACCTGCCAGAACTCAATTCCGATGGGGTATATTGCCATTTTACAAATTTTCATCCGTGAGCCGGCTGTTCGGCCTGGCCTGTGGGCTGTTGCTTTTGCTGACAGCTTGCAGCGGCGGCGGGTCGGGCAGTTCTGATCCGCCCGATGAGGCCCCGGTCATCACCCTGCTTGGCAGCAGTGTCGAACGCCTGGCCCTAGGGGATTCCTATACCGATCCGGGCGCGACCGCTAACGATCTGGAGGACGGTGACCTGACTGAATGGATTGTTACCGATTCGACCCTTAATACAGCAGTGGCCGGGAGCTATCTGATCCGCTACTCGGTGAGTGATTCGGCGGGGAATACGACCACGGCCGAACGGGTGATTTTCGTTCTCGACCTGTCCGCTGCTAATGTTGAGGTGTCCTGGCTGGACGATTTCAGCCTGCCGCCTCAGGATAGCGACGGCTGGTCTATCCTGACCCCGGCGGCCGATTCCCGGCTGATCTATGTTTCCAGCTCGAGCGGGGATGACACAACGGCGCAGGTTTACCTGCCCGCCGCAGCCGAGATCGGCAGCGATCCCTTTGACCCCGCCGGAACAATCATGCCCTTTGCGACCCTCCAGGCGGCCCAGGAACGGCTCCGGAATGGCTATCCCGATTATCTGCTCCTCAAACGAGGGGACAGCTGGACTCCAGGGCAAGGCGTGAGCCTGGGGAAAGGGCGTTCCGTGACAGAACGGATGGTGGTTGCGGCCTATGGTGACCTGTCCGTAGAGCGGCCGCTGGTGAAAAACAGCGGGGTTTATCTGAACCGAAGCGGCAATGCTGCGGTGGTCGGTGTGCATTTCTACTCCGCCGATCGCAACCCTGCAGAGGCGGAGTTTGTAGGCTTTGCCAATGTCGACGCCGACAGTGGCATCAGCGCCACGCTGTACAGCGATACTGGCGGTCTGCTCATTGAAGACTGCCGGTTCGAATGGTTCAACAACAATGTCGTGCAGTCTTATGCCTTCGACGCTGACGACAACCTGTTGCCGGTTGCCGACATCATCATTCGCCGCAATATCTTTGCCCATAACTATTCGGTAACTTCTCACTCCCAGGGGCTCTATTCAGCCTATAGCTCTGTACTCCTGGAAGATAATATCTTTGATCATAACGGCTGGTATCAGCAGGGGAACGCCAGCACCAAGACCGCCGGTATGGCGACTATGTTCAATCACAACACCTACTTTACCGAGGCACGTAATACGGTGTTTCGGAACAATATCTTCCTGCGCGCTTCGAGTATCGGCACTAAGTTCACTTCTAATACCACAACAGGCACCAATCAGATTAAAGCCTGGAATATCCTGGTCGACAATAACTTTTATGCCGAAGGGGGAATCGGTATCAGCCTTGGCGGCAACAAGGATCAGGACAATGGGCCGCGCTGGGAGAATATCCTGGTGACCGACAATGTCATGACCGCCATTGGCCGGACCTTTCCCACCAATCGGACCCTGGGGTGGGGGATTGAAATCAGCGACTGGCAGAGTGGCCTGGTGTTCGGGAATCTGCTGACCCATTGGGGGGAGGCAGGTGTCTATACCAATACCTGGGGCATCAAAAGCGGTGGACACACCACGGACACCCTGTTTGATGCCAATATCGTCTATGACCTGGTCAGCTCCCTTGGTTTGCTGACCTTTACGGACGCTGGAGCGGAACAGACCATGAACGGTGCTCAGGACCGGATTGTGGTGCGCAATAATGAACTCGCGTCCCTGGAAGAAACCAACGGCCGGTTGATCGACTATCCGCTGGCTCTGACCGATCAGAAATTTGCCGACAATTATTACTATTTTGCCAAGGACCAGGCGCAATGGTTTGCCGCTGGGGGGAGCAAAATCAGCCTGAGCGATTTTCTCAACTTGACGGCAGATACCACCTCGACGGCAGAGTTGCGGGATTATGTCGACCCTGAGCGCAGCATTGGCAGCTACTTGGCGGAGCTCGGTTATGCCAGCGGCCTGACCGAAGCCACGGAAATCGACGCCCTTGTTGAACGGCTGAACCAACAGCGCAAGGGGAACTGGGACGGTCATTTGAGCGCCACGGCCATTAACGGCTATTTGCGGAGCGGATTCTGTATCAATGGGAACAGTCTGTGCCGGTGATGGCTGCTGACGGGGTCATCCCTTGGTAAACAGGATGAGTTCCCTGGATGACAGTTTCGTCAGGCCGCTCTGCTGAAATCCGTATGGTTTGATTTCCGCCGCAATGGTGGCCGGGGTCAGGCGCAAATGCAGGGGGAGGGCGGGGTCGGCATCAGCTTTGGGGCTTTCGATGATGCCCAACCGGCCGTCAGGCCGCAGCACCCGGTACAGCTCCGGGAATAGCACTCCCCAGTGCTCATCCAGGCCGGGCATGTGCAATACGCCGGAAATCAGCACCGCATCGATTGAGCTGGTTGCCAGGGGCAGCGGCGCTCCCAGGTTGGCAACCAGGCTTGAGATATTTGGGCAACCGGCGGCCTGGCTGGCCTGGCGCAGTTGTTCAATCATTCGGGCGTCACGGTCCAGCCCAATGACCTTGCCGCCGGCACCGACCCGTTCGGCCGCGAGGATGGAATATTCCCCCGGCCCGCAGCCGGCATCCAGAAAAGAGTCACCAACGCCAAGCTCCAGAGCGTTGAATACCAACTCAGGGCTTTGTACACCGAAACTGCCAGCTTCATCCAGCCGGTAGCGGGGTGGTTGTAGATCAAAACATTCTTTCCACTGCATGTTTTTCCAGTCCTTGAAATTGGTTATTTAGTTGTCATCCGGAAACACTGGATGGCAATAATTAAGTTTTCAGATTGGGACCTATTTTAAGTGGTCCTGTTGCAGATATATAGAAAAGATAGCCTCAATCCAGGTGGATTGCAAAAAGGAGTTTCCGGGTGGCAACTCGTTAAAATCACAAACCCATTGATTCTGAAAGGAAGTTTCCCGGTAAAATTTGTTCCGGCTTGTGAAAATAATGGACTTTCAGCCCAGGCCTTTCAGATTCTATGAATTGAGTTCCTTCCCCCTTTGATGGGGGAAGGTTAGGATGGGGGTGGAAATGCAGGTCTGTCCCGAATGGCGCTCGTTTAAGCACTTTCGTAGCAAACTCGGGACTGTCCCAATCCCTATCTGGGGCTGTCCCAGATGTTTGCTGCCATCGGCCCTTAACCTAGCGCCATTCAGGCCAGCCCCCCTCACCCCACCCCTCTCCCACGAGGGAAGAGAGGGCTATCTTAGGGACTTCCAGTCCCGTCAAAACCTTTCTGCAAAGCTTACTTAGATGTCAGTGTCAGAATTTACCGAATTCGTCATCATCAAGATTTATTTTGACCTGCGTCTTTTTTACGGGAGTCTCTCCCCAGCCTAAGTGGCTTTCTGGTTTTGGCTGGATTTTTTGTTGAGGGTGCGCCATTGGCGGAGTTTGTTTTTTCCTGCTGTTGGTTTGATCAAGAGTAAAGCGCTGGAGCATCTGTTGTAATTGGGCGGCCTGTCCGGACAGCTCTTCGGCAGCGGCTGCGCTTTCCTCGGCACTGGCCGTATTTTGTTGAGCGACCTGGTCGATATTGGTAAGCCCACTGGTGACTTGACCGATCTCCTGAGCTTGTTCGTTGGAGGCCTTGGCAATCTCCTTCAACAGTTCCGCAACTTTGGTGGTGCCGCTCATAATTTCTTCCAGGGCTGACGCAGTTTGTTCGGCCATTTTAACGCCCTGATCGGTAAGAGAGACGGAGCCTTCAATCAACTCGGAGGTTTCTTCAGCCGCTTTGGCACTGCGGGCGGCGAGATTTCTGACTTCCTCGGCCACGACCGCAAAACCTTTGCCATGTTGGCCGGCGCGGGCCGCCTCTACCGCAGCATTCAATGCCAAGAGATTGGTCTGGAAGGCGATCTCATCAATGACTTTAATGATTTTACTAATATTTTGGCTCGCCTGGTTGATTTTATCCATGGCCCTAACCATCTCTGCCATACGGGTATTACCGTTTTCAGCGGCTTGCTGCGAATCGGTAGATACCTTTGTCGCGGTTGTCGCGTTTTCAGCATTGATGCGGACCTGTGCCGCCATCTGATTCATTGATGCGGTGACTTCCTCAAGAGAACTGGCTGATTCAGTAGCCCCTTGGGAAAGAGCCTGACTGGCATCAGCTATCTGACCAGAGCCTGAAGCAATTTGCTCACCGGCAACCTGAATACTGCCGACCATTTCCTGCAGATTGGTCAGCATGGTTTGCAGAGCGTTACCGAGCTGATCACGCTCGGATGCCACTTTGACTGTTTTGGAAAGATCTCCCTGGGCAATTGCCTCTGCGACCTGGGCTGTTCCTTGTAGCCCGTCAGCCATGTCATCAAGGGCTTGGGATAGTCGACCGACCTCGTCGGCAGATTTGAGATTGAGCCGTTGGCTGAAGTCTCCAAGCTTGATGGTATCGGCTAATTCTGCAGCGGCTCTGACTGGTCTGGCAATATTGCGGGCGGCCCACCAGAGAATCGCCAAGGCAATCAGAATGACACCCAGGCTGACTCCGATTTGCCACATCGCGTTTGTGTGCCCCCGTTGTTCCAGGGCTGTATTAAGGGCATGAGCTTCGGCGAGAATGACATCTTTTCGAACTTTGACCAAAACCGACCAAGGCTTGCCGGTGGAGCCAAGCTTAATGGGGTAAAAAACATTAACATTGCCGGTTTGATCGTTGATAATGGTGCGTGCTTTGCCATCATGAATGGTCGCAAGCGCCTCCTGTTTTCCCTCTTTTAAGACATTGTCAATGCTTTTCCCTATCAGGTCAGGCGCTTCGCTGTCGGCCGCGACCAGCCCCATATCGCTAAGGATAACAATAGTCGCCTGGCCATTAAGAAGATCTTTGTCGACGTCTTCGCTAAGTTGCTGAACAAAGGACAGGTTGTAATCGGCTCCAGCGACTCCATAGAAGGTATCATTGACAATAATTGGAACCGACATGGTGGCGAGCCAGACGTGTTTTCCCTGGACAATGTAAGGCAGAGGTCCCAGGACACTTTCTACTTTGTTGTCACGCGGGCCGATGTACCAGCCCCCTTTGAGAACCCCGTTGGGGTGTTTGTCCATGGTGTCATATTCGACGAGGGGTTGAACCGCAATCTTGCCACCGGCATCACGGGTCCAGTATGGAGTGAACCGACCTGTCTTTGGGTTGTTCCCGTCAAGGTCATTTTTATAATTGTCATCGAGGCCGTCGAGAGCATTAGGCTCCCAGCAGGAATAGGTTCCGTTGAACTTGGGATTTCCTTTTAAGACACTCAGCAATATCGCATTAAGTCCTTTTCGACTGAGCTGCAGGGGGTGCATGTCGTATTGATCTTTAGTTTTGGCAACTTCAAAAACATGGGCCATGGTTCTGGCAGCATCAAGGGCGAGCTCAAAATCAGATTGAATTTTTCCGGCTTGTTCGCCAGCAAGGGTCATCAGACCCTCAAGGGCCATTTTTTCCTGTTGGCTTGAAACATTGTTGATAGTGAATTTTTGGGTACTTTCTGAAGCGATCAAACTGTAAGTGACCAATGATCCGGCCGTTAGCAGAAGGCATGCGCCTGCCAGAAGTGCGATTTTCATTTGAATGGATTTCAGCCTCATGGGAATCCTTTCTTTTGGTCTTTTGACCGTTAATCCGAACAGAGTATTATCGTCCTGCAATTATGAACGGTAGCTAATTTATGGGCGCTTTGTCAATTGCTTTTAATAATGTTTTGTTAACTAAGACGATTTTTAAACATAATTAAGGCGATGACACCAGTTCAAAACTATGGACTTTAAGTCCAAGTCTTTCAGACTCTATGGATTGAGTCCTTCCCCCCTCACCCCAACCCTTTCCCACGAGGCGAGCCACTGGTTGCTTGGACTCTGGCAGCAGCTTTTGTTGCTATTTTGAGAGCAAAAGGTATCCCGTCGATAAAAACAAAACACTGTTAGTTTGTTTGATTTATTCCGAAATGACGGTATGTTATAAGGGTATGAAAATAAAGGAGACAAAATATAACCAGATTTGTTATAATTTGTCTCCCTTTTCATATGCTGATCCGGAGCGGTTTTGCTGCGCGTTGCTCCACAGCCCTTTTTCAATTTGATGCAGAGGATGTTATGACCGGTAAACAATTGTTGCTGAAGGCACTCAAAGACAAGGGCGTCAAGTATATCTTCGGCTATATCGGCGGTGCGATTATGCCGTTCTTTGACGAGATGGAGAAACTTGGCCAATTCAAATTCATTATGGGACGGCATGAACAGGGGTCGGCTTTCATGGCCCAGGGGTTGACCCGGGCGTCCCTGTCGACGCCTGATCCGCAGGTCGGGGTTTGTGTCTCGACGTCGGGGCCGGGGGCGATGAATCTGGTCACCGGGATCGCCGATGCTCAGATGGATTCCGTGGCCATGGTCGCCATCACTGGCCAGGTGGCCACCGGGGTCATCGCCACCGATGCTTTCCAGGAGAGTGATGTGGTCGGCGTGATGATGCCGATCTGCAAGCAGACCTATATGCCCCTGACTGCCGAGGAGATCGAAAAGACGGTTCACGAAGGCTTCTACGTAGCCACGACTGGCCGCGGCGGGCCGGTGGTCATCGATGTGCCCAAGGATGTCCAGAATGAAGCGGTGGCGGATTCTTACAACTTTGATCCAGCCAGTTTCCGGCCAGATCTGCCCGGTTACTTCTATACCCCGACCCCGGAACGGGAACCGGTCAAACGGGCCATTGAACTGATTAACAAGAGCGAACGGCCGGTTATGTTCTGCGGCCACGGGGTGATCAACAGCAATGCCGGGGAACTACTTCAGAAAGTTGCGGAAAAGGTCAATATCCCCGTCGCTTTTACCTTGCATGGGTTGTCGGCCATGCCGGCGGATCATCCGTTGAGTCTGGGGATGATGGGCATGCACGGCACGGTGGAAGCCAACCGGGCGATCATGGAAGCCGATCTGCTGATCTCCTTCGGGATGCGTTTTGACGATCGGGTGACGGGCAAGCTCAATGAATACGCCCAGAACGCGGATGTCATCCATGTCGAGATCGATCCTTCGGAAATCGATAAAAACGTTCGCACCTCCATCGCCATCAATGCCGATGCCTATCGCACCCTCCATGTCATGCTTGGCGATCCCATGTTGACTTACAAACCGCGTCGTCGCTGGCTGGAGAAGATCGCGTCTTTCCGTTCGGTGATGGCTGAGGATACCCGGCAGGAGCTTGAGTACGGTGTCGGCGATGACGATAAACTGCTGATGAAGACCGTGGTTCACCGGCTCTCCGAAGTTACGGCCGGCAAAGACCTGGTGATCGCCGATGTCGGCCAGCACCAGATGATTTCGGCGCGTTATTACAACTTTCAGACCCGCAACAGCTGGTTTGCTTCGGGCGGCGCCGGGACCATGGGCTGTTCACTACCCATGGCCATTGGGGTCAAGCTGGCCCGGCCGCTGGAGCGAGTCTGGTCGATCAGCGGGGACGGCGGTTTCCAGATGAATCTCCAGGAACTCGGCACCATCATGGAGCAGCAGCTGGACGTCAAGATCATCATTCTCAACAACGGCTATCTGGGCATGGTTCGCCAATGGCAGACCTTCTTTTTTGACGGCTGCTATGCGGGAACGCCGATGCAAAGCCCGGATTTCGGGCATCTGGCCAAGGCTTACGGGATTCCCTATCGGAAAATCGAAAAACTCACTGATGTCGTGCCGGCCCTTGAAGAGGCCGCTCACCATCAAGGTGCCATCATTCTGGAATTTGTTTGCGACCCGAGCGAGGTCGTATTGCCGATGATTCCCTCCGGTGGGGGATTCGAGGATATGATCGTTGAGCATCCAAGTAAGGCTGCTGCCGGTCAAGCGGCTGATAAACAAGGGGAGGTGGCATGAAAAGGCGTACGATTCTGGCATTTACTCTGGATCATCCCGGCGTTCTGAACAAGATCTCCATGTTGATCCGCAAGAAAATGTACAACGTGGACACCCTGACCGTCTGTCGCTCGCGGATTCCCGGAGTCAGCCGCATGACCATCACCCTGGAAGAGAATGACGAGGCCAAGGTCATCCAGGTCATCAAACAGCTGGAAAAATTTACCGAGGTGATCTCGGCCCGGGAGCTGGATACCGATCACAGCTACTGGCGGGAGGTCGCCATTGTCAAACTCGAAATTGAAGCGTCCCACCTGGAATCTTTTCACGGTCGCTACAATTTTGAGATTCTGGAACAGAAAAGCGAAGATATTCATATTCTCCAGGTGGCCGGCTCGACCCGGCGGATCGATGCCTTTCTGGACGAGGTCGGCCAGGAACATGTGGTTGAAATCGCCCGCACCGGAGTGACCGCGATGGAAAAATAGCCGGCAGTTGCAAACCTGCCGGCGGCGTCCAGGGATGGGCGTTTTGAAAACCTGCAGGGGGCAGTGTATGAAGAGACGCAGTCAACAGATCACCGGGCGACCCGGTCAGGCCGACTGGTATGAACGGACCGCGGCCCGCACCATGTTGCGGGCGGTCGGTTTCAGTGATGAAGACTTTACCAAACCCCTGGTGGCGGTGGCCGTGCCCCACACCAACGGCACGCCCTGCAATGACCATATCCGCGAACTGGGCGACCTGGTGCAGCAGGAGATCGAAGCGGCCGGCGGCAAAGCCATCATCTTCGGCACCCCGGTGGTGTCCGATGGGATCTCCATGGGCACGGAAGCGATGAAATATTCGCTGGTCAGCCGCGAGGTGATTGCCGATTCCATTGAGCTGATGACCGAAGGTTATCAGGTGGACGCGGTGGTCACCCTGTCCGGCTGCGACAAGACCATTCCGGCGGCGCTGATGCCTATCGCCCGCAACGATCTGATCGGCCTGACTCTCTACGGCGGGAGCATTCTGCCCGGCCGCCACGCCGGCAAGGACCTCAATATCGTCAGTTCCTTCGAGGGGATCGGCGCCCATGCCGCTGGCAAGATCGACGCCGAGGAACTCCGCCAGATCGAATGCCACGCCTGCCCGGGACCGGGCTCCTGCGGCGGTATGTACACCGCCAATACCATGGCTGCGGCCATTGAGGCCATGGGGATGAGCGTCCCCGGTTCGGCGGCCAACATGGCGGTGGATCGTGATAATCGCCTCTCTGCTGACAAGCGGGGGGATGTCAGGCGTAGCGTCCGGGCCCTGTTCGGCTTGCTCGAAAGGGGAGTGAGTGCGCGGCAGATCATGACCCGCCAGGCCTTTGAAAACGCCCTGACCCTGGTCTGGGCTCTGGGCGGTTCGACCAACGCCGTACTCCATCTGCTCGCCCTGGCCCGCGAAGCCGGGATTGAGCTGACCCTGCGCGATATCAAAAACCTCACCGCCGCCGTTCCTTTGCTGGGAAATTTCAAGCCCTTCGGGCGTTACCTGATGAACGATCTGCATGCCTTGGGCGGCGTCCAGCCGGTGCTGAAAATGCTTCAGGAGGCCGGTCTGCTGCATGCTGATTGCTTGACCGTAACCGGCCGGACCTTGGGCCAAAACCTGCAGGATGTGACCCCGCTGCCCGGTGGGCAGGATGTGGTTTATCCCATTTCCAGCCCCTATGCCGGAGCCGGCCGGCACATCCGAATTCTCTACGGCAACCTGGCTGCTGACGGCTGCGTGCTCAAACAGAGCGGCAAAGACCTGACCACCATGCGCGGCCCGGCCCGGGTTTTTGAACGGGAAGAAGATGCCCTGCAGGCCATTTTGCAAGGGCGGATCAAACCGGGCGACATCATTGTCATTCGTTATGAAGGGCCCCAGGGTGGTCCGGGGATGCGGGAAATGCTGTCGCCTTCAGCAGCCCTGATGGGGGCTGGCCTCGGCGACACTGTTGCCCTGCTCACCGATGGCCGGTTTTCAGGCGGCACTCATGGAATCATGATCGGTCATATGGCTCCGGAAGCCCAGGTGGGAGGAGCCCTCGCCCTGGTCCGAGAGGGCGATCCCATCGAAATCAATCTGGAACATGACGAAGTCAATCTGCTGGTTGCCGAACAGGACCTGGCGGCCAGGCGCGCCGCCTGGCAAGCGCCCGCTCCGCGCTACAGCCGTGGGGTGCTGGCCAAATATGCCCGCCTGGTTTCCTCGGCAGCGGCTGGAGCTGTGACCAGCTGAATTCTTTTCTTATCCCGGTTTTTCCGTTCCTTCCTATATTTCTGAATGACAGGTTTTTCGTGGTGGTTTTGCCTCAACAGCTTGAGAGGGAAAGCCACCTTTTCTATGAATTTTTCTTGAGGATATTCTTGGAATGGTATAATCTTAAAAAAAATTAAGTTTAGTTCCCTGTTTCGGCCTGCCCAGCTGAGGGTTATCCCAGGTCTTTGCGGTGTTAACTGCGACAGTTTCATAGCTCGCAAACTCTTGGGACAGCCCCCGATGACCCTGGGGACAGTTCCGGGTTTACTGCAAAGTTGCTTAAACGAGCGCCATTCAGGGTTATCCCTGGTTTCAGGTGGCGATGATGAGTGGACATGCACGATGGATTTTTCGATAGAGTGACTTCAGGGGCCAGGAGATGATGCTCGATAAGCCTTGTCGACTCAGGTTCTGGGTGACGTTGGCGCTTTTTGTGGTTGCCTTCGTGGCTATTTCCGCGAGTATTTTTTATTCTTGCCGGAGGATGGCCATCGCTGAAGCGGAAAAAAAACTGTCCGGGTTTCTGCTCAATTACAGTGCGACGCGCAACTTTGTTGAAGATGTCCAGAAGCAGGAACTTTATCGACTGAAAAGCGAACGGCGGCTGTATCGGGAATATTTCTCACCCAAGTTGCTTTCTTCAACCTATATCACCCGCCATATCAACAATCTGCAGAATCAGAATCGTCAGAAGGCCGGACTCGATCAGGTCTATTTCAAGTTTGCTTCCCGCAATCCGCGGAATCCGGTGAATCTTGCCAACGCTTTTGAATTAAAGTTGCTGGATGAGTTCAATGAGGGCTTGCGGACCGAATATAAAGCTATTGTAGAGCGTGGGACGGAAAAGACTCTCTATTATTCCGTCCCCATCGACCGCAATCGGGAAGCCTGCATGCGCTGTCATGGCGACCCAGCTGACGCACCCCTTGAGCTGGTTGTCGACTACGGCAGCAGCGCCGGGTTCCATGAGCAACTGGGGGAGATCCGGGCACTGATGTCGGTTCATGTGCCAGTCGATCGGCTCCTGGCGGAAGCGAACCGGACTGGTGTCGTTCTGTCGGCCGTGGTGCTCCTGTTACTGGCCGGGGCCTTCTGGGGAGTGCAACTGCTGTTCGGAAAAGCAGAGGTCCAGCAGGCGATCGCCGAAGAGAAATCCTCTTATCTGAATTCCGTCCTGCAGTCCACTACGGATACGGCGATCATTGCCCTGGACAAGGACTGCAGTATCAAATATTTCAATCGGGCTGCAGAGCAGCTATGTGCCGTTTCGGCTGAAGAAGCCCTCAATCGACGGCTTCCGGAACTGCCGGCCCTGGCCAGTGAAAAAGCCGGCGAGCTGTTGCGTAAAGCCCTTGAGATCGTCAATGAACGCGGCGTCTATCGATTCCGGTTTACCCTGAAGGAGCGCATTCTTGAAGCCCAGCTCTCGCAAATCCGAAGCTCGAAGGGGAACGGGGCCGGATTTCTCTTCTTGGGGCAGGACATCACCACCCACATCATGGAGCAGCGTGAGCGGGAGGCGATTAAGTCCCGCCTGCAAAAGGCTGAGAAAACGGAATCGATCGGTCTGTTGGCCGGCGGCGTCGCCCACGACCTGAATAATATTCTGACCGGCATCATCAGTTATCCCGAACTGTTGCTGCTGCGTCTGCCCGAGGACAGCGAGCTGCGCGCCCCGATTACTGCCATCCAGCAGTCCGGACAGCGAGCCGCAGCAGTGGTTGCCGACCTGCTGACCGTGGCTCGCGGCGTGGCCTGTCAGAAAGAAACCGCCGAACTCAACGCCCTGGCTCGTGATTATCTGGAGTCGCCGGAATTCGACAAACTGCGAACCTATCATCCGACGGTTCAGGCCGTGGTCGAATTGGCGGACCAGCCGTTGCATATTGTCTGTTCCCCGATTCATATCCGCAAATGCCTGATGAACCTGATCGGTAACGCTTTTGAGGCCAGCCCGGCGGAAGGAGTCTGCCGCATTGTCAGCGGCTGGCGGCACTTTGACCTTGCCGCCGCCCGGAAGAATTATCTGAGCGCCGGGGACTATGCCTTTATCTGTATCAGTAACAAGGGCGAACCGATCCGCGAAAAAGATCTCAAGCACATCTTCGAGCCGTTCTATTCGACCAAAAAACTGGGCCGCAGCGGCACCGGACTCGGCCTGTCCGTGGTCTATAACACGGTCAAGGACCATCAGGGCTCGGTCATTGTCGACAGCGGCCCGGAAGAAACCTCTTTTAGCATCTATTTCCCATTGACTTCGGCCAACCTGAAGACCCCGGCAAGGGATATTTCCGTGCCGAGCATGGAAGGCAACCAGGAGGTTATCCTGATTGTCGATGACGAACCGCAACTCCGCGATATTGCCGAAAAAATGCTCCTGGAGCTGAACTACGGCGTGGTCACTGCGGCTTCCGGTGAAGAGGCCCTGCAGTACCTGCAGCGCAACAGCGTCGACCTGGTGCTGCTGGATATGCTCATGGCGCCGGGGATCAGCGGGCTGGCCACCTACCAGGCGCTGCTGAAAATCCATCCGCAGCAGAAGACCATTATTGTCAGCGGTTTCTCCGACAATGAGGAGATCAATCAGGCCCTCAGCCTGGGGGCCAACGGCTTTTTAAGCAAGCCCTACTCTCTGGAGCAGCTGGGGCAGGCTCTTGTGCAGGTACTGCGAGCCTGATCCTTCCCTGCTCGCCGGTCAGCGCAGCGCGGCTATAGTGCGGCCAGCGCCTGGGCGATATCTTCTTTCAGGTCGGTCAGATCCTCCAGGCCGATATTAAGGCGAATCATCCAGCGGCCCTGATAGCGGGACAGCTCCGATTGGCCGAACCTGCCGGCAGTGACCAGGCTTTTGAAGCCGCCCCAGCTGTAGCCGATGCCGAACAACTGCAGCCTGTCCACGAAGCGGGCAACCGCCTGCTCGTCGTATTCCGCGTCCAAAACAACAGAGAATATTCCCGATGAGCCGCTGAAGTCACGTTTCCAGAGCGCATGTTCGGGGTGGTCGGGCAGGGCTGGGTGGAGCACCGTTTCCACTCCGCGTTGCCCCTGCAGCCAGCTGGCGATGTCGCGGGCGGCCCTTTCATGCTGTTGCAGCCTGACCGGCAGGGTTTTTAACCCGCGCAGGGCCAGGTAACAGGCGTCCTGGGGAGCGAAAATCTCCAGGGCTCGGCACAGTTTCCGGAATTGTCCGGCATATGGTTCCGTGACCGTGGCGGTGCCGAGCAGGACATCGCTGTGCCCGGAGATGTATTTGGTGACCGAGTGAATGGAGATATCAACCCCGTGTTGAAAGGGCTGGAAAAACAGCGGGGTTGCCCAGGTATTGTCGATGGCGGTGATAATCCCCTGGCCGCGGGCCACCTCGGTGATGGCCGGGACATCCTGGATTTCAAAGGTGTTTGAGCCAGGCGATTCCAACAGGATCAGCCGGGTTTGCGGGGTGATGTAGGCTTCGATGTCCGCTCCGGCATTGGCTGGAAAATAACTGGTGGTGACTCCGAACCGGTGCAGCAGGGTGGCCGCAAAACGACGCACCGGACCGTACACACTGTTGCAAACCAGCAGGTGATCGCCGCTGTTCAGAAAGGCCTGCAGGACGCTGGTGATGGCGAGCAGTCCGGAGGGAAAAGCTTTGGTTAGAAAGCCGCCTTCGAGCTCGGTCATGGCCTGCTCAAAGGCCTGCGAGGTCGGACTGCCGTCGGTGCCGTAAGTGAATCCATCATACTGACCCTGTCCGGCGGCACGCAGTTCGTCGTAGTTTTCGAACAATACCGTGGAGGCCTGATAGAGTGGGGGATTTATGGAATGATAACGGGGCAGGGAGTGGCTGTCGCCGCTGTAGCCGCCGTTGATGATCTCCGTTGCTGTTTTTTTCATCTGCAAAACCTTTTAGCATCGAGCTGATTACGGGGAAATATGGGAACAAAGCTAAACCTTACTAAAACACTGAAAAACATTCAAGCGGTTTGTTCTTTTGTCTACTGTGGTTTTGCCGTGGGGATTCTTTTCGCCTGCTGTTCCGAATGGCGCTTGTTTAAGAGTTGATGGCAGCAAAACCGGGATTGTCCCTGCACGGAGGCTGTGTCAGGTCTTTACGGTGCTAACCGATACAATTTCATGGCTCGCAAACTCTTGGGCTCGTCCCGAGTTTACTGCATACTTGCTTAACTGAGTCCCATTCGCGACTAAATAGAAAATATCAATAACCTCCCCTTTAAGGGGGGACAATGCTGAACAGTGCTTTGAGCGACAGAATTTTTAAGAAAGATGTGTCGGCTTATTCCTGTTGATTGTCGTGCCAGTCATATATGTCCTGAAACAATCGCTGGTCAAGTTGCAGCCGCGAGCCTTCCTTACGGCACAGACCCGCTTTTATCCACTTGTTCTGAATGCGACTGACAGTAACTCGACTGGCATTGATGATCATCCCCAGTTCCTCGGAGGTCAGTTTTATCGGGATTTCAATCAGCCCTTCTTGCGGTCGCATATTGTTTGAAAAAAAAATTGCCTTGTAAAAGGTTCGCAAGCGATCTTCGTGGGAAAGCGTGGCGTTGGCTATCATCCCTTCCAACACACTTTCATGTTTAAAAATGCTCTCTTTTAGGACCACCTCGGCGATTTCTTGATTTTTCCGAATATGGCGACGGTAAAGTTCTGGTGAAATAGAGAGAACCTCGGTTCCTTTCTTCGCGTAGGTTGTTACGTTGACACGTTTTCCGGAGAGGCAGGACAGATTGCAGATGCTGCGTCCTGGGGGAAGTATGGCCATGACGCTGGTTTTTCCCTGAGTGTAGTTGACAAAATACAGACAAAGCCCTTTTACAATGTAAAAGAGCTTGCTGTCGTCACCACCCGATTTAAGAATCAAATTTTTTCTTATCGTCTGTTTGCGCCCATATTTTTCAAATAGATCACGAATCAGTTTGTGTTCAGCTGGCGGTATCCAGGGCAAACCGTTAAAAACCTGACGCATAGCGTTTCTCCTGAAACAGATTTCAGAATTATCGGGGGGGGGCTGTCTGTGCTGTTTCACCTATAGGTGCCGTAAAAGCAACCCTTTTCTTGTGATGAGTAGATGTTTCTGGTTATCCGGACATCGTCACTGCACAATTATATAATTGTTTTAACTACGGTACTTTTACGTCGAACTGGTGACAGTCGGCGCAATAAAAGATTGATTCTTCGTGGATACGGTGGCACAGGGTGCAACGTAATTGGCCATCGTGGGAATCGTGGACATTGATTTCACGAGCAGTGCCGGCGTCATCATAGCTTTTGACCGTGCCGGGAATTTCGCCATGACAATTGATACAGGCACTGGCCGGTGCGCGGCGTTCCGGGGTGGCGGTGCCGTGACAGTCGGCGCAACTGATTTCGTTTTCCAGGTGAACTTTATTGACCGGCATCTCTATGGCCCAGGCAGAACCAATAAAAAATATTACTAGCAGAATAAAAGGAATGATTCGAAACATCATCTATAGCTCCTAAAAAAATGGTCAGAGGTGACAACTCACCCCTGACCGAAAATATCGTGGACGTAAATTTAATTATTGAACCGATTTGATGTACTTAGCGGCATCTTCAGCAGCAATACGTCCGGTATTGACGGCGTAGCCCATAGTACTGCCGGCCATTAGAAGATCGTAGCTGTCGCCATACATTCCGGCAGCAATGTTGCCTACAGCATACAGCCCAGGAATGACATCGTCCGCTTTGTCAAGGACCCTCATGTCTTTGGTGACGGAGACTCCACCAAGTGTCCCCAGTGACGTTGGGTAAGCTTTAACGGCATAAAAAGGTCCTTTTTTAACCGGCTGTAAATATTTTGGATCTTTAGCGAACTGGCCATCATGTTTGCGATCTGCATAAGTGTTGTAGAGGTCGACAGTGTCCCGCAAATTCTCGGCCGGGATCCCCATGCTTCCAGCGAGCTCCTCAATTGTGTCGCCTTTAAATGCAATGCCTTTTTTGACGCCTCTTTCGAGGTCTTCTTCCAGTTTTGTCAGTTTTGTTCTGACTGGGACCATAACACCTACACCGACATCAATACCTTTTTCCATCATGTATTCTTTGGTACTAGAATCGTAAACCGCATACATCATGCCTCCAACTCTTTCCAGTGCATTACCGGCGAAAGGCCACTGGAAAATGACCATCTCATCGGTAAAGCGCTGGCCATGTTTGTCCACCCAGAGGTATGGTTGGCGGGCGGTAGCAACCAACTGCGATGTTGTTGATTCTCCCGGGAGTCCAGGCCGATAGGAAATGACGACATCCATAGCTTCTGTTGTTGCTCCAGCCGCTTGCATCATCTGAATCCCGTCACCGGTTTTCCCTACATTACCAACAGGTACAACATCGGGAGTACGGGTGTATTTCTTCATCATTTCTTTGTTGTTCAGGAAGCCGCCAGTGGCAACAATAACGGCCTTAGCAGAGATGTTTACCTTCTCTCCGTCAACGTTTTCGGCAACAACACCAGCAACCCGACCATCTTTAAGGATAAGGCTTTTCCCAGGTGTTTCAGTCATGACTTTAACATTCATTTCGGGGAATTTTTTCATTAGGGTCGAGAGCATCGTTTTGCCGCGTCCTTTGAAAATGTGCCAGCATTGAAGTCCTCCAGGATAGTTTGAAGTTAACTCTTCAAATTCAACCCCTTGATTCTCTAACCACTCAATAGTGTCAGCAGATTTGTCGACAAAGGCCCTGACCAGTGGAGCATTGGCGCGCCAGTGGCTGTAATTCATGATCATTTTAAATGCTTCATCTTTGGTCAGGATGATATTGCGCTCTAGCTGCATTTTGCTTTCAGCGGCAAATAATCCTTCAGAGTATTTGGCAGTACCACCGACTGAAGGTTGTTTTTCCAGTACGATAACACTTTGTGCACCTTGTTGAGCGACAGCGTAGGCTGCAGCAATTCCTGAACCGCCGGCACCGACAACTACCACATCAGCTTGCAGGTTCTGGTCGGCTACAGCAAGACTGCTGAAGATTGCCAGGGAGAGCAACAGGACCATGCTCAGTAACCTTATTTTTTTCATACCATCCTCCTGAATGAATATTAACTATGAGATCAGTCTCATAGTGGGGGAGTATCTTAACAATCAGGGCATGGTGATAATGTATCACCAGATACAAAATGAAAAATTACTGGAAATATTTGATTCAAAGACGCTTTTTAGCTGTTCATCTGATGATTCGCATAAACGTTGTATGCCGATAAAATCAGGGGAACTCCCGAATGGCGCTAGTTTAAGCAAATTACCATGAAGGAAATATCTGAAAATAATTGTCCTAAAATGGCATGATGGCCCATGAAAAATACAACGCCAATGTTCCCAGGATTCGACCTTCAGAGACTCCGCCGAAAGCCACAATCAGCACAGTAAAAAAATTGCAAAAGAGATGGCCCTGCTGAAATAAAAATCATTCAAACAGATCGGCGAGTTTTTTGAAAAGTTCATCCCCTGTTCGCGTCTCAAGCCTGAGCAGGTTGGGAACATGAGCCACAGAAGACTCTTTTCCAAGGAGAACACCTTCTCGGCTTGGCTTTGGGCAGGCCTGCGGCGGCACGCCTTGGCAGTAGAAAAAAAGACTCAGAATCTATACAAATAACTAACCGCACAGGACACTGGTAAAATCCAGCTTGACCTTTGCCGCTAATTATAATATCTGCATGAATGAACTTCAGCCAGCGGAACAGGACCACTGACTAAGGCTCGTCAGCGCGGCGTTTGGTGCCGTTGGAGGCAAGACAGCATGGCTTTGGGTGAACAGTTTGTCGATCTGTTGAAAGCGTTGATTCGGCAGCTCAGCGTGGTCGGTGCCGAGCATTCCTTTTTTCGGGTGCTGCAGCGCGAACTGGAGGAACGGGGCGCGCGGGTCTCCTGGTATGAAGGGGTGCTGGTGGCTCAAGGAAGTGAGCCCGATTCGGCCTTGTTCTCAGCGCATATCGATCGCCACGGTTTGATCTGCACCGGGCCGAATGAGTTTCAGTATGCGGCTTTTGTCGCCGGCCGGCGCTCCGATCTGCTCGGCAATTCCGTCTCTGAAAAACTGATGCTGAAAATCGTGGATCGCTTTCAAGGTGTTCCGGTGGTCGCCTACGAACCCTGGTCCGGGGCCTATCGTGGCGCGGGTACCATCACCAATGCCCATATTTGCGAGTATCGGAATAACCTGATTTTTGAAGTGGCCGGGCTGGAATACCTGGTGGCCGGAACCCCGGTGGCGTTCAGTGATCGACTGACCCTGCACCAGGATATCCTCTCCGCTCAGCTTGATAACGTGTTGACCGCCGCGCACCTGGTGCATCTGTACAGCCTCGGCTTTAAAGGGACGACGTTTTTCACCGCCCAGGAAGAATCGGGGAGCAGCTGGCGTTTTCTGCTGGAATGGTTCCGGCGTTTCAACGGCGCCATCAACCGCTTGATTGTGGTTGACACCAGCCCTTATCCGGATCGCTTCAGTGCCGATCAGCAGCAGGTGGTACTGCGCAGAAAAGACGCCAACGCCCTGTTTGATGAGGCTACAACAGAACAGCTGGCGCAGTATTGCCGCACCCTGGGGATTTCCTATTCCTACAAGGATGCCTACATCGAGGAGCAGAACCGCCAGGCCGCGGCCAGCGGTCAGCAGATCATGTCCCTCGGCAGTACCGAACTGGGGCGGATTATCGCGGCCTCTCACGGTTTTGTTCAGGGCACCACCTTGCAGATTCCGACCTCGGCTTACCACACCATGCGCGAGTCTTCAACCATGTCCGCCAATCATGCCTTCAGCCAGCTGTTGTTGCATGCTGCTAAACAGACAGCACCCGCCAGCTCCTGAGTTAACCTGACCCCTTGGGGTGAAAGTCCTTGATCGCTATGCGCACCGTTTTAACTTCTGTCATGCTGCTGATGTGCAGCAACCTGTTTATGACCTTTGCCTGGTATGCACACCTCAAAGAATTAAACAACAAGCCTTGGCTTTTTGCCGCCCTGGCCAGCTGGGGCATTGCCCTGCTGGAGTATCTGCTGCAGGTGCCGGCCAACCGGATCGGCTATACGGTCCTGAATGTCGGCCAGCTGAAGATTCTCCAGGAGGTGATCACCCTGGTCGTGTTCGTGCCGTTTTCGGTGGTGTACCTGAAGGAACCGATTAAACTCGACTACCTGTGGGCCGGGTTGTGTATGCTCGGAGCGGTCTTCTTCATGTTCCGCAGCCGGTTTCTTTAAAGACCCGGAGAGCGGTTTGGCGTCATCCCGATCAGCTGCGGTGTTTTTCTTCCAGCAGGGGAAGGATGAATTTTTCGAAGGTCACTGTCTGCTTTGCAGTGAGCAGACTGACGTCACCTTCGTTGTCGAGCAGGAAAGTGCCGACGCCGAGCACGGTTTTAGCCAGATAGCCGGTTCCTTCCACGGCTTTTTTGATCCGGTCCGGGCGGTGGGTGATAAGCCAGTAGAGCCGGTTGAGGTCGATGTCCATATCATGTTCTCCACAATTTGATGGTGGCTGTGTAGCGTTTCAATAAGAGCTGTTGCGAAGCCTCTCAGGGGGGGCGCAGGACCAAGAGCAAAGAGTTGTTCCCCTGCGCAGGTGATGCAGGCGGGAGTGTAGCCGGGAGCGCCGCTTACGGCAAGCAACATTTGCCAGACAGCCGGTCAGGATCTTCGCCAGGGGAACAGTCGTTTTTTCCAGCGGGCTCGGCGCAGCATTTTCTGCAAGGGGCCGATCTGTGCATTGACCTCGTCCTCGCCGCAGGCGATGGCCTGTTTCCAGGTGGTGAAATCCGCCCAGTGTTTGATGCCGTTTTTCGGGGACAGCAGAAAATCAGCCGTTTTGATCTGTTCGTGATTCAGCACGGTCCGGGCCAGGTAATCGGCCCGGGCGATGACATCGATGGCGTTGCGGGGCGGGTCGAAGGTGCGCAGGTTGTCGCCGACATCCACGGCAATGACGAAGTCCGCCCCAAGCTCGCGAGCGGCCCGGATCGGCACGGTTTCGGCCCAGCCGCCGTCGATAAGCAGCTTGCCGTCATGCTCAACCGGGTTGAGGACTCCAGGCATGGCACAGGACGCGGCAATCGCCGGACGCAACGGGCCTCGATCAAGAATCACTGTTTGCCCTTGGATCAGATCGAGGGCAACGGCGGCAAAGGGGAGCCGGGTCTGTTCGATATTTATATCCTCGACCAGAAGTGCGTAACTTCTGGCGGCTGTTTTATCGCTGACCAGGGCGGTTTTGGTGATGGACAGGGCGTTGAAGACCCCGCGTCGAGCCAGCCGTCCGATTTCAGCCAGAAGCCCCTGATTGTGAACGTCGAGTTCCTTGAAAAAACTGAATCCCGACTCAGCGAACTCATCGCTGTTCACGTACGCTTCGAAGCGGGCTTTGATGGCCTCCACTTCGGGCTGATAGGCGTACATGGCGCCGATAATGGCTCCCATGCTGGTGCCGGTGACAATATCGATGGGGATGCCGTGTCTGCTGAGTCCTTCGAGAACCCCGATGTGCGAAAAGGCTCTTGCCGCGCCCCCTCCGAGGGCCACGCCGACCCGAAACCTTTTGATCATAGTACCCTCCTGTTCAACAGATGATGACCCTATTCTGCCCCCAAACAAACCTTCAGGCAAGCACAGTCCGCTGCCGGGCCTGTGTCCACCTTGGTTAACCCGTGCGTTTTTTGTCCAGCTTGCGACGGATGCGAATATTGAGCATTTCCACACCGACAGAGAAGGCCATGGCAAAGTAGATATAGCCTTTTGGAACATGAACATCGAAACCTTCCACGAACAACGTGACCCCGACCATAATCAGGAAGGACAGGGCGAGAATCTTGATGGTGGGGTGATTTTCGACAAATTCACCGATGGCAGCAGCGGCAAACAGCATCACGCCGACCGCGATAACGATGGCGATGGCCATCAACGAGATGTGGTCAGCCAGGCCGATGGCGGTAATCACCGAGTCGAGGGAAAAAACGATATCGAGCAAGGCGATCTGGATCAGGGTCCGCAACACCGTGGCCCTGAATGTCGGGGCGGCTTCATCTTGCCCGGCCCCTTCCATGGTCGCGTGAATTTCGTGGGTTGCTTTGGCGAGTAAAAACAGCCCGCCGCAGATCAGGATCAGGTCGCGGCCGGAGATGGCAAAATGGAACAAGCTGAACCACGGCTTGGTCAGGCGCATGATCAGGGTGATGGAAAACAGCAAGGCCAACCGGGTCAGCATTGCCAGTCCCAGGCCGGCGCGGCGGGCGAAGGCGCGCTCGGCGGCTGGCAGCCGCCCGACCAGGATCGATATGAAGATGATATTATCGATGCCCAGGACAATCTCCAGCGCGGTCAGAGTGCCCAGAGCTATCCAGGCGGCGGGGGACAGTAACCATTCGAACATGGCGGCGACTCCGGTCAAAACAGGCTGAGGGGAAACTTCAACGAAAACATTCTAGTTTTCATCCGGAAACGGCCCTTTTCCGCTGTGGCGGTGTCAATCTGCGGGTTTTCTTGTGCGGCGTAAAGGACTACGCATCCGCGCAACCCCTTGATTTCTTTACCACAACGAAAAATTGCTCGTTTCCAATCTGAAAACTTGGCCGTTGCGCTTCGGAGTTTCCGGATGGCGACATTGTAGCATTTCGGCAGGCAGGCCGCAGGGAGGGGATGGGGCAGTCGCCGCTGTGCAGCGACGACTGCCGGTCGAACACGAATAATCAGTCGGTGCGGCTGGTGATTTCGATCAGATGATAGCCGAACTGAGTCTTGACCGGGCCGAGCACTTTGCCGACTTCACCGGAAAAAACCACTTCGTCGAATTCCCTGACCATCTGGCCGGGGCTGAATTCGCCCAGAGCGCCGCCCTGTTTTCCGGACGGGCACTTGGAATGAACCTTGGCCACTTCGGCGAAATCTTCGCCACCTTCGATCATTTTCTTGAGCGTGTTGCAATCCGCTTCGCTGGGCACCAGAATGTGCCGGGCGCTTGCTTTTGCCATGATGAATCTCCTTGTTGGTGAAAACGATGAAAAGCACAGTATGGGGTGATCAGTCATGATTTGTCTATGGCGAATAGATAAAATAGTCAACAATCGGTCAGCGCAGCCTGGCCGCGATAAAGGCCGTGGTCCAGGCGGCCTGGAAGTTGAAACCGCCGGTAATGCCATCGATATCGAGGACTTCGCCAGCAAAGTAAAGATTTTTGCAGACCTTGCTCTGCATGCTGGAGATATCGATATCGCTCAGGCTAACCCCGCCGCAGGTGACGAACTCTTCCTTGAAGGAGGTCCGGCCGGCCACCTCATAGCAGTCGTTGGTGAGCAGATTGAGCAACCGGTTCAGGTCTGTTTTGCCCAGCTCAGCGCATTTTTTATCGTTGCTGATGGCAGCCTTGTCCAGCAGATAGCGCCAGAGGCGCTCCGGTAGGGAGCAGGGATTGACATTACTCAGCAGCTTTTTCGGCTGTTCGGCAAGCGCTTCTCTGACCTGTTCCGCGACCCGCTCCTGATTGCGCTGCGCGGCCCAGTTGACCTGCAGGCGGCAGCGATAATTCTGCTCGCTCAGCCAGCGGGCGCCAAAAGCGGACAGCTTGAGGATGGCCGGGCCGCTCATCCCCCAATGGGTGATCAGCAACGGACCCGCCGATTTGAACCCGCTTCCCTGCAGGGAGACCTGGACTTGCTCAACCACTACGCCCATCAGCGCGGTGATTGTTTCCCGGGGCATGCTGAAAGAGAACAACGAGGGGACCGGTGGGATGATGCTGTGCCCAGCCTGTTCCAGCCAGGTAAGGTCGGTGCGGCGTGGTGCACCGCCGGTGGCGACAATCACTTTGGCAAAGGTGGCGGCTTTTCTCTTATTACCCCGAAAGTTCAGCAGCAGTTCTTCGCCCAGCGGCCTGATCCCGCTGACGGCACATTCCGTTTCAATACGGATCTGCAGGCGGGCGGCCTGTTCCAGGAAGCAGTCGATGATGGTCTGCGAATTTTGCGAGCGGGGAAAGACGCAGTTGTCCTCCTGGGTGACCAGGGCCAGGTTGCGGGCTTCGAACCAGCGCATCAAGGCATGGTTATCGAATTCCCGGAAGGCCTTTTTCAAGCTGTTCGCGCCACGGGGGTAGGCGGAACAGAGTTCCTTGAGGGTCCGGCAGGCATTGGTGACATTGCAGCGGCCACCTCCGGAAACCTTGACTTTGGACAATGGATTAGATGATTTTTCATAGATAACGACCTGGGCGGCCGGGTGATTTTCTTTGACGTTGAGCGCGGCAAAAAAGCCTGCCGCGCCACCGCCGATGATGGCAACCTTCACGGCAATCCTCGATTGATAAACTGAAGAATATTGACAAAATTTTAACGACTCGACACTATACCATTCTTTTGGGGCCGGACTGATGAAATCATCTGCCGGTCGATGATGCCAGGTTAAAATGTTCCGGCCCGTGTTCGGGGCTGGCCATATCAGATTAGATGAAGGAGAACAACGATGAGTCATTGCCCCTGCGGAAGTGGCCAGGAGTTTGCGGTTTGCTGTGAACCGATAATCAGTGGAGAAAAGGCGGCGGAGACCGCTGAACAGTTGATGCGGGCTCGTTACACGGCCCACGATCAGGTTGCCGTGGATTTCCTGTTCAACAGTATCCACCCCGATCATCGCAAAGGATTCGATCATAACGGCACCAGGGACTGGGCGGCAAAGTCCGACTGGCTGGGCCTGGAGGTTGTGGACACTGAGGGCGGCGACGCGAACGATACGGAAGGTGAGGTCGAGTTCATTGCCCGCTATCGCCTCAACGGCAGCACTCGCAGCTATCATGAGCGTGGTCACTTCAAGCGCCAGGATGGACAGTGGTTTTTTACCGACGGGGAGTTGGTCAAAGGGCAGCCCATCAAAGTGACCAAGATCGGCCGCAACGATCCCTGTCCCTGCGGGAGCGGCAAAAAATACAAGAAATGCTGCGGTTAACCGCCGGTTAAAAAATCCGCTTCAGGACAATTTCAGGCAAGGTCTGGGAAAAGAAGCTTTTCCCGGCCTTGCCAACGCACCGGGTCCGCGCTTTCGCTCACCCAGAGGGCAGGGCCTTCCCGACCTGGCCCAAGCCCACCCAGAATGACCCCTCCGGAAAAATCCTTACCAGCAACCAAATGTGCAGTAAAAGGTTTTATACTTAGTTTTTATCCGGAAACGGCTTTTTCCCGCTGTAGCAGCGTCAATCTGCAGGCCGACTTGTGCGGCGTAGCGGTGTACGCCTCCGCGCAAGCCCTTGATTTTCTTGCTACAACGGAAAACTGCTCGTTTCCAATCTGAAAACTTAAGTCGTTGCCATCCAGGGTTTCCGGATGGTAACGACTTAAGGAAAACCTTCCGGCAACCTCCGCAGTCTGCGGGGTGCCGCTCACCTACTGCAGGAGCAAACGATGATTAAAGTCAAAACCTTCGGGGAACCTCTGGAGCCGTTTCATGTGCGTAAGGAACTGGATGATCTCGATAAGCAGGTCAATGAATTTATTGTTGAAAACGGGGTGAAAAAGGTTCTCTCCGTCAGTGACAGCGCCACCCATGAGAACGGTTCGACCATTGGCCTGATCAGGGTGCTGGTGTATGAAGTCTGAATCCTGATTCCCGGGTTGGTCAATGACGACTGCGCAGAGGACGGTTATGGGAAAAGCGTTGCTCAGCGGGCTGTTGAAAAACAGCCTGCCGAGCCCATGGATGGCCTTCTTCAACACTCCGCCAGGTTGCGCAGTTCTTGCAGGACTCTGACCATGGTCAGGCTGTTCTGCTCGGCATAGTCTAGCAAGTCTCGCTGCAGCTGCTTTTGTTGGGCGGGATCGGTGTTTGCTTGGCAGGCCAGATAGGCGCGTTGTGCCGCTCCGGCCTCGCTCAGAAATGCTGCAGGAGCGAGCTGATCGATCCCCAGGGCCGGGAGCACAGCGCTGAGGGTTGCGGCGCTGCCCATGCGCCAGTCGTTAATCCAGCGGTTGCGGAATGGGGTCAGCAGATCCTGAAGGTTGGCCAGACGTTGCTCAATGGCGGCGGTCAGCTCGGGATACCGGCCTGTCAGGGAGCCCAACAGGGCGCTGACCCGCGCCGGATGACAGGTCAAAACGCAGGCATTGGCGGGAATAGCGGCCAACAGTTCCCTGGCGAGCCGATAGCGTGGGTCGCGGCCGGATTCGGCGAGGAAGCTGACTTGTTCCGGCGGATCGTCCGGGGACAGTTGCCTGTGAATGGCGAACAGGAACGGTAGTGGCTGATAAGGGCGGGTGTCGGCAAATAACGGCAGCGCCGTGCTGACCCCGGTTAAATCAAGATAACAGAGCGGATAGCGGATATTGGCCAGAAACTCTTCGAGCCGCTGCTGATCGACATGCCGGGTGCGGTTGTTAAATGCTTCCACCTGCTGACGTTGGCGGGGTTCGAGTTCCGCCAGGGGCAGCTCTGCAAAGCTGCTCAGGCCGCGTCGGTAAAAGGCGAATTTGTCCGCTGTGTCGCCGGGCAGATCAAAGACCGACGGGGTCGGGACCTGCCGCCAGCAATAGGGGATGAACTCGCATTGATAAGGATCGGTGCAGTGTGGCCCGATGGAAATGGCGGGCTCCCGATATTCCCCCAGGGTCTGCCGGCATTCGACCACGATTTCGGGCAGGCTCTGCTGCCGGGCCCTGACCTTGGCGGTGATCTCTTCGCTGTGAAAAAGTCTGCCGATCTCCAGTTCCTCGCCACGACAGTAGGAGCTGTCGAGGTGAATCAGAACTGCCTTGGAGATCTTAATCCCGCAACCGCTCAATACGTAATGCTGGACCGCGACATCGTCAAGATGAACGGGTTTGACAGCGCTGCTCATCTTGACTTCGTGAAGCTGCCAGGACTCCCCGTCACGGACCAGAATATCGACCTTGATAAAAATGGCTGAAAAGGAGAAGGCCGCTTCGTAAATGACCTCGACATCGCTGGCCAACAGCTCTTTGGTTCGGGCCAACTGGGCCGGGATGGAGAGCCCTTCGAAGGGAACTTCGCGTCCGCCCGGATAGAGCTGGCGGGCGAGGATGCCGACCTCGGCGCCAGCGCTGAACAGAGCGTCCCGGGCCGGCTGCGGCGGCAGCTCGAAGGCGGGCGGATTCCTGGTCAGCCAGAGGGCCTTGCGGCATTGCAGGCCTTTGAGGATCAATGATTTACTCAGGCCGCTGCTATGGGAACGCGCCATCTGTACTCCTTCTATCAGGCTGTTGAAAAAGTTAAACCTTGGCCTTTTTCAAGTTCGGTGGAGGAAAGTGTGATTTTCTCCGTCTTACCAAATCAATGTCTTGGCAATTCGGCATTGACTTGGATTGCCCATCCATGGGTTCGGTAGGCTTTTTTCAAGCGCCTACTATTTGCCGGGTCGGGAAAACTCAACTGCCGGTTTGCTGTGCTGTGCCCCTCGGCCCTTGCCAGGGTGGTCCGCCGCTGAATTCGTCGAGGAGGAAATTGATTGCCGCAGTGACGCGCCGGGGCTGATTACGGCCGCTCGGGTAAACGATCCAGACCGGGGTCAGGGTCTGACTCCAGTCCGGGAGGATTTCTATGATCCGTCCCTTTAGCAAGGCCCGTTCGGCATAAAAACTGGCGGTGCGGACAATCCCGAGGCCGACTTCAGCGGCGTAAATCAGGGCCTGGCCGCTTTTACTGTGCCAGCTGCCCTGAGGTTTGCAGGTGAATGTTTCCGTTCCTCGGGTCAATTGCCAGCGTTGGGCGGCTCCGCTCAGGCAATTGTGCCCGGCAAGCTGTTCCGGCCGGGTGATGATGCCATGTTGTTTGAGGTAGAACGGGCTGGCATAGAGCCCGTAACGGAAGGTCGTCAGTTTACGGGCCAGCAGACTGGAATCGGGGAGCGGCCCCACCCGGATGGCAAAATCGAATCCTTCCGCAACAATATCGACCAGTCGGCTGGACATGTCGAGTTCGAGGCTGACCTCCCGATTCTGGGCGGCAAAGCGGGCCAGCGTCGGGGCCAGGTACCATTCCCCGAGACCGCCATCCACCAGGGTCACCCGGAGCTGGCCCTTGGGAGTTTCGCAAAAGTCCCGGACCCGATCTTCGGCTTCCTGCAGCTGAACGGCTACTTCGCGGGCGTAGCGGTAATAGATCCGCCCGGCCTCGGTCAGAGAAAGTTTGCGGGTTGTGCGTTGCAGCAGCCGAACACCGAGCCGGTCTTCGAGCTGGCTGACCCGTTGGCTGACATAGGCCTTAGACATTTCCAGGGCGTGCGCCGCAGCCGAGAAACTACCCGTTTCAATGACCCGAACGAACTCCAACACCCCTTGCGTTTCTTTCATTGTTCATTCCTGTGAACAGTTCGTCCGCAAAACAGCCTCTAATACTCCTGTCTGATTGGTATTATCATGCATCGAATCGCTAATTCCAGAAAAAAGAGGAGTGAAAAATGGCAGAAACATTGCAATTCATCCAATTTGGATTAGGGCCCATCGGCCTGCAAACCGTCGGCTATCTGCTCGAACGCAGCAACGTTGAATTGGAAGCGGCCATCGATATCGATGCGGTTAAAGTCGGCCAGGATGTCGGCGTCCTGCTCGGACGCTCTGATCCCCTGGGGGTGAGGGTGTCTGACCGGGCCGAAGAGGTGCTCGCTTCGACCGCAGCAGAGGTGGTGGTGCTGGCAACCCTGTCCTCTTTCGCCGCCCTCGAAGAACAGATCATGCTCTGCTTGCAATACGGCAAAAATGTCATTTCCTCCTGTGAAGAGCTGGCTTTCCCCTGGATTGCAGATCCGCAGCGGGCGACCCGCATCGATGCCGCGGCCAGGGCGGCCGGAGTGACCGTGCTTGGCAGTGGGGTCAATCCCGGCTTTGCCATGGATGCGCTGCCGCTGTTGCTGAGTAGCGCCTGCCGGCGGGTCGACGCCATCCATATCGGCCGACATCAGGACGCGGCTTTGCGCAGGTTGCCGTTTCAGCAGAAGATTGGGGCCGGGCTGAGCCTGGAAACCTTTGCCCAACAGGTTGAGAACAAACGAATCCGCCATGTGGGGTTCCGGGAATCGGTGGGGATGATCGCCCATGCATTAGGTTGGCAACTGGAGCGGGTTAGCGAAGAGGTCAAACCGGTAGTGGCAGAGACTGATCTGGCCAGCCCGTTTCTGCAGGTCAAGAAAGGAGCTGCGGCCGGGGTGCTGCAGACGGCTACCGGTTATCTGGGGGATCGGCCGGTGATCACCTTGGAACTGCAGGCTTACCTGGGCCATCCGCGACCGCGGGATTTCGTGTCCATCAGCGGCGAGCCGCCCCTCTATTCCGAGGTTGTCGGCGGCTTTCATGGTGACATCGCGACCTGCGCCATGATCGCCAACACGGTGCCCCTGGTCCGCCGCGCCCCGGCGGGATTGAGAACCATGCTCGATGTCGGCCTGCCGTCCTGGTTCCTGGGCTGGCGGGGGTAAGCTGGCTGCCGGCAGGAGTTGCCAAGCCGGGGTCAGGACCGCCTTGCGCCGTAACCGGCCAAAGCCCCTGCTGCAAGCACAGCAGGGGCTTTGGCTTTTACTCGTCGGCCGGGGCTGCCGGCTTGGGGCGGCTGGCGGCGTCGACCAGATAGAGGATCGAGCGGTAGGGAATCTCGCTGTGCAGGGAGAGGCCGATTTCGCAGGTTTTACTGGTGGAGTACCCGGCTTCGCAGTCACAGACATGATCACGCAACCCTTCCAGGGCTGATTCGTTCAGCTCCGGATAATTAAAGCCGCGATCGCCGGCAAAGCCGCAGCAGTAGATGTCGTCCGGAACGACCACTTCCTCGGCACAGGCTTTGGCCAGTTCGACCAGTCGCTTATCCAGTCCCATTTTGCGGGCACTGCAGGTGATATGCAGGGCGACTTTTTCCGGCTGCGGGGTGAACTCGAGTTTATCCATGAGGAACTGCAGTACGAATTCAATGGGTTCGTAAAGTTTGAGCTCCTTGGCCAGGGTGTCGCGCATGCGGATCAAGCAGGGGCTGGTGTCGCAGAGCACCGGGAGTTCGCCGTTACGGGTCGCGCTCAGAAGAGCCCGGTTGAGTTCGGCGCTTTTCTGGTCGGCCTGCCGGTGGAAGCCTTTGCTTTCAAAAGCCTGGCCGCAGCAGAGATTGTCAAGATTGGCGGGGTAGATAATCTGATAGCCGGCCTTTTTAAGTAGCGAGGCGGTTTTTTGCGGCAGCGCCATGCGCTCCGGTTCCTCCCTGGCAGGGCCGCCCATGCTCCGGCTCGGGCAGGCCGGGAAGTATACGACCTGCAGGGGGTGGTCGGCTTTGACCACCTCGCGCCTGATCCGGGGACTTCCTTTCGGCATCTCCCGGTTCCACAGGGGCAATTTGTTGAAGGTCAGCGTGCGCGCGTTCTGAGCGGCTTTCTCCATGAACTCCGTGCCAACCAGCTGGTGGATTTTGTCGACTCCGGTCAGGGTTTTGTTGATGGCTGCGGCCGTGGTTTTAAAGTGGTCGCCGACCCAGTCGGCCATGCGGTTGGCCAGATCGCCGTGGGCTTCTTCGCGCAATGCTTTAATCATCTTGCCGGTATCGATGCCGACCGGGCAGCGGGTGCTGCACATGCCGTCGGCGGCACAGGTGTCCTGGCCCGGATACTGATAGGCTTGGGTCAGTTTTTTAAGTTTGCTTTGCGGAATCTGTTTGAGGGCCTGGCGGGTCAGCTCGCGGCGGGCGACGATGCGCTGGCGTGGGGTGAAGGTCAGATTCTTCGACGGGCAGACCGGTTCGCAGAAACCGCATTCGATACATTTGTCGACCAACTCGTGAGTGGCCGGCAACGGTTTGAGGTTCTTCAGATGGGCTTCGGCATCCGCATTGAGGATAACGCCTGGATTGAGCAGCCCGGCCGGGTCGAGCAGGTGCTTGATCTCCTTCATCAGCCCGTAGGCGGCGGTGCCCCATTCCTTTTCCACAAACGGGGCCATGTTGCGGCCGGTGCCGTGTTCCGCTTTGAGGGATCCGTCGTATTTATCGACCACCAGGGCGACCACATCGGCCATGAAATCGCGGTAGCGGATCACTTCGGTCTGGATGGAAAAGTCCTGGGTAAAGACGAAATGCAGGTTCCCTTCCAAAGCGTGACCGAAAATAATCGCTTCATTGTATTGGTATTTCTGGAACAGCTGCTGCAGATCGAGGGCGGCTGCAGCCAAGTGCTCATGAGGGAAGGCGACATCCTCGATAATCACGGTGGTGCCGGTTTCCCGCACCGCCCCGACCGCCGGGAACAGCCCTTTGCGGATCTTCCAGTAGGTTTCATATTCAGCCGGAATGTCGGTGAAGGCGATGGGTCTGACCGTGGGGATGGTTTGCAAAGCGGCGCTGATCTCGCTGATTTGGGCTTTGAGTTTGGCCGCGGAGGTGGCCCTGGTTTCGACCAGCAGGGCGGTTGTGCCCGGGGGCAGTTCGGCCAGGTAGGCGGGCATGCCCGGTTCCTGTTCCACTGAAGCCAGCGCGGCGCGGTCCATCAGCTCGGCGGCCGCAACCGGCAAACCGGAGCGCAGAATCGGGATGGCGCTGCAGGCAGTGGCAACATCGGCAAACAACATCAGTGCACTGGCCTTATGGGCATGCTCGACCACGGTTTTGTAGATCACTTCGGAGATAAAGGCGAGGGTGCCTTCCGAACCCACGATCAAATGTTGGAGGATATCAAAGGGGTCTTTGAAATCGACCAGGGCGTTGAGGCTGTAGCCGGTGGTGTTTTTGATCTTGAACTTGTAGCGAATCCGCTCGGCGAGCTGGTCATCGGCCATGACCCGTTCGCGCAGGTCGAGCAGCCCCTGCAGGACCTCGGGATGGCTGCGCTGGAAGGCCGCTTTGCTCTTATCGTCGGCGGTATCGAGAATGGTTCCGTCGGCCAGCAGCAGGCGCAGGCTGGCCAGGGTCTGATAACTGTTCTGGGCCACCCCGCAGCACATGCCGCTGGCGTTATTGGCAAGGATGCCGCCGATTTTGGCGGTGTCGATGGAGGCCGGGTCCGGGCCGATTTTTTTACCGAACTCAGCCAGGTAGCGATTGGCGTGGGTGCCGATAATACCGGGTTGCAGCTGGATCTTGCGGGCCTTGTCGAAGATGCGATAGCGCTGCCAGTTCTTGCCCAGGCAGATCAGGATGCTGTCGGTAATCGCCTGACCGGACAGGCTGGTTCCGGCGGCCCGGAAGGTGACCGGCAGGTTCCGCCTGGAAGCTTCCTGCAGGACCAGCCTGACCTCGCTCTCGTCGGCGACGGTGACGACGATTTTCGGGGTCAGCTGATAAAAGCTGGCATCGGTCCCGTAGGCGACCGTCAAGAGCGGGTCGGTGGTCAGGTTCTTGGCCGGTATCGTCTTCTTTATGGCATTGTAAAAATCCTGGTATTCGGCTGGCAGCACGACCTCCTCCTTTGCATAATGGATGAAATATCAGTCCCTGAACAGCCAGGGTGCTTCCTGGCGGTGACGGGTTTCATAAGACCTGATCCGGTCAACGTTGGCCAGGGTCAGGGCGATATCGTCGAGGCCGTTTTGCAGGCAATGTTTGCGGAACGGGTCGACCTCGAAGTTGTAAACCGTCCCTTCCGGGGTGACCACTTCCTGCCGGTCCAGGTTGACGGTGAGCTGATAGCCGCTGGTGGCTTTGACCGCACTTAACAGTTGGGCGACCTGCTCAGTGGTCAGAACCACGGGCAGGATCCCGTTTTTGAAACAATTGTTGTAGAAAATATCGGCAAAGCTGGGGGCAATGATGGCTTTGAAACCAAAATCAAGGAGCGCCCAGGGGGCATGCTCACGCGAGGAGCCGCAGCCGAAGTTGTCTTGGGCGAGCAGGATCCGCGCCCCCTGGTAACGGGGCTGGTTGAGGACGAAATCCGGGTTGCGCGGCCGATCGCTGCAATCCATGCCCGGCTCGCCGTGATCCAGGTAGCGCCATTCGTCGAACAGGTAAGGGCCGAACCCGGTCCGTTTGATCGATTTGAGGAACTGCTTGGGAATAATTGCATCGGTATCGACATTGGCGCGCTCAAGGGGCGCAACCAAGGCGGTTAAGGTGGTGAATTTTTCCATTATCTGACCTCCAGCTGACGGACATCGATGAAGTGGCCGACCACGGCTGCAGCCGCGGCCATGGCCGGGCTGACCAGATGGGTCCGGCCGCCCTGCCCCTGTCGCCCTTCAAAATTGCGGTTGGATGTAGAGGCGCAACGTTCGCCCGGGGCGAGGCGGTCGTTGTTCATGGCCAGGCACATGGAACAGCCTGGTTCACGCCATTCAAAGCCGGCCTCGATGAAAATTTTGTCCAGTCCCTCCTGTTCAGCCTGCTGGCGGACCAGTCCCGAGCCGGGGACGATCAGGGCCTGTTTGATATTGGCCGCAACCTTGCGGCCTTTGACAACGCTGGCGACGGCCCGCAGGTCTTCGATGCGGCCGTTGGTACAGGAGCCGATAAACACCTTGTCGGGCTGGATCTCGGTCATCGGCGTGCCGGGAGCCAAGCCCATGTAACGGAGCGCATTCTCGATGGCGCCGCGTTTGGTGGGGTCTGTTTCAGCGGTTGGGTCGGGAACTTTGCCGTCGATGGTGACCACCATCTCGGGGGAGGTTCCCCAAGTCACCTGGGGAAGCAGGTCGCGGGCGTCGATGCGGACGGTTTTGTCGAACTGTGCGCCGGGGTCGCTGCGCAGCAGCTTCCAGGCAGCGACCGCCTGGTCCCAAAGTTCGCCGCTCGGGGCGAAAGGGCGGCCTTTGATGTAGTCGATGGTGGTCTGGTCGACACCGATGATCCCAGCCCTGGCGCCGGCTTCGATGGCCATATTGCAGACCGTCATGCGGCCTTCCATGGACAGCTTACGGATGGCGCTGCCGCCGAACTCGATGGTGTAGCCGGTGCCGCCGGCGGTGCCGATGCGACCGATGATGGCCAGGACGATGTCCTTGGCGGTCAGGCCCGGCGGCAATTCGCCGTCAACCTCGATGAGCATGCTTTTGGATTTTTTCTGAATCAGGCACTGGGTGGCGAGCACATGCTCCACCTCGGAGGTCCCGATACCAAAGGCCAGGGCACCAAACGCACCATGGGTGGCGGTGTGTGAATCGCCGCAAACAATGGTCATCCCCGGCAGGGTGGCACCCTGTTCGGGACCGATGACATGGACAATCCCCTGGCGCGGGTCGTCCATTTTGAACAGGGTGATGCCGAACTCGGCGCAATTGCTCTCCAGGGTTTCCACCTGCAGGCGGGACACCGGGTCGCTGATGCCGGCGGCGCGGTTGTCGGTTGGGACATTGTGATCCGGGACTGCCAGGTTGGCGTCGATCCGCCAGGGTTTGCGGCCGGTCAAACGCAGCCCCTCGAAGGCTTGCGGGGAAGTGACTTCATGGAGCAGCTGCCGATCGATATAGAGCAGACAGGTGCCGTTGTCATCTTCATTCACGACATGGCTGCTCCAGAGTTTGTCATAAAGCGTCTGTTTCATTGAACACTCCTAAAATGCGGTTTTTATATCCTTTCCAGTCTAAATGATCTTCCTGTTTCTGGGTAGCCGTGAAGCAAAAATACTTGCCGTTAGACAGGAAAAAATGATGATAGCTTGCCTTTGCGAGGCTCTTTTGCTAAAAGGAAACGTTCAACTCAAATAGATTGTAAATGATCAAGGAGATAATTGCATATGGGACTTATGACAGGGAAGAAAGGCATTATTTTCGGAGTGGCTAACGATAAGAGCATCGCCTGGGGCATTGCTCAGCAACTCCGTGAAGCCGGGGCGGAACTCGCTTTTACTTATTTGAACGAAGCGCTGGAAAAAAGAGTCCGACCTTTGGCTGAAAGTCTGGATGCCGAAATTATCCTGCCGTGCGATGTGCAGAACGAAGAGGAAATGGTCGCGGTTTTCTCCGAACTGGAAAAACAGTGGGGGAAAATCGATTTTGTCGTTCATGCTATTGCGTTTGCCAACCGTGAGGACCTGAAGCATCCCTTCAGTCAGACGAGCCGCGAAGGGTTCCGCATTGCCCTCGATATCAGTGCCTATTCCCTCGTCTCCATGACCCGCTGCGCGCTGCCGGTGCTGAAGCCGGGCGGCAGTATCGTCACCCTGACCTACCTTGGTTCGGTACGGGCCGTTCCCCAGTATAATGTCATGGGGGTTGCCAAGGCCGCCCTGGAATCTTCGGTCCGTTACCTGGCCGCGGAGCTGGGCGAAAGCGGGATCCGCGTCAATGCCGTTTCGGCCGGTCCGATCAAGACCCTGGCCGCTTCCGGGATTGCCAGCTTCAAAGAAAAGTTGCGGGTTGCTGAAGAACGCGCGCCGCTGAAACGCCTGGTGACCCAGGATGATGTCGGCAAGGCGACCCTTTACCTGCTCTCCGACCTGGCCTCCGGGGTCACCGGGGAAATTCATTATGTGGACGGGGGCTTCAATTTTGCTGCCGGTTAACCTCCAGCCGCTGGGTTACGAATTGCGGGTCGGATCGTCCGTCCGCGTCCTCTGGCGGGAACACATGACTCTGCTCAATCATGAAAGGCCCCATACGGGGCCTTTCCTATTGCATGGATCGGCACGATGATCGAAGGCAAAACAACCGGGCTGAAAGCCAGCCAGATTCAGGCTCTGGAGCGGATCTACCGACGCAAAATTTCCGCTGACGAGCTGATTACCAGCGAACTCGCCCGCTATCTCTGCGAGCTTTCTTCTGAGATTCAACGCCAGGTCGGAGTGGTCATCGACCGCTCCGGGACTATTCAATATGTCATTGTCGGCGACGATCGGGAGATCGTCATTCCGGATCTCTCCCGGTTCAGTCTCGGCCGCAGCGGCCTGCGTGGTCTACGCTGCGTGCATACCCACCTGAAGCAGGAGCCCTTAAGCCGCGACGATCTGACCGACCTTGAGCTGCTGCGGCTGGACAGTATGGCTGCCATCGGGGTGCGTGATGACGGTCTGCCCGGCAACTTTGAATACGCTCACCTGCTGCCGACCAAGGAAAAAGCCCAGCTTGAAACCGTCACCCTGCGTGATTTTTATCGTCTCGATCTTGATTTCGGTGCATTTATCCAGGCCCTCGATCAGGAGATGGAGCGCCTTGCCGACGAGACCGTGGTCCTCGATGACGGGCGTGAGCGGGCGCTGCTGATTTCGGTCGGGCAGGGCTCCCGGAGCCAGGTTGAAGATTCCCTTGACGAGCTGGAAGAACTGGCGCGCACCGCCGATCTGGCGGTCATCGACCGGATGATTCAGCGGCCGCGGCAAATCAACCCGCGCTTTCTGGTCGGCGAAGGGAAATTGCGCGAGATCGTTATCAGCGCCCTGCAGCAGCGGGCCACCCTGCTGGTCTTCGACCAGGAGCTGACCCCGACGCAGATCCGTTCCATCTCGACCATCACCGAGATGAAGGTTATCGACCGCAGTCAGCTGATCCTCGACATCTTTGCCCGCAGGGCTCAGTCACGGGACGGCAAGGTCCAAGTGGAACTGGCCCAGCTCAAATATATTCTGCCCCGGCTGCGCGGCAAGGGGACGGCCATGTCCCGGTTGATGGGTGGCATCGGTGGTCGCGGGCCCGGGGAAACCAAGCTGGAAATCGATCAGCGGCGCACCCGGGACAAGATCCGTCGGTTGGAAAAACAGCTCGATTCCCTTGGCCGGGGGCGGATGCAGCGACGCCAGAAACGGATTCGCGCCGGGGTTCCCATTGTCTCCATCGTCGGCTATACCAATGCCGGCAAGTCGACCCTGCTCAACGCCCTGACCCAGAGTGAGGTGCTGACCGAAGACCTGCTTTTTGCGACTCTGGATACAGCCACCCGGCGGCTCCGTTTTCCCATGGATCGGGAGGTGATCATCACTGACACGGTCGGTTTTATCCGCGATCTGCCGCCGAGTCTGCTCGGGGCCTTCAAGGCGACCCTGGAAGAACTGGAGGATGCCGATCTGCTGCTGCATCTGGTCGACCTGTCCAACCCACGCTTCGATGAACAGATCACCGCAGTCGACAAAATCCTTGATGAACTGGAACTGGGGCGCAGGCAGCGCCTGTTGGTCTTTAATAAAATCGACAAGGTTCCGCCGGAGGATTTGCCACATCTCTGCCGGCGTTATCAGGCGGTTGCTGTATCAGCCCATGACCGCAAGACTTTTTCCGCTCTGCTGGAAGAGATGCAGCGCCGTTTCTGGCCGGAAGAGGACCTTCTGACCGGCGCCAGCTGCAAACTTGACATAAATTGAACTTTTCGCTAGTCTGCGAACACTTACAATTTTAAATTTTATTAATAATAACGACCCGGAGGTCGTGAATGCTCAAGTTTTCTGCCGCTATTTCGGTACTGATGCTCTTTCTGTTTGGTTGCCAACCGATGGTTCATCAGTCAGCCCTCTCTCCAGAGGTTCCGGCTGCCCGGCCCACTGCGCCAGTGCACAGCCAGGCCGACGGAACCTCCCCGGAGCCCACAACTGAGTCCGCAACGGAGTCCGCAGCCGTTTCCGCTTCAGTTGTCCCTGACTTTGTGCTGCCTTCTGTGCCAAGCCTGCCGGAGGCGGTTGACGACTATCTGAGCGAAGAAGCACCCCTGCCGTACAACGGTGATTTTCCGCTCAGCCATCATAAGCGGGTCGATAAATTGATCGCCCGTTATACCGGACCACAGAAAAAGACCTTCAGCCGTTGGCTTGAGCGGGCCGGGCGCTACATCCCCAAAATACAGATGGTCTTTGCCAGCGAAGGGATTCCGCTTGATCTGTCTTATTTGGCCATGATCGAATCGGGGTTCAATGTCCGGGCTTACAGCTGGGCCAATGCCGCAGGACCCTGGCAGTTTATCGAAAGCACCGGACGTCTTTACGGACTACGGAACGACTGGTGGCAGGACGGCCGCCTCGATCTTGAAAAATCGACCCGCGCCGCCGCCCAGCATCTCAAATATCTGCATGACCGGTTTGACGGCAACTGGTATCTGGCGGTTGCCGCTTACAATGCCGGCGGCGGCAAGGTCCGCCAGGCGATCAGGGCCAGCCATAGCAAGGATTTCTGGACCCTGGTTGATGGCAAAGTCCTGCGCGAGGAGACCAAGAATTATCTGCCCAAACTGCTCGCCACGCTGGAGATTGTCAAAGACCTTGATGAGTACGGTTTCAGCGATCTCGATTTCGATGAGCCCCTCGCCTATGAAACCATCACCCTGGCGTCGAGCACAGATCTGGACATCATTGCCGGTTTCGCCGGGGTCAGCTACGAGGAACTCAAAGAGCTGAACCCGGAACTCAAGCGCTGGTGTACCCCGCCGGGAGTCAAGAACTATCAGTTGCATGTTCCCTTTGGCAGCGCTCGGCAGATCAGTGCCCTGTATGCCGAGTTGCCACCCGATCAGCGTGCCCACTATCATCGTCATCAGATCAAGGCCGGCGATACCCTGCGAGCTCTGGCCCGGGAATACCATATCCAGGTCGACGATATCATCGCTCTGAACAATATCAAAAATCCCCGCGCGATTCAGATCGGCACCAACCTGATTCTGCCGCTTAAGGAGGGCTATACCAGACTGCCCATCAATGAGTTGGCCGACTCCTATGTTCGCAGTCGCAGGAAAACCTACCATGTGCGTTCCGGGGACAGCCTCTGGTCCATTGCCCGGCGCTTCTCCGTGACCGAAAAAGAACTGCGGGTCTGGAACAAGCTTGGCTGGAGCAATATGCTCAAGCCCGGCCAGCTCCTGGCCGTCTCCAAACCGGGCGCGGTTCGCATCGCCAAGCAGTCTCGCACCACCCGCAAAGGCCCAATCCGTAAACTGGTCTATAAAGTCATGCCCGGCGACACTCTGTGGGGCATCAGCCGCCAGTTTGATGTTGATACCAAACAGATCATGCGCTGGAATGAGCTGTCCAAAGAGCACGTGCTGCAGCCTGGGCAAAAGTTGACGCTGATGGTTGCTTCCAGCCGTCAGGGGTAAGATCGACTTGCGGTGTATCTTTGCCTTTCGATTGTTTTGACATTTTGAGCACAGATTGTTAAAGTTCAGCGCCGTCCGCGTCTTCGGGACGGCGCGTCTGTTGACACTCTGTTAAAAAGGATCAGTGCCATGCTCAATATAATCATTTCGTTTGCCTGCTCAGTGTTGACCTCGGCTCTTATGCTGAGATTCGTCACCCAGAATACCTGGCTTGCGGCAGGAGCTTCCCTGCTGGTGTTTTTTGGCGTATTTTTGCTCATCGCCAGGGCTGTGATGAAAAAAGTCGGTGCCGTGATGCAGGTTGCCCAGCGCGATGTCATGGCCAACCGCAGCGATAAGGCGATCAGGGAATTGAACGCGGCCATGAAATACGGCCCCTGGCAATTTTATGTGAAACAGCAGGTTTATTCCCAGATCGGCAGTATTCACTATATCAAGCGCGAGTTCAATGAAGCGATCCCCTTCCTGCAGAAGGGTTTTGTCCGTAACTGGATGAGCATGTCGATGCTGGCGATCAGCTATATGAAAAAAAACAAGCCGGCGAAGATGAAAGACACTTTTGAGCAGGCCGTGACCGGCAGTCGGAAGGAGCCGATGGTCTATGCCCTCTACGCGTTTTGCCTGGAGCGGATCGGTGAGCATTCGAAAGCCATGGAAATTCTCAACAAAGGGATTTCCAAAACCGGTGGTGATGAGCGTCTCAAGGAAAACCTGGAGCTGCTCGAAGCCGGCAAACGGATGAAGATGAAAGGCTTTGGCGATATGTGGTACCAGTTCCATCTGGAAAAGCAGGGCGCCATCATTAAGAAACAGACCAAAGCCATGACTGGTCGCCGCAAGCAGATGATTCGGTAAAGGGCATGGCACGGAAGAAGAGCGAAAAAAATGTTCGTAAAAAAGACTTTATCTGCAACCCCTTCAGCCATCTGAAGGGGTTTTCTGTTCCTGTGAGCGAGACTTCGAAAGCTTCGGAAAAGCCTGCTCCTGATCTGCCGGTGGCGGAAGACGGCTGCTCCTTTGAGCAGGAAATGGCCCAGCTCGGAGTGAAACCGCTGAACCCTGAGGCCGGCGCTGCCCATGGTGCAGCCCCTGCCGAAGGTGTTGAAGAAACTGCCGGCGAACCCGCAGAACTCACCGAAGAGGAGCTGTTCCTGGCCGAAATGAGCCAGCTGCAGGTCCGCTTTGAAGACAGCTTCGTCGCTGCAGAAGTTGAGCCGGCAGTGGCTCCTTCCCGCCGGCTCAAACAGCTGAAACAAGGCAAAATAGTGCCGGATGCCACCCTTGATCTGCATGGGCTGACCCGCCCTGAGGTTGCTCCTAAACTCGACCGTTTTCTGCACAATGCCCGTCATCATCATTGGCAGACGCTGCTGGTGATTACCGGCAAAGGCCTGCACTCCGAAAGTGGTGAGGCTGTGCTGCGCCAGGAAACAGAGCGTTACCTGGCCGGACCGGGCCGGGCCGAGGTTGCCGAATGGCATCAATCTCCCGCCCGCTATGGCGGGGCAGGGGCGCTGGTTCTGTTTCTGAAAAAACAGGCGACTGTCTGACGTAGTCGAACAAATTCCTGGCCGATTTTTTTTCATCTTTTTGTCAACCGATCCTGAGCTGCTGCGTTGAATGAGCTAAAGAAGGCAACATTCACTCAACAGACCGAAAGGAGAGGAAGATGAAAAGTGTTCTGAAGATGACCCCGCTGATCTGGATGGTGGCCCTGCTGTTTGTGCTGAGCCCGTTTACCCTGGACCTGTCAACTGGCACGCTGGCGGTCAAAGCGGCCTTTGCCAAAGGCGGTAATGGCGGAAACGGTGGCGGTGGAAACGGTGGTGGCGGCGACGGTGGTGGCAGTGGTGGTGGAAACGGTGGCGGCTCCGGCGACGGTGAGTGTGACGGTTCCGGTTCCGGTTCCGGTTCCGGTTCCGCAGGGTCCGCAGGTCAGGCCGGAAGCATGGGCCATCTGGGACAAAACGCCAGCCAGGTGCAAAGTAAGCAGCAGACCCAACAGCAAAATACCTATCAGCACAGCTATCGCCATCAGTCTCGGATTAATCAGCTGAACAATCAGGACACGGTTGTTGATGAACCGGCGACCACCGAGACCGGTGTCGAGGAGACCGGAACGGACCCGACCGTCAGTGCCTTATGAGGTTCTCCGCTTGACGGCTTTGCCGGATAACTGATCAGCTCACAAGTTCGAGCCGCAGGATGTTTTCATCCTGCGGCTTTTTTGTTTGTGTGCCCGGCGGGAGGTGGGCTGCAAACATCCAGCTGCGGTTCCGAGCGTTGTCCCTGTGGAGCGTCCCTTCTTCTCGGGATGGCTGCTCGGGCAGCTTTGGCGAGCCCATTTTGGCGGTCAGGCTGTCTCCACTCAGGCCTTGGCAAACGCTGGCCCGCGCTTAAATTTCTCCCAGGCGGGGACCATGGGGTCAGCAGGGATTGATTTGGGTAAATTTATCGAGATTTAAAGGCCGTGTTTGTTGACTGTTGTGCTGTATTAAATTATATTCCAAAGGCATGTTTATTGTGAGATTGGTGATTCAGCATAATTTTTCGTAAAAAGCCGAAACCAACAGGAGATACCGCTATGGCTCAGATTTTTGCAGATAATTCGCTGTCGATTGGGAGGACCCCTTTGGTTCGTTTGAACCGGGTGATTGCTCCCGGTGGAGCCGAAGTTTTTGGCAAGATTGAAGGTCGCAATCCCGCCTATTCCGTCAAGTGTCGGATTGGCGCGGCGATGATCTGGGATGCTCTGGACAAAGGAACTTTGAAGCCGGGGATGGAGATTATCGAACCGACCAGCGGCAACACCGGTATTGCGCTGGCTTTTGTGGCCGCGGCCAAGGGGATTCCCATCACCCTGACCATGCCTGAGACGATGAGTCTTGAGCGCCGGAAAGTCCTCAAGGCGCTCGGTGCAAATCTGCTTCTGACTCCCAGCAGCAAAGGAATGTCCGGGGCGGTTAACGAAGCCGAAAGGCTTGCCGAAGAAGAGCCTGATCGCTATATCCTGCTGCATCAGTTCAAAAATCCGGCCAATCCGGCGATCCATGAAAAGACCACCGGCCCGGAAATCTGGCAGGACACCGATGGCCAGGTCGATGTTGTGATTGCCGGGGTCGGAACCGGCGGAACCATCAGCGGTATCACTCGCTACCTCAAAAAGACCTGTGGCAAGAATATTATCTCCGTTGCCGTCGAACCTGCGGACAGCCCGGTGATCAGCCAGCACCTGGCCGGAGAGATGCTGCAGCCCGGGCCGCACAAAATTCAGGGGATCGGCGCTGGATTCATTCCCGACACCCTGGCCCTTGATCTGATCGATCGGATTGAAACCGTCAGCAATGAAGAAGCGTATGAATATGCCCGGCGACTGGCCAAGGAGGAGGGCATGCTCTCCGGCATTTCCTGTGGTGCAGCGACCGCGGTTGCAGCACGGCTTTCCGCATTGCCGGAATTTGCCGGCAAGAAAATTGTGGTGATCCTGCCGGATTCCGGTGAACGCTATTTAAGCAGCGATCTCTTCACCGAATCAGCGTCATAAAAAGTCCTTCTGCCAGCAGTCGGGCGGTTGAAAATATTCAGCTGCCCGACTGATCTATGCTAAGCTTTCAGTCTGTCTGCTTAAGCCCTGAATTATCTCAACCGTAGCAGTGAATGGAACAGGTGTATGCTGGAATCTTTACCGGAAAATCGAACCGGCGCGGATGGACCTGACGCCGGTCTGGCTGATTTGCTGAACCGTGCCCTGACCTGTCTGGACAGTCTCGGCGATGACTATACGGACTATCGTGCCGGCCTTGAAGAGCTGCGGCAGCGGTTGTCTTCGGGGCGGTTTCGACTGGCGGTGCTGGGCCAATTCAAGCGGGGCAAGAGCACTTTGCTCAATGCTTTGCTCGGCGAAAACCTGTTGCCGACGGATATCCTGCCGGTCACGGCCATCCCGACCTATATCCTGCCGGGGGACCGTCTGGAAGCCGAGGTTTTTTTCGAAGCGGAAGAGCGTTCACCGATCCGCTTTGTTCCGTCTGCAGAACGATCGTTAGCCGATTTTTTGGGCGAATATGTCACCGAGGCCGGGAATCCGAACAACCGCCTGCAGGTCGACCGGGTCGAAATCAACCATCCTGCACCGCTATTGCAGCAAGGGGTCGTGCTCATCGATACCCCGGGGATCGGTTCGACGCATCGGCATAATACCGAAGTTGCCTACCGGATTCTGCCGCAATGCGACGCAGCCCTGTTCCTGGTCTCCCCGGACCCACCCATTACCGCAGCTGAACTTGAATATCTCAAGGATATTCATCAAAGCCTGCCGCGGACCTTTTTTCTGCTCAACAAGGTTGATTTTCTGGATGAGCAGGAGCGGCTGGCCTCGTTGCAGTTTCTGTCCGAACAATTGCGTCCCATCTGCCAGGGAGTTCCGCAAATCCTTGATATCTCGGCCAGGAAAGGCCTGAAGGCGCGCCTGGACGAAGACCCAGAGGGGTGGAAGAAAAGCGGAATGCGGCGGGTGGAAAAGAGCCTGGTCGAATTTTTCGCCCATGAGAAAAAACAGGTTTTTTGCGAGTCTCTGCAGCGCCGAGTGCATGATCAATTGAATAATCTGCACCTGCAACTGCAGCTTTCCCTCAGCGCCCTGCTGCTGCCGGAAACGGAGCTGAAAGATAAAATAGCGCAATTTCGTCAATCGCTGCCGGCCATTGAGCGGGAAAAGCAGGCCGCCGAAGATATCCTCTCCGGAGATCATGATCGGATCGTGACCCGCCTTAATGAGGAAATTGCCCAGATCCGGGCGCGCGCACGGGAGGCGATCCTGGCGCGATTGGAGAGCCAGTTTCTGACCCTGGCGGACACCGAAGAGCTGGAGCGGGTATGCAGGGATATCTTAAAGGACGAGATCCCGGTTTTTTTTGCACCGGAAATGTGCAAGGTGGGGCAGACCATTCAGCAGGAGGCTATCCAGCTGCTGACCCTCCATCAACAGCGTTGCGACGAGCTGATCGAGAAAGTACGTCAGCTTGCCGCCGAATTGTTTGCCATCCCCTATCAGGCCCCGGCTGCCCGGCAGTCCTATCTCTCCTATGAGACGCCAAGCTGGAGCAGTCAGCTGTTTATTTCGGATATGGACCCGATCGGGCAGAAGCTTTCCCGTAAATTCCTGACTCGTAAGTACCGTCATCGTAAAACTGTCAAGCGCTTGCGCGAAGAGGGGACCAGGCTGCTTGGCCTCAACGTTGAGCAGATCAGCTGGACCTTGCGACGCGGCATTGACGAGAGCTTTCGCAAATATCAGGCCCAATTAGGGGAGCAACTCGACAAGACGGTTAGTGCCACCCGCGAAGCTATGGAGATCGCTTTGAATAAGAATGAATCTCTGGCTTCCATCAATGCCGCCCGGGAGATCCGTTTGAGTAAAGCCATCAAAACCCTGGGTCAGCTGTTGCCCGCCGTGGGAAAGGAATCCTGCTGATTTGCCAGGCTGCTGGCCGGCACGGTTAGTCATTATTCAGGGCTGGGGAGGGGAAAGTGCTGTTTCGTTTGGTTTGGCAGTCAGCTGTTGGCTGGCATGGGGCCGCTCAGCTGGCAGCGCATTGGTTGTTTCAGTGCGGTTCACCGCTGGTCCGTTGCGGGTGTTCCGGAACCGGTGCGGGACGCCGGTTTAAAGGTCGGACATGGATTCACGGTCCTTCAATAATTCCATCTCCCGGTAGATGACTGTCTCCAACTCCTTGATCAGCTTTTTGATCTCTTTTTCATTGACTGATTCAGTAAACCCCATGCCGATCAGCATGTCACAAAGATTTCTCAGCCGTACAATACTGTCTTTCATATCATCCCCATATTCTTCAAGGTGTTCGTTTCAAAACCAGCTCTTTCAGAAAAGACTAGCATATTTTCAGGCGATTGGCTGCGGCAGGGACTATCGGTGGCTGCCGCATTGCGGAGAGGGGTCTATCCAATGACTTTTTGCAAGGGGGTGGGCAGCAGCGGAGGAGGGATCTTCGGTTAATAAAAAAGCCGGATCAATGTGATCCGGCTTTGGTTTGTTGATTATTCGGGGACGGGTTTTACATCCGCTTCAGCAGCCGCCTTTTTGCGTGGTGCACGCCGCGGGGCCCGTTTGGGTTTACTTTCCTCATTTGCTGCGGCTTCGTCAGGGGCCGAGCTGCTCCCCTCCGGATCAGCTGTGGTCGCGGCTTTTTTCCTGGTTCTCCGCGGCGTCTTTTTCTCTGCGTCCGTAGCTTCGGCAGCAGGTTCGGCGTCTTTCTTGGCCTTGGGAGCTGCCCGCCGAGTCCGCCGCGGGGGTTTTTCTGCCTCCGCCTGGGGGACCTGTTCGGCCACGGTTGGGGTTGGTGCCGGGTCTGTCTTGGCGGGGGCTTGCTGCGCTTTGTCGGAAGCCTTCTCCGCGGCCGGTTTGGCAGTGCTCCGCCGGGTTCGCCGTTGCGGTTTTTCGCTGACGGGCTGTTCCGTTTGTGGTGGCTCCTCCGATTTTGCCTGGTCCCCGGCCGGTTCTGCGGTGTTCTGTTGTGGGGCAGCCTCTCCGGCCGACTGCTCAACTGGTTTTGGGGCCCGTGGTTTCCGGGGACGCCGTTTTGGCTTTGCGGCCGCAGGCGCTTCAGCGGGCTCCGCTGGCATCGCGGCGGCGGTTTCAGTACTGGTCTGGACCGGCTCTTGCTGCTGCGCAACAACTGGTGCCGAGGCGACGGGCCGTGGTTCTACCTCCGGGGCCGGTTTTTCTGCTGCTGCAGCGCTGGCCACTGGCTCCGCTGGCACGACCGGAGTTGCTGGATTTTCAGCAGTTTTCTTTGCCGGTCGACGCGTCCGTCGGCGTGATTTTTTTTCGGCTGCGACAGGCTCGGTAGTTGGCTTGCTTTCTCCATCCACGGGGGCTGGAGAGGTGCCTTCCCGGGGCGGGTTGTTTTGCTCCGGCTGAGGTTGGCTGTCGGCTTGAGCGGCAACTGGCAGTTCTGTCCCTTGGGGCTGGGTAGTCACCGCCTCCGTTGGGGTAGCCGAGTCCGAGTCGCTCGCAGTTTCCGGTGCCGCGGGAGACTGACCGGTTTGCTGTTCCTGGGTTGTCTTGGCTGCGGAAGGTTTTCTCCGCCGTCTGCGCCGTTTCTTTTTGGGAGCTTCGCTGTTCGCCGATTCTTCAGCGGATTCTTGGGGCGCGGGACTATTCTCTTCCCGTTCCTCCTCTTGCGCCTGATTTCGCATTTCATCCTGTTGGGCAGCCAGGGCGACCTCGATCTGGTTGGCATGGGAAATGGGCGCGATATCTTTACTATCGTCCGGTTCTTTATCTTTTTTACGCAACTCAATTTCGATTTCGCCGGGCAGCAGAGTGTTTGACCCAAGGATTGCGATGCGCAAACCGAGCTGCTTTTCCAGTTCGTTGATGGTTGCGCGTTTGCGGTTGAGCAGGTAGTTGGCGACATCCATGGGGACTTCGGTTTCGATCAGGGCGATCTGGCCTTTGGATGCTGCTGTGTGAATCTGCCGCAGCAGGGCAACCGACTGGGCTTCGACACTTTTGACCTTGCCGATCCCTTTACAATGGGGGCACTCAATGAAGGAACCGACGCTCAATACCGGTTTGAGTCGCTGCCGACTCATTTCGAGCAGGCCGAACTGGCTGATCCGGCCGACCGACACTTTGGCTTTGTCATCCTTGAGGGCCTTGCGCAGTTCCTGTTCGACTTCGCGGATATTTTTGCGGTCGCGCATGTCGATGAAATCGATGACGATCAGCCCGCCCAGGTCACGCAACCGCAGTTGCCGACCGACTTCGGCTGCAGCTTCCAGGTTGGTTTTCAGGGCCGTGGCTTCAATTCCGCTTTCACTGGCCATTTTGCCGGAGTTGACATCAATGGCCACCAGCGCTTCGGTCTGGTCAATGACGATGGAGCCGCCCGAAGTCATAGGGATCTGGTTCTTAGCCAGGCCGTCGATCTGTTCTTCAATCTGGTAGCGGGAAAAGATCGGTCGTCTTTCCCGGTGTTGTTTAACCAGGTTGCCGAGTTCCGGCATGACCAGGGCGAAGAAATCCTTGGCATCGCGGTAAACGGTCTGATCGTCGATGAGAACTTCATCCATGTCAGTGCTGAAATAGTCGCGGATAGAGCGGATGGCGAGGTTGGATTCCTGATAGAGTTGCGCTGGAGCCTTGATCTGATCCTTGCGCGCGGTGATTCCTTCAAACAGGCGCACCAGGTAATCGAAATCACGCTTGAGTTCTTCTTTATCCTTGCCGATGCCGGCGGTGCGGACGATGTAACCCATTCGGTCGGGCAGATCCAGTTCGGCCATGGTCTTTTTGAGTTTTTTACGTTCGCTGTCTTCGGCGATTTTACGCGAGACACCCTTGGTCGTACTGTCCGGCATCAAGACCATGTAGCGGCCCGGAATCGACAGAAAGGTGGTCAGTGCCGCACCTTTACTGCCGCGTTCCTCTTTGACGATCTGCACCAGGATTTCCTGGCCGCGTTTGAGAATGTCGGCGATTCTGGGGCGGTGTTTGGAATCTTCCCGTGCCGGGTAGAGGTTGGGGTGAATCTCCCCAATCTGCAGGAATCCGAGTTTTTCGGCGCCATAATCAACAAAAGCGGCCTGTAATCCGGTTTCGACCCGAACAACGACCGCCTTATAAATGTTACCTTTACTTTGTTCCTGACCGGCGAGCTCAATGTCGAGATCGCTGAGAATCCCGTCAACAACGATCGCCACCCGATTCTCCTCCGGGTGGGAGGCGTTGATCAGCATCTTTTTACTCATTAATATAAAACCTTTCCGTCCGCATTTTCACGGCACCTTCCGGAATCCTGCTGGTACAGACCTCACCGCTTGCGCGGGGTCCACATCCTGCGGGCCTTCCGGTAAAATTGATTGTGGACGACAGCCCGGCAGAGAACCGGGAGCGTCAAAACTTGTTCTGCTTATATTTATCCGGCCTCAACGCTACGATTGCGGTGGCTCGGCTAAATCCTTATTTACGGGCAAACTATAACAGAGAAACGGTTTTAGTGATATTTCAAATTCACATTAAATTCACTTTTCATGTCTTTTTCATCTGCCGCACCCGCAAGTTACCATAAAAAAAGTGAGAACTCCGCTATGCAGAGTGAAGAATATTCTACACCAGAGGGAGAATATTATCCATCTGGCCCCTGGCCGGGTTGGCACAGGCGATGAATCTGGCGGTTTTTCGCGCTGATCGCGCTTGGCATGAATGCTGCTGAACTACGCTCCGATTGACCGTAAACCCTATTTCAGGAGCCTTCGTTGAATCGATGACCGATACCGCCAGAACCCTTTCCGTGCTTATTCTGATCAGCCTGCTGTGCATTTCGCCTGCTTCTGCTGCCAGTTTCCAGTTGGAAAAACTGTTGCTTGAGGCCGACGCCAATAATCCTTCGCTACAGGTAGCCAAGGAACAGATTCAGGTCGCAGACAGCAAGATCGATCAGGCGACCGCCCTGGCTGACCCGCAGCTGGGGGTGTCTTTCTCCAGTTATCCCATCAACCAGCTGCGCAGCGATGTAACGCCGATGACCGGGAATGAATTCCGGCTCTCTCAAATGTTGCCGTTTCCCGGCAAGCTGGATGCCAAAGGGCGCATTGCCGCTGAAAAGAGCCACTGGTTTGAACACGCCTATAAGGACGCTCGGCTGCAGCTGCGGCGCCAGGTCAAGGACGCCTGGTACCGATTTTTGTTCCAGCGGCAAGCCATTGTCCTGACGGAGCATAACCTGAAATTGCTCGATGATTTCATCAAACTGACTGAAACCCGTTACGAGGTCGGCAAGGGACTGCAGCAGAATGTTCTCAAGGCGCAGCTGCAGCGCTCGAAACAGATGGATATCCTGTTCAGTCTGCAGCAGCAGAAAACTGCAACCTTGGCCGAGCTGAACAGTCTGGCCGGGCGGGCCACGGACCAGCCGCTTGCGGTCGATACCGACCTGAGCCCTTCGACAGCGTCTTTCGATCTGACTGCGTTGCAACAAGCCGCAGAGGGGAACCGGCCGCTGTTCGCTTCTTACCGCGCGTTGATCGAACAGTACAAGGCGAGCCGGGAGCTGGCCAAGCTTGATTACAAGCCTGATTTTACCCCCTGGGTCAGTTATCGCTGGCGGGACAATGGCCTGGCTGACGGGGGCACCGATTTTATCAGCGCCGGCATCAGCTTCAATCTACCGGTGCCGAACAAAAGGCGACAGGCGGCCGTTGCCGAGGCGGATTCTTCCCTGCGTATGGCCTATCAGCAGCGCAATCAATTTAAAAACAAGGTTGATCTGACCATTCACCGGGCCCTGAGTCAATTTGAGCAGGACAGCCGGCTAGCCGAGCTTTATCAGGGCGGGATCATCCCGCAGGCCACACAGACTTTTCAAGCGACGTTGAGTGCTTATCAAGTCGACAAGGTCGATTTTTTTGACCTGCTCGATTCAGTGATGAGTCTCTATCGCTACCAGATCGATTATGCCCGTACCCTCAGCGACCAGCAGCGCAGTCAGGCCGAAATCGAGGCGGCTGCCGGTCTTGAGGCTGCCCAGCTCATTCCAGGCGAAGGATAATATTCAATGAAGACAGCCACCACATCAGCCCTGTTCCTGCTGCTGACCGCCGTGCTTACCGGAGCGCTCTGGTTGGGAGCCGATTTAAGTTTGAGGAGTTTCCCCTGGACCGGGCCGGAACATGTCCACGCCGCCGACCAGAAGTATACCTGCGGGATGCATCCGATGATTATCGTCGATGAGCCGGGCAACTGTCCCATCTGTGGTATGGCCTTGGTCCCGCTGAAAGTAGATACCGCTGGCGGAACCGGTGCGAAATCGAGCGCGGAACGGAAAATCAAATACTGGCAGGCACCGATGGATCCGACTTATATCCGCAATGAACCGGGCAAGTCCCCCATGGGGATGGATCTGGTGCCGGTCTATGAAAATGAAGCGACCGGCGGGGCCATGATCACCGTCGACCCGACCACCATTCAGAACATGGGGGTCAGAACCGCGCCGGTGACCCGGGGGGATCTGTCGCGCACCATCCGGACTGTCGGGGTGATCAGTTCCGAAGAGCCAAAAGAGTATGTGATCAATGCCAAAATTTCCGGCTGGGTGGAAAAGCTGTATGTGGCGGAGACCGGACAGAAGGTTAAAAAAGGGCAGAAGCTGCTGGAAATTTACAGTCCTGAGCTGGTCACCGCGCAGCAGGAGCTGCTGCTGGCGCTGGAAAATTACCGGTCGCTGAAGGACAGCAGCTTCCCGCAGATATCGGCCAGCTCCAAGCGCCTGCTGGAGGCCTCGCGGAAACGGCTGCAGCTTTGGGATGTCAGTCGCAGGCAGGTCGAGCGGCTGGAACAGAGCGGCAAGGTCAACAAAACCCTCACCCTCTATGCGCCTTATGACGGCATCGTGACCAGCAAGATGGTCACTGCAGGGATGTATGTCAAGCCGGGCATGGTCCTGCTCAATATGGCCGATCTGTCCAAAGTCTGGGTGTTGGCCGACCTCTATGAATATCAGCTGCCCTGGGTCAAGGAAGGGCAGCAGGCCAAAGTGGTCCTGCCCTATGTCGAAGGGCGCAGTTTTGAGGCCCATGTCAGTTACCTCTACCCCTATGTCGAGGGCAAAACCCGAACCGTCAAGGCGCGCATTGAACTGGACAATGCCGATCTTGAGCTGCGTCCCGACATGTACGTGACCGTGTACCTGACTGGCGAGAAAGTGAAAAATGCGCTGCTGGTGCCCCAGGAAGCCGTGCTTTATTCCGGTGAAAAAGAGACCGTTTTCGTAGCGCTGAAGGGGGGACGTTTTGAACCGCGGCGGGTGAAAACCGGATTGCAGGGGGAAGACGGCCACGTGGCAGTGACCCAGGGGCTGTTCGCAGGCGAGCAGGTGGTGACCAGCGCCCAGTTTATGCTCGATTCGGAAAGCAAGCTGCGGGAAGCGATCCAGAAAATGATGCAGCCGACCCGGGCCGAGTCACCGGATGATAAAGCCGCTGCCGGCCCCGAGAGCCTGTTCGATGATGCAGCCGACGGAGCGAGCGGTAAAGCACTGGACGATCTGTTTTGAGCGTCCTCTTCCCGGAGTGCGAAAGAGCAAAGTTTCTTTGTTATGACGTTACTGTGCCATCAATTTTATAAAGGATTGGACCATGCTGGAAAAAATCATCGAATGGTCGATTAAAAATAAATTTATCGTTCTGCTGCTGACCTTCTTCGCCATTGTCGGCGGGCTCTATGCCCTCAAAAATACGCCGCTGGATGCAATTCCGGATCTTTCCGATGTCCAGGTGATCGTGTTTACCGAGTATCCGGGGCAGGCCCCGCAGGTGGTGGAGGATCAAGTCACCTACCCGCTGACCACCCAGATGCTGGCGGTGCCGCAGGCCAAGACCGTGCGCGGTTATTCCTTTTTTGGGTTGTCCTTTGTCTACATCCTCTTTGAGGACGGGACCGATCTGTACTGGGCGCGTTCGCGGGTGCTCGAGTATCTGAACTATGCGGCCGGAAAACTGCCCAAAGGGGTGACGCCGAGCCTGGGGCCGGATGCCACCGGGGTCGGCTGGATCTACGAATATGCGCTGGAGAGTGACAACCACGACCTGCAGCAGCTGCGTTCGATCCAGGATTGGTATCTGCGCTATGAACTGACCTCGGTGGACGGGGTGTCCGAAGTCGCCTCCCTGGGTGGCTACGTCAAGCAGTATCAGGTCGAGGTCGATCCCGATCGGCTGCTCGCCTATCATGTTGGAATACCGCAAATCCGCCGGGCGATTCAAAAGAGCAACAACGATGTCGGCGGCCGTCTGGTCGAGATGGCCGAGACCGAGTTCATGGTCCGAGGGCTCGGCTATATCAAATCGGTCAAGGATCTGGAGTCGGTGGTGGTCGGCACGGACGGGAAGGGGACCCCGATCCTCGTGCGCGATGTCGCCCGGGTCAGCATTGGTCCGGAACTGCGCCGCGGCGTGGCCGAACTGGATGGCCAGGGGGAGACAGTTGGCGGTGTTATTGTCATGCGTTACGGTGAAAACGCGCTGAAGACCATTGCCAACGTCAAGCGGAAGCTGGAGCAACTGAAAGCCGGCTTGCCCCCCGGGGTGAAGATCAAAACGGTCTATGATCGGAGCGGTCTGATTGAGCACTCTGTCGACACGCTGAAGGAAAAGCTGATTGAAGAAAGCATTGTGGTCGCCGTGGTCACCGCCCTGTTTCTGTTTCATTTGCCCAGTTCCCTGGTCGCCATCTTCACCCTGCCGGTAGCGATCCTAATCTCCTTTGTCATCATGGGCTGGCAGGGGATCAACGCCAATATCATGAGCCTGGGCGGGATCGCCATTGCCATCGGGGCGATGATCGACGCGGCCATCATCATGATCGAAAATGCCCACAAACACCTTGAGCATGATCGCGGCCGGTTGCCGCACTGGGAGGTCATCACCAATGCCTCGAAGGAGGTCGGTCCGGCCCTGTTCTATTCTCTGCTGGTAATCACGGTCTCGTTTTTCCCGGTCTTTTCCCTGGGCGAACAGTCAGGGCGGATGTTCAAACCCCTCGCCTATACCAAAACCTATGCGATGGGCGCTGCTGCGCTCTTGTCCATCACCATTGTCCCGGTGCTGATGGGGTGGTTTATTCGCGGCAAGATTCCCGATGAAGAAAAGAATCCCATCAACCGGGTGCTGATCAGGTTTTACCATCCGGTGGTCGATTTTGTGCTGCGCTGGCGCAAGTTTGTTCTGCTGGCGGCGATTCTGGTCACTGCTTCGATCTTTGTGCCGCTCAAACAGATGGGCTCCGAGTTTATGCCACCTTTGTACGAGGGGGATCTGCTCTACATGCCGACCACGCTGCCGGGGATTTCCATTTCCAAAGCACGTGAATTGCTGCAGCAGACCGATCGGATTATCCGCCAGTTCCCTGAAGTGGAAACGGTCTTCGGCAAGGTCGGGCGGGCGGAAAGCGCCACTGACCCGGCGCCGCTGTCCATGCTGGAAACCACGATCACCCTTAAGCCGGAAGAGCAATGGCGAACCGTGCCGAAAAAGCGCTTTTATTCCGACTGGCCGGATGATTTCGACTGGGCCAAGTCTGCCCTGCGCAAGGTCTGGCCCGAACAGGGGCCGATCAGCGTCGATGAGTTGATTACCGAACTCAACAACGCCATTCAGTTTCCCGGTTTGACCAATGCCTGGACCATGCCTATCAAAACCCGTATCGACATGCTCTCGACGGGCATCAAGACCCCGGTCGGGATCAAGGTCATGGGGGACGATCTGGAAACCCTCTCCCGCATCGGTGAGCAGATCGAGGCTGTGCTCCGTGATGTCCCGGGCACCTTGAGTGCCTTCTCCGAACGGGTGGTCGGCGGGAACTATTTCGATTTCGATATCGATCGAGACGCTGTTGCCCGCTACGGTCTGACCGTCGGCGATGTGCAGGATACCATCCAGTCGGCCATCGGCGGGATGAACGTGTCGCAGACCGTGGAAGGGCTGGAACGTTATCCCATCAACATTCGTTATGCGCGGGATTACCGCAACGACCTGCAGTCCCTGCGGCGGGTGCTGATTCCGACTCCGACCGGCCAGCAGATTCCCATCGCCCAGGTTGCCAACATCAAAATCCGTAAGGGACCGCCCGGGATCAAGAGCGAAAACGCCCGGCGGACCGCTTGGGTTTTTGTCGACCTGAAAGGAATCGATGTCGGCACCTATGTCCGCCAGGCCCAGCAAGTGGTGGAGGAGAAAGTCAAGCTGCCACCGGGGTATAACCTGATCTGGAGCGGGCAGTACGAATATATGCAGGCGGCGGCAGCCAAGTTGAAGGTGGTCATTCCCCTGACCTTGCTGATCATCTTTGTGATCATCTATATGAACACCAAATCGATGATCAAAACCCTGATTATCTTTGTCGCGTTGCCGTTATCTCTGGTGGGCTGCTTTTGGTATCTCTATCTGCTGGGTTATAATATGTCTGTGGCGGTTTGGGTCGGGATTATCGCTCTGGCCGGGATTTCCGCGGAGACCGGTGTGGTCATGCTGCTCTATCTGGATCTGGCCTTCGAACTTTGGAAAGATCAAGGGCGGATGAACACCCGCGGTGATTTGGTGCAGGCCATTCATCATGGGGCTGTGAAACGGATTCGCCCGAAGATCATGACTATCTGTGTCATTATCGCCGGGCTGGTGCCGATCATGTGGAGCCATGGCGCCGGCGCCGACGTGATGAAGCGGATTGCCGCGCCCATGGTCGGCGGGGTGATGACCTCGGGTGTGATGGAGCTGCTGGTCTTCCCGGTTATTTATTTCATGTGGCGCGGCCTGAAGCTGAACAAAGATATGCAGCCGAGCGCAGAGGCCGAACCGGTGGAGGGCGGCACCTACATCAGCCGGCCGAGCCGGGAAGAGGTTGACACCAATTATGAATGATGCGAGGGGCGGGCAGTTGGAAGAACGGCCTGCTGAGCCCAAGCTGGGTGAGCAGGACCGATGCCTTTTGCAAGGACCGGTTAACGGGTATTTTCAATCCGTACTGAAAACGCAAACCAACCACAAACAGGAGAATAAATTATGAACAAAAGAATGCTGACCATGGTGAGTATGCTGATTTTTGCCCTTGTTGCGGTGCCGCTAAGTGCTTTAGCCATGAAGGACATGAATCATGGCAGTGACATGAAAATGACCAACGGCATGGCCATGAGCGGCGATATGATTATGCTCCATGGCGATGAAGTCGATGGGGTTACGGTCACCGCCCACCTGATGGATGTCAAAAAAGCGATGGCGGAACACGGCATTCCTATGACCCACCATCTGATGGCCGGATTCAAGGATGCCAGCGGCAACCCGGTAAGCGCGGGGCAGGCCGCCCTGAAGATCGAAAAGCCGGACGGCAGCATCAGCGGACCATTTTCAATGATGGCCATGGACGGAGAGTTCGGTACCGATGTCAACCTCGATCAGCCGGGAATGTATCACTTTATTGTCGGCACCAAGCTGGCTGACGGCCAGAAGCGGACCTTTCATCTTCAGCATAAGCTGAAATAAGACGTCCTCTCTTTTTTCGCACCATCCATCAGCTGTTTTTGTCAAAGCCCCTGCGGTTACGCGGGGGCTTTTTTGCATAGACCTGACCAAAGGCGAGTTATCCGCTATACTTTAAGCAGTGCTCGGAAAAGCGCTTGCAGAGCCCGTGGATGGGCGATCAGAGGTCATGATCGGTCCGTACCTGGAGACCCTCACAGCCATAAAGGAGGAAGCGATGGTACTCAAGAATTTCTGGACTCCGCAGATTGAAGCAAAATTACACGCCTGGCATCAGATGCAACAGATCGCCGATATGGGCAGACCTGCGCCCTGTTTCACCATCGCTCGGGAATTCGGTTGTCAAGCCTATCCGCTGGCGGAAGAATTGACCCGCCGCCTTAATGCGCGAGTGGCCGGTGACCCTTGGGTGATTATCGGGCGACAGATTCTTGACGAAGTTGCCCGGCTGACCGGTTACTCGGTCGAACAGATAGAAAAATCCCAGGACACTCCGGCGGCCCTCAAAGCGATTTTTGCCATGTTCCTCGATCCGTGCACGGCTGAAGAGACCGAAGTCTTTACCCATATGCGCACCGTGATTAGGGGGTTTGCCCGGCGTGGCAATTGCGTCCTGGTTGGTCGCGGCGCAACCTGTGTCACCCAAGATCTACCCAATTGCATCCATCTGCGCCTGGTTGCCCCTTATCAGTTCCGGTTGGAAAAGATCATGCGGACGCACAGTCTCAACGAAACGGAAGCCAGGCGCTTCATCGATCTGCATCAGCAGCAGCGGGACGATTTCGTGCGCCGGTTCGCCTGCGATAATATCGACGATGCCATGCTCTATCACCTGGTGATCAATAACAGTCGCATGAGTATCGAAGATATGGCCGCTCTTGCCGAGTTCTGGATGATTCGTCACACCAACTGAGCGCCGTTGTCGGGCGGATGGGATTTCCTGCCGTCGCAACATGGCGCGGTGGTGGTCAACAGTCCGGCCGGGAAATCTTGCGAGCAGGGTGCGTGCAAGGTACTTTTGCTGCGTTTGGAACCTCGCTGGGTTGACCATCTGCCATTGCTTTTGCTCGCTCCTCTATGGACTCAACAGGTCGTTGGGACCGTCTGTTGCTTCTTACCCGTAACGGGGTGAGGTGTTTTTTTGTCCGCGCTGCTTTTGCCGGGACCGCTGTTGTGCTATAAGTAGTCCGGTTTGCAAACGTTCCGGATTTTTATCCCTTTGGAAAACACCACTCGCCCACCGATTTTCAGTTGACAGCCGAAGCAATGGCCGACTGGAAGAGGATCGTCAGGGTGCTGAATCAACAGGTTTAAGCTTAGATGCTGCAGTTAAAGAATATCGACAAGTTTTTTGCCGATCGACAAATTTTTGTAAATATCGACTGGCATATTCATGCCACCGACCGGATCGGGCTGTGCGGTGAAAACGGGGCCGGAAAATCGACCCTGCTCAAACTGCTGGCCGGAATGGTTGACTGCGATGGCGGTACGCTGCAGATGGCGAAGGGGACCACCTTCGGCTATCTGCCCCAGGACGGCCTGGTTCACCATGGTCGGATGCTGTTTGAGGAAGCGCAAAGCGCCCTTGCTGATTTGCAGCAGATCGAGCTGGAGTTGCGGCGGCTGGAACAACAGATTGCCGCCAACGCCGATCCTGAGGAGCTGGAACGCTATGCTGAGTTGCAAAACCAGTTCGAGCAACGGGGCGGATACCGCATGGAGGCCGAAGTTGGCCGGGTGTTGCACGGCCTCGGTTTTAGTGAGGATGATTTCAGCAAGCCCTGCGAGACCTTTTCCGGCGGCTGGCAGATGCGGATTGCCCTGGCCAAGTTGCTGCTTCAGCAGCCCAACCTGCTACTGTTGGATGAACCGACCAACCATTTGGATCTGCCTGCCCGCGACTGGCTGGAAGATTACCTGCTGAATTATCCCCATGGCGTGGTACTGGTCTCTCACGACCGCTTCTTCCTGGATACGGTGGTCAACCGGATTGTCGAAATCTGGAACGGTGAATTGACCGAGTATCCCGGCAATTACAGCCGTTATATTCAGGCCAGGGACGAGCGGGTGGCGGCCCTGAAAGCGGCCAAACAGCAGCAGGACGAAGAAATCGCCCGGGTCGAAGCATTTATCAACCGGTTTCGTTACCAGGCCAACAAGGCCTCCCAGGTGCAGAGTCGGATCAAACAACTGGAAAAAATCGAACGGATTTCCCTGCCGCCAGAGCGTAAAAAGATCGGCTTCAGTTTTCCGTCGCCGCCCAAGGGCGGGCGCACGGCTATGACTTTGGAAAAGGCCTGCCAACGTTACGGTGACAAGCAGGTTCTCAATCAGGTCGATGTGCTGATCGAGCAAGGTGAACGGGTCGCCCTGGTGGGCCCCAACGGGGCCGGAAAATCGACCCTGATGAGATTGCTGGCCGGCGTTGAAGTTCCCTCCGCCGGTTGCCGGACGGAAGGGCATAACTTGGCGCTGGCCTATTTTGCCCAGGACCAGGCCGCCGAATTAAACCCGCAACGGACCGTTTACAGTGAATTGTCAGCCGATTCACCGGTGCCCATGGTGCCGAAACTCAGGAATATTCTGGGAGCGTTCCTGTTCTCGGGGGACGATATCGAAAAGCCGGTCAGGGTTCTCTCCGGGGGGGAACGTAACCGCTTGGCCCTGGCCAAGTTGTTGTTGCGGCCCGCCAACCTGCTGCTCCTGGATGAGCCGACCAACCATCTCGATTTGCAGTCCAAGGAAGTGCTCCTCGAATCCCTGAAAAAATATTCCGGGACAATCGTATTTGTTTCCCACGACCGCTATTTTGTCGATCAGCTTGCCAGTCGGGTGCTGGAAGTTGGCGGTGGCAGGGTCGAGTCCTATTTCGGTAACTATGAAGATTTTCTGCGCGCCAAGCAAAATCTTGGCGACAGAAGTCATAGCGATAAACGGGTCGAGCAGCAACTTGAGCGGGGGACAGACCCGGTGTCCGCGGATAAAGAAGCCAGAATCCAGGAGCATCAGGCCCGCAAGGAAAAGCAGCGCCGTGAACAGAAGCGGCAGCGCGACCTGGCAGAGGTCGAAGCGCGGATCGAACAGCTGGAAGATTCCCTGGGCAGGCTGGAGAAGGAGATGGCCGATCCGCAGCTGTATCAGGATCAGGAGCGTTGGCGCACGGTCAGCGCTGAGCACAGCGCTTTGAAAGAGCAACAGGAAACGGCCTACCTGAAGTGGGAAGAGTTGCAGGAATAGCAATGAACTCGGAAAATATGACGGTTTGGCTGTTGCAATCACACTAAAAAGACCACTGAGAATCTGTTTGGTTGACAGTTTTCATCGTTATTTACTAAATTATGATGGTTTTATGCCAGTTGAACTGAATGCCCTGGCGTTTTCAGGAATTCTGTTGATCTGATCATGGGGGGAGTAGGGCCGCTGTGTAGCGGTTTTCCTGCCGGTTTTTGTCTTTGGAGTATACATCAATGATTCATCTGCCGCGCGGTGTGCCGGTTCGTCAGAATGTCAACCCGGCCAGAATCAATCTTCCGGAAGCGATGGGGAAATTGCGTAGTGGCAGTTTTTCGGGGTATCTGTCTTTTCAGTCCCAACTCGGGACCGGGGTCATTCTGTTCCAGTCCGGGAGACTGATCAGCGCTTTTTTTATTGATCGGGAGGAAAATCGGCGACTAATCGCTTACGACGCCATTGCCCGAATTTTCCATATCTCCATTCTCGGCCATGCCTCTCTTAATATCTATCGCATGTCTGACGACCTGGTGCTTTATCTTCATGCCTTACTCCATGGGCGCTATTTGCACAAGCAAAAGCCTGTTCAGGAGATCGATGTGCGGGCCTTGCTGGATGATATCCGGCAGAATGAACTAAGCGTCTGCATTCGGGTTTTCAGTCAGGATAAGACCGCTCTGGTGTTTTATGAAGAGGGCTTTGCGCTGGGCTTTTTTCATGAAGGTGCACAGGACCTTCAAGCGACGGCCGATCTTTCCACCTCGGTCGCTGCATTGCCGGAGGCCATCCTGGATGTTCTGGAAATCCAGAGTACCGATCAACTCGTCCTGGCCGACCTGATGGGGTCTGCCGACCTGCATCCGATTTGGCAGCGCACCAGGAAAAACCTTCTTGAGGAGCAGAATAAACGTGAGCAGAGTGCTATGCGTTCTTCCCAGGAAGCGCAGCAGCGACAGCGTCAACAAGTTCAAAACCTGATGAAAACCGTTGCCGGGACCTATCTTGGTAAATTTGGGGTGACTCAGGTTGAAAAAGCTTTTGCCGTGGTCGGGCCAACGGTCCAAAAAACTGAAATTGAACAGTTCTATCTTGAGTTGCAACGGTTGGCCCGGTTGGTGGCCAGTCAGGCAAAAATCAACGAGATGGTTCTGGAAATGCGCGCTCGCATGAAGACAAACGAAGTTTCCGAAGCCCGTTCGTAGCCCCGCCGCCAGGGTTGGCGCTGACCGAATTCGTCTTGTCGCGGCAATGTTTTTTTAGGCAGAACCCTGCACTGATCAGCGCTTCCGGCTTTTGGTTATATTAAAGCTTTATTCTTGACCACTGTCCGGTGTTTAGATTATACCTAAAAAATTCAGTACATTAATTTAGCTATTCTTCTTCAACCAAATTTTCAGGAGGCACACTCATGAAGAAAATGACTGTCTTGCTTTCAACTCTTGCTCTGCTGCTGAGCATGACTGCAACAGGCTTTGCTGCCGACACCATCAAGCTGGGTGTAGCAGGGCCTCATAGTGGTGACCTGGCTCCTTACGGCATTCCGGCCATGAGAGCTGCGCAACTGGTTGTCAAGCAGGTCAATGCTAATGGCGGGATCCTCGGCAAGCAGGTTGAACTGCTGATTCAGGATGATCAATGTAAGCCGGAGATTGCTACCAATACAGCAACCAAACTGGTCACCGACGGTGCCGATGTTGTCCTCGGCCACATCTGTTCCGGCGCAACCAAGGCGGCCCTGGGCATTTATAAAGATGCCAAAATTCCGGTCATGTCTCCTTCCGCAACCAATCCGCCGTTGACCCAGAGTGGTGACTATCCGAACTTTTTCCGGACCATCGCTTCCGATGACATGCAGGCCAAAATGGCCGTCGATTTTGCGCTGAACAAGCTCGGCGTCAAGAAAATCGCGATTCTGCATGACAAAGGTGACTACGGTAAAGGTTTTGCCGAGTTCGCCAAAAAATTCGTGGAAGAATCAGGCAAGGCTGACGTCGTCCTGTTTGAAGGGATCACTCCCGGGGCCATGGATTATAGCTCCATTATTCAAAAAGTTCGTCGTAACAAGGCTGATGCTCTGATTTTTGGTGGTTATCACCCAGAAGCGTCCAAGCTGGTTTCGCAAATGGAGCGTAAGCGGGTCAAAGCGGCTTTTATATCTGACGATGGCGTCAAAGACGACAGCTTTCTGAAAGTGGCCGGGAGCGCTGCAGAAGGCGCTTACATGACCGGACCGCGCGATCTCTCCAAAATTCCGTTGAACGCTGAAGCCGTTGCCCAGTTCAAGGCTGAATACGGTTCCGAGCCGGGTGCATTTTTCCAGGAAGGCTATGCTGCCGCCCTGGCGCTGCTGAATGCCATCCAGAAGGCCGGTAGCACCGACTATGATGCCGTCACTAATGCGCTGCGCACCCAATATGTCGAAACTCCGGTCGGCAAAATCAAATTCGACGCCAAAGGTGATGCCGAAGGTGTTGGTTTCTCTGTTTACACCGTGAAAAACGGTAACTTCGTTGAGCTGCAATAGAGGCCGTACGCTGTTACTGCGGTCTGTCGAGTAAACCCCTTCAGGGGGCTGGTTCGTAACCAGCCCCCTGAACTTTGTTGCTGCCGCGGCTTTCGACCCGGTTTCAGCTGGGTCTCTGTCACATAGGTCGGTCTTTTGCAGGGCGGCCGCTTGCCATATTCAATCGGTTGGAAATTATGGACTATTTTTTGGAACTGTTCTTCGGGGGACTGACCCGGGGCAGCATTTATGCCCTGATCGCTTTAGGATATACCATGGTTTACGGTATCATCCAGCTGATCAATTTCGCCCACGGCGAAATCTATATGATCGGCGCCTTTGTCGCGCTCATCGTAGCCGGAGTCTGTACTATTTACGGCCTCAGCGGGGTGTCTATTCTTATCCTGGCTGGGATTGTCGCAGTCATCTATGCCAGTGCTTACGGTTATACCCTGGAAAAAATAGCTTATCGGCCGCTACGGGGAGCGCCAAGGCTGTCTCCGTTGATCAGTGCGATCGGGATGTCGATTTTTTTGCAGAACTATGTACAGCTTGCCCAGACTCCTGATTTCCTTCCCTTTCCTCGACTGATTCCTGACTTCGATTTCATGGAGCCGGTTGCCTATATTATTGGCTCACCGGAACTGGTGATTCTTGTCACCACCTTGGTCACCATGATCTTGCTCACATTGTTGATAAAAAAAACCAAAATCGGTAAAGCGATGCGGGCCACACAGCAGGATATGGATATGGCGCGCCTGGTCGGGGTGAGTGTTGACCGTATTATTTCCCTGACTTTTGTGATCGGCTCAGCTCTGGCCGCCATTGGCGGTGTGCTGGTGGCCTCATATATTGGACAGGTTAATTTTTATATTGGTTTTCTGGCCGGGGTCAAAGCCTTCACCGCAGCCGTGCTAGGTGGTATCGGTTCTATTGCCGGTGCCGTTATCGGTGGATTGGTTTTGGGCTGGGCGGAAAGCTTTGCGGCCGGATATATCTCCAGTGACTATGAAGATGTTTTCACCTTCGGGCTACTGGTTTTGATCCTGATTCTTCGCCCTTCCGGCATCCTCGGTAAATCCACCAAGCAGAAGGTATAAGGGTGACAGCTATGGTGCAGAATTTAAAACAGTCAATCTTGGTTTCGGTGTGGTTTGTCTTTCTTACTTTTCCGTTGATGGTGGTCCGTGTCAACACGATGGACAATGTCGTCATCTGGCGCTGGGAAAGCTTGATCTGGGTAGCTTATGAAGCTTTCGTGCTGTCGTATTTTTGGCGTTTTCTCATGGAAAGAAAAGCGGCCAAGGAGAAAACTCTGGCTGGTGATGACAGTTTGGTGGAATTGATCAAACGCGATTCGCTTGTCCAGAATAATTTCATTTTTGTGCTGTTGCTTCTGTTGCAGATTGTTCCGGCGCTTTATTATTCTGCTGTGAAGCCATGGAGTTATCTTTTCTGTTTCTTTTTGCTTGCCCTTCTGCTCGCCGTCGGTTTGCGCAAGTATCAATATCAAAAAGGTCTTGGCTCCTTTGCCCGGGATGATGAAGCCGTTTCCGATAAGCCACGGCTGAATCTTCTGGAAAATCACAGCTTCAGAATCAGGGCACAGTTTTTCATTCTTGCTGTTTCATTGATTTTCCCGCTGGTCGTCGACACTTATCAGAATAATATTATGATCTCGGCTCTGATATATGTCGTACTCGGCTTAGGGTTGAATATCAGCGTTGGTCTGGCTGGCCTGCTTGATCTTGGTTATGTCGCTTTTTTCGGAGTTGGGGCCTATTCCTATGCGTTGCTGAATCATCACTTTGGTTTAGGATTCTGGGTAACATTGCCGATCGGAGGTATTCTGGGTTGTCTGTTCGGGGTTATTCTCGGTTTTCCGATTCTACGCCTGCGAGGGGACTATCTGGCCATCGTGACGCTTGGATTCGGCATGATTTTCAAGGTGGTCATGGAAAACTGGGATGCGCTCTCCTTTGGACCGAGCGGCATCGCCAATATCGACAAGCCGGGCCTGTTCGGCATTGATATGGACCTAGCCGGTTCGACCGTCTACATCTATTATATTATGATCGCTTTGGTGGTGTTTACCATTATCGTTACCAACCGCCTCAAGAACAGCCGGATCGGTCGGGCCTGGATTGCTCTGCGTGAGGATGAAATCGCTTGTGTTGCTATGGGGATCGATATGGCCCGGACCAAACTTTCGGCCTATGCTCTGGGCGCCTTCTGGGCTGGCATGGTCGGAGTTCTGTTTGCTGCCAAAACAACCTTCATCAACCCTGCCAGTTTTACCTTTATGGAATCGGCGATCATTTTGTCCATCGTCGTGCTTGGCGGGATGGGCTCTATCCTTGGGGTGATCCTGGGTGCTTTTATCCTGATTCTGCTGCCGGAATATCTGCGTGCTTTTTCCGAATACCGGATGCTGGTGTTCGGCGCATCCATGACTCTGATGATGATTTTCCGGCCGCAAGGGCTGATCAGTAATCTTCGCCAGACATATCAATACAAAGGTTCGAAGGAAACGAGCGACAATGCCTGATAAAAAACATAAACTTCTCGAAGTTAAAAGCCTGACCATGGATTTCGGTGGACTGCGAGCCGTGGATAGTGTTTCCCTGGAAGTTCACGAAGGGGAAATTGCTGCCCTGATTGGCCCAAACGGTGCCGGGAAAACGACTTTTTTCAACTGTGTCACGGGAATTTACACACCGACCAAAGGGGATATTCTGCTGCATCCGAAAGGGCTGCCAACGCGCAGATTGAACGGTCTTAAACCGAACAAAGTTACGGAAATGGGGCTGGCCAGAACCTTTCAGAATATTCGCTTGTTTCCAGATATGACCGTGTTGGAAAACGTGATGATTGGCCGCCACTGCCGGACCACTTCAGGGATCTTTCGTTCGATTATCCGTGACAGTGGTGTCCGCGAAGAGGAGCAGCGGATTGTCGAATCGAGCTTCCAGCTGTTGGAAAAGGTCGGACTTGAAGCATTTGCCAACGAATTTGCCAAAAACCTTCCTTATGGGGCACAGCGTCGCCTTGAGATTGCGCGAGCCATGGCTACCGAGCCGTTTCTGCTGTTGCTGGATGAGCCTGCTGCGGGAATGAATCCCCACGAGACTTCAGAGCTGGATCACCTGATTTGTAAAATCAGCGAAGAAGAAAATATCGCGATTCTGTTGATTGAGCACGATATGAAGTTGGTCATGAATATCTCCAACCCCATATATGTTATGGAATACGGCAAGAAGATAGCTGAAGGCAGTCCGCAGCAAATCAAGGATAACCCGAAAGTTATCGAAGCTTATCTGGGAGAAGAGACTGATGCTTAAAATCAACAATATTCAGACCTACTACGGCAATATCCAGGCTCTGAAGGATGTGTCGATCGAAGTTCAGGAAGGGGAGATCGTTGCCCTGATTGGCGCCAACGGGGCCGGCAAGACAACGACCTTGATGTCAATCTGCGGGATTACACCACCCCGCTCAGGGGAAATTCTGCTTGACGGAGATCCGATTGAGGGGCTGAGCCCTGAAAAAATCGTCCAAAAAGGGATTATCCAAGTCCCTGAAGGACGGCGGATTTTTCCAGATCTGACTGTGCAGGAGAATCTCGAAATGGGGGCTTTTCTGCGCAACAATAAAAAGCTGATCCAGCAGGACATGAATTATGTCATGACCCTGTTCCCGATCCTCGAGAAGCGCCGTAACCAGCCCGGCGGGACTCTGTCCGGCGGCGAGCAGCAGATGTTGGCTATTTCTCGGGCCCTGATGGCAAGACCGCGAGTTCTGCTGTTGGATGAGCCATCCCTCGGCTTGGCGCCATTGATTATCAAGCAGATTTTTGAAATCATCCGCCATATTAATAAAGAGAACAATACCACGATCTTCCTGGTGGAACAGAATGCCAACCAGGCTTTGAAACTGGCCCACCGCGGCTATGTCATGGAAAACGGGCGGATCACTCTGGTCGACTCGGCTGCTAATCTGCTCGACAATGAAGATGTTAAGAAGGCTTATCTCGGCATGTGATGTGAGCCTTTTGTCACGCCAGTAAAGAAATGCCTGGCGGTGGATGGACTTGGCCATGAAACTGTTGGTCGAGCCCAAGAATGGGCGAGTCAAAAACAAGGTGGGCTTTAGTCCTTGTTTTTGTGAGTGGAGCAAAACCGCGCTTTTGCGAAACGGGTCTGGCCAAGTCCCGGATGGATTTGGCCATAGAACTAAATAAAGCGCCCATCACGGGCGCTTTATTGTATTTTATCATCATCGATCCTGTATAATTGACCGAATACATGGCCTTCTTTTCCAATCGGCCCGGTTTTGCTGATCAGTAAATAGGAGCTGATGAATCCATGCGGAATTTATTCTCAACCGTGACCAAAAAAATGATCATCGGCTACCTGGTGATCGTTGTCTTCAGCCTTTCAGCGGTCGGTTTTGCTTTGTTCCGTTTGCATGAGCAAACCCGTGCCACTGAGCAACTGGTCAATGTCGAGTTCCGGATGTTTGAACTTGTCCGCGACCTGCAGCAGAACCTCCTCGCCCAGGAAAATATCGAAAAGCAACTGCTAATTTTACGTGACCCAACTCTGAAGGAATTGCTGCTGAACCGGGGCCAGGAATTTACCCGTCTGGCCGTTGCTCTCAACAGACCGCCGTTAAGTGACGAAGTCCGTACCCTCATCGATTTGGTTGAAAAATACCGCCTGGCTGAAAACCAGCTCTCCGATGCCTTGTTCTGGGACAACTGGACCAATGCAGAGACGATCGCCAACGACACGACGGTGCCGCTGCGTGTGCAGATCCTCAATTATCTAGTGGAGTTCAGACAGCGGAAACAGCAGGAGATTAACACCGGCCTGGCGCGTCTATCAGAGCGTACTGGTGATGCGTTTCAGACCACAGCGTTGTTGACTCTGATTGGTATCTGTCTGTCTGCGCCGGTCTCGTTGACGGTGATACTCAGTATCCACCGTTCGGTCAGGGCTCTGAAAAAAGCGACCCAAAAGATATCGGCTGGCAGTTTTGAGCATCAGCCGGATTTGAAAGGTGGCGATGAATTTTCCCAACTGGCCAATGATTTTCGGATGATGGGGCAAAAACTGCGTGAGCTTGAGCAGTTGCGCCTGGATGCTAATCCACTGACACAATTACCTGGTAACCTGGCCATCGATCGTGAGGTTGAGCGCCGTATTACGGGCAAAGAAACCTTCTCCCATCTCTATATCGACCTGGATAATTTCAAGGCTTACAGTGATCGCTATGGCTATAAGGCTGGCAGTGACGTGCTGGCTATGGTGGGCAACCTGCTCAAGGATGTGGTTAATGAGTTCGGTACCGGGGAGGACCTGGTCGGCCACATCGGCGGGGATGATTATGTGATCCTCACGGACCTGGCTTCCGGCGAATTGCTGGCTCAGGAGATTGTTAAAAAGTTTGAGGAAACCATTCCTGAGCATTATAATGCCAAAGATCGTGCCGCCGGTAATTTTATTGGTAAGGATCGCTATGGAATTAAGCGGACCTTTCCGCTGATGACTATTTCAATTGCTGTGATTCCTTCGACCCATTATGAGTATCCTTCGCGTCTGGCCATCAGTCAGGATTGTGCCAGATTGAAAGAATATCTGAAAATTCAGGAAGGCAGCAATTATATGCTGGAGAAACGTAAACAGTGAAAAAACTGCTGATTTTATTGCCCCTTCTTGTTGTTCTGTCAGGTTGTGCAACATTGTTCCCCGAGCCGAAGATAAGGGCGGCGAAGGATCTGGTCGCTTTTGAGCAGGCTTTTTCACAGTTCGAAACAAAGCACTCATCAGCGGAGTTGGAAAGCTTTGTGGCTACTTATCCGAACAGCCCCTGGGCCGCGCGGGCAAATTCGGTTTTGAACTGCGTCAACGACCTCGAACAGCGTAATGCCAGGCTGCAAAAGATGCAGGCCGCAAACCAGGAACTGGTGAACAAGATCAGCCAGTTGAAAAAACAGCATAAGGAACAGCTTAACGAGCTGCAAAATGAAAATGGCCAACTGACGGAAACAATCGAACAGCTCAAAGGTTCTCTGATTGAACTTGAGCAGAGACCGCAATAACCGGATGGCCTCCCGCCCCGTTGATTCCTCCCTCAATGCAGACCTGTCGAGCGGTTTTATCTTTGTCTACAGTGCTGTGTTTTTGATGTCGCTGAACGGTTTGTTTGCCAAAGTCATTCCTTTGGATGCAACCTCCATCACAGCTCTACGCAGTTTTATCGCTGTTGCCGGACTGGGTCTGTTTGGCCTGGCAAGAAACAGACGTTATCGCCTGTCCTCAATGACTCACCTGGTGGGTGTCTATGGCCTGGGGGTTCTGCTCGGTATTCATTGGGTCACGTTCTTTCATTCCATGCAGGTATCTACGGTGGCAGTCGGTATGCTGTCCCTGTTCAGCTTCCCCATCCTGACTATCCTGGTGGAACCGTTGTTCAGCAGGGAACGTCTGGCGGGTGGCGATATCGTTGCCGGAATACTGGTTCTGGCAGGGTTGGGAGTCATGGTCAGTCAGGATCTGGCCGATCTTCATGGCCCGATTCTATCCGGAGTTTTCTGGGGCGTGGGATCTGCTTTTCTGTTCGCTACCCGGAACCTGGTGCAAAAATATTTTTTTAAGGATGTGACCAGCGACACGCTTCTTTTTCATCAGGGGATTGCCATTGCGGTCATGTTACTCCCTTTCCTCGGTGTCCGACAGACAGCCGCCTTGCCGCTTACCGGCATAGTCAACCTGTTGCTCCTCGGCATTCTCTGTACGGCCGGCGCCCATACCTTCTATGCCGCAAGCCTGAAACGCCTGCCGGCCAAGTCCGTGGCGTTGATCGGCTGCCTGCAACCGGTTCTGGCGACCCTGTTCGCCTGGCTGGTTATACAGGAGACCCCACAACTGAATGTGCTGTTCGGCGGCGCAATTATTCTCGGTGTTGCCGCTTATGAATCCGCCAGAAAGAGGAGTCGGACTCTCAGTAAGCGTTGAGCGTGTTGCGGGCCGTCAGGCCCGTTTGAAGTTTGTGCTTAGCGGCTCAGTAGGCGAACCGGGCAAAGGGGGAGTGCGATGAGGCGGCGAGGGCATCGCTCAGGGTGTGGATGTCGTGAGCTTCGAGCAGCGGGATCAGTTTCAGCAAAACCTCCCCGGTGACAATGGCATCCCCAAGCGCGGTATGGCGGCCGACAATGGTCACGTTCAGCCGCGCCGCCAGCTCTTCCAGAGAGTGCGAATCCTGGTTAGGATGAACGATGGATGAGAGCAGCAGGGTATCGATGACCGGATTGGCAAAGACCAGTCCGGTTTTTTCTTCCTGCAATTGCAGAAAGCGCATGTCAAAAGCCGCGTTGTGAGCAACCAACACCGAATTTTCCGCAAAGTCATGAAAGTGCGGCAGGACTTTGTCAATGGTCGGCTGCCCTTTGAGCAGCCTCGGTTCGATACCGTGGATGGCCACCGATTCCGGTGGGACAAAGCGTTTCGGATCGACCAGTTGATCGATCACCTCATGGTAGAGCAGCTGGCCGTTAACAATGCGAATGGCGCCCAACTGGATGATTTCGTCCCCTTGCGACGGGTTGAGGCCCGTGGTTTCGGTGTCAAAAACCACATAGGTCAATTTGTTTAGAGGGACCTGCCCGAGCTCGTCCAGGTCCCCCCGGTTGAACAGGTCGAATTCGTAGGAGACGGGACGGTGTTCTACCTCACTCTGCAGGGCCAGCCGGCGGTCTTGATCAAGGGGCGGCAGGACAATCATCACCCCGGCACAGCGGCGTTCGTCCGCGCTTAAAAATGACATCCTGCCCGCCATCTTTTCAATGGCCTGTCTGAAGTTAAGCAGGCGGCCTTTGTCATCACTGATCAACGGGGTTGACAGCCAACTCTCCAGGAGATTTCGGCTGACATTGATCCCGGGCCAGGAAAGTACCAGTTCGATGTCGTTTTTATCATTACTGGTGATGGTCAGCAGCAGTTCCGTAACACTGGTCTGGCTCTGCAACAAGCCGCCAAGGTGACCAAAGGCCTGCACCATGGAGTAGCTATCGACCTGCAGCCAGAGGCTTTTTGGGGCCAGCGGTGTGGTCTTGAATTCAAACCGTTCCGACAGGTTTTTGCTGATCACGTCAAGCAGGTTGTCGGCGAGGATATTTTCACTTTTGGTCAGCTCGTGCTGATGAATGGCGTAGCTGGTCCTGGCCTCATGAACCTTCTGTTCCAGGATCTGGGAACTGCAATCTATTTTCTGCCGATAGCGCTGCAGGTCCTCGGCGTTGAGTTGGGGCTGGGCTAAGATGGTCCCGATGGATTCACGGATTTCCCCCAGGTATTTCTGCTGGTCGTCGATTAACGATTGAATCAGGGCGTCACGCCGGTTATCCGCCTCGATTTGCTGAGTCATGTCTTCCAGGGTGAGAACGATTCCGGAAATCTGCCGCTGCGAGGACTGCTCGGTGAAAAAGGGTGCCATATTGACCCGCAGGTAGTGATCATGCCGGAGGCTCATCATGGTGCTGTTGACCAATTTGCTGCGTCCTGAAAGGTGGCATTTGTGCAGCATCTCCAGACCGTGGACAATCGGGTCACGATCCAAAATGCTGAAGATGGAACGGCCGAGGCCGAGAATGCCACTGCGCTGAGTGGCCGCGCTGGCCTGGTCAATTTTGAGCATGTCCTGGGCCTGCTGGTTGTAGAGCAGGACCTGACCGTCAGTGTTGCAGACGATGACTCCGTGGGGAAGTTCGGACATCAGGGCGGCCAAACGGGTCCGCTCCTCGTTGATGGTGGCTTGGGCAACGGCGATTTTCCCTGAAACGTCCCGCTTCAGTTCGGCAAAGGCATCGGCGGACTGGTTGATGATCTGGCTGAGATATTCGATTTCCTTGGAGGCCGTTTTCAGATGGATACGATGCTCCGGGTTGACCGAGGAAATGATGCGGGCGCTCTCCGCCAGTTTCAGGGTCGGGATGATGTAGTCATTGAACAGCAGGTTGACCAGTGCGCCGATGATGAAAAGGATGGTGATTGTCCCGAGCAGGGGGAAGGGGACCAGCTTACTGAACATTTCCCCCAACGCCTCCTGCTGGGCGTCATTGAGACTGGCCCAGGAGCCGATCAGGCTGGCAGCGATAATGCTGGTGACCGCAAAGTATATCGCACCGAGAAAAATCCAGTATTTAAAACTCGGTTTCATATATCAGGAGTCCTGCTGTCCCGACGTGTTGAAAAAGTTAAAAGTTAGTTCAATGGCTGCTATTAAGGGGCGTTAGTGGCTTGTTGATTGACTTTATAGCGGCCCGGCATGCCTGTTGAATTTTTGAATTAGGAAGAATATAGGACAAAAAAAGGTTGAAGGCAAACATTGTTGTATTTTTGATTCTTGGGACAGGTCGTGGATAAAGCACCCTCCTAACCAAAGTCACCTACGAAGAGCTGTTGCGCCAATCAGCAGCACAAAGTGTCGCCCCGTTAAAAGGGGGGGGGAGGCTTTTTCAGGGCCTCATGCTGCGCCGAAACATTATTCACATAGCAAGCAGACTCTGCTCCCAGCCCTGCTTGCGCTGCCGCGTTCTGTACTGAACCAACGAATAACCAGACAGCGCTGTTGATCCCGAGACCTGATGGTCTCTTTGGTTGATTAACTGTCGGATTTGTCTAGCCGCAAAGTCCAAATCCCCCTTAATCCCCCTTTGCTAAAGGGGGAAAAGACGCAGGCCGAAATTTCTTTATTGACGTTCCCCCGGTTTCGTAGACACCGGGTTAAGCTACAAGTTTGAAATAGGTCGCTTCATAATCGGCTGGACTTTTGTAGCCCAGAGTCGAGTGAAGGCGACGGCGGTTATAGAATCGCTCGATGTACTCAAAGAGACTCTGTCGAGCATGGAAGCGGGTCGGATATTTTTGATGAAATACCAGTTCCTGCTTCAAACTGCCAAAGAAACTTTCAATCGGGGCGTTGTCCCAACAATTGCCCTTGCGGCTCATGCTACAACGCATGCCGTGTTTGGTCAGCAGCTTCTGAAAGTCGCCGCTGGCATACTGTGAGCCTCGATCAGAATGAAAGACGACACCTGAGGGCGGTCTGCGTCTTTGCACCGCCATCGTCAGAGCATTCATAACCAACTGCCGGGTCATCTGTTTATTCATGGCCCAGCCCACAACCGACCGGGAAAACAGGTCGATGACCACGGCCAGATAAAGCCAGCCTTCGGCGGTCCAGATATAGGTGATGTCGCCCGCATAAACCTGGTTCGGTGCTTCTGGTGAGAAGTTCCGATCCAGCAGGTTCGGTGCGACGGGCAAATTATGCTCTGAGTTGGTGGTCGCCTTAAAGCGCCGCTTCGTTTTTGCTCGCAGGCCATCTTCTCGCATCAGACGGGCAACGCGATTTTCGCTGCAGGTTTCTCCCTGCTCTTTGAGCGCCTGATAAACACGGGGGCTGCCATAGGCCTCCCCGCTGTCGCGATGGATCGTCCGTATCTTCTCTCGCAGTTTGCTGTTTGACTGCTTGCGCTTGGATTCGGGATTCTTCAGCCAAGCATAGTAGCCGCTACGTGAGACCGACAGGACCTCGCACATGACCGAGATAGGAAATTCCGTCTTATGCTGTTGCATGAAACGGAAGATCACTTCGGGTCGTTGGAGAAGATGGCCATTGCTTTTTTTAGGATGTCGCGCTCCATTTTCAAGCGTTGGTTTTCACGCTTGAGACGACTGAATTCATCCGCTTCGGAGGCTTGTTGTCCCTTGCCGGGAAAGGCCTCCATGGGATTCTCGCTGTACTGCTGCATCCATTTATAAAGAGTGTTGGGGTGGATCTCCAGATCTCTGGCCACCTCAGTCACAGAATGATCGCTGCCGGTTATCATATTGACCGTCTCGATCTTAAATTCACGGGTATAACGTTTTCGCTTCGAATTCATGTCAGTCCTCCTGATGCTGTTGTAGCAGCTTTTCGGACTGTCCACAATTTCGGGGGAAAGTCATATGATTGATGGGAGCAAAAGAGCAGGACAACTACTCCCCCCTTTGAAAAAGGGGGGCCGGGGGGGATTTAGGCGGTCTTTCAGGTAACGCCGTAAGCATCCGATACTTCATGGCTAAAAATCTTCAATCGAAGGTTATGATGGTGTCGTACTCCTTCTCTCTTGATGGGGGCGGCGGCAGACCCAACAACAAAGCCGCTGCGGGGTTCGCAACGGCTTTGTTGTTGGTTGTCTTTTGGGAGCGCGCTTAAGCAGTGAGCTGCTTGAGGGCTTCCAGGTATTTCTCTCCGGTCTTGCGGACGATCTCTTCCGGAAGCTGTGGAGCCGGAGCTTTTTTGCCCCAATCAAGGGTTTCCAGATAGTCACGCAGGAACTGTTTATCGAAGCTTGGCTGCGGGCCGCCCGGCTGGTACTGATCCTTGGGCCAAAACCGTGAAGAATCGGGGGTCAGGGCTTCGTCGATCCAGATCAACTGGCCGTCCATCATGCCGAACTCGAACTTGGTATCGGCAATGATGATCCCTTTGGTTGCGGCCAGGTCACGGGCGCGCTCATAGATGGTGATGCTGATGTCGCGAACCTGCTCGGCGATGTCCTTGCCACAAAGCTCAACGGCTTTGTCGAAAGAGATGTTTTCGTCGTGTTCGCCCAGTTCGGCTTTTGTCGAGGGGGTGAACAGCGTCTCGGGGAGCTTGTCGCTCTGGACCAGGCCGGCCGGCAGGGGAATGCTGCACAGTGATCCCTGGCTCTGGTACTCTTTCCAGCCGCTACCGGAAAGATAGCCGCGGACGATGCACTCGATGGGCAACGGCTGAGCCTTTTTGGTCAGCATGCTGCGGCCCTCAAGCTGATCCCGGTACTGGTGGGTGATCTCCGGGAAGTCATCGACATTGGTCGAGATCAGGTGATTGGGGATCAGGTCGGCCATCTGCTCGAACCAGAATTTGGAAATTTCCGTAAGGACATAGCCCTTTTGTGGAATGCCTTCGCCCATGATGACGTCGAAGGCGGAAATACGATCGCTGGTCACGATGAGCAGGTGCTCGCCGAGGTCGTAAATATCCCTGACCTTGCCGCGATTAATCAGCTTCAGTTCAGGGCAATCGGTTTGAGTGAGAACGGATGTCATGATTGCTTACTCCCATTTTTAAATGCTTCCATGAGGTCGGGAACCATGATGTTGATCTCGGCCTGTTGGAGGAGCTGGTTCAGTTTTTCGTTGACCATATGGTCTTTTTTCTCGGACAGCAGGCGTTCTTTGAGTTGGCTGCGGTCCTGTTCAGTCAGTGCCGAGAAATCTGCCACCTTGGCATCTTTGAGGCTGGCGACCAGGTATTTGTCGCCGATGGTATAGACCTGAGGCATGATTGGCTCTGCCTCAGTTAGTTTGAAGGCTGCCGTTGCCACTTCTTCGGAAGCGCCGATGCGCGGTACGAAGCCGCCAAAGCCGCGGTTGAAGTCACCTGTCTCCTCAAGGGAAAGTTTCAGGTCGGCAGCGGCGGCGCGCAGGCTTTTTTTGTCTTTGGCTTCAGCCAGCAATTTGTCGGCAAGTTCCTTGGCCAGGGACTGGGCCTGTTCTGCACGGTAGGCTGCTTCGACCGCGGGTTTGACTTCCGCCAGTTCGGGCAGGCGGCTTTCCTGACGGTCTTTGAGCATGAACAGGAAGACTCCCTGAGTGGTCTGGATCGGATGGGCCAGCTCTCCATCCTGAAGGGCGAAGGCTGCCTGAGTGATCTCGGGGACCTTGCCGATGCCGTCAATAGCTTCGTTGCGGGAAAAATAGCCGGTTTCCTTGATGCCAAGGTCGTTGGCTTTGGCCGCAGCTTCAAGATCGCCGCTTTTGCGGTTGATGTTGTAGGCGTCCATGGCCTTTTCATAGGCCATTTGCCGGGCTTTTTCCAGAGTCAGGCCCTTTTTGACCTGGTCGATGACATCAACCAGGGACTTGACGCCGGAATCAGTATGGCTGTTGACCTTGATGATGTGGAAGCCGAAGGGGGTTCTGACCACATCGCTCAACTGGCCGGGTTGCAAGGCAAAGGCCGCATCTTCAAAAGCCGGAATCATGACCCCGCGACCGAAGGTGCCGAGGTCGCCACCGTTGGCGGCGCTGCTCTTGTCGTCGGAGTGGGCTTTGGCCAGTTTGGCAAAATCTGCGCCTTCGTGGAGTTGTTTGAGCAGGTCCTCTGCCAGTTGACGGCGCTTGGTGACTGTCTCCTGATCGGCATCCTTGGGCACTTTGATGAGGATGTGCGCGGCGTTGACCTGTTCCTTGATCTCAAACTGGTCGAGGTTACGGCGGTAAAAGCGTTCAAGATCGTCCTGGCTGAATGATGCGATTTTATCTTCGTAGCGAGCGGGATCGAACTGTAGATAGCGCAGGGAGATTTTTTCCGGAATCTGGAACTCCTCACGATGATCGGCAAAGTAGTCCTGCAACCCCTGGTCGGTGACTTTGACTTTACTTTCCACCAGGGCCGGGGTCAGCCAGACGAAATTGAGATCAATCTTATCATTCTCTTTGTGAAAGGCGGTTTCGAGTTCGGCATCGCTGACTTCGGCGCCTTGTTGCAGTTTCTCACGGACTTTCTGGGTCAGCAGTTGGCGGCGCTGGGCGGCTTCGAACTGCTCGGGGGTCATCCGCTGGTATTTAAGGACTTGCAGGTAACGATCGCGGTTGAACTGCCCATTAATTTGAAAGGCGTCGTATTTGGAAATGCTGTCGATCAGCTCCTGTTTGCTGACCTCAAGCCCGAGCGTGTCGGCTTGTTGGACCAATAACTGCTCTTCTATCAGCTGTTGCATAGCCTGTTTCGGCAGGTTGAGCTGTTTTTCCAGGGTGGAATTGAAATTCCCTTGATAGATGCGCTGGTAAAGATTATAGAGCTGGCTGTAGGCGGTCTGAAAATCGGCATAGCTGATTTCATCACCATTGACCGTCGCCGCTATGTCGCCACGTTGGGTATTTCCTTTGCGGGATGGCGCGGTTAACATCGTGTAACCGATGACGAAACTCAGGATGATCAAACCGAAAGCTATTTTGATCAGGATCGATTTTTGCTTGGTTCTGACAAAGTCAAGCATCGCGGCGAAACTCCTCTAGTAATTATTGATGTTTCAGGGAAAAAACAGGATGGCATGTTAGACCAGCAATTCGTTGCAATGCAATCCTTTTTTGAGAGATTATCTATTGCTTAAAGGGGTGACTGTTTGTTAGAGTGGCGAAGCTTTTCAGAATACTTCAATTGACCAATTCAAGCTGTTTTCAGCATTGACAGGACGTGACATGTTTAATGTTTTTAATGCCGTTTGGGGCCTGTTCTCCAACGATTTGGCAATCGATTTGGGGACGGCCAACACTCTGGTATATATGAAAGGTAAAGGCGTTGTGGTCAGCGAACCTTCGGTGGTTGCTGTTAAGACCGGTGCCGCCGGACAACGCAAGGTTCTTGCCGTCGGCAAGGACGCTAAAGAAATGCTGGGTCGGACCCCGGGCAGCATTGTCGCCATCCGCCCGATGAAAGATGGTGTTATCGCCGATTTTGACTATACCGAAGAGATGTTGCGCTATTTTATCCGCAAGGTCCACAACCGGAAAAACCTGGTTCGCCCACGGATTGTCATCTGTGTTCCTTCCGGGATTACCCAGGTAGAAAAACGTGCGGTCAGGGAATCGGCCGAATCGGCCGGCGCCCGCGAAGTTTACCTGATCGAAGAACCGATGGCGGCTGCCATCGGCGCCGGGCTGCCCATTACTGAAGCTTCCGGCAACATGATTGTCGATATCGGCGGCGGCACCACTGAAGTGGCGGTGATTTCTCTGGCTGGAATTGTTTACGCCCAGAGTGTCCGGGTCGGTGGTGATAAGCTGGATGAAGCGATTGTCCAGTATATGAAACGCAAATACAACCTGCTCATCGGTGAGCGGACCGCTGAAGCTGTAAAAATCGGCATCGGCAGTGTGTACGCTGCACCGGGCGAAGAGGTCGTGTCTATGGAAATAAAAGGACGCGACCTGGTCAGCGGTATTCCGAAGACCATGGAAGTCGGCTCCGATGAAATTCGCGATGCCATGTCTGAACCGGTCAATACTATTGTCGAAGCGGTTCGCATCGCTTTGGAACGGACCCCGCCGGAGTTGGCGGCCGACATTGTCGATAAGGGAATTGTCCTGGCTGGCGGTGGCGCTTACCTGAAAAATCTTGATATTCTGCTGCGCGAAGAGACCGGCCTGCCGGTGGTGGTCGCTGAAGAACCGTTATCCTGTGTCGTGCTCGGCTCCGGAGCGGTGCTTGACCAGCTTGATCTGTTGCGCCAGGTGGCGGTCGCGTCCTGATCTCTTGGTTTTTGATCGGTATGCTATTGATTACTAACAGGGAGGATCTGCCGATCCTCCCTGTTTTGTTGAGATTTTCACCCTCCCCGAGTCCTGACCTCCCGATTCCGGCTGGAGCGGAACATGCGTGAACTGTTCAGACGTTACAAATTATTGCTGCTGGCAGTCGTGCTACTCATGGCTACGGTATTGCTCTATTCCTATAACCTCCGTCACAAGTCAACCACAACCTTTTTTGAACGTGCGGTACTGACCTTTGCCGAACCCTTCCAATCCGGCATTGACCAGACCGTTGATGCGGTCCGCAATGTCTGGAAAAACTATCTCTGGCTGGTCGATGCCCGGCAGCGCAATATTGAGTTGCTGAAGGAAAACCGCGAGCTGAAGGCCAAACTGCTGAAGGTCGAAGAAATTTCCCAGCAGAATCAGCGGCTGCGCGCATTGCTTGCATTTGTAGATGATCTTGACCGACCGGCGTTGCCGGCCCAGGTGATCGGCGAAGATGCCAGTAACTGGGCGCGCACCATCGTCATCGACAAAGGGACCAAGTCTGGCCTACGCAACGGCCTGCCGGTGGTGGCTGCTGAAGGGGTGGTCGGGCGGATCATCAAGATTTCTCAGAACAGCGCTCGGGTGTTGCTGATCACCGATGCGTCTTCGGCGGTTGCTGCATTGATTCAACGGACCCGCACTCGCGGGGTGGCACGTGGTCAGGGGCGGGATCTGTCCGTTGAGTATGCCTTGCGGACCGCTGATATTGAAGTCGGGGACCTGCTGGTGACCTCCGGCATGGGCGGGATCTTTCCCAAGGGGCTGCCGCTGGGAAAAGTCGCGGCTATCGAAAAGGGGCAGTTCGGGCTGTTTCAGCAAGTCAAAGTTGAGACCATGGTCGATTTTTCCCACCTGGAAGAGGTTCTGGTCATCGTCGGGGAAGACCAATGAGACGGTTTCTACTCTATCTGTTGATCGGGATCTTTTTTGCCCTGTTGCAGAGCAGTGTCCTGCCGCTGTTTTTTGCGCCGAACTGGCGTCCGAACCTGATTCTGATTCTGGTGTTGTTCATCAGCTTTCATGAAGGCCTACCTCTGGCTGTCTTTGGCGGAATGGTTCTGGGGGCCATCCAAGATAGCTTCTGCGGCCCCAGTCTGGGTCTCTATGTTTCTGCGGACCTGGCTATCGTCATGCTGACCAAACTGGTGGCGGAACAGTTGAATGTTGAAAGCCCGCCGCTGCTGTTACTGCTGGTTGCCGCCGGAACCTTGGTGCAGAATGCTTTGCTCGGCTTCTTTCTGACCGCTTTTGCCGACACCGAGCCGGTCATCTCGATTCTGTTGCCAGCGATACCGCAGCAGTTGCTCGCCAACCTGGTGTTTTCCGCACTACTGTTAATTGTTTATCTGCGTCTGTTGAAGTGGTTCGGGTACCGGGGCGGTCTGGGCAGTTTGCTGTATCAGGGGAAGCACTATGGGCATTGATCAGAAGTGGATCGAGCTGCCCATAGTGCAGCGCCGATTCCTGTTTTATTCCGTGGCCGCGACCTTGGTTTTTCTGCTCTTGGCGCTAAGACTCTGGTATCTGCAGGTGATCAGCTATGACGAACTGCAGGAGCGTTCGGTTCGTAACCGCACCCGGGTGGTGACTCTCAATGCGCCGCGCGGTCCGATTTACGACCGTAATTCCGTACTGCTGGTCGACAATCGCCCTTCCTTTGAAATCTCCGCGATGCGCCAGGATGTTGAAAACCGTGATCTGCTTCTGGAACGGTTATCGAAGCTGCTCAATATCAAGGTCGAGGAACTGCAGGAGCGCTGGGATCAGGGGCGGAGCTTTCCCATCTATCGACCGGTCACCCTGGCCACCGATGTCAGCCGGGAGGCCATGGAGCGGGTCCAGGAACACAGTGTTGACCTGCCCGGGGTGCTCACCGAAGTTCAACCGATTCGGGATTATCTGGACGGCGGCACCTCTGCTCACCTGATTGGCTACTTAGGGGAAATCACCGAGGATGAGCTCAGGGAAGAGGGGGACAGTTATAATTACCGCGGCGGCGATCTGATCGGCAAGACCGCTCTGGAGAAAACCTTTGAGCCCTATCTGCGTGGCACCAAGGGACGGCGACTGGTTGAAGTCGATGTGCAGGGCAAACTGCTGCGTCAGCTGCAGGTTGAACCGCCCAAGCCGGGCAACAAGGTTTTTCTGACCATTGATGAAGAATTGCAAAAGGCGGCGGATGTGGCCTTTGGCGATCAGTCCGGGGCTGCTGTCGCGCTGGATGTCAAAACCGGTGATATCCTGGCTATGGTCAGCCGCCCAACCTTTAATCCGGCACTGTTCGCGCGTGGCATCGCCGGCGACGAATGGCGCGCCCTGGCCCAGGACAAACGTCATCCGCTGCAGAACAAGGTGATTGCCGGGCAATACCCGCCGGGATCGACCTTTAAGATTGTTGTTGCCCTGGCAGCCTTGCATGAAGGGGTTGTCGGAACCAAGCGGACCATTGATTGCAAAGGGGATTTTGAGGTTGGTGGGTCCCGGTTCCGCTGCTGGAAAAAACGTGGCCACGGACCGACGGACTTGCACAAGGCTCTGCGCGAGAGCTGCGATGTGTGGTTTTATCAGGTCGGCTTGGAGTTGGGTATCGATAAATTATCCAAGGCGGCCAAGGAATTCGGGTTGGGTTCGCCGGTGGGATATCCGCTGCCGGGCGAGCGTGCCGGGGTCATGCCGTCACAGGAATGGAAACAGAAGAACTTTCATAAACCTTGGTACGCCGGGGAAACGGTTATCGCCTCCATCGGGCAGGGTTTTGTCCTGGCCACTCCGTTGCAACTGGCGGTAATGACCGCAACGGTCGCCAACGGCGGCAAGGTGCTGCAGCCCCAGGTCATCCGCAAAGTTGAAGACTGGGAGGGAAACATCCTGCTGCAGCCGCAGCCCAAAGTGGTGCGCCAGCTCGATTATTCCGTGGCCGATTTGAATGCCGTCAGGGATGGTCTGGTCGCTGTGGTCAACAGCCCTCGCGGAACCGGCAAGGCCGCGTACCTGGATGACATCACCGTGGCCGGAAAAACCGGAACCTCTCAGGTTGTCAGGCGCAAGTCGGACGAAGAAGAAGAGGAAGAGATCAATGACGAAGTCCCTTACCGGTTTCGCCCCCATGCCCTGTTTGTCGCTTATGCTCCGGCTGAAAACCCGGAGATCGCCGTGGCTGTCGTCGTCGAGCATGGCCAGTCCGGGGGGCGGGCCGCCGGGCCGATCGCCCGCAGTATTATTCAGCGTTACCATGAACTGAAACAGCAAGCCGCTGCAAAGCAGGGAGAATGATACGTGTTTGATCGTCGCCTGGTCACGAGTTTCGACTGGATCCTGTTGCTGACGGTACTGGCCCTGGCCGGTATCGGTATTGTGAACCTTTACAGCGCGACCGCCAGCTGGCCGGAGGTGTCCACTCCGCTCTATCTGAAACAGGTGATCTGGCTATGCGGCGGGTTGCTGATTTCACTGTCTCTGTGTCTGTTTGACTACCGTCATCTGCAATATTTTTCGGTACATTTCTATGTTCTCAGTGTCTGTCTGCTGATTTTCGTTGAGGCCATGGGGCGAACCTCCATGGGGGCAACCCGCTGGATTCATCTGGGTTTTTTCAATCTGCAGCCGAGCGAGGTTATTAAAATTGCGATTATCCTGCTGCTGGCAAAGATTCTTGCGCAGACGGCGAATCCACAGGGGTTCGGGCTGTTTGAGCTATGGAAACCGGCGTTGTGGATTCTGGTTCCGGTGGTGCTGATTCTGAAACAGCCGGACCTGGGAACGGCCACCATTGTGGTGTTTATTGCCGGAACCATGCTGCTGTTCGCCGGGCTGCGCAAAGGAGCGGTGATTTCCCTGGGGATCCTTGGCGTTCTGGCGGCGGTCGGAGGGTGGTTTGGCCTGCATGATTACCAGCGGGCGCGGATCCGAACATTTCTCAACCCCGAGGCCGATCCCCTGGGGACCGGATATCACATTATCCAGTCCAAGATTGCAGTTGGCAGTGGCGGCTTTTTCGGCAAGGGGTTTATTCAGGGCAGTCAGTCGCAACTGTCGTTTTTGCCCGAGCGGCATACCGATTTTGCCTTTTCAGTGTTTGCTGAAGAGTGGGGTTTTATCGGTAGTGTTTCGTTGCTGGTGCTCTACCTGTTCCTGGTGGTTTGGGGGCTCTATATTGCCCGCCGGGCGAACGATCGGTTCGGCCTGTTTTTAGCGGTTGGGGTGACCGCCATGAACTTTTGGCATATCGTGGTCAACCTGGGCATGGTTATCGGGCTGCTGCCGGTGGTGGGGGTACCGCTGCCACTGTTCTCCTATGGCGGCACCAGTATGGTGACGACCATGATCGGCATCGGCCTGCTGATGAATGTAAGTATGCGCAGATTCATGTTCTGAGGAGGGCTGCCGGTCATACCGCACAGCCCTTTTATCATTGCTTGGTGCGGTTTTTCCCAGCCTTCAACAACTGCATGCGTTCACCGATTATCTTTTCATAGCCCCGCTCTTTCGGCTGATAGTAAACGGTTCCGGCCAGCTGATCGGGGAGGTGAGTCTGGTCGGTATAGCCGTTTTTGAAATCGTGGGCGTATTTATAGCTCTTGCCGTAATCAAGCTCTTTCATGAGCTTGGTCGGCGCATTGCGAATATGTTTTGGCACGGCCAAGGCCCCAGATTTACGGACCTCGGCAAGGGCGCTGTTGATCCCCTGATAACTGGCGTTACTTTTCGGAGCCGTGGCCAGATAGGTCACCGCCTGGGCCAAGGAAATGCGGGCTTCGGGCAGCCCGACAAAATGCACTGCCTGCTGTACGGCCACGGCCAGCTGCAATGCCCGCGGGTCGGCATTGCCGATATCTTCCGAAGCCAGAATGATCATCCGGCGGACGATGAAGAGGGGATCTTCGCCGGCTTCCAGCATTCGGGCCAGCCAGTAGAGGGCCGCATCCGGATCGGAACCGCGGATACTTTTTATAAACGCTGAGATGACATTGTAATGTTCCTCTGCTCCTTTATCGTAGAGCAGGGCTTTTTTTTGCATCGCTTCCTGGACGACCGACAAGGAAATCTTTCGCTTCCCGGCGGTTGCCGCTGCAACCTCCAGGGTTCCCAGGGCGATCCTGGCATCGCCGTCAGCCTGTTCGGCCAGGAAATCGAGGGCGGCATCCTCAATCTCCATGTTTCTCGGCCCCAGCCCGCGGCTGTCGGTCAGCGCCCGTTGCAGGAGCTGTTTCAGATCCTCGGCGGCCAGCGGCTCAAGGACAAAAACCCGTGAGCGTGAAAGCAGCGCCGAGTTGATCTCGAAACTCGGGTTTTCTGTGGTTGCCCCGATCAGGGTGACATCGCCCTTTTCCACTGCGGGCAGAAACGCATCCTGCTGGGCTTTGTTGAAACGGTGAATCTCATCGACGAACAGCAGGGTTTTGCGGCGGTGGTAATTGCGTTGTTGTTTGGCTTCGGCGATGATTTCCCTGACGTCCTTGATACTACCGAGGACCGCGGAAAAGAACACAAAGCGGCTGCTGGTGCGGTTGGCGATCACCTGGCCGAGGGTGGTTTTTCCGGTGCCCGGGGGGCCCCAGAAGATCACTGATGACAACTGATCCTGTTCGATCAATTGGCGTAGCAGCTTCCCTGCGCCCAGCAGGTGCTGCTGGCCGACGATCTCTTCCAGGCTACGCGGGCGCATTCGTTCGGCCAGAGGGGTGTTGACGGCAGTGCCGGACGACTGTTCAAAAAGATCCATAACGGCTCCAGAATAATAAATTAAGCGATTACTCTAGCATGCGCAGGGACGCTTCTCAACCAGGGAACGAACGCAATTGCGATGGACTTTGCTATGGTCTTATGATAGATGTCAAAACTTTCGTAACGCTCTTTTTTTAGTGAAGTATGCCGAATCGGCACAAGTTTCTGCGCGGGCGGATCAATGTTGAAAAAAGTCGGCATTTATGCCAAGAAAAACCATCCCGATGTCGAAAAAATAGTCTTTGATATTCGTGATCGTCTTAATCGTGATGATATTACCGTTCTGCTGGAAGACAGCGTTGCCGAATTGATCGGCCAGGTGAATGGTTTTTCCGGTGACGAAATTCCGGATCTGGTGGACCTGGTTATTGTGCTGGGTGGTGATGGAACCCTGATCTCCGTCGCCAGGCAGATCGGCGAACGGCGAGTGCCGATCGTTGGAGTCAATCTCGGTCGGCTCGGTTTTTTGACTGAAATTACCCGGGACGAATTACCCGGCATGCTCGATCGGCTGGTGAGCGAAGAATATGAAATCTCCGAGCGGATGATGCTCGACTCTTTCATTTACCGTAACGGTCAGCAGATCGGTAAATATACGGTTCTCAACGATATCGTTATCAATAAGGGAGCCCTGGCCCGGATCATCGATATGGACGCCTCCATTGATGGTCGGCACCTCTGTACCTATAAAGCCGACGGGCTGATTATTGCTACCCCGACCGGTTCAACCGGGTACAGTCTGGCGGCAGGCGGGCCGATCATTTTTCCGGAGATCAACAGTTTGTTGATTTCGCCGATCTGCCCACACATGCTGACCAACCGTCCGGTGGTAGTCTGGAGTCGGTCGGTTATCACTATCGAAGTAAAATTCCAGGATGATGTGGTGTTTTTTACCGCCGATGGCCAGGTTGGTCGTAAGCTGTTGCCGGGGGACCGGGTTGAGGTGCGTCGATCGGAGTCGCGGACCCTTCTGGTCAGAAGCCCGAGCAAGGATTATTTCGAAATATTGCGCACCAAACTGAGTTGGGGGGAACGCTAGGGACTGTTTGCTGAGGAACCGGAATGGACTTATTTCGGCAACCTTGATAGGCAAATGGAGCCATTTCGCAGGGGTGATAGCTGCAGTTATGCTGACAGATCTGATTATCAAAAATTTTGCAATTATTGAAAATCTTCATGTGAGTTTCAGCACTGGCTTTAATGTCTTGACCGGAGAAACCGGGGCCGGAAAGTCCATCATCCTGGATGCCGTCGGATTGCTTCTAGGGGGGCGGGCCCGAGGGGATGTCATCCGTTCCGGTGCTGAAGAAGCGTCGGTTGAAGCGGTTTTTGCCCTGTCCTCGGCTCATCCGGTTGCTGCTCGGCTGGCCGCTGCAGGGCTGGACGAAGGCGATGAGCTGCTGGTTCGGCGAATTGTTTCCAGGTCCGGGAAAAACCGGGTTTTCGTCAACGGATCAGCGGTGCCGCTGGGGCAACTGCGGGAGTTGACCGGTGGGCTGGTCAATATTTACGGACAGCATGAGCATCAGAATTTGCAGCGGGTTGAAAGCCATCTGGAACTGCTCGATCAGTTTGCCGGCCTGGCTGATGTGCTGAACACGTATCGGGAAAATTACCTGGCCTATCTGGCTATTGAGAAGGAACTGTCCCGCCTTGACCTGGCGGAACGGGAGCGCCGGCAGCGGCTGGATATGCTCGCCTTTCAGAAGCAGGAGCTGGATAGTGCCGCGTTGCAGGTGGATGAAGATCGGGAGCTGGAGCAGGAACGCGGCATTCTGCTCAACGCCGAAAAATTGCTCAGCGCCACCCGGGGCGGTTATGAAGTTCTTTACGAAGGGCCGCAGGCGGTCTGCGACCGGGTCGCTGGGATTGTCGCCAAACTTGAGCCGTTACGGGATATTGATCCAGCTTTCGTCCCTGTTCTGGAGTCCTTGAACGGGAGCCTCTATGCCTTGGAGGACGTTGCCGGTGTCCTGAGGGATTATGCCGATAAGCTTGATTTTGAGCCCTCCCGCCAGGAACAGGTCGAGGAGCGCCTGGCGCTGCTGAAGGGGTTGAAACGGAAATATGCGCCGACGGTTGAGGCGTTGATCGAGTTTCGTGATCGTATCGGCCAGGAGTATGACCGTCTCAACCGCTCGGAAGAAGAGCGCCTGGAACTCACCGAGCAACTGCAACAACAGGAAGCTGAGGTTCGTCAGGCTGGTGAGGCACTGTCCCTGCGCCGCAAGGCTGCCGCGGACAGGTTGGCGCGGGAGGTTGAGCGTGAGTTGAGCGAACTGGCGATGCCCAATGCAAAGTTCAGCATGCGCTTTGACGCACTTGCCGAGCCTGGGCCGGATGGCCTGGAAAAGGGAGAATTCTTTCTTGCCGCCAATCCAGGTGAAGCCGCCCAGCCGTTGGCCAAAGTGGCCTCGGGCGGGGAGCTGTCGCGGATCATGCTGGCTCTCAGGCGCAGTGCTCCGGAAGGAGACAGTGTCGGCACCCTGATCTTTGATGAGGTCGATGCCGGCATTGGCGGTGAAGCGGCGACGGCCGTCGGCGAGAAGATCAGCCGGCTCGGGCATGATCTGCAGGTACTCTGTGTGACCCATCTGCCGCAGGTCGCCGCTTTTGCCGATCAGCATTACCAGGTGCTGAAAAAGTCGAATGCAAAACGCACGACAACCGAACTGCAGTTGCTCGGTGCGGATGCCCGGGTGGCGGAAATGGCCCGGATGCTGGCTGGCGCCCAGGTTGGCGAACAGACCCTGAACCATGCCCGCGAACTGATCAGCCGATCACGTGCGCTGGTTGAACAATGACCAAGTTGAATGTGGAGACAGAATAGATGATCCGCCATGCTCGGATACCGGATGCCCGTGCTATCCATCAGTTGCTGTTGGCTTTTGCCAAAGACGGTCAGTTACTGGGTCGGTCCTTGGCCGATATTTACGATGCAATCCGGGATTTTTATGTTTTTGAACAGGATGGCCAGCTCCTTGGCGCCGGCGCTCTTGCTATTTGCTGGGAAGATCTGGCTGAAATTCGTTCCCTGGCCGTGGTGCAGGGACAGCAAGGCCAGGGCATCGGCCGGAAGATTGTCGAAGCCTGCCTGGCTGAAGCCACCGACCTTGGTTTGAAAAGGGTTTTCGCCCTGACCTATCAGCCTGAGTTTTTCAAGCGGATGGGGTTTGCTGAAATCGAAAAGTCCGAATTGCCGCAGAAGGTCTGGGGGGATTGCATCAAGTGCGTAAAATTCCCGGATTGCGATGAATATGCGTTGGCGATAAATCTATTGGATTAGCAGCGCTTTTGTGTTATTAGTCAATTGTAATTTTTGAGCAGGGACCATTATTCGGTGTTTGAAAAGCCTTTTAAAAAGTGCGGCAGTTGTGGTGTCAGTTGGCCGACAAGGGCCGCATTTGTTAGTGATCCCCAGGTTCTTCTGGTGGGTTACCAGCCGAATTTTGTTTTTTTGGAAAAGGGTCTGTTCCTGTTTAATCATACCTGCGAAAGCACCCTCTCTATCGAGGTGGCGGCTTTTTCGGACCTCTATGACGGGCCCATGTTTGTGGAAAGAAGAACCGGTCAGCCGGGCTGTCCCGGCTACTGTTTGCACCGTACTGAACTGCGACCCTGTCCGGAACAATGTGAATGTGCCTATGTCAGGCATATTCTCGACTACCTGCAGCATGTCCCGAAGCTGGCCACACCGGGTGTGGTCGGGGGAGAAATGGAATAGGTTTTGGCGAAGCGCTTCTCTGTCATACTGCTGTCCGAGGACGGTACTCAACTGAAGCACCTGCACGTGCGCAAGGGCCTGTTCTCCTGCGGTGTCGGTCTGGTTGTGGTTGCTCTCGGACTGCTGGTTTTTTTCGCCTATAGCTACTCCTCCACCACCGTTGACCGGGCCGAGCTGTTTCGTCTGCGGGCGGAAAACAGTGAACAACGTCAGAACCTGCAGCGTCTTGTCGTTGATCTTGACGAGCTGCATGCCGATCTGGACAACCTCGCGACAACCGAGGCGCGGGTGCGCCAGCTGGCCAGCCTTGACGCCGAACCCGAGGGGCTTCCTGTTGCTATCGGTGGTTTGCCGGATGCTGACCAGGTCGAAAACGTGAGCGATATTCAACGGCAGATTAATAAGCTGCAGATAGAAATTGAGCTGCGGCGGCAGAGTCAGGAAGATGCCCGCAATCTGCTCAACGATGAGGTCTCTCTTAGCCGGGCAACCCCTGAAGGCTGGCCGGCCAAAGGTTGGCTGACCTCCTATTTTGGTAAACGCAAGTCTCCTTTCACCGGACGGATGTCCATGCACGAAGGACTCGATATCGCGGCTAACGTCGGTACCCCGGTCTTTGCCACCGCAGACGGCGTAGTGTCTCGGGTGGCCTACACGCCTGGCTATGGCAAAACTCTGGTGATTGATCACGGCTACGGGTATCAAACCATTTTTGGCCATAATTCCAAAATCCTGGTCAAGGCCGGCCAACGAATCAAGCGTGGAGAGAAGGTCTCTCTGGTCGGCAATACCGGACGGTCCACCGGCCCCCACCTGCACTACGAATTGCGTTTGAATGGAATCCCTATAGATCCGCGTCAGACCCTCTGAATTTGGTTTGCGGCCCCGCAGTGACCGGTCCGCTTTTCCTTCTCGCAGCTCTTTTCTCCTCTCGGCTTAGCAGGTTGCCTGCAACGCCTGATAATCTAAGCGTTTTAGCCTTTCATTAATACTTGTGAGCCCTTCTTCCACTGTGATACTATGCCGTCCGGTGTGCTGTTATCGGCCGCATTGTGTTTGTCCGGATACCCCGAATAAATACCGCTCGTCTTGTCAACCAAAACTGATTCATGGAGAGCTGTCTGTCTCCTGGAATTTTGGAGTTTTATAAAGCAATGATTGGTAGTTTTGTAAAGAAAATTGTCGGCAGTAAAAACGAGAGAGACCTGAAAAAACTACAGCCCGCAGTACAGGAGATCAACGCCCTAGAAGCGGATTTTGAAAAACTCAGTGATGCAGAACTGCAAGCTAAAACGGAACATTTTCGTGGGCGACTGGCCGCGGGAGAAAACCTTGATGATTTGCTCCCGGAAGCTTTTGCCGTGGTGCGCGAAGCCAGTAAGCGGGTGCTTGGTCTGCGTCATTTCGATGTCCAGTTGATTGGCGGGATGGTTCTTAACTCCGGCAAAATTGCCGAGATGAAAACCGGTGAAGGTAAAACCCTGATGGCCACGCTGCCTATTTACCTGAACGCCCTCAGTGGCAAAGGGGTGCATGTGGTCACGGTCAATGATTATCTGGCCAAGCGTGACGCCGAATGGATGGGCAATGTCTACCGTTTTCTCGGCCTGACGGTCGACTGCGTCGTCCACGGTTTGTCGGACAGTCAGCGCAAATTGGCTTATGGCGCAGATATCACCTACGGGACTAACAACGAATTCGGGTTTGATTATCTGCGCGACAATATGAAATTCGACCTGGCCGAATATGTTCAACGCGATCTGCATTATGCCATTGTCGATGAGGTTGATTCGATCCTGATTGATGAAGCCAGGACTCCGTTGATTATTTCGGGGCCGAGCGAAGCCTCCAGTGAACTTTATTTTACCGTTGACCGGATCATTCCGAAGCTCGAAAAAGGTGAAGTCATCGAGGAGCGCGACGGGAAAATCGGCCAGACCGTCAAACACTATACCGGTGATTTCACGGTCGATGAAAAAGCCAAATCGTCGTCTTTGACCGAAGAGGGGGTCAGCAAGGTCGAAAAACTGCTCAATGTGAGCAACCTCTACGAGCCGCGTAATATCGAACTGCTGCACCATGTCAATCAGGCTCTCAAGGCCCACGCCCTGTTTAAAAAAGACGTTGACTATGTCGTCAAGGACGGCGAAGTCCAGATCGTAGATGAATTCACCGGGCGGCTGATGCCGGGCCGGCGCTGGAGTGACGGCCTTCACCAGGCCGTTGAAGCCAAAGAAGGGGTCAAAATCGCCAGCGAAAATCAGACCCTGGCCACGATTACCTTCCAGAATTACTTCCGCATGTACGACAAACTGGCCGGCATGACCGGTACTGCGGAGACCGAAGCGACCGAATTCCGGGAAATCTACGGACTCGACGTGGTTGTCATTCCAACCAACCGGCCAATGCAGCGCCAGGACAATGCTGATGTTATCTATAAGACCGAAAAGGAAAAGTTTCTCGCGGTCATCGAGGACATCATCGAATGTTATAAGCAGGGGCAGCCGGTTCTGGTCGGCACCATCAGTATCGATAAGTCCGAGGTGCTGTCTGCTTTGCTCAAAAAACGGGGCGTCCCCCATAACGTGCTGAATGCCAAACAGCACGAACGGGAAGCGTTTATTGTCGCCCAGGCCGGTCGTAAGGGATCGGTGACCATTGCCACCAATATGGCCGGTCGGGGGACCGATATCGTGCTCGGCGGCAATCCGGAGATGATGGCCCATAGCGAAGCCGCAGCAGCGGAAGATCCCGAAGCGCGTTTTGTCGAGCTGCTGCCGGAATATCAGCAACGCTGCAAACAGGAAAAAGAAGACGTCCTGGCTGCCGGTGGTCTCTACATTCTGGGGACAGAACGGCATGAATCGCGGCGCATCGACAATCAGTTAAGAGGGCGTTCCGGCCGCCAGGGGGACCCTGGTAAGAGCCGTTTCTACCTGAGTCTGGAAGATGATCTGCTGCGGATTTTCGGTTCACAGCGGGTTGCCTTTGTGATGGATAAACTGAAAATTCCCGAAGGCGAACCCATCGAACATGGGATCATCAGCAAAGCGATCGAAAATGCGCAAAAGAAAGTCGAAGGGCATAACTTCGATATTCGTAAGCATCTGATCGAATATGATGATGTCATGAATAAACAGCGCGAAGTCATCTATACCCAGCGTCGGGAAGTTCTGGCCGGCGAAGATTTGCACGGGACTTACCATGGGATTCTCGATGAGACGGTTGAAGACATGATCGCGTCTTTCTGCCCCGAGAAAACGCCGGGTTCGGAATGGGACTGGAAACGGTTGACTGAAGACTTCATTAATCAGTTCAATTTCATGCCTGACTTCAGCGGTATCGACCGTAGTACCTGTCGTCACGAAGAGCTGGATGCTTCTTTCAAGGAGCAGGCCAGGCGGCGCCTGCAGGAAAAGGAAGAGGACTTTACCCCGCCGGTGATGCTGCAACTGATGCGGATTCTGCTGCTGCAGACCATTGATTCACAGTGGAAAGACCATCTGCTGTCCATTGATCATCTCAAGGAAGGGATCGGCCTGCGCGGTTATGGCCAGAAAAATCCCAAGGAAGAATACAAGCGGGAAGCGTATGGCCTGTTCATGGAGATGATGGGGCGGGTACGGGCTGAAGTCCTGCAGAAAATGTTCAGAATTCAGCTGGCCAGGGAAGAAGATGTGGAGCAGATGGAAGCCGAACAGAAGCGCCAGAAAATTTCCCTGAATAAGGTTGGCGGTGAGGAACAGAGTAAAAAACCGACAGTGCGCGATGAGGACAAGGTCGGCAGGAACGATCCTTGCCCCTGTGGGAGCGGTAAGAAGTATAAAAAGTGTTGTGGTCGTTGATTTTTTGGTTTGAATCGAGATGGAGGCAATGACGGAAATTCATGAGCAAAAAAAACCGGCCATTCTGCTGATTGACGATGTCCCGTTGATCCTGGATCTGCTGGAAGATATTCTGGAGAGCCTGGAGTATCCGATTTTGCGGCTTGAAACAGGCCTCCCGGCAATGCAGGTTCTGGACCGGGAAGATGTTGCTCTGGTTTTTTGCGATGTTTCCCTGCCTGATATCAGCGGGGTGGATGTCTTGCGGATGATCAAGCAGCACACGCCAGAAATCCAGGTCGTGATGATTTCCGGGCAGCAGGATTTTAATGTCGCCCGGCAGGTGTTGCGTGAACGCGCTCTGGATTATCTGGTCAAGCCGTTTGATCACAACGAAGTTCTGACTGTGGCGCGGCAGGGGCTGACTTCTTATTATCAGGCTGTTCATCAAGAACAGGTCCGGATTGAGGCCCAGCGGCGCATGGCCGATCTCGTGCTGCTGAAAAAGGTCGGTGAAACAGCGAGTTCCGGTAACGATCTGCAGGAGTTGTTTGACCAGATCCTCGACTCGATTGTCCATTCCGCTGAAGTCGAAGTTGCTTCCCTGATGTTGCTTCAGAATGATGGTTGTCTGCACATCGCTTCGTCCTGCGGTATTCCCGATCAGATTGTCAATACCACCCGAGTCGCCTCCGGGGAAGGTGTCTCCGGGCACGTGCTGGCCACCGGGGAGCCGGTGTTGCTGACCAATATTGACCAGGACAGCCGCTTTGTCAGCATGTCCGGCGGTAAGAAGTACAAGAACCAATCGCTGCTTTCGGTGCCAATCTATGTCCGGGAAGAGCTGGTCGGGGTCATTAACGTCAATAACAAGAAATCCGGGCAGCAGTTTGATCTTGAAGATCAAAACCTGCTGGTGGCGATTGCCAACCAGGTTGCCCTGGCCATGGAAAACTTTGAGCTGATCAACAGTCTGCGCCAACAGGCCCTGGTGCTTGAGCGTACCAATGCCGATCTGGTCAGGATGAACCGGGCCAGGACCCGCCTGGTCTGTAACCTGTCTCACGAGCTGAAAACCCCCCTCACTTCGATCATGGGTTATATCGACCTGACCCTGTCATTTTTTAATAAACTCGGTGAAGCGGAGATCAGGGACAATCTGAGCCAGGTTCAAGATGAAGGGAAACGCCTGGAACGGTTGATCACCGGAATGCTGCGACTGTTTTCCATTGAGTCTGAACGGGAAATCTGGCGCTGGAAATCCTTTGGGGTTCCCTGGCCCATTGCCGATGCCTTCCAGTTGTACCGGGCCAAAATGAATGAACGTGGTCTGCTTACGGAAATCGATATCGAAGACGACCTGCCGGAGATTTACGGGGACCAGGAAAAGTTCAGTATGGCGTTCAACTGCTTGATTGATAACGCCGTCAAGTTCAACCGGGATGGCGGGAAAGTCAGTGTGAAGGCGGCGACACGAACTTTTGAGGATCTTGAATATGTCTGTCTGCGAGTTTTCAACGATGGGCAGACCGTGCCGTTGGACGCCCATGAGACGATTTTCAGTTCCTATACCCAGCTTGGCGATATCGATACGGAAAAGCCTCACGGGGTGGGGATCGGCCTGGCGCTGGTCAAAGTTGTTGTCGACCGTATGCTGGGGGATATCTATCTGGAAGAAGTAGCCGGGGAGGGGACCTGCTTTGGGCTCCTGTTGCCGACTGAGCAAACTTATAATATACGGAAAGAAAAGGTTGATAATGAGTGATATCGATATCCCGATTGGGTTCAGGTTTGCGGGAATTGCAAGTGGCATCAAAAAAGCGGGCAAACTGGATCTTGCGCTGATCGTATCTGATCGACCGGCCAACTGTGCCGGCGTTTTTACCCGTAATAAAGTCGTGGCTGCGCCGGTGTTGTTGACCCGGCCGAAAGTTGCCACAGGGCAGTGTCAGGCCATTCTGGTCAACAGCGGTAATGCCAACGCCTGCACCGGTGCTTCGGGTGAAGAGGTGGCCAGAACCACGGCCGGACTGGTGGCAGCGGCAATGAATATTTCCGAAGATCTGGTTGCCCTGGCCTCAACCGGCGTCATCGGTGTGCAGTTGCCGATCGAGCCTTTTAAGCAGGGGCTTCCTGCGTTGGTTGGTGCACTGAAAAGTGATCAGCCCGAACTGGTCGCTAAAGCAATTATGACTACCGATGCGTTCAGTAAAATGGCTTCTGCCAAACAGGACGCCCCGGAATACCGGCTTCTCGGCATGGCCAAAGGGGCCGGCATGATCCACCCGAACATGGCGACCATGCTCGGTTTTGTGTTAACCGATGCCAGGGTCGAGCCCGAATTTTTGCGTACGGCTTTGCGCACGGCCGTGGATAGAAGCTTTAATTGTATCACCGTCGATGGGGACACCTCGACCAACGATACGGTTTTGCTGCTTGCTAACGGGGAGTCCGGTGGCCCCGAAATCAAGGGAGGCAGTGCCGAGGGGGAGGTCTTTTTAGCTCATCTGGAACGGGTTCTCCTTGACTTGGCCAAGATGATCGTTCGCGATGGTGAAGGCGGGACCAAGTTGGTGCGGGTGCGGGTTGTCGGCGCTGCCGATGAGGACTCCGCCCGGACGGCGGCGCGCTCGGTTGCCAGCTCGTCCCTGGTGAAGACCGCTTTTTTTGGTGAAGATGCCAACTGGGGGCGCATCATTGCCGCGGTCGGTTACTCCGGGATCGATGTCGACCCGAACCGGATCGATATCGATTTCAATAGCGTTGCCGTGACCAGGAACGGTCTCTCGACCGGCCCAGAGCTGGAGGTCGAAGCAAGTGAGGTTCTCAAGCTTGATGAGTTTACCGTTACCATTGATCTGCACCAAGGGGCTGCCGAATTCAGTTACTATACGTCCGATCTGACCTATGATTATGTCAAGATCAATGCCGATTATCGGAGCTGATGGACCTGCTGTCAAATCCCGCCGAGTTGATTGATCAGACCCTGTTGCTGCCGACCGCGACCGCCGGGCAGATCGAAGCTCTTTGCGAAGAGGCTGTTGAATACGGCTTTGCGACCGTCTGCATCCCGCCGATATTTGTCCCTCTTGCCGTCGACCGTCTGTACGGTTCGACCGTCGGGGTCTGTTCCGTGGTTGGTTTTCCGTGTGGTTATAACAGTTCGCGGCAAAAGGTTCAGGAAGCGGCCGATCTGGTTGCGGCCGGAGCTGTCGAAGTCGATATGGTGATTGCCCTCGGGCCGTTGCTGGAGGGCTGTCTGACCCAGGTCGAGGATGAGATAGCCCAAGTGGTGCTGGCGGCCCGAGAGGGGCGGGTCAAGGTGATTCTGGAATGCTGTTACCTGACCGAGCCGTTGCTCACTCAAGCGACGGAGGCGGCTGTGCGCGCCGGGGCTGCTTTTGTCAAAACCTCGACCGGTTTCGGTCCTGCCGGGGCTGTTGTTGCTGACGTGCAGTCTATGGTGACCGCCGCCGCCGGCCGGATCAAAGTCAAAGCCGCCGGAGGAATCCGCACATTTGACCAGTACCTGCAGTTCGTTGCTGCCGGTGCTGAGCGGATCGGGACCAGTGCTGGGACTTCCATTGTCAAGGAATGGCTGGCCCGCTGTGTTTAAACGGATTCTGCTCATTGTACTTGACGGGGTCGGAGTCGGCGCGCTGCCTGATGCTGCCAGCTATGGTGATCAGGGGGCCGCGACCCTGCAACATGTGGCCGAGGCGAACGGTGGGTTGTGCCTGCCAAATCTGGAATGCTTGGGCCTGGCCAATATCGTTCCGGTCAGAGGTTTGCAGCCGGTTGCTATCCCGACAGGCTGCTGGGGGAAAATGGCTCAGAAAAGTGCCGGCAAGGATTCCGTGACCGGGCATTGGGAGCTCGGGGGGGTTGTTCTTGAACAGCCTTTTGCCGTGTTTCCGGAGGGCTTCCCAGCAGAGATTATCAGTGCTTTCAGCCGCATTGCCGGCGCTCCTCCGCTAGGTAATGTCGCTGCCAGTGGCACCGAGATCCTGTATCAGCTTGGTGAAGAGCATCTGGCCACTGGGCGGCCGATTGTTTACACCAGCACCGATTCGGTATTTCAGATCGCTGCTCATGAAGATGTCATTTCCCCCGCGACCCTTTACGATCTGTGTCGGCAGATGGCGATGGTTTTGAAACCGTATAATGTCTGTCGGGTTATTGCCCGCCCCTTTACCGGGTCCCGTGCAGATAACTTCCAACGGACTTGTGGCCGCCATGATTTCCCTCGCAAACCAGACCAGCAGACTCTGCTGCAATTATTGCAGAGTCATGGCGTTTATACCTGCGGTATTGGCAAAATTCGCGATTTGTTCGCCGGGGAAGGGCTGAGCGAAGCTCGGACAACCCGCCATAACGCCGATGGCATGGAACAAACCATTGCGGTGTTGAATAAAATAAATCAGGGCCTGGTCATGACCAATCTGGTAGATTTTGATATGCTGTATGGGCATCGGCTGGATGCCGCCGGATTTGCCGATGCTCTTGAAGAATTCGACGGGTGGCTTCCGAAGCTGTATCGCTTCATGCAAGAGGATGATCTGGTTATCATTACTGCCGATCACGGCTGTGACCCGACCATTCCGGGAACCGACCACAGCCGGGAGTATGTCCCTCTTTTAGTCTGGAGTCCGTCCCTGGTTCGGCCAGGTTCGCTGGGGGTTCGCACGACCTTTGCGGATGTCGGTGCAACCATAGCGGAAAATTTCACCATAGAATTTGGGCAGGGCTCCAGCTTCTGCTCTGCACTGTTGAGGTAAATAGACCTTTGCTGCTTAAGACCGGAATAAGGAGGTCCAAATGTTAAAGCACGTGTTCTTTCTGTCAATCTTTCTCTGCTGCCTGAGTGCACCGGTTTTCGCGGCCGGTTTGCAGGTCGCCGACGCCGCCATTACTACGGCTATTGAAAATCAGATGCCGGTGGACAGGATTGAATCCTTTCCCGCTGATTACGGAAAACTTTTCTGCTTTACACGGATAATCGGTGCCGAAAAGGATACCCAGATTACCCATGTATGGTATTTAAATAATGATGAACTGGCGCGGGTGACGCTGCCGGTGCGGTCAGCGGACTGGCGGACTTATTCCTCTAAGCGGTTTCTGCCGCAGTGGGCCGGAGATTGGCGGGTTGTTGTGCTTGACGACCAGCAGAATGAAATAGCCTCAATACCTTTCCGGCTGGAATAACAACAGCCATCAACAAAAAAGGCGACCGTTTCGGGTCGCCTTTTTGTTTAATGACCGGGTCCGGCCCTGGGCTTGGTTCAGCCTTCAGCTAGGCCGTCTGAACGACGCGGGAGGTTATTTTTTCTTGCGAGCTGCACGAGCTTTGGCCAGGTTATCGGCCAGACCACGCTCAACAGCCATCTGCCGGCGACTTTCGGAATAGTTTTTGGCGGCCAGGGACTGGGTGCGGGGAATATCAAACTGCTTGCGGTATTCGCTTGCGCTCATCTCATGGGCTGTTTTCAGGTGACGTGAGAGAGTTTTGAAGCCTTTGCCACAGATCATGCAAAAGATTTTGTCTTTACCGAAGGCTTTTTTTCTGCTGACTGCCGGTGATTCTTCCGCAACTTCAGCTGTTTCGACGCTCTCGCCTTTTTCCAGGGAAGCAAGGGCTGAATGGACTTCGGTTAACTCAGTGATTAATTCGTCTTTTGACATTGGAGTCGTTGACGCATGGGCTGCAATAATTTCAGCCGCCATTTCCATGATTGTTGCCATAAAAATATCCTCCTATCAGGTTAACTGGCAAAATTAATGTTCTTACAAACCGCTTTCTTTTGACAAGAAAGAGTATTTAAATAAAACAGATATAAAAGCAAAAGCAAGAATAAAATAGGATTGTTGTTTGCTTTCTATTACTTCCTATGTTGTTTCTGGTGAAGGATAAGGGTAACTTTTGGAAACATTTATTTGCAATGAAAAGGAAGTCCCAATGGATATAAGGCAGTCTTTGGAACAGTTTGAACTTCAGACTCTTTCGCCTGGAGCCTGCTTCAGTGTTCATAGCCGGGGGAGGAAATATCCTTCTAAAAACTGTTCAATAAGAACGGTTTTTCAGCATGATCGTGACCGCATTCTGCACTGCAAAGCGTTCCGGAGGCTGAAATATAAAACACAGGTTTTTCTTTCTCCTGAAGGAGATCATTATCGAACCCGCCTGAGTCATACCCTTGAGGTTTCTCAGGTTGCAAGAACAGTCGCACGCGCCTTACGTTTGAATGAAGATCTGACTGAAGCTATTTCCCTTGCCCATGATTTGGGTCATACTCCATTCGGTCATGCCGGGGAGCGCGCACTCAATGAACTTGTGCCGGGCGGGTTTCATCATGCCAGGCAGAGCCTGCGGGTGGTGGAAACCTTGGAGCGGGACGGGAGAGGGCTGAATCTTACTTTTGAGGTCAGGGATGGTATCCGCAAACATTCCAAAGGGAAGGGCGGCCTGCTGTCCCCGGGCCCCGATTATTGTGCCGCCACCCTGGAAGGGCAGGTCGTTCGTCTGGCTGATATTATCGCCTATGTCAGTCATGATCTCGATGATGCCATTCGGGGGCAGGTGATTGCTAATGATGAAGTCCCTGCCACCATTGTCAAGGTGGTCGGCGCCCGCCATTCGACCCGGATCGATCGCATGGTTCGAGACCTGATTGGGGAATCCCTGCGTCAGGAATGTTCCCGCATCAGCCTGTCTGCAGAAATGGAAGAGGCGATTCAGGAGTTAAGGGCCTGGTTGTTTGGGCATGTTTATCAAGTGGATTGTGTTCAGGCTGAATTTTCCAAGGCGGCCCGGTTGTTGCGGGAGTTGTACGGTTATTTCGTACAGAATGAAGACCGCTTTCTGTGTTATGGCGGACGGCGTCATCCGGGCGACCGGCTAGAGGTGTCGGTCGCTGATTTTATAGCCGGTATGACCGATCGTTTTGCCTTGTCTCTTTATCGTGAGCTGTTTTTACCGCAACCGTGGAAGAATATCTGATGTTCGGGGGTCTTTAACAGCTGATATCGGGCGCTGGATAGCGCTGCTCGATTTATTTAATAATGTGTAGTAACTTATTGGAAATAATTGATAAAAGCTTGACAGTTTTTAATCTTTGTGCTAGTTTTTCTTCGGTTTCCTTGAAAAATCAAGGGGTTCCAGGGTTGGTTCGAGGGTTTTATGGCGCATGTTGGTAACAGAATTCTGGTTTTTCGGCTCGGCGGGATCGGATTTATTCTTGATCTCAGAAGTGTCGTTGAAGTCCAGGGGTCCGTAACCGCACAGCTTGATGCAAGTCGGAGTGATATCAGCCAGGGAATCGTTGCAGCCATGGCTTTTCGTGGGACTTGGCTGCCCGTTGTCGATCCGGCCGCCAAACTCGGAATCCCCGCTACGGTCAGGATGAAGGATCAAGTTGCAGTGGTGTTGAGCAGTCTGGAAGGGAACTGGGCTATTCTGGTCGATGCGGTTGATGAGTTGTCGGCAGAGGACAGTTTTGTTTCGTGTGAAATACCCTTTTTGCTGAAGGCTTCGGCCTGCAGCGGGTATTCGCAACTTAAATTGCGCAATGCCGAGCCTTTTGTCGTCTTCGATCCGGAATTGTTTTACGGCAGTCCGGCCATGCAAGCATGAGCCGATTTGGTCTTTTCAGCGCAGGGGCGTTGTCTTTTGCCATTCCGCTGTTGCAGATTAAAAAGATTCTCCAGGATAGTCGTTCCTTTGCGTTGCCTTGCTTGCCTGCGACGGTGACCGGCGTTCTGGTTGACGAGGATCGGCCGGTGCCGGTTTTGGATGTCGGGCTGCTGCATGATAACGGCACTTGCAGTGAGAAGTCATATCTTTATCACGTTCTTGTCGAGTCGGAATATGGTACTCTTGCTTTGCCGGCAGATTTGTCCGTGAGAATAGTTTCCGAGCAAAAAGGAACGATCACGACAGCTTTAAAAGAATATCCCCCCTGGGTTGTTGGGATATTTTATTGTCAGGAAATAAAACATTTTATTTTGAACATCGATTTTTTGGCTATAGAGATGACCCAGGGATTCTGGCGTTCAACGTCTGAAGCCGATGCTGCGAGGAGACATCAATGACAAAAAAAATACTGTTGGCTGATGATAGTATTACCATCCGCAAGGTTGTCGGTATTATCTTTGCCACAGAAGATTATCAACTTTTGATGACTGATAACGGCGATGACGCGCTGAAAATGGTTCAGGATGAAGCGCCCGATCTGGTCATTGCGGATATTTCGATGCCGGGTAAAGACGGCTTTGAACTCTGTCGGGAGATTAAGTCAACTGCCGCTTCAGCAACAATCTCGGTAATGTTGCTGCCCGGGGCTTTCGACCATTTTGATGAAGCCAAGGCAGAAGAGGTCTATGCCGACGGCTGGCTGACCAAGCCTTTTGAGTCGCAGGCCCTGCTCGATAAAGTTGCCCAACTGCTGGCAGCGGAGCCAAAGTTGATGCCCGGCGTTGCCGGGGCACCGCTTGCTGAGGACCAAAGCAGCGACGAGGTGGTGGTCGATGACTATGCCCTTGGTCTTGACGCTGTTGAGGATTTGCCTGAGGCCGAAGCTGAGGAAATAGCTGATTCGGCCGATGACCTCTGGGATTCTGTCTCTTTTGCCGATGACGAGCTTGAGGACGCAGGCGTTTCGGACTCCGCCGAGGAACCTCTTGCCGCCAGCGAGGCGGATCTGGATCTGTCCTCGGAAATTGCTGCCGAAGAAGATTCTTTTGGCAAACATGGTGCCGATGTTGATCCTTTTGTGGCCGATGGCGCACCTGTTCAAGCAACGCCACCGGTCGCTGCCGTTGCCCCTGTCGCTGAGGAAACCTTGGCTGCGGATACTGCAGAAGATGAATTTTCCGCTTTTGACGAAGATGATTTGCCCCTGGATGACGCCGGGAATATCGATTTCGGTACTCCGGAGAGCGATCTGCCCGATCTGTCCGCCGACCAGAATGATGCAGTGGAGAGCGCGGAAGAAGTCGACTTCTCACAATACTCGGATCATGACGGCTTCGTGCCCACAGCTGAATCCGACGATGATTTTGTGCCGGAGACGGTGGACGAAGAAGTTTTTGAAAGTGACCCTCTGGAATTGCTGGAAGAGGATGCTGAGCCTTTGGAAGAAGAGGTTGGCGATTTCTTTGCCGCCGCAGTTGAACCTTCTGCTGAAATGGAGAATGTCGAGCTTGAGCCAGAAGCAGAGCCGGAAGACGCTCCTGTCGATTTTGCCGTCGATGAGATGGTAAGTACCCCGGCAGCCGACCCGGCTCCGGAGGTGGCGGTCGCGGTTGAGGAAGAGGTTGAACCTGAACCTGAACCTGCTGAGGAAATTCTCGATCTGTCTGAGGACGAGATCCTGGACCTGTCCGAAGATGAGATCCTGGAGGACGAGGCCGGCAGCGCTTTTGTTTCCGTCGAGAGTGAGGCTTTTGCGCCGGAAGAGACGACGATTGCCGAGGACGAGGAAACCTTCACCTTTGACAGTGAACCTGCCGTGGCGGATGAGCCGTTCTCAGCGCAGGAAGAAGTCTACAATCTTGACAGCGAAGCCGAAGAGACCGAGGTCGAGGTGGCCGAAGCGGACAGTTTCTATCTTGATGAAGCCGATCCTGAACCGGCAGTTGCGTCGCCATTGTCAACTGCAGAGGTCGAAGCGGAACTCCCCGTGGTGGAAACGCAGCCTGTGGCACCGGTTGCCCAGCTCGAGCAGCAGTTGCGGGACCTTCCTGAAGAGGAGCTGAAAGAAATCGTCAGCAGAGTTGCTGCTCCCATTATCGAAAAGCTTGCCGGGGAACTGCTTGAACAGATTGCCTGGGAGGTGGTTCCCGATCTTGCCGAAGTGATGATTCGTGAGGAAATCCGCAAGATCAAACAGGACACCGCCGAATAGGCTCCTGTTGCACAACGCTTCCTACCGGGGGAGCAGGGAAGGCTTGACTTCCTTGTTCCCCCAATTTATTGTCCCCGCAGTAACAGAAAGTAGAAAATCTTAAATAAATCCAACCTTATATATCGAAGGGTTTCAGCAGCAATGAATACGCAACTGCCAAAAGGGTATGATCCGCTGCAGGTTGAACAAAAGTGGTTCGCTGCCTGGGAAAAAAGCGGAAATTTTCACGCCGACGAGACATCTGTCAAGCCTCCTTATTCCATCGTTATTCCCCCTCCAAATGTCACCGGTGTTCTGCACATGGGGCATGCTCTGAACAATACCCTGCAGGATATCCTTTGTCGCTGGAAAAGAATGTGCGGCTATGAAGTCCTGTGGATGCCGGGAACCGATCATGCCGGTATTGCTACCCAGAATGTGGTTGAGAAACAGCTGGCTGCAGAAGGGAAAGATCGGCACGACCTCGGGCGAGACGCTTTTATCGAACGGGTCTGGAAATGGCGTGGAGAATCCGGCGGGCAGATCATCAACCAGCTCAAACGACTGGGCGCTTCATGCGACTGGGAACGGGAACGCTTCACCATGGATGAAGGCCTGTCCAAGGCTGTGCGTGAAGTCTTTGTCAAGCTCTACGAAGAAGGTCTGATCTACCGGGACAATCGGTTGATCAACTGGTGCCCGCGCTGTCACACCGCCCTGTCCGATCTTGAAGTTGAACATGAGGATCGCAAAGGGTCTCTCTGGCATCTGCGCTACCCTGTCATCGGGACCGACCGGCAGCTGATCGTCGCGACGACACGTCCTGAAACCATGCTTGGCGATACCGCTGTGGCGGTTCATCCAGAAGACGAGCGTTATCAGGATCTGATCGGCCAAGAGGTCCTGCTGCCGCTGGTCAATCGGAAGATCCCGATAATAGCCGATGAGTACGTTGACAAGGAGTTCGGCAGCGGCGCGGTTAAAATTACCCCGGCGCACGATTTTAACGATTTTGAAATCGGTAAACGGCACCAGCTTGAATTCATCAATGTGCTGGATGAATCAGGCCTGATCAACGAAAACGGCGGGTCCTACCAGGGGCTGGAGCGCTATGCCGCCCGTGATAAGGTGGTCGCTGATCTGCAGGAGCTGGGGCTGCTTGAGCAGATTGAGGATTATGCCAATGCGGTGGGGGAATGTTATCGTTGCCGAACCACCATTGAACCCTATATGAGCAAGCAATGGTATGTCGCGGTCAAGCCTCTCGCCGCTGAAGCGATCAAGGCCGTTGAAGAGGGGCAGACCAAGATTCTGCCCCTGCAGTGGGAAAAGACCTATTACGAGTGGATGTATAATATTCAGGATTGGTGTGTCAGTCGGCAGATCTGGTGGGGGCATCGGATTCCGGCCTGGTTCTGTGACGAATGCGGGGAAATCACCGTCTCGCGCGAAAATGTTACCACCTGCAGTCACTGCGGCAGTACCCAGCTGACCCAGGAAACCGATGTCCTTGATACCTGGTTTTCTTCGGCACTCTGGCCGTTTACCACTATGGGCTGGCCGGAGCAGACCCGCACCCTGGAAAAATTCTACCCCACAGCCTGTCTGGTGACCGGCTTTGATATCCTCTTTTTCTGGGTCGCCCGGATGATGATGATGGGGCTTAAATTCAGGGATCAGGTCCCGTTCAAGGAAGTTTATATCCATGCCTTGGTCCGCGATGGACAGGGCCAGAAAATGAGTAAAAGCAAAGGGAACGTGATCGACCCCCTGACCGTGGTCGATGAGTACGGCGCCGATGCTTTCCGCTTTACCCTGTGTGCTTTCGCAGCCATGGGGCGCGATATCAAACTGTCTACGGACCGGATCGGCGGCTATCGGAATTTTGTCAATAAACTGTGGAACGCCAGCCGGTTTGCGCTGATGAATCTGGAGGATTTCACGGCTGAGAACTGTGCTCTCGATGGTGAACAGCTGACCCTGGCCGACCAATGGATTCTGCAGCGTTTTGCCGCCGCCGCCGAAGGCGTCAATCAGGCCCTGGCGGACTATCGGTTTAACGAAGCGGCATCTGTCCTCTACGCTTTCACTTGGCACGAGTTCTGCGACTGGTATGTCGAATTGAGCAAAGAGAGTCTCTACGGCGAAAACGTCCAGGCTCGCCAGACCACCCAGAAAGTGCTATTCTCAGTGCTGGAAGGTCTGCTCAGAATGCTTCATCCGATCCTGCCTTTTGTGACTGAGGAGATCTGGCACGCGTTGCCCGGAGAGCGTCCTTCCGCAACCATCATGACCGCTGCCTACCCGCAGGGGGCAATTATTGAAACCGATGCGGCCGTGGTTGCCGAGATGGAATTGGTCATGGATGTGATCAGGGCGATTCGCAACGTGCGTGGTGAACTGGAAGTCCCGCCCGGCCGTAAAATCAAAGTTGTGCTCGATTGTAAGACCGAAGCGGCTCTGGCGGCCGTACGGGCCGGTGAAAACTATATCGCTGCGCTGGCCAGGGTTGACGAATTGATTGCCGGAGTCGCTATTGAGCATCCCCGTCAGGCTTCGACCCAGGTTGCCGGCGACGTCGAGGTGTTGCTGCCGCTGGCCGGGCTGATCGATATTGCCGAAGAAGAAGCCCGCCTTGGTAAAGAGATCGTCAAGACGCAAAAGGATGTCGATTTCTTCACCAAAAAATTGTCAAATCAGAAATTTGTCGATAACGCCCCCGCAGAGGTGTTGGAGAAGGATCGCGCCAAATTAGCTGCAGCCCAGGAAAAGATTGCCATATTGCAGCATAGTCTGGACAAGATTATCGCCTTGAAATAATTGCTAAAATGCCGTTTTGAGCAACTTTTTCCGGACTCTGGTACAGCAGGGGCGGGGGTTGAAGGGGGTGGTAGGCGAGATATTAGAAATTGTCTATGTATGGTTTTTTTTATTTAATTTTATAACGATGTTTAGTATACAGTATACGATTTAAAATTGTTACTGCAGGCTCTGCCGGCCTTCCATGGCGGGTTGTATCTGGCACCGAAAGGATGTCAATTATGAACTGGAGGATTAGATCCTGGAGAGGGCCGCCTGGCTCGTGCTGCAAAGTACGGTACCAGGAAGAAAGGAGGGCTGGGCCGTGAAGTTAGATCAATACCTGTTCTGCTGATTGAATCCGGAAGAGACGTCCTGATTAACAATCACATCATTTTCTCGAGGGATAAGAATTATGAATCTGTTTACTAGCACTGTAGGAAGAAAGGTTCTGATGGCGGTGACCGGCCTGTTGCTGGTTCTGTTTATCACTGTCCATCTCCTTGGTAACCTGTCGGTTTTTGCCGGACCTGACGGTATCAATGCCTATGCCAAGCATCTTCACGATCTCGGTCCGTTGGTCTGGATCTTCCGTTTGGTGATGCTGGGGCTGTTTGCCATTCATATTACCTTTGGCATTCAACTTTATCTGGAGAACCGTAACGCCAACCCTGAGCAATATGCTGTTCAGAAGACTCTGGTGACGACTTTTTCCGCCAAAACCATGGTCTTCACCGGGCTGATCATCCTGGTCTTTCTGATTTATCACCTGTTGCACTTTACCGTTCAGGTGACCAATCCTGCAATTTCTGCCAGCCATCTGCCGCTGGATGCTGCCATGCGTCCCGACGTGTTCTCGATGGTGGTGTTGAGCTTCCAGAAAGTTTTCATTGCTGTGGTTTATATCATTGCCATGATTGCTCTGCTGCTCCACCTGAGCCATGGAATTTCCAGTTGGGTCCAAACCTTTGGTTGGAGTACCGGACCGAGTCAGGACAAGGTGAGACCCTTCGGTAAATTTCTGGCTATCGTGTATGGTCTGGCTTATATCGCCATTCCTTTGTTTATTCTCGCTCGTATTGTGAAATAGGGGGCTTATTGTGATTCTCGACGGAAAAGCACCTACCGGACCAATTGAAACGTCATGGGACAAGCATCGTTTCGACATGAAGCTGGTCAACCCGGCTAATAAGCGTAAGTTTAAGATTCTCGTTGTAGGAACCGGCCTCGCCGGCGGCGCCGCTGCTGCGACCCTGGGTGAACTCGGCTACAATGTGGAAGCCTTCTGTTATCAGGATAGCCCGCGTCGTGCCCACAGTATCGCTGCCCAGGGCGGGATCAATGCGGCTAAGAACTACCCGAGTGACGGCGACAGTATCTATCGCCTGTTTTACGATACCGTCAAAGGCGGGGACTTCCGTGCCCGTGAAGCTGACGTCTGGCGTCTGGCCCAGGTCTCCAATAACATTATTGATCAGTGTGTCGCTCAGGGCGTGCCTTTTGCCCGCGACTATGCCGGTTACCTGGACAACCGTTCCTTTGGTGGCGCCCAGGTCTCCCGGACCTTTTATGCCCGCGGCCAGACCGGTCAGCAGTTGCTACTTGGTGCCTATTCGGCCCTGTCACGGCAGATCAAAAATAAGACCGTCAAAATGTTTGCCCGTCGCGAAATGCTCGACCTGGTGGTGGTCGACGGGGTGGCCAAAGGGATTACTTGCCGTAATCTGATTACCGGTGAAATCGAATCCTACTGGGGTGATGCCGTTATCCTCGCAACCGGCGGTTTTGTCAACGTCTTCTACCTGTCCACCAACGCCATGGGCTGCAGTGCTACGGCGATCTGGAAAGCAACCAAAAAGGGTGCCTACATGGCCAACCCCTGCTACACCCAGATCCACCCGACCTGTATTCCTCAGCATGGAGACAAACAATCCAAGCTGACCCTGATGTCCGAATCCCTGCGCAACGACGGTCGGGTTTGGGTACCGAAAAAAGCTGAAGATTGCGGCAAGCACCCGAGTGAAATCCCCGAGGAGGCCCGTGATTATTACCTGGAGCGGAAATACCCCTCTTTCGGTAACCTGGCGCCACGGGATATCGCTTCACGTGCTGCTAAGGAACAATGTGACGATGGTCGTGGTGTCGGCGACACCAAGCGTGGTGTCTATCTCGACTTCCAGTCCTCTATTGAACGGGTCGGGCAACCGTTGATCCAACAGCGGTATGGCAACTTGTTTGATATGTATGAAAAAATCACCGACGAAAACGGCTATGAACGGCCGATGCGGATTTATCCGGCCCCTCACTATTCCATGGGTGGTCTCTGGGTTGATTACCACTGCATGAGCAATATCCCCGGTCTGTTCGTCCTGGGTGAAGCTAACTTCTCTGTTCATGGTGCTAACCGGCTCGGCGCTTCGGCCCTGATGCAGGGACTTGCTGACGGCTATTTCGTCATTCCCTACACCATCGCCCAGTACATGGCGTCGATCACTCCGGGACAAATCAAGGAAGATCATCCCGAGTTCAAAAAGTCGGCTGAAGAGGTCAAAGGGCAGATCGACAAAATGCTGTCGATCAAAGGTAAGAAAACCGTCGGCGAACTTCACCGTGAACTGGGTAGCGTCATGTGGGAAGATGTCGGCATGGCAAGAAGCGACGCCAGCCTCAATCACGCACTCAAGCGGATTCCGGAAATCCGTGACGAATTCTGGAACAATGTTAACGTCACCGGGACAGCGGGCGAGTTGAACCAACAGCTCGAAAATGCCGGCCGTCTGGCTGATTTCCTTGAATTCGCTGAGATGATGACCAAGGATGCCCTCCATCGTGAGGAATCCTGCGGCGGTCACTTCCGTACTGAGCATCAAACCGAGGATGGCGAGGCAATGCGTGACGATGAGAACTTCTGTTACGCTGCTGCCTGGGAGTTCAAGGGGGTCGATAATGAACCTGAGTTGCACAAGGAACCCTTGAAATTTGAAAACGTCAAACTTGCCGTGAGGAGTTACAAATAATGAACCTTACATTGCATGTATGGCGCCAGAAGGGGCCACAAGATAAAGGAAAACTGGAAACCTATCAAGCCAAGGATGTCAGCCCGGACGAGTCATTCCTGGAAATGCTTGACGAGGTCAACGATAACCTGATCAAGTCCGGGAAAGACCCGATCGCCTTTGATCATGACTGCCGTGAAGGGATCTGCGGAATGTGTTCGCAGGTCATCAATGGTCGTCCCCACGGTCAACAGGAACTGACGACTGTCTGCCAGCTGCATATGCGCCAGTTCAAAGACGGTGATGAAATTTTCATCGAGCCCTGGCGGGCACGTGCTTTCCCGATCATTAAGGACCTGATCGTGGATCGGAGCGCCCTTGATGCCGTGATGCAGGCCGGCGGCTATTCTTCCTGCCATACCGGCGGGGTTGCTGACGCTAACGATCTGCTGATCGGTAAACCAGTCGCCGACTATGCCATGGATGCTGCCGAGTGTATTGGCTGCGGTGCTTGCGTCGCCGCTTGTCCCAACAGCTCGGCCATGCTGTTCACCAGTGCCAAGGTCGCTCAGCTGGCAGTCTTGCCGCAAGGCAAGCCGGAAGCCAGACGTCGGGTGCAGGCCATGACCAAAGCGATCCTGGACGAAGGCTTCGGAAACTGTACCAACCATTATGAATGTGAAGCTGCCTGCCCGAAAGGGATCAGCGTCAAGTTCATCGCCAAACTCAACCGGGAGTACATCAAGTCTCTTATCCCGAGTTCGGCGGAATAAAACTCATATCGATTTGACATGTCATGTCAGTGAGGCGGATCATTTTTTGATCCGCCTCTTTTTTTCTCTGTTCGCCGACCAACCTGACCAGCATCCTGGATATTTTCAGCTGTCGTTATTCTTTCCGCAGCAGCAGGGTTGTGTAGTCCTCCAACCAGAGATTTTTCAGGGGCTTGCAGCCCAACTGCTGATATCTTTTGCGGATATCGAAATTATCCTCCCAAGGAATGCCGGACAGCAGCAGGTAGGCATCTGAGGCACAGCGATTGGTCAGGTTTGTCGCCGAGGTCAGCAGGATATCGCTATAGATATTGGCGAGAACCAGGTTGAAGGCGGTTTCCTGCAGCTCTTCAAGGTGGCCGCAAAAGTGGTTGACCTGTCTCGACAGGCCGTTGATAAGACAATTACGGCGGCCGCTCTCGATGGCGGCCTGGTCAATGTCGACACAGCAGGCCTCTGCGGCTCCGCAGAGCAGGGCGGCAATGCTCAGCAAGCCGGTGCCGCTGCCAAAATCCAGCACTTTATCGCCTGGGGTCACCAGCCCGGATTCCAGCAATTCCAGGCAGCTGCGGGTGGTTTCATGTTCTCCTGAGCCGAAGGCGCCGCGCTCCAGAACGATCGAGATCCCGGAACCCGGCTCGGGCGCCGAGTCTTCGGGTGACCGAATGGTGATCCTGCGGCCGATGGTCAATGGTTGGTAATTGTCTCGCATCAGAGTTGCCTTTAAAGAAGCCCGGTTGCCTTAAAGATCAGCAGCATCAGTGTATAGCTGAAGGCTGAACCGAGGGTTGACATCATCACGATGGAACCGGCCAGTTCCGCATCCCCCTTGAGCTGATGGGCCATAATGTAGGTTGCGGTAGCGGCCGGTGTCCCGGCTAGGATGATACCGATCCCCAGGTCGGTACCGGTCACGCCGAAGATAATCAGAATTCCGGCAGCGAGCAGGGGCAGACCGATCAGTTTGATGATGCTGGCCAGTCCGGCCAACTGCAGATCTCCTTTTAACCGTTGCAGAGAGAAGGAGCCGCCGATGGCGATCAGGGCTAGGGGTAGGGTAAGTCCGGCCGTGATGCCCAGAGCACGATCCAGAATCAGAGGCATGGGGATTTTTAAAAAACTCCAGCCGATGCCGAAAAAGGACGCCAAGATCAAAGGGTCGAGGAGGATTTTGCGCAACCAGGTAAAGCGATTCCTGCCCTGGTTTCCCGGTTGTGGCAGGAGCAGAGAGAGGATTGCAAACAGATTCAGGACCGGCACCAGGAAGCCCATCAGAATACCGGCGTTGGTCAGGCCGGTTTCGCCGTAAGCGTTCAGGCTGATGGCCAGGCCGATATAGGCCAGGTTGCCGCGGAAGGTTCCCTGACAGAAACTGCCTTTGGTCGGAGCGGGATAGCGGCGCAGGGTACTGAAGGAAAAAGACAGGGCAAAGGCCAGTAGAATAGCCAGCATTGAACCGGCGATCAGGGCCGGGTTGAAAAAGGCTGCAAATTCAGCCTTGGAAATTTTATAAAACAGCAGCAAGGGCAGAAAGACAACATAGACCAGCCGATTGGTCCGATAGAGAAACTGGTCGTCGAGCAGGCCGGTTTTCTTTAGCAAGGCACCCAGGCTGATGACCAGAAACACCGGGATGACAATCGTGACAGTTTCGATCAATAGCATATTTCCTCCCTGAATTCGCAAGGATAGCCCAGATTGTCGAAACTGTCCATATGGATCATTTGGCGGCTGTGTGGTCCTGAGTGGCGCTAGCAGCGCGGCTACGGCTGCAAGGCTCTTCCGGTAGACAGTTGAAGCTATGAAGTGTAGAATATTCGACAAATAACATTGGAAAACCGATTGTTATTGTCGTGAATTGGAGTCGGGTTGCATGGCCATTGCGATGAGAAAACAGGATCGATTCAGGCTGGGACTGCTGGTTGCATTGGTTGTTGGGGTCACAGCACTCCATTATCTGACTGCTACTCACTACATGCAGTTTCATGATATCTACCGCCGGCTCTACTACCTGCCCATTATTTTGGGCGGGCTGTGGTACGGAATTCCCGGCGGTGCCGGGGTGGCGATCCTGGTGTCGGTCATCTACGCCCCGCATGTGCTTTATCAATGGGGGCATATGCCCGCCGACAATCTTGAAAAATACCTCGAGATTCTGCTTTATAATCTGATCGGCTTTGTGACCGGATTTCTGTCGTCGAGAATCTTTGCTGAGCGGCGCCAGGTCGAGGAAAACATGCAGCGGCTGCAGGAGAGTTATGGCAAATTGCGCGAGCAGGCGGATCTGATCATGGAAATCGAGGACCAGTTGCGGCAGGCGGACCGGTTGACTGCCCTTGGCGAATTATCCGCAGGAATGGCCCATGAGATCCGTAACCCCCTTGGGTCGATCCGGGGGACCGCGGAGATTCTCAAGGATGCGCTGCCCGCTGACAGCCGTTATGGTGAGTTTGGACAGATTCTGATCAGTGAAGTGGAACGGCTAGACAAAGTGGTCGAGGACTTTTTGAGTTTCGCCCGTTCCGAACAAACCGAAACCGAAGATTTCGATCCCAACAGCGTGCTGAGGGAAGTCCTCCAGTTCAGTCGTCAACAGCTCAAACGGCAACGAACTGAGATTGAATGGCAGGAGTCCGCCTTGCCACGGGTGGTTGGCAACGCCGGTCAGTTCAAGCAGGTTTTTCTCAATTTAATTTTGAATGCTTTGCAGGCCATGGGGGATAAGGGGCGGATTCGAATCAACGGGGCTCTTGACGACAAAGGCCGGGTTGTGCTGAGTTTTCAGGATAGCGGCCCGGGGATTGCGACGGAAAATCTGGACAAAGTGTTCAACCCGTTTTTTACCACTAAGTCAGATGGTACCGGGCTCGGTCTGGCTATCACCTATCGCATTGTGCAAAATCATGGCGGCCGTATCAGTGTTGCCAACGGACCTGCCGGGGGCGCAGAATTCAGGCTGGAACTGCAACCGGCCATGCGTTAAAGCAGGTCTTTGTGGAGAACCTAACCTTGAACCAAATACTGTTGATTGATGATGACAATTCCTTACGCCGGGTCATAGAATTCCAGCTGCAGGAGGCCGGTTACCAGGTGCTTACGGCTCGGGACGGACAGCAGGGGCTGGCCGCGTTCCGCCAGCATCGGCCGCCGCTGGTGATCACGGATGTGCAGATGCCGGGGATCAGTGGCTACGATGTCCTCCAGGAAGTGCTCAGCCTCGAACCGCAGACCCTGGTGATCATCGTGACTGCATTCAGTACGGTGGCGCAAGCGGTGGATGCAATGAAGGTCGGGGCCTATGATTACCTGGCTAAACCGTTCAGCCGTGACCAACTCTGCCTGACCGTGGCCAAGGCCTTTGAATTTCGGAACCTCAAACAGGAGAACAGCGCCCTGCGCGACGTTCTGGCGACGCGGGATGATTCATTACGGATTATCGGCGAATCCAGCGTGATGACGCAGTTGCTGCAACGGGTAGAGAAGGTGGCCGTTAGCCAGGCTTCGATCCTGATCAGCGGGGAAAGCGGTACCGGTAAGGAGGTCATTGCTCAGACCATTCACCAACGCTCTGAGCGTCATGCCGGGCCCTTTATTGCGGTCAACTGCGCCGCCATCCCCAAAGATCTTATCGAGAGTGAGCTGTTCGGGCATGTCAAGGGATCCTTCACCAGCGCGGTGAAGGATCGAAAGGGTAAATTCAGCCTTGCCAATAAAGGGACTCTGTTCCTGGATGAGATCGGGGAGCTCCCCGTCGATCTGCAGCCGAAACTCCTGCGAGCACTGCAGGAACAGCAGATCGAGCCGGTGGGCGGGACTACTGAGACGGTTGATGTGCGGGTCGTGGCCGCCACCAACCGCAATCTTGAAGAGGCCATGGCCGCCGGGACTTTTCGCGACGACCTCTATTACCGGCTGGCGGTTGTGCCTCTGGAATTACCGCCCCTGCGCCAGCGGAAAGAGGATATTCCGCTGTTTGTTCAGTATTTTTTGAACAAGCAGCAAGCCGGAGCCCAGGTCAGGATGACCGACCAGGTCCTGCAGAGCCTGCAGAAGTACGATTGGCCGGGCAATGTCCGCGAGTTGGAAAATGTCGTTGAGCAGATGTTGATCCTGCGCAATTCAGATGTCATCGATCTGGCCGACCTGCCGGAGCGGATCGGCCGGCCGGCGGGCCGGGGCAAGGGGGTGTTGAACCTGCCGGAAGAGGGCTACTCCCTGGAGGAGCTGGAAAAGGAAGCGGTTGTCGAGGCGCTGCGGCGCTGCCAGGGAAATAAAAGCAAGGCCGCCCATTTTTTACGGATTCCTCGGCACACCCTGTTGTATCGTCTGGAAAAATACCATATTGAAGCCTAACCAGTCAGGTGTCGGACTATGATTTTACGTCGATTTATGCTGTCGCTGCTTTTTATCCTGCTCTGTCAACCCGCTCTTGCCGCCAACCGGCGGACCGCAGTGGTTGATGCTGTGGCCAAGGCCCGTGTCGCGGTCGTGAATATTCGGACCGAAAAGATTGTGCAGCATGGCAATAACCCGTTTTTCGGTTTCGGTGATTCGATTTTTGACCAGTTTTTCCGGGAGCTGATGCCGTCGCAAAGCTACCGCACCCAGGCCCTTGGTTCCGGGGTGATTATCGATGCTCAGGGGCATATCCTGACCAATGCCCACGTGGTCGATAAAGCCTCTAAAATCTATGTGGCCCTGTCGGAAAACAGTCGGGAACTGGAAGCAAAATTGATCGGCAAGGATACGCGGATTGATCTGGCCGTATTGAAGATTGTCGAACCGGGACCCTATCCCTTTTTGGCGCCGGGGCGTTCTGATGACCTGATGCTTGGAGAGACGGTCATCGCCATTGGCAACCCCCTGGGCCTGGGACATTCCATCACCACCGGTATTGTCAGCTCCCTCAAACGGAGAATTCAGCTCAGCGAGCAGCTTTCTTCAGTCTTTATCCAGACCGATGCGCTGATCAACCCCGGCAACTCCGGCGGTCCCTTGATCAACGTCAACGGCGAACTGATCGGTATCAATACGGCGATTGCCAGGCAGGCTCAGGGGATCGGCTTTTCTATCCCCATCGATACCGCCAAGCGGGTGCTGGCCGACCTGATCGAATACGGCCGGGTCCGGCGCGGTTTTCTCGGCCTGATTGTCGGCGCAGTCAGTCCCGCATTCGTGCAGTCCTATGGCAACGGCGGGGTGCTGGTGGATGATGTGCTGCCGCAGTCTCCGGCGGAGCAGGCCGGGCTGCAGGCTGCTGACGTCATCCTGGCCATCGACGGCATTGCGCTGGCTTCACCAGCGCAATATCATTCCCTGGTACAGACCTATACCCCGGGCGACGGTTTTGAAATCTCCCTGTTGCGCGGCCTGAAAGAGCATTCTGTCAAAGTTGTACTATCGCCCTTGCCCGAAGGATATGAATTATCATATACTCGCAGAGTTTTCGGCTTCGGTCTGGAACAAAGCAGCAGGGGAATGCTGATTGACCGGGTTGATAACGGCACACCCGCTGACCGGGTCGGCCTCAAACGGGGCGATCTGGTCGTCAAAATAGATGATGTCGCAATCAAGACCCTGGAGGATTTCAACCAGGCAATGGAAGATCGCCTGGGGCAAAAACCGCTGACCTTTACCGTGGTCAGGGATCAGGTTGCTTACCTGGTGGAACTGCCGTGAAGATTCTCACACAAATAATGGGAGAGAACATGCTGAAAATCGGATCCAAAGGACTTGGCTTGATCCTGGCCTGCGTACTTGCCGGGGTGTTGCTCGTCGGCTGCAACAATGAACCATCCTCCGAGAAGGAAGGTGAGGCTCAGGCTGCCGCGGCGGCTCCAGCAGGGATGATCGGTCAGACGGCTCCGGATTTCACCCTGACCGATATGCAGGGGCAACAGGTCAGCCTATCGCAGTTCCGGGGGAAGATCGTTATTCTTAATTTCTGGGCAACCTGGTGTCCTCCCTGCGTCGAAGAGATGCCTTCCATGGAGCAGCTTTACCGGGAGTTCAAGGATCAGGATCTGGTTGTGCTGGCGGTCAATGTCGAGAGCAGCGGCCAGGAAGCGGTCAGTGAATTTCTGACCAAGAAATCCTACAGCTTCAAGATTCTGCTCGATCCCGATGCCGAAATCCAAAACACATATGGCGTGTTTCGTCTGCCGGAAAGTTTTCTGATCGATCGGAACGGAGTTGTTGTGGAAAAGGTCATCGGCGGGCGCAATTGGCAGCTGGGTGATCTGTACGAAAAAATTTCCTTCCTGCTGAAGGGTTGATCGGCTATGGGAGGCGGCGCCGATATAACCATCTGGATCGCTTTTTCTGCGGGGGTGTTGTCCTACTTTTCCCCCTGTGTACTGCCCCTGATTCCTTCATACCTGACCTATATCTCCGGGCTGTCCTTCGGCGAGCTGAAGGAAGAACACCCCGGAACACAGGTGCGGTTGACCATCCTTGCCCACTCGCTGATGTTTATTTTCGGGTTCTCGCTGGTGTTCATCGCCCTCGGTGCCCTGGCCGGGCTCGCCTCCGCTTCCTTTGAGCTGCATCTGCGCGACAGCCTGGGGATTATTCAGAAAGTCGGCGGAGTGTTGATCTTCCTGTTCGGCATTCATCTCAGCGGGCTGTTTCATTTCGGTATTCTGCTTGGTGAGAAACGGGTGCAACTACGCAATAAACCGGCCGGCTTCATCGGGACCCTGTTGGTCGGTATTGCCTTTGCCGCCGGCTGGACCCCCTGTATCGGACCGATTCTCGGAGCCATTCTGACCATCGCCGCCGGCAGCTCAGGCGGGGCCGGCAAAGGGGTGCTGCTGCTGAGTGTTTATTCCGCAGGGCTGGGGGTCCCGTTCCTGATCTCAGGTCTGTTGTTCCACGCTTTTCTCAACTTTTTCGACCGTTTCAAAAAGCATATCCGCATTGTCGAAATCCTCACCGGTGGCTTGCTCATGGTCGCGGGCATTTTGTTGTTTTTCGATCTTTTGACCCCCATCACCAGCTTTCTGTACCGGACCTTTCCCATGTCCCTGGGATAGGTTCCGGCAGGAATAAAAGCTTGATATTTGCGCGTCTTTCCTTTAGTTTTCTGAAAGTCATTTTCAATATTTAAAAAAGGAGGTGCGACGATGGACAGGGTAGCCGTTTTCAATGAATACGTGCGGCAGAAAGGCCTTAAAAACACGAGCCAGCGGATGACAATCCTGGAGACATTCCTCAATTCCAAGTCCCATTATTCCACTGAAGAACTTTATCTTAAACTGCGCAAGAAAAATCCCAAAATCGGTTACGCAACCGTGCATCGGACTCTGAAATTGTTTGCTGAATGCGGGATCGCCACGGAGCTGAACTTCGGTGATGGTCAGGCTCGTTTCGAACCGGTGCATGACGAACAGCATCACGACCATCTGGTCTGTACTCGCTGCGGCAGCATTATCGAATTTGAAGAGCCGAGAATTGAAGTGTTGCAAGACGAGGTCGGCCGAAAATATGATTTCAAGATTGAGAGTCATCGCCATGAACTTTATGGCGTTTGCGCCGAATGTTCAGCCAAGAAGAAAAACTGAAACTCGATGAAAAATTCCCGCGTATCGGAAAGTCCTTGTTGTTATGTCAGACATGCCATCATCCGCCCCTAAAGTTGTCCTGGTCGGCAACCCGAATGTGGGCAAAAGTGTTCTTTTTAATGTTCTTACCGGCGCCTATACGACCGTTTCAAATTATCCCGGAACCTCGGTTGAGGTATCCACGGGCCATTGCCTGATAGGCGGCACCCGTTACGAAATCCTCGATACCCCCGGCATGTATTCAATGATGCCGATTACCGAAGAGGAGCGGGTTGCGCGCAAGATCCTGCTGACCGACGACCCCCATGCGGTTATTCATGTGCTCGATGCTCGTAATCTGGAGCGGATGCTGCCGATGACCCTGCAGCTGATCGAGGCTGGCCTCCCGGTCATTCTGGTGGTCAATATCATGGATGAGGCCAAGCGCCTGGGAATGCAGATCGATCTGGAACTGCTCCAGAAAAACCTCGGCGTACCGGTTATCGGCGCGGTGATGAAACGCAGAGTCGGCCTCGACGAGCTGCGTCAGGCCATCGCCCAGTACGCCATGGTGCCGCACAAACCTTTCATCTATGAGCAGGATCTGGAAAAAGATATCCATGACTTGGTCGGGCTGATCAATAATGGCGATTATCGCTTGAGTCGCCGGGCCACCAGCCTGCTGTTGCTGCAGCGGGATGAGGAAATTGAGCAGTTGGTCGCCGGCAAAGAGAGCGCGGCCGATTTTGAGCTGCTGCAGGAACGAATTCGCGAAATCTCTTTCCGTCGGCGGGCCGATCTGCATCTGCAGATTAGTCTTGAACGCCGGAAAGTTTGTCGGCAGATGCTCGACGGGGTGGTGGTCGAAAAAGAAAAGAACGGCGAATCCTTCAGCGAAAAACTCTCCCGCTGGATGGTCAACCCGATCAGCGGTACGCCGATCCTGCTGTTTGTGGTTTATTTCGGTTTGTTTCGCTTTGTCGGTGGTTTCGGGGCAGGGACTCTGGTCGATTTTCTGGAAGGAACCCTGTTTGAGGGGTATATCAATCCGCCGGTGATCGCTTTTGTCCACAATCACGTAAGTGCCGAGTGGTTGTTCGAGCTGCTGACTGGTGAGTACGGCCTCTGGACCCTTGGGATCCGCTATGCCGTGGCCCTGGTGCTGCCGATTGTCGGGTCCTTCTTCCTGGTCTTTTCCTTGCTTGAGGATACCGGCTACTTCCCGCGCCTGGCATTGCTGGTTGATCGCCTGTTCAAGCGGATCGGCCTGTCCGGACGGGCGGTGATTCCAATTATTCTCGGTTTCGGCTGTGATACCATGGCGACGTTGGTCACCCGGACTCTGGAGACCAAGCGCGAACGGGTTATCGCCACCTTGCTGCTGGCGCTGGCCATCCCCTGCAGCGCCCAACTCGGGGTTATCCTCGGCCTGCTTTCGGTGGCACCCGGAGCACTCTTGGTCTGGGCCTGTTTTCTATTGCTGGTTTTTCTGCTGATCGGATTTTTGGCGGCGCACTTGCTTCCCGGCGACAGTCCGGTATTTTATATGGAAATACCTCCGCTCCGGTTGCCCCAGCTGCGGAACGTGGTCATCAAAACCCTGACCCGAATGCAGAGTTACTTTATTGAGATCCTGCCGCTGTTTCTGATCGCGTCAGTGATCCTCTGGGCCGGGAAAATGACCGGCCTGCTCGAGGCCCTGATTAATCTCCTGGCTCCGTTTGTACGCGGCATCGGCCTGCCGGCCGAGGCAACCACGGCCTTTGTGTTCGGGTTTTTTCGGCGTGATTTCGGGGCAGCCGGTCTTTACGATCTGCAGACTTCTGGGTTGTTGTCTGTTGAACAGCTGACTGTTGCAGCAGTCACCCTGACCCTGTTTGTCCCTTGCGTCGCCCAGTTTCTGGTGATGGGGAAGGAGCGGGGTGTCAAAGTCGCCCTTGGCATTTTGGTTTTTGTGACCCTGCTGGCTTTTTCATCCGGTTGGTTACTCAATAAAATCCTGCTCGGTACAGGCTTTCTGACATGATTTGCGGCTTTTGCCATAAAGAGATTCCGGAACAGGTCGGCGCTCCGGAAGGGGGCAAGTCTTGCGGGCATTGCTTCGGCGGCTGTCATAAGATCCACTGCCCGTATTGCGGTTATGCCAATCCGGCCCCGGGAAAATTTTTCAATCGGCTGTTACGAAAACAGGAAAGGGATAAGTGAGATGGATAGACTTTCCGAAAAAGCGGAAGAAATTCTCGAGTCTCTCTGGGTTTTAACCGTCGAAGGGGATAGTGTTGGCTGCCTGCAATCCGCCCTTGATGTCGGCACGGATTCCGCGGAACTGAAGGAACTTTTGCAGCGAGCCTATGTGGAGGTCCGTGATGATCGGGTGTATCTGCGTAAAGAGGGGTATGCCGAGGCCCGGATGACGGTGCGCAGGCATCGTCTGGCCGAGCGTCTGACCATGGATATCCTCGGCATCGAAGGGGATGAGGCCAATGAGCAGGCCTGCGCCTTTGAGCACCTGCTGCGGCAGGGGGTCGACACCAAGCTCTGTACCCTGTTGAATCACCCCACCAAGTGCCCTCATGGCAACCCGATTCCACCTGGCGATTGCTGTGTCGAGGCCCGCCAGGCCGGTGAGCCCGGGATTGTTGCCATGACCGAACTGAAGTCCGGCGAACTCGGAGAGATTGCCTATCTGTCGGCCAGTGACGACAAAAAAATGCAGAAGCTCATGAGTATGGGCGTGCTGCCCGGTAGCCAGCTGCTGCTGATGCAGAAGTTTCCCAGTTATATTTTCAAGGTCGGGCACTCGCAATTTGCCATTGACGATATTCTGGCCCGGGAGATTCATATCCGTAGGCCGCAGTAGCACCTTGACCGTTCCGATTTGACGGCCGGCCAATGTTCAATTGCTCAAGAAGGTGATTTTGTCATGAAACAGCGCTGTGCTTGGTGTTCGGATGACCCCCTGTATCTTGATTACCATGATCAGGAGTGGGGTGTGCCCCAGTTTGACGAAGTTAAACTCTTTGAAAAGCTCTGCCTGGAAGGGGCTCAGGCCGGACTGAGTTGGTTGACCATCCTGAAAAAACGGGAAAACTATCGGGCCGCCTTTGATGGCTTCCAGTGGGAGAAGATCGCCCGCTACGATGAAACCGATGTCACCCGACTGCTGGCTGACGTGGGGATCGTGCGCAATCGTCTCAAAGTTCGGGCTGCGATCAAAAATGCCCGCGCGGTGATGACCCTGAAAGAGCAGGGCGATTCCTTCGCCAATTTTCTGTGGCGCTACGTTGATGGTCGACCTCGGCAGAATGCCTGGAAAACCTTGGCCGAAGTCCCTGCTCAGACCAAAGAGTCACAGCAAATGAGCAAAGATCTGAAGGCTCTCGGCTTCACCTTTGTCGGTCCGACCATCTGCTATGCCTTCATGCAGTCCGTCGGCATGGTCAATGATCATACCGTTGACTGCTTCCGTTACCCAGAACTGAGGTGCTGATCTGGTGCTCTGCTCCGCATTGTCATGCAACTGTTTGTAATCAGCGATATCTTTGGAGCAACTCCGGCTCTGGCTGAGCTTGTTACCGGTTTAGCGGATCGTTATCGGCAGGTGCTGACTATTGACCCTTATGGCGGCGTTGACATGGGGTTTTCCAGCGAAGCTGAGGCTTACAGCTATTTCCAAAAGCATGGCGGTCCAGGGCTGCTGTTGGAACGGGCGAAAACGCTACTCAGGGCAACGACGACCCCCTCTGACCTTCTCGGTTTCAGCGTCGGCGCAACCTGCGCCTGGCAGATCTCCGGTTGCCATGAGTTCAAGCAGCTTAGGCACTGCTCCTGCTTCTATGGATCAAGGATCCGTGACCATCTGGACAGCCAACCGCAATGCCCAACCAGCCTTATCTTTCCTTGCCTGGAAAAGTTTTTCGCGATTGATTCGCTTATTGACGCCCTGCAAAACAGACCAAATACTACGGTGATCAAAACCGAATATCTGCATGGCTTTATGAATTCCCTTTCGCTGAATTATTCAGCGTATGGCTATCGCTTTTATTTAAGCTGGCTGCGTGAGAAAGCCGCTCAATCGCGCATTCCTGGGCCTGCGCAGGAATCGGTCGGTCCTCATAATGACATCTGTTAATCGACACGTTTTCGAATTCCGAGCATTCTTCCTTCGGTATTGATCTGCTTCTCCACCTTACCAAATCAAGAACTTACCCGGCGTCATTGACTTTGATCGCCTATTGATAGGCTTAACAGCCTGCTTGTCATCTTGGGTACAGCCCTTTTCAGCTGGCCGCTTTGGCCGCTATAATAGCGTCAGATCGGTTGCTGTCCAGCGCTGGGATGGCCATGTTTTTCTTGCTCAGGAGAGGAACTATGAATTCTCCACACCGTTGGTACCTGCTGTTATTGGCTGTTGTCTTTGCGGCGGGTTGTTCATCAAACAATGACTGGCGTACGGCCAGTCGACAGTCAGCCGGACTGGCGCCCGAGCCGACCGCAACCAGGGAAGCTGTGCTGCAGGTTTATGGTGCTGACGCCTGGGGCTGGCGTGGATTGTTCGCCATTCACACCTGGGTGGCAGCCAAGAAGACTGGTGCAGAGGCTTACACCGTCTATGATGTGGTCGGTTGGCGGGGGCGGCATGGCCAGCCGGTCATGCGCATCAGCCGGGGTGTTCCCGACCGCTATTGGTATGGGGCGCGGCCACAATTGCTGAAGGATTTGCGCGGCGCTGAGGTCGATCAGTTGATTGACGCCGTTGACCGGGCGGCCCGGGAGTATCCTTGGAAAAACACTTATCAGGTTTTTCCGGGACCGAACAGCAACACCTTTACCGCCTGGATCGCCAAGGAGGTTCCACAACTTAAGCTGGAATTGCCCTTCAAGGCCATCGGCAGCGGTTACGTCGATTAAATAGCGGGATACTGCGGTTAAATTGACAAATTTCCATTCTGTGAAATACTTTGTGGCGCAGGAAGGGAGTCCGGTCGAATCAGATTCTGGAGAGAGATGACGAACGAACTTGCCGACTCTTGATACGTCAGGCGAGAGAATACCCAGCGGCTTCCTTCCTGCTGAATCCTACCCGGCATTTTGCCTTCAGCCGAACCAGACCCAGTTCAATCCTCCGGCGATCACCCACATCGCAGCCAGATATTTCCAATGCAGCTTGATGATTTCGGCGCTGCCGGCCTGATAACGACTGACCATGGCCAGGCCGATTCCAGACAGCGGACTGCACCCGTTGGCCAATCCCCAGACAAACAGGTACATGAAGGCCAGTTGGGTTGGTTCGACGTGCAGCGGTGCCAGGAACGGGCTGACTGAGGCGATGCTGACCACAGGATGGATTCCGATCAGGCAGAGCAGTGACATGACGCCGCTCAGGAGCATGAACATCCCCGGAGTAAATGCCGTGATATCGAAAGACAGGGCCTGGGGAAAGGTTTTGATCAAAGCTTCGATGCCGGTGGAGAAAACCCCGGCGACCAGGAACAGGGCATATTGACTGGAGGTGTTGGCCAGCCGTTGGTTGACGAATTGAACGGCCTGCTTTCCGCGTGGCCGGACTTTCATGAATGTCAGCGCGCCGATGGGCGCGAGCAGACTGATGATATAGAGGATGCCGATCCCGGGTACCAGCCAATGGCCGATGAGCACAAAAATCGCCAGGAACATCGGCATGATCAGGCTTTCGAAGGTCAGTGGATAACCTTCAAAGTCATCTCCTGCCAGTTTGTAGGTGTCACGGTAGGTGAGCAGAAACATCGGCAGGGTCAGCAGCAGCCCCGGCAGCATGGTTTTTTGCCATTCCGCGCCTGGGGCGTAGGTCATGGCGACCCCGGTGGCGACAAAGAACGGTGACCAGAAGGCTGCGGTGCTGAAGCTGCGCATGGTCAGCTGGACCTGAGCTTTAGTCAGCTTGCCGGAACGCATCAGGCGGTCGCCGACCACGAAAATAATGGACAGATTAATCACCGCCCCGAGCAGGTGGCAGGTCAGCATGGTTGAGAGGAGCCCTTTGCGGCCACGCGGGAGCGTAGACTTTTGTTCGATGGGATTGGCCAAGGACAAAACAGAGACTGCCCCAAGCATGGTCACCAGCGGGATGTTGCGGGACAGCAATGTGACGATATTGATTGCGGTGCCATGCAGCAGGGCTGTGCCGAGCATGGCCAGACCGCAGAATAGCAGGCAGAGCGTTTGCTGTTTGGCGGTCCGTCCCAGTTGTGGCCAGCATGCCAGAACCGCGGACCAGCCACAGATGGCGGGGGCCAAGGCTGGCAGCGGAGTGACCAAGGTGAGCAGGGATAAGAGGCAACTGAGAGCGATGAGCCATCCGATCAGTGCGGTACGTTGTTGCGGTGTGATGGACATGGTGGCGGTCCTTGGATATTTCTGGATTGAGCCGGGATGCGGATCAGTCGATTTGTTATGAACAGTGTTGCGGCGATACGACGGGATTAGCAGGTCATTGAAAAGGTCCGTGCCGGAACTTTTTCACACACGGTGGTGGAGAGTGTAATTTTTCTCACCGTGCAAAATCAATACATTAACAAGCCATCATTGATTTTGATCGCCCATCCATTGCTTGGCAGGCTGTTTTTCAGTGGCTGCCAGGCCTGCGGGTGTCGTCAGGATACTGTCCGAATAGGCAGTCTTTGCGACCGGAATAGCCACCTATTATGCCTGATTAAGTGGCGAGCGTCCAGCCTTCAATCGAATTGAAAAGAGTCTTATCGAAAAGAAATAGAAAATATTGCAAACGAGGCTGTTTTTTGCTGATGGCTTGAGCTATACTGCTCGGCTATTCATGAACTCAAACTTATTATCATAGATCCAGATAAAATACAGGAGTAGAACATGTTTCGTGAGCCGAAAGAAAGCGTCAAGGAATTGCAGGGGAAACTTCAGGAACTATGGAGGTATCTTTGACGTCCCTGGCAAAGTAGAGCGGGTTGCCGAATTAGAAGCGGAGATTGCCCGTCCAGAGTTCTGGAACCGGGGCGATGCCGCCCAGGAGCTTCTGAAAGAGCGGACCCGGCTGCAGAAGGTTGTTCAGGACTGCAGTTCTGCCAAGCAGCAGCTTGAAGATATTCAGGTGCTGATTGAACTGGGGGAAGAAGGGGAGGATGAAGAGACACTGGCGGAAGTGCAGACGCTGCTCCCCGAGGTGACTCAACTCATCGACCGGATGGAGTTTGCGCGGATGCTGTCCGGCGAACATGACGCTAGCAACGCCACCCTGAGCATCAATGCTGGGGCGGGCGGTACCGAAGCCCAGGATTGGGCGGATATGCTGCTGCGCATGTATGTCCGTTATTGTGAGCGGAAAGGGTTCAAAGTCGAGTTTACCGAATATCAGGACGGCGACGATGCCGGCTTGAAGAGCGCCACTTTAACGGTCGAAGGCGACTATGCTTACGGCTATCTGAAAGCGGAAAGCGGAATCCATCGTTTGGTGCGGATTTCCCCTTTTGATGCCAATTCACGTCGCCATACCTCCTTCTGTTCCGTATTCGTTTTTCCTGAATTGGATGATTCCATCGAGGTCGAGATCGAGGACAAGGACATCAAAGTCGATACCTTTCGGGCCAGCGGCGCCGGCGGTCAGCACATCAATAAGACGGATTCGGCCATCCGGATCACCCATATTCCGACCGGAATCGTGGTCGCTTGCCAGAATCAGCGTTCCCAGCACAGCAACCGGGCAACCGCGTTAAAACAGCTCAAGGCTCGCTTGTATGAACTGGAAATTCGCAAAAAAGAAGAGGAAGCTGCGGCTTTCTCCGAGGATAAGAAAGAGATCGGCTGGGGCAGCCAGATTCGTTCTTATGTTCTTCATCCTTATCGCATGGTCAAAGACCATCGAACCGGTCACGAAACCGGGAACACGGATGCCGTTCTTGACGGCGATCTTGACGGCTTCATAGAAGCCTACCTGTTGCAGGGAAAATAGACATCGGAAGAATTCAATTACGGCGCTTGCCTCCTGGGTAAGCGCCGTAATTGATTGACTTGCGATCATCTTTTGAATAAGCTTATCGGTTAAATATTTATCTTCCCCAAGTAGAAGGAGCAGTCATGCAAGATGCTGAAATTCCCATAGGTTTAACCTTTGACGACGTGTTGCTGGTGCCGGCCCATTCCCAGGTGCTGCCCAAAGAAGTCGATCTGACCACCCAACTGACCAGAACAATCAAACTGAATATTCCGCTGCTCTCTGCAGCCATGGATACCGTGACCGAATCACGGGCCGCGATTTGCATGGCGCGCGAAGGCGGGCTCGGGATCATCCATAAGAATATGAGCCCGACTGCTCAGGCGACAGAAGTCGACCAGGTCAAAAAATCGGAAAGTGGGATGATTGTCGATCCGATTACCATGGAGCCTGATCAGAAAATCTACGAAGCACTCAAGGTGATGGAAAAATACCGGATCTCCGGCGTCCCGGTGACTAAAAACGGTAAGCTGGTCGGCATCATGACCAACCGCGATCTGCGTTTTGAAACCAACGTCGATCAACCGATCTCCAATGTCATGACCAAAGAGAACCTGGTCACGGTACCGCCCGGAACAACTCTTGAAGAAGCCAAGTATCACCTGCATAAGCATCGTATCGAAAAACTGCTGGTGGTTGACGATAAAGGCGTTCTTAAAGGCCTGATCACCATCAAGGATATTGAAAAGGTGCGCAAGTACCCGTCAGCTTGTAAAGATGATCTGGGCCGGCTGCGGGTCGGGGCTGCCGTCGGCGTCGGTGCCGATCTGGATGAACGCGCTGCCGCCCTGGTCAAGGCCGGGGTTGACCTGCTGGTGATCGATACCGCCCATGGCCACAGTCAGGGGGTGCTGGACACCATCGTCCGGATCCGCAAAGAATATCCGCAAGTCCAGTTAATGGCCGGAAACATTGCCACCGCCGCAGCTGCCCAGGCTTTGGTGGATGCCGGGGTCGACGCTATCAAGGTCGGTATCGGGCCGGGGTCGATCTGCACCACCCGGGTCGTGGCCGGGGTTGGGGTGCCACAGGTTACGGCAATTCAACAGGTTGCCAAAGTGGCCCGTGCCGCCGGTATTCCACTGATCGCCGATGGCGGTATCAAATTCTCCGGGGATCTGCCGAAAGCTGTCGCTGCCGGTGCCGATGTTATCATGATCGGCTCCCTGTTTGCCGGCACCGAAGAGTCGCCCGGCGAAACCATCCTCTATCAGGGGCGGACCTACAAATCCTATCGCGGCATGGGCAGCATGGGAGCCATGAAACAGGGGAGCAAGGATCGCTATTTCCAGGCCGACGAGGACGATGTTAAGCTGGTCCCGGAAGGGATTGAAGGACGGGTGCCATATCGTGGACCGCTGTCGGACAATATCCATCAGCTGATCGGCGGCCTACGCTCGGGCATGGGCTATACCGGTTGTCGTACCATTAAGGATCTGCAGCAAAAAGGCCAGTTCGTGCGGATCACCAATGCCGGCCTGCGGGAGTCCCATGTCCATGACGTGACCATCACCCAGGAAGCGCCCAATTACCGCATGGAAAGGAACAACTGAGTCCATGGCTGATATTCATCGTGAAAAGATCCTGATTCTGGACTTCGGTTCCCAGTATACCCAGCTGATTGCCCGCCGGGTTCGTGAATGTCACGTTTACTGTGAACTGCATCCTTTTGATATGAGTCTGGACGAGATCAAGGCCTTTGGCGCCCAGGGGATTATCCTCTCCGGGGGACCGAAATCGGTTTATGAAGAGGGCGCCCCGGCGATCACAGAGGAACTGTTTGAACTCGGGATTCCGATCCTCGGCATCTGCTACGGCATGCAGCTGATTTGCCGGCATTTCGGTGGCGAGGTCGTCCCGGCCGGCAAGCGCGAGTACGGTCATGCGGAATTGGCTGCCAAAGGGACCCCCGGGCCGTTGTTCGAAGGCTTTTTTGTCGACGGGAAAAGCTCGGTGTGGATGAGTCACGGCGATCATGTCGCCACCATCCCGAACAACTTCGAAGTGGTCGCCGAGACGGGCAACGCCCCGGTCTGCGCCATTCAGAACGTAGCCCGCAAGCTCTATGGCGTGCAATTCCATCCGGAAGTCAATCACACCCCGCAGGGCGCGCAGTTGATCGACACCTTCGTACGCAAAATCTGCGGCTGCGCCGGGCAGTGGACCCCCGGGAAAATCATCGAGGACGCCGTGGCTCGCATCCGTGAACAGGTCGGTTCGGATCAGGTCATTCTCGGTCTGTCAGGCGGCGTCGATTCTTCCGTGGCCGCAGCGTTGATCCATCGCGCCGTCGGCGATCAACTGCACTGTGTCTTTGTCGATAACGGCCTGCTGCGGCTGGACGAAGGAGACCAGGTCATGGCGACCTTTGCCGGGAACCTCGGGGTCAAAGTGACCCGGGTCAATGCCCAGCAACGTTTTTATAAAGCCCTGACCGGGGTTGCCGATCCGGAGCAGAAACGGAAGATCATCGGCAACCTGTTCGTCGATATCTTCGAGGAAGAAGCGAGCAAGGTGACCGACGCAACCTGGTTGGCCCAGGGAACCATCTATCCTGATGTCATCGAGTCCGCTGGCGCCAAAACCGGCAAGGCACATAACATCAAGAGCCACCACAATGTCGGCGGTCTCCCCGATTACATGAAGCTGCAGTTGCTCGAACCGTTGCGTGAGCTGTTCAAAGATGAAGTCCGCACCGTCGGCGAAGAACTCGGTTTGCCCAAACCGATGGTCTGGCGTCATCCCTTCCCGGGCCCCGGCCTCGGGGTCAGGGTGTTGGGGGAGGTCAAGGAAGAATACTGTGACATCCTGCGTCAGGCCGACGCCATCTATATCGACGAACTGTATCGCAGCGGCCATTATCATAAGATCAGTCAGGCCTTTGCGGTGTTCCTGCCGGTCAAGTCGGTGGGGGTCATGGGTGACGGCCGGACCTATGAATACGTCATTGCCCTGCGCGCGGTCGAGACCAAGGATTTCATGACCGCCGGCTGGTATCCCATGCCCTATGCGGATCTGGCCCGGATCAGTAACCGTATCATCAACGAGGTCAAAGGGGTTAATCGGGTGACCTATGATATCTCCAGCAAGCCGCCGGCAACCATCGAGTGGGAGTAGGCGGTTGTCGAAACGGTTCTAGCTGAAGCCATAGGGACGGCTCTTGGGCGAGCGTTCCCTGGCTGTGGCGATGGCTATATAAAAGGCCGGCTGAAGGAAACCCTTCAGCCGGCCTTTTGTTTTGGCGAGCATCTTTATTGCGCTGTCTGCCGATCAGCTCTGCAGGACATGGGGGGAAAAGCCGAGCCGGATCGCGCCCCAGTGGCGGCCCTGAATATGAATCGGCATGGACAGGTCGCTGAGGACCTCCCCGGTGTCGCGCATGTACGTCTGAAGCAGGAAGTTTTCCTTGTTGCGGGCACTGCGCAAACCGGTGGTGTCGTTAAAAATTCTCTTCTCTCGGCTGTAATGGATGTCCTGCTCGGGGTCTCCGGTCAGGGGCTTGGAAAACACGCTGTTGTGGGTCGGCCCATAGCCGTTGGCATCGACACAGATGGCAAAGATACCTTCGGGAAGCTGACTGAGCGTCCGGTCATAGAGGGGCTGCAATTGCCTGGCGAATTCCTGATCGTATGCGGTGCTGTACTTGGGAGGGTGGGTGCCAGGAATCGCCTGATAGGCCGTATCAAAAACATGACAGCCGCGAGTCGCGAGGTTGTCGATCTGCTCGGCTGCTCCGGTTTGAAAATCGCGAGCCAATTGGAGGATCTGTTCGAAAGCGCCTTCCCCGGTGATAAAGCGGGCCACCAGCTGCTGCATCGATTCGCTGGTATCCTGCAGGTCGATGGCGATCTGTTTGGAGGCTTCCGTCTGTTCCCTGACGGTTTCACTGAGCTCGCAGATGGAAGAGACTTTTTCGTGGGTCTGCTGGTTGGCGGCGGAAATTTCCTCGACCGACGCGGTGATATGCGACAGCCGGCCGTAATTTTCATCAAACTCTTTGATCAGGTTCTGATAGTTACTGCTGGTCATGCTGGACACTTCCATGGTCCGTTCGGCGGCGCGGTTGATGGCGCTTGCTTCTCCTAACGCACTGTCGATACTGGCGAGGATGTCGTTGATCTGTCCGGCAATCTGCTCGCTGGCTTTATTGGCCTGCTCGGCCAGTTTTTTAACTTCCGTGGCGACCACTGAGAAACCTTTGCCAGCCTGGCCGGCGCGCGCGGCTTCGACTGCTGCATTCAACGACAACAGTCCGGTCTGGAAAGAAATCCCCTGGATAATGGAGATGATTTTGCCGATGTCCCGTGATTTGTCCCCCATGGACTGGATGGTCTGGTCGTGACGTTTGATCTGGGTCAGCATGTCTTGCATGTTTTGATTGACCGACTGCAGTTCGCCCAGCGCGTCACGGGCGGAATTGAGGCTTTCTGAGGTGGATGAGGCTACCTGTTGAGCGTGGTCCGAAATCGTCTCGAGGGTCTGAGTTGCTTCCTGGCTGTTGGCGAAGACGACTTGCGACAACTCACCCTGGCTGGTGGCCTGGCCGCTGACATTTTGCACCTGGTGGACAACCGTGGTTGCGCCGACCGCAACATTGATGCCCAGGTTCCGCAGGTCATGAACGGTCTGCCTGAGCTGGTCGAGAAATTGATTGTAATTGCTGGCCAGATCGCGAAATTCGTCGTACGTATTGATTTCAAGGCGGTTGCCAAGATTGATTTCCCCAGTGTTCATGGCCTGGAGCTGAGCGTTTAGATCGCGGACCGGCGTGACCACCAGGTAGCGTAGAAAGAGCAGGGTGCCGATCATGGCCAGGATGGACAGAATCAGCAAAATCGATGCTTGCAGGATGGTTCGCTCGGCGATGGCTGAGACGTTGGCAACGGTTTGCGCAGATGCTGAGAGGAGTATGGCCTGTATCTGGCGGATATTGAAATAAACTGAAATGAAGAGAATCAGCTGGAGGACGAACAGGAAAGTGACATTGCCGATCAGTTTGCGCGTAAGCGACTGGAAAAAATTTTTCTCCAGGATGACATAAATGCTGCGAAAAATCTGCATGAAGGTTATCCTTATGAGTGACAACATTAGCGAGGGATTTTTCTATAACAGTATTTTTTAGCAAACACTAATAATAGCTATTTCTTGACGAATGTCAATCTCAAATCTGGATGTAGTTCGGTTCTGATCTGTTGGGTGCGAAAGGGTTTTCGCAGTAAAGAGCCTTTCACATGGTCAGATGGATTTTGCCAAGGCTATTGATAAAATGCCGGCGATGAAAAAACACCAGCAAATGAATTGATAAAAATTGGGGACAGGGCAGAATGGAGCTAGTTTAAGAGTCGCTGGCAGCAAAACCGGGACTGTCCCAGGTCTTTGCGGTGCTAACCGCATCAGTTTCATGGCTCGCAAACTCTTGGGACAGCCCCCCAATGACCCTGGGGATAGTCCCGAGGTTACTGCAAAGTTGCTTAAACTAGCGACATTCGGGGACGGGACAGGTTTTTTTTGATGATACGCAGCTTCTGTTACTTTAGCATCATGATACTGCTGTCCGCCCTGCTGATTGGCCTGTTGGGTTACGGAGATCAGGTTGTCAGCGCTCCGTCCGGATCGCGGCAACAGCGGGAGGCGCTGGTCCGCGCGCTCGGATTAACCGATCTTGCGCTGTGCAGTGAAGCACGCTATACGCGCAACCCGACCCAGGCCGATCTGTTTTCTGCGTTTCAGGATTATCCCGGAGCCTTTGAGCATTTCCCGACCGGAGCGATTATTTTACCGGATCCGGTCGGCTTTACCAGCCGAGTCCTGTTCCGGCAAGCCAAGCCCTGAGCCGCCGTTGATCGTCAGTCTGCAGTGAAACCGGAAACGATCATTTCCTTCACCCTAGCGGAGACCGGAAGCGATGCGCCGTCAGCTGAAAATCCTCGAATATACCCTGTCCAGTCTGTGGCGCCGGAAGTTCAAGAACCTCTCCCTGATTGCGGTCTATTCCCTGACCATTGCCGCGCTGGGCTCGGTCCTGCTCCTCACTCATGCACTTAAGCAGGAAGCTCTAACCAGCCTGTCCGCGGCTCCCGAACTGGTGGTGCAACGGGTCGCCGGCGGCCGGCATGAGCTGATTCCGGTCAGCTATGCTGCGACCATCGCCGCCCTGCCGGGGGTGACCGCAGTGACTCCCCGGGTCTGGGGATATTTCTATGATTCTCTCATCAAGGCCAATCTGACCCTGCTCGGCATTGGCGAAGAACCGGGCCAGCTCGAGTTGCTGGATGGCCGCTTGCCGACCACGGAGCAGGAATGTGCCGTCGGTGACGGGGTTCGGCAGGCCTTCGGGCCGGGGCTGAACGATGTCCTGGTGCTGGAAGACAGCGGCAGTCGCCGGGTCGAATACCGGATAGTCGGGGTGTTTGCCAGCGCTTCCAATCTGCTGACCAACGACCTGGTGGTATTGACTGAACCCGCAATCCGGAAATTCTTCCTGATCGCACCTGGCATGGTCACCGATCTCGCCGTGGCGGTTCCCAATCCGCGGGAGATAAAAACCCTCGCCAAAAAGATCAAATACCATCTGCCCGACACCCGGCCGATCAGTCGTGCGGAAATCCTGCATACCTATGATTCCCTGTTCAACTGGCGCAGCGGTATGCTGCTGGCCGTGGCTGCGGCCGCGCTATTGGCGTTTTGCATTCTGGCCTGGGATAAGGCCACCGGGATCAGTGTAGAGGAAAAACAGGAGATCGGCATTCTGAAAGCTCTGGGTTGGGAGACGGCGGATGTGCTGACCAGTAAATTCTGGGAAGGACTTGTGATCTCCCTGACGGCCTTTGTCATCGGCCTGCTGGCGGCCTGGATTCATGTTTTTCTTTTCAAAGCGCCGGCCTTAACCCCGCTGCTGAAAGGCTGGTCTGTGCTGTTTCCGGACTTTCAGCTCAATCCGAGCGTTGATCTCTACCAGGTGTGTGTCCTGGCGTTTCTGACGATTATCCCGTATCTAGCCTGTACCATGGTGCCGGCTTGGAAAACCGCGGACAGCGATCCGGAACAGGTGATGAGGAACTGATGGCTCTGCTGCAAATCACGGATCTGAACAAGATTTATCATCGTCGTCGGCCCGACGAAATGACCGCCTTGGCCGACATTTCCCTGGCGATAGAGCCCGGTGAGGCGGTGGCTCTGACCGGGCCGAGCGGCTCGGGCAAAACGACTTTGCTCAGCCTGCTCGGATGCATGGCGCGGCCGACCTCCGGGAATATCTTTCTCCACGAGCGCAATATCGCCCGCCTGCCCGAGCGGTTTCTGGCCAGGCTTCGGCGGGAGTCGTTCGGTTTTGTTTTTCAGCATTATCAGCTGCTGCGCGATGTCAGTGTCTTGGAAAACGTGATGCTGCCCCTGTATCCGACCGAGCGCTCATTTCGGGAGATGAAAGCTGCAGCCGGTGCGGTGCTGGAGCGCTTCGGAATGCTCTCCATGGCCGGGAAGAAAGTGAAACAGCTCTCCGGAGGCGAGCAGCAGCGGGTCGCCATCGCCCGGGCGCTGATCGCGCAGCCGGAGGTGATCATTGCGGATGAGCCCACCGCTCACCTTGACGGCGATCTGGCACGTGAGCTGCTGCGGATTTTCCAGGATCTGCACAGCGAAGGGACAACGCTGATTATGGCCACCCATGATCCGTTGCTGGCCCAGGCCGCCTTTGTGCAGCATCGTATCCGTTTGCGTTTCGGGCGGATTGAAGAGGATCTCCTGCTGTGATTCTGCACCCCGGCATCTTGGCTCTCCTGGGGGGCTCGCTGGTGACTCTGCTGATCATGGTTGGCGCCGGCTTGCAAGCGGTGCGGATCTTACTGTTCTGGGATATCACCAGCAGTTCGGAAGAACAATTGCGCCTGGAGCGCAGAACCTGGCTGATCTCTACGCTGGTGAATTACGCACTGGGGTTTCAGGTTTTTTCGGCGGTGCTGTTCGTGTTTACCGCCGACGATATCCATCGGCTGTTTGTCGGGGCCATGTGCGCCACCGGGTCCCTCAACGCCAACCTGGTCGGTTGGCTGGTCTTGTTGCTGAAGGGTTTTTTGCTGTTTGCCGCAGGGCTTTGGGTGTTGCTCAATCATCTCGATCAGAGTACCGAAGATTGCCCCCTGGTTCGCCCCAAGTATGCTGCGCTGCTGGTGCTGACCCCGCTGGTCGGTCTCGATCTGTATTTGCAGTGGCGCTACTTTTCCGGTTTGCAACCGGCTGTGATCACCTCCTGCTGCGGCTCCTTGTTCAGTGACCAGGGGGAGTCCGTCGCCGCCGATCTGATTGCCCTGCCAGTGAGGCAGGCTATGACCCTGTTTGCCCTGGGGATAGGCAGCTATCTGCTGTTACTGGGCGCTTGTCTGCGCTTTAAATTCGGCATTCTGCGGCAGCTGTTGTTTGCGGCGGCGGTGCTGATGTTTTTTATCTCTCTTGGCGCAGTTATCTCTTTCATTTCCCTGTATATCTACCAGATGCCGACCCACCATTGTCCTTTCGACATGCTGCAGGGGCATTACGGCTATATCGGCTATCCCCTCTATGCCGGGCTATACCTGGCGACACTTTACGGAATGCTGCCGGGGATCTGCCAGCCGCTACGCAAATATCCGAGCCTGCAGCGCGAGATCGACCGCCGCGAACGTCATTGGCTGCTGACCGCAGCGCTGGGGCTGCTGGTGTTTCTGGTGTTTTCCTGCTGGCAGATGGTCTTCGGCTCATTACGCCTGTTCGGTTATTAGGCGGCTGAGCAAAATTAATGATGATTTTCCAACTTATTACTTCTGTTTGCTGAGTTTTTCGGCGAGCGCGGCAAAGGGGGAGTGGACCAGCGTCTCCACGCGATCCTGGTTCGTTCCCAGCTCTTCGCGATCCGCCTGGATGCCGCGGGTGTGCTCATGGTCATGGCAGTAGAGGCAGAGCAACTCCCAGTTGCTGCCGTCAGGCGGGTTGTTGTCATGATTATGGTCCTTATGGTGAACGGTCAGTTCACGCACTTTTTTGCCCTCAAATTCCCGGCTGCAACGGGCGCAGACCCAAGGGAACAGTTTCAGAGCCTGTTCCCGGTATCCGGCCTGGCGCTGTTTCTCTTCGGCTAAAAGTGTGTTGAACAGGTGATCGCCGGCGGCGGGACTAAGCGGTTTCTTTTTGTCGTGACTCATGCCGATCTTCCTCTGTGGGTTCGTTGGTTAGCCTGTTGTATAGCAACTATTATAGCCTTACGCCGCTTGAAATCCAGCTTGAAGAGCCCATGGCTGGGCTTTTTCAACAACTTGCAAATGCAGCATGGTGCCAGACCTTCCTCATCAAACTCTAAACTGTCGCACATATAAATCTCACACAAAGACGATTAGTTAGCTTTCATTCCGAAAACGGCTCTTTTCCGTTTGTCGCGGTGTCAATCTGCGAACTTGCTGGTGCGGCGTAACGCTGTCGCCAGCGCACAACTCCTTGATCTTCTTGCCGCAACGGGAAGCTTCTCGTTTTCGACCTGAAAACTTAACCGTTGCCCTCCGGACATTCCGGATGGCAACTTAAATTCAAAATTTTCTGGAAAAGGAGCTTAAAATGCGTAACTTGTGGTCTCTTGTGTTGGTCCTCGGATTGTTGTTGGGTGGCTGTGCCGGGGTTTCCGGACCTGCTGCCAAGGATGAAGCCCGGCAGGTTGTGGCTGAAGACGGTCAGTTCTATGTCTATGCCTACGCCGGTCGGCATTATGTTCTCGGCAGTCGGGAAAGTGCCAAAAAATTCACCGAGAACAAAGTAGTGCCCTATACCAAAACTATTCTTGGTGCTGGCCCCCACGGCGAAACCGTGGTTTTTGAAGTCAACAAAAAGGACCAAGCTGATACCGAGCGCTTGATCGAGACCTATCAGAAGACTCCATTCCTGGTCGCGGAGCAAGGAGACAATTATTCGGTCTTCAAGTACAACAGCCGCATTTACGTTATCGGGAACGCCAAGACCCGTGCTGCTTTTGAAAAACATCCCCATTTGCCTTACACCAAAACATTACTGGGCGCAGGACCCGGCGGAGAAACGGTGATTTTTGAAGTGGATAAGAAGCACCCGGAGACAACCGAAAAACTCATAAAAATGTATCGGGGCTGAACTTTTCATCTGGAAATAAACCGGATTGGTTCGAAAAGAACAAAGAGCCCGCTCCCGGGTCAGGGAGCGGGCTCTTTGTGTGAACGTCTTTGCAAAGAACCGGGGTGGTTCAGGACTGGTAGCAGTTCAGCCAGGAGCTGTTTTCTTCGTAACCTTCATAGAAATTATGCAGGTTGGAAAAATTGAAACTGCTGAACAGGGCGGTCAACTCCTGCTCAATATGGCTCAAAGAACTTTGGATCAGCTCTTTGTTGAAAGGGGTCTGCCCCAGTCTGATGACCTGGTCCATGGCGACGATCCGGCTGATGACTTTGCCCAGCTCGGTCAATTTACGTTGCGGGAGGTGGGTACGGACCGAAAAATCAAGGAGCTTCCTCAGCCGGTCGGCCGCCAGGCCGGTCAACTCCATTCCTGACAACAGGGCCAGCAGATTGGCGTTTTTGGCCCTCTGCAGCTGTTTCTGAATGGCTTCACCGATCTGGATATACAGGATGTCGTTGGAGCCTTCGAAGATCTGAAAGGGGCGACTATCGACAATCGCTCGGCCGGCAATATGATTGAGCCGGTAGCCTTTTGCTCCAACCAGTTGCAGCAGGGATTGGGCGGTTGCCTGCATCAGGTCGGTCAGATAGGTTTTGACGGCGTTGGCTTCCAGGCCATGGGGGGCCAGATCGTTCTCAATACTGACTTTGTGGCTGCTGTTCAGGCACATGGCGGAACACACGGTGAAGGCCGACTGGAGGCGGGCCAGACGCTGCTGCACCTGGTCATAGGTGAACAGACTGCGGCCTCCGACCACCCGGTCCCGACAGTGGGCCACGGCCTCATCGAGCATGCGCTGGATAAAACCCATACCCATGCCGGGGAACTGCATACGGCTGCGATGCAGCAGGTCGAGCATCATTTTAATCCCGCTGCTGTGCGGTTCAAGCTTCTGGGCCACCGGAATTTTGACATCAATTTTATTGCGCCCGTAGGGGAGCATGTAGATGCCGAGGTTCTGATAAACTTCCTCTACCACAATGTGCTGGTCCCGGGCGGCGACATCGCAGATGAAAAAGTCGATGTCACGCATCAATTCGCCGCTTTCGTTCTGCTGCCTGGCCGTCAGCAACCAGAAATCAGCCCATCCGGTCAGGCCCGCCCAGTGCTTGGTGCCCTTCAGGTGGTAGCGGTCACCATGGCGGGTGTAGCAGCTCTGCATGCGTAGGGCGTCACTGCCATGCCCTGGTTCGGTGATCATCAGTCCGCCCATTTTGCGGCCGTCAAGAAAGGTTTTCAGTAGCGGCAACTTGGCTTCATCCTGCGCGTACTTGATGACCGGCTGCAAAAACAGAGCCCAGTTGATGCCGAACCCCAGGGAGAGTGGCAACGATTCATAACTTGCCGCTGCGGTCAGGGCCAGCCCTTCGTGACCGGCTCCACCGCGCCCGCCGTAGCGTTGCGGGACATAGGTTGCCAGGGGATTGTCGGCCATGATTTCGCGCAACACAAAAGGTGGCAGGCCTCGCTGGGCGCTGATTTCGTTCAGATCGGTACGGACATGAAACAGCTGCCGGAGCTTCTCTTTGAACTCTGCCAGAAATTGCGGAAAAGGCTTGTTTTCTAAAGGTGTGGAAGAATCAGGCATGACAGGACTCCTTGGTAATACCTTCATAGATGAATCGATCTCATGATCGAATACAACAGTTCATGTCTACCCGCGCATAAGACAAAAAGGCCCCGATGGGGAATCGGGGCCTTTTTGAATTATTGATAGTTGTTTGTGAATGTTAAAGACTTGATACTCTTTACTCCGCTAAACAAACGACTCAGATTGTTGTTGCTGCGGTGGCTCAGAAACGTTCATGTTTCCCTCCCTTGCAAGCATTTGAATAAATCTTATCACCTCTACTGCTGGCAAGGCAAGACCGAGTCGTTTTTTTTCAGCGCCGCTCAAAGGAGAACAGCCCCCTTGAGGGTATGCCCTCAGGCAATCGCTTTCATGCCCTGCATGGATGCCCGCAGGACCTCGCCGACCTCTTCGACCAGGTGGTTGCGGATTTCGGCATTCACCTGCACCAGGGTCTGGTTGTCAACTCCGGCATCGGCCTCGCTCAGCCCTTTGCCAATGACCTCGGTGTCAACGGCTGCCATGAAATCCTGCAGCAATGGCAAGCAGGCGTGGTTGAACAGGTAGCAACCATATTCGGCGGTGTCGGAAATAACCCGGTTCATTTCGTAGAGTTTTTTACGAGCGATGGTATTGGCGATGAGGGGCGTTTCATGGAGTGATTCATAATAGGCCGACTCGGGCTCGATGCCTGCTTCAACCATGACCTCAAAAGCCAGTTCGACCCCGGCTTTGACCATGGCCACCATGAGGATCCCTTTGTCGAAATATTCTTGCTCACTGATCTCGCCGGCGGCTTCGGTTTGCTCAAAAGCGCTCTTGGAGGTTTCTTCACGCCAGGTCAGCAGTTTGACGTCGTCGTTGGCCCAGTCTTCCATCATGGTTTTGGAAAACTCGCCGGAGAGGATGTCGTCCATATGCTTTTCATAGAGCGGCCGCATGATCTCTTTCAGTTCCTGGGACAGTTCCTGGGCGCGGAGCTTGGCCGGGTTCGAGAGTCGGTCCATCATGTTGGTGACCCCGCCGTGCTTGAGCGCTTCGGTCACGGTTTCCCAGCCCTGTTGCACCAGTTTGGCGGCCCAGGGCGCATCGATGCCGGCGTCAACCATTTTGTCAAAACAGAGCAGGGAGCCAACCTGGAGCATCCCGCAAAGGATAGTCTGTTCACCCATCAGGTCCGATTTGACCTCGGCGATGAAGGAGGATTCCAGCACCCCGGCGCGGTCTCCGCCCTGTGCCGAGCAGAGTGCCTTGGCAATTTCCAGGCCGTCGCCATTGGGATCGTTTTCACCGTGGACCGCGATCAGGGTCGGGACCCCAAAACCGCGCTTGTATTCTTCGCGTACCTCGGTGCCGGGGCATTTCGGGGCAACCATGATGACGGTCAGATCTTTGCGGATCTGGGTGCCTTCCTCGACAATATTGAAGCCATGGGCATAGGAAAAGGTGGCGTCCTGTTTCATCAACGGCACCACAGTATTGACCACATCGGTATGTTGCTTGTCCGGGGCCAGGTTCATGACGATATCTGCGGTCGGCAGCATTTCTTCATAAGTCCCGACTTTAAAACCGTTTTCGGTGGCATTGATATAGGACTGGCGTTTTTGTTCGATGGCTTCCTTGCGCAGGGTGTAAGAGACATCAAGACCGCTGTCGCGCATGTTCAGTCCTTGGTTCAGCCCCTGGGCACCGCAGCCAACGATGACGATCTTTTTCCCTTTGGCGTAGTCACAGCCGGCGCTGAATTCTTCTGCGTCCATGAAACGGCAGGTTGCCAGTTCCTGCAGTTGGCGACGAAAGGGGAGGGAGTTGAAATAATTTTGACCCATGGGTTGGCTCCTTGAAGTAGTTTGAAGGTTAATGTCCTGAATAATCGATAAAAAAAATGTTTCAGGAACTCTACCCTGAAATCTGTATTGCGTAAATTGATTTATTGTGTAGATTGTATTGCGTTTTGTGGAATACTAATTCTCCCCTGGAGCTGAGAATGGACATTCGCGAACTGGAAGTCTTTATCGCTGTTGCCGAACAACTCCACTTCGGTCGGGCCAGTCAGGTTTGCAATCTTAGCCCTTCGGCCTTGACCCGGACGATCCAGCGACTGGAAGAACAGCTTGGGCAGACACTGTTCCTGCGCGACAACCGTACCGTGCAACTGTCGGCAAGCGGCAAACGTTTTTATGCCTACGCCCGCCAGGCGGTGCAGAATTACGCTGATTTTCAGGCTGCCCTGAACGGTTCTCAGCCGGTTTCGGGAGCTTTGTCGCTGTATGCTTCGATTACGGCCGTGTACAGCATTCTGCCCGATCTGCTCGAATCTTTTCGCAAGACCTACCCCGACGTCCACCTCGATTTAAAGACCGGTGCGGCTGAAAAAGCGGTGGCTCAAGTCGAAGCAGGGGAGATCGACATTGCCGTTGCCGCACTGCCGGACCGGCGTAGCGCCGGAATCGTTTTCCTGCCAATCATGACCACCCCGCTGGTTTTTATCGCTACCAGAGCCCAGGCGGAAGACCTGCACCGGCAGGACAGCTTCAATTTGCAGCAGCTGCCGCTGGTACTGCCGGAATCCGGTTTGTCGCGACGGCGGCTGGAACAATGGCTGAAAAAAAACCGCGTGATTCCCAATATCAGCGCTGAAGTGTCCGGCAATGAGGCGATTATCCCGATGGTTCATCTCGGCGGCGGGATCGGGATTGTGCCCCGCCTGGTCCTTGAGCGCAGTCCGTTTCGTGAAGAGGTTGTGGTCCTGGAACAAGCGCCGGCATTGGATCCCTATGTGGTCGGACTTTGTTCCAGCAAGCGGAATCTGCAGAAATCGGCCGTTCAGGCCTTCTGGGAGTTGGCTGAGCTGAACTCCGCACCGGCTTGACCGTCCTGCAGGGACGGGCAGCCCGTTAACACTGCCTGGAAGTGAGTATGGCCAGGATCTGGGCCTCAGCGGGGAACTCTCCGGTGGCTTGTTTGGAATAGATCAGTACGCGGTCAACGACAATTTCAAACACGCCACCGCTGGATTCAATCAATTCAACATCGACAGCGAACTGCCGGGTAATCTTGGCTGCCAGACTGGCGGCGCGGGCACGGTACCCTCAGCGATTGCAGTATGCGATGCTGATATCCATTATTCCGTTCCTCAGCCAAACAGGCTGCCGGTTTTGCCAACCGGATCAAGGCGGGTTTCCCGGGCGGTTTTTTCCAGGAATGCCGGAACCTCGTCCTTGTTCATCGGGCGATTTTTTTCATCAGTTCAAAGGGCACCTCGGCCAGTTGATAGGTAGCTTTGAGGTCGGCGACGATGCTGTTCCACAGCTCTGCGGTCATCTCCGCATCGGCCAGTGCGCGGTGAAAGCTGCCTTTGTTCTGGATCTGTTTATAGCGCACCAGGGTCTCCAGTTTGTAGTTGATAACGTCAGGATAAACCCGGCGTGCGATCTGCAACGTGCAGCCGAAATTGAAGGGACGGTTTTTCCCGAGCAGACTGAATTCCGCTTCCAGAAATTTCTGGTCAAAGGATGCGTTGTGGGCGACCAGGGGGTAGCTGCTGATAAAGCGGGCGAAATCCTCCATCACCAACTCCGCGGGCGGAGCATCAACCAGCATGGTATTGGAAATACCGGTGATGGTTTCAATCTCCCTGGTGACCAGGAAGCCCGGATTGATAAGACTTTGAAAACGGTCCAGAACTGTTCCGTCGCCCAACTTGACGGCGCCGATTTCAATGGCGCGATCACCACGATCCGGGGACATGCCGGTCGTTTCAAAGTCGAGGACAATGATTGTTTCGTTATGGTCGAAGAGGTTCAAAATAGCAAATCCTGATTTTATGGATGAATTCATTATCCTGACTGAGTATGATGCAGGATATTTCCGTGTGAAACCTGATTGGTTATGATTCTCCCTGAGAAGCTCTGTTCTGTCAATGTGCAGACTGTTTTTTTGGTCTTTTTTCCGTGCTGCGGAATTTCGCAGAGTCCTACTTTCGCTTCCTTTTACCGTTGAGGTGAACCAGTGCCGGGTCGTAAAAACAAACCGGGGCGCGCGCCCAAAAAATATAGCCAAGCGGCCCGCCTGCATGACCTGATTCGAATTCTCGAGGCGCGTTACGGAGCCACCGTTGAGGAACTGGTAGAAGAGTGCCAGGTCACCAGGCGGACTATCTACCGCGATTTACAGGCGGTTGTCGAAGCGGGTTATCCCCTGGTTACCGAGCGACAGGCGGATGGGCGGGTGCTATATCAATTTATTTCCGGGTTCAGTAAAATTCCGCCGATTACCTTTTCTCTGGAAGAGCTGATGACCCTGTATTTCTGCCGTGGCCAGCTCGAATTTTTACAGGGAACTCCTTTTCAAGACGATCTTGAAGCGATCTTCGGTAAAATCCGCTCCAGCCTGCCGCCTCGCAGCGTCGCTCATCTGGAGCGGATTGCCGAAGTTTCGGCACCGCGCTTTCGCGGTTTTAAGGATTATTCCGACAAGCATGACCTGCTCATAGATCTGCGCCAGGCCTTGTTGCGGCAGCAACGTTGCGAAATTGTCTATCAGCCAGCGAAGCGTGACAGCACCCGCTACCTGATCGACCCGTACACTATGTTGTTTTTCAATAACGGACTCTATGTCGGCGGCTTTGCCCACAATCGAAATGCTCTGCGCCTGTTTGCCGTGGATCGCATCGAAAGCCTGGCCGTGCGGGACGAGCGCTTTGAGGTTCCGGCCGATTACCGGGCTGAGCAGTTGACCGGCTCGGCCTTCGGGCTGATCAATGAAGGGGATTCGTTTCCACTGGAACTCTATTTCTCCAAAGAGATCGCTCATCTTATTGGCGAACGGATCTGGCATCCGGAGCAGCAGCTGGACATTCACGATGACGGTGGGATCAGCCTGCGCTTCAGCGCCAGCGGTGAAAAAGAAATTCTGGCCTGGGTTTATTCTTTTCTCCCGCATGTGCGGATCATTGCCCCGGAATCATTACGCCAGAAATTTCTGGCCGGGTTGCGGGCAGGCCTGGAATTCAGTGGCTAAGCTTGTGTGACATATTCTGACATTCCTAAACGGTATGATCATCTCAACCTAAACAGATAGGAGGTTGTCATGATCTGGTTGTCAGCATTAAACGGAGCAGAGGGCTACAGCAGTTACTTTGATGTTCGCGAGCTGGATATCCGCTGCCGGAATCGGACCTGCAGTGGCCTGGTCAGCGGCATTGTCGGGGTCGGATCACTGGAGTTCTGGGGTGATATCAGGATCGGTCAGGAAGATTCCGTCCAGCTCCTACCGATCTGCAGCGACGATGGTATGGTCGAAACGATCCCGGACGGGGTGGACCAGCAGCAACTGCAGCGCGAACTGCTGGCAGAGGTCAGAGACTTGCTGCAAGATTTGGAAAATTCTGAATTGGCTCCGGCGCCACGCAGATGGCACTCCGGAGGCGCTGAAAACATGCAAAAAGATTGCTGTCTCGCGGCCTGAATGTCGGTCTGATCTCCGGAGAAGGGTTGCTGAAGGAAACAGATGAGAACCATTGTTCTGGCTTCAACCAGCCCTTACCGAAAAGAACTGCTGGCCCAACTGCAACTCCCTTTTACCTGTGCCGCTCCGGACTATACGGAAGTCCTTGACGACAGCGTGGCGCCGGCGCTGCTGGTCAGACATCTGGCGCTGGGGAAAGCGCAAAGTCTGCGGGAGCGGTTTCCCGATGCGCTGATTATCGGATCTGACCAGATTTTTGTCGATCAGCGTGGCCGTCCCGTCGGCAAGCCCGGCTCGTTTCATAATGCCTTTCAGCAGCTCAAGCAGATGGCCGGTCGGACCCATTGTTTCTATACCGGACTGGCCCTTGTCGATAGCAGGAACGACGCCATTCAAACTGATTACGCGACCTTTTCCGTCAGCATGAGGGCTTTAAGTGACGAGCAGATCAAGGCCTACCTGCGCCGTGAGAAGCCCTTTGACTGTGCCGGATCGTTTAAAATTGAAGGCCTTGGGATTGCCCTGATGGAAAAAATGGCGGGGCATGATTACAATGCCCTGATCGGTTTGCCGTTAATCAAGTTGGTGATGATGCTGGAGAATTTCGGAGTCGATGTCTTATCCTGATCTGGATGATCAGAATTATGAGAGGACTCTTATTTTTTGTGTTGATTTTTTTTTGCCCCAGCGTTATTGTTCCATTGCACAGTTTTGATAAAAAAATAGATTTACCGAAAGGGCAAAACCGGAGTAATCCGGTGACGCAAAGCCAACGGGTCCTTCAGAGTAGGGATGGCCGGGTTGCCGAAGAAAATGTTGCTTTTTAGCTTTCAAGGCTAGAAAAATGCTCATTTCGGCAACGAAATGGGCATTTTTTTTGGGGAGGCAAGCGGTTGCCTCCGTCGAAAAACACCCAGCTCATCAATTGTTGACGGGCTGAACACGACAAACAGATGTCTCCGAAAAGGCAAAGCCGGAGTAATCCGGTGACGCAAAGCCAACGGGTCCTTTATGGTAAGGATGGCCGGGTTGCCGAAGAGAATGCAGTGCATTTTTTCCAGCTCCCCCGTCTATAAAATGCGCTCATCTCCGGCAACGAGGTGAGCGCATTTTTTGTTTGACTGCTTTTTTCAAGACATCAGGGGAATACTAAATGAAAAGTCAATTCTGCAGAATGTCGGCTTGTGCTGGGCTATTGGTTCTTCTCTTTGCAACCACCGCTCTGGCCAAATCGGTCACCCTCTCCTGGGATCCCAGCCCTAGCAATATCACCGGTTATAAAATCTATTACGATACCCAGTCGGCCGAGACCCCGTTTGTCGGGATCGATGCGATCGAAGGGGATTCCCCCATCGATGTGGGGAATGTCCTGACCTATACGGTGACCGGTCTCTATGATGATGAAGATTATTATTTTGCGGTCACCGCTTATGATGGTTCCGGCAATGAAAGTACCTATTCCAATGTCGTGGTTAGTGCCGCGGTCGGTACCCAACCCCAGAACACGGCCCCGGTTCTGAACAGTATTGGTAGCAAAACTGTCGCCGAGGGAAGTTCATTGTCGTTCTCCGTCAGCGCCAGCGATGCCGATGGCGATAGTTTAAGTTACAGCGCCAGCGGTTTGCCAGCAGGGGCGAGCTTCAACAGTTCCACCCGCACCTTCAGCTGGACGCCAGGTTTCGGAGCAGCCGGAGACTATGCGGTCACTTTTACTGTGAATGACGCCAGCGCCAGCGCCAGTGAAACGGTGACCATCACTGTCAACAACGTGAATCAGGCCCCGGTCCTGAACAGTATCGGTGGCAAGACAGTCGCTGAGGGCAGTTTATTGGCCTTCAAGGTCAGCGCCAGCGATGCCGATGGCGATAGCCTGAACTACAGCGTTAGCGGCTTGCCGGCCGGGGCGAGCTTCAACAGTTCGACTCAAACTTTCAGCTGGACGCCTGATTATGCGGTTGCTGGCAGCTATTCGGTGACTTTTACCGTTTCTGACAGCGAGATCGTTGACAGTGAAACCGTAACCATCGTGGTTAATAACGTGAATCAGGCTCCGGTCCTCGGCAGCATCGGCAGCAAGATCGTTGCTGAAGGCAGCTTGCTGACATTCTCGATCAGTGCCAGTGATGCTGATGGCGATAGCCTGAGCTACACTGCCAGCGGGCTACCGAGCGGAGCGAACTTCAACAGTTCGACCCGGACCTTTAGCTGGACTCCGAATTACGCTGCCGCAGGCAGTTATGCGGTGATCTTCGCCGTAAACGACGGCAGTGCTACGGACAACGAGACGGTGACTATTACCGTCAACAATGTCAACCAGGCCCCGGTCCTGAACAGCATCAGCACCAAAACCGTTGCCGAGGGAAGTCCTTTGACGTTCACCGTCAGCGCCAGCGATGCCGATGGCGATAGTTTAAGTTACAGCGCCAGCGGCTTGCCAGCAGGGGCGAGCTTCAACAGTTCGACCCGGACTTTCAACTGGACACCGGAATTTGCTGAAACGGAAAACACGCGCGTATTTGCCGTTACTTTTGCGGTTAGCGACGGTCACTCCGAAGATAGCGAGTTGGTGACCATCAACGTCACCAATGTCAACCGGGCGCCGGTGCTCAGCGGCATCGGCAGTCAGAACCTGGCCGCCAACAGCGCATTCAGTCTGACTATCAGTGGCAGTGATCCCGATAATAATGTGTTGACTTACAGTGCCGCCAACCTGCCGGCCGGGGCGACCTTTAACGCCAGCTCGAAGACGTTCAGTTGGACCCCAAGCCCTGCTCAGGCCGGTAGTTATGCGGTCACTTTCAGTGTCTCTGACGGCAGCCTGAGCGACTCGGAAACAGTCGCGCTGGTTGTTTCCGATAACAACTCCGCACCGGTGCTCAGCGGTCAGCCCGCCAGCACAATCATGGCGACCTATCTCTACTCGTTTACTCCGCTGGCCAGTGACGCAGATGGCGACAGCCTGACCTTCTCCATTACCGGAAAACCGTCCTGGGCCACTTTCGACACTTCCAGTGGGCGGCTCTACGGCAGCCCGTCGGAAACCCAGACCGGAACTTACAGCGGCATAATCATCGCCGTCTCGGATGGGGCCAAGAGTGCAGTTCTGCCGGCGTTCTCCATCGTTGTCAGCGCCTATGTTCCCGTCGATAGTGATCATGATGGCGTGCCGGACAGCGTTGATGCGCTCCCCAATGACAGCAGCGAATGGCAGGATACGGATGGCGACCGGATCGGTAACGTCGCTGACCCTGATGATGATAATGACGGGGTTGCCGATATTTACGACGGGGCGCCGCTGGACGCTGCTTCTTCCGCCTGGAGTATCCTGGCGCAGGCCGAAGCCGGAGGCTATATCAGTCCCGAGGGGGAAACCTATCTGGCTTACGGCGAATCCCAATCCTATCAGTTGACACCCATGGCAGGCTATTACGTGAAAGACCTGCTGATCAACGGTCGGTCGGTCGGGGCGGTCAGTACTTACGCCATTGACGGAATAGCGGAGCATTATGAGCTGGACGCTGTATTTGAAGCCATCCCGACTGGGCTCAGCCTGAATCCGGTCACTGAGGGGCTGGCTGGGATCGACCGCGTTGACGGTGGCGATGACAGGCATAACTATGTTGACGGCAAACCGAAGCTGGCCCTCGACTATCGTTTCCATGTCACGTTGCGTGAAGCCTCGGTAACAGCAGACCGGCGGGTTGTTTATCTGGTCCTGGATAGCTATAAATACCGGATGAACCTCAGCAGCGGGGCCCTGTCCACCGGCGCCGAATACACCCTTGTTTCAAGGCTTGGCCCGGCCTATGCGCACAGCTTTTATTTCACTGTTGAAGATAGCTCCGGCCACCAGCTGGAGCGCTATCCCGCCAATGGCAGCCTGGAAGGCCCGGTCGTCGAACTGCTGGACGGGCGTAACCTGGTTGCTGCTGCGGCTGATATCGATGCCAGAGGTATGGATTCAGCTGCAGCATTCGGCAATAAACAGGTCCAGGGCTGGTTGCCGGATGCAGGTCCGAAAGGGCAGTTCAAACTGGCTGATTCCATCGGCGCCATTCGCAGCGGCAACGGCTACGTTATCAAGCGTGCCGACAGCGGCACATTGCCGGATTTGAGCGGCTATGGCCAAATCCCTGATGAGATGATGGCAGTACCGGTGCAACCGGGCTGGAATCTGATCGGCAACCCGTACGGCGGCGCTGTGGCCCTGGCTGATATCGACGTCCAGGTCGGCACCGGTATCCCGATGCCCTGGCTCAATGCCGTAGCGGAGAATATTGTCATCGACGGTATCTATTCCTATCTTGGCGAAGACTGGGGTGGAACCAATGAGTTTGCTAGCGCCGCTTCGGCAGTCCCGGCACAATTGATCCCCTGGATCGGCTACTGGGTCTATGTCAATCCTTGCGATGATGCAGTCACTCTGCTGATTCCGAAGCCGTTACAGTAGTTTGAGGAGACAGATCATGACCTTGACTCATTCAAAAAGAACGATCCGGTATTTTCTTCTCGGTCTGTTGCTTTTGCTGGCAGCCGGCTGCAATAACGGCGGTGGCGGGGACAGTGGCGATAGCAGTGGCATCCCTCCAACAGATAATTCGACGGATACTCCGCCTGTCTCGGGAGCATCCCTAAGCGGTCAGGTCGCCGACGGCTATCTGATCAAGGCACAAGTATTCCTGGATCGCAACGCCAACCGGGTTCATGATAACGGCGAGCCGATGAGCTATACAGCTGACAACGGCAGCTATGTGCTCGCCGTTGAAGCCGGGGAAGGCGACTTGTATCCGGTTGTTGCCCGGGCTGAAGCCGGGGTGACCATTGATGCGGATGATGGCCTTTACATTGAAGAGAGTTATGTCCTGGAATCTCCTCCGGGGCACTGGGAATTTGTTTCGCCCCTGACCACCTTGGTGAAATTGGAACTGGATAAAAATCCGCTGATCAGTTTGTCGCAGGCTGTTTTGAGGGTTCGCAGCCAGGTGGGCATTGCCGATGAGGTGTCTCTTTTTGAAAATTACCTGACCAGCGTCCCAGGCAATGCGGTTCTGGCCGAGGAACTGGGACGAACCCATCGTGCAGCCCGGGCGATAGCCGGGTTGATGGGGCAGCTGCGCAGTCTGGTTGTTGAAAATCTGGGCCGGGAATTGAGTGCAACTGAAGAGGAAGCCGTTGCCTACCTGCTTAGCGATCGCATCCTCAGTCGCTCCGCCATGATTGAAGCAGCACTCAATCACGAACGCAACTATGGCGACGACCTGGATGTTGAAGGTTTGGTCAGTTCAATCCTGGCGATCGTTGAAAATGAACCTATTAATGGGGAGGTGTTGGCGGACTATGCCGAGCGCATTGATCAAGGATTGGATAGCTGGGATATGACCCCACCGCAAATCCTCAGCAGTTCTCCAACCCAAAGCTCGGTTGCATCAATCGCCACAACCATCACGGTTGCGTTTGACGAAGGGCTTGATGAGGCGGTCATTGAGCATGGCGGCCTTGCACTGACCGGACCGAACGGCGTTGTGGCCGGGTCTCTTGTTTATGATGCAGCCGGAAAGAAGCTCTCTTTCACTCCTGACCAATATCTGCTGCCCCATACCGACTACCAAGTGATTCTCAAAGCAGATCTGGCTGATGCCGTCGGCAACCGCTTGGGAGAAGAGAAATCCTGGAGTTTTTCCACCATCTTTGATCAGACCCCGCCCGCGCTTCCGGAATTTTTCTAACCGACAACGTAGCAAATGGACCAACCGGCCGGGAAAATCACCGGCCGGTTTTTTATTGCTCAGTCGCTTTGGGCTTGAATCAGTCTGCGTTTGATGCGCCTGGTGACAAACCAGGTGCCGAGTAGGACCAGCGGAATAAACGCGGCCAGGAGGGCACTTTTGTCAATTCCCCAGGTTTTTAGCGGCAGGCCGTTGAGCAGATAGCTGAGCAGCCCAACCGCATAATAGCTAATCGCGGCGATGGATAATCCTTCCACTGTTTCCTGTAGCCGAAACTGCAGCCTGCTGCGCCGGTTCATGGCTGTCAGCTGGGAACGGTTCTGTTCCTGAATAATCAGGTTGACCCGGGTTCTCATCAGGTCGCTGGCCCGTTCAATTCGTTTGGACAGATCGTCCATCCAGAGTTGGACCGCTTCGCAAGTCCGCATGGCCGGATTGAGCCGGCGATTGATGAACTCGCCTATGGATAAAAAGTCTTCCAGGGGCTCCTCTTTCAGGCCCTCCAGCCGGTCCTTGACCAGTTGATGATAAGCCCGGCTGCCGGAAAAGCGACGGTTGGTTTCGGTTCGATAGGCTTCCAGCCGGGCCTGAACTCCGGTCAATATCTCAAGATGTTCGCGTTCGCTCCGATCGTTATCAAGGTCGGTGACCACAGTCAGAATATCCGCCAGCTTACGATCCATTTCCAGCAGTTCCGGGCCGATCTCTTTGGCCATGGGCAATGAAATCAAGGCCAGCAAGCGATAGGTCTCCAGGTCGGTCAGGCGGCGATTGAGCTGACCAAGTTCTGCCAAACTCAGACCGTTGTGGCGGATGATGAAGCGACCGTGGCCATCACCATGCAGGCGAAAGGCCGAGAAAATCTGCGCTTTTTTTCCGTAGGTATTGCTGGCCATGACCTGCTGCCCTTCAAAATAACGGCTCAGCGCCGGCGCTTCATAACTGAGCTGGCCGGTGTCGATGACAATATGAAAAGCGGTGATCATCTGTCCTGGAAGCTGGCTGACCCAGTCGGCGGGGAGCAGTTTGATAGGGGGTGAATTGAACGGGTCCTTTTCGGCCAGCGGCTGCATAATGGTCAGGGAGTAAAATTCGGCATGCAGCTCCCAGTGGATGGTGAAGTTCCCGAAATCTTCGTGAAAGGTGACGCTGTCCTGGGCAGGGATGTTGACTCCATAACGGCGGCAGAGGTTGCAGAGCAGTTGATAGGATTGCTGCAGTTCTTCATTATTGTGGCAGCAGGCGGCCAGGTGGGTGATCTGCTGGGGGCTGCCGAGGGCATAAAACGGCCGAACGTGCAATTCGTTGTACAGGGCATCCCGAAGGGGATGGAAGTTGTACTCTATGGAGCTGGTCGCGGGCATTCCTGGGTTCCTTAGCTGGCAATGGTCGGTACGGCTTACGCCTGGTCAAGTCATGTTTTCACGGGGTATCCGCTCAGGAAAAGGTTCTATTCTCCTGTTCCTGGACGCGGATAAAGGTGGTGCGTTTGGTCAGCTCCTTAAGGGCGGCGGCGCCGACATAGGTACAGGTGGAACGGACCCCGCCGAGAATGTCCTTGACCGTCTCTGCTACCGGTCCCCGATACGGAACCTCAACGGTTTTCCCTTCGGAGGCGCGATACTCGGCAACCCCTCCGGCATGCTTGCCCATGGCGGTTGTCGAACTCATGCCGTAAAAAAGCTTGTATTGTTGCCCGTCGCGCTGAATCAACTGGCCACCGCTTTCATCATGTCCGGCCAGCATGCCGCCCAGCATGACAAAATCAGCGCCGCCGCCGAAGGCTTTGGAAACATCGCCGGCACAGATGCAACCGCCATCGGAAATGATTCGTCCGCCCAGTCCGTGGGCGGCGTCGGCACATTCGATAACCGCAGACAGTTGGGGATAACCGACGCCGGTTTTGACCCGGGTGGTACAGACCGATCCGGGCCCGATGCCGACTTTGACAATATCTGCGCCGGAGAGCAGCAGTTCCTCAACCATTTCTCCGGTCACCACATTGCCGGCCACGATGGTTTTGTCCGGGAAACTGTCCCGGCACTGTTTGACAAAGTCGACGAAGGCTTCCGCGTAACCGTTAGCGACATCGATACAGATAAACTCGATCAGGGGGTGGGCGGCGATGATCTGCTCAAGCAGTTTGAAATCGCTCTCCGCTGTGCCGGTGCTGGCCATAATGTGGTTGAAAATGGTTTTTTCCTTATCCTTGAGGAACTCATTCCACTGCTGCACGCTGTAGTGTTTGTGGACGGCCGTCAGCAAGCCGAATTGCGCCAGGACATCAGCCAGTTCAAAGGTGCCGACGGTATCCATGTTGGCAGCAATGACCGGGATCCCGGTCCAGCTGCGTCGACTGTGCAGGAAGGTGAAGGTTCTTTCCAGTTTGACTTGGGCCCGGCTTTTTAAAGTCGAACGCTTGGGGCGAATGAGGACATCCTTGAAGCCCAGCTTCAGGTCGGTTTCGATACGCATATTTTAAATCCTTTTCTTGCAGTGTCAGCCAAAATTGCTACGCTGGTAAAACCGTCTGCCGCTGCCAGGGGAAGATTCTTTCGGCAACGGGGAGAGGGAAGTTTTCTAAACTGTAACTGATTTTCCCACGCTTCGCAGCACAGTCCTTTCTTGACCGTCAATCTGCGCGGATGATAAGCTCATTCAAGTTTGGGGGCCGGTTCAGTCAGCAGGGAAGCAGGTCATCCCAACGGCACAAAAAGAACTTTCATCCGGCTCTTCCCGCCACTCATTTTTACTAAACTCTTCTGGAAATACAAGTATATATGGAACACTCCAATTTTGTTCACCTGCATTTGCACAGCCAATACAGCCTGCTTGACGGGGCGATAAAACTGAATGAACTAATCAATCGGGCCAAGGAATTCAAAATGCCAGCCGTGGCCATGACTGATCATGGCAACATGTTCGGTGCTGTTGAATTCTACAGCAAGGCGATGGCCGCCGGCATCAAGCCGATCCTCGGTTGTGAGGTCTATGTGGCTCCGGGTTCCAGGTTTACCAAAGGGAACGCCCGGGGGTCGTCGGAGGCCTCCTATCACCTGGTGCTGCTGTGTATGAACCTGGCCGGCTACAAGAATATCTGTCGGTTGATTTCCGCCGCCTACCGTGAGGGCTTCTATTACAAGCCACGGATCGACTGGGAACTGCTCGCCGAGCATAATGAAGGATTGATTGCCCTGACCGCCTGTCTGGGCGGGGAGCTGCCGACCCTGATCAATCTGAACCAGCCGGAAGAAGCCCTCAACCGGGCTCGGGAGATGGCGCAGATCTTCGATAACGAGCGGCTTTATATCGAACTGCAGGAGAATTATCTGCCGGAGCAGGCCAAAGCCAACGCCGGTTTGATCCAGATCGCCAACGAACTTGCCCTGCCGCTGGTGGCGACCAATGATTGTCATTATCTAAAAAAAGAAGACGCGGTGGCTCACGAGGTCCTGCTTTGCATCCAGACCGGCAAAACCATGGACGACCCAAACCGGATGCGGTTTCCCAATGACGAGTTCTATCTCAAGTCTTCCGAAGAGATGTCGGCGCTTTTTCCCAACCAACCCGAAGCCATCGCCAATACCATTCGGATCGCCGAGCGCTGCAACGTGGAACTCGATTTCAAGACCTATCATTTTCCTCAATATGAAAAACCGCTGGATCAGACTCTTGACGAGGTCCTGGCGGAGAGCAGCCGCACCGGCCTGGTCGAACGCCTTACCGAGATCCGTAAGCTACGTGAATTGACGGACGAAGATGTCAAGATTTATGAGGAGCGGCTTGAGGAGGAGCTGAACTGTATCAAGCAGATGGGTTTCCCCGGCTATTTTCTGATCGTGGCCGATTTTATTAACTGGGGCAAGGATCACAACATCCCGGTCGGCCCGGGACGTGGATCGGCGGCTGGCAGCCTGGTCGCCTTTGCCATCCGCATCACCGATATCGATCCGATCCCCTATAACCTGCTGTTCGAACGCTTTCTTAACCCCGAGCGGATCTCGATGCCTGATATCGACGTCGATTTCTGTATCTATGGCCGGGAGAAAGTCATCGAGTACGTGCGGGCCAAATACGGTGCGGCAAATGTTGCCCAGATTATCACCTTCGGCACTATGTTGGCCAAGGGGGTGCTGCGTGACGTTGGTCGGGCATTGAATATTCCTTACGGCGAAGTGGACAAAATCGCCAAGTTGGTCCCCAATGTCCTCGGCATTACCCTGAAGGACGCCATTGAGCAGGAACCGCAGCTTAAAAATCTCATCGAGAAGGATCCCAAGGTCAAGGAACTGGTCAAAATAGCCCTGGCCCTGGAAGGGTTGACCCGGCACGCTTCGACCCACGCCGCCGGGGTGGTGGTGACGCCGAAACCGTTGCCGGAATACCTGCCCCTCTATGTCGATCCCAAATCCGGCGGCCAGGTGACGCAGTATCCGATGAGTTATGTGGAGAAGATCGGCCTGGTCAAGTTCGACTTCCTCGGTCTGAAAACCTTGACCGTTATCGAGAACGCGGTGCGTCTGATCCGGGCTGGCAAGGACCCGGCGTTCGACCTCAAGCTGGTGCGCGATGACGACCAGAAAACCTACGAGTTGCTCTCCCATGGGGAAACCACCGGGGTCTTCCAGCTCGAATCGAGCGGCATGAAAGAGTATCTGGTCAAGTTGAAGCCGAGCTGTTTCGAGGATCTCATCGCCATGGTCGCCCTGTATCGGCCGGGCCCCCTCGGGTCAGGGATGGTCGACTCCTTTATCAAGCGTAAGCACGGGGTGGAAAAGTTCAAATACGATTTTCCCCAACTGGAGCCGATTCTGAAAGATACCTACGGTGTCATCGTTTATCAGGAACAGGTCATGCTGATTGCCCAGACTCTGGCCAAGTACAGCCTGGGTGGAGCGGATCTGTTGCGCCGGGCCATGGGGAAGAAAAAAGCGGAAGAGATGGCCAAGCAGAAGCAGATCTTCATGGCCGGGGCCAAAGAAAACCAGCTTGATCTGAAAAAGGCGGAGGCGGTCTTCGACCTGATGGAGAAGTTCGCGGCTTACGGCTTCAACAAGTCCCACTCTGCAGCCTACGCCCTGGTGGCTTATCATACCGCCTACCTCAAAGCTCATTATCCGGTTGAGTTCATGGCCGCGTTGCTCACCGAGGACATGGAGAATACCGACAAGGTTATTAAAAATATCAGCGAAGTTCGTGCTATGGGCATTGAAGTGCAGCCGCCGGATATCAATGCCTCCGACCGCTCCTTCACCGTTTCTGACGAAGCGATTCGTTTCGGTCTCGGCGCGGTGAAAGGGGTTGGTGCTTCGGCCCTGGAGTCGATCCTGCATGTGCGCAAGGAAGAGCCGTTTGCCTCGTTGCAGGATTTCTGTGAACGGGTTGACCTGCGCAAGGTGAATAAAAAGGTCGGCGAAGCATTGATCAAATGCGGTGCCTTCGATTCACTTGGCGGGAAGCGGGCCCAGTACCTGGCTGGCCTTGAAGACTCAATGGAGATCGGTCAGCGGCTGCAGAAAGAGCAGCAGTCCGGGCAGGATTCTCTGTTTGGCAGTGAGGAGATTCTCTCGGTCGGCGGGCACGGCTACGGGGTTCTGCCGGACATTGCCGAATGGGACGAAAAGACCCTGTTGAGCCATGAAAAAGACGCCCTCGGGTTTTACGTCAGCGGGCACCCGTTGGCCCGCCATAGCGACGCCATCAAACGTTTTGCTACCTGCGAAGCCGCTGCCTTGCATGAGCGGACCGACAAGGAGAAGGTCCGGGTCTGCGGGATTGTCTCCGGAATTAAGGAACTGATCACCAAAAAAGGTGACCGCATGGCGTTTATCTCCCTAGAGGATCTAAGCGGTTCCGTTGAAGTGGTGGTCTTCCCGGAAGTCTATGCTGCGGGCATGGAGCTGCTCAAAGGGGAAGATCCGCTCTTGATCACCGGTGAATTGGATGTCGGGGAAGAGGCTTGCAAGGTGCTGGCAACGGAAGTTGCGCTGCTGAGTGAGGTGAAAAAGACGCTGGCCAGAACGGTGCACATCCGGTTGACGACCCCGGGCCTTGGTGATATGCACATGCGTCAGTTGAAATCGATCGTCCAGAAATATCGCGGCGACTGTGAAGTGCGCCTGCACATTGTCATCCCGAATCGCAGTGAAACGGTCATTAAACTGCCTGAGCAGCTGAAAATGGCCGCATCCGATGAAGCAATGGCTGATGCGGAAGCTTTGTTTGGGTATAATGTGATGAATTTTGAATGAATTTGCATGGAAACCGATTGGTTCCAGGGACTTATACTTGACCTGCCGGCTCGGAAGCTATACTGTGATGCACTTCCGGAAACTCAGGATAAAGACCATGCACCGGCAACGTTAACGGGCAGGGAGGAATGCAATGAACCACTACCTCGATTTTGAAAAACCGATCGCCGAACTTGAAACAAAAATCGGCGAATTACGGGAATATTCCACTGATAATGTCGATTTTTCCAGCGAAATAAGCAAGTTGGAGAAAAAGGCTGATAAACTGAAAAAAGAAATTTTTTCCAATCTGACGCGTTGGCAGCGGACCCAGTTGGCTCGACATGCCAATCGTCCCTACAGCCTTGATTATATCGACCGCATCTTCACCGACTGGTTTGAGGTCCACGGCGATCGGAATTTCCGGGAGGATCCCGCGTTGGTTTGCGGGTTTGCGCGTATTGAGGGTAAACCCTGTTGCGTCATTGGGCATCAAAAAGGGCGCAATACCAAAGAAAAGGTGATGCGCAATTTTGCCATGCCCAACCCGGAAGGATATCGCAAGGCCTTGCGGGTTATGCAGATGGCTGATCAGTTCGGTCTGCCGATCTTCACCTTTGTGGATACCCCGGGGGCCTTCCCGGGTATTGGTGCCGAAGAGCGTGGCCAAGCCGAAGCGATTGCGCGCAATCTGCGTGAAATGGCAATGTTGAAAGTTCCGGTCATCGTCACTGTGACCGGGGAAGGTGGGTCCGGAGGCGCTCTGGCCATCGCGGTCGGCAACCGGGTGCTGATGATGCAATATTCAGTCTATGCGGTTATTTCGCCGGAAGGCTGTGCGGCTATTCTCTGGGGAGATGGCAGCAAAGGCGCCCAAGCCGCTGAAGCCCTCAAATTGACAGCCCAGGATGTTGACAGTCTCAAGACGGTCATCGACGATGTTGTTCCGGAACCCCTCGGTGGGGCTCACCAGGATCATGACCACGCCGCCGAGATCCTCAAAGAGTACCTTTTGAAGCATTTGACCGAGCTTGAAGAGTATTCACCAGAAGGTCTGGTCGAGCAACGCTATCAGCGGTTCCGGGCCATGACCGAGATCGAGGAACCGAAGAAATAAGATCTATGAAGCAGTTGCTTGGCGTGTGGAGATTATCTTTATTCCTGCCTCTGGCGCTCATGCTCTCCAGTTGTGGCGGGGGGCATACCAGTAGAGTGATTGATTCGCCTGCCACCAGGGAACTGCCTGGCTGGCAGAAGCCCTATGAGGTTGACGGCCAGCGTTATCAACCGCTGAGCAGTCACCAGGGGTTTCAGGAGCGCGGGGTTGCCAGCTGGTATGGGTCCAAATTTCACGGCCGGAAAACCAGTAACGGTGAAACTTATGACATGTACGGTCTGAGTGCCGCCCACAAAACCCTTCCCATGGGTGTTTATGTCAAGGTCACCCATCTAAAAACCGGAAAACAGATTATTGTCCGGGTCAACGACCGAGGGCCTTTTGTGGCCGGTCGGATCATTGATTTATCCTATGGGGCTGCCAAACAACTGGGGATTGTCGAAACAGGAACCGCTCCGGTCCAGATTGAGGCTCTAGGTTATCGCCAGGTGGTGCAGGGACAAACCAGTTATGTGGCCCCGGCCAGCTATGATGCCGGGAGTTTCGCCATCCAGATTGGGGCTTTTGCCAATGCTGACAACGCCTATAAGCTGGCATCCCAAATGCAAGCAAAATATGGCAAAGCCGTGGTTGCGACGGCGCTTGTCAATGAGCGAAAATTGTATCGGGTTCGGGTCGGTGATTACAAATCTCTGCACCATGCGGAGCTGGCCATGGCCGATTTTGTCGGTCGCGGATTTACCGGAAGTTTTGTGGTTGCCTTTAATTGAACCTTGTTTGATTTTTAACAAAGAATTCCTGAAAAAATGACATCTTTTCGATGTTGAATGATTAAAGTATTGAATTTGTTAGTGAAAATATTTTTTAAAATATCATTAGTTGTGCATCTAATTACTTGCTTTTAAAACGGGTCCGTGATAGCGTTGCTTCTGCTTAAAGCCCAGTTTGTGTTGACTTTTTACTGCCAGACAGAGAAGACCCGCACAGACCAAGTTGGGCTGAGCGGTTTTTTTTAGCATGCAGCTAAAACGCTGCATCACGTAAACATCCCCTTAAGGGGACCCAAGCAAGGAGATAGCAAGATGGCAGAAGGTACAGTCAAGTGGTTTAACGATTCAAAAGGTTTCGGTTTCATTGAGCAGGATAATGGTCCGGATGTTTTCGTGCATTTTTCAGCAATCGGCGGAGACGGCTTCAAATCTCTGGCTGAAGGTATGCGGGTCAGCTTTGACGTTGTTGAAGGTCAAAAAGGTCCTCAAGCCAGCAACGTTTGTAAGCTCTAAAAATATAAGAGCATAAAATTCCAAGGCCTCGCAGTTTTCTGCGAGGCCTTTTTTGGTTTTTCTTCTCGTCAAACTATATCAGATAATCAGCGCAGTTTTTTTCCAGGCCGCCATCGCCGAGCTATGTCGCTCCTGCTTGTTTTAGTCCAGAAGGCATTTTCACATTTGGTTTCAAATAACGTATAATGCTGACAACGACCAAAAAGGACCGGCATGGAACTTTACCAGCGCAAACAACTTCTTGAAATTGTTGACAGCCTTTCCCGTGATTATCTCCAGGGCAAATATCGGGCGATTCGTACGGCCCTGATTTGTTTACTGGCTGGCGGACATCTGTTGATCGAGGATCTGCCAGGGCTCGGTAAGACCAGCCTGGCTTTGGCTCTGGCCGGGACTCTGGACCTTGATTTCGGCCGTATTCAGTGTACCAGCGATCTGGTTCCTTCGGATATCACCGGGCTGTCCATCTTCGATCAAAAAAAGAACCATTTCCGCTTTGTCCGCGGCCCGATCTTTAATAACCTCCTGTTGGTTGATGAAATCAACCGAACCACCCCGAAAACCCAAAGCGCGATGCTTGAAGCGATGGAGGAGGCCCGGGTGACGGTGGAAGGGGAGACCTACCTTCTGCCCGATCCGTTTATGGTCATAGCGACCCAGAACCCGCTTGATCAGGTCGGCACCTTTCCGCTCCCCGAGGCCCAGCTCGACCGTTTTCTGCTCAAGACCGACATCGGCTACCCTCCAGCGGCTCTGGAAAGAGAGATTATCCGGAACGGCAGTGCCCGGGATGCATTGACCACCATTCAGCCGCTGCTGCAACCAGACAAGATCAGACAGACCCGGCAATTTATCAGGGATGAGATCAAACTTCATAATCGGGTGGTGGATTACATTTATCAACTGCTCGATGCCAGTCGTAACGAGCCGCGCATCCTTTCCGGAATTTCCACCCGAGGGGGGCTGAGCCTGGCTGCGGCTGCAAAGGTCGTCGCCTATCTCGAAGGCAGGGATTTTGTGATCCCGGAAGATGTTCAGCACGTGGCTCCGGCCGTGGCAAGCCACCGGATACTGCTGAATCCTGAATTTCAAATGCTGCGGAAAGAGGAGGTTCTGAAATCTTTGCTGGAAAAAGTCGCCGTTCCTATCGCCTGACTCTGACCCTTGCCGGTGGATTGTATATCCTGTTGACCCTGCTGCTCGGGTTCGCTGCCGTAAATACCGGTAACAACCTGCTTTATCTGCTGGTATCGGCATTGCTGGGGTTTATGGCTGTTTCAGGGTTGCTGGGGCAGAAAAATCTGCAGCAAGTTACGGTTTCATGTCTGCCGGGGCAGGAATTGTATGCCGGAATTCAAGGCTCCGCGACGGTTAAAGTGTTCAATCGGCACCGATTCTGGCCAGTTTTTCTGGTCCGAGTTGAGATTGCCGGACATTCTTTTCTGGCGCCGATTATTCCTGCCGGCCAGGGGGTGAGCGGACACCTTCCTTTGACAATGGCCCGGCGTGGTTATCAGCCGTTGCCCGATTTACGACTCTGTTCCTGCTTTCCGGTGAATTTTTTTGTTCGCTCACGGCAATGGAGCGACGAACAGCAATTGCTGGTATTCCCCACCCCGAACGCCACAACTCAGCCCTTGGTCGAGGCTGCGAACCCGGCGGCCCTCATTCAGGAATCCACGGCAAGAGGCTCCGAAGGCGATCTCCATAGTATTGGTGACTATGTTCCTGGTGATCCTCTGAAAACAATTCACTGGAAATTGTCAGCCCGGCAGCAGAACCTGAAAATCAAACAACTCAATCGGCCGCTTTCAGAAAGTGTTCTTATTGACCTTAATGAGCTGTCGGGAGAGGTAGAGGCGCGCTTAAGTCAGGGGTGTTATTTGATCAATCATCACTATCGCCAGGGGCGGGCCGTCGGGTTGCGGTTGGCGGACCGCTGGTGGGGGCCGGCTCTGGGTGACAGCCATAAGTATCGGTTATTGAAAGCGCTGGCTTTGTATGATCCGTCTGGCCAAAATTCTTGACTCCCTGCTCTATGTCGGAGTCTTGGCGGCGACCATTCCCGCAGCTCCATTCCTGCATTGGTGGGTGCTGGCCGTGCTGGGTGGTGGTTTTTTGTGGGCCGTGTCGCCGCTGCCCGTTGCGGGGCGGATATTGCGGCTGGTCGTCGCCGGTCTGGTTCTCAGCCTGATCGGGATTCTGATCCTGCGCATGTCCGGAACCGACATTGTCTTGCCGTTGGTGGAGATCCTCTGTCTGCTGTTGGCTGAACGGTTGATCGGTCCGAAATCACCCCGTAGTATTCTGCAGATTTTTTTACTCTCCTTGGTCGTGTTGGGGGCGTCTTCACTGTTGACCCTTAATCTGGTTTATCTCGGCTGTCTGGTGACTCTGGTTACCAGCCTGACCATGGGATTGATCTTGCTGAGTTTCGTCACGGCGGACAACCGGATCAGTTTCAGCCGGAATGAATTCAGGCTGCTGGGAAAGGTGTTGCTGGTGCTGCCAGCCGGGTCCTTGTTGCTGATGGGGGGGCTGTTCTTCATTTTGCCGCGGACCCAGTTACCTCTATGGAATTTTCTCAATCCTCCCGCGCGTTCGACCATTGGCATGACTGACCGGATTCGACCGGGCTCTGTTGCAGAGCTGGTTGGAAATAACCAGGTTGCTTTCCGGGCTGAAACCGAGCGGTTACCGGTGGACGCGCTGTATTGGCGCGGAGTCGTGTTGAATCGTATCGCCGGGGCCTCCTGGCTGCGGGCTGAGCGTATTCCACAGGAGAATTATGTCCCGGGGAGTGGGCCGCAGCGGCAGGTTGCCATGCAGTTGGAAGCCCAGGCGGATCGTTATCTGGTCAGCCTGGATCATAGCGCTGATCTCAGCGGCTTGCGTTATACTCAGGCTGCGGATGGGATCTTCCTGCGCCGGGGGCGGGACCGGCGCCAGCAGGGGTACCTGATGGATTGGGCTGCGGACAGTCACCGCTTGCTCCGGGGGAGCGCGGAATTTTATCTGACCCGGCCTGACACTGTTTCCTCGCGACTGGCCGAGGTCGCCGCCGGGATCCGTGCCCTTAGCGGCGGTTTTGCACAGAAGGTGCAGGCTCTGGAAGATTTTTTCCGGGCACAGCAGCTCAGCTATTCAGCCCAAAACATAGTCTTGACGGAGCAGCCGGTTGACTATTTCCTGTTTGAATCCAAGCGGGGCTATTGTGAGTATTTCGCCTCGTCTTTTGCCACTTTGCTGCGCCTAGCCGGGATTCCGAGCCGCTTGGTCGGCGGCTATCTGGGTGGTGACTACAACGAGTTGGGCGGATATTACCTGGTCACGGAAAATCGTGCCCACGTCTGGGTGGAGGCCCTTGATGAGCAGGGTGTCTGGCAACGCCTGGATCCCAGCCGACTGGCGGTGAATGCAGAGCAGTCCTTTGCCGGGCAGCGTGGCCAGGGGCTGTCGAACTGGCAGATTCTTACCGACACCCTGGTGCTGCTCTGGACCAGAAACGTGTTGAACTACGATTTGCAGGGGCAGCTGGGTCTGCTCAAAGCAGTTTTTGGCAAACGCCAAAACGCTGGAACCGGTCAGTCCGAGTCCGCTGTTTCGCAAGCGCCGTTCCTGATTGGTTTGCCGTTGTTTCTGGTGCTGTCCTTAACCGGCGGCTGGTTCCTGCGCCGCTTCAGCGTTGCGATTCTGGTGCGGGATTTTCGCCGCAAAGTTGCCCGTCAACAGGGGCTTTCTGAATTAGCTCCGTCGACCGGCTTGTATCAGGCTGCCGGGCAATTGAAGGACCCGTTGAGCGATGAATTTGTCGGTAATTTAGGGCGCAGTCTGTATACCGATCAACCTCTGTCTTGGCAGCAGCGCTGGCGGTTGCGGCGGATCATTAAGCTGATTAAATGTCCCTGACTTCGTATTGCTGTTGCATTGTTATTATCCCTTGGGGATAATAACCACTTGAAACTTATTGTTATCTGTCATTGTTTGAAAGGAATCGACTTATGCCGTATGTTGAAGTGAATATCACCAAGGGGGCGAGTACGGAACAGAAAGCCGAGCTTGTCGACGGTATCACCGAGTTGCTGGTAAAAGTCCTTAACAAGAATCCTGCCTCGACCCATGTTATTATCAAGGAGTTTGAAACCGACAGCTGGGGGATTTCCGGACGGTCGGTTAAAAAATTGCGGGCTGAGGGGAAAACCAATAATATTTCAAAAACTTGAGTAGAGGGAATTTTACTTATGTCCAACCCCGGCGAATTCCTGCAGGCTTGTGCCGACGGTAAGATCTGGGTCTACTGCCCGGTCTGCGAGGATGCGAAAAATATCAACGATGTCGAAAATATCGATTGCATCGGTCATGAGTCCTATTGGGGTGATGAACCCTGGTGGCATGACATCCGGGTATTTAGATGCCCGGAGTGCAAAACCGTGCAGCAATCGAAAATCGAATACCAGCCCTGAAGCTGCTTTCCGGGTTGCCAGAAAGGAGCCGTTTGCGCTCCTTTTTTTGTTGGGGTGAGAGCGGTCGTGAAAAAACCTTTCAGGTTTCGACACATTGAACCGATATTTTTTGCCGGTTTGCTGGATGACCCGATCCTGCTGGTGCGCATCCGGCCTTCAGGGCGCCTGCTCATGTTCGATTGTGGTCAGGTGCATCATCTCGCCAAGCGAAATTTTACCCATCTGGACGCAATTTTCATTAGCCATGGTCATATGGATCACTGGATGGGCATCGACAGCGTCATTCGCCATCTGATTGCTGCAAACCGCACCCTGGATTTGTTCGGTCCCACCGGACTTGCTGATAAAATGGCTCACAAACTGGCCGGCTATGATTGGAATCTGGTTGAAGATTATTGGTGCAGTTTCAGGGTCCACGAGGTCTCGCCAGCGCAGATCACAACGTATCTGTTCTCCGGTCCTTCCGGTTTCAAACGCAGCCTGCTGGAGACTAGGATCCGCGACAGCAGCCCCATTTACGAGACAGCCCACTGCCTGGTCTATGCCGATTCCTGTAGCCATGGTATCGAGAGTCTTATCTACCGGCTTGATGAACGGCCGGCCTTCAGAATCGATGCAGCCCGCCTGACAGAATTAGGGCTGCGTCCCGGCTCCTGGCTGGGCGAAATCAAGGAGTATTTCTTCACTCGTCGGCCAGGGAATGTCCGCTTGACGGTGCCCCTCGACAACGGCGGCGAAAAACAGATCCATGAAATCGACCAGTTGGATGAGCTACTCAAACAGATCGTGTCGCCGCAAACTGTATCCTCTTTGGGCTATATCAGCGATATTGGCTTTCGCGCGGAAAATATCAGGACCATTGCCGGATTCATGGCCGGAGTGGAGTTATTGTTCTGCGAATGTACCTATTTAGGCGAAGACAAAGAAAAGGCCAGGGTTGCCGATCATCTTTGCAGCGAGGATGTTAATCAATTGCTCAGGATGCTGCGGCCCGCCCGGTTTGTGCCGATGCATTTATCAAAAACCTATCGAAGAAGGACCGATCTACTGTTTCGGCAGCTGGCGCCCCCGCCGCCAACTCGGGTCGTTGCCATGCCGCCATTCATGACTCCGCGGCCGTTGCGGGCTGAGGAGGTTGTCTGGAGTGAAATTAGCGAATGACATTGTGAGTAAAAAAATATATTTTTTTCATCTCTTTTTAACCTTGGAATGACAGCCTGATATGGCCGTGACGGGAATGCGGGCGGCGCTGTTGCTGTTTGCTAACGAAAAAGGAACTGGAAGACTATGGAAAAGACCAAGCGGATCGCCCTTGTGGCCCATGACAATAGAAAAAAGGACCTGATCGAATGGGTCGAGTGGAATTTTGCCGCTCTCAAACAGCATCAACTGGTTTCGACCGGGACCACGGGCCGATTGGTCGAAGAGGCGATGAAAGACAAGCTGACGGCAAAAGATGCTGACGCTTTTCAAATCGTCAAATTGAAGTCGGGCCCGCTCGGAGGTGATCAGCAGTTAGGAGCGATGATCTGCGATGGTGAGATCGACATGGTTATCTTCCTCTGGGACCCGATGCAGCCGCAGCCCCACGATGTGGATGTCAAAGCTCTGTTAAGAATTTCGGCTTTATACAACATTCCGACGGCCTGCAACCGTTCCACCGCAGATTTTCTTATTTCATCGCCGTTGCTCCATGATGCGTACACGCCGACGGTCAAAGATTATTCAAGTTATATCACCCGCACAGTCCCCGGGGACCGCTGAGCCAGGAGCTATTTGCCGTCAGCCAGGTATTCGGCGAGGAAGTCCTTTTTAAAGGCCTTGAAATCGTTAGCCTCAATGGCGGCCCGGGCTCCGGCGACCATATTGAGATAAAAGCGGACATTGTGAATTGCCGCCAGGGTCGCGGAAAGGATTTCGTTGGCGTTATACAGATGATGCAGGTACGCCCGAGTAAAGTTGCGACAACAGTAGCAATCACAGGACGGATCAACCGGGAAAAAATCCCGCCTGAAATTACGATTGGTCAGACGGATTTTCCCCCGTTTGGTGAATAATGTGGCACTGCGCGCGTAACGGGTCGGGATAACGCAGTCGAACATATCCATACCGCGTTCGATGGATTCAAGGATGTCTTCGGGCAGACCGACCCCCATCAGGTAGCGGGGTTTGTGTTTGGGCAGGAATGGTTCGGTATAGTCCACCACCTGCTTCAGCAGTTCGAGCCCTTCGCCGACGCTGACTCCGCCGATGGCATAACCGGGAAAATCCATGGCGGTCAGCTCTTCGGCGCAGATACGCCGTAAATCTTCGTAAACACTGCCTTGAACGATACCGAACAGGGCTTGGTCTCGGCGTGCGTGATGAGTGAGACAGCTCTGCGCCCAGCGGATGGTCTTTTTGATCGATTTGGCGGCGTAATCATGGCTGGACGGATAGGGGATGCACTCGTCAAAGGCCATGATGATGTCAGCGCCCAGATCGTTTTCGATCTGCATGGCTTCTTTGGGGCCGAGGAAAATTTCCTCTCCGCTGTACTCATGCCGAAAGTGTACGCCGTCCTCGCCGATTCTTTTTTTCGGCAGGGAAAACACCTGAAACCCGCCACTATCGGTTAGAATCGGCTTATCCCAGTTCATGAATTTATGCAGCCCGCCGGCTTTTTTGACCAGTCCTTCTCCAGGTTTCAGATGCAGATGATAGGTATTGGAGAGAATAATCTGGGCTTCGGTTTCATGGACCTGGGCCGGGGTCATGGCTTTGAGTGCGCCGTGGGTCCCGACCGGCATGAAAATCGGCGTCTCAATAGTTCCGTGCGGGGTTTCCAGCCGTCCGCGGCGGGCCCGGGTGCTGCTGTCTTCATTGATCAGGGTAAATTGAAACATCCGTTTTCTCTCCGTCTATATACTCTAAGTGACAAGCGATTTTTGAACAGTTAGACTGGCGCGTGCGGTTGCCATCCCGGCAAGTCGCGCTGGTCTTTTTGCAGTAGTCGCACCGTTGGCTCAGGTTGTAGCAAAAACTTGAGCCGGGCGCAATTAAATCGGAGTCGGCATGGGATATCTTCCTCCATTTCCTGCGCAATTGGAGCGTGTTGAATACATCAAGCTCTTTTTTCTCCTCGAATTCAAGGATTCTTTCGACCTTCCTCCTGCAGGTGTCCTGCAATTGCGGCGCGAGCTGTCCCGCGCCCTCGCAAAAATGCCGGAACAGGCTGATGCGGCTGGACTGGCCCGGCTTTCTGCATTGCTACAGCCGCCGCTCCCGGCTGATCCATTGCTGAGAAAACAGGTCCAGAAACCGTCGCCCGCGCTGGTCTTCACCCCTGACTGTACGGTTGCTGGTCCCATTGTGGAGGGGCGGAGAATGGTGCTGCCGGTACTCCTGCTGGGCTCCGGAATCCATGCCCTGCAACCGTTTATTGAACTCATCCGGGAATTAGGCACGCTGGGCTTCTATTGTAACCGTGGTCGCTTCAAGCTGGTCCGGCTTGAGGCTGAACAGGCCGCCGGATCAACCGTTCCGCTCTCTTTCGATGGCACTGCCCCCCTGGCCCCGCCCATCTGTGATCTGGGCTGGTGGTTGGAACGACAACCGCAAACCGGAGCTTCGCTGCGGATTGATCTGACCAGTCCGCTACGGCTGCTGCGTCAGGGGAAACCCCTGTTCAAAGCCAGTTTCAGGGAAATATTCCCCTTTATTCTGCGCCGGGTGACCGGAATGCTGGCCAGTCATGCCGGGGCGGATAATTTCTGCTCCCCGACGATGTTGATCTCGGCTGCCGGGCAGGTCAAAGAGCTTGAGAATAGCCTGCGCTGGCAGGATTGGCGCAGCTTGCAAAGGGATCTGGGAGAGCAGAAACTGGGTGGACTGATGGGGCATCTGCTCCTTGAGGGGGAAGCCCTGTCTGAATTGCTTTGGGTGCTGCAGGTCGGCAGTCTGCTGAATGTGGGGAAGGGGGCATCCTTCGGTAATGGCCAGTATGTCCTTTGTGTTTCTTGAACAGAGGCTTGTCACAGGTTATCATGATAACTGGAGACTTCTTCTATCGGTGGTGTTTTCTGTGCTGCGGAGGTGAAAATGTTCGGATTTCTGATTCTGTTACTGGTTCTTGGTGGTGGATTTTACTTCTACCAACGACTGAAAGCGCTTGAAGCCGAGATCCGGGCGGAACAGGCTGCCGTGGCGCCGTCAGCATCGCGCAGTGATGATACGCCCCCCAAAGCTGAACCAGAGCGCCCGGCAGGGCAGGCGCCGTCTTTGGTTGTTGCACGCGCCGAGCAGGCTCCTGCGTCTGCGGAAGAGATTGTGCTGGCCGCGGTTCGAAAAAATCCCGGCCTCAGGCAGACCGATCTGTATGGCCAGGTGGCCGCTTTGGGGAATCGGCAATTGCAGGTGTTGTTAAAGGAGATGGCTGAGCAGGGACGGTTGCAGCGAAAAAAACAGGGCAGCAGCTATTTGCTGTTTCCGGAATAAAGAACAAACAAAAAGGGCGGGAATTGCTTCCCGCCCTTGCTTCGTGTCTATTCAGGCGGCAGCTTATTAGCGCAGGTTGTAGAAGACGTTTTTGCCGTTGAAAACGGCGGTATCGTCGAGTTCGTCTTCAATCCGCAGCAGCTGGTTGTATTTGCAGACGCGGTCGGTCCGGCACAGCGAGCCGGTCTTGATCTGCCCGGCGTTAGTGGCCACGGCCAGATCGGCAATGGTGGTGTCTTCCGTTTCGCCGCTGCGGTGGGACACCACCGCGGTGTAACCGGCCCGTTTGGCCATTTCAATGGCTTCGAGGGTTTCGGTCAGGGTGCCGATCTGATTGACTTTGATCAGAATGGAGTTGGCAACCCCTTTCTCAATCCCTTCCTTGAGGATCTTGGTGTTGGTGACGAACAGGTCGTCGCCGACGATCTGGATTTTGTCGCCCAACTTGTCGGTCAGCAGTTTCCAGCCCTCCCAGTCGTTTTCGGCCATGCCGTCTTCGATGGAGACGATGGGATAACGGTCGACCAGGTCGGCATAGAAAGCGACCATGTCGGCAGCGCTTTTCACCGGCTGAGCTTCGTTGGCGAGAGTGTATTTGCCGTCTTCGTACAGCTCGGAAGCTGCGGTATCAAGGGCCAGCAGGACATCTTCCCCGGCCTTGTAGCCGGCTGCCGCGATCGCTTCCATAATCACCTGCAGGGCCTCTTCATTGCTCTTCAGGTTCGGAGCAAAGCCCCCTTCGTCACCGACGGAGGTGTTATAGCCCTTGCTGGCCAAAACCTTCTTGAGGGCATGGAAGATCTCCGCGCCCATGCGCAACGCTTCCTTGAAACTGGATGCGCCGGCCGGCATGATCATGAATTCCTGGATGTCGACGTTGTTGTCCGCATGCTCGCCGCCGTTGAGGATGTTCATCATCGGAACCGGCAGTTCTTTGGCATTGGCGCCGCCAATATACTGATAAAGGGGCAGACCGGCGTCTTCAGCTGCGGCTTTGGCGCAAGCCATGGAGACGCCGAGCAGGGCATTGGCGCCCAGCTTGCTCTTGAAATCTGTCCCGTCGAGTTCCAGCAGCTTTTTATCAATGCCGATCTGATCACTGGCTTCCCAGCCGATCAGTTCGACAGCGATGATTTCATTGACATGCTCAATGGCCTTGAGAACGCCTTTGCCGAGATAACGTGCTTTATCACCGTCACGCAGCTCAAGGGCTTCGCGTTCACCGGTTGAAGCGCCGCTGGGGACGGCTGCCCGACCCATGACGCCTGATTCCAAAGATACTTCGACTTCTACCGTTGGGTTGCCGCGCGAATCGAGTATCTCGCGAGCGTAGATGTCAATAATTTCACTCATCTTTTACTCCCTTGTTTTCTCTGGTGCAAAAAGTTAATGTCCCGGAATATTTTCGGTACGGGTTGTGCAGAATTGCAGGATTACTTATATCATAAGAAGAGTGAAATGAAAGTTAATTTTGTGTGGCAATGGTGTGAGAGACAAGAATAAGGATCCAGAAATCAGCATAGTCGTTCCAATTGTCAACGAGATCGAAGAACTGTTCGGTTTCCTTGAAAATCTGGCTGCGCAAAAGGCTATTCACTTTCAGCTGCTGGTAGTTGATGGCGGGTCGACGGACGGCAGTGTCGAATACCTCCAGCAGCAGCTGATCATTCCGGATCTGCTCTTGATACAGGGGCCGGCCGGGCGTGGGCGGCAGTTGAACCAGGGCGGCCGGGCGGCTACAGGCGACTATTTGTTGTTTCTGCATGTCGACAGCCGCTTTGCCGATCCTTTGGCGCTGAGAAAAAGTTTGCTTCATCTGCAGCGAACCGGCAGTTCCCGGGTTGCGGGGCATTTTGCCCTCAACTTCCGCCGTACCTCCGAGGATCGGTCGCTCGGCTACTATTTTTATGAATGGAAAGCACGGACCGGTCGGCCGGAAACCATTCATGGCGATCAGGGGTTTCTTCTTCCTCGGCAGCTGTTTAACGCCCTGGGCGGTTTTCGCGAAGACCTCCCGGTCATGGAGGATACCGATCTGGCGGAGCGGCTGCGGCAAGACGCTCAGTGGCAGTTACTGCCGGCAGTGGTCAGTACCTCCGCACGCCGTTTTGAGATGGAAGGATTTTGGCAGCGGCAACTGCTCGGGGCTTTGTTGATGTGTTTTCGCAGCATCGGCTGGAGCGAATTCTTTGCACAGGCACCCGGTATCTATCGGCAGCAGAACATGACCCTTAAGCTGCAGCTGTGCCCATTTTTCAGTTTGGTCCTGGATTTGCTGAAGGATTTGCCGCGCCGGGAGCGGTGGCGGATCTGGTTGGCCAGTGGCGGCTATGTACGGGATCACGCCTGGCAAATATTTTTGTTTTGGGATGTGTGGCTTGCGTTCCGACAGGATCGCCCGGTGGGTGGCGGATCCTTGCGGCAGCTGGCATTTTGGGAGCCGATTTTTGATTTTTTGACCGCAAATTCCAGTGGTCGATTTGCCGCGGCATTGCTGTTACGCGGCTGGTTTGCCGGGTGTTATCGTTGGCTGCAACAGCGGGAAAATTAATAAAAATAGCTGTCTTTCTGTTGTCTGAACAAAGTTTGAGCGGATTTTTTCCCGTCTTATAAAGTTGTTCCGCTCTGGTCCCTGCTGCTGGTGTGTCACGAACTTGTTTCCGGCGCTCGATTTGTGGTACATGATTCAGGCGAACCTATAGTCAATAAATAAGGAGATAAATAACCGTGTCCACTTCCCGTGATTTTAAAGTAAAAGACCTGTCTCTGGCCGCCTGGGGGCGGAAGGAAATTTTGCTCGCTCAGGAAGAAATGCCCGGCCTGATGGCGCTGCGCCAGGAATACGACGGTCAACTTCCGCTGCAGGGGGCTCGTATCACCGGGTCTTTGCACATGACCATTCAGACCGCAGTGCTGATCGAAACTCTCATCGCGCTGGGTGCCAAAGTGCGCTGGTGCTCCTGCAATATCTTTTCGACTCAGGATCATGCCGCCGCTGCGGTCGCCGTCGGCCCGCACGGAACTAGCGAAGATCCTGCCGGGGTTCCGGTTTTTGCCTGGAAAGGGGAAAGCCTCGCTGAATACTGGTGGTGTACCGAGCAGGCCTTGGTATGGCCCGACGGCGGCTATCCGAACATGATCCTTGATGACGGGGGCGACGCGACCATGTTCGTCCTTAAAGGGAATGAATGGCAGAAAGGCAGCGTGCCCGCCATCAGTGAGGACGACCCCGAGGACTGGTGCGAACTGGTCAAAACCCTGGAAAAATCGATCGCCGGCAACCCGGGGCGCTGGATTCAGACTGCAGAGTCGGTCAAGGGGGTGACTGAAGAAACCACCACTGGTGTCCATCGTCTCTACCAGATGGAAAAAGATGGCAGTCTGTTGTTCCCGGCCATGAATGTCAACGATGCGGTGACCAAGTCCAAGTTCGATAATGTTTATGGCTGCCGCCATTCGTTGGTTGACGGAATCATGCGGGCCACCGATGTCATGTTGTCCGGTAAAGTTGCCGTAGTTTGCGGCTACGGTGATGTCGGCAAGGGTTGCTGCCAGTCCTTGCGCGGCCAGGGAGCCCGAGTGATCGTGACCGAAATTGATCCGATCTGTGCCCTACAGGCATTGATGGAAGGCTATGAAGTGAAGCGCGTCGAAGATGTTCTGGACTACGCCGATCTGTATGTGACAACCACGGGGAATAAAAACGTCATCACCCTGGAACACATGCGGCAGATGAAAAATAACGCCATTGTTGGTAATATCGGCCATTTTGACAATGAAATCGAGATGAGCGCCATGGAGCGCGACCCCGAAATCAAAAAAGAAAATATCAAGCCCCAGGTCGACCGCTGGGTGTTCGCCGATGGCCACGGCGTCATTGTTCTGGCCGAAGGGCGACTGCTCAATCTGGGCTGCGCCACCGGCCATCCCAGCTTTGTGATGTCAAACTCCTTCACTAACCAGGTAATGGCCCAGATCGAACTGTTCAAAAACAGCGCTCGTTATGAAAACAAAGTCTATGTCCTGCCCAAGGAACTGGACGAAAAGGTTGCCCGTCTGCACCTTGACAAACTTGGCGCGAAATTGACGGTTTTGACAGAAGATCAGTCCAAGTATCTAGGCGTTCCAGTGACCGGTCCTTACAAGCCGGATACCTATCGTTATTGAGGATATGAACTGCTGTTGATATCTGTAGAGCTCCGTGTGGTTGACCATGCGGGGCTTTTTTCATGATTCAGAGGCGGATTGGCGTGGAAAGGATTATTGCTTGACGTTGAGCAGTAGCCAGATTCCGAACAATAAAAAGATGATGTTGGCAGCCCAGGCTGCGACTAGTGGCGGAATCGCCCCCGCATAGCCAAAAGCGGTGACCAGGGACTGTAGGATGAAATAGCAGACTCCGGTACCAAGGCTGATCCCTATCCCCAAGGCGATATTGCTGTTGCGGCCACGCTGAAGGGCAAACGGGATGCCGAGAAATCCCATAATCAGGCAGGTGAACGGTTTGGTCAGGCGATTATGCATATCAACCCGCTGGCGTGTCGCATCATAACCTTCCCGCTCCAGTTTATGGGCTATGGAGCGCAACTTTACGAAGTTCTGCTCGCTGTTGGGGTTTTCCCGCTCAAGGAAATCCACTGGGCTGCGGCCCAGTGGCAGAGCTAACTGCTCCGGGGGCGACGTCTGGAGCAGATCGCCACTGGTTGCTGAAAAGTTTCTGTCTACCGCCTGCTCAGCCAGCCAGCGGCCCTGCTCATAATCAACCTTTGGTGCATCGATCCGGCGAATCAGTTTGTGGTCTTTGGAAAAGAAAAAGACCGTGACCCCTTCGAGCCGCTTGTTGTGTGGGTGAGCAACCTTGATATTGATGATCCGGTCGCCGTGGCGGTACCAGATTTCGTTACGAGTCAGTTCGGTCTTCTGCTTCCCTTTCAATTTGACTTCCAGCAGGTCGTTCAGCTGTTGGGTATTCCAGGGGACTACCACCTCATTGAGAAGGAGCAAGAGGAGAGACAAACCCAGAATCAGGGTCATCAGGGGTTGAACAATATGCCAGATACTGATCCCGCAGGCTCGCATGGCTGTAGTTTCATTGGTTCGGCCCAGGCCGCCGAGGGTCAGCACCATGGCCGTGAGGATGGCCAAGGGTAGAATCTGCACCAAAATAAACGGAATGCTGTTGCCAAGGTAGGACAGATAGTCGCCCAGGGTTGCCTGATGGTCGATGAAATCATCAACCTTTTCAAAAAAATCGATGAGCAGGTAAATGCCGATAAAAGAGGCCGTGCATAACAGTAAGATGCGGGTGAAGTGGCTGAGCAGAAAACGGTCGATGATTTTCATTGGCCCGCTCCGCTCCGCTTGAAGAGCCTCAGCAATTTATGCAGGAGCAAAAGCGGACTGGCAAAAAGTTGCAGCGGTCTCTCAATTGCGGTGCGATGCAGAAAATAGAGCCCACCGACGAAGAAGCAGATGTTCGGCAACCAAAGGATCAGTGCTGCCGGAAGAACCCCTTTTTCCGCGATGGTACCGGCAAAACTAAGCAGGATGTAATAGACCAGAAACACGATCAGAGCCAGGGAAAACCCCGCCCCTTTGCCGGAACGCTGCGACTGCAGGCCCAAAGGAATCCCCACCAGAACCAGTACCAGGGGAGCAAAAGCGATGACGACACGTTGGTTTTTTTCGACCTCCAGGCGGAGTCGTGTTTTTCTGTCTTGAGTGCTATTCAAGGCAGAAGACAGTTCACCCCAGGACAGTTCGCCGCGCGATCGGCGACGTTCCTGGTCATTCAACTGGCCGGCTACATCCAGGTTGATATCATAATTTGAAAAGCGGACGATTTGGTAGGCGGTATGTTGAGAATCAAGGGGCTCGCGATGGATGGTGCCATCGGTCAGCCGTAACGTCATGGCCATTTTTGCGGGGTTGCTGATCAGCCGACCCTGGCGGGCGATAATCGTGGCCGGAACTTCCCCTTCGCGTTCATCGGAAATGAAAATGTCCTGCATGATACCGTTCTGTTCGTCCATCCCATGGGTAAACAGGACGATGCCGTCAAATGTATCGTTAAAAACCCCGGGAGTGATGGCCAGTCCGGCTGATCCGGAAGCGATCTGGAACAGCATGCTCTTAAAAGCGGTCTTGCTGGCCGGCTCGATGTAGAGAGTCGTCAGTCCGGTCAGCAGGGAAAAGAACACCGCCAGCGCGACAACCGGTTTAACCAGATTGTAAAGACTGACTCCGGACGCCTTCAGCGCGATGAACTCGCTATCGGCCGAGAGCCGCCCAAAAGCGAGCAGGATCGCCAGCAAAAAGGACAGCGGAACGGTAATGCTTAAAAAAGTAGGCAGCAAAAATCCGAACAGCTTGACGATCTGGGACAGGGGGACCCCTTTGTTGATGACCAGTTCGGTCAGTCGGGGGATTCGGCCCATGAGCAGCACAAAGCTGAAAATCAATAGGCTTAACAGTGCCGGCGCTGAAATTTCCCGGAGTATATATCGATGAATTCGCATGCTTGACATAAGGGCGCATACTAATACAGAGGGTCTGCTCTGTAAACAAACTATGCATCTCCTTGGCGCAGATAAAGTGACCCGCGCTTTTTGTTGCCTGCGGAGAGGCGGATAAGAGGTGGTGCGGCGACGGTTGCAGAGGCCGGAAGAAGGGCCTGTCGAGCGGTTTTGATAAACAGTTTTTCACTTGCCTGTGGCCGTTAGAAATGGTATAGATCCGCAGTTAACCCATTTCACACGCTTCGGGATTTGCGCAGGATGGTTCCCGGCTGAGTCGGGTCCTGCCGAAACAGAACGAAGCGGAGGAATCAAACCAGATAACAGGAGAATGTACAAAATGGCACAGATCACCATGAAACAAATGCTTGAAGCCGGTGTTCACTTCGGACACCAGACCAAACGCTGGAATCCCAAAATGAAGCCCTATATCTTTGGTGCTCGGAACGGGATTTACATCGTTGACCTGCAGAAAACGGTTCGTTATTTCAAAACGGCTTACCAGTTCATCCAGGATACCGTTGCCAGCGGCGAAAAGGTTCTTTTTGTCGGCACCAAAAAACAGGCCCAGGATGCCATTCGGGAAGAGTCTTTGCGGGCTGATCAGTATTTTGTCAACAACCGTTGGTTGGGTGGGATGCTGACCAACTTTACCACGATCAAAGCCAGCATCGATCGGCTGAAAAAAATCGAAGCCATGGTCGCCGACGGTACTATCGATCAATACACCAAAAAAGAGGCTCTGCAGCTTGAGCGCGAACGTGAGAAGCTGGAGAAAAACCTTGGCGGGATCAAGAATATGGGAAAACTGCCGGGCGCAGTGTTCATCATTGATCCCAAGAAAGAGGCAATTGCCGTACAGGAAGCCAATAAACTGGGTATTCCGGTTGTCGCTGTTGTCGATACCAACTGTGACCCTGACAACATTGATTACGTGATCCCGGGTAATGACGATGCCATCCGGGCTATTCGGCTGTTTGCCGCCAAAATTTCCGAGGCATGTATGGAAGGTGTGCAGCAACGCAAGGATGCTAAGCAGACCGAGGCCGAAGGCCGCGATGAAAAAATCGAAGAGCCGGCAGTTGCGGCAGCGGTTGTGGCAGAAGCTCCGGTTGCTGAAGAAGTCAAGGCTGAAGAAGGCTGAATTTTTGACGCCTGAAATGGTACACTAGGATTTAAAAAGGCCTGCGGCCGGGCTTTTGGCCCGGCCGTTGGTTTAATATTAATAAATCGCGGACTGTGGTCCGTAGCATACAGATTATGGAGGAAATATCGTGAGTGTAACTGCAGCAATGGTCTCCGAGTTGCGTAAGAAAACCGGAGCGGGGATGATGGATTGTAAAAAGGCACTGACTGAAACCGGTGGGAATATGGACGAGGCTGTCGATTTCCTGCGTAAAAAAGGCCTTTCCGCTGCCGCGAAAAAATCCGGCCGGGTGGCTGCTGAAGGTGCGGTCGCCGCAATTGCTGACGGAGCCGTCGGGGCAATTGTCGAAGTTAACGCTGAAACTGATTTTGTTGCCAAAAACGATGCCTTCCAATCCTTTGTCGCCAATGTCGGTGACGTTATCCTGGCCAACAAAGTTGCTGATGTTGAAGCTCTAAAGGCCCTTCCTTACCCGGGCACCGAGCGCAATGTCGGTGATGAGCTGACTCATCAAATTGCCACCATCGGCGAAAATATGAGCCTGCGCCGTCTGACTCGCGTGGATGCCGGAACTGGTGTTGTTTCCGCCTATGTCCATGGAGCCGGGAAAATCGGTGTTCTGGTCGAATTTAAGACTGATTCCGCTGATGATAAGGTGGCTGAACTTGGCAAACAGATTGCTATGCATGTCGCCGCGGCCGCTCCGCAGTACCTCGATCGGAACGCTGTTCCGGCAGAGATTGTTGAAAAAGAAAAAGAAATTATGCGGGTTAAGGCACTGGAAAGCGGTAAACCGGAAAATATCGTCGAAAAAATCATTCTTGGCCAGATCAACAAATTTTACGGTGAAGTCTGCCTGCTTGAGCAAGCTTTTGTTATTGATCCCGATCAGAAGGTCGGTAAGATTGTCGAAGCGCTGGGGAAAGAACTCGGCACTACTATCACCCTGAACAGCTTTGTGCGGTTCCAGTTGGGTGAGGGGATCGAGAAAAGAGAAGATGATTTCGCGGCTGAAGTTGCTGCTTTGAGCAAGTAACCTTTCCCGGTAGGAGCTTTTGTGGCAACGGTCAAGTATCGAAGAATATTGTTGAAGCTCAGCGGCGAGGCTCTCGCCGGTGAGCAGGGTTACGGCATCGATCCGCAGGTTATTACCGGCATCGCCACGGAAATCAAAGAAGTGGTTGCGCTCGGGGTCGAGGTGGCACTGGTCATCGGGGGGGGCAATATCTTCAGAGGGCTCGCCGCGTCGTCAAAAGGGATGGACCGGGCCAGCGCCGATTACATGGGAATGCTGGCCACCGTGATGAACAGCTTGGCGATGCAGGACGCGCTGGAAAAACAAGGGGTGAATACTCGGGTCCAGTCGGCTATTGAGATGCAGCAGATTGCCGAACCTTATATCCGTCGCCGGGCCGTCCGCCATCTTGAAAAAGGGCGGGTGGTTATTTTCAGTGCCGGCACCGGGAATCCGTATTTCACGACAGATACCGCTGCCAGCTTACGGGCCATGGAAATCAACGCCGAAGTTATCCTTAAGGCAACCAAGGTTGACGGGGTTTATTCCTCCGATCCTAAGAAAAACAGTGACGCCGTCAAATTGCCGGTCCTGACGTACCTTGAGGTATTGCAGCAAGGGTTGCAGGTCATGGATGCGACGGCAACTTCACTTTGTATGGACAATAATCTGCCGATGATTATTTTCGATATGACCAGCCGAGACAATATCAAAAGAGTCGTTTTGGGAGAAAAAATCGGAACGATTGTCAAGGGAGGCGACGAAAATGGTTGATGAAGTTCTTAATGAGACCCGTTCCGCCATGGATAAGGCTGTTAAATCCCTGAAACGGGATATGACCAAGGTGCGTACCGGGCGAGCCAGTGTTTCTTTGCTCGATGATGTCAGGGTCGAGTATTACGGTGTGCCGACCCCACTCAGCCAAGTGGCGACGCTATCGGCACCCGAACCGCGCCTGATCACGGTCCAGCCTTGGGAAAAGAACCTGATCTCGGAAATTGAGAAGGCTCTTTTTAAGGCTGACCTGGGTTTGACTCCTTCCTCGGATGGGCAGTTGATTCGACTCCCCGTCCCGGCACTGACTGAAGAGCGGCGGCGGGAGATGGTGAAAATCATTAAGCGGATGGCCGAGGAAGCTAAAATCTCGGTGCGTAATGCACGACGGGATGCCAACGATAACCTTAAGATGCTCGAAAAGGAAAAAGAAATCACGGAAGATGATTTGAAGCGTAGCGAAAAGGACGTGCAGCAACTGACTGACCAATTCGTGGAACTTATCGACTCTGTGGTCCAGAAAAAAGAGCAAGAGGTTATGGAGGTCTGACGTTGATTGATCGGTTGTTTGCCTGAGAAGGAGTGATCAATGGCTCTCAAAATTAATGAAGAATGCATCGGTTGTGGTACCTGCGTGGAGAGCTGCCCGATTGGGGCGATCGTTGAAGCGGGAGAGCTTTATTCCATAACTGACGAATGTACCGAATGTCGGGCCTGTCTTGATAGCTGCCCGGTGAATGCTGTCGTTGATTGACAGATTTTTGAAATCGCATAGCAAGGGCGTTGAAAAACGCCCTTTTTTTATTTGCACGGTGCGCTGGCGGGAAAAATAAACATTTCCAGCTGTTTTGCTGGAAATAGAGGGGGCTTACGGTGCCGGATCGAACCCTGTACCGGTATTCGCCTTGCCGAAGCATGAGAAAGCGTGCTATTTTTCCCAGCCGGGAATGTTCCTGGTTCTCTGAACGGTGTAGTTAATATAATGTCGGATTGTATAGAATCGATGCATACAGCGCCGCTAAGGCACCTTGCTGTTATCATGGATGGTAACGGACGCTGGGCCAAACAGCGAGGCTTGCCCAGGATTGCCGGGCATCGGCAAGGGGTGGAAGCGGTTACGGCCGTTGTCGACGCATGTTTGCTGCAGGGGATTGATGTTTTAAGCCTGTATGCTTTCAGCTCGGAAAACTGGGGCCGGCCCCAGGATGAAGTCGATGCGTTAATGGAGTTGCTGCTGCAGTTCTTGGCATTGCAGCAAAACAAGATGCTTGCTAAGGGCATCAGTCTGCGGGTTATCGGCGATACCAGTCGGATGTCCTCATCGCTCCAAGTGGCTTTGAGTGAAGCCGAGGCAAAGACTGCCGGCGGCAAGCGGATGACTTTGGTGCTGGCGTTATCTTATGGCGGCAGGGACGAAATCCTGCGCGCGGTCAGAAGAGCCTCGCAACAGATTTGTCAGGGGAAACTTGATCCGGACAAACTGGATTTCTGCACTTTTTCCGGTTTTCTCGATACGGCCGATATTCCGGATCCTGACCTGTTGATCCGTACCAGCGGCGAGATGAGGATCAGCAACTTCCTGCTTTGGCAGCTCGCCTATGCGGAGCTCTATTTCACCGATGTGCTTTGGCCCGACTTCGGAGCGGATGACCTGCAGCGCGCACTGGACGATTACCGCCAGCGCAAACGTCGCTTCGGGCTGACCGATGAACAGCTTCACAAACCTTGAACTTATGGGAGATTGACGATTAAACAGCGCATTCTGACAGCTCTTGTGCTTCTACCTCTGCTGATCCTCCTGTTAGGTTTTTCCAGTCCCATGGTTTTCAGTCTTTTCCTGACCGTGGTCCTGTTTGTTAGTTTGTTGGAGTATAACAAAATGGGACTGGCCGGGGAGCATGGCCTCGAACAATGGCTCAGCGCCGCGGCCGGAGCTGCTGTTGTGCCGGTGCTGGCCTTGAATCGGCCGGAGTGGCTGGTGCCGTTGTACACAGGCCTGTATCTGGTTCTGGCGCTGCTGTTCCTGTTTCGTCTGCCGCCCATTGAAGAGACTCACCACCGCTTGGGCTGGCTCGTCTCCGGGACGCTTTACCTGCCTTTGCTGATCGGGCATCTGGTGCCGTTACACCAGCTTGCTCATGGGAAACAATGGATCTTCTTGCTACTTATCGCAGTAATGTCCTGTGATTCGATGGCTTATTTCATTGGTCGGAAGTTTGGTAGGCGCAAACTTTACCCGGCGGTCAGTCCAAATAAGAGCATTGAAGGGGCATACGGCGGTATTCTGGGCGCAGTATTGGGTGTTTTGTTTGCAAAAATATTTTTCCTGCAGGCCATCGGCTGGTTCGGCGTTCTCGGGATTGGCATCGCTTTGGGTGTTTTCGGCCAACTGGGCGACCTCTTTGAATCTCTTCTCAAACGAGCCTGCAGGGTCAAGGATTCCGGCACCATGATTCCGGGACACGGTGGCCTGCTTGACCGTCTGGACAGCTTATTGTTTGTTTTTCCCCTCGTTTACTATATCGCCAAATATGGTTACGGAGGCTAGGGGTGTACGTTTGAAGAACCTATCGTTGCTTGGATCCACCGGCTCTATCGGTGCCAGTACTCTCCAAATAATCAAATCTTTTCCCCACCATTATCGGGTGGTCGCTTTGGCGGCGGGCAAAAATGTCGATCTGTTGTTGCAGCAGATCGAGGTCTTTCAGCCTGAAGTTGTCGCTGTTGTTGCTGAAGAAGACGCGGATTATTTATCCTCCAAACTGCACGGCAGTGGAATTGAAGTCGGGTTTGGCATGGCCGGGATGATTCGCTGTGCAACTCTGGCTGCGGCGGATATGGTGGTTGCTGCGATTGTCGGCGCGGCCGGTCTGGAGCCCACTTTAGCCGCTATTCAGGCAGGTAAAGACGTTGCTCTGGCCAATAAGGAAACCCTGGTCATGGCTGGCGGGCTGATCATGGCCGAAGCCCGGCGGCAGGGGATTAAGCTGATCCCTGTCGACAGCGAACATTCGGCGATCTTTCAGTCGCTGAGTGGACAGCGTCACGCAGATGTTCGGCGCTTGATCCTGACCGCCTCCGGAGGTCCGTTCCGTGATTTGGCACGGGAGAAGTTTGGTGAAATTACCCCGCGCAGCGCTTTGGCCCATCCGAATTGGTCGATGGGGCGGAAAATATCCATTGATTCGGCTACAATGATGAATAAGGGGCTGGAGGTCATCGAGGCACATTGGCTGTTTGGAATTCCTGCAGAGCGGATTGCCGTGCATATTCATCCGGAAAGTATCGTCCATTCCCTGGTTGAGTATCATGATGGTGCTTTGTTGGCTCAATTGGGCATTCCTGATATGAAGACCCCGATCGCTTATGCCCTGTCCTGGCCTGAGCGGTTGCCGCTGGAACAGCCCCCCCTTGACCTGTGTGCCATGAGCCGCTTAACATTTTCTCATCCGGACCAGGAGCGGTTTCCCTGCCTGAGGCTGGCCTATGAAGCGTTGGCCGAAGGAGGGACCTTGCCGGCGGTTATGAATGCCGCCAATGAGATTGCGGTTGAGGCTTTTCTTGCCAATCGTCTCGATTTTGTCGGCATTCCGGTGCTGATTGAACAGGTTATGAAGCGTCATCAGATCCAGGCGGCTTCCTCGGTCGACAGTGTGCTGCAGGCCGATGACTGGAGTCGTAACGAAGCTAAACGAATGTTAAGTGGAGGCCATGCATGACCACCGTTATTGCCGGAATCCTGATGCTTGGGGTGCTGGTTTTTGTTCATGAACTAGGACACTTTGTCGTTGCCAAACTGTGTGGAGTCAAAGTCCTGAAGTTTTCTCTGGGCTTCGGACCCAGATTGGTCTCCCGGAAAAAGGGGGAGACGGAGTATCAAATCTGTATTATTCCGTTGGGCGGCTATGTGCAGATGCTTGGTGAAGGGGGTGGCGAGCAGGGTGAAGACGCCGAACTGACGCCAGCTGAGGCGGCCCGGTCTTTCGCCCATAAACCAGTTTCGAAGCGGTTGGCGATTGTCCTTGCCGGTCCGGCGATGAACCTGCTGCTGCCGCTGTTGATTCTGCCGGTGAGCTTTATGGTCGGGGTCCAGGTTCCCAGCTATTTCGATGAGCCCGCCTGCATCGGTTATGTTGTCCCCGATTCCAATGCCGCCACCGCCGGTTTTGTCGGCGGGGATTGTGTGGTGGATTTGAACGGGCAGGCGATCCACAGTTGGAATGAAGCGAACAAGGCGTTTGTGAGCCAAGCCGGTGATTCTCTGCGTTTCCTCATTGAACGTAATGGCCAGCCCCGGACCATCGAAATTCCCGCTGAAAATGACAGCCTGGAGGGAATGCAGGCGCTCGGGCTGTTGCCGACTCAGGAAGCGCGGATCGGAGCCATGGCTGCGGATATGCCTGCTGCACAGGCCGGGCTGCAGCGAGGCGACCTGATTCTGGCGATTGACGGGCATAAGGTGTCTTCCTGGTACGATTTAAAAGGCATCATTCAGCGGGTCGGCCAGCAAAAGGTTCCGGTTTTGCTGGAGCGTGGAGGCAAACAGAATGTTGTCGAGGTGACTCCGCAACAACGAGCAGGAGAGGGTGAATACCTGCTCGGCATCGCTCCGTTGCAAAGTTTCCAATTGAAGCATTTCGGTTTTGCTGCCTCCTTCAAAGAGGGAGCTAAGCGCACCTGGGAACTGATTGACCTGACCGTGGTCTTTGTCCAGAAACTCTTTACCGGGAATGTCTCCGCCAAGAATATCGGCGGCCCGATCACCGTGGTTCAGATTGCCGGACAGGCTGCACAGACCGATCTCGCGGCAATTCTGTCGGTGTTGGCTTTTATTTCCATTCAGCTCGGAATTCTTAACCTGTTGCCGATTCCGATTCTGGACGGCGGGCATATCCTTTTTTACAGTATTGAGCTGATTTTACGCAGGCCAGTCTCCATCAGAGCACGTGAGATGGCGCAGCAGGTCGGAATGGCCATGCTGCTGATGTTGATGGTTTTGGCATTTTATAATGACATTGTACGGCTTTGGGGATGAATAAAGATTTTTCACACACCAAAATTTTGGCTTTGGACACGGCTTCACTGACGGGCAGCGTGGCTTTGTGCCAAGGCGAAACCCTGGTTGCAGAATCCTTACTGAATGTACGCAGCACCCATAGTGAAAAACTGCTTGGGCAAATTGATTTGCTGCTGGGCGAAGCCGGTTGGGATCTTGCTGACCTCGATTTGCTCGCCGCAGTGACCGGACCAGGGTCCTTTACCGGGTTGCGTATCGGTTTGGCAACCGTCAAAGGGTTAGGGCAGGTTCTGGATAAACCGGTTGTTCCGGTTTCGGCATTGCAGGTCGCTGCGTTGGGTGTTCCCCTGGCCGCAGTGCCGGTCTGTGCTTTTCTGGACGCCCGTAAAAAAGAAGTTTACACCCAGCTGTTTGATACCCTGACCGGCTCGCCGGTTGCCATCGACCAGCCACAGGTCCTCCCGCCACGCGCCCTGCTTGAAAAATTGCCGGCACGGGTGGTCCTGGTCGGTGACGGGGTTTCCCTGTACCACGATCTGATTATTGATTGTCTGGGGGAAAGAGCGCTGTTGCCGCCTGCTCCGGCTCATCAGCGGCACGCTTTCCAGGCGGCTTGGTTGGCGCTCCAGGCCTTTAAAGACAGCGCTGTGGGCAGTGCTGCCGAATTGCAGCCGACCTATATCCGTCCATCCGATGCCGAATTAAACCTTCCTGCTAAGCCGGCTCTGGTTGTTTGAACTCCGTCCCCAGCAAAGGAGACGGGGTAGACAGAGGCCGGTACAATCGTGTCCCATTTCTGGTTAGTGGTTGACAATCTTGGAGCGATCTGGTTATTTTAAGACAGCGATAATAAAGATGGTTTTGACTTAATTTTTCTGGTCCGAACCACGGGGTTTCTGCTTTGGAGATCTGCCTTTTTGCAACGTCATTGGGATTAAAAATTTGCGCTCGGGGACGCAGCCGAATACGCCGCACCGGCAAACGGAAAGATCGTGAGACATTGTAAAAATCGGAGGGCTTTGAACAGGGACAGGTTTTAACCCAGCTACATGCGCGGAGGTGCCAATGGACATTGACCAAAACCTTTTGCAGGATCTTATCGAGAACAACCCCCGTTTCCGCATGCTTTACGAAGAACACGTCATCTTTGAAAAACAACTCAACGAATATGAAAAAAAAGCGTTTTTAACCCCCCAAGAAGAGCTTGAAAAAAATAAAGTCAAGAAAATGAAACTGGTTGGCAAAGACGAAATGGAAAAGATTGTCCAGTCCGTGACCGTCTGATTCCGTATCCCAGTTATTGGGTGTTTTGATACAGCAAAGGGTTTAAGCAGCGGCTTAAACCCTTTGCTGTATTTGAACCCCTGAGGACAGTTGAAAAGTATGAGTTCTCCGTTTCCGGGTGGCAGTATTTGTCCGTTACGTGCATTATTTCCCCTTGACAACGGTGCCCTGGTCATGAAAAGTCTTCTGTTCCCGGGATATCAACGGCAAGACGATGGCGTTTTGGCCCGCCTGATCGGCGACTAGCGGATAACGGGCGAGAGTAAGAGCTTTATTCGAGATCATTGTACGAGGTTTTTTCAGGAGGCACAGATGGAGCTGACCGGGTCACAGATTTTACTTGAATGTTTGAAACTGGAAGGAATTGATACCGTTTTCGGTTACCCCGGTGGCGCCGTCATCAATATTTATGATGATCTGTATGACTCCAAAATCCGGCATATTTTGACCCGCCATGAGCAGGCGGCGGTGCATGCTGCAGACGGTTATGCGCGCTGCACCGGCAAGGTTGGCGTTGTGATCGCCACCAGTGGGCCCGGGGCGACCAATACGGTGACCGGGATTGCCACCGCCTATATGGATTCGGTGCCCATGGTGATTATTACCGGGCAGGTGCCGACCCCGTTGATCGGCAATGACGCTTTTCAGGAAGCCGACATCTGCGGCATGACCAGAACCTGTACCAAACACAATTTTCTGATCAAGGATATCCGCGATCTGGCCCGCACCGTCAAGGAGGCTTTTTATATTGCCCGAACAGGTCGTCCCGGGCCGGTGTTGATCGATTTCCCGAAAGACATTCAGGTCACCAAATACAAGTTTTCCTATCCCGACCGGGTGAGTTTGCGTGGCTACAAGCCGACCTATAACGGGAACTTCCGGCAGATTGAGAAAGCGGCCAAGCTGATTCTGTCGGCCCGTAAACCGCTGCTCTATATCGGTGGCGGAATCAACCTGTCAGCAGCCAACGATGAGCTGCTCAAACTGGTCGAACAGACCAGAATTCCGGTGGCAACGACTTTGATGGCCATGTCGGCGTTTCCCCAGGGCCATCCGGCGGCCCTCGGTATGCTGGGAATGCATGGGACCTTCTATGCCAATATGTCGGTTGCTGAATGTGATCTACTGATTGCCGTAGGCGCCAGGTTTGATGATCGCGTCACCGGCCGCATTGACTGTTTCGCCGAAAAAGCCCAAATTATCCATGTCGATATCGACCCGACCTCAATCCACAAGAATGTTGCGGTCGATCTGCCCATCGTCGGCGATCTGAAGGATGTGCTGGGGAAACTTTCCGGCAGTCTGAATCATAAGCAGGAATTGCTGGAAGATATGATCGAGGCGAGCAAGCCCTGGCGAGAGCAGATTGCCGGCTGGAAAGAGCGGCACCCGATGGAGTATCAGGGCTCCGATTCCATCATCAAGCCGCAGTTTGTCATCGAAAAAATCAGAGAGTTGACCGCTGATGATGCCATCATTGCCACCGAAGTCGGTCAGCACCAGATGTGGACAGCTCAGTTTTTTCAATTCAGTAGACCGCGCACCTTTCTGACCTCCGGCGGTCTTGGCACCATGGGCTTCGGGTTGCCGGCGGCGCTTGGCGCCCAGGTCGCTTTTCCCGACCGGCAGGTCATCGATATCTCTGGAGACGGTTCGTTTCAGATGAATTCCCAGGAGTTGGCCTCGTTGGTGCAACATCAGCTGCCGGTGAAGATTGCCATCTTGAATAATAATTATCTGGGCATGGTTCGGCAGTGGCAGCAGATGTTTTTTAATGAACGCTACAGTCAGACCCCCATGGAACTACCCATCGATTTTGTCAAATTGGCTGAGGCATACGGTGCGACTGGCCTTGAGGCAAGTCGACCCGACGAGGTGGAGTCGACCATTAAAAAGGCCCTCGCCACGGCCGGTCCGGTACTGATGAATTTCAAGGTTGCTCGTGACGAAAATGTCCTGCCTATGGTGCCCGCGGGTAAGGCAATCCATGAAATGGTTCTGGCTTCTTAAAAAATCTGTTTTGAATTGTGCGGTCGGAATGCGGCCGGGAGGATAACACTGATGAAACATACGATTTCAGTACTGGTGGAAAATGAGTTCGGTGTGTTGTCACGGATTTCGAGCCTGTTTTCAGGGCGTGGTTTTAATATAGAAAGTCTGTCCGTTGCGCCGACCTTGGATCCTGACACATCGCGTATGACCATTGTGACCCATGGTGATGACAGGATTATCGAACAGATCACCAAGCAGTTGAATAAGTTGATTTCAACGATTAAAGTAGTCAATTTCACCGGGGCGGATTTTATCGAGCGGGAGCTGGCCCTGATCAAGGTGGCGACCGAAGCAGAAACGCGGGCCGAGGCATTGCGCATCGTCGATATCTTTCGTGCGAAAGTCATTGACGTAACGCCTCGATCCTATACCATTGAAATTACCGGCTCGCCGAAAAAAATCGATGGCATACTGGAGTTGCTCAGGCCGATGGGAATCAAGGAAGTTGTCCGTTCCGGGCCCGTGGTTATCGGTCGTGGAGCCAAGGGTGTGGCGGGCTGAATTTCACTTTTTAAAGAGGTTGTTATCATATGCAAAACCAAAATCAGCCGATCGCGCGTGAAGGCTATCCCTTTATTGCCCTGTTCGGTTTCATTACCCTGATTTTCGCCTTGCTGGGGTGGACGTTTTTGACCCTGTTGCTGCTGGCGCTGACCTTGTTTGCGGTCTATTTTTTCCGAAATCCCGAGCGGGTGGTGCCAAGCGGAGAGAAGATTGTCGTTGCTCCGGCCGACGGCAAGGTTATTTTTGTCGGCGAGGTTGATGAGGAGCGCTACTTCAAAGAGCGAGTCACCAAGGTTAGTATTTTCATGTCGGTGTTCAATGTGCATGTCAACCGCGTCCCCTTTCCGGGAAAAGTGGTCGATATGTATTATCAGAAGGGTGATTTTATCAATGCATCCTATGACAAGGCGAGTGATCACAATGAGCAAGCCGGGATTCTGCTGGAAGCCGATAACGGTCAGCGTCTGCTGTTTGTGCAAATTGCCGGACTGGTTGCCCGGCGGATCGTGACCTATCCGGTCATCGGCGATCTTTTGCAACGTGGCGCTCGTTACGGGCTGATTCGATTCGGGTCGCGGGTCGATATCTATTTTCCTCAACACAGCGATGTGACCGTTACTCTGGGTGAACGGACCGTCGCTGGTGAAACAATTTTAGGGACTTTACCTTGAGCGAAGACGATACTTTACGGAGTGAAAAGCGCGAAAACTTGCGCAAGGGTGTGTATCTGCTCCCCAATCTGATTACCGCCGGGGGGATTTTTGCCGGCTTTTACGTTATCATTGCCTCCACCAGTGGGAATTATCAGCGTGCGGCCTGGTTTATCATGCTGGCCGCCATTTTTGACGGGCTTGATGGCAAAGTGGCTCGCCTGACCGGTACGGCCAGCAAATTCGGGGTCGAACTGGACTCTCTGGCGGATGTTATCTCCTTTGGCGTGGCCCCTGGGGTTTTGCTTTATGAATGGGCGCTGCGTCCGTTTGGCAAGCTTGGCTGGTTGGCCGCGTTTTTGTACGTGATCTGCGGAGCATTGCGGTTGGCGCGTTTCAATGTCCAAGTTTCTACGGTTGAATCGCGGCGTTTTATCGGTCTGCCCATCCCGGCCGCGGCCTGTATTGTCGCCACCTGTGTGCTGCTGTTTTACGAGCTGGGAGGAACCGGCACCATTAAAATGGTTTCCATGGTTGTGTTGGTTTTTCTATTGGCGTTTTTAATGGTCAGCAACATCAAGTACCTGTCACTTAAAGACCCGGAGTTGTTCAAGCGTCAGCCCTTTATGATGCTGGTGCTGGCTATTATCCTGCTGATCGTGATTGTGGCCAAGCCTGAGGTGATGCTGTTCCTCATCGGCATGGCTTACATGGTGTCCGGTCCCCTGATGCACTACTTCGGACGACGTAAGGGGGCGGTCAAAGAGGTCGTGGAGCCTTCCAGCGACTGATCTTGGCCGGCCTGTGCCGCACAAGTACTTGGCAGCGGCGCTGCTGGAAAAGAAATTAGCTTGACTTGGGCGTCTGTTTCAGGTTGAATCAGCATTCAAGATAAAAAGCGATGAAGAGGAGTAGTAGGCTGTTTATCCGTCAAAGAGAGCCGGTGGTTGCTGCGAACCGGTACGGAGAACACTGAACTCGCCTTGGAGCTGCTGGAGTGAAGCCGGTGTACGGTTAGCTGCAGTCGTGAACCTGCGTAAAGGGATAAAGAAGGTTTGTCGCACCACTGGTGTCGATGAACGAACCAGGGTGGTACCGCGAAGCTGAAGCTCTCGCCCCTGTATTTTTCATACAGGAGCGGGAGCTTTTTTTATTTTTGCAACCGAAAGGGGGTGGTTCTGACGTGGAATCTGACCTGAGTGACCTGCTGACGCATACGCAAACGACACAGACAATCAAACTGAACTGCCCCGGAACAGTGTGACCGGGGAACCAGAACAAGGAGCCCGAGATGAAACAGGACAATATCATTATTTTTGACACCACCTTACGTGACGGTGAACAATCCCCCGGTGCCAGCATGAATATCGATGAAAAGCTGCGGATCGCCACTCAGCTGGAACGTCTTAACGTCGACGTTATGGAAGCAGGATTTCCCATCGCTTCGGAAGGTGACTTCGAGGCCGTTAAAAAGATCGCCCAGACGGTTAAAAACTGTCAGGTGGCCGGTTTGTCCCGCGCCAGCAATATGGATATCGATCGGGCCTGGGAAGCTTTGAAATACGCCGGCGAACGGGGGCGGATCCATACCTTCATCGCGACCAGCGATATTCATATGAAATACAAGCTGAAGATGAGTGAGCAGGAGGTTCTCGACGCGGCGGTGGCCGCAGTCAAACGGGCCAAAAGCTACACCCCGAATGTCGAATTCTCACCGGAAGACGCAACTCGCACCAGGTTGCCTTTCCTTGCTCAGGTCGTTCAGGCCGCTATCGAGGCCGGTGCGACGACAGTGAATATCCCGGATACGGTCGGTTATACCATTCCCACCGAATATGCCGAAATCATCCGCTACCTGAAGTCGAATGTCAGTAATATCGACCAGGCGATCATTTCCGTTCATTGCCATAACGACCTTGGCCTTGCGGTTGCCAATTCCCTGGCCGCGGTTCAGGCCGGTGCCCGCCAGGTTGAGTGTACCATTAATGGGATCGGCGAACGGGCCGGCAACTGTTCCCTTGAGGAAGTCGTGATGACCTTGCGGACTCGGCAGGATATCCTTCCTTACGCGACCAGGGCGGTCACCGAACAGATCACTCCGGCCAGCAAGCTGCTTTCAACCATTACCGGCCTGTTGATTCAGCCGAACAAGGCGATTGTCGGTGCCAACGCCTTTGCTCACGAAGCCGGCATTCATCAGCACGGGGTGCTGATGGATAAATCCACCTACGAAATCATGACTCCCGAGTCGGTCGGCTTGAACCAGAACAAGCTGGTCCTTGGTAAGCATTCCGGGCGACATGCCTTCATCGACCGTCTTAAACATCTCGGTTATGATCTTTCCCGGGAAGAGGTGGATAAGGCATTTATCCGCTTCAAAGCGTTGGCAGACATGAAAAAAGAGATTTTCGATGAGGATATCGATGCCATTATCGCCGATGAAGTCCTGCGGGTCCCGGAAACTTACAAGTTGCAGCAGATGAATGTCAGTTCCGGTTCCTTTGCCGCACCGACAGCGACGGTTTCCATGGAGATCGAAGGGAAAAATAAAAAGACCGCTGTCATCGGCGATGGCCCGGTGGATGCAACCTTTAAAGCAATCAAGAAATTGACCAAAAGCAAGGCGCCGCTGCTGAACTTCTCGGTCGGGGCCATCACCGGGGGGACGGATGCCCAGGGCGAATGTACCGTTCGCCTGCAATCCGAAGACGGCCGGGAAGTCCTTGGCCAGGGGGCTCATCCGGATATTATCGTGGCCAGCGCCAAGGCCTATATCAATGCTTTGAACAAAATCGCCGGCAATCAGAAGCGGATCAAGGCAGACCTTTGAACCGTTCTTTTATGACCATAAACAGGAGCGTACATGGGCAGGACATTAGCAGAGAAAATATTTGACAGTCATTTACGGGATGAACCATTCCCCGGAACCCAGGTGCTCGACCTGGACCGGGTGCTTTGCCATGAAATTACTACCCCGGTCGCCATTGCGGACCTGGTCTGGCGTGGCAAGGACAGGGTTTTTGATAAGAACAAGCTGAAGGTGGTGATTGATCATGTGACCCCTTCCAAGGATTCCAAAACCGCAACCCAGGCCAAGATCCTGCGCGATTGGGCCCGGCGGCATGAGATCCCGGACTTTTTTGACGTTGGTCGCAATGGCGTCTGTCATGCGATTTTTCCCGAAAAGGGTTATATCCGCCCTGGATTCACAGTGATCATGGGGGATAGCCACACCTGTACGCACGGTGCCTTCGGTGCTTTTGCCGCCGGGGTTGGTACCACCGACCTCGAGGTCGGGATCCTCAAGGGGGTCTGTGCGTTTCGCAAACCGGCCACCATCCGGGTTAACCTGGACGGCAAGCTGCCGGTCGGTGTCTATTCCAAGGACGTGATTCTGTATGTCATCGGACAACTTGGGGTTAATGGAGCCACTGATCACGTCATCGAATTTCGTGGTCCGGTCGTTGAAGCGATGAGCATGGAAGCACGGATGACTCTTTGCAATATGGCGATCGAGGCCGGCGGAACCTCCGGGGTTTGTATGCCCGACATGGTGACCGTCGATTATCTCTGGGAATTTATTCAGGATGAGTTTGCGGATAAGGCTGCGGCACTGGCCGAGTACCGGCAGTGGGTATCTGATGATGATGCCGTGTATGCCAAAACTCTGGATATCGATGTTTCGGCTCTAGAGCCCCAGGTGACCTTCGACTACAAGCCTGATTGTGTCAAACCGGTCAAGGAATTGGCCGGGGCCGTGGTTGATCAGATTTATATTGGGACCTGTACCAACGGCCGTATCGAGGATCTGCGCCAGGCGGCAGAGGTTCTTAAGGGGCGGAAAATTGCTGACTCGGTGCGGGCGATTGTATCGCCGGCAACGCCGAAGATTTTTAACGATGCCTTGGCCGAAGGGCTCATTCAGGTCTTTATGGGTGCTGGTTTCTGTGTGACCAATCCGACTTGCGGAGCCTGTCTTGGGATGAGTAACGGCGTTCTTGCCGAAGGTGAGGTCTGTGCCTCGACCAGCAACAGAAATTTTAACGGACGTATGGGCAAGGGCGGTATGGTTCATTTGATGAGCCCGGCCACGGCAGCGGCTACGGCTGTGGCCGGTGTCATTACCGATGCCCGCACCCTTGCCTAGAATCAGGAGCAGATGAATGCAGAAGAGCTTTGGAGGGGCGGCCATTTTTCTCGACCGCTCCGATATCAATACCGATGAGATCATCCCGGCGAAGTATCTGACCGAGGTGACCAAGGAAGCCCTGAAACCTTATATTCTTGAAGACCTGACGCTGGACGGATTTGATCCGAAAGGGGCCGCTCTGCAGGACGCGACGGTTATTGTGACCCGTGAGAATTTCGGCTGCGGTTCGTCACGCGAACATGCCCCGTGGGTTTTTGAGGTTAATGATGTGCATACCATTATCGCTGAAAGCTATGCCCGGATTTTCAGGCAGAATATGTTTAACTGCGGGATGTTGGCCATTGAACTGCCGAAGGCAAATATCGATGAACTGATGGACTTGCGGCAGGGTGGACCGGTCAGCATCCGCGTTGATCTGGATCAACAACGGGTTATCGCTGAAGGTGGCTCCGGGAAAAAAGAATTTTCTTTTGAAATCAGTCCTTTTGACAAGGCCCTCGTTAATGCTGGCGGGTGGGTCGAATTTGCGGATGCCCGCTATTAATGAGATTATTCAGGTGAAGTCCACAAAAAAACCGACGTTTCAAACCGTCGGTTTTTTTGTGGAGTCCTGTATCGTCAGCGGCCGGACGGTTACTTGTCGGCCGGGGTGTTTTCTTTGATTAACGTCATCAGATCCGCCAGGGAATGGTAGCCGGGAAAGATCAAACCGTTTGGCATAATCAGGGACGGTGTGCCGCGAATCCCCAATTTTTGGGCCAAGGCCAGGTTTTTGTCTCCGGCATCGGTGTCACAGTCAGGTTTGGGGAGGGATTTCCCCGCAAAGGCCATCTCCAGCTGGTCAATGGAGTTGTTGCAGATGATGGTCTTGGTTATTTCTTTGGAACTTTGTTTGAAGGGGACTAGTTTCAATTTGAAGGCTAGTTCCGGGTGTTCCTTCACTGCTTCCCGCAGCACTTGGTGCAACTGGCTGCAGTACGGGCAATGGGGGTCGGTAAAGACCAGGATCGGATGCTTCGCGGCCGGGTTTCCAAGCAGCAGGGCATCGTCCAGCGGGATCTGCGACAGGTCAATAGGGTTCAGCTGGCGAAATTCTTCTTCGGTCAGGTTGGCTCGGTCAGCAATGCGGATAATATTGCCGCTGAACAGGTAGCGCCCGGAGGCGTCCAGGTAGAGAGGATAGATTTTCCCCTGCATTTTCATGCCGACTCGATAGAGACCGGGAACTTCAGAGGGCGTTACCGAGACAACCTCCCCTTGGATCCCATTTAAGATGGTGCTGGCAGATTCTATGGTTAATTGCGGAGGGGTGTCCTGCGGTGATGAATCGGCGGCCAGGACCGGTTGCGTCGCAAAGAGGATCAGCATAAGAAAGAAAAAAGCATAACGCATAGAGTTCTCCTGTAAACCAGTAAGGAAAGTTAAAGATGTCCGGCACCATAGCATAATCTGTATCATTGTGACCAGCCATTGGCTTAGTGGCGGGCATGGAGCTAAAAAGGGTTTGACAAAAAAATAGCCTCTTCCTATAGTCTTAGCCGTTTTCATGCAGGTTTTGCAGTGCTCCCGAGGCGCTGCTTTTAAGTCTAATTCCACTTGTCCTTCCGGTTGGGAGAGGACATTCTATTTTTATGGGAGTTAATCCAATCATGGCAAAAAGCTTTAAAATTGCAGTGTTACCCGGGGATGGTATTGGCCCGGAGGTTATGGCCGAGGCGTTGAAGGTTCTTGACGCCGTCGAATCCAAATATGCTGTCCGCTTTGAACGAACCTTCGGCAATGTCGGCGGTGCCGGTATCGACCAGGAGGGCAAAGCCTTACCCGATACCACGGTAGCGCTGTGTAAAGAGTCGGATGCGATTTTGTTCGGTAGTGTCGGTGGCCCCAAATGGGAAAAGCTGCCCCCGAACGAACAACCTGAACGCGGTGCTCTGTTGCCGTTACGCAAAATTTTCGGGCTGTTCTGCAATTTGCGCCCGGCCATTGTTTTCCCGGCCCTGACCGGATCCTCAAGCCTCAAACAGGAGGTTGTCGAAGGCGGGTTTGATCTCCTTGTCGTTCGTGAGTTAACCGGTGATGTTTATTTTGCCGAACCCAAGGGGATTGAAGGAGAAGGGCAGGAACGAACCGGTTTTGACACCATGAAGTATTCAGTCGCCGAAGTTGAACGGATTGCCCATATCGCTTTCCAAACTGCGCGCAAGCGTAGCTGTCGGGTTTGCTCCATCGACAAAGCTAATGTCTTGTCGACATCGATTGTCTGGCGGGAAACGGTAGAGCGGATCGCTGCTGAATATCCGGATGTTTCCCTTAGCCATATGTATGTTGATAATGCCGCCATGCAGTTGGTTCGCTGGCCCAAGCAGTTTGATGTCATGCTGTGTGGCAACCTGTTCGGTGATATCATTTCCGATGAAGCTGCCATGCTGACCGGTTCTCTCGGCATGCTGCCGTCTGCTTCTCTTGCCGAAAGCAGTTTTGGCATGTACGAACCGTCCGGCGGGAGTGCCCCTGATATCGCTGGCCAGGGCGTTGCCAACCCCATTGCCCAGATTCTCTCCGCCGCCATGATGCTGCGCTATTCCTGCAATCTGGTGGACGCTGCGGACGCTGTTGAAGCTGCAGTTGAAAAAGTCCTTAATGACGGTTACCGCACTGCTGATATTTATCAGGGTACAGCCGCCGAACAAAAAGTCGGCACTGCTGCCATGGGGGATGCGATTGTTGCCAGGCTGGGCTGATCCCTCCCTGGCTGATTCCCGGAATGACCGCTGAAAAGGGGGCCTTATGGCCCCCTTTTGTTGCCATGGAAAATGTATGACCGAAGGTATCTACCGTTCTGGAAACAGTTTTTTGCATCGTCTTGATGCGCGAGTCAAGCTGGTTCTGTTGTTTGTTGTTATCATCTGTTTGTTTGCGAGTTTTGATCTGCGCTTTCTGACTGGCCTGGCCGGATTGGCTGGGCTGGCTGCGGCTTTGGCTAAAGTGTCCCCCGGGGTACTTTGGCGGTTGCTGAAAATGATGAAGTGGCTGTTACTGTGCACGTTGCTGTTGCACCTTTTGTTGACCCCGGGACGGACCTTGTTCGGCACCAGTTGGTTGTCCTACGATGGCCTCATAAATGGCCTCTGCGTCGATAGCCAACTGCTTCTGGCGGTTCTTTTCTCTCTGCTGTTATCCTGGACGACACCGCCGGCAGAACTGGCCAGAGCGCTCGGCTGGTTGCTGGCACCGCTGCGACTGGTGCGGGTGCCGGTTGAAGAGATCACCGGGATGGTGTTGCTGGTCATGCAGTTTCTCCCGTTTATCCGACAGGAGATTGCCCAGATTGATGCCGTACAGAAAGGGCAGGGCAGGGGACCGTTAAGCAGGTTCAGGTGCTGGGCCGGACAGTTGGAGCCGCTGCTGCTGAGATTATTTGATCGAGCTGATGAGCTGGCCCGGGATATCGCAACCGACCGGGTTGTGCAGGAACCTGCAGACACTAAGGAATGGCGCTCCCAGGGACTGTCGGTTTGGGCAACACTCTGTGCCGCGGCGCTCTGCGTTGTTCTCTTCTGGCGATGGTGACATGCGAAAAATCTGTCTGGTTATTGCTTATGAAGGAACCGACTATGTAGGTTGGCAATATCAGCCCAACGGTCTGTCGGTCCAGCAGTGTGTTGAAGAGGCCTTGCAGGAGTTGACCGGGCAGAATTGTACGGTCTATTCAGCCGGCCGGACCGATGCCGGGGTCCATGCTCTGGGCATGGTCTGCCATTTTTCAACGCCACGAGACCTGCCCATGTCGGCCTGGCGAGAGGGTGTGAATTCTTTTCTTCCGGCGGCCATTGCCGTGCGCAGTGCCCGCGAGGTCGATGAATCGTTTCATGCCCGCTTCTCGGCCACTGGCAAGCATTATCGCTATACGCTGCTCTGTGACCCGGTTCGCTCACCCCTTGAACGCAGGACTGCCTGGCAGCTCAAAAGTGATATTGATTTGATTCGGATGCGGACTGCTGCCGAGGCTTTTATCGGCTGCCATGATTTTCGCGCCTTCCGAACAACCGGTTGCTCAGCCGAGACCACGGTCCGGGAAATTTTTTCCGTCACGCTGACGCAGCAGGGAACGCTCGTGTATATTGATATAAAAGGCAGCGGTTTTCTGAAAAATATGATCAGGATGATGGTCGGAACTCTGGTTGATATCGGCCGCGGCAAAAGACCTGTTGACGATATCGTCAAGATGTTGCATTCTCCAGGCTCCGTTGGGGCGGCATTGACTGCTCCGGCACATGGTCTATGTCTGATGCAGGTGTATTATTGAAGCAAATTGGTGAAGATGTAAGTCTGCTGGCAGAAAGCTGTTTTTCATTGACGAATTCACTTGACAGCATTGTTTGAGTCGGATAGATTTACCGCTTTGTGAGCCCCACAACCCTTTTAGATAGATGTTTGGAGAGGAATGCGATGAGTACTCAGGTCGCTAAAGAACAAGACGTTAAAAGAGATTGGTTTGTTGTCGATCTGGAGGATGTTGTCCTGGGTCGTGCAGCGACTGAAATTGCCCGTGTGTTGCGTGGCAAGCATAAAGCGATTTTTACCCCGAGTGTGGATACCGGTGATTTCGTCATTGTGTTGAACGCCGATAAGATCAAGTTGACCGGAAACAAGCTGGCCGACAAGAAATATTATCGACACACTGGTTTCCCAGGCGGTATTCGCGAAATCAATGCTGAAAAGCTGCTTGCCCAAAAACCGGAAATGCTTGTCCAGGCGGCTGTCAAAGGCATGCTGCCGCGCAACAAGCTGGGGCGTAAAATGTTCCGTAAACTGAAGGTATATGCCGGTGGCGACCATCCTCATGCCGCCCAGCAACCTAAAGAATTGAAGATCTGATCCAGGGAGATAGCTAGATGGCTGAGCAGAAGTTTTATGCAACCGGCAAAAGAAAAACCTCAATCGCCCGTGTCTGGATGAAACCAGGGACCGGTGAGATCGTTGTCAATAAACGTCCTCTGGATGTTTTCTTCGGTCGTGAAACCTCCAAGATGGTTGTCCGTCAACCCTTGGAACTGACTGAAAATGCAAATAAATTTGACATTTTTGTCAATGTCTGTGGTGGTGGCGCTTCGGGTCAGGCCGGCGCGATCAAGCATGGCATTACCAAGGCACTGCTGGAAGCCGATCCGGAATTGCGGGCCGTGTTGAAAAAAGCAGGGTTCATTACCCGCGACAGTCGCGTTAAAGAACGTAAGAAATACGGCCGTGCAGCTGCCCGCCGGAGTTTCCAGTTCTCCAAACGTTAATTGTTTCGGCAATTACTGTTGGCAAGCAAAATCGAAGAAGGGAAATCCGCAAGGGTTTCCCTTTTTTTGTCGAGAATGTCCGACTAAGAGTTGGTTGCGGTAAGAGCAATCGTGTTGGCAGGTGTTTTTTTCGGATTTGTTTATGGAGCGTTGTATGTTGAATGTCGCCGTCATTGGAGCCAGTGGATATACCGGTGTTGAACTGTTACGGATCTTGGCCAAGCATCCCCGGGTTAATATCTGTTGCGTCACTTCCAGGCAACATGAAGGAGTGCCGATCAATCAGGTTTTCCCTTCTTTAAGTGGTTTCTGCGAACTGGTTTGTGAGTCCCTCGACGTGGCCGCCATCGCCCCCCGGGTTGACCTGGTCTTTACCGCACTGCCGCACAAATCGGCCATGGAGGTTATTCCCGATTTTCTCGCCGCCGGCTGCAAGGTGGTGGACCTGTCGGCCGATTACCGGTTGAAAGATAAAGCCGTTTATGAATTTTGGTATCAGCAGCACAGCAGTCCGGAGCTGTTGGCTGAGGCTGTTTACGGTCTGCCGGAGCTGTATCGTCATGAAATCAAGGCCGCACGGCTGGTTGCCAATCCGGGCTGCTATCCCACCAGTATTATTCTGGCCTTGGCACCGTTGCTGGAACAGCGGCTGATCGACCCGGCAACATTGATCCTCGACAGTAAGTCAGGTACCAGCGGTGCAGGGCGGGGAGCCAAGCAGGGCAGTTTGTTCTGTGAAGTCAATGAGGGCTTTAAGGCTTATGGCGTTGCCCAGCACCGGCATACCCCCGAGATTGAGCAGGAGCTGAGCCGGGTTTGCGGACAAGAGCTTCAGGTTAGTTTCACTCCCCACCTGTTACCTTTGAATCGGGGCATGCTCTCGACTTGTTATGCAACGGCTACCGGCGTCAGTTCGGGCGCAGACTTGATCGATTTATACCGGCAGCGCTATGCTCATGACCCCTGCGTGCGGGTGATGCCCGGCGGAGAGTTGCCCAATATCGCCTATGTGCGGGGAACAAATTTCTGCGATGTAGGGCTAGTGTATGATCCGCGGACCAATCGGGTTGTGGCTATCGGCGTGATCGACAACCTGGTCAAAGGGGCTTCCGGACAGGCGGTGCAGAATATGAATATAATGTGTGGCTTTGAGGAATTGCTGGGTTTGGATATCGTGCCGATTTTTCCCTAGCAATTGCGCGAGGCTCTTAGTATTTTTGTAAGCTAATGTTCTGCTAAGGATAACGCTCATGCCCGATCCAAATCAGACTTTTTTCGACTGTGAACTTATCGAAAGACGGGTCGAAAATGATTCTTTTGTCACCTATCTGGCGGATAGCGCTGAGTTCGGCAGGATTGAACTGCTGGTGGTCAAGGCTGACGCCCGTTTGAGCGGAAAGAAACATGCTGATTTTCTCCTCCGCGCCAATCAGCTGGCCGAAAAGGGGTATGCCAATATTGGTCTCCCCCTTAAGGCCGGTGAGTTTGGCGGACAGCTGGCCTGTCTTTATCCGCTGCCGGAAGGTCGCTCCCTGGCGACTTCTCTGGCAGATCCGTGGACGGTACGTGAGGTCCTGAGTCTGATCAGCCAGCTTGCCGGAGCCATGGTGACTCCACATGCTGAAGGGGAACACCATGGGCACCTTTCTCCGGGGACAGTTTTTGTCCGTCCTGACGGAACCCCCTGGTTGAATGAATTTTCGCTGGGGCAGCTTCTTCTGCTCGACTTTCACAGCGGGATCGATCCCGCCTATTGCAGCCCTGAGCAGGTTCGCGGGGAGGGGACCGGGCCTGAATCAGATATCTATAGCCTGGGTTGCCTGCTGTTCAGTCTTTTGACTGGCAAACCGCCATTTTCAGGAACCGATGACTTCGCTATCGCGACGCAACATCTGGAAGGAGTCTTCCCGGAGTTGCCGACGGAGTTCTCCTGCTGCCAGCCTTTGCTTGCGGCACTGGTGCCGATTATTCCTGGACAACGGCTTAGCGCTGCGGAGGTTGTTGACGGTTGTTCGACACTGCTGGCAGCCCCCGGGACCGAAGCTCTTAAATGCTTCAGGGCGGAGAGTGCCGCTGCCGTGTCGTCAGTCTTCCCCAGTGCTCCCACTGTCGATCGGCAGGAGGTGGAGGTCAGTGACATTGCCGCGCGCGTGGCTGCCAGATTGCAAGAGCATACGCTGGAAACTCGTGAGGCCGAGGGGTTGGTTGTTGATCCGCCGTTTGAGAATACCAAGCCGCATCCTCAAAGCAAGGGGAGTAACAGTAGGTTGCGTATGATTGGCGCATTGATTGTGGGTGTCCTGCTTGGTTCTCTGTCGTTCCAGCTGTTTTCCGATCCGGTGCCCCAGCCGGAAGAACGCTCTGCGCAGTCGCACGCCCCGGTGTTGAACGATTCCCTGTTCAACGAGCCCTTGTCAAAATGGCAAAAGAGTGATTTCAGTACTGCCCGCGAGGAACTCGATGCATTGCTGCAAAGTTACCCTGATGATCCGCGGCCGTACAATAACCTGGCGGCCATGGCCGCATTCCTCGGCGATTATGGCCAGGCTCGGCAATACCTTGAAAAGGCTCTGGCCACCAGCCCGGTCTATTCGACCGTGCATCGAAACCTGGCCGCAGTTTACACGGAAATGGCCCGGGATTCTTATGGTAAGGCCCTGCAGTTGAAAGAACAGAAGCGCCCCCTGCCATTGCAGGTCTTTTCCGGCCAGGGTGTTATTTTTCTGAAAACCGATCAAGCGGCCACGGCCCTTGCTGCGGCAAAATCCCAACCGGGGTCGGTGCCTGAGGGCGCCGGCGATCAGCAAGCATCCGGGAACGATGTGGTTGCTGCCGCTCCTGCACCGGTTGAGCCCGGCCCGTCTGCCCCGGTGCAAAGCATCACCCCGGAAACTGCAGCTCCCGCAGCGACTGAGGAGCCGCCAGCCGAGCTTCCGTCTTCTTCGGTTGGTGCTGTTGCCGGGACCGCTGATATTAAGGCCGCTCCGGCTGAAACAACTCAGGAGGCAGCGCCACAAACTACAGCGCTAGCGGAATCGGCCGAGCAGTTTTTGCGGCGCTGGGCCGAGGCCTGGTCACGACAGGATGTCGAGAGCTACCTCGGATTTTATTCTGCCGATTTTCAGCCGGCCGGGCATCGTACGCGGGAGGCCTGGGAAAAGCAGCGGCGCAACCGATTGCGGAATCCCGAAACAATTCAGGTTGATCTGGACGCGTTCAAAGTTGTCAAGGAACAGGGGGCGATCATCGTCTTGGAGGCGGTGCAGCATTATCAAAGTAATCGTTATTCCGACGTGAGCCGCAAGCAGTTTGAGCTGAAGCAAAACCCTTCCGGATGGAGCATCCTCCGTGAGCGTTCTGTGGAGAGGATTCGTTGACCTTTTTTCGTGTGTTGACAGTATTGGCGTTGTTGGCCGCCGTTGGTTTGACCGGGGCCAAGGTGAGTGCGTTGTGGACTCAGCAGGAGATTGCTGCGCCATCTTTCATTCCCACCGTACCGGCTCCTCCGGCCGTTGCCGACGCTGTTGTGAATCAACCGCCGGCCGACCCGGTTCTTGAGCGGCTGAATCAGCGGCTGGCTGACAATCCGGATGATTTCGAAGCCAACTTGTTGAAAGGACTGTTATTGTTCCAGGATGGTGAGTTGTCTGAAGCAATTGCCGTGTTGGAGGACCTGACCGCACGGGCGCCAAAATTTCAACTTGCCCATCTGGTCCTTGGCGATCTGTTGTCAGCGCGTTATGGCTTGGTCACTCCTTTTGCTGCTGACGCAATTAATGGAGCAGGGGAACACCGCGAGCAAGTCGCGCAGTTGAAAAACGAGGCCCGTGCCAGGCTGGAAGGGTATCTGTCCGCTTTGGATCAGGCAACTGTGCCCGCTGTTCTACTGACCCTGGGAAAGAGCATCGGGCATGCCCTGGTGGTCGATAAGAGCCGGCATCGCCTATATGTTTTTCGCAATGCAGGACCCGGGCTGCCGCCGAAGCTGATTGACGATTTCTATATTGTGCTCGGGAAAGTGCCGGGCGATAAACACCGTGAAGGGGATTTGAAAACGCCCGATGGTGTCTACTTTGTCACCAGCTATCTGCCTGATGAAAAATTGCCACCGCTTTACGGACAGGGGGCTTTCCCTGTCAATTATCCGAATGAGTATGACCGCCGACTGCACAAAACCGGCCAGGGTATCTGGCTGCATGGGACCGATAAATCCCTGTACAGCCGGCCGCCGCTGGATAGTGAAGGCTGCGTGGTCCTGACCAATGAAGAGTTTGCACGCATCGCTACTTATGTCGAAGTCGGGCGCACCCCGGTGGTTATCAGCGAGCAGGTACAATGGTTGAGCACCAGGGAATGGCTCGACCGCAATATCGAGGTCCAGGCCGCTCTTGAAACTTGGCGGCAGAGTTGGGAAAAGGCGGATCTGCAAAGCTATCTGGATTTTTATTCCGCTGATTTCTGGAGCAGCGGCTATGATGAACAGAGTTGGGGCGAATATAAGAAAAGGGTCTTTGCCGGGAAGACCTATCAAAAAGTCGGCCTGGCTGATATTGCACTGTTTGAATATCCGCGTTCTGCGCAACAGCCGCCGATGGTGGTGGCCAATTTCGAACAGCGCTACCGGTCCAACAATTTTAACGGTGATATGCGGAAACGGCTTTATTTGGTGAAGGAAGCCCGGCGCTGGAAAATTCTTTATGAAGGCGGCCAGTAACCCGTCTTCAGGGGGTTGCCGCTAATGCGCAAAGGCGGGTAATTAGTTCGTTTCGATCCAGGCCATATTTTTCAGCAATCTCAGCCAGGGTTGCAAAAAGCATCTCGCAACAAAGACAGACTCCCGCAGCCTCATCGTATTCTTTAATGATCTCCACTGCCGCCGGATATTCGGTCAGGATATCTAGCAGGACGCTTTGGGCTGAGATTTCGGCCATTGGTCGTTATTCTCCTTAGCGGACGCTTCTCTTTCACTTTAACGAAATTTTTCTATCCCACTGCTGCCGAATTCGGGCGACGGCCTGCCGGTCTCTTCAAGCTTTGCAAGCAAAAGGCAATTCATACATACCAAGGGATCAGAAAATGTTCAACTCATCCTGTTCAAACGGTCATCAGCAGGGTTCTTTTCACGGCTGATATTTGCCTCCCAAATGTGCCCTGATAAAGCTTGGAACCTGCTCGCTGAAGCCTTTTGCCCGAGCAAAAGCGATTGACATTGGCTGCTTACTGTGATCTTCTAGGGCGCTGTTCGAGACAAGGTAGGCATGGTTCAATGCAGTTAAATGATTTTGATTATTCGCTCCCGGAAGAGTTGATTGCGCAGGCTCCGGCGGAGCGGCGGGACGGGGCACGGCTGATGTGTCTGAACCGCCGGACCGGGCTGGTGGAAACCACCGATTTTGTCCGGATTGCCCGCTATTTTGAACCTGGTGACGTGCTGGTTCTGAACGATACCAAGGTGATTCCGGCTCGGCTGCTCGGGCATAAAAAAACCGGCGGCAAGATTGAAATTTTGCTGGTGCGACGGCTTCCTGATTCGGCTGGAGAGGACTGGTTGTGCCTGACCAAAAGTTCCCACCCCCTCAAGGCGGGCGTTCTGGTCGAACTGGATGGCGGCTTGGTCGCTGAAATCCTGGAGGAGTCGCAGGCTCCTTATCGCCGGGTGCGCTTTTGCTGTGACGGCAACTTTCTGGAGCTGGTGGACAGGGTCGGACATTTGCCGTTGCCTCCTTATATCAGAAGAGCTGATAGCGATGAGGACCGGGATCGCTACCAGACGGTTTTTGCCCGCGAACAGGGTGCGGTCGCTGCGCCAACCGCAGGCTTGCACTTTACTGCGGAAATCCTGGCAGAGCTGAAAAATATCGGCGTCGAGATTGCGCCGGTGACCCTGCATGTGGGGCTGGGAACCTTTCTGCCGGTGCGGGTTGACAATATCCGTGAGCATAAGATGCACTCCGAACAGTATTCGATACCGGAGAGCACCGCGGCGCTGGTCAATCGAGCCAAACAGGAAAAGCGAAGGGTTTTTGCCCTCGGAACAACCAGTGCCAGGGCCTTGGAAACTGCAACGACGGAGGATTGTCAGCTGCAGACCGGGCGTGGGGAGAGCGAGATTTTCATTTATCCGGGCTACCGGTTTAAATCGATTGATGCCCTGGTTACCAATTTTCACTTGCCGAAATCGACGTTACTGATGTTGATTTCGGCTTTTGCTGGACGGGAACAGGTCCTGTCCGCCTATCGTCAGGCCGTTGCCCAGCGGTTTCGCTTTTTTAGCTATGGCGATTGCATGTTGATTCTTTGATCAGGTAAGACCATTGTCTGGATTCAAATACGTTCTGTTGCACCAAGATCAGTCGACTCAGGCACGCCGTGGGCGGCTTGAGTTGTCCCGTGGCGTTGTTGAGACCCCGGCTTTTATGCCGGTTGGAACTCAGGGGACGGTTAAAGGGGTTTTACCCGAAGCCCTCAAGGAGATCGGTGCGCAGATTATTCTGGCGAATACCTACCATCTTTACCTGCGACCGGGACATGAGCTGGTGCGGCAGATGGGTGGCTTACACCGCTTTATCAACTGGGATCGGCCGATCCTGACCGACAGCGGCGGATTTCAGGTTTTCAGCCTCGGTGAGTTGCGTAAGATAACCGAGCAGGGAGCCTCGTTCCAATCCCATCTGGATGGCAGCTATCATCTACTCACTCCTGAACTGTCGATGGAAATCCAACTGGCCCTCGGTTCGGATATTGTGATGGTCTTTGATGAGTGTATCCCGCATCCGTCCGAACGTTCCTATATTGCCGATTCCACCAATCGTTCCATGCGCTGGGCGCGTCGTTGTCGCGAGGTGATCCCGCCAGGGTCTGCGGCGGCACTGTTCGGTATTGTGCAAGGCGGAATGGAACTGGACCTGCGCAAACAAAGTGCGGAGCAACTTCAGGACATCGGTTTTGAAGGTTACGCTCTTGGCGGGCTTTCCGTTGGCGAACAGACGGAATTGATGTACGACATCATGGAATACAGCCTGCCGCTGTTGCCAGCGGATCGGCCGCGCTATGTCATGGGGGTCGGCACACCCGAGAATCTGGTTGAAGGGGTCGCCCGAGGCTGTGATATGTTCGACTGCGTCATGCCTACCAGGAATGCTCGTAACGGGGTGCTGTTTACCAGCTTCGGCAAAATCAGTATCAAGCAGGCCCGTTATCGTGATGATCAGGAGCCGATTGATCCCGAGTGTGATTGCTATGTCTGCCGTCATTACAGCAGAGCTTATTTGCGCCATTTATATGTCAGTGGAGAAATACTTGCTTCAGTACTTAACACGCAGCACAATCTCTATTACTATCAGCATTTGATGTCGATGATCAGGGCTTCACTGGAAGCCGGACAATTCGACACGTTTAGAAAAGATTTTTATCGGAAGAGAAATATTCAGTTTTTTTGAAAAAACTTTTCATCATCAGTCCATAACCAAGGAGGATACAACATGGCAACGGAAGCATTTGCAATGGCAGGAACCGGCGCAGCCCAAGGACAAGGGGGCTATGAAGGCATTATTATGCTGGTGGCGATGTTCGCCATTTTTTATTTTTTGCTGATCCGGCCGCAGCAGAAGCGAGCCAAACAACATAAAGAACTGATCGGCAACCTTAAGCCCGGTGATAGCGTTGTTACTGCCGGTGGTATTCATGGCAAGATTGCCAGCGTCGACGAAGGGACCATCTCTCTGGAGGTAGCGACCGGGGTTAAAATGAAAATGAATCGGTCTTCGATCACCGAGGTCAAACAATAAAAGCTTTGTCTTGTTGTTTATTCGACCTGCCGATGTTGTTCATGCAAAAAGGGAGATACAACGCAGATGTCCAAGAGTCTTAAATTCAGGAGTGTACTGGTTCTACTGTGCCTGCTGCTGTCTGTTTTCGCCATTGCTCCGACGCTGTTGCGGAACAGTTTGCCGCAGTGGTGGCTTGATGCCTTCGATCCGATACACCTCGGTCTTGACCTTCAGGGAGGGATGCATCTGGTCCTTGGGGTCGATGTCGATAAAGCCGTTGAAAGCCGGATCGATACCATCATCGATCAGGTCGAGGCCCAGTTACGCGAAAAGGATATCGTTTTCAAACGGATTGAGCGCCGCCAAGGCGATCGCCTGGTGGTTTTGGTTTACGACAAGGCCGAAGGTGCCAAGGTTGATGCTTTGATGGCGGACGAATTTCCGTCTATGGAAGGCGAAACCTTTACCGGCAGCGGTGGCTATATCGAGAAAAATTATCGTTTGAGCGATAAAGAAATCGAGAATATTAAGGATTACGCCGTTCGCCAGGCCCTGGAAACATTGCGTAACCGGGTTGACCAGTTCGGGGTCAGTGAACCGACCCTGCAGCGGCAAAGCGACAACCGTATTCTGATTCAATTGCCTGGGGTTGAAGATCCCGAACGGGCGATCTCCCTGCTCGGAAAGACGGCTCGCCTGGAATTCAAAATCGTTGATGAGAATGCCAATATCCAGGATGCTCTGGCCGGTAAACTGCCGCCCGGAACCCAACTTCTTTATGAACGAAACGTCAATCGGAAAACCGGTTCTGAAAGCGAAACGCCTCTGGTGGTCAAGGACAAGACCGTCCTGACCGGTGACCTGTTGTCTGACGCCAACGTCCGCATCGATACCCGTTTTAACGAGCCCTATGTCGCCATCGATTTCAATTCGGTCGGAGCCAAGCGTTTTGACCAGATTACCGCCGCCAACGTCGGTAAGCGAATGGCCATTGTGCTGGATGACACGGTCTACTCGGCGCCAGTTATCCGAGAACGGATCTCCGGTGGCAGCGCGCAGATTTCCGGAGCCTTTACCTCGCAGGAAGCGACTGACCTGGCGATTGTGCTGCGGGCTGGCTCTTTGCCTGCACCGGTCAAAATCCTCGAAAATCGGACCGTCGGACCTTCTTTAGGACAGGACTCCATTGATCGCGGGATTCGCTCAATCTGGGTCGGGGCGGTGCTGGTTATTCTGGCCATGATCATCTATTATCAGCTGTCGGGGGTTGTTGCCGTTATCGCCCTGAGTCTTAACTTGGTGTTTATTGCTGCGATGCTGGCTATGTTCGGTGCGACCCTGACTTTGCCCGGTCTGGCCGGGATTGTCCTGACTATCGGGATGGCAGTTGACGCCAACGTGCTGATTTTTGAGCGGGTTCGTGAGGAAGTCCGCCTTGGCCGGGCACCGAAACTTGCTCTTGATTCGGGTTACAGCAAGGCCTTTTTGACGATTATCGATGCCAACCTGACCACCCTGCTGGCGGCGCTGGTTCTGTTCCAGTTTGGAACCGGTCCGGTCCGCGGCTTTGCCGTCACTTTGTCGATCGGGATCATTGCCTCTCTGTTCACGGCCATCTTTGTGTCCAGATTAATTTTTGATTTCTACCTGAAAGGCCGCGATATCAAGCGGCTAAGTATATAAAGGAGGCTGGCGGCATGCAGCTGATCAAGCCGAATACGAATATTGATTTTGTTGGCAAGCGCAAACTGGCATTTTTTGTTTCCATTGCCCTGATTCTGATCGGGATCGCCTCCTTGATCGTTAAAGGCGGTCCCAACTACGGGATCGACTTTGCCGGCGGCACACTGGTTCAGGTCAAATTTACCGAACCGACCGACGCTGCGACCATTAAAGGTGCGTTGAAGGATCTTGATCTGGGGAATCCGGTAGTGCAGAGCTTTGGCGAGGATCAGAATGAGTTTCTGATTCGCGTTGAGCGGACCTCTGGTGAACTGCAGGGGCTCTCGACACAGATTCAGAGTACTCTTGAAAAAACCTTCAAAAAGGGGCAGGTTGACATCCGGCGGGTTGAAATGGTCGGGCCTCAGGTCGGGAAAGATCTGCGTAGCAAGGGGCTGAAAGCCATCTTTTACGCCATGCTCGGCATTCTGGTCTATGTCTCCTGGCGTTTTGAGTTCCGCTTTGCCGTCGGGGCGATCGTGGCCCTGATGCACGATGTCGTTATTACTCTCGGGGCGTTCAGTGTCTTCAATAAAGAGATTGACCTGCCGATTATTGCCGCTTTCCTGGCCATTATCGGTTATTCGCTCAATGACACCATTATCGTTTATGATCGGATCAGGGAAAACCTTGGCAAACACAATAAAGAGGATTTCTCCTTTATCGTGAACCGCAGCGTCAATGAGACTCTTTCCCGGACCTTGCTGACTTCCGGTACCACCTTGCTGGTTGTCCTGGCTCTGTTTATCCTGGGGGGAGGGGTTATTCATAACTTTGCCTTTGCCATGTTGGTCGGGGTGGTGATCGGGACTTATTCTTCCATTTTTGTTGCCAGCCCGGTGCTGATCCTCTGGCAGAAAAAGAGTAAGGCCCGGACCAGCTGAACGGCTGAAAAGGAGCGTCGAACATGAAAAAGCAATCGCTTGTTCTGGCAGTCATCGCTCTTGTGATCGGAATTCTGGTTGGAGTGATTTACTCGAACTTCAAAAAGGATACCGGCGGGGTTACCCCGCCGACATCCTCGGCGCCACCGGTGGTCAATCATCAACAGCAAATTTCCATGCTGGAAGGGATCGTTGCCAAAGAGCCGAACAACCGTAATGCCTGGGTGCAGCTCGGTCATAACTTTTTCGATTCTGATCAGCCGATGAAGGCAATCGATGCTTATGGCAAAGCTCTGGAACTGGATGGCAATGATCCGGATACCCTGACCGATCAGGGAGTTATGTTTCGACGAGTTGGTTGGTTTGACAAGGCCATAGCCAATTTTAATAAAGCCAATGAGCTGAACCATAACCATATTCAGAGTCTTTATAATCTGGGTATTGTTTATCGTTACGATCTAAAGGATCTACCGAAAGCCGCAAAGGCCTGGCAGCAGTTGTTGGAGATCAATCCGACTGCCCCGGGGGCTGATCAGATTCGGGCCGAACTTGAATTTATCAAGAATCACCCACAGATCCCTCAACAGCCAAAATAAAATAACTGTTCACTGTTCAGGCCGGGTTGTTCGTTAACCCGGCCTGTTCGTTTTAATCCCACAGCTAGAGAACCTATGAAACCAGTTACTTCCCGCTCTTGGCAGCTGCGTTCGCCGTTGCCGGAACTCTCGGCCATGTCTGCCCTTGCCGGTCGGCTCGGTGTCAATCTGTTGACTGCTCAGATTCTTTCTCTACGCGGGATCACCGATCCTGCCCAAGGGCTCGATTTTCTGGAAGGGAAGTTGGCAAAGCTGCCTGACCCTGACCTGTTGCCGGACATGGAAATCGCCTGCTCCCGCATTGCCCAAGCGTTGATGCGCGGTGAAAAAATATCTGTCCATGGTGATTATGATGTAGACGGGATCAGCGGCTGCAGTTTGCTGGTGGAGGCACTCACTGCCTTTGGTGGTGAGGTCGAATACCATATCCCGATGCGACTTAAAGACGGCTATGGTTTATCAGGGGAGGCGATCCAGCGCGCCGTTGCCACCGGCAGTCGGCTGCTGATTTCGGTTGACTGCGGTGTTTCCGCCCACCAGGAAGCCCGCCTTGCAGAAGAACTTGGCATCGACCTGATCATTACCGACCATCACCAGCCCTCGGACGAACTTCCGGTCTGTTATGCTTTGATTAATCCGCATCTGCCCGGGAATCGTTTCCCCTGGCCCGACCTGGCCGGGGTTGGGGTGGCTTTTTTCTTGATGCTCGGTTTGCGTCGGAAGCTGCGCCAGGACAATTATTTTAAGGGGAGAACGGAGCCTGACCTGCGTTATCTTCTCGACCTGGTTGCGCTGGGAACGATTGCCGACATTGTTCCCCTTGGTGGGGTAAATCGGATTCTGGTCAAGAACGGTTTACCTCTGCTTGAGCAGGGGCTGCGTTCCGGGGTTGCGGCACTGAAAGAAGTGGCACAGGTTAAACAGGTGACCAGTGGGGTGGTCGGTTTTCGTCTGGCGCCGCGACTTAATGCGGCCGGGCGCCTGGAAGATGCCGCATTGGGCGTCCAGTTGCTGCTGGGGAAAGATCCGCGTGCTTGTCAGGACCTGGCGCGTCGGCTGGACGGCTTTAACCGGGAGCGGCAGGCCATTGAAGAGCAGACTCTGAACGAGGCTATTGCCATGGTCGAAGAAGATCTCCGACCGGACCGGCACAGCATTGTGCTGGCCGCCAGTCAGTGGCACTCCGGGGTGATCGGTATTGTCGCCAGCCGGCTGGTGGAACGCTATCATCGGCCCACTGTGCTGATTGCTCTGGATCAGGGCGAAGGTAAAGGTTCTGCTCGATCTATCAGCGGCTTTCATCTTTATCAGGCCCTCTGTTCCTGTGCCGTACCGCTGATGGGGTTCGGCGGCCATGCTATGGCGGCCGGGCTGTCGATTGAAGCCGCCAAGGTTGGCGAGTTTGCCGAGCTCTTTGAACAGGCGGCTCGCGCTGCCCTAACGCCAGAAACTCTACAGCCGGTTGCCTGGCATGACGGCCAGATCAGCCTGGCGGAGTTGACCTCTGAGCTGGTGCGGGAACTGGAAGATCTCAACCCTTTCGGTGCGGGCAATCCGCAGCCGGCGTTTGTCAGCAGGGCCTGTCGAGTGACTGGCTTACGGGTGTTGGGGGAGAAGCATTTAAAGTTTAACGTCGAGCAGGGCTCTTGCCAGCTCTCTGCCATTGCTTTCGGAATGGCGGACCGATATGATCAGCTGGCGGGGCAGGTTGATCTGCTCTATCGCCCAGGAATTAACCGCTGGCGGGGGACAGAGTCTCTGCAACTGCAAGTCATTGACTTCAAAAAACACAGTGAACATGCTGATGAATAATCTCGCTGTTGCCATAGCCGAGCTGACCGCCGCCAACCTTGGACCGGTGCTTATTGATGAGCCGTTGTCCAGGCATAATACTTGGTGCATCGGTGGACCGGCTGCGGTCTTTGTTGAACCTGAGAATGCCGTTCAGATCAGCCGGGTCGTGGGGATTGCCAGAACTCATGCTGTGCCGTTGGTGGTGGTTGGGCAGGGGAGCAACCTGTTGTTCGACGATCAAGGAGTCGCTGGTATCGTCATGAAAATCGGCGCAAAGATGGCAACCGTGCAGATCACCGGAGACCGGATTATCGCCGCGGGGGGCGTCTGGGTGCCGCAGCTTGCCTTGGCTTCAATGCGCACCGGATTAAGCGGTCTGGAGCATTGCATCGGGATTCCCGGGACTCTTGGTGGGCTGGTGATGATGAACGGCGGCAGTCATCGGCGCGGGATCGGCGAAAATATTGTGACAGTTGATATTGTGACCAGGGCGGGGCAACGGCAAACCTTATCACAAGAGGCCTGTGAATTCTCTTACCGGCACAGTGCCCTGCAGGGAAGCGGTTGCATTGTGACCGGAGCGGAACTGCTCTGTACACCGGCCAAGCGGAACAGCATTCGCCTGGAAATGCTGAGCGACCTGAGGGAGCGGCGGCGGAAGTTTCCACGGAAGCAACCGAACTGCGGATCGGTGTTTTTAAGTACCGAGGAAATGCATGCCAGTGTTGGTCCTCCGGGGAAAATTATCGAAGACGCTGGCCTGAAAGGTCGCCGTGTTGGCCAGGCAATGGTTTCGACACAGCATGCCAATTTCATAATCAATCTGGGCGGCGCCGCTGCGGCAGATGTCCTGGAGCTGATTGCCCAAATCCGCAAAGCCGTCCGGCAAAGCATCGGTTTTGACCTTTGCTGCGAGGTTCGCTACGTCTCTCCTGCGGGTGAAATCCTGCCGGCCCATCTCAGGGCCGCTGAACTGCCCGGATGAGCCTGCTCAGGAAAACAGGGCGTCCAATTCGGTAAAGTTAATCCGTAGTTCGGCCAGCTCTCGAATCATGGCAATCTTTTCCTCATCGTCCGCTTGGATTTTATGCACATCAGCGGAAATAATCTGATACAGCTTGCCGGTGGTGTGGCAGGTGGTTCTTAAATAGGGAACATCGCAGCGATCCAGGATCTGCTGGGTAATATCGCTGATGTTCTGGATCCCGGGGATGAGCAGGCCGGCGATTTTTTTGCGGTAGGCCGGGATTTGGTACATATTAGCCGCAGTGACCAACAGTTCGTCACGGCTGCTGGTCACGATCAGCAGGGTATCGTCACGCAGCAGTTCCATCACCCGTTGTGTGGAAGGTGCACCGATTTGCACATGGTGGATAATCCGGTTGCTGCCCTGATGGTCTCCCTTCAAGTTCAGATCCAGAATCTTGGCGATCCGGCTGAGGGTCGGGTTGGCTAGGACCGGTTGATAGTTAAATCCTCCCAGCACCTGAAAGGGTTCTTCGGCAAACGCTTTGCGCAGGTAGGCCAGAGTGCTGTCGCGTTTTTCCGGAAGCAGTTTGTTGGCGAGCAGGGCGCGGATTTCCACCCCTTCTTTTTCAAACAGAACTTTGTTCATGGCAACGGCGTCGATCACACTGCCGACGCCGCCGCCGGTGATCAGCAAAACTTTTGCGTCCAGCAGCTTGGCGACCCGGGCGTTTGACAGGTTGATGACCGAGCCGACTCCCGGATGTCCGGACCCTTCGATAATCAAAAAATCACAGTGCTGGTCAAGCCAGGCAAAGGCCCGCAGCATGTTCTCCTTCATGGCGGCAGGATCAAGTTCGCCATTGAGAACTTTGCGGGTCGAATCCGGATGGATCACCACCGGTGACATGTAGGGCAGGTCTTCCTCCATGCCGAATACCTGGCACATTAACGCGGCATCTTTGTCGACGACAATGCCGTTCAGGGAGGCGACTTTCGGCCCGAGGGGTTTCATGAACCCCACCCGGTGGTATTTTTGCCTGGCCAAGTGGAGCAGGGAGAGGCTGACAGTGGTTTTACCGCAGTTCTGTTCGGTTGCCGCAATAAAGAGTTTTTTTGCCATCAACCCCCCTTTTCTAAGGTTGTTAAAAAGTTGTCAGTCGGCAATTTTTCGAGCAGGGTCGGGAGTAAGCTGATGGTCCCGACCCTTTCTCCGCCGATGTTTGACTAGGGTGTCATTGCCTTTGCCGAGCCGGCCGGTTTATCTTGCGCTCATGCCGACTTCTGCCGCGAGTTTTTCCCAGTGGGGGAGACTGCGTTCAATGACATCGTCGTCGATGCAATAGGCAATGCGGAAATAACCGGGACCACCGAAACCGGAACCGGGGACCAGCAGGATCTTGTACTCCTGGGCCTTGCGAATGAATTCCATTTCATCAGGCAGCGGGGATTTTGGGAACAGATAAAAACCACCTCCAGGCTTGACGACTTCAAAGCCGAGTTCGACCAGTTTGTTGTACAGAAGATCGCGCTTATGCCGATATTTTTCGATATCCACACGGCAATGCTGCAGGTTGGTGACCAGCCGTTGCATCAATGCCGGGGCATTGACGAAGCCGAGCACGCGGTTGGCAAAAATGGCTCCCTGCATGAACAGCCCGACCGCGGTCAGATTCGGGCTTGCCGCCAGATAACCAATGCGCTCGCCGGGCAACGCAAGGTCCTTGGAGTGCGAGGTGACAATCACTGAATTTTTAATGCAGTCAAAGATGCAGGGCACCTCTTCACCAAAGCTGATGTGAGCGTAGGGTTCGTCGGAAATGGCCAGAATCGTCGTACCGAGTTCCTGCTCCTTGCGGGCCAGCAATTCACCCATCTGTTTCAATACCGCCGCTGGATAGATGACCCCGGTCGGATTGTTGGGCGAATTGATGATGATGGCCCTGGTCCGATTGGTGATGGCCGAGGCGATTGCGTCGAGGTCCGGTTGAAAGTCCGCGCCGGTCATGACTTCGACCGGGATACCACCATGGTTGTCGATATAAAAATTGTATTCGACAAAATAAGGGGCCAGGATCAGGACTTCGTCGCCGGGGTTGAGGATTGTTTTCAGTACCACGTTTAGAGCTGCTCCGGCGCCGCAGGTCATGACCAGGTGGTTGGCGGTGACGGTCGCCGAGCAGCGTTCCATAATGGCTTCGGCGATGGCCGTCCGGGTTTCCTCATAGCCGGCGTTGTTCATGTAGCGATGCATGCCGGGGATCGGATGTTCGGCGATTCTCCGCAATTCGGTATGGAGCTCCTCGGGCGGTTCCATGGTGGGGTTGCCAAGGGTGAAATCGAAGACATTTTCGGCCCCATACTGTTGCTTGAGGAGCAGCCCCTCTTCAAACATTTTGCGGATCCATGAGGAGTGTTCTATAAATTCTTTGATCTTACTGGCTATGGGCATTCCGGTTATCCTTTTGCTGGTTTGGGAAAATTAAGTAGAAAATGAAGTTTAGCCCTGCTGAATTCAGCGGTCAAGCTGGTTTGTTGACAGGAAGAAAGCTCTCTGTCAAATTGATTTTTTACATCGATTAGGCTACATTCCTGCCTTTCAATTACTTGGAGAAAGAGACCTATGGCAGAAGAAGAACTGAAACAATTGCGTGAGCGCATCGATCTGATTGACAATCAGCTCCTTGAGCTGTTGAATCAGCGCGCCGAGGTCGTTTTGGCAGTCGGCAAAGCAAAGCAGGGTGACGAGCGGGGGTTTTACGTTCCCAGCCGGGAAAAAGCGATTTACGAACGTCTGACCGGGAATAATCCGGGTCCCTTCCCCAATGATGCGGTCTGCAAGGTTTTTCGGGAGATCATTTCCGCTTCACTGAATATGGAACTGCCGCTGCAGGTCGCTTTCTTTGGCCCGCAAGCGACCTTTACCCATATGGCGGCAATGCAGCAGTTCGGTCTTTCGGCCCAGCTGGTCCCGTTAAAAAGCATCCCCGCGGTTTTTGAGGAGGTGGAACGGGGCAGGGCGCATTACGGTGTCGTGCCGGTGGAAAATTCTACCGAAGGGGTGGTGAATCACACCCTGGACATGTTTATCGGCTCGGAATTGAAGGTGATCGCCGAGATCATGCTGGAGATTTCCCATAACCTGCTATCTAAAACCGGCCGGGTTGAGATGATCAGCAAAATTGTCTCTCATCCCCAACCGCTTGCCCAGTGTCGACACTGGCTGGAAACCAATATGGCTGATACGCCGTTGCTTGACGTGGCCAGCACGGCTGCTGCGGCCCAGCTCGCGGCGGAGGATGAGACTGTTGCCGCTATAGCCAGCCAGGCTGCGGCTATTCAATACGGTCTGCAGGTGGTGAAAGCGAAGATCGAAGATAATCCGCATAATTTTACCCGCTTCCTGGTGATCGGCCGGAAGTCTCCCGAACAGAGCGGCGATGATAAAACGTCGATCATGTTCAGTATCAAAGACGAGCCCGGAATTCTCTATCGGATGCTTGAACCGTTCAGTCGGCGCCAGATTAACCTGGCCAAGATTGAAAGTCGGCCGATGAAACAGAAGGCCTGGGAGTATATCTTCTTCCTGGATCTGATCGGCCATGTCGCTGACCGGGATATTGCCGACGCCATTGAAGAGTTGCGCAGCCATTGCCATTTTTTGAAAGTGCTCGGTTCCTATCCACTGGCGCGCAGCGGCAGTCAAAGAGGGGATCAGCAGGCATGAGCGAGCAGGTTTTTATTCCTCGGCTGGCGATTATCGGCGTCGGCCTGATCGGGGGTTCCCTGGCGCTGGCCTTGAAAGAGCGGGGCGTGGTCGGTGAAGTGGTCGGCTGCGGGCGCGGCCGCCCGAATCTGGAAAAGGCCCTGGAACTGGGGATTGTCGATCGTTATAGTCGCGCCCCGGTGGCTGCGGTCAAGGACGCGGACGTGGTTTTTCTGGCCACCCCGGTCAAATCCTTTGCTGCAGTGACCCGGCAGCTGCTGCCCGGCTTGAAGCCCGGGGCAGTGTTGACGGATGGTGGTAGCGTCAAGGCGGCGGTCGTTGCCGAGGTTGAACCGCTGTTGCCTGACGAGATCCATTTTGTCCCCGGCCATCCGATTGCCGGTACCGAAAAAAGTGGCGCCGAAGCGGCTTTTCCCACCCTGTATCAAGGCAAACGCTGTATTTTGACCCCGACCGCGAGAACCGCCGAAGAGGCCCTTAAGCTGGTGCGACGGATGTGGCAAGCGGTCGGTAGCGATGTGGTCACCATGTCTTTGGAAAAGCATGACCGGGTCCTGGCCGCCATCAGCCATCTGCCACATATGGTGGCCTACTCGCTGGTGAATGCGGTCGGTTCCTATGATCATTATGAAGAGAATATTCTGGAATATTCGGCTGGCGGGTTTCGGGATTTTACCCGGATTGCCTCATCCGATCCGACCATGTGGCGGGATATCGCCGAAACCAACCGGGATGCCCTGCTGGAAATGATGGTTCAGTTTGAAATCTTTTTTGCCGAACTCAAGGCGGATATCGAGGCTGGAAACGGTGATCGGATGTTTGAGTTTTTTCTCAAATCAAAGCAGCTTCGCGATGCGATTCTCTGATGGCGGGGCCGTTTTGGTCAACGAGCTGAATTGAAATTACAAACCTTGGCCGGGACACTTCTGTGGCGAAGGCGGAGGAGATAAAAAGGCGGATTGAATGACTCATATTGACACCAGGATTGTTGGCCCGGGGAAGGTTTTGCGTGGCGAATTCGTTGTGCCGGGGGATAAATCGATCTCCCACCGGTCGATCATGTTTGCCTCTCTGGCTGAAGGTAAGTCGCGGATATCAGGACTGTTGCGCGGCGAAGACTGCCTGTCGACGCTGAAAGCCTTTCAGTCCCTTGGGATTGAGGTTGAAGACCGGGCCGCTGACGAGCTGATCATTCATGGCCGCGGCCTTGACGGGCTGTGCGAGGCCGGCGATGTCATCGACTGTGGGAACTCCGGGACGACCATGCGGCTGATGAGCGGAATCCTGGCCGGACAGCCGTTGTTTTCCGTATTGACCGGTGACCGTTATTTAAGAAACCGGCCGATGGGCAGGGTGATCGAACCCCTAACCACCATGGGTGCGACAATTCATGGGCGCAGCCATCACTCCAAGGCCCCCTTTGCAATTTGCGGCGGTGGCCTGCAGCCGATTCAGTATCATTCCCCCATTGCCAGTGCCCAGGTCAAATCTGCGCTGCTGCTGGCTGGAATGCAGATCGAAGGGACGACCACGGTTTTTGAACCACACCTGTCTCGCGACCATAGCGAGCGAATGCTGCGCTACTTCGGTGCTGATATCAGTTCTTTCAACGGGGGCGCCAGCGTCACCGGGCGGGTGCGCCTGACCGGACGGGACGTAGTGGTCCCCGGGGATATTTCCTCTGCGGCCTTCTTCCTGGTGGCCGGACTGATCGTACCGGGCTCCGAATTGTTGCTGCAGAATGTCGGGGTTAACCCGACCCGCAGCGGGGTGATTGATATTCTGCAACAGATGGGTGGTTCCATCGAGCTGCTCAATGAGCGTGAGGTCTGTGGAGAGCCAGTTGCCGATCTGCTGGTCAAAAGCAGCGATCTACAGGGTATTGCGATTGGCGGCGAGGTTATTCCCAGGGCCATCGATGAATTTCCGGTCATCAGTGTTGCTGCGGCCTTTGCCCGTGGGGAAACAACGATCAGCGATGCTAAAGAATTACGGGTTAAGGAAACGGATCGGATTGCGGCGATCTGCGACTGTCTGGGTGGCCTGGGGGCGGCTATTGAACCGCGCGCCGACGGGATGAAAATTGTCGGCGGGCGGCCACTGTCCGGCGGGCAGGTCAAGTCGTTCGGTGATCATCGGATTGCGATGAGTATGGCCGTTGCCGGGCTGGTTGCCCAAAAGAGTGTCGAGATCCTTGATACTTCCTGCACGGAAACCTCCTTTCCGGGTTTCTGGGACCTTTTGAACATGATCCAGGCCGGGTGATCCGGGTCGAGTGAGAATTGCTATGAACAAATTGATTGTCGCCATCGATGGCCCGTCCGGAGCCGGCAAAAGTACTTTAAGTAAACTGCTGGCCAAGCGTTTGGATTATCTCAATATCGACACCGGGGCCATGTATCGCTCCGTCGCCTGGGCGGCCCGCCAGCAAGGAGTCGATCCTGACGATGAGGACGCATTGGCTGCCCTGTGTGGTCAGTTGGACATTGAATTTATCCGGATGGCTGATGGAGAGCGGGTCATGGTCAATGGCCATGACGTTTCCAGCGCGATCAGAACGCCGGAGATCAGCCTGTTAACGGCCCGTGTCTCGGCCTGCCCCGCGGTCCGTGCCGCTATGGTCGAACAACAGCGGCGGCTGGGACGTGCCGGAGGAGTGGTTCTTGAGGGCCGGGATATCGGCAGCGTGGTTTTTCCTCATGCCGAAGTTAAATTTTATCTTTCCGCAACGGCTGCCGCACGAGGGCGGCGGCGTTTTGAAGAGCTCCGTCATAAAGGCGCCCAGGTCGATCTCGAACAGACCATTCGCGAAGTCGAAGCCCGGGACGCCGCAGATATGCAGCGGACCCATGCTCCTTTGGTCCAGACCGCGGACGCCATTGCCATCGATTCGACCAAAATGACCATCGATGAGGTTCTGGAACAGATGCTGAGAACCATCAGAAAAAAAGAAGTGAACAATTAAAATATGATTAACTGCCTGAAAAATATTGATTTGTTTTTTCTCAAGGGCTGTGTTATCTTGCCCAGTCTCAATTTGAGTCCGTCGTCGCGAGGCGCCGGAAAATTCGTAAGGGGGTAACATCTCCAATGGTAGAAGAAAAAGACATGCAGGACGAAAACGAAATGGAAACAATGGACGGCGAAGAAAGTTTTGAAGAGCTGCTCAAGGACTATGAGCAGGGTGGCTTCGAGCTGAAACGGAACGACGTCGTTCAAGGCACAATTGTTCAGGTTAATCCTGATTCGGTTGTTGTCGATGTTGGTTACAAATCGGAAGGCGTCATCCCGCTTCGTGAGTTTGCCGACGAAAAAGGTGAAATCAACGTCAATGTCGGGGATGTCTATGATGTCCTGTTCGGTGGCGGAGAGAGTGACAGTGGCCTGATCGTTCTGTCCAAGGAAAAAGCGGATCGGCAGAAGATCTGGAATTCCCTGGAAGAAGGTGCGGTTGTTGAAGGACGCATTGTCAGCCGGATTAAAGGCGGTCTCTCGGTCGATATCGGAGTCAACGCATTCTTGCCGGGCTCTCAGGTTGATCTCCGTCCAGTCCGTAACCTGGATAAGGTTATCGGGCAAAATTATGAATTCAAGATCATCAAGCTGAACAAACGGCGTGGCAATATTGTCCTGTCACGGCGTGTTCTTCTCGAGTCCGAACGTGAGTCCCAGCGCGGCGAAACGCTCAAGACTCTTGAGGAGAACCAGGTTGTTGAAGGGATTGTTAAAAACCTGACCGATTACGGTGCGTTTATCGACCTCGGCGGGATTGACGGTCTGCTGCATATTACCGACATGTCCTGGGGACGGGTCAAGCATCCGTCCGATATCCTGGCTGTCGGCGACAAAATCAACGTTAAGGTGCTCAAATTCGATAAAGACAAAGAGCGGGTTTCCCTTGGCCTCAAGCAGATCGCTCCTGATCCGTGGCTTGATGTCGACAGCAAATACCCGATCGGCGCCAAAGTCACCGGCAAGGTTGTCAGCCTGACCGATTACGGCGCATTTGTCGAGCTTGAAGAAGGTGTTGAGGGCCTGATTCACGTGTCCGAAATGAGCTGGACCAAACGGGTCAAGCACCCGAACAAAGTTCTCAATATCGGTGACGATGTCGAGTCTGTTGTCCTGGCCCTTGATACTGACAATCGGCGGATTTCCCTTGGTCTGAAACAGGTTGAACCGAACCCCTGGGATGTTATTGGCGAGAAATTCCCCATCGGTACCATTATTGAGGGACAGGTCAAGAATATTACCGATTTCGGCATCTTTGTCGGTGTTGATGAAGGGATTGACGGGTTGGTCCACATTTCTGACCTGTCCTGGACCAAACGCATCAAGCATCCTTCCGAAGCTTACAAGAAGGGTGATCTGGTCAAGGCGGTTGTCCTTAATATCGACCGTGAAAATGAGCGTTTCTCCCTCGGCCTCAAGCAATTGAGTTCCGATCCGTGGGAAACCGTTCCGACCCGCTACGCACGTGGCACCATTGTGAAGGGCAAAGTCACCTCAGTGACTGATTTCGGCATCTTTATTGAGCTTGAAGAGGGGATCGAAGGTCTGATTCATGTCTCTGAGCTGAGCAAAGAGAAGATCGACAGCCCGAAAGAATTCGCCCAGGTTGGTGACGATCTTGAAGCTGCAGTGCTTCAAGTCGATACCGTTGATCGGAAGATTGCCCTGTCCATCAAGAATCTTGACGAGCAGAAGGAAAAAGCTGAAGTCAACGAATTCATGGGTGCACAGAAAAATGCAACCTCGAATCTCGGAGCGTTGCTGCAAGGCGCTCTGGATCGTAAATCTGACGATTAATGCTTTAGCGAATCAGGATAAGGACTCCAGGCCTGCCTGGAGTCCTTTTTTATTGGAAATATGAAAAAGCGTCCATTTTTATTGGCTACTCTCACTGTCGGAGGAATATTCCTATTTTTCCTGCTGGTCGTGTTCACGGCCGGTTACTTCCATTCCGGGTCGATGGCGGTCTCTGTCGGCGATAAAATCGGCGTTCTTGAAGTTGAGGGACCGATTGATGACGCCAAGCGTCTGATCGGACAGATCAGAGATTTTCGCGAGCGTGGTTCGATTAAAGCTGTTGTCTTGAGAGTCAATTCTCCTGGCGGCGGGGTCGGACCGTCTCAGGAGATTTATGCGGAATTGAAGAAATTGGCGACAGAGAAGCCTCTGATTGTTTCCATGGGCTCTGTTGCTGCTTCCGGTGGCTACTATCTGGCCATTGCCGGGGAGAGAATATTTGCCAATCCGGGAACCATTACCGGGAGCATCGGCGTCATTATGTCTTTTCCTAATTATCAGGAATTGATGGGCAAGGTCGGCGTGGCAACGGAAACCATTAAAAGTGGACAGTATAAGGATGTCGGTTCTGCGACCAAACCGTTTACGGATGCAGATCGCCATCTTCTTCAAAATTTAATTGATGATGTTTACCAACAGTTTATCGAGGCTGTCAGCAAGGGGAGAAATATCCCGGTCGATAGACTGCAACCCTATGCTGACGGACGCATCCTGAGCGGTCGTCAGGCAAAAGAAATCGGTTTGGTCGATGAACTCGGCACTTTCTACGATGCCATCGATTACGCAGCGGATCTTGCCGGTCTCGGTGCCGATCCGGATCTCGTCTATCCGGAACCGATCGAAAAAAATTTGCTTGATCGTTACCTTGATACCATGATGAGTCGCTATCTTGGCGTGGACATGTTTCCTGTCAAAATGCATGGCCCTTTGTATCTCTGGAGCGGTTATTGACAGCTTGTGAAATTTTTATTGAGGCAGGAAGGTTAAAATGACTAAAAGTGAATTAATTGAGCGTCTTTCGGACGAACATGAACTATTGAACAAAAAGGATGCTGAAGCCGTTATAAATTTGATTTTCGGCGGTATCGGCGACGCTCTTGCTCAGGGCGATCGTGTTGAAATCCGCGGGTTCGGCTCCTTTTCGGTCAGGGAACGCGATGCTCGTGAAGCCAGAAATCCTAAAAGTGGGCAACTGGTCAAAATTCCCTCACGTAAAACCCCCTTTTTTAAAACCGGTAAAGAACTGCGTGAAAGAGTTGACGAGTAAGACTGTCCGCGATGTGTTAAAAAAGGCCCTGACATGATTATCAGGGCCTTTTTTATTGAACTCTCCGGGATGCCGGTATCGCTCTGTACGAATGACCTGGGTATAAACTTTTGTCTTCGGAAAAAATTTCAGGCGTCCCGCTTGAACGCGGGCTTGCTCACCATCTTTTCACGGATCGACAGGTCACAATCAACGTTGGTCAAAAGACCAGAGCTCATGCCATGCACCCCAGAAATTCTGAGTCAAACTTTGTTTCGATATTATCAAAACAGTATTTTGTGTCAAGTGCTAAATAGTTTCGTGCTGCGGTCCTGTTGCCTGACGGCCGAGGGGATGGTTCTCCCATGAAGTGGCAGATTCACAAATTTGAAGCAGCCGCGGCATTGCTGCAAAAGCGACTTGACCAGGCATTAGCTGAGGCAATTCCGGATCTGTCCCGGTCCCGTGCTAAAAAGATTATTGATATCGGTGGTGTGCATATCAACGGCAGGCGTGTGAGGAGTTGTTCAACAGAGCTTAAAAAAGGCGATTCGGTTGAGCTTTACCTTGATCACCTGCCCCTCGACCCTTATCGTATAGCGGCTGCGGAGATTCTTTTTCAGGATCGCTATCTGATTGTTTTGAACAAGCCGGGACAGGTGGAAACCCAGCCGACTCATGCGCGCTTCAAGGGAACTGTTTACGAGGCGCTGCAATGGCATTTGCGCGATCCCTTTCGTCCTCAACGTAACATTGAAATCGGCATGGTGCAGCGGCTCGACCGGGGGACTTCCGGGTTGATGGTCTTTTCCCTTCATCCCAGGTCCCATAAGGAAATGACCAGGATCTTCCAGGAGCATGAGGTGGAAAAAGACTACCTGGCATTGCTGCAGGGGCGTCCGGACCCTTTAAGCGGAGAAATTCGTAGCCTTCTGGCCCGCTCCCGACAGGCAAATCGGGTAAAATCAGTTGCCTGCGGTGGCAAAGAGGCGTTGACCTGCTATCGTGTTGTTGACGATTTTGGGGATATTGTGCTGGCCTCGGTCAGGATCATGACCGGACGTTCTCACCAGATCCGCGTCCATATGTCTGAAATGGGTTGCCCACTGTTGGGCGATACCCTTTATGGCGGTCCTGAGCGGGCCCTTGGCCGCGTTCTGGAGCGCCCTTTGCTGCATGCTGCCAGGCTCGCCTTTAAGCACCCGGTGACTAAGGAGCCCCTTGAATTCAACTGCCCGCCGCCGGCGGATATGCACAGTATCATTGCGCGACTGAAAGAGACTGATAATGACCTATCCACAGATTGATCCGATTATTTTCCAGGTCGGCCCTTTGGCGGTTCGTTGGTACGGCATGATGTATCTGCTCGGTTTTCTCGGCGGTTTTCTGGTCATGTGTCATGTGGCCCGGCTGCGTAATTATCCGCTGGATCGCGAACGGATCTCCGATCTGCTCTTCTATGCGGTGCTCGGGGTGGTCTTAGGGGGGCGGCTCGGCTATGTGCTGTTTTACAATCCCGCTTATTATCTGCATCACCCTCTGGAAATTTTGTCGGTCTGGGAAGGGGGAATGAGCTTTCACGGCGGGGTCTTGGGGGTGTTGACTGCGATTTTACTGTTTTGTCGTCACAAGCAAGTGCCATTTCTGGTGGTCTCAGATCTGGCGGTTGCCGCGGTCCCGGTCGGCCTCGGTCTTGGCCGGATCGGAAATTTTATCAACGGCGAGTTGTGGGGAAGGGTCACCGATGTCCCTTGGGGGATGATTTTCCCGGGGGCGGGCAGCAGCCCGCGACACCCGAGTCAGCTGTATGAAGCCGGCCTCGAGGGTGTGGTCTTGTTTGTGCTGATCTATTGTCTGCATCGCCTCAAGGTTCGTCGTGGTGTTCCTTCTTTCAGCTTCCTCCTTTTTTATGGCCTGTTTCGGTTTACAGTGGAATTTTTTCGCCAGCCGGACCGGCAGCTTGGTTTTCTTTGGGGTGGCGCCACCATGGGGCAATTACTGTCGTTGCCCATGATCATTGTTGGCGCGGGAGCATTACTGCTGATCTATCGTAGGCCTGCTGATGAAAAATCTTAAAGCGGTTATTTTTGATTGCGACGGCGTCATGTTTGAGAGCCGTTTGGCAAACCTGGCTTTTTACAACAAAATCCTCGCCCGATTCTCGTATCCGCCGGTCACTCCGGATGATCAGGTGCGTGCTCATTTTTGTCATACGGCGAGTTCCCCGGTGGTGCTCAAAGGATTGTTGGATCCGGAGCATCTGGAGGGAGCGCTTGCTTATGCTGCGCAGTTGGACTACCGGGAGTTTATCCCTCGGATGACGCCGGAGTCCGGGTTGGGGACGTTGCTGGCCGGTCTAAAAGAAGTTTATCCGCTGGCCGTGGCAACCAACCGGGGTGGGAGTATCGAGACTATCCTGAGTCATTTTCAGCTGTTGGAATACTTCTCCACAATTGTCACGAGTGCCGATGTTGCACGGCCCAAACCGGCTCCGGATATGCTGTTGCTGGCGGCTGAAAAATTGTCTGTGGCACCTGAGGACTGTCTGTTTATCGGGGATTCGGAACTGGATATGGCTGCTGCGCACGCAGCTAATATGAACTTTGCGGGATACGGCCCTTTGGCCGGTGGCGAAGTCCGGGTCGGCAGTCACCAGGAGCTGTTTGAACTGCTGCTGACTAAGTCAGGTGTTTGATCATCTTCAGGACATTCCCTTTTTTTTCCTGAATGTAATCAACTTCGTCCATCAGGTTGAGAATGATCTGGATGCCGCGGCCGCCTTCCGCCCAATCTTCAACCCCGGCTTCGATCAGACTGTTGATATCAAAACCCTGCCCCTGATCATAGACCTTGATTTCAAGGTCCTGATCAGAGGCGGATATAATAATTTTGACATCTTTCTCCGGGTCGCAGTCATTGCCGTGGCAAATGGCATTAGCCACGGCTTCCGTCAGAACCAGATTGAGATGATAGGCCAATTCACGGCGGTTACCCTGATATCCCCGCAGGGAATGGGCAACGCTTTCGCCGATTCGGCCAATCATCCCGAGATACTTGGTATCGTTCGGGATGGTAATATTGACTTCAACCCTTTTTTCCATCAATTGCTTTCTATGGTAATGGCTGGTTACGACGGATCAAAAACTTTCTTGGGCTTCTTCTACAGAGGCAAAAATTTCAAACACCCGGTGCAGGCGGGTCAGTTCGAACATTGATCTGACCTGGGGTTGCAGGCAGCAAAGCTTCAGGCTTCCTTCCCGGGCACTGGCATTCTTAAACCCTGAGACAAGCGCGCCCAGGCCGGAAGAGTCAATAAATCTGACTGCTCCCAGGTCGATGATCAGATTGCATTTTCCTTCATCGAAAAGCTGCAGCATCTGTTCCTTGAGGTCCCCGCTATTGTGGGCATCCATCCGTTCTTCCTCGACATTGATGCGGACGAGGTTACCCTGTTCGGTGATATTCAATTGCATGTTGGCTCCCTTCATTGTTGCACTTGACTAAATAGAGTCGATTCAAAGCTAGGCGATTATACCTTATTTTTTTGGTGACCGGGTTGTGAAAATATCCCCTAGCATGGATTTGTTCGAACCGCTCGGTCAGAATGAACCTATTGTCCCAAAGCGGTGCTCTTGTGGGTCCTTTTTACGAATTTTGCTGCTCACCATCCGCCGCTGGGCTTAAACCAGCAAGGTCGGATGTTCGGCCCGTACCAAGTTTCAACTCAAAACCTTCATGACCAGCATGGTGATGTCGTCGTTAAAATGGCGCATACCGGTAAACATCCTGACCTGATTCATGATCCGGTCAATAATTTCCTGGGGCTCCTGCCCCTCGGATTCGCGCAGGAGTTTTTCGAGCCGCTCCATGCCGAAAAATTCATGGTTGCTGTTTTCGGCTTCGACGATTCCGTCGGTATACAGCAAGAGCAGGTCGCCCGGCTCCAACTGAGTCACCTTCTGCTCAAAGGAGACATCTTTTTTGATGCCGAAAATTAGCCCTTCGGCATCGAGCTTGGTCATCTTCTGTTGGTACTGTTTCCAAAGAAGGGGTGAGTTGTGACCGGCATTGCTGAAGGTCAAGGTTTGTCTGTCCGCATGATACTGAAGATAGAACATGGTGACAAACAATTCCGAACGATCAAGGTCTTTCAGGAAATAATCGTTCAAAGCCTGTAGCATCGCCGCCGGTTGTTTGATTCCGTCCAGGCGGGCGTGAATAAATGTCCGCGTTTCCGCCATGATCAGAGCGGAGCCGATATTGTGACCGGAAACATCGGCAATAACCAGGTCGTAAATGCAGCGCCCCCGCTTGATAAAGTCGTAGTAGTCCCCGCCGACCTGATGGGCCGGTACGCAGAGCCCGGCGACCTGGAAGTTTTCCGACTTTGGCAGGGTCGCCGGTAGCAGGCCGATTTGAATCTCTTTGGCGATCTGCATCTCCCGTTCCTGTTCGCGCACGTGCAGGACCTCCTGCAGCTGTTGGTCATTGCGCCAGGCAATGGCGACCTGCCGGGCCATGTTTTCGAACAAGGCAACAAATTCTTTGGTGAAAATTCCTTTTACGGTTCGGGAAAACGCGGACAAGACCCCGATCGGTTGACCGTCGAGAACCACCGGGGTGTGGGCAAAGCAGGTGATATTCTCCCGTTTGATAATTCTGGCCGAAGTCGGTTTGTCCAGGTATTCAGTGTCGTTGATGACAATGGTCTGATTGGAAAGAAAGGCCTGTCCGATATAGGTTTCCATGTTCAGATTGCGTTCAGACTCGCCGAAATGATCTGAGGATTGGCCGACCAGGCTTTTAACCAGCAGGGTTTCTGTTTCCGGCTCGAGCAGGCGAATGACACAAAGATCAAAACGGAACTGCTGGGCGAGAAGCGCCAGGATATTGTCGAGAGTTTTCTGAAGATCTTCGCCGCGGGAAACGATCTGGGCGGCATCGTAAAGAACACTGAGCTGTTCCCGGCTGGAGGCATGGCTGATGGTGACGGTACCGAAGATATCGAACACATCCTCCATTTCACTGCCGCGCGCGGAGAGGTAGTTTTCCAGGATGATTCTGGCGGGTGCGGCGCCGACGTGACCGGCGAGGGTGCGTTCGGTAAAGCTTTTCAGGTGGGGAATCTCAAGATCGGAAAGACTCCCGCGCGCATCGATTTCCTGCTGGTTGATGAATTCACTGATCGCGGCCTGGGCCGGTTTTTCACCAATGAATTTGGACATTAGCTCGACAAATTCGACCACCGTGGGGGCTTTGCTGATTCTTTTCAGGCGGCCGGGCAGAGCCTGAATTTCGGTGGTGGTGTCCACAAATTTATGGGCCTGCATGGTTTCTGATTCTTTTTGCCTGACAAAAAAGGAGATGGTCAAAAAAGCGCCAAGATTGACCAGCATGCTCCAGAACAGGCAATGCGTATAAATATCGAAACCGCGCAACCCAAAGAGTTCGAGGGGTTTGAGCAGGCTGATGCCGAACAGCCCGTTCTGCAGGATATCGGAATCCAGCCAGCCGGAGCGGACGAAAGAGGGAACCAGCAAGGTATAAAACCAGATCAGGGCGCCACAGGATATCCCGGCGATGGCCGCTTTGCAGTTGGCTCTCTTCCAATAGAGGCCGCCAATCACTGCGGGGGCGAACTGGGTTGCTGCCATAAAGGAGATCAGGCCGATGTTGACCAGGGCATAAGAATCGCCAATGACCCGGAAATAAAAGTAGCCAAGGAAAATGACCCCGAGGATGTTGACCCGCTTCAAGTTAATCAGCAGGCCCGACATGTCCTGGACATGCATGTTCAATTTCAAAATGATCGGCATGACCAGGTGGTTGAGAATCATTGTCGCAATCGCGACAGCAGATACCATCACCATTCCCGCTGAAGCAGAAAGGCCACCGACAAAGACCAGCAGGGCTAACCAGGTATGTCCAGAGGATAAGGGGAGGGTGAGGACAAAATAATCGGCCTGCGAGGTATCGCCGCCGTTCATGATCAAGCCGCCCAGGGCAATGGGCAGGACAAACAGATTGATTAAGAACATGTAGGCGGGGAAGCGCCACATGGCCTGTTTGATGTGCTGTGGATCGGAGTTTTCCGTGACCATGATGTGAAACTGACGGGGCAGGAACATGACCGCCATCATGGACAGGACAATCAAACTGAACCACTTGGTGTAGGGGGTCTGCTCGGTGCCAAGATTGAACAGATTGGCACGGTCGGGAAATGTTTCAAAGAATTTTTGAAAAATATCCCCGAACCCATCGAATAAGCCGTAAGTCACGAAAATACCGACGGCCAGAAAAGCCACCAGCTTGATCAGAGACTCAAAGGCGACTGCCACAACCAGTCCTTCATGTCGCTCCGAGGTATCGAGGTGACGGGCTCCGAACAGGATTCCGAACAGAGCCAGTAGCAGGGTCACAAAAAAAGCGGTATCGGTTCCCGGGGGAAGATTGCCGGCATAATCCTGAATGGCTGGATAGGCAGCGCCGATGGGCAGTGACAGCAGCCCGAGGGTATGGGCAATCGCCTTGAGCTGCAGGGCAATGTAGGGAGTGATGCCGAAAACCGTAAAGATGGTAACAATGGCTCCCAGAAGGGCCGAGCGGTCGTAGCGGCTGGAGATAAAGTCGGCTATGCTGGTGATATTCTGCTGTTTACTGACATAAACCATTTTTCGAAGCAAAAACCACCAGGTAAAGGCGATCAATGTCGGTCCCAGGTAAATGGGAAGGAATTCCAGACCACTGGTTGCCGCGCGGCCGACGCTGCCGTAAAAGGTCCAACTGGTGCAATAGACAGCGATGGAAAGGGTATAAATATGGGATTTCTGCAGTAGGCTGCGGCCCTGTTTTTTACGGTGGTCTGCGTAATATGCAACCAGAAACAGCAGGACAAAATAACTGAGGGAGACCAGAAAAACCGTTTTTGGGGAAACCATGGCTGACAAAAGGTTGGAGTCCTCCGGAGTCATAACTCTTTCCTGTTCTCCGGGGTGGAGTGGTTACGGGGTTTTTTTTCCATTTGGTGGACAAAGATCCAGATCACCAGAATCGACAGCGGCCAACCGATAAAAAAGTACAGCACCAATCCGGGGATTCCAAAGACAGGGGTCGCTGTATTAAAAATATGGATGAAGGGGAAGTTGATCATGATAAGGCCTAGGATCAGGCATAGAATCCAGGCTTCTTTGATTGGATTTTCTTGTGGTTCACGCATCCGTCACCCCTATGGAATGCCTTGGAAATGATCGCCGAGAACTTAACGACAGGGTAAACTCGGACGGGTAGAAATTCAATGATAATCAGTCCTGTTGAGAATCTCGCGCAATCAACGCGGGTGTTATAACGGAAAGGTGGTTTTTTCCGCAAGGATAAAAGTTCCTGCTGGCCCGATTCATAGGCAGGTCCGGAACCGTAAGGGGCCTTGTCCTGGCTCCGGCGTTTATTAAGAAGGGGCGGCGAAGATCCTGAATTTTCAGTTTTACTTACGGCAAGTCGCGGAGTTCTTCTTGCCTTAAGGGTTTGACGCTTGGGAAATGAGTGTGCTACTTATCGCTATTAACAGGATGTTGAAAATAGGGGCTCCTGCAAATGTCCGGCAACTTGCTCCGGCGCATTTGTGGCGCATCTTTTTTTAGCACCTTCTTGGTGGCAGCTCTTCGGTACAAATTGCTTTTACGGTGTTTTTTTTAAGCGCCTGAGAATAGATAAATAGATGCGTCAGTTATGGATAATTTTTGCGCTGCCGGGACTGTTTGCAGTCAGCGGCTGTTCTGGAGGGAACTGGGCCTGGCAGCAGCAGCCGCAGGAGCAGGTTGCCCAGCCTTATACCTCAGAGATTGCCGATCCTGCGGCAAAGGCCCTCTACGCTTTTGTTGAATTTCGTCTGAAAGCTGCTGAAAATAACTGGGTCGAGGCGCTTCCTGCTTTGGAACGCGCGGTATTCTTCGATCCGCAGTCCGATTACCTGAAAGTGCTGCTGGCGAAAACCTATCTTCATACCCAAAAGCAAGCTCAAGCCGTCACTGTGCTAACGGGGCTGATCGAGCGCTCCCCGGAAAACGTCGAGGCACTTGAACTGCTGGGAGATATTTACAGCCTGGAGAAGAATTATCCGGCCGCGGCTGAAAAATACCGGAAGGTTTTGGAACTGGCTGCGGATAACCAGAATGTCCGTTTGAGACTGGCCATGGTGCTGTCGCGGCTGGATCGTCCCGAAGAGGCGATAGCAACCCTCGAAACCCTGCTTGAACAACAACCTGATGCCAATATCGCACGGCTGGCGCTGGCCCGCTTTTATCTGAACCAGGGGAAGGTTGAGCAGGCGCGGGAGACCTATCGGCAGGTTCTTGAATTAGATCCTGGTCAGCAGCAGGCCGTCGTCGAGTATGGCAAACTGCTTGAGAAAGATGATCCCGCCGGAGCTCTCCAGCTGTATTCAAACGCAATTGCGACTAATCCTCGGGCCGCTGCTGTGCGCCAACAACTCTCTCAGTATTATCTGGATCATGGTCAGATTGAACAGGCCTTGGCTCAATTGCAGGAGTTGCGCTGGCAGTTTCCGGACAACCTGCAGCTCATCGGGCAGATCGGTCTATTGCAATTGGATCTGCAGAATTGGCAATCAGCAGAAAAAGAATTTCGCAATTTGCTGCAGAGCACCGCGGATCAGGACCGTTATCGTTACTACCTGGCGCTGGCCCTGATCGGGCAGAAGCGTATTGATGAGGCCACCACAGAGCTGCTTCAGGTTCCCCGCCGGTCTGCTGTTTATGTTCAGGCCCGGCTTCAGTTGGCCTATCTGTATAATGATTCCGAGCAGCGGCAACAGGCGGTAGCGACATTGGAAGATTTGCTTGCAGGAGGAGCGGATGATCCCGAGGCCTATTATTACTTGGTCGCTTTTCTCGGTGAGGGGGAGAATTTCTCCCAGGCTGTCGATTACGCACAGCAGGGGATAAAGAAACACCCCCACGATACCCGATTGCTCTATCAACTGGGAGTCCTTTACGAAAAGCTCGGCCGTCGACCGGATGCCGTAAAAACCATGGAACAGATTCTTACCCTTGATGGGGAGCATCCCGACGCGCTGAATTTTTTGGCTTATAATCAGGCCGAAACGGGGATCGAACTGCCTCTGGCCCTTGAACGAGCTCAAAAGGCGTTTGCCAAAAAGCCCAGCGGCTATATCGTCGACACCCTTGGCTGGGTTTACTATAAAATGGGTCGTTATGCCGAGAGCCGCAAGCAGCTGGAGGAGGCCACCCGTCAGCATCCAGATGATCCGGTGATCAACGAACATCTCGGCGACCTGTATCGGGCCATGAAGTTATGGGAGCGGGCCGCTATGGTTTACCGTCGGGTTCTTGAACTCGACCCCGCAGCAGTCGGTGTGGCAGATAAACTCCAAGCGGTTGAGCGGGAGGCCGGGCAATGAGACTAGCCTGGCTGTTGGTGTTGCTGATTCTATCGGCCTGTGCCAAGCCCCTGCCACCGGTTTGGACTGAACAACCTCAAGTCGATCAGCTCCTGGCCCGGCTGGCTGAACAATCCAACCGTTGTCAGGCGCTTGACGCGACGGCGCGGGTTGCCTTGACCGTGCAGGGAAAGTTTCTGTCTACCCAGCAGTTTTTGACCGTTGAGCGGCCGGCTGCATTAAGGGCGGACGTGTTGACCGGTTTCGGCCAGCTGATTCTCCAACTGGCGACCGATGGCAACACCATGGCGGTATTGCTGAACAATACCGTTCCCGGCCGGTACCTGTATGGCCCTGCAACTTACGAGAACCTGTCCCGGTTTGTCAAAATACCGCTGCGGCTGAGTGATCTGGTGTCTTTTCTGCTCTACTCCCCACCGGTGAATTCGTTCAGCTCCGCTGTCGTCAAGGCAGAAGACAGTCAGTTGCTGCTGGTTTTGCGCAATGGTATACGGAAGCAGGAAGTGGTCTTTGATTCCCAGTTACGGGTAACGGAGGTCCGCTATTTCAAGGGCGAGACGCCGGAACTGACCGTCTCCTACCTGAAGTTCTCGGTTGCTGATGATTTTCCGATGCAGATAAAAATTGTTGTGCCGGGGCAGGAGACGAAGATTTCGGTGGCCCTGAAGGAGGTCGCTTTGAACCCGGTTATCGAGCCGAGGCGTTTTCAGCTGGAAAAACCGGCCAATATCCCGGCAGAGGAATTACGGTGAAGAACAGATATCGTCTTGTGAGCATACTCTGCGGCAATATCCGCCGACTGATCGTCATCTTCCTGGTCACCGGGGGTTGGCTATTGCTCAGTGGCTGTCAGAATGATCAGGGTGTTGAGCATCCAGGGCTTGATCAGAACGCGACCCCGGTCTATGGCGATACCTTTATCGAAGCTTCCATCGGCGATGCCAATACGCTGTTGCCTGTGCTGGCTTCCGACTCAGCTTCCAGCGAGATCAACGGCCTCATCTATAACGGTTTGGTCCGTTATGATAAAAACCTGCAGTTGGAAGGGGAATTGGCTGAAAGCTGGGAAATTTCGCCGGACAACCTGACCATTACTTTTCATCTGCGTAAAAATGTGCTCTGGCACGATGGCGCACCTTTTACTTCGGCAGATGTTAAATTCAACTATGAGTTGTATGTGGATCCGCACACCCCGACCGCCTATGCTGAATCTTTCCGTCAGGTCGAAAGTGTCGAAACCCCCGATCCCTATACTTTCATCGTACATTATTCGAAACCTTATGCTCCGGCACTGTTGAGCTGGGGCATGTCGATCCATCCGCAACATTTACTGGACGGCGTAGATGTGACCAAAAGCCCGCTGGCCCGGCGACCGGTCGGCACTGGACCTTATAAGTTCAGTGAATGGCAGAGTGGGGAAAAGATCGTGCTGGACGCCAACCCCGACTATTTCGAGGGGCGCCCCTATATCAAGCGGGTGCTCTTCAGGGTGATTCCTGATCTGTCCACCCAGTTTCTGGAACTGCAGACCGGCGGGCTCGATTTTATGGGCTTAACCCCGCTGCAATATGATCGCCAAACCGACACGCCCGCCTTCCGGCGCCTGTTCAACAAGTATCGTTACCTTAATTTCGGTTATGCCTACCTGGGCTATAATCTCCGCCGTCCCATGTTTCAGGACAAACGAGTTCGCCAGGCTCTGTCCTACGCCATCAACAAGCAGGAAATCATCGACGGGGTGCTGCTCGGTTATGGTGCCATTGCCACCGGACCCTATAAACCGGATACCTGGGTTTATAATCCACATGTCCACCGTTACCCCTATGACCCAAAGAAAGCCCGTGCCTTACTGGCGGAGGCCGGCTGGACTGACAGTGACGGTGACGGAATCCTTGACCGCAACGGGCAGAAATTCGCTTTCACCATTGTGACCAATCAGGGTAACGACCTGCGGGCGAAAACCGGTGAGATCATTCAGCGGCGCTTTAAGGAGATTGGCATCGATGTCAAATTGCGCGTTATCGAGTGGGCCACCTTTTTGAAAGAATTCATCAATCCCGGGAATTTCGACGCGACGATCCTTGCCTGGACCGGTGGCCCAGAGCCGGATCAGTATAATGTCTGGCACTCCAGCAAGACCGCACCTGGCCAGCTCAATTTTATCGGGTTTAAAAATGCCGAAGTCGATGAGTTGCTGGAAAAAGGGCGCCGGGTGTTCGCTCAGGCCGAGCGAAAGGCTTATTATGATCGATTTCAGGAAATATTAGCAGAGGAACAGCCCTATACTTTTCTGTATATCCCGGAAGCCCTGCCGGCGGTCTCCAAGCGCTTTCGCGGAGTCAAGCCAGCTCCGGCTGGAATTCGCTATAATTTTATCAAGTGGTATGTTCCCAAATCGGAACAGAAATATACCAGGTAGCAGACTATGCTGAGTTTTATTGCCAAGCGCCTGTTGTTGCTGTTACCCCTGCTGGTGGGGATTACGCTGATCTCGTTTGCGGTGATTCACCTTGCGCCGGGGGAGCCTACCGATATTCAGACCCAGTTGAATCCGCAAGCTAGTTCTGAACTTCAGGAACGGCTGCGAGTGCAGTACGGTCTGGACCAGCCTTTGTATGTCCAGTACGGACGCTGGCTCGGTCGTCTGGTTCAACTCGATTTCGGTGACTCCTTCGCCAGTGATCGGCGTCCGGTGCTGGACAAAATTATCGAGCGGTTGCCGGTGACGATTATGCTTAACCTGCTCTCGATTTTTTTGATTCTGGCGGTCTCCATCCCCCTTGGGGTGATTTCCGCTATTCGCAGGAATTCCGGGTTTGACCGGGCCACGACCATTTTTGTGTTTACCGGGTTTGCCATGCCCTCGTTCTGGCTGGCCCTGTTGCTGATGGACTGGCTGGGCGTCCGTCTCGGTTGGTTGCCGGTGTCGGGTCTGAAGTCCCTTGGTTATGAATACCTGAGTTGGGGCAATCAAATTGTCGATCGCCTCAGTCATCTGGTCCTGCCGGTCTTTATTTCCGCCATCGGCGGACTGGCGGGGTTCTCCCGCTACATGCGTTCGAATATGCTGGAAGTTATTCGCCAAGACTATATCCTGACCGCTCGCGCCAAAGGCCTGTCGGAACGGACGGTTATTTATAAGCATGCCCTGCGCAACGCCTTGTTGCCGGTTATCACTATTCTCGGGTTGGCGGTTCCGGGCCTGATCGGCGGGAGCGTTATTTTCGAGACCATATTTGCCATCCCCGGCATGGGGAAGCTGTTTTATGATGGGGTTATGATGCGTGATTATCCTTTGATCATGGGGATTCTAGTCATGGGCGCGGTTCTGACTTTGCTTGGGAATCTACTTGCGGATGTCTGCTATGCTTTGGCCGACCCACGGATTCGGCATGGTCATCAGCAACGTGGGCCGTCCTGACCACAGCCGGTGCAAAAAAAGGGGAAGAACATGGAATTGAATGCGAATCGTCTCGGTGAAATGTTACTGGAAGCAGGCCTGATCGATCAGTTCCAACTGGAATCTGCTTTGTCCATGCAGCGTAACCTGGGCGGACGGATTGGCAGTGCATTGGTGAAACTTGGCTATCTCCCGGAGGAAACGATCCTGGAGTTTCTGGAGACCCAGGCTAAATACGCGCGCATCTCTTTGCGCGATCTGGAATTGTCCGCGGAGTTAATGGAAATTCTTCCTCTGGAACGGATGCTGGAACGCGTGGTGGTTCCGGTGGAACTGCGTAAGATCGGCAATGAAAAGGCGTTGCGGGTGGCCATGACCGACCCGACTAATCTGCCCTTGATTGAAGAGCTCCAGTTCCGTACCGGCTGTCGTGTCCTGCCGGTTGTGGCCGGTGAAGAAGAAATCATTGCGGCCATCAACCGCAACTTGCCTGCAGCCGACGAAGACCTAGCCGGGCCTGCCGCTGAGAAGGATGATTTCGTGACCCATAATATGATCGATCTCGGCGATTTTTCAACCGATGATCCCAGGCTGGATCGGCTGCTCGAAATTTTGCAGAAAAAGGGGATTCTGAGTGCAATCGATGTTGAAAGGGTGAAGTTCAATTGAGTCAAACTGTCGGGAAAAGTTCGTTTGTCAGGGATGTGGTCTGGCAGCGTTTGCGGCATAATCGGATGGCATTGTGTGGCGGAGGGATTGTCCTGCTGATGTTTGTGATGGCCGGGGCGGCTTCTTTGACCAGCAGTGACCCGGCGGCCATCAACATCAGCCAGAGTTTGTTGCCACCCAGTTTTGCCCACCCATTGGGTACCGATGATCTGGGTCGAAGTGTCTTTGTGCGCATGCTTTACGGGGCGCGAATTTCGCTGCTGGTCGGTTTTGTAGCGGTCGGTATTTCAACTTTGATCGGGATTTTTTTCGGTGCCCTGGCCGGTTATTATGGTAGCTGGGTCGATACGGTCATCATGCGGTTTGTCGATATCATGCTCTGCTTTCCAACCTTTTTTTTGATTCTGGCGGTTATTGCTTTCCTCGATCCATCAATCTGGAACATCATGATCGTTATCGGTCTGACCAGCTGGATGGGGGTGGCACGCCTGATCCGAGCGGAGTTTCTAAGCTTGCGGCAACGCGATTTTGTCCTTGCGGCACGGGCCCTGGGCTGCTCTGATATGCGCTTGATTTTCCGGCATATTCTGCCTAATGCCATGTCGCCGGTGCTGGTCTCGGCGACTCTGGGCGTGGCGGGCGCCATTCTCACGGAAAGTGCATTATCGTTTCTTGGTATCGGTGTTCAGCCGCCGACCCCGTCCTGGGGCAACATGCTGATTGTCGGCAAACAGACTTTGGGTAGCGCCTGGTGGCTGTCTGTTTTTCCAGGGCTGGCTATCCTGCTAACGGTCCTTGGCTATAATTTGCTCGGGGAGGGGATTCGCGATGCGCTGGATCCGCGGTTAAAAGAATGACGATTGAAGATTTTTTGCACAAGCGCTTCCAGGCGTTGATGAGCGCAGATTATGCTGCCGTTTTTGCCAGTTACCATGAACAGGCCCCGTTTCGGCAACAGTTCGCCAGCTGTGAGGATTACCTGGATTTTGCCCGTCGTCAACTCGGCCAGGTCAAAGTGCTGAATTGGCAATTCTTAGGGCAGCGCGAGGCTGCGGTCGGGCAGGTGGAGTGTCTGCTTAGCATGGAACTGAACGTTGGAACGGTGAGACAGCCCTACTATGAATTGGCGTTGCTGATCCAAGACCATTCCGGGTGGCACTATCATTCCGCTCAAAAATTGGCGGCTGAAGATTTCAGCGGCTCTCCTGGGCAGATCGATTTCAGGCATTTCGATGACGCCAGCCCAAAGATAAGGTTTTAGGATGCCCGAATTACCCGAAGTCGAAACCACCCTGCGGGGGATTTCTCCGCATGTGACCGGAAAAACCATTCTCGAACTGATTCTCAGAACTTCTCGTTTACGGTTCCCGCTGGATCACAAGCTGCCGCTGTTGCTGACCGGGCAGCGGGTTTTGCGGGTTACGCGACGGGCCAAATACTTGCTGTTACATTGTGATCTTGGCACGCTGATCATTCACCTCGGCATGTCCGGGTCGCTACGCATTGTCCCGGCCGGGACAACGGAACGTAAGCACGATCATGTCGATCTTATTTTCAGCGACGGTAACTGTTTGCGGTTCAGCGATCCGCGTAAATTCGGGGCATTCCTGTTTACCACCGAACCACCCGAACAGCATCGCCTGCTGCAGGGCCTGGGCCCTGAGCCGCTGGAAGCTCATTTTGACGGGGACTATCTGTTCAACCAGTCCCGCCAACGCAAACTGGCGGTCAAGCCATTCATCATGGATCAGCATGTTGTCGTCGGGGTCGGGAATATCTATGCCAATGAAGCGTTGTTTCGTAGCGGTATCCATCCGGCGCGCAGTGCCGGAAAAATTAGCCGACAACGTTTTTTGACCCTGGCCGAAGAGATTAAACTGGTGTTGCAAAAATCGATAGCGGCAGGCGGCACAACCATCAACGATTTTCAACAGAGTGATGGCAGACCCGGGTATTTCAAGCAGGAGCTGGCAATTTATGGCCGGGAAGGGGACGCCTGCATCCTTTGCGGCGGCCCGATAAAATGTACCCGTCTGGCCCAGCGCTCAACTTATTATTGTCCACACTGTCAGAGATGATTATCCCATGCAGAATTTTCGCTTTCAGTTTGCCCGGCAGGTCGGCGTTGCCGATGTCAATTACGGCGGGCATGTTTCCAATGCCGCCGTACTCAACTTTTTCCAGGATGCGCGGATTGCCTACCTGGCCAAGCTTGGACCGTTTTCCGAACTGGATCTGGGGGGCTGCGGAATGATCATGCCGGAAGCGAAGGTTTATTATCATCGGGAGATGTTTCTCGGTGACCTGCTGACGGTCGCGCTTCGCGCCGAACCGGTTAAGCGCACCCGCATCCGGATGTTTTATCGAGTGACTCGACATGAGCAGCTGACCGCCGAAGGCGAAACCCTGCTGGGCTGTTTTGACTACAACAAGCGTAAACCCTGTCCAACTCCTGCCGATTTTTTAGCGGCACTTGTGAATTTCGAGCAGCTTTAACCTTGAGCGACGGTTGAACTTCTGGCCGTGCTGGCGGGCAGAGGCTGTTCTTGGCCTCTCAACGGCTTTCTGCCTTGACGAATGCGGCTGTCAGGGGTTATCGTGCCTCTCCAAATCAAGCGTAAGGATCAAGAACAATGGAAGAGCTTAACGAATTATTGCAACAGCGGCGCAGCAAAATCAAAAGTTTTGAAGAGGCCGGTGTTAACCCTTTTGCCAATGACTTCAAGATAACCGCAACGGCAGGGCAGGTTTTAGAACTGCACGCCGCAGATGATAAGGACGCCCTTGAAGACCTTGATAAGAGTTACCGCATTGGCGGACGGATCATGGCCCGGCGCGATTTCGGCAAGGCCGCTTTCTTACAGGTTCAGGACGGCAGTGGGCGGATCCAGGTTTATGTCGCTCGCAATCAGGTCGGTGACGACGTTTTCGAAAATTTCAAAAAATTCGATATCGGCGATATCATCGGCGTTGCCGGAGCCCCTTTCCGCACCAAGACCGATGAGCTTTCTCTGCGGGCAAGTGAAGTTTGCCTGCTCACCAAGTCTTTATTGCCATTGCCGGAAAAATGGCATGGCCTGACCGATGTCGAAACGCGTTACCGGCAACGTTATCTGGATCTGATCGTCAATCCGGATGTGCGCGAGGTGTTCCGCAAGCGCAGCCGCATCGTGAATCTTATTCGTGATTATATGGTTGCGAATGATTTTCTTGAGGTGGAAACCCCGATGATGCACCCTGTTGCGGGGGGCGCGACGGCGAAACCTTTTGTCACTCATCACAACACTCTCAAGATGGACCTGTTCCTGCGTATTGCCCCTGAGCTTTACCTGAAAAGACTGGTTGTCGGCGGGTTTGATCGGGTGTTCGAAATCAATCGCAATTTCCGCAATGAAGGGATCTCCATCCAGCACAACCCTGAATTCACCATGATGGAATTTTACCGGGCCTATGCGACCTACCATGATCTCATGGATTATACGGAGCAATTGATCTGTCATGTGGCCGAGCAGGTTTGTGGCGGTCTGGTCATCCCCTATGGCGACCGCGAAGTCGATTTGACTCCGCCTTGGGATCGGCTGACCCTGAAAGAGTCGATCGTCAAATACGGTCGGGTCGAAATGGAGGTGTTGAACGATCGTGGGCAGGCGCTCAACTACGCCAATTCCATTGGCCTTGAACCGGACGCACAGATCGGTCACGGTAAACTGTTGACGGAAATTTTTGATGAAGTGGTTGAACCGCAACTCTGGCAGCCGACTTTCATCACCGAATACCCGACGGAAATATCGCCCCTCAGCCGTAAAAACGACCAGAACCCGGACGTTGTTGATCGGTTCGAGTTGTTTGTTGTCGGGCGCGAACTGGCGAATGCTTTTTCCGAGCTCAACAATCCCATTGATCAGAAAGAACGTTTCCTGAAACAACTGGAAGAAAAAGCCAAAGGCGACGAAGAAGCGCATGAAATGGATGAAGACTACATTCGTGCTCTTGAGTATGGTTTGCCGCCGACGGCGGGTGAGGGGATCGGGATTGATCGCCTGGTCATGCTGCTGACCGATTCGGCCTCGATTCGTGATGTCATCCTGTTCCCTCAGATGCGCCCCGAATCCCTCTGATTATAAAATCAGTAACCTGAAACGGATAACGATGTCCTACGAGTGGTTTATCAGCCTCCGTTACCTGCGTGCCAAGCGGAAGCAAACCTTCATTTCGGTTATCTCCTTCATTTCCATTGCCGGAGTGACTTTGGGTGTCGGCGCTCTGATTCTGGTCCTTGCCGTTATGACAGGGTTTACCGACGGGGTGCGGCAACAGATTCTTGGCAATGTTCCCCATGTGCTGGTGCAGCGCTATGGTGAGGGGATCTCCAGCCCGGATCAGGTTGTTGCTGCGGCTCTGCAGATACCTCATGTTGTTTCCGCCGCGCCGTTTGTCTCTAAGGAAGCGATGCTGCTGTCCAAGGGGAATGTTGCAGCGGTCAATGTCAAAGGCGTCGGGGTTGAGCATAAAATTTTCAAACAAAAGCTGTTGACGGCGGCCGGTCAGTCCGCCGTTGCAGCTTTTTCCGCTGTTAACCCGTCTCAGCCGGGTATTATTATCGGTCTGGACACTGCCTCAAATTTGGGGGTCAGTGTCGGCGATACCATCAATGTTATCCCCCCGCTGTTTACGATCACTCCTTTTGGAATGATCCCCAAAATGAAGCCGTTCAAGGTGGTTGCTGTTTTTGAAAAACAGAGCAGCCTGGTGGACAGCTTTTATGCTTATATTCCGCTGTCGATCGCCCAGAGTTTCTTCGATTCCGAAGGTCTGGTCAGTGGCGTTGAGATTGAAGTGGATCTTTTCGCAAGGGCTCCAGAAGTGGCCCGGGTTTTAAGTAAGGAATTCGGTTTTCCATACATCATCAGACCCTGGCAGACCATGTACGGCTCCTTCCTTTCCGCTTTGAAGCTTGAAAAACTGGGTCTGTTTATCGTTCTGGGAATCATTGTTCTGGTCGCTGCTTTCAACATTGCCACCACTCTGATTATGGTGGTTATGGAGAAGAGCCGGGATATCGCAATCCTACGGGCTATGGGTGCCAATGCCCGCAGTATTATGAAGATTTTCCTGCTCGAAGGTCTGATTATCGGCACCTTAGGCACCGGTCTGGGAACCATCCTTGGTGTCTTCCTTGCCGATAACGCGGATAGCATTATCAAATATCTTGAGCGTACGTTTGGCATCCGGATCTTTGATCAAGCGGTCTACGGTATGGATCATTTCCCGGCGCAAATTATTTACAGTGATGTGATCGCGGTGATGAGCATGGCCATGATCATCTGCTTGCTGGCGACGGTTTACCCCGCCTGGCGCGCCTCCAGGATGGATCCGGCGGAGGCGTTGCGCTATGAATAATGTACCGGTGCTGATTGAGACCCGTGGCCTGGAGAAGGAGTTCAAGACTCCGGTTCGTGATATCAAGGTACTGCGAGGAATAAATCTGTCGATTCGCCAGGGCGAACGGGTGGCCATCGTTGGTACGTCCGGGGCTGGTAAGACGACCCTGATGCATATTTTGGGAGGGCTTGATCACCCAAGCAGAGGGGATGTGCTGTTCGAAAATAGCGACATCTATGCTCTGCGCGGTGCAGCTCTGGATGAGTTTCGCAATAGGACGGTCGGTTTCGTTTTTCAGTTTCATCAGTTGTTGCCGGAATTCAGTGCCCTGGAAAATGTCATGATGCCGCTGCTGATTGGGGGTGTCAGGCGTTCTGCTGCCTTAAAACAGGCGACAGAGGTGCTGAGTGAGGTCGGTCTGGAAGAGCGCCTGACCCATAAGCCCGGGGCTCTCTCTGGTGGAGAGCAACAGCGTGTGGCCATCGCCAGAGCATTGGTTCGGCAACCCAGGTTACTGCTCGCGGATGAGCCGACCGGCAACCTGGACAGCCTGACCTCTGATGAAATCCTGGCGCTGCTGAATCAGATCCATCACTCACGCGGGCTCACCATGGTCATTGTCACTCATAATCAAGCTTTGGCGACCAGCCTTGACCGGGTGTTACAGATTGAAGACGGAATCCTGGCCGGGGATATTTTGAATTGAAGTTAATAGGCTGATTTCCTATAATGCCCAGTTCCGTTCATTGTTCCGCTGGTAATTCAACGCCAGTCACGGCCAACAGTAGGTTTGGGGCGGACCAGGATTGTTCGAGCTGAAGCGGCAATTGTCAGTCGCAAGGATATCGTCTCACTAATTGAAATAGACTGGCGGGCGATGAGGAAGTATTTTAACTTGATTGAATTTGCCAGCGTATTGAGGGCTGCCGATGCTTAAACGCTTTATATTGACATTTTTTTTCCTGATGATTGCAGTTGCGGCGACGGCCCAGTCGTTCAAGGTGTCCGAAATTCGGGTGGAAGGAAATAATCGCATTACCACTGCAACTATTTTGGGGGCGTTGTCAATAGAAGCGGGGGACGTGGTCAGCCTGGAGCAGGTTGATGAAGCGGTTCATAAAATTTTTGCGCTGGGCAGTTTTGCCGATATCTCTGCTGATTTGACCGAAGTGCAGGGGGCAAAAATTATCACTTTTGTGGTCAAGGAGCTGCCTTTGGTGCGGCGTTTTGAGCTCTCAGGCAACGACGAATTATCCAAAGACACCCTCCGCCCGCTGGTCAAGTTGAAAACCCCTTCGATATACAATCGGGACAAGGTCAATGAAAGCGTTGCCGAACTGAAAAAAAAGTATATTGAAGAGGGGTACCATGCGGTCAAAATTGAGCCTCAACTGCAAACTGATATCAACAATGAAGCTACTTTGATTTTCGATATTAAAGAGGGCGAAAAAGTTCTGATTAAAAATATCACCTTTATCGGTAATACGGTCTTTGACAAGGACCAGCTCTTGGAGCATATCGAAACTCGAGAAAAGTGGTGGTTGTCCTGGTTAACTGGCCGTGGGGCCTATCAGGAAGACACCATGGATATGGATATTGAGCGGATCAAAGCCGCCTACCACGATGTTGGTTACCAGGACGTGAAGGTCAAACCGGCGCAAGTGAAGCTGGTTGATGACGACCATCTTGATATCCTCATCGAAATTGATGAGGGGCCGCTGTATCACGTTGGAAAAGTTCAGGTGAGCGGAGATATGATGCGCAGCCGAGACGAACTGCTAGAGCTCGTCAAGCTGAAGCCGGGGGATGTTTTTAGCCGGGAGAAACTGCGGCAAAGCATTCTGGCCCTCACCGACCTGTATGCTGATAATGGCTATGCCTACGCCAATGTTGCGCCGTTGACCAACAAGGACACCGAGAAAAGAATAATCGATCTGAATCTGGAGATTGATCAGGGCACTCAGGTTTACGTTGAAAAAATAAGAATTCATGGGAATGACAAAACTCGGGACAAGGTCATTCGGCGGGAAATTCCCATTGTTGAGGGGGATTTGTATAACGCCAAACAAATCAAGGCGGCCAATCGTAAAATCAGGAACCTCGGTTTTTTCGAGGAGGTTAATATAACTGACAAGCCGGGTTCGGAAGCGGATAAAACCATTCTTGACGTTGACGTGACCGAACAGGCGACCGGAACGTTTTCTATCGGATTGGGGTTCTCGTCCGTTGACAAGCTCATCATGCAAGGTTCGATAACCCAGGACAACTTCTTAGGGTATGGGGTGAAACTCAGCCTGAGCGGATCACGGAGTAGTTCTTCGTTCACTTATTCTCTTGGAGTGACCGATCCGCATTTTCTGGATACCGATTGGACTCTGGGGCTCGAAGTCTATAAGTCGGAGCGTGAGTATGATGATTATGATGATAACCGGACTGGTGCGGCTATTAAAGCGGGACACCCGGTTTCTGAGAACTCCAAACTCTATCTGACTTACCGCTACGAAATACAGGAAATCCTCAATGTCGATGATGATGTCACCAGCCCGACTATTCTTGATGCTGAGGGCAAAGAGACTTTATCTTCTATTACAGCTGAGTGGATTCGCAACACCACTGACTACTATCAGGATCCCAGCAGTGGGGGGATCACCAAACTCAGTGTGGAATTTGCAGGAATCGGTGGAACCCAGAATTTCATCAAACCGATTGCCGAACATCGTCACTTCTTTCCCATGTTCTGGAATACTGTTTTCTCCGTACACGGTGCCATTGGCTATATTGCATCGACTAATGGCGATGATGTGCCGTTAGGAGAGAAATTCTTTCTTGGGGGGATCCGCACAATCCGAGGATTTAAGACGCGTGAAGTCGGGCCTGAGGATAACGGGGAGTACATCGGCGGTGAGAAAATGGCCTATGCCAACTTTGAATACCTGTTCCCTATTGATAAAGACCTTGGTTTGAAAGGGGTATTGTTTTACGACGTTGGCAATGCGTGGAGAGATAATGAAAGTTATTTTTCCGATTTGCGTTCCAGTGTCGGTGCCGGAATTCGCTGGCTCAGCCCGCTGGGTCCATTGCGGTTTGAATGGGGCTACAATCTTGATCAGCGTGATGGCGAGAAGCCTTCGGTTTTTGAATTCTCAATCGGAAAAGCTTTTTAAAAAAGCGTAACTACATAGGAGAGAAAAATGAAGAAATGTATTCTTGTTTTACTTGCTGTTTTGTGCCTGACTGGAACCGCGTTTGCCGATGCTAAAATTGGCTATGTCGATTTGCAGAAAGCTCTGAATCAATCCAAAGCAGGAGTGTCGGCAAAAAGTGATATCAGTAAATTGGTCAAGAAATACGAAGATCAGTTCAAGCAGATGCAGGAGGATTTGAAAACGCAAAAGACCAACCTGGAAAAACAGGCAGGAATCCTCTCTGAAAGTGCACGTGCGGACAAGGAACGGGAATATCAGCAGAGCGTCAAAGAACTGCAGCGGTTTCAAAAAGATGTCAAAGATGAATTGCAGGCAAAGGACGCCGACCACACCAAACGGATCATTAATGAACTCTTCGATATTTTGAAAAAAATTGGCAAGGATGACGGCTATACGGTTATCTTGGAGAAAAACGAGGGCGCGGTCATCTATGCCGATGAAAGCATTGATTTGACGGATCAACTCATCAAGCGCTATGACGCGGCTCAAAAATAAGCGAGATTTAAAATGGCTACGCTAAAGCAGTTAGCGGATTTGGTTGGTGGCCAGGTTCAGGGTGATCCAGATCTGGAAATCACGCGCGTCACCTCCATTGATGTTGCGGCACAAGGGGATATTACTTTTGTTGCCAATCGCAAGTATTTTGCCAAGTTGAAAGAATGCCAGGCTTCTGCTGTCATTTTGCCGCCGGGAGTAGATGCTCCGGGGCGGGATCTGTTGATCTGTCAGAATCCGTATCTGGCGTTTGCCAAAATCCTGACCTTTCTGCAGGTCCCCCCGTTGCCGGTCAGGGGTGTTCTGCCCGGGGCCTGGGTTGCAGAGACGGCAGAGCTTGCTGATTCGGTGACCATCCATCCCGGTTGTGTGGTTGGTGAGAACGTGTCCATCGGGGCGGGGACAACTCTCTATCCGGGTGTGGTGGTGTGTGATAAGGCCGTTATCGGTGAGAACTGTATTCTGCATGCCAATGCCGTGGTCCGGGAAGGATGTCAGCTCGGGAACAGGGTTATTCTTCAGCCTGCTGCAGTGATCGGTTCAGACGGGTTCGGGTTTGCTCCGGACGGCAGCAGCTACTATAAAATTCCCCAGGTCGGGATCGTTGTGTTGGAGGATGATGTCGAAATCGGTGCCTGCAGCTGCGTTGATCGCGCTGCTCTCGGGGTGACCCGGGTTGGCCGTGGAACGAAACTGGATAACCTGGTTCAGATCGGTCATAATGTCGAACTTGGTGAGGACTGCATCATCGTTTCCCAAACCGGTATCGCCGGAAGTTCCAGGGTTGGCAATCATTGTACCTTTGGTGGTCAGTCCGCTATTGCCGGACATCTTCAGATTGGCAATAATGTGATGATTGGTGCTCGCGGCGGGGCAACCAATAATGTCGCTTCGGATCAGCTTTTATCCGGTGTCCCATTGATGCCGCATAAGGAGTGGCTTAAGGCCACGATGACGCTGCCGAAACTGCCTGAAATGCGCAAGGAAATGGCGCACATGAAAAAGCGCCTGGAGCAACTTGAGGCGTTACTCAAGGAGGATTGATATGATCGTTTTGAATATTCAGCAAATAATGGAGATTCTGCCCCACCGTTACCCTTTTTTACTGGTTGACCGGATTGAAGAGGTCGAAGAAGGGAAAAAGGTGAACGGGTTCAAAAATGTTACTGTCAACGAACCTTTTTTCCAGGGACATTTTCCAGGTCATCCGATCATGCCGGGAGTGTTGATTGTTGAAGCTATGGCTCAGGTTGGCGGAGCCTATGTTTCAGTCATTGACGGTATTAAAGATGACAAGGTGACCTACTTTGTCGGTATCGACAAGGCACGTTTCCGTAAACCCGTGTTGCCGGGGGATGTGCTGCGCATGGAACTTGAGTTGCTGTCCAAGCGGCGCGGCATCTACCAGTTTGCCGGTAAGGCCTATGTCGGTAGCACACTGGTTGCTGAAGCTGAATTAAAAGCGACCTTTGCGGATAAATAATTGATGGGAGAGAAGATGATTCATCCGACCGCAATTATAACACCAGGTGCAGATTTGGATTCTGGCGTAACTGTCGGTGCCTACGCAGTTATCGGTGAGCACGTTAAAATCGGCGCCGGGACTGTTGTCGGCCCGCATGCGGTTATTGAAGGGCGCACCGAGATCGGTCGAGACAACCAGATCTTTCAGTTTGCGTCGATCGGTGCAATCCCGCAGGATTTGAAGTTTCACGGGGAAGAGACGACTCTGAAAATAGGCGATCGGAACCGGATCCGCGAGTTTGTCACCATTCATCTCGGGACCGAAGATGGTGGCGGGGAAACTGTTGTCGGTAACGATAATCTGTTTATGGCTTACGCGCATGTCGCTCACGACTGCAAGGTGGGCAATCATGTCATCCTTGCCAATGCGGCCACATTGGCAGGGCATGTCGAGATCCATGACTTTGCCATCATGGGGGGGCTGAGTGCAGTCCATCAATTTGCCCGCATCGGTTGCCACGTTATGGCCAGTGGTGGTTCCATGGTTGCTCAGGACATTGCGCCCTATTCCCTGGTGCAGGGGGATCGGGCCAAAACGGTTGGGGTCAATCTGACCGGCCTGAAGCGTCGTGGTTTCGATGAGCAGGCGCTGAGCCATATAAAAAAGATGTACAAACTTGTCTTTCGCTCCAATCTGAAACTTGAGGAAGCGATAACCAGGATTGAGGCTGAATTAGATCCTGCTGCCGGGGAAGTGAAAACCTATCTTGAATTTTTAAAAGGAAGCACGCGCGGATTGGCGCGGTAAATGGAAAAATTGTAAATATTCAGACAAAAGCTGCGAGACCCAGCCCGGTCTCGCCTTTTGTGTTTTTAGAGCTTTGGCAAATGCGACCGGAAATATCAGAAAATAATAGCAAACGAATCATGATTGTTACCGGCGAGTCCTCGGGGGATTTGCACGGCAGCCATCTCATTCGGGCGGCCGCCGAACAATACCCGGAAATGGATTTTTTCGGGATTGGCGGAAAGCGTATGGCCGCGGCCGGGTGCCAGTTGGTTTTTTCATCCGATGAACTGGCGGTGATGGGTGTCTGGGAAGTGGCTGCCCAGTTTTACGGGATTTTCCGTCGTTTCCAACAACTGAAAAGGATCCTTCAGGGACCGGAAGCTCCTGATGCTCTGGTCTTGATCGATTTCCCCGATTTCAATCTGCGGCTGGCTAAAGTCGCAAAAAAACTGGGGATAGCGGTTCTTTATTACATTACGCCAAAAGTTTGGGCGTGGCGAAAAAGAAGAGCCAAAGTGATTGCCGAGAATACTGATCAACTCGCTGTGATTTTTCCTTTTGAACCCGATATCTTTCGACCCTTCGGCGTGGCTACCGAATATGTTGGCAATCCGCTGCTTGATGAATATGTGAATAACCAGCCTGAAGGAAACCTGCGTGCGCGCTTGGGGATCGGTGCGGCAGAGCAGGTCGTGGGAATTTTCCCCGGAAGTCGTAAGTCAGAGATAACCTATATCCTCGACTCTCTGGTTGAGACGGCTAAATTGATTCATCGGGACAAGCCTGGGGTCAAGTTTTTATTGCCTGTTGCTCCCTCTTTGGATGCTGATATTTTTCACAGCCGGTTACATGGCTGTGGGATTCCTGTTTTTATTTTAGAGGAAAATATTTACGAAGTAGCTCATGCCTGCAATGCCGTTTTGTGTGTTTCCGGGACGGTGACGTTGCAGCTTGCATTAACCGGGACCCCTATGGCAATCCTCTATAAGATCGCTCCACTAAGTTATGCTATCGGCAAGCATCTGGTCAACGTTGAGCATGTTGGTTTGACGAATATCATCGCCGGCCGCGAAATAGTCCGGGAGTTTATTCAGGATGCAGCATCTCCTGATTCCATGCAAGATGAGATAATTCGTTTGCTTGATGATGACGTTTATATAAAGCAAATGCGCAACAATTTGCAGGAGGTCAAGCTTTTGCTTGGAGAGCCGGGGTGTTCCGGAAAAGTTGCCCAACTTGTTCATGAACTTGTAACCAAATAGACCAGAGCAGGTGAATTAAATTTTATGCTGTTAAGTATTGAAAAAAAAGAGACCTACCTCCGGCTCGTTCGCTATGCATATCCATTTAAATGGCTTTTGCTGATTTCAGTGTTGGCGTCTTTGGTCGTTTCGGGCAGCGACGTCCTGATTGCTTATCTGACGAAACCTTTTGTCGACAAACTGATTAAAGAGGGTGACCAAGTCCTCATGCGCCTGCTGCCTATTGGCGTCATCATTCTTTATACTGTTAAAGGTGCGGCGCGTTATATCCAGGAATTTTATATTAAGAATGCTGGGCAGTTAGCTATTCAGGATATTCGCAACGATGCGTTTGAGCACACCATTAAATTATCGATGCGATATTTCTCAAAGCAGAAGACCGGCGTCCTGATGTCAAGAATTCTTAATGATATCAGTGTTGTTCAATCGGCTATTTCCGATAATATCATAAGCCTCCTGCGGGAAGGGCTGACCATGGTCGGCCTGATTATTTATGCCTTTATCACCGACTGGAAAATGGCTCTGGTCACCTTTGTGGTGGTTCCCGCTGCCGTAGGCCCCGCCTCCGCTATTGGGCGGAAAATTAAAAAATACTCAAGGCGCAGTCAGGCTGCAATGGGAACGTTGACTTCGCGGCTTCAACAAAGTTTTTCCGGAGTAAAAGTTGTTAAAGCTTTTGGCGCTGAATCCAATGAGATTGATAAGTTTAAAGATGAAAACTGGTCCTTGTACCTTTTGTTTCGCAAATCCTTTCGCTACAGTGCCGCCACATCCCCTTTAATGGAAGTCCTGACTTCGTTGGGTGTTGCCGGTGCGCTCTGGTTTGGCTTTAACAGAGTCATGTCCGGTGAAATTACCCAGGGTGAACTGTTTTCCATTATGGTTGCCGCAGTTCTGATGTACGGCCCATTAAAAAAATTAGTCAAAGTCAATAACGGATTCCAGAAGGCACTGGGGGCAGCGGAGCGAATTTTTGAATTACTGGATACCCCCAACGATATCCAGGACCGTGCAAGCGCTATTGAACTGTCTGACGTCAAGGGGGAAGTTGTTTTTTCCGAGGTCAGTTTTGCTTATGACGACGATCCGGTTTTAAAAGATTTTTCCGTGCGGGCCAAGCCAGGGGAAATTGTCGCTATCGTCGGTGCCAGCGGGGCTGGAAAGAGCACTTTCATCGGCCTGTTAAACCGGTTTTATGAACCGCAAAGCGGCCGCATTCTTATTGACGGGCAAGATATCAATATGGTGACACAGGCCAGTCTGCATGCCAATCTTGCTTTGGTTGACCAAGAAACATTTCTATTCAACGACAGCATCACCAATAATATTCGTTACGGCAGTGACGATACCGGAATGGATGCTGTTACCGCTGCGGCTCGGCTGGCCTATGCGGACGATTTCATCTGCGCTATGCCTGAAGGGTACGCCACGATCATTGGTGACCGCGGAGTGCGCCTGTCCGGCGGTCAGCGCCAGCGGATCTGTATCGCCCGGGCCATCCTGCGTGACGCGCCGATACTCTTGTTGGACGAGGCGACCAGCGCGCTTGATACCGAAAGTGAAGCGATGGTGCAAAAAGCCCTTGGTAACCTGATGCAACATCGGACGACGTTTATCATTGCCCATCGACTCTCTACTATCATGCATGCCGACCGGATTCTGGTCCTGGACAATGGGCAGATTGTTGAATCCGGCACCCATCAGCAATTGCTCAATGGGAACGGTGCCTATCGACGTCTGTATGATGCTCAGTTCAGTGAGTGATGGTCATGTCCTGGAAAGAGAAACTGCTATTTGCTACGGTGCCATGGCTTGGGGCTCAGCTGATTCGATGCCTTTATCATTCGATGCGGGTTGAATTTTTAGGTGAGGAAGGCGTCAGGGAGCTTTGGGCGCGGGGGGAAAATGTTATTTTGACTTTCTGGCATGAGCAGACTTTGATGATGGCCAAGAGCTACCATGGTCCTGGTGCGAAGCTGTTGATCAGCCAGTCTAAAGATGGTGAGCTGTTGGCCAAGGCCATGACTTATTTCGGTTATGAAGCGGTTCGTGGATCTTCTTCCCGGGGGGGGCGGAGCGCCTTCAAGGAGATGCTCAGTATCAGTAAAGAACCCTTTGATCTGGCCTTGACTCCGGATGGTCCCAGAGGACCACGGCGGGAACTTAAAGACGGGGTTGTGCAACTGGCCCGACTTGGCGGTCGGGCGGTTGTGCCTCTGGCGTTCTGTTGCAATCGAGGGCATCGTTTTTCATCCTGGGATCGGTTTCTCTTGCCATACCCTTTCGCGCGTGCGGTTTATCGCTTCGGAGAACCGGTGTATTTTGAAAAGGACGCTGGAGTTGCCGATTTTCGCGACCGCCTTGAAAAGGCAATGATGATGAACTTACGTGCTGCTGAAGAGCATCTGGAAATTTATGGTTTACCTGCTGTATAATTTTATTCTGCTGTTGTCTTCATTGTTTCTGGTCCCTTATTACCTGGTGCATGGCTTGCGCTATGGGAAAAGCCGGCGGGGAATTCGCGAACGGCTGGGATATTTTACTGCGGAATTTCAGAGCAAGGTTCAAGGCCGGCGGATTATCTGGCTTCATGCGGTATCGGTTGGAGAAACCCGCGCAGCTATTCCCCTGATTAGAGAGCTGCGGAAGGATTATCCTGATTTTCTGATTCTGGTCAGCAACGTGACGGAGACCGGTCATTCCATTGCTTGTGAAGTGCCGGGTATTGACCATTGTATTTTTTTTCCGTTCGATTTTTCCTGGACTGTCCGCAAGGTCTTTCAGCTGATTGCTCCTGAGCTGGTTATTATTGTCGAGACAGAGATTTGGCCGAATTTTACCCGCCAGGCAAAAAGACTCGACATTCCGCTGATTCTGGTTAATGGCCGGCTCTCAGATCGTTCTTATCCGCGCTATCGGTTTGCCCGATGCCTGTTGAGGCCGGTTCTTGATTGTTTTGCAGCGTTTTGTATGCAGTCACAGACTGATGCGGAACGAATTGTTTCCCTTGGGGTTAAGTTTGCAAAGGTCGAAAATACCGGGAATATGAAGTTTGATCATGAGCTGAAAAATTATTCAGTTGATGAGGTTGCCAAAAGAAAGCATTCCTATCGGATTCCCGAGCAGACGGCGGTTATCGTTGCCGGAAGTACCCATGACGGTGAAGAGCAGCTTTTGCTTGAGTCCTTCCAGCAGATTTCCCAACGGGTCGCTAGAGAGCTTCGCCTGGTGATTATCCCTCGTCATCCCGAACGGAAAAAAGAGGTCTTGAATCTATTCCGCAGTACGGCGCTGCAAGGACGGTTACGGACTGAATTGCAGGCCGATGACGCGTTGCTGAACCGCGATGAGGTCCTGGTGGTCGATACTCTTGGAGAGGTGCTCGACTTTTACAGCATTGCAGACATTGTTTTTGTCGGGGGCAGTTTTGTCCCCATCGGCGGGCATAACCTGTTGGAAGCCTCATTGCTGGCCAAACCGGTTTTATTTGGTCACTATGTGCACAACTTTAAAGAAATCTCCAAAAAATTGGAGCGGGCTGGAGCCGGGGTCAAAGTTAACGGGCTGCAGGAATTTGAAGACCAGTGTGTCCTGATGCTGAATGACTCGGTGCGCTGCCAGGCGATGGGAGAAGCTGGTCGCGCGCTGATTGTTGAAAATTCAGGGGCGACTGCGAGAACCATGCGCCATATCCGTTCAGCAATAGGTTGAACGTGTCTCGGCTGGCAGAGCTGCATAAGCGTCTGGTCCGGAGCGGACCGAAAACAGCAGGAGAAACCCTGCTGTTTTTCATGCTGGTTCCGGTGTCTATCCTCTATGGCGGGGTCAGCTGGATCAGGAATATTTGTTATGATTGTGGTCTGCTCCCTGTTTATCGAGGGCGGATACCGGTGGTTTCAATCGGTAATCTTGCGGCAGGAGGAACCGGCAAAACGCCGGCGGTCGACTGGCTGGTCAAACAGTTTGCCGAGCGGGGGAAAAACGCCGCAATTCTCAGCCGGGGGTATGGCGGGTCGTTGACCGCAGCTGCAGGAATTGTCGCCCGGGGAGACGGTCGGCTCGAACTGGATGCTGAGACTGCAGGGGATGAACCTTGCCTGTTGGCGAAGAGAAATCCGGACAACCCGGTGGTGGTTGCCAGAAAACGGAAAAACGGTATCCGGTTGATCGAAAAATCGTTCGGTGTCGATGTCATCGTTCTTGATGACGGGTTTCAGCATCGCGCTGTGGCGCGTGACTTTGACCTGGTTCTGCTTGATGATGCGGCCCCGCTTGGGAACGGTTTCCCTTTGCCTGCTGGAAACCTGCGGGAATTCCCACGCGGACTCAAGCGGGCCGATTATCTTCTGCTGACTCGGGCTAATGCAACGGGGAAGGCGAGTTTTCACGGCATTCCGGCGGTTCGAGCCCGTTATCAATTGGCTGAGAATGCCCTGACTTTAAGCGGAGAATTTACGAGTCTGACTGAACTGAGTAGCCTCAAACTGGTCGCCTTTGCCGGTATCGCTCATCCGGAAAGTTTTTTCTCCGCTTTGGAATCAGTGAGCCAATTGTCCATAGTGGGCAAGGTTGATTTGCCTGACCATGTCCACTATGACCAGAATCTTATGCGTCGGATTCATGAAGCTGGCCGGAATGCCGATGCGTTCATCACCACTGAAAAGGATGCCGTCAAGCTGGCTCCAGAGATGTTTGAACGACCCTGTTACCAATTTCCGCTGGTGTTGGACCTGAAGCAGGAAAATGACCTGGTTGACCTGATCTTCTCACGGATATGGAGATGACCTATGCCGATAAATGATGCCCTTCTGGATATCCTTGCCTGTCCCAAATGCAAGGGACCGTTAACCCAAGATCTCAACAAGGCCGGGCTTGTTTGCGAAAACTGTCAATTACGCTACCCGATACGCGATGATATCCCGGTGATGTTGATTGATGAAGCAGAGCAGCTTTAACCCCGCTGAGTTAACAGGGAGCAGAGTCCTGATCCTCAGCGATGGCAAACCTGGCCATTTTAACCAGGCTGTCGCTTTTGCGCGTCATCTCGGCTGTCGCTATGATGTAGTTTCGGTGAGTTTGAGATCAAGGGCTTTGAAATGGCTGAGTTATCTTTTGGACAATTGTGGAATATATCCGCACTGGCTGTTTTCTGCGACGGTGCCTGAACAGCAATATTCTGCCGTGGTGTCAGCGGGCTCCGGAACTTACTATGCCAACAAGACAATTGCCCGGCAGCTCGGCTGTTCGGCTGTTGCCATTATGTATCCACGGGGGTATCGGTTGGATTTTGATTTGATCGTGGCTCAGGAACACGATCGGCCGCCAGAAAAAGCCAATATTTTGAGTATACCGGTGAATCTTTCCTACGCTGAGCCGAATGGGGTGGTTACTCCTGTTCGGGAGGAACGCTATATCGCGTTTATCATCGGCGGCGACAGTTCCCGGGGGCGGCTGGAGGCAGGACCTCTCGAACAACAGATCAAATGTATTCTTGAGCTGTTCCCGGAGCATAGAATCTGGCTGACCACCTCAAGGCGAACACCAGCGGCCGTTGATAAGATGTTGCGACAATTCGATTATGCCAGGGCAGTGTTTTATTCGGATGAGCAGGTGAATCCGATTGCCGATTTCCTGGCTCACAGCGAGTATGTGTTTTTAACCGCCGACTCCAGCTCCATGATCAGCGAGGCGGTCTGTTCCGGAGCGGCTGCGGTGGAAGTTCTTCCTTTGCTGGCAGGACACCGGGAAAGAGGGAAGTTGAGTTTTCTTATTGAACGATTAGAACAATTGGGGAGTCTGCATGTCTTTGATGGCCGGGTCGGTGCAGCTGATCGAAAAATACACCAGGCGGATATCCTGAACGGCATTGCCAAATGAAAATAATGCAGTTGTTACCTGAACTCAACGAAGGCGGGGTCGAGCGCGGTGTCGTCGAACTGAACCGTGAGTTGGTCAGACGGGGATTCGACAGCGTCGTCATGAGCGCAGGAGGAAAACTTGCCGAAACAATTGAAAAAGATGGCGGCCGGCATATCATCTTTGATCTGTGCAGCAAAAATCCGCTGTCCGCAATGACTCGGGTGCGGCGACTGCGCACTATCCTGAACTCTGTTCAGCCCGATATTCTCCATGCTCGTAGTCGCGTGCCGGCTTGGTTAGCGGTCTTTGCCAACCGCAAACTGCAGATCCCTTTTGTTACGACAGTCCACGGTTACAACAGTGTCAATGCCTATAGCCGGGTCATGACTTACGGGGATATGGTGATCTGTGTCAGTACCGGAATAAAAGGTTATATCCAGCAGCACTATTCAATTCCTGATGAAAAAGTGACAGTGATTCATCGCGGCGTTGATCCGGAGCTATTTAATCCATCCAGAGTGAACATGTCGTGGCTGGAATTGTTTCAGAAAGAACATTGTCTTAACAACAAGTATATCGTAACCTCGGTCGGCCGAATCACAGAACTGAAGGATTACGAGACCTTTATCCACGCGGTAAAAGATGCTGCTGAGACAATCCCCAATATTTGCGGGTTGATTGTCGGTGGGGTCCGGCACGACAAACAAGCCTATTTCGAGCGGCTAAAGAAACTGGTTGCCGAGCTGGGTGCTGAGGAGCAGATTGTTTTTGCGGGCAGCCAGAGTGAGATAGAAGCTATTTATGCGCTAAGCAATGTGCTGGTTTCATGTTCTAAAAAACCTGAGAGTTTCGGGCGCACCCTGATTGAAGCCATGGCCATGAACACACCGGTTATTGCCACCCGGCACGGCGGGGCGCTGGATATCATCGAAGAAGGAAAGAATGGTTTTCTGTTCGAACCAGGCAATGTGGCCGAGCTGGCGGAAGCGCTGAAGCGACAGAAAGAGTTGCCCAGAGATGGTTTACGGGAATATGTCCTCAGCCGTTTTTCGCTGGAGCAGATGGTTGAGAAAACGGTCGCAGTCTATGTCCAGTTGTTAAAAAAAATATCTTCGGAGCGGTAAGCCCAGAAAGATTTATCAGGTATCAAATATGGCTGAGCAATCTGTCAAAAATGTCATCTGCATGAAATGGGGATCCCTGTATGGTGCGGATTACGTCAATCTTTTATATGCAATGGTGCGCAGGAACCTTGGTGGGCCACTGAGGTTTGTTTGCCTGACGGATAATTCAGCCGGTATTCGGCCCGAGGTTGAGTGCTTTCCCTGTCCTGAAGTCGATATCCCAGCCCCCTATAATTTAAAAGGATGGCGAAAACTGAGTACCTACGCGCCTTCGTCTGACCTGTTCGGATTGCAAGGTGACTGGTTGTTTCTGGACCTCGATGTCGTGATCACCGGCAGTCTGGATGAGTTTTTCAGTTATCAGCCGGAGAAAACCTTTGTGGTTATGCAGAATTGGAGCCAACCCGGTCGTGGCATAGGGAATACCTCCGTCTACCGTTTCCGGGTTGGAGAACATCATTACCTGCTTGACGACCTGATTCGAAATCATCAGCAGATCTTGGTGACTTACCCCAACTCCCAAACCTATATCAGTCACTCGGTAAAAGAACTCAGTTTCTGGCCGGATGACTGGTGTGTACTGTTCAAGGTGCAATGTGTCCCTGCCTGGCCGCAACGGTTCTGGAAGGAGCCGGTCCTGCCGCCCCATGCCCGCGTGGTTGCATTCCCAGGTGTGCCCAATCCGCATCAGGCGGTCAATGGTGAGTGGCCAGTCAAAAAAGCGTATAAGCGACTCTATAAAACCATTCGACCGGTACGCTGGATCAAACAGTACCGGAAGGATACATAAATAATGTTCTTTTTTGCTTTAGCCATAAATGAGTAACTTGCCTATACCGTATTTAGGATAGGAACGAATAAAGTCTGAATCCTCAACGAAACGATCACAGATGTTTCTGTCGTTGTGGAAAGTGGGTATATGAATGAATTCATCAAAAATGAACACCCCGAACCTGAATATTATCTGTTATCGCTGGGGAACAAAGTATGGCGTTGAGTATGTGAATACGCTTTTTGCGATGGTCCGTAGGCACCTTTCTCTAGAGCATACTTTCCATTGTATTACTGACTGTGCTGAGGGGCTTCAGGAAGGGATTGTCGCTCATCCTCTGCCTGATACCGGAATTACCGGAATATGGCAAAAACTTATGACCTTTCAAGACAATTTTCTTGGTTTGCAAGGTCAATGGGTTGTCAGTCTAGATCTGGATATTGTTGTTGTGGGGAGCCTGGATTTCCTTGTCGAGCAACCGGAACACGACTTTTTGATAGCGCGGAACTGGAGCAAAGATGCCAAAGCAGGAATCGGAGCCAGAGGGAGTGGCTCGGTATATCGATTAAAAGTCGGCTCACATGCCTTCATTTGGGAAAAACTGATCAAGAATTTTGACGGTGCGGTTAGTCGTTATCACGGTAAAAATAGAGAAGTTGGTGAGCAGAATTGGTTGAATGCCCACATTGAAAAATTTCACTATTTTAGCGAAGGAAAGGTCGTTTCTTTTAAACGCCACTGCCACGCTAAAGGTCATAAGTTTTTGGGGATCAATACTGCTAAGATAGGCGAAGCGGTGCCTCCTGTTGAGGCTGCAGTGGTGTCGTTTCATGGAGATCCGTTGCCGCCAGATGTCATGTACTCTCACTATGGAGTTTGGCGACATGCTCCATTTGTCAAACAGAACTGGCGCCCCTCCAGGAATGAGCTGTTGCATTTTGGCATTGTCATTCCAACATATAACCGTCCGGATGACCTCAGGGAGGCTTTGGAGTCATTGTTGGCACAAAGTTATCCTCATTGGGTTGCGGTCATTGTTAATGACGCATCAACGGTTGATTATTCAGGTATTGAAAAATTCTATACAGATGACCGATTCATTTTTATCAGCAAAGATTACAATGGTGGGATTAATGCTGCCAGAAATGTCGGTATTGACTACCTGACGGGACGAGGAATCGACTTTGTTTCTTTTCTGGATGACGATGATATCTTTGCACCTGACTTTTTGGAAAATTCAATTTCGGTCATCAGGCAACATCCTGGATATGACTGGTTTATGTCCAATAATTACGGGGAGCGAAAGACATCACAGCGCGACATTGAAAGTATAAAAGTAATCGATTGGATTGATGATTACATTTACGGGAAATTGCGAGGTGATAAGGCCCATTTGTTTGCTATGCCATTGTTAACTGGCATTCGCTTGGATGAGCGCTTCCGCGCATCCAATCGATGGCGTTTTTTTATCGATTTGAATGAGAGAACACCGATACTGGCATATCCCAATGCCTCTATTCGCAAGCGGTATCAGGACGGTGGGATTACCAAAGGAGTGAAGGGAAAGTACAAGGGCCCGAAAACACTGCTTGAAACCCGATCCCGCTTTGAGAAGCATGCCTATGTTATCAGCAAACGGCCTTTTACTTTCGCCGCATATAAATATCTCTTATTAGAATTGCTGAAAACTCCTAAGCGCTTGGTACTGCTTTTTATGCAATAGAAGGGTCGCTGCCTATGTCAGGTAATAACTGATATCTATGGGATGAATTATTATGAAAAATAAAATTAAAGTAGTACAGGCATTGTTAACTTTAGGCGAGGGGGGAGCTCAAACTTATTTTGAAAAGATGGTTTATGCTTTTCAGGATGACCCTGAAATAGATCAACGGGTAATAACTGTATCATTATCAAACCGCTTGAAACGATTCGATAACGCTGGAATTAACTATCTCGCGACAGGAAACTTTCGCTCAGATAAAGCTCCACATCGTTTTGTCCAGTCGCTGTTTGCCAAATATAATGATCGACGGAGAATTAAGCGTTACCTTGATGATTTTCAGCCAGAGGTTATTGTTAGTTATCACAACACTGCACCAGAAATTATTCACTATCCTTCCGCAGTCCATATCGCAAGAATGGGGCACGGAAACTCGAAGAAAACCTATGCGAATTGTGATTTTATTGTCGTGAATCAGCCTACACTGCGGCATCAGATTCTAGCCAAAGGCTGGTCCAAAAAACGTATTGAGGTGATTTCAAATTTTGCTGAATTTCCCGAGGCATTACAGTCTTCAGGTGATATGCCCGAGTTACCTGCCGGAGCCAGAGTCTTGCTGACTCTGGGCCGCCTTCATCCGGCCAAAGCGCAGGATACATTGATCGAGGCGATGACTCTCTTACCGGACAATACCTGTTTGCTGATTGCCGGGGCAGGGCGTCTGGAAATGCAACTTAAGATGTTGACGGACTCTCTAAATTTGTCGCAAAGAGTATTTTTTCTAGGATTGCGGCGTGACGTGCCTGCTTTGTTGAAAATGGCCGATATCGTATTGCTCCCCAGCCGTTACGAACCCTTGGGTAATGTGATTTTAGAAGCGTGGCAAGCCCGTAAACCGATAATCGCCGCCAACAGCGATGGCCCGCGCTGGTTGATAGAGGATGGGAAAAACGGACTTTTGTTTAATATTGATGATGTGAAGTCCTGCGCAGATCAGATTAAGTATCTACTGGATATGCCTAACACTCAATTGCAGGAGATGCTGAACGCTGGTTCAGAAAAGTTGCAGGAGTATTTCTCTAAAGAGGTGATTGTTGGGCAGTATAAAACTCTTTTTAGGAAACTTATAGATTCTCGTCTTACATAAAAAATAATTGGAAAGTTATGAATATTCTTCTATTGCGCCCTCTGATTACAATTCGAAACCATAATCGTTTTAAGGAACGCCTGAATGGAAAAGAAAGGACTGATAGTCTACAAAAGATTTTTATACAAGCTATAAAAAATATTTCCCTTATTGAGATAAATACGAGAGCCATAGTCTTTGCTGGCAAAGGAAATGGTCCTGCGTTTAAACGAGAAAGGGAATATCTTCATTCAATTCTTCCTGAAATAACTTTTTGTTCTACACAATCTAAACCAAATTTTTTTAAACGAAGTCTGCTGGCGATATCATTATTTTTCTACATTCTTCCTCTATTGCCACGGTTACTTCGGTTGTTGAAATCTTTGCGTAATAATAAAAAGATAACTGTTTTAGATCGAGGGAAGTTTTTTTTATTTCTGATTGATTTCCTTGCCTATCAGTATTTTTTTGCGCTAAAGGGAATAAAGCCACAAGGAGTTATCGCGCATGCGCTGCTTTCCCCTCGAGGGTTATCTCTTATTACTGCTGCTATAAAAGAGCGCATTCCCAGTATATTTATCCTTCATGGCGCATGTACTCCCTTTACCCCTGGGATTTCCTATCCGACATTTCCTGTTGATCTGCATCTGCTGAAAAGCCAGGCTAGTTATGACCGTATCGGTATTGAAGCCGATTTAGCAAAACGCATTGCTTTTTATGGTTTGCCTGGGAGTGAGGCCCCACTTCGCCCACCGCCTGAGACTATTAATAGGTTGGGGATCTGTCTGCCCTATGCAGTTGTTTTGGGGGATTTGAATAGTCTGTTGGATCATGCCTGGGAGACATTCTCTCCAGGAAGCATTATGATCCGTTTTCATCCACGCGATCCACTCGGTAAAACATATCGGCGAGAGAATGTTCAGATCTCCTCAACGGGTGAGACAGTTCAGGATTTTGCTGAGTCTTGTGATTTGATCATTGCTGGCAATACCTCTGCTATTCTCGATATTTTGAAGATAGGTTGTCCGGTTATTTATGTCGCAAATCTTGATTCCTTTGGCTGGGATGTCTATGGTTTTGTGAAGGTCGGGCTCGTTCCTGGCTTTTCTGCATTTGAAAATATAACTTTAAGAGAACTGGGCATGGTATATCTTGATAATGAATGGCAGAACAAAATGATTTATTTTGATTCGAGTTATGGGAAAAGTAGGCAGGCTATAAATGATGGAGTTAAATCTGAAATTCTTTCGCTAATTGCTAAACAACCTTGCGATTGATTTTTTGCCCTGCTTAGATTTTTTCTGAAAAATACCCTAGATACAAAAGTGATGTCCCTTGTTTTCTTCCAGCCAAGCTTTGACGAGCTTACTGTGATGAACCCACAGGTTGTCCAGAATCAGGAACACTTTGCGTTCAATGCCCTTGATCCTAGACCAGCAGGGACATAAATTTGATCAGCACCTGGGCGGTCATGGTTTCCCGGTACAGCCTGAGCCGTACCTTGCTGCGATTGGTGGTTGACGAGATCATATTGAACCGGCTTTTGGTGGCCTTGGCCCGCAGCACTGGGGTTTTCCTTTGGGAGCAAAACCTCTGCATGGTAAGTATCGTTCTGGATTTCGATGTCCTGCTCACCATGGTGACGGCTGCGCTGCTTTGGCTTGATGGCCTCAAGGCCTTCCCGTTCGTTCTTTTTTGCAGATGGTACTGACATGGCTCTGGTTGAGATCGACGATTTCGGAAATGGACTTGCTATCCAGACTTTATTCGCGTAAACGAGCGACCTGCTTATGAAGTTTGTGTTGCGTCTGTTGGTTAAGTTTTTTTGGCGTTGAAGTTATTCGACACCTTAGTAACACACTATAAAGAAAAGTCGATCATTTATTTAGCAGGGAAATCTGCTATAAATCACGGGATGTTCACGTAATCCAAATTTGTTATAGAGGAATAGCTCAAGGAGCGGCTAGGGGAAATTTTCATATATGAAATTTTATAAAAAATTAAACAAGAAAGTCAAAAAGGTTTCTTGTCAGGTTTTCACTTTGAAGGGACAATTGATAGACTGTTTTTTTATAAAAATTCAAAAAATTTTAAATATTTTTAAAAAAAAGAGGCCAAATTATTTTATTGTTTGTGGATTTTCAGAAAGTGATAAGCTCCATTTTGTAAAGATGATGAAAGAAATTTTTAAAGATGATAAAGATTATCTTTTTTTCTCTGAAGTCTCTGCGTTAGAAACAACGAGGATTTTAAATAAAAATATAATATCAAATTCTGAAATTGATATTATTGATTTTGAAAAAATTTCATCTTTATTTGGCTCATCTCGTTGTCTTAAAATAATTTTTTTGGTCAGAGATCCTCGCGATTTAATATCCTCATTTCACCCATCAGCCCCTGGACAATTTTTCCAAGGATATGACTACTGTCTTTTTTTAAAGGATAATATTAAAAGCTATACTAATCCAGGCATATTGACTATATATAATAGTATAAAATCAATTGAAAATAGCAATGTGAATATTATTAAAATTAAAAATGAAAATTTAAACCAATCCCAGGAAAAAGAAATAACAAAATTAGTTAATTTTATAAACTTTGATTTTTCTTGTGGTAGGGAGAGATTTGATGAAATATTTTCTGGTTTAGACATCCCTGAAGAAAAGTTTGAAAAACAGAAAATATTCTCCGATTCACCGTCATGGGTAAAAGATGAAAGACTTATTCGTGTTTTTAGGCAAATTGAATTATGCAGTGATATTGAAAAAATAGCTTGTACACTTGGTTATCCTTCTTTAGATGAGATTCTAGAAAAATATGGGATAACTATTTCTTCTTTAACTATTAATTATGGCACGATCGTTTTATTTCATACTGATGATGATTTATATAAACATGAAGCGAATCGATGTATAAAATATATAGAAAAACTAGGGTTGAAATATGATGTAACAGTGATTCCTAAGAAGAGTCAGTGGGTCGAAAATTGTGCTATGAAATCCAAAATCCTTTTAGATGCGAGAAAACGTTTAAGAGGGCCGATTCTCTACGTTGATGTAGATGCTGTGATCCATAAGGATCCGTGGCCGTATTTGTCCCAATATGAGGGTGATTTTGGTGTCTATTTTCATTCAAATGGGGAACTGATGTCCGGAACGATTCTTATTAATGATACACAAAAAGCAATGGGCCTACTCCAAGAGTGGGTGGCCTCGCAGGATAGCAGTCCTTTGGAGTGGGACCAGAAAGTTTTGGAAAAATTGATATCTTCCTATGAAAAAAATGATAATTCGGGGACAGGGAAGGTTAATATCCAAAGGCTTCCTCCTAGTTTTTGTTATGTTTTTGATAAATTATACTCATCTTTTCATGGAGAGATATTCATTGAGCATCTTCAGGCAAGTAGGCAGGTTAAACGTCCGCTAGGATCTGGATCTGTTCGCAGGGAAAACAGAATTTTAGAGATCCATGAGAATGCCGGTAGTGATGGGAGCTGATACAAGAGGGGGGGGGCAATTTTTTTTTGAAATTGAATTGTTCTTATTTGAAAGTTGCTTTCATAGCGCTGGAAGCATCCGCTTATTAAAAGCACCTTTTTAAACTTCATCTGATGCTAGAGTTGGAGTATTTGTTTAAAGGTCATAAGAGACGCTCCAAGGGAGCCTCTTTAATAATTGTTTGGAGATACTATTTAATTCGAGCTGGTCCAACAGGGCATATTGATTCACCCCTAATTCTAGCGCCCCCAAATTGTAAGATTGAATCTGTGTAATTCGTTTATTTCTTTCAAGTCGATCAAAATACATAACGGAGAAGTCCTCTGGCTGTGCATGAATCCGCTTTGGTTGAATCGCTACAACCGGTTTGCCTGATGAAACTGCTTCCGTTACCATTGTTACACTGTCTTGGGTGACAAAGAGCAACTCTGCGCGAGCCATAAAAATATAAAGTTCTTTGCGTGGCTGCTCTGCCCACCAGATGGCATCCTCGAGAATTTCCGGTTTGATATGTTTTTTTAATAATTTTTCTGTTTCTGTTCCAGTCCGGCGAGAAGTTGTCAGCAGCCAGCGGATATTTTTTTTAATTGCTAGCTCGTTCATGCCTTGAGCAATCGCGATCCAGTCATTTTCACTAAAGCGCCGGCTGCGTGATGCCCCACCTATAATCATACACCAAAGCCCTTTTTCCGTGGTCCCCTTCTGGGCGATCAGGGCCGGTGTGACAGGGGTGGGGATAAGTTCTATCTCGATAGAATTATCGCAGGTTTCTTTTGGAACGGGGCTTATAACAGTATGAAACCAACTAGCCGGATAGGGTTTACGCTCTCCAATAAAAATATACGGTACCTTATAGCGTTCTGCCAATGTCTTACCGACAAATACACTTTTACCACCACTTGACACGATTAAGTCTGGTAACGGGGCATTTGAAGGAATTTTTATATCAGCAATTCGGTGTAGGAGAAAATCGCTAAGCGGTCGACCATGCGGTCCCATAAGCCAGCGTATGATCGGACGGAGCCAGCCGCGTAGCGTAGCTCTGCCTGTTATGGTTATGGTTTGCAGTGGTACGAGGATATCAAGGGCACAAGCTAAACCAATGGATTGACTGACATGCCCAGGGCTACCTTCACTAACGATCCAGACTGTTTTCATAATGACAAATGCATATCCGTAAAGTCCCGCAGATAATATCTATGGTCGCCAATGTTCTTCCACCCATGAACAGCGCTGTAAATAACGGTGTAAAAGTTTGCTGCGTTGCTTTCTGGTCGGTTGCGATAGCGCCCATTTGAAATGATCCAGCGGTTGGCGGTGCTCTCCGCGTTCACTCCAGCGTCCTGCAATGGCATCCGGTGGTTTAGGGCTGCCCGGGAAGGTGACTATTTTACAGCCCTTTGGTTTCCGAGGGGGGCGAAAATAGCGTACCGGCCAAGGGCCCATGCAGTGGCGACGAAAGTGTTTGGTCCAGCCGGCCGGCCAAAATTTGACACCACCTTTAAGATGATGGGTGACATAATTCTGCTCAAATTGATATTTGACACAAAGTTCTGGATTTTTCTGCAGGTCTTCCAACATGTACGGGTGTGTCCCGATAGGAAAGCGGAACACTGAGGTCTGCGCTCCGCGCTGCCAGGGCTTGATCCAGTTTCTGGCGGTAATGACATCCTGCGGGTTGCCGTATTCGAAATAACCATCAATGGAATCAATGATAACCGAGTCCAGGTCCAGAAACAGGGCAGTTCCGGTCAAGCCGAACAGGTCTCGGTTCCAAAGGGCCTGCTTCGGCCATTTTCCCGGCGCTCCAGGCGGAACTTCAAAGCCCAGTTCTGGCAAAGGGAGGCACTCAACAGTCGATCTGATTCCGCTGGAATCATCCGTCATGCAGAATAGTTTAAACGCACTGGTGGTATTGCGTTCAACCATTCCGTATAGACAGTTGACGTACTCAGGGCCATACATTTTGCCCCATTTTATGCAGATGATTTGTTTACAGTTGCCCATTGAGGTCTCATTTCCGGCAGCCAATATTAAAAAGTCTCATTTTTCTAATAGACAAATTTTGCTCTGGGTGACTCCAAAATGCTGTGTATCTTAATCGTTCGTCTGCGCCCTGTCCAGAAGAAGAGCAATTTACCACAGACTCTGTATGCGAATTGGATTTTGCTAGGCTCTCTTTTAAAAAAAATGCTAGGCTACCGGCATAAATGAAGATTGGACTTTCCTGGGCAATCAGATCGTTCCGACAGCTGTCCCGCTAGCGATATTCTGCATTATTATTTCATGTTTTAAGCAATTTCTTATGCGATGTGTACTGTTAATGATCTGTTATTCTGATTGTCGTCTGTTTGGTGAAGATGGTTTTTCGCGTAACTCATGCTGACCGATTTCTTTTGTCTTTTGTGGTTGCTCCGAACTGGGCCCGAATGACTGTCGGAGTTCGTTGGGTTGAATTGGCTCGGAATATAAATGTCGGTATCTTTTAAATATTATTCTGAATATTTTGGACTGCGGATAGTCGCTGGAGTGGTTCGTCTTTTGCCGCGTTCTGCAGCGCTTGTTCTTGGGCGCTTGCTGGGACAGTTGTCGGTGAAATTGCTGGCCGGCAGGTATCGCCTGGCCTATGACAATATGAGCAAAGCCATGCCTGAGTTGACTGACTGGGAAATCAGGCGGAATCTGCGGCAGTGTTTTGTGCATTTTGGTATGAGTGGGGTCGAGCTGCTTCGCCTTGATCTGTTCAATCCCGAAGAATTGGAGCAATTTTTCGAGATTGAAGGATTTGATCATCTTCGCGAGGCCTTGGAGCTTGGTCGTGGAGTGATCCTGCTGACCGGTCATCTGGGCTTTTGGGAGGCGGGCGCTTTTGTGATGCCGGCCTCTGGGGTTGAGTGTGACATGGTCGGACGACCGATGAAAAACCCTCTGACTGATGCCTATCTGACCGGGATTCGGACTCATTTCGGAGCTCGTTTACTGAATAGCCGAAAAGGTGGGCGGAGGATTTTTAAATCGTTAGCCGCCGGGCATGCGGTTGCGGTGTTGCTAGACCAGCACATTTCACCGCCCGGCTCAACGGAAACCGTTTTCTTCGGCCGGAAGGCCATGACGTCGACAGTTATGACCCATATGGCGATGAAACATCAGATCCCGGTGGTGCCGATGTTCTGTTTGCGTAGCCCGGATAATCGTTATAAGGCATGGACGGAGCCGATGCTGCTTCTGCAAGGTGATGGGGAGGATGCTGTTGCTCAAAATACCCAGCTGCTGACCGATATTGTCGAGGCGGCCATCCGGCGGGATGTGACCCAATGGTTCTGGATGCATAAACGCTGGCGGGTTAAAAAGGCCAGGAAGAAAAGGAAAAAATAGGATCCCAAAGCGGTATTGCCAGGAAAAAAATCTTTAATTATCCAAACTGGATATGGTAGGATTTGATCCTATCTATTGTTTGCTGTAGAGGGGGCCTGTCTCAAAAACTTTTCTTTTTATCAATCCACAAAATGGAGGGGATCCATGCACATTACCAGAAGAGTGTTTGTCGGACTGCTGTTTGTTCTGTTGCTGAGTTTTACCAGTCAGCCATCTTTTGCTCTTGAAAAAATAAATATCAACACCGCAACCGTTGAGCAACTTGTAACCCTGAAAGGGGTTGGAGAAAAAACAGCACAGAGTATCATTGCTTATCGCACGTCCAAGCCTTTCGCTTCGGTCGATGAGCTGACCAATGTTAAAGGCATCGGGCCAAAAACTCTGGAAAAATTTCGTGATCAGTTGACGATTAGCGATTAGTATAATTAATTGTTGGCCTATGGGCCGCCTTTACAGATATATTGATAGGGAGAGGGTAGCCTCTCCCGTTTTTTTTTGTTTATTCAGGGCAAGCGAAAAAAGGAATCCTCTATGAAAGTACTTGTTACCGGAGCTGCCGGATTTATTGGTTTTCATCTCTCCCAGAAACTGCTTGGTCGTGGCGATCAGGTGATCGGTCTGGATAACCTGAATGACTATTATGATGTCACTTTGAAACATGCGCGGCTGCAGCAGCTAGATGCAAATGTCAATTTTCGCTTTGTGCACATGGATCTCGCAGATCGCGATGCTATGGCCGACTTGTTTGCGCAGGAGAAGTTCGAGCGGGTAGTGAATCTGGCGGCCCAGGCCGGAGTCCGTTATTCTCTGATTAATCCTTATGCCTATATCGATAGTAATGTCCAAGGGTTTATGAATATTTTGGAGGGCTGCCGGCATAATGGTGTCGAGCACCTTGTGTATGCATCCTCTTCCTCGGTCTATGGCGCCAATACAGCGATGCCTTTCTCTGTTCATGATAACGTTGACCATCCAGTGTCCTTGTATGCGGCCAGCAAAAAGTCGAATGAGCTGATGGCGCACACTTACAGTCATCTTTATGGACTGCCAACGACCGGCTTGCGTTTCTTTACGGTGTATGGTCCTTGGGGGCGCCCGGATATGGCATTGTTTCTTTTTACCAAGGCGATTCTGGCGGATCAGCCTATCGATGTGTTTAATTTCGGTAAAATGAGACGTGACTTTACTTATATCGATGATATCGTCGAGGGGGTGGTCAGGACTCTTGACCGGGTGGCAACAGCCAACCCCGCCTGGTCTGGCGATCATCCTGATCCGGGAACCAGTGCGGCGCCCTATCGGTTGTATAATATTGGCAACAATAATCCCGTTGAGCTGATGCATCTGATTCACGCTCTGGAATCCGAACTCGGTAAAGAGGCTCGTAAGAACATGCTGCCGATTCAGCCGGGGGATGTTCCCGCAACCTATGCCGACGTCGATGCGTTGATAACGGATGTCGGTTTTAAGCCAAGCACATCCATTGAAGAGGGCATTGCCCGTTTTGTGCAATGGTACCGCGATTATTACGTTGTATAGCCAATTTCTCGGTCAGCCCTTATCTGCTGATAGGGAAGGCCGGGCGGCAGTTTCGCTGCGTCCTCGCGGGATAAATGTTTTTCTTGTCTGGCTTTTGTTAAATCGTTAAGATGCACACCTTTGTTGAGAGTGTTTGGCGGAGATTGACTGTATTGGATAGTACTTGTTGAGCTTCGGGAGAACCCCGGAGTAAACAAAGAATAAGGTTGAATATGATAAAGAGTATGACCGGTTATGGTCGTGGGCAGGCCGAAACAGAAGGGTTCTCGTTTGCAGTTGAAATTAAGGCTGTGAACCATCGTTATGGTGATATTACGGTCAAGGCTCCTCGACTGTTGGCTCCTTATGAAAGCGAGATAAAAAAAAGGGTTGCCGCGGTTTTAAAGCGAGGGAAGGTTGACGTCTATATCAACCAGGAAAACAGCTCCCGGTTAACGATGACGCCGGTGATTGATGAGCAGTTGGCGGCAGCCTATCTGGCCGCTTGCAACCATTTGAAATCGGTGACTGGCTTGGCTGGGGAAATCGGACTTGAATTTCTGGCCGCACAGAAAGATGTCCTGACCTTGAAAGAAACAGAATTGGTTGCTGACGATTTGCTGGATTGTCTCTATCAATCTCTGGATCAGGCACTGGCGGCCATGCTTGAAACGCGGCGCTGCGAAGGTGCTGCCACGGCGCAGGATATCTCCCAGCGGCTGGAAGTGTTGGCAACCATTCTCGGAAAAATTGAAGAATGTGCCCCTCTGGTTCCCATTGAGTGGCAACAGAAGCTCAAGGAGCGCCTGGCTCGTTTGCAGGATAACGGCGGAGATCCACAGCGCATAGCCCAGGAAATCGCGATTTTTGCAGATCGTTGCGATATCAGCGAAGAAATCAGTCGCTTCAACAGTCATTTGGCGCAGTTTCACGCCCTGATGGCGGAGCAGGAGCCGGTCGGCCGGCAAATGGATTTTTTAGTTCAGGAGTTGAATCGCGAAGCAAATACCATGGGATCCAAGTCCAACGACGCCAACCTGACCAAGCATGTTGTTGCCTTGAAATCTGAACTTGAAAAAATCCGTGAACAGGTGCAGAACATTGAATAATCAGGCTGATCCCAGCAGGAAAGGCATTCTGTTTGTTGTCTCCGCCCCTTCCGGTGCAGGGAAAACCTCGTTGTGTCGGGAATTGATTGACAGCGTTGCTGATCTGGAGCAATCTATATCGTTCGCGACACGCCCCAGGCGGGCCGGGGAACAGGACGGGGTCGATTATCATTTTGTTCCTTCCGATACCTTCAGGCAGATGATTGAGGAGCATCAGCTTGCCGAGTGGGCCGAGGTCCACGGCAACCTTTACGGAACGTCCCTCGCTACTATTGAGGATGCTTCGGCTAAAGGGATCGACCTGCTGCTTGATATCGATTGTCAGGGCGCGGCGCAACTGCGGAAAAATTATCGGCGCGGAGTGTTTATTTTTATTCTGCCGCCGGATTATGATGAGTTGGAAAGACGGCTGCGTGAGCGCGGTACCGACAGCGAAGAGGTCATTCTGCGGCGGTTGAGAAATGCTCAACAGGAGATCGCCCAGGCGGAGCAATATGACTACCTGGTTGTGAATGATGATTTTTCCGCTGCCAAAGCCAAACTGGTTTCGATTATTCATGCAGAAAGAAGCCGGGCGAATCGTTGCCGGTATTTATTGCAAAAATTTACCTCATAAGGAGACAAAAATATGGCACGTGTTACAGTTGAAGATTGCTTGGATGTCATTCCCAATCGGTTTCTGCTCGCTATGGTTGCAGCAAAGCGGTCGAAGCAACTTTACAAAGGCGCTGAACCTCTGATTGAAAACAAGTCCGGCAATAAGAAAGTCGTTGTTGCCTTACGTGAAATTGCTGCCAACGAAATCGACTTTGAAATACCGATGCGTAAACGGTGAAAGCAAGCCTGTTTTTTTCCGGCCCTGAAACCGGTTTCAGGGCCCTGAGTTGAATCTATTATTGTAGTCATTCAGAGCGTTGAGCCGGATACTTCCCGGTGACAGCTATGATAACTATTGAAGACATTACCGAACAGCTGAGGACGTATCACCCTCAGGTGGATTCAGAGCTCTTGATCCGTGCAGCGGAATTCTGCGCGCGGGCTCATCAGGGGCAGAAAACACCTGACGGGCGTGCTTATCTTCAGCACCCTTTTGAAGTCGCGTCCATTCTCGCTCGCTTGAAGGTCGATGTGACAACCATCGTTGTCGGCCTCCTTCATGATTCCCTTGGTGCAGGTCAAATCAGCAAGGAAGAACTCTCTGCCGAATTCGGTGAAGAAGTTGTCTCTTTGATTGAAATCGGCAATAAAATCAGCAGCATTCCCTATCGGCAAAGTAATCAGCAGCAGGTTGAGAGCTTCCGCAAAATGTTTATTGCCATGGCGCGGGACCTGCGGGTGGTGCTGGTTTATCTGGCGGATCGGCTCAGTGATATGCGCACGATCTTGTTTCGGGATGAACAAGCACAACTCGATTATTCGCGGGAAACCCTGGAAATTTACGCTCCCTTGGCCAATCGGTTGGGGATTAGCTGGTTGAAAGGGGAGCTGGAAGATCTTGCGTTGCGGGTGCTTGAACCTGAGATATATGCTGACCTCAAGCGCAGGATCTCTGCCCACAAAAAAGAGCGTAGCGGCTATGTTGCGGAGGTCAAGCAAAAGATCTGTGATCTGCTGGCTGAAAACGGTTTGGCTGGCGAGGTCTCTGGACGTTCCAAGCATTTTTATTCTGTCTATCGGAAAATGGAGCGCACCGGGGTTGATCTTGATCAGATCTACGATTTGATCGCTTTCCGCGTTCTGGTTCCTAGCGTACGGGAATGCTACGAGGTTCTGGGCCTGATTCATTCGGCCTGGAAACCGATCGCTGGTCGATTTAAAGACTACATCGCCATGCCTAAGTCCAATATGTACCAATCCCTGCATACTACAGTCATTGGTCCGTTTGGTGAGCGAATGGAAGTGCAGATCCGGACCCATGAAATGCACCGGATTGCAGAAGAAGGGGTCGCTGCCCACTGGAAATACAAAGAGGGGGGTGTCGTTCCGGTCACAGGTCGGGATGATCATCGTTTCAACTGGCTGCGTCAGGTCCTGGAATGGCAGCGTGACGTCAGCTCCGGGTGGGACGGCAGCGGTCCAGCTTCGATAAACCTGTTTCCTGAAGAGGTTTATGTGTTCACCCCGAACGGGGATGTCAAAGAGTTGCCGGCCGGGTCATCGCCCATAGACTTCGCTTTTGCCGTGCATACCGATGTGGGCAGGCAATGTGTTGGCGCACGCATCAACGGCAAGCTGTGCCCGTTAAAAACAGAGTTGAAAAACGGTGATATTATAGAGGTTCTGACCTCAGCCAACCAGACTCCAAGCAAAGACTGGCTGTCCATTGCCAAGACTTCCAAGGCGCGCAATAAAATCCGCCAATGGATTAAGGAAGAGCAACGCGAAAAAAGTATCGAAATGGGCAGGGATTTGCTCGAAAAGGAGCTGCGTAAGCATCAATATAGTTTAAAGCGAGCCATGGCGCTGAAATCATTTGATGAAGCTGTGCGGGGGTTGGGCTTTAAACTGCCTGCCGACTTGTTTGCAGCCGTTGGTTACGGCAAGCTCTCTGCCGGTCAGGTGTTGTCTCATGTTTTGCCGAAGGAAGAGCTGAAAAGTACAGCAACCAAGCCCGGGCCGTTCGGGAAGGTGCTTGAAAAATTCAGCCGCCGGAAATCACAGAGCGCAATTCTCATCGGTGGTGTTGACAACGTGATGGTGCGTTTTGCAAATTGCTGCAACCCGCTCCCCGGAGAACCGGTTTCCGGTTTTATCACCCGTGGCCGTGGGTTGACGGTTCACACCAAAGATTGTCCTCAGGTTCTGGCCAGCGATCCGGAAAGACGTATCGATGTCGAATGGGATATGCAGAAAAAAACTTCCCGGCCGGTTAAAATCAAGATTGTTTGTGCTGACCAAAGAGGTATGCTGGTGGGGATTTCCAGTGCCATTAGCGAAGCTGATGCCAATATTGTGAATGCCACCGTACACACCCGTGGTGATCATAAAGGGATGAACTTGTTTGAGATTGACGTTGCAAACCTGGAGCATTTGAACCGGGTCATTCGGGAGATCAAAAAAGTCAAGGGTGTGCAGCGGGTCGAACGGGTGCGCAATTGATGACTGACGGTTGCTGGCGCAGCAGGTCGACCGACGCTGCTCGCAAAAAAAGAAATACCAAGGAGTTTTTATGAATTTGATGAAAGTGCAGACTGATGAAGCGCCGGCGGCCATCGGGCCTTATTCTCAGGCGATCAGGGTTGGCGAATTGCTGTTTTGTTCCGGACAGATTCCCCTGGATCCGAGTAGCGGAGAAATCGTCCCAGGCGGAATCGAGGAACAGACCGCCCAGGTTATGAACAACCTGAAAGGGGTGTTGGCTGCTGCCGGGACCGGATTTCAGGCTGTTGTGAAAACGACTATTTTTATGGTTGATCTGGCTGATTTTGCGTTGGTCAATGAAGTCTATGGACGCTTTTTCAACGATCCGGCTCCAGCTAGAGCAACAGTTCAGGTCGCCGCATTGCCGAAGGGGGCCTTGGTTGAGATTGAGCTGGTAGCTTATCTGGCCAGTCACTGAACGGGACGATTAAAAAATAAAGGGGCTGCTTGGAAGAGCATCCCCTTTATTTAATAACTATCGATGGCCTGAAAATCTCAGACGATTTTTTGCACTTTCCCAGAACGAATACAGCGGGTACAGGCCTTGATGGTCCGGATTGATCCATTGTGCTGGGCACGAACTTTTTGGAGGTTCGGGCTCCAGACGGTCCGGGTTTTATTGTGGGCATGGCTGACATTATTTCCGGTAACGGGCTTTTTCCCGCAGATCTCACATTGTTTTGACATCTCTTCAATCCTCCTGAAAGTTTCGAACGCGCATTACTAGCATATTTTTTTTTGTGATGCAAATTTTTTCAGAAATTTTCTTCATTGAAATCTTCATCGCTACAAATAACCACATTGTGCTGCTTTAACAGGGCCGCAGTTACGCCCTGACCGACAACCTTTTCCTGACCCAGATAGACCTGATGCGAGCCGCAAGAAGGGCTGCGCTCCTTGAGGATGGCCCTGTTGGCCCGGACCAGTTGGGCGATTTTCAGACATTGTCTGGCACCGTCCAGAAAAAAACTGCCGACATCCGCACCATTTTCATCCTCGAGGCGGCCTTTCCCGGATATCAGCATGGCTCCGTCCCCGCTGGCAAACCAGCAGCACGGCCGAGGAGTCGGCAGACCAGCCAACTGTTCCGGACAGACGGGAATCGCAATCGCCTCATTCTGGCGCAGATAGGCAAGGACCTTTTCGTTTGTCGCAGCCTTTCCGTCATAACGGGTCGTTAACCCCAACAGGCAGGCACTGACCAGGATCGTCTCTGCCATCGGTTATTCTGCCATTTCCAGGGCAGGGCTGATTTGTGCACCGTTTGCCGGAACAATCCCCCGCACCTTGACCCTGCGGTCCTCAATACTAATTCGCCCTTCAGCAAACCACTGGATCGCCTGTGGGTAAATTTTATGTTCCTGCTCAAGAATTCTGGCTGCCAGAGAGTCTTCCGTATCGGTCTCTAGAATCGGTACTGCGGCCTGGATGATGATGGGCCCCGTATCTACGCCCCCATCGACAAAATGTACCGTACAGCCGGAAAAGCGTGCCCCGTATTCAAGTGCTTTACGATGGACGTGCAGTCCCGGAAAAGCCGGCAGCAAAGCCGGATGTATATTGATAATGCGGGCAGGAAATGCGGCCAGAAAAACATCTGAAATAATCCGCATAAAGCCTGCCAGGACAATAAGTTCCGCTCCTGCAGCCTGTAATTCCGCAACGACGGTTCGGTCGAACTCGCTACGCGTGGCGAACTGCCGATGATCGATACACATGTGTCTGATGCCGGCCTGTTTTGCTCTGGTCAAGGCTCCTGCGTCAGGATTATTGCTGATGACCAGAACGATTTCAGTGTCCAGTTCGCCTGCGACGGAACGGTCAATAATGGCTTGCAGGTTCGAGCCACTCCCGGAGGCAAGCACGGCGATACGAAGTTTGGGCATATCGGCTTCCTTCTTTGGAGCGTCAGACAAGTTCGACAACCGGTTCCTCGGCAGGGACAATCTCGCCGATAACCTGGGCCTGATCGCCGAGACCGGCCAGGCGGCCGATGATATCTTCGCAATCCTTGCCGGGAACCACCAGCGTCATACCGATGCCGTAGTTGAACGTCCGGTACATTTCATGCTCTGGAATGTTGCCCCCTTCCCGAAGCATCTCGAAAATGGCCGGTTTGTTCCAGCTGTCTTTCTCAATGACTGCTTTACAATGTTTGGGAAGGATGCGGGGAATGTTTTCCAGTAAGCCACCGCCTGTTATATGGGCAATTCCCTTGATATTGAAATCGCGCAACAGGTTCAGAATGCTTTTAACGTAAATCCTGGTCGGTTCCAGCAGGGTGTCTCCGAGGGGCTTGTCCAAGCCTGCCGGGGTTGCCGCCAGGTCCAACTTGAGGGTTTCGATGAAAATTTTACGGGCCAGGGAAAAGCCATTCGAATGCAGGCCGCTGGAGGCGATGCCAATAATCTGGTCGCCTTTGGTAATAGTCGACCCGTCAATGATTTTGTCATTGTCGACAACACCGACCGAAAAACCGGCCAGGTCATATTCTTCGCCGGTATACATGCCCGGCATTTCTGCCGTTTCGCCGCCAAGCAGGGCGCAATTGGCTTGTTTGCAGCCTTCAGCGATCCCTTTCAGGATTTCGACCGCTTTTTCCGGTTCAAGTTTTGCCGTGGCCAGATAGTCCAGAAAAAACAAGGGTTCTGCCCCTTGCACGATGATATCGTTCACGCACATGGCAACCAGGTCGATGCCGACGGTGTCATGCTTCTCCAGCAAAAAAGCCAGTTTGAGTTTGGTCCCAACTCCATCGGTAGCGGCAACCAGGACAGGCCGTTGGTATTTATTGCTGTTCAGCGAAAACAGGCCGCCGAACCCGCCAATGTCGGTCAATACTTCCGGGCGGGAGGTTTTTTTGACCAGCGGTTTGATCAGGTTGACGAAATGGTTGCCGGCGGCAATATCGACCCCCGCATCCTTGTAAGTTATCGGATTTTTACTACTCACTTCTGACTCTCCTTACCAAATAAAAATAGCCCGGCATTAGATCATTGCTGGCTGTCCCTTGTCAATGCAAGATGATCAACCCATGCATTCTGTTCATCCCTTAAGTGACCAGGCAATTTACCTGCGTTGGGCAGTACTCGCTGTTATCCTTGAAATAAATCGTTGATATTGCAGGCCATTTGTTGTGGCCAATGGTTTGGATCCTTATCTGCAGGTCACTGAAGATAAGGATCCCGGGTTTTTTAAGTACGGGCGAAGGATTTTTTTTGATCCAGCACCAGTGGTGACTATGCAACCTGTCAACGGCTTTTAGCGTCTGCCATAAGGATCCGTTGGCCGGTGTTCCACAACCAGTCAGCGGACGCTTGAATGGGTTTGCCACGTTGCCCTGCATGGTATCTTTCGGTGTATCTCTATGCTGTTATTTATGATATTTTCCTGCAAGATTTCCAGCATCGTTTATTAACTGTATTATATAGCACGAAAACAAATAAAGTTGCGCAATCCATTACAGGAAAAAAACATACTCATTCGGGAAGCGATCACTGCTGATTTTGCCGCTATCGTAGCTATTGAGCAAGAATGTTACGCTCAGCCTTGGACCGAGCAGATGCTGTATCAGGAGCTTCTCAATCCTGTTGCAACCTTTCTCTGTCTCACGATCTGCGATCGTATCTGTGCGTATTTATGCTATTGGTTTGTTGCGGGTGAAGTGCAGATTCTTAACCTTGCGACCGCTACCGCCTGGCAGCGCCGCGGATTTGCCGCTCGCCTGTTGAGCGCGGCTTTCGAAAGGTGCGCCGCGTCCGCGACAACCGCCTGGCTGGAAGTGAGGGCCGGCAATCAGCCGGCGATCAATCTCTATCGGGGTTGCGGATTTGCCTCTGCCGGGGTACGGCGCGGGTATTATCGTGACGGCGAGGATGCCGTTATCATGGTAAAAGAATTGTCGGTCCAAAAGAAAAGTTCAGGAGAAATGAATGAAAAACCATAAAACAATTATCCTCTCCAATCAGGAGATATCTCCGGGGTATTACCGGATGCGGATTCTGGCGCCGGATTATACCAAACTGGCCAGACCGGGGCAGTTTGTCATGTTTCGGGTTCAGCGTTCCCTGCCGCCGTTGCTGCGCCGACCGTTCGGCATTTTCAGGACCGGATTCATGCCTGCTGATTGTGAAGCGATGCCGCCGAAAGAATTCATCGAGATTATCTATAAGGTCGTCGGTGGCGGCACCGAAATCATGCAGGACCTGCATCAGGGGGATGCCGTTGAACTCTTGGGTCCTTTGGGCAAAGGGTTCGATCCCGGACCGCCGGAAGAAGAAAAAATACTGGTCGGTGGCGGTATCGGCCTGGTCCCTCTTTATATGCTCGCCGAGGAACTGGTTGCCAAGTCCAAAGTCCGCTTGTTGATGGGCGGGCGAACACGGGATGACATCATTACTGTCACAGAGTTTGAACGGCTCGGCGTTGAAACCTATGTGTCCACTGAAGACGGCAGCCTTGGTGAGCGTGGCCTGGTGACCCAGGTCCTGGAAAGTAAATTGGCCGGGGCGGGCAAGAATTCGGTGTTTGCTTGCGGGCCGATGCCCATGATCAAGGCGGTGCAAAAAATTTGTCAGCAATATGAAACCTCGCTGCAGGTTTCGCTGGAGGCCCTTATGGCCTGCGGAGTAGGCGCTTGTCTGGGCTGCGTTGTCAAAGGAGCCGGTCACAGTGAAGAGACACCGAGTTATTTGTGTACCTGCAAAACCGGACCGGTGTTCAAGTCTGCTCAGCTTGATTGGAGCGAAGATGCCCAGCTGGAGGAGGGCCACCATGATCAAGCGTAAGGAAAAGCTGGAGCGGCCGAATCTGGCTGTGGATATCGCCGGGATCAGATTGAAAAACCCGATTATGCCTGCGTCCGGGACTTTCGGGTATGGCGAGGAATATGCTCCCTATCTCGATTTGAACGAACTGGGGGCGATTGTGACCAAAGGGCTGTCCCTGCAGCCGAAGGCTGGTAACAAGACTCCCCGTATCTGTGAGACGGTCAGCGGCATGCTCAACGCCATTGGTTTGCAGAATGTTGGTGTCGATGTCTTTATCAAACATAAAATGCCCTTTCTGGAACAATTCAATACGCCGGTGATCGTCAATTTCTTTGGCAACACCCAGGAAGAATACGGCGAAGTAGCTGCCCGTCTTGATGACCTGCCGGGGGTGGCAGGGTTGGAAATGAATATCTCCTGTCCCAATGTCAAGCACGGCGGAATCGTCTTCGGGACCGAAGCGCAGGCCGCCTATGATGTCATTTCGGTGGTACGGAAACGGACCAGCAAGCCGCTGATCGTCAAGTTGACGCCGAATGTGACGGATATCCGGCTTACGGCCAAAGCCGCCGAAGACGCCGGCGCCGACGCCCTGAGCCTGATCAATACCTTGACCGGCATGGCTGTAGACGTCAAAAAACGCCGTCCGGCCCTGGCCAATACGATCGGTGGGCTGTCCGGGCCGGCTATCCGGCCGATTGCCGTGCGGCTGGTTCATCAGGTGGTGCAGGCTGTCGACCTGCCGGTTATCGGGGTTGGGGGGATTTCCCGGGCGGTTGATGCCCTGGAATTTTTGATTGTTGGTGCCACGGCGGTGCAGGTCGGGACCGCGAACTTTGTGGATCCGAATGTGATGGCGACCATCATCCGGGACCTTGAGGATTTCTGTCTGCAGGAAGGGGTTGAGGATATCAATGAACTTATCGGGACCTTACAGGTTGAATAGGAGCCATTTGCCGGGCAATACGGCCACTGTCAGCCTTCTGCAGCGGGTTTTATAAGCGAACTCATGGACGTTATAGCGACTCATGTAAATGCTGATTTTGATTGCCTCGGCTCCATGATTGCCGCCAAAAGACTCTATCCTGAGGCAGTGCTGGTGTTTCCCGGGGGGCAGGAGCAGGGGCTGCGCAACTTTTTGCTGCAGAGTACTCTCTATGCCTACAATATCAAACGGAGTAAGGATATTGACCTGGCAGAGGTCACTAGATTAATCCTGGTGGACGTCCGCAGTACGGCTCGGATTGGCCTGTTTGCGGATATCGTTGATAGACCTGGTCTTGACATTCACATCTACGATCACCATCCGGAGGATAAACACGCCCTGCGCGGCTCACTGGAAGAGATTCATGATGTCGGCGCCACGACCACTATTCTCACCCGCATATTTAAAGAACGCGGGATCGTCCCCGATTCTGATGAAGCAACCATGATGATGCTCGGTATTTTTGAGGATACTGGGCATCTGTTGTTTTCCGGAACCACTCCGGCCGATTATGAGGCGGCCGCTTTTCTGCTTGAGCACGGTGCAAATCTGAACACTGTCGCTGATTTCCTGGTCCGGGAAATGACCCCGGAACAGGTCGCGTTGCTGAACGAACTATTGAATTCTTGTCGAACGGTGATTGTCAACGGGGTTGAAATTGCGATTTCTCACGCCTCGGTCGATTATTATGTCGGCGATATTTCCAGCCTGGTTCATAAACTAAAAGATATTGAAAACCTGGATGTGCTGATCGTGGCGGTGCGCATGGAAGACCGGATCTTTACAGTCGGCCGGTCGCGCTTGCCCGAAGTGCACGTTGGGGAGGTTTTCCAGGAGCTTGGCGGTGGCGGGCATGCCTTTGCCGCTTCGGCGACGGTACGGGATATGCCACTGGCGCAGCTGTTGGATCACCTGCAGGCGTTATTGCAAAAGCATGTCCAGCCTTCCGGAACTGCCGGGGAGCTGATGTCGAGCCCGGTCAAGACCTTGCCGGAAGTCGCCAGTATCGACAAGGCCCGGCAATTGATGGCGCGCTTTAATTTTAATGCTGTGCCGATTGTCGATGACCGGCACCAGGTTGTCGGCATTATCACCAGGCAGATCGTTGAAAAAGCGGCTCATCACAAGTTGGCCAGAATGGCCGTTGGCGATGTCATGAACAGCGACTTCAAAGCCGTCAGTTCTTCAGCCTCCCTGGCCGAATTGCAGCAGGGGATCATTGAGCACAATCAGCGCTGTGTCCCGGTGGTGGATGGTGGAACGTTGGTCGGTGTGGTGACTCGAACGGATCTGTTGCGGCATATGCTGGGGGACCAACAGGAGCGACTGGAAGGCCCGACCGGGATCCTGACTCAGCGCAGCCTGCAGTTGAAACGGAAGAACCTAAAGCGGCTTCTTGAGGCACAGCTGCCGAACTATATTAAGACCATCCTTCACCGCCTTGGAGAGGTTGCCGATCAGCAGCAGGTTAAGGTGTTTTTGGTCGGCGGCTGTGTGCGTGATCTGCTGCTGCGGCAGGAAAATCTGGATATCGATGTCGTTGTTGAGGGCAACGGGATCGGTTTTGCCCGCCAGTTTGCCGCAACGGTCGATTGTCGGATCCGGGAACATGAAAAATTCGGCACCGCAGTGGTGATTTTTCCGGACGGATTCAAGGTTGATATCGCTTCGGCCCGGCTGGAATACTATGACAGCCCTGCGGCTCTCCCTCATGTGGAGCATGCTTCCATCAGGCAGGATTTGTATCGCCGTGATTTCACCATCAATACCTTGACAATCGCTTTGAATCGCGAAAATTTTGGGCAAATGCTCGATTTTTTCGGCGGCCAGCGGGATCTGAAAGATAAGGCAATCAGGGTTCTGCATAACCTGAGTTTTGTTGAAGATCCCACCCGACTCTTCCGCGCGGTTCGTTTTGAACAGCGCCTTGGCTTCCGGATTGGCCGGCAGACCGAACGGCTGATGAGGAGCGCGGTGCGCATGAACCTGGTGAAGAGGGTCGGTGGCGCCAGGATTCTCAATGAGCTTGAACAGATTCTCAGCGAAGCGCATATTCTCCCGGCCCTTGAGCGGCTGGAACAATTTGAGCTGCTGAAATTCATCGACCGGCGCCTGAAAATAGATGCGCCCAGCAGAAAGTTGTTGATTGCCGCAGGGCGGGCGGCAAACTGGTTCGATCTGCTCTATACTGGTGAATCCTATCGGCGTTGGCTGCTCTATCTCGTCTGCCTGTTCGGTCAACAATCAGAAAAAACGGTCAGCGGGATTATCCGTTGGCTGAACGTTCATCCGCGCGATCAGGAGCTTTTTCTTGAAAAGAGATCGCGCAGCCTGGTGTTGTTGAAAAAATTGAAGTTTTGGAAGGCAAAGCAGGCCCCTCCAACGAATAGCGATATCTTTCACTGGTTCGAAGGCCTGCCGCTGGAGTTGATACTTTTCTTAATGGCTTCAGCTGAGGATGAAGTTCTGCAAAAATGGATTTCCCTGTATGTGACCCGGCTGCGTAATGTCAAAATCGCGTTGACCGGCCAGGATCTGATTAATCTTGGGCTACAGCCGGGACCCTATTTTCAGGATATTTTCAGGGTAGTGCTGGACGCTCGCTTGAATATGGATGTCACCAGTAAAGAGGAAGAGATCGGGCTGGCCTTGAAAAACTTTCCGGCCTAGTAGGGTGGTGAAAAGTCCATCCCTGGATTTTTTTAAACGAGGTGGGAAGAATCCGATTCATCCCATATCAATACGTTAGAGCGTCTCTATTGATTTTGACCGCTCCTCCATGAGCCCAACAGGTTATTTCTCAACAGCTTGCTCGTGCCGAGCGACCTGTTTTGTTGACCGAACGGGGTATCTCGATTAGACTGATGCACCGGCTTGTAAATCGTTAACAAGCGCTAAGGCTTGGGAGTGCGAAGCGAAACCTATATGGAAAGTATCATCTCCAAGATTGCAATCATGCTGGTCCCTGCGCTGCTGGCGGTCATGCTGCATGAAGTTTCCCATGGCTACATCGCAGAGCGTTTCGGCGATCCGACAGCGCGGTTGCTGGGGCGCCTGACCCTGAATCCGTTCAAGCACATCGACCCCATTGGCACCATTGCGGTTTTTATCTTCGGCTTTGGTTGGGCCCGTCCGGTGCCGGTCAACCCGGGCAATTTTCGTCACCCGAAACGGGACATGATTTGGGTCGCGGTCGCTGGGCCGGTGACCAATCTGCTTCTGGCCATCGCATCCGCCTTTCTATTGCGCTGCTTGGGTTATCTTGATCAGAGTTTTGTCGGCGCGGCGGATATGTATAGCAAGTTTTCAACTCCGGTGAAAATGATGTTGGGGTTCAGCCTCTATATCAACACCTTGCTCGGTGTTTTCAATCTCATCCCTTTGCCGCCCCTTGATGGCGGACGGATTCTGACCGGGGTGCTGCCGGAGCGGCAGGCGGCTCTTATCAGTCGGCTTGAGCCCTTCGGTTTTGTGTTGATCCTGCTGCTGGTATTTTTCACCGATCTCTGGAGTGTGATTCTGGCGCCGATTATCAACACCTTGGTGGTGTTGATGGCGGGCAGCCAGGTTGAAGTGGTTCAGCAGGCAATGCACTTCCTGTTCGGACATTGAAAATATGCCGATCCAGATTCTGCTTGAAAACTTTTCCGGTCCCCTTGACCTTCTTTTACACCTGATTAAGACCAATGAAATGGATATCTACGATATCCGGATCATGGAAATTACCGAGCAGTATCTATCGATTATCGAACAGATGAAGCAGCTTGATCTGGATGTCGCCGGAGAGTTCCTGCTGATGGCGGCCACACTGATGCATATCAAATCTCGTATGCTGTTGCCGTCGAGTGAAGAGATTGAAGAAGAAGAAGGGGAAGATCCGCGTGCCGAACTGGTTCGGCGACTGCTCGAATACCAGCGCTACAAGGAGGCGGCCCGGTTATTTGAAAATATGCCGCAGTTGCAGCGTGATTACTTCACCGGTCTGGTCAGGGCTGCCGATTATTTGGAGCTGGAAGATGCTGCCGATGAAGAAATCACTGTGGGGATCTATCAGTTGGCCGAAGCCTTTCATCAGGTCCTCAGTAATCGACCGAAAGAGGTCTTCCATGAGGTCGTCCGCGAATCGCTCTCTGTGGCGCAATATATCCGACGGCTTTCTGCCCGGTTGGCGGAAAGAAAACGCATGGCTTTCCGCGAGTGTTTTTCCCCCGAGGCTTCCCGGATTGAACTCGTTGTGACTTTTTTAGCCATGTTGGAACTGGTTAAAATGAGAATGATCAATATCGAGCAGATGAAAGAGTTCAGTGAAATATGGCTGACCCTGGTGGTCGCTCCTGAACAGCTTGATCAGCTTTCGGCAGTTGAGGATGCTCTTGGTTATGAATAATCTCAAACAACTGGTTGAAGCATTTATTTTTGCTGCCGATGGACCTCTTAGCCTGGATCGTCTCTGTGCATTACTGGAACAGCCGCGGGGATTGGTCAGGCCTGTGGTTGAAGAACTGATGCAGGAGTATCAGCTTAGCGCACGCGGGTTTCGGATTTTTGAAATTGCCGGTGGCTACCAGTTCCGGACTCTTCCTGATTTTGCTCCTTACCTGCGCAGAATGACCAAAGAGAGATCGGTTAAATTTTCCCAGGCGGCCCTGGAAACTCTCGCCATCATTGCCTATCGGCAACCGGTCACCCGGGCGGAAATCGAATATCTGCGTGGGGTTGATTCCGGCGGGATTGTCAAGTCGCTGCTGGAAAGAAATCTGTTGCGCATTCTTGGTAAGAAGGATGTTCCTGGCCGCCCACTTTTGTATGGTACCAGTCGGCAGTTCCTTGAATTTTTCGGGCTGCGTGATCTGAATGACCTGCCGACCCTTAAAGAATTTGCCGCTTTGGACCCGGAACTTGCCGAGGCCGAGCCGCTAGCCCCGGAAGGAACCTGATGCCGATGGCAGAAAGAATACAGAAACTCATTTCCCAGGCGGGACTTGCTTCCCGGCGACAAGCTGAACGCTGGATTGAAGAAGGGAAGGTCCTGGTCAACGGCCGTAAGGCCGGACTTGGCGACCGGGCGGATTTAACCGTTGATAAGGTTGAGGTCGCCGGCCGCGCACTGCAGGTTGCGGAGAAGAAGATCACCGTGCTGCTGAATAAGCCGCGGGGCTATATCTCAACCCTGAAGGATCCCGGGGAAAGGCGTCTGGTGACTGAATTGGTTGCGGATATCCCAGCGCGCTTATTTCCGATCGGGCGCTTGGATTACAATACCGAAGGGTTGCTGCTGCTGTCGAACGACGGCGACCTGGCCCTGCGGTTGACCCACCCTCGCCATCATGTGAAAAAAACCTATCTGGTCAAAGGGCGGGGGCATTTGACCCGCGATATGATCGGGCAGTTGGAGCAAGGAGTCTTGATCGATCAGTACAAGACCGCACCGGCTCAGGTCGCAAAAGTGAGGAATTCGGCGACAACCTGTTGGTTTGAATTGACTATCAGTGAAGGGAAAAATCGCCAGGTCAGGCGGATGTGCGACGCTATCGGAATCTCGGTGGTCAGGCTGAAAAGAATCGGCTTGGGTGGCTTGGATCTGGGTGGGTTGGAGACCGGCAGATATCGGGTCCTGAGTGCTGCCGAGGTAACAAGATTGAAAAAAATTAACTAAGTTTATATTCATTATTATACTTTGTCTTTAGATTGTGCTATGCTCAGCCTTGTTAAGGCTTGAATTCAGTGTTAATGCGGAGCAAGGTAAGTGCATCGTTCCGCTTGACTTTTAAAGGTTCATTGTCTAGCGTGAAATAAAGGTCGAGTTGTTGGAAGAGTTGTTGAAACTGTAAATATCGGAGCATTTTTTTGGCAACGAACAAAGATAAACTCATCGAGTCAGCGCAAAAAAATCTGAAGAAAAAGCAGATTGTCAAGGCGATTAAGGACTACGCCAAGATTGTCGAGCTGGATCCGGCAGATGTTCGTTCCAGGCAGAAACTGGCAGAATTGTTCGTGCGTACCAACAAGCCGGCGGAAGCCTTCGAACATTATGAGGCGGTCGCGAAGTATTTCTCCAGTAACGGTTTTTATCTGAAAGCCATTGCCATCTATAAACAGATGCAACGGTTGGATCCAAGTCAGGTTTCAATCATTAACCGGCTCGCTGAATTAAATGAAAAGCAAGGTCTGGTCGGAGACGCCATGGCTGAATATCGCAGCCTGGTCGACTATTACGCCCGCAACGGTATGGTTGCGGATGAGATCAAGACGCTGGAGAAAATGCGTGATCTTGATCAGAATAACCTTAACGTCCGAGTCAAGCTGGCCGAGGTTTATGCCGCCAGTGAGCGCAAGGATGACGGCTTTGAAGAGCTGGAATCGGTTCTGGATATCCTGAAGAACAAGAACGATTTCGATAAAGCCCTGAAGCTGTACAAGATGTTCCTGCCCCTTTACCCCAACAATAAAAAACTGCAGATGGGGCTGGCCCTTATTTTTTATGAAAAAAGGGATTTCGGTCGCGGGGTTATTATCCTGGAAACCTTGCTGAAGGAAAAACCGTCCGATCCTGATCTGTTACGCCTTATCGCCAGCGGCTATGCTGATCAGCAGAATTGGCCCAAGGCTCTCGAAATTTATCAAAAGCTGCTTGATCTTGATCCCAGTGACCTGGATATCTGTGAGGCCATCATCAAAGGTGAGATCGGTGCTCAGCAGTATGTTCACGCCTTGTCACAGCTGGAAGAGTGGAAGGATGCATTCTTAAAGGCGGAGCGGCTCGATCGGTTGAAAGAATACTATGAGTTGCTCAAGGACAAACTTGGAGATAACCGGATTGTTCTGCAGACCCTTGACTCCATTTATGAGCTGAGCGGCGACGGTGACAAGCTGCTTGATATCATGTCCGAAGTTCAGATCGAAACGGATGATGATGTGGTTGAGGAAGAGACCCTTTCTGATTCCCTGCTCGGTTCGGCCCAGGAAGATATTTCCATTGATGATCTTGACCTTGATCCCGGCGAAGACGCCGAGCTGATCGGTCTGGACGTGGTTGAGGATGAAAATATCGATCTGGAGCTGGAATCGCTGGAAGATGTTTTCGGCAATAAGGAAGAGGTTGCTGTTTCGGGCTCTGAGGCCGAAGCGGTGATTGAATTGAATGACGGGGCGGATTTTGATTTTGATTTTGCTGCCGATTCAGATGATGATCTGTTTGGCGCCGCTGAACCCGCGTCGGTCAGCCCGGCTTCGGCACAACATAATCTGCGGGCTGATCTGGAAGAGGCTGAGTTTTACCTGCAGCAAGGGTTGTTCAACGAGGCTGAGAAGCAGTGCCGCGATATCCTTGCCTACGCTCCGGACAATGAGGAGTGTCGGCAGAAACTGGCTGATATAGAAAAACAACGCAATGCAGCTGCGCCGACAGCATCGGCCACTGATTTTGCCGACGGCTTCGGGGATTTTGATTTTGATTCTGTTTTCCCCGCCGACAGCGTAGCTAGTCCGGAGCAGAAAAAAGTGTTCCGGACCGATGTCGATGAGCAGATCGCTGCCGACGACATGGAGTCGCATTATAATCTGGGCATTGCCTATCGTGAGATGGGCTTACTCGATGATGCTATCAGCGAGTTCGAAAAGGCCGAGAAAGAGCCGTCCCGTTATGTTGATTGCCAGACTCTCAAAGGGCTCAGCTATTCCGATAAGGAAGATTATGGCAACGCTGAGATCATGTTTCAGCAGGCCCTTGATTCGCCCTACCTTGAAGAGATGCAGCGGCTTAACCTCGGTTACGAACTTGGATTGCTTTATGAGCGTGCCGGTCGCGCCAACGACGCCCTGATCAGTTTTCAGGATGTGTTGTCTCAGGATTCCAATTATCGGGATGTCAGGGATCGGGTTAAGACACTGAAAGCATCCCTTGGGCTGGTTGATGAGGTCGCAGATAACTCTCTGGATGAGCGTAAGGAGAGGATCTCCTTCCTTTGATAAAATTCCAATCTATCTTTTGAGGCTGACCAGGTGCCAGGACTCATTTCGAGGGTATTTGCATGGGGTATACAGATTATTTTCATTTCGAGCGTGAACCCTTTTCCAATGCACCAAACGACAAATTTTATTATGACAGTGAGCAGCATAAGCAAGCGCTGACGCGTTTAAAGTACTCGGTTGATTCGGATAAGGGCCTGGCTGTCCTCGTGGGCGGTGTTGGCACCGGTAAAACAACTTTGGCGCGCCGCATGCTGGACAGTCTGCCGATCGGGAAATACGAGTCTTCCTTGCTGGTGATGATCCATTCAGGGATTACCCCGGAATGGATTCTTTCGCGGATTTGCATGCAGCTCGGGGTTAAGCAACCTGATGGCAGCCCATTGAAAATGCTTAAGCAGCTTTATGAAAGGCTGCTGCAGATTGAACAGGAAGGACGTAAAGCCGTCGTCCTGATTGATGAAGCACAGATGCTCCAGACGCGTGAATTGATGGAAGAGTTTCGGGGGCTGCTGAATCTGGAAATTCCCGGTAAAAAACTTCTGAATATTGTGTTTTTCGGGTTGCCGGCTTTGAACAATATCATGAAGCTTGACGAACCCCTGGCCCAGCGTGTCGCCTTCAAATACACCCTCAGGCCATTGACGCCTGAAGATGCCCAAAAATACATCAACTATCGTTTACAAGTTGCCGGGACTCAAAAATCACCTTTTCACCCTGATTGTTTGCCGCTGATCCATCAACTGTCCGGTGGGGTTCCCAGACTGATCAATACCATTTGTGACAATGCTTTGTTTGAAACCTATCTGCGTCGTGATCAGGGGATTACCCCGGCGATCATCAGTAATGTTGCTGAAGACCTCGGCCTGATTGAAATGGATCTGACCAAGCCCTACAATGAGCATAACGATGACGATGACGATGATGACCTGGAAATTATTTTTGACGAGCTTCAGGATAAATAAATTCCGGAAAACAGACTGATTCTCAGCGGCCGGATTTCGATCCGGCCGCTTTGTTTTTGCCCTCAAATAAGCCATAATAGCAACCATGGAACCGACAATTCATATTCTCCCTGAAGAGTTGTGCAACAAAATTGCCGCAGGCGAGGTCGTCGAACGACCGTCTTCCGTTGTCAAGGAATTGCTGGAAAACGCCCTTGATGCTGGTGCGAGCGACATCCTCGTTGAGCTTGAAGCCGGAGGAAAACGGCTGATTCGGGTCACCGATAATGGCTCCGGCATGAATCGCCAAGATGCCTTTCTGGCCTTTGAGCGTCATGCGACCAGTAAAATCAGAACGGATGAGGACCTGTTTGCCCTCAGCACCCTGGGATTTCGTGGTGAGGCGCTCGCTTCCATCGCTTCTGTCTCCCGGTTGCGGCTGAAAACCTGCGCTAACAGCGAAGGACTCGGCCAGCAGATTTACGCTGAAGGGGGGAGGATCAAGAACGCCGAGGAGACCGGATTGCCGCAGGGAACCGTAGTTGAAGTGCGGAATCTCTTTTTTAATCTGCCGGCGCGAAAAAAATTCCTGCGCAAGGAACAGACCGAGCTCGGTCACGCTGCGGATGTCGTCACCAAACAGGCCCTGGCTCATCCAGAGGTCAGCTTCCGGTTGCGGCATAATGATCGGATCTTGCTGGATTTAAGGCGGGAAAAGGGCGTTCGGGAGCGTGTGGCCGCTTTGCTGGGACGTTCTTTGCTGAAAGATTTGCTGAATGTGGACTGTCAGTCTGGCTCTGATCTGCGTCTGTCCGGACTTATTTCCGCGCCGCAACTGAACCGCTCCGCAGCGACTCATATCTACACCTTCATCAACGGCAGGTATATTCGGGATCGGGTTGTGCAGCATGCTGTCATGGAAGGTTACCGGCACCTGCTCATGAAGGGCCGTTATCCGGTTGCCGTCATTTTTCTGGAGATCGATCCGGCGCAAGTCGATGTCAATGTCCATCCGACCAAGCATGAGGTTCGCTTCCGAGAGCAATCCCTGGTTCATGACTTTATCGCTGCCAGCCTGCAGCAGACGTTGAAACCTGCCGACTGGCTGGCCGGCCCCGTTGACTCCGCGGATCAGCCAGTTGCCGCCGACCAACCGGCCATGCTCGCTTCCGACTCGGCAACTGTGGGTGAGGTCTCCAGCCCCGTGATGACCGAAAAACCTGTCGTGCTGAAAGAGGCTCAGGTCGATTATCATTCGACCTTGACTGGAGCAGAGCCGGTCTCGAGGAGCGTCAGCCCCGAATCCAAGCCGTTTTCTGAATCCTTTGCCAATGGCGAGGGGAGGGCGGTCAATAGGGAACCCGTCCAGTCCTTGCTTCCGGGCGCTACCAGTGAGGGATACTTTAGTCGCCTGCAGATCCTTGGCCAGTTTCATCAGAGTTATATCTTATGCCAGGATGGCGACGACCTGATCTTGATTGATCAGCACGCCGCCCATGAACGAGTCGGGTTCGAAAAGCTTCGCCACTCTTATGCGGCCGGGAATATTCCCAGTCAAACCCTCTTGTTTCCCGAGATCCTGGAGCTGGATTTCAACAGCGCCACCGTCCTGGCAGAGCAGACCGGAGAATTGGCCGCCTTGGGTTTTGAGATCGAGCCTTTTGGCGGTAAGTCTTTTGCGCTGAAGGCGGTCCCGCAACTTTTGGGCAATAAGTCTGCTGCCCATCTGGTGGTTGATGTCGCTCTTGAACTGGAGCGGGTGGGCAGGACCGGGCAGCTCCGCGATTCCATCGACGAGGTTCTGATCATGATGGCCTGTCACAGTGTGATCAGGGCCAACCAGGCTTTGTCGATTTTGGAAATCAAAGCGTTGTTCAATGAACTTGACCTGATCGATTTCAAGGCCAACTGCCCTCATGGTCGCCCGGTCATGCAGCGCTTGACCCTGGCCGAAGTCGAACGGTTGTTCCGACGTCATTAACGATTGAGACCGATGAAGACCAGACCCAAAGTATTGACCATTTGCGGCCCGACCGGTTCCGGTAAAACTGCGCTGGCCTTGGCCCTGGCGCAGAAGTATCCCCTGGAAATCATCTCCGCCGACTCCCGCCAGGTTTATCGGCGGATGGATATCGGCACCGCCAAAGCCACCGCAGGAGAACAGCGCCAGGCGCCGCATCATATGATCGACCTGATCGACCCGGATCAGGACTTCTCGGTGGCCGATTTTGTAGACCGGGCCCGGCCGTTGATTGAGGCGATTGCTCAGTGCGGACATGTCCCCTGCGTGGTTGGCGGGACCGGGTTGTATATCAGGGCGCTGCTTGGTGGGCTGGCTGCCCTCCCTGAAGGCTGTCAGGAACTGCGTGACGAATTGCATGCACGGGAACAGCTCGAGGGGGCAGGAACCCTGTATCGGGAATTGCAGGAGATCGATCCTCCGGCCGCTGCGGAAATTCACCCGCACAATCTGGTTCGTATTGTGAGGGCCTTGGAGGTTTTCCGACTCAGCGGCCGGCGGATGTCCGCGTTAAAAGAAGAACATCGCTTTTCCGATCGCCACTACTCCTCATTGCAGTTGGCCTGCAGCTTCCCGCGCGAAGAACTCTATGCGCGGATTGACCGCCGCGCTCAAGAGATGCTTGATGCCGGTCTGGTTGCTGAGGTCGAGGCTCTGGCTGCCGATTATTCCTTTGCCCTGAAAGCGCTGCAGACCTTGGGTTATCGAGAGGTGGTCCGCTACCTGAAAAAAGAAATTACCGCGAACGAGATGCTCGAAGATATCCGCAAATACACCCGGCAATATGCAAAGCGGCAATTAACCTGGTTTCGCGGCCAACCAGAAATAATTTGGGTTGATTCCACAAAGGAGTCTGGTAAAGTGATACAATCTATTGATAATTTTATACTTCGTTAAAGGAGCGGACATGCCTAAGTCACCATTCAATATTCAGGATCAGTATCTGAATCAGGCTCGTAAAGAGCGCGTCAAGGTATCCATTGTCATGATGTCTGGGGAGACGTTTCAGGGGTACATCAAATCTTTTGACAGTTTTTGTATCCTGGCAGAAAGTGACGGGGATATTTTGATATATAAACATGCGGTGAGCACCATCACCTCTACAGACGGGACCTTCCGATTGCACGGCGGGCGCGATTAACAGATTTTTTTAAATCACCATTTGCAGGGGGCGTTACGGTTTCAGTGGCGCCCCCTGTTTCTTTTGCGCCTGGCCGGGGCTTGCCCAGATCCGCCGACGAGGTGCTATAATAATCGGTCGGAAGGTCTTTTTCGGCCTGACCGGACCAAGGAATTGCGATGCTCAAAATAGAATCAGTCGAACCGGGAAGTTACGCTGCGGAACTTGGCCTTGCCGCCGGCGACAGTCTTATTGCCATAAACGGAAAAGAAATTGATGATCTACTCGATTATCACTTGACCGTTTCCGCGGAAAAACTGGTCATCGAGGCCACTCATGAGGACGAGCTCTGGGAACTGGAACTGCTGAAAGAGAGGGAGGAGGATCTCGGCCTTGAGGTTGAACATCCCTATCCCCGGCAATGCGGCAATCAATGTCTGTTCTGTTTCGTTCATCAGCTTCCCAGAGGGATGAGAAAAACCCTCTACATCAAAGATGAGGATTTTCGTTTTTCCTACCTTTACGGGTCTTATATCACCCTGACAAATGTGCAGGAAGACGATCTGCAGCGGATTATAACTGAACAATTGTCGCCACTGTACATTTCGGTTCACGCAACGGAGCATACCTTGCGACAGACGCTGCTGGGAACCGAAATCCCGGAGCTTATGCCGCTGATTGAGCGGCTGACCGCTGCCGGTATCGTGCTGCATTGTCAGGTTGTGCTCTGCCCCGGCTACAACGATGGTCAGGCATTGGAAAACACCATCAATGAACTGGCCAGCTTCTACCCCGCAGTGGCCTCGCTGGCGGTGGTGCCGGTGGGGCTGACCCGCCATCGGGAAAAATTGGCCAAGCTCGCGCCGGTCACTGACCGCGAGGCGACAGCATGTCTGGACCTTATTGGTGGGCTACAGAGCCGGTTTCTCAAGGAATTGGGCAGCCGCTTTGTCTTTGCTGCCGATGAACTCTATCTAAAAGCCGAGCGGGACATCCCGGTGCTGGATGCCTATGAAGATTGTGCTCAGCTGGAGAACGGCGTCGGCCTGGTTGCCCGCTTCCGCCAGCAGGCCGAGGAAGTCCTGCTGGAAGCCGAGCCGCTAGATCTTGGCACGGTGACCTTGGTGACCGGTACTTCGTTTGCCGAAGAGCTGCAGTCTTTCGCTGACCGGCTGGCCTTGCGGACGGGTGTGCAAATGCATGTTCTCGGGGTTGAAAATAGCTTCTTCGGAACCGCTGTGAGCGTGACCGGCCTGATAACCGGAACCGATCTCCTGGACCAGCTGCAACAAACCGGGACCACGGATGCCGTTGTTATCCCGGACGTTATGCTCAGACAGGGCGAAGAGCTGTTCCTGGACGATGTCCTTGTCGAAACCATTCAACAGCGCTGTAATTGTCCGGTGGTGGTTATTGAGAGCTCGCCCTGGGGATTGCTGGAGGGGCTTGAGTCCCTGGCGGAGGGACCGGAAATTATCCATTGCCAAGAATAGAAGACCATGAACACCTATCGAACCACACTTCCCGTTAAGGGGATGAAATGCCAAAAATGTGTTGCCCGAGTCACTGCCTTGCTGACCGAGTTTCCCGAAATTGACCAGGTCAATGTTTCCCTCACTGCTGGCGAGGCGGAAGTTTTTGCCACGACTGAATTGCTGCCCCATGCCGAAATAGCGGCGCGATTGTCCGCAGCCGGTTTCGAAACCACGGCCGCGGTTGAAGAGGAAGCGAACCCAGCCATCGCCGCGGCTGCTCCTGCAGCGGCGATGGCCCCAAGCGGAAGCGCAACGGAACTGCGTTTTCCGGTTGGCGGAATGCACTGCGCTTCCTGCGCGGCAACCATTGAGCGACGGGTCGGGGCTGTCGCCGGGGTTGAGGAGGTCGCCGTCAATTTGGCGGGCAATTTTGCCCAGGTCCGTTATCAACCGGAGCAGGTGACCCCTGAGGCTATTTATTCCGCAGTCGATCAGGCCGGTTTCAAGGCCCTTCGTGGCTCAGCACCTGACCTTGCCGAAGACGCCAAGAAAGAACTGCGCCTGGTTGTCATTGCTGCGGCCGGTGCCGTGCCGATCATGTTGCTGATGTACTTTCCCCTGCTGGGTGCCGCGACCCTCTACCTTAACGCTGTACTGGCTTCGATCGTCCAGTTTACCGCCGGCCTTGGCTTTTACGGGAGCGCCTGGAAATCGCTCCGTAACCGCAGTGCCAACATGGATGTGCTGGTTGCCTTGGGGATTAGCGCAGCTTATGGTTATTCATTGCTGGCGCTTTTCGGCCTGCTTGGCGCTGAGGCAACGGTTTTCTTCGAAACCAGCGCTATGCTGATTCTGTTCATCCGTTTCGGCAAGTTACTCGAATCACGGGCTAAAGGGCGTGCCAGCGCGGCATTGAAGAAAATTCTCCAGCTCCAGGCCGATTCAGCGCTGCTGATCAAGGATGGCAAGGAGCAGCAGGTTCCCATTGCCACTGTGGTGCCGGGTGATCTGGTGCTGGTTAAGCCGGGTGAAAAAATTCCGGTTGATGGTGAGGTCGTAGAGGGGCGCGCGGCCGTCGATGAGTCGATGATCAGCGGGGAGGCCGTGCCGGTCGCCAAAGAACCCGGCAGTGCCGTGATCGGAGCTACTGTCAACCGTTCCGGGCGGTTGCTGATCAGGGCGACTCATGTTGGCGAAGCAGCGGTTCTCGCCCAGATCGTCCGCATGGTCGAAACGGCACAGGGCGACAAACCACCGATTCAGCGCCTAGCTGATCGGATTTCCAACGTTTTCGTGCCGATTGTCATCGCCCTGTCGCTGCTCACTTTTTGCGGCTGGCTGGTCGTGGGAAAGGAGTTTCTGTTCGCCTTTCAGATGGCGGTCGCGGTGGTGGTGGTGGCTTGCCCCTGTGCACTGGGCCTGGCAACGCCCACGGCCATTATGGTGGGAAGTTCGGTCGGGCTTGAACTCGGTATTCTGTTTAAAAAAGCGACGGTCCTGGAACAAATATCAGGCTTGCAGACACTTTTGTTCGATAAAACCGGAACCTTGACCAAGGGACGGTTTAGCGTCGAGCAGGTGATCAGTTGTGGTGACATGAAGGAGCGGGAGCTGCTCGCTTTTGCCGCATCTCTGGAAAGTGCCAGTACTCATCCGCTGGCTCAAAGCATCGTCGAAAAAGCCGCCGCATTGGAGATTCCTGTGCCAGCGGCCTGCGATATTGTGGAAATAGGGGGTCATGGCTTGTCCGGGACGACGGCCGGAAGGACAGTGCTCTGCGGCAGCCAGAAGCTGCTGAGCGACCACGGTGTCGACCTGTCATTACTGCCGAACCCTGACCACTTTAGCGGAAATTCGCTGATTTTTATTGCGATCGATGATAAATTGCAGGGGATTGTGTGCCTTGCCGATGAGATCAAGGACAATGCCGGCAAGGTTGTCTCCGGACTCAGGCAGCTTGGTATCGAACCGGTTCTGGTCACTGGTGATCGCCAGGAGGTAGCCGATCGGGTTGCGGCTCAGCTTGGCATCTCTCTGGTCGAGGCAGAGGTCTTGCCGGAGCAGAAGCTGGCTATCGTCAAGAAATACCAGCAGCTCGGGCAGCGGGTCGGGATGGTGGGGGACGGGATCAATGACGCACCGGCTCTGGCTCAGGCGGATATCGGGATTGCCATCGGTAGTGGCACCGATGTTGCCAAGGAAACCGGTGATCTGGTGCTGGTGGGTGGCGATCTTTTCGATATCGAACGGGGGATTCTGCTGGGCAAAAAAACGCTCTGGAAAATTAAGCAGAATTTGTTCTGGGCGTTCTTTTATAACTTGTTGGGGATTCCTCTGGCGGCTGGATTGTTTTTCCCTTGGTTCGGTCTCTATCTCAAACCCGAATATGCCGGTTTGGCCATGGCCTTTTCCAGTGTTTCCGTGGTGACCAACAGTTTGTTGCTGCGGCGCAGTAAAAAAAACTTAGCTCAGTTGGGGAGATAATGCCGCCAAAACTGATCATCGGGGTGATCGGCGCAGGTTCCGCAACTGCGGCCGGAATGGCCAAAGCCCGTGAAGTCGGTCGGCTTCTTGCCGAAAGAGGAGCCGTGCTGATCTGTGGCGGGCTTGGCGGGATTATGCAGGCGGCGGCCCAGGGGTGTCACGATGCCGGCGGCGAGGTCGTCGGTATTCTGCCCGGCACCGACGCCGGCGCGGCCAATCCTTATGTTTCTTTGCCCATTGTGACCGCCATGGGACAGGCGCGAAATGTTATTATTGTCCAGACCGCGCAGGCGTTGATAGCGATCGAGGGGGAGTACGGGACCCTTTCCGAAATCGCTGTTGCGTTAAAATTGGGTAAACCGGTTGTGCAAATCGACAGTTGGCCGCAACTGAAAACAGACGGACAGGTGGACACTGCGGAAGAAGCCGTCTCGATGATTTTCAATGCCCTCAAGGAGAAATCCGGCTGATGAAGAAAGAAGTCCCACTTGTTTCGATTCTCTCCGAGTGCCCGCAAACGGCGCCGGGGGAAGACATGGTCAGCCAGATGATCGAGTGGCTGCGAGGGCGTGGTAAGGTTCTGATTGTTACCCATGATAATCCGGATCCCGACTCCATCGCTTCAGCGGTCGCTTTGCGGCATCTGATCCTGGTTAAAACGGGGCAGGACGCCATACTGACCTATGGCGGGGTGATCGGGCGCAGTGAAAATCGCAAGATGGTGGAACTGCTGGAGATTCCGCTGGTGCCCATCGCTGAATTGAATCTTGAGCAGTTCAACGTGGTCTGCATGGTTGATACCCAGCCGCAAACCGGGAATAATTCCTATCCGGCCGGACAACCGGTGCACCTGGTCATCGATCATCATCAGCCCAAGCGTGATCTGTCCGCTATCTGTTGGGTTGATGTCCGTGAACATTATGGCGCTTCGGCGACGATTCTTTATGAATACCTGAACAGTCAGCAGGTCTCCATCAATACCCGCCTTGCCACCAGCTTGTTTTACGCCATCAAATCGGAAACCCAGGATCTGGGTCGCGAATGGTCCAAGGCCGATCGCGAAGCTTATCTCAGGCTGCTGCCACTGTCGAACAACCGGATTTTGTTCGATGTCATTCACCCGCAGGTTTCTAGAGATTATTTCTGCGCCTTTCGCACCGCCCTTGAGAATGCCCGCCTACACGGCAAAGTGTTGGTTTTTAACCTGCACCGGATTGAAAATCCCGATCTTGTCGCTGAGCTGGCGGATTTCCTTTTACGTCAGCAGGGTGTCGAGTATGTTTTGGGCATGGGCTGGTTTGACGGTACCGAGATTTTGTCGATGCGAACAGTCGTCCCGGATGCCAAATTGGGGCTGGTGATCCAGCAGATGGTTGCCGGCGTCGGTTCTGCCGGCGGGCACGGAATGGTCGCCGGCGGGCAGGTCAGGGATATGGCCGAAGACCCTGCCGCACAGAACGAACTGGAAAATTTGCTGACGGAAAGAATGTGCAAAGCATTGAACCTGCCATTGACCGATCCGGAACCGCTTATTTCCCAATGAATGCCGCGGCCTCAACAAAACAGTCTGGAAGAGATGTTGTCCACTGCGTCTCCAGATAACAGGTGCGGCAGTGGCGGTCGGCAAATACCGGCATGTCTGCAATTGATTTTTCTGCATCCGCTGTCGTTGCGAACCTGCTGCTGTCCCCTGAGTGTCCCGTCCTGGATTGACATTGTCTTTGCAGCTGAGCTATAACCAAGCGGTTTTTACAGGAGTCCCGATGCGTGTTTTTTTTCTTATATGCTGTTTTCTCAGTCTGGGGGTGTTGCCTGGCGTTGCTCAGGCTGCAGTGGATATGGGGTTGCGGGGGAAGGATCCGCTGCGCATCGAAGATGTTTATCAGCAAAAAGGGGTTCCCTATATCGCCGTTGAAGACGCCCTTGATGTCGTCGGTCTGAAAGGGCACTGGAATTCCATTGACCATACTTTCAAGATCCAGACCCGCAGAGGTTGGGCTGAAATCTCGCCGGCCTCCAGCTACATGAAGCTCGGAGATGAATTCTATCCGCTGAAAGACAAACCCCGCTTTATTGATGGGCGTTTGCGTGTGACCGATAGCTTCATCCTCAATCAGCTCTCCCAATTGGCCGGACAGCCGGTCTATTTCCGTAATCTGGACCCCGACGCAGACAGCGTTCCGGAAGAAAAAAAGAACAGTCTTGAACAGCTGTTTTCGTTTTTGCTCAATCGCAAACCAGCAGCCAGCGGACCTTTGATCAGGGCCGTGGCCCTGGACCCAGGGCACGGCGGGCTGGATACCGGGGTATTGGCAGCATCCGGTTATAAAGAAAAGGAGTTGAACCTGGCGGTCGCCGAAAAATTGGCCAAGCAGCTGAAGATGAAGCTGGGCATTCCGGTTTATCTCAGCCGCGATGGCGATTACGAACTGGCCATGGATCAACGTCTCAAGGCTGCATCCAGAGATGATGTCGATGCCTGGATTCTGCTCCATGCACAATCATCCTTTTCCCCATTAATCCATGGGGTCAATCTGTTTATCCGGCCGGAGCAACCGACACCGAAATCTGGCGCCGAAGATGATGCCGTCAAGCAGAGAAGCCAGAGTTTTCTTCTGGCCTCACAAGTGGCCCTGGCACTGCGGTCGAGTGCTGTCGAGGTGCAGGGGATTTATCCGTCGAATCGATTGTCCCTTGGTCAGGGCAATCTGCCGACAGTCTTGATCGAGCTTGGATATCTGAGTAATTCCGCTGAGGAAAAACAACTGGAAAATGCTGAATACCAACGGCAATTAGCCGAAGCTATTTTTAATGGAATCAAAAATTACGCCACGCAAATGAAGGAGCAGCAGAATGCAGCAAAATAAATTCGAGCGCAACGATCAACGGCCGGCCAATCAGTTGCGCCCGATCGATTTTCAACGTCATTTTACCAAATATGCAGAAGGTTCGGTGCTGATCTGTTGCGGCGAAACCAAAGTCCTGTGCAATGCTTCCGTTGAAGAACGGGTGCCCCCCTTTATGCGCGGCGAAGGGCGGGGCTGGGTGACTGCTGAATACAGCATGCTGCCTAGGGCGACTCATTCCCGCTCCATGCGCGAAGCTGCGAAAGGTAAGTTGTCGGGAAGGACCCAGGAAATTCAGCGGCTGATCGGCCGCTCATTGCGGGCGATCACGGATCTCAAGGCCCTTGGCGAAAGAACCATCCAGATCGATTGCGATGTCCTGCAGGCCGACGGAGGAACCCGGACCGCTTCGATTACCGGGGCCTATGTGGCCCTGTACGATGCGCTTGCCGGTCTGGTCGATGCTGGTCAGTTGAAAAGTATTCCGCTGCTGGACAGTGTCGCTGCTATCAGTGTCGGGATTGTCGGCGGCCAACCGCTGCTGGATCTGAACTATGTAGAAGATTCTTCTGCCGATGTTGACATGAACTTTGTCATTACCGGTTCCGGAAAGTTTGTCGAAGTGCAGGGGACTGCAGAAGAGGAGCCCTTTTCTTTGCAGGAGCTTGATTTGTTGCGGGACCTGGCGCTGCAGGGCTGTTCCGATCTGGCTCTGTTGCAGAAACAGGCGCTGCAGCTGTTATGAAATTGCTCGTGGCCACCGGCAACGCCGGCAAGTTAAAGGAAATCCGCAGTCTGCTGGCAGATTGTCCCATCGAAATTATCGGTCTTGATCAGTTGCAGGATCCCCCTGAAGTCGTGGAGGATGGTGCGACCTTTGCCGCTAACGCATGCAAGAAGGCCAGGGAGATGGCGGCCTTCAGTCAAATACTAACCTTGGCCGATGACAGTGGGCTGGTGGTTGATGGTCTGGATGGCGCGCCCGGAGTTTATTCCGCACGCTATGCCGGAGAGCAGGGCAACGATGCGGCCAACAACCGCAAACTGCTTGAGGAGATGGCATTGCTGCCTGATAATGAGCGGCAGGCGGCCTTTCATTGTGTGATGGCCCTGGCCTGGCCGGACGGTCGGTGCGAAACCTTTACCGGGACGGTGTCGGGAATCATTTTGCATGAGAAAAGAGGCGCCGGGGGCTTTGGCTATGACCCGCTGTTTCTGGTTCCCGAATACGGCAAGACCACTGCGGAGCTGCCTCTCGACATTAAAAATCGGATCAGTCACCGAGGCAATGCGTTACGCCAGGTCATCCCCTTGCTGCGCGAGCTGGTCGGTCAACAGGATTGATTCAGTGACAGGATGTTACCCATTTTCTTCCGGAGGATACCATGGAAAGAACGTTCGCAATTATTAAGCCTGATGCTTTTGCCGCCGGGCACGCCGGCAAGATTCTGGCCCGGATTTACTCTGAGGGGTTCAAAGTTGTCGGCTTGAAAAAACTATACCTGAGCAAGGTTGAAGCCGAAGGCTTCTACGCTGTTCATAAAGAACGCCCCTTTTTCGGTGAACTGACCGACTTCATGAGCAGTGGCCCCTGCCTGGTCATGGCCTTGGAAGCGGACAACGCGATTCTGAAATGGCGTGAGCTGATGGGGGCAACCAACCCGGCCGAGGCTGCTGAAGGAACTCTGCGCAAGGAATTCGGTACCTCCATCGGTGAAAATGCCACCCATGGTTCCGATGCCCCGGAAACCGCCGCTTTCGAACTGGGCTACTTTTTTAACGGGCTGGAATTACTCTAACCTTTCCCCTTTGTTGTGGATCTTTCCCCGCCTTTGCTGAACCCGGGCGGGGACGGTTCCGGTCTGCTGACAATGACCTTGTCAGCCGGCAAGCCCTTCGGTAGAATTCCGGAGGGCGTTTTTCTTTCATCGGCGTATCCTGGGACCATCTTTCTTCATGGTTATCCAATCGGGGCGCTGGACATAGAGGTTTTATTGAGTTCGGAAAAAATAGATTTAAAAAGCATGACCCGGCAGCAGCTGGAAGAATTCCTGGCCCGACTCGGCAAGGAAAAGTATCGCACCAAGCAACTGCTGCGCTGGATCTACCAGCGGCATGTCTATGATTTTGAAGAGATGACGGATCTTGCCAAGGACTTTCGCAAGCAGCTTGCTGAAAGCGCTTATATCTCCCGGTGTCGCCCGGAAGTTGTTCAGGATAGTCAGGATGGAACCAGGAAGTATCTGTTCAGGCTCGCTGACGGTGAAACGGTTGAGGCGGTCAGGATCCCCATGGAAGAGGGGCGGGCCACTCTCTGTCTGTCGACTCAGGTTGGTTGTGCCATGGGCTGTCGTTTCTGTATGACCGGTACTTTCGGCCTGGTTCGCAATCTGGAAGCGGCCGAGATCGTCAATCAGGTCTGTGCTGCGCAGGAAGATGGACCGGTTTCCAATATTGTCCTGATGGGAATGGGGGAGCCCCTGCACAACATCGATAATGTGGTGCAGGCATTGGAGATCCTCTACCTTGACGACGGTCTCGGCTATGGCACCCGACGGGTCACCCTGTCCACCTGCGGCCTGGTCCCGGAGATTCGCCAATTAGGTCGCCGTATCAAGGTGAACCTGGCGGTTTCGCTGAATGCCACCACCGATGAACTGCGTGACCAGTTGATGCCGGTCAACCGCAGATATCCTTTGGCTGAGCTGCTAGCCGCATGTCGGGATTTTGCGATCGAAACCCGTCAACGGGTCACCTTTGAGTATATCCTCATCAACGGGGTCAACGATTCTCTCGCCGATGCAAAGCGGCTGGTTTCCTTACTGCACGGGGTGCGCTGTAAAGTCAATCTGATTGCCTTTAACCCCCATGCCGGAAGCGAATTCACAGCACCGGACGAAGCTGCGGTGAAAGAGTTTCAGAGCTATCTGCTGCAGCGTAATATTGTTGCCACTTTACGAGCCAGCAAAGGGCAGGATATCGCCGCAGCCTGTGGCCAGCTGAAAGGCCAGCTGACAGGAGTCAAGGTAACCAGGGTTCCGGGATGATGAGTGCCGCTGCTGCCAGTGAGTAAGGGGGGGCGCTTGCGGATAAAAAATGCCTTGGCCCGATGAGGGTCGAGTCTTCACCATTAAGATTGTGTGTGATCATTTTTTACAGAGAGGACATTTTATTATGCAGGAACCGGTGATCGGTGTTATAGGTGGAAGCGGTCTCTATGAGATCGAAGGGCTGACCGAAGTCCAGGAAGTGACGATGGAAACCCCCTTCGGAGCGCCTTCCGATGCTTTTATTACCGGCCGGCTCGGTTCGGCGCGGATGGTCTTTCTCCCCCGTCATGGTCGCGGGCATCGACTGCTTCCTTCCGAAGTCAATTATCGGGCGAATATCTACGGCCTTAAAAAACTTGGTGTTGAACAGATCATCTCGGTGTCGGCCGTTGGCAGCATGCGTGAGGATATTGTTCCGGGCGATATTGTGGTTCCGGACCAGTTCTTCGATCGTACCCAGGGAAAAAGGGCGTCGACCTTTTTTGGCAACGGCGTTGTCGGGCATGTTCAGTTTGCCGATCCGGTCTGTGCCGATCTTTCCCAATTGTTGGTTGTGGCAGCCCGGGAGGTTGGTGCAACGGTTCATAGCGGCGGAACCTATATCTGTATAGAAGGGCCGAATTTTTCGACCCGGGCCGAATCGAACATCTTCCGTTCCTGGGGCGTTGACATTATCGGTATGACCAACCTGCCGGAGTCACGCCTGGCCCGGGAAGCGGAAATCTGTTATGGCACAATTGCCCTGGCCACTGACTACGACTGTTGGCATGATGGCCATGACGATGTTTCGGTGGAAGCGGTCATCGCCATCATCAAACAGAATGTGGCCACGGCGCGTAATATCATCAAGACCGCTGTTGAAAAGATTGTTGCACAACGCTCGCAACGCAGTTGCGCCTGCGCTGAGGCTTTGAAATACGCCATTATGACCGATAACCGCTTGATTCCGGAGGAAACGCTGCAGGCGTTGGAACCGATTATCGGCAAATATGTTTCCAGGTAAGGACAAACCATGAGCATTCTTGTTGTCGGCAGTGTTGCCTTTGATTCAGTTACCACCCCGTTTGGCGAGGCGGACGATGTCCTGGGCGGTTCGGCCAGCTATTTTTCCACCTCGGCAAGTTTCTTTACCGATGTACAGCTGGTGGCCGTGATCGGTGAAGACTTCCCTTCGCAGCATATCGATTTCCTGAACAGCCGCAATATCGACCTGAGTGGGTTGCAGACCAGCCCGGGGAAGACTTTTCGCTGGAAAGGGCGCTACGAATATGATCTGAACGAGGCCCACACTCTGGATACCCAGCTTAATGTGTTTGAATCTTTCAAGCCGCAGCTACCGGAAAATTTCCGGGATGCTGAATATGTTTTCCTCGCCAACATCGATCCGGAATTGCAACTGGAGGTTCTGCAGCAGGTCAGGAACCCGAAATTCATTGCCTGTGATACCATGAATTTTTGGATCGATGGCAAACGTGAAGAACTGATTCGAACCCTGGGGAAAGTGGATATTCTGATTATCAATGAAGCGGAAGTCAGGCAATTGGCTGAAGAGCCGAATCTGATCAAAGCGGCACAGATCGTGCGCGGATTCGGGCCCCGGACTCTGGTGGTCAAACGTGGAGAATACGGCATTCTGATGTTTTCGGAAGGATCAATCTTTGCGGCGCCGGCTTATCCTCTGGATGAAGTGTTTGATCCGACCGGCGCTGGCGACACCTTCGCCGGTGGGTTTGTCGGCTATCTTGCTGCCACACGGAACCTGGATGAGGCCAATATGCGCAAAGCGACAGTGTTCGGCACGGTTATGGCGTCTTTTACCGTTGAAAAATTCAGCCTTGACCGCCTGAAGGAGCTCGACCACCGGGATATTTCTGATCGTTACCGTAAAATTAAACTATTGACCGATTTTGCTGACTTGGACGGATAATGCCCGCGGCTTGGTAATAGGGGATCGAGTGTTAGCGCTGTACGCCGTACTCGAAAGGTGTTGAAAAACAGCCTGTGAGCCCATGGATGGGCGATCAAATTCAATGTCGACTTGCCAAGATATTGATTTTGTAAGGCGGAGGACAGCACCTTTTTTTCCACCGAACTTGAAAAGGCCCCGGATGGACTTTTTCAACAGGCTGCTAGTCGGCCTTGAGAGGTTGTGGATTTTGTTTGCAGACGTTCCGGCTGATTCTTTTTCTGATCCCGTTCACGGAGGAGACTGATGTTTATTCAGCACAAAAGCTTGACCAGTCTGAACCTTCCGGCTGAAAAGATAACCCATCTTCATGCTGCGTCCAGTAATGTCCAGTTGGCCTTTGCGGGGTTCCCCCCGCAGCTGTGCAGTGCCTATTTGATCCTGGCCTCGAGTGGCCAGAAGAGCCTGGTACTGATTGCCTTCTATCTTGTCGAGAGTGGGCGTTCCATCTTTTTTGTCCCCCAAAAAGGCGAAGTGACAAGCGATAAAGCTCAGCAGCTGTATGAAGAGGGGATTTTTTTCGTAGAATCCATGGGGTTTACTCTTACTGAAACAGATTTCCATCTGAAATCTTTGGAGAAGAAGCAGGATTACTGGAAAGCCTTGCCGATCTGCAAGCCGTCCCGCACTAAAGCAGCTGTGAGCGGAAAAGCGGTGGCGCAAAATTCTGCTGATGGCGACGATAGCGCATTGCTTCAGGCCCAAAGTCTGGTGAGCCTGGGACGTTTTCTCGGCGCCATGTAATCTGTCGGAGGACTAAAATGAGAAGAATCGAAAGAACCCTGGTACTGATCAGTCTTTGCCTGCTTTGTTCCTGCTCGGCGACGACACAAGTCAAAACGCAGCATCAGGCTGATATGCACTATAAATTGGCCATAGCTCATCTGCAGAGCAATAATCCGACCTATGCCCTGAAGGAGTTGTTAACCGCGGTCAAACTCGAACCGAACAGCAGCTCCATTCAGGTTGCGCTGGCGCAGGCCTATCAGCAGAAACAGGCCTATCAAGAGGCTGAGAAGCATTATTTTAAAGCGCTGGAACTGGAGCCGGACAATCCGCGTTACCAAAACAATCTGGCTTCGCTTTATCTGGATATGGGAGAGTGGGATAAGGCTATCGAATATTTCGACAAAGCGGCCAATAATCTGTTGTTTTTAAATGTGCACATTGCGGTCACGGGCAAAGGGTACGCCTATCTGCAGAAAAAAGATTATGTCAATGCCCTGGCTGCCTTCAAGGAGGCCGCCAGAATAACCCCGGGCTATGCCTCGGCCTATTTTCACGAGGCCGATGTATACCATGCCCTCGGCAAGCCGGATTTGGAACTGAAGTCTTTGCAGAAAGCTGTTGAATTTGCTCCGCAGTATCTGGAGGCCCGTTATCGATTGGCGACCTTGCTGATCAAGAATCATTCCAACAAGGACGCCAGGAAACAATTGCAAGCGATCATTAATTTGGCCCCGTTGTCCGAATGGGGACAGAAAGCAAAAGATCTGCAGGATGCTCTGGATGTGCTTTGAACCTGATACTGTTTTATTTCCGGGAGGCATGGTCAGATGATCATTCAATGCCCTGAATGCCAGGCCCGTTATCGGATCAAAACCAACGACCGTCCGTTGGCTGCCGCCAAAGTCACCTGTCCGAAATGCGGCGTTCGCTTTGCGATTGCCAACGGTGCCGATAAGGCTCGGTCCCAGGCGACCGTCCCGAATATTCTGGTGGTTGACGATGCCCGGTTTTTCCGGGAATTGATCTCTGATCTGCTGGCCGATCGCCAGGCTCATATCCTGATGGCCGAAAGCGCCCGCCAGGCTTGGGACGCATTGCAGCGCAACAAGGTTGATCTGTTGATTGTCGACGTCAATCTTCCTGATCTGAATGGCTTCAATCTGATCGAAAAAATCCGTGCCGATGTCAAACTTCGCGAAATCAAGATTCTCTGTATCAGTGGCGTCCATCGCAAGGAAATAGATAAGCTCAAGGCGATTGAAGCCGGTGCCGATGATTTCACCAGCAAATCATTCAACCCGGCTGAATTCCATGCGCGGATCGATAACCTGCTCAATGATAAGTTGTCTTGATCATATCGGACCGGCGGCCCAAGCCGTGCGCAGCCGGCTGGACGGGTTTCGCGTCCAATGCTGTCTGGTGCTTGGCTCCGGTTTTGGCGCTATCGTCGAACAGTTGACCGATTTTATCGCCATCGACTATGCCGAGTTGCCGGGCTTCCCACCGACCCGGGTGGCGGGGCATGCCGGGCGCCTGTATGCAGGCAGGTTGTTTGACTGCCCCATGCTGGTTTGGTCCGGCCGCTATCATGTTTATGAAGGGTACAGTGCCTGGCAGGTGACGGCTCCGGTGCGGGTGGCGGCCGAACTCGACAGCACCAGAATCCTTTTGACCAATGCCGTCGGCGGGATTAAAGACGGTATGCAGCCCGGTGATTTTATGCAGGTGACCGATCATCTCAATCTGACCGGCCAGAATCCTTTGATCGGCAGGCCTGATGCCGGCTTTCCTGATTTGCACGATCTTTACCATGCACCATCTCTGCCGCCTGCCGAAGCGGCACTGCTTAATAGCGGAGCGAACCTTTGGCGGGGCACCTTGGCTTGGATGAGCGGTCCCAGTTATGAAACCCCGGCGGAGATCCGTATGCTTGAGATGCTCGGTGCAGATGCGGTCTCCATGTCAACGGTCCCGGAAGCCATTGTCGGTCGTTATTTGGGGCTGCAGGTGTCTGCCCTCTCTTTTGTCGCCAATCGCGCGGCTGGCAAGAGTCCACAACCCCTCACGCATGAGGACGTTTTGGCCACCGCAAACTCCGCCGGAGATAACGCCGTTACGTTAATCCGTCAGTTTCTGACCACCTCTTTGTAAAATCTCCCGGCGATTTTCCCTTCTTTCTTCAGGCTTCGGGTCCTTTTTAAATTATCTATTGATTGGTGAGTGAAATCGATAGGTTATTGTTAATTGCCGTGCTTGACAGGGGGGGCTGTACTGCTAAACTTGATAATAAATTGATCGTTCTGGAGTAATCATGGTCAGGGTATTGGTTGTCGATGATGAAGAAAATGCTCGGGTCGGACTGGCAAAGCTGCTTGGCCACAACGGTTATCAGGCCGTTGCGGTTGGTAACGGTTGTGAAGCGCTGAGCTACCTTGCGGGCCATCCGGTGGATGTGGTCCTTACCGACATCAAAATGCCGGAAATGAACGGAATGTTGCTGTTGCGCGAACTGCACGAAAAATATCCACAGTCACAGGTGATTATGATTACTGCGTACGGTGGAATTCGTGCCTATCTTGACGCCATGGATCTGGGCTCTCTGGAAGCGCTTAACAAGCCGTTTCGCATCGAAAAATTGAAAGCAGTTATAAACAAAGTCCTCGATCAGCGGGGAAAACCCATGAATTCAGGTTCTGCCGCAGTCTCCTGAAAGGAGGTTCCCATGAAAGATTTTTCAACTATTCTGGTAGCAATCGATTTTTCCGACAGTTCTGACAATGCTTTTTTTCTGGCGTTGGGCATGGCCAGAAAATATGGCGCAAAGTTGGTCGTTCTGCATGTCATTAACGAGCCGGTGGATCTGCGCGGATTCTATGTCCCGCATATTTCATTTGAAAAGCTGGAGGAAGAGATAGAAGAAGGGGCTCATAACATGATGGACAGTTTCTGCAAGGACAAGCTCGCTGACTTCGACAACTACGAATGTCTGATTGTTCCGGGACTTCCCTATGAGCAGATTATTGGTCAGGCTGACGAGAAGGGGGCCGAGCTGATTGTTCTGGGAACCCATGGACGAACCGGTCTTGACCATGTCCTGTTCGGCAGCACCGCGGAAAAAGTGGTCCGCAAATCCAGTCTGCCGGTGTTAACCGTTCGCCTTGAAGAAGAAGCTTAACAGCTGAGCGCAGGAACTCCTCCCGCGGGCAGGGCGTCAACGCCTTGTCCGCGGGAACGCAGACCTTTCCTTTCCAAATAGAGCCACCGAAGCATGAACGGATTTCGGGGCGAGATTGAGCAGCCGGACAGCTGCTTTTTTTTATGGGGCAATGAGACTGTCCGCTTGCCAACAAGCAGCCGGGTGGGTATCCTGACATGAATTTAACGAAGTACGGAGTGTGAGCTGCGGTGATGAACCAGCAACAAAGCCGTTTTGCCGGCGAGACGATCCTGATTGTCGACGATGAAGAGGTGATCGTCGAATTAGCAGCTTTGCTGTTGAAGAAACGCGGTTTCAACGTGCTCACGGCGAGTAACGGGCAGCAGGGACTGGCCGTGGTCTCCGCGCATCGTCCAGCCCTGGTGCTGCTTGATTATATGATGCCGGTGATGAACGGCCTTGATGCGCTCAGGATGATCCGGCAAAATTTCCCCGATACTTATGTGGTCATGTTTACCGGCAAAGGGAGTGAAGAAGTAGCCGTTGAACTCATGAAATCAGGTGCTGCGGATTACCTGCAGAAACCATTTGCCAAGCACAGCCTGCAGGAGCGAATCGATGCAGTGTTAGCGCGGCGTTATATCGAAATCGAAAATCGTAACCTGCTGGAAGAGCGGGAAGCCCTGCAGCAGGAGATTGAGCAATGGAATTTCGAACTGGAACAGCGGGTCAGGCAAAAGAGTTTTGAATTGGAACAGGCTCATAAGGAAATTATTCAGGCGGAAAAACTCGCCGCATTGGGGCATATCTCCGCTGGCATGGCGCATGAGATCCGCAACCCGCTTAATTCCATCAGTCTGTATGCCCAACTGCTCCAGGCCGATGCCGATTTGTCTGCAGAACAATGTGAATACATAGATAAAATTGCTGAAGAAGTCGAACGAATCGATACCATTCTCCGTAAAATGCTGGCTTCGAGCGAAGCGGGCGGGGCGAAACGGGAACGGGTTTTCCCCGCCGCCATCGCCCGCAAGGTAATCAGCGACTATGAGCCGCGGATGATGACCCAGCAGGTCAGACTGCAGTTGGAGATTGCCGAAGGATTGCCGGCCATTGAAGTTGATCCCAATGAGCTCGAACAGATTTTCGTGAACCTGATCAGCAATGCCCTGTTCGAGATGGCGGATGGAGGCCTGCTGCGGATCTCGTTATGTGCCGGCGCTGAAAATGTCATTCTGGAAATTGCCGACAGTGGACCCGGCATCCCGGCGGAGAATATCTCGCGCATTTTTGATCCTTTTTTTACCACCAAAGATAAAGGAACCGGCTTCGGACTGTCCGTCGTCTTGCGCGTCGTGAAAGGTTGTGGTGGCCGGATCCTGGTGACAAACTGCAACGAAGGTGGGGCGTGCTTCAGGATCGAGTTCCCTCTTTTTCCTCAATCGGTTCATTGAATAATGGCTTTACAACTACGTGAAATTGCACTGTCCTTGGCTGAACAGGAAGAGAGTCTTGGGCAAAAAGTCGCTGAGCTGCTCGGCTTGGAAAATAACCAGATCAGCGGCCTGAAAATTGTCCGCAAAGGGATCGATGCCCGTAAGAAATCGAATGTTTTACGGATCTATACCGTTCAGTTCAGTTGCCCGGATGAAGCCGACGTATTGCAGCAGCATGCTGATTTAAAAATTTTGGCAGCTGTGGCCTCCCAGGAAGATGTGGCCTTTACCGTCATGCCGCTGACCCGCAAGGCGACGGTCCTGGTGGTGGGAATGGGCCCTGCCGGGCTGTTCTCCGCGCTGACTCTGGCCGAAGCCGGGGCCCGGGTGGTCCTGCTTGAGCGCGGTCGGCCGGTGGCCGAACGGCTCCAGGATGTGCGTGCGTTTTGGAGCGGTGCTGAACTGAACCCGGAAAGCAATATTCAATTCGGCGAAGGCGGGGCCGGAACCTTCTCGGATGGGAAGCTGACCAGTCGCCTTAACCATCCGTTGATCCGGCAGGTCCTGGAACGGCTGGTGGAATTTGGTGCCCCGCAGGAGATCCTCTGGCAGGCCAAACCGCATATCGGCTCCGATCGGTTGCGTCAGGTTCTGATGCGTTTCCGGGATCACCTGGTTCGGTTGGGTGTCGATATCCGCTTCTCTGCCCGCCTGACCGGTTTGGAAACCTCTGCCGGTAAAGTCCGCGCCGGAATTGTCAACGCTGCTGAGCGTATCCCCTGTGATGCGCTGGTGTTGGCGTGCGGGCACAGCGCGCGCGATACCTATCAATTGCTCAGCGAAGAACAGGTTGCTCTGGAAGGGAAGCCTTTTGCAATCGGCCTGCGGGTGGAACATCCTCTTGAACTGATTAATCAAATTCAGTACGGTATGCCCAAGCATCAGCACTTGTCGGCAGCGGATTACCGTCTGGCCTGGAATGATCCACAGACCGGCCGCGGGGTCTATTCGTTCTGCATGTGCCCCGGGGGGGAAGTGGTTAATGCCTCTTCTGAAGCGGGCGGACTGGTGGTTAACGGGATGAGTGATTTTCAGCGTGCGGCACCAAGATCGAACAGCGCCTTGGTGGTCAGCGTCACGACCAAGGATTTTCCGGGGACCGACCCCTGTGCGGGAATCCGTTTCCAACGCCACTGGGAGCAGGCCGCCTATCGGGCCGGGGGCTCCAACTGGCGGGCACCGGCTCAGCCGTTGCTGGAATTTCTCCACGGCCGGGGAGGGCAGCTGGACTCGTCCTGTCGACCGGGCGTCGCGTCTGCCGATCTGAATGACTGCCTGCCGGCGTTTGTCTCCATGGAACTGCGGCGAGCCTTGCCTCAGTTCGAGAAGAAAATGCGCGGCTTTATCTGCCGGGAAGCAAGCTTAATCGGGGTCGAAACGCGGACGTCGGCGCCGCTGCGGATCTTACGGGATAATCATGGGGAATCTCTGTCACACCAGGGACTGTTCCCGGCCGGAGAAGGCGCCGGTTACGCGGGGGGGATCATGAGTGCCGCCATCGATGGAATAAAAACCGCTTTGACTATAGCGGCAATTAACGGATAAGGAACTATTTTGAAACAAATTTATGTTGATCAGATCAAAGAGCGCGACCAGCTGGAAAGCATCTTTCTGGTGCGCGACAAAATCATCGCGATGGCCAAAAACGGCAAGCCCTACATGACCCTGAAGCTGATGGATCGTAGCGGGGAAGTCGAAGGCCGCGTCTGGGACCGGGTGGATCAGCTTGATGCTCAGTTCGATAAAAATGATTTCGTGCAGGTTTACGGCAAGGCCAGTGTCTACATGGGGAAAATGCAGCTGGTGGTCCAGGATCTGCACAAGCTTGAGGAGAGCGCGGTAGATCTGGCTGATTTTCTGCCTGTCTCCAAACGGTCTCTGGAGGAGATGCGGGCTGAACTTGACGGACTGCTGAATTCGCTGAGCGATCCTCATATCGAAGCGCTGCTACGGGCTTTTTTCGATGACGCCGATTTTTTCAAACGCTACAGCCGAGCACCGGCCGCCAAGGGGATGCATCATGTTTATATCGGTGGTCTGCTGGAGCACTCTTTGGCGGTTGCCGCCCTGGCCTGCGACATCGGCTCGCGCTACCCGCAAGTAAATCGGGATCTGCTGATCGGCGGCGCGTTGCTTCATGATATTGGCAAAACTGAGGAGCTGGCCTATGAGCGTTCTTTCGACTACACCGACGATGGGAAGTTGCTGGGGCATATTGTCATCGGGGTGCAGATGATCGAAGACCGGGTCAGGCAACTGAGCGGTTTCCCGCGGGAGCTGGCCACTATGATCAAGCACCTGCTGCTCTCCCACCATGGCCAGTATGAATTCGGTTCGCCAAAAAGACCCAAGTTCCTGGAAGCGGTTATTCTCAACTTCATCGACGACCTGGATTCCAAGATCAACGGGGTTTCCAGCCACATCGAAAAAGAGCCGGACAACGACAGCCACTGGTCCAGCTATCACCGGCTCTATGATCGCTATTTTTATAAAGCCGGTTACAATGGCCGGAAAGCGGAGGCGCCGGTGACTCAGGCGGTCCCGGCAGGAGCTCCAAGAGCCCAAGCCAAACCGGCGGCCAAAGAGCATAACAAAAAAAACTTCAATAAACCGTTGGGGGCAACCCTCGGGGAACAACTAAAAGAGAAAAACCTCGATTTGTTTGCCTCGATCACCCGTAAAGAGGAGTCACCGTGATTCTGGAAAGTCTGCCGAGCGGACCGCTCGAAGTGAATTGTTATATTGTCGGTTGCGAAAATACCCGCAAAGCTGTGGTGATTGATCCGGGGGGGAATGTCGAAGCTATTTTGCGCATTATCAAAAAGCATGAGCTTGACGTGGTGATGATTATCAATACGCATGGCCATTTCGATCATATCGGTGGGAATAAACAGCTTCAGGAAGCGACCGGAGCTGAACTGCTGGCCCACCGTGCCGACCGCAATGTCATGGCCCAGGCGCGGGAGCATGCCGCTATTTTCGGTCTCAGTGCCAACCCTTCGCCGGCACCGACCCGCGAACTGGTCGGCCGGGAGACCCTGCAGGTCGGTGACCTTCGTGTGCGGGTCATGCATACCCCCGGGCATTCGGCGGGCGGGATTTGTCTGTATGTCGAGGACTGCCTGTTCTCGGGAGATACTTTGTTTGCCGGGTCTATCGGCCGCACCGATCTGCCCGAGGGAGACTACTATCAGCTGATTTCCAGCATTAAGGAACAGCTGCTGGGTCTGCCCGATGAGACCAAGGTTTATCCCGGCCATGGGCCGGCGACCACCATCGGCAATGAAATACAGCACAATCGTTTTCTGATTTAAGGGGGACTCATGCTCAAAGGGAAGAATGTTGTCTTAGGGGTCAGCGGTGGGATTGCGGTCTACAAGGCCGTTGAACTGCTGCGCTTGCTGACCAAAGCCGGTGCCGATGTCCACGTGGTCATGACGCGGAACGCCTGCGAATTTGTAACCCCTTTAACCTTTCAGACCCTGTCCGGCAACCCGGTTCATACCGACCTGTTCAACCTTTACCAGGAGCGGGAAATCGACCACATTTCCCTGGCCGATCGTGCTGACCTGTTTATCCTGGCGCCGGCTACGGCCAACTTGGTCGGGAAGATCGCCCAGGGGCTGGCCGATGACCTGCTGACCACCAGCGTCATGGCCACCAAAGCTCCGGTGTTGGTAGTGCCGGCCATGAACACCAATATGTATCAGAATCCCATTTACCAGCGGAATGAAAAGGTCCTGGTGGAGAATGGCTACCATGTGCTGGAGCCGGCCAGCGGTGCCCTGGCCTGCGGCTGGGAAGGACAGGGGAAGCTGCCTGATCCTGAGGTCATTTTCGAAACCGCGATCAACGTCTTGACTCCCAAGGACCTGCTCGGTTGTACCCTGCTGGTGACCGCTGGTCCGACCCGGGAAGAAATCGACCCGGTCCGCTATATCTCCAATTATTCTTCCGGGAAAATGGGCTTTGCCATTGCCGCCGCCGCTCGTCGGCGTGGTGGTCAAGTGGTGCTGGTGGCCGGTCCCTCAACCCTGACGGTCCCCGAAGGGGTGCGCTGTCTGCCGGTCTTCACCGCTGAGGAGATGCGCACGGCGGTCTTCAATCAACTGGAAAATGTCGATGTTGTCATCAAGGCGGCGGCCGTCGCTGATTATCGCTCCGCGGATCGTTCTGTTCATAAGATGAAGAAAAATGCCGAACAGCTGACCTTGACCCTGGAGCGGAATCCGGACATCCTGGCCGAAATCGGTGAGCAGAAAGGAAACCGGGTGCTGGTCGGTTTTGCCGCAGAAACCGAGCGGCTGCTGGCACATGCCGCGGAAAAGCTCAAGAAAAAGAACCTTGACCTGATTGTTGCCAATGATATTACCCGGCAGGGAGCCGGTTTTGATGTCGATACCAATATTGTTCGCTTTCTGCATGCGGACGGGCAGGTCGAAGAACTGGAACTGATGCCTAAAGCCGAAGTTGCCGACCGTTTGCTCGATCGCGTGGCAACCCTCTGGAAATTAAGAAGACTCTCCAGTCAGCCTTGAGGCCCGTGTTTCCTGCTCAGGAAGGGCAGAGTGCTCCGCAACCGGCCCTCAAAGGACTGTAAACAGAGGGAGAATCTCGTCCGGGTCGGTAATGGCTAGCTTAAAGCGATTGTGCAGTTCCTGGATAATCAGGTCGGAGTCCTCCTTGCACAGTTTGCCGTCCAGCCACAGTAGATTCAGGTTTTTGCGGACCAGATGGGCCGCGGTCAAGGCGCGATCCCCGGTCGGATCCGCATTCCAATAGGGGCTGTTCTCATCGGCAAGAATGCTGGTGATGGCAGCCAGCCCCATGGCCATATATTCTTCATGCTCGGCAGCGTCGAATTCCCACTTTGACCTTTTGGCCATGGAATGGATCAATCTACGCCAGCGGCGCAGCCGGCTGATCATCATCATTGAATTGAAGATCTGCTTGTTGGTTTTAAAGGAAAAAATCGTATCGGAAAGAGCGCTGCTGAGCATCTGGTCATGCCCGCGGTTATCCTGTTTAGCGAGTAGTTGGGCCGTGTCCCAGGTGGCTTGTTTGACCCCGTTTTCCGCCCTGATTTCCCAATAGGCATGATTAAGCAGGACGGTATTGTAGGTCAAGGCCAGTTTATAGGGAACAAAGTAGTTATGGGCGATGGTGTCTGCGGCAAGATGGGCGAGATAGCCGTAAGCACAGGCTTCTGCAGCTGGACCGCTCTCCTTCGCCAGGTCCAGAATGCGTCGTCCGACCCGCCAGTTATGGCAGTGCTCCAGATGATGGGTGTGCTTTTTTCCCAAGGTGATATCCGCGGCGATACAGCCGTAGAGAAAATCCATGGAATGGCTTGCCAACAATGACTGCAGGGCCAGGGGGAGCACTTCCGGTGCGGCCAGCAGCCGCAGGCCGAGGCCCAGATGGACGCCTGCCCCCCAGGCAAAGGCGCGGTCCGGAATCAACAGCAAAATAATGAACAGGATAAAAAAACGCATGCTCTACATCTTCAGTCGGGTCAGGGTCGAAACCTCAGAGGAAAGTTGAATGACGGATAAATTATATCACGAATGTCATGATTTGATCCGCCAAGGAAGGGCGGTTCTGCAAGAACTGCAGGAGTGGGGTTTTGAGTCCGTGCCGGTCGCCGCGGTTGAGACTTCGCCGCTGGTTGAGACTTCGCCGCTGGTTGAGTCTTCCGCTGAAGAAAAACCGGCCGCGGGCGTGTCTTGCCCGGACCCGCTGGCCGAGCTTGAGGCTAGCCTGCAGGGGTGTCAGCTCTGTCCGCTGTGCCAGGAACGAAAAAATATCGTCTTTGGTCAAGGCAATCCGCAAGCGGACCTGGTCCTGGTTGGCGAAGCACCGGGGCGGGAAGAGGATGAACGCGGCTATCCGTTTGTCGGTGAAGCGGGCCGGTTACTGGAAAAAATCCTTTTTGCCATGAACCTGCAGCGCGAGGACGTTTACATCTGCAACGTCATTAAATGCCGACCGCCGCACAACAGAGATCCCGAGGCCAGAGAAATCGCCACCTGTGAACAGTTTCTGCAACGTCAGCTGGAGATTATCAGGCCGCGGCTGGTGGTCACCCTCGGCCGTTTTGCCGCGCACACCCTGCTGCAGACTGCCGAGCCGATCAGTCGTCTGCGCGGTCACTGGAAGGAATACCGCGGGATTGCGGTCATGCCGACTTTTCATCCGGCCTATCTGTTGCGCAATCCGGCCGGGAAAAGAGAGGTCTGGCAGGATATGAAACAGGTGATGCAACGCCTGCAGGGGTAAGAGTTTAGACAAAAATACTCAGCACTGATCCCGGTGCCGGGATGTCTGCGGCCAGGGCCTGATAATAACCGGTGCGCTTGTTGCGGGGGGTGACACTGCTGGTAGCAGGAGGGAGATCGTCGGTCTTGTGTATCAGGGCTGTTGCCAGCTCGCGGCGTTGGGTTGAATCGCTCTGGGCACTCCGCGCTGCCGGCGAGATGTCGACATACTCCGCGTCGATGACTGCTGCCGACCCGGCATGATGGGAATAGGCATCCGCCGCGGCCGCCTGCTTGCGGTCGGGTGGTGCTTGCTGCTGTCGCTGGGGCTCGCTATTGCGATAACTGTCCAGCGTGAGCATGAGAGAGTGGTCGATACGCACGAAACGATGTCTCCGCGAAAGATCTCGCCAGTTGTTGCTATTACCTGTTAACTATATGGAATACAGTGGAAAAATACAAGGGTATGAGAATGTTTCAATGGCCAGGCTGGGCGGGGTTCTGCTGGGGCGGTTCTGGAGTCACCTGAATCCATTGCCAACCTTTGGCTTTCATGCACAACCTGGTGTAACGATCCAGTTCGCGCTGGTAAGCAAACAGGTGATCGTGATAATACCAGCTGGAGAAGGGGCGGTAAAAGCGGTCGCGATAAAACGGTGCGCCCCAAAATGGATCATCGAAGTAATAGAGATGCCTGCTTTGCAACGCCTCCTGGCGGGCCAGGTCGCGGCATTCCGCCAGCGCCTGCTGACGTTCTTGCGGGGTCTGCTGCTGGGGATGCTGCCAGGTCCAATAGCTGTTTCCGGCACAGCCGGCCAGTAACAGCAGCAAAGCCGTAGCGGCTAACGGCAACAAATTATTTTTTCTGCGTCGGTTCATAGCAAGATTATAACTCATTCGACAGGCGGTTGTCTTAACCGACAATTTTTTCTTCAAGGGAGCGAAATGCGCATCCTTCATACCTCGGACTGGCATCTTGGCCGCCAATTTTACAATCAATCCCTGTTGGCCGATCAGCGCCATGTTCTGGAACAGATTTGCACCATCGTTGCCGAACGTGAAGTCGAGGTGGTGATTGTGGCCGGTGATCTTTATGACCGGTCGGTGCCGCCAGCCGCGGCGGTCGAGCTGCTCGACCAGACGGTTTCTACCATCTGCCAGGATCTGGGTGTCCCTCTGATCATGATTGCGGGGAATCATGACGGCCCCGAGCGGCTCGCCTTCGGTGCCCGGCAGTTGGCCGCCGCCGGTCTCCATGTGGTCGGTAAACTGTGGCAGCAACCGCGGCGGATTACCCTGCAGGATAGGGGCGGTCAGACCGTCGCTTTTTATCCGCTTCCCTATGTCGATCCGGCCACGGTTCGATTTGCCCATGAGGTGGATGTCAGCAGCCATCAGGAGGCCTTCTCCCACCTGGTGAATATGATTGTTGCCGATATGGATGAGACGCAGCCAACGGTGTTGATCGCTCACTGCTTTCTGCTCGGGGGGGAAGGCTCCGAATCGGAACGGCCGCTCTCCCTGGGCGGCATTGAATATGTCGACCCGGCGCTGTTCAGTCCGTTTGCCTATACCGCTCTTGGCCATCTGCACGGGGCCCAGAGCAGGCAGGACGGAAAAATCGCCTATTCCGGGTCGCCGCTGAAATATTCTTTCTCTGAAGAGCGCCAGCGCAAAACCGTTACCCTGGTTGACCTTGAACCCGACGGAAAACTGATCACCGAGCGGATTGCCCTGGAAGCCCGGCTCGATATGCGGACCCTGGAAGGCGAGCTTGCCGAGTTGCTGGTGCTGGGACAGAATGATCCGCAGCGTGACGATTATCTCCAGGTCCGCCTGACCGACAGCCAGGCGATTCTTGATGTTATGACCAAGCTCAGAGCGGTGTATCCCAACGTCCTACATCTGGAGCGTCCCGGATTGATGCAGCGCCAGCAGCAGCTCAGGCAGCAGCGTGAACAGTTGCAAAGGGGCGAGCTGGCCATGTTTGAAGATTTTTTCCAGCAGACCACAGGGGTGGCGATGGGCGCCGAACAGAGTGCGATTATTCGTCAGGAACTTGAGCAACTGCAGCGGGAGGACCACTGACCGATGCGGCCTCTGACTTTACAAATGGCGGCCTTTGGGCCATTCCCAGGGCTGGAACAGATCGATTTTACCGCCTTCGGGGCCAATCCGCTGGTGCTGATCAACGGGCCCACCGGGTCCGGCAAAACGACGATTCTTGATGCGATCTGTTTTGCTCTCTACGGGAAGACCACCGGTGACGAACGGGAAGGCGCACAGATGCGCTGCGATCTGGCCGCGGCCGATGTCCTGTGCGAAGTGTCCTTTGAATTTATGCTTAATCAACGCCGCTTGCATATTCGCCGCGTTCCCGACCAGTTGCGGCCGAAGGCACGCGGGGATGGCTTCACCGAGCAGAAACCGGAAGCCTGCCTCAGCGAGATTCTTCCCGACGGGAGCCACAAGCTGCTGGTGGCGAGTAAGGTCAGCGAAGCGACCCGGGAAATAGAAATTTTGACCGGGTTGTCCGTGGATCAGTTCCGCCAGGTCATGGTTCTGCCGCAGGGGAAATTCCGCCAGCTGCTCTTGGCTGAATCGGCCGAGCGGGAGAAAATTTTCAGTCAGTTGTTTCAAACCGGCATCTATAAAAAACTGGAAGAACGGCTCAAGGAAAAAGCTGCGGAGATTCGTCGCGAACGCGATGCCCTGTTGCAGTTTCAACAGGGCCTGTTCGAAGCAGCGGAGATCGAATCGGCCGAAGAACTCGAGCGGGAGAGTGCCGCGCTACAGCCGGAGGTGGCGGTCGCCCTGACCACCAGGCAGCAACAGGAAGCCGCATTGCTGCAGGCGCATAAGGATCTCGACCAGGCGCGCAGTTTGCTCCGTGATTTCGAGCAACTGGCTGCGGCGCAGCGCGACCTGGAGCAACTGCAGCTGCGTCACCCCGCGATTGACCAGGACCGGCTGCGCCTCAAGGCCGCCGGACAGGCGCAGAAGCTGGCCCCCTGGTTTCGTGAACGGGAACGTGGTGCAGCGGAACTGCAGCGGGTTGAGCAGCGTCTCGCGCAAAGTCGCGTCACCCTGAGCGCCGCCCAAGGCAAGTTGGCTGGTGCTGTAAAAGCCCAGCAGAGCAGTGCCGAGCTCAGCCGAAAAATCGATGCTCAGAAACAGCAGCTCCATCTGCTGGAAGCCCGTCAGCAGCAGGTTGTCAGGTTGGCCGAAGTTGCCGCACGGATCAGGACGGTGACTGGCCAGGTTGATCTTGATCAACTGCTCGTGCGCCACAAAGCGGTTAGTGAGCAGCAGCAACTGCTGAAAAATATTACCAGGCAAAAAGACTTGCTGGACAAACTTAAGGTTCAGCTTGAAGATGCTGAACAGGTGGGGAAACAACTTAAACAAAGCTATGATAACAGCTTGACTAACAATAAGAAGCTTGAGCTTTCCTGGCACCAGGGACAGGCTGCCATCCTGGCGCAGGAGCTGCGCGAGAATCAACCCTGTCCGGTCTGTGGCAGCCTGGACCACCCGACTCCGGCGCAGTCTGCTGAGGCGTTGCCCGACTTTCATGCCCTGGAAGAATCGCGTGCGGCACTGGCCAAAATATTTACTGATCTTGAAGAGGCCCGCGATCGTTATCGCAATCGTAAGGCGGAAGCTGCCCAGGCGGCGGCAGGGTATGAGGAGCTGCTGAGCCGACAGAGCGAGGCCGGTTTTTCTCCTCAGGCGGTAGCCGCCGAACTGAACCAGCTGGATCGGCAACTGCAGGAATATCCCCCCGCTGAACTCGCCAGTGAGAGAGCGTTGACCACGGAACAACTGGCTACGCGCCTGGCGAGTCGGAAAGAAGAGTTGGCCGGATTGCTTCGCGAGCAGGAACTGCTCGGCCAGGACCTGCCGGAAGGGCAGCGTGATCCGGCCGGACTTGCGGCGGAAGTCAGCACCCTGAGCGCCACGGTCAAGCAACTTGAACGGGACCTAGTCGACCTGAACGCCGCTTTTACCTCGGCACAGGGAGAACTGGAAGCGGCCCAGGCCACCACCCGTGAGATTGAACAGCAGCAGCAGGCTTTGCGCCAGGAGTTGAGCCAGGCTGAGCTGGCCTGTCGCAAAGAGCTGGCCGACAGCCCTTTTGCCAGCGAGGAAGAGTTCCGGGCGGCTTTGCTGGCTGAGAAAGAATTGACGGCTCTGCAGGAGGGGATTGCCGAGTTCGATGGTCGCAGGCAGGTCTTGACCGGTGCCCTGAATCAACTGCAGAAAAAATGTGCCGGGCAGCAGCCACCGCAACTCCGCGGTTATGAAGAGCGGCTGGAACAGGCCCGGCAGGACAAAGCGGCTGCGGAACAGCACTGGCAGGCTCTTGATGGCCGGTTGCAGGTGCTGCTGGCGAGCAAGAAGAAGCTGGCCGCCAACCTGGCCCGGCTTGCCGATCTCGATGCCCGCTATGCCACGGTCGGAACCCTTAGTGATGTTGCCAACGGCCAGACCGGTTTGAAAATCAGTTTACAGCGGTTTGTCCTCAGTGTGCTGCTTGATGATGTTCTGCTTGATGCCAGCCGACGCCTTGAGATGATGAGCCGGGGACGCTACCGGCTGTTGCGCAAGGAGGATCGAGCCAAGGGAAACAAGGCCTCCGGTCTCGATCTGCTGGTGGATGATGCCTATACCGGCAAAACGCGGCCGGTCGCAACCCTGTCCGGGGGGGAAAGCTTTATGGCCGCCCTGGCCCTGGCCTTGGGCCTGTCTGATATCGTGCAGTCCTATGCCGGCGGGGTGCATCTGGATACGCTGTTCATCGATGAAGGGTTCGGCAGTCTCGACCCGGAGTCCCTGGAACTGGCTATCCGCACCCTGGTCGATTTGCAAACCGGCGGGCGGATGATCGGCATTATTTCTCATGTCGCGGAGCTGAAAGAACAGATTCCCCTGCGTATCGATGTGCGCCAGGAACGCAGCGGCAGTTCCATTCATCCGGTCGGTTGCGGCCGGGTTGTTCAGTGAAGGGCGGGTGCTGTGCTAAGGAGAGTTGCAGATGACTGAGAGCTATGGCGAGATCATTGCTGCTTTGGCCGATGGCGCTCTGGTGTTAACAGCCAACAAACGTCTGTTCAGGTATTTGCGCGGCTGCTTTGACCAGCAGATGCTGACTGCCGGGAAGCTGGTCTGGGATACCCCTCAGTTGAGTAGCTATCAGGGCTGGCTGCTCAACAGCCTGAGCGAACTGGGGGAGTCCTGGCGTCTGCTGAATCCGCAGCAACAGCTTTATCTCTGGGAACAATTGGTCGAGAGCAGCTCGCGGACGGTAGAGTTGGAACTGCTGCAGGTTGCCAAGACCGCGGAAAAAGCCCTCCAGGCGTACCAGCTGCTCAATGAGTATGAATTGTCCTTGGAAGGGCAGCCGTTGACCGAGGATCAGCTCATTTTCCAGGGCTGGTGTCGCCGCTATCGAAGTTTGGCCGCTGAGCAGCAGTGGCTTGATCAGAGCGATCTGCCGCGCCTGCTCGTCAGTGCGCTGGGCAGCGGCCGGCTGGTTGTGCCGGAGCGGATTTTGCTGGTCGGCTTTGACCAGCTCTCGCCGGGGCTGGAGCGATTGCAGGCGCAGTTTCGGGCCATGGGGAAACGCTGCGATGAAGTGTCCTTGGCCAGTAAACCGGCCGGTTCCATGGTGCGTTTTGCCGCCAAGGACAGTGATCATGAAATCGAGTCCGCTGCCCGCTGGGCGCGGTTGCTGCTGGAGCAGGGGGCAACCTCCATCGGTGTCGTGGTGCCGGATTTGAGCAGGCGCCGCAGCCGTATCGAACGGGTTTTCGCTGCCCAGATTGATCCCGTTGGAGCGGTCCAGCTGGCGGAGGATGAGGCGATTTTCAGCCTCTCGCTGGGAGGACCCCTGGCGGAACAGGGGGTGATCCATGCCGGTCTGGAACTGTTATCCCTGCCCCGGATTCTGACCATTCAGCAGGCCTCGACCCTGCTCCGATCACCTTTTTTGGGCGGGGCGCACCGGGAAGTGGATGCCCGGGCCCGCTTCGATCTGACTTTGCGCGGTTTCGGGCAGCAGACTATTAGCGTAGCGAAAATGCGTGCCCTGGCCGAAAACCGGCCGGGGCTGGCCGAGCTGGTCGCCATTTTGCAACAGCTGGAAGCTTTCAGCGCGGAAAGTAGTCAGCGCCTTCCCGGAGTCTGGGCCGAACTCTTCGCCGCTCAGTTGCATGACTGCGGCTGGCCGGGAGAGCGGACTCTTTCCAGCCGGGAATATCAGGCGCTTACCTCGTTCCAGGAGAATGTCCTGCTCATGCTGCCGCACCTCGATGCGCTGCACGCCCCGGTCGGGCGTGCCCAGGCCCTCAGTTTAGTGCGTCGCCTGGCCCGTGATTGCGAGTTCCAGGTGGAAAGTCCCACCGGGCCGGTTCAGGTGATCGGGTTGCTGGAATCGACCGGGTTGCAGTTCGACCACCTGTGGGTCATGGGGCTTGGGGAGACCGTTCTTCCTGCACCCCCGCAACCCAATCCGTTTATCCCTTATCAGCTGCAGGTTCAGGAGCGCATGCCCCATGCCAATGCCGAGCGTGAGCTGGCTTACGCTGAGCAGGTCATGGCGCGACTGGCTGCCGCTGCCGAACGGGTGGTCTTCAGCTATCCCTGTTCTGATGGTGATACTCAGCTTCGGGAAAGCCCGTTGATTCCGGCCGCCGCCGTGATCGGTGAGCCGGAGCTGGCCGAGCCTCGCGATCCAGTTCATCTGGCCCAGCAGAGCAAGCAGGTGCTGGAAACGGTCGCTGATCAGCGTGGTCCGGCTTTGGAGCAGCGCCAAGTAGAAGGAGGCACCGGTCTGTTGAAGGACCAGGCTCATTGTCCGTTCCGTGCTTTTGTTCATCATCGGCTGTTTGCCCGGGCCTTTGATGAGGCCGCAGCCGGTATCTCACCCATGGTGCGTGGTGACCTGGTCCATATCGCCTTGGAACGCATCTGGACCCGGTTGCAGGATCGTGACCAGCTGGTTCGTTTGTCCGCGCCGGAAGTGCAAACCTTGGCCGCGGAGCAGGTGGCCGAAGCCCTGGCGACCTTTTTTGCGCAACGGCCGGCGCCGGGTAATACCATGCTGGCTCTGGAACAGGAGCGGGTGACCTCCCTGGTAGTGGAATGGTTGGAAGAGGTCGAAATGAAGAGGGATGTCTTCCGTGTCGTGGAACTGGAACATCCACATGTCGAGCAGTTAGGCCCATTGGAAATCAGCATGCAGATCGACCGGGTCGATGAACTGGCCGATGGCTATCGAATCGTCATCGATTACAAAACCGGCAGCCAGCTGCGTGCCGATGATTTTGTCAGCGCCCCGCTGGTGGAACCGCAGCTGCCCATCTATGCGGTTGCCCAACAGGATGCGCCGGCCGACGGAATTGTCTTCGCCCAGGTGCGCAAAGGCCATTGTCGTTTGCTGGGGGTGGTCCGGGAAAAAGGCCTGCTCGGCAGGGTGCGCGAACTGAGTACCTTCAACCAATGCGAAGATCTCGGGATTGCCGATTGGAACCAGTTATTGGTGTTCTGGCAGCAGCAGATCCGGCAGCTGGCCACCGATTTTGTCGCCGGGGAAGCCGCGGTCAGACCGTTTGACCCGCAGAGCAGTTGTCTTTATTGCGATCTGCCCGGACTGTGTCGGATTCGCGAAGCCTTAGCCGAGGCCGGAGTTGCTGATGATTGCTGATGCCGAGCAGCGCGCCGCTGCCATTGATATCTCCCGTTCCTGCATTGTCCAGGCACCGGCCGGATCCGGCAAAACCGAACTGCTGATCCAGCGGCTGCTGGCCTTGCTTGGCCAGGTTGACAGGCCCCAGCAGATTCTGGCTATTACTTTCACCAATAAAGCGGCCGCTGAAATGCGCCATCGCCTGTTGGGGGCCTTGGGCAACGCGGCCCATGCCCCGGAACCGGAAACGGCCCATGAAGCTTTGACTTGGCGGTTGGCCCGTGGAGCTTTGGCCAAACAGGGAGATTCCCTGCTCAAAAACCCGGCCCAACTGGCTATTCAGACCATTGACAGTTTTAATGCGTCGCTGGTCCGGAAGATGCCTTGGATGTCCCGGTTCGGCAGTTTGCCGGAAATGGCCGATGACGCTGATTCCCTTTATCTGCAGACGGTGGAAAAGGTGCTCAATGGCCTTGAAAGCGGTGCCCCCGGCCACCAGCAGCTGACCGTTCTGTTGCGTCATCTGGACAACCAGGTGCCGCTGGTGCAGCGCCTGCTGGTCGACCTGTTGCGGCGCCGCGATCAATGGTTGCGCTATCTGCGGGCCGATGCGGAAACGTCCCATCACCAGCTGCAGCAGGCCCTGGATGCTCTCTATGAGCAGAAACTGGACCGGCTACAACGGCTGCTGCCCAGTGCTCAGAAAGACGCGCTGCTCGACTGTCTGCGTTTTGCTGCGGGCAACCTGCCCGATGCGCCGCTGGCCAGGTTTTGCCAGGTCGGCGCGCTGCCCGGTTTTGCTGCTGCCAACCTCAAGGAGTGGATCGCCATCGGCAATTTCCTGCTTACCGCCGCCGGTGAACTGAGAAAAACGGTGACCAAGAACAACGGTTTTCCGGCCGGAAAAGAGCACCAGGCCGGCAAAGAGCGGATGCTGGAATTGCTTCGCGAGCTCAGTGGCCAGGATCAATTTATCCGTGCGCTACAGCAGGTCAGGGGGCTGCCGGCCGGAGGCTATAGTGTTGAACAATGGCGAGTCCTGGAGGCGGTCATTCAACTGTTGCCGGTGCTGCTGGTGGATTTGTGGCAGGTGTTTAAAAACAAAGGCCAGGCCGATTTTTCTGAAATCGCCCTGAAAGCGAATCAGGCGCTGGGACGGGCGGATGACCCGAGCGATCTGCTGCTGCGGATCGATCAGGATCTGCAGCATATCCTGGTTGATGAATTTCAGGACACGTCCCGCCTGCAGTATCAGCTGTTGAGTACCCTGACTTCGGGGTGGATGCCCGGGGACGGGCGGACCCTGTTCCTGGTCGGCGATCCGATGCAGTCCATTTACCTGTTTCGGGAAGCCGAAGTCGGGCTGTTTCTGGAAACCTTCAAGGGCAGCTTCGGGGATCTCATGATGCCTTTACAGCCGTTACGCCTGAGCTGCAATTTCCGCTCTCAGCAAGGGGTCGTGGACTGGAACAATACCAGCTTTAAAGCCATCTTTCCGGCCCAGACCGAGGTGGTGACCGGCGCGGTGCCCATGGCCGAAGCCGTGGCTGTTAAACCGACTTTGCCGGGCGCGGCCTGCACCATTCACCCGGCGGTCGGTCGCAATGACCTGGCGGAGGCCGAAAAGGTCATCGAGCTGATTCAACAGGCACAGGCCGCTGACCCGGAACAGAGTATAGCGGTCCTGGTGCGCAGCCGCAGCCATCTGCAGCAAATCCTGCCCCTGTTGCGCCGCTTGCGAATGCCTTATCAGGCCCGGGATATCGAGGTGTTGGGGGCTCGGCCGGCCGCCCTTGATCTGGTTCATCTGACCAAGGCGTTGCTGCACCGCGGTGATCGGCTCAGCTGGCTGGCCGTACTGCGTGCACCCTGGTGTGGGCTGACCCTGCACGACCTGCATACGCTCGTTGCCGATTCGCGTAGCGCGACCCTGCCGACTCTGCTGGCAGACCCCGAGCGCCGGCAGAGACTCTCGACGGATGGGCGGGCACGGCTGGCCCGGGTCTGGCCACTGCTTGAACAGGCTCATAATGCGCGCGGCCGTCTGCCACTGCGACAACTGGTCGAAAAGTGCTGGCTGGGGATAGGGGGAGCCGCCTGCTACGATGCGGACGGGATTGCCGATGCCCAGCTGGTTTTCGATCTGCTGGAAAATCTGGATGAGGGAGGAGATGTCAGCGATTTCGCTTTGCTGGAACAGGGTTTAAAGAGCATTTTTTCCGCTCCGGAGGTCACTGACTGCAAGCTGCAGATCATGACCATCCACAAGGCCAAAGGCTTGGAATTTGATACCGTGATTCTGCCGGGGTTAGGCCGTTCACCGCAGCGAGGCAGTAAACCTTTACTCCGCTGGCTGGAGCATCCTGAGCTGGGGCTGCTCCTGGCTCCGGTGGCCGCCTATGGGGAACAGGAGAACGACCCTCTTTACCAGCTGATTGCCGAGTTTGAACTGGAACGGGAAAACCTGGAAACCGCGCGGCTGCTTTATGTTGCCACCACCCGGGCAATCCGCCATCTGCACCTGCTGGGGCACGTCAATGAAAACCGTGTAACGGGAGTGCTGACCCCAGCCAAAGGGACTTTGTTGGAAACCCTTTGGCCGGTTGCCGAGGCCTATTTTGCCGGTTGCGAAGCTCCGCCGGAAGCAGTGGCGGAAAGTTTTTTACCTCCACTGCTGCAGCGCCTACCCGGGAATTGGACATTGCCGGCCATGGAGACGGTCAGCTTGGCCTTGACGGCAACGGCAGGAACCGCTTCGGAAGAGGCCAAGGAGCCCGGAGATAGGGCGTTCAGCGGTTGGGAAAGTCCGAAGCAGCGGCATATCGGCACTCTGGTCCACATGTACCTGGAACAGCTTGCCCGCCAGGGGCGTATTGTCTGGGACGGGGCCGAGCCTGCTCAGCGGACCCGACAGATTGCTTTGATGCTGCGCGGTCTTGGGGTTGGTGCCGGTGATCTTGACGACAGTGTCGCCAGAGTCCGCCGTGCGGTTGAGGCGGCCCTGGGAAGTGAGCGTGGACGTTGGGTGCTGGCCAGCCACCAGGAGCACGCCTGTGAACAGCCGCTCAGTGGCTTGGTGGATGGCAAGCTGGTCCATGCCATCATCGATCGGACTTTTATTGCTGATGGTCAGCGCTGGATTATCGATTATAAGACCAGTGTTCCCAGGACCGGAGAGAGTGTTTCGGCCTTTGTGCAGCGTGAGGCCGAGCGCTATCGTGCGCAGCTGGAAATCTACGTTAAATTATATGCGGCCCATCACGAACAATGTCCGATCCGGGCTGCGTTGTTTTTTCCACTGGCCGAAGCCTGGTACGAATTTTCAGAGTAAATTTTTTTCCGGAGTTTTCATTTATTGGTGAGACGAACGGTTATGCCATGGACGGGGAAAAGCCCTTCAGAATTTGACCGGTGAGGTAGCTTTTTTTGGGATTGACCCTGACCAGACTTTTGATGGTCTGTGAGGCGAGATGCAACCGGAAGGTTGTGTCTTCACGATTGACCAGGGTCAGGTCGATATTTTTTTTCAAAGAACCGATCCGCATTTCGGTTTCAATGACATAGCACCATTCTCTACTTCCGTCTTCAAACGATACCAGCCGTCTGGTTTTCACCGGCATGACCGAGTAGATTTCGACATCGGTGTTATTCTGAATTGGATGAACTCCAAAGCTGATAATCAGATCTTCGCCTTCTTTAAAGGTTGAAAAATCGAAGATATTCAGAATCGACTGTTTGGAATCCATAACAACCTGGGCTTCTATCGCCGGGATCTTTAAAGCCGGGAACGAAACCCATTCACACCAACCGATGTCAAGCAGGAGCGAGTTTGTGTTTTTTCGCATAATTGCAACTCCTATGATTGGATATTGTTAATATTTTGCATAATAACGGCTCTCTCTTAAAATGTAAATTATTCTAATATTAAAAAAATATTCATTTTATGGATTAAAAAGGTAAATGATTTCAAGGTATTGAAGATATGATGTGCATCATGCCCCAGATCGTACATTCTACTGGAAAATAGCTAATTTCCATCCAGAAACGGTTTTTTCCCGCTGTAGCAGCGTCAATCTACAGGCTTACTTGTGCGGCGTAACGGTGTACGCCCCAGCGCAAGCCCTTGATGACCTTGCCACAACGGAAAACTGCTCGTTTCCAATCTGAAAGCTTAATTATTGCCATCCAGTGTTTCCAGATGCCAACGAGCTAGTTTTCATCCGGAAACGGCCCTTTTCCGCTGTGGCGGTGTTAATGGACGGGTTTGCTTGTGCGGCGTAAAGTACTACGCCCCCGTGCAACCCCTTGATTTTCTTGCCATAACAAAAAATTACTGGTTTCCTATCTGAAAACTTAGCCGTTGCTCTCCGGAGTTTCCGGATGACAACAAGCTAATATTTGTGATAAGGCATTTTAATTCTCGATAAATTTTTTATATACTTAGCGCCTGTATTCTGTGAAATTGTGATGATAAGCCTGTTTTTAGGCTTGAGTTTGTGGAGGCAGCATGTCCCTTGTGGCAAAAATTGGCTTGTTCCTGGGGATCCTCATTCTGGGGCTTGTCGGTGTGGTGATCTATGCCCAGACCCAGGTCACGCCGGACAAAGTCCGCAGTATGTTGGTGCCGCTGGTTGAAGACACTTTGCACCGGCAGGTTGCGTTCGGAGATATTCAGATCGGCTTTTTCTCGGGCATATCGGTCGCTGACCTGAGAGTAAAGAAGCAGAACAGCAAAGAAGATTTCATCACCATCAAAAATGCCAAATTAAGTTACCGTTTCCTGCCGCTGCTCAGAGGTCGTGTTGTGGTCGACCAAGTGATGTTCGATGAGCCGGTCATCGATGTCAGCAGGTTTACCGATGGGAGCTATAATTTTTCCGACTTGCTCGGAAAGAATCGGAGTGATCGCGGGCAATACCCGCAAGCGGCACGGGCTTTGGTGAGTGACATCTTCAGCTTGTTTGTGCATGAGGTCAGTGTCAAAAACGGCTCCTTAACTTACACCGATAAATTCAAAAGCCCCAACGTTCCCTATCGCTTTGCTTTACAGAATCTGAATATTCATGCTCGGGAGATTGCCCCCGACAAGGCCTTCCCCCTCGACCTGTCGGTGGTCCTCAACGGCGCCCGGCTGGATCTGTCCGGGCACTACGATATAACGCACACCAGCGGTGATTTTCTGGTTCACCTGGCAGATCTGGACATGATCCCGTTTTCCCCCTATTACCGGGACTTGCTGCCCGGTAAAGTTGGTTCGGGGAGAGTGTCCCTGAATCTTGAAGTCGATCTACAGACCGAACAGCTCAGCTCCAAAGGTAAGCTGACCCTTGCCGACCTCGATCTGACTCTGCCCAACGGCACGTCCCTGCAAAAAGTCCATTTAACCACCGACTATGCGCTGACCTTTGATTTTACGAGGAAACAGCTTGATCTTTCCACGCTGCTGGTCAATTTCAATGATCTGGGGGTTGGCATGGAAGGGCGATTGGACTTTGCGACGAAGGAAACGAAGATGGATCTGGCGGTCATCTTCGATCAACTTGATCTGCGCCAGGTCATGCAAAGTCTTCCTGACACGCTGACCAGAAACTATCGCAAGTACAGCGTCGCCGGTAGTATCAGCGGGCGGGCACAGCTGGTTGGAACGCTGGGGCAGGGGAGCGGCCTGCTTAAGTCGGCCCAGTTGACTTTGAACGGGGTCCAGGCCAGTGTCAAGGATATGCGCGGCGGGGTCAGCGGTGCTTTGTCCTATGCCGATGCTGTGGTCACGGCCCAGAATCTGGTGTTGTCTTACGGCAATCAGCAGGCGCTGTTAAACCTGCAGGCAACCCGCCAACCTGGCGGACTGCTGCAGGGAACCTTTTCGCTGTCTGCCGAGGAGTTGAACCTGAATGAACTGGTTGCAGCCGGTTCGTCCGTGTCCTCAGAGGAGGAGGGCAATCCCAGCTCTGCCGGTGGGTTAGGGCCTTTTGCTTTCCCTCTGGATCTGCACGGTGATTTAACGGTCCGTAAAGCCCTGTTCAAACAGTTGGTTGTTGAACAGGTCACGGCGGATGTGACTCTCAGTGACAATCGGCTGCGGCTGGACCGATTGCGCGGAGAGGTTGGTCAAGGAAGAGTTCTGGCGGATGCCGTGGTGGATCTTGGTGTGCGCGGCTTGCTTTACCAGGGGCAGCTGGATCTCACGGATGTGGACGCTGCCGTTTTGGCGGCGGGATTGTTGCCGGATCTGGGCGCAACCCTGACGGGGCGCCTGCAGTGGCGCAGCAGTTTTTGGGGAGGTGGTGCTTCAGCACAACCCTGGTTGGATCGATTGCAGTCCAAAGGAGAGTTGTCTTTACAACAGGGGCTGATCAAGGGGTTTCCCGTGGTCGATTCATTGGCCGTGTTTCTTGGTGTTGATGAACTCCATAACTTGAAATTTGAGGATTTTTCCGCCGGTTATGATTTGCGCGATGGTCTGGTTCGGGTCAATGGCCTCCTCACCGGTTCCCAGGCCAGACTGGCGCCGCTAGGCAGTATCGACAACGACGGGCGTCTGAATATGAATCTGGAGGTTCGGCTGGCACCGGATCTGGCCGGTCGGATGGGGGCTTCCGGCCCGTTTATGAAAGTTTTCAGCGATGAACGGGGCTGGGGGATCATTCCGGTCAGGCTGCTGGGTTCTTTGACGCACCCGGAGCTCGGGCCGGATGCCTCTGCCATTGAAAAGCTGATGATGAACCGGGTCAGTCAGGATGCTGTACGAAAAGCGGAGGAAGATAATTCTTCGTCGGTGCCATCGGATCAGGAATCCGTTAAAAAGATGCTCGACAAAACCCTGAACAAGCTGTTTGGCAAATGACCGGTAGCGTCTGAGACCACCGACAAGCGCGTCGCTCAGCGGTTATGACTGCGGGTCATGGTCCGTAACGTGACAAATTCTTCGGCACTGGTCGGATGGATGCCCACGGTTTGATCGAAGATCGCCTTGGTAGCCCCTGCTTTCAGTGCAACCGCCACCCCTTGAATAATTTCCGCTGCACCTTCGCCCGCCATATGCGCACCGATGACCCGGTCACTGTTGCGTTCAACAATAAGTTTGATCAAGATGCGATCGCCGCTGCCGCTTAAAGCATGTTTCAGTGCACGAAACTCGGTTGTGTAGATATCGACCTGTGGGTAGCGCTGGCATGCCTCTTCCTCACTCAGACCGACACCGCTGAAGGGCGGGTTGCTGAAGACCGCGGTGGGGATCAGTTGATACGACAGCGGGGTCGCGCCCCCCTGATAGAGGTGTTTGACCAGGGTCATGGCTTCGGCCAGGGCAACCGGGGTCAATTGCATCCGGTCGATCACGTCGCCAATGGCAAAAATGGAAGGAATTGAGGTTTGATAAAAATCATCGACCTTGACGGCGCCGGCCGCAGTCAACTCCACCCCGGCCTGCTCCAGTCCCAGTTCACTGATGTTGGGACGGCGGCCGGTTGCAGCCAGGACCAGATCAGTGGTGAGCAAAGAGCCGTCATTGAGGGTGGCGGTATAGCTTCCGTCAGGTTCTTTTTCAACTTTTTCGACATCACAATTAAAGCGTAGATCTATGCCTTTTCTGCGCATATGCCCGGCCACGAACTGCCTGATCTCGGCATCAAATCCGCGCAGGAACAGGTCACCCCGGTAGAGTTGGCAAACTTTGACGCCCAACCCGTTGAAAATGCCGGCAAATTCACTGGCAATATAGCCACCGCCGATAATCAGAATGCGCTCTGGAAGGCGTTCGAGATCAAAAATCTGGTCGGAAGAGAGCAGATGCTCGCGCCCCGGAATGGTAGGGGAAACAGGATGACTGCCGGTAGCGATGAGAATCCGTGCAGCGCTGAAACTGGTCCCGGCGACCTCAACGCTATGCGCTGTCAGCACCCGCGCCCGACCACGAATCAGCTCTGCTCCCGATTTAGCGAGCATGTTTTCCATGGCCTGATTGGACGTGCTAAGCAGGGCGGATTTGTTGTCACGCAGGGTTGCCCAATTGAGCTCCGGAGTTGTCGCTTGCCAGCCGAATCCGGTCGCTGCCGAAAATGCGGCGCCGTATTCCGTTGCATGGACATACAATTTTTTGGGAACGCAGCCGAGATTGACACAGGTGCCGCCGGTCCTGGCCTGTTCGGCGACGGCGACTTTGATGCCGGTGGCAGCGGCCATTCGTGCGGCTCTGATACCGCCGGATCCCGCACCAATGACAAAGAGGTCATAATCATATTTGGACATGTGGTTCCTCCCTGGCCGACTGTCTGGAAAGCGTCGGCGAAGCCCATCATCGGGGCAGCAAAAGCAATGACAAATTGCTCAGTTATTAATTCCATCAGGCCCGAAAACAAGCCTGCTCGCAGCGGATTTGCAGCTGGTCTGGGTTGTCCTTGGCAGCGATCGTTTAGCCGACTTCATTATACTCGCGGGCCCGGAAATCCACGCCCAGTTCTTGCGCCACCCGGCTGCAAGCCTCCATGTCGACCCCTGGATAGCTGACGGCACTGGCCATCACTTCGGGGATGACCTGTGTGGCCTGGTGCAGAAAATCCTTGACGGCTGCATAGCTCTTACTGCCATAGCTGGATTGACACAGGCTCTGGTAGGTGGCTTCGTCCGGGGCATTCAAGGAAACGGAAACGGAATCGATCAGCCCTGCCAGCTCCGGTAAAATATTGCGACCGTAAACAAGGTTGGCCTGGCCGTCAGTGTTAATTCTTACCTTAATATCCTGCTTTTTCAACCAGGCAGCAATGGTTTTGATCAGCTCTAGGCGTAACAGCGGTTCCCCGTAACCGCAGAAAACGACCTCGGAATAGCGTTTTGGGTCGCCGATGGCGGCTATGACCTCTTCGGCAGAGGGTTCATGGTCGAGTTTGAGCTCGTGTCCTTTAACGACAAAATCCCGGAACTTGGTACAGAAAATACAACTGTTGGTACAGCGATTGGTGATATTGAGGTAAAGGGAATCGCGGATTTTATAAGCGATTTTATGGGTCTGATCGATCACGCCGATACCGAACAGGTCGTAACAGTTGCGGCTGGTGATGCGGGCCACATCTTCCAGAGTCAGTCCCTTGATCGCAGCAATTTTTTCTGCGGTCAACCGGACATAGGCCGGTTCGTTGCGGCTGCCACGAAATCCCTGGGGGCTCAGATAAGGACAATCGGTTTCGACCAGCATGCGGTCGATACTGATACTGCGGACAACCTGCCGTATCTCTTCGTTCTTCGGGTAAGTGATGGTCCCGGTAAAGGAGAGATAAAAGCCCAGTTCGATACAGCGTCTGGCCGTTGCCAAATCACCGCTGAAACAATGCAACACCCCACCGACACTGCTCGCCTGCTCTTCTTCAAGGATCTGCAGCACCTCGGCGTGGGCATCGCGGTCATGGACAATGATCGGTTTACCGGCTTCCTTCGCCAGTCGGATCTGCTGCCGAAACGCGTCTCGTTGAATATCCTGGGGACAGTGATTACGGAAGTAGTCCAGGCCGATTTCGCCGAGGGCCACGACTTTGGGATGCTGGAGCAGTTCTCTTAGCCGTTCCAAGGCTGCGGTATCAAGTCCGGCGGCATCATGGGGGTGAATACCGACGGCTGCGTAAATATACTCGTATTGTTCGGCCAGGGCGACATTTTTTTCCGAGCTTGCCAGGTCGCAGCCGATACTCAAAATGTGGCTGATACCGTTGGCCGTCGCTCTGCTAATGACCTCATCACAATCAGTCGCGAACTGACTGTGGTCAAGGTGAGCGTGACTGTCGACCAGGAAAGGGTGTTGTTCGGTCATCTTTATGCTCCAAAAATTCGGGGCGCTGTAATGCGCCCCGCAAGAACCATGCAAGTGGTCACTTTGATATTACTCGGTTTCTATCCGTGGGAAAAGAGGTGCGGCTTTTTCAATGATGGTACCGGGTTTCAGGCCACCCCACTGATCCTGTCCGTCCAGGGCCAGCTTGGTCCCGTCAGCCCCGAGCAGGGAGCTGATCTTGGCGCCGGTTTCGGGCATGAAGGGTGCCACGATCAGGGCGATCAGACGCAGGGATTCCAACAGGTTGTACATCACCGTTGCGAGGCGTTCGCGCTGCTCCGGGTCTTTCGCCAGGGTCCAGGGGGCGGTCTCATCGATATATTTATTGCCGGCTGAAATCAGCTCCCAGATACTCATCAGCGCCTTGTTGAAGGCCATATCTTCAAGCTGGTCATCAATTTTGGCCAGGTTGGCGGCAAACAGTTCGATCAGTTTTTCATCAATGTCGAGGCGTGCTCCCGGCTCCGGCAGCTCCCCGGCAAAATATTTGCCGAGCATGGCCGTTGACCGGCTGACCAGGTTGCCCAGGTCGTTGGCCAGATCGGAGTTGATACGATGGATCAGGGCGCTGTGAGAAAAATCGCCGTCCAGGCCGAACGGAACTTCGCGAAGCAGGAAGTACCTGATGGCGTCGACGCCGTATTTGTCAACCAGCATATTGGGCTCGACAACATTGCGCAGGCTCTTGCTCATTTTCTGCCCCTCCACGGTCCACCAGCCGTGAGCAAAAACTTTTTTCGGCAATGGCAGGCCCGCAGCCATCAAGAAGGTCGGCCAGTAAACGGCATGAAAGCGCAGAATATCTTTGCCGATCACATGAACCGCCGGCCAGAAGGTTTCGAAATTGCCGTCTTTGTCCTCCGGGTAGCCGAGGGCGGAAATATAGTTGGTCAGGGCGTCAAACCAGACATAGATGACGTGTTTATCATTACCCGGCGCCGGGATCCCCCAGGAAAAGGAGGTTCTGGAAATGGACAGATCACGCAGCCCTTCCCGGACAAAGCTGAGAATTTCGTTGCGGCGTGATTTCGGCTGGATAAAATCCGGGTTGTTCTCGATATATTCGAGGAGCTGATCCTGGTATTTGCTCATGCGGAAGAAGTAGGACTCTTCCTTGAGCTTGGTGGTCGGCCGACCACAGTCCGGGCAGTTGCCGTCGAGCAGCTGGGTTTCCGTCCAGAAGGTTTCACAGGGAGTGCAGTACCAGTCCTCATATTCCCCAAGGTAGATGTCCCCTTTGGCTTCGATGGCTTTGAACTGTGCCTGAACCGTATGCTTGTGGCGTTCCTGAGTGGTACGGATAAAATCGGTATGGGAGATGTTGAGTTTTTTCCACAGTGCCTGGAAGCGTTTAACCACCCGGTCGGCAAGCTCAAGGGGAGTCTCCCCGTTGGCTTTGGCGGCGGTCTCAACTTTTTGCCCATGCTCATCAGTGCCGGTCAGAAATGCGACCTGATAGCCGCGTGCCCGTTTGTAACGGGCCAGCACGTCGCAGGCCAAGGTCGTGTAGGCGTGGCCTATATGCGGAACATCATTGACATAATAAATAGGTGTCGTGACGTAAAAGGTTTTTTCCATTATTTACTCCCATAGAGAAGACGAAAAAAATTACATGTCATTTCATGACTTGGTGTCAGGATTTTTGGGGCGGTTCGAGCGCCGTCGGGGTCTTCTGCGCCGTCGTTGGGGCTTGCCCTGAGCATCCTGTTCAGCCGGAGTACTGCCACTGCTCGGGGCCTGAACCGGGGCGCTGTCCCTGCTTTCCGGAGTTTTCTTCGGCGCAGGGGCCGGGCGGCCTTGCGGTTTGGTACGTCGCTGGCTGCGTCCCGGTTTCCTACCCGGTTGGGATTCCGGGGCCGGTTTGGTGCTCTCTTCTTTGCGGGCTTTGGGCCAGGTTTCCTGTGCCGGCGGTGCTGCCGCCTGATCGTCCATTTCCTGTTGCAGCTCTTTAATATGCTTCTGGCAGCGCTCTCCGTCATGACAGACTAGAGTGACCTTCTGGGCCAAGATATCGAGGGCGATAACCTCCGCCTTACCGTCTTTAAGCTGCAGCTTCTTGCCGCACTTCGGCAGATTTTTCTTCAGTTCGTTGTAGGTTTCGTATTCATAGGCCAGACAGCATAGCAACCGGCCGCATTGACCGGAGATCTTGGTGGGGTTGAGGGCCAGCCCCTGAGCTTTGGCCATTTTGACCGAGACCGGGGCAAATTCACGCAGATGACTGCAACAGCACAGTTCCCGGCCGCAAATACCGAGTCCCCCGACCAGCTTGGCTTCATCGCGAACGCCGATCTGGCGCATCTCGATTCTGGTTCTGAAGTGTTGGGCCAGGTCGCGAACCAATTCACGAAAATCGATGCGGCCGTCAGCCGTAAAGTAGAAAATGATTTTCGACCCGTCATAGAGATATTCGGCGCGGACCAGTTTCATGTCCAGTTTGCGTTGCTGGACCTTGTCCTGACAGAACAGCAGGGCTTCCTTCTCGCGCTGGGCGTTGCTGTCGGCCATCTGCTGATCGCTTTCCGTAGCGATGCGGATGACCGCTTTCAGTTTGGGCGGTGCGTCCGCAGGGGAGATCTGCCGCGGTTTGGTAATGACCGTTCCCAACGCACGGCCCCGCTCGGTTTCAACGATGACCTTGTCTCCAGGGACCAGTTCCAACTCCTTGACTTCAAAGTCGAAGATTTTTCCTGCCGTATGAAAAGCGATACTGACTATTGTAAGAGGTTCCATAAAACCCAGATCCTTTGGTAAATATCGAAAAAAATCCGCTGGGGACTTTTTCATGTATGGGCAGAAAAAAGATTCTTTTTCCACCTTATGAAATCAACAACAGGCAGCTGCGCGGCTGATGTTACGGCCCTGTGAAAAAAGGGCCCCACAGGTTGTTACTGCCTGATGTGACAAAGCGTTGCTGCCGCCAATATCCCTTGCATTCAGGCGGCGGCAATTCCCAACAGCATCACCTCCAGGGTCAGCTGCCGATTGACATTTCTCTGCAGATGAAAGCGAGCCTGGTCAATGGTTTTCAGCTTGGTCAGCACACTTTCGACGGAAGCTCGCTGAACTTCCCGATTGAGCAATTCAAGAAGATCCTGATTCACCAGATCTTCTTCCGGGCGACCGTATTTCAGCAGCAACAGGTCGCGGAAAAAAGCCTGGAAAATATCCAGGACATCCTGCAGGCTTTCTTTATCCTCGGCCAGTTCCTCGGCTAAGGATAACGTCGGAATATTACTTCCTGGGGACAGTGCTGACAAGGCTTGAATCAGTTCGCGACGTTTTTCCAGAAACAGCTGTTGTTTTGGCCCCAGGGCTTTTTTAAAACTGCCGTCCGACAGGGCTGCCAAGACTGCAATCTCGGTCTCATTGAAGTCGAGCCGCTGACTGAGGAGCTTAGAGAGTTGACGGAGCGGCAACCTGCGGAAGGGGAGACGTTGGCAGCGTGACCGGATGGTCGACAGCAACTGCTCCGGCCGTCCGGACAGAAGAATCATGACGGTATTGGGCTGCGGTTCTTCCAGTGTCTTCAGCAGTGCGTTGGCCGCCCCGGCAGTCAGGTGTTCGGCGCCGTCAATCAGGCAGACTTTGTAAGTTCCTTCCAGCGGACGCAGTGACAGTTGTTGCTGTAGCTCGCGGATCTGATCGATCTTGATTGCCGCCTCTGCGCTGTCGATCAGATGGACATCCGGGTGATTATTGTGGTCGATCTTCCGGCAGGCGACGCAATCACCGCAGCCGGTTCCCTGCAGGCAGAGCAGCGCCCGGGCAAAGGCCAGGGCCATCAGTTTTTTACCGATCCCTTCGGCCCCTTCAAAAAGATAGGCATGGGCAATCCGCTTATTGGCCAGAGCCCGGCGGAGAATATTTTTCTGCTGCTCGTGCCCGGCTATGGATGCAAAGGTCATGGAGTTTCCGAATTAAAAGTGTAAACAAAAAAAGCAGACGGTTCAGAGTATCAAGTGGCCAGGTGTTAACCGCAGGTTGAACAGTTTGTCCTCATCTGTCCGCGTTGATCCCCGGCAGAGCCCGCTGCTGTTTTCCGTGGACTGGTTAAAGTTAAGCCATGTTTTTTACTTCAACCTGTCATTATAGGTAGACAATTCTGCTTGAATCAAGGAGAAAGGGATAAAAGGACCGTAAAGAAATTGAACTGCCGGGTGCTTTTGGCTATACTCCGCGACAAATAAGAGAATAGGAAATGGAGGAGCAGTGCCGAAGTTTTTGGATCACCTTGAAAATGCTTTGAATTACACTTTTTGCGACCGCTCTTTGCCGCTTCAGGCGTTGACTCATAAATCCTTCAGTAATGAACAGTCCGAATTTGTTCTGCATAACGAACGTCTTGAATTCCTGGGCGATGCAGTTCTTGAACTGGTTATCAGTCAATGGGTTTTTCGGCAATATCCGGATATCCCGGAAGGCGGCCTGACCCGGATCCGTGCTGAAGTCGTTAGTGAGAAGGGGCTTGCCGAAATCGCCCGCGAACTGGACCTGGGGCAAGGGTTGCTGCTTGGTCGGGGCGAGGAACGAAGCGGAGGGCGGGAAAAGCCGAGCCTGCTTGCCGATGCCCTGGAGGCCCTGCTGGGGGCGATCTTCCTGGACGGAGGTTTTGCCGCCGCCTGCCAGGTGGTGGAGCGGCGGTTTGCCGCTGCGATTAAAAAATCAGCACTGCTGCGTTACGGCAGTGACTATAAAACCTGTCTTCAGGAAAGGTTGCAAGCCTGTTATAATCAGTTACCCGAGTATGTCATGACCCAGGTCTCAGGACCTGACCATGACCGGGTGTTTTCCATGGAAGTTCGCTTTAGCGGAAAGCTGCTTGGCAAAGGGAGCGGCAGCAGCAAAAAAAGTGCTGAACAAAAAGCCGCGGCAGCAGCCCTGGATCATCCTTTATTAAGATCGTCGGAGAAATAATGACCCAAAAGCAGTTCAGATCCGGGTTTGTCGCCATGGTGGGACGACCCAATGTTGGTAAATCAACCCTGTTGAACCGGATTCTCGGCCAGAAAATCGCCATCACTTCGAACAAACCGCAAACGACCCGCAACCGGATTCTGGGGATTCACAATTTCCCCGGTGGCCAGGCGCTGTTCGTGGATACCCCTGGCATCCATAAAGCAAAAAGCAAACTGAACCGTTTTATGGTCGATCAGGCTATCGGGGCCTGTGCCGATGTTGACCTGATCCTGTTTCTGGTTGAGGCGCAGACCGCGTTGGGGCCGGGGGATGAATATATCCTCAACCTGTTCGAGAAAATGTCGGTGCCGGTCTTCCTGGTGATCAATAAGATTGATCTGGTTGAGCCCCCCAAGCTGCTCGGGCTGATCAGTTCCTATGTCGAGCGTTTCGAGTTTGCTGAAGTTGTCCCGATTTCAGCTCGCTCCGGAGATGGGGTCGAAAAAATCCTCGCTTTGGTGGAAGCGCGCCTGGACGAAGGCCCGCAGTATTATGCCGGCGACGAATTGACCGATCTGCCGGAACGTTTTATTGCCGCTGAGATGATCAGAGAAAAGATCATGCGGCGGACCAACGAAGAGATTCCCTATGGCGTCGGTGTCAAAGTCGAGTCTTTTGAAGAACAGCCGGAAAAAAATCTGGTTGTCATTCAGGCGACGATTCATGTTGAAAGAGACAGTCATAAAAAAATCATTGTTGGAAAAGGCGGGCAGATGATCAAGAAGATTGGCCAGGAGGCGCGCCAGGATATTGAGCGCATGCTGGCCACCCGGGTTTTCCTTGAGCTGTTTGTTCGGGTTGACAAGGACTGGAGTCAGAGTGAACGTATGCTGCGCGAACTCGGCTACAGCCAGAACTAGCTGACCAGCCCGGCTTTGGGGTGGTTTGTCAGCCTAATCGATCTTTAGAAAGTAAATGAAGAATTTATGTTGAAGACAGTCGCTATTGTCGGTCGCCCGAATGTGGGCAAGTCAACCCTGTTCAATCGCCTGCTTGGAAAACGCAAGGCAATTGTCGAAGATTTTCCAGGGGTGACCCGGGATCGGCACTACGCCGAAATTACCCGTTTTGCCAAACCGTTTCTGCTCATTGATACCGGTGGTTTTGAGCCGGCCAGTGAGGACCGGCTGCTTGCGCAAATGCGTGAACAGTCGCAGCTGGCTGTGGAAGAGGCTGATGTTATCCTTTATCTGATGGATGTCAAATCCGGCCTGACGCCGTCCGATATCGAAATTGCGGAAATGCTGCGGCGGGTCGATAAGCCGGTCTTTTATCTGGTGAACAAGGTCGACGGTGATAAGCAAGAAATCGCCGCGGCTGAATTCTATGCCCTGGGAATCGAAAAGCTGTATACGCTTTCCGCTGAACATGGCCGGGGGATTAACGATCTTATCGATGACCTCGAAGAATTGCTGCCGGCTGGTCCCACGGCAAGCGAGTCGACCGAAGAAGTACGCATGGCGCTGGTCGGTCGGCCTAATGTCGGCAAGTCTTCCTTGGTCAACCGGTTGCTTGGGGTTGAACGGGTGGTGGCGAATCCGGTTGCCGGAACGACCAGGGATAGCATTGATTCGCCGTTTCAGTATAATAATCAGCGCTATGTATTGATCGATACCGCCGGGATTCGGCGCAAGGGGAAAGTCAGCCAAGCTCTTGAAAAGTACAGTGCAATTACGGCGTTGAAAGCCATGGATCGGTCCCATGTTGTGCTGATGGTGCTGGATGCCAGTGAAGGCGTGACCGACCAGGATCTGGCGGTGGCGGGCTATGCCTACGAAAAAGGGCGTGCGGTGATCCTGTTGGTTAATAAATGGGACTTGCCGGAAAAAGACGATCAGACCATGGGGAAATTCGTCGAAGAAGTGCGCCGGCGGTTTAAGTTTTTGCCGTTTGCCCCGCTGCTGTTTGTTTCCGCCCTGACCGGTCAGCGGGTGAACAAAGTGATGGCTTTGGTCGAAAGCGTTGCTGCCGAGTTCAATCGGCGGATTCCGACGCCGGCGCTTAATCAGGGGTTGGAAGAGATCGTCGCCAAGCATCCGCCGGCAATGGTTCACGGACGCCGAATCAAATTCTATTATGCGGCCCAAAGTGCCGTTCGTCCGCCGACTTTTGTCCTGTTTACCAACAACCCGGATGATATCCATTTTTCCTATCAACGTTATCTGACTAACGGTTTTCGGGAAAAGTTCAAGTTTAACCAGGTGCCGTTGCGGCTGGAGTTTAAGGGCCGCTGAACCGGGCCGGGATGAGAAGGAAGCAAAGCGCGAGAAATGACCGATCGACTTGATGGATATTTAGAAGATCTGGGTATCCGCGACATTTTGCAGATCCTCAGCCTTAGTAAAAAGTCGGGAACTTTGCGCCTTGAATGTCAGGGGCATGCTGGGCAGGTGATTTTTCGTGCCGGGCAGATCATTCGGGCCTCCTCCAGTCAGACCCCGCTTGAGCTGGGACAGATGCTGATCGCCGCGGGACTGATTTCCGGCCAACAGCTCGAGGAGGCCTTGCAGTATCAGCAAGGACCGGGTGGTCATCGGCCGCTGGGGGATCTGCTGCGCGAACTGTATCAGGTTCCTGCCGCAACTATCGAAGAGATCGTCGCTCAGCAGATCGAAAAAATTGTCATCAGCTTCTTCTCCTGGCGCAAGGGGCGCTTTCATTTTAAGCTGGAAGAACCGCAATCCTTTGGCTCGGCACAGTTGAACCCCCTCGACATCATGCTTGAAACCGGACTCAGTCCACAGCGGCTTGCTCTTAAAGGGCAGCGCTTTATGGAGCACAGTTCGGTCGATGAAGATAGCCTTGAGTTGGAACTGGCTGAAATCAACAAGCGCCAGGCGCAGCAGGGGCATCAGCTGCTGCGCGGTATGTTGGCCGAATTGCGGCACCCGGAAATGGGCGGGGGGATCATCCTGCTCATTCTTCGTTATGCCAGCGAGATCATGCAGCGGGCGGTTATTTTTGATGTGCGCGGCGCCAATCTGGTCGGACTGGGACAATTCGGTGTTGACGAGTACAATAATCGGGCTGACGAGATCGTTCGGAAAATGCGCCTGCAGGTTGAGCCAGGCTCTTTGTTTGCTCGGGTCATGGCGGAGAAAAAGGCGCTTCGGGGTGCTTTGGGGCAGAGCCGTGCGGAGTCGTTATTGACCAATTTTCTGGGGCGCCCAAAGGATCAGGTTTTTCTTGCGCCGCTGCTCAGTGATGACAAGGTTGTTGCCCTTTTGTATGGTGAGTTAACCGCTGAAAGTGGCCATTCCGAGCGTTTGCAGGCGTTTGAAGTTTTTCTTTCCCAGGCCGGTCTGGCCATGGAACAGGCTTTGTCGGGAGCCTGAGTTTTTTTTGAATCAGGAGCTATGTCTGTCTTTGTTCTGCCACCGCGACATGAAAAGATCTTCTGTTATACTTGATGCCAAAATGAATCCGTTCTCAGGAGGTCGAGCCCATGCAGAAAAAAATACTCATTGTCGAGGATGAAGAAAGCCTGTTGAAGCTGGAAAGCATTCTGCTGACCACTAAAGGCTATCTGGTGAGGGGAGCGACGACCGGCCCTGCAGCCCTTGAAGCGATTGCTGAAGAACGGCCTGATCTCGTTCTGTTGGATATCATGCTGCCGGGATTGGATGGGTTTGAGGTCTGTGAACGCATCAAGGGTAACAAGGAGACCCGGAATATCCCGGTCATTCTGTTGACGGCGAAAAAAACTCCGGAAGATGTGGCACGGGGTGTCGAGGTCGGTGCTGAGCAGTATATTACCAAACCTTTCAAATCCGCCAAAGTGATGGAAACGATTGAAACCCTCCTGAGCCGGAATTAAGATTCGACAACTTAAGACCTTGCCCAGTTGGTTCATCTGACCGGCTGCTGAGTTCCATATTTGTATATGGCTGTGTTAAACATCGTTCCGCTCTTGTTGAACTGAGGTCGTTATCATCCGGAAACTCTGGATGGCAATAATTAAGTTTTAGATTGGAATCGAGACGTTTGCCGTCGGCCAGGGGCGGTTGCTGCCCGGGTACTTCTTTAACTGGTAATTATCCACATTTATTGATAAAATAATTAGTTGTCATCCGGAAACTCTGAATGGCAATCATTAAGTTTTCAGATTGGAAACGAGCAGTTTTCCGTTGTGGCAAGGAAAGCAATGGCTTGCGCGGAGGCGTACATCGTTACACTGCACAAGTAAGCCTGCAGATTGACGTTGCCTCAGCGGAAAAAAGCCGTTTCCGGATGGAAACTCCGAAGGGCAACAGCTAAGTTTTCAGATTGGAAGCGAGCAATTTTCTGTTGTGGCAAGGAAATCAAGGGGTTGCGCGGAGGCGTAGTACTTTACGGCGCACAAGAAAACCCGCAGATTGACACCGCCATAACGGAAAAGGGGCGTTTCCGGATGAAAACTAGTTAGGTTTGCATATCTTAACCCCGTATTGAACGGAGTCCAGACAGAATTATGTATGCCGCACGGGTTTTGGTTGTAGATGACTCCCCGACCATGAGACAGTTCGTTATTTTCGCCCTGCAGCGGCTTCCCGGTCTGCAAATTGACGAAGCTGAAGATGGTGTCAGTGCCCTGAAGAAGCTGGCGGAAGAAAAATATCAGCTGTTGCTGACCGATCTGCACATGCCGTTGCTGGATGGACTTCGTCTGATCGGTCTGCTGCGAAATGATCCCAGCTATAAAAGTCTGCCGATTGTGGTCATTACCACCGAAAATTCCCAGTTGACCAGGCAAAAGGCTCTGGCTGCAGGCGCGGATGAATATCTGACCAAACCATTACAGACAGCAGGTCTGATCAATGTGGTCAGGAAACTGCTGGACCCGGAGACGCGCAGGGCATAGTTGCCGAAGCGCTGCGCATCGACTGGCCGCCATTCCTGTGGTGCGAGAGGTTTTGTCGGTCGGGGACCGGTTCGCGGTCCGCCAGACTTGACAGCTTGCAGTGAACATGTAATAAGTCGCCAGTATAAAATCATCAAGTAACTATTTTCAGGAGGCATCAGTTGGCAAAAGAAGAAGCAATAGAAGTCGAAGGGACAGTTGTCGAGCCGCTCCCGAACGCCATGTTTCGGGTTAAACTCGACAATAATCACGTTGTTCTTGCTCATATATCCGGCAAAATGCGGAAGTATTATATTCGGATTCTTCCTGGTGACCGGGTGACGGTTGAACTGTCTCCTTATGATTTGACGCGCGGGCGCATCACTTACCGGTCCAAATAGACGACCCAGGCTGCGAATCCCGGCGGGAAGCATGTAACGCCAGGAAACGGGAGCTATTTTGCCCCTGAAAATTTTGATTGGATACGATGCCGGCCTGCGCCGGTTTTCGTGTATCTGCTGCAGGGATATTTTTTGAATTTAAGTGGCGAATGCTAGGCTCGCCGCGGAGGATTTATGGAAAATCACTACAACCCCAAAGACGTCGAGGCCAAATGGCAATCATTTTGGCAGGAACAGCAAACTTTTCGTGCCAGCGAAGACCGCAGCAAGAAAAAGTATTATCTGCTGGAAATGTTTCCGTATCCGTCCGGCCGTATCCATATGGGGCATGTCAGAAACTATGCCATCGGTGATGTTGCCGCTCGTTTCAAACGGATGCAGGGGTTCAATGTGCTTCACCCGATGGGCTGGGATGCTTTCGGGATGCCCGCTGAGAACGCGGCCATCGAACATGGCACCCATCCGGCCAAATGGACCTATGAAAATATTGACAGCATGCGGCTGCAGCTGAAAAAAATTGGCCTCTCCTATGACTGGAAACGTGAATTTGCGACCTGTGATGCAGACTATTATCGCTGGGAGCAGCTGGTCTTTTTGAAAATGTTCGAGAAGGGGTTGGCTTATAAAAAAGGCTCCTCGGTGAACTGGTGTGACGACTGTCAGACGGTCTTGGCCAATGAACAGGTTGAGGATGGCTGCTGCTGGCGTTGCCACAACCCAGTGGAGCAGAAAGAACTCGAACAGTGGTTTTTCAAGATCACCGACTATGCCGACGAACTCCTCGAATGTGCGGACAACCTGTCCGGCTGGCCGGAGCGGGTGCTGGCCATGCAACGCAACTGGATTGGCAAAAGCTACGGCTGTGAGATCGTCTTTACTGTTGCGGACAGCAGCCAGCAAATCAAGGTTTTTACCACTCGGCCGGACACTCTGTTCGGTGCTACCTTCATGAGTCTGGCGCCGGAGCATCCGTTGGTGGAAACTCTGGTGACCGAAGAACAACGCGCAGCGGTCAGCCAGTTCATGGAAGAAGTCGCCGGCCAGGACAAAACTGCCCGGATCAGTGGTGATCTGGAAAAGAAAGGTGTCTTTACCGGGTCATACTGTCTGAATCCCCTGACCGGCCAGAAGATCCCGGTCTTTTTGGCTAACTTTGTGCTTATGGATTATGGGACTGGTGGGGTTATGGCGGTTCCGGCCCATGATCAGCGGGACTTTGAATTTGCCCGGAAATATGGCCTGTCCCTGCAGGTTGTTATTCAGCCGGAAGGCGATGACTTAGCTGCCGAGCAGTTGACGGAAGCCTATACCGGCTCCGGTGTGCTGGTCAATTCCGGCCAATTCGATGGCCTGAACAATGAAGCGGCCAAGGAGAAGATCGCCGAATATCTCGATTCCCGCGGAGAAGGACGTAAAACCGTCAATTACCGGTTACGTGACTGGGGGGTTTCTAGGCAGCGCTATTGGGGACGCCGATCCCGATCATTTATTGTGACAGCTGTGGTGCCGTGCCGGTCCCGGAAAAGGACCTGCCGGTCAAGTTGCCGATGGATGTCGAATTGACCGGAGAGGGGGGATCGCCCCTGGCCAAGCATCAGGAATTCATGCAGGTAGCCTGCCCGAAATGCGGCCAGCCGGCCCGCCGGGAGAGCGATACCTTCGATACCTTCGTGGAGAGTTCCTGGTATTTTGCCCGCTATGCCTGCCCGGACTATCAGGATGGCCCGCTGGATAAAGCGGCCGCAAATTACTGGTTGCCCGTCGACCAGTACATCGGCGGGATTGAGCATGCGGTCATGCATTTGCTGTATGCCCGTTTCTATACCAAAATTCTTCGCGACCTCGGGATGATCGATGTCGACGAGCCCTTCACCAATCTGTTAACCCAGGGGATGGTGTGCAAGGAAACCCAACGTTGCAGCGAGCACGGCTGGCTGTACCCGGAACAGGTCGTGGACGGGAAGTGTGTGCTTTGCGAACGCCCGGTGAGCTTCGGCCGCACCGAAAAGATGAGCAAGTCCAAAAAGAACGTTATCGATCCCAACCAATTGATCGAGCAATACGGGGCGGATACCGCCCGATTGTTTTCACTTTTTGCGGCTCCCCCGGAGAAGGATCTCGAATGGAATGAGCAAGGAGTGGAAGGATGCTCCCGCTTCCTCAGCCGGGTCTGGCGTGCCGTCAGCGATAACCTCGAAGCAATTGCTGCTGCCGACATGGCCGCTGAGGTGTCCGGTGACGCGGCCGAATTGAAGCGCAAAATCCATCAGACGATTAAAAAAGTCAGTGAGGATATCGACGGTCGGTTTCATTTTAATACTGCCATCGCGGCAGTGATGGAACTGGTTAATGCCATTTATGCATTCAAGTCTACGGCCAATAATCCCGGGATCATGCGGGAAGCTCTGGAAACTGTAGTGCGTTTGCTGAACCCCTTTGTTCCGCACATCTGTGAAGAACTCTGGCAGCAGTTGGGGCATACTGACGGTATCGAGGCCGCAGGCTGGCCGAGCTGGGATGACCAGGCGCTGGTTGCCGATGAAGTGACCATGGTGGTTCAGGTGAACGGCAAGGTGCGTGGCAAGTTGGCTGTGGCAATTGACGCCGAGCAGGCCACTATTGAACAGGCCGCGCTAAGTGAAGCCAATGTCCAGCGGTTTATCGAAGGCAAACAGGTGCGGAAAATAATCGTTGTCCCCGGACGCCTGATCAACGTCGTGGTCGCTTGATGAGACCCTTCGCGCTGGTTCTTATTACCCTGTTGCTGATCAGCGGCTGCGGTTATCATTTCGCCGGGCAAGGAGGACACTTGCCCGGCGGGGTCAGTAAGATTTATGTCGCACCGATCAATAATCTGACCAGCGAACCTTATCTGGAAACGAGGCTGATCAGCCGGGTGACCGATGAATTTGCCCGGAGCAGGCAGATCGCCGAGGTGTTTAATTCTGCCGCTGCTGAAGCGATTTTGACTTTGACCATCCGCGGGTATTCCAGGCAGGCCATCTCCTATGACAGCAAGGACGACATCGCCGAATATGATTCTGTCATGACGGTGGATGCTCGGTTGACTCGTGCCGAGTCCAATCAGGACCTTTGGCAACAGAGCATCAGCTGGAAAAGTTCCTATTCCGTTTCTAGTGACAAGGCGGCCCAAGATAGTGCCGAGGCCAAGGCGATTGCAGAAATCTGTCAGCGACTGGCTGAAGAACTGCGGTTTCGTTTGCTGAGTAACTAGCCCATGACAGTTGAGGAATTCAATCGCCTGTTGCGTGAAAAGCGAGTTCCGGAACTGCTCTGCCTCTATGGCGAGGAAAGTTTTTTAGTGAACCAGGCCGCTAGGCGGGTGCGCCAGGTTCTTTTTCCGACCGGGGTCGATGATTTTAACGATCATCGTTTCGAAGGGAAAAGCTGTCGGGCTGAGCAGGTTCTTGATGCCGCTGAAACCCTCCCTGTTTTTGCGACGCGAAGATTGGTGACCATCAGTGAGGCTCATTTGCTGCCTGCTGCTGAACAGGATCGGCTGATGGGGTATTTGGTTAATCCCGTACCCGAAACCTGTCTGCTGTTGGTTGCGGAAAAAATTGATGGCCGACGGAAATTTTTCCAGCAATTCAAAAAAGCTGGTGTCCTGGTTGAATTCAAAGGACTCTCTGAAAGGGACCTGCCCCGGCATGTGAAAAATTATCTTGATGAGCAGGATATCGAAATCTCTGCTGATGCGCTCAGTCTGTTCTGTGCGACCGTCGGTGAGCGATTACAGGAGGTCCATTCTGAACTGGATAAATTGATCACTTACATTGGCCGGGAGCGGTTGATTGACAGTAAGGATGTCCAGGCTGTGGTTTCCAGGGGCCGTGCTGAGAATATCTTTAATCTCGGCAATGCGGTTGGCCGCGGAGATACTGCGGGGGCTCTGGAACTGACTAAACGGCTGGGCGGGGCAGGGGAGGCTCCACTGCGCATCCTGGCTCTGCTGGTCAGGCACTTTCGCCAGCTCTGGAAGGTCCGGGAGCTTAGTGCTCAGCACTGTCCCCAGAAAGAGATCGCGAGCATTGCCCGGATTCCCTTTTTCGTAGTCGATGGCCTTGTTCTGCAGGCCAAACGGTTTTCCCGCCAGGATTTCATGGCTGCTTTTGAACTGTTTCTGGAAACCGATCTGGCCATGAAATCCAGCGGCGCGGATGCGGATGCTTTACTGGACAGTTTGATCCTGCGGCTGACGAAAAGAAAGACGAATTAAAAAAAACAAGGAGATTGAGATCTCCTTGTTTTAAATCATTCATGGTGGGGCAGCGGCCTGGTGACAGTGCCGAAGACCCTCATGTTATCCCGCCTCAGGCCAGGCTATTGACCAATTTGCTCAAACGGGAAATTTTGCGGCTTGCGGTTGCTTTATGGATAACGCCTTTTGCTGCGGTTTTATCGATATAGGGAATTGCTTTGGCCAAAGCGACCTGTGCAGCGTCTTTGTCCTCAGCAGCAGCAGCTTCACGGACATTTTTGACCAGCGTGCGCATGGTTGAGCGAATATGGGTATTGCGGGCGTTACGGATCAGGTTCTGCTTATTGCGTTTAATTGCCGATTTATGGTTTGCCACGAAAAAAATCTCCTTACGCGTTGAAATGGGATATTGTCACAAGTGGCGGCGATACTATGCGTCTTATCTCTTCCTGTCAAGTTAGAAAATTTTTAATTTAAATAAAAAGCAACGTTTCTCCAGGAACTTATCCTCTGTATGACAAGGATTAAAATTAAATAATGACAAGTCGAAGAACCATAGGCTGGTCGACCGTCACCATGGCGACGGCGACCCTGCTCAGCCGCATCGGCGGTCTGGTGCGGGATGTTCTGGTGGCCCGCCTGTTCGGTGCAGGCCTGGCAACGGATGCTTTTTTTGTCGCCTTTACCATTCCCAACCTGTTGCGGCGCTTTTTTGCTGAAGGCTCTTTGAGCGCTGCTTTTGTGCCGACCTTTTCTGAAGTTCTGCACCAGCGAGGCGAGGAAGAGGCCCAGCGGCTCGCCAATCGCTGCATGACCCTGCTGTTGCTGGTCATGGTCGTCATCGTTACCTTGGGGATTATTGGCTCTCCCTGGATCACCAATGTGATCGGTTACGGTTTTTCCGAAATTCCCGGCAAGCTGGAATTAACGGACCGGCTTAATCGCATCATGTTTCCTTATATCGGGCTGGTTTCCCTTTTGGCTCTGATTACCGGGATTCTTAATGTTCGTGGGCATTTTTTCTTACCATCCTTGTCGCCACTGTTTTTAAATCTGATGATGATCATGGCGGCATTGAGCCTGCGCCAGCTGTTCAGTGTGCCGATTTATGCTCTTGCTATAGGCGTTTTGCTGGGCGGGGTCCTGCAGCTGCTGCTGCAATATCCGTTGTTAGTGCGCTATAAGATCGCCCTCAAGCCGGATTTCAGATTCAGGAATGACCCGCAATTGAAAAAAGTCATGACCTTGATGATTCCGGGTATCCTCGGTGTCGCTATTTATCAAATCAATATCATCGTTAGCCGCTTGCTGGCCTCTTTTCTGCCCGACGGTAGTGTCAGCTATCTTTATTACGGACAGCGGCTGTTTGAGTTCCCGCAAGGGATCTTTATCGTTTCCCTGGCCCAGGCAGCGCTGCCCATGATGAGCCGGCAAATTGCCGAAAAGGATGTTGCCGGGATGAGGGACTCCCTGGCTTTTTCTTTGAGTCTGGTCACGCTATTTACTCTGCCGGCGATTACCGGGCTGATTCTCTGTTCTAAACCGATCTATGCACTGTTTTTTTTCGGGGGTGAATTCACAATGACCGATGTCGCCAATACTGCGACGGCGTTGGTCTGCTATGCCCCGGGCTTGCTCTTCGTCGGCTTCAGCCGTATTGCGGCGCAGACATTTTATGCTCTCCAGGATACCCGGACCCCCGTGATCGTGTCCTTTTGGACGCTTTTGGTCAATGCTGTAGCGGGGTACCTGCTGATGTCGTGGTATGGCTACAGCGGCCTGGCTATTGCCCTGACTATTTCCTCCATATTCAATGCACTGTTGCTGGTCTGGCTGTTGCAGCGGCGGGTCGGGGGATTTTTGCACAAAACGTTCTGGTTGCCGGTAGTCAAAGTGGTGCCGGCCTGTCTGCTGATGGCAATCGCTGTTGATCAGGCACTTGGCTTTGCGGATTGGCAGGGGGCAGGGGACCAACTGCAGAAGGGCCTGGTGCTCGCTGCCGCTGTCGCTAGCGGCTCATTGGTTTATTTCGGTTGTTGCTACCTGTTTAGGATTGAAGAAGTCAGGAGCGGCTTGCAGGCTCTGCGCAGAAAGCGGCGCGCCTAGTGTCCTTTCATAGCTTTCGACGGGAGATTGTTCGCCGGAGCGGCGCCTATGGCAACAACTCCATCCCCGTCGTCAGAGACTTTTTCTCCGCGAGAAGGCCTCTCCCGGCTGTTAAAGGGACAGGCTTATCCGCGAGGTGACGAATTAGTCAAGGCGATAGTCTTTCTGCGGCGGGCGGATTCTGAGATGCCATGCAAATGCTTTTCCCCGCCCATAACTGTACCCATAGATGAATTATGTCATAAGCCGGTCAAAGCCGGTTGATACGTATCTCGCCCCGCTGGATTTTCTTGGTAAACCAATCCATCAACCATTTTTTAATGAATTTTCGAGTAAAAGGCGCCAACAGGCAAAAACCGAACAAATCGGTGCAGAAGCCAGGGGTGAGCAGTAATAATCCGCCGGCCAGAATAATAGCACCATCGGTGAGTTCATCGGCAGGAAGTTTGCCCTGATTCAGCTCGCTTTGTATCTTTTGTAACAGAGAGAACCCCTGGGATCTGGCCAGGTAAGCGCCTGCTATTCCGGTTAAAAAAATCATGGCGATGGTCGCACCGGCCCCGATCTGTCGACTGGCTTCAATGAGGACGTAAAGTTCGATGGCCGGTATCAGAATAAAGACGCCAAGCAGCTTTATAAACATGTATACACCTTTCATAAAAAATCATAAATTAAGAAATGTACAAAGTTTAGGTCATTGTTTTCGGAAAAAAACGGTTCCTGTAACTATCTGGAATTACGTTGAAATAAAATTGAACAAAAAATAGGCAACGTGGTGCCTTATGCAGTTTTTACTAACTCTCGGATAATTTCAACAGGTTTTTATACAGGTTTTCCACAGCCTGTGTGGATGGCGCTCAAAACCGATTGTTTTTCACGAACTTTGCTATTGATGACCTTCTCGGGTTTGTTTTTTGCCGTCAGTGGCAGCGATCAGGGAATTGTTTTTTTGGCGCAGGGCATCCTCTGCGTCGACGCCCAGTGTTGTGGCGAGCTGAACCGTTTGATACAAAATATGACCAATGATTGCGGCCGGTGATTCTCTGTCGTCCCGAGGTGCGGCTTGCTCCATTTGGTCGGATAGGCTGATACAGTTGTCCTGAATCTGCTCCTGTAGCAAGATTGCTGTCGGTAGGGGAATCTTTTTGCTGATTTTCTGGGCCGTTTTCAGGGCCGGCATTGTTTTGGGAAGCCGCTCGGCCAGACTGTGCCCCTGCCCGCGGGTTTCCCTCTCCTGGCGTTTAATGGCTTCCCAGCGTTCGGCATGGTGCGCCTGGTCGGCTTCACCGAATACATGGGGATGGCGGCGAATCAATTTGTCGGCTATGGATTTTGCCACATCGGTAAAGTTGAACAGGCCTTGCTCGTGATAGATTTGAGCGAGAAAGACGACCTGGAGTAGTAGGTCGCCAAGTTCATCGCAAACCTCGGTAGGGTTGTGGTGGTCGATGGCGTCGAGAACTTCGTAGGCTTCTTCGAGCAGGCATCCTTTTAAACTCTGCGGAGTCTGCTGGCGGTCCCAGGGACAGCCTGTTTTTGAGCGCAACGTGGCCATGATCTTGATGAGACGGTTTATTTCCATATCGTGTGTGGGGTTGGACATTGATTCCTCGAATCCCTTAAGAAGGTTGATGGCGTTTTTCCTGTGATGTTTCGTACTTGGTATAAATTACCAGTCTTCAGTGGTTCCTTGGGGAAAATAAAAAAAACCTTGCAAAACAAAAATGAATGGGCTAGAAAGTGCGCCATTCTGAACAGTTGGGAGCGTCCCTTTTAGCTTGACATGATTTGATCGCTCTTTATACTGTTTCTTTCGCCCTGGTGAGGATGGATTGTGCGTCTGGAGTTGAAAGATATCAAGGGCGGAGTCCTTGAGCAAGGTTATGTTTGCTCGGCAGAGGATTTCCCTGATCTGGTTGCGGTTGCCGAAGAGGGCGGCCCGGTCTATGACGGGCCGATCCGGTTTTTTCTGAGATTGCAACGCAGTGGGCAGATCGTTGAGGTTGATGGGCGGTTTGAAGCTTCGCTTCTTATGCAATGCGGGCATTGTCTGCAGCCTTTTCAGCGCGCTCTGGCCGAATCCTTCTCGCTGACCTTTACCCCTTGCGAGGGGGGTGAGGAAGGGTTGGAGGAAGAGGTCGAGCTTGAGGCCTTGGAGCTGGACATGGTTCCGTACCATGATGAGGTGCTTGAGCTGCGCAACCCTCTGCAGGAGCAATTGGTCATGGCGATACCGATCAGTCCGCTTTGCTCGGAAACCTGCAAAGGGCTCTGTCCGGAATGCGGTGCCGATCTTAATCAGAAGCAGTGCGGCTGTACCAAAAAACCGTTTAACAGCAAATTTTCGGTGTTAGCGGGGATTAAACTGAAGGAGTAACACGGATACGACTTTCGGCAGAGAGGCCGTCAGAAGGTCTTTGTTGAATCTACTAGGCATATAACCGCCGGACAGGATGTTAATCCGCTGGATGTCCGGCTGAAGGAGAAAGATCATGGCAGTACCAAAGAAGAAAACTTCTAAAGCGAAAAAAAATATGCGCCGCGCTCATGATGCAGTGACCGCTCCGGGGATCTCCACTTGCCCGCAATGCCAGGAGCCGAAACGTCCTCATCGCGTCTGTTCGAATTGTGGTACTTATAAGGGCAAAGAAATCGTTAGCAGCGACGAAATCTAAGCCGGCCGCCATCAATGACCGTCAAAATTGCTGTGGATGCCATGGGTGGGGACAACTCACCCGTTGCTGAAGTAACCGGCGCTGTTGCTGCCTGTAGAGAATGGGGATGTCAGGTTGTCCTCGTCGGCGATACGGAAAAGATTCAGGCTGAGCTGGCAAAACACGACACTGCCGGTTTGAGTCTGGAAATTCAGCATGCCAGTGAAGTTGTCGGCATGCATGATTCCCCTTCCGATGCAGTCCGCAAAAAAAAGGACTCTTCTATTCGAGTCGCTTTTGATCTAGCCAAGCAGGGAGCGGCATCGGCCGTTGTCAGTGCGGGGAACTCTGGTGCGATAATGGCTGCCGGAATGGTGGTTTTTGGACGGGTCAAAGGCATTGAAAGGCCTGCCATCGGCACTTGCCTCCCCAACCTGAATGATCAGACCATGGTCCTTGATATGGGGGCCAATGTCGATTGTAAGGCCTCGCATCTTTATCAGTTCGGGCTGATGGGCAGCGTTTATGTCGAGCATCTGTTCGGTAAACCGCGACCTCGGGTCGGGCTCCTGTCGAATGGTGCTGAAGAGAAAAAAGGTAATGAGCTGACCCGCGAAGCTCATTGCCTGCTCCGGGATTCACAACTGAATTACCTTGGCTATGTCGAGGGTGGCGATGTCTATAACGGTGCGGTCGATGTTGTCGTCTGTGACGGGTTTGTTGGGAACGTTCTGCTGAAAGTTTCCGAGGGGCTTGCGGTTGCTGTGGGCACGATGCTCAAACAGGAAATTGAAAGACGTTTCCTGGCCAAGCTTGGTTATCTCCTCAGCCGCTCCGCATTTTCAGCTTTTAAGAAAAGAATTAATCCTGCCGAGTATGGTGGTGCGCCTTTGTTAGGAATCGCCGGAACGGGAATCGTCTGTCATGGCAGTTCCGACCCTGTTGCAATCAGTATTGCAATTCGGCAGGCAGGTGAGTACGCTCAGGTTCGCTTTGAAGAGAGGCTGGCAGCGTTGCTGTAGGTTTTACTTTCGGGAACCGAAAACGGAGACTCTAATAAAATGAAAGCTCGAATTATTGGAACCGGTTCTTATCTGCCGGAAAAGATCATGACTAATTTCGATCTGGAGAAAATGGTCGATACTAATCATGACTGGATTATCGCCAGAACCGGCATCAAGGAGCGTCGGATCGCCGCTGAAGGGGAATGTACTTCGGATATGGCGACCATCGCTGCCCAGCGTGCCCTCGATATGGCTGGAGTCAAAGCCGAAGATATCGATCTGATTGTCATGGGAACGATTACCGGCGACTATCCCTGGCCGGCCACGGCATGCATCATCCAGGCTAAGCTTGGAGCACAAAATGCTTTCGCTTACGATCTGTCGGCCGCCTGCAGTGGGTTTCTTTTTGCTTTGTCTGCTGCCAATGATTACCTAACCAATGGCCGCGGAAAGCGGGCGCTGGTTATTGGTGGGGAAACCCTCAGCCGAATTGTCGACTGGACCGACCGGAATACCTGTGTCCTGTTCGGGGACGGGGCCGGTGCGGTCGTGCTTGAAGCTCAGGACGGCGAGTCCGGTATCCTCTCCACCCATCTGCATTCTGACGGTAATTATCTTGAGTTGCTTTATCAGCCCGGATTCGGCTCGCGAAATCCTTCCTCTCCTGAAGGGGTTGATGCGCGCTTGCCTTACCTGAAAATGCAGGGGAACGAAGTATTCAAAGTGGCTGTGCGCTCATTGACCGATGTCTCTAAAGAAGCACTTGAAGCCAACGGTTTTTCCAGCGCGGATGTCGGACTGTTCATTCCCCATCAGGCCAATCTCCGCATTCTTGAGGCCACGGCCAAGCGGCTGGGGCTGACTGAAAAGCAGAATTTTATCAATGTCGATAAATACGGTAATACCTCTGGGGCGACAATTCCGATTGCCATAGATGAAGCTTTTCGGCAGGGTCTGCTCAAAGAGGGGGATCTGCTTTTGTCTGCAGCTTTTGGTGGCGGTTTTACCTGGGCTTCAGCTCTGATTCGCTGGTAAGCTGACCATTTATTTATTTAGGTGTTGAAATGATTGCATTTGTTTTCCCGGGTCAGGGGTCACAGTTTTCCGGAATGGGAAAAGACCTGGCCGATAATTTTGCTGTTGCTAAAGATGTTTTTGCCGAAGCCAATGATGCCCTCGGCTTCGATATCGCTGGAATGTGTTTTTCCGGCCCTGATGAGGCTTTGAAGCTGACTGCCAATACCCAGCCGGCCATCTTGACGACCAGTGTCGCGGCACTTCGGGTGTTGCAGCAGGAAAAGGGCCTTGAACCCGCCTATGTGGCCGGTCATTCCCTGGGTGAATATTCAGCCCTGGTTGCAACCGGCGCACTGGCGTTTGCCGATGCGGTTAAAACCGTTCATCAGCGTGGTACTTTTATGCAGGAAGCGGTTCCTGTTGGTACCGGGGCCATGGCCGCGGTCATCGGCATTGATGCTGCAGAACTGGATCAGCTCTGCCGGGAGGCCGCGCAGGGAGACGCCGTCGCTCCCGCCAACTTCAACAGCCCGGGGCAGATTGTTATTGCCGGCCATGCCGCTGCGGTTGAACGGGCCCTTGAACTTGCCAAGGAACGCGGAGCTAAAAGAGCCATGCTGCTCCCGGTGAGTGCACCTTTTCACTCCAGCCTGATGGCTCCGGCAGCGCTCCGCCTGCAAGAGGTCCTGGCGCCGTTATCCGTCAATCCTCTCCGTATCCCCTTGGTCAGTAATGTCGAAGCAGCCCCCTACCAGGATCCCTCGCGAGTCAAGGAACTGCTGGTGGAGCAAGTCTGTGCTCCGGTGCGTTGGGATGAATCAGTCCAGTGCATGAAGCGCCTGGGGGTGACCCGCTATGTTGAAATCGGCCCCGGCAAAGTGCTGACAGGCCTTATCAAGCGGATTGATCGCCAGGCTGAACTGATTAATATCTGCGATCTCGACAGTTTAGCCAAGGCCTAGAAAGAGTGCTATATTTATTCAATATCTTGATTTAGGAGAGTCGATTATGGTTAAAGAAAGAGTTGCTCTGGTGACTGGTGCTTCCCGCGGTATCGGGAGGAGTATTTCCCTGGCCCTTGCTGCTCAGGGTGCAAAGATTGTTGCTGTGGATATTGATCTTGCAGCGACTGAAGCCTTTGTTGCTGAGTTGAAAGCTGCTGGAACCGAGGCGATTGCCGTGCAGGGCAACGTGACCGTTGCCGACGATGTCGAGCGGATGGTGAATGCCGCTAAAGAAGCTTTTGACCGTATCGATATCTTGGTCAATAATGCCGGGATTACCCGTGACGCACTGCTGCTGCGCATGAAGGACGAAGATTGGGATGCTGTTCTCAGTGTCAATCTCAAAGGGGCCTTCCTTTGTACCCGTGCGGTCGCCAAGGTCATGACCAAGCAGCGTAGTGGGCGGATTATCAATATTGCGTCGGTAGTTGGCCAGATGGGCAATGCCGGACAAGCGAATTATTGTGCCAGTAAGGCCGGCTTGATGGGGCTGACCCGATCGAATGCCCGTGAACTGGCAAAACGCAATATCACTGTCAATGCCGTAGCCCCCGGATTTATTGCCACGGATATGACCGATGCCCTGCCGGAGCAGAAGCGCCAGGAATTGGCTGCGCAGATTCCTCTGGAGAGGCTCGGCTCCGCCGATGATATTGCCTATACTGTTCTTTTCCTGGCGTCGGACCAGGCCGGGTATATTACCGGTCAGGTGGTCGGCGTCAACGGCGGAATGTACATGTAAACAAGTTGGCTTACAAAGTTGGGCCGAAATAACACACGAGGAGGAAAGCGAATGGCTTCTATTGATGAAAGAGTTAAGCAGATTGTAGCAGAACAACTGGGTGTTGATGAAGATCAGGTTACGACCGATGCATCGTTCATGGACGATCTTGGTGCTGATTCCCTGGATACCGTTGAGCTGGTTATGGCTCTGGAAGAAGAGTTTGATGTCGAGATCTCTGACGAGGATGCTGAGAAAATCCAGACCGTCAAAGACGCTATCGAATACATCAGCAAAGCTTCCTGATCTTTTTGAATTGATGGTGCCGGATTTCGGTTCGGCGCCATCTGAAGCTTCCTGCCGTAAAAAAAACATGTATATTCCATCCAAGCAAACGTCAATGAATTATCAAGGTGAGATGACTTATGCGTAGAGTTGTAGTCACCGGCCTGGGAGTTGTCTCCCCTTTGGGCACCGGTGTTGAGAAGAACTGGGCCGCACTGACCAATGGCCAGTCAGGGATCGCTACCGTGACCCGGTTCGATGCCTCTGATCTGGCCACACAAATCGCCGGTGAGGTCAAAGATTTCGTAGCTGAAGATTTTATTGAGAAAAAAGAGATTAAAAAAATGGATCTCTTTATCCAGTATGGTCTTGGCGCGGCTGACATGGCACTGAAAGATTCCGGTCTGGAGATCACCGAAGAAAACGCCGACCGAGTCGGGGTGCTGGTCGGCTCTGGTTTGGGCGGGTTGCCGGCGATCGAGCAATATCATAAAGTCTTGCTTGAACGAGGTTACAAGCGGATCAGCCCGTTTTTCATTCCGATGCTGATTATCAATCTTGCGCCCGGTCACATTTCCATCAAGTTTGGCGCTAAGGGTCCCAACCTGTCCTCGGTTTCAGCTTGCGCAACCGGAACTCACTCCATCGGTGACGCCTATCATATGATTGCTCGCGGTGATGCCGATGCCATGTTTGCTGGTGGTACGGAATCGACGATCACGCCGCTGGGCATCGGTGGCTTCAATGTTATGAAAGCCCTGTCAACCCGGAATGACGATCCGCAGACCGCCAGCCGTCCGTTCGAGAAAAACCGTGATGGATTTGTTATGGCTGAAGGTGCTGGTATTCTTATTTTGGAAGAGTACGAAAGTGCTAAAAAACGCGGTGCTGAGATTTACTGTGAAGTGGTCGGTTACGGCTTGAGCAGCGATGCATTCCATCTGACCCAGCCGGCTGCAGGCGGGGAGGGGGCTGCGCGTTGTATTGCCATGGCTCTAAAAACTGCCGGTTTAAACCCCGAAGATATCGACTATATCAACGCCCATGGGACCTCGACCTATTTTAACGATCTTTACGAAACCATGGCGATCAAATCGGTTTTGGGCGATCATGCCAGAAAAACCCTGATCAGCTCTACCAAGAGTATGACTGGGCATGGGCTCGGTGCCGCCGGCGGTATCGAGGCGGTGTATTCGGCTCTGACCTTGAAAACCGGGGTGGTGCCGCCGACCATCAACTATCATGAGCCCGATCCTGAATGCGACCTCGATTATGTTCCGAATGAAGCACGCGAAGCCGATTGTCAGGTTGCGCTGTCGAACTCGTTCGGCTTCGGAGGCACTAACGCCACTTTGGCTTTTAAAAAGATCTGAGGCTATCAATGATTGCAATTGCCAGCGACCATGGCGGGTTGGGACTGAAGACCGCTATTGTTGAAAAACTCCAACAGCGCAACATAGCATATGTTGATCATGGTACTCATAAGCAGGATTCGGTCGATTATCCGGACTATGCCGCTTTGGTTGCCAAGGCGGTGACCAGCGGAGCTGCTGAAGCGGGAATCCTGATTTGCGGCACCGGAATCGGGATGTCCATTGCGGCGAATAAGTTTCCGGGGATCCGCGCTGCCCTGGTCCACGATGAGTTCACGGCGCAGATGGCTCGTGAGCATAACAATGCCAATATCCTGGTGCTGGGGGGGCGCTTGCTGAGCCCCGAGCAAGGGCAGAAATTGGTTGAAGTCTGGCTCGATGCGGACTACGAAGGAGGACGGCACCAAAACCGTCTGGATAAAATCGCGGCTCTTGAACAGCCGTAAAGGGAAACGGTTCATCACGACGGGGCAGGCTGCAGCGCCCCGTTTTTTTTATCTTTGCTGGCGAGAAGATTTATTTTCCTGGTAGAGTTTTTTCTGCTGGCTTATAAAAGAGCGTACTATTTAAAGCATAGTTTTTATGGAGGAAGCATATGACCGGTCCGAATTTAGCATCTTTTGATCCCGAAATTGCCCAGGTCGTGGCGGATGAAACCCGTCGCCAGGAATATAATCTTGAATTTATCGCCTCGGAAAACTTCGTCAGTGAAGCGGTTCTGGAAGCTCAGGGCTCCGTCCTGACCAATAAATATGCCGAAGGCTATCCGGCCAAAAGGTATTATGGCGGTTGCGAATGTGTTGATGTCGCAGAACAACTGGCGATTGATCGGGCCAAAGAGTTGTTTGGCGCTGAACATGCCAATGTTCAGCCTCATTCCGGTTCCCAGGCGAATATGGCTGTTTACATGACGGTTTGCCAGCCTGGCGATACGGTTTTGGGGATGAACCTTGCTCATGGCGGCCACCTGACCCATGGTTCCCCGGTCAACTTTTCCGGCAAACTCTATAATATCGTTCCCTATGGACTCAAGGCTGAAACCGGCACCATCGACTATGACGAAGTTGAAAGACTCGCCAAGGAGCACCAGCCCAAGCTGATCGTGGTCGGAGCCAGTGCCTATCCCCGGGAAATCGATTTTCCGGCCTTTCGCAAAATTGCCGATGCGGTTGGCGCTGTTATTATGGTCGATATGGCGCATATTGCTGGCCTGGTGGCGGCCGGGGTCCATCCGAACCCCGTTCCTTATGCAGAATTCGTCACCACCACCACCCATAAGACCCTGCGTGGCCCACGCGGGGGGATGATCCTTTGTACGGAAGAGTGGGGTAAAAAACTCAACAGCAATATTTTCCCGGGTATTCAGGGGGGGCCGTTGATGCATGTTATTGCAGCCAAGGCGGTGGCCCTGAAAGAAGCTCTCTCTCCGGAATTCAAGGGCTATGCCGAACAAGTGGTGAAAAATGCCCAGGCACTGGCCGGTGGACTGGTGGAGCGCGGCTATAAATTGGTGTCCGGCGGGACGGATAATCACCTGATGCTGCTTGATTTCACCGGTACCGAAATCACCGGGAAGGTCGCCGAACATACTTTGGAGGAAGCCGGTATCACGGTGAATAAAAATGCGGTTCCCTTCGACACCCGGTCGCCGTTTGTGACCAGTGGCATTCGTATCGGCACCCCGGCGACTACGACCCGCGGGCTGAAAGAGGCGGAAATGGTCAAAGTTGCCGAGTGGATCGATCGCGCCTTGAAAAATATTGATAATAAAGCGGAGCTTGAAAAAATCAGAAGCGAAGTCAAGGATCTGTGTCTGCAGTTTCCACTTTACGCTCACCGCTTGAAGTAACGAGGACCATGATGCGCCGACCTGGCTGGGACGAATATTTTATGGATATCACGCATCTGGTAGCGACTCGTTCTACCTGTATGCGCAGACAGGTCGGTGCTGTTCTGGTTAAGGAACGGAATATTCTGGCAACCGGCTACAATGGGGTGCCGAGCGGCATTACCCACTGTGACGTAAGCGGTTGCTTGCGGGAGAAGCTGAAGGTCCCTTCGGGGGAACGCCACGAGCTTTGTCGCGGGCTGCATGCGGAACAGAACGCCATCATTCAGGCTGCTCGCCATGGCGTCAATATTGCCGGCGCAACAGTGTACTGTACTGATTCGCCATGTATTATATGTAGTAAAATGCTGATTAATGCTGGGGTTTCCGAGGTTGTTTATGCGCGCGGCTATCCTGATGAGTTGTCTTTGGAAATGCTAGGAGAAGCGGGAATTAAATTCCGCCTTCATGGGAAGAGTAACGACGGATGAATTGTCCATTCTGCGGTTATGACGATACCAGGGTTGTTGATTCCCGGCTCGGCAAAGAAGGGAATAATGTGCGCAGGAGACGGGAATGCCCATCTTGTGAACGGCGCTTTACGACTTACGAAAGGGTCGAAGAAATTTTGCCCTGGGTGATCAAAAAAGACGGCCGTCGAGAGGCTTTCGACCGCTCTAAAATCATTGCCGGAATGCAGCGCGCTTGTGAAAAAAGGCCGATTTCCATTGAAGAGATTGAGGCCATGGTTGATCAGCTCGAGCGTCAATTTCAGGAGTGCGGAGATAAGGAAATCGCCGCCAGCCAGATCGGCAAGGCAGTCATGGATATTCTGCATGATGCTGACGAGGTTGCTTATGTTCGGTTTGCATCGGTCTACCGGCAATTTAAAGATATTAATGAATTTATGGCTGAACTGAACGATTTACTCAAAAACTCCAAATGAACGACCCTGTACTGTTGCAACAACCGGGATCCCAGTTCCTGTGCGGTCATTAGGCAGACAGGACTTCAAGGTATTCCGGTTTGTTTTTTTTGCGTGACGGATAACAATAATGGTTAGCGACCAGCAGCTCTATTATATGCAATGCGCCTTGGACCTCGCTTGCCAGGGCTTGGGCAGAACGGCACCTAATCCGGCGGTTGGGGCGGTCATCGTTAAGGATGGCGAAATTGTCGGACGGGGATTTCATCCACGGGCTGGCGAGCCGCACGCGGAAGTTTTTGCGCTCAGGGATGCTGGCGCGCGTGCCCGGGATGCCGATGTCTATGTAACCCTGGAACCCTGTTCCCACTATGGGAAAACTCCACCTTGTGCGGAAGCCTTGGTGGCAGCCGGGGTCAAGAGAGTGTTCGTTGGCGTTACCGATCCAAATCCGCAAGTTGCCGGGGCCGGAATCGCTTTGCTGGAAAAAGCCGGTATTGACGTCTTGGTCGGCGTGCAGGAAGAGCAATGCCGGAGGCTGATTGCACCATTTAAAAAGCACATCCTGAGCGGTCTGCCGTTTACCATCTATAAAACCGCCATGACTCTTGATGGGGCAACCGCAACCTGGAATGGAGATTCGAAATGGGTCTCCTCCGCTGCAAGCCGGCGGCATGTTCATCATTTGCGGGATCGGGTTGAGGCAATCATGGTCGGCATTGAAACCGTACTCCACGATGATCCGCTGTTAAATACCCGCTTGGATGAAGGGGGTGGGCGGGACCCTCTCAGAGTTGTTGTTGACAGTCGGTTGCGGATGCCGCCCAACAGCCGGATGTTGAGGCAGTCCTCTGCCGCAGCCACCCTGATTGCCACGGGAGTTCAAGACACAGATAAAATCAGACGTCTTGAGGAGGTTGGTGCCGAGATTTTGGTGCTTCCACTGAAGGGCGACAAGGTGTCGTTACCGATGCTGTGGCGTGAACTCGGGCGACGCCAGGTCCAGCGGCTGTTGCTGGAAGGTGGGGCGACCCTGGCCACGGCGGCCTTGCAAGAGCGGCTGATTGATCAACTGATGCTGTTTGCGGCTCCCAAAATACTTGGCGGTTTACCGGCCCGTGGCATTTTTGCTGGCCCAGGTTGTGATAAAATGGCAACTGCCGAGGTTCTTACGGATATCCGTTTTGAGCAAATCGAAAACGATTTATTGATAACAGGAGACTTGAATCCATGTTTACCGGACTGATTCAGGCGGTTGGAACAGTGCAAAAGCTTGACCGTCGTGGTCATTCGGCCCAGCTGCATATTTGCAGCAGCATGGCGGCTGACGACTTGGCATTGGGAGAAAGTATCGCTGTTAATGGCGCCTGTCTGACCGTGGTCAGCTGGAACGCTGAGAGCTTTTGCGTTGATGTCTCGCCCGAAACCCTGGACCGTACGACCCTTGGTCAGCTTCGTCCCAACAGCGAGGTCAACCTGGAGCGGGCATTGCGCCTGGCCGATCGTCTCGGAGGCCATCTAGTCAGCGGGCATGTCGATTGCGTTGCCACGGTGCGGCGACGTTACCAGGATCAGAACTCCATCCGCTTCGAATTTAATGTTCCGCAGGCGGCTTTGCCCTATCTTGTTGAAAAAGGGTCGGTCGCTATTGACGGGATTAGCCTGACCGTCAATAAGGTGGATGGCCAGGGATTTGCGGTTGCGATCATCCCCCATTCTCTTGCCCATACCACGTTACGCTCATGTCGGGAGGGGACTTCGGTGAATATCGAAACCGACATCCTCGGGCGCTATGTCGAGCGGCTGCTGCGGTTTCACTCCACCAAGGACGAACCGCAAGGCGTTAGCCTTGACTTTCTTGCCAAAAACGGCTTTCTGTGAGATAACAGCCGACTACGACTGCGGGTCATTCTGGTGGTCGAATACTGTTACAAAAATGATGGGTGCCGACGTGTTGGCACAGATAAAGGATAATGTCATGCCGATTTCAAAGATAGAAGCTGCCCTGGAAGATATCCGTCAGGGCAAAATGGTGATCCTGGTCGATGATGAAGATCGCGAAAATGAAGGCGATCTGGTTGTTGCAGCCGAGTTGATTACCGCTGAAAAAATCAATTTCATGGCCAAAGAGGGACGTGGGCTGATCTGCCTGTCGTTGACTGAAGAACGTGCGGATGAACTTGACCTGCCGTTGATGGTTTCGGACAACAATTCCTCTTTTGGGACCGCTTTCACCATTTCCATCGAGGCCCGGCGCGGCGTCACGACCGGCATCTCGGCTGCAGACCGAGCCCACACCATTCAGGTGGCCGTCGCCGATGAGACTACCGCGCGTGACTTGGCCCGGCCGGGGCATGTTTTCCCGCTGCGGGCTAAAAAGGGCGGCGTCATGGTACGGGCGGGGCAGACCGAAGGGTCTGTGGATTTGGCCCGGTTGGCCGGTTTGAAACCCGCCGGGGTCATTTGCGAAATTATGAATGAGGACGGGACCATGGCCAGAATGCCGCAATTGGAAGTTTTTGCGGCTCGGCATGATCTGAAAATCATCTCCATCGCGGAACTGGTGGCCTATCGGATGCGCAAGGAATTGCTGGTGCGACGGGCGGCGGAAACCAGCCTGCCGACCCCTTTCGGCGGTGATTTCAAGGCCATTGTCTATGAAAACGATGTTGACCATGCTCAGCATATGGCTCTTGTCAAAGGTGACCTTAATCCAGATGAACCGGTTCTGGTCCGGGTGCACTCCGAATGTCTGACCGGTGATGTGTTCGGTTCGCAGCGTTGTGACTGTGGCGAGCAGCTGCATGCTTCCATGGCGCAGATCCAGAAAGAGGGCAAAGGGGTAGTGCTCTATATGCGCCAGGAAGGTCGCGGAATCGGCTTGGTGAACAAGCTGAAAGCTTATGCGTTACAGGATCAGGGGCATGATACGGTGGAAGCCAATCATGTGCTGGGGTTTGACGACGACCTGCGTGACTATGGGCTGGGTGCGCAAATCCTCTCTGAGCTGGGTATCCGGAAATTACGTCTGATGACCAATAATCCTAAAAAGATCGTCGGGCTGGAGGGTTATGGCCTGGAAATCGTGGAGCGGGTCGCCATCGAAATGCCACCTCATAGCAGCAATTTGAAATATTTGAAGACCAAACGTGAAAAAATGGGCCACCTGCTGGAAAATCTCTAGCAGTAGGCGATGTCTGGAGGAATATATGCCTGAAATTATTGAAGGAAAACTTGATGCCAAGGGGTTGCGGTTTGGCCTTGTTGTCAGCCGTTTCAACAGTTTTATCGTCGATCGCCTGGTTGAGGGTGCGCTTGATACCTTGGTTCGTCATGGTGCAGAAGAGACCAACTTGACGGTCGTTAAAGTGCCCGGTGCATTTGAACTGCCCCTGGTGACTAAAAAAATGGCAGGTTCCGGGAAATACGACGCCCTGATCTGTTTGGGGGCGGTGATTCGTGGCGGAACTCCTCACTTTGAATATGTCAGTTCTGAAATGACCAAAGGGATTGCTGCGGCCTCTCTGGAGTCGGGGTTGCCGGTCGCTTTCGGGGTGCTGACCACGGATTCGGTTGAGCAGGCCATTGAACGGGCCGGGACAAAAGCCGGTAACAAAGGCGTTGAAGCGGCCATGAGTGCCATTGAGATGGTTAATCTCCTAGGAGCGGTCTGAGACGATGTCCTACAATCGGCGCGTAGGGCGCGAGTGCGCGTTAAAAATGCTCTATGCACTGAAGTTAGAGCGTGAGCAGGTGGATCCGGGGCGTTTGCTGGATTCTTTTTGGGATAATTTCCGTTTTGCCGATGATGCCCTTGGCGAGCCCCTGGACAGCACCGAGGAGCCCCTGGCAACTTCGACGCGGATATTTGCGGAAACCCTGGTCAAGGGGGTTGTTGAGTATCGGTCGGTCCTCGACCGCAAGATTTCCGAAGTTGCCAAAAACTGGTCCCTGGAACGAATGACTCCGGTCGATCTTTCGATTCTGCGGATGTCCGCTTACGAGTTGCTCTATCTGCCGGAAATCCCGGCCAGTGTCTCGATCAATGAAGCTATTGAAATAGCCAAGCGCTATGGAACCGAAGAATCGGCGGCCTTTATCAACGGGTTGCTGGACAAGATTGCCAGGAATGTTGAAAAGGAAAGCCATTAACACACCCTTTAGATGAGGGGAATTTTCAGAATTGAGGTTGTCATGAAATCCATCAAGGTGGGATTGCTTGGCTTCGGAACGATTGGAACCGGGGTCGTCAGGGTTTTTCAGAACAATGCGGATGTTATTGAAGGCCGGCTCGGGCAAAGGTTGGAGCTGGTCAAAATAGCCGATCTGGACATCACCACCGATCGTGGCGTTCAACTTGAGGCCGGTATCCTGACCACGGATGTTGAGCAGGTCATCAGCAATCCGGAGATTGATATCGTTATCGAATTGATCGGCGGTTATGAGCCGGCAAAAAGCTTTATTCTGAAAGCGATCAGCCAGGGCAAGCACATTGTCACTGCCAATAAGGCGCTGATGGCTCTGCATGGCCAGGAAATTGTCGCAGCGGCCAATGAAAATGGGGTTTCGGTCCTGTTTGAAGCCGCTGTTGGTGGCGGCATTCCGATCATCTCGGCGATCAAGGAAAACCTCTGTGCCAATCAGTTCAGTTCGGTGCTCGGGATTCTCAACGGGACCTGTAACTTCATTCTTTCCAAGATGACCGATGAGGGTGGCGACTTTGCGCCGGTCCTTAAAGAAGCGCAAGAGTTGGGCTATGCTGAAGCCGACCCGACCTTCGACATCGAAGGAGTGGATACCGCCCATAAAATAGCCCTGCTGTCCGCCTTATGTTTCGGCACCACTGTCGATTTTAATCAGGTCTATAGGGAAGGGATCAGCAATATCGACGGGATTGATATCCGCTTTGCCAGCCAGATGGGGTACAAGATCAAGCTGCTGGCCATCGGTAAGAATTATGGCAACCAGATTGAGGTTAGGGTCCATCCCACCATGATTCCAGACACTTACCAGTTGGCGGAAGTCGATGGTGTTTTTAACGCGGTACGGCTGACCGGAGATTTCGTCGGCCCGACCCTGTTGTATGGCAGCGGAGCCGGAATGGATGCCACTGCCAGCGCGGTGATGGGCGATGTTATGGCGATCAGCCGTGATCAGATTGCCGGGGCGCGTCCGCGAATTCCCATTATGGGCTATTGTACAGAGCAGATCCGGACCTTGCCGGTCAAAGCCATGAGCGAAATTGAAAGCCACTATTACCTGCGCTTTACTACCGTCGATCGCCCCGGTGTGCTGGGCAAGATCGCCGGTTGCCTCGGTCTGCATAACATCAGCATCCAGTCGATGCTGCAGCCGGAAAGTCATGAAGCCGATTCCGTGCCGATTGTGTTGATGACGCATGCTGCGTTGGAGGCGGATATCTCTTTGGCTCTTGCTGAGATCGAGGAGCTTGACATTATCGTTCAACCGACCCGCCTGATCAGGGTTGAAAACGATCTCGGGTAAGTTGTGGCCGAGCAGGATTGGGAGAATGAGCAACTTGCCGGGTTGAGCCCATGATTTTGCACGGGTGAGGTTCCGTAAATCCTGGCCAGACGTGATCATTTTGTTGTCAAATAAAAAGCCCCGCTTGGAATGAGCGGGGCTTTGGCGTATTTGGTCTGCTGGTTACGGCGGCGGTCAGGTTGTGGAAATTTCCGGCTCCACAATGTAACGCTTGATTTTGCGCGTTGTTGTTTTCGGGAACTCATCTTCCCGAAGGGTGAACTTCTTGACCCTTTTATAGTCGGCCAGGGCCTTCCCGTAAGTCAGGATCTCCTTGCGGATCAAATCCTCGATTTCGGCCGCCGACATCGGTTTGTCATCGCGATCCTTGACCAGGGTGAACAGGGCCTCTTCGTCCGGGTAAATGACGGCATAGACCTCTTCCGCGGTCCGCCCGACTTTGTGTCCGTAGACCATGATCTCGGCGATATAGGGGCTTTTCAGGAGTTGGTTTTCCACTTCTTCCGGATAGACATTCTTACCGTTCGGGGTGACGATCAGGTTTTTGACCCGCCCGCAGATGGAAAGCATGCGGTCCTCATCAAAGCGGCCGAGATCTCCGGTGTGATACCAGCCATCGTGCAGCACATCTTCCGTGGCCTCATCGTTTTTGTAATAGCCGAGCATGACGTTCGGACCTTTAACCAGAATTTCACCTTCGCCGTCCCGGTTGGGATTCTCGATCCTGACTTCTACATCGTCCAACACTTCACCGACGGTGCCAGGCTTCCCTTTAAAGGGACTTTCCGCAGAGATGACCGGGGAGGTCTCGGTAATGCCGTAGCCTTGGAGCAGGTTGAGGCCGAGCGCTTTGAATCCCTCTGCGATATCCGGGTCAAGGGCGGCCCCGCCGCTCACAAAAGTGGTTTCCTCACCGACCGCTTTCTGGACTTTTCCGGCGACGATTTTTCTGGTCAGACCGAATTTGTAAAGCAGCCGGGATGTCGGGTTGGCATTGATGTTCTTGATAATACGGTCATAGAGCAGGCGAAAGACGGCCGGTACGCCGAGCAGGAAAGTGGGTTTGATTTCGTTGAGATTGTCGCCCAGTTTTTTTATGGATTCAGCAAAGGTGACTTTACCGCCGAGCGACAGCGGAAGCAGAACTCCGCAGACCTGTTCAAAAACATGGTTAATGGGCAAAAAGGAGAGGGTTGCGATGTTGCTTTTGAGTTGAAACCGCTGGGTGACCGCTTCAATATTGCTGACAATATTGCGGTGGCTGAGCATCGCCCCTTTGGCTCTACCGGTCGTGCCTGAGGTATAGAGGATAATGGCGATATCAGTGGCTTTGACGGTGCTGGGGGGAAGTCGGTCCGGATTGAGGATATCCTTATAGGCAAACAGACGTTTTTCTTTCCGCAGGCGATTGCGCAAGCGTTCGGACTCGGAGAGGAAATTGGGTTTCTTCTTTTCGGTGGCGGCGGTCTCGTCCTTGCGAGTCAGCAGTGCGTGGGCGTGAATGACCGCCTCTTCGATTTTATTTCTTCGCGCGGCCGGGATGTCGAGATCAAGCACCAGATCGTGCCAGAGGGTGGACAGGTCTTCAAGGGCCTTAGCGATATCCCCCTTTTCACTCAATTCAGACAACGGAGTGTCGAGAAGGATGATTTTTTTCAATTGAGGCAGATCGTCGATCACATCGAGCAAGGTCTCAAATTGAGGTTGGGCGACGAATACCGCTTCAGCATCCGAATCGTTAAGGATGTGGCGCAGCTCAGCCGCCTTGAGTTCCTTGTCGACCGGCACAGCGATGCAGCCGGCCCGCATGATTGCCAGGTATGAAGTCACCCAGCGTGGAGAGGAAGGACCGAGCAGGGCGATGTGGGAACGGTCCGCTATTTCCAGCTGGCGCAGCCCGGAAGCGATTTTTTCGACTGTGTCCCAAAGCTTTTGATAGGTCAGCGGGGTCCAGCGGTTTTTATGTTTGTGTTGCAGGGCAACTCTATCTTGATGCTGGCGACAGCTCAGCTGAATCAGTTGGTCGATTGTTTGCACCTTGTTGACTCCCTTGTCTTGTGCTTCCCTACAGGCAGAAAGATGAAAAACTGATATGATCTATTGCTATTCAGTCAAAACAGTGATTTACTTTATCTTTGTCCTCTAAATCAGGCAAGCGTGAAATGTTTTACTTCGTTAAACGTTGTGATTCGTTGAGTATGTAAAAAAACGAAGTGAAGATAAGAAAACAGCTTGACAGTTTATCTGGCGATTTGATACAAGAACGCCGCAGTTGGTTGCAGGCACGTAGCTCAGTGGGAGAGCACTACCTTGACACGGTAGGGGTCGGCGGTTCAATCCCGCCCGTGCCTACCAGAACCTGGCAATCAGATAAAACTGTCCTGACACGAGGCATCGCTTAGATGCCTTTTTTCGTTTAGGGAGATTGATTATGTCATTACTGGAGATAGAACTTCCAGACGGAACCAAAAAGGAAGTGGCGTCGGGAACCACTCCCTATGATGTGGCTGCCTCTATTGGTGAGGGCCTCGCCCGGCAATCGATTGCGGCGCGCTTCAACGGTCGGTTGATCGATGTGACCAGACCGCTGGAGGACTCCGGGAGTCTGTCTCTTATCACTCAGAATTCCCCTGAGGCCCTTGAGATTATCCGCCATTCCTGTGCTCACTTGATGGCCCAGGCGGTCAAGGAACTGTACGGAGATGAGGTTCAAGTGGCCATTGGTCCCGCCATCAAAGACGGTTTTTACTACGACTTTTACAGCGCAACCAAAAAGTTTGTTCCCGAGGATTTTCCGGTAATCGAAAAGAAAATGGCGGAGCTTGCCAAGGCTGATCTGCCGGTCACTCGAGAAGTGATGAGCCGCGATGATGCTATTGCCATGTTTCGCGGGATGGGTGAGGCCTATAAGGTCGAACTGATTGAGGATCTGCAGGAACCGACAGTGTCGCTGTATCGGCAGGGCAACTTTGTCGACCTCTGCCGGGGACCACACGTCCCGCGTATCGGTGTCCATAAGGCCTTTAAACTGACCAGCCTGGCCGGGGCTTATTGGCGTGGTGATGAACACAACGCAATGTTGCAGCGGGTTTATGCAACCGCTTTTCTCAATAAGAAGGATCTCAACGTCCACCTGGAAAGACTGGAAGAGGCCCGGAAGAGAGACCACCGAAAGCTCGGTCGCGAACTGGACCTGTTCTCCTTCAGTGAAGAGGCTGGTGGCGGGCTGGTGCTCTGGCATCCGAAAGGGGCAATGCTCAGGACCATTATTGAGGATTTTGAGCGCAAAGAGCACTTAAAGCGTGGTTATGACATCGTCGTTGGTCCGCAGATTCTGAAGACCGAGCTCTGGAAGATGTCCGGGCACTATGAGAACTACCGTGAAAATATGTATTTCACGGAAGTGGATGAGCAGGGTTACGGCATTAAGCCAATGAACTGTCTGGCCCATATGCTTATTTATAAGTCCAAGCCCCGTTCTTACCGGAATCTGCCGGTTCGTTATTTTGAGTTGGGCACGGTCCATCGTCATGAGAAGTCGGGCGTTCTCCATGGGCTGTTGCGGGTGCGTGGATTTACCCAGGATGATGCCCATATCATCTGTCGTCCGGATCAGATTGATGAAGAAGTCAAGGGTGTCATGCGTTTTGTCCAGGATGTGGCGGGAATTTTCGGTTTCCAGTACACCATGGAGCTATCCACCCGTCCGGAAAAATCCATTGGCAGTGACGGTGACTGGGAGCAGGCGACCAATGCTTTGCGCAGTGCTCTTGAGGACAGCGGCCAGCCGTATGATATCAATGAAGGGGACGGAGCGTTTTATGGGCCCAAGATCGACGTCAAGCTGAAGGACGCGCTTGACAGAGAGTGGCAATGTGCTACAATCCAGTGCGATTTTACCCTGCCGGATCGTTTTGACCTGACTTATGTCGGAACTGACGGTGAGAAACACCGCCCGGTCATGTTGCATCGGGTTATTGTCGGTTCAATCGAACGTTTCATCGGGGTTCTGATCGAGCACTATGCCGGCAGTTTCCCCCTCTGGCTATCGCCGGTTCAGGCGATCGTCGTGAATGTGACCGATAATCAGGCCGATTATGCCCAGCATGTTTATGAGCAACTGCGTGCGGCCGGGATCAGGGTTGAAGTTGATCTGCGTAATGAAAAGCTCGGATTTAAAATCCGTGAAGCGCAGGTAGCCAAAATCCCGTACATGCTTGTTATCGGTGATCGGGAAATGGCTGAAGAAACAGTCGCTCCGCGCTATCGTGACGGTAAAAATCTCGATTCGATGAAGGTTGACGAGTTCGTTGATTTCGTCAAAAGTGAAGCGACAGCGTTCAAGTAATATAAAAAAAGACCCGTTGTGGGTCTTTTGTTGTTGATTTTCAGAACAGCTGTAATAATTCCAATCACGATACGCGAAGGAGTAGAGCCATAGCTAAAGAAGCGAATATCAACGAAGCCATCAGTGCACGGCGGGTCCGGGTTATTGATGATGAGGGTGGGCAACTCGGAATCCTTTCCATTGAGCAGGCGCTGTCCCAGGCTGCAGAGTCTGGACTTGACCTGGTGGAAGTTTCGCCTCAAGCTGATCCCCCGGTCTGCCGGATCATGGACTACGGGAAGTACAAATACCAGCAGGCCAAGCGTGCTTCCGAAGCGAAGAAAAAGCAAGTCAAGGTCGAGATCAAGGAAGTCAAAATGAGACCGAAGACTGAGGAGCATGATTTCTCTTTTAAGATTAAACATGCTCGGCGTTTTCTCGAAGAGGGGAACAAGGTCAAGCTGACCATCATGTTCCGTGGTCGTGAAAATGCCCATCCCGAGCAGGGAATGATGCAACTGGAAAAAGCTGTTGAAGCACTAAAGGATATCGGTCAGGTCGAAGCTAAGCCCAGCAAAATGGGCCGTTTTATGACAATGATGATCGGGCCGTTGAAAAAGTAGGATCATTTTTAACCGAGAAAAAATCGTCACAGGAGAGACCAAATGCCAAAAATTAAAACCAACCGTGGTGCGGCTAAGCGTTTTCGCAAGACCGGCAGCGGTAAAATCCGTCGGAACAAGGCTTTTACCAGCCACATTCTGACCAAGAAGACCACTAAGCGTAAACGTGAATTGCGTCAAGGGACCCTCGTTGCCAAGGCTGATGCCCGCAACATGGCTCAATTGATTCCCTACATGTAATACCCGCCTTTCGAGATGGGTCTGGTTGTGAACTGTGGGGATATCTCCCCCTGCAGATCCGACCGCGGCATATGCCGAAACAACATTATTTGAGAAGGAGCAAGTGAGATGCCAAGAGTAAAAAGAGGCTTTAAAGCCAGACGTCGTCGTAATAAAGTTTTAAAACTCGCTAAAGGTTATCGTGGCGCCCGCAGCAAACTGTTCCGGTCAGCGACCGAAGCGGTCGATCGCGCCTTAAACTATGCTTATCGTGACCGTCGCGTTAAAAAGCGGGATTTTCGTGCTCTCTGGATTGCACGGATCAACGCTGCCGCGCGTGAGAATGGTCTCTCCTACAGTCGCTTGATACATGGTTTGAAGCAAGCTGATGTCGCTCTGGACCGCAAGATCATGGCTGATCTTGCCGTCAATGACCCGACCGGGTTTGCCGCTGTTGTCGACACAGCAAAAGCACGATTGCAGTAGCCGAGGGATAACCCTTCCTGGGAGATGGAGTTGCTACTTCATCTCCCTTTTTTTTTGGAAACACATTGTTTTTGATATTGAATATATCAGCTGTGATGACAGCCGGGGTAGCTCTTCTGTCGCTGTCATAGGATACGGATTGTTTTATGGAAAAGCGTATACAACAATTGCAGGAAGAGGCGTTGTCTGCTCTTGAACAGGCGGCTGATCTGAAAACTCTGCAGGATATCAGGGTCAGCATTCTCGGGAAAAAGGGTGCCTTGACGGAAGTCATGAAAGGCATGCGTGAGCTGTCTGCCGAACAGCGTCCCCGGATCGGGAGTCTGGTCAACACCCTGAAGGATCAATTCGAGCAAAGCTTCAGCCAGCGGCAGGAAGAATTGCAGCAGCTTGCCATTGCTGAAAAATTGGCCAACGAGAAGATCGACGTCACCTTGCCGGGGAGAAGGCAGGCTACCGGTAGCTATCATCCCATTACCCTGGTGACTCGGGAAATCAGCGACATCTTTTCCCGGCTCGGGTTTTCAGTTGAAGAAGGACCGGAAATTGAGAAGGATTTTTTCAATTTCGAGGCGCTGAACATCCCCAAGGACCATCCGGCCCGTGACATGCAGGACACCTTCTATATCCAGGATGACCTGGTGTTGCGAACCCATACCTCACCGGTGCAGGTCCGGACAATGCTTAAAGATGCTCCGCCGATCAGAATCATTGCCCCTGGGACGGTCTACCGGCGCGACTCGGATTTGACCCACAGCCCGATGTTTCATCAGGTTGAGGGCTTGCTGGTCGACGAGAATGTCACCTTCGGCGACCTCAAAGGCGTGCTGATTCATTTTCTCAACGAATATTTCGGTGCTAATCTGAGCGTTCGTTTCAGACCTTCATTCTTTCCTTTTACCGAACCGAGCGCCGAAGTCGATATCGCCTGTGTCATCTGTGGTGGAAAAGGCTGTCGGGTCTGTGGTGGCACCGGCTGGCTTGAAATTCTCGGCTGCGGCATGGTCGATCCTGCGGTGTTCGATTCAGTGCATTACGACGCTGAAAAATACAGTGGTTTCGCCTTTGGAATGGGGTTGGAAAGAATTGCGATGTTGAAATACGGCGTCAATGATTTACGACTGTTTTTCGAAAATGACCTGCGTTTCCTTAAGCAATTCTGATTTTCAGCAAGGACTTGGATAAATGTTAGTCACATATAACTGGTTAAAAGATTTCGTCGACTTCGATGATTCGCCGCAGGGCCTCTGTGATCGTTTGACCATGGTCGGTCTTGAGGTTGATTCCCTTGAGGCTATTGGTGCCGATCTTGATACGGTCATTGTTGCCAAGCTGGAAGATGTTGCAACCCACCCCGATGCCGATCGGCTTACGGTTTGCCAGGTGAATAACGGGCAGGAGACGGTGCAGGTCGTCTGTGGGGCGACCAACCATAAGACCGGTGATCTGGTCGCCCTTGCGCAACCCGGTTCGGTTCTGCCCGGTGAGTTCAAGATCAAAAAATCCAAAATCCGTGGCCAGATTTCCGCCGGAATGCTCTGTTCGGAGAAAGAGCTTGGTCTTTCCCATGAATCGGCAGGGATCATGATTCTGCCGGCTGACCTGCAACTGGGGCAACCCGTGTTCGAAGCTCTTGCGCTGAAAGATTTTAAAATCGAAATCGGCCTGACTCCTAATCGCCCGGATTGTCTCAGTGTCGTCGGCGTTGCCCGCGAGGTTGCGGCTATCTACGGCAAACCATTACGACTGCCGAACAGCGACCTGAAGGCGGTCAGTGCCGAACCGGTCAGTGAGCAGGCTGCGGTCTCCATCGAAGATGCTGATGGCTGTCCGCGCTATGCGGCCCGAATGATTAAAAATGTTGTGATCGCTCCCTCGCCCGACTGGCTGGTGCGGCGTCTGGAAGCGGTCGGGATGCGCTCTATTAATAACGTCGTTGATGTGACCAACTATGTCATGATGGAATTAGGACACCCCCTGCACGCTTTTGACTTCCGCTATCTGGAAGAGGGGCGGATTGTCGTCAAAGCAGCTCAGGAAGGTGACATGTTCACTACTCTGGACGGTCAGGACAGAACTCTGAGCGGAGAAGATCTGATGATCTGCGATGGTCGCCGACCGGTCGCTCTTGCCGGTGTGATGGGGGGATTGAATTCAGAAGTCCAGGATGATACCAGCACCCTCCTCCTGGAGGCGGCTTATTTTAAACCAACCTCCATTCGCAGAACTGCAAAACGTCATGGTTTGCATACCGAATCATCTCACCGTTTCGAGCGGGGCGCTGATATCGATATGATCCCCACCGTTCTTGATCGCGCTGCGGCATTGATCGCAGAACTCGGGCAGGGGGAGGTCCTCTCCGGGGTCATCGATAATTATCCGCAGCCGTTGACAACCCCGGTGCTGGACATCAGTGTTACCAAAACGTGTCAGTTGCTGGATGTTGTCGTGGATCGCGAGACCATCGCCAAGCTGTTGGAATCGATCGGTCTCAGGACCGAAGTCGGGGCCGATGCGGATTACCTCCGAGTCACCGTGCCTAGCTTTCGTCCGGATATCGAACGTGAAATCGATCTGATCGAGGAAGTGGCCAGGCTTTATGGCTACCATCGAATTCCGGTCACGATGCCGAAAGGGATCGTTGATGCCAAACAGCCGCCCAAACGGCAACAGGTCAAAGATTTGTTGAATCGACTCATGGTCGGGGCCGGTTTTGCCGAAGCCATCAACTATTCGTTCGTTTCAGCTGATTCCATCAAACGTCTCGGCCTTGCTGTCGATGATGACCGTTTACGGATGATTCCGCTCAGAAATCCTTTGTCCGAAGATCAGGCGGTCATGCGAACAAGCCTGGTTCCGAGTTTGCTGGAGACGGTGGTACGCAATCTCAATTACAAGTCGACTGATTTGCGGTTGTTTGAATTGCGCCCGGTGTTTCTCGATCTGCTCAACCTGGCTGAGGATGGCTGCGCCGAAAAATTGTCGTTGACTGCAGTGCTGACCGGCCGCCGTGAACCTGAAGGGTGGTCGCAGTCCCAGGCCAATATCGATTTTTATGATGTTAAGGGGATTGTCGAGGAGCTGTTGGCCGGTCTCTCCATGGACCAGGTCAGTTTTGATCCGATGGCCACTCAACCCTATCTGCATCCCGGAAAATCCTGTGGATTGATGATGCGTGACGGGCACTCGCTGGGAGTCATGGGCGAGGTGCACCCCCAGGTGCTGGGACGGTTTGATATCGAACAGCCGGTTTATCTTATCGAACTGGACGTTGAAGTTTTGATCGCCTGCTGTGAGGATTCCCGGAAATTCGTACCTCTCTCCAGGTATCCCAATGTCATCAGGGACAGCGCCTTGCTGGTTGCTGAATCTGTCAGTGCTGCTCAGGTCCTTGATATTGCCCGGGGCAGCAAACAGAAGACCATCGAGGACGTCACCCTGTTTGATGTCTATACCGGCAAGGGCATCCCGGAAGGGAAGAAGAGTATGGCCATCAGGGTGCGTTATCGTGATTTGGAAAAAACCCTGACTGAAGAAGAAGTGAATAAATCCCATGACAAGCTGATTCGGACCATTTGTCAGCAATTGGGTGCGGAAATTCGCTGATAGGCCTTGCAGTGTATTTTTCTGTATGGTATGAATCTAGAAAAATCAGATAGATAGTGGAACTTTTAACACCTGCTTCAGCGGGAGGGAATATGACCAAAGCAGATCTTATTGAGAGCGTTTACCTGACAACAGGTTTTTCGAAAAAGGAATCGGCAGCGATTGTCGAAATGGTTTTTGATTTGATGAAAAATACCCTGGAGAGTGGCGAAAAAATCAAGATTGCCGGTTTCGGTAATTTCGTTGTCAAAGAGAAAGCCTCCCGGCGTGGACGTAATCCGCAAACAGGAAGTGAAATTGAGATCTCCGCACGGAAGATCTTGACTTTCAAACCCAGCCAGGTTCTTAAGGCCGCCATCAACGAAAACCCATAAGTTCCAGTTGAGCCGAGCGGTGATTGAAATACCTGACAAGCTCTATTATAAAATAGGCGAAGTTGCGGCGCTGTTGGAGCTGAAAACTCATGTGCTGCGTTATTGGGAAACCGAATTTCCCGAGTTGCGTCCGGTAAAGAGCCGTAGTAAACAAAGGCTTTATCGGCGTAAAGATGTTGAAACGGCCCTGCTGATAAAGGATCTGCTTTATCAGCAGGGCTTTACTATTGCCGGGGCAAAGAAGCAACTGCAGAGCGAGCTTCAGGCCCACCTACCGTTTGATGCTCCAGAGCAGACAGCCGAGCATCTCCTCAAAGATATCAAGACGGATCTTTTGCGTATTCGGAAACAACTTGAACATCCGACCAGCAGTGACGAGTGATTTGTGCTTATTCTTGTGACCAATGATGACGGTATCAGGTCTCCAGGCCTGAAAGCCTTGGCGCAGGCCCTGCAGGATCTGGCCCGGGTGGTCGTGGTCGCTCCCGATCGTAATCGTAGCGCCGTTGGCCATTCTGTGACCCTTGAACGGCCGTTGCGTGCTGACGAACTGAAAGCGGATGTGTTTGCCGTTGACGGTACCCCGACCGACTGTGTGCATCTCGGCATTCATGGGTTGATTCGACAGCGTCCTGACCTGGTTGTTTCCGGCATCAACCGCGGCAGCAATGTCGGCGATGACATTACCTACTCGGGAACGGTCAGCGCGGCCTTGGAAGCGGCCCTGATGGGACTTCCGGCCTTTGCGGTGTCCCTTGATTCCGACCAGTTTCTGACTGAGAATCTGGACCGGGCGGCTGCTTTCGCCCGAAAACTGGCCAAGCTTGTCCTGGCGCAGGGGCTGCCGAAGGATACCTTCCTGAATGTCAATGTCCCGGCTGGAACCTGTCTGGGCGTTGAACTGACCCGGCAGGGAAAAAGACGTTACGGGGAGGCTGTGGTCTGCAATGAGGATCCCCGCGGCCGAAAATATTACTGGATCGGCGGTTCACAGGTTGCTTTTCAGGATATCGCCGGAACCGATAGCTTTGCTTTGCAGCAGGGGCGTATCTCGGTGACCCCGTTACGCACCAATTTTACTCATGAACAATCCTATCTCCATCTGCAAGGGTGGTTGGACGCAGCGCACAAGGACAACTAATGGACTATTCCGTTGCCCGCCGGAGGATGGTTGAGCAGCAAATTGTCGCCCGTGGCATTGATGATTCGCGGGTGATTCAGGCTTTGCTTGATGTGCCACGGCACCTTTTTGTCGAACCGGGCCTGCAGAGTCATGCTTACAGTGACGGCTCCTTACCGATCGGGGAAAAGCAGACGATCTCACAGCCTTATATCGTTGCGGTGATGACCGCAGCTCTTGGTTTGACCGGCTCAGAGCGGGTCCTGGAGGTGGGGACCGGCTCCGGTTACCAAACCGCGGTGTTGGCTAAACTGGTCAAACGTGTGTACTCCATCGAACGCATCCCTTCGCTTGCGGCCAAAGCCCGCAGAATCCTTGATCAGCTCAGGTTGTACAATATCAATATCAAAATTGCCGACGGAACCATCGGCTGGCAGGATCAGGCCCCCTTTGACGCTATCCTGGTTGCTGCCGGATCCCCCGAAATCCCCCAGAAGTATCTTGACCAGTTGGAAATCAATGGCAAGCTGATCATGCCGGTTGGAAACCGGGAGACTCAGGAACTGGTCCTGGTGATAAAGCGAGAAGATGGCCGCTTCGTTCAGCAAACCTTGATGGGGTGTCGTTTTGTGCCGCTGATCGGGGAGAATGGCTGGCAATGTGAGCCGGTGTGAGCTAGCTGGTTGTCATCCGGAAACACTGGATGGCAATAATTAAGTCTCCAGATTGGAAACGAGTTGGATGCTTATGAACCGCTTCCGCCAGCTCTGCGACTAGGCTTTGTCCTGGCCGGGGACGTTTATGAATGGCGTTAGTTTCAGAGTCGCTGGCAGCAAGACGAGACTGTCCCCGCACGGGGGCGGTCCCAGGTCTTTGCGGTGCTAACCGCTTCAGTTTCATGGCTCGCAAACTCTTGGGACAGCCCTCGATGACCCTGGGGACAGTCCCGAGTTTACTGCAACGTTACTTCAACTAGTGTCCTGTGCGGTTAGTTCTGGTGGCTGTGTTGTTTTATCAGTTTGGCTCCAGCGCCCGAGCATTGCTGGAAAAGTACTTTAATCTTTTATCCTTTTTGTTGCTTGTTGTCCTGATCGGAATCATACTGCTGATACAAATTTTCTGATGACAACTTCCTGTGGCTTATTATGATGGACTATGCAGTCACGCTTTTTCGGAGATCTGTGTTGGTGAATCTGGCTGACCAGGTGAGGAACAGGAAAAAGTCATGAAATTTTATCTCTTTGTCGCCGGATTTCTGGGGCTGCTGCTGGCTGGTTGTCAAAGCGGTGTTTATCATACCGTGACCAAAGGGCAAACTCTCTACCGTATCAGTCGGACCTATCAGGTTAACGAAACCTATCTGGCCCGGGTTAATGGTATCTCCGATCCAGGCCAACTCCGCATCGGGACCCGGCTTTTCATTCCCGGTGCTACCCGTCAGAGAAGAGTTCCGGTCGTTCGTCCAGAGGTCCCGCGGGCGATTGCGGTTGCACCGCAGCGAAGCCCGAAGCCTCAAGTGGCCAAGCCGAGAGCCCCTGTCAGGCAACCGCCACCCAAGAGCTCAACGGTTCCACACCGTACTCCTGCGGTGCGCGTCACTAAGGCTCCTCAGGCGACAAACATCAAAAAATTGCAATGGCCGTTACGGGGTAAAATTGTCAGAACCTTTAGTGAACAGGGAAAAGCCGGTGGCGGTAAAGGGATCGAGATCGCTGTGCGGGCTGGTTCGGATGTCTCTGCGGCAGAGGCCGGAAAAGTCATTTATAGTGGTGATGGGGTAAAAGGTTACGGTTTCCTTGTCATATTGCAACACGAGAATGATCTTTTCACCGTCTATGGTTTTAATCAGCGCAATCTGGTTCGCATGGGAGACTATGTCAGTAAAGGGGAAAAAGTTGCGCTATCCGGAGTACCGCCGGGTGGAGGTAAGCCGCGCTTGCACTTTGAGGTGCGGAAAGGGAAGACTGCGGTTAACCCGATTTTGTACTTGCCTTGAATTATTGGCGTCTCTACACTTGTTTTAATGAGTGACCGTCTTTTTCTGCGACGGATATGAAAGTTCCATTGGTTTACCGAGGAGGCTGTAATGGATGATTTCAGTAAAGAAGTGGATTCTGAAGACGATGTCACCGACGATCAGGATGATATGGACGGTTTTTCAGAGGTTGAATTTGATGGCGAAAACGAAGCGAAGGCTCCTAAAGAGTCCTCTGCTGATGACGAGCAGGCGACGGCTGATGCCATCAAACTTTATCTGAAGGAAATTCAAAAGAGCAAACTGCTGACTGCTGAAGACGAACGCTATCTGGCAGGCCTTATTGCACAAGGGGATGATGCTGCCAGGGAGCGGATGATTGAATCAAATTTGCGTCTTGTCGTTAAGATTGCCAAGCGCTATATGAACCGGGGATTGCCTTTTCTTGATCTGATTGAGGAAGGCAACATGGGGCTGATCAAGGCGGTTGAAAAATTCAAAGTCAGCAAAGGCTGCCGTTTTTCAACCTATGCGACTTGGTGGATTCGGCAATCCATTGAGCGTGCGCTGGTCAACCAGAGCCGCACTATCCGGTTGCCGGTGCATGTTGCCGATGATATCAATAAGTTGGCAAAAATCAGCCGTGAACTGGTCCATCGCCTCAAGCGTGATCCGGAAATTGAAGAGGTCGCCGAGGCCATGGGTACGGATGCGCGCTATGTCCGGCGCATGATGGTGCTGGTGAAAAAGACTTTTTCCATCGAACATCCGATGGGAGATAATGATGATTACAGTCTGATCGACACCATCGAAGACAAGAATCTTGTTGATCCCGGCAGTATGATTGAAGATCTCGATCGCTATGCCCATGTGCTGGAGTGGATGGCAGAGCTGAATGATAATGAACGGGAAATTCTGGCGATGCGCTTCGGACTGGACGATCGGGAGCCGCAGACTCTCGATACCATTGGCCGGAAATTTGGGGTTACCCGGGAACGGATCCGGCAGATCGAGGCCAAAAGTCTGGCCAAATTGAGAAAAACAGTTCAGGAACGCTTATCAGACGAAAATGAACATTAGTCCGAAGAGGGATTCAGGAGTGAATGAGATGGACGATTTAAAACAGATTATCAGGGACATTCCGGATTTTCCCAAAAAGGGGATTATCTTCAAAGATATTACGACCCTTTTGGCGGACGCGAAAAGCTTTCAACGTATGGTCGATCTGCTGGCGCATCGCTATATTGGCGAAAAAATAGATCAGATTGTCGGGATTGAGGCGCGTGGATTTATTCTGGGTGCCGCTCTGGCCTATAAACTGGGAACTGGGATCACCCTGGTTCGCAAACCGGGCAAGCTGCCTTACAAGACCCGAAGTGTCAGCTATGACCTTGAGTATGGCAGCGATTCTCTTGAAATTCACGAAGATGCCTTCAAGCCGGGAGACAAGGTGATTGTTGCTGACGATCTGCTGGCCACCGGCGGAACCATGGCAGCCGTCGTCGACCTGGTAGAAAAATTCGGAGCCGAAATCCATGAATGCGCATTTATGGCGGAACTTGAGTTTTTGAACGGGCGTAGTAAACTTCCAGACGGTAAAGTCTTCAGTCTGATGAAATTCTAGTGGGTTAAAGGCGGACTGGTGGTATTCAGCAGAACGCTGGAAAGTTGTGATCGCAGGCCGCATTTGTCGCTTTTGTCCGGGGTGAAAGCTCTCATTTATAATACTCCGATGAAACCATTTCCGCAGAGGTTTTTATAAGCGATCTGTTAAGGGTATTTGTCTTCCTGGTTATTTACATGCGAGAAAAATTACCAGCTGGGGCTTGTCAAAAAGCGATAGTTGGGTTATAAGCGTGCCCACGGCCCCGTAGCTCAGCTGGATAGAGCGGCACCCTCCTAAGGTGAAGGTCGGAGGTTCAAATCCTCCCGGGGTCGCCATTTCATCGTCCGGAAACAGGCTGGATTCCTTTTTAGATCCCCTTGGTGAGCTTTTTGTGTACGCTTCGCGACTTAAGCCGCTGGCTTGCTGTCGGTTGTTGATTTAAGATCAATTTTTCAGGACGCCGACTGGTTTGTCCCGGAAAATGACCATGTTGTATTAATAAATACAGGAGAAATATATGAACCTGACTATTATCGGAACCGGATATGTCGGTCTGGTCAGCGGTGCTTGCTTTGCTGAAATGGGCAATCGGGTGAACTGCGTTGATGTCGATCAGGAGAAAATCCACGGACTTCAAAAGGGCAAGCTGCCGATTTACGAGCCGGGTCTGGAGGGAATTGTTTCCCGTAACTTTGCCGAAGGTCGTCTGCATTTCACCACCAGTTTGGCGGAAGCGGTCAAAACCTCCAATATCTATTTTATTGCGGTTGGCACGCCTCCCGGAGAAGATGGCTCGGCTGACCTGCGCTATGTTCTGGCGGTTGCCCGCGAGATCGGCAGCTTGATCACTGATTACTCGGTGATCGTTGACAAATCGACGGTTCCGGTTGGCACCGCCGATCTGGTTCGTGCCGCAGTTCAGGAAGAACTCGACAAGCGCGGGGTCAAGGTTGAGTTTGACGTGGTCAGCAATCCAGAGTTTCTAAAAGAAGGCGCGGCCATTGATGACTTCATGAAACCCGATCGGGTGATTGTCGGTACCGAAAGTGATCGGGCCAGAGAGCTTATGCATCAGCTGTATGCCCCTTTTAACCGGAATCATGAGCGGACCATCTTTATGGGGGTGCGTGATGCCGAGATGTCCAAATATGCCGCCAACTCCATGCTGGCCACCAAAATTTCCTTCATCAACGAAATTTCTAATTTATGTGAACTGATGGGTGTTGATGTCGAAAATGTGCGGCGCGGGATCGGTTCGGACAGCCGTATCGGCTTCTCGTTTATTTATCCCGGCTGCGGTTACGGCGGATCCTGTTTTCCCAAAGACGTTCAAGCGCTTATCCGCATGGCTCAGGACTATTCTTACCAGCCGGAAGTCCTGCTTTCTGTGGAAAATCGCAATAAACAACAAAAGCGATGGTTTTCCCGGCAGCTTGAAAAACGCTTCGGCAAAGATCTGAGCGGGCTGCGCTTCGGCCTCTGGGGGCTGGCCTTTAAGCCCGGAACAGATGATATGCGCGAGGCTCCAGCCAAGGTGCTGATTGCCGATCTGATTGCAGCGGGCGCCAAAGTGATTGCTTATGATCCGGTCGCCATGGAAACGGCAGTTAAGGAATTACCCGCCCAGTGGTTCGAATCCGGGTCCCTGACCCTTGCCAGCAACCAATATGATGCCTTGGTTGATACGGACGCTTTACTGTTGGTGACGGAGTGGAAGCCGTTCCGGAATCCTGACTTGGCGGCGATGCGTAAGAGCATGCGGAAGCAGGTTATCTTTGACGGGCGCAATCAGTATGAACCTGAATACATCGTTCGGGAAGGCTTTGAATATTTCGGTGTCGGGCGTCTGACCCATGAATGAATCCGGGGACGTGCTATACAAGGATGACTCTGCGTGTTTTGTCTGCGGCCGGAATAATCCCATTGGGTTGCAAGTCGTTTTTCAAACCGATCCCGCTGAAAACACCAGTTACGCGCGCTTAACCCTGGCACCAGAATACCAGGGCTGGCAAGGAGTGGTCCATGGGGGAATTCTGGCCACGCTGCTGGATGAAGCCTGTGTCTATGCCTGCCGTAACCTGGCGGATCAATGTGTTACCGCCGAAATGCAGGTCCGTTATCGCAAGCCGGTCCCAGTCGGGGCGGAGGTCGAACTGTTTGGTCAACTGCTGGAGCATAAGCGCAAGATCTGGACTGCCTGTGCTCAGGTCAAAGTTGACGGGACTCTTTATGCCGAAGCCCAAGCCAAAGTCTTTGTGCTGGATAAGCAGTAAATCGTTGCGGATAAAAAAGAGCGAAATCTCGCATTGACAGTCCGGTTGGTAATTGCTATATAAGAGCCCTCTTGGGCGTTTAGCTCAGTGGGAGAGCACTGCCTTCACACGGCAGGGGTCACTGGTTCAAGCCCAGTAACGCCCACCAAGAAAATATCAAGCTATTCGGCAATTGCCGGATTGCAGAGGAATAAAAAAGCCGGCGGTTGTGCCGGCTTTTTCTTTTTTCTGAGATCCATCCGGCCTTGTTTCTGCAACGCCCTCGTTGTGGTTTTGGGCCGAATGCAACTGCACCAATCTTGCAACACTGTGTCTTCTTGACCCCTTTCTTGCCACCCCGGTTTCTACCATACAGACCATTTCTAGTGTGCCCTGGTCGATTTTCTCATTAAATCAGTCGTTTATTCTCCTGGTTATGAAATGGTCGAATCTGTAATTTCGGGCACTTGTTTTGCACCCATTAAGTGGGAATATATTCCAGATAAAATGCGAGAGGTTTTTTAAATGAAAAGAATGATGATCCATGGACTGACCGCCGCCATTGCCTTAGTCCTGCTGGTGGTACTGTCAGGCGCAACCCAATCGGCACAAGCCGCTGCCGCTGATTTTACCTTTCAGAGAGTTATCGACCAGGCAAAACAATTGGCAGGGGAACGCTATGTTCCGCCTGCGCCTTTACCGGACCTGCTCCGGAACATGACCTATGATGAATGGAGGACCATTCGCCAGCGTCGGGGCAAAGCCTACTGGCATGCCCAAAAGCTTCCCTTTGAACTGCAGTTCTTTCATCCCGGTTTTGTTTATGATCGGACTGTTAAAATGAATGCCGTTACCCCAACAGGTGTCGTGCCCATCGTTGCCGAGCGCAGTTGGTTTGACTACGGTGGCTTGCCTCAATCACCGCAGATCCCTGAACAGGTCGGTCTGGCCGGGTTTCGGGTGCATACTGCCATAAAAACAACCAACTATCTGGACGAGTTTCTGGTGTTTCTTGGCGGGAGCTATCTGCGTGCGGTCGGCAAAGACGATGCGTATGGCCTTTCGGCCCGCGGGCTGGCCCTTGATACCGCATCCCCCCATGGTGAAGAATTCCCCTGGTTCCGGGAATTCTGGATCGTCCAGCCAAAACCGACGGATAGTGCCTTGACTATTTTTGCACTGCTGGACAGTCAGCGTGTCACCGGGGCGTATCGTTATAACGTGGTACCGGGTCAGAATACGATTATCAACGTGTCTAGCCACCTGTTTTTCAGGGAAGCGGTTGACAAGCTTGGCATTGCCCCCCTGACCAGCATGTATTTTTTCGGAGAGAATAATCCAGTTCCGGGAAGCGATGATTTCCGTCCTGAGGTCCATGATTCCGATGGGCTACTGATTCATTTCGGCTCTGGAGAATGGTTGTGGCGACCATTGAGTAACGGCAGGCTACTGAAGGTGAACGGTTTTAAGGGGCTTTCATTCAAGGGGTTTGGATTACTGCAGAGAGACAAAAATTTTGATCACTATCAGGATCTTGAAGCCCGTTATGAAAAGAGACCGGGGTTGTGGATCGAGCCCCTATCTGAATGGGGGCCGGGGCGAGTCGAATTAATTCAGATTCCGACCAAGGATGAAATCCATGACAATGTTGTCGCATTTTTTGTGCCCGATGTTGCCCCCCAGGCCGGTAGCGAGCTGCAGTTTGATTATCGCATGTGGTGGGGAGGCGGGAGCAAGATCGATTCGCCCGGTACCCGCGTGGTTGCTACCCGTATAGGCCGGGAGGAGGATGCTTCCCGGTATCGGTTTGTCATCGATTTTGCCGGCGCGGACCTCAATCGATTGTCGGACGATCAGCCTGTTGAGGCGGTTGTCAGTGCTGGAGCAGGAGGGCGGGTTGTCATGCAGACCGTGCAAAAGAACCCGCTCGATCAAAGCTGGCGGTTGGTCTTTGTTCTGGCAACGGAGCCGAAAACGGCGCTGGATAAAGTGCTACCGGATAATGGCCGTGGCATTGAAGTGAGGGCCTTTCTGAAAAATGGCCCTGATGTCATCTCCGAAACCTGGAGCTATCTGCTGGGCAAAAAGGGGGGGCAATGAGCAATTTTAAGCGCCTTCAGAAAGATAAAAGTGTCTGTGCCGATTCCATCGCGCAGCGTTGTCTGACCTTTCTGCGTTGCTGGCCTATTTCGGAAGTACGGCGCTATGAACTGGTTATGGCGGCGTTGCACAGTTTTAAGCATAAGAATGAATTGAGCGATGGCGCAATCAAAGCCGAGGTCCTACAGGATTTGCGGGCAAAGATTCCTCAGGAAGTCGGCCGCGATGAATTGGCTGCGGTACCACGGCTTCGCCGGCGCAGCATGGCTGCCAATCCCTGGGCAAGATTTAAATCCTGGCCGAGGAAGCACTCCACAGGATCGCCGCAAGAACGGTCCACCGTCGGCGATCGGTCGTTGACGCGCGCTTTGCCGGCGGGGCGCTTTGCCTGGCAGGGAAGGGCCTTGCGGCGTAGGTTGCTGTTGGCTCTGCTGGTTTTTCCACCGGCACTTCTGGCTGCCTGGGGGGTGTCGACGGTGCTGCCGTTTCATGGCGGCCCTGCAATAGAAAAAGCTCTCATCCTGGTGTCCGGCCTGTTGTTTGCCTGGGTATCGGTTGGCTTCTGGGTGGCCCTGGCCGGCTTTGTCGTACTGACCAGGCGATCGGGGCGCGACTTGCTGGGCAAAAATCTGCCTGTGCTGCCGACCGCGATTGCGCCGGGCTGCCGGACCGCGATTCTGTTTCCCATCTGTGGTGAGGATATGTGTCGGATCAGTGCCGGCGTCTTTTCCGTTTATCAATCTCTGCAGGAAACAGATCAGATGAACGCCTTTGACTTTTTCCTTCTGAGTGATTCCAAAGATCCCGATGCCTGGGTCAATGAAGAAATCCAGTGGCGACAACTGTCCAGTGACCTTGGCGACCCGGGAAATATTTTTTATCGGCGCAGACGCCTCAATATTAAGCGCAAGAGCGGTAATGTCGCTGATTTCTGTCGACGTTTTGGAGCCGATTACCGCTATATGATTGTTTTTGACGCTGACAGTGTCATGAGCGGCACCAGTTTGGTGAGATTGGTGCAATTGATGGAACATCACCCTGATGTCGGGATCATCCAGACTCCTCCTGCCGTGGTCGGCCGGGAAACCCTTTTTGCCAGAATGCAGCAGTTTGCCAGCCGTGCTTACGGACCCCTGTTCGCTGCCGGCCTGCATGCGTTGCAGCTTGGGGACGGCAGCTTCTGGGGGCACAATGCCATTTTGCGGGTTGAACCTTTCATGCAGCATTGCAGTCTACCGAGACTGCCGGGCAAAGCCCCGTGGGGGGGCGATATCCTCAGCCACGATTTTGTAGAATCGGCATTGATGCGACGGGCTGGCTGGACCGTCTGGCTGGCCTACGATATGGACGGCTCCTATGAAGAACCGCCGCCGACACTGGTGGATGAAATCAACCGGGATCGGCGCTGGTGCAGCGGTAATCTGCAACATTTGCGTTTGCTGTTTGTTGACGGGTTCTCGGCGGCCCATCGCTGGCTGTTTATCAACGGGATCATGAGTTATGTCTCGGCCCTGCTGTGGATGGTTTTGTTGCTGCTATCCTCAGCCGCAGTCATTGTTGAAGCCTTTCGTCCCCCGGAATACTTCCCGTCTGGGCGGGCTTTGTTCCCGCAATGGCCGGTCTGGGATCCTTTCGGTCCACTGGCTTTGCTGACCGTCACTGGCGTTTTATTGTTCTTCCCCAAACTGCTGGCGCTGCTGACGATCGTTCGGCAAAAGCGTTGCAGCAGATTTGGCGGGATCGGCGGGATGGTGAAAAGCCTGTTTGCCGAGTCATTGCTATCGGTCTGCCTGGCGCCGCTCAGAATGTGGTTTCATTGTAAATTTATCGTCTCCCATTTCCTGGGTATAAAAACCGGCTGGTTGCCGCAGAACAGGGAAGACTTGAGTACCGGCTGGCGGGGTGCCGCCAGGTTTCATGGCCCTGGGATGCTGTTCGCAGCGCTTTGGGCGGTCATCCTGGGGCTGATCAATCCAGGTTTTTTACTCTGGATGATGCCGATTGTCATGCCGTTGTTACTGGCGGTCCCGATCTCGGTCCTGACCAGCCGAACCAATTTGGGACAGGCTGCCAAGAAGCACCGGCTGTTTCTTATCCCGGAAGAAATCGCGCCTCCCCCTGAACTGGTCGCGCTGACGAACAGGCAGGTTGTCTTGGCTCGTTCCAAATCGCCTCTGCGCCTGAAGCCGACTGACGGATTTATCCGGGCTGTTTTGAATCCGCGGATAAACCTACTTCATCGCCGACTGTCAGGGAACGCGACCCAATCCAAGCTAGCTGTCGGTCGCCGTTTTCTACTCTTGAGAAAAGCGTTAAATTCAGGTCCGGAGGGCTTGAGTGTTGAAGAAAAGAAACGTATCCTACGGGACAGCCTGACTCTCTGGATGCTGCACAAAGCGGTTTGGTCTTTACCTGAGGGTCCGTTGACCGCGAAATGGTTTGGCCGTTATACCCAGCGAACACCCTAGCGGACGGTTGGACAATCGTTTATCGAACCTGCGGATGGGCTATTCAAAACAATGACCGTTTACCCGGTTAGGTTTTGAGGTACGATCGGGGCGATACTTCTTCGGCCGTGGTTGGCAACGCTTCAAATGGATTTTTTCTGACGCCTGTGCGCGGATTGTCAAAATGTTCCACTTGGGCACCAACCATGTCAATGATGCTGGTGCCCGCGGTTGGTTCCCTGATCCGGCAATGGAGTGAAAAGCGGCTTCTTGGTAGGATAAAAGGAATGACACATATGGCACCCTCGTTAATGGAAACCCCACTGGTCGTTGCGGATTGGGGAGGGCTGGAATACGAGACAGCTTTTTCTCGGCAACAGGACATGGTCAGCGGACTGCTGGCCGGGACGATTCGGGATACCTTGATCCTGGTCGAACATCCGCCGACTGTTACTTTGGGGCGCCGGGCGACCGGTGCCGATCTGCATTGCTCCGAGCAGGCCTTGCGTGCTCAGGGGGTGGTGTTACAGCGGATCAACCGGGGCGGCCTGGCGACGGCCCACGAGCCGGGCCAGTTGGTTGCTTATCCCATAACCCGGTTGAAAAGGCGCGATGTGCGCTGGTTTGCTGACAGCTTTCTGAACGTGGTGGTGAGTGTGCTGGCGGATTTCGGGGTCAAAGGGGAGTTGAAGCAGGGGGAGCCCGGTGTCTGGGTGAACGGGAAAAAAATCTGCAGTTTCGGGATCGCTTTGAAAAAATGGATTTCCTCCCACGGCGTCGCTGTAAATATCAATAATTCATTGGCGACATTCAACCTGATAGTCCCCTGTGGGCGACCCCAAGAGGTCGTGACTTCCCTGCGCCAGGAATTGGGGCATGAGGTTGATATGAGCCTGGTTAAAGAGCGTTTTGTCGGACATTTCTGCACCGCCTTTGCTTATCGGGCCGCTGCTTATACGGCCAACCAAAAAACAGGAGAAGAATATGCGTTGTCATGAAGTTGATTACCGGATTATTGGTGATGATATGCAGCTTGTTGAGGTTGAGTTGGATCCGGGAGAAACCGTGGTTGCCGAGGCAGGTGCCATGACCTATATGGAAGATGGAATCAGTTTTGAGGCGCGCATGGGGGATGGCTCGGAACCGGATCAGGGTTTGTTCGGCAAGTTGCTTGGTGCGGGCAAACGCGCCTTGACCGGGGAATCGGTTTTTATGACCCATTTCACCAATCAAAGCCGGGGGAAAAAACATGTCGCTTTTGCCGCTCCTTACCCGGGAAAAATCGTTCCCTTGGATCTGTCGATCATCGGTGGCGGCGGGATTCTCTGTCAAAAGGACTCCTTTTTGTGTGCCGCTTATGGGACCCGTCTCGGCATCGCTTTTCAGCGTCGTCTCGGAACCGGTTTTTTCGGTGGTGAAGGTTTTATATTGCAGCATCTGCAAGGTGACGGGATGACTTTTGTTCATGCCTGCGGGACGATCATTGAAAAACAGCTGCAAGGGGAGACGCTCCGGGTCGACACCGGTTGCCTGGTCGCTTTCGAGCCCACCATCGACTACAACATTGAGCGCGCGGGGAATTTAAAAAGCATGTTCTTCGGCGGGGAAGGACTGTTTCTTGCGACTTTGCGTGGGACCGGGCGGATCTGGTTGCAGAGTCTGCCGTTCAGTCGACTGGCAGATCGTATTCTTGCTCACGCGCCAGCTGCCGGTGGCACTCAGAAAGGTGAAGGATCGCTGCTGGGAGGCCTTGGCCGGATTCTCGATGGAGATTGAAGCGGTGCCACTAACCTGGCTTGGAAATAACCATATCCGTTCGAGAATAAACCGCTGGATAGACGATAACTTTTTGATTTTGTTGATGAAGTCTGATCGATTATTTTTATCTGTAGCAGGTGTCACAGAGTCCTGATCCATTCTTCCAACCTCTTCTTGAACACCGTTTCTGCATAGAATAGATATATCGTGATTGTTTCAGTGTGTCTGATCATTTTATGCATGATTTCATCCGGTGATTTTGCTATTGTTAGCTTATTATCATAATTGGCTGTTAAGGAGAACAAATGTCAAACGATTTTCAAACCGTTGTGCGCTCTATTCGCGATTTACCACCGATGCCGGTGGTTGCTTCGAAAGTTCTTGAATTACTTGGCGACCCGGATGTTGATTATCGAGGTGTTGCTCAGGCCATCTCCAGCGACCCTGCTGTTTCGGCACGTCTGCTGAAAGTGGCAAATTCTGCTTTCTACAGCATGAAACGACAAATCAAAACCCTTGACCATGCCATCGCCATCGTCGGCGAGCGTACTTTGCGCAGTCTGGTTTTGGCCGCCAGTCTTGAAGGAATGAATAAATCTTACGGGCTGCTGGAAAAGATGCTGTGGGAAGACGCCATGGGCTGCGCCATTGGCAGTCGCATTCTGGCCCGGAAGTTTTCTTCTGCCGATCCTGAAGAAGCCTTTTTAGCCGGTTTGTTCCGTCATCTTGGTAAAATTGTCATGAATTACAGTGATCCTGACACGTACCGTGCGCTGGTTGAGGCTGCCTACTCGGAAGGGGTCAGTACCACTGAGCTGGAAGGCCGCTTTTTTCCCTATTCCCATGAAGTGGTCGGCGCCGCGGTTCTTGAAAAGTGGAACTTTTCCAAATCTCTGGTCATGGCCGTGCTGCATCATGAAGATCTGAATATTGCCAGCGGTGATGACGAAACCGATGATCTCGGTGATTTTGATAGCAAAGCGGTGTTGGCATTAACTGCCACAGTCAATTTGTCAGGCCATATCTGCCTTAAATTAGGTCTTGGGCAGCGTGAACCCAATGCAGATTTGAATGCTTTTGCTTGTTTGGGTGCCCAGTCGCTGAAATTAAGTGAAGACCAGGTTGAAGATGCCGTTTCCGAAATAAACGAGGTTTTCAGCGAAAACAGAGACTTTTTTATCGGCTGATGATTTTTAGGCAACCGGAAAATCACCCGTTGGACGCGCAAAGGGAGCTTAGGCTCCCTTTTTCGTTTTTTGGCAACGCCCGCTTTGGAATTTTTGGGGGGAAGGCAATCGCGCCTTGGCTGTGTAGCAAGTGTACGGAATGAATGACTTCCGGTTTCACTCACTCTGACATGATCAGTTCGACTGAGAGCAATGGCCTGGTCTCCCTTTTATGTAATTAAATGGCTGTTGAGTCGCAAATAATTTGCACAATGGCCCCAGAAAGGGCTATTTTTTAACTTTCCAATGGCCATAGTCCTGAGGTTGTCAGCTGGCCGACAAATACTGACTTGGAGTTGATGGAGGTCAATGAAGGAGCGTCTTGATAAATTGATGGTACAGCGAGGCTTGGCCGCATCCCGGGAACGGGCGCGGGCTTTGATTCTAGCTGGGCAAGTCGTAGTTGACGACCATCGGGTCGATAAAGCCGGCAGCCAGGTTTTTGACCACGCTGAGATCCGTCTGAAAGGTGATGATATCCCGTTTGTCTCGCGCGGAGGGTTGAAGTTACAGAAAGCTTTGCGGGAATTTCAGCTTGATGTGCATGGGGTCATAGCCCTTGATGTTGGAGCTTCCACCGGCGGCTTCACAGACTGTCTGTTGCAGAACGGAGTGGCAAAAATATATGCTGTCGATGTCGGTTATGGGCAATTGGCCTGGTCATTGCGGGAAGATCCCCGGGTCGTCAATCTGGAGCGGTGCAATATCCGTCATTTGGACATTGAGCAATTCGATGAACAGCCTTCCCTCGCGGTCATTGACGCATCGTTCATTTCCCTGTCCAAGGTGTTACCGAATACGCTTGCATTAATTACTGAAAACGGTCAGGTTATTGCACTGATTAAGCCCCAGTTTGAGGTCGGTAAAGGATTGGTCGGTAAAGGAGGGATTGTTAAGGATCGCACCTTGCACGAACAGGTTCTGGAACAGATTCGTCAGGTTGCCGAAGAACTCCACTGTCAGGTCTTGGGGATTATCGATAGCCCTATCCTTGGGTCCAAGGGAAACAGGGAATTTCTGATCCATCTGCGAAAGAGCAGTTGAAATTCTGCTTGCCTTCCTATTATTGTTAAGACAGATAAATTGAAAAATCACGGGTGCCAATAATGGACCTTTGTTTTTGTCAGTAGGTTGCAAAGTTTACTAGCAAGCTGTTGAAAAACAGCCTGCTGAGCCCATGGATGGGCGATCAAAATCAATGATGCCTTGCTCATTCATTGATTTAAGTGGAGGATGTCTCACTTTTCTCCACCGGGCTTAAAAAGGCCAGGGACGGCCTTCTTCAACAACCTGATAGGGGGTGCTTCATGAGCTCAGATTGTTTATTTTGCAAAATTGTTTCCGGGGAGATTCCGGCAAAAGTCCGCTATCAGGACGAGCTGGTTATGGTGATTGAAGATATCGATCCTCAGGCTCCAGAGCATATGCTGATCATCCCGAAAAAGCACATCAGAACGACGCTGGATTTAACCACGGCCGATAATTCCCTGGTTGGTCATGTTTTTCAGATTGCCGGGAAAATGGCTCATGACTACGGGTTTTCCGAAGATGGGTTCAGGGTCGTCAATAATTGCAACCAGGCAGGAGGGCAAACCGTCTGGCATTTGCATTTTCACTTATTGGGCGGGAGAGAGCTGACCTGGCCGCCAGGATAGATCAGTCACCGGATGGTATGACAGAATTCGACAGTAAAACAGAACAACGCCTGATGACCGATATTATGGAGCTTTTGGTCACGCATCATGCGGCCGAGCTATCGGAAGATGATCTTGACCGTGAATTGATACAGGTTCAACAGGCCCTGCAGGACGCACGTACGTCCCATAAGGGACAGCTGCGTAAATCGGGCGAACCTTATATTTTTCATCCGCTTCGGGTCACGCACCTGGCCGCACGCCATTGGATGGATTTTCCTTCCGTGATTGCTGCGCTCTTGCATGATGTCGTTGAAGACACCCCGGTGACGTTGGCCCAGGTGAGAAAAAAGTATGGTGAAGAGGTTGCCAATCTGGTTGACGGACTGACCAAGGTGACCTCCGAGCTGATGAGTCGGGAAGACCTGAAGAAGGAAACTTATAAAAAAACCCTGCTGGTTGCCATTAACGATATCCGGGTTCTGTGTTTGAAATTCTGGGACCGGATAGACAACCTCTGGACCATTGATGCCCTGCCGCTGCATAAGCAAAAGCTGATTGCCGAGGAGACCCGCATGGTTTACGTCCCTCTCGCCCAGCACCTCGGCATGGGCTATGTTGCGACGGAGCTGGAATCCCTTTCCTACTCATTGCTATATCCAAAACGCGCCAAAAGCTACGGGAACAAAATTTCCCAGCTGCAGGAGCAAAACCTGGAATTTCTGCGCAAACTCCGGGCGAAAATTAATAATTCCTGTGAAAAACAGAAGATCTCAGTGCTGCTCAAAGACCGTTGGCGTCCGTTTTCCGTTGCTGCAGCACAGGGGATGAGCCGGGGGTTTTCCACCCTGTTCACTCTGGAAGTTCAGGTTGATCGGATGATGGACGCTTACCTCTTTTTGGGTATTCTTCACGGCCTCTTCCCGCCAATTCCAGGGAAATTGCGTGATCATTTGAACATGACATCAAAGTACGGCTATCAGGCGCTGAAGACCACCGTTCAGGCCGGTGAGCATCGCTTGCGGGTCGAGATTACCACCCGGAAGCTGGCCCGGTTCAACGAATCGGGTGTGCTTGCTCCCGGCTTCAAATTTCGTCACGAGAATTTTCGGGAACTGATGCGATCGCTCATGGAAGGGGAATCGGCGTTTGATACCGAATCCCTGAAGCTCGCTTCGGCAACGATCCAGGTTTACACTCCACAAGGCGAGATCCGGACGTTGCCCGAGGGAAGCAGTGTCCTTGATTTTGCTTTTGAAATTCATGATTCCCTCGGTCTGCATGCCCGGCGTGGAATCATTAACGGGCGCACCCGACAATTAAAAACCCGCTTGATTGATGGCGACCAGATCGTTGTGGAAACCGCCGAACAGCCGGAAGTTTTGCCAAAATGGCTGGAGTGGGCAATTACCCCCAAGGCCAGAAACAGCATCCGTCGATATCTGCGGAATAAAGTCAGGGCCGCATGATGAAACGATTTGGCTTATGAAACACAATCTTGTCTGGCTGGCATTTGTCGTTATTCTTTTTTCCTGTTTACCCGGAAACGCATTCGGAGGACAGGTCAATACCTTTATTTATCATCGTTTCGATGAAACACGCTATCCTTCGACCGATATCTCTTCCGCTATCTTCCGCCGCCAGCTTGAGTATGTCCAAGCTCATAATATTCAGGTTCTCTCCCTGGATGAGATTGCCCGTCGCCTCGCCGCTGGACAGCCCTTGCCTGATCAGGCGGTGGCTTTTTGTGTTGATGATGCTTTTGAATCGTTCTACAAGGTTGCCATGCCGATCATCCGCGAGTTCGGCTACCCGGTCACTCTCTTTGTCAATAGTGACTCGGTTGGGGGCAAAGGGTATATGGGCTGGGATCAATTGCAGGATGTTCTCAGCCAGGGCGTGACGATCGGTAATCACACAGCAAGCCACGCTTATCTGGTTGAGAAACAGCCCGGGGAGTCGCAAGAACAATGGCAACAGCGGGTCCGGGCGGATATCCTGGCCGCGCAGACAGCCTTGCAGAAGCACCTGGGCCGCGATGCAACCCTGTTTGCGTATCCTTACGGAGAATATTCGGCGAGTCTCGTCGATATCATTAAAAATCTCGGGTTTAGCGCGGCTTTTGCCCAGCAGTCGGGCGTTATTTCTTCCGGTTCCGACCGTTTCACTCTGCCGCGATTCCCAATGGGGGGCCCTTTTGCGACCATCGACGGGTTTATCAGCAAGTTGAACATGAAACCCCTACTCATTGCTGAGCAGGAGCCTTTTGACCCGGTGGTGCGGAACAATCCGCCCGAGTTAAAATTACAGCTCCCCGCTGCGTCAGCTTTTCGCCTGGGCTCGGCAAACTGTTTTGTGCAAGGGGAGAACAGCTGTCATATCGAAAAATTATCGGGCCTGGGCGAACGCTGGTATCGGGTTGTTGCGGAGAAACCTTTGAGCGGCCGGCGAAATAAATATACTGTGACCTACTTGGACGCTCACGGGCATTGGCACTGGTTCAGCCACCCCTGGATTCTGGCCGATCATCCGGCAGATTAATATTCTCCCCAAGCGCGGTCCGCGCTTTGTTCTTACTAAGCGTTTTGATAGATTTTCTTTACTGCTCAGGCAAACTCTGCAGAACAGACCCTCGCCTCAATCGAAGGGCACAAGGACGCGAGCCTGTACTCCAATAATCATCAGGCGGTCTGATAACGACAACGGTGATGCGCAATCCATGGCGGGGAAGGTTGGCGTTTTGCTCAGATGTTTGTGATTCGCAGCTTTGCCTGTGCCAGCCGATCCAGCCGGTTCTTGCGAATCATTGCCTTCAGCTCGCGGACGTATTTCTCACCCCTGACCGAATAACGCAACAAGCCGTCAGCCAGAGCCAGCCCGTTGGGTTTCTTTCCTTGTTCGCGCAGCTGTTCGCGGATTTTACGGAGATCCCGGTAGGCCGGGTGAGTGTTTAGATTATGCAGGTAAGAGCGGACTGAATCGTATACGGTGTTGAATTTCTGCACCTCGTAAGTTTCGCCCTCGGGTCTCCCCAGGGGCACAATCCCTTGTCCGGGTTGGAACGTCCATTCCCCGAACAGATTGTTGGCGACTCGTGAAAAGCGAGAGGTGCCCCAAGCTGATTCATTGGCTGCCTGGGCCAGGGCCAGGTCAGCAGGGATGATGTCGATCCGGCGCTGGAGTATCTCCAATGCGGATTCGGTATCCTCTTGAGTAAGCTTGACATCATAGCGGTCTGCCAGGGAGGCGAGGATATGTTCCTGGGCTGAATCGAGCTGGTGATGAGTTTTATAGGCCCGGCTGATTTTTTCCAGTTTCTGCCGCTCGTAGTGAATTTCGTTGTTGGCCAACAGGACCATCGGCAAAAGGGATTTAAGGAAGATGGCTTTTCTTTTCCTGCTGGAGTTGATTTTGGAAAGGTCATCGGGCAGACTACGCAATATCAGCGGGGGGATACCATTTTCAATATTGTCCAGTCGATAACTGTAACGGTTGAATTTGGTTTCAAGATCCCGATAGGAGGTTTCCCCTAAAATCTGGACCTCGGGTCCCCTATAAACCGGAGCCGAGCTCTCTGTGCAGCTTGCCACCAGCAGGCCAATGACGAAAACCAGTGGAAGCAGATATGTGTTTGATTTTATTCGTTTCATAATGTATTAAGTGGCACGCCGCTATACAGCGACAGCGGATTTTTATATAGAAAATAAATACATCTGTCAACTCTCGAATGATCTTTTTCTTTATATTTTACAATAACTTTAGTAAAAATCGATAATTCCGGTTATTTTTTCAACGGAGGTTTAATATGAGGTCATTTAGAAAGGAGCTGTCTTTCAATATTCCCAGTCGGCGGGGCTTTGTCAACATTACCGCACAGGTCCGGGAGTGTCTGCAGGAAAGCGGTATCCGCGAAGGACTTTTGCTGTGCAATGCTATGCACATCACCGCGTCTGTCTTTATCAATGATGATGAAACCGGGCTTCATCATGACTTTGAGCGTTGGCTCGAACAGCTTGCTCCGCATCAGCCCCTTGATCTTTATCGGCATAATAATACCGGTGAAGATAACGGCGATGCTCATTTGAAAAGAACGGTCATGGGGCGTGAGGTTATCGTTGCGGTGACCGAGGGACAGCTGGATTTCGGTCCTTGGGAACAAATTTTTTATGGTGAGTTTGACGGGCGCAGAAAAAAAAGAGTCCTGGTGAAAATCATTGGCGAGTGACTCCGGAATCGTGGTTGTGCTAACATTCAGGAAATGAAATATTGTTTTATGGAGTGAGGGAATGGAGACGATCAAAACTGCTAGTTTCGAGTATCTCATCAGTCTTGCCAAAGAGAATCCGGGCGGCGGATTTACGTTTGTCCTGGATGGAGAGACTTATCAGATCCAGGATGTATTGGAAATTTCCAGAATTGCCGAAAAGCATGGTTACATCGTGATCTATTGATCATGGTTCCTGGTTTGATAGGGCGATGACTGAAGTCTGGTCATCGCCCTGAATAGCTGATTTCGTATTTCATGCACCTCTTAATGATATCGACTAAAGGAGAAGGCGATGAGCAGTGATCAGGGAAGCGGAACGGAGTCTGTCAAAGCGGTATGTTATACGCTTGAAGTTGCGCTGGAGAAGGCGATTGCCATGGAAGAACGTGGATTTCGCAATTATTTGAAGGCCATTCAACTGGTCAAAGACCGGCAAGGCAAAGCTATTCTAAGGGATGCGGCCAAGGAAGAGCTCGACCACAAACAACGCATCGAACTTGCCTTACTAGAAGGGCATGACAGCAATGCTGCCATTCTGCATCAAGAACTGCCGACCATGAACCTTAATTACGTTTTTGAGCAGAAGGAAATTTCTCCGGAAGCCGATGCCAGGACTGCCCTGGCGTATGCCATCCATCTGGAAAAACAGGCGGTTGATTTTTATAACGCCTTGATCAGCGGTTGTGAGGGCGCACCCATGGCTAGCCTGTTTAAGCGCTTGCTGGCCGATGAAACGCGTCATTTGAAAAATCTTGAGGATTTTTATGAGCGCTATTTTTTGACCGAGAACTGAACCAAGGATTATTCAGCCAAACTTGTTCTCAACACAGCTCCCGGAGCCTTTCCGCCGGGAGCTGTGTTTTTATCTGTAGCGACAAAATACCTTCAATCGACCACGGCCACATTGCCGGAGGGACTTGAAGGCAGCGCATGGGAGGGTACACTTTAAAAAGCGAAGGGGATTGCGGAAGGTGGTTGCTATGGATACCAATCTGGTTATGGCCATATTTGCCGTTTATATCGTCTGTATCTCCTTGTTGCGTCTGCTGTCCGAGCAGGAATATTTTCGCCTCACCGCCATGAAGAGAATCTGGGGCCGCAGTCGTGGCCTGCTCCTGCACTTTCTGACCAATGTTATCTTTCCTCTGTTGTTCGCTCTGATTTATTTTTGCCGTGGGATTTTGTCGTTAACTGCGGTTTCATTCTGAACTTGTTCGTTGGCACTTTTTTTCGCTGGGAATCTTTGCAATTGTCATCCCTTGCAGCTTGATTCCATAATGCCTACCTTGACAAAGTTTCCTTCAGTTCTTATTGTTATTGATTACTTAGTTTCCATCAGGAAACGGCTTTTTCGGCTGTAGCAGCGTCAATCTGCAGGCTTAATTGTGCGGCGTCTCCGCGCAAGCCCTTGATGTCCTTGCCACAACGGAAAACTGCTCGTTTCTAATCTGAAAACTTAATTATTGTCATCCGGAGTTTCCGGATGGCAACTATTTAAACAAGGAGGACGACATATGTCAGAAGAGGTGAATAGGGAAGAAGGCAGTATTTCCATTCATACGGAAAATATCTTTCCGATCATCAAGAAATGGTTGTACAGCGACAAGGATATTTTCCTCAGGGAGTTGGTCTCAAATGCTGTTGATGCAATCCATAAGCTACAGAATATCAATCTTATTGAGGGGTTGAAACTGGCAGATGAGTACAAGGTTGATATTCATATCGATAAAGACGCCGGAACCCTGACGATCAGCGATAACGGGATTGGCATGACGGCGGATGAAGTCCGCAAATATATTAATCAGGTGGCATTTTCTTCTGCCGAAGACTTTGTCGAAAAGTTCAAGGATCTTGAAGATAAAAACCAGATTATCGGTCATTTCGGCCTCGGGTTTTATTCCAGTTTCATGGTGGCCAATCAGGTTGAAATCAAGTCCCTGTCTTATCAGCAAGATGCCGAGGCAGTGCACTGGACCTGTTCGGGTACAACCAGCTACACCTTGGAAAAGACCGAGAAAAAGGGGCGTGGTACCGACGTTACGCTGAAGCTGAACGACGATGAAAAAGAATTTCTCGACCCAGCCAAGGTTCGCGAAATCCTCAAAAAATTCTGTAATTTCCTACCGGTATCCATTTCTTTGGAAGGTGATGAGGTCAACGATAAAAATCCACTCTGGACCCGCGCCGCTTCCGAGGTGAGTGAAGAAGAATACAAAGAGTTCTACCGCAAGTTGTATCCGATGTCGGACGAGCCTTTGTTCTGGATTCACCTGAACATTGATTTTCCTTTTAACCTGAAAGGGATCGTCTATTTCCCGCGCCTGCATAACGAATTTGACTTGACCAAGAGTCATATCAAGCTGTTCTGCAATCAGGTGTTCGTGTCCGACAACACTCCGGAGTTGATCCCGGAATTCCTCACCCCGCTGCAAGGCTGTCTGGATGCTCCTGACCTGCCACTTAACGTATCGCGTAGTTATCTGCAGAACGAACCCCAGGTGCGGAAAATTCGCGAAGTGATCAGCGGGCGGGTGGCAGCGAAGATTGTTGAACTGGCCAAAATGGAACGTGATCAGTTTGTGCCGATTTGGGAAGATATTCATACCTTCGTCAAGTACGGCATGATGCGCGAAGATAAGTTCTATGACAAGGTCAAGGACCGGGTCATTTACCGGACAACGGCAGAAGACAAGTACACGACGCTGCCGGAATATCTGGAACGTGCCAAAGATAACCACGAAAACAAGGTCTATTATGCCAATGATGAAGGGGCGCAGGCCACCTACCTGAAACTTTTCAAGTCGCAGGGGATGGAATCCTTGATCCTTGATTCGATGATCGACAGCCACTTTATCCAGTTTTTGGAATCGAAAAATACCGATCTCAAGTTTGAGCGGGTCGATTCCGACATCACCGAAAACCTGCTTGAACAGGATGCCGGTAAGAAGATCGTCAGCGGGCCGGACAATAAAACCAAGGAAGAGCGGATTGAGCAGGTTTTCAAAGATAAGCTTGATATCAAAGGGCTGTCGGTGCGGGTTGAAACCCTCAAGGATGATTCTGTACCAGGGATGATCCTGCTCAACGAGCAGTCGCGGCGGCTCAAGGAAATGATGCGAACCATGGGGCAAGGGGAGATGCCGGATATGTTTTCCGAGCATACCCTGATGGTGAATACAGCCAGCCCGGCGGTTGAGAAGATTCTGAAACTACAGGACGAAGGCGATGGTGAAACTGCTGGGTTGTTGATTGAGCAGATTTATGACCTGGCCATGTTGTCCCATCAGGCGATCAGCAAGGAACGGATGGCCGGTTTCCTGGAACGCAGCAGCAAACTGATCGGGATGATTTAGAATCCTTGAGAGGTGTCAAAAAAACCGGGTCTGTTTGGGCCCGGTTTTTTTGATGGGAAATTTGTTCTGAGTGGTTGGTTCTGTAAACTGATTCTATCTGCCTGCTCTGTTTTCTCAGCTGAGTTGGTCGGTCTGGCGCAATGCTTCATAGAGAATAATCGCTGCAGAGTTGGCCAGATTCAGGCTGCGCACAGCAGGATTGAAGATAGGGATTCGCAGCGCGTGTTCCTGCTCCGCTTCAAGTAGATCCTCAGGAAGGCCCTTGGTCTCCTTGCCGAATACCAGAAAATCTCCCGCGGAAAAATCCACCTGCGTATAATTTCGGCTGGCTTTCTTGGAGGTGTACCAGAACTTTGCGTCAGGATACTGCTGCTTTAATGCCACAAAACTATCCCAACGGAACAGCTTCACTTCCGGCCAGTAATCCAGTCCAGCCCGTTTCAGATGCTTGTCGTCCAAGGAAAAACCGAGGTTTCCCACCAAGTGGAGATGAGTGCCGGTGGCGGCACACAAACGACCGATATTCCCAGTGTTGGGCGGAATTTCCGGTTCGATCAGAACAATATGAAAAGGGGCATGGTTTCGCATAGCGCGGAACCATAGCATAAACAGGTCGGCTGGGGGAAGAAAATGCTGCGATCGATTTATGAGAAACCGATAGATGCCTCAAGCTCAAGATTCCTCCGCCGTCGTTCCGGGCCGGCATAAGACGGCCGCCATCTTTTGCCGCGCACCTTGTCCGAATCGAGATCCACCCAGCCATCGCTGCGCTTAAACTTCTCAATCCCGTTCTCTTCGATTAACTTGGTCAGAAGGAACTCTTTTACCATGTCGTGCCTGCCATCTGGATAAATCACTGGAATAAGCATTTATTGCTCCTTGGCCGGGACAGATACACACCAAACCCTTCATCAAAGACATGAAAAATTTTACTTAGCAATCAACTATGCAATATCATTGCCTTCTTCTTAACTTGCTGGGATAGCGACTGTTTTTGTCCCGAGGGGAGGCTCTTGTCGGGAAAATTTACAGCATCATATGTATACCGTATCGCCCAGCTTGGCTTGTGAATGCAGTCGGTTAGAGCAATGGCAGGGGCAGCGAATGAGCGATCCCCAACCCAATCCGTTTGTCAGGTCAAGCCGGTAGTCTTTCCGCCGGTTGTGCTTTAAAAAGCTTCAGGGCGGGTTTTGGCTCAGCCGTTACTCCGGGCAGTGGGTAATTGCAGCGGTAGATCCGCCGCCCGGCGCTGGAACCAGTTGCAGGCTGTTTTTAATGCAGGGAATCCGGTCTTCAGGATGATGGGTCACGTATAAAATCTGGGTTCGACCTGTGGAACCGAGGATGTCAATCAGTTTCAGGACCATCTCTCGATTGATCTCATCCAACCCCTGGCAGGGTTCGTCCAGAATCAACAATTGCGGCTGCTTGATCATGGCCCGGGCCAGCAGAACCAGTCGCTGCTCGCCGAAAGATAACCGTTGAAACGGAGTCCTGGCCAGCTCTTCCATGTGAATGAGCTGCAACCATTGGTCTGCCAGCTGTTGTTGTTTCTTCGACACCTCGTGATAGACACCGATGGAATCAAAGAAGCCTGAGAGCAATACCGCTGAAACCGTGCCTGGAACCCGATAGCTGCGCTGAAAAGCGGTTGAGATATAGCCGAGCCGTTGTTTGATCTCCCAGATACTTTCGCCGGAGCCTTTTTTCCTGCCGAACAGGGTGATGTCATTGGCATAGGCCTGAGTGTTCTCACCGCTGATAAGGTTCAGCAGGGTGGTTTTGCCGGACCCGTTCGGCCCGGAGATGCTCCAGTGTTCACCGGGCAGGACCTGCCAGGACAGATCCGCCAGGATCGGTTTGTCGCCGTAGCGGACCCAGACCCGGTTCATGCTGATGAGTGGTTCCTGACTATCGTTTGCCGCCATGGGCTGTTCCGTAAGGGGGGAGGGGAGCTGTACCGGCCCTTGGCTGTGAAAGCGGTGAACCCGATTCAGTGCTGTCGAGGCCAGCATTTTTTCCCGCGGGCCGCAAAGCACGATGCGGCCGGACTGCAGATAGGCCAGATCGGTAATTTCAGGAACAATTTCACTGAAGCGGTTGAGCAGCAGCAGGACCTGGGTGCCAGTCCTGGTTATTTTGCTGATCAGATCTTTGAGGATGGCACAGGAGGATTGGTCCAGGCCGTCAAAGGGTTCATCAAAAACGATCAATTGTGGTTGCTTCAAGAGCGCTTTGCAGATGACCGCCTTGCGCATTTCCCCGGTAGAGAGGAACTTGATCCCTCGCTCAAGCAGGCCGGAAAAATCAAACTCTTCGGCCATAACCGCCAGTTGCGGTGCCAGTTCCGGTTGACCGTTAAGGATGAAGTCGCGGGCCGCGGTGCCTGGATCGGCTCCACCGCAGACATTGGAATCATCATTGTAACGTTCCTGGTCCAGGGCTTCGGTGACGGATTCGAAGGATACAAACGCAGTCTTCTCAGGCAATCTGGCTGAGCCCTCCTGGGCTTTCAACTGTCCGCACAGCAAACGGCCCAATGCGGATTTCCCAGACCCATTGGCGCCAATTATTGCCCATTGCTGATTGTGGCTTACGGTGAAATTGATATCGCTGAGGCAGGTTTTTTTGCCGATTCTACTGGTTATGTTGACGAGGCTGATAAGTGGCAAGGTGATGTCCTCTGTGTGTTGCTGCGAAGCGTCTAGCTGCCGTGGGCGGAAAGAGTGATTATGGCCCACTTGGGCAGCGCGGTTTTCGGTCTGCTGTGGATGAAAAGTTATTGATCCGCCAGGGGCTGTCCAAAGGAGGGCACTAAGGGAGAAGCCTTTCCCTTAATGCCCTGGCTCATTGTTACTGCTGACTTGCTGCTAGGGCTTGCTCAATGTCGGCCCAGAGATCCTCAATATGTTCGATACCGACCGAAATACGGATTAGCCCGGGGGTGACTCCAGCCGCCTTTTGCTGCTCTTCATCCAACTGCTGATGGGTCGTCGAAGCCGGATGGATCACCAATGTCTTGGCATCGCCAATATTGGCGAGGTGGCTGGCCAATTTCACATTATCAATGAATTTTGTCCCGGCTTCAAGCCCACCGGCGATTTCAAAGCAGATAATCGCGCCCTGTCCCTTGCCAAGATACTTTTGGGCGTTTTTAAAATCCCGATGAGTCTCAAGGCCAGGATAATTAACCGCATCGACCAGCTTGTGCTGTTCCAGCTTGCGTGCAAGTTGCAGAGCGTTTTCACAATGGCGTGGCATGCGAACATGCAATGTTTCCAGGCCTTGTAAAAATTGGAAAGCATTGAAGGGTGACAGGCACGGACCCATATCACGCAGCAAGGTGAGTCTCATCTTCAGGATATAGGCCAATTCGCCCAGGGCTTCATGGTAAACCAGACCGTGATAGCTGGGATCCGGGTTGGTGAACTCAGGGAAGCGGCCACTCGACCAGTCAAACCGGCCGCTGTCGACGACGGCTCCACCAATGCTGGTGCCGTGTCCGCCGATGAATTTGGTCAACGAATAGCAGACAATATCGGCGCCATGCTCGATGGGTTTGAACAGCACCGGCGTTGCTACCGTGTTATCGACAATCAAAGGGACTTTGGCTGCATGGGCTATCGCTGCGACAGCTTCAAAGTCATCGACATTATTTTGCGGGTTGCCGATGGTTTCCAGATAAACGGCCTTGGTCTTGTCATCGATGGCCGCAGCGAAATGGTCCGGGCTGGAACTGTCAACAAACTTGACGGTGATTCCCATCCGTTTGAAGGTATGATTGAAAAGGTTGTAGGTCCCGCCATAAAGACAACTGCTCGATACGATATTATCCCCGGCCTGGGCGATGTTCAGGATTGCCAGGGTGATGGCCGCCGAACCCGACGCCAGAGCCAGGGCACCGATTCCGCCATCCAGTTCGGCGAGGCGTTTTTCCAGCACATCCGTGGTCGGATTCATCAGCCTGGTATAGATATTCCCCATTTCTTTAAGGGAGAACAGGTTGGCGGCATGTTCAGCTGAATTAAAGGTGTAGGAACTGGTCTGGTAAATCGGCACAGCGCGAGAGTTGGTGGTCGGGTCTGCGATTTGCCCGGCATGTAATGCCAGGGTATCGTCATGATATGGTCTCTCATTCAGCATAATTTACTCCTTGATATGCGTGTTGAAAGAAACGATTATGTAGTAAATTGGTAAAGAATAAATTATCTATATCAACTCATAACAAAGTTAGCAAGGAATAAAAGAGATTTGGGCCAGGAGAAAGTAGTTGTCTCGAATTGTGCTGGTTTGTGGACCTTTGCAGTAAACTCGGGATTTATCCCCAGGATCATCGGGGGCTGTCACAAGAGTTTGCGAGCCATGAAACTGTCGCGGTTCGCACCGCAAAGACCTGGGACAGCCCCGGGCGGGGAAAGTCCCGGTTTTGCTGCCAGCGACTCTTAGACGAGCGCATTTTCAGTTGTCTCCCTAGCAAAGCAAATACTTGCTAGGGAGACAACTGGCGAGCAGGCAGGGGATCAGCAGCTTGCCATCAAAGCCTGATCGACATCGGCAATCAGGTCATCAATATTCTCAATGCCAACTGAAAGACGGATCAGATCCGGGGAGACCCCTGAGGCAATCTGTTGCTCCTCACTCAGCTGGCGGTGGGTGGTACTGGCTGGGTGCAGAACGCAGGAACGGGCATCGCCGACATGAACCACCATGGCAATGAGCCGGCAGGCTTCCATGAATTTAATACCGCTGTCGCGACCGCCTTTGATGCCGAAGGTTAAAACTCCGCTGGCTCCTTTTGGTAGATACTGTTGGGCCAGGGCGAAGCTGGAGTGGCTTTCCAGCCCCGGGTAGTTGACCCAGGACACGTTCGGATGAGCATCCAGGAACTTGGCCAGGGCCAAGGCATTGCTACTGTGTCTTTCCATGCGCAGGTGCAAGGTAGTGAGCCCGTGATCGAACAGGAAAGAGTTTTGGGGGGCGGGCGTGACGCCCAGATCGCGCATGTATTGAGCCCGTGCTTTAACAATGTAGGCCAGTGGACCGAATTTCTCCAGATATTTCAGTCCGTGATAGGACGAGTCGGGTTCGCAGATTTCGGGGTATTTTTCGGGAGTCCAGGCAAAGCGACCGCTATCGACGATAACCCCGCCAACGCAGGTACCATGGCCGTCAATGTACTTTGTGGCCGAATGAACGACAATGTCCGCGCCATGCTGCAATGGCTGACAGAGGTAAGGGGACGCCAGGGTGTTATCGATAATCAGCGGAACCGCCATCTCCCGGCTCAGGGTGCTGAACTTCTGAAAATCAAGGATATTCAGCCCGGGATTGCCGATGGTCTCTGCAAACAGGCAACGGGTTTGTGGGCGAAATGCTTTTTGCATCTCCTCCAGGGAGCTGTTGGGATCAACGAAAGTGACCTCAATGCCGAACTTTGGAAACGTATTGGCGAACAGTGAAAAAGTTCCCCCGTAAAGGGTGCTGGCGGCAACGACATGCTGCCCGCTCTGACAAATGTTTAATATGGCCAGTGCTGTCGCCGCCTGGCCTGAGGAGGTGGCGAGCGCGGCGACGCCCCCTTCCAGCAAGGCTATTTTTTCTTCGAAAACACTGGTCGTCGGGTTCCCCAACCGGGTATACATGGGGTCGGGACAATCCAGGTCGAACAACTGCGCCATATGCTCGGCTTTGTCATATTTAAAAGTTGTGCTCTGATGAATGGGAGGGGTTCTTGACTCCGCTGCTTTGGGCTGATAGTTCCCCTGGACCGCCTGCGTTTCAATGTGCCAGCTTTTCTGCATGAGTTTCTCCTGTTGATGACATAAAATATGCCGGATACTAGCAGATTGAATAGCCACGTGACAATTATCTCTTGAACCTGAAAGCCTGTTTTAAATGGAATATTTGCTTCTCCAAAAAATAGTCGCTGAATTAAGCGATCGAATCTGTCCGTCCAAAGTGGCCAAAGTCCATCAGCCCGATGCCGATATGGTGATTCTACGCCTCTGGACCGGTAGAGAGACACTGCGGCTGTTGCTGAGTGCCGAACCCGGGCATAGCCGAATCCATTTGAGCGAGCAAGAGTTTCTAAACCCGCAGCGGCCGCCGCGTTTTTGTCAGCTGTTGCGAGCCAGGCTGGCACGGATTGAGGCAATCACTTTGGTCGCCAACGATCGGATTGTTTTTATCGAGGGGAGCGGGGCGTCCGGACCTTGTCGCTTGATTATGGAATTGACCGGCGGGAGGAGTAACCTGATTCTCTGTGGCCCGGACGGGATGATCATTGATGCGCTCAGGCGTTCGCCAGCGGCGGGTTCCGGGCGAGCAATCATGGCCGGCCAGCCTTACCAGTTGCCGCCGAAACGTAGCCAGGACAAGGATAAGACCGGAAACATTGAGGCTGAGTTGGAGGCAGGGCAGTCGTTTAACCAATATGCAGCCCGGCACTATGGTGGCACGGGTGACTCTGGGGGCCGCGAAGTGCGGCAGGATATCCATGAGCAGTTATTGAAGACCGTTCAGCGCCAAAGGAAAAAGCTGGAAAAGCGGCTGCAGAATATCCGCGCGGATTTTGCGAAACAGCAGAACCCGGACAGCTACAAAATTCAAGGTGAACTGCTCCTGGCCAATCTTTATCGGCTCAAGCGGGGGATGAATCAGGTTGTTCTGGATGATTATTATCATGATCCGCCGCAATCCATTACCATTACCCTGGATCCGAAACGGGATCCGCAGAGCAATGCCGAAGGTTATTTTCGGACCTATAAAAAGCTGCGGCGGGGTTTTGATCATACCCGCAGGAGATTGGAGGAGACGGAGGCGGAATTATCGTGGCTTGAGGATCTTGAATATCAGCTGAAAGAGAGTGTAAGTAAATCCGACATTGAGGATATTGCCCAGGAACTGAAAGATGCCGGCCTGTTCAAAGAAGCCGGCAATCTGCATTCAAGGCGGACCACTGTTGCCTCCGTTCCTCGTCAACTGACCAGCCCGGGCGGCTATGATATCCGTTGGGGGAGGAATAATCGTCAGAACGACGAGGTTTCGACCAGGATTCTGAAAAAAGGTGACCTATGGTTTCATGCCCATCATATCCCCGGAGCCCATGTGGTTCTTAAAGTCGGGGAGAAGAATGCTCTGGTTCCGGAAGCCGACCTGTTGTATGCTGCATCTTTAGCCGCCGGCTACTCAAAAGCCAGGAACGATTCCAAGGTTGAGGTGATGATGGCCGAGGCGGGGCAGGTTAAAAAGCCTCCCGGAGCCAGGCCCGGTCAGGTTTTTGTCAAACAGTTCAAAACCCTTTTGGTCGAACCGTTGCGGGTGGATTGAAAGAAATTTTTTATAAGCGATATTTTTTGTTGCAAAGGCAAATTCCATTTGCTATAAACACCCTCGCTTCACGCCGAAGTGGTGGAATTGGTAGACACGCTAGGTTCAGGGTCTAGTGTCCGTAGGGACGTGGGAGTTCGAGTCTCCCCTTCGGCACCATAAAAATTAAGGCGAATCAGCTATTTAGCTGGTTCGCCTTTCTTGTTTGCGTTGTACAGATGTTGTACAGTGCCATTCCTTCGTTGAGACACCAATTTTGCCGCAGAAACAGCAGCTTTATTCCCTGCTTGGCAGTATCGAGCAAAAGCCTTATTGGTTGCATGTTCAGAGGCCTGTTTAGCTGTTGCTTCGTCAACCATTTCCGCTATGGCTGTTGTGGTTGAATGCCGTGTCCCGCCGTAGAGATCCAATCCTTCAATACCCAGATTCGAACAGGCCTTTTTCCACCACTTATAAAATAAATCTTTTCCATAGCAACTATCCGATTTAACCCCGCTTTGATTATGGTGGCGGAAAAACGGCATATGGGGAAGGGCGACATGCTGGGCTTTTAAACGTTCCCAGGTTTCGGCATGTTCATCCAGAAGTTGTACAAGCTTTCCTTTATTTTTCCGCTTGGTCGGTCTTTCAAAACGAATGAAACCGTCATGATAATCTTTTTCCTTAATTCTGCGCAGATCGTCAGGGCGGAGTGAGGTATATGTTGCAAGCAGTTCAATGCCAAATGCTATTTTTTCTTGAGGTGCAATTCGATAGACTTCGGAAATGATTGACTGTTGAGTATCGAGGTCAGTTAAAGTACGCCAACCAAGTTCAAAGGTTATCTTTGGAATTTTAGGTTTCTTGATGTCTTCACGGTCAACCAGCCAGTCAAAAAAATGATTGATACAGGAACGGATATCAGATCGGGTTTTGTCACTCTTAATGGAATCAGCAAAAAGAAAATCCTGAATATCTCCAAAACTAATCGTTTTAACGTTGCGCTCACCCCATGCTGCACAGGCTTTTCTTATAATGCGAGTATACTTACGAAAAGTTTCCTGCCCGACTTCTTTTTCCTTAATAACCAACCACCGCGCAGCTTGAGTTTTAAATGATAGGGGATTGTCAGCGCAGTAATCACGTACATCGAGAGTCCCTTCAGCCGTTTTAAAACGCAGCCCAGAAAGAAACTGCGCCGCTTCAGCATAGGTCGAAAAGCGCTTTGAGATCTCGCGACCGAAGCGGACGATATACCCCTTTGCAGCGGGAGCACCACAGACCGAACAGAAGCAATTATGCTTGCGTTCGTTATGGGTCATCTTACCGCCGCAACTGCATTTATCAGCGTAGATGTTTCCTTTCATGCAAATAGGGTACATGGGAGATGCGCTATGTCAACGAAATTTAAGAAAGATCAGAGTTTAGGAGGGTCGGTTTTGACCTCGATTGGTTTTGCTTTAACCTGGCTACCGGTGTTTTCAGGTGGCTCTGTCGCCGTGGTTCGAGGTTTTGTTTTGTAGGGAGCTGAATCGACTATGGATAGAGTGCCTTTTGACAGCCGATCGTTCAGGGAATCATAGTAAGCCAGCGCATAGTCTGTTTCTGGATCACTGCCGGATGGTGCCGAGACGATGTAATCATCGGGCTTCAGTTGCATTTGTTTCAGTTTCATTTTAAGGGCTAACGGAAACTGAGACTCTTTCAGGGTGACAAGCATATTCTGCGCATCGAACCCGGCGAAGGCGTAGAGGGTGACTCCGTACACCTGGACGATTTGCCGGTCGGGAAGCCGGACGAATGCGGACGCTTTAAAGGTGTATGCGGTATCTTCGGCAGGCTGAACAATGACAGGCAGTCCGGCAATGGCGGGTTCGGCAATAGCCGACTCCGCCATCGCCGGACTACCTCCTCTCTGTGCAGGCTGGGAAGGATGAGCGCTCGCATGCTTAACAGGGGCGGCTTTCTCTACCTTCCCGGAGGCAATAGCGGACAAGGAACCAGAAAACAAGGTGCCTTTGGCACCAAAGAAGATGGTAATGCCCAGGACAACCGGCAGAATGAAGAACACCGGATGCTTGAACAGGTTCGGCATTTTCTGGAATTTCTTCTCGGAGGCATCGCCCTGGTAACTGTTGTAGGCCGGGAAGATCTTCTTATCATAGGTCCGTTTGCTGAAGTTGAGGGGCTTGGGATCGTCGCCACAATAGGAATAGACCAAAAAGCCTTTGGCGAACATGGCCCCCATGAATGACAGTTTCCGGTAACGATAACGGAACTCAGCGAGGGAGCGGACAGCGGTATCGATCCGTTCGGCGCGTTGGGTGATCAGGATCAGATCATAACCATGATGGCGGTGAGTACTGGCCCAATCGGCAAACTCGCGGTTGCTGGATTTTGAGAAATCCCGGCTATTGAAAAACAGCTGAGCTTCATCGATGACGACCAGTGCGCCGGGTTCGCAGTACTGCCAGAAGTTAGCGATCTGACCTTGTTGAAGGAAGAACAGTTTCAGGGCCAGAGCATCACGAGAGATGCCGAGGCAATGGGCGATATATTCGAGGCATTCAGGCTTGTTGATCCCGTCGATATTGGTATAGACAATGCGCCCGATCTTGAGAGCGTCAATAATCTTTCTGACCGCATCGTAGGACTTCCCTGCACCCGGCACACCTTCATGAATAACAATCATGATCGCGGTCCTATAAATGGAATGAAGGTTAAAAGAAAACGGATGGTCATAGCACCAAGGATAATCCCGAAGCAGGCGGGAATCTTGAACACGGTCAGATAGTGAATCGCGGAGTCGGGGATATAGCTCCACCAGGTATTGAGATCGTCGGTCAGGAATGAGACATCAAAGGAATTGCAGATCACAATGACCTTATCCAGGACGAACTGAAAGAAGGCGAGCCCGGCATCATAAAGCCATTGCAGCAGGGTATTGAGAGACCCTGAGAACCATTCAGAGATATATTCCCAGGCGTTGAAGATAATGTTTTTGATAGAGTCCAACATGTCATTTCCCCGTCAAAATGATGCGAATGCCGATAAAGCTGGACATGATCAGCAGTGCATAGCCGATGATTTCAAGTTGTTGGTCATAGTCACCGGTATCTATGGAGTGTGAGCCATAAGAGCCAAATTCCATGGTGTAAATCGGGCCGGTGCTTTGGGTGGGAATGGCATTGGTAAAGGCTTGAACGCTGGCAATAAGGCTTGTTGTGGCGAGTTGATCTCTAAACCCATCCCAGGCAGTCCCAAAGGAACCATAGGTCAAGTCGATATCTTCGGAGATGTCCAGATCTTCGGCACCATCCCCGGCGACAACGTCACCACCGTCACCACCGTCAGCTTCATCACCGTCAGAGCCGGTGGACCCAGAGGACGAGTTCCCGTCTGCACCCGTTGTCAGGGACGATGTTGACGTTCCGGTAATATTGCCGTTCGCATCATAGTTGACAGTGGTTTTAGAAACGGTTGTCGAACCATCGGCATTGGTGGTCGTTTTGGTGGTCGTGGTCGAGGTGGACCCGTTGCTCTTAGTGGTTTTTTCGGTCTTGGTGATCGTGGTCGAACCATCGGGATTGGTGGTCGTTTGGGTCGTTGTGCTTGTGTTTGAGGTTGCGGGATTGGAATCAAGATAGTTATAAGCCCCATCCGATACAGGACTGTCAGAGGAGTCTGTTGAATTATTGATGCTATCTATATAGTCCTGATCGGAGATCAGTAGACCGGAAAAATCGATTTTATGACATTGAGTCCCGGAAGCGTTCGGAATGCCAGAGGTACAAACACCATTGGAATCGGGAGCAGTCACAGTCGCGCAGTAATAGATATCTGCATCAGATGTTTTAAAAAGCTTTTCACCGGTGGGGCAACTCTTGATGCATTCATCGGAGCAAGAACCGCCGCAATCGACACCATCTTCCCCTTCTGTTTTTGTACCATCTGAACAAGTCGCAGGGTCAGTCCCAGGAGGATAACCATATAAATCGACACATGCTTGCATGTCTACAGGCTGAACAACGCAGCCATTAGACTGGAAACAATCCCCGTAATCCTCGCTATACTGAATTTCCATGGAATTGCCTTCGCAGGGATCATAAGGACAAGCATATTCAACGTAATGTGTTTTCCCATGGGCACAGTTCCCTTCTCCATGAGTCCAGTAATAGGGAGGGCGGGTTTCAGGCATAAAGGACATACAAGATGCCTGAACAATAGTGCAACCACTGTAATCCCCAGTGCCGGGAATCGAACCAGCAGAAGACAAGGAACTGAAGAGAGAGAAAATCAGAAGTAAAACAATCAATGGTCGAAGAAACATGAAATCAGCTCCTTATCGCCTTGATTATGAGACCGGCGGCATAAACAAGGACATAGGCACCGACAACGTAAGCACCAAGAGCGCCAAAGTCTGAGACCAGGGCACCCAGGTCAAAACCGGCAGGGAGAGTAACCATTACCGGCCCCCATTGGCCGTGATGACAAAGGCCATAGCGCAGCAGCAGCCTAAGAAAAGACTGATCAATTCGGAATAGAGTTCAGGTGTCATATTCAGACCCTTTCCGAAACAGACAGGGCGCGAAGGATAACGGAGAGAACGACTCCGCAGCAATAGCCGATCAGGACCAGACCGGCCCCATAGCCAAAGTAAGTTGCGTCAATCGTCATCATGACCCCCGGAAACACCGCCCAGAAGTATCGAACCAATCAGACTAACGACAACAACAATAAGAATAATCCCAAGGCATCCGCCTATTGCGGCATAGGCATCGTTAGTCGGGCCAGATAAATCAAAAGCGTCAAAAATAGCTTGCATGTTCGTATCTCCAAAAAGATAAGGGGAAGCTGTTTGCTTCCCCTTGTGTCCCTTACTTGCCCATGGCTTTTTTGATGTATTTATAGGCGGTGAACAGCAGAGTCACACCAACCATGGACACCAGAATAGCGCTCACGTTAGTAGAGAGGCCGGCAACATCAGCAGCGGTTGCAATTGCTTCCATAGTGTAAAATCTCCTTTCATATAGATTGAGTTCCTATGCCGTTGTGGACTTGGTAGAGGTTAACGAAACAGAACCCGAACGATCAGGCCGACAGCGGCGACGGCGACAATGAGTGTCAACCAGCCGGAGGCACCGGAAACCACGTCCGCCTGTGCGGAGCTGAGAGCGTCGGAGAACCCCGAGAGGATGGACGTGTAAGACATGACGGCACCTTAAACAGCGAAAAAGAAATCGTTCTGGAGATTGATCTTCCCCGAAACAGGAAGCTTGTTGGCATCCTTGGAAAAGGCTTTGACCACATGCTTTTTCCCATCGGCCCCAGCAAAGAGGTATTGAGCGAGAAAACCTTTGGGCGTGTTCTGAACGGAACCGATCATTTCAGCTTGAACTGAGAACATTGTTTATCTCCTTTTTTTGAAAGTTCGTTATGACGTTAAGGAGACAATACAGAGAGCCTTTCAAGAAGAAATCAGACAGAATGTATTATTTTTTGTGGTTCATCTTGTGATATGTCATTCAATAAAGATTCCAGCCCTTTATCGATTAAGGTGCGCACCACGGTCGCAAATTCAACGTCATATTGACTGCAAAGTTCATCGATCATGTCTCGCTGTGATCTTTTCAGGCGGATTGAATCTGTATAGGCAGTGAGAGCATTCGGATTGCGAAACGGATTTGTTTTTTTAATGTTTTGAAGAGACATGACGACCCCTGCATTTGTTGTGAAGAATGAAGATGAAATACAGTCCCAAAAGGAAGGAAACGCCTATTGCAACAAGAGCAAGATAGGAACGGAACAACGACCGCGCTAATTCAGCGGTTGTGTGTTTCATGACTTCGTCCAGTACGAAATCAAACATGGCGTTTCCTGTTCAAGGTATTGGCGAGATACCAGAGCCGGGAGCGTAGCGCTCTGCTCTTTTCATCCGTGAAATCGATCTGCGTGATTAAGTCTTCGAGCCAGCCGAGCAGTTGATTGAGTTTGCGGCACTGATCATGATAGATACGTGGCCGACCGCTTAACGGCTGTTCGACCAAGCGCCCGCAAAATGGACATTCTGTTGCCTTCGGTTTTTGCATGTCATATCCCCCTTAAAGCCGTGAAAGATGGCTTTGTAGTAATTCGACCCACAGCGGAAAGTTGGGCTTGTCCTGGCAGTGGTGGCAGATCATGAGGCTTTCAGCGAATGGGTCTGTGCCGTTCGGCCCGTACCAGAAGCCGAGGTAGTAAGCCTTGGACTGCTTGATGGTTTTGGCGACGATGCGCCGGTCGCAGAGGACACATTGACCGGTGATCATATGGTGTAGCACCAGACGTTTCGGCCCTGGCGTGCTCTGCGTTCGAAATCGACTTGTAGCTTTCGATCTCCTTGAAGCCGGGCTTTGCCGAGCTTATAGAGTTCCAGCATTTTTTCTGGACCGAGCACATCGAGGACAATGGCGAAGCTTGGCGCGATTTGATGCTTGAACCATTTGACGGTTCTGGGGATCTCGAACTTAGGTTTTTCAGTGGCGATCTTGATTTTCTCGATCCGGCCAAGGAATTTTTGATAGAAATCCGCCAGGGGCCAGCGGCTTTTATTGCTGTCCTGGCGGGACGGCTTTTTTAGGATTCTGATGTACTTTCCTAAGATGGACGAGGCGACCTGGCCGAGGTCGGCATATTTGCTTTCGTGCAATATTGCGGCGGTGTTTTGGGCATTGTCGGATCGCAGCTGAATTTCGAAGCGGAACCAGGGGCGAATCGGGCAGCAGGCATGCCCTTTTTTGATGAATTCGGCGATTTGTTCCCGGCCTTTGTCGTAGGCGCGGATCAGGGTTCTTGATGCTGGACTGCCGAAATAGAGGGTTTTGCCCATATCGACGGAGCGTTTGTATTTCCCGGAGATTGTGCCAGCTTCGATGAAGCGATAGGTCTTGAAGATGGACAGGGCGAGGCCGTTTTTGAGGTAGCGAAGCAGCTTTTCGGGGGTTATGTCGCCGGTAAAATCGTCGATGGCGATATCAAGCCGGGTGATTTTCATGCCGTGGTGGTAGAGCCAGTGCATGAAGGCGGGGATATCGCCTGTTGCGCGCCGCAGACAGCCACCCGAGATTTCGACATGAACGCCCATTTCTGGAGCGGCTCCGTAGAGGACACGGACCAGGTCGTCATCGACTCCATAGGTTTTCTGACAGGGAAAACCGAGCCGACCGCGTGGAACATCTGACCAGACACCGCCGGGGATTTGCAGGTAGGTTTGCAGTGATTTGTATTGGTTGTTTGACAACCATTCTGCTGGTGCGGTGAATTCAATCCAGTCTAGCGAAATGCGCTGTTTTTCCGAAGGTTTTATATCGGGGTCTGTATTTTGCGCCCCCATGTTATCAGACGGGGGCGCCATGTTTTTCAGGGTGGTCATGGTTGTACCTCCCCAATTCCGCAATTATCACAAAAAGACTGATTCGCTTCACGGTGGAAGCAAAAAATTTCCCTATCATCAAACAAATCATGGTTGATATCAGACAGACATGAGTCACAGACACGAATGATTTCACCGAAATCATTGACATATTCATTAATGAGAACAGAGGGCGTTTTCATCGGAACGCCTCCACGAAGTCTTGATCAAGGAGACGCTGAACGAATCGACTATAGGAAACAGCGGAACATTTGACGGTGGCTATTTTGTGGTAAGGGAGATCAGGATTGGACAGCATGAATCCGTCGAATGTGCTTTCGATAAGATATCTTCGGTCCTGAATCGAGACACAAAGAGTGGAAATATGGGCGTTACCCTGCGGGCCGCTCTGGCTTGCTGCGCACTCAACCGCCTGCGGCGTTTTCGCCCTGCGGGAGCCTGCCGCTAACGCTAAATCAGATTTATTGATCATTTCTGCCCCCCGCACCGGAACAAGGTACAAACTTTGTGTCTGGCAGAACATGCAGCGGTGAGAAATTCCGGGGAGGAGTTGGAAGAAAGAACAAGGAACACTAACCCGTCAAGTTCACCATGATAATGGTTCATGAACTTGGGTTCTGATGACTCAGCTTCAGCGACGATAACGGCAAGAAGCGCTTCAAAGTTTTCAAGGGTAATGGTTAATGATGGATTTGATTTGTCAGGTGTAACTTTGCTTGATAAAGGCATAAAATTCCCCTCGCCGGGTGGCAGGGTTTGGAGCTATTGAAAACCAAATATCTCCAAGCCCTGCTGATAGGGTGAGAGGGTGCGCCGATCAACAAAAAATGACTGACCGAGAACATCTAAAAAAACAGATGTTCCGCACCTCTCAGTTATTTTTTATTGACGGAAATTAGTTAGTTGGATTTGACGATGCTGGCTTGCTGGTCAGTTCATCGAAACGCCGGGCTAGGGCTGCTTTCAATGATTCATGATAGGAGGCAATCAATTCACTGTCATACCAATGTTCAAGGCAGCGCAGGGCATCGAAGAAGCCCCAGACTTGATTTTGATAGAGCATATAGTGGTCAAAATTGGCTTCTTTGATGTCTTTGAGATAGCCATTGACGCGTTCTTCAAGCTCTGCTGGATTCAGCACGAATTGGGGTGATGGCGGATTGGACTTGTCGGATGGGGAACTTGTTGATAAACTCATGATCAAACCTTTCTTAGTCGAAAGTTTTACTTGGGCCGATGGTATGCCAGTACCACCGGCCCTCCCTTTTTCCTGACCTTGCCAGAGATCAGGAAAACACAAATTTTGTCTTATCATTCACGGCGGTAATGTTCGTTCCGCCAGTTGATCACTTCATCTTTGACCCAGTGCAGTTTCCCTTTTCTTCCCGGATGGCCGATCGCCACAGGGAACCCCTGAATATTCTTTATTTCCGTAATAAAGGTGTAGTAACTACAGCTGAAGACTTGTTCTGCGAGTTCTCTAGCGGTGCAAAGATCACTGGTTTTTTGTGGGGTTAGATTTTTTGAGTCCATCAGAAATGGCCTTTATGCTAGAGTATTGACTGTTTTTTGGTTTTGTTTGGTTTCTTTAGGAAGATTATAATATCTCTAGGCGATGGATGTCAATGGAAAATCAATCACTGGGCGATTGTTTCCTGGGTAGGTTGAATATAGCTATCAGGGAAACAGGATTAAGCCGAACAGGATTTGCAAAAAAAGCCGGAATATCACAAGGTTATCTCTCTGATATACTCAAAAACAATAAATCACCATCGGAAAGAGTTATTTCTCAAATCTGTTTAAAGCATTCTCTGAACGAGGAATGGCTAGTAAATGGCAAGGGAGACATGTTCTCCACGAGCCAACAATTCAAAGAAACGGAAGAGATAGAAGAATTAATCGATGCATACAAAGCGGCCAGTGATGAAATTAAAGAAGCCGCCATGGCAATGTTAAAAAGATCAGCAGAGAGATCAAGAAACACAGGTCTGAAGGGGTCAGACTGTGCAAAGTTGAACTCTGCTTAGAACTTAAGAGAATGGGGTGGAAACATAATATCTAAAATTATGTTCTCAACAACGGAGGGAAGGGCAGCAAATGCCCAATTGATGACCTTTCAATTGATATATATGGTTCTGTATAAACTGAAACTCGTAAAACAGATAAAACCCTTATCTACTTAAAATTAATTATTGTTATAGACAGGCTGCATCTTTCTTTATTTGAATTTTTATACAGTCTGCATAATTACCGTTATACGCTACAAACAATATGAGGATTGACTGGTCTTGGAACGGGAAGAGTTACATCACCGTATAGAGTTGTTGAAAACGCGACTTGAAGAGGGGAAGTTCAAAGTGGCCTCTCATCTTGCAGATGACTTTGAAAAAAGTCTTTTGAAAGTAAGGGTCGCTGCTGATGGTATGGTAATTCCAGAGACTGTTGACAGTAGAATTAGATCGATTCTTTCATTTATCGCGTACCAATCTGACAGAGAAGAGTGGAAGGAAGTAGTATCTCTGCCAGAGATACAACAGGCATATTTCCAGCGTATTGAACATGCATTCGGCCAACCTTTTGAAATTATGTCCAACGCAGGCGCTGATCAATACAAATTCGCTAGTTGGTTTACATCAGATAGTTCAAGAGTAGCCGATGCCATCAAGGTTATTGATGAGTTTGTCCCAAGCATTTTAGAGTTCTGGGAAAACATATCTGAGCCCACATGGATTCACTTGGAAGACTCCTCAAATTCAAAAGCTGTATTTTCTGGCGAGCTATTTCCTAGTGGTAGTTCTAATATAACGAGTTCAACTGGGATATATTTCGACACAACGATACTTCCTGATCCTTTTGTTAAGATTTCCCCATTGCTTCAATTTATGAGCGAGGAAGAGCGCTGCTATGAAGTGCTTCGTCTTGGGTTGCAGGTTCTTCAATACAAGGAACTTGCGCTCGCCGAAGAAACCGTTCCAATAGTTGCTATTCTTCCAGATAGACATCAATTCGAATCATCGTATCGCGATTTTGTTCACTACAACGCAGAACAAGATTCATTAGAACACGCGGGAATTATTTTTGATAGAGAGTTTGATGAAGTTGATGAGCTGAAGGATTTCTTGTCTCACTACACTAAAATAGAATCTCTAGTAAAAGATCTGAAAAGGCCAGATGAACTGGTCTTTGCTACGGAATGGGAAGGAACTCTTGAAGATCATATACAACGCTATATAAACGAGCAGTCCACAAGGTTAAAAGTAACTTTGCCGGGGGATGCCGTTTTTATGAACCTATTTAGCAGGTTTGCACAGTCCAATGATTCATTTCAAAGAAGTCGCGGCCTAAATGGCACGCCTGTAATCAGAGCAGAAACAAGTTGGCTTTGGTTTAACTGGATGCTCCGCAACAATTCTAACTATTTTCAAGAAGAGGAGCGCGCAAGTCTTCATATTGCACGTGCATTGAATACAACTGTGCCAACCGAGTTTTCTTGGTTTGGAAATGTTCCTCCTGAAGCAATAATTGAAATACGTAAAGTTGGCGCTTTGGAAGAAATACGTGGCATTTTAGGTGAGGGGATTTCTGAACTGATCAGTGCAAACCCTGATAATTTTTTTAGAACTGGTGACCAAGTATTTCACAACCTTGATAACGCTTTGTCTGAGCACCAGAAAAAGACAAAGGAACTGCAATCTAAAGGATGGAAATTTGCCGGTCGTGATGTTGGCTCATTTCTGGTTGTTGGTGGTATCGAGCTTACTGCAGCAATCACTGGTCTGCCTTTGTATGGTTCATTGGCAGTCACAGCCGGAATGTCTGGGGTCATCCCTACAGCGAAAGAGTTAAAAGAAAAACTTTCGGAATTAAGGTCGCAAAAAACTGCGCTGTCCAATACTGGAATAGGAATACTTTTTAAACACAAAGAATGAACGCGTATAACAAGGCGCTCGTTCGGACGCAAACTACGCTGCGCTTCGTATGCGCCGCACAGCTTAAACGTTAGCTTTTTAAATAGAAAAAAATTTTATTACGACAATGGCTTCAACTATGTTTAAAGATCTAAAAAAACTTAAAAAGCTTAGCGAGCTCGACGATTTTGAATTAAAAATTAATGGTTATACACGAGATATTCTTGAAGAAAAATTAGAACAGGAAAAACGAAATATAACCAAAAATTTGAACTACATAGGATGGATCTTGGTGGTTTTTTTTGTGTTCCCTCTTGCCCTAATGCAACTTGGTATGACCATGGAAAGTGCAGAAATGACAAGTTGGTTGGCGCTTGGATTTGTCTTGTGGATTCTAAGTAGAATCACTGGAAAATTATTATAAATTTACGAATTTCGAAAGATAACCATGGCATCACGCGGACGGAAAATATCTGCGCAAATACTCGTAAACTTCGGTGGTAAATGCCTCTTAGCGTCGCCGCCGGTTATCCAACCGTTATCTTATAAAATGAATTTTCCAAAACTACGATACTCTTTTATTATTGGTCTTCTCCTTTCGCTTTTGCTTGAAGCCTACGAAATGTCAACGGGTATAAATCAAGCAATTTCTGGAATACTTTTATCTATATTATTTTTCGGTGGTTGCATTTGGGCGACGATAGGTTTTAAAAATTTATGGTCCGATCTCATCACATGGAAAACTTATTCCTTCTCAAAGAAGGATATGGCAAATTTCTATTTTCCCGCATGGGGTAGAATGTTTCTTGTCTTCCTTGGGGCAGCAATTGGCTCATCAGTAATTAATGCACTGAAATAAGCTAACGAACTAACCGGCCGGAAGATGCGTCTGTGAAAATTTAAAAACAAAATTTATTGCGGCGGTGTTCGAGCATTTCGTCGCCGCCGGTTATCATGAACTGTTGGACGAATATTGGTCAGTGGTGCCCTAAAGCTCTTAACTATGCGGAGACAGGGAAGCTTGAATCTCCCCTTCAGTACCATAACTTATTATATATAGACTGCCTAATTACCGTTAGAAATCGAGGAGAAAATGCACAAAAAAAAAGCAGTATTCTGCAAAAAATCCATAATGATCTTTCTCTGTATTGTGCCTCTTTTCCTAACCGGCTGCAGTAAAATCCCGGGATTTGGCGCAAGCAAAAAAGTTCTGTTCGTAGGCAACAGCTATACAATGAGTGCGCTGATGCCTAATGTCTTTGCAGAATTGGCTAAATCCGGCGGACATAATGTTGAAATTGAGGTGGCGGCCGACAAGGGCGGAACCTTTGCTGCCTATGCGGTTTCCGCTGCAGTGCGTGATGCGATGCAATCATCTAAATGGGATTTTGTCGTTTTGCAGGAGCAAACTCAGATTCCTTCTAGCCCGTACCATCGGACTGCAAAAATGTATCCGGCCGCTCGGAAATTAGTCCAACAAGTTCGTTCGATTGGTGCTACCCCTGTTTTTTATCAGACCTCGGGAAATCGCAATGGATGGCCGGAAAATGGTCAGCAGGGTTATAAGGCAATGCAACTTGAGGTTATTAATGGTTACTCGGAAATCGCCCAAGAGCTGAATGTGCAAGTCGCACCAGTTGGTCATGCCTGGTATATCGCAATGGAAAATATCCCTCAATTTAACCCTTGGTTGGACGGCCGACACCCAAACAAACAAGGGGCATACCTGGCAGCTTGTATTTTCTATGCTACGTTATTTCGCGAAAGTCCAGAAGAGGCCAATTATAAAGCTAACTTGCCCACGGATCTCGCCAAAGAACTGAAAAACATAGCGGCTGATTCTGTTTTGCAAAACCTTCAAAAATGGAACCTTTAGGAGCGGATGTCTTCTCGGGTGACCACTTTATGAATTTTTCTAACCAGCCAACGTCTTGAGACAAATCAAGCGATCAACCGACGGGAAATATGTTTGTGTAAAATTTATCAACGTCTTGAGACAAATCAAGCGATCAACCGGACGGGAAATATGTTTGTGTAAAATTTATCGACACCGAGCATGAAAAGGCAATTAAAGATTGATGAGGCTTATTGTCTTGCCAATTTAAGGCCGTTGTACAGATGTTGTACAGTGCAACCGCAAATTAAGAATTCATGCGGGGCAGGGGGAGTTCGAGTCTCCCCTTCGGCACCAAATAAAATCAAAAAAACCGGTTACTTTACTTGAGTAGCCGGTTTTTTTTTATGTTTTCAGGCAGGGATTCGAGCGAAAGTTAGTACGGACTGAGATTGCAGAGAAACAGCTGGGCTGGCTCGCTAGCTGGTTGTCATCCGGCAACACTCGGATGGCAATAATTAAGTTTTCAGGTTGAAAACGAGCAGTTTTCTGTTGTGACAAGGACATCAAGGGCTTGAGCGGAGGCGTACACCGTTGCAGCGCACAAATAAGCCTGCAGATTGACGCTACTACAGCGGGAAAAGCTGTTTCCGGATGGAAACCAGCTGGTTTCTTCTTTAGCACCAACAAGATAAGATCACCCGATCATGGACATGGTCGGGTTTTTTTTGAAAATTTTGAGAGATTTGAAGCGAAAAAAAAACCAACCGGATGTCAGGAAAGGGTGGAGTGGCTGCATCAGCGAGGTGGCAGAGAGAAGTCGTTTGTGCTATGTCGAAAATTTTTACAGTTGAGGTTGTCGTTAGGAAAAGTGGCCTTATATCAATATGTTGCCTTGTGGGCATGGACTGTGCATCGGCTGGGCACAAGTTATCTGGCTAATCTTATCAATCCAGGAGAATTCAATGAAAAAATTATTAGTTTTAACGGTCCTGATCGCTCTTTGGGCCGTTTCAGCCACAGCCAGCACGATACCCTATTGGTCTTCAGCGTCTTCAAATTCAGAGTTTCTGTTGTTGGATAATGATGCCGCTTTAGCCTTCGGAATATATACTGTTGGTGATTTTAATAACCCTGATTTGGAAAGTATTCAACTGACCACACTGTTTAGTGCTGGCTCTTCTCGTTTTGTCAACAACCAGATTAATGCCGCAGATTATAATGTTTTTGGGTTCTATGTTTATAATGTTACCAATGATAGGATCTGGTTGTCTGATACAGCCCTTTCCGGCAATGCGGTTTCTGGAGATCTGTACGGTTTGACTGTGAATTTGCAAACTGACAGATGGATAATGGATGCAACGAATTCAGAAAATGTTTGGTACCTTTCGTTTACTAAACTTGATGGTGCAACAGTCAGGCTTAAGGTTTACGGGACTGACATTACTCCGGTTCCAGAGCCTGCAACGTTACTGCTTCTTGGCTCGGGTTTGGTAGGGCTCGCATTTCTTAAAAGAAAGAAATAGGTTATTTATAATATCTAAAATTTAATAAACCTAACAAAGAAAGAGCGAAGGCAGTAAGGTCTTCGCTCTTTCTTTGTTAGGAGCAATATATAATTTTGTCGAAAGCTTGCATTTTTAGGCTTATGAGTTATAAATTATAACCTGATTATAATATTCAGGTAGGTAGTCTTGAATGTAATATTTTTTGTTAAATCCTTATTGATTTTAAACATTTTCCACTCAGGTGGGGGTTATGATGCGCTATCTTCTTCTATTCACTTTTCTTATTGTTGCAGCCTGCAGCGGCCAAACCAAGGAAGAGCTTGCTCAGGAGGGTGCCGATTTAGCTGCTGGGGGAAACTACCGGGGCGCGATTGTCCTTTATCGGAATGCTTTAGAGAAGGATGCTGATTTTCTTGCTGCGCGCAAGGGACTTGCTGATGTTTATTTGAAGAGCGGAAAATTCTCTCAAGCGGAAAAAGAATATCAAAAAATCCTATTACAAAATCCCTCAATGGTCGATATTCATCTTGATCTGGCCAGTGCCTATGTTCAACTCAAGGAGCCTGAAAAAGCGCTTTTAGAATTGGATGCTTACCATTCTTCTGGCAAGGAGACTGTTGAATCGCTGGTCCTTTATGGTCGCGCCCATGGCGCTGCGGGTGATCTCGCTTCAGCCGAAAAGTTTTTCCAAAAAGCCATGGATTTGGACCCTCAGGCAGTCGATCCTTATCTTTATCTTGGCCGAATGTCTATCCAGAGGCAAAATTTTGATAAGGCAAAAGAATACCTGCAGAAAGCTCTCGAAATTGATAAGAAGGAAGACCAGGCTTACTATCTTCTTGCAGATATTTATGTCAAGGAGGGAGATCGGCAGAATGCCTTAAAGACCTATTTGAATCTTTCTCGTGAAGTTCCTCAGGAATTGCAGGCATATTATATGGCCTGTATTCTGCAAATCGATTTGAATGATATCTCCGGGGCCGAAGATACCTTGCAAAGGTTGAGGGGGAAATTCCCGTCAGCTGCTGAATCATCACGGTTGAAAGGGATCTTGCTCTACCGACAGGGAGATTTTGATCAGGCCAAGGTGGCTCTTGAAGAGTCTCTCAAGAAAGAACGCCATGTCCTGTCTTATTTTTTCCTTGGGTTGAGCTACTATGCGCAGGAACAGTATGAGCTTGCTTTGAATCAGTTTCAGAATGCGCTTGACTTGAATCCGGATTTTGAACGAGCCAGGCTTCTTGTTGCGGCAACGTTAGTAAAGCAGAAGAGGCTTGATGACGCGATCATTGAGGTTCAGAAGGTTCTGCGCGCTGACCCTAAGAACGCCTATGCCCATAATATTCTCGGTAGTGCCTATCTTGCCCAGGGCAAATACGATGAAGGGATGACTGAGTTGGATAGGGCGATTGATCTTGATCCGTCACTCGCGGACGCGCATATCAGGCGCGGGCTGTTTCATTTGTCCAAAGGAGAAGGGGCTAAAGGAGAGGCTGACCTGGTCAAGGCGGTGGAAGCTGCTCCCGAAATTCTTAATGGCAGGTTGATGTTGGTTTCCCACTATTTGCAGAAGAAAAACTACTCGGCGGCGATTCAGACTCTGCGGGATGGTTTGAATGGATCCAAAGAGGATGCGCTGCTTTATAATTATCTTGCTACTGCTTATTTTTATCAAAAGAAGAATGACTTGGCCGTTTCGGCACTGGTGAAGGCAAAGCAGGCGGATAGTCATTATCTTACGCCCTATTTTACTTTGGCTGCTTTTTACTCTTCTCAGTCTCAGTATGGGAGGTCTGTTGATGAATACCGGCATATTTTAACGATTGATGGGCAAAATGTCCGGGCGCTGCTGGGGCTTGCTGGAGTCTATCGTATCCAGGGACAAAAAGCTGAGCTGGAAAATATTTACAAATCTTTGGAAAACACCAAAACGGAAGAGGGATTTTATTATGCGGCGCAGTATCAGCTTAAAATTGGTCACAAGGATGAGTCCTTGGCTGTCATTGACCGTGGGCTGCAGGTCTTCCCTGACTCTCTTCCTCTGCTGGAAATAAAAGGGATTCTTTTTTTTCAGATGAAGGATGTAGCGCAGGCGCAAACTGTTTACGAGAGGATGGCGTCCATTGACCCGGAGAGGGGCTATGGTTTGCTGATGCGTCTTTATCTTTCCACTCGACAGCTTGGGCAGGCCGAAAAAATGGTTAAGGATTTGATGGAGTCCGATCCGGGCAAAGAATATCCCTATCTGCTTAAGGCCGGGTTGTTGCGCAGTCAACAGAAAATAAGCGATGCTCAGGCCGTTTTACAGGAGGGGATCGAATCTCTTGCCAAGCCGGTACAATTAAAGATGCAATTGGCGCACCTCAGTGAAGAGCAGGGGGATGTCGCTCAGGCCGAGCAGATTTATCAGCAGATTATTGTCCAGGAAGACAACTACGCACCAGCCTACGTTGCTCTCGGAGTGCTTAGAGAGCGGTCGGGCGATAAGGCGGCCGCGCTCGATGATTACCGCAAGGCGGTTAAATATGATCAGAGAAATGTCCCTGCACTTAATAATCTTGCTTATCTCTTGGCCGATAATTTTGGGGAGTCTGAAGAGGGGCTCAACTATGCGTTGATGGCTTTTCGTCTAGGGCCGAACGATCCCCGAATCATGGATACCCTGGGTTATCTGCTGCTGTTGAATGATCGCTCTGACGATGCCGTCAAAGTGCTCGACCGGGCTCATCAGATGCTGCCGAAGGAAAACGCTGTAGCGCTCCATCTGGCCCAAGCCTTGTTGGCCACGGGGGAAAAAGAAAAAGGGCGGGGGCTGCTTCAGGACGTTCTGAAGAATGGCTCTCCCCAGGAAAAGGCTCAGGCAAAAACGATTATAAGCAAACAATAGGCTTTTAGTATGATCAGACCTAAATATTTATTGCTGTGCCTCGATTTGTGGTGTGCTTATGTATGTCTGGTTGTGGCATATGTTTTGAGGTTGGGTCTGCAAAGCGACTACCAGGAACTCTGGACCACCGGCATTTTGAAGGCAGCATTGCTGCTCGCAGTCATCGCCTTCTCGAGTTATTTTTTCGAGCTCTATGACAGTCAAAAATTCTTTGCAAAGAATTTTCTTCTCTATCGCGAAGGGGCAAATTTACTGACATTGTTCTTTTTGCTGTCTGCGCTTTTTTACCTCTTCCCATCGCTGCAATTGGGCCGAGGGGTCATGTTCTTGACTCTATTGATGTTTATTGCGGTTCAGCTCGGAATCAGGGGCCTGATCCGTAGGTTCTCAAGTAGCGCACAGTTTGCTTCGCGTATTTTTATCATCGGAGCAGGGCCGTTGGGTCAACGAATTTATGATATCGTCCCCAAAGATCATAATATTCATAGCTATATCAGGTTTGTTTCTTGCACTGAGCGGAAGCCGTTTGTCGATTCCAGCCTGGTTGTGGGTGATATCAAAAATATCGATGATCTGATTCGTGATTATCGCCCGCAAAAAATCATTACTGCCTTGGCCGAGCGTAGGGGAAATCTGCCGCTGCGGGAATTCATGCACAGTAAACTAAAAGGAATTGACGTCATTGAGGCAACCACTTATTTCGAACAGGAGAAGGGCTGCCTGCTAGTGGAGCACATGCAGCCCAGCGCCTTCGTTTACACCCATCGTTTTCGAATGACTCCGTTTATGCGCAGTTATAAGCGAATTTATGATGTGGTTTTTTCTTCCATAGGGCTCATTTTAACAGCGCCGTTGTTTCCATTACTGTCCGTCTTGATTAAGCTGGATTCTCCGGGCCCGGTTTTTTTCAGGCAGCTTCGTGTCGGTGAGGGCGAAGTTGAGTTCTTTGTTTATAAATTTAGAACAATGGCCCAAGATGCCGAAAAGAAGACCGGAGCTGTTTGGGCTCAGAAAAACGATCCCCGGGTAACCCGTTTGGGAAAGTTTATGCGTAAAACCCGGTTGGATGAGATTCCGCAGCTTTATAATGTATTGAAAGGCGACATGAGTTTTATCGGTCCCAGGCCTGAACGGATGGCTTTTGTCGAAAGGCTCAAAGAGACTATTCCTTTTTATTCAACAAGACACTTTGTCAAGCCGGGTGTCACCGGCTGGGCTCAGGTTTGCTACCCCTATGGCGCATCGGATGAAGATGCTCTGGAAAAGTTGCGTTATGACCTGTTCTATATAAAGAACTATTCAATTTTGTTGGATTTCAGGATTATTGTCGACACTATTCGGGTGGTTACTTCCGGTTTTGGAGGGCGTTAGTTGTGAGACGGATTATTATTTTTATTCTTTTAGTGCCTCTTGTTGTCCCCGCAGCTGTTTTTGCTGATGATTATCTGATTGGCAAGGGCGATGTCCTCGAGATTTCGGTTTGGGGTGTTCCGGAAATGAGCCGATCGGTCACTGTGCGGCCTGATGGGAAGATTACTCTTCCTGCTGTTGGTGATGTCCTGGCGGACAGAAAAACGCCTGAAGAGCTCAGCCGCCAGCTTTCTGAACGGATGAAAGAATATGTTAAGCAACCGATCGTTACGGTTTCCGTGCAGCAGATTGTCAACAACCGTATTTATATTACAGGCAGCCATGTTTCCCGCGTTGTTGATATGGTCAAAGAAACGACCCTTCTTAAATTACTCAGTGAAATGGGGGATCTGTCAGGCACCGATTTACACAAAGCCTACTTGTTGCGCAATAAGAAGAAAATCTCCACTGATTTTTTTGCCCTGTACTACAAGGGAGATGTTAGTCAGGATGTTGAATTGCAGGCCGAAGATATCATTTTTCTCCCCAGTAGCCAGTTAAATGTCGTCTATGTTTTGGGGGCTGTCAAGACTCCGAAGACTTTGCAGTTTTATGATGGCATGCGCATTATGGATGCCATTCTTGCGGCTGGAGGCTTTACTGAATATGCCAAGGAAGATTCTGTTTTTGTTATTGACGCAGGGAAAAAGAAGAAAAAGCTTGACCTGAAACAGTTAATTCGCGGCAAGGATATGGAATCCAATATCCTGTTGAGTCCAGGAGATTATGTCATTGTGGATGAAAGTCTTTTTTAAGGAAATTGGGTATGGAAAACTTTAAAGAGATTTTTCGGTATCTCAGGGCTCTTTATCGATACAGGGTTTTGTTTGTCACCGCCTTTCTGCTCGTTATGACCGGTATCGGGGTGTACAGTCTGACCCTCCCCAAAATCTATAGTGCGGATACCACGGTTTTTATAGAAAGAAACGTTATTGACAGCCTGGTCAAGGGGATTGCCATATCTCCCAGCATTGACGACCGTCTTAAAGTGCTACGCTATGCTTTGTTGAGCCGGGATCTTGTGACCAAAACTCTGGAACAACTGAATTCGCAGATTTTTACGAAGTCCGAGGCGGAACAACAGGAGTATATTTCAAAGCTGATCGACCGGACCAATTTGCGCGTCCGCGGGCAGGAATTGTTCATGGTTTCAATCAAGGACAAATCCCCACGATTTGCCCGGGACTATATCAACACTCTGGTCGGCAAATACGTTGAAGAGAATATTTCTGCCAAGAGGGAAGAGACTTACGGGGCAAACCGTTTTCTTGCCGAACAGATCGAAGTCTTCAAAGGAAGGCTTGAGGCGGCTGAAGATAAAATTATTCAATTCAGAAAAAAAAATGGGGTGTATTTCTCAGTTGATGAGGGGACCACTCTGGCGAACATCCGGGAATTGGAAAAACAGATTGAAGATATTGGTCTTTCCCAGGATACCTTGCGAGCGCAAAAAAAACAGATTGAGCAACAACTCAGCAATCTGCCGAAAACCATCGACACGGTTACTGAAGCCGCGGACAATAACCGCCTTGCTGAAATGGAAAGTAGACTGAATACCCTTCTGCTTCGTTATACAGAGAATTATCCTGAAGTGATTAGGCTCAGGGCAGAAATCAGCAGTTTGAAACAGCGACTTGAGCAACCAGGAAGCCAGGAAAAGACCTCTGGAACAACACGCTTGACGACCACTAATCCTCTCTACCAGGAGTTGCAGGGGAAGGCTTTTCAGATCGATGCGGAACTGTCCTCACTGGCCGCGCGCAAGCTGAATTTGCAAAAAACGATTGCGAAGCGTGAAAATGAATTGCGGGATGTCCCGACGACCCGCAAAGAGCTGGGGTTGCTTGTTCAGGAAAGAGATTCCATCAAAAATATCTATGATGATCTGTTGGGCAGAATGAGTCAGTCGGAGGTCTCCAAGCAGATGGAGATCAGCAATAAAGCTGACACATTTCGTATTGTTGATCCTGCGGTCCTGCCGAAGGTCCCGGTTTCGCCAAATATGTTGAAAATGTTCCTCCTTGCTGTTGCCGGTGGGTTAGGCTGTGGTCTGGGGCTGGTTTTTTTACTTGAAAATATGGATAACCGGATTCGGGATATTGAGTTTTTAGAGGCTGCCGGGTATGAGGTTTTGGCGGTTGTTCCTAATATTGCAGACCCAGCGGTTGCTAAAAAACAAAAGTTCGGGAATTTTATGCTCTTCGCTTGTTCAGGTCTGTACTTCCTGTGCTTCTCCGGTGTTTTTGCCTATCTGATTTTTGTCAGTTAGGCTGTTTGAAATGTCATCCATTACCCATAGTCGATAGTAGACAGGTTTAAAAACGATATGAGCCGTATTGAAGAAGCTTTAAAGAAAGCTGCACATAAGAGGCAGATGCCTTCCAGTGAGGGGGGGAGCAGAATAACGCCTCCCCCTGCTTTTTCACGAACAGCTCCGCCGCTACAGCGGGCTGAAGAGTTGCTTGAGGCCGATCCTTTAGAGATTGAAAACGTGCTTATTGCAACGGCCCGCGAGGAAAAAACCGTTGTCGTTGAAGAATACAATAAACTGCGTTCTGCGATCATTGCCCTAACCAAAGGTGACAAGGCAATGAATACTCTGCTGGTGACGAGCACAGCAAGTGCGGAAGGGAAATCAATGACCTCGCTCAACCTGGCCATCTCCCTGGCGAAAGAACATGATCATACGGTTCTTCTGGTTGATGCTGATTTGCGGCGGCCTTCATTGCACCGGTACTTGGGAATCAAACCGGAAGTTGGTTTGGTGCACTGTCTAAGGGATCAACTCCCACTGGAAAAAGCGCTGATCAAGACCGGGATCGGCAAACTGGTCGTGCTGCCTGCAGGAGAAGCGGTTAAGGACCCGCTGGATATGCTCTCTTCAAATAGGATGAAGGACATCATCCGGGAATTAAAAGAACGGTATTCTGATCGTTATGTCATATTCGACACTCCTCCGGCTTTACCTTTTGCCGATGCGGGGGTTTTATCCGGAATGGTTGATTCAACACTGTTCGTTGTTCGGGAAGGGGTTGCCAACCGAGACGACCTGCTTAAGACGCTGAATGATTTTAAGGATCATAATCTGTTAGGTATTGTTTATAACGACGCCCATGCTTTTATGAAAAAACAGGATTATTACTATTACTGATTCATAACGAAGGGGTTGCCAATGAAGATGATCCGGTTAACACATCTGCTTTTAGTTGTGATATTTGTTTGCAGCACCTCGCCGCTCGCTATGGCGGCGGTTGAGTTCCACCCCAGGGTGACCGTTGAAGAGGAATACAACGATAATATTTATCTGAGTGACTCTGGTGAAGAAAGTGATTGGATCACCACCATTGAACCCGGTATCCAACTGCTTTACAAGGGGCGTTCGATTGATGCGACAATCGATTATTCCCTTCATTATCGCTTTTACCTGGATAATAATCAGGAAAATGAGGAATCGTTCAAAGATGTGCAGCGCGCCAATGCTTCGGTGCTGTTTTTTGAAGGGCGGCCGTTTACTTTGCAGCTCAATGAAACCATCAGTCGCGAAACCTTGGATGAGAGGCGCAACAGCGCTGCTTATAACGATATTGTCAATCGGACCACCGCTTACCATACCGTTGTGAGACCGCAGTATCGGCTCGAATTTAACCCCACGCTGGCTTTGGTTTTGGGGTATGGCTATGACCGCAAGGACTATGTCGATCCGCAGGGGGACGATACCGAAGAGCATTCCGGGGATGTGAGCCTTGAGAAGACCCTCTCATCGGCCACAACGATTTATGGTGGTTATGTTTATCGCGTTTTTAATTCAGATGACCCGGCGGAAGATTTTGATCGCCAAGACTACCATTTGGGAGTTCGCCACCGCCTTGGCGCCCGCACGACGCTTGCATTGCAGGGTGGTTTCAGTAATATCGACTATGACAGCGGCTATAGTACCGACAGTACCACTTGGCTGGGCGAGCTTTCCTACCAGCTGACTCCTGCGGTTCTGTTGGCTCTGACCTATTCCCAGGACTTTACCGTGACAGTGTCCGAGGGCGTTACCAAATCCCAGGAAGCTGCTTTTGCGGTGAATTATGTGAAAGACCCATTTACCGCAGAAAGCAAGCTGTATTGGAATAATTCCGATTATGTGCGCCAAAATAGAACCGATACTGCTTATGGCTGGAGTGTCGGTTTTTCCAACCATTACTCTCGGGCCTTTACCTTCAATGTCGATACGGAGCTTGAATACGCTCAATATGAAGAGGCCGGGATGGCCGATGAAGACGTTTATCGGGTGACCCTGGAAACGTCCCTTGATTATGAATATCGACGTTTTCTGGCTTCCTGCGGGTATCGGTATCGCATCAATAATTCAGATGTCGATGGCAATGATTACACCAATAACGTTATTTTTCTGAGTGGGACAATGCGGTTTTAATTTATGTATACAGAGTTTTTTGGCCTCAGCGCCAAACCGTTCGACCTTTTGCCTAATCCCAAATTTTTATATTTAAGCAAAGGGCATCGTAAGGCATTGAGCTACCTACAATATGGCGTTCAGGAGCATGCCGGCTTTACTTTGCTGACCGGGGAGGTCGGCTCGGGGAAGACCACCCTGCTGCGCGATATCATCAACAAAATCAGTCAGGATACCACTCTGGCAATGATTTTTAACACGCGAGTCGAATCTCAGCAACTCATTGCCATGATTAATGAAGACTTCGGTCTACAGGTCGACGGTAAAAACAAAGCTCAGCTGCTCAGTGACCTGAATGATTTTCTGCTTAATGAGTGTAGCGAGGGCCGGCAGCCGATTATCATCGTTGATGAGGCCCAGAATCTTTCCGAGGACGGCCTTGAAGAAATCCGTCTACTCTCCAATCTTGAAGCAGACAATTTCAAGCTGGTGCAGATCATTCTGGTCGGACAGCCTGAGTTGAAACAGCTGATTGCCAAGCCGTCGTTACGACAATTGCGGCAGCGCATCAGTATCAGCTGTCATCTCAATCCCCTCAACCGGGAGGAGACCGAAGAGTATATCTTTCACCGCCTGGCCACCGTAGGAAACCGCAATTGTGTCACCTTTCTCGATGGCGTCATTGATCGTATTTATCGCTTCAGCGGCGGCGTGCCACGTTTGATCAATCTGATCTGCGATTTTTTGTTGTTGTCGGCATTTGTTGAAGAATCACGTGAAATCGACCTTGAACTGGTCAATGATGCGGTAAGTGAGCTCTCTTTTGAAGATGCGTCCCTGCTGGCGGGGGATTTTGAAAGAGAAGCGCAGCCACATCAAAGGCTACAGAACGCTTCCAGTACTGATGAGCGCCTGGCCCGCATTGAAGAGAATTATGCCAAACTGAATGCAACGCGTTCAGAACAGGAGGCGATTCTTGAACGGTTGTCCAGTCAGGGGAGCATCCTTGAATATCTAATCAACCAACAACAGAGTCAGTTTGGTCGAATTGAAGAGCAACTGAAAAAAACCGCAGCCCAGATAGATCGCTTACGGGCTGCTGTGTTAAGCGACGGAAAAAGGTCGGTTCAGCAGGAGCCGCTGCATTTTGATGAGGTGTTGAAGAAGAATTGTTAATTGGCTACAGATTGACGCAGATACCTCAAGTGTCGTTGTCCAAGGAAAGAACGGAAGAAATACGCCCCCTACGGCCTCGCCTATAAAATAGAGGGAAAATGAACGTAGCGAGCAGTGGGGATTCTATTATTTTTTAGGAGTTGTGAAATAAATGAGTTTAATAGATCGATTGAACAAGAAAGATGCCATGTTGGCTGTTGTAGGCCTCGGCTATGTCGGGTTGCCTCTTGCTGCGGCCTTTGGTAAGCAATTCCCAGTGATCGGGTTTGATATACATGCCGGAAAAATTGAGCAACTTAAACAGGGTTTTGATGCCACCGGAGAGCTGGCTGCAGATGAACTGGCTGGAGCTTCAATCACTTACAGCTGTGATCCAAGCGTCCTGAAAGCTGCTGACTTTGTTATTGTGACTGTACCGACCCCCATTGATCAGAATAATAATCCGGACTTGACGCCGGTTGAAAAAGCCTCTCGCACCATCGGGCAGAATTTAAAAAAAGGGGCGATTGTCGTTTACGAGTCGACCGTTTATCCAGGGGTGACTGAAGATATTTGCGTCCCTTTGCTGGAGGCCGAATCCGGTCTGAAATGTGGTGATGATTTCAAGGTTGGCTATTCGCCCGAACGAATCAATCCCGGTGATAAGATTCATACGGTCGATAAAATTACCAAGGTGGTATCCGGCATGGACGCAGAGACTCTGGATCAGGTCGCCGATGTTTATGGCCTGGTGGTCAGCGCCGGTGTGCATCGGGCCTCCTCTATCAAGGTCGCAGAAGCGGCCAAGGTGATAGAGAACACCCAGCGCGATTTGAACATCGCCTTGATCAATGAACTGGCCTTGATTTTCAATAAACTTGGTATTCCGACTCGAGATGTCCTGGCCGCAGCCGGGACCAAATGGAATTTCCTCAAGTTTACCCCGGGGCTGGTCGGTGGGCATTGTATCGGTGTCGACCCTTATTATCTGACCCATAAGGCTGAACAGATCGGTTACCTCCCCCAGGTTATTCTAGCCGGCCGGCGGATCAACGACGGTATGGGAAAATATGTCGCTGAGCATACGATCAAAGAAATGATCAAGGCCGGAAAGGTGATCAAAGGGTCGCGGGTACTGATTCTGGGGCTGACATTCAAGGAGAATGTGCCTGATATCAGAAACACCAAAGTTGTGGATATCATCCATGAGTTATCCGATTACGGTATTGAAGTCATGGTTCATGACCCTATGGCAGACGCTGAAGAAACCAGGCATGAATATAAAATTGAGTTGGTTAAGTTGGATCAGGTTGACCATGTTGATGCGATTATTTATGCCGTCAGTCATAAGGCCTTTAATGATCTAAGTGCGGCAAGGCTGGCAACAATATGCTCAAATGGGTCAGGTTCCGGGGTGTTGATTGATGTGAAATCTGTTTTCAAGCAGGACGAGGTGGAAGCTGTTGGGCTGAGTTATTGGTCTTTGTAAGAATTATGTCCACGGAAATCACTGAAGACACTGAAATAAAAACAAAAGAACGACGACTTCTTGACATGGAAAGTTGCGCTATTCGTGGTGTTTTTTTTGAGGTCTATCGGGAGCTTGGATGTGGTTCCCTGGTGAATTTCGGTTGTTATCCAAAAGCAAGAGTCGAAAGAATAGTTTTATGAAATGTTTTTTCCGCTTCGGGTTTATTTTGTCAGGTGACTTGGTGCTTTTTACTTATCTTCCGTGACTTCAGTGTTTTCCGTGGACTTGGGTTCTATGAAAAATTATATGACCATTGATGTCGAAGACTATTTTCATGTATCGGCATTTGAAAATATTTCCAAACCCGCCAGTTGGGCGACGCGCGAAAGTCGGGTTGAGCGAAATACCGATCTGGTTCTACAGCTTCTGGCTGAGCACAATGTGCTGGCAACCTTCTTCATTCTCGGTTGGGTTGCGGAGCACTTTCCGGGGGTGACCAGGAAAATAGCGGAGCAGGGGCATGAAGTGGCCTGCCACGGTTATCTGCATCAACGGGTTGCAGTTCAGGATCGCCAGATCTTTCGTGAAGACATCCGTAAAGCAAAAGCAATTCTTGAAGAGCAGGCCGGGCAGCAGATTATTGGTTACCGTGCTCCCAGCTACTCCATCACCAGATCAACGGATTGGGCTTTTGATGAGCTTCTTGACGCCGGTTTTCAGTACGATTCAAGTATATTCCCGATGAAACATGATTTCTACGGAATCCCTGACTGGCCCCGTTTCGCAGGGTATGCGGTTAAAGAAAAAAGTGGCTGGAAGGCGGAAGATGAGCCTTCAAACCGTGAGCGCTCAATCCGGGAGATTCCGATTACAACCCTGCGCTTGGGTGGGAGAAACCTGCCGATTGCGGGTGGTGGCTATTTTCGTTTGCTTCCCTATGACGTCACCCGTTGGGGGCTGAAAAGAATTAATAGGGTGGAGAAGAGGCCTTTTGTTTTTTATCTTCACCCTTGGGAGTTTGATCCGGCTCAACCGCGAATGAAGGGGGCTACTGCCAAAAGTCGATTCAGGCATTATTTGAATCTGGGCAGGACGGAAAGCCGTTTTAAGCGGTTGCTGCAGGACTTTCATTTTGAACGAATGGGGGCTTCTTTCGGCTTATAGCCGGTTTCTTTTCCACTATTCCGGCTGAGTTCGAAGCAAAACTCTCAGAATGGGTCTTTTCAACGGCCTGTTCACCTAGTGTCCTGTTCGGTTAGTTGTTTGTATAAATTCTGAGTCATTTTTTCTGCTGTCAAGGCGTGCCGCCGCAGGCCTGGCCGAAGCCAAGCCGAGAAGGCAGAACGTAGACAGCAGTAAAAAGGGCCAGAATTGGACTATAGAACTAACCGCACAGGACACTAGGGGGCAAATAACTTTGTTTCTTTGCTATGACCAAGGTGCCACAGATGCAGATCAGGATAGCGGGCAAAACGGATCGGGATGTTTGGGATAAGTATGTCCTGCAACATAGGGATGGGCTTGCCTATCATCTGTTTGCCTGGAAACTGGCTGTCGAGCAAAGTTATGGTTGGAAGGGCGTTTATTTGTTGGCTGAACAGGATGGGCGTGTTCGTGGCGTTCTTCCGGCCGTAGATTTTAGAGGTTTAAAAGGGCGCAACTCTTACATTTCCCTGCCGTATTGCGATGCCGCCGGTCCTTTGGCGGATAGTCCGCAAATTGAAGACATGCTGGTTGAGCATTTACGTTCCCTGGCGTTTCCCCACAAAATACCCTGCGAAGTCCGCTATCCGGCCGGCCGAGAGAATTCACCTGAAGTGCAGGGGGGCAAAGTCCGGATGCTGCTACCGTTGCCGGATGATTCCGCTTCCTTGTTGGCCGGGTTTAAATCAAAATTGCGTAGTCAAGTCAGAAAACCGGTAAAGGACGGGTTGACGGCTCAACTTGGCGGAGCTGAGTTAATCGATTCCTTTTATACTGTGTTTACCCGCAACATGCGTGATCTTGGCTCTCCTGTACACAGCCGGGTCTGGATCGAGTCGATCCTGTTTCATTACGGTTCCCAGGCGCGGGTTGCGATCGTTCATGCTCCGGACGGAGCGGTTGCTGCAGCCGGAATTATCCTTCTTCATAAAACAACAGTCTCCATTCCCTGGGCATCCTCGTTACAGGACTATAATCGGCTGAATCCGAATATGTTGCTGTATTGGACTTTTCTGTCCTTTGCTGCGGACCACGGCTACGCTTTTTTTGACTTTGGCCGGTCGACTCCCGGAGAAGGAACATATCGCTTTAAGGAACAATGGGGAGCTCAGCCGCAGCCATTGCAATGGCTGCATTATCCTCCTACAAAGACAGAACCTGAACCGATCCTACAAGCAAAGCCGTCCAAATTGCGTACAACTATCGCGGGAGTATGGCAGAAATTGCCTTTGGCTGTCTCTGACACTGTCGGGCCAATACTGCGAAAGCGGATCAGCTTATGAAGGGTGACTTGGGCCTGCTATGAAATCGGTTAAAAGAATCGGCATCTTTGGCCACTATGGCAACAGAAACCTGGGGGATGAGGCGATTATTCAGGCCGTCATGCAGAATTTAAAAAAGCGCCTGCCCAAAGCCGAGCTGGTAGGATTTTCACTAAACCCAGAAGATACTGCTTCGCGCCATGGGGTCGAAGCGTTTCCGATCCGGCGGCGCTCCCCTCATCCAAAGATGGCTGCAGCAGAAAAGGACGATGCGGCTCCAGGGCAGGTTTCTTCTGCCGCTACAGATTCTTTTGTCGATAGAGCCAAGGCGCGGATCAAGAAAATCCCTCTGCTAAGAAATCTCGCTAGGCTATGTTTGTCAGTGCTGGCAGCCTTGAAGTCATTCTTTCTTGAAGTTCGCTTTCTTTTTCACGCTTTTCAATACATGAAAAGTATTGATGTGCTGATAGTGACTGGCTCCAATCAGTTTCTTGACAATTTTGGTGGCCCCTGGGGATTTCCATACACATTGTTGAAATGGGCCTTATTGACCAGACTCGTGAGGGCACGACTTTTATTCGTTAGCGTTGGCGCTGGGCCCATTGCTGGGACATTGAGTTGCCGGTTTCTCCGTTGGGCCTTACACTTTGCAGACTATGTTTCGTTGCGGGACTATTCTTCACAGCGATTGCTACGTGAACTGGTCGGCTTTAAAGGAGAAACACATGTCGCACCTGACCTGGCACATAGCCTGTTGACCGAACAGGTAAAACCTATTTGTTTGCCTGAACGTAGGAGGTTAAACGGGTTGCCTGTTGTTGGTATCAATCCCATGCCATTGTTTGATCCCCGTTACTGGTGTGAGCCTGTGGATTCCAAGTACAAGCAATATATTGCTAAAGTTGCTGATTTCTCGCAAAGGCTTTTGGAAAATGATTATCCCGTATTTTTCTTTCCGACCCAGGAAAAGGACCAGGGAGTCATTGTTGACATTCTCGATATCTTGCAAAAGAGGGGATTGTTGAGCGCACCTCGGGAAGATTATGTCCTGACCAGCGACTCTGTCGATGACTTGCTTGCGAGCATCGCTGCCTGTGACATTACCGTCCCGACCCGTTTTCACGGAACCGTTCTCTCCTTGCTGCTGGAAAAACCGACACTGGGAATTTGCTATTATCAGAAAGCTAAAGAGCTGTTGAGCGTTGCAGGACAGGCCGAGTATGCCTATGACCATGAGCAGTTTCAGGCAGAGGATTTATGGTGCGGTTTTACCAAGCTGGTGGGAGATATTGACCATGTTAAAGAACAAATACGGCATAGGAATTCAGAACATACGATTGCTCTTGAGCGGCAATATTTTGAAATTATTGAGTTAATAGAATAGTCTCTTCAAAAAAAGGATATTCATGGCCTCGACGTCATTTAAAATTAGTGTCGGAATGCCTGTCTATAATGGTGAGCAGTATTTAGAGTCAGCCATCAAGGCAACTCTGCAGCAAACTTACAGTGATTTTGAACTGATCATCTCCGATAACGCTTCGACGGATAAAACGGAAATTATATGTCGTGACTTCGCGGCTTCAGATTCTCGCATAAAATATATACGTAACTCTGCCAATATTGGCGCTGCTGGCAATTACAATCAGCTTTTTCATTTGGCCAGAGGGGAATATTTTCGCTGGTTCAACGCCGACGACCTGTGCTCGGAGCATCTGCATGAACGCTGCCTGAAAGTTCTCGAAGCGCGACCGGACGCTGTGATGTGTTATGGCAAAACCGATATTATCGACGGGGAAGGGCGTCTTCTTCAACACTATGATGACAATCTCGATCTGCAGCAGGATGACGTTGTCACGCGGTTTAAAATCTATTTCGAAGTCGTCGGTCTGACCAACGCCATTTATGGCCTGATGCGCCATTCAGCCCTGAAACATACCGCGCTGATGGGCAATGGCAGCTTTCATGCCGCCGATACCAACCTCATGGGGGAACTGACCTTGTATGGAAAAATCGTCGAGATTCCCGAAACCCTGTTTTTTCGTCGCATGCATGAAGATGCCAGTTCCTGGGATCGCAAGAATACCAGTGTTCAACAGACTTTCTGGACGGGGCAAAATAAAAAATTCGTCCTGCCAACCCTGAAGAAACACCTGGCCTATATCAAGGCCATTCAGAAATCCCCCAATGGTTTCATGGGAAAGTTGCAGATGGATCTTTACATTTTGCGCAGAGTTGTCTGGCACAGGCAGTTGATCGGAGCTGAAATCTCCCAGTTTTTGAAAACCCGAGGTGAACAGCAGACATGAAACCGATTTACCTCTCAGTTCTGCTGATTCTAGGTTTTTTTTCCGGCCTCGCCGTCGTTTTTCATGAGCGTTCCGGTGGTTCTAAATCGTTTGCCAGGATCCCCGTCGATGCACACGGCCCCAGGGATCCGTGGGGCAAGTCGGTTGGGGATGAATATCATGACGGAGCACAGGCTTTTGATATCGATGATGATGGGGGCCTTGATATTGTTTCCATCGGCTGAGGGATTGATCGGTCGGTCGTTTATGAACATACCACTTTATAACAAAGACGGCTGGGGTAAGCTAAACTTATAGTCGAGAAAGGGAACATCGGATTTAAGATTTTTCAGGATCAGGAGGTGTTATGGGCTATCTCCCTGAAGGTTACGAAAGCAGAACTGGAATAACGTCGTCTATTCCGTCGATGTCAGAACAGAAGGATTACTGGGACGATCGCTGGGAAAATTCCCAGACTCCCAATTCCTGGCAGTTGCGGCAGGGAGAAAAAATCCTGGAAATCCTCAATGAGTATAGCGTCAGGGATGTCCCCATCCTTGATGTTGGGTGCGGCACCGGTTGGCTCACCGAGGAACTTCAAGACTACGGAGACGCCGCAGGGATTGATCTTTCCAAAACCGGCATCGATATTGCCCGGATGAATCATCCGGACATTGAGTTCATAGCTGGTGATTTTCTGGAGGCCCCGTTTCCGGAAAACCATTACGGTCTGATTGTCGCGCAGGAAGTCATTGCTCATATTTACGACCAGGAGGCGTTCGTTCAAAAGCTTTACCGAATGTTGAAGCCCCACGGCTACCTGATCATCACCACTGCCAACAGCTTTGTCATCAAACGGTTGGAGCTGGGTTACGAACGATCCGGGCATATCAAGAAGTGGCTGAGTCTTCATGACTTGAAGCGGCTGCTTGACCCGTCTTTTCAGCAGTTGACGCGAAGAACTGTTTTGCCCATGGGGCACAAAGGGGTACTGAGGCTGGTCAACTCCTACAAACTGAACCATGGCCTGCAGTTATTCCTTGCCGAGGAGAAATTGATCGGCCTGAAAGAACAGCTGGGATTGGGCTATACGCGCGTCATCCTGTATCAGAAAAAGACGCTGCACTGACAACTGATTGAAGCTCCCCCTAGTGAAGGTAGGGGGAAATCGAAGATCGGCGGAAAAGAGTAAGCCGCAGCGATAGGAACTTTTTAACGTTATTTCTACGGTAGTGCCATTAGAACGCAGGACGCTTTTCAATGGTCTGCCAGAGAGGGCGGGTTTCATTCTTTTGAACAGTGAAGGTCTAATTTCAGCAGGCCTTCACCTGTGTGCTATCGCGTCATCATGAAGATAACGTCCAGGGAACATTCACTCATTCAGACTGGTGAGATTTTATGAAAATTTTAATTGTTGGCAATCTGGGGTATGTCGGCCCTAATGTTGTGAATCAGCTTCGCATGACCTATCCCGATGCTGAAATTGCAGGGTTTGATATCGGTTACTTTGCTCACTGTTTGACCAACGCGGGGGTTTTGCCGGAAGTCAAACTGGATATGCAGTATTTTGGCGACATCAGACAGTTCCCTGAGCAGTTGCTTCATGGTGTTGACGTGGTCATCGACCTTGCCGCAATTTCCAACGATCCCATCGGCAACCTGTTCGAAGAGGTGACCATGGATATCAATTATCGTTCGGCTGTCAACCTGGCAAAACTAGCCAAGCGTAACGGGGTGACGTCCTTCGTATATGCCTCCAGTTGCTCCATGTACGGCCAGGCGGACGATTCTCCTCGCAAAGAAGGGGATCGCCTGAATCCGCTGACCGCCTACGCTCGTTCCAAGGTGGCCGCAGAAGAAGGGCTGGAAAAGCTGGCGGATGAGAATTTTACCGTCACCTGCAACCGTTTCGCCACTGCCTGCGGCTGGTCGAATCGACTGCGGCTGGATCTGGTTCTCAACGACTTTGTCGCCGGAGCACTGGTCAATCGCCATATTTCCATACTGAGTGACGGAACCCCCTGGCGGCCGCTGATCAACACCAAAGATATGGCCCGCGCCATCGACTGGGCCGTAGCCCGCCCGGCCGTCAACGGAGGGCCCTTTCTGGCTATCAACTGCGGCAGCAGCGCCTGGAATACCACCATGCTCGAGTTGGCGGAAGCCACTGCAGAAGTGATCCCCGGTGTCGATATTTCCGTTAATCCCGACGCCCCGCCAGATAAGCGCTCCTATCGAGCCAACTTCGATCTGTTCAAGCAGCTGGCTCCCGATCATCAGCCCCTGGAGGATTTGCGTTCCACCATTAGCGAGATTCGCGACAACCTGGCGGCCATGGCATTCAATGATGGCAATTATCGAGAATCCCAGTTGATCAGGCTGCACGTCATCAGGGCTCACCAGCAGGCCGGGAGGCTCAACAACAATCTGCAATGGCAAAGCGGGGGGCAGGGAGCATGAAATTTACCGAAACACCATTGGCGGGCGCCTATATCATAGATATCGATAAAATCGGTGATGAGCGTGGTTTTTTCGGCCGATCCTGGTGCCGCAGGGAAATGGACGAAGCCGGTCTGAACGCGAATATCGCCCAGATCAATACCTCGCTGAGCCGCTACCGGGGAACCCTGCGCGGCCTTCACTACCAGTTGGCGCCCTATCAGGAAAGTAAAATGATCCGCTGTACCCGAGGGTCAATCTTTGATGTCATCGTCGACTTGAGGCCCGATTCAGCGACCTTTCTGCAGTGGTTCGGAACCGAGCTGACGGCCGACAATCATCGCGCTCTTTATTCGCCGGAAGGTTTTGCCCAGGGATTCATCACCCTTGAGGATCATTCTGAAATTACCTACTTCACCAGTGAATTTTATGCGCCCGGCATGGACCGGGGGGTCCGCTACGACGATCCCCAAATCGGTATCATCTGGCCTTTAGCTCCGGTCGTCATTTCGGACAAGGACAAGGCCTGGCCGGACTTCTCCATTGACCAGTTATCCTGAAGAGGTTGTCATCATGATCCGTCACACCAGCTGTCCTTCCTGTCATGGGCAGAATCTCAATGATTTCTTTCAGATCAAAAATGCCCCGATTTTCAGCCTGGTGACGGTCACCAGCAAGGACGAGGCTCTGGCCGTTCCGAAACAGGATATCCAATTGTCCTTCTGCCAGGAGTGCGGTTTTATTTTCAACCGCAGCTACGATACCGGGATCAACTATTTCACTATGGGCTATGAAGACCAGCAGGGGTTTTCCGCCACCTTTATGGCTTATCTCAAACGTATTTCCGAAACTCTCATCGCCGAATATCAGCTTCAGGGGAAGGCTCTGATGGAAATCGGTTGCGGCAAGGGGGATTTCATCAACCTGCTTTCCGATCTGGCCCAGGGGGACGGCATCGGTGTCGATCCGGCCTACGTGGAAGGCCGCCAGAACAATCCACGCCTGACGTTTTACAAGGAATTTTACGATCATAAGCACGGCCTTCTGAAGCCAGATTTTATCTGCTGCCGTCACACCATGGAGCATGTCTTCGACACCTATGGCTTTCTTCGCCTGCTGCGCGAGAGTATTCCTGACGGGCAACGGCCGGTGCTTTTTTTCGAAGTTCCTCAGATCAATCGGATTCTAGATATTCAGGCCTTCTGGGACATCTATTACGAACATTGCAGTTATTTCAATGCGACCTCTTTCGCTGCCCTGTTCCGGCGCTGCGGATTCACTATTTGCGATGTCAGGTTGGATTATGGCGATCAGTACCTGCTCCTCGAAGCCGTTCCCGCCGGACAAGAACCAGAGCAGGAGCAGTTTTTTGACCTTGAGGAACCGGTGACCAGAACCGCTGAAAGGGTCGCCCGATTCCAGGTGGAGATCAGTCGCCAGTTGGGTGAATGGCGTCAGCGGCTCGAGGCTGAAAAACAATCCGGGAACAAAGTGGTCATCTGGGGGGGAGGGTCAAAATCCGTGGGTTTTTTGACCAATTTTGCTGACCTCAGTCTGATTGATTATGTAGTTGATATAAACCCCAATATGGAAGGAAATTTTATTCCGGGAATCGGTAGCCAATACGTTCAACCGGAGTTTCTTAAGCAATATCAACCTGACACTGTTATTATCATGAATGGTATGTATCGCGATGAAATTACCAAGACAATGACTGATATGGGAGTCACTCCCCAAATATTCACCCTGTAAAAGAGGTGGCCTATGAAAGTTGTGCTTTTTTGTGGTGGTCAGGGGATGCGGCTGAGGGAATATTCTGAAAAGATTCCCAAGCCGATGGTTCCTTTAGGGTATCGTCCCATTCTTTGGAATATTATGCGCTATTACGCCTATTTCGGGCATAAGGATTTTATCCTCTGCCTGGGGCATATGGCGGACACCATCAAGAAATACTTTGTCGAGTATGACGAGACCATTTCCAACGATTTTGTTTATACCAAGGGGGGCAAGCAGATCGACATGCTTAATACCGATATCGATGACTGGCGCATTACTTTTGTCGATACCGGTATTAACTCTAATATCGGCATGCGCCTGATGCAGGTCAAAGAGCATCTTGAAGGGGAGGAGCTTTTTCTGGCCAACTACAGTGACGGATTGTCCGATCTTAATCTCAATCAGGTGATCGACTGGTTTGCCCCGCAGACGGATAAAGTCGCCAGTTTTGTCGCCTATCAACCGTCACAAAGTTTTCATGTTGTAACCAGAGAGAATACCGGTCTGGTCAAGAGTATCAGCCACATCGGGGCTTCCGGACTTTTCATAAATACCGGCTACTTCGTGCTCAGAAATAGCATTTTTGATTATTTGAATTGGGGAGAAGAACTCGTTGAAGAGCCCTTCCAGCGCCTGATTGAAAATCAACGCCTGACCTCTTGGGAGCACAAGGGGTTCTGGGCAAGTATGGATACTTACAAAGATAAACAAAAACTTGATGAGGCCTACGCCAAGGGAGAAGCCCCCTGGGAGCTCTGGCTTAAAAGCAGCCGAAAGAATGGAGCCTGAAATGCTGGGACTGACATTAGGAACCGAAGGACAACCACTGAAGGTTCTTTGCCTTGGCGCTCACTGCGATGATATCGAAATTGGCTGCGGCGGGACCATTCTTGAACTGACAAAGGGTCGCAGTATCGATTGCAGCTGGGTGGTTTTTTGCTCGAATGAGATCCGGGCAAAAGAGGCACAAGCCTGTGCAGAGGCTTTTTTAAAAGACGCAACCAACCGCGATATTCGAATAAATAGTTTCAGGGACGGTTTCTTGCCGTATGTGGGGTATGAAGTAAAAGATTATTTCGAATCGCTTAAGAAAGATATTGATCCGGATGTTGTTTTTACCCATTACCGGAATGACAAGCACCAGGATCATCGATTGTTGTCTGAACTGGCATTAAATACTTTTCGTGATCACCTGATCTTAGAATATGAAATCCCCAAATATGATGGTGATATGGGACAACCCAACCTCCATATCGAAATTGATGAAATGCTTGTGCAAGTAAAAATTGACCTAATTTACAATAATTATATGTCTCAGCAAAATAAAAAATGGTTTGATAAAGATCTATTTAGATCTTTAATGAGGATTCGTGGAATGGAGATTAATTCATCTTCAGATTACGCTGAATCTTTTTATTCTCACAAAACGCCACTTAACCTCAAAAGATAGAATATGCCAAAAATTTCAAAAACTTCAGACACTTTTAAACATACTTTTATTTACAGCATTTCTACTTTTCTACAAAAAGGTGTCGGATTTATCATGCTGCCGATTTACGCTCACTATTTGGGGAGCGAAGGTTACGGCATTTTTGGGATGATTGAAGTCGTTGTTTCCATCATGACTGTAATTGTCGGCTACGGCCTGCTTGGTGGTATGCAACGTTTCTACTATGAAAAGAATACAGAAGAAGAAAAAAACACTGTCATTTCAACTGCAATTATTGTGACCATCGGTATTGTCGCAATCGTTGCCTTGCCGGTTTTTCTTCTGAATCGGCAAATATCTTTGCTTGCTTTCGGTACGAAGGAATTCGGGCTTTACATTATTATTTCAAGTATTTCTTTTTTTTTCGAAATGACTGGCCAAAGTGCCAGCGGGTATCTTCTGATTAAGCAGCAATCTCTACTGTTTACTTGTTTCTCTATAGCACGTTTTTTGATGGCCTTTTCTTTGAATATTTTATTTCTCATCGTTCTAGAGATGGGAGTCCTTGGTCTGCTGATCAGTACCCTTATAAGTGTTTCCCTTTATTCTTTGATGCTTCATGTTCATGCGCTGAAAAAAACCGGGCTCTTATTTTCGCGGGTGGATGCTAAGAATATTTTAAAATACAACTTTCCGCTAATCCCTGGCTATGTTGCAGGCTTTATAAGAAACGATGCCGATCGTGTTATTTTGCGAGCCTTTCTGGGGCTTTCACAATTAGGCACTTACAGCATGCTACAGAAGTTTTCATCTTTGCTTGTATTGTTTGTCGTACAGCCTTTTCTGAGAATCTGGACTGTTCAACGATTTGAGATTTGTGAAGAAGAAAATGGCCCCTTTCAATTAGCTCGAATGTTCACCTTCCAGTTGGCCCTGATGCTTTTTGTCGCATTGATTATAGGTTTGGAAGTACCTCTGATTCTCAAAATCATGACACCAAGTGATTTTTGGTTACCCGGTTACTTTGCCTTTTTAGCGGTATCCGCCAAAGTTATGTTTGGAGCATATTATCATTTCAATTTTGGGCTTATTTATCAAAAAATCACATTTAAAATTTCAATAATTCAAATTTCTGCTGCCATTTTGGGAGTTGTCTTGAATCTGATTTTGATTAAGTACTATGGAATTCTGGGTGCTCTTGTCTCTGCAAATATAGTTTTTTTGTTTCAGTGCCTTCTTGCACACCGGATGTCAAAGAAATATTATTCCATTCCTTTTGAATGGGGCCGCATTTTTGGACTATTTATTGCTACATTTTTATTGTTTATATTGATTGACAATATAGAAATGTCAAAATACTTATCTTCTTCAACTTTTATTTTAAGCATTTCCGAAAAAATTGTTTTTATTTTTAAACTACTTTCTTTAGATCAGGTAAGAGGTGGGTCTTTAGTTAACTACTTTTCTTCAAACTTTTCTTTGATTGCAGAAGGAATCTTTAAGCTTTTTCTTGCCAGTAGCTATTTGGGAATTCTTGTTTTGAGTGGTGTTGTTTCTTTAAATAAATTACTTTCATTTTTTAAAATATCCCGTGAAAATAATTCTTGATAGATGATATGTCATATTTGAGGTAATCTTTTGCTTTTTTCAATAATCGTTCCAGCAAAAAATGAACAGGACAATATCGGGAAGTTACTTTCTTCTATTCAACGGGTCAATTTCCCTCGAAATTTATTTGAGGTAATGGTTATTGACAATGGTTCTATTGATAACACTATTGATATTGCCCATCAATTTGGTTGCAGGGTTTATGTACAACCAGGAGTAACCATTTCAGCTCTCCGGAATTACGGCGCCTCTCAAGCACGGGGGAAAATACTGGCATTTATTGATGCCGATTGTACGGTTTCCCCGGACTGGTTGTCGATCGCCAGTGAATATGTTGATCAGCATGATGTTGTTTGTTTTGGCAACCCTCCCGGTATCCCTGAGTTCGCTACTTGGGTGCAGAAAACCTGGTACCAAGTCAGGGGCAAGGCTTCAGGACGCATTGAAGTCAGGTGGCTTGAATCTATGAATATGTTTGTTCTAAAAGATATTTTTCTTAAAATCGGCGGATTTAATGAGGAGTTGACCACCTGCGAAGATTATGATTTATCGTTACGGTTACAGACTGAGGGGAAGATCATTTCTGATTCGCGACTTCAGACTGTACACCATGGAGAGGCGAGGACCATCCTTCATTTTTTTAAAAAAGAACTTTGGCGTGGCACCAGCAATTGGCAAGGTTTTTTTTCTCATGGGTTGAGGTTAAGCGAGCTTCCTAGTTTATTCCTGCCCCTGTTTTATTGCCTTCTTCTAGTGAGCAGTGTCTTTTGCCTTTTGACGCGAACCGCACCGGCCGTGACGGTTGCGCTTTTTACTCTATTTCTGGCGCTGCCTACTCTGTATGCGGCAGTTAAGGTTCGCAATCGCAGACCGATCCAGGTCGTACAGTTGTCTTTATTATTGAACGTTTACTTTCTGGCAAGGGGATTATCCCTGGTTGTTCGACGATAGGGGCGTAAGTCATGCAATCGTTTGATATTTGTTATCTTCTGCTTTCGCTCCTGATTGGTTACGCCTATGTCGGCTACCCTCTGCTGCTGCGTATATTAGCCGCTTTATTTCGCAGGGACCATATTGTTGATAACAACTACCGGCCGACCGTCACCCTGATTATTTCAGCGTTCAACGAAGCCGCGGTTATGCGGAAGAAGCTGGACAATTCGCTGGAACTGAATTATCCGGATGAAAAATTTTCTATTGTAGTGGTTTCAGATGGTTCTACTGATGAAACAGATGAAATTGTTCGTGATTTTTCAGAGCAAGAGATTAGATTGCTGCGCCCGGCTGCTCGTCAAGGGAAAACTGCTGGGTTGAATATGGCGTTAAAAGAGGTCTCTTCCGAAATAGTTGTCTTTTCAGATGCCAATGCTTTGTATGACCAGGAGGCCATCGACAATTTGGTGCGCCATTTTGCAGATCCGACCGTTGGTTATGTGGTCGGTCATGCACGTTATCTCGATGGAGATAAAACGGCTGCCGGCAAGAGTGAAAGTGGTTATTGGGATTTTGAGGTTCGGCTGAAACACTGGGAATCCGATTTTTCTTCCGTGGTTGGCGGAGATGGCGCAATTTATGCGATTCGGGCAGAATTGTGGGAACCTTTGCAGGAAACCGACATCAACGACTTTGTTAACCCGCTCCAGATTGTTGCCAAAGGGTTCCGGGGAATTTTTGATCCGCATGCATGGTGTACCGAACTCCCCGCAGGAGACTTTAACAAAGAATTCGAACGGAAGAAGCGTATTGCCAATCGTAGTTTTAACGGGCTGCTCAGGGTGTCGGAGTGTCTCAATCCATTCAAAGTGGGGCGGTTTGCCCTGCTGCTCTTTTCCCACAAACTATTACGCTGGTTTTCCGGGTTTCTGTTTCTCGCCCATTGGTTAATGACGATGATCGGTTTGGCCTTTTGGGGAGCATTTCAGCCGGCCTACTTTATGATTCTGCTCCTTTATTACCTTCTTTTTCTGTTGGCGATGCTGGGAGGTTACCAGGAAAAATGCGGCGACAGTCAGCAGCCTCTTTTTTATTACCCCTATTATCTGTTTTTGATGAATTTATCGGCCACCCTTGGGGTCCTGCTGCGCCTGCGGGGTGAGGTGATTTATAAATGGCAAACGGTGAGAGAGGATCTTCCTGCAAGAACAGAGAAATTGCCTGAATCCGTGTTGGTCATCTTTTCACTGGTGTCACTGGTGGTCTTGATTGTTCCGACTCTTCTTCATGTTCAGGCCTCCGCCTTGCCGGCCTATGCGCTGCTTGGCAGTCTCTTTTATGCCTATTTGGGGTATCCCAGCGTACTTGCCGTCGTTGCCGCTTTACATTCGGTCTCCGGTCAACATAAAGACGACTATTGTCCGCCGTTGACTCTATTGATTGTGGCCTACAATGAGGCCTCCGTTATTGAAGACAAACTGAAGAACTCTCTGGAACTGGATTATCCGGCAGATAAATTGAGGATACTGGTTGCTTCCGATGGCTCCACTGATGGGACGAATAGCATTCTCGAGGAGTATGTCTCAAAAGGGGTGGAGATCTGTTTGTTGCCGAAAAACCGTGGGAAGATTTCCGCCCTTAATGAGGCAATGAAGAGCATCGAAACTGACCTGGTGGTGCTTTCAGATGCCAATGTTATGTATGCGCCAACCGCATTGAGATCTCTGGCAAGTCATTTTGTCGATTCCCGTGTTGGTGCGGTCTCCGGCCGAGTCATCCTGGTGAATGACGACATCAGTTATAAGGACGCCGAGAACTCATACTATGGTTTTGAGCATTTCATCCAGTTCAAAGAAGGCGCGACCGGGGCCGTAATCGGTGCGGATGGCGCAATGTATGCTATTCGGCGGAATTTATTCTCACCTCCACCGGCCGATACCATCCTGGACGATTTTGTTATTTCCATGCAGATTGCCTGTCAGGGATATTGGCTTTTGCATGACAATAACGCCGTGGGCTACGAACGAAATCTTCAGGAGATTGAAAACGAGTATCAGCGCAAAAGTCGAATTATTGCCGGGGGGATTCAAACATTGGTCAGGGGTCGTGGGGTTCCCGGTTTGGCGATGCCTCTGCTATTGTTTAAATTTGTTTCCCATAAATTGTTGCGCTGGTGCAGTGGTCTTCTGTTTTTTGCCCTTATCGTCATACTGGCCCTGCAACAATGTCTTGGAAATAACGATCTTTTCCTGTCCCTATTCCTGCTTCTAGCGGTGATCAGCGCTGGTGGTGCGGGGGCCGCTCATTTTATTCCCAGGCTTAGGGGACTGCCCATTATCAGCATTGTTTATTATCAATTTATGTTGCTTTTTGCCTCCCTGTTCGGTTGCTGGAGAGGGATTCGCGGGCGACAGTTGGTCACCTGGAAACTGCCGATACGCTGAAGAGGATTTTAAGCTTGATAAAGAAAAGAATTCATATTCTTCATCTAATTCACAAATTAACCGTTGGCGGGGCAGAGCGGGTTCTGGCGAATATTGTCAATAGCGGTCATGATCGCTTTCGCCACGTTATCTGCAGCTTTTGCACGCCGGATGATTTTTGCAAAACCATCAATGATCAGGTCACGCTGGTCAGCCTGAATAAGCAGGAAGGGAATGATTTTCGCATTCCGTTCAGGCTTGCCAAACTCTGTCGGCAGTATGAGATCGATCTGATTCACAGTATCGGCTGGAGCACTTATCTGGATGGTTTCCTGGGGGGGCTGTTGCGGCTGAATAAAAAGCCACGGTTTGTCTATGCTTTTCATGGAAAAACCATTGAGGATCTGGCGCGAATGCCACAGCGGAGGATTTGGGCACAACGCCTGCTTGCCAAAGGGTGCGACGCAATTATTGCTCCGTCCTTGGAAATGAAAAGAGATTATGCGCAAACCTTCGGTATTGAACAGGGACGCATTCGATTAATTTACAACGGTGTTGATGAAAAGCTTTTCTCTCCAGTCGATGCTTTCAATCAGGCTAAAACAGATTTTGGCTTTACTGCAGACGATGTGGTCTTCGGCTGCATTGCACGTCTCGATCCGGTCAAGAACCTTCCAGCATTAATCCGCGGCTTTGCCCTGGTTCAAAAAACAGCACCTCAAGCCAAACTCATGATAGTTGGTGGAGGTCAGCAGCATGATGAATTGCTGAAACTGGTTGCTGACCTGCAACTGCAGAATTCGGTTTTGCTGACCGGTGAGCGCTCAGATATCGAGCATTGTTTGCGGGGCATGGACGTTTATGTTCTTCCTTCTTTTTACGAAGGATTTTCCGTAACCATCCTGGAAGCGATGGCTGCGGGACTGCCGATTGTGGCCGGCCGGGTCGGTGGAACTCCTGAGCTGGTTCAAAATGGTAGAAACGGTTACTTGTTTGATCTGAGCCGGTCCCATGAAAATGAATTGTCCCGATTGATGGGGCAACTTGGGGAGGATCGGGTTTTACGCGAGAGGATGGGGCGGCAAAGCCGGAAATTGGTGGCGCAGCAGTTCACGTTGGCGGGTATGGTGCAAAATTACGAGACCTTATTCAGCGAGTTGGTTTTGGGTCATCATAAAGGAATGTCGAAACAATGTGTGGAATAGCCGGATTCACCCGGTCGGCTTGTCCGTCCGGAGATAAACAACTGCTTTATAATATGGGGCTACGTATCGCCCATCGTGGACCTGACGCACACGGAGAATATTTGGACGACCACGTCGGTTTGGCCCATCGCAGGCTGTCAATCATTGACCTGTCGGCGGATGGTGTGCAGCCCATGTCGTCGGCTTGCGGCCGGTATCATATTGTTTTCAATGGAGAGATATATAATTTTCAGGAGCTAAGGAAACGCTACCAGGCTGAAGGGATGGTTTTTCACAGCCGGACCGATACAGAAGTTATCCTGGCTGCTTATGCCCGCTCAGGGAAGCATTGCCTGAAACAACTTCATGGTATGTTTGCTTTCGCGCTATGGGACACAGAGGAGAAAACCCTCTTTATTGCTCGTGATCGGATCGGGAAGAAACCCCTTTATTGGTGGTGGGGCGGTGGTGATCGTATCGCCTTTGCCTCTGAATTGAAAAGCCTATTATTGCTCCCCCAGATTCAGCGAGATCTTGATTTAACTGCAGTGGCCGATTACCTGCACTATCTTTATGTCCCCGCCCCTAAAACCATCTATAAAAATATGTTTAAATTAGCCCCCGGTCATTGTCTAACACTGAAAAATGGTTCTGATCCGCATATTGAGCAGTATTGGGATGTTAGTTTTAATTGTTCCGATGGTCTTGATTATGAACAGGCAACCAGTGATCTTCTTGAGCGAATCGAAGAACAAACCAAATTACGTATGGTCGCGGATGTGCCCTTAGGTTCGTTTTTATCAGGTGGTGTTGACTCAAGCGGAATCGTTGGTCTTATGGCCAAGGGCGCCGGCCAGCCGGTGCGTACCTGTACCATAGGGTTTGATGACCGTAGCCACGATGAATCTGTTTATGCACGAGAGGTCGCCGAGCGTTTTGCAACAGATCACCGTGAGTATCTTGTTAGGGATAATCTGATCGAAACTATTGGACTATTACCGAAATATTTTGACGAACCTTTCGCCGATTCCTCCGCGTTGCCAACCTATCATGTTTCCCGCCTTGCGCGACAGGCTGTTACCGTGGCCCTGGCTGGTGATGGTGGCGATGAATCATTTGGTGGTTATCAAAAGTATGTTACAGAGCTCATCGAAAATCAGGTGCGCAACTATATACCTAGGCCGCTATTGCGCTGGCTTAACCGGGTTACCACGGTTGCTGAAACGGGTCTGTTAAAAAAAATCAACAGCCTGAGTGGTTCTGCCATGGGCGATGCCGCGCAAGGGTACTTCACGACCAATAGCTTTATCACTGCAAACCAGTTTCAAGCGCTTGCCGGGCCGACTCTAGCGGCCGGTTGTCAGGGTTATGATCCCGCCGCAATTACCCGTAAATATTGGGAGCATTGCCATGGTGCGGATCATGTAACGCGGATGCTGTATACCGATATAAAAACCTATCTGCCAGGGGATATCCTGGTTAAGGTTGATCGCACCAGCATGGCCCATGCCCTGGAAGTTCGAGCTCCGTTGCTCGATCATTCTATTGTTGAATTTGCGGCCACTCTTCCGACCCGGTGGAAAATCCAGAATAAAGAGAAAAAGGTCATTTTGCGGCACGCCTTCTCTCGTATGTTGCCGACAGAGTTTCTGGCCCGCAAAAAACAGGGGTTCACTGTACCGCTTGATACCTGGTTTCGGGCTGAGTTGAAAGATATGTTTCATCATTCAGTACTGGATAATCCGTCGCTTGGTGAATTTTTTCAAAGGCAAACATTGGAAAAGATCTGGCAGGCGCACCAGAGTGGACGTCAAAACCATGCAACTTTATTATGGACAATCATGTCTTTTGCTTTATGGCATAAGGAATACTGCTCTTGATTGCAAAGGACAAATTATGAGCATATCGTTCAGCAACCTTGGCCAGGACAGCTAAATCATGTTTCGTGTTATTAAAGCAGATATCGGACGCTTCAGTTCTGATGGCAGAAACCGGTTGCGGACTCTGCTCGCCGCGTTGTTATCCCAGGGCTTTCAAGCGGTGCTGACGTACCGGTTTTTTAACTGGCTGCGGCGCTGTGGAATCCCTGGGCAACCTTTACGCTTTTTTTGTGAGCGTTTTATTGAAATCACTTGTGGAATCTCTATTCCTGCGGCTTGTCGTATTGGTCCAGGGTTTCGTATCCATCATTTTGGCGGAATTATCTTTCATCCGACAGCTGCTATCGGCAGTAATTTTACTTGCTATCATGGCGTTACTATCGGAGACCGTGGCGGACACGGTCGGGCTGCAACGCTGGGGGATAATGTTGTCGCGGGCGCTGGGGCCAAAATTATCGGCGAAATCATGATTGGCAATAATGTGCTGATTGGAGCCAACGCGGTTGTCAATAAAGATGTACCAGACAATACGGTTGTAGTGGGTAGCCCTGCGCGTTATTTACCACGTAAGGATTCGGACATCATGGATACCCAGAAATTCACAATTGCACCCCCGATCCGGATTGCTGATTTTCGGGGTACCTATAAAGGGGGAGGTGGCCCGGATAAAACCGTTCTTAACTCAGCATATCTTCATGATGCGGAGGTTGTGGATGTCCGTGTTGTCTATATCCGGGATCCGCGTGATAACGAATTCCAAATTGGCGACCGCGCAAGGCAGATGGGGTTGAACTACACAGAATTTGAAGATCGGAGTTTTTTTGACTGGCGGTGTATCCGGCAGATGGCCGCTTTTATGAGGCGGGAAAAAATTCAGGTTCTTCATTCCCATGATGATAAGACATCTCTGTATGGTTTTTTTATTAAATTGCTGGTGCCATCTCTTAAAATTATTTTCACTGTCCACCTGCATACGCCTGTAGAGCGTTCTGGGTATCGTTCTTTGCTTGCATATATAAAGGCTAAATTAAGACGCCGGACCGTTATCTGGCTGATTAAACGCTATATGCCGCCAGTCATGGCCGTGTCTGATCACACCCGCAAGACTCTGGCTGCCGATGGTATTGCCCTGGACAAAACCATCGCACTGCGAAACTGCATTGATATTTCCGTCTGGCAGAAACCTGCCGGAAAGCCAGTGTTGCGCGACGAACTGAATATACCTGAAGATACTGTCGTGGTTGGAACTGTTGCGCGGATCGCCAATCGACACAAAGACCTGCCGACCTTTTATAAGGTCGCAGCCAAGGTCTGTGAAGGGCAACCGAATGTGCGCTTTGTCATTGTCGGTGATGGACATGGAGACACCCTTTTGCAGGCGCGCGAACAGGTCAGGCAGATGGGGCTTGAGAACAAGTTGTTTTTTACCGGGCATCGAAACGATTTACTCGACATATACCGCTCGCTTGATCTGTTTTTGATGACCTCGACAACCGAGGGAATGCCGAATACAGTACTCGAAGCCATGGCGATGGAAGTTCCGGTTGTCTCGACAAAGGTTGCAGGCGTCCCGGAACTTGTCGGAGATGGCGTATCTGGAATTCTGTGCCCCATAGGGGATGTCGAAGGTCTGAGCCAAGCGGTTCTTGAGTTGGTTAATGATAGTGAGAAAAGGGCGGCATTTGCCAAACAGGCTAGGCTACGCATTGAACAACATTTTGATTTTTCCAAGCGGGTAAAAGCATTGGAAAATTATTATCTATGGGCGGCAAACGATGGCCACCCGGAAAACCTTGTCATGGACAGGCTGTAAAGGTATCCCGTGAAGCAGATTATTTTCCCTGTTGAAAAACGCAATCAGCCTTTGTCCGGTCCGGCTATCATTCAGGTCTCCGTGCCTTGGAGCAAAGGGGAATTGGCGACTTCTGACAGGGTTGTGTTAAGAGCCGGAGATGGCCGGAAATTACCCGCTCAGTTTCAGGTCTTAAATTACTGGCCCGACGGAAGCATTAAATGGTTGTTGTGCCAGTCAATTGTCCCGGAACAAGACGAACTTCATGGTCCCCTGGCCTTACAGCAATGTGATGCGCTTTCTACCGCTACCACTGTCCCTATAGCAATATCTAGTGACAGGGATCATTATTGTGTTGTTGGCGGAGGTGTGAGTTACCATATAGATCGCCAGTTATTACGCCCATTCAGCCAGGTGGTTGGTGAGCACCCCTATCACGGAAGCGCCGCGATTGAACTGGAAGATGTATCTGGTCGGGTATTTCAGCCAAAAATAGTCAGCTCTGAAATCGTTTTTCAGGGAGCTTTGTCGGCTCATTTCGGTTTTAGCGGATATTTTCAGAATAACACTGAAAAATTACTGAAATTCTATGCCTCTCTGGAAATCTGGCCAACGCTTGGCCATGTTGAATTTTCTTTACGGCTGCATAACCCAAGGGCAGCAGTTCACCCTGGTAATATCTGGGATCTGGGGGATCCTGGTTCTGTTCATTTTAAGCGCCTTGATCTTCGTATCGCCAAGGAGCGTGGGCCGTATTCTTTAAACCGGGTACCGCAGGAAAGATTAATTGCCACTGCCAGTTCCGGCCAGTTTACTCTTTATCAGGAGTCTAGTGGTGGAGAAAATTGGGACAGTCCTGTTCACCTGAATCGGCATGACCGTGTCCCTATGACTGTTCGTGGCTGGCGTTTGTATCAAGATGAAGAACAGGTTAGTCAGGGATATCGCTGCCAGCCCCAGGTCTGGGCAGGAACTGGAGACGATGGGTTCTGCGTTGAGATCAGCAACTTCTGGCAAACTTTCCCGCGCAGCCTGGACGTCGATCCTGACAACATCAGCCTGGGGTTATTTCCGCATCAGTTCCCTGACTCCTGCGAATTGCAGGGGGGGGAACAGTTCAGCAGCAATATGACATTTGCCTATGGCCGAAAACCTGATCAAGCCTCTATGCAAAGGGTACAACTGGTATGTTCTCTGGATGTCTATCAACAGTCCCGAGTGCTGGCCCCGGCCTTGTTCCCTCATCAAGAGTCTGCTTACCATCCGTTGGTCGATTTAGCCTTTGCTGAAAAAGGTGGTTTTTTTGCCAAGAGAGAAGCTGTGGATGAATACGGCTGGCGAAACTTTGGTGATGTTTACGCTGACCATGAAACGGCATTTCACGACCAACCTGGTATTTTTGTATCTCATTATAATAATCAGTATGACCTGTTATCCTCTTTTTATCGTGAATTTTTAACCAGTGGAGATTCGCGCTGGTTTGAGCTTGCCAAAGATCTGGCTGCCCACAGCGCTGATATTGATGTCAATCAGACAACTGAGGATCGGCTGGAATATAATCTTGGACCATTCTGGCATACGGATCATTATCTTGATGCCGGGCTGTCAACCCATCGTATGGCTTCTAGCAAGCACTTGGAAAAGAAAGCCGCGCATTTGTGCGGTGGTGGGCCGGGGTCCGAGATGTGTTATGTCTCTGGTCTCAGTCTTCATTACCTGCTGACCGGAGATGTCAGATATCGAGAGCTGGTACTTCAGTTGGCTGATTGGAACTGGAAGTCCCTTAATGGTACGCAGACCATTGGTGCCGCAACCTTACGCGCGGTTAAAAACTTTAAAAAATTACGCCAGAGTCAAAAACTCCAAATTGTTCAAGCTCGTTACCCGTTTACCCGGGGAACTGGAAATTGTTTAAATTCCTGTCTAGAAGCTCTCGAACTCAGTGGTGATGAGTTATATTTGCAGCGCGCCGAACAACTGATCCGGGGAACTGTGCATCCCCATGACAATCCTAGTAAACGAGATCTTCTGAATGCTGAAATTGCTTGGTCTTATACGGTGTTTCTTATGGTTCTGGGGCGCTACTTGTTAATCAAGCAGAGCAGGGGAGAACTGGATGTCTGCTACTTCTATGCCCGGGACAGTTTAGTGCTTTATGCTGCTTGGATGCTTGAAAACGAGTATCCTTACCTGGAAAAACCTGAAATTCTTGAATATCCTAATGATACCTGGGTGGCGCAGGATCTGCGCAAGAGCGTTATTCTTTATTATGCGGCTAACTTCCAGGAAGGCTCTGTGAAACAGGATTTGCTGGCTAAGGCTGATCGTTTCAAGTGGTACGTTTTGAATCGTCTTGCTGAGTCCAATACCGCATATTATGCACGCATTCAGGCATTAATTCTGCAGAATGGGTGGGTTGCTGATGCTTTAACGCTAGAGTCATCAGAAAAATATTGCGTGTTTAACAGTCAAGAAGAATATCCACCTTCACAAGAATTGACTCTATTGAGTTTGTTTCGATTTTTCGGTGCTGATGTTGTTAGTGTGGCAAAAAAATTCAATATGAATAATGAACTAAAATGGTTAAAGGACAGAATCTAGGTGGAGTATAAACATGGGTTTTGCTGAAAATATTTATAAAAAAAGTCCTGTCTTTCTGCAGAATGTTTTACTAAATGTCAAAGCGGCAGAGTTGTATTTTGAAAGATATGGCAGAGAATTTGACGAAGTATATGAGGAATTCTCCAGAAATCAGTTCCTTTCTGAAAGTGAAATGATCTGTTATCAGGAAGAAAAACTTAAAAAACTGGTTCACCATGCTTACTCCACTGTTCCGTATTATAAAGCTATATTTGATAAGGTTAAGCTTGTTCCTGATGATATCAGGACCTTGGATGATTTAAGTAAAATCCCGATTTTGACTAAAAATGACATTAAGCAGAATTTTAAACAGCTAATATCAAAGAATAGCGGTAAGTTAAAGCATGGACATACCAGTGGAACGACAGGAACGCCTTTGGATGTGGCTTACGATATTCACACCTGTGTCGTTCATCATGTTGCTGACTGGCGGCAAAAGGAGTGGGGAGGGCTGTTACGGGGGATGCCCTATGCCTCCATTCAGGGACGCGTGATCTGCCCTGTGACTCAAGAAAAACCCCCCTTTTGGCGGAAAAATTATATTAACAACCAATTGTTTCTATCGTCTTTTCATTTGAAAAAAGAAAATATTCCTTTTTATTTTGACAAATTACAAAAAGATAATATCAAATTTATAGAAGGCTATCCGTCAACCGTTTATACTCTGGCTTCTTATTTACATGCGACCAATCAGAAGTTTCCACTGAAAGCAGTATTCACCTCGTCTGAAACGCTCTTTGATTTCCAGCGCCAGCGCATAGAAGAAGTATTCCAGTGTAAGATTTTTGATTTTTACGGAATGGCTGAAAGGACTGTGTACGCTGCGGAGTGTGACCATCACAAAGGGCATCATTTGAATCTTGATTATGGCATCACTGAATTTGTTGGGTCTGATGGACAGAATGTCACAATTGGAAATATGGGTAAGATTGTGGCAACTAGTCTGCATAACTTTGCTTTCCCCTTAATCCGTTACCAGACTAATGATAACTGTGCCTTGAAAAGTGAAATCTGCACTTGTGGCAGAGGGTTTCCCCTGATGGATGATGTTGCGACTAAAAATGAGGCGATAGTTACACTACCTGATGGTCGCTGGATATCTCCTTCGGTTTTGACCCATCCTTTTAAACCGATGGTCAATATCGTTGAGTCGCAAATTATTCAAGAAGATTTGTATAATATCCGAATAATGATTGTTAAAAATGAAAAGTATTCAAATAAAGATGAAGCCACACTCCTAAATGCTATGACAGAACGGCTTGGTCCTCAAATTAAGTTTAAATGTGAGTATGTAAAAAACATCCCCAGAACTAAAAACGGCAAATTGAAATGGGTGATGTCTAATGTGAAGCCAACTTTCAATGGCTGACTTTATTATGTTGCCTTTTATCTCTTTCATAGTGCCCGCCAAAAATGAAGAGCATAACATTGAGCGGTGTTTATACTCAATTTTATCGGTAGATTATCCAAAAGACAAATTTGAGATTATTGTATTGGATAATGGTTCGACTGATCGTACTGTCGAAATTTCCAAGGGCAGAGGGGCTAGTGTTTATGTTTTGCCTGAATTGAACATCTCTGGGCTGAGAAATTTTGGTGCACAAAACGCAAAAGGGAAATATCTAGCATTTATAGATGCGGACGTAACTATTTACGAAGATTGGATTCATGTTTGTTTAGAAACTTTGGGAAAATTTAAGTGTCTAGCGACGGGATCTAGTCCTGCGATTCCTGAAAACTCGACATGGATAGAGCGCCTTTGGCATAAGCAAATAGAGGTGAGAGATCCTATTGGTCCGCGGCCTTGGATAGCGTCAATGAATTTTTTTGTTGAAAAAAACACGTTTCTTGCTGTGGGCGGCTTTGATGATAAATTAAAGACATGTGAAGATGTTGATCTTGGTTATCGTCTGTCAAAAATTACCAAGATTCTTTATAATAAAAACATAAAAGCTGTCCACTATGGAGAGGCTAAAACGGTAAAAGGATTTCTTAAAAAAGAATATTGGCGTGGTATTAGCGGATTCGAAAGTTTTTTAAGAAATAAAAGTAATATTCGCGAGATTTTTTCTCTTGCCTCATTTTTGTTTTTTATATGCTCTGTCTTATTATTGATATTTTCCATATTAAACCTTTCGTTTTCATCTTTTTCTCTTTCCTTACTTCTCTTTATTATCTTTCCACTAATTCGTGCTGTTCGAATTCAATTCAAAACTAATCAAATTAAAGGTTTTGCAGGTCAAATTTTTATTTGGTCATTGTATTTTATGGCCAGAGAAACTAGCTGTTTATTTACAATTCTTAAACATCTAAAGAATAAAGTTTGGCCATTTGCACCGAAGTAGCGGGTGTGTGTTGAATGCGTGGATCTTAGTGAGATCTAATTTTGGCTTTACGGGGGGCGCGCTTTTGTGCTATATGTTTACCAAAATGTATTTTTAGAAAGGGTAAAAAAAATGAAAAGTGTTAAAATTATTATTGTTTGCATGGTTTTTCTCCTATTTTCTTCTGGGGTTGTTTTTGCCGATTGGCAAATGACAATGTCTAAGCATTTCGATATTGCCATAACGTTCGATGATTGTGCAGATTGGACTCCATCAACTGCTTACGGTATGGATAGTAGAAGTAAGTCTGATATGCCCGTATGTAGTTCTAGCCCCCCGATAACCTACTATTCCGACTGGGATTCATCAGCAGCTGTTTCCCCTTATATAGATGATTTTTCAACAAAAGTCGGCAGTACAGGTAAGTCTCTAAGGATGGATATCAATGCGAGCGGTGATTATGGACCTAGTCGTGTTGGTGGGTATTTTGGAAATGGCTCTGCTGATTCTGGGTACCAAGAAATGTTCTTTTTTTACAGGGCCTTTTTCCCTAAGGGTTATTTTCCTGATGGTTTGGTTTACGAAAAATTGTTAAATTTTAGTCATGGATTTACTGATACTCTTGAGTGGAATGGGCTTCGAGGATTAGCGTGTAATGCTGATGGTGAGTCCTGTCGTATGCCATATGGTATCTCCTCTTTTGTTCCACATGCGGTTTGGTCTGGTCCAAGTTTTACTTTAAGGGCTGCTGATTATTACACTGGAACATATCCTTATGACAGTCAACGTACGGATGCTGGCTCACTGCCTGAAGGACAATGGGTCTCGTTTGAGTATCGCCTAAAACTTGATGATTCTAGTGCTGATAGTGATGAGGTTGATATTTGGATATATGGGCCTGATGGCTCTGGTAAATTGGTTTTTAGCGATAGGTCTGCGAGATTGCATAATTTGCCTATTTCTGCCGGGCATAAATTTAATTGGTTTTTTATTGGTGGGAATAGCGACAATGCTGGTTCTAGTGTTTATTATGTTGATGATGTCGTGATCAATAGTAAACGAATTGGTCCCGACTATTTCACGATGCTATCTGGAGGTGATATTGGTGCAGATCCCGTTATTGTTCAACCTCCAGGTAATGTCTCTATTATTGCTAATAGTAACTAGATAATTTTTTGATCCAAGCGCCAATGCCGTTGTTCGTGGATTTAGTGTTGGCGCTTGAATTAGATCAATTTTTCTGTAATCAAATGTGGGAGATAGAGGGGTGCTACAAAGCTACCAGCTAAGCACGTTTGATCAGAAGTATTTAGCCTACCTTCGTGGTTTTGCTATTTTGACTATTGTTTTTGGTCATGTCGGGGGATATTGGGCCATCGATCCGTATTCTTCTTACCTGCATGCGTCTGGGTCAACTTTTTTCTTTTTTCTCTCGGGCCCTATCCTTTGTCATAATTATTTTAAGGCCCAGTCGATTAGTCATTTTTATATCAAGAGATATGCTAATCTACTAATTCCTTACTATCTAATCTGTCTATTGTCTCTGTTTTACTACTTTACTCTTTTTGGTCGGATGCCAGAAATTGAAATTTCAAACGTTTTGAGATGGATTACTATTAATCCTTCCAATGATATAATGCCATTTCCTTTGGGGCAACTTTGGTTTTTGCATGTTTATATAATGTTATTTCTCTTTTCACCACTTATTTTTTATCTCTATAAAAATAACTTTCAAATTATTAAGGCTATTTTCTTCTTGTCAATTTTGTTTTCATTTGTTCCTTTCTTTTTGAAGAAAAAAATATCTTTTTATCTGCTGGGGTTTAATTTATTGGATGGTTTTTTCTTTCTGTCTTTCTTTATTTTAGGGATTTGGAGTTTTGATAAAGAAAGGAAAATTTCTAAATTTATTATATTGTATTTACCAATACTTCTTTTTTTTCTGATGAATAGAAATTATAATGTTTCAAGTTCATTTGAAAATCGTGATATTGTTGCATGTTCAGTAACGTATTCTTTTATAGGGTTTGTTTACACATTTAAGAAATACATATTTTGTGTGCTTGACTTTAAAATTATTAAAAATATTTTGAATTTTTGCCACAAACATACGTTTTCTATATATTTAACCCACACATTTTTAATACTTGTCTCTGAAAAGTATTTTGGTCTTGATGGCTCAGGGGGGAGGACCATTTTTTATGGAATTAATAAATTCCTTGTTGTGATTGTTTTTACATGCATGGTATCGTATTTCTTTACTCTAATTAGCAAGCGAGTAGTCAGAATTCTTCTTGATTTTCGCTTTAATTCATAATATATGGACATTGATGTGTCTTATAAGTCAGGTAATATTCTTCTTGTATCTTACTATTATCCACCTGCAGGTGGAGCTGCTTTACCCGGTTCACAACGGACGGTAAAATTTTTAAGATATATAGATAAATTTTCATGCTGTGTTTTGTCTTTAGCTCCTGGTTTTTATAGAGAATATGTGGATTTGAACTTCGATGTTGATCTGCCTATTAGCGGGGAAGGGATTTATCGCACTAGATCCTTCGATTTATTTAAAATTCTTTTAAAAATTCGTTTTTTTATTAAAAGTTTGGTCAGCAGACCATCTTCTAGCAATAGCACAACTGCGCAACCTAAAATAATTAAGGAACAAGGCGTTGACTCCTCAAATAAGTCTTTATTTCAGAAACTAAAAGATTTTATTTATGAGTTAAATTATTTTCCGGATGATGCTGGTCCGTGGCTTATTCCTGCTATATGGCGTGGCAGGAAAATTGTCAAAGCTCACAATATTGATTTGATATTTGCTACTGGCATGCCCTGGACCAGTCTTGTTGTTGCATATTTTCTCCATAAACTGACCAATCAGCCCCTTATCGTCGATTTTCGTGATCCCTGGGTTGGAAATCCATTCCATGTGAGTAAGGGGCCTTTTATCGATAAATTGATAGTTGGTCTGGAAAGTAAAATCGTTAAGTCTGCAACCTTTGTGTCTGCAAATACGGTGCCGCTTCGTGATGACTTTTTAAGACGGTATCCTTCTGAGAATCCTGACAAATTTGTTGTGTTGCCGAATGGCTATGATTCCTTTGATTTTTCAGACTATACCGAACTGCCAAGTTCTGGCGATGTGCTAAAAATAGCCCATGCCGGGTCTTTGTATGGCAAACGTAGTCCTGTTTCGATGATCAATTCTCTTTCTTCCCTTTTGACTGATCAATCTGCATGTGTAAACAACTGGCACTTTTTGCAGATGGGGTATGTTGAGCAGGAATATTCATTTCAGTCGAATTATGGAGATTTGTGTGAATCAGGTCTGATTGAGGATGCGGGACTACTGCCTTACGATGAGTGCTTAAAGCGTCTCGCCGAAAGTGACGTCGCTGTGCTTATTCAGCCAGGCACCAAGATTCAGGTTCCGTCCAAGCTGTATGACTATATGGCTATGGGTAAGTATGTTATTGCGTTAACTCCGCTGGATGGTGTGCTTGCCGAAATGATGCGTGAATATAATCTGGGAGATGTTTTTGACCCTGAGGATACTGTCGGTATCAGTAGTAAATTAAAAGAACTATGTGCTATCAAGAAGCAGGATGGTGAACTGGCTGTTTCATATAAGAATATAGAAAAGTTTGATGTTAAGCATATCACCGCCCAACTTGAAGATTTATTTTTAAAAGCCATCTCCTAACCAGAATCATCATTGTCATGTCTATTTCGGCCATTGCCTTTATCTTGATATTTTTTGGTGGATGCCTTGCCTCACTTCTTGTTACGCCATTTTATGGGATACTTTTATATGCTTTTGAATATTTTCTGAATCCTGCCTCGCGTTGGTGGTATGTGTCTGTCCCAAACCTGCGCTTTTCCTTAGTTACAATGATTGTTATCGTTGTAGGTTTTTTTCTTAGGCGGACCGATTTTAAAGATAATAAAATCTTAGCTGTTCCTCAGACAAAATGGGTTTTGCTCCTTTGTCTCGCGGTATTCTGTAGCTCTTTCTGGGCGGTGGATCCGTTCATGTACGGTATTTTATCGGGTCGTTTTTATAAGTATATTATTTTTGTTTTTTTTCTTTATAAAATTATTGATAGTCCAAAGCGGATGGAGTGGTTTCTGTCCATCTATTGCCTCGGCATATTCTATATTTCCTGGATTGGCTGGCAAATGGGGCGGACCGGTAACGGGCGGCTTGAAGGGATAGGTTCTCCTGATAGCCCAGACGTTAATACTGCTGCCGCTATGGTGGTCACTGCCGTGCCGCTACTTCTTTTTTATGTTCTTTATGGCAAAAATAAATGGTTTAAGGGCGGGGCTCTTGTCGGGCTTGCTTTCGTACTTAACTGCCTTGTATTGATGGGAAGCCGTGGTGCGTTTTTAGGACTTGCTGCTTGTGCCGTATATTTTTCACTTTATGCTCTCAGTATGGCCAAAGTGTCTCTTTCGGTTAAGGTTAAAATTGTCTTCGGGTTTGCCGGAGGGATCGCGCTTTTTGTTTACTTGGCTGATGCGTTTTTTTGGGAACGCATTGTTACCTTGACAAACATTGACCCGGAAGAAGGGAGCGGGCGGCGGGTTAATTTCTGGATGGCAACATTTGATATGTTGGCTCATCATCCGCTTGGCCTTGGTGGTGGCGGGTATGAATACTTAAGCCCTCAATATCTTCCGGCTGAATGGATGGCTCAAGGCTCTGGTGGAGGGGTAGGACACCGCGCTGTTCATTCAATATGGTTCGAAGTGCTGTCTGATCTTGGTTACCATGGTATCCTTATCTTTGCAGGATATATTCTTTCTAATTTCCTGCTGCTTCGTCGGTTAAGAAAATACCTTATCCAACAAGGTAGAGATGTTTATTATGTTTTGCAATCGGTGGCATTAGAAGCTGCCTTTGTTGCCTTTCTGGTTGCTTCTACTTTTATTAATCGATTTTACTCGGAAATACTCTATTGGTTGCCGGCAATGATTGCTGCTTATGCAAATATCTATATGCTAAAGCCGCAAAGGGTGGCATTGGTAGAAAATGCCCGGGAGTTGAGCGAAAAGAACAAAGCCCGGCGCCGGGAGGCACACATATCAATCGGGAAGATATGAAAAAACGAAGCAGTCTGTTTCGGAGACTGGTCTTTGTCTCAGGTTTTCTGTGTGTTGTGATCGTTGCCGTTTGTTTATGGCTTGTGGTTGCCTTTCAGATACCGGTTCGCCTGATTCCTGGTCACCTTTTGCGCATGTCTGGTTCATCTGTTCTGCAATATGTCTATTCTGAGGACAAGTTGGAGGCAACTCGACTCAGCGCAGGAAATTATCGTGCTTCTGGTACGGGTCAATGCTCAGGCACCTGCTTGTCTCAGGAGGATTTTGTTCGTTCGGGAATTATTTTTCTTAACCAGCAGGAAAGGGGCATTGAATTCAATGTCCCTTTTGTTTATGGATCCCCTGATCAAGCAACTCTGACCAGGTTGAGACATATTATAGATACTGAAGCGAATATTGACCGGCAGAACGACGAGTTTCAGCAAATGCTGGGGTTGTTTAGTTGGGTTGGGGGACTTTGGGATCATGGCACGGATACCCCACCTGGTGGATTTGCTGAATTTGATCCGTTGGACCTTCTGCGCGCGGCAGCAAAAGGTGGAAAGTTTTGGTGTGAAGTCTCGGCCAAGTTTACCGTATATGCGGCAACAGCAATGGGGTGGCCGGCACGGTTGGTCAGCTTGTCTCGTAATGGTTACGAATGGGAGCATGCTGTCGCAGAAGTCTGGTCGAACCAGTTTAGTAAGTGGTTTGTCGTTGATGCAGACTTCAATTTCATCTACGAGCGTGACGGGGTTCCGTTGTCGGCATATGAATTGTGTCATCAAGGACGTCAATTGCAACATGAAGGCGTATTGACGATTCAGTCGATTGCCCCGCCGAAAAAGAGTATTCAGCAGGTTGATTTAATCCCATATTATAGTTACGTGCATATTGATTTGCGCAGTGACTGGTTGAGCCGGGATTTGGCGAAGGGAAGTCCGGCTGGCGGTGACTTGTCCACCTGGTGGACGGCGCGTGAAGATATTGGGCGGATTCTGACTATCAAAACCCAAATAGAAGATCAAAATCGTTTTGATTGGCCTGTCAACGTTGTAAATATCAAGCCATGTCGTATAATCAAAAGCTTGGAACCTGCTGCCACTATTGAAATGCATCTCCAGGCATACAGCCCTTATTTCACCCAATATGAATGGCAGTTGGATGATGGTGGGTGGCAAAGAAGTCTCGATGATTGTTTTGCCGTGCCAGCTGTTAAGGGTCGTCATCGGCTCAAAGTCCGGGTGCTGACGGAGCAAGGAGGTCGCGGACAGCCCACTGAACTGACCTATCAGGTACAAGCTAATCTCTATGAATGAAAAGATGGAGTGCAATGGTACATCCTGAATCTGTTAAAATTCTGTCAATTTTCGGTACTCGCCCCGAAGCCATTAAAATGGCTCCTGTTGTTAAGGCACTTGAGTCTTCTGATTGTCTGGAGTCAGCTGTTTGTGTGACGGCCCAACATCGGCAGATGTTGGATCAGGTGTTGAACCTGTTTCAAATCAGGCCACAGTTTGATTTGAATATCATGGCGCCCGGGCAAGACCTGTTTGACGTGACCAGCCATGTTTTACTGGGCCTGAAGCCGGTGTTGGAGGACTATCGCCCTGATATGATCCTGGTCCATGGTGATACGACGACGACAATGAGTGCAGCGCTGGCGGCTTTTTATCTGCGTATCCCGATTGGGCATGTCGAAGCAGGACTGCGGACCGGCAACAAGGCCGCACCGTTTCCAGAGGAAATCAACCGCTGCCTTACCGGTCATATTGCTGATTTGCATTTTGCACCAACTTCAGCGGCCCGGGAAAACCTGCTTCGCGAAGGTCTCCCGGCGGAGAGCATTCATATTACCGGAAATACAGTCATCGACGCCTTGCTTGAGGTGGTCAGTTCTGTTCGTGAAGGCAGTCGGCTCCAAGGGCGGTTCGCTGAACAATTTTCTTTTCTTGATCCTGCAAAAAGACTGATTCTGGTTACCGGGCATCGGCGCGAAAATTTTGGAGCAGGGTTTGAAAATATCTGCCAGGCCCTGGCCCGAATCGCAGAAACTTTTCCGGATACGGAAATCGTCTACCCGGTGCACTTGAATCCGAATGTGCAGGTTCCGGTGCGGCGGATCCTCGGCGCAATCCCCGGCAATAATGTACACTTGATTGATCCTTTGGATTACCTGCCTTTTGTGTATTTAATGGATCGATCCTACCTAATTATCAGCGACTCCGGTGGTATTCAGGAAGAAGCCCCATCATTGGGCAAGCCGGTGTTGGTGATGCGTGACACAACTGAGCGGCCGGAGGCGGTTGTTGCTGGCACGGTTGAGCTGGTTGGCACTGACGCAGAGCGAATTTATTCTGCTGCGGCTGCATTATTGACGGATCAGAATAAATATCGGCGGATGAGCGAGGCGCATAACCCGTATGGGGACGGCCATGCGAGTCAGCGGATTGTCACGTTGCTTGAAAATTATTTTGCCTGATCATTTATCTTCAACTGGGAACGGAACTGACATATGCAAAATTATCAAAAAATAGTTGTCATGGGACTTGGTTATATCGGCTTGCCAACAGCGTCGATGCTGGCGACCAAAGGTTTGCAGGTCTTGGGGGTGGACGTTAATGCCTCAGCGGTTGATACCATAAATCACGGGAAAATTCATATTGTCGAACCTGATCTTGATATTTTGGTCAAATCAGCGGTTAACAGCGGGAACCTGAAAGCTTCTATGACCCCGGAAAAGGCCGATGCTTTTATTCTGGCGGTACCGACCCCTTTTGTTGGCGATGCAGAAGCGCACGAGAGAATTCCGGATTTGAGTTATGTTGAAGCTGCGACACAGGCGATTTGTCCTTATCTGGAAGAGGGAAACCTGATTATTCTGGAGTCCACTTCGCCGGTGGGGGCGACCGAACGGGTACGTGATATTGTTTTTCAGGAACGACCGGATCTTGCCGAAGTTGATCCGCAAAAAAAGCATGGCCGCATTTATGTGGCTCATTGTCCGGAGCGGGTTTTGCCTGGCAGTATTCTCCGTGAACTTGTCGATAATGATCGCATCATTGGCGGTGTAGATAAGGAATCGGCCCAGAAGGCTCAATCTCTATATAAATCGTTTTGCAGTGGGAAGATTTTTCTGACCGACAGCCGGACCGCTGAAATGGCGAAATTGGTCGAAAACTCTTTTCGTGATGTCAATATCGCTTTTGCCAATGAATTGTCTTTGATCTGTGACCGGTTGTCGATCAATGTTTGGGAATTAATTGAGCTGGCTAACAAGCACCCTCGTGTTAATATTTTAAGCCCTGGACCCGGCGTTGGGGGACACTGTATCGCTGTTGATCCTTGGTTTATCGTTCACGCTGCACCTGAAATTGCACGATTGATCCGTACGGCCCGCGAGGTGAATGATGGAAAACCGCATTGGGTGCTGGAAAAAATAAAACAAAAAGCGGATCGTTTCAGAGAGCCCGTCATCGGCTGCCTTGGGCTTGCATTTAAAGCAAATATTGATGATTTGAGGGAATCTCCAGCGCTGCAAATTGTTCGGCAGCTGGAAAAGATGCAGATCGGTAAGATCATGGTCTGTGAGCCGAATGTGGTCAATGGCCATAGCCCGTTTCCGCTTCATGATCTGCATGATGTTCTCAACGAAGCGGACATCCTGGTTCTGCTGGTCGATCATGATGAGTTCAAGGAAATCGATCATGAACTGCTGAAGGCCAAAGTTCTTATTGATACGCGAGGTTGTTGGCGGTAGAAGGCTATTTTTATTCAAATTACCATACGGATAACTCCGAATCGTAATGAGTTCAGTTTTTAGATGGGAAACGAGCAGTTTTCCGTTGTGGCAAGGAAATCAAGGGCTTGTGCGGAGGCGTACACCGTTACGCCGCACCAGTAAGCCTGCAGATTGACGCTGCTACAGCGGGAAAAAGCCGTTTCCGGATGAAAACTAGATGGTTATTATGAGATTTTTCTATACCGTATTATTGACTAAGCAATCAAGGCAGTTTCTTTTTAGTTATTGTTGCTTGCTCATTATTATTTGCCTACTTCTGCTTTCAGGTGGATGCAAACGTACGGTGGAGGCTTCTGGTGCTGAAATATCAACACCGGTGCCGGTTGCGTCAATTCAAGTGTCTCCAACCGAGGTCTCTCTAGCGGTTGGGCAGAAATTGCAGTTGTTTGCCACCCTTGGTGATGCGGCTGGAAATATGTTGCCGCATCGAAAAAAGGGTGCGAGCTATATCGTTGGTTCTGAAATTAAAACGATGACAGTTATGGCTGATACGAAGGGGCGGGCCGGTAGATCTGTCAGTTGGAGTTCAAGCCATCCCGATCTTGTCAGTGTCGACGCACAAGGGCTGGTGACCGCTCATGCTATTGGTATGGCTGAGATTACCGCTGTAAGTGAACAATGCAGCAAGACTGTAGCTGTTCATGTGGTTGAGTCGAAGCATAGAGGGATTTCCATTTCACCGTTATCTGGAGGTTTGATGGTGGGAGAAAAACTCCCGCTTGTTGCTTCGTTGGCGAGCGACAAAAAGAATCTGCCGATAGCCTGGAAAACGGACCAGCCAGCTCGGGCAACCGTTTCTCAAGATGGTGTCGTTAGCGCTCTTGCGCCGGGTAAGGTTTTGGTTCAGGCCAGTCATGGCGAGCAGAAGGCTGAAGTTCGCTTGGTGATTACTCCGCAGGAACAGATCAGCGGACTTGATTTTCCTGGAAACGCGGGGGTCAACACAACGTTGCGGTTTGAGTTTGCCGTACCGTTAGCGGCTTTTCCTGCAACCTACATCTGGCGAGCTTATCCACGCCAGCAACAATCTTATTACAGCTCATTTTTTTGGGGAAATAACGGCCCATTTCATCCTTCAAATACTTATTATGGTTTTCATCCTTATCCGGATTGGAATACCGAGCAGCAACAGTTTTGGGAGGTTGCCGCGCCACCCGGCGGCGATCATCTTAGTTTAAGGCACGTTGTGTATGACCGTTGGTATGTGCAGGTGGCAATCTGCCGAGAAGTTGGTGATACTGCTGTTTATGAATTTTTTTGGGATTGGCCCGACCAGTCCAAGGTGATTCGTTATACAGGTAAGCGCTATGCCAATCCGCCGGCACCTGTTCTGGTTGTTGGTGATGCTCCTTGGAATCAGGGGAATGAGGTTTGGAATGGAGTGCTTCGTGGCTTTCAATTTTACGATTCAGCAATGACTTTGGATGAAATTACCAAAGAGATCAGTTTGCCTGCCTCTGTGCGCAAACCCTGGTACCTGAATCTGAATCCAACACCTGACGATATTTCTGATAAGAGTGGCAATGGCCATCATCCGGTCTGGGTCGGCTATGAACGCCCTGTGTTGTGGAAAGCAATGGTCAATGCAGATGGGAATAAAATTATTAGATCGCCTATCCCCGCATGCTATGAATGAAGAAATATTCTTTGTAGATCAGATGTTACCCCGTTGAAACTGCTGAGTGAAAATCGGATTAATATGGATATATTTGTGGTACGATTTGAATATTTTTTTGAAGGGGGTTGACTGTCTTGCAAACAAATCTGAATTCCCGTCCATTTATACTTGCTGGCTGTGTCGTTCTTGCATTTGTGGTTGTCTATTTTCGGATTTTGAATGGGTTGTATCTGGACTGGTCAAATGATCCAAATTATTCACACGGCTTTCTGGTTCCATTTATTTCCGCTTATTTCATCTGGCAACAGCGTGAACGACTTCAGCAATTGTCGGCAAAACCGGCCAACTCGGGCCTTGTGCTGATTGCTTTTTCATTGTTTGTGCTGATGGTTGGCATTGCCGCCCAGGAATATTTTACCCGCCGTGCCTCAATGGTCTTTCTGCTTGCCGGCATCGTGCTTTTTTTGCTGGGCTGGCAGTGGCTAAAATCTTTGGCATTACCAATTGCATTCCTTTTTTTTATGATTCCCCTGCCATACATCATTTACGATGCCATGGCCTTTCCTCTCAAACTGTTTGTTGCCAAGTTCTCTGTTCTCACTCTTAAGCTGATGGGAGTTGTGGTTCTGCGCGAAGGCAACATCATCATGTTTCCCAATACCGTGCTGGAAGTGGCCGATGCCTGCAGCGGTTTGCGCTCTTTGATGTCCTTGCTGGCCTTGGGGGTCGCTCTGGCCGTGTTGACCCAAAAGAGAAAAATCGCGATGATTGTGCTGATTGTGCTGACCGTGCCGATTGCGGTTGTGACCAATATGTTCCGGGTCATCGGGACTGGCTATCTGGCACAATATTACGGAACTGCTGCCGCAGAAGGTTTTTTTCACGAATTTGCCGGGATGGGTGTGTTCTTGCTCGCGATGGTGCTGTTGTTTGTGGCAAGCGGGGTGTTGAGGAAGGTCCTTAATTAGCCGCAGATACACGCAGATGGATGGTTTTTTAGAGGGGGGCAGAAAAAATGTCCACGGAAGACACGGAAAGCGCGGAAAAAAGATCTAAAAACAGACTTATATTTGAGAGCCAGACCTATGAGATACGTGGCGCTGTTTTTGAAGTGTACAGAGAGCTAGGCTGTGGTTTTCTTGAATCTGTATATCAAGAATGTCTGGAAATTGAATTCCAGAAAAGAAAGATTCCTTATTTGGCTCAGCATCGACTAAATTTGACATATAAAGGTCAAATTTTGAACCAAATCTATATCCCTGATTTTATGTGTTTTGACGAGGTTATCGTCGAGATAAAGGCCATCTCAACCATCACTGGTGAGCATCGGGCTCAGATTATGAACTATTTAAAAGCAACAAATAAAAAACTTGGTTTGTTAGTCAATTTTGGTTCATTTCCAAAAGCAACTGTAGAGCGAATTGTCTTTTGATTTGCGTCCGTGGTTTCTGTGTATTCCGTGGATATTTATAAGGGTTTTCATATGTCTAACATCAAAACCTGGCGATTTATAATCCTTTACCTTCTCCTCGGGGTGGCGGCGGTGTATGTTCATACCCGTTCTGAGGCGTCGGTTCCGGTCAATAAGCCCCTTGATCTTTTCCCACAAAAGCAGGGTGATTGGACGATGGTCGGTCAGGCGCGGTTTGATAAGAGGGTCCTCGAAGTGTTGTTGCCAACGGATTATATCTCCCGAACCTATCGGGATGATAAGGGGGATATCGTTTCTCTTTATTTCGGTTACCATGATGGTGGTCCCAACAGTGGCCCGATTCATTCGCCGAAACAGTGCTTACCGGGTAGTGGTTGGAACAGGTTGGATGCTGACGTACATAAGGTGGTGGTCAACGGTACAACGGTCTCGTATGTCAGCTCTTTGTATCAGAAGGACATAGAGAAACAACTGTTTCTCTATTGGTTTCAGGCTGGTGATCAGTACCTCACCAATGAATATGCCTTGAAGTTTTCCATGGCTAAGAATTCATTATTGAATAATCGCCGTGAGTCGTCTTTTATCAGAATTTCCGTGCGGGTGTCCGAATCTGAAGACGCTGCCCGTAAGGTCGGTGAATCCTTTATCAAGACTTTTGCCCCGGCAATTTCTGCGTCGTTGCCAAAATATTAATTCTTTTGGTTTTATGGCTTGGTGCTTGATTGGTCTGTGATAATCTGTGGCCATCCGTGGCTTAAAAATTTGATTTCTTGATTTTTGTGACAACTTTTTTATTGATGAGGTTTTTATGCTTTTACCCGTTATCCTGTCCGGCGGGGCCGGGACACGTTTGTGGCCTTTGTCGCGGGAACTCTATCCGAAACAATTGCTGCCTTTGGCCAGTGAATTAACCATGCTGCAGGAAACCAGCAGCCGCTTGTTCGGGCTCGCGAACATTGGCGCTCCGGTGATTGTCTGCAATGATGCTCATCGTTTCATGGTTGCTGAACAGATGCGTCAATTGGGGCAAACTCCGGCTGCGATCATCCTTGAACCCTGTGGGCGCAACACAGCCCCGGCTGTCGCCATGGCCGCCTTGCATGCCCGGCAGGACAATGAGGATCCTTTATTACTGGTGCTCCCGGCGGATCATCTGATTGCTGATGTAGAAAAGTTTCAGCAAGTTGTTGCTCAGGCTGCCGTAGCTGCGGAAGGCGGTGCACTGGTCACCTTCGGTATTGTGCCCACGGGTCCGGAAACCGGCTATGGGTATATTCGTGCAGGACAGGCCTGGCAAACGCCCGAAATGACAAACTCTAATGACCAAGGACAGCTGCCCAATGACCACACAGCTTACGCTGTGGCGGAATTTGTCGAGAAACCAGACCCGACAACAGCTGAAAAATATTTTACCAGCGGCAATTATTATTGGAACAGCGGCATGTTTTTGTTCCGCGCCAGCCGATTTTTGGAGGAGTTGGAACGCTTCCGGCCTGATATCTTGGCTGCTTGCGAAAATACCTTCGGCTTGTTACAGGAGGATCTTGATTTTCTGCGTCTGGATGCCGATGCTTTTGCCGCCTGTCCGAGTGATTCCGTCGATTATGCTGTGATGGAAAAAACTGATCGTGCTGTTGTTTATCCTCTGGCTGCAGGCTGGAACGATATCGGGGCTTGGTCGGCTTTGTGGGATGTTAAACCCCATGATGCCGCCGGTAATGTTTTGCAGGGGGATGTCGTGGTAGCGGATGTCAAAAACTGCTATCTGCAGGCATCCAGGCGGCTGGTCGCTGCCGTTGGTGTTGAGGACCTGGTTGTTGTCGAAACCTCAGACGCAGTACTGGTTGCGGCACGGGATAAGGTCCAGGATGTCAAATTGATCGTTGAACAACTAAAGAAGCAGGGGCGGAGCGAAGCGTTGTTGCATCGCCGTGTCAATCGTCCTTGGGGGGCATATGAGGGCATTGATATTGGTGAGCGTTTTCAGGTTAAGCGCATCACTGTTAATCCCGGTGCCAGTCTGTCGCTGCAGAAACATCACCACCGGGCTGAACATTGGGTTGTGGTTCGTGGAACTGCCCAGGTGACCTGTGGTAGCAAAATTATAATTCTGAGTGAAAATCAGTCGACCTACATCCCGCTGGGAGAAGTGCATCGCCTGGAAAATCCAGGCTGTATCCCCTTGGAACTTATCGAGGTGCAGTCAGGCAGCTATCTCGGTGAGGATGATATTGTGCGTTTGGAAGATAACTACGGCCGACAGCCGGCTGATTAAAATAGTTAGTCCACGGAATATACTGAAGACACAGAAGAAATGGTTAACAGTTTTAGCCTGTTGTGAATTAAATCAAAAAGATAGATAGCTTTTATCTGTGTTCATTCGTGCGAGTCTGGGTGATTGGCTTTTTTTGTTTGTTTCTGTGCTTTTCCGTGAGTTCCGTGGACTATAAGGAGTATTGAAGTTATGCAGATCGATTGCTTTAAAGCTTACGATATCCGCGGGCGTTTGCCTGATCAATTGAATGAAGAGATTGCCTGGCGCATTGGTCGGGCTTATGCTCAGGAATTGCGGCCACGGCAGGTGGCGGTCGGGCGTGATGTGCGGCTGTCGAGCCAATCGTTGAGCGACGCCCTGAGTAAAGGGTTGACCGACGGTGGTGCAGATGTCCTGGATATCGGGCTCTGCGGCACCGAGGAAGTCTATCATGCCACTTTCAGTCAGGAACTGGATGGCGGCATTATGGTCACGGCCAGTCACAACCCCATTGATTATAACGGACTGAAACTGGTCCGCGCCGGTTCCCGTCCCATCAGTGGTGATTCTGGGCTGGGACGGATTAAGGAGCTTGCGGAACAAGGAAATTTCGCCTCCGTCGAAAAGACGGGTTCGGTGACTGAGAAATCTTTACGCGGCGAATATGTCCAGCATCTGCTCAATTACATCAATGCTGCTGCTGTTAAACCTCTGAAACTGGTCATGAATGCGGGCAACGGTTGTGCCGGGCCGGTGGTCGATGCGCTGGAACAATTGTTGCCGGTGGAGATGATCAAGATTTGTCATGAGCCGGACGGGACATTTCCCAATGGTATTCCCAATCCGTTATTGCCGGAAAATCGGGCCGCGACCAGCGAGGCGGTACTTGCTCATGGTGCTGATCTGGGCATTGCCTGGGACGGTGATTTTGATCGTTGTTTTCTGTTTGATGAAAAAGGTCGGTTTATTGAAGGATATTATATTGTTGGTCTGCTGGCCCAGGCCTTTTTGTTGGATCATCCCGGTGAAAAGATTATTCATGACCCGCGGTTGTGCTGGAATACCATTGATGTCGTTAAAAATGCCGGTGGTCTTCCTGTCCAGAGCAAGACCGGGCATGCTTTTATCAAAGAGCGCATGCGTGCCGAAAATGCCATTTACGGTGGTGAGATGAGCGCCCACCACTACTTCCGTGATTTTGCCTATTGTGACAGCGGGATGATTCCTTGGCTGAAGGTGGTTGAGCTGATGTCGCAGCGGCAACAATCTCTGTCCACTTTGGTTGCAGCGATGATGCAGGCATTCCCGGCCAGCGGTGAAATCAACCGTACGGTTGCCGACTCGACGAAGGTTTTGGAGACTGTACAGGCGCATTATCAGGCGCAGGCTGTTGCCAGCGATTTCACTGATGGCCTGAGCCTTGATATGGGCGCGTGGCGGTTCAATTTACGCCAATCCAATACCGAACCGGTCATCCGGTTGAACGTTGAAAGTCGTGGCGATCAGGTGTTGATGGAAGAAAAGACCAGGGAGCTGCTGGAATTTGTTGATGGGATAAAGTAAAAAAATTATTAGCCGCAGATATACACAGATGAACGCGGATAGTATTTTTAAAGTCCTGACGATCTGCTGGTGGGTTTATCTGCGGCGATCTTTTGGGGGAGGGGAGAATGATTTATCCGGAGATTGTCTTCCATGGCGCGACGCAGGGCGTTACCGGTTCCTGCCATGAACTGCGTGTTGATGGCGATCATTCCATTCTGATCGATTGTGGGCTGTTTCAGGGGGATGAGAGTCATGCTCTTGAAATCGACTTTCCTGTTGGACAGATCAAGGCTCTGGTTTTAACCCATGTCCACATTGACCATGTCGGCCGTATTCCGTACCTTTTGGCTGCCGGGTTTAACGGCCCGATCTATTGTTCTGAAGCCACAGCCGCATTATTGCCGCTGATGTTGGAAGATGCCGTTAAAATCGGTTTTACCAGAAATCATCGGCTGATTGAACAATTTCTGAATAAAATCAACGCGCTGTTACGCCCGATCAAATACGGACAATGGCAGGATATTCCTGTGGATGCCGCTCCTTTACGCATCAAGCTTAAGCCCGCCGGACATGTTCTCGGTTCTGCCTATGTCGAATGTGATTGTGCTGGAAAACGCCTGGTTTTTTCCGGCGACCTTGGTGCTCCATATGCTCCGCTGCTGCCTGCACCCAAATCGCCTTACCGGGCGGATATCCTGGTTCTGGAAAGCACTTATGGAGACCGATGCCATCCGTTGCGCCGAGATCGTCGTCAGCAATTGCAGCACATCATTGAAAAGTCACTGGAAAACCGCGGCGTGGTCTTGATTCCGGCGTTCAGCCTCGGGCGGACACAGGAATTGCTCTATGAACTGGAAGAAATCATTTTTCGATCAAAAGGGCGCAATGCCGCAGTCGGGCTGCCCTGGCACGACCTCGAAATTATCGTTGATTCACCCTTGGCCAGTCGATTTACTGAATCATTCCGACACCTTAGGCCGTTCTGGGATGCTGAGGCGAGAAAGAAAGAGGCCGCCGGACGGCATCCGTTGTCTTTTGAACAGCTCACCACCATCGGATCGCATGCCGATCATTTGCATACGGTCAAATACCTTAAGAAAACGGGGCGGCCCTGTATTGTCATTGCCGGTGGCGGCATGTGCAATGGTGGCCGGATTGTCAATTACCTGAAAGCGTTGCTGGGCGATGAGCGAACCGATGTTGTTTTTGTCGGTTATCAGGCGGCCGGGACTCCTGGGCGTGCCCTGCAGGAATACGGCCCGAAACATGGTTATGTGGTCCTGGAGAACCAACGGTTTCCCATAGCCGCAGCCGTGCACAACCTTTCCGGATACTCCGCCCATGCCGACCAGCATAACCTGGTCAACTTTGTCAGGAGAATGCGTAGAAAACCGGAAAAAATTTATCTGGTCCATGGAGATGCCGCAGCTAAATCTGCCTTGAAAGATCAGTTGAGCTTGTTGTCAGCGCGCATTGAGATTGTCATAGCAGGCTCCTGAACACCCGTCTCTTGAACCCATTTTTCAACAACCTGATTTCTCAGTGATTTGTGGCTGTTGTCCTCATTAGTGGCATGATAGACTGTTTAGAATTGTGAAGATCTATTGGTTTTTATTCACGATTTATACTTCAGGTTTCGGGGTGTTGGCACATGCTCACAATTTTATTTCTGTCATTGCTTATTATTGTTGCTTTAATCGGGGCTTGTATTCTTTTTTTAAATCGCCATTCCTATCCGGCGGCGACTTATCTTTATATTCTTTCTTTTCTGGTTCTGGCTGGCCTCGCCTTTACGGATATTCATCTGCTGCTCAGTCTGGCTGATTTTGTTATTTGGCAGAAAATAGCTGTTACCGGTGATGTTCTATTAGCGGTGTGTTTGTATTTTTATACCAAAACCATATTCCGGGATAATGCTAAGATTTATCTTGGTTTTGGTTTCTGGGCTTCTGTTGCTATCGCCTGCGGATTGCTGGTCTATGTTGTCATGACCCCGCTAAACCAGTTGCTCTTTGCTCCTGATTTTGCACAGGAAAAGATGTTTTTTCTGACCGATCAGGGATTTGGCGTTTACTTGTTGCTGATGGTTTTCCTGGTCTTCGGCCTGGTTCAGTTGGAGCGAACTTTTACCGGGCTGCATAGTTTGCAGCGCTGGCGAGTTAAAATTGAAATCATCGGTAGTGGGTTGCTGCTCGCCTCCTGTGCCCTGTACTACAGCCATAGCCTCCTGTACCGTTCTATCAATCTGAGTTACCTGGAACTGCTGGTTCTGGCGGCCCTGGCGGCGATAGCATTGGTTTGCTATTCAAGGCTTTTTCGAGATAAGCAAGGGGGGCGCTTGGCGTTGTCGCGAGGAATTGCCCATCGATCTTTTGTTCTGCTTATTGTCGGGGGGTACCTGATTATTCTGGGCATTGTTGGTGAAGGCCTTCGGTATTTGAATGTCAGCAATGCCAAGCCGGTTTTTTATATCATCCTGATCGTTGGCAGTCTTGGTTTGGTCGGTGTTTTTGTATCGGAAAAATCCCGCCGCAAATTCAAAGTTATTTTGCATAAAAATTTTTACCAGAGTAAATACGACTATCGTGACCAGTGGGAACGCTTCGTCAAAAAAATAACGATTAGTGATTCATTGGCCGAACTCCAACAAGGAATCCTTGACCTGTTTTGTGAGCCGTTAGCATGCAAAGGAGCCGCTCTCTATTTACATGATTCGGAAACCGGTGAATATACCCCGAGCGCGACATTCAGTCTCACGAGAGATTGGCGACCGTTTCCGTTGAATGACCCTCTGGTCGAAAAGCTGCAACGGAAAAACTGGATTGTGAATATGCGGGAAGAGAATCCGGATTTGGACGGATCTATGATTCATACCTTTGACCATTTTGGGATCTTCCTGATTGTACCAATGTTTTTTGATGAAGAATTGGCCGGCTTTGTGATTCTGGCTGAGCAGATCAATCCTGAAGAATTGACCTATGAGGACTTTGATCTGTTGCGGATGCTGGCCGGACAGTCCATCGCAACGATACAGGGTCTGCGTCTGTCAGAACAGTTGACCGCAACTCGTGAGCTCGCGGCCATCGGCAAAGTCGCGACGTTTGTTTTGCATGATCTTAAAAATCAGGTTTCAGGGCTATCGCTGATGCTGGATAATGCTCGTGAATACCTCACGGATCCTGAATTTCAAAAAGATATGCTTGAAACGATCGGCAATACTGTTACTAATATGAATGGACTGATTTTGCGGCTGAAAAACCTGAAAGAAAAACCAGCCCTTGTTGTTGCTACTGTCAATCTTGAAAAAATTGTCAATGAGGCCGTTGAAACCGCCGGGGGACATATTACTGCTATCGGTGAGCCGGTTGAGGTCGCTGCCGATGATGAGGAAATCTATAGAGTTATTCTCAATCTGTTGGTGAATGCTCTTGAGGCCTCGGCTGACGGCCATGCGGTCGCTATTGAATATGGCCGAGCTTCCAGGCAGGCATTTGTCCGGGTAACCGACAAGGGCTGCGGGATGACGGCCGAATTCATCGAGGAAAAATTATTCAAACCTTTTGCCACGACCAAAAAACACGGCTTCGGCATCGGTCTGTATCAATGTCGGCAGATTATGGAAGCCCATGGCGGACGTATTGATGTCGTCAGTCAGCCAGAAGAGGGCACTACCTTTACCTTGCTACTGCCGCTGGCTGGCGAGGCGTATGCAAACCTTAAGGCATAATGGATTTCGTGAGGATCTACTGAATGGCTCTAGTTGGTTTCTGTCCGGAAACCGCCATTTTCCGCAATCTCGGCGTCAATCTACGCATTTGATTGTGCGGCGTAAAGCACTACACCTCCGCACAAATCTTGATTTCCTTGACCTTGCGGAAAAATTCTGGTTTCCAGATCAGAAACGTTACAGTACCCCACCGGAGTTTCCGGATGGAAACTAGGTTAAGCAATTTTGCAGTAAACTCGGGACTGCCCCAAGAGTTTGCGAGCCATGAAACTGTAGGGGGTAGCACCGCAAAGATCTGTGACAGCCCCCGTGCGGGGACAGTCTCGGTTTTGCTGCCATCTCCTCTTAATCTAGCGCCATTCAGGGGGCCACTACAAACTTTTTAGCACTTCAAGATTTACACGATGTACATGAAAACCTTGCAACAAGAAGTGACATCCAGGAGAGGGCTTTGGAAAAATTACTGATCGTTGACGATAGTAGTGAAATCAGAAAACAGCTTAAATGGGGTTTGGGTAAGGATTATCGCATTCTTTTGGCCGAGTCCGTGACCGAGGCCATCAGTTTGTTTGAGCAACACCAGCCAGCTGTTGTGACCTTGGATCTGGGACTGCCACCGGATATCGACGGTGCGACCGAAGGGCTGCGCTGCCTACAACTTATTCTGCAAAAGCGTCCTGAGACCAAGATGATTGTTCTTTCCGGCAATGAAGAGCATCAGAACGCGCTGGCGGCAGTCGATATGGGCGCATACGATTTTTATCATAAACCCATTGACTTGGCCGAGTTGAAAATTATCCTGTCGCGGGCTTTTCATGTGGCCGCACTTGAACAGGAGAATCGCCGCCTGCAGGAGGCAACCTCGCAGCGTGACAAGGGGTTTAGCGGTATTTTCGGGCAGTGTCCACAAATGCAGAAGGTGTTTGCCACCATTAAAAAGGTGGCCTCGATTAATGTTCCGGTACTTATTCTGGGAGAAAGCGGCACCGGCAAAGAGGTTGTGGCCCAGGCTATTCACCGGCAGGGGGTGCGCGGAGAGCATAATTTTGTCGCCATTAACTGTGGCGCTATTCCTGAAAATTTATTGGAATCCGAGCTGTTCGGTCATGAGAAAGGGGCCTTTACCGGAGCGCAGAGTCGGGTCCTGGGAAAGGTTGAGTTTGCCGAGGGCGGGACCCTGTTTCTTGACGAAATAGGTGAAATGCCGACTTTGCTACAAGTGAAGCTGCTCCGCTTTCTTCAGGAAAAAGTCATTCAGCGGGTCGGCGGGCGCGAGGATATCGCAGTGGATACGCGGATTATTGCTGCGACGAATATCGATATTGAACAATCAATCCGCAAAGGAGCGTTTCGGGAAGATCTTTTCTATCGGATCGGAGTGATTGCTATTGATTTGCCACCGTTGCGCGATCGTGGTGAAGATATCGAGCTACTGGCTAATGTTTTTTTACAGAGTTTTTCCCAGGAATTCGGGAAGAAGGTGCGCGGCTTCAGTTCCGCGGCCATCAAGTGGTTGTATGATTACGACTGGCCGGGGAATGTGCGGGAGCTGGAAAATAAAATCAAACGAGCGATTGTCATGGCCGAGAATCCCATTGTTGAACCTTGGGATCTTGGTTTTACAGAAAAAGACGAGGCGGAGTCTGTTGCGGCACCGATATCGGCGACTGACTCTGCGCCAGCCGGATCTTATCTGCCTGAAGGCCTGACCTTAAAAGAGGCCCGCTATCAGGTTGAACATCGTCTGCTGCAAGCTACGCTTGAAAAAACTCAGGGGAATATTCAGAAATCAGCTGAAATTCTGGGAGTCAGCCGTCCGACTTTTTATGACCTGCTGAAGAAACATGGCCTGCATCAGCCAGAATGATAAATAGAAATCAAAATTCAATACTGCGAGGGTTGCGTCCTCTTTGCCGCTTGTCATTCAATTGGTCGTAAAGCTGTAAATGTCACTCTGATATTCAAGAGCAGCATTTGTTTCATCAACTGCGACAACTTTCCAGTAGTAGGTCGTTCCTGCTTCCAGATCATAGATGGTCTGAGACGTGACCGTCCCCGTATCGACGGAACTAAAGACGGTGCCCGAAGGTGTAGACCCGTTATCTACCGTGCTGCCGCCACTACCACTTCCCCCGCCACAGGCAGTCAAGGCCAAGCTTAGGGTCAGCAGCATTCCTGCCATCAGCGGAGCGGGGTTCAGCCGTTGCCGGATTGCTTTTATTCGCCCGAAAATGAACACAAGCAAGGCGCTGAAAAAGAATGTTGGCAGCAGTTTGTGGGGAGGGGGAAGCTCCCTCACTGGAGAGACCGGAGGAATCAATCTGGCGTTTTCGACTTCCTGGCGGTCTGTGCCATAAAAAAGAATATAGGATACATCATACTCAGCCGGAGCAGCCTCCCATTCAAAAAGGGCCGGGGAGGAAACCGCAGTCTGATGATTGTCCGGTGAGACCAATTGTGGCTGCCAGCTGTTATTGACGATGTTGGAGAAGGTGCTTTCGTTGCCGCTGTCATCATAGGCCGTAACCGAGAAATAATAGACGGAGTTGTCATCAAGCCCTGACAGTTTTGCGTTGAGATTGACACCCACATCAATCGGTGAGTCCCCTTCGATAGCTCCTGTTCCTTTCAGGGGGAGTGTGTCGTCGCCTTTGTTGTAATAAACTTTATATCCAGCAACGGAATCTGAAGGGCTGGAATCCCAGGAAAGAGTAATATCTAAGGCGAAAGAAGGTGACGCCAGGCAGAGCAGGAGGGTTGTGACGATTGAAATAAAGGATATTTTCATATGGGATCAACTTTTCATTTGTGATGAATTATTAATTTGGCAGATGCAAATTATGGATTTTATAGCAGAAGCTGTCGAGAAAGTAAACCCTGCAAAGTGTTGTTTTATAAGAAGTTTTGTTTCTTGTGAATTGGTTAATAATTTAAGATACTTGCACGCCTTGTGTTGAAATAGCCGACGGGCTCATTAAAATATGACCTTTTTTGTCTTAAATTGGGTCGATAATTCGGCAGCTGTTGCCAGTTCTCGCTCCTGCCTGGATCGGCGACTACTTTACCAAGGTTTAAGGACTGTTCTGGTATCGACTGTGCCTGTGTGATATTTTGACAATTCGGGATGGGCTTTGAAAAATATATTGATAGGAAGATTATGATTCATTTTGCTGTGATCCAGCATTGCCATCTGTTTGCCGGGTTGACCGAGAGTGATATCGGCCTTCTTTCGTCGATTATCAAAGTGCTCTCATGCTCCCGTGGGGAGATTCTTTTTGAGGAGGGGGAGGGGGCCACAGGCTTTTATGTGGTGGCCACGGGGAAGGTCAAAATTTATAAGTTATCTCCCGGCGGCAAGGAGCGAATCCTCCATGTGATTCAGCCTGGGAATAGTTTTGCCGATGCAGCCATTTTTGCAGATGGCTGCTATCCCGCTTTTGCTGAAACGCTGACAGGGGCGGAGCTGTATTTTTTCCCAAAAAATGACTTTCTGCAGTTGCTCCATGACCATTCACAATTATCAATCAATATGATCGCCGGCCTGGCCAGGTATCTGCGCCAGTTTACCACCCAGATTGAAGATTTGACCTTCAGAGATGTTCCCGCCAGGCTGGCCCGTTATTTATTGAGTTTGGCCGACCATGGCAAGACCAGCCTGAGCCTCCCTGTGGCTAAAGCGCAGCTTGCCTCCAATTTGGGAACCACCAGTGAAACTTTGTCGCGAACGTTGCGGAAACTGTCTGATGAAGAAATTATCCAGGTCGCCGGGAAAAAAATTGAGATCCTGGATGCCGACCGCTTGTATGAATTGTCGGAAGGTTTTCGTGATGAGTGAGGGAGCGCCGCAAAGACCGGCAGTTCAAAAAATTTGACGGAAATCAATTTTTCCAGGAATAGCTTCTGCTATTCTGTCGGTATGAAACGAGATCTCGCTGAACTTTCCGAATTAACGTCCAAGGAAAAAAAAGACCTGAAGGTTTTGGCTTTATTTACCTGGGTTTATTGCCGTGACCATCATCGCGACCAGATTGTTGAGAAGAATGATCCGGCAGTTGCTTCCTTTCAAGTTCCAAAACGTTTTTGCTATTGCCCTGAATGTTGGAATTTTCTTAATTATGCCATCAATCGGCGCCTGCAGTGTCCGCTGGAAGATAAGCCGACCTGCAAACACTGTCATATTCATTGCTACCGCCCCGGTCATCGGGACAAGGTTCGTGAAATCATGCGCTATTCCGGGAAGAAACTGCTGAAAAGAGGGCGGCTTGATCTGTTGCTGCATTTTCTATTCTGATACTTTCCGCTCAGTTCTTCACCCTTGGCAGTTGTCAAATCTGGTGATGCCGCGGCTGTTTTGGCTGTGACATGGGGGAAAGAAACATTTTCCAAAATGAATCAATAGGTTAGAGGCCTATTGTTTGTTTTGATGACCTGCTCTTCGCTGCTGTTGGTGGAGTTTTTAATCTTTTGCCAAGCCTCGTGACTGACCCGGATTTTTAATGTAACGCGCTAAAATAACTATTTTATCTTGAGTGACAGAGCATATCCTGCTAGTCTTGTCTAATAAGAGAGTTATTATTATAATTTTCAGGTTGCGTGTGGCTGATTACCCATGTTTTAGGTCTGCGTAGCTATATTTACCAAAAAGGAGACGTTGAATGCAGATTCTCGTTGTAGAAGATGAAAAAAAGGTAGCAAGTTTTATTCAACGGGGGCTTGAAGAGGAAGGTTTTACGGTCGATGTCGCCTACGATGGGGAAGAAGGAGTCACGAAAGCCACGGCCAAGACTTTCGATTTGATCCTGATGGATGTCATGCTGCCTAAAAAGGATGGTCTGACCGCCATCAAGGAATTGCGTGAAAAGGACATTTCAACGCCGGTATTGTGCCTGACTGCACGTGATTCGGTTGATGACAAAGTTAATGGACTTGATATCGGTGCTGACGACTATTTGGCTAAGCCTTTCGCCTTTGCCGAGTTGGTTGCGCGTTGCCGTGCATTGATCAGGAGAGGATCGAAGGATCGCGGTGCGGAGATCTTTTTTGCCGACCTGCGTCTTGACCCTGTTGCCCACAAGGTTTGGCGTGGAGAACATGAAATTGATCTGACCTCCAAAGAGTATGCTCTGATGGAATACTTTATGCGTAATCCTAACCGCGTGTTGACTCGGGCCATGATTGCCGAGAACGTGTGGGATTATACCTTTGATTCATTCACCAATATTATCGATGTTTATGTGAATTATCTGCGTAACAAGGTTGATCGTGATTACGAGAAAAAACTGATTCATACGGTTCGGGGACAAGGCTACATGCTCAAAGAGTCTTGAGCCGATGTTTTTTTGATTTAAGGCCGATAAACATAAAAGCGATCAGCGTCATGCTGATCGCTTTTTTTGTCGGTGTCTGTTCGTTTGATCTGAAGTGATGCAGGCAGGCAAACTGACATGTTTGCCTGCCTGGGGTTTGTTCAGGGTCTGCTGATTTTTTTCTTTGGATTAACTTTGAAACTTAATAATCCGCAAGAAATCCTCAGCATTAAGACTTGCACCGCCGACCAGCGCACCATCAATATCAGCTTGGGCCATCAAGCCGTCCACATTGCCTGGCTTAACGCTGCCGCCGTAAAGAATGCGGACCGCGGCGGCAACCTCGGGCGTAAACAGTCCTTGTACGAGACCGCGAATAAACGAGTGTGCCTCCTGGGCCTGTTCGTCTGTCGCGGTTTTTCCTGTGCCGATCGCCCAGACCGGTTCGTAGGCAATGACAATCTGCTCCATTTGCTCTGCGGTCAGACCGGCGAGGCCGCCTTTGACCTGGCGGGTTAAGACCTCCAGCATCTGATCCGTTTCGCGCTCTTCCAGGGTTTCGCCAATGCACAGAATCGGGTTCAAACCGATTTCGAGGCATTTGTGGACTTTCTGATTGATGAACTCATCTGTTTCCGAAAACAGCTGGCGACGTTCGGAGTGGCCGATGATGACATAGCCGCAGCCGGCGTCTTTGAGCAGGGCCGGGGAGACTTCTCCGGTAAATGCCCCCTGGTCTGCGGGATAGCAGTTTTGAGCGGCCAGCCCGATGTGGGTGTCGCCGACAATCTGGGTAACGGCGGCGAGGGCGGTAAAGACCGGGGCAATGACAATATCGCGATCTTTGACGTCGGCCGTACCGACAAACAGCTGCTGAGCCAGGTCGCGGGATTCCGCGAGGGTTTTATGTAGCTTCCAGTTACCGGCGATAAATGGTCTGCGCATGATGTTCTCCTGTCATTATTTGTCGGTGAGGGCAACAACTCCAGGGAGGGCTTTCCCTTCCAAAAACTCCAGAGAGGCACCACCGCCGGTGGAAATATGGGTCATTTTGTCCTGCAGGTTGGATTTGTTGACTGCGGCGACGGAGTCTCCACCACCGATAATTGAGAGACAATCCGCCGCAGCAAGGGCTTCGGCAACGGCAAAGGTTCCCTTGGCGAAAGCGTCGAACTCAAAAACGCCCATCGGTCCGTTCCAGACCACCGTTTTTGCCGTACTGATTTTGTTTGCATAGAGCTTGATGGTCTCCGGGCCGATATCCAGTCCCATGCCGACAGCTGGAAAATTGGCGTTTCCGGCAATCTTGCAGGGGCTGTCCGGGGCAAAGGCCTCGGCAACGACATGATCCGTCGGCAACAGGAATTCGACCTTTTTCTCCTTGGCCATCTTCAATAGGTCGGCTGCCAGGGCAATGCGATCCTCTTCGACCAAAGATTGACCGACCTCAATTCCTTGGGCTTTCAGGAAGGTGTAAGCCATTCCGCCGCCGATGAGAATGCTGTCGACCTTGCCCAGCAGGTTTTCAATGACGGTAATCTTGTCACTGACTTTGGCCCCGCCAAGGATGGCGACAAACGGTCGTTCCGGCTTAGCCAGGGCGCTGCCGAGATACTGCAGCTCTTTCTGCATCAGATAACCGGCAACTGCCGGCTGGAGCAGCCGGGCGACGCCTTCGGTCGAGGCATGGGCGCGATGGGCGGTGCCAAAAGCATCGTTGACATAGATTTCAGCGAGTGATGCGAGCTTTTTCGCAAACTCGGGGTCGTTTTTGGTCTCACCCTGATGAAAACGGACATTTTCCAGCAGCATGACCGAGCCGTTGTTTAACTTCTCGGCCAGCAGGTTGATGTTTGGTCCAACACAATCGGGGGCCATGATGACCTGTTTCCCGAGCAGCTTGCTCAGATGCGTGGCGACCGGACACAAACTGAAGGCCGGATCCGGAGCTCCTTTGGGGCGGCCGAGGTGGGAGGCCAAGATAACCTTGGCACCCTTGTCAACCAAGTAACGGATGGTTGGTAGGGCAGCCTGGATACGCGTATCATCAGTGATTGTTCCTTCATCGTTGATGGGAACATTGAAATCGACTCGGCAAAACACCCGTTTCCCGGTTACGGCGATATCTTCTATGGTTTGTTTTTCGAACATGCTGACTCCTTGTGCTGGTGAAAAAATCCCTGTTGCTTCATAGTATAAAAGATCAGGGCACAAATGCGATGTTGAAGAGTGTTAATTTCCGTTGCCTTGGGCCGCCCGTTGCTCGACGGGGTGGATACCTGCTCAAGAGTACATAAAAACAAGGCCTTTGCAAATCTCTTTTGCGCTAAAATCCTGACCCTTGGGGGTGCTTTTCTACTTGCAGCAGGAGAGGAATTTAGGTATAAGGGCAACGCCTTCAGGTGACGAAAGGAAACAGTGTCGTGCGGGTATGTTTACTGGCCAGCGGAAGTCGCGGGAACAGTGCTTTAATCGAAGCGGATGACTGCAGGTTATTGATTGACGCCGGACTGTCGGGGAAAGAAACGGAGCGCCGTCTGGCCACGCTCGGCCTGGCCGGAGAAGATTTGAACGCCATCCTCGTGACCCACGAACACCATGATCATGTCGGCGGTATCGGCCCATTGGCGCGCCGTTACGACCTGCCGGTCTATATTGACCGACAAACTCATGCCGCCTTACCAAAACTTGGAATCATTGAAGATCTGCATCATTTTATTGCCGGGGAAAGCTTTTCTTTCCGCGGTTTATCCATTTCTTCATTTTCCACGACCCATGATGCCGTTAATCCGGTCGGTTTCACCATTGAATCGTCCGAAGGGAAAATCGGGTTTGCCACCGACCTGGGCATGCCGACTCGGCTTGCCGCAGACCAATTGAAACAGTGCCGGGTGCTGGTTCTCGAAGCCAACCATGATGAACAGATGCTGCAAGACGGGCCTTATCCCTGGTCTTTGAAGCAGCGCATTCGCAGTCGTCATGGTCATTTGTCCAATGCCGAAGCCGGCCGTTTGCTGGAGGATATCCGTTGGCCCGGACTGGAGGCATTGTTTCTTGCACACCTGAGTGAGGAGAACAATTGCCCTGACCTGGCGACGACCTTTTTTACCGGAGCTTTTGAACCGTTCGGGCTTGTCCCTCAGATCATTATTGGTCGACAGCACGAAGCAAGTCTATGTTTTACCAGCGAGGAAGCTGGCGGAGGATCGTTCGGGACGCCCGGCGAAGGCTGCCCCCAGATAAATGAAATTTCTTGAACCCTGGGTGATACCAATAGAACGGATCTGTATTTTTCTGCAGGCATTTGTTAAATAGTTTTCATTCGGTAGCTCCGAATGGTAAATAATTAAGTTTTCAGATTGGAAACGAGTAGTTTTTCGTTGTGCAAGCAAGTTCGCAGATTGACGCCGCTACAACGGAAAAGAGCTGTTTTCGGATGAGAACTAAATAGCCCCGATGGAGCGGGCTTCTCAAAGAACCAGTTGAGAAATCAGAAATTAAACTGATGGAGCAAGTAAATGGCTTTTAGAATCGTGGTCGGCTTTAAACCGGGTGTCAAGGATGCCCGGGGGGAAAGGGTCCAGAAGGAGCTCAAAGAACATTTGGGGCTCAAAGTGAAAGCAGTTCGTACCCTGGACGTCTACACCGTTGATACCCGGCTGAGCAATGAAGAGGTGGAACAGGTGGCGGCGGGTCCGTTTTCAGACCCCGTTATCCAGGAATACGCCATCAATAAACCCCTGGCCGATGATTTTGATATGTTGATTGAGGTTGGCTATCGCCCCGGGGTGACGGATAACACCGGACGGACCGCGAAAGAGGCGATCCAGTACCTGACCGGGCGACCGTTTGCCGCCGGAGAAGGGGTGTATACATCGATCCAATATCTGTTTAGCGGGTTGACTGATAAGGCCCTTGCCGAAAAAGTCGCGCGGGACTTTCTGGCTAACGGGCTGATTCAGCGCTGGACCATCCTCAGTGCTGCGGAGCTTGATCCGCAGACCGGTGTGCCGGTGACTGTCCCTAAAGTTGTCAGCGATACGGCTCCGGCGGTCACCAGCATGAATTTGGATATTCCAGACAGTGAACTGCTCGAAATCAGTCGGCAAGGGATGCTGGCTCTCAATCTGGAGGAGATGGCCTGTATTCAGCGGCACATTGCCGATCCCCAGGTCGTCGCAGAGCGGGAGCGGGTTGGCCTCGGGGCGGAACTGACCGACGTCGAACTGGAAGCCATTGCCCAGACCTGGAGCGAGCACTGCAAGCATAAAATCTTTTCCGCTAAAGTCGAGTATGAAGATCAGGAAGGTAACCGCGAGGTTATCGACTCCCTGTTTAAAACCTATATTATGGGGGCCACCGCCAAAGTCAGGGAAAATCTCGGGGACAAGGACTTTTGTCTTTCGGTGTTTAAGGACAATGCCGGGGTCATCGAGTTTAACTCCGATTGGAGTGTGGTCTTCAAGGTTGAGACCCACAACTCACCGAGCGCTCTCGATCCGTACGGCGGAGCCTTGACCGGCATAGTCGGGGTCAATCGCGACGGCATGGGCACCGGTATGGGCGCGCGGCTGATCTTCAATACCGATGTCTTCTGCTTTGCTTCTCCCTTTATGAAAAAAGAACTTCCGGCTCGGTTGCTGCACCCGCGGCGGATCTTCGAAGGTGTTGTTGAAGGCGTTGAGCACGGCGGCAATAAAAGCGGTATCCCGACGGTGAACGGCTCGATCCTGTTTGATGACCGTTTTGCCGGAAAACCGCTGGTGTATTGTGGGACCGCTTCTTTCATGCCCCGAATGCTCAACGACAAACCCTGCCATGAGAAAAAGGTCCAGGTCGGTGATCATATTGTCATGACCGGGGGGCGCATCGGCAAGGATGGGATTCACGGTGCGACCTTCTCTTCGGAGGAATTGCACGAAGGCTCGCCGGTGACCGCGGTGCAGATTGGCGATCCCATTACCCAGCGGAAAATGTTCGACTTCCTGATCGTTGCTCGGGATCGTGGTCTGTATAACTCGATCACTGACAATGGTGCGGGTGGATTGTCTTCCTCGGTCGGTGAGATGGGTGAAGATACCGGCGGGTTTGAACTGCATCTTGACCGGGCACCGTTAAAGTACCCGGGGCTGCGGCCTTGGGAAATCCTTATTTCCGAAGCCCAGGAGCGCATGACCCTGGCTGTTCCGCCGGACAAACTGGCTGAGTTTATGGCGCTGGCTACCGATATGGACGTAGAAGCCAGCGATCTTGGCATTTTTACCGATTCCGGTTATTTCCATTGCCTCTACCAGGGGAAAACAGTTTGCTACCTGAGTATGGAGTTTATCCATGACGGCCTGCCACAGATGGTGCTTACCGCCAAGTGGCAACCCAAGGGCCTGGAAGAACCGGTGCTGATGCAACCGGAAAATATGGGTGCTGAACTTCACAAACTGCTCTCCCGGTTGAATATCTGCTCCAAAGAATCCGTGGTCAGACGTTACGATCATGAAGTGCAGGCGGGAACCGTGATCAAACCCTTGATCGGGGTAGCCAATGACGGACCTTCTGATGCCGCAGTGTTCAGGCCGTTGTTGGACTCTTTTGAAGGGGTTGTCGTCGCCCATGGGATCTGTCCCAATTATAGCGATATCGATACCTACCATATGATGGCCTGCGCCATTGACGAAGGTTTACGCAACTATGTCGCTGTTGGTGGCAACGTTGATCATGTGGCCGGGTTGGATAACTTCTGCTGGTGCGACCCGGTACAGAGTGAAAAAACGCCTGACGGTGCCTACAAGGCTGCACAGCTGGTTCGGGCCAATCAGGCCCTTTACGATTACTGTGTCGCTTTCGGAGTTCCGCTGATTTCCGGCAAGGATTCGATGAAAAACGATTACCAGATCGGTGAGAGCAAAATCTCCATCCCGCCGACCATACTGTTTTCGGTCATCGGCAAAATTGACGATGTCCGCAAGGCGGTCTCCATGGATGTCAAGCGGCCGGGCGATCTGGTCTATCTGCTGGGGATGACCCGTGATGAACTGGGCGGTTCGGAATATTATGCCGAATACGGCGCTTTGGGGCGGAATGTCCCGCAGGTCGACGCCAAACAGGCCCTGTTACGGTATCGAACCCTGAATCAGGCCCAGCAGCAGGGGGTGGTCGCGTCCTGCCACGATCTGTCCGACGGGGGCCTTGGGGTTGCCCTGGCCGAAGCCGCTTTTGCCGGCGGTTACGGGCTTGATATCGATCTGCAGGCAGTACCGGCGGAACAGGTTAAACGTGAAGATAACCTACTCTTTTCCGAGTCGCAAAGCCGCTTGCTGGTGACCGTTCACCCGCAGGACCGGGAGGCCTTTGAAGAGCTCTTTACCGATCAATGTTGTTCCCTGATCGGGACCGTCAGCCCAGGGCAGAACCTGACCATTCACGGGCTGCAGGGACAGCTGCTGGTTGACGAGTCGTTGGAAACGTTGAAAGAGGCGTGGCAAGCGCCGTTGCGGGAGATGTAATATGGCGGGTCAAGTCAAAGCAATCGTTATCGCCGGGTATGGAACCAACTGCGAACGGGAGGTTGCGCATGCTTGCCGCCTTGCCGGGGCGCAAGCGGATATTGTCCACATTGCCGAGCTGCTGGCCGGGCGTGTGCACCTGAGCGATTATCATTTTCTTAATCTGGCTGGAGGGTTTCTTGATGGCGATGACCTTGGCAGCGCCAAAGCCGGGGCTAATCGGCTGCTGAATGCACCGGTCAAGGGCAGTCGGGATTCCATTGCCGACCAGCTCAAGCAGTTCATTGACGCCGGTAAGCTGGTCATGGGCGTTTGCAACGGGTTTCAGCTGCTGGTGAAAATGGGTTATCTGCCCGCTTTAAACGGGGACTATCGCCAAACTTGCACTTTGACCTATAATGACGGCGGACGCTTCGAAGACCGCTGGTGTCGGCTGTGGGTCGATCAGGATTCTCCCTGTGTTTATACCTCTGGTCTCGAAGAGCTTTATTTGCCGGTCCGGCATGGAGAAGGAAAATTTCTTACCATTGATGCCGCCACCTTGGAACAGCTTGAGAAAAAGCATTTGACCGTCCTGAAATATGCCGATGCGACTCTCCAGCCGACGATGAATTATCCGGACAATCCCAACGGCAGCGAAGTCGCCATCGCCGGTATCTGTGATCCGAGCGGCCGGTTGTTCGGCCTGATGCCGCATCCTGAAGCTTTTGTCCACCGTACCCACCACCCGCGCTGGACCCGTGAAGAACTGCCTGAAGACGGCATGGGCTTATGGCTGTATCAGAATGCGGTCCGGTTTATTGAAAAAGAGTTGTTGTGACCTTGAAAAGGAGCCTTACGCTCAATGTTTGATAAATTACATGAAGAATGTGGCGTTTTTGGAATCTTCGGCCACCCGGAAGCAGCCAACCTGACCTATCTCGGACTTTACGCCCTGCAACATCGCGGGCAGGAAAGCTGCGGCATCGTTGCCTCTGACGGCATGCGCTTGAAGGCGCATCTGGGCATGGGGCTGGTGGCGGACGTTTTCAAACGGGACGATATTTTCGACCGGCTGCCGGGGAGTTCGGCTATCGGTCATGTCCGCTATTCGACGGCCGGCGGCAACGACATGAAAAATTGCCAACCGATTATGGTTGATTATGCGCGGGGCAGTATTGCCGTGGCTCACAACGGCAACCTGGTCAACGCCCAGGAAATCCGCAACGCCCTGGAACAGAGCGGGTCAATTTTTTCGACGACTGCGGACACCGAAACGATTATCCACCTGATCGCTAGGGCGCAGTCCGATTCATTGATTGAACGGGTCATAGAGGCTTTGAATCAGGTTAAGGGAGCCTATAGCCTGGCATTTCTTACCGAAACCCGGATGATTGCGGTGCGCGATCCCAATGGGTTCCGGCCGCTGAGTCTCGGCAAGCTGGACGGCGCTTTTGTGGTTGCTTCGGAATCCTGCGCCTTCGATCTGATCGAAGCCGAATATCTGCGGGAAATAGAGCCGGGTGAGATGATCATTGTTGATAAAAACGGCATGAAATCCTATTTTCCCTTTCAGCAGGAATCCCGCAATACACCGTGCATTTTCGAATATATCTATTTTGCCCGGCCAGACAGCCGAATTTTCAACCGGATGGTTTATCCGGTGCGTAAAGAATTCGGTCGCCAGTTGGCGCGGCAATATCCGGTCGATGCCGATCTGGTCATGGCGGTCCCGGATTCGGGAATGCCGGCGGCAATGGGCTATGCGGAAGAGGCCGGTCTGCCTTTTGAGCTGGGGCTGATCCGTAACCATTATGTCGGCCGGACTTTTATCGAACCACAACAATCGATCCGCCATTTCGGGGTCAAACTGAAGCTGAACCCGGTGCGTGAAATCATTGAAGGCAAAAAAGTGGTGGTGGTCGATGACTCCATTGTTCGCGGAACCACCTCGCGAAAAATCGTCAAAATGATTCGCAATGCCGGGGCCAAAGAGGTGCATGTGCGGATTTCCAGTCCGCCGACCAGTTTCCCCTGTTTTTACGGGATTGATACGCCGTCACGCAAAGAGCTGATTTCCGCTTCCCATACCATTGAAGAAATCGCCCGTTATATCACTGCTGACAGTCTCAGCTACCTCAGCCTGGAAGGGCTGCATGCTGCGTTGGTTAAATTCGGCGATCACAAGGTCGATTTCTGCGAAGCCTGCTTCAGCGGCAACTACCCGGTTAAATTCCCCCGGCTGAAAGACACCAACCAGCTGGGTCTTTTTTGAATAAATTGAATAATCAGCGATAACTTGCTGATATCGAATCAAGGAGGTTGGTGATGAGCGTAAAAGATGAACTGAAGGTTATTATCCGTGAGCTTTCCTATGAGGAACGTGAGGTCACTTTGGCCTCAGGGCGGAAAAGTAATTTTTATTTCGACGGTAAACAAACCACCCTGCATGCTCGCGGTGGTTTGTTGGTAGGACAGGCTTTTTGGAATGAAGTCAAAAAGATTGATGATCAGGTGGTTGGAGTCGGTGGCCTGACCTTGGGCGCGGACCCGATTGCGACGGCGACCTCTATTGCGGCCCAGTTGGAAGGGTATCACGTGCATGCGTTTATTATTCGCAAAGAGCCGAAAGGGCATGGTACCGGGCAATGGCTGGAAGGGCGCAAAAACCTTCCGCCGGGATCAAAGGTTGTGATTGTCGAGGACGTGACCACCACCGGCGGATCCTCCATGAAAGCGGTGGAACGTGCCGAAGAAGAGGGGCTGAATGTTGTGGGCATTGTGACCCTGGTGGATCGCGAAGAAGGTGCTCGGGATGCCATTGAAGGCGCCGGGCAGATTCTGCGGGCGGTTTTCACTAAGGCCGAAGTTGTTGGAGCGTAAGCGTTTTTTCTAATCTGAAAACTTAGCCGTTGCCCTTCGAAGTTTCCGGATGGCAACTAATCAAAATAAAAAAATATCGGGATGCGCTCTTGCTGCGCAGTCCCGATATTTTTTTATTCTTCGGCAGGGATTCGATAAATATCCAGTACCCCTGAGATCTGCCTTAACTTGTCGCAATCTATGTTGTCCGTGGCACCGACGACCCCCAGAATAATCCGGTCTGCGCCGGTTGATTGGTGAAAATCGCAATCCCGCTCAACCAGGTATTGTTTCACCTCTTCAAGTTGATGTTCTATAACCCGTTTTTTCATGATGACCAGCATGTCTGGCGTTCTCCTTGAGAAGGTTGCTGCAAAACTGCGCCTCGGGGCTTTTGCGATCAAGTCAGGGGAAGGGCGATTTCCCGGGTTTACCGCAATGGTTTGTCTTCATCAGGCAAAACCGGCTTCGAAGGGTTCTCTGCTCGCCGATTGGCATGGGTGCGTTCCAGGCTGCGACTTTCATCAATCACCCGTTCAAACAGCCGGATAATTGCGGAATTCTCCAGTGGCCCGTGATTGTTCAGCTGCATCCGTTCAAAGATCAGTTTTTCCCGGCGGGGATCGTATATTGGCAAATCAAGCTGCTTTTTCAGCTGGCCGATCTGCAGGGCGAGGGTAGCCCGCTCATTGAAAATTTTCAGTAGTTCATCGTCGAGTTCGTTGATCCTGGTGCGGATTTTATCAATATCCAAGGGGCAGTCCTTTAACGTCCGGACGAGCAGTACTCGGCTCCGGGGATGATGGTGTCGTGCTGGAAGTTTTGATCGTCGCGTTCCGGGTGGTCAATGGTGAAGTGGAGGCCGCGGCTTTCGTGGCGGGAGAGCGCGCTTTGGACGATCAATTTGGCGACAGTGGTGATGTTGCGCAGTTCGATCAGGTCTGAAGTGAGCAGAAAATCCCAATAGTATTCGTCGATCTCCTGCTGGATCAACAGGATCCTGTTCATGGCCCGCTGCAGGCGTTTGTCAGAACGGACAATGCCGACGTAATTCCACATGCAGCGGCGGATTTCGTCCCAGTTATGGGCAACAATGACTTCTTCATCGCTGTCGGTGGCGTTACCGCAGTCCCAGGTCGGTACTGGCGGGTTGGGGGGGTATTGTTTGTCGAATCGTTCCAGGGATAATTGCGCTGCTCTTTTTGCAAAGACAACCCCTTCCAGCAGGCTGTTGCTGGCCAGGCGATTGGCTCCGTGCAGACCGGTGCAGGCGACCTCGCCGATGGCGAACAGATTCTCAATGTTGGTTTCTCCGTCCTGGTCGGCGCGCAACCCGCCGCAAAGGTAGTGTGTTGCCGGTACCACAGGGATCGGTTCGCGGGTCATGTCGATGCCGTATTGCAGGCAGGTTTCATAGATCATCGGGAAATGGTCTTTGATGAAGGCCGCCCCTTTATAGGTGATATCAAGGTAAGCGCAGTCGTCACCGTATTTTTTCATCTCGCTGTCGATGGCCCGGGCAACGATGTCGCGGGGGGCGAGATCCTTAAGCGGATGATAATCAGCCATAAAAGCGTAACCGTCCGAGCGTTTGAGGATGGCTCCTTCGCCACGCACCGCCTCGGAGATCAGAAATGATTTTGCATTCGGGTGATACAGGGTGGTGGGGTGAAACTGCATGAATTCCATGTTGGCAACATCCGCGCCGGCCCGCCAGCCGATGGCCACGCCGTCGCCCGTGGCGATGTCAGGGTTGCAGGTATACAGATAGACCTTTCCTGCTCCACCCGTGGCCAGAACCGTAAAGCGCGCCCCGAAGGTGACGACTTCTGCATTTTTCTTATCAAAAATATAGGCACCGAGGCAGCGGTTGGGAAAAACCGGCCGCTGGAGAACTTTGGCTTCGGTAATCAGATCGACCGCGATATGGTCCTGATAGAGAGTGATATTAGGATGCTGTTGGGCCGCTTCGACAAGAGCGCGTTCAATCTCCCGGCCGGTGGCATCCTTGGCATGGAGAATCCGGCGGTGGCTGTGACCGCCTTCTCTGGTGAGATCATACTCATTGTCTTGGTTGCGGCTGAATTGAACGCCCCAATCGATGAGATCCCTGACCGCCGCGGGCCCGGACTGGACCACCAGCTCGACAATTTCCGGTTTCGACAACCAGGCTCCAGCGACCATGGTGTCTTCTACATGAGCGCTAAAACTGTCTTCTTCTGAAAAGACCGTGGCGATTCCACCCTGTGCCAGCTGGGTTGCGGTAATATCTATATTCCGCTTGGTGACCAGGGAAACCGTGCCCCGATCAGCAACTTTCAGAGCATAGGTGAGCCCGGCAATGCCGCTCCCGATAACCAAAAAGTCGGTTTCTATTTTCATTGTTCTCTCCCGGCCGAAACCGGCCGTTATTATTTACATATCAGCCCGTCTGCGGCATTATCGGCGGGGCTTTCAAGGTTGTCAAGCAATAGACCGATACAATGGCGCTTGACTCTGCTTAGGGGCAAGGTTATAAATTACTCATGTTTACCAATGTGAAATTGATTTCAATATATTTTCTGGTTGCTTTGGTGCTTTTGCCCAATATCGTCGCTGCCGGTATTTATCGTTATGTCGATGCGAATGGAAGGATTCATTTCACCAATGTTCCGACTTCGTCGCAATATCGTTTTTACCGGACCGAGGGGGACCGCTATCGGCTGGAATCGCTCATTGCTCACAGCGCCGAGACCTTTCAACTCGAACGAGCCCTGATCAAGGCGGTTATCAAGGTCGAAAGTGACTTTGATCCGCAGGTTATTTCCAGGCGCGGTGCCAAGGGCCTGATGCAGCTGATGCCGGAAACTGCTGTGGAAGTTGGGGTTAATAATCCTTTCGACCCTTCTCAATCCATTTACGGCGGTTCCATGTACTTGCGAAAAATGCTTGATTCTTTCAATAGGAACTTGGATTATGCTCTTGCCGCATATAATGCTGGACCCACTGCGGTACGCAAATATGGTGGAATTCCCCCTTTTGAGGAAACCAGGAATTACATCAAGCGGGTCAAGCATTATTTCGATTTCTACCGCCGCAATGAGAGTACATTCTGATGACTCGAACAAGAGAATTGTTGAACCTGCCCAATATCCTGACCTTATCTCGTATTGTTGCCGTGCCGGCAGTCGTCCTGCTGTTACTTTTTGAGTCGAGGGAAAACTGTTTATGGGCTGCCGTTGTTTTTACTGCTGCGTCCGTGACCGACTGGCTGGACGGATACTTGGCCCGACGCTGGGGGATTGTGACCATCCTGGGAAAATTTCTTGATCCTTTAGCGGATAAGTTGATCGTTATGGCGGCCCTGATTATGCTGATCCCCCTTGATCGCGTACCGGCCTGGGCGGTTTTTGTTATTCTGGCAAGGGAGCTTATTGTTTCCGGAATTAGGTCGATCGCTTCGTCCGAAGGGATCGTCATTGCGGCCAGCGATCTGGGGAAATACAAGACCATCTTCCAGATGATCGCCATTGTCGGATTGCTGCTTCATTATCGATATTATTGGTTTTTTGGGGTCGAAGCTAATTTTCTCTATCCGTCAATGCACAATGCCGGCATTTTTATCTTCTATATTTCGCTGGTTCTGACCATCTGGTCCGGGCTGGACTATTTTTTCAAGTTTTTCAAAATCTTTGTTCGTTAATTAACTTATTGAAATTACAAGGGAAAGACTTTTACAAAAAAGAAGAATTTTTTGTTGACACTTGTCGAAGCGTTTTGCTATACATACACCCGCTCGACGCAACGAGCTCTACTGTGCGGGAATAACTCAGTGGTAGAGTGCAACCTTGCCAAGGTTGAAGTCGCGGGTTCAAATCCCGTTTCCCGCTCCATAAAAAATTCAAGCGACCGAATCAACGATTCGGTCGCTTTTTTTTTGTGCGCCCGGCAGGGCGCGTGGTGCGCAAGCACCATCCATTTAGTTGTGGTGGCTGAATGGTGACTTGGAGGTGAAAGTCCTCTGCGGACCCTGATGACGGGAACCGCTAGCCGAACGGCAAGGGTGTCCACCGTGAGGGGGAATCTGAAGGAAGCCGCAGGCAAAATCCCGGCCCGACGAACAGGAATCACATACGAGGCAGTTTCATCCGGGCGAGAAGGCGAAGATCTTCAAAGCCCGATAGTCATCCGGGAGGGTGAGGCTGTATATGTGGCGGGTATATGCGAGGACGGTCGCGCGCATTACCCGGGGAGATCTGTCGATCTGCCTTGTGCTAGGAACGTCGAGAGGCGCTTCGATGGAACGACAGAAGTCAGCAGAGGCCATATTAGCTGGAGTGACCGCCCAGTGAAGGGCTGAACACGAAGCGTTGGACAGGAGCCGCAGTTTCGATGACCTTTGGAGTTGCAGAAGATCGGATTGAGATATCCGGTGCCATGGCAAAGGGTAGCGACCAGAAGTCGCTAGAGTATGCCTGTGGTGTGGCAAGAGGCACGGCAACCGAGGGGAACCCCTGCCCGGAAACGCAGCGGCTGTTGAAAGATATTTTCAGCCGTGAAAATATGCAGGCCGCGTATCAACGGGTGGTGCGCAACAAGGGAGCTGCAGGCATCGATGGGATGACCGTTGGCGAGCTTGGCGAACACCTCCGTGACAACTGGCCTTGCATACGAGAACAACTGCTGGCGGGCGAGTATCAGCCCCAAGCGGTGCGCAAGGTTGAAATCCCCAAAGCATCAGGGGGGAAGCGCACGCTCGGGATACCCACGGTTCTCGACCGACTCATCCAGCAGGCAATGCATCAAAAGTTGATGCTGATCTTCGAACCGCACTTCTCCGAATGGTCCTACGGGTTTCGCCCCGGACGCAGTGCCCAGCAAGCCGTCCAGAAGGCCAAGGCACATGTTGCCGAAGGATACCGCTGGATTGTCGATCTGGATTTGGAGAAGTTCTTTGACCGCGTCAACCACGACATTCTCATGGCGAGGATTGCACGCAAGGTCAAAGACAAACAGGTACTACAGCTCATCCGTCGTTACCTGCAAGCGGGTTTGCTCGAGGGTGGGATTGTTGCGATTCGGCAGGAAGGAACTCCGCAAGGCGGACCACTCTCCCCGCTGCTGTCGAACATCCTGCTCGATGAGTTCGACAAAGAACTGGAACGCCGAGGCCATCGCTTCTGTCGCTATGCTGATGACTGCAATATCTATCTGCAGACTAAAAGCAGCGCAGAGCGGGTCATGGCCTCGATCACCCAGTACCTTGAAGAACAGCTGAAGCTCAAGGTCAATCGGAGCAAAAGTGCCGTTGATCGTCCGTGGAACCGCAGCTTCCTCGGCTACAGTATGACCTTTCACAAAAAGCCGCGACTGAAGGTGTCTGTGACCAGCGTGAAACGTCATAAAGCCAGAATTAAAGGGATGCTACGACGAGGACGAGGCCGAAGTCTGACGAAGATCATCGAAGAACTGACACCTGTTATGCGCGGCTGGATAAACTATTACCAGTACGCAGAGGTTAAAGGACTCTTCGAAGAACTGGACCAATGGCTGCGGCGTAGGTTACGTTGCATCCTCTGGCGTCAGTGGAAATGGCCCCGGACTCGTGCCAAACGGATGATGCAATGCGGACTGAGGGAGGCCCATGCTCTCTGCTCGGCTTTTAATGGCCGAGGCCCTTGGTGGAACGCCGGAGCAAGCCATATGAATCTTGCTTGTCCGATGTCCTATTTCTCGAAAGCGGGACTGTTCAGCTACATGAAGCCGTTCCATCGTTTTCAACACACTTCGTGAACCGCCGTGTACGGAACCGTACGCACGGTGGTGTGGGAGGACGGCGGGAGTGATCCCGCCTCCTACCCGATGTTTGCGCGGGGGAATTGCCCATGCGGTGGTGCTTGACCCTTGTTTTTTATCCCGGCCCGCTTGCCTTGAGGAAGGGCTCAAGAGGCGGCAGCGGAAATTTTCATTACCCCGGGCCCAATGCAAAGGGGGCAGCCAGCCCATTATCTGGAAAAGATCGGTTAAAGCAGCTAAAGGTATTGACACCTGTCGAAGCGTTTTGCTATACATACACCCGCTCAACACAACGAGCACCACTGTGCGGGAATAACTCAGTGGTAGAGTGCAACCTTGCCAAGGTTGAAGTCGCGGGTTCAAATCCCGTTTCCCGCTCCATAAAAAATTCAAGCGACCGAATCAACGATTCGGTCGCTTTTTTTGTTTATTCAAACCATCTGAGTAACAACAAACTCTAAAATGTTTTTTTGATCGGTACCCCCCATGGGCTTCCGGAATGGATTCCCGAAAGAGGTTCAGTAGGCGAAATTGCTAGCCTCACCCCCATCCCGACCTTCCCCCATCAAGGGGGAAGGAGCAAGACACTGGCATATTCTATAAATCATTGGCGATGTTGGGTTTTAGACGAGTACGGAACAAAATTCCATCAAGCCAGCTACTCTTCCAATTCCGCAGCCCCTCAATCCGCCAGTACGAGAAGCGAAGCTTTTCGTCGGGCGCATTCGACAACGGTTGGGCTAGTGGCGGCCATGCTCCATGATTAAATGCCGCGGTAACCAACCCTGCCCAACTATCAGCGATCAACGAGCAGCTACCCCGCGCCCAGAGTAAACGAAACTCTCGAGCAATCAAAAGGCCATTTTTTTCCACCTTTTTGTTGGCCTGGACAAAAAGGTGGTCGGCTGCGGGGCCGAGACCCCGTGACTTTGATTTCAAGAATTTGAAGATTTTCAGCATGAATGGATATGGAACGGTAAGGTTGCCTCACCCCCATCCCGACCTTCCCCCATCAAGGAGGAAGGAGCAGGGCACTGTCATAATCAATAAATCGTTGATGATGTCGGGTTTTTAGCAAGTACGGAATGAAATTCCATCAATCCAGCGATTCTTTCAATTCCGCAGCCCCTCAATCCGCCAGTACGAGAAGCGAAGCTTTTCGTCGGGCGCATTCGACAACGGTTGGGCTAGTGGCGGCCATACTCCGTGATTAAACGCAGCGGTGATCACCAGCCAAAACAAATCCAATGACCACTTTATCAACATATCTAGATTTTATTCCTTGAACTGAGCAGTAAAAATGAAGACCATGGAGATTGTTTCAGATATGTTAAGATTCTTATTTAATTGTATGCGTTCTGGCCGGAGGTTTGTTGCATGGATTCCAAACTTGCGAGCAACAATGATGTTGACCGCCTTATTGAGGAGCAGATCAAGCTCCCTTCACCACCGACTATTGCTGTGCAGATCCTGAATACTGTGCAGGATGAAGCAGCTTCGCTGCAGGATTTGACCCAGATTATCGCCGCGGACCCGGCCCTGACACTTAAGATGCTGCGCGTGGCAAATTCCGGCTTGTATTCAATGCCCAATGAGATTTCCACCATTGAGCGGGCGGTGAGTATTCTGGGGACCAATGTCGTAAAAAATATCGCTTTATCTTTTGTCATCGCCAAAGACCTGCGTGGAACAGACCGCGGGCAATTCGATTTTGATTACTTCTGGCGACGATCGGTCACCACGGCGGTTGCTGCCGAACTTCTGTGCAAACTGCTTAAACACGACGATCAAGATATTTTTGTCACAGCTCTGCTCCAGGATATCGGAGTTCTTATCCTGTTTTTGGGGAAAGGTAACGAATATAGCGGCCTGTTGGAAGAACGGATGTTGTTGGAAAAGACCTTGCGGGATCTGGAAAAGGCTAAATTTGGCTTCGACCACCAGCAAGTCGGTGCCGCACTGCTTAAAGCCTGGGGGGTACCCGAACGGATTTCCGAACCTTTAAAGTTTCACCACGAATCTGTCGCAGCTCCAGATTCATATGTGCAAACCGCGCAGATTTTGAGAATTGCCGACCAATTGGCGTCAATTTACAGCGAGATCAACAGCGCTGAGAAGGTTCGTCATCTACAACACGAGTTGTTTAGCACTTTTCGCTTCAGGCCTGACCAAGTCCGTGATCTGGTTGACGATGTTGCAACCAAAAGTGTGGAGTTCCTGGAGGCTTTCGATCTGGATCCGGGCGAGATCAAGCCCTATTCGCAGATGCTGCAGGAAGCCAACGAAGAATTGAGCCGACTCAACCTGTCTTATGAGCAGGTGGTGCTGGAGCTTAAAGAAGCCAAGGAAAATGCCCAGAATCTCGCTAATGAACTGCGTGAAGCGGTGGCGCGTTTGAAGGAACTCGTTTTTCGCGATAGCCTGACCGGCCTCTATAATCATCGTTATTTCCAGGAAATTTTTGAGCAGGAACTGGCCCGGTCTCTGCGTTATCAGTCTTCAGTTGGTCTGCTCCTGTTTGATATCGATAAATTTAAAGATGTGAATGATAATTTTGGTCACCCCGTCGGCGACCTGGTGCTGATGAATATCTCAAAAGCAGTGCAGTGCGCCGTTCGGCCGACGGATGTTGTCGCCCGCTATGGTGGCGAAGAATTTGCCGTCGTTCTCCCTCACACCAATCAGGCCGGCATGCGGGTGTTTGCCGAGCGGTTGCGGCGCAGTGTCGAAGGCATCGCTACTGTTTCCGAAGGTATTGAACTCAGAGTGACGATCAGTATCGGCGGGGCCTGCTGGACCCTTGACCGCCCACAGGTCAGTAAAGAGCAGCTGATTCATACTGCGGATCGGGCACTTTACAAGTCCAAAAGAAACGGGCGCAATCAGGTGACGATTCTTGAACCTTAATTTGCGTTAGACATATTCAGTTACAGGCGCAGGTTGGCCTTATCCGTCCACAGTCTGATTCATGATGCCGGTTCTTCTTTGCTTCTATCTATTTGTTCTGCTTATAAAGAATGACGATGGGATCGAAATCGATAATAGGTTTTGACTTTCACAGATATCGCAGCGATAATATAGAACAGCGTTTTTGATAGTTTTTTGAGTGAGTATGTTGGATCGACTTAAGCCGGAATCAAGGTAATCATGCCCACTTATCAATGTAAAATAGGAACGGTCGACGGGCGTATTGTCGAGAAGGTCTATGAGTCGGGATCTCGTTTTCAGCTGAAAGAGAATCTTGAGGACCAGGGCTTTCACGTTTTTTTGATTCGCCGACGTTACTTGTCCTTTCTTGACGGAGGCAAGGGCAGGGCAGTGCGGCTGAGCGGTCGGCAGTTTTTGAGCTTCAACCAGGAATTGCTGGTACTGCTGCGCTCCGGGTTATCGGTCCTGAAAATATTCGACACCCAGCTTGAACAAATGGAGGCAGGCCCGTTTCGTGATGTCATCGCTGAGATCAGGGAAGACATCCGCGGCGGCAGCTCTCTCTCGGAAGCATTTGCCAAGCATCCACGTTCCTTTTCGCCTCTTTATATTGCCGCGCTGAAAGCAGGAGAAAAAACCGGAGATCTTCCGGAAACTCTGGCCCGCTTTCTGGCCTATCAAAAGCGGGTCGAGGCCATTCGTGCCAAAGTCCGCAGCGCCTCGTTCTACCCCTTGTTGCTGACCACCGCCGCCATTGTGGTGGTGATTTTTCTGATGATCTACGTGGTCCCGCGTTTCAGCCAGATTTATGCGGACGCCAATGTGCAACTCCCGCTGATCACGCAGCTTCTGATTCTTGTTTCAGATATCGTCGGGCGGTATTGGTATCTGGTGATCGGCGCTGTTGTTCTGGTCATATTGCTATGCAAACCGATTTTAAGAACGTCCCAGGGGCGGCTGCGGATTGACGGACTGTTGCTGAAGATCCCTTTCTTTGGTCGCCTGGCCATTGATTATGCCTTATCCAGTTTTACCCGTACTCTGGGAACCATTTTAAACAGTGGAACACCGCTGGTCGAGGCCATGAAAATGGCGCGGGGAACCCTGAACAACCTGCGCCTTGAAAAAGGCATGTTACAGGCGATTCAGCGGGTTGAAGAGGGGGCTGCGCTGTCTGACTCGCTGTCCCGGACCGGTTACTTCCCCGCTTTGGCTTTACGCATGGTCAATGTTGGAGAAACCTCCGGATCACTGACTGAAATGCTTGGTGATATCGCGGATTATTACGAGGCCGCTGTTGAAGCCCGTTTGAACCGTCTGACGACGATGATTGAGCCGGTGCTGATGATGGTGATGGGGCTGCTGATCGCATTTATTATCGTGGCGATGTACGTGCCGATTTTCCAGTTGGCCGGGACCGTCGCTTAAGTAGCAACTATTGCTGAAGGAAGTTGCCGGGTCCATGAGTGGGTACTTAAAGCTTTTATTCATTGAATATTTTTGACATCGATAAAGCTTCATCTTCTCGATCATTGATTGCATGAAGTCCCCGGCTGGACTTATGCAACCATCTGCTAAAGGACCGCTATGATGTTTCAGAACCGACAGATTGGACGCATCCTGGCAGATATGGGGGCGATTGCTCCAGCGGAAATCGATCTGCTTCTGGAAAAACAAAGCCAGACCGGGCAGCGTTTTGGAACTATCGGCGTTGAAACCGGAATGTTTACCGATATTGAATTGGCACAGGGCCTGGCCGAGCGTTTTCAGTATGATTTCATTGATCTGAAAGATGTGGCGCTTGATCCTGAGCTGATCGCCTCTTTACCTTCCAATCTCTCCATCAAGTACAACTTGGTCCCGCTGGAACGGCAGGAGAATACCCTTGTGGTGGCCGTTGCCGATCCAACCGATATTGACGTGTTGGATAAGCTGGAACTGCAGCTGGGCTGTCGGCTCGATATTAAAATCGCCGCGCAAAGCCAGATCGAAAGACTGATCGAACGCGGGGCCGGTTCGCAACGGGTGCTGCGGGAGGCCTCGGAAGATTTCAAGCTACAGCTGATCAAGGAGACCGAAAAAGGGGATGAGGTTCTCTCCATTGACAAACTCACCGCCGATACCAGTCCGATTATTCGCCTGATCGATTCGACCCTGTTCGATGCCCTTAAAAAGCGCGCCAGCGATATCCATATTGAGGCGACCGGTGACGGGGTGGTGATCAAATACCGGGTCGATGGGGTGCTCTACCAGGCGACGGAGACCATCGACAGCCGCTTTCAAAGCCCGATTATCTCGCGGATCAAGGTCATGAGCGAACTGGATATCTCCGAGCGACGTATTCCGCAGGACGGGCGCTTCAAAGTTCGGCTTGGTGATAAGTCCATCGATTTCCGGGTTTCGATCATGCCAACCAGTTACGGTGAAGATGCGGTCATCCGAATTTTGGACAAAGAATCGATTGCAGCCGACATGAAGGGACTCACCTTTGAATCCCTGGGCTTTGCCGAGCGGGAAATGGCGCGGATGCGTGCCCGGATTCGCGAGCCTTACGGCATGGTGCTGGTGACCGGACCAACCGGCAGCGGCAAAACCACTACCCTCTATGCGGCCCTGTCGGAAATCAATTCCACGGAAGAAAAGATTGTCACCATCGAGGATCCGGTTGAATACCAGGTCAAGGGGGTGGTTCAGGTTCCGGTCAACGAGAAAAAGGGATTGACCTTTGCCCGCGGCTTGCGTTCGATTCTGCGTCATGACCCGGACAAAATCATGGTGGGTGAGATCCGTGACCCGGAGACCGCACAGATTGCCGTCCAGTCGGCGTTAACCGGGCACCTGGTGTTCACCACGGTCCATGCCAACAATGTCTTCGATGTGCTCGGGCGTTTCCTGCATATGGGGATCGATCCCTATAATTTTGTCTCCTGCCTCAACTGTGTCATGGCGCAACGGCTGGTCCGGGTCCTCTGTCGGCACTGCAAAACCCCGGTCACCTATGAGCGTGACCTTCTGGCGTCTTATGGATTGAGCCAAGAACAATGCGCCCGCGCACATTTTTATGAAGCGCCCGGCTGTAAAGAGTGCAGCGGACTCGGTTTTTCCGGGCGCAGCGCCATTGTTGAACTGCTGGAGATGAATGATGAGATGCGCGAGCTGATTGCCGCCAAAAGCCCGATCTCGGAGCTGAAGAAAAGAGCGCTGCAAAACGGCACCATTTTCCTGCGTCAGGCCGCGCTGGAAAAGGTTTTACGGGGCGAGACCACCTTTAAGGAAATCGACCGCGTCACTTTTGCAGAAGGGTAGAGGCCATGCTGCGTCGTACATATATCGGTTTGGATATCCGCGAACAAGGGTTGCGTGCCATGGCTATTCAACGCCGTGGCCATCAATTGGCCCTGGCCGGCGCGCAGCAGGAAGCATTTGCAGGCCAGGTCCTGTCGGCACATTTCAACCAGCTGAATATCCATGACGAAGATAGCTTCTGCACCACCTTGAAGAAAACCCTCACCCCCTTGACCGGCCGCGATGACAGAGTCTCCGTTGCGCTGCCGGACCGGGCCGGGCAATTATTCCTGGTTGAAGTGGAAACCCCTTTCAACAGCCGCGCCGAAGGGGTGGAAGTGCTGCGCTGGCAGTTGAAGGATTCCCTGCCGGGGAAGGCCCAACAGTTCGCCCTCGATTTTCAGGTCATGGACGAACGTGAACCGGGACTGAAAAAAGTCCTGGTTGCGGTTATTTCACGCGCTGTTCTCGCTCAGTACGAAGACCTGTTTGCCCGGGTCGGCTATGCCGCAACCGTGATCGATTTTCATTCTCTCAGCCTGTATAACGCCTATCGCTCCAAAATCGATCTGGGGCAGGATTTCATCCTGATCGGGGTGGACGGTTCCCAGCTCAGTCTGCAGGTGTTTTTCGATGGAGTTCTCAGCTTTTGCCGCTGCCGTACTGTTGACGTCGATCCGGCCGGAGTCTGCCGGGAACTAAATCGTTCGCTGGTGACATGCCGCAGCCATTTTTCCGGGTTCGCTAGGCTGCCGGTGTACCTGCATACGGATTGGGACAAGCAAGGCGAGCTGTTCGACGCGGTGGATGATGTCTTCGAGCAGAGCGTACAACTGCTGATTTCACCGGTCAGCAAGTTGCAGAACGGTTTCGGCAATCATCTTGCGGCGGAGCGGACCAGTGGAATGGTGGCAGCGTTGGGAGCGGCAGAGCGGATGATGAAAGGAGGTGCCTGAATGCAGTTGACGATCAACCTGGCCAGCCGCAGGTACCTGAATCGGCGCCTTTTCCAACTGATTTTCTGGGTCTTGGTGCTGCTGCTGAGCGGCATTATCACTTGGCAAATCAGTTCTTTCCTCGCTGCGCGGCAACAGGAGCAGGAATATCGATCACATCTGCAGGCGTTGCAGGAACAGCTGACCGGGAAACGGCCGGAACAGCAGAGCGCCGTGGGGCTGGCCCAGCAGCAGGCCGCTTATGATCGTGCCGCAATCCTGTTGCAACAGGATGCTTTTCGCTGGACCCTGTTGTTTGACCGGATGGAACAGCTGCTGCCCACCGGCATCAGCCTGCGCAGTTTTAATCCCGATTATGAGAAAAACGCCCTGGTGCTGACCGGGGTTGCCAGGGATCTGTCCCGGTTGCAAGCTCTTTTGGATAACCTCCATGGAGCGGATTTTCAACATGCCTACCTGATCACTCAGGGCGAAGTCCAGGTCAATGATGGGCGGGGCGGCAAGCGGACCGCATTGAGTTTTTCCATCAATTTGGCGGGGGTGTTCTGATGCAGCAGAAATTTTCCCTCTTGCAAACGGTCTGGGAGCAACGGCGTGGTCAGGTGATTTGTGTCGGAGTTTTGTTGTTGGTGGTCTGCGCCCTGGGAGCGGTCCTCGGCTGGTCTGTCACTCCGCGTCTGAGTGATCTGCAGGAAGAACAGCTGCGTCTGCAGAAAGAAGTCCGTGAGCGTCAGCTTGAATTTGCCCGCAGCGGTGTTCCGGTCTCCACCGCGGAACAGCTCAAGAGTAACCTGCAGCGTTTTCAGGAACTGATTCCGGCGATTAACCAGTTTTCTCTGTTTGTCGGCGAGCTGTTTTCCTGGGCCGATCTATCCGGCCTGATGATTCATCAGATCAGCTATGTGCCGGAAGCTGACGGGGCCATTGGCGATATCCGTTATGGTTTGAGTTTCTCAGTCGATGGTGACTATGGCGATGTTAAAAAGTTCCTTTATTTGCTCGAGAATACCGACCGCATCCTGATTATTGAAAACATCTCTCTGTCCGGTCGGGAAGGGGCCGGGCGGGGCGAGAATACGGTCAGTTTGAGAATTCAATTGGCCACTTATTTCAGGGAGGAAGCGACATGAGCCGGGCCCGGATATTGACGCTTCTGGTGCTGCTCTTGGCGGCCGCCATCCTGTACGCCTGGTGGGCAACGCCCAGGCAGCGCAGTATCGCAAATAGCGGCCAGCGGGCACAGCGGCCGGTGGACACAGGAAAGCCCGAGCAGGGAGCGACCGTTCTCCCTGCGGTTGCTGACCTTGATTTCAAGCATTCACCCGCTCCGGCATATCGGCCACCGCAGAAAAACCTGTTTGGCCCCCTTTATTTGCCGCCGAAACCCGTCAAGCCGAAACCTGTGGTTTACCGCCCGCCGCCACCACGGATGACTCCACCGCCGCCGCAAGTCATTACCCGGCCCATCCAGCCGGTGCGGCCTGATCCCTTTCCGGCGCTCAAGGTTCTGGGCTTTTTAAAAAAAGGGAATGATTTCACTGTATTCCTCGCGGATCGGGACGATAAGATTTTCCTGGTCGGTCCTGGTGAAACGTTCGGTCCGGAATTACAGGTTGCAGCCATTGATGGCAAAAGGATTGTCCTGAAACGTTTATCGACCGGCCAGACCCAGGTGCTGCCTTTGGGGAAAGCAAAATCCCAGCGGATTCCCGATGTCAAATTTCAATCAGGTCGGCCGGGCTTTGAAGTTCCCGCTGACCCGGAAGTCGACCCCCGGCGGCCGACTCAGCCCCCTGGGCAACCTACCGGGCAGGAGCCGCCCGTGGCTCCAGCTCAGCCAGAACAAACCAATCAACCGGGACTCATGCTGGTGCCGGGCGGAGCGATGAATTGATGAAGATTGATTGTCGTCGTGCTTTTTGCGTTATGGAGAGCTTATGACCTTGAACAGACAATACTGCGGGAGGTTCCGATCAATTCTTCCGGTTTTACTGCTGTCTTTCCTGCTTGCTGGATGTGTGGCCGGGCAGAAATCTTTCGATCGGGGCGCGCAGGCGTTTGAGCAGGAAGATTATGATCAGGCCGTGGCGGAACTGCTCACCGCGGTCGAGAAAAATCCGGGGGAGCCTCAGTTCAGGCTCAAATTGAATCAGGCCCGCAACCGGGCGGCGCTGGAGCACAAGAAAAGCGGCGATGATTTTTTCGATCATCAGCACTATCGTGACGCCATCCGTGAATATCAGTTGGCTTCTGAATTGGACAAATCCCTGTTTGCTGCCACGGATGGCCTGCAGCGCACGCGTGATTATCTCCAGGCCGGGCAACTGGTCGACGAGGCCGAAACCTTGATTCAGAACAGCCGCTTTGATCAGGCGCGCGAAGCGGTCAACCAGGCCCTCTCTCTGGTGGCGGATTATCCGCCTGCTCTCAAGGTCAGACAAAAAATCAAACAGAGTCAGTTCGCGTTGGTGGACGGGGTTGAACTTGAGGTCAAATCAACCCAGCCCATCAACCTGAACTTTCGCGACACCAAAATTCCGGATGTGTTCGATATCCTGACCCGGCTGTCCGGTATCAATTTTATTCTTGATGAAGATATCCGTAACGACAAGACCACGCTGTTCCTGGAGCAGGCCACCTTTGCCCAGGCCCTGGAACTGTTGTTGCGGATGAACAAACTCGACAAGAAAATTCTTAACAGTAAAACCATTATTTTGTTTCCCAAAACCCGGGATAAGCAAAAACAATTTGAAGATCAGATTATCCAGACCTTTTACCTGTCTCATATCGACGCCAAAAAGGCGGTTAATCTGCTGCGGACCATGCTGCAAGTCAGAAAAATCTATGTCCAGGAAGAGCTGAACGCCATTGTCATCCGCGACCAGCCCGATGTCATCAAGCTGGCTCAGAAAATGATCGAAGCCAATGACCGGGGCAGCTCCGAAGTCGTCTTTGATCTGGAACTGCTTGAAGTCAATCACAGCGACACTCGTGAACTCGGTCTGAAACTGAGTAACTATTCCATCGGCGCGGGCCTGAGCGTCGAGAACAGCGGGTTGATTGCCAATTCCGGACTGTCCGCCGGAGGCAGTACCGCGAATCTGGTTGACTTCACTAAAAACCTCGATCCTTTTTATTCCATCCCTACCGCGGCGTTCCGTTTCCTGAAAACCCTGGTCAATGCTGAAGTCCTGGCCAACCCCAAAATCAGGGTCAGAAACCGGGAGAAGGCCAAGGTGCACGTTGGCAGCCGGGAACCGGTCATCACGGTGACCATTAACGACACCCTGACATCGGAAAATGTCCAATACATCGATGTCGGCGTCAAGCTGGATGTTGAACCGACCATCCAACTGGATAAGACCATTGTCACCAAGCTGGGGCTGGAAGTCAGTAACGTCTCCGGGCGGGAGAAGACCAACAACGGCACCGCCGTTATCACCATTTCCTCGACCAATGCCGACACCACTTTGACTCTGCGTGACGGCGAGCAAACCATCATCGGCGGCCTGATCAGGAATGATAATTCGTCAACCAAAAACAAAATCCCCTTGCTGGGAGATATCCCGGTGGTCGGGGAAATTTTTAACGGAACGGATCACAGCAAGATCAAACGGGAGATTCTGCTGTCCATTACTCCGCACATTGTGAAATTCGTTTCGGTTCCACAGGGAGATACGGCCAGCATCTGGTCAGGCGGAGAAGATGACCTGAAGTTCGGACGTAACTTCGGGACCTTTGCAGACGAATATGCCAATGGTCAAGGCGGTATCCAGGACGGTGCCATGGCTGCGCCCGAGGGCTTGACAACTGCGTCACCCGAGCCACCCTCTTCACCTTCACCAGCACCAGCACCAGCACCAGCACCAGCACCAGCACCAGCACCAGCACCAGCACCAGCACCAGAAGCGATGAATAGCCCGGAGCCGCTGCCACCAGCCTTGGTTGCTCCTGAACCGTTGATAGAAGAGAATGTCCCTGCAGAAGGAGCGATTATTGCCCCTCCGGCCGCAGCGCAGGTTTTTCTGTTGGGACCGCCCGCATTGGCCATCGGTGATGTGGTGAATGCCGGTCTGGAGATCAGAACCACGGATGATCTTGCTGACCTGACTCTGCTCTTGCGTTATGACCCGGCCCTGTTTGAATTGGTTGATGCCAGCCCGGGAACTCTGTTTCGAACCCTTGATGAAGCATTGGTTTCGGTCACTGTTGACCCACAGCAGGGAGTCGTATCACTGGAAAAAAAAGCTAGTCCGACAGTCTCCGGCAGAGGGCAGCTGTTGGCCTTAAAATTAAAAGCGCTTGCGCCAGGGAAAACCCAGCTTGTTCCTGAGGTGCTGCAAATGAGCAATAGCCGGGGGCAGGAGCTGAGCCCGAATGTTGCCGGCTATTACCTGACAATCGTAAATTAGAGGCTATTGCCCGCATGCTCAGACGTTTACAGCAATCAGCCGGATTAACCTTGATCGAGATGCTGATCGCATTATCGATCCTGGCTGTTTTGGCCACCGCAGTTCTGCCGATGGCGGAGGTTACGGTCAAAAGGACCAAGGAGCTGGAACTCCGCCGCGCCTTACGCGAAATTCGCTCTGCGCTTGACGAATATAAAACCGATTATGATAAGGCCGCCAATGAGAAAAAGATCTTTGTGACTGTTGGCGAGTCAGGCTATCCGGCGGATCTGGAAACTTTGTTGATCGGAAATGACTGGGGAGGGTTGTATCAGTATCCCCGAAAGTACCTGCGCAGAATTCCCCGGGACCCGTTTGATAGCGACCAAGAAGGTTGGGGCCTGCGTTCGTATACTGACGAAGCCGACTCCTCGGTCTGGGGTGGTGAGGATGTTTATGATGTCTATAGCCAAAGTGATGAGACCGCTCTTGATGGAACCTATTACAGGGACTGGTGAATGACTGAATTACGCTGCTTAATTCTCAAAAATCAACGGGGGTTCACCCTGTTCGAACTGCTGGCTGTCATGCTGATCATGGCGGTTCTAGCGACAATTGCGGTTCCCAGCTATAAACGAAGCCAGATCAAGGCGCAGGAAACCGTGCTGGCCGAGGACCTGTTTCAGATGCGGCGCGCTATTGATGCTTACTTTTCCGACCATGCCCGCTACCCGGACAGTTTGGATCAGCTCGTGGAGAACAAATACCTGCGAGGAATTCCCCGCGATCCGTTTACCCGAACTGAGGACAGTTGGAAATGCGTTGCCCCGGAACCGGGAGAATCTGGTGCCGTGGCTGAGGGAGGCTGTTTTGATGTTCGTAGCGGTAGCGATTTGATCGGGTTGAATGATACCCCTTATCAGGATTGGTGACAGGCCGGGTACGTATTGGGATGAAGCAGGTCGAAACGAACAGGATGAAGTCTGCATTGTCGAATCAGAGCGGCGCTGTTCTGCTGATGCTCCTGGTCATTGTGACGCTGGTAGGCTTGCTGACGGGGATTGCCGGGTCAAGCTGGCAAACGATCGTGCAGAGAAGCAAAGAGGAGGATCTGCTGTGGAAAGGGGGGCAGATCCGCAAGGCCATCGGTCATTATTATGATGCTGTCCAGAAAACCGGCAAGGCCCTGAAAAAGTATCCGCCGGAATTGACGGATCTGTTGCTGGACCCACGCTTTCTGGAAACGACCCGCCATTTGCGTCGTTCCTATCCTGATCCCATGACCGGGGCGGACTGGGATATTATTCAAGCTCCAGGCGGAGGGATTATGGGGGTTCGTTCCACATCCTTGAAAAAACCGTTTAAACAAGATGGTTTTAGTGACCAGGATAAGGATTTTGTTGGTAAGCAGACGTATCTGGAGTGGGAGTTTGTTTATCGGCCGCTGGAGCAGAGCAAAAAGAAAATTGTGCCGGGGATTAAGGCGCCGGCGATTTATAAATAACTGAGGTTATTTGTTTGCCGGGGCGTGGCCCGCTGGATTAATGGAATTTCGTTCCGTACTCGTCTAAAACCTAACATCACCAACGATTTATTGATTATGCCAGTGTCATGCTCCTTCCTCCTTGATGGGGGAAGGTTGGGATGGGGGTGAGGTAACCTTGCCGCTCCGCATCCGTTCATGCCGAGAATCTTTAAATTCTTGAAATCAAAATCAAAGTCGCGGGGTCTCGGCCCCGCCGCCGACCATCTTTTTGTCCAGGTCAACAAAAAGATGGAAAAAAATGGCCTTTTGATGGCTTGGGAGTTTCGTTTACTCTGGGCGCGGGGTAGCTGCTCGTTGGGCAGGGTTGGTCACCATTGCATTTAATCACGGAGCATGGTCGCTACCGCCCACAGCGTCGTCGAATGCGCCTTGACGAAAAGCTTCGCTTCTCGTACTGGCGGACAGAGGGGCTGCGGAATTGATGGAGTTGCTGTGTTGATGGAATTTTGTTCCGTACTCGCCTAAAACCCAATATTACCAATGGTTTATGAATTATGTCAGTGTCATGCTCCTTCCCCCTTGATGGGGGAAGGTTGGGATGGGGGGGAGGTAACCTCACCGCTCCGCATCCGTTCATGCCGAACATTTTCAAATTATTAAAATCAAAGTCGCGGGGTCTCGGCCCCGCAGCCGACCACCTTTTTGTCCAGGCCAACAAAAAGATGGCAAAAAATGGCCTTTTGATGGCTCGAGAGTTTCGTTTATTTCGGGGGCAATATAGCTGCGAGTTGGTCGCTGCCCATTCGGCAAGGTTGGTCACCGCAGCATTTAATCATGGAGCATGGTCGCCACTAACCCAACCGTCGTCGAATGCGCCTTGACGAAAAGCTTCGCTTCTCGTACTGGCGGACTGAAGAGCGGCGGAATTGAAGAGTTGTTGGATTAATGGAATTTCGTTCCGTATTCGTCTAAAACCCAATATCACCAATGATTTATAGATTATGCCAGTGTCTTGCTCCTTCCCCCTTGATGGGGGAAGGTCGGGATGGGGGTGAGACGGGCACTAGCATGCTTAATTATTTAAGCGATACTTTTGAGAATGTAGTCTATGTATTTGAAATATAGAAAAATTCTATGTCTTATTCATCCGGAAGATTCCGGTATGCACAATCTTCCGGTAACCAATCAAGCTCACCGACATTCTCCGGGGTCAACTTGATGCAGTCCTCTTCATGTTTGAAGCGGTCTGGATAAATGCGGCAGCGGCGGGTGTGAATATCCAGGAATCGACAGGGGATGGCTGTGGTGAGGATCTTTCCGCGGGAATTGATGGTTTTTTCGAAACAGCACTCCCCGCATTGATGACAAAGATCTTCCCAGGCGGCATCATCGGTCTGTGGTTTATCTTCCGGACGGTCACACATCGGCGTTAGACCTTTTTGACAAATTCCGATTTCAGTTTCATCGCCCCGATCCCATCGATTTTGCAGTCGATATCGTGATCCCCCTCGATCAGGCGAATATTCCGGACTTTTGTGCCGACTTTGACCACTGTGGAACTCCCTTTGACCTTGAGATCCTTGATCACGGTGACCGTGTCCCCGTCGACCAGGATGTTGCCATTGGCGTCTTTGAATTGCGGTCCTCCGTCGGTCAAATCGCCTTGGGGTGTCGCGAGCCATTCGTGGCCGCATTCGGGGCAGATCAACAGGTCGCGATCAGCATAACCATATTCCGAGCGACATTCAGGGCAAGGGGGAATCGTTGTGTCCATTATAGGTTTCCTTCCTACGGGGTTGCTATAGCAGGCTGTAGAAAAACTATCTGCGTAGCAATTACTGCGTTAAAAATAGCCTCAAAATGCTCATTTACTGGATGTAAACTGCGCTTCTTCGGCAATTTTTGTCTTGTACTTGCTGCCTCAAAAACATTTTTCAACACCCTGATAGGCAAATAAAAAATCAGGGAGCAGCGAAGCGGACGCTGCCCCCTGAAAATGTGCTAACCTGTGCAATTAGCTCAGGCGCACTCGGAATAGCCGCAGGCGTGGCAGACGCAGCAGCCGCCTTCATGTTCGATCGGGCCGCCGCATTCCGGGCAGGCACCGCCGTTATTGACAAAACGGGTCGGGCTCTCTTCATCATTGAGCATGTGCAGTTCGATAGCTTTGGCCACCGCGTCGGCACAGGAGGTGATGCGGTTGTCTCCGAACCCGGCCGGTTTATGACAGGTGATCCCGATCAGCTGTTTGACCGCCTGACGGGCCTGAACCCCGGAGCGCCACGCCAGTGAGACCAGTCGGCCAATGGCTTCACATTGAGACGCCGCACAGCCGCCGGCTTTACCCATGGTGGTAAACAGCTCGAAGAGACCGTTTTGGTCCTGATTGATGGTGATATAGAGAGGTCCGCAACCGGTTTCCATCTGATAGGTGGAGCCGGTCAGCGCCCTTGGCCGCTCCCGTTTGCGGGATGCTTTGCGGCTTTCCATCGGAATAACTGCTTCGTTCTTCTTTTCTTCCTCTTTCTTGGCGACCGACAGGACCTGCATGTCGCGGGAACCATCACGGTAGATGGTGACCCCTTTACAGCCTTCCTTGTAAGCCATCCGGTATACGGTTGCGACATCTTCACGGCTGGCGTCGTGACAGAAGTTGACCGTTTTGGAGACCGCATTGTCTGTATATTTCTGGAAAGCGGCCTGCATCAGGATATGGTCAGCAGGGGTGATGTCGTGAGAGGTGACGAAGACCCGGCGAACATCTTCAGGAACAGCGTCAAGCCCCTGAACCGTGCCTTTTTCAGCAATCTTCTGCATCAGTTCCTCACTGTAGAAACCGCGCTCGCGGGCGATCTTTTCAAACAGCGGATGAACTTCGATGAGCCGGTTGTTGTCGAGCACTTGACGTACATAGGAAACCGCAAACAGCGGCTCCACGCCGCTGGAGCTGTTGGCGATGATGGAGATGGTGCCGGTCGGTGCGATGGTGGTGCAGGTGGCGTTGCGAATCTTCTCGGCGCCTTTTTTATCAAAAACACTCCCTTTGAAGTTGAGGAAGGCGCCGCGTTCGGTAGCCAGCTGTATCGACTCCTCATGGGATTTGTCATTGATGAATTTCATGACCTTTTCACCCAGGGCGATGGCATCCTTGCTGTTGTAAGGGATTCCGAGGAGAATCAGCATGTCGGCCCAACCCATGACACCAAGGCCGATTTTGCGGTTGGAACGGGTCATTTCATCGATTTCCGGCAGCGGGTACTTGTTGGCTTCGATGACGTTGTCAAGGAACCGGGTTGCCAACCGGACGGTCTGCTCCAGTTTTTTCCAGTCGACATCGCCGGCGCTGATCATATTGGTCAGGTTCAGCGAGCCGAGGTTGCAGGATTCGTAAGGGAGCAGGGGTTGCTCGCCACAGGGATTGGTGCTTTCGATTTCGCCGACGTGGGGAGTCGGGTTGTCGCGATTAAGCCGGTCAAGGAAGATAATGCCGGGTTCACCGTTGGCCCAGGCCATATCGACGATCTGGTTGAAGACCTTGGCGGCATTGAGCTTTTTCATCACCTTGCCGGTGCGCGGGTTGATGATATCGTAATCCTGATCCTTTTCCACCGCCTTCATGAAGGCCTCGGTGAGACCGACCGAAATATTGAAGTTGGTCAGGATGGTCTGGTCACGTTTGGCCATGATGAAATCCATGATGTCCGGATGATCGACCCGCAGGATGCCCATGTTGGCACCGCGCCGGGTGCCACCTTGTTTGATGGTCTCGGTAGCGGCATCAAAGACGCGCATGAACGAAATTGGTCCTGAAGACACTCCGCTGGTCGACTGCACTTCATCGTTGGCCGGGCGGATGCGGGAGAAGGAAAACCCGGTGCCGCCGCCGCTTTTATGAATCAGGGCCGTGTTTTTAATGGCCTCAAAGATGCTTTCCATAGAATCGCCGACCGGCAGGACAAAACAGGCTGACAACTGCCCCAGTTCTCGACCTGCGTTCATCAGAGTCGGGGAATTTGGAAGAAAGTCGAGCTGGGTCATTATCCGGTAGTAATCTTCTTCGTGGTCCGCCTTTTTACCGTTGACCGCAACTTCCGCGGCGTTAATGGCTTTTGCGACCCGTCGGAACATGTCTTCCGGGGTTTCGATAGGTGTCCCTTCACTGTCGCGCTTCAGGTAGCGTTTGGTGAGAACTGTCATGGCATTCTGGGACAACTTCGGCCCGGCTGACGCATTCGCTTGTGTCATCGAGGATTCCTTTCTGCTAACACTTGGTAAGGTATTGATAAATAACTGGATTAGTAGGAGTTGGACACTATATATGACGTGCTGATAGAATATAGACTACTACATATGGGGGTTGTCAAGTTTGAAAAATTTAAATATCGGAGCTTTTGCGGAGAGCCTCGAAACGCTGGCGAGCGGGTTGCTTTGGTAAAATGCACGCAGGGGTGACATTTGTCCGGCAATCAACAATAATGGTGAAAAGAGGCAGTTGTGCTTGTCGTGCAAATGAATATTCAGTATTCTGCCGCAGTTTGCGGCAAAATTGTTCCTGAAACTCAGCAAGACCCACTTAGGTTTTGTCATCCGAACAGAGTCATACCCAATGTCTGAACAAAAACTGATTTATCTCGATAACGCTGCCACCAGTCATCCCAAACCGGAAGAGGTTTATCGCGCGGTTGACCTGGCGTTAAGACATGGCGGCAGTGCCAGCCGCGGTACCCATCGGACCAGCTTGGCTGCCGATCAACTGGTCTTCTCGACGCGGGAGTTGCTGGCGGAACTGTTTCACTGCCCTGATTCGGCCCGTTTTATCTTTACCTTCAATGCGACCATGGCCATCAACCAAGCCCTGTTCGGCCTGTTGCGATCGGGCGACCGGGTGGTGACCAGTAGTGTTGAGCACAATGCCGTTGCCCGGCCTTTGCAGGCGTTGGCGGAACGGGGTGTCGAGGTCGTCAAGGTTGCGGCTGATCCCGCCACCGGCCTTGTGGCCAGGGAAGATCTGTACCGTGCTTGTCTGGAGCAGCCGACCCGGTTGCTGGTGATGAATCATTGCTCCAATGTCTTCGGTACGCTGCAAAATCTGGCCGGGCTGGGGAACTGGTGCCGTGAGCATGATGTCCTGTTGCTGGTTGACGGTTCGCAATCGGCCGGTGCGGTGCCCATTGATCTGGCCGCGCTTGAGGTCGACCTGTTTGCCGCCCCCGGCCACAAAGGGCTGCTCGGACCGCAGGGAACCGGCTTTCTTTATTTACGGGAAGGGATCGAACTGACCCCGCTGTTGTACGGTGGAACCGGCGCCAATTCCCATTCCGCTTACCAGCCGGCTGAATTGCCGGAACGACTGGAAAGCGGGACCTACAATATGCCCGGTTTGGCAGGGCTGCATGCTGCGCTGGAGTTCGTTCAGCGGACCGGGATTGCAACTATTCGAGCCCATGAACAGGCCCTGGTTGAACAGTTGGTCCGCGGTCTGGAACAGTGCCCCGGGGTGACAATTTATGGCAGCAAGGATTTTTCCTTGAGAGGAGCAGCGGTTTCATTCAATATTGACGGTCGCGATCCGGCAGAGATCGGTTATCTGCTCGACCAGCAGCAGATAGCGGTACGGGTCGGGTTGCATTGTGCTCCGGATGCGCACCGCAGTATCGGCACTTTTCCCCGCGGGAGCGTCCGAGTCAGTCCCGGCTACTTTAATCGGGAAGATGATATCGCCCATTTTATCAAGGTTGTTGACGGAATCTGCCGTTGTGCCGGGTCGCTCTGAGCGGTTTCGGACAGCGGTTCCGACGGGCTTTCCAGAGGATATTATTCGACTATGAAAAAACATTACGTTCTTGATACCAATGTGTTGCTTCATGATCCACAGGCCATATTGAAGTTTTCCGACAATCACGTGATCCTGCCGCTGACGGTAATCGAAGAGATCGATCGGTTTAAGAAAGATCAAAGTGAAACCGGCCGGAATGCCCGGCATATCTCCCGGATGATCGATGGGTTTCGCCTCCAGGCCAAACTGGTTGAGGGGGTTCCGCTGGAGAACGGCGGGGTGCTGCGGGTTGCGATCTATAAAGAAGACTTGTTGCAAAAACTGCCGCCGGAGCTGCGCGTCGACCAAGGAGACAATCGGATTATCGCCGTGGCCAAGGATCTGCAGGAAAATTCTCCAAACGGCCCGGTGATTTTCGTCACCAAGGACATCAACCTAAGGATCAAGGCTGATACCATCGGTTTACGCACCGAAGATTATCAGAATGACAAGATCCCGGTGGAAGACCTTTACACCGGGACGACCGAGCAGCTGGTGCCGGCCGAACAGGTTGACCTTTTTTACGAGCAGGGGGCACTGGCAGTAACCGGCGAGTTTTACTCCAATCAGGGGATAACCCTGGTCGATGAGACCAATCCTTCGCATACCGCTATCGGCCGCTATGACAGTGTCGGCAAGAAAATTGTGCCTTTGCTGAAGATCTCCAAAGATGGCATTTGGGGGATTCATGCCCGCAACCGCGAACAGCAGTTCGCCTTCGATCTGTTGCTGAATGACGATGTGCAACTGGTCTCGCTGGTCGGAAAAGCGGGCACCGGGAAAACTTTGCTTGCTATTGCGGCCGGATTGTTGAAAACTGCCGACGAAGGCGCTTATAATCGTCTGTTGGTGTCCCGCCCGGTGTTCCCGATGGGACGCGATCTCGGTTTTCTGCCCGGCGATATCGAAGAAAAACTGTCCCCCTGGATGCAGCCTATTTTCGACAATGTCGAATTGTTGCTGTCTTCTTACGACGAAGCCGGCAAAAGAAAACGTGGCTATCGCGAACTCATCGACCTGGGCTTGATGGAGATCGAACCGCTGACTTATATTCGCGGTCGGTCGATTCCCAAGCAGTACATGATTGTCGATGAAGCCCAGAACCTGACCCCTCACGAGATCAAAACCATTATCACGCGGGCCGGTGAGGGCACTAAAATTGTTTTGACCGGCGACCCCTTCCAGATTGACAACCCTTACGTTGATTCGTCCAGTAACGGGCTCAGCTATGCTGTCGAGCGTTTGAAAGGGCATGAAATTGCCGGGCACACGACCTTGAGTAAGGGAGAGCGATCTGCTCTGGCTGAACTTGCAGCGAATCTGCTGTAGTGAAATGATTGGATGAATTAAATAAGATGTTGCTGCTGGCTCTAGAAAGTTCCTGCGATGAGACGTCCGTCGCAGTCGTCCGCAATGGCGCGGAGGTGCTCTCCAATCTGATATCCTCCCAGGTTGATCTGCATGCGGTGTACGGGGGAGTCGTTCCGGAACTGGCCTCCCGGCGCCATCTTGAAGTGATCAATCCCCTGGTGGCCCAGGCCCTGGCGGATGCCGGTGTGACACCGGGTCAGCTCGAGGGTGTGGCCGCCACCCGGGGGCCCGGTCTGATCGGCGCTTTACTCGTCGGTCTGTCCTTTGCCAAAGCCTATGCCTATGCCCTCGGTGTTCCCATGATCGGGGTTCATCATATTGAGGGGCATATCCTCGCCATTCAGCTTGAACGGCAGGTCGAATTCCCCTTTCTGGCCGCCGCGGTTTCCGGTGGACACACCCATCTGTTCCGGGTCGACGGAATCGGCCGTTACCGCTTGCTGGGACGCACTGTTGATGACGCTGCAGGGGAAGCTTTTGACAAAGTGGCGAAAATGCTCGGACTCGGTTATCCGGGCGGCCCGGTCATTGACCGCCTGGCCAAGGCCGGGGATGACGGGGGGATCGTGTTCCCGCGACCGCTGCTTAAAAAAGACAATTTCAATTTCAGCTTTTCCGGCATGAAGACAGCGGTGTTGAATTATTTGCACGGACTTGAAAACCGGCCGGATGACCAGCATATCGCACAGATTGCCTGCGCCTTTCAAACCGCGGTGGTCGATGTCCTGACTCGGAAGATCATGCGTGCCGCGCAGGCGGAAGGGTTGCACCGGATCGTGGTGGCCGGCGGGGTTGCCTGTAATTCAGGTCTGCGTGCGACCATGACCCGTTTGGCAGCCGAAAAGGGCCTTGAAGCCTTTTTTCCATCTCCCGGGCTTTGCGCCGATAATGCCGCCATGCTGGCGGTGGCAGGGGATTACTACCTGTCGCGCGGACAGCGCTCCGGACTTGACCTGAACGCTGTCTCCAGCTGGCCGCTGGAACAGGTTCGGGGTTGAGGTTGTTCTGAGTTATGTGGCGACGCTGGGGTTTTTTCAGACAATTTAAATTGAATATGATTCGACTGGCGCGCATCCAGTCCGAACCGGATGCCATAGCTCGCGGCATGGCCCTGGGGCTGTTCATTGGTTTTACCCCGACCTTCGGGGTGCAGATCATCCTTGCTCTATTGTTCGCTTTTCTGCTGCGCCAGAATAAGATTGCAACTTTTATCGGGGTCTGGGTGACCAATCCACTGACCGCCCCGTTTATTTACGGCCTTGAATATGAAATCGGCCGCGTTCTCCTCGGATACCCATCCATCGGCTCGCCTGATTTCAGTGCCGATCTGAGCTGGAAAATGGGTGTTCAGGTCGGTGAACCATTACTGCTTGGTTGCCTGGTGCTGGGCATACCAGCGGCCATCATCGGCTATTCCCTGACCGTCAGATTCATTCCCAGCCTGCGTCAATGGAAAATTCCACGCTGGCCACGCCAGCGCCAGAAACCTGAATAATCATGGAATATCGCACCAAAAAGCGCTTCGGACAGCATTTCCTGCATGATCAGGGAGTGATCGACAAGATTATAACCGCTGCCGCCCTTGATGGCAGTCAGCGGGTGGTGGAGATCGGCCCCGGCCTGGGTGTCCTGACCGATCGGTTGTTGCCACTGGCCGCACAGGTTGAAGTCATGGAGATCGATCGTGACCTGATTGAGCGCCTCAACCAACGCAGCGATCCCGGTTTGATCGTTCACGGGGGAGATGTTCTCAAGCTGCCTTGGGGGACGCTGCTTAACCAGCCCCCTTATGTCATGGTGGCCAATCTGCCCTACAATATCTCCAGCCAGGTGGTGTTCCGAATTCTGGAATATCGCCATCTGTTCGATCGCTTGGTGCTGATGTTTCAGCGCGAGGTCGGCGAGCGGCTGCTGGCCGCGCCGGGCAGCAAGGATTACGGTATCCTATCTGTGCTCTGTCAGCTCTGGTTCGACCTGCGTAACGTGACCTTGGTCAGGCCCGGGGCTTTCAACCCGCCACCCAAAGTTGATTCCATCGTACTTCATTTTCAGCGTCGCGCCACTCCACGGGTCGACCCGGTTGATGAGACCCTGTTCCGGAAGGTTGTCAAGGGGGCGTTCACCCAACGCCGCAAAACCCTGCGCAACAGTTTGCAAGGGGCCGGGTTCATGGCCGCGAAGATCGACGCCGCACTAACCACAACCGGAATTGACCCCGGCAGACGGGGCGAAACTCTCCGCCTGGAGGAGTTTTCCGCCCTGACCCGCGCTTTTTTTAGCCGCTCTTAAAATTTATTTTATCTCTGACTTGATAAGCCTATTTCACTGGTCTATGATTCGAACGTCGCCGCGGGTAATTCCGTCCGTGGCTTGATCTTTTCCCATTATTCAATGATGAAACAGGGAGTCGAGCATGAAGGTGACTGTGACCCGCAAAGGTCGTACGTCAGAGCAGAGAGCGCAGCAGTTTCAAGATGACAATATCGAGCAGGAGCTGAACCGTCTGGGTGAAACCAGGACGCTGTCCCTCAACCTCGAGCTGGCGCGCATTATGCGCCAGGAGATTCCGCCCAACATCCTCAACCAGCTAAGCCTGGAGACACTGGTCCAAGACCTTGTCCAGGCCGGTAAGTTTCTGGAGCGAAGGGATGACAGGGTTAAGGTACAAATGGTTCCGCAACGGGAATCGGGTCGTTATTACCTGTTTGTCAACTCTCCCGATGCCAACCATATTTTCTTCTCTCTGCAGGAATTTCTTCACCGTCGTTCAATTCATTTCCAGGTGGTTTGTCACCCGATTCTTTCCGTTGATCGCAATGGCCCGGTGCTGGAACGCTTGGCTGAAGCGGACAGCGAGTTGCCCAGGGAATCCTTTGTCTGGATCGAGCTGCAACGCTTCCCGGCCCGCCTGACCGAAAAGCTTGAAAATGCCGTACGCACTGTTATTGCTTCCACGGTGCAGATTTATCAGGACCGTCCGGCCATGCTGCGCCAGTTTGCGGCGTTGAATAATATTAAAGGGTTGGACCGTTATCGTGATCTTTATCAATGGCTCCAGGAAGAAAATTTCATTCCGGTCGCCAGCCGCACCTTCACCTATGTGGCCGGAGCTCAAGTCGACGATTTCAAAGAAGACAGCTCGCGGGCGCTTGGCCTGACCGATTTTTACGAGAACCCATTTTATCTGGATACGACCTCCGTTCCACTGACTGCGGAAAAGGTCTTCCCGTTGCTTGGCCACGGCAAAGATGTCGATCTGGAAAAAACCGACCTGTATTGCCCGCTGCATCGCTTTGAACGGCTGACCTATCTGGGCTTTCGTGAAGAGCTTGCCGACGGAACTTTTAGGGAACACTGCTTCTGGGGTTTTTACACTCAGAAAAGCGTTGATGAAACCAGCTATTCGATCCCGGCCCTGCGGCGGCGCATTGAAGCGGTTCAGCAACAGCTGAAGATCCATCGCGACAGTCACAATTATCGGAAAACTGTACAGATCATCAACAGCTTCCCGAAAATCGAGCTGTTCCTGATGGGGGATGACGAATTGCGGCGGATGCTGCGTTCTTTCACCCAGATGCACCGACAGGCCGGCGTCAAGGTGGTGATTGCACCGAGTGCCTCCGAAAATGGATTGACCCTGCTGCTGATCATGCCCAATGAATATTATCTGCCGGAACATATGGAGCGCATGGAGACCTATGTGCGCCGTTATTTCAAGGCGGTGCGGGTCGAATCCCGATTGATTCACATGGCTTCGGACTACCTGAGCATGCATATGAATCTGCTGCTGACCCATAACCAGGTTCAGGTTGATGTCATTCAACTGGAGCAGGGGCTGACCCGTTTGGCTATGCCCTGGAAGCTCAAGTTCCGGGAACTGCTCGAAAAACAATTCGCCGCCGATTCCTTTGCCATCTGGGATCGTTACAGCAAGGTTTTTCATCAGGCCTATCGAGCCCGTAATCACCCGCGCTTGGCGGTCCGCGATGTGCGCAACATTGAACTGCTGTGCCGGGAGCGCAAGGATATCTTTGATCTCTGGGGACCGTTCCATGAACAGGATGATTACTATCGGCTGCAGTATTACAGTTTCAAGCGCAGCTATCTGAATGAGCTGATGCCGTTTTTGCAGAATCTGAACCTGGATGTGTTGCATGAAATCGATTCCGATCTGGAGATCGGCAGCGACCGGGTGCATATCAAAAGTTTCGCTATCCGCCTTGATTCAGATAAGAGCCTGCCGTTCACGGAGATCAAGGACCTGCTCCTTGCCACCCTTACGGCACTGTGTAAGGGCGAGGTGGAGAACGATTACCTGCATCGGCTGTTGCCGCTGACCGGCCTGTCCTGGCGTGAAATTGACGTGTTTCGCGGCTATCGCAATTATTATTTCCAACTCGGCAGCCCTTTCACCAAGCGTCGCGTCGCCGATACTCTGGTCAACAACTCTGCGGTCGCCTTGCTGCTTTATCGTTATTTTGAGGGACGCTTCAAGCCGGCGGCGGAGTGGTCTGATCCCATGGTGCGGGAAATCGAAGTCCTCTCTCCCATCCGTCAGGAACTGGTCACCGCCCTGGAAGAGGTCAACGATCCCAACGAGGACCGGATTCTCAGAACCCTTTTCAACCTGATGGATTCAACCATCCGCACCAATTTCTATCAGCGCTATCAACAGGACGATTATTTCCTGTCCTTCAAGGTCAATTCGCTGGGCGTTATCGATATGCCCGCGCCGCGCCCCCTCTATGAAGTCTATGTCCATTCCGCCACCATGGAGGGGATCCATCTACGCGGCAGTAAGGTGTCCCGCGGCGGTATCCGCTGGTCGGACCGGCCGGATGATTTCCGCACCGAGGTCCTCGGCTTGGTCAAGGCACAGATGGCCAAAAACGCCGTCATTGTCCCGGAAGGCTCCAAAGGCGGCTTTGTCAGCAAGCTGAGCAGTCCGGATCGTGACACCATGACCGGTTACGTCAAGGAGGCCTATCGCACCCTGATGCGAGGCTTGCTCGATCTGGCCGATAACCGGGTCGGCAACCAGGTGGTGAGGCCTGAAGGGATCATCGCCTATGATGATGAGGATCCCTATCTGGTTGTCGCCGCGGACAAGGGGACCGCACAGCTCTCCGATACCGCCAACGCGATCAGCGAGTCTTATCACTTCTGGCTCGGTGATGCCTTTGCCAGTGGCGGCTCCCACGGTTATGATCACAAAAAGCTTGGGATCACTGCTCGCGGGGCTTGGGAGAGCGTCAAGCGCTCGTTCCGGGAAATGGGGCACGATATTCAGAGCGAGCCCTTCACCGTCATCGGTATCGGCGATATGAGCGGGGACGTGTTCGGCAATGGAATGCTGCTGTCACGGAAAATCAAGCTGTTGGCTGCATTCGACCATCGGCATATTTTCCTCGACCCGGACCCTGACCCGGAGATCTCGTTCCAGGAACGGCAACGGTTGTTCAATCTGCCGCGTTCCAGCTGGGATGATTACAATCGTGAGCTGATTTCCGAGGGTGGCGGTGTTTATTCGCGTCAGCTCAAGGAGATTCCGCTCTCTCCGCAGGTGGCTCAGCTTTTGGGTACCAGGCAGGGCAGTATTGACGTGCCGGGCCTGATCAAACTGTTGCTCACCGCCAAGATCGACCTGCTCTGGAATGGCGGGATCGGCACCTATGTCAAGGCCACGACGGAAACCAATGAAGACGCTGGCGACCGCGCCAACGATGCGGTCCGTATCGATGCGGTGGAACTGCGTGCCAAGGTGGTGGGTGAGGGGGGCAACCTCGGTCTGACCCAACTTGGGCGAATTGAATATGCCCTGCAGGGTGGTCGGATCAATACCGACGCGATTGACAACTCCGCCGGGGTGGACACCTCCGATCATGAAGTCAACCTCAAGATCCTGCTCCGGGAATTGCGTAGCGAGGGTAAGGTTAAAGATCTGCAGGAAGGCTATCAGCTGCTGAATGAGATTGAAGAGACGGTCTGCCAGGACGTTTTGCGCAACAACTACACCCAGACCCTGGCGTTGTCCCTGGATCAGGTCCGTTGTCAGCAGGATGTCGATCCGTATCTTGAGCTCATCGACCGGCTTGGCCGTTCCGGTCTGCTCGATCGCCGCGGCGAGTTTCTGCCGAGTCGGAAAGATGTCTCCGCCCGACAGCCCGGGCGGTTGTTGCGGCCCGAGTTGTCGGTGCTGCTGGCGTACAGCAAAATGTTCCTGTTCCGCTCGGTGCTGGATTCCAAATTGGCGGAGAGCAGTGTTATCCATAATCTGCTGCTGGAGTATTTCCCCCAGGAAGTCGTTGACCGCTACCGGGATGTCCTGCCAAACCATCCCCTGGCCGGAGAAATCACTGCGACCATGCTCACCAACCGGGTTATCGACCAGGCCGGCGGTACATTTCTCCAGACCACCAGCCGGATCACCGGTTGCAGTCAGGTGCAGGTTGCCAATGCCTACCTGATTTTCGACAGTCTGCTTAAAGGGCGCGATCTGCGCCAGGCTATTTACAACCTGGATAATAAAATGCCGGCGGCACGGCAGCATGAGCTGCTGTTACAGCTGGAGAGCCTGCTTAGCTCGTTCTGCAGCTATGCACTGAGCAACGGTATGCCGATCCCGACCGGTGAGCAGGAGCTGGCCCGCATCGGTCAGCAGCTGGACCATTATTCCGGCGCGCTGTCAAGCACCCTCAGTAGTGGCAAATGGCAGGACTGCCAGGATCGGCAGACTCGCCTCGAAGAAGAGGGCTTACCACGGGACGTGGCCTTCAGGTTTGCGGTCCTCGACTCTTTGGTCGATTTTCTGCCCTTGCTCTGCATGGTCGAATCCTCGGGCCTTAAACTGGATCAGCTGGCCAGGATTAAGGTGTTGGTCGATGACAAAGTCAAAGGTGCTGAGGTGCTTGAGTTGATTGGTTCGGTGCCGGTGCGGGATCATTGGGACAGGCGTGCCCGCGAATCGCTGCTCAGCGCATTGCAGGCGGTTAATGTGAGGATTGTTCAGCGAGTTGCCCTTGAGCAGCCGGACTCCCCGGAAACTTTCTTCAGCATCAGGCGGCAGAAAATGCGGATCTATGAGGAACTTCGGCAGAGTCTGTTGGGCGAAGACCCGGGTACCTTCCACCCCTTTACGGTGCTGTTGCGCACCCTGGAAGGGCTATTGACCAGCTGAACTTGGTTTTTGTTCATGTTTCAACAGGTATAACCTGGCCTCAGGCGGCAGCAACGCCTGCCTCCTGAGGCCTTTTTTTTGCGCGCTTTGTTGACCTGGCCCGGAAAGAGGTTTAGAACGAAATTTGACAACGAATGCCGCCACGATCAATCGGCATTCCTTCTTTTGTTCCGTTCTCTTTCCCAATGTAGAATAACCTTTATTTTTACTATCGATATAAATAATACATTGTTATATTTAATCTCTCGCTGTTTTGACGGCAACTTGGCAAGCTCTTGACTGGAATTTCAAAAGATCTGGACAGTCGATTATGACTGTGTTATACCGGGGTCGTTTTTTCCCGGAAGACGCTAGCTGACCCGGTACAGGAACTGGAGTCGATGTGCGAATGTCTTCCGAAACACATACCGCCTGGATCATTAATGACCGGGACGGAAGGTATTGAAAGATAGATCACAGGGTCTTGTCCACCCTGCGTGTGCCTTTCGTTTCGGCGAACGGCATTTTTTGTTTTTTTAGAAAAGGAATTTATCGTGAAAAAACGCAGGACTATCCTTGATATGGCAGAAATGAAACAACGTGGCGAAAAGATTACTGTGCTGACTGCTTACGATTATCCTTTTGCGCGACTGATGGATGCTGCCGGGATTGATATGATTCTGGTCGGAGATTCAGCCGGTTCGGTCTTTTCCGGCTACGACAACACCCTGCCGGTCACCCTTGAAGAAATGCTTTACCACACTCGTGCTGTCGTGCGCGGCAGCGAGCAGGCACTGATCGTTGCAGACCTGCCGTTTATGACCTATCAAATCGATATCAGCGATGCCCGCCGCAACGCCGGTCGCCTGATCAAGGAGGGCGGAGCGCATGCGGTCAAGTTGGAAGGGGGCGAGCCCATGGCCGAAACCATCCGCGCCATTGTCGATATCGATATCCCTGTCGTCGCCCATATCGGGCTGACCCCGCAGTCAGTGCATCGAATGGGCGGGTTCCGGGTCCAGGGACGTGAGGAAGAGCAGGCCCGCAAAATCATGGCTGATGCCCGCGCCGTGGAAGCAGCCGGTGCCTGTGCCGTGGTCCTGGAAGCCATCCCGCGCGACCTGGCCCGCCAGGTCAGCGAGAGTCTGACCATTCCCACCATCGGGATCGGTGCCGGTGCCGCCTGTGATGGTCAGGTGCTGGTTATTCACGATATTCTTGGTCTATGCGATAAATATTCCCCGAAATTCGTCAAGCGCTATGCCGATATCGCCGACACCATCAGCGAGGGTATTCATCACTACATCGAAGACGTCAAAAGCGGTCAGTTTCCAACCGCTGAGCACTCATTTAAATAAGGAAGATTTGCTCTCATGGAGATTTTGCATACCGTTCAAGAGATGCAGTCCTGGAGCCGGGTGGCTCGGCAGGACGGGCGGCGGATCAGCTTTGTTCCGACCATGGGTTTTTTGCACCAGGGGCACCTGTCATTGCTGCAGGAAGGGCGCAAGCGTGGCGACTTGTTGGCACTGTCGATTTTCGTCAACCCGACCCAGTTCGGCCAGGGCGAGGATTTCGAGGATTACCCGCGCGACCTGCAGCATGACAGCGAACTGGCCGCTGCCGCTGGTGTGGACGTGATTTTTGCGCCGAGTGCCGCGGAAATGTATCCCAAGGGCTACGCCAGCTATGTGCAGGTCGAAGGTCTGACCGAGACCCTGTGCGGAGCGAGTCGGCCAGGGCATTTTCGCGGGGTCTGCACAGTGGTGAGCAAATTGTTCAATATTATCCAGCCCCATGTCGCCATCTTCGGCAATAAGGATTTCCAGCAACTGGCGGTGATCAGACGGATGGCCGCGGACTTGAATCTGCCCGTTGCTATTGTCGGTATGCCGATTTTTCGGGAATCCGATGGCCTGGCCATGAGTTCGCGAAATGTTTTTTTAACTGCGGAGCAACGTCGGCAGGCCTTGGCTTTGTCGTCTGGCCTGGTCGCAGCCCGGCAGTTGGTGGCGGCGGGCGAATCAGCCAGTGCCGTTATCCTGGCGGACCTGCGCAAGCGGATCAGTGCCCAGCCCGAAGCGCGTATCGATTACCTCAAGATCTGCCATCAATACAGTCTGGCCGAGCAGGAGCAGGTCGATGGCGATTCAGTGTTGCTGATGGCGGTTTATTTCGGAGCGACCCGCCTGATTGACAACGGCTTGCTGGTGCCGAGCGATGACTGAGACCGCTCTTGCCAACCTGAAGACGCTCTACCGGATTTTCACGGTTCCGGAAGCGCCCGATTCGACGCTGGGCAAGATCGATCAGGCCATCACCGGCAATGTGGCGGAATTCCTGCAGAAACACATTGTCGCTCTGGAACGGAGCCTGGAGGATATTGAGAAAGATTTTTCCTGCGCCGCTGTGCCGGAAGATCCGACCTTTGTTTCCGAATACACCGAGTTTGTCAAAGAGAAGCTGGTCGCCCAGTCGGTCCACACCGCAGCACCGGGGTTTGTCGGCCATATGACTTCGGCGCTACCTTATTTCATGTTGCCGTTGTCGCGGATCATGACCGCCCTCAATCAGAACCTGGTCAAGGTGGAGACCTCCAAGGCCTTCACTCCCCTTGAACGGCAGGTGATCGCCATGCTGCACAACCTGATTTACCGGCAGGATGACAGCTTCTACCAGCACTGGATTCACGACAGTGAGCATGCTCTCGGTGCCTTCTGTTCCGGTGGCACCATTGCCAATACCACCGCCTTCTGGGTTGCGCGGAATCGCCTCTGTGCCCCCAGCGGCGAGTTCCGCGGAATCGCTCAGGAAGGATTGTTCAAGGCATTGCAGCATCTGGGCTGTGAAGGCCTGGCAATTCTGGCCTCGCGCCGGGCGCACTACTCCCTGGGCAAAGCTGCCGACTTGCTGGCCATCGGCCGCGACAACCTGGTCCTCATCGATACCGACGATCATAATCGCATCGACATGCGCGCTCTGCGTGAAGAATATCGCAAGCTGCGTGACCGCAACATCCGGCCGCTTGGGCTGCTCGGTATTGCCGGCACCACCGAAACCGGCCATGTCGATCCGCTGGAGCAGCTGGCGGATTTTGCTGAGGAGATCGACTGTCATTTCCATGTCGATGCCGCCTGGGGCGGTCCGACCCTGTTTTCCGATACCCATCGCTCATTGCTGGCCGGGATTGAACGAGCCGATTCCGTGACTATCGACGCCCACAAGCAACTTTATGTGCCCATGGGAGCAGGGATGGTGCTGTTCAAAGATCCCCATGCCCTGACCGCCATCGAACATCATGCCAACTATATCCTCCGCCACGGCTCCAAGGATCTCGGCAGCCACACCTTGGAAGGGTCTCGGCCGGGCAAGGCACTGTTGGTCCATGCCGGTCTGTCGATCATCGGTCGTAAAGGCTATGAGCTGCTCATCGACCTGGGGATTGAAAAGGCCCGGTGTTTTGCCGAATTGATCAACCAGCATCCCGACTTCGAATTGATTTCCGCGCCGGAACTGAATATCCTGACGTATCGTTATCATCCGGCTTGGCTGCAGGCGCTTATGCCCGGTCTTGATCTTCCGCTGCAGCAACAGGTCAACCGGCATCTCGATGCTTTGACCCAGGCGGTGCAGAAGATTCAGCGTGAGGCGGGCAAAACCTTTGTGTCGCGGACCCGGTTGCGCTGCTCCCGTTACGGCAGCGAGCAGGTCACCGTGTTTCGTTCGGTGCTGGCCAATCCGCTGACCACTGTTGATATCCTGAATACGGTGCTGGCCGAACAATGCGCCATTATCGCCGCCGAGCCCGAAGCCCAAGAGCAACTTCAGGCCATTAAAACCCTTCTCGCTTATGGCAAGGACAGCGCAATCGCACAATGACACGCCTGTATCGGGGAAAATATCTGGTCACCGGTGACGCCGCACCCATTGAAGACGGGGCCTTACTGGTTCGTGACGGCATTATTGAGGCCCTTGGCCGGGCAACGGATCTGCTACGCCAGTTTAGCGGGGTTGATATCGTCGATTTTGATAATGGACTGCTGGTGCCATTGCTGGTGAATGCCCACACTCACCTGGAACTGACCGACTACCCTCAATGGGCCGAACGGGCCGGGGAGACTGCTGAACCGGGTAGTTTTGTCGACTGGCTGCTGCAGTTGATCCGCACCAAGCACCATCTGGATCGCAAACAATACGCTCTGGCCCTGAAAAACGGTATCGATCTTTCCCTGGCGGCTGGAACCGGTGCGGTCGGCGATATCCTCGCACATCACCCTGCGCGGGAAGCTTACATCGGGACCCGGCTTGGTGGATGTCTCTATCTGGAAACCCTTGGCCGTGATCCTGCGGTGATTCTCAGACTCAAGGACGGTTTAGATAAGGCTTTGGTTGAGCGGCGGATCGGGCAGATGAATGTCGGACTGTCCCCCCATTCACCGTACACCATCAGCCGGGATTATCTGCACGAAAGTTATCAACGCTGCCAGCAGCAGGGATTACCCTGTACCACCCACTTGGCTGAATCGCCGGAAGAGGTGGAATTTGTCACGCAGAGCAGGGGACCAATGGCCGAACGGTTTTATCCGGCCATTGGCTGGGAAACCTTTATTCCTCCGGCAACCGGTTTGCGCCCGGTAGCTTATCTGCAGCAGGCGGGCGGATTGTTTCCCGGCAACCTGCTGGTTCACGGTGTACAGCTTGAGGACGACGAAATCGAACTCCTGGCCGCGCAGAAGATGCGCCTGGCCCTCTGCCCACGCTCCAATGCCCGTCTCAAGGTCGGTACTGCACCGGTGGGGAAACTATTGCGGGCCGGAGTTAAGCTATGCTTGGGGACTGATAGCTTGGCCAGTTGCGCGAGCCTGTCGATCTGGGATGAAATGGCCTACGCCAAACACTGCTTCGGTGATGAGATCGATGCACCGACGCTGTTTGCCATGGCGACCAAGGGAGGGGCCGAAGCCCTCGGTCTGCAGGCCGAGTTCGGGACCCTGAAAACAGGGATCCCAGCAAGGTTTCAGGTCCTGCAACCAAAATCAACTGTTGCCGGGAAAGATATTTTCGATTATTTTGTAGCGCTTGGCTGTCAGGATGATATTGTGCAGATCTATCATCAGGGCCGGCCGTTGTTGTCGGGAATCGCCTGAAGGGTTAGACTGGAGTTAGCACAAGCCGGATAACCCCTACAGTGAAGTCGTGAATTATGATTGAAGAACACGGAACAATTGTTGATATCAAGGATAACCGGGTCGCCATTGTCCAGTGCGGCCGGAGCAGTGCCTGCCAGCATTGTCCGTCCATGGATTCCTGCCATATGGGGGAGGACAAGGAGACCATGCTGATTGAGGCTGTTAACGAGGTCGATGCCAAGCTTCACGACCGGGTCAAGGTCGTGACCAGCACCCGGAATTTTTTGCAGTCGTCCTTTATGCTTTATATCATTCCGGTTCTCGCTCTACTGGTGGGCGCGTTAGTTGGACAATATCTTGGCGAACAGAGCCAGAGCATTGATCCTTCACTGGTCTCGGCGTTGCTTGGCTCCTTTTGTCTGGTCGTCAGTTTCTTCGGCATTCGCTTGCTGACCAGGAAGTTGCAAAAAGAAGCTTACATGCCGCGTATCATTGCCATCGAATCCTAGGAAAGCCACTGCCACATGGGAATCAAGATCATCGCCACCAACAAAAAGGCTTACCACGATTATTATATCGAGGAGACCTTTGAAGCCGGCATTGTGCTGACCGGAACCGAGGTCAAGTCGATCCGCGACGGCAAGGTTAATCTCAAGGAATCGTTCTGCCGCATTAAGGACGGCGAGGTGTTCATCAACAACATGAACATCCCCGAATACGCCTTCGGCAACCGGGAGAACCACGATCCGACCCGGATGCGCAAGCTGTTGCTGCATCATGTTGAGATCGACAAGCTGATCCGCCAGACTGAACAGAAGGGACTCGCGCTGATCCCGACCAAGATCTATTTCAAGCAGAACTACATCAAGCTGGAGCTTGGGTTGGGACGCGGCAAAAAGCTGCACGACAAGCGCGAAACCCTCAAACGTAAAGAGGCGGATCGCGAGATGGCCAAAGCCATCAAAAACGCGCACAGATAGTTTTGCAGTTCCTGATAAAGTATGAGATAATACTTTAACGTTGGAAAAAGAACTGATTAAAAAATAAACAATTTTACGAACGGGGGTGTCAAGGTTTCGACGGGGGACGGAAACGAAAGTCGCATGCCGGAGTGGGCTGGCTCCGAAACAAAGCCCAACTTAACTAAACGCAGACTCTGACGTTAGTTACGCACTAGCAGCTTAATGCTGCTACGTCTTTGCATTCATCGCCTGTGTGGGTGCCGAGACGTTAATTGAGCAGGCTAGTTTTAAAGTAAGTCTTTGGCTTTAAAGCGAAACTCTAAAAAGACTCGTCGGTTGAATATCCTGTCTGTGGGAGCTTCTGCCGGTTAAATTAATATGCAGACTAAGCATGTAGAAGCTTTACGTGGAAAGCTTTCGGACGCGGGTTCGATTCCCGCCACCTCCACCAATTCATATTTAAATATTGTTCAATGCCGTTCTTAGCCCCTGTAATCAGGGGCTTTTTTATTGCCTTGTCGTTTGAGTTGGTTCAGTATAGTTCAATAGTGTTCTGAGATATGGGGGCTTTTAAAGGGGCTTCCTCTGCTGGGCGTTGGGGCCTTTTCCTTTGTTTTGGGGCCTCGCCCTTGTAGGTAGCTTGAATCACGGGGGAAATCTATGGCAAGGCAAGTTGTTCCATTGACTGATGCGAAAATTCGTAGTGCCAAACCAAAAGAGAAAGATTATAAGCTGAGCGATGGCGGTGGGCTGTACCTGCTGGTTAAGGTCAACGGCAGTAGACTGTGGTATTTGAAATATCGGATCGGTGGCAAAGAAAAAAAGCTGGCTATCGGACCATATAAAAATGTTCCCTTGGTGATGGCTCGGGAGATCAGGGATGAAGCCAAGGATGATATCAGGGGCGGAGTCGATCCTGGCCAGAAGAAACAGACACAAAAGCTGATTCAAGTTGAGTCGGCGGAAACAACCTTCGAAATGGTCGCGCGTGAATGGCATGGCGTTGTTGCGTCGGGTCTGTCTGAATCGCATGCTCATCGCCAGCTGCGCCGGCTTGAAAATTATGTATTCCCATGGATCGGCAAACGGCAGATAGCGGACATTACACCGCGCGAGGCATTGTCTGTGCTGCGCAAGATCGAGGATTCCGGAGTCGGCAAGACGGCTTATCGGGTCAAGGTTATTCTTGGGCAGATTTTTCGTTATGCCATTGTGACGGATCGCTGCGAATGGGATCCGACTGTTCATCTTAAGGGGGCGCTTAAGCCGATCGATGGGGAGAGTCACCATGCCGCGATTACCGAGCCTGAGGATCTGGCGGTGTTGCTGCGCGCCATTGATGCTTACGCAAAGGGAAGGGCGTCGGCTCAATCGCGCTATGGTATTCGGCTGGCCCCGTTGGTCTTTTTGCGGCCTGGTGAGCTGCGATGTGGTGAATGGTCGGAGATTAATTGGGAGGAAAGACAGTGGGAAATCCCAGGTCACCGGATGAAGATAAAAAACCAGGACCATGTTATCCCGCTTTCCCATCAGGCGTTGGCGATCCTGGAGGAGCTGCGCGGATTTACCGGGGGAGGGAAATATCTGTTTCCTTCGGTCAAATCAGTGTTGCAGCCGATCTCTGAGCAGACGTTGAATATGGCGTTGCGTTCGATGGGGTATGGCAGTGATGTTCATACTCCCCATGGATTCAGGGCCACGGCAAGAACGTTGCTTGATGAGAAGCTTGGTTTTAGGCCGGACATCATTGAGCACCAGCTGGCACACGCGGTTAAAGATCCTAACGGTAGAGCCTATAATCGAACCAAGTTTTTAAAACAGCGTGAAAAGATGATGCAGCGTTGGGCTGACTATTTGGATGAGTTGAAGAATAATTAGGGTTTGCTCCGACCAGATTTTAGTCTGCCGGGAGGTTGTTGGGATTTTTTCAAGTAATGGCTTTCTTAAATCATATATTCCACATCAAAGGTGAAAGCTAAATCTTCTATCTTTGTAATGAAATCTTTATCATCGGGATGATCTCTAAGAAATAATGTCAGTTCTTCGTCAGATGTAATGATGCGGGCAACTGGGTAAAAACCATCTCCTTTCCACTGACACTTAACATTTTTACAGTCTTGAGGCAAAACCTCAGGAGAAAAGGAGTAGTCGGAAATATTCTCTTCCACGTTTATAGTTTCATCATCTGAGACAACTGAAATTTTACCGCATTTATGTAGGTACACTTTAATTTTATAAACACTAATATTATTAGCGAAAGCAGCATCCATATAGCGTTCATGGACCTGGTCAAAAAAAGTCATAGAAAAATACTCAGAGTTCATAAGTTGTTTTTTTGTTTTATAAAATATAAAAATACTAGCCAGACAAGATTTAAACTATTACATATCAGTCTACTTAAGATTTTTGTCTTTTCTTGATAATTCTTGTGGGGCCATCCCATTAAGGTCTCGTTGAGTGACTTTTCTTGTTGTTTTTTGCGAGTCCATTCCACCAATAAATATTGGAATGTCTTCACTAGTGTATTTGCCGATATCTCCGTGAAGAGGGGTTGTATTAAATGAAGGTTTTTCTATATTTTCTATATTTTCTATTTTTCTATTCAATAGTTGAATTTCCTTTAAAATAAGGCTTGTTTCGTTTGAAAGATTAATATTTTGAGGATGTTCTGCTGGTTGCATACTTAATAATTGAATGATTGAATTAATGTCATCCTCTCTTTTTTCATAGGTTTCTCTTATGTTCTCAGAAATTTTTAGAATATCGCTTTTAGCTAAATCTGTTCTTAGTGAATGATGGTACTCGTAATCTCTAAAGCTGCTAATATCAAAAATCCTTTCAGTATTATTATCTTTTATCAGGGATACTGGTTTATTGAACGCTTGTCTTATTCCGAGTTCGTATAGAACATTTGGATTCCGACCACTTAGATCGCAGATAGTCATCTCTGATTCAAGGATCTGTTTCAAAATATTTATGACGATATTGTTTGTATTGACAATATCGTCGGCCCGGCAAGGAGTAAATCCGGCGTTTTCGCAGGCTGGTTTTATTAAGTGGGTATAAACCCTCTTAAAGTGTCCTTCATCATACCCAGGCATATCTGCAATCGGCATGATAACGAAGCATTTCGGTTTAGCGTCTTTGTCTTCACTTTTTTTGTTATCTGCCATTTTAGTACCTTATTTAGGGTGAGATTTAAAAAAGAGCCCAACCCCGACCATCCGTCCGCAGGAGGGGATTTAGCGTCGGACGATCCGGGCGGGCAACTGATTAATTGTTGAGTCTTTGTTTGGCTGCCATTTCCTCATTTATGCAGAACACAAGTGTAGCGTATGTTCCTCCGGCAGCTCTCGCGACATTTGAGCAGTAATTCATGACTTGTTCTGGCGTCGATTTTGAGCTGAGAAGTCGTTTCGACTTGTTTTCTTCATTCAGACAATATTCTTTTACCTGATAACTTCCACCAGCGGCATTAGCGACATTGGTACAGTAACTTTCAGTATCAAATGTTGGGATTGATAAAGATATTGCTTCTGCCTGGGGCAGTTGTGGTAGCGAAGGCTTTTCGCTTTCGATGAAATCAACTTGACTTCCTGTCGTTGAGTACCATTTGTCACCAAATTCGTGTTTGGCGGCAACAAAGTAGTCTTGCCCTCCGTCGAGGCTTTGGTATCGAATGAGGATTGAGTCCGAAATTTTTGATATGTCGAGTTCGTAAACTTCTGCTGGGTATTGAAAGTGGTCGGTATAGTAGAGTTCCAGGCTTGTTTTTAAAAATTTAGCTTCTGAACTTGCTATTTTGTTGAAGGTTGGTTTTTTCTCTTGTATTTTTTCATTGATGCTGCTTGCCTGAGCGAAAACATTATTTTCTTTAATCGCCTTGTAGTTCATCAGCCCAACTACTATTAGTCCGGTCAGTAGGCAGATGGCCAAAATTGATAAGGGTGTCTTTACGCCCCCCGAAGAGTTTTTTTTCTTTGAACACTTTGGGCAGCCAGGTGCTTTGTCGCTGTATTTTGCTCCGCATTCATTGCACTTGATGATGGCCATTCTTTTTCCCTCTCCTTTTTAGACTAAATCTCTCCAGCGATAGTTATTGTCACGATACTAACCAAGCCATAGCCGCGATCAATTTGAGCTGCACGAACATTTTTGATGTCACTTTCGGCTTGGGCCGCTTCAATTGTTGCCATGTCTGTGCCGATCCCCAGGACGCCGATTTTTCTAAGTGTGTGCATCTGGTAGTCGTGATCGTGAGCTATTTGGATCAGTTCCGGAGAGGTTTGAAATGTCCATGCCGGTGCGCACCCTGACATGACGGACGTGACAGTCAGTGCAACGATCAGCGTTGTCATGTATTTGCTGATTTTGAAGTGATTTTTCCAAATTAAGATTAATGACAAGATCGTTATGGTGATGAAGCTTAAGGAAAAAAATGTGCTGACCAGCTGAAAAGGGAGCATCGTTCCTATAAGAGCGATAAGCAGCAGAGTTGGTATGATTTTGTTACTCTTTTGAGGTGGGGGAGGCTCGATCGCTTCTTTGAAGGCTTTGACAATGTTTTTTTTATTGCGTTCGAACCGTTCCGATGCTTCTGACATAGCCCCCTCCTTTGTAGTGGTATCAGGATGCGAGTTTGATAAGTTGGATCACCTTGGCTTTTGTTATCTCAAGTCCTGTATTGGCTTCATTGTATAGCAGCCGGATCAATCCGCCGAGTTTATGGGGTTTGATCCGGAGTCCTTCCTCATCAGACTGGATTTCACCGATCATCGTTGTTATCGAATCGAGCAGGTCCCAGTCGAAGCTTAAGTCGCTTCCACCCGGCTCTTGAATAGCGTCTGTTCTATCCTTTAAAGGATTTTCTCCTGTTATTAACCAATCAGTGGTTACTCCGCATATCTTTGCAATTTTTGCAATATTTTCAGAGGAAGGCTCAGATACCGCATTGGTATAGGCTGACACTGTCGTTTCTCCAACGCCAAGGGCTTTTGCGAGTTCACGCTGGGTTTTTCTAGCATCGCGAAGCGCTATCTTAATTCTCTCTGAGAGTCCGTTGTTATTCATGTTCGAATTAAAGCCCTTAATTTCAAAAAAATCAATACACTTCAAAAAAACAGTAACATATTTGAATTATTATGGTTTTAGTGCAAAAAACATGGATAAACTAAAGTAAACAACAAGAAATTTGCAAATATCGATTGACACTACAAAATTCATGAAGTATATGTTTCATAAATAATGAAACTTGGAGTGAATGATGCAGACTTTAGGGCAAAAAATAAATGAGGTAAGAAAAGCGAAGGGTGTCAAATCTGCTGATTTGGCAACTCAGGTAGGAATATCTCCATCCTCCATGTCTTATATCGAACAGGATTATTATAAAGGCGGTCCATCGCCAGAAACGGTTGTCAAGATTGCAGATGTCCTTGATGACAAAACTATTCTGACTACTTACCTGGAAAATAATCCTGTTTATCAGTCTATCATTCCAAAGATTTTCCCCGATTTGAACAACATCCGCAGAGACCCTGCCATCATTTTTAGCCGTTTTGCAACTGAGGCGGAGGAGGCTGTTGAGGCCGCCCGCATCCTTTCCGATATTTTTAGCAACGCTGATCCAGGGAGATCCACAAACTTTTGTCAGACGTTGCATGCCAAGCTTGAGCAAATTGTCGATGTGCAAAGGTGCAGCGAAGTCTTGTTTTTACAACTGATTGCCAGTGGCGTGATTACTGATACGGAACGTTGTCAAATTTACGCTCAACAGCAACAGAAGTGTATCGAGCACGGGCATCATGATCCGTCGAAAGATGTTGAGGTGGCGTGATGAGCAGTCAAATTTTACCGAAAGAATCTCTAAGAATTGTCCCATGCCCTAAGTGTGGACATGGGTATGACATTGCTAGTGAAAGCCGATGTTTGAAGGGCCTTCTTGGTGGTGATAGTCAGATTGCCCGATGCACGGTGTGTGACAATTATTTTCGTTTCACTCTTCAGGGGCAGGCTGTTGGTGGCGCGGATAATGCCCATCCGTTGGTTGGCCGCACGGTTTTTTACCGCCTTCCGTTTGCTGAGGGGCGATCGTCGGCAAAGGTTTTATCCAGCAAGGCCTGTGAGAACCTTGCTGGCGACAAATTTGCTGAGCTGACTCTGGATAACGGGGATGTTGTTGTTGATAGCGCTGTTTATTTTGAATCTGAGATGGCTTGAGCAAGTTCTCGTATGGAGTCTGCGATATCTCCTAAGGCATCGGAAATTTTCTCGTTGGAATCGCGAATTAGCATGGCGAGACCTTCAATTGCTCCCGGCGAGAGGTCGCCACGTTCGACGTTTCCGTTTCCGAGAAGACGGATTGATTTCGCTAGACAATAAATTGCTTCGGCAGTTTCGTTTGGTTCTTCTTTAGCCATTTATTTCTCCTTATCTGGTTGGTTTTAGGTTGGCGCTTTCAGCTTGCCAGAGGGGGAGATGAAAAACAAGCGAGGTTAATCATGTCAAGCCAGCTCAATCTTTTTGATCTTCAACCTGCAGTGGCTCCGTCTCCTGATCTGGTGATTTTGGGAGAGGGGCCGTTAGGCAGGACATGGATAGAGCAGGATGCGGTGATCAGTGCTGAGTCGAATCCACTTTATTTCCGCTGTGCTCTGTGCGGCCGGGTGACGTCCAGTGCGGATCAGGGGCCGGATCGGCGGTCTCACGAGCCTGGCTGTTGGCATCCTTATGCACAGCAGGCCAAGAATTAGGAATCGGAGGGAATCATGGTCACATACTGTCCGAAATGTGGAAAGCCAAGAGGATTAGCGCGTGGATCGCTGTGTGTGGTCTGCACGTTGGCGATGATTGACGCCAAGAACAGTAGCGGCAGTGGGGCCGCGCCGGTCGAGCCTCGCAACCCCCTCCGAGGGGCTCGACCGGTAACCTACGATTTAAGTTCTGAGGTGATGTGATGGCTAATAACGACACAACGCACCAGCGGCATGTCGAGATCCTTGCGGCTAGGGGGTTTGTCCCCGTTTCGTTGATTCACCACGTTGCCGGTGTGAGCCGGACGCAGTGGTTTCACGATCTTAAGGCGTACCGCAAAAGTGGGAACATGCCTCCGTTACGGGTCAACAATGTGACGGGTAAAGAGGGATATCTCTATAGCGAGTTTGTGGAGTGGCTAGAGCAGCAGACAGCTTTGCGGTCGGCCAGTTAGCAACCCGTCGCCTGCAGCATGGCGACTTTTCACCCGGCGGGTCAACCTCCTGCCCGCCGGGTCTTTTCGGAGGGTGTAATTCATGCGCGAAGTGATCGAATGGAAACTGCCTGAAGATGTGAAACCGGATGATGATGAACTGGTCTTGGTCATGGATTTCGAAGGTGGGACGACCACTGCACTACTTTCTGAGGGTTGTTGGTATGACTACCCAAGCGCTAATGCCTTCGGGTTTACTGACGATGCCAAGATAGCGGCTCCGCAATTCTGGGCGGACATGCCGTGCGGAAAAGTTGAGTTTAAGGAGGACATCCGATCAACAGCGGACAAAATCCGAAATCTGTGGCTTTGGGCCACGGAGCTGAGGACAGAGGTTGCCAAGGAAACGATAGCGGCTAATGTGCCGGCAAGAGGTGCCTATACCGATATGCAAAAGGCTACAGATTATCTTCTCAAAGCTCAGGGAGGAATGCTTGAGCTCCAGGAGAAGGGTCATGCTTGATAAGGCGTCCATAGGTTTGGCTTGGTGTGTTGTTTTGCTTTTTTTTGGGCAAATCCTTGCGGGTTGGATGCGGGGGATCTGATGAGCTGTTTTATCTGCCAAATTGAATTGCGCAAAGTCTGCGGTGTGGGGTGCGGGCTGTGTGCTGATTGTCCAGGAGACACCCATGCCAAGGATCAGCGATCAGGAAATAGATGCCCTGGAACACAGGATCAAGGCGGGAGTGTGGATGGTGAGGGGCAACATGGCGTTATCTGACCGGTACCAGGAGAGGCGCGATCAGCTTTTGGAAGTGCTTGAGCTGACCTTGATCGAGAAGAGGTTCGTAGAGCTGTGCTGGCGCAACAACCTGGCCGCCAAACAGGTTGCTCATTTGGTTGCTCAGTACGTTGAGGCGGAGACGTCCTCAGAGCGTTCCAGCTTGCTGCGACTGCTGATAGAAGATGCCGTTCCGCGCCTGAAGCTGGCGATTGAGGCAGCGGCTCTTAACATCCCTCCAGGGTATGTGCTGCTGCACGACCAGCAGGTCAGGGCATTGCGTTCGGTGGCCGAGCAGGCCGCTGTCGTGGTGCATGCCGAAGGGCTCGAGCGTAACCGGGCTGTCTTTACCCTTGGTCAGCGCTTGGAGGTCGTGGAAAACCTTGACCAAGTATCAAGGCTGACCGGCTGATGCACGTCGAGTGCCCCCGCTGCTTGAATGATAGGGGCTGCCCACTTAAGACCGCCTACTGCCTGGCGGTCATCTACGCTCTGATTGATGGGCGAGACACGCCAGACTGCCAACACTTCAGGCCTCGATATCGGCATGATGTTGATGGCGTATTTACTGCTGATACACGTTTTAATCTGTAGGAGGGATCAATGATGTGGTTGTTTCATGTTCTTCATCGGCTGCAAGCAGCCGATGCACTTAGAGGTTTTCCTGCCTTTGCCGTTCTCGCCGCGCCGCGGCGATCATTCGAGCCGGGCGTTTTTTTTCGCGCCCCCCGCACCCCCTTCTTAAAAAGAATCAGCCCAAAGGTCCATAAGGTCTCCGGAGATGATCTTCTTCTCTTCAGCCTCGGCCGGTGGCTTTGGGTCCTGTGCCGAGGCTGAGGGTATTACGGGTAGCGAAGCCGCGGGGAACGTGTCCGGATAAAAAATAGGTTGCAGTGTAAAAATGTAACTCTGTCTGTAATTTCATGCAGTTATACCATAAGTGGTTTCAATGTCAGATGACACCAGCATCAAAAATATCAAGCAAGCGGTTGAGGAACGGGTAAACGCCGAAGCGGCGGACATCGTTGCTCCTGACGCTGAGCATAAGATCACGACTGATTTTGTGCTCAACTGCTTGAGGTCCAACGAGCGAGGAGATGGAATTCTCTTTGTTGAGCTGCACCGAGATAAATTTATTTACGACAACATGCGGGCGCATTGGCTGATCTGGGTCGGCCACCATTGGGACGTCGATATCATGGGGCAGCATTACAGCTCGGTCGAGAATGTCGCACTGCGGTACGAAGCCGAACTGCCGATCATTGATAAAAAAGTGCGCGATGCCAAGCAGGCTGAGGATAGCGATAACCGGGTCAGGTACTTGCAGGGAATCAAAAAGAAGCTGCAAAGCCGGATCGATCGCCTGCGCTCAGACAAGGGCATTACCGCAACCCTGAAAGCGGCCCGTCAGTACAGGGATGACGACGGTAATTATCCGCTCGCTGTCCACGGCGATGAATTCGATCGAAATCCCTGGCTGCTGGCCTGCCAGAATGGCGTCATTAATCTCAAAAACGGTCAGCTTATGCCTGGCCGGCCAGATGACTATTTGCTCAAGTCATGCCCTATCCACTATGAGGGTTTGGACGTTGAGGCACCGATCTGGGAAGCCTTCCTGCAGGAGATCCAGCCGGACAGGGATGATGTGCCTTGTTTCCTGGCTAGAGTCCTCGGCTATGGGATCACCGGTCTGAACATGGAGCACGACTTTTATTGTTTATATGGCCCCCGGGGGCGTAACGGAAAGTCGACCATGTTGGAAACCATCAAGTACATCCTGGGACCATTGGCCGGCCCCATACCGACTGAGCTGTTGATGGATCAAGGCCGCGTTGCCAACCCGAACGGGCCGTCAGAGGCCATGCTTGACTTGAAAGGCCTGCGGATCGCCTGGGCCAGCGAGACCGAACGGGGCCAGCGATTTTCTGCCGGCCGGATCAAGTATATGACCGGTGGCGACAGCCTGAAGGCCCGGGGGAACCACGCCAAAGGGTTTGCAACCTGGGAACCAACCCATACGCTGTTTTTGTTGACCAACGACAAGCCCTCAGTCCATGGCGATGATGAAGCGTTCTGGGCCCGGATGAATATGATTTTGTTCCCGGTCCATTTTGTCAAGGACCGGGCGCCAGATCCGGAGCGGCTGGAAAAAGCAGTTGATAAGGCCCTCAAGGCAAAGCTGATCGATGAGGCCCCTGGGATATTAGCTTGGATGGTCAGGGGCTGCATCGAATGGCAAGAAAAAGGCCTGGCGCCGCCGAAAGTTATCCTGGAGGAAACCAGGTCCTACCAAGAGGATGAAGATATCGTCCTCAAGTGGATCACGGAATGCTGCGACACCAGTAACCCGGAAGCATGGACCCAGGCAACGAACCTGTATGAAAACTTCAAGGCTTGGTTTGTCAAATCAGGCCAGGGCAGGAAACCGTGGGGATCGCGGACTTTTTATGAAGCTCTGAAGCGTAAACATGACAAGAGCAAACGGTCCCAGGGTAACGGCTATCTGGGGATTTGGGTGACCAAGGAATTTGCAGACTATTGATCGTTATGGACCTTTATGGAGTTTGAATGGAGTTATTCAGATCGTTTATCCACTTGGTAAAGGTCTGTTTTAACAGAAGAAAATAAAAATAGTGGAATGTGTGGAGCTTCTTCGGAATAAGTTTTTTTTCGGGGGAAGGGGGAGCTATTGAGAATCGCATTTTGTTGTAATAAAGGTCCACAAGTTCCACACGTGTTTTTTAATAAATATAAAAAAGTAAGTATTACCAATAGGTTGTTTCTAAATAAGTAGTCCGTCACAGGGTGGACCTTTGATGGATGTTTGATGGATGTTGGGCCGTTTTTGTGGAATGAGGACCTTTTTACCCTTTGGTGAGCCTATGAATGTACTCGATCTGCTTGAAAGACACGGCTGCCCCAGCCGCAAAGTTGGGAGCAAGAACGGCGGCGAGTGGCATGCCCCATGCCCGACCTGCGGCGGTGGGGAGACTGATCCGCACGGGCATAGTGACCGCATGGAGTTATTCCCGAACCAGGGCGACTATGGAACATGGTACTGCCGAGGCTGCAGAAAAGGGGGGGACGCGGTTGAATTCCTGATGTTTTTTGACCAGATGAACTTTCCTGAAGCTTGCGAACTCCTCGGCAAAGATCTCCCGGAGCAGGATGAATACCGCACGCCAAAACCGCAGCAGCGGAAACCGCAAGAATTTGTCCCGCGGGAAATAAAAACCCCTGCAGAGGCCTGGCAGATAAAGGCCGGTGAGCTGGTCGACCATGCCTGTAGAAACCTGCGCACCAATGATGAGCAGCTCGCCTGGCTGGCCGCGCGTGGGATCAGCGCGTGGAGTGCTCGCAAGCATCACCTTGGTTGGCTGCCAGGTGAGAACGACAAGCCCTCCTATTTCCGTAGCCGGAAAGCCTGGGGCATTCCTCCCAAGGAAGAAGGCGGCCGCCCTGATTCTCTCTGGATCCCGCGCGGGATCGTGATACCGCAAATCATCGATGACCAGGTCCAGCGTATCAGGATCCGCCGGCCGGAAGCTGACCGCGCCGAATTCTTGCCTGATCGGCCCTATCATGTCATGCCGGAATCAGGCCAAGCTCCATTGCTGATTTACAACGGCCAGCGGGTTATCACCGTCATCGAGGCCGAGCTTGATGGCATTGCCATTGATGAGCATGCCGGAGATCTGACCGGAGTGCTGGCTATTGGCAATGATAGTTCCAAGCCGGATGAGCGAGCTCATGCCGCGCTGAACATGGCTGAACTGATCCTGGTCGCGCTTGATTTTGACAAACTCAAAAAAGGCAGGCGGGCAGGTGGGCAGGCTTCGATCTGGTGGAGCCGCAGTTATCGGCACTCTATCCGGTGGCCGGTTCCGATTGGGAAGGATCCGGGAGACGCGTTTAAAGAGGGCCTGAACCTGCGGGACTGGATTGCCGCCGCTTGTCCAAAAGCATGGATAGAGGGAACTGCCGCCGAAAGCAGCAAGGGCGGGGAATCGGTCATTGAACAGCCTGTTGCGCAAAATTCAGAACCAGGACCTACGGCGCCTAAAGACATCAAAAAGCTTGGCGACCTGCTGGCGGTTCATAAAACCGTCAGTATCGATATGCGCCACGGTGGCTGCAGCATTGTTACTCATCCAAATTGGCGGACGGCGTTTCCCCGCGAATTCCGCCGCCTCAGCAATCTGATTTTTTTAAATGGAGACGTTTACGCATACCTGGTCGACCATCCGGATGATCAGATCGACGGCAGCAATTTTTGGAAAGGAATAGAGCATGTCTAATCATGTGCGAAAAATGAACCGGATCAAAGACGACAATCTACGCAAGTCCTGGCAGGCTTGGCTTTTAACCATTGAAAGAATGCCACTCGGGCAACGCTTGACCATCGCCTACCGGATTGTTCCCGGGTTACGGCATTCGGCCCGTATCTGCGTCATGCTGGCCGTGGCCGTTGTTATGTTGGTGATGGCGTTAATCAAAGTCGGTGTTTTTTCCGGGTGAAGGGAGTCTGATCATGACAGGACAATTAATTTTCATGGATATTCTGATTGACGATCTAGTCGTCAGTCAAAGCAATGCTCGTAATATGGGTGATGGGCAGGGAGCAAACAGGAAGGCTAGATTCGCGGAACTGGTTGAATCGATCCGGGAAAAAGGGGTTCTTGAACCTCTCATCGTCAGGAAGATTGGAGGTAAATTTGAAATCATCGCCGGCGAGCGTCGTTATAGAGCTCTGCAGCAGCTGCAAAGAGAAGAAGCCGATATTGATCCATTTGTCGGTTGCATGGTGGCCAAGGTCGATGACGATGAAGCCTTCGAAATCGGCCTCATTGAAAATCTGCAGCGTGAGGACCTGACGCCATTCGAGGCGGCCCAGGCCTTCAAGACTTTTATCGATCGCTCCAAGAATCACGATGCCGCCAGCGATCTTTCCGCAAGGACAGGCCTGCCGGCTCACGCCATTCGGCGCCAGGTACGTTATCTCGACTTGCCGGCTGAAATTCTAAAGGTCTGGCAGGACGGCACCATCACCACGGCTCATGTCGAGGCCTTCACGCGTATTGACGATGCTGATACCTGCCTCAAGGTCCTGGGGGAATGTTTGCGCCGTAAGCTCAACGCTCGTGAGCTGCGGGAACATATCAACAGCATCTCGCCAGATTTGGACAGTGGATTTTTTGATAAGACCGAGTGCCAGACCTGCCCGTCAAATACCAGCCTGCAGTCTGGGCTTTTTGCGGAAAGCGAAACCGACGGGAAATGTATCAACCCCGCCTGCTTCGAGCGCAAACAAGCCGCCTTCCTGACCGATCATTGGCCAGAAAGCAAAGCCGCAAAAAGCTACGGCACTCGGGGCTATCGCTTCGGCCATCGCCTCGGCCAGGAATCGCGCGAATGGATAACCAGCAAAGAGACTGCCGACCGCTGCCTGACCTGTGACGCCTTTGTCTCTGTCGTCAGGCTAAGCGGAATGATCGTGTCCGGTTATGAGCGAACCTGCGTTGGTCCGCGGGCCTGCTTTGAAGAGCTCTATTGTCAGCAGCCGGAGCCCACAGTTAGCGAGGAAAAACAGGAAGTCGATAACAAAAATCCAGAAGTCGAGACAGCAGAGCCAAAGATTGATAGCAAGCTCGAAGAAACGCTGAACGAAAACATGGCAAAGGCGCGGGAAGGGAAGAAAAAACCTGAGCAGAAAAAGCCTGAAAACACCCCTGTCTACTCCGCGCAGCGGGCCGAAAAACACCGCGAGGCGTTCTTTTCCAGCCGCCTTCCGGCATTGCTGGCCACCACGCCACCAAATCAAGCAGCCAGTGGGCGGCTGGTTGTCCTGGCCCTGGCCCTGGCTTCAGCGGCCGCAAATACCGAACTGGTTGCAGCCCTGGGAAGCAACGGCCAGGAAGCGGACTTGGTCACCAATGTTTTTGAAATTCCTTTGGAAGATTTGCCAGGACAGATCCAGAGGTTGGCGATCGCCCAGATCATGAGCACCAGCTACAACGATAATAGCTCTGCAGGAATCAGAAAACTGGTTGCAGCCCGCTTTGGCCTGGAGCTTCACAAGGATTGGACACTGACGGACGATTACCTGCAGGACCTCAAAAAAACCGACATCGTCAAAGTGTGTGAAGAAGGAAGGATCCACCTTTGGGATGACGAATCCGTGCAGGCCTACCGCCGCGAAAAATACCCGGGCAAGGCTTTGATTGCCCTCAAGCGCGAGGACCTTATCGATATCATTCTGAATAGCGGCGCCGACCTGACCGGGCGCGTTCCTAAAGAGATTCTTGGGGAGAAAAAATAAATGTCCGTTGCCCTGATCATAGAGCGGATTAGCGCCTGCATCGCCGCCGGAGAACTGCCGAAAAAAACGGATAACGTTTTACTGGCAGAGCTGAAAATGGCCGATCTGCTGCGTCCGTGGGATGAGGTTTTTCCGGGCATGAGGACAGATGCCGGTGACCACCGGAATATGTCCTCGCACCGGGGGAAAATCAGAAGGCCGAAATTTTCGCCACAGGTCAGAAAAAGCCGCCGGCCACTGCAGCGTCCGCGCATGCCGTATGCCCCTTGTCGGCTGATTTCACCAAGTCTGTTCACGTCCCTGCAGGCAATCAAAACATGGTACGGACAGCAGGATATAGATGTCTCAGACATTTTGGACGGTGAGTTCAACGAAAAGGGTCTCGACGATTTTCTTCATCCGCTTTACGTCAGGGCATCCGACTATTGGCCGTTGTCTGATCCACTTGAAAATCTCTGTTTTGACGATGACATTTTTAACCTTAATTATATCTATCTGAGGTTGCCGCACTGGCACTATGACGAAGAATGCGCTGGGGCGGCTGAAGGGATGCTGTCTGGCGCCGATGGCGTCGAATGGCTGATGCAGCATTACTACTCTATTGACGGATTTGTTGATCTTCCGGAGGAGGACCACCAGATCATCAAATTACACGGCTTTGACAACCTCGCAGCGTGTTACGAGCAGGACGGACCAGGCCGAACCTACAACCTGAAGAAGCTTCAGGATCATCAAAACGTCTATTTCAGCCAGGTCTGGGAAAATTACGAAAACGGAGAAATCAACCCGGCCATCATTACCGCCGACGGTATGGATGTAGAGATCGCGATCTTCCTGCCAGAGGATATTGATTTTTGTCTCGCCTATTCTGCAGCCTTTTATCGGATGGTCGGCGACATGCCTGACGTTGGATTAATGGAAGATAACATCGACAGGACCACGGACAAATTTATGCACGAGCTGTGCGAGGTCTGGCGAACGGAACACGACATGCCGTCGGTCGACGGGCCGCTGCTGAAAAATGCGCCCTGGACCGAGATTTTTAACGAAAGCACCTGGAGGGATCAGCCATGAACGGCGCGATACAAAAACAACTCTACGGGATCGCAATTTTTGAAGAGGAAATCCTGCTGCAGGATTTTACCGGAACGGGTGAAAAGCGGCTGATAGTTACCCTTGAGCAGCTGATGGAATTTTTCAGAGCAGGAATCACGTTCCGGCCGTTCCCCGGGTTGATCTGGATGAAAGACGACGGCTGCGATAGAAGTTATCTGATCACCCTGCCTGCAGGGGAGCGGACCATCCTGTACCGCTACAAAAAAAAGCTGCTCAATCGTAAGCAACAACTGCCGTCCATGGCTGTCCAAGTAAAGCTCAATGCGGAAGGAAAAATTCTCAATATTGATACCTGGGGCTTTGCCGGATCGCGGCTGAAAAATGAATCCGTGCTTTACCAGCTGCCGCTTCCAAATCTGAGCAAGTCAAGAATGTGTCTCGGTAGCACCGAGCGGTCTTTCGACAACGATATCCGTCAGGCCGTAGAAAAGACCATCTTCGACACTCCATTCAACCATCATAGCGACAAGGTCGGGCGGGAAGGCCTGCGCTTTCTGGACTATAACAAAAAATATGCCGGGCTCTGTCCGTTTCGGACCCTCAAGCGGATTGGCACTGGCCGTGACATTCTGGAGGGTTGCAGATGAACCGTAAAACCTACCTTGCCCCACAATTCAAAAAACTGCTGCTGATCGGTACCGGTGGAACAGGCAGCTATCTGGCCCAGGGGCTGGCCAAGATGGTGGCCGGCTACAAACTATCCATTGATGTGCTGCTGGTCGACCCGGACATGATCGAGGAAAAAAACTGCACCCGGCAGAATTTTCAGCCCTGGGAGGTCGGCCAGAATAAAGCTGAAGCCCTGGCCGGACGGCTGAATCAGCAATACGGGGTCGACTTTTCCTTTATCGCTGGCCGGGGAGAAGACGTCCTGCCGCATAGCTACAACAGCTATCTGCTGATAGTCAGCTGCGTTGACACCATCGCAGCGCGTAAGCCGTGCAACGGAAAAGCCTCCTGGTTGGATCTGGGTAACGGTCAGGAAACAGGGCAGGCCATTTACGGCACCACGGATGACAAAAAGACCCTGCAGGGCGAGATTGAAAGATGGGAATCAACACCGCACGTCGGATATCTGCCAAACCCGTACCGGGTCGCAAATATGGGCAGGCTGAAAACAAAAAAATCAGCCCCAGCCTGTGCCGATCATCCCTTTGCCGAACAAGGCGTCTTTGCCAACGAGTGGGCCGCCCAGGCCGGGCTTGCCATCCTGCATCAGTTGCTAATCAAGGGTGAGCTGGCGACGCCGCAGATTTATTTCGACACAGCCAAAGGGCGGATGACTTCAGGGTTTATTACCAAGGAGGTGATGACGGTATGAAATACACAGACTGTCCATGTCATGACTGCGCAGGGCTGGATGTCCCCGCAGGTGAAATGCATTACTGCGGTTGTGAAGAGGCTGGCCCCGTTTACAACAAAGCGGCTTGCTCAGAGTGTCCTTCTCGGGAGAAGTGCGACGTTCCTAAACATCCTGAGCTTTACAGCATTTAGAAGAGGAGAAAACCAATGGCAGAAACCAGAGTGCAGATCGCCTATCACTTCAAGTTTGACCCGGCCCAGGAGATCGTGGGCCCGGTGCGGATCCCGGAAATGATCAGCCGGACCATTGCTGTCGGGGATGAGGTTATCCCGGAAAAAGTCGCGTCCAACTCCATTCCGGAAAGCGACCGGGCAGCCTTGCTGGTCGAGATGGAAAAGCAGGTCCGTGAAGCCACCCGCAAGGCCAAACCTGCCGGCAGTACGGACACCACAACAAAAGAAATCAGTGCCTTTTAGGGGAGGATCAGAGATGGCAGAAAAAACCGATATCACAGTCAAATTTGAAAATCGAGAATACAACGTTCCTGCTGGCTTCACGGTTGATGAGTTTGTCGACAGCCTGGCTACCACCAATCCGAAAGCGGCCACAGCAAAGCTGATAAAGAATGGCGAGGGAGCGTATACGCTTAAGCCTCAGTTTCAGGATAAGGGGTGATGGAATTTAGACCGGGCTGATCCGGCAGATTTTGAGTTTATCGGCTAGCCCAGCTTAAAAGGGGAATGCCCTGGATGCTAATTTCTTTTCGTGGAGATAAAGATGGCAACAGTTTTTAGATGCTGCAACGGATTGTGCAAACACCTTGACGGGCTTGATTGCACCGCTGAAGAAATTGAGATTGGCAATGGTGGAGAATGTAAAACTTTTGAATTTAAAGATGACGAAGAAGAAGACAACACCCTATGACCGATTCCGAACGCCTCAAAAAACTCCTGGATGCCGTCGACGATGACGATCGCCTGGAACTTGACATCATGCAGAATGCTGTCGAGTCGACCCGCAGCGCCTACCAGCAGGCGGCGACGGCAGGCAACAAAAAAGACTGGGACGCCGCCAAAGAAGGCTTGCGCGAAGCGGTTGACCGCCTGTGGCAAGCCTACATGGTCCAGGAAGAGCGCTTTGATAGCCGGAAAGCTGTGCTGGAATACCTCAACAAAAACGGCTACAGCATTTCCCAGGGCAAGCTCTATGGCGATGTCAAAAAGGGCCTGCTCAAGGTGCAGGCCGATAAGTCGGTCCTGAAATCGTCGGTTGAGGCATATATCGATAACCCGGCCTCCGGGTTATCGCGCTATGAGGACCTGGAGCAAAGCGAAGAAGACAAGGAACGATCAAAGCTCAAATCGGAACTCGAAATACGGATGCTCGAGCGCAAGGATAAGCTTGAAGAATTTGAGTACAACAAAAAGACCGGAAAATTTCTCCCAAAAGACGACTTTGAAATGGAGCTGGCTGCCCGGGCCGCGGTGCTCGATTCCGGTTTGACTTACTGGTTGCGGTCAAATGTTGCCGAGTGGATCCAGATCTGTGGAGGGAGCCAGGATAAACGATCAGAACTGCTGCAGCTGATGCTTGACGGCAAAGACCAGCGGCTCAATGAGTTTGCCACGACCGACCGTTACCAGGTGATGTTTATCGATGCTGAAGATGATTCTGAAGAGGGTGTCGAATGAGCAGCAATACGGCTGAGCAGCTTTTCGATACCAATACGATCCGGGTCAGGACCGACGTCCCCTGGATGTCGCGCGCCATGCGCCATCGTATCGAGCGCCGCGAGTGTAAGCAGCTAGGATTCAAGTTCAGCAAGGCCGAACGCGATATCTATCGCAAAAAGAAGAAGATCCTTCTGTCGGAATGGTCAGAGAAACACCGGGTGCTCACCATGAGCTCACTGCCTGGGGCCTGGCGCAACGAATCAACGTCCTATCTTGTCGGCATCATGGATGCGTCGATCTTCCCGGGTGTCCAGACCGTCATCATGTGCAAAGCCCCGCAGGTCGGCGGCTCTGAGATCGCGCATAACTTTGTCGGTGCCGCGATCGATCAGGATCCCGGCCCGGTGCTCTATGTCTTTCCCGATGAGCAGACCGCCAAGGAAAACAGCCGCGACCGTATCCAACCCATGATCAACAGCTCGCCGCAGCTGCGCAGCTATTTAACCGGCGTCCAGGATGACGTCGCAGGGCTGCGTATCAGCCTGCGCCATATGCCGATCTACATGGGCTGGGCCACCTCTCCAAGCCGCTTGGGGAACAAGCCGATCAAGCATTTGATCCTGGATGAGGTCGATAAATACCCTCTGGCCAGCGGTAAGCGCGAGGCCGACCCGATCTCACTGGCGGAGATGCGGACCAACACCTACAGCGAGAGCCGTACCACTTGGAAAATCAGCACGCCGACGGTCGAAAGCGGCAATATCTGGGTCGCGTTGACCCAGGAAGCTGAAGTTATTTTTGATTATTGGGTTGCTTGCCCGCACTGCGGCAGTATGCAGCTGATGGAATTTGACAACATCAAGTGGCCAGAAGATGAGCGCGATCCGGAGCGGATAGAGAACAAACGCCTGGCCCACTATAAATGTTGCGATTGTGGCGAGCTCTGGGATGATGAACATCGGAATAAGGCTGTCCGGGAAGGCCAATGGCAGGCCCGCGGTAGCCAGCTGGAGCTGTTCGCTTATCTGCGGGCGCACAAACCGAAAAAAATCGGCTTCCATATCCCGGCTTGGCTCAGTCGTTTTGTGTCGCTGTCGGAAATTGCCGCCGACTTTCTGCGGGCTAAAAAAGATAAAACCAAGCTCAAAAAATTTATGAATCAACGCAAGGCCGAACCTTGGGTTGATTACACCCAGGACCGCAAAGAAAGCATTATCTTGTCCCTGCGGGATATGCACCGGCCGCGCGGGATTGTCCCGAGTGGCGATAATTTCCAGATCGCCTGTCTAACCTTTGGTGGCGATACTCAAAAAATTGGTTATTACTACAGAATTACGGCCTGGGAGTTCGGCATGGACGGGCGAGGACACTTGGTTTCCGAAGGAAAAGTGGAATCTGAAAAAGCGTTGGAACAAGTCATCTACCGCGAATATATCGATGGCTACGGGCAACGCTGGATGGTCCAGGGCGGCATGATCGATACCCAAGGGACCCGCGCCTCAGAAGTTTATGATTGGACCAGGCTGCATCCGCATATTCTTGCCTGCCAAGGAAAATCGACCAGGGGAGGGGCTCCGGTCAGTTGGAACACGATCGACTATTACCCGGGCACGAAAGTCAAAATCCCCGGCGGTCTGAACCTCTACAGCGTCGACACAATTTTTTATAAAAACATGCTGGCCGGCAAGCTGGAAATAAAGCGCGACGATCCAGGAGCCTATTTGTTCCACAGCGAAATTGACGAAGATTACGCAGCGCAGCTCTGCGTTGAATATCAGGACGAAAAAGGGATCTGGCATTGTCCTGATGGAAAAGCTAACCACCAATGGGACTGTTGCGTCTATGACCTGGCCTATGCGCATTATATCGGAATCAGGACCTGGCCGGTGCCAGAGAAACAAGCCCAGCAGCAGGCTGCCGCCGGGCGGCGGATTCGGAATGAGGGGATCGTGGTGTGAAAGAGAGCAGGGGCTTTTAAGAGGGGAACTCTCTCACGCAAACAACCCGGCAATTCCGTCCAGCATATTCAATATGCCCAGGCCAAGAAGATCTCCGTGCCATGACAAGAGCCAGTACAGGCCGTAGACAAACAGGGCTGGGGCGATAATGAAACTGACGGGCGGGACAATCAAAAACCAGAACTTTGTTGTCAAACGGCGGTCCCGGTCCTTTATAAAATATTCTGGATCCGTCATCCAATGACGATATTGACTTGGCAGCCAGGAAATCAAGGCCATTAATGCGATAAACGCGTGCAACAGAGTTGGCAACAGGGTGGAAAAAACCATGAAATAAACCCAGAGTTGATCAATGGACCAAGGGTTGGCCCTCAGCGCGGCGAGGATTTGCGGGAGGTCGACAGCCGACCTCCCGAATAATTTTAGTGTGGCCAGATTGAATACTCCGATTCCCGCAACAAGGATTACCGAAACCGCCACCATTAATAGTAGGGCGACAATCAGATCCAAGAATGCCCAGCCCAGGGCACGGGCTCCCTTGTGTCTTTTTTCACCAATGGCTTGCAATAGACCCCGAGTCAGTCCAAGGGACAGCCAATCCAAGGGCCCGTTGAGAAGCGGGAGGATAGTCATGAAAAAAAGTATAGTCGTACCGAAAATCCAGGTATTAGCAGCGGCACCGGCAACGGTAGCGACAACGGCAACGGCAGCGACAACGGCAAAGGCACCGGCAACGGCAAAGGCACTGCCAAAGGCAAAGGCACCGACAAAGCCAAAGGGACCGCCAAGGGCACCGGCAATGGCAAGGGCAACGGTGCCGGCAAAATACCACTGCAAAAAGCGCCAACCTGATTTGTTCATAGATTGATAAAAAGAGTAGCTCATTATACTAATCAAAAGCATAAATAGGAGACGTCGAAAAATAGAGGTTGATGGCAGAAAAATTATGTCTCCTAGGTTACCCGTGGCCCCGAAAAACCATCCCAGAAGAAGGGCGATAATCGGGTAGATAAGCGCCATTCGAAGGCAGAAAAAAAAAGATTTTTGTGTCCAGGGACTCATGGAGGTATGGAAGAGTTTATTGATAATGCCGTGGCGGTGTGTTTTAGAGCTTTGTTTGGTGGGGAGTTGAATGGCTTCTTTAGGTTGAGGATATACATGCGGAAAGAGTCGATCTTGATCCCCAATCCAGCTGGCAAGTTTGTACAGACCGCCAATGAGAAATCGGCGATAGCCTTGCCCCAGGCTATCATTGGCGAGCCACCCGCGCCAACGTTCACGATGAATTCCTTCAGTGCCTATACCCCAGACAAAGAAACCGTAGATAAGATAAACAATGGCTAGAATAACTGCAAACCATCCAAATTTATCGTAAAGAGCCCAAAAATCTGAAATCTTCATTTTTATTCTTTGCCCCCGGGTGATCGTGTTGTGATCAAAAGATTTGGAATTGGCAGTTTGTGTGCTTATAAAAACATATAGCGGCGTTTAGCAAAATCAAAAAAATGACGGCCCGCAAACCGCTGGTCTGACCTACGTTGATTTGCTGTGTCCGCATACTGAGAATGCCCAGAGGCACCGCATCGCAGTCTGTAGCCGCTGGGCCGCGAGATTCAAAGTAAGAGGGTAGCTGTTTAAGCCACGTTCAGCTTGCAGCCAACCGCCTCAACGACTTTTTTAATGGTTTCAAACTTTGGCGAGCTGCCGGGGGTCAGGGCTTTGTACAGGTTCTGGCGGCTGAGCTGGGTTTTTTTGGCAATTTCGGTCATGCCTTGCGCTTTGGCGACATCGCCAAGGGCGCGCTGGAAGCCTTCGATGCCGTTTTCATCAAGCATCACCTGCAGGTATTCCTGGATCATTTCCGGGCTGTCAAGGTATTCGCTGGCGTCGAATTTTTTAGTTTTGATACTCATGATTCCTCCAGTATCTGTTTTGCTTTTTCAATGTCCTTGCTTTGGCTGCTTTTATCGCCACCGCATAGCAACAAGACAATGACATCCCCGCGGATGGTGTAATAAAGTCCGTATCCGGGACCAAAGGATAGTAACTTTGGTGTCCGATTTTTTCAACTTACCTCATCCTGACCGGTATCGACTTTGAAGACTTGGTCGACATGCCGGACGAAACCCTGCTGACCGATGAACAAATGAAGGTCCAGGAAGCAATCCGGTTTTTCTTGACCGAGAGTTGTCAGTCACAGTTAGGCACCCTGACCAATTCGACTGACCTGTACAACGCATTTTCCAACTGGTGGCTGCAACGCCACCCCTCCGACCCAATCCCCTCGCACCGCTTGTTCGGCACCATGTTCCAAGCCCACGGCATCAAGCGCAAGAAATCAGGTGGGAAATATTATTATTTGAATATTGTCCTGCAGGATGATTGCTGAGATAGGTTAACGAGGAACGGCTAAAATTTGGTCATCCAGGCCCCTTATTCTCCATGCGTTCTGCTTGAAATCACGACCATAAAATTATACATATGAAGATAAGTTTCTTTTTAATGTGATGTCATGCTTTGGAGGCTGTATGGCGAAATCTGGGTTGCCGACACGCGATGATCTAAAAAAGCTTGCCAGCAAGGATCCCTGGGCTGTTGTTTGGTATGCCTACCGTGCTGCCTTGCGGGCCGTCCCTCTGTTGGGTTTGACCAAGATTGAGGCTGTCTGGCGGAAAGGGCCGGTTGCGCACTGTTTTGCTGTTATCAGGCCGCTTTTTCTGCTGTCTGGCGGAAAAGATATACAGGAGTATTCCACCGCCTCCTCCGCCTCCTCCGACGCCGCCTCCACCGCCGCCCGCGCCGCCGCCCGCGCCGCCGCCTATCTCTCCGCCTACGACGCCTCCGCCTACGACGCCTACGACACCCGCGCCGCCGCTGCCGCTGCCTACGCCGCCGCTGCCTACGCTGCCGCCTCCTTCGCTGCCTCCGCCGCCGCCTCCGCCGCCGCCGCCTCCGCCGCCTCCGCCTACGACGCCGCCGCCATCTACGCCTACGACGCCTCCGCCGCCTACGACGCCGCCGCCGTCTACGCCTACGACACCTACGACGCCGCTGACGCCGCTGACGCCGCTGACGCCTCCTCCGCTGACGCCTACGCCGCCTACGCCGCCGCCGCCTACGCCGCTTGTACCCCAGATTACCAGGTTCTGAAAAGGTATTATCAACGGCGGACAACTGCATTTCCTCAAAAAAAACTGTGGCCGAAGGGCCGCCCGGACTTTGTCGCAGAAGGAGAAGAGGCATTATTGCAGACCCTTGTGCGTCTGGGCCTTGATTTTGTCGCTGAGGATTTGAACCGCCTGTTTAACAATGAGCCTCTTCCGAAAGAACGCATTCGAGCATACTTTGAGTTCAATCTGAGCGAGGCGCAGCGCAATGACCCCGAGGCCATACGCCAGGCCATATTGGGAGATGTTGTCACGCAAAAAGAAGTGCGGGTTCTGCTGGTCGGCCCCGGCGGTGCGGGCAAGACGACCCTGTTTAAGCGGTTGCTAGGCAAGGACCCTGCTGAGCACCAAGGTGGGGCAACTTCGGGTGTTTTTATCCATGGTGATGACGTGACTTTTGGTCAGGATCGGTTTGACTGGTTGGGTGATAGAAACAAAGCATTGAACGGGTTGAAACTAAAGCTGTGGGATTTTGCCGGGCAGACCATTTTTTATGGATTACACCTGGCTTTTCTGCATGAGAACTGCGTTTATGTGCTGGTGGTGGATAACCGCCACGAACAGGCTCCGGATGTATGGCTGGCGCAGATTCAGGATCTGGTGTCAGGAGCTGATGGCCTCCGTAAGATCCAGGTTCTGGTGGTCACTAACGAATATGAGAATCTTTACAGCAAGCAGAATGAAACACGTCTGCGCCGTGAGTTTCCGCACCTTTTAGATGGAGACTGTTTTTACTATTTTTCCTGTAAAGAGCAGGGCTGTCGTCAAGAGCAATGCCTACGCAAGGGCAATGATTGCAGAAAATCAGCTAGTGCAGGGGAACCTTGTACTGAATTTCAGGAATTTATCAAGCAGCTTATCAGCAAGGCCAATGCGAGCTGTTATCAGATAACCAAGGACTTGGATAGAAAGAGGAAAGCTGTCGAGAAGGAGTTTAAAAAAAGTAAGATTCTTACCGCTAAAAATCTTAAAGAGGTCTTTAGTTTTCAGCTGGGGGAAGAGGATTCAAACCTTGAAGCCCTGAAATCACTTGGTGTTCTAACTAAAGTATTATTAGATCAACAAATTTATTGCCTGGATAACAACTGGTTGACTAAAAAGGCTTATCGGATTTTGAATCATCCCGATGTTATGAATAACAAAGGGATGATATCTGAGAGCAATTTCAATAATTCGGAGGATGATGACCTAAGTCAATTGGTCTTTAGAATATTTTTATGTGAGCGGGGCTATTTAATTTCTGGTAAAGATTTCTGGTATATTCCTAACGCGTGCAAATCCGATGAACCTGAATTTATTAAAAAGTGGATACACAATAACGAGAAGTATACATTTACCCTTCGCTTTAACCTACCTTGGTTTCCTTTTGGGATTCGTACTGCACTTGTCTCGAAATTGTTTAATCCAGATACTCCAGAGGTTCTCACCTATGAAAATATCTGGCGTGATGGGTTCGTTATGGGAGATGAATCTGCCGCGATTATCGTGAATTATCAGCCTGCTAAAAGCAGAATCGAGCTGATCTTTTTAGGTCCTGATATCGCGCAGCTTGGTGTGCTATTTAAAAGATTTTCTGGATCTATAGGAACTATTCCATCTTTAGATAGATTGAAACGGAATCAGGGTATTGAATGTTATCCATTATTTAATAAAAATTTCGTAAAAAATGTTGCTTTTGAAGGTTGGTTAAAAATTTTCGATAACATATCCGACTACGGCGAATTCATAGAAAGGATAAAGAAAATGGGAAAAAAAATTAACTATATGGATAATACAGGAGCGACTATCTATGGTTCCGCTGTCAATGAACAGCATAATAATAACTTCGAGGTTCATCCGGAAAGTAATGGTTTGTCGACCTTGCTGGAGTATTACAAGAAAGCAGAGAGTGACTCTCTCTCACCGGAGCAGAAAGTCTTCTTGGATACGTTTCTCCGAAAAACCCAAAAGGGTCAGGAAGAGGAACTGAATGACAAGGAAAAAACTTTTTCTAAAACGATTAAGGAGTCTTTGAAGGGGACTGTCGAGATTGTTGATAATGTTGGCAAGATGGTTGAGACGTGCCAAAAACTCTATCCTGCTATAAAAGTTGCTGTCAGGGGGGCTTTGACCGCTATAGGAATTGGTTTTTAAAAAAGAAGGGCGAGTCATGCAATCGTAGAACTCTAGGGAAATATCCCTAGTTGTCCTTTTGTTCATCATATGGTTATTGCCATGGCCTTGGAAATTGATTGTATCAAAGATGCCTTAGTTATAGCGGAAAATAGAGAAAAACTCGCACGTCTCTGACGATTTGGATTTTTTTCAAAAAAAACTGTTGCGGGTCGCCGGAATATTCACAAGATAAGAGAGCGTATCGGAAAACTTTTTCCGCTGCGCTTTTTTTGTATCCATTTTCCGGGAGTGAATATGGCTGTCACGCTAGACCAGGCACAAGCTCAACTCGATAAATACCTGCAGATGAGTCTTGATTACGATTGCCAGTCCTATACCGCGACAAGGGGCGCTGGCCGCAGCAGCAAAGAAATGCCCTCCTTAAGTGAGATCACCAGTCAAATCAAATATTGGCAGCGTGAAGTTGCCCGTCTGTCCGGAGCATCCCGGGTGAATGCCGGGGCGCCGTTATGAATCAGGGTGCCGACAGCCTGCAGCTGAATCGCGCTGAACGGTTCCTGGCCAGGATTTCTCCAAAGATGGCGGCCCGGCGTTATCTCGGGCGGATGCAATTGGAAGCGCTGACCGGTGGCGGTGGATATGACGGCGCCGATAGAACCCGCCGCAGCATTATGAATTGGCTGACCGGTGGCGGTAGCGCCGATGCTGACACTATCCCCGATCTGCCCGCGCTGCGGGAAAACAGCCGCGATCTGATCCGCAATACACCCATGGCCGGCGGTGCCGTCGGGACGATCGTCACCAGCGTGGTCGGTGCAGGACTGGCCTTGCAGAGTTCCATCGACCGTGAATTCCTGGGCATGAGCGATGAGCAGGCGGACAAGTGGGAAGAAGACACCGAGCGCGAATTTAACCTGTGGTGTCTCAATTGCGACCTGCGCCGGAAGCTTAATTTTTGGGACATGCAGGAACTGGCTTTCCGATCGATGCTGGAGAATGGCGATGTCTTTGGCGTGAAGTCCTACAAAAAACGCCCTGGCGATCTGTATGGCCTAAAAATCTCCATGGTCGAGGCCGACCGCGTTTGCAACGAAAATGACGCTCTCGACACGGCGACCCTGGCCGGCGGGGTCCAGCTCGATGGCGACGGCGCTCCGGAATATTATCACATCCTCAAAACTCATCCGGGCAACCTGGTTTACCAAGCGAAAGAGTGGGACAAAGTTCGCGCGTTTGGAGAAAAACGCGGCGAACCTAATGTGGTTCACCTGCTCACCATGCTGCGGATTGATCAACACCGCGGTGTGCCGCTTTTGGCTCCGGTTATTGAGCCGTTAAAACAATTGAGCCGCCTGACCCAGGCGGAACTGATGGCCTCGGTCATTCAGTCGCTGTTTACGGTTTTTATCAAGACCGAATCTGGCCAGGGTGTTCCAGGCCTCTCCGGCCCGCCGGTACCAGGGCCAATTAGCCCTGCCGCTCCACCTCTCGCCAAACAAGCTCCGGCCAAAGACAAGCAGCCGATTGCCATGGGCAGCGGCCTGATTGTTGATCTGGCGGAAAATGAATCGGTTCAGATGGCCGACCCGAACCGGCCCAGTGGAAACTTTGAGCCGTTCTTCTTGGCGATCGTCAAAGAGATCTCCGTCGGTATCGAAATGCCTTATGAGATCGTCCTGAAGGTTTTCAACAAATCCTATTCAGCCAGCCGTGGCGCAATCAATGAAGCCTGGCGGATGTATCTCAAGCGCCGGAGCAAGCTGGCCCGTGGCTGGTGTAACCCGTTTTATGCTGCCTGGCTAGACGAAGCGGTGGCGACCGGCCGGCGACCAGCACCCGGTTATTTTGCCAGCCCGCTGATTCGCCAAGCTTACCTTGGGGCCAGTTGGCATGGACCGGGTAAAGGCCAGATCAATGAGCTGGTCGAGGCCAAGGCCGTGCGCGAGCGGACCGATACCGGTTTGACCAGTATGGCTGAGGAAAAAGCCGGCTATGACGGCGGCGATTACCTGGCAACGCACCGGAAGCGCACCAAGGAAGTCAAGCGGCGGGTTGCCGATGGTCTGCAGGAGCCGATCGCAACGGCAGAGCCCAAAAAGGAGGAACCAGCGAATGCCTGACAGAATCAGGAAAACCGCACTACAGGCCGTCATGTCCGAGCGTTGGGCTATTACCGAAGATGGTCTGCGGACCATCCTGGCCATTGCCAACCGCGAAGGCGATATCGAAGCGCTCAAGTCAAAGATCGGTGAAGAGTTGCCCGGAACTCGTCGGGTTGAGCGGCGCGGCAGCGTTGCCGTGGTGCCGATCAATGGGCCGATCTTTCGCTATGCCAATTTGTTTACCGAGTTTTCCGGGGCCACATCCCTGGGGGTCCTGTCGACGGATTTTCAAAAGGCCATCGAAGATGATTCGGTCAAGTCGCTCTTGCTTTGGCCGGATACCCCAGGCGGGCAGGTTAACGGGATCAATGAATTTGCAGCCATGGTTCACCGCGCCGGAAAACCGGTGTGGACCTATGTCGGCGGAACCGCAGCGAGTGCCGGGTATTTTTCCATCAGTGGCAGTCAGCAAATCATCATCGACGAAACCGCCATCCTCGGGTCTATCGGCGTTGTCGCCACAATCCGTGATGACAGTAAGGCCCGCAGAGACGCCGGCATTGAGCATATCGAGATTGTCTCATCGGCCAGCCCGAACAAGCGTGTTGACCCCAAAACCGAAGAAGGCCGCAAGCATATCCTGGCCGAGGTCGACGCATTGGCCGAGGTGATGATCGCCAAGATCGCGCTGCACCGGGGCGTTACGGTGGAGAAAGTCAAAAGCGATTTTGGCCGGGGCGGTGTGCTTGTTGGTGCGGCCGCTGTCGATGCCGGCATGGCTGATCGGCTTGGCTCGTTTGAGGATGTGATCGAGGAGATGGAGCAGGAATTCGGCGGCAGTACCCATGTGGGTTTTTCCGCCCAACAAACACCTTACCAAGGAGAAGACGTTATGAAGCCCGAAGAAATTCAAGCGAAGTATCCGGATTCCTATACTGCCATCTTTCAGGCTGGCCGGGATGAAGGGAAACAGGCCGGGTTGGAGGAAGGCAAGAAGGCCGGGATCCAGGCCGAGGTTGACCGTGTAGCTGCTGTCAACGCCGCCCTGATCCCCGGGCATGAAGAGCTGATCGCCAAACTGGCTGCCGATGGCAAAACCACTGGGGCAGAAGCCGCCCTGGCCGTCAACCAGGCTGAAAAAGCGGCCCGCCATGCAGCTCTGACCGACATGCAGGAAGATCTGCCAAAGTCCCCTCCGGCAGCTGATCCGGGTAACGAGGAAACGGCCGCGAAAGAAGAAAAAGAGGCGGTCGCCTCTCTTGTCGCGGGCATGAACAAAGCCTGAACCATTATCCGTAAGGAGATAACAAATGCCTGATCTTGAAACCTATACCCCCGACAATTTGATCGCGGGTGATTTTCCGCTGGTGACCGGGGATGGAACTATTCTGTCCGGTCGAACTCTAGTCCGCGGCACTGTACTGGCCAAAGACAGTGCCAACGGCAATAAGCTGGTCGCCGTCGATTCGGGAAGTGGTACGGCGTCGATCCAGAGTCCGGTTGCTGTTTTGGCGAGCGATGTCGATGCCATCGCGGGTGATGCTGTCGGGCCGCTGTTCCTGTCGGGAGAGTTTAACGAAAACGCCCTGACCTTCGGCGGGACGGACACGGCAGATACCCACCGCGACGCGCTGCGGGATCTGTCGATCTTCCTCAAAAAATCTGTGCCGGCCTGACCAGCACTTCACTGTTAAGGAGACAAGACACAATGAAAAAGTATTGGATTATTTCTTCCCTGGTTGTGCTGGTCGCCATCGCGCTGGCGTTTGTCGGCCTGCCGGTCTTTGCCGACAGCCTGCAGCATATTGGCCAGCATGGAGCCAGCCTGGACGATGTTGGCAAAACCGCGCCGATCCTGCTGGGCAATGTCAGCCTGTTTAAGCCACGGACCATGATGGCAGCGCTTGATCAGCGCCAGGGCCCAACCACGTTTATTCTGCGGACGTTTTTCAAGGGTGAAAAGGTCTTCGGGACCAAGGCCGTTGATATCGAAATCATCAAGGGGAAGCGCCGACTGGCGCCGTTTGTTGCTCCGGTAGTGGCTGGCAAATTGATGGAAAAGCAGGGCCGCACCCTGAAGACCTTTGAACCGCCCTATGTCAAACCACTCAAAGTCCTGACGCCTGATGACCTGAACGAGACCAATGCCGGGGAAACAATTTACCAAGGTGGTAAAAATCATGCTCAGCGGTTGGGACAAAAAACCGGCGAGCTGTTGGCCGAGGCCGATGATGAAATCAGCGACCGCGAAGAATGGATGGCCGCGCAGGCGATCGATACCGGAGCCGTTATTGTCAAGGGCGATGGTGTTGATACCTCTATCGATTTCCAGATGTCCGGTACCCACAAACACACCCTGACCGGGACCGATCTGTGGACTGATAAGGTCAATAGTCATCCCCGTGCCGATGTCCGCGCCTGGGCCCAGTTGAACGCCAAAGATTCCGGAGTTATTTCGACGATTGCTCTTGGCGGTACTGACGCCATGGCTGCTTTTATCGATCACCCAGAAGTGGTTGACAGGCTCGATATCCGAAATATCGAACAAGGCAAGATCGACCCGAAGCTTTTACCCGAAGGGGTGACCTTTGTCGGCACCTTCCGGGATATCGGCGTGAACATCGATCTTTATACCTATGATCAATTTTATACCGATGACGATGGTAATACGCAACCGTTTGTCCCGGTTGACAAGTTTTGGCTGGGGAGTCCCGCAGCTAAAAACAAACGCCTCTACGGCATGATCCAGGATCTTGATGCCGGCAATTTTGCGGTCAAGCGTTTCCCGAAGAGCTGGACCGAGAAAAACCCCTCTGTGCGCTACATCCTGGTGCAGTCGGCCCCGCTGCCGGCATTGCTGCAGCCCGATGCTTTTACATCGGCCAAGGTTGTCTGATTGACCGGGGCCGTGATTCAGGCCCCGGAACCCTAATAGCGAGGTGAATTGTGAAAATCGTAGCTGTCGAAACAATCAAATATAAAGGCGTTAATCGCGTGCCGGGCACAGAATCGGCTGTTTTCGATTGTGCCAAGGATATCGCCGAAGGCCTGATCCTGGCTGGGTCTGCAGCGTTGCCGCAGACCCTTGAGCAGGCGGGTAAGTCCGCCGTTCAGGAGAGGGCTGATGAGGTTATCAAGGCGGCTGAAGAAAAGGCTGATGCGATCATTGAGGATGCTGAAACTAAAGCAGCTGAACTGGTTAAGGTGGCTGAGGAGAAAGCCGCTGAGATCATGACCGCAGCGGAAGTATCGCCTACTGAATCCACTTCTGGCAACGCCAGCTAACCAGGAGCGCTTTGATGACTCTGACGCCGATGCAGTTAGGGCTGAGCCTTGTTGTTGTTGCTGCGGCCGGTGGTTTGTTTTCCGAGATAGGGAAATATTCCATCCGCAAGTTTTTGAAAAAGACCGTTGATACCGAATACGCCACAGCAGATCAATGCCGACTGCATCGACAAGAGGTTTCCAGGCGTATTGATGGGCTTTCCGCGAAGGTCGAAACCAGGGATAACGAAATCATCAAAAGGCTGGATGCCCTCAAAGGGATCATTGTTGTCATCGCCATTAAGAACAACGTCAGTGACGATGATATCAGGAGGATTGTAGAAGGATGAACGCTGAAACAACCCGCGCTATTTATACCCCGGTGATCCGCCAGGAGATTGAGGACCATTTCCCGGAGCTGCTGACCTTTGATCATGGCGAGCTGATTATCCATGCCCAGATCTATCAGGAAAGCGGCTGGAACCCGGCCGCTGAATCGCACTGCGGGGCTAAAGGGCTGATGCAGCTGATGCCGGCAACTGACAAATGGATCGATGGTGACTATGACGGGTTCGATCCGGAAGGAAATCTTGATAACGGCATCCGCTATATGGGCTGGCTATATGGCCGGTTTGGTGAGATTCCGGATCCCTATGAGCGGATCTGTTTTGCGCTGGCCTCTTACAACGGTGGCCGCGGATATATCAATAAGGCTCTGGAACTGGGGCGGCGGAACGATGGCCACCCTGGTGATTTTGGAGACTGGATTCAAGCCGGCCGGCCGGCTGGGCGTTGGCAGCGCTGGCCGTTTGCGCAAATTTTCCTGGGCGATCCGCGCTGCATCGTTGACGGCAAGCGCCCGGACTATAAACAGATCCGCGAGTATGTGACCAAGATCATGCGGCGGTATCGGCAACTGATCGAAACGGAGTAAATGCCATGGCTGATCGTTATCGCTTCACCTGGGCCCCGGTCGACGGGGCCAGTGGGTATGACCTGATTGAAGACGGCACGACCATTATTGAAGGGGTTGCCTTTGCCGAGATTGATGTGTTGTTCGCTGGTGTTGAGCCTGGAACGCATACCTACAAGGTACGCGCTTTCAATGCAACCAGTGAAATTTTTTCTCCTGAATTGGAGATCGTCCATTCCCCTTTGTCGGGAACGGTCGAGAACTTTCGTTACTCGATCGTTTGAAAAACTGGTTAAAGCGCTGGCTGCCCTGGCTGTTTTTGTTGGTCGTGACTCTCAGCTGGGATGCCAGCCCGTCAGCGGGAGTTGTCGGCTATCGCGTTTATGGGGCTGAGAGTTTGGATGCAACGAAATTCAGGATGATCGCGGATGTCGGAAATGTCTTGAGAACTACCATTCCGAGTTCAGGCGCAAGCTGTTTTGCGGTAACGGCTTATGACGGTTCCGGCAACGAGAGTGCATTGTCGAATGTTGTGTGTACCCAGATCCAAAACTTTAAGTTTGAGGTTCGATAGCCAGGAGGCTTTGCATGAGTTTTGATCCATTATCAGCGGCGTTTGATCTCGGAAAATCGGTAGTGGAAAGAATCTGGCCGGATGCCAATAAACGAGCTGAGGAAATTCGAAAGCTCGAAGAGTTGCGCCAAAAAGGAAGCCTTGAAGAGCTCAACGCTCATGTCCAGTTAATGCTTGGGCAGCTTGAGGTCAATAAGGTTGAGGCCCAACATAAAAGCCTTTTTGTCGCCGGGTGGCGGCCTTTCGTTGGCTGGGTGGGCGGCTTTGCTCTGGCCTGGCAGTTTATCATTTATCCGCTGCTGCTGTGGATCTGGGTCTTTCTGCAGGCAAAAGGGTACATCCCGATGGTGCCTGGTCCAAACGACACAATGGTGCCGATGAGCGCGCCGCCGGTGCTGAATGCCTCGGAACTGTTTACCGTCATCACCGGCATGTTGGGGATCGGCGCCATGCGAAGCTTTGATAAGGCCAAAGGCACAAGCACAGATATGATCGGGAAAATCCGATGATCGATCCCCTCGAAGTCCTGCGCTTTGCGCTCCGTGATTTTGGCCAGGCGGCCGCTATTGATGGGGGCGATCTTGATAACGGAGTCCTGTTTAACCACGCCCCGGCCCAGGCGGACCCGTACCTTGACGATCGAGGCCACGACGGGCCCAGCTGCTGCTGTCTACAAGAGGACCTGACTGCTATTGGACAGTGGCCGCTGGCAGTCAAAAAGATCACAACGGGCAACGTTTTATACAACATTGTGCGCTGTGACGACGACAACGGCGAAGTCACTTTGTTTTTGAGAAAGGCGGAATAATGCGCACCGATGCCATGCTTTTAAAGATTCAGACCGCCCTGGCGGCCGATGCCGATTTTATCGGCTGGTGCGTCAACGAGCTGGGCAGAGCCCCGACCATCCAGATTGACTTCGACGAAGATCAGGAGCTTGACGTCGACTGCTATCCGGCGATCGTCATTTTAGCCATCAAGAACAGCGGAGACATCCGCCAGCTTGATAATCTGTTCACCGTAAAAATGTGGTCGGCTGTACGGAAAGGCGATGCGACGGAAGAAAGCCAATCCGTCTCTGTCAATGGGACTGATGTCACCGTCAAGCTCAGAACCTATAAGGGTCGGCTGCAGGCCGAAGCGTTGCGCGAACAGGCCATGTTGGCCTTGTACCGGGCCAAGCTCGGCAAGGTGGAGATCGATAGCGATTATCTGACCAAAACCTATCACCCGAAGTTTTACAGTCCATTTACCGTAACGATTGAAGAAAGGATTTAACCCATGGCAGCAGGATCTTATTTAGGCAGCGGCGATGTCTATATTGATCGCCTCGATAACAACAATGCCCCGACCGGGTACCGCCTGGAAGGATCGGTCAAAGATTTCCAGATCCAGGTTGAAAACGAAATCAAAGAGCAGGTCAGTAAGGGCCGGTCGACTTATGGCCAGGTGATCGCTACGGCAGTTATCCCGGGCAAGCCGACGGTCAGCTTTACCCTGCAAAAAGTGTCCAGCACCAACATGGCTATGGCTGTGCTTGGCGCGGCCGTTGAGGGAACCCAGGCAGAAGGGTCAGTGGCCAGCGAGGCGGTCACGGTATCGAGTCTTAACGTTTACGTGGCAGTGAGTAAGGCGAAAATCAGCAACGTGGTTGTTAAGGACGAAACTGACGCGACCACCTATGAAGAGGGCACCGATTACCGGGTCGATTATGAGCTGGGCATGGTGATGGCGATTTCCGGCGGCGGCATCGATGCCGCTGATGTGATCCATTGCAGCTTCGACCATGAAGCTATGAGCTATAGCGACATTACCGGCAATAGCGATCCCAATATCAAGGTCAAGATCCGTTTCGGCGGAAAGAACTTCGTCGACGGGAAAATCCTTGATGCCGTCTGCTTCCAGGTTGCCTTGCGGCCGACCAGTGCCTTGCAGCTGCTCAGTGATGATTTTATGGAGGTGGCCCTGGAGGGGAACTGTGAGATCCCGGACAACGGCACCACGGCTTTTACCATCCGCCGGCAGGAATAACAAAGCACGTTGAGCTGTGATCTAACGAACTTAAATCCCGCCCGGCTTCCGGGCGGGTAAGGAGACAAGATGCGTAAGAGTAAGATTATCAATTGGAATAATAAGGAAGTGGTTTGTAAAGAGTTGGTCATGGCTGAGATAGACGAACTGATGGACTCTGACCAGGCAGCAACCATGATCGATAATGTCTTTTTCGATCGGGTTCCAGCCACTGCAGTGACAAAGTCAACGGGGCTGAGCTACGAGGAATTAAATGATTGTCCGCCGAGTCAATTGGCGGAGCTGTGGGATGCCGTTGAGGAGGTTAACCCTTTTTTTCTCAAGTCGCTGAATCACCTGGCCGCGGCCGGGCGCAAGTTGGCAGACCTGTCAGTTTAGAGGATCTGTGTGTTGATTTGACTGTCCGCGGGTATCAGTCGCCCTGGAACTGGGGGTGGAGTTTTTTTAGCAGCGCTTACAAGAGGGTTGGGCAGACAAAAGGCCGATAAACCATTCTGCGACCAAGGCAGGAACCCAGAATAGTGCTGCTAGCAGAAGACTGCCGACCAGCGAGCCATTGATAAGCATCAGCACCAAAACGCTGATGAGAATATGCAGGATCCTTTTTTTGATATTCATAAGGAAATTTTACCATGGCCGACAATGAAAAACAATTAACTCTTAATGTGACCACGAAGCACCAAGCGGCAGTCAAGGGCCTGACCGCTGTTGGTGGGAGCCTGCAGAGTATCGGTGCCCAAGCCAAAAAGGCGCAGAAGGATCTGAAAAACATCACCGGCTACAAAAACCTGGTCAAGCAAACGGCTGAAGCAAAAGCGGCCTGGAAAGACGCTGAGCAGCAGGTGAAAAGCCTGGCGGCCGAAATCAAAAAAAGCGATGAGCCGACTAAGAAACAGGTTGCCGAGTTCAACCGTGCGGTCAAAGTGTCTGGCCAGCTCAAAGAAAAATATTCCTCCTCCCATGTTGCCTTGGCGGCCCTCCGGAAACAGTTAACCTCTGCAGGGATTGATACCAAAAGCCTATCCGCCGAACAAACCAGGCTTGGAACAGCCTTTGATCAAGCCAAGCAAAAGGCCATTGCCGCAACCAAGATCGATCTTGCGCGGGGTATTCTTGACGTCGACAACCCGCGCAAAGTCAAGCAAGAGATCGATCGCCTGCAGGCTGCCTATCAACGCCTTGAAACGGCCGAAAGAAAGGGCGTGATCAGTTCTGCGGAACTTGCCCAGGCAAAACGCAACCTGAAATCAAAAATTGATGAGCTGCACGGATCGAGCTCGAAGCTTTTTAAAATCAACAAGCTCAGACTGGCTCAGTTGGGCGGCCTGGCCAGTGGGTTTTATGGTGTGGGTAGAGCTGTCAAGGCTTTGGTTGGTGCTACGGCTGCCGGCGAGACATCGACCTATCTGCTGGAGTCGGCCGTTGAGGCGGCTAACCGTCAATTCGAGGTTGGCAGCATGGAGGACTGGGGCAAGCGGATCAAGGAGCTCTCAGGAGATCTGCGGATCTATTCGCAAACAGAGCTGGAAACGGCCACGGCAAAAACGATTGAAATGACCAAGCGCCTGGGGCTGTCTGCTGATCAGATGCAGAGGGTTATTGAGGTTTCGGCAAATCTGTCGACCGGGAAAACCGACCTGGCCGGCGGGATTGAACGGGTGACCGCAGCATTGCGCGGCGAGGCTGAAAGCTCCGAATATCTCGGTTTGACCCTCAATGAGACCTACGTCACGAGCTGGTACAAGGCCAACACTGAGCATGCCAAAGCCTGGAAGAGCCTGTCTGACCTTGAAAAGGCGCAGGTCCGCTATCTGGTTTTGCTTGATCAGGCGTCGGGGACTGAAGGCCGGGCGGCGGAATCGATCAAAACGTTATCCGGAGCTTGGCAGTACATGCAGGCCCGCATGAATGATGCGATCCGCAATAATCAAGATCTACGCGAGGCGATTGGTGAAGTCACCCAGGTTATTTCCAAACATGCCGGGACCATTGTCCATTTGATTTCCATGCTGGTTTCGGCAGCCGGTAAAACGGCTGAATGGATCCTCCAGAACAAGGCGCTGGCTGCGACGATCGTAGGTGGCCTGGCAGCGTATAAAGCCTTCGGCGGCAGCTTGAGCGTGATCCTTGGCATCATGACCAGCATGAAGGCTGCTGGGGTGCCTGACATCCTCAGCGGAGCAAGCGGCCGGATCAGCGCCGGCTTGATGGCCAGAATCGGTCTGTATGGTGCGCTGGCTGCGACCCTGCTTGCTACGGCGAAAGCAGCCTATGACTGGTACCAGGCAGAGCAGGAAGCCAGCCAGGCCATGCAGCGGTCAATTTCTTCCGCTCAGCAGCTGACGGAAAAGGTTAAAGAGTACAAGGATGCTCTGATCCCCCAACAGGAGACTGTGTTTACAGCCAATGCCGAGCAGCTGATCGAGCTCAGGAAACAGCTGCACGGTGCCTATGCCTACTGGATGGCTCAGGAAACCGAACTCTCCGCGCAACTGGCCAAAGAAAAAGGCAAGTGGTTTGTCGATGACGAACTGGTCGCAAAGCTCGAGCAGCAATTGTCTGCAGCCCGGGAAAAGATGATCGAGTACCACCAGTCTTGGCGTGACGTTGAGCAGCAGATCAAAGCAACCGGCGCAGCAGCCACTCAAAGCGCGGCAGATCAGGCGGAAGCCATGGGGGACGTGGCGGCGTTAGCTTTGGATCTGGCTATGGCCCAGGAACAGGTTGCTGAAAAACAGGGACTGCTGAATAAGGCGCTGGCCGACAGTTTGCCGACCGTTGCTAATTTGAAAGGTGATGTGTCTAAGACAGCTGATGCCTATTGGGAAGCAACCCGGGCTCTGGCGGCAATGACCGAAGGCGAAGACGGATATACCGAAGCCCAGAAAAAGATGCTGGCGGCCAGGCGTGACTATGTCCAATCGGTCAAGGCTTTGAATGATCAGCTCTGGAACGATGCCAATCAGACCTACCGTGAAGAAGAACAGGCGCTGAAGAACAGTTATGAGCGCCGCAAGCTGCAGCTTGAAAAACAGCTACAGAACGAAATTATCAGCCGTGACGACTATGCATACCAGGTGACCAAGGCTGAAGCGGAGATGCAAGAAAAAATCTTACAGTTGCGCGAACAGGCTGTTGAAAAATCGGCTGAGATTTACGGCCAGGATACTGAGCAGTACAAGGCGGCCGTGCAGGAAAAGATCGATGCTGAGCTCGACCTTGAGCGCTACAAGCTTGAGCAGCTCGAGGCTATGGACGAACTGTCTGAGCGTAGATCTAAGAGCCGCAGAGATAAGGCCAAGTCCTCTGATTCGAGTGCCAAGTCTGATCAGAGGGCAGGAAAAAGCTCATCGACAACCAAAACTGCAAATTCAAAATTCGCTGGTGGATTTTACGGACAATGGGACTCGATCACGAACAAAATCAACGGAATCACCTCACTTGATGCTCTGCGGGCTTATCAAAATCAAAACAGAGGAGCCCTTGGGATTCGGGGCCAGCTGAGCAGCAGCGCATTTACCAGGGCTTTAAACAAGCATGCTACAGATCTTTATAGACAGCGCCTTGCCGAGTTAGGCGAAGAGCAGAAAGCCAAGCTGGAAGCAAACCTGCAGGCACAGATTAGTGACCTGACTTCGAAAACAGAGAAAAAAGAGACCACGAAAACGAAGGAAACCAAGCAGATGACCTTGCGTTTTCAGTCGTCTTCTGGGCAGGCGGTCAGCGGCACATTCAACGAGTCCGACGCGGCAAAAATGGTCGAGATTTTGCGGCAAGCGGGGATGATCACCGTATGATCCAACTGGACGATATAACCCTGCCGGAAGATCTGATCTGGATCGATGAGTATCAATGGAGCGGTGTCGCCGAACAAATCGACATCATGTCCGATGGGGCCGTGGTCGTGCAGGCCGACGCCCAGCAGACCGGCCGGCTTATCACTTTGCGCGGTGGGGACAATTTCGGATGGATCTTCAAAAACGTGCTTGAACAGCTGTTCGCGTTGTCCCGGCAGGCCGTCCTAGAGATGACCCTAACCCTGAATGATGGCAGCACGCACAACGTGGTGTTTACCGGTGAGCGGATAAAAGCCGACCAGGTCTATGAACACAGCGACCCCGAGGATGATCACCCCTATATTGTCACTCTCTATTTCATGGAGTTGTAAATGAGCATAGCCAGTACCGATATCAAGCTGATGGCCAGCGAGCGCCTGACTGATTATGACGATGGTGGCGGTGAGATGACCGGCAGCGAGATCGTTGACGGTGAGCTTAATAATCTGTTTCCGGATATCAGTCGGCTGGATCGGGTTAATGGACGGGTCTCCCTGCGCAAAGGGTTTCCTGCAGTCATGACCGATAACACTGATATGTACTATGGCTGTCACATCATCGTCACAAACCCTCCGGCTGACAATAACGTCCATGTGGTCGTTTTTACAACAGGGGACAACTACGATGAGCGGGCTGACGCTCAAGATCATATTGAGAGCTATGTCACGATTGCCAATCAGCTGGCTCTGCGGCCGATGAATGACCAACTGAAGGGGCAGCGCTCTGTTACCTGTTTTGCCGGGACTGGCGTTGATCTGCCTGATGTCGGGGAAACTCTGGTGTTTGTCAATACCGTGACCGGAGATCTGCAATACGTGCGGATATCGAGCCTGGCGCAGGAAACCCAGACGTTTTATGACGTGAGTAATAACAGCTACGAAATGAATATTATCACGTTGGGTCTGTCCGCAGCGCTGCAGTACGATTTTCCCGGTATCGAGGTCACTAGACAGAATGGACAGCCAGATACCTCGATCCACGCAACTGTTGTTGCCGATGCCTCGAAATATTACGGGGTCAGCAGGTTAGCTGATGCCGCTGGGGCTGGCGAACGATATCTCCAGGTTGACAGTATTTATGCTCAATTGGTGCCGACCAGCGACATTGAAACGGCTTTGGTTGACCAGTTGATGGGCGCGGACAATGTGACGATTGTCGCTAAGGGCCCGGTTGACGGGCTCTCATGGTCTGGGTCGCGGGATCAGGGGGCAAATGTGATTCACCTTTCTTCTGGGGTTGTCCCAGGCAGCATGACCCTGAATGTGGATGGATATGATTTTACTGATCGGCTTGGTCTGTTGATCCCGGTCAGTGGGGCTGGAGGCTACAGCTGTACTGTTGATTATGCAAGCGGCCAGATTGTTATCAATGGGCCCAGTGGCTGGTCGGCAAACATCAGTTTGACTGCGACCCCGGGTATGGCCATCAGTGAGCAGTTTTCCTCAATGGAGATCCCCATCACCCTGGAAAACAGATCTTATAATTATACTCCGAATCTGACCGACCCTCTGCCTGCTCCAGGCAATATCAGTGCAAGCTATATGGCCCAGGGCCGTTGGTACAGGCTTTATGATGATGGGGCCGGTATTCTGGTGCCGGAAAAAGATAACACTGGTACAGGGACTATTGACTATGCCAGCGGCAGCATGATTTTGACAACAGGTGCTTTGCCTGATGTTGATTCCAGCATTATTTTTTCCTGGGGGCATGGCACCGAGGTCCACGACAACAGCGGTGAGATCGATGGGCTTGAGGCAACGATTGTCGCGCCACTTGATCATGGGCCGGTCAGTCCCGGCACCGTTTCCGTTGACTGGACGATCAACGGTATAAGTTATGCGCTCACCGATGATGGCAATGGCGCTTTAGCTGGAAACGGCAGCGGTCGAATTTATTATGCCCAGAGTGGAGGCGAGCAGCCGCAGGTTTTCTTTACTCCGGAGCCCTTTGCTGACAGTGATGCCGAGTACCGTATCACCTATGATCGGTATGTTCCGGACGACACATATCGGAAGGAGAACTTGAGTCACAGCATAGCAGGGACAACTCTTGCTATTGCAGATACGGTTGCGGCTGCGCCTATTGTTCCAGGGGCTGTCCAGATTGCCGTTGATTTAAAAAAGCTTCTTTTCAAATATTTGGACAGTGGATTTTCCAAAGACACGTCTCAAAAACAGCGCTTTGCCGACAATGGCGCAGGTGGGTTGATTGAGGTCGGGGGGACACTTGTTGTGGGGAGTGTCGATTACAGCACGGGATCGATCAGTCTTGAAATGGATGTCGGCTACAATTATCAGACCTATAAACCATTAGGGACGGAGCATGCCGCCGCTGATGTTATTAGCGTGACTATCGATTACGAGCATGAGGATGGCCCAACCTGGACAACGGCGACCGATACTGTCTCTGCTCCGGCGATGGTGATTGATCTTGCTCCTGCTGCCGTTGGGCAAACCATTGGCGGGTCGGTCAGCTTTAACATTGATGGACATCAGTTTTACGATGACGGTAGTGGCAATATTTACCGGGATAAAGACGACGTCTCAGGGGTTGGCGTCCTGTCTGGTGTGATCAATTACGCAAATGCGACCGTTATGCTGACAAACTGGCCGGCATTGTCGGATAAGGTTATGACGGTTGATAGTCTATATACCCGTGATGGTGGCTTTACGATCAGTGATATCGTTTTCCGGACGCCGGGCATTCCATTGCGTGCCGGTAGTCTGAGCGTACGTGCAAAAAATCAGGATGGCGCGACATATAGTGCCATTGCGGAAACCAGCGGGGATATTAATGCTGAGGGGATCGAGGGGGGCGTTGACGCGGTTAACGGAGTGGTCAGGTTGACGTTTAGCAGCCCGGTCTTGCCTGAGACGGCTTTATATAACTGTGTCATCTATACTCGGCTCCCGCTAGACGCTGATATTGTCGGCATAGAGCCGATCAGGCTGCCAAGCGACGGCCGGGTGCCTATTTTTAAAAGCGGCGACGTCGCTGTTATCCACCACACAACCGATGAGCTACTGCCGGACAATTTGACTGCCGGCCAGGTTGTCACCCTGGCGCGTGGTGACCTGGCGTTGGTTATGGTGACCGATCAGGGCGGCACCGCTGTTCCGGAAACGCTCTATACCGTCGATCTGTCTGCCGGCACGATCACCATGGCCGACCCGCTTGATCTGTCTGCTTATACGCAGCCCCTGGTTGCAGCGCACCGGATCGAGGATATGGTGTTGATTTCTGAAGCCCAGATCAACGGTTACATCAGCACCGTTGGTCCGTTGACCCACAATTTCCCCGCAGGTGAAACACAAGTATCCTCAGCTCTTATCATTGGTGATATGGCCGGCCGTATTATCCGCAGCTTTACCCAAAAGGCATGGACTGGGGTTTGGGATGATTCTCGGATCGGAGATGATACCACGGCTAAATATGACGATAAGAACTATCCTTTTACGCTGACCAATAAAGGCTGTATTGCCCAGCGCTGGTGTATCAAATTTACTGGTACAACAGAATTCGATGTGATTGGCGAACAACTGGGAGTGATAGCCAGCGGGGCAATTACCAGCAATTGCGCCCCGCTTAATCCGGCAACCGGAGTTCCGTATTTTTCCATCGATTATCGCGGCTGGGGCAGTGGCTGGGCAATCTCCAACTGCTTGCGTTTTTATACCAGCGCAGCAAATGCTCCGCTATGGATTGCAAGGACCACGATGCAGGGGGCTGTGGAAGAACCAACAGATGAATTTGTTTTGCAGATCAGGGGAGACGCGAACTGATGGGATGGAGAATTTTCAAACATACGGATGCCGATGCTCCGGGAATCACTTTTTCCCAAAGGGGCAGCTTGGCTGCATTACTCAGGGCCTGCTTGATTGATGGGTACGGGGCGACAACGGCTGTAGGTGGCTGGAGCGAGCCGTTTGCAGAGGTCGATAATATTGCGGTCTTTCGGGCTGATGTTGGCGTTCGGCAATTTTATCGGATTGATGATCGGAATAATGATGCTGATGTTGCAAGGATGAATGCCTTTGAAACGATGTTGGATATAGAGACAGGTTCCGGTCAATGGTGTGTTGACAGGTATTTTGGGAAGCATTTTTCAGATGCATATTTTGGTTGGGTGGTCATTGCAAATGAATACAGCGTTCATTTGCTTTTACCCTCTCGGTATGGGTGGATTCCTCATTTTTTTGGGGAATTCGAAAGCTCATGGTCTAATAACCCATACAGGAGCTGTGTTATTGGGCACTCAATATCTCTTAGTTATCTATATTCAGCGACTTATTGGGATCGTTCGGCATTGATAGCGCTAGCGAGCTACACGAATAACGTAGGTTTTACAACTACAGCCCCAGTTGATTTGCATCGGTACCCAGATGGGTCTGGGTTGGGCCTGGGATGTAGGACTATCGCGCCGTCACGCTACATCGGTCCCGAGAGTGATAGTCGATACAGTCTAAATACTATAGATAACCCAACATGCCAGCAAGTTTTCACCCCTGTGTTGTTGGGAATATCACCGACAACTCTTGCGTCAGAAGAGCCGCTCTATCGCCGGAACTTTGTACTCGGTGTTCTGCCTCTTATCCTTTGTGCTCAGGTTGTTCATTTTGATGTCTCAGTCTCTGAATTTATGCTTTACGAGTATCACGATGAGCAAACAGACAGAGTGTTTCTTTCAGCTCCCATATCATATTCCCCAGCCCTGAATAACAGGACGTTTATTACCTACGATATTACGGAGGTAACGTGATTTTAAATTACCTACTGCTTCCGGGAGCGAGAACAACACCGGATCGGCCTCATAGGCTTGCTGGGACCGTTGCTCTTGATGGCAGTCCCGTGCAAAGGCGTGTTGAGGTCCGAGATCGTCAAACGGGGATGTATGTGATTAGCACCATGTCCCGTTTCGATGGGAGCTTTGATCTGAGTAATCTACCCGCTCAGAGTCTTCGCACTCCGTACTATGTCATATGTTTTGATGATCGCGATGCGGAGTATGGCAATGCCCTGATTTATGACCGTGTTTATCAGGTTGATGACGATGGCAATCCCCCACAGACCTGATTGGCCGTCATGTTAAATCTGAGAGTGCAACTGGAGGATCATTATGCCAGCAAGTAATTTTGTTGAAGCCCAGGTGTTGGGACATCTCTTTGGCGATAGCACATGGGCAAAGCCGACAGCCCTTTACCTGGGAGCCTTGTTGGCAACGCCAGAGGACGATGGGGGGCTGGTTGAAGTGAGTGCCACAGAATACGACCGGTTAAGATATGACCCGTCAAATACAAACTGGTTGTTGCAGGCTGATGGTAGCCGGATTAACGCAGCGGCACTGGCTTTTGCTGAGCCGGTTAACGATTGGGGGACCGTTAAGGCTCTTGGTGTCTTTGATGCAGATCTGGCCTCCGGCGGGAATTTAATGACCTACCAAGACCTTGATGACCCAAAGGTGATAGTTGGTGGTGGAGCTCTGCTTTTATTTCAGCCGGGTGCGCTGAGCTGGCGGATGAATGATTACTGATGGCTGATGCGCTGCTGATATATTGCAGCAGCACGGAGCCGATCTACTGTCCTCCGCCAGGCGACGGATTGGTGTTTGGTTGTTCCTTCGATGGTGGCCGGCTGGTGTTTGCAACCAGGTCTTTGCCGGCCTATCAACCGCCAGCAGGTGATTCAGTCAATTTTGGTTGCCTATATCAGTTAGATCCGGAGCCTGATGGTGCGATAGTCCAGGGCCGTCTCAGTATCGCTGGGGCGGCCAAGCCAACTTTGGCATATGCTGTCACAACTGGTGGCCTGCTAAACATTGATGGCTTTATATCAGCAAAGACAATCGCCTTGGCTTCTGCTGATGGCGTTATTGGCTTATTGGGAGAGTCCCGGGCCAGTACGGTTTATCTTGCCTCTACAGGTGGATTTTTAAATGTTGCCGGCCGGGCTAATGGGGAGTTGGCGACCCCGATCAGCGCGGATGGGTCTATCTCTTTGGGTGGCTCAGCCTATTATGCTCCGACTTGGTACACTCTGGGGCCGCTTGTTGGCAATATCGGTGGACGTTGGGGGACGCCGGAACGTGTAGATAAATCTCTGCGATCGCCGCATGTCCAGGCTGCTGGGTTGGACAGGGAGTTGTCCGGGCCTTGGGGTGAGCTTGACGATATCAACCGGCATATGAGCGGTGGCTGGGCGCAAATACCTCAGATTAACAGACAGACACTCAGTTCCTGGGGGGATTTGGCATCGCATCCGCAAGCTGATATTGCCGCTGACTACAGTGCTCCGAAGCCGAAGCAACGTGAGCAATTAAAACTTCCATGGGGTGCTTTAGCAGCGGTTGGCCGGGCGATCAGCACCGATTATTCCCACCCCGGGCGCAACGATGTGGCCAGGAAGCTGCCTTGGGATGCTTTTAATCACCTGCAGCGCCTACTTTGCTGCGACTATTCCCACCCCGCAGTCAAAGATGTCTTCAAGCCGATTATCAGCGGGCCTTACTGGTATCCCCGCTGGTGTGTGCGCCGGTATGGCGCTCCTGCAGGAGATCAGCTTATTTTCAACTTTCCGGCTGGCGTTTTTATCCCTCCTGCTGGCAATGCGTTGCTTTTTGATTATGACTCGAGCTCGGATCCGCGGATCTGTTATGACGGCACCTGGAACGGTCCAAAAGATGCCTACTGGTATAAACCGCACGACTGGGACCTTCCAGGCCCGACAACACGGAGTTATTACATCATCATGAATACTGTCAGCCTGAAAAGAGTTTCTGACGATGCGCCGATCCCTGTGCTAGAGATTACGGCATCAGCTGATCGAAGCAGTTGGTGTTGGAGCCTTTCCGCGACGTTGCGGCGTGAGGTAGATCTTGACCTGGTGAGGCCGTCAGGAGGCGTGCCGGTTGAGGTTGAAGCCACCATCAACGGAAATGTCTGGCGTTTTGTGATCGAGAGCTATGGTCACGATCGGGCCTATGGGTCCAGGGGGTATAGTATTTCCGGCCGGAGCGTGAGTGCGTACCTGGCTGATCCGTACAGTTTGCCGGCCAGCCTGCTGCAGGCCAGTCAGATGACCGCGGCGCAGCTGGCCGAGGAGGCGCTGTCGGGATCTGGATTCGCCAGTGATTGGAAGTTGGCGGATTGGCTGGTTCCGGCTGGTGTGTACAGTGTGGCTAACCAGACTCCCATGCAGCAGCTGCTGACGATTGCCGCCGCCGCCGGCGGAACAGTCCAGAGCGCAATGAGCGCAAAAACTATCAGCCTGTTGCCCTGGTATGCGGCCATGCCCTGGGAATGGGGGGCTGCTGTTGTGGACGCAACGTTGCCGAGTTACCAAACCAAGCGGACCAGCTATGAGGCGCGGCCGCAGTATAGTGGCGTGTATGTTTCCGGCCAGGCCCAGGGGGTGATGTGTTTTGTCAAACGGACTGGTACTGATGGCAGCAATCAGCCGCAAATGGTTACCGATCAGTTGATCACGGAAACCGAGGCCGGTCTTGCCCGGGGCAAACGGATTCTGGCCGATAGCGGGCCCAGGAGCGTGGAGAACATAGTGGCTCCGCTGTTCGATGATCCTGGTCTGCTCAAACCGGGCATGTTGATCGATGTGGTCGATGGTGGATCAACATGGCGCGGGATGGTGACCGGGTGCCAGATCAGAGCAAAACGGCCGACAGTAACCCAAACCCTCAATGTTTTGCGTTATCACGGGAGTTGATATGTCGAATCTCTGGAAACGATTTTCAGGATTGCTGCCGAAGGATCCGCTTTTGATTGCGACGGTCATTGCTCACAACAGCGACGGTACCAGTACGGTGCAGTATCCTGGCGGTGGGACAGGCGTTGTCCGCGGTCAGGGTGTTGCAGTTGACAGTAAGGCTTATATTCAGAGCAACCAGATCCAGGGCGAGGCTCCGGATCTGACGGTTTATGAGTTTGAGGTGTGATGATGGAAAGTAAAATAGAGTTAGAAGGTTATGAGGAAATGCGGAGGATTGGCGATCCACGTATTATTAATACCGCAGCAAGATATGCTTTAGGGCGAGCGGTATTGGCTGGGAGGGCTGAGGCAGCTAAAAAAATATATGAAACTTGGAATATAAAAAAGAGAGATATAAACAGAGCTGTTAGAGCAGTCAAGGCAAGGCGTGAGCCCAATGGATTTTCAGCGGCTGTTTTTACTAAAGGGCGGCCAATGTCCTTAAGTTATTTTGGGGCGAAATGGTTTCGTCCATATAGCGTAACGACTAGGCATAAATCGACTTTGAGAAAAGGTCGCTCCGGGAAAAGTGGCGTTTATGCCCAGGTAATGCGCGGTGGTGAAACGACCCATAAACCTTCAGCATTTATGGCCGCAGTTAAGACAAAGCGAAGCGATATTCACCATATTGGGGTATTCGAAAGAATCCCAGGTTCTCATATGGTTAGTAAGCCTGAAAAAGAAGCTTTGATCGAGCGTAAACTCATCACCATGGCCAGCATGTTCAATAAACCAGAAGTCATGGACCCTACGGTTGCCAGAATTGAAGAGACATGGAATCGTGAGTTTCCCAGGCTGATTGATGTGTTGTTTGATGGACGCTGAAAGAAAACTGATTTAGAATGCAGAGCCGCTACGTTACAAAATGTTGGACGCGGGTTCGATTCCCAGATGGAGAGTATCCACCAATATTTGAGTTTAGGGGCCAATCTGGGGGCTTTAAATCATAAATTCAAAATTAAAGAATAGAAAAATCAAATGGTTGCAATGATAATTTCGTGGACGCCACCTCCACCATTTAAATCAAGTGAAAACAATAAGTTATGCTTTTCACTTTCTCCGACTTTCGCCATTTCCTGATGTTTCGGGAGCTGGCGAAAGTTTTTTGGGCTTCAGCAAAAGTCCGGGCCAAAATATTCCTGCAATTTTTCCTTATCCTTTTCAAGCCCTTCTACATAGGCACCATAAACTTCATAAATCATCTTTTTCGAGTTGTGCCCCATAAGCCTTACTAGACGGTTGGGATCCATACCCATAGTCAGTGCCCATGCCGCGAAGGTATGCCGCATAGTATAGGGGACCTTATAGTCCAGTCCTGCAGCGGCCATTGCCGGCTGCCAATAATTTTTCCTGAACGACCCTTCAAGGAATAACTTTCCGGTCTTGGTCAAAAATACATAGTCGCTGTCCGACTGCCTGATAGCCTCTTCAAGTCGTTCTCTAAGTGCATCGAAAATGAAAACTTTCCTTGCTCGGTATTCAGTTTTCATGGTTTGACTTTCGATATTTCGAACGATTGAGTTCTGAACGAAAATGTAATCACCGATGATGTCACTTTTTCGTAATCCTGCGATTTCGGACGCGATCATGCCGGTCATGACCATGACTTCCACGGCAGGCTTGTAGTGCGGATCGATTTCGTTAACCAATTTTTCCCAATCATTGATCCTGAACACCTCCCTCTTTTTTTTTGCAGAGCGGGGGAGGAACTTACCGCTATTGCGAAAGGGATCAGTGAGATCCCAGCAGTACTCGTCGCAAGCATCTGTCCAGATGGTTCGCAAAGGAATTAAAATATTCCTTTTTCTAGATTGCGATAAATGTTCCCCTTGTTTTCCTCCCTGTCTCCACTTGAGTTGATTGATGAACTTCTGGAGCTCAACGCGAGTGAACTGGCGAAAGTTCATTTTTGCGAAATAGGGGAGGAGCCAATCATAAATAACTTGGCGATAATCCCGTTTTTTTGACTCCGAGGGAAAGGTAGGGAACACTGTAGCCATCCAGTGGGAAATGTAGTCGCCCATAAGGACTTGGCGTGGTTTTACCTCAACTTCATAGCCTTCGTGACGTGAAAAGTATTCCTTCTCTGCTTCAGATGCACCCGGAAATGCTTCCTCAAATCGAAATGTTCCCGATGCAATTTTCTGCCTGGCGCGGTTGAGCCAATCGTTAACGGTTTCCCTGTTTTCAGGGGTATCTTCAAGACCAGATGATTTTTCAATTCGTTTTCCGCAATAACGGAAGGAAACATACAAACGATTCGACCCTGGTTTTTTGACAATACCCCCGAGCTTCTTGTTGCTACTCTTCCTTGTGAGAGATTGGTCGGAATTCACGCATATAATCCTTTCTTTACCTCCTTTCGCTATCTGGGTTAGTCCGTCTTCTATTTTAGCGAAGTAAGGTAAATGTCAATAGCTCAAATCAATTGAGGTGCGATGTTTTGGTAAAGAAGTGGTCACATGTGGGCTAGGCTTTTGTTTTTTTTTGCTGGCCAAAGCTGACTTGCAGATGATGCTAAGAATCTCGGGCCATGGGAAACGGATGACCGAACGGATCTTGACAAAGTGGTGACCTTCGACCAAGTCTCCGCTATTGATCCACTCCCTCACAGTGTTTGAGCAAACCTTCATCTGCTCTGCGAACTCCTGGATTGTAAGAAGTTCGCAACCCCGGAAATCCGGAGAGGTGTCAGTTGTTGTTGATTTTTGTCCGGCCATTCATCCTCCTTGAGTCGCTGGGGATGATGATAAGAAATATTCTGGCTTCTGGATGGTGCTAAAAAGGGCTCATATTTTAACTTTTAAGGTTTTTTCGATTTTTTTAATGATATGGGTAGGCCCTTTGCCGCCAAATTCTTAACACCCCAAGATTCAACCTGGATGTTTCAATCGACTGCTTTTCATTTTTTTTTGACTTCTGATTAGAACGCTGGGAGACATATATTTTTATTCCCTATGCCCAAGCGAGACGGGAAATGAGGACGGATTATTTTGCAAGGCAGAGTCGCTTTTTGCGGTCTTATTCGGACGAAATCGTTTTACAATCGGATCTTTCCAAAATATATTAAAGAGTATGTTTCGCGGAGCTATGCTAACTCTTGTTTTGAACGAATATCTCTCCCAATGAGGAGTTAGAGAAATGATTGAGATGGAAGACCGCTGGTTATCAGTAGACGAGATAAGCAAGTACCTCGGTGTCAGCAGTGACACCGTTTACCGCTGGATCGACAAACATACGATGCCTGCCCATCGCATGGGCCGTCTTTGGAAGTTCAAAAGAGACGAGGTTGACGAGTGGGTGAAGGCTGGCGGCGCGGCGGACAAGGGTGGACAGGATCAAGCTGAATGAACAGAAAGAACGGAAATAACAATTCAGTCGATCTGGATATCGGGACCCTCTCCGGGCATCTCTGGGAAGCGGCCAATATCCTGCGTGGTCCTGTCGACGCGGCCGATTTCAAGACCTACATCTTCCCGCTGTTGTTCTTCAAACGGCTCTCCGACGTTTATGACGAGGAGTATGCCGTGGCACTGGAAGAGTCAGACGGCGACGTGGCATTTGCCCAGTTCCCCGAGAACCACCGGTTCCAGGTTCCGGAGGGCTGCCACTGGAAAGATGCCCGGGCCAAGAGCGCCAATATCGGACATGCGCTCCAGAAGTCCATGCGCTGCATCGAGCAGGCCAACCCGGACACCCTGCACGGCATCTTCGGTGACGCCCAGTGGACCAATAAAGACCGCCTTTCGGACGCGCTGCTCAAGGACCTGATCGAACACTTCTCGTCGCTCAACCTGGGCAACGAGCACTGCAAGGCGGACATTCTCGGCCAGGCCTATGAATACCTGATCAAGAAATTTGCCGACCTGACCAACAAGAAGGCCGGTGAATTCTATACCCCGCGCTCCGTGGTCGCGCTGATGGTTCGCATCCTTGCACCAAAGGCCGGGGAAACCATCTATGACCCTGCCTGTGGGACCGGCGGCATGCTCCTTGAGGCGCTGCATCATGTCAAAGAGCATGGCGGCGACGAGAACCTCATGCTGGGCAAGCTCTACGGCCAGGAAAAAAACCTGACCACATCCTCCATCGCCCGGATGAACCTCTTTCTCCACGGCGCGGAAGATTTCCATATCGAACGCGGCGACACCCTGCGCTTGCCCGCCTTTTATTCAGGCGACAGCCTCGCCACCTTTGACTGCGTCATCGCCAATCCTCCCTTCTCCCTGGAAAAATGGGGGGAGGACGTTTGGATCAACGACCCCTACGGCCGCAACTTTGCCGGGTTGCCGCCAGCCAAGTCCGGCGACTTCGCTTGGGTTCAGCACATGATCAAATCCATGGCCCGCAAGACCGGCCGCATGGCTGTGGTGCTTCCCCATGGCGTGTTGTTCCGCATGTCCAAAGAGGGGGAGATCCGGCGCAAGCTGCTGGAGATGGACATGCTCGAAGCGGTGATCGGACTTGGCCAGAATATTTTTTACGGCACCGGTCTTGCGCCTTGCGTGCTGATTTTCCGCGATAGCAAGCCCAGAGGTCACCGACAGAAGGTCTTTTTTATCGATGCCTCCAAGGAGTTTAAGACTGGCCGTGCCCAAAACGAGCTACTGCCGGAGCATGTGGACAGCATCCATCGCTGGTACGAAGGCTATCAGGACCTAGAAGGGATCTGCCGGGTGGTCACGCTGGATGAAATCCGTGAGAACGATTTTAACCTGAACATCCCACGTTATGTAGAGCCGGTGATCGAGGAAGAATCGATGACCGTCGATCAGGCCATTGCCAACCTCAAGGAATCGCTGCAAGCGGCGTATGCTGCTGAGGATCGGCTGAAAGAGCTTTTGTCTCGCGAGGGATTGCTATGACAAATTCAGCCGGTGGGACTGGTGATGGTAGATCCGATGAGTTTGGCGCAAAAAACAAGTTGGTTACACGAGAGCGTGCAGAAGAGCTGAAAGTGATGCTTAGGAAGAAACTCATGCAACTGGAAAAAACACATATTACTCAATCAGCTCTCGAATCCTACCTCTGGGGTGCAGCTACCTTGCTGCGCGGTTACATTGACGCCGGGGACTACAAGCAGTTCATCTTCCCACTGCTGTTCTACAAGCGCCTGTGCGACGTCTATGACGAGGAGATGGCTGATGCGCTGGAGGAATCCGGCGGCGATCAGGAATACGCCGCGCTTCCTGAACAGCACCGCTTCCAGATCCCGGAAGACGCTCACTGGAAGGCCACCCGTACCAAGGTCAAGAACGTCGGTAAGGCCATTCAGGATGCCCTGCGGGCGATTGAAACAGCCAACCCCGACACCCTGTTTGGGGTCTTCGGCGATGCCCAATGGACCAACAAGGACCGCCTGCCAGACCACATGCTGCGCGAGCTGATCGAGCATTTCAGCTCACAGACGCTTTCGCTCTCCAACTGCCCGGAAGATGAGCTGGGCGTGGGTTATGAGTTTCTGATCAAGAAGTTTGCCGACGATTCCGGCCATACCGCTGCGGAGTTCTATACCAACCGCACCGTGGTCCATCTGATGACCGAGATGCTCGAACCCAAGCCGGGCGAGTCGATCTATGACCCCACCTGCGGTTCTGCGGGCATGCTGCTTTCCGCTGTCACCCATCTGAAGCGGCAGAACAAGGAGTGGCGGAACCTGCGGCTGTTCGGCCAGGAGCGCAACCTGCTCACCTCTGCCATCGGCCGGATGAACCTGTTCCTGCACGGCATCGAGGACTTCCGTATCGTCCGGGGCGACACCCTGGCCAATCCCGCCTTTGTCGAAGGCGACCGGCTCATGCAGTTCGATGTGGTCCTGGCCAATCCGCCGTACTCCATCAAACAGTGGGACCGCGATGCCTGGTCCGCCGATCCGTGGGGCCGGAACCTCTACGGCACGCCACCCCGGGGCCGCGCCGACTATGCCTTCTGGCAGCACATCATCAAGAGCATGAAGGCCAAGAGCGGCCGCTGCGTCATCCTGTTTCCGCATGGCGTCCTCTTCCGCAACGAAGAACTGGCCATGCGCGAGAAGCTGGTCGCACACGATGTGGTGGAGTGTGTGCTGGGCCTCGGTCCCAACCTCTTTTACAACTCGCCCATGGAAGCCTGCGTCGTCATCTGCCGGATGAACAAACCCAAGGAGCGCAGGAACAAGGTGCTCTTCATCAACGCGCTGAACGAGGTGACCCGCGAGCGGGCACAGAGCTTCCTCACTAACGACCACATCCAGCGCATTGTCTCCGCCTATCATGATTTCTGTGACGAGGACGGATTTGCCCGGGTGGTCAGCAATGACGAGGTCCGGAAGAAAGGCAGCAATCTCAGTATCCCGCTCTACGTTCGAGCGGAAAACGGAAACGGCAATGGCAACGGCTCGACCGAAACGGTCAGCCTCAAACAGTCCATTGCGAACTGGCAGGAAAGCTCGATGGCATTGCGGGGGTCGATGGATGAACTATTTGAATCGTTATCTGACGTATTATCTGGGAAAATATCATGAAGTGGTCGCTTACATCCGTTGAGTACGATGAAATCTATTTATCGATTCACACAGCACTTTATAATGCACTTTCTCTGCATTCCACTAGTGAACCTCAACTCGTAGCGAACCTTGTTTGGGAACTCCCTAGGGCGGTCAATTCCATTTCCCTGCCCGGAGTATGGTCCGTAAAATCTGCTGGTGTTTTTGTTCACGCACAACCATTTGTGAAGTGCAATTGTTTCCCAGATCCCCGACCAAAATCAGTCGAGCTAGGCGACCTTCTGTTACTAAGAACAGAGGTTTGTAGGGGCCAGGTCACCAACAGACGAGCCATGCTGCTTCAGGCTAAGATGGTTACCCATTTGCCTGCCACCCCCGACAATTCAAACCAACATCATCTTTACACCAATTGGCCAACATTCGAGTATGTGCGTTCTACACGTGCACTTAATGGTAAAAAGCGACATGTCACTGGCTTGGATTTATATGATGCCAGTCGTTATCTGCTGATTTCAGATCAAAGGTTTAGATATCCCTGTTGCCTGCAATGTTGGCACATTTTCACCCCTCAGTACTGTTGCGCCAATACAGCTTCACCAACAGCTCCCGAGTTAAGCCACTACCGTTGTTTTGCAATGGAGCTTGTTGAATTTTTGTTAGGCGACTCGGGGAAAGCATTTGTCATCCCGCCGCCAAAGCGAACCCGTAATTGGGATCGGGTTATTGAAGATTTGATTGAAGTAACAAGCTTAAGAAGATCGGTTTTTATGAGGCGTGCGGCTGGCACTGCCACCGAAGGCCGTGGGCAAGGTCCATTTCTTTCTTTTCAGTCTGGGAATCAACTTTCAACGAATGGGATTATTCAAACTTTGATGGACAGATCCTCACAGTCAGAAATAATAAATGACGGGCCACCTGAAGTCCCTGAAATGTGGCCAGATGAAAAGGATGATGGTGGGGGAATATCCATAGTTGAATTTGTTGTTTCAACCGACGGTGAAGAGCGAGTTGAAAAATGATCAAGCGAATTAATGTGCTAAAGGGAGTCGGTCGTTTTTCCGCACTGAACCCCACGCGAGGCACGGAAGGCGATTTTTCCTGTTTGAACGTCATCTACGCAAGCAACGCATGTGGGAAAAGTACCCTGTGCGATGTGTTCCGTTCTCTTGATACCGGCAACCCCTCTTATGTAATTGGCCGGAAGAGACTTGGATCGGACGCCCAGCCAGAGATTGTCATTTCGTTGGAAGGGAGGCAAGCAACCCGTTTCCAAAACGCTCAGTGGCATGAGCGTGATAATTGTCCGCCGATTCATGTCTATGATGACCGTTTTGTAGCAGAAAATGTTTTCATCGGGCATCACATCAGCGTTGATCAGCGCCGCAACTTGTATGGACTGGTGATCGGTGATCAGGCCATCGCATTGAAACAGGCAGTCGATACGGCAGAACAAAAATTGAGCAACGCCACTACTGCAGTTAATGCTGCGCAGTCAGACCTGACCAAGCTTATTCCCACTGGTTACACCATAGACTCTTTCAGAAATCTTGGTTCTGTAGATGATGTGGATACCAAAATCGCTGAAGCAACCAGCGAATACAGAACAGCCGAACAAACAAAAACAAAAGCAGATGCCATTCGGGCTCGCAGGCCACTGGTTACATTACCGATAGCTGAAGTTCCAGCGACATTGGATAAGGCATTGAGCTCGACACTCGATACAGCTTCTTTGGCTGCGGAGGCAAAAATCAGGGATCACCTCGCCGCCACATCTCAAGGGCTTCCAATCAGCTGGATTAAGCAAGGTTTCGATGCTCAGAGCAGTACCGCTTGCCCACACTGCGGGCAGGACATGCGAGGCCTGGATATTCTGGATGCATATCGCTCGTTCTTCTCCGGCGAACTGCAAGCTCAGGACCAGCTTCGGGAATCAACGAAGTCTGCTGTCCAAGGTGCATTTGGTGAATCTGCGCAAAATCAGATTCGGCAAACCCTCACCTCTCACAGGACCGAACAGGACTGGTGGAAGGACGCTGCTGGTTTTGAGTTTGCGTTACCGGAAATTGACGATATTGAAATCATAATCGCTTTGCTGCAAGCCGCTCATCAGGCGATAGATTCTGCATTGGCACGAAAGCAGGCAAACCCGGGAAGCGACGCCCCCCTGACCGCTGAAGAGTCCGCCGCAGTAACCTCTTGGAATGAGAAGGCTGCATCACTGAAAGCGTACAATGAATCTTTGAGTACGATAAACGGAGGACTACAAAATCGCCAGGCTAATGCTGGAGTGATTGATCTGTCACCGTTACAGCAAAGACTGACTGGATTGAATGCTGCCAAGAAACGGCATGAGCAGGTGACCGTGGATGCTTACGCAGCATACGATGTGGCTACCAGTCAGAAAACGACAGCTCAACAGGAGAAGCAACGAGCCAACGAAGCGCTTCGAGAGAAATCCAATCAACTTTTCGAGCGTTATGGCGCACGAATTAATGAATTTTTGACGCTTTTTGGTGCGGATTTCCGAATTGTCAGTGACGGGGTGACCTTCAGAGGTGGTCCATCCGGTCAACTCGCGATCGAGCTAAGAGGAGAACGGGTTTCTGCCACACCAGAATCTGCGTCTGACCCATCTCAAGTTTCCCTAGCAAATACGCTCAGTGGCGGCGACCGCAGCGCGTTGGCTCTCGCATTTTTCCTGGCAAAGGTGGAAATGGCATCCGATGTTGGTAGATCAATCGTTGTCTTTGATGATCCCTATCACAATCAGGATCGCAGTCGACGTAATTGCACGATAGAAAGAATTCATCACCTTACAGGACTTGCTAATCAGTGTTTTGTCCTCTCGCATGATCTTGAATTCGCACGAGCGGTTGAGAGACTCCCCGGGACGCAAGTGAAGACCTTCGTCCTCAATCCACTCATTGACCCGGCAACCCTCGAAGCACAGGCGTTTCCGCCTCTCCCCAGTCAGGCCTATTTGAAGAACTATCATCTCCTGCACAATTATTCGGAGAACCCCGCCGATCATCTTCAGCACCTCAAAGAGGTAGCAGACACGCTTCGTATCATCTTGGAGGAGTACCTGCGCCTCAAATTTCCTAAAGCATGGGCAGATAACGATTGGCTGGGAGACATGATTCGGGAAATTCGCGAAGCACAAACCGGAACGCCACTATCACATTGCCAACCCCTGGTTGAGGAGCTTGCGCATATCAATACGTACTGCCAGCGTTTTCATCACGGCGGAACTGGCGAGGTCGCGGATGAACCAGAAGCCAGAGAGCTTAAGACCTATGTAGATAGAACTCTGAAAGTGATTCACGCGGGAGGGCATATATGAGTTCCCTGAAATCCGGCTGGAAGATGGTCAAGTTCGGCGATGTGGTGCAGAACGCCAACCTTGTGGAGCGCGATCCCGAGGCCAATGGCGTTGAAAAAATCGTCGGGCTAGAGCACATCGACCCAGAGAACTTGCACATCCGGCGCTGGAATTCCATTGAGGATGGAACCTCATTCACCCGCAAATTCGTGCCAGGGCAGACACTTTTTGGTAAACGGCGGGCTTACCAACGTAAGGTTGCGTTTGCCGAGTTCGAAGGCATTTGCTCCGGGGACATCCTGACTTTTGAGCCGAAAGACAGGAAGGTTCTATTGCCAGAACTCCTGCCGTTTATCTGCCAGAGCAATGCTTTTTTCGATCATGCGCTTGGTACATCGGCTGGTTCGCTGTCACCCAGAACCAGTTGGAAGGCATTGCAAGATTTTGAGTTCCCTCTGCCGCCGCTTGATGAACAGAAGCGCATCACCGAGATCCTGTGGGCGGCTGACGTAACCCAAGAAAAATACGGCCAAGCTCTTGACCAAGCAGAATATGCGCTTGGGTTAGTGCGAGATGAGATTTTGTCTGGGCGAATCGAGCTATTGGCGAAATTTGGAGTGGACCCGGGAAATCATGTCGATTGGGTAACCGTGTCAGTAGGTGATGTTGTTCAGTTTCAAGGTGGTTCTCAGCCGCCACGCGATACTTTCGAGTATAAACCTAGAGATGGCGTGATTCGGCTCATTCAAATCAGGGACTACAAATCAGACGAGTTTATAACGTACATACCGACTGAACTAGCGCGCCGTTTCTGTGATGAAACAGAGGTGATGATTGGTAGGTACGGCCCGCCAATCTTTCAAATATTGCGCGGAATAAAAGGGGCCTACAACGTGGCGCTAATCAAGGCAGTTCCTAACGAGGAAAGATTATCCAAGGACTATCTGTTCTGGTTTTTGAAGCAACGCAGGCTTTTTGAAGCTATCGACCACTTGTCAAGACGATCCTCTGGTCAAACTGGAATTGATATGGATTTTCTAAAGAAATACTCACTGCCATTACCTCCGCTAAGGATTCAGCAGTCGATTGTGGATTTGTTTGAATCGTTTGAGGAGAAGAAAACGCTCATCGCGAATCACTGCCAACAACAATTGCGACTAAAGCAGAGTTACTTCTCGGAGAACATTGGAGCCGCCCATGTTTAACGAAGAAAACACGGTCGAACATATGGTTCTCGACACGCTCTGCGGCAGCGTGACTTCGAACATAGTTGCCGAAGAGCTTGCCAGTTATGGCGGCGAAGTCAAAAGCTGGCGCTTCGTGGCCGCCGAGGAGCTACCCCGTCAGCATTCCGACGTGCTGGTGGAGTCGATGGTGCGCGACGCCCTCATCCGCCTGAACCCGGAAATCAAGGCCCAGCCCGATCGCGCCGACGAGGTGCTCTACCGGCTGCGGACAATCCCGCTGTCGGTGCAGAGCGAAGGCCTGGTGCGGGCCAACGAACTGTTTGCCGAATGGCTGCGGGGCGAGAAGTCCATGCCCTTCGGCGAGCGGGGCGAACACACCCAGGTAACGCTGATCGACTTCGAGAATCTCAGCAACAACGATTACGTGGTCACCAACCAGTGGGTCTATCCAGTCAAGGAAGGTGGTCGCCGCTTCGACATCATCATGCTGGTGAACGGTATCCCGCTGGTGGTCGGCGAGGCCAAGACGCCAGTGCGCCCGGCGGTGACCTGGGTGGACGGGGCCAGCGACATCCACAATGGCTATGAAAAGAGCGTGCCGCAGATCTTCGTGCCCAACGTCCTCTCCTTTGCCACCGAGGGTAAGTGTTACCGCTACGGCTCGGTGCGCATGCCCATCGATATCTGGGGGCCGTGGCACGAGGGAAACAACAAGGCCGAGGGGACACTGGCGGACGTGCAGCGCTCCATCCGCTCCATGCTGCGCCCCCATGTGGTGCTGGACATCCTGCAGAATTTCACCCTGTTCGCCACCGACAAGAAGCATCGGCGCATCAAGATCATCTGCCGCTATCAGCAGTACGAAGGCGCGAACCTGATGGTCGCCCGTGTGGTCAAGGGCTATCCCAAGAAGGGCCTGATCTGGCATTTCCAGGGCTCGGGCAAGTCGCTGCTGATGGTGTTCGCGGCGCAGAAGCTGCGGATGCACCGCAAGCTCGGCAACCCCACGGTGATGATCGTGGTGGATCGCATCGATCTGGACACCCAGATCACCGCCACCTTCAATGCCGCCGATATCCCGAACATGATCGGAGCGGCTACCCGGCAGGAGCTGCAGGGCCTGCTGGCGGCCGATACCCGCAAGATCATTATCACCACCATTCACAAATTCGGTGAGGCGGACGGCCGCCTGAACGAGCGCTCGAACATCATCGTGATGGTGGACGAAGCGCACCGCACCCAGGAAGGCGATCTGGGGCGCAAGATGCGCGACGCGCTGCCCAATGCCTTTCTCTTTGGCCTGACCGGCACGCCGATCAACAAGCGGGACCGCAACACCTTCTGGGCCTTCGGCGCGGACGAGGATGAGCAGGGCTATATGAGCCGCTACTCGTTCCAGGATTCGATCCGGGACAAAGCCACGCTGCCGCTGCACTTCGAGGCGGTGGACGTGAAGCTGCATATCAACAAGGACGCCATCGACGAAGCCTACTCTCAGATGACCGATGAGCTGAGCGAGCTGGATCGTGACGACCTGGCCAAGCGGGCCGCCAAGATGGCGGTGCTGATCAAGGCCCCGGCACGGGTGAACGCCATCTGCCAACACATCGTCAAGCACTTCCAGGAGAAGGTGGAGCCGAACGGCTTCAAGGCCCAGGTGGTGACCTTCGACCGTGAGTGCTGCGTACTCTACAAGAAGTCCATGGACGAGCTGGTCGGCCCAGAGGCCAGCGCCATCGTCATGCACACCCAGGGCGGCAAGTCCGACGAGTACGCGGAATGGAAATTGGCCAAGGACGAGGAGGAAAAGCTCCTTGACCGTTTCCGCGATCCGAACGACCCGCTAAAGTTCCTGATCGTCACTTCCAAGCTACTGACCGGCTTCGATGCCCCTATTCTGCAGGTGATGTTCCTCGACAAGCCGATGAAGGACCACAACCTGCTGCAGGCCATCTGCCGCACCAACCGTGTCTACCCCGGCAAGACCCACGGCCTGATCGTGGATTACCTGGGCATCTTCGATGACGTGGCCACGGCCCTCGATTTCGATGAAAAGGCGGTGCAGAAGGTCATCACCAATCTGGACGAGCTCAAGAAGGAGCTGCCCGGTGTGGTGGCGAGATGCCTGGCGTTCTTCCCCGATGTGGACCGCACCGTCGGCGGCTACGAGGGGCTGATCGCGGCCCAGGACTGCCTGCCGGATAACGAGACCCGGGACAAGTTCGCGGCGGAATACTCGGTGCTCTCCCGTCTGTGGGAGGCGTTGTCTCCAGACCCCTGTCTCGGCCCTTATGAAAAGGACTACAAGTGGCTGACCCAGGTGTATGAGTCGGTTAAGCCGCCGAGCGGCAACGGCAAGCTGCTCTGGCACGCCCTGGGGGCCAAGACCATCGAGCTGGTGCATGAAAACGTGCATCTGGAGACGGTGCGCGACGACCTGGACACCCTCGTGATGGACGCCGAGGTCCTCGAAGGGCTGCTCGAGGCCAAGGACCCGGACAAGAAATCCAAGGAAATCGAGATCAAGCTCATCGCCCGCCTGCGCAAGCACAAGGACAATCCGAAGTTTGTCGCCCTGGGCGAGCGCCTCGAAAAGCTCAAAGAGCGGCACGAACAGGGTTTGCTCCACAGCCTCGATTTCCTCAAGGAGCTGCTGACCCTGGCCAAGGAGGTCGTCCAGGCCGAGAAGCAGGTGGACCCGGTCGATGAACAGGCCAAGGCCAAAGCGGCCCTGACCGAACTGTTCGCCGAGGTGAAGAACGGCAAGACGCCGATGGTGATCGAGCGGATCGTGACCGACATCGACGAGATTGTGCGTTTAGTCCGGTTCCCCGGCTGGCAAAACACCAAAGCTGGAGAGCGCGAGGTCCAGAAGGCCCTGCGCAAAGTGATTTACGTGAAGTACCAGGTCAAGGACCAGGATCTGTTCGACAAGGCGTTCGGATATATCCGGCAGTACTATTAGGAAATGCCATGCCATCGACGCTAAGCTGGATCGACCATGACTCAAAAGCGAGGGAGCGCACACTTCGTATCCTTTCCCTTTTCCAAGAAAAGGAAAGTCGTGACGAGCTTGGGCTCGGCTCCGTGCGGGACAGCTTTGCCGATCAGTTGTTCCCAGGAACAAGCACGATCCAGACGCGCCTCCGCTACATGCTTTTCGTGCCATGGATTTACCATTCCCTGGAAGAGAAGCGACTACCTGTGGAGAGTTTTGCGATCCAGGCTGACAAGCTGGAAAGGGACCTGGTTCAGCCATTGATGGATTCCGATGATCAGGCTGGCGTATTTGGTAAAACCGCAGGAAAGAGGCTCAAACGCTTGCCCAGCTCCGTCTACTGGGCCGGTCTCGGTGTCTGGGGAATACGCATTACGCCATTCTCGCAGGACGAATATCACAGGCGCATCGACGAAACTTACCGTCGCCGGAATGCCCTGAAGGCTCTTGAGAAAGACGCAAAGGTACGAGGAGACGACATCGACGTTGAGCAGCGGATGGCCACTCTCAGTTGGCATCCTCGATTGCCAGCACCTCCGGAAGACTTTCCGGGGGCGGTGAACTTCGCTTTATCCAGGGAAGAAGCCGAATTTATTCGGGATCGCATCCAGGTCGCTTGCCCCAACAGTCTCCTCTCGTTCTTGGCACTGCACTGCGAACCCGCCGACACCCAAGCTCCATGGGAACATCCGGACTACGGCAGCTTTTCCGAACAGCATAAAGAACTCCTGACCCATGCACGGCTGTTCTCGGACGTGATGCATGGAGCGGCGCTCTCGTACAATGTTCAGCTCGCCAGGCTTCGAAACCATGAAGACCTTGTCGCCGAGCATCAGGCAAGTTTCGATGAATGGACCGCAAATCTTCCCCTGGAGGAAATTCGCTCCTGGTCGGTGAGCCGCCTCTGGGAGTTGACCATGGGTCATGGCCACACCATCCCCCCGCAAACGAGATTCTTCGTTCAGCAGTGGATCGACCATGCCCGGAGATCCCCCAATGACCTCCTTTCCAACGCAGATGCGCTCACCCTGATCAAAAGAAGGGAAATGAAACTCAAGGGCACGCGTTCCCGATTCAGGAACCAGAGGGCGCTCGAGCAGTGGGGCGGGTACTCCGGCGTCGGAAGACTCGTCTATCGTTGGCCGAATGTGAAGGTGCTTTTGAACGACCTGTACCAGGGGATGAGCCGGGAGGAGCAATGCTGAATCCAAACTCCCGGAGCCTTTATACCTCTGCATTGACTCCACCGCCGGGGATGATTTTCGACGAGGCTGTTGCGACTACCTTTTCGATGGACCCAGCCCTGCTGCTTGAGGCTCCTGTCTATCTGGCGTTAATGGCGGCGGATGGTCAGACCGATCCTGACCCGTTGTCTGTGCTTGAAGCCATCCGCAGGTACTCGAAACGCATCACCGTTTATGTGCAACGAGGACGGATTCAGGTGCCCCAGATTGCCAAGCCCAACCCCTTGTTTGGGTTTCTGGAGGAAATGGTTGTCGAGGTAACGGCCCCTGGCGGAGGCATCTTCCATCCGAAAGTCTGGGCGATCCGTTTTGTCAGCCCCGATCAAAGCAGCTCGATGTATCGTCTGGTGGTCCTGACGAGGAATATGACCACCGATCAGTCCTGGGACCTGTCACTTCAGCTCGAAGGGACGATTGCAGGCCGGAAGTCCAAATCAAATAAACCGCTGGCTCATTTCTTCAAGACGCTTCCTGATCTGGCCACCGGAACAACAGAGCCTGGCAGGAGCGAACAAGCTCTCATATTCGCGGACGAGTTGCATCGAGTCCAGTGGGAACTCCCCGACGGCTTTGACGAGCTGACCTTCTATCTTCCAGGAACTAAAGCGTATGACTGGGAGCCTCCCATGGCGAATCGGATGGCCGTCATTTCGCCGTTCTGTTCTGATGAGGCCCTGCGAACATTGACGAGAAAAACCAAGGCCGCTGATGCTCTCATCTCACGTCCGGAGTCATTATCAGCCCTGAAGAAGGAGACTCTCGAGCTCTTCACGCAATGTCTTCATCTGGACGACGCGGCGGAAACCGAGGATGGCGAGGAAGACGACGCCATCGAACAGCCGCTTGCGACCGGCCTCCATGCGAAGGTCTATCTGTTTGAGACCAGGTACTATTCAGACTATACCCATGTGATCATGGGGTCTGCGAATGCAACCAACGCGGCGCTGAATGCTTCGAAGAACGTCGAGATTCTGGTCGGGCTAGTTGGCCGGAAGAGCAAAGTTGGCGGCATTGACGAGCTTCTTGGCGCTGACGGATTAGGTGAATATCTTGTCGACTTTGACACGAGCAAGGAAGCAGAGATTGATGCGCTGCGGCAGGCGGCTGAGGAATCCGTTGAAAGGGCTCGCTCCCTTATAGCTGAAACAGCTCTGTCCATCGAATGCAGTCCGGGATCGAAGGACGGTCTGTGGTCATTGGTGTTGACGGGAGAAATTCCAGCCCTTGAGGGGATCGTCAGTGCTACTGCATGGCCGATAACCGTTACTCGGGACTTCGCGGTGGACATCCTTGACGGCGACGCTCACAGTGGGATCGGACTCGGAGAGTTCTCCGCCTCTTCTGTAACGGGCCTCATCGCGTTTGAACTTAAGACCAAACATCAGGACGTTTCGGCCCGGTTTGTTCTGAATATTCCCGTTACCGGCGTTCCAGAAGAACGCAACTCTGCCATCCTGCAAACCGTGATCAGCAATCAAGAGGGATTCCTGCGTTATCTCCTGCTGTTGCTGGGGGATGACAAGGTATCCGGACTTGATCCAGGTAGTGGCTCCGGGTTTGCCAAATGGTTGGCCCGATTGGCCGACGGTGAGGATATCCCGCTACTGGAAGAGCTGACCCGCACGTATAGCCGACACCCGGAGAGACTATCGGAAATCTCGGGGCTGGTTCGCGATCTGTCCCAGGGAAGCCAGAATGCAATTATCCCCGATGACTTTTTAAACCTCTGGACGGTTTTTGAATCTGCCATCGGGGGGCGTGATGCATAGCAACCGCTTTTTATCTGCTCCCGCCTTGGCCGGTCTGAAAGATTTCCAGAGGAAGACCGTTGAGTACGTCTTCAAGCGGCTCTATGGCAATGAGTCAACTTCCCGTTTTCTGATCGCCGATGAAGTTGGACTTGGAAAAACACTAGTCGCCCGGGGAATCATTGCCAAGACCTTGGAGCACCTTCAAGACGAGGTGGATCGGGTCGATGTGATCTACATCTGCTCCAATGCCGCCATCGCAACCCAGAATGTCAATCGGCTCAATGTCAGCGACACGGATGGTTTTTCAATCGCTACGCGACTGACGTACCTGCCCAGGCAAGTACGCTCGCTGCGAAAGAACAAAGTAAATTTCATCAGCCTGACGCCCGGCACCGCCTTCGACCATGCGCGCAGTCGAGGGGGGCATGCCGATGAACGGGCTATCCTCTACCGGATGCTGTACGACTTGCCCCTGGCGCAAAATGAACGGCGCAGACGGCTGCGCATAGGCCTCCTCAACATTCTTCAGGCGACAGCAGGGAAGGATAACTGGCGATCCAAGGCCAAAAACCTACCGGCGGAGGATCTGGATGCAGACCTTTCCAAGGCCTTCCGCCGGGCAGTTCTAGAGGATGCCGAACTGTATGCGGCCTTGAAGGAAGGCTGCGAACGCTTTGCTCGTTACCGGGACTTCAGCAGAATCCCTTGGGATGACTCCGAACTTCGCTACGACTTGATCGGCAAACTCAGAAGCAAGCTGGCTTCAGTGTGCCTTTCCGCGCTTGAGCCCGATCTGGTCATCCTTGATGAGTTTCAACGATTCAAGCACCTGTTGGATGGCGATGACGAAGCCTCCATGCTGGCGACCGCGCTCTTTGAACATCCCGACGTTCGCGTTCTCCTGCTGTCCGCAACGCCCTACAAGATGTTCACCCTCGACCAGGAGAATGACGAGGACGACCACTATCCAGATTTCATCAGGACGCTGAACTTCCTCTTCAATGATTCCGACAAGGTCGATGCAGTGAAAAATCTCTTGTCAGAGCATCGAACGATGCTCCACGCCTGTGCAAAGGGCTCGGTATGTCATCCGGGGAAAAAGGCCGAACTTGAAAGCGCTCTTCTGAAGGTCATGTGCCGGACAGAACGGGTAGCGACGACTCGTGATCACAACTCGATGCTGACTGAAATTGAGCGGACGGCTCCCCTTACGCCAGCGGACCTTCAGCACGCCGCGACGGTTGACGCAGTGGCAATCTGCGTTAAAGCCGCGGAACCAATCGAATACTGGAAGTCTGCTCCTTACTTGATCAACTTTTTAAAACATTATGAGCTGAGGCATAAGCTGGATGTTCAGTTGAAGGCTCCTTCCGATGCTCTTCGCGGAACTCTTTCATTGGCAAATGGGCAGTTACTGACGAAGGACAAACTGGAAGGCTACCAGGCTCTCGATCCTGCCAACCCGAGGATGCGCGTACTTTTTGAAGACACGATTGATAAGGGCATGTGGCAGCTTTTATGGATGCCGCCATCCATGCCGTATATCGAACCTGGTGGCGCATACCGAGACAAAGATGGATTGACCAAGGCTCTTGTGTTTTCCTCTTGGAGTGCTGTTCCGGACGCGGTTGCGTCAATCTGCTCCTACGAAGCCGAACGGAAGATGATCGTCGGAACCTCGGTTTCCCACAGCGAACTCTATGACAAGATTAAGCCACTACTCCGGTTTGCTGTGGCCTCAAACGATAATCGTCTGACTGGTATGCCGGCCATTGCCTGGTTGCTGCCGTCTCCAACCCTTGCCACCAAGATTGATCCACTCGAGATTGCTCTGCGCCGTGGAAGCGGACCGCTGGACGCCCAGGAACTGAGGAACGAGGTTAAAGCTATCTGCTGCAGTTTGGTCGAAACCCTGCCTCGTGCCGGGGAAGGGGCGCGAGCTGATGAGCGATGGTATTGGGCGGCTCCCATTCTTCTCGATTCTCATAACGGGTTGCTGGACTGGTGCAAGAGCTATTCGGGGTGGAGATCTGCTACGCCGGACCATGAATCTGGCACCCGCTTCAAAGATCACATCGACCTGCTGGTCAGCATGGCGGAGGGTAATATTCCTCTCGGTCCTCAGCCGGATGATCTAGTCGATGTACTTTGCGATCTGGCTCTCGCCGGCCCTGGCGTGTGTTCCCTGCGAGCACTTCGCCGTATCGGTGCCGAACTCGACGTGGCCGATCCGAACCTTCTGTCAGCCGCAGCCAGAATCGCATCCGGCTTCCGCTCTCTTTTCAATATGCCGGAGACGATTGCCATGCTGCGAGGCTCCGGCGAAGACACTTATTGGCGGTTGACGCTTAAGTACGGTATCGACGGCAATCTTCAATCGGTGCTCGACGAATATGTGCATGTCCTTCGAGAGTCTTTGGGGTTCCAAGAGCACTCACCGAAAGAACAGGTAGCTGGCATAGCCGAGTGCATTCAATCGGTGTTGTCACTGCGAACCGCGCAGATTCGAATCGACGAAATAAAGATGTCGGGAGACGGTTTTGAGGTTGCTGATTTCAACACCCGCTGTCGTTTCGCGCTCCGGTTCGGGGATATTCGAGACGACAACAACCATGCTCTTGTTCGCGCCGACTCGGTGCGGGATGCCTTTAACTCACCGTTTCGTCCCTTCGTTCTGGCGTCGACCTCAATTGGCCAGGAGGGGTTGGATTTCCACACTTGGTGCCATGCTGTGGTCCATTGGAACCTGCCTTCCAATCCCGTTGATCTTGAACAACGCGAAGGCCGGGTTCATCGCTATAAAGGCCATGCGGTCAGGAAGAATATCGCGGAACGGTATGGGCTGACTGCTCTCTCCGTGGCGCATGAGAGCGGCGATCCGTGGCAGACCCTTTTTCAGATCGCGGCTCAAGGCAAATCCAATGGGCATTCCGATCTCATCCCGTATTGGATCTTCGAGGATGGTTCCGCCCGGGTGGAGCGCCGCATTCCACTGCTCCCCTACAGCAAGGAGGTTGGGAAGCTCAAACGGCTGAAGCAAGGGTTGGCCCTCTATCGGATGGTTTTCGGTCAGCCCCGCCAGGAGGACCTGTTGTTCAGCCTTAGCCAGAACGGTAACCATGAATCATTGAATTTGGCCGACTGGCTGATTTCTCTTCAGCCCCCGGAAACTGTATTGAATGATGAATCGGATGGTATGATTTTTCGAGGGGATCCCTCGTTTTTACAGGAGAGGTCATAATTCAAAAGGCACAACTCCTTTTCAACATAAGGAGGATAGGATTTAACGGTTCGGAACTCGACTCAATTCAAGCGTGACGGGTGGTACATAATGAATGGGTTAATGTTTCAGGCCTGCCTGCTTAAAGGATTCGACTTGTAAGTCGATCATTGACAGTAATCCATCATAAAAGTGCTGTGGAAGTGCTGTAGCACGACTAAATACGCATAAGGTTGTGGAATGGCAAGCGACTTCAATTGAGTCGTGCTGTAGAAGTGCTGTAGCACGACTTTCGTAACTATGCTTTTTGCTGTGTGTAAAAGGGCTGGTAAAGCGATTTAATGCTGGACCGAAGCTGAATTCCCATAAAGTATGTGAAAACAGTGTAGGATACTGAGCAGATTCCCATCCTGTATGGGAAAATGGTCCATAAAATAGGGGATAGAAACATGAAATAGAAAACCTGTAGAGAATTTCAACTATATGAAATCATGGCATTAATACTCACTGCAAGGGTCTTCGATAGTCATCAAATAAATCCAAAGAAGGGTATCTGACCTGAATGGCTTTTCCCATACTGATTCTAGTCAGGTTCAGCTAAAAGCAGTATGGGAAACCGATTCATTTTTCCCATACAGATAGGTGTTTGGGAGAACGCCCTCTCCAGGAATACACGGTGCCGACGTAGACGCAGTGGTAGGTCGGGTTGAAACCAAACTGCTGAAATCTCTTTGTGCGTGATATAAGCTGAACCTATGCATAGCTGAGGCAGCTCCATGGAAATGACATTAAAACACGGAGGAGGATTTTACAGTCAGTTTTTGGAGTTTTCGCCATAAATGGCGTGAAGTCCAAAAAAAAAACTATGACCTTGAGTACAAGCAAATCCCATGATCACCGGTTGCCTTGTATTGCCTGGACAGGCTAGACATTCCTTCCTGATCCAAACTTCCTCAAAGAAAATATCATTCTTAAACGAAAAATAAACCCTTCTAGGGAGCAACGTTGGTATGAACATCAGCTAACGATATGTCTGATCAACGGCATGTGCGAGAAGAATAAAAAAAATGTCATGACTAAGGCTATTGAGGAAGGACCTGTAATCGCTCGCTATCAGGACAGGGATATCCCGTCGTATTTTTTTGAAATGCATGGGAGAAAATACAAGTACATTGGTCTGGCTGAACAGCATCCGCCCCATAGCGGAAAGATAGTTCTTGATCGATTGGAACAGAATCAAGCGGTGTTGGCACCAGGACTCCTATATGAATTAGTAGAGGGGGATGCCATCGGCGGCTGGAATTGGATAGCGGGCTCTACGAGGCTGCGCAGTTGGCCGGGGAAGGCCCATGCCAAAGCAGATATACAGAGTTATCCCTTGAGCCAAGTGCTGAGATTTCCAGTTGGGCGCCGCCCTTTTTGCCGGACCCCGGGTCGCCGAACCTGGTCGACCCGACCTGGTACGCCTATAAGGAAAATGTACAAGTACACGCAATGCGGGGCTCCCAAGGCGATGGCCGAAGCTTTCATGTACGAAAGGCTGCACTACTCCACCCTATCCAAGAAGAACGTCTCGACGGAAGCGATTGATCGGCTTGACAATCAACTCCGAGAATTTTCCCAGGAGTAAAGGGTAGAGTACATTCAGGAAGGATTGACAGCCAATTTGTCGTTTAGCACAGCGCCTATGACTGGTAGACCAAACTGCCCAGCGCAAGATAGCTTCCGGGGGGATGCATCCGAAGATGTATGGCCTCTTTATCTAACTGTGGCTATCTCCGGAGTATATTCAGTGGGCACTGCCGGGTCTGATGGACAGAGTATCCCGTGCGATTTCAAAGTCCATGTCTGACCGATGTATCCCGGCCACTCTCTGGGTGCCCGGAACGCCGTCGCCTGAAACGGACCGGCTGAAGCCGAAGCTTAAGATGTTCGCCCGAAAAAAACAGGCTACTTAAGAGCGGAAGCCTGCGGCAGTAAGTCTGATCTGGAAAGCGGATCGGTTCTTAGCGTTCAAGGCCGTTTAAGGGGTAATCCCAACGCTTACGGAATGTTGAATGATCTGGCTGAGCTGTTAAGCCAGAATCTGGAATTGTTAGTTCCGGTACACGACTACGACTCGATGACAAGGTATGCCGTCGTAGGAGGGCTGCAAGTCGGCCGGCGGTATTCCTATGATTTCCTGGTGGCATTCTACAAAGTGCCAGATCTCGACACCAAGTGTTTTTCTCTTTTTCCTTTTTTAGTTCTGCAGATGGGGAAGGAGAGACGTTGACCCTGATGCTGATCACAAAGGAGTTTGTCTCCCAACCCTCTTACTTGTTTTGGAGGAAAAGATTGCTCGTAAATAATCACCGGGATAAAGAATTAAGCCTGCACAAACCCAAAATTTCATTTTTGTTCCCAAGAATAACCTGCTGCTCTTCCGGTCGATCACGCTCTTGAAGGAGATTCAACCGTTGTAGTAGATAGGGAAGAAGAGCTTGCCTGACTGGAATGCGGACCTCCCCATTCGTCATGCAATAATCAGTCTCGATGACTTTTCTCTGCCCATCACTTAATTCTGGATGAGGCACAAGAAAAACATCGACCTTAGTGTTCCACTCCAAATCGTCATCATTGAATACTGCTCCGGGCCTTTTTTTGCCTATGGCAAGAATGCGGGGCAGCAAAAAATCCTTGAACTGGTTATCAACAAAACAAAAAGATCGAACATGCCACCTCATTCCATCAAAGACAAATGAGTGTGGTGCGAATAGTCTCCATTTTGGATCTGGCCTGCTCATTGATTGATATTGGATCTCCAAGGATACTTTCTCTCTGATGGCGGAGACGATCTCCCTTAGGATATTGATGTCAATTTTTCTGCTAGGGAGGCTTAGTGTGTCAGCAGAAATCTTATAGGGAAGGGTTTCGCAGTCTGTGCTTTGCTTGATCTGAGATAAAAAATCTTCAGGTTGTGGCTGTTTGAAGACCGGCAGAAAATTTTCTCCGACGATATACGACTTGTCGCTGTGGCTATAAAGAAGATTATATGGAGCTATTTTGGAGTATCGCGAGAAGTCAGAAGTCGCTTGTACTCCTGAGATGCCAAACTCCTTCATCAAACTCCCACGGTTTACTCGACCATCCCAAAACAGCCTCATCTCAATAAATTCGAGCCGACGCCTTATTTCCCATTTCAGAGACGTGACCTCACTTTTTGACTCTTGTTCCATGCGAAAGCCATTTTTTCTTGATCATCATATAAGAAACTTATATTATTGTGGATGTAACTATAACTTTATAGCACTCTGGGCGGCGATAGGTCAAACCCCTTTAGTGCTATTTCAGTGTTTCAGGGATACCTAGATGTCCAGTTGGAAAAATTATGTTGCTGCCTGCTTGAGGATTTCCGACTTGGTAGAAAGTCGCAGGGAGCCAGGGACTGCACCTGTTTTCAATAAAACAGCCGAGGGACGAAGTGACGCTCTTTGGTTGAGTGTTGGTATCTATCTCCTGGAGTTTTTGAGCGAAAAAGCCGAAGACATCGGAGCTGAATATGTAAGCATCATGCCTGCAGTTGAGGCTTTGCTTCGACAGTATCCGATTTTGAATGACGATGATATTCAGTTTGTTTTGAGGCTCCTGTCTTTTGAGACTGTCTTTCATTTTTCTGATGGTGAAAAAACTTTCCCTGTTGGGAAAACCGCTCTAATTGAACAACTAAGTTCTTCCCGGCATTATCGCCTCACTCAAACTGGTCGGCTGGCCACTGAAATCGCCAGCAAATCGTCAGAGATGATTTATTCAGATGATGATACTAGAAAAATCCTCAAGGCTATTGAGGTTGGGGATTTTGGCCGGGCGATGAAGCTGTGCAGAGAAATCAGAAAACAGTTGGTGATGTTTTCCCATGACCTCCGTCGTGCCCAAGAACGTCCCGGTGGATCGGACTTCCTTGAGGACTTTACTAGACACCGCGAGTTATTTGAGAAGGTAGTTTCCAACGCACATGACACAGTGACTCTTGGCTTAGATCGACTCAAGGAGCCAGGGATGGCCGAGAGAGTTGACGAGTGGGGGGAAATTCACGATGAATTTTTGACGGCCCCTCAGATCCGAAGGGCGTTAAAAGAACTCGCCGCTATCCTTGAAAGACTGGCTCGTTCCTTTGCTCAGATCATCTATGATTTTGCTGACTCCAGCCGCCAAAAAGGGTTGATATTAGATTTCCAGGCTCTTTCCGGAACACTTATCAACTTTCCACCAAAAGAAGCCAACCTTGAAAATCTGTTCAGAACAATAGGTCCCTCTAAAACCTCCTTCACATACGCAGTTCCAGAAGACTTTAGAGGTTGCGTCCGAGCCTATATAACCGAAGAAAACGAATCGGCTCAAGAGTTCACTGAAGGGGTAGAGGTAACAGATCCTCCAAGATGGTTCTCTGATCTGCTCAAACATCATCGGACGGCCATTCTGTCTGAACTTAATGCGAATGGACATGTCACGCTGAAGACCGGCATTGAAAAGGGCTGGTTTTGTCATGGCGATATAGAAATGCTCAGTTCTTTAACTGGTATCTACCGCTGCCCAGAAAGCTTCAATTTGCCGAGTAAAAATCTTTTCGTCGGGATTGGAAAAGAGTTTAACGCTCAAGCTGGTAGTTGCTTATTCAGCGGTCACGACATGGCGCTGGTCTTAACGGGGGAAAAGTATGAATGAAATTTATTCACAGCTGGGACAGGTTTTTTGGCTCCTGCTGGAAAACAGGGAGATTTCAACAAAACCTCTTCACAGGAAGCTACGTCCTGGTGAGCGCGAGGCGGCAACTCTCCTGAAGGATGTGGACTTCTTTCAGGCCATGCAGGATTTCGTCGAGGCCCAAGGATTTTCCTTAAAGTCCTACTCTGACTTTGATATGCCGGGTATTGCTCCGGAAGAAAGCTGTTTTCTCCTCGTGAGGACTGCAGAATCGACTCCTCCATATTTTGGCGAAGAATCAATGATGGGAAAGATGGCCATAAGACAGGGTGAGAGTAAAGAGTCACGCGCCGTCTGGTTTCTTCATCTTTGGGCTCTTGCTAATCAGCTTTTATACACGGCTCTGCAGAGGAGTGTCAGCGAAGTGGCTCGCTATACCGAGGCGGCTTTCACAAGCCGAGATCTTATCGAGACGGCCAAAGATCATATTGAGGCCATTCGCCAAGAAGGACAACCTGAAGACAATGCCGCGCAAAAAATATGGGGGATTTTGGTCGATCCCAAACATTCACTGTCGCGCAGGGTTAATGCTTTTCTGCAGGTCATGGTGGACGGTCGGCTTCTGTACCAGCCACGAGGGGAAGAGATTTATTGTCAGACCCTTCTTGGAGCAATTGAAATGTCAGAGTTACTGGAAAGAGGTATGGCATCGCTGATTTCTGAAGATCAGCACAAGACACTCTTCAAGGAGATAGTTGATCTGTCTGTTGCAACCCAGGAAGAAGTAGAGGGGAAATCTGATGGCCCTGATTAATCGCTTCGAGGTTATTAATTATCTCGACAAAATCGGTGATAGCGGTAAGTGGCAGCCAAACTTCAGAGTTGTCCATTTCAATATGCAGGGGCTCAGCAGTTTGATCCGAATGGATAACGGTCAAGGGAAGACCAGTATGGCGAGCGCCCTTTACCTTCTGTTGACGAGGCACAGAAAGCTTGCTGCAGAGGTCAGGCAGAAGATGTCTCCGTCCGGGCTATCCTCTTGGTCGCACATTCGCGTGGAGGTTGTTGTCAACGACGAATCGCAACCTTTGTTTGTCGGTGCCCTATCAGGAGTCACAGGTGAAACCTGGGTTTTCGGAGTGTGTGGTCACCGAGAAGATGGATTGAAATTTTATTTCTATCCGGGGCGGCTTGAGGATCTGCCGGCTGCTCACGATTATGGAGATAGGATCAAGGTTCTCTCCAACAAGGAATTTTATGACAATCAAAAGCTCCTTGAGCGAGTTCGGTGGGAACCAAGCATGGAGGATTACAATGCTGCGCTTTCGAGTATATTCCCTCCGAGAGCCTTTCAGTTAGGTCTTGACCTGCACCTCCGCGGCGGAGCTGAGAACGACGATATTTTTCCAGTAAAAGGGAAGAATCCGGCAAGCGAATTGTTTTACGCCCACATTGCTCCCCACCTGCTCGCATCTGATATTCCTCCCGAGGAAAAGGGTGAAGAAGGAGAGTATTTCTTCGAAGAAACAATCATCAACTCCGCCCAACAGTATGGCCGGGCTACGATCCAGACCGAAAAAAGCCGCAAGACCGTAGAAAAATTTGAGAAGACAGTAAACGCTTCAAGTCGTCTTCGAGCCTCTACTGTTGATGCAAAAAAGAAGGAAGCATCGGCAAAAGACGCACGTAAGGGAACGGACATCGGCCTGATCCTTTTGGACAAAGTTATTCAAGAGCAGGCTATCCCCGGAATCCCTAACGACAATGTGCCAGACGGACTGCTTGGCGAACTGGTGGAAGGCTTGGTGTGGCATGCATCGGAAAGAGAGCTTTGCTTGCAGGATTCTGCCATATCAAAACTTACTGGCCGGAAGATTCATGCCTTGAATCAGGAAGTTATGAGGAGCGGCTTTAAGGGGTTTGCAAAGGACAAGGGTCGCCTAGTTCTTTCACCAAGTGCGACGCTTGCCATAGGGCAAAATTTCAGAGGGAAGGTTTATCCTCTTGAGAGTGTCAGTAAGATCCTTGACAAGGTTGGTGTTGGTTTCCCCGAAAAATTAAGTATCGACGATGTGCAGAATATGGTTCTGGAAGCTGCGAATTGGTGGCGAAAACACTGCGACACAAATCCTGCCAGAGTCGAGGCTAAAAGGCTACAGGGGCTGGTCCATACGGCTGAAGAGAACATTCAGTTGCGCTCCGACGAAATTGAACGGCAGGCAGGAGAGGAAGAAAAGCTCTCAAGCGAAATGAAAGAAGTTGAGCAAGGCCAGAGTGCTTGGCAGTTTCTGGCCAACTCAAATTTTTTTACCGATGCTGAATTAAAATCTCCTGGGCGGTTGAAGGATGTTGTGACCGAGGCTGCTCAGACTTCCCGTGAAGAACTAAATAAGCACCTCCTTAAGAAAGCTCGTCTTGAGCCTCTTAGCCCTTCTCACGACAAAATTCAAGGGCAATTCCCCGGCAATGAACCCGACAAGGTGTTACAGGAACAGATCAGGGTCAGGACGCAATTGCGGGAAAATGAAGATGGATGCCGGGACAAGTTAACTCTTGCCAGCCAAGTCAATACTCAGAGAACCAAGGCAATCCAGAATGCTCAGCGTGCCTTAGATAGTTTGCACACGGAGTCAAAAAGTTTTGAGCGCTGGGGAGTGGGCAATAAGAAGTATACTGAGACCTTTCCCGGTGAAGATCCGAAGGGGCTTGAGGCAAAGGTTCAAAAAGAACTTCGAGATGCTACTGGGCAAATTGCTACGGCAACAACACAGAAAAGCCAAGTCCTACCATTTGTCGCGCTGGTGAAGGAGTTTGACGAAAAGCATCCCGGAGAAGATTGCGTCCAGCTTGTCTCCAAAGCAGAAAAAGATATCGAACAGCTGCATGTGCAAGAAGTTGAATTGCAAAAACAACAAGGAGATGCACAACTCAAACTGGAAGATTTACGACAGCATAAAATCGCGCCAACGCCGCTTGCCAGAAAAGCTTGCGAGTTGGTAACTCCGGAGAAAAAACTCCACGAAGTGCTCTGCGAGTGCGGACTCCCTCTTGAGAAAATGGCGCAGGTTCTCTCCAGTTTCTCCTCTGTTCTTTTTGCCCCGGTATTTTCAAGGCCGGAAGATGCGGGCAAGGCAGTCAATATCCTGGAGCAGGAAAAGTTGCCTGTCCCGGTTTTTCTTGAACAAGAACTACGCTTGTTTGCAGAAAAGCAGGAAATTTCTTGCATTGAGGATATTTTCTTTTCTCATCACGTTGGTCGTCAAACCTTAACCGTTGCAACTATTGTTGACCCCGAAAAAATTCACCAACTGATCGAGCAAGCCAGTCAAGAGCTTTCTGAGATCACCGGGGCACTCACGGAGCTGGCAGAAAAGAAACAACCTCGGGTTGAAAATCTGAACTGGTTAAGAGAGGTGCTTCGAGCGATCAATTCGGGAGCGAAAGACAACCTTCAGGAGCTCGAACAGAAATTGAGCGAGTTGAACAGCAAACTGCCTCGACTTAACGAACGCGCTTCCGAAGAAGCTCTTGAAGCAATACGAGCCCGGCGAGAGTATCTTGCTCTCGGGGGAGATGCCCGTCAGGCTCAAATTTCTGCCGATATCGAAAAGGCCCAAGAGGGATTAACCGCCGCAGAAAAAGCGCAACAAGATTCCGAGAATGAAAAAGAGCTTGCGGAGGAGGCAGAAAGAATTGCTCGGGCAAAACGACGTGAATTTGAGGACAAGTGGTCGGAGCTGGAGACTATGCTCAAGGAAGCTGTGCAGTTTGCGTCTGAGGATGGTCCTGAGTTTATGGCTAGGCAGGAATCTGTAGAAAAAGATTTACAGAAAAAGAAACTTGATGCGGAGGAGCGCCTGCCGTTTGATTTTGAGTCTGCTCAAAAGTTTGTTGATTCGAAAGAGAATTTTCAAGATCTGAATCGGAAACTTAAGCAACTACGGGATTCAATCAAGAGTGGCCGACAAGAACTGGCGGGGTTGGAAAAAGAAAAAGGGCGTAAGCAGAAAGCCCAAGCACTTGCCTGGGAGCGGATGTATCGGATCGATGAAGGAGTTGCAGGCCTTCTTGGTTTGTGGATAGATTTCTATGGAGCAATAAACTTAATCACCAGAGGGGTCACAGTCCAAAGCCTGGACAACCTACGCCGCCTCATTGCGGAAAAATCTCCAAAACTTCAACCCTTCTTCAACTCTATCGACCGAATTTCTGACAATGCGAACAAAGAGAATGGTGCAGAAAAAATTCTGCAATCATTTGGAATGATTTCCGAAACCCTAAACGAAATCGGCAGGAAGATCGATGAAGTCCGAAGAAAACAACGGGAAGCCGATAATGCAAACAAAACATTCCGTGATGAGTGTCAGCGGTACATAGAACTAGCTGAAGGACTTGCCGTAAACGAAAAGGAAATCATCGTAACCGCTGAGGACAATTATGATGATGTTCTCGGGCTTTTGAACAATCTGGAAGCCATTTGCCGGAAGGAAAAAGCCAAACTCGATGAGTTAGAGCGAGGACTTGAGGCTATTACCAGCAAGGCGCACGAGCGCTTGGTGAGCTTGCTTGACTCCGCAGAGGACAATCTTCGCTTGCTGAAGAAAGTGGCCGACAGGACGGCAGAAGGAACAATTATCGTTGAGTGTAGTACCATCAGTAGTGATGAATTGAAAAACCTGATACGTCAATTGCTGGCGGAAGTAGAAACAGAGCTTCGCTTTCATCAAGAACGGGCTACTTCAGCGTTCCCTGAAAGCGACCGCCGAGTAGGAACTGAGTGGAAAAAATCCCTAAAGAGTCGCATTGCTGATTGGTTCTATAAGGGGGTTTTCCCAACGGCTAAAGTTCAAATAAGACATACCTCAGTCCGCGGTGGAAAACCGATTACTTTCCGCAAGGAAGGTATTAGCTCGGGAGAAAGGCTTGCAATTGCCCTTGTTGTTATCGGGAAGTTGCAAGAGTTTATTCAAGAGAGGGAAGTTTACTGGCAAGCCAAGGGAAGTGGTCGCAGAAGAAAGCGTGGAAAGACCCAAGGGATCTTGTTGCTCGATGGAATTTTCAGCAAGCTTTCCCAGAAAGAGATGATCCAGGTCGCCATGGACGCCTATCGTGGACTTAAGGGGAGTTTCCAATTGATCGGTCTTAACCACTATGCGGTTGAGAACGACAAGGACGTTTTTCCGAACTACTTCGAAGTCAGAAAGGTGTCATCGACCACGGGTGGATTCCTTGCTCTGGACAACGACTATAACCCCATATCTCCGGAAGAGGCTGGCATGCGGGAGGGGGAGCTTGCTGTAGCCCGAGCAACAATCATCCCTGACAATCCCGTGCCTGATCAGCCTGAAGAAAAGGGTGAGAGCGAGTCAGAATCTCAAGCAGAAGACGCAGAAACGTGATTCCATGCCGAGAAAAGGGTAAGTGTATGAAATCACTTGTGATCGGCGTCGGGAAAAGATAATTTTCTTCAAGTCGTACAAGCTGCAGGCAAAGTGAGCTAACCATATGAAATTATTTCTGATCAGTGTCGGACGGGCTAGGAATGATTGAAAACATCGATAAGTTAATTTTTGTTCTCAGAAAGAGCGATAACAAATCATTATTGCCACGCGACCTGGTTGATAAGCTCGCAAAGAGGTCTTCCTTGCCTCAGATTGAGGTCCGTGCTTGCTTGCTCGAATTAAGAAATCGCGGATGGATACAATCGGCCGATTGGGATGAGCGGGGAATTCCTCTGGCGAAACTTTTTGTCCAGTTACCGGCCGAGCCACTGAAGCCCTACGAGACCAGGTGGAGAGACGCCATCGAGGCGTCTGGTTCAACTGAGGAAGAGGTGAATGCCTTGTCTCAAGTCGCAAAAGCGATTAAGGACATGCCAGCAGACGAAATGCTTGATTTGATCAAGGGACTCAAGCGACTAAAAGAGGATCAATCAAGCCTGAGAGGACAACGGCTGTTTGAGGTTAGTTCCAGATATCTACTGGGGTCGTCGAAACTTCTCAAGGTGCTGCCCAATAGGTCCCTAATTGAGTTCGGGATAAATATAGACGTGTTGTCTGGCCCTCCTCGCTATGTAAAAGTCGCAGGCTCAAAGAACCCCAAAGCAACTATTTTGGTCGAAAACCCTCACTCTTTTGAGTCGGCTGTTTTAGCGGATGAGGATGAAGCGTTCTGTTGGATCTCAGCGGAGGGTTACGGGCTGTCAAAGCAGAGCGAGGAATTCGGAGACCAACTGATGAGTTTGGTTGAAAGCCGAAGAGAGGTCATTACGTTATCGCGCAGAAGAGAGTTTGTCGAATTCCAAGTTGCCCTAGAGCGTGGCCGCGATCGTCTCTACTTTTGGGGAGATTTAGACTTAGCTGGGCTGGACATTTATGGTCGGTTAAAGACTGTCCTACCCTCCATCCAGTTAAGTCCGCTTTATGCACCAATGGTAGTGACCTTGAAAAACGGTGGTGGTCATTCTTACGCTGGTGTTCAGAAAGAGGGTCAGACTCTCGGAAATTTCCCTTATGAAGAAATAAAAAATCTTGCACCTCTCTGTGAAACAAAAGGGGTGGACCAGGAGTCGGTTTTTCTGACTCCTGGCCTGCTTTTTCAACTGCACCAGATCGGAAAGTCTATTTGATCTTCAACAGAGCACATAGTTTTCTCGGAAGATGATATTCAACAATCGGTAAGGTCCAGACTTAATTCTTTCTGCTCCCATTTCAACACTAGATTCCAAAGACCCCAATATTCAAGAGTTCAACCAGGAATTTCTGTCTAAAAACGGTGAGTATTCTCAATCGTTTGTAACCGTCGTCACATCCGGATTTTTAAAGCTTGAGAGCATCAAAAATGATCTCCTTGAGAACGACTACGCATTGGTGGCCAAAGGGGATTAAGTAGACCTTGACATCGTTATGGTCAAGGACAGCTACCTCCTTATTGAGTTCACCTAAATATTTTGATCCTTCAAAACTTTGTGATGCGCTCATGCATGTTTCATCAAATAAAAACACCTTTTCGTATTCGGCGTAACAGGTGCCATTCGCCATGGGGGTGACACTCAGGTTGGTGGTGACAGGGCCATCGGAATAGTCGCGCTCAATTACACAGGTAAAGGGATTGGTGTCCGGGCTATTGGTGTTCCATATGCAATGAGATCCAGATGGGCCAGCATCTATGATGAATTCAGACATGGATTTGATAGCCGGAAGGCAGCGTTGGATGCCAGCATTTTGGGCTTGCTTGAGCACGGTATTGTCGGCGTATGCTGCAAAGATGGACATCATGACCATCAGTATGGCTAGGGCCAATTTGTTCATATCAAGTCTCCTAGGTGGAGGGCTCCCCTCCTTAAATCTAGAGTTGTTGGCTGGCCTCTTTCAAAAAAGTCGCCGATGTCACCATGATGTGCTTTCGTAGCAGCTCTGAAGCGTAGTCAAAGGTATTGTTTTTGAATTCGATAGAACTGCGTTCGTGCTCGATACTGTCATTAACCGTAAATTCTCTCTCAAATTCTTTACCTTCTTTGGATGTCAGGGAATATTTGACATCGAAATCAGCAACAATATCGTACTCATCCGCGCCCATACCCAAGGTCAACAGACCCTTCGCTAAATTTTTCCCGGTTTTGTAGTCAGGGTAGGCCGGCCCAAGTTTATGGTGCGCGACCATTTCGACCTTCAGTCGATAATCGGCATTCTCACTGTCTGTCAGTATTGTATTGACTGGGAGCTGGTCTGCAAGAATCTGCGGCAAATTGGCCATGACCTGAGCCGATCCAACTGAAAGTTTTGCCTCAGACAATGGTTTCAGCTCCTCCTGATCGCCTGTACTGAAGACTCCGGGTTTTGGCTGTGAATAGAAAACCTCGTAGCGAAACGTTTTTCCCTGCCATTTTGTAGAATTCACTTTACTGATGACCGGCATGTCGATCTTGGCATGAGTAGCACACCCGACTGTCGCTAGCAAAATCAGAATAGCAACCTGTAGTTTCAATAGTTTCATATCTTCTCCTGTTTTTTTGTTGAAAAAAGTTCTGTGAAATTGAATCTAATTAGATGAAGCTAATATAGCAGTGAGTGAGGGTGCATTCAACTAAAAAATACACGAATTTCGAGTAAAAATAATTTCAGGCGATGATGCGCCAATGAAAAGCATCCATGATCCCAGATATGTCAGCATGATCAAGCGGCTGAAGCGATTGCGCAAAGAACGCAATGTGAGTCAGGTTATGCTTGCAGAACGGCTGCAATGGAAACAACAGGATATTTCAAGGGTTGAGAGTTTCGTTAGAAGGTTGGATGTCATTGAGCTGTACGACTGGCTGACGGCTCTGGGAATTAAGGTTGAAGATTTCCTACCAGAGGTAGAACAGGGCTGGACTAAGGAGTAGGTTGTAATTAAAGAAACAACTTCTGAGACACGACGCTTCATTGAGTTAGGCTACTGGCAGAGAATCTTGTATCTCCATAAATTTGAAACGAGAGGGCCCTGTTGATTTGTACTGATCAGAAAGGCAAACCTACGGGTGGTTGAATCAAAAAAATAAAGTTGAACCAAATTCAAGATATGCTGTTTTTGTCAAGTGCTACGATACTGGGGGCGTCCATTTCGGAAGGCTTGGAATTATCCTGAAGCTTTAGCCGGTCTCCTACTGTTCCATCCGTTTGAGCAGTTGAAGGTAGTAGCCGCCTTTTTTCAGTAACTCATGATGATTGCCTTGTTCCACAATTCGCCCATCCTTCATCACCAGGATCAATTCTGAGTGCTGGATCGTCGAGAGCCGATGGGCAATGGCAATGACCGTTTTTTCCTTAAATATCCTGGCTGTGGCCTTTTGGATAAGGTTTTCTGTCACAGAATCGACCGAGCTGGTTGCCTCGTCGAGCAGAATCAAATCGCTTTTTCCAGCAATGGCTCGGGCAAAAGAGATTAACTGAGCCTGGCCAGCAGAGAGGTTTTTGCCGTTATCGATGATCCTGTAATCCAGCCCCTCCCTGAAACGATCAATGAATTGATCCGCATAAACAAATTCAGCAGCATTTTTGACCTCCTGCTCACCAATTTCGGGTCGGCCTAAAGAGATATTGAATCTGATGCTTTCATTGAACAAAAACACATCCTGCTGCATCAGAGTGGTACAGGAAAACAGTTCTGTTTTTGAGATATCTCGCAGTTCCCTACCGTTGAGTCGGATGCTACCCTGATAATTGTCATAGGCCTTGGTGATCAGTCTCAGGATAGTCGATTTTCCGGAACCCGTCGCGCCGACAATGGCAATGTTTTCGCCCCGGTTCAGGCTGAAACAAACCTGGTCCAGCACCCGCGTCCCCTCGTTGTAGGAGAAAGCGACCTCTTTGAACTCCAGGGTCTTGAAGCTCATGCGTTTAGCCTCGGCCAGGGGGACGAGCTGCCCTTTTTCCGAGGGTTCGGCAAAAAGGCGGTCAATATGCTCCAGGGCAGAGAGAGCCCTCTGGATCAGGGCGATTTGTTGAGCAAATTCACGAATGGGGATGAACAGGCGGTTCAGGGTGTTGATAAAACCGACCAGCACCCCGATGGTCACGACTCCCTTCAGGATACCGCTGGTACCGATCCAGATAATTCCCGCCATGGTAACGGAGGTCAGTCCTTCAATCACCGAATAGAGCAGGGAGTCATAGATATTCGATTTGGTCTGGGCCTCCAGAAACCGCCGGTTTTTCTGCTTGAAGCGGCGGACGGCCTTCATTTCCGCGGCATAAAGCTGGATGGTTTTAATGCCGTTCAGACATTCTTGCAGGTAGGCCGTGACATCGGCCAGCCCCTCCCTCGATTCGTTGTAATAGACCCGTAGCTTGTTTCTGAGCAGGTTCGTCAGAAAATAGACAGGCGGCAGGATGCAAAGGATCACCAAGGTCAGGTGCCAGGAGAGGTAAAGCAGAAAACCAAACAGGGCGATGGTCTTGATGATATCGGTGACCAGGGAAAGCACCCCGATGGCCACCGATTCGCCGATCGCCTCCCCATCGGAGGTCATGCGGCTGAGGGTGACTCCGACGGGGGTGCTGTCATAATACTTCCGGGGCAGGGTTAGGCTGTGTCGATAGAGGTCCTTACGCATATCGGCGATAGCCATCTGCCCGGTTCGTTGAAGGCTGTAGGTGTAGATCGCATCGGCAATATAGTTAACAACGACCGCCCCCGCCAGCAGCGAGACCATGAAGACCAGCCCCTTGATCTCGGCGACGACCAGGTAGTCATCTACGATCTTGATCAGTAGCCAGGGGTTGAGCAGGGTCCCGCCGATGGAGAACGGGACTGCCAGAAGGCTGTAGATCACCCACCTGCGGTAGGGTGCCATGTAGGCAAAAAATCCACGGATCAGTTGCCAGTCAGATTTTTTCAACTTTCCACTCATCCCTGCTGTGCCTTTTGCAATTCCCATGTCTGCTTATAGAGCCCTGGCCGGGCAATAAGTTCCTTGTGGGTACCCTGATCGACTAGGTTTCCCTCATCCAAAACCAGAATCAAATCCGCCCCTTCCAGGGCTTGGACCCGATGAGAGACGATTAGCAGAGATCTGGAGTGCTTGCGTTTAAGTATTTCTCCCAGCAGGAACCGCTCGGTTTCATAATCGACTGCAGACAGGACATTATCCAGTATAAGAAGGTCACAGGGCTCCATCATCGATCGCGCTAGACTGATCCTTTGCTTCTGCCCTCCGGATAGCATGATCCCTTTTTCTCCGACTAGGGTATTGAGCTGCTCGGGGAAACGCTCTATTTCTTCTCTCAAGGCCGATTCATAAATAATCTGCTGGAGCTTTTCCTCGCCCGGATGCTCCAGTGCCGACTGGCCAAACAAGATATTCTGTTCCACCGACTCAGAAAACAAAAACACATCCTGGCTTACGGTGCGGACCGCTCGCCTTAAATCTTCAAAGGAGAGTTCCAGGATGTCTTTGTCACCCAGAAACACCGTACCAGGAGGAGGTTCCAGATAGCGATTCAGACAGTTGACCAAACTGCTCTTTCCTGAACCGATTTTTCCCAGAATTCCGACCGTTTGCCCTGGAAGGATGGAGAAATTGACATTGGACAGGACAGGCTCACCGTCAAAAGCAAAGGTCAGGTTTTTGACGAAAAGCCCCTTGTCAAACAGAGATTTTCTGGTTTCTGTAGGCAGATTTTCCAAGCCCTCATGGGGGGTATCCGCATTGATGATGGTCTCCAGACTGGTCATCCCCACCATCCCCTGCTGGTAAAGAGTGGTCAGCCAGCCCAGACCCATGAGGGGCATAGTCAACAGCCCGGTATAGGCGATGAAGGCAGTGATCTCGCCAATAGTGAAGTTGCCATGAATGACATAGCTTCCCCCCACCATTAACACCAGAACCTTCAGAATATTTTCCAAGTTGATCAGGATAGGCATCAAAAAGGAACGTACAAATGAGATGCGCAATGATTGGTTCAATAGGCCTTGGTTGTGTTGGGCGAATTCCTGTTCACTCCAGTTGGTCAGGCCGTAATTCTTGATGACATCAATTCCGGATAGGGAAGAGACGATAAAGGCAGAAAGGGACTGCAGACGGGTCATTCTCTCCCTGGTGTGTCCCATCACCACCTTCATCCCAATTCGCACAATTAAAAAGACCGCAAACACCGGCACTATACAATAGAGAGTCAAGCGCGGGGAAAGTTCCCACATCTTGTACGGGGTCAGGGACAAGCTGGCGATGATGTTGAAAAACTGCATCAAGCCAAAGCCACAGATTAAGCGCACTCCTGTTATGTCGTTTTGCAAACGAGAGATAATGCTCCCCGTTTCATTCTGGTCGTAATAGGTTCTTTGCAGCTTGGTCAGGTGGGTAAAAAGATCATTTTTCAGCTTGTACTCGATCGCCCGGCCAGGGTTGAAAAAGAAAATGCGCGAACAAGTGCGAACGACAATCACTAATAGCGCAAGGGCAAACATCAATATCAAATAATGATATAACTCATCTAGATTCGATCGAAGATGATCCTTGCCTTGGCTCAGGATATCCACGCTCAATTTCAAATAAGTGGGGATTGTTACAGCCAGCCAGTTGGTTGCGAAAATAAACAGTATTCCCAATCCGTAGGACGTTTTGTGTTGAGAAATGTAATGGCGGAGGAGGTGGAAACGGCTCATATCTACTTCGTCTTGAGGCTCAGTTTGATCAGTTATTATCGAAAAAGGTATCAACTCCTAAGAAGCGGAGCAAGATGAAAAACCGTTTATTAAAGCGACAGGCTCCAAGTCAGGTTTACTTTGCCAGTCTACAGCAATAACAGGTGGCTTAACACAGGAAGGTCAATTAAGTGCTTCTCCCTTTGTTCTTCCCTTTACAGAGAAATGATCCACTTGCAGATTGAAGCCGCTTTTTTTGCCATAATTTGCGGGCAACACCGTGTCCAACTCTTTGGCAGTGAAAACTATCCTTTGGGTTTTACAAATGGGAAGACTTTCCCCTGGTTCAAAATGACTGGAACATGAATAAAGTCAAAGTGTCCCTGGTTGTTGAACGCTACACGGGTGAATGGACCTTGCGGTGCAAGATAGATGAAAAACCAATCAGGCAAGTTTTCACTTATTTTCAGGTATAACTCAAGGTCTGGAAATACTGCGGAATCGAGGATACCTGCTTCATAGAACTTGGCATCCTTCTTATACGTGACATAGGTTGCGCTGCCAGTTTTTCCTTTCGGTTTAAAGAGATATCCAGTTGTTATTTTTTCTATATAGCTTGAAGGCCAGAGACCCCAGGCCCAGGCTGGAGCCCCGCCGAGAAAGTCAGGGGACAGGGACTCTGTTGACGAAGCATTGCCTTTAACTTCGTACTGACAAGTAGCTTCATTACCACACAAGGCTCCGGTGATCGGGTATGTATAGGTCTTGTCTTTGATAAATTTCTCACCAAAGGTATAGTCTGGGGGCAATTTAATTTCGGAAACAGCCTTGTCGGTCGCTTTTTCCAGCATGTTCGACATTATGTTTGCAGCTTTGGTTTTGTCAGCCGCCATCTCTTTCGGCATCCAAGCAATAATTCCAGAAAAGGATTCGGGCAGTTTCTCGTCAGTCAACAACGAACCAACACCCATAAGAAGTCCTGCGCCAAGTCTTGAACCTACCCATGAAGAAGCGTTATCAGCGAATGACATCCCGAAAAGAGCGGCTTCACCTAATTTTCCTTCCCCAGTTGGCATTGTCACGTTCCGATCAAGGTTTTTGTATGCTCCGGCGGCAAATAAGACGTTTTGGGCTTTGGAATATTTATCTTTGGATTGATAAATTTTGGTGCCCATACAACCCGATAAAAAGAAAAAAATTGCAAGAGACATTATTGATATTATTCGCATTGTTATCCCTCTTGAGATGTGTTTGAAAAAAGCAGTGCCCCTATCTCGTTGCCGAATGAGGGCATTCTAGAATCTTCGGAAACCCAGCTGCTGCCCCGAAAGGACCCGTGGTCTTGTATCTTCAGATTTTTCTGGGTTTGTAATTGTTGAAGACTAAAAATTAGTAAATTATAATTAAAAATATTGATTGTCAAGTTCAGAAATTTATCTCGCGAAATTATGGATTGATGCCCCAATTTTATGGGGAAAGGTAAGTCCTCTTGATCTTTCATCTCTGGCCTTAAACCAACTCACAATCAGCGGTTTGTGTTTTCACAACGTCTTGGCGACCCTTTTCATTAGCTCCAGATCAGTTTGGAATGTTCGGGGCACCCAGTTTTCGAGGAACTTTTGTGCAAACTCGAATCGTTGGTATTCCTAGAGGCGCTGAAAATCCTCACTGCGCAGATAGCCAGATCGATGCCAGGTTCAATTTGAGCAGCGCTCCAAAACTGGAGGTCTGCTTCTTCGAAAGGTTTTCGGGCCGTTGCAGCAGCCAACGCTTGCCTTGGAGGACGTTCGGGAATGCCTTCGCCGGTTTCCACTTGTCCAGAAGGGCAATCGTCAGCAGCATGACGGTAAATAAACTGGCAACAAGTAATAATGGACCAAGACCTGTCATGTTATTTTTTCTTATTGGCCGTAGTTATGGTCATCTCAGTCAATATCTGTTTCTGCCGACGGATTCATTGTACTTTTTTACTAGTCTTGGTCAGACTCAGCAACCACGATCAGGCCCTCTGTATAGCTGAAACCGAAACCAGCGCCACCATGAACCCCAACGGATTTAACATCATAGGCCCCAGAAATAACAGGCGTGACCGAAATAACACGGTAGCCATGTTTATCAAGTTTATCCACCAATTCCTGCAAGTGCTGGGTCAGCATAGATCCGTCAACCTTGCAATCGGATGAGCCTGTTCGTTTGAGTTCTTTTTTCGTTTCTGTGATCTCCTTTTTTCCAAAAAGCGTTTTTTCGTATCGGCCGGTACCAATCTCTTGAGTGATATGATGTCCCGTGCTTTTGGGGGTGGCTTTAATGTATTGGCAAATCGTTTTCATCATTCGTTTTCCTTTTACATAGCAATGTTTTGGGATTTGTTCATTTCCCAGGCAAGACTGCAAAACCACACTGCGAGTTCAGCGTATTGGCTTGGCAAATAGAGAATAGCTAAGGCAGAAAGCGAGATCTGCAGGAGCAGTCCGGGGTCGTGTTTAAGAATCATCATAAAGCCCTCGTTAGCAATCGGTTCGGGTTGGTGTTTGCAATTAAAGTGATGTTCACACAGCTTCGTTAATCTTCAAGAGATAAAATAGATGAAATTTCAGAGTCTTACTGCGACATGAAGGGCTGGATAGGTAACGCAAATTATTCAGAAAACATCTATTGAAGTTCGTTTGGAGTATGGAACGATGGATTTGTCTTGAGATTTGAAGGAAGTGAATGAAGCTAAGGAGGGAAAATGATGTTGCATGCCGTTAGCTCAGAAAGCCGTTCCGTTAACCCGCAAAACCTAGCCGAACTCAACCTGCTCTTGACCCGGTTTCATATCGGCCCGGTAGACAAAACCAAACTCGAGCAAGTTCTGCAAACAGAACCTCGGGAACGAATCGTCAAGGCCTTAAATCTGGCGGTTCGGGATGCCCGAGCCCAAAGTTATCTCGCAAGACACTTCGGTCGAAACTTGGAATCCCATGAGGAAAAGCCGGGTGGGGCAGGTGGGAAAATGACTTTCGCGCTGGGATACCATGTCTATGGTGGAAAGGGGGCGCTGTGTTTTGAGCCAGATCAAACCCGTAGCGGAGTCCGTACGATCTGTATCGATGCAGCAGATGCCAGAGGGGGCCGGCAATATGATTGGGCTCATAAATTACGTTTTCAGTTAACAGCGTATGAGCTTCTTCATTTTGTTGCGGTCTTGTTTGGTTTTAGGAAAAAGTGTGAAGGCCGCAATCATGGCCCGGACAAGTCCAAAGGTTTTACCCTGGAAGATCAGGGCGACAAATTGTTTCTGCGAATCTTTGCCAAAGGGCAATCCGTCAAGGCAGTTCCCATCTCTCCAGACGATGCTTTTTATATTGCGCAGTTGTTTTTAGTCCAACTTAGAGGCAATTCCCCAGGCCTTACTGGAAATGAAATCCTGCTGACTCTGCAAAGGGTTCATGCAGCACGGCAGGGAAGAGATTAATTTCAAAAGGTGCTATTTCAGATATTTGTCAGGTCCTAGAAGGATCAACAGAGAAAACTTGAAAAAAGCAAACCCAGGGTAACCTGGAGACGCAAAGCTACGGGTCCTTTTGGGGGAACAGCCGAGTTGCCAAGGTGGAAAACATAATATGATCATCCTTGAGCTCAGGGATGGCTTCTTTTAAAAAGCTGATATCACGAAAAGTAAGAATATGGGGCTCTTTTAGCATCCATGAAGTTTTGTTCCATGGTTCATGATGAGTTCTGTCAAAGCGACTTGCCTATTTGAAAGGGCTCTCAGATCGGCAAATAAGGAAAGAATCAACTCATGACCCATGGAGGCTAAAATGCAGATCTACGCGACAATAAGGAACGAGAGTAAATATAGGCATCAACAGGCTAATGATGCCCAGCACAACCCCATCCCGTTCAAGGTTTTTATCGAAATTGAAAATGACCCGTATTGGCCTGTTAAGGGTGGAATTGGGGGAAACTATGCTTTGTACGATGTTGATTTGTGGATAAAAGACGGCGGTCGGTTTGATGTGTCAACACTTTCCCGGACACAAGTTTACGCAGCTTTCTTCATTGCCTCAAAGGCCAGCGGTGCCTCATATCCGTTAGCAGAATGTGCCCGCTGGCGATTGTAGAAGACTTCGATATATTCGAAGATTGAAGCCCTGGCGTCATCGCGAGTCTCATAGTCGCAGTGGTGAACCAGTTCGATTTTAAGGGTGTGGAAAAAGCTCTCGGCGACAGCATTGTCCCAGCAATCACCCTTTTTGCTCATACTGGCTTTGATGCCATGGTCGTTCAGAAGTGTCCGGTGACTATCAGAGGCGTATTGGCTGCCTCGATCGCTATGAGATATCAGGCCTTTGGTGGGTTTTCGTTTCCACAGCGCCATCAGCATAGCACCATTGACCAAGCCGGCGTTTATGCGTGCCCCCATGGACCAACCGACGACAGCCCGGGAAAATAGATCAATAACGACAGCTAGGTACAGCCAGCCCTCACGGGTCGGGATATAGGTGATATCGCTGACGTAGGCGGTATCTGGAGTGCTGACCGTAAATTCACGCTCCAGCAGGTTCGGTGCGATCGGTTTGTCGTGATTCGAGTCGGTTGTCACTTTGAATTTTCGTTTGGTTTGGACCTTAAGGTCTTCTTCGCGCATCAACCGGGCAATACGGCGGCGGCTGAGGCGGGTCTCCTGTTTTTGCAGTTCATCTTTAATCCGCCGGGTCCCATAGTTTTTGCGACCTTTTTCAAAGGCGGCCTTGACCTGGGGGCGGAGATTGTCATCCTCAATGCAGTGAGCACTGGGTGGCCGGCTTAGGCTCTCATAGTAACCGCTCCGGGAAACCTGGAGGACTTGGCACATCGTTCGGATACGAAATTCAGTCTGTTGTTGCATCCAGGCGTACTTTACCGACTGTTCTTTGCAAAGTACGCCGCCGCCTTTTTTAAGATGTCACGCTCCTCCTTGAGCAGAGCATTCTCCCGGCGAAGGCGTTTCAGTTCTTCGTAAGGGTGTTTTTCTCCTGCGCCCTTATTTGTTGGTGCAGAATCTGGTTGCTGATACTTTGTTATCCACGTGTACAGGGTGTTGGCATTAACTCCCAGATCTCTCGCAGTCTGGGCAACTGACTGATCTGATTCGACCGCCAACTTGACAGCATTTTGTTTGAATTCGGACGAATAATTTGAACTCATAGGGCACACCTCCATTGTCTGGCATTTTGCCTCAATTTGTGTGTCCGGGATAGTGTAACCACTTCACAGATCAATGAGTCCCTCACTCAAATTGACTATAATCCGGGTCGATACATCAGTCTCGAAGCCCAGCTGAATCTTGACGCCGATATCCGTGATTTCCAGACCGAATTACGAACCTGTACCGAAGGCGCACTCACCGGTTCGGAGGATGTTCAGTATTCGGAAGCGAAATTCCTTCAGGTCAAGCGGATCATCGAGAGATTCCGCGGTCGGGATGAACACACTGACCTGGATCGGCGCTGGACGGCCAAGGTGACCGATGTGCGCAATTGGTTCGTGTTTGCCGCCAGCGAGCGTTGGCGTGAGGACAATACCGAGCATGAGCACTATGCGGATTCCGGTGGGAAATCAGGCGGCCAGAAGGAAAAGCTGGCCTATACCGTCCTGGCCGCCAGTCTGGCCTATCAATTCGGTCTGGAATGGGGGGCGGTACGGTCCCGTTCCTTCCGTTTTGTGGTGATCGACGAGGCTTTCGGGCGTGGTTCCGACGAATCAGCTCAATACGGTTTACAGTTATTCGCACAGCTCAACCTGCAACTGCTGATCGTCACGCCGTTGCAGAAAATCCATATCATCGAGCCTTTTGTCGCCGGAGTCGGATTTGTTCATAATGAAGACGGCCGCAGTTCGGTTCTACGCAACCTGAGCATTGAGGAATACCGGGCCGAAAAACAAAGGATGCAGGGATGAATTGGACCACCCCGGCGGATCTTAAAACTCAGGTGCAAAAACTTTGGGATCGCGGTGTGCTGCTCGCTTCCATGGCTGGCGGAGAAACTCTCTTCCCGCGGCGTCTGATCCTCAAAGGCCCCGACTCTCGGGAACTGAGCGAACGGTTTCCCGAGGTCCGGGATTGGATTGCCCAATTATCCGCGGCGTCCGGTTCCTTTCGTATCGAATGGCGCAGTGTCAATCACCGTATTCTTGGCAATAATGACATCCCGGCGGCAATCTGGATCGACCGGCTTTCGGATGCTCTTGGACTGATTGGCAAGCGCCGGGCGGCGGAGTTGTTTGCTTCTTTGGTTGAACTGACCAGGGAAAAACAGCCTGCTTTACTCCCCTGGTTGGTCAAACGGCCGTTACGGGCCTTGGCCTTGGCCGATGATTGGCGGCAATTGCTGGACATCGTCGCCTGGTGTTTGACCCATCCTCGGCCTGCGATTTATCTGCGGCAGATCGATCTGCCGGGTGTTCATACCAAGTTGATCGAAGGGCATCGCGGGGTGCTGGCGGAGCTCCTTGATCTTGTTTTGCCGGAGGATTGTATTGATGGGACTCACTCGGGTATCGGCGGTTTCTGCCGGCGGTATGGATTCACCGACAAACCTGCGCGAGTCCGTTTTCGGCTCTTGGACCAAAATGTCCGGCTGCTGCCAGTTGTTGCTGAACAAGATATCACTCTGACGCAGGCTACTTTCGCCGCTCTCGATCCACCGGTAACGAAAGTCTTCATCACCGAAAACGAGATCAACTTTCTGGCGTTTCCGGAGGTTCCTGGTGCCCTGGTTATTTTCGGGGCAGGATACGGTTTTGACAACCTTGGTGCCGCCCCTTGGCTGCACCGGAAGAACATCTACTATTGGGGGGATATCGATACCCACGGTTTTGCTATTCTCAACCAATTGCGCGGTTTTTTCCCCCACGCTGCATCTTTTCTCATGGATCAGCAAACCCTTTTGGCCCATAGGTCACTTTGGGGAGTTGACGCTCAGCCTGAAACGGGGATGCTTGCCCGATTAAACACCGAGGAATCCATTCTTTATGATCAGCTGCGCCAGAATCACTGGGGAGAACGAATTCGGCTTGAGCAAGAGAGGATAGGGTTCGATTTGTTACTTAATGTTCTGCATGAGTTGAGGTGACATAACGCGAGCTTCCTGTAAGGGCTCCTCTATGAGACAATGAAACCCTTGCGGCGACGCACCCTTGTGAAGTGGTAGGAAAAAGTATTCCTTCGCTGCCTCGGGTGCACCCGGAAAAGCTTTCTCAAATCGAAACGTTCCCGATGCTTTTTTCTGTCTGGTGCGGTTGAGCCAATCGTTAGCGGTTCCTCTGTTTTCAGAGGTATCTTCAATTCGCCTTCCGCAGTACCGAAACGAGATATACCAGCAATCCGCCTCTAGGAAGCAGCATCCAGTACCTCTCTTAACTTGGCGGTCAAAGCATCAAACGAGATCGGCTTTTGTAGAAAATGAATTCCCTCTTCGAGCACACCCTGTTTGGCGATGATATCGGCCGTATAACCCGACATAAAGATCACCTTTATCTCCGGCCGGATGAGCTGCAATATATCCCGTAAATCTTTACCGTTCATATCGGGCATGACTAAATCGGAAAGCAACAGATGAATTGGGCCTTCTTTTTCTTTGGCCAAAGAAATGGCAAGTTCGGTGGTCGCAGCAGATAGGACCGTGTAGCCGCATTCTTCAAGCATGGTATTTACCAATGTGAGCAGCATCGGGTCATCTTCAACAAGCAAAACGGTTTCGTTCCCCTGACGAAGTGGACTTGTGGTTGCTTTCGTGGTTGCGACTGCTGTTGCTTGGTTTCGCGGCAGGTATATATGGAATGTTGTTCCCAGGTCCGGTTCACTTGACACCTCGATAAAGCCATCGTTCTGTTTAACGGCTCCGAAAACCGTAGAGAGGCCAAGCCCCGTTCCCTGGCCGAACTCTTTGGTGGTGAAGAATGGCTCAAAGATTTGGGACAGCGTTGCTTTGTTCATCCCATGCCCGTCATCGGAAACGGAAAGCTGGACATAGTCTCCGGGGAGAACCTCGGAATAATCTTTCAGGTCGCTCTCATTGAATGTGCAGTTCTGCGTTTCAATCACGATATTCCCAATGCCACCAATTGCGTCACGAGAATTGACACACAGGTTAGCCAGGATCTGGTCTAACTGGGAAGGGTCTATTTTGACCGGCCAGAGGGTGCTTGCTGGGTTCCAGGAGAGGTGGATATTCTCGCCGATCAGCCGCTGCAGCATTTTGAGCATCCCCGCCACAGTTTCATTTAGGTCAAGTACTTTGGGAGAGATAACCTGTTTGCGAGCAAAAGTCAGCAGCTGACGGGTCAAGTCAGCGGAATGTTTGGCTGCGGTGCGGATTTCCTCCAAGTTCTGGATAAAGGGGTTTGATGGGTCCGCTTTCATCAACGCCAGTTCGGTATGACCAAGGATGACCCCCAGCATATTGTTGAAATCGTGGGCGACTCCTCCGGCCAATAGTCCGATCGATTCGATTTTCTGGGCGTGGGAGAGTTGTTCCCGAAGTGTTTTCTGCTCGGTGATGTCGGCAATGATTCCGACCAATGCATTCAGGGAACCATCATGATTTTCCATGCGTTTTGCTGACAGAAATCCCCAGAAATTGCTCCCGTCAGCCCGGCTGTAAAGGCGTTCGACCGAGACCTCCTGAATTTCACCCTGGATCAACTTGAACATGAGGTTTTCGCCGTGTCTCCTCTCGTCAGGGTGAAGGTGGTCAGCATAGGGGCTGCCGATCAACTGATTAAGGGAAACGCCAAACATCTCGGCCATGCTATTGTTAGCAAGCAAGATCGTCCCTTGAGGACCCACCATAATGATCCCGGCCCGGGATGTTTCGAAGATGGTTCGAAGCTGCGCTTCGCGATGCATCAACGCCTCTTCCGCCTTTTTCCTTTCCGTGATGTCACGAGCGGTTGCATAGATAATCCTATCCTCTTTGCCGACATTGATCCGCCACGAAAGCCACTTTATTGAACCGTCCTTGCATAGGTAACGGATTTTAATACTGTCTGTACTACCGCTTCGCTGCTGTCTTTCAATTTCGTCAAGAGCTGCCTGCCGGTCGTCGGGATGGACAAATTCTAGGATGGGTTTTGAAATAAGTTCTTCTTCGGAATAGCCAAGAGCCTTTTTGAAAGCAGGGTTTGTCTTCAGGAAGGAGCCATGAGGATCGGCTATGCACATCAAATCTCCAGAAATCCGGAAGAAGCTAAAGTATTGTTCCCGTTCCTTCTCCGCTTTCTTCAAGGCCCGAATTGGCAGAATGCGAAGAGGGATAAACAACGCGACCCCTAGGAATAATCCAATCAGGGCAGCAACTCCGGTTTTCAGCAGCAAGGGCTGCAGGGAACGAGCAATCTCTAGCCTGGCTACTGCCTGTCCGGCATCCATCACCTCATGGGTTGTTTTGAACAACGGTGGTGGCAGGGGGCTTTCACTGGCCGCGATCAATCGTCCCTGAAGATCTACTAAGCGACGGGATTCGTTTTCGCCTGAATCTGGTCGTCTCGCCAAAAGTTCTTCCAGTCGCAACTGCTCATACTGCCAAAGGAGCGGATTGGCATTGATGAAATTGGTGATTATGCGACTGTTGATCTCCGCCTCGGTGGTTACGCTGCCCTGGAGATACTGGTAAGAAAAAATCCCGTAACTCAATGGGGGAAGACACATCACCAGCAGTGCCACCAGCCCCGCCAGCGAGGTGCTTATCTTGGTGATCGTTCGTTTATTTCGCATGTTCGGACTGACCATTCTCAGTCAATCGCAGGTTGCCATACTTAGCTAGTATTTTTTCAACTTGGTCCGAAGTGATGTAGTCAAGGAATTGCCGAGCCGCCGGGGAGGTCCTCTGCCCAGTCACCAAGTAGAGTGTTTTACTCAAAGGATATGAGCCTTCGCGTAGTTTTCCAACCGATGGAATCAATCCGTTCAATGCCAGGATATTTAGCTGTCGTTGTTCACTTAATATTTGGTTAAGAGTAGCGGTTCCCAGTGCCCCGGGAATTTTCTCCAGGGCATCGAGATTATCCTGGTCAGTAATCTCCAGAAGCATCCCCTTGCGGGCCCTGGCGTCAGCAACTGCTACTTTCATGGTTGGTGACAGCCCCATGACGATATTCGTATCCGTCTCCTTTTTCGGGCGAATCACTAAGCGGAGTCTAGAACCATCCGGCCATGACAGTATCTTCCCCCCATAAATCTTCTCCAGTTCATCGATGGAAATGGACGTCTCTTTAACCTGGGAGTTGACGACAAAGACAAAGGGCGTTTTACAGAACGCCAATTCTTGCAAAGACAGGACCTTCTCTTTTTCTTGCAGGGGGCGGCTGCTGAGTGCAATATCCAACTCACCAGCCATGAGAGCTTTGATTCCGCCGCTGCTTCCCAGACTAGGGAAAACAACGACTGCCACTTCAGGTTGACTCTGCCGATAGCCTTCGGCCAGGATGCGCATCGTTTCCAGAGCGAAGCCGGTCCCGCCGATTTTCACGGTAACCGCAGCTACCGCTGATGATCCAAATCCAGAATAGAATAACACCAAGAGCAGCAGTAGCGACCACTTGTTGATTTGCTTCATTTGGCCTCCATTCTCAGAGAGTCACAACCAAACAACTGCGCCTTGGCAACTTTTGTTTAATATACCACAGTTGTTGACCTGTTTACTGAGCTTTTAGATTGGCCCCGTGTTACTCAATAATAACTCAAACACAGCTGGGAAAAGTTGAAACTCATAAATTTTTCCACTTTTATTTAATGCTGTCTACGTTCTGCCTTATCGGCTTGGCTTTAGTCAGTCCTGCGGCGGAGTAGATAAAATGGCTCAGAATTTATACAAACAACTAACCAAACAGAACACAAAATCTTGTCAGTCGCACCGATGATATACCCCATGGAATCCTATCAGGCTGTTGAAAAACTATCTGCGTTGCAATTACTGCGTTAAAAATAGCCTCAAAATGCTCATTTACTGGATGTAAACTGCGCTTCTTCGGCAATTCTTGCCTTGTACTTGCTGCCTCGAAGACGTTTTTCAACACCCTGCTAATTCATAAGGATTCATGTATAGCTGGTGGAAGTTTTGGGTAATTCTGAACAGATGTTTTTTTACAGAACGGTTGCTGGGTTTGGGTAATAGGACGGCCCCCTCCGTGTCGCCCCGGAACGTGATGCAGAGGTCCTGCCACCAATTAAAAAAGGATGATCCGAGATCGGAGTCATCCTTTTTTAGTACGAAGTAAAACCCCCCGACCTCTGGGCGGGGAGGGGGAGTCTGTCGATGTGCAGGCACTCCGTACCTAGTTAATAAGACAGGGTGTCTCAGAATTTGAAAACATTTAGTAGCAGATGAGTCTATTAGTAATCGATTCCGTGTTCGTTCATTTTTCGATAAAGAGTAGCTCTGCTGATCTTTAACAACTTAGCAGCCTTCGTTTTGTAACCTTTTGCTTCCTCCAGAGCATTAAGAATCATGCTTTTCTCATCTTGGGAATCGTGGGTAATATTCTTAGATAATTCTTTGGGAATTGTAGAGCTAGTGATAAACGAAGTCCCTTCCATTAGACAGGAAGATTCGATTATATGTTCAAGTTCTCTGACATTTCCTGGCCAATCGTATTCCAGAAGTATGGACTTTACCTCATCTGATACGTCTAAGATATCCTTATGCATTTTCTTGTTGAATTTATCAATAAACGCATAAGCAAGGGGAAGAATATCATCTTTTCTTTCTCTGAGAGGAGGCACTGAGAGGGTAACGACTTTAAGTCTATAATAAAGATCTTCACGAAATTGACCTTTGTCGACCAGATCTTTAAGATCTTTATTTGTTGCAGCAATTATACGTACATCCACCTTAACCGGTTTGTTTTTACCGATAACCTCAATTTCTTTTTCCTGGAGAACTCTAAGCAGTTTGACTTGAACACTAGCACTGATATCTCCGATTTCATCAAGGAAAATAGTTCCATTATTAGCTGCTTCGAACTTTCCAGTTTTGTCTTTGTAGGCCCCTGTAAAGGCGCCTTTTTCATGACCAAATAACTCGCTTTCAAGGAGGTTCTCTGGAATAGCCGAACAATTAAGCTTAATGAATGGCTTGTTTTTTCTAGCACCCGATTCATGTATGCCGCTGGCAACAAGTTCTTTTCCTGTACCGCTTTCCCCTAAGATCAATACCGTAGAGTCGACATCTGCCAAAGAGGTCATCGAAGAATATAGTGCCTGCATTTTTTTATTAGAGCCAATGAGGTTAGCAAACTTTGAATATTCAAAATTTTTACTTAAATCCTCTTCAACTGTGACAACCACCAAAGTCCCAAATTCAATATTTTCACTGCTAAGCAAAGGAGTAATATTTATTTTGAGTGAAACAGGCTTATTATCGAGGAAATACTCGACCCTGGCAGCATCAATTTCTCTTTTATTTTTACCAGCATTCTTCACGAGTAGTGTTAATTTTGATGCAAAAAAATCATTAATGCTTTGAATGGATTTCCCTATGTGATCAGGAGCTAGCTTGAATATTTTTTCTGCAGCGCTGTTATAACTGCTAAGGCTTCCTTTACTATCGATGGATATTATTCCTTCAGAGACACTTTTTATTATTGCTTCCATCTGGCTAACATATTTTTCCGTTTCAGTTTTTATTGCCATTTTACTGAGCTCTTCATTCCTATTTTTTTTATCAGTAATATCTATACCTAAAAACATGAAACCGGATAACCCATGAAGAGAATAACTAAGTTGATTAATCTGCCAACGATAATAGTTGATTTGCCCATTAATTCTAAAATGCGTATCAATTTCTACAGCCTCTTGGGAGCCCTTTTGGGTAAGTTGAGAAGACACTGAAGCAATATCACTATTGAGGTAGGTAAAGATACTTTCGCCGTATTGACAATTATAAAGAGAAAATACCTTTTTATTAAATTCAGTAATTTCAAATTTTTCATTTGTTAAAATAGTGAGCGAACCTGCGTTCTGGAACAAAATACTGTAGATATTTTCACGGGAGGTTAATTCGATTTCAGCTTTTTTTGTTGAAGTGATGTCGCTGAAAACTCCGCGGACACCATAAAAGATACCTTCGGAAAAATATCCTTTACAAATATTATTCAACCACTTGATAGAGCCATCTTTTGTTATTATTCGAATCTCTAACTCACAGTATTCTTCCTTCATCCTGACAGTTCTCTCAGACCTAAGCCATTTCTCACGATCATCAGGATAAATTAACTTTTCATAAAAATTTGGATAATCAGACAACTCTTCTTTTGAGTATCCGGAAATCTTCATAGCGGCAGGAGATATGTATATCAAACTCCCATTGTTATCGATCCAATAAATCCAGTCTTTTGAAAAATCGCATACTGTCTGAAATATTTCATTTCTTCTTTTTAATTCATTCTCTTTCTGGTTTATTTCTTCAAGAAGATTGTTGAAAGCATTAGCGGTTTCCATGATTTCGTCATTGGAGTCGACATGTATTTTTGGAAGATATTCATTGCCATCCAACAATCCATCTACCTGAGATTTCAGAGAAAGAATAGGTCTTACGAGTCTTTTAACTATAAAGTTTAAGAAAATAAAAACAATTATTGCTCCTGAAACTAGGAATAATATTATATTTTTTTCAGCATTAAAGATATGTTTAAATATAATTTTTGATTTGTAGTTTGCTACAACAGTCCATGATGAAATTGGGACTTTACAAAAAGAGGATTGAATTATCTCATTATCCTTATTTCTATATTCAATACTACCAGACTCTTCGGTGAGGATTTTCTTAATTATTTTGTTGGAACTGAGGTCGACCTTACTGACAATTTTATTCTCGTCTGGGTGCATGATTATGTTTGACTGTGAATCTACAATAAATACGTATCCATTACCGTCGAGAAAAGTGAACTTATCATTATTAAATAGATTCTCATTGTAGAGGTTTACCGCTCCTGACACAAAGCCTATTAACTTTTTGTCCCTTATAACCGGGGCGGAAATGACTATCATGGGATCTTTAAGTTTTGTGCTCGCAGCAGCTCTAAGGGGAGCAGATATGTAGAGCCGATGTGTCTCTGAGGGGACTGCTATATAATCGCGCCATGCAAAACTCATCATTATGCGCTCTGGACTATTATCTCCAGATTCAGATAAGAGCTGTCCCTTTTCATTGAAAATAAGAATGTTGTCATCAAAAACAGCATTTAGAGAAATATGGTTTTTTATATATTCTCTGGCTTTGATAGGACTGCTGAATATCTCTTTGTCTATTGTATCCGCAGAGGCAGTAAGTACATTTGTTAAAATAACAAGCTTTGTATTAATTTCATCTGCAAGTTTTGAAACGAGCAATAACTGTTGTGCCTGAACAGATTTGATAGCGTTATATTTAAAATAATATATTCCAAAATAACTAAACGCCGGAAAAATCAGAAAAAATATTAACAAAACACTAAAGATAACCTTAGTCTTAAGACTTTTGAATTTCAAAATATCTCATCCTCTTTAAGAAAAATTTCTAACTCTACACCATTTTACTACTATTCATTTGAAGCTAGAACCTCTTGATTGTGACTCTCGGTTATTTTCACTTGGTTCGATATCGCATTGGCAAATAGCTATTTATTAAAGGATCAGGAAGGGCCGTAAAGCCACAACCTATCCTGATCCTTCTTTTTCGTAAATAAATTAAATCCAAGAAGTTTCGATATTTCATCACCCTTCAAAAATGTCGCTTACACCTCTTAAAAAAAAAGTTTGAAACAATAACCGTGAAACAGGGTGTCTCAACAGAGCAAGTATGAGAATTCTCCAAACCGGAGAGAAACGAAAATACCTAATAATAACAGCATATTCAAGCGGCAAATCGATTGGCATGCATATTGATAAATCAAATCCGGAAGGCACGGGTCAAAGATAAATTTTGACCTTTTGTTACTTACTTTTTTTAGGAGGAATCAATGAGGTTTCTGAGGAAGATCGCGATTGTATGTGCACTACTTGCTTTCGGCTGTACGAATGCGTCTGCAGTGCAAAAATTATCTGCCGACATTATCGTTGTTGGCGGGGGCTTTTCCGGACTTTCGGCGGCACTGGCCGCCGTTAACGATGGAGCTTCCGTTATTGTCTTTGAGAAGCTCCCAGGCTTAGGAGGAGCCGGGAACTTTCCAGAGGGTTCAACAGGTGTAGGGACAAGGATGCAGAAACGTGCTGGTTATCATTCAACTGTTCAAGAAGTTTTTGATGCTGCAATTGATTTCCACCACTGGAGAGCAAACGCAGCGCTCTTAAAAGAGCTTTTGGCAAATTCTGGCAAAACCATTGATATGATTGAAGATATGGGCGTTGAATTCAAGGGAATTAAGACCATGTTCCCAGAGGATAAGTCGTTTCATGTATGGCACTGCTATAAGGAACACGGCGCCAGCGTTGTGAGATTTATGCAGAAGCAGATCTACGAAAAGGGTGGAACAATTCTACTGGAAACTCCGGTAACTAAATTGATGAAAGATAGCTCAGGACGTGTTGTCGGAGTTTACGCTGAAAATACTGCCTATGGCGAGAAGTACGAAGCAACAGCAAAGGGTGGCGTCATCTTGGCTACAGGAGGCTTTGCAGCCAATAAAAAAATGGTTCAAGAGTATATTTCCGATAGCAATGCTAAAGGAATTTTTGAACCCATTTATCTCCGCGGTCCAGTGCTTGACGGTCGCGAAGGAGACGGCATCGTCATGGCTGAAGCCGTTGGTGCTGGTCTTGCCGGCATGCAAACAGTTGCCGGGAATGCGCCTTATCTGCATGATCAGAAAAATCCTCTGATAAGACAGTTTAACGGTGCCGATTCTCTTAAGGAGACTAGAGCTGCGCTCAGTCAACCATTTCTTTGGGTAAACCAGTCTGGAGATAGGTTTTACAACGAATCTCAGGGATCAAGCTTCACCAATGTCTACAATGCGATGACTGCTAATGGTGGAGTTATGTACAACATTTTTGACGAAAACATGAAGCAAAGAATGATAAACCAAGGCCCTCTGATCCCATTCAATGCGATCGTTGTCGTTGGTCAAAAAATGCCAGATCTTGATAAGGGAATTCAGGACGGTATTCAAGGTGGGTATGCCTTTAAAGCGGATACTCTGGAAGAGCTTGCAAAGAAAATCAACGTGGATCCTATTCATCTGAAAAAAAGCGTGTCCAATGTTAATAAATTTGCCAGCAATAAAAAGGATACCGAGTGGGGTCGCAACCCTGACCATCTCATTCCATTCCAAAACCATGGCCCATATTATGCTCTAAAAGGAATTCGCGCCTTTTTCCTCACCCTTGGCGGAGTCAAAGTTAATACTGATTTTCAAGCGTTAACCGACAACGGCATGCCAATTAAGGGCCTGTACGTTGCCGGTCAAGATATGGGTGGATTGTATGATAGCTCCTACGACTTGCTCGTTGAGGGATCCGCTAGTGGATTTGCCTTAACTTCAGGAAGATTGGCTGCAAAGAACATCATTAAAAACGAGCTGGGAAGATAAAGGAGCGACAGATGAATATTAAACAATTGTCCCTTACAAATATTACCTTAACCGTATGTTTTATTTTCATATTTTCTAGTACTTCATTCGCTGCTTCCAAAAAGATTATTTCGACCTTGAAGCACAAAGAGGCTGGAATCACCTGTGTCGATTGTCACGGAAAAGGAAGTCCAAAAAAAATGCCTCACCACTCGGTCTGTATTGAGTGTCATGATTCCGGCAATGGTTATTATACCGGCGAAATGAGAACCTATAAAAATGACGGCAAAGATCGTCAATTTAATGTCCATGACTCACATCAAGGCAAAGTCAGATGTACTGTCTGCCACACAGTACACAAAAAGCCAGAAAAACCTATGCTCTGCAACGCCTGCCATCAAATTGATGTTGAAGTCAAGTAAGAGGATACCAACCTCATGCATTGTTTGCGATGCAATGCCGTAACACTAGACTGTGGCTGCCGTATTCGGCGGCCACAGTCTTTAACCACAAGTGGCGGAAATATGGTGCAGAGATGTTGCCTGTCTACTCAGGATGTAAAGATTCATGCTGATAATGCATCCTCTGAGGGCTTCTGGATAGCCATTAATATTATTTACTACGGCCCCCTGCGGAAGGGCGTAGTAAGAATCAGTCAGTGTAGACACCTCTTTTTGGAAATATCATAGATGGGGAATCTATATGGTTATTAGACAACGACAATTATTTATCCGCCTGTTCCTGATCAACTTCCTGATCGCATTCGGTTTTACAGCAAGCGATACCTTTTTTCCCCTGTTCTGTCAGAGCTTAGGTGCCAAAGGGATTTTACTGGGCGCAGCTGTTAGCGGTTATGCTATTGCAAAAATAGTTCTCAGCCCTGTAATGGGCAAAATGGGGGATAGACTGGGGTGCAAATTTCTAATCCAATCCAGTCTTGCCCTGTATACAATCATTTCCTGTTCCTACTTGTTCATCGAAACCCCTTTTCAGCTTGTTGTCGTCCGCTTACTCCAGGGTGGGGGATACGCCATGTTTCGCCCAGCCGTGCAATCCCTTGTTGCTGCACAGATCGCTCCTGAACAACCTGGCAGAACAATGGGAACTTTCGACATATCATTTTACGCGGCGTTGAGTATCGGTCCTATTGTCGGTGGAGCGGTAAAAAACAAATGGGGATTCCATGGGTTGTTTGTCCTTTTGCTTCTATGCTGCGTTGTTTCGTTTGTTATGGTATTGCAGAACCAGTCTATTTTTACTGGGGAAAGAAAGCGATTTAAAGGAGTGTCTCCCTCTTTTCCTATTTTTACCCTTCTGTCTTTGGACCCAAGAGGCGGAACTCTCCGGGGCTTACTCGCCTATATCCTGGGCAGGGGGGTTGGCATTTCAACCTGCGCTACGTTTCTACCCCTCATGCTGGCTTCAAGAATAGGCTTAAACAGCCTTCAGATAGGCGTAGTTATGGCATCCGCTACCTTGGTCATGGCTTTTTTACTGCGCCCCATGGGCAAAATCACAGATCGGCTGTCTTATCCAATCCTGGTCGCTCTCGGTGGGATTATTGTCCCCCTTTTGTACTTATTGTTATCGGTCTCCGATAGTTTTGGTAAGGTTCTGGTTTTGGCTCTTCTTATCGGGGTTTTCAGTTCCATTTCTCAACCGGCAGCCAGTGCTTTGTTGATAGCTGAGGGACAACGTCTCGGTATGAACAGCACCCTTGGCATTTTTAATGCTTTTTTAAATCTAGGATTTACCCTGGGGCCGTTAATTGGTTCTGTCTTTTTATCAATGACAGGGATTCAAAGCATCTTCCTTGCGATATGTATTGTAGGGCTGGCGACCGCGACAATTTTCATCTGGCAGTTGAATGTATCGGCTTCAGTAGATGACATAGATAAAGCTTCAGATCTCGTGGGACTGAGTCACCACAAAAATCCATAATATTCCAAAATTTTTCAAAATGTTGCTTATCAATTTCAGCGGACTAAATCGAATAGCGCTAGTTTAAGAGTCGCTGGCAGCAAAACCGAGACTGTCCCCGCACGAGGGCTGTCCCAGGTCTTTGCGGTGTTAACCGCGACAGTTTCATGGCTCGCAAACTCTTGGGACAGCCCCGAGTTTGCTACGAAAGTGCTTAAACTAGCCCGATTCAGGACTAAACCCATATTTATTGCCACGCCGCCGAATCGGGTCGAAGGCCATCTCAACGTCATTGAAAATATCCAGCCGTGCCGATTCTCGGTACTCGTATGTCTTACGCTAAGCAGGCAGTCGGTCTTTTTTTACCTGTTTTCAGGTGTGAATTGTCCTGACTTCGAGTTCCAGTGACTGCCAATATCAACATCGCTAAAAATCCTTTGCAAGCCTTGACGACCGCGCCCAGCGGTGATTGAATCGCCCCGGAAGTACTGAGACGATCCAATAATTTGTGCTATGATTCGCGGTCATTCACTCATAGGTGGTTGAGAAAGCTTATCTCTGGCCTTTTTCAAGACCGCCCATGGACTCGACATTTTTTTTTCAGTAACCTGCTTATTCGGGTTCTAATAATAAAATTTGCTATGGTGTGCTTCAATTGAGCGAAAAACGAATTTTCATTACGGGTATAGCTGGTTTTTTAGGGAGTCATATTGCGGACAGGTGTCTGGCTGAAGGGTACGGGGTTTCGGGATGTGACAACCTGACGGGTGGCTACCTTGACAATGTTCCGCGTGGCGCTGTGTTTCATCAAATCGACTGCAATGATTTTGCGTCACTTGCCTCTGTGATGAAAGACGTCGATATTGTCTACCATTGCGCTGCCACAGCCTATGAAGGTCTCTCCGTATTCAGCCCCCACCTGGTCACCCGGAATGTGGTCACGGCGACCAGTGGTGTTGTTTCCGCGGCGGCGGCCGGAGGAGTTGGGCGATTCGTGCTTTGTTCATCCATGGCCAGGTACGGTACCAATGAGGTTCCGTTTACCGAGGATATGGTGCCGGCTCCTCAGGATCCCTACGGCATTGCCAAATGGAGTGCGGAACGGCTGCTTGCGAATATTGCCGAAACCCACGGTATGGAGTGGGTGGTGGCGGTTCCTCACAATATTATCGGGCCGCGGCAGCGCTACGACGATCCTTATCGTAACGTGGCCGCTATTTTCATTAACTTGATGTTGCAAGGACGGCAACCCTATATCTACGGGGATGGCAATCAGAAACGCTGCTTTAGTTTTGTGTCCGATGTGGTGGATCCGCTTCTCCTTATGGCCACAAACGACCGTTGTGTCGGGGAGGTTATCAATATTGGTCCTGACGATGAGTTTGTGACGATCAACGAGCTTGCAGCCACGATCGCCCGGCTCCTCGATTTTGATCTGCAGCCGAACCGGATTGATGGTCGCCCCCAGGAGGTTTCCTTTGCTAACTGTAGTGCCGACAAAGCCCGGCGACTGCTCGCTTACCAGCCGAAGGTGAAACTCGAAGAGGGCTTGGCGGTTATGGTCGATTGGATAAAGTCGCGGGGGCCGCGACCGTTTCTGCACAATGTGGAGTTGGAAATAGACAGGCCGACTGCGCCGAAAACTTGGTCGAAGAAGATCTTGTGATGAGGACTTTTTTGACAAATAACTATGGCTATTCGCTCCCAAGCGACCAAAGATCTGCCTTCGAACAGCTCATTTTTTGCCATGATCCGTAAAATAAGACAATCTCCTGGGCTGCCCCCAAACGAAACTGATGGCGGGCTTGCAGAAAAAGTCGCCACTCTGTTGGCGGAGGCCACGGCATTACAGGGCACGCTGCATCTTTCTGGAGTGCGCGGTGACTATCGTTTTCGGTTGGAGCAGGTTGTTCAGTTGGCCACGAGAGCGCTTGACAACGCATTAGAAAGCCGCGAGGTTGAGTTGCTTCAATGGGTGTTGGTCCAGGCTCAGGCGGCCCGGGCCGAGGATGCGCGCTATGGGGCAGGGCAGCTTTCGCGAGGATCGCAGCGCGCGCCAACCTTGGCGGATTGCGAAGATGGCTGGCAGCGCGTCGAGGAGATCGTTTGTACTGCCGAAAAGGCGGCCTTGGAGACTGCTCGGTTTGCCCGGCTACTGAATACGGGCAAGGCCCAAGCGCTGGCGCGCAGAGCTGATGCTGCTGCAAAAGCTGCCCGGCAAATCGTTTTGGAGCGGAACTGCGCGTACACGTTCCACGCCGATCCCGGCTTTTCCTTTGGTGAAGGCTGGTACCTGGCTGCTGCGGCACTGTTTGCCGGTCTTTCCATCCAGATCAGACCTGGCGCTGCCCAGGAATTACCGGCCAGGCGCTTCCTTTACGCTGCTGGGTTAGCAGGATCCCTTCGCCCATATCGATCTCGACCAGCGAGTCCCAAGCATCTGACTCATATCATTGCTGAAGCTTTTCACGCTGATGCGCCAGCTGCACAACGCACCTTGCGCACAGCGTTCCTGGGCAACGAATCGCCAGCAGCTTCTTTAAGATCATGGATCAATGGTAAAGTGGGCGGGATTCCAGGACAGAAGGTGCTGCTTTGGGTAAGAACGGGTGACCACGATGCCGCGCGCAATACCTGTTTTGCTGAATTGCGTCAGCTTGCTGAACTGGTATTGAATGCTGGGCTCACGCCCATTTTTTTTGGTGATGCAGTTCCCGCAGGCCTTGTTCCGATAAACGGGGTCGACCTGACCCTGTGCTGGAAAGAGTTGCTCTTCCAGGGGCCGGACATGCGCCGCGCTCAACTGCAACTGTTTGAAAAGTTGAGATGCCGCCACGGCCTGGTGGGGCAGCTTGGCGTGACCACAGCTGGTATGGATGGCCCGGCGCTAATGGGACTGCGCACCCTTTATCTCACCCAGGAACCCAACGTCCGGCTGGGCAAATGGGTGGGGGCTGTTCCTGGATATCAAGAAGTCGTGCGCACGCCGGGTTATTTCGACATCATTCGTACCACCCTGCATCAGTGGCAGCAGGTATAAAATTGTCAGAATCTTGAGAAGGTGGTTTTAGGATTGCATTGACTTTGGTTCTCGTGGTAACGTCTTTTAACTTAAACAGTTTGTGCAGAAATAATTTGTTTGACGAGATTTAAAATTAATCAGTCGCAAATATGCCACACAGACCTTATGGGTTGTGTGGTTTTTTTATTTTTACGTAGTTATTTTCGCACAACAAAAAGCGTTCCCATAGGGGAGCAGGAAGTTAATACATGTCTGAAGGTACTGTGAAGTGGTTCAACGATGCAAAAGGTTTTGGTTTTATCGAGCAAGCAAATGGAGATGATCTGTTTGTTCATCATTCCGAAATCCAAGGTGAGGGCTTTAAGTCTCTTGCTGAGGGAGACCGTGTGACTTTTGATATCACTCAAGGTCAAAAAGGCCTCCAAGCTTCTAATGTTCGGAAATAAAAGAAGCTTTTAGCGCTGTTGAAATTCTTAAGGGCTCCTCGGTTAATCCGTGGGGCTCTTTTGATTTGCGTAACTTTCGCGACCATTTTACTCATTCTCCGCTTTATCCAGCTCTCGTCTGACCGTTTGTGCCTGTTCTTTCCGCCCTAGTGACTTCACCATGAAGGCGTTAATTCCCTGTTTTTTGGCTTTCTCTTCGTCGATCTTACTGCTGTAACCGGTACAAAGAATGGTGGGGATGTCTGCACGAACTTTTTTCAGTTCTTCAATCAGGCCTTTTCTACTGGGCTGTGGCATCGTCTGGTCGGTGATGAGCAAATCAAAATGGTCAGCATTGAAGGTCAACATTTTCAAAGCTTCAGGACTATCTGTCACTATGCAGACCCGCTAACCCATGCCGAGCAACAGCTGTTCACCAGGGCGGTATTTTTTTTTAAAGATGTGTATCCTTTTCGATTGTTTTAGAGTTGTGGCGACTAAAAATCAATCAGATACACCGCTTTTTTCAAGCACTCCATACACCAGATTCGGTTATAGCTCGATGCGATAATATCTTTTATATCAAGTAAAAAATCACCGCTCTGTTTAGCGTTGATCTTGCAAACAGCTTGTAAAACATGCTAACAGTTCTGTCTGTCGTCTGTTGAACCAGCCTTCCGGTATCTGTGGGGCCATCAAATCAAGACTGGTCTCGACTCTCATTCGTAATGCATGTGAATTAGATCTTCCGCTTCAATATTGCCAGGGCCGTTTGGCGGGGCAGGCTTGGGGAAGCTTTTCAATAGGCTTTTCGTTGCACTGTTCCTCATAGCGGCTGAGCAGGTACGCAAATATTTCAAGCCCTTAAAGATCTTTATTCTCCTTGATGGTTTGGCCATAGAATTCAATGCAATGATAAACATCAATAGAAACACATTATCTCAGTGGTTCCTTCTTTTTGCACTCTCCTTTGCGCTGTTTTACGGATTTCACCATTTTCGACTTCCTGCCGCGCTTTTGCTCGGACCAATGCTGGCGGCGATTCTGCTGTCATCCTTTGACCTGACAGTGACCATAAGCAAGCCGCTCTTTGTCCTTGCTCAAGCTTTTGTTGGAATCATGATTGCCGGACAGCTGCCGGTCACCATTTTATCTCAGGTCTCTGCCCACTGGCCGGTTTTCATCAGCGGAGCATTGTTTACTGTTATTGCTGCAGCTGGACTCGGCTGGTTGCTGTCTAAAACGGCCTTGTTTTCCGGCAATACTGCCATATGGGGGACGTCGCCCGGTGCAGCCACGGTCATGACTGTCATGTCCGAATCTTTTGGCGCGGATATCAGGCTGGTGGCATTGATGCAGTATCTACGTGTTGCTTGTTGTACTTTTTCCGTTACGATCGTTGCCAAATATCTCGCTGGCGCTGGCGGGCATCCGCCTTCTCCGCATTTTGATCTCTTCACGATCAGCTCAGGCCGTGATTTTCTCTGGACCGTAGCAATTGCCGTTTTATCTTTTGTATTTTTGCAAAAGGTCAACAAACAGAGTATGGCTTTTATCTTACCCATGGTGCTGGGGATTACATTTAAAATGCTTGGCCTGACGCAAATTGTTCTGCCTGGGGCGTTAATCGTGACCGCCTATACCATTATCGGCTGGAGCATCGGGCTGCGTTTTACCCGAACGATTCTCCGGCATGCTGCTAAGCTCATGCCCGTTTTATTGTCATCCATTGCAGGGCTGATCGCAGTGAACGCAGCATTCGGTTTGGTCATCGCCAAATGGGCGGGAATTGATTATCTGACCGCCTTTCTGGCAACCAGCCCGGGCGGGGCGGATTCGGTTGCGATCATTGCTGCATCAACTCCGGTCGATGTGGGTTTTGTCGTGTCGATGCAGATCATCCGGTTTTTTATGGTGATTGTTTTAAGTCCGATCCTGGCCCGCTGGCTTTCCAACCTGAGGTCGTGTTCTCGCCGTCTTGTTGACAATTAGTTTTCATCTGGAAACGGCTTTTTTCCGCTGTAGCTACATTAATCAGCAGGCTTACTTGTGCGGCGTAACGGTGTACGCCTCCGCGTAAGCCCTTGATGTCCTTGCTACAACGGAAAACTCTCGTTTCCAATTTGAAAATTTGATGATTGCCATCCAGTGTTTCCGGATGACAACGAATTACCAGGTTGCTTTAGGTGAACTGTTCTGATAATGGGAAACAGTTTGCAGTTGGCAGGTTTGGAAAGGTGGTCCAGGAAATTGGGATCACCTTTTTTATTGTCAGTTAAATAGCTGCATACTCATGCGTCGGCAAAATTGGCCAATCGTATGAGCTGTGGTGCCCCCCTTGTTTGGGAGCAGCGTAATTTTTTTGACGTGATCGCTTTCAGGGCGCTATCCGCATGGTGACCTTTTGGCTGAGCAGCGGCTGAAAAGATGCTCCGCCGCAGCTGGTTTTTTCGATCAGGTTGACCCTGACCCTGAGCTGATATTCGCCAGCAGTCTGGGCCGTGACGGCTATATTTGGAAAAGCGGGGAGTATGACCGGGGTGACTGCCCCCGATGGGGTGGACAAAACATCAACGGCTGCCGAGTACATATGGCCGCTGGGCAGTTCCTTGGCAGGAACCTCAATCCTTATGGTGACCGGCTTATTCACCGTGCCGGTCAGTTGCGTGCTGGTCAGGCGCACCCCACGGTCAGCGGCGGCCCAGCTCGAACCGCCGGCGGCCAAAACCAGAGTGAGCAAGGCAATGCCGATAAAAGTTAACTTTGTTGCTGTTTTCATTGGTCTTCCCCCGCATTCGCAAGCAGAAGAAGACCACTTGTTGTGCCCATTGATAGCACGCTCAACAGCAATGGGGATTCTTCCATCAACGAATTGGTAAGGCGGGGGAAGTGAAATTCCCCGCCGTGTTTGTAGGAGTCAGGGATGGACTTTTGTCATTATCGATCAAATCTGCATGCCGATTCGTGCCGCAGTGGTAATCGGCAGGCTGAAAAAGGCCATACGACCGATAATTTCCCCGCACAAAATCATCCACACCAGCCAGTGAGGAATTCGCCGGTAGCGTGCGAGGATGAGTAGGGGGAGGATAAAACTCATCAGCATCTGTCCCCAGTAGAGGGGAGAAGCCAGGTAGGCCTGGCCGGTTGCCGCAGCTACCGGGGTCCCTGCCCGCCACATTTCCGGGAGCAGCAGGTTAAGCACCAGGCCGAGCACCAGGATCCCGGCCAGAATCGCCGCGAGAACCGGTTGACGATCGTTCGGCGCATACCAGGAATTGATAGCTGTGCCAACCGCCAATACGGTGATCAGAAACATGGCCAAGGTGACTCCGCCGGCCAATGTCGGTTGGCTGGGAGGGGTATAGGAAGCTCCTTGAACCGCCAACCCGAGGATGCCGATTACTGCCACCGCTTTCCAGAGCAGGGGCTGGCTTTTGCCGGCGAGGCTGAGTCCGGCAGCTGCGGCCAACAGGATAAACATGATCGAAAATGCCAGAATTTCCCTGCTCAACCAAGAGTGAGCCAAGTTATCCATGGCTCGCCAGGCTCCGCTTGGATGACCAAGGTGGAACAATGAGCAAAACAGGGCAAGGGCAAGTAAGATCAAGGCGGTTTGGCGTTCACAGAAAATTCGTTGCGGGCCAAGTCCTGCTGCAAGGGGTAAGCGCAGCAAGGCATTGAGCACCACCAGACCAATGGCAGCCTGGCTCAAAACCGTGAAAAAAACCAAAGGCAGTTCCAGGTGGCTCATCAGTTTTTCCTCCTTATGACCTCGGGTTGGCGGGGATTGTAGAAGCGTGTTGAAGGATTAAGTTTTTTTGCAGCTGGGAACCCAGGCGGATACTGAACCAGTTCGGCGTCATTCTGACTCGACAAGGCGGCAATCTGGATCGCTTCGGTCGGACAAGCCTGGGTGCAGGCCGGAGCTAGCCCGGCATCGATCCGTTGATAACAGAGGCTGCATTTTTCGGCCTTTTGTTTTTCCGGATTAAAAACCGGAGCCCCGAAAGGGCAGGATCTGACGCAGTTTTTACAGCCGATGCATTTATCCTGATCGTGAACCACTATACCGTCTTTATCCCGTTTACTGTAGGCGCCGACCGGGCAGGCTTCAATGCAGCAGGGCTCTTGGCAATGGTTACAGGCCAGTGAATAAAAGGCCCGCCCTTCATGGGGATAGATAGTCTCTGCCAGGGGGTGAATATCGCGCCATTTGATGCCCGGGTCGAGTTGATTCTGATTTTTACAGGCCATGCCACAGGTGAAACAGCCGATGCAGCGGGTGCTGTTGACGATAAATCCGTATTGGGTCTTCATGTCGAGTTCTCCTTATGCTCTCTTGATATCGGCAAACTGATCGTGGGTGGCAATCCCCGGAGCGCCGGTTTTGAAAGCACCCATGTCTGCGGATTCATCATCAAGCAGGTTCTGCACATTGAAACTGCTGTTTTTGAACCAGGCCTCATACATCAGCAGCACATCCTGGGCGACGTTGTCGGTCAGACTGGCCTTGATGAGCAACTCCCCCCTGGTGTTGAAGACACGGACCTGATCACCATTGTTAATTCCTCGCTGGCGGGCGGTTTCCGGATGAACATAGACGACCGGCGCGGCATTGAAATCCTCCATGAAGTCAAGGTTCTGAAATTGCGAGTGGAGGCTGAACTTGCTGTGGGGAGTCAAAAGCCGCAGCGGCGCGGTCGGTTTCCTTTTGGCCTTGAACTCCGGTAGCGCCTTGTGGCCGTGCTCCGCGGCAAGGGCGGAGGTGAATTCATATTTTCCAGACGGGGTTTTAAACTTCAGGTCGTGCCAGGAGGCGCTCGAAGCAACTTGCGCCTTGACCGGTCCGTTGCGCAGCTCCTGCCAGGATTTGATGCCGAAAAGGCTGTAAATGCCCTGATTGAATTCTTTTTCCAGCCACTTCTGGGTGTCCATCTCGACCGGGAAGGTGCAGGAGCCGGGTTTCAGCTCATTCATGCGTTTGGACAGCATGGCGGCGATCTGAACATCCGATCTGGCTTCATACATCGGCTGGATGGCCTGTTCGTTGAGGCTGAGCCAATAGTGCCAGTAACTGACATTGACCGTGTTCTCTTCAAACAGCGTGGTGTGGGGGAGAACAATGTCGGCCTGTTCCACGCTTTTGTTAAAGAATTGATCGACGACCACCACCATTTCCAGGGTGTCAAAGGCTTTTTTCAGCTGCGCCGTATCCGGGTCCTGGCTGAAGGGATTTCGACAGGCCAGCCAAAGCATACGGAGTTGGGGGTTCTTGGTGCGAAGAATTTCCCGGGCAAGTTGATTCATATTCAGAGGGCGATCGGTATAGTTGGCTTTCTGACCATCGACAAAATGAAAATCGCCCTTGATTGCGGCACCGTCGACCATGCCTACTGCTCCCTCGGGAGCCGGGTGAACCATGGCGTTGTAATTAAAGCCCCAAGTCCGCAAGTGGCCGTAGCGGGCGCCGCCGCCGACTTTGCCGATGTTGCCGGTCATGGCCACCAGCGCATCAATGGCCCGGACTGCTGCGCCGCCGTTGGTATGGCGCTGCATTCCGTAACCGATCCAGATCGTTGCTGGGTTGGCCGCGGCAAACTCCTCGGCCAGTTGGCTGATCACCGCTTTGGGGACTCCGGACTCTTGTTCGGCCCACTCCAACGTGACATTGTCGCGCAGGTAACGGGAGAACTCAGCAAAACCGATTGCATGGTCAGTGACGAACTTCTGGTCGATCAGTTGTTTATCAAGGAGATGGCGGGCCATTCCCAGGGCCAGGGCGCCGTCGCCGGCGGTGTCGATCTGGATGTAGGTATCGGCTTTGGCCGCGGTCTGGGTAAAGACCGGGTCAATGACCACCAATTTGGCTCCGCGGCGCTGGGCTTCGAACAGGAACTTCATGCTGTGCACCGAGCACCAGGCCGGGTTGGCACCCCAGACGATAATGTAATTGGCCTTCACCAAGTCTTCTGGATCGTTGCACCACATCTCGCCCATATCGTAGTTTTGTGCATCAATGCCGGCCGGCCAGCAAGGCGTCCCGACAAAACGGGTGGTATAACCCAAGGATGACATCATCCCTTCGACCCCGTAATGGGTAATACCGAAGTTGCCTGAATATTTGTCCAGGCCCAGACCGAGCAGGTTGCCATCCTTGGCATTGATCTCGATAATTTTGTTGGCAATCCGATCAATCGCCTCATCCCAGGAGATTCGCTTCCAGTTGCCGCTGCCACGACCAGCCTGCATCATCGGGTATTTGATCCGGTCGGGGCTGTAAACCCGGCGCGGATACGAGTAGCCCTTGACGCACAGACCACCGGCGGTAAAGCTTGACTCTTTCGCCCCTTCAATGAACTGGATGGCGCCGTCTTTGACAAAGGTCTTGATACTGCAGGTGTCAAAACAGTTACGTGGGCAGGCATTGCGGAAAATTTTGAAAGCGTCTTCATAATTTCCCGAGGCATCAGCTAACGCAGCTTGCAGCAGACTGCCGGGTATCGCTGCCGCTGCTCCGCCCAGAGCCAGCATTTGCAGGAATCTGCGCCGTGTCAACGGGCAGCGGGAGGTCTCAGCAGGCAGGTCTTTACTCGTTTCTGTCATGTTTTTCTCCTTTTCAGTGAGCAGCAAGCCCGGTGGGCAACCACGCTATCAGCAATTTTGAAACTGCTTGAAAATTGGCAGGAATATTTTCAGTGGCCTGAATACGCATGCTGAACTGAGGAACCCAGAGCAGCAGGTGCTGATCCAGAAATTGGCGATAGAGTAAGGTTACCGCCTGGTTTTGAGTTGTTTTGATCAGGCGGTGCATATGCAGGCAGGCATCTATTTCCAGGGCAATATGGTCTTCGGGGAAGGTGCCGGTCCAAGGCGAGGTCAACCCAATCGAGGTATAAAGATCGCGGGCATCCCGGGTTGTTTGTCCCATCAGTAATTGGTCCTGCTCCAGGTAGATAGAAGCAAATGGCGGGGCCAGGGGGGGCTGTGGACCGACAAACAAGCGATTGAATGCAAACTCGAAAGGTTCGATCGCGGTTATGTCTGGCAGGTCCCCATGGGGTTGTAGTTGCTTATAGGCCGCAAGCATCTCTGCAGCGCAACTGGCGATAAAAAAATCGCGCAGACCGCAACCGATCTCTTCAACGTTGGAATCCGAAACGATGACTTGATGATCCATGCTGACCTCCCTGAGATATTTTCGCAGGAAGGTATGGTAGCAGGCTTGCCTGAAAGGTAAAGGGGAGGGGAGGGGGTTTTATGGGGTATTCTATCCTACCCCAAAAATCAGATTTCGTTTTCCGCAGTGCTGGAGCGGGAGGCCAGGAAGGTGTGCAGATTGATGTCTTTGCCCTGCAGGCCAAGTTTGCGGCGGATGTTTTTGCGGTGGGTCCTGATGGTATCAAAGGCCAGGTTCATGGTCTCGGAGATCTCCTTGCTCGAGCACCCGGCCTGGATAAAGCGGCAGATGCGCAGTTCTGTGCGGCTCAATTTCAGCATACTGGCATCAAGCTCCGAGGTGAAGCCGGTGGTCAGGGAGATCAGCTGCTCCCTGACCAATTCCAGAAAGCTGCTCCTGACCAGGGTAGCCGGCTCGTTTTTGATCTTATCCAAGGCGGGTAGGATGTCTGCACGAATTTTGCGGGAGATGCTCTGTTCCCGCTCCTGGCGATCCGACTCGATAGTCTTCATAACATTGCGCAAAGTTACATTCATTTCTTCAATCTGGGCTTTTTCCTGACTGAGCAGGTTCTGCGAATGTTTTAACGCTGCGGTGCGTTTTTCAACGCGGCGCTCCAACACCTGCCGATGGTTAACCAGAAGGGTAATGTCGCTGAGGATTAACATATAACCCTGGGATGCCAGGGAAACCTGGGACAGGGGGATAATGCTCATGCTGAAGACACGCTGCTGGTTTGCTGAGCAAACTTCATGAGGCTCGGCAATGGGGAATCGTTGCAGAACCTCTGCCATGGTCGTGCTGTTCAGGGCGAGATCCTCCCAAAAAGGCTTCCCGATGAGCTGTTCGCCTTGAATATACTTGTTTGTTTCCGGGTTGACTTCGGCAATCAACCCTTGCTCATCGGTCAGGATGACCAGGTCGGAAGTGCTGCGGAAAATATTTTCGTAGCGGTTTTTTTTCAGGGTTAACTGACGGTTGACGTCCTGCAACTGCTCGGTTAAGCCGTGGGTGATGGCTTGCTCCCAGTCATTGATAAAAACCGTTTCCAGAACATCGCTGACCCGGCGGATTTTGAGCAGGGTTTCAAGCTTGGCGGGCGCTGGCGCATCCAGGTTGAGGAGAATTTCTTCGATGGAATGGATCAGGGTTTTAAAACAGCCGAGAAACATTTCCGTGGTGATGCCACGCAACCGGTGGTTACGAGCGGTCTCGACGATGGTCGCTGCTCCTGCTTTGTTGTCCCGCATCATCTGCGCAAAGTCAGGGATGCCTGCAGCCGGCGCCATGCTGCGGATGGCCTCCATGAAGTCTATAAATGAATCGATGCAATCCTGACGTTTGGCCGTAGTGTGAGCCAGATAGCCTGCGTTCCCCATCAGTTTGGTCCAGATCGTTAAAAAATCTTCCAGACTGCTGCTGAGTTCATCAAGAAGCTCTTGGCTCATAGTTGGTCCTTACGGCTCTGTAGGGCTAATTTTTGCGGCTATAGCTATGCCGATGATTAGCCGAGCGCCACTTTTTTGTCAAGGGACCTGTGAAAAAGCAGAGGATCGAGAGGGGGAGGACGGGCCGGTTTTGTATGTTCTGCAGCAAGGCCATTTGGCGTAGTGGCCGCTCATCTCTTTGCGGACCTTTGGGTAGACCTTGCTCCAGAAATGCACCAGGTCCCGGGTCACGGTAATGGGCTTGCCGGCCGGGGAGAGCAGGTGGATCAGGGCCTGCACTACGGCAAGGCATTAACCGCCTGAGAATTATGATCAAGTTTTTTGATCCTTTTAGACGGGGCGTATTCAAAATTCTCCATCGTGGCGATGATCGTATGGAAATTTAACATTCGGGCTACGACATCGAAGCAAGGGGTATGGCCAATAAATCCTGGCTGTTCAGCTTTGGGGACCATGGATTGGTAAGAAAAATAAACAATAGAGAGTGACTCCTTGCTGAGAAGATGAGTCAGTCGTTTGCGACTCGAATGACCAATTTGCCGAAATTCTTTCCTTGGAGCAGACCGATAAAGGCTTGTGGAGCGTTTTCAAGCCCATCAATCAGGTCTTCGCGGAACTTGATCTTGCCTTCTTTGACCCAGTCACTCATCTGGCTGAAAAACTCGTCATAACGCTGATTGTAATAGTCAAAGATGATGAACCCCTGCATTTTGATCCGTTTGGTGAGCAATGTGCGAGCCAACAGTCCAAGACGGTCTGGTCCTTCGGGGAGTGCGGTGTCATTGTAGTGGGCGATCAGCCCACACACAGGAATGCGTGCGGCCGTATTCAACAAGGGTAGAACGGCATCGAACACTTTACCTCCGACGCTTTCGAAGTAGACATCGATCCCTTTGGGGCACGCTAGTGCGAGTTGTTTTTCGAAATCGACACTGTAGTGATCAATGCAGGAATCGAAGCCTAACTCGTCGGTCACAAAGCGGCATTTCTTTTCACCGCCGGCAACACCAATGACAGTGCACCCCTTGATCTTGGCAACCTGGCCCACGATCGAGCCGACTGCGCCGCTGGCGGCAGCGACAACAACTGTTTCACCTGGTTTTGGTTGACCTATGTCAAGCAGGCCCACATAGGCCGTAAACCCGGGCATGCCGAGAACGCCAAGAGCTAAAGAAGGCTGCGGAATCTGAGGGTCAAGCTTGGTGAAATCCGAGCCATCGGACAGTGCATAATCCTGCCAGCCATTAAAGCTGAGGACCAGCTCTCCGTTTTGATAATCCGGATGGAGGGACTTTGCAATACGTGAAACGGTACCGCCGACCATCTCGGCTCCAACCTCCACAGGTGGGGCATAGGAGGGGGCATCACTCATGCGACCACGCATGTATGGATCGAGTGACAGGTAGAGCGTTTGCAAAAGAACCTGCCCCTTCTCAGGAACTGGGATGTCTGTTTTTTCAAGTCTGAAGTTATCTTCAGTTGGAGCCCCGACGGGACGTGAATTCAGGATGATTTTTCGATTGACGTTCTGCATGATCGTTATCTCCCCTAAAAAATAAGTGCCGATCTGATTGAACTTTAACCGCTTTGTCAGAAACCAGGTTCCAAAGCCGTTCAGTTTTCAGTCAAAGCATAACAGGTTTTGTTGCTTATTTATGGTTCAGGCAGGGGAGCGTATCTTGTAGATCGACAATCACTCTCAGAAGCTATTTTTTAGCCGCCTGTTGGTCCGGGCGGTGGCCGGGGCGTTCCAGGGATCATCCGGCCAGGGGTGTTTGGGGTAGCGACCGCGCATCTCTTTGCGGACCTCTGGGTAGACCTGATTCCAGAAGTGCTCAAGATCCTGGGTGACGGCCAGGGGGCGTCTTGCAGGGGAGAGGAGGTGGATCAATACCGGCAGTCGGCCGTTAAGAATAGCCGGCCCCTGATGCAGTCCGAACAGTTCCTGGAGTTTAGCCGCAAGTACCGGCGGGCCTTCGACACAATAGTCGATATAAATACGCGATCCACTGGGAACCTCAACCCGTTCCGGAGCGAGCTGATCCAGGCGGGTACGAAGCTCCCATGGAAGCAGATTCTGCAATGCGGGAAGAGGATCGAAGCGCTCTAAGGCTGTTCGAGTGGTGATTCCTTCCAGGTAAGGTGCCAGCCATTCTTCCAAGTGAGCCTCCAGTGCAGCCGGGCTGAGATCAGGCCAGTCGTCTCCGAACCCGGCAGTTGCACAACGGCGAACCCGGGCAATGAATTGTTGGGTAGCCCGAGACCAGTTCAAACGTTCGATGCCGAACTGGCGGATTCCGGCCAACAGGGCCTGTGTCTGCTCCTGGCTGGTTGCTTTAATGGGGCGTTCGCTCAGCACCAGGGCGCCCAGACTGACGATTTCTTTCGCAACGACCCGTTCTTCCCGTTCCTCCCAATAAACCTGACGCTGTGGCTGCAAACGCTCGGCAAAGGCCTCTTCAAGAGTCGAACGTTCTATTTTACTGGCGACAACAATTTGCGTTTGGTCGCCCCGTTGCTCCAACTCAATGGCGATCAGAAACGATGGCCACTTAACGCCACTACGCGAAGAGAGCACAGCACCTCTGCCATCGCTGAGCAAGTAGCGATCAGTTCCCGGTTCTCTTTGCCGGGCGATGCGGTCCGGCCAGGCCGTGGCCAGCCAGCGGCTGATCTGCTCCGGATCAGCGGGCCAGGTCGTGGTCGTGCTCTGGCCGAGCAGCCGTCGCAGGTCGGCGGCCACACGACGCACCGCTGCAGCGCCAGGTAATGGCCGGCGTTCGGATAACAGTCGCCAGCGGGTTTCCAGATCGCAATCAGTGATGGTTACAGCAGCAGTGCGGGGGAGCAGGTCCCTCTCACTCAACAGGGCTGCCAGTTCGCAGGCCAAGGCAGCCGCGCCATCGGTTTCCGCAGCAGTTACCAGCCGGGCCAGGCGCGGCGGCAAGGGCATGCGGACCATCCGTTTTCCCAACTTGGTCGGTCGGCCGCTCTGGTCCAGTGCACCCAACTGCCGTAACAGTTGCCCGGCTTGCTCTAGTTGGCTCGGTGTCGGGGGATCAAGCCAGGCCAGGCGTTCCGGTTCGTTTTCACCCCAACAGGCCAACTCTAACAGTAATGGCGCCAGATCGGCGCTACGGATTTCCGGCGGAGCCTGGGGCAGCAGTTGATCCTGCTGACCGGTGCTCCACAACCGGAAGCAATGCCCTGGTCCCAGGCGTCCGGCACGCCCCTGGCGCTGGGTGGCGCTGGCTGCCGAGATCCGTTTCAGCTCTATTCTGGTGATGCCGCTGCTGATATCGAAGCGGGGCCGGCGCTCCCAGCCACTGTCGACCACGCTGCCGATTCCGTTGATGGTCAAGCTGGTTTCTGCGATATTGGTTGCCAGCACCACCCGACGGCGGGGCCCCGGTTCCAGTGCCAGGCGCTGGTCAGCGAAGGGCATTGTGCCGAACAGCGGCCGGACATCGATATCAGGCAGACTGCTCAGGTCTTCTGCGCAGCGGCGGATCTCCCCGGCGCCCGGTAAAAAGGCAAGAACATCGCCGTCCGTCTCCCGCAGGGCAGTCCGCACTCCGGCGGCGACGCTGGCGGCGATGCTGCGTTCCTTGGGCTGGGGAAGGTAGTGGGTGGTCACCGGGTAGGTGCGGCCGGCGCTGGTTAGCACCGGGCAATTGTTCAGTAGCGCCGCGACCGGCTCAGCATCCAGGGTAGCCGACATCACCAGCAGTTTGAGATCCTCGCGCAGGGCGGCCTGGGCATCGCAACACAGCGCCAGGGCCAGATCTGAATGGATGTTGCGTTCATGAAATTCATCAAAAATGACCAAACCAATGCCATTCAATTCCGGATCTAACTGCAAACGGCGGGTCAGAATTCCCTCGGTGATAACTTCGATGCGGGTTGCGCTGGAATGCTTGCGTTCGAAACGAACGCTGTAGCCGACTGTGCGACCGACTTTTTCGCCAAGTTGCCTGGCCATGAATTCAGCGGCATGGCGTGCAGCCAGGCGGCGGGGTTGCAGCATGAGAATTGATTTGCCTTGCAACCATGGCTGGTCAAGAAGATCTAAGGGAACTCGAGTTGTTTTCCCGGCCCCGGGAGGAGCCTGCAGAACAACGGCCGCATTCTGTGCCAGAGCCTGGCGTAGGGCGGACAGGATTGTATCGATGGGGAATGATTTCATGGCCAGAAGGTAAAACAGGGCACAGTTTCCTGCAAGATGAAAGTCCTGAAATCACCTTGTCCAGGGCGATTTGTAGGCTTTGTTTGTTCTGGCAGGCTGTTGAAAAATAGCCTGTTATCGTTTAAGCAACTTTGCAGTAAACTCGGGACTGTCCCAAGCTCTATCTGGGGCTGTCTCAGATGTGTGCGGCCCTGGGAACGCTTGCGGTTTGCACCGCAAAAGCCTGGGGTCGCAAACATGCGGGGACAGTCTCGGTTTTGCTGCCAGCGACCCTTAAACAAGCGCCATTCCCTGTTAGCCCTTTATTTCGTTTCATCATAAATTGATGAATAAAAACAATTTTTAGTAAAAACTACAATTAATATGTATTCATTGAGTAGAATCTATTACAATCATTTTAACGTGAAAATAAACACCAGAATTTACCAGCCCATGCCGGCAAATAACCGGCAATCTGCTCTTGGCGGCAAAGATCAATCAAAATTCATGCAGATACCGTTATTCATTGAAAAGCGATGTCTATGAGACTTTTTCACGGATCGATACGAAAAAAATTAACTGTTCTTGTGTTGCTGGCGACATTGCCTGTGTTCCTGGTCATCTTAGGGACGGCATTTCAAAACAGACATGACGCCGTCATCCGCGCTGAAAAAGAAACCGCTCTTTATCTCAGCGGACTTGCGGAAATTCAAAGACGAATTACGAATTCGACCCAAACCCTTCTGCACACCATTGCCTCCATCCCTGACATTACCGATATGGATGAAAGTAGATCCCAGGTTGTGCTTGCCTCTCTACTGGAAACCAATCCCATCTATACCAACGCTATCCTGGTGGATATTAATGGGAGTGTTGTGGCTGCGGGGAAAAGCCATGACGCAGCCAAAAAACTCAATTTTAAAGATCGAAAACAATTCAAAGACGCCATTTTGTCAAAAGGGTTTGCTTCCGGAGAGGTTGTTGTCGGAAAAACGACTCTGAAGCCTATTTTTCCTTTTGGCATGGCCGTTCTCAATAAGCAAGGCGAGCCTATTGGAGTTCTCCTAATTGGTCTCAGCCTGACGTACTATGGAGAGCTGTTCCAGCGCGGGAACTACCCACTTGATAGCTTTTTTGGTGTTTGTGACCATAAGGGGCTCAGATTATTCCGCTATCCGGATAATGATTTCAGCACTGTTGGTCAACCGATCCAAAAAAAGGTCTTTAGTACCGCTGTTGAACAGGGAAGGAATGGCCTCCTTTCCGCTATAACTTCTGATGGGAAACGTCGCTTTGTTGCCTATGAACCTCTTCGCCTTGAAGGGGATAATACCGCACCCTATATGTATATGTTTATGGGGGTTGAGGTTTCTCAATTACAGGAGCAGGGCAGCTCTGTTTTGTATCGTCTTCTTATTGCCGGGCTCCTGTCTCTTGCTCTCGCTCTCGGCATTGCTTGGCTCATCGGCGGCCGAAGTGTTGTTCGTCTGATTGAAAGACTCTCCTTGATGACTCAGCGATTTAGTCAGGGGGAAATGCCCGTGGCCAGTCATATTGATTACAGTGATGGAGAGATAGGTGAACTGGCCCGCTCTTTTGACAATATGGTGCAGCTTATTCACCAGCGGGAACAGGAAAAAGATAGTCTGATGTCACAATTGGCGCAGGCTCAAAAAATGGATGCTATCGGGCAGTTGGCTAGTGGCATTTCTCATGATTTTAATAATATGCTGGGCGGCATTCTCGGTGCAGGGGAGATGCTCGGTCAATATCTCCCGGACGATCCCAGGGCAAAAAAGTTTCACCATATTATTATGCTGTCGGCAACCAGAGCCGCCGATTTGACCGGTAAGCTGCTTGCCTTCTCTCATTCTTCAAAAAAAGCCTCGACTTCAGTTGCCGTTCATAACGTTATTAATGAAACCATCACGATTCTGGAAAATACCACCGATCGACGGATCCAAATCGAAACCAATCTCAGCGCGAATCCCAATTTCATTGTCGGGGATCCATCCCAATTGCAGAGTATCTTTTTAAATCTGGGAATTAATGCTGTTCATGCCATGCCGGACGGCGGCACGCTCAGCATATCGACAGGCCTTATCGATATAGACGAAGATTTTTGCAGAACTTCACAATTTGAACTCCTGCCGGGACGATTTTTGGAGATTATCATCAAAGATACCGGCTGCGGCATCCCGGAAGAGGCATTAGCGAAAATTTTTGAACCGTTCTATACCACCAGGGAAAAGGGCAAGGGGACGGGGCTCGGTTTATCAACTGTCTACGGTATGATAAAACAACATGCAGGAGCCATCCTTGTTGAGAGCGAATTAAATGTCGGGACCAGATTCCAGCTGTTGCTTCCTCTGAGCGAAGAACTTGCTGCGCCAACCACATTGGCCCAAGAGCCCATCTCCGGCAAGGGTACAATCCTGATTGTTGATGATGAAGAGCCGATGCGCATCACTGCGAAGGCCATTTTGGAACAGCTTGGATATTCTGTCCTCCTGGCTGAAAATGGCGGTGACGCTGTCGCTCTGTTCCAAAATGGGCAAACAGCTATAGATCTTGTTATTCTTGACATGATCATGCCGGTCATGAATGGCAGAGATTGCTTTTTTACTCTTAAACAACTGGATCCGCAGGTTCGTGTTATCCTTTCTTCCGGGTTTAGCCGTGAAGAAGATATCGAAGAGATGAAACAATTCGGCCTTAAAGGATTTATCCGTAAACCTTATTTGAGCCATCATTTAAGTCAATCTGTCTATGATGCATTGCAATAACATGCTGTTAAAAACAGTCTGCCGAGCCAATATCTGGGCGATCAGCATCATTCTAAGTCATTGATGCTGTGAGGTAGAAGCAATCGCATTTTTTGCCACTATAAGTTTGTCAGTGGTTTTCAAAATTCTGTAAATGTTTTCAGGAGGATCTCATGACGATTCGCAAGATCAAGCGAACATCAATCAGTGTACCAACTATGGAAGGGGCCGGGGTTCATCTGCGGCGCGCATTCGCTAACAATGACGTGCATGAATTCGATCCTTTTCTGCTCCTTGACGATTTTCGCTCCGACACCCCAAATCACTACCTGAAAGGATTTCCCTGGCATCCTCATCGAGGAATCGAGACCATCACCTATGTGCTCAGAGGAGATGTGGAGCATGGCGATAGCCTTGGAAACAACGGGGATATCAGCAGTGGCGATGTGCAGTGGATGACCGCCGGTAGTGGAATTATCCATCAGGAAATGCCAAAGGGGGATCAGGAAGGGCACATGGACGGGTTTCAACTTTGGGCTAACCTGCCGGCAGATCATAAAATGATGTCGCCGCGCTATCGGGATATCTCTGCAGCTGATATCCCGACGGCTCCTCTTGACGGTGGCGGCGAGGTTAAGGTGATCTGTGGACAGGTTGGTGATGTGACCGGCCCGGTGACAGATATCATGATTAACCCGGAATATTTGGATGTCCGCCTCCCGGCAAATGGGGTTTTCAGCCACCAGACCCCTGCTGAGCATACTGTCTTTGCCTATGTTTATGCCGGACAGGGATGTTTTGAGGAGGGTAGCAGCGACCGGCTCGGCAATCATACTTTGGTGCTGTACGAATCCGGTGATCAGGTCCGTATCGTTGCCGCTGACCAGGAACTACGATTCCTGCTGATTTCAGGGAAGCCACTGAAGGAACCCATTGCCTGGGGTGGACCAATCGTGATGAATACTCAGGACGAACTTCAGTTGGCTTTTGATGAGTTCCATAACGGAACTTTCATCAAATCATCTTGACCGGTAAGGTGAGGTTGGGTTATGCCCTGACCGTACAAAATATTCCACAACCAATTGTTTCGGACCGATAAGAAGAATAACGAGTGAGTGAGACTGTGAACAGCCATTATCATTCTCCTGCCGATGGAGTAAACGCATTCTTTGCGACGTGCCCAAACTGTGGCAAAGTCTGGAAAACCAGAAATGATTTTATCACTGATGCAAAAATAACATTGACCGGCTACCAAGCGGATTGCGCGTTTCCCGAGAAGGGTTTATTTCTGCTCAATCATACCTGCGGAGCTGAATTCCGTCTCCGAGTCGAACAGTTTTCGGACCTTTATGCTGGAGCGATTTTTACCGAGAAGAAAAGAGGTTCGGGGGAATGCCCGGAGTATTGTCTGCGCCAAGAAGAATTGAGGTCATGCCCGGTACAATGCGAATGCAGTTATGTCCGAGAGATTTTATCATTGTTTTAGTGTCCTGTGCGGTTAGTTCTATAGTCTAATGCTGATCCTTTTTACTGCTGTCTACGTTCTGCTTTCTCGGCTTGGTTATGGCCAGGCCTGCGGCGGCACGCCTTAGCAGCAGAAAAAATGACTCAGAATTTATACCAACAACTCACCGCCTAGCAGGCATTTGGAACTCCTTGATTTTACAAGATCAGAAAAAACTCTATGTTCCGAATGGCGCTCTTTTGAGAGTCGCTGGCAGCAAAACCGGGACTGTCCCCGCACGGGGGCTGTCCCAGGTCTTTGCGGTGCTAACCGCGACAGTTTCATGGCTCGCAAACTCTTGGGACAGCCCCGAGTTTACTGCAAAGTTGCTTAGATGAGCACTATCCCTCTATTTTCCAAGATCTTGGTTGAACAAATCTCAAGAGAATCATTATCAACCGCCGGCGAAGGTCAAGTCTGCTGCTAACGCTGCAGGAAAAAAGTTTATGCTGAACCGCTTTATTTAGCGCCCATTCAACCGGGTATTCTTCTTTGCATGTCCTGTTTCCTTAGTGTTCCTAAGGTTTCATAATTCCGCAAATAGTCTACAGATAAGGAAACGTTGATGGCCCTGAGTGCAACCATTTTTAAAATAAATCTGCAAATTTCCGATATGGATCGCAATTACTATGCGGAGCACCAATTGACCCTGGCCCGGCACCCATCCGAGACCAATGAACGAATGATGGTGCGCTTGCTTGCCTTCGCCCTGCATGCCGATGATCGGCTCAGCTTTACCAAGGGGCTATGCGTGGATGACGAGCCGGACTTGTGGCAGCGGTCTTTAACGGAAGAGATTGAGCTGTGGATCGATGTCGGCCTGCCCGATGAACGGCGGGTGCGCAAAGCCTGCAATCGGGCTACTCAGGTTTACCTATACATTTATGGTGGCCGTGGTGCGGATCTCTGGTGGCAGAAGAACAACGCCAAGTTGCAGCGTTTTGCCAACCTTCATGTCGTTGAGGTTCCTGAAGAAGCCAGTAAAATGCTCGGCAGTCTGGTCGATCGCAGCATGCAGCTGCAATTTACGGTACAGGACGGCGGGATCTGGCTGAGCTGTGGTGAGCAGAGCTGCAGTATAAACCTGAAGGTGAAAAAGACCCCGGATTGATTTGTCTTACCTGCTGCCTGCGCGTATCCAAAACTTGGTCCGTTGCCGGCAGGAAGTTTTGTGCTGCAGGCAACGGACCGTCTTAAGCTTGAGGGTGGCTTGGCTGTGGGTAGTGGCTGGCATTTGGCTCAGAATTTGCCAAATTCATCATCATCCAAACGGATATTCATCTTTGCTTTGGATTTACTGATGCCGCCCCATTCCCCGGTGGGGGGACTTTTGACCTTGGTTTTCGGGACTTGCCGGGTGGCACTGACAACTGGGCGAGGCTGATGGCCGCTCAGTTGAAAGCGCTCCAGCAGATGCCGCAACTGTTCCGACTGGCTGGCCAGCTCCTCGCTGATGGCCGCGCCTTCTTCCGCACTGGCAGTATTCTGCTGAATAATCTGATCGATTTGCAAAAGACCCTGATTGACCTGAGAAATGCCGCCGGCCTGTTCATTGTTGGCTGCGGCAATCTCTCCTACCAGTTCATTCATCTGCGAGATGGAATCGACAATTTCGGTCAGGGCCGTCGCGGTCCGCTCGGCGATCTGGGTGCCGTTCTGGGTTTTGGCGACCGATCCTTCAATCAGCTCGGCGGTTTCCCGGGCTGCCGTTGCGCTGCGCGCGGCCAGGTTGCGCACCTCTTCCGCTACCACCGCAAAGCCTTTGCCGTGCTGGCCAGCGCGGGCGGCTTCAACGGCTGCGTTCAATGCGAGCAGGTTGGTCTGAAAAGCGATTTCGTCAATGGTCTTGATAATTTTGGAAATGTTCTGCCCGGATTGGTTGATTTCACCCATTGCCTCCATCATTTCCCGCATGCGCTGATTGCCGGCTTCCGCTGCGTTACGGGCTTCTTTGGCAATGGTCGTGGCCCGGTTGGCGCTGTCTGCGCTGGCATTGGTTCGTTGCGCAATCTCGTTCATCGAAGCACTGATCTGCTCGATGGATGCTGCGGACTCTGTGGCTCCCTGGGATAACGACTGGCTGCTGTCGGCAATCTGGTTGCTGCCGTTGCGGATTTGTTCGCTGTTGGTGAGGACCTCCCTGATCAGGTTGCTTAAGGACTCATTGGCGCGGGCCAGGGGAGCTTTGATAAACCCTTTGGCCTGCACATTGAGCTTTCCGTCCGAGATATTATCGAAAGCGGTCAGGACCTCGGTCTGCAGGGCGGCGGCAAATTCATCAAGGGTGGTCGCAACTTCGCCCAGTTCGTCATGGCGTTTGAGATTCAGTCGATGATCCAGTTTCCCTTGTTGAATATTGCCGAGCATGGTTTTGATCTGCAGTAATGGCAGGGTGAGATTGCGGGTCAGGTAGAGGGAAATCATGATCAACAGAATGATGGATATAACGATTGTGGAGCTGATAAACTTTATTGCACGGCCTTTGACATGCATTATGTTGCCGCTGATGTCGTTCATTCGTTGCGAACTGGTATCATGGATGGCACTGCTGTTTTCAATCAGATCCCGGATGGGATCTTTGAAGTCTGACATAGCTTTATTACCCATTTGTGGTGTGGTAATTTCCCCTGCGCGGATAGCTTTGAAAATACCTGCGAAGCCATCATGATAGGATTTTGCCCCATTTTTCATCATGAGCAGATTCTGTTTTTCTTCTGGTAGATATAAAACATTGTCCAACCCATCCATTTTGGTAACAAGCTGTTGGTACTCAGCCTGCCATTTCTGAAAATAAGACTCTATCTTCTTCGGATTGTCGATGTTTAGAAAAATGTCTTTTTCATAGCGGCGTAGTCCTAAAGAATGGATTGCAACTTCAGCAATTTCTGCAGATATGCGACCATCAGAATCCAAAGTTCTGATGATCTGTGCTGACAGATTTTCCGTACCCCAAATACCGGCACCGCCAGCCAGAATGAGGAGGATAAGCATAACGGTGAAGCCAATGCCCAGGCGAGCCCAGACCGGAAACCTCTTGATCTGCATGATAAACAATGCCCCCAATTTTTGGTCAGTGTTTGAAATTGGTCGAAGTGTCAGAAGAGAAAGTAAGGTAGATTAGGGAAGATTAAGTTAGAAATATCACATAAATTAATTGGCGGTCAAGATGGTGAATCCACATAACCGGAAAAAATGAATGCTTATTTGGTAACTTGTTGAAAATAAAAGAAATAGATATGTGGTGGCAAGGGCTCCAGATGCCTGGGGAAAGCAACAGGCCCGTTCCTGTCCGGACGCCCGGAGCCCGGAACGGACCTGTGTTTGGTTGTGCTTCAGTCGTCGTGGCTACGCGCCTATCTCTGCTGCCAGCTGCCGTCCGCCTTTTCCAGGTACCAGCCTTTCTGAGCCTGATCACGCCAGGAAGAAGCAAAGATACTCTGGACCTCGTCAGCTTTGTCCGGGAAATTATTTGCCTTGGCGATTTCCTTGTAGAGGCGTAGTCGGTCACTGTTTTCCGCTTTGACCAGTTGATTGAGTTGGCCTTTCTGTTTCAAGGACAACCCGTCGGTGGTGCGGATTTTCAGCAGCCCGTCATGACTTAACCCGACATTCCCTGAGTTGAGCAGCCCGATCAGCTGACTGGCACGCTCTTTAATCGAGTCCTTGATGGCGCGGATGGCCGGGGTGCTGACATTGATATCCTGGGCGGCATAGGCGGTCGTGGGCAATAGGACTTGGTAAAAACTGCTGCCCGGAGATTTGCCTGCCGGCGGGGGAGTCGCGCTGTCACTTCCAGGAGCCGTCTTCTCACCCCAGACTTCGTTGACAATCTTATCTGCGGCGCCGCGCATCTCCTCCGCTGGAAAATAGATATTGATGGTGACACAGGAAAACACGGCGAGGGTCAGCATCAGACTGAAACTGCGAACAACGGTTCTCATTTTAATTCTCCTTTAATTTTAATGCCTGCTAGGTTTTACCACTGGTGCGATCAATACGGCTGAGGCGCTTAACCATTTCTTTGAAGGAGATGGTCGGCGTGCTAATTGTGATATCAATCCGCGGTGGCAAGAAGGATCCATCCACCAGGTAACGTTTTGAATCAGGCCGCGCGGTGCCAATCAGGGTAAAGGTATCATTGACCAGCGAACAATCGAAGGCGATTTTGTGATAACGGTAGAAATCGATAAATCGGTAAATCCCTCGTGAAAGTGCTGCTGACATGCCTCCCTGACTTAGAATGTTGATATTGTTCAGAGCTTTGACACTGATGTTGCGGGTCCCTGAATCGCGCGTGGATACTGACGCCTCGAACGCCGCCGGAGTGCGGCCGTACAACTGCAGGCCGCGAATATGTCCGTCAAGTATGCCATTCATTTCGCCGAAGTCGAAGGTCCGGGTTGCCTGCTGTAGATCAATCGCATTGAAATCTATATCGGCAGAAAAGGTTGGATGGCTTGTAAAAGGCTGAATATAGCGCATGTTGCTGATCTTAAAGTGGCCGTCGAAAACCGCAATACTGGCGACGCCAGCGGTGCTGAGCTCTCGGTTATGATAACGAATTTTACCGAGATCAGCGCTCAGGCTGCCCTGCATGACTGGCAGGCCTAGATCCCGGGTGAGTGCCTCAAGATTGACACCAGTGACGTTGATGTTAAGTTCCCCCTGCGGTTGACCTTCATCCCACCCCATAGTGAGATCAGAAATGGCCAGGACACCGTCAGCCAACTGTAGTCGCAGAGAGGAGGGCAGGGTCATCCGGTTGGGTTCGGCAGTAATCTTCAGCCGGGCCTGTTTTATCGTGGCCGGGCCAAAGGTCAAAGCCTGTATGCTCATCTCTCCAGAAGAGCGGGGTTGGCTGGGGATATCCGGCAGGCTGCCATTACCAATCACAAAAGGCAGGCTGCCGTTACCGTCAATAATAGCCACCTTCTCCTGATTCCAATGCGCATTCAATCCTTTGAATATAGTCGCTCCACTGACTTGCCAGCCAGTGGACTGCTTCAACACATGGTAATCGACAGTTGTGTGCCCGGACAGTTCCAGTGCCTCCAATTGGGTGACCGTTCCCTCAAGTAACGGTTTAATGGTCTTGTTATAACTCTCTTTCAATTCAATGAATTTAACCTGTCCCTGTGCATCTATTTTCCCGGTCTTGAAATGGCCGGCTGCCGTCAGCTGAGCAATTTGAGGTAGATTAATTTTAAGGGATCTGGCCCGCAGTTCTGCTGTGTTGATATTCTCTTCACCCTGTAGAGAAAAGGTTGCTTTGTACTGCGACAGATCGGCATAGAAAACGCCAGCGAGAACTTCCTGCACACTGAGGGTACCGTTTAGGTCGAGGGCAATTGTCTGCAGCGGCCAGTCTCCTTTAACCGAGCCTACGACCGAGACCGCAGCGGCACCTATGCCGGAGAGTCCGTCTTCAGCATTGTAATTGATGTCAGTGACCGCGACTTGATCCAGTTGAAGAATCAGGCCGGCCTTGGATATCTCCGCTGCTGCCGTTGCGTTGATTTTCCCGGTCAGTGTTGCGCCATAAGCAACGTCACTGCTGGCTGAAATCCGACTGAAAATGATTCTATCTGAATTGAACTGCAGTTTTGAACGGCCGGACAGTTTTGCCAGCGTCAGCCCCTCAATAACTGCGTGTTTCGCAGCAACGCGGATTTGCCCGGTCCAGCCGGTTTTAGTGGCCGCAATCTCTCCGCTTAGATCGATTGCAGCGGCCTCCTGGAGCTGGTTCGGAATGCGGTCTGGAGGTAACAATTGCTTGATGGCATCCAACTGCGCCGCCTGCACCGCAACATTAATCTTCTGAGACGTACCGGAGGCTCTTAGGAGTGGTTGGGAGGCTTGAGATAAAGCCAGGGAAAAAGATTCTTTGCCGTCTCGTAGCGACAGCTTGAGTTGCCCGCTCATGGTACTAAGGTTGAGCAGGTACTGGTTATGCTGTTCCTTAGACGGCATTCCCTGAATTTTTGTCGTGATGGCCAGATTTTTCCCTGACAGGGAAAAATCCGTTGCCAGCTCTAAGCCGCCCTTGAATGCGATGGGTGACCCGCCAAATAAGGCTTCTTTGAGCCCACCTGGATCTGCGATAAGCAGGCGAGCCTTTCCGGACCACTGTTTGTTGTTGTCAAGGCGAGCGTTGACGCGGATGTTTGATTGAGCCGGACCACTGAACTGGCCGCTCATCTCCCAGCCCTGTGATGTCTGCAGCAGGTCTGCCCGCAATCTGGAGAAAGAGCTGTTGAACTGGTTCCAGGTGAGTTGTCCACTGTCAACCGTCAGTTCCAGCTGAGCCCCGCTGTCAGTGAATGAAACACCTATTCCGACCTTGTTCAGTGCAAAACCCAATCCTTTCGGGAGGGGTGATGGCTGGTTCAGGGCATTGAACAGTTCCTGCAACTGGCGGTCATCAAAGTCGGCCAGAACGAATTGGCTGTTTTTTAGGTCCATTCCGTCTTCTGCCAGTGCCACCGTTAGCGGAGCATTAAGAATTTGTCGCTCCTGCCAACTCACTCTTTGCAATGTTAATGTCCGTGCCGGTGAGAACCTGAGTTCCCCTGCAATATTAAATGATTGGCGGTCAGGACTATCTTCGCCGACAGACCCGGACAGGGTAAATGGACTGCGCGGCTGAAGCGATCCGCTAAAATTCAACTGTTGAAAATGAAAGGTCCGGGGTGAGGCACTAAGGTCCAATTGTCCATCGGTTATCCGGATCAGGGCGACCGAAAACGGCAGTTGGAGGGTCGATTGCTGAGGCGAAACATCACCCGACTCCTGTTTCCCATCCAGTTTCAATTGAGCCTGGGGCTGATTGATCAGAATCATTTCAAGTTGCCGATGCCAAAGCGAGGCAATACTGAAATTGACGATCAGTCGTGGAATCTCAGCACTGATCTGAGGGGTGGAGACTTGCAGGTCCAGGGCTTCCACGCCATGCTCGGTCCGCTGCAGTCGCCCAATCTTGACTTGACCATCCAACAGTGTTCCTGCCAGATTTTCCAATTGAGGCCGCGCGAATCCGTCAAGCAATTGGTCGGCATAAAACCAGCCGGTAGCGCAAGCTAGGAGTAGGGCGAGAAGCGTCAGTCCTACGATGGAAAGAGTTTTTTTCATTGGGCACCAATGGCTGAAATATTCATAGCGTCTGCTGATAGCTTACCATCAGCTGCCAGCTTTTCCTTGCGCATATTTATTGTTCCAGTAGGCTAGTTGCCATCCGGTCTGTTCCCCCTCATCCCAACCCTTTTCCACAAGAGAAGAGGGGGCTATTTTAAGGCCTTTCAGTTCCGTCAAAACCTATGCACTTTCAGTGCATAATGTTTGTTCTTGACTCTCCTTTGTCTATTTGGCTATATTGCCAAATAGACAAAGGAGCCGATCATGTTTCAGGAACGCAAAAAACATCTCGATGCGCGGGCCAAGGTCCTTAAGGCGATGGCTCATCCCAGTCGTCTGTTTATCATAGAAGAGTTGGAAAAAGGGGAGTGTTGCGTCTGTGATCTGACCGAGATGATCGGGGCTGATGTCTCAACGGTGTCCAAGCATCTGTCCGTTCTCAGGCAGGCCGGTATTGTTGTCGATGACAAGCGGGGCAATCAGGTTTTTTACAGCTTGCGCGTGCCCTGTATTCTGAATTTTTTTGGTTGTGTCGAATCGGTGCTGGAATCGCAGGTCAAAGATCACGCAGCCTCTCTTGCCAGCCTGGGGAAATAGTTTTTTTTAATCTGAATCTTGGCTAATCAGCCAAATAGGAAAATACCCAATGAATTGGAAAACTGAATGGAAGCCTTTATTCTGGATTATTGCGGCGTTTAGCGTTTGCTTTTTCCTGCCGGTTGAAATCCCACGGGTGCAAGGGGCAATTATGGAATCCCTGTACCTGGTCAAATGGTATGCCCGTGAGCATGTCCTGCTGTGTCTGGTGCCGGCATTTTTTATCGCCGGAGCTGTTGCTGTGTTCGTCAGCCAGGCCGCGGTGATGAAATATCTGGGCCCGACGGCCAATAAAATTCTCGCGTATGGTGTGGCATCGGTCTCCGGCACCATCCTGGCGGTCTGTTCATGCACTATTCTGCCCCTGTTCGCCGGGATCTACCGGATGGGAGCAGGGCTGGGTCCGGCCTGTGCTTTTCTCTATTCCGGTCCGGCGATCAACATTCTGGCCATTGTCCTGACCGCCCGTATCCTTGGCCCAGAGATGGGCATTGCCCGTGCGCTTGGTGCAATTATCTTCGCTGTTGTTATCGGTCTGCTGATGCACTTTTTCTTTCGTCATGAAGAAGCGGAAAAAGCTGCTGCCGCGCCGGTCATGACTGCGGATGACGCTGGTCGGCCGTTGTGGCAGACCGCCCTGTATTTTGCCTCCATGATCGGTATTCTGGTCTTTGCCAACTGGGGTAAAACCGATCAGGCGAGCGGTCTCTGGCACAGTATTTATGCTGCAAAATGGTGGATAACCAGCGGTTTCTCCATTGCTTTGGCGGTGATGTTGGCCACCTGGTTCAAAGTTGGGGTGAGTCGGGTTCTTTTGGCAGCAATTCCTGCACTGGTCATGGCGGTTATTGTGCCGCAGCATCCGGAACTGGCCTTTACCTTTGGGGTGATCGGGTTGGCCGTGCTCAGTAACCTGCGCAGCAGCCGCGACGGTGAGATGGGGCAATGGTTCGAAGAGAGCTGGGATTTTGCCAAGAAAATACTGCCATTGCTGTTGATCGGGGTTCTTATTGCTGGCGTATTGCTCGGTCGACCGGGCCATGAAGGGTTGATCCCCTCTGCCTGGGTGGCCTCGCTGGTCGGCGGGAACTCGCTGTTTGCCAACCTGTTTGCATCGGTATTCGGCGCTTTCATGTACTTTGCCACCCTGACCGAAGTGCCGATCCTGCAGGGGCTTATGGGGGCTGGCATGGGCAAGGGCCCGGCTCTTGCCCTGCTGCTGGCCGGGCCGGCGCTGTCCCTGCCAAACATGCTGGTGATTCGCAGCGTGATGGGGACGAAAAAAACCGTGGTCTTCGTGGTCCTGGTCATGGTGATGGCAACAGCCAGTGGCTTGATTTATGGAGCATTTTTCTAACCTTTAGGAGACAGATGATGAAAAAAATTCAAATTCTCGGCACCGGTTGTGCCAAATGTCAGAAGTTGGCGGAAAATGCCAAGCAGGCTGCAGATAATCTCGGGATTGACTACGATATGGAGAAGGTCACGGACCTCAACCAAATCATGAGCTTCGGTGTCATGACCACGCCGGGACTGGTGGTCGACGGCAAGGTTCTGGTGACTGGTAAGGTCCCCAGCCCGGCGGATATTGAAAAACTGCTCAAATAGTTGTCAAGGATGGCAACTAAATATTGCAATAGAATAGAAACAGTTGATGCAATAGTTTATCCTCGAATTTTTGCAAAAAAGGCCTAAAAATAAGCGCCTTCAAGGCCACTGCGACTCTCGATCTGCTGAGTCGCAGTGGCTTTTTTTGTGGCGGCTGTACTTGAATAGTCGCGATCACCGCCATCTCTTTTCGGTTTCCTCCAGGCTACCTGCTGAAGCTATGGCAGTTCGCGCAGGTGGCACCTTTTTCATTCACGTGTTTGTTATGGTGGGCCTGGTATTCTTCCCAATCACCATAGCGCCATTCCGCCGCCTTGGAGCTGCTGTGGCAGGATGTGGAGCAGGTGGATTGTGGTTTTTTCGGAGCATAGCCGAGCTCGCCCTGCAGATCCAGCTGCGTGGTCTTCAGATGGCAGTTGGTACAGTTGAGGGCCTGGCTCTTGGGGCTGACCTGGTGATTCAGAGCCTGGAAGGTGTCGGTGGTGACCCACTCATAGGCATCGGTTGCGCTGTAGCCCATGTTGACCAGACCGGCCCGCGCTGCGGCATCGGCGTCGGCGCTGGCAAAAAAGACACTGGTGTCAAGAGGGATCAGCTCCTGGCTGGCCGTGCGCAAGGGGTAGTCCGAAGTTTTGTACTTGAACGGATAGAGCTTGCCATCATTGATGGTGCCGTCTGGACGCGAGGTCGGGTAAGCGCCGGTGGCCGGATCGATACCGGCAATTTCGCCGAGCATGTAGTTTTCGCTCAGACCATTCCAGAAGCGATAAACAGGTTTGAGATTGTTGGCTTTGACGACTACCGGGTGAAGAGGCGGAGTCGTATGTTCTGATCCCTGTTGCCAATGGCGTTCGGTTTCCGTGGCCTCAGTGCTGGCAGTATCGGCGGCGTTTTTACCGTAGACCGGAATATGGCAGGTCTGGCAGGCGATCTTGGCCGTATGCCGGTTCAGGGTCGAGTTGGAGTGCGGCGTGGAACGGTGGCAGTTGGTACAGGTCACCGGGACATCCAGGTCGGTGGCGCGCAGGTCGGAACCGCGTCCGGCGATCCGATGGTTTTCAACTGTGTGGCACGCCTGACAGCTGAGGTTTGCCCCCGTCGTGGCCATATGGACGTCATAATTGCTATCCGCTGTGTTGGCGGAGGCCAGGGCCAGGTCGCCACGCTTGAGGGCATCACCGCCGCCAGCCTTGGCGTGACAATTCAGGCAGTTTTCCCGCTGCGGCAGGTGCACGGTCTGCACCGCCTCGTCCATGCTGATGCTCATATTGGCAGTATCCGGGACCATGACGCCGTTGACCTTGACCCGGCGATACTCTCTCTGGTGACAAAGCAGGCAGTCGATGTTAGCCAGTTGCTCAGGGGACTGCACGGTTTCGGGAACCAGTCCGCGCCCGGTATGGCATGCAGAACAGCCGCCCCAGTTGCCGCTGATATTGCCACAATAGGAATTGACCGCACCGGCAATTTTTCCCTGTTTTTCCGGACCGAAGGTCATGTAGGGGGTATCGCCCTGCCATTGGTAGTGTAGGGAGTTAAACATTTCAGTCGCTTCAATGTCATGACAGTTGAGGCAGAGTTCAGGTCCACTATAGGTCAGACCAGCATGCCCGGTTGTCGGTGGGGTTACTGGATCGGTGGGGACAGTGGGGTCCGTGGGAATTGGAGGCTCGGTGGGATCTGTCGGTTCCGTTGGCGGCGGCGATGTGACTGTACAGCCGTCATCAGGTACTCCATCACAGTTCTGATCAATATTGTCGCCGCAGATTTCTGGCGCTCCCGGGAAGATCTGTGCATTCCTGTCGTTGCAATCAACGCGTCTGTCAAAACCATCGTGGTCTCGGTCGCGCCAATCGTAGCTTCGGTTGTGCCCATCATGGTCTCGGTCGTGTGATGAGGCACTCGCACTGAGAACTCCACCAACCAGTAAAAAACAAAGTAATACAACGATTTTTCCAACTCTTTTCATTTGTTGATCTCCTTTTCATTTAATTTCCCCCAGAGCACATCTGCACTGCAGCAGGACGGATTGCGTCGCCTGTTTGCAGAAAAGATGTCCTTGGGTTGGTCACGGCACCATGCCGCAACAGACATGTGGCAGATTGTAAAAAAAGCCGGGTTGCCAGTTATCTTGGTGAAAAGATATTCGGCAACCCGGCTGTCTCAGTAAGACCCTGTGGGCTTTCCGCCCCACCTTCGCAGGTGGTTAAGTATTATCGATATCGAAATTTTGATATATGGAAATAATTATTTGGCAGTTTAAACAAAACTCATAAAGCGATGCAACTCTTTTTTTTACTGTTGCACTAGGAAACATCTGAAATTTGGTCATAGTGAACTAGTGTCACGTTCGGTTAGTTCTCTTTCCCAATTCCGATCATTTTTGCCGCTGTCTACGTTCTGCCTTCTCGGCTTAGCCTAAGCTAGGCCTGCGGCGGCACGCCTTGACGGCAGCAAAAATGTCTCAAAATTAATACAAATAACTAACCGAACGGGACACTCGTCCAAAGGCTTTCTTTGTTAAAAAATATTTTACAGCATCACTGAATACTGATTATTTCTGTTTTTTCAGGTTATATTTGAATACAGAACAAGGCTGAACATATGAGTTTATGGCGCAAAGACATTCTCCTTTATCAGATCCGTGATGCCTGCCTCTACTGGCTGGTTATTCCCGCCCTGGTCCTCGGCTCCGGCTGGCTGCTTGATCAGTTGTTGAACTGGCGGTTGTTGCCGGGTGCGGTTCTGTTGCCTGTAGCCGGGTTGTTCCTGATGGCGCTCGGTGGGGTCTTCATCACTGCTGCCACGCACGATTTCAGCCGGATTGGCCAGGGTACCCCCAACCCTCGCCGACCTCCACTGATTCTGGTCCGGCAAGGTGTGTACGCGCTCTGCCGCCACCCCATGTTCTTCGGCTATGACCTTGCCGGTCTTGGCGCTGTTTTGCTGAGCCGTTTCCCTGCCTCGTTGCTGATCAGTTTGCCAATCTTCTATATCTGGCAGATTTTGTTTTTGCGTAAAGAAGAACGCTACCTGACCAGACGATTCAAGGGGGAATTCGCTGAATACCGGCAGCAGGTTCCATTTTTATTGCCCTTAAAGACTCCTTTTAAAAAGTGAAGATATTGTCGGGGAACGCAGCACGCTGCCTGAACACCTTTCTTCTGACCTGATCCGTTGGGATTCTGTCATTTTGAATCTGAGCTGATGTGCTATAGTCATGTCCGCAAAAAAAGACCTTATCAACTCGCTCGTTTCCATCCGGAAACTCCGGTGGGTACTATAACGTTTCTGATCTGGAAACCAGAAATTTTTCGCAAGGTCAAGGAAATCAACCATTTGTGCGGAGATGTCGTGCTTTTCGCCGCACAATCCAAATGCGTAGATTGACGCCGAGATTGCGGAAAAGGGTGGTTTCCGGACAGGACACTAGAGTCATGTTTCGTATCTATTCTCAGCCTATAGCGGTTGTTGAAAGGCCCAGTCCTGGATTCAACAGCCGGTCAATTTGAACAAAGGAGAGTGACAATGAATACAGTTAAAGTGAAAGGGATTGTCCTTGGGGAGGGTGTCCCTAAAATTTGTGTCCCCATCGTTGCCGAAACCAAGGCCGCCATTGTCGAGGAAGCCAAGAGCTTCAAGGACATCCCGGTGGATGTGGTCGAATGGCGTGCGGACTGGTTTGAAGGGATTACCGACCCGGACAAGGTGATAGACGTTTTAACTGAGCTGGTGCCAGCCCTGGCCGGCATCCCGCTGTTGTTTACCATCAGGACTGCCAATGAAGGCGGTGCCTGTGCGATCACGCCGGAAGACTATTTACGGATCAACAGCGCCATTGCGGCGAGCGGCCTGGTCGATCTCATTGATGTCGAAGTCTTCATCGGCGCTGAGACCGTTACCGGTGTCATAAGCGCGGCTCACGCCAATGGCGTCAAGGTGGTTGGCTCCAATCATGACTTTGATAAGACCCCGGCCAAAGACGACATCATTTACCGGCTGCGCAAGATGCAGGATCTGGGCGCTGATATTCCCAAGATTGCGGTCATGCCAAAATCTGCCCAGGATGTCCTGACCCTGCTGGAAGCGACCACCATCATGAAAGAGCAATATGCCGACCGGCCCATCATCACCATGTCCATGGCCGGGCAGGGCGTTATCAGCCGCCTGGCCTGTGAGATTTTCGGTTCCTGCCTGACCTTCGGGGCTGCCAAGAAAGCTTCAGCACCGGGGCAGATCGGAGTCCAAGACCTCCACGGCGCATTGGAGCTGATTCACCGAAGTTCCAACTGATTTTCCACTTTGGCGTTTATTTATCAGCCCCGCCTTCCGGACGGGGCTGATTTTATTTGAGGTTACGAGAAAGCTATTAAAACGGTTGCTATCTCTAAAACAGTGGTTTAAATTTATTTATGATCGGTAAAAACGATAGGTAGTTTGAGGTGAATTGATAATATTAATCATGGGGAGTGTATGGCGGCCAACTATATAGAAAGCAAGAGCCACATCAAGGACGAACTGCTCAATCATGTCATTCTCCTTTCCAACTTTGTCCTGATCTCCTATGTTGCCGGTCAAATCAGAGCCTTTTACATCGGTTGGCATATCCGGGATCTTATCCACTTTCTCTGCATCTGCCTGCTGATTCTTCTTACCATTTACCGGCGTCGGCTTGGGGTTCGGCAAAAAACCATATTCATATTGATTCTTTATACGGTGGGAGGGGTAGCCGGTGTCTTTTCCCTCGGTATTTTGGCCGGTACCACGACGGTCATCCCGGCTGCGGCAGTCATTTTTTCCATTTGTTATTCCCGTTCTTCCACCTACCTCTATATTTTGGGTTTAATTGCAATCTATACGGTTATTGCCATTTTGTTCTGCTCCAAAACCATTATTTTTCAATATGATGCCGATCTACTCCTGACTAGCTATTCCCATTGGTTTCCTTATATTATTAACACCGCTCTGTTTTGCACCGTTTCTTGTGTTGCGATTCTGAACTACCGGGAACGATCCGAGGTCTTGATTGATGAGGTTTGTCAGCAGCGCGATGCCTTGAAGGCCACTAATGGCCAGTTGGAGCAGGCCTTATCCGAAGTCAAAACCCTCAGCGGACTGCTCCCCATCTGCGCTTCGTGCAAAAAAATCCGTGATGATCAGGGCTACTGGAACCGGATCGAGGCGTATATTGAAAACCACACCGACGCTCATTTCAGCCACGGCATCTGCGCCGAATGTCAGGAAACGCTCTACGGTGATACCGATTGGTATAAACGGAAGATGCAGGAACAGAAAGAAAACAAGGACGATTGAGTGACCCCACCTGGTCAGCAGCACCGCCGCACCGCCGGATTAATGGCCCTCAGGTTGCGGGGAAATTAAGCTGGCATTAAAAATCACTTTCCTATAATATGATTCCGCTAATACAAATTGGATAAAGGCCGGTTTTCAAAACCGTCTATCCTGCCAAAATGAAAAGGGCCGCCATGGATGATGTGATACACGCCATAGGCGGTTTTGTTTTTTCTTAAAGGGGGGCAAGTCTGACATCTCATCAGGATAAACAGTCATTGTCTTATTACGATCAAAAGACACAGGACTTTTTTGATAGCACCTTCGATGTGTCGATGGACTCCCTTTATCAACCGTTTTTAGCAAGGTTGGAGCCGGGAGCACTGGTTATCGATGCCGGATGTGGTTCCGGGCGTGATGCACTGGCCTTTTATAGGCGTGGGTATAGAGTTTTTGCCTTTGATGCCAGTGCCGAACTGGTTACTCTGGCTCATCAGCAAACCGGTTTAGATATTCGGCAGTGTACGTTTTTAGATTTCTACACTGAACCACAAAGTGCTCATGGGATATGGGCATGTGCATCACTATTGCATGTTCCGTATCAACAGTTGGCTGCAACATTCAAACACCTGGCATCGTTCCTGGTGCCGAACGGAATATTTTACTGTTCCTTCAAATATGGTGATGATCAAGTTGAACGTGGTGGTCGTTACTTTACCAACCTAAATGAAAAGCTCTTAAAAGATGTCATTGCTGATTCAGGTCTAGCAATTGTTCAGACCTGGCAGACCGAAGATCAAAGGCCAGAACGGGTAGGGGAGTTCTGGTTGAATGCGATTTTGGTGAAATGCTGATGAGGGGCTTATGGCGCTTGAGGATTACATTGATAAGTTCAGCCATCTGAACATGAACGCTAACGGTGGGAGGAAAAGCCCCCATAAGGTGTGCATGTTGCTGGCTGTGATGGACCTGATTCAGGCGGGTAAGATTCATAGCCCCCGGATTGAACTGGATGATGTTCTCAAGGAACGCTTTACCCATTACTTCAATCAGTTACGGCAAGGCAATGATAGCGATAAACCGGAATTGCCGTTCTTTCATCTGCGTAGCGAGGGATTTTGGCGGCTGGCCTATCAAGATGGTTATTCAGCCGCTAGCGTAGAGCGTTATTCCAAAAAGGTTGTCTCACACGCGACCATCGATCAAGAGCTTTTCGATTACATGAAAAGTTCCATCGTTTCCAACGATCTCAAGATTGCCCTAACAGAAAATCTCACCAATTTGCCGGAACTGTTCACACAGTGGCTGCACAATATCGGCAAGTCGGACAAGACCGCCCAAAATTACCTGCAGGCGGTGCAAAACTCGATTTCCCACTGGTTGGCCGATGCCGGGCTGGTTTCCGAACCGTTGACGGAGATTCGCTCCTACCGCAAAGTCTACGAGCTGACAGAAAAGGCCAAACAACTGGATCAATTCCTGGTGCGTGACAGCAAAGGGAACGGGATGTACAGCGCAGCGATCAATTCCTATGTTCGGTTTCTTTCCGATCTGTCCCAGGTCGATCTTAAATCTGATGTTCAGCAGATCTTGGAAGATAAAGCTCTGACCGATACCGAAAAGACCATCATGACCAATGCCCGCATGGGGCAAGGGAGGTTCCGGGAGCAGTTGGTTGCTATGTGGAACGGCTGTGCCGTGACCGGCTATTCCGATAAACGCTTACTGGTTGCCTCCCACATCAAGCCATGGAGCAAGTCCAATAATCAAGAACGGCTGGATAAGTTCAATGGCCTGTTGTTACTGGCCAATCTGGATAAGGCTTTCGATCTGGGGTTTATCTCATTTGCGGATAGTGGGCAGGTGATGATTTCCAGTCAGTTGGAATGGCCGGAGGTGTTGGGGATTGACGAGGGAATGGCTTTTCATGTGATGCAGGAGCATCGGCAGTATTTGGATTTTCATCGTAGTGGACTTTTTAGACACTAGTCTGAACCAAAGTTATGGGATGAATTAAAATCTCATGCTTTTTGGAGGGAAATATGGCACGACGTCGTACTTCAACAGCAGAAGACATTATGGAATTAACCAGTAAGCTGCCATGGTGGGGTGGCGTATTGCTGGCTATTGTCTCTTTTATCGTATTGCATTTTATCGCATCTAGACCGGTTACTCCAGTAACCGACCTGCAACAGATAGGGCATACGTTCGGTTTGCAGGTTGGCAGAACTTTTGCCCAGTTCGGTCAATTTATCCTGCCCATGTTGTTCTGTGTTGGCGCTTTGATCTCGTTTCTCAGACAGACGAAGCAGCGAGGCAATTATCGTAAGGTTGAAAAAGCTGAGCCCGTTAATCCGCTCCTCAATATGACCTGGCGCGAGTTTGAAGGATTGGTTGCAGAATTTTTTAAGAGACGTGGTTATGCCGTCAAATTGACCGGCGGTGACGGGCCAGACGGTGGGGTGGATGTTATTCTAAGCAAAGGGAACGACAAGTATCTGGTCCAGTGTAAACAGTGGAAAGCGTATAAGGTCGGGGTTCAGATTGTCCGTGAACTTTACGGGGTTATGTCAGCGACCGGGGCTGCGGGTGGCTTTGTTATAACTGCCGGAGAATTTACCCCAGATGCTATCGCTTTTGCCAAAGGTCTGAACATCAATTTGTTTAACGGTGCCCGATTGCAACAGATGATCCGTGACAATGACAAGGCTGCGGTACTTGAATCGACAGAATCTGAGGGGCAGGTGATTCCTCTTTGTCCCAAATGTGGAGAATCACTGGTCTTGAGAACAGCGCAGAAAGGTCCTAACGCAGGACAGCAATTCTGGGGCTGTAGCCGTTTTCCGCAATGTCGTGGAACAAGACAGGTTTGAATGTGGCAAGCGCTGTAAAAATAGTGAAATTAGGGATCTAATCTGTTTTTGGCTTTTGATAAAGCTAAGGGCAGATTTGACCCCTATTTTGTTCTGCAGGGGCAAATGGGTTGAATCTTATTATTGGGAGGATGAGTATAAAACATGACAGTCATAAAAGAAATTCTTGAATGGTCTAGCGATCGCCCTGCATGGCAGCGCGATGCTTTGCGGCGATTGGTTTTAGGCAGTGAGCTCTCTGAAGAGGATATCTCTGCTCTAGTTGAAATTTCTAAAAGTTCCTATGGGCTTGCCGAGCAACAGGTTGTCGCACCTCTTGCGAAAGAGCATGTACCAGATCTGGGAGATGGGGCAGAGCCCATATCTCTTGTATCTATTTTCCACCATCGTGGAGTGAATGCTCTCGCGGAAGATCAAACTCTCAAGTTTGCGCCAAATTTGACAGTTGTCTATGGCGACAACGCAGCGGGAAAGTCTGGGTATACCCGTATCCTCAAGAGCGCATGTCACGCTCGTGGACAAGAAAATATCCTAGGGAATGTTCTTTCTGGAACAACACCGCTTGTGCCAACGGTTTCGATCAAATACAAGGTTGGGACTGAGGCAGAGCCTCTGGAATGGACGGGGGGAGGGGAGGATGAGAACATCTCCCGCGTTAGTGTGTTTGATACGCAATGCGCAGCAGTTTACCTGACGGAGAAAACAGATGTAGCGTTCCGGCCGTTTGGTTTGGACTTGTTTGACAAACTCGTTCAAGCATGTAAAGCAGTACGTGCTGAGCTGACAAATGAGCAGCGTCTTTTGGCTTCAGACATACTGGCTGACGTGCGAGCACAAATCCCAGAAGGCACTTCTACTGCAAAACTTCTGCTGAATATCAATTCCCTAACCAAGGCAGAAACAGTTCAGGCCCATGTGCGCCTTTCTCCTGAAGAAGTTGCCCGTCTTGCCCTGTTGGAGAAATCACTGCTTGATTTGAAGGCTAAAGATCCTGACAAATTGATCCGTCAACTTAATCTCCGCATCGGACGTGTCCAGAATTTATGCCGTCATCTTCAAGAGGTTGAAACGGCCCTTTCAGAAGAAGCTGTTAACGCTGTTTTCACCGTACGTACTGAAGGTCGTCGAAAGAGCGAGGAGGCCCGCAGGTTGCGGGAGGCGACATTTCCTGAAAATTTGCTAAATGGAACTGGTTCGGAGACGTGGTCTGAACTTTGGGATGCAGCTCGTAAGTTTTCACAAGAGGAGGCATATTCAGGGCAGGATTTCCCGGTCGTGGTAAATGACGCACAATGTGTTTTATGCCAGCAATCCCTCGATGCAGCGGCTGCCCAACGATTGCAACAGTACGAAGCGTTTGTGACTTCGACCACGGAGCGAGAACTTAAGCAGGCGAGGGAAACGTTTATTCGTCACCGCAAAGGCTTTAAGGAGTTAAGGACCACAACCGAAGCAATTGATGAAACACTAAAGGAGATCAGAATTGAGCATGAGGCGGTTGCCGACACCATAGCGGCAGCAATTGCAAATAACGAGAAACGCCGCAAAGCTGTTGTGCTCGCTTTGACTGAAGATAAAGTTCTTACTGCTGATTGTCTTGCCCTCGTGTCTGTTGAAAATGAAGCCACAGCGCTTTTGGAGCAACTGAACGAGCGGATTAAGACACTAGGTACAAATGCGACCGACGAAAAGCGGGAGGAGATGGCTAAAGAAGCTCAGGAGCTTCGCTCCCGTAAATTACTTGCGCAGCACGAAGAGACAGTGCTTGCTGCCATCGAACGAAAAAAGAAATATGCTGCTTATGGTCTATGTATCGACGAGACTAAAACGAAGACGATCACGCAGAAGAGTACTTCTGTCACGAAAATAGCAGTTTCCAAAAGGTTGAAGCAGAGTTTTCAGGATGAGTTGAAGAGTCTTTCCTTCCGCCATGCCGAAGTAGAGCTCACAGAGGCGGGAGGAACCGAGGGCGTTTTATTCCATAAACTAATACTCACACGAGCACCTGGTGTCGAATTGCCCAGCGTCGTAAGCGAAGGCGAACAGCGCTGCTTGTCTATCGCTGCGTTTTTTGCGGAGCTTAGTACCGCGGATGATCTCTCAGGAATAGTTTTTGACGATCCCGTTTCCTCGCTCGACTACAAATGGCGTGGGGGCGTGGCGCGAAGGTTGGTACAAGAAGCTCAGAAACGGCAGGTCATTGTTTTCACGCATGATGTTGTCTTCTTGCTTCTTCTTAAGCAGTTTGCTGAAGAGTTAGGTGTTGAGCAGCTTGATCAACACGTACGTCATCTTTCCATCGGTGCGGGTGTATGTACGGAAGAATTGCCTTGGGTTGCACTGTCTATCAAGAAGAAAATTGGTTATCTCAAGAAAGATTGGCAGGTCGCAGACAAGCTTTTCCGTGATGGGCATCAGACTGCTTATGAAAAAGAGGCCCAGTATCTCTATGGTTTGCTGCGAGAGGCTTGGGAGCGTGCTCTTGAGGAGGTATTACTGGGTGGCATCGTTGAGAGATTCAGACCTGGAGTCCAAACACAACAAATTTGCAAAATCGCCGATATTTCTACAGAGGATTGTGGGGCTCTCGAAAATGCAATGACAAAATGTTCGAAATGGCTATGTGGTCATGATCAAGCGGCTGCTGCGCGTGCTCCAGTGCCGGAGCCTACTGAACTAAAAGATGATATTGAAGAATTGGAACAATGGGTTAAGTCGATTAACAAGCGCCGTTAGAAATGGGATTCCCGTATCACGATTGAAGCGCAAATTGAAATTTTGGTGCTTTCCTCCAGTAATTATTAATAGGATAAGTGAATGTACAATTTGAATGAAGCCGAACGTAATGAATTGATTCGCCTACTTGCAGGCCGGGGAGCCTGTTCCGTCGCAGTGGCGGGAGAAAGTATTTCCCGCAGGGACGCAAAACGTAGAGGTCGGTAATATAGAAATAGGGGGCAAATCTGCTTTTGGCTAAAGCTAAGAGCAGATTTGCCCCCTTTTATTCTTTAGGTTGTTGCCATGGATTATCTTGAGAGAGAATACTTAAAAAATAATGATGTAACAAATTTTGATCATAAGTTAAATGCGATATTTCGTAGTTGCACTCCTCCTCTCTGTGTTTTTAATAAAGAAAAGAAAGGGAGGGTTGAAGGTGTTGCAAGTTCTTTGTTTTTGTCATATCGAAGCAATAAATACATTGTGACAGCGGGTCACACGTTTAGAAATTATGACTATAATGATGTGTTTTATCATCCTCTTAATTTGTCAATTTCTGATGACTGCCAAGGGATAATTTTCCTTCCTCGAAAAGAGGCTCTGGGGCAAGAATTAGATTACTCAGAAATGGATTATGGAATATTTAAGTTGGGTGAAAGCTCTTCTAGGAAGTTGGAGGAATATTATCAGCCTTATCACATACCTGAAAGCGTAAAGTCTAACCAATTTACGCCATTAAACACATTTGTTTTTGGGTATCCCTCAAGTCAGAATGTTCAGAGGTTGGTAAAGTATCCGTTTGTCGCAAAGCACCATCTAATCAGGGTGCCATTGTGTTTTGATGTGGACGACATTGGTAGCGGTTTTGATGAAGTGCGTAACCTTGCCCTTCGTTTTTCGATTGGACATACTATTCGAACTGAAAATATTGCACGAGGATCCTCTGGGAGGGCCCCAAAGCCAAACGGGATGAGCGGTTGCGGCATGTGGGCTGTTGATGACTACCCATTCCGGCTTAGAGCGTTTTCGCTACAAGGAATGCTTACACATTATAATGAAAAAAAAGCGCTGCTGATAGGCTTGAGGGTCATTGATATTGCCTATCAGATAGAGCTTGTAGACAGTAAGCTTCCAGAATTGAAGGCGAAACAAAAGGATAGGAATATTTGGTTTAGCCTTTCGCAGGAAGAGATTTCTGAGAAGCAGGACTTGGTTGTTGATTGATTCCGGCTTGACCCAAGGCTCTTTGGTGAGCTCGTCGGCATGGAATGCGGGGTCGTGTCTTGCAATCTAGCATCAATATCTCCCTAATATTGGGGTCAGACCCAGAGAACTTAACAATGTTATTATTGAATATTCGATTTTTTGATGGTTTTTGGGGCTTAAAAGGTACTTTTTGAATACAAAATGCCTAATCATCCTTGTCAAAGTCCCTAGAATTAAAAAAGCAGAGCCTTCAATAAGTTTAATACTTTACCATTGGGATTTCGGGGAACAGTAACTTATTAGAGCTATAATTATTTCCTATAGGTTTGTTGGTATGCAGAACTTAAATTTAAAAGAAATAAGTCAGCGATTACGTCAATTTGCTGACGAGCGCGATTGGGAACAGTTTCACTCACCTAAAAATTTGTCGATGGCCTTAAGTGTTGAGGCGAGTGAATTGGTGGAATGTTTTCAATGGCTTACGGAAGAACAATCGTATGCTCTAAGCATCAGTCAAATTGATGCTGTTGCAGAGGAAATTGCTGATGTTCAGCTTTACCTGATTCGTCTAGCAGACAAGCTGGGTGTCGATATTGCTAATGCCGTTGAGAAGAAAATTGTGAAAAATGGCGCTAAGTATCCCGCTGACAAGGTAAAGGGAAGTTCGAAGAAGTACACGGAGTACAAATAAGTGATCGCGAGGGTTGAATGATTGTTTATTCATCGACAAAAAGACATTTCATAGAAGATGTCCGCTCAAATAGAATGGCTGATATCATCGAAAATGAGGTGTCGAGAAAACTCAACCGAAACTCTCCTCGCAATGAAAAACTATCTTGGGAGCATTCACTTCAGTATATGTCTCAGATCCTTTGGGATGAGGACATTCCATTATCTGCCGGGGTCGCAATCGAATACAATTTGCCGATGACCAATCGGCGTGTGGATTTCATTCTGACCGGAAAAGATCACCAGCGAAACGATACGGCTGTCATTATTGAGCTTAAACAGTGGGAGACGGTTGAAAAGACCAATAAAGATGCGATCGTTAAAACTCGTTTTCAGAGCGGTGTCGTAGAAACCAATCATCCCTCTTACCAGGCTTGGTCTTATTCGGCATTGATAGAAGATTATAACGAAACTGTTCGGCGGGAATCGATCCGCCTACAGCCTTGTGCCTATCTTCACAATATGAAGTCTGATTCTGTTATCAGAGATCCTTTTTACACGTATCATGTAGAAAAAGCGCCAATCTTTATCTCACCAGACGCCCTGAAGCTTTCTGAGTTTCTTAAGCGCTATGTGAAATATGGTGATAGCGACAATATCTTATATCGTATTGAACATGGGGTTATTAAACCGTCCAAGAACTTGGCGGATGCTTTATCCTCGATGCTGGATGGGAACCCTGAGTTTTTGATGATTGACGATCAAAAACTGGTCTATGAAACAGCTGTCGATTTAGCGCATAAAGCTCAGCTTGGCGAAAAACAGACTCTCATCGTCAAAGGTGGTCCGGGTACGGGTAAGTCGGTTGTTGCTATTAACCTGCTGACAGAGTTAACCAAGCGAGAGATGCTTGTCCAATATGTCACTAAAAATTCTGCTCCACGTGAGGTTTTTAAGAAAAAGCTAACTGGAACGAGAAAGAAAACTCATATCGATCAGATGTTCAAGGGCTCCGGTGCGTATACTGAGGTCAAGGCTGACCAATTTGGCGCGCTTATCGTTGATGAGGCGCATCGGCTGAATGAGAAATCTGGGCTTTACGGGAATCTTGGGGAAAATCAGATCAAAGAACTGATTTTGGGTTCGCGATTTAATGTCTTCTTTATCGACGAAGCACAACGAGTCACACTTCAGGATATCGGTAGTATTGGTGCGATTAAGGATTGGGCCAATGAGATGAATTCAACTGTTACTGAATTGGAGTTGGCTTCTCAGTTTCGCTGTAATGGTTCAGATGGCTATCTCGCCTGGGTGGATAATGGCCTCCAAATCAGTGAGACTGCCCATCAAACGCTTGACGATATCGACTATGAAGTCAAAGTTTTCGATGATCCTTGTCTGTTGCGCGCGGCAATTGAAGAGAAGAACCGAACAACCAATAAAGCACGTATGGTTGCTGGCTACTGCTGGGATTGGGATAGCAAAAAGGACAAAGCTGACTACGACATTGTTTTCCCTGAATATGGTTTCAAAGCGCAGTGGAATTTATCGGATGATGGTAGCTCCTGGATCATTGCTGAGAACTCGGTAAAGCAAATAGGCTGTATCCATACCTGTCAGGGGTTGGAGCTCGACTATATCGGCGTTATCATCGGTGACGATTTTGTTGTACGCGATGGGGTAGTCATCACGGATGCCGGCAAACGTTCTTCGAATGACAGATCCATTCGTGGTTACAAAACCATGTTGAAAAAGCAACCTGAAAACGCGCGCAAGGTAGCCAGCGAAATTATCAAGAATACCTACCGTACGCTAATGACCCGGGGGCAGAAGGGTTGTTATCTTTTCTGTACTGATTCTGAAACTCGCGATTATTTTATTGTGTTAGCTCAACGACATGATACTTCTCTTGCGGTGGCTCCAGTACCTTATCAGGGGCTTGATTTGCCAGTTGTCTCATTTGAGGAAGCTAGGCCCTTTGAAACACACGTTCCTGTTTACGATCTTCGCGCCGCTGCTGGTGGCTTTAGCGAGATGCAAATCATGGAGGACTTTGACTGGGTTGAACTGCCAGAACACATCAGGGTGAGTGAAGGAATGTTTGTTTTGCGAGTCGTCGGTGAGTCTATGAATCGACGCATTCCAAACGGATCATGGTGTTTGTTCAAGGCTAATCCTGGCGGCACCCGAAACGGTAAAGTGGTCCTGGTTCAGCATCGTGATATCGAAGATCCTGATCATGGTGGCAGCTATACTGTTAAGCTCTATTTCAGCGAGAAAATAATGGATGGAGATGCTTTGGTGAATAGGAGAATAACCCTTAAGCCTGATACTAATGCTTTTGGCTACTCTCCCATAGTGCTTGATGATGATGAAGAAGACCTATTGGTGGTTGGGGAGTTTTTAACGGTTATTTAAAGAGAGGAAGAGTCTGAATGGGGGCCTGTAAATAATTTTGTGTAAATGGCCTGCCGGTTAGATTTGCAGCACCCTCTTTTTAAACATAACCGAAAACAGATTCAGTGCAAATAGCCAGTTGCAAATCGGTATTATATGAGATCAAGATCCCATCCTCCTGGAAGGGTAAAGGCCGACGTCCTCAATGGGAAACCGCTGACGTTCGGGCGCGGTGTACGTCTCTGTAGCAGGCGGTTGAAAAACTATCTGCGTTGCAATTCCTGCCTTAATAATAGCCTCAAAATGCTCATTTACTGGATGTGAACTGCGCTTTTTCGGCAATTTTTGTCTTGTACTTGCTGCCTCGAAAACGTTTTTCAACACCCTGGTAGGAGAATTCATTGTGAGACAGCAATGTCCAAATCCCCCTCAATCCACCTTTGTTAAAGGGGGAAGTTGGGCGTGGCAGTACTTTGACGTTCCCCCGGTGTCCACTCAACCGGGGGAACGTCACTATCCTGGCCTTTCCCATCAAGGGAGAAAGGCATGCAATATTATAATTCTGACGGGCGCTGAAGTAGGGTTGTGACATATTTTGTCATGAGCCCAGCCTAAAAATGGGTGGTAGATCTTGGTATTGACTCGGGTATTCTGATCGAGCATTTGAAGTATTGAGAATGGGAGCGAGGCTTTTTGGTATGGAATCGATTCGAAACATGATGGAAGACGTGACGATTGAAGACCTGCGTGGCTGGGCTGGCGACATTATCTATGAGCGGGGTAAAGACTATGTCGATTGTGTCGATCAATTGTCTCTAACTGCCGATGGGACTCTGGTGGCCAGGGTTTCCGGGACTCGTGAATATGCAACTTGGGTTCGTGTTGAAGGAGACGGTGATTTTATTTGTGACTGTACCTGTCCCTATGATGACGGACCTTGCAAACATGCTGTTGCTGTACTTTTGAAGGCAGCTAAAGTGCTAAGAAGGAAAAATGCCAAAATTCCACTGCTTGCAGAAGATGACGATCTGTTCCTGGAGGCTTTTACTGATTGCGATGACGATTGGTACGAGGAGGAGGATGATTTTACGCCAAGGCGATTGTCGCTTGGGAATGGGCTGCCAAAGAAGAAAAAAGCCGAGCTTGAAAAACTTCTGAAGGATCAATCTCGTGACCAATTGTTGAGCCTGGTGTTGGATCTTGCTGCTGAATATCCTGAAATCATGGATAAAATTCGTGGGGAGAAACAGCTGGAAAGCGGGCAGGTTACGCAGCTGAGTAAGGCTTTACGGAAAGAGATCCGTCAGCTGACGGCCGAGGAGGCCTGGTACAATCACTGGAAAGGTTATGGCAGCTTGCCCGATTATTCGCACCTGGAGAAACAGTTGCGCAAGCTGCTTCAAGCCGGGCATGCCGATGTTGTTCTCGATTTAGGGGGCGATCTTTGGACGCTGGGCAATGAACAGGTTGGCGGTTCCAATGACGACGGCATGACTGCCGAGGCCCTTGGGCGATGTCTGGATATTGTCATTGCGTCTGTACCAAAGTCTTCCCTGACAGCTGTTGAACAGATTCTCTGGCTGATTGAACATGAACTTGCCGACCAATATGGTTTGTTGGGCGACGTTAAGGCCATGCTGAACGATGCTCGATATTCTCAGGATGACTGGCACCAGACTGCCCCAGTTATTGAAAAATGGCTGAAGCAGCAGCCGGTGAAAGATAAAAGTGATTTTTCTGAACGCTACTATCGGGAAAGGCTCATGGAATGGCTACGCGATGTCTACATGCGGGCCGGTGAAGTTGAAAAGATTATTCCGTTATTGGAGCGGGAAGCTGACAGTTGTCAAAGTTATGAAACGCTGGTCAAGGCCCTGCGAGCGTCTGGAGAGATAGAACGTGCCCGGAACTGGTGCAAGCGAGGATATCAAAAGACTTCAGAAAAATCTCCCGGGATAGCTTCTGCTCTGCAAATCCAATTGCGAGAGATGGCCGCCGACGAGAAACGCTATGATCTGGTAGCGGCCTATCTGGCTGACGATTTCATGGAACGCCCCTCGCAAGATAGGTTTCTTACCTTACGGACCGGCGCTGAAAAAATATCGGCCTGGCCGCTGGTGCGTGAACAGATGTTAAATTTTTTGCAGACCGGGGTGCGTCCGCAACCGCTCAGCGAAAATTGGCCTTTGCCGGAACCTGAGGTTAGAACTCTGCAAGATAGGAGAAGGCGTTTTCCTGATGAGGATATGTTGATCGAAATTGCCCTGTTGGAAAAACGTTTTGATGATGCCGTTGCCATTTATGGCAGCCGGACCAAGGTGAACAGCTGGAACTATCATCTTGATGATGGTCTGGCCGATGCAGTCGCCGCCACTCATCCTGACGTGGCTTTGCGAATCTGGCGAGCCATAGCAAATGAGGAAATCGCTCGGGTTCAACCGAAAGCCTATAAGGAGGCTGCGATTTATCTGCGGAAAATGCATAAAGTCTATAAAAAAACGAAAAGAGTCGCGGAGTGGGAGGCGTTGATTCTTGAACTGCGGATACAACATAAAGCCAAACGCCGGCTGATGGAGGTGCTGGATGGCCTGACTAATCCTTCGAAGCTAATCTGACCTCAGTGTCATTATTCACTTCTTTGAAATAGGGGCTGGGGAGGGTTGCTTCTCGTACTGGCGGGGCGAGACCCGCCGGTTTCTTTCGTTTTTCAACGAACCGTATCTGTTCATACCGAAAACCTTCAACACCTTGAAATCAAAGTCAAGGTCGCGGGGTTGCGGCCTCGCCCGCCGCCTTACTCTTTTTCCGTGCTAAAAAAGAGTAAGCAGAAAAAAGCACCCGGCGACTTGTCCGCCATTGCCTGTGGCAATACCGGATACCCTCCATTCCACGGCTGTCAGCCGGGTCGGCAAAAACTCGGCTGACGCCTCAAACATTTGCCGCCCTGATTCGGCTGTCAGTCGTTCCATTCCGGCTGCGTCACATGGGGAGTTCGTTCTAACGGATGGTTTTGGCTTCTGACTTTCATCCCCCTTTTGTCTCCACCGGAATGGAACAATCATTTTCGGAGCTTTGCCGCGAGGTTAAGCGTAGCGCATGGGAGCGGCCCGGAAATGATTGTGGAATGCAGGTTGCCACGACAGTGGCTGGAGACATTGGGGTGGGGTCTTTTGGGGACTTTTCTGACCTGGAGCAGAAAAGTGCCTCGTGTGGCGGGACGAGACCCGCCGGTTTCTCTCGTTTTTCAATGAACCATATCCGTTTATGCCGAAAACGTTCAAAACCTTGAAATCAAAGTCAAGGTCGCGGGGTTGCGGACCCGCCCGCCGCCCACCTTTTTGTCCAGGCCAACAAAAAGATGGAAAAAAATGGCCTTTTGATTTCTCGGGATTTTCGTTTATTCAAAGCAAGATATAGCTGTGCGCTGGTCGCTGCTGGTTTGGCAGGGTTGGTCACCGTTGCATTTAATCACGGATCATGGCCGCTACTGGCCGGACCGTCGTCGAATGCGCCTTGACGCGAAGCAGAGCTTCCCGTACTGGCGAACTGAGAGGCTGCGGAATTGGGAGGGCTGATGGATTGATGTGATTGAGCCCGATCTTTTCCAAAGAGCCGAAGTGACGGCTGGTTTTAGCTTCTGACTTCCATCCCCCTTTTGTCTCCACCGGAATGGAACAATCATTTCCGGGGCATTGCCGCGAGGTTAAGCGTAGCGCATGGGAGCGGCCCGGAAATGATTGTGGAATGCAGGTTGCCACGATAGTGGCTGGAGACATTGGGGGCGGGGTCTTTTGGGGACTTTTCTGACCTGGAGCAGAAAAGTGCCTCGTGTGGCGGGACGAGACCCGCCGGTTTCTCTGGTTTCTTAACGAACCGTATCCGTTCATGCAGAAAACCTTCAAAAACCTGAAATCAAAGTCAAAGTCACGGGGTTGCGGCCCCGTTCGCCGCCTTACTCTTTTTTGTGCTAAAAAAGAGTAAGCAGAAAAAAGCACCCGGCAACTTGTCCGCCATTGCCTACGGCAATACCGGATCCCCTCCATTCCACGGCTGTCAGCCGGGTCGGCAAAAACTCGGCTGACGCCTCAGACATTTGCCGCCCTGATTCGACTGTCAGCCGTTCCATTCCGGCTGCGTAGCATGGGGAGGTTCGTTCTAATGGATGGTTTGGGCTTCTGACCTTCATCCCCCTTTTGCCGGCGCTGGAGCGGAACAGGTTTGGGCCGGAATAAGCGAGGAATGTCCGCAGCCCGTCAGGGCAAGTTTTGCGAGCGCGGCCCAAGGCTGTGGAGTGGAAGGGATCTGGCGCAGACAGGCGCAGGCATTGGGGCGGGGTCTTTTGGGGACTTTTCTGACCTGGAGCAGAAAAGTGCCTCGTCTGGCGGGACGAGACCCGCCGGTTTCCCTCGTTTCTCAACGAACCGTATCCGTTCATTTCGAAAATCTTCAAAACCCTGCTAATGCGCCTCGACGCGAAGCAACGCTTCTCAAACTAGCGAAGAAGGGCTGCGAAAATTGGGGAAGGCTGTCAGGCGGTTGCAACGAGGAGGATGGCTTAAACATAAACCCGGCCGGAGAGGGCTCCGGCCGGGTTGGTTGATTGCTTATCGCTTATTACTTGTTACCAGCGTTCGCTGCCGTGACAAGCAATACTTGAACAGGACCCATTGCTGTAACTGCCAACACTTGTTCCGCTGCCGCCGACAGTCGAAGCCGCTGAGACTTCAAAATTATCGGTCAACAGATCGCCAATGTGGTTCGGCATGCGAGTACTGTTGTGGCAGGTCGTACAGCTGTAACGGCTGTGTTTCCGGTGTCTGCCGGAGGTCTGACTGATGTATTCGCCTGCACTTGAATTGTGGCAGCTGGTACAGTCAGCAGTCAGGCTGATTGAGCCGCTCCACCAATCAGGGGTGGTCTTGCCACCGTGGCAGCTGATATTGCTGCAGGTGCCGTCAAGGTTGTCGGTCGCGGCACCATAGGCGGAGTTGTAATCAGCAGGGAATCCTAGATCGACGGACCCGTTATGACTGGCACCGGTGTGACAGATTTGGCAATCCGTGCCGATTGATGCGATGGCCTTATGAGCGCTGTGGGCGCCATCAATGTTCGGCTCGCTGGTCCCGTTTGGTGGTTGAGCGTGGCAAGCCGTGCAATCACTGTAATCCGGGCCACTGTTCCCGTTCGTTGCCGGTAAGACGTCGGCAATGGCCTGAACTTCTTCGGTGGTCAAGGTGCTAAGGAAGCCCATGTTGCCAACGTTCTGATCAATGGCGGTCTGAATGGCCGTAGCGGTGCGCCCGGGTTTGTTGGTATCGGCCAGTGTTCCGTGACAGCTGGCACAACTGGTTGAGTAGAGGGCTGCTCCGTCGACCGGTTGCGTCGGGTCAACTGGCGGCGCTGCGGGTAAGACGTCGGCAATAGCCTGAACTTCTTCGGTGGTCAAGGTACTGAGGAAGCCCATGTTGCCAACGTTCTGATCAATAGCGGTCTGAATGGCCGTAGCGGTGCGCCCGGGTTTGTTGGTGTTAGCCAGCGTTCCGTGACAGCTGGCACAACTGGTTGAGTAGAGGGCTGCTCCGTCGACCGGTTGCGTCGGGTCAACTGGCGGTGCTGCGGGTAAGACGTCGGCAATGGCTTGAACTTCTTCGGTGGTCAAAGTACTGAGGAAGCCCATGTTGCCAACGTTCTGATCAATAGCGCTCTGAATGGCCGTAGCGGTCCGCCCGGGTTTGTTGGTGTTAGCCAGTGTTCCATGACAGCTGGCACAACTGGTTGAGTAGAGAGCTGCTCCGTCGACCGGTTGCGTCGGGTCAACTGGCGGTGCTGCGGGTAAGACGTCGGCAATGGCTTGAACTTCTTCGGTGGTCAAGGTACTGAGGAAGCCCATGTTGCCAACGTTCTGATCAATGGCACTTTGGATGTCAGTAGCGGTGCTCCCCGGTTTGTTGGTGTTGGCAAGCGTTCCGTGACAACCGGCACATTCACTGGTGTAAAGAGCGGTTCCGTCCGCTGGCTGGGTCGGATCAACCGGCGTTGCAGCGGGCAGGACGTCGGCAACAGCCTGAACCTCTTCAGTGGTCAAGGTGCTGAGGAAGCCCATGTTGCCAATATTCTGATCAATGGCACTTTGGATCGAGCTGGCGGTGCGCCCCTGGATGCTCGTGCTGGCCAGAGCGCCGTGGCAACTGGCGCAACTGTTGGAATAGACCGTGGCCCCGTCAACCGGCTGAGTCGGGTCAACCGGGGTGGCTCCGGGCAAGACATCGGCAATGGCTTGGACTTCTTCGGTGGTCAAGGTGCTGAGGAAGCCCATGTTCCCAACGTTCTGATCGATGGCACTCTGGATGGCGCTCGCTGTATTGCCTTGGATGGTGGTGTTGGCCAAGGCGCTATGGCAACTGGCACACATATTTCCATAGAGGGTCGTCCCATCAACTGGCTGAGTTGGATCAGTCGGTTGTGGTACTGGCAGCACGGCGGCAATAGCCTGGATTTCTGCTGTGGTCAGGTTGGCATAAATACTCATGCCGCCAAGGTTTTGATCGATAGCCGTTTGAATGGCGTCGGCAGAACGCCCCGGGATATTGGAATTAGCCAGGTCGCCGTGACAAACTGCGCAATCATTTGCGTAAAGCGTTGTCCCATTCGGACCTCCATTACCCGGGTTTTGCCCGGACATGTCGTTTACCATGTCACTGCTGGCGCTCATGGCTTCATCGTGCAATGCCACAGGATCAATGCTCCCATTGTTAGTGAGTTGGAGCTTCATCATGGCGATAACTGGCCGCGTGTAGGTCACGGACGCATTGACGAACTCCTGCATGGTCAGTCCACTGTTGTTCTGTGCTGCGGTAATTTGGGCAAACAGTTCGGGTGACAATGTCTCTTGAACTGCATCAAGACAGCTTGTGAAAATCTGGAATTCGCTGGAGGTGTTCATATCCAAGGCAGTGGAGTTCGGATTATTTTTTGCCTCAAGGTAATTAGCGACGGCCATGGCGGCCTGCAGCCTGGTTAGATCGGCAGAGGTTACGCTGGATGAGAGATTGTCCAGGCCGGCCATGGGGTCAATGTAAATATCTCCAGCTGAAAAATCAGTCAGCCCTGCCGTTTGCAGTAGCGCCACCACGTCGGTTTCGGTGCTGCCGTTGGCAATCAGTGTGGTCAGCGGGGAAACGACCAGGAGACCATCGTCGTTCGCGCGAATTTGCCGCCGTAAGACCACCTGATTTGGTTCACTGACATGGGTGCCGAGTTGACTGATTTTTGTTTCAATGATCGAACCGACCTGAACTTCAGCTGAAAATTCGAAATGGCCTTGCGCATCGGTAGGGGTTGAACCTCTTTGCAGGATGGTTGTGCCATCTTCGGCCACTTCCTGGAGGATGGCACCGCTGATATATGGATCGACCAAAACCCCTGTCGATCCGCTGTCGGTCAAGCCGCTGTCGGTCAAGCCGCTGTCTCCACCGGATCCTGAACCTCCACAACCGGACAGTACGACAATTGTTGTGACTATAAGCCACAAAAAGACTTTTTTTGGAATTCGCATCATGAAGCGCTCCTTTTCATTTTTTTAAGCTGTTGTTGGAGCTGGAGAGGTTGCTCCCTGGATGTTCTAAACGAGAATTGAGCCCAATAAAAAAGCTCATCTCCGATAACGAAGATGAGCTTTAAAAAATCTTGGATGATGAAGGGCGGGAGGGATGCTCATTCTCTTCGGTAGCCCGGCTGTCCATTCTCTGGACCCGTGGCTTTGCGTCACCAAATTACTTTGGCTTTGCCCTTATCGGAGATAAATTATTTATTTGTTTTTAAAATATAGTAATAAAGTTAACTACCTTCATGTTTTGCATGAGTGGTTCTTGATCAATTCGGTCGGTAAGTTATCACAGGTAAAAAATTAAGGCAATATGCTGATCATGTCTCGCCAGCATTTATTGTAGTGTCTTTATATTTAAAAAATACGTCAGGAATACAGATAGTTATCCTGCAGAGATGATGTCCGCATCAAGCATTGCGCAATTTGCTCCTGCAAAATAGGGAAAATGCGCATAGACCGAATAAAGATAACCAATTAAGTTATATATAGAGGGGGCGAGGATCTAAAAAAGGAGGAGCAAATGAGAAGAGAGCAGCCAGTGTCTATTCATACCAACTATGATAAAGAAGAGCGCGAAAGAATGGAATTCCTGGTTTATCTTATTTTCGGTTATATTTTTGCCTTCTCAGTGTTCATTGCCTCGGCATGGCTGTGCTTTTAGGTCCGCCGCAAAAAATCGCTCTCTTGCCATATCGAATGCCCATAGCCAGATTGTTGAAAAAGCGGTTTTGAAGAGCTGTGTTTGAATAAAGGACAATTCTCTTCTTTTATCCCTCCGGGAGTTTAATCCTCCCATACCGACGGGTCGATTATCCCATTGCGAATAGCGTATTGAACCATTTTGACGGGGTTGTCGATACCGATCTTCTTTCCGATGCTGGCCCTGTGTTTATCAACTGTTTTTGAACTGATGAATAAAATTTTACCGATCTCAATGCTGCTATGGCCTTGGACGAGAAGGTGAAAAATCTGTTTTTCCCGTTCTGATAGTTGACCGAACTCGGCATGCTCCTCTTCCGTTTCATCCACGGCCTCAAGATAAGAGGAGATAACCGACTTGTGAATTTGTGAGCTGAGGAAGAACCGGCCTTGGGCAACACAGCGAATGGCTTCGAGCATTGTGGCCCCGGCCTCTCCTTTGACAACATAGCCGAGTGCCCCTGCCTTAAGGGCCTTGCGGACATAAGCCTCTTTTTCATAGCGGGACAGAATAACGATGCCGGTTTCCGGTGCAATGCGATGGACCATTTGAATGGTTTCCAGGCCGGTCATGCGTGGCATGGCAATATCGAGTAACAGAACGTCGGGTTGTTCGGAACGGACTTTTTCAAGGGTATCGATTCCGTCTTCAGCTTCCCCGACAACATTCATATCGTCTTGAGAATGAATCAGCAGCCTCAGCCCCTCGCGTAACAATGCATGATCATCGGCAATCAGAATTTTTAATGGCACAGTTGTCTCCGGTGGTCAGGCGGGTAATTCCGCACGAATGATGGTGCCCTGCTTTGGCGCGGACTCGACAAACAATTGCCCGCCCACTGCTGTGGCGCGTTCCCTCATACCAAGCATCCCCAAGCCCCAGGAGGTGTGGGTGATGTTGTTCGGTATCTTTATGTCCAGCCCGCAACCATTATCCTGGACCGTCAAAACGACCTGATTATCAAGCATATCCAGCTTGACCTTAACCTCACTGGCTTGAGCATGCTTACGAACATTGGTCAGGGCCTCCTGGTAGATTCGATAGAGGACGATTGTTGCTTCACGGGATAGTTTTTTGTCGCCGTTCACCTGGAAATCCACCTGGAAGGCGTTGGTTGTCTGGAAGAATTCGCGAATATGCCAGCGGATTGTTTCGACCAGCCCATGATCATCAAGAATGACCGGGCGTAGCTGGTCGCAGACATGCTTGAGATCGGTTTCCAGGCGCTGAACCATACTTAACAGGCGATTGCACTGCTGGGAGTGATCTTTCCCTTGCCCTGAATTCTGATCGCGTAACATCTCTAGACCTAATTGAAAGGCGATCAGAACCTGCCCGAATTCGTCGTGCAGGTCTTGAGCAAGGCGTTTTTTTTCCTCCTCCGAAGAGTGGATCAATTTATGAGACAACATGCGGATTTCTTCTTCGCTCCGCAACAATGCGGCCTCGGCTTCTTTGCGTTGGGTGATATCGGTATGAGTGCCGACCATGCGCAACGGATTGCCTTCAGCGTCCCGGGCCACAATCTGCCCGCGGGAAAGAAACCAAAACCACTTTCCATCCTTGGCTTTGAGGCGATGTTCAAACCTTAAGTGATCCGTTATGCCGCTGAGGTGGTCGCTCTTCGCCTTCATGAACAGCTCAACCTCGTCCGGGTGGAGCAGCTTTTTCCAATCGTCGATATGGGAACCGATTTCACCGGGCTGATAGCCAAGCTTGGTTGCTGATTGCGGGCTGACATAGATTTCCCCACTTTGCGGATTGAAGTCCCACAGGGAGTCATTGACTGCTTGTAGGGTCAGCTGAAAGCGGCGCTCGCTCTCATAGAGCTGCTGGGCAATCTTCATGCGTTCGCGGTGGTGACGTTGCAGTGGCTGATAATGAAAGAAATAAACGGTCGGCGAGAGGATAATCAGGAGCAGGGTCGAGTCAAGAAGTGCCAGTAAAGCCGGATGGAGCGGGGGAATTAATCCGAAAATCAACATAATCGCTGTTTCGGAAAGAAAAATAGATAGGACCATGAGCCGTAACAGGCGCTTGGGGGAGAGCAGGGCAGAGGTCTTTTCAGCTGAGAACAGCTTCTTGAAATCGCTGCTATCCGTATACGCTTCAGCTCTGGAGCGCGGCGTATGGAGAATGGTCGGTTTTCCGAGAACATCAGTCTTGCTGTTCATATTCTTTGCCCCTGACTCATATCCACCCGTATTGACCGCAAACAAAGAAAAAAAAGGTCTCTTTGTTTGTGTCCAAAAAAACTCATAAATCCAGCTATTTGTTCACTATATCAAAATCGCCGGAGAAAAGGATATGCTTGCAGGTTATTTTTAAACAGCTCGTTAGACGGTTCCTAATGGAGTGGCGTGCCCTGAGCAATGAGGACATCCTTCCGAATCATGGATACTCATATCCTTTCTGAGGAATTCGATGGCATCTTCAAAGCGGCCTAAGGTGCCGCCGAAACCTTTTTGAAAGCGTTCACTGATTTCCGCTTCTGAGAAGGTTAAAATGGAAGGCTTACAACAGGGGACGACCACAGAGCCCAGCACAAAGAATGAATGCTGGGCCGCATGCAGGCGACCGGATAGAAAGTCCGTGGTCAGGGCCATGGCGATTTGGTCCCCCATCATCAACTGGGCCGAGATGCCGCAATGCGGGCAGCAGGCAACCTGCTGTTCGCCATTATTTTTAGTAATTGTATACAGCAGTTGCTGAGTCGGCGGGCGATAGCAGATCAGGCAATTGCCCTGGGCAGAGGCGATCTGTTTATGGCTGTCGCCTCTTTGGGTACCATTTTCAAGCCTGGCTGCGCCTCCGTGGATGCGTTTTAATGCCTGCCTTCGTTCCAGTAATCCCAAATCCCGATGAATCGTCATTTTTGTGACCTCGAACCGGGTCACCATTTCTGCCAGGCTGAGCGTGCCTTCCTTTTCCAGCCATTCCAATAACTGTTTTCTTCGTTCCGTTGGTTTCATATTCGCTCCTGTTATCAAAACAACATGAAAATGGTTGAATATAGGACTTTCATATTTATTACAAAAACGCTGTCATGATAGCCTTTGAAAGTAGAACGAAATTATAAAGATGATTTTATTCTACAGAATTGTTAATAGGATAACAATGCAATTGTTTCTATGTAGATACATAAGAAACTTTTTGAAAATTCGATTCAGCCTTGGTTTGAACCTTTAGGGACCCCCTTTTCAACCCGGTGAAATCTGACTTAGGGGAGTGCTTTTATCAGCTGCCAAATGTGGACCGGGGGAGAAATGAAACACGAGTTTCCGCAGCGGTTGAGTTGTCCTTATCCAAGTGGTGTCTTTACTGCTTTGGGCGCAAGTGTGCTGCTGCACAGCGTGTTGGTTTTCTTTCTTGTCGGTCTGAAGGGAGATCCTCCCGCTAGATTGAAACCGGCGGTTGTTCAGATCAACTTGAAGTCTGTTCGATTTTCCTCAGATTTAAAAACAAACTCGGGTAGGCCCGCCACTCCTCAGGATACGCCGAAGGCCATGCCACTGCCTCCTCAACCTGTCCGTGCGTCTTTACCGGTGTCAGGTCGCGAGAAAACACTACCCGATCGAACATCTGTTAAATCAACAGTAGCAACTGCCAGGCCCGCTTCTGTGCCCAAGTCGGAACCAACGGGCCCTCCAAAAAAAATCCTGGCCGAGAAGATTGTCGCGCCCCAGAAAAATCAAATTCATAAACCTGTTGCAAGAAAGGTAGCGAAGCCCTTGGCGGTCCCAGCTCCATCGAAAGCCCCGCCGGTAGCTTCCGAGCAACCGACTGCTGAGCAAGAGGTCGTGACGATTGTAAAGAGGGATAGTGTTGCCGCCACCACGCGGTCCTTACCTTCTGCGTTGTCGGTGGACAGGACTGCCGCGATATTGCCTCAAGATTTTGCTGTCAATGATGATATTGAAGGTGCTTATTCGGTTGTGGAAGCCTCTCAAGCAGGAAATCCTCTGCGTTCTGAGGATGCTCTGCGAGAGAACTATCTTAGTCTCAATTTCGGACCTATTCGTGACAAGGTCAGAGATAATCTACGTTATCCGGGCATTGCAAGACGGCAGGGATGGACGGGAAGGGTGGACATCGAATTCACCATATCTTTATCTGGAACTATCGATAATAAGAGGATTCTATCCAGCTCTGGATACCCGTTGCTGGATCGTCAGGCATTGCGGGCAGTCGACGTCTCGGCACCTTTCCCGCCGCCTGCAGCTATTGCAACGGTCATTTTACCGATCACGTTTTCTCTTGAGTAAGAGTCAGTAGACCCAATCAAAGTGAGGAGGAATGAAATGAATAATTCGACGCAAAAAGACCATTATCGGATGACCATAGAATCTTGGGATGAATTGCCAAAAGATGAAAGAATCGCCGACATTCAAGCCTTAATAAAAAGCCCTTATTGGATGATGCTACACGAGGATGACAAGAACCGCTGGTTGCATCAGCTTCAATCTCTTGAATCGACACTCGAGTACTGTTGATGTCTTGCTCTCTATCAGGCTGTTGACAGCCCTTGCTTTTGATGACTCAGGCTATGGCTCAGAAGGACCTTTTTCACCGCCTGTTCTGATTGGCTCCCAGATAGCGGTTCCCGCAGCCAATCAGAACAGCTCTTTCAATCCATTTCAGAAAGAAGGAGGGATGAACCATGATCAGAATTGGAATCGTATGCCTGGCGGTCTTGGTCTGTTGTGACGTGCTGATCGGCACGTCAGCTATGGGGGAATCGGTTCTTCTGGATGAAATTACCATTCGAGGGGAGCAGCAACAACCGATCCAGGAACAATTGACCATTCGAGAAGTCCGGGAAAGCCCGGCGCGGGATATTGGCGAGGCATTACAAAACGTTCCCGGGCTGTCGAGTGTCAGAAAGGGCGCAATTGCCAACGATATTGTTTTGCGTGGCATGCAGAGAGACAACCTGAATGTTTTTCTGGATGGCGTCAGGCTCCATGGTGGTTGTCCTTCGCGGATGGACCCGCCGTCGTTCCATTTTGATTTTGCCGAAGTTGATTATATCGAAGTCATCAAGGGCCCTTATGATTTGCGCAATCCGGGCAGTTTGGCAGGGATGGTCAATGCTGTCTCCAAAGAACCGAAACGCGGGCTGGCGACCAATCTCAATGTCAGTTACGGCAGTTTTAATTATCTCGATCTTTCCGCGACAGGATCCTATGGCGGAGAGGTTTTTGACACGCTGGTCGGTTACGCACATAAATCATCAGATGTGCCCGAAGCCGGAAACGGTCAGCTGTTGACGGATATTTACCCGTCAACCAGCAACAATCGCTATCGCGAGAACACTGTTGATTCAGATGCCTATGAGACCGACACCTTTTGGCTAAAAGGGGGAGGAAAGCATGGGACAGGGCGTTCCGAGTTGAGTTACAGCTATCAGGATGCCGAACACGTTCTTTATCCCGCGCTGTTAATGGATGCGGATTACGATCGCACCCATCGTGTTAACTGGAAAACAACCGTCGATAATCCCGGGTTGGCCATCTCCAAATTGCGCTTTCAGGCCTTTTTGAATCGTGTCGATCACCTCATGGATGACACCCTGAGGGTTTCATCCACGCCAAGCATGATGGTCACTAAAGATTATATGATGCAGACCGATGCCAAGACCACGACATTTGGCAGTAAACTCAATGCGGACGTGCCGGTCGGGGCTGGCCTGTTGACAAGCGGAGTTGATTTTTATCGACGGAATTGGGATGCGACCAACGAGTCAGCCATGTGGATGAGTTACGCCGAGCAACCGATGATTCCCGATGTGGATATCGATAATTTTGGGATTTTTGGAGAATACAGTTATCCATTGTCCAAGCAGGTAACATTAAAGGGGGGTGCCCGGCTTGATCATACCCGGGTGACGGCCAATGCTTTAACCGGAACCCGACTGGATAGTCTCTATCAACCCTATTTCTCTTCAAGTCTCGACAATAAGGCCGACTTTACTGAGCCGAGTGCAAATCTGCAATTGACCTGGAAGGCCTCTGAACAGCTGGAGTTCTTTACCGGCATCGCCTCCGCCAGCCGTACTCCGGACCAGCAGGAACTCTTTATCGGTCTGCAACGCATGGCGGGTAAAAACTGGTTGGGCAACCCAGCGTTGGATGCAACGCGTAACAATCAAGTCGATTTAGGTGCAAAATGGAAGAGCGCCACCTTTCTTGCCAATGTCAGCGTTTTTTACAGCTCTCTGACTGATTACATCTATATCGCCGAAGCAACCGATCCTGACGGCGCCGGCCCCCTGATTCAAGCACGCACCTATCGCAACATCGATGCAACCATGTATGGAGGAGAGTTCAGCAGCCAGGTGGTCATGCCTTTTGATCTGTTCTTAAAGGGGACTTCCATGATAAGTAAAGTCAAGGGGAAAGCGGAGGTTTCCCTTTACCTCGCGGGCCTACTCCCGGTGGCGACTCTGTTTTTCCTTGTCCCTTGCATCCTTCGATCTTTTTGATCTGTTCTTTTGGTCCGCTAAATCAGCGACCAGACATCCATGTGCTGTCTCCGGGATATCATCCCTTCACAGAAGATTGAGTTTGGGCCAACCCGCCAGCCTTGAAACACTCCCAATGTCGTGCAGCGAAGCTCACGTAGTCCCTAGTCCGCAAGGCCCGGCGGGAAGATCGTTTGATGTAAAGATTATCTGTTTTTCTTCAACTCAGGCGACCTGAGATTGTCTCTCCTCAAAAGCTGTACCACGTCGATCAACGGCCAACAGATATTCAACCAGCTTGCGTGCAACAGCTAAAGTGGCTCGGTTGCGATTGCCTTTGGTCAACTCTTTTTCATGCAATTCCGCCAGTTGAATATTCCATCGTGGGGCTAGCTTAGCGGCTTCAATGAGCATGGTCTGCAGGTGCTTGTTGCGTTTTTTGGAGAGTGGCCCTCGTTGATCTTTCCCGGCCGATTCCCGTTGTGCACTGCAGAGTCCGCAATAGCTGATGGCTTCCCGACTGGAGTGAAAGCGGGTTGGGTCACCGATCTCCAACACCCAGGTCAAAGCCATAATTTCTCCGACCCCGGCAATGCTCATCAAAAGCTCAACTCTCTGCCGAATCAGTTCATTTTCCCGGAGAGTCCGGACCAGTTTCTTCTGGATGGCGGTAAACAGCTCTAGATTACTGCGACTCAGCTGTAACAGCTCTTTGACCGAATCGGGCACATCGTCTACCCGCCCCATCAGTTGGTTGAAATATTTACGCCCATACAACCGTTTTTTGTCATAGGTCGCGCCGACCTCCATCATCAACCCGGCCATTTTATTCTTCATCTGCACTGCCGTGCGAACGACCATGTTCCGATAGCGAAGAATGCGCCGCAATTCCCGTAGTTCTTCGGACATCATGTGGCATTCCGGCAGAAGATTGACGCGCAGAAGATCTGCCAACTTCTCTGCATCAGCCCGGTCGTTCTTCTTTTTGGCCGCGGTAATCGCTTTGAGCATTTCCGGGTGCGCGACTTTTAACTCAACGGCGTGGGGCTTGAGAAAATCGTAAATCCAGCCGGTAAACAGCGTTGCCTCCATGGCCCCCATCCAGGGACAAGACAATTCCGCCAGCCAATGTCGTAGCGCGTTTCGTTCTGCGTTCACAACCCCTTGTCGAACGTTCTTTCCGCTCAGGGTTTTAATACAGAAAGCGATGGTTTTCTTGTGGACGTCTAAGCCGATGTAGTGAATACTTTCCATGGAAGCCTCCTCTCTGGGTCTGACTCGGGGCGATTTATTCGACCCTGCCGCTCATTATGAGCCGTCCGCCAGTTGGAGGCTTCCGCTTTCTTACTTATGCATTCAAACACTCTCTTATGTGAAAGGGGAAAATGATGACACCAATCAGCCCTTAGCCGAGATCCCACCGTTTTCCGGCGTTGTTTCCCTGCGCTACGATAACGGTAACTGGTACGCCGAAATCAGCGAAAGGTTTGCCGCCAGACAGGACCGGGTTGACGAGAGCCTGCAGGAAAGTGAAACCGCGGGGTGGGGGGTGACAGACCTGAAGGCCGGAACCTTTTTGGGGCGCTGGGAATTGCTTGGCGGCGTAAATAACCTGTTTGATAAATATTATTTCAGCCATCTTTCCTACCAGCGCGACCCGTTTAATGCCGGAGTAAAAGTTCCGGAGATGGGCCTCTTTGCCTATGTGAACTTGAGTTATCGGTTCTAAATTCTCACTTTTGGGTATCCTCCACTATTTTTTTCAGAATACTCCCCCTTCATCCAATGGGGGATATTCTGGAAGTATTGGCATTTTTTCATTTTACACATGTTTCATTATCGGCTATAAAATCTCTGCCCATTGCTCCTCATAGGGCAGTCTTTGAACTGATATGGAATTTAATTTTTTTTGCACTCTTTGTGGGGGGGCTGCGGTTATCTGCTTTATACTTTTCTTCTTAGGCGACTTCCCTGCCGTTTAATTCAATTTTGGAAATTTTTAGGTTGGATTTAACACCCTATTTGTTTTAAGTAATGGTTTGACTATATATTGAAATTAAGAAGATTGAATCTTTCTAGTGAAGAGGCGATTTGTTTTGAAAGGCATTATTCTGGCTGGAGGCTCTGGAACCCGGCTCTCTCCTGCGACTCGTTCCGTCTGCAAGCAGCTGATTCCAATTTATGACAAACCGAGATCTATTCATTGATGCTCCTCAAGAATTTTTATGCTTTGAAGAATGACTGGGTAATAGGTTAATAAATATAGGAAGTGAATTGGTGGCAATTTATTCTTCAAGAAATTAAATCTTAGCGATTATGAGATTGAGGCTGTAGTTGAGTGCTGAGAGAACAGATAAAATTATTTAATCGATTCCTGGGGGGCGGCGATTTTTTAATCCTGGCTATCTCCATGTTTATGGCTCACTCCATAACTGGTGGGGATAGGTTTGAATTGCGTCAACACTTTTGGATTTTATCGTTGGCGCTACCGCTGTGGGTATATCTACTTGCAAAATATAAGTTGTATGCAGGGGGGACCGTTCGTAAAGGCGTCTATGATGTCGTTACTTCCGTGCTTTCTGTTCATATCCTTGGTGGCAGCATTTTAGCTGGTTTTCTTTATTTTCTTCAGTTGCCGAATGTCGGACGCCGTCAGTATCTTGCTTTTTTGTGTTTCTCATTTGTGCTTTTCAGCCTTGAGCGGTTGACCATTCGTAATTTTGTCAAACTTTATTCCCGGTCCGGTTTGGTTTCCAGAAATTTGATTATTGTTGGAGCACAGGATAAGGCACAGGAGTTTTACCAACTGATTCAGGAGCATTCTGCCTGGGGGATGAAAGTTCTAGGCTTTGTGCAGATTATGCCAAAAGGCCGGCCAAAGGAGTGGGTTAAGGGGAATATCCTAGGTCAAGTCGAGGATCTTATTGAGATTTGCAAGCAGCATCCGGTCGATGAAGTCGTCTTCTGCCCACCAAAAAACTTTATTGTTGATACAGAGAAGTATGTCAATGCTTTGGATGAACTTGGGGTGACTGTCCGGTTGACTCTGGACTTTTATCAGATTCCTCAAGCTCGGCAGGAATTAAGCTTTTTTCATGATCAAATCCCGGTCCTGACCTTCTACAGCAAAGCTTTTAATTCTCGTCAGCTATTTTTAAAACGTCTTCTGGATATTTTCGGATCTCTCGTTGGGTTGTTGTTGACATGTTTGCTGTTTCCTTTTATCGCTTATGCAATCAAACGGGATTCTCCTGGGCCTTTGTTGTTTGGTCAGGAGAGGGTCGGGCAAAGCGGCAGGACGTTTCGGTGCTGGAAGTTCCGTTCTATGTATATAGACGCGGAGGAGCGTAAAAAAGATTTAATGGCGCAAAACGAAATGAGCGGTGCGATCTTTAAAATCAAGGATGATCCGCGGGTCACCAAAGTTGGCCGTTTTTTACGAAAGACCAGTTTGGATGAACTACCGCAATTTTGGAATGTTCTTAAAGGGGAGATGAGCTTGGTCGGCACTCGGCCGCCAACTCCCAATGAGGTGGCGGAATATGAGAACTGGCACCGTAGGAGAATTAGTATAAAGCCAGGAATAACCGGAAACTGGCAGATTAGCGGTCGTAGTGCCATCGAAGATTTTGACTCAATTGTCAATCTGGATCTGCAATATATTGATAACTGGACAATCTGGCTGGATATTAAAATTCTGATAAAAACAATCTTAGTGGTGTTTTCCCGTGAAGGGAGCTGTTAAGGTTGGTGTCTTTGTTTTGGCGTTAGCAGGGGTTATCAGAAAGAATCGCTATCAGTACTTTTCCCGCGGGAATATGGTTTGACTTCATGGATGAGTATCCGCTATTTTCTTTTTTTTCTGAACTACGGTTTATTAAATAGTTAGCATCCGGTGTTTCCGGATGCTAACGCATAAGTTTTCAGATTGGAAACGAGAAATTTTTTGTTGTGGCAAGGAAATCAAGAGCTTATGCGGAGGCGTAGTTCTTTACGCCGCACAAATAAGCCCGCAGATTGACACCGCCACGGCGGAAAAGGGCCGTTTCCGGATGACAACTAAATAGAAGGGGAGTAAATGGCTTATTTTCAGAAGCCTATCATAATTACACTAATTGTTTTTGGGCTGTTGTTAAATCTCCCCGGCGTGGCTATTGCTGTCCCTGCGACCAGCCAAATACCTTTGGACAGTTGGGTTTATTCTGCACTGGATAAAATCTCTGCGCTCGGCTTGGTCAATTCGTCACTTCAAGGAACCAGGCCATATACTCGCTTTGAGGCTGGCAGGCAGGTTGAAGAGGCACTAACGGCCGCACAGTTTCAAGATGTTTCTCCCGCTATTCATGCTCTGCTGAATAAATTGGAACGTGAACTCGGCGATACTTTGACTGATCTGCGAGAGGGTTCTTCCGCGGGCTTTCTCAAATTGCGGGAAGTCCAACTCAAGTACGTTTATCAGAATGGTGATGAGTCTACGATCGCCGGGAATCGAGTTGTCGCTAGCCAACACCCCCTGAATTATAATAATTATGGTCTCAATTATCAGGAGCAGAATGCTCAACTTATTCTGCAGGGGGAAACCCGACTTGGTGGTTTTTTCCTGATTAATTTACGTCCGCTGATTCTATTTCAAACCGGTGATGATAACGATACTGATGTGACCTTGCTTGATGGCAGGGCTGTGACTCAGTTAGGTTCATTTGAAATATCCGTCGGCAGACAATCGCTGTGGTGGGGGCAGGGGAGACACGGTTCTCTGGTGTTGACTAACAATGCCAAGCCCTTGGATATGGTTCGAGTGACCAACTCAACTCCGTTTTTGTTGCCTTGGTTTTTTAAGTATCTTGGCCCGTTTCGATTTGATGTCTTCTGGAGCCGATTGGAAAAAGATCGAAGTGTTGAGAAGCCTTATTTCGCCGGGTTGAGGATTGATACCAAACCTTTACCATGGATTGAGTTGGGGGCTTCCAGGACGGTTATGTTCGGAGGCAAAGGACGACCGCACGTTGATTGGAATGATTTTATCACCATTTTGGGTGGTAAAAATCTTTCCGGTGGTGAAGATACCAGTAACTCAATTGCTGCTTTAGACGCCCGGCTCGTTCTGCCTTTTTTATGGAATGCTGAGGTTTACGGTGAATATGGTGGGGAAGACGAAGCAGGTCATTTTATAGCCAATACTGCCTGGCTGGCAGGTTTGTACCTGCCTAAGATTGACCCCTCCGGGCGGTTAAGTTTGCGTCTGGAGCAGGCCGACTTATCGCAAATTGATGACAACTCGCCGGTCTGGTATCGGCACGGCATCTATCGTTCCGGCTACACCTATGAAAGAATCGTCATGGGTCATCATGTTGGAGGTGGGGCAAAAGATACATCACTGGAACTTGAAGCCATACTGAGTGAAAAGGTTTTGTTGACTGTTGGTTTTGACTACGAGGAAAGGGGCTTTGACCAGCCTGTTCATGAGAAATATAAAGAAATATCCACTTCGCTTTCCTGGGACCTGACCGAACACCTGAATGTTGATTGTTCAGCCCGGTATGGGAAGGTGGATAATTTCGATTTTGAGTCCGGTAACAGTGAAAATGTGAGTTTGATTTCTGTCGGTTTGCGGGGGCATTGGTAAATGAAAGCCCGTATAAGGAGTTTGGTTGTGCTGATGAAGTTTGGTCGTTTGCTGTTTCTTCAGATATTGATTGCTGGCGTTTTTTTGTTTCCGACGCTTTCCTTTTCTCAGGACATGACCACTGGTTCTGGTGCAACAAGTTTGCAGCGCCAACAGATGTTGGAACAACTATCTCCAGAACAGAGGGGGTTGCTACAGCAATATCAGAATGCTGATGTTGAAGGGGGGAACGAGCATGTTGAGTATAGTACAAAAGGGATGGCTAAGGACACTGTAGAGTTTAATCGGCCTGAGGATAACGGGCATGTCCCTTCTTCTAAAAAAAATGAGGCAGTGTCTCCTTCCCCAACAGAGAAGTATTTTTCTGGTTTGGTTAAAGAACAGAAAAGTCCGCGGATACAGGTTCCTCCAGACCTTGTTGCTCTCAAGCAATTTGGCTTTGAATTTTTTGCAAATACGCAGGGTTTTAAAGCTGACCCCATGGAGTTAGCTGGTCCTGATTATATCCTTGGACCTGGAGATGCTTTAAGAGTTGATGTCTGGGGAAATATTGAAGGACATTATCAATCCATCATAGATCGCAACGGCGAAATTGTTTTACCCAAAGTAGGAGTAATCAACCTTTTGGGCCAGACATTTTCCCAGGCTAAGGAAACCATTAATAAACAGATCGGGAAATATTTTAAACAATATCAGGTCAATGTTTCCCTTGATTCTTTACGTTCCATTAATGTTTTTCTGGTTGGAGAAGTGCAGGCGCCAGGGACTTATCAGGTCAGTTCCTTGAGTTCGGTCCTGACAGTTCTTTCTGAAGCCGGCGGGCCGACCAAGAATGGTAGCCTGCGCAATGTCAGAGTATTACGCAATGGTAAGCAGCTGGCCCAGATCGATCTTTATAACTTTTTTCAATCTGGAGATAACAGCCAGGATATCCGTCTGCAGGCAGGGGATACGATTCTTGTTCCGATCGCCGGTTCATTGGTCGGGGTTTCGGGTGACGTCCGTCGACCTGCGATTTATGAGCTAGCGCCAGAAGAAACTCTTGGTGACTTGCTTGATATGGCAGGGGGGATCGTTTCAACAGCTTATTTGCAAAAGATTCGTTTGCAAAGGGTGGTGAATCACGATCGTCAAGCTGTAATCGACCTGTCCCTGTCAGGGACTGCAGATAAGGTTGCTGAAACTCTCAACTATAGACTGCAAGATCGTGATCTGGTGCAGATTGCCCCAATTACTGATGCCGGAGGGTATGTCTCGTTAACGGGTTATGTCGCCAGGCCTGGTGAGTATCAACTTGAGACCGGCATGCGTTTGGCTGACTTATTGGTCCCTTATGACAATCTTCTTCCTGATTATTTTCCGCAGAAAGCCCAAATTGTTCGGATGGCTGCGCCTGAGTTTCGAAAAGAACTTTTGACTGTTGACTTGCAGCAGGCCTTGGATGGTGACTTGACGCAAAACCTGTTATTGCAGGAGTACGACCAGGTTCGGCTTTTTTCGCGGCAAGAAATGGAAGAACTCCCACAGGTGACAATTTCTGGTGCTGTACTGCGTTCAGGGAAATATCCACTGTTTGATAATATGTCTATCGCCGATTTGGTGACGGCAGCAGGTAATCTGAAGAGAAGCGCCTACCTGGATATGGCTGAACTGACACGCTATGCTCCATCTGGAATCGAGACCAAAGTCGAGCGTTATGAAATTAATCTTTCTAATGCTTTAAATGGCCACCCTCAAGACAATATAAAATTGCAACCCAATGACCACTTGATCATTCGATCTATTCCTGACTATCAGGATCGCTTCATGGTCAAGGTTTCTGGAGCTGTTTTATTCCCAGGTGATTATGCTATTGGCAAAGGGGAAACACTTTCTTCTGTATTGGAGCGGGCCGGTGGGTATACCGATAAAGCTTATTTACGTGGTGCCGTGTTTAGTCGTGAATCTTTAAAAGAAGTTCAAAAGAGGCAGATCGATAAATTGATTGCTGAAGAGCAAAAGCAATTATCCCGGATTGCCGAAAACATTGCCGTTGGCGCAATGAGCGCTGAGGAATCCAAATCAGCAGAAACTCTTTTGGCTAATCGAAAGATGCTGATTGAGGATTTGAAGAAAGCACCTGTTACTGGCCGGTTGGTCATCGATTTGGCCTCTATTGAGCACTTGAAAGGATCTCCTCAAGATATCGTTTTAATGGATGGTGATTCGCTTTTGGTGCCGGAAAACCCTCAAACTGTGAATATCCAAGGAGAGGTATACAACTCAACCTCACTTAATTGGGAACCTGGAAAGACGGTTGGATATTATCTTGATAAAGTCGGAGGCACCAAAGAAACGGCCAACAAAGAGGAAATGTTTGTCGTTCGCGCTGATGGTACTGTCGTTAGTAAACAGCAGGCTGGTCGTTCTCTTGGTTGGGATAAGGAGAGGTGGCGCTGGACCTTTGGTGGCTTTGAAAACACGATCCTTTATCCCGGAGACTCCATTCTGGTTCCTGAAGAATACAAGCAATATGATTGGTTGAGAGAGACTAAGGATATTACAACAATTCTCTACCAGATGGCTTTGGGAGCCGCTGCTGTGGCGAGTTTTTAATATACCAACGGGTATATTTATCTGTTGATATATTTTTAGAAGATGTTCGTGGGTTAATAAATATTTTTTTGGGAATCTAAGATGTCACAAAATATCGAAGAGGTTAATATCAATACACCAGAGGCGAACGATGATGAAGTAAACCTTCTTGAATTTCTACTCATCATTATTAAGTATAAAAAATTAATTTTTTTGACTTGCTTCGTTACATTTATTGTCACCTGTGGACTTACCTTATTGATGCCCAATATTTATACTTCAACGACCAGAATTCTCCCATCTCAAGATAGCCAAGGCAGCTTTAGCTCAATGCTTGGTGGAATGAGCGGCCTTGCTGCGTTGGCTGGGATATCAGTTGGTGGCGGCTCCGGAGAACTCTATGCCGGGATGCTTAAAAGTCGTTCTATTGCTGACGCGATTATTGATAAGTTCAATTTGATGGAAGTTTATGGGCAGGAATACAGAATAAAAACTTATGAAGCTCTTAATAATGCAGTAGATATTTCCGTTGGCAAGAAGGATCAAATTGTGTCGATATCCGTTGATGATGAAGATCCGGTTCGAGCAGCGGCAATAGCTAACACATATGTCGAGGAGCTGAAGAAACTTAATATCAACCTAAACCTGAATAGTGCGGGAAAAGAAAAGCAGTTTTTGGAGGAACGTATCTCAGTTGTTAAAGATAAATTGACGCAAGCAGAAGACCTTCTTCGGGAGTTTCAGGAGAAAAATAAAGCAATACGCATCGATGCTCAAGCTGGCGCTATTATTGATGCGATTGCGAGGCTAAAAGGTGAGCTTGCAAGCAAAGAGGTGGAACTTGGAATTCTTCTTTCCTCCAAGACAGAACAAAATCCTGAAGTGAGAGGACTAAGGGAGGGGATTACTCAAATCAAAAATCAAATTTCACAGCTGGAAAATTCTCATGAAGGAAAGGGTGTTTCCGGTGATATTTTCTTTCCGACGTCCGAAGTTCCTGAACTTGGAGTTCAATATGCACGTTTATTGCGGGAGTTTAAAGTTCAAGAAACTTTATATGAATTATTGACCAAACAATATGAGCTTGCCAAGCTTTCAGAAGCTAAAAATACTTCTACAATTCAAGTATTGGATTTAGCTACCCCTTCGGATAAAAAAAATAAACCAAAAAGAAGCTTGATCGTTTTGATTGTGACCTTTATCGCAGGTATGTGTGCCATATTTTGGACAGTTATGTTGGAGGCTGCAAAGAGTGCGTCTGAAGAGAATTTGGAGCTATTAGCGCAGATAAAAGCTCATTTAAGATTAACTAAATTAAAATGATTCGAAATGTATTAGATGTTCTAACCTTAAGATTTATTTAATAGGTGTGAAAGTGAATTTAAGAGAAAAGAAAATATTAGTTACAGGAGCGGATGGGTTTATTGGCTCTCACTTAACGGAAGTATTGGTTCGCAATGGTATTTCTGTCCGTGCTTTTGTCCAATATAACTCTTTTAATTCTTGGGGATGGTTAGACCACTCTGATCCAGAAATTTTATCATCTTTAGATGTGTTCTCTGGTGATATTCGTGACGCAAATGGTGTGAAGTCTGCTATGGCCGGGTGTGATGTTGTTTTTCACCTTGCGGCGTTGATCGCTATTCCATATTCCTATCATTCCCCGTCTACTTATATTGATACCAATGTAATAGGCACGCTAAATGTAGTGCAGGCTGCACGAGATCTAGGCTTGGAAAAGGTTGTCCATACATCGACTAGTGAGGTCTATGGAACTGCGCGTTTTGTTCCAATCACTGAGGAGCACCCTCTTCAGGGTCAGTCACCTTATTCTGCATCAAAAATTGGGGCGGATCAGATTGCATTATCTTATTATTCTTCTTTTGATACGCCTGTTGCAGTTATTCGCCCCTTCAATACTTATGGTCCACGTCAATCCTCACGAGCAATTATTCCTACTGTTATTACTCAGATAGCTTCTGGAGCAAATAAAATTAAACTCGGATCGCTTCACCCGACTCGCGATTTTAATTACGTTTCAGATACTGTTCAAGGATTTATCGCCATTGCTGAATCGGATCACTCCGTTGGCGAAGTGATCAATATTGGTAGTAATTTTGAAATTTCTATAGGAGAAACAGTTCAATTAATAGCGGAAATTATGAATGCGGAGATTGATATCGAAACCGAAGATGTTCGGCTTCGTCCTGATAAAAGTGAAGTTGAACGACTTTGGGCCGATAATCGTAAAGCTCGTGAATTGCTTGGATGGTCCCCTAAGTATGGGCAACAGGAAGGATTCCGAAGGGGCCTGGCTGAAACAGTCGAATGGTTTTCTGACCCCTGCAATCTCAACTATTACAAAGTTGGAATTTATAATATATGAAGCGTATCGTTTTTGATGAGGCTGAGGCCGTAGCAGCTCTGCGACAAACGATTGAATGTAAAGATTCTTTTATAGGGTTGCATGAGCCGATATTCTGTGGGCAGGAGTGGCTCTATGTTAAGGAATGCATTGATACGGGGTGGGTTTCTTCAGTAGGTAAGTTTGTTGATCGTTTTGAGAAGCAACTAGTTGAATATACTGGAGTTTCTCACGCAGTTGCCGTGGTTAATGGCACTGCCGCATTGCATATATGTTTGGAATTAGCTGGTGTTCGAGAGGATGATGAAGTATTGATTCCTGCTTTGACTTTTATTGCTACTGCTAATGCTGTTTCTTATTGCAAGGCTGTGCCACATTTTGTCGATTGCGAGGAAAAGACTTTAGGACTTGATCCCTACCGGCTTGGTGAATACTTAGATGAAATCGTTGAAATGAAAAATGGGGAGTCTTGGAACCGCATGACAGGTCGCCGTATTGCTGCGGTTGTTCCTATGCATGCTTTTGGACATCCTGTTGACCTTGATCCTCTCATGGAAATATGTGAGCGTTTTGGAATAGTTCTAATTGAAGATGCGGCTGAGTCTCTAGGGTCTTTTTATAAGGGCCAGCACACCGGCCATCATGGGAGGCTCTCAGCACTTAGCTTCAACGGCAACAAAATTGTTACTACTGGCGGCGGTGGAGCAATTTTAACCAACGACATAAAATTAGCACAGTTTGCAAAGCATCTGACCACCACCGCCAAGGTTCCACATCGTTGGGAGTTTATGCATGACCATGTCGGATATAACTATCGATTGCCCAATATAAATGCTGCACTTGGATGTGCCCAGTTGGATAAGTTGCCTTGGTTTCTTGACAAAAAACGTGCTCTGGCACACAGGTATCAAAGAGCCTTTTCGAGTGTAAAGGGGATAAAATTTTTTACTGAGGCTGAATTTGCAAAAAGCAATTATTGGTTAAATGTTCTTCTGTTGGATGATTCTTTTTCTGATAATCTCGAAAAGTTTTTGAAGGTAACGAATGATCAAGGAATTATGACCCGACCAGCTTGGACTTTAATGTCAGAGCTTTCGATGTATAAAAATTGTCCTAAAATGGAGCTTTCTGTTTCCAAAAATCTTTCGCGTAGATTGATCAATATTCCTAGTAGTGTCAAGTTATGAAAAAAGACCTTTTCCTAATCGGCGGAGGCGGGCATTGCCGGTCCTGCATAGATGTTATTGAAATGGAAAGGAAATTTAGCATTATAGGAATAGTTGATTTGCCCTCAAAACTTAATACTAAAGTCCTTGGTTATCCTGTGTTGGCGACTGATGAGGATCTGGTTGAGTTAATCCAACAGGAGTGTGGTTTTTTCATTAGTATGGGACATATCGAGTCTCCTAAGGCCAGGGTAAAGGTTTTTTCTTTTTTGAGAGATCGGGGGGCCTTTTTACCTAAAATCATTTCTCCAAAAGCTCATGTTTCGAGTCACGCATCTATTGGAGATGGGACTATTGTGATGCACGGTGCCACCGTTAATGCGGGGGCAATTATTGGTTCTAATTGTATCTTGAATACGAACAGTCTCGTTGAGCATGATGCAATTATTGCTGATCACTGTCATATCTCTACAGGGGCTGTTATCAATGGAGAATGTCGAGTAGGCTCTGGGGCATTTGTGGGCAGTAGCAGCGTATTAGTGAATGGTGTTTCAATCTTCGGAGGGGCTTTAGTTGGGGCTGGTTCGGTAGTGTATCGGGATATATCTGAAGGCGGCGTTTACGTGGGCAATCCCTGCAGGCGAATTCGTTAATAGGTTTGTGAAATATCGGGGGAGTATGCCAAATTTTAAAAAAGAAGTTGCTTTTTTTACCGTAGTATATCCAAGTGTTGAACCTTATCTTGGTGATTTTTTCCGCTCGATCGCAACTCAGACCTATCCCCATTTTGATCTAATTATTGGGAATGATGGGCTTTCTAGTCTTGACCTGGTTAACTATCGGCCTGATATCTCTATAATCGATTTGGAGGGAACCCCGGCCGAAGTTCGAGATGCTGGATTTCAGTTTTTACGCAGCGAAGGTTATAAGTATGTTGTTTTTGGAGATAGCGATGACTTTTTCTCTCCAACTCGGGTCGAAACGTCTCTTGACCTTTTACAAAAATATGACGTTGTCGTCAATGATCTTGATTTGGTTGAAGCAGATGGCCGGCTTATCCAGCCGGGATACCTTTCGCAACGATTAAATCAAAGAGTTAAAATCGGGAATGAATTTATTTACGACAAAAATGTTTTTGGTCTTTCTAATACCGCAGTGAGGACTTCTTTGCTTCCTTCTAACCGAATCCCAGCTGAACTTTTGGCCGTGGATTGGTTTGTTTTCGCGAATATCCTTGAAAGAGGAGCTAGCGCCATTTTCACTACTTCAACGCGTACCTTTTATCGACAGCATGGATCGAATATCGCAGGCCTTGGTGATTGGACTCTGGAGTCAATTTTGCGAGGTGTTTTGGTTAAGGCTCTTCACTATAAAGCTATGACCACTGTAGATTTGGAAGGTTACAATGACATTGCAGCTAAATTTGCTAAGTTAAATTTACGGTTGCTTGAAGATGAAGGCTTTAAAAATGAGTATATTGATTTCTTGAAATCTAAAACCAAAGATTTCCCATGCTGGTGGGAAAATGTTTTGCTTCCGGAGGAATACTAATATGAAAATAAACTTAACACCTCGTAGAGAGATTTTTAATGGATGTGCTCCTTATATTATCGCTGAAATTGGCTCCAATCATAACGGCGACATGGCACTTGCTGAAAAACTAATTGAAGCTGCAAAAGAAGCTGGAGCGGATTGTGTTAAATTTCAAAGCTGGTCAAAGGATTCTATTTTTTCAAGGTCTGTATATGATAAAAATTATTTTTTAAAAGACGATTATCGTAATCGAAATGATTATACTCTTGAGGAAATAGTTGAGAAATTTTCAATTTCAGAGGACCATCTTTTGAGTATGAAAAAAAAATGCGATGAATTAGAAATTGATTGCATTTCTACTCCATTTTCCAAAAAAGAGACTGACTTTCTTGTTGAAAATCTCGATGTACCTTTTATTAAAATTGCTTCAATGGATGTCAATAACTATCCTTTTTTAGAGTATGTTGGTAGAAAAGGAAAGCCTGTTATTATTTCTACTGGGTTAAGTGAGCTCTATGAGATTGATCGTGCAATTAAGACTCTGGAAAATTCTGGTAATAAAGATATTATAATTCTTCATTGTGTTTCCAATTATCCTCCTAAGGATGAAGAAGTAAACCTTCGAAATATCCAAACATTGCAAAAGATTTATCCTTATCCTATAGGATTTTCTGATCATACTCTAGGTTTTTCAATCCCACTTGCTTCTGTAGCATTCGGTGCTTGTGTCATTGAAAAACATTTTACCTTGGATAAAGGTCTTTTCGGTTGGGATCATAAAGTTTCAGCAACACCTGCTGAAATGAAAATCATATGTGAAGAATCAAAAAAAATCACTCGAGCGCTTGGGAGAGATTATCTGATCTGTGAAGAGAACCAAGAGAGAAAAAATGCATTTCGCAGAAGTATTGTTGCTGCACACAAAATCAAAGAGGGCGATACCATTGGGCCTGATGACATTGATTTTAAAAGGCCTGGTGATGGTATTTCGCCGGAGTATTTTGAGTTTGTTGTAGGTAGGGTTGCAAAGCACGATTTAATAGAAGATCAATTAATTAAAAAGGAAGACCTTCTTTGATGATTGCCATTATTCCTGCAAGAGGTGGATCAAAAGGACTGCCTGGTAAAAATATTCTTCCAATTAATGGGAAGCCCCTTATTGCCTATACGATTGAAGCGGCATTGAGGGCTAATTTTATCGAGGAAGTGATTATATCGACAGATGATCCACTTATTGCTCAAGTCGCCATAGACTTTGGTGCTCAATGCCCCTTTATGCGCCCCCCTGAATTAGCTGGGGATGAAAGCCTTGCAATTGATACATATCTTTATACCGTTAAACGGTTGGAGGAAGAATTAAACTATCGAATACCTAATATTGTCGTTTTACTTCCTACTTCGCCCCTTCGAACCGCAGGTGATATCGATGAGGCAATATCTCTTTTTAATAAAAAAAATGCAGATTCTGTAGTTAGTTATACAAAAGAAAATCACCCAATTTCTTGGCATATGATGTTAGATGAGGAATGTAGGCTTCAATCTTTTTCTGACGTTAATATTAATAATAGACAGGCTACCAAGGAGACATATTATCCTAATGGAGCTATATATGTATTTAGTATGAACCTATTAAAAAAAAGAAAGTATTATTCTGATAAGTCATACGCCTATATTATGCCATCTGAGCGTTCAATCGATATTGATAGCGAACTTGATTTTTTATTTGCAGAGTTCTTGATGGGACTGCGAATGCAGGCCTGATCGCGGAAAATTGACATTTTTCACTTCTTAAGAAATTTAATAAAGCTATGAAATACAGCATTAGAAAAGATCCAGAAACAACGTTTGAGGATGCAATTAATGCCCTGGACCAAGGTGGCATAGGTTATTTAGCTATCCTTGATGAAGGTGATAAGCTGCTGGGGATATTAACCGATGGAGATATTCGAAGAGCCATTCTTAACCGAAAGTCAAATCTTCTGGAAATTATAAATTCAACACCTCAGACCGCAGATTATAGATTGCCTCAACGGAAAGTTGTTCAATTGCTAAAAGAAATTCATCGGAAACATATGCCTTTGGTTGATGAAAACAAGATTTATAAAGGGGTGGTTGCTCTTGATGCACTTGAGTTTAACTCCAAGCCAAATCGTGTTGTCATTATGGCTGGAGGTTTTGGCCGGCGTCTTGGTGATTTAACCCGCGAAGTTCCAAAACCAATGCTTCAAGTTGGCAAAAAGAACATGCTGGAAAATCTGATTGATATTTTTTCAGATTATGGTTTTTGTCGATTTTCTATAAGTGTACACTACAAAGCGGAATTAATAAAAAAATACTTTGGTGATGGTAGCTCTCTTGGAGTCAAAATTGACTATCTTGAAGAGGATAAACCTTTAGGAACTGCTGGATGTCTGAGCTTAATATCTGAGAAACTTCAGGAATCATTTTTTGTTGTGAATGGAGATGTTTTATCTGCAGTTAATTTTGAGGATTTATTGTCTTTTCACACAAATAATAATGCTGATGCCACCATGTGTGTAAGAAAGCATGATTTTGAAATTCCTTATGGTGTTGTTAATACCACTGGAAATAGAATTTGTTCTTTGATTGAAAAACCAATTCATAGTTTTTGTGTGAACTCTGGAATTTATGTTCTTGATCAAAGGTCCATCGAATTAGTTCCTCGGGGACAAGTTTACCACATGACAAACTTATTTGAAGATTTGATTAAACAAAAAAAGAATACTTTAGTTTATGAATTGAATGATTATTGGGTTGATTTAGGATCTCCAAAAGATTTAGAAGCCGCCAAAAATAGACTTTTAAAATTTTACTAATTGGAAAAGAGTGTCTCTGAATGTTTCTTTTGTTTAAAGTTCTATCTAGAGCAATTAGCCTCGATATTTTTGATCTTAACTATTTGGCTGGAAATGAATCGAGTAAACTTCTTGAGAATAATGCTACAATTCTTCCACGGAAAGGTCTTGTGATCCGTTTTTTTGCGTTTGCTGTTCATCTATTGCAGGAAATAAAAAGGACATTCCTCACTAAGCCTATTCCAAAAAACTCCATCTTATTTTTTGTCTCAACCAGGAATCAAAGAGATTCTGTCATTGATCTGGCTAAATCTGTTTCTAATTCTGCATTAATTGGTGAAAAATGTGAACTTCAATCCTATTTCCCCTTATTTTGGGCCTACCTTGTTTCATTGTTTTTTCTGCCTATTCTTTTCTGGCGTTATTTAGAGTCTGGTAAATACCACAAAAAATCTTTTTTATATTTTTCCGATATTTATTTACTTACATATGGATATTATGTAGTCGGAAGTTTTTGGTTACGTAAAATAAGACCTTCCTGTTTGGTGACGCCAAATGATCATAATATGCAGAATAGGGTCGTCACTGCTATTGTTTCTGAGATTAAAGTCCCCTCCATATATATACAACACGCTTCTGTTACTGATAAATTTCCTCCATTGAATTTTGATTTTGCTTTGCTTGAAGGTGAAGATGCCCTTCAAAAATATGGAAAGAGGGGTGCTGGGAAGACACGTGTTTTTCTTATTGGTATGCCTAAAGCTGATGCCTATGAGAAATTTGTGAACGCTTCATCTAGTCTTACGCATCTTGGTATTTGCACCAATATGCTGGATGACGAAGATTCAGTCTTTACGTTGTGTAAAAAAATTAGATATTGCCTGAAGGATCTTGATATTATTCTTAGGCCGCACCCTTCTGATAAGAGGCGTTTTGGGGCATGGAAAAGAATAGCAAAAGATTGTGGCCTGAGATATTCCGATCCTGTGACGGAAAGTGCCTTTTCTTTTTTGGTAAAAATTGATGCAGTTATTGCTGGGGAATCTAATATTCATCTTGAGGCAGCTTTATTGAATGTATATCCTCTCTATTTTGATTTTAATGGTGAATCTCGTGATTGGTACGGCTTTTTGGACAGCGGTGTGATTGAGTACTGTTCTGAGGCTGAGGATCTTTTTCATAAAATATCACATTTAATGTTGAATAAGCCGTCAGTCCGGGGACGTTGCAGACCTTACTGTGAGACTGTCGGAACCGCCTACGATTGGCATTCTGGTCTGTTGGCTAAGACCCTTATCGAGGCAATTGCAGCGGGCCTGAATATTCAAAATTCAACTTGGAAGAGTAGGGCTGGTTGTGAATTGCATGCCTACGGTCTTAACTAGGACACAATTTTAATGGCGATTATGAAAGCCCGTGGGGGGCTTGCCAAATCCTCTTGTGTTTACACTATTTCAACGTTACTCAATTCAGCTATTCCCTTTCTGCTGTTGCCAATTCTCACTCGCTACCTGACACCATATGATTATGGTCTAGTGGCAATGTTTCAGGTTTTAGTTGGGATTTTGGGGAGTTTTACTGGATTGAATGTTCATGGTGCTGTTGCACGACATTACTACGAGCGCGACAGTCTCGACTTTCCTCGCTATGTCGGGAACTCCTTCCTGATTTTGGGTGGCAGTGCGACTCTGGTTGCCCTCATTGTCTGGTGTATGGCTCGGCCGATCGGTAGCTTGAGTGAATTTCCAGCAGACTGGCTATGGAGCGTTGTGTTGGTCTGTGTCGGACAGTTCGTAGTGCTGGTGTTTTTGGCGATCTGCCAAGTTCAGGTCAAGCCCTTCGCCTATGGACGTTTCCAGATTTCTTTAACGTTGGTCAATGTCACCTTTTCTCTAGTGTTTGTGATTCTGCTTGGAATGGGCTGGCAGGGACGGGTACTAGGCCAAGTATTGTCCTATGTAGGGTTTGCTTTATTAGGTTTCTTTGTGCTGCGTAAGAATGGCTGGGTGCGGCTGGTGTTTTGCAGGGAATATATTCGCAGTGCTCTGCATTTCGGTGTACCGCTTATTCCGCATGCTTTCGGCATGTGGGCTATTACCATGACCGACCGGGTGTTGATTACACGGATGGTTGGCGTAAGCGATACTGGTGTTTACGTGGTCGGCGCACAGATCGGTATGATCATCGGAGTCTGCCAAGATGCCTTTAATCGAGCTTGGATTCCATGGCTTTACGAAAAGCTGAATCGGGAAGATCCTGTTTGGAATGTGAAGATCGTTAAGTTTACCTATTGTTATAACGTGGTCATCATAGTGGGGGCAATTTTGCTTGCTTGGATTGCTCCGTGGTTTTTGAAATTTTACGTTGGGAAGAGCTTTGTTGGGGCGGGCATGTATGTTTTCTGGATAGGTTTGGGGTATGCCTTTAATGGAATGTACAAGATGGTTAGTGGGTATATCTTTTATGCAAAAAAGACACATATCTTATCATGTGTTACTTTTGTGACTGCTCTCATAAACTTGGTGGTCAGTTATTCCTTGATAAACTTAAATGGACCTATCGGGGCAGCACAGGGAACAATGATCGCGTTTTTCGTCTCATTTTCCTTAACATGGTTTTTTGCAGCTAGAAGCTACAGGATGCCTTGGTTCGGCTTCAGGAGAAAGGCATAAAAATGCTTATCGATGTTGCCGAAAAAACACCTCCTTCTTTAAAAAGATTTTCTCTTGGTTTTGAGCATATTATATTCTTTTTATACTTAGTGTTTCTTTTTTCATGGGACTACCATGCCGCTTGGTTGTTGTACGATTTTGTCCTTATTATTATATCCTTAAGGGTTTTAAGAAAAAAATATATTTATAAAAAAAATAAATTATTATTTTTTCTTTTATTATTTCTTTTTATATATTTTATATGCTCGGACTACGTGAATGGAATTAGTATAATTTCTTGTTTAAGCTTATGGGATAACTTTAAACATATCATACTTATTTTTGCATACCAAGATTTTAAAAAGAGAAGCGATTACCGGAAGAATATATTTATTGATAGGCTTTATCTGTTTACAGGAACTATTTTTATTTTCCAGTTAATATTAGTTTTTTTTCAATATAAAATTGGTTACTATTATGATGATGTTTCTGGTTCATTCGGTACACAATCAAGCCACATTATTGGATATTTTTCTGTTTTCTATATATTGTTTTTGTTCGCAAAGGAGGCCTCTTTATTTTTGAAAATATTTTCATTGCTCGCGTTTGTTTTTATAAATTTTGCTGCGTCTAATGTTGGTATATTTATATTTTTGGCATATACACTTGGTTTTCTAATTTTTATAAAAAATAAAAAGCACAAGATAACATATCTAATTTTTATATTGATATTGATCGGTATTTTTTGTCTAAATAGCGATTTGGTAAGCTTTTGGAATGAATACATTTTATATAGAACCAACAATTTTTTGTCTTTTTCATCAGACTACATTCAAGATGGATTGGTTGGGGATAATCGTCCGATATTGATGGGGTACGCAATTTATGTTGGAGGCTGGTTTGGAAAAGGCTTTGGTGCTTATTCAGATATTTATTCTATGCAAGGGAGTTTATTGAATGGGCTGATAAATGTAAATTTACCTATCAGTACCTGTACACATCTAATTGCAGAGATAGGAGTCTGCGGTTTTTTTCTTGCAGTAGCTATATATATGGCAGCTATTTTTTACTCTGTCAGTAATAGGATTATCGCTTTATATCTTATGGGATTTGCATTATTGGCAATTTTCTATAATCGTTTTCTTAACGATGAGCGAGTATTTTTTATGTTTTTTTTGGTTTTGATAATGCTAGATATTTTGTCTGTTAAGGTTTTAAAAAAAGGGTAATAGGATGAGGGATTATGTATTGATAACACCGTGCAGAGATGAAGTTAAGTATGCCAGAACTACTTTAGATAGTGTGATTAAGCAAAGTTGTTTGCCTGCATTGTGGATCATCGTCGATGATGGATCTACTGACGGAACTTCAGAAATACTAGAAGAATATAAAGACAAGTATAGTTTTATTGAAATTGCAAAAAAAGAAGATAGGGGAAGACGTCTGGTTGGACCTGGCGTTGTCGATGCGTTTTATTTTGGGTACAATTTAATAGATACTAGTAAATATGAATACATATGTAAACTTGATCTCGATTTGGATCTACCTCCAAACTATTTCGAGAGCCTAATTGAACGGATGGAGGAAAATCCACGGATTGGCACCTGTAGTGGGAAGCCTTATTTTATTAATCCTGGAACGGGAAGCCTAAAAAGCGAAAAATGTGGCGATGAAAATTCTGTTGGCATGACGAAATTTTTTAGGATGGAATGCTTTCTTGAAATAGGGGGGTTCGTAAGAGAAGTTATGTGGGATGGCATTGATTGCCATCGTTGTAGAATGCTCGGTTGGATAGCAGCAAGTTGGGACTCACCTGAAATCAGGTTTATTCATTTGCGTCCTATGGGGTCAAGTCATAGAAGCATTATAATTGGAAGAGTGCGGTGGGGGTATGGACAATATTTTATGGGCACTGGCCCAGCCTGGATATTGGTAAGTGGTGTTTATAGGATGTTTACAAGGCCATTTATTGTAGGTGGAATTTGCATTATTGTTGGATATTTGTCCAGTTGGATCAAAAAAAAGCAAAGATACCCAGATTTTGAGTTTAGAAAATTTCTTAGAAAATATCATTTTTTATGTCTTGTTTTTGGAAAAAAAAACACAATAAAAATGCTAGACAAAAAACAAGAAATGGTGTGGAGGAGTCGATGGGTAGTATAGAGCCGCTGCGGCTTTTTAATTTAGAATTTGAACGGCGTACCTTAAATGAAGCGGCGAACGATATTCTGAACTTTTCGAGGGATGGGCGCAAGGGATTAATCGTTACACCTAACGTAGACCATGTAGTTCTCACACAGAAAAATTCTGATCTTTTAGATATATTTGCTGAAGCGTCTTATCGTTATGCTGATGGTATGCCACTGGTTTGGCTTAGTAAAATTCTATATGGATCCAATCCACTTCCGGAGCGAGTAACAGGAGCGGATCTCTTACCTGAAATCTGTCGAATCGCCTGTCGTAGTGGAGAGCGGATTTATTTCTTAGGTGGAAATCCTGGCGTCGCTGCAAAAGCTGCCGACGTCCTCACTAAGAGTTATCCCGGACTGAATATCTGCGGGTTCTATTGCCCTCCGTTCGGTTTTGAAAATAATGATGAAGAAACCAAAAAAATTATCAATGATATTAATGCCTGCGGTACAAATATATTGTTTATCGGCGTGGGTATGCCGAAACAAGAAATTTGGGCATCACGTCACCTTGCTCAATTAAATGTTGGCCCCATTTTATGTGTCGGTGCTGCATTTGATTTTGCTGCGGGTATACAGAAAAGGGCACCTTTAATAATGCAAAAATTGGGGCTGGAATGGTTTTGGAGATTGTTATCTGAGCCAAAGCGCATGTGGCGAAGGTATATTTTGAGGGATTCCCAATTTGTTTTTTTGGCTCTTAAGGAAGTATATAAACATAAGATTGCGTAAGCTTCCCTAGACGGAAGACATGCAAAGAGTTTTTATTTCAGTTGCAGCTCGTTACTTTAACGTTGTCGATAATGATTTCAGCTGGTTGATTTTCAAAAAAGAAAAATCCAAACCGATCAATCCCCCGTTGTGGCTGTTTCCGAATGCCAGGCCCATCAACAAGTGGTGTCTGCATATCATCAATATAGATTGTTTGGTGAGTTCGTACTGAATCCCATTCCCATTTGACGTGCCGCCAGATGTTTGGTTTAGCCATAACGGGGGGCGAAAAGTTCTGGTGACTCTGGACTCCAGAGTTATAGGTCATCCGTCCGCCCCGGTCCACCAAGTACATCGCCAGGTTAATTTCGGGTCCTTCAAATAATCCCGCCAAACGTTGGTATCTGGAATCCGGAACCATCACGTCGAATTCGACCATCCCCTTGGCCACCAGCTCGCCGAAGTCGAGATTGACATACATACGGGGCTCTATGCCGCTCCAAGTGATATGCAATGCTTTGCTGCCTCCTGTCTGTTCCACCCGCACCGAACCTTTTGCCTTGCCACGGGTGTATGTCTTGTATAGTCCCTTGGAAAAATACCATCCTTCTGGTAACTCAGTGCTCCCTTCCGGGAGCGAATCAAAATCTTCAAAAGTGATAATGCGCTCCGATGTGGAGAGCTGTACAGGGAAGGCCTTTTCTCCAACGACCCTGACCTTGATTTCATCGATGGATGGGGCGAGAGGGGTGTCCGCCAGGCGAACCTTCAGGGTGTGCAGGCCAGGACGCAGTGAAGAATCGGTGAACCAAGTGTATGGAGTTTCATGCTCGGTACGAATCATGACGTCATCCCAATAGAACTCTACCTTGCTGGTCTCTGGAGAACCCATGACATCCGCTTCGAAGTTGACTCCAGGTTTTACTTCTGCGCCATTGGAAAGTTTGGCGATGCGCACCCTACCGTCCTTGACTTCGCCGACATTAATGTTGCCGGCCACCTGGAAATCAAATCGGCTTTGGACCAGCCGAGGCGTTTCGGTCTCAGATCCTGCCAGAGTCACTCGAACCATCTGGGCGGGGAGATCGGTAGCGATGCTCAGCCAGTCGCGATCGGGTTGCGGCTTTCCCGATATCTGCTGCCAATTGTAGCCATCTTCGCTAACCGTTATTTCCGGTTGTGTAGCTGGAGCCGGATTAAAGCGCAGAGCAATTTGTTTCAGGCGGTCGCTTTGCGGCAGGTTCAATTGCCACCATGCACCGTCTGGCGCATAGACCGGCCGCCAGGGAACCAGCTGCTTGTTCTTGGCGGATGAAGCGGAGATCCAAGGCGAGTCGATGGTCTGCCGAAACTTGAGCTTCCGGAAGATCTTGAGGTATTGGGGTCGATTGAGCTGAGTTCCTGATTCGTAGATAGCCACGCCGGCGTAACCGGTTTGGTCAATGAACTTGGTGTATTCCAGAGTCTCCGTCGGCGAACGGCCGTGGAGACCACAAATCAAGCGGATCTGCCGGCCTTGGCAGAGATCGAAGTAGGGCTGAGAGGCTGAGGCAATCTGTGCCGGCTCGAGAATGAATTGTGTTTTACTTAGGTACCCGTTCATCAGGCAGATTTCCCGTAACAGACCGCGCTGAACCAGGTCTTCCACATCCATCCCCTGTTCACGGTTCCAGGCAAAGGGTGCAAGTCCACAGCGGATACCAAGCGGCACGGAAATCCCAAGGCGTTTAAGATCGTTGCTAAGCTCGATCATGAATTGGGTGAAGCTGTTCCGGGCACGATAAGAGGTCCATTGGGCGTAGGCTGCAATGTCGGTGGGTAGTATGCTGCGCGGGTCAACGCCGTATTGTTGCCGGTAGCCCTTGATTAACGGAGGCTCGTAACCGGCAAGCGGCGGATGGCGCAGCAGGTCAAGCATGAGACCGGTAACGCCCTTTTGCACCATCTCGACGCAAATGCGGCGTACGTAGGCGCGAACTTCGGGGTAGGCGAAACTGTATTTGCTTGGATCAATGCTGCCGTCTGCCCGAACCAGGCGGTATTCTGGATGCTGCATGAAGAATTCGCTGTTGAGCCCCGGCCCGTAGGTCTTTAGATCCGTTGTCGAGCCAAAGTTGTTGTTGAGTCGGTACCAACCCCAGAGTTCTAAACCCATATCCCGGGCAGCCTTAACACCCTCCTCCAATGGGTTGAAATGTTTCACCATGTAGCCCGAGCGGGGGGTGAAGGGACGGTTGTCGCCGCCGTAAGGGGTGCCGACCTGGCTGTTATAGAAGAGTGCGCCAGCGTTGGCCATCCAGTAAACCTTGTTAAACCCTGCCCAGAGATGCTGACCAATCATGTCACGAAAATCCTGGTCGGAGCGGGATGTGTATCGCCACAGCCAGACATTGACGTCATGAAAACCAAATAAGTCTTTTTGGTGGGGAGAGAGACGTTTTTTCTCAATGTCCTGAAATGTTTCTTGGGAAACCGGTTCGAACCGCACATAATCTAGGTAGGCCGGGCGCTCAGAAATTGATTCTAAGATTAGAGTCCGACCAGTCATATCCGCGACCTTAAACTCTACTTCTGTAAAAGCCTTTGATGTGTTTAGGAAAATTCTATAGGATTCGTTGTCTAGTCGTGCCAGTACTCCAGGTCCATAATACTTCTCATCTTTTAAATCAACCTTTTTATAATGTAACCCAATAAAGATTTTGTAAGTACCTTTCAATTTTGGGCTTAATCGAACCGCACTCGGAATTAATTGCGCCTGGGAAGCAAGAAGATGGCCTCCGAATGCACCTGAGACGTTGTTTTGAAGTTGCCAAGGGTGACGAAATTGAAAATATGTGACATCAAAGAGTCTACTCTCTATGGCTGCCGAATCAGTAGACCAGAATAGGATAATGCTAAAAATATAAAAAAAACAACGAAGTTGATTTTTCATAATTGGTTGATCGTTCTAAATGTTTGATAGCGTAAAAAAGACGTTACCTGCTCTTTGAAAAAAAAAGAGCATCTGCGTTACCTTTTGGTCTCTCACAACTAAAAGGAGGACAACAGATGCTCCCAGGAGAACAAAGTCTCCCAGAAGCGATTGTTGCGCCGGACGGTCAAGCTGTCAACCGCTTGTTTGACTGGCTGTGCGAACAATCAGATCAGCTGCTGGCCCAGAACTTCGAGCTGACCCTAAAGCGTGTTCAGACTCTTTGGTTTTACCAGTGCGACTCGCCCAAGTGTCCACGATGCAACGGTCAAAATCTGATCCGCAAAGGCTGGCGATCTCGCGTTATTGTTACCTCGCGAGGTCGGCTGCCTTTGAAGCTGATGCAGGTTCGATGTAAACACTGTCATCGAACCTTCCGACCGTTCAACAAAACCTTGGGGTTGCCAAGCTCACGACGCATCCTGAGCGAGTTGATTAGCAAGGCCATTTTTCTGGGGACTCAGGTTTCCTTCGCCAGATCTGCATGCATAATCAAACGCTTAACGGGCGGGACAATCTCCGCCGAGAGCATCCGTCGTGGTCTGGCTCAGCAAGCATCGCAGGTAGTTTTGCCAAAGCCAACTCAAGGACAAACCGTCCTGGTCGATGCCACCAAGGTCAAGGCCGGCTCAAAAGAGCGTGGCGCGCCTGTTTACCTGGCGATCACGGCAGAACCCGGCTCCGTCAAGCACGGACGACCGACCTGCCGGAAACAGTTAGTGCATTTGCATGTGGGCAACTCAAAGCCTTTGAAGCGGCAATTAAAGGCGATGGGTGTCACTCATGTTGTTCACGACGGCGGCGAAACCCTGGCAGGTTGCGCGCAACACATCCAGCGTTGCCGTTGGCACCTTGGCCACCAGTTGAAACATTACTTGTGGCAGGATAGCGTTCCTCACTCCCTCAGGGGAGCTTTTAAGGAAACAACATCCAACATTCTTAGCGATCAGGAGGACGGTCCGCAACGCTACAAAAGTTGGCAGATCAACCTGGAATCGCTGGGCCTGAATAATGCAGCAGGCCATTTACAAAACGCAGCAGAAGAGGCTTTTACGTATCTCAAAGAGCCCTTCGCTTATATTGATACTTCTCCGCTTGAGCGGGAAATGAGAGAACTAAACCGTCGGGCTGATATCGGTGCCAGATGGTCACCAAAAGGCCTGGAGAATGTTCTCAAGGTTTTGTTTCATCACAGGCTCAATAAGAGCCTAACTGGGGTGACGTAGATCCCAGGTAACGTTTTTGAGTTGCTATCAAATGTTTAAGGATCTGAATATGTATAAGAATAAGTTCAATTTATAGTATAGTGTTTTTCAGAAAAAGTATCTTCTCATCCTCATTTTCTGGCATAACCATGAGAGCAAAGAAGCAGAAAAAACAGCCATAGGATCAACTTTTCCAGGTCCGGCTGGATGTTTTTGTGGCCCGTCGAATCCACTGATTAAGCTGGCCGGCCGATCGAGGTAGTGTTCAAAAATCTGTGTCATTTCGCTATGATCATTAAAACGAAAGGAATGACACATGTCCAAACCAGAAATCCCCTTCGATATGGAAGCTGCCCTCAAGGCTTTGCGTGAAGGCCAAAGTCTAACGGGCAAAGACGGTATTCTTACACCACTGATCAAGCAACTCACCGAAGCAGCCATACAGGCAGAGCTTGATGAACATCTGGCCGAAGAAGACGCTCCCAACCGCAAAAATGGCACGTCGTCAAAAACGGTCAAGACTCTCTCTGGACGCTTCGAGTTGAACACGCCCCGCGACCGGGCCAATACCTTTGAACCTCAGTTGGTCAAGAAGAATCAAACTCAGCTCACCGATGACCTGGAGCGGAAAATCATCGCCCTGTTTGCCCTCGGGACCAGCTATCAGGACATCCGCAGCCATATCGCTGATCTGTACGGTATTTCTGTGTCCAACGGCACCATCAATGCCGTCACTGACCGACTCATCCCTGAGCTACAGGCCTGGCGGGAGCGGGATCTGGAAGCTATTTATCCGATCCTCTGGCTCGATGCCATCCACTATAAAATCAAGGAGAACGGCCGCTATATCAGCAAGGCGGTCTACACCATCCTCGGCCTGAATATTGAAGGCAAGAAGGAGCTTCTTGGTCTCTATCTTTCAGACCAGGAAGGTGCTCATCACTGGCTGAGCGTTCTCACCGATCTCCACAACCGCGGAGTTGAGGATATTCTGATCGCCTGCGTCGATGGCCTCAAAGGTTTTCCGGAAGCCATTGAAACCATCTATCCGGACACTGAAGTTCAACACTGCGTGATCCATCAGATTCGCAATTCGATCAAATATGTCGCCTCAAAGAATCAAAAGGTCTTCATGGCGGATCTGAAGTGCGTCTACAAGGCTGCAACCCTCCATGCTGCTGAATTGGCCCTGGATGACCTGGAAGCAAAATGGGGTGAAAAATATCCCATGGTCATCACGTCCTGGCGTAGCAAATGGCCGACCCTATCCAACTATTTCAAGTATCCCGATTACGTCAGGACGGCCATCTATACCACCAATGCGGTCGAGGCAGTTCATCGGCAATTTCGGAAGCTGACTAAGACCAAGGGAGGCTTCGCCAACGAAAACAGTTTGCTCAAGCTGCTTTACGCTGGCATACTTAAGGCGTCCGAGCGCTGGACGCATCCGATTCAGAATTGGAATCTGACGTTGGCTCAGCTAACCATCCATTTCCCAGGACGGCTGGAAAAACACCTCAGCCTATGAACCTGACACAGAATTTTGAACACCCTCTGGATCGATTGGGATGGTCTTGATGAACAGTTTGCTGCTCTGTACGCCATATGAATCAACCAACAAAAAAAGAGATTGCTGCAGTCTGAAATGCTGGCTTTGGAACGATCGACTATCTATTTATGCGGAACAGTCTCGTGAAAAATATTCTCAATAACCGGAATTAACCTTCTCGCACCGATGATACTTAAATGGTCATCATCAAAGTAGTAAGAAACGTTTTCAGTACCTATTGGGCATACATTATTATCACAGAGAATATTATCAATTTTATAAAAATATAATTTACTGCTATTTGATTCAAACAAATTGTTTGCGAATTTATTTAATTTTTTATAATCTTCAATTTTTACAGAGTACTTATTGAGTATTCCATTTTTTTCATTTCCTGGGGATGATTCGACACGTTCATAGATGTTTTGAGGGTCATAATTTTGTTGTGGGACATCAGATAATATGACAACTTTCACACCTTTCTTATTATATTCCTGCAAAGTCTTCTGTAGACCATATTTGAAGGCTTCCCTTGATTTTTCTTTTGATTTTATATCACTTTCTTTTAACCCAATATAGGAGAAGTCATTCCCACTATAACCGCCATCGGTATAATATGACCAACGAGCTACCAATATTAATGTTTGAATGTTATTTTCTTCAATAAAATTAAAGACTCTTTCATTTAATAAATTACAATTTTTTTCATTCTGGTCATTCCTTAAAGCGTATACACCAAGGAATGGAGTGCACCCACTTATTCCCACAAACGCTCCTGAAAGTTTTCTATTAATTGATGCACTATCAAACGCATCTAAAAGTGATAACGCATGCGAATCTCCAAAAACAACAAATGATATGTCTTTTTTGTTTTCTCCCAACGTGCAATACCAATCATCTGTAAAATGAATATTTCCTTTGTCAAAGCAACCCCTAGAACTTGACCTCTCAAAAGATTTAGTCAACTTTTGTGTAAAGTTCACCCTGTCACGGAACCCATCATTCAGATGGCCAGTAATCCCAATTAAAGCAAACACAAGTGACCCAACAACGGCAAAGATAAAGATTCCCTTCCTACTTACTGCCTTTTTGTTCCTAAAGGGACTTTCCACATAGCGCCAACTAATATAAGCAAGCAGGATTGAAGCAGCAGACAGAGCAAGGAGCAAGGATGTTCCTGGTTCAGTCAAACTCCTATGTCTCGCAAATACGAAAAGAGGTTGATGCCAGAGATAGGTACTGTAACTAATGAGCCCTATACCGACCATCGGTTTAATGCCGAGAAAACGACCGACAGCGGTTTCAGATGTTGAAAAAACGATAATTAGGCCCGTTCCTAGTGTCGGAAGCAGCGCATATAAACTTGGAAAAGGCGTATTCTTATCAAACGCAAATATTGAGTAGCATATGAGAAACAACCCAATGAAACCAAAAATTTCACTAGTCTTCTTGTGTGACCTAATAAATACTTTGTGTTCACGCTTGTAGAGAAAGTAGAAAGCGATAAGCGCACCAATCGCAAGTTCCCAACCCCTGGTTGGCAACAGGAAGAAAGTTGCTGAGGGATAATGGTAAGCACCCCATTGAGCTGCGAGCAAGCTAATCGCACCTACAAGCATCAACGAACCGAATATCCACCGCTTCCTCAACTTCCAGAGCAGCATCAGGAACAATGGAAACAGCACATAGTATTGTTCTTCAACCGCCAAACTCCATGTGTGGAGAAGTGGCTTTAATTCAGAGGCAACACCGAAGTAACCACTTTCACGCCAAAATAATATATTTGATGAAAATGCCGAAACGGCAGCAAGGCTTTCACTGAAGTCTTTGAGGTGACTTGGTAGTAACCACATCCACGCAAATGGAAGACAGCACAGCATCACGAAGAACAATGCAGGCAGAATACGCCTTGCTCTTCTTTCATAAAATGTCACTATAGAGAACTTCTGGTTATTCATATCGGAGAGAATGATGGTCGTAATCAGATAGCCACTGACAACAAAAAACACATCAACTCCAATGAAACCACCTTCAAATGCCTTGAATCCTGCGTGAAAAAAAATGACGGGCAAGATTGCAACAGCCCGTAATCCGTCAATCTCTCTTCTGTATTTCACGGTTTTCCCCTTGGATTAGTCTCAAAAAAATTCGCATTAACTTAACAGACAGGACCAATTAGGGGAAGAGATAATGCCGAATTTGGTGTTTGGAGGGTGTAAAAAATTTTGTGTAAATGGTCTCAGTCGGTTACAACCCGTAACCACTGGAGGAACCACTGATGACCATACCGGACGACCTGCTCGATTCTTTGATGAAGGATTATAAAAATCCAGAAGACCACATCGGGGAAACCGGGCTGCTGAAACAACTGACCCAGCAACTGCTGGAGCGAGCGATGCAGACCGAGATGACGGAACATCTCGGCTACGAGAAAAACGCTCCATCGACCAATAAGGCTGGCAACAGCCGCAATGGCAGCTACCAGAAAAAGATCAAGGGTGAGTTTGGCGAACTTGATATCGCTGTGCCTCGTGACCGTGATTCCAGCTTTGAGCCAGTCATCTTACCAAAGGGGCAGAGCCGGTTCACCGGGTTCGATGATAAGATCATCGCCCTGTACGCCCGTGGCATGACCACCCGCGACATTCAGGCTCACCTGGAAGAGATGTACGGTGTCGATATTTCACCGACGCTGGTTTCACAGGTGACCAAGGCGGTCCAAGAGGAGATCATCCTTTGACAAAATCGGCCGCTCGATGAAGTCTGGCCGATCGTCTATCTCGATGCTATCCGCGTCAAAGTTCGGCAGGACAACCGCGTCATCAACAAGGCAGTTTGTCTGGCTGTCGGCGTGAATCTGGACGGCCTGAAGGAAGTTCTCGGCATGTGGACCGCCGAGACCGAAGGAGCCAAGTTCTGGTTGCAGGTTGTGACCGAACTGAAGACCCGTGGCATCAAGGATATCTTTGTTGCCTGCGTCGATGGGCTCAAAGGTTTTCCTGAGGCGATTGAAACTGTTTTCCCGGACACCCAAGTTCAGCTCTGTATCGTCCAAATGGTCCGGCACAGTTTGAACTACGTGCCTTGGAAACAGCGGAAGGAAGTCGCTGAAGATCTGAAGGCGATTTACTCCGCGCCTACCATCGAAGAGGCCGAGTATCACTTGGAACTGTTCGAGGAGAAATGGAACGCCAGTCATCCGACCATCGGCAAATCCTGGCGGAACAATTGGGAGCGGATCACGCCGCTGTTTTCATATCCACCGGAGATTCGCCGGGCGATCTACACAACCAACGCCATCGAGTCGGTCAACATGTCGCTGCGGAAGGTGACGAAGAATCGAGGCTCATTCCCCAATGACGAGTCAATGATCAAGTTGATGTATCTGGCGCTACAGAACATTGCCAAGAAATGGACAATGCCAATCCGCAACTGGCGATCGGCACTGAATCAGTTCTCGATAATGTTTGAAGAGCGGATGCCGCTACTCTGACCGGCGGGCCATTTACACAATATTCTTTACAGGCCCGGTTCCGTCCAGAACATCTTGTGCGGACTTGGATAACGAGGAGTGCAGCCCACAACGTGCCGTTGCCGTATCGATCACGTTGAGTCCGTAGAAACGGATCGGACCGGTCAAATAACATGGGCCAACCAGATCCATCTGATGGGTTTGGTTTGGCAGCACCGCTGGAAGTTTTGGATAAGGCGTTCCCTTCGGCTCATACTTGCCGGTTCTGCGATGAGTCAGATCATTGCGTTTGAGAATCCGATTGATCGTCCGTAGTGAAGGCAGCGGTGATACGCCAAGGTCTTCTAGCTCCCAGAGAATGGCCTGCGCACCACAAAACAGATCCCGATTGTAGAGATTCAAACGCACAAGTTTGACAACCTCCTCAATCTCGGTCGGTATGCGATGCGGCGTTGATCTTGGTTTGCGAGAACGATCTTCAAACCACAAAGGATCATTTTCGCTGTGTCGCTTAACCCATTTGTAAAGCCGGAATTTTGATTTGCCGAGGGAAGCGCAAATCGCTTCCGGGCTTTCACCCGTCGTGAACCGCTGAACAGCCAAGACCCGGCATTTCTTGATTTCATCGTCCATGAACACCTCCAAATGGAATGAGATGTTCACAGATTTACGTGGCTACTATTCGATTGTCAGAGAACATTTTTTATCGATGTACTGGCACAGTTTTTAGTAATCGATGTTGTGGCACTTAACACCTACTCTCTATGGCTGTCGAATTGACGTTACCCCTAAAAACTGAGCCATTGCAAAGTTAGTGATTTCGGTTTATTCATCCTCAAACAGGAGATAGACATGAAATCGAAACGGTTCACCGAAGAGCAGATCATCGGCATTTTGAAACAGGCACAATCGGGCATGAAGATCGTTGACCTTTGTCGCCTGCACGGTATCAGCGATGCCACCTTTTACAATTGGCGCACCAAGTACGGCGGCCTGGAAGTCTCCGAGGCCAAGCGCCTGAAGACTCTCGAAGCGGAGAATTGTAAGCTCAAGCAGATGCTGGCTGAGACCATGCTTGAGAACCAGGCGATCAAAGACGTTCTTTCAAAAAAGTGGTAACGCCTGCCGCTCGTCGCTGTGTGGTTGAGTTCCTGAAGGAACATCACCATGTCAGTGAACGACGGGCCTGTAAGATTGTCAGGCTGTCCCGGAGCAGTTGCCGGTACCAGGCGAAACCCACAGACGATACGGAGATCCGCACCCGACTGCGACAACTTGCAGAGCAGCGACGCAAGTTCGGTGCACCCCGCCTGCATGTTCTGCTGCGGCGTGAGGGCTTCCTGATCAACCACAAGCGCACCGAGCGTCTATACCGCGAGGAAGGGTTATCTCTTCGACTCAAGCGGCGCAGGAAACGGAGCAGTCATCTAAGAGTTGTGTTAGCGGTTCCCGAGCGGATCAACCAGCACTGGTCCATGGATTTTGTATCGGACAGCCTGCACAACGGCCGTCGTATTCGCATTCTCACTGTGGTCGACGATCTCAGCAAAGAGTGCCCCGTGCTGGAAGTTGATCACTCGCTGACCGGGCAGCGCGTCACACGGGTTCTCGATCGAGTTTCACTGACGCGAGGCCTACCCGACGTCATTACCGTCGACAACGGGCCGGAGTTCGTTAGTAAAGCAGTTGACGCCTGGGCCTATGCGAACGGCGTCAAATTACACTTTATTCAACCGGGGAAACCGACGCAGAACGCCTACATCGAAAGCTTCAACGGCAAGTTTCGAGACGAATGTCTCAATGAGCATGTGTTTACCAGTCTGCACGATGCTCAGCACAAGATCGAGACCTGGCGACAGGACTACAATGAAAATCGACCACATCGGTCGCTGAACCAACAGACGCCGGAAGAGTTCGCAGCACATTTTAATCGGCATTCAAAGATCGAAATCACTAACCACGAGATGGAGCTATCCGTGGGGTAAGGTCAGAATCAGTAGACCAGAATAGAAAATTGCTAAAAATATAAAAAAAACAACGAAGTTGATTTTTTATATTTGACCTTTCGTTGTTTAAAAATTGATAAAAAAGTCGATTAGACATGAGTTGTAGCAACCTCATGTCTAATCGACTATAGCAAAATACTGTTAGGTAAGCTTTAACGATTTATCTATTACTGGATGACATAATCCAGGAAAGCATATGTTTCATATTGATACGTCGAACCAGCGTTACGGACCCATACGACTACACGATAGGTCCCTGGCGTGAGACTTGTTGTATTCCAAGTCCAGATTGCCGAGGGTGAATAGGCCTGTGGTGTACTCCAAGTACCAGAAGTATCTCTTACCCGGAACTGGTATTCATAGCTTCCGGTCCCGGACGATGCCCCCCCGGTGAATTGGATGCTGGTTCCATTGACTTGCGGACTTGTTAGATCTGCCATTAATGTCGCCGATGCCGCTTTGTCAACAAGGCCAAAATCTTTAAAGGCATAGGTTTCATATGTTGCAGTAGAACCTACATTTCGTACCCACACGACTACTCGGTAAGTCCCTGCTGCCAGGCCAGTGGTATTCCAGCTCCAGGTTGATGTTGTGGAGTAGAGTTGAGGTGTTGACCAAGTTCCTGCCGGATCCCTCAGTCTAAAAGCATATTCATAATTCCCTGTTCCAGAAGCCGCTCCCGCAGAGAATAGGATTGAAGCACTGCCTGGCTGTGGACTGGGAAGGTCGCTATTGAGGGTTGCACTCTTGGCTGGGCCAGCAATAACGTAGTCAGTAAATGCATATGCTTCGTATTGTGCCACTGATCCAGTATTTCTAACCCAGACAACAACTCGATAAGTGCCAGAAGAAAGTCCAGTAGTGTCCCAGTTCCAAGTTGGGGTCGAAGAATATGCTTGTGTGGTCGTCCAAGTTCCCGCAAGAGATCTCAGTCTGAATTGATATTCATAATCGCCGGTACCGCCATTTCCTGTTCCTGTGAACTGAATAGTGGTTCCTGCGATTTGAGGACTCAACATATTGGGCATCAAGTTCGCAGAGGTTGCTGGCCCATTGGATATGGTAGCAGTGTTTGATATTGCGCCAGGTGCAAGTTGTCCCATTGGCTGGCCAATATCAGTGGCATTTACGCCATATACCCTATATGCGTAGTTAGTTCCAGGAGTTGCTGTTGTATCGGTGAAAGTTGTTGCATTGGCCAAAGCTGTACCCAGTGGTTCCCATGTACCGGCTGAGAACCTTTCAATCAAAAACCGTACTTCATTTGCCGGGTTTCCAAAGTTGGCTTTTGTAACAAAATTAACAGGCGTGGGATCTGCCCATGTTAATAGGATTCCATCTTGAGACAAAGCTGCGGTCAAATTCGTCGGTGCCGGCGGCAATCCTTCTACGAACTTGAAGCTCATTGGCCGCATCATGTCGTTTTCTTCGTGGCTGAGGATATGGCAGTGCCAGACGTATTCCCAGTCGAAGTTCATGAAGCGGTTGAGGTTGGGCTCAAGCCAGGCTTGGCCGGTGATTGGGTCGACGAGGGAGAGGTGAGTCGGGTCGTCGAGGGTTGTTGCGGGGTTGAGTGGCCGGACACTTTCGGGAATACCGAATGGCACCCTTGGGGTGATCGGTCTAATGGCAACAATGGTGTCTTCGAGAGGGCTGATGCGGACGGTGTCTTTCCAGCCCATTTCGGTCGGATCAGGCAGACGCAGGAAGCCGTCCCAGCCGACGCGGTTGAGAACCTGGACGTCAAACAGGTGGAAGTGAACCGGGTGTGTATCGACGCCGTTGTGGGTGATCTTCCAGACCTGGATCCCATTTTCTTCGAGGATTTCCGTTGACGGATCGCTGAAAGTCTGGACCACGAAGTTGACCTGGCCGGCAGCCGGGTTGGCAACAGTCAGACCAAGTCCTGCTCTCATCCGGCCGAATTCATCAAAGGTTTCCCCCTGCTCATCCTGAATGGCTTTCTTTTCGAGCGGAGCAGTGACGATACTTGCTGATTCTGGGTTGTAGAAACTGACCTGGGTATCGTTGATTTGAGCAATACCCCAGTTCGGCCAGGTTTTCTTGAAGGTGCCTGCCGGGGGCTCATACGCATTGACGTAGGCGTCGAAGGCAACGCCGTCATGCTGGAAAGCTTCGTACAGAGCGGGGTCGCCGGTGGGGTTCATGTCACCTTGTCCGGCGATAATAGTGTCTTGAGAACTCTGGAACACGCCAACACCGACTTCAGTGGTTGATGTCGATGGAACGAATTCCGCTTTAAGGGCAGCAACATCATAAGCCGGATCAGCACCGCTTGCTGCAACTTTGATCTTCATAACGGTCCGGGTATTGGGGCCGATACCGATTGGCGTGGTATTGGTTCCACCCATGTCGCGATTGTCAGGTGCGCCGGTGTAGTAGTCGTAGTGCGGGTCGAGTGCCGGCCACGGAGCAGGCGCATCATTGTAAACGATGAGTTCTTGTCCTGCGTACTGTGAGAAGTCAACGACGACATCAACACGTTCGGCAGGTCCGACGATCAGCGATCCGCCGTTGACGTTACCGGCGTTAAACGTTGTGACGTCGGCATTCCAAATGATCGGATGGCTGGGAATCTCGACTGGTTGCGGCAGGAAACCACCTTCAGAACCGATCATGATCCAGGGCGGGCCGGCCATCCCCCAGTCAGGCACACCACCAGGACGGCCATCGGCCGGCCAGGTGTCAGGCCTAGTGGCGCCAGTGCTGCTGGTTGCAACATCCGTTGCCGGAAGCATGGGGACTTCAGTCAGTGAGGCCAGCGTTTGGGCACCAACATAAGGGCTGGTTGTCGCGGTAAAGCCGGTCAGGTCCGGGGTCGGTGGTGTGACATCGACATGACCGGGATCGGCGACAGCTTGATACATCTGCAGGTTATAAAAACGGTCATGAGCTGCATTCAAAATACGGAAGCGATAGGCCTTCGGCTCAACTTCAAGTACCGGGTAGGCGGTTCCGTTGATAGTGGTTGTGTCCATGAATGCTTCAGCGCCCCAGGACGGATTCGGCGAACTGGGCATATATGGTGGTTGACAAAAACCGCCTAAACTGCCCGGAGTGGCATCGTTGGCTGGGTCGCAGTCGCAGTAGAACGGGTTGGCGTTGGGATCGGTACAGTCTGCTGCATAGTAGGGGTTCGGGATCGGCTGGAAGTGGTTGTTGGTGGCTGGCCAGAAGTAAGGACCATAGGCCCAGCGTCCCATCGGAGCAATCCCAGTGAAATCATAGGGGTTCTGAGCAGGCATGTAAACATGTGGCCACCACAGATCGCCTAACACTGGGGTCATGGTTTGACCGTCGTTAACCGGAGCGGTTCCCCATTTCCAGGTCGGGTCGGTGGCTGCAATGGTATTGGGATCGACAAAAGTCCGATCTTCAAAGATCAACGGAATTTCGCCACCCAATGAGGTCGTTGTCCCATCGGATTGAACACCGGGCAATATAGCGGCATCGATCAGAGCCTGTTCGGTATCGTCGCGGATAATGTAACCGGCTGCACCGCCGACATAAACGCCGAGACGAGTGATGCCCCATGAGTGGTCATGATAGAACATCAACCGTGAGCTTTGCTGGTTGGTGTAATAGTAAGTTGAAGCACCGGGACCCGGATCGGGCATGTCAGGTACATTGTTGGTACTGACGCCAGTCGGGTAATCAGTGGTCTCACCAGCCGGGGTAATCCATTGGTGGGGAGTTCCGTCACTGATCCATGGGGTCCGGCCACCGTGAAGGTGGAGCAGGGCGCGGTTCTGGGTAAAATCGCCGGTGGTCAGCGGGATCATCTCTTTGGTGACCGGATCGTAATCGATCTCAAAAGGACCGGCACCCATGATCGAGGTATCGACAGGAACAAACAGCTTACCGGCTTCACCGGTTGGCAAGTTGTTGACGAACTTGATGCGAACCGGGCGGTCTTTTTGGGTGACAATGATCGGGCCGAGATGGTGCGGTCCAGCATTGGCAACAGAGGTGTCGGTATTGTTGGCTTCGGTACAGGCACCTGGTAACCCCAAAACGGGATCGCTACAGGTTGAGGTGTCTGTTCCGGCATTAATCTGATGATAACCGCGCATGGTCGTCGCTGCGGTTCCGGCCGGCAAGTCTGAGTGCATCTGCTCATGGAACTGAACGATTTCGATCTCGTAATAATCCGAACCGGGGTAGGTCACGATGTCCGGCACGGCAACCGGGACACATTGTCCCAGGTTGTTGGTCTGATCACAGCCCAGCGGTGCCAATCTATCGACAAACTTCCGCAACGGCGGACTATAAGCCCAGTTTGGGTTGGTCAGGTAGTCGGGAATACTGCCGGGACCAATCTGGTAGTTTTGGTCTGGGGTAGCGGTAAAATCACCCTGATAGCTTGGATCCATGTATTTGATCTGGTCTGGATCTGCGGTGAGGACAGCAGGGTTACTGGGACTTAAGTAGGCCAAAGCGGGGCCGGTGGCCAGGAAAATCGCCAACGCAGATAAGACTGCGCTGAGCCAAAACCTTGAATATCGACTATTCATACATACCTCCGTGAATGGTTTTCATTTTCTTTCCAGTCATTGCTTAAAAAATGTGATTGCCGATCAAAGGCATCTTGTGGCAGCAATCTTATTGCGGTGCCTCATTGACCGGCGCACTTCCTGAATTCATTGAATTAATGTTCTGCTGGCGCAGTTTCAGCAGTTCGTCACGGCGTTTTTTGGCTTCTTCACGTTTTTTTATGTAGTCGAGCTGCGCTTGTGGGATTTTGCCGACCTGGCCTTTTCCTGGTTCGGCCTGTGCTTGCGGAGCGGCCTTGTCCGCCGGCGCATTGCCATTGCCGGCTAACAGCATGGATGGCGCTGCAAGCATGACCGAAAGAGTTAGGATTAGGGCTGCAAACAGATGCTTTTTCATACATAACCTCCCCATTTTCGTATGAACTAACCTAGTTGATAGCTTGTAGTTGAAGTCGATGTGTTGCTGTTCACAATGTTGAACATTGAAAAATTATTTCGTTTGATCCGGAATCGATATCCTTTCGTCTCCTTATCTGGTGTCACTTGGACATATATAAGTCGTTCACCTTAACGACGTATTGGTCGGCAATGCAGATGCAGTTTCCTTTGATCCCCATTTTCTTAAGATCGATGGAGACTTCATGGTCTTTTGCGACGCGCAGCATCCTCCAGCCGCCCGGGGTCGTAATGTTCAGGTAATCGACCGAAAGAGCATTGCAGCGCGTTCCGCACAGAAATAATCCGGCATCGGCATCCTCGGTGGCGTCGACCGGGTCGTAGCGATAACCTTTGGACACGTAAACATATTCAACTTCGGGTTTGGCTTTAGCCGCTTCTTGAACCCCGGCGACATCTTGTGCGGTCTGGGCACAGGCCGGTAATGTCAGGATGAAAAGAAGAATGAGTGCCGTCATAAAGAATCTGTCCATGAGTAATGTCCCCCGCCTGTTCATTTGATAATCCATTCGCTACGTCGCTCCAGTTTGGGTGCGTCTCCCTCACTGAGCTGGACGATAAAACACCCCTTCGAAGCGTATCTTTGGCCTGGGCCAAAGGTCAGGCGTTCATACAGAGGTAAGTAGGTGTCTTCCATCATCCCGATCGTATCGAGGAGGAAGTCACTGTAGTACTCGCTACGCATTTCCATGAGTGCATCACCGATCATCTGATTGGTGATATAGCCCTTTTTGAATATTTTTTCATCATACTGAGCGATGGACTTCCCTTGCAGAACCTTGTTCAAAAGGTTTTTGAAACGGGCTTCTTCTTGGGGCAACCGGTAGGGATAGGTCATATAAAGAAAGCCACGTAATGGTTCTGGAACACTGTAGATGGATTGGTCCAGCCAAGTCGCAGAGGTAACAAAGAAGTTCGGGTGACTTTTTTCGGCAGCGACCTCGGTCAGCGCGGGGAGGGCGGTCTCGTCGTCCCAAACGATGACGGCCACCGGCTTATGCTTGTTAAGCAATTGCTGAAGTTGGGTTTTTGTCAGTTTTTCCCTTGGCGGCAGGGTTACTTCTATCGCCGCCGTATTTCCAGCCGCATTCCATATCTGACGGAAGCCGTCTGCCAGAGCCTGCCCGCGTCGACTATCGCGGTAGACTTGCAGGATTGCGCCATCTTTAAGCAAACTCTGGATGCTCATCAGGTAACGCGCAGCCGCTTCTCCCTCCTGGCGGATTCCACGCGAGAGGTAGAGGGTGTACCAGTCGGTATCGGAGAGCACCGGATAATCAACCACCGGAAACAAGTTGGGCAGATGCTTATCTTCACAAAAATGATGCACCGGAGCCCAATCGCCTGCCGATATTCCGCCAAGCAGCGCAAACACTGGTTCGTTTTGATAATAATCTTCCAGCTGTGCACGCCAGGTCTCAGGTGCGCCTTTCAGGATCCAGTGCGACAAAGTGAATCTCTTTGCCATCAGGTCCGGGCCCAACATGTTGTAACCCATGCGCGCGACCCGGTCGTTGTTGCCGGCGGCAACAGCTAAGGCATTCTTGCGGTCAATGCCGAACTGGATCGGGTCCAGCATCGATTTAACCGCTTGCGGATCGGTCCCCTCAACAATGACAGTGGCAAACTTGATCTGCTCTTTGCTGACTCCGGGAGAAGGATGGTCAGACAAGGTTTTTAGATAGGCAATCAGGATGTCCATGTCCTCGCCGTAAATGTCATAACGCGGCATGACATGCAGGACCGAACGACCGGTCGGATCGACACCGCCCTGAATCAATTCGGCCAGGGTCTGATCGGTATAAGCCGGCCGCACCGGTAGATATTTGGCATAGTTCGAAAATGAAGGAACATGCTCATAACCTTTGATAAATGGCTCGCGAGGTTCGTAGAGAATGCGCCCATTGGTCGGCGGAGTGATGACTTCCCCCTCAATGGAGCCCATGCCACTATGCAAGTGGCAGCTGACGCAGGTAAAAGCCGTACCGTCAACCGGAACATCATCACTGACAAAAGCCTTGATGGATTCGCCTGAAGGCAGAACCCCGTCACGGTACATCTTTTGCCCTAGTTCCTGGATTTTTTCCGGAGGAAGGTCGGTTCCTGCCCAGGCGGATGAAACCAACAGACCGCTCAGGCACAGAGCGGTTGCAAAGAAGAAAACCAAGGCGATTCTGGATTTACTGAAGGACATGGACACGTTATAAAACCCCCACTTTTTCACATTCTTTGATAAAGTCTTTGCCGCTGAGCAGGCCATAAAGCCTGATCCAGGTCCCGTCCTCGGGTGAGTGGATAAAGGTCAGCGGTTTATGATCCATCTTGTCTCGAAAATAAGAATCGAAAGCATTCATGACCCGGTTAATATCCTGTCGACTGCCGGTCAGAAAATCCCAACCCGGCTTGCTCCGGTAGCGCTCAAGGTACTCTTTCATGACTTCGGGCGTATCGTTTTCAGGATCTATGGTGATGGAGATCAGGTGGACTTTTTCACTGTCCTTGCCAAGTTTACGTTGCAGATTGGCGTAGCCTGCCGACAATACCGGACAGATGGTTGTGCAGGTCCCGTAGATAAAATCAACAATCACCATTTTTTCGGTGTCAATGATTGATTTCAGGCGAACTCGTTTCCGATCTTGATTCACCAGAACGATGTCGGGGATGGTGAAATTATGCACCGACCGCTCATAGCGCGGCGCGGCTGCCTGGGCTTGTGGAAGCGGAAGTGTCAGCAGCAGCATTGCCGCCATCATGGTCTTCCTGAAAGAGCCTGTCATTTACCAATCCCTCCTGAGCTTGTGGTCAGGCTGCCGCCTGTGGATGTTAGCAATGTCGTATGCTGAGTTTTTTGCAAGCCTAGGTTCAGAAATGAAACATGCTGGAACCCGTGCAGCCAGGACTCAGAGGACCTTTTCATTTGTCCTGCTATTGAACATTCCTTCTATGGTCTTCCTGGGAAGGGACTCATCGATTTAGTGAATGAAAATCACCATCCAACAAGTCAAATTAAACCGTTTATCAAACGGCTAAAGTCGACTTTAATGATTCTTTGTTGCGTTTTTTCTATCTTATTGAATTACTTCTAAACATAAAGCAGATACACAGTTTTATAGTCGACAACTGAATTATCGCAAAATTGTAATAAATTGGATATGGGGGAAATGGTAGGTTGGGGGGTAGGAAATACCTACTTTTAGTGCGGCACTTCAGAGTTTCAGCTATGGTGCTTCGATCTTCACCACATTTCAGGGTCGATAATACCTTCCTTGATGGCATATTGCAGCATCTTGATCGGTTGGGTTGTTCCCAGTTTTTTACCGATATTAACGCGATGCTTTTCAACCGTTTTGGGGCTAACACAAAGAATATTGCTGATTTCCACAGTTGAATTGCCCTGCACGAGGAGTAGAAATACCTGTTGCTCCCGATCCGACAGCAACGCGTAACCGCCGGTCGGCTGCTCTTCTTTGCGTTTGCCGGTCACAAAAAAATCAACGACATCACTGCGGATCTTTGGGCACAGGTAATATTCCCCCTCTGATACCTGGCGAATGGCTGTCAACAAGTTAGCGGAAGGCGAAGTTTTAAGCACATAGCCACGCACTCCGGCGTCAAAAGCCTGTTTAATATAAGCTTCTTTTTCATGCATGGAAAGGATGATGATTTTGGTCTCGGGAACATTGTCCCTGATCAGTTTGGCCGCTTCAGTTCCGGGCATTTTGGGCATACCGACATCAAGCAGTAAAATGTCCGGCTTTTGGGCGCGGCATTTTTTCAAAGCGTCAAGGCCGTTTACCGCCTCATCCACGACTTTGATATCACTCTGCAGATTTAGCAAATTGCGTAAGCCTTCTCTGACCAGAGCATGATCTTCGGCAATGATAATTTTGATCAAGAATGTTCCTTTCTTTCAGGCCTCTTGGTAGGGATTTTAACATAAATTTCAGTTCCTTGCTTTTTTCCGGTTCTCAATTCCAGATAGCCGTTTAGAGCGGCAACCCGCTCCCTGATGCCCAACAGGCCGACCCCCTGACGTCCTGACCCGCGTCGGCCAAGTTGAGCTGAATGCAGTTCTTTGCTGCTGAACCCGATTCCGTTATCCTTGATAGAGAGAACCATAACCTGATCATCTTGGTTATTGAGTTCGATCTCGACATGGCTGGCGTCAGAATGTTTAAAGATATTATTCAACCCCTCCTGACAAATCCTGAAAATACCCAGTTCAACTTCCGGAAACAGGCCGTCACTGATCCCCTGGCAAGTTAAATTGATGTCGATTTTATCCGATTGTTTGCTGTATTCGTTGACAAGCCAGTCCAGGGTGACTTCCAGTCCAAGTTCGTCCAGCATAGGAGGCCTTAATCCCGCTGAAATTTTACGGATCCGCTGCCCTAGATCTTCAATCAGGTAGGTCAGTTTTTCCCCTTGTTTCCTACAGTTCAAACGAATTTCTTCGGGGTTGCGCTCGCTTTTAAGGTTAAGATCGCAGGTAATGGCCATGGTTTCAACGCCAAGCTGCAGTGCGGTCAGGATCTGTCCCAGATCATCGTGGAGGTCGCGGGCCAGAGCTTTTCTTTCCAGCTCGCCTATATTGATTAATTGCCTGGAAAGCGCCTGAATTTCTGATTTAGCTTTCTGCTGTTCGGCATCCAATTGCTGAAACGGTTTGTAAAGACAGAAAAAAAAGATCGGGGAGAGGAGCAGTATGGTGCCGGTTGCATCAACGAGGACGTGCTCCATAAAACCGAAGATGGAAACTCTTAAAATAAACTGCTCAATAATAATCTCCACCAGAAACACCGACACCGCCATATACAACAGAGGCCTGCTCAAGGTAGGGAAAATTTTTGCTTTCTCGGGGAGAATTTTTAAGCCGCCCAGATGGTCTCCAATATCGGCCTGGTCTCCGCCAAGTTCCTCCCGGTAAGCTTTCATAGGCTAGCTCCTGAGTGTCCAGTTGCCAAGTGCAAATATTCACTGCTGATTGATGTTAATTTAATTATAACTAAAATGGTAAAAGTTTGGGACTATTTCTCATTTATGCTCGTAATTGGCAGAGAGATTAAAAGCAAGCAGCGCATTGAGCTGTATCAACCCCACCAAAATTTTGTTAAAAACGGGCAAAGTTCATGAGCCTGAAATGACCAAAAACAATGGGCCAGCTGGCGATCAGAACAAAAAGAGCAAAGAATATGAAGGCTGTGAAAAGCCATTTTTTTTCCAGCCGTTCTATTTCAACGGTTAATGAAGGATATTTTTTGAGGGGTTGAAACAGCCCAGGCAATATGCTGAACAGGGTCCCGACAAACAACCCGACATACAATGGATAGCCGATAAAGCCGTAATTTTTCTGCAGCAGGTCAAAGGGGCAGTGGTGGGTAGGGAGTTCGTAAATGTAAAGAGAAATGAAAGAAATGACTGAAATCAAAGCCGTGACAAAGAAGATTGCCCCAGCTAGGGAAAATCCATATCTCAGCCATGGGGCCGTTTTTTTCCAACAAAGGCAGGCCAGGCCAGCCAGCAGGCCAACCAGGGCATAAAAGATAAGCATCATGCGGCCGGGGGCCAGCCCGGCCAGGTCGGCCGCAACGCCGTTGCCGTCAGCACTGAACAAGGAACCGCAGCAGGAGGTAATAATTTCTGGATCAAGCTGATAAAAATAGCTGATTTGGAGGTAGAGCTCACAGCCAATCAGCGGAGTCAGCAGCAACAGGTAGGAGTATTTCAATTTAATCAGAGGGGAATCTTCGGCTCTACCGTCAAGATAATTCAATGCAATCCACAGGGCGGCTGCAAAAAAAACCAGAATTTTGACGTAGAGTGCAGACCAGCCGATCGGGTTCGCATTCAGGCTGCCGGTTGCGCACATGGCGCCGACAAAGAGGGGGTGGATTTCTTCCAGGGTATAAATGAACAGGAACAGCGACAGAACCTGGAAACCCAACGCGTAGTTGACAATGGTCGACACCAGAAAAGTTTTGCGTTCGAGCTGAAGCTGTTCTTCAGAACAGCTGTAAAAATCCCAGCGGCGGAGGATTTTTATCGCCAGGCTACTGGCGTAAAGCATCATCAACAGCACCAGAGTGGTCCCGCAGAGCAATGCCATTATGCCGGGATGCAGGATCAACTCAACAGCCCTCCGTCAGCCTGCCGCTGTGCATGGAGAACACACTGCTGATCAGGGAATGGTTGAACAGCTGGGGATCGTGGGTTGCAATCAGGATCGTTCTGCCGCTTTGGTGGATAGCGGTCAGTATCTCTACCAGGTCGGCAGATAGTTGACTGTCAAGATGTGCGGTGGGCTCATCCGCAATGATGATGTCCGGGTCGTTGATCAGCGCCCGGGCAATGGCCACGCGCTGTTGCTCTCCGCCGGATAACTGGCGGATTTTTGCGTTTTGCTTATTTTCCATATCCAGTTGTCTTAACAGTTCAAGGCCACGGTTTTTCATGGCGCTGATGGGAACCTGTTGCGGATAGAGAGGCATCAGAACGTTTTCCAGGACAGAAACATCGCGCAGCAAGTTAAATTGCTGAAAAATGAAACCGAAGGTCTGTTGACGGGTGCGGGCCAGAAACCGTTCGGAGAGTTTGACCACATCTTTCTCGCCGATCCTGATCCGTCCCTCGGTCGGCCGTGACATGCAGCCGATCAGGCTCAATAAGGTGGTTTTACCCGAGCCGCTCGGCCCCTTGAAGACGGCAACCTCGCCAGCTTCGATCTGCAGGGAAATATCATCCAGGGCGCAAAATTCATCAGGCTTGTGCGCATTGTAGATTTTTTTGACATGCTCTATTCGGATCAAAGGCGGCAAATCAATTATCCTCTCATCGCAGCTTCGGGGTCGGTGATGGCGGCCTTCCAGGACGGAATCACCGTACTGACGACATAGGGCGGAACGGTCAGAAAGGCGATGACCAGAATCTGGTAGGGATCAATAAATGGGGCCAGCCGAAAGGTCGGAAACAGTACCGACCAGCCCTTGATGACCGGGGTCAGCAGGGTGGCGTTAAGAAAAAACACATGGATATAGGCAGTCAGAAGCCCCAGCAGCAGGGCGGTCAACGATACCGCTAGCCCTTCCCAGAATTTGACTTCAAGAATATTTGAGGTTTCCCAGCCGATCGCTTTGAGTATGCCGATCTCCCTCTTCTCCTCGGCGCTGATCCCGGTCGCTTTATCCCAGGCGAGAATGCAGAAGGCGACCAGAGCGGCAACAAATACCGATAACATCATCCCGCTGCGCCAGTTGAATACGGCCGCATAGGTACGGAGAATCTCGCTACGGCTGATGGGCCGGGTGTCGGGGAGCTGGCGTTTGATCTTTTCCGCGATGGTGTTGATTTCGACCGGGTTTCTGACCGAGACCGCGATGTCCGTGGCCAGATCGGCCGGATAGTCAAAGAAATCGATGAGGTCCTGTTTTTCCAGAATGACCAGATCGTTGGTTAATAAGGCTGATTCGGCCTTGAACACTCCGGTTACGGTAAAAGTCCGCCCGACATTGGCGCTGTCGACCATGATCAGATCATCCTCGAGTCCGATCCTGCGAACCTCAGCCACCCCGGCTCCAATGGCGCATTCGCCGGGATTTTGAGGTAGCCGGCCTTGCAGCATCGGCAACTTGGAGTGGCCCGGCAACACTTCCTGGAGGGTGTAGTTGGCATCGATCAGGCCGTCATAATAGTAACCCCAAAGACGCGGTTGAACCTTGGCCACTCCGGGGATCCGCCGGATTGTTTCCCCGTACGCCAGGGGGATGAGTTCGTGACGGCCTCCGGAGAGCCGCTGGACCACCAGCTCAGGCGCATCGGCTAAAAGGTATTCAGCCTCTTTTTTCAGGGAGTGGGTTAAGAAAAGGATGGACGCCAGGGTTGCAACGGTAAATGTATAGACGATAATAATGGCCAGGTTTTTGAATTTTCTGCGAATCAGAGACGAAAGTGCATATTCTAGAATTTTGAAATGATGCATGGGCCACCGTTGTCCGGAAAATTATTGATTACTCCTGCCAAAGCTGCTTGGGGCGATAATGGATCCGGCCGGAAAATGCTCAAGGGCCGAAGGAAAATCCTGAAACGGCGTAAACCGATCGGCCTGGGATGGATGCCTGGTGTAGCGAGCCTCGGTCCAGATGGCCAGATCGGTCAGCTGCAAAGCGCCCACCGTTGTTCTTAATTGGGGCAGCTCTGTCGCCAGCAGATGGTCGGCTCTGATCTGTCCAAATAGGAGTAGCAGACACAGGACCAACACTTCTAAGGCGGTCAGCGCGATGAAGACCCGGTGCTTGAACATCGAGTTACTCGACTTCGGTTTCGATAAGCTGGTGTTCTTTGTAGGTGAGAACTTTTTTGCCGCCATGATCACGCATGAACGATTTGACCTCTGCGCTGTTGCGCAGGGCGACGTACTCTTCACCCATAGGGCCGAGCACATCGCTGCCACTGACAAAATAAACCTCGCTGGCAGGCCGCAGCTCGACATTGTAATAATCGGTCACAAAAACCCCGGAGATGTCTGCCAGTTTGGCGCCGGGGTTATATTTATTCAAGTCCGCCAGGTAGGTGAACATGTCCTTTGGACCGTCAAAGTAGGCTTTGGTGTCGTCCTTGAACTGGACAACGGCAATCCAGTTCGGATATGGTGCCACGAACATTCCGCAGACCGGACAGCGTTCTTTATCCGGTAATGGTGGAGTATCGGCCAGCACGGGCAGGGCAAGGAAGGTCAGGACCAACAGGATTGCTGTCATTTTGCCAATGGCCATCGCAAGACACCTCTATATGATAGGGGTTGTGACAGATATGAGTATTTATATCTAGATTGAATGATAGCCGTAAATGTAGCAGCATTGCAACATCAGGTTTTTATCTTTTGTCTGAAGTTACGGATTTTTCCCGACCTGCTGACTAGTTTGATTGACAATGAATAGTGGGTGAAGGCGGCTGGAAACGGCTGCGCAGCGGCATTTGGAGAGGCGTGCGGAATTCCCGGTGGAGAGTTGCTGTACGAGAACAGTCTGCAAATTATGGGAAAAATTCGACAAAATCTTGATTCTTGCTGGCAAAAAATGAGATTGTAAATAGTTTGTTGGGGTTAAACGGAGATACCCTTCTGGCTCGTTGCCAGGGGGTGGAGTTTAACTGTTTGAAAGAGCAAGTTTAATTCCGGATATAGAATATGAAATCTGTGCGGGCAAAGAGTGCGGGCTTCTGCATGGGAGTCAGCCTGGCCTTACGCAAATTGGATGAAGTTATAAAAAAACATCCCGGCTCAGGAAAGATCTACATTTTCGGCTCAATCATTCATAACCCTCAGGTGGTTGAAGATTATGCCGGAAAAGGGGTCGTTACGGTTGAATCAGCAGATGATATTCCGGACGGATCGATTGTTGTGGTACGGGCCCATGGGATTACCAAGCAGGTCCGTCAGCGACTGACCGAACGGGGGATTCATGTTGTCGATGCTACTTGCCCGAAAGTCAGGGAAGCCTGCCTGAGGATTGAAAAAAGTACCTCGGAAGGGCGGACCCTATTGTTGTTCGGTGAAGAAACCCACCCCGAAGTCAAATGCCTGTTAAGTTATGCGGCTGGAACCTCTTTTGTGTTCGACAGCTTTGAACGCTGCCGGAGCCAGCGGCTTGACCCTGCTCGGAAATATTGCCTGGCTGCACAAACAACGCAGGATAAAAGTACTTTCGACCAGATCAGCAAGTACTTGGCCAATCACGAAAACCTGGACCTGATTGTCCTGCCGACTATTTGTGATGCCACTAAAAAACGTCAGGGAGAAGCAATTCGCCTGGCTGAAGAGGTCGACTTTTTTATTGTCGCCGGAGGTTACAACAGCAGCAATACCAAGCGTCTGGCCGAAGTGATCGCCGCCCACGGCACCAAGGTCATTCATGTTGAAACCGCTGCCGAATTGCCGCTTGACGAGCTGCGCCAATACCGCAAGATCGGGCTGACTGCCGGGGCTTCCACCCCAAGGAAGATTGTCGATGAAATCCAGGCGGTTCTGGAATCGCTTTAAATTCATAGCAACATGGAGTCTGTTTTGCCTGTCATAAATCAATCCGTTCCGGAAATCCTCCGTCCCGACCTGCCCGGGAATGGTGCCTGTATCGAATCAACCGAGCTGAAACAACAATTGCAGCAGATTCACCGGCCGCTGTTCTTGGTGCAGGACGCTGCCGGGGTCCGGCCTCGGGAGGTCGTTGCCAGCGGACCGGATGGAGAATTTTCCGGGATGGTCCTGCCGTGCCCCCTCGAATCTCTTGGTAGCCGCCGCTTCTGCAGCGATTTCAATATCAAGTACCCCTATGTTGGTGGCTCCATGGCCAAAGGGATCAGTTCGGTTGCGATGGTTCGTGAATTGGGGCGCCACGGCATGCTCGGTTTTTTCGGCGCCGCCGGGTTGTCTTTGCAGGATATCGAAAGGGCCATCGATCAGCTGGAGGCAGAGGGCAATTCTTTCTCCTACGGCTTCAACCTGATTCACAGCCCCAATGAACCTGAACTTGAAAAAGCCGTGGTCGAACTTTATATCCGCCGCGGCATCCGGCTGATTGAAGCGTCCGCGTTTTTGTCTTTAACCTTGCCGGTCGTCCGTTTCCGCACCCATGGAATTTATCGGGACGCTCAGGGTAGGGTGGTTGCGCCCAACCGGGTCATCGCCAAGATTTCCCGGGAAGAAGTGGCGGCGAGGTTTTTAGCTCCCCCACCGGAGAAAATGTTGCGCCAGCTGGTTGCCGAAGGTCAGCTGACCGAAGAACAGGCCCTGCTGGCTGCTGAGATTCCGGTGGCGCAGGACATTACCGTTGAGGCTGATTCCGGTGGGCATACCGATAATCGCCCGGCATTGGCTTTGTTCCCAACCATTCTCGCGCAAAAAGAACAGGTTCAACGTGAGCAAAACTATGCCTGGGAGTTGCGGGTCGGACTCGGCGGCGGTATCGCCACTCCGGCTTCGGCCGTTGCCGCATTTGCCATGGGCGCTGATTACCTGGTGACCGGGACTGTTAACCAGGCCTGTGTCGAATCGGGCACCTGTGACGCAGTGAGGCAGATGCTCGCGGAAACCCGGCAGGCGGACATCACCATGGCTCCTTCCGGGGATATGTTTGAGTTAGGGGTCAAGGTTCAGGTGGTGAAACGCGGGACCATGTTTGCCATCCGGGCTCACAAGTTGTATGAACTTTATCGCGCTTTCGGCGGCCTCGAAGAATTGCCTGCCGATGAGCGGGACAAACTGGAAAAAACTTTTTTCCGAACCTCGCTGGATGCGGTCTGGGAGCAGACCCGGCGTTATTTTTCTGGGCGTGATCCCCGCCAGGTTGAAAAAGCCGAAAAAGACCCGAAATATAAAATGGCCCTGGTTTTCCGCTGGTACCTGGGGCAGTCTCCCGTTTGGGCCAATAGCGGTGAGGCGAGTCGGAAAATTGACTATCAGATCTGGTGCGGACCGGCCATGGGGGCCTTTAACGAGTGGGTCCGCGGCTCGTTTCTGGAACAGGTGTCGGAACGCAAAGTTGCTGTCGTTGCCATGAATATTCTGTTTGGTGCTGCCGTGCTGCAACGCGGCAATCAACTGAAACAGCAAGGGGTTTTACTCCCTTCAGCACTGAATCTGACAGCTCCGCTGACCATCGATCAAATCAAGGAGTTCCTCAGTTGAATAATAACAATGATGTTAAAGGACAGCCGTTGGCATCCGTCCCTCTGGCTATTGTCGGGATCGGTTGCATGTTTCCTCAGGCGGATAATGCCGGTGCCTTCTGGACCAATATCAGAAATGGCGTTGACGGTATCAGCGAAGTTCCGGAAACGCACTGGCGTCCTGAAGATTATTTTGATCAAGACCCCAAAGCTGCCGATAAAGTTTACTCCAAACTTGGCGGTTTTTTGTTGCCGGTAGAATTCAATCCGATGGATTACGGGATTTTGCCCAATTCTATCGAGGCCATCGACACCTCGCAGCTGCTTGGGCTGCTGACTGTTGAACAGGCCCTGACGAATGCCGGTTATGCTGGTGATAAAGAGTTTGATCGTGATCGGGTCAGTGTCATCCTTGGCGTGACCGGCGCTTTGGAACTGGTGATCCCGTTAGGGGCAAGGCTCGGTCATCCGCGTTGGCGGCAGGCTTTGGAAGATGCCGGGGTGGATCAGGAATTGGCCGAAGATGTGGTCCGGCGGATATCCGATTCCTATGTCCCCTGGCAGGAGAATTCCTTTCCCGGGCTGCTCGGAAATGTCGTCGCCGGACGGATCAGCAAGCATTTTAATTTCGGTGGCACCAACTGTGTTGTCGATGCGGCTTGCGGAAGCTCTTTAAGCGCTTTAAACCTGGCTGCTCTGGAACTGGCGGCCGGTCGCTCCGATATGGTCGTTACCGGCGGTATCGATACCTTCAACGACATTTTCATGTACTCCTGCTTCAGCAAAACCCCGGCCTTGTCGCCTTCGGGACACGCCCGGCCTTATTCCGCCGACTCCGACGGGACCACCATCGGTGAAGGTCTCGGGGTGGTGGTGCTGAAACGGTTGAGTGATGCCCAACGGGACGGTGACCGGATCTACGCAGTGGTCAAAGGGATTGGTGCGTCCAGTGACGGGCGTGGCGGCGCCATTTACGAGCCGACTGCCAGCGGTCAGACCAAGGCCCTGCGCCGGGCTTACGAGCAGGCCGGAATTGATCCGCGCAGCATTGAACTGATTGAAGGGCATGGGACCGGGACCCGGGTCGGTGACGCCATCGAAGTGGCCGCCTTGCAAGAGGTTTTTGGTCCCGCGGATCAACCCTGGTGCGCCCTCGGTTCGGTCAAGTCACAGATCGGTCATACCAAGGCCGCTGCTGGCTCGGCTGGACTGATTAAAGCAGCCTTGGCCCTTTACCATAAGATCCTGCCGCCAACGATCAAAGTGGACCAGCCCCATGAAAGCCTGCTGCAGGACTCATCCGCCTTTTACCTGAACACCGAATGCCGCCCCTGGGTGGCCAACCCGAATCATCCGCGCCGGGCCGGAATCAGCGCCCTCGGCTTCGGTGGCAGCAATTTTCATTGTCTTCTTGAAGAATATCAGCCGGAAAAAGCCGCGGTCGATTGGTTGGGTGATGTCCAACCGGTGCCCTTTTCCGCGGCAACCATCGAGCAACTGAAACAGGCGGTCAATAGTTTCCCGGTTGCGGCCGATTGGCGCGTCATCCGTGCTGCTGCCGCCGCCCAGCGGCAAAGCTTCGACTGCACGGCGCAATACCGTCTGGTTGCAGTTCTTGATCGCCGCCAGGCTGATCCGGTCGGACCGTTAAAGACCTGCCTCACTCAGTTGGCTAAACAGGCGGAGCAAAGCTCCTGGGAAACACCTGACGGCGCTTATTTCGCCAGCGGCCCTGCTGGTGGCAAAGTGGCCCTGCTGTTTCCGGGGCAGGGAGCCCAGTACCCTGGCATGCTTGCCGATCTGGCTTTGCAATTCCCGGAGTTTTTTACCGTTCTGGAGCAGGCCGATCGTTCATTTTCCGCTGCCAAAGGGCAGGGCAGCGGTGCCCTGGCCGGAAAACTGTACCCACGGCCGCAATTTGATCAGGCGGGCAGGGACGCATGTTTTGCCGCACTGCAGGCCACTGACCTGGCGCAGCCCGCGTTGGGAACGGTCAGCCTTGGAGCAATGCGGGTTTTGAACAGTTTTGGCCTGCAGGGGGATGCTTTTGCCGGACACAGTTACGGTGAACTAGCGGCGCTTTGTTGTGCCGGTGCCCTGGCGGAGCAGGATCTCTATCGCTTGTCCAAATTACGGGGCGAACTGATGGCTGCTGGTGACGGGGACCGGGGGACGATGCTGGCGGTGTCCGCTCCCTTGGCGGAGATTGTCGATTTTATCAACAATGCCGATCTCGATCTGGTCCTGGCCAATCGCAATACCCCCACCCAGGGAGTTCTTTCCGGGGCGACCAGTGAGATTGAGAAGGCCGCCCGGTTACTCGAACAGCAGGGGATTGCCCACAAGCGCCTCTCTGTATCCGCGGCATTTCATAGTGCGTTGGTTGCAGAAGCGGCCCAGCCTTTTGCTGCCGAGCTGGCTCAGGTTTCTTTCCAGCCGGCCCGGGGCCAAGTGTATTCAAATACCACTGGCCAGGCCTATCCGCAAGAAACTCAAGCCATGGCTGAACTGCTCTCCAGGCAGCTGGCCAGCCCTGTCGATTTTGTCGCGGAAATCGCAAGCCTCTATCGGGATGGTGCCCGCATTTTTGTCGAAGTTGGCCCGGGGGCACGCCTGATCGGGATGGTCAAAGCGATCCTCGCCGAGCAGCCGTATGCCGCGGTTGCCCTTGACTCTTCCAACGGTAAACGTTCCGCGATTCACGATCTGGCCCGGCTGCTGGCCCGGCTGGCATCCCTTGGAGTCAGCCTTGACCTGAGTCGTTGGGATCAGGGTTATGCTGCAACCGTCGCAACCGGCCGGAAGAAAGCCGCCTTGACCCTGACCCTGAGCGGTGCCAATCATTTTAAAATGCCGGCCAAGCGGCCACCGTTGGCTCGTCCTCAGCAGCAGCCAATAGAACCTGCTGCAGCACCCGCTTTACAGCCGCCCGCAGCAGTCCCCACAGTGGCAAACGGTCCGGCTGGCGTGCCTCCCGCGGCACCGTCTCAGCCGACCGTGGCGAGCGATCGGCTGCAGGATGCGCTGCGGATGACCACGCAGAGTATGCAGGCTCTGCAAAGCTTGCAGGAACAGACCGCCAAGCTGCATCAGCAGTTTTTAGAAGGGCAACAGGCCGCGACCCAGTCCTTTATGCAACTGATCGAACAGCAACAGCAATTGCTGCATGGGCAGCCTTTGGTGCAGAGTTCCGCAGTGCCGGCTGCCGTAGCTGCGGCAGTCGCTGCTCCCGCAACTCAACCGGCGTCGGCCGCAGTTCCAACCATGCCGGCTGCTCCTTTGCCCGCCAGCACTGTCGCAGAGTCTCTGCCGGCAACTCCGGTTGCCTCGGCTGCCGCAAGTAGCATTGCTCCGTTACTGCTCGAAATTATCGCCGAGAAAACCGGTTATCCGGTCGAAATGCTCGAACTGGAGATGGCCCTAGACTCGGATCTGGGGATTGACTCCATTAAACGGGTGGAAATCCTCTCTGCGCTGCAGGAACGCTTGCCGCAAGCTCCGACCATTGGTCCGGAAGACCTCGGTCGCTTGCAGACCCTGGGGGAAATCGTCGCTCATCTTGATGCGGAGATGCCCGGTGATAAGGTCGCCACGGCTGTTAGCGGGGCCTCTTCCGCAACAGTGGATGCGTCCCGGATAACTGCTACCTTGCTGGCGGTGGTCGCAGAAAAGACCGGTTACCCGCAGGAAATGCTTGAACTGGACATGGCCCTGGATACCGATCTGGGGATCGATTCCATCAAACGAGTGGAAATTCTTTCCGCCTTGCAGGAAAGCCTGCCTGAACTGCCGCCTATTAAACCTGAAGAACTGGGGCAATTGCAGACCCTGGGGCAGATCGTCGCTCATCTTGGTAGCGCGGTAAGTGTTCCCGCCAGTGTGGCAACCGTTGCTGCTTTGGCACAGTCGCAGGTGAGTCGTAAACAGGTGAGTGAGATCTTGTTGGCGGTGGTCGCGGAAAAGACCGGCTATCCGGTCGACATGCTCGAACCGGAGATGGCCCTGGATACCGATCTGGGGATCGATTCCATCAAACGGGTGGAAATCCTCTCCGCGCTGCAGGAACAGCTGCCGGATCTGCCGGCCGTCAAGCCAGAGGATCTCAGCGTGCTGCAGACCCTTGCTCAGATCATCGATCATCTTTGTCGCAGCCAGAAGCCGACTGCCGCTGGTGTAGCTCAGCAGCAGCCTACAAGCGTCGATCGTGGCACAGTTGCCACCGCGCTGCTTGAGGTGATTGCGGAAAAAACCGGTTACCCGGTGGAGATGCTTGAGCTGGAGATGGCCTTGGATACTGATCTGGGGATCGACTCCATCAAACGGGTGGAAATCCTCTCTGCCCTGCAGGAGCGAATACCTGGCGCGCCAGCCATTAAGCCGGAACATTTGGGCACCTTGCAGACCGTCGGTCAGATCGTCGATTTTCTGGCCAGCCTGTCTGGTTCGGAAGAAACCAGGGCCCCTTCATCCAGTCAATCGGTTGCGGCTGCCAAAGGGATCTCCCGGCAGGTCCTCCAGGCCTTACCGTTGCCCAAAAAGCGTCCCCAGAAGGAGTTCAATTTTACTTCTGGCGCGCAGGTCTGGATTACTGATGACGGTTCTGCTTTAAGTGATGAGCTTTGTAAGCAGTTTACTGCCCGCCAGTTGATCCCACGGAAAATTTCCCTGGCTGAATTGGCCGACCTGGACATTCCCGAGGCCCTTGCCGGGCTGGTTATGATGGCGCCTCTACATGGAACCAGCGACCGCTTTTTAATCGATTCATTCGCCCTGCTACAAAAATGTGAACCCGCTCTGGATGCGGCCAGTGGTCGCGGTGGTGCCTTTATTGCCACCGTCTCCCGTTTGAACGGCTGCTTCGGGCTTAAATCGCGCAGCAACATTAGCGATCCCTTGTCGGGCGGCTTGGCCGGTTTGTGTAAAACTGCAGCCCTGGAATGGCCATCCATTCATTGCAAAGCCTTGGATATCGCCATGGGAATGGAGATCGAAGCGACTGCCGAGACCCTGGTCAACGAGATCTTCCTGGCCGGCCCCCTTGAGGTCGGCGTGACTTCGGTCGGGATTCAGGGGCTGGAACTGGTCGAGCAAACCCTGTCCAGTCAGGCTTTGGAACTGCCGGTCGGAGCCGGAGATCTGGTGGTGATCAGTGGTGGTGCTCGGGGCGTCACTGCCGAAGCGGCTGTTGCGCTGGCGCGCGCCAGTCAGGCAACACTGCTGTTACTGGGTCGCAATCGTCTTAGTGAGAGCGAGCCGGCCTGGCTCAACGGGTTGCAAGATGAGGCCGCCATCAAAAAGGGAATTCTCACTCATGTTGCCGGGCCGATGAAGCCGAAAGAGGTTGCCCAGGAGTATCAGCGGATCAGTGCCGAGCGGGAAATCCGCGCAACTCTGGAGCGGATCCTCAACGCTGGCGGTAAAGCCCTGTATCGGTCCGTTGATCTGCGCGATGCCGATCAGTGCCGTGCGGTTGTCGCCGAGGCTGTTACTGAGTACGGTCCGGTCCGCGGAATAATTCATGGTGCCGGGGTGCTGGCCGACAAACTGATTAAGGAAAAGACCCTGGCCCAGTTTGATCAGGTCTACGCCACCAAGGTGGACGGTTTGCGCAACCTGCTCGCTTCAGTGACTGAAGCAGATTTGCAATTCCTCGCTCTGTATTCCTCCTCGACCGGGCGTTTTGGGCGCATCGGACAGGTCGACTATGCCGTTGCCAATGAGGTGCTGAATAAAATCGCTGCGGCAGAAGCGGAGAAATTGCCTCACTGCCGGGTTCTGGCCCTGAACTGGGGCCCCTGGGACGGGGGGATGGTGACCCCGGAACTGAAGAAAGTTTTTGCCCGGGAAGGAGTTGCAGTCATCGATCTGCAGGCCGGGACCGACTATCTGCTGCAGGAGTTATCCAATCAGGATGGGGAGGCTGTCGAACTGGTGATCAGCGGCGCCGAAGAACAGGACAGCGCTCTTTCGACCGCCGAGCCGCAAGCGAATATCTACGTATCCAAGGCGTTTGATCTTGAACTGTCCGTTGAACAGTATCCGTTTTTAAAATCTCATGTCATGGATGGCAAAGCGGTTCTGCCGGTGGCGATCATGGTCGAATGGATGGCCCATGGTGCGATCCACAACAATCCCGGCCTGAAATTTCAGGGGTTTAATGACCTGCGGGTCTTGAAAGGGGTCATCCTGGCGGCGGATAGCAGCTACAGCTTGCAGGTCATGACCGGTAAAGCGATCAAGAGCGACGGAATTCATGTCGTGCCGGTGGAAATCTCTGGCACCAACACAAAAGGGCAGGTCGTTCCCCATGCACGGGGTCGAATCCTTCTGGCCTCGGCTTTGCCGGCCGCCAAAGCTGCGTTACCGGCTCCTGAACTGCCGGCCTATAGCCGGGACGGGGAAATTTACACCGTCGACCGTCTGTTCCATGGCAGCGACTTCCACGGCATTAACCGGGTAATCGGTTGCTCCAGCCAGGGGATCAGCGTGGTTGCTCAGGGTGCGCCGTCGCCCGGGCAATGGATCGACCAGCCGCTGCGCAGTAGCTGGTTTGCCGATCCGTTGGTCCTCGACAGCAGCTTCCAGTCATTGATCCTATGGAGTTTTGATCAATATCAGGCCGGATCGCTGCCGGTGTTTGCCGAACGTTATCGGCAGTACCGCGAGCGTTTCCCGACCTCCGGGACCGAAATCAGGGTCAAGGTCATTGAGCGGAGCGCCAGCCGTGCCGTTGCCCAGATCGACTTTGTCGATGCCACCGACGGTTCGCTGGTGGCGCGGATCGAGAACTACGAATGTGTGATCGATGCCTCGCTGAATGCAACCTTCCAGCGTAATAAACTGACTGGAGTCGCTTGAAAATGCCCCTTGCTCAATCTGTTGCGATTGTCGGGGTCGGTGGTGAGTTCCCAGCATCTCCGACCCTTGATCGTTTTTGGGATAATATCGTTCATAACGTCAACACGGCCAGCGAACCCCCGGCGGGACGCTGGCTGCTTGCGGCTGATGAAGCCTATGACGCCAGGGTCGGCGTCCCGGATCGGGTCTATTCGCGCAAGGCTTGCTTTCTTGATCCGGCCACCGATACGGCCGAGATCCCCGGGTTGGGGATTGACGCCGGTTTTCTCGCTAGACTCGACCCGATGTTCCGACTGCTGCTGCGAGTCGGTCAGCAGACTCTGGCTGATGTGCGCGGGAAAAAGCCACGACCGGGCCAGGCCGGCATCATCATCGGTAACCTGGCCTTGCCCAGTGAAAAATCTTCCGCGTTGGCGCGCTCTTTTCTCGGCCAGACCTTTGTCGAGCGGCTCTCTGCGGACGGACAGCTCTCCTTGCCGGAACACCAGTTGGAGCCCCTCAACCACTATGTCGCCGGTTTACCGGCATCGCTGCTGGCCAGGGCCCTCGGCTTTCAGCGCACCTGTTTTACCGTGGATGCGGCCTGTGCCTCATCCCTGTATGCCATCAAACTCGCCGTCGATGAGCTGCTGTCCGGGCGGGCCGATGCCATGCTCGCGGGTGGGCTGTCACGGCCCGACTCCCTCTATACCCAGATGGGATTCTCTCAGCTCAGGGCGCTCTCCCCAAGCGGCACCTGCTCGCCGTTTGATCGTAACGGCAACGGGCTGGTGGTCGGTGAAGGCTGCGGTCTGGTGTTGCTGAAACGGACCCAGGATGCCGTGCGTGACGGTGATCGAATTTATGCGGTCATCCGCGGGATTGGGCTCTCCAATGATCTGGGGGGGAATCTGCTGGCTCCGGCTGCGGAAGGTCAGCTGCGGGCTATGCGCGACGCCTACAAACAGGCTGGTTGGACCCCTGATGCGGTCGATCTGATTGAATGTCACGCGACCGGAACCCCGGTTGGTGATGCGGTGGAATTTTCCAGTCTCTCGCAGCTCTGGCAGGACAGCTCCTGGCGACCGGGGCAATGCGTTATCGGTTCGGTGAAAGCGAATATCGGCCATCTGTTGACTGCCGCCGGATCCGCCGCGCTGCTGAAGACCCTTGTGGCCATGAAGCATGAGATTTTACCGCCAACGGTCAACTTCGATGAACCTGCTGCCGGGATCGATCTGGACAGCAGTCCGTTCCGCATTCTCAAGCGTTCTGAACATTGGGAACGGCGCGCCGGACAACCGCGTCGCGCTGCGGTCAGTGCCTTCGGTTTTGGCGGCATCAACGCCCATCTGCTGATTGAAGAGTGGCGACCAGCGGCGGGGAAAAGAAACCCGGTCCGGATTCATCCGTCTTCTAAGAAAAAGCAGCAGCCGGTGGCCATTGTTGGGATGGCGACCCATTTTGGCGGACTGGACAGCCTGGACCAATTTGCCCAGCAGCTGTTTAAAGATGCCACGCCCAGATCGCCTGAAACGATCACTAACTGGTGGGGAGCGGAAAGCAGCCGCTGGCTGCGCCAGATTTTGCCTGATTCTGTAGCAGCGCAGGGCTACCCCTTGACTGAGGTTTCCGCCGTTGCTGGCGAATTCAGAATCCCGCCGCTGGAACTGGCGGAAATGCTGCCGCGGCAACTGGCGATGCTGAAAGTGGCAGCCGCAGCGTTGGCCGATGCCGATCTGACTGCTGCTGATCTGCTTTTTGCCGGGGTCTTTATCGGCTGCGGCCTTGATCTGAATGCAACCAACTTCAGCTTTCGCTGGGCACTGGAAAAATATGCTCCGCGCTGGGCTCAGGAACTCGGGCTGGAGTTGGATGAGCAACAAATGGCCGAGTGGATCGCGCAACTGCGGACTGCCGCTGGGCCGGCCTTGAGCGCCAATAGAACCATGGGCGCCCTGGGGAGTACAGTGGCAAGCCGGATCGCCAAGGAATTCCGCATTGGCGGACCCAGTTTCACCCTCTCCAGCGAGGAAACCTCCGGGCTTAGCGCATTGCAGGCCGGTATTCATGCCTTGCAGGAAGGGTCCATTACCCGGGCGATTGTCGGGGCTGTCGATTTTGCCGCAGATCTGCGCGCTGTGTTGAGCCGGCAACTGGGTGGCACCCTGGCAGAAGATACCCTGGTCGGCGAAGGCGCCGCGGCCCTGGTGCTCAAACGCCTGGCTGATGCCAAGCAGGATGGCGACCGGATTTATGCCGTGATCAGCGGCATCGACAGTATTATTGGCGGCTCACCCGAACAACAGGGGCGGGATGATGACGCCTGGCTCGATTCGTTGCAGGGGGCCTGCGCTCATGCCGGGATCAAACCCTGCCAGCTTGACGCCGTCATCTCCGGGAGCAGCGGTCCAGCGGCGTTTTTAAGCCGTGAAGCGGCGGGGTTGAACAAACTGTTGGCCGACCGGGACGATAACCGACCCTGGAGTCTTTCCGCCGTGGCCGATTATATCGGCGACAGTGGCGGTGCCGGTGGCTTGGCGGCGGTTGTCCAAGCGGCGCTCTGTTTGCACCGTCGGCTGCTTTCAGGAACCTCCACGGGTGTTGCCGTCCAAGCCGCTGCAAGCGGCAACGGCTGGACCCCACAGGCGCCCCAGTATTGGTTGCACAATCGTGTTCGTGGGCCGCGCCGGATGTTGGTCAGCGATCTCGGCTTGGACCATTCCGCACTGCATGCGGTCCTGGAAGAATACCAGGGCCCCGAGCAGGAGCGAGGCGAGCTCAGCTACGGGCTGACCTCGCCTGCTGCCGAAGCGCTGTTTGTTATTGAAGGTGATTCAGCGGCCCAGCTTTTGGACGGTTTGGCCCAATTGCAGGATCTGGCTCGGGCGTTGACCGGAAAGCCGCTTGCCACTATGGCGCGCAGCTGGTTTGAAGCCCATCCGCCGCAACCGCAGTTGCCTCTCTGTATCAGCCTGGTGAGTGCTGCTGAGCAGGAATTGAACGAGCTGATCAGCTACGCCGAACAGGCCCTCAGAAACAATCCTGAACAGAGTTTAGGCCGACAATTCGGCCAAGGAGATGGCAACGGGACCCTGTTGCCGCCGGCGTTGCGGGAGCGGATTTTTTACTCTGCCGATCCCCTGACCAGGCAGGGCAAAGTCGCCTTTGTTTTTCCTGGCTCCGGCAACCATTTTGCCGGGATGGGGCGCGAACTGTCCCTGTTCCGACCGGACATCTATGCGGCCCAGGAACAGAGCAGCCTGCTGCTGGCAGATCAATATCAGCCCTGGCGGTTCTGGAACCAGGAGTTGCAGCCGCAACTCCATGAGGATCATAATGCCCTGGTGATTTCCCATGTTGCCTTGTGTACGGCCTTGCACGATCTGCTGCGCAATTTCAATATCCACCCGCAAATGATCAGCGGTTACAGCCTGGGCGAGTCATCCGGACTGTTCTCTTCCAGTGCCTGGCGCGAGCGGGATGGAATGCTCAAACGGCTGAAAACTTCGGCACTGTTTACCGATGAGTTGGCCGGAGCCTGCCAGGCGGCGCGCCGGATCTGGAATCTGCCTGCCAACGAGCCGGTCGACTGGTCCCTCGGTATTGTCAACGTAGCGGCCGACAAAGTGCGTTCGCTGCTGCAGGGGCGCGACAAAGTTTATCTGCTGATCGTCAATAGCTATCGCGAATGCGTGATCGGTGGCCAACGTAGCGAGGTGGAAAGACTGGTCCGCGATCTCGGCTGTCATTTCATCCCTCTGCAAGGGGTGACCACGGTCCACTGTGAAGTGACCAAGGCTGTGGCCGAGGCCTATCGACGGCTGCACCTGTTTGAGGTCACGCCGCCCCCGGGGATCGATTTCTACAGCTGTGCATTGGGGAAAAAATACCCGTTGACCTCGGCCAACGCCGCTGATGTCATTCTGGCCCAGGCTTTGGATACCATCGACTATCCGCGGGTGATCGAGCAACTTTATGCTGATGGGGCACGGCTGTTTTTAGAAGTCGGTCCCGGCAATTCCTGCAGCCGGATGATTAACAGCATCCTTGGGGAGCGCCCACATCTATCCCGCGCCCTGTGTGCTTCGGGTGTTGCTGAAAGCACCCAGCTATTACGCTTGTTGGCCCATTGTCTGGCTGAGCGGGTGCCGGTCGATTTTGCGCAGCTTTACCCGGTGAGCAAAACACCACCCGAAAATATCGCTGCTCGTGGTAACCGCAAGATCCTTCTTCGCTCCGGCGGGAATGCTTTTTCGCCACAGCTTCCTGATATTAAATATGCTCAGAAAACAGTCGGTAATGAGCCTGTTGTTAATAAGATGGATGAAGAAATTATTAAACCGTTAAATTGTCCGCAGGCTGCCCCGGAAGCCGCTACGGACGGAGGGGTTGCTGCAACTATGACCCGGTTGCTGCAGTCCGGCGCCGCTGCCCACGAAGCTTACCTCAACTTCGCCAAATCCATGGAGCAGGCGCTGAGCAGCAATATTCGTCAGCAATTGGGCCTGCTCCAGCAGTTTGAGGCCAGCGGCCAACCTTTACCCGAAGACCTTTTACCGGCAGCACCTTTGAAGGCAGACGCAAAACAGTTGAGCGCTACCGTTCCGAAGCCGCCACAACCGGAGTCCGCCCCGGTTGCCTTTGACCGGGCCATGTGTCTGGAGTTCGCCATCGGTTCCGTTGGCAAAATGCTCGGTCCCGACTTTGCCGCTGTCGATCAGTTTCCAAGCCGGGTTCGTCTGCCTGACGAACCGCTGATGTTGGTCGACCGTATTCTGGGTGTGGAAGGGCAACCCAAATCCATGACTCAAGGGCGGGTGGTGACCGAACATGATGTCACCCCGGATCGCTGGTATCTCGACGGGTTGCGGATTCCGACCTGTGTTGCCGTTGAGGCCGGTCAGGCCGATCTGTTCCTGTCAGGCTATTTGGGGATCGATTTCATCACCAGAGGTGAGGCGGTTTATCGGCTCCTTGATGCGGAAGTGACTTTTCATCGCGGGCTGCCTCAGCCCGGCGATACCATCCGCTATGACATAAAAATCCATAATTTCTTCCGCCAGGATCAGACTTACCTGTTCCGTTTCAGTTTTGAAGGAACGGTCAACGGTCAGCCGCTGTTGTCCATGGCCAAAGGCTGCGCCGGCTTTTTCAGTGCAGCGGAACTGGCCGCCGGGCGCGGCATCGTCCACACCAAGCTGGATCTACTGCCGCAACCGGGCAAGCTGCCCACGGACTGGCAGGAGCCGGTTCCCCTGGCTGTGGAATCCTATAATGAAACCCAGATCGACGCCCTCTATCGGGGTGATCTCGTCGCTTGTTTCGGACCCCAGTTCGCCAACCTTCCTCTGCAGCGACCCTATACGCTGCCGGGCGGCAAGCTTAAACTGGTCGATCGGGTCACCCGGCTCGATCCCCGCGGCGGTCGCTATGGTATCGGCCAGATCAGCGCAGAGATGGATATTCATCCCGAAGACTGGTTCCTGACCTGTCATTTTGTCGATGACCGGGTCATGCCTGGCACGCTGATGTATGAATGTTGTCTGCATACTCTGCGGATTTATCTGCTGCGCATGGGGTGGATCGGTGAAGAAGGGGAGACTTGGTGCGAACCGGTGCCCGGGGTGACCAGCGGACTGAAATGCCGTGGTCAGGTTATCGAATCCACTAAAACAGTCACCTACCGGGTCAATATCAAGGAACTTGGCTATGGTCCGGAACCCTATGCGATTGTCGACGCATTGATGTATGCCGACGGGCATCCGATCGTCGAGATACCGGACATGTCGGTCCGCCTGTCCGGTCTGAACCGCGCAAAGATCGAGGCAATCTGGTCCGGAAACAAGCCGATCCAGGCTGCCGACAAGCGTCAGGTCCTGTTTGATACCGAGCGCATTACCGCCTTTGCCATCGGTAAACCCTCCTTTGCCTTCGGCGAGCCTTATCAGGTCTTTGATCAGGAGCGCAAGATCGCCCGGCTGCCCGGGCCGCCGTTCCAGTTTCTGGATCGCATTGTTGCGATCGACGGCGAACCTTGGAAGTTGGTGGAGGGCGTGTCGATCGTTGCCGAGTATGACGTGCCGCCGGACGCCTGGTATTTCGCCGCCGGACGCCAGTCGGATATGCCCTTCAGTGTGTTGTTGGAAATCGGCCTGCAGCCCTGTGGTTGGCTGGCCGCTTACCTTGGCTCGGCACTGACCAGCCCGGTCGACCTGTCGTTCCGCAATCTCGACGGCAACGCGGTCATGCATCGGCCGGTCACCGCGGCTTCCGGAACCCTGGAAATTGCTGTCAAGATCACCCGCATCGCCAGCAGTGGCGGAATGATCATCCAGGGGTATGATTTTCAGGTCAGCGATCGGCAGGGGCCGGTCTATAGCGGGGACACTCTATTCGGGTTCTTCTCCAAGGAGTCCCTGGCGCAGCAGGTCGGCGTGCGCGGTGCCGCGCTCTATGAACCGGGCGAAGATGAGTTGGCAACGGCCCGCACCTTGACCTACCCTGAAGAGGCACCTTTCCCGGCCAGTAAGTTGCGGATGATCGACCGGATCGAGCTGCTGATCCACCAAGGCGGTCCCCATGGCCTGGGCTATGTTCGCGGCCAGAAAAAGGTGGACCCTGAAGAATGGTTCTTTAAAGCGCATTTCTATCAAGATCCGGTCTGCCCAGGTTCCCTTGGCTTGGAATCGTTTCTGCAATTGTTGAAAGTCTTTGCAGCCGAGCATTGGCAGGTGGACCAGGACAGCCGTTTTGAGACCGTCGCCTGTGGCAAGCCGCACAGTTGGAACTATCGCGGCCAGGTTATTCCCGCCAACCGCCAGGTCACCGTGGAGGCGATGATCAAGGCGATTGATGAGGAGCAGCGGATTATCACCGCTGACGGCAGTTTGTCTGTCGATGGCAAAGTGATCTACCAGATGCACGATTTTTCCCTCCGGTTGCACCCGGTTGACGGGGAATCGACTTGAGAGACTTCACCTCGGCCTGATTTCATGTTACAAGAGCTTTCCGTAGTCAGATCAACCTTTTGCCCTGAAGCATTGCATAGATGAAATATTCAAGAGTATTTATCGAGTCGGTTGGTTATGAGCTGGCCCCGATCGTCATGTCGTCGGCCGAGCTGGAACAGCGACTGGCCCCTGTTTACGAGAAGCTGCATATTGGTTCGGGGCAGCTGGAAGCGCTGACCGGCATCCGCGAACGGCGTTGGTGGAAACCGAATACCCCGGTCTCCCATGGCGCGATTGCCGCAGCCAGAAAATGTCTCCAGGAACGGAACGTCGCTCCTCAGGATATCGGTGCCGTGGTTTATGCCGGGGTCTGCCGGGAGTATTTCGAGCCGGCTACGGCCTGCCAGGTCGCCGCTGCTTTGGGTGTGCAGGGGGATGCTGCGGTTTATGATATCTCCAATGCCTGCCTCGGCGTGCTCAACGGTGTTCTCGATATTGCCAACCGCATCGAACTGGGACAGATTCGCTGCGGCCTGGTCGTCGCCTGTGAAAGTTCGCGGGAAATCAACGAGATCATGATCCAGCAGATGCTCGACAATCCGACCATGGAATTGTTTACAACCTCACTGGCGACCTTGACCGGTGGTTCCGGTGCCGCTGCCGTGCTGCTGACCGATGGCTCCTTCGCCCCGTCCCGGCGGCCCCGGCTGTTGGGCGGCGTGAATATTGCCGAACCGCAGTTCAATGAGCTGTGCCGCTGGGGAATCCGCAAAGAGGCGGACGGTTCCCATTCTCCCTTTATGCGCACCGACGCGGTTTCTGTCATGAAGCATGGCGTGGAACTGGGCAAGCGCACCTGGGAGGTTTTCTCCCGGGAGCTGGGACTCAGCCCGGAGCGCATCGACCGGGTCATTTGCCACCAGGTTGGGGAAGCCCACCAGAAGCTGATTCTGCAGACCCTGGGGATTGCCCCTGACAAGGATTTTCCCACCTTTGAATTCCTTGGCAACATGGGGACCGTGTCTTTGCCGATTACTGCCGCGATCGCCAAAGAGCGGGATATGATCCGTCCCGGCAACCTGGTCGGGTTCCTGGGAATCGGTAGCGGTCTGAACTGCCTGATGATGGCCATCCAATGGTAGAGGATGTGCAACTGCAGCAGGCTGGATATCCGTTTACCGGCCATTTTCTGGATCTGAACGGGCTGAAATACCATTATCTTGACGAAGGGCAGGGGGAGGCGGTGGTCATGCTCCACGGTAACCCGTCCTGGTCCTTCTATTACCGGAACCTGGTTCGCGAGCTGCGCTCGACCCACCGGGTGATTGTCCCCGATCATATCGGTTGCGGCCTGTCGGATAAGCCCGCCGACTCCCAGTATTCCTATCGGCTGGAACAGCGGGTTGCGGATCTCGATGCGCTGCTGAACAGCCTTGATCTACCGGCCAAACTGACCCTGGTCGTTCACGACTGGGGCGGGATGATCGGCATGGCCTGGGCGGCTGCTAATCCGGAGCGGATTGCCAGACTGGTGATCTTCAATACCGCCGCGTTTCCCTTGCCGGAAGGCAAAAAGTTCCCCCTTGCCCTGAAGATCTGCCGGGACACCCAATTCGGCGCTTTTCTTGTTCAGGGACTGAATATCTTCGCCCGCGGGGCAGCCTGGGTCGGATGTAAGCGACGGCGCATGTCCGCGGCGCTGCGTAAAGCTTATTGCAGCCCCTATGACAGCTGGCACAACCGGGTTGCGACCCTGCGCTTTGTACAGGATATCCCGTTAGCTGAGAATGATCCCGGTTTCGATCTGATCCGTCGGGTCGGGCAGTCCTTGCCGCAGTTCGCCCAGGTGCCGACCTGTATTTGCTGGGGTGAAAAAGACTTTGTGTTTGACCGGTATTTCCTTGAAAAATGGCAGGAATACCTGCCCCAGGCCGAGGTTCATTCTTTTGTCGATTGCGGTCATTACATTCTTGAAGATGCCGTAGACGAGATTCTGCCCCTGGTCAAACAATTCTTATTGGCCAATCCCGTCTCAATTGCTGCCAAGTCATCATGAATGCGGACAGTGACTACAATATAGCATCTTATCTACCGCGCATGGCCGCGCTGCAACCGGAGACTCCAGCGGTTCATTTTCCCCTTGGCAAGAAGGCTGGCAGGGAAGCCGATTATCTGACCCTGAGCTACCGCCAGTTAAATGAGCGAAGTGACCGGATCGCGCTGGGGCTTGAGCGTATCGGCATCCGGCGCGGACTAAGGACCGTTCTCATGGTCAAGCCGAGTCCGGACTTTTTCGCTTTGACCTTCGGCCTGTTCAAGGTCGGCGCAGTGCCGGTGCTCATCGATCCCGGGATGGGACTGAAAAATCTGAAAACCTGCCTGGAAGAGGCCGCCCCGGAAGCCTTTATCGGCATCCCGCAGGCGCACGCGGCGCGGATTCTGTTAGGGTGGGGGAAACAAAGCATCCGCATTCTGCTGACCGTCGGTTCCCGCTGGTTTTGGGGCGGCACCACTTTGCAGCGCCTGCTTGAACAAAGCCTGGCAGAGTCGAGCTATCGGACCGTTGACAGTACGCGTGATGAAACCGCCGCCATCCTCTTTACCAGCGGCAGCACCGGCGTCCCCAAAGGGGCCGTCTACAGTCATGGCAACTTCCTGGCCCAGGTTGAAGCGTTACGTCAGGTTTATCACATTGAACCGGGTGAAATCGATCTGCCCACCTTTCCACTGTTTGCCCTGTTTGCTCCTGCCCTGGGGATGACTTCAGTAATCCCGGCCATGGATTTCACCAAGCCCGGTAGTGTCAACCCTGACAATATCATCGGTGCGGTCCAGCGCTTTCAGGCCACCACCATGTTCGGTTCGCCGGCGCTGATTCGCCGGGTCGGCCGCTACGGTTGTCAACATGGGGTTAAACTGCCCAGCCTGAAGCGGGTGATTTCCGCGGGAGCGCCGGTTCCGGCCGGGGTGCTCGCCGATTTTACTCGTCTGTTGGGAGAAAATGTTGAAATATTTACTCCTTACGGCGCGACCGAAGCACTGCCGGTCTGTTCCGTCGGCAGCCAGACCATCCTTGCTGAAACCGCTCAACTGACCGATCTCGGCAAAGGGGTTTGTGTCGGTTATCCGGTCCCCGGTATTGAGCTTAAAATCATTCGCATCAGCGATGAAGAACTGCCGGAATGGTCCGCTGACCTGCAGGTTAAGGCCGGGGAAATCGGTGAAATTGCGGTCAAGGGCGCACAGGTGACCCGGGAATATTTTCACCGCGAAGAATCAACCCGGTTGGCAAAAATCGCCGATCCGGCCGGTGGTTTTTATCATCGCATGGGGGATCTCGGCTACGGTGACGACCAGGGCCGGATCTGGTTCTGCGGCCGTAAGGCTCATCGGGTTGAAACCACCGCCGAGACTTTGTTTTCCATTCCCTGTGAAGCGATTTTCAATACCCATCCGGAGGTGTTGCGCACCGCCCTGGTCGGTATTGTTAAAGGGCAGGAGACGCTGCCGGTGATCTGCGTGGAACTGGAGCCGGGTCATTCCCAAGCTGCAGAAGTCATCCTTGAAGACCTTAAAAAGATCGCGAAAACAAATAGTTTGACGCAGAACATCAAGCAGTTTCTCATCCACCGAGAGTTCCCTGTTGATATCCGTCACAACGCCAAGATTTTCCGGGAAAAACTGGCGGTCTGGGCACAGGAGCAGCTCTCATGAACGTCCTGGTGACCGGCGGCGGCGGTTTTCTCGGCAAGGCGATAGTCCGGTTGCTGGTAGAGCAGGGAGACCGCGTCACCTCTCTGGCACGCAGCTATTCCGCTGACCTCGCTGCACTCGGAGTGAACCAGCAGCAAGGCGATATCACGGACCCCGTAGCGGTCTCAACGGCTGTGGCAGGGACTGAGCTGGTGTTTCATGTTGCCGCAAAAGCCGGGGTCTGGGGCAGTTACGATGATTATTACCGGCCCAATGTGCTGGGAACGCAGAACGTGATTGATGCCTGTCGCCGTCACGGGGTCAAACGCCTGGTTTATACCAGCTCGCCCAGTGTGGTGTTCAGCGGCAAGGACATGGAAAATTGTGATGAAACCGTGCCCTATCCGGATCATTACCTGTCCTGGTATCCGCAGACCAAGGCCGCTGCTGAGCGGCTGGTGCTGGCCGCTGATGGCCCTGGGTTGACAACGGTCGCGTTGCGTCCCCATCTGATCTGGGGGCCGGAGGATAATCATCTGGTGCCGCGGATTCTGGAGCGTGGCCGCAAAGGGCAGCTGCGCAGGATCGGGCGTCGTGATTGCCTGGTCGATACCGTCTATATCGATAACGCTGCCCAGGCCCATCTGGCTGCGGCGCAGGTGCTTGCACCCGGCTCGGCGGTTTCGGGCAAGGTCTATTTCATTGCCAATGACGAGCCTGTGCCGCTCTGGCAGCTGGTCAATCAGATTCTGGCCGCTGGCGGGGTGACCCCGGTGACCGGAACCATTCCAGCCTCGCTGGCCTACGGGCTCGGCTGGCTGCTGGAACAGTTTTACCGGCTGTTTAAATTGCCGGGCGAACCACGGATGACCCGTTTTGTGGCAGAGGAAATGTCCACTGCCCATTGGTTCGACCTGTCTGCGGCGCGGCGTGATTTCGGTTATCGGCCGCAGGTGAGTATTGATGAAGGTCTTGCGCGGCTGACCGCCTGGCTGGATGGCCATGAGCGGCCATGAGCGCTACTGGCAGCCTGGGCCGGACCGCCCGGCCATTGGCAATGGAACCCTTGATTTGTGGCGGTTTCCGCTGTGTTTTGAAAATGATCCTGTGGATTTTTATCGTTCGCTGTTAACCCCTCAGGAAAATGCCCGCGCCGATAAGCTGCTGATTCCAGCTAAAAAATACCAATTTGTCCTCTGTCGGGCTATGACCCGGCGGATTCTTTCCCGTTATCTTGGTACTGAACCGCAGCAGTTGGTTGTGACCGCCTCAGAGGATGGTAAACCGCTGCTGGACGTTTCGGTGCATGAGCGGTCGTTGGCGTTCAACCTGAGTCATTCCGGCGTTTGGGGGATGCTGGCGATCACTTCGGGTGCGGCCGTAGGTGTTGATGTTGAGCAGATTGATGCACATCTCGATTTCAACGGAATTGCCACCAGGTTTTTGACTTCGGCTGAACAAAACCAGTTGAGATCCTTTTCAGCAGTCCGTCAAAGACGGGTTTTTTATCGGCTCTGGACCCGCAAGGAAGCTGTTCTGAAGATGATTGGTTGCGGGTTTTCCGGGCTTGCTCAAGGACCTTTAGCGCAACCTGAATATCTGTCTCATGTCGTTGTGGGTCGCACTTATGTCGCAACTGTCGCTGTGGCGGCTGCAATCAGTATTCGGCGCTGTTACCAGATCACTTCTTTGGCGGATTGAACGACCCGTTCGGCACCATAAAAAAACAACTGAGATTGATTTTAGCTGCCCCTCCGAATGGCGCTCGATAAAGAGCCAATGGCAGCAAAACCGGGACTGTCCCCGCTCGGGGGCTGTCCCAGGCTTTTGCGGTGCAAACCGCCAGCGTTCCAAGGGCCGCAAACATCTGGGACAGCCCCTGATGACCCTGGGGATAGTCCCGAGTTTACTGCAAAGTTACTTAAACAAACGCCACTCGCAGCCTTCCCTAAGTTCGCCTGGAATTTCTCATTTCTTCAAAAAAGTCATCCTAACAGGAACACATAAGATCCAGAGTCCTGTTCCTGCTTTTGTGGCCATTTAGTCTGAGTCATAGGGGTTCCTTGCTATACTTAAAGCATTCCTTTTGTGTGGAAAGGTAAAAACAACTCGGCTGATGACCGATAAGGGGGTATGTTCACGATGAAACGACAATTACGGATCGGTCTGGGGGTCGTTCTCCTGCTGAGTGGCTGGATAAGCGCCTTTCTCCTCAACAGCATGCCGCCGGGCAACAATTTTTATATCATTGGTCCGACCTTGTTGCTGGGGGGCGGGTTGGGATTGATTTTTAAAACCGCCGGCGGCAAGCTGACCGCGGTGACTGTGGCTTTGACTGCTTTAACGGCTCTGTTGACCATCAATCAGATCTATCCCAGTGCCGGGGTCAGCATTTCCGCGTTTGAACAAGGACTGCAACAACCCGCTGTTCGGGGAACCATGGTCCCGCTGCAGATTGCGCAGGACGAGTATAGCGGACCCTTTGCGACTGAGCGGCAGCTTGAAGCTTTTGCAGACCTCGATATCAAACTGTTCGCGCGGCTACCCGGTCCGGTCCGCATGCTCGCTTTTGACGATACCGGTAGGCTGTATGCCAGCATTCCCAAGCTTGGTGCCATCTATCTGCTCAAGGATGAAAACCGGGACGGCTTTGCGGAACAGCCGATTCTGTTTCATGTCGGTCTGGACCGCCCCCATGGTCTGGTGTGGGACGGAGATAAGCTCTATGTCGCCGAAACCTCCCGCCTGCTGGAACTGCAGGACAGGAACGGCGACAACTCCATCGATACGGAACGAACCATCCTCGATGGCTTGCCGGATGATGGCGGGCACTGGACCCGCTCGTTGGCCCTCGGCAAAGACGGTTCCCTCTACCTGTCCATCGGTTCCCGCTGTAATGCCTGCGCCGAAGCTGATCCCTTGCGCGCCACGGTGATGAAGGTTGATCCGGCCACCGGGCAGTCCGCTGTCTATGCCAGCGGCTTGCGCAATTCAGTCGGGCTGGCCTTTGCTCCTGGCAGTGATGTCCTCTGGGGGAGCGATAACGGACGGGATATGCTCGGGGATAACGTACCGCCCGATGAAATCAACCGGATTGTCCAGGGGCAGGATTACGGCTGGCCTTACTGCTACGGTCAACGGACGCCCGACCCGGAACTCGGTTCGGCTGCGCGCTGCAAGGAGACCATGGCCAGTGTTGTCGACCTGCAAGCCCATTCCGCACCCCTCGGGATCAATTTCGGGGCTGGTCTTAAGGCCCCGGCTGAATATCGAAACAGCCTCTACGTGGCCATGCATGGGTCCTGGAATCGTACGACCCCGACCGGTTACAAATTGGTCAGAATTCCCTTTGTCGACGGTCGGCCCAGTGGACCGGCGCAGGAATTCCTGCGCGGCTGGCTACTGGATGATAGTGCCTGGGGGCGTCCGGTCGACCCGGTGGTCGGCCCTGACGGGAACCTTTACTTGAGCGATGATCGCGCTGACGCAATCTATCGTATCCATTGGAAAAAGGCGGAGTAACTGATGTTGTACCGATTAATCCTGCTTGCCATGGTTGTCCTGCTCAATTTTACGGCGGTCTGTGCTCAGGCCGAGAGCAAGGTTTTTACCCTGACCGAAAGGGCTCCGGTCGAAATTGTCGGGCAGGTTCGTGAATTGCTCGATAGCGGTGAAAAGGCCGTTGCTGCCGGCCCGACAATTGTGGTTCAGGGCAGTGCTGAATCGATTGCCGCGGTGGGGAAACTGATCGCCGCCTTGGATCGGCAGCCCGAACAGCTGATTATCCGGGTCAGCAATGAACGTCACAGCCAACTGGCCGGGCAGCGCATCCTGGCAACCGGAGAGAGGCCTGCGGGTGGACCGGGGACGCGCTACCTGGGGAATGATTTTCACCGTCTTGAATATTCCCTGCGGGTCCAGGAGGGTGCGGTAGCCTGGCTGGAGATTGGTCGGGATATCCCTTATACCGAGGAATGGGCTGCTTTCAGCGGGGATATCAATGGGTACCGGGAACGGACCGCCTACCAGAAAATTACCACCGGCTTTCGTGTGGTCCCGGTACAGGTGATGGGGGACAAAGTGCTGGTTGCTCTTGATCCTGAATTCATGGAGGCCTCTGGTGGCCGCGGGAACAGGGCGCCTGATATTGATTTTTCTCGTTATCATAGTCAAATGTATCTGCCTTTGGATACTTGGGTCGAGTTGGGCGGACAATTCAACAGCAGCAACCGTTTAGGGCGGGCTATTATATCCAGCAGCACCGGTTCCGGAGTTACCAAGGAAAATATTTTTATTAAAATCGAACGGGCAGCAGGATTTTCCCCTTGACACTCCTGGGGCGATTTGGTACTTCAATGCGCACGCCAAAGCGGCGAATCAAATGGCCCCGTCGCCAAGTGGTAAGGCAGAGGTCTGCAACACCTTTATCCCCAGTTCGAATCTGGGCGGGGCCTCCACAAATTCAAAGTGTCAGCCGTTTCCGGCTGACACTTTTTTTTTCCGGGTGAACCGATGGAACTACTTTCTCCACAAATCATTATTTTAACCCTGATGATGGGTTCTTGCGCCGGCTTTCTGGCGGGCTTGCTCGGGATTGGCGGTGGTGTCATCCTGGTTCCGTTGTTTCTTTGGCTGTTCCCCCTGGCCGGCTTTCCCCCTGACATGGTTGTTCATTCCGCCTTCGGTACCAGCCTCGCCATAGTTTTTCCCACTGCTATCAGCAGCACCCTGGCACACCGCAAACGCGGCAATGTTGACTGGTACATGGTGATCTACTTGACCCTGGGCGGGATCGTGGGATCCATTCTCGGGTCGTCCCTGGCGGCTGTCCTGCCCGGCGATAAGCTGAAAATAGCCTTTGGGGTGATGCAGATTCTGGTCAGCCTTAAACTCATCTTTTATAAAAATCAGGAAACCCTGACGGATTATCAATTTTCCGGAAGCAGAAAACCGCTGTTGTTGATCGGCTTGATCGGTGGCTTCTTTTCCGCTTTCTTCGGCATCGGCGGCGGGGTGGTTGCCGTGCCCTTGTTGTTCATGCTGCTGCGGGTGCCGATTCGTCTGGCGGTCGGCAATTCCAGTGCGCTGATCGTGGTTTCATCTTTGGCGGCCGTGGTCTGTTATATCTGGTACGGATTGGAGCAACCGGTCCATGCCCCATTTTCCCTCGGCTATGTTAATATTCTGGTAGCGGCCTTGGTTGCCCCCCTGACGATTATTTTTGCCCGGGTCGGCGTCACCCTGGCCAGTCGAATCAGCCAGGCCAAGCTGGTCAAGGTCTTTGCCTTGCTGCTGATGGTTATCGGCCTTAAAATAGTCTTTAAGATCTAGCAGGCCGCTACTGCCCGATCAACTCCTGGCCAGACAAGCAAAAGTCATGGTGGTAGCGGGATAACAGAGTTGTTGGACACTTTGATTGATTCAAGGAGGTAGCTATGATTCGACCTGCGGCCGTTGCCGGTAGCTTTTATCCTGCCGATCCTCAAGAATTAGTCAACCAGATCGATTCGTTCCTGACCTGGGCGGAAGACGATCCGGCGGTGAAAGCGGTTATTGTTCCCCATGCCGGGCTGGTCTATTCCGGAGCTGTCGCCGGGGAAGTCTTCAGCAGTGCGGCGGTTCCTCCTTGTGTGCTTATGCTCGGCCCCAACCATCACGGAGGCGGCCCGGCGATCGCGGTCAGTAAGGCAGCGGCCTGGGCAACGCCGTTGGGGGCGGTTCCGGTGGCCAGTGAGTTACGAACGGCCCTGTTGAAACAGATTCCACAAGCGGAGGCTGATGACCAGGCTCACCAGTATGAGCACTCTCTGGAAATCATGCTGCCGTTTTTGCTCCGCAAACAACCGGAACTGCAGATTTTGCCCATCGCTTTGGGGCAGTTGAGTTTCGCCGAGTGTCAGGCGCTGGGTGCCGAGCTTGCAACACTGCTTAAGGATTGGCAGCAACCGGTGTTACTGCTGGCGAGCAGTGACATGAATCATTTTTTTCCGGCGGCTGAGAATAAAAAGCTCGATAATATGGCTATTTCAGCCATGACCGATTTCGATCCGCAGCGTCTTTACCAGGTGGTGAAGGAACATCGGATCTCGATGTGCGGCGTGTTGCCGACCGTGGTTGTCATGCATGCCGCGCTTCAACTCGGTGCAGAGGAGTGCCGTCTGGTCCGTTATTCCCATTCCGGTGAGGTCAGCGGCGATAACAGTCGGGTGGTTGGCTACGCCGGACTGGCGATCCGCTGAGGATCTGGTTGTCCTGCGGTTCGGTTTGTTCGACGGCCAATTATTTTTATATGGTTTCAAGGAGTTTTCATGTCTGATCTACGTGTTCGTTTTGCCCCCAGCCCGACTGGGTATCTTCATATCGGCGGCGCCCGGACCGCTCTGTTCAATTACCTGCTCGCGCAACAGCAGCATGGCACCTATGTCCTGCGGATCGAAGATACCGATGTGGCCCGCTCGACCCAGGAATCCGTCGACGCTATTCTCAACGCCATGGACTGGCTGGGGTTGTCCTGTGACGAAGGCCCGTTTTACCAGTCGGACCGGTTTGATCTGTATCGACAGAAAGTTCAGCAACTGCTTGACGAGGGTAAGGCTTATCGCTGTTACTGCACCCAGGAAGAGCTGGATGCCAAGCGTGAATCGGCGCTGAAGGAAGGGCGCAAACCGAAATACGACGGCACCTGCCGTCATCGTACGGATCAGCCCGATGCGCCCTATGTAGTCCGTTTCAAACTGCCTGAAGGGCAGGGGGCAACGACCTTTGTCGATAAAATCAAAGGGCCGATTACCTTTCAGCATGACGAACTGGATGATCTGATCATTCAGCGGACCGACGGCACCCCGACCTATAATTTCGTGGTGGTTGTTGATGACGCCGAAATGGGCATGACCCTGATCATTCGAGGGGACGATCATGTCAATAACACCCCGCGCCAGGTATTACTGTACGAAGCCCTTGGCTATCCGGTCCCCGAATTTGCTCACGTTCCGATGATCCTGGGAGCCGATAAAAAACGTCTGTCCAAGCGGCACGGCGCCACCTCGGTCATGGCTTATCAGGAGATGGGTTTTCTTCCGGAAGCCCTGGTCAATTACCTGGCCCGACTTGGCTGGTCTCATGGTGATGAAGAAATTTTCAGCATGAGCGACCTGATTGAGAAATTCAGCCTGGATCATGTCGGCCGGGCCGCCGGGGTTTTCAACCCGGAAAAGCTGCTCTGGCTGAATAGCCACTACATCAAGAGCGGCGACCCGGTCCGCTTGGCCGAACTGCTGCAGCCGTTTTTAGCAGCCAAAGGTGTTTCCACGGCTACTGGCCCTGATTTGGTCGAAGTTGTCAAAAGTCTGCAGGAAAGGGCCGCGACCCTCGTGGAAATGGCTGATGGCGCCGCATTCTATTTTGCTGAGAAGATTGAATACGACGAAAAGGCTAAAAATAAATTTCTAAGCAATGACAAGCGGCAATTGTTCGAAATTCTGCTTGAACAGCTGAACGGTTGTGAGCGGTTCGATGAAGAGACCCTTGAAAAGGCTTTTGCCGTGATCATGGAAAAAACCGGTTTAAAATTCGGCAAGGTCGCCCAACCGTTGCGAGTGGCTCTGACTGGAGGAACGGCAAGTCCGAGTATTTACCAGGTGCTGGAAGTCCTCGGCAAAGAGGAGTCGCTGAAAAGAATAACCCAGGCGCTGGGCGCTTTGGTTTAGCAGGTTGCAAAAAAGCCCGACTGTTTCAAACAGTTGGGCTTTTTTATTTGGCAAGCAGTGGAACGAGTATTTACAGCTGATCCTTGATCCAGTCGTCAATCTGTTGCGATACCTCATCGTCAAGGTCGATAAACTTCATACCCATCCCCGGCTCAAAAGGCAGATGCGAGCCGAAGGGACGTTTCCATACCACTTCACAACAACACCGGACATGCCCTTTGAGTGGAGCCGGCAGGGCAAATTCTAGGTTGATGCGTTGCCCCGGTTCAATGGGGTTGGTCGTCGCAATAAACATTCCACTTTTGCTGATATTTTTGGTGTAGCCGAAAAACACCGGGCGATCGCCGTCAATATGAACCTTCTGAATGATCAGCGGTGCCCTGAGATTTTTTCTGAGGTCTGCTTTGGGGCGTTCAGGGGTTTCTTTCATAGTTTCTCCACACATGCATTAGCGATTGAATGTAACCTATTCGATTCATAAGATGGATGCAATGTTTAATTCACGATTGACCCCGGAACCCGCCTCTACTTATGACCCGCTTCGGGGAGAAGCAAGCATTTATATAGATAGTTGCCATCCGAAAACTCCGAAGGACAACGACTAAGTTTTCAGATTGGAAACTCCGGTGGATACTGTAACGGTTCTGATCTGGAAACCAGAAATTTTCCGCAAGGTCAAGGAAATCAAGCATTTGTGCGGCAGTGTAGTACTTTACGCCGTACAATCAAATGCGTAGCTTGACGCCGAGATTGCGAAAAAGGGCGGTTTCCGGACAGAAACTAGATATTACAAGAGGTTTAATGATCACATATCATGGTTGACATTAAAACAATTATCGCTAAACTCGAATCTGTTCGAGTTTAGCGAGGAGTGCAGATGTCAGGAATACGGGAACAGAAAAAGCAGGAAACCAGGCAGGCGATTTGCGCCGCGGCAATGAAATTATTTACTGAAAAAAGCTATGAAGCGACCAGTATCGAAGATATCGCCTTAGATGCCGGTATCGGTAAAACGACCATTTATGGATACTTTTCAAACAAAGAGGAAATATTTGTCACCTACTGTGACACTGAATTGGAAAAGGCCTTCAGCCAATTTCGTTCCGATTGCGAAGAAGAGCGCCCGCTGTTGGATAAACTGGTCAGGTTTTTTGTGGTTAAATTTTCCTTTGTAACGGCAAACCGAGAGTTCGGTCGGCAGATGATGAGAGAAATGCTCTTTCCCCGTACGATTAATGAACAGGCAGAACTCCATGATCGCAGGTATCTCGATCACCTGCAGGCGATCTTTATCGATGCCGAGCAGCAGGGTGATATTGCGCCAGGACAGGATAGCTTTTTGCTTGCTGTGCATGCTTTTTCCGTTTATCTGGGGGTTCTGACGGGCTGGTTCAAAGGCCATGTTAGCGAACTTGAACAGGCTGAGGACGCTTTACGGCAGCTCTTTTCCCAGTTTCTGGAAGGGGTTCAATCATGATCATGGCCCGGCTATGGATGCTGCTTCTACTCTTGCTGTTGGCCACTTCCGCCGCAGCAGAAACGCCCCCTCCAGCGTTGCGTGAACTGATCGCCATTGGTCTGGAAAACAACCTGGGACTGCTCACTGAGAAGGTCAATGTCGGCCAGCAAGCGCAGCAGGTTCAGATTAAACAGGCCGAATTCGACCCAGAGGTCCAGGCCAAGGTCAGTTATGAAAAGAAATCCACCCCTTATGAGTCGAGCAGTGGATTCAGTGGTAACAGTAAAGCCGATACCGCGTCTGGCCAGGTCGGGGTCGGGAAAAAACTGAGCACCGGCACGGAGCTTTCGGTGTCCTTGAATTCCGAATGGATGACGGATAACGATTTCAGTAACGCTCTGGACGATCGCTACCGGACGGCCCTGGTTCTCAGTTTGACTCAGCCCCTGCTGCGCAATTTGGGCCGCGACGTCAATCTCACCAACCTGAAGCTCAGCCGCAACAATCAGCGGCAGGCGTCGTTGAACTACCTGCTCAAGGCCCAGCAATATATTTTGAAACTGGAAGATGCCTTCTGGCAACTGGCCGGCAGTGAGCAGCTCATTCGGCTCCGTAAGGATTCCCTGGCCTTGGCCCAGGGACTGCTGGAAGCCAACCGAAAGCGCTTTGCCGCCGGGGTGGTTGCGGTGACCGAGATTCAGGAAGCCGAAACCGCCACGGCCGACCGGGAGCTGAGTTTGTCCCAAGCGATTCAGGAGCATAGCCTGCAGCTTGAGGAACTGAGCCGGTTGCTCAACTACCAGTTGCCAGAGAACTATCAGCTGGCAAGCAGCGAAGCCTTTCCCGAGACGATCGAGCCGCAAAGCTTCCCCGCTGATCAGGTTCTTTATGATCAGGCCCTGAAAAAGCGCCTTGAACTGAAGATCAATGATTTTGATATTGAAAATGCCCGGTTGCAAAAGAATTATCAGGCCAATCAATTGCAACCCAAACTCGACCTTAATCTGCAGGCCGGGCTTAATGGCCTGGCCGGCGAGGATCGGCAGGCCGTTCCGGGGAGTCACTACGAAGGCGGCTGGCTCGATTCAGCAGGATCCCTTGCCGAAGGGGATGGTTATCAGTGGGGAGTCGGCCTTAATTTTTCTATGCCTCTGGGGAATCGTGAGGCCAGGGCGCGCTATCAGATCTCGCGTATGCAGCTGACGCGGGATCGTTATGCCCGACAGGACCTTAAGCTTGCGGTGCGCAATGAGCTGCGCCAACAGCGAATCAATACCCGCCGTTACCTGGAACAACTGGGAATTGCGGAACGGTTCGCCCAGCTTGCGGAAAAGACCCTGCAGCAGGAACAACGGCGGCTCGATGAGGGTCTGTCTGACACCTTCCGCATGATCAGTTTTCAGGAAAATATGATTTCTGCAAAGATTGGCCGCATTAATGCCATGATCAGATATCATCTGGCAGTTGCTCGTATGGCCTTTGTCAGGGGTAACATTTTTGATCGGTACCATATCATTATGACTGAAGATAACGAGGAGTTAAACCTTGAGAACTTATAAACGGGTCGGAGTGGCGCTGTGGTTTGCCCTTGCCTGTCTGCTGCTGGTCAGCGGTTGTGACAAAAAACAGGACGCTGCCGTTCAGGCGGCACCCGAGCCGGTGGCAAAAGTCATTCCCGTTGGTGTTGAAACGGTGGTCCGCGAAAACCAGGAGGAAGCGTTCACCTTGCCGGCCAGCCTGGAAGCCTGGGAAGATCTGACTATTGCGGCGGAACTTGCCGGGCCGGTCAAGAAGGTCCATTACTCGGAAGGGGATTCCGTTGGCGCTGGAGACATTTTGCTGGAGATTGATCCAGACACCATTAACAGCAACCTGATGCGGGACACAGAAAATGTCGCTGTCGCTGAGCGCAAGCTGGAACGCTACCGGCAACTGGAAAAAGATGGGCTGGTCAGCCGTCAGGATGTTGACGATCTGGAAAACAGTCTGACTGCGGCCAGGGCCGCTGTGCAGACAACCCGTATCCAGCTGGCCAAAAGCAAGCCTAAAGCCCCGGTCAGTGGCATTGTTGATCGGATCTACGTGGACCGCGGGGAATATATCGACATGGGCAAGCCGCTGTTGCGGCTGGTCCAGGTTGACCGTCTCAAAGTGATTGCCGATGTCCCGGAAAAGGATGTCTCCTATCTCCACCTGGGGCAGACGGTTCAGGTGATTACCGCCGGGATTACTGCGCCTGACGGCCAGGCGATCGAAGGGCATATCGAGCACATTGCCTATGCCGCTGACGATACCACGCGCACCTATCGCACCAAGATTGTTATTGCCAATAAAGATCGGCGGCTGCGGCCGGGGATGATCGTCCGGGCAGTCTTCGTGCGGCGCAAACTGGATAATGTGATCACCGCGCCCATGTATGCCCTTATTGACCGGGATGGCAGCAAATCCGTTTTCATTGTTACTGACGGAACCGCCCATGAGGTCAAAGTCACCATCGGTCGCTCCATTGCCGAGCGGGTAGTAATTGAGTCCGGCCTTGAGGTCGGGCAACAGCTGGTTGTCAAAGGGCAGCAATTGCTGGTTGACGGGGCTTCCGTCGTGGTGAGAGGCAAATAGTCATGCTGATTGCCGATGCGGCCATAAACCGGCGCAGTACCGTTTTTGCGCTGATGCTTATTATCCTGGTGGTCGGGGTCTACAGTTATGTCGTTCTGCCGCGCGAATCTTCGCCGGATATCACCATCCCTTACGTGCTGGTGGTGACCACTTATGAAGGAGTCTCGCCTGGGGATATCGAAAGCCTGATCACCCGCCCCATCGAACGCAAACTGAAGGGGCTCAAAGACGTTGAAGAGGTTCGTTCCGTCTCGGCGGAAGGTTCTTCCATGATCACCATCGAGTTTGTCCCCGATATCGACATCGACAATGCTATGCAGCGGGTCCGCGACAAAGTCGACCAGGCCAAGGGGGATCTGCCCACGGACTTAGAGAACGATCCTTCCATTATGGAGATCAACCTGTCCGAGTTCCCGATCCTGATGGTTTCGATTTCCGGGCAAGTTCCGGAAACCGTACTCAAGGCGACCGGCGAGGAACTGGAAGATCGCCTGGACGAGATCCCTGGTGTTCTCGATGTGGTGATGAGCGGTGGTCGCGAACGGGAAATCCGCATTGAGTTCGACCCGGACCGGCTCTATGCCTATCGGATCTCCCTGGCCGAGGTGATGAGCGCCATTCGGCAGGAGAATGTCAATATCCCGGGCGGCAGTATTGATATCGGCCAGGGGAAATACCTGTTGCGGGTGCCGGGTGAATTTACCGACCCTGCTGAAATCGACAACTTGGTGCTGACCGAGCGGGACGGCAAGGTCATCTATTTCAAGGATGTTGCCCGGATTCTTGACACCTTTGAGGATCGGGTTAGTTATGCCCGACTCAACGATCGGCGCAGCGTGACCCTGGCCATCAAAAAACGTTCCGGCACCAACATCATTGCTGTGGCGGATCAGGTTTTTGAACTCCTGCACCGGGCCGAGAGCCAGCTGCCGCCGGGCATCAACCTGGCCGTGACTCTCAATCAGTCCAAAGACATCCGGCGCATGGTGTCCGAGCTGGAAAACAACATCATTTCCGGGCTCATTCTGGTGGTCGCCGTGCTGTTCATGTTCCTGGGGCTGCGGAACTCCTTCTTTGTCGCCCTGGCCATTCCGTTTTCCATGCTGATGTCCTTTGCGGTGCTGAACCTGCTCGGCATGACGCTGAATATGGTGGTGCTGTTTAGCCTTATTCTTGCTTTGGGAATGCTGGTCGATAACGCTATCGTCATTGTCGAAAACGTTTACCGGCACATGCAGGAAGGGAAGAGCGGGATTGATGCGGCCAAGATCGCGGTCACCGAGGTCGGTTGGCCGGTCATCAGCTCAACCATCACCACACTATGTGCTTTTTTCCCGATGATCTTCTGGCCCGGCATCATGGGCGAATTCATGAAATTCCTGCCCGAGACCCTGATCATTACCTTGTCTGCCTCGCTCTTTGTCGCTCTGGTTATCAATCCGACCATGTGCGGGCATTTCATGTCCCTGAGCAAAAAGGATCTGCTTGCCGAACGAAAGCCAGCCTGGATTATCCGTTTCTACAGTAGGACCTTGGAATTTGCTCTCCGGCATCGGTTCCTGGTGGTCTGTGCTTCGATTTTAATGCTTTTCGGCGTTGCCGGGACCTATTTCTTCCTCGGTCACGGGGTCGAACTGTTCCCAGATACCGAGCCGAACCGAGCCTATATTGAGATCAAGGCCCCGGAGGGTACCAACCTCGATGCCAGCAACGCTTTGGCCAAACAGGTTGAACAATTTGCCCTGCAGGAAAAGGATATCCGCTATGTGATTTCTGAGGTTGGGACTTCAGGCAGTGGAGAAGGAGGTGGGGGCAGCGTCCAGTCTAACCTGAGTAAAATTTCCCTCGATTTTGCCGAGCGGCAGGATCGCAAGGGAGACACTCGGGTGGTCCTGGATCGGATTCGCCAACAGGTCACGCCTTTGGCTGGCGCCGAATTCAAGGTCGAAAAACAGAAAGAAGGACCACCCACCGGTCCGCCGGTGAGTGTCGAACTCAGTGGGGACGATATCGAAGTGCTGGGTCGGCTGGTTCAAGAGGCCCGGGAGAAAATCAAGAATATCCCTGGCCTGGTCGATCTCAAGGATGATTTTGCCAAAGCCAAGCCCGAGATCAGGATCGATGTCGACCGGGAAAAAGCCAGCCTGTTGAATCTGTCTACGGCGCAAATTTCCGAAATGGTCAAGGCGGCCATCGGCGGGACCAAGCTCGGCGTCTACCGAGAAGGGGAGGACGAGTACGATATTATCGCACGGATGCCTGAACTGCGGCGGACTTCCCTGGCGGATATTGAAAACCTGTTGATCCCGGCTGCGGACGGGTCGCCGATTCCTTTGTCGACCATTGCCCATATTCGGGTGGCCGCTGGTTATGGTTCCATTCGCCATATCGACCAGAAGCGAGTAGTCACTATTTCCGGTGATACTTTTGGCCGCAACAGCAATGAAGTCCTGCAGGACGTACAGGGGCGCTTGACAAGCCTGCATTTGCCGGCAGGTTACCAGATCAATTATTCCGGCGAACAGGAAGAACAGCAAAAGGCCTCGGTATTTCTGGGCAAAGCTTTCATTGCTGCACTGCTGCTTATCATGCTGGTGCTGATCACCCAATTCGATTCAGTGTTGCAGACCCTGATCGTCATGTCATCCGTGGTGCTTTCGCTGACCGGGGTCTTTCTGGGGCTGATGATCACGGCCAAACCTTTCGGCATTATCATGACCGGTATCGGGATCATCTCACTGGCCGGGGTGGTGGTCAACAATGCCATTGTGCTCATCGATTATATCAACCAGCTCATCAAGGAAGGTCTTTCGGTTGGCGATGCCCTGGTGCGCGCCGGTGTGGTTCGGTTCAGGCCGGTGATGCTGACTGCCGCTACAACGATTCTCGGCCTGCTGCCCATGGCCTTGGGAATCAGCTTTGATTTTAAGACCTTCAGCTGGGAGATCGGTGGCGAATCCGCGCAATGGTGGGGACCGATGGCCGTTGCGGTCATTTTCGGCCTGGCTTTTGCCACTCTATTGACCCTGGTGGTGGTGCCGGTGTTATATTCTCTGGCTGACTCAGCAAAAAGACGTTTTTATCGAAGGGCAGAATAGCCTCTTTTGCTGAGTTGTCTACAGTCTTTTTCCACTGTCAGAGGCTGCCAATAGCAGCCTCAAAAGCCGAAACAGGGCGGTCAAACCTCCGCTGTGAAACATGAGTATGGCGCCACCGAATTTTTGTTAAACCTGCTTATTTTAGCGGGTTTTGGATTTGACAAGAGTTGAGGCTTGAGGTAGAAGAATCGACAGAGAGATCATTTGTCCGGATCCGTTTAAACCCGCCAATTCAGGTCGGAATTCAACGATGGCCTTAATCCGGAAAACTTAATGTGTGAAAGGTGAATTGTTATGTTCGAAAAGGTCCAAGTTGCTCCTGCTGACCCGATTCTCGGTTTGTCCGAACTCTTCAAAGCCGATCCGAATCCTGAAAAGATCAATCTTTCAGTCGGCGTTTATCAGGATAACAACGGTAAAACCCCAATTCTTGAAACCGTGAAAGAAGCCGAAAAAATCATTTACGGCAGCGAAGGCTCCAAGGGTTATCTGCCGATGACCGGCGATCCCGTCTATTGCGCCACGACCCAGGAACTGCTGTTTGGCGAAGGTCACGAGATTATCACCAGTAAACGTGCAGCAACCGCGCAATGTCCGGGTGGCACCGGTGCCCTGCGGGTGGCCGGCGACTACCTGCACCTGCTTCATCCGGGTGCCACAATCTGGCTGAGCGATCCGACCTGGGCGAACCATAATACTGTCTTCAAAGCAGCGGGCCTGCAGTGTGAAAAGTACGCATACCGCGATCCCAAGACCAACGGCCTCGACTTTGATGCCATGTTGGCTTCCATCAAGCAGATCCCGGCTGGCGACGTCATCCTTTTGCACGGTTGTTGCCACAACCCGACCGGCATCGACCCGACTCCTGAACAATGGGGGAAAATTGGTGCAGTCCTGGCTGAACGCGGCATCCTGCCGCTGGTTGATTTTGCCTACCAGGGGCTTGCAGACGGCATTGAAGAAGACCGCCAGGGACTTCTCGAACTGGTCAAACATGTCAAGCAATTGTTGATCTGTTCCAGCTATTCGAAAAACTTCGGTCTTTACTGCGAGCGGACCGGCGCACTGACCGTTGTTGCCGACAACGCAGAGCAGGCCGCTACGGTCATGAGCCAGGTCAAGCTCAGAATCCGCTACATTTACTCCAATCCGCCGGCCCATGGCGGTAAAATTGTCGCCACTATCCTCAGTAACAGTGAGCTGAAAGCCCGCTGGATTGAAGAAGTGGCCGGCATTCGCAACCGGATTAATGAAATGCGCCATCTTTTTGTCAAAACCCTCAAAGAAAAAGGTGTCGCGCAGGATTTCTCGTCGATTATCGAGCAACGCGGAATGTTCAGCTTCTCCGGGCTGAGCAAAGAACAGGTCCTGCGGTTGCGGGATGAGTACTCCATCTACATTGTTGACTCCGGCCGGATCAATGTTGCCGGAATGACCACCTCCAATATGGATAAACTGTGCGAGGCGATTAAGTCCGTTCTTTAATGACCGGAGCAACAGCAGCAAACCTATCAGGGCCTGCATAATCATTTATGCCAGGCCCTGATATTTAATCCGGAAAAACAAATATTTAAACTTGTTTCTTATGGGGCCCCTCATGAAGACTTTTGGGCCTGCAACTCCTATAAGAAAAAGTGTAATATTTTTTCTTGACGGTGTTGATAATCTTTGCTAGAAAATGCATCTCTTTGATGGGGCGTCGCCAAGCGGTAAGGCACCGGATTTTGATTCCGGCATTCCCAGGTTCGAATCCTGGCGCCCCAGCCACTTTATTCCGCAATATCTTCAGGGATTCGAAGCGGAACGAGCGCTGACTGAATGTCAGAAGAGCGGCCCGGATGGCCGCGGCAGCGAGTGTAGGGGAGCCGACGCAGGAACCGCCACGATGGCGGTGACGAAGTGGGCGAATCCTGGCGCCCCAGCCACTTTTAAATAATACAGGGCAACCTGTTCAATGGTTAACCGTCATCCCGAGGGGTGGCGACTGAAAGGATGGAGTCTCGACTTCATCCTTTTTACGTATTAGCAGGCTGTTTAAAAACTATCTGCGTTGCAATGACTGTGTTAAAAATAGCTTCAAAATGCTCATTTACTGGATGTAAACTGCGTTTTCTCGGCAATTTTTCCTTGTACTGGCTGCCTCGAAAACGTTTTTCAACACCCTGTCAGGCTTAGCATTGACCGCCATAAAAGTTCCATTCCGTTTATCGCTCTGACCAAGGAATTTGTATGATGAAGTCAACATCTCCGCTCAACTCAATCGATTCCGCCGATTTTCAATTCTGGTTGCCACCCGAAGGCATGACGCTGAGCATCGGGCCGGATAGCCCGGACCTGGACGTACCACAGATCCCGCTGCCAATTCGGGCTGCAGATTTGACCGTTGGACAGCAGCCCTCGGAAAAAGCCATCGGCGACGGGCTTTACGAATACCTGTGCCGGTTTCCAGCCTGTGACCATGCCGCTGACTATGCGCGAATTTTGGAAAAGGCGTATCCCTTTCTGATTTCCGATATCGGCTCTCAGTTGATCCTTCTTGATGTGAAGGCGGTTGATGCCGATGGCCTCCAGCGTAAAATCGCTCTACTGAAAATCCTCCATTACCTTGACCCGGACAATTTCGGACTGCTGCATAAGATCGGGGTTGCTTATTTTGACCTGGCCCATAATTACGGTGAGCTGCTTCACGTGCAGATGTATCTGCGTGATGCCCGCAGCTGGCTGGAAAAGGCCCGCCGCAGCAAGGCGACGGACACGGCCAATCTTAATTACCTGGGGCAGGTCTGCTATCTGGCCGGGAACTACAATCAGGCTAAACTGTATTGGAAGATTGCCGCTGATCAGCTTGAAGACGGCCCTTCAAAAGAAGAACTCACCCAGCGCGTCGAAAAGATCGTCGCCGGGCAGTTGCCGAATGAGCCTCTGGTCGAAAATCTGGAAGCGGTCGGCGTCGCTTTGGAGCATTTTGCAGTTGAGGAATTTTCGCAGGCCTGTAACATTATGGAAGACCTTGCGGGAAACAGCAGTATTGGCGTTGAACTGCCCAGCACCGACTTTTTTTACTTTCTTGGGCTGTGCCGGGAAAAATGCCAAAATCTGTCGGGTGCCAAAGAAGCTTTTGCCCGGGCTTTGACCATTGATCCGGAGCATGAACCGTCGCTGGATGCACAGAAAAGATTAGCGACCCACTAGAGAATTGTCGTTCGGAAACACTGGATGACAATCATTAAGTTTTTCAGATTGGAAACGAGCAGTTTTCTGTTGTAGTAAGGAAATCAATGGGTTGCGCGGAGGCGTACACCGTTACGCCGCACAAGTAAGCCTGCCGATTGACGCTGCTACAGCGGAAAAAAGCCGTTTCCGGATGGAAACTAGAGAGAGACCCATGGATTCGATACGGTTTGCGGATGTATTATTCACTATTGTTGTCCTGGCCATCACTTTCGGAATTCTGTACCTGGTCCACCAGGCTAGAAAAAAGGCCGCATCTCCCGCGCCTGAGGATGTGTCCGCCGAATCGTCCGAAGAGGACGAGGACAGCTGAGTAAGCTGGTAGGGGAGGTGTGTCCGTCTTTGCCGTTTAGGCTTCATTGCGGTTGTGGTCCATGCTGAGTGACAAAGTAGCTCATTTCCTCAAGCAGCATCCTGAATTCGAACGACTTCAGGATTTATTCCGTGACCTCATGCCCTGTTGGCTGGTCGGCGGCTGTCTGCGTGATCTGTTGCTGGAACGGCCGATCAATGATGTCGATATCGCCTGTGCCGGCGATCCGACCGCTGTTGCCAGGCGCTGGTCCAGGCAAGTTGGCGGTCGTTGGTTCTGGTTGGATAAAGAACGTCGGCAGAGCCGGGCCCTGCTTCCAACCGGGATCACCGTCGATTTCGCCCCTCTGCGCGCCGAGACCATCGCCACCGATCAAACTTTGCGCGATTTCACCATCAACTCCCTGGCGTTTCCTCTGCAGCAACCGCTCTGCACTCAGCAGGTTCTTGACCCCCTCAATGGCATTCAGCACCTGGTTGAGCGAAGGTTGGTCCCTTGTTCAACGCGTAGTTTCAGAGATGATCCGTTGCGGATGCTCAAGGGGATCAGGCATGCGGTGACCCTCAAGCTTGCAGTTGATCCAGAAACCAAACGCCAGCTTTTGCAACATCGGGATCTCATCCAAAAAGTGGCCGGGGAGCGTTGCCAGGAGGAACTCGGAAAAATCCTGGCGGCGGCGGATATTGGCGCTGCGGTGCAGTTGTTATTGGAAAGCGGCTTGCTCGCGGCCTTGTGCGGAGAGCCGGGTGGACAGATCGACCAGGACGAACTCAGTGCAAATATGGAGGCCTTGAGTCAGGCGATTGATCAATTCAACGAGCAGGTGAGGGCGCTGGACGGCGAAGAACAGGTCTGTATCAGGCGTATCGATCAGCTCCTTGCCCAACTGTTGCGTATTTACCAACCGGCCAATCTATCCAGGCTGCTTCATGACCGTCTGCGTTTTAGCCGGGAGCGGCAACAGCTGATTCAACAGCTGCAAGAACCGCCAGCCGCAGAATTACTCACCCTGGCCGAGTCCATCTCCACGCCGCGCCGCCAGGCGCTGGTTTTTGAAGCCCTGCAACCTTTTGCTGAGCAGAAGCTGTTTTTTCAGGGCTGGCAACAGCAGCGGTTTACTCCGCAGCGGCTTATTGCCCTGAGTCATGCCTTTAACAGCTTGCAGCAGTTTAACCGGATTCCACCGTTGCTCAGTGCCAAAGAGATCTCCCAGCTGCTGGAAAACGCAAAGGGTCGAATTTTAGGGCAGTTGGAAAAGATGCTCAAACATGCCGAAATGACCGGGGAAATCAATTCCCCGGAAGAAGCAAAAAGCTGGCTCAAAAAGCAAAATATTTGATTGACAACCGGGAAGGCAGATTACTATACTGCGCCCACCAAATGCGGGAATAACTCAGTTGGTAGAGTATCAGCTTCCCAAGCTGAGAGTCGCGGGTTCGAATCCCGTTTCCCGCTCCATTAACAATAACGGGCACTTAGATGAATTTCTAGTGCCCGTTTTTTGTGTCTTTTTATTGTTTCACGGTAGCTCTCACGGTAGCTTTTGATAGTCGCTTAAGAGGGGAGGGGGACGATATGCTATATATTATTTTAATTGCTGCTTTTATGGTTGGCGTTCATTTCCTGGTTAAAACTGCTCAACTGTATGAATCCACTTCTGAAGTATCTGGCGCTTCTTACTCTATAATCCCTTCTTTGCTGACTCCGGCAGAGCGTTCCTTTTATGGCGTTTTGGTCCAGGCGGTTGATTCTGATCTAGTTGTTTGCTTAAAGGTTCGTGTTGCGGACGTGCTCAAAGCTTCAGCTGCGGACAGGTCGAAATGGCAAAAGGCTTTCAACCGGATTTCCCGCAAGCATTTTGATTTTGTGGTGTGCAGTAAGGATGATTTCTCTTTTCGCTATGCTGTCGAGTTGAATGATTCATCACATGCCAAGAAGAAGAGGGTAGAGAGGGATGAATTTTTGATCGAGGCTTGTAAGGACGCAGGCTTTCCCCTAGTGCAGATGAAAGTTCAATCGGGGTATTCGCTTGCTGCTGTTCGAGGAATGATTAAAGAGCAGATTGAACCGCAGGAAGAGAAAATTATCCCTGAAAATTTTAGTTTTGATTGAGTCTGAATATTTCTGATTTTACTTTTAGATTCCTAGCAGTTTTTTTCTTAAGTAACTACCGATTAATCCAAAAACTAAAAGGCTACCCATGCCATTTAATAGCCATCGTTTAGCTTTCTGTAAATTCTCATTTCTCTTTGTAGTAAAAAAGATTTGATGGTGCATTTTTGATAATTAGGTGAAGTGTGTAAAATTTAACTGGAAGTCCCTTCAATTCAATTCTCCCTTGCCAATTAGTTAAATATTTAACAATTATTCCTAACACTTATTTTTGTTGTTGAGGTATGCATTTTGCTCCACTAAATTTCATGACGATTTCCTCAAGATCATTTAAGGATTGTACAATTGCTAGACCCGAATTTATCTTTGCTTTCACTCCGCCAATGACAACTGTTTTTTCTATGGGGGCATTAAGGTCAAGGAAAGCGCTCACGACACCTACAATTTTTGCCGATTTTTTATCTCTATTATCGTTGTTATAATTTGTTAATGATGGAATCATTATAACAGGACTTCCGCTGTTACCTTGGAATGCCCATGAGTCCATCAAAAATATATTATGACTGGTTATATTCCCAATTTTAGTATCTCCAGGTAAAACGATTGAAACTATGCCCGATCGCACAAGTGGTGTTTCGTGATCAGTGACTAAATATCTGACCCCGCCAATAATTAAAGGGAATCCGGCGAAAACTGTTTGGTCTCCAGCACGAATGGAGCTTAGTGGTGCGATTATTGTTTTACCCTCTTTACGAAAAGAATCTTCAGATATGGGTTTAATGTCTATGTTTTCAGTTGGTATTGAATTTGGTTTGATGAGTTCGCATGCTGCGATATCTACGTTTGGATTCGGGTGTCCATGAACTTCGCCGGTGCGCAACCGAATCATTTTTCCTGATTTAAGCCTTGCTCGAATGAAAAGGGGTTGATCCTTATCAAGGACATGTCGATTTGATATTAATAAGACCTTATTGCAAATTACCATTAAAAAGCCGGTAGCAATGGGGTAATAATCATTCGGGGTTTTACAAAAATCTAGAAAGCTTGTTGGGCAAGTGTCTCCTGTTTTTTTGCAAAAATTGAAACACTCTTCTTTTTTTTTAAATATCGAGGGGATTTTTTGGCATGATTCAGACGGAAGATTGGTGCATTGTATCTCAACTAAAACAATTGCATTGTCCCATCCGTTTGGAAGGCCTAATGCATAAGAAGGAAACGAGTCAAAAAAAACATAAATTGCAACAAATGCAAAAAAGAATATTTCTTTCACGTTCTCCCTCCTTTTTAATAATTATTCCTTCAAATTTTCTAAAATTGTTAATATGGCTCTTTTTACAGGTTCTTTCGATTTCTCATAGGCTGCGATCAAAGTTTTATGTTCTGGAAGTAGTTCCTCCTCCTTGGGTTGGGATAAGAACATTTCTCCTTGGCCACCTCTAACCCACTCCTTATTTATCCGATAGTGGTATTCCATTAAAATAAGTAGAGTTTCCGACGGGTCTCTTTCTCCTTTTTCAATCCCACTTATGTGGCTTTGTTTGACTCCTAAAGGTTCAGAAAATGTCGCTTGGGTTAGAGACAGAGCGCTTCGAGCCTCTCTTAAACGAAAGCCAACATCACTTTGTGGTTTTTTATTTGACATAGATATCACTAAGTGTTATTTGTTCATTAAACAAACAGCAAAATGTTAAAAGCAAACACATAAAAAATAAAACAAAATTCTAGCATGAAAAGGGGGTTTTATGGATGCAAAAAAACTCACAAAATCAGACATTAGTGATTTATCCACTGCGGATGAGCTGGCAAATCAGGTTTTTCGGTGCAGCTATCACACCTTCATGACGGAAATCAAAATACTTCCTGAATTCCCGCCAGCTATTGGACACCCGAAAAGAAAAGGGAAGCTTCATTGGGTCAGAGATGAAGTGATCGATTGGCGAAATGAACATTACCGCCGCGCATTTTAACTCAAAGCTTTTCATTTAGTTTTTCTCGGTAATTGCCGTTATCGGGAAAAGGGAAGGGGCTAGCAGTGTTGCCGCACCGCTAGCCCCCAGTTCAAACCACTTCGACTAAGAAAGGTTCGTTATGAATTTACCAGCCCAAAACACAGCTGACAAGTCCAATCCGCCATCACCCCAATTCGTGCTCAATCCCGCAGAGCTTGAAGCCCGCGTCAATGGCTATCTCAAAGACATCAATGAAGCCAATTTTGACCACTACATGCTCTATCAAAATCAAGTCTGGGGCTTCTTCGATGCCCTGCGCTGCCTTCATCATTGGTATGACAGTGAATTGATTGCCTCCTATCATGAATCATTGAAAGCAGCCCTAGCCCGGCGTTTCGATGAACTGACCAGCAAGCCAGCATCGTCAAATCCAACTAACTAATTTCCGTCAATAAAAAATAACTGAGAGGTGCGGAACATCTGTTTTTTTAGATGTTCTCGGTCAGTCATTTTTTGTTGATCGGCGCACCCTCTCACCCTATCAGCAGGGCTTGGAGATATTTGGTTTTCAATAGCTCCAAACCCTGCCACCCGGCGAGGGGAATTTCATGTCTCATCATTATTCTGATTTAGCGTTAGCGGCAGGCTCCCGCAGGGCGAAAACGCCGCAGGCGGTTGAGTGCGCAGCAAGCCAGAGCGGCCCGCAGGGTAACGCCCATATTTCCATCCTTCATGTTTCAATTCAGGGCAATAAATATCTCATCGAAAGCACATTCGACGGGTTCATGCTGTCCAATCCCGATCTTCCATACCATAAAATAGCCAAAGTCACATGTTCCGCTGTTTCCTATGGCCGATTCGTTCAACGCCTCCTCGATCAAGACTTCGTGGAGGCGTTCCGATGAAAACTGCCTCTCCTGAAATGCTCCATATCAGTACATCCGACATCAGAGAAACAGTTCGTCAGATTTTCTGCTTTGAGCGAGAAGAATCCCACAGTCTTTTTTACTGGAAAACAGGTCTTGCTGAGATCTCCTTCTTGAAAGATTTGCTTTGCACCGCTGGCTATCACGTCTCTGATATTTCCGATTATCTCGATGACCAATATGATCGGTGCTTCGACAAGATTTGTGCGCTTGAAGCCGGGGAGGTACAACCATGACCACCCCGAAAAACATGGCGCCCCCGTCTGATAACATGGGGGCGCAAAATACAGACCCCGATATAAAACCTTCGGAAAAACAGCGCATTTCGCTTGACTGGATTGAATTCACCGCACCGGCAGAATGGTTGTCAAACAACCAATACAAATCACTGCAAACCTACCTGCAAATCCCCGGCGGTGTCTGGTCAGATGTCCCACGCGGTCGGCTCGGTTTTCCCTGTCAGAAAACCTATGGTGTCGATGACGACCTTGTCCGTGTCCTCTACGGTGCCGCTCCAGAAATGGGCGTTCATGTCGAAATCTCGGGTGGCTGTCTGCGGCGCGCAACAGGCGATATCCCCGCCTTCATGCACTGGCTCTACCACCACGGCATGAAAATCACCCGGCTTGATATCGCCATCGACGATTTCACCGGCGACATAACCCCCGAAAAGCTGCTTCGCTACCTCAAAAACGGACTCGCCCTGTCCATCTTCAAGACCTATCGCTTCATCGAAGCAGGCACAATCTCCGGGAAATACAAACGCTCCGTCGATATGGGCAAAACCCTCTATTTCGGCAGTCCAGCATCAAGAACCCTGATCCGCGCCTATGACAAAGGCCGGGAACAAATCGCCGAATTCATCAAAAAAGGGCATACCTGCTGCCCGATTCGCCCCTGGTTCCGCTTCGAAATTCAGCTGCGTTCCGACAATGCCCAAAACACTGCCGCAATATTGCACGAAAGCAAATATGCCGACCTCGGCCAGGTCGCCTCGTCCATCTTAGGAAAGTACATCAGAATCCTAAAAAAGCCGTCCCGCCAGGACAGCAATAAAAGCCGCTGGCCCCTGGCGGATTTCTACCAAGAATTCCTTGGCCGGATCGAGAAAATCAAGATCGCCACCGAAAAACCTAAGTTCGAGATCCCCAGAACCGTCAAATGGTTCAAGCATCAAATCGCGCCCAGCTTCGCCATTGTCCTCGATGTGCTCGGCCCCGAAAAAATGCTGGAACTCTATAAGCTCGGCAAAGCCCGGCTTCAAGGAGATCGAAAGCTACAAGTCGATTTCGAACGCAGGGCACGCCAGGGCCGAAACGCCTGGTGTTACACCATATGATCACCGGTCAATGTGTCCTTTGCGACCGGCGCATCGTCGCCAAAACCATCAAGCAGTCCAAGGCTTACTACCTCGGCTTCTGGTACGGGCCGAACGGCACAGACCCATTCGCTGAAAGCCTCATGATCTGCCACCACTGCCAGGACAAGCCCAACTTTCCGCTGTGGGTGGAATTACTACAAAGCCATCTTTCACGGCTCTAAGGGGGATATGACATGCAAAAGCCCAGGTTAACACAATGCCCATTTTGCGGGCGCTTGGTCGAACAACCGTTAAGCGGCCGGCCACGCGTATTTCACAATCCCTGCCGGAAACTTAACCAGCTGCTCGGCTGGCTTGAGGACCTCATCACGCAGATCGATTTCACCGAAGAAAAGAGCAGAGCGCTACGCTCCCGGCTCTGGTATCTCGCTAATACTTTAAATAGGAAGTCTAATTAAGGGGAAAAGTTATGTTCATTGATCGTCTTCATTATGAGCCAGATAGGATTCGTTTCTCCATACGTCAACGGGCTGAGATTGAAAAAATCATGCGTCAAAACAACTGCTCAATGGCTCTTGCCGTTCGCTCCCTTATCGATAAGGCACTGGAATCTTTGGGTCAAGTTAGAGTCCAAAAAGACCACTGAAATTAAAATTTACTCTGCTTATGCTCTAGCCATTCATAACGAACTTTTTTGTTTATCACTTTTTTGGAGGTTCTCTCTATGGCCCAAGATACCGTTATTCTCAAGCATGCTCATGTTTTAGCTGTCAACAGGAACTCTTACACCAAAAATGGTGAAGAGAAGGTTTTTCGTACCGGTTATGTTTTTCTTGCTGGTGAGCAGGAAGGATCAGAAAAGCCGCAAATGATCGAACTTACTTTGCCCCATGATCATGCCTTTGATGAATTCAAGGCTTTTGTTGGGAAGGTTCATAGTTTTATTGCTATCAAAGATTCCTTTGGCGGCAAGTTTGAGCGTTATACCTATCTTTCCTCGGTTAACGAATTTCTGAAAGCCGGGTAATTGAAATGAACTCTTCCAGCTTTGGTAAATCAATCGTTTTTTTGATCCTCGCACTTCTGCTTCTGTGTACGCCATTGGCCGCAAAAGCCGGAACAATTCCTTATGAGCCGATGATTGATTCAACGATTCTTGACGGTCCCAAAGCTGATGTCAAAACCGCTGGTTTATCAATGCTGACTCTGGTTGTTTCTGTGGCCGGCATTGGTTTGATCATAGGTGTAATTCTTCGCAGGTAGGGCTCTTAGCTAATGCTAACAGTGATTCTAGGAAAGGAGGGAAGCTATCATGGATCTTGCTGCAATTCTTGCTGCTTTCGATGGAACTACCATTGGGGCCGGTCTTATGACTATTTTGCTGCTCGGTATTGCCTTCAAGGCGGGTGGTAAAGTTACCCAACTGGTCATGAACGTTATCGGCAAACTGCGCGTTTAACTCTCTCCGGTGGGGTCGGTTTTTTCCGGCTCCACCTTTTTAATTCATATGGACTATTTGAGCATACTCACTTCTTTTATACCGGTTATGCAGGGTTCCATTAAGACGGATTTGACCACGACCTTTGTGGCGGTTCTCTCTATGTTTCTTGTCTGTATGGTTATCGTGTTCATTGGCCGTTTGATTCTGCGCTGCTTTGTAGGTGGTTCCGATGATGATTGATGTCACGTACTTTGGTTATGGTGTCGGCTTGGTTATGGTCGGTTGGTTGGCTGGGGCCGTTGTTGGCTTGGTCAAGCGTGCTTTAACTGGTGGGGTGGAAATATGACTCCCGCTGAATATAGCCAACTTATTTCCCTTTTCCTTGGGGCCTGCTGCGGTCTTGCTTTCTGCTGTGGTTCGCTTTTTTTGGGTGGCTTCAAATGATTGCTCTGCCCGAAGGTTTCAGTCTTTCCACTCTCATCGCTGATTTTTGGTCTATTGCCTCTGTCCCTCTCATTATTCTCTGCGGTGTCGTTGTTGCCGGTCTTGTTATCACTGCTATAGGTCGCATGGGGGTTTGAATGATGTTTGTTCCCTATCGTTCCGTTGCCCTTGCTTTCCTTTTTTTTATTTTCTTCAGTTCCTTGTCTTTTGCTGGTTCGATTCCCGGCACTGGGGATTACAGTGGTTGCACTATTGTTCAGGCATCTTGCATGTCCTTTATGCCTGAAACCCGCCCTCCCTATTACTGGACTCATGGAGAAGGGAACTGTGCCCATGGGAAAACACATTACGTTGAATATGCTTGTCCTTATGATCCCTGCGAAGGCAATTCCATGGAAATTCAGTATAGCGAGGATTACGGGGATTGTTTCCAGTCTAATGGCTGCGTTGTTCAGCCTGTAGACATGCAAGCATGTGTCGATTTATATGGTTATCCTCCTGGGACTGACCCTGCGACTTGTTCGGATTACGAAAAAACGGAAGGGGAGGACGGCATTGACTGCGGTGGTGCATGTTCGACCGCCTGTAAGACATATTGCCCCCAGGGGACTAAATTATTTACTGACCATTGCTACCATGAGACCGCTCCCGACAAGTTCGGTAACTGCCCGGATGGTTACGGCCGCGCTATTGTTGACGGTGTTGTCACGATGTGTTCGAAAAATGTTGGTGCTGCTGTTGTCGCTAATCCTTCCTACGTTGAAGATCATCCCGAAGTTACTGACGAATATGTAGGTGGCTCGTTCTCGGTTGGTCATTTCGAAACGGGGACGACTACAAGTACTACGATCACTGATAATGGAGATGGCACCTCAACGGTCGTCAAGGATAAGACCACGACCAATCCCGATGGATCAACCAGCCATTCAAAGACAACCAGTCGTGTCGATAATGCAACCGGTAATGTTATAAATTCACACGGAACAACAGACGGGACGAAACCCGTTGAAGATAATCCCGATAATTACAGTTTTGGGAATGGTCTCGATAAAGTTGATAACGCCATTGACGGCGATGGTGAAATAGCCTCGAAATTTTCCAATCGATTCAGTGAGTTTACGTCTGCATTCACTCAGTCCGATATTGTTATTTTTATGAACTCCGTTTTTGATTTCTCGGGTCATGACGGGTCTGCTGTATCCACTATTGACATGGGGGAATGGGGTACCGCTCAGCTTGACTATTCACCGTATGAGGGCGTTCTTAATACTTTTGGATATTTGCTGATTATGTGCTCTTTCTTCGTTGCCTATCGGCTTATCATTGCAAATAAATAGGATTTCTTATGTATGGTTTTATTCAAAAGCTTTGGGATTCCGGGATTGAATTTATTCTTGGTTTTTGGGACAAACTTAAAGAATATTTTTTCGATGTAATTTACTATTTTTATGATCTTTTCCTTAAAATCTGCGAATCTATCGTCAATAATATCTCTGTCCCTGACGTTTTTAGAGAGAATGCAAATTACTTCTCCCATTTCAGTTCTGATTTCTATTACTTGTTCGTTCAGCTGAAATTGCCAATCTGTATCGCAATTATTCTTGCTGCCTATTTTATCCGTTTCCTTCTTAACCTGATTCCGGGTTTGTTTACGAGGGTTTAAAATGATTATTATGCATGATGGGGTTCCCGGTAGCGGCAAAACTTACGATACCGTCAGAAAAATCATATACGCTCTCAAGGTCGGTAGGACTGTTTACACCAATATTGATGGCCTGGACGATCCACTCTGCCTTGAGCACTTATCCTCCCAGGCCGGTCTCACTCGTGATCAATTGAATCAGCAGCTAATCTTCATGACCAATGATCAAGTTTTGTGCTTCTGGACCTTTGCCGAAAAAGGCTCTCTGATTGTCATTGATGAGGTTCAAAAGTATTTCAATTCAAAAAACTGGTCATCGCAGGATAATAAAGACTTTTCCGCCTGGGCTGATGAACATCGTCACGACGGTTTCGATCTGATTATGATGACTCCAAACCTCAAAAAAGTTGATTCCGGCGTTCGCTCGACTATGCAGATTCGGTATCGTTATCGAAAGGTGAATTTTTTCGGTGATCTTGTAACCAAGCGCTACCTTGTTTACACCTACGAGGGGGAAGATACCAAGCCGTTAACCAATAAGCCCCAAAGCCGGACTTATGACACCGCAATTTTCAGGTGTTATAAATCTTACAAAGGGGATGCAACCGAGAAACAGTTTCAGAAAAACCCCAATGTTTTAAATCATCCTCTCGTCTATTTTGCCGGTCTCATGATCATTGTTACCGGCTACATGTTTACAAAATCGAGTTTTGCGACTGGCGATCCCTTCGGCTATAGCAAACTATCGAAGAAACCCGAAGTGAGGGCCGATGTGGGTTTATCCCACACGGGCCTCACTTCGGGTTCTTCAACCCCAACAGCTAAGCCCGTTCAGGGATCTCCTGTGCCTCAAAAAGCCAAGGTTGAAACTCCTGCCGGTGACAAAATCAATCTTTTTCCTGTGTCCGCTTATATCGAGCAAAAAGGGAAAATTTATCTTCAGGTTTACGGCGTTCTGCTGTACCAGTATGATAATTTTGACAAAAGCAACATGGTTGTCGGGATATCACAAGATCATATGCCCGCCGCCTTGACACTTAAAATTGCGCAGATCGAGAAAAACAAGGCTCGTAGTGAGTTGGTTAACCAAGGGCAGGATTTACCGTCTGATAGTCCCGGCAAACTTGTTCCTGTTGATCAAGTTTCCCTTTAAGCGGAAAGCTGTCAAGGGGTAGGTGCGGCCCGCAGCGAAGCGAGGACATGGTTGTCAGGTTTCAGAGATATCTGAAACCCTGCCACCCGGCGAGGGGAGCTTTTTCTTTTTGATCTTGTTCAATTCCTTCTCCCAGGCCAGCAGCATAGCCTTTTTCTCCTTCTCGTAATCGTAGACCATATAGGTTCTGTTCAGTTTCCCGAACGAATGCCCCAGCAGGGCCGAAACATGCTCATTCGAAAACCCCATCTTTATCAAACGGGTTGAAACCGTTCTTCGGATGTCGTGCGGGGTCCAGTTGTCGGCACCCTTCAAGTGGTATTTCCGCTTCACGAATCGAGCTATGCCGTTCTGGGTCTGCTGGGCCGGAAACACTAACCCCGATCCCGACCCGATCAGCTCAAGAGCAGCAGGCACCAGATAGGTTTTTTTCTCTGAACTCTTGCCGCCCTTAATCTGTTTGCAGGTCCAGGAATCCCCGTCAATGTCTTCATACCTCATGCCCTGGCATTCGCCTGGCCGCGCACCCGTCAACAAGATCAAGATCAGAATCTTTGCGGAATCCGTTGACCGATCCTTCAAAATGCTTTGAATCTCCTTATCCGTCAGCACACGGCTTTTTTCACTCGTAGCCTTGGCCTTGATCAGGTAAGCCGGGTTATTTTCAATGAGGCCCTGTTCAATGGCCCAATTGAACATTTTTCGAATCACGTTCAAGGTATGGTTGTGCGCTACGGGGGCATTTCTATCAAGGCAACGCTTCAGGCAGGTTTGTACGTGGATCCTCTTGACCTTCTCCGGTGTCATCTTCCCGATGATCGGCAGCACGTCATTATCAAGCATCCTGCGGTGATCCTTATAAGCCCGTTCTGTGTTATTGACCTTTGAATATTCTTCAAGGTATCTTTCAGCCAGCTTGGAAACTGTGCCGACTTCCGATTCCTGGCCGCTGACTTCCTCATAACTTGCACCACGCTTTAAGAGGGCATAGAGTTCAGCATGTTTTTCACGGGCACTTTTCAGCGAATAGACAACGGGATATTCACCAATGGAAACCCGTCTTTCCTTTCCCTCTTGTCTGAAGACGAATTGAAAAACCTTGCGGCCAGAAGGGTAGACCCTGAGGAGAAACCCGTCTTTTTCGCGGAGGTCATATTCATACTTTTTAGGCTTCAAACCGGTAATTTTTCGATCCGTCAATCTCACAAGATATACCCCTGAAAACACGGTAGCTCTCACGGTAGCTTTTGCATCAGGTTTAACCCAAAAACTACCAAAGGAAAACTATAGAAAATACATGAAAGAAAACATGCAAGTAATTGAAATTACAGGGATAATATCAGAAGGGTTTGAAAAGTGAAGAAAAAATAGAAATGGTCTTAATAGCTTCCCAAGCTGAGAGTCGCGGGTTCGAATCCCGTTTCCCGCTCCATAAATGATAACGGGCACTTAGATGAATTTCTAGTGCCCGTTTTTTGTGTCATTTTATCGCTTCGGGGTAGCTTTTGTAATTTACTACAAGTTTTAATCGCTTGCGTTTTCCGTCCGCTTGATTATCTGATTGGCTAAACATATTTTTAAATTTTTAAAAATATTTTATTATGCTTTGGAGGTTTCTCTAATATAATTCAGCATGTCATTGTAAGTTGCATAACTACTTTTTTTCTTTGTCCCACGGTTGAACCATTCTGAAAATCCTTTAAAGTCAATATCAAAGTTTTCAATAACAATTCCAGTTTCAGAAATATTTTTATTTTTTTCATCAACAAATTTGAGCCAAGAAGCATATTTTCTAGGGAATTGGCTAATTACACCAATACTTTGGAATAAAGAGTATTTTTCTTCTTTAATAAACGGAACTTTTAAAGTTGCCATTTTGATTCTCCTTATTCAATCGGTCAACGTTGTGGATAAGCTGTGGTGCAGGGGTTCTGCGGTAAAGTAGAATTTTTTATGATAACAGCAGAACTATCCTCCATCGGCTTAATTGTGATGTTATACAAAATTATTTTTTGTAACGCGAGAGATCATATTCATCCAACATATCGTTCAGTTCATCGTTTGTTAGCAAGTTTGAACTTCTTATTTCAGTTAAAAATGAACTGAAACCATGGCTACCTGGTAAATCTGCTTTATTTTCCTTCGGAGATTTAATGATTTCTTTAATGTTATCTTTTGTGAAATGATTAAATAGAGGGCGGATTGCTTTTTCAAAAATTAGATTCGCAGTATCCCAGTTTTCTGCCTTTGTATAAAGCTGAATAGCTCGTTTAACTGCACTTCCACCATATTCATAATTTAATATTCCATCGGATAATGCCTCTAAGTCGAAAGAGAGAATTCTATTTTTTGCTGCAATTTCAAGCTCTGGGTGCCTCAGGGCTACTTTGAACATTGGAACAACATCTGTGTCCGGGGCCGTATCTATGAAAGTAATAACTTTTTCTTTTGAAGCTGCATCAAGGCCGCTCCACGCCTCTGGGATTCTAAGAGACATAAGGATGACCCATATCAATTTGTCATCGGGGGCAATTCTATATAATTTATTTAACTGAAGAAAAAGCCTCTGTTCTGCGATGTCACGCCTCATTGATAGTATTGCCGTAATAGCAACAATTGTATTCATGTTGTAATGTAGTGGACTTTGCTCTTCAAAATAGCCAAAAACTAGCCTGTCGATAACTCCTTTAACAAGAGCTATGTTTGGATTCGAAAATTCACTACTTTTCAACTGAATAATGGCTTTATCAGTTTCTTTTGGAAAGTATTTAGAAGAGATTACGGTTATTATTTTATCAATAGCGGCTTTGCCTTGTACTGGTTCCTGGGATAAAACATGGAAAATTGCATTTCTTAAGTGCATCCGAGCCTGTTCTGCTGATGGCTTATATGGGTCTTCTATCCTATGAAAAGATGGATGAGCACATCTGTGCCGATCTTCACGAAGCCTGGACAAATCTAAAAATTGCTGGTTGTCAAAAAATTGAAATTTATCTTTTGCTATCTTTAAAATATTTCTCTCAAAATCTAAAGCAGATTTAATTGCTTGTTCATTTCCTTGGTCAATTTGTTTCTGATAATTTTCAAATTCATCAAGTAACGTCTTTGCTGTTCCATCGCCTGAGATGGCTAACTCTCTTACCTTGTCTATTAAGTCAAAGACTATTGCGATCCAAGTGTTTACAATTACTGCTCTGTGTGCGCCAGCCCGATAGCATGAAACTGCTTCCGAGATATATTCCTTGGCCTGTAGAGTCCTGCAACTCAGAATCATTTCATCTAAGTCTACAAGTCTTTGAGATGAATACATTTATTGTCCTTTTAATGCATAACGGGTAGTGATAACCAGCGACGGCTGCTCAAGCACCACCGCAACTTTAGATTTTTCTTTTAAAATTTTCACAGACGCATTTTCCGTCCGCGTCTATTAGATTATATTTTGTTATTCATTTCTTTATTGAGTTCACTTGTGAGCCGATTGAAATTATTAATTAGTCGATAGTTCCAAAGCCTGTATTTCAGGCTGAAACAATCGCCTTTTTTGTTGGTTGATTCAAGTTGCCGGTTATTACAGCAACCAGCTTTTTTAAAATTTGCAGCAAAAAGCTCAATGCTTTTAAGATCAGCCTGAGGTTGTAACCAATCGCGGCCATCAGAGCATTGATTTTATCGCCGAGAACACCACGGAGGCGGTTCCAGCCCAGGCGACCTTCGGTTTTCTGATGACCAATGACTGCTTCGATGGCACTGCGCCGCTTCAGTTCCTTTTTGATCGTCGGCGTAACGTTGCGCTTTTGACCGGAGAGAAACACCTTTGTTTTGGTCACTCCATGGCCTCGGTAGCCACGGTCCACATAGCAGCGTTCTGGCCGTGTACCAGTCAAGTCAGCAACCTGGTCGAGGGCTTCCTTGAGGGTGTGGCCGTCATAGGGATTCCCTTCCAATCCCTGGACTCCAACGATAAAGCCTTCTTTGTTGGTCACGCAGAGGCTGACCTTGTTGCCGAACTCGTACTTCTTGTGTGCCTTGCCTTTGCTGATACAGGCCACATGGGGTTCATGCAGGCTGTAGAGCTTGTTCGTGTCGTGCCGTTGTTGTGCTAGAAGACGGCTTGCCATAGCCAATTCAGTTTTTAAGCTCTTTGGCATCGTTTCCGCTTTGCGTTCGATGTCACGAACAACCCGGCCCAGATAGGTCTTCAGGCGCTTGACCTCTTTGGCCATCCGTTTCATTTGTCGGGCATGGGCATAGCGACCGGCCTTCAGCACGGCTTGCGGTCCTTTGCGCTGATAACTCTGCCGCAAGACGATACCTTGCTTTTTCGCCAACCGAACCAAGCGCTCCCGACTGCGGTTGAGTAGCTTGGCGTCAGTCGGATGGGCAACGGCTTTGGGCTGCACCGTGGTATCGACGCTGACCCGTTTTAAGCTGGTGTCCTTGACGGCACCGGAAGCCAGACCAACAGTAAGCGTTTGTTGTAAAAGAGCTTCCATCCCCTTGTCTTTGATCCGCTTGCGCCATTTGCTCAAGCCGCTGCGGACAATGGGACGTTGGTGCTGAAAAAAGGTTTCACCGCACAGGTACTGCCAGTACGGATTCTCCGGCCAGCGATTGACAACGTCATCTTCGCTGAGGCCGTAAAGACTCTGCAGCAGAGTGAGCCCGATCAGCATCCGGGTTGCCGTTGCCGGACGGCCACCATCGGCATAAAGCGAAGCAAACTGCTCATCAAGAGCATCCCAGTCGATTCGGTCGGCCAATTTGACCAGTGGGTTCGACGGGTCACAAACAACATCCAGCCGGACCTGGAAAAGCTGGTCCTGAGGCTGATTTTTCGGTTTTTTTGGGCGCATAGTTTTGCCAGAAAAGGAGGGTGAGAAGATACTTTTCTTGCAAAACACTATACTATAAACTGAGTATATATTTAAGCAATTTCAGACACTTAAGTATTTAGAACGATCGACTAATTAATTTTTTAGATAAATCTTGTGCCTTGTTCGCAGTAACCAGGTAATCTTTTCCGAATTCTTTATCTATAGAAACGTGTAATCTTAAGTAGATGGCATTAATAAAAGCAACATACCAAAACCATAATGACAAAATTCTATAACATAAATCTGTAGTTAAAATAAGATCTGGAATGGCAATCGATCCTAGTACAAAATAGTTGCCATCACCCAGATACCTTTCAGCTACCAGATGTCTATTTGGATGAGATGCCTTACTGAAAAATCTATATAATTCTCGTGTTGATTCTTCTTTTTCACCCATTGGGTTTTTATTTAATATTTTTCTTATCTCAGTATTTCCAATTTTTTTTCCTGCTTCCCATTTAGCTGCTAACTTTGAATCGAAATGGCATGCTACCAATAATGACAGTGACTCATAAGCTCGCCTTGCTAGAGGAAATGCTATTTCAGGTTTTCCTTTTAAGAGAAATGGTCGAGTTTCATATAGAAAATCAAAGATATCAGCTAATAGGTCTCTAACAATCACTTCATTTCGATTTGCAGGAGGAATGGTGCCGAGCAGAGCGATGAGTCTACATACAAGCTTTCCATACTCATCAGTCACAGAAATATATTCTTCCAACATGGTGGATAGTGAAGTAGTACGATCCTCAGCATAGTTCTTCAACTGATCGTAATATTTAGCTGCAATTTCAGGATCGTATTTAATATTCATTATGAAATCTTGTTAGCTTTCGTTTATAACTCAGAAATTACAGCTCTTAGTTGATTCATAGTCGTGATTCCGTATGGTGACAATTTCCAGTATGTTGACTGATCTTTTACACTTCTATTCTTTACGCTTTGTACAATTAAACCTAAGGCACTTAATTGAATTAGGACTGTTTCGAAAGAGCTTTGATCAATAGTATGATTTCTGGTACGCCGATGACCTTTAAAGTCACCGTCCTTTTTTGCTTCGGCAAGGGCTAGTTTGGATATGTAGGTTTTAAGTCTGTTTTTAATCTGTAATGTGCTTGCCTCATGTATCATTAGTGGAGAAATTTCAGAAAAAATATCATTCCAAGTAGCTTCAATAGGAAATCGCCATGTCCAGATTTCACCGTCTGTGGATGTTGAGTCAAATGAACACTCTATTTCAAACGTCTCTTCCCCCTTTGCCAGTTGCTCGGTACCAGAAGGGGCTCTTGTTTTATTTTCTTCAATTTGTTTTTCTAGTAGTTCAATCTTTTTTCTTAACTTTAATATTTCGTTTGAAGCATCTCCAGACATGACTTGATCACCTCTTACCCAGCCTACGCTTGGATGCTTTTTTTGAAGCATTATGAGACTTCGGCTCACTATCGATCCTAGCTCTTGTGGAGTTTCCCAATATTTACACATTCTCTTTTGTGCTAACTCTCGAAACGCATCGAGTTTCTTTCTACCTTCACTAGAACTTTCTGTTTTCTTTACTGGAATGGATTCTGGGTCTTTATGAAGAAAAGCAAGCACTGGTTTGCCAATCTCAATTGCGTAACGATATTCCATTTCTGTGTAACTTAAACCTTCGGGAGATACGCTCCCATATCTGCCACCAATTACGAGTAGATAGTAATCCGATTCGTCAATCATCCCTTTAATTAGGGACCATTGGTCTTCGTTCGCAGCAGGAAACAACTCCATACCGGCAGGAATACAGTCAAGTTCCAATAATGCATGCATGATCTCTTGACGCTCTTTCACCAAGTCAATATACCTAGAGCTCACAAACACTTGATACTTTTTTTGTTCCATATTTACTCCTCAACTGTCGCAACTCTATTCAGATTTCAGTTTTGGACAGTCTGACTCCTTCCGATCAGTGCTTTTTGACTTCTCCGCAGAATTCTTAAGCATTGTTAAAGCAGCTTCCTTGATCGAATCTTCTGCCGCATCATACGTATTGACTAAAAGTAAATGTTCGAAAGATAAATCTGACTTTGAGTTCGCTGGGTTTGTTTTTTCTTCCCCGTATACAATCCAATCTAAACTCACTTTTTCGTTTGTTGCCCATTCAATTATCACCGGGAGTAAAGTTTTTGGTCTTTTTCGGTTGCTAAAATCATTAGCACTAATCCCTAATAACTTATTGATATCCTTGTTGTCTTTAGATTTAAGATAACCCTTAACCCTGTTGAGGATTGAGTCTAGATCCATGAAGAAACTCGGTCCAGAGTGATTTCCTATTGTCAAAAACAAACGACAAAGTGTGTTTTTGGCAATAGGAAAACGAACCAGTCAAAAGCAAATACACCAAAAAATAAACAAAATTTTAGCATGAAAAAGGGAGGTATGGACTCAAAAAAACTCGCTAAATTAGATATTAGTGAGTCGTGCACTGCTGATGAGCTTGCAAATCAGGTTTTCCGGTGCAGCTATCACACCTTCATGACAGAAATCAAAATTCTTCCTGATTTCTCGCCATCTATTGGACACCCAAAACGAACGAACGTGACGCGCAGATTCATTCGATTATTGCCTTTGATATTGCTGGGAATTCCATCAAATACGCGCCCATTGGGCAGAGTTGAGAATACATCGGCATTGCAATCAGATCATAAAGGCACAAAACGGCTAACCGGCCTTTGTCGTCGTTCCCTGCGATGAATACTTGGCGCTTATTGATAGCCGTTCCGATGATGACCTGGAAATCCCCCATGAAATTGTCAGGGCAGAAGTCAGGGTCAACGAGTCACAGGGCGTGACGTGAATATCTCTGGCTGACTCAAGAAGAACTAACCGCACAGGGCACGAGGGATGAAAAAATAACGACTTGTTAGAGAAAACTAAATATGGTAAAAATAATCACACATAATTTAATAAAAATTTAATTTATAGACAGGGGGGACTATGAAAATTTCAATTTTTGCTGCTCTTCTATTTTTCTTTTTCTCTTCACTCAGCTATTCCAAAACATGCGTAAGATATGACCGCAATGGCCATAAAATTTACTATGCCTGCCCAAAACAAAGCGAAAGAAAATATCATTTTAAATGGGATGAAAGAACCACCCGGCAAGGGAACAAAATTACTAACAAGAAAATAGTGATTTCGACAGTTTGCGCTGAATATGGAAAAGGCTCTATAGATTATCGTCGCTGTAGAAATCAGGCTAAAGAATTGTTTGAAAAGAGGTGTGATTCCCTGGGGTACGATTCGCGCATTGATAAAGAAATGTATTGTGACGCAGAACTCGCTTTAAGGTATGAGCGCTGATTTCGTATTGTTAAAAGGAGATCTGTCAAGGGGGAGGTGCGGCCCGCAGCATTGCCTTTTTCTCTTTCTCATAATCGTAAACCATATAGGTTCTGCTCAGTTTCCCGAACGAATGCCCCAGCAGGGCCAAACATACTCATGAAAACCGCCGCCATTGGACGCCCGAAACGAAAAGGGAAGGGTGGTTTAGAGTCTATTTCACCGGTTGCCGGATGATAGTCTGCCACTTTTCCGGTGCGGCTCTACGGATGTCACTCAGGTAGATCTCATGATGTTTTCCTGCTCGCTCCAGCCCGCTTTCTTCAATAAAACGATGCACCCGCTCAATTGTCGGCGCTTCTTCGGCAAAGGGGCCGATATGAAGAGTTTGGGCAACTCGCCCTTCGCGCCAGGTTTCGCAACGAACCTTTGGTAGGGCCGGTAAGTTTTTCTTCTTTTCGGTCTGGGCGCGGGCTTCGGCTACGAGATCAGGCGTAATGAATTCTGGCTGCATCATCATGGCGGTCCATTGCCAATGATCTTTATTGCCATTAGTGAAATCCGTCATGTCGTCGGCCCACCACAGACCTTCAAGCGGCATAACACTATAGTCGATGGCCATGGTGCCTTTTTTGATCATGAATTTTAAGGTATAGGACAGGCTGAAAAGGGCTTCTACCGCGTCGCGATAGTCAGGCGAGGTGTTCGGATCACCGACTCCATCGATCATGAAAAAATTCATCTGGGGAACTTCGACCAACGCAACATCTTTTGCCGAAGCTTTGTAAAAAGACCGGAGGTCTTTTTTAAGGTCAAGTTTCTTCACTGGCCGCTCCAAGGGATGAATGGATGTGAATAAATTTTTCTTGTTACCATCTGTGCTTTTTATTGTTTGATTTCTATCGATGCGAAGGTCCTGCGGATTCCTTTTGTGTAGTTCACATCGGGATATCCGAATATCACAAACAGCCCTTCGCGGCTGGCATATTTGATCCCTTGAGCCTCTCTGAATTTTTTGGCTTTATTGCCATGCTGAATCAGGGGATGTACTCCGCCAAGCATACATGTCCCCAACCCAAGTGCTTCAGCAGCAATCATGGCATAGGTTGCAGTAATAATGGGATCGGCTGGGTCTGAGTAAGGCGACCCATAAAAATACATGGCCAAAGGAGCATCATAATTGACAAGGTTGACGCCTTTTTGCATGTTTTGAGTGTAAATACTGAACAACGGCTTAACGAATGCTTTAAATAGTTCGTTATTGGATTTCCCCCAGAAAGGTCTCATCAAAAATAAAAACCAATCGGATACAAACCATTTCATGCTGTCCAGATATGAACAGAAGTCCTTGGCAAAATTTCTTACTTTATCCTTGGTATCGAAGATCAGAACGTTTACATCAGACGGCGGTAAGCCCATCGGAGCTGTTGCCGCTGCGTCCAATATTTTTGTTATCATGGCCTGGTCAACAGGCTTCTCTTTAAATTCCCTGATGCTTCTCCGCCGCTGGAAAAGAAAATTTATCTGTTCATATGTCGCCGTGGCTTCAGTTACGGGTAAATGAAATACATCGTCAGGGGATAGTGTCCGACCCAGTATTTTTATGGCATCTGCAGGGCAGATCGCCATGCAATGGCCACAACCGATACAGCCGAACAAAGGATGCTCTGTTATTTTGGCTTTTTGGTTTTCTATCTTTAGACTGAAATCCTTACAGACAGAGACACACAATCCGCATCCGGTACATTTTTCTTCAGTAATTCGGATTTCGGCTTTGACCTTTGTCCTTGATGTCGGGATGGCCATTTTCCCCCTCATGCTTTCATTACAAGCGCAAAACGTCCTTTTTTACAGTCAGCTAATCCGGCAATTTAATTTTAGAGATTGCCTGTTCGTTAAAAGATAAATCAGCTTAATAACCGGGCACAATTTTATCATAAAAAGGGGGCTGATTAGCCTGAAAATAGCGGCATGAAAACAGGTTGATTTGGGTGCTCAACCTGCCTTCATGGCTCGCTGGTTGTTGACCAAACCAAAATCCATTGTCGAGGCAGGAGGGATGACCGTTTCCGGATGCTCTATTTAAGTGGAATAGCGGTTTTTTGAATAATCTTCTGCAGGGAGAAGAAGGAATTGATTCTGGCGACATCCGGTGTCTCTGCGATTTTGTTATGGACAGCAAGCAGGTTTTCGTTGTTCTTGACGCCTAGCTTGATGAGATAATCAAATTCTCCGGACAGGAGAAAGCATTCCATGACTTCAGTGAGTGCATGGATGTGATCTTGAAATCTTTCCAGGGTTTTTCTGCTTTGATTCTTCATTTTTATCAGCAGGAAAATCTCACTGGTAATCCCGAATGTCTTCTGACTCAAAAGTGCCGTGTACTTTTCGATGATCCCGTTTTTCTCAAGGGATTTAACCCGTCGCAGGCAGGATGAATTGGAGATGTCGACCTTTTGGGACAATTTTGCAATGCTGATGCGTCCGTCGCTCTGCAGTTCATTCAAAATTTTTATATCGGTTAAATCCAGCATGTTCATCCCTGGGTTGAAGAGGTTCGGTGTTCAAGCCGTCCCTTTAAGGCAGTTTGAGATTGTAATAATGGCCATTGTAGATCTGGTGCAGATAGAAAATGGCTAATATCGATTTCTCATTTAATTCCAGGCTGTAAAGGTTGTTTAAGGTGGCGCAGGTCAGCTTTCGGTCCATGTCTGCGTTTCCGGAAAAAACGATATCGTCAATAGCATTTTGATCGTTGATCTCGTTCGCCATGATTGAGTAAACATTTTTTGCCAATAAAATTTGTTCGTCATAAAATTTTAAATCCGCTGTATTCAACAGATTTTTATGGCAATTTAAAGACATTGCACAGATGTCCAAGCAGTTTTTCCTGGGCAAATTCTGCCCTTTGAAATGGTAGCCGAACAGACCGATCATCTCGCTGATATGTGAGGAAATCTGGATGTGGAGATTCAAATCGATCGATCCTATTTTTTTTCTCAAGCCGAGAATATTGTTTATGAATCCCATCATTATCAGTCAAATTGGATGCTTTTAACTTCTCTTGTTGACTTCGATCTTAGGTTCAAATAACGTAGGCGTAAATACGATAAATTTACCTATTTAATACCTATTTTTTATAGGCAATCTAGCCGGAACTATATGAAAAATGGATGATCTCAAAACAGGGAAACTTTTCGAAAGGGTCAGAGCAGGTAAAGAATCCCTTGATAAGGCACTTCGGGAGAGGGTTAAGGAACTTGATTGTCTTTACCGGGTGTCTAAATCGATCCAGAAAAATGACAAGTCCATTGCTGCCGTCCTTGACGATTTGACCGTGATCTTGCCTAGAGCTTGGCAGTACCCGGAAGTCGCCTGCATAAGGATCGAATTCAAAGGGGATGTCTATACGTCCGCCAATTTTCAGGTTTCTGGATGGAAACAGAGTGCAAGTATCGATGTTTTCGGTGAAAAATACGGTGATATCGAAATTTTTTACCTTGAGGAACGGCCCAGTGCCTTTGAGGGGCCATTTCTCAAGGAAGAAAGATTTATGCTCAATACGATTGCAGAGCAGATTTCCAATGTCGCGGAGAAAATTTTGTCCCAGCAGGAGCTGCTTATTGAGAGGAGATCGCTGCAAGATACCAATGAATCTCTGCACGACTTTCTAAAGCAGAGCCAGCGGGAGAAGAGACTCTTTGGCGCAATGATTCAGGCAAAAATTGATAAAATATTGATGCCTATTATTAATGAGTTAGAGGGTGATGTCGATAAAAAGCAGCGGATTTATTTAAGTCTTCTTAAGAAGAACCTTGGGAATATCGTTGCTCCTTTTGTTGAAGAAGATAAGTCCATCATTTTTAAGCTGACCCATACGGAACTGCTGATCTGCAATATGATTCGATCCGGGATGACGACAAAGGAGATCTCGCATGTGCGGGGGATATCCCTGGCCACGGTGAATCGACATCGGGAAAGCATCCGCAAGAAACTTAAGTTGACCAACCGAAAGATCAATTTGCGGAATTACCTCAACCTGACTTTGGAAGATCAGGTTCGCTAGCTGGTTGTCATCCGGAAACTCTGAATGGCAATCATTAAATCTCCACTCAAAATCTCGCTATCAGCGACATAGCCTTTGGCCGTATGCTTGGCCACTGTCTTTCTTCCCCATGTTTTTCGTGACGTTACCATTTCTCATTAGTGAAACTCACCATGCTCGGTTTTGTTGCTAATCAACTGCCTTATTGTAACTTTTGATCTTTCTCGCCAATCAGCGTATATTGTCAACCATTTTGATCAATAATTTCCAGAATCTTAGGGCAGGCTGGGTGGCGTGGGAACTTGCTGTTTTTTTACACTATGGCGCCCAGTCGATAGAACATCTAAATGAAAAGAATTGAAAAGGAAGACAGATGATGAAAACTGTAAAGAATGGCTTTGTTCTCCTGTTGTTGCTGGTTCCGTTGTTTGTGGCCTCTGCTGCGCATGCCGGTGACTTTGATTGGATGCGTGACCTGACTCTGCGGGCTCGGGCCGATCTTTCCGGGTTCAGGGCGCAGCTGGCAACGCGTTTTAAGATTGGCGATGCCCAGGTCAGGGTTGTGCTGGATAATGTTGCCAACCCGGCTGACGCCTATATGGTGTTGCGCTTGGGTGAGATGACTTCACGGCCACCCAGGTATGTGCTGGATCGCTACCGGAGCGAGCAAGGCAAGGGCTGGGGGGCTCTGGCAAAAAGCCTTGGTATCAAGCCCGGTTCAAGTGAGTTCAAAGCTCTCAAGCAAGGGAACGATCTCTATGGCGCTGAAGCTTTGCCAGGAAAAGGCCATAAAAAGGATAAGCATAAGGGGAAAGGAAAGGTCTGAAATCCCTTTCTTGATGAGTCGAAGCGATGAAAGTTTTTGGACATTATAAATGGACAATTGGGAGGAATGTGATGCGGATACAAAAAATGCTTGGCCTGTTGTTGCTGTTGGCTTTTGTCGCGTTGATCTCGGCCTGTTCGCCGGAGGTTGGCAGTGACGATTGGTGCAAAAACATGAAAGAAAAACCCAAGAAAGACTGGACCGCAAGCGAAGCGGCTGATTATACCAAGTATTGTCTCTTTAAATAATGGCTGTTTGCCCGGGCTGACGACATAGCGATTAGGGGATATTTTATCTTCCGCTCTGTCGGAGGAGAAGGCTTTGGGAGCACCTGCTGTCTTTACCTATTGAAGCAGGCGGTCGTGTGGCCGCCTGTTTCCGTTTGGCCTGATTTTTTCAACTACAAACAGATTGATTCTGGTTGGATATCAAAGAATTCGACAGGCAAACAAAAGCGGAACCCAGACTGGTTCCGCTTTTGTTATTTAAAGAGTTTCTTCGGTGGCTAGCCATCAACTGATCAGTAAATCCTCCAACTTCAAGGGAATTCCCTGGCGGCTGCGTTCCAGCGCGGGCAGCACATCCATGCTTGGCCAGAGCCCGTTTTGTAAGGTCTCTGCATAGCCGCCGCTCAACCCGGCGGCGCGCATCTTTTCAACGCTGGTCACGGCATTGTAAACAAGGCGCTGCCAGCGGCAATGCAGTCCGTGGGGAGTCGGGGAGAGTAGCATAAACCAGCCATCCTTGGTTCCGTCATTGGCGGGCAGACCGATGGCGCCGGCGTTCAGCCAGGCTCGATGGCCAAGAATCCTCCCCCAGGGGATGCCGCAATGGCCGCCGATAACGATGTCTGCAGCGGAACGTTCAAGCTCCTGGCGCAGGGTCTGCTCAGCGCTGGACGCGAAGAGGAAGCGATTGGTCTGGTCGACGCCGCCATGGATCAACTGAATGGTGCGGCCATGCATGCTGCAATGGAGGGACCGGGGCAGGGTGGCCAGCCAGGCGCGCTCTGCCGCCGTCAAACTGTTTCGGGCATAGTGGTACCAGCCAACGGAGAGCAACGAACAGGCTGAGCCCTCGGCGAATCCGCAACCGCAATCAGGGGCATCTGCGGCCAAAGCTTGTTCGCAGTTCCCCTGGACTACCGCAATGCCCCAATCCTGAATCAACTCCAGGCACTCTCGGGGTTCGCCACAATAGGCAATGATATCGCCTGTGCAGATCACCCGCCGGGGTGGGAACTGATGCTGTTCGGCCCATTGGCGCATGGCTGCGGTCGCTGCCAGGTTGCTGTAGGGACCGCCGAAAATAAGCAGTGGCTCGTCAATGGGGCCGAGGTTCAATGAATCGGGGAGGAGCATGGACTAATCCTGTTCCGGGGTTGGGCTGGCGGCGGTTTTGCCGCCGATCCAGAAACCGAGGCAACCGAAGCCGAGAACCCCGATGGTCAGGTAAAGTAATTTGGTGTACTTGTGAATGTCGCCGAGCAAATGGCTGTAGCCGCTCGATTCCGTGAAATAAAGCACGGCCGCGGCCAGGGCCAAAACAAAGCTGAATAGATAGCTCCAGAGGGGAATGCGCTCCTGTTTGCCCCAGAGGGAAAAGAAGATGACCGGCGCCAGGTAAAGGGAGGCGGTGCCGCTCACCGCGACCGCGCTGAACAGGTCTTTGTTCCCCCAGAAGACCAGGGCCAGCCCGATCAGCATGAATACGGCCATGACCGCGCGGCCGTTGCGCAGACTCATTTTCATGACGCCCATGTCCACGGCCAGCAGTTTGGCCGAACTGGACAGGGTGCTGTCGAGGGTCGACATCGCTGAGATGACCAGGGCGGCGTTGAACAGCATCATCGGAACGGTCCCCAGCAGCTGCATGAGGGTGTCGTTCATGCTGGCGCCGGCAACCGCATGGGCTCCGGCCAGAACCCCGAGGCAGCCAAAGGCGATAATACAGACAATGCTGATCCAGGCGGCGTGTAGAAAACTTTTCCGGGTGGTTTCCCGGTCGGCCAGAAAGCCCCGGTCCATCATCACCGGGTCATGCATGGGGTAGCTCCAGACCTGCAGGAGCGCAACCAGCATCAGGACCGGACCGGGTTGATCAATCACAAAAGGCTTAAACCAGAGATCGGCGAAACCGACCGTCTGGTTGGTCACCACCAAGGCCAGCAGCAACAACAGCGTGCCGAGGAAAATAACCATCTGAAACTGGTCGGTACGCAACGATGCGCGCAACCCGCCAAGCATGGAATAGCCGAGAGTGATGGCGGAAAAAGCCAGGATGGTCAGGGTGTAGACGCTGCTCCCGGCTACCCCGAACAGAATACCGATGACCAGCAGGTTGGCGAACACTTCGCTGATCAAACGGATGGCGATCACGAAATTATAGCAACCGGTTCCCCAGCTGCCGAAGCGCGCCAGCAGGAAGGACTGGACGCTGCTGAAGCCCTGCTCATGGCGGAGACTGTCGATGATTTTGCCGCCGGTCAGAAACGACAGGTAATAGCAGGCATAAGCCAGGGTCCCCCAAATGCCGTAATAAAAACCGAGGATCGCTGCGTTCATCAAGGAGCGGGCGAAAATCCAGGTGGTCACCTGGGAAAAGGTCAGGGTCAACAGCCCGGGCTGGCTTCCGTCAATCCCCTGGCCCTGATAAAAAGCTCCTTCGCTTTCTGCCCGGGGCGAAATCAGCACCGAAGCGAGGGCGACAAAACCGGCGAAGACCGGAAGAATGTAATCCATAAAAAGCTCTCCTGGAAAAACGCTATAAATCTTTATTCGTCAGCTACTTAATTGCTGGTTGTTAAAGTTTATTCCGAGCAGCTGGCCCCGCAGGCGAAACAGGAATAGCAACGATGATGGCCGAGCATGACCCGTTTGCTCATGGCTTCCTGTAGGGTGCTGCCCAGATCGTACACGGATAGGTCATCAACCAGAGTGCAGGCGTAGACCCCGCAGCGCCCGTTTTTACGGACGATCATTTTGCTGAAATTGCACATGAAGGAGTCGCGCTGATCGGCATTGAGGTAACGGGTCATACAGGTTTCAGTAATCTCTGGAACCTCGGGGAATGAGCCGGGCAAGTGAAATTCGGGAAATTTGATGATTGTGATGTCTTCCGGAACCCCGGCGGATTGGAAGTAGGGTGCATAAGCCTGGTCAACCGCGGCGCTGTCTTCATTGGACAGCATGAGCCGGGCAATGGAGACGCCGAAGCCCATGGCATGCAGGCGGCCGAGGGTGGCGAGGGCCTTTTTGAAGTTGCCCTTGCCACGCGATTCGTCATGTTTGGCCGGATCGGGGTGATCGAGGCTGACCCGGAAATTGAGCGGGTTCGGCAATTCCGCCAGGGTGCGGACTTCGGCGAGGCGATTCATCAGCGGTTCAGTGGCATTGGTCAGGACCAGGCAGGGTCGGTGTTCCAGGGCCGCGGCCAAAATAGCTGTAAACTCAGGATTGACGAAGGGTTCACCGCCGGTGAAGGAGAATTTCTTCACGCCGAGATCAAGGGCCTCCGGAATAAAACGCTGAGCGTCGGCCAGGGTTAAAAATTCGATCCGATTGTCACCCGGTTTGGAGCCTTCCAGACAGAAAGGGCATCGCAGGTTGCAGTTGGTTCCGGTATGAAACCAGAGCTCATCCAGGCGTTGTGGTTGAATATAGCCCCGTGGCTCGTTCTGGCTGGTTTTGAGCCACTGGTCAGTGTTATCAGTTTTCATAGAAAAAAATCTCCCGATGAATTTGAGTAAAATCGATTCCCTGGTTTTCCAGCCAGGTGCTGATTTCGTCGATCATGCTGTCCAGACCGCACAAATAATAATGAATATCCGCTGCCCGCGGGACCTGGTCGAGGAGCCCGGTGATGCGACCGTAAAAGTGTTCGTTTCGTTGTTCTTGCGAGGTCGCCAAGCGGAACCAGGGCTGGCGTTGCAGTTCCGTCAGGGCAAAGGCCTCCGTTTGCCTGGCGACACCATACAGGCAGAGTTCCGGCTGTGCGGCGGGACGGCTACGCAGGCAGCTTAAAAACGGGGCGATCCCGGTGCCAGTGGCAAAGTAGACACGCTTTTCATCCGCCTGTGCACCAGCTGGCCGAAACCAACCGAAGGGAGCGCTGACGGTGACCCCATCGCCGGGTTGGCAGTTGGCCAGCCAGGCACTGATCTGGCCACCATGCAGGCGCCTGATCAATAACCGTAAGACGGACTCGTCGGTCCCCGAAGCAATGCTGTAGGGGCGGGATTCCCCTAGCGGATTGAAAACGGCGATACAGGAGCCGGGTTCAAAGGTCATCTCTGCCCGCTCTAGTTCCAGTTCAAAGAGGGATTCAGTCAAAAAGCGGATGCTGTGAATTTTCAACTCGGTCATCGCGCTTCCCCTTCTGCTGTCGATGTCGATAACGGGCGGAGTTCAAGGACCACCCGCAATCCGTTCAATGCGCGCGCCAAAGGGGCGGTATCATGCCTCAGGCGCGCCTGCATAATAGCCCCCTCAATGGTTTCGACAATCAGTTCGGCCAGCTCGATTGGCGAAAGATCCCGGCGGATTTGCCCACTGTGCTGGGCGGCGTCAACCGTGCTCTCAAGGCGACTGATCCAATCGTTGAAGACATGCTGAACCAACTGGGCAAAGCGCGGTGCGGAATTGGCTGCTTCCAAGGCCGTATTGCCGAAAATACAGCCGCCGTTCGCCCCTTTGGCAAGGTTGCGTTCCAGTACTCCGGTAAAAAAGTGCTCCAGGGCTGCTCCAGGGGTCGGGCCGGTCAGGGCTTCATCCAGAAATGAATTGAAGGCCGTATGGGCCTTTTTCAGCACCTCCAGACCGATATCTTCCTTGCTGGAAAAATGAAAGTAAAGGTTGCCCTTGGTGGTCCCGGTCGCCTTGAGCAGGTCGGTCACCGTTGTTGCCAGGATCCCCTTGTCTTGAAAAACCTGGCCGGCATTAGCAAGAATTTTGGAGCGCGTTAAGTCCCCTTTGGTCGACATAATTCCCTCATCTGAAAAAACAGACCGTTTGGTATATTAACTTTATCAACGCAAACGACCGTTTCTGTCAATAACTGAGCAGTCGATCGGAAAAATCTTTATTTGAGATTTACGAAATCTTTATCAAACTGATGAAAAGTCAGACCGGGGAATATTTCGCATCCGGCAGGACAATGGCGGGGAATGTAGCGGCCACGCTGCAACAAAAAAGCAGCGTGGCCGAAGACGATGAGTTTTTTTGACTTCTCAACAGCAACCACCGCGAAAACGCCATTGCTGCTGGTTGACTGGCCAAGGAGTCAGCAAGCTCCTGTTACTGGGCGGTCAGCGATTGGTCCATTGAAAAGCATGGGGCCATAATGAGGTGTTACTGCTGCTGATGCTGGTATGGCAGACATTACAGGCGCTCGGATTACCGGAGCCGTGCTCTTCAATGAATTCTCCGGAACCTTCTCCTTTTGAACCGGAATGGCAGACCGCACAGCTGCCCATGGATAGGGCTTTCCCCTGATATTGCAAGGGTTGGTAATTGTCCGTGGCCTCGCGGGATGGATACATGGCATGGGGGCTGCCATGACAGGCCGCACAGTTCATGCCGCCATGCCCGACCGCATTGCGATAAAGCACGGTGCCGGTATTGACCTCGGCCACGCCGCTATGACAATCGCTGCAGTTCGGTTCAGATCCCCAGGGGATGCGGCCGTTGGCGATGGTCGTTGCGACATTTTGCAGGGTGCCGTGGCAACTGGTGCAATTGCCGTCGGTAGCAGTATGGGCAAGGCTGCGGTTACACTTGGTTGTGGTTCCCGGATGGCAGTCATAGCAGGTTGCGGTGGTGTGAGCGGCATGGTAGCCGTGGATAGCCTCTGAAAGATAGAGAACTCCTGCACTGGTTGCACCCAAAGCCGGGCTACCATGACAGGAGGCACAAAGCACCGGGGTGTTGCTGGCAAGGCTGGTTCCTTCTTTACTGTCATGGGTTTGCAGGATGTTTGCGAAATTGCCATGGCACTTTGCGCAATTGATCTCATCCGAAGTCGGCACGGTCGCCCGGGTCTGGGCGAGGGTGTTGCCGCCGCTGTCCTTGGCGGTGATCTCAATCACCTGGTAAGGGTTCCATACTTCGTCATCATCGACCGGGGTGGCTGGGATTCCGTTGACCTCAAAGTGGCTTCCGGATACGACCATGGTGCCGGAAAGACCGTTATGGCGGGTTGGCTCAACCAGATTCAGCCCGGTGTCCGTGGTCAGGGTTATCCCGAACAAATCGAGGACATACGTCCAGAATTGGCCATAGTCACTGCCGAAGCCGGAATAGGTTTTGTCGGCCGAGGAGGTATTGTTGACCAGCCGGTAGGAGAGGGTCACGCCGCTGGTCACGATTTGCGGCGGGCTGCCGCGTTTGACCAGCTGAGCCCAGACCGTATTGTAGGGCGGCAGGATAACCAGGGTGTCATAGGTCGGGTTCAGGCAGTGCATCCCCAGATCGTTCCAGGCCAGCAGGGTGTAGTCACTGCCGGTCGCAGGGACATTGCCGCTTTCATCGTCATTATCTCCGCCGCCCCCTCCACCACCGCACGCGGTCAGGAACAAACCGCAACAAAGGATCAGTCCAACGAGCCAAATCGTAACGCGACTGCCTGTTTTCATGGGAATACCTCCTGGAGAATGAAATTGACCAATAACGGTGTCGTTGTCTGAGTCGGCTATGGGACTGTCCTTAGGGACTCAGCTGGCAGTTTGGCGACAAAGCCCGGTTCCGGACTCTGTTAAGCGACACCTGGATTTTGACGAATCACAATGTGGCGGTTAAATGCATGTCATGAAGAGAAAGTATTTGGTCACAGAAGGTTAAAAAGAAATCAAAGCAGTTATTCTGCGGATCTCAACCATGGCCCGGAAAAATGCTGTGGTATTGGTATCGTTTATTTTTATTCAGCGGTCGAAACAGCAGTCTTTGGCCCCGACCGGTTGTTTTTAAACCGCCGACCAGGTGCTGCTTTGAACTACTGAGGCGGCATAACTTTCAGCAACTCAACCATATAGACCAGGGTCTGGTCCGCCAGTGGGCCACGTTTGCCATAACCGAGGCGGGGAGGAATGTAGATCTCCCAGGTGCTCCCTTCCGCCATCAGTTGCAGGCCCTCGGCCAGCCCCGGGATCAGTTGGTTGATCGCCAAAGTGACGGGCGTTCCCTTGCTGTAGGTCGAATCGAAAACCTGGCCGTTGACGGTGGCCGCTTCATAATTCAATTGTACGCTGTCGGTGCTTTGCGCTGGACTCCGTTTCCCGCGGCTATAATGCGATATTGCAGTCCGCTGGGAAGCACGGTCACTCCTTGTTCCCGGGCATTGGCGGCCAGAAAGCTCTGGCCGGCTTTTTTAGCCAGGTCTTCTCTTTGTGCGGCGCTTTCAATGAGGTACTTGCGGGGATCACTCAGGATTGTGCGCATTTCTCCTTTGGGGAGGAGGGGGATATCGGTTTTGCGGGCGTCTTCAAGCCCGCGCATGACCATTTCCGGAATCAGGGGGATGCGTTGTTTGACGAACATGTCGCCCAACCGGAAACCGGCGGAATAACTGACGGCATTCAATCCGCTCAGGTCCGGCGGATTTTCAGCGCGTCCTGAGGCAGCAGGGGAGAGCAGAATGAACAGCATGAAGCAGAGCAGATGTTTTTTCATAGGGTATCCGGTTTCTATCCGTTGACTTGTGGTTTTGTTGTCAACCAGGCACTGCTATGGATTGACTTTGATGAGTTTGATTTTATAAACGACCGTCTGGCCGGCCAGGGGGCCGCTGTCCTTAAAGGCGAGGTTATAGGGAATATACAGCTCCCACTCACTTCCTTCCGGCATCATTTTCAGCGCTTCGGCCCAACCCGGAATAACTTTATCGATATTGAATTCAACCGTTGAGGTGGTGCCGTTTTTTGTGGTGCTGTCAAATTGCTGGCCGTAAATGTCCTGGCCGCTATAGGCCACCCGGACTTGGTCTCCACTGGCTGGCTGTGGTCCACTGCCGGTTTGCAGGATTTTGTATTGCAGGCCGCTCGCCAGGGTGACGACTCCGGCTTTGGTTTTATTCTCGCTGAGAAATTTCTGGCCGGCCTGCCGAATGTCGAGTTTCTGCTGTTCGGCCAGCTTGACAATTTTTTCCCGCAATTCGGCCAGGGTGGTGATCATCTGGTCAAAGGGCATCAACGGTTCATTGCCGCTGGTTGCATCGATGATCCCCTGCAACAGGACTTCCGGGTTGACCTTGACCTGCTGGCGGAGCAGATCGCGACCGATCTGATGGCCGACACTGTAATTGATTTCGTCATTTTTCCCGTGCAGTGCCGGTCGGTCAGCGGCACTGGCGGCTATGCCAAGGCCGATGAGAAGGGCGGTGATGAATAGGGTTCGGTGCATGACGCCTCCGCTCTGTGGGGAACTTGCCCGGTTGTCAAAATATGAATTAACTGTCCGCTACCAATGCCGCTGCGGCTGTTCAGGCTCAATGGAACTCGGGCAGAATTTCCAACAGTTCCATTTCGTAGATGACGGTCTGTCCGGCTAAGGGACCGGTATCCCGGTAAGCCATCCGGGTCGGGATATAGATTTCCCATTTGTCGCCTTCCCGCATCATGGGCAGAACCTGCGCCAGCCCAGGGATCAGTTTATTGACCTTAAACTCCGTCGGGGTCGGAATGCCCAAAGGGAAACTACTGTCATAAACTTCGCCATCCACATTTTTGGCCTTGTAATTGACCAGGACCGCATCAGTCGGTTGGGGATGTTTGCCTTGTCCGGTCTTGAGAATTTTGTACTGCACGCCGCTCGGGAGTGATTCAACGCCTGCCTTTTGGCTGTTTTCGGCAATGAACTTCTGTCCTTCCAGGCGGTAGCCGATGATATCTTTTTTAGGTTCAACCGTTTTCGGGGCAGGTTTTTCCGCCGCTGCCACCGGCTGAGGAGTCAACTGTTCCAAAACCTGCCGCATGGCCTCTTCGGTCATGAACGGTTGGGCATTATTCGCCCCGTCGTAAACCCCCTGCCAGAGGGTCTCCGGCCTGAATTCCAGCTTTTTCTCGCGCAGTTGTTGCCCCAGCTGATAACCGAGACTGTAATTGATCTCATCCAGCCGATCTTTGATGACCTGCGGCTCCGCGGCGCTTACGGGGGCGGCCGCAGCAAAAAACGTGCAGATCAGCAACCCGGCCAGCAGGCGATGGGCTCTCATGGCTGATCCTTTTTCAGTTGAGCCAGCAACTCGGTCATCTCCTTGACGCTGAACCGGACCTTTTTGTGATCGGTGACATCGGTGACTCCGAACAGGAGCGGTTCGGCGTTGATTTCGACTTTGGCCGCAACTATCTGCTGGCCGGTTTTATAGCCGTAGGCATAGTTGATCTTTTCCAGAATCTCCTCATCCTTGGCGTGTTTCACGCCGCGCAATGCCTGCATTTCGTCCTGTGAATATTGCGGTTCCAGTTGTTCCGAGGCATCAAAGAGGCCGTCCAGAAGGCGATCGATACGCAGTTGGACGGCGTTGCGTTGCAGATCTTTGCCTAAAAAGTGGCCGAAGCTGTAATTGATATCGTCCAGCTGTTGAGTGTCCTGGGCGAAACCAGGGAGTACGCCTGACAGGGAGACGAACAGAGTCAGCAAAAGAATCGTTCTCATTGCAGGTCCTTGTCGCGACAGAGGAATGTGCCGATCATGGTTGCTTGATTTAAAACTGCGTTTTGTTTGTAAATTTTACCTTAATTTTTCACGCTATGCCGGGTAAAGTTGCCGCCCCGTGGCTTTGGGGCGGCAATTTTGTTAACTGCGACCTGACGAATCAGGGGACCGGGAACCCTTGAGGTTTGGTCCCGACATAGTAGGGGCGCATCATTTCGTTGTCTTCGTGCTCAACGATATGGCAATGCCAGACATACAGCCCCGGGATGTCAAAGGTGGCCTTAACCCGGGTGATCTCGCCAGGGTAGGTCAGCACTGTGTCTTTCATCCCGAGCTCATTCGGCAACGGTGGAATCGGTGCGCCGATGGTGGCAAAGGTCGGGCTGAGCGGATCAAACAGTTGCCGGTGAACAATTTCGTAACGGACCAGGTGCATATGGATCGGATGTCCATCCACCGTCAGGTTGTAGAAATCCCAGTTTTCCGTTGCGCCCAGAGCCGGATTTTCGGTCACCGGGTCTTTCCACAACATTGGGGAGCTGGCTAATGGACTGTTGGCAACCAGCGGGTCAGCCCCGATAGTTCCCAGCAGAGCCGCCTTTGGCGCCTGGGGAACCGCACCTAATGCAGCGCAGTCCGCAACGATATTCGGATTAGGGGCCGGGAAAGTCGCCACGGTGGTGATGGCTCCGGTCGGACCGACGGTGACGCAGACCTGGGCGGACTCTTCCTCATTCAGGCTCAATTGGCGCGTGACTGAGGCAGTTGCCGCGATATCCGGCTCGGCATTCATGGTCAAAGCCAACGGTGAGGTCGTGGTCGCATCTGCTGCCACGGTCAGCGCATTATTGACGACAAACTGCATGACCTGACCGGATGTGGCCGGATCTGCCGGGATATCCGGGAAGCCGCCGAAGGGCGCATCCGGGGCGGTGTTCAGTATGCGGACGATGGTTCCGTTCGGCAGGCCGCTGAAATCAACGATCACATCGGCGCGTTCAGCCGGGGCCATCAACAGTGCCTGCATGGGGTCGGGCAGCGGGGCCGGGGCCGGGACTGTCCCATCGCCGGTCAGGACCGCTGCGGAACCGGTCTGAATCATGACGACATTTGGGAGGAAGCCCTGATCGCCACCGATCTGATAAAAGGGAACTTCAACCCCGTAGCGAACCGGACGTTGATTCTGGGCTGCCACCAAGCGCGCTTGCAGACGTGCTGCCCGGGCCGGAAAACGAACCGCAAGGCGATTGATCAGGCGAATTAAGGCTGCGTCGATCTGATTGATAAATGGTGTGGGGATCACCTCAAACATCGACAGATTGATAAAGCGTGAGTTGCTGCCGTTGAGCAGGCGGAAGCGATATTTGGCCGGAGCCACTTCAAGTTGTGGCCAGGTGGTACCGTTGACCACCATGGTATTGAAGAATGCTTCCGGGTTCCAGATCGGTGCGATATCGCTGCCGGCATTGGCATCGCCGACATAGGGGCCGTTAAAGCCGTCAAAGAAGGCCCGGGTATTCGGGTAGAACAGGGTGCCGTCGGCATTAAAAGAGCGATCCTGGATAACGATCGGGATCTCGCGGATAGTCTGACGGACGGCTGGATCAAAGTTCGGGTCCGCCATGCCGCTTGGGGCCGGCCCTGGTAAAACGGCGGGGGCGCCACCGGTCGTGGTGGGCGCATCATAGCTGCCACGGACCAGCCAGAAACCGGCCGGGCCGGCATAAACGTTGAGCCGAGTCATGCCCAGGGCGTGGTCATGATACCAGAGCGTTGCTGCCGGCTGGCTGTTTTCATAACTGTAAAACGCTGCGCCCGGGACCGGATCGAAATCGACCGTATTGTTATAATCCTGGACGTCACCGGTAGTGCTGTCGTACTGCGTGTAGAGGGTTCCGGTGGTGATATACCCAGCCGGGATGTTATTTGCTGCCGGCAGCCACCAGGCTTCCGGGTAGCCATCAGATTCGGGGTTGACGTGGGCTCCGTGGACGTGAGTGACAATCGGGACTGGTCCGGTGTAGGGGGCCGGATTCAGGGTTGCACAGTCGGTCTGTTGCGGCAGGCCGCTATCAACGCAGCCGGTTCCGGTCGGATTGGCCCAGTGCAGGGTCTGGTCGACGGTGTTGGTCAGAATGTGGGGGAGGTAGTTGCCGGTCACCGGATCTTTGAGATCATTGATCCAGCGTACGGTTGTCGGGCTGTTGGAAAGGTTTTCGACGGTGAAGGCTGGGTAGTTGTAATTTGCACCCGGGCTTCCCAGTGCTGCCGGGGCCACATACCCAGGAGGAGGTAAGTCCTGTTCCGGACCGTAGCTCCAGATCGGGGTTGGCGGAAACGCGTCACTGCGCCCGTTAACCGTGTTCCAGACTCCACCGGGCAAAATCTGCTGCTGGAATTGGCGAACCGCAATGTTGTATTTTGCCGAAGGGACGTTGTTCGGGTCAACGCCCGGGACTGCCGGCTGCACAGTTGCGCTGGGCATTTCAGGCGGAATGACCAACGGTTGCACATACTTTGGGATGGTCAGCGGATTCAGGGTTCCTCCAGGCAAAGGTGCGGCCAGAGCCGTAGCTGAAATCCAGGCCATAACCAGGATCAGGGATACTGAAAGAATCCCCCATGGTTTGCTTCTGCAGCATCTTTTTTCAACCATTTTTACCTCCCTATGTCTCGATAAACGAGAAAAACCAGGTGCTGTTCAGTCGGTAGTTGAGGATGTTTGTAACGTTTGTGAAATATTTTGTTTATTAAATCAGTAATATAAGAAAGTACATTGGTCTATGGGGGAAAATAGAAATGGCTAGTAGGAAATTCCTACTATAAAAATCTTGAAACGACAGGGTGTTATCTATTGTTATATGAGGGGGCTGTTGCAATTTCTAAATAGCACGGAAAACCGAAAAATACATTCGTGTTTCCAATAGGTTGACTGTATCTGGATTGAATAACTTAATAACAGGATCTTTATTGATCGATTCAAAATTGCAATTTTAGTGGTTTTTAAAACAAAATTATTTTTTTTTAAATAACAGGAAAAGATACTAGTCTTGTAATAAATGGCGATAAATCAGATGGTTAAAGACCGCTATGAGAACGCACTCGAAGTGCTTCCGTCAGTCAACTGAGGGCTCTGTCCTTTTATTGAGATTACGCCCGAACCAGAGATAATAGATGGCCGGATAAAGCAGCAATTCCATGATGCCCGAAGTCATGACTCCGCCGATCATAGGGGCGGCAATCCGCTTCATCACGTCAGCACCGCTGCCATGGCTCCACATGATGGGCAGCAGTCCGAAGATAATCACGGCAATGGTCATAATTTTCGGGCGGACCCTGCGCACCGCGCCATGATGAATGGCCTCTTTCAGGTCTTCCCGGTCATTCAGCCGCCCCTGCGCTTTCCACAGCTTTTGAGAGATGTCCAGATAAAGCAGCATGACTACGCCGGTTTCGGCATCGAGTCCGGCCAGGGCAATCAGGCCAATCCAGGTCGCCACCGACAGATGATAGCCCAGTAGATACAGAAACCAGAAGGCTCCGACCAGGGAGAAGGGGACGGCCAACAGGACAATGAATGTTTTGGCGATCGATCTGGTATTCAGGTAGATGATCAGCACAATCAACAGCAACGTCAGCGGGATGATCAGCTGGAGCCGTTGGTGAGCGGCCTGGAGATATTCATACTGCCCACTCCAGATCAGGCTGTACCCTTCGGGAAGGCGGATCTGTTCGGCTACGGCCTGTTGGGCTGCGGCCACAAAGGTGCCGACATCAATATTGCGCAGGTCAACATAAACCCAGACCGTGCGGCGGGCATTCTCGCTCTTGATCATTGGCGGACCCTGGAGTATTTCCAGTCGGGCCAGTTGGGATATGGGGACGTGACTGCCGTCGTCCAGCGGGACCAGAACCCGGTTGAGGGCGGGCAGGTCATTGCGGAAGTCGCGCTGATAACGCAGATTGACCGGGTAACGTTCCAGCCCTTCGACGGTCTGGGTGATGTTGCTGCCACCGATGGCGGTCTGGATGATCTCCTGAACTTGGCCGACGGTCAGGCCGTAGCGGGCGGCGGCGCGGCGATCGACAACAAAGTCCAGATAATAGCCGCCCACGGCACGTTCGGAGTAGGCGCTGAGCGCTCCTTCCTGGCGCCGCATCAGGGCTTCGATCTGTTGGCCCAGGGCAGAGAGAGTGGCCAGATTCTCCCCCATGATTTTGATGCCGACCGGCGTTTTGATGCCGGTGGAGAGCATGTCGATACGAGCTCTGATCGGCATAGTCCAGGCGTTGGTCAGGCCGGGGAACTGGATTTCCCGGTCCAACTCGCTGACCAGGGTGTCGATATCGATGGGACTTTGCTCCGGCCAGACCCAGGTCAGCGGGATTTTGACAAAATCGAGGACAGCCGGCCAGTCCGAATAGAAGCGTTTATGTTGCACCTGGCGCCATTGCTCGCGCGGTTTGAGCATGATGGTCGTTTCCAGCATGGAAAGCGGGGCCGGATCGGTAGCGGTTTCGGCACGGCCGATCTTCCCGAAGGTTTTAGCAACCTCTGGGAAAGAGGCAATGATCCGATCGGTCTGTTGGAGCAATTCACGTGCTTTGGTGGTGGAAATCCCCGGCAAAGTGGTCGGCATATACAGCAGGTCGCCCTCTTGCAGCGGGGGCATGAATTCGCTGCCAAGAGGTCTGGGTGCCAGGTGTAGCGGCCAAAGAATCGACAGGGTCAGGAGCAGGGCGAGCAGCAGACTCGGCCAGCGCCATTTGAGGACGAAATTGACCAGCGGGTGGTAGATCCAGATAAAGAACCGGTTGATGGGATTGTGGGTTTCCGGCTTGACCTTGCCGCGAATAAACCAGCCCATCAGAATCGGCACCAGGGTCACCGAGAGCAGCGCGGCCGCGGCCATGGCATAGGTTTTGGTATAGGCGAGGGGTTTGAACAACCGACCGGACTGTTCCTGCAGGGCGAAAACCGGGATAAAGGAGACGGTGATCACCAGCAGGGAGAAGAACAGCGTCGGTCCGACTTCCTTGGCTGAGGTCAAGATGATCTGCCAGTGCGGCTTGTGGTCGGAGTCCCGTTCCAGATGTTTGTGAGCGTTTTCGGTCATGATGATAGCGGCATCGATCATTGTGCCGATGGCGATGGCGATCCCGCCTAAACTCATGATATTGGAGTTGATGCCCTGCAGATACATGATCACAAAGGCCATCAGGATCGCGATGGGCAAGGTGACGATCGCCACCAGGGCACTCGGTAGATGGAACAGGAACAGCGCCGTGATCACGGCGACGATGATGCTTTCTTCCAGGACTTTCTCTTTTAACGTCCAGACCGCCCGGTCGATGAGGTTACCCCGATCATAGACCGGTACGATGCTGACCCCGGCGGGAAGCCCGCTCTGCAAAGAGGCCAGCTTGGCTTTAACCCGGTCGATGGTCTGGCGGGCGTTCTCCCCAAAGCGCATGACGATGATGCCGCCAACCGTTTCACCGTTCCCGTCCAACTCGGCGATGCCGCGGCGCAATTCCGGCCCCAGGGTCACCTTGGCAAAATCGCGCAGCAGAATCGGGGTACCGTTGTCGTCCTTGCCGACCACCACCTGTTCCAGGTCCGCGACCCCTTTGAGGTAACCGCGGCCACGGATCATGTATTCGGTTTCCCCCATTTCCAGCACCCGCCCGCCGACATCGGCGTTGCTGGCGCGGATCGCTCCAGCAATCTGTGGGATGGTCAGGTGGTAGGCGAGGAGCCGGTTGGGCTGAATGGCGACCTGGTATTGTTTGACAAAACCGCCGATGCTGGCGACCTCGGCAACGCCGTCGACGGCCGCCAGCTGATAACGCAGGTACCAGTCCTGAATGGAGCGCAGTTGCTGCAGATCATGCCGGTCGCTCTGCAGTGCATACTGATAGATCCAGCCGACCCCGCTGGCATCCGGGCCGAGGCTCGGCGCAACCCCCTGAGGGAGAGCCCTGGCCGCCTGGTCGAGGTATTCCAGGACCCGGGAACGGGCCCAGTAGATATCGGTCCCTTCATCGAAAATCAGATAGACAAAAGAGATACCGAAATAGGAATAACCGCGCACCACCTTGGCGTGGGGAACCGACAACAGTTGGGATGTGAGCGGATAGGTGACCTGGTCTTCGACGACCTGTGGCGCTTGACCCGGGTATTCCGTATAGATGATCACCTGCACGTCCGAAGGGTCCGGTAGCGCATCGATGGGCATGTTGTGAAGGCTGTACAGACCAGCCAGAACCATGACCAGAGTCAGCAGGATGACGATGAATTTGTTATGCAGCGACCATTCGATGAGTTTTTCCAGCATAGCTTCGCCACCGCCCGTCAGTTTAACAGGTTGTTTGTAACAGCTTGTTCGTGTCCCGTTCGATTAGTTCTCTATCCCAATTTCGATCCTTTTTGCCGCTATCTACGTTCTGCCTTCTCGGCTTGGCTTTAGCCAGGCCTGCGACGGCACGCCTTGGCAGCAGAAAAAATGACTCAAAATTAATACAAATAACTCACCGAACGGGACTCTAGAAGAGTTCTTCCAGCGTCTCTTGCTTTGGCACCGGTTCCGGTTCGAGCATTTTCTGCAGGGCTTCTTGCAGCTTGCTTTCTGAATCGAGCATGAACTGGGCCGAGGTCACCACCTGCTCGCCCAGATTGAGACCGGCGAGGATTTCCACGTAACCGTCCTCGTCATACTGACCAAGGCGGACCCGGCGTGGCTCGAAACGGCCTTCGCCGAGGGCGACGAAGACCGTTTCCCGTTTCCCCGTATAAAGCACCGCTTCGGCCGGGATGCTCAAAGCGGCGTCAAACGGTGCGCAGAGGATGGTGACATCCGCATACATGTCCGGTTTAAGGATCAGGCCGGGGTTCGGCAGGTCAATGCGCGCCTTGATGGTGCGGGTTTTTGCGTCCAGATAGGGGTAGACCGTGCTGATCAAACCAGTGACAGGCTGCTCGGCAAAGGGGAATTGAATCAGCGCAGCAAGCCCTGGTTTAACCCAGGAGATCTCGTATTCGTAGATATCGGCATAGACCCAGAGATTGTCGATGGCGGATATCTCCAGCAGCTCACGGCCGGCCGTAACAAATTCACCTTCCCGAACCTGCTTGCGGGAAACAATGCCCGCCGCCGGTGCGACCAGGGGGAGAGTCTTTTTGACTCGGCCGGTCTTTTCCAGCCGGGCGATCTGCCGATCCGGGATATCCCACAGCCGCAGGCGTTGTCGGGCGGCGGTCAGAAGCCGTTCGGCATCCTTTCTGACCTCGGGGAAGGCGCTGCTCTGCAACCGTTGGTAGCTGTCCAAGGCCAGCAGCAGCTCTTCCTGGGCGGCGACCAGGGCGGGGCTGTAAATCTCCAAGAGTGAGGCACCGGCGCTGACCTGCTGACCGCTTTCATTGACATGAAGCTTTTCAATCCAGCCGGAGACTTTGCTGTTGATGACATATTGATCAGGCTCAGCAAAATCGACCAGGCCGACCGTGTGAATCCGGCGGGCAAGGGTTCTTGCCTCGACCGCTGCCGTCCGCAAGGCCATCCTCTGGACGGTCACCGGATCGACCTTGATGACTCTTTGTCCGCTACTGCCGACTCCGGCGTCCGCTGCCTGCAGCGGGGTCAGCTCCATCCCGCAGATGGGGCACAGCCCGGGCTCATCCGCAATCACCATGGGGTGCATCCCGCAGCTGTAGCGTGTTGCTGGGCTGGCGGCATAGCAACGGTTCAAGGGACATGTCTGCGACGACAGGACGGGGCTGCCCAATAACAGCAGGAGCGTCAGGACCAGGTATGATTTCATATCGGCATCCTCAATATCTATCCGCGGCAACGACCGGTGTATTCAGAGCGATACCACTGAGCCCTTCCAGCCGGGCCATATCGACCTGAAAGGCGGTCAGGGCCTGGTAATATTTTTCCTGATAGCGGAACAGGCTGAGCAGGGCGGTCAGGGGCGCCTGGTAGTCGCGCCGACCGACTTCAAAATCGGCCAGGCCGAGTTGATAAAGTTGCCGCGCCTGGGGAATCAGCACCCGGCCATAAAGGTCGGCCAGTTCACGATTGGTGGTCAGATCGCTCATCGTGGTTTGAATAGCGGCCGATACGTCATTGTAAAAATCGGTTCCTTCGGCTTTGATCGCCCGCAATCCGCTGTCGGCTTCAAAGGATGCTTCGTCCTGCAGGTCTCGGTTGAAATACATTTTAACCATGCCGCGCATGGCCCGGAAGCGGCCGCCCAGGGCCTGGTATCCTTTCATCAACGGACGATTCTGAAACAGTCCGGAGATCAGGTTGATAGCGGTGTAGCGGGGCAGGACAAGGTCGTCATAGCCGAGATCTTTGTCCAGAAATGGGTCGAGGGGGCTGGTTATCGGCCGGGCCGCCAGGTAGTTGAGCCGGGTTGCCAGTTCCCGGCGTTGTTGCTGTTTTTCCAGCAGTTCGGCCTTGAGCCGGTAACGCTGCTCCTGCAGGTTGAGGACATCAGTTTGGGTGATGTTCCCCACCGCATACTGGGCCGCCGCCGATTGGGTCAGCTCGGCCAGGGTGGCGATACCGTTTTCGGTGGCGGTCAAGGTTTTGTCAAGGAAGTAGAGTTTGAAAAATGCTTCCCGAATCTGGCTGACCACCTGCAGGCGCAGGTCCGCAGCCCGATACTCGAACCAGAGGGCCTGGTTTTCGATCATGTCCCGGCCGGTGAGAATTTTTCCCCGCACACTGCGGGTGTTGACCTTGGTCGCCGGGCCGGCCTGAGCCTGATTGATCCGCTCCGCCTCGCCATGACTGATATTGCCGACCGGAAAATCGAGGTAGTAAAAGGCCAACAGCGGTTCGTTCAGTTTGTCGATGAGGGCGATCCGGGTGTTGTAACGTTGCGCCTGGGCGTCGGCTGAAATCAACTGCAGGTTGTTGACCACTGCAGCATCCAGCAGCTCGGCCAGGGTGACGCTGGATTTCGTGGGTGTCAGTGCCGCAGCGCGGATGGCTGCGGGCAGCAGCAGGTGCAGCGACACAGCCAAGACGACAATCCTGATCCAGGGCAGGATGCAGGCTGAAACTGCAATGGTGGTCGGGCGTTGACACAATGGCAAAGTGATCGACTCCATGAACGCATTTCATTTTAAGGCTAGTTTTCATCCGGAAACGGCTTTTTTCCGCTGTAGCAGCGTCAATCTGTAGGCTTACTTGTGCGGCGTAACGCTGTACGCCTCCGCGCAAGCCCTTGATTTATCTTGCCACAACGAAAACTGCTCGTTTCCAATCTGAAGATTTAGCGATTGCTATCCAGAGTCTCCGAGCAAAACCGGGACTGTCCCCGCCCGGGGGCTGTCCCAGGTCTTTGCGGTGCGAACCGCGACAGTTTCATGGCTCGCAAACTCGCGGTGCAAACCTCCAGCGTTCCAAGGGCCGCAAACATCTGGGACAGCCCCAGATAGGGCTTGGGACAGTCCCGAGTTTGCTACGAAAGTGTTTAAATTAGCACCATTCGGGACAGTCGCTAAAATTTCCCCATGGTTCTCATCCCGTTGGACCCGTCGATACGAAAGGCCCCCGGATCGGTCGATTTCGGAAAATACAGACGCCGCCAGGAGGCTTCCGCTCCGTTGAAAATCAGGACCCCGTCAAAGGGCGGGCTATCCTTGGCGTAGCTTAACAGCGGGCTGTCAGTGACAATCCCGGCGGTGCCGAATTCCGGGATATCCACCGTGCCGGTTATGGAAAAAGCCGGATAGCGGCCGGTCAGATCCCAACTCAACAGACCGTCTGTCAACTGCACCTGGCGCTGGTTCACTTCGTCAATCAGCATGCTGCTGTGGACCAGATAGCGCTGTTGTTTGCCTTGGTAGGCGTTCATGGTGAGTTGCAACTGTCCGCTCAATAAGAAGCGGCGCTGTTCCAATTGGGCGGGCAGCCGGGCATAGTTGAGGTTGAGTTCCAACTGGCCGGTTGCGGTATCGAGTTGCCCGGTGACGGTTAAAGCCGCGTCGTAGGTCAGTCCGCAGTTGTCGGTATAGTTTTCATAGTCAAGGTTGCCACTGAGTGCTCCGGTGGCGGCTATGGACAGCTGGACAGTCGTTTGCCCCCGGCAGCCGGTTTGGTGCTGAGCTTCGGGGACGCCAGCCGTTTGCCCCGGTTGCAGATGAAGCTGGGTGACATAAGCAATCAGCGGATCGATGAGCAGGCTGTGGGCCTTGATCAGCCCGAAGTAGGGTTTGCCGTCGGAGACCTTCAGGGTCAGCTGCCAGGCATGATCGCCTCTTTGCTCCTGCGGGTCCGGCAGATAATAGGGAGTCAGGGCGATCACCTGGGTGTTGTTGCCGTCAAAGTGGGCGAGAGGGCGGTCCCGGTTCGGTGCGGCGCAAGCCACCAGCAGGCTCGTCAGTAATATGGCCAGCGCTGCCCTTGAAAAGGTTTTCCGGCTTTTCCGAACCATAACTGCTCCGTCGATCAGGGCTGGCCGGTTTGGAAACAGGTTGTTTCCTGGACCGGTGCAGCGATTGTGGCGAAGCGACCTCCGCGTTACCAGGCGGCCGGTGCGGGTGAAGCGATTCAGCGATTGACTGTTGTTCAAAAATCGGCTAAGGGTTTGAAAAACGATATGATTTAGTTTTTAACCTGAAATCTTCGAGACGATGTTTTAGTAATTGTAACACCGTTTCTACATTGATTGTAGGGCTTTTCCGGGGTGGCCGGTCGGTTTTGCCGGTACTTCCTCCAAAAAACCGATCCAGGTCACGGTCAGAGTGGGGACGCCGAATTCCTCTTCAACCTTTCCTTTCAGCACATAGGGGCGCCGCCTGGTCAGTTTGCGACAGAAACGGGCGTAAGCCTGCGGAAAGAACGTGGCGTCATAGATGCCGCTATGGTCTTCAAAGGAGACAAATTCCATGGGCCGGCCGTTTTTATCCTGAACGGTTTTGCCCGTGACCCACCAGCCGATCATGGTGATATGACGGCCGGTCCAGCGCAGCATCTCACTCGAGTCGACCGGGTTGAGGCGCGCCAGCCGGGGCCGGTAGAGCACCAGCGGATGGATGGAGACCAGCATGCCGAGGGCATCCTGCTCCTGCTCAAGGACGGTTTTTTCGTCATAGGGCGACGGTGTTGGAAGGGACAGTGATGGCGCAGCAAACAGGCTGGCCTGTGCGGTTGCAGCGGTCCGGCGGTGGGCGAGCAGTTCCCAGAGCAGCGCCGGACGACGCTGTTTCCCTTCCAGTTCGTCGAAACAGCCGGCTTTGATCAGCAAGCGGATGTCAGCCGGGTCGATGGCCACCCGGCTGAGGAAATCTTGAAACCCCACAAAATCCCCATGTTCCTGGCGCTCCTTCAGCAAAGTGTTCAGGGCGGCCTGGCTGAGACCGCCAATCTGCATCAGCCCGACCCGCAGGCTGCGACGGCGGCCGTAGTAATGGGCGGCGCTGTGGTTGATGTCCGGCGGCAGGATCTCCAGGTGCATGCGGCGGGCTTCGGAGATATAGGCGGCCGGGGAGTAAAAGCCGCCCTGGTTGGAGATCACGGCAGCCATGAACTCGGCCGGGTAATGGGCTTTGAGATAGGTCGACTTGCAGCTGACCAGGGCATAGGACGCCGAGTGGGGTTTACAGAACGAATAGCCGGCAAAAGAAAGAATTTGTTCCCAAAGGGCATCGACCACCTCCAGGCTGACTCCGCGGTCCTGCGCCCCTTGTTGAAACTGGCGCCGGTAGTCCGCCAGTTTCTGCCGTTTATCCTTTTTACTGATGATTTTGCGCAGTTGATCACCGTCAAAGGCGGAAAATCCGGCCAGGGCCATGGCGACCTGGGTGATCTGCTCCTGATAGATGGCTATGCCGTAGGTTTCCCCCAGTGCTTCGGCCAGCAACGGGTGCAGATGGGTCCAGGGCGCGCCGTGCATGCGGGCGAGGAATTCCAGGATGAAGCGGTTGGCGGCCGGGCGGATGATCGAAGAGGCCATCACCAGGTGATCGAACAGATCGCAATTGGATTCATTGGGATTGTTGCGCCACATACGCTTGAGCAGCAACCGGGTAGCGGGTGACTCGATGTAAAAGCAGCCCATGGTCTCCCCGCTGCGTAGCAAGTGGCGGGTTTTTTCATCGGCCAGCGGTTGCCAGGCGGCGTAATCGATGCTGCGACCGGTGTTCTGCTTGACCGCGGCCAGAGCATCGCGGATCACGGCCAGGGACCGATTGCCGAGGATATCGATCTTGACCAGGCCGCTGTTTTCGGCCTGATCCTTCTCCCACTGAATAACCGGCAATCCCTTGGCGGAAATTTCCACCGGAACGTAACGGCGGATTTCATCCGGGACAATGACCAGACCGCCACAGTGCAGGGAGAGGTGGCGTAACTGGCCGTCCAGGCAGCGGGCCAGACGCAGAATCTCCAACCAGTCGTTGCTGAAGGATTCGCCGTTGAACAGAGGATGGCCAGCAACTGCGGCGGCGGTCTGGTCCGCTTTCCAATAATCGGAGATCCGTTCGGTCAGGGTCTTGATCTCGGCATCGGGCAGGCCGAAGACCTTGGCCACTTCACGGATCGCCGAGCGGCCGCGAAAACCGATCTGGTTGGCGACCATGGCGGCGCGGCCGGCACCGTAACGGGCAAAGGCGAAGTCGAGAATCGCGTCGCGCTCGTCCCAGGGAAAATCGATGTCGATATCGGGTGGGTCCAGGCGCCCCTCGTTGAGGAAGCGCTCGAAAAACAGATTGTAGGCAATGGGATCGACATGGGTAATCCCCAGGCAATAGGCAACCAGGGATGCGGCTGCGCTACCGCGGCCGCAAGTGCGGGGCGACTGCTTGACGAGCTCTTCGACCACCAGAAAATAATGGGCAAAGCCTTTAGAACGGATCAGCCGCAACTCTTTCTGCAGCCGTTCTTCGACCTTGATGTCGATCTGACCGTAGCGCCAGGCCGCTCCGGTCCGGGTCCGCACTTCGAGCAAGGTATAGGCTTCGGCCTCGCTGTGTTCGCGAAAAGCCGGAAAAACCAGCGAGAAATCCCCTTGAAAACAACAGGATTGGGCAATCTTTAAAGTATTTTCGAGGGCCTGCGGACAGTGTGGAAAATAACCAGCCAGGGCGGCGGGAGAGAGCAGGCGGTCGCAGTCGGCGGCGGTTGCGGCGGCGGACAGCTGACTGAAGGTGGTATTAAGCGCGATCGCGCGCAGCAGCCGATGGATTTCATAGTCGGCCGGGTCGATGAGAACGGCTCGGCTGGTGGCGACCGGAGGCAGTGCCAGGCTTTTGGAGAGCTGCAGGGCCTTGTGCATCCCGTGGCCAGGGGACAGTTCGACAAACAGGTGCTCGCGGGATTGCCGACGCAGCGGCCGGAGGATCTGTTCATCATCACTGAGCACGGTCAAGCCGCGCCGGTAACGCTGCAGACTATCGGCCAGCACGAAGTTGTTAACACAATGCAGGTCGGAGAGCAGCCGGCAGAGGTTGGCGTAGCCGTCACTGTCTCGCACCAACAGAATGGCGCGTTGCCCCTGGTGGACCGCTTCGCTGCCGATGATCGGCTGCAGGCCGTGGCTGCGAGCACAGGCGAGAAAATGAGGAATGCCGTACAGTCCGTTGCGGTCGGTCAGGGCCAGGGCCGAGATGCCAGCCGCCCGGGCCGCCCGGCAGATATCGTCCAGTTTGCGGACCCCCCATTGCGGCGAAAAACAGGAATGGACATGCAGGGGAACATAACTGAGTTGATTCATACGGCCAGGGTCCGTCCTAAACAAATACTGCGCATGCCGTATTTGCTGCGAATCCGGTCGAGGGTCTGCTGCAACGCCTGCTGGCGCGGGGCCGGGCCCGAATCGGCAAACAGATGCCCCTGCTGGCCGGGATTTTCCAATTTTCGGCAGCTCAGTTTGAGCCCCTTGAGGCGGGTCCGACGGTTGTTCAGCGCGGTAAAGATTTCAGCTGAGGCCTGATAGAGGAGCAGGTCGTGGTTTTGTGCCTGGCGCAGTTGCTGGGTTCGGCTCTGCTGTCTGCCGTCGGCATAATGGATGGTCAGCTGCAGTTCGGCGCAGGCGCGTCCGAGCCGCCGCAAGCGCAGGCCGCAGTCCTCGACCAGTCGGCAGAGTTCAGCCTGGAGTATGCTCATGTCGTTTTCAGCGCGGTTTAAGTAGCTTTCGGCACTGATCTCCGGGCTTCTCCGGGGTGGCAGCACCGGCGTCAGATCCTGGCCCAGGGCGCGTTGCCGCACGAGCGGGGCAAAGGGGCCGAAGACCAGGCGCAGTTGAGGAAGCTGCAGTGCCGCCAATTCACTGACCCGGCGCAGGTTGAGCTCGCGTAGCAGCAGCTGTTCGCGGACATTGCCGATGCCCGGCAGCACCCGGACCGGCAGCGGAGCAATAAAGGTTTGTTCGGACCCGCGCAGAATATCGCAGACGCCGGGTCGCTCCAGGTATTCTGCGGCGATTTTGGAAACCAGTTTATTGCTGGCAACGCCCAGGGCTGCGACCAGGCGCAGTTGGGTTTCCAGTTCGCGTTCCAGGCGCATGGCGATGTCCCGACCAGGCCCCAGCAGGCGGCGCGAGCCGGTCAGATCAAGGAACAGGCGTCCCGCCGGCTGGTTTTCCACCAGCGGCGAATACTGCCCGGCCAGTTTTTGCAGGGCTCGGTCGGCGCGACCCAGCAGCTGCGGGTTGGGTGGCAGGGTGAGCAGCGCCGGGCAGAGGCGGCGGGCCTGGCGGATACTCATCCCGGCCAGGACTCCGTCGCGGCCGGCTTCGGCCGAGACCGAACTGATAATGGCCCGCTCGGACAGTCCGGGCGCAATCGCTACCGGTCGGCCGCGTAAGGCGGGGTCCGCCACCCGGGCAACGGCAACGGCATAGGCGGGAACGGTCAGGTGGAGGATGTCCCTTTCCATCAGCGACAATGGCGGATGACGCCGACCACGACACCTTCGATGCTGAACTCCTGGCCGGGTTGAATGACCAGCATCTCCATGGCCGGGTTGGCCGGGTGCAGTTCGATCTGCGTCTCTCGCCGCAGCAGGCGTTTGACCGTGGCTTCGCCGTCGATCAGCGCCACTACGGTCTGCCCGGAATGGGCCTGGGGCTGTTTGCGGACCACGACATAATCGCCGTCCAGAATGCCGTCGCCGATCATGGAATCGCCCTGGACTCTGAGCACAAAGTTTTCCCCGCTACCGACCATCGATGGCGGCACTTCGATACTATCCGGGGTGGTGACAGCTTCAATCGGCTTGCCCGCGGCGACCCGGCCGACCAGGGGCAGTTCGATCCCCGAGCTTTGTGGCTGCAGGGTTCTCAGCCCGCGCCGGGCGTTCCAGTCTTTGGTCAGGACGCCTTCCCGTTGCAATCGGACCAGGTAATTTTGCACCGTCCCCAGCGAGCTCCAGCCAAAGGCCTGGGCGATTTCCTGCTGGGCCGGCGGGTAGCCATGCTGCTCGGTAAATTCGAGGATATAGTCGTAAACGGCTTTTTGTTTGGGGGTTAACGGACTCATCGTAGTTCTCCTTGGTTGTGCTTGTGCAGGACACCTGATCCCGGCCTGCCGAGCCTATCAGGTTATTGAAAAAGTCCATCCCTGGCCTTTTTCAAGCCCGGTGGAGGAAAATGCACTGTCCTGAATGGCACTCGTTTAAGAGTCGATGGCAGCAAAACCAGGACTGTCCCCGTACGGGGGCTGTCCCAGGTCTTTGCGGTGCGAACCACGACAGTTTCATGGCTCGCAAACTCTTGGGACAGCCCCCGATGACCCTGGGGACAGTCCCGAGTTTACTGCAAAGCTGCTTAAACGAGCACCATTCTGCAATGTCCTCCACTTTACACAATCAATAATTTAGAAAAACGTCATTGATTGAGATCGCCCATGGCTGGGCTGGTTGTCATGAATTTTAGGGTATGCGTAAGTTTTGCGTAAGTCAAGCGGGAAGGTGGTCTCCCAAAAAACACAACGGCCACCTGGATGAAGCCGGTGGCCGTTGTCTGGAATGCTGTCGTCAGGTGCTGCGGGCGAATTTTTTACGCAACCCTGGGAGGGGGACTATTTTCTGTGGTAGCAGATGCCGGAGTCGCACTTGAATTCACATTCCGCTTCCGGAACTTTGTTCAGCTCCATGATCTCATAAGCAGTCGGGGGGAGATGATCGACAAGATCCCGGATGGTTTTATGGGAGTAGCCTTCCTTAAAAATCAGCAGGTCGTCGGTACTGTCGATAATCTCGAATTGTTTCCCCAGTTCAGCGGAAATCTGGTCATCCCAATGCATTCTGTCTTTAATCTGCAATCCGATCATGATGGACTCCTTGTTGCCGGGCTGTTGCTCTGTTCGTTGCGATATTTTTAATTTTATCAGACAGCTGCGGTTTGACAATCGGTTGCCGTGAGCCTGCGGCGGCGGCAAACCAGTAAAGTTGACAATAATAGTCACAATTAAGTACTGTAAAAGAAAACCGTTCAGGAGAGGAGGTTGCATATGAACAAGACGGTCAACGCTAAATATGATTCAGCAAGAACAGTCAACAGTGTCCTGTTTGACCTCATCGGCACCGGTATCAGCCATGAAAACATCGACCATGACAAAGCCCGCAATGTGCTGAAAGTCACCATTGCCGCAGAGACAGAGTCCCAGGTTCGGGAAATTCTCCAACGCCATCACCCGCAGAATCTCAACTGAAGACAGCTGGTTCCAGCCTGTTTTCCTGGCAGACTGTTCATCTTTATGGCCGGTTTTGCGTCAGCAAGCCGGCCATTTTCTCCTCTTAACATCGGCTTTTCCCCCGGCAAAAGACTCATCTTGCTGCAGAATCGTTGCCTTGATCCCTGACAAGCTGTTGGAAAACAGCTTGCCGAGCTCATGGACGGGCGTCAAAATCATTCTAAATTATTAGTTTTTTTGTGGTGGAGGCCGAAAGACCTGGGACACAGCCCCGATTTTTCTGCCAGCGACTCTTAAACTAGCGCCATTCGGTGGAGTCCGTCACACTTTGCTCGCCGGTCCAGCACCTGCGGCGGCAACCGATTTCTTCTTGCACAAGCGCAGCGCTCTTCTAAACTTGAAGCAGAGTGTCCTGTTGCAACAACAAGAAAAGAGCCCGCTTATGCAGCATGAACTGGTGAAACGGTTGCTTGATCCCTCCTGCTACGATCATCCGGTCGGGCAGGTCGAACTGATCGAGACTCACATCTCCTGGGTCTTCCTGGCTGGAGACTTTGCCTACAAATTGAAAAAAGCGCTTGATCTCGGTTTTCTCGATTTTTCCACCCTGGCCCGGCGAAAATATTTCTGCGCGGAAGAGTTGCGGCTGAACCGGCGCTTTGCCGCTGATTTATATCTTGAGGTGATCACTGTCGGCGGTAACCCGGCGAACCCACGGCTGCGGGGCGAACCGGTGCTCGATTATCTGGTGAAAATGAAACGTTTCGATCAGCGGAAACAGCTGGATCGCATGTTGGCTGACGGTCTGTTGAACGTTTCCCAGCTGCAGGCCTTTGCCGAAAAGATCGCCGCGGTTCATCGCACTGCCGAGGTTGCTGCCGTTATCGACCCGCAGGCTACGGTTGCGGCAGTAATCGGCCCGGCCCTGGAAAATTTCGCCCAGCTTCAGACCGTTCCGGCAGCCCGGCAGCTGGTGGGACAGATCGACCGAATTGAGGCCTGGACCCGGCAGGCTGGCGCACGCCTGCAGTCGCAGTTTGTTGCACGGCGCGCGGCCGGCTATGTGCGTGAGTGCCACGGAGACCTGCATTTGCGTAACATGGCCTGGCTGAATGAAGGGCCGATCCTTTTCGACTGCATCGAATTCAGCGAGGAATTGCGCTGGATCGATACCATTAGCGACATCGCTTTCCTGGTTATGGATCTTGATGATCGCCATGAAGAAGAGCTTGGCTGGCGATTTTTCGATAGCTACCTGCAGAACTCGGGAGACTTCGGCGGGCTGCCGTTATTGCGTTACTACCTGGTTTATCGGGCCATGGTGCGGGCCAAGGTCAGCGGCCTGCAACTGGCCCAGGCCACGACATTGGCCGAGGAGCAAGAGGAGGACTTTGCCCGTTTTGCCAGCTATGTCGACCTGGCGGAAACCTATATCGCGCCACCGCAGCCGGAGCTGATTCTGACTCACGGTCTGAGCGGGTCGGGAAAGACTTTTTTCGTCAATCAGTTGGCCCCCAAAATAAAAGCGGTGGTGCTGCATTCGGATATGGAACGCAAGCGCCTGCAACGGTTGGGATCGCTACCGTCTCTTGCTGCTCCACCGGGCGGCGGCTGTTATACGCACGCTGCCCGGCAGCAGGTTTATCAACATTTGCAGCGTCTGGCCGGGGAGATCCTCGCCGCCGGCTTCAAGGTGATAGTCGATGCAACCTTTTTGCAACGGGCAGACCGGCAACTGCTGTTGGACCTGGCGATGGACTGCCGGGTGCCGGCACGGATTCTGGATTTTACCGCCCCGGTCGCGCTCTTGCGCGAGCGGCTGCAGGCCAGGGCGGCAGACCCCGGTGAACTGTCGGACGCGGATGAAGCTGTGCTTGAATTTCAGCTGGCCCATGCGGATCCGTTAAACGCTGTGGAAGAGGATCTGACCATCCAGGTGGCGGACGGGACCGATGTTGCCATCATTGCCGAGGCCTTCCTAAAATAACCAGTCCCCGCCGGTTGGCCTAACGGCTCGATGCGGCTGTCCGCAGGGCCGGGATAACGGCATCCAGGGCGTCCTCGATCCGTGCGGCATAGATAAATTCCATCTCTGCCAGGACATGTTCCGGCAGGTCGTGGAGATCCTTCTGATTTTCGCTGGGCAGGATAATGCGATAGATGCCCGCTCTGCGCGCGGCAAGAATTTTTTCCTTGATGCCGCCAACCGGTAGAACCAACCCGCTCAGGGTTATTTCCCCGGTCATAGCGCTGTCGCTGCGAACCGGCTGGTCCAGATAGAGGGACGCCAGGGCTGCGGCCATGGTCACCCCGGCCGAAGGGCCGTCCTTGGGAATGGCTCCTGCGGGAATGTGTATGTGCAGGGGGGCATCGAGGCTGTCTTGGCTGGTCCGCTCCCGGTAGCGGGAAGTGATGTAGCTGGCAGCGGTCATGGCCGATTCCTTCATGACTTCGCCAAGCTGTCCGGTCAGGGTGATGCGTTCGCCTTTGCTGAGCTTGATCGCTTCGATGTACAGGATATCTCCACCCGATTCCGTCCAGGCCATGCCGACGGCGACCCCCGGCGCCAGAGTTTGGCGCAGCTGTTCCGCAAAAAAACGCTCCGGCCCCAATAACTCCAGCAATTCGGGAACATCAACCATGACCGGAGTCGTTTCTCCTTGAGCGAAGCGGACCGCGGTCTTACGCGCCAATCTCCCCAACATTCGCTCAAGCTCACGGACACCGGCTTCCCGGGTATAGCGATGGATGATCTCCTTGAGGGCTGCAGCCGTGATTTCGAGCTGTTCTGGGCGCAGGCCGGCATCCTCCCGCAGGCGGGGGAACAGGTAGCGCCGGGCGATTTCCGCTTTCTCTTCATCGCTGTAGCCGGGCAGGCGCAATGTTTCCATCCGGTCGAGGAGCGGGCGGGGGATCTGGTCAAGGGTATTGGCCGTGGTGACAAAAAAAACCTTGGACAGATCAAAGGGCAGATCCAGATAGTTGTCGTGAAAACTGTTGTTCTGGGCCGGATCGAGAATTTCCATCAGGGCCGCTGCCGGGTCGCCGCGGACATCGCGGCCGAGTTTGTCGATTTCATCAAGCATGATCAGCGGATTTTTAACCTCAGCGCGGCGAATCGCCTGAATCAGCCGGCCGGGCATGGCGCCGATATAGGTCCGCCGGTGACCACGCAGTTCCGCCTCGTCGTGCAGGGCACCAAGGCTGAAGCGTTCGAACTGTCGGCCCAGCGCGCGTGCTATGGATTGTCCCAGGGACGTCTTGCCGACGCCGGGAGGCCCCACAAAGCAAAGAATCGGGGATTTGGCCCGGGGGTTGAGGATCATCACGGCGAGATGCTCCAGGATGCGTTCTTTTACTTCCTGGAGACTGTAGTGATCCTCATCCAGTACCTGCCGGGCATGCTTCAGGTTCAGGTTGTCCGGCGAAGTTTTGTCCCAAGGCAGGTCCAGGATCAGTTCCATGTGGGACAGGGCTACCTGGTATTCCGGGGAGATGGGTGGAATCTGATTGAGGCGGGCCATCTCCTTTTCTACCTCGGGGCGCACGGTGTCCGGCAGTTTACAGCGGGCGAGCTTCTTGTTCAGCTCCGCAGCCTGCTGATCCGGGGCTTCTTCACCCAATTCCTGTTGCAGGGCGCGGATCTGCTCGCGCAAAAGATATTTGCGATTTTCTTCGTTGAGTTTGTCCTTGGCCTTATCCGAGACTTTTTTCCTGATTTCCTGAACCTGGATTTCCCGATTGAGATAGCCGATGATGATCTTTATGGCCTCTAGGTCCTGATCGGTTTCCAGCAGCTGTTGCTCCTGTCTGGGTTTGAGCTGCAGCAGTTTGGCAACCGGGTAGACCAGCTGCATGATATCTTCCCCAGGTTTGACCGTAGCCGGGAAGTTGATTTTCTTTTCCGGATGATAAAGGGTGAAATATTCTCCGGTCAGCTCAAGAAATTCTCGCAGCAGAGCTTCTTTTTCCACCCCGTATTCGGTGACCTGCGGAGCGCTTCTGACCTGGGCTTTGGGAAACGGCCGGCTCTGCATCAGCTGGATGAATTCAATCCGTTCCAAGCCGTAGGCAATGATCTGCATACTGGTTTCGGTTTTGGTCATTATTTGCACATTGGCTGCGGTCCCCAGGGGAAACAGATCCTGTTCGATGGAGTTCCCGTCCAGCAGGCCTCTGCGCGTGAACAGTGCCACCCTTTTATCAGCGGTTGCCAAAGCAGATTCCACGGTCTGTACCGCGGCGATCCCCTGCAGGGCTAATGGGAGGGCAAGGTTTGGGTAGACCACGGCGTCTTTGAGGGGGAGCAGCGGCAGCGTGTAAAACGGAGATTCAGGGGTCATGGGCACCTCTTCTGGTAGATGGCCGACTCAGCCGGATTGATAAGATATTCCCCTGCAACAGCTGGGCTTGAACTATCGTCCGTACTGTAAAGTTTAGCAGCTGCCCCCGGGAACTCATCCTTCAGGCAGCGAAAGCTGAAAATTCTCCATTTTTTATTTGGTTTGATTGCTGATTCACGATACTATTCTGCCCAACAAAGGTATCCCGGATCAGTGATCCGGGTTTTTTTATCTCGTACGTTTATTTCCGATTCGATCCCATTTATAGTAGAAGCATGAAAAAGATAACGATCAAATGCCCGCGTTGCGGGAACCAAACCTTTTGGCATGACAACCCGTTCAAACCTTTCTGCAGTGAGAAGTGCCGACTGATCGATCTTGGCAGCTGGGTTGATGAAGAGTACCGAATTGACGCGGGGCAGGCACCCCGTAAGGAAGAAGAGAGCTCCTTTTAACCCATATAGAATAGCGATGCTGCGCGCATTGCAAATCGAGGAAAGCGATGTATCATCTGACTATACTGACGCATTTTGCTGCGGCTCACAATCTGCTGAATTATCAGGGCGATTGTGAAAATCTTCATGGTCATAACTGGAAAGTTGAAGTCACGGTCACCACTCGTGAACTCGACAAAGCCGGTCTCGGGATCGACTTCAAAATCCTGAAAAAGCAGACCAAGGAGATCATGAACTATCTTGATCACAAGTACCTTAATGATCTTGACGCTTTTAAGGGGAAAAGCCCTTCGTCCGAGCATATCGCCAAATTTATTTTCGATCGTTTGGTTGAACAGCTCAAGGACTATGACGTTGTCGTGGCTAAAGTGACTGTCTGGGAATCCGATAATGCCTACGCAAGCTATACCTGCGACTGATCTGGTCGAAATATTTTCCTCCCTGCAGGGGGAAGGGCCCTTGGTTGGCCATCGGCAGATCTTTATCCGTTTTCCCGACTGTAACCTGAACTGCCGCTACTGCGACACGGATTTCGAGAAAAAGGATGTCTGCCTTATCGAGTCGGCCCCCGGCTCCGGGGTTCTGCAAGAGGTTCCCAATCCGGTCTCCCACGCAACAGTGAGCAATCTGGTCACCAGCTGGTGCGATGTCTTGCCCGGCGCCCATCATTCCATCAGCATTACCGGTGGTGAACCGCTGCTTCATCATGAGGCGCTGGCAGTTCTGCTGCCGGTTCTGCGCAAGCAGCTACCAATTTATCTGGAAACCAACGGTTTGCTGGTGACGGAACTGGACAGCCTGATTGACCATATCGACTGGGTGGCGATGGATATCAAGCTGCACTCCCAGACCGGTGCTCGCACCGAGTGGGATGTCCACCGGGATTTTTTGAAGATCGCCTGTCGCCGCTCCTGTTATGTCAAACTGGTGGTGGGTGAGGGGACGACCGATCTCGAGCTGCAGTTAACTGCGGATCTGGTCGCCGGGTTTGGCAGTGCCATCCCGATTGTCCTGCAACCGGTGACTCGGGACGGCCGTATCGATGTTTCCGTTGAACGGCTGATGCAGATGCACGCGGTTGTTGCCGATATTTATGCCGATGTCCGGGTTATTCCGCAAACTCACCGCTTTTTAGGTGCACTTTGACCTACTTCTTCAGGAAAAACTTTAAGGAATGAACCATGCTGATTGAGCACCTGACCATGGAGGAATTTGCTGCCGGTCTGGAGCAGACCAGAACCGTTTTGGTCCCGTTCGGCTCAGTCGAAGAGCATGGTAGCCATCTCCCCCTGGACACCGATACCATGCAGGCCATGGATGTCGCTCGCGCTCTGGCCCGGCAGCGGCCGATCTTTATCGCTCCGCCGGTTCATTACGGAGTCTGTCGCTCCACCTTCGATCATCCGGGAACCCTGAGTATCAGCACGGAAACCCTCAAGGCCCTGGCCATCGATATTGTCGTTGCGCTCTATCGCCAGGGGCTGCGCTATTTCATCCTGTTAAGCGGGCACGCCGGTGGAACCCATATGGCGACCTTGACCGACGCCGGGGAAGTTCTGTTGCAACGCTATCCGGACCTGCAGATTGCCGTGGTCAGTGAATATCAATTGGCAGCGGAGAGTGGTCGGGAACTGATCGAAACGCCTGCTGATTCCCATGCCGGCGAGATTGAGACCTCGCGGATCATGCATTCGCGGCCGGAGTTGGTCAAAGGAACCGCTCCGGCTGAATATCCGACATTTCCAAAGGGGCTGCTGGTGCGTAACAAACGCCGCTTCTGGCCTGGCGGCGTCTGGGGTGATCCGGGGAAGGCTTCGGCTGCAAAAGGGGCGCGTATCGAAGCCCTGGTGGTCAAGGAATTGCGCACCCTGGTTGAACAGCTCGAAGCCTGGCGGGACAGCTGATCAGCTGCGGCCGAACTTCTTCAGCAGTTCATCCCTGATCAGGGGCGGCACGAACTGGCTGATATCGCCGTTGAGGCGACCGACTTCTTTAACTATGGACGAACTCAGGTAAGCACATTCCGGGGCGGTCATCATGAACAGGGTTTCGACCTTTTGGCAAACCGTATGATTCATCTGCGCCATTTGGAATTCGAACTCAAAGTCAGTGACCGCTCGTAATCCCCGCAAAATCACCCGTGCTCCTTTGGATACGGCGTAATCGACCAGCAACCCGTCAAAGGTTTCGACCTTGAGGCGCGGATCATGTTCGATCAGCCTGGAAATCATGTCGATGCGCTCGGCAATGGAAAACAGGCTGTTCTTTTCGGAGTTCCTGGCAACGGCAATAATGACGGTATCGAAAATTTCCAGGCCCCGCTGGACAATGTCGAGGTGACCATTGGTAAATGGGTCAAAGGAACCGGGATAGATGGCGATGTGGCGATTCATTTCATTCTCCAGTCAAGCCGTATAGATGGATGCGTGAGGTTCCATAAGTCCGGCTTTCAAGTAATTTCAATGTCCCGAAATCTTCCCATTGTTCCTTGCTGGACGATTCGGCGCAAATTATTCCATGTTCAGAGAGCAGGTTCAAGGCCGCGATCTGTTCAAGAGCCCGAGGAACCAGGTTTTTCTGATAAGGAGGATCGAGAAGGATCAGGTCATAGGGGGCCGAATTGCTGACCAGGGGCAGGGCTTTAAAAATATCCTGCTGGATAAAGTTGGCTTGCGACTGAAAGCCGCAGCGTTGAATATTGTCTCTGATCAGCTCGGCGGCGACGGCCCCGGAATCGACCAGCAGCGCGGATTCGGCCCCGCGGCTGAGGGCTTCCAGGGAGAGTGCGCCACTGCCGGCGAACAGTTCCAGGACTTTGAGCCTGTCGAACGAGCCAAAGCGACTGGCCAGCATGCTGAACAGTGCTTCCCGAACCCGGTCCGGGGTCGGTCTGATATCTTTGCCCGAGAAGAGCGCCAGTTTACGCCCTCTTGCTGTGCCGCTGATGATCCGCATTGGTGTGGTTCTTTCCCTTCAAAAAGAACAAACTAATTATCAGTTGCCAGCGTTCGGGGCAAGGAATTTTTCCGTATCCGTGAGGATTCTGCCAGTAACGGCAGGAAGTATGGGGAAATCTTAGCAGTGAATGCCGATTGGGCAACTGGAATTGCTGAGCAGGAGGGTGTTTTTATGCTACTGCGCATGCAGTTGTGGGAAAGACCATGATCAGGATCGCGAGGGCGCTACCTTTTTAGCAGAGGCTAAATCCCCCTTAGTCCCCCTTTGCTAAAGGGGGAAAAGAAACTGGCAAACATTTCTCCTCTGAAAAAGGAAACAGGTAAACACTCCCCCCTTTGAAAAAGGGGGTCGGGGGGGATTTACCGTAAACAGCCGATACTCCAGTAGCTAATAAGCCCCTGACACACAGCGTCTATGACATACTCTGTCACATGCCTGGGTTACTCTCTATTTAAAGGTCAGACAGCATCCAAGTTTAACCGAACCACAGAAGGAGCAGGCCATGCATGAATACTATCTCGCACCCTATGCCAGCAGCAGTGAACGCAGTCGCGGGCGGAAGCATCATGAACCCTATAAAGATGATCGACCGGCTTTTGAGCGGGATCGGGATCGGGTCATTCACTGCGCGGCGTTCCGTCGGCTGGAATACAAGACTCAGGTTTTTGTCAATCATGAAGGGGATTATTACCGGACCCGTCTGACTCATTCCCTGGAAGTGGCACAGATCGCACGGGGGATCGCGCGCAAGCTGCGCCTCAATGAGGACCTGGTGGAAGCCCTTGCCCTTGCCCATGACCTTGGACATACGCCGTTTGGCCACACCGGCGAGCAGGTGCTGAACCGGTTGATGAAAGACTATGGTGGGTTTGAACATAATCAACAATCGCTGCGGATTGTCGAACTGCTGGAACACCGCTACCCTGATTTCGACGGCCTCAATCTGAGCTGGGAAACCCGGGAAGGGATCATCAAACATTCTTCGGACTATGATAAAGCGGCTTCCGGAGCGATTGCGCCCTATGCTCCCGATGAACGCGCGACATTGGAAGGGCAGCTTATCGACCTGGCTGATGAGATCGCCTATAATAACCATGATATCGACGATGGACTCAAGGCCGGGTATATCAGCCTGGCGGACCTGACCGAGGTCGAACTCTGGCAGCGCACCTTCCGCAAAGTCGGCGACCTGTTTCCCCATCTGGATGAAAAGCGGCAGACCCTGCAGACCATCAGCTACCTGATTGGCGACCTGATCCATGACCTGGTATCCACCACTTTGGCCAATATCGAAACACAGGGCATTACTTCCCTGGCCGAAGTCAGAGCCCAGCCGCGCAACCTGGTCAGTTTCAGCTCGGAGATGTTGGAGCTGAATCGCCAGTTGAAGAAATTCCTCTATCGCCGGCTGTACCGGCATTCCAAGGTGGAACGGATGCGGGTGAAAGCGGAACGCTTTCTGACCCTGTTGTTTGAGAATTACCTGGAACATCCGACCTTACTGCCGGAGCGGCACCAGGCCCGCTTTGAACGGTTCGGAACCGAACGGGTGATCTGCGACTATATCGCCAGCATGACCGACCGCTACGCCCAGGATGAATACAAACGGCTTTACGAACCCTTTGAAAGGGCTTAAAGCTCACAAAGGTTCAGCAGGGAGGGCAATGTCTGCATGGAGGTAAATTTGACCAGCCGCTCATGGGCGGGCAACTGCACCTGATCGCGGGGCTGGTAGTGGAAAACCGTCATCCCGGCGGCCAGGCCGGCTTCCACCCCGACCCGGCTGTCTTCGACCACCGCACAGTCTTGGGCTGGGGTATTGCAGGCCGCGGCCGCGTGCAGGAACAGCGCCGGATCCGGCTTCCAGGCCCCGACTTCGTAGCCGCTGAAAATACGCCCGGCAAAATAGGGGAGCAGTTCGGTTTTGGTCAGGGTCTGATTGATTTTGCTGAGGGGACCGCTTGATGCCAGGCAAAAGGGGATCGGCAGGTGTTCAAGTAAGGTCTTGACCCCGGGAACTGCTTTTAATTCAGCAGCAAACTTGAGGGCGGAACGGTGGCGGAATTCCGGGATGAAACTGTCTGCCAGCGGTCTGCCTGCTGCGGCTTCCAGTTCCTTGATCCATTCGCCGACCTTCCGTCCGTTAAAACGCTGCTCGGCCTCTGCCTGCGGAATGTTCAGCCCCAGTTCTGCGGCCATTTCACTGATAACTGCGGCGGCCAGGGGTTCGCTGTCCACCAACACTCCATCGCAATCGAAAATGATTAATTTATAAGGGCACATGTTTGCTCCATGAAAAAGTCAGAATCAGCAAGCCGGGACGGGACGACGATTTGATTGTTATGATGAAATGCTATTTCGAGGTTGCCGGATGCGTTTCTTTCTGAAAAGATACCGCACGATTCTGGCATCTTTTGTTCAAAACATCAAATAGCGAATATTTCTGATATGAGTGATAAGAAAATCTATATGACCCCGGCCTGTGCGGACCGGTTCCGCGCCGAATTGAAAGATCTGCTTTACAAGGAACGCCCCCAGATGGTTGAAACCGTGGCCTGGGCTGCGTCCAACGGAGATCGGTCGGAAAACGCCGATTATCATTACGGCAAACGGCGACTGCGCCAGATTGATGGACGGATCAGGTTTCTGCAGCAGCGGCTGGAGACGGCGGAGATTGTCGATCCCGTTGCGCAGGGACAACGGGCCGGAGACCGGGTGCTGTTCGGCTGTACGGTCACGGTTGAAAACGAGGAGGGGGAAGAAAAGACCTTCAGTATTGTCGGTGTCGATGAAATTGACCTTGAGAGAGGACATATCAGCTGGGTTTCCCCTTTGGCCCGGGCCGTCCTCGGTCATCGGTTGGGCGATGTGGTGGTGGTGAAAGCCCCGCAGGGCGAGAACGAACTGGAAATCATCGACCTGTCCTACCGGGATTTGACCAGCTGAGTCCCGGCCCTGGCGATTATGGCGGAAAGATCACCTGCAGCGGGCTGTCGGCCGGGCTGATGATCTGTTTGTCGGTGTTGGTCGCTCCGCTGAACTGCAGGTAGCTGTATTTCCCATAATGGGGAATTTTGCGGGCCACAGCATTGTCTGCAGCAGAATCAGCCAGGAACCAGGCGGCGTAATTGGCCGGGTTAAAAGGGTTGCGGGTGACGAAAAAGAGTGCCTCGCTGTTCGTGACCGCAAGCTGTTGCGGCGCACCGGCCTTAACCTCGGCAGGAATTGGCAGGGCCAGCTTGCTGCTGCCGAAAATGAGCAGGTCATGATCGGCCAGGCTCTGCTGATCCGCATCAGCAATGGGTGTAGAAGTATGTTGCGGCTTGCGCAGACCGGCCAGCAAAGTTTGCCGGGCTGTAACTGAGGGCAGGGCGGTATCGCCTCGCAAAACGAGCAGGTGTTCACTGCCGCGGATACTGTTGACCGTGGCCGGAATCTCGGCCGCTGTCAAAATGCGGAACAGGTCGATATCTGGATCCACCCTCAGCGAGGTGGGTTTTTCTCCGACCTGCAGGGCGAAGCTCTGTTGCGCGCCACTGAGAGTTAACAACGCTGTCTTGGCACCGGTTGCCGTTGCTACCCGGAGCGGGACATCCAATTGGTAATAGGGGGCTTGCTGGCGCAGCTCGCCACTGACAACCCAGCTGCTTTCCGTCGTTGCTGCCCGGACGTTGGCCAGTGCCAGTTGCGGCCCCTGATCGCGCTTTAGCCATTGCTGGAAGAATGGCCCCAAATCCTCTCCGGAACGTTGCGAATAGATATCCCTGAAGTCGTCCCAGCTAATGGCCGTGAACATCCTGGTGGTGGCAATCTCCTTTAAGCCCTGCCAGAACAGCTGCTCGCCGACTTTTTGGCGTAACATGTGGAAGATCATCATCGCCTTGCCGTAGCCGACCGCCTGACTCGCTTTACTGTCCCGGGAGCTGAACTCTGCCACCGCAAGACGGTTGGTCGGGGTGACCAGGCTGGCATAGTCACTAAGAATATTCATCCGGTATTGCCGGGCTGCCGCAGCCGATTGCCGTTCCTGATAGAGATAATCGGCGACGTAGGTGGTTAGCCCTTCAGCCCAATTCCCCTGAGCATAATCAACCCTGATCCCGTTTCCCCACCAGGAATGAGCGATTTCATGCCCCAGACTGGTTTTGACGATAAAAGGCAGCTTGATCACGCTGCTGCCGAGCAGGGTCCAGGACGGCAGGCCGTAGCCGGTCGGGAAAAAATTTTCCACCACTGCAAACTTGTGAAACGGGTAGGGGCCGAAAAGTTGCTGATAAAGATTGAGATATTCACGACTCTGCTGCAGATAGGTTTGGGCCAGTTCTGCTGATTCGGGATAGAAATAAGCATAAATCGGAATGGTTCCGCTGTGGTCTTCAAAAACCTGATAATCTCCAGCGGCCAGGGTCAACGCGGCCAACGGGTAATCAATAGACCAGCTTGAACGGTTCCAGCCGGCGGCGCTGTCTCGGATCAAACGTTGTCCGGCCAGGACGGCTTCTCCGGGGGCAGGCAGGCGGATATCGACCAGATAACGGGCGGGCGGAGAGGCGAGCAGGGGATGCCAGGCCACTGCTCCGGAAAGGTAGCTGCCACGCGGAGAAATCACTGCAGAGACGCCGTAGCCGGGATCTTCATTATGCCCCGGTGCTGTTGGTACCGGGTCAGCAAAGCGGCCCTGATAGGTTATTTCAAGGGCTGCTGCCGAGGTCGGTGTCACCCTCAGCAGACCATCGGCAAACTGCCAGGGGATAGGTTGACCGGCCTGGCTAACCGAAATAATCCGACAGCGTTGCGACAGCCGCATGGTCAGCGGAGCAGGTTGTTCGGCCTTGAATTGGAGAACGACCTTTCCTTCAAGGCGTTGCTCGGCGGGCAATAGTTTGACCTCAAGGAGGTAATCTATGGCAGCAAACGAGCCAGGAGGGGAGGCTAAAATCACCCAAAAAACAATAAGAAACAGCGCAGATCGCATAGACCTCCTTAATCAATTGTTGGAAAAGTCCATCCGGATCTTTTCAAGCAAAGTCGAAAAAGGAGCTTTTCCGGGCCTCGCTACAATCAATTTAACCTTAAGCGCTGTTCCGGCTCAACCGGTGCGAACAAAAAAGGGCTGGTTGGCATTGTCATTGGTTGGTCGGGTTGGGGATCAGCGAGCATGATCCCGGACCCACTGTCGCATCGCGGCCAATTCCCCGTAAGTCAGATTGGGCCGCAGCAAGCGGCCGGCCTGTTCACGGTATTGGGCCAGTTGGGGGAAACTGCGGCATAAGCCGATGAGCTCATGTTGGGCCTGGTCGTCATCGGTCAGCGGTTTGAGGTTTTCCAGGGCGAGCATCACTTGTTTAATGCGGCGGCCCAGGGTCGCACCAAGAAAAACGATGGATGCGCAGGTCACCGCAGCAGCGATGCTGCCGCTTAAGGGCTGTTTCATCAGCCAGAAAAGAATGCTTCCGACTGCGATGGAATTGCCGAGGGCAACCAGGGTAACGGTGCTACGTTGAGACGGGCCGAGTTCATCCGGCATGGTCGTGGCCAGCAGGAGCGCGCATAAGGTTCCCAGGACGATTGCGGTCAGAGTACCAAACCCGCTGAGCAGATCAAAGAAATACAGGCCCAGAAAAACAGCGGTATGGGACAGATCGGAGAGACAGGATAATTTGATCTGCTGGTGGCGTTTATGCTTCAGGTCAGCGTGGATTTGCTTTAACTCCACTGCTGTCGGAGGGTCATTACTGATGTCGAATTGAAACATTTTTCACAACTGTCGGAGAGAATTCAAAGAGACCCTTTATGATTCCTCTTTCTGCAGAAAAATGCAAGGCCTTCACGGTCATATTGACTGTGAAGGCCCGTCATTGCCATTGGTCAGCCAGCGGTTCAGCTTTTATTGTTCACAATGAGAGACAATCCACTTTCCGCTTCAGCCGGCTCGGCATTGCGATAGTGAAAGGTCTGCCCCTGGTAGTTTTTCAAGACGACATCTTCGCCCAGAGATTGCAGATAATCGGGTAACAGAGGGATCTTGCCGCCACCGCCAGGGGCGTCGATAACATACGCCGGCACTGCCATTCCCGAAGTATATCCGCGCAGAGCGCGAATCACGTCAAGCCCTTCTTCGACCGTGGTCCGGAAGTGATCGGTGCCCTGGACCATGTCGGCCTGATAGATGTAATAGGGGCGCACCCGGATTGCCAGCAGTTTCTGCATCAGCCGTTTCATCACTTGCGGATCATCATTGATCCCCCGCATCATCACCGTCTGGTTGCCCAGCGGGATGCCGGCGTTGGCCAGACGTTCGCAGGCTTTTGCCGATTGTGCAGTGATCTCGTCCGGGTGATTGAAATGGGTGTTCAGGTAAAGCGGATGATATTTGCGCAGCACCCGAAGCAGTCCCGAGGTGATTCGCATGGGCAGAACGACCGGAACCCGGCTGCCGATGCGGATCATTTCCACATGCGGTATCGCTCTGAGCCGGCTGAGGATCGAATCGAGCTTGTCGTCGCTGAGCAGCAGCGGATCGCCCCCGGAGACAATGACGTCGCGGATTTGCGGGTTACGGCTAATGTAGTCGATTCCGGCCGCAATGGTGTCCGCAGTAATACGCATCTGTTCTCCGCCGACTTTACGTTTACGGGTACAGAACCGGCAGTACATGGCACATTCGGACGAAACCAGAAACAGGACCCGATCCGGGTAGCGGTGGATAATATTCGGCACCGGGCTCTGATTCTCTTCTTCCAACGGATCAGCCATGCAAACATGGTCGTTCAGCTCTTGCTGATCAGGCACGGCCTGTTTCCAGATCGGATCGCCGGCGGACTTGATCAGACTCAGGTAATAGGGGGTAATACGCATCGGATAACGTTCGGCAACCTCTTTTAAAGGGCGCCAGTCAACCCCGAAAGAGCGGGGCAGTTTCTCTGGATTGGTAATACTCGCCTGTAGGTGTCTTTGCCAGGTTTCCATTGTTCTCCTCAACACGATGTAAAACGTTTGACGTAGGTTATCCGGTCATCTTGAGGCCGGTAAAAATCTTTGATGCGGGCTTCTTCCTGGTAGCCGGCCCGCAGATAGAATGCACGGGTTTTCACATAAGAGTCCTGCGAGGATGTCTCCAGGCAAAGCATCCGGGCTCCGCGGGCTTGCAGCCGGTCTTCGACTTCGGTCAGCAGAGTGCGGCCGACGCCCTGGCCGTGCAGATGCGGCGCGGTTGCAATCCAGTACAGATCGTAGCTGCCGCTGGTAAGCGGTACCGGACCGAACATGGCGTAGCCGGTGACCTGACCGTTTGTCTCGCTGACCAGGACTTCGTAATCTTCCTGTTGCGGGTTGTTCAGAACGGTATCCAGCAGTTCCATGGCGCAGTCGATCTCGGCCACTGAAAATACACCGCAGTTGGTCAGGATCCGCTGCAGAGGTTCAATATCTGTCGGGACCAGATCACGCATGGATAGCTTCCTTCCTGAGGAGGGCATTTTCGACAATGCTTTCCACCAGCTCCGGATATTCCAGTCCACCACAGCGGGCCGCCCGAGCCAGGCCGGCTTCAGGCGAGATATCGGGATTGGCATTCAGCTCAAGAATGTAGGGAATGTTATCGCGCCAACGGATGTCGATCCGCGCGTAATCACGTGCGCCAAGCAACTGCCAGGCTTTCAGGGCAATGTCGGAAAGCTTCTGCTGTTCGATATCGGTAATCAGGGCAGGGCAGATCGGCATCGAACCGCTGTAGTCGATTGACTCCTCATGCCATTTGCCGGCATAGCTGACCAGTCGGCAGTCAAGTTGTTCGGAAAAGCAGATTTCGGCAATGGGCAGCAGGCGCACGGAGCGATCTCCGAGCAGGGCGACATTGAATTCACGGCCGTCAATAAACTCTTCCACCAGGGCCGCTTGCCGATAGTGGTGATGAATGTAGGCAACCTGCCGCTGCAGACTGGCGTTGTCGTTGACGACACTGGCATGGCTGATGCTGAGCGAGGCGTCTTCACTACAGGGTTTGACAATAAACGGGCGATCGAACACGAGATTGGGTAAGGACGCACCCAGAGCGACGAGGTGATAATCCGCTGTCGGCAGGCCGTGGCGACGCAGCAAGTCTTTGGTCAACCCCTTGTCCCGGGTCAGCCCGAGCACAAGAGGGGATGATCCGGTATAGGCAAGCCCAAGCATTTCAAAAACGGCGGCCACATGCATTTCATAGCGGCTGTCGCCACGAAAACCTTCACAGAGATTAAACACCAGATCCGGCTGCAACCCCAGCAGAGCGGCAATGAACGAGCTCAGGTCCTGATGCAGGGGGACCAGGGTCGGTTCATGCCCAAGCAGGCGCAGAGCGTCGGCAACAGCGTCAGCTTCTTCTGCGGCTCCGGCTTCGGAAAGCAGGTCTTCGGCGATCCCGGATAAAGGTTGCTCGGCAACTTGGTTATAACAGACAGCAATTCTCATAGGTTCCTCTGTTCAGATTGAATAAACGTGCTGCGGCAGTGTCGACGACTTTTAGAATCAGCTGTTCATAAGACAGCCCGGCGGCGCGGGCGGCTTTGGGAAAACAGCTGTTCTGTTCGGGTCGCGGCAGAATGCCGGGAAGCGGGTTTAATTCGATAACAGAGGGATGCCCATGAGCATCCAGACGAACATCTATCCGGCACCAGTCACGGCATTTAAATGCCTGAAAGGCGCGCCGGCAGATGTCTTCGATCTGGGCTTGTAGTAAGGGTTCAAGCTTTGCGGGGCAGGTAAAAATCTCCAGCGGTTTTGCTTCGGTGTCCCAAATCCATTTGGCTTCATAGGAATAGATCGGGTTGACACCACCGGGCAGAGAGTTGAAATCAATTTCAACAATCGGCAGGATCTGGATATCCTGACCGTTTCCGATCATGGCTACGGTAAATTCGCGGCCGGGGAGGAATTCCTCGACCAAGGCGCTTTGCTGATAAGTCGTGTTGACCCACTCCACTTGTTCGGCCAGCTGATGCCGGTCGTAAACCAGCGCCTTGTCGGTTACACCTTTGCTGGAACCTTCCAGGCAGGGTTTGACGATTAGTGGGTAGGTGAGCTGCTCCGGCAGTTCGGCCAGCGAAGATACGATCCAGAAGCCAGGAGTCGGAATCCGATTCCAGGACAGGATCTCTTTGGTCCTGCCTTTATCGAGGCAGATGCCGAGGGTGGTCGGGTCGCTCCCGGTGTAGGGAATATTCAGCATTTCCAGCAACGCGGGAATCTGGGCTTCGCGACTGATGCCATGAAGACCTTCCGCCATGTTGAAAATCAGGTCTGGTTTCAGTCGACGAAACTTTTCAAAGGCATCAAGATCCGCCTTGACCAGGGATACCTGGTGTTCAGTTGCCAATGCAGCGGCGACAGCATTAATAGTTTCACTGTCGTCCCATTCGGCATAAAGGTCATCTGGAAGGTCTGTGTCGGAACACGAGGGAGGTTCGTCTTCGGTCGGGCCGACCTCACGCATATTGAATGCAAACGCGATGTGCATTGTATAACCCCTTTTTGTAAGCCTTGGTTGAAAATCGTTCCAATGGAACCGCATTCATGCCTTCGGGAGCCTGGCGGCTGGCTATAAAAAGGGGTTACTTTTTATGCTGTGGTCGTTACGCATGCCCGAAATTGAATGCTCATGAGCAAGCGTATACGCTTATGAAAAAAAGCTGTCAATAAAAAAAAAGAGGAAATTTCTTGTGGAAAATTTCCTCTTTTTTATCAAGTAGTTAAAATTGGTATCTCGACAATGGAAGCGCGGGTTCTCAACTCTTTGGCAGAGCGATTTTCGCTTCATCGGAAGGCCGGAAAAGCAAAATGGTCCGGCCCAGGACCTGGACGACTTCCGCAGCCGTAGCAGTCGCCAATTCGGCGGCGACCTCTTTGCGATCACCAAGGCATCCTTCCTGCAATTTGATTTTTATCAGCTCATGGCTCTGCAAAGCTTCCTCAACGGCTGAAGTCACCGCAGGATTGACCTCTTCTTTGCCGACCATGACCACCGGATTGAGATGATGCCCGAGGCCTCTGAGGAAACGGATCTGTTTTCCCGTCAATTTCATTCATGCTCCATTTTTAAATAAGATAAAGTACGTTTCAAAGTAACAATCCTGCTAACCAGTACAGCAACATTCCAATCAGTACCGTTCCCCCCAGACTGCGGGTTTTCAGGGCAAATAGGAAAGTCGGGACCGCGACCAGCAGCTCCGGTTTACCCAGCTCAAAAGTGCGGCTGGCATGATCCGCAAACAGGGACGGAGCCAACAGGGCGCTTAATACCGCAACCGGGATCAGGCTTAACCAGTCGATCAGCCATTGCGGTAATTGCTTATGGGCGAGGTAAAGAAGCGGAAGTGCCCGGGGCAAATAGGTCACTATGCCCATGCCGGCAAACAGGAAAAAATAATCGGAGAAGGTCATTTACTCCTCCGATAGCGATGTTTCAGGAGATAGCCGAGGGTTGCTGCACTGATCGCAGCGCCGACAATATAGGAATCTCCGGGAATCAGCAAGTACCAAGTAACAGAAATTGCGCTGGCTAACAACCCGGTGAGGATGTAGATTCGACCTTGCAGCTGGAAGACCAACAGACAGATAAACATGCCGGTCAGAGCGTAATCGATACCAAAAGCACCCTGGGGAATGAACTGGCCGACCAGCGTGCCGGCCACCGTGGCAACCAGCCAGGCAAAATTGGCGAGATGATTCACCACCAGAGCCTGGTAGCGGTCCCAATTGCCCTCCTTAAAGCGGGTCATATTGACGGCAAAGCTTTCATCGGTAATGCCGTAGGAGAACAGAGTCAGAAATTTCCGATTGACTCCCGCCAGATAAACAGCCAGTGCAGAGCTCATCAGGGTGTGCCGAAAATTAACGACAAAGGTGGTCAGGACGATGGCCCATGGCGAGGAGCCTGCAGCCAGCATGGCGACGCAGATGAATTGAGCGCTGCCGGCAAAGACGATCACCGACATCATGGCCACGGCCCACCAGCTTAGCCCAGCCTGCTGGGCCAGCACTCCCAGCGCCAGGCCGATGGGAAAGTATCCCAGGCAGATCGGCCAGGCGGCCACGGCACCATTTCTAAAAATATCCGGTTGGTTACATGAATTTTTCATAGGCTGGAAAGATAGCCAGTTTCAGAAGAAAAAAACAAGACACATTTGCGGATAAAAATAAAAACGTTTTGTGTCCTGAATGACGCTCGTTGAAGGGGCGCTGGCAGCAAAAACCGGGACTGTCACCGCACGGGGGGCTGTCCCTGGTCTTTGCTGCGCTAACCGCAACAGTTTCATGGCTCGCAAACTCTCTGAAAAAAGAAGGGCGCCAGCGGCGCCCTTCTTTACAGATCCATTCAAAAGAGAGCAGGGTTAAAGAACCTGTTTGAGGAATAGCTTGGCGCGTTCTTCCTGCGGATTAGTGAAGAAGTGTTCGGGAGTTCCTTCTTCCACCAGTTTGCCATGATCCATAAACAGGACCCGATCGGCAACTTCCCGGGCGAAACCCATTTCATGAGTTACCACAACCATGGTCATCCCCTCACGGGCAAGCTGCTTCATGACCTCCAGAACTTCGCCGACCATTTCCGGATCAAGGGCGCTGGTCGGTTCGTCAAACAGCATGACCTTGGGATCCATGGCCAAAGCTCTGGCGATCGCTACCCGCTGTTGCTGCCCACCGGAGAGGCGAATCGGATATTCGCTTTCTTTCTCGGCAATCCCAACCTTCTGCAGCAGCTCGCGCCCTTTTTTCTCAGCATCGGCGCGACTGCGCTTGCGCACGACGGTCTGCGCGAGAACCAGGTTTTCGAGGACGGTTTTATGCGGAAACAGATTAAACTGCTGGAAAACCATGCCGACTTCCCGGCGAACCTTGTTCAGGTCGGTCCGGCGGTCGGCCAGATCCACACCGTCAACATGGATGTGCCCGGACGAAAGGGTCTCCAGCCCGTTGAGACAACGCAGGTAGGTCGATTTTCCGGATCCGGAAGGCCCAATAATAACCACAACCTCCCCGGATTTGATATGGGCGGTCACCCCATCTACCGCGTTGACGGTCTGGCCCCGTCCGACGAAAATCTTTTTTAAATCAACTGTCTTAATCACTGACTGCCAGCCTCCGTTCAACCCATGCAATCACCTGCGACAGGGTCAAGGTCAAAAATAAGTAAAGAAGTGCAACCACAAACCAGATCTCAAAAGTCGCAAAGGTTGAAGTGATGACTTCGCGACCGCTCTTGGTCAGCTCGGTAATACCCACAACCGAAACCAGAGACGAATCTTTAATCAAGCTGATAAACTGACCGGCAAGGGGAGGCAGGGTGCGCTTGAAAGCCTGCGGCAGAACAATGTAGTACATGGCCTGGGTATTGGTCATGCCCAAGGAGCGCGCAGCCTCCATCTGACCTTTAGGGATGGACTGAATCCCAGCGCGGATAATCTCGGCAACATAGGCACCGGCAAAAACCGCCAGAGCTCCAATCCCCGCAACTATCCGACTCAAGTCAAGAACGGTTCCGAGAAAAAAGTAGAAGATAAAGATCTGTACCAACAGCGGAGTGCCGCGGATTATTTCAATATAGATGATAGACAGCTGGCGGAGAGTAATGTTTTTGGAAATCCGACATAAGCCGGTCACCAGACCGATGAGCAGGGCGAAGACACTTGCTGCGGCAGACATATACAGCGTGACCCAGAGACCGACAATTAAAGGACCGGGCCGCCATTTGAAGGTGGAGCCGATGCTGTCACCTTCAAAAAGGTCCTCATCCGGGCTGACTTTAATCGACGTGGTGTCCACGGTAAAGGTTTTGACCTCATCGTCTTCACTGCGCACGGTCACTGTTGTCTTGTCGCCGGCACCGGTAATTTTTTCAACCCGGCCATCAAAAGGAATCGTTTTTACGGCTTCCTGATGGTAGAGGAAATATTGCGGGACCCGATTCCAGCGCCAGGTATAGTCGATTTTTTTGGTCGCTGCCCAGAGCCCGGCCCCCAGGCAGAAGATAATCAGGAGGGTCAGAACTCTCCATAGCCAATTGTTTTGTTGTTTTTTCACCTGTCAGATTTCCTGATAATAATAAACAATGTATCGGTTTAAAGATCCGCCGATGGAGAACAGGGCCTGTCCAACCATCGTCAGGTGGTAATGGAAACAGTACTAAATGGAAGCGGGGACAAGCCATTTATTCGGTCTTGTCCCCGCCAGTTTGAGTCGATCAGTTTTGAACTTGCTTCAACCAGTCGTTGCTGAGGAACCATTTTTCATAAATTTTGTCGTAGGTTCCGTCGCTCTTGATCTGGTTCATGAAATTGTTGAGCCAGTTGATCAGGTCGGAGTTACCACGGTTAATGGCCCATGCCAGCGGCTCATAGGTGAAAGGCTTGTCCAAGAAAACCAGCTTGCCATTATTTTTCTGAGCATTGGCGATGGCCATGAAGGGGAGGTCGTAAACAAAGGCATCGACCTTGCCGTTAATCAAGTCCATAACCCCTTCCTGCTCGGTATCGAAGGAGACATAGGTAGCTTTCGGGATCATCCGCTTAACAGCCTGCTCACCGGTGGTGCCGAGTTTTGAAGCGACTTTGAATTTGGGATCGTTCAGGTCCTTATAGGATTTGACCTGGTCCTGATATTCTTTTTTGATCAGAATGGTCTGCCCGACAACAATATAGGGGCTGGCGAAGTTGACCTTGAGGTTTCTTTCCTGAGTCAGGGTCATCCCACTCATGATGATGTCGTATTTCTTAGTCATCAGGCCGGGAATGATGCCGTCCCATGCAGTACTGACCAGTTCAAGTTTAACATTCATGGCTTTGGCCATCCGTTTGGCCATATCGACGTCGAAGCCGATAATTTCGCCGCGCTGGTTGGTCATTTCAAAAGGCATGTAGCCGGGTTCAAGGCCGACCCGCAGGGCGCCGCGGTCAAGAATGTCATCCAAAGTGTCGGCGCTGGCAACGCCCGGCAGGATGACGAAAAGAGCCAACAACAACGCAACGAAAAGTTTGACAGATTTCATCGATAATCCTCCTTGTTCATTAAAAAGGAATGCTGAGCCGAACCAGATCGGCGGATTGGGTTCAATATGATTTTCCTTCATCCAATAGTTCGGAAATCATCATCTGGATATGACAGTCAGGGCATTGGGGTAGATCGTCTTTGGGGAGATAGATGATCTCCGTGTAACGGCACTTCGGGCAGACAACTTCGACAGGTTCCGGCCGGGAACGATCTGAACGATCCATGGGAAAACTCCACTGTCAGGAACATATTGTAATCACTAAATTCTTCTTATAGCACAGAGGGATTATCGCAAACAAGAGGTCATTGACACAAGCACTCATTAAAAACGTTCTGCAGTGGCTCTCTCAATAGAGAGGACGTTAAATTTCGGCAGAAACACGGGTTTGTTGGTTCTTAGCCGAGAACCAGCGGCCTTTCCACTTTACAAACCGGTTGGTTCCGGCCTAGTATTAGCGGTTAATTTTAACCCGAACCTGAGTCTTCAATGCCGGTAATTCAGGCCATTCAATGAGATTGTATGAATCAAAGCAATATACGTAATTTTTCCATCATTGCCCATATCGATCACGGTAAATCCACTCTTGCAGACCGTCTTCTTGAAGCAACCGGGGCGTTAACCGAACGGGAGCGATCGGATCAGTATCTCGATAAAATGGATCTGGAGCGCGAGCGTGGCATCACCATCAAAGCGCAGGCGGTCCGTTTGCCTTATAAAGCCCGGGATGGGAAACAGTACATCTTAAATCTGATTGATACCCCCGGCCATGTCGACTTTTCTTATGAGGTCAGCCGATCGCTGTCCGCCTGCGAAGGCGCGATGCTGGTGGTTGACGCGGCGCAGGGGGTTGAAGCACAGACCCTGGCAAATGTGTATATGGCCATCGATCAGGACCTGGATATCTTCCCGGTGATCAATAAAATTGATCTGCCCAGCGCCGAACCCGAACGGATCAGAGCCGAAATTGAGGAGATTATCGGTATTGATGCGAGCGAGGCGATCATGGCCAGCGCTAAAGAAGGCCGAGGCATTGACGAAATCCTAGAAGCGATCGTCAATAAGGTGCCCGCTCCCAAGGGGGATCCGGAGGCGCCGCTTAAGGCTTTGACCTTTGACTCCTGGTACGATTCCTACCAGGGGGTTATTGTTTTGATCCGGGTCGTCGAAGGAACCGTCAAAAAAGGCGATAAAATTAAATTGATGGCGACCAAAGGGGTGTATGAGGTCCAGAAGGTCGGTGCCTTTAGCCCTCATCCCCTTGAACTGCCCCAGCTTGCCGCAGGGGAGGTCGGGTTCCTGATCGCCGGTATCAAGGTGGTGGAAGACGCCAAGGTCGGTGACACCATAACCCACCTGCATCGTCCGGCCGAACAAGCCTTGCCCGGCTATCAGGAAGTCAAGCCGATGGTTTTCTCCGGACTTTATCCCATCGATTCCGGGGACTATGATGCGTTGCGCGACGCCCTTGAAAAGCTGCGCCTGAACGATGCCGCTTTTTCTTTTGAACCGGAGAATTCGCTGGCCCTTGGCTTCGGCTTCCGTTGTGGTTTTCTTGGTTTGCTCCATATGGAGATCATTCAGGAACGCCTGGAACGTGAATTTGACGTCGATTTGATCACAACAGCGCCCACCGTTGTTTATAAAGTCACGACAACCAAAGGTGAACTGCTGCATGTTGAGAGTGCCAATATGCTGCCGGATATGCAGTATATCGAAAAGATCGAAGAGCCCTTTGTGCTGGCCTCAATTCACGTGCCCAATGAATATGTCGGAGCGGTCCTCAGCCTGTGTATTGAAAAACGGGGTGTCCAGCGTGAATTGAAATACCTGACCGCCAATCGGGTCATGGTGGTTTTTGAATTACCGCTCAACGAAATCGTTCTGGATTTTTTCGACCGGTTGAAATCAATCACCCGCGGTTATGCTTCGCTTGATTATGAGCATCTTGATTTTCGCTTCAGTCGGTTGGTCCGTCTCAATGTCCTGATCAACGGGGACGTGGTTGATGCCCTGTCGCTGATCGTGCATCAGGATAAAGCCCAGTTCAGGGGGCGTGAGCTGGTGTCGAAGATGAAGGAATTCATTCCCCGCCAGCAATATGAAGTCGCCATTCAGGCAGCCATCGGTAACAAGGTTATTGCCCGGTCAACGGTCAAGGCCTTGCGGAAAGATGTCACGGCAAAATGCTACGGTGGAGATATTACCCGTAAACGCAAATTGCTTGAAAAACAAAAGGCCGGGAAAAAGCGGATGAAACAGGTCGGCAGTGTCGAACTGCCTCAGGACGCCTTCCTTGCTATCCTCAAAGTAAAAGAGTAGATAATGGGATTTTTCAGTAAAAAGAAGACTATTAAGGGACCTGCGAAACCTTGGTATCGTGAATGGTCCGAGGCCCTGATCGTTGCCGTTATCTTGGCATTGATCATTCGGACTTTTCTGTTCCAAGCATTTAAGATCCCTTCCGGATCAATGCTGGACACGCTGCTGATCGGTGACCATCTGCTGGTGAATAAATTTATTTACGGAACCAGTCTGCCTTTCAGTGATGACCACTACCTGGTATTGAGGGAGCCGAAACGAGGTGACGTGATCGTATTCGAATTCCCGGAAGATGCCAATAAGTCCTACTTTGAAAGGCGTGACTTCATCAAACGGGTGATCGGGGAACCGGGGGATCTGGTGGAAGTCAAAAACAAGCAGGTTTATGTTAACGGCGAGCTTTACCATATCCCCCAGGAGCGGCATAAGGATCCTGAAGTTATCCCTGCGATCGCCAGCCCACGGGATTTCATGAGACCGGTCCGGGTCCCGGAACACAATTATTTTGTCATGGGCGATAACCGTGACTATTCCTATGACAGCCGCTTTTGGGGATTTGTTGATCAGTCGAAGATCAAAGGCCTGGCCTTTATCAAATACTGGTCCTGGAACGCCAAGGGCGACTTGCTGCACAAAATCCGCTTTGATCGGATCGGTCGGCCCATCAATTAAATGTGGCTTAGGTCAGCTTTAATTATTCTGCTGTTGACATTTGCCGAGCGGTGTTGATAGATTCATCAAAATTTACCTTTACCCTTTAATCTGATCCGAGAGGTCAGCAAGGGAGCTTGAACGTGTTAAACCTCATTATTAAATATAACCGAGACACCTGTGTACCAGTGCACAGGTGTTTTTTTGTGCCTACTTTTCACCCAGGGAGGTTGTTGTGGCTGCAGAAACAATAGAAATTCTAGACTCTCAGGGAATCAGCCGGGCGGTCACTCGGATTGCCCATGAAATCCTTGAGAAGAACAAAGGCGTTGAAGATCTTGTGCTGATCGGCATCAGAACCGGTGGAGCCCATCTCGCGATCGTCTTGCAGGAGAAGCTGGCGGAAATCGAGAGCAGTGAGATCCCTTTGGGGCTGATCGATGTCACCATGTATCGCGACGACATTTCTTCTCGCAATAACCTGGCGGTTGGTCAGACGGACATCCGCTTTTCCCTGGATAACCGCAAAGTAATCCTGGTGGACGATGTTCTGTTTACCGGCCGAACCATCCGCGCGGCAATGGACGCGGTGATGGACCTGGGCCGGCCGCAAAGTATTCAACTGGCGATTCTGGTCGACCGGGGCCACCGGGAGCTGCCGATTCGCCCCGATTATATCGGCCGTAATCTGCCGACGGCTCGGAACGAACAGATTGAAGTCGATTTTGATGAGCAAAATGTGCCGCAAGCGGTACATCTGCTCAGACGTTAACTTGGGAGGTACGTCAATGTCATTCAACCCAAAGCATATTCTCGGGATTAAAGACCTGAGCGCGGACGATATCACGTTCATTCTTGAAACTGCCGACAGTTTCAAGGAAATCAACAACCGGCAGATCAAAAAGGTGCCGACGCTGCGTGGCAAAACCATCGTCAACCTGTTTTTTGAGGCCAGTACCCGGACCCGAACTTCTTTTGAAATCGCCGGTAAGCGTCTGTCCGCAGATACCGTTAACATCAGCGCGTCGTCGTCATCCGTGGTTAAAGGGGAGACTCTGGAAGACACGGCACAGAATATCGAAGCGATGCATCCCGATATCATCGTCATGCGTCACAGCGCTTCGGGAGCCTGCGACTACCTTGCCCAGCGCCTTGCATGTTCGGTGGTCAATGCCGGTGACGGTACTCATGAACACCCCAGCCAGGCCCTGCTCGACGCGTTTACCATTCGCCAACATAAAGGCAGTTGCGCCGGACTGACCGTGACCATTGCCGGGGATATCACCCACAGTCGCGTGGTACGCTCCAATATTTACTGCCTGACCAAATTAGGTGCCAAGGTCCGGATTGTCGGGCCGCGGACCATGGTCCCCCCTGGCATCCAACAGCTCGGCTGCGAAGTTTTTTACAACCTGGAAGAAGCGATCAAGGACGCCGATGTGATCATGATGCTGCGCATCCAGCGGGAGCGCCAGGGCAAGACCCTGATCCCGTCGTTGCGGGAGTATTCTCGGTTCTTCGGTCTCAACGAGCAGCGTCTTAAATTGGCCAAGCCCGATGCCATCGTCATGCACCCGGGACCTATGAACAGAGGAGTGGAAATCGCCTCTACAGTTGCTGACGGAGCCCAGAACGTTATTCTGGATCAGGTCGAAAACGGGGTTGCGGTGCGGATGGCGCTGCTTTATCTGGTCGCTGGTGGCGATAAACTTCAGGAAAACTGATCAGGCGAGAGGTCATATCATGAAACTGATTATTAAAGCAGGGCGGGTTATCGACCCGGCCAATGGTCTTGACGCAGTGCGGGATATTCTGGTTGAGGACGGCGTTATCGTACAAGTTGCCGAGAGCATCTCTGCAGAGGACGCAGAGTCTGTCGATGCCGCCGGGAAACTGGTCGTTCCGGGGCTCATTGATATTCATACCCATTTGCGCGATCCGGGATTTGAATATAAAGAAGATATCATCAGCGGAACCCGCGCTGCCGCCGCCGGGGGCGTTACCTCGCTGGCCTGCATGCCGAACACCGCTCCGGTCAATGATACTTTGGCCGTCACTCGCTATATTATTGACAAGGCGAAAACCGAGGGGAGTGCCAACGTCTTTCCGGTCGGTTGCATCAGCCATGGCATGCAGGGTGAAGTTCTGGCCGAAATGGGTGAACTCAAAGCTGGCGGCTGTGTGGCTTTTTCCGATGACGGCAAACCGGTGGTCAGCAGTGAATTGATGCGCCGGGCATTTGAATATGCGGATACCTTCGATATGCCGCTGATTTCCCATGCCGAAGACAACAGCCTGGTCGGGGAAGGCTGCATGAACGAAGGGCCGATTGCAACGGAACTTGGGCTCAAGGGGATCCCCTGGGTTGCGGAGGACTCCGCTACGGCTCGGGACATCATGCTTGCCGAATTTACCGGTGGCCGCCTGCATGTTGCCCATGTCTCCACCAAGGGGAGTGTCGAGCTGGTTCGTCAGGCTAAAGCCCGCGGTGTTCGGGTCACTTGCGAAGCGACCCCACATCACTTTATGCTGACTGAAGAGGCGGTGCGCGGCTACGACACCAACGCCAAAATGAACCCGCCGCTACGCAACAGCATTGATCTGGCTGCGGTTAGAGCCGGGTTGGCAGACGGTACCATTGATGCCATTGCCACAGACCATGCTCCCCATCATTACGATGAAAAGAATGTTGAGTTTAATTTGGCCCTCAATGGTATAGTCGGGCTGGAAACTCTCCTGCCTTTAGCCCTGCAGTTAGTCAGGGACGGAGTCCTTGATCTATCCCAGGCCGTGGCGTTGATGACTTGCCGGCCGGCCGCAATCATCGGTGTCAATCGGGGAACGCTGAGTGTCGGAGCTATAGCGGATATCGCAGTTATTGATCCTGATCTGGAATGGATCGTTGAGCCAAATATGTTTTATTCGAAGGGCCGCAATACCCCCTTCGCTGGATTGTCCGTACGTGGTGCAGCCTTGAAAACGATCTTGGCTGGACGCGTTGTATTTTCAAGGTAAATTTTAATTGTTGGTTGGTTATCTAGAAAGACTTAAAGTAAATTCTCTATAGAGGTTGCAATGAAAGCAGTTCTTGCACTTGCCGACGGCAAGTATTTTATTGGAAAAGCACTTGGCGCTGTCGGGGAAGTCACCGGCGAAGTGGTGTTCAACACCAGTATGACCGGCTACCAGGAAATTCTCACTGATCCGTCCTATCATGGTGAAATCGTCACGATGACGTACCCGCAGATCGGGAATTACGGCATCAATCCTGAGGATGTCGAGTCCCGCAAACCTTTTCTTGCCGGGTTCGTGGTCAAGGAATCCTGCCCGTTTCCCAGCAATTTCCGGTCGCAAATGAGTCTGGATGATTATTTGAAAGAAAACAATCTTGTCGGGATTGAAGGGATCGACACCCGGGCGCTGGTACGGCACATCCGCACCGCCGGCGCACAGACCGGCATCCTGTCATCCATTGACACCGATCCGGCCAGTCTCGTTGAAAAAGCCCGCCAGGCGCCCTCCATCGTTGGCCGTGACCTGGTCAGGGAAGTAACCTGTGACGAACCCTATCAGGCTTGTGAAGAGGTTTGGCAGCTGGGGCAGGGATATGCCGACAGTAGTGCTAAACCTAAAAGTTTCAAGGTGGTTGCCTACGATTACGGCATCAAGCGCAATATCCTCCGTAATCTGACCTCCGCGGGTTGTGATGTCACGGTGGTGCCGGCCGATACCGCCCCGGAAGAGGTTCTCAAACTGAATCCGGATGGGGTTTTCCTCAGTAATGGCCCCGGCGATCCTGAGCCTCTTCATTATGCCCAGGAGAACATCCGCCAATTGCTGGGCAAGGTGCCGATTTTTGGTATCTGTCTCGGCCACCAACTGTTGTCGATTGCACTGGGCGGGAAGACCTACAAGCTGAAATTCGGCCATCGCGGCGGTAATCAGCCGGTTCTCGATAGCCAACGTCAGCAGGTTGAAATTACCTCACAGAATCACGGCTTTGCTGTGGATGCGGATAGTCTCGACAACAACCAGGTTAAGGTCACCCATATGAATCTGAACGATAATACCGTTGAAGGGATTCAGCATCTGGCCCTGCCGGCTTTTTCCGTCCAGTATCATCCTGAAGCATCACCCGGACCGCATGATGCAAAATACCTTTTCGACCGTTTCATCGCCATGATGAGAGACCATAAAAACAAGACGCTCAATTGATATTCAATAGCATAAAACAGAGGAACAACCATGCCTAAGCGTGATGATATAAAGAAAATTTTAATTATCGGAGCCGGCCCGATTATAATCGGTCAAGCCTGCGAATTTGATTATTCCGGAACCCAGGCCTGTAAAGCCTTGAAAGAAGAGGGGTACGAAGTCGTTCTCCTCAATTCGAATCCGGCCACCATTATGACCGACCCGGATTTTGCCGACCGGACCTATATTGAACCGGTGACTCCCGAGGTACTGGCCAAAATTATTGAAAAAGAACGTCCTGACGCATTGTTGCCGACTCTTGGTGGGCAGACCGCACTGAATACAGCCGTGGCCGTGGCTGAAGCCGGCGTTCTGGAGAAATATTCGGTTGAACTGATCGGAGCGAAGCTCGGGCCGATCAAAAAAGCCGAAGATAGAACGCTATTCAAGCAGGCGATGGAAAAAATTGGGGTTGAAGTGCCGCGCTCAGGTCTGGCTCATAGCCACAAGGAAGCCATGGAAATCATCGAATCCATTGGTTTTCCAGCGATTATCAGACCCTCCTTTACGCTCGGCGGGACCGGTGGCGGCATCGCTTATAACCGGGAAGAGTATGAGCAGATGGCGATTGCCGGGATCGACGCATCCCCAACCAATGAGATCCTGGTTGAGGAATCGGTCATCGGTTGGAAGGAATATGAACTGGAAGTCATGCGCGATACGGCGGACAATGTCGTCATTATCTGTTCCATCGAGAATTTCGATGCCATGGGCGTGCATACCGGTGACTCCATTACCGTTGCCCCGGCCCAGACGCTGACCGATAAGGAATATCAGATCCTGCGTGACGCCTCCTTGAAAATCATTCGGGAAATCGGGGTTGATACCGGCGGCTCGAACATCCAGTTCGGAGTCAATCCCAAGGACGGCCGCCTGGTGGTCATCGAAATGAACCCGCGGGTTTCCCGGTCGTCGGCTTTGGCGTCCAAGGCAACTGGTTTTCCCATTGCCAAGATTGCGGCAAAGCTGTCCGTGGGTTACCGTCTTGACGAGATCTCCAATGACATCACCCGTGAAACCTTGGCCTCCTTTGAACCGACCATCGATTATGTGGTCACCAAAGTCCCCAGGTTCACCTTTGAAAAATTCCCTCAGGCCGATGCGACCCTGACCACGCAGATGAAATCGGTTGGTGAAGCCATGGCCATCGGTCGGACCTTCAAAGAGAGTTTGCAAAAAGCCCTGCGCTCCCTGGAAATCGGTTCTTACGGTTTTGAAAGTCGGATCTTTGCAAGCCCGGCCGATTATGCCCGTGAGCTGAGCGAAAAAGAGCAGGTCGATCTGACCCACAAACTGCAGGTGCCCAGCTGGGAGCGGATGTGGTATCTGGCCGATGCGCTTCGTGCCGGGCTCAGTATCGAACGGATTTACAGCCTCAGCGGTATCGATCCCTGGTTCTTGTCCAACATCGCCCAGATCGTTGAACTGGAAACTGTGCTGCTAGCCCACAAGGATTCATTTGCGGCCGCTGACGAAGCGTTTGCCGAACTGTTGCGCCAAGCCAAGCAGTACGGCTTTGCGGATCGCCGGTTGGCGACGCTGTGGCAGGTGACCGAGGATGAGGTCCGTAACCTGCGGCATCAGCTAAATATTCTGCCGGTTTACAAGCGCGTTGATACCTGCGGTGCCGAGTTCGAAGCCTATACCCCGTATTTGTACTCAACCTATGAAAGTGAATGCGAGGCCGCACCGACCGACCGGGATAAGATCATGATCCTAGGCGGCGGACCAAATAGGATCGGGCAGGGGATCGAATTCGACTACTGCTGCGTCCACGGCGCCTTTTCACTGGCCGAATCGGGCTATGAAACAATCATGGTCAACTGTAACCCGGAGACGGTTTCAACCGATTACGACACTTCGGATAGGCTCTATTTCGAACCGTTAACCTTTGAGGATGTGCTGGCGATCGTCGAAAAGGAAAAACCGGTTGGAGTCATTGTTCAATACGGCGGGCAAACCCCGCTAAAACTTGCGGTGGCTCTTGAGAAAGCCGGGGTTCCCATTATCGGTACGTCCCCGGATGCCATTGACCGGGCCGAGGATCGCGAACGTTTTCAGGCGCTCCTGAACAAGCTCAATCTGCGCCAGCCTGACAACGGGATTGCCCGGGCTTATGACGAGGCGGAAAAAATCGCTGAACGGATCGGATATCCGGTGGTCGTGCGCCCCTCTTATGTTCTCGGTGGCCGGGCCATGGAGATCGTTTATGATGTCGAGCGGCTGCGTGATTATATGAAATATGCCGTCGATGCCTCGCCTGAGCACCCGGTGCTGGTGGACAAGTTCCTCCAGGACGCTATTGAGGTCGATGTCGATGCCCTGGCTGACGGCAAAGATGTGGTTATCGGTGGGATCATGCAGCATATCGAGGAAGCCGGAATCCACTCGGGCGACTCGGCCTGCTCGTTGCCGCCTTATTCCCTCCCTGCGGAGATCATTGCCGAAATCCGGCGGCAGACCATTGAGCTGGCTCTGGAGCTGCAGGTGGTCGGCTTGATGAATATTCAATACGCAATCCAGGGTGGCACCATTTACCTGCTCGAAGTCAATCCCCGGGCAAGCCGGACGGTGCCTTTTGTCTCCAAGGCGACCAATCGCCCGCTGGCGCAGATCGCCGCCAAGGTCATGGCTGGCAAAAGTCTGGCGGAGCTGGGCGTGACCGGCGATATTGTCCCGCCTTATGTTGCTGTCAAAGAAGCGGTTTTCCCGTTTGTCAAATTTCCTGGTGTCGATACCTTGTTGGGGCCGGAGATGAAGTCGACCGGGGAGGTCATGGGGATCGATTACAATTTCGGCAAGGCTTTTGCCAAAGCCCAGCTCGGCGCCGGAGTTAAGCTACCGCGCAGCGGAAAAATCTTTATCAGTATCAAGGATGCGGACAAGGCGCATATCGTTGAACCGACTCGGAAACTGGTCAATGTCGGGTTCAGTGTGGTTGCCACCAGCGGGACCGCCGCATTCCTCAACGAACAAGGGATTGCCGCCGAGCCGATCAATAAAGTCAAAGAGGGCCGGCCCCATTGTGTTGACGCGATCAAAAGCCGAGAGATCTGTATGGTCTTCAATACGACGCTGGGTGCGCAATCGGTTTCCGATTCCTATTCTATCCGCCGTTCCGCACTGATGCAGGAGGTGGCTTACTTTACCACGGTGGCCGGAATCAAGGCGGTGACTGACGGTATCCTGGCGATGTTGAGAGAAAACCTTGACGTTAAACCGCTGCAAGAGTATTATGAGCGCTCCTGATTAAACCAAAAAACGTAACGAGCCAGTGGGCGGGTTTTCCCGCCCGCTGTTTTTTTAAGGAGCGATAGGTATGAGCAAATCGGTTCCCATGACTGCTGAAGGATATCAGCGGCTACAGGATGAACTCAAACACCTTACTCGGGTCGAACGCCCGAAAGTCGTCCAGGATATCGCCGAAGCACGCAGCCATGGTGACTTGTCTGAAAATGCCGAGTACGATGCCGCCAAAGATCGGCAGGGTTTCATTGAAGGACGGATCCAGGAACTCAACAGTAAAATAGCACTGGCCCAGGTCATTGATCCGAAAACGATTAAAAGCGATAAAATCGTCTTCGGTGCCAAGGTCACGTTGTTTGATATCGATACAGAAAAAGAAGTGACTTATCAGATTGTCGGCGAAGACGAAGCGGATATCAAAATCGGTAAAATATCCATCAATTCTCCGGTCGGCAAGACCTTGATCGGCCACACGGTGGATGAAGAAGTCCACATTGCCGTTCCGTCCGGGGTCAAAGTCTATGAAGTGACCAATATTGAATACAGCTGATCATCACAAATCGGATATTTGAAAAACGGGGCATTGTTCATACAATGCCCCGTTTTTCTTGCAATTTTGCCAAACTTTTGTGACAATTCAGATGTTTCGAAGCTGTACTTTTCCCGTATTTCGGAGGTGTTTATGGCCCCAAAAATCACCAAGGATATGACCTTTCAGCAAGTTATCCAGCTTAATCCGGAAGTTGGCAAGGTTTTCGACAAGTATAATCTCGGTTGCGTCGGCTGTCTTGGAGCCTCCACCGAATCCTTGGCCCAGGGCATCCGTGCCCATGGCCTCAATCTTGACGATGTTCTTGCTGATCTGAATGCTTTGCTTGAAGATTCTTAGCAAAGATGTCTTCTACGGCTCTCGGAATTCGCCCGCCGGAATTGGATAAAAGCCTGGTCTCCGTTCAAGGAGTCGGGCCCCGTGTTTATGCCAAATTACAGAAACTCAGTCTGGAAACTGTTGAAGACGGTCTTTATCATTTGCCTTTGCGCTACGAGGACCGTCGTCAGCTCAAAACAATCAGCCAACTGACCGATGGCTGTCAGGAGATATTCGTTGCAACGGTGCTTGCTTCCGGTGAAACCACTACCGCACGGAGCAGGCGACGGATTTTCGAAGTTATTGTCGGAGACAACTCCGGAAAGTTGTCTCTGAAATGGTTCCGCTATCGGAAGCCTTGGCTGGAAAAACGTTTCCCGGTTGGGCAGAAAGCCGTTTTCATCGGCGAGGTGAAACGTTTTGGCGCCACCCGCGAGGTCCATCACCCCGACGCCGACCTGATCAATTCGGATGTCGACCTTGACCAACTCCTGCGCAACGATCCTCTTAATTTTGGCAGGATTCTTCCCGTTTACCCTCTGACTGAGGGGCTTTCCCAAAAACAAAGCAGGAAAATCTGGTTTCAGCTGATCAACGATTATGCCGGTTACGCCACCAGCCCTCTGCCTGCTTCAATCCGCCGGAAATATCGTCTCCTTGATCTGGCGGAAGCCCTACAGCAGATTCATTGGCCCAGCAATGATACCAACCTGGAACGGCTGGCCAAAGGGCAGGATCGGCCGCGTCATTCCCTGGTTTTTGATGAGTTCTTTTTCCTGGAACTCGGTCTGGCATTGAAACGGGCAGGGGTTGAACTGGAAGCAGGAATTGCTTTTAAATTCACCCATAAATATACGATTCCATTAAATAAATTGCTCCCATTCAAACTGACGGACGCCCAGCGGCGAGTGCTTGGAGAGATCAAGCGCGACATGATGTCGCCCCAGCCGATGCATCGGCTGCTGCAGGGGGATGTGGGCAGCGGTAAGACGCTGGTTGCCCTGATGTCTGCGCTGATCGCCATTGAAAATGAGGCCCAGGTGGCAGTCGTGGCGCCAACCGAGATCCTTGCGGAGCAGCATTATCGGACCTTTAAAACCTGGCTCGACCAGCTCGGACTCAGCGCCTGTCTGCTGCAGGGGAGCATGTCCGCCGCAGCCAAGCGGGAGGTGGTGGCGCAGATTGCTAATGGAGAAGTCGACCTGATTGTCGGTACCCATGCCGTGTTGCAGGATGCGATCGAATTTAAAAAACTGGGCCTTGGTATTATTGACGAACAGCATCGTTTCGGTGTCAGACAACGCAGTGTTCTCAGACACAAAGGAACCAATCCCGACATTCTGGTCATGACCGCGACACCGATTCCCCGCACGCTGTCGATGACCCTTTATGGCGATCTGGCCGTATCTGTTATCGACCAGCTGCCACCAGGTCGTAAACCGGTAACAACCAGGCTCTGCGGCCAGAATCGCCACCGTCAGTTATACCCCCAGCTCCGCAAACAACTTGAGCAGGGACGGCAGATTTATATCGTTTATCCTCTGGTTGAAGAATCGGAGAAGAGTGATTTGCAAGCCGCGACTGTGGCAGCCGAGACCCTGACGACAGAGGTCTTTCCGGAATTCCGGGTCGGCCTGCTACACGGGCGCATGAAAACCGCTGAAAAAGATGCAGTGATGGACGCTTTCCGGAGCGGCGAGCTGCAGCTGTTAGTGGCAACTACGGTTATTGAGGTTGGTGTTGACGTCCCGAACGCCACCGTCATGGTCATTGAGCATGCCGATCGCTTTGGGTTGTCGCAGCTGCACCAGTTGCGCGGCCGGGTAGGGCGGGGGGCTGAACAGAGTTTCTGCTTCCTGGTTCCCTCAGAAAATTACAGTGCCGATGCAGCGCGCCGACTTAAGGTCATGGTTGATACCAATGATGGTTTTCAGGTGGCCGAAGCCGACTTGGACATTCGCGGTCCCGGGGATTTCCTCGGCACCCGACAGGCCGGGTTGCCTGAATTTCGGGTCGCCAACCTGGTCAAAGACATTCGCATTCTTGAAGCAGCCCGCCAGGAAGCTTTTAATTATATAGAGCAGACCAAAATGCTCACCACTGTGGATGCCCTGCCGGTCAGTCAGGAACTGCAAAGACGTTGGGGTGGTCGACTGGAACTTGCCGCGATCGGGTGATAGACTTTCATTCAGTAAATCAGTCAACATCAAACGCGATTTTTGTTTCAGAAAGACGACTTCAATCATCAACAGTGCAGGAGCGATCATGATACAAGCTATTCAGGTCAAAGAGTTCGGCGCGCCGGAAGTGATGCAGCTTCAAGAGATTGCCGCGCCGGTACCGGCCCGGGATCAGGTTAGGGTCGACGTGAAAGCCATTGGCGTGAATCCCGTTGATACCTATATTCGCGCAGGAATCTATCCGCTAAAACCCGAATTGCCTTATATTCCCGGGAATGATGCGGCCGGTATCATCTCCGCCGTCGGCGCTGACGTCAAACATCGACAAGTGGGTGACCGGGTCTATGTTTTTGGCAGCTTGGTAGGCAGCTACGCCGAGCAATTGGTCTGCTCGGAAAATCAGGTCTTTACACTCCCTGACAATAGTGATTTCTCCGTTGGAGCAGCTATCGGAGTCCCTTACACGACAGCCTTTTACGGCTTACTTTATCGAGCTCATGCGTTACCCGGTGAAACGGTCTTGATCCATGGCGCCAGTGGTGCGGTCGGTCAGGCAGCGGTCCAGATCGCCCATTCATACGGGCTGAGAGTCATCGGCACCGCCGGGACCGCTGCCGGGATTAAACTGTTGCAAGAGCAGGGGGTTATCGCGGCATTGAACCACCATGACAAAGATTATCTTGATGAGGTAGCTGAGCTGACCTGCGGCATGGGGGCCGATGTGATTCTGGAGATGCTGGCGAATGTCAATCTCGACAAAGACCTGAAGGTCGTTGCCAAGTACGGCCGGATTGTGGTGATCGGCAACCGTGGTACTATCGAAATCAACCCCCGTGACACCATGGGAAAAAATGCCTCCATTCTGGGGATGGCAGCATTCAATGCTTCCCCAGCAGAATTCCGCCAAATCCATGCGGTAATTCATGCCGGTCTACAGGATGGGCGGTTTAAACCCACCATCCGCACGGAGCTACCCTTACGAAGCGCCCCGGAGGCCCATAAATTAGTCATGGAGCCGGGTGGAAACGGCAAGATTATCCTTATCCCGTAGCAGGTTTATATGAGTACAGTTCTGGTGACCGGCGGCACCGGCTTCCTTGCCGAGCACATCATTATTCAGCTTCTGAACACTGGTTATGATGTTCGTACAACTGTACGCTCTTTGCAGCGGTCGGCTGCAGTTCGGGCCAGTTTGCATCAAGGCGGTATTGTTCAGGATAGCGGGCTGCAATTTTTAACCGGTGATCTGTTGCAGGATGAAGGCTGGAGTGAAGCCGTCTCCGGTTGCGATGCTGTCCTGCATGTCGCTTCGCCTTTTCCACCGGTACAACCGAAGAATGAAGACGAGTTGGTCGCACCGGCTGTCGGCGGCACACTGCGGGTGCTCAAAGCTGCACATGCGGCCGGTGTCAAGCGGGTGGTCTTGACCTCGTCCTTTGCTGCTGTGGGGTATGGCCACGGAACAGGGGAGCGGCATTACAATGAAGGGGACTGGACCGATCCCGCCGGCGCCGATGTCACACCTTATATCAAATCAAAGACACTGGCAGAGCGGGCAGCCTGGGACTTTATCAGCAACGAAGGCAGGGACCTGGAGCTTTCGGTGATTAACCCGGTGGGTATCTTCGGGCCGGTGCTCGGACCTGATTACGCGTCCTCCATTGCCTTGGTTAGAGCTCTGCTGAAAGGCTCGATTCCGGCGCTTCCGCGCATTTATTTTGGCGCTGTCGATGTGCGCGATGTTGCGGCCTTGCATCTATTGGCGCTAACCAGTCCAGCCGCCATTGGCGAGCGCTTCATTGCTGTTGCCGAGCCGATCACCTCTATGGCCGAAATAGCGAAAGTCCTGCGTGAACACTTTGGTTCAGAGGCCGGTAAAGTACCAAGGCGAACGCTTCCAGATTGGCTGTACCGGACATTGGCCCAAATTGTTCCGGCCTTACGTGGAACAGCTTCGCAAGTGGGCATTATCCGACACACCAATCATGACAAAGCCAAACAGCTCCTAGGATGGGAACCAAGGCCGGCCAGAGAAGCAATTATCGCCAGCGCAGAGAGTCTGCTGCGACTGAAGCTGATGAATTAATCGTTGTTCTGTGATCGAGGTCGCCCGATTTTACCTGGCCCGGCAGCGGACAAAGCAAAGCGAACCAGATCAACGGCAGCCCACGGATGTTGCTCTTTACCCAACTCAGCAGAGATCGCTTTTATTGCCGCCGAACGGTTTACCCCCTGAGCACTTAGGGCGTCAAACCTGGCGACAATGCGAGCATAGAAACGATCTCGAAATTCAATCCCCCAATGATCACTCGGTTTAGCAGAGGCTGCCAGAGAGTGTCTTCTTTTCACGATTCGGATAAAACCACTGAGGGCATTGAAAAGATCGAGATAATACGGAAGTAAATCGACCGGCAGGTTAACGGTGACTCGTACTTGCTCATCGTCAATTCTTGAGACTTCGAGCGAGTCCTGTAAGAAGGAGAATAGTGGTGTCATTTCGAACCTCACTTTGGGAATATATTTTAGTTTACATAATATATATTATGCGACGTTAGATATAAGCCGCGTCCCAGTGGGGTTTGCTCATGACCTCACTGCTCTCCAATCTCCGTGAACACCTTCAGATAACCCCTCTCGATAACGATCAGGTTCAAGTCAGCTTTGTTCTCCCGTCTGACCTTCTGTTTGACTACCTTCACGTCCTCGATTCCTTAACCGGCCTCGTTAAAACCATTCGCAGTAAAGTCAGACAGGCCAAGTACAGCGATTCCTCTGCCGACTCCTTCTCAACACAAGCCCGTGACCGCTTCTATGAGCGCGTTGTCTCTCTGTATGACCTCTACCGTGCCCAGGGCTTGAAACGCACCGTTGCAATTCAGCGGATCTCTTCTGACCTCCGTGTTGAGAATCATCCCTGGGCCTCTGTTGACCTGGTTCGTACCGCCCTGAATGCTGCTGGCCGGCCTCGGGGGAAATCATGACTTCCTCTGCTTCGATCCTTGAGGGGGCGTCCTGTAACACGCCCCCGCTAAATACAGAATCAACCCCTTCTGAACCCATTATTCCCTTGAATAATCGGATAGTTATAGATTGGCTCGAAGTAACACTTCCAGAGAGTTTTAGAGTTCGTGATCGTTATCAATCCTTAAAGGGTTATCTTCGAATTGGCGGTGCATCGTTTCGTTATGCTCCCCGCGGCATGCATGGCTATAAGACCCAAATTATTTACGGTAAGGCCCGCATTTTGATGGATGGCTCTGAAGATATGGGCGTTCATGTCATTCTGTCCGGTGAAGCTATTCGCCAGATGAGCGCTGATATTCTCGTTTTCCTCGATTGGTGTCTGCACCATAAAGGCAAAGTCTCGCGGATTGATCTGGCTCTTGATGATGTATCCGGAGAGCTGACTCTTGCTCGCGTTAAGCGTTCTGTTCGTGCCGGTGCGGCCTCCTGCCGTGCCAAGGATTACCGATACATGCAAGGCGGCAAAGTCGCGACTGGTGAAGTCACCGGAGAAACCTTTTATTTTGGGTCGGCACAGAGTCGGACTCAGTACAGAATTTACGATAAGGCTGCCGAACAAGGCGTTTCCGGCCATTGGGTTCGCTGTGAGGGTCAATATCGCAATGAAAACGCTCACCAGGTCGCTCTTTTGGTTAGAGAGTCCAAGGCCGATATCGGTCCGGTATTCTGTGGCCTGCTGCGTGGCTATCTCAACTTCCTGAAACCTTCCAAAACGGACAGTAATAAAAGCCGCTGGAAAGTCGCTTCCTGGTGGCTCGATCTTCTCCAAGGTGCCGAGAAACTGCAACTCTCTGTTCCGAAGAAAACTTCTTCCCTGGAACGTTCTAAAACCTGGTTCAAGAAACAAGTTGCTCCAACTTTTGCAATGTTATTGGAGGGTTACGGTTCGGACGCCATGAAAGAAATTTATCTTCAAGGGAAAGCTCGAATGTCTGAGGAGCAGCGACAATTATGCTCTATCCCCTTCTGACTGGAAAAACGATAATGAAAAGAACACCAGAACAACGGAAAGCTTATGCTTTTCAGCGCATGTCTCTAGCTGTGGATCGTGTCATCATGGGTGATTGTGAGTCTCAACCGTGGGCTATGGCCTGGGCCGTTGCTGCTGGCGTGCGTCCCCGATCATGCCTGGACTCATGCAGATGAAGCAGGTTTGAAAGACCAGCCCCGGATGTGGGCTATTGCCCATCACCGGGGCTGGTCTACAAAACCTCTTCCGTTTAGCAGTGCCGATTCATATTGGCAGAACCGCTACCGCTGACGAAAACAGCTATTTGCCCTAAAAGAGAGACAGGCGCCCCTTCCCGTCTAGCAGCTACCTTTGTTGAGATCAGGCGGCCAGCAAGGCCGAGCGACTGGGGACCCGCCCGGGGTAACGTCCCCGGGTGGGGATTGGAAGCGATCCTGATTGACGGTGGAATGCTTCAAGGCCGAGCGCTATCAAAAATCGGAAGGTTACTTCACAACTACTTGAAAATACTGATCCAAATTAGGTCCTAAAAAGACCACAGATTTTTATTAGTGTGTATGCGATAACTGTCTACAATCTCATTTCACAAACCGAATACAAAAAAAATACATATGTAGACTGACGCTAAGGCAGGGATTCTTTATAACACTGACATTGCTTGACTGATGAGCTAGTTCGAATTACCATCAAACATTAGAAACGATGATCTAAATAGAACCATTATCTGGTAAAGCCAAATACCATATAGTGGTTATTGTTAACTTGAAAAATTAGAAAGAAAAAAGCCCCCCAGAGCACCAACTCTGAGAGGCTTTAACAGGTCGAAGCTTCGGAGCACCAACTCCTTAGCCTCACGAAACCGCCCACCACTCCTACGTTTAGGGGGATTCTTTTGTGATTGTATTGACATTGCCGGAAGGTGTCAACCTCTCTCCTTACTTGTTAAATCTACAAGTAAAAGTGAGACATTCGGAAAACTATATATTATGCGACGTTAGATATAAGCCGCGTCCCAGTGGGGTTTGCTCATGACCTCACTGCTCTCCAATCTCCGTGAACACCTTCAGATAACCCCTCTCGATAACGATCAGGTTCAAGTCAGCTTTGTTCTCCCGTCTGACCTTCTGTTTGACTACCTTCACGTCCTCGATTCCTTAACCGGCCTCGTTAAAACCATTCGCAGTAAAGTCAGACAGGCCAAGTACAGCGATTCCTCTGCCGACTCCTTCTCAACACAAGCCCGTGACCGCTTCTATGAGCGCGTTGTCTCTCTGTATGACCTCTACCGTGCCCAGGGCTTGAAACGCACCGTTGCAATTCAGCGGATCTCTTCTGACCTCCGTGTTGAGAATCATCCCTGGGCCTCTGTTGACCTGGTTCGTACCGCCCTGAATGCTGCTGGCCGGCCTCGGGGGAAATCATGACTTCCTCTGCTTCGATCCTTGAGGGGGCGTCCTGTAACACGCCCCCGCTAAATACAGAATCAACCCCTTCTGAACCCATTATTCCCTTGAATAATCGGATAGTTATAGATTGGCTCGAAGTAACACTTCCAGAGAGTTTTAGAGTTCGTGATCGTTATCAATCCTTAAAGGGTTATCTTCGAATTGGCGGTGCATCGTTTCGTTATGCTCCCCGCGGCATGCATGGCTATAAGACCCAAATTATTTACGGTAAGGCCCGCATTTTGATGGATGGCTCTGAAGATATGGGCGTTCATGTCATTCTGTCCGGTGAAGCTATTCGCCAGATGAGCGCTGATATTCTCGTTTTCCTCGATTGGTGTCTGCACCATAAAGGCAAAGTCTCGCGGATTGATCTGGCTCTTGATGATGTATCCGGAGAGCTGACTCTTGCTCGCGTTAAGCGTTCTGTTCGTGCCGGTGCGGCCTCCTGCCGTGCCAAGGATTACCGATACATGCAAGGCGGCAAAGTCGCGACTGGTGAAGTCACCGGAGAAACCTTTTATTTTGGGTCGGCACAGAGTCGGACTCAGTACAGAATTTACGATAAGGCTGCCGAACAAGGCGTTTCCGGCCATTGGGTTCGCTGTGAGGGTCAATATCGCAATGAAAACGCTCACCAGGTCGCTCTTTTGGTTAGAGAGTCCAAGGCCGATATCGGTCCGGTATTCTGTGGCCTGCTGCGTGGCTATCTCAACTTCCTGAAACCTTCCAAAACGGACAGTAATAAAAGCCGCTGGAAAGTCGCTTCCTGGTGGCTCGATCTTCTCCAAGGTGCCGAGAAACTGCAACTCTCTGTTCCGAAGAAAACTTCTTCCCTGGAACGTTCTAAAACCTGGTTCAAGAAACAAGTTGCTCCAACTTTTGCAATGTTATTGGAGGGTTACGGTTCGGACGCCATGAAAGAAATTTATCTTCAAGGGAAAGCTCGAATGTCTGAGGAGCAGCGACAATTATGCTCTATCCCCTTCTGACTGGAAAAACGATAATGAAAAGAACACCAGAACAACGGAAAGCTTATGCTTTTCAGCGCATGTCTCTAGCTGTGGATCGTGTCATCATGGGTGATTGTGAGTCTCAACCGTGGGCTATGGCCTGGGCCGTTGCTGCTGGCGTGCGTCCCCGATCATGCCTGGACTCATGCAGATGAAGCAGGTTTGAAAGACCAGCCCCGGATGTGGGCTATTGCCCATCACCGGGGCTGGTCTACAAAACCTCTTCCGTTTAGCAGTGCCGATTCATATTGGCAGAACCGCTACCGCTGACGAAAACAGCTATTTGCCCTAAAAGAGAGACAGGCGCCCCTTCCCGTCTAGCAGCTACCTTTGTTGAGATCAGGCGGCCAGCAAGGCCGAGCGACTGGGGACCCGCCCGGGGTAACGTCCCCGGGTGGGGATTGGAAGCGATCCTGATTGACGGTGGAATGCTTCAAGGCCGAGCGCTATCAAAAATCGGAAGGTTACTTCACAACTACTTGAAAATACTGATCCAAATTAGGTCCTAAAAAGACCACAGATTTTTATTAGTGTGTATGCGATAACTGTCTACAATCTCATTTCACAAACCGAATACAAAAAAAATACATATGTAGACTGACGCTAAGGCAGGGATTCTTTATAACACTGACATTGCTTGACTGATGAGCTAGTTCGAATTACCATCAAACATTAGAAACGATGATCTAAATAGAACCATTATCTGGTAAAGCCAAATACCATATAGTGGTTATTGTTAACTTGAAAAATTAGAAAGAAAAAAGCCCCCCAGAGCACCAACTCTGAGAGGCTTTAACAGGTCGAAGCTTCGGAGCACCAACTCCTTAGCCTCACGAAACCGCCCACCACTCCTACGTTTAGGGGGATTCTTTTGTGATTGTATTGACATTGCCGGAAGGTGTCAACCTCTCTCCTTACTTGTTAAATCTACAAGTAAAAGTGAGACATTCGGAAAACTATATATTATGCGACGTTAGATATAAGCCGCGTCCCAGTGGGGTTTGCTCATGACCTCACTGCTCTCCAATCTCCGTGAACACCTTCAGATAACCCCTCTCGATAACGATCAGGTTCAAGTCAGCTTTGTTCTCCCGTCTGACCTTCTGTTTGACTACCTTCACGTCCTCGATTCCTTAACCGGCCTCGTTAAAACCATTCGCAGTAAAGTCAGACAGGCCAAGTACAGCGATTCCTCTGCCGACTCCTTCTCAACACAAGCCCGTGACCGCTTCTATGAGCGCGTTGTCTCTCTGTATGACCTCTACCGTGCCCAGGGCTTGAAACGCACCGTTGCAATTCAGCGGATCTCTTCTGACCTCCGTGTTGAGAATCATCCCTGGGCCTCTGTTGACCTGGTTCGTACCGCCCTGAATGCTGCTGGCCGGCCTCGGGGGAAATCATGACTTCCTCTGCTTCGATCCTTGAGGGGGCGTCCTGTAACACGCCCCCGCTAAATACAGAATCAACCCCTTCTGAACCCATTATTCCCTTGAATAATCGGATAGTTATAGATTGGCTCGAAGTAACACTTCCAGAGAGTTTTAGAGTTCGTGATCGTTATCAATCCTTAAAGGGTTATCTTCGAATTGGCGGTGCATCGTTTCGTTATGCTCCCCGCGGCATGCATGGCTATAAGACCCAAATTATTTACGGTAAGGCCCGCATTTTGATGGATGGCTCTGAAGATATGGGCGTTCATGTCATTCTGTCCGGTGAAGCTATTCGCCAGATGAGCGCTGATATTCTCGTTTTCCTCGATTGGTGTCTGCACCATAAAGGCAAAGTCTCGCGGATTGATCTGGCTCTTGATGATGTATCCGGAGAGCTGACTCTTGCTCGCGTTAAGCGTTCTGTTCGTGCCGGTGCGGCCTCCTGCCGTGCCAAGGATTACCGATACATGCAAGGCGGCAAAGTCGCGACTGGTGAAGTCACCGGAGAAACCTTTTATTTTGGGTCGGCACAGAGTCGGACTCAGTACAGAATTTACGATAAGGCTGCCGAACAAGGCGTTTCCGGCCATTGGGTTCGCTGTGAGGGTCAATATCGCAATGAAAACGCTCACCAGGTCGCTCTTTTGGTTAGAGAGTCCAAGGCCGATATCGGTCCGGTATTCTGTGGCCTGCTGCGTGGCTATCTCAACTTCCTGAAACCTTCCAAAACGGACAGTAATAAAAGCCGCTGGAAAGTCGCTTCCTGGTGGCTCGATCTTCTCCAAGGTGCCGAGAAACTGCAACTCTCTGTTCCGAAGAAAACTTCTTCCCTGGAACGTTCTAAAACCTGGTTCAAGAAACAAGTTGCTCCAACTTTTGCAATGTTATTGGAGGGTTACGGTTCGGACGCCATGAAAGAAATTTATCTTCAAGGGAAAGCTCGAATGTCTGAGGAGCAGCGACAATTATGCTCTATCCCCTTCTGACTGGAAAAACGATAATGAAAAGAACACCAGAACAACGGAAAGCTTATGCTTTTCAGCGCATGTCTCTAGCTGTGGATCGTGTCATCATGGGTGATTGTGAGTCTCAACCGTGGGCTATGGCCTGGGCCGTTGCTGCTGGCGTGCGTCCCCGATCATGCCTGGACTCATGCAGATGAAGCAGGTTTGAAAGACCAGCCCCGGATGTGGGCTATTGCCCATCACCGGGGCTGGTCTACAAAACCTCTTCCGTTTAGCAGTGCCGATTCATATTGGCAGAACCGCTACCGCTGACGAAAACAGCTATTTGCCCTAAAAGAGAGACAGGCGCCCCTTCCCGTCTAGCAGCTACCTTTGTTGAGATCAGGCGGCCAGCAAGGCCGAGCGACTGGGGACCCGCCCGGGGTAACGTCCCCGGGTGGGGATTGGAAGCGATCCTGATTGACGGTGGAATGCTTCAAGGCCGAGCGCTATCAAAAATCGGAAGGTTACTTCACAACTACTTGAAAATACTGATCCAAATTAGGTCCTAAAAAGACCACAGATTTTTATTAGTGTGTATGCGATAACTGTCTACAATCTCATTTCACAAACCGAATACAAAAAAAATACATATGTAGACTGACGCTAAGGCAGGGATTCTTTATAACACTGACATTGCTTGACTGATGAGCTAGTTCGAATTACCATCAAACATTAGAAACGATGATCTAAATAGAACCATTATCTGGTAAAGCCAAATACCATATAGTGGTTATTGTTAACTTGAAAAATTAGAAAGAAAAAAGCCCCCCAGAGCACCAACTCTGAGAGGCTTTAACAGGTCGAAGCTTCGGAGCACCAACTCCTTAGCCTCACGAAACCGCCCACCACTCCTACGTTTAGGGGGATTCTTTTGTGATTGTATTGACATTGCCGGAAGGTGTCAACCTCTCTCCTTACTTGTTAAATCTACAAGTAAAAGTGAGACATTCGGAAAACTATATATTATGCGACGTTAGATATAAGCCGCGTCCCAGTGGGGTTTGCTCATGACCTCACTGCTCTCCAATCTCCGTGAACACCTTCAGATAACCCCTCTCGATAACGATCAGGTTCAAGTCAGCTTTGTTCTCCCGTCTGACCTTCTGTTTGACTACCTTCACGTCCTCGATTCCTTAACCGGCCTCGTTAAAACCATTCGCAGTAAAGTCAGACAGGCCAAGTACAGCGATTCCTCTGCCGACTCCTTCTCAACACAAGCCCGTGACCGCTTCTATGAGCGCGTTGTCTCTCTGTATGACCTCTACCGTGCCCAGGGCTTGAAACGCACCGTTGCAATTCAGCGGATCTCTTCTGACCTCCGTGTTGAGAATCATCCCTGGGCCTCTGTTGACCTGGTTCGTACCGCCCTGAATGCTGCTGGCCGGCCTCGGGGGAAATCATGACTTCCTCTGCTTCGATCCTTGAGGGGGCGTCCTGTAACACGCCCCCGCTAAATACAGAATCAACCCCTTCTGAACCCATTATTCCCTTGAATAATCGGATAGTTATAGATTGGCTCGAAGTAACACTTCCAGAGAGTTTTAGAGTTCGTGATCGTTATCAATCCTTAAAGGGTTATCTTCGAATTGGCGGTGCATCGTTTCGTTATGCTCCCCGCGGCATGCATGGCTATAAGACCCAAATTATTTACGGTAAGGCCCGCATTTTGATGGATGGCTCTGAAGATATGGGCGTTCATGTCATTCTGTCCGGTGAAGCTATTCGCCAGATGAGCGCTGATATTCTCGTTTTCCTCGATTGGTGTCTGCACCATAAAGGCAAAGTCTCGCGGATTGATCTGGCTCTTGATGATGTATCCGGAGAGCTGACTCTTGCTCGCGTTAAGCGTTCTGTTCGTGCCGGTGCGGCCTCCTGCCGTGCCAAGGATTACCGATACATGCAAGGCGGCAAAGTCGCGACTGGTGAAGTCACCGGAGAAACCTTTTATTTTGGGTCGGCACAGAGTCGGACTCAGTACAGAATTTACGATAAGGCTGCCGAACAAGGCGTTTCCGGCCATTGGGTTCGCTGTGAGGGTCAATATCGCAATGAAAACGCTCACCAGGTCGCTCTTTTGGTTAGAGAGTCCAAGGCCGATATCGGTCCGGTATTCTGTGGCCTGCTGCGTGGCTATCTCAACTTCCTGAAACCTTCCAAAACGGACAGTAATAAAAGCCGCTGGAAAGTCGCTTCCTGGTGGCTCGATCTTCTCCAAGGTGCCGAGAAACTGCAACTCTCTGTTCCGAAGAAAACTTCTTCCCTGGAACGTTCTAAAACCTGGTTCAAGAAACAAGTTGCTCCAACTTTTGCAATGTTATTGGAGGGTTACGGTTCGGACGCCATGAAAGAAATTTATCTTCAAGGGAAAGCTCGAATGTCTGAGGAGCAGCGACAATTATGCTCTATCCCCTTCTGACTGGAAAAACGATAATGAAAAGAACACCAGAACAACGGAAAGCTTATGCTTTTCAGCGCATGTCTCTAGCTGTGGATCGTGTCATCATGGGTGATTGTGAGTCTCAACCGTGGGCTATGGCCTGGGCCGTTGCTGCTGGCGTGCGTCCCCGATCATGCCTGGACTCATGCAGATGAAGCAGGTTTGAAAGACCAGCCCCGGATGTGGGCTATTGCCCATCACCGGGGCTGGTCTACAAAACCTCTTCCGTTTAGCAGTGCCGATTCATATTGGCAGAACCGCTACCGCTGACGAAAACAGCTATTTGCCCTAAAAGAGAGACAGGCGCCCCTTCCCGTCTAGCAGCTACCTTTGTTGAGATCAGGCGGCCAGCAAGGCCGAGCGACTGGGGACCCGCCCGGGGTAACGTCCCCGGGTGGGGATTGGAAGCGATCCTGATTGACGGTGGAATGCTTCAAGGCCGAGCGCTATCAAAAATCGGAAGGTTACTTCACAACTACTTGAAAATACTGATCCAAATTAGGTCCTAAAAAGACCACAGATTTTTATTAGTGTGTATGCGATAACTGTCTACAATCTCATTTCACAAACCGAATACAAAAAAAATACATATGTAGACTGACGCTAAGGCAGGGATTCTTTATAACACTGACATTGCTTGACTGATGAGCTAGTTCGAATTACCATCAAACATTAGAAACGATGATCTAAATAGAACCATTATCTGGTAAAGCCAAATACCATATAGTGGTTATTGTTAACTTGAAAAATTAGAAAGAAAAAAGCCCCCCAGAGCACCAACTCTGAGAGGCTTTAACAGGTCGAAGCTTCGGAGCACCAACTCCTTAGCCTCACGAAACCGCCCACCACTCCTACGTTTAGGGGGATTCTTTTGTGATTGTATTGACATTGCCGGAAGGTGTCAACCTCTCTCCTTACTTGTTAAATCTACAAGTAAAAGTGAGACATTCGGAAAACTATATATTATGCGACGTTAGATATAAGCCGCGTCCCAGTGGGGTTTGCTCATGACCTCACTGCTCTCCAATCTCCGTGAACACCTTCAGATAACCCCTCTCGATAACGATCAGGTTCAAGTCAGCTTTGTTCTCCCGTCTGACCTTCTGTTTGACTACCTTCACGTCCTCGATTCCTTAACCGGCCTCGTTAAAACCATTCGCAGTAAAGTCAGACAGGCCAAGTACAGCGATTCCTCTGCCGACTCCTTCTCAACACAAGCCCGTGACCGCTTCTATGAGCGCGTTGTCTCTCTGTATGACCTCTACCGTGCCCAGGGCTTAAAACGCACCGTTGCAATTCAGCGGATCTCTTCTGACCTCCGTGTTGAGAATCATCCCTGGGCCTCTGTTGACCTGGTTCGTACCGCCCTGAATGCTGCTGGCCGGCCCGGTAGATTGCGAGGTCGTATAGCCGGACATAAATAGAGTTTTGATCCTGGGTTGAAGATCTTTCAACTATTCAGACAATTGCTTACCCTTCATTGAAGGCATTACCATAGCGGTAATCAGCAGTTGAATCGGGCCTGAATGTTCTTCTGCGATAGTTCGAGCATGACTTGGCGTTGCAGCTTCCAAAACCGTGTAGCCACTCTTTCTTCAAGCATGGCCTTCTGAAGCGGTAGGAGCATAAGATCATCTTCAATGGATAGCTTTATCCTCCAGCTCCCTAGCAGCTTGTGGGGTTAAGTCCACCCGAGGTAGATAGATATTAAAGACCGTCCCCATTCCAGGTTCGCTTGTGAATGTAATAAAGCCGTTGTTTTGCTTGACGGCTCCATAAACCGTTGCCAATCCCAGACCGGTTCCCGAACCAATGTCTTTGGTCGTATAGAATGGCTCAAAGATATGGGCCTGAACATTTTTGTCTATTCCGCATCCGTCATCGCTAACGGAAAGGCAGACATAATCGCCGGACAGGATTTCAAATGGTTGAGAAGTACAAAATTTATCGTCGAATGGAATGTTCCTCGTCTTGATGGTTATCTTGCCTCTATCGGAGATCGCATCACGGGCATTGACACAGAGATTTGCGAGAATTTGATCAATCTGCGATGGATCGACTTTGACTGGCCAGAGATCCTGCGCCGGGCTCCAGAAGAGGTCTATCTCCTTGCCGATGAGTCGCTGAAGCATCTTGAGCATTGTCCCGACAATCTCATTCAGATCAAGAATTTTGGGCGAAATAACCTGTTTACGGGCAAAAGTCAGTAATTGCCGGGTTAGGTCGGCAGAACGTTTGGCGGCATCACGAATTGCCTCCAAATCAGCTAAACATGGTTTGGAAGAGTTTGACTTTTTAATGGCCAGTTCCGTATGGCCTAAAATGACTCCCAACATGTTGTTAAAATCGTGGGCAATGCCCCCTGCCAGTTGACCTATCGATTCAATTTTCTGAGCCTGTTGTAGTTGTTCTTCAAGCCTTGCCTTCTCTTCCTCTTTTTTCTTCTGACCGCTGATGTCTTCATCGATGCCCAGCATACCGATGACCTTTAAATCCTTATCGTATAATGGAACCTTGGAAGTCCGAATCCAGGTCATTTGTCCTTCTGGGGTTGCTAAGGATTGTTCAATCCCAAGCTTTTTAGTCTTGCTATCCATGATCGCTTTGTCATCGGCACGGAAGGTCTCAGCTTGATTTTTCCAGCACATCTGGAAATCATTTTTCCTCAGCAAATCTTCGGGTTTTGAAAAGCCTGCAGAATGCGCAAAAGCCGTGTTGCAACCGAGATAATTCGAATCCCTATTTTTCCAAAACACTCGGATGGGGATATTTTCCAAAACACTCTGTAACAGGCTCCTCGATTCGCGCAGTGCTTCTTCTGCCTGCTTCTTCTCAGTTATGTCCCTGGCGACAGCATAAGCAATGCCGTCTTCTCTGCTGAAGGAAACTTGCCAGGAGAGCCACTTTACCAAATCCTCTTTACAGAGATAGCGGTTCTCGAAATTCGCGGAATAGCCAATTCGTTTTTGCTCTTCAATTTCGTCAAGAGTTGATTGTTTATCGTCGGGATGAATAAATTCAATAATCCCTTTTGACAGCAGTTCCGATTCTGAATAGCCAAGCACCTCTGTAAAAGCGGGATTTATCTTCATGAACCTACCGTTTGAATTGGCCATACACATCAGGTCGGTTGACGTCTGAAAGAATTTAAAGAATTGCTCTCGTTCCTTCTCAGCTTGTTTGCGTTTGGTGATATCAGTGAGTGTGCCGGAGATAGCAACGGTCCGACCATTTTCGATAATTGGTGCTTCATTAACTTCAACCCAGATTTTGCGGCCTTTTTTCCCAACGCACTCAAGTTGGTAAGGCGGCTGTCGTTTGCCAGTATCGATGGCTCTCTGGGTCGTTAAAAAACCTTCCTGATTCGCGGGGTGGTCCGTCAAAAATTCCGGCCATCGAATTATCGCATCTTCAGGTTCACAATCAAAAAATTCGCGTGATTGCGGGCTTACATAAGTGAGAACATGATCCGCAGTATGCATGTAAAAGAGATTTGTACTATTTTCGACAGTGAGCCGTAGCTTTAGCTCTGCCTTTCTCAGGCTCTCTTCTGCTTGTTTGCGTGCTGTTATGTCCTGCAGAGATCCGGTCCAGATGACGTCGCCGCTTGGGAGGGCTCTCGGCAGAGACTCAAATCGTACCCAACGGATATTTCCATCTATGATGAGGCGCCCTTCCCAGTAGAATTTTTTAAGGTTGGCATTGGCGACCTCATTCCCTTCGGCAAAATCTGCTTTATCCTCTGGATGTACTAAGTCGTTCAGGATGCCCGAGTTGTTCAGGCATACGTCTTTACTGGCGCCGAGTATCTCGCAAAAACGATCATTTAATACTTCAAAATCATAGGGTGCATTCTTTGAACTGAGCCAGGCTTCATTCGGCCAGGTTGCCAGTGGGAATATACGGACGCGGTATATGCCAATTGGCTGAGAATCTATAAGATCGCGGTAAAGCTCACGCTCATGCTTTATCAAATCCTGTGAGTGCTTGAACTCGGTGACATCATGAACGACCGAGTACAGATATTCCCTTGAGTCAAAAACAATCTTCGATGAATGGACTTCTACTGTTCGTAAATCACCGTTTGCAAGTTTGTGGGGAAATATGAAACAATTTTTTATAGTTTCGAGCGCATGATTCATTTCATGCTTGATTTCTTCAGAGGAAAGCTGGTTGATCTCGCTGATATTCATACGTGTCAGCGCACCGTCAGAGTAGCCATAAAAGGCTTCCGCGGCCTTGTTGGCATACACGATTTCTCCGCTGTCGGGAGTAATAATCATCATTACGGCACTATGGTTATTGATCATAGCCCGGAACAGGCTGTCGTGATTAAATAAGTCGGCCATAAGTCGCTCACTTCTCAGGGGGTTGCAATACTGCCTTTGAATCGTGAACTCCCTCGCCAACAGACAGTTAAAAACTTGAGACTGGTTCTAGGAACACCACCCGGTTACCACGAGACTACCAGCAGCGGTTTCTTCTTCTATTCTCGGTGGTGATGCCCGGTTTTGAAATCCATGCACGCCTCCTGGAAGGCGATACAAATAAGGCCTTGCCAATGTAGCTCAGCTGCAAAGCTAAGTCAAAGAACGGAAAGGAAAAAAAACGGCGAATCTCCTCTACGGAGATTCGCCGTTTTTCTTTTTATGGTCGGGATGAGAGGATTTGAACCTCCGGCCCCTTGACCCCCAGTCAAGTGCGCTACCAGACTGCGCCACATCCCGTCAAATTTGACAGCGCCGCGGATTATCTTTTATTCGACCCAAGTTGTCAAGGATAAATCCCTGATTATTTTCGCCGATCGAAAACCCGGCAGGCTTTTCCTTCATGGCGTTTGATCTTAGCGGGTTCCACCAGTTTGACTTTGGCGCTGACACCCAGTACCGACGCCAATTTCTTTTCCGCCTGCTCGATGAAGGAACGCTGCTGTTTCATCTCATCAAAGAAGATCTTCTCGTTGACTTCGACCTGAACTTCCAGGGAATCCACATTGTTGACTCGGTCGATAATCAGTTGATAATGGGGTTCGCACCCTTCGATCTGAAACAGAACCTCTTCGATCTGGGTCGGAAAAACGTTGACTCCTTTGATAATTAACATATCGTCGCTGCGACCGCGAGTCTTTTCCATGCGTGCCATGGTTCGGCCGCAGGAGCATGTTTCATAGTTGAGTCGGGTGATATCCCGGGTGCGATAGCGGATCATCGGGAAGGCCTGTTTGGTCAGACTGGTAATGACCAGTTCCCCGACGGAGCCTTCCGGAAGCACTACACCGGTGTCCGGATCGATGATTTCGGCCAGGAAATGATCCTCAGCCAGGTGCATCCCGGATTTATGCAGACATTCGCCGGCAACTCCCGGGCCCATAATCTCCGACAACCCATAATTGTCAGTCGCAATAATGCCGAGCCGGTTCTCAAGCTCGTTGCGCATCTGTTCGCTCCAGGGTTCGGCCCCGAAAAGGCCCACCCGCAAAGCCAGAGAATGCGGATCTATCCCCTGCTTCTCCATCCGGTCGGCCAGGGTCAGCCCGTAAGATGGCGTACAAACCAGCGCTGAGGACCGATAATCCTGCATGATCATCAATTGTTTGTCGGTATTGCCGCCGGACATGGGGATAACCGATGCGCCGATGGCTTCCGAACCATAGTGCAGGCCAAAGGCGCCGGTAAACAGCCCATAGCCGAAAGCGATATGGACAATATCCTCGTCGGTGACTCCGGCAGCAGTCATGAACCGGGCCACCAGTTCGGTCCAGGTCTGGATGTCCTGCTGGGTGTAGCCGACCACGGTGGGCTTGCCGGTCGTGCCGGAGGAGGAATGAATCCTCACAACGTTGCGCATGGGCACGGCAAACATGCCGTAAGGATAGTTCAGTCGCAGGTCATCCTTGGTCGTGAACGGCAATTGGTGCAAATCCTCCAGAGTTTTGAGATCCTGGGGAGCGAAACCAACCTCCTTGAATTTGGCCTGATAGCAGGGAACATTTTCACTGACCAGATGCAAAGTGGTTTGCAGGCGTTGCAGCTGCAGCGCCAGGAGCTGCTCCCTGGGCTGGCATTCTGCGCTGGGATTCCAGATTTTCGGGTCACGATTCATGGTTGAAGTAATACCTTAGAAAATATTCCAATACTCTGAAATAACAACTAGATTGAAGTGATTGTGCTCCCCTTGAGAATGGTGATCCCGTTCTCAGCAAGAACCCGGATCGCTTCATCTATATCATCGAAACGGAAGATAATCACTGCGTTGTCGCCGGACCGCTCGACAAACGCATACATATATTCGACATTGACATTATTTTGATCAAGGATATGCAGAATAGAGGACAGCCCACCGGGACTATCCGGCACCGCCACTCCGATGACTTCGGTCTTGCTGACCGTAAATTTGTGTCCGCGCAAAACCTGCAGGGCCTTCTCACTGTCGTCGACGATCAGCCGCAGAATCCCGAAATCTGAAGTATCCGCCAGCGACAAGGCGCGGATATTGACACCGGAATCACCAAGAATACCCGATACTTCGGCGAGTCGCCCCGATTTATTTTCGATAAAGATCGAAATTTGTTCAACTTTCATTGAAAACTCCTTTGCTGAGCAGCTGGTCAGGATTCTTTCCGGCGGTTATCGATGACCCGAACGGCTTTTCCTTCGCTCCGGGCGATAGTTTTCGGTTCAACCAGCCGGACATTGCAGGTCACGCCGAGCAGGTCCTTGATCTCTTTGCGGATTCGCTGGGACAACCCCTGGAGTTCCTTGATTTCATCAGAAAAACTTTGCTCATTGACTTCTACCTGAACTTCAAGGGTATCCAGGATGCCATCACGATCGACAATCAGCTGATAATGAGGCTCAACCTCTTTGATGCTGAACAGCACTGATTCGATCTGGCTCGGGAAGACATTGACTCCGCGGATAATCAGCATGTCGTCACTGCGGCCGCTGAGCCGCTCGATTCGACTGTGAGTCCGCCCGCAGATGCAAGGTTCTTTGCTGAGCCGGGTAATATCCCTGGTACGATAACGAATCAGCGGTATCCCCTCCTTGGTAATGGTGGTGATAACGAGTTCGCCCTTTTCACCCTCGGGAAGCACTTCGCCGGTCTCTGGATTGATAATTTCCGGAATGAAATGATCTTCCCAGATATGCAGACCGTGTTGGGCTTCAACACATTCAATACCGACGCCAGGCCCGAGAATTTCCGAGAGGCCGTATATATCGATGGCCTTGATATTCAGTTTCGCTTCAATTTCAAGGCGCATCTTTTCGCTCCAGGGTTCGGCACCGAAAATGCCGACCTTCAGACTTAAATTGCGGATGTCAATCCCCTCCTCTGCGGCAACTTCTGCAAGGAAAAGGCTGTAGGACGGGGTACAGGTCAACACAGTGGAGCCGAAATCCTTCATGATCATCAACTGTTTTTTGGTATTGCCGCCGGACATGGGGATGACCGAGGCCCCTACCCGCTCTGCACCATAATGGGCCCCGAGGCCGCCGGTAAACAACCCGTAACCGTAAGCATTGTGAATCACATCCCCTTTGTGGGCACCTGCGGCCACAAAAGAACGGGCCATCAGTTCGGACCAGGTCTCGATGTCTCGGCGGGTATAGCCGACCACCGTAGGCTTGCCGGTGGTCCCTGATGAGGCGTGGATGCGCACGATCTGCTCAAGAGGCACGGCAAACAGCCCATAGGGGTAATTGTCCCGCATATCCTGTTTGAGGGTAAAGGGCAGCCGTTGCAAATCATCAAGCTTCTTGATATCAGCAGGTTTGATGCCAAGCTTGTCAAAAGCATTTTTGTAAAAGGGAACAGTCGCATAAACACGGCCCACTGTCTGTTGCAAGCGTTTAAGCTGCAACGATTCAATGGCTTCGCGTGGCAGTGTTTCGAATTCGTCATTCCAGATCATGGCTCTTACCTCCCGAGGAAAATTTAATGCTCGCCACAGCCCAGAGCGAATGCTTTCAGGTTAACTTCGAGCAGGCGTTCTGGAATCATTTTTCGTAGCGCAGTCTGCCAAAGCTGCGGATCGAAATCGAGGGTTTGTGACAGGGCTCCCAACAAAACGGTATTCACCGTTTTCGAATTACCTGCCGCCAGGGCAAGTTCAAGCCCGTTGACGACTGTTGTGGCGGGATGCTGACGACGAATTGTTTCCACCAAATCTGCCGGATACGGTTGTTTTCCCAAAGCAACGGAGGGAGGGGCAATTTTCCAGTCATTCATGACCACCCGCCCGTCCGGGCGCAACAGCGGCAGGTAACGGCAGGTCTCCAGCATCTCAAAACTGAACAGAATGTCGACCTCCCCTTCGGGAATGATCGAGGAATACACCTTTTCGCCGTAACGGACATGGGAAACAACGCTCCCGCCGCGTTGGGACATGCCATGAATCTCATTCTTCTTAACGTCAAGCCCGGCGAGCAGCACGACTTCGGAAAGAACTTCACTGGCCAGAAGAATACCCTGTCCGCCGACGCCAGCCAGTAAAATGTTGGTGGTTTTACTCATGATTGGTCACCATATTCCTGGAAAGCGTCAAAGCCGCAGGTCTGCTGGCAAACCTTGCAGCCGACGCAAATGATTTTGTCGATATTCGATTTTTTCTTGTCGCTATCCCAGGTGATGGCCGGACAGCCCAACCGCAGACAGGCTTGACAGCCTGTGCATTTATCATGATCCACATAAAGCGGTGAGCGGCGCTCCAGATTGTCGCGGGGGACCAATACACACGGACGTGACGAGATGATGACCGAAGCTTCGGGGCGGGCCATCTCTTCGCGGATCGTTTTCCGGGTCAGGGAAATATTGTAGGGATCGATAATGCGGACATTTTTGACACCTACGGCACGACACAACTGCTCCAGGTTGACCTGGTAGCTCGGTTGTTCGCTCAGGGTGTAGCCGGACGCCGGATTTTCCTGGCGACCGGTCATAGCCGTGATCCGGTTGTCAAGGATGATCACCGTCGCGGTCGACTGGTTGTACACCATGTCCATCAGACCGTTAATGCCGGTGTGAAGGAAGGTCGAATCGCCGATCACCGCAACGACCTTGCGTTGCTCCTCGGCGGATAGAACCTTGCTGATACCCGTGGCATTACCAATGCTGGCGCCCATGCAGATACAGGTATCCATGGCTGAGAGGGGTGGCATGAAACCGAGGGTGTAACAACCGATATCCCCGGTGACATAAGCTTTGGCTCGATTCAATTCCATGAAGATGCCGCGGTGTGGACACCCCGGGCACATGTTCGGCGGCCGCTGGGGCAATTCGGCAGAGGTGTCTTCGGTCGGCACCGAACCGCCAAAAAACCTCTGTTGCAGACGCCCCGGTGTCAATTCTCCGCACAGGGAAAGTTTTTCCTTGCCGACCACCTTAATTCCCATGGCCCGGACCTGCTCTTCGATAAACGGGTCCAACTCTTCGACGACATAAAGGGTCTGGTGATTTCTGGCCGCAAAGTCTCTGATCAGCTGTTTCGGCAGCGGGTAAACCATACCGATTTTAAGGACATCCGCCTCGGGCAGGATCTCTTTCACATATTGATAGGAAACGCCGGAGGTGATGACGCCAACCTCCCCTGCTCCATCTTCGATGCGGTTGAACGGTTGGCTGCAGGACCATTCTTCCAGGTCCTTGATGCGCTGTTCCACCACCACATGTCTTTTCCGGGCATTACCCGGCAACATGACCAGTTTAGCGGGGTCGCGACTCAATTTTGGTTGGGGAATCTCTTGCGGCCGATCAGCAATGTTAACCACTGATTTCGAATGGGAGATCCGTGTGGTACTGCGTAGAAAAACCGGGGTGTCGAACTGCTCGCTAACCGCAAACGCAAGCTTGGTATAGTCGAGCGCCTCCTGGCTATCACTGGGTTCGAACATCGGCACTTTGGCAAATTTGGCAAAATTGCGATTGTCCTGTTCGTTCTGAGAGGAGTGCAGTTCAGGGTCGTCCGCAGTCACCAGAACCAGTCCTCCTCTGACCCCGGTATAGGACAGGGTGAACAGAGGGTCGGCCGCAACATTGACCCCGACATGCTTCATGGTCACAATCGCGCGAGCGCCACCGAAACTGGCACCGATACCGACTTCGAGGGCAACCTTTTCATTGGGAGCCCAAGAAGCGTCTATCTCTTTATAGCGGGTTATATTTTCAAGTATTTCCGTACTAGGCGTGCCTGGGTAAGCACAGGCCACCAGCACCCCAGCTTCATAAGAAGCACGCGCAATGGCCTCGTTACCAGAAAGAAGAACTTTAGCGTCCATGTCATTCCTTAAAAAAGCAAAAGTTAGCAGAGCGGCAGGAAAGGAAAGCCCCCGGAATAATAGAAAATCGTTTTGCTTGTGTCAATCGTACAGGTTGGTTAAACCTGCATCCGGGAGACAGGGAAAGAGCTTTACGGGCAGAAGAAGGATCAGGATATTCAGAGGTTGAGCAGGATCCCCTCCAGCAGTCCGGAATCGGATACTCTCAAGTCGTTCTGAGAAAATTTTTGGCTCAGACAGAGCAAAAATTCAATCCCGGGGATGATCAGGTCGCCACGGCCGACTTCCATGCCCGGAAGGGTTTCCCGTTCAGCAATGGTCAATAGTTCAAGCTTTCTCTTAAGTTCTTCCAGCCAATTTGCTGGAATTAAGTGATTGTTGATTTTATCAACGGCATAGTCTTCAAGCTCGAGATGGATCGCAGCCAAGGTCGTCACACTCCCTGCGGTGCCGATCAACTGGTATGAATAGGACAACAGTTGTTGTGCTTTAAGAAGACCATAAAAATCATCGAAAGCCTTCGCGATCTGCTCTTGCCGATCTGCAGCGGAGGCACACTCTTCACAAAGCCGGACCACACCTAATGGATAACTTTTCTGGCAAACCGTACGACCGTTGATGACACAAATAAGTTCAGTGCTGCCACCGCCGATATCAATGATGATGGCAGCCTGCGGCAATGGCGAAATAACCGATAGGACGCCGGCCGTGGTCAGGCGGGCTTCCTCTTCTCCAGAGATTATTTCCAGATTAAGCCCGGATTCTGCCGCCACCAGATCAAGGAACTGTTGACGGTTCACTGCTCTCCGGAGGGCTTCGGTAGCCACCGCCCGGCATTTTTCAACCTGCTGCTCTGCCATAATTGATTGAAAATATTGTAAAGCTTCCAAGGTTCGTTGCATGCTGGCAACGGTCAATCCGGCGGTGTCGGTCAACCCACCAGAAAGCCTGGTGACACGGCGTAAATAGAGGTCTGATGCGCTTGGCCCCTGAGAGCCTGTGCTAATCAGCATCCTGAGCGTATTGCTGCCGACATCAATGGCTGCTTGCATTTATTTTTTCCCCTGGATCGCTTCGGAGACGTTAAACGTATGGTCACCGATCTTTTCAAAACTGTGCAACATATCAATATAGACAAGTCCGGGCTGAACCGCACATTCACCGGTATTGAGGCGAGCGATGTGATTCATCCGCAACCGTTCCTCCAACTCGTCGATGGCATCCTCATATTCAATTGATTTCTCGGCGATATTTTTTTCTACCTTATCCATGGCGGCAATGATAAAGGCAAGAAACTCGCGGGCTTTCTCTGACAGAACGGCCATTTCGGTTTCACCAAGGTGGGAAAAATTGATCTTCTCTTCAATTTTACGGGTGCCAAGCTCCCAGAGGTTCTCACAATGATCGCCGATCCGTTCAAGATCATTGACCATATTCATCAATGAACCGATCGCTTCCGAAGTGTCGCTTGAAATGGACTTTTGCGACAATTTGACCAAGAACGCCATGACTTCTTTCTGTAGAATATCAACCAGGTCCTCTTTCTTCTCCAAATTGCGGATATGTTTATAATCACCATCTTCAAAAAACTGAATGGTCTCGTCAACCATCTCCTGAACAATCTGGGCCATCCTTTTGGTTTCGCGCCGGGCTTGCCCGATTGCGACCGGCGGTGTGTTCAGTACGCGATCATCAATAAATTTGACCTGAAACGTTTCCAGGTCCTCCTCCCCGCGAATCGTCAAAGTAGACAGCTTGGCCAGCAGCCCAATCAAGGGTAGGAAGATCAGGGTATTGAACACGTTAAACAAAGAATGGGCGTTGGCAATATAACGGGCAATATATGGCTTGTCTCCAATTGCTCCGGCAAAGCTCTGGGCCTGGGCCTGAGTCTGAATGATAAAATCAGGGTTGCCCGGGGTGATTGCTATGACGACTTTAAGAAACACCGGGAACAGAATGAGGATATACAAAACACCCAGGGCATTGAACAGAAAGTGGGAAAAGGCGGTTCTTTTGGCAGCCAGGTTGGTGCCGATAGCAGCCAGGTTGGCAGTAATTGTGGTGCCGATATTTTCTCCGAGGATAAGGGCGACGCTGGCTTCGAATGAAATTAATCCGGAACTAGCCAAGGCCAAGGTAATCCCGATCGTGGCGCTGCTGCTCTGGACAATCACAGTCAATAGTGCACCAATCAGCACACCCAACAGTTTATGATCACCGACATAAAGGAACAGCTGCCGAAACTCCTCGCTGGCCTTGAGCGGGTCAAAAGCCATTTTCATGGTAGATAGGCCAAAAAACAGCAGACCGAAACCGAGGATGATTTCACCGATGTAGTTATACTGCTTGTTGCGGCTGAATAGCTTCAACCCAGCGCCCAGGCCGATGGCGGGAAGGGCAAACTTGGTAATCTTGAAGGCAATCAATTGAGCGGTTATGGTCGTGCCGATATTGGCACCGAGGACAACCCCGATAGCCTGGACCAGCGACAGCAGTCCGGCGTTGACAAAACCGACCACCATAACCGTTGTTGCGCTTGAAGACTGGATAATCGCAGTCACGGCGATGCCGACTAAGGCTCCGATCAACCGATTGCTGGTCAGAGCGGACAAAATTTTGCGCATTTTGTCGCCGGCGATTTTCTGCAATCCTTCCGACATGGTTTTCATGCCGAACAGGAACATTCCAAGGCCGCCCAACAATCCAAAAATCAATTGTTGACTGAACAATACCGACATGATCTCTCCGTTCGTCCATTAAAAAAAATAACATTCTGCTCATAAAAAACAGAAGATCGTCATATATAATGTTCTGTTTTCGGCGCGAATACTATAATGCAGGGCTATTTTTCTCAACTAAAAAAGGCCGCCGAAAACAGATCGACGGCCCTGGCCAGGGCGGGAATTATTCAGCCACTCAGGAATGAATGGGGAAAACAGGTTTGTCTGATTTTATAATCAGTTGCTAACTCGCGCCATAGAAGGCAGTAAGCCGCCGAGCTATTTTCGGCGGCCGGAACACGCCATCAGCATAGTTCGGTAATCTTTTTTTGCCTGACGCATTTTGGCCGTAAAAATCCGCATGATATTGAAACCAAGCTGCAATGCCAAACGTGGCTTTTCTCCGGCCAGGGCATTGAAATGCTTCCGATTGAGCACATAAAGCAGGCAATCTTCAGCAATCCGGGCGGTTGAGGCACGTTCGCCACCATCGATAACGGCAAGCTCTCCAAAGATGTCTCCGGCCCCGAGCACAATCATAATCTGTTCGTCGGTTTCGGCCAGCATCTGGGAAATCTGAACGGTTCCCGCCTTAATCATATAAAGGGATTCCCCAGGCATATTTTCAACAAAGACCGTCTTCCCTTCAGGCACTTGGCGAATGGCAAAAATGCCGCTGAGGAACTCTATTTCCTTTGCTGCCAGGCCATTAAACAGCGGGCTATCCGTCAGGTCGGAAAAATCTACAGCGCTCACGAGAACTTCCTTTCAGTAGTCGATGTCCGCTTCAGTCTTGATAACGTTCGACGTAATCGAGATAATTTGCTGCGGACTGCTTCAACCCGGCGATCTCCTGTTCCGACAGATGTCGTTTGTATTTCGCCGGCGCCCCGGCAAACAGAGTACCAGACGGGACATGGGTTCCGGGCACAACCAAAGCCCCGGCAGCAATCATGGCGTCGTCCTCTATGAGCGCATCGTCCATCACAATGGCTCCCATCCCGATCAGACAACGGTTGCCGATCCGGCATCCGTGCAGAGTGACATTGTGACCGATTGTGACATCGTCACCAACGATGGTCGGATGGGTGTCATGGGTTACATGAATCACGGTTCCATCCTGAACGTTGGTCCGAGCACCGATTTTTATATAATTAACATCTCCTCGAATAACCACGTTGAACCAGATGCTTGAGCCGGCGCCGATTTCAACGGAACCGATAATTTCAGCAGATCCGGTCCTAAAAACAGTGTCATCGATCTGGGGGGTTATTCCTTTGAAAATATGCAGCATTTATCCACCTGTAAAAGACACAATAAAAAGACCCCCTCACGTGTTCGTGAACGGGTCCTTGAAAAAGCCGTTGTCAGAGCATACCCGAATCGGATCAGCTGTCAACACGCTCGCGCAATTCTTTTCCCACCTTGAAGAAAGGCAGTTTCTTTTCGTCAACCTTGATGATTTCTCCGGTCTTCGGATTGCGTCCCATATAGGCTTTATAGTCCTTGACCATAAAACTGCCAAAACCTCTAATTTCAATACGATCATTGTCGATAAGGGCCTGCGACATGGCATCAAAGATCAGATTGACAATCTGCTCTGATTTTTTGTAGGTCAAGTTTTTTTTGATTGATAATGCTTCTACCAATTCAGACTTGTTCATATTGCCCCCTGAGGCTTGAGCCGTGAATGAGTTTGCAATTTTAGGATATTTTAGAGACTATACAACATACTCTTGTCATGTCAACAAGAGTAACATACATTTCAATAAGTTGGCTCACAAGTCTGAGCGTCAGATGATTGTAAACGGTGACAGAGTCCAGATGACTTTCGCCTCTTCGCTACCGATATTTTCCCAGCGATGGGGCAGATGCGACTTAAAACTGATGCTATCCCCTTTTTCCAGGATATATTCCTCGTCGACAATTGTCATTTTCAGCCGCCCTTCCAGCATGTAAATGAGCTCATCACCCGGATGATACATGTTTTTCAGGCCACTTTTTCCACCCTTCTGTACCGTACAGTAAAATGACATGAATTGCGGATCGCGAAGTCCGGAAGTGAATGATTCGGTATGCATGTTGTGTTCATCATCGTAGACAGTCTTGTCCCTTTGTCCGGGCCGGCTGTGAACGACCTCATGAGAGCTGGCGACATCTTCGACAAAATAATTGATGCTTTTATCGAACACCGTTGCCAGACGCATGAGAATTTCAACGGAAGGGATGGTCAGGCCGCGTTCAATTCTGGATATCATATTGGATGAGACTTGCGACTTTTCAGCCAGTATCTGAATGGTCATATCTTGCTTCAGCCTGATTTCCTTCAGCTTTTTCCCGACAATCTTTTTGACTTGCATATTGTTCAAGCTCCCTAAAAGAGATGTTGATCAGACGTTTGGTGGTGGTGACACGATCCAGAGTATCCGCGATTGTTGCGGGCTGTTATTTTTCCAACTGTGCGGAAGGGTTGCTTTGAAACCGAGGGAATCTCCTTTTTCAAGGTGATATTCACGCCCCTCGATTTTGAAGTCGATGCTCCCATCGAGAACCATGGCAAACTCTTCACCGGTATGTACCATGCCGCCCTCGCCACTGTCGCAGTAAGGTTCCAGGGTGTCGATAAAAACCGAGAAGCCCGGATCCCGCAGCCCCTTCAGCAGGCTGGTGATCTGATGCTTATCTTCAAAAAAGAAGATCGGATCACCAGCGCCGGACGGGGTGTGGATGATAGTACTCCCCTTTTCTGCCTCCTCGACAAAGTAGCTGAGGCTCAGGCCGAGAGCATCGGCGAGTTTCATCAAAATTTCGACAGAGGGGATGGTCAGACCTCGCTCGATACGCGAAATCATGTTGGATGAGACGTGAGACATCTCAGCGAGTTCTTGAATTGTTTTATCTCTTTTTAGCCTGGATGCCTTGAGTTTCCGCCCGATAAGTTTTTTGACCATTTCACAACACTCCACAGTAATTTTAGAATGTTGTTTTACCATTCAAGCTAAAAACTGTCAACCCTATATGAGATAAACAGAGCATCAAATGGTAACCTGATTCAATGATAAGGTTTTTCGATTGAAATTAAAGGTATTATTCTATCTTGAATTACCCATTACCACGCGCCGCGACCGGCCCCGGAGAGCACATTAAGCAGACAACCATAGCAAGATATCAAACGACATTGCAGGTTTTGAAAAAGCATTGAAATCGGAATAACCGCTTGACATCGGAGTCGGCATTGACTATATGAATGGCCTATTCTATCCAGTAAAGTCAATGGGTTATGGTTTTACCTCTGGGCCAACAAAACACGAAAGACGTGTCTGTCGGAGCCTGATAAAGGGGCGAATTTATCATTGCGAAATGTTTTTCTATAGAGCGGCTTGCGGCAGCAGATCGAGCAGGTCGCGTATGAGGGTCAAAAGTTCCAGCGGCTGAATAGGTTTGTTCAAGAGCGGGACCCCTTCCCGGACGAGTCCTTGTTCACGCAATGAATCGAACGTATAGCCACTCATAAAAATCACCGGGATAGCGGATTTTTTCCGAATTTCCTGAAAAAATTCCGGGCCTTTGATACCGGGCATAACAACATCGGACAGGACCAGGGCAAGCCGTCCCCGCTCTTTATCGAGGATCGCCAGGGCCGATTCAGCGCAATCACTGTCAATAACCTCATACCCCACCGCGGACAGGATGCTGTGGGTCGATTCGCGCACCAACGGATCATCCTCAACCAGCAGGATAGTTTCCTTTCCGCCCGGTAATTGGGCATGCTGCTGAATCGGTTGCAAATGGGCCTCCCGGTCGGTCAAGGGCAGATAAATCTTAAAGCAGGTTCCCTCCTCTTTGCTGCTTTCGGCCAGGATATAACCTTTATGCTGCTTGACAATCCCCCAGGCCATAGCTAAACCGAGACCAGTCCCCTTGCCCGTGTCCTTGGTCGTGAAAAACGGATCGAAGATTTTCTGCTGTAAATCTTTAGGAATTCCAATGCCCGTGTCCATGACGCTGATCAGTGCATAGAGTCCCGGCTCGCCATAGCCGTAGACGTCACAGAATGCGGAATCTATTTCAGCAAGCTCGGTCTTGATGGTCAGTATCCCGCCGTCAGGCATGGCGTCACGAGCATTGGTAGCTAGGTTCAGCAACACCTGTTCCAGTTGTGAAGCGTCCGCCAGAACAACCATTTTATCTTGTCCCAGAGTCAGAACATGCTGAATTCTTTCTCCAATGACCTGCCCAAAAAGATCATGCACTTTGAGAATCAGTTGATTGAGATCGACCGGGGTGGATGGTTCGGATTTTTTACGGCTGTATGCCAGCAGACCATGGGTTAACTTAGAACCGCGCTCTGCGGCCTGGCCTATTTTGCTGATTTTTGAAAGAAGTTTGTCTTGATCCGCATACTGTGCTTTGAGCAGCCCGACATAACCCGAAATAACGGTCAGAATATTGTTGAAATCATGGGCAATGCCTCCGGTGAGAGTACCGATCGCCTCCATGCGTTGCGACTGCTGCAGCTGCTTTTCCAAGATTTTTCTTCGGGAGATGTCAATAAAGGTGACCACGCCTCCAACCAGCTGTTGATCATGGAACATCGGGTGCCCCCAATATTCGACCGGAATCCTGGCCCCGTCATTACGGTAAAAAAAACCATCTTCGTTGCTGATTTTCTTACCTTGGACGATGGCCGCGATAAACGGACATTGGACCGACTGTTCAGCCAATGAATCTCTTTTCGCCGGAGGCTGGGTCAGTTTCCAGAAACATTGGCCGACGAGATCGGCCTCTTCATTATGTCCAAGCAGCAGCAGGGTTGAAGGGTTGCAGAAGGCCACCCTCCCTTCCAAGTCTATCCCGACGATCGCTTCCGCTGTGGAATTGAACAGGGTCCGCAGCATTTCTTCACTATGGGATAATTCCCGAACGTAGTGGAGGCGTTCACATTCCGCCGCGGCCCGTGAAGCAATAATGGAGAGCAACTCCTCGACATGGGCAACCTGCGGCAGTGGCTCTTTTGAATATGCACAGACAGCACCCAGAATCCGTCCATCATGTGCCCGCATAGGGAATCCTATAAAACAGGCATTCCCACACAGCTGAGAAGCGTCTAGCGATGGGAAAAGCAGCCCTGCGTCCCGCGGATAAAAACAAAATTGGCCTTGGAGAAGTTCCGAAAACGGTGCATCGAAAATCGACAGATGGGAAGGTGGATGACATGCCCCGGCAAAATAACTCGCCCTGATCTGCAATTGATCATCGTTGAACACGCCGATACAGGCACCATCGACATTGAGCCAAAGGCAGAGATTTTTAACAATTTCCTCGAGGCACTCCTGCCCGGTCAGGCCGACCGTACTCCGCACAAGTGCTTTTATGGAATCTTCGTATTTGTCCCTCAGACTGAGATCGCGAGCAACGGCCAAATAAACTATTTTGTCATGCAAGCTGGCTTGGCGGCAACTGATCTCCACATGAGCCCAGGATCCATCTTTACAAAGCAGGTCGGTTCGAAATATTGCCTCCCCGGCGGCCTGAAGTTCATTCAGAATCTGCGCAAAGGCATCGACATCTTCAAGAGCAGCTCTGTCGATATCAAATGGGCTGAGACGGCACAGTTCCTCCTCGTCATAGCCGAGAATGCCGCGTGCCGACCGATTCATTTCGAGATACCTGCCCGGGGTTCCATCCGGTAGACATTCGTAAATCAGAACCAGGTCGGATAATTCCTGGAACAATTCATAATATTGCTGCTCGTTGTCATTGATAGCCATTGAATCCAGTCCGAAAAAAAGAAGGGAAGTATTTGAGTATTTTCGAAGCTGACCGCTTATCAAATTAATACATCTGCCTGTAGATGCAAACACATTTGTTAAACTTTATAGACCAATACACTGTTGCCCGGGAGAATCTGTTATGGATGCATGCAAATTTTATATTCAGGATCAGCGTATCGCCTATTTTTCCATGGAGATCGGCCTCAGCGCCGAAATTCCGACCTATAGTGGTGGGCTAGGTGTACTGGCCGGGGATACGATCAAGAGCGCCGCCGATCTGAAGATCCCCATGGTTGCGGTGACCTTGCTGTATCGAAAAGGTTATTTCCTGCAGCAATTCGACACAACTGGCTGGCAGCAAGAGTCGGATATTGAATGGCTTCCTGAAAATCACATGGAACTCTTGCCGCAAAAAGCCATGATTACGATCGAAAATCGCGATGTTAAATTACAGGCTTGGCTGTATCGCGTAAAAAGTCCCACCGGCGGTGAAGTTCCGGTGCTGTTTCTGGATACCGATATTCCCGGGAACGACGACCGGGATCGGACCATTACCAATCACCTCTACGGCGGTGATAAAACCGTGCGCTTAAAACAAGAGATCGTGCTTGGAATCGGTGGCGCACGGATCTTGAGAACCCTCAATTTTTCCATCAAAAAGTATCATATGAACGAAGGGCATGCGAGCCTGCTCACCGTGGAGCTGCTGAATAGCGCCAGAATGCCGCTGGATCAGTCTTTTCTCGAAAACGGAAGTCCTGTAGCTGTCCAGCAGATTATCAATCAATGCGTCTTTACCACCCACACCCCAGTTCCGGCCGGACATGATCGGTTTGATTACGCACTGGTCGAAAAACTCATGCCGCCGGAATTCAGTCTTGATATGTTAAAAGAGCATTCAGCCGATCATGAATTGAATATGACGCTACTGGCCATGAATCTGAGTAAATTCATCAATGGTGTCGCTAAACGCCATGGCGAGGTTTCTCAACGCCTGTTTCCGGGGTTCAAAATTCATGCGATCACCAACGGCATTCATCCTTTTACCTGGTGCTCCCCCTTTTTCGTTAATCTGTTCGATGAATACTTGCCGGGCTGGGCTAACGAACCCGAATTATTGGTCCGGGTCGACCATATCCCAGACCAGGAAATCTGGGACGCTCACTGTGGCTCGAAGGCTCTTTTCTTTCAGTACGTCCGTGAGAAAACCGGGATCGACCTCAATCTGAATCAATTGACCATAGGCTTTGCCCGCCGGGCCGCAACGTATAAACGCGGTGACCTGATTTTTAAGGATCTGGACCGGTTGCTGGACATCGGCTCCGGTAAGCTGCAACTGGTTTTTGGCGGCAAAGCCCATCCCCAGGATAACGAAGGGAAGCAGGTTATTCGCAATATTGTTCAGCACGCCGAAAAAATGCGCGGTAAGATCACCCTGGTTTATCTGGAAAACTACAATATGGAAATTGCCGCGCAGTTCATCCCCGGCGTGGATCTCTGGCTCAATAACCCCATGCGTCCCCTTGAGGCCTCAGGAACCAGCGGTATGAAAGCGGCGCTTAATGGTGTGCCCAACTTCAGTGTTCTGGACGGTTGGTGGATCGAGGGACATATAGAAGGAATCACCGGTTGGGCCATCGGCCCGCCGCCGGGAACAATCGGGGAGGAAGATAATCGCGTGGAGGAAGACCTGGAAGACATGTATGCCAAACTCGAGCAGAAAATCATACCGCTTTTTTACCAGGATCGGGCTGGCTGGATTGCTGTAATGAAAAACGCAATCAGTAAAAATGCTTACTACTTCAACACCCACGTCATGATGCGTCGCTATGTCACTGAGGCCTATATTCACTAATGGAAACCAAAAAGACAAAAGTTTGAAGAAAATTAACTTTTCATAGCACCACAACTGTGATAATTATCGGCGGTTCAAAATAAAACAACAAGGAGACATTGCATGACAACAGTTTTGATTGGCCTGCATATTATCGTATCAATTGCCTTGATCGTTATCGTGCTACTGCAAATGGGTAAAGGAGCGCAGGCAGGCGCTTCGTTCGGCGCAGGTGGAAGCCAAGCCATGTTTGGTTCCACAAGCGGGAACTTCATGAGTAAAATTACTGCCGGTGCTGCCATTATCTTTATGCTGACCAGTCTGTCGCTGGCCTATTTTTATGGCTCCGCATCTTCACAGACGGTTATGCCGAGCTCGGTTGCCGCACCAGCACAGTCTCCGGCAGCCCCTGCAACTCCGGTTGCGCCGACCCCGGCAGCTCCGGAAAAAAAATAATTAAATTCTCTATTGACAGTTGGAAGGACGTTCAGTATATATACTTCCCGCTTGCCGAAGTGGTGGAACTGGTAGACACGCCATCTTGAGGGGGTGGTGACCAATTGGTCGTGCGAGTTCGAGTCTCGCCTTCGGCACCAAAGTTAGCCCTCAAAAATCCCTGCAGAGTTTATCTTCTGCAGGGATTTTTTGTATTCAGCCACTGCAGAAACAAACCCCATACCCCTAATCCATAATCATCCCATCCATTCCCGAGTGCCCACCGGGAACATTTCATCCAGATTTTTCCTCTATTGTGCGGTCAATATGCTTCGTTACCAAACCGTTATGTTGATTGCTTTAATTAACAATTGCGACCATTTTTAGATAATACTTGAAACTTTCGACCATTTTGAGTTTAATATATTTTAACTTTATTGAGGTGTAGTTACGGGGGGATATCGACAGTTCATGAATCGCTAGCTTATAAAGAGGTATCGTATGCCGCTGACCGGTGAACTGGAACAACTGCCGATAGTTGATGTTATTCAATTGATCCACTCCACCAGAAAATCGGGGACTCTGAACGTTTATAGCCGCAAAGGCGAAGGACAACTGGTTTTTCGTGATGGTTATATCATTTGTGCAACCCATTCAAGTGATGATCTGAAGATCGGTAAAATCCTTGTCGAAAGTAAGATTATCACCGAAAGCGACCTTAAAAGAGCTCTGATCAGTCAAAAACTGGCCGGCGAATATCGCAAGCCGCTGATTGCGACCCTGCATGATCATTGCGGCCTGTCCAAGGATTCGGCCTACAAGGCCCTTGAGACTCTGATTGAAATGACGGTTGTGGAAATGGTCAGCTGGAGTCGTGGGGTTTTTACGCTGGATACGGAGACAGTTCTCATCAACGATGAGTATCAATATCTGCCGACCCACCTGCAGGATGTCAGCCTTGACACCCAAATGGTGCTGATGGATGCCCTGCGGATTTTTGATGAGAAGGTTTATGCCGGAGAGATCAAATTGATTGACGAAGGCGAAGACTTGGAGGGGGGGACTCCAAAAGAGGTTGCTGAGGAAGGACAGCCAGAGTATACCAGCGAGGAAGTAGTCGTTTCCGAGGATATTCTGGGTCTTGCCGATCTTGATAAAATCGAGCGCAAAAAACCATCCACATTTCAAGTTCTGGAAGCCTTTGATCCGGCGGATATTCACCGTCAGGTCATTGCCCGCACCCTGCCGACTGTTTCGGACAGTTTTTCTGATGTCATGGTCGATTTTCTGACCCGCGTCTCCCTTCCCCTGCCGGATGAACCACTGGCCCTTCATCCGGCGGTTAGATCGCAGGCGGTCATTCTTTACAGCGATGACGAATTTCTGCGGCATGCGGTTATGACGGTTTGCAAACGGGAAGGTATTCTGGCCTTTGTCCCCGAAGATGAGGAAGATTTGGAGCGGGTTGTTGACAGAACCCTGAAAAAGATCCTCGAACCCATTGTTGTTTTTGGTTGTCCGAATCAGACCTCGGAGCATTTCACCAAGCTAGGACTGATGGAGCTGCGCTCACAGATGATGCTGCAGCATCCGGATATTTCATTGATTCAACTGGCCAGTCCTGGCGATTATTCTTTTTCACTTGAATCACTGAATGACGGAATGAGGGCAGTTTTCCCCTACCCTGACCCTTCACAGCAGCACGATGCACCGGTAGAGGATACCATCAAATTTCTCAATTCGTTCAGCACCTATATCCGCAGCTGCTTTAATGAAGAACGGCGTCTGCAATTTTCCAAGTTGCGCAACTGCCTGTCCAGCCTGCGCCTGCTTAAAAGAGCACCAGATATTTCCTTGTTGCTGCTGCAGTTTGTCGGCGAATTTTTTCCCCGCAGCCTGACACTGATTGTAGATCGCGATGCATTGATTGCTGAACGCAGTATCGGGATTATCAGTGACCTTACCGCGGGCTCTGCCCCGCCCATGAAAACCAGGATTCCGATTCGGAAAAAGTCGCTTTTCCAGCAGGTCATCAGTAGCGGGCAGAGTTTTTTTGGTAGCTCGGATGACGACATGCTCAGGGATTTGCTGTATCCAGAAATCGGGGCACCTGCCGATCCAACCGTTCTGCTTTTGCCATTGAAAAGCAATGACCGCATCATTACAATGACTTATGCAGATTTTGGTCATCAGAAAGCCAAAGATATTTCGCTGGATTTTCTGGAATTCTTTGCCGGTCAGGCGGGAATCTCGATGGAAAACGCATTATTCAGAAAGCAGCTGAAAAATTCTGCATTGCCTGATGTTGTTCACTAAGGAGTCCGCATGGATATCAAAACCCTCAACCAGATTCTGGAAATCGCGTTTGCAAAACGCGTCTCCGACATCCACTTTGAGGTTGACAATCCACCTTTCTTTCGCGCTCATGGCCAGCTTTTACGTTCCAAACTACCCGATCTGACACCGCAGGATACCGAGTTCATCGCGGCCACAATCATGGCGAAAAATAAACGTAAACTGCCCGATGATTTTTCCGAGTTTGATGCCTCTTATGCCCTGGCTAGCAGCGGTGGACGATTTCGGGTCAGTATCTTTCGACAAAGAGGGAATATTGGCATTGTCATGCGGGTTATTCCCCCTGAAATCGGCTCTTTCCAGGATCTGAAACTGCCTGGGGTCCTGGCCGAAATCGTCAAGGCTCCCAACGGGCTGGTGCTGGTGACCGGACCGACCGGCAACGGCAAATCCACGACCCTAGCCTCAATGATCAATCATATTAATGAAAAATTTGCATATAATATCATCACCATCGAAGACCCCATTGAATTTCTATTCAAATCGCAAAAAAGCTGCATCATTCAGCGGGAAGTCGGCATTGACACCCAGAACTTCAGTTCAGCCCTGAAAGCCTCCCTGCGCATGGATCCGGACGTGATCATGGTTGGTGAACTGCGAGACCTTGAAACCATTGATGCCTGTATCAAGGCGTCCGAGACCGGACACCTGGTTTTTTCGACTCTCCATACGCAAAGTGCGGTCTCAACTATCAACCGGATTATTGGCCATTTTCCACCGGACACTCAGGGCATCATCCGACAACGGTTGGCGGATATTCTGGTCGCAACGGTCTCTCTGCGTTTAATTGAAGACAAAAGCGGGGAAGCTGTCCTACCCGTGGTTGAAGTCATGCGAACCACCACAACCATTCAGGCCTGTATCCGTGAAGGCAATCTCGACGAAATCGGCAGTCATATCGAAAAAGGCAGCGCCCAGTACCAGATGCAGTCAATGGATCAGCACCTGATTCAGTTGTGCAAGAAAGGCTTGATTACGGTCCGGGAAGCCAAGCGGGTTTCGACCTCAATGGACCTGGAGCGAAAACTTACCTTTACCTAAGCTCTTCTCTGCCGTTTTTCAATAGAAAACGGCCATCAACTGGAGTTGATGGCCGTTACCGGATAGTGACGATTCTTCCTTATTCTGTTGCAGAAGTTATCGCAACCTTGCGGTTACTCTATCCAACCCGTATCCCCGCTCCCCTGGCGCAGGACTTCAATACTATCATTGAGTAGGCTGATGACGGTCGAAGCCTCATTCATGGAAATGCCGCCGTCAACGACCATATCAACCAGGTGTCCCAGGTGTTCATTGATTTCATAGGGATCGGCCGGGGTTTGTTCTCCGGAAATGTTGGCAGAAGTGGTCACCAGCGGATGTCCGAGTTCCTTGACAATAGCGTGGCAGATGGCGCTGTCGGGAATTCTGATGCCGACCGTTTTTTGTTTGGTGCTCAAGGAGGCTGGAACCACCTTGGTGGCGTCCAGAACAAAAGTATACGGGCCAGGAAGATGGCGCTTCATGATTTTAAAGGCAAAATTGCTAACCTGGGCATAGCTGGAAATCTCAGCGAGGTCGGTACAGATAAAGGAAAACGGTTTGTGACTGTCCCGTTGTTTAATCTGAAAGATTTTTTTTACGCCCTTGCGATTAAAGATGTCGCAGCCGATCCCATAGGTCGTGTCCGTTGGGTAAATGATAACCCCGCCCTGTTTAAGGCATTCAACAATTTGCCGAATCAGGCGTGGTTGCGGATTAATAGGATTGATTGAAATAAGCATGTCAGAGCTCCCGGAAAAGTCTAGTGTTACCTACAATAGTAGCCGGAGAGACCCATTAAAGCAACATTTTCAGGTTCGGAACCTGTCGCATTTCTGCATAAATATCAGTGAGTTGTTGATAACTGTGAAGCATGACCAGAATTGATACGGCTTGATAATTGCCCTTGCCGCTGGGGCGGGAGCGAACCGCATCCCGGGACACCATGGCGTGCTTTTTAACCGCTTCGATAATACCTTCCTGAAAAATATCGCCGGCCAGACCAACCGCCTTAAATTGGAAATGGCAGGGAAAATCTAGTAACTCTTCAGGGTTGGTTTTTTTCACGCTGTTCTCCGTTTTTCCCGGTATGACCGAACCCGCCTGCGCCTCTGGCGGTGTCGTCTAATTCGTCAACTTCTTCTAACACCGCCTGACACACCGGCGCGACAACAAGCTGGGCAATACGATCGCCGCTTTGAATGACAAATTCATCGTCACCGTGGTTGATCATAATGATGCGTACCTCGCCACGATAATCGGCATCAATGGTCCCCGGTGAATTGACCAGCGCAATCCCGTGCTTAATCGCGAGCCCGGAACGCGGCCGGACCTGGATTTCAAAACCAGCTGGAATGGAAAAGGCCAGCCCTGTCGGGACCAGACAACGTTCCCCTGGCTTTAACAGCATTTCTTCATCAACCAAAGCACAGATATCCATACCGGCAGCAAGCTCGGTCATATAGCGCGGCAGTACAGCGTCTTTGCGGAGCTTTTTGATCTGAATACATGGTTTGTTCATGATACATCCTGTTGATACAAAAGCCGGTGAAAAAAAATTCACCGGCTGATAGATTTCGTAGCTGTACCTGCTGAGGGTTATTCTTCTGGCAGTTCCAAGCCTAGTGCTGCTTTGCGGGACAGCTTAATTTTACCTTGCCGATCGACCCCGATGCATTTGACGAGGACCTGGTCCCCTTCATTGAGCACATCAGTGACATTCCTCACTCGCTCGTTGGCCAGCTCAGAAACGTGGACCAGACCATCAGTGCCCGGGAAAATTTCCACAAAGGCACCAAACTCCATGATCTTTTTGACGGTACCCATATAGAGTTTGTCAACTTCAGCTTCCTGGGTCAGGTCGCGGATCATCTTGATGGCTTTCTTGGCGGCAAGGCCATCAGCAGACGCAATATTGATGGTGCCGTCATCCTGGATATCGATGGCACAACCCGTCGCATCGATAATCCCGCGGACATTTTTGCCGCCGGAACCGATAACGGTCCTGACCTGGTCAGGCTTGACCTTGATACTGGTAATTTGCGGTGCATATTTGGACAATTCGCCACGCGAAGTTGCCAAAGCCTTGGCCATTTCCCCGAGGATGTGGATCCGGCCGGCCCGAGCCTGCTCCAAAGCCTTCTGCATGATTTCCTTGGTTACGCCGGAAATCTTGATATCCATCTGCAGTGCGGTCACGCCATCTGCAGAACCGGTGACCTTGAAATCCATATCGCCAAGATGATCTTCATCGCCAAGGATGTCGGAAAGAACAGCGATGTCATCACCTTCTTTAATCAGCCCCATAGCGATACCTGCGAGAGGCTCCTTGATCGGAACCCCGGCATCCATCAAGGACAACGAAGCACCGCAAACGGAAGCCATGGACGAAGAACCGTTGGACTCAAGGATATCAGAGACGATCCGAATGGTGTAGGGAAAGTCTTCATGCTTGGGAAGCACCTGAGCAGCGCTACGCTCGGCGAGCATACCGTGGCCGATTTCACGACGGCCGGGGAACAGCCGCATGCTGGTTTCACCGACACAGAACGGCGGAAAGTTATAGTGGAGCATGAATTTTTTGAATTCCATGCCCTGGATGTTGTCCATCCGTTGCTCATCAACGGCGGTCCCCAGAGTCGTGGTTACCAGAGCCTGAGTTTCGCCACGGGTAAACAGGGCGCTGCCATGGGCCCGCGGCAGGACGCCGACTTCACAGGTAATCGGGCGAATGGTCTCCATGTCCCGACCGTCAATACGGATCCGATCACGGGTCACCATTCTTCTAACCACCATTTTCTCAACGGCACCGAGGGCGGCGGCGATTTCATCAGCGCGCCCTTCATACTGTTCAGCCAGTTGTTCCTGAATGGCAGCACGATTATCGGCCAAGGCGGCATAACGCTCCTGTTTGCTCCGAATTTTGACCGCTTCAACGACTTTGGCTTCGGCCAGTTCGGTAACCTTGGCAACCAGTTCCTCATCCTTCTGCGGCGGCTGGAAAGCACGTTTTTCCTTGCCGACCAGTTTGGCCAGTTCTTCCTGAATGGTGATCAGCGGCTGCAGTGCTTCATGACCAAAGAAAATCGCATCCAGCATTTCGGTTTCGGTGAGGAATTTCGCTTCGCCTTCAACCATCATGACAGCATCCCGAGAGCCAGCGATAACGATCTCAACATCGCTTTGTTCGATCTGCTCAAGGGTCGGGTTGGCGATCAGCTGCCCTTCAACCCGACCGACCCGGACTGCGGCAATCGGACCTTCGAAAGGAATATCAGAGACACTCACGGCAGCCGAAGCGGCAACCATGGCAAGGGTATCCGGATCGTTGATCAAGTCAGCGGAAATAACAGTCGGCATCAACTGGGTTTCAAACATGTACCCTTTGGGAAACAACGGCCGCATGGGACGGTCGATGAGCCGGCAGATCAGGGTTTCACGTTCAGTTGCACCGCGTTCCCGGCGGAAAAACGATCCCGGAATCTTGCCGCTGGCATAGAATTTTTCAGAATAGTTGACGGTCAGCGGAAAGAAGTCCTGACCTTCACGCATGGTTTTGGCCGAAACGGCCGTACAAAGAACTTTGGTTTCACCATAAGTGACAATAACCGCACCGTCAGCTTGACGGGCGACTTTACCGGTTTCAATAGTCAGGGGCTGACCATTGAATTCTACTTCAACCTTTTGATAGGCCATAAAATATTTACTCCTTGAAACAGGGAATCCGGCCTTCCGGACTCCGGGGATGATTTCCAGCAAGGAGGATGGCCCGAGACAATACCCGCCGCAAGGTCGGACATTCTCTCCGGACAGCCTCCTCTACTAGACCAAAAGACAAAAGCAGCATGTCCCTGACGGACATGCTGCTCTTTTTAACGGCGGATACCGAGAGCCTTGATGACCGTTCTGTAACGCTCAACATCCTGCTTGATCAGGTAATCAAGCAAGCGGCGACGCTGACCGACCATTTTCAACAGTCCCCGGCGGGAATGATGGTCTTTTTTGTGGGTTTTGAAGTGATCTGTCAGATAGGTGATTCTCTCTGTCAGAAGAGCAATCTGGACTTCCGGCGAACCGGTATCACCTTCATGCCGCTTAAATTTTTCGATGATTTCTTGTTTGCGTTCTGTGCCGAGCACTGTTGTCTCCTTTTTTTGTTTTCGATAAAGCCAGTGGCGTGGCTGTTTTTCAATATCTTCAGGCTGCGATTTCTACCATAGTTAAAGCGTATCTGTAAAGATTAAACTATCTTTTTCTAATGACTTACAAAGACCCGAATAAGTTCGAAATCACCGCGTTTTTCATTCTCACGTAAAGGTGCATATCGCGCCATGGCAACCAACTCTCCAGCGGCCTGCAAACGCACCGCAGTTCCAGGCTCAGGCGGGTCATCCAAAGTGACGTCCTCAACCTGGGGTGGAATGCCAAATTTCAAACGGGCCAAACCTGAATCGTTCAAAACCGCGGCCGGCAGGTTGCGCAGCGCGGAATCAGCTGAGACCAGAAACGGCTGTTTATCTGAGGCATTCCCCAATTCTTCCAGCGTGGTACATTCATCGATGGAGAAAGGACCCGTCCGCAACCGACGTAATGAGGTGATATGCGCACCACACCCCAGAGCTTCACCTATATCATGAGCCAGGGAACGGATATAAGTCCCTTTTGAACAGTCTACTTCTATCGTGACCTGATCTGCAACTGATTCAATGATATCCAGGCGAAAGATTTTGATTCGGCGGGTCGGCCGCTCGATCTCTTTCCCCTGTCGAGCAAGCTTATAGAGCGGTACCCCGTCTTTTTTTAAAGCCGAATACATCGGTGGCTGCTGATCGATTTCACCAGTAAAGCGAGCACAGATGTCGATGAGGGTCTGACTCGATATTGAGGGAACCTGACGCTGCAGAACAATCTGACCGTCACTGTCAAGCGTATCCGTGGTTATGCCAAGTTTAAAAGTGGCACGATAACTTTTATCCTCTGCAAGCAGAAATTGCAGAATCTTGGTTGCATTGCCAATGGCAATTGGTAAGACCCCGGTAGCCAGTGGGTCAAGGGTTCCGGCATGGCCAACTTTGCGGGTTTTGAATAATCTTCTGACCTGGCGCACACAATCGTGCGAGGTCAACCCGGCGGGTTTATCTAAAAGGAGAAGTCCGTGCACAAGAATCAGGCAAACAGACGGTCAAGGTGGTTGTAAACATTGGCTTTGGCAGCATCGAGAGTCCCGGGGACTTTAGCTCCGGCGGCATTGTGATGCCCACCGCCACCCAGATGCCGGGCAAGGCTGCCTACATCGATTTTGCCTCTGGAGCGGAAACTGACTTTGAACAGTTCGGGTTCCACCTGACTGAAAAACAGCGCAACCTCAACGCCACGAACGGCACGGGGATAATTAACAAACCCGTCGGCATGTTCTTCAGTTGCCCCGGATCGGGTCAGATCCTCACGCAACATGCTGACCGAAGCATAGCGCCCACAGGCAGACAGCTCCAAGGTCGGCAGGACCAGAGCTAACAGCCGCATGCGCTGAGGCGGATAGCTTTCGTAAATGCTGCTCGCCATCTCCCAGGGATCGACGCCGTGGCCGACAAGACAGCCAGCGATATCAAAAGCTTCCCGATTGGCGCTGGAATAACGGAATGACCCGGTATCGGAAAGGATTCCCAGGTAGAGGTTTTTGGCCACCGATGAGCTCAGTTGGTAACCGCATTCCTGCAGCAGCCGAAAGATCAATGCAGCGGTTGCACTGGCTGTTGTATCCAGATAACAGAAATCCCCAAAATCGGAGTGAGGATGATGATCGATATTGATAATGCAGTCGCTGATCGCAGCTACGTCAATCCCGGTCCGTCTCAAATCCCCTGAATCAAGAACAAAAGCCACATCAAAACGAGCATTTTCAGCCAACTGGCTGGTCAGAAAATCATGATCAGGAATGAACCCCATGATATCGGGCACCCCGTCAATATTAAAGGCCACAACATCTTTGCCCATATCACGCAACGCCAGGGCCAGTCCCAGAGTTGAGCCAATAGCATCACCGTCGGGATTTTCGTGAGCGACGACCAGAAAGCGTTGATTAGTTTTGATCTGCTGATGGATCTGTTGAAGTATCATTCAAATCGTCCTGTACCTGTCGCAATAGCGCATCTATTTTTTGGCCGTAGCCGATCGACTCATCGTACTGAAAATGAAGTTCCGGGATAAAACGAACCTGCATGACCTGACCAAGTTCGCGCCGAATAAACGGAGCTGAACTTTTCAGGCCGCGGGCGGCCTCTTTTCTTTCGGCAGCATCTCCGGAAACCGTAAAATAAATCCGGGCGGAACCCAGATCCCGGGAGACCTTCACCCCGGTGACGGTCACCGGAGCGACCCGTGGATCTTTAATACTGAACATCAACAAGCGGGTAATTTCTTTATGAATCTGCTCAGACATTCGTTCAGGACGGTAACGACTCAATGAAAATCTTCTCCAACATGAATATATTCACAATCCAGAGCGATAATTTCTACTTGCCCGGATGCATAAATGTCGTTTTCAAGTTTTCTGAAAACAGCTTGAATACTTTTGGTGTCCGCAGCGGTCATAGCTCCGCCAAAGAATGTTCTCTGCAGCAGGTCGAGGTGTCCGACTTCCGCGATGGAAACCGGAAACCTTGACCGCAGACGGTTCAGCAGACGGCTTACGACGGACCGCTTCTGCTTCAACGATTGAATATCGAACAAGCGCAGGTCAAGTCGAATGACACCGACAACCATTCGTTGAAATCACCTTTTAAAGGGAAGTCTTAACCTCTTCCATTTCAAAAACTTCAATAATATCACCAGTTTTGATATCATTATAGTTTTCGAGGCCGATACCACACTCATAGCCACTGTTCACTTCTTTGACGTCATCTTTAAAACGCTTAAGGGAACTTAGCTTGCCTTCCCAAATGACCACATTGTCGCGAACCAAGCGGGTTTGTGCGTTCCTGACGATTTTGCCTTCCAGCACGTAGCAACCGGCAATGGTCCCGACGCGGGAAACATGGAAGGTTTCGCGAACTTCCACCCGGCCAAGATCTTTTTCCTTAAAGGTCGGAGCCAGCAGCCCTTCCATGGCGTCACGAATATCGTTGACAGCATCGTAAATGACACTGTAAAGACGAATATCGACTTTTTCGGCGTCTGCAAGCGCTTTGGCCTTGGTCTCCGGTCTGACGTTGAAGCCGAGCACAATCGCATTGGAAGCGGTTGCCAGAGTCACATCGCTTTCAGAAACACCACCGACACCGGTATGAATAACATTGAGCCGACAGGCATCGGTCGACAGTTTCTCGAGTGCATCGCGAACCGCTTCAACCGAGCCCTGAACGTCTGCCTTGATAATAACTGCCAGCTCTTCGACCACCCCTTCTTGCATCCGTGCAAACAACTGATCCAGAGAAACTTTACTGCTCTTAGCCAGATCAATTTCCCGTTGTTTGGACTGCCGATGGTGCGACACTTCCTTAGCGGCTTTTTCATTTTCGACCGAATGGAACATATCGCCGGCATCAGGAACCCCGCCGAGACCAGTGACCTCAACCGGGAAGGACGGGCCGGCTTTCTTGACCTGCATGCCGTTGGCCGTGGTCATGGAGCGGACCCGGCCGAAATGCAGTCCGGCCACAATGGAGTCACCAATTTTCAGGGTGCCGTCCTGAACCAGAACGGTTGCCACCGGACCCCGGCCTTTATCAAGACGGGCCTCGACAATCGAGCCTTTTGCGCGTTTATCCGGGTTGGCCTTAAGCTCAAGCACTTCGGCTTGGAGCAGAACCATTTCCAGCAACGTATCAAGATTGGTGTGTTTCTTAGCGGAGACCTCAACGAAAATAGTCTCTCCGCCCCACTCTTCCGGAACCAGTTCAAATTCAGTTAATTCCTGCTTAACCCGTTCAGCGTTGGCATCCGGCTTGTCCATTTTATTAACAGCAACGATAATTGGTACACCGGCAGCTTTGGAGTGATTGATCGCTTCCTTGGTCTGCGGCATGACCCCGTCATCGGCAGCGACCACCAGGATAACGATATCAGTAACGCCTGCACCACGCGCCCGCATGGCGGTAAAAGCTTCGTGCCCCGGGGTATCGAGGAAGGTTATCTTCCTTCCATCCAGGTTGACGTCATACGCACCGATATGCTGGGTGATGCCACCAGCTTCGCCGGCGGTCACGTTGGCTTCGCGAATGGCATCCAGCAAGCTGGTTTTACCATGGTCAACGTGGCCCATGATGGTCACGACCGGAGGCCGGGTCACCAGGTCTTCTGCCTTGTCTTCGTGCTCTTTATTGGTTTCGACTTCAAGAATAGTCTCTTCGTCAAAAGCGACATTTTCAACTTCATAGTGGAACTCAGCCGCAAGGATTGCAGCAGATTCATAGTCAAGGGGATGGTTAATTGTCACCATGGAACCCTGGCGCATCAATTCGGCGATCAGCTCATTGGCTTTGACCCCCATCCTTTTTGCCAATTCACCAACGGTAATAGAATCGCTGATCCGAATAATCCGTTTAATGGCCTTACTGATGGTGACTTCCGTCTGTTTGATTTGTTTGCCCTGTTTACCGCCCCGCTTCTTTTTCACACCAAGTCGGCCGGGTTCAAACACCTCTACACGGCGACCACGCCGTGAAACGCGCCCATCCTGCTCTTCAAAACCACCATCGCTCCGCCGGCTTTTTTTGCGTTTCTTGTTGTTACGCCCTTCTTTTTCGGGAACCGGCTGTTCAATTGGTGCAACCGGAGCAACGTCCACCCTCTTGCGTGGTTTATTTGCATCCCCGGCTTGATCAGGTCGGGCCGGACGGTGCTGCGGTCGGGCTGGACGGTCAGAGTTGCGGTTCTGACGGTGCTGCCCGGGTGCAGGGCGTTGCGGCAGTTCAACCCGACCAAGAATTTTGGCCCGGTCACCAGTGGGGCGATCGATATTGGGTTTGACAGGTTTCTTAACGACCGGCTGTTGTTTTGATTCTTCCGCCGGCTGCTTTTCAACAGGTTTCTCAGCAACGACCTCGGGAGTCTTATTTTTTTCTACCGGAGTTTCTGCCTGGACAGGCTCGGGCTGCTTTTCAACTGGTGGCTCTATTTCTTCCACCTGAGCCACTGGTTGCTCTGCTGTCTCTTCTTTTTCAGCGGCCGGTTCCGGAGTGGATTCCTGAATCGGCTCTGCTGCCGGCTGCTCCGGTTCAACAGCCGCTACCGGGGCTTCTACCATCGGTTTCGACTCCTGAGGAGCTGATTCTTCAGCAACTGGAGCTTCTTCAATCTCAGTAGCTGCAGTGTCATCCTCGCCAGCAGGCTCGTCTTCCGCAGGTGTGCGTACGACAGTTTTGCGCCTTCTGATGAGGCCCGGCTTAATCCTCGCTTCCTCGATCTTTTCCTGCGGCGGGGTATTTAAGGCCTCGAGTTTCTTGAGATCTTCCTCACTCAGGGAACTTGTATGCGACGCAACTTCCACACCGGCATCGGTGAGTTTTGTCATTAAATCTTTATTTTCAAGACCCATTTTTTTTGCGAGTTCGTAGACTCTTACCTTGCCCATCAATTCTCCCTTACCAGTTGCCTGTATCTAGATAATTCAGTCAGCAATGCCTCGGCCAATGCCCCGGATGCCAGCGCCAGAGCGCTGATTTCTTCTTTGCCGAGTATCTGCCCGATTTTTTCTTTATCAAACATATGGACGCACTCTATGTTCTGGCGTTGGGCCAGATTCTCCAGCTTGGTGCCGATTGCGGATGAAATGTCCTTCGCAACCAGAACCAGCGCCAAAGCGCATCCTTTTTTTCGAAGTTGGTCGGTGACCATATTGGTTCCACTGACCGTTTGTCCCGATTTTCGTGCCATACCAAGCAGGCTAACGATTTTCTGTTCAATCATGCCGCTCAGATCAAGCACCAGCGAACTCTCGTCGACCGGGTGAGCAAGCCCGCTGAAACTGCGTTGAAAAGCTTTCCTCTTCACTGCAGCGGCTATGCACTGCAAAGAGAAACACGTATAGGCTCCCCGTCCGGGCAGTTTTTGGCGATAGTCAACCAGAACCCGGCCGCCAGGGTCAATAACATAACGAATCAATTGATCCTTGTTGTTGATTGAACGGCAAGCGACACAAGAACGTTGGGGACCTTTTCTTTCTTCAGCCATTATTGCCGTCGTCATTCCTGCTCTTTGTCAGGTTGTTCCTCTTTCAGCTCAACTGCCGGCTCTGCGACTTGCAGTTCGGGCTCGACCAGTTCCTGCTTTTCTTCCTCAACAGCGGCCTGCGGCGCAGTTTCTTCCTGCTCTTCTTCCTGGGCACGGGTCTCGCTCTTAATATCGATTTTCCAACCGATCAGTTTTGCGGCAAGACGAACATTCTGCCCTTTCTTGCCGATAGCCAAAGAGAGCTGATCGTCAGGAACAATAATCTCCATCGCTTGTTCTTCATCGTCGATGTAAACCCTGGAAACTTCCGCCGGAGCAAGAGCTGCGCAGGCAAAACGGGCCGGATCAGGCGTCCAAGGAATAATATCGATTCGCTCGCCACGCAACTCGGTCACAACATTCTGCACCCGCGAACCGCGCATCCCGACACAGGCACCAACCGGATCGACATCGACGTCATGGGAGACGACCGCAATTTTGGCACGGCTGCCGGGCTCGCGCGCAGCACCCTTAATTTCAACGATACCTTCGGCGATTTCAGGAACCTCGGAGGAAAACAGCGAAATCAGCAAGCCCGGATGAGTACGGGACAGGATAATCTGCGGACCCTTGGCAGACATTTTGACTTCAGAGATATAAGCTCTAACCCGATCGGACTGGCGATAGTTCTCCCGCGGAACCTGTTCACGGTTCGGCAGGAGGGCTTCAGCTCGGCCGAGATCGACAATCAGATCACCGCGCTCGTAACGACGGACAATACCGTTGACAACCTCGCCGACGCGATCCTTGAATTCAGTATACACACCTTCACGTTCAGCTTCACGGACCTTCTGAATGATGACCTGCTTAGCGGTCTGGGCGGCAATCCGGCTGAAGCTGCCTGCCTCAAGCATCATCCCGAGGGAATCGCCGACCTCAACATCCGGGTCGACCTCACGTGCTTCATCGATATCGATCTCTTTATAGGAGTCAACAACTTCTTCAACGACGGTCACAAATTCAAAAACCTCAACCTCGCCGATCTCGTCATTAAAATGAGCTTCGAGATCACGGGTATTTCTGAATTTTTTATTAGCCGCAGAAAGCACTGCCGACTCAAGAGCATCGATAAGGATATCGCGATTGATCCCCTTGTCCTTTACAACCTGATCGATGATGTGATTGAGATTACCCACCATCCTGCTAATCCCCTTTAAAAAGCTTTGCCGGCCTTTCGACCAGACGTGAAAATCTGTTAAACCTGCGAGTCTTAAAATTCGTACTGCAAGTTCGCCTTCTCTATCTGCTGAAAAGAAATCCTAACCAAAGGTTCCCCTTGGCCGGACAAGTTCATCAGTATATCGTCACCCTCAACTCCGGCCAACGTCCCGGTGAATGTCTTCCGGGGATTCCCCGCATCGCTCGGGTCGAGGGCCACGCAGGTCTTAATCCGAGCAAGCTTCCCGGAGAAACGCTCAAAGTCGATGAGTTTTTTCAGCGGCCGTTCAATTCCCGGGGACGATACTTCCAGATTGTAAGCGGTCTGGATAATATCTTCAACATCCAGCAAGGAACTGATTTCACGGCTCGCATCGGCGCAGTCGTCAAGATTGATGCCACCTTCCTTATCAAGGAAAAATCTCAGCGTCCAACCATTCTGCTCCCGCTTATATTCAAGATCAACCAGTTCAAGCCCGGCATCTTCCAGCAGGGGCTGAACCAGCGCAGCTATCTGTTCTGTGACTGACATTGAAACAACCTATCTCCAGGTAATAAAAAAAGCGAGCCACTGGGCTCACTTTCCTTAAACACTAAAACCACGCTTATATAACACCTCAAACAGCAACTGGCAAGAAAAATCCTGATCAAATGTCCGATCAAAGCCATTATTTTTATCAATCAATGATTGAAGATCCTTTTTTTAGCTCTAGCCGCTCCCCCTTGAATCTTGCGTTGCAGCTGGAGACCAAAACCCTTTTTGATTAGATACGGTACGTTGGTTGCGATAAAGCTATCCACCAGCCGACTGCGAACAGTCGCCATCTCCGCTGAACTGACCGCCATTTGGGTCAGATCGGTTTCATAGCGGATAAATTTGGCTATGCCGCCGCAATCTTCATCCACCGGCAGGTCACCGATAACCTTCACTCTAACTTTGTGAAAATCGCCGAAGTAACGATTGCTCAAATCAATAAACTGCAACCGACCACCATTTTCCAGCGGCAGGATTAAAAAAGGATCAACCATGACCCTGTTCTTGCTTTCTGGTCATTTTCTGTCCGGAAAAAAGATCGATCTGGTTGAATAGTCCCCGCAAAATTCTCACTTCGCGTTCACTCAATTCAGCGCGGCCAAAAACCCGTCTGAAGCTGCGCAGGATATGGTCGGGATTCTGCGGGTTGAGATAGCCGATATTAACCAGCGACTGCTTCATGTGTTGAAACATGCTTTCAAGCTGTTGATTGCCAGCCAGTTTTTGCGGACCATGGGTGCGTCCGGACATCTGCCCCTCGACTCTAACCGTCTCATAAAGGCACACTCCAACGGCCTGTGCCAGGTTCATGGAAGGCAACTCATCGTTGGTGGGAATGGTTATGAAATGTTGACAAAGGTCCAGCTCGCTAGTGAACAGTCCTTTATCTTCCCTCCCAAAGACCAGCGCGGCCGGATCTTCTGCGACCACCGGAATAAGTTTTTCAGCTGCTTCTTCAGGGTGCAGCAGTCCTTCCCGATAACGACCGAAACGACGGGTCGTACCGAAGCTGAGCCGACAATCGGCCAGAGCCTCCTGCAATGACGGAAAGACTTTCGCCTGTTCCAGCAACCAAGCAGCTTTAACCGCCATCTGCCTGGCATCAAAAGACAAATGATCAACCTGCGGATTAACCAGCCGCAGGTCGGCAAAGCCGAAATTAAGCATGACCCGGCAAACAGAACCGATATTACGAGCGCCCTGAGGCTCGACCAGGACGACCGCAAGCTTGTTATCGAACAACGAAAACTCCTTTTAAATTACGATTGCGGGGTCGGATACATGGCCGGCTGGAATCCGTGGTCCCGGTAATTCTTGAACCGCTGTCGCGACTCCTGCAGCAGCGTCTCATCATAGACCTCCGCCAGGTCGATGGCCAAATCAAAACACCCCATAAAATCAAGGGAACATGGGCCCCCCATAATCAACACGCTGGCCCCGTTCGGGTTTTCTTCCTTGCAAGTGATGACAATCGGCTCATCGACACACTCAACCGCACCGCTGTCGTAAGCATGGGGAAGAAAGGACCCCTTATCCCAGGTCCAGAGAAAACGGTCCATGGCCATGGCCTGCTGATTATCCTGTAAAAAAATCAGAATCCGTTCCCGGTCGCGAAAACAATCGTCGACCAGGCTACAAAGCAGACGCGCCTTTTCCGGCCTCTCCTGGCGGGCAAACAGGACCCGGGTCGTGGTCATGAACGGTTCGGATCCCGGTCCAGCAGCAGCGACAACAGCTGATGACCGGGAACGATGGTGCCGCTGCAGGCGGCGTTTTCCTCTGAATATCCGCTGGGGCCCGAACCTTCGGATTGCCGTGAGTCGAACAGGATATAAGGAACCGGATCAGAAGTATGCGTGCGTTTATTCACCGGGGTCGGATGATCCGGGGTCACCAAAATCCGGCAATCGCCGATCGTGGTCAAATTCTCCAGAATGATGCCGACGACCTCACGGTCAAAGCTTTCAATCGCCTCGATCTTTTCCTGTAACAATCCGCCGTGAGCTGCTTCGTCCGGAGCCTCAACATGAACATAAACAAAATCATTATCGCGCAGGGAACTCACGGCATACTCGGCTTTACCTCGATAGTTGGTATCAAGATACCCGGTGGCACCGGGTACATCGATAACGTTCAGCCCTGCGTTGACTCCAATCCCCTTGATCAAGTCAACGGCAGAAATGACCGAGCCCGTCAAGCCATGCAGCTCGTGGAAGGTCTGCATCGCCGGCCGGCGGCCATGCCCCCACAACCAGATCGAATTTGCCGGCACCTTTTGGTCCTGGACGCGGCGATTATTGATCGGATGGTCATTTAGCAGCATCTGGGCCGAATTGGTCAAATCGAGCAGCTCGGCGGCGCCATCCCCCTGGGGCAGATAATCTTCGATGCTGAGAGTGGAGATATCATGGGGCGGGGTAAAACTGAGCCGATCTTTACCGTTTTTCCAGACCAGCAGATGTCGGTAAGAGACTCCGGTATAAAAATTGAACTCCCCGCCGCCAAGCTCCTGCTGCAAGGTCTGGATTAATTGGTCAGCTTCCGCGGTGCTGATATGCCCGGCGGAAAAATCGCCCATATACAGTTTTCCAAAATGGGCTTCCAACCAGACCAGATTCAATCTGAAGGCAACATCTGTCGGTGCCAGCTCGACCCCCATGCTGGCGGCCTCCAGCGGCGAACGTCCGGTATAGCAGTCGCTCGGGTTGTAGCCAAACACGGACAGGTTGGCGACATCGCTGCCGGGAGGGAAGCCTGCCGGAACAGTTGCCGCCAACCCACTGCTGCCAGCTTGGCACAGACGGTCCATATTGGGTGTTTGCGCTGCCTGTAGCGGCGTTTTCCCATTTAATTCAGCCATCGGTTCATCGGCCATGCCGTCGCCGAGTAAAATAATATATTTCATGATTGCTTCGCCCTCATTGTTCATCCGCGTGGATGATACTGCTGATGGATGTGTTTCAAACGTTCCTGCAAAACGTGGGTGTATATCTGAGTCGTGGAAATATCCGCATGCCCAAGCATGCTTTGCACCGCTCTTAAATCCGCACCGTTTTCAAGCAGATGGGTTGCAAAAGAATGCCGCAGCATATGCGGATGGACAGGCCTGTTGATCCCCGCCGCCAGAGCATGATTCCGGAGGATTTTCCAGAACCCCTGACGGCTCATGTGGCCACCGCGGCTATTTGGAAAAACGGCCTCAATCGGCCCCTGCTTCAATAATTTCGGTCGCCCATTCTGCAGATATTCCTGAAGAATTTCAAGTGCCACTTCTCCCAGTGGTACCAGACGCTGCTTCGAGCCTTTCCCAAATACGGTCAGGCAGCCGATATCGAGCTTCAAATCAGCGGATCTCAGGTCAATTAACTCGGAGACTCTGATTCCGGTCGCATAGAGCACTTCAAGCATGGCCCGATCCCGCAAAGCGATCTTGCCATCGCCTTGTGGTGCAGCAAGAAGCTGTTCAACCTCTTGCGCAGAGAGTAATTTCGGCAGCGCCCGCAGGATCTTAGGAGATTCGATCAGGGCGGAAGGATCATGACTGACATGCTTTTCCCGAACCAGAAAACGGTGAAAGCTGCGCAAGGTACTGAGCACCCTGGCCCGGCTTCGCGGTGCTAGTCCCTGGTGACGTAAACCAGTCAGATAGGCCAGCAGGTCGCTCCGGCTGATATCTGCCACCGATGCGATCCCCGGTTGTTTTTTCAGAAACACGAAATATGCGCTAAGGTCACGATAATAAGCACTGATCGTGTTATCCGACAGCCCCTTTTCTATCGTCAGATAATCCAGATAACTATCGAGCAGTGCGTCCGTCATGGTCTCCTGAATCCGCGCCTCTTGGTTCAATCCCTTAGGCTATGCTGGCTGCTGCGACACTAATCAAGTCGGCTCAGCATGACCTCTTTGATCTCCTCAATTTTTTTCGGATCAACGATTTTTTGCCCGAAAATGTCCTGAACATAAAATACGTCGGCAGCCTGATCGACCTTGGTGGCGATCTTGGACACGGCAATATACAGTCCCAATTCATTGAGGGTTCGCGTGATTTGGTAGAGTAACCCCACCTTATCCGTCGCAAAAATATCGATGACCGTATATTTATCCGAGACTTCGTTGTCGAACTCGACCTTGTTCGGACGCTTGGGCCTATCGCGTTTCTTTTTCAGATATTCCGGCTGATGACATTTGGCCATCAATTTTTCGATTTTCAGGCGCCCTTCAATGACCGCACTGAGTTCTTCCTCGACCCGCTTCCATTTCTGCGGTTTTTCGACAATTCCACCCACCGGACTGTTGACCTGCAGGATATCGAGAACCGCTCCGGTTTTCCGGGTATGAATCTGGGCACCGAGGATATTGATGGAGTTGGCAGCCAGAACGCCGGCAATATAGGAGAATAGGCCTGGACTGTCGATGGTGGCTAAGATCATCTCGGTATAGCTTGCGGCTACGTTGTGGTCGATCTGCATAGCCAGGGTCTGTTTGCCCCGCCCCAGTGCCAACCGCAAATGGGGGATGATCTCTTTGGAACGGTAGCTCATCAAATAACGGTTGTTGAGACTGTTGAGCGCCTTGTTGACCCGGTGCTCCGGAAATTCGCCGAGCAGCGCCTGGCGGATTTTTCTTTTTCGATTGCGAGCTTTTTCGGAGCGTTGTTCCTGGTAAAAGTCCTTCTTTTCGATGATATCGTAAGTTTTTTCATAAAGTTCCCGCAGCAAAGTCCCCTTCCAGTCGGACCAGACCTCGGGGCCGACCGCTTTGATGTCGGCAAAAGTAAGCAGAAACAGCATCCGCAGATTTTCGCTCATCCCCATCAGCTCGGCAAACTGGGCGATCATCTTCATGTCCTGAAGATCACGCCGCTGGGAGATATGCGCCATCTTCAGATGATGCATGACCAGAAATTCCAGCCTTTGAGCATCTTCCCGATTCAAACGCATGCGCCGGGCGATAGTCGGAATCATTTCGGCGCCGCGAACACTGTGGTCTTTCCCGCTGCCTTTGCCGATATCATGAAACATGATGGCCAGCAGCAACAGTTCTCTTTTCTCGATATTGTTGGCAACCTCGGTCAGCAGGGGCTGACTTTCGGCATATTCACCAAGCCACAGCTTTTCGATCTGCTCCATGGCAAAAAGGGAATGAATATCCACCGTGTAGATATGGTAGAGGTCAAACTGAACCTTGCAGTAAATATTCTTGAATTCAGGAATATAGGCGTTGAGCAGCTGCAGATGGTGCATCTTGCGCAGAATGTCACCGACCCCCTTGGTATGACGCAGAATCGCCATAAACGAATCGTTCATCCGCCGCGAACGGCGCACCCGGTCATTGATCAGATGGAGGTTCTCACGGATCAGCTGTTTCAGTTCAATACACAGGTTGATTTCGTGCTTCTGAGCCAATTCAAAAGCGACCATCATCAACTCAGGCTCCTGTAGAAGCAGGTTGTCATCCTTGAGGCGCAGTTCGCCTCTGATCACATAAAAACCATCTTCAAGGTTGCGCCGGCCGAGGAAACTGAAGACGCTTTTCTGCCCTTGCGGACGCAGGGTCGCGTTAAGAATAATTCTGGAAGAGAGGTGCTCGATGCTGATGGCCTGGGCGTAATATGCCTGCATGAACTGTTCAACCGCTGATCCGTTGCTTTTGCTGTTAAAACCTAGAAAAGTAGCGATCTGTTCCTGCAAGTCAAAGGTCAGCTGATCACTTTTACGCTGACTGTTAAAATGCAGGAAATTGCGGATTTTCCAGAGGTAATCCTGGGCTTTGAGGTATTGGTCGATATCCTCTTCAGTCAAAACCCCCTTGATGAGCAATTCCCGAAGGCTGCCGGCCTTGTACTTAACCCTGGCGATCCAAAGTGCGTCCTGCAGTTCTCTTAAGCCCCCCTCCCCCTCTTTCAGGTTCGGCTCCAACAAATAGACGGATGAGCCGTATTTTTTTTGCCGCTCTCCCCGCTCCTCCAGTTTGCAGTTAATGAAGTTCTGGGTATCGTGATTGAGCACGTGGGGGGTAACGGTGGTCTTGAAGTGTTCATAAACCTCCAGATTGCCGGCAAGAAAGCGCGCGTCAAGCAAGGAGGTTCTCACCGTAGTGTCTCGCGACTCTTCAATACAGCTGCTGCTGTTACGAACGCTGTAGCCGATATCGAGATTCATATCCCAAAGCAGATAGAGCATACGATCGGACAGGGCTTTCGCCGTATCGGCCCCCGCCGGAACATAAAAAAACATCAGGTCCAGATCCGAGCGCGGATTCATTTCGGCACGGCCATAGCCGCCCAAAGCTATCAGGCTGCACCCAGCAACCCCTTGCGGGTCCAGATCGGCACATACGGCCTTGAAAAGCACGGTGATCAGCTGATCAAAGACGGCCGTCAACTCCTGGACGACCAGGCGCCCCGAGGCCCCTTCGGCGTTCATCTCGTTGATCCGAGCAAGGTGTTTTTGCAGGAACTCAGTTGCAACCTTGAGCAACTCATCTCGGCTGTTGGCAAAGGAGACAACACCATTTTTAATTTCGTTCGGGAAGTTTTCAAAAACCGAATCGACTGAAGCTTCGATATGTATGCTCATCGTTTGGCAACCTGGTCCATTGCTGCGGAATAATGTTTAACGCCTTTGACAATGGCCGCAGCAACGCGATTCTGATAGCCACTGGAGACGAGTCGCTTTGCTTCGCGGGGATTGCTGATAAAAGCAGCCTCAACCAGTACGGAAGGCATGGTTGCCCCAAGCAGAACATGAAAAGGCCCCTGCTTGACGCCGAGGTCCCTGATTTTACTGTAGTGAGGTTTTAAGCCGGACATCAGTGCCTGCTGGACTTCCGCAGCAAGCCGGCTGGATTCGTTGATCTTGGCGTTGGCCATCAGATCGAAAAGAATCGCCTCAAGGTTGCCGACTTCCTGGAGTGAGGTGCCGTTCTCACGGGCGGCAACCTCTGCGGCCTGATTGTTTTTGGAGAGGTTGAGAAAATAGGTCTCGACACCATAAGCGTTGTGGCTGTGACTGGCATTGGCATGCAGGGAGATAAATAGATCGGCCCCAACCCGGTTGGCAAAATCGGTTCTTTCCCGCAGTTCCAGGAAACGGTCATCCGACCGGGTCAACATAACTTTGACCCCAAGTTGCTGGCGCAACGCCTCGGCCAGAGACTTGGCCATTGCCAGGGTGACATTTTTCTCCATGAGATTATTTGGGCCGATGGCTCCAGGGTCTTTACCGCCGTGGCCTGCATCAACCACAATCAGGCGGATCCCTTCATCGCGGGTTTCCTGGGGGATATGCAGGACCGGGCTGACATCCTTTGATTGATCAAGGATTGAACTGATAGAATCATCAAGGGCACTGCCACCCGCTCCGGAGCTGTCCGGAGGAGCGGAAAATGCCGCCCTGGTCGGATGCCCTTTGACATCGATGACCAGTCGATTCGGATTGTCCAAAGTAATCAATTCATAATCCGCGACATGATCAAGGTCCAGAACCACGCGCGAGCGTTGTTCGTCAAAGCGGCTGGTGCGAATCTGTTGGATAAGGCCGTTGTTGATCGGCAAACTCGCCGGCAGACCCGCCTCCAGATCGGTATACAAAAGATCGAAATATAAGCGCGGATTATCGCCTTTGAGATAATTCGGGCGGGCAACCACCGGCGCGGTCAGATCCAAAACCACCCGGGTATACTCCGGGCCGCTCCAGAAACGGATACGCTCCAGGCGCGGCGCTTCCCCCACCGCCTGAAAATCGTCATTCTCCTGTTGGGTGGAATGATCCTGCCCGGGCCGCAACTTTGCCAAGCGTTCTCTGGCAGCCCCGACCATGTCCCCCGCAGACAGATCCGTGATCAACTTGCGGTAGATTTTAAAAGCACGGGTTTTATCGTCGAGCCGATATTCGGCAGCCTGTCCGGCCAGAAACAGGGCATCATCCGCCAAGGCATTGGTCGGAAAGCGATCTGCCATAGTCAGATAAGCATCAACCGCCTCCCGGGCATCACGTGAGCTGCCCGAAGCTTTGGATAAACCGTCCCAGGTTTTCGCGAGCAGGAAGGAGGCTTTATCAACCTCCGGATCTTGCGGGTTGTTTTTGATAAAGCGCTCAAACCGCTGGATGAGATTATCCCAATTGCTGCGCTGCCGCTGCAGTTGGGACGACTGAATCAATTGCTGATAATCTTCCCTGATACCGGCATAGCTCTCGGCAAAACCTGTAGTCACCAAGCCTGCAAGGAGTAAAATCGTAACGATCAAGGGCAGAATAGTTTTTATTTTCATTCTCACAGTAACTTTTTCAGGTCATCCAGAATATTCATTGCTTCCAACGGTGTTGTGTTACTCAGATCAATGCTTTCCAGGCGAGCACGAAAAGCGTCCTCCAACCCGCTATTGAACAGGGAGAGCTGAGTGTTTTCCTGTTTTTTCGGGTTCTTTTCACTACCGCCCAGGCGCGGTTCGCCCGCCCTGATGAATTCCCCGGCCTCCAGGTTGCGCAAGATCTCCTTGGCGCGGGAGATAACCGTGTCCGGCAACCCGGCCAGCCTGCCAACTTGAATTCCGTATGATCTGCTGGCTCCTCCGGAGACAATCTTCCGTAAAAAGATAATCTGATCATTCCACTCTTTGACCGCTACGTTGTAGTTTTTAATCCGGCCGCGGGTCAGGGCCAGATCGGTCAACTCATGGTAATGGGTTGCAAACAAGGTCTTGGCGGCAACCTGGGCATTATCATGGAGATATTCGGCAACCGCCCAGGCAATGCTCACGCCGTCAAAGGTCGAAGTGCCGCGGCCGATTTCGTCCAGAATGATCAGACTGCGTGAGGTCGCGTGACGCAGAATGTTGGCAGTTTCATTCATTTCGACCATGAACGTCGATTGCCCTCTGGCCAGATTATCACTAGCTCCAACGCGAGTAAAGATGCGGTCGACCACACCGACGCGGGCGCTTTCCGCAGGAACGAAGCTACCCAGCTGAGCCATCAGGGTAATCAGGGCCACCTGGCGCATAAAAGTCGACTTACCGGCCATGTTCGGACCGGTGATGATCAGCAGCTGGTTTTTCTCCAGATCGAGGTGGACATCATTGGGGACAAAGGCTTCTTTCAAAGGCATGCCCTCGACAACAGGATGGCGGCCGCCCTCAATCCGAATGACCCCGGAATCGTCGATCTGCGGAGCAACATAGTTGCGTTCATGGGCAAGATCGGCGAGGGACAGCAGGGCATCGAGTTCGGCAAGCGCTTCCGCACTTTGCTGAATACGTCGACTTTCCGCCGCAGCGGTTAGACGAATCTCCTGGAACAGATTGAACTCCAGATCGATCATCCGCTCTTCCGCGCCAAGGACCTTGGCCTCATATTCCTTTAGCCGCGGAGTAATGAACCGCTCCGCATTGCTGAGAGTCTGCTTGCGCTGATAGTCTTCCGGTATCCGGTCCAGATGGCGTCTGGTGATCTCGATAAAATAACCGAAAACCTTATTATATTTGACCTTGAGGGAAGAAATCCCGGAGCGCTCTTTCTCCTCCTGTTCGAGTCCGGCGATCCAGCCCTTCCCTTCACGACTGATGGTGCGCAGTTCGTCCAATTCCTCATTATAGCCGTCTTTGATGATACCGCCGTCACGCAATACAAAGGGTGGATCATCAACAATGGCGCGATCCAGCAGCTCGACCAACTCGGGCAGCAGATCGATGCGGGAGCGGATTTCTTTGAGACAGGCCGAACCGAAAGGCGCCAGCAGATCGTCAAGTTTGGGAAGTTTTTCCAGTGAGGATCGCAAGGCGCTCAGGTCTTTGGCATTGGCGCTGGCCATGGCTATCTTACTGTTTAGTCGCTCCAGGTCATAAACGCCATCCAGGGCTTCAATCAGTTCAATCCGCTGCAGGCTTTCATCAACCAGTTCGGCAACCGCAGCCTGGCGAGCCCGAATCTGTTCAAGATCGATCAACGGATAGTGGATCCAGTGGCGCAAGGTGCGACCGCCCATGGCGGTAACGGTACGATCCAGAACCCCCAGCAGCGACCCTCTCTTTTTTCCATCCAGCAAGGTGGCGGTCAACTCAAGGTTGCGCCGAGTGGATTCATCAAGGACCATGAAGCTACGGGTATGATAAGTCTGCAACGGTCTGATATGGCGCAACTCGCCTTTCTGGGTCTGTTGCAGATAGAAGAGAACACCGGAAGCCGCTTGCAGCGCAGCAGGCAATTCCTGACAGCCAAAAGATTCGAGCCCGGAGACACCAAAGAACGAACAGAGCTGCTCGCGGGCATAATCCGGTTCAAAGGACCACTCCGGGAGAAAACTGCACATCAGGCCGTCAAGCAGGGAGTCGATCTGTTTTTTTATCGCCCGGCCCGATTCATTTTCATTGAACAGGACTTCCCGCGGACGTAACGACCCGAGTTCACTTTCAACCTGGGCGAGAGTTTCAACCTGGGTGACGCGAAACTCCCCGGTGGTAATATCAATATGGGAAATCCCGTAGCCGCTGTCCTGTCCAGCAATGGCGAGCAGATAGTTGTTCTCTTTGGGCTCAAGGGTGTCGGTGTCGGTCACCAGGCCTGGCGTGACGACCTTGACCACCTCCCGCTTAACAATCCCCTTAGCGGCCTTGGGATCCTCGACCTGTTCGCAGATCGCGACTTTATGCCCCTCCGCGATCAATTTAGCGATATAGCCCTGGCTGCTGTGGTAAGGCACGCCGCAAAGCGGAATTGCGTCGGCGTCGCCTTTATTCCTGGAGGTCAGGGTGATGCCGAGCACCCGGGAGGCGAGGACGGCATCATCCATGAACATTTCATAAAAGTCACCGAGCCTGAAAAACAAGATGGCATCCTCGTAATCAGCCTTGATTTCGAGGTATTGGCGCATCAACGGTGTTGTTGTAGACATGTTTCTATTCCTGCTTGACTCATCATGGATGAGAGAATTCGTTGTCGGCTGAGCCGCATGTTCAGCAATAGCATCGAAATGAAGGCGGTATGGTAACAAAGGCCTTAAGACAAGTAAACTGGAACCATTTAATAAATATCTTGTCCCAAAGCGGCTTGCCCGTGGACCTGTCCTTGACCCGTTTCGTCCATTGCACTCTCACTGCTTGACCCTGCTGGCCCGAAAATGCTAAGAAGTCCCAAACTTTAGTGAGTTATCGCCTGCTAACAAGGATCCCGCATGGAACAGTATTCATTTTCCACTACTGAAATCTTTGCTTTATCAACCTATGAGGTTCGGACCCTGGCCGATGAAATTCGTGCCGATCTGGCCTGTAAAGAGCTGCTGAAACACTTCCACCAAGACCTGTTGAGCGAAAAACAGCTCCCCCCGCTGGAGGCTGGATTGCGTGCCGCCGGCGCTGATTATTTCCTGCGTGATTACCTGATCGATCATTGCCGGATGAATATTTTCCATTTTTCCGCCCGACAGATTAAAGGTTTTGCCGGCAACTGGTATATTATCTCGACTTTGGAACCGAATCTGGTAGAACTTGAAAATATCCTGTTGGGGATAAGAGATTTCTATTTATTTTGCAGCGCCCGCAAACTTTCAGCGCCGGAACAGCACGACGATATCGAGCAGGTCTGCACTGATTTGAGCTATTACCGCCAACGAATCGATAATTTTCATGCCTTGAGCGGGGACGGGTTTAGCGACTGGAATCGTCTGTGCCCTGATAAGTAAAAGGTAGGCTTGTGATATTATCCGATAATCTGAAGTTGCGCGCCGCAACCTTTTCCATCTCCTGCGCGTTCAGTCTGGCCGTGATCAAGCTCTTTGTGGCGTTTTTCAGCGGTTCCATGGCAGTGATGGCTTCGGCCATCGATTCGCTTCTCGACATCCTCATGTCGGGGGTCAATTTCATGGCCATTCGCCACGCTGAGCAACCGCCGGATCAGCGCCACCCCTTCGGTCATGGTAAGTTCGAAACCCTGGCGACCCTGTTTCAGGCACTGGTCATCTTCGGTTCCGGAGCCTGGATCATCTATGAATCGGTGATGCGACTGAGTCAAGGCATCCAATTGGCCCAATTGGATCAGGGCATTGGGGTTCTTGCCTTCAGTTCGGTGGTCTCCTGGTTTATTGCGCGTTACCTGCGCAAGATTGCCAAACAGACCGATTCCTCAGCGCTGGAGGCAGACTCCCTGCATTTCCGTATGGATATTTACAGCAACCTCGGCCTGATGGCCGGCTTGCTGTTCATCCGTTTCTTCGATGTCAGCTGGCTGGATCCGGCCCTGTCAATTCTGGTTGCCTCCTACATTCTCCATGAGGCCGTACAGCTGATCAAAAGAAGCCTGAACGATATGCTCGACCAGGAACTCCCCGAGTCGATTCAGCAGACCATCCACCGCGTTATCACCAACCATGACGGCCCGCTGTGCGGCTATCACGGCCTGCGGACCCGCCGGGCCGGATCCCTGAAAATCATGGATTTTCATCTCGAGGTTTGCAAAGACATGACCGTGTTCGAAGCGCATGATCTGGCCGACCGGCTGCAGGAGGAGATCATCAGGGAGATCCCCGGCGCCGATGTGATTATTCACATCGATCCCTGCACCGTTCGCCAATGCCCCGGCCATGCGACTTGTGGCAGAAGACCGCGCAATCTTGCAACGACCGGCCTTACTCAAGATATTGACGCCCCGACAAAACTTTAGCGGCCGACCATGATTCCCAAGGCTTCGGCCGTTGCGACCAGTTCACCGGCCGGATCGACTAAATTTAAGTGGGCTACGGCACTGGCAATTTCAACTCCGACGACCTGAGTCCCTTTTAAGGCAACCATTTTCCCGTATTCGCCCTGTGCGACCAGCTCTACCGCCTTGACCCCAAACCGGGAAGCCAGAATCCTGTCGAATGGACTCGGGGTCCCGCCCCGCTGCAAATGGCCGAGCGTAACAACCCGGGTTTCGATGTCGTTACACTGCTCGATTTGCTGCGCCACCTGGTAACCCACCCCACCAAGCTGGGCAACGCCAAGATTTTCTGCAGCTGATTTTTGGACGATTTTCTCCCCGGCAACCGGGAAAGCCCCTTCCGCCACCACAATAATCGAAAACCGGCTGCCGTGCTCACGGCGTTTTTCGATAGCCTGACATAACTTATTGATGGAGTAAGGAATTTCCGGAATCAGAATAGCATCGGCCGAGCCAGCGATCCCGGCCTCCAGGGCGATCCAACCGGCATTCCGGCCCATCACTTCCACCACCATAGCCCGATGATGGCTTTCCGCAGTGGTGTGCAGGCGATCAAGCGCCTCAGTCACAATGCCGACCGCAGTGCGGTAGCCAAAGGTGACATCGGTCGCTTTCAGATCGTTGTCGATGGTCTTCGGCACACCAACAACGGGAAGCCCCTTCTCAGCCAGCCCGAGGGCTATCTTCAAAGTACCGTCACCGCCCACGGCAATGAGGACATCGGCACCAAGGTTTTTAAAGGTTTCCATGACCCGGTCAGAGACATCATGAAGCTCAAGTTTACCATCAACTTCTACTGGGTAACTAAATGGATTACCGTGGTTACTTGTCCCAAGAATTGTTCCACCACGGGGCAGGATACCACGGACATCAGCCAGCCCCAGTTCACGCCAGCGCAGCTTGCCGACCAGCCCGTCAAATCCATCTTCGATGCCAAGGACCCGCCAGCCATGCTGATTAACAGCGGTCTTGACTACCGCCCGGATAACGGCGTTCAACCCCGGGCAGTCACCGCCACCGGTCAATATTGCCAATGTTTTGGACATATCGATTACTTCTCCTTTGCGCCTTTGCCTGCAGTCGTATTTCGGTCAGGATCAGTGGCGATGGCCAGTTGGCTGAACCCTGCCTGTTTGGCAATATCCATCAAGCGGATAACCTGGCCATGCAGGGCATCGCGATCTGCCATCAGCAAAAAAGTCGTCCGCCGAGCCTGGTCGGGCTTATAGGAGCGCAACTGGGCAGTCAGTTCGTCCAGAGTCACTTTCCGGCGCTGCAGAAAGACCTCACCCTTATCGGTCAGATACACATGAACCTCTTTATTTTCCTTGATGATCGAATCGGATCCGGTTTGCGGCAAATCAATGGTCAAGCCGGGTTTTTCGACAAAGGTTGTGGAAATCATAAAAAAGATCAACAGCAAGAAAACCACATCGATCATCGGCGTCAGATCAACCTTGGGCGATTCAGGAATGCGGCGGCGAAACCCCATAGCGCTATTCCTCAATCAGATCGATAACCTGCATGGTGACTTCCTCAAGTTCAAGGACCAGCCGGTCGGAACGGCTAAGCAGGTAACGATGCAGCAGAATCATGGGTACCGCAACCGTCAATCCAGCAGCGGTGGTAATCAGGGCCTGGGAAATACCTCCGCCAAGAGTAGACGGGGAACCGACCCCCTGGCTGGCAATGATGTTGAAGGCCTCAATCATCCCGACAACAGTCCCCAATAATCCGAGCAACGGAGTGATGTTGGCGATGGTTCCCAGCAACCCCAGATAACGTTGCAGAGCCACGGCTTCCCGTTCCCCGACTTCCTCGGCGAGGCTTTTGAGCTCGCTACGCTGGCGTCCGTGATGCTTAAGGACCACATAAAGGATTCTGGCCAACGGCGAAGCTTGCTCGCTACACAAGCCAAGCGCCTGTTCTTTGTTATCGCTCTGCAGTAACTTGATAATGTTCTTGCGTAAACCGACGAGCTGCCGACGGACCCTGAAAAAGGCAAAGACCCGTTCCATAAAGATAGCCCAGCCAATAATGGAGCAAAGCAGGATCGGATACATCAACGGTCCGCCATGTTTAAAGATCTCAATCATTCCCAATAACCTTTTTTGAAAACATTTCCATAGACTTGAACGTGCAATCAACTCTCTGCCAATAAGGCAAAGATCTGTGCAACAACTGCTAACGGTACCACCGAACCGCAACAAATGAAATTTGAATTTCGTTATTGAATTGCTGTCAGCTCAGTCCAGCCGAATGATTTCAGCGTTGACGACATCCCCAAGATGCAGAACTCCAACACTGTGAAAAGGCGCCCCTCGTCGCTGGGTCGGACTACCCGGATTAAAGAGGAGGAGTTTGCCCTGGCGGTGAGAGAGCGGCTGGTGGCTGTGGCCGAAAACCAGGATATCGATATCCTGGTCGGCGAAGGCTGTCAAGACCCGTTTTTCAATCCCTGCCGCTGCTCCCCAGCCGTGAATCAGACCGATCCGCCAGGGAGCAAAGTCGATAATTCGCCAGTCGGGTAAATCACTCCGCCCCATGTCCATATTACCGCGGACCCCATACCACGGGAGCGGATAGAAACAGCTCTCCAATTCCGGACAGACATGGTCCCCGGCATGCAGGATGGCATCAACCCCACGGAAGGGCCCGTTCAATAACAGCTCTGCAAGATTGGCGGCATCCGCCAATGAGCTGACATGGGTGTCGGATAGGACGCCGATTCTATAGTTCATATTTGTTCGGCCTTTTCAAAGTGGTCAGATCCCGCCATGTTTTTTAATTTTTCGCCATTTTTTGATCTCAAAATTTCCCATATCCCGCAGAGGTCTTTGCAACACTCTGTTTTAACAGTTTTTTTATTTATCGCCATTCTTGGCATTAGCATTGCGATGTAGAAAAAAAAGTTTATATTCAATATGATAGACCAATTGAGCTTGACTTTCATTTAGTCCGCCTATAATTTTTCAGCTTCATTAATTTTGTATGTGGTCCAGCATTCCGTCGTTGTACAACGATATTTGACCACTTGATTGACGACCGCACATTATTTACGGGAGGAGAGACCCACATGTCAATGCGCGAAGATGCACTCAACTACCACAGTTCCGGACGAAAGGGCAAAATTGAAGTTATCACCACCAAGCCTTGCGCAACCAGCCGCGACCTGTCACTGGCCTACAGCCCAGGGGTTGCAGAACCCTGCCTTGAAATCGAGAAAAATCCTGATGACGCCTACAAGTATACCGCGAAAGGAAATCTGGTCGCAGTCGTCTCCAACGGCTCAGCGGTGCTCGGTCTCGGCAACATCGGGGCGCTGGCCGGCAAACCGGTCATGGAAGGAAAAGGTGTCCTCTTTAAAAGCTTTGCCGATGTCGATGTCTTCGATATTGAACTCGACACTCAGGACCCGGACGAAATCATTCGCACGGTGAAACTGCTGGAGCCAACTTTCGGCGGGATCAATCTGGAAGATATCAAAGGGCCGGAGTGCTTCTATATCGAGGAAAAGCTCAAGGAGATGATGGACATCCCGGTATTCCACGATGACCAGCACGGCACCGCCATTATTGCCGCGGCCGGCATGGTCAATGCGCTGGAGATCGTCGGCAAGAAGATCGAAAATGTTCGTATTGTTGTTAACGGGGCCGGAGCCGCCGGTATCGCCTGCGCAAACCTGGCCATCAGCATGGGGATCGATAAGAACAACGTCATCCTCTGCGACACCAAGGGGGTTATCTATAAAGGCCGAACCGAAGGAATGAACCCCTACAAGGAGCGCCTGGCCGCGGAAACTGAGGCCAGAACCCTGGCCGATGCTATGGTTGATGCCGATATCTTTTTCGGGGTTTCGGCCAAAGGGGCCCTGACCACAGACATGCTGAAATCGATGGCCAAAGACCCGATCGTGTTTGCGATGGCCAACCCGGACCCGGAGATTACCCCGCCTGAGGCCAAATCGGTGCGCGGCGATGTCATTATCGGCACCGGTCGTTCCGATTACGCCAATCAGGTGAATAACGTGCTCTGTTTTCCGTTCCTGTTCCGCGGCGCTTTGGACACCCATGCCACCGCCATCAACGATGAAATGAAACTCGCCGCCGTCAAGGCCCTGGCTGACCTGGCCAAGTTGGATGTCCCGGATTCGGTGCGTAAGGCATATGCCGGCGAAAGCATTCAATTCGGCCGTGAATACATTATTCCCAAGCCGTTTGACCCACGGGTCCTGCTCTATGTCGCTCCTGCCGTCGCGCAGGCCGCCATGGACACCGGTGTGGCCAGACGGCCCATCGGAAACATGGAAAAATATCTTGAATCCCTCGAAGCAATGCAGGGACGTTCCAAAGAAATCATGCGCGGCTTGATCAACAAGGCGAAAGCCAATCCGAAACGGGTCGTCTTCCCGGAAGGTGAAGAGGACAAGGTTCTGCGTGCAGCCCAGATCCTGATCAACGAGAAAATTGCCATACCGATCCTGCTCGGGGTTGAGGAAACCATCCGTAAACGGGCCAAGGAATTGTTCCTTGATCTTGATGATGTAGAGGTTGTCGATCCCATGACCTGCGACAAGTGCAGTGAATATATCGACAGCATGCTCATCAAACGGCAACGCAAAGGGGTCACCAAGTCCGGAGCCAAACGGCGCATCATGACCAACAACAACTACTTTGGCGCCATGATGGTCAACAAAGGGGATGCCGATACCATGTTGTCGGGTATCAACCAGCACTATCCGGAAACCATCCGCCCCGCCCTTGAAGTCATCGGCAAGCAGGACAAACTGTCAAAAGTCCATGGCATGTACATGATGGTCTTCAAGAAAAAGGTGGTGTTTTTCTCCGACGCAACCGTGGACATCGATCCAACCCCCGAAGAACTTGCCGAGACCGCAATCCTGACCGCAGAGAAGGTTCGCCAGTTCGATATCGAGCCACGTGTCGCCATGCTGTCTTTTTCCAACTTCGGCAGCTCCAGCCATCCGTCCGCGCTGAAAGTCAAAAAAGCCACCGCCCTGGTCAAGCAGCAAGCTCCGGATCTCATCGTCGAAGGAGAGATGCAGGCCAATGTCGCCCTCGACCCTGAATTGATGGAAGAGCAATACCCGTTCTCAGTACTCAAGGGGAACGCCAATGTGTTTATCTTCCCGGATCTGCAATCCGGCAATATCAGCTATAAGCTGCTCAACAAACTGGGTGGAGCCGAAGCGGTCGGACCGATCCTGATGGGGATGCAGAAACCGGTCCATGTCCTGCAGCGCGGCGATGACGTCACCGACATTATCAACATGGCCGCCGTTGCCGTGGTGGATGCGCAGGAGGATGCCCGTTAATCCCCCAATCCGCTAAAAAGCAGGGACAGAATAAATAGGTAACAGACGGGAGCTTTTCTATGGGAAGCTCCCGTTCTTATTCAACCGGTTGTTTTCAATAGCAACTTTTCTTCCTGGCGGTTTCCTGCTAGGATGCCACTGCAACAGCCGGATGAATGCAGCAATGCCCGAACAATGTGCCCAGGGAACCAGGCAGACCGGGTGCTTCATCCTGAAAAAAAGACCCGAGCATTTAAATTTCCAACTGAAACAGAAAGAGTCCCTCCATGAAATATTGCAGCACACGTGGAAAAGTGAGCGGTTTAAGTTTCACTGAAGCGATTATGATGGGCCTGGCAGATGACGGCGGCCTACTTCTCCCCGAACAGATCCCGACCCTGAGCAAGGATGAACTGCAGCAACTCGCCAAGCTCCCCTACCCGGAACTTGCTTTCAATATCATTTCAAGATTTGCTACCGACATCCCCGCGGTGGACTTGCGAAAGATCATTGAGCGGTCATATGCCAGTTTCAACCATCCAGACGTTACCCCGGTTGTGCATCAGGATGATCTGTTCATTCTTGAATTGTTCCATGGCCCGACCCTGGCGTTCAAAGATGTCGCCCTCCAGTTCCTCGGCAACCTTTTTGAATATGTCCTCGCCAAGCAGGGCCGCCATATGAACATAATCGGCGCCACCAGTGGAGATACCGGCAGCGCTGCAATTTACGGTGTCCGCGGCAAGGATAAGATCAATATCTTCATCCTCCACCCACAGGGCAAGGTTTCTCCGGTTCAGGAGATGCAGATGACCACGGTGCTGGATAAGAATGTTTTCAACATCGCCGTAACGGGCACCTTTGACGATGCCCAGGCTATCGTCAAAGATATTTTCGGCGACCTTGAATTTAAACAGAACTTTGCCCTGGGAGCGGTTAACTCCATTAACTGGGCCCGGGTTTTGGCGCAGGTGGTTTACTATTTTTATGCTTGGTTCCAGGTCCAGGCCAAAACCTCTGCCACGGAGATGGATGTCGCCGTGCCGACCGGGAACTTCGGAGATATTTTCGCCGGATATGTAGCCAAGGCCATGGGTGTGCCGATCAAGCGCCTGATCCTGGCCACCAATTCGAACAATATCCTCAGTCGTTTTATCAACGACGGCGATTATTCCAAGGCCACCGTTCACCATTCGCTGTCCCCGTCAATGGACATTCAGGTGGCCAGCAACTTTGAACGTTACCTGTTTTATCTTTATGACGGCCAAGCTGATAAGGTCTGCGCAGCCATGGATCGGTTCAAGGAAACAGGCGCGATTTCCGTTAATGAAGAGCAACGAAAGCAGGTGACTGAAATCTTCGCCGCAGCTTCCATAAATGACGAGGAGACCGTTGCAACGATCCGTGAGTTTAAGGCAAAAACCGGCTATACCCTTGATCCTCACACTGCCGTGGGCGTTGCGGTCGGCCGCCAGCTCCGCAGCCCCGATTCTCCCCTGCTCTGCCTTGCCACGGCCCACCCGGCAAAATTCGGCGACACCGTCGAACAGGCAACCGGTGAGACCCCGGCGCTGCCGGAGGCTTTTGCCGACCTGGAGCGTCGTGAACGCAGGGTCGAAGTTCTTGACGCCAAAGTTGAAGTTATTAAAAACTATATTTCTCAAAAAGCCGGTTAAGAATCACCTTCTTGCTACTTGCAAACCTGCCGACTCATGCTAAATTTTCTCATTAAAGTTGTTATCCGGCGCCAGCCGGATAACAACCCTCAGTAGTCATCTGCAAAACAACCTGTTAAAGAATGAGCCGAGGAGGTCGGAATGGATGCCATTTCAGCGGATAAAGCCATTGAGTTAGTTCAAACCTATGGTCTACCTTTGATCTGGGCGATTATCATTTTTGTTATTGGGCGCATCGTCTCCGGTGCGCTTGCGAACGGCGTGGCAAAAATGATGCACAAAAGCCGGGTCGATGAAACCCTTATCAAATTTGCCAGAAGTCTGATCTATATCGCTCTGATGACCTTTGTCGCCTTGGCGGCCCTTGGCAAACTGGGCATTCAGACCACTTCATTTGCGGCAATCATTGCTGCCGCCGGCCTTGCTATCGGCTTATCCCTACAGGGGACTCTGGGCAACTTCTCTTCCGGGGTGATGCTGATCCTGTTTCGGCCTTTCAAGGTCGGCGATTTTGTCGAAGCGGGAGGAGTTTCTGGAATTATTGAAGAAATTCAGATTTTCAGTACCAGGATGCGTTCTCCGGACAACAAGGAGATCACTGTTCCCAATGGGCAAATTATCGGCACGACCATTACCAACTACTCCGCCAAGGAAACCCGGCGGGTGGATATGGTCGTCGGGGTCGGCTACAGCGATGATCTAAAAAAAGTGCGTTCTGTTATCGAGGATCTGCTGAATCAGGATTCACGAATTCTGACTGACCCTGCCCCCACCATCGGGGTTCTGGAATTGGGTGACAGCAGCATTAATTTTGCCGTTCGTCCGTGGGTTAAGAGTGGCGATTACTGGCCGGTCCTGTTCGACTTCCATGAAAATGTCAAACTGCGCTTCGATGCAGAAGGGATTTCCATCCCCTTCCCGCAGCGCGATATCCATATTGTCAAAGAGGATGCTGTCGCCTGAGCTTGGCCCTATCGGCACCAGGATTCAAAACCAACAAATCCAGGCACCGCTCTTTAAATAAAAAAAGCCCCCGGACAAGTCCGGGGGCTTTTTTGCTGTGCGAAACAAGAATTAGCAATCGAAGTAGAGAGCGAATTCTTCCGGGCAGGGACGCATACGAACAGCGTCAACTTCAGCGGCAGTTTTGTAGCTGATCCACATGTCAATGACATCCTCAGTGAAGACATCACCTTTGAGCAGGAACTCATGATCTTCTTTGAGGTTATCAAGAGCATCTTCAAGTGAAGTGGCAACACTTGGGATGTCTTTAAGTTCTTCAGGAGACAAACCGTAGATGTCTTTGTCCAGCGGTTGACCTGGATCGATTTTGTTTTCGATGCCGTCCAGACCAGCCATGACCATCGCGGCAAAAGCGAGGTAACCGTTGGCAGCAGCATCGGGAGTCCGATACTCGACCCGCTTGGCTTTTTCGTTGTTGGTGACCGGAATACGCAACGAAGCTGAACGGTTCCGGTTGGAGTAAGCCAGATTGACAGGAGCTTCGAAACCGGGCACCAGACGTTTGTAAGAGTTGGTGCTGGGATTGGTGAAAGCACACAGTGCCTTGGCATGTTTCATAATGCCGCCGATATAGTACATAGCCATTTTGGAAAGGCCGCCGTAGCCGTCGCCGGCAAACAGGTTTTTGCCGTCTTTCCACAGGGACTGGTGACAGTGCATACCGGACCCGTTATCATTGTAGATCGGCTTCGGCATAAAGGTGACGGTTTTACCGTTACGGACAGCAACGTTTTTGATGACGTATTTGAACCATTGCAGGTTATCGCCCATGCTGAGCAGGGAGTCAAAGCGCATATCGATTTCAATCTGGCCGCCGGTGGCAACTTCGTGGTGAGCACATTCAATGTGCAGACCGACTTGCTGCAGGACAGCAACCATTTCATTCCGCAGATCGATCATGCTGTCGGTCGGTGCGCAGGGGAAGTAGCCTTCTTTGTGGCGCGGCTTGTAGCCGAGGTTGGGGAACTCTTCGCGGCCGGTGTTCCAGATCCCTTCGACGGAATCAACGCTGTAGAAAGATTCGTTGGAGCTGGAAGCATAGCGAACATCGTCAAAAACAAAGCATTCCGGTTCCGGACCGAAATAAGCGGTGTCGGCAAGGCCGGTCGATTTAAGATAAGCTTCTGCTTTCTGAGCGATGTAGCGTGGATCGCGAGAATAACCTTCACGGGTAATCGGATCAATGATGTTGCAGATCAGGCTCAGGGTGGTCATTTCCACGAAGGGGTCGATTTTGGCAGTTTTCGGGTCGGGCATGATCAGCATATCGGAATTGTGAATCGGCTGCCAACCACGGATCGAGGAACCATCAAAACCGATGCCTTCTTCGAAGGTTTCTTCGCTGAACTCACAAATCGGAGTGGTAAAATGCTGCCAGATACCGACGAAGTCGAGAAACTTGTAATCAACAAACTGCACATCATTTTCTTCTGCAAACTTAACTACTTCACTTGGGGTCATCGTTGATTTCTCCTTTTGATTGATGATTTCCTCTGAAAGACCACCTATTCAATTCTAAATAAAGAACAATTTAGAACTATAATGCGTCTTCGCCCCGTTCACCGGTACGAATCCGCACAACATCCTCGATGGAGGTGACGAAAATTTTGCCATCACCGATCCGACCGGTTTTCGCTGATTCGGCAATTGTATCCACAACCTGGGCAACCAGGTCGTCGGATACAATGATTTCCATTTTGATTTTCGGAATAAAGTCGACAACATACTCGGCCCCACGATAAAGCTCGGTATGGCCTTTTTGCCGCCCGAAGCCCTTGACCTCGCTGACGGTAATTCCCTGAATACCTATTTCGTTCAGAGCCTCTTTAACTTCGTCGAGTTTGAAGGGCTTAATTATCGCTTCAACCTTACGCATAGGACCTGCCTCCTTTTGCTGTTTAATATTCTGTCAAAAAAATCTGACGTTTAAACTGGACAGGATACAAGCAAAGATCCTGCCAGCAATTATCTATCCGACAATAAAATAAATTGTTAAAATTTCAAACAGATAGCCACCTCAAAAATAATAACACATGGTGGGTTCCGGATCCGTTGCAAAGTCTGCCCAATAAATAACCAAAGCAGTCATTGGCTGCACAAGATTAAGGCAGACGCTTAGGGCAGCCTTCTTAGATAAGTGACACTTTCACAATGATATGTCTGTGGAAACATATCCAATGGCTGACTTGAAACCACCTCGTACCCACAATGGATGAGCCGGCCCAGATCGCGAGCCAAAGTTTGCGGGTCGCAGGATATATATATAACATGGCTGACCATTTTCTCGGCAATCTGTTTCATCACCTCGTATGCACCGCTTCGGGGCGGATCAAGAACCAGAATATCGACCGGAGACGACCCAAGCAATCCGTCCAGGTCCCGTTCGACCGAATGGCACTGAAAATGGGCATTCAAAAGCCCGTTATCGACAGCATTCTGTTTTGCCATCGCAATCGACAAAGGCGACTCTTCAATGCCTAACACCTGATCAACCCGTCGGGCCAGCGGCAGAGAAAAATTGCCCATCCCGCAATAAAGATCAACAACCCGGTCATTTTTAGACCAGTCCAGCAAATCGAGAACCTTCGCCACCATCAGCCGATTCTGGGCTAGATTGATTTGGGCAAAGCCGCCAACCAGATACTTCAATTCCAATGGAGGTTCGTCGACGACAATACCCAGTCGGCCGTCGCCACAGACCTGCTGCATCTTTTTCTTGGTGCCCTGCTGCAGGAAGATATCCGCCAGCCCCTGCAATGCCTCAAGCCGGGCTGCCAGTGCCGAGCTTTGTCGGCCAACGTAGTGGATCACCGCAGTGCACTTCTTGTGGTCGTCAATGCCCAGATCGATCTGGGGAATCTCCCCCGCAAAAAACGAACCATCGATAAGGAGACGTAATTCAGCCAGTAATCCGTTCAGCTTATCAGGAATCAGCGGACAGCGCTCAATGCCAACCACATAGCGACTTTTTGGACGGTAAAATCCGGAGATGAAGCCGGCCCCGGTATTATGACATTTGATCTGTACGCGGCTGCGGTAGCCAAATGGTTCCGGAGCCTTCAGCAATGGCAGAATCCGCTCTTCACTAATGCCACAACGGCGGATAAGGGTCTGCCGAAACAGATAATCTTTCCAAAAAGCCTGTTCTGGATAGGCAAGATGCTGCCACTGACAGCCGCCACACTTTCCGGCGACCGGGCAAATAGGTTGACAGCGCCCTGGGCCCGGTTTGATCAGATCGACCAGCCGAGCCTCAGCATAGGTCTTTTTCCGACTGCTGATCGCACAGGTAATGACATCGCCGACAGCGGTATGCGGGACAAAGACAACCTGCCCCTCATGGCGAACCAGCCCTGCCCCGCCGTTGACCAATGCTTCAACGGTCAACGGCTTCAGGATTTCCTGATGAGTGCTTATTGCAGATCTGGACACGGTCGTTGTCAGTTCGTGGTCGGCTTGAAACTGTCGGCACCGAAATTCAAGGTAGCGAAATAATCCTCTAAAGTCTCTTCCCGCCGAATCAATTCAACACTGCCGTCAGCACGCAGGAGCAGTTCTTTCGGCCGCAGGCGTGCATTGTATTGGAACCCCATGGCATGTCCGTGAGCGCCGGTATCATGGATCACCACGATATCACCATCAACAATTTTCGGAAGTTCCCGCTGGACGGCAAACTTGTCATTATTTTCGCACAGAGAACCGACCAGATCATAAACATGATCCTTTGGCGCAGCCTCTTTGCCAACGATGTCAATGTGGTGATAGGCTTCATAAAGGGCCGGACGCATCAACGAGGACATGCAGGCATCAAGGCCGATATAGTTGCGATAAATCTGTTTATGATTGATGGCCGTGGTCACCAGGCAGCCATGTGGTCCGGTCATGAACCGACCGCTCTCCATATACATGCGCGGCGCATAGCCGTGTTGTTCCTTAAACGCATTGAATAACCCGGTAACCTCGGTGGCCAGAGCAGAGATATTCAGGGCCTCCTGCTCGGGCCGGTAAGGAATTCCGAACCCACCACCGATGTTAACGAATTCAAAGCGGATATCCAACTCGGCGGATACTGTCTCGACAATATCCAGAACCATCCGGGCCGTTTCAACCATATAGGTATAATCCAGTTCGTTGGAGGCGACCATGGTGTGCAGTCCGAAGCGCTTGGCGCCTCTGGCCCTGGCCAGTCGATAGGCCTCGACGACCTGCTCATGGCTGACCCCGTATTTCGCCTCGACCGGATTGCCGATAATCACATTACCGGTCCGGCGCGGACCAGGATTGTAGCGGAAACAGACCAGTTCAGGGAATTCGGGAACTTTTTCAATCAGGGACATATCGTCCAGATTCAGGATGCTCCCCCCGTCAGCTGCGGCTGCGGCAAACTCGGCTGCAGTGGTATTGTTTGAGGTGAACATGAGGTCTTCAGCGCGTGCGCCAACCTGCCGGCTCAGCACCAGTTCGGCGATAGAGCTGCAGTCAAACCCAAAACCCATGTCGTGCATCAGTTCGAGAATACGGGGGTTCGGCAAGGCCTTGACCGCATAGTATTCACGAAAACCGTCAATCCCTGCGAATGCTTTTTTCAGCGCTTCACCGGTCTCGCGGATACCGACTTCATCATAAATGTGGAAAGGCGTGCCGTAATGATCAACCAACTGCTGGGCAATGGGAAACAAACGCTCTTTAAAACTTTGTGACATGGGCATGAACAGACTCCTTTTATTCCTGTACTAGCCGGGTTAGGTCAATTTTTCTGGTTTCTTTGATGGTATTTAAAACGATACTGGTTTTGGTTTGCTGAACCCCTGGAATGGTCCCGATCTCTTCGGCCAGAATTCTGCCAAGTTCAGCATTGTCCGCGACCCGGAGCTTAAGCAGGTGGCCATCTTCCCCTGCCACCTGATGCACGTCTTGTACCCCGGTCACCTGTGCTAATCGCCCCTCCAGGCTAGCACGATCCAAAGAGATCGAATAGACCTGAACAAAGGCGGTCAGCCCCTGGTTGAAAGCGTTCGGATTAAGACGAACCTCATACCCTTCAATGATTCCCCGCTCTTCCAGTTTACGAATTCTTTCCAACACGGCGGAAGGTGCCATATTGACCTGACGGGCAACTTCGGCGTTCGGGATGCGGGCCTTCTCCTGAAGGATCGCCAGTATTTTATGGTCAATTTCGTCGATCATTCTCTAATTCTCCATTTCCATAGAATATTATTCTTTTTGAAAAAGAAAGTCAACTCCATCGATCAGGTCGTGTCGAATCGATTCAGACCTAAGAAAAACCACGGGGTAGTGGGAATGATGCTCGTTTAAGAGACGCTGGCAGCGAAACCGGGACAGCCCCCGATGACCCTGGGGACAGTCCCGAGTTTACTGCAAAGTTGCTTAAACTAGTGCCATTTCTGGATAGAAGCATTAATTATATTCTGAAAGTGATTTGCACTGAGATAGCTAATAGGCTGGCTTCAGCTGTGCAAGCAGGCTGTGAATCAGGGCGGCACTTACAAAAAGTGAAGGTAATAGTCATGCCAAAAAGATCGGTGGTCAAGCCTGGGCTAAACGATACCGATAACTTTGCCCAACAGGTATCCGGAATAGCAGAGATAAACCAGGATCAGCAGAGCCCCCATGGGGCGGGTGATTCGTCGCTGCCCTTTGCGACCGCTCCCGACAAAAAACAAAGCAAGGGTCAATCCACCCATGACCGAACAGTCCCGATAGAGGATTTCAGGTCCGACAGTCAGCGGGTGAATAAGCCCGGCAATCCCGACAACGGCAAGAGTGTTGAACAGGTTGGAGCCAAGGACATTACCAAGAGCCAGGTCGTGTTCGCCTTTGCGGGTCGCGGCAATGGCGGAAGCGAGCTCAGGCAATGAGGTTCCGATGGCCACTATGGTCAGGCCGATGATTAGATCGCTGACGCCGAAGGCTCGAGCTATTTCGACAGCTCCCCAGACCAGGGCGCGGGAACTGAGAATCAACAGGATCATTCCCGTGAACAGCCAAAACAGGGCCGTTTTCAGGGGGATCAAGGTCATTTCCAGTTCAACATCCAGATCAACCTCCAGACTGTCCCGTCTTTGATGAAGCCCCAGCCAGATCCACCAGCCCATAATTGCGAAGAACACGACCAGCAGAACGACGGCATCAAGGCGGCTTAGATACAGGTCAAAGAGTTGCCCGGCAGCCAACAAGGTGACCAGGAGCAACACGGGCAGCTCCTTGCGCAATATGCCTGATTTGATCGATATCGGACTAATAACCGCGGTCACACCAAGAATCAACGCAATGTTGGAAATATTTGAGCCATAAGCATTCCCGAGAGCCAATCCTGGATTCCCTTGGGAGGCGGAAATGGCGGAAACAACCATTTCCGGAGCGGATGTGCCAAACCCGATGACCACCATCCCGATCAGCAGTGAAGGCATCCCGGCATGACGTGCCGTTGCCGCCGCACCTTCGACAAATTTATCGGCGCTCCAGACCAGCATAACCAGTCCGGCAAGAAGAACAAGAGCAGGAACCACTAACGACATATTTAACAACCTGGAAAAACCCATCTAGAAAGGGGAAAATAGCCTCAAGCCTTCAGTTGGAATTTTTAATCATTGAAAATAACCAAGCCCCAGGCAGAGAAGTTTCAAAAAACTAAATCAAGAAATTTCCCTCGAGCCACGCCACCAATCAGGACAGCGCCGAAGAACCTATGTGGGCTTTCTCGGGATACGCCAAGATACCGACGTTAACCGGATCATAGCTGGCTCGTAGCAGGCGTATTGTGCACTTTATACAGGCATTTTTCAATGCCATTAGCAGGCTGCCAAGGACAGCCCGCTAATCTCAAAACCGAAGGACTGAAACCGATGACAGGTTCTTAAAATATTGATATTCCGAGGTTGAAAACGCACAATTTATTCAATCATACTGCCCACGGCGACAGAATCGTGTCCTTGTATTTGGTTTGATCCGACAATATCAATAAGATTTACGAAAGTGTGGGTGAAAACACTTCGGGCACGGCGGAATCCGCGCGGTTTTTTTCATATGAATCTGCTCACCGCAGTTTTTACAGGTCAAGGTCCCCGGACTGGTCACTTCCCCGGTTTTGAACTCGATATTCTGCTGGGATTTCTGAGCCCACTCGTTCAGCGTGTCTGCCGAAGCCGACAGTATTCTGGCAAAGATGCTTTGGGCTCCGGCGGCAATCCGGCTCGGATCGACCGCTTCCTTGAGAGACTCTTTCGCCTTATTGGCATCTTTGGCCGTATGTTCCAGATCTCGGCGCACAAATTGCGAGATTTTGTCTGCCTGCTCACGGGTAAACTCTCCGGCCGCTTCCAATTCGTCCCCCGCCTTTTTTAGGGCTTCATCGAGGTTTTTGCGGCCGCTTTCGAGCAGTTTTTCGGTCCTGGCAACCAGTTTTTCATACAGGCTGACATCTTTCTTCCCGTTTTTTACCTGATCGTCGTCTGGCATGGGCAAGCTCCTTAAGATCAAACAAATTGTTGTTCAACCAGAGAATTCATGTTTGCATCCTTGATAATCAAATAGTAGCAGAATTCACAGCATTTTTAGCACTCGCCGAGCTGATTAAACTGAGAAAGCCTACTTATAGCCCTCCTCGGGGTCTTTCCCGAGGGGGATCAACGCAACGATCAGAACGGCAAATGGCCCAATAAACAGGGCAATAGCAAACCAGAGAAATTTATTCCGACCACGGCTGCTGGCAACAGCGTATGCAGCACAGGCGAACAGTACCCAGATCAGTAAGTATTCCATACGAGCGACCCTTTTCCTGACCACAAAGCATGAGAGCAGAAAGTCTGTTAAGCGTGCAGCGGACTAATTCCCAACTGTCGCCTTACCATATCACAAAAATCAAGGGCACGGCTTCCGTTCCGCCCCGGATAGCGATATACTTACATATACAGGAAAGGAGTGATGCCTATCGAAGACGAGACAGAGCAGTTGAGAAGGTTTTCCACCCATCCGGCATGTCAAAATGGCGGATCATCCCGTGTAAGGATTCACATACAAACAGAAGGCCCGCAGGCAACATGCTCAGCGGGCCTTTCACTATTTAGTTTCCATCCGGAAACTCCGGTGGGGTACTGTAACGTTTCTGATCTGGAAACCAAAAATTTTTCGCAAGATCAAGGAAATCAAGCATTTGTGCGGAGGTGTAGTGCTTTACGCCGCACAATCAAATGCGTAGATTGACGCCGAGATTGCGGAAAAGGGCGGTTTCCAGACAGAAACTATTTATCCCGACCGAATTTGCTAAATCGGCCAGACCCTGTTCAACAATCTGTAACCTCCGGCAGATATTTCGCCACCTCCATGAAATAGCGATCCAGATCGGCATCGACAAAAAAGCGCTGCTCCGCAGCCGGCAACATCACTTCTCCCTGGCTGACAATAATCGTCGGCGCAGTTGTCAGGTACGGTAAATGGGAGGCCGGCGACACCTGCAGGGAGGAGCCGAGCACCAACAGTAGATCGCACTCGGCCACCAGTTCCTCAGCAGCAGCAAACTTGTGCACCATCTCTCCGAAAAATACGATATCCGGTTTCAGGACACCGCAACAGTCTGGGCACCGGGCGACCGGCGGAGTTGAGCTCTCCGCCATCAGCCCCTGCCACCACCCATAGCTGAGATTTTGAAAATGCTGCCCACAAGCCTGGCAGGTAGCACTGCTGTAAGAGCCGTGCAGTTCGATGATCTTCTTGTTTCCGGCCTGATGATGGAGTAGGTCGATATTCTGGGTGACGACGCTGGCAAGCCGTTGATCCTGTTCCAGCCGGGCCAGAAAATTATGGGTAAAGGTCGGTTGGATAGTATTGGCGGTTGCAACGAAGTCACGTGAGAATTCATAAAAATACTGCGGTTGACGTTGAAAAGAATCGATTTCGAAAACCTTCGTCGGGTCGTAGCGGCGAGTGACATAAAGCCCTTTAGGTCCACGGAAATCAGGGATTCCGGCGGCAGTGGAGATACCTGCCCCGGTCAGGGCGACAATGGCTTTGGCACCCTGCAAGAGTTCTGCACAATGCTCAGGGGTGAGTGATGGTTGTTGCATGACGGATTCTCCTTCGGGTCAGAGCGTGGTTTGGAGAAACGGGACTATTCGATCTCGATTCGATAGAAGAGATCGACCCCGCTTTGCTCGCCGATATTCGATTCAACCTCCCACTTGGGCGTTAAATGATAACGGAGAGTAAATTCATTGGTATTTTTGAACACTGAGTAGCCAAGACTCACATAGAGATCCGGGCTTAGGTATTTACCGGTGGTCAGAACGGAATCCTTCAGATTGCCGTTACCGGCATTAAAGGTCAGAACATCGAGGCCAAGCACCCCTTTCAGTTTTTCTTGCAGGACCACGGATTCACCTTGCGACAACAGCGCTCCGGCAGCAGTCATCAGCAAGTTGGAATCGCCGCCGCTACTCGAATCCACTGGTCGCCCGAGAACCATATAGGAAAGGATATCCGTATCCGCCATGGAAGGTTCAGAATAAAGGGTGACAACCGGATTCTGAGCAGTACCGCTCACCTTAACCCCGGCTTTTACTTCACCGATGGTGCGCAATGCCAGAATATCCAGAATCGGCCGTTGCAGAGGACCACCGGCAAAATACAGATCCCCGCGGTTGATATCCAGACTGACCCCGTAGCTGGAGAATTTACCTTTGCTGATGGCGATTTTCCCCGTCGCCGCATAATCGTTGTCCGCAGTGGAGGTCAGCCGAATTTCCCCATCGAGTTTGGCTTCAATCCCGCCAAAATCGACCAGGACACGCTCACCGACCACCAGTTTTACATCGATATCCTGAGTCAGTGGCAGTGTTGTGGAAGGTTTCTGTTGTCGATCGACAATGATTAGATCCGGGCTGTTCCTGGCCAGTTCCTTGTTGCCGCTCTCACGCACCAGAACATCGGGGAAAAGAACCTCTCCCCGAATTTTTAGCTGTTGTTCGGTTCCGGAAATTTCAAGATCCGGATTAATAGCGACCTGCAGCTCGGGAAGGTTGAACAACTGGAACCGCTGACCCGTTAAATTGAAATGATAAGCCTGGAGCCGCCAGTTATTCAAGGTCAAATAGCCGTCCCCGGTCAGCTTTCCCTCCCCTGCCTCGGCCGACAAGCCGGTGATGGAGATCCGTTCGGCATCGAACAGTCCGGTCAGTTCGATACGATTGACCTTGATCCCGAGCCGTGGAATGAATGCGCCCCCCTCCCTAAGTTGAAAACTGCCCTTCATCAACGGTTTCGCATAGCTTCCGCTCAGGTGATAATCGAGAGAAATGATCCCGGCAGTCTCCTGCACCCAATCTCCGGCGAGCATTTCAACCAGCCCCTGATCTCGAAAATCCCCTTTTATAGCAACATCCCAGGGCGCGCTGCGATCGAAAGCCGGCGGCATGGTCAGTTTGAGAGGGAACCGGGCCTGGGCGGACAGTTGTCCGGTTTCGCCAAGATCAGCGGTGAGATTCAGGGAAAAAACATCACTCAGTGCCCAGGTAACGGCAATGGAGTCCAGCCTGGTACTGATGGTTTCATCCAGTACCGGCCAGGTCAATTGGCCATCCTCGGCATGGAAGGTGCCAGTTCCGGTCAGTCCCGCAGCCGGAGTCCAGGCGGTTTCCAGATCCCAGCCGAAGTTTCCGGTCAGGGTGGTGTGCGGCGGCAACCAGGCATCAGCCGTAGCAAGTGGCATATGCTGGGCACTCAGGGTGGCCTGCAACTGACTGGGCAGACTCCGCAAATCCTTCCACTCACCGCTGACCCGGCCCTGCACTGTTCCCATTTCAGTCAGGTCTAGCTCGATGTTGCCGCTGATGGTACTCCCATCCCAATGAACCTCGCCTCCCCCTTGTTGGACCGTCAACTTCACGTCCTCCCGCTCCACTTCGGCCGTCAAGCTCAGCTCCCCTTGCAGGCTGTTGTTCGCGCCCTGTTGGCCACGTAACTGCCCACTACTGTGGCCGGAAACAGCCCATTCGGGAAGCCAGAACTCCAACGGTGCAAGGTCGAGATTCTGCCAGGACAGGTTCACTGCAGAATCTTGCTCACCTTGGGAATAATGACCCTCAACCTGCAGGCTCTGCCCGCCGTCCCCCCGCAAAGAAATGGCGCCGACCTGCACCTGCTGCGGCGAAACTGTTACCGTGGCGGGGCTGCGCAAATCCCACTCGCCCAAGTGCGGTTCGGACATATGAATAGTGTGCAGCACTCCAAGCCACTGCTGATTATCCCAGCGCCCAGCAGCCGTGAACGCCAGAAGGCTATCCTGCCGCTGCGCCCGCACGGCAATGGCATGATCGTTGAGCGTGCCGCTGACCTGAACCTGAGCCTCATCAAAAAGACTTTGCGCTCCCCCCTGTGCTGACAGCGAGGTCAGCTTGCCAGTAACCTTAAGCGCGCTGCTCTGTTCTGTAATTTGTCCGGACATGGCCAGTTTTTTGAGTGCCCAGTCCTGAAAAGAGAGGTTTTCCCCCTGCACGGTCAGGTCAGCAGCGAGGTGCGTTTGGAGCTGAACCCAGCCCGCTGCGGTCAACTGGCCGCCGGCATCTTTGCTGATTGCGGCCAGATCCGCGACCGTGGCCGCGACCTGTAGACGTTCGGCCGGGTTGCCCGTAGCGGAAATGGAGACGCCTTCGCCATGCAGTTGCAAGGTATCCAGCATAATTTCCTCGTTGTGCAGGAAAACCTTGGCCTGACCTTGCAGGGTCTTTTGCTGCAATGTTGATTCTGCCAGCTTGATCTCGAGTTGCCCCTGCTGTTGTTGACCGGGTCTGTGAGTATACTCGGCGATGGCTGTGACATTAAGTTGTCCACTTAATTGCGACCACAGCGGTTCCGGATCCAGTGTGGTTCCGGTCAGGGTGGACTGCAGTTGCAAACCATTGTCCCAGGCAGCGCTCAACGTTCCAGCAACCTGCCCGTTCAGTACCGAGCCATCCAGGTTGAATACAGTCATATCGTGCTTGGCCCCTTGGAAGCGCCCCTTCAGCTTGGCCGAATAAACTCCCGGACCTGAGCTATTCAGGTTAAAGTGGCCGTTATAGGAATCGATATTCCCCTCGGCCAGCACTTCTCCGGACAACTTAAGGGGGCGCCCGGTTTCAGGTTCGAGATCAACCTGTTCAAGCAGCAAATGACCTTGAATCTGCGGAGCCGGACCTTTTGTTGACAGGCGAACCGAGCCGCCGAGCTCCCCCTGGCGGTCGGAACGTTGAACAGTCAGGTCACGAAGAGTCAGGGTTTGCGAAGCCAGGGTCAGCGTTCCATTGGCTCGGGTTTCGACCCCGCCCTTCTCGGTTAAATGCACTACCACCGGTCCGCTCAGCTTCGCACCGGATTTTACCGCCTTCAAACTCCCCTCCATGCGGACATGCTGCCAGGCTGATATGGGCGGGCGGGCAACGGCGGAAAGGTCTGTTTTCAGGCCGGGTTGTATCAGGTTGAGCTGCGCAGAGCCGGTCAGAGTCGCGGGCGGCGTTTGCAGGCTGAGTTGGTCAACCTGTAATTGAGCGTTTTGCAGCCGAATCCGGGTTTGAATATTCTCACAGAGCAGGTTCGTCCCACCGCTTTGCATACGCACGACCCTGTGAACCACCAGCCGGTCGATCTCCAGATCAAGAAAATCGATAAATCCGGGAGCTAATGGCCAGCTCGGCAGGTTGATATCCGGGCTCGCTTCAGTATCCGAAGCGGCCTCCGTTGCCACCAACCGAATTTCCCCGAGTTCCAGGGTCGCAATCCGAATATGCAGCGGCCAGAGCGTGATCAAACGGCTATCAGCACTCAGCCGATCGATAAAGATCTGTTCCGTACCAGAATTGACCCTCACCTCGCCGAGTTCCAGCGAGCCCAGCAATGTTCCGTCAATACGGCCAGCAGTTATATCCTGCCCGCTCCAGGCCAGGGCATGTTCCACCAGCCAACGGGTCCCGGCAGTGGAATTGAACAGCCAGCCGCAGCCGGCAATCATTGCCGTAATCACCAGGATCAGGCCTGCCAGAATGACACTGAGCCTTACCATCCGATCCCCACACTGAAATGAACCCGGTATTTATTCTTTGGTTCCCCAATCTGGCGCGCCAGATCAAGCCGTAGTGCACCGATCCGGGTATAATAACGCAGCCCGATCCCGGCCCCCTGTTTCAATTCATAATCATTGAAAGAATTAAAGGCATTGCCGATATCATAGAACACGGCCACCCCGTAATCTTTGAAAAAGCGCCGTTCCAGTTCCATTGATGCGGCCAGCATATGCTGGCCGCCAACAACATTGCCATCCTCATCCTTCGGACCCAAAGATTGATAGGCATAACCGCGCACGGTTTTGTCGCCACCGGCAAAAAACCGTAGTGAAGCCGGCAAGGTATCGAAGGGGTCGTCGAGACAGGTGGTTCCCCCTTGCAAGCGGACCAATAAACTGAAGTTTTCGGAAAGCGGTTGTAAGCCGGTCACCTGGCCGATGAGCTGAACCAGGCTGGTGTCGGACACTGCACTCTGTTGGCTCCCCTGCAGGGTCAGCTTGGCCTGGAATCCCCGGCGGCCCCGCAAAGGGTCATCCACTGCGGTCCATGCCAGCCTGATCCCGGGCAGCAACAGTTCGGAACCGTCCTCTTCGCCTGAAATACGTGAAAATTCCGAGCTGTAACGAAGAAACAGTGATCCGCTCAGCCGTTTGGACAAGGCCCTCTGGTATTCGATTTCGCCAAACAGTTCCCGGCTGAGATAACTGTCGGTATCTTCCCGGTTGATACCGGCATGGAGCAGAAGCTGACTGTCGATGCGCCGGGGATCCGGAATAATATAGGTCGACAGTAAGGACTGTTGGCGTTCGGCAAGCAGGATATTTCCCTTAAATTCGTGGCCCCGGTGCAGCAGGTTTAAATTCCGATAGCGGAGCGAAAGGCGCCCACCAGTATCTGTGCCATAACCGATCCCCGGACGTAACTGATGGCGTGGCATCGGATCCAGCTCGACCAGAACGGGGACGGCCTGATCCTTCTTTTCTCCCAGCAGAGGCCTGACCGCAGCAGTTTCAAAAAGATCCGCATTGATAAAATTCAACTGACTCTGATTTAACAGTCGATAACTAAATTTTTCCCCCTGTTTGTAGCTGAGAAAGCGGCGCAGAAATTTGTCCGGGTAACTCTCCTCACCGGAAAACCGGGTTTCCCCGAAACGGTATCTGGCCCCGGTGTTCAAGGTCAAAACAATGGCCGCAGTCCTTTTTTCAAGACTGACACGGATTTCATGTGCGCTGTAGTCAGCATCAAGAAATCCACGATCTAAAGCTTCCTGCTGCAAGGAGCTCTTCCCTTGCTCATAGCTGCGCTGTAGTAGAATATCGCCAACCCGCAGGGGAAAAGCTGACACAGCTTGCTGCAGACCGCTATCGGTTTCTCCTGGGCCACTCAGCTTGACATCCAAACTGGTCACGCGCAATGGCTCCCCGGCAGCCACGGCTATAGTTAATACGAACTCTTCGGCATGCCGGCTGACGGAACTGTTGATCTGCGGATAAAAATACCCGTAGGGCTCAAGAATATCTTTCACTTTTTGCGGCAGGCGCTGTTGATAACGGTTCAGCCAATTTTGGTTGACCTGGTCGTTCTTTACGATCCCCGGCGGCAAGACCAGCCCGGTGGCAAGAATGGATTTGAGTTCCTTATCGACCCCGTCAATCTCCATGCGCAGACTCTCGGCGCAGGCCACGGAAGCCACCATGTGGAAAAACACCAAGAAGAGCAGAAAACGGATCATGGGGACTCATTTCAGCAGAATATCAGAAAGCCGGAAGGACCATTTGTCAGCCGACGGGAACAAACCGCCACTTTCGCTCAATACAAAGACTCTGTCCACAATCCATTGTAGAGCATCTTTGCCAGTTCTTCAAAAAACGGCCCGTTCAAACCGACTGCGCCCGGTCAACAGGGTCGTAAAATTTGAAAAGACCATCTGACCTGTTATACTTTTTTTAACCTGAATGATCAAAACTATAGAATTTTACTTATGCAACGTCTAAACCGCCCTCTCCTTTTCGGGGAGGTTCTTTTTGATATTTTTGCCGATAAATCCGTCATCGGCGGAGCTCCGTTCAACGTCGTCCGCCATCTCAAAGGTTTCGGATTAGAACCTCTGTTCATCAGCCGCATTGGCATGGACGAACTGGGTCAGCAGATCCTGGCTCGGATGAGGCACTGGCAGCTCGATACCTCCGCGATCCAGCGTGACCCGGACCATGAGACCGGTCAGGTTCAGGTCACGGAACTAAATGGTCAGCCGAGCTATACCATCAGGGAAAATCAGGCCTACGACCATATCCAACCGGTCTCATGCAAAGGAGACCAAAACACTGCGTTCAACCTGATTTACCATGGAACCCTGGCCCTGCGCGAAGAAAACAACCGCAGCACCCTTGCTAAAATCACCGCCGAGTTGCAAAGCCCGATCTTTGTCGACCTGAATTTGCGCCCACCCTGGTGGCAGCCGGAAATCGTTCAAGCAACATTGCAGAGCGCAACCTGGGCCAAAATGAGCCTTGATGAACTGCAAGAAGTTGCCGCCTTTTCCGCCATTGAAATGTCCTCACTCACAGCGGCAGTTCAAACCGTCGCCGAGCGCTACCAACTGAAGGCAATCTTTGTGACCGACGGCGAAAACGGCAGCTACTGCTGGCAAGATGGTGCTGTGAATTATCAAGCGGCACTGAAACACCAGACGTTCAAAGACAGTGTCGGGGCCGGCGATGCCTTTACCTCAGTTTGTATCCTCGGTTTACTGAATGGCTGGCCGATGAAATTAAGCCTGGCAAGGGCAGCGGCCTTTGCTGCCGCGATTTGCGGAGAGCGCGGCGCATTACCCAGAGATGAAGCTCTCTACCAAACAATCTCCGCAGGATGGGAAGCAGGTGCAGAAAGATAAGGGATTATACATTGTATTAATCAGTATTCACGGCCTGATCCGCGGGAATGATCTGGAACTGGGACGCGACGCGGACACCGGAGGACAAACCAAATATGTGGTTGAACTGGCCAGAGCCCTGGGGCAGCACAAGGATGTCGAACGGGTCGAGCTGTTCACCCGTAAGATTGTCGACGAGCGGGTCGCGGCGGATTATTCCGTTGATTCTGAACCTCTCGGCGACAACGTGCATATCATCCGCTTACCGTGCGGGCCACGTCGCTATATCAAAAAAGAAAGCCTGTGGCCGTACTTGGATATTTTTTCCGATAACGCCATCAAGCATTTCAGGAAAATGCGGGCCGTTCCGGATCTGCTCCATGCTCACTATGCAGACGCCGGCCTGGTTGGTGCCAATCTGTCCAATATTCTCGGAGTCCCCCTTATCTTTACCGGCCACTCCCTCGGTCGCGAGAAGAAGCGCCGCCTGCTTGAGAACGGGTTGACCGAAGAGACCATCGAAAAACGTTACAATATGGCCAAACGCATTGAGGCCGAAGAAGTCGCTCTCGATAACGCCATTATGGTCATTGCCAGTACTCAGCAGGAAACCAGCCAACAGTATGCCAACTATGAAAACTATCGGCCCGGTCAGATGCGGGTTATTCCCCCCGGAGTTGACCTGGACAGGTTCTACCCGCCCAGCCGCCGAGGTCGTTATCCGGCAGCGATCAATTACTTAAAAAGATTTCTGAGCGAACCGACCAAACCCTGTATCCTCGCCATTTCCCGCGCCGATGAGCGCAAAAACATTATCTCCCTGCTTAACGCTTATGGAACCAGTCAGCAGCTACAGGAGCTGGCCAACCTGATCATTATTGCCGGGAATCGGGACGATATCCGGCACATGGACAAAGGAACCAGACGGGTTCTTGAAGACCTGCTGCTGGGAATTGATAAATTCGACTTGTACGGCAAGGTCTGTTACCCAAAACAGCACAGTCCCGACGACATTCCTGAGTTGTATCGACTCGCGGCCAGATTTCACGGAGTCTTTATCAATCCGGCGCTGACCGAACCTTTCGGACTGACCCTGATAGAAGCGGCCGGCAGCGGTTTACCCATTGTTGCCACCAACGATGGCGGTCCTCGGGACATCATCGATAATTGTCATAACGGGATTCTCATCGATCCGTTGGATGAAGAGCAAATCTCCGCGGCACTGGCTAAAATTCTCGCCACCCGGGACACTTGGCGGACTTATGCGGCCAACGGCCTGAAAGGGGTCAAAAAGCACTATTCATGGGACGGCCATGTTCGTAAATATCTCAGCAATCTGAATAAAAAACTCCGGCAGCGCACAGTCAACAAGCTGTTTGCAGCCAGAAAAACAGTGATCCCTGTGGCCAAAAAGCTCTTGGTCAGCGATATCGACAACACCTTGCTTGGGGATCGGGATGCGGCAGCCAGAATAGCCGAGGTTCTGCGCGCCAGTCAGGGTCAGCTCGGTTTTGCCGTCGCCACCGGCAGGCGGGTTGAAAGCGCCAGGGCAATCCTCAAAGAATGGAATATCCCGGAGCCGGACATCTATATTTCTGCCGTAGGGACCGAGATTCATTACAAAGGCAAAGAACCACGTCTGGACCGAAACTGGGCCAACCACATCTCTTATCAATGGGAACCGGACAAAGTCCGCAGCCTGCTCGATAACTTGCCAGGCCTGGTGCTGCAGGAAAAGCGGGAACAGCGGCAGTTTAAAATCAGTTATTTCTATGACCCTGCCAAAGCACTTAAAGCCGGGGAGATGCGGCGAATTCTGCGCAACAATAACGTTCACGCCAAGCTCATCATGTCTCATGGCCAGTATCTTGATGTCCTGCCGATCAGAGCCTCCAAGGGACATGCGGTCAGATATCTGGCAATGAGTTGGGGTTATGAATATGAAGACATCCTGGTTGCCGGCGATTCCGGCAACGATGAAGAAATGCTCAACGGCAACACCCTCGGGGTTGTGGTCGGCAACTACAGCAAAGAACTCAGACGACTGAGAGGAAAACATGCCATCTATTTCGCGACTGCAACCTACGCTGATGGTGTGCTTGAAGGCATGCGGCATTATCATTTTCTCGACATTTTACCAGACGCTTGAAAAACCGCCTGTCGTGCCCTTGTAGAGGGGCATCAAAAGCAATACCAGTCAGTTCGATTCTTGATTTCAGAAGAGCGGGGAAAACGCATTTATTGCGCCGACCTGAAAAAATCTGCACTTCGATTTTTTCGACCACCCGCTGAGAAAGGATGTTAGCCATGCTGAACAGACTCAAGGAATTTCATAATAATCACCGCAGCGCTATCTATTCCCTCTTCCAACAGCTGCTACAGAAAGAAAGCGAAGGATCTCCATTTCTGCTCAGGAGCGATATTCAAAAACTCTACAATGATTTCCTGGACTCCGAACAAGGGGCTCAGCTTCATAACTCGATCATGAGCGAACTGTTTTCCAGCGCTCAGGAAATTTCCAGGAGCGAACCTTGGATCTATCTGGCCGCGCGTGTTGCCATCGGCAAATTCCGCTACTTTCGTATTCATAGTGAAGAAGTCGAAATCGACGAGATTGATGTGACCGATTACCTGGAATTCAAGGAACGCCTGGTCGGCTATACGCCCCCTACTGACGAATTCCTCCTCGAGTTGGACATGACCCCCTTCAATCGCGATTTTCCCAAGCTGCAGGAACCCCGCTCTATCGGCAAAGGAGTTGAGTTCCTCAACCGCCAACTGTCCAGCAAATTGTTTGTTGAAGCCAGTGACGGCGACCGGATGATGCTTAATTTTCTGCGCGTTCACCAGCACCGTGGGACCCAGCTGATGCTTAACGGCATGGTCGATGACGTCGACAGCCTGCAGACGGCTTTGCGCAAAGGCGTGCGTTATCTCAATCAGGTTGATGCCGACGCCGAATGGAAGGACGTCCATACCACCCTGGCTAGCTACGGTTTCCTGCCTGGCTGGGGTCGCAAAGTCGAGGATATCCTGGCCATGTTCCATATGCTGATGGATATCCTGGAAGCGCCCGACCCAACCATTCTTGAGCAGTTCCTTGGCCGCATTCCGATGATTTTCAGTATTGTCATCGTTTCCCCCCACGGTTTTTTCGGCCAGGAAAATGTTCTCGGGCTGCCCGACACCGGCGGTCAGGTTGTCTATATCCTCGACCAGGTCAGAGCGCTGGAAAAAGAGATGAAGGAGCAAATCTATCACCAGGGACTGGATATTGAACCGAATATTGTCGTCCTCACCCGCCTCATTCCCGACAGCCATGGAACCTCATGTAACCAGCGCGAAGAACAGATCGCCGGAACCACCGGCTCGGTCATTCTGCGGGTGCCGTTTCGCAATGAAAGCGGCGAAGTGCTCAATCAATGGATTTCCCGATTTAAAATTTGGCCCTATCTGGAGCGCTTCAGTCGTGAATCCGAACGAAAACTGCTCTCTTACCTCGGGGCCAGACCAGACCTGATCATTGGCAACTATTCGGACGGGAATCTGGTGTCCTTCTTACTGTCGCGGCGGATGAAAGTGACCCAATGCATCATCGCTCACGCCCTGGAAAAGGCCAAGTACCTGTTCAGCGGATTGTATTGGAAAGAGAATCCGGAATATAATTTTCAGACCCAGTTTACCGCCGACCTGGTCAGTATGAACGCGGCCGACTTTATTATTTCGAGCACCTACCAGGAAATCGCCGGCACTGAAGATTCCATTGGCCAGTATGAAAGTTACAGCTCCTTTACCATGCCGGCCCTGTTTCGGGTGATCAACGGCATCAATATCTATGACCCTAAATTCAACATTGTTTCTCCGGGTGCAGACGAACGGATCTATTTCCCCTATTACGAAAAGGAAAGACGCCTCACCGAAACCCATGATGAGCTCAATGAGTTGATCTTCGGCACTGCGACCGATTTCTCGCGCGGGGTTCTGCACGACCAGGAAAAGCCTCTGATCTTCACCATGGCCCGGCTCGACAAAGTGAAAAACATTACCGGCCTGGTTGAAGCCTATGCCCAATCGCCCCGCCTCAGGGAGCAAGCCAATCTGCTGGTGGTCGCCGGCAGTGTCGATCAAAATGACTCCGCCGATGCGGAAGAGCGTTACCAGATTGAAACCATGCATCGGTTGTTCGAGCAGTACGGCCTTGACCAGCAGGTCCGCTGGCTGGGAAAACATCTGCAAAAGAACAAGGCCGGGGAGTTGTACCGTTATGTCGCCGACCATCGGGGCGTGTTCGTTCAACCGGCGCTGTTCGAAGCGTTTGGGCTGACCGTTATCGAGGCCATGGTGACCGGCCTGCCGATTTTTGCCACCATGTACGGCGGACCGCTGGAAATCATCCAGAACGGCAAGAACGGCTTTCATATCGACCCCAACAACAATGCCGAACTGGCCGATAAACTGGCGGATTTTTTCGAACGGGTGGATAAAGAACCGCAATACTGGGACAAGCTTTCCCGTGCAGCCATTGATCGGGTTCAGGAAAAATACACCTGGTCACTCTACGCGAAGCGGCTGTTGACGTTGTCACGTGTGTACGGCTTCTGGAAATATGTCTCCAATCTGGAGCGGGAAGAGACCAGACGCTATCTGGAAATGTTCCATGGTCTCATGTTCAGGAGTCTGGCTGCGGATACGCACTGAGCGTGGAGGGAGGCAACGGCAGAGCCAGGCGCTACGGATCGGCTTTGCCCTGCAGCTGATCTTGTGGTAATTTCTTCCTCCACAGTCATTCTGCGTTTGCCGCGGATTGTTTTTTTAAGCGAAGAGGCTTGGTTCTGAATGTGAACAACGGGGTTTGCAGGACATCACTTCTCACCAGGAGGTAAGACCACATGCAAGCCCAGGAAAAACCGGATCGTTATGTCTCTTTCAAAGGGATCGAGTGTGCAAAAAACACCCACCAACTGATTGCTATGTTGCGTCAGCATCTCGCAGACCCGGAAAAAACCAACCCGTTCTGGGAAAAATTCGAACAGTTCCTGAAGGATGCCGAAAGCGGCGTCTCAGGCAAGGATTATCTTTTTCTGATCCATAGTTACATCAACAACCTTGAAGAATTCTTTGAAGATGTGGCGGATCAGGAGGCCCTGCGCTTACTGAAAAAAATTGAAGTCGAATGCTGCTGAGCCACCTACGTCCGCCGACTGAATTTAGCGGTCAGGAAGATCAGCAACGAAATCCCCAGCCCCAGATATAAAGGCTGAACCAGCGGTAGCTTGAGAATCCCCGCGGCAATGACACAGGTCGGGGCGATAAAGATAGAAAGCGCCCCGGCCCGCCGCAAATCCGTACCCGGCAAGAATACGGCAAACAACAGCGGAAAGCAGAGGGTTGCTCCACGCAACCCCATGGAAAGAAAGCTCCAATCCATGATCGCCGAGCCGAGATTGAACAACAGCAGAACAAAAGCGGACAGCACCACGCCTGCGGTCAGAGTCCTGAATAGTGGTAGTTCCCGGTCGTTACCAGAAAACCAGCGCGGCAGGACATCGACTTTGAGAGTCGTGGCCACCCCGAGGGCCAGGCCGGAGGCCGTACCTACGGCCGCAATCAGCAGCGCTGCAAAAGAAACCCCGGCCAGGGCGGTTGGCAGATAGTCGAGAATAAAAGTCGGTAACGCCAGAGCGCTTTGCAACTCAGGGGCCGAGTGTCTCATAAACAGCCCGACCAGCACCCCTAACAGTCCCAGGGGCGGAATCAAGACCGCACTCAGCAGTGCCCCGCGCCGCGCCGTCCCCGTGTCCCGCGCGGAAAACACTGCCTGCAGATAGGTCTGGGTGGAGATAACCCCGACCAGCATCGACAACAGATCAGACACCCCTTCGGAAACACCATAACCGAACAAGCTGAACCAGGGAAAGCGCGGGAAGGAACTCTGCAGGCCCTGCCAGCCGCCGAGTTTATAGAGAGCCAGACCGCCGGCCGCAATCATGGTCAGGTAGATGAGAAACATCTTGATCATCCCGGTCAGGCCGGCGGCTTTCATACCGCCTCCCAAGGTGAAGAGAATCACCAGCAGGGTTGAGATACTGGCACTCCAGAGCAGGGACAGATCGAAGAGAACCGCCAGAATAGCGCCACAGGCCAGCAGTTGAGCGACGATCTGAATAAACATGCCGAGGGCTGAGAACAGGCTGGCCGCCACCCTGGCCCGTTCACCATGATAGCGGGAAATATATTGGGGAATGGTCTCGACCTGACTTTGCCGTAACGGGACGGCCAGAAAGACCCCAAGAAAAAGACAAGCCAAGCCAGCACCAAGAGTAAACCACCAGGCGGATAGCCCCCAAATAAAGGCCAACTGCGCCGTCCCGATGGTGGACGCACCGCCGACCAGGGTGCCGGTAATGGCGCCATAGACATCCCAGCTGCCTGCCTTGCGCCCACCGAGGGAAAAATCGCTGCTGTCATGAGCCTTGGTTTTTCCACCCCAGGCAAGCAACACAATGGTTAATAGGGTTCCGCAAAATGTCAGTAGAAAAAGTAGATTATTGCCCATGTCAAGATCCGTCGTAGGTGGTAGAGCCAATTGATCCGCTGGCGGGTTATCCGGATTCAGATTCGTTTGATCGCATGACCCAGGCTGATGGTCACATATGAGCTGACCAATCCGCTCCCGGTCAGAAAGACCGCCAGCCTGATTGTGAAACTGCGGTACCAAAAAATATGTCTTCTCGGCTGCGGAACGAGCCTTGAACAAAAGATCGAAATCAGTCTGAATCAGTTGATCTGCCGAGGAACGGCTGCAGGTCGAAAAAACCTGAATTTTTATAGCACAAACTTTGCCGGTGCGGTTGAAAAACAGCTATGGGAGTCATTACAGCAGTTGACAAAACAAACGATGTTCATTTATATTTCCACTTAATGAAGAGTGAGTCTATCGATTCACTCAATAAGGCTCCAAGGTAGTATCCCCCCTCCGCTGCCTTGGAGCCTTTTTTTATCTGGCGAGCAAATGTCAGTCTTTGAGCTTCGCTTTCAACTGTATAATCCTCCGGTAAGACTGTTCAATTCGTGCCTCACTCAATCGACCTTGTCGGACCTGTTGCTTGATTGTGGCAATCGCTTGGTTGACAATGGTCTCGTCATAGGCAAGGTTGTTGCCAAAAACCAGGATATCCGTCCCGGCCTGAATCGCCCGATAGAGGATCTCGTCCAGAGAGTAATATTTACTGAGCGCGGCCATCTGCAGATCATCTGAAATCACCACGCCCTTGAAACCGAGTTGATCCCGCAATAACCCGTCAATCGTTTTTGCGGATAAAGACGCCGGATATTGAGGGTCAATCCCCCTATTGAAGACATGGGCGACCATAATCGCATCGACCTGCCCGGTCGGAATCAAGCTGCGATACGGAATCAGTTCCGCAGGCTTCCAGGTTTGACTGACATCAGTGAAGCCCTGGTGGGAATCGCTCTTTGAACTGCCATGACCAGGAAAATGTTTCAAAACGGTCAGAACTCCGGCCTGTTGATGGGCGACCATATACAACCGGGCCTGCTCCGCCACCTGTTGAGGATCGTTGGAGAAGCAACGCCCCAGGCGGGCGATGACCGGGTTGTCCGGGTTGCTGCACAAATCGACAACAGGTGCAAAGTTCAGGTTAATCCCGGCCGTTTGCAACTGAGCGGCGATTTTGCCGGCTTCGGCCAGAGTTAGCTGTCCATCACTTTGTTGCCCCAGTTGCCGATGAGATAAGGTCGCAGCAAACCCGTTGCGGGGCTTAAGCCGCGCAATACGGCCGCCCTCCTGATCTACGGCGATCAGCAGCGGACTTTTTTCCAGCCCCTGCAATTCTGCAGTCAGCTGCTGCAGCTGGGTAACAGAGACGATATTCCGCCCTCGCCGCCCGGTCACGACATCGTAATCGAACAGGATGACCCCGCCCAGCCGCCGGGCTTTGATCGCATCGCTAATGAAGCCGACCTGGGCCAGATCGGTGCCGCGAAAACCAACCATCAGCATCTGGCCGATTTTCTGGTCTAAGGTCAGCACTTCCTCCCCTGCTGCGCTGTTGACAGCAAACAGACTGAGCAGAACGCACAGCACCAACCAAGATTTATATTTCATTGATGAAATAATCCGCTCTCCAGGGGGCCTGGTTAAGAGTATTGGCAAAACTGGAAATGACTGTACAACAGAGAATTTGCCGCATTGTATTAAAATCCATGCCTTTCCAAAAGTTTAATGTTACAATTCGCTAATTTTTCTCTACAGCTCAAAAATAAGGACGTATTATGGCGAAGATTGACAAACTTTTTCAAATTTTACAGCAGCAGGGCGGTTCGGACCTACATCTTTCGCCGGGGAACCCACCTATGATTCGCGCTTCCGGACAGTTAAAGCCCGCCCTGAACCAGGTGCTCAATAGCTCCCAGTATCAGGCCCTGCTCTATGAAATCATGAGCGAAACCCAGCGGAGTGAGTTCGAAAATCGTCATGACCTTGATTTTGCCTATGAGGTTCCGGCATTAAATGCCCGCTTCCGCGCCAACATCTTTATGGGTCGGCTCGGCATCAGTGCGGTTTTCAGAATTATTCCGGCTGAGATCCTCAGCGTGGAACAACTGGGCCTGCCCGAGGCAGTGCTCAGCCTGACCGAATATAAAAAAGGCCTGATCCTGGTCACCGGCCCGACCGGTAGTGGTAAATCGACCACCCTGGCCGCCATGATCGATCATATCAACGTCAACAGAAACGAACACATTCTGACCGTTGAAGATCCCATTGAATTCGTTCATCAGGCCAAAAAGAGCCTGATCAACCAGCGTGAAGTCGGTGTCCACACCGCCAGCTTTGCCTCGGCCCTGAAGGCGGCCCTGCGTGAGGACCCGGATATCATCCTGGTCGGTGAAATGCGCGACTTGGAAACCATTGAGCTGGCCATCACTGCGGCGGAAACTGGGCACCTGGTTTTTGGCACCCTGCACACCAGCAGCGCAGCCAAAACCGTGGACCGGCTGGTCAATGTCTTCCCAACCACCCAGCAGGAGCAAATCCGCACCATGCTCGCCGAATCCCTGCGCGGAGTGGTCGCCCAGCAGCTGCTACGCACCGTCGACGGCAAGCGCTGTGCGGCCCTGGAAATTTTAAAAGTGAACGCCGCTTCGGCTAATTTGATCCGGGAAGGGAAAACCTTCCAGCTACCATCGGTTATCCAAACCGGTCGGCGCGACGGCATGCAGCTCATGGATCAGGCTTTGCAGGAACTGGTCAAACAAAAGCGCGTGACGCCGGAAGAAGCGGCCCGCTTTGCCGTCAATAAAAACCTATTTACCCAGGCCACAGGTGAATAACATGGAAGACCAACGCATTTCCGTTGAAACCAGAGCCGTCCGCATAACCCTGCGCACCGGAGTGCAGCTGGAAGGAGAATTATTCCTGCAGATGCATGGTGCGCATCAATTCGGCCCACAGCGCGTCGGGGAAGTTCTCAACGGCGCCGAACCTTTCATCCCGTTACGCCATGAGGGGAAAATCGACCTGCTCAATCTCCACCAGGTCATCGCCGTTGAAACTGCAGCGAGCGATGAGTTCGACGAACTGTTGCGGCTAGGCAAAGAGTATCGGGTAGAAGTCCACATGACTGCCGGTCCGACACTGCAACTGGTCACCTTTGTTAGCCTGCCCGACGAGCACAACCGGATTAAGGACTTTCTCAACCAGGGCCGCAAATTCCTGCTCTTCCTGCAGGAGGACCGGGTGGTTTACCTGGCCGGCAAAGAGATTGTCCGGGTCATCGACTAAGCGGCGGCATTCCTCCCCTGCTTTACGACAAAGCTGACACCTCTTAGATAGACCCAGTGAATCTTCCTGAAAATTAGCAGCTGGGTAACCACAATCCCCAGCAGCAGGCAGACAAACAAGAAGGCAAAGGGGTTGTCACTAGCGGGGATTCCGCCGACATTGATTCCCAGCAGCCGGTCAGCTGCCAAGGGCAGAAAAACGGCGGTAATGATGGAGAGGATGGAGAGTTTTTTATTCACCCCTGCTCTGGGCTCGTCAGCCCCGCTCACCAGTGCTCATAATGCACGATCTCAGCAAGATTTTTTCTTCGTTTCACAACAGGTGTCTCCGCGGGATAACCGAGGGTAATAATACTGAGCACATAGCGATCATTGGGAACTCCGAGCAGCGGGCGAATCTGTTCTTGGGTGAACTGGGCGACCCAGCAGGTTCCCAACCCTTGGGCAACCGCCTCCAAAACCAGGTGCTCGACAGCGATAGCGGTATCGCGCAGCACCAGCTTGAGTTCCTTGGCCGGACTCTGCTCGTCTACGGTCAGCGAAACATCTGCTGGAACGCGAGCCCGTAGATCGGCGACACAGGCGATAAAAACCGGGGCACTGAGCATCCAGGGTTGATTTCCGCAGGCCGCAACCAGTTGTTCTTTGCGCTCCTGCTCTCTGATAACAATAAAATGCCAGGGCTGGGTATTGTGACCCGAAGGAGCCATTCGCGCACTCTCCAGCAGCGAGTGGATGAGTTCATCTGGAACCGCTTGCGTGCGGTATTTGCGGACACTTCTTCTGGCAGCAATCGCTTCAATCATTGACCGTTCTCCAAATCCGGTGGGCAAAGCACCCCACCAACCTATCTATTAAAATAGAGATACTCTCCAGCGCTAAATTAGCACAAAATAAATCAGAGGCAAGCTGAGAAAAGCGATCACGATGCCGAGTCCAGACATGGCTACAGCCAGGTCGGCATCCATCTTCGCGGCAATCGCCATGGCTCCAGCGGTAATCATCGGTGGCATACCAGCTTCCAGGACAGTCACGTCGTAAGCCAGTCCGGACAGCCCAAACAATCGGCAGACCAGGAACACCAGGAGTGGAGCCAGCAGCAACTTGATCGTCATGCCATAGCCGAACGGGATCAGAATATTCCTTTTCATGCGGACTTTCAGTTGCAGCCCGATGGCAGTCATGACCAGGGGTGTCAATGCCAGCGCCCCGGCCTGAAAGAGCAGGACCAGCCCGTGGGGGTAAGCGACACCGCGCAAAGTCAGTGCAACAAGGAAGGAAATCATCGGCGGAAACAAAAAGATCCTTCGCAACAGCGTACCGATCTCGATCCCCTGTTGGCCGTCACCATAGCGCGCCGCGATAAAGGAACCGTAACTAACCAGAATCAGCAAAGTTCCCAGCTGATCGTAAATAATCAGATGGGGCAAACCAGCGTCACCGAAAAAGGCCTTGATCATCGGTACTCCCATAAAACCGGTATTGCCCAGGGGAACAACCATCAGCAAGGTCCCGGTGACCGCCCTGGACCAGGCCAATCTGCGCGCGGCAATAAGAATTACCAGCACCGACATCAGGACCATGCCCCAGGCAAACAAGGCGATAATCAAGGTCTCGACAGAAAAATTAAGTTCAGGGATCTTAAGCAGGATAAGTGCGGGCAAGGCAAGATAAACTGCGGCCCGGTTCAAGATTGCGGCGAGACGTGCGGAATCAAGCCGGAGCCGCCGCAACAGCAGCCCCAGGATAACGAAAAAGGCAATTTCCAAAATATTGATCATGTTGAAAAAACAGGTCCTTACAGAAAAACAATTGTCTACGCAGGCTCGAACCGGGCATTGAACAGCCTGGCTGACCGGTTATAGGATTTACTGGGCTATTGAAAAGCAGCCTGTGGAGTCCATAGATGGTCGAGAAAAATCAATGACTACTCTCTAACCTCTTGATTATGGGAGGTAAAGAGGATCGCACGTTCCTCTAACGAGTTTAAAAAAGGCCAGGGACGGGCTTTTTTAACAACCTGTTACGCCAACGCAACTGAATAATGGCGACCCCGGCCAGGGTAATCACCCCACCGATCAGCTTCATCCAGGTCAGAGGTTCGCCAAGGAAAAAAGCCCCTGCCCCGACCCCGAAAATCGGCGTCAACAGGGTAAATGGCACCACCTTGTTGACATCATATTTACCGATCAGATAATACCAGAGACCATAAGCGCCGATGGTCGTGACCACAACCAGGAACAGAAGACACAACCAGGCTTTGCCGCTGGCATTGACCAGCGCAGCAACCTGCCCGGTTTCCACGACCGCAGAGAGCGCCAGCAGCTGAACAGAGGCAAACAGCCCCATCCAGGCGTTCATGGTAAAGGGGCTGATCGGTCCGACCAGTTTGACCAGGGTGTTGCCCAGTCCCCAGGCGATAACCCCAATGACCACAACAGCAAGGTGCAAGGGGCTGGCCATGATGGCAGGCTCCCCGAACAAAAGCACCACGCCGCCAAAAGCGATGGCCATGCCGACGAGTTTCCGCAAGCCGAACCGCTCTTGCAGAATCATGCGGGCGAACAGCACCGAAAAAGGGACTCCGACCATGCTCAAAATTGCCACGGTAGAGGCATCGACCTCCCTCAGTCCGAAAAAGATGCAACCGAAATGCAAACCACCGAAGGCACAGGAGAGCAACGCAAGCATGGGCAACTGTTTCCGTGGTACTGGCACCCACCAGATCAGTAACGCCGCGACCAGAAGAAAACGCAGCCCGATCAAAAAAATCGGTGGAAATTCAGCAACCGCCGTCTTGATAATGGAGATGTTGCTACCCCAGATGATGGGGACCGCAATCGCTGCCAACAGATCGATTAATTTCATGCTCAATCCAAAAATAAACAGCGGGTCGAAAATCCGACCCGCTGGCAAAGGAAAGGGTTTCTCTACAGCGAAACCATAAACCTCTTTCGCAAAGTTGGCAATTGCCAATCAGGCGATGACCGAAAGCTCTCCGGAGAGGAGTCGGATCACCTCCGCCAGGGTCTGATCAGTGCCGACATTACCGGGGAAAACAATGTAGGCCATGCCCGGGAATTTGGCTTCTGCCTGTAATTGCCAGGCGGATATGCCCGGCGCAACCTGGCCGATGACCAGAGCCGATTTGACTCCCAGGGCTTCGGTGGCAAGATCACTCGAAGTAATCCCCCCTTTGGCGATCAGGAAACGCGGCTTAACGGTCAGCCGCTGCACAATCTCGACCAGCGCGGAAGACACTTTCTGACCGATATCGAGGTTGGCCCGCTTATCCTCTGTCTTGATCAGCGTTCTGCTGGTGTAAATCATAATATCCGTGCCCCTGGTCAGAGCGGCTTCAACCTCGCCAAGGACCCGGGCAATCTCCTTGCGCCGGGAATCTTCTTCAAGTAATTTTTCAACTCTAACTTCCAAAATATCTAGATTATCAATGTTTTTGGCATAATTAATTTGCCGACCGGTCTTGCCGACATAAGAGCCAACCACCACCAGTCCGCCATTGTTCAGCCCTTCTGCCGGGGCAACCTCATCCCTGGTCAGATAGGGTTTGTCGACCACTGCGCCGCGCACCTTGACAAAAGAGGCGCTTGAGCGAACCAGGTAACGGCGTCCGGCCTGTTCTGCCTGAAGCAGCCCGAGGACAAAAACGTCCAGATCAGCATAATCTGCGGCATTGACGAAGATCCGGCTGCCCGTTTCGGCCTGCAACAGGATGTTGGCCACCCGCTCCGCTCCGCCGGTTCTCAGATCATCAATGCCGATAGCGACGACCGCCGCGGCCGGACAGCGCCCGGCGGTCTTTTCCTCGATATATTGAGCCATATCAGAGTGACTGTAGCCAAACACGGCATCTTTGGCGAACTCGGTTTCCGCAGCCGGGATCAGCTCTGCACCGTTCTGCACATAATGAATATTGCCGATGGTGTAGCGGCCGCCTTCAAAGAATGCCGGAACCAGCAGATGTCCGGCGAAGCTGGTCCCCATTTCGGTGTTGAGGGTCTCTTCCAGCACATCCAGTTCCAGGGGATAGTGGCCACGCAGGGTTGAATCACTGCGGCTGACAATATCGAAGCCGACCCCGCTGCTTCGCGAAGCCTGGCACAGATTGACGGCAATTTCCCTATTCAGAGCCCTGGCCTGGTCCACATCGAGAGCCCGGCTGTTGGTCAAAATATAAAATACGTTTTCTGGACTGGTCAGGGCCTCTTCCAGAATCTTCACATCCCAGCCGGTCAAGACCTTGATGCCGTGCACGGTCTGTGAACCGGTCGGATCATCATCCAGCACCACAACCTTGCGCCCGCTGGAAGCAACAATCTCAAGAATTCGCTGCCGGATTGCCGTGGTATCGGCAAGGGCCGGCAGACCAGCCAGCAGCTCTACTTTTGAAACAACTGTGCTCATGGGAAATCCTCCGCTGCTAAACTGAAAAAAAACTCAATCTTTTTTGACCGGCAATTTGAGTTTACTCAAATGCTCATAAACCTTGATCACGGCACTGTCATCTTCGCGACCGTGACCGGCGGAACTTGCGGCAGTGAACTGCTGCAGCGCCGTAGCGGCCAGCGGTAACGGAAGGGTCTGCTCTCGCCCGGTGGTATGGACAATGCCGAGATCCTTGACAAAAATATCGACAGCACTGTGCGGGGTGTAATCACCGGCTAAAATATGCGGCACCCGATTTTCAAACATCCAGGAATTCCCGGCGCTATTGGTGATCACCTCATAAAGGGTGGCGGGATCAAGCCCCATGCTAATCCCCAGAGCCATAGCTTCAGCCGCGGCGGCGATATGAACCCCGGCCAGATGCTGATTGACGAGTTTGACGCTGGAACCGGCGCCAGGTGTATCCCCGAGGCGATACACCTTTTCAGCTACCGCCTCCAGCACAGCCGCTGCGCGGGCAAAATTCTCCGGCGCTCCAGAAGCCATCACCGATAGTTTCCCCTGGCGGGCTTTCACCGAGCCGCCGCTGATTGGTGCATCAAGCAGTTCGAGCTGCTTTTCCGCAAGCCGTTTTCCCAACGAACGGGCGTAGCTCGGTGCCACCGTAGCGCATTGGATAACCAGTCCGCCCGCGGCCATGGTTGTCGAGACCGAATCCGCGCCGAACAGGACCGCATCGACCTGATCCGAGTTCACCACCACCACAAAAATGATCTCAGCGGCAGCAGCGACTGCGGCCGGATTCTCAGCGACCCGCGCACCGGCGGCGCTGAATTTCTCACGGGCGGCGGCACTGACATCATAACCGATGACGTCAAACCCGGCTTCATGCAGGGCCAGGGCACTGCCCATCCCCATGGAACCCAGGCCGATAACGCCGACTGTTTGCTGCTGGGCAGGAGTGTCCATAATCAAAACCTCCGGAAAGGATGAATTCGCTCAGGGCAAGGAACCGCGGACGGTCTGTAGATCATGCAACGCGGCATCTCGCAACAGCAGGACATCGGATGCGGAAATGATGAAGTCATAGCCCCGCTCCAGCATCGCCGTGGCGGGATCGCAGCCACGCGGCAGGCCACCGAGGAACTTATCGCTCTTTTTGATGATCCGTTCGGCCCGGTCCAGGGCATCGACAAAGACCGGATTGTTAAAATCGTGGACTTTACCGCAATCTCCGGAGAGATCGCTGGGTCCAATGAAGAGGACGTCGATACCGTCGACCGCGGCGATCTGTTCCAGATTGGCCACTGCCTTGAGACTTTCGATCTGCGCGATAACCAACAGCTCCTGCCCGCAGGTTTTCTCGTAGTCACTGACCTGCAGCCCGTAGGATGACGCCCGGTTAAGAACGCTGGCGACCCCCCGTTTGCCGCGCGGCGGATAGTGACAGGCGGTGACCGCGGCCTCAGCTTCGGCCACGCTGTTGACTTCCGGGATCATGATTCCTTCGACCCCGGTATCGAGGGCCCGCTTGATTTCCACCGGGTCGTTCCAGGGCACCCGGATAATCGGGCAGGTCGAAGCTGCGCTCATGGCCTGTATGTGGCTGGTGGCACTCAGGTAATTATCCGGCCCATGCTCCAGATCGATAATGGCGCCGTCATAGCCGCTCAACGCCAGAATTTCAGCGACCATCGGACTGGCGGTGTGCAGCCAAAAAGAAAAAGCGGGTTGGCCGAGTTGAAGTTTCTTCTTTAACTGATTTTCTCTGAACATCGTGTCTATCTCCTCACCTCTGGTTTATAACAAACCGCGCTGGGCCAGATTTTTCATCAGCTGCCCGGTTCCAAAGGTCCAGGGCGGCGCAGCAACAGTCACATTCACGCGATTGATCAACGCCCCAAGGCGAGGAGTTGAGATCGTAACCATATCACCAACCTTATGGGTGAAGCCCATGCCGGCGGCATCCCGGTCATAGGTTGGAGCAAACAGGGTCCCGGTAAACAGGACCAAGCCGTCCGGATATTGATGATTTCGGCTGATGGTCTGCTTCACAAGGTCGGCCGGATCACGGCTGATTTTACTCATATTGCTGCCGTCGCTCAGGACAAAACCATCGTCCCCGGTCACTTTCATGGCCAGCTCAAGGTTGCGCACATCGTCCAGGGAAAAGTTCTCATCCAGGACTCGGATGAAGGGTCCCAGCGCGGTGGAGGCGTTATTGTCCTTGGCTCGCCCCAGCAACAGGGCGCTGCGCCCCTCAAAGTCACGCAGGTTGACATCGTTACCCAGGGTCACGCCAACGATAACCCCGCTGGAATTGACGACCAGGACCACCTCGGGTTCGGGATTATTCCAGGTCGATTCCGGATGGATGCCGATCTCGGCGCCGATACCAACCGCAGACATGGGCTGGGCTTTGGTGAAGACCTCGGCATAGGGACCGATCCCCACCTCAAGATACTGAGACCAGACCCCACGTTGCTGCAGAGCCTGCTTAAGCCTGTCCGCTGCGGCCGAGCCAGGCACAACCGCAGCCAGATCGCTGCCGATTTCGGCGTTGATGGTCTCGCGGATACTTGCCGCGGCCTGGGGATCGCCCTTGGCTTGTTCTTCGATGACCCGCTCCAGCATGCTGACCACAAAGGTCACCCCGCAGGCCTTGATCGCCTGCAGATCGATGGGAGTCAGAAAATACGGCTGGCCAGGATCCCGGCGATCGGCCGAACTGTTGGCCAGCAGCGCACTGACGGAACCGATCAGCGGACCTTCAAGAGTCGCCAGTTCCTGCACTAGCCCGGACTTCTCCAGCAGGGTTGAAACCGTCGGCGCGAAACCGGAGATATCGATAACATCTTGACCACGCACCAAGACCACTGCCGGGCCGGCAACAGGTTCGGGCAGCCAAACACGACCGATCAAGGTGGCCTGGTGAGCATCGACGGGAAGGATAGTTTCAGGATGTAATTCAAAGGGCATGAGCGACTCTCCTCTGGGCAATCGTGACAACCGACACTAACAGACAGTTAAAAAGTTCATCCCTGGCCTTTTTCAAGCTCGGTAAAAAAACCTGTTTACAAAATCAATGCCCTGGAAAATGGCCATCGATTTTGATCGCCCTGCCATAGGCTCGCCAGGTGTTTTTGAACAGCATGCCAAGTGTTCAAGGCTACTCGTTTAAAATGAATGTTCAACACAAACCTGATTTTGCTCGCCCAGCCCGACAATGCCGAGCCGCAACCGATCACCGGGGCGAAGATAACGCGGCGGCCGCAGGCCCATGCCGACTCCGGGAGGCGTTCCGGTGGAAATGACATCGCCCGGGTACAAGGTCATATAGCGACTTAAATAACTGATGATCTCCGCCACCCCAAAGATCATCCTGGCGGTTGAGCCCTCCTGATAACGTTGCTCATTGAGGTCAAGCCACAACTGCAGGTTCTGGGGATCCGGGACTTCATCCCGAGTCACCAACCAGGGACCCAAGGGACCAAAACCGTCGCAGGACTTGCCTTTGACCCACTGTCCGGTTCCTTCCAGCTGATAGGCCCGCTCACTCAGATCATTGACCACACAGTAACCGGCGACATGTTGCAGGGCGTCCTTTTCACTGACATAGGAGGCCCGTGTGCCGATAACCACTCCGAGTTCGACTTCCCAATCGGTCTTCTGCGCTCCGCGCGGGATCACCACATCGTCTGCCGGTCCGGCAATGGCGCTGGTTGCTTTCATAAACAGAACGGGTTCAGCCGGAATGGCCATGCCGGATTCGGCAGCATGATCGGAATAGTTCAGGCCGATGCAGAGGAATTTACCGACCTGGCCGACACAGGGGCCAAGCCGCGGAGAGCCGGTCACAAGGGGAAGACGCTCAAGATCCAGGGCGGCAATGCGGGCCAATTCGTCAGGCGAGAGCGCAGCCGCCGCAATGTCTTTCACCTGGCCGGACAAATCACGAATCTGCCCTTCCCGGTCCAGGATGGCGGGTTTCTCCTGCCCTTTTGCTCCATAGCGCAATAACTTCATGGTTATCCTGTCGGGTTATAAACGGGAGTAAAAATATTTTTTTCCGGAACGGTCGCCTGCCAAGCAACCGTTCCGAAAAGCACATTTAATCAGCCATAAATCAGATGGCGTCCCTGGTCCGGTTGCCGTTCACCAACCGCCAGATATTAAGAGGGTTGCTGTCCTGGAGCGGCTCAGGAAACAGTTCCGACGGATAGTTCTGCAGGCAGACCGGCCGCAGGAAGCGATAGATGGCAGCGGAACCCACCGAGGTAAAGCGTACATCGCTGGCGGCCGGGAACGGACCGCCGTGAACCATGGCATGACAGACTTCCACACCGGTGGGGTAACCGTTGACCAGCAATCGGCCGACTCTGGTATTGAGCAGGTCGATCAGGTCCGGGTATTCACTCATTTCTCCGGGCGCAGTCTGAATCGTGCCAGTTAGTTGCCCCTTAAGACTGGACACGACAGCTTCCAGTTCAGCGAGGTCTTTACACTTGACCAGCAGCGAGGCCGGCCCGAACATCTCTTCGGTCAGGGCCGCATTGGCAATGAAGTCACTCGCGGAAACCGTCAGCAAGGTTGGCTGACCGCAGAAACCAGTCTTCCCCTGATGACTTTCGCCGACGGCATTGCAGGTCACGCCGCGTTGACTGGAGATAGTTGCCACACCTTCGTTATAAGCATCCTGAATACCCTGGTTGAGCATGACTCCGGCCGGTTGTTTGGCCAGACATTCCTCGGCGGCCTTGACGAAACGATCCAGCTCCGGCCCGGCAATCCCCAGCACCAGGCCCGGGTTGGTACAAAACTGACCGACCCCCATATTCAGCGAGGTGACAAATGCTTCGGCGACCTGTTCGGCTTCACTGGCGAGCTTTTTGGGGAGTAGAATAACCGGATTCTGACTGCCCATCTCGGTAAAGACCGGAATCGGCTCCGGGCGATCATTAGCCAGTTTGACCAGGGTCATGCCGCCGCTGAAGGAACCGGTAAACCCGACCGCCTTGACTTCCGGTGCCACCATCAAGGCGCTGCCGACTTCGCGACCGGCGCCCATCAGCAAAGAGAACACTCCGGCCGGCAGACCGGTTTTCTTAATCGCATTGTCAATTGCTTGGGCCATTAGCTCGCTGGTGCCGGGGTGGGAGGAATGCCCTTTGACCAGGACTGGGCAACCGGCGGCAAAAGCCGAAGCGGTATCACCGCCGGCCACCGAAAAAGCCAGCGGAAAGTTACTGGCGCCAAACACCACCACCGGGCCGATGGCCTGGTTCATGTAGCGCAGATCCGGCCGCGGCAAAGGCTGCCGGTCCGGCATGGCGGTGTCGATGCGGACATCAAGAAAATCCCCGGCTTCTACGACATCGGCAAACATATTCAGCTGGAAGCAGGTCCGGCCACGCTCCCCTTCGATACGCCCCTGCGGCAGCCCGGTTTCGGCAATGGCCCGTTGTACCAGCTCATCACCAAGGGCCATGATCTCGGTTGCGCAAGCGCGCAGGAATTCAGCTCGTTTGGCCAGTGAGCAGCGGCGAAATTCGGCGGCACAGGCCGCGGCTGCGGCAACAGCGGCATCAACCTGGGCAGAAGAAGCTTTACTCAGGACCGGTTCAAGCTTTGCGCCGCTTGCCGGATTAACAGCCTGATAAGTTCCGGATTGGCCTGTCACCCATTCTCCGTTGATTAACAATTTTCCTGTAATAGACATGAACAACTCCTTTATTACGTGGTGATTGAGTATAAATTAGTGATTTTTCTGTGCCATGATCCTGCGTAATTCGGCAACGGCACAGGCCACACCTGTTCTGGGGCTGGTCAGCACTGGAACTTTAGTCTGGCCTAACTCAGGCAGGATCGCAACCATGCTGCCTTGGGCACAGACTACAGCATCGACCCGTTCCAGTGCACCCCTGATCGCGGTCAGGACCATTTCATTATGTTTCTGCCGGTTTCCAGAAATCAGCTCGGCAAAAGCCCCGTCTACCAATAACGGTTCAACGGCAATTTCTTTATTCATGGCAAGAGCGGTTTTTTCAAGCAACCGGCAAGTCGGCCCCAGGGTCGTTTCCAGGGTGGCCGCTACCGCAATCTTTTGACTGGTTCGACAAGCGATCCGCGCCATCTCTTCATCCACCTTGACCACCGGCGTGGTAATCAGCTGCGCGGCGATATCGGCCGCCTCGCCCACCGATGAGCATTGGTTGAAAATCAGGTCGGAGCCGGCCTCTTCGGCCGCACGATAATAAGCACAAATCCGACTGCGCACCGCCGCGGTCACGCCGCCGTTGGCCAGCACCTCCGGCAGCAGGCTGTCATCAACGATATGCCGCAGCTGAATCTCCGGACCCAGTTCTTTAAACAAATTGGTTAGATCGTCAACCGAAACAAAGCTGGTATGGACAATGGTAACAAGACCACCTGCATTCTGCATATGTCCTCCTTTTTTTCAGTAAAATTTCCTGCTTCACATCAGCGAAGCAGGTCATTCAAACAATAGCGATTTACTCACACAACGATTTGAGGGCAGCGACCCCGGCAGCGGCAATTTGCGCATCCTGCTCAGCAGTGACGCCGCTGATTCCGATGGCGCCGATCAAATCACCACTATAGTAGAGCGGCAAACCGCCGTTCACCGGCAAAGCTCCGGGCAAGGCGAGAACAGCCTGCCGACCACCGATCAGAGACTCTTCAAATGCCTTGGTCGGACGTCGGTAGATCAGGGCGCTGAGAGCCTTTTGGGTGGCAAGATCAATACTGGCCAGTTGGGTCCCATCCATTCGCTGCAGCAGCACCAGGTGTCCACCATCATCGACGATGCTAATGACCACCGCCCAATCATTGGCGCTGGCTTCCGCCTCAGCGGCCGCGGCAATACAACGTGCTACCGCCAGATTTATCATGTGTTTGACCGGCAGTTTCTCCACTATCAGGTCTCTCCCTGTCACCCGCCGTCACGTTTGCAGCTATTGCGGCTCGGTATAATTCTCCACATTGGTCCGCTGTTCCCACCCCTCGCTGAACAGGGCCAGCCGTCCGCCGGTCCGGGGGTGTTTGGCACATTCTTCCCGGTTGAGAGTGACCCCAAGTCCGGCAGTTTCCGGAACCGGGAAGCAGCCGTCAGCCGGATCAACCCGGGGCGCACCGGTGACGATGTCGAACACCCAGGGATCGGCAAAGTCGTTAAAATGTTCGAGGATCTTAAAGTTCGGACAGGCCACGGAGAAATGCAGCGCAGCCGCCGTGCCAATGGGTCCACAGACGTTATGGGGCGCAAGCATGACGTTATAGGCGTTGGTCCAGCCGACCAGCTGTTGTAAACCGGTGATGCCGCCGGCATGGGTCAGGTCGATCTGGTAAATATCGATCAGTCCTTCTTCGATAAAGGGACGCAGGTCATGGGCCTCGTGCATGCGCTCACCCGAAGCAATGGGCAGATGAGTGCTCTGCCGGACCGAACGCAAACTGGTCACATCGGTCGGCGTAACCGGTTCTTCCAGCCAACCCGGTTCGATATCGAGTACATCGCGAGCGACCGCCCGGGCCGCAGCCCCGGTAAAACGACCGTGCATTTCCAGGAAAATCTGCACATCAGGACCGATCGCATCCCGCACGGCCTCCAGGATCGCGACCGCGCGCATGCGTTCGCTGCGGGAGATCTCTGCGGAGGCGGCACCGAAAGGATCGATCTTCAGACCCCGATAGCCCTTGGCAACCACTCCTTTGGCAAGTTCACGAACGACTTTCGGGTCACGCCCCCCTTGATACCAACCGTTGGCATAGGCAGGCACCCGCTCGCGGAACTTGCCGCCGAGCAGCTTCCAGACCGGAACGTTCAGGTCCTTGCCGAGGATATCCCAGCAGGCCATATCAAAAGCAGCCAGAGCGCTCTGCCCAACTTCACCAGGCAGACCATATTCGCCGACCTGGATCTGCCAGGCCAGGCGGGTCAGGTTTGCCGGATCCATCCCGATGACATAGCGGGCTGCCAGCTCTTCAATGGCGGCAATCAGAGTGTCGGTCTTGTTGACCATCCGCACCTCTCCGAGCCCGGTCAGACCGGTATCGGTGGTTAATTCGAGAATGGTCAGTTCCCGCCAGGGAGCACCGACCACGACAATATCGGCTTTAACGATTTTCATTGGTTACCTCCGCAGCATGGCCAGCAGGCGGTCAGTAGCCTGCCAGCCCATAACAGTCTACTTAAAGGGCCTTTATTTCCGGTTTGCAACTCTCTGCGGCCACCAGTGGATTGCGTAGTGGCTGGCCGAAACCGACGGCGGCAATCTCAAAGACATCTCCGGGCTGCGGTTTGACCTGATCGGCAAAACTCAGCGTCGCGGTGCCGAAAAAATGGACATGGACATCTCCCGGCCGTTTAAACCCCGGATACTTGAAATGGTGGTATTCCAGGTTAGCAATGGAATGGCTCATATTCTGTTCACCGCTGACAAAGTCCTTTTCCCAAAGCACCTCACCATCGCGCAGAATCCGGCTGGTGCCCTGGACATCTGCTGGCAGGTCGCCGACGAGCAGTTCCGGACCAAAGGAGGACTGCCGCAGCTTGGAGTGAGCCAGCCAGAGGTAGTTCTGCCGTTCCAGGGCATGATCGGAGTATTCGTTGGCAATAGCAAAACCCACCCGGAATGGGGTCCCGTCATCGCCGATGACATAAATTCCGACGATTTCAGGCTCTTCGCCGCCGTCATGGGCATAGGCTGGCAAGCTCAAAGCCTGGCCGGGGGCAACCAACCAACTGCCATCCCCTTTGTAAAACCATTCCGGCTCAACGCCGATTTGGCCGGGGCCTGGCTTACCGCCTTCAACGCCCCACTTGAACATCTTCATGGAGTCGGTTAACTGATCGTCTGCCTTGGCGTGCATGGCACTGCGCGTGCTGGCGCTGCCCAAATGAGTCAACCCGGTGCCGGTCAGCAGCATATGCGCGGGATCCGGATGGGTTAACGGTGCCAACAGGCGACCTTCGGTCACCACGTCAAGGTAAGAAATCTCTTCCGCAAAGCCCTTCTCAGCAATGACTTCGGTCAATGGCTTACCGGCACGAACCGCGGTCATAGCCAGATCGTAGGTCCCGCGGCAATCAGCAACCACCTGCAGTTTCTCTTGGTCAGCGGAGACCACCGCGACTCGGCAGACTGAGGGGTCATCCCCCTGATAAAATTGAACTAAACGCATTTCAAACACCTTTCAGACAACTCCGGCCCTCAGCCGGAAATAGGATCGGTTGGACCTGCCAGCAAACACTGCAGATGAACAACAAAGGCCGCGGCTCGGGCGGCAACTGTTTCCGCTCGGTCTCCTGCTCGATACAAGGCCGAGCCGAGTCCGAATCCGGCAGCACCGGCGGCAACATAATCGGCCATATTCTCAAGGGATACTCCGCCCACCGGGACCAACAACAAGTCTGGAGGCAGAACCGCACCCAATCCTTTAAGAATTCGCGGCGGCATCATTTCGGCCGGAAAGATTTTGACGGCGTCAGCACCGGCAGCGTGCATATCGGCAATTTCCGTCGGAGTCAAGGCACCCGGTACCGCTGCCAGCCCCAATTCCTTGGCCCGCTCCACCACCTCCCGCCGCGCGTAGGGAGTCACGATAAGTCGTCCGCCGGCCTGGGCGACCGCCTCGACTTCAGCAACCGTCGTGACCGTTCCCGCACCGACCAAAACCCGCTCACCAAAACACTCGGCTAGCCGGACAATGGAATCGAGGGGCTCCGGTGAGTTAAGAGGCACCTCGACAATACACAACCCCTTGTCAATGGCTGCACCAACCACGCTGACCGCCTCATCCGCCTTGATGCCCCGAAAAATCCCGATCAACGGCAACTCTGCAAACAGTGATTTAAAACGGTATGCCATAATTACACCTCAACTTGACAGTGGTAAGGCAGCGATCCCGGCGCAGGTCGCCAGGTCGCTGCCGAGGATCGTCGTTTCAACCCCTTGTCGATCAAGGGCAGTCCTGTATTTGGCACAGAGAGACTCTGCGCCGATCAGCACCACCCTCTCCTCCTCCATCCGCATTTTCAGAGCCTGCTCCAATTCATGACCGAGCAGCAACCCGGAGGTAAAAGAGGAGACCTCTTCGACGGTGATTTTTCCGTCCAGCATCAGGGTTCGACCGGTGAAAAGCTGATGCAGCAAGCCGCCTGCAACCTGGCCGGCCGCATCCAGTCCGTTGACAAATGCCACGCTGCTGAAGGCAGCTTCGCTGTCACAGCCAAGAATGGTCTGCCCCAACCCCTGAAACAGGTCACCGGTCATAAATGTTGAAAAATCGCGCAACTGCCGACCATGAACCCGAACCCATTTACTATGAGTGCCAGGCAGACAAAGCAGTGCAGAGGATAGGTCCAAAGAGTGAAGAGCGCCAAAGATCTGGATTTCCTCGCCACGCATAACATCACTGGTATTGTCGTCCTTGACCACCCGCACCCCGGGAACCAGATAACCATTGAAGGGTGGCGGCAAGGGCAGAAGATTTGCTTTTAAAGTGCCAAGATCGGCCGGCAGCGGACAATAAGGAGCTTCCACCCAGCCATTGCGTGACCCGGCCATCCCACTGATAAAGACCTGCTGGCCCGACTCGGAAGCGAACGACTCAAGGAGTTCCTGCAAAACCTCGGGATAGTCCCCACGGGATAAAGATTTTACCCCGCGGGGACTCGACCTTCGTTCCAAAATCGCGCCGTTAGCACTGCACCGGTAGGCTCTTAAGTTGGTTGTCCCCCAATCGATGACAATCATCATGCAACCTACACAGCTTTCACCGCACGCTGATCAACCGGATAGGGCACACACCCCTTCTCCGCGCTGGAGACGTCATACATGGAATTGCTGGCTGCCACCTGGAGCAGTCGGTCAGCCATCATCGCGCCGCGGCGGGCGACCAGCTCTTTGCGCTCGGGCAATTGTTCAAAGGCCACGGCCCGCCCTTCGCCAAGCGCAGCAGGATCGACAATATCAAGCTGCCCGGTAGCGATCCGCAGCCACATCAGGTCACCATTAAGCAACTGGCCGATACCACCACCGTCGATCGCCTCAGGAGTGACATGGCCGATACAGGCCCCTTTAGTCACGCCCGAATATCTGCCGTCCGTGATCAACAGTGAAGACGCTTCCAGCAGCTGATGATGCTTGAGGTTTTGCCCGGGAGCGAACATTTCCGGCATGCCGAAAGCCTTTGGGCCTTGCCCGGCAATGACGAAGGCATAGGACAAAAAGCCCTGTTTAAGGAGCCTCAGGAAGTCTGCTTCATTGAATTCGGACACTGCTCCTTTTGAATTGTATTTCAATAGATTATTGCTAACTTCGGCAGGCAGTCCTTTAACTATCTCCAGAAGATTGTCGAACATTTTGGCTGAAGTCATTTCTGCGATACAGGCCCGCTCATTCTCGAAATAACTGACAATAAACAGGTGATCGTCAAAATGAGTCAGTTGTCGATCGCTCATCCCGGCCAGTTTGACCACACTGGAGGACATGAAATTGCCCCGCAGGATCTCGACGCCGGAAGTGGTGCGCACCGGCTGAGTACGGATCACCGCTTTTCCGGCAAGGTCCGGGGCCACCGGGACCGTCAGATCCTTGATCCGTTCGCCCCAGGTCTGCCCGGTCACGGTCGGCGCAGCCAGATCCATGTGACAGCCGAGGTCGACCAGAACTCGATAAAGACTCTCCATCCCGCGATGCTTGCCCGCGGCAAACTGTTGCGCCAGAACGAAAGTGTCGCGCTGCTCAGTCAGACTGTGAGCAAAAATTTCCGGCACCGGGGTTTCTGCTCGAATCCGCTCGTAATCCATGATCGAAACATCGAACCCTGCATAGCGCATTACCGCGGGGAGGTGCAGCAGGATATTGGAAGAACTGCCGGTGGCATTATGAATCCGCACCGCATTGGCAAAGTTCTGCTGCAGAATGTTGGTAATCCTCAGTTCCGGCTTGTTGAGGCAGCGATATAGCATGTCAACGCATTCAGCGACCACATCGGCTGGCGGAGCATCCATCAGCAGCTCAGATTTGGGCGGCGTCAACCCCAGAGCGCTGACCAGAGTGCGCGATGAGTTGCCCGTCCCGTTGAAGGCGCAAACCCCGCCCTTATGGTGGCAGGTCGCCGCGGCCAGATCATCCATAATGGCGCGACACTCAGCATCACTGATCAGCCCCTGCCCCACCGCACGTTTCATCAGCCCGAAGAAGGCTTCGTCGGAGGAGCATTGGAGGATATAACGCATGTTTTCAGCAATATCGTCGGCCAGGTCAGCCATCCCTTCGCTCCGGGCTTTGGCGATGAGAGACTTCAGCTTGTCAACTGTGGCCGGGCGAATGGTTCCGCCGCGCAGCACATGGGACGGAATGAACATGGCCCAGATCGGCGCCTGCCCCCGTTCCGGGTGATTGCGAGCGACATCGGCAGAAGCCAGGCCGCTCATCACAGCGGACGGAAACTTGTCACAACTGGAAAGAACATAGGCCGCGTGGTAGGAATGTCCCTCAAAAGTGATATTCACTGCTGCTGCGGTGTTGTTGCGAGAAGCGAGGGAATAGCTCTGGCCGATATTGTTCTGCGCGGTTCCGTCACAGATGACCGGAATGCCGAAGACGAACGGTACGCCGCCGTTTTCCCAGATCCGCAGCACCGCCAGACTGATATGGGCATCGTCTCGTAAGTGAGCCGGATGGTCGATAGAGCCGGTAATAACCGCGATACGAGGCTTGTTGTTAACCAGCCGCTTAACGATCTCATCAAGGGTTATTTCACCCGGATCAAGCTCAGGGGCAAGGTTGCGAACAAAATCCCAGGCTTTATTGATGGTGTGCTGAACGCAGATCGGTTCATTAGCCAGTCCCTGGATACATTCGCGATAAGGATTGAACTCTTCTTGAATTGTCAATTCTGAAAAATTTTCGTTTTCCATCACTCAAAACCCCTCTGGAGAAATGCCTGAGCGTCATCCCAGACAGCACATAGCTGTCTGGGATGATTGCCGGTTAAAAATCACTGCCTCAACACTCTACAATTTAAGTTGGCTGAGGTCATGGGCATGCCGCTTGAACAGACCTGCCTGCTCAATTGCCGAGCCACAGTGCGATCTCAGGAAAGGTCAGCACCAGCCCAAGAGCAACCATCTGCATAATGATGAACGGCCAGACCGATCGGTAGATGTCAACCAGCGATATGCTCGGCGGGGCCACACTCTTCAAGTAAAAAGCGGCAGGGCCAAAAGGCGGCGACAAGAACGAGACCTGCATATTGATACAGAAGACCACACCGAACCAGATCGGGTCGTAGCCGAGGGCTTTGATGATCGGTACGAAAATTGGCATAGTCAGCATGACAATTCCGATCCAATCGAGGAACATTCCCAGCATCAGCAAAATCGCCATCATCAGCAGCACGATCAGTATGGGCGGCACATCAAGCCCAAGAATAGCGGTTTCAACGAAACGCTTACCACCCATCAGGTTATAAATACCGACCACAGCACTAGCGCCGATCCCGATCCAGATAATCATCCCGCAGGTACGCATGGTCTGCTGCAAGGCGGAATGAACAATAGAATAGGTCAGCTCGCGGCGAATAATTGCCGACACCACGACCCCGATAACGCCCATACAGGCGGCTTCGGTGACCGAGGCAATCCCGCCGTAAATACTGCCGAGAACCCAGACCACGATGGTCATCGGCAACAGGATATGCCCGACTGCGGCCATTTTTTCCTTGGCGGACATGGCGATTTCCGAGGCCGGAGCCGGCGGGCCCATGTTCGGGTTGATATAGCAGCGGATCAGTATATAGAGAATGTACATGGACACCAGGATCAGTCCTGGAATAACCGCTGCGGTGAACAGATCACCGATAGAAACGTTGGAGGTCATGCCATACATGATCAACACGATACTGGGCGGAATCATGGTGCCGAGAGAACCACCGGCGACAACCGTACCGATGGCAAGATTCTTGTCATAGCCAAGACGCAGCATCTGCGGCAATGCCAGCATGCCGAGCAACACGGTCTCGCCGCCAATAATCCCAGACATGGCAGCCAGAAGAGCGGCAACAACCACGGTCTGGACCCCGACGCCGCCTTTCAGGCGGCCGGCAATCAGACGCATGGCATTGTAAAGATCCCGGGCTACCCCGGTTTTATCTAGCAGACTGGCCATAAACACGAACATTGGTATGGCGACCAGCGAATATTCCGTGACAAAAGAGAAAACCCTGGTTCCGATCATGCCAATGGCATTGGGACCGAACCAGCCGAAGGTAAAGAACAGGGCCACCAGGCCGGTCAAAAAACCCAATGGCATGCCGATCAGCAGCAAAGTCATCATCAGGAAAAAAATCAGGAAGGTGGCGGGTCCGATCCCGAGAGCACTTAATCCAAGCATATCGTTACTCCTCCCCTTCCCCGTAGGCTCTAATCTTCTTCAATAGATGCAGACAGGCCTGAGCGATCAAAAGAATGAACACCAGCAAAATAAAAATTTTAGTGATTGTCGGCCAGACGCTGTTCATCGCCGATCCGGACCTCTGCATATAAAATGTCCCGGCCGGGGTTATCAGAGCCCGCGAGGTCATGTAATACATGGCATAGGCCCCACCAACGGAGAAAACCAGCACCAGACAGTCGACAAAAATAGCGATCCGTTTTTGCCATTTTTTTGGGAACAGGTCCCTGACCAGAGTCACGGAAATGTGGCTATCGTTACTGAAACAGTAGATACCGCCATAGGCCATGGCCATGCCGACGATAGCGGTAGTGGTCTCATGCACCCAAACGGTCGGAGAGTTAAAGAAATACCGCATGATGACTTCGTAAAAACTGATCAGAACGGCAACAACGTACAGCCAGGTGACGATATCGCCAAGCTTCACAATCCAGCGATCCAGAGCGGTGTCGCACTCATTCACCAAGAATTCTTCTTCGTGATCACTCATAATCAATCCCGCATTTCATAGATAAGGCTATGGTTCGAAAGGGCTCCTGAATCAGGAGCCCTTTCCAGTCAGACAGGCAGCTTATTACTTTTTGGAATCCCAGTAGGCAGCGACGGCTTGAGCCCACTCTTTAGCGATCGGAGAATTGGACCATTTCGGCCATTGAGTTTTAGCAATTTCACGGAATTTAGCCACTTCTTCCGGCGGCCAGGAGATAACTTCGATCCCTTTGGCCTTAGCTTCCTTGACGGCAGCTCTGTCCAGTTTGGCATGTTCTTCGACCATGTAGGCAGCAAAGCGGTCAACAGTACTGCGCATCACCTTTTTCAGGTCATCGGGAAGAGAGTTCCAGGTGTCCAGGTTCATGGTAACCTGCATGGTCGGCATGGAGTGGAAACCGGGGTAGATGGGGAAGCGGGCGATATCATTCATGCCCTGAGCCTGGTTGGTCGCAAAAACGGTGTAGTCGGAAGCATCGATAACACCTTTTTCAAGGGAGGTGTAAACTTCGGAGCCAGGCAGGTTGACCGGGGTCGCGCCGACGGCGGTAAAGACATTATTGACCATCCCCTGCGGAGCACGCAGTTTGACCCCTTTGAGGTCGGCAACTTTGCGGATCGGAATCTTGGAGACGAAAGCCTCAACACCGGTACAGGCCACGCCGAGCAGTTTAACATTGTACTGGTTGAGCAGTTTGTCGAAAATCTGGAAACCGCCGCCGTTTTTCATCATGTCGAACAGCTGGCTCGGATCACTCCAGGCGCCGACCATGTTGCCGATCAATGAGAAGGCCGGGTCTTTACCTGCGAAATAGGAGGGATCGGTAAAATCGCCTTGGATGATGTTGGCACCAACAGCATCAAGAGTTTCGGTGTATTTAACAACCGCATCCGCAGGAAGAACCTGAACCTGGATGCGACCGTTGGAGTCTTCGGCGACCCAGCCAGCCCAAGTTTGAAGGAAGCGATAGACATCATCGCCGGCAGCGCCGGAAGTCTGGAACGTCCAATTGTAGTCCGCTGCGAAGGACGTCCCGGCAAACATCGCCACCATTGCCAATATTGCCAAAACCTTTTGCCCAATCTTCATACTTCGCTCCTTCTCTGTTAGAAATTAGCCCCCGTCATGGGAGCGTTTCAGGGAAACTACCAATCCTATTAAGAGAATTACCTTCCAACATAATGAGTCCGGTGGTCTGGAGTCCGAGGTCCGTGATTGTATTGTTCAAAACTTTCGCCATGCTCAGATAGGCTGCTTCTGAATTCCTGTTCTCAATCGCCTCCAGTACTTTGTGATGGCACTCCAAACTTTTAAAAACGTCGAGAGTCGCCTTATTTGACAGATAGATGGTGTGATGCAGGGCTGCGCGAATGGCGCCGCCGAATTGCGAAACGAACAGATTTCCACTAGCCTTCATGATGGCCTTGTGAAAATCGATATCCGCTTCGGTATCAAGGATAGCTCGTGGATCAGGTTCTTTTTTGACGCTATCGCTCATTCGCTGATAGTGAGCCCGGATCTGTTGCAGGTCGATATCATTGGCCCGCACCGCCGCCAGGGCAGCGGCCTGCGGTTCAATGATCAGGCGCAACTCCAAAAGGGACAACAGAAAGCGGCTCTGAGTTAAAGCGCCACAACTCCAGTCCAAAACTTCCTGGTCAAGCAGGTTCCATGAATGAATACTGCGAATCCGCGTTCCAACATTTGTTTTACGTTCAATAAACCCCTTACTTTCAAGTGTTTTGAGGATATCTCGAACCATCGTCCGACTGACGCCAAAATGTGACGATAACGCCATTTCCGTCGGCATGATCTCATCGGTCCGCAACCGCCCCTCAATGATCAATCGAGCCAAGTGCTCAAGGATATTTTTTTTACTTACCAGGACTTCGGACGGCAAATTAAACATTTCAGGCTCCTTTGACCAACATATCCGGTCAATTTGTATGACAAATTAACTTTGTTTGTCTGCAAGGTCAATAAAAAAGTTAAAAATCTGTTTTATTTAAAATTAAATTTCATTCAGTATACAGTTTCGCTCCTAAGACACCATCGCTGACCTCCTTCAAATATTTAATATTGCATATATATTTAAGCTGTCGAAACTTTTCAGACGATCAAACAGAGTCACATTATTGATATATAAATGACAAAACTAGTAATATTTTGATCAACAGGATCTCCTTACAAAATATGGCTATCCAAACAAGGACACACTGGAATGGCGCTCGTTTAAGCAACTTTGCAGTAAACTCGGGACTGTCCCAGATAAACGCCGGCGGTTTGCACCGCAAAAGCTTGGGACAGCCCCCGTCAATATCCGCGGGGAAATCTGTTTTATTTAAAATTAAATTTCATTCAGTATACAGTTTCGCTCCTAAGACACCATCGCTGACCTCCTTCAAATATTTAATATTGCATATATATTTAAGCTGTCGAAACTTTTCAGACGATCAAACAGAGTCACATTATTGATATATAAATGACAAAACTAGTAATATTTTGATCAACAGGATCTCCTTACAAAATATGGCTATCCAAACAAGGACACACTGGAATGGCGCTCGTTTAAGCAACTTTGCAGTAAACTCGGGACTGTCCCAGATGTTTGTGGCCCTTGGAACGCCGGCGGTTTGCACCGCAAAAGCTTGGGACAGCCCCCGTGCGGGGACAGTCCCGGTTTTGCTGCCATCGTCCCTTAAACGAGCGCCATTCGGAACGCATGGCATAGAGCTGCAAGACATTGATTATTTCGCGAATGAAAGCAGGAAATTTCGATAGCAGACTATAATAAAATTTAGCCGCGGAGAGAAGGGAAAGAACAGGCCTGAACAGAGGTTCCAATACCAGGGGCAGGATCAACAGAGCGAGCTGGCACCTAGCAACATAGCTCCCCTGACCGAACCAAAAGGTTCGGCCAGAGGAGCAAGAGCGACTTATCCTGCTGGCAAGAAGTCGATGGGATAGAGAATTGTCACCTGAGGGACCCCTTCTTTGGGACCGAAATTAAATCGTTTGATGCGTGCGACAATTTTTTCGACCAACTCCTGTGAAGCCAGATCTGTCGACTCGACTTTGCACATGGAGACAGCTCCGTCCGGCTCAATGGTCAGCCTGATCAGCAGCTTGCCGCGCAGGGTCGGATCTTTGCGCAGTTCCTTATTGTAAATCCGATAGAGGGTGGCTTTGTAGCGATCGAAGACGATTTGGATCTCCTCGTCGGTCCGTGCCGGGCCGATGCCGTCGCTCAACGGCCGCCCAGCTTCCTCGGTCAACCCGGACACGCTGCTGGCAACTTTGGCGGTGCCGACCTCGCCGAGCTGCCCGGCCCGGCCGTAACCGCTCCCCCCACCGCTGCCGCCATTGCCGAGGTTACGACTCACCCCGAAGTTACTGATCCCCTGCCCGCTCCCGCCTTTGGCCTGGGTAGCGACCAGTGAACGCTGCACTCTGGCCTGGCCTGGAATCTTCCGATCGACATTTTTGACTTTGGCATCGGCACCAAGTTTGGCGACCGGAACCTCATCCATCAAATCGGAAAAACTGCTCTTGAATGCCAGCACACCGATATTTTCCGTCTTCTTGCGAGCTCCTTTGGGGGCGCCGCTGCCGGTGTTTGCCGGTTTTTTGGCCTTAACCGGTTTTTTCTCCGCCACGGTTTCGGTTTTTTTCTCCGTGGGCTTGGTCTCTTTCTTCTCCGGCTCTATTTTTTCCGGTTCCTGCTTTTCAATCTGAGCAGGTGGCGGTGGCGGCAGTTCTTCTTTGAGCAGCATGGCCAAGCGCTCCGGTACCTCAACCACAAGATTTGCCCGATCCGGGATCGGCACACTAATCAGGGGAATAACCCCGCCAAACAGCAGACATAACAGCAGGGAGATCAACACCGCCCGTCGGAAGCGATTCTCGCTCTCCTCATGGGTCATCCAGGGCATGACTGCGGGGTGGAACGGCAGTGGCACAAATTCCCGTTCAACCAGGAATTCTTCCTGGCGACGCTCTTCCCGCATACGCGCCTGATGCGCCTCGTCAAACAGATAATCAAGGACGCTGAGATGCTGTTCCATCTGGGCCTGGAGTGATTTTTTCCGTTCTTCCAGCTCGCGGGTCTGCTCTGCAACCCCGGCAATCCGATCTCTGACCCTGGCACAGTGGGCCTGGCCATCAACCGGCTGGGGGAGCCCCTCCCAGAACAGATCGCCGGCGCCGATGGCCGCCAGACGCTCCAGGGCGGCACAGGCATCGTTGAGCAACTCTGTCTGCTGATGCTCTACTGCATACGCGCCCAGCTCATCATCAACCGCTCGCAACTCATCTTCAAGCAGAACCACCTGTTCCTGCAGCGGCTCGATCTGCGCGTTTAAACTTTCCATTTCCTCAGAAAATTCTGACGTATCCACGGAATTCCCATTTATGTTTGCGAAGCTTTCTGGATAACGGCAAGAGAAATTCTCCCGTACCCAGAAGCTGTGCAGGTTGACATGACTTTCTTTAACACTCGAAACGGAATGCTTTTATCCGCCAGGATGGTCACTTCCTTGTTTTCAACCATTTCGCGGGTGCTGACCCCGATGATGTTCCGTTCCAGTTGATTGAGCCGTTCGGTGATTTCCGGAATGGCATCGGATTTCAGGCTCAACAGATCTGCAGTGGTAATGGTTGGTTCGCCCTGCACCAGAATGGTCTCTGGGCCAACCAAAATGACCACGGTCTCGCGTGGCTTTGTTTCAACCACCGAATCCGGCAGCTTGATCTGCTTGGGCGTGGATAGGATTTCACTCGAAGAAGAATTGGCGAGCAGAAAAAACACCAGGATGGTGAATACATCCATCAGCGAGGTCAAATTCAGACCCGTCACCTTCTTCCGGCTGCGCTCCATCCGTCTTATGCGGCGGCTCTCTCTCATGGCGCGTCTCCTATGGAAATGAGCGGGAACAGCTGCAGCCTCTGCACCTCTGCCCCCTCTTCTGCCGGCACTTCGACTTCGCGAACCCGGTCCATGACCTGGATCAAGGTGTCGTATTCGATATCCGGTTCCATCAGCACGGTGGCATCGTCCTTCTGCGGGTAATCGTCTTTCAAGCGGATCAGCATCTGCGACAGTTTGTCGAAATCGTACTGCTCATCGACTTTGGGCAGTGCGACCACCGCCTGGGCACCGTTGGACAGCTCCAAACCTGCTTTGCGGACCACCACCTCAATGGTGAAGTTAGGCTTTAAGGTGCCACTGCCGCCGGCTCCGGTCGGCACACTGAGCTCAAGGATGGTGACTCGGGAAAATACAGCACTGATCAGCAAAAACGGCACCAAGACCACCATCAGATTCAGGAAAGTCGTGATATCGAGTTCAGGATTTTCCCTAAAGCCCCGACGTCTTCGATATTGTTGGCGGCGACTCATAGGTCAGCCCAACGGGTTCTGGCGTTTACTGAAGGTTGAAATACTGTTCAGCGCCTTCACCGAAGCCATCTCCAGGCTGTCAACGATCTGCCCCGTGGTCGACGTCAGCTTGGCGTGGATCAGCAACAACGGAATCGCCGCCATCAGACCAAAGGCGGTGGTATTCATGGCCACCGAGATACTGGCGGAGAGCAAATCAGCCTTTTCCGCCGGGTTGGCGTTTGCTACCGCGGTAAAAGCCTCGATCAGCCCCATGATGGTTCCCAACAGTCCCAACAGGGTGGCAATATTGGAGAGCAGGCCGACATAGGGGGTGCGCTTTTCCAGCTGCGGAATGATCTCCATCATGCTTTCTTCCATGGCGATTTCGATATCCTCGCGCCGCCGTACCGCGCCCTGCCGGGCCAGCCCCATGGACAGCATCTGGGCAATGGTCGACTTGTCCTTGTCAACCATGGTGCGAACAGTGTCAAAGTCGCCTTTGGCCAGCACCGGGTGCAGCTTGTTCCAGACTTTGCGGTTTTCGCTGCGGGTCCGACTCAACTGAATCCAACGTTCCACGGCGATGGCCATACCGACGCCGAAAACCAGCAGGATCGGATACATGAACAAACCGCCTTTTTGAAAAAAACCCACGATCGAATAAATAGTTTCCATTTTGTTTAACCTCCAGGTGTTGTTTCTGTTCTGACTTCGTAGAAGTCTAATTGTCTTTTAAATACGTCCCGATCCACGGGTACGGCTCGTTCATCGAGCAGCATATCCAGGCCGGTCTCGATACCGATTTCAGAGCTTTTCCAAGGAACGATATAGAGGGATTTTGGGGCCTCATCATTGCCGACGATGGACATTCCGCTCAGCTCCTTGGCTTTGCCCGGATCATTGGCCGGAGCCTTGTCGTCACCGGCGGCCCAGAGTTCCGTTGCCGCGGCCAGGGCAATGACCGCAAAGCTCAGCAAAAGCAGGTATTTCATTGCACCTCCGTTGCGGTTTGCTCGGGAATGCCCAGTCGCATGCGCAGTTCTGTCGCCCAAAGCCTGATATCATCAGCCACCGGATCGATCTGTAAATATTGTTCAAATTGATGTAGAGCGCAGGGGGGATCGTTCAGATAGAGATCACACAAAACCCCCAGGTTGCGGTACAACGGCAGGTATTCCGGGAAACTGGCCAGGGCCTGATCATAGATCGCCCTGGCCTCGGCAAAGCGTCCCTGTGCCCGCAGCAGCAGCGCGTATTCATTGCATGCCTGCGGATGTCCAGGAATGATTGCCAGGGCTCTTTGCAGATTTTCTTCCGCTTGCTGCGGAGAGTCGAGTTTCCGATAAGCCCGGGCAATGTTGATATAGGGCGCGGAAAAACCGGGTTCTGCCTCAATCACCTGCTCCAGCAGGGTCACCGCTTGCTCATATTGTCCATCCTGAAGTGCCGCCACCCCTTCGGCAAATAGGGTTGCGATGGCTTCGGGCAGGTCCCTGGCTTCACGGATTTCAAAACCGCTGCGCCCGCCATCATAATGGGTGACCTGAGGAAAAGTCTCCGCAACCGGCGGTGCGGGGGGTTGTTGAACCGTTTCCTCGAACTGGGGCGGCAGACAGGCCGAAAGCAACAGGAGCAGTGCCAGGGGGAATAATCTGGTGAGTATTATTTTCATTTTGGGACCTCCGTTCCCTGTCCACTTGGTTGATCCGACGGATCCGTTCCTTCAGTCGGCGCAGGTTCCGCATCGACCGAAGGAGCACCCTGCTCCGCCGCCATCTGCGGCGGGGTCATGGTTGGTCCGGCTGCAGTTGGTTCCTCAGCCTCCGGCGCTACGACCGGTTCCTGACCGGCGACCGGAGCCGCCGCCTGTGCGCTATCCGCAGTCGGGCTGTTTTCCGGGTTTGGCGCCGGGGTGGCGATGACCGGTAAGGGGCGGTCCGTTTCAAAAGAGAAGAGTTCCAGGCTGGTTGGCAACGGACCTTCATCTTCAGGTTTGTCGTAACGGGCCGGCAGCAGGATCGCCAACCGGGCCAGACTTTTTTCAACCCAGGAGTTGTAGACCCCCAGGGCGATCAGTTCGAGGTTGCTCTGATGAACCTGAATGCCGCGCTCTTCAAATGGGTAGGCCTGTTCTTCGATGGCCAACTCATAATCCTCCAGTTCCAGCGCACTCAGCCCTTCAGGGCGTTCGGAGGTCAGCAGCGATTTGCTGAAGTCCCCGTAAATTTCCGCTAGGTAATAGGTTGCCGCGGCTGTCACCTCACCGATCTCATAGTCCATCAGGGCATTGAAGCTGCTGGTCGCAGCTTTCATGAGGGACTGTTTCTTCTTCAGGTTGTTCTTGAACGGCTTAACCAGGCGGACCGCTTTGAACTCGGCAAATTTGACTTCGGCCAGCACTAGTGCCGCCTTTCCGGCCAAAAAGCGGGTGCGGTCGGTCCGTTGCTCGCCGGCTTTGGCATCCAGAGCGACGATGACCCCCAGTTCCTGGAGATAATCCTGGCGTTGCTGCCGATCCTTATAGACTTCGGCGATTTTTTGATGCATTTCCAAATTGACGGCAAATGGTTCAGGGAAATAGCCGACATAGCGCAAATAAACCTGCAGAGCGCATTCAACTTCCTTGCTCTGCTCATACAGTTCCGCCGCGGTCAGCAGTGCGTCCTGGCGAATGGCGGGATCATCCGACTCGGTCTCGATTCGTTCATACTCTTCCGCAGCCAGAAACAGCTTGCCGTCCTGCTGGTAGACATAGGCCATCTTCTTGGTCACCTCAGGCTGCAGCTCATGCTCGGGGAAATCATTCCGGAACCTTTGCAGAACCTGGGCAGCCCGGCTCCAGTCCTCGCTCAGGATCAACGCGGCAGCACCGTCATATTCAGCCGTTGGTCTGATTTTTGAGGTCGGGGCCAAAATTCCAACACGCAGGAAATGTTCGGCAGCGGCGGTATTGTCTTCGGCCGCACGGGCTTGTTCTCCCTGTTTGTAGATGGCGGCGGCCAGGTTATCGACCAGATCGGCGCGGCTGGAATCGGCCTCTGGCAACAACCTCAGCACCTCCAGATAAGCACTTTCCGCAACGGCATATTCAGCCAGTTCATAGGATGAATGGGCAACCACCAACCAGGCTGAACGGCGCACCTCAGGCACGGCGGCCGGGAACATCTCCAACAGTTCGCGGCCGGCGGCCTGAGCCCGTTCGAACTCCTGCAAGCTGTACAGGTCATCCAGAGCAGCAACCATGACCACGGCGGCCTTATCATGATCCGGGAAGGTTTCGGCAAAGGTCAGCGATGAACGGACAATCTCATACTGCAGATCTTCATCCGCGTCCTTTAGCCCTTCCTGGTGACGGCGGTAGGCATAAACCGCTGCATAACCTGCGCTGGCAGCCTGATCGTGGGCCCCATAACCGTATGCGGTCTTTTCATACTCCACGGCCGCGGCCAGAAAGGATGTGTTTTCCAGCAGCAGATCTGCCAGCTGATAGTTGATTGCCGGAGCTTCCGGCGCGGTCGGAAAGGAACTCAGGAAATCGCGATACCAGTGCAGGGCTTCGGCCAGGTGTTGCGGTTTTTCTTCCGCTTTTTTGGTCTGCTGATAAAGAGCGTGATAATGATGCGCCAGGTCAATGAGGTTTTCCTTCAGATAGGCGATAACCTCGGGCCGTTCATCCGCAACGAAGTGCTCCCAGTATGGGGCGCTCAGAGCGTAATTGGTGGCATAGGCCTTTTTAGCGGCCAGCACCAGACTGGGGAAGCCGCCAGCGGTATTGATTTCGATAATCCGTTTGTGGAACAACGGAGCATCAAAATGAAGCGGGTGGCGGTCCAGATAAGCGGTATAGGCTTCAACCGCATCGCTGTAGCGGCGTTTGGAAAAGTAATATTCCCCCAGGTTCCGATAAATACGGTTTTCATACTCGCGTTGACCGTATTGGGCAAAATAGTCGACGACGGAATTCGCCCCACCCAGGTAGGAAAAACTCAGACTGATCACCCGGAAAGTGTCTTCAATGCGTTTACGCTGCGGTTCATCTTCGGTTTGATCGAAATCGTAGCCGTTGGCCAGGTTGAAATCGAGGACACCGATAAAGCGTTGCAGCGCATCTTCATAGAGTTCCTGTTTGTAATATGTCCAGCCCAGCTTGTACAGGGCCAGGGGATAATAGGAGGACCCGGCCCCGATCCTGACGATATCGATATATGCCTCTTCCGCATTGAGGAACTGGCGATGGGCAAAAAAGAACTCCGCCCGGCGGAACTGAACTTCATCGAGATAACGCGAATCAGGATAGGTCTTGACCAAATCCTCCATGACCGTCATCGCCTCTTCGATCCGTCCCAGCTCCTCATAGGCGCGGGACATCTGGTAGAGGACCTGATCATTACGCTCATAGAGTGGATACTTTTCGAGCAGCTGGCGGTACAGGGCAATCGCTTCGAGAGGACCGGCACGTTCCAGATCCTCAAGGGCGCGGTCGCTGACATTATCGGTCGCGGCAGCCGGTTCCGGCGGATTCAAACGGGTTGCCCGCTCAGCAAAGACTTCATCCTCTTCCTTCGGCAATGCGGCCGGGTTGGGCTCCGCAGGAGTGCTGACCGTAAGGTCCGGCCTTGCTCCGGGTTGCGGAGCGCTCATTTCCTCTGCTGCGGCAGGGTTGCCGTCCCGTGGGCCAAGATGACCGTATTCCTGCTCGATCTTGAGATCGGCCAAACGACGGATTGCTTCCGGTGTCAGTGCCGAATCCTCGCTCTCGCGGAGAAATTGCTGATAGCCGGCCATAGCCTGTTCCAGCCCATTACTGATCTGATCGCTTTCAATGACCATATGGCGCTGACGCAGCTCGCCGATGGTTCCACGATGTTCCGGTGCGACACAGGAGCACAACCATAGAGTCAGCGTAAGAATGGCAAAGATCCTACTCATTGCCCTGCTCCTTCCTGCCCTTGTTCGAGTGCGGCTCGATCATAGCTGTCGGCCATGGCGAAGCGCGCCTTGATGCGGAACTCTTCCAGCCGTGCCAGTCGTTGCTGCAACTCCTTGACTGCCTGTTCTTCCAGCTGATGCCCCTGCCGGGCCAGGAGTTTTCCGACCCGTTCCCGAGCTGCAGCGATCCGGTTGCGTTGACTGAGAATCGTCTGCTCATACCCCTGGTAACTCTGGGTGGCGGCCTGTCTCACCCGGACAAAAGCCTCATATTGCTGCTGCAGAACGACAACATCTTTATTTAGGGCCTCCAGGTGGGAATAGGTTGCGGTCAGGCGCCGATCGAAATCGGTCCGGATGCTCCAGTCGAGCACACCTTGCAGACGGTTGATACGGGCCAGCATGGCGGTTGGTGGTTGGGCGGATTTGCTGAGCTGTTGGGTCAGCTGGTTCAAGCGATCTTTGCTGGTGCGTTCAGCGGCTGTCATCAGCAGCTCAGGTCGCGGCGCGACCAGCAGTGACTGCAGGCGCTTCTCGATCTGCAGCCGTTGGTCAAGGCGCACTTTCATCAGGGAATCAAGCTGGCGAAACCGTGCATCGATAACGGGAAGCAGTGGTTCATAATAGCGGCGGCGGGTTTCGATCAACTGTTCAAATGCGGCCAGGTCGGTGGTCCAGCTGTCCAGCCGGAAGCGCAACTGATCAAGATCCAGATAGTTCCGCAACCCTTCCTGAAAATCATTTGCGGCCATCAGATCGATAAGATAGAAAGTCTCCGGCGCCTCCGGCAGTGAGCGCAGCCGCACCAGCCAGTCAGCATCCTGCTGTAATTCAGGTCTGGTCAGGGCATCCAGAAAATGTCCGTTGCGAATGCTGGAGATCGACTCACTAAGGCGATCGATTTCAGTACTGAAGACTTCCAGGGCGTGACCGTAAAGGAGTGCGGCCCGGCTGTAGCCCCCCAGTTTCCCATAAGCATAGGGCACCGCCAGAAGTGCTTCCTGGACCGCACTATCGGTCACATCACGCTTGGCCAGAATACTCCAGGGGATCAAAGCCGATTCGAAATTCTCCTGCCCGGCATCCGCCCAGCCGGAGCTGAGCAGCGCCCGATCGGAAAACGGTCCGGTCAGCCGCACCCGGTCAAGAACATCCTTGGCCACAAGGCGGTTCCCTTCGGCTAACAGCTTTTCACCGAGCACCAGATTGGTCTTGTCGCGCATGGCCAGGGTCAGCCGGTCGTTGCTCTGCAAACGGCCGGTCTGATCGAGTTGCTGCCAGGCGGCTTGCTCGTTGCCGGTTCCGAGCAGAGCAATGCCCAGATTGTAGCCGGCAAAACCTTGCAACCCACTTTCATTCTGCAGCCCGTTCAGCAGCTCCACCGCAACATCAAAGCGACCGTTGGCCATGGCTACCTGCGCCTGCAGGAAAGCAAGATCAGCCTGTAACGGCTCCGGGACCTTGCCGCGAATACGTTCCAGGGCTTGCTGGGCATTGACCGGCTGGGACTTATGGAAATAAATCCGCGCCAGCCGGTAAAGGGCCTCGTTGCGCACCGGGTCGCTGACATTGCCATTGATGACGGCATTGATAGCCCGGCCGGCCCGTTGATGCATACGATAAGCCAGTTCGAAATCGCCGACCGCAAATTCCGCCAGCCCGATGTGGGGATAAAGAGTATCGAGCTGCGGCTCATCGAGGCGATGGTATTGGGCCAGCTCACCATCGAGCCGGGAGATGGCCTCAAACCAGTCCTCCTGAAAAGCGTAGTAGAGGACCTCGCCAAGGTAGAGATCCTCCAGCTTTTCAGGTGCTGCTGTTGCTGCGGCCCGTGCCGGTGTCGCGGCAAACAGAACAGCTATCATGATGATGACGATCCGATACATGGGTTACCTGTCTTTAAGGGTCAAACCCTGGTGGCTCAGCACCAGCTCATAGAAAGCCGGGCCGACCCCCTTGCTGATTGTAAAATCCTGCTGCCGCTCCAATTTACTGCCGGACTCGTCCTGACCACGGAACAGAACCTGCAAACGGTGGTCCCCGCTGCTGATGTTTCCGGTGAAAATCCGCTGTACCCCGCCCTTCTGCAGAGCCTCAAGTTCCTTGAAGGAGTAGATATGGGCAGCCACTGGCCGAGCGTCCAGGCTGATATCAATGGCATCCAGCCGAAATGCTTCTGCGGGAGCCAGGGAGACGAAGATGGAACACTGGGTCTGCGACGGGAAAAGCAGCTTTTCTTCCAGCTGATCGAGCTCGGCAGCGATCGCCAGGACATCGCTTTTGATCTCCTGAACCTGTTCGTCAAGCCCTTTGGCCTGGGGTTGCGCCCCCTGCTCACTGAAACAGACGCCGGCCGGTAACAAAAGCAGCAGCCCGATGATTATCATGCATATTGTCGTTTTCATTTCCCTCACCTTTACTTAAGCCATGTCATCCATGAACGAGAGGTTTAAAATTTTCCCACCAGGTTGACGAACAACCCTTGATGACGGTAATCGAGCTGGGTCAAATCGTCGGAAAAATCGCTGAAGTTGTACCCCAGACCCAGTTTGGCGTGCTCGCCAAGGTGGCGATACAACGCCAACAAAACACCGGATTTGCTGTCCTCGGCATCAGGCAGATCAAGCAGCCGAAGTTCCAGCAGAGCATCCCAGCGATGCACGAAATGCCAATCAGCGCGCAGCACACAAAGCTGAGCGCGGCTGTCGAAATAAACCGGATCTTCGGCATCCAGCGCCACCTGGCCGAGGCGGTAAGCGTATTTGCCCCCCAAGGTCCAGCGCTCGGTCAAGTCGTACATCAGGTCAACAGCGGCAATGTGGCTGCGCTGAATAAAGCTGCCGTCACTGTCGCTGCTGGTGCTACCGCCCGGCAGGTTATAAAAATAGGTGTATTTAAAGAGCATATTGAGACGATCGAAATTGACCGGTCGATAGGCATAGCCAAGCACGGCTTCGGTATAGTCGCTGGCGTAACCCGAACCGAGCGAACTGCTGCTCTTGGAATAGTTGAATTTTCCGAGCAGACGCCAATCCGGGGTCAGCTGAAACTTAAAGTTATTCTTGAACAACCAGGTGGTCCGTTCGACATAGCTGGAATCGCTCTGCTCGCTGTTGTCGACCCGATACTCCAACCCGCTGGCCAGAGCCAGCTTGTCAAATCCGTAGCCGGCGCTGAACCCGACCGCTTTACGCTCCAGATCAGCCGCGGTATCAGGATCCTTCAGAGTGCCGAAATCAGCATTGGCGGAGAAGTTCAGCCGGTCCGTGGGGGCCAGCTCGACCCCGGTTGAATGCACCAGTCCGGTCGGCACATCACCATGGGCATACTGTTCTTCAAAATAGATGCTGACCGTATCTGAATAGCGGGTGCGGAAACCGGAGGTCATATTGCCCTTGCGACTCAGCACGCCATTGTCGCTGCGTTCGTTTTCCAGGCCGTAGTTACTGTAGAGAGTGGTCCGATCGCTGTAGAGGTATTCGGTCCCCAGATTGGCCCCGGTACCGAGATCACCGCCGGAGATTTCCCCCAGGACTTTGAACCGCTTGGTTAGCCGCCAGCTGCCGCCGACGCCGACGCGGTTGTTGCGGTCGCGGTCGCCGCTGACCCGCAAGGTGCTCTGCACATAGCTGTACAGGGTCCAGCGTGCGGTAGAATCGTAGGCAACCTTGACCACCGCATCAGTCCGTTCCCCTTCTTCCTGGGTCGAGGCCACGACCTCGCTATGATCGGTCCGTTTATCGCTGCGCACCCCGCTGCTCAGGGTCCAGTGGTTGTTCAGACGGTAGTCGAGATTCCCTTCCACAGCCGCAGTGGTCAGTCCTTGGTCCTCTTCGGAAAGGTCGAATTTCACCCGCCCGGTCCAACGTTCTCCAAACGGGATATCCCCGCTCAACCCGTATTGGGTCAGGTCGTTTTCCGTATATTGGCCGGGTCCCGCATAACCGGCTTCGATCTGTTGCAGATAAAAACTGCTCCTCCCGCGCCAGGAAGACACCAGATCGGTCATGGCCAGGCTTCCGTCGACCCGGTAGGCAGCGGCGCTGATTTCTTCATCCTGGACCAGAGTGCTGTTGGTGAAGGTGAATCCGCCATCAGACGAGCTGGTGGCGTCTTCGGCCGGGCCTTTGGTTCGGCCTCCTTCCAGTTTCAGCCAGGTCGATGCGGAGCGGCGCAGCACCAGGTCGGCACCGGCCAGATTGCTGTCCATGCCGTCTTCCTGATCCCAGTTTCCGGTCAGGCCGAGTTTGACATGATCGTTGAACCAATAGTGAACCCGCCCGCCGGTGACCAGCGTGTCCGGATCACCGACACCGGGGGTATATTCGTAGCGGGCAACCAGGTAAACCGGGTTGCCGCTCAAGGATTCTCTGGTCACCAGCAGGTTGTCACTGGCAGTGGTTGGCAGAATCTCAGCGAGCAGGATACGCCCCTGGATATAATCGATATCGTAATCAAGTTCCGCAGTCAGGGTTTTGGCGGCCAGCACGATCCCGGAATCCTTGTCGCGGATTTCGATGCGCAGACGTTCCGACCCTTCCAGGATATCGCGCTGCTGCAGATAGAACAGCGACCCTCCGGTGCCACGGAAATCGTCCCGTGCCGAGACCGTCCCCGGGTCAGCGGCAAAACCGTCCAAAAACAGCCTGGGTTCGCCAAAGGAGGTGGTCTGCTGCTGATAATGGAGGTTGGCTCCGTACAGTTCACGATCAACATGGGCCAGGTCGTTATCGGTATAGGCAATCTTGAAATTACCCCAGAGCCCGTAAGTCTTGTCCTTTTCCAGGCGGGCATAGAACTTGCCCCGAGTCGGAGCGGTTTCCACCACGCTGCTGTCATCGCCGAAGGTCAGGTAATGTTGATCCGGGTCCATGCGCCGGAACTGAGCATCCGCGGTCTTGTCCATGAAATTGGAGAAGATCTCGTCAAGGGGCCCTTCCCGGGTATCGGCGCTGGCGGTCAGATGCCAGCCATTGTGGAACTTGCCGGTGGTGTAAAAGGCCAGTCGGCCATTGGCGCTGAAATCTTCGCTGTATTCAGGGTTGTCCGGGTTCAGCAGTCGGGCCGGGCCGTTGGTTTTATTGGCGGACAGGGTCAGATCCGCCAGACCGATGCCGAACCAGTCGCTCTCCTGCAAAGCCAGATCACGCAGGAACAGCTCACCGTTGCCGTGCTGATCGAGCACGGCAACCTCAACGGTCTGCAGCCCCTCCGGCAGGATCTGCTCGGCCACACAGCGCCCCTGCCCATCCACCGGCACAGCGGTCCCGGCCAGCCAGACCCGATGTCCGACCGGAATACTTTGACCAAGCACCTGGATGGTACCGCCATGAAGAGGAATATTCTGCATTGCCAGGCGACTTTCACCGTAGCCGACGAGCAGTTCCCGATCGGGATTGGCAAGAACGGTGGCCGGGTCGAGTTGATCCACCACCCAGAGCGGTTGCGGCCGGGTCTCGTCGAAATGACCGGCTGCATCATAAACCCGCAGCAGATATTTAAGGGCCAGCCCAGGGGCCTGGAAAGAGGGGTAATCGGCGAACCATTCAGCTTCACCGGAACTGCTGATCGGCAGGGTTACCAGCGGAGTATCCCCGCTGCTCTGAGTTTCAGCGAAGATCCTCACTTCGGCCCGCTCGAAGAAGTGTTGATAATTGCTATAAAGCTTGAAAACAACCTGGTTTTCCGCAAACTCCGTGCTCTCATCGTCCCGATAACGGACCGCGCGCGGCCAGGCGGTGACATTCAGGCGCGGCTGAAGGGTCAGACTGTCGTACTTGAATTGAATCTGGGCACGGTCCAGGGCAACATCGGTACAGCGCTGGATATCCTGCGAGCTTTTGCCCGGGTCGGCTACCGGCTGCCCATCAATGGTGATCCGCATCAGGTTCAGCGCATAAGGGTTCGCGATGTCGACATCGCGCTCGATACGGGTGATTTCAACACCTTCATAATTATCCAGGATCACTGGCTCGTCATAAACCGCCTGGACCTCGACCCGGGACTGGTCGGATTCCACGAAACCGGCATTGACGACATCTTCCGCCTGCACATAGCCGCGCCCTGCGAATTCCGCCTGGCCGGCCTCCAATCCCAGCTCTTTACTGACCAGGGCCATGGCCCGCCGGGCCCGGGCGGTCGACCAGCCAATATCGTCCCCATATACCGCAGCAGTCCGCCGGCTCAACCGTTCATTGCTGGTATAACCGATGAAACGCAGGCGCGGGTTGGTTTTATCCGCCAATTCGGCAAGCAGTTGACGCATCTGGGTGAGACTTTTCGCCGCTACCACAGGAGCGCCGTTGCTGAAATAGATTGGTTCGATATCGCCGTTAGCGGAATGATAGACCCTGGTCCGATTCTCCGAGCCAGCCGCTTCCGGACATAATTGCGGTTCGTCCGGCAACTCCTGCAACGGGTCGTCGTACCAGAATTCGATTTCGATGCGGCGATTTAGCGCCCGACCGCGCACGGTGGCATTGGAGGCAACCGGCCGGGCCGGGCCTCGACCGAGACCTTCAACGCTTTCCGGAGGAAGGGCAAGACTTGTGCGCAGAGTCCTGACCAGGCGTTCGGCAGCGGCATTGGACAGACCGTCCAGATTACCGTAAATCCGTTTTTCACGGCCGATGAGGGGCTCATTATCGGTATAGGCAAGAACGCGGATGCGCAGGTTGTCACGCTGCCCGAGATCCCGCAGAACTTGCTCGATCCGGGTCGGCAATGAGTTGGGCACAGGGAAGTCGGCCGTGGCGTAGGTCAATGGTTCGATAAGATTCCTGATCACCGCCCGTTGCGAATACCCATCACGATAACGCAGCTTGCAGACGGTTTCGGTCCGGCAGACTTTAATCCGTTTGCCCGATTCTTCAGCCAACAAATCCTGATCTAGAGACCAGGGTGTAGCCGAGATGCCGGGCGGCAGATGCGCTTCCGTCGCCGAACCGATCTGCCCTACTGCACGCACGGTATCAATGTCCCGGCTGCCGAACAGGCTGAAGGCCTGGGCATCGGGAACGCCGCACAGCAGCAGACCGAATATGAGGATTATCCACTTTTCCATTTAATATCTTTTCATTTAGCAGATCAGCCCTGAACCGTTTTCGACTGATACTGTTCCTGCCCGCCAACCTGGTTGGCCGGTCAATGTCGCCGCTTCATTTCGGCAACATATTTTCAATTTCAAACCATAAAATGCTAGCCTGCGGTCACCTTACCCACTGAGGCCAGAGTCAGGGTGGCCCACCCCGCCTCCAGAACACCTGGGTTTCAATGGTCAGGCGGTAACCGGCGGCTGCGTCCTGCCAACGGCTGCGGATACGTTCCTGCAGGCTGGCCAGCCGCCGTTCCACCAACTGCATACTTTCGGTGTCCCCCAGATAAGAGAGCCGCAGTACGGAGGGGGCACCCTGCAGAATCTTCAGCAATTCCGTTATCCGCTGTTCCCATTGCGGCCTGATCCGGGTGGTCCCCGGCTCAAAAGCAGCATCGGCGATATCCAGCCCGACCACCCGGTGCGGTGTCGCGGTAAAGTTGAAACGCAGCATTTTCCCGCGAGTCGCCCGCTGTACCCGCGGATTTTCGCTGATCACCCGATAGCCACTGGGCAAGCTGCGGTCATCGAGTTTCATGATGAAATTACTGCCCCGATCTTCATCGGGCACCACGGCGCAAGTCAGGTGGTAGCGACCGTACTCATCGGTGGTGGCGACCAATCCGCGCGCGGTTACCACCCGAACTCCAGCCAACCCGGCTTCGCCCTCATCCTGACGGCCATTCAGATTCCGATCGTCGTAAACCTTGCCGATCACGTCACTGCAATCGAAATCCGGGTCGGGAACCACCATGACCGTGGCCGTGGCCTCACCGGAAATATTGGTTCCGAGCAGGGTGTTATAAGCCTGGGCCCGGTTAACATATTCGCCTTCGCCAACCCCAGCACCGACCACCAGAAGCAGTTTGATGGTATGGGAACTGTTGACCCCAAGAGTAAGTCCGTCCCAGGACAATTCCCGGCCCTGAATGTCAGGTTCAGTAGCAATCCCGTCCAAAGTGGCGCTGCCGGCCACATATTTGAATCCGGCCGGGAACCGATCAACGATACGGATATGGTCGAGGGCGCTGCCGAAAACATTGCTTAAACGGATTGTATAGGGGACCAGCGAACCTTTGCTGACGTTGCGCAGCCCGGCTACCTTGCTCAGAGCGACTGCACCGCTTAAGACCGGATCAATGGGCAACTGGTTGTTAAAGATCTGGCTCTGCCCTGGGATATTGCCGTCGCTAAGGGCCAAATGCAGATAGTAGGTGGTTTCCGTACTGCCGGCCGCGGGAACCCCGGCACCGGCAACCGCTTCACAGTACGCGCTGGTAGCTGGTACCGCATCCGCCCCGCTGCCCGGACAAGCAGGCACTGAGAAGGCATCGCTGGCGGCATCACTGGTCGGGGGGATCAACGCTGACGGGGTAGCCAGATAGCCGCTCGGCGGCGCGGTTACCTGAAGCAGGTAGGTTCCACCGGCCGGACAGGCTGCCTGACTGAAATTCAGGTCAAACTTGTAGAAACCGTTGCCTGCTGTGACCTGATGTTGCTGCACCGGATCATCAAAACAAGCAGCGGGAAGGACGTTGCCGCTCAGGGCATTGAGCAGGGTCAAAGTTGCCTGACTGACCGGGTTTCTGGCGACCGCGTTGTAAACCGTACCGTTGGGCCACAGGGGCATATTCAGATTCTGTAGGTTACTGCCGGAATCGACGCTGATAGCGCTGATCCGCTGCGGTCCGTTGGTAAAGATGGAATCGGCTGAACCAAGAGAGGCAGTAGCGGCCCCGGCACCGGGCGCAGCAAAGCGTATTTCGTAAAGAGCTCCGGCGCTGGCCGTCGGCACCAAACCGCTAAAACCGTAGCTGCCGTCAGCAGCCGTAGTGGTAGTCGCCACCTGGCTGTCATTAAGATAAAGCTCAACGGCCCAGTCCTGCTGAGCAGCTTCGCTCCCTTCATCATAGTTACGATCAAGGCTGGAATCGTGCCATATCAGCCCGTTCAGAGCGGCACTGCCGGGGGTTCCGCCGACATCCAGGGAGACACTTGCGGAAGCGCTCTGGGTCGGAGTATCCCAGCTGACCGTGGCGCTGTTGGTAATGGTTGTCCCCGGAGCAACCGCGGTATTGATACGCACATGGAAACGAACCACGAAGGAATCTCCTGGGTTCAGATCGCCATAAGTCGCTGAATAATCAGCGCTGAGGATACCGCCAGCATAGCTGGTGCCGCTGGCCGAACCATCCATCACCGCACTGGCGTTGACAAAATCGACCAGGCTCAGCAACCCGTTCAGGTCATCGGTCACCAGGACATTGCTGGCTGGCAAACTGCCGATGTTGGTCACTCTCAGGCTGTAGACCAGTTCAGTGCCGGGCTCAGCGCTGATTCCATCAACCAAAGCAACGGTTTTGCTGATCTCCAGCAGTTGGACCGCACCGACGACAACGACGGTTTCCTGATAGCCGTTGGCGGCCAGGCCGTCGGCATCGCTTGGCAGGTCATTCACTTCGCTGCTGGTCAGGATCGCCTGGTTGGTGATCCGCGTCCCCTCGGCGACCCCGGCATTGACTTGCATCCGATAGCTGAGGGTCACCTCCCCGGCTACTGAAATAATACCGGGTCCCGGGTTATCTGAGGACTGGATAGGCAACCCGGCGGCAAGGGGAAAGACGCCGCCGTCGTTACCCGGAGCAGCTCCGTTGACGAGCAGGGAATTGGCAACATAACTCAGATTGGTGGGAACAACATCAGTGAGCACACTGGCAGTGGCTGTAGCAGCTCCGTTATTGGTTATGACAATATGGTACTCAATAGTGTCGCCGGGATTAACAATCCCGTCAGCGTTATTGTCGATAGCCAGAACAGCGGTCTTCAAAGCGTAAAGGAGAGGCACATTGCCGACCACCACCCGGGTCGGATCATCCACCGCCGGCGTGGCCGGGTCATCGGAAGGCTGTTCCGGTTGTTCCCCACTGCCCGCGCCGATGGCACTCACAAAGGCCTGGTTTTCCACTACCAGCCCATCCATGGCCGCGCTATCAACCAGGACATCGAAAGTTACCGTCGCAACGTTGTTGGCTGTGGCTGCGCTGTCGGCGCGCAGATAACCGGCTGTGGCGTCTTCAACGGCGTTGATAAGCAGCCCGGCATGGAGCGGATTTGCACCGTTATTGTCGTTGACCGGCTGGCCGTTAAGAGTCGTACTTCCGGCAATATAGCTGGTATTGGCCGGGGTATAATCCTGCAGCACAGCGGAAAAAGCATCTTCGGAGCCGATATTTTTGACCGTCACGGTATAGCGCAACCGTTCGCCGGCAAGCAGGACTGCGGGATCTCCGTCCAGGAAACTGGCGGTCTTTTCGACCTGGAAGGAGGGGGCGGAACTGATCAGGGTGACAGTAGGATCTGCGCCACCGACCAGGCTGCTGTCGGTGGAATCACTCAACTGCAGCACCACATCTTCGGCCAACAGTCCAGCCTGATTGAGAACCTCGCTGCCACTGGTGATCACTGCGGCTAGCTGCACGGAAAATTCAATGACCAGGGTTTCTCCGGCCGCGGCACTGAGATTGGCAACGACCAACAACCCGCTCCCCTTGTTGCCACCGTTGGCAGCGGTACCGCTGACGTCCGCTCCGCCGGGAACGGTTTCCAGCTGGAGGGTCCCGGGGACGAACAGCCGGGGTAAATCCGGCTGCAGGCTTTCCAGCTCGTCACGAATACTAAGCCCGGTCAAGGGGGTGCTGCCGGTATTGACGAACTCAAGGCGGTAGCGCAGCACATCACCAGGAGCTGCAGTGGCACCGCTGCCACCACTGGTCAGGTTGAAGACCGCTTTGCTCAGGGACATGGAACTGACCACATCGATGGTCGGATCGCCGGTGATTACGGTATCCGGATCATCACTTAGCTGCTCACTGAACGCCCCGCTGCCGGTTCCGGCACCGTTGAGGGTGGCCTGGTTGGAAATTTCCGTACCGCCGATCGCAGCACTATCAACCTGAACAACGAAGGTCACCGCCGCCAGGCCGGCATCACTGGCCGTACTGTCGGCCGGAAACGCTCCGCTAGTGGCCGCTCCCGCGGCATTGATGAGCAACCCGGCAACAAGAGGGCTGCTACCATCTACTGCATCAGCAACGCTAACCCCATTGAGGGTGGTCGAGCCTGCAACGTAGCTGGTGTTGGCAGGGATTGCATCGGTCAGAATGACATTCTCCGCATCTTCGCTGCCGATATTGCGGACCAGGATGGTATAGCGCAGCTGATCGCCGGGGAGCAGAATCGAACTTGCTCCGGTCAGATCGGCAGAGGTTTTGGTGAACTGCCACTGCGGAGCCGAACTGATGGTGGTGCGGGTTGGGTCAGCCGCGCCGGCAATATTGGGATCGTCGCTGCTGAAGGTCCCGAACCCGGTCAACTCCAGCCGGGCCTGATTGAGGACTTCGCTGCCGCCGGGGATAACCGCGGCCAGCTGCACCGAGAAATCGACACTGAGTGTGCTGTTGCCGTCGAGAATAATATTGGAACTGCTCAGCAAGCCGGTCCCGGCACTGCCGCCGGTAGCATCGACAGAAACCTCGGCCGATCCGGCCAACAAGGTCAAACTGCCGGGCACGAACCAGGACGTTGCATTCAGCTGATCCAACTCATCAGATAGAGAGAACTGAGCCTGAGCCGCACTGATATTGTTGATCTCCAGATGGTATTGGAGAACGTCACCGGGACTGGCGGAGATCCCAGGATCGGCACCGCTGGTCTGGTTAATCACAGTTTTTTGGAAGACCAGTTCCGGGGCAATGCCAACGGTGGTGGCAAAGACCGGTCCAACGCAATAATCGTTGGGCGCAACAATGCTTGGGCAACCCGCCCCGGTCCGCTCATAGGCATTGATCGTGTCAAGGGACGTCCAGTCTGTCCAGACCCCGTTTTCGATAATCCCATTAGCATCAGCCACCACCTCAACGACACAGTGATAAACGATCACCAGCTGCTGCCCGGCTCCGACATCCAAACTGTCATCGCCATTACCATGGCCCCAAATCAGTGGCCCTGCCGGTGCACCGGCAGGCTGCCCGACAAAGCCGCTCAGGGGAGTACCATCGAGGCTGGCCGTCGGGGTAAAGTTGCTGTCCAGAACCACGCCGTCCGGAAGGGTATCGACAATATTCAGATCAAAAGCGGTGGAGTTGCTGCTGCCGGTATTGACCAGGGTCAAGCGATATTCGAGGATATCACCGGCCACCGGCGCAGCCGCAGTATCCTTGCCAACGGTAACATTGGCCACGGTCTTGACCAGGGTTAAATCTGGCTCTGACACCACCACGGCAGGAGCCACGGCGCTCAGGCTTTCCTCACCGGCGGTCGCGCCGTTCAGGTAAACAGCCGTCGCTCCATTCTGGAGCGGATCGCCGGCATCGGTGTCAAGGTCGTTGTTGATGCGGGCAAAATAGCTCAAGCTGAGAGTCGGGATTAGGCTGGCGGAGCTGCTGTCGTCCTCACTCAGGGTGGTGATGGTGCCGATATCCCAGCTCACGGTGCCGCTGCTCTGATCGGCGGGGAACGCGCTCAAGGCGGCCTCAGCCGGCGGCAGCCCGTTAATAGTGGCGATGCCACTGAAGCTATAGGAGATATCGTAGCTACTGTTGTTGGCCAAGACATAGCTAAGGCCGGCGGCAGCCAGATTGTCGCTGATGCTAATGCCTTCAGTGATGCCTTCCGGCAGGAGCAGATCGATGCGGAATTGTTTGCGAGCCCCGATGGTGGGGACAGTGGCCGGATTCAGATCGGTCTTGGTCAGTTGCAGCCCGGGGACGCTCAGCTGTGCCGCAGCGGTGGTCTCGTAATCATTGACCGGATCGCCGCTGTTGGGAATGCTGCCGTTCCGCATACCGTCGACAGCCCCAGCGCTGCCGATGGTGCCGCTGCTGTTGAGGGCGGTGGTCTGACCGGGCAAGGAGGTCCAGGCAGCTTCGATGGTATTGGTCAGCACTTCATGGGGGCGGACATCGTCGGCCACGCGGATCTGATAGCTGAAGCTGACACTGTCCCCCACCGCAATTTCAGCCGGTGTACTCCAGCCGAACACCGGCTGCTCCGGCCCCAAACTCAGGGTATCCACCAGATCCGGCGGATTATTGCCGCCGACACCACCGGCATAGCTGAAGCGGGTCGCGGTCAGGTCGTCGTAAACCTGCAGGTTGTAGGCCGGAGCGGTACCGCTGTTGGTCGCAGTCACCGTGACTGTCACCAGATCGGCGGCGTCGGCGTTGGCCACGCTGAAGGTTTGCACCAACTCGATGCGTGGCTCGCGCACCTGAACGTCCACCTGATCGATACTGTAACTGACCAGAGCACCGGATTCATCCAGATACTCCGCCGTCGTGACCGTAGCCGGACTGCCATTGGCAATCAGGTCGGCGTCATTGGTCTGATCGCTGTTTTCCAGCCTGGCAATAAAGTTGACCGCCAGGTCGAAGCGAGTCGCGCTACCGCCGATAGTAAGCCGCTGGTCGCCAAAGTTCCATTCAACCAGGTTGCCGCTGCAGGTCGGCGTAATCACTCCACCCGGCTCAAACCCCGCCGCGCTGTAGGGAGCGGCATCCAGATTGACCGCCGGAGCTTCGCTGCAGCGCAGCCCGACCGGCAATTCATCACGAATAACAAAGTTACGCACCAGGGCCACCGGCAGCAGCACGTCCAGCTGATATTCAAGTTCTTCACCGATGGTGACGTCCTGGGTGCCGGGTACGCTCAATAGCGGGGTGTTGGCTGTGGCAGTCACCGTTTTCGGCTGGGTAGCGACCGGAATCATCTGCACACTGGCATTCACGGTTTCAGATTGATAGAACCGGGCGCCACCGAGTTCGCTGTTATTCCCGGTCGGGTTGGTCTGATTGCCGGAAGGACCGTTTAAACTGTCGTAAACCGCACTGACCGCGTTGGTAAAGACCTGCAGCGGAGCGGCATCATCATCGTAATCGACCCGGTAGTACAGTTCCACTGACTGGCCCGGATCGATCCGCTGCAGAGCGCTGCTGTGAGTATAGGAAAAGGTCAGTTCAGCGGGGACACCGTTCTTGACGCTGTTATCACTGTTGTTCCCCTCACCGTCAGTATCCGCCGCTCCACTACTCCCGTCGCCGTCATTGTCGAGACCGTCGCCGGCAAAGGGGAAAACATAGGCCAGGTCGCTGGCATCTAGCTGATCGGTCACGGTCACATCATAAGCAGGGGCGCGCTGCACGCCATTGGCCGTGGCTTCATTGGTCACAGTGATGCGGTAGAGATAGCTGTCATAGGCATCGCCGTCATCAGCGACCGGCACAAAATTACTGCAGCTCGGGCCGCTGCCGTAAAGGGATTCATTACAGACCTCTTTGACCAGAACCAGGCGGGGTTCGGTCACGGTCAGGTCGACCCGCCGGATCGCTTCGCTCGGATAACCGACGGTGGAAGGCCCGAGACTGTACTGTTCGACCAGGCCGGTGTTGACATTGCTGAAGGTGGCATCAAAGGTGGAACTGAGCACGTTGTAACTGTCCGCGGCATGCAAGTTGGGCACGGCCCGGTTATCGATGGGCTTATTGAGCAGCCGGGTTTTGGTGTTCACCACAAACCATTCATCGGCCTGTTCGATCCGTTCACTGTCGGGAACATTGAAACGCCAGTCGAACCAGCCTTCATCCAGAGGGGTAAGTCCGATCGGACTGAGACTGACATTCTGAATTAAGGCTGTCGATTCTGTATAGGGACTGGTGCTGGAAAGATAGGCCTGGCCGTCCGGCACTTGATCGGCGACATCAATGTTCTGCACCGCGATATAGATAAAGCCAGGGGTCTTGAAACCAAACCAGCCACCGGTTTCGATATGGAAATCGCATTCTTCGCCGATCTGGACCTCTTCGAACCCGTTGCCGTCCAAACTGGGCGGATTGTTTTCGTTACAGGTGCCAAGCTGGGTCTTCTTCAGATTAAAGCCGATGACCCTGGCCCAAGCCGCATCCAGGGAATAATTATTGGCCCGGTCCAGCTCACCATCGGCCCGGACAATGGGAGCAGGAAATGCCAGCGGAGTCCCATCGCTGAGGGTGATTTCCCCGACCACGTCGGCACGCAGGCTGAGATCGTCCAGAGCGATGTCGGCCGGGTCGCTGCTCTTCCTGACCTGGAAGTTGTAGGTCACGGTCCGGCCAGGAGCAATGGTCGCCGGGCTGACGCATTCGTAAACCGTGGCCGTGTTCGGGATCGCGGCCGGATCAACCAGCACCTTCCACGGCGCAGGCTGGTTGGGCGAACCGGACAGGGCAATCGGCGCGCAACCGCTCGGCGCACTGACCACCTCCATGGTGGCGCCAAAACTGGTGAAAACATGATAATCGGCTGCGTCATGCCCGCCGTGATTGGTGACCAGAATCGGCAGGGTCAGGAGCTGGTTCGGATCGTTGGTGAGGATAAAAACATCGCCGCCCACCGCAATATCCAGGTCTTCCGGAAATGCCGGAATCTCGGTACCGGTCGGATCAGCGCGGCCGTTCCCGGTCAGAGTCAGGGTCTGGTGTCCCTGGGAACCGCAGAACAGGTCGAAATCAACAGTGAGGGTGTTACTCAGCGGAGTCTGAAAAGTCGGGTCGGTTGCGGTCAGTGGATATTCTTCCGGGTAAACATCAAGATTGGCGGCGCGATCATAATAGGCGGATTTGATCAACACCACCCGGAAACGCACCACCGCTACATCGCCATGCCGCAGCATATTCACCTGATCGGCGTAAACCGGGTGGGTCGTCGAACTGGTCAGCTCGAATTCCGGGGCGGTATTAGCCAGGGGATCGCTGCCGTTCTGGTTAGTCCAGGTCAGGGTATCGACCATGCCGGCATAAGCGGGGCCATAGGCCGGGGTCACCTCGATTTCCGGCGGAAAGGTGGCATCCACGACATATTCCGGCGGCAACACATCGGCCAGCTGAATATTCTTGACACTCCCACCACTGAAATTGCGGATGGTAATGGTCATGGTCCCCTTGCTGCCGACCGGTTGTGCGGTATTCGTCCCGGTCAGTTGCCGCTCCACGGACAGATCGGCATGGTTGTCGCTGTACAAAGAATAAAAGGTCGCCGTATCCGCTGGAACAATTCCGGTCGAGGTGGCACTGATCCCACCGGCCGGGCTTTGCAGACCACAGCCCCACTGGACATCGCTGACGCTGTTGACCTTGCTGGTTTCACAGGAACCGCTGGCGGCGATCTTTCCGACCAGGTAGATGGAAGCGGTGCCACCGGCGCTGACATCGACTTCCTGGTTATCAAAGGACAGGGCCATGTTGCCAAAGGGGTCGGTGACGATAAAATCATTGAGACTGTTGCCAGCCGCCACACAACCGGCCACGGACCCGCTGCCGTTGGCCGCGGCCAGACTGTTGGCCGCGGCCTCGCTGGCACAAACATAATGGATAGCGACGCTGCCCGTTTCCATCAGGTCGTCGAAACGCAAATCCTGCAGCCCGGCCAATCCACTGTTGGTCACCCTCACCCGCCAGACGATGTCGTCATTATTGGTGCCATAAACCGGATCGCCGGCTGAGTTCTGGCGCTGCCCGGCATCGTAGTTCCAACCGGTTTTGGTAATTTGCGGCAAGGGTTCACGTAGCGGCAAGGTTGCCGTGGCGGTTTGCGGGGAATCAGCGCAGCCGGAATCGGTGGTAAAGAGTAAAGTCGCCTGCACACCGCGGTTGGCGCTGACCAGGGCTTCCGGGGAGGAGGTCCGGCTGACCGCAAAACGCAGGGTGATACGGTTGACCTGATTGGAAAACGGATTTGCTTCCAGACTGGCAAGGGCCGGGATCTGCGCTGCGCTAAAAGTAAGGATCGCGCCGCTGCCGCTGATCACAGGAGCTGACCCGGCCAGAGTGACTCCGGTGTTGACCTGATAAGTCACAGGATTGGGGGCGTTGGGCTCGAACCTCAGCCCGGAAATGCCAAGATTCTCCTGCAGGACCAGGTCGCTCATCACCGCACCGGGCAAGTCAGGAATCTGTGGGCTAGGGGAAACCTGGGTGTAGCGGTAGGGATTATTGATCACGACCGTGACGTAGCCGTAACCGCAGAGTTCACAGTAGCTGGTACTCAAATCGTGGGTGACAAAAGGATAGCCGCTCTTGGTATCACAGGGCGCACCAAGGCTCTCCCCTGCTCCAAGAGTCGTCAACAAAAGGCAACAGAAAAATGCCCAGCGCAGCAGCTGTTGAAAAAAACGCCAGCTCAGCATCGCGCGGACACCATTCCCTGAGCATCAAGGCCGGTCGGCAACTTGCACAAAATCATCATACCCCATTACTTTTCATTTATCCGTAAAGCTTTCCAGCGTCTTTACGGGGTGTATGACCGGAAAAACCGGTCCAGCAGGCACATAAAAAAACACCCACTTTCAGCCGAAAATGAGTGCTCCGCGGGTAGATGTGACCGGGGCAAGAAGCTTGTCTCATTGCTTCGGCGGCCCGGCTATCCTGGTGGCACAGGACCCGTGGCTTTGCGTCCCCGAATTACTCCGGGTTTGCCTTTTCGATTATTTATCTCACATGAGTAACAGCAAATTTTACTGTGTTTGGCAAATGTACATTGGCTTCGGCATCCTGTCAAGAGAGCTATTTTAATTATCACTTTTTATTTTTACTTGACAGTAGGCATGAATTTTTCTCAGGATTAAAAAATTAACTATATAAATTTATTAAGTAAATTAACAAAGAAACAAAGTTACAGTAGAGCTGAAAATATTTTACATCAAGATATAAATTTTCCGGTCCGACAACATGCTAATGAGCAATGGCAAACATCTTATAAACGCTTTCGGAGGTAAAAAATCGCCAACCTGTTTGGCCTACATTATTCCTGGCGCACTTCTTTTCACACGGCCCACAAGGTTTTGGGGTCGCAGTTGTCCAGCCCTCAACGCCGTGCTAATCTTGACCGCCAAAGAGTAACCTACCAGATAGTTCCAACATTCGGAGATAGCGGCGACACCGACTTCGCCTTCTGATGGGGTCAACCACTATGCACTGAAAGTCCATAGTTTTGAACTAGCCTGCTGGAACAATAAAACAGGGCCGTGCTCCGCGGTTGTTTCCCCGGAGCGCGGCCCTTTATTAACAGGCTTCCCCTTCCCTCTTATTCCTCTTCCTGGTAAGTCCCTTCAATGGCGTGAATCAGATCGACGATCAGAGCGTTATAGGGCGTGGGGACTCCGTAGAGTTTGGCCTGTTCCACCACCGCCCCATTGATCTTGTCGATCTCGGTGCGCACCTTGCGTTGGCGATCCTGATACATGGAGGAATACCCATCCGGGACATCCTGACAGACCTTGCGTACCATCTCCAACGCTTCGCGCCGATCAAAATAGGTTCCGTCAGCCTCGGCCACTTCGACCGCCTCGTAAACGACCCGGCGGGCAAAGTCCCAGGCATATTTGTTCCGCACCATATAGCCGATCTTGGTTTCCAGTAACGCAGTCAGGGTATTGATGGACATATTGATAAACAACTTGCTCCAGATGATCCGCTGGATGTCGTCGGCAATCACGACTTCAAACCCCGCTTCGGCTAGGATCGCACCGGCTTTTTCATCGCTCTTCGCCGCCGGGTCCATGGTGCCGAGAGTGGTCGCCCCGCTGGCGGTATGGTGAAAACGACCGAATCCCAGGCTCACGCTATTATGCTTGGAAGTTCCGATGACGATATTCTCCTTGGCTGCAAAATTGAGGATATCACGATCATTCCCCGCCCCGTTCTGCAGGGTCATCACCAGGGTCGTGGCGTTGATCAGGCTTTGATTGGCCTTGACCGCCTCGTAGGTATGGATCGATTTCACAAAGACGATCAACAAATCGACCGGCCCGATGTCCGTCCCACTCATAACCGCACGGGGATGGGAGGTTGTTTCCACTCCGTTTTCGAGCATGGTCAGGCCCTGTTCGTTGATGGCGCCAACCTGCGCTTCGGAAACATCAAGCAGGGTCACCTCATGATGACGGGACAGGAAAGCCCCGTACAGGCAGCCCATGGCACCGGCACCCAATACAGCAATTTTCATAACAAACACCTCTCTTGATGAACAGGCAGACTGCAACAAGTTTGTGAAGCGTCCTACCCCCTACCCGCTTTATTGTCGACCGGTCAATTCCTCGACAGTACGCGGAATGCGCCGGTGGCCGAGCAGCCGATAGCCCGTCGCAGTCACCAGCACATCATCCTCGACCCGGATTCCGCCGAAATTAAGATAACTCCCAAGCTGCTCATATGCGATGAAATAGGTATGCAGCTGTTCGGCCCGCCAGCGCTCAATCAGGGCGGGAATAAAATAAACACCCGGCTCCACGGTCAAGACAAAACCTTCCTGCAGTTGTCGCCCAAGTCGCAGGGAATGAGTCCCGAACTGGCTGGACCGGCGCACCTGCTCATCGTAACCGACTAAATCCTCGCCCAGGTCCTCCATGTCGTGAACGTCCAGGCCGAGCATATGCCCAAGTCCGTGGGGCATGAAGAGGGCATGAGCACCGGCTGCGACCGCATCCTGGGGATCGCCGCGCATCAGGCCGAGGGAGGTCAGTCCACGAGCCAGCACCAGGCAGACTTCGCGGTGGACCTCAGCAAAGGTGATACCGGGCCGGATCAATTCATAGGCGCGGTCGCTGCACTGCAGCACCAGTTGGTATAGCTCCTGTTGGACAGAACTGAATCTGCCACCCACCGGAAAGGTCCGGGTGTGATCAGAGGCATAGTGCCGGCGGCTTTCCACCCCGGCATCGACCAGCAACAGATCCCCGTCCTGCAGCAGCCTGGTCTGCTGATGATTGTGGAGGATCTCGCCATGCGTGGTGACAATGGCCGGAAAGGAGAGCATCCGCCCGGCCCGGATCGCCAGCGCCTCAAGCTCACCGGCAATCTCCCACTCATAGGTTCCGGGCAGGGCCATCTTCATGGCCGCACAATGCAGCTGGTAGCCCAGATCTGCAGCCTGATCAAGTTCGGCGATCTCCTCGGCCCCTTTTACAGAGCGCAGCGCGACCACTGCCTTGATCAACTCGCTGGAAACAAAAGTGGGCAATTCAGTGACCTGAATACCAAGCAGGGCGGCCTGGAATAACCGATTCTCCGCCCGGCTGCTGGGCAGCAACCGCACCGGCCGGCCCATGCCAAGGGCCTGCTGCAGCTGCGTAGCCAATTGGGACAGCGAGGCCACATCTCCGATCCCGCTGCTGGCCGCCCGCTCAGCTAGGTTCGGCAAGGGCCCACTCCAAACCTGTTCCTCCAGAGATGGATCTGTCCCAAAAAGGATTTCCCGACCATCATCCAGATCGAATAACAGCGCCAGGCCCGGCTGATCCAGCCCGCAGAAATAAAGAAAGCTGCTATCTTGACGAAAGCGATAGCAGTTGGCAGCGGCTGTGAACGGGGACTCAAAGTTGCTGCAGAGCAGCACCAGCCCGCTGGAGAAATGCTCCCGCAAACGGCGCCGTCTGGCCTGATAGATTGCTGTATCAAACACAGGATTTTACCCCTCCAGCCCTGGGCCGGGACAACAGGTGACAGAAAAACAGGCGAAGTGAAAAAACAGCCATAACGATTCTTCTCCAGGATGAGTCGTAGCAGCGGCGGCAAAACCGTCAGAAGAGACTGAAACCGGAGGCTTCCGGCTCATGCGCAAGTTCAGTACTAACCCGCGCGGCCAGGCGGCAGTACTTGCTGGCTGCCTCCTCCGGAATAGTCACCGTCAGGTCTTGTTCAACAATATCTTTCAAGCGCAGCAGATCCCGATAAATCCCGATGCTGCTGTTTGCAACCTTCTTCTTCATCTCCAATTCGAACAGTACATAATCCCAGGGGTAGGGAGTATTCTCGGCGGCCACTTGCAGATGCTTCCGCCCAAGTTCTTTCATGGTCCGTTCCAGCCCGGCCCAGGCGGCGCAGATCCTCTCTGAAGCAGAGCCGGTCGCCTCATGGTCACTCCCCTGCTCCAGTCCCCCGGCAAGGATATTGTCCGCCCGCCGATAAACGACATCAAGCTCCCGGCTAAAAACAAGCCCGCGTTGTCCCCCACCTGTCAATTTCGTGCGCAGCCGTTTGAACAGCGGCGGTAACAGAAAAAATGCCAGCAGCAAAATTAGCAAAGGTTTGGCGATGGCCATGAAAATAGCAAAAAAGGTGCTGGCGTTTGACATGATTTTCCAAGAGATAAAGAGTGAATAGCGTTTTTAGGTAAATACGCTGGCTGAAATATACGGATGATTTATATAACAGCGGGCTGGGTGATGTACAGTGAGATGATGGGACAATCGCGAAGGCAGGTTGTTCTCCTTCCCCCATGATGGGGGAAGGTCGGGATGGGGGTGAAACAACCGAACAACCACAAACCAATCACCGTTGAAAACTGCCTACCCGCATAAAACCTCCAATTTTTAAAGCACATAGGGGCGAAACCTACTTCTCCCCTCCGACCTTATCAACCTGCACCTTCACGGTGGCCGGACTGATTTTGGCGATCTCGATATTGCTCGGCAGCATCATATCCGAGCTGTTTAAAGAATAGGTCTGTCGCCCCAGGGCGGTCAGGGTGCCGTCGAGGGAGATCATCAGGTCATCGGGACGCAGTTTGAACAGTTCCCGCCGTTCGGCGGTCAGGGACACGTCCGCTTTTGGCGGAGTGACCGATTCAAACTTAAAACCGTCCGGGATATTCTGGACATCAATGGGAACCTGATAAACCTCAGTCACAACCGCGGAGCCGGGCACCAGCACCAGCCAGACCACGGAGGTGACGACCACCGACGCAACCAGGCGCAGGGCCATGCGCAGGTAAGACTGATAGCGCTTTCGGCCGCTCTCCCGCGAGCCCAGATCTTCAGTGAATTCGAGAATTTCCTGCAGCAACGCCTGGCTGTCTGACATGCGCTCAAGAATCCCGTCCTTGGCCACCGAGATATGCCCACTTTCTTCCGATACCACCAGGATCAGGGCGTCAGCTTTTTCAGACAGGCCGATAGCCGCGGCATGGCGGGTGCCGCGTTCCTGCACCTGATCATCCCGTTCGGTGAGCGGCAAACGGCTGCCGAAACGTTCAATCTTATCGCCGCGCAGCACCATGGCGCCATCGTGTCCGGGCGAAGTGGGATCAAACAGGCTCATTGCCAGCGGCCGGCTGAGCACACCATGCAGCTCGTTGCCGGCGGTGATCAGGCTGTCCAGGGAAATTTGTCCGGGCAGGACAATCAGGGCTCCCCACCGGCGGTCTGAGAGTTCATAGGCAATCCGCACCAACAGCTCAGGAATACTCCCTTGCCACGGCCGAATTTCGCTCTTGTGCCGAAACAACAGATAGGACAGCTCGTCCAGAACCCGGCGTATTTCATTCTGATAGATCACCACCACGATCAGGATTACCACGGCGGACAACCCCTGCAGGATCTTGACCGTCAGGTTGAATTCCAGTTCGTGAGCCAGGAGCAGAATCAGTCCATAACCGACCAGGCCGGCACCGATTTTCCAGGTCCGGCGGGCTCGAAAAACCGACAGCAAAAACCAGATAATGGCGGAAGAGAAAGCGATGTCGACAATATCCAGAAAGCCAATTTCTTTCAGTAGGGCAAGATAATTCAAAAACATAGGTAAACTCTCAGGAATCTATAACTTTTCAATTATAAACGGATCAGGGTTGGGCTCTTCAGGTGACCGGCAAACAACAGGATATCAGCCATTTTACCACCTGCAACAATAATCAAAACAGCAATCTCACACAAAAGACCTTTTTTAAAAAAAAGCAGAACGGGTATCGCGCTCTGGGTTTCACATCCTTACAAAACTTAACTTGACTCAACCTTTCAGTTCAATTCAAATAAATGTTTGAAACCAGCATTTGAAATTTATATTTAATTTTTAAAACCCACGATTTGGACATGACCATGGCGAGGCCACGTTCGGAAATAACCAAGGAAAAATTACTTGAAGCTGCAGCTGAAGTGTTCGTGGCTAAAGGGTTTCGTGATGCTACCATTGCCGAAATTTGCAGACGGGCGCAAGCAAACGTTGCGGCGGTCAATTATCATTTTGGCAGCAAAGAAATTCTCTATCGCGAAACCTGGCGCTACTCTTTCAATAAATCACTTAAGGCCCATCCTTCGGATGGTGGGGTTTCGGTAGACGCCTCGGCAACAGAGCGCCTCCGCGGCACGGTCAAAGCTTTAGTTGAACGAATTGCCGATGAGGAAAGCCGGGACTTTTTTATCTCGCAGATGGAATTCGTCAATCCGACCGGGCTCCTTGATGAGGTCATGAGAACGGAAAGGATTCAGCTGCGCGGCAAATTTTTTACGTTGATGAAAGAATTGCTCGGCTCTGGTGCCAGTGAAAAACAGATCATTTTTTGTACAATGTCCGTTATCAGTATGTGCCTGCATACGATGATGATTCAGCGGGTGTGCAAGAAAACCAACGACCTCAGCCTGCCACCGGAGATTCTCAATTTGGAAGCTTTTGTCGAGCATGTGGTGAAATTTTCGCTGGCCGGAATTGCCGCCATCAAAAATGAGAGCAGCGCGGAACTTTCCGCCCACAAAGAGGCCTGAATTTTATGATTTCAGCAGTTTATAGAAGAGCAATCTTCGCCCTACTCGGCCTGGCCCTGAGCTCATGCGCCGCTGTCGGCCCTGATTACCAGCCCCCGAAAATTGCGGTGCCGGCGGCCTGGAATAACAGTGGAGGCAACATAGCCCAGCAGGATCGAGAGGATTTGGAAGAATGGTGGCGGAACCTCAAAGACCCGCTACTGACCGAGTTGATTGAGGAAGCTCTGCGGACGAGTCCGGATATCCTTAGCGCCCGCTCAAAATTACGCGAGGCGCGCGCCCGCCGAGCCATTGCCGGGGCTGATTATTACCCGACCGTGGCCGGCTCGGGGTCGGCTTCGCGAAGCAAGTCGAGCACAGAAACCGGCAGCGGCAAGATCCATGAACTTTATCAAGCCGGGTTTGATGCCAGCTGGGAACTGGATATTTTCGGCGGGGTGCGGCGCAACGTCGAAGCCGCCCAGAGCGCTTTCCAGGCCAGCACCGCCAGCCTCGCGGACACCCGAGTCTCCCTGGCGGCCGAGGTTGCCACCAATTACATCCAGATCCGCTCCCAGCAGGTGCGTCTTAAAATCACCCGCGCCAACCTTGCCAGTCAGGAAGAAACCCTGCAACTGACCCAATGGCGGGCCCAGGCCGGACTGGTCAGCAGTCAGGATGTCGAACAGGCGCGCAGTAACCTGGAACAGACCAGGGCACAATTGCCCAGCCTGGAAATAAGCCAGATCCAGGCCGAACACGCCCTGGAGATCCTCCTCGGCAAACCGCCTGGCGCACTGCAGCAGCGGCTGGCCACAGCGGCCAACCTGCCCCTGATTCCAAACCGTCTGGCCATCGGCATTCCGGCAGATACGCTGCGACAACGCCCGGATATCCGGGTCGCCGAGCGCAATCTGGCCGCAGAGACCGCCCGCCTGGGTGTTGCCGAAGCGGCCCGCTACCCCACTTTCAAACTGTCCGGCTCCATCGGCCTGGAAGCACTGACCCTGAGCGGACTGCTCAACAGTGGCGCGGATAAGGCCTCGCTGCTTGGCGGGATCACTGCGCCGATCTTCAATGCCGGCAAGCTGCGTAATCAGGTCGAAGTGCAGGATGCAGTCCGGGAACAAGCCAGGATCAGCTATGAACAAAGTGTCCTCAGCGCCCTCAGCGAAGTGGAAAACGCCCTGGTCTCCCTGGACCGTAGCGGCTCACAAAGTGAAGCGCTGGCTGCCGCGACCACAGCGGCACAAAATGCCGCTGATCTCGCCAAGCAGAGATACAGCGCCGGTCTGATCGATTTCCAGGCGGTCCTCGACGCTGAACGGACCGTGCGCAGCAACGCCGACAGCCTGGCCACGGCCCGCGCTGACCGGGTTCTGGCTCTCATTCGTCTTTACAAAGCGCTTGGCGGCGGCTGGCAACCCGCAGCCGAAAACCAGCGTCATCAACAAGGATAACCAATGAAGACAACTCAACAACAAGCAGACAGCGCCAAACCCTCTCTGGAACAGCTGCTCAACTCCCCGGCCGGAAAACGTTCGCGCTGGCGCTGGTGGTGGCTGGTCCTAATTCTGGTCGTGATCGGCGCGGCTTCGGTGCCGTTTTTCCGGGCCGAAGAAAAAACCGCCGGTCCGCAATACACCACCGAGGCAGTTAGCCGGGGCACCCTGCAAGTCAAGGTGTCAGCGACCGGCAACCTGCAGCCGACCAACCAGGTGGATGTCGGCAGCGAACTATCAGGCATCGTCGAGCAGGTATTTGTCGATGTCAACGACCATGTCAGTAAAGGGCAGGAACTGGCGCGTCTGGACCGCTCCAAGCTAGAGGATGCGGTGACCAGGTCCCGCGCCAACCTGGCCGCAGCCCAGGCCCAGGTCATGCAAACCGAAGCTACAGTCGAAGAATCAAACGCCACCCTGGAGCGCTATCGTCAGGTCGCACAGATTTCCGGCGGCAAGGTCCCGGCAAAAACCGAAATGGATGTGGCTGTGGCCACTCTCAAGCGCGCCGAAGCCAGTCTGGCCAGCGCCAAAGCCAGCGTGCAGCAGGCCAAGGCCGAGCTTCAGTCGGATGAAACCAACCTGAAGAAAGCCAGCATCCGCTCCCCCATCAACGGCGTGGTACTGACCCGCGAAATCGATCCCGGGCAGACCGTGGCCGCGTCCTTTCAAGCTCCGGTACTGTTCACCCTGGCCGAAAATCTAGCCAAGATGGAATTGCAGGTAGATGTGGACGAAGCTGATGTTGGCCAAGTTGAAAAAGGCCAGCAGGCCACATTTACCGTCGATGCCTGGCCGGGGCGCAACTATAACGCTGTGATCACCCGGGTCGGCTACGGCTCCCAGGAAAAGGACGGGGTCATCTCCTATCTAACCGTCTTGGCCGTCAACAACGACGACCTCAGCCTGCGCCCGGGCATGACCGGCAACGCCGATATCATCACCCTGGTCCACGACAATGCCCTGTTGGTGCCCAATGCTGCATTGCGCTTTACCCCGAGTAGCAACCAGCAGAACAAAGGCCGCTCCGGGGTCAATTTCATGCGCATGCTGATTCCCCGGCCGCCACGTCGGACCGCCAAACCGGCTGCCACGCCAAACGGAAACAGCCCGAGGGTCTGGGTGCTGCAGGACGGTCAACCGGTTGCCATCAATGTCAAAACCGGGGCGACCAACGGCCGGGTTACCGAGATTGTCGGCGGCGACCTCAAAGTCGGGATGAAAGTCATCACCGAAGACTTGTTGGACAGCGCGTCATGACCGAGCAGCCGTTGATTCAACTTGCCAACATCACCAAAACCTATGGCACAGGGCAAGCCGCTTTCCAAGCACTGAAGGGGATCGATCTGACCATTGCCGCCGGTGAATTTGTTGCGGTCATGGGCGCCAGCGGCTCGGGCAAGTCGACGACCATGAACATCCTCGGCTGCCTCGACATCCCGACCAGCGGCAGTTACCTCTTCCAGGGGGTCCATATCGAACAGCTCAGCCGCAATCAGCGCGCCCTGTTACGCCGTCATTTCCTCGGCTTCGTGTTTCAGGGCTTCAACCTGCTGGCCCGCACGACCGCGCTGGAAAACGTCGAGCTGCCGTTGATCTATCGGGGGGAAAAGGCGTCCATTCGGCATCAGGCCGCGCGTACCGCCCTGGCCCAGGTCGGCCTGGCCGGCTGGGAACATCATAACCCCGGCGAACTCTCCGGCGGCCAGCAGCAGCGGGTCGCCATCGCCCGGGCCATTGTCACCAGCCCGACGGTCCTGCTGGCCGATGAGCCGACCGGCAACCTTGACACCCAGACCAGCGAAGAAATCATGGGTTTGCTGACCGCCTTAAACCGCGACCTCGGCATCACCGTGATCATGGTCACCCATGAACCGGACATGGCTGTCTACGCCAGCCGGGAGATCCGCTTTGTCGATGGTCGGGTTGATCACGATCAGCGCAACGGAGGGCCGCACTGATGCTCTGGAATACCCTGCTTTTGGCCATTCGCGCCATCCGCCGCAATCTGATGCGCTCGTTCCTGACCATCCTCGGTATTGTCATCGGCGTCGCCGCGGTCATTACCATGGTCACCCTGGGCAACGGCGCAACCAAATCCATCTCCAGCCAGATTTCCAGCATGGGGAGCAACCTGATCATCGTCCTCCCCGGTCAGCGCTTCGGTCCCGGCTCCGGCGACGCCCCAAGATTCAAAAACAGCGATGTCGAAGCGATCCACAACCAGATTTCAAGTGCCGAATGGGTTGCGCCGCTGGCCAACAAAGCCACCACCGCCGTGTACCTGTCCAACAACTGGTCGACCATCGTTTACGGTAGTAATGACGACTATTTCCCGGCCGGCAACTGGACCCTGGTCGCCGGACGTACCTTCAGCAACACCGAGCAGCGCGCTGGCAAGGCGGTCTGCGTGATCGGCGAAACCGTGCGTGAAAAGCTCTTTGACCGGCAAAACCCGGTTGGCAGTCAAATCCGCATATCTAATTTTTCCTGTGAGGTCATCGGCCTATTAAAAGCCAAGGGGCAGTCCGCCATGGGCTCCGATCAGGATGATATTGTGGTCATGCCGATCCGCACGGTTCAGCGCCGCCTGACCGGTAGCCAGGATGTCAGCCGGTTGATGATTTCGGTCAAAAACGCCAAGTCCATCGACCCGGTCAAAAAACAGATTACCCTGCTGATGCGCGAACGACGCAAAATCGCCGAGAACGAAGATGACGACTTCCGCGTCGTGGATACCCGGCAGATCGCAGAAGCCCTGACCAGTACCACAAAAATCCTTACCCTGCTGCTCGGCGCCGTGGCCGCGGTCAGCCTGCTGGTCGGCGGCATCGGCATCATGAACATCATGCTGGTCTCGGTAACCGAACGCACCCGGGAAATCGGTATCCGCCTGGCCATTGGGGCTCTCGAGCGGGAGGTGTTACTGCAGTTTCTCATCGAAGCCGTTGTGCTCTCCAGCATCGGCGGCCTGATCGGTCTGACCCTGGCCACCATCGCTTCGGTGGCACTGGCCAGCCTGATGGGGATTCCCTATATCTTCGGTCTCGGCATCAACCTGGTGGCGTTCCTGTTTTCCGCCGCCATCGGCGTCATCTTCGGCTATTTCCCGGCCCGCCGCGCCGCCAGCCTGAATCCGATTGATGCCCTGCGCCATGAGTAGTCCCTGTTGCCCACAAAATTACTGACGAGTGTTTTTCACCTTCCCCCTGGAATGGAGGGAGGCCGAGGTGTAAATAAATGTGCTTTTCTCCTTCCCCCTTGATGGGGGAAGGTCGGGATGGGGGTGAAAAAAAACGAGCTCACGAATAACAAGCCCCGCCCGCCCTATTCAATTCTTTACAGAACAACCATATCCTTCTATTGTTTTGCAACTCAACATAAGCAGTGCCGCGCATCAGCCTAATAACGTCATTTAGAGATCTGTCTTTGGAGCCGCCGTGAAAAATCAAACCAGCAAAGCCCATTTCAGCTGGTGCATGTATGACTGGGCCAACTCGGCCTTTGCTACGGTCATCCTGGCCGCGGTCCTGCCGGTCTACTTTGTCAGCCTGGTCCCCGCGGACGGCGCCAGACTGTTTTTTGCTCCCGGGCATTCCTTTGCCGCAACCAGTCTCTGGGGTTACAGTGTCGCCATCTCCATGTTGTTGATTGCCCTGATCGCTCCGGCACTTGGCGCCCTGGCCGATCGACGGGGCTGGCATAAGGGGCTGTTGCTGGCCTTTTGTACAGCAGGCTGTTGCGCTACGGCTCTGTTGGCCCTACCCGGCGACAACAATTACCTGTTAGCGGCAGGACTGTTCATCCTGGCCAACTTCTCTTTTGCCGGTAGCAATATTTTTTATAACGCCTACCTCCCCCATTTGGTCGCGCTGGAACATGCCGACCGCCTCTCGGCCCGGGGCTATGCCTACGGATACATTGGCGGAGGCCTGATGCTGGCTCTGGTCTTTGGGCTGATCCTTAAACACGACTTGTTCGGCTTTGCCAATGCGGCCGCTGCGACCCGATTCGGTTTCCTGCTGACCGCCCTGTGGTGGTTTGCCTTTGCCCTGCCGACATTTATTTACTTACCTGCCACCGCAAAATCCAACCAACCAGTAAAGGCCTTTACTTTAAAAAACTATTTGGCCCGTTTTCGAAAGCTTCTACACTATCGGGACCTTTGTCTTTTTCTCTTTGCGTTTCTTTGTTACAACGATGGAATTCAGACGCTAATCAGCGTCTCGGCGGTTTACGCCCGGGAAGAGTTGCAATTGGGACAGGCGACCATCATCGGCTGCTTCCTGATGATCCAGTTCATGGCCATGCCCGGAGCCATCCTGTTTGGTCGGTTGAGTAGCAGGCTGGGAACTTTGCGCAGCATCATCCTCAGTCTGGTAATTTTTCTTGCGGTCTGCTGTTATGCCTACGTCATGAATTCAGCGGTTGAATTCTGGATTCTTGGTGCAGTGATCGCCCTGGTGCTGGGTGGGAGCCAAGCCCTCAGCCGTTCCCTGTATGCGAGTATGGTTCCCCTGCCCCAAGCCGCTGAATTTTTCGGTTTTTTCACCATCAGTTCCAGGTTTGCCGCGATTTTCGGTCCCTTGCTGTTTGCCCTGATTACCGACCTCAGTGGCAGCTCGCGCGATTCAATCCTGGCCCTGGGGATATTTTTTATTATCGGCGGATTATTGCTCCTCAAGGTCAATGTCACTCGCGGCCGAGCCCTGGCCCTGAATCGCGATTGACCACCATGCCACGACCGGTCATCAGAGCAGTTCGCCAAACAGAGTATCGTCGCGAAAATCCTTGATCAGCGCCTTCTGCAAGGTTCCCTGGCACTCTTTCCCGGCCACGACCCGCACTGGCAGATAGTTCCCTGCCAGCCCTCTTCTTAACCCGTCGACCTCGCCCCCCTCAATGACCAGTTCGAGTTCACGGCCAATGAAACGCCGGCAATAGGCGGCGTATTTGTCCTCTCCCAGCTGGCGCAATTGGGCCGCCCGTTGTTTGGCCACCGAGACCGGGACCTGTCCGGACATCTGCGCGGCAGGAGTCCCTTCACGTTTACTGAAAGGAAAAACATGCAGGTGGGAAAAAGGCAACTGCTCCAACAAGCGGTAAGTATTGGCAAATTCTTCACTGGTTTCACCGGGAAATCCGGTAATAACGTCCAGGCCGATAGCGCTGTCGGGCAGCAGCCGCTGCACATCTTCGACCAGCTCCAGAAAATACTCGGCGGTGTAATGCCGGTTCATACGCATCAGCACCTGATCATCACCGGCCTGCAGAGGGATATGGAAATGCGGGCAGATCCAGGCGGAATCCGCGATATAACGATACAGCTCGACAGTCAATTCAGTCGGCTCAATGGAACCGAGCCGCAACCGGCCGGAAAACCCGGAGGTTTCAATGGCACGCAGCAAACCGAGCAGATCGGTCTTTGACTCCAGATCCTGACCGTAGCAGCCGATATGGATCCCGGTCAGGACAATTTCCGGATAGCCATTGGCGGATAGTTGCTCCACCTGGTTGACCACTTCGACCAGGGGCACAGACCTGCTGCGGCCCCGGGCATAGGGAATGATACAGTAGGAGCAAAAAGCATTGCAGCCGTTTTGAATCTGCACAAAAGCCCGACTGCGCTGATCAAAGGTCTGCAGACTCAACGGTTCAATGGTGCGCTCATTGCGAATGTCGGAAACCGCAACCTGGCCGGAGTCGGGCGCGGTGGTCAGATATTCCAGCAGATGAGCTTTTTCCTGGTTACCGAGCACCAGCGACACTCCGGGCAGCTGGCGCAGCCGTTCCGGATCAATTTGCGCATAGCAGCCGGTCACCACCACCCGTGCCGCCGGGTTGAGGCGTCTGGCCCGGCGAATCAGGTTGCGCGATTGGGCGTCGGTCGCCGCGGTGACCGTACAGGTATTGACGACAACCAATTCCGCTCCGTCTTCGAAATCGACTTGATTGTAACCGGCCAGCTGCAGCTGTTCGCTCATAGCTGCCGATTCAAACTGATTCGTCTTACAGCCCAGGGTAACAAAGGCAACGGTGGAATTCATTGAATCCAGCCCCCACCCAGGACCAGGTCATTATCGTAGAACACGGCGGCCTGGCCGGGAGTGATTCCGTCCTGCGGTCGGTCGAAAACAACCTTCACCTGACCACTCTCCAATGGCTCAATCCTGGCCGGCACCTCCTGGTGCCGATAGCGGATGCGGCAGGCTGCGCTAAGCGCCTCATTGGGCGTAGCGATGCTCCAGTTGCAATCAACGGCCAGAAGTTCCTGCTTGTTGAGATATTTTTTTTCGCCGACGATGATCTTGCGATCGTCCACATCAATGGCAATCACGAACAACGGTTCATGCCAGCCGATCCCCAACCCTTTGCGCTGCCCGATGGTATAACGGTACACCCCTTGGTGACTGCCGAGCACCCGCCCGGAGACATGGACAATCTCGCCGCTTAAGCGTCCGCCACCGGCTTGGCGTTCAAGAAAGTTGACATAGTCGCCGTCCGGGATAAAACAGATATCCTGGCTTTCTGACTTGGTGGCCACCGGCAACTGCAGGCCAGCGGCCTTTTCCCGGACTTGTTGTTTGTTGATCTCACCAAGGGGAAACAGGCAGTGGCGAAGCTGCTCCTGGTTCAGGCCGAACAGGAAATAACTCTGATCTTTTTTGAGGTCATCGGCCTTGCGGATCAAATAACGCCCGGAACGCTCGGCCAGCCGGACATAGTGGCCGGTCGCCAGATAGTCCGCGCCCAGTTCGCGGGCTTTGTCGAGGAGCAATCCGAATTTTATCTGTTTGTTGCACAGGGCGCAGGGATTAGGAGTTCGACCGGTAAAATACTCCTGGCAAAAGGGCGTGACCACCCGATTCCTGAAGTCGGCCATAAAATCAACGACATGATGCTTAATCTGTAATTGATCGGCAACTTTGCGTGCATCACCGGCCGCATCTGGCAGGTTCTCCATTACCTGATCTGAAACCCCGGCAAAACGCTGATCCCACAACTTCATGGTCATGCCGGAAACATCGTACCCTTGCTCAAGTAACAGCGCTGCTGTTACCGAAGAATCCACCCCGCCGCTCATGGCGACAACAACCTTTTTTTTCACTTAACCCTCAATCATTCCTGCCGGTGTCTGTCCCAATCCTCTGGAACGCAGGCAGAGAAAAGGGCTCGGCAATTGCTTGCGGAGCCCCGGGATAAAACCGTTAAACCGCTCCTGTTCAGACTTTGGAATGCTGCTCTCGATAGTTCTTGATTGCTTCATGGAGAGCATCGGCAGCCAGGTTCGAACAGTGCATTTTGGCCGGCGGCAGACCGTCAAGAGCCTCGGCCACAGCCTGGTTGGTCAGAATGAGGGCTTCATCAATCGTCTTGCCGATCGCCATCTCCGTCACCATGGAGGAGGTTGCAATGGCAGCGCCACAACCGAAGGTCTTGAACTTAACATCTTTGATGATGTCGTCTTCGACTTTCAGATAAATTTTCATGATATCGCCGCAAGAGGCATTGCCGACTTCGCCGACCCCGTCGGCATTCTCGATTTCACCCACGTTACGCGGGTTGGAAAAATGATCCATTACTTTTTCGGTATACATAACATTGCTCCTTGAATTTAGTCTTTTGACCAACAGAATTCTTTAGAAAACCTTCGTCACCATGCGGCATTCGCTACATTCGACGGGCGTGGGATCTTCCCGATTGTACAAAGGACTCATCTCGCGCAGGCGCTGCACAATCGGCGGCAGTTCCTGAAGAACAAAATCGATCTCCGCTTCGGTGTTATCCGAACCGAGACTGAATCTGGTGCTGGAGTGAGCCAGGACAATATCGACTCCCATGGCGCCCATGACATGGGACGGTTCCAAAGAACCTGAGGTACAGGCCGAACCGGATGAGGCGGCAATGCCTTTCATATCGAAGAACAACAACAGCGACTCGCCTTCAATATAGTTAAAGCTGACATTCAGTGTGTTCGGCAACCGCAGATCGGCATTCGGATGGCCGTTCAGCTTGACCTCCGGGATAGAACAGAGGATGCCTTTTTCCAGTTTGTCGCGCAATTTACGGACATATGTATAATCCTGTTCAAGGTTTTTGCGGGCCAGTTCGCAAGCGACTCCGAGGCCGACAATGCTGGCCACATTGTGGGTTCCGGCACGGCGATTCCGCTCCTGGTGACCACCGTCCATAAACCGGGTGATCTTGGTACCACGACGCAGATACATGGCTCCAACCCCCTTGGGAGCGCCAATTTTATGGCCGGACAACACCGCCATATCAACATTGGCTTTGCGGACATCAACCGGAACCTTACCGACCGCCTGCACCGCATCGGTATGAAAACGGACCTTGTACTTTTTGGCGATCTCACCGATCTCTTCAATAGGGAACAGGTTGCCGGTTTCATTGTTGGCCCACATCACCGAAATCAGAATGGTTTTGTCGGTAATCGCCGCTTCCAGTTCGGCCAGATCAAGCATGCCGTTTTGATCGACCTTGAGGTACGTGACCTCATAACCACGCTTTTCGAGGTATTGACAGGTTTCCAGGACAGCAGGATGTTCCACCGAAGTGGTAATAATATGGTTCCCTTTTTCCTTTAACGCATCGGCTGTGCCCTTGATGGCATAGTTGTCACCTTCGCTGCCACAGGAGAGAAAGATGACTTCAGCGGGTGAACAATTGAGCAATTCAGCAACCTGCTCACGAGCTTTCTCAATGGCACCGCTGACCATGCGCCCGGCCCAGTGAACACTGGAAGGGTTTCCGAACTGTTCACGAAAATAAGGCAACATCGCCTCCAACACCTCTTCTTTAACTCGCGTCGTTGCGTTGTTGTCCATATAAATCTTATCCACTGCTATCCTCCGGTATTACAGAAATGAAAAGTATTAGCTGTTCGACGCTCTGACAGCCAGGCGCCGCCGACCTTGATCGGTTAAATCCTCAAGGGTTAATGAGGACAAAAATTCTCGAATCTGATTTCCCAATCCCTGCCAGACCATCTGCGTGGTGCATTCAAAATCGCATGCACAACTACCATCGGCATTCATACATGACACCGGCACAAGAGTCTCTTCAACCGTATCGATAACTTCATCAATGCGGATATCTTTTGCCGGCCGCGCCAGCACATAACCGCCGCCTGGTCCACGGACGCTCTTCACTATGCTGCCCCGCCGCAGCTTGACAAACAACTGCTCCAGGTAATTCAGAGAAATATTCTCTCGTTCGGATATTTCCTTGATGGAGACGGGCATTCCATCACTGGTGAGATTCAAACTTACGAGTGCACGGACAGCATATTGTGCCTTAGTCGACATTCTCATCAGATAACTTCCTCACGTTGTTCAAGTTTTTGGTAGCGTTCCAACTCGGCCTGCAATTGTTTATGTTCGGTCTGCAATGCCTCAACCTGATCTTCCAGTCGCCGGATCTGGTCAAAGACGCAACTAACGGCTTTAGCCACTGGGTCGGGCAATTTATCATGTTCCAGATCGATACCGATACGGCGCTCTCCGGAGATGACCACTCGGCCGGGAATCCCCACCACGGTCGCATTAGCCGGGACTTCCTTGACAACAACCGAGTTGGAACCAACCTTGCTGTCGTCGCCGACTTTGAACGGACCCAGAATCTTGGCTCCAGAGCCGACAATCACATTATTACCCAGGGTCGGATGACGCTTTTCCTTGGCCCAGGAGGTACCACCCAGGGTGACCCCATGATAGAGCGTGCAGTTGTCGCCAATTTCGGCCGTTTCACCGATGACCACACCCATTCCATGATCAATGAAAAAACCTTTACCGATGGTCGCACCGGGATGGATTTCAATTCCGGTCAAAAAGCGCCCGACATGGGAAAAAAAGCGGCCAAGGAGTTTGAACTCATGCCCCCAGAGCCAATGGGACAAACGGTAAAAAACCAGGGCATGGAAACCAGGATAGCAGAAGATGATTTCGAAAACGCTGCGCACAGCAGGATCTCGTTCAAATACCACCTTCAGATCGTCCTTGAGAGTTGCAAACACCCTAACCTCCCGTCATTAATGTGCGGCCCCGGCCACTGGATTCCATGGCAAAACAAAACAGAAAAAACAATCAATGCATGTTATTTTTTTACATTTACGAGTGACTAATATAGCCAAGAATTATCATACCCGACTATTTCTGTCAATTTCTTTAAAACATTTTAGTCAGGTATTCCAGAACTCCAAATCCATAATCACTGGCACTTTGTTTCGGCAGGGAAACATTAGCAGCAAAGCACGCTTAGCAGTCGACATCGCCGGTAATTTTTTTTATACTGCTTGAGTTTATTCAGGCTCGATTTTTAATTGCGTATCCGTCCGCAATGACGGAGACCTTCCCCAAGGAGCGTAAAAATGCCAGATTTCAAGTATCAGGATCCATTGCCGCTGGGACCGGAGAAAACCAGTTATTACAAAATTGAAGGCTCTGAAAAATACGTCACCACTGTCAACTTCGATGGCCGGGACATGCTCAAGGTCGCCCCCGAAGCGCTGACCGTTTTGGCCAACACAGCCATGCGCGACGTCTCCTTTCTGCTGCGTGCCGATCACAATGAGCAGGTCGCTCAAATCCTGACCGATCCGGAAGCATCCAACAATGACCGCGGTGTTGCCATGGCCTTTTTGAGGAATGCTGAAATCGCCGCTTCGTTTGAATTACCCTTATGCCAGGACACGGGCACGGCCACGGTCATCGGCAAAAAAGGACAGCAGGTCTGGACCGGAGATAACGATTCTGAATACATTTCCAAAGGCGTATTCAAAACCTATACCGAAGAAAACCTGCGTTACAGCCAGACAGTTGCTCTGGACATGTACAAGGAAAAAAACACCGGCACCAACCTGCCGGCACAGATCGACCTTTATGCCACCGAAGGCGCAGCCTACAAATTCCTGTTCATTGCCAAAGGCGGCGGTTCTGCCAATAAAACCATGCTCTTCCAGGAGACCAAAGCACTGCTAAATCCGGAAAAGCTGGTAGATTTCCTGGTCGCCAAAATGAAGACTATCGGCACTGCGGCCTGTCCGCCCTACCACTTGGCCTTTGTCATCGGTGGCACTTCGGCCGATGCCTGCATGAAGACGGTCAAACTGGCTACGGCCCGCTACCTTGATGAACTGCCCACTGAAGGGAATGAACACGGACAAGCCTTCCGCGACCTTGAGCTAGAAGCCAAACTGCTCAAGGCTGCACAGGAATTGGGCATCGGTGCCCAATTTGGCGGCAAATATTTTGCCCACGACGTCAGGGTCATCAGGCTTCCCCGCCACGGAGCATCTTGTCCGGTTGGCATGGCAGTTTCCTGTTCCGCCGATCGCAATATTAAGGCCAAGATCACCAAAGAAGGTCTGTTCGTTGAAGAACTCGACCGCAACCCGGGTCGGCTGATTCCGGAAAAATATCGTACCGGCAAGCATAGCAACGGTACTCGCATCAACCTCAATCGACCGATGACCGAAGTGCTGGCCGATCTGAGCAAGCTTGAAGTCGGCGCACCTCTGCTTCTGGACGGCACCATTGTAGTCGGCCGGGATATCGCCCATGCCAAATTCAAGGAGATCCTCGACAGCGGTAAACCGATCCCGGAATATCTGACCAAGCATCCGATCTATTACGCGGGTCCGGCCAAAACTCCGGCCGGAAAAGCGTCCGGTTCTTTCGGACCGACCACAGCAGGACGAATGGACAGCTATGTCGATCTGCTGCAAAGCCACGGTGGCGCCATGGTGATGATCGCCAAAGGGAACCGCAGCCAGCAAGTCACCGATGCCTGCGCCAAGCATGGCGGTTTCTACCTCGGCTCCATCGGCGGCCCGGCAGCCATCCTGGCCGAAGAGAACATCAAAAAGGTTGAGTGCATCGACTTCCCTGAACTCGGCATGGAAGCGGTCTGGAAAATCGAAGTCGAAGATTTCCCAGCCTTCATTCTGGTCGACGATAAAGGGAATGATTTTTTCAAGAAGCTCGGACTCTAATTCTCGCTCTGTACAGCATTAATATAAAAGCCCCGGCCGAGAGGCCGGGGCTTTTGCTTACACCGCCCCAGGAACGGACCGGCCCGAAGCTTAAGGCCGACTGTCACAAAGACAGTCACTTCGGCTATACTGACAACTGACTTTCTTTTAAATGCTCTAAGTGATAACAGGATTTTCATGGGCTCATCAATTCTCAAAGCATACGAACGGACCGTTCTTAAACACCCCCTCGCCAGCATCATCCTGATTTTAATGATCGTCGCCATCGTCGGCAGCTTTGCTCGCAATTTTCACCTTGATGCTTCTGCCGACTCCCTGTTGCTGGAAAATGACAGCGACCTGAAATATTACCGCTCCATCGATGAAAAATACGGCAGCGGTGACTATCTGGTTATCAGCTATGCTCCCCATAGCGACCTGATGTCTGACGAAACCCTCAACGACCTGCGCAGCCTGCGCGACAGTCTGCTGAAGCTTGATCGGGTCGAATCGGTCCTCAGCATCCTCGATGTTCCACTCATCGACAGCCCGCGGGTGACCTTGAGTGAACTGAGCAACGGCATCCGCACCCTCGGCTCAGGCAAAGTTGACAGAAAGCTGGCCCGCCACGAATTTCTCACCAGCCCCCTTTACAAGGATATGCTGGTCAGTCCGGACGGCAAAACCACTGCGCTGCAAATTACTTTCCAGCGCGATAAGACCTATCACCAGCTGCTGGACGAGCGCAGCCAGCTGCGCCAGAAACAAAGCCAGGGGGAACTGACTGCCGCCCAGCAAGAACAGTTGGAGCAGGTCAGCCAGCAGTTTGACAGCTATAGCCGCAAAATGGCCGACCGGGAAGCAGACGATATCGCCGCTATCCGCGCTATCATGAATCAGCACCGTACCCATGCCCAACTGTTTTTGGGTGGGGTCTCAATGATTGTCACCGACATGATCGACTTCATTCAGAGCGACCTGGCGATCTTCGGGATCGGTGTCTTGACCTTCCTGGTCGCCATGCTGGTGCTGATCTTCCGCCGCATACTCTGGGTGCTGCTGCCCCTTGCCTGCTGTTTTGCCGTGGTGCTCTTCATGTTTGGTTACCTCGGTATGGTCGGCTGGAAAGTCACCGTGGTCTCCTCCAACTTTACCTCGCTGTTGCTGATTATCACGCTGTCGCTATGCGTCCACCTGATCGTCCGCTACAACGAGCTGTACGATGAAATCCCCGGTGCCGATCGCCTGACCATGGTCCGGGAAATGATCCGCACCAAAGCGGTCCCAACGATTTACACCGCCTTGACCACCATCGTCGCCTTTGTCTCGCTGCTTACCAGCAACATCAGACCGGTCATCGCCTTCGGCTGGATGATGGCCATCGGCATCACCTTCGCGCTGGTGCTGTCCTTTGTGATTTTCCCGGCCGGATTGATGCTCACCGGCATGCCCAAAAAGTTCACACACCGCCACGACATTACCGGCGCAATCACCAGAACCTGCGCCCACTGGGTTGAGTACCGCAAAGGCCCGACCCTGTTTATCTTCGCCCTGATCACCCTGATATCGATCCTGGGGATCAGCCGCCTTACGGTGGAGAATCGTTTTATCGATTATTTCAAACCGACCACCGAAATCTATCAGGGCATGGAGTTGATCGACCGGCAACTGGGCGGCACCACTCCATTAAGTATTATCCTTGACGCCGACCCAGGGTTTTTCGCCGCCCAAAAAAAGAATCAAGCCGCGGCGACCGAAGATCCCTTTGCCGATGACTTCTTTAATGAAGGCACGGCGGATGCCGGCCTATCGGGAAGCAGCTACTGGTACAACAGTTATCAAATAGACACTATCGAGAAAATCCAGGATTATCTCGATAGCCTGAAAGCGACTGGAAAAGTGCTGTCCATGGCCACCACCTTCAGAATGATGGAGATGGTCAACGGTGACACGCCGCTGGATAACATTTCCCTGGCGGTCATTCAAAAAAAATTGCCGCCGACCATTGAAAAAGCCCTGTTTGATCCCTATATGTCCAAAGACGGCAACCAACTGCGCTTCTCTGTTCGGATTATCGATTCCGAGCCCGGCCTGCGCCGTAACGCGCTACTGAAACAGATTCGTTCCGACCTGATCGACAAATTCAATCTCAAACCGGAACAGGTCCATTTGACCGGAATGTTCGTACTCTATAATAACGTCCTGCAGAGCCTGTTCAAATCGCAGATCATGACCATCGGCGTGGTCTTCCTGGTCATCATGGGCATGTTCCTGCTCCAGTTCCGTTCGTTGCGACTGGCGGTGATCGCGATCATCCCCAACCTCATTTCCGCCGGCACGGTGCTGGGACTTATGGGGCTGCTGCATATTCCCCTCGACATCATGACCATTACTATTGCAGCCATCACCATCGGTATCGCGGTGGATGACACCATCCACTATATTCACCGCTTTAACGAGGAAATCCTGGTTGATGGCGATTACCTGGCGGCCATGAAGCGCAGCCACAACACGGTCGGCCGAGCCATGTACTACACCTCGGTGACCATCATCGCCGGATTCTCAATCCTGGCCCTGTCCAACTTCATCCCGACCATCTACTTCGGGTTGTTTACCGGCCTGGCCATGCTGGTGGCCATGGTCGCCAACCTGACCCTGCTGGCCCTGCTGCTGATGATCTGGCGGCCGAAGCAGCAGAAATAGAGTTGGAACATTTGTAATCAGAAAGTAGTAACAAACGGGTCGCTGTGAATTTCAGCGACCCGTTTGTTATTGTAGGCTGTTCCTAATCGGAGCGTCGGCGAATCCACCGTACCGATGTCTGGAAGCAAAGTCCAAATCCCCCTTAATCCCCCTTTGTTAAAGGGGGAAAACTATTGCTCCGGATCCCGATTTGCACATAATGACTTTCCCCTTTGAGGGGGGAAGGTTGGGATGGGGGTGAGACAACCGATCAGCCAAATTTCTCTGTCGAAGGCATTAATAACAAACGGGCCGCTGTGAATTTCAGCGACCCGTTTGTTATTGTAGGCTGCTAGTTTTTGCAACTTTGCAGTAAACTTGGGACGGTCCCGGTTTTGCTGCCAGCGACTCTGAAACCTGTGCCATGCGGGGCTGTTCCAATTTTGTTTTGCGATCAAAAACAAAACCGCAAGATCACTGTCAAGACCTGCTGATTTTTCTCTTAATAAAATGAAGCTCCGAACATTTTTTAAAAATAACTGGCGCTCTCACCCCAATTGCGGTATTCTCCATATCTTTTGACCAAAAAACAAGCAGATAACCCATAAGACAGGAAAGACATGCCCGCTGAAAACAGCCCGACCTTTGCAGAACTCAACCTCGCACCTTCAATTCTTCAAGTCATCAATGAAATAGGCTATGAGTCACCGACCGCCATTCAGGCCCAGAGCATTCCTCCGTTACTGGAAGGGCGCGATCTGCTCGGTCAGGCCCAGACCGGTACCGGAAAGACAGCGGCCTTCGCTCTTCCTCTGCTCAGCCGTCTGAATCCAGGCCTTAAAAAACCGCAGATCCTGATCCTGGCACCAACCAGAGAACTGGCACTGCAGGTCTCCGAAGCGATTCAGACCTATTCCCGCCACCTGAAAAATTTCCAGGTCTTGCCTGTTTACGGCGGTCAGAACATGGGTCAGCAACTACGCCAGTTGCAACGCGGGGTTCAGGTTGTCGTCGGCACTCCGGGACGGATCAAGGACCACCTCGGCCGTGGGACTCTCAAGCTCGATCAACTGCAGGCGCTGATCATCGATGAAGCTGACGAAATGCTTAAAATGGGTTTTATTGATGATGTCCAGGAAATTCTTTCCGCCACTCCGGAAACCAGGCAAACCGCTCTCTTTTCGGCCACCATGCCGAAAGAGATTCTTCATATTGCTCATAAATACTTGCGCGACCCGGTTGAAATCAGAATTAAAAGCAAAACTTCAACGGTGGAAAAGATTTCCCAGCATTACTGGCAGGTCAAAGGACTGCATAAGCTTGACGCCCTGACTCGCATCCTGGAAGCCGAAGAGATTGACGGGATGATCATCTTCGTCCGCACCAAAATCGCCACCGTCGAGTTGGCTGAAAAGCTCGAAGCGCGTGGATTCTCCAGTGCCGCCCTGAACGGCGACATGACCCAGATGCTCAGGGAAAAAACCATTGAGCGACTGAAGGACGGCTCCCTGGATATTGTGGTTGCCACTGACGTTGCCGCTCGCGGCCTTGATGTCAAAAGGATCAGCCATGTGGTCAATTTCGACATCCCTCACGATGTCGAAGCATATATCCACCGCATCGGCCGCACCGGGCGGGCCGGCCGCACCGGCAAAGCGATCTTGTTTGTCGCTCCGCGCGAAAAAAGGATGCTCGCCAGCATCGAACGAGCCACTCGGCAGCCGATCAAAGCCATGGCATTGCCCAGCCGCAAAGATATTACCGACCGGCGTATCGATCTGTTCAAAGAACAGATTGCCGCCACTCTCGAAGCCGAAGATCTGGAATTTTTTGAGGAATTGATCGACGCTTTTCAGTCTGAATACGAAGTCGGTCACCGCAGAACAGCAGCCGCCCTAGCCTATCTGCTCCAGAAAGACCGCCCTCTGCAGATAGACGATAATTTTGTCGAAGAAGCTCCACTGCAGAAATCAGAGAGGTCCGGGGAGAGATCCGGCGCACGCTCGAGTCGGGTCGACTTTCAGGGTGAAAACATGCGCAGTTATCGGATCGAGGTTGGTCGCAGTCACGGAGTCCAGCCGGGGAATATTGTCGGTGCATTGAGCAACGAAGGAAAAATCGACAGCCGGCAAATCGGGCGGATCAATATCGGCGACTACTTCAGTCTGGTTGATCTCCCGGCAGAGCTGGATCAAAATACCCTGCTCAAATTGAAAAAAATCCGGATCCGTGAGCAGGAGCTGCAAATTGCTCCGGACATGGGGCCGCAAGCGCACCGTGAAACAAAAAACCGGAAGAATCAAAAATCCGCTCGACCAGGCGGAGGGTTCACCAAGCGTGCGCCGACTAAGCCAGCCTCAAAACGCGCTATGCGCGCCAAACGAAGCAAAACCAAACCTTAACGGTCCCGGATTAAATTGTTCAGTGAGAACGATCGGGCGACTCTCAAAGAGTTGCTCGATCGTTTTCTTTCCATCTCTCAACTCAGCGCGGAAAGTCGTATCCTTCGGGCAGACCATACTTGGACAAGGCAATTTGCCAAAGTTGATTTTCTCTGGCCCGGAAGGAACCGGCACAAGACAATAGGTAATAATTCCACATCCGCCGAAATGTCTCGTCATATTTGCCGTCAAGTTCCGCCCACGAATTTTCAAAATTTTCATGCCAGGCCATCAGCGTTTTGTCATAATCCAGTCCGAAATTATGCCAGTCTTCCAGCACGAAATACTCTTCGAAGGTTCGACTGATCTGTTGCGCTGAAGGAATCATGCCATTGGGAAAAATGTAGCGGTCGATCCAGGGGTCGGTGCGCTCCGAAGGCGTCTTTCCACCGATGGTATGGAGCAGGAAGATGCCGTCATCCTTGAGCAATTCGGACACTTTTTTAAAATAGGTCCGATAATTTTTATAACCGACATGCTCAAACATGCCGATGGAGACAATGCGGTCAAAAGATCCGCTCAGTTTACGGTAATCCTGGACCAGGATTTCTACCGGCAGGCCGCGGCAATTCTCCCTGGCATATTCAGCCTGAGCCTTAGAGATGGTGATACCCACCACCTCAACATCGTACTTTTCCGCCATATAGCGAGCTGTTCCGCCCCAGCCGCAGCCGATATCAAGCACTTTTTGACCTTTTTCAAGATGCAATTTCCGACAGGTCAGGTCCAATTTATGTTCCTGGGCCTCATCCAGCGTCTGAGCGTTTTTCCAGTATCCACAGCTATAGATCATCCGCTTGTCAAGCATCCGGTGATAAAGATCATTCCCAATATTATAGTGGCGTTCGCCAACCTGATAGGCCCGCTTGAGAGACTGACAGTTGAGCAACTTGGCCTTCAGGGCAGCCAGAAAAACTACGAAGGTCTTGAACCTTTCATCCAGATGAGCTTTTAACAGTCGGGCAATCAGCTGATCAATGGATTCGGCTTCCCACCAACCTTCCATATAGGCTTCACCGAACCCGAGACTCCCTTGCGCCATGATTCTGCGGTAAAGGCGATTGTTCTTGACCTGGATATCCCAGGGCCGCGGTCCGTTGATGACGACATCAGCATGATGCAGGATCGATTCAATTCGATTTCTTAAACTTGGATCACTCATTTTTACCTCCCGAATGCAACCTACCGCCACTGTCTGGCAGATTTAAGGGAGGAGAGGGTAGAGGCAGTCAATGAACAAACTCCCCCACTTAATGCGACAGATGAATTTCTCAAGATAAAACTGCGGTAGATATGAACTAACCCATCTATTTAAAAATAGGTAGATCAGAGAATGGGAGTTGTCAAGTCGCGGGGAGAAAGTTTTAGATGGTTGTTATCCGGAAACTCTGGATGGCAATCATTAAGATTTCAGATTGGAAACGAGCAGTTTCCCATTGTGGCAAGGAAATCAATGGTTTATGCGGAGGCGTACACCGTTACGCCGCACAAGTAAGCCTGTAGATTGACGCTGTTACAGCGGGAAAAAGCCGTTTCTGGATGAAAACTAGATGGTTCATTGACCGGTCAAAGCATCCGAAAAAGGTTGCGAGCAGCGGCAGTTGGTCGTCAGGTCGCCGCCATGAGCCGTTTCCCGAACGCTCTCGGAAAACGGCTCATGGAAAAAGATTAGTGTGGCACGAATGATGATTCCGGGCCAATTCGCTTGACCACGGCAGCCAGCAACAGAATGGCATTTTCCAGATCGGATAGCGCAAGGGTTTCAACCGGTGTGTGCATGTAGCGCAGGGGGATCCCCAGCAAGGCGGTCGCTACGCCACCGCGTGATAATTGCATCACATTGGCATCCGTGCCGGTGGCCCGCGGCACGCCGATCACCTGAAAAGGGATATTCTCGGCTTTCGCAGTACTGGTCAGCAGTTCAAATAGAACTGGGTTGATATTGGCGCCCCTGGCAATAACCGGGCCCTGCCCGAGTTCAACCCGACCAATGGCAGTCTGCTCGACATCCGGATAATCTGTGGCATGGGTGACTTCAACCACAATCCCGACATCCGGCTTGACACCGTAACTACTGGTTGCCGCGCCGCGCAGCCCGATCTCTTCCTGAACCGTGGACACGGCAAACAGATCCGAACTGATAGGACCGTCGCGTTTCACTTTTTTCATCACTTCCGTGACGATAAAAGCGCCCATTTTATCATCGAAGGCCCGGGACGTCGCACGATCGCCCTGCAGCCGCTCGACCCCGACCGCAAAAGTCACTGGATCACCGATAGCAACCAGAGCTTCAACCTCGTCCCGAGTACTGCAGCCGATATCGATAAACTGCTGCTTGAGTTTGATGACGTTATCACGCTCTTTCGGTTCAATGAGATGGATCGCTTTCTTCCCAATAACCCCGGGAACCGCACCCTTGGCAGTATGGATCATGACCCGCTGGCCCGGGGACAGATGCGGGTCAACGCCGCCGATGGCCCCGAAATAGATAAACCCACGGTCATCGACGAACTGCACCATGAAGCCAATTTCATCACAATGCCCGGCCAGCATCACCCGGTGGCCGCCCTGGCCCTTTAGGCACGCGATCAGGTTGCCCATGACATCGGTCTGCAACTCATCGACCACCGTTTCGAGATGGCGCCGGATCACCCGCTGCGCCGGTTGTTCATAACCGGATGGGCTAGGGGTCTCAACCAGTTCCTTAAGAAAACTGAAATCGTCCTTCTCCACTATTTATCTCCCTTGATTTTGGCAACAAGCTCGGCGGAGTTGCGCCGGGCCTGGAGATATTGTTCTTCGCTAAGACCTGCACCATAAGCAATTTTGCGACCCAATTCTTCGGACACCAGATCGCCGGGGGCATGGGCATCGTTGTTGATAACCAGTCTGGCCCCGTACTCAAGAGCGAGTTTGGCAACGTGACCATTGGTCAGGGAATGCCCTTTGCGAGTGGTCAATTCCAGATAAACACCTTTTTCCGCGGCCAGCCGGACTTCATCTGCGGAGATCAGTCCGGGGTGAGCCAGAACATCGACCCCGGCCTGGATCGCGGCCAGGTTGGTCCCGGGCATCACCGGCTCGACAATGGTCTCACCATGCACCACGACCAGCTCAGCACCACAATCCCGGGCAAGCTTGGCGACATCGGCGATAGTTGCCGGCGGAACATGGGTCAATTCAACCCCTGCCAGAACCTGCATGCCGTTGGCCGCCCCCAGTTCATCGACCACATCGACAATATTGGCGAGCAGCCACTGAGTGTTACTCCGGTCTGCATGGTCGGTCATGGCCAGGGACTGATAGCCGGCGACCGCTGCCCGGCGCACCAGCTCGGCGGGAACCAGTTCACCGTCACTGAAAAAGGTATGAGTATGTAGATCTATCATGAGCCAGCTCCTTAATCCTGGTGATTTAGCAACTCACCCAGGTGGGAATTTCTGAACGACCGGATAATCTTGAGTGGGACGACACTGCCGCCCAGTTCGGCAGAACCGCTGAAATTGACAATCCGGTTCCAGGTAGTACGCCCGAACAACTGTCCTTGCCCCTGCTTGCTCTCACCCTCGACCAGAACATCCTGAACCGTGCCGACGTCCTTCTGCCAGAGTTTTTCACTGGTCTGCTGCTGCAGTGCAACCAGTCGATCAAAGCGATCCTGTTTTTCCGCCCCGGATACGATATCAGGCATTTTGGCCGCCGCGGTTTCAATCCGGGGGGAATACAAGAAAGTAAAAGCATCCACGTAGCCGACCGCCTTGACCAGGTCAAGAGTCTGCTGAAAATCCGCTTCGGTTTCCCGAGGGAAGCCGACAATGATATCGGTGGTAAGACGGATGTCCGGACAGACGGCGCGCAGCTGCTCGACCTTGGCCAGGTAATCGGCAGCCGTATAGCCCCGGTTCATCAGTTGCAGAATCCGATCAGATCCGCACTGAACCGGCAAATGGATATGTCTGCAAAGTTTGTTCAGCTCGCCAAAACAGGCGATGAGTTCCGGGGTCAGATCCTTGGGGTGCGAGGTAGCAAACCGCAACCGTTCCAGACCGGCTATGGCAGCAACCCGCCGGAGCAGTTCCGCAAACGAAACCTCGTCAGGATCATTGATGCCATAGGAGTTGACATTCTGTCCGAGGAGGGTCACCTCCTTGACACCCTGAGCGACCAGGGCTGTGATTTCCGCCAGAATATCGCTGCTTGGCCGGCTGATTTCCCGGCCCCGTACATGCGGCACAATACAATAGGAACAGAAATTATCGCAGCCCTGCATCACGGTAACAAAACGGGTCACGCTTTCCTTGCGGGTCCGTTCCGGGAAAAGATGCAGGCGGGTATCGCGGTCGAGAAATTCGGTCGCACTGCTGCGCTGACGTTTAGCTTCAACCTGTTCGACCATTTGCGGCAGTTTATGGATATTATGGGTTCCGAACACCAGGTCCAGATAGGAAACTTTTTCCAGCATCCGCTCCCCTTCCTGCTGGGCGACACAGCCGCCAACGCCGATAATCAGCTCGGGACGCTGATCCTTGACCGGCTTGAAACGGCCAAGGTGGCCATAAACCTTCCGCTCGGCTTTATCACGCACCGAGCAGGTATTGAGCAACACCAGATCGGCCTCTTCAGCCGAACCCACCTGCACATAGCCGATCCCCTGCAGCAGATCGACAATCTGCTCGGAATCGACCACGTTCATCTGACACCCGAATGTTTCCAGGTAAAAATTTTTCATCTATATCACCAAAGATAACTTATTAGAATTAACCAGGCCGTCCGGCCGGATTGGGTAGAAAAACCGGTTGGCGGGTTTTTGCAGAGGAAAAATGCGCATCATAGCGAGCAGTCGTCAGGCAAGTCAAATGGAATCAGCGACCATCCCGACCGCGGCCGTCCGGCAGCAGGTCGCGCAAAAGGTCCGCATGTTCGAGGCATTCCAGCACCACCGGGTGCCGGCCATGGAAAGACAATCGAAAACTAACCTGTTTTTTACCATACCTCTTCTGTTGATATCCCTTCAGCTCGGCCAGCGGATAAGCCGTTGTCCTGGTCCTGAAAAATCCGCTTTGGACCAGCAATCTGACTTCGGTAAGACCGTAAAAAATCCTCTCCCAGCGCCAGCGCGACAGCAGCAGCTGGCCGGGGCCGATCAGAAACGCAGCCACCACCAGCAAAATCGGCACCAGCAGCAGCCAAGGCGAATAACCTTTTTCCCGCACTAGTTGCACCCCGACCATCAACCAGAAGCTGCAGGCCAGGAACAGAACCAGCCCGATCAAGGCCTGCAGCCAATGCCGGAATACATAGCAGCGCGGGGCTGGTCGGCCTTCCCAGCGTAACGATTCACCGTCCGCCAGTGGCCATCGCGAGGTAGTCTGATTCATCGCGACAAATTCCTCAGCCGGACCGCGGCTTCCTGGCCAAGCTGGCCATTACTGTCGGCTTGCTGAACCGCTTGATACAGCTGTCGGGCGCGAGCCGGATTATGCCGCCCTTCTTCAGTTTCCGCGAGCAGAAAAGTCCCCTGGAGGGTGCTGAGCAAATCAAGAGAGGACTCCAGCTGGGTGGCGGCAGCATCATATTCTTTGCTGCGCAGGTAAATGTAACCGAGCCCCAGATGGGGCTGAAAATAGTCCCCCTGCACATTAACGGCCTTCAACAGGTAACGCCGGGCCGGAACAACATCTTCCTTACGCAGGTAGGCCATTCCCAGGGCACTCAGCAGCAGTCCCTGGTCAGGGGCCTGCTGAATGGCTTTGTGATAGCGTTCAATGGCAGCCTCAAGCTGCCCCTTGGCTTCCAACTGCCGAGCCTGGTCAAATATGGCATAGGCGGCCTTGGTTTGTTGCAGGGACGCCGTGTAGCGTCGGTAGTTATCACCACCAAGTCCATAGCGGCTGTGATATTGAGGAAACTCAGTGGCAATTATCTGACGATTGGCCTGGAGCCGTTCACGAGAGACCGGGTGGGTTCGAAAAAGTCCGCTTACCCAGTCATTGGAACCGCCACTGTCCAGTTTCTGCACAAAAATGTTCTGCAACTGAACCGCTCCCTGCAAGCCATAATCGGCCCTTGCCATATACTCGATACCGAGGTGGTCAGCTTCAAATTCCTGCTCGCGACTGTAGCGTTTACTGAGCAGATTAGCGGTCAGCCCACCGACCTGGGTCACAATACTTCCATAACCACTGTCACCGGCAAGGCCGCCAAGTAGACCGACAGTGGTTCCCAGTAGAGCACTGCGCTGCAGTTCCTGAACGCTATGGCGGGCAGTGACATGGCCTATTTCATGTCCCAGAACAGCCGCCAGCTGCGCTTCGTTGTCCATATTCACCAATAACCCGCGGGTGATGGCGATGAAACCACCCGGCAAAGCGAAAGCGTTCGGCGTGGAATCATTAACCACGTTGAAATGGTAGGTCAATTCCGGCCGATGGCTGTTGCGGGCGAGCCGTTGCCCGACCCGGTCGACATAAGCAGCCAGTTGCCGATCAGGATACACCCCGCCCATCTGCTGCAACGCCTGGGAATACGACTTGCTTCCCAGCTCGATTTCCTGTTGGGTGGTGACATTCATCAGCGCCAACTCGTTGCGACCGGTCACCGGATTGACTGCGCAGCCAGCTAACAACACCAGGAACGAAAGACACCACCAGAAATTAACAGTCTTTTTCAAACCGCCTCCCTGCAAATCCGAGTTTTATCCAGTTTCAGCTGGAGAAATTTCTTAAAATTGTTGCAAGCAACCTGTCCTGCCACTATAAATGAACAAACAAACAGTCGGCAACCGATTCGCTTGCTGCTATGCTTTTTTTACCATAGATCGGTATTGGACCGACCGGCATCCGCGCTTGAGCGGATTTTTTTAACCCTTACTACTGACTGGACAAGTCTGGAGTATCAATGCTGAATGATCATGACGCCGCCGCCCTGCTTGAGATTGCCCGCGAAGCAATTATCAAGGGGGTCAAACAACAATTATATTCCCCTTCCCCCCGCGAAGAAAAAGCTCTGAATCAAAAATCAGGATGCTTCGTCACCATCAAACAGAACAATATGCTGCGGGGCTGTATCGGCAACTTTCAGGCCCGCCAACCGCTGTTTCGCGAAGTTGCCGAAATGGCCAAAGCCTCAGCCTGCCAGGATCCCAGATTCCCCCCCATGGCCGTTGTTGATCTGGCAAATTTTCAACTTGAGATTACCGTGCTCTCACCGCTCAAGAAAATTGACGACACCGAACTTATTCAGGTCGGCGAACATGGGATCTACATCGAAAAAGGTCTCAATCGCGGGGTTTTGCTGCCTCAAGTGGCCACGGAACAGGGTTGGGACAGAAAAACCTTTCTGGAACAGACCTGCCGCAAAGCCGGATTGCCAGCGGAAGCCTGGCAGTCACCCGATGCGGACATTTACTTGTTCAGCGGCCAGATCATCACGGAAAAAGATTAATCCATTTCATCAGGAATGCCTCTATAAATGATTGAAATATCGATCGAACTTGTTCCAAGAAGTGAAGAGTCTCTGCGCCGTGAGCTGAATCAGGTTCGTAGTCATTTCCCTCAGGTTGAGCGCATCAACATTCCGGATATTCTGCGCTTTGACTTACGTAGCTGGGCTGGCTGCGCCATTGCCGGCGACTATTTCCCAAAAGCCATCCCCCATTTACGTGCCATCGACTTTGATCCGGATGCCCCGTTGCAGATTGCCGACCAGCTCAGCGCCGCCGGGATCGAAGCGGTGCTGGTTATTACCGGCGACCTGCCGCAGGACATGGGGCATAAATGCTATCGCACCAACTGCCTGGAAATGATCCGCCGGCTCAAGCGTGAACTGCCTCAGCTCAAGGTTTATGCCGGAATGGATCCCTATCGTAGCGGAATCAAGGAAGAGATCGATTACGTCAAGGCCAAGCATGATGCCGGAGCCGATGCTTTTTTCACCCAGCCCTTCTTCGATCTGCGGCTGATGGAAATCTACCAGGGCTTTCTGCAGCACGTCGATGTTTATTGGGGAGTTTCCCCGGTGCTGACGGAAAATAGCCAAAATTACTGGGAAAACAAAAACAATGCCGTTTTCCCGCCGGATTTTGAGCCGACCCTGGCCTGGAATCGGGATTTCGCAGCAAAAGCCCTTGAATTCGCCCGCGCGAATAACAGCAACATCTATTTCATGCCGATCCGCACTGATATCGTCAAATATCTACACGGCATTATTTAGTTTTCATCCGGAAACGGCTTTTTTCCGCGGTAGCAGCGCCAATCCGCAGGCTTACATTGTGCGGACGCCTCCGCACAAGCCTTTGGTGTCCTTGCCAAAATGGAGAACTGCTCGTTTCCAATCTGAAATAAAAAATGCTCGCAGGAGCCTTCAGCTCCTGCGAGCATTTTTTTAATCAATCCAACGGATCGAACTTATCTCGATCAGCATAACACAGCGGACAGACCCAGCTGTCCGGCAGGTCTTCAAAGGCGACTCCGGGCGGAATCTGATTCATATCATCCCCCTTGGCGGGGTCATAAATATAGCCGCAACAGGTACAGATATAACGCATGAATCCTCCTTGCTGACCGAGCAAAGTCAGGCATAAAAGCTCCGGGACACACTTCCAGGCGCCCCGGAATGATCAATCAAACCGCAAAATATTTGGCTTGGGGGTGATGAGCGACAATAGCAGACGTAGTCATCTCCGGGACCATTTCGAAAGACTCCGTTAACGACACACCGATCTCTTCCGGCCGCAGCAGTTCGAAGAGCGGCAGATGAGCCCCAAGATCCGGGCAGGACGGATAGCCGAAGCCGAACCGGGAGCCCTGGTAGCCTTGGGCAACATAGGCAGCCATGTCGCTGGCGCCCTGTTGAATCCCCATTTCGACCCGCATCCGCTCATGCCAGTATTCAGCCAGGGCATCGGTCAGTTCCACACCCAGACCGTGAAGCATCAGGTAGTCATGATAGCTGTCGGACTCATACAGCTCACGGGTCTTTTCCGCCAAAGCTGCACCGATGGTCACAACAAAGAAGCCGGCAACATCCCCACCCTCTTCCCGGGTGCGGAAATAATCGGCGATACAAAGGCCGGGAGCATGCTCCTGGCGTGGGAAACTGAACAGTTTGTCGCCCTCGCCGCTATGAATAAGCAAATCATTGCCGGAACTGCTGCAATCAAAATAGCCGTAAGCCACCTTGGGTTGCAGCCAGCCTTCATTCAAGGCCTGATCCTTGAGTCGGTGAAACAGCGGCAATACGGTCTGATCATTCAGCTTTTCATACTCTTCCTTGGCCATTTTTCCACGCCGATAGCCCCACCGACCGCGAAACAGCGCGGCTTCGTTGAGATATTTAAAGAGTATTTCCGGGTCAACATCGGTCACGGTCCGGCGGCCGGTAAAGGGCACGGCCGGTGGTACAAAAGACCGATCGAGCACATCTGTCGGCGGCCCGGGCCGGTTGCTGACCACCGCATTGTCGGACCAGTCAGTCGCAACCAGCTGGCCCGCCTCAAAATCACGCATCGCCTTTAAGCCGGCAAAAGCATCGGCGCAATAGACGACCGGCTGTTCATAATTGGGCACACAATCCTGGGCGACAAATTTACGGGTCAGCGCAGCGCCACCGAGCAGAACCGGCTGCTGCAGCGCAACGCCCTGGAATTGAGCCAGATTCTCTTTCATCAACAGGGCAGATTTGACCAACAATCCAGACAGACCGATGACATCGACCTGTAGCTCTCTGGCTTTGGCGATAATTTCTTCCGCCGGCACCTTGATCCCGAGGTTATGGACCTTATAACCATTGTTGGTGAGAATAATATCAACCAGGTTTTTACCGATATCATGCACGTCACCGGCGACCGTTGCCAGGAGGAGGGAGGTACGACCCTCATCGGCGAGCTTCTCCATATAGGGCTCAAGCAGAGCAACGCTCTGCTTCATCACTTCTGCTGACTGCAGCACAAAGGGGAGCAGCAGTTCTCCACGCCCAAACAGGTCGCCGACTTCTCGCATCGCCGGAACCAGCAGATTATTTATAATATCAAGAGGCTGCCAACGCCCGCGCAGTCCGCTGAGCAGGTCTTCCAAGCCATCTTTGTCCCCTTTGAGAAGCTTCTGATGTAGCAGTTCTTCCATCCGCAAACTGTCACTGTCATCAGCATCATCGTTATCAACGGCCTGCTCAAAGTGATCGATAAAGATCATCAGTGCTTCCGGGTCGCGATTGTAAAGCAGATCCAGACAGATCTTGCGGTCGTCCTCACTGATCGCCGCATAGGGCAGGACTTTAGCCGCATCAACGATCGCGGTGTTCAAGCCGGCCTCAACCGCTTCGTGCAGAAACACCGAGTTGAGCACCTTGCGGGCCGCAGGCCGCAGGCCGAAGCTGATGTTGCTGACACCGAGGGTAAAACCAACCCCGGGCAGTTCTTCCTTGACCCGGCGAATCGCAGCCAGGGTTTCGATGGCGGCGGAACGCATGGATTCGTCACCGGAGCCGACCGTAAAGGTCAGCAGGTCAAAGAGCAGATCCTGTGGCCGCAGCCCGTGTTTGTTGACCGCCAGGTCATAAATCTGTTTGGCGACCTCGACCTTTTTCTCACAGGTCAGAGCCATCCCTTCCAGGCTGATGGTCAGGGCAACCACGGCGGCACCGTACTTTTTAGCCAATCGGCAGATGCGATCGAGGTTGCTTCCGCCGTCTTCGAGGTTAATGGAATTGATAATGGCCCGTCCCGGATAAAGGGGCAGAACCTGCTCCAGGGTGTCCGGACTGGTCGAATCGAACATCAACGGGGCCTTGCAGGACCCGGCAAAGAGGGTCGTCAACTGGACCATATCGGCAACTTCGTCGCGACCGGCGTAGGCCACACACAGGTCGAGCACCTGCGCACCACGGGCCTCCTGGTCCAAGGCCAATTTCAGGCAGGCGTCCCAGTCATCAGCGAGCAAGGCCTCACGAAAAGCTTTAGACCCGTTGGGGTTACAGCGTTCCCCGAGCAACAGCGGCGGGATCTCTTGATGCAGTTCAACCGCCTGGTAAAGGCTGGCAACAGATGCTTTCATGCCGACACCTCCCGCTGTTTGGGTTGCACACCGCCAAGTTCGCTTGCTAACGCCGCAATGTGCTGCGGACTGGTTCCACAACAGCCGCCGACGATACTCACCCCCTGCTCGGTCACAAAACGATACATCTGTTCGGCATACTCACCAGGACTCAACGGGTAGCAGGTTTCCCCATTGACGACTTCCGGCAATCCCTGGTTGGGAATCACCGAAATACGTTGCGGCCAATGCTGACTCAGATAATTGACATGAGACATCATATCCTGCGGTCCGGTGGCACAATTCAGGCCCAGTGAAAATAACGGAAATGGCTCAAGGGTCGCAACCACGGCGGCAATGTCCGTACCGACCAACATGGTCCCCTGCTGCTCAATGGTCACCGAAGCCAACACCGGTAGATCGCTTCCGGCGGCAGCCAGTTTTTCAAACACCACAATCAAGGCGGTCTTGGTCTGCAGCAGGTCCTGGCAGGTTTCAACAATCAGGCAATCAACCCCGGCTTCAAGCAGTGCATCAACCTGCTCGGCGGTGGCTGCGGCAAGATCGGCAACACTGATATGGCCGAGGGATGGCAGCTTGGTCCCGGGTCCGATGGAGCCGGCAATATAGCGGTCAGCCCGGTTGCCGATGGCACGACGCGCAATCTCGACCGCACGCAGGTTGATTTCCTTAACCTTGTCCTGCAGGCCGTACTCGCCAAGCACCACTCGGGAGGCCCCGAAGGTATTGGTTTCAACCACCATGGCTCCGGCATCCAGCATACTGCGGTGCAGTTGCTCAATATGCTGCGGTGCAGACAGATTGAGGATTTCGTTGCAGCCTTCGCAACCACACCAATCGTCAGCGCTGATCGTCATCAGCTGCAGATTGGTGCCGCAGGCGCCGTCAAAAATAAGCAGAGGTTGTTCAGCAAACTTCATTAATAGTCGTATCCTATCGTGATGTCCTGTTAATAAAAACCACTCCCTCGCATCTGGCAGGGAATGCATTTCAAAAGGTTTTCAGGAACGCTACTCTACCGGGTCTGTCCATCACTGTCCAGTTTCTCCGTTGCAGTATCAGCTCGTTGCTGTATTATTTATAACATTTTAAGAAATAACAAATGCAGGAGTCAGGATTGAAGCAGATTCATTCTTCAAATGCAAAAAAACCGGCCCGCAAACTTGGCGAGGCTCTTCTGCACGGGAAACTTCTGGAGCAGGCCCAGCTTGACGAAGCGATCGAGCATCAAAGTATCCATGGCGGCCGGCTGGGAACGAATCTTCTCGAGCTTGGCTATATTGATGAAAATACCCTGGCCAGGCTGCTTTGCCAGCAGTACCAAAGACCCTTTGTTCCTCCTGCTGCGATCATGAAAATTTCTCCAGCCTTGCTCAAACTGATTCCGCCCAAAATTGCCTTGCACTACAAAGCTCTCCCGCTGCGGGAAGAAGCGGGCAAACTATACCTGGCCATGATCGAGCCTGCGGACGAAGAGAACATAACTCAGCTGTCGGCAAAGCTCGGCCGAACCGTTATTCCACTGATCGTCTCCGAATTCAGGATGCTGCTCGCCCTTAAAAAATATTACGGCAGGCCGATGACCCCGCGCTATGAGTCGCTGCTGACCCAGCTCAGGGAGAAACGCAGCAAAAAAACACCCAAAAATAGAATAGAGGACGTCGATGCAGGACAGGTGGGAACCAGCTCGGAGGATATTTTTGATCAGCCTTGGCCATTGTTGGGAGAAGTGGAATTACCAGAGGAAGAGATCGGCGTTGAACATGTCCAGGCCACCCTGCCGCAACCGACCCTCGGCGATCGCACCAAAGACCTGCTGACCACATGGAGCGAAGCACGGAATCGGGATGATATCGCCACCCCACTCCTGGATTTTCTGAAACCGACCTTCCCTGACTGCGCCCTGCTGACTATCAAAAACGATCAACTGATCGGCTGGAAAGCTGCTGTCGAGGATCCGGATCGACCATTCCAACTGCTCGGCATCGATCTGCAGAGAAGCTTCATCTTTGCCCAACCGACGGAGAACGCAGCCCATTACCTGGGTCCGTTGACGGTGAGTGAGCAGGATCTGAAACTGCTTGATTTTTTCCACTCCAAGCCACCGCAGACCGCCCTTATCCTGCCGATCAAGGTTAGAGACCGGCGAGTTGCCGTCCTCTATATCCAGGCGCCGCTGGAAAAACTTGAGGAGCATTTTTCCCTCTGTCACCGGTTAGCCTGTAAAATGGAATTGGCCCTGCAGCTGTTGATCCTCAGAAATAAAATTCTGCAAAGTTGAGAGGGGAGATGAACCAACCGACATCGCCATCAGCACAGGAGGCAAAGAAACTGCTGCTCAGCTTAACCGCAGACAGTAGTGAACTGTATTCCCTGCTACAGGAGCCACAACAGGAAATCCTTTTTACCCTGCTCAAAAACCCCAACTTACATGAGGACCACCTGCTGGTATTATTGAAACGCCGGGACCTGAGCGAAGACCTCATCAATACGATTTATCAGCGACATCGCGAAAACCTGAGTCATCGGCTCAAACTTGCGCTGGTCAGAAATCCGGCAACAGGCGGGGCACTTGTCCGCAGCCTGCTACCTCATTTACGCCTGTTCGAACTGGTCAGTCTCAGCGCCCTCCCCGGTGCGACGCCAGATCAAAAGTTGGCGGCGGAAAGGACAATTTTACAGCGCTTGCCGACGACTCCCCTGGGCCACAAGATCACCCTCGCCCGGCGTGGGACCGCCACGGTGGTCGCTGCCTTGCTCAAAGAAGGGCAAGCCCAGGTCTTTGAGATCTGTCTGGCCAATCCTCGTCTGCGTGAGGCAGCCGTTTTTCAATTTTTACGTGGTGCCACCGCACGGGCCGAAACGATTTCCATGATCGCTCGTCACGAGCGCTGGAAGCAGCGCCCCAATTTGCGCCTGGCCATTCTGAAAAACAGTAAAACCCCTGAGATCTGGTTTACCCTCTGGCTTCCGCAGGTATCAGCCCCGATCCTGCAGCAACTCTTGCTCAGTCATAAACAGAACCCGGCCAAAAGACGGTTACTCGAGCAGGAAAAGAAAAAGCGCGGTCTGGCTTGAGCAAAACGGCAACCGCCTTTTTACAAAATAACCCGGAAGCGAATTTTCTGCGCTCAGATTCCTGGCAATCCCCTTTCCTTTGAACGCGATCTGGCCACTGGAAAGGTTCTTATTTCTAACTTTGGGGCTTGTAATTTCCGCCAGCTCCGTTAGAATAGAAACATTAATTATCTAAAATGAAAATATAACCAAAAGAGGCCTATGCATATCGAGCAGTTGGCAACAGAGAATATGATCCATCACTCTACCGCGCAGGCAACCTCTCTCTTCCTTTATGCCGTCACCATCTCCGAAATAGAGTGATTTATGCAGACGACCGAAAATCATCTTAAAATTCTGCAGTTGATTAACCAACAGCTGCACCTGCCTTCGCCACCGGCGATTGCGGTTAGAATCCTCAACGCGGTGCAAAAAGACGATTCCGCCCTAACCGAGCTGGGTGAAATCATTGCCACCGACCCGGTTTTAACGGCAAAAATGTTGCGCGTTGCAAACTCTGAATTTTTCGCGCGCCAGGGGCAGATCAGCAACATCAGCCGAGCCATGGCCGTGCTCGGCACCAACCTGATCAAAAACATTGCTCTCTCTTTTATCATCGCCAGCGAACTGGAAGATACCGGCGCCAGCCGTTTCGACGTCAATGCCCTGTGGCGACGCTCGGTTACCGCGGCGGTCAGCGCCGACTTGCTCGCCACGCTGGTGAATCAAAAAGATGATGATATCTTTGTCACCGCCCTGCTGCAGGATATCGGCATGCTGGTGATTGCCCAGACCAAAGGCGATCATTACAATAAACTGTGCCGGGAAGCGAGCCTCTTTGACCAGTCGTTGTCTGAGCTGGAAAAAGACTCCTACGGTTTTGATCATCAGCAGGTCGGTTATGCACTGCTGCAAAGCTGGCAGCTGCCGGAAAATATCTGCTGCTCGTTGCTGTTCCATCATGAACCGGAGCAGGCCCCTGACACCCTCCGCACCACGGTTGACATCCTTCACTATGCAGCCCAACTGGCCGAGCTGTATACCAGCCCCTGTCGTGCGGAGAAAGCCCGTCACCTGCAGCAGGAGCTGACCGACCGCTTTGCTCTGAGTCACACACAAACGGCTCAACTGCTGGACGATGCCGCGGTCAACAGCAGAAACATTCTGGCATCCTTCGAGTTGGACCCCGGTGACCTGCAGCCCTACTCTATACTCTTGCAACAGGCCAATCAGGAGTTGGCTGACCTGAATATGGGTAACGCGCAAATGATTCTTGAGCTGCAGGACGCCAGAGACAAGGCTGAACGGCTGGCCCGAGAACTGCAGGACGCCAATAACCGGCTGCGTGAACTGGTCTATCGGGACGGCCTCACCGGCCTGTACAACCACCGCTATTTTCAGGAAGCCCTCAAGTATGAACTATCCCGCGCCGCCAGGTACAAGACCTCGGTTTCACTGATTCTTTTCGACATCGATTATTTCAAGAAAGTCAACGATTCACATGGTCATCCTGCCGGAGATGTGGTCCTGATGAATATCGCCAGGGCCGTCAGCAGTGCGGTACGGCCCACCGACATTGTCGCCCGCTATGGCGGGGAAGAATTTGCCGTGATCCTTCCGGAAACCAATGCCGCCGGGGCAAAGGTCTTTGCCGCCAGGCTGCGCCGTTGTGTTGAAGGGATTGCGACTCTGGTTGATGGCCAGCTGATCTATGTGACGGTCAGCGCCGGGGCAACCACCTTTGGCGCTGACTGCTACGGTATATCCAAGGATGATCTCATCGAAACCGCAGACCGCGGTCTCTACCACTCCAAGAAGAACGGTCGCAATCAAGTGACGGTGCTGGAGCTGGAAACACCTCCCAGATAATTGTTTTTTTTATTGATTTCAGCTGGATACTCCCCCAACAGCATGGTATTTTATGAGGATCTGACCCGGGCATAAAGCCCAGAAAGACCGCATAGAGGCCATGCCAGACCACAGCAGTCAATATCATATCAAAACCGGAACCGACGGCCTTGAGCTTGAATTGAGCGGGCACTGGAGTACCCGCCAGGCTATTCCGGATGTGGCTTCGCTGCCGGATACGCTCTTTTCTCCTCCGCCCAAACAGCTCTCTTTCGACTGCACAAACCTGCAAAGCTGGGACAGTGGTTTGATGATTTTCCTGGTCAACCTGGTCCGAATCTGCCGAGAAAAAAACATCAAGGTAGTCCAGGAAACCCTCCCGGAGGGTGCACAAAAACTTCTCCGGCTGGCCTTTGCAGTTCCTGAGCGCCAGGGAACCAGGCGAACAATTCTTGGCCAGCCGGTCCTGGCTAAAATCGGCAACATCACCATTGAGGCGCATCGTAACTGGAACGATCTGTTGCGCTTTGTCGGCGAAACCGGTCTTGCCATGGGATCCTTTCTTCGCGGCCGGGCGCGTTTTCGCGGCTCTGACCTGTTCTACCAACTTGAGGCCGCGGGCCCCTCGGCTCTGTTCATCGTTACGCTGATCAGCACCTTGGTCGGGATGATCCTCGCCTTTGTCGGCGCCGTCCAATTGCGTCTATTCGGGGCGGAAATCTTTATCGCCAACCTGGTCGGCCTCGGCATGGCCAGGGAAATGGGAGCGATGATGACCGCCATTATCATGGCCGGTCGCACCGGCGCCGCATTTGCCGCTCAGCTCGGCACTATGCAGGTCAACGAAGAAATTGATGCATTTAAAACCATGGCCATCTCGCCGGTAGAATTTCTGGTTCTGCCGCGGCTACTGGCCCTCTGCATCACCATGCCCCTGCTCTGTATTTATGCGGATTTCATGGGCATCCTCGGCGGGGCGATTGTCAGCGCGACCATGCTCGACATCTCTTTTTATCAGTATTTCCAGCAAATCCAAGGGTTTGTTCCTCTCAAGCATTTTCTCATCGGAATTATAAAATCCGGGATTTTCGGGGTTCTGGTTGCCACCGCCGGCTGTTTTCGCGGGCTGCAGTGCGGCCGGAGTGCTTCGGCCGTCGGCTATGCTGCAACCAGTGCCGTGGTCACTTCCATCGTGTTGATTATTGTCGCCGATGCGCTGATTACGGTTATCTGCCAGGTCATCGGAGTCTGAGATGGAAGAAACCAAACAGCTATCGGTGCGCAACCTGACCATGGCCTACGGTGAGGTTGTCATTCAGAAAGACCTCAATTTCACAGTGGAAAAAGGCCACATTTTTGTCATCATGGGGGGCAGCGGGTGCGGCAAGAGTACCTTGCTCAGGCATATGGTCGGCCTGATGGAACCCGCCAGAGGGGACATTCTGGTCGGCGGGGTCGATCTTTGGAAGTGCAGCCCGGCTGAACGTAATCAGATCATCAGTCACAACGGGGTTCTTTATCAGAGTGGAGCGCTTTGGAGTTCCCTGACCCTGGGAGAAAATATCGCCCTGCCCTTGCAGGAATATACCAAGCTGCCAGGCAAACAGATCGATGAACTGGTCAGCTACAAACTGGCCCTGGTCGGACTGGCCGGGTTCGAGGGGCATTACCCTTCCGAAATCAGCGGCGGCATGCGCAAGCGGGCGGGATTGGCCAGGGCTATGGCTCTGGACCCGGATATCCTGTTCTTTGATGAGCCCTCGGCCGGACTCGACCCGATCAGTTCCCGGCTGCTCGACGATCTGATTTTGGAGCTGCGCGACAGCCTCGGGTCGACCATTGTCATCGTCACTCATGAATTGGCCAGTATTTTCAGCGTTGGTGATGATTCCATTTTTCTCGACCCGGATGCCAAAACCATCATCGCTTCAGGGCCACCCAAAGTTTTGCTGGAGACCTCTACCGATCCACGAGTCATCAATTTTCTAACCCGCTCCAATCAGAGACCGCAGGGCGTCACCGCCTAGCCTGGAGAAGGATGCGCTTTTTATGTACAGACGTAAAAGAATAGATCCCAGAGTCATCGGCAGCTTTGTGGTTGGGGCCATTATTCTAAGTGTCGCCGGACTATTGTTTTTTGGTCCTGGCGGCCTGTTTTCCGAAACCAAAACCTATGTTGTCCATTTCGACAGCTCGGTCAAAGGCTTGAATGTCGGCTCGCCGGTCCGTTTTCGTGGCGTTAAAATCGGCCAAGTCAAAGATATCAGCGTGCGCCTGCGGGCTAGTGATTATGTCTTCCGCATCCCGGTTGTCATTGAGATTCAACCGTCCCGGGTCCGCGTCGAAGGGGCCAAGGGGAGTGTTTTCGAAACCTTCAAAACCACCGTCAAGGGCGAAGACCCGATCATGCCCCTGGTCCAACGCGGGTTACGTGCTCAGCTGCAGATGGATAGCCTGGTGACCGGCCAGTTGTTTATCAATATGGACATGTTCCCCAACACGCCCATCGTTCTGACGGGTGATGACAGTGAATATCCGGAACTGCCAACCATTAGTAGCAGCCTTGAAGAACTCACCAAAGCCTTTGAGGATTTACCGCTGAGCGAACTGGCGGATAAGCTGATCCGCTCAGCAGAAGGGGTCGAGAAAATTTTCACCTCCCCTAACCTGCACAATGCCCTGGCCCAGTTCGACACCACCACCACCCAGTTAAACATGCTGTTGGAAAACCTCAATCAGCAGCTGCCCATATTGACCACTTCACTGGGGGAGACCATTGCCGAGGCGAAAGCGACCATTGCGCGGATCGATGGCAAAATTGAACCACTCAGCCATGATATCGAACAGACCCTGCAATCCACGCGGAGCACCCTGGCCAATGTCGACACCCAGGTGCAAACGGCGGCGGCTCAATTTGATAAAGGGCTGCAGGCTTTCGAAGGCGCTTCGCTCAGGGCCGACCAGGCCATGCAGCAAGTCAGCAACCTGACCGGAGACGACTCCCGCGTCCTGGCCCAGCTTAATCAGGTCTTGCAGGAACTGCAACGCACCGCACGAAGTGTGCGCTATCTAGCAGACGAACTGGAACGCGATCCGCAACTCCTCTTACGCGGCCGGTCCGAGCAAGGAGAAAACCCATGAGATATGCCACCTTCTTAATTTTGCTCCTGTGCACGTCGTGTATCCAGCTCGGCGGCACACCCGGCATTCAAAATTATTACCTGCTGGAACCCCGAACCAGCGCCCCGGTCGTCGGAGAGACACCATTCAATCTTGAACTGCAACAAATCAAGCTCCCTGCCTATCTTGACCAGCCGAATATTGTAACCCACGATCAGGCCAACATGATCAAGTTCAATGACAGCGAACGTTGGGCAGGACCACTGGTCGACAATATCAGCCGGGTGATTCGGGCAGATCTGAACCAAAGTTTCCCCAACGCCCGCATCAGCATTAGTCCCTGGGAGATTTCCGGACCTGAGCCTTATCGCCTTAATATTGTGATTGAGCAATTTTCCGGCCAGTTGGGGCGCATGGCAGTGCTGGTTGCCGACTGGTCCATTACTGACAATAAGCGTACAGAAATCGCCAGAGGCCATTTCAACAATCAACTGTCGATCGGCGACAGTTACCGGGATCTGGTGCAAGGGTTAAATAAAAATCTGCATCTACTCGACGAGCGCATTGTTAAAAGCCTGTCTAAAAGGTAATTCCCGGTTCCCACCTGACTCTCCAACTTCAGCTCAGTATGGTCCGGCCGCCGGTTGCCGGTTGCCGGATCTTTTTGAGCTTCTCTGCCCAAAGTTTTTCCGGCAGCACCATTATCGCGTATCCAGTAGAATAATGGGCTTCTCTCCTTGAAGGCGCTTGAAGAATTGCTAAGGTTAAACACAGCCTGCCGGATTTCTTGAGTGGGCTTTCCACAATCCGCCTGAAAGGGTGTCGGCGAATCTATCCGACAACACTGTTTTCATATCAGGAGAGAAATTATGGCTTATTGTTTCAGTACCTCATCGCCGAGGGGCTTTAAAGAGACTGTAGAGATCGTTAAAACCAAACTTGCTGAAGCGGGATTCGGAATTCTTTCTGACATTGACATCACCGCCAAGTTCAAAGAAAAACTGGGGGTCGATTTTCGGGAATATCGAATCCTCGGCGCTTGCAATCCCTCTTACGCCTACCAGGCGCTATCGGCGGAACCGCATATCGGTACCATGCTCCCCTGTAATGTCATCGTCCAACAGTGGGAAGACGGACGGGTTGAGGTCTCGGCCATCGATCCGGTCGCCTCAATGCAAGCGGTCGGAAATCCGCACCTGAAGGAAACCGCCCTGATTATTCGCAGCAAATTGGAAAACGTCATCGGCGCGATCTGAAGATTCCTTTTGCTGGACTTTTATGCCTGCCAGAACTCCCTGGTGATGACATCACAGGCTGTCAACGGATTACCGAACCCGGCACCGGTATCGATAGAATAACGCCCGGGTTCGAAACAGGGCCGTCCGTTAGTGGTCGGTTTATGACCGACCACATGGATTTCTTCGGTTCCCGGCTCCAGGTGGCGGTCCCACAGCAGGGTGCGGATATCCTGCTCTTCAACAGGGAGATCATTGCTCGCCCCGGCATGAACAAACAGAAATCCTTCCGCCCTGAAATATAGCCTGGTCTGCTGCAAAAAAGTGATGTGAGCGTGAGGTAGCTCTGCCACACTGTTGACAGAATAACTTTTCAGGGTAGCCAGGCCACCATTCTGCAGATGATGCTGAATGGCAGAATGGAGGCTTTTCCCGCGCACGGCAGAGGCCACCGGATCCCGCCCGGCTCCCCGAACAAAATGGGTTTCAATCAATGCATCCAGCAACATCTGCTCATGATTGCCACGCAGGAACACCGTCCTAGGCCGCTCTTCCGCCAGTTCCAGTAACAGGTTGATAACAGCGCAAACATCCGGCCCACGATCCACATAATCGCCCAGGAAGACCAAGCGATCTTCATCTTGTAGCGGAAGATCGGCAAGCAGTGTCTCCAGTTTATGAATTTGCCCGTGAATATCTCCGATAGCGATAAGACGTGACATCAAGCCTATCCTGTTCTGATGGATGTGTTGCACACACCTGCATCCGGGGTCCGCAGCAAGTTTCAGAATAGCCCCTCAGCCATAAAATGATCCTCGGCACTCTTTCGTTACGGCGATTGCGGTATGATTAATTGTAACCTGAGTAATCGTATCAAGAAAGCCTATTGTTGCAGAATTGATTGGAACGGTCTGCAATAACGCGAGTTGAAGCAACTTGGCAGTATCTCGGATATCTCCAGGATCATCGGGGGCTGTCCCAAGAGTTTGCGAGCCATGAAACTGTCGCGGTTAGCACCGCAAAGACCTGGGACAGCCCCGGTTTTGCTGCCAGCGACTTTTAAACGAGCGCCATTCGGGACAGTCCGACAAAGCAAAGCAGAGGTTAACAATGATTCCTCCGCCTCCCAATATCCATGCCGCCCTGGTGTTGGCCCTTGCCATGCTGGCCCTGGTTCTATTCACCAGGAAGAACCTCTCGCTGGAAACGGCGAGCCTGATTATTCTTGTGACCCTGGCCATTGGCTTTGAACTCTTTCCTTACCGGACCGAACAAGGCTCACTCCATGCACTCGATTTTTTCCATGGTTTCGGCCATGAAGCCCTGATCTCGGTCTGCGCTTTAATGATCGTCGGCCATGGCATTGTGCGGACCGGAGCACTCGAACCTATCGGCAGAGCACTGGCCGGACTCTGGGCGATCAGCCCGCAACTGTCCCTGTTGGCGACCCTGCTGATGGCCGCCTTGATCAGTGCTTTCATCAATAATGTACCGGTCGTGGTTCTTTTCCTGCCCCTGCTCATCAGTGTTGCGCTGCGGACCAAAAGCAACGCGTCAGGTATGTTGCTGCCCATGGGGTTTGCCACACTGCTGGGCGGAACCTGCACGACCATCGGCACCTCAACCAATCTACTGGTGGTTTCGGTAGCCGCGGATATGGGCTTGAGACGCATCGAAATGTTTGACTTTATCATCCCGGCGGCCATTGCCGGCAGCATCGGGATCCTCTATCTGTGGCTGGTCGTTCCCCGGATCATGCCGGAGCGTAAGCTTGCCCTGGCCGACACAGCGCCACGGATTTTCACCGCTAACCTGGCCCTCCTCGAGAGCAGTCCGTTGGTTGGCAAAACCTTGGCCGATGCGCTGAAGAAAGGAGGCGCAACCCTTCGAATTCACGGCATTCGCCGCGGGGACAGTCCCCTCGCCAAGCCGCTGCCAAGTATCAGGCTGCAGGCTGGCGACCAGCTGATGATTCGGGACACTCCGGAAAAGCTCAAAGAGTTTGAATCTGTATTAGAAGGAACCCTCTATCAGGATGATGGCCTGGGAAACCCGGTCGATGAGACCCACCCGCTCCGGGCCGATGATCAACAGATAGCGGAAATCGCCGTTATCCAGGGCTCTTATCTGCACGGCCGCACCCTGGGCAGTCTGCGCTTTGTCGACCGCTACGGGTTGATCGTACTGGCGATCCATCGGGCGGGAAAACCTTTGCAGAAAAGGATCGAGGCAATCGCAGACATTCGCTTGCAGGCGGGCGATATCCTGTTGGTCCAAGGGCCGAGAGATCAAATCGCCCAGTTGAAGAGGGAAAAAGATTTTCTGGTTCTGGATGCGACCATCGATCTACCATACGCACAGAAGGCACCGCTGGCCATGCTCATTATGCTGGCCATCATTCTGACCGCAGCCACCGGCTTGCTGCCCATCGCCATCTGTGCAACAGGTGGTGTGCTGATGATGATTGTAAGCGGCTGCATGACCTGGCGCGATGCCACCCGGGCGCTGAGCAGGCAAGTGATCTTGGTTGTGGTCGCCAGCCTGGCGCTGGGATCAGCCTTGCTGAAAACAGACGGGGCCGAGTATCTGGCCGAAGTCCTCTTGAGCATCTCCGGGCACGCGTCACCTCCCGTCATGCTCAGCGGCCTGATGCTACTGATGGCGGTGTTGACCAACACCGTCTCCAACAATGCCACAGCGGTCATCGGCACGCCGATCGCAGTGTCCATTGCCAGCCAGCTGGGACAACCGGCCGAACCCTTTGTCCTGGCGGTGCTATTCGGAGCCAATATGAGCTTTGCTACGCCCATGGCGTATAAGACCAATCTGCTGGTGATGAACGCCGGACGCTATAACTTCAGGGATTTTCTGCGCACCGGTATTCCTCTGGTCATCATCCTTTGGGCAACCCTGTCGCTGCTGTTACCATACCTTTACGGGATCACCGGCAGATGAAAATCCTCGCCACATTGCTGGTTGTCATCCGGAAACACTGGATGGCAAATGCACAATTGTAATCTTTGGTTTTATGGGAATGCTGATGAACCATGAGTTATATTGATGTGAGCATGATTTCAGGTACCGCCCAACTCTCAGCTCTGGCTTATGGGACCTATGCACCTGCAGCGCATAGGTTGGTCAAGGCAAAAGGTTAAACCAGGAAAAAGATCAGGAAACGATAAGATTTCGCCCGGCATCGATCAACAGATCAAAAGTGGCGAGAATTTGCGCTATCTCGCGGGCGAAGTCAGCACCCATGATGCACACGTTTTATATGTGTGATGCGCAACCGCCTTCAAGGCGTCAAATGACATCAGATCAGCAATAAAGCAACCTAGCATAATCAGCCGCACACCAAAATCAGCGCGGCGTCTTCCCGCTTGTCTTGACCGGTTTTTTAAGAATCGGCGCAGGATAATCTTCGATATCTTTGACGTACGGACAGTCGGCCGGCAAAATCCCGGCGGTCACCAGCTCCGGAGTCAGCCTGGCACAATCCGGATGGACCTGGGAACGACGCGGATAAATCCTGCAGAGACCGCTGCTTTTGTCCAAGTAACGGCAAGGCGTGGACGTATAAATTATTTTCCCGCGGGATTCGTATTTTTCATAACAGCAGCGGCCACAGCGCTCGCAGATGGCTTCCCAATCGGCCAATGTTTGCGACTGGTTACCGGTTGGTTTCTTCATTATTCATAACCTGAGCAAGGGGAAAGCACCTATCAATAGACAAAGTCGGCTGACAGGGTATTGGCGCAAGAGCAGTTGACAAGGGCAACAAACAACCCTAATCTGGTCAGACCAGAGAATCCTCATTCTATCTCTGAAAACTGACAGAAGAATCAAGAATCTATTCAACACGATAATTGGGTTTTGAGCAAGAGCTCCTCATGACAAGCTGACGAAAAACAGCCTGCTGCGATCATGGCCGGGCGCTCAAAATCAACAGCAGAGCTTAAATTCATTGCCTTTACAAGACGGGGAAAGCGCATTTTCCCCGCTGTGTCGAAAAAAGTTCCAGGATGGATTTTTTCGACAACCTGCCACTCAGAGAGAGGTTCTCATGCGCCTGATGATCATTGTCTCTGCCCTGCTTATGCAGGTCTGTCTTGGAGCAACCTACTCCTGGTCTGTCTATGTCCAGCCCATCAGACTCTTGATGGACATATCCCAGGCCCAAGCCCAGATTCCGTTTTCCGTTTTTTACTTCGTTTTTCCGGCAACGATGATTTTTTCCGGGGCTTTGGTCGATCGCTTCGGCCCCCGTTTCTCTACCATGACCGGTGGGTTGCTGTTTGGCAGCGGTTGGATCATCTCCTCCTTCGGCGGTCAGAATTTTCTGCTGACCATCCTCGGCAACGGACTGATCGCCGGAATCGGTGCAGGAATCGCCTACATCGTCCCGATTTCCACCTGCATCAAATGGTTTCCCAATAACAAGGGACTGGTGACCGGGGTCGCGGTCGCCGGTTTCGGCGGTGGTGCAGCATTGGTCAGCTATGCCGGCGGGTTCTTGCTCAAACAGGGTGCCACTCCCTTTCAGTTGTTCGGCTACCTGGGCTTTGCCTTTACAGCGCTGATCATCTTTTCCGGATTTTTCATGCGCAATCCACCAAATTTCAACCGGTCCGCAAAAACCAGCTTTAATTTCAGGCGGATCTTAACCGACCGGCGCTTTATCATCCTTTACTTTGCCATGTTCACCGGGCTGGCCGCCGGTTTCGCCGTTAACGCCAACATCAAGGAACTGTACCGATCGGCAAGCTTGCTGAGCGGCGTCAGCGCGGTCTCTTTCTTCGCTATAGCCAATGCCGTCGGTCGCGTCCTCTGGGGTAGCCTGTTCGATCGTTTCAGCAGCGCGGCAATGATTCAACTGAACCTGCTAGCCCAGGCGGTTCTGCTGTTCGCCTCCCCGGTTATCCTGACCTCGTCCGGTGGGTTGCAGCTGTTTGCCGCGCTGACCGGTTTTAACTATGGTGGCGTTCTGGTCATATATGCCGGCTCGGTGGCCAGAACCTGGGGCGCGGAAAAAGTCGGAACCATTTACGGTTGGCTGTTTTCGGCCAACATCCCCGGCGCTGTTGCTCCGCTGCTGGCTGGATATTTTTATGATCTGACCGGGACTTTTACCATCCCGTTACTGGCGCTGGCCGGGATTATGCTGGGCGCGATCGGCATTGTCCACCTCAACCGGGAGGTATTTTCCTGCCGCTGACCACTTTTGTTCCGAATCAGCGCGAAAAGTCGGTAAAAAACCGTTGACTCAAAAAAGCAAATTCGCTATTACTAGGCGTTCTGAATTTGACCCAAGCATAAAGCTAGGAGGAATAGAAGATGCAGTGCGAAACAGTTCTCCCCGGTACCGAGTGTACCTTCTGGAAAAAAAGCGGTTGTTCCGCTGAAGGCGGTAGCTGTCAGGTGGTTGTTGAAGAATGCCAAGGCTGTGAGCGGATTGTCAAAGGTTCTATCGGTGAGGTCTGTACCTCGTATCCGCAACCTTCGACAAAATGGACTACCGGTCTGTGCAATTTTGCAACTCACAAAAAAGTCGATCTCAAATCGAACGACGTTCGCGTCAACCCGCTGAAAGCAGCAAAACGCGCCGCCGCCGGGAAAAAGAAATAAGTAAGCGATTTCCCCGGATACCCGCTGTCAAAAAGCCATCGATATTTCTCGGTGGCTTTTTGCGTTATCACCAGGTCCGTTCAGGAGTCAATCACTGAGCCAGGGTCCCGCCCTGGCTGCAAACTCCGTCCGATCAGCGCCACAATATCGCCGACGCTGAAAATAAAATCAGCGGGTGGGTTGGCAATAAACTGGCCGGCACGTAGCACCCCCACGACCGAAGCCCCGGTCATTTGCCGAATATTAAGATCCCTGATGCTGTGACCAACCAACAGACTCTGCTCGGCCAACTCTTCCCAAGTCAACTCCAGCAGATCTCGGGCATTCTTCAACAGCTGCATGGTGCGCAAATCAGCTGCCAACAATGACTCTCGCTGGTAATTGTCCCGCCGTGCCGAGTCAGTAAATTCCTGAATCACCGGCAAAGGAATCTTGAGATTCAAAAGCGCCTGCCGGGCGATTTCCAGCCCTGCTTCCAACTCCGGCAAGATAACCATGGACACCCCATCCTGATAAAGTGCTTTCATCTGCTCGGCGCCGACCGATCGCGCCACGATACTGATCTCCGGAGCCATGATCCGGGCTTGTCTGACCACAGCTTCGGTCGTGGTAATATCCGGGATGGTCAACAGCAACTGTTGAGCTTCGGCCAGGTTGGCGGCCTCAAGAACGACCGGTTGGGCGGCATCGCCATAGATCGCCGGATAGCCATGCCGCTTGCATTCTTCCATTGCCTGATGGCCAAGTTCGATCACCACAAAAGACACCTGCAGGCGGGTCAGAATCTGTGCCACATATTGACCGACCTGACCGCCGCCGGCAATCACCACGTGACGATGCAGTCCTTCAGCCGGAAGGTTGACGGTCTCCAGCTGATCGCCACCCAGGTAGCGTTTTTTTAATCCGTACAGGGGAGCGGTCAAACCCGACAATAACGGGGTCATCAGCATGCTCAGGATGGTCGCAGCCAGGATAAAGGAATACTGGTCCGCGTTTAAAAATCCGCCACCATAACCGACCTGGCCAAGGACAAAAGAAAATTCACCAATTTGAAACATGGTCAAGCCAACCGCCAGGGGAATAACATTGCCATAACCGAAGGCCCGCACCGTGGTGGTCATAATCAATCCTTTGCCCAGGGCGACCAGAACCACCAATTGCACGACCCCGCGCCAATGCTGGATTAGGAAGGAAGGATCAAGCAGCATGCCGACCGAGGTAAAAAACAGCAGTCCGAACAGGTCGCGCAACGGGATGATGTCGCTCAGGGCCTGATTGCCATAATCAGACTCACTGAGGACCATCCCGGCGACAAAAGCACCGAAGGCAAAGGAAAGACCGGCCAGATAGGTCGCATAACCGATTCCCAGGCCGATGGTGGTGATGGAAAGCAGAAACAATTCCCGCGAATTCCCGCGCGCAATCACCGCCAGCAGCCACGGCAGAAGGCGGGTCCCGATCAACAGCATAACGGCTAGAAAAACAATCGATTTGAGGACTGCGACACCGAGCATCGGCAGCCCGGCTGCGGGATTGGTCACCTGGGGAAGAAGAATCAACAACGGAACGACGGCCAGATCCTGGACAATCAGGATGCCGATCATAACCCGGCTCGATAAAGTACCAAGCCGCCCCTGCGCCATCAGAGTTTTGAGGATGACCATAGTACTGGACAGCGAAACCAGACCGCCAAGCCACAATGAAGCGCCCTTCCCCCAGTCCAGGTAGCGCCCCACAAAATAACCGTAAACCAGGGTCAGAAGGATCTGCAGCGGCCCCCCGAGCAGAGCAACAAATTTGACCGGTTTCAGTTCCCTGATGGAAAATTCCAGCCCCAGTGCAAACAACAACAGCGCAACCCCGATCTCCGCCAGTTGTTCGACCATGTGGGCATCACTGACCACGCCACCGGTAAACGGGCCAATCACCACTCCGGCGAGGATATAACCGAGTATCAGCGGCTGACGCAGCTTTTGAGCCAGCAGGGCTCCGCCCAGTGCCGCCACCACAATCACCACAATATCAGCAGCAATACCCATCGATAACCCCTCGTATGTGTGACCGACAGTCGTGCAACCCTGACGATCAGCGGTTCGTGACCAGGACAAGCCGATTCTAACCCGGCTCGGCCGGAAGCAACAAAACAGTTCAGGCTATGGCCTGGCACCATGCCCGCGGCCAAGCATCTCCGCCGCATCCATAACCACCATAAAAGCCTCTGGGTCATGGTTACGGATAATATCGCGCAAAACCGTAATCCGCCGGGCTTCAACCGTGACAAAGATCATGGTTTTATGCTCTCCTTCGGCCAGGCCGGTTCCGGTGACGATAGTGCCGTTGGGTCCGAGCTGATCAACGATCTTGCGCCCCAGCAGCTCAACCTGATGGGACGTGATATGAACGACCTTCTCCGACAGAGTCCCGGTCAGGATCATGTCGATACATTTCGCCGTGACATAGATGCTGATCAGACTCCACAGCGCCCGTTCAATATCATGAAAGACTATTCCGGCAGAAAAAATAATCAGAAAGTCACAAAACAGAATCACCTGCCCGGCCTTAAAATCCGTTTTAGCGGCAACCAGCCTGGCAATGATGGTCGTGCCACCGGCAGAAGCATTGCCGCGCAGCATCAGGCCGACCCCCACCCCAATGGCTATCCCGCCGTAAACTGTGGCGAGTAGGGTATTATGACTGACCGGGCCAAGCTGAAAATATTCACGAAACAGATCAACAAAAAATGAGCAGAGGAAAATGGCAGCCACTGAACGGAGGGCAAAGGCCCTACCAAGCATGCGCCAGCCAAGGGCCAGCAAAGGCAGATTGACCACAAGCATCAGCACCCCGATCGGCACTGCCAGAAGATAATTGAGTAAGATGGCGATCCCCGCGGTGCCGCCGGTCGCGATCCGGTTGGGGGCAAGAAACAACACCACCCCGAAGGCAAGAAAAGCCGCACCGCAGCTAAACAGAGCGGTATTGCGAATTTCGGTAGACAGATTCATATTTCACGTCAAAGCAAGAGAGGGAAAAAAACAACATGGCCGGCGGTCCCCTGACCGGCCGGCCATGTCAAACCAACCAGAAGAGCTCTTACTTCAGACCGTCGATCACAGCGGCAACCTCTTCGCGCAGCTGTTTGGCGGCCGGACTCTGTTCTAAACGCAGGAACTGCTGAAAGTGCTCGACAGCCTCCTGGGTACGGTCCTGGTCAAGACAGATATAACCGAGGGTCAGATAGCCGCCGGGCAGGCCGGCATCAAGTTTAAGGCTTTGAAGACAACACTGTTCCGCCTGTTCCAGATCCTCCCTCTCGTAATAAAGATCGGCAAGACTCAACAGCGGCTGAGGATCTTCGGGATCGATCTCCCCGGCCTGCTGAAAACAACTCAACGCTTCATCGCTGCGGCCCAGATTGACACAGATATCGCCGAGGGCGTTGAGGGCAAAAGCCGAATTCGGAGCGATCTCCAGAGCCTTGCGGCAGGTCTGCTCGGCAGCCTCCAGATCGTCGACATTAACATAGGCCATGGCTTTGCTCACCCAGGCATCAATCTCCTCAGGATCAAGCTCAATGATCTTCTGATAAGTGGTCAGGGCTTCGGCATTGCGGTTCTCTTCCAGGTACAGGTCACCAAGGGAGAACAACAAGTCGATATCATCTTCCGCCAACGCCAGCCCTGCGGACAGGCTTTTGTAGGCCTGCTTCAACTGACCTTCCCCAATCTGCGCCTCAGCCAGCAGATGCCAGACCTCAGCGGAAGGTTGCAGGGTAACAGCCTTGCTCAGGAAGCCGTTGGCAGCCCGGTAATCGCCATTATCCAGGGCACGGCTACCCTGCTCCAGAAGATCTTCAATATCCATAACCGGCACCTCTAGGCATTTTGATAGCGGACAACTTCAATGCGGAAGCCATCGGGATCGGTGACAAAATAAAATTTGGGCGGGCTGCCGGGTAGACCTTTCATAGGGGTGACCTGCAGGCCCATTTCGCTATGGCGCTGATGCGAGGCCTCCAGGTCCTCAACCCCAACCGCCAGGTGGGAATAACCATCGCCGATGACATAGGGCTCGGCCTGCTCGTAATTGTAGGTCAGCTCCAGTTCGAAGGGCAGTCCTGCTGAGGTCATATAGCTGAGAGTAAAACCATGCTCCGGGTAATCTTTTTTACGGGATATCTCGAAACCGAAAGCGGTCCGATAAAAATTTTCAGATGCGGCCAGGTCCATGACCCGGTAGCAGATGTGAATCATCGGATAGTCCATAACCGAACTCCTTTGTCTGCAAAAAGGTTTGTAAATTGACAACAGCAGCGGCGCTCATTATAGTCGCGGACATGAGAGCGATATTTTTGTCAGATGCCCACCTGCGCCAACCGCAGGATAGAAACTACCAGTTATTACTTGAATTTCTCAACCGCCAAAAGCAGCTTGATGCACTTTTTCTGCTCGGCGATATTTTTGAGTTCTGGCTCGGTTACCGTCACCTGGTGTTCAGCGCCTATGTCCCGTTGCTGGAACAGCTGCGGCGGCTCGCCGAGGCGGGGACACAGCTATATTTTGTTGAGGGCAATCATGATTTCCTGATGGGAGACTACTTCAGCGCGACCCTGCGCTGTACCGTCATCACCGAGCAGCAGATTATCAGCTGGGACAATCAGAAAATCCTGCTTTGCCATGGCGATCTGATCAGACCGAACCGCTCTTACCGGCTGTTGCGCGGATTCTGGCGAAGTCGCCTGATTCGCCTGTTGTCCCGCATCGTCCACCCGGATCTGGTCTGGTCATTCGCTATCTGGCTGAGCAACAAAAGCACCAAAAACGACCCGAATTTCACCCATCGAGACCCCAGCCCGCTGTTGCAGGCCTATGCCACGCAGCAGACACCAGACTGCGATATCATGGTGTGCGGCCATTTTCACCATCCCGTTGCCCTAGAGCACGAACAATTAAAGATTATCGCATTGGGAGACTGGATCAATCAGTTTTCTTATGCCGAATTACAGGACGGGGTCATAAAGCTGCAGACATTTTCAACCCAACCGAATGCGCACAGCGCTTCCGCCGAGGAATAGCCCTCATTTTTCAGCAGCCAGCAAGGGTGTATCCAGCGTATCCTGCACCTGGCAGCGATCCGCTAAATCCTGCAGGGACATCCCCTGCAGACCTTCCGCGGTCACCGCTTCAATTTCCTGGTAGATCTGCATGGCAATCCGAACCTGCGGCTCCAGCAGCAGATAACGGACATCTTCCCCGCAGGAACGAATCCGACGAAAGAACTCAGCCAGCTCCAGCTTTTCCGCGGAACGCCCCAACTGGTACTGGTTTCGTTCACTGTGGCTACTCACTTCAACAACCAAACCAAGCCGGGTCAGCGTCTCCAGGACACTGCGGCAAAGCCGTGACGGAACCGCCAGACAGAGGGAAAGCTTTTCGTGGCTCATCGGGCCGACGCCCGAAGCGAACCGCTCAGCCAGTGTCACCATCACGGCCAGGGCCACCTGTTCAAAGCTTTCCCGATTCACTTCGCTGCTGCGCAGATCACGGTTGCTGGTCCGTAAATTTTGTTTGGCATAGCAGACGCCGAGTCCGAACAGCACAATCACCCAGGAAACGTAAAGCCAGACCATGAATATCGGCAACGCGGCCATGGTTCCGTAGATGGCGTTGTAGCGCCCTACCCCGACCTGAAAATGAACATAACCGACTTGGGCCAGCTGCCAGAGGCTGCCACCGACAACTCCGCCGAAAAAAGCGGCTCGCCACTCCACCTTGATATTGGTCATGAACATATAGAGAACAGTAAAGGCCAACCACATGAAAAGGAACGGGATCACTTTAAACAGGACCACGACCAGGCTGCCGACCAGTTGCATATCCAGCAAGGCTTTGACCAGACGATTACTTGTCAGCGTCGACGTCATGGAGATGGCACTGATAATCAAGACCGGACCGACCAGAATGACCGACAGGTAATCGGCAAAGCGACGCAGCATCGGCCGGAGTTCCCTGACTCCCCAGATGTAATTGAAGGTTTTTTCCACATTGGTGAGCAGGGAAATAACAGCGACCAGCAGAAACAGCAGACCAAAAGCGCCCAACTGGGCAACCTGGGTATTGTTGATGTAACCGAGAATCGCCTCGGCAATCCGACCGTCACCAACGTTTAACTTGGAAAGAATCAGCGGCTGCAGCAGGTTTTGCACTCCAAACGCCTTGAGCAGGGCAAAAGTCAACGCCAGCAGCGGCACCAGGGAAAGCATGGTGTAATAGGTCAATGCCGCAGCCCGCAACAACGACTGGTTAACGGAAAAATCCTGAAAAACCAACACCAGCGCCTGCATCTGGCGCAGCAAGGTGCGCCGTAGCAGGGTCAGTTCGGCCGGGTTCTGTTCCCAGAGGATTCTTTTTGCCCGGTCCATCCAGTTTGTCGGATGTTTAGCAGCCATCTTCCCTCTCCGCACAATCAGACGCGTTACAGGTCAACTTTCTTTACTGGCAGCCCTAAATCCTTGATCTGGTTTGCAAACACTTCAGTATCACCGACCAGTACGATCAGCAACTGATCCGGGTGTAAATATTCCTTGCTGACCCGCTGCACATCCGCAACCGTGATCCGCTCGATATTCTGCCGGAAATTCTCCAGATAATCCTGCGGATACCCGTAATAATCCAGGCGTACTTTTTGGGTCACCACAGAATGCGTATCATCAAACGCAAAAACAAAGGAGTTAACCAAGCTTTCCTTGGCCAGTTTCAGTTCTGCCTCGGAGACCGGTTTATCGATCATCCCCTGCATGAGCTGTCGCATCAGCTTCACCACCTCAGCCGTCGAAGACGATTTGGTTTCGCTGCCGGCCAGGAACATACCGGGCAGATGCCGCCCGATCTGGAAATAGGAATACACCGAATATGCCAGGCCCCGATTGGATCTGACTTCCCGCATCATCCGGGAATTGAAACCTCCGCCGCCAAGAATAAAATTGGCCACCCGCAGAGTATACTGGTCCGGGTTGTCTTTGCTGATGCCGGTTTCGCCCATAAGAATCGTCGTCTGTGGTACATCCTTGTCCGCAAGCAGGATTTCCCCTTCCGCCGGTTGCGGCAACGAAGGAAAGTCACGCACCAGACTGTCACCGGCGGGCCAGTCACCGAGTAATTGCTCGAGGTCGGCCAACAAATCAGCCTGTTTAAAATCTCCCGAAACTCCAAACCAGAAATTGGCCGGATGAAAATAACGCTCATGTAATTTCAGCAGATCTTCCCGCGTCACGGCCATCACTGAAGCATCGGAGGGAAATGCGCCGAAGGGATGCCCCGGAGCTTCGGTCGCATTCAGCAACCGATGGGCAATGGCGGAAGGCTCATCATTTTTGCGGTGAATGCTCTCCAGCAGACGTTCCTGAGCCAGAGTAAAGCGGCTCTGATCAAAGCGCGGCGAGCGCAGGACCATGGCCAGAATCTGCAACCCGCGTTGCAGATCGGAGCGATGCAGAGACAGATCGATCTGATAGCAATAGTCCGAGCTGCTGACGTTGAAGGATGCTGCCATGGCTTCCAATTCGGACTCAAGCTGTTGCGGAGACATATCACCAGCGCCGCCGGTGGCCAGGGTATTGGCAAACAGCTGCGACAGGCCGGTTTTATCCAGGGGATCATAGATACTGCCGCCTTCCACCATCAAGGTCAGGTCGACCAAAGGCAATTCATGATCTTCTTTCATGTAAACCCTGGCCCCATTGCTCAATTGCTGCTCTGCCACCTTGGGAAAGGTGAATTTAAGCGGCGGAAAAGTCAACTGATCTGGTCTCGGCTGACCGACAAAAAAGTTCTGTCCGCAGCCGGACAGCAGAGTGACAAGTAAAATAACGATCGACCATCTCATAAGATTTTGCCTCCCCGGCCCAAGGTCGCAACCGTCCGGTTATCAGCTTGCAAATAACGCTGCGCCACGTCCATGACATCCTCGGCGGTAATCCCGGCCAGCTCTTTATCGTAATTGACCAGGTAATGCCAGTCGCCCATGGCCTGGTAAGAAGACAACATTCGGGCCAAGCCGCTATTCCCTTCCAGGTTACGCAGCATCGAAGTGGTAATTTGCTTGCGCGCCTGGTCGAGTTCGGCAGCGCTTAAAGGTTCGGTCTTGAGCCGGTCAAGCTCGTCATAAACCGCCTGTTCGACATCAACACAGGTACAGGTCCGGCTCGGGGACATGCTTAAGATCATCAGGTTCGGATAACGGGAGCCCGGCGCCGTGAAAGCATCAACGTCGGTGACCAGCTGTTTATCCACCACCAGGGATTGATACAGCCTGGAGGTCCTGCCGCCGGTCAGGATCTGCATGATGATATCGAAGACATAATCATCTTTGGACGGCATGGTTGGCTTGTGATAGGCGATCATCAGCCGCTGTTCGGCATCGAAATCGATATGCACCCGCCGCTCGCCATCCTGCTTGGGTTCCTTTTCGATAACCGGCGGCACCGGGACGCCGGGAGCCAGGCGACCGAAATAGCGCTCGACCAGATCGATGGTTTTGCGGCTGTCGATATCACCGACTAAGGTGATGACCATGTTGACCGGGGTATAATACTTATGAAAAAACTCGCGGATATTCTTGAGGCTCAAATTTTCGATATCCGACGACCAGCCAATAATCGGGTCCCGGTATGGGTGAACCTTGAAAGCTGTTGCCAACAGCGATTCATAGATCTGCCCGCCGGGATTGCTTTCATAAGACCGTCTACGTTCCTCGCGGACCACATCGCGCTCGGTATAAAATTCCCGAAACACGGCATTTTGCAAACGATCCGACTCAATGTCCGCCCAAAGTTCCAGTTTATTGGACGGCAGATTGATCAGATAAGTGGTCTGGTCCTTGCCGGTGAAGGCATTATAGCCAACCCCGCCGTTTTCCGAATAGATTCTGGCAAATTCGTCCTTGACCACCAACGAGCGGTGCTGTTTCTGCAAGTCGTGCAGACGGCTGCGCAATTCCGTCAGAGTTTGAGGATCGGTATTCGGCAGGTTTTTCAGGCTGTCAATGCGGCTGCCAACCTCTTCGATCTCCTTGAGCAGCTTGCTCTCTGCCCGATAATCCCGGGTGCCAAGGGTTTTGGTTCCCTTGAACAACATATGCTCAAGTAAATGGGCAGTCCCGCGCTGTTCACTGGTTTCGTTGACCGCCCCGACCCTAAAGGTGATATAAGCCGCCACAGTCGGAGAATTATGGCGCTCGACCATCAACAGGGTTGCACCGTTTGCAAGGTGATGTTCCTGTACTTTTTCAGCCAGGGTTTGCGCAAACAACGGCCCTGGCAGTACCAGCAAAAATACTGCGAAGATGACATATAATTTGCGATGCATGTTGCTATCCTTAAATATAATTTATGGTTTACGAGAAGTTAGCCCTAAGTTTAGCTTATTGGCAGCAGGGAATCTACCCGCCCGGGAAAGGAATCCAGCTGGAAAGAGCAGAGATGTGAAAAACGCCCAAAGGATCCCAGTATCCGGGTCGATTGTCAATGAATATCAGGGGTTCCCCTTGCTCTTTCCCGGTGAGCAGCGTAATCTTGTTGATAAAACCACTACACAATATCCTCACATTTATATGCTAATAGAATACCTCAGTAAATTATCACCCAATGAAACAATCAGCCAGCGCATTCAGGCAGGCAAAACGCAAGCCGGACAGACTTTCGCCCGGCTTACGTAAAGTACTGTAAAATTAATCGTTTACAAAGAGTTCAACAAAGGCCGAGACGGACTTTGTCAAAACTAAATAACCACACAGGAAGGTAAAAACACTATGAAACGAATCGCAGTTCTCACCAGCGGCGGAGACTGTTCAGGTATGAACGCAACGGTTCGCGCTGTGGTCCGAGCCGGGTTAGCCTCCGGACTGGAAGTGATCGGCATCCAGAAAGGATTTCAGGGGTTGATCGACCGACTTTATGAAACAATGAGCACCAAGAGCGTCAGCAATGTCCTGCAACGCGGCGGAACGTTCCTGCAGAGTGCACGCTGTAAAGAGATGCGCACCGAAGAAGGCTTGCGTCTTGCCTGTCAGAACCTTAAAGGCATGGGCGTTGAAGGATTGGTAGTGATCGGCGGCGACGGGTCCCTGAAAGGCGGCTACGCCATCCACACTCATGGTATTCCGGTGATCGGCATTCCGGCTTCCATCGACAACGATATCCGCTATACCGATGTTTCTCTTGGTGTCGACACAGCCTTGAACAACATCATCCGTGCCGTTGACAATCTGAAAGACACAGCCAGCTCCCACGACCGCGCTTTTATTGTTGAAATTATGGGTCGCAACTGCGGCTATCTCGCTGTTGTCGCTGCCATTGCCGCCGGTGCCGAATACAGCTTGATCCCTGAAGAGCCTTACGATCTTGACGACATCTGCAAGGAGCTCCGCAAACGCTATCAGGAAAAACGCACCAACGCCATTATTCTGGTCGCTGAAGGGGCTGGTAAAGCCGAGGATATTGCGACCCAGATCAAAGATCGCATCGGCTTCGAAACCAGAGTTATCGTCCTTGGCCATTATCAGCGTGGAGGATCTCCCACTGTTTTTGACCGCATGCTCGGGGCTCGCTTCGGACAGGCGGCAGTAGAAAACCTGATGAACAATAATGCCGGGAAAATGACCGGTCTCGACGGATCGGAAATAGTTATGACCGACCTGGAAATGGTGACCACTTCGGGGATCCGCCCGATCAATCCCCGCTTTCCAAAGCTGGCCGATCAGCTCTCCGCCTGAACTTAAACCCTGGCCGGCAATAACCTTCTCCGGGATTTGCCGGCCAGGGACTCCCCCCACAGCTCCCGATCAGCCCCTCTTCTCTCAGCTACTGTCATTGCGAACCTGGCCCTACCTGCTAATCTTGGTAAAAGCAACAACCCGGTTCCTTGTCGGCACTTGTTGCGGAAAGGGGTCTTCTTGTGAACAATCTACTGGTTAACTCCGAATCTCTCCGCTGGCATTGCGATCCCGCCCAATTCCAATTCAACTCCACCGCCGAACTGCCACCCCTGGAAATGACCATTGGCCAGGAAAGAGCATTAACCGCCATCGATTTTGGCCTGGGGATTACCGACAACGGCTTTAATCTGTTCGTTTTGGGACAACCCGGCAGCGGTCGCTCTTCAACGATCAAAAAAATCCTCGCCGCGCATGCCACTCAGAAGCCGGCGCCTGCAGACTGGTGCTATGTTCATGATTTCGAGTCCGACAGCGGTCCAGAGTTCATCTGCCTGCCGCATGGCACTGGCAAGGAATTCAAAAAAGATCTCGATCGGCTGGTTGAACGGCTTTCCGAAGATGTCCCCAAATCCTTTGACAGCAAAGAATATCAGGAACAGCGAAAGAAAATTTCCCAGTCCTTCCAGGAACGCAGAAAACAGATTTTTCAGGATCTGGACCAATTGGCGGCAGACAACGGCTTTGCTATTCAACAGGTGGCCAGCGGTCTGGTCCTGGTGCCTTTAAAAGAAGGCAGTCCAATATCACAAAAGGACTTTGAAGAACTCCCGGCCAAAGACAAGGAGCGCCTGGAGAATACCGGCAATATGCTGCAGGAAAAAATTGATGAGGGGCTACGCGAAGTCAGAAAAATCGATGAGGAACTGCGTGAAAAAATCCTCGATGTGGCAAAACAGGTCCTGCTCTATACCATCGGCCACCTGTTTGAGGCCCTGGAACTCAAATATGCCACCCTGCAACCGATTATCAACCATTTTGCCAACTGTAAAAAAGACATTCTCAAGCAGATTGAAGACCTGCACTCAGCCGACAAGCCGCAATTTAATTTACCGGGGCTGACTCCGCAGCAACAGGGGCCGAATTTTGATAATTACCGTGTCAACCTGCTCATCGACAACAGCGAGCTGGACGGCGCGCCAGTCATCTATGAAGCCAACCCGACTTATTTCAACGTTTTTGGCCGGATCGAGCATGTTATCCAGATGGGTAGTGCCGTGACCGACTTCCAGATGATCAAGCCCGGGGCCATGCACCGCGCCAACGGTGGCTACCTGATCCTGGATTGCCGCGAAGTCCTGCTCAACCTGTTCACCTATGAGGCACTCAAACGCTCTATCCGCAACAAGGAAATCAAGCTTGAAGACATGGCGGAGCAGTACCGGTTGATCGCCACCGCCAGCCTCAAACCGCAGCCGATCCCACTGGAATGCAAGATTGTCCTGATCGGCACCCCGGAACTCTATTACCTGCTCTATCAGCTGGACCCGGACTTTCGCAAGTATTTCAAGGTTAAGGTCGATTTCGATCAACGGATGGCCAACAGTAGCGCCAATATCCAGCTGTTCTCCCTCTTCATCGGCACCAAATGCCGGGAGGAAAAGCTGCTCCACTTCGACCCCGCTGCCGTCGCCCATACCATTGAATTCTCCGCCCGTATGATTGAGGACCAAAAGTATCTGTCGGCAAGCTTTTCCGAAATTACCGATCTGATCCACGAGGCATCTTTCTATGCCGACCGCAGCGGCGCCAGCCTGGTTACGGCCGTTCATGTCGACCAGGCGCTTGAATCACGAATCTACCGGGCCAACAAGACCGAGGAACATATCCGCGCCCTGATCGAGGATGGAACCATTTTTATCGACACCCAGGGTCAAGTTGTCGGCCAGGTCAACGGCCTGACCGTCTATCAGCTTGGTGATTACAGCTTTGGCATGCCCGCGCGGGTCACAGTGCGAACATTTCTCGGCAAAAGCAACATGATCAACATCGAACGGGAAGTCAAACTGTCCGGACCGATCCATGACAAAGGGATGCTGATCCTGAGCGGATTTTTCGGCGAACGATACGGTTGTGACAAACCGCTGGCCCTGTCGGCATCGATCTGTTTCGAACAGTCTTACGGCGGAATCGAAGGAGACAGTGCGTCAAGCACAGAACTCTACGCCCTGCTCTCCAGCTTGGCGCGTCTGCCGATTCGCCAGGACATCGCCGTGACCGGCTCGGTCAATCAGCACGGCCGGGTTCAGCCTATCGGCGGAGTCAATCAGAAAATTGAAGGTTTTTTCGCGGTCTGCAAGGCTAATGGCCTGACTGGCAACCAGGGGGTCATCATCCCTCGTGCCAATGTCAAGAACCTGATGCTTAAAACCGAAGTAGAGCGTGCTGTCCAGAGCGGTCAATTTCATATCTGGAGTGTGGAAACCATCGATGAAGGGATTGCCATATTAACCGGGGTGGCAGCGGGCGAATTGCAGGACGACGGCACCTGGCCGGAAGGATCAGTGAATGACCGGGTCAACGGACGGCTGCTGCAACTGGTGGAAACAGCTGCCGAGTTCGGCAAAAAAGCCGCGGAGTGAGAAAACTGCCCATTGAGTCTTGCGGCCCCTCCCCGGTAAGTCAATGGCCCTGGGCCGCAAGGACCTCCTCGGCCTTACGGCGACCGATCTCGATCAGTTCCTTGGCCCGTTCGAACTCATAAATGGTGCAGATATTTTTCGGCAATTCGATGAGGATATCAGGGGTATAGGCAGCCAGTTTAAAATTGGCGATGGTCGACTGCATGGCGTCAAGGCTTTTAGAGACCACGTCAAAGATCCCGGTCTCATCCTCCTCTTCTTCACCTTCTCCATTAAACATATCCTGTAACCCCTCGATAAAATCAATAATTTTTCGATGATAACGGTTGCGCGGTTCATCCGCAGAGGGCGGAGCTTCAAGCTGGGTGGGAGTATTGTCCACCTTGCCGCTCAGGCTGACGGCAATAGTCAGATCGGTCATATCGCGTAACGTGGGAGCAATAGGCACCGGATTAAGCAGACCACCATCAACCAGGTGCCGTCCGTGGTAATTGAAAGCGGAAAAGACCGTTGGAAAGGCAATGGAAGCGCGGATTGCACTGAACAGGGAACCGCTCGACAACCAGACTTCCTTGCTTTCGTCCAGGTCGGTAGCGACAGCAGTAAAGGAGAGCGGCAAATCTTCAATATTGCGATCGCCAATCAGCTCCCGCAGGGTATTGATAATCCGCTCTCCCTTAAAAATGGCCGTACCGCTGAAAGACAGGTCGAGCAGCTTCAAAACATCGAGCCGATCCAGCGCGCTGACCCACCTGGCATAGGTATCCAGTTTCCCTGCGGCATAAATACCGCCGATCAGCGCTCCCATGGATGAGCCGGAAATGGAACGAATCTCATAACCCTGCTCTTCAAGCACGCGAATCACACCTATATGAGCCAGCCCGCGGGCCCCGCCGCTGCCGAGTACCAAAGAAACTGTTTTGCGGGTCTTTTTCATCATTATTCCTCTCATGGAAACCATTGCGCTTTGCATATCCTCGGCATCGATTTTGCCATGGGAGGGGTTGTTGAACAACTGGTTATTCCGCAATGGTGGGGAATCCGGATATTTCCGAAAAATTTTTGGCTCTAAGGGAGAGCTTCTCATACTGGCGAACTTAAGACCGGGAATACTCATGGATGGCGGCTACTTTTATGCTTGGCTACAAAGGCCAAATCCCCCTTAATCCCCCTTTGCTAAAGGGGGAAAGTCATTATGCTCCTTCCCCCTTTGATGGGGGAAGGTCGGGATGGGGGTGAGACAAACGCCCAGGTAATTTCACGGACAGGAATACGAGCAACTCGGCCGGCGGGACGAGACCCGCCGAGTTCTCCCGTTTCTTAACGAGCGATATCTATTCTCATCGAAAAACGACAACCGGAATTATGACCGCAGCGCCCACCTCGCCCCCGCCATCCAAAACCACAAATAGTAAATCCGTAAAATGCAAGAAAAAAAGTTGCGACCAGGACCATCTGACGAGTATAGTGCCGTCTTTGAAAAACGTTAAAGGAGATATGAATAATGATTACTGCTATCAGTCCGATTGACGGCCGCTATGCTTCCAAGGTCGCTGAACTTGAAGAGTGTTTTTCCGAATATGCCCTGTTGAAAAACCGCGTCAAAGTCGAAGTCATGTGGTTAATCACCCTCTGCGGTGAAACGGGTATTTCTGAATGCCGAACCTTAAGCTCTGCAGAAGAGCAGGTCCTGCGCAAGATCGTCATCGACTTTACCCCGGCCGAAGCGGAGAAGATCAAAAAGATTGAAGCCGTGACCAATCACGACGTCAAGGCCGTCGAGTATTATCTCAAAGAGCAAATTGCCGGCACCTCGCTGGAAGAGATTTCCGAGTTCATTCACTTCGGCTGTACCTCGGAAGATATCAACAACCTCTCCCATGCCCTGATGCTCAAAGACGGCTTGGCTACCCTGCTTCCCCAGCAACAACAGATCATTGTTGGAATCAGCAAGTTGGCTCGTGATTTCAAAGATGTCCCGATGCTGGCACGGACCCACGGGCAGACTGCCTCGCCGACCACCATCGGCAAGGAATTGGCCGTATTTGCCAATCGCCTGCAGAAACAAAGCACAAAAATTGCCGAAGTCGAACTGCTCGGCAAACTCAACGGCGCGGTCGGAAACTTCAACGCCCACCTCTCTGCTTACCCCGCAGTTGATTGGGTTGTCTTAGCCAAAAAAGTGATCGAAAAAGAGCTTGGACTGAAGCAAAACCTGTTTACCACCCAGATCGAACCGCATGACTATATGGCAGAACTGTTCGACGCCATGGCGCGCTGGAACACGATCCTCATCGATTTCAACCGCGACATCTGGACCTATATCTCCATGGCTTATTTCGGGCAGCAGACCGTCAAAGGGGAAATCGGCTCGTCAACCATGCCTCACAAGGTCAACCCCATCGACTTTGAAAACTCCGAAGGCAACTGCGGACTGGCCAACGCCATCTTCCAGCACCTTTCAACCAAGCTGCCGATCTCACGCCTGCAGCGCGACCTGACCGATTCTACCGTGTTGCGTAACATGGGTGTCGGTTTCGGCTATAGCATGATCGCTTATAAGTCGACCCTAAAAGGCATTGGCAAACTCAAGCTTAATGAACAGAACCTGGCTGATGACCTTGACCATGCCTGGGAAGTGCTGGCCGAGCCGATTCAGACCGTGATGCGCAAAGCCGGGATCGAAAAACCCTATGAAAAACTTAAAGAACTGACCCGCGGCAACAAGATCGACAGCCGAACTATCCGCGAATTCATCAACGGTCTGGAATTAGCCGATGAGGACAAACAACGGCTGCTCGATATGACTCCAGGCAGCTACACCGGCATGGCCGGAAAAATCGTCGATTTTCTCGACTGAGGCCTATCAACCGGTCAGTGGATACCAACAAAGCCGCGAGCTGCCCACAGGCACTTCGCGGCTTTGTTGATTCTGGCAACAGTTGATCTTTTGAGGCAGAATGAATATGGAGAACTTTGAGGTTCAATAACCATTGGGAACAATCATGTTAAAAGGAATTCTTTGGGACAACGACGGGGTGCTGGTCGATACCGAGCATCTCTACTATCTCAGCAACAAAGAACTGCTTAGCGAGTACAACCTTGACCTGACGGAGAGCGATTACTTCGAATGGTACCTGATGCGCAACATCGGCTCTTGGCACCTGCTCGAAGGAATCGGCCTGACCAAAGAGGACCAGCCGCTCATCCGCAAGCGCCGCAACGCCATATACACACGCAAACTGGTTGAGGCAACGGAACTTGTCAAAGAAGGAATTGAACCTTTGGTGAAGTCACTGTACCGCAAGGTGCCCATGGGAATTGTCACCAGTGCCTTTCGCGAGCACTTCGACACTATCCACGCCCGGCTCAAACTGAGGGATTATTTCGATTTCGTTCTCACCAACGAGGATTACGAAGGCAGCAAACCCTCCCCGACTCCTTACCTGTGTGGTCTTGATCGCCTTGGAATACAGGCGGAAAACTGCGTCGTCATCGAAGACTCCCCCAGAGGCCTCGCCGCCGCCCGCGCCGCGAACCTGCGCTGCATCATCCTGCGCCACAAGCTTATGGCCAGCTTCGATTTTCAGGGAGCCTACAAAGTGGTGGATTCGGTGCCGGAATTACAGGATGTGCTCATGGAGCTGCTGTAACTAAGTATTCATTTTTATTTATTTTTTGAAGTCATAGAAGCATTTCCCCGATTCTTTTCCAAGGGGGATAAGATGTCTCCAACAAGCAGACCCAAGATTTAAATCAATGCTGCAGGCGTAAGTAAAACGTTTGCAGCTTTTTTGTTCTTTGGCAATTGCTCAGACGGATTGAAGTAACTGCTTAAAAATATGCCGACAAGGCAAATACTGCGTTGATTCGGTAACGCTTTCTCAAGCTTTAAAAAAATCAAGAACAACACTACCGCATCCTCGTCCATATCTCGAAGAGGCCTGCTGTTTTGGAATAGGATAAAAGGGCTTATCCAGTCATTCACTGTAAATGCTATAATTGCGTAAGCGAATTTCATTACGCACCAGATCAAGCAAACACGATCGACTCGTAGCGTTTCCTCTGCCGTCAATTGAGTGGTTTATTCTACAGTGATTATGCTACCTTAAACTATCTATCACGCAAGAAGATTTTTCAGAAAATTGTCAGAACCTGCTGATATGAAAAGTGAAAAGAAAATTTGGCTGCTAGTCGGCAGTATTATAACACGGCTAATATCACGTCTATTACATATTAGCCATAATGGGAAATTGAGATCGTGCATCAATATCTAGAGTCAACGGAATACATAGACTGGAAGACACCAGCGGTGTTGGCCAAGGCGAAATCACTGGCTGATGGCTCTGATTGTGCCGAGATGATTGCTGAAAAGTGCTTTCTCTTTGTCCGAGACAAAATCAAGCATAGCTGGGACTACAAGTGTGATCCTGTTACATGCAAGGCGTCTGATGTTCTGGAGCACGGAACAGGTTACTGCTATGCGAAAAGTCATCTGCTTGCGGCATTACTGCGTGCGAATAATATTCCAGCCGGGCTGTGCTATCAACGGCTGACCATTAGCGATGACAAGCCGCCATTTTGCCTGCATGGACTAAATGCCGTGTACCTTGAAGATCATGGTTGGTATCGGATTGATGCCAGAGGAAACAAAGAAGGTATCTCAGCTGATTTTTGTCCTCCGACTGAGTGTTTGGCATTCCCAATAATCTCAGATGGAGAGGCTGATTTGCCGGAGATTTGGGCAAGGCCAATAGGGCCTGTTCTTGACGTGCTTCAAACAAAAAGTACTTATATAGAGGTGGCAGATAATCTGCCGGATGTTCAGCTGGCTTTGGCTAACAAAACAATGCACGCGACAAGCGGGCGATTGCGGCGTTAAATTCTCAGGTAGTTGCAAAATGAAGAAAACAGAAATTGAAAAATTAGAAAAAAGATTTGCTCAGTGGAAAAAATGGCGTTGGCTGGCGTTAGGCGTGGCCCTTCTTGATCTAGCTTCAGTATACGCTTTTGGTTTCAAGGGTATTATTATTGGGGAATACTCCGAATCTATCTTTGCAGCTAATAAAATGGAACTATTTAAACAATATGGAACTAACTCTTTTCTGTGTGGTGCCCAGTTTGGCTTGATTTTTTCGCTAATAATTTTCGGAGCCTTATATTACAGACAACAAGGTCGATTGCTCTCAGAAATTAAAAGAAAATTTAACACATAAATCAACCGGATGGGACGAAACTAGCCGATATTCGTAAGGTGTCGACTAAGTTGTAGCGATTTTTCGTCACCGGTTATCAACGCCGTTAAGCATCATGGAAGTATCGTGACGAGATTTGAATTAAAAATAACATTAATGAGTATTTTAGTTGGGATAATAGGCTCAGTTGTCACTATCTATTCCTTGGTTGCTCCTGATAAAAATGAAGCTCAGAGTATTACATTTATAAGTAATTCAACTACCCCTTTAGGTACAGCGACTCCTCCTTCCGCAGCACCAGTAATTTTCACGCCTAAGGACTCAATAAGACATGAGTCAATTCCTGAACCTATAAATGGAACTGTCCGCTTAGTTATCTCTGCAACAGGAGCTGACATACAAATTCTTGAAGGAGACCCAAATTTCCCTTATCAGGGAGGGGTGGTGTCATCAACTAGTGCTGAGCAAACTATATATTTACCCAGAGGCCAAAGACTATCCGTTGACCTCTCTGGAACCGGTGCGAAGCTAGCAATAGATCGCTCAGTAGCTAGGCAGGTCAGTGTAAATAATTCTGGAGTGGGTGCTGATGTTTCAATGTTCTAAAATGCTTAACAAGTTGCTGCTACGGATAATTTACTTGTTGGCACTCGAAAATTCGTGCAGAACAAGGCGTTAGAAATCTATTTAAATAGCAGAAAGTAAATTATATGTATTTTGAAATGAGGACTTATACAATTCGAACTGGGATGATTAATGAATATATGTCTCTTTTTGAAAAGGTAGGGTTGCCAATCCTTGAACGTTATTCTGAGCTTGTTGGTTACTGGTACACGGACATCGGTGAGTTAAATCAAGTAATCCATATCTGGCGTTATGAAAGCCTTGACCGAAGAACAATCCAACGCAAAAAACTCTACGAAGACCCGGACTGGAAATCAAAGTTTCTTCCGGATGCCATGCGTATGCTCGAAAAACAAGAGAATAAAATTATGCATGCGGCATCATTTTCACCAATCAAATAGGGTTGTCTACCCCCAACATCAACCGGATGGACCTGGGCTAGGCGACTTTCGCAAGAATTTACTAAACTGAAACGCATAACCGCCACTGGTTATGTAGAACCGTTAAAAATCCATGGAGCAGTTCGTCTTCGGCCCCGTTTTATGTAGCTTTCCAATCTTATTGCTTTAAAAGCAAAACCCAGCGGCCAATCTGCAAGTAAACAGGCCTTTTCGGTTCAGCACACTTCCGGCAGGTTATGCCAGTAGGGCAGTAAAATTTGCGGCACTCTGACACTATCATGTTATTGTAAGGTGCTGTCATTATTAGGGTTCGAAGCCATGACGGCGAAGTACAAGGAAGCACAAGAGGCAGACGGAGGGCGAAAAAGCTGACGTCGAGCCTCCTTCGAAATCTCACGACACGCAGCCAAGGAAATTATCTGTTTCAAACACGTTGAAGACATTCCCGGCATCGACTACGGAGGTTTTGTCGTTCTCCGCAAGAGGCCCCCTTATCTGCTGATTCCAAACCTTGGTGGCGCTTCTGGCAATGACGTCTAACCCGGTCACGTCTCTACACAAACTGCCCTATTAAAAATCATTGAATTTTCTAAAATTACCCAGCCAGAAATTCTCTCTTAAAATACCGAATAAATATTTTTCCAAATTAAACACTTAAGTGTAATATACCGATATAAACAAAGCCGATTCAATGAAAAGGACAGATCCCCATCTGTCTATGACCTGGGACCTATTTTCCAACAGATTTTCAGGGGGCCTTTTTGTTCTCGTTTGTTCAATACGTTAATAGTCATGAAGACTGGCTCATGGGCCGAACCTTGGACTATGCCCGCCGCCAGGGCTACACCAAATACACATCCACCTTGAAAGAACCCTGGCGCTTATCCATATCAGGATTGTCACAATCATTTACAGAATTGATCCACTCGAAAGGTTTGGATATTGAGATCTACCTGGATGAAGATTGCATAGATGATCCAGCCACCCAATTCGGCATCCGCGAAGCAAACCTGCATCGAGAACGCGGGACCAGCCTTGAGATGTTTTTGGGAATGAGCAAGTATTACCGGCAGGCTTACCAGGATTTAGTGGAAGAATCAGCCTTTTCCCCGGCACAGAAAAAAACCTTCCAAAATTTAATCAATCGCTTCTTTGACCGGGTTGAGATAGCTTTTTGTAGCACCTGGGCAAACTTGAAACAGGATCATTTAATCGCTGAATTGCAAGAGCGAAACCGGTCGATGACCAATGAAAAGAATAAATATCTGACCATCTTTGAGAGTCTGTCAGAGCCAGCTTTCATCATTGATCCAGACGGCAGGATTGAAAACATGAACCTGGCAGGGTCCAGTTGCTTTGATACTTCTGCGGTGTCGGGAGCAAAGTACTATGCAGCCCACCCCCACGAGGCACATTTTTGCCAAGAGTTCCCCTGGCTGGCCGATCTTTACGACAATTTCATCCAGAGTCAGAGGCAGACCTTGCAAGTAGAAAAGGTTCTTGTTGATCGCGAAAAATTTTTCCATATCTCCTTTTCCAGATCCCTTGATATTTCTGGAAAATTTTCCGGAACTATTGTGATTATTAGCGACATAACCAAGCGCAAGATCCTTGAGAGCAAACTGGAAAAAATGGCGGCAACCGATCCATTGACCGGGATAATGAACAGGAGATCATTCATTGAAGCCTTTGAACAGGAATTGAGCAGGAATACCCGCTATAAGCGTCAACTGGCCCTGTTGCTGATCGATATCGATCACTTCAAGGATATTAACGACTCATTTGGTCATAATATCGGCGACGAAGTTTTAATAGGCCTTGTCGTCATGGTTCAGAACAAATTAAGAGCTTCGGATGTGTTCGGTCGTTGGGGTGGCGAAGAGTTTATCGTCATGCTGCCGGAAACGGATCCCGGGCAGGCGACCATTGTTGCCAACAGGCTCCTTGCCTATTTAGCTGCAACTCCCGTTCATACAAACTGCGGCAAGCAGATAAGCTTGACCGTTAGTATTGGAATGACTGTGGTCAACAGCCCTGCAACCATGCATCCGGATATCATTAAAACAGCTGACAAAGCTCTTTACCTAGCCAAAAGCCGGGGGCGTAATAATGTCGTCCTGCTGTAATCTTTCTCAGCGCCAGGAGAGCCTCCTCTCTGCCCCGTTCCCTTTTTACTTTACCAATCTGTTTCAAAAATCAGTTGGAATCCTCTCTTCCATCGTCCTATGGTATTAATTAGTTTCCATCTGGAAACGGCTTTTTCCCGCTGTAGCAGCGTCAATCTGCAGGCTTACTTGTGCGAAGTAACGGTGTATACCTCCGCGCAAGCCCTTGATGTCCTTGCCACAACGGAAAACTGCTCGTTTCCAATCTGAAAACTTAATGAGTTGCCATCCAGAGTTTCCGGATGACAACACATTATCAAAAGAAACACTTACAATTCACCTGGAGGCGCCAATGTTAAGCGAAAAAGCCAAACAACTGTTCGCAAAACTGAAACTACCCTACCCCGCTGTTGCACTCCAATATCTCCCAGTCAAGCCCAAAAATATCGAGCAATCGGACAAGAACCTGGCCTTTTGCCAATACGTTAAAGAAGTTCAGGAGACGGGCAAGACATTTTTCATCAGCAAAGAGAATGACTGCTGCTATGGCAAGATGGCGATGGGTATGATCCCTAAACCGCCAGTGACAGCCTCTGGCCAGGCAGGTCTTGACTTCGGTGTCTATAAAACACCGGCAGCCTGTCGAAAACTGTATCAAAACCTTCCCGTACTGGTTCCTGGTGCGGTCAACTATGTTGTCTTTGCCCCGCTTAGTCAATGCGACTTTAACCCGGACTTACTCGTCCTGTTTGCAGACATCCCGGCGGCCGACATTGTTATGCGCGCAACCAGTTACATTTCAGGGGATTTTTGGGAATCCAAATCAACACCGGTGCTCAGTTGTTCCTGGATGTATGCCTATCCGTTGCTTTCCGGGAAGGTGAACCATCTGACGACCGGGCTTTATCATGGCCTGAAACGCCGGAAAATTTACGACGCCGGTTTGCGGATGATTTCCATCCCTTTCAACAAGATCGATGAGGTGATTACGGCCTTGGAGCAAATGGATTGGACCACCATCGCTTTTCGAGAAGATGACGAGAGCAAAACAGAGCTAAAGCGCAGAATGACACACTGGCAGGAAATGGCGGTTGAAATGGGCTGCACCTGCGATTTACATTGAAACCCCATAAAAGCACAGCCTAAAGTGCAGCCAGCCACCTTCGCTACCGCGTCGCAGGCTATTGCAAAAAGCCTGCGACGGATACAATCACAGCCGTGAACAGTTCTTTTCCAGGATCACCAAAGCAACAATCTAAATTCAAATAAAATACCTTTGGTTACCCTGCCAAAACTTCGGTCACTATATCGGAATGGTCTTTGCAGACTGAAATAATTAATTTGATAAACAATCGGCATATCTATTGACATGGAATTTTCTTTTGAATATATTCATTTAAATTCTTTATTAAATTCAAGCTATTAGCAGCAAAATAGATCACAAATCATGTTTAAATCGAGATTTCCTATAAGTACCGACCAAACAATCAGTAGCAGCGGCCCTCTATGAGCAGCCGTGCGATGCCTTCTTTTTGCTATGCAGGTCAAAAACATCCCTTTTCCAGCCAATATGCCTCCGCTGCCCTCTTAAACAATGACCAAAAATAAATTCTCGCAAGTATTTTTTACTGGCGACTCTTCTCCCCAGCGTGACATTGTTCAGGCTCGACTCCGAGGAACCCGCTGTCATATCGGCCAGATTTGTGAAGTCCGTTTCACAGTGTCATCCCAACGGGTATTGGTCTTACCTGACAACCCAAATCCTCAATCGTTATTCCTCACAGACCCGGTAAAATAAATGTCACAAAGTATCAGCAAATCCCTGATCAGCCGTTTGACACTGCTTATTCTTTGCCTGAATATCGCTATCATTCTGGTCTTCTATACATTTTCAGTCCGGTTGGCAGCGGAGGATTTTCAGTCACAGATTCAAGGCGAGACCAAACATCTGGCAGATACCTTCACCCAGCAACTGTGGCTATTTGATCTCAGCACAACTGAGCAATTGGCTGATATGGCCTTCGACAACCGGATGATCAAAGGGCTGCGACTGTATGATCAGGAACACAACGTCATCGTTGACAAAGGTGAATTTCCTACGACAGGAGTCTCCACCATCAACACCCCCTTGATCTATGATAGAAAGATCAACATCGGGAAATTGGAGATTGCTTTTGCTAATGACAACTGGCACAAGCAAGAAGGCCTGATTCTGAAAATCTCCCTCATTACAGTCCTGGCCACGGTTATTTTTTCCATCCTGCTGATCAACAACCTGCTCAAATCCCACTTGGTCAAGCCTCTCAAGGACCTTCAGAGCAGCATGGCCCAAGTTGCTGACGGGCAGTTTATTCAATCGGATATCAAAGGGCAAAAGTTGGAGATTCAGTCGATCATCAACATGTTCAACACAATGGCTCAAAGCCTGGCCCAGCGGGAAAAGCAACGGCAAAACCTGGAGTATGAACTACGCCAGAAATATAAAATGGAGGCGGTCGGTCTGCTGGCCGGGGGGATTGCCCACAACTTCAATAACAATCTGGCCATTATCCTTGGCAACCTTGAGTTAGCCAAAATCAGGAAGACCGATCAGGTAATGGTTGCGAATCATCTCGAAGAATCGATTCAAGCAGTTCTTCGTGCCCGCGACCTGGTTATGCAGATCCTCACTTACAGCCGTCAAGATCTGCATGGGCTGAAGCCGCTCCAGGTTACTGCCATTGTTGATGAAACAATGAAGTTCATGCGCTCGACGTTACCGACCACCATAAACCTTCGATATGAAGTGGCCAAGTTTGCCAGTGCGGCAGTTATTAAAGGCGATGCTTCGCGGATTCAGGAAATTCTGATCAATTTATGCAACAATGCCGTTCACGCGATGGAGGAAAAAGGTCGTATAGCCGTTTTTGTGGATACCATGACTCTTGAGCAAAAGGATATTCCGGCCCGCCTCAATTGCCAGCCGGGACACTATGCCAGAATTCAGGTCCAGGATAGTGGCTGCGGCATGTCCCCGGAGGTGCTGGAAAAAATCTTCGATCCGTTCTTTACCACCAAGAAAGTAAATGAGGGGACCGGGATGGGCCTATCCACCGTTCAGGCTGTAGTTGAGCAGCATCACGGTCTGATCAAAGTCCAGAGTGAAACCGGAACGGGATCGACCTTTTCGCTGTTCTTTCCGCTGGCAGAAGATGTTTCGTCCAAGAATTGGAGCATTGCGGATGACAAGAATCTGCAGCCTGGAACCGAACGGATTCTTCTGATCGATGACGACCAGACCCTGGCGAAAGTCGCTGGACAGATGCTCACAGAATTGGGATACCGGGTCAGGGTGGAAACAAACGCCAGGGCAGCTCTCAAACTCTTACAGAAAGATCCGCAACAGTTCGATCTGTTAATCACCGATCAAACCATGCCTGAAGTGACCGGCCTGGAAATCATTGCGGAAGCCAATGCCTTACGCTCGGATCTGCCGGTAATTCTCAGCACCGGCTACAGTTCAAAAATTTCCGGGGCAGAGCTAGCAAAATTGAACATAAAGGCCTCCTGCACCAAACCGCTGAAACTATCCGCCTTGACAAAAATCATCCGTCAAGTTCTGGACGAAAAATAGTCCACCCTCTTGAATTTGCCGTTTATAGCGTTAAAATTCACCAGTAAAGCACTTCCGCAGCCGCTTTTTAACGCTATTGGTGGTTCCAATACCACTTGCCTGCAATAAAGATTACGTTTCTCAGCAAGATTGCTTTATTAATCCTATAATATAACTCGTTGTCATCCGGAAACAATGGATGACAATCATTAAGTTTTCAGATTGAAAACGAGCAGTTTTCCGTTGTGGCAAGGACATCAAGGGCTTGCGCAGAGGCGTACACCGTTACGCTGCACAAGCAAACCCGTCGATTAACACCGCCACAGCGGAAAAGGGCCGTTTCCGGATGAAAACTAACTATAAAGCAAAGGTCTAGATCACCATCCTTACCAGGAGACGTGACATGAGGCTTCATCAATTTTGGTTCCCATGGCTTTTCGCTCTGTTGTCAGTCGCCCTGACTCCTCTTTCTGCATCAGCAACACAGACCAAAATTCTTTACGTAGACTCCTATCACCAGGATTACCCCTGGAGCGCAGGCATTGCCCGAGGGATTGAATCCGTTCTGCAAAACCACGAGAACATCCAGTTGAAAATCATCCACATGGATACCAAACGCCAAAATTCAGAAGAATTTAAAATCGCCGCAGCCCGCCAGGCTAAAGCGTTGATTGATTCCTGGCAGCCGCAGGTTGTGATTGCATCCGACGATAACGCAGCCAAATATCTCATTGTCCCCTATTTCTTGGGCGGAACCCTGCCGTTTGTTTTTTGCGGTGTTAACTGGAACGCTGATGAGTACGGCTTCCCGGCAACCAATGTCACTGGTATGATTGAAATTCAGTTGATCGACCAGATCCTGGCCCTGCTAAGAAGATACGCTGCCGGCAACCGCATCGCCTTTATCAAAGGAGATGATCTCTCCGCTCGCAAGGAAGCGGCTTTTTTTGAGCAACACTTTAAACTCAATCTCGACCAACGCTTCGTGAAAGACTTTTCCGCCTGGAAAAAACAATACCTGGCTTTGCAGCAGGAATCTGACATGATTCTGATCGGCAACCACATCTCCATCACCGGCTGGAACGATGAGGAGGCCTATCGCTTCATTCTGCAGAAAACCCGGGTCCCAACCGGAAACTGGGACGACTGGATGGCCAAATTCAGCCTGGTCACCTTTGCCAACAACCCTGAAGAACAGGGTGAATGGGCAGCCCAGACCGCATTGAGAATTCTGGCCGGCACCCCGCCGGCCGACATCCCGATTGTCACCAATCATAAAGCACGAATTTTTTTGAATATGGAGCTGGCCCGCAAGCTTGGTATCAAATTCCCTATCGAGCTTATTGAACGAGCAACTTTTACCTCAGAGTAAACAACGATGAGATTCAATTCAATGCAAGTCAGGTTGCCGCTATTAATCGCCCTCGCCTTTGCCGTCACCACCCTGCTGGTTGTGTTGATTGTTGAACAAAAAATGGCTGCGGTCATCAACCAGAGCCAAAACCTTGAATACAGCGAGAAGCTACAGACCATTGTCCGGACAGTCCGGAATAATTTCGACCGCCTGCAAAAAACCAAAATGGTCGCGACCTATGAGGATGATTTTCAACTTTTGACCTTGCGCCAGTTGAGTGAGACCTATCAGCGGGCAGATGAAAAGACCGCCCAATTGTTTATCCTGGATGCTCAAGGGCATCTTCTTCTTCCGGCAATCCTACCTGCAACGGACTCACTATTCCCCCCGCAGTTGGCCTACCAGTTGCGTCAGAGCGAGACCAACAGCTTAACCTTTACCCTGGAGACACAGGAACAAGTCTGGTGTACCTACCGGAATTTTACTCCATGGGGTTGGACCATCGGCTATCTGGTTCCCCATACCATCCGCTACCATCTGCTCTATGAACTCAACCGGACCCTGATCGCGGTTATCGGCGGCATTACCCTGACCATTGTCATCCTGCTGTTGTGGCTGGTGCGTCGGCAGCTCAAACCGATCCTGCAGTTGACGGAAATTTCAGCAGAAATGGCCGAAGGAAATCTGGACCGCCGGATCCAGGTGGAGGGCGATGATGAAATCGGTCTCCTTGCGAATCATTTCAATCGCATGCAGACCACGATGGCCAAGACCATTGCATCCCTGCGGCTGAGTGAGGAAAAGCTGCGCACCACCCTTGATTCGATTGGCGATGCGGTGATTGCAACGAACGAACAGGGTCTGATCAGCAGAATGAATCCGGTGGCCGAAAAACTAACCGGCTGGACCATCCAAGAAGCACGCGGGATCCCCTTACAGGAGGTGTTCTCAATTATTCATGCAAAAACCCGCGAACCGTTGGCCGACCAGTTCCAACAAATTCTGGACAGCCGTCAGGCCATAACTCTGGAGGATGATACCATTCTGCTGGCCAAAAACGGAACCGAGTACCTGGTGGCGGATTCTGCGGCGCCGATCCTCCACGCTGACAACCGTCTCAGCGGCATGGTTCTGGTCTTTCGGGATATTACTGAAGAGCGGGCTCTCCAGGAACAGCTCCTGCAAAGCAGAAAAATGGAGACCATCGGCCAATTGGCGGGAGGCGTCGCCCATGATTTCAACAACATGCTCGGAGGAATCCTTGGCGCTGCAGAGTTGATAAGACCTCTATTGGGCAGCGACCCGGCAGCACACAGATTTCTGGCCATGATTATCGAGTCAGGGGAAAGAGCAGCGGACCTGACGGCAAAGCTACTAGCCTTCGCCCGCAAACAACCAATCATGTCTACACCGGTTGATGTTCACCTGGCTTTACGCAATGCGCTGGCCTTGTTGGAAAGCACGCTGGATCGGCGCATCAGAATAACTACGGAACTTGCTGCGCACAACAGCATGGTCGTCGGCGACCTGGGTCAATTACAGAATATTTTCCTCAATTTGGCCATCAATGCCGCACAGGCCATGCCCGCAGGTGGTGACATCATCATCTCTTCGCAGGTTCGGCAGCTGGACGAGACAGAGTGTCAGGGCAGCGTCTTCCAATTGCAGCCGGGACGCTTCATCGACATTGAACTGCGTGACAACGGTTGCGGTATTGCACAGGACAATCTGGAGCGAATTTTTGAGCCGTTTTTTACCACCAAACAGCACGGTGCCGGAACCGGCTTGGGGCTTGCCGCAGTGTTCGGAACCGTCCAGGTTCACCACGGGGCGGTGAGCGTCTCCAGTGAAGTCGGAGTCGGCACCACCTTTCATGTCTTGCTCCCCTTGTCCGAAATCGAACCGATCACGACGAGGACCGTGCCAGAAGCAACCCACGGTTCCGGCTTGATTCTGGTGATAGATGACGAAGATGTTATCCGGGCGACCGCGACAGCGATTCTTCAAAACCTGGGCTACGATGTCATGCTGGCAGAAAACGGCCGCCACGGGTTGGAGCTGTTCCGGCAGCACTGGAAAGAGATTGATCTAGTGCTGCTTGATATGGTCATGCCGGAGCTGAACGGCCGTGACTGTTTCTTCAAAATGAAAGAGATTTCAGCGGATGTCCGGGTGGTTTTATCTTCAGGGTTTGCCAAACATACCGAATTGGCAAACCTGCGTACCGCCGGTCTGGCCGGTTTTATCCGCAAACCATACCGGAGCACAGAATTGAGCCGCATCGTCTCCGCGGCGCTTCATGATAAAAGCCAGGCGGATTGTTTATGGGCGGAATCCACTTAGCCTAGTTTTCATCCGGAAACGGCCCTTTTCCGCTGTGGCGGTGTCAATCTGCGGGTTTTCTTGTGCGGCGTAAAGTACTACGCCTCCGCGCAACCCCTTGATTTTTTTAGCCACAACGAAAAATTTCTCGCTTCCAATCTAAAAACTTCGCCGTTGCCCTTCGGAGTTTCCGGATGGCAACTAGCCTAGGATTCCAAAATTATCTACGCCAGGCAAACCGCGGCCCCGCTACGGAGAGAGGCATAGACAGCGCAGATAAGATCAACGGCCTTTTTTCCCTCAAACCCGTTGATCAAAGGCTCCCGGTTTTCTTGAATGCTGCTGACAAAGTCAGCAACGACCAACCGATGCCCCTCCATGTCAATGGCGGTCGGGTCTGCCGCGCCACCAACACTGCCGGCAGTCTCGGCCAGCATTGTCTGGTCTTCGGGCCGGGGGTCAACAAACTCCCAACGCACGATTTGATCACCTTCAATAGCAATACTCCCCTTCTCCCCGGAAATCTCTATCCGGCGGGGAAATCCTGGCGCACAGGAGGTCGACGCTTCGACAGTCCCGACGGCCCCGTTTTTAAACCGCACCGCTGCACACAGATTATCTTCAACTTCAATCCGCTGATGGGTGACTGGTCCTTGCCAGGCAAAAACGCTGGCTGGCTGCCCGGCAAGATAAAGGAGCAGATCAATACTGTGAATCCCCTGATTCATCAGGCAACCGCCGCCGTCCAATGCCCAGGTGCCGCGCCAGGCCGCGGAATCGTAATAATCCTGGCTGCGAAACCAACGCATCTGACAACTGGCAAATAATAATTTTCCGAGCCGACCCTGGTCGATGGCCTGCTTGGCCAGTTGGGTGCATTCATCGAAACGCGCCTGAAAATAGACCCCGAGTTTGACCTGCTGCTGGGCACAAATCGAAATCAACTGCTCAGTTCGCTGAGAAGTGACCTCCAAGGGCTTTTCACACAAAATATGCTTGCCACACTGTGCGGTCTGAGTAGCCAGTTCCAAATGCGTTCCGGATGCAGTGGCAATGGAGACAGCGTCAATGAGCCCGCTCTTAAGAAATTGGTCCAGGTCCGAAAAACCGGCTATTCCCTGTGCGGTTGCAAAAGTGTCCACAGCGGTTGGATTGCGCCCATAGACAGCGGTCAATTCGGCACCGTCCGCACAGTTGATCGCATAGCTGTGAACCTTGGCGATAGTCCCCGGTCCAATGATTCCAAAGCGTATTTTTTTTCCCGACATGACGTTCTCCACAGGCAGGCAGTATTTTGCAGGCGGCCAGACTTGAGCCGCACCAAGCCAAATCAATGCAAACAACTGACAACAAAATTTTCCGCCCAGCATAGCATGAATAGCGCTTGTTTAAGCAACTGTGCAGTAAACTCGGTACTGTCCCAAGCCCTATCTGGGGCTGTCCCAGATGTTTGCGGCCATTGGAACGCTGGCGGTTTGCACCGCAAAGGCCTGGGACATCCCCCATATTTTATTTGAAAGGAGAGTCGTTTAACGGAGAACTTTTGAAGCGTTTGTCTACTGAAACAGGAAAGTGTCCTTGATTACAAAGAACAATCGTAAAATATGGTCATTGGTGTGAGGCATTAGCAATTCTGTTTGGACTGACATGATCTATCGAAATAATCCGTTGGACAGAGATGGGTATTAAATACTACGCTCATTGTGTGATGTTTCTATGTCATTGAAGGGCATGTTTTGAATGAATCCGGGAGGGGGACCCGTGGAAAGATGTGTGAATAATAACAGCCCGTTTTCGGTGGCAGGGAGAATCCTGTTGATCGGAGGTGGGCTGTTTTTGTTTGAGAAGGGTTATTGCTGATGCACGTTGGTGGACTGCATATTTTGGCCGGACTGTTTTATCTGCTCTTATCCATGCTGCTGGTCTGCAGTTATCTGCTGCTTCCCTGCTTGTTGCTGCCGATCCTGCAGCGGTTGGTGGTCCTGGTGAAAAGGGACAAACGCACGGATGATTACCCCTGGCCGATGTTGTGGTTTTTGACCCCGGCAAAGCGTCAAACTTTTCTGGCGTTGATCGGTATGATTGTCCTGTTTATGGGCAGTATTTATGTCTACCAGCGGCTGACTTGGATGGGGTCAGATAACGCCCATTACCAGGCCAAGGAATACTATGTCGCTGGCCAGCCCCTGGCGGCACTGCGGCAGGGAGCGTGCGAGGTGCTGAACCCGGATCACCTGCTGCTGGTGCCCATGAATGCCCTGCAGCGGCTGATCTATGGGCAAGGAACGGCCTACCTGCCCAAGAACGACGGTGAGATCGGCGTCTGGGAGGATATGTGGTTCCATTATCCTTATGTCAAGCGTATGCATAATCCGTACGGTACCAGCCATCGGCGGGCATCCCTGCCCATGCGGCAGTTGCTGGATGACATCTATGCTTCCGTCGAGATTATGGCCACACGCCCCTTTGCCGACAAGGAGATGGAGCGGATCCATGCTTTGCGCAACATGCCACGGGCGATCCTCTATTATTCCCTGAATAATGGTTATTATGCTGACGAAGTGATCGGCTCCTATTGGCCGTTGTTGCACGACGCTGAGTTTGTCCGAAAAGAGGCAAATCTGAACCGGTGGATGGTGGCGCTGCGTCAACGCTGGATTGATGCTGGTCTCTACAGACAGATCAAGGCCGCAACCCCCAAGATCGAACTGACCCGTCAACTGCTGGTCATTCACTTCAGCAGCGACCTGCTGACAGCTTCGCTGTATCCGAAAGAATTTACCTGTCAGCATCCACTTATCGCCGAGTTTCTCGAAGCGCGGCGCGATTTTACCGATCCCAAGACGGATAATTATGTCTGGGGGCGGCTTCATAAGCAGCAACAAAAACAGGCCGAAATGCTCTATAGCATGGCCATTGACGCTGAGTCTGTCAGCTTCACTAAATATATGCTCAATCATTATTGTGCATTGGAAGTGTCGGGGGAGGAACGTTTCTACGGAGACCCTAATCCGGCATTTTCCAAAGCATTAATAATACGTGGTTTAAAAAGTGGTTTTCACGCAGAAATAGAATTGTTAGAGGAGGGGTTCCATGGCCACTGATTTAGGAAAATATCGGATAATTGTTGATGAGTCACAGGGTGTTGCATCGCAAGAGGATTATTATGAACAAACTCTGGAGCAGCATTCCGAGCTTGCAAATGCTATACGCACTGGACTGATTGAGAGTGGTTTTGCGCCGCAAAGTGCAGCCGATTTTTAAAAATAGGTACATCCCCGAATGGCGGCAACCATAATTGGCAAGCGAATTCCGGCTGACAATAAAATCGCTTTGCTGGATGACAATTTACACCAGTCTAGTATTCTTATTAGCATTATCAGCTCAGCCCGATCACAAAAACAATGTCCAGCCGGCCAACAACAGCTTTGGGAACACACCATTTTGTTCCGGCGGCCGACCCTTTACCCTATTTTCCCAGGAGGCAAATGAGATGAACATCAATTTTTCAAAAAAAGAATATCGTCTACTTCTTGATCTGATATACATGGGAAGCTGGGTCTTGACGGCAAACGAGGTGGAACGCTACTCCAAAGTGAATCGCTATGATGAACTCACGCAAAAACTTTATGCTCTGGCCAAAGATTTTGACTGTGAACAGTTGATTGAATATGACGAAGAGCATGATGAATATCTGGAAACCGCTGAATTCGAAGACTCTGAAGTCATGGAATTTCTAGAAGATTTTGAAGAATTCACGTTTTGGGAAACGCTGATCTCCAGAATGGCCGAACGCGACTTTCTCAAAGAACTGCCACCAGGCAGCCTGGAGAGGCTTTCTTCAGAAGAAAAATTTATCGCCATTCAAAAGCATGAAGACAAATGGGCCGACGAGTTTCAGAAACATGGACTTGATAACCTAACGGCAAGCTAAGTTTCAGAATAGAATCATGCCCAGAAGGGAGCCCCTTTGAACTTTTATGCGCCCTTGGGAGAGGGCTTTTCAGCTGAGCAGAACCATTGCCGAACGCGCTTAAATCAGGCAAAAATCAGATCGCTTGATCTGCCACCAATAATAATCATCTTGAAAGCAGGACTCGACTTACCATGACTGCAAAACTCTTCTGGGAAAATCCCTATCAGACCAGCAACGACACGGTTATCACCACCGCCTCTGCAGAGCAGGTGACTGTTGCAGAAACTGTTTTCTTTGCCTGTTCCGGCGGGCAGGAAAGCGACTGCGGAACCATTGCTGGCGTTTCCGTTCTTGAGGCGGTCAAAGACGGCCAGGATATCATCTATACCCTGCCGGCCGGACACGGTCTGCAAGCGGAGGATCGCGTCACCATCGCCATTGATTGGGAGCGGCGCTACCGCTTGATGCAACTGCACTTTGCCGCGGAACTGATTCTGGAGTTAACCTATCGACAAAGGCCGGGCATCACCAAAATCGGCGCCCATATCTCCCCGGCAAAAGCTCGTCTCGATTTCCTTTACGAAGAAAATATTTCGCCCCTGCTCCCTGAGCTACGAACTGCAGCCGAGTCCCTCATTCAACAAAACCTGGATATTGTCAGCGCCTTCAGCGATCCGGCGGCAGAACAGCGCTATTGGGAGGTCGATGGTTTTGCCCGGGTACCGTGCGGCGGCACCCATCTGCGCAAGACCGGCGAAATCGGCGATATCGTCCTGAAAAGGAACAACATCGGCAAAGGCAAAGAACGGATTGAAATCTATCTGCAAACCTGACCAGCGGCGCATGTCATGCCGTGTCACCCAGACCGTCACGAAGGAAGGAACGATGAATCGTATCAGAGCCTGCCTGTTGTTGATCATCACCCTGCTGCCGACGACCTTCGTTTCGGCTGAAGATTTTCCGCAAGACCCACAAATCCTGATTGAACAGGTCCTCACCCATCGTGCCCTGCTGGTTCGTGACCGGGATGCGGCAACCTTCATTCACGCCCTGACGCTGCTCCAGAAAGGCAAACAGCAGGAATTGATCAAATTCCTAAACTATCAACTCGATGCCATCAGCTGTGCTGCCTGGAGTAAGAAAGAGCTGATGCAGACCCGGGAAATCACCATAACCCGTCGCTATCTGCAGAAAATCAAAGAATTTCGCCAAACCTATCCGCGTCCGGATTACCTCGATTTACAACCGGAACGGTTCTCGCCTTACTACGGCCCCCTTAACAGGTCCTATGCCCAATGTGCAGACCAAATCCTCGCCGAGCAAGAACAATAACAGGTTGTCCAGCAACATCCTCACGGGGAGCATATTTTTGGCACTGCTATATTTGTTATACTGAACCAGAACAATAAAATATCCTGAAAGGCTTTTTGATCACAGGAGCAGTTCATGGTGAAGCTAATAGAGGGTTATTGTGACCGGCCAATTCGCTTTCTCGGTTTCTGGGATTTCCCCGGCTGGCGGATGAAGACCTACTGGATCGCCTATAATAGACCCGCGCCTTGCCCCGGCCTGATTGCCACCGCGAAAGAGATTACCCGGGAACGCTTGGCGCAGCCTTCTACGGAACAGTGCTATGGAGTCGGTTTTGTCGGTGTTCATCAGGGCAAAACAGCTAATTTCATCTTCATCGACTGGTGGGCGGACAAAAATGAGTTACACCACCATGTCTATGTCTCTTCGGAAGAGCATCCGGATATCCTTGAGCACAAAACTCCGACCGGGTTGATCGCCTGCGTCTGGGATTTACAGTTGATCTGTTTTGAAAAGGAAGCCTGGATCGAGGAAGTTTTGAAAAAACCGGACCATCCTGATCTGCAGGGCTACCTGGCCAAACAGTTCAATTGTTGAAGAAGATCCGTGGTTCACCTCTGCTCTGGAGGGGCATTGGCCTACCTAAAAAAGGAACTGAACACATTGAAATATCAAGAGATCATTCATTTTTGGTTTGAAGAGATCGACAAAGCCAGCTGGTGGGCCAAAGACCAGGATTTTGACCGGCTGATAAAAAACCGCTTTGAGCAGGTCTACCGGCGCGCTGCTTGCTGTGAACTTGCCGAATGGCGCCAGACTGCCGAAGGGAGACTCGCTGAAATCATTGTTCTGGATCAATTCCCGCGCAATATGTACCGTGATTCAGCACAGGCTTTTGCCACCGATCCCTTGGCTTTGGCCCTGGCCCAGGAAGGCATCTTCTGCGGCGCAGACAGCGAACTCCCCGCCCCTGAAAAAAGTTTTTTCTATATGCCGTTCATGCACAGCGAATCCCTGCACATCCATCGCCAGGCCGTGGACTTGTTTAGCCAGCCGGGGCTGGAATCGAACCTGGACTTTGAACTACGCCATAAAAAGATCCTGGAACAGTTTGGCCGCTACCCCCATCGCAATAAAATTCTCAACCGATCTTCCACCCGGGCGGAACTGGAATTCCTACAGCAGCCCGGCTCTTCATTTTAGAAACGCAGTCAATCCAGGGACATGCAGGGCCTCGGCCTGGTCCGCAAGTAATTGCAGCAACACCGGATCAACCGGAATCCCCTCTGCTTCCCGCTCTTCCTGAACTCGCCATTCCCGATCCCCCGGGGCCATGACTGTGGTCCCGGCAACTGCATTTTGAGTGCGCAGATCCTGCAAATAAGCAGTCATCTGTGTTTCATAAAGGGATCTTTCAATAAAGGCCTCAGGCTTCATAACCAGGAAGAAATGCCCCAGACGCCGCTTGGTTGAAAGGTCCGGACCATTGATCGCCAGCAGTTGATGACTGAAAGCCATGCCGGTCAGCGCCGCGCAGAGGACTTCACAAAGCCCGGCCAGGGCGGCCCCTTTATAGCCATAGCCAAGCCCGCCCAGCGGCAGCAGGGCTGCAGCTGCGAAAGGATCCGTGGTCATATGGCCGGCGCTATCGACCGCCACATCACTTGGTAGCTCACGCTTGATGGTTTGGTAATGAAGCACCCGGTTATAAGGGATGGAACTGGTGGCCATATCGATCAGATACGGCCGTTGCCCCTGCAGCGGAGCTGCAAAACTGATGGGATTGGTTCCATGAAAAGGTGCCACACTATCGTGAGCTAGCACCAGTTTATCTGAATTGCTGAACGCTACCGCCAAATAACCGGCCTCAGCAGCAGCCAGGGTAAAGCTGCCAGCAGCTCCGAAATGGGATGAATTGACCACACTGACTGCCCCCATGCCGTTTTTTTCGGCCAAGGCAATCCCCTCTTCGATAGCGCGATAACCGGCCAAATGACCGAAACCGTTATCGGCATCAAGGGTTCCGGTCGTATTGCTGAGCGGCTTGAAGGCCAGCTCAGGGCGACCGTTAATTCGCCCGCCACGGAGAACTTTCAGATAATGGGGCAACAAGCGCAGACCATGACTATCGACTCCGCGCAGTGAGGCGCCAACCAGGGCGCGGGCCACTGCATCGGCAGACGCTTCGTCAGTGCCGCCGGCCTGCAGGGCAGAGCGCACAAAACGGTCCACCTCACGTGCAGCGATCCGTTGCCAGGTATTTTCCTGCCCGTAGCTGCAGTTTTTTATGCTGTTCATAGCAACACTCGGTAAGATTCGAAAGGCAAGCGGTGCCGGAGCGCGACGCCACCACAAACCAGGGTAAAATTGAATTATCCCCGGTATAACGAAAAAAGAGCCGGCGAAGCTGCTGGACACCATTGCACAGCAGCTTCGGATTTATTCGCTAGTGTCCTTGTGCGGTTAGTTGTTTGTATAAATTTTGAGTCATTTTTGCTGCTGCCAAGGCGTGCCGCCGCAGGCCTGGCCAAAGCCAAGCCGAGAAGGCAGAACGTAGACAGCAGTAAAAAGGACCAGAATTAGACTATAGAACTAACCACACAGGACACTAGGAGTCAAATGCGACCTGGACCTTGACCGAACGGGTCCGGTCAGTGGCCGCTTCGATGGCTTTATGGACCTGCTCCATTGGGAATACATCGGTGACAATAGGGCTGACATCGATCTTACCCTGGCTGATTAAGTCCACCGCCTCGGCGTATTCGGGATGAAACCTCTGGCTGCCAATCCATCTGACTTCTTTGCCGACCAGCATATTGAGGGGAATATTCAGGGCACCACTGACTCCAACCTGGATAATGGTTCCTTGGGGTCTGATCACATTGAGAACATTTTCAATCGCGCTCTGCGCCGCTGAACACTCAAAAATCACCTCAAAATAGCCCTTGTCCTGAACATAAACATCCAGCGCATCGGCTTGTTCAGCGATATTAATCGTTTTGTGCGCGCCCATCTGCTCAGCAACGGCAAGCGTCTTGGCAGCCAGATCGACTACTACAATTTCGCCGGCACCGAAATATTTGGCAACAGCCGTGCACAGTGCACCAATGGGGCCGGCACCGTTGATCAGGACTTTTTTACCGGCCAGCGCTGTCACGCTTTTGGCCGCGTGCAGACATACCGCCAACGGCTCCGCACAAGCCAGTTCCGCAATGCTGGCTTCCCCTTTAACACATTGCTTTGCGGCGATGACTATCCGCTCGCGAAAACCGCCCTGTTCGTGAGGCAAACGCATCGCCGAACCGATAAAATGCATGTCGAGACAGTGCTGGTAAAGCCCCTCCTGACAGTAACGGCATTGCCCACAGGGTTGGCTTGGATTGACCGCAACCTTGTCGCCGACACTCAGGCCGGTCACATCAGCGCCTAGTGCCTCTATGGTTCCGGCGAACTCGTGGCCGAGAATAATCGGCTCGCGAACCCGAACAGTACCGAATCCGCCATGCAGATAATAGTGGAGGTCAGAGCCACAAATCCCTCCCCTGCCCACTCGGACCACAACTTCATCGGCGCCATATTCTGTAACGGACTCAGTCTCAATCCGCAAATCTTTTTCGCCATAGAGGCGACAAACACGTGTTTCCATAGTCATTCTCCAAAAATCCTAGCCGAACAGAACACCCGGCAACCAAGTCGCAATGGCCGGAATATAGGACACCAGCAACAAGACAATAATATTGGTAATCAAAAACGGCAGGATCGCCTTGATAACAGCACTCAAAGGGATTTCAGCGATATTAGCACAGACGAAAAGGCAGACTCCAACCGGTGGGGTAGTTAACCCGATCATCAGGTTAAGAACAGCGAAAGTCGCAAAGTGCAACGGATCGATCCCAACCCCTTGAGCCAAAGTTAACAGCGGCACAAAAAGGATGATAAGTGCGGCAATCGTTTCCATGAACATGCCGACAAAAAGTAGCAGCAGATTGATCAGCAGGATGACGACATACTTGTTATCAGTAATTGCCAGGACCGCTTTGGCTATGGTCTGGGGGATCTGTTCAGAGACCAGAATCCAGCCGAAGACATTGGCGAAACCAACCAACACCAGAATAGCGGCCGAAGATACGGCGCTGTCAATCAGAATTTTTGGAACCAGCTTAAGCGGCAATTCCCGATAAAAAGCCGCACCGACAATAACTGCATAAATGCATGCGATCACCGCTGTTTCGGTGGGGGTCATCAGACCGCTGATCATGCCGACAATAATCAGCGCCGACATGGCCAACGCCCAAAAGGCTCCAAGAAAAGACCGGCCAACTTCCCTGAACCCTTCCCATTTCTGGCGTGGGAATTTCTTTTTCGAGGCAATCAGATAGGTGGTGACCAGCATGGCGGCACCAAGCAATATTCCAGGAACTGCGCCGGCAATAAACATCTGTCCAACCGAGATACCCGACAAAGCACCAACAATAATCATCGGCACACTTGGAGGGATGATCGGCCCAACCGTTGATGAAGCGGCAGTCACAGCAGCCGAAAAGTCAGCAGGGTAGCCGGCTTTCTTCATCCCGGGAATCATGACCCCACCAATAGAGGCGGCATCGGCAACTGCGGTTCCGGAAATACCGCCGAACAGCATGGAAGCCGCAACATTGGTCAGGCCAAGGCCACCACGAACCCAACCGACCAGCCCATTGGCAAATCGAATGATCCGCTCAGTAATTCCGCCATTATTCATCAGGTTCCCGGCAAGGATAAAACCGGGAATGCAAAGCAGGACAAAGACATCGATCCCGGCGTACATTTTCTGTGGCATAACGACCAGGGGGATACCTGCTGCCAGCAAATAGCAAAAAGAGGAAACACCCAAAGTTACAGCAACCGGCAACCCAATCACCAGGCCTCCGACAAAGACACCAATCAAGATGGCAAGATTCATTGGTTCTTCTCCCAGACTTTACGAAATTCAAGCAGCAGGGAAGCCACCCTGGCTAGAGCAAAAACCCCTAAAGAAATCATCAGGCACAAAACGCTGGCGTGAATATAGGTCATTCTCCAGCCAAGGGCTGGAGAGGTCTGATAAGCACCAATCTCAGTAAATCTCCAGGCCGGTTCAAGTAAGAAAATACACAGCAAGGCCATGATAATGGCACAGACTATTTGTAAGAACCATTGGACCCGTGGCGGAAGAGTAACGCAGACAATATCTACATTGACCAAGTCACCACTAAGCAGGGAAAGACCGACTCCAAAGGCCGTCAGGTACAAAAGCGCAAAACGGGTCAACTCCTCGGTCCAGACTGGAGAGTCGAATATTCCGCTTCGACCTAGAACCTGTATTGTGACCGAAACAATAAGAACACAGAAAGCAAGGCCGACCAACAAGCGGGTCATTTTGACCAAACCTGCATTGAATGACTGTATTATCGATTTCTGCATGAATTTCAATCCTTACTACTCTGAAAAGCCTCCGTCACTTTTGACTGACAATCACTTTCAACGATAAAGTGCGAAGAGTTCAGTCCATCTTGAAGCCTTTACTGAAAAAAGCTGCGTGACAGAAAGTCACGCAGCTAAAGAAGAACGATTTACTGGTTAAACAGGTCTTCGACAATCGGACGAATTTCAGGCTTGACGTTGGCAAGGACCGCACCTTTTGCTTTATCAGCAAAGGCTTTTTTATCGACCTTGACAAAAGTCATTCCTTTGGCTTCAAGTTCGCTGACCAGTTTCTTTTCATCGGCAAGGAACAATTGACGCTCATAAGCCTGAGCCCGTTTAGCAGCCTCCAGGACATTTTTCTGATCTTCTGCAGAAAGCTTATTCCAAGTCAGCTCGGAAATGGTCAGGTAAATCCAGGAACGAACATGCTCGGTCAGATTGACATATTTCTGGACTTCATAAAAGCTCGCTGACTTGATCAGCGCAAGAGGGTTTTCCTGAGCGCCGATGGTACCATTCTGCAACGAAGTAAAAACTTCAGAGAATGCCATGGGAGTCGGTTTGGCACCCAGAGCTTTCCAGACATCAACAAACAGCGGTACGTTGGGAACCCTCATTTTCAGCCCGTCCAGATCGGCCGGTGTCTTGATCGGGCGATTACTGGTCAGGTTCCGCGGACCACGGGCAAAGTAAGCGATCGGACGAATCCGCGCATTTTTGATGATTTGAGCCTTGATTTTTTCACCAATTTCACCACCGGCCACAGAGTCCATATGCTCAAGTGACTTATAAGCATATGGAACCGCCAGCAACGCAGCCATCGGCGCCCAGTTCTGCAAACTTTCACCGGTAATTGTCATATCGGCGGTACCAAGCTGCATCCCGTTAATCAGATCCATCTCTTTACCCAGAGATTCATTAGGGAACACCTGCACCTTAATGCGTCCATTGGTGAGTGCTTCCAACTCTTCACCAAACTTCACCGATGCCTTGTGCCAGGTATTGTCTTCATTGGCAAGGTGACCGAGCTTCAGTGTCATATCCGCAGCAGCAGCGGGCATGGCAACCAGCGCGACAAAAACTCCTGTAAGCAAGGCTTTTCCGAAACGATTCAGCATTGTCATACTACCTCCCTAACGCGTTACATGGTTTTTAAATAAGAAGCCCCTTCCACACTGAAGACAGCTTCCTCTCAACTTTGTGGGGTTGTTCCTTGTTCAGCAAATAGTTCAGGTTGCTTTGCCACCACTTTCGGAAGATCAATCAGCACCTCTTTCATATGGCAGCGTATGGCATTTTCTGCTTTCTTCAAGTCCTTCCTGGCAATTGCATCAAGCAAATTCTCATGCTGGTCGATCAGCCGTTGCAGGGGCTTCTGACTGGAGCTGAGATAGCGAACTCGGTCAAAATGGGCTTTCAAACGGGCGACCACATTCCACACCGTGGATTTCCCGGCCAGGTCAGCCAGCATTCGATGAAACTGTTCGTCAAGCTGATAAAATTCGTCAGGATCAGCGCCGCAAGATTTTTTCTGCAGCTCGATGAGCTCCCTGAGCAACCGAATATGTTCAGGGTCAGCCAGTTGAACAAGCAATTTGACGATTTCGACTTCGATCGCCTCCCGAATGAAACGGGCATCATTGACGGCATCGAGGTAGATCTTGGTCACAAAAGTTCCCCGTTGCGGACGAACCTCGACCAGTCCATCGTTACGCAGCTTGATAAAGGCTTCGCGAACAGGCTGCCGACTGACATTGAGCTGACGGGATATTTCCGACTCAGAAATTCTTTTTCCTGGCGCAAAATGACCGCGGATAATCTGATCGCGCAAGATCTTGTAAACTTGCGGGCCGACCGACTTCCCCTGCTTCAAAGAAGAACTCTGTGGTAAATTCATTATCACTTGACGGGCTCCTGAAAGGCTTATATAACATACTACCATACTAGTCAACACAAAAACTCGATATACGGGATTTGCCAGGAGCGCATAACAGCTTGACTTTATTACTAGATTCCACAACCAGCAGGCGCTGTTTCAAACTCTATTTTTTCAATCATTTAAGAAGCTTTCAGGAATACTGACAGAATATCAGATACGGTCAGACTTACCACTGGGCGAGACGCTTCCCGCACCAGTTAATTAATTAAAAAGAGGATATCAATATGCGACAAACATGGAGATGGTTCGGGCCGGCGGACAGAACATCAATTGATGATATATTGCAGGCTGGTGTTGAAGGGGTTGTCTCGGCGCTGCATCACATTCCCCCGGGAGTTGTCTGGACACGGGAAGAGATTGCCAAGCGGCAGGAAGAAATCGCCTGCAAAAAAGATGGTTCCCCTTCCGGGTTGACCTGGGAAGTTGTTGAAAGTCTGCCGGTGTCCGAAGACATCAAAAAACAAACCGGTCCTTGGCGTGATCATATTGAACATTACAAAACCAGCCTCAGGAACCTTGCCGCTCAGGGTATCGAGGTTATCTGTTATAATTTTATGCCAGTTTTGGATTGGACCCGCACCGACCTGAAGTGGCACATGCCCCACGGCGGCACAACCATGCGTTTTGACCTGATCGATTTTGCAGCTTTCGATATTTTCATATTGCAACGTGCCGGAGCTGCAGAGGAATTTCCAGCGGAAATTGTGGCTCAAGCCGAAAAACGTTTCGCCGGCATGAGTGAACAGTTGCGCCAGCAGATCACAGACAATGTCGCCTGCGGTCTGCCAGGAGCAGCCGAACAGCTCACCTTGCCGGATGTCCGTCGGCACCTGGCTGAATATGATCGAATCAGTCCGCAACAGCTACGCCAACACTTTATCGACTTTTTGGCCGAGGTTGCCCCCTGTGCCCAGGAACTCGGTCTGCGACTGTGTTGTCATCCGGATGATCCGCCCTTCCCCTTGTTGGGCCTACCGCGGATCGTATCGACCGAAGAGGATTACGCAACCCTGCTTGCCGCTGTGGACGTCCCCGCCAATGGGGTCGCGCTCTGTGCAGGCTCGCTGGGAGCCCGGGCCGACAATGACCTGCCAGGGATGATCGATCGGTTGGGCGACCGGGTTCATTTTGTTCATTTGCGCAATGTCAAAAGGGAGGCCGAGGGTGTACCGACCTCGTTTCATGAAGACGAACACCTGTGCGGCGATACGGACATGGTCGCCCTGGTACAGGCGATTTTGCGTCAGGAAGCAAAAAGACGGGCTGCCGGTCGGAAAGACTGCAGCATCCCGATTCGTCCCGATCACGGCATGGATATCTTGGATGACCTGAACCGACAGGGGCAACCGGGCTATCCATCCATTGGTCGACTCAAAGGGCTGGCGGAATTGCGCGGGCTGATCACCGCCCTGACTCACCCCAGCATCAACAATCAAGGTTAAGGACATCATCACATGAAACGGTTAAATAACCTCGCCCAGATCGCAGGCGAAGTCCACCTCCCCCGCTACAACCCAGAAGACCATGAGGTCGGCATTGTCCATCTGGGAATCGGAGCTTTCCACCGTGGTCATATGGCCGCCTACACCGACGACGTCCTCGCCGCTGACGGCGGAGCTTGGCGGATCACCGGAGTCAGCCTGCGCAGTGCCGGAGTCCGTGACCGGCTGAACCCGCAGAACGGCCTATATACCCTGGTGGAACGAAGTGAAAATGGAGAGGACTACCGGGTGATCGGCGCCATCCGAGATATCCTGGTGGCTCCGGAAAACCCGAAACAGGTTCTCCAGCAGCTGGTGGACCCCGCCACGCGTATTGTCTCCATGACCATCACTGAAAAAGGCTATCTGCGTGATCCGGCCAGTGGAGCGTTAATGGCTGAACATCCAGATGTGATCCACGATCTGGCACACCCGGAGCAGCCGAAGACCATGCACGGCTATGTGGTCGAAGCGCTGGCGCGAATCCGCCAAACCGGGCGCACCCCGTTCACCCTGCTTAGTTGCGACAACCTGCCTGCCAATGGTTCGGCGTTGCAACGAGTCGTTGTCGAATTTGCTGCCCTGCGGGATCGTGAACTTGCTGACTGGATCGCTGCAACTGTGACCTGCCCCAACACCATGGTCGATCGCATTGTGCCGGCAACAACCCAGGAAGATATCGACCAGCTCTCCCGTACCCTCGGTTACCAGGATGAGGCCCCGGTCATTTGTGAACCATTCAGCCAGTGGGTGATCGAAAACAGCCTGCCAAAGCCGCGCCCGGCCTGGGAAAAATTCGGTGTGACCTTTGTTGAGAATGTCGCTCCTTACGAGGAGATGAAGCTGCGCCTGCTCAACTGCTCCCATTCAGCCATGGCCTACTTAGGCTATTTGGGCGGTTTTGACTTTATCCACCAGGTCATTGCCGAGCCGAGCTACCGCAACTTTATCGAAGACATGATGCGCGAAGAGATCGTACCGACCCTGCAGATGCCGGAAGATGTCGACCTGCAGGCCTATTGCGCAAGCCTGATTCAACGCTTCCGCAACACCACCCTCGGCCACCGGACCTGGCAGATCGCCATGGACGGATCGTTGAAGATTCCACCGCGGATTCTCGATACCCTGCGCGACCGGTTTGCTCAAGGGCTGTCCAGTCCGCGGCTCATGCTCGCCCTCGCCGGTTGGTTGCGCTACGCCACTGGAATTGATGAGCAGGGCCAGCCGATTGAAGTCAGCGATCCCTTCGCCGAACGGCTGCGGGCCAGTGCCGATCGTCATCAGCAAGATATTCCCGGTTATATCGACGCCATTCTTGCCGTTACAGAGATCTTTGGCAGCGATCTGCCTGCCCAGGACGGTTTCCGCAACGAGCTGACCAGCGCTCTCACCACTCTGTACCAACACGGCGCCAGACAAGCGGTCGCACAGCTCTGATTGCCCGCAGACCTGTTCTTATTCGACCAAGTCCGCACCAGAACTTCGCGGACTTGGTCGAATAATCTGGCTAGCGTTCCCATCCCGACTCAACTCAAAAAAAATACCCCGTTCCGGAGGAGGCGGGAACGGGGCCAATGTCCATTGGTGATGGACTGGAGAAAGTGGATCGAGAAATTTCGTAAATTCCCAACAATCCTGGAACGTTAATAAAGCAAATCGAGTACCAAGTGGCTCATTTTATGATAAATAATAGATAACGTCGGTTTTCCGTGCAGTTGCCTAAACAGCGGCCTGAACCAACCGCAAAGCCACACGAAGAACTGGAAAAAAATTCGTCAGAACTGGCGGTTTTCCGCCTTTTCCTGCCCGACGAATTCAATCGAAAACAAGCTGATACTTTTCCAATTTATAGCGCAACGTACCACGCGGAACATTCAAAATACGCGCAGTTTTGGCGACGTTACCACCCGTGATGCGAAACGCTTTGGCAACCAGGTTTTTCTCAACCTGGCCGACTACATCCTCCAGAACAATCCCTTCCGGGGGAATCTCATAATTAAAGGGCAGTTCGCTCTGTGGAGCCTCTCCCCAGATCTCACGCGGCAGGTGAGCCGACTCAATCTGCTCAACATTGTGCATAATACAGATCCGCTCCACCACATTGCGCAATTCCCGGACATTCCCCGGCCAGTGGTAACGCGTCATCAGATCAAGGGCATCACGGGAAAATCCCTTCATTGGCTTGTTGAACTCGCGGCAAAAGCGCTGCAGGAAGTGTCCAAGAAGATGCGGAATATCTTCCCGCCGTTCGCGCAATGGCGGAATGTGAATCGGGAAAACATTGAGTCGATAATAAAGATCCTCCCGAAACGCCTTGTGTTCGATAGCTGTTTTCAGCTCTGCGTTGGTTGCTGCGATGATCCGCACATTAATGTCGATATTGCGCGTCCCCCCCAACCTGCGAATTTTGCGATCTTCAAGGACCCGTAACAGCTTGACCTGCAGGCTGAGGTCCATTTCGCCGATTTCATCAAGAAAGATGGTGCCGCTATCAGCCTGTTCAAACAGACCGATCTTACGATTTTTAGCGTCGGTAAACGCACCCCGTTCATGACCGAACAGTTCCGTCTCCAGCAGATTGAAGGGCAACGACCCACAGTTGATTTCGACAAAGGGCTGCTCACTGCGTGGTGACAGGTTATGAATAGCACTGGCCACCAGCTCCTTGCCGGTGCCGCTGTCTCCGGTGATCAGAACAGTGGCGGTTTCATGCTTGGCAACTTCACGGATCTGTTGAAAAATCTGCAGCAATGCCGGACTGGTGCCGACCATATTGATACCGGCGGCGTCCTTGGAGAGGTGCCTGACCTTGCGCCGCAGGTTCTGGGTTTCCAGCGCCAGCTTGACGATCAGGTGAATCGCATCCGCTTTGAAGGGTTTTTTAATATAGTCATAGGCCCCGATTTTAAGAGCCTCTACAGCACTCTCTACGGTTCCATAGCCGGTAATGATGATGACCAGGATTTCCGGATCGACCTCGCGCATGGTGCGCAAAACATCCAAACCGCTGCTCCCGCCAAGATTGAGGTCAAGCAGGACAAGGCTGATTTCTTCTTCCCCAACAATCTGGATGGCCTCCTCCGGAGAGTCGGTCGAAATGGGTCGATAACCGTCCTCGGCCAGAATCCGCTCCAGATTCTCGCGGATAAACGCTTCATCATCAACAATCAATATTTTTTCCATGATCCATCCCTGCCCGGGTTTTGAACCCTCTGAAAACACTGCCGTGAGTCTCAAGCGAAGTGCTTAATATAACGGTTGATCTTAGATTCAACAAGAAAAATGGTCAATTTTCGCCACTTGATGAGCTGCGCGGAGAGGTCGCCGGATATCCAGATCTGCTGAAGGGAATCACTTCGGCCTGGTCAGAGGGAGAGAAATCAGCACGGTCGTTCCTTCACCGGGGTTGCTTTCAATATCAATGGTCCCGTTATGGTCGGAGACAATGTTATAGCTGATGGCCAGCCCGAGCCCGGTCCCCTGCCCTTTGGTGGTAAAAAACGGCTCGAAGACCAACGGCAACCGGTCAGCCGGAATCCCGCAACCGCTATCCTTAACCCGGAGGACCAGCTGTTCCCCCTGCGGTCTGACCGATACCTCCAACTGCCCGCCGTCAGGCATGGAGTCAAGGGCATTGTTCAACAGATTGAGCAGCACCTGCTTGAGCCGATCCGCATCCATCTGCAGTTGCGGCAAGTCAGCCGGGACATCCTCAATCAGCTTGACCTGTTGGCGCTGGCACTGTTTGCGCAGTAAAAACAGGGAATCCTGCACCACCGCATCGATCTTACCAAAGACCAGATGAGGCTCGGGCATTGACGAGAAATGGAGCATTTCGGTGACCAGGGTTTCAAGTCGTTCAATTTCTCCCAGCGCCTTGCGAATGAGTTCCTGATCAGCCTCGTGACCGAGCAGGCGATCGTGTAATTCATCCAGCAACAGGCTGACCCCGGTCAACGGATTGCGCACCTCATGCGCGATCCCGGCAGACATCCGCCCCAGTGAAGCCAGTCGATCCATGCGTGCCATCTGCTGGCGCATGTTGACCCGTTCGGTGAGATCCTCGATGGTCAACAGCCACCCCGCCTGCTGCCTGAAGCTAAGGGGGAACAAGGCCATCCGGTAGGTCAGATTGCGGCCCTTTCGGTCTATGGCGACATAACTGCGGAATGGTCCACTCTGCCCCTGCTGGCCAGCGATAAACCAGCCTTCCAGAATCTCTCCCAGTTCGGGCCATTGCCCGAGCAGGTCTTGCCACGCACAGTCCGGGCCGGGCCGTTCAATACCCAGCACCGTACAGGCCGGACCATTGGCTGACGTCACTTTACAATCGCGATCAAAGGTCAACAGACCGGTTTCGATATTTTCAAAAACCGTGTCCTTGAAATTGCGCTCCCGGATGATCTCTTTGCGGGATCTGCGCAGCGCCTGCAATGTGCTCATCAGTCGTTGCCGGCGGCCGTGCAATTCTTCGACCATGGTATTGAAAGATTCCGCCAGGACACCGACCTCATCGTTGGAGCTAGCTTCCACCTTGATCTGGGTAGCCGGATTGCCGCTGATCATCTTTCGGGTTCCTTCGGTCAGCAAAAGCACCGGTCGGACAATGCTGTTGGATAGGAAATAGGCCACCGCGATAACCACCATAATCGTTACGGAAATGACCAGCCAGGATTGCATGAGATAATTGTTGATCTGCTGCTTGATCAACCGTGAGGTGGCCAGTGCCGGCTGATGAAACTGGGCAATTTCGGCCCCGATGGTAATGCCGCCGAAAATCCCGAATTTGCTGTAGTCTCCACGCGCATAGCGAATCGGCGCAAAGGCCATGATTTTGTTGGAGCCACCGATATTGGTCGTGTCCAGCACCCCGGAATGACCTTGCTGGACAGCCGTGGCCGCCTTGGGATAATTGGGATGAATAAAACCGGCTTCAAGCAGATGAAAAGGGATACGACCGGCCCTCACCACCTCCGGAGGGGTGTCTTTGGTGTACGCTGGAACCAGTTTGCCGTCGGGATCGAAGCCGCGAATATCCCAATATTTGGGGTGAACGATGGTCCAGCCCAAATCATCGAACATAAACGCGTAGTTACCGCTTGCGTAGGAAGGAAAAACAACATCGTTCTCGCCACCTGGGTTGATATGCTGGGTAAACTCCATCAAGTGACGATGATCAAGGGACAGCACAACCACCCCTTGCAGACGACCGTCTTTCCTGATCGGAGTGGCAAACCGGATCACCCCCCGGTAGGGAGCGCCCTGCACGGCAGCCAGAGGAGTGTCCGCTCCCTGCAGCTGTTCGTCCCGGCTGACATACCAGCCATTAAGGTGCGAAACCCAGATCTCACCGCTCGCCAACCGGGATGCCTGGCGAAAATAATCTTCTGATTTATAGGTGGTCCAGACCGGATCAGCAACATTGCGTAAGTTCGTGGAGGGGCGACCGTCAACAATGCGCACCTGCTCCTGTCCGCGGGCATCGATATAAGCCAGTTCACTGTAAAGGAGGATTTTTTCCCGGACCTCAATAGGGGCGCTGTTGGTCCCCCGGCGATACCAGATCTCACGCTGATGGGACCAATCGAAGTTGAGATACTGTTGTTCTGATGGGGGCAGCAGGCTCAGATCAAGGAGATCACCTTCAACCTCGTGCAGAAAAGCGGTCACCTGCCCGGCGACCATCTGGGCTCTCTTTTCCAGAGCTGCCGCGGCCTGACTATCGAGGGCCTCGGTGGTCCTGCGCCGCAGCAGATCTTCAACCAGACGCAGACTGTGCTGGGAATTGAAAAGCAGCAAACCTAGCGGCAACAACGACAACAGCAGGAACGCGCCAAGAACTTTTTTATGTAAATTCACATGAAACATGGGAGGGATTATAGACGAAAACCGCACAACAACCTAGCAAGCTGTTAAAAACCAGCTGCTTAAGCCTATGGACGAGCGAGCAAACCCCATAATAAGTTGCTTCTGCACCAGCTTCTAGAAACCACACAAAAGGTTATATTTCAGCCAGTTAAAGAAATACCTTAAAGGACTTTCCAAACAACCGCCTGCCCCGATCTGGACCATCCGATATTCAGCCGTGGGCAAGGCTGGGCAATATTTTGCGATCCGCGGGGATCAATTCGACCTATTTATTCCTTGAGACCACATAATCAGCCAATGTGAACAAGGCTTGGCGGGATTCGCTGTCAGGGAAAATGGACAGCAGTTTTTTGGCTTTTTCGATACGCTCAACGGCTTTACTGCGGGTATATTCGATGCCGCCCTTCTCCACAATCAATTTGCAGACATACTCGAGGTCTGGAGAGAGGAGTTCTTCCGCCTCAATGATCCGGGAAATTTCCGCGCGCTCCTCGGCATTGGACCCATTATAGGCGTGAATCAGCGGCAAAGTCATCTTTCCTTCAAACAGATCATGTCCCAGTTCCTTGCCGAAATCCTTTTGTTCGGCCACGTAATCCAGAGCATCATCCATCAATTGAAAAGCGGTCCCGATCTCCAGCCCGAATTCACGCAAAGCAATTTCCTGTTCGGAAGCAACGCCGGAAAGAACAGCACCGACCTGGCAGGCGGCAGCAATCAGGATGGCTGTTTTGTCCCTGACCACCTGCAGATAACGCTCCTCATCGACAGCAAGATCACAGGTATTGATCAGTTGCAGAATTTCACCTTCAGCCAGTTGCGTCGTCGTGTCAGAAAGAATTTTCAGGATCTTCAGGCTTTCCGCCCCGACCATCATTGAAAAAGATTTGGCAAACAGAAAATCGCCGACCAGCACCGAGGCCTGATTCCCCCAGACAGAATTAGCCGAACGGTTGCCGCGCCTCAAACTGGCACTGTCCACCACATCGTCATGCAATAAGGTGGCAGTATGGATAAACTCAACCACTGCGGCCAGTTCGATATGCTTATCGCCTTGATAACGGCAGAGACGGGCACTGAGCAGAAGCAGCATGGGACGAAAGCGCTTGCCACCACTGGAGAGGACATAATTCCCAACCTGACCGATCAGTTGGACGTCAGAAGCAAGATTCTTCCTGAATTGGCCTTCAACGGCCTCCATCTCATCTTTCAGAAGTGCAACAACAGATTCCATAAATCCTATATTTCCAGTGGTTAAGGGGCAGGACAATGAGATCACAATCGATCTGCCAATAAGGCCGGAAACCCGGTAGACGGGCCATTCTAAAAACCGCAACCAATGATGTCAAAACCTTTTTACCAGCGGCAGGATAAAACACACCCGCTCGGCCAAGTCTACTCCTCCTGACAGCAGTTTTCACTATTGTGCAGGTTGCTCAGATGCCCTGGGAGCGGGAACAAACCGCCTTTCTTGTTGATCCCAGCGATAACCGCCGGCCTCCCAGAGATCTTCAATGAGGTTCCAGTTGACCAAAGCATCCCCGGTCTCTGCCGACAAATCTGAAACCGCTAGAATCTCCATGTCGTCGATGACCGAGTTACCGTTACGATCGGCCCAGTGCAGCGGTGCGACGGTCAGCTTACCGCGGTTGGGAATAGCTACGGTATAGGGACCAGTTGCGGTATTTGCCACCAGTTCGCCGCTCACCTCAATATGCTCACCTACGCGGGCAGCAGCGGCGACTTCCAGAAGATAAAAGATTTTAGCCTGTTGCAGTGGAGTTTTGAAAATCCAGCGGACCAGCCCGTTTTTTTCATCGACATTTGATGCTTTCGGCTTGGCGTCAACAAATCGCCAGCCGGCGGGGAGCCGTTCCTTAAGAATCATCTTAAGTGGCTGCTCCGCCTCGACATCGACCTGAAGCAGAATCTTGCTTCCTGGAGCCGCATAGGGGGGCAAAATCCGCACAGCCTGCAGATGAAGAGGAATCCCCTGTTGCTGGCGCAGCCAAAAGATGGCTAGCAACACCAGAACGACCACCAGGGCTCCGAGAATAAAGGCATAGCGTTTGTGCCCCGATAACGAATTGCCGGGAAGAGAAGCCGGATCAGCTGCGCTGGAAGGTTTTGCCTCTGGATCCTGTTTCAGAATATCTGCAAGATCGACCTCCAGCGCTTCCGCAAGTTTCATCGCATTATCCCGGCGGATGGTCGGGTAGCGGTTATTTTCCCAGCGGGAAACGGTATCGGTGGTCACTCCGACAACTTTGGCCACATACAACTGGGTCAGTCGGCTATCTTCCCGTATCCGGCGGATAACCGCACCGTCAATGGCAACGGATGGTGAATTCTGGTATTCATTCATTTCATCCATACAGATCCTTTTGCGATCCCAACCGTTCCCCTTCAGCCTCATCAACTTGTCGGTAGCGGCACCAGTCGTGCAGCCGCTGGATAACCGACGGAACCAGGCGAGAATAGCAGAGACTTGAAAATGCTGCAAATCCTCTTGCAGCAGACCTCGCCAAGACCTGACATAACGCTTTTTAACATATTAAAAACAGGACTATTCTACCCGACATCGATATGAATATCCGTGGATGTCGACTGCCCCGAACCAGCGATCATGAGATGATGTGGCTCACCTGGCCACACTGAATCCGTTTACCACTATCAAGGAGGAATTCATCAATGAAAAAGTCACTCATGCTCATCATCCTGTTCGCCCTGGTCCTTGGTCTCAGCAGCATGGTCATTGCGGAAGTCCAGCCGCCTGCCGAAGTTCAGTTCACACCTAAAATGGGGAAAGTCACCTTCGATCACACGGTTCACCAACAACAGACGGAATGCATCACCTGTCATCACACCGGCGAGTACGCCTCATGCCGTAGCTGCCATGGCGTCGTTGCCGAGGCTCCCAAAGCCAAGAATGCCTTCCATAGTCTGTGCAAGGATTGCCACAGCAAACTGAAGCAAGGGCCAACCAAATGTAAGGAATGTCATATAAAATAGCCCACTATCCTATGGGTCAGCCAGGGCGGAGATCTCAACCGATCCGCCCTGGTTATGTTTTACCACGCCCAGCCTGATCCGGATTAACCTCTCGCTTTCCACCCTTGTCGTAAACTTATTCATCCAGATCCCTGCCCAGCACACTGCGGAAATCCTGCGATTTATGAACTGGAATCTGCTTTAAAAAATAAAATAAGAATTTTTTAAATTTTTAGTTGACTCTAATTTTACTTTTGGCTATTATTCTTATTAACAGATTCAAACCTCTCCTCTTAAGGATATTCTGCCCCGCGTTCCACCTCCTGGCGCGGGGCTATTTTTGTCTTCCCCCTTGCCCAGCGCGTTGTTTCTCCCTGATAATGAACCTTGCTCTGTTCATCAAGCGAGAGGAGAAACTGGCGTGAATCACCTCCAATACGAAAAAAGCCCGTACCTGCTGCAACATGCTGACAACCCGGTCGACTGGTATCCATGGGGTGAAACGGCTCTGACCAGGGCTCGCCAGGAAAACCGGCCAATTTTTCTCTCCATCGGCTACTCAACCTGTCACTGGTGTCATGTCATGGCCCATGAATCCTTTACCGACCGAGCCGTTGCCGAAAAACTGAACAGATCCTTCATTGCCATTAAAGTCGACCGTGAAGAACGCCCCGATCTGGACGCCGGATTCATGCAGGCCTGCCAGATGATGAACGGTCAGGGAGGCTGGCCCCTGAATCTGTTTCTCTGCCCGGACGGCAAACCTTTTTACGCCCTCACCTATGCACCACCCCAGGGACGTGGTGGCAGGCCTGGGTTGATCGACATCATCGACAAGATAGCCGACATGTGGCAAGCCCGCTCTCAGGAGCTGGTCAACGCCGGAGAAAGTTTGGCGAATGCTCTCCTTGACCTTGAGGCGCAGAGTTACCGACAGCCCCCGGAAGAAGCGATCCTGCACCGGGCTGCGGAAAAACTGAAAGAACTATTTGATCCACAATACGGCGGTTTCGGCAGTGCACCCAAATTCCCCCAACCCCACAATCAGACGCTGTTGTTTCGCCTTGCCCAACGCTTTGACGATTCCCAACTTGCCGGGATGGCACAACAAACCCTGGACAATATCGCCGGCGGCGGAATTACCGATCAGTTGGGCGGTGGGATGCACCGCTATTCAGTGGACGAGCGCTGGCTGATTCCGCATTTTGAAAAGATGCTCTACGATCAGGCCCTGATCAGCGATGCCTACCTGGATGCGTGGCTGGTCAGCGGCCAGAGGAATTATCGTCAGGCGGCAGAGCAGGTTCTAAACTATTGCCTGCGTGAATTACAGCAGGACCAGGGCGGGTTTTATTGCGGAGAGGATGCGGATTCCGAGGGACGCGAAGGAACCTACTACCTCTGGAGCCGACAGGACCTTGAAGCGGAGCTGACGGTACAGGAACGCACCCTGTTTGAAAATTACTACAGCATCTCGGCAGGGGGGAACTTTGAGGGGAAAAACATCCTCGCGCGTAACCAAACGCTGGCCGCGGTTGCAGAGCAACGACAGCTGTCAACCACTGCAGCCGAACAGCTGTTACAAGCAGCACAGAGCAAGCTGTTGCAAAAACGTTCCCGCAGGCCTCGTCCACATCTGGACGATAAAATCATCACCGCCTGGAACGGGCTGCTTATAGCGAGCCTGGCCCGGGCCGCCCGGCTGCTGGACAATGACAGCTATCTGCATGCAGCACAAAAAGCCAGCGCCTTCATCAGTAGGGAGTTGTTTTTTTCCGGCCGACTGAAAAGACGATATCGCGCCGGTGATACCCGCATTGACGGCTTCCTGGAAGATTATGCCTACCTCATCTACGGCCTGATCGAACTTTTTCTGAGCGATTTCAACAGCAGCCATTTGGAACGTGCCATGAGTCTGATGCAGCGCTGCGAGGAATTATTCAATGATGGCCGTGGGGGCTATTTTGACGCCGCCGAGCCCATTGTCCCGGGCCTGGGGCGCGGCCGCAGCAGGCAGGACGGAGCACTCCCGGCGGCATCTTCGGTGACCGCCCATAATCTGTTCCGCCTGGCGCAACTGACCGGCAATAACGCTTTCGAACAGCGTGGCAAAGCTCTGCTGGCACAATTGCTGGCAAAAGCCGATCAATACCCGACCGCTTTCGCTTTCCTGCTCCAAGCTTTGGATCTTTCCTTAAGCGAACCTCTGACCCTGGTGATAGTCATGCCGCCTGAACTCAATTCTTTGCCAGCGCCCTGGAAAAAGGCAGTCCACGGTTTCCGTCCGCAGCTGGTCACGATAGTCACCACTGCGCCAGAGCAACTGTCAACCCTGGTTCCGGCCACAGCCGGGAAACACCTCATTAACAATAGCATCACCGCCTGGCTCTGTACCGGCAATAGTTGCCTTGCCCCGGTGACCGACCCGGAGCTCCTGGCAGAAGAATTGAAGACCTATGCCCCTTTGAAAACCTTCAACAGATGAGGAACCAGCTGCTTTTTGCGGGACAGGACTCCGTTAAGGCGATAGAGATTGTCACCTTCCTGGGGATAACCGATCATGTACGGTAGCTCACTGGGCCCAGCGGTCAGCAGCAAGCTTGTTTCCATGACGATATCCGTGACCAGCAACGCAGCCAGCTCATAGCCTTTCTCCTCGCGTAATCGCGCCAGCTCTTCGATCAGCTCCTGGCGACGCCGGTCAAAGGAATGAAAGTTGACGACTTCGACCTGCCCCAGACCGAGCAGATAATTGCCGACCTGATATTCCTTGAAGTCGGTGGTAATCAACTGCCGTGCAGAAACACCACTCGCCATCGGGCTGCCGGCGGCAAACAGCCGATTGCCAAACTCTTCATGATTCAGCCCGGACAATTCTTCCAGCCAGGGGACCAGCTCGCGGTCAACATCTGTAGTGGTTGGAGATTTCAGGATCACGGTGTCGGAGAGCATACCCGCCAACATCAGGCCGGCGGTTTTTGAGTCGGGTTGGATACCGGCCTGACGATAGAGAGTCGCCACCAGCGAACAGGTGCTGCCGAGTGGTTGATTGATAAATCGGATCGGCATATCGGTGTGAAAGTTGCCGAGGCGATGATGATCAATCACTTCGATGATTTCAACCTTGTCCGCACCGGGGACCGCCTGGGATAGCTCGTTATGGTCAACCAAAATCAGCTTGACCGGCGAATTTTTAATCAAGTGACTTTTGGTAGCGACCCCTTCCACTCGGCCACCAACCGAGCAGACAACCGCGCCGGGCTGGTTGCCATGCACCAGCTTCAGGCGCAAATCCTCCAACAGGTCATTTTTCTTGACTGTCATAAAGTCCGCTTCGGCAAGCATCCCGACTGGGGTGGCCATACGCGTCAACCAAACCGTATTGGCGGTGTCGTAGTTACTGACCAGAATGGAGACCCCCTTCTTCCGTGCTTGAGCCAACAGCACTTCATCAACTGTGGAACTACCGGTGACAATCAGCAAACGAACCCCGGCATCAACGGCAAAACGCTGGATCCCCGGCCGATCCCCGGTGATAATAATCGTTTTTTCCGGAGCGATCTCCGCGACCCAGCGTCTGAAACTGGTTTCCCGCCTGGCGCCGACAAACAGATTGAAATCATCGACCCGGTCGGCATCCTGCAAATGCAGAGCCTGGGCATTAAGGCAACGCTGAATGGAGTTCAGCGAGGCGGAAACGCGGCGCATTTTGTCCGGATCTGTCGGTACCAGGAAAAATTCGGTCATACTTTTCAGCAACAGCAAACCCTTGGCTGCTCCGGCATCATCGACCACCGGCAGCAAGCGAATCCGGTTTTCATGATAGAGCTCAATGGCTTTGGACATCGGCTCCGCTTCGTGAATCGAAACGACCGCTTCAGTGACCACATCCTTCACCCGGGGGTGAACATCGGAAAGCAGGACCGGCACCTCGCTGTTCAGAAGATCCAGCACAAACTGGGTCTGCTGGTTGATGTTTCCGGCGCGTGCGGCACGCACCCCGGCCACCCCCTGTCGGCGCCTTAATTCCGCATAGGCAATGGCACTGCAGATGGAATCGGAATCCGGGTTCCGATGGCCGATGACATATATTTTTTCCTGGGCAGACATGTTAATTATTCCTCCTGAAACAAAAGAGCCCTGACCGATGCGGCTCATTGGTGCGGCTATTGAGTAGAATAGCGGAAGTTTCCAAACCTCAATTGGGGCGGAGCATCCCGCGAACATCACCAAGCCCGATGACATTTTTGATGATCCCCCTGCGGGGTCTCATGGCAGCATCGAAACTGGCAAAGATATCGCGCCCCTTGGTTCCAAAAACCGACGGATCAACCAGAATTCGACATTGAATCGGATCCTTGGAAAAAAACTTGGCGTCCTCCCGGTTCAGACCGGTTAATGGTTCGACAATAATATCCTGAGGACCTTGCCGATGAAAGGTTGGAATCGCTATTTCCCTCATGCTGAGCGGACCGAAAAAACCGAGGCGTAGATTGTAAAGGGCGGTCAGAATATCAAATTCCGGCTTGCCCTTTTCCAGTTCAAATATCTGCTCGGCATAAACTTTACCGTTTTTTTGCTTCTGATAGCGAACCTTCCCGGCAGTGTAATCAAAAGTTAACTTGGTCGTTTTTTCTTTTCGATTGTCTTTGCTGCCCCGAATCGTATGCGAGCTGTGCCATAGCGGTCGCAAATAACCTTGTGGGGCAACCTCCATGAGGGTCTCATATCTTTCAACCCGGTCGCGGGTAAAAAAAGCCGCGACGCCGAGAGTTCTGGCCTGCATCACCACCAGAAAAGTTCTTGGTTTATCCCCTTTGGAAAGTTCGATCGATCCCTCTGCCAAGCGATCAAACCAGAGAAACGAAATGTCGTAAGACAAATGTTCTCCAACCAGGGCCAGCACCGGATGAGTCGTATCGCTTAAGGGAGCAACTGCAAGATCTTTGGCATACAACGAACCACCCGACAGGTAGACAAACAACAAAACGACCCAAAGGACTCTCTTCATTTATTTAATCCTGATCAAAACCCTGTTGGCAGGTCTTGTATTCTAATAGAAACGTATCGAATAAACAAATACGACCAGATGCTAATCTTAATTCTTGACGAAAATATTCCTTGCCACTAATATCCATATATTCAAAATATCGTGGGAGATAAATAAAATGCTAGAGTCTACTGCAAAATTGCCATTTGATACAGACATGGACTTTGACCGGGAATCAGAAATTCTTAAAGTCCTCGGCCACCCAATTCGCTTAAAAATTGTCGCCGGCCTCATGTCCCAATCCTGTAATGTTAAAAAAATCTGGGAATGCCTCGCGTTACCCCAGGCTACGGTATCCCAGCATCTGGCATTATTAAAAAACAAAGATATCATTACCGGGCGCCGTGAAGGTGTCGAAGTTTTTTATCAAGTCACCTGCCCGGAAGCCATCAGAATCATCAGGGCCATCTTCGGTGACAACATAGACTGCAAGTAGCGACTCAAACAACTCCCAGCATAAAAAAACGGCCGTCATAAGTGACGACCGTTTTTTTGTTTCAGTGACTTAATTAGCTTTATTTACCGGACTGGATGGACGCAATTGTCTTTCCGCGAATACCCCAGTTTTCCGGTGGAACTTCCTCAATGATAACATGGGTTGCTTCTGGGTTCTTACCGAGGACTTCCTTCAAAGCCAGGGTAATTCTATCCATAAGCTGTTCTTTCTTTTCAGCACTGATTCCCTCGACGGTACGTACAGTTACAACTGGCATTTAACTGGCTCCTTTCTATTTTTCAACCGGAAACGCCTTTGTTTCAAAATTATGTTGATTAAGTCGGCGGGGTCCTCTTGCTCCAGGTTGAAAATCGTTAACAGGACGCCTTGTTCAGGCATTCTGTCGATAATTCACTCTGTAACAGATATTCAGTATAACCAGTGCAAAAAAAGAATCAATAGCCAATTCACGGCTTCTGTCAACGGCAAGCGAACCGGTAATGCAACAGCATCAACCCTTTGTCACTGTCACGCTCGGGGAAATCGGGTCCGGGCAACAATCTTTTAATCAGCTGCGCCGTCGGGCAGAGGTCGCTAAATAAATCCTCCAGGTAACCGGCGCCAAGATCCGGGGTGCTCCGGCAAACCAGCATCTCTCCCCCTGGCACCAGCAATGACGGTAGCTTGCGTAATAATTTCGGCCAATCGCGGTGGGCCTGAAAACTCCGGCCTTGTGCGGCCGGGGGATCACAAATAATCAGATCAAAAGGAGCGCTTTTTTTCAGCCGGCTGACACTGCGAAAAAGTTCCAAGGCCAGAAAACTCGCCTTGCGCAAATCTAACCCGTTGGCCAGATGATTTTGCCGGCCCAATTCAAGGGCGCCGCGGTTCATATCAAGATTAACGACCTGATCCGCAGCACCGGCGATGGCCGCCACTGAAAAACTGCAGGTATATGCAAACAGATTCAAGACCTTTTTCCCGCGGGCCAACTCCCGGACATAAGACCGTCCCACGGCCATATCAGGGAAAAAACCTATATTTTGGGCTGATCCCAAGCGAAGCTTAAAGGACAGCTCATCCTCTCTGGCCCAAACCTGCTCCGGCAGACGACCGTAAAGCACACGGCTCGGGGCACCTGGAAGGTAGCGCTGCTGGAGCAGCACCGTTGCAACAGTGGGGCTCAGGGAAGTGAGCAGATCCACCAGATCAGTCAGAAACGGTTCCGGCCTGGGCTGATATAAAACCACAAAAACGACCGGTTCAAACCAATCGATAACCAGATCTTCAAACCCAGGAAAACAATGTCCCCTGCCGTGAAACAGGCGCCGTGATGCGGAGTCAAGGGGGCGATGTCGGTTCAGTTCAATCTCAATGGTTTTCATGGAAAAATCACCTTGGAAAGATGCAGCAGCCTCGTTTAAGTCTGGAAATCATTGCACAAACTGTTCATAATGGACAGATTATTTCATAAGGAGTGTGTTCGATGAAAAGAATTAACCTGCTGATCCTCGTTCTTTTGATTCTTATTGTTGCACTCGGGATTGCTATCTATCTGCGTAACAACTCCGTGCCTGAAGAACAAATAACAACATCCAAACCGGTCCCGGTTCAGGAACCGGTAAAAAAACCGATTGTTCATTATCCGGTCCCCGAGCAATCGGCCATAAACCCTGCCGCATCCACCGAGGCAACCGTGCCGCCGACGCCAAACGACGAAGTCACACCGGTGCTGCCGGAGGCCTTACCCAAGGTCCAACAGAGCGATCAAAGCATCGAACAGGCAATGCATAGTCTGGTGGCTGAGGAAAGTTCCCTGCGGCTGGTGCTAATGGATAATTTCATTCAGAAGCTGGTCGCCACCATCGACAACCTGCCGGAGAAAAAGCTGCCCAGAATTCATCTGCCGATTCGTCCGCCAAAAGGAAAATTCATTGTTGCCGGCACCCCGGAGGCACCACAGACCAGCAGTCGCAACAACCAACGATATACCCCTTATGTTGCCCTGTTCAAAGCGATAAATCCGGAACTTGCCGTCAAGGTCTATGTGCATTTTTACCCGTTATTTCAGCAAGCCTACGAAGAACTTGGCTATCATAATGCCTATTTTAACGACCGCCTTGTTTTCGTTCTTGATCACCTGCTTGACATCCCCAACCCTGCGGATCCGATCCTACTGGAGCAGCCGGTTGTTCTCTATACGTATGCAGATCCCGCATTGGAAAACCGGTCGGCCGGACAAAAGCTGCTGTTGCGCATCGGTCACGACAACCGAACCGAAATTCTTCAACTGCTCAAAAGATATCGGACCCTGATCACCAATTTGCATCCATGACCGGGACGCTGTTTTTATGCAAACAAAGGCCTGACTCTAAAGAGTCAGGCCTTTGTTTGTCAATACTGCCGTCACCTACGCCCAAGTGCGGCTAACATGATCTTACTCTGCCTCAGCCCCAACCAGGAACAACCTGACCAGCAACGCTACCGAGGGCTGCTCCCGGCGTTCAATCAGGAGCCGTTCAGGCATCAGTAAAAGCCAGCTGGCGGCGTTCGGGGCCGCTGTAGCCGGAATGAGACTGGCGCCGAACCGGGTCAATGTCAGGATAGACCCACCCGTCGGCCCGCTGAAATTTTATAATTTCATTGTTTTCAATCAAAGTTTGCAAGACCGGGGCGGTCACCATATCCATCATACCATCTTGATACACAACTGATATTTCGTTCACGTCCGCACCTCCATTTCTATCTATTCAATAATAGCAGCACATGTGCATAAAAACAAAGGGGACCTGCCGTTTAAGCTATTCACAATAAAGCCTGGACAAAGCCAGAGACCTGCATTCACTGCGCTATCGGTTATTTTCTTTTGAGGCCACGCCGCCGCTCCGGACCATGATAATCACCACGCAGGGTACTGCGAACCGGATCTTCTCCAACAACCACCCAGCCTGAAGCGCGTTCAAATTTTTCGATCTCACTCATGACGATCAATTCGTCCAGCTTTCCTGATGGAACCAGATCGATGCGACCATCTTTGAAACGCACTTTAATCAACATAGGCTTCTCCGGCAAAGGTCAGTCAAGCAATGCATCAATAGTGTCAAAATCAAGCTGCTCGTCGGCGAGTTCAGTGATCAGGTCAATTTTATGGGTGTCCTGAACCGTTAATTTGGAGACATCATCGCGGATCATCTCAAAAACCGTCGACGAGGTCCGTCCCGCAAGCATATACGGCACCCCGCTGCTCACCAGAATTTTGTGGGTAATGGTACTGATTTTCCCCAACCCGGGGATAACGATTCCGGCGATCTTCTTACGATATTCTGCCAACTGATATAAGTTGGCCAGAGTGACCAGCAACTCATCCCGACTGACATTAACAACGATAAGGGTTGAATCTTCAAGAATTTCAACCACACGCTGCGCAGAAGCCGCCCCGATCTGTACCGTGTGGACAATCCGCTGCGCTTCTTCCTCCGTGGCCCTTAGTTCAACATCCAGCAAATTGGCAATCCGGCGCATGGTCGGGTTGGCCAGGATAGGCTGATAATTGAACCCGCCAATGACTTTGATCTGGTCTGCAGCAAAAGCGATATCCAGATATTTCAGCGTCTGTTCACGTTTGGCCGGGATAATTTTATTGACCAGGATGGCATTGACTCTGGCCCTTTCCTTCTGGAACAGAGCCATGTTCATCTGCGCGTTATCAACCACGTTGCCCAACCCGCCACCGGTCACCATGAGAACGGTCGAATCCGTCTCCCTGGCGATCCTGGCGTTATTACAACCCAGGACCGAGCCAACCCCGGTATGTCCGGCGCCTTCAATGATCAAAAAATCATTTTTGGCATCAAGCTCCGCGATGGCGTCAAACATCTGCCGGATAAGCAGTTCCCTGTCAATCTCGCCTTCCAGAATCCGCCGGGTATCGCCCTGTTTCAGCACCAATGGCGACATCAGGTGCAAATCATCCAATTTATTGAAATAACGAGCCATCAGTACGGCATCTTTATCGGCTATCTGGCCGTTATAGACAATGGACTTCGGCCCGATCGGTTTAACAAAGCCGACTCGCGAGTACTTTTTCCGGGCTCTGTGCATCAGAGACAAACTGGTTGTCGTCTTACCGCAGTTCATGCCGGTCGCCGCGATAAAAACCTTTCGTGCCATAAAAAACTCCTTCCTGACTACTCTTCGGACTCGTATAGAATAATTTAACAAAAATGTCACGCACAGATGCCATTTAGATAAAAATTAATCTTTTCCGGAAAGTTGGGACACAGCTAAACAAAGCATGGGAGAGAGCAACAAGGAATCAAAAGAAACATGCATAGAATGGCTGCTGGCAGAAAAACTGGTTGCTGACTGCAGGAATTATCTTCCCGCAGCACCGGAAAATTAATGCAGCGCAATGATGGTCTTAAAATAAAGAGGAGAAAAACCTATCGTTCTGAACATAAGATCGAACTCAAGGCCGGTTTCACCAATGACTTGCAAGAAGGCTCTTCAAAATGACCAAATGTTGACCTGGGCAGCAAAAGCTGCCCGCGGAAGTATCGAAAGTCATCAGCCTGAAAGCTGTCAACTAACCGAGCAGCACTTTTTTACTCTGGCATTGCATAACCGAGCGGATCTTGTCGATTAATCCATCCACATTCAGCCCCAGCAACGCCCGTAATTCGGATTGGGTTCCCTGTTCCACAAACTGATCCGGGATGCCGACCCTGATTACCGGGACAGACAGGCCGTTATCGGCCAACAACTCAAGAACTGCGGAACCAAAACCACCCTGCAGCGCGTTCTCTTCAACGGTCATGACAAAAGGAGCATGTTCGGCCTGGGCAAGGATCAGCTCGCAATCCAAGGGTTTAACAAAACGGCCGTCAACAACGGCAATCTCAACCCCTTGAGCACGCAGGCGTTCAGCAGCTGTCAAGGCTTCCTGCACCATGCTTCCAACCGCAATCAGTACGCCATCGCCCCCTTCACGGAGCAGCTCCCCCTTCCCTATGGGCAGAGGTTCAATGGTTTGCAGCAGAGGGACACCGACGCCACTGCCACGCGGATAACGGTAGGCAAACGGTCCTGGCGCCATTGCCGCGGTCAGCATGATTCGCTGCAACTCCGCCTCATCCCTGGGCACGGCAAGAGTCATATTGGGCAGGTGGCGGAGAAAGGACAGATCAAAAACGCCATGATGGGTCGGCCCGTCAGCACCGACCAGCCCTCCTCTATCCATGGCCAGGGTGACCGGCAGATTCTGCAGGCAAACATCGTGCAGGACCTGGTCGTAGGAGCGCTGCATAAAGGTTGAATAAATAGCGACTAAAGGCCGCAGCCCCTGGCTGGCCAGACCGGCAGCAAAAGTGACGGCATGCTGTTCGGCAATCCCGACATCGAAAAAGCGTTCTGGAAACTTTTCCGCAAATTTGGTTAATCCGGTTCCTGCGGCCATGGCCGCAGTCACCGCCACAAGTCGCTGATCGGCACCAGCCAGATCGATCAAGGTCTCCCCAAACACTGCCGTATAGCTTTTGGCGGCGGGCACGGTCTTGCTGACGCAGACTTCACCGGTCATGGAATCAAATGGTCCAACGCCATGGAACTTGCGTGGGTTTTGTTCGGCCGGCTGATAGCCTTTGCCCTTTTTGGTCAGGACATGTAACAACACCGGCCCCTTGATCTGCGCGACATTGCGCAAGGTTTCTGCCAATTCCTCGATATTGTGCCCGTCAAGGGGGCCAAAATAATCAAACCCGAATCCTTCGAACAGCATCCCCGGGGTCATGAACCCTTTCAGGGACTCTTCCGCCCGCTTGGCGATATTCACCAGATCACGGCCAATCCGCGGCACATATCCGAGGAGTTGCTCAGTTTCCTTTTTAAAGCGCAGGAACGCATCCGAGGTCATTTTCCGGCTGAGGAATGAGGACAAAGCACCGACATTACGAGAGATGGACATTTCGTTGTCATTGAGAATGACGACCAGCTTTTCCTTAAGCCCCCCGGCATGGTTAAGAGCTTCAAAGGCCATGCCCGCAGTCAGAGAGCCGTCACCGATAATGGCGACGACTTTATTATCCCGGCCCTGGATGTCCCGGGCGGCAGCCATGCCCAGCGCAGCAGAAATCGAAGTACTGGAATGGCCGACATCGAAGCAGTCATGTTCGCTTTCATTACGTTTGGGGAAGCCGCTCAGCCCATCGAGCTGCCGCAAGGTCGGGAATTGTTCCTGCCGTCCGGTCAATAATTTATGTGCATAAGCCTGATGGCCGACATCCCAGACGATTTTATCCTGTGGTGAATCGAAGACGCGATGCAATGCGATGGTCAGTTCAACAACACCAAGGGAGCTACCCAGATGACCGCCGTTGGTCGCAACGGTAGCGACAATCCGCTCGCGAAGCTCCTCTGCCAGTTGCGGAAGTTGTTTCTTCTCAAGTCGCTTCAGATCGGTCGGTGATTTGATCTGTGCAAGGAGGCTATCCACAATATTTATCTCCAGAAATAAGAATCACCATCAATAACATTCCCACCATCCGGCCAGGCACCAGGGAAAACCTGACACCCTGCAGCAGAATGGTCGCCACGCCTGCATCGATTCAAGACCGTCCCGCAGGAAGTGCCGGGCTAATCACAAAAGCCGCCACTCGACACTCGCGGTCGCCGTTTCTGCCGGTTAACAATAGCCTGCAGCTCAGGAGGTGCGATCCACAATATAAGCAGCAATCTCCCGTAACGGTCGCGCCCTGTTGCCTAAAGGCTGTAACGCGGCCAGAGCCATTTCCCGCAACTCAACCGCCCGTTCCCGAGCACCAGTCAGCCCAAGCAACGCCGGATAGGTGGCTTTTCCGCGCTGGACATCACTACCGACATCCTTACCAAGAGATTCCTGGTCGGCAACGATATCAAGAATATCATCTGCCACTTGAAAGGCCAGACCGGCCGCTTCTCCATAAGCCCTCAGGGCATTCCGCTGCTCTTTTGATGCTCCTCCAAGAACCGCCCCCATGTCAATGGCAGCCAGAATCAGTGCTCCTGTTTTATGGGTATGAATATATTCCAGGGTCGGCAGGTCAATCTGTCTGCTTTCCGAATCCATGTCCACCACCTGGCCACCGACCATGCCACGTGAGCCGGAGCTTTTGGCCAGCAGATGGATAATTTCCAGTCTGGCTTCCGTTGGGATTCCTACCTGTAGATCAGGATTGGAGAGCAGAATAAAGGCCTCGGTCAGCAGTGCGTCCCCGGCCAGAATCGCTTTTGCTTCCCCGAAAACCTTGTGGTTAGTCGGTTTGCCGCGCCGCAGGTCATCATCGTCCATGGCCGGCAGGTCGTCGTGAATCAGCGAGTAGCAATGGATCATCTCAACGGCACAGGCCGCCGGCAGGGCCGGTTCGATAGACCCACCAACAGCTTCGCAGGCGGCCAGTAATAAAACCGGTCGAATCCTCTTTCCGCCGGCAAAAACCGAATAGCGCATGGCTTCATGAAGACTCGCCGGGAGCATATCGGTGCCGGGCAGATAACGATCCAACGCCGATTCAATCAGGCGATTGCGCTCTTCAAGATACGTTTTAAGAGTCCATGTCTCAGGCATCATCAAAAACTTCCCGGTCCCAGCTGCCATCTTCCTGCTTAAGCAGTTTTTCAACTTTGAGTTCCACATCCCGCAGCGCTTGACGGCAGGACTCGGCTTGTTTGACACCGGTGGAAAAGACTTTCAGCGCCTGATCCAGGGAAAGTTCCCCGGATTCCAGTTGTTCGACGGAGTCTTCAAGCTTGCGCAATGAGCTTTCGAAGCTTTTGGTAGTCGCCATATTGTTTCTATCCTTACCCTTAAATGATGTGATTATCGACAGCAGTTACCGCCGCCGTCAAGTCATTAAGATAATATTTATTCTTCTTCCTGGTAAGCGGTCGCCGTGACCTGTGCCTCGATCCGCCCCCGCGCCAGCCTGATCTGCAACGAATCCCCAGCCGTGACCTGACCGGCATTAACGACAATCGAATCGGTGCGAGGGTGACGCACAATGGCATAGCCGCGACCAAGCACAGCCAACGGCGACAGTGCATTCAATTTTGCGCACAGGGCAGAAAGTTGATTGTCATGCTGCTGCAGCTTCCGCTGCATGGCCTGAACCAGGCGTTCCGCGGCCTGCTTTTGTCTGAGCGCTTGCATGCGCAGCAAATCCAGCGGCGCCCGCAAGCGTTTTTTGAGACCGCTCAAGCGGCTCTCCAGTAAAGCAATTCGGGACTTTATCTGCCCTGCCAGGCGCATGGTTAATTGGTCGAGATGACGTTCGAGTTCAAGCCGATTCTGAACAACAAGCTCCGCCGCAGCGCTGGGCGTCGGCGCCCGCAGATCCGCCACCATGTCGGCAATGGAAAAATCCACTTCATGACCGACTGCGGAGATCACCGGAATTTTCGAAGCAGCCAGGGCACGGGCAACAACTTCCTCGTTAAAAGCCCACAAATCTTCCCGTGAGCCACCACCCCTGCCGACGATCAAAACCTCACTACTGCCCTCCTGGTTGAGATCGGCAATTGCAGCAGCTATTTCTGCGGCAGCGCCGTCCCCTTGCACCCTGACCGGCCGCAACAGAACTGAAACGCCTGCTGACCGGCGCTTCAAGATATTCAGAATGTCACGAATTGCAGCTCCGGTCGGAGAAGTAACAATCCCGATCCGGGTCGGAAAGGCTGGCAAAGGCCTTTTACGTTCAGTCGCAAAAAGACCTTCTTTCTGTAGTTTTTCCTTGAGCTGTTCGAAAGCAAGCTGCAGGCTACCGATCCCTTCCGGCAGCATTTCTTCAATAATCAGCTGCAGATCGCCACGCTGCGGATAAACCGACACACGCCCTCGGCAGATAACCGACATCCCTTCTTCAGGTGAAAAGACCAGGGTTCGCGCATGGCTGCGAAACATGGCGCAACGCAACTGGGCCCGGTCATCTTTCAGCGTGAAATAGCAGTGACCGGAGGACGGCCGGGAAAAATTGCTCAACTCCCCTTTAACCAGGACGTTCACAAAATTATCTTCAACCAGTTCGCGCAGCAGCTCGACCAATGCGGAAACCGGAACGATTGTACTCTTATCCATGCGCTGTTCACCCTTCCTTCTCTGTGACACATCAGTATAACTGGCAGGGCTCAGGATTGACAGCTTACAAAGAATCTCCTATAACCACTAAGTTTGCAGGCAGTGGCGGAACCATCCTGCCGCTCAGGCGATATCAAGCATTCATTGTTCAGACAACCCCGGGCAGAACCTCCCCAGCCCACCGCGGAGACTCCATGGCACGACCCTATATCATCGTTATTGCAAGCGAAAAAGGTGGTGTTGGCAAAACCACCCTGGCGACCAACCTCGCTATTTATTTGCAGGGGTTGGTCGAGGACCTGCCGATTACCCTGCTCAGTTTCGATAATCATTTCACTATTGATCGCATGTTCCGGATCACCAAGCCGGACAGCGCTCACCATGTCGGCAAAATTTTCTCCGTCGAGGATCCAGGGACTCTCAGTTCGCTCGGTCAATACGGAATCAACTACATCCCATCCTGTGAAAATCTGCAGGATCCGGAATATGCGGTTCATTCCGTCGATCAACTGGCCCAGGCCATGAGCCGCAGCAGTTTGAGCGGCCTGGTGATTATCGATACCAGCCCAACCCTGGATATCTTCACCCGCAACGCCCTTTATGCCGCTGACCGGATCATTGTTCCGATCAAGGACGCTCCGTCCCTAGAAAACTGCCGCCACCTGGCGGAATTCCTGATCGCCCATAACCGTCCGAAAGCGCTTTTAAAAATACTCCCTTGCCTGATCGACACCAGGATTCGTTTCGACGGACCGTTTCGCAATTCATACCAATTGTTGAAAGCTTATGCCATCAATCGGGGCTATCGCTGCTTTGAAGGCTATGTGGCCAAAAGTCCGAAGGTTGAATCCCTGGCTACCAATCCATCCGGCAAGATTTTCCCGGTCATGACCCATGCACGGGCAACAGAAGTGCACCTGCAACTGACTCATCTTGCCCGTCAGGTGTATCTGGATTATCTCGAGCAGGGCCCGTTACGGCTTAATGAAGTCTCGAACAACCTGTTTGAACAGGCCCAAATGCAGCAGCAAGCATTGCAGTACCGCCTCAAAAACCTTCATCCCAGCTGCCCCTGCTGCGACACCCCCCTGCCCAGCGACCAAATTTGGCCCCATGCCTGGTATTTCCAAAACAACACCGGAACGGCCAGCGGCTACATTGAAGATGACTGTTTTATAAGACTGCTGATTCAGGATTGCTATCCGGAATTAAGTGGCAGAGATCAACAGCCTCTACTCAAAGAACTGCTGGTCGGTGCCAATGAGACAGCAAGTCTGCTGCTTCGCCTGCAACGCCAATCAGAGAACGCCAGACGGGTCAGTATCTATCGATTGGACCACCGGGGGGAAATTCTGTCGGAACGCACAATCACCTTAAAGGACCCCGGATTCTTTCAGCGCCGCGGGAAACCCGGGCTGCCGCACTTGTTCAGCCTGGGGGAACAAAACGAACTGGAGAGTCCAACGGAAGAGCTTATTTTGGCGCGCCGTTGCGGAGCTGAGCCGCAAAAATGCCTTGAGCAGCCCGCTTATCATGACCTGCTGACCATGTTCGCAACGGCCCAAACCAATCTGGCACGACGCTTCGGAGAACAATAAGCGCTACCTCTGTTCAATAGGCATGAACCAGCCGGGATGCGGGAACAAAGTCGATAGCCTGCTGTTTCAGCCAGGGCAATTCTTGACGTAGAGCTTCAAAGGTTTCTTTATAAGGGTGGCAAATTGCGATAATTTCACGATTATTACCGGCCAGACCCACCATTTTGCGGATTTGCTCGCGGATATAGGGAACATTCTCTTCATTATCCAGAAAAATATTGCGGGTCGCCGTTTTCAATCCCATCTTACGCGCCTCTGTGAAGGCCACCGAATTGCCGATGGTTCGGCTGTCAATGAAGAAGAATCCGTGTTGCTTCAACTCCTCCAGAACGGTGCGCATCGGGCCGACCTCTTCCGTAAAGCGGGATCCCATGTGGTTATTGCCACCGACTGCGCCGGGCAGTTCCTCGATATAGGATCTGACGATACGGCGAATCTGCTCCGGTGACTGATCCACGAGCAGGGCATTGGTACCCGGATTGGTCTGCGGATAGCTGAGCGGCTGCATCGGCATATGGATCATAAATTCGCGCCCCGCTTCTTTCAATAAGGCTGCCGTAGAAACCGCCCGGCTCGATCCGGGAAGAATCGCCGGAGTGACCGGCAGATCAATGTCGAGAAGTTTTTTGGCCTTCCCGGTAGAGCCACCCATATCATCCATAATAATCGCGATCCGGCCCCGCTTTGGCACCGCCACCGGCGCGGGAATCCGATAGCGCAATTCCAGCTTCAAGATATCCTGCCAGAAAAGCCGGATCGTGCCGTTGTCGGGATCAACCGCCAATCGAGCAGCTCCGCCGGCGTTATCGATATGCGAGATCAGTTCAGCCAGGAAAAAGGCTGAAGGAAAATCCCCGAATATTTTGCGCACCTGCACCCCAGCCTCGTCCGGCAGTTTCTGCCAGCCCATGGAGCGAGGACCGTTCAAAAGTTGGTTTTCAACCAGCTTGTAGACATCCTGATAAGTAGCGGGCTGCTGACTTTCGACCTTATGCACCGGTTCCTCATAAACCAGGGTCGGTTTAGTCAGGTATTTTTCCCTGAGCCCGACCAGCAGGGCCAGGCAAATTGCCACAAAGGCCAGCAGAAAAACGCAGGCAAACAGAATCCGCAGCGGCTGACTGAACTCCTTTTTAGCTGTTTTTTTACGTGCTGGCTTTCTTTTCCGTGCTGCTGTTTTTTTAGGTGGCATATCTCAAACCAAGGCTGGATTCTAATTCGCTCATCATCTGTTTTCTCATCAGGCTGCGGCTTTATTCCGCTGCAGGATTTCCAAGCCTTTAAGAAGATCAAGAGCCCGCTGCAACTGGTAATCACCTTTTTCTGCCGGGCTGCTCTTTACATCACTAGAATCGTTCTCCGGTTGCTCAGCCGGTTTAACGGCCGGCTGGAAGTGATTCTGCAGATCCGCTTCACGCAGGCCGGGTTCGTTCTGCTCTGGAGGTGTTAAAGGCAGGTCCGAAACCACAATATCCGGGGTGATTCCCAAGGCCTGAATCGACCTTCCGGATGGGGTAAAGTAACGAGCCGTCGTCAGCCGAAGACCGGATTTATCGCTGAGCGGAATAATCGTCTGCACCGATCCTTTACCAAAGCTCTGTTCCCCGAGGATGATCGCACGGCTATGATCCTGCAGCGCCCCGGCAACAATCTCGGAGGCACTGGCGCTACCACCATTGATCAGCACGATGAGGGGATAATCGGGCTCTGTTCCGGCGGCATGGGCACTGAATTCGAGCTGGGATTCCGTCTCCCGGCCTTCCGTATAAACAATCAACCCCTTATTCAGGAACAGGTCGCTGACTGCGACAGCCTGCTCAAGCAGACCGCCGGGGTTATTCCGCAAATCAAGAATCAACCCCGGCAGGGAGCCGCCCGGGGCGTCCTTGCGAAGCTGCTCCAGTTGCGTTTTCAGCTCGTCCACCGTCCGATCCTGAAATTGCGAGATACGTGCATAGCCGTAATAATCGTTAACCGCATGGCTTTTGACACTTTCTACCTGAATGATGGCACGCTCGATGGAAAAATCCAGGGGCTCCTTTTCGCCGGGACGGGCAATGGTAATTTCAACGGCACTGCCACTGGGTCCCCGCAGCAGACCAACCGCCTCCATGATCTCCATATCCTGGGTCGGTCGCCCATCAATAGCAATGATCTGGTCTCCGGCCTTGATCCCCGCTGCGAAAGCCGGCGTCCCCTCGATCGGAGAAACCACCTGTAACCGCTGATCCCTGATAGTGATCTCCAATCCCAACCCACCAAATTCGCCATGGGTATCGGCCTGCATCTCTTCAAACATGTCCGGTGTCAGGAAGCTGCTATGGGGATCCAATGTTGCCAGCATGCCCCGAATCGCGCCATAAACCAGTTGCTTGGTATCGATCTCATCGACATAACTGTTCTGGATTAAAGACAGAACATCGGTAAAGATTTCCAGGTTCTGATAATCTTCCTGGTCATTGGCCCAGGCTGAGTTGCTGCCGCAACCAAGTACGAACAGCAACAGGAAGACCGGGATGGCCATCACCATGAAATTCTTTTTCATTTACTTAACTTCCTTTTCAAGGCTGAAAATAAATTGGTGGCAAACTGCAAGCGATTGACCTTTACCTTTTTTTCAACCAGGTCAGCGGATTGACCGGCGACCCTTTGGAACGTATTTCGAAATAGATGCTCTCCCGACCGGCCAACCCGCTATAGCCGAGGAGGTCACCGGCAGCGACGTGGTCCCCAAGCTTTTTCTGCATACGATCGGTCTGGGCATAAAGGGTATGATACCCCCCCGGGTGGCTGAGAATATACAAATTTCCATAGCCTTTGAAATAATCCGCAAAGACAACTTTGCCGGTTGCAACTGCATGAATCGGCGTGCCTGGAGGAACGGCTATTTCAATACCGTTACTTTCATAAAAGGTACCAAGCTTGCTGTCTTTCTGGGTACCGAACCCGATGATAACCCGCCCATTAACCGGCCAACCAAGCTTGCCCTGGCCAACGGCAAAACTGCCGGCGCCGACGCCGGCCGATGGTGGAGGCGCTGCTTCCGGCTCACGGCTCTCAAGCTGCTCAACCAATTGCTTCAGGCGTCGTTCTCTATCCTTAAGCGCGGCCAGTTCACTGCTGAGTTGCTGTTTGTCGGCGCGGGCCTGACCGAGCAACTGCGCCTGCAACTGCCTGGCCTCACCTGCCACCTTCTTTTGCTCCTGTTCTTTAGCCAACAGGACAGACTTACTCTTTTCAAGAGTTTGGAGATGAGTTAATTGCTGACGTTCATTCTCCAGCGCCGACCGATAAGCGTCCAACAAGGCAACATCTTCTTGCAGCACCAGGGTCAAATAATGATATTGCTGAACCATTTCTGTCGGCGAATCGGCTGAAAATAGTATCTTCAACGCCCCGGCGTCCCCTTCTTTATAAAGCGCGACCAATCGTTTTTCCAGATTGTGCCGGCTGGTTCTGACCACCCGCTGGCTGTCGTTGATCTTGGCTTGTTGGTTTTGCGCTTTTTTGGACAGAGCGGCCTGTTCTTTTCTCAGCTGGGAGATCCGTTGCTCAATATGATCCAGATTCTTTTTAAGCAAAGCCAGTTCGCGACTGAGATCGAGTTCTGTACGACTCTTTTTGTCCAGAGCTTTCTGTGCCTTCTCTATTCTGGATTTAATTTTGTCAAGCTGGAGACGGTTTTCATCCAGATCCGCAGCATCGACAATAACCGCAGCAGCTAAAAACAGAAAGATAAAGATAACCAGACAGCGCATTTTGAATCCGCTCAAAGACGTACAAAGCGCCGCAACGATGACAGGCTGCCCAGGGTCCCAAGGAGAACTCCCGACAACACCAGAGTCAACTGCTGGCTAAAACTGAGAAACAGTAGCTCAAAATCGGCAGGTGTCAACCAAAAGGAATTTAAACTGCGGGCGATGATAAAGGAAAAAGAAAGCGCCAGAAAAAGCAGGGACAGTAAGCCGCCAAGAAATCCCTGAATGGCACCTTCAAGCATGAAAGGGACCTTGATAAATCGCATAGTGGCGCCGACCAGGGCCATGATTTCCAGCTCATCGCGCCGCGCATAAAGGGTCAGTTTAATTGTGTTGGAGACGATGAACAGGGCGGCAAGAAGCAGAAATCCACCCAGCACAATGCCGACAAATCGCAACATCTGCACAAAACTGGTAAAGCGTTCCAGCCATTTCTGTCCATAGCGCAGGTCATCGAGATTCAAGGTATTCTCGAGTTTTTCAACAAACTGACTGACTCCCTGCTGGGTGCGATATTCCGGCTGCAGCCCAATCTCAAAGGATGCCGGCAGAACATTATCGCTGATCCCGTCCAGCAAACCGGATTCGTCGCCAAGGCGCTCCCGGAACCTTGTCATGGCCTCGGCGGGAGAGACATAAGCGACCGTAGTAACTTCAGGAAAGTTCTTAATTTTCTTGATAAGTTCGGGCAGCTCCGCTGTTGCCGGCGGGGCCTTCAGATAAGCGATGACCTGAATTTCCTTGGTCCACCGGGTTGCAAGCTGCTCCACATTAACAACAACCAGGAAAAAGCTTCCGACCGTTGCCAGGGCAACCGCCATGGTCAGGATCGATGCGGTGCACAGAAAAGGCCACTGACGCATATTGCGCAGAGCCCTGAATATGAAATAGCGTATTCTTTCCAGCACTACCGGGTCCTCCGGGTGAATCTTGATAAATATTCAGGAGTCAGGTTCAAAACCACCAACCGCGTTGTTCCGTCCGGAAAGAAGCCTGTTCAGTCTCCGCGTTTATGACGAGCTGCTACTAAGATAAAAGACAGTGCGGATTATATCTGAAGAGGCTGCTGATCGCCAATCAGTTTTCCCTCGTCCAGGGTAATCACCCGCCGCGGAAAGCGCCGATTGAGATCATGATCATGAGTGGCCAGTAACACAGTTGTTCCGCGGGCGTTGGCCCGTTTGAACAGTTCCATGATCTCCAGAGTGACCGCTTTATCGAGGTTACCACTCGGTTCGTCGGCAAGGAGAATCAGGGGATCAACAACCAGCGCCCTGGCAATGGCGATGCGCTGCTGCTCACCGCCGGACAGTTCCAGCGGTTTGCGTTGGAGGCGATGCTCCAAACCGACTTCTTTGAGAGCCTGATAAACTTTTTTACTGACTTCAAAGCGCTTCTTCCCCTGAGCTTCCAGGGCAAAAGCAACATTTTCATACACGGTCCGACTCTGCAACAGTTTGAAATCCTGAAAGACCACGCCTATTTTTCGGCGCAGGTAAGGAATTTGATGACTACGGATGCGGGTAACATTCTGCCGATCGATAAGAATTTGACCGCGGGTCGGCTTTTCAGCAGCGTAGAGCATCCGGAGAAAGGTTGTTTTCCCCGCTCCGGATGCTCCAGTAACGTAGACAAAATCCCCCTTGGGGATCTGCAAAGAAAGATCCTTGATCGCGACCGAATCGCTGGAATATCTTTTGGTAACGTTATATAGCTGGATCATGGCTGCTCAGCGGCTGAACCGGCCGAACCTTTCTGCTGCATGCAGTAAAAATCAGCCTTGGGCCTGAACTGCGGTGATGGCGGCCACGCTGACGATGTCCTCAACCGAGCACCCGCGGGACAGGTCATTCACCGGTTTTGCAAGGCCCTGGATAATCGGACCGACAGCTTCCGCTCCGGCGAAACGCTGCACCAGTTTGTAACCGATATTACCGGCATCCAGATCCGGGAAAACAAAAGTGTTGGCTTTGCCGGCGACAGACGACCCCGGGGCTTTTTTGTTGGCAACACTCGGGATCAGGGCGGCATCGGCCTGCAGCTCGCCGTCGATGGCCAGTTCTGGAGCCAGCTTGCGGGCGATATCCAGGGCTTCGATCACTTTGTTGCAATCATCATGGCTGGCGCTGCCCTTGGTTGAAAAGCTGAGCATGGCCACGCGGGCTTCGGCGCCAAGAAAGCTTTTGCAGCTGGCGGCGGTGCTGACGGCGATTTCAGCCAGAGCCTGGGCGTTGGGATTGGGGTTAACAGCACAGTCGGCAAAACACATGACCCCGTTTTCACCGAATTCAGGGGTATTGGTCACCATCAGGAATACCGAAGAGACCGTTTTCATGCCAGGTGCGGTGCCGACCACCTGAAAGGCGGCTCGCAGAACATCACCGGTGGTATTGAAAGCACCGGCTACAGCCCCGCCGGCAGCCCCTTTACGGACCATCATGGCACCGAAGAACAGGTTGTCATCAGCGGTCAACAAGGCCAGGGCCTCGTCGCGGGTGAGGCCTTTCTTCTTGCGGATTTCAACCAGTTCATCAGCATAACCGGCGAGCATTTCGGAAGACTTGGGATCGACCAAGGTGACCCCGTCCAAAACGACACCCAGCTCAGCTGCCTTGGCTTTAAGGGTATCCTGATTACCGAGCAAGACAACATCAGCAAGGTTATCAGCAACAATCAGCGCCGCAGCCTGAATCATCCGGTCGTCATAGCCTTCCGGCAACACAACCGTCTGTTTGTCGGCGCGGGCTTTTGTTTTAATCTGCTCTACAAGGTGCATACTTTCCTCCTATAGGAATTATCTGGAATTTATTGAGTATATTGCTAACCGCAGCGTATCGTTATACCCAATTGAAAAAGCAAGGGTCAATCATTTTTCCCAGCAAACGCGAATGGAACTGGCCGTTGCCGACAACTCCGGCTATAATCATCAGCCTATGAACGATCTCAACTCTTCCAGGTCGCGAAGCTCAATACGCTCTCACCTGTTCATCATTTGTCTGCTGTTTTCTCTGGCCCTGCATGTGCTGGCTGTCCTGACGCTGCCGTTGATTGAAACAACCGACGACATCCAAATCAGCCAGCAACAACCAACAATTGTGCGCCTGGTCGACGTTCCCCGCAACGAAAAAATACCAAAACCTGATCAACCGAAGGATTACGAAATCGATCAGCAACCTATCAGTCCCCCACCTGAAAAACCGGTGGACTCCCACCGCAAGGCGGAACGCGACCAACAGGTCATCAAAGAGCAGGCCCCGTTAGCCGATGATGTCCGGGACGAGACCAAGGTCACGCCGCCGCTGCCGCAACGGCACAGCGTCCGCCCCCCGCAGCCAGCCAAGCCGTCAGCTCCGGTGACCGGAAGCCGCCCCTCAAGTGCAGGGATTCCACGGCGGAAAGCGGATCAGGCGCCACCTCAGCCACAGTTGCCCCCTGCCCATGAGCCGGTCATACCATCGACCCAAAATGAACCTACTCAACAGGCCGGGGAACCTAAACCAGCGCCGCCGACCGTGCCGAACTTATCGCCCGAGCAATTGCTCCCTGACGCCGATACGCTTGGAAAAATCGCTGCGGGCAAACTTGGCCAGCGTAACCGGATGAAACAGCGGGATGATGTGGAGATCGGCGATACAGTATGGCTGAACCTGCAAAACGACATGCTAGTTTCTTTTTTCCGCCGCTTCCATGATCGGATCGAACGCGTTTGGAATTACCCGGCGGAAGCTCTTAGAAAAGGAGAGCAGGGAACCCTCGAATTGTTAATTATCGTCAACAAGAAGGGCGAACTACTCGATGTCGACCTGAAGCAAAGCAGCGGTTCGGACTTGCTTGATTACGAAGCTATTCAGGCGATCTACCGGGCGGCCCCGTTTGGACCTCTATCTCGCCATTATCCCCATGAACAGCTTAAAATCAGGGCCTATTTCAGCTACAACCTGACCGGGCGCTTTATTTACGGACGCTGAGCAAAACAATCCAGCCAGTCATCCCCACCTCCCCCGAGTGGCTCGATCTATTTAGTTGGCATACGGAAACACTGGATGGTAATAATTAAGTTTTCAGATTGGAAACGAGCAGTTTTCCGTTGTAGCAAAAAATCAAGGGCTTACGCGGAGGCGCACACCGGTACGCCGCACAAGTAAGCCTACAGATTGACGCTGCTACAGCGGGAAGAAGCCGTTTCCAGATGAAAACTATTTGGGCAACACCGATTGACGAATATCTTCATCATCAATCTTGCCGACATTGCCAACGGCTTGAATCTGCTGAAGGGTCTCCACGATCACCTGATCATAAAGCTTGAGGACTTCAGGATCAAAACCAGGCGTTTTCTCAGCAGTCAATTTAAACAACTGCATCTGCTGTAAAAAATTATTCAGGATATGCTGCATCCCGAACAACATTGCCCGATAAATCTTCACCTTTTCCTTTTCCACCGCGGTTTCATGACGGTTGCGGAGCAGATCTATTTGAAAAAACAGCAGAATGATGACCAGAGCGACCAGAAGTTCATCAATCTCCAGATGTTCCAGCCGCAGGAGCAGATGGGCAAACCGATCAAACAAATCCAGATTGAAAGAAAAAGACAGAAGGGTAATCACACTCGCAATCAGGATCCCACAGATGGTATACGCGTATCGAAACATAACTTTGGTCTTTCCATTGGCTAAAACCGGATCCCCTGCAGGTCCATCAGCAATGGCAATCGCCAGAAGAAAGATTGACGAGGAAGGGCACGATCAGAACGGCTTAAAAGCCCATTCCCGGGGACTTTTCGAACACGGTCGGGGACATTGTACAGTCCCCGACCGTTAACAAGCCACATCGTAAGCCTGTTACATCCAACGTAATTTCGGTTTTCGCGCTGCCGCTGCTTCATCAAGCCGCCTGACCTTGGCCCTGGTCGGAGCATTGTGCAGTTTTTCCGGTTCCTGCTCAGCTTCCCTGGCAATCGCCAGCATGGCCTCACAGAATTCATTGATGACCTGCTTGCTCTCCGTTTCCGTCGGCTCAATCATCAGCGCCCCCCGCACCACCAGCGGAAAATAAATGGTCGGCGGATGATACCCGTAATCGATCAGCCGTTTGGCAACATCCAGGGTGTGACAGCCATTGCCGAGGGCCGCTTCGGAAAACACCACTTCATGCAATGAACGCTGCGGATTCGGTAGGTCATAGACTCCTTCAAGCCGGGCGCGGATGTAGTTGGCGTTGAGGACCGCCAACTGGGTCGCACGCTTCAGCCCTTCCCCGCCCATGGCCAGGATATAGCTGTAGGCCCGGACCAAAATACCGAAGTGCCCGTAGAACGACTGCACCCGGCCAATGGACTGCGGCCGTTCATAATCGAATGCATACTGTCCTTGGTTTTCAACGATAACCGGACAGGGCAAAAAAGGCTCCAGTTTTTCCACCACCCCCACCGGCCCGGCACCCGGCCCGCCGCCGCCATGCGGCGTGGAAAAGGTTTTGTGCAGGTTAAAATGCATGACATCGATGCCGATATCTCCGGGACGACTGATCCCCATCAAGGCATTCAGGTTGGCGCCGTCACAGTAGACCAGGCCGCCATGGGCATGAACCAGTTCGCAAATCTCCCGAATATCCTTTTCAAATAGCCCCAACGTATTCGGATTGGTCACCATCAGTGCGGCGACCTCATCATCCAACACAGCAGCCACGGCTTCCTTACTGAGCATGCCGTCGGTCGCCACAGTGACCACTTCAAAGCCACACAACGCGGCCGAGGCCGGGTTGGTTCCATGGGCCGTATCCGGAATGATGACCTTATGGCGCTTCTGGCCATTGGCCTCATGCCAGGCCCGAATCATCAGCATACCGGTGAATTCACCCTGAGCTCCGGCGGCCGGTTGCAAGGTCAGACAGGGGAAACCGGAAACTTCACCGAGTGCCTGCTGCAGCTGATACATCAGCTCCAAAGCCCCCTGGTTCAAAGCCTCCGGAGTCTGGGGATGGATCCCGGCAAAACCGGGCAACCGGGCAGCGGCTTCGTTGACCTTGGGATTATATTTCATGGTACAACTGCCAAGAGGGTAAAAACCGCTGTCAACGCCGTAATTCCAACTGGAGAGTCGGGTATAATGGCGGACAACATCAACTTCCGACAGTTCCGGAAAGCCCTCAATCTCGTCCCTGAGCAAATTGTCCTGCGGAGTCGCGGAAGGAACATCAAGTTCGGAGATGCTGTAGCCGATTCGATCGGGCTGAGACTGCTCAAAGAGCAGTTTTTCATCAAGAACCAGACCTCGCCCATCAGTATTCATTATGCCTGACCTCCTGCCAAAGCATTGACCAAACGATCAATCTGCTCACGGCTGTTCTGTTCCGTCACACACACCAGCAACCCGTTGGGCAACTCGGGAAAATCCCGGCCCAAGGCAATCCCGGCCAGGATCTGTTCCTGCTCCAGGCGGGTCTTCAATGCCGCGACCGGTTCCGGGCAAAGAACGACAAATTCATTGAAATGTTCTCCAACAAAAGCAATTTCAAAGCCGGTAAGCGCGGCGATCTGAGCCTTGGCATAGGCCGCCTTGGCATAATTCACCTGGGCCAGTTTGCGTAACCCCTGCTTGCCGTGCAGAGCCAGATAAATACCGACCATCAGGGTGCACATCCCCTGATTGGAACAAATATTCGAGGTGGCCTTTTCCCGGCGGATATGCTGCTCCCGGGTCGCCAGGGTCAGAACAAAACCGCGCTTGCCATCCAGGTCGACGGTCTCGCCGACCAACCGGCCGGGCAAGGCTCGCATATCTCTGTTCTTAACGGCAAAAAAACCGATCCCCGGGCCACCGTAAGAAAGGGGTATCCCGAAGCTTTGTCCCTCACCCACCACCACATCGGCGCCAAGTTCGCCGGGAGATTTAAACAGGGCGAGCGCGAGCGGTTCCGCAACGGCGGCAATAAGCCGTGCACCGGCAGCCCCAGTCAGCTTTGCGATTGCGGCCAGGTCTTCGATCTGTCCGAAATAGTTGGGATATCCTGCGACAACGGCTGCAACGCTATCATCGACCATCGACTCCAAGGCTTTCAGATCGGTGTGACCGGCGGCCACTGGAACCTGGACCAGTTCTACGTCAAGGTACTGGCAATAGGTCGCGACAGTTTGTCGATACTGTGGGTTAAGCGCCCCGGAAAGCAGGATCCGACGCCTTTTCCGCCCGGTCCGTACCGCCAGCAGCACGGCCTCAGCACAGGCCGAAGCGCCGTCGTACATAGAGGCATTGGCTACATCCATCCCGGTCAATTGGCAGATCATAGTCTGGAATTCGAATATGGCCTGTAAGGTGCCCTGGCTTATTTCCGGCTGATACGGAGTATAGGCGGTATAGAACTCACTCCTGCTCACCAGATGATCGACCACGGCCGGGCTGAAATGGTTATAGGCCCCCCCGCCAAGAAAGGTGTCCCACTGGTCGGAACAGGCATTTTTGGCAGCCAGCTTCCCCAGCAGCGCCATCGCCTCCGCTTCTGATTTTGCTGCCGGTAGATTCAGGTCCCGCTGAAGTCGACAGTTCTGCGGAATACCGGAAAACAGTTCATCGATTGAGCCGACCCCGATCGTACCCAGCATATCTTGGATCTCGGCATCGGTATGAGGAAGGTAACGCATGGCCACCCCTTAAGGTAATGGATTAACTATTAAACAAAAAGCGCCCGTTAAACAGGCGCTTTGTCTCTATTCTTTCTCGATAAATTCTTGGTAGCCATCAGCATCCATAAGGTCATCCAGCTCACCCGGATCAGTCAGCTTCAGCCTGACCAGCCAGCCATCATCATAAGGCGAGCTATTGATGATCTCCGGTTCGTTAGGGAGTTCATCGTTGATTTCAACGACTTCGCCACTGACCGGTGCATAGATATCGGAAACGGCCTTGACTGATTCGACAACGCCGAAACTTTTCCCCATTTCCAGATCGTCACCGACTTCAGGCAGTTCGACAAAGACCACGTCACCAAGCTGTTCCTGGGCAAAGTCTGTTATCCCAATGGTCACGATATCATCTTCGACCAGGACCCATTCGTGTTCTTCCGTGTACTTCAGCTCATCAGGAAAATCCATCACATCCTCCTCAAAAGTAAAAAGAGGCCCTCGCAGGGCAGTTGTTTTGCTTTAAAAAAACGGCAAAGCCGTCCTCGTTGTTGTTACTGTTTTTTTTCGAATACCGATGGACAAAGTCTCTGTCGACTTGGCAACGGCGGTCTCGATCAGAGCCAGCGCAATACCTTTTTTCAAACTTGGTGACATAGTGCCACTGGTCACATAGCCGACCTGACGTTCCTGACAAAACACCGGATAGCCATCCCGCGGCACCCCGTTCTCGGTCAGGATCAAAGCAACCAGCTGCCGTTTCAATCCGGCATCCTTGGCCTGTTGTAAAGCGTTTCGACCGCAAAAATCGCCCTTCCCAAGTTTGGTTATCCACCCCAGCCGGGCCTCAAGAGGAAGAATCTCTGCGTTGATCTCATGGCCGTACAAGGCATAACCCTTTTCCAGCCGTAAGGTATCACGCGCGCCTAAGCCGACCGGCACCAATCCTGCCGACTGACCGGCAACGGACAAAGCCTGCCATAGCTGCTCCCCGTCATCGGCAGCACAGTACAGCTCAAAGCCATCCTCACCGGTATAGCCGGTACGTGAAACGAGCATCTCCAGGCCGGCAACCTGCCCCTGCACAAAATGATAATATTTGAGTGCGCTCACATTGATATCCGTGAGCTGCAGCAGGATCTCTTCCGCAGCCGGCCCCTGCAGTGCAAGTTGAGCATAATTCCGGCTGCTGTCAACCAGAAACACATCCCCTATCCCGCTGTCAGCCCGTAAGGCCTGCAGCCAGGAGAAATCCTTATCGGTATTGGCGGCATTGACACAGAGCAGAAAACTCTCCGCTCCTTTGCGGTAGAGAGTCAGATCATCAACGACCCCGCCATCCGGGTAACAGAGTGCGGTATACTGCACCTGTCCATCAACCAGCTTGTTCAAGTCATTGGTGGTGGCATACTGCAAAAACTCGAACGCCTGCGGACCACTGACCTCAATCTCTCCCATATGAGAGACATCGAACAATCCTGCGGCCTGGCGTACCGCCAGGTGCTCGGCAATGACCCCACTATACTGTACCGGCATTTCCCATCCGCCAAACTCTACCATACGGGCACCAAGGCGATGGTGCAACTCGTTGAGCGGTGTTTTTTTCATGCACAGACTCCTTGTCGGTCATTTTGTCTGGCCAGGGACAATGTTGTCGTCCGCCGGCGGCCATGCCGACGCAACACTTCAAAAGCTGCAAACGGTCAAATCCACCCGGTGGACACCACTCGGCCGCACGATTATCAGCCGGCCAGAATTTCGGGAATCAGGTCCTCGCGACCAAATGTCATCAAATGAACCCCTTAGCAAAACTGACGCGCCCAAAAGACAGCTTCGCGAGCCAGCTTTACCCCTTCGACCAACGGGTCGGGTGCTCCCTCAAGGCGTTTTAACAGATCGGATGGCACCTGTATACCAGGAATGTGCCTGTTGAAAAATTCGCCAACCTTGGCATTCTTAATCAGAACCACCCCGAGGATCACCGGGACGCGATAATTTGCCAGAAATCCCATGAATTTTTCAAGCTGATTATGTTCAAATACGGCCTGAGTTTGAAAAAATTGCACCCCACAGGAAATGTTTTTAACGGTCTTCAACAAGGCTGGTTCCATGGGCTGTGCCGCAGGCGCCGCAGATGCACCGACAAAAAAGCGCGGCGCTGATTGCAACCGGCTACCGCCCATGTCTATTCCAGACTGCATCTGCTGAATACCACGGAGCAACTGGACGGAATCAAGGTCAAACACCGGCCTGGCGCCGGGGTGATCGCCGAAACGGGGATGATCACCGGACAGGATCAGCAGATTTTCAATGCCCAACGCTGCAGCACCAAGCAGATCGGCTTGCAAAGCGATGCGATTGCGGTCCCGGCAGGTCACCTGCAACACCGGTTCATGACCGCGCTCCAGAAGAATTCGCGCCAGCGCCAGGGGGGCCATTCGCATACAGGCCCCCTGATTGTCCGTCAGATTGACTGCATCGACCGCTGTCAGGGCCTCAGCCTTGCGCAGAATCGCCTCAGGATCCGCCCCTTTCGGCGGTGCCAGTTCAGCAGTGACGACGAACTCGCCGACCTGTAATTTAGTTCCAAGTCGACTCATTCACCTCCCCCTGCCAAGGGAGTTTTGCGTAATTGGTGCTGGCCCGGTTTAAACTTTCGGCTCCAGTCTTTCGGAGGGACCACCGAGCTGAAAATCGTTTGTTCACAGCCCTGCAAGCGTTGATAAATACGCGCCCAAGCGCACTCCCGATCGTGATCGGTTTCGCACTGACCGTCCGCCATGCCCCCACAGGGGCCGTTCAAAAGTCCTTTGGCACAGGTTGTCACCGGACAGATACCGGCGCTCTCGTTGAGAAGACAATCACCGCACAAAGAACATTTCTCTTCAAACTGCCCATAGCGACGCACATTGCCGAGAAACATCGGATCAACCCCGGTTAAGACCTTTTTATCAGTACCGTCCGATATCGATTGGGCGCCAGCGCCGCAAGCTAACACCAGCAACACATCCGCTTCCTCCACCTGCCCGTGAAAACGTCGCAACTCCCGCGCCGCCCGCATGATGTGGCAAGCTTCGTTCAGGATCATGCTCCCGGTCACCTCATGCCCCTGCGTTTCCAGCCATTCCTGCATGGCGAAGACCTCGTCCTCCCCGCCAACCTTGCACACCGTGGCACAAGAGCCGCAACCGATCAGAAAAACCCGGTCATCGGGGCGCAGCAACTCTTTCAATCGCTGACGATCCTTGGGAGCGCTGACAATCATACGGACCCGTCCTTTCGACTATCTGTTGAAAGAGCCAGGAAAGCTCAGGCGGGCCAGGTAAAATCAGCCGGAATTTGGAACCGTTGATTTTTAAGTGGTGGAATGATTCCGTGTTTTTTTACCCCACCTGATTAGCGAGCAACCCGCCGTTTGGCACTTTCGACAGTGTTATAGAGCAACATGGTAATGGTCATGGGACCGACGCCGCCGGGAACCGGGGTGATCGCTGCGGCCCGTTCACAAGCGGCAGCAAATTCAACATCCCCAACCAGCTTTTTGTCGCCAACCCGATTAACCCCGACATCGATAACCACGGCACCGGGCTTGATCCACCCGCCTTTGATCATCTCCGGCCGGCCCACCGCAGCGATGACGACATCAGCCGCAGCGACTTTTTGTGCCAGATCAACAGTCCGCGAATGGCAGATCGTCACCGTCGCATGCTCAGCCAGACACATCAGGGCAACCGGTTTTCCGACAATATTGGACCGGCCGACAACTACGACTTCTTTTCCCTTCAGTTCAACGCCGGTCCGTTCGAGCATTTTCATGACACCATAGGGCGTACATGGTTGAAAGAGTGGGCTGCCGGTCACCAGACGCCCGACATTATAGGGATGAAAGCCGTCAACATCTTTGGCCGGTGAGATGGCCTCCAACACTTTGCCCTCATCAATATGATCCGGTAAAGGCAGCTGAACCAGTATCCCGTCGATCCGCTCGTCGGCGTTCAACTGTCCGATCAAATTCAGCAGTTCGACCTCGCTGGTCGTTGCCGGTAATTTATGCTCATCAGAAAAAATCCCTGCCGCGGCACAAGCTTTTTCTTTCATCGAGACATACACCCGACTGGCAGGATCTTCCCCGACCAACACCACGGCTAGTCCTGGGGTCACGCCCTGTTCAATCAACGTGCGGGTATCATCGGCAATCTCCTGCCGCATATCGGCTGCAATCGCTTTGCCGTCAATAATTTTTGCCACTTCATCCTCCTGAAATTCCTGCTGTTTGTTCACTGCTATCGACACGGCCCTTAGAAAGGGCCATAAAGTTCAGACTATACGAAAGCAACCTGGGTTTGTAAAGTCGCCAAGATCGCCAAAATGAGCTGATCGGCATAAAAAAATCCCCGCCGGAATTTTCTCCCGACGGGGATTGAATAAATGGGTCGAACTTGAATGACTAACTATTGACGGCCTTCGGACAGGACGCACAGGCTTCGCCTCCGCCTCCGGCAGCAGACGGACAGGCCCCCTTCTGGGAATAACCCTGATCGTACCAACCGCCCCCCTTCAGAGCAAAGGCACTTTGCGAAATCTGTTTTTTAACCGTTCCACCACACTCCCGACAGGTCTCCACAGGAGCGTCGGAAAACTTTTGCCGGACCTCAAAACGAGCTCCGCACTCAGTACACTGATATTCGTACAAGGGCATGACTTAATCCTCCTAAAAATGATCCCGAACAATCATTTATGTTAATAAAATACCTAAATCTCTGTCAAGATGCATGTGTCAGAATCGGTTCGATCACCGCGCAGACGAGTGCTGGATCGACATCAAGAATTAAAAACTTTTTTTGCCGCGATTTTTGCCCGGATACAAGAGCGACCCGTCCTTTGCCAACACCCAGAAGTTTGGCCAGGAAATCGCGGCAGCTTTTATTGGCGGCCCCTTCCACGGGCGGCGAGGTCAGTCGGATTTTCAGGCAGTCCCCCTGGAGCCCAACCAGTTCGTTGCGGCTGGCCCGCGGCTGAACCAGAATGTTGACGACAACCCCTTCGGCATGCGGCTGAAACCAGGATTCGTTCATCAGGGATCCAGGGAGCCGTCAATGGAACCATCAATTTCTTCCGAGCTGAAGCGGGTCTGCAGCAACTGACGCTGCTCCTGTTCCTCAATTGGCAGCATATCCATATTCAGCAGATGCAGATGGTTTTCAATCAAAGCCCTCAAACCGACCTCAAAGGAGACCTTCTGGCGCTTGATATCCTGGATCTCACTCAGCAGATTCAGACGCTGTTCATTGCCATTGCGGATGATTCTCTCCGCCTCGATATGCGCCTCAGCAAGAACGATATCCCCTTCCCTGCGCGCATTGTTTTTCATCTCTTCGGTCATTTGTTGAGCCGTCACCAGAGTCTCCTGCAACGAGCGCTCCCGCCCGCGCATCTGCTCCAGGGCATCACCGGTTTTGGCCAGATTTTCCTTGAGCTCATTGTTCTGTTTATATAGCCGCTCCAGTTCCTCGGCAAGCAATTCCAGAAAATGATCGACCTCGGCCGTATCATAACCGAACAGCCGCGACTTGAACCGCTGCTGTTGCACTTCCATCGGAGTTATTCGCATGCCTGAATCCTTAAACGCTTTGGCTTAATATGCTGCCAGCCGATAGAGAAACGTCCCCAGAACCTGCTGACAGACCGATAGCAGAATCAGCAATGCCATAGGCGACAAGTCGATGCCTCCAACCTGTAAAAACGGCAATAAGCGGCGAATGCGATAGAGCACCGGATCTGTCGCATTATGTAAAAAACGCACAATCGGGTTATAGGGATCGGGGTTGACCCAGGAAACAAGGGCGCGGGCAATGACGATGAAGATGTAGATATTAAATGCCAGATCCAGAATTCTCGCAATGGCGACGATCAATACGTTCATAATCAAAATGACCTTTCTAATTGTATAAATAACCTATAATTGACCGTTTCTATAACGAATAGGGCCCTACTGTCAACGATTCGGCAAAAACTGCCTTGAACTTTGACTTCAACTGGAAAAACAGCTAAATTTTGGCAGGGATTTTATTGTCTGGCAGCATCGAAAATCGACTCCCCGCACCGATCAAGCCGATTATACAGAGGCCACTTAACTCGTTGTCATCCGGAGACACTGGATGGCAATCATTAAGTTTTCAGATTGGAAACGAGCAGTTCTCCGTTGTGGCAAGGATATCAAGGGCGCGCGCGGAGGCGTACACCGTTACGCCGCACCAGTAAGCATGCAGATTGACACTGCTACAGCGGAAAAAAGCCGTTTCCGAATGGAAACTAACTAGCGATAGAAAAAGGATCCACCATGGTTCAGACCAACAACCTCAATGTTCTCGATATCAGCCCAATCATCGCCCCGGCCGAGTTAAAACAGGTCTTTCCGCTGTCCCTTGCCGGAGCAAAATTCGTCAGCGACAGCCGCACCACGATCAAAGCGATCCTGCGCGGTGAAGACCCCCGCCTGATGGCCGTAGTCGGCCCCTGCTCGATTCATGATCCCAAAGCCGCCCTGGAATATGCCACCCGTCTGGCGGGTCTGGCCAAGAAAGTGAAAGAGCAAATATTCGTCATTATGCGGGTTTATTTCGAAAAACCACGCACCACCATTGGCTGGAAAGGCTTGATCAACGACCCTGACCTGGACGGAACCCATCAGATATCGAAAGGCCTGGGGGTAGCCAGGCAACTGTTTTGCGCCATGACCGAACTGGGCCTTCCCGTCGCCAGTGAAATGCTGGACCCGATCACGCCCGAGTACTTGTCCGATATCATCAGCTGGGGCGCAATCGGTGCCCGAACAACCGAGTCGCAGACCCACCGAGAGATGGCCAGTGGTCTGTCCTTTCCAGTCGGTTTCAAAAACGGCACTGACGGCAACCTCAAAGTCGCCATTGATGCCATGGCCGCAGCCTGCCGCCCACACAGCTTTTTAGGCATTAATAATGAAGGCCGCTCATCAATCGTGCAAACCTCGGGAAATCCAGATGTGCATGTCGTCCTGCGCGGAGGCAACGATGCACCCAACTATTTCCCCGCAGACATCGAAAAAACCGGCGAGATGCTGAAGGAAAACAAAATGCCGGCAGCGATCATGGTCGACTGCAGCCACGCCAATTCCTGTAAAGATCACAACCGGCAGAAGGAAGTCCTGGACAATGTCATCGGCCAGTTGATTGAAAAGCCTGGCTCCATTACCGGAGTTATGATCGAAAGCAACCTGAACGCTGGCAACCAGAGCATTCCCGAGGACTTGAAACAACTGCAGTATGGGGTATCTGTAACCGACAAATGCGTTGACTGGGAGACCACTGAAGAAATGTTGCTCAATGCCTGCTCAAAGTTAGCGGCAAAGTCCTAGGAAAAGTCCACCCCGGGGGGTGCATAAATGCCGTTGTTCAATCAGCCGGATGGAGAACGATATCGTCGTACCAGGCCTCGACGCTTTCGCCGGTATTGTCGGTATCTGTCATGATGGCAATCCCCCCGGCGAGGGACGGCTCCTCGCCGAATAGCCGACGATAATCGTCAAGCAGGTTACGCTGTTCGCTAACCCACTGCCCGGCCTTTGCATCTCCTGATTCGACAGCAAGCATCATGGCCCGTGAAAAGTAGCTGTTCGGGATCGCCTTGTTAACCGGCAAACGATTCGCCCAAATATAGTTGATGGTTCTGGTCAGCGGTTTGATCCAGTGCGGAAAGATGACATAGATCCGGGCTGCGTAATCATCCCCCGCCTTCCGGTGTGCATCCCCTTTTTTAAGGGTATGGGCGACCTTCCAGCGCCAGCTCAGAACCGGGTATTGATGAAGATCGAACTCGATTTTTCGGATCAGTCCCGTGGCGCTGTCGTGACTGAGCACATGCAAAACCCGGTTGTCGGCCGCGCTGGTCTGTATTTCATAGTGATTGCCCGCTTTAAAAACCTTGGCCTCCCATGAGTTGAGATCGGCGCTGAAATCAGCGACAACCAGCGGCTCAGCAGCCAAAACAGGCAGCGGAAAGCCGCAAACCAAGCAGATAATTACAATTAAAACCAACCAGCGCCACCGCATGGCGTCCTCCCCACCGGCATCAGTGTATGGGCTTGTGCTCCGAGGCATCAAGACCGGGGCCGAGCAGTTCAATGCGGCCGAAGCGCTTTTCATAAGTCTCAACGTTGTTTTGTAACGCCAGCAGCAAGCGCTTGGCATGCCGCGGCGACAGGATCAGGCGCGATTGAACTCGTGCCTTAGGTGCCTGTGGCTGCACATAGATGCAGTCGATGACAAACTCGCTATCATTATGATTGACCACCGCCAGGTTGATATACTGGCCGTTGGCAACATCATCTTCAATCTGGATTTCCAGTTTGAGTTCTTGCTTCTTGTTCTTCTCCATAAGTCAGCCTTTCAAAGGGAAAGCCTCCGCCCCCTTGCTCCGCTAGCTGTTTTCAACAGCCGCTAGAACCTGAGGATGTATCATTTCAGCATAAATCATTAAGCAAGCGATAAATCAATTGTTCCAGCTCCCAGACCTCTGCTGCAGCGTTCTGATGGTCGGCGTTTTCCAGCAGCACCCGAGCCCGGTCCAGACATCCATGAGCTTTCAGTAACACCGGCGAAAGTTTTGTTTCCAACTGCACGCGGGGAATCTCCCCGACGGACTCTACCCAATCTTGCATTTCCTCGGCGGCCAGATCTACCTGCCGCAGGGCTTTGGCAGTGTCTTCGGGCAGGGAATTGTAAAGCTGATCGGCTTTTCGTTCTATTTCTTCAAAAATCTGCCGGTAGCGTTCAGAGATCGACATAACTACGTGTTCCTTTCGTTCTTCAAGATAATACCTTTTACAGAATCCGCCATCCTACGCGAAACGAAGTCAAAAGATCAATATCTCCGCTAAAGTTTATGCGTAGGGCGAATCCTTATTGACTTTGCCTCAACCAGCCTGCTAGGTTCTGAACATATTCGCTAGGGGTGTTATGAAACTGAGAGTTCTGCAACGGGCAGAGCAACCCTTGGAACCTGATCCGGTTGATACCGGCGTAGGGAAGCGGCAAAATAATCCGATCTATATCATCGGTCGCCGCTTTGCGGTGACCTTTTTTATTTGATCGAAGATGCGCATTTTTTATAACGAAACTCCCCTGGAAATTCCACCCGGCATCACCCTCTTCCAATTGAAGCGGCAACTGAAACCGGACGCCGATATCGTCATTCTAAACGGCTACCCTCTGTCAGCAGATCGTTTGTTACAGGCGGAGGACTATATCAGCCTTATCCGCCGCGGCGAACAGCCATCGGCCGCTGACCTTGAACAGTTAATGGCCGCGCGCCACACCCCGGGAGTCCACCAGCGCTTGAAAAGCAGCTGTGTCGGTATTGCCGGGATCGGCGGGCTCGGTTCCCAGGTGGCCATTGCCCTCGCCCGGGTCGGTGTCGGTCAGCTGATCATTGCAGACTTCGATATTGTCGAACCGTCCAACCTTAATCGCCAACAGTATTTCATCGATCAGATCGGCATGCCCAAAGTCGAAGCGCTAGGTGACAACCTGCGACGCATTAATCCCTGGACCCGCGTTACGGCCCACAATGTCAAAATTACCAGCACAAATTTGAGGGCTCTGTTTGCATCAGTCGATGTGCTTGCCGAGGCGTTTGATGCAGCTGACCAGAAGGCCTTTCTGGCCAGCTGCTTCCTGCAGACCCTGCCAGGCAAACCGTTGGTTGCCGCCTCTGGAATGGCCGGGTTCGGCCCGGCCAATACTATAAAAACCTGTAAAATAACCGATAATTTTTATCTGTGCGGCGATGGCAGTGCCGCAGCCCGACCGGGTTGCGGATTGATGGCCCCCAGGGTCGGCATCGTTGCTCACCACCAGGCCAACGCCATCGTGCGTCTACTACTGAATCAATCCCCGGAAACCGAGGAGTCATCAATATGACCATTACCGTCAACGACCGCGAACGGACAATCCAGGAGAATCTCACCATCCAAGGGTTAGTGGAGGATCTGGGACTTGCTCCGGCCCACGTTGTCGTTGAATTGAACCGTCACATTCTAACCCAGGACCAGTACAGCCAGGTCAGTTTGAAGACCGGTGACGTGCTGGAAATCGTTCAGTTTGTTGGCGGAGGATAATCTCACCTTAACCCACAGGAAAACGCAGATGGACTCTCTTATTATTGCCGGGCGCGCGTTTCAATCGCGCCTGATGGTTGGCACCGGAAAATTTTCCTCAAACCAAGCCATGGTTGACGCCATGGAAAATTCCGGTTGTGAAATCGTGACTGTCGCTTTACGCCGGGTCGATATCGACCGCCCCGATGATTCATTGCTCAGCCACATTGACCGCAGCCGCTACCTGCTGCTGCCGAACACCAGTGGCGCGCGCGATGCGGAAGAAGCGATCCGCCTGGCGCGGCTGGCCCGGGCCGCAGGCTGCGAGCCCTGGATCAAACTGGAAATTACTCCGGATCCATATTACCTGCTGCCGGATCCGGTGGAAACCCTGAAAGCGGCTGAGATTCTGGTCAAAGAGGGGTTTGTGGTCCTACCCTACATGCCGGCCGATCCTGTCCTGGCCAAACGCCTTGAAGAAGCAGGCACGGCCACAGTCATGCCCCTTGGCGCCCCAATCGGCACCAATAAAGGCCTGCAGACCCGTGATCATATCGCCATTATTATCGAACAGGCGAATATCCCAGTGGTTGTTGATGCCGGACTGGGCGCACCCAGCCACGCCGCAGCTGCCATGGAACTGGGAGCCGACGCGGTCCTCGTTAACACCGCGCTGGCCGATACCCCGGACCCGGCAGCCATGGCGCGCGCTTTCCGCATGGGGGTCGAAGCCGGCCGCGAAGGTTTCCTGGCTGGACTTGGCCAACAACGGCAGAAAGCCCAGGCGTCCAGCCCGCTGACCGGTTTTTTAAGGAGTGAGCTATGAGCTTTCTGGAACAGTTACAGCACTACCCTGAAGCAGACATCAAAAGCCGAATCGAGTCGGCCAGTGCTGCTGAAATCGACCGCATCCTCGCTAAACCGAGACTCAGCCCCGAAGATTTGTGCAGCCTGATCTCTCCACAGGTCAATGATGTGCAACTGGAACTCATGGCCCAGCGCGCTCATCGACTCACCTCACAGCGGTTCGGGCGCACCATCCTCATGTACGCCCCTATTTACCTCTCCAACGAATGTCATAATGGCTGCAAATACTGCGGCTTCAGCGCCGACAACCACCTGCTGCGCAAAACGCTGTCCCGCCCGGAAATCGAGCGGGAAGCGCAGTTGCTGCACGAAAAAGGTTTTCGTCATTTACTGTTATTGACTGGAGAAGCACCGGAAAGTGCCGGAATCGATTACCTTGAGAATGCCATTGAGGTGATCAAGCCTTATTCCGGATCCCTGTCGATTGAAGTATTTCCCATGGATGAGAACGGCTATCGCCGTATGGTCAGTGCCGGGGTGGACGGACTGACCCTGTATCAGGAGACGTACCAAGCCGACCTCTATCGCCAGCTCCATCCCTACGGTCCGAAGAGCGACTTCGCCTTTCGCATCGACGCCCCGGAAAGAGCCGGTCGGGCCGGTTTCAGGCGAATCGGGGTCGGTGCGTTGCTCGGCCTGAGCGAAGGTCTGGCTGACGTATTTTATACCGGCCTGCATGCCCTTTACCTGGCCCGCAAATTTTGGCGTACGCACGTCACGATTTCCTTCCCCCGGTTACGCCCTGCTGAAGGAGGTTTTCAGCCGAAGACAGTGATCAGCGATCGCCAGTTGACCCAATTTATCTGCGCCATGCGCCTGTTTATCCCCGATGCGGGACTGGTGCTCTCAACCCGTGAAAGCACCTCATTAAGAAATAACCTGCTCCCCCTCGGCATTACGCAGATGAGCGCCGGTTCCAGCACGGCTCCTGGCGGGTACAGCGACCAGGATCACGAAGCCGAGCAATTTTCCATCAATGACGAACGCTCACCGCAAGAGCTGGAGTTTTATCTTAAAGCTAGAGGATACGAAGCGGTATGGAAAGACTGGGATTCAGCGTTCCTTAATCAGGCTGGCTGAGGATAAACCATGAAAAAGGTGCAGCTTCCCCCCCTCTACCTGATCACTGATCGTCACCAGTTGACCGCAGGAAATGATTTTTTGGCAGTACTGGACGAACTGATGAAGCTCGGGATCGGGATGATCCAGCTCCGAGAGAAAGATCTCACCGCGGCAGAACTCTACCCGCTGGTTCAGGAATTGAGCGGGCTCTGCCGAAAACGCAATTGTTTGCTGTTGCTCAACGACCGAATCGACCTTGCCCTTGCGGTGAAGGCCGATGGTGTGCATCTGGGGAGCCATTCCTTACCGCCGGTAGTAGCCAGGCAGATTCTGGGTCCGAACGCCCTGATCGGGGTCTCCACCCACAATACCCGGGAGATAATAGCTGCCGTTGCAGGAGATGCCAATTTCATCACCTTCGGCCCGGTCTATGCCACTCCATCAAAAGCGGCCTACGGTGCTCCTGTCGGACTGGCAAAGCTGCGCGAAACCTGCCAAACCTGGAAGCTGCCAACCTATGCTTTGGGCGGCATTAAGGCATCCAGGATTCCGGCAATCAGACAAGCCGGGGCACACGGGGCTGCGGTCATTTCCGCGCTCATGGCAAGTCAAGATCCTGCGAAAGCCTACTTGGAGTTGTCACAGCACTTGAAATAATAACAGGTGCCCTTGTGCCTGATATTATGAAACTAAACCACTATGTACTGAAAGTGCATAAATAGCCGCCTCTTTCCTTGTGGGAGAGGGTTGGGGTGTGGGGGGAACAGGACTGCATTTCCACCTCCATCCCCCATCAAGGGGGATGGACTCAATTCATAGAGCCTGAAAGTCCATAGTTTTGAACTAGCGTGCTGCAACAATAAAAAAAGACTCCCTCTTCAGAAGAGGGAGTCTTTTTTTAAATGATGGCGGGGCTGACGGGACTTGAACCCGCGACCTCCGGCGTGACAGGCCGGCGTTGTAACCGACTCTACTACAGCCCCTGAATTTGGTGGGCGAAGAGGGGCTCGAACCCCCGACATCCTGCTTGTAAGGCAGGCGCTCTCCCAGCTGAGCTATTCGCCCTGAATGTAAAATGGCGGGGCTGACGGGACTTGAACCCGCGACCTCCGGCGTGACAGGCCGGCGTTGTAACCGACTCTACTACAGCCCCGCAGATAGAAATAGGAAGTACCAAGTGTCTTAAACTTACGAAGAGGGACAGCTTGAGACTTCCTACTTCCGATATTTCTTATTCACGATATGCTGGGATCAATCAGTTAACGGAGTCTTTCAGTGCTTTACCGGCTTTAAACTTAGGAACTTTGGCTGCAGCAATTTGAATCTGCTCACCAGTCTGAGGATTCTTACCGGTACGTGCAGCGCGCTCGCCAACGCTGAATGTGCCGAAACCCACCAGAGCCACTTTTTCCCCAGCTTTAAGTGCATCAGTGATTGCTTCGGTAAATGCTTTCAATGCACCTTCTGCATCGGTTTTGCTCAGCCCCGCCTTTTCTGCCATTGCATTGACCAGATCCGCTTTAGTCACAGCATACCTCCTAGAATTGTTTAAGTAATTAAGACATGTGAAAACGCGATAACATATATCAGGTTTCCGAAAAAACTGTCAAGATGTTTTTCCCTGATTTTCCCGGTTTTCCGGGCTTTGACAGTCATCAGGGAGGTCATTTCTACTCCGCGCGACCCTTTTCAGCGTGACTCTGGATCAAAGCCATATCAAGGACTTGATCCATATGGTCTACTGTTTTTATAGTCAGAGCTTTTAACAAATCTGCGGACAGTTCCGGCAAATCTTTTTTATTTTCCGCAGGGATAACAACCAGAGTAATCCCTCCTCTACGGGCGGCCAGGAGCTTCTCCTTGAGCCCGCCAATACCGAGGACCCGACCCCGCAAGGTCACTTCACCGGTCATGGCCAGATCCTTGCGAATCGGCTTACCGGTCAGCGCAGACGCCAGGGCAGTGGCCATGGTGATCCCAGCTGAAGGGCCGTCTTTGGGGACTGCCCCTTCCGGAACATGAATATGCAGATCGCGCTTGGAGTAAAAATCATGCTCCAGACCAAGTTCCTGCCAACGCGACCGGACATAGCTCAGAGCCGCCTGCGCAGATTCCTGCATAACGTCGCCAAGGTGACCGGTGATGGTCAGTTTGCCCTGGCCGGGCAGACTGGTCACCTCAATGGAGAGCAATTCGCCGCCAGTTTCGGTCCAGGCCAGTCCGGTGGCCACCCCGAGTTGATCTTCCTGCTCGCGCATGCCGTATTGGAACAGTGGCACCCCGAGAAATTTCTGAATCTGGGATCGACCAACTTTGAATGTTTTGTCCTTCCCTTCCAGCAGAGCCCGTTTGGCCAGTTTCCTTAGCACCGCCGCAATACTTCGATCGAGCCCGCGAACGCCGGCTTCGCGGGTATAACGGCGAATAATCTCCAGCAACGCTTGATCTGAAAACTGCACTTGCGCCAGCTTCAGGCCATGAACCTCAATCTGTTTTTTTACCAGATAGCGGCGGGCAATATGAAGTTTTTCTTCTTCCGAATAACCGGCGATGCGGATCACCTCAAGGCGGTCATGCAACGGTCTGGGAATGGCGTGAAGATCGTTTGCCGTCGCGACAAACAACACCTGGGATAGATCATAATCGACATCCAGGAAGTGATCGGCAAAACTGTTATTCTGCTCCGGATCCAACACTTCCAGTAACGCTGAAGAAGGATCACCGCGGAAATCCGTGCTCATCTTATCAATTTCATCAAGCATAAAAACCGGATTTTTAACCCCTGCCTTTTTCAGATTCTGGATAATTTTGCCAGGCATGGCACCGATATAAGTCCGCCGATGCCCGCGGATCTCAGCTTCATCCCGAACGCCGCCGAGGGAGATGCGGATAAACTTGCGTTGCAATGCTTTGGCAATCGATTGACCCAAGGAGGTTTTACCAACCCCCGGCGGGCCGACCAGACAGAGGATCGGTCCCTTGATCCGCTTGACCAGAGCTTGCACGGCGAGGTATTCGAGAACCCGCTCCTTGACCTTGTTCAACCCGTAATGATCGGCTTCGAGAATTTCCTCGGCTTTCACCAGGTCATAGCGATCCTTGGTCCCTTTTTGCCAGGGCAACGATAACAACCATTCGACATAATTGCGCACAACGGTGGCTTCCGCCGACATGGGTGACATCATTTTCAGTTTGCGAATCTCAGCATAAGCCTTCTCGGTGGCTTCCCGGGACATGCGCTTCTTCTTGATTTGCTCCTCAAACTGAAGAATTTCCTGTTTAAACTCGTCCTGCTCGCCAAGTTCTTTCTGAATGGCCCGCATCTGTTCGTTCAGATAATATTCCTTCTGACTGCGCTCCATCTGGCTCTTAACCCGACTGCGAATCCGGCTTTCAACCTGCAGGATTTCAATCTCCTGCTCCAGTAAAACGAGGATATGCTCCAACCGCCGCATCGGATCCACCAGCTCGAGCATATCCTGCTTGTCGGAAAGCGGAACCTGCAAATGCCCGGCAACTGTATCCGCCAGGCGCGAAGGTTCATCAATCCCGGCAATCGTTGCGCTGACTTCAGTCGGCAGCTTTTTGCTCAGGCCGACATAGGTTTCAAAGGTGGTGGCAATGGCGCGCATCACCGCCGGCAGCTCAACGAGATCCGAGATCTCTTCTTCGAGCGGCTCGATATCGGTCTCAATCAACTGCTCGGTGCGCCTAAATTCACAGATGCGCCCCCGCCAGCAGCCTTCGACAAGAACCTTCACCGTCCCATCTGGAAGTTTCAGCAGCTGGACAACTTTCCCGACCGTGCCAATCTGGAACAGATCATCCAGCTCAGGATCGTCGATTTTAGGATCTTTCTGGCTAGTCAAAAAGATCATTTTATCGTCTTCTGAAGCCTTTTCGAGAGCACCAATGGAATGGGCACGGCCGACAAACAAAGGCGCAACCATGTACGGAAAGATGACAATATCCCGCAAAGGCAACAACGGCAGGGTGCGTTTACCCCGGGCGGTCAATTCTTGATCTGGTTGTGACATAAAACAAGCCTGAAAAATTGAAAAGGAGTACAGTCAGACAATGGACTGTACTCCTGGTTGTATTCTATAAATTCAAATGGAATTAGGCACTTTCAGCAACATCGTAAAGAACGATCGGCCTGACCCCTTTGGTGATGACATCTTCATTGAGGACCACTTCCTTGACCCGGTCCTGGGAAGGGATATCGTACATCACCTCGAGCATTGCATTTTCAAGGATGGAGCGCAATCCTCGCGCACCGGTTTTTCGCCGCAAGGCCTCTTTGGCAACGGCGATCAATGCCCCGTCAGTGAATTTGAGATGCACCTTTTCCATCTCAAAAAGACGCTGGTACTGTTTCATCAGAGCGTTTTTCGGCTCGCGCAGAATTTGAATGAGAGCCTGTTCGTCCAGTTCGTTCAAGGTGGCGATGACCGGAATCCGTCCAACAAACTCAGGAATCAAGCCATACTTGAGCAGGTCGGTCGGCTGGATTTTGCCGAGCAGCTGACCGAGATCTTCTTCCTTGAGAGAACGGACTTCAGCGCCAAAACCCATAGCCTTGGAACCGATCCGCTTGCTGATGATTTTCTCCAGTCCCGAAAACGCCCCACCACAGATAAACAGGATGTTAGTGGTATCAACCTTCAAAAATTCCTGCTGCGGATGTTTGCGACCGCCCTTGGGAGGCACACTAGCCGTCGTCCCTTCAATAATTTTCAGCAGGGCCTGTTGCACCCCCTCCCCGGAAACGTCACGGGTAATCGAAGGCGATTCAGATTTCCGGGCAATTTTATCGACCTCGTCGATATAGATAATTCCTTTTTGTGCCTTTTCGAGATCATAATCTGCTGCCTGCAACAGACTCAGGATGATATTCTCGACATCTTCGCCAACATACCCGGCCTCGGTCAGATTGGTTGCATCAGCGATGGTAAAAGGAACATCAAGAACCTTGGCCAGAGTCTGGGCCAACAAGGTTTTACCGCTACCGGTCGGCCCCAGCAGCAGGATGTTACTTTTTTGTATTTCAATATCGTCGTTCTTTTCGGAAAACTCGACCCGCTTGTAGTGGTTATAGACGGCAACGGAAAGAATTTTTTTGGCCCATTCCTGACCGACAACATATTCATCAAGAGTGTCCTTGATTTCGGCCGGTTTGGGCAACTGTTTAAACTCGGACCCTGACGCCTGATCCAAGCGCGCTTCTTCATCAATGATATCGTTACACAGCTCGATACATTCATCACAGATATAAACAGTCGGCCCGGCAATCAGCTTTTTAACCTCATCCTGCGATTTTCCGCAAAAAGAACAAGTCAACTGGCTGTTTTCATCCTTGGGACTCACCTATAACACCTCCGCCATACAATTATTTCGTCCCCTGACCGGAATCAAGAGGCTAACTTGACCAGAACCAAATCACCCTAGCCGGGCGCTTAAAACACTCTGGACAGGGTCTTGCAACTTGTTGATCTGATTCAACCGATTCCGAAAATCTCTCGTCCAATCTGGAGACCGATTCGTGGGCAGCTACAGCTACCCATCCCCCACGACCTAGCTTTTTCTTTCTACGATCGAATCGATGATACCATAACTGCATGCGGTTGCGCTATCCATGAAAAAATCACGCTCCGTATCGGTCCCGATCTTTTCAAGTTTCTGTCCGGAGTGCTTGGCAAGTATTCCGTTCAGGGTCTCACGCATGCGCAATATTTCCTGCGCATGAATACTGATATCTGTTGCCTGCCCCTGAAAACCACCCAGGGGTTGATGAATCATTATCCTGGCGTTGGGCAATGCGTAACGTTTTCCAGGAGCCCCTGCAGCGAGCAGCACAGCTCCCATACTGGCTGCCTGGCCGACACAAATTGTTGAGACCGGCGCCTTGAGGTATTGCATGGTGTCGTAAATCGCCATGCCGGCCGTAACCACACCGCCGGGGGAATTGACATAGAGATGAATATCCCGATCAGGATCCTCTGACTCAAGAAACAGCATCTGGGCAATGATCAGATTAGCCATATGATCTTCGATTGCGCCACCAAGAAAAATAATTCGGTCCTTGAGCAGCCGCGAGTAGATATCATAGGCACGTTCCCCGCGACCGCTATCTTCGACAACCATCGGCACCAAGCTCATGATCAGGACTCCTCTTCTTCAGTATTGTCTGCTTCGTTCGATTCAGATTCAGGTTGCTTCGGCTCCACTTCAGTAATCTTAGCTTCCCCGAGCACAAATGCGGAAACCTTTTCCCGCATCAGTTGAGTCCGAAGGCCGACCTTGGCTTGTTCGTTCTCGAAATATTTTTCAATCTGCTCCAGCGGAGTATTGCTTTCGTCAGCAAACTCTTGCATTTTCTTGGTCAAATCTTCGTCTTCAACCTTAAGCTCTTCCTGTTTGGCAATCGAATCCAGCAACAGTTCAGCCTTGATCTGCTTAATTGCTGTTTCGCGATAGCTCTGAGCAAAAGTCTCATCATTCATGCCCAGCATCTCCAGGGTCATCCCCTGGGCACGCAAGCGCTGAGAAAAATCATCCTTCATATACATCAACTGATTGCTGATCATCCCTTCCGGGACATCAAAGGAGTTCTTTTCGATCAGGGCAGCGATGGAATCTTCCTGCAATTGTCCTTCAATTCTGCGTTTTTCCTGCACGATAGAGTCGTTCTTAATACGTTCCTTCAGCTCAGCAAGGTTTTCCGCATCAAGTTCTTTGGCAAAATCATCATCGATTTTAGGAACAATTTTTTCCTTAATCTCTTTCAGCACAACTTTGAACACGGCTGCTTTTCCAGCAAGATCTTTTGCCCCGTAGCTCTCCGGGAAGGTGACCTCAATATCTTTTTCCTGTTCCCGTTTCATCCCGGCCACCTGGTCTTCGAAGCCAGGGATAAAGCTATTGGACCCCAACTCAAGCTGATAATCCTTGGCAGCTCCGTTGGCGAAGGCAGTCCCATCGATGAAGCCTTCAAAATCGACGATGACCGTATCTCCCTCACGGGCTTTTTTCCGGCTGGAGACTTCCAGTTGCACCCGGGAATCTGCCATCTGTTGCAGTTGTTCATCGACGACCGACTCATCGAATGAAAATTTCTCTTTTTCCAGCTCAAGCCCCTTATAATCTTTAGCAACCACGTCGGGGCGAACTTCAACTTCAGCCTCGTAACTAAAAGGCTGACCTTTTTCAATCAGTCCGGATTCGACAACTTGCGGCTGAGAGACCGCCTCTATCTTGTTCTCAACCAGCGCTTTATAAAGACTGTTGTTTATCAGGGAGCCGACTGCGTCATACTGAGCCTTTGGTCCATAGTGCTGCTCAAGAATTGCCCTTGGCACCTTGCCCTTCCGAAACCCTTTAATATTTGCGGTTTTGGCAAGTTTCTTATAGGCATTGTTCAGTTCGGTCGCAACAACCTCTTCCGAAACTTCGATAAACAGCTTTTTCTTAATTGAGCTCAGCTCTTCAACCCTGACATTCATTTTTTTTCCTTCCTATTTCTATTTTTGACGATGGAAGCATCGAACAACTGCAGTTAAATGATTTTGTTGGTGACACAACCCTCAGTGGGTGCTGCGCCTCTTCAGGTGGTGCGAGAGGGGGGACTCGAACCCCCACGTCGAAAGACACTGGTTCCTAAGACCAGCGCGTCTACCAATTCCGCCACTCTCGCAAATGACCTACAAGCAACAATGCTCACCCCCCATACCCACCCGGTCTGACGGGCTAACTGAGCGTGGAAGGTGAGCATAGTACATTTTAAATGGGGTGAGTGAAGGGGCTTGAACCCTCGACATCTGGAGCCACAATCCAGTGCTCTACCAACTGAGCTACACCCACCAGAAAAACCCGGCCATGTTACGGAAACAAAAACGCCTTGTCAATTCAAAAAATGGCGCGCCAGGAAGGATTCGAACCCTCGGCCTACGGATTAGAAGTCCGTTGCTCTATCCAACTGAGCTACTGGCGCATAGACGTCTTTTTTTCAAAAAGCTTCCAGCCGAAGTAGGCTGCGTTTCTAGCATGCGCTTGCAAGATTTGCAAATAAAATTTACCCGTTTTTTTCTAAATCAGTCCGGTCAAAAGACAAACCTCTCTCGGGAGGGCAATCTGTGCCGAATCGGGGGCATTCCAAGGCACCCTGTTCAGTCAATTTCAGGTGCCGGATCTTCGGAAAAAATATCAATCGGCAAGTTTTTTTCCAGCTCTTTCTCAAGCATAATTTGCCGCTCTACAACATTCTCTTCCGGCATCGGATCTTCGGCAAACGGGTCGGCTAACGCCAAGCTCTGAAAGGGCACCCCGTTCATGGTGCGTTGCAAGAGGTCGAATTCAATTCCAAAGCCAGGATCATCTGCAAAAATATCCGTTACTGCATCCGCCTTGGTGCCAGCACAGCTGAACTCGGGATCATCCTGAAAAGGATCATGGTTTTGCGTGGCGCGCCCGGCTGCGTACAAGCGTTCGAGGCTAGTAGCATCATGAGAGCTTTCAACAAGGTCAAAAGTGTAGAGCAGCTCCCCAACCAGAGCTTTCGGCTCCGGCAGGTTTTCTTGGTACAGGACCGCCAGTTGACCTAGCCAGTCGGCAGCCAAAGCAATCACTTCCCGCTCGAGGTCGGTGGGATAACCACTGCTCTCACTATGATGCCGCAATAACGAACTAATGCGTTCACCGATCACTCGAAATGAACCGGTTTCGACTTCGGCGCAGGCTTGTGCAAGACGTTTCGCAGCGGCATAGGCATCAGCAATATCGTCAAGAGAGGGTTCAGCCCTTCCGGCAAACGATCGAAGCGTTTCAGTGCTGGCTGCGATGGCCTGCAAAGTATTTTGTATCCTTGTCGTCTCATTCATACTAAATTCCTTTAACATTTCAATCTCGCCACCCCAAATAAATTCTTTGGCGCAGCGGAACAATCGATCCAGACCTCGATACAATCAGGGTGGGGCGTTGAGCACAAATCGAACCGGAACCTGCACCTTACTCTCAACCGGTGCGCCAGAACTCATTGCGGGTCTGAACCGCCAGCGGTAAACGGTTTTCAAAGCAACCCGATCAAGAGCTCTAAACCCACTCGAATCAGCCAACTCCACCTTCCCTACCCGCCCGTCTTTGCGGACCACGACATCAAGGCGAACCGTCCCCTCCCACCCTCTCAAGCGGGCAATTTTCGGGTATTCGGGCTTGGGATTGCCCGCATAAAGAGGAACCGCCAGCTGAGCCGGAGCCTGGTTCTCACTGAGACCACTCGGCCCGGCCTCTTGCCGTAAGGTCGCCCCCGCAGGAGAAAGCGGTTCAGCAGTCTGTTCAGCGTCAGACTTACCCGCCCTGACGATGCTGGACGGAACCTGGGACACGGCCTTTGTCACCTTTGCCGCGCGGGTCACGCCCACCGGCTTGGCCGAGTTTTGAATCGATGCCGCAGCAGGTTCAGGTCGCGGCCTTTCCTCAGGAGTTATTAGCGGTCGAGCAACCTTGGCCGGCACAGCAGGCTTGGCAGCCGCTGTGATTATATCCTCACGCTGCAAACTTTTTTGAGGATTTTTTTTTGAGCCGGCCGCCGCGGTCTGGACTTTTTTGTTGACCGATGGCAAGGGACTCTGCTGCGCCGACGCTGCTTGGACTTTCATCTCCGGAGCCGGGTAAAACCCCTCCCGGGTACCACTCAACAGGGTCACGCCAATCTGTTGTTTGAGTAACAGCCGTGACTCAAAAGTCCTGTTGAGCAACAAGCCGCTGCAATGCAGCCCCACCGAAATCAGGATAAAAATAATGAAATGTCTCATCCCAGCTAAATCCATAGCAGCTATTCAAGCATATTCAACAGTTCAGAACCAAACAAATTAAACCTTGCCTGCTTTGTAACTTTGCTGATATTTTGCTTTCAATGTCAAAATTGATGAAATTCAATAATTAAATGCCATTTTAATCAACGAATGAAATTGCGATTTTTGAGATGCCCTCTGCTTCATTGCCTCAGCACCATTCTGCTGGGCGTGCTTCTGTTTTCGCAAAATACTCTCGCTGCGAATCAACAACCGTCGAACAATAATCAACCTGATTTACTCACCGTTATGCCGCAGGTCGTCGTTGAAGCTGAGCGCGTAGCCCCAACGACCGGAACGGCGATCCTGGACAAGGAACTCATCGAACGCCTGCCGCAGCGCAACGGCAGTATCAACGAATTAATCGGCATTGTCCCAGGCATTCAGTACAGCGAAGATTTTAATTCATCCTATACCGGCGGTGAAATTTTTCCACCCCCGGTTTCTATCTCCGGCAGCCGCTATTACGAAAATAATTATACGATTGACGGCATTGGCAACAACAGCGCGCTGGATCCGGCCAGTGACGGCACGGCCGATGCCAACAAACTGCCCGGGCATCCCCAAATGCAATTTCTCAGTCCCCGGCTTATCGAACAGGTCACCATCTATAACAGCAATATTCCAGCTGAATTCGGTGGTTTTACCGGGGGACAGGTTAATTCGCGAACCCTTTCTCCCACACCGGACTCTTGGGGCCAAATCAGCTATCGAACCACCAATGACCGGTGGACACATTTCAAAATTCACCCGCTGAACAACGATAAGTTCTACCACTCGGAGGACAATCGCTATCAGCCGAAATTCTCCAAGCATGACTTTGGCCTGGTCCTGAACACCCCACTGAACAGTGACACCGGGATACTGTCAAGCTACCAGCAGATTTACTCAAGGATTCCTTTATCTAACCTGGGGAAAACCATTATTACGTCACGAAAAAGAGAAAATTTCCTGGTCAAAGGAGATCATTACCTTCCCGACAACAGCCACCTGACCCTGACCGGGTTGTATTCGCCGACCAGTGCAGATTATTTTCTGGGTGAAATTAAAGACAGCGAATATACGCTGGAAACAAATAATTATCTACTCGGACTGGAGTATGAAAAGGATTTTAACAGCGGAACATTGCTTTTGAACCTTGGCTTTTCCAACCATCAACTCTCCAGGAGCTCTCCGCAAAACAGATATTTCTGGAGCACCCAAACCAAGAGCATTGACTGGCCTGATGGTCGCGAAGGTGGCATTGGCAACATCGAAAGCGGCCAGAGGGAACATAGTATCAAGTTGTCCTACGCTTTTAAACCAATCAGTACCGGTCCCCTCAGTCACCAGATCAAAACCGGTTTCGATACCACCCATTCACGGCAATTCTATAAACGCCGGCAGGCCAGCTACGCATATTATTCTCCTGTCGTCGACGCCAGCATTGTTTGTGCTGCCGACGACCCGGCCTGTATCGATGGAGAACAGTACCTGAGCCGCCGCACCGTTTATAATCAGGCCCACAGTATACAGACCGTCACTGATGGAGCTCTCTATCTGCAGGATTCCATAGTCTGGCGGCGCCTGGAAATCTTTCCCGGAGTCAGGGCCTCCTACGATAATTTCACTGAAAATTTAAACGTTGCACCCCGGTTTTCAACCGCCCTTGATCTCTTTGGCACTGGTGAAACCGTCCTGTTTGCGGGCCAAAACCGCTATTACAGTGGAACTTTGCTGACCCAGGTTCTTTATGGTCCCATTGTCACCGAAAACCAGACCCGCACCACCGCCGGCAACAGCGCTTCCGACTGGAGTTCAGAGACAATCTTCACCTATGAAGTCGATCACGTTGACACGCCGTACACTGACGAAACCACGGCAGGCATTATTCAAAAACTGTTCGGCGGCGAACTGAAAGCACAATACATAAAGAAAATCAGCAAACGTGAATTTGCCCGGGAAAGGGTTTCGACCCCGGACGATGAGCCCGATAGTTATCTGCTGATCAATTCCGGACGATCGGAACATGAAAGCTATCAGCTTGCCTGGCAGCGCTCCTGGAGCCGGCATTTTTTTGAAATCAACGCGACCTGGCAGGAGACCACCACGACCAACCAGGATTATGATGATTCCTTTTCGTACCAGGAGCTGTCCGAAACCATTTGGTATGACGGTAAAGAACTCTATAAATATGATATTCCACGGCTGGATTTTAATCGCCCGATGGTGGCCAACCTGATCTACAGCGTCCGTTTGCCCCATGGGATCACCCTGACTAATACGACAAAATATCGCGGCCGATACTGGCGTTTTTATAATACCGGGGTCACCAGGCCCAGCGAAGCTAACCCTGATCAGGCCGATCCCTATGTCTATGAAAAAAAGACCACCCATAGTGCGGTGACCTTCGACTGGAAGATCAGTTGGGAGATTCCCTACCGAAGCTACTCATGCGTTTTTTCACTGGATGTGTTCAATGTCTTCGACAAAAAGTTAAAAAGATCGTATCAATCCGGCCGTTACGGCTACCAATACGAACTGGGCAGACAGATCTGGGCAGGAATTGACTTGCGTTTTTAATCGGCAGGGAAAGGATAATCCGCATACCCCTGCTTAATAACCAACTCGGCTCTGCGGCCGACCTGCAGATCATATGCACCCGGAACCATCGGCGTGGAAAAGCTGGCGCGTAGATGCTCATTTGAGATCAACTCGACCTTGTCAGCCGGAACCGGCAGAGGCACCGCCAGAACTCCGCCCTTACTGCGCGTCAAATAGAGATAACCATTATCCTGTGCCAGCCGTCGGGACAGACCCGCGATTTTATACCTCCCTACGACCCGTGGTCTGGCCGGACGCTGAATATCGACAACCGTTACACCGTACTGCCCACTGATCACATAGGCCTTGCCGTCGCTGACCAGCAGCCCTTTGCTTTCGCCCGGCAGAGCCAGCGAGGCCAGAATTTCCGGTTTGTCCGGCTGACTGACATCGACCACCAGCAATCCGGAACGACCATCCGCGATATAAGCAATCCCAGCAGAAACTTTGATGTCTGCCGGCAGATCGAAATAGTTCATCGGGAAAGGTACATTCAGCGCACTGATGAGCATGAAATGCCCGTCCGCGGACACCTCGAATATGACTAATCCCTTATTTTTGGTGGTGACGTAAAGCAGACTTCCGGTCGAATAGATTTGTAGAGGGTGCAGGTCGGAGAGAGAATCGCGCACCAAAGGAGCGTCGATATCTGCATAGTCGATACAGCTCAGGCCATCGATTCCATTGGCGACCACCAGATACCGGCCGACTGCGGCCAGTTGTCGCGCTGGGAACGCTGGCCACCGTCCGATGGCGGCAGGTAAGCGCGGCCGGGATAGATCGAACATGCTGATCCCCTGTTTACCGTGAGCGACAAACAGCAGATCTCCTTTGGCAAGCAGCGCCTGCCCCCAGAAAGAACTAAATCCATGCGATGCGGTGCCCGCGCCTGAAAGCTCGGTCAGCGCAACGCCCCTGCGCCCATCGGCCACATATATCACCCCATCGCGAACCAAGATATCGTGCGCGTCGCCCGGAGTATCAATCAACTTGACAGAATTTTTTTGAATCAGTGCCTTACGTTCAACGATCAGAATGCCGGTATTTGACCCGACCACATACAAATAGTCGCCAGACTCGGCAATCGAGCGAATCTCGCTTGCAAACAGATAACCATCGGACAACCGCCCTCGTGGCAGATCCAGAATACGTAAAGCTGAGGAGCTGTCTGAAATATAGACCCGCTGGTTGCCGAAAAAAAGTTTTTCAGCAGAAATGAAGTCAGTCAGATGCTGCTTAAAGACCAATCGTCCTGGTGATTCGATTGCAAAAACCGAAATACCGTGCGAGGTCGCAACATACAGCAGATCGTTCATGAACCTGATCTGCTTGGGTGGTTCCGCCAGCGGGAAGGTCGGCATGACTGCCGGCCGTTCCGAAGTCCTGAGATTGATAATTTTCAGACCGCTGACATCAGGCGATACCAGAAAAAGAAAATCGTCGGATATGGCCAGATCAGTAATGAACTCACCTGCGGCCAGCTGTTTAACCAAATGGATATGAGACAATTGCGTCACATCGAACACCAGCAGGCCGTCATCTCCGGCGGCGGCATAGAGTAAGCCGTCCCGATAGATGGTCTTGGTAATGATATGCCTGGTCGGGATATCAGCGACATGTGTCAGCAGCCCATCCGCCTGAATTTTCATCACCGATACCCCGAGCTTGCCATGAGCGACAAACATCAGTTCTCCGGCTCGGTTGATATGCACCACCCGGCGGCCCGCTAAATAATCGCCGAGCAATCGCGGGTGCCTGGCATTGCTTAAATCAAGAACTTTGAGCCCATCGTTATTGCTGCCCAGATAGAGTATGTGGCCATAAACAAGGCTTTCATTGAAAATCCCGGGCAAAGGAAAGGAGCCGACAACCGCCTGGTTGTTACCAATGCTCATCAGCAAATTGACTGAGGTTTCTCGATCAAAGCCTGTGCCAGTCAAATCCAGAGTCAGCTGGGAACCTCCTCCCGACATCGGCGCGGTCTTAACAAAGAACAGACTCAGCTCTTCCCGGGAAAAACGCGTCGGCCGATGCCAGACCACAGCCAACACCACCCCCAACAGCCCGGCCAGGGTCAGAAATAAAACAACCAGCTTACTGACTTTCATCAACGGCCCCCTTCTCCGTCGTCTCCCGTATAGCGGCCTTTTGCAACGGCGCCAGGATCCGCTCAAGAGACGCCATGGTAAACGGCTTGAGCAGGCATTCGTCGATGTGGGAAGAGATTGCAGGTGGCAGGCTTTTCTCTGCCAACACTACGGTCAGGGGCCTTGGTTCCTTAAGGCCGACCCAAAATTGCAGGAGGTCTCCTTCGTTCAAATGAGGCAGATCGTAAATAACCATGACATACGATTGCAGTTCGCCCAGAAGATTGACATTCCCGGCGACATCCACTGCAAAACCGGATCGGGACAACTGCAGGCGCAGCAGTTCACGACTGGGAATGTTGGAACTGACCAGCATGATGCGCGAAGCACTTGCTGTCATCACCTGTCCCGCCGTAGCCCCGGGTTGTTTCTTATCCGCTACAAGATGCAGCTGATGATGACTCTGCCGGATGGCATCGACCAGACCGGACCATGTCAGAGGCCCGCTCAAGCGAGTCTCGCCCGAAAGCATGGGAACGACCTGGCTGTGATCGTCCCACCTCACAATCCGCCGCAAATCGTGACTGTATTCATCTTCCCGCAAGGCCTGAAACAGCGGTCGCCCATCAAGCAGGCAAACCATTTGGCCGACCAACAACAGCTGGTAAGGCTCGCCCCGCCGCCTGGCTGAACCGAGCTGATAGAGAGCATCGGCGGCATTTTCAGCCACCACCGGCCGACAGCCCAGCTGTTCGAGATAGCTGCGCAGGATATTGAAGTCAGCGCGCGGTTCGGCACAGAGCAGGAGCGGCGTAGCAATTGCCTCATCCGGCAGTCTGAAGTCGATTTTTTCCAACAACGGCAATTGCACAGTAACCCGAAACAGAGTGCCCTTATCCGGGGCGGAAGAAAATTCTATGCGTCCTGCCATTAAATCAACCAGCTGCCTGACAATAGCCAAACCTAGCCCGGCACCGCTATTAGCCCGTGTATCCGAGTTTTCCGCCTGATAAAAAACATCAAAAATCTGCCGCGAGGCCGCTTCATCCATGCCACAGCCGGTATCCTCAACCTCAATAACAAAGTTCCCTTCCCCTCCGGACAGCTCTGTACAGGAAAGAGTGACCATGACGGAACCTTGCCGGGTGAATTTAAGGGCATTGCCGATGAGGTTCATAAGGATCTGTCTTATCCGGACTTCATCGACTTTGACCCGCCAAGTGGAATCGAGGGGAATCTGACAGGCCAGGGTAATATTTTTTTCCCGTGCCTGAGGGGCGAGCAGTTCGACGATGCTCTCAATAATGCGAAACAGTTCGGCGGGGACCGGTTGGAGATTCATTTTTCCGGCTTCAATGCGGGAGAAATCGAGGACATCGCTGATCAAGCGTAGCAGCTCCTCGCCGGAGCTTTGCACCGTATCAACCAGCATCTTCTGCTGTTCAGTGAGACTGGTCCGGGTCAGCAATTCATTCATGCCCAGCACTCCGATCAAGGGAGTCCTGAGTTCATGGGTCATCCGCGACAGGAAATCCGATTTGGCAGCGTTAGCGGCGTCAGCCTGGTTCCGGGCGATCTCAAGTTCGCCCAGAGCGGACTGCAGTTCAGCGGTTCGAGTGGCCACCGTTTTTTCAAGGTTCTGTCGATGATGGTTCAGCTGCCGCTGATGCCTTTCAATCTGTGCCAGCATATCGTTGAACCCCTTGACCAGAGCCCCAATTTCATCCTGGCTGGTCGCAAAGGCCCTGACCGAATAATCTTTTTCCCGCGAGATCTGCTTCATCAGCGTGGCCAGCCGCAGCAACGGATCGGATACCGGCTTTTGCAGCAATCCGGCCAGAATCCAGGAAAAACAGCCCAACAGCACAAAAACGCAGCCGACCCCACCGATGATGGTTCCCAGACCGGCATAAAAACTGTCAAGATCGCTTACCAGATAGAGGGTTCCGATCTGGCGTCCCTCATAATCAACCGGCGTGAATGAGCTGAAGTAGTGAGCTTTTAAATACAGTTTTTCCTGAACCACGGGGAGAGCCCCTGGCTGTCCTTGTCCTGTTTGAGCAAAATCCCTCTCAAGCGCCGGGATGGTGATGCGGCTTCGGTCGTAAGAAAGATATTCAGCCACCGGAATCCCCGTACGGTCGAACAGGTAAGCAGCCTGAATGTTCCGCTGCCGATTCAACGACCCGAGCAAGGTTTCGGCGTCGGCGTATTTTTCCAGCAATAGCGGTCGCCAAAGCTGTTCGGTCAACGAAGTTGCCAAGATTCTGATATTCTGTTTCAAGGCGACCTGGCGCGCGTAAAATTCAGACACCAACAGGACGCTGCTGATCACCACCAGCAGCACAGTACAGCTGGTCAGGACCAGCAGTGAAAGTTTGGTTTTTATGGAAAAGCGGTTAAACAGCTTGCGCACCGGAGCCTCTATCGTCGGTCTACAGCCCCAGCGGTATCATCAGACACTATCGAGGGGCACCATTTGCTAACGGATGACAATTCTTCGGTATCAGGTTAGCAACTACCGTGTTGAAAATGAAGTAAAACCGCTCACCCGCTACCGACATTGAAATCAGGAGAGCTCTGATCGCCCCGGGCTGCCTGCTAATGATGATTGCACAATTTCGGCCCCTGCTTTAAAGTAGCGGCCTTTTGAACTAGTTTCCATCCGGAAACGGCTTTTTTCCGCTGTAGCAGCGTCAATCTGCAGGCTGACTTGTGCGGCGTAACGGCGTACACCTCCGCGCAAGCCCTTGATGTCCTTGCCACAACGAAAAACTGCTCGTTTCCAATCTGAAAACTTAATGATTGTCATCCAGAGTTTCCGGATGACAATGAACTAATTTTGACAGGGAGTCGAGATATGACAAAGATAATACTGCCCCCGGAACGCCGGGTGGGACATCTCACCGTATTACGCCAGGGAGAAAGGGAAATATCTCCCACAGAATACGCGACCCTGACACTGCGGGAACAATTGGCCATCATCAGAAACGCCCAGGGCAAACAAAAATACGACCTGCTGCTTAATTCACAAAAAGCCGAACGCCTGGTCCCTCTGCTCCATCCCCAGGAACTCTACCTGACGGTCAATTTACTCGGGGCAACGGATTCCCTGGAACTTCTGGCCCTGAGCAGCCCGGAGCAGATCACCCTGCTGCTCGACCTGGATTGCTGGGATGGAGATGTGCTGAGTCCGGTCCTCTCCCTCCGTTGGCTGGAGCTGCTTGCTCAATGCGGTGAAGAAAAACTCTGCCAGTTGGTTCGCCAAATCGAACCCGAGGTCCTGGCCCTATTCCTGAAAAAACATTTGACCATCATCCGTGGCATTGAAGCCTACGACGACGATGATGCGGACAACGCCAGACGCCTGGAATCCATCTACGACATCAATTACCACAGTGAAGATGCCGCAAAAATCATCGGCGCCATGTTGAAACTCTGGCAGGACCGGGAACAGGACAGTTATCTGTTGCTGATGGAAATGATCCGTAGCGAAAACCTCACTGCCCTTGAAGAAGAAATTTATCAGGCCCGCAACAATCGCCTGTTGGACCTTGGCATCATTCCCCACCAGGATGCCCGGGGAATTTACAGCTATATTGATCCGGAAAGCTTTACTCCTGGGGGAAAAAGCAATTTCACCCTCGAAGCAGAAGAGCTTCAGAACCCGTTGGCCCTGCTGGTCCAGGCCCAACCCGAGCATCTGCTGGCCGACATCCTTGCCGCAGGTATCGACCATGAAACAGCATGTGAGCTGATGCATCTGAGTAATCGTAAGATGAGCGCCGACCGGGCCGATCTGGCCTCGCCTCAGGACGTAGCTCAAACGGTTCAGGGCATTTATGACACACTCAATCTGGCCCTGGAATATCTGGCCGGAAACGATTTCGGCAAGGCCGAGAAGATCGTCCACAGTACCTACCTGCTTCACTTGTTCCAGCTAGGTCACAGCCTGATCAAAAAACGCCAGGCCAGAGCGGAAACCCTTGCCAAGTGCCCCATCTATCCCTTTGTGGATTACCCGGAATTGCTGTTTATCGACTCTCTACTTGAACAGCCGCCGCTGTTTTACCGAGCCCCTGGCGCAGAAACACCAAGCCAGCTGCAGAAGCTGACCTCAATCAAAGATCTTGAGCTTGTGGACCGCCGCCTCACCCAGATCGAAGCGCTAGAGCTCCTGTTCACGACAGCCCTGCCCTTTACTCTCCCTGACCCTGCAGACGATCAGCAACTGACCCTGGCGGGCATTTTCATGACCGCTGTTGCCCAGCGGCTGCTGGGGGAACCCTTTGCCGCAATGCCGCTGAAGAAAAATCGTCTGGCCGAGCTCGCGGCAATGACCGTCGCTGATAATTCCAGATGGGAGAGTTTTACTCGCAACCTCCATGCAACCGTTGCCGAGCTTGATCCACAATGCCTGTTTTTCTGCGAATTCTGCCTTGAATTATGGCAGGATTTCTTCAGTGATGTGAACGACCTTGAACAAGTCGAAGCCGCTGAGTGTTTCCTCTGGCTGGAGTAGCAGTCTGGCGGGTCGATGGATGACCGAAAAATATCCAAAAATAACATAAATAATTGCAGGCCTTGAATATAAGACTCAGGCTGATATTCTAATGAGAATATCAGCCTGAGTCTTATTTACCTTTCGAGCAAATCCCGTGATTCCATCAAGGAGGACTGCAATATGCTAAAAAAGATCCTGTTCCTTATCGCTTTGTGCTGCAGCCTCGGTTTAACCGCCCAGGCGGCAAACCTGCCCAAAGCATTCACCTTGACGCCCTTTTATGGCGGCCATTTATTTGAGGGGAACCTGCCGCTGGATAACAGCGACTTCTGGGGACTTGGTCTCGGTTACAATCTGAACGAGAATTGGTCACTTGAAGCCGTCTACACCCGCACGAATGCCGATGGAGATCCTTCCTCGGCAACAGACTCGACCATTGAAACCTATCGGTTGGACGGTTTGTATCATCTCTGGCCCAAGGGAAAACTAGTTCCTTACCTGGCGGCTGGTCTCGGCGCGATCACCTCAGATCCTGATAATGGCAGCAGCCATGAACACCTGTTGGTCGATTACGGAGTCGGGGTTAAATATTTTATACTTGACGATCTCATCGCCCTGCGCGCCGATGTCCGCCACCTGCTTGACTTTCCCGAGCCGGACAACAGCTTGCAATATTCGGTGGGACTCACCTTTCAGCTTGGTCGGCCGGCTCCCAAAGCCGAGCCGATCAGTGCTCCGGAACCCAAACCAGCAGTCGTTCCGCTCGACAGTGACAGCGACGGCGTCGTTGATAGCAGCGACCGTTGCCCCAACACCCCGACCGGCGTTGCCGTCGACAATAACGGCTGCCCGCTTGACAGTGATAAAGACGGAGTCTACGACTACCTTGACAAATGCCCCGGAACGCCAGCGGGAACACCTGTTGATGTGAACGGCTGCCCCCTGGATAGCGATAAAGACGGCGTCTATGACCAGTTCGACAAATGTCCGGGCACTCCTGCCGGGGTCGCGGTTGATCGCAACGGCTGCCCTTTGGATACTGATGGGGATGGCGTTTACGACTATCTTGATAAATGTCCCGGAACTCCGGCCGGAGCTCCGGTCGATGCCGACGGTTGTCCCCTGGACAGCGATAAGGACGGGGTCTTCGATTATCTTGACCAATGCCCCGACACACCACCCGGGGTTTCCGTTGATGCACACGGCTGCCCGACCACGCTGACCCTAAGGATCAACTTCGGTCATGACAGCAGCAAGGTCGGACCTGAATATGACGGAGAAATTGCCAAAGCTGCCCAGTGTATCAACGAATATCCGGGCAATATAGTTTATATCGACGGCCACACCGACAGCAGCGGAGCAGCGGAATACAACCAAAAGCTGTCTGTTCAGCGGGCGACAGCGGTTAAAAACCGCTTGATCGAAAAATTCGCCATCCCCGCCGCACGCATGACCGCCCGCGGATTTGGCGAAGACAAACCGGTGGCAAGCAATGACACGGCTGCAGGAAGGTCCCTCAACCGCCGGGTCGAAGTGGCCTGCGGCGCCAAAAAGCAATAGCAACGCCAAATAACCGCCGGGCAGGGCCATGACCTGTCCGGCGGTCAGACCGGTTCAGAAATCAGCGAATCGCAAGTTCTTTCACTTCCAGGCCGCTTGCGGTTTTGCTGTGATAAAGGAACAGCAACAGGGTCCGACCGGCGGGGTAATCCGGAAGATGTTGAAACGCAGCGGCAAAATATTGGATTTTCCCCTGGCGTTCCAAATGAGCCAACTCTGCTTTGAGGCATTGCTTAACCGCAGCAACTTCCGCGTCGCTCAGCTTGACGTCAAAAAAATCCGGGGCCGAGCCACTGACCACTCGTTCATGACCGGCAAAATCCCGCCCCAGACATTCGCGCAACCGCAACAGTTCCAGTCCTGAAAAGTTCTTTTGCAGATAGCCATCGACTTCAAAATAGAGAGCCCGTAAAGAACGCCCTTGCCGGTAAAGATCATTGTCCCGCCAGAATCGGTCAAGCCCTTCAAGAACCGTTGAAATCGTCAAACCCAAAGCTTGCAGACCGTTCAGACTGTGGTGAAAGCGCCCGCTGTTCACGGCCAGATCCAGTAGGCGACCGATCCCCCGGATTCGTTCCAGCTCGTCGAAAGAGATGGAGTCCGCCGCCAGGATCGTATAAGGCGGCTGCGGATCGAAGCGAATGCCCCAGTTGTCCGCCTGGGCGCGCAACGGTGCTCCCGGCAACAATTTGACCGGCTCCAACTGCAGATGATCGGGACCAAGGGCGCAGGTCCGATCGACCGAGCGCAGAAACTGCTGGTAGCTTTCACCGGGCAGACCAGCAATCAGATCGAGATGCACATGGACAGCGGTCCGCTGCTTGAGGCGGCGAATATTCTGCTCCAGCTTTTCCAGCGAGGCCTGCCGCCTAACCAATTGCAGGGTTTCCGGCAGGGTCGATTGAACGCCGATCTCAAACTGGAACACCCCCTGAGGAACCTTCTCCAGCAGCCGCAGGGTTTGTTCATCAAGCAGATGGGCACCGATTTCAAAATGAAATTGGCTGGCGATATTATTGGCCAGGATAAAAGAAAACAGCTCATAGGCACGGGCCGGATCATAGTTAAAAGTCCGGTCGACAAATTTGATCAGGCTCACCCGGTTCTGCAGTAACAGCAGCAAATCGGCCTGGATTCGCTCCATAGAAAAAGACCGTACTCGCTTATCCAGGGAACTCATACAGAAGCTGCAGGAATAGGGGCAACCACGACTGCTCTCAAAATAGACCAGTCCTTTACTCAAATCGACCAGACCGGCCTGAAACGGAGAGGGAATGGCATCCAGCGATGTGAGCAGACTGGTATCGACAGGATTTTGAACTGTGGGCAACTGCAGCCCGGCAAACGCGGTCGGTAGCTGATCCTTTTGCCAGGCGGCAAGCAGATGGCGCAGAGGAATCTCCCCTTCTCCGCGAATAATGGCATCCACCTCAAAACGGTCGAAAAAAAGATCCTCTTCAAAGGAGACTTCTGGGCCACCAAGGACAATTTTGATAGCAGGGTCGATGCGCCGGATGCAGGCCGCCAGGTCCAGGGTGGCACGCCGATTCCACAGATATACGGAGAAACAGATCACCTGGGGATGCAGGCTCATTATTTCCGCCAGAACCACCTCTTTGGGTTCGTTGACCGAATACTCGCGGATCACCATATCCGGACAAATATCCTGACAATAGGCTTTAAGATAAGGCAGCGCGAGGCTGGCATGGACATATTTGCTATGCAGGGTCGTCAATAGGATTTTCATGTGCGCAGAATACCCGGCCCTCCGCCGCTGTCAATGAGAAATTGTCGCACTGCAGCGGTTATGATATCCTCCGCCGACATGAAAGGATAAACATCAATGAGCCGAACAAAAACATTTTTGACCGTTGTCGCAGACGCAAACGGTGAAGTCTTTGAATACCCCGATCTCCTGATGGCAGGAATGAATGGAACCAGTTGTTGCCGCCCGCAAGCTGAGGAGCTGATTCCCCTCCCGGAAGGCAGCCGCCTGTTCACCATTCCCGATACTCCGCCGATCGGTTTTGATCGCCGCAGCGGTGAGCGGAAAACCCTGACCGCGTTACCGAAAAGCTGGGGCGGCGGTCCTGTCCAGGCGGTTTCAGCCTTTGTTACGCCAGCCTTCACCCGCACTCTGCTGCCTGCGGCAGACTATGCCCAGAAAAAGGTTGAACTCACCCTCTGGTCCTATACTGCGGTCGGCTGGTGTGTTGAAGAAGAGCGTTTTTACGTGGCGGCGGTCCGGGTCGACCGTAATCGTCAATGGGAACCGCAATACTTTGACGACCGGATACTGGAGCCGCGGGTTCGCCGCCGGGTTGCCGAGCAGCAGGAGAATCGACTGGTGGTGCAACTGTCGCGCTGCGCGCTCGATTACCATTGTTTTGCAGCCAAAAACCTTTTTTTCGGCCGCTGGGAAGCGCCTCTGCCCACCTCGCCAGCCTGCAATGCCAATTGTCTGGGCTGTATTTCTTATCAAGAAGAACCGAAAGCTTGTCAGTCCAGCCAGGATCGGCTGGATTTTGTGCCAACGGTCGAAGAAATTTGCCAGGTTGCAGTCCCGCACCTGCAACACGCGGAGAATGCCATTGTCTCCTTTGGCCAGGGCTGTGAAGGAGATCCGATCCTGCAGACCGATACCATTGCCGCTGCGGTCCGGGAAATGCGTCGACAGACCAGCCGCGGAACCATCAACTTCAACTCCAATGCCTCCATACCGGATGCCATCGAAAAACTGGCCAAAGCCGGTGTCGATTCGATCCGGATTTCGCTCAACTCGGTTCAGGAGCGCTTTTACAACGCTTACTATCGCCCCCGCCATTACCGTTTCAGCGATGTCATGGAATCCGCGCGCCGTGCCAAACAAAACGGCCTGTTTACAATGTTGAACTACCTGGTCTTTCCGGGCATCAGCGACCGTGAAGACGAAGTTGAGCGCCTGCAGGAAGTCATCGAAGAAATCGGTATCGATCTGATTCAAATGCGCAATCTGAGTATCGATCCGTTAATGTACTGGCGCGCCATGGGCGCAGAGGGGAAAGGGATCGGCATGAAGACCATGCTGGACCGGATCAAACGAGAAAATCCCCGGATTCAGTACGGCTACTTCAACCGCTGCAAAGAAAATTTCTACCCGCCCGGCTATGAAACCGATTGGCCGCTGCCGGCCGTAATCGACTAACAACCGTTTGGGCGGGTTGAAAAAAGCAGAATTGAGATCAGAGTGTTTTTTGCCGGCCAGCTGAGGTACGTTCCGTCGAGGACGTCACCCCGCTGGCCGGTTATCACGCCTTTTTGCGGAATTTTAGCAGATACACGGCTTGCCCCACCGACTCACTGGCAACAGTCTCAAACCCCACCGGCAGGACCAGATTTTCAACATCCTCAGGAGCAAGGCGGATGGCCAAGGGCGGTCCAGGACCGTCCTGACGCGGCTTGAATTCAATCACGCAGAAGTGCGCCCCGGGTTTCAGCACCCGGTACACCCCAGCAATCACAGCAGCCCGTTGCGGCTGCGCAACATCATGCAGCGCAGTGGCCAGCAGCGCACAATCGACGGAAGCCGCGGGCAACGGAATAGCGGCAATATCACCGACCAAGGCCGTGATGTTTGCCTTCTGTTCCTGCGCGGCCTGCTGCTGCAATTGCAGAATCCCCTCTTCCCAAAGATCGAGGGCATGGACCTGCCCCCTCGGCCCGACCAGATCGGCCACAAACAGACTGTAGCGGCCAAAGCCACAGGCCAGATCCAGAAAACTGGAACCCGCCTCAAGCGCCATCAATTCAAATGCCCTATTCCCGGCCAGCAGATCAAAACTGCTCTTCCCCGCTCCCGGTGGTTTCATGTTCATGCTGAACTCCTTTTGACACGCACCCCAACCCCGGCGGATTACCAAAACTGCCAGGCCTGGGTTGACAACACATAAATGCCCAGGGCCAGGTTGGTTACCGCATGGGCGACAATACATTGATAGAGGCTTTTCGTCCAATAGAGCAGCAGGCTGTAAGCCATGCCGGCCATGACACCGGCGACGATCAGATGATGCTCCAGACCGAAGAGAACGGCGCAGATCAGAAATGACGCCCAGGTAAAGGTGCCCAGGGGAACCTGAATAAAATCGGGATTGATGATGTAGCGCAGCAAGAACGAGCGCCAGAACAGCTCTTCCATGACCGGAACCACCAGAGCGGCTCCGCAAAGCCGGAACAGAATCAGGACATTTTTCAGCAGCTGCTGGTCAACCCGATCCGGATTGAATCCGGTCTCAGGCACGACCTGACCAAAATTCCAATCCATATGAATCCACAGGGCAAAAACCAGCAATCCCAGAGCGACACTGGCGATAGTGTGAGACAGTTTTTTCAGGTCAATCGGGTTTAATTCAGAATAGTCGTGCCGGAACCAAAAGAGCAGAACGCCAACACAGAGCGCTTTGCATGGATAAAGATAGAGCAGATCGGTTTCGCTCAGGCGCACCAGCTGATGGCTGATCAACCAGCGACAGCCTTGTTCTACCCCGATAAACCCCATAAAAACCGCAAATGGGATAATCCTGGCCCAGGCAGCTCTCCCCATAGTTCCTCCTGATCGACATTTAACCAGCCCTGCGCTCTGTTCAGTGACAATCTTTCCAGCACCTGACCCGGTGGGCAGTCGTGGTCATGAACGCCTCGAAGTCAGCTTCCAACTGCGGTCGCCAGAGCCCAAGCTGGGCATAGCCGGAAGCCAGGGGAATCTTGCCGCCGAGCCGCTGCTCCAGACGACCAAGCACCCTGGCAACGATATCGGTCCGCCGGTAGGAACTCAGCCAATCATCCTTGATCATCCGCGGCAGCTGTTGCTGCAAACCGGGGCTGAGCAGATGATAGCAATCCTCAAGTCCGCGATACACTTGCCCGGCAAAATCAGCCAGGGGCTGTTGCGCATAGCTGTCCCACCGGCAGGCCAGGATATGATCGTAAAAAACATCGACCAGAACGCTACGCCCATGGCGAAAGGTCGGGTCAAGACGCCGGCGGCTGGTCTGAAAATCATCATCAACCCGGGTCAGGCCGTCAATATAGCGATGCAGCTTCAGATGCCGCACCAGTTCATCCGGCAACCCGTTAAAGTCACTGCCTTTGTGGAAATCCCCCATGAGAGATCCTGCCCAGGCAAGACCATTGGCATCGGAAAAGAAGAGATGGGCCAGATAATTCATGAGGCCGTACTATTACCTCCGGGGCCACCGCCGCCAGCTTTCAAGTCGATTGCTTCAGCTGGTTTTTGATCACCTGTAGCAGGGGCTCGGCGACCTGCCCGGTGTCGAGCAGATGATTGAGCAGCACCAGCATATCCTCGGTCTGACTGGACCGGATAAATCGTTTAACCAGAGTGTCGAACTGATCCACGGGATTATGGGCCTGCTCAATGAGCAGACTAAAATAATGACCCGCCCGGGTCAGCTCTCTGCGCACGCTGAGCAGGCAAATCAATCCTGCCATCGCAAAGGCATCATGCCCGAAATCAAGCGCTTTGCGGTAAGAGACCTCCGCCTCGGCAAGCCTGTTGAGGTTGAAAAAGGCATCGCCCATCCGGGTATGCAGGGTTTGGGTCCCGTCTGAGCAGGTAAGAATCTTCTGCCAGATCTCGATCGCCTTAGCATAGTCCCGGTACCAGCGGTAGCAGTTACCCAGCCCATATAAAGCGTACGGGTTTTTGGGGTCCACAGCCAGGGCCCGGCGGAAATAGGTTTCCGCTTTTTCAAAATCGGAGACCCGCCAACAGAGCTTACCGATAATTGTCAGGATATGTAGCTCATTCTCATCGAATTTGAGAACTTTTTCATAGGTGGCAATGGCTTCGGCATCCTGTCCCATCCGATGCAGCAGATCGGCCAGACCGGTCAGGGCAAAACGATCACTGGGAGCAATTCTCAGAATCTGCTGATAGGCTTGTTCGGCGCGCTCGAACAGGGCCAGCACTTTACAGCTGTCCGCGATGCGGGTCATGACATGCTTATCCTGCGGCCGAAGCGCTAGATAACGCTCCCACAGCTTGATCGCGTCCTGATGACGATTTAATTTCTTGTACACATCACCAAGGCCGCGCAGGGCAAACAGATTTTTCTCATCCAGTTCGAGCAGGGCCTGATAGCAGCGCTCGGCTTCTGCAAAATCCTCGGTTTCCCGGCAGGCATCACCCATTCCCGAGAGCAGGTAAGGATTTTCCGGTTCCATATCAAGTCCGGTTCGGAACAGCTCCTTGGCTTCGGCATAACGCCTGGCGCGCAACTTTTGGCGCGCCTTCTTCGAGATATCAATCACCGAGTTTTTTCCACCGGTCGACTGCCGAGGTGGAACATACACTGTCTTCATACAATAGACTCCCAACTTTTCATTTACGATAACGTTCAGAAAAGCATAACAAAAAAAGTTTTCTACACCAGTTTCCGAGGTCGGTCATGCGCTGTAAAGGAACCCGAAAATCACCTTGGCAGTGGCAAAAAGCCATGACTATAGACGACTGCGATCCCTTTATCAATAACCGGCAGCACTTTTCGGGCCATGCGCGTTGACTTCACCGGCAACAACCGGCCCACCCCGTAAAAAACGAACTCTATCACAATTTTTCCAGCAATCCGCAATAGAGCAGTCCGCTTCATCACTCAACAGATAAGAATAACAGAAAATCTTCGGCTGCTCGGCAGTGCTTGCCTAGGACGAAAAATGTCCCGCATAGGCATGACGCCTGGCCCTCATCCGCCGATCTATTGATAAGAATTTCAAGCAAAATATATTCTACCCGGATTTGACCGCAGCTCAGATCACCATGCAGTCACCGGCTATGCCAGCCGGTCATTCCCCCGAACCCGTCGCTGAGGTAGGCAGGGAAAGGTCAAGCTTGGCCACCTGGTCGTGACGAGGCAGACGTGCGTCCAATTGAGCCAAGAGCGGCTGCGCGACCGCTTGAAAAGCGGCCAGGTTTGCCTTGCTGATCGACTTGGCGGCGGGAACTTTCAGCCGACTCGGATTGACGGGCGCGCCGTTATGACGCATCCGAAAGCAGAGATGGGGCCCCGTTGCCATGCCAGTACCACCGAGGTAACCAATGACCTGCCCCTGGGAAACGCGCTTATTCTTGGTCATGCCGCGGGCAAAACCTTTCATATGCAGATAGATCGAACGATACCCGTTGCTGTGCCGCACCTCGATAAAGTTGCCGTTGGCGCGAGTGTAGCCGATTCTTGAAATACTCCCCTCGCCGACCGTCTTGATCGGTGTTCCGACCGGGGCCACATAGTCGATAGCCGGGTGAGCTTTCCAGGTTTTGGTAATGGGATGAAAACGCTTCATGGTATAACCGGAGGAAATCCGGGTAAATGAAAGCGGTGCCCGCAGAAACGCTTTGCGGACATTTTCACCGTCTTCATTGTAATAAGAAGCCGACTGCTCACCGTCTTTAAAACGAACCGCCCTGAACACCTGCCCCTGATTGACAAATTCCGCTGCCAAGATATGTCCGTAGCCAGCCGGCTGTCCGGCCCGGGAACGTTTTTCCACCAGCGCCTGAAAACGGTCTCCTGCACGGATATCGAGAATAAAGTCGATGTCCCACTGAAAAATAGCGGACAGCATAAAGGCCAGCTTGGGGTCTTCATTTATCGCCGCAACGGCGTCAAACAGACTGGAAGAAATCGTCCCCTCAATCAGCTCAGTAGTGACGTCATAAACGATCGGCTGGGTCTCCAGAGACATCTGGTCGCCATCGCGGCTAATGATCAGCTGTTCATCTTCATCGATCTCGTAGACGAACTTGCTAAATTCTCCATCTCGGGTGGTAATACAGTAAGGCTGACCGGCGCAGATGCGGGTAAACGGAAAGACATCGCGACTCTGCTGATTAAGCTGATAAATTTCCTGGGGAGTGAAATAGTCACCCAGCAGTGCGGTGATGGATGATCCCGCAGGCACAGTCCTTTTTATCTCTGCGATAACCGGTTCAGGTGCGACTGGCGGGCTCAAGGACTCGGCCTGCGGCACAGGTGGCACCGCCACAGGCTCCGCATAGGGGGTTTCCCGAGCTTCCAGGCCTGAATTCATGGCGTTGTTAAAGAAAATAATCAGAGCAGCAACGATAATCAGGGGGACCAGCAACAACAGATGCCTGGCCCTGCTCTTGCGCGGCTGACTTGCGCTAAGCGGCGGATGAAAATCCTGATTAATTCCCATGAAGCTGTCCCATAGTAGTTTTTTATTAAAATATGTTTAAGTCAAACTATTTAATTTGAGCATTATAACAGTTGAATCGGATTGAGTCCAGTAGCGATCTTCACAGCCCACACACAACGCAAAAGCGCGCCGTCAATCAATCGGCTGGCGATTTTTTTCAGGCCGTCAGTCAATTTATTTGCCAGATGAATAATGGCCGGATAACATAATTAAACTAACCAAAAAGATAAGGATACCGAGCAATGATAAATAGACAACGCATATGTGATGAATTCAGCAAGCAAGCCGCTATCGACAGCCCTTCTTTTGCAGAGGCGGAAATCGCCGCATACCTGGAACAACGCTTAACAGCCCTGGGAGCAGAAATTGAATATGACGAGGCCGGTGCGGTCATCGGCAGCACTGCCAGCAACCTGATCGCCCGGATTCCCGGCAGCAAGAGTGGCGAGCCGCTGATCCTGTCCGGCCATATGGACACCGTGACTCCGGCGGATAATGTTCAACCAGTGCTCAAAGACGGTATCTTCACTAGCGCCGGGGACACCATTCTCGGCTCCGACGACAAGGCCGGCCTGACCGAAATCATTGAAGCGATTGAAGTTCTCCGCGAGCAAAATATTCCCCATGTCCCCCTTGAGCTGGTCATCACCATCTGTGAGGAACAGGGTCTACTGGGAGCCAAGAACCTGGCATTCAGCAAGATTAAAGGAAAACGCGGCATCGCCATGGACACCAGCGGAACGGATCTCGTTATCAACCGGGCTCCAGCCGCCAATCGCTTCAAAATCGATATTTTTGGACATGAGGCCCACGCCGGAATCTGCCCAGAACAGGGCATTTCTGCCATCCAGATCGCTGCCCGGGCCGTCGCCAAAATGCCCTTGGGCCGCATCGATCAGGAGACCACCGCCAATATCGGCCTGTTTAACGGCGGCCAGGCCATCAACATTATCCCCAAGACCGTCAACCTGCTCGGCGAGGTCCGCAGCCACAATCCGAAAAAATTACGCGAGCTGACCGAGCAGATCATTCGCATTGTCGAAGAAGAGGTCTTGCAGGCCTCCAGCCAGATGGAAGCAGCTGACATTCAAGCCTCAATGGCTATGGAACTGCATGAAGATTATCCATCCATGGGCGTTGCGGAAGATGCCGGCATCATCAAGCTGATCAAAGAGGCCGGTGTCAGCCTTGGCCGCCCGCAGGCGATCCACTCCGCCGGCGGTGGCTCGGACGCCAACATTTTCAACAGCCATGGTATCGAAATGGTCATCGTCGGCTGCGGTATGAACAAAGTCCATACCGTCAATGAACAGGTCGCCGTTGACGACATGGTCAAAGTCAGCGAACTGCTGGTTGAAATTATTCGTCGGGCCTGATGCCATGAAAATCTCGCCGCACGTCATACAAGTCCAGCCGCCACCGATTACAGAGGTCAAAAAGTGGATTGCAAACCGGCAGTTCACTGCAGAAAAGCCGCTTCTTGATCTTTGTCAGGCGATCCCCAGCTATGCACCTCCGGCTGAGCTTATCAAATATCTGCAGGGCTGCCTGGAAGATCCGCTGACCTTCAAATACAGCCCTGACGAGGGGCTTCCGGAAGTCCGTGCCGAGGTGGCCCGCTGGTATGGACGGCATTACCAGAGCACTCCAGACCCGGACCAGCTCTGTCTGACCATCGGTGCCAGCCAGGCCTTCTGGCTGGCCATCATCAGCCTGTGCCGTCCCGGCGACGAGGTCATTGTCCAGCTGCCCGCTTATTTCGATCACCTCATGGCGCTGCAATCCCTCGGCATCAAAGCCGTGTTCGCCCCGTTTCAGCCCGCCAGTCAGGGGCAACCCGAGCTGGCAACCATCGCTCGCCTGATCACCGCGAAAACCAAAGTTATTCTGCTGGTCACGCCGAGTAATCCGACTGGCGCGGTGGTGCCGGCCAGCGGGATTGAGCAATTGTTCGAACTGGCCGCCGCCCATAACGCCACCCTGATCCTCGATGAAACCTACAACGCCTTTGTCGGCCAACAGCCTCACAACTTGTTGACGAGAGCCGATTGGTCTCAGCACTTCATTCACCTGGCTTCATTCGGCAAAACCTTTGCCCTGACCGGTCTGCGCTGCGGGGCGCTGCTTGCCGCTGCAGAGGTCGTCGAACAGGCCCTGAAACTGCAGGACAGCATGGTGGTTTGCCAGTCCCGACCGGCCCAGCTGGCCCTCCAGTACGGCTGTCGCAACCTGGACGACTGGGTCGCGGACAACTGCCGGATGATGAAGGCGCGCCACGACAGCTTCAAAAAACAGTTCCTGGCCGCCGGCCTTGAGTTTGAACTTGCTGCCAGCGGGTCCTTCTTTGCCTGGATCCGGCACCCCTGGAAGGATCTCACCGGCCGGCAGGCGACCAGACGGCTGGCCGAACAGCACAACCTGATCTGCCTGCCCGGAGAAGCTTTTGGCCCAGGACTGGAAGGGTATTTGCGCCTGGCCTTCGGAAATATTGACACTGACCGGATTCCGCAGGTCATCAAACGTTTCCAGGCCATCTAGCCGGTCGCCTGTAGCCAGCAGCAGGCAACGGATGCGCACCTTTTGCGCATCCGTGCCCTTAAGACGAAAGCTGAGGCTTAAGGCTTAACCCTTATTAAATTGTGCGAACTGACTGCCCGCGGCACAGGTCGCGGCAACAAGCGGAGGTCTGTCCCAATGAGCAGCCAACACCTGCTGGTCAGCAGCAAAGACGGCATCGCCACCCTCACCATCAACCAACCGCAAACCCTCAATTCTCTGAGCCCCGCGATGCTGAACGAATTGGCCGAACAGGTCGCAGAACTGCAGGCAGACTCCGCGGTAAAAGTTGTCATTATCACCGGAGCCGGGACCAAAGCCTTTGTCGCCGGGGGCGATATTGCAGCCATGCAGCCGCTGGGGCCGCTGGAAGCCAGGGAAGTCGTCCACAAAGCACAGCAACTTTTCAACGACATCGAGTTCGGCAAAAAAATCTTTATCGCCGCAATCAACGGCTATGCCCTTGGCGCCGGCTGCGAACTCGCCCTGGCCTGCGACATCAGAATTGCGGCCGAAGGCGCCAAGCTGGGACAACCGGAAGTCAAGCTGGGAATCATTCCCGGCTGGGGCGGAACCCAACGGTTGCCGCGGCTGGTGGGTAAAGGCAAGGCGAAAGAACTGATGCTGACCGGAGACATGCTCTGTGCGTCTGAAGCGAAAGAGGTGGGACTGGTCAACCAGGTGGTTCCGGCGGAACAACTCCTCGACAGCGCCAAGGCCATGGCGCAAAAGATCGCCGGCAAATCGCAGTCCGCCGTCCGCCTTATCAAGCAGGCAGTCGATAACGGCATGGAAATGACCATCGACAAAGCATTTCATTACGAGGCCGAGCTATTTGCCCTGTGCTTTGCCACTCATGATCAGAAAGAAGGGATGCAGGCTTTTCTTGAGAAACGGACCCCGACCTGGAAAGACTGCTGACCAGAGACCGAGCAGTCAGCCCGTTATCGGTTCTCGACCAGCTTATTGCGATTGTCCAGACAGGCGCGGATTTCCGTGACACAGGAATAAGGGACGCGAATCCCGCGTACCCCGCGGCCGATGCGCACTTGAGAACCCGGGTCGCCGTGAAAATCCGAACCACCGGTGACGACCAGGCCGTGCTGCCGGGCCAGCTTGATCAAATGATCGGTCTCTTCCAGGCCGGAGCCGTTATTATAAGCTTCGATGCCATCAAGTCCCTGTTGAGCCAGATCAGCCACCAGCCGTTCCAAACATCTTCGTTCTCGCGTCACATAGGGCGGGTGAGCCAGCACGACGATCCCGCCACAACCATGAATCAGGTTAATGGCCTCATCGGCAGGAAAATACCGTTTAGGAACATTACAGGGGACCAGATAACGTTCGAAAGCCTGCTCATTCCCATCAACAACCCCTGCTTCGCGCAGGGCCTGGGCAATATGCGGACGACCAATGCTCCCCCCGGCAAGGAGACGGACCCGCTCCGGATCAAGGGGCTGACGCTTTTCAACGCGCAATTTTTCATTGACCCGCTCGACAATCTGCAGATTCCGCTTCAGGCGGAAAGACTGAAATTCGGCCAGCGCCCTGGCCAGATAAGGGTCCTCCAGGTCGAAGCCGTAACCCAGCAAATGCATGTCGGAAAATTCGAACCACTGGGTCGACAGCTCTACCGCGGTTAAAACTTCAACCCCGCACGCTTCGCCGGCCCGCATGGCGCACGCAACCCCGTCGATATTGTCATGATCGGCCAACGCGATAGCGGCCAGACCGCAACGAGCCGCAGCCGCAACGACTTCCTCCGGGGTCAGATAGCCGTCGGAGCAGGTCGAATGGACATGCAGATCGACATAGGACCTATTCATGAAACCGTCTTTTCTTTCACTGTTTTGCAATCTCAACCTCTTCGGATATTTTTATAAAACCTGCCAGCCCGGCACGGCATCCCTGATTAACCGGCAAACGCTTGGGGCAACAACAGTTGTTAACGCGCACCTCTTGACCATTGATTCAGCACAGTGTACACAATTGAATAGACAATTGGCTATATAGCAATTTTTCCGGAAGGACATTTATCCATATGTCGGCACGTCTGGTCGTGAACAACCTGCAAAGCTATTTTTTCACTCGTAGTGGACTACTCAAAGCTGTCGACGATGTGTCATTCAGTATCAATCCGGGCGAGACAATGGCTTTGGTCGGCGAGTCAGGCTGTGGTAAATCGATGACCGCGCTGTCGCTGCTGCGCCTGCTGCCCGAGCCTGGCAAAATTGTCGGCGGAGAGATCCTCCTTGACAACCACAACCTGCTGCGCCTGCCTGAAGTCGAAATGCGCCGCATCCGCGGCAATGACATCGCGATGATTTTCCAGGAGCCGATGACCTCCCTCAATCCGGTTCTGCGCATCGGCGACCAAATTGCCGAAGTGCTCATCTTACATAAAGGGCTGTCAGCAAAAGACGCTCTCGGCGAAGCCGGTAGTCTGTTGCAACAGGTCGGCATCAGCGACGCAGGACGACGGCTGCAGGAATACCCCCATCAGTTGTCCGGCGGGCAGCGCCAGCGGGTCATGATCGCCATGGCCCTGGCCTGCGATCCCAAGCTGCTGATCGCCGACGAACCGACCACCGCCCTGGACGTCACCATTCAGGCCCAGATCATGGATCTTTTGCTCGACTTGAAACAGCAGCGGCAAATGGCCACCCTGTTGATCAGTCATGATCTGGGCGTGGTCGCCGGTAACGCAGAAAACATCGCCGTCATGTATGCCGGGCAAATCGTCGAATCAGGCCCCGTTGCCACGATCTTTGCCGAACCGCTGCATCCATATACCCAAGGGCTACTCAACTGTGTCCCACGCCTGGACCGCAAGCAGAGCCTGCCCGCTATCAAAGGGCAAGTTCCCGACCTAAAAAAACAGCACGACGGCTGTTTGTTTATCGAACGTTGCCCGTGCCCCTGCGCCCCCTGTGGGAACGAGGTGCCGCAGTTGCAGGAAATCACACCGGGTCACCGGGTCAGATGCTGGAGGTATTAAGCTCATGCCCTTACTTGAAGTCAAAAACCTGCGCAAGAGCTTCTCCGTCTCCGACCCGCTGGGCAGAACCAAAGGTCAGCTGGTGGCCGTTGACGATATCTCTTTCGAATTGAAACAGGGCGAAACCCTGGGCCTGGTCGGCGAGTCGGGCTGCGGCAAATCCACTACCGGGAAACTGATCCTGCAACTGCTCAGGGCCGATCAGGGCGAGGTGCTGTTTGCGGGGGAAGACCTGACAAAGCTTCCGGAACGACGCCTGCGCCCTTACCGGCGTCGGCTGCAGATGATTTTTCAGGATCCCTTCTCTTCCCTGAATCCGCGCATGACTGTCGGCGCAATCCTTAGCGAACCGTTGCAGATTCATCGCCTGGCCCCACCCCGGCAGATCAGGGAAAAAGTCATCGAACTGTTGGAAAAAGTTGGCCTTTCCGCCCAGCATGAGCATCGCTATCCCCATGAATTTTCCGGTGGCCAGCGCCAGCGGGTCGGAATCGCCAGAGCCCTGGCTGTTGAACCCGACCTCATCATTGCCGACGAAGCGGTCTCCGCCCTCGACTTATCGGTTCAGGCGCAAATTCTGAATCTGCTGCAGAACATTAAGGCCGAGCATGGCCTGAGCTACCTGTTTATCGCCCATGACCTGGCGGTCATCGAGCATGTCAGCGACCGCATCGCCGTCATGTATCTGGGACGGATTGTCGAACTGGCAAATGCGGACGAGCTGTATCTCAAGCCGCGCCACCCGTATACTGAGGCGCTGCTCAATGCCGTACCAGTACCGGATCCCGGCCATCCCCGGCCTGCCGCGCTGAGTGGAGAAATCCCCTCTCCGGTGCATCCCCCGAGCGGCTGCTATTTTCATCCGCGCTGCCCCTATGCTCAGGCGATCTGTCAACAGCAATCCCCACCGTTGAGCAATGTTGGCCCCAACCACCTGTCCGCCTGTCATTTTCATGAGCAGGTCGGCCGCTATCGAATCAGCTGAGAGAATTTCGACAAAAGCCAGCTTGACACAGTGTGCCACAAATGGCACGATCCGGCACAGAATTCATCTGTCCGGAGAATCAGCATGACCTTAAAAGAAGCCAACGGCCCGATTTCCACCATTCGCGAACGTTGCCGCATCTGCTACGCCTGCGTCCGCAACTGCCCGACCAAGGCCATCGGGATCTTTGAAGATTGCGCCGAGATCATAACCCATCGCTGTATTGGTTGTGGCAAATGTGTCCAAAGCTGTTCGCAAAATGCCAAAGTCATCATTGATGCCACCAAGGAAACTGAAGATCATCTGCACAGTAACGATCCAACCGTCGCGGTCCTCGGTTGTTCTTTTGCAGCTTTTTTCCACGACCTCCATCCGGAAAGAATGGTCACGGCTCTAAAACAGCTCGGCTTTGACGAAGTCCTGGAAGGCTCCGCCGGCGTCGAACTGATCTCCGGAGAATACCGCAAAGTTATCGCCGCCAACTCTGGCCAACCCCTCCTGTCAAGCCATTGCCCAACCATCGTCGACCTGGTCGAACGCCACTACCCCCAACTGTTGAAGTATCTGGTCCCGGTGGTCTCCCCGATGATCGCCATCGGCCGCTTCATCAAAGCTAGCCGCGGCAGTCGGGTTCGGGTGGTCTATATCAGTTCGTGCATCGGCGGCAAATTTGAGGTCACTGCCGAACCGGTTGCCGGGGCAATCGATACCGTGCTGACCTATAGTGAGCTGAAAGTCATGCTCAAACGCCAGAAAATTGATCCACAGCGGCTCAAGAGGACCCCGATGTCGGGACGCCCGACCAGTATCGGCCGCAGCTTTTCGATTATCGGCGGCCCGTTCAACAATTTCGGAATCGAAAACAACGGCCTTAATCCTCACTATATTTCAACGGTTGGCGAGGAAAACAGCCTGGAAATCATTCGCGACCTGGCTGCCGGCCGGATGTCACCGCGCTATGTCGATGTCCGCTTCTGCAAAGGCGGCTGCATTTGCGGCCCGGCCCGAACCAATCGCCTGACTTCATTTTCCAAAAGAAACCTGATCATCGAATACCAGCAGCAGGAGATCAGTTACGACACCGCTCCGCACTATCTGCAGGAATCTCCAAATCTCAAACTGGACCGGATCTTTGCCAACAAATCACACCAACCGGAGCGCCCCAGCGGGGAGACCATCAAACGCATCCTGCTGGAGACCGACAAATTTGAAGAGCAGGATGAGCTGAATTGCGGCAGCTGCGGATACCCGACCTGCCGGGAACATGCCGTGGCTGTCTATCAGGGTCTGGCGGATATCCGCATGTGCCTGCCCTACTCTATCCATCGCCTGGAAAAGGACCGCTCACAGCTGGAACAGAAGTACGAACTGGCACGGCGTGCTCTTGACCAGGAATACGGCAACACCCGCATTATCGGCAATGATCAACACACCCAAGGAGTCCTGCACATGATTCAACAGGTCGGTCCGACCCCGACCACGGTGTTGATTCGTGGTGAAAGCGGCACCGGCAAAGAGCTGACCGCCCGAGCTATTCACGAAGCGAGCCAGCGTGCCGACAAACCGATGGTGACGGTCAACTGCACCACCCTGACTGACAACCTGCTGGAGAGTGAGCTGTTCGGCCATATGAAAGGCTCCTTTACCGGTGCCATCACCGACAAAAAAGGCCTCTTTGAAACGGCAGACGGAGGCACCATTTTCCTCGATGAAATCGGCGACATTACTCCCAAACTACAGGCCGAGCTTTTGCGGGTCCTTGACAATGGCGAGATCAAACCGGTCGGCAGCAACAATGTCATCAAGGTCGACGTCCGGGTCATCGCCGCAACCAACCGCCAGCTTGAAGAAGGGGTCAGCAATGGTTGGTTCCGGGAAGATCTGTTCTATCGCCTCAATGTTTTCACCATCACCTTGGCACCGCTGCGAAATCGCAGCTCTTCAATACCGCAACTGGTCGATCACTTCCTGAACACTTCGGCGAAGCGGCTGAATAAGAATGTCCACAGCATTGATGAATACGCCAGGAGAGCTCTCGAACGCTATCCCTGGCCAGGCAACATCCGCGAACTGCAGAATATCATTGAGCGGGCCATTGTCCTGTCCCACGACAACAGTATCCACCTGGACCAGCTCCCCATGGCCTTTGCCAACCTGCCTCAGGATAGCCCGCAGGAAGCACCCAAAGAGGTCTCCAACAGCCTGCGTCAGCAAAGGAATGATCAATTCGAGAAAGTGGAAAAGGATCTCGCCATCCAGTTTTTAAAACAAACCGGAGGGAATGTGTCGGCGGCCGCAAAACTGGCGGACATCCCGCGGCGGACATTTTATCGGATGCTTGACCGTAGCGGGATTGATCCGGCTCTTTTTCGCCGACAGGCATGAGCCGCAAACGGCACATGTGCCACCTATCTGTGCCACCACAGGCACAATTCGTGACACACTCAATACGTCTCGCCTTCATGACAAGAGGCTGGAAGAATTATAATTATTCCATTTTTTAGACAGTTATAGAGCAAACAGGAAGATATTACAAGTTTGGCACAATAGCTGCTTAACGTAGAGCCCATGTAACAGGGTGTACCCGTTCCCGCCCGAACGGATCTCAAACATCCCTATTTCACCGCCAAGGCTCCTCTCTCCCCTTGGCGGTGTTTTTTTATGTTTTCATTCGCAATGCCGCGTCGGTTGAGCTAAAATAAGTTTTCGATGCCCGATTGCGGGGCTCCCCCCAAGCAAGAAATCAACTGAATAACAAATGGTCCCGACTTCGATGAATTCCCAAAACAGCACTCCGAACAAAGATCTGACGCTGGGGTTGAGTACGCTGCAGGACATCAGCGCACTGATCCTGCAATCCCACGATCTGAATGAAACCATTGCCAACATTGTTGACCTGGTCGCCCAGCGTGCCCAATCCGACGTCTGCTCCCTCTATTTGCTGGAAGAAGACAAGGAAACTCTCATTCTGCGCGCAACCCGCGGCCTTGATCAGGGCGCGATCGGCAAAGTCAGTCTGAAAATTGGCGAAGGTCTGACCGGAAAAACCGCCGAGGAACAACGGGTCCTTGCCATTCAGGAGCCACAGAATCACCCTCATTATCGCTATTTTTCCGAAACCGGCGAGGAGCAGTTCCATACCTTTGTCGGCATTCCGTTATTTGATCGAAACTACTCCATCGGCGTGCTGGTCATTCAAACTCGCAAGGCCCACATTTTTTCCGAGGAAGAACTCGCCACGTTGACAACGATCGCCTTTCAGGTTGCTTCCATCGTTGTCAATGCCCGGCTGCTGGACGCTATCCACAAGTTCAAGCGGCCGCTCCCGACAGAACTTCTGCAGCAGTCACCAACAGCCGAAGACCTGCCGCAAAGCGATGTCCTCCAAGGACAGGCCGCCTATCCCGGGGTGGTCAGCGGTCCGGCCAATGTCGTCGATCAACAGTTTGGTTTTGCCGACATCTTTGATGAATGCAATATCGATCCCCAGGCCGAACTGAAGCGACTCGACGAGGCTTTACGCCAAACCCGAATCCAGACTCTGTATCTGGAAAAAAGGGTCGCCGATCAACTGACCCAAGAGGATGCTGCGATCTTCCACACGCACTTGATGATTCTCGAAGACCGCGGCTTTATAGAGAAGCTCTACAAGCTTATTGAGGAACGCCACAGCTCGCCCTATGCACTGAAGAAAGTCATCAGCAGCTACCTTGAGGCTTTCAATCAGATGGAAGATCCCTATTTGAGGGAGCGCGCTGCAGACATGGAGGATATCGGCCGCCGCCTGCTGGCCAACCTGATCGGCAGAAACCCGGAAGGACTACACCTGAACCATGCCGGAATCCTGGTGGCCAAAAAGCTGCTCCCTTCCGACATGGCCGTGCTGGATCATCACATGATCCAAGGCATGATCATCGAATCCAACGAAGCCAACTCCCACTCGGTCATTATGGCCAAAGCACTGGGGATACCGGCTCTGATTGGAGTCAAAGGGGCGGTGGCGAAAATTCAACCCGACGCCAACCTGATTCTTGACGCCAACACCGGTCATGTTTACCAGAACCCTTCGGTTGCGGTTGTCGATGAATATCTTCGCCTGGAACAGGACCGCCGGCAAGAACAGGAAAAACTCAGTGAGCTGCGCGACGTTCCGGCAGCCACCAGCGATGGCATCCGCATCAACCTGCGCGCCAATATCGGCCTGGTCAGCGATGTCGGCATCGCCAAAAAGCACGGTGCGGAAGGGGTTGGCCTCTATCGGACCGAATTCCCCTATATGGCACGCAGTAATTTCCCCAATCGCAAGACTCAGTATCAATTATACAAAAAAGTGGTTGAAGAATTCGACGGGCTGCCGGTCACCATCCGCACCCTGGATATCGGCGGGGATAAGGCTTTGCCCTACTTCACCCATCCCCGCGAAGACAACCCCTTTATGGGTTGGCGCTCCGTCCGGGTCAGCCTGGACAATAAAGAAATTTTCCAGACCCAGATCGAAGCCATTCTCATGGCCGCCATGCACGGACCGGTAAAATTACTGTTCCCGATGATTTCAAATATGGAAGAGATCGTTGCCTGCAAAGAAATTGTCAGCGCGGCCAGGGCCAAGCTACAGCAGGAAGGGATCCGTATCCCCGAGCACGTCCCCTTGGGGGCAATGATCGAAGTTCCGGCGGCAGTCCGCCTGGCCCATCATCTGGCCAAAGAGATGGACTTCTTCGCTCTTGGTACCAATGACCTGATTCAATATCTGCTGGCCGCCGATCGCTCCAATCCGCGAGTCGAGAGCTACTACGATCCACTGCATCCGGCCGTCCTCCTGTCACTGGAAGGGATCTCCAAAGCGGCCCGCGACAATAACATCGACATCTGTGTGTGCGGGGAGATGGCAACCGACCCCGCCTGCCTGCTTGCGCTGATCGGCATCGGCATTCATGAGTTCAGCCTGTCCGCCCCCTACATCCCGCAGTTGAAACGGTTTATCAGCCGAATCGACAGCAAGGCGGCGGAAACCCTGGCGTGTGACATCCTTGAAAAAGCGGACAGTAAAACCATCCGGAAAATGCTGGAAAACTATATCGCCGACTACTACCGCGGCTGAGCCTCGCTCCCCATCCAGCCCAGCCGCTCCAAAGTTTAATCCAGGATCGCCAGCAGGTCGCCCTGCTCAATCTGGGCTCCTTCGCTGAACATCAGTTCCCTGACTGTACCTGATTTCGTCGCCTTGACATTGGTTTCCATCTTCATCGCTTCGGTCACGACAACGACATCGCCGGCAGAAACCTGGTCGCCGACCTGAACCATGAGCTTGAAGATCCTCCCCGGCATGGGCGCGCCTATTTCATGCCCATTGTCCGGATCTGCCTTGACATGACTGGTTTCATCCACCACCGCTGCCAGATCCGTCACGGTAGCGCTGCGCGGTTCTCCGTTAAGTTCGAAATAGATATGTCTGGTCCCGTCTTCGCGAACGCGCCCTATAGCATTCAGCTTAACAATCAAGGTCTTGCCCGCTTCAATATCGATGGTCACCTCGTCACCGATATCAAGGCCGTAGAAAAAGACCGGAGTCGGCAGAAACGAAGTATCGCTGTGATCCTGTCGGAACCGATCGAACTCCTCAAAGACCCCGGGATACAGCACCGCGGACAGAGTATCCCTACGGGAGACCTGATGACCGAGTTTTTTCTCCAGTTCAACCTTTTTCATCTCAAAATCAACGGGTTCCAGCAACTCCCCCGGACGGCAGGTCAGTGGCCGCTCCGATTTAAGAATGATTTTTTGAAGATCTTCCGGGAAGCCGCCATATGGCTGGCCGATCATCCCCTTGAAAAAATCGATCACCCCTTGGGGAAAGGTCAATTCGTGGCCACGCTGATAAACATCTTCCGGTTCCAGGTTGTTCTGCACCATAAACATGGCCATGTCGCCGACAATTTTCGACGATGGAGTCACCTTGATCAGATCCCCGAACATATCGTTGACCTTGCGATACATCAGCTTGCATTCTTCCCAACGATGCCCTAGACCCAGACCCTCCACCTGGGGTTTATAGTTGGAATATTGCCCGCCCGGTATCTCATGAAAATAGACCTGAGCGGTCCCACTGCGCAGTTCAGACTCGAATGGCGCGTAATAACTGCGGCAGGTTTCCCAATAATTAGCCAGCTTCTGCAGCCCGTCCAAATCCATTTTCGGATCCCAGATCGTCCCCTGCAGGGCAGCAAGCAGGGCATTCATGTTCGGTTGGGCAGTCAATCCCGAAACCGAAGACAGGGCCACATCCACAATATCGCAGCCGGCCCGGGCGGCCTGCAAGTACATGGCACCGCCATTACTCGAGGTATCATGGGTGTGCAAATGAATCGGCAAACCGATTTCGTTTTTCAGCGCCTTGATCAGTTTTTCCGCGGCAAACGGCTTGATCAGCCCGGCCATATCCTTGATTGCCAGGATATTCGCCCCCATCTTCTCCAACTCCTTAGCCATGCCGACATAATATGCGAGGGGATATTTGTCCCGCTTCGGATCGAGGATATCGCCGGTGTAGCAGATGGCCGCTTCACAGATCGCATTGTTTTTATGGACTGCTTCCATGGCCACCTGCATTCCCTTGGTCCAGTTTAGGGAATCGAACACCCGGAAGATATCAATTCCACTTTGCGCCGCCTGAGTCACAAACTCCTGGACGACATTATCGGGGTAATTGGTGTAACCAACCGCATTGGAACCGCGCAACAGCATCTGAAATAGAATATTTGGCACCTTGGCCCGCAATCGGTCGAGGCGCTCCCAGGGATCTTCGCGCAAAAAACGCATCGCCACATCAAAGGTTGCGCCTCCCCACATTTCCAGGGAGAACAGGCCACCGCCCAGGTGGGCCGTGGCCTCAGCAATCCGATCCAGGTCAAAGGTCCGAAAGCGGGTCGCCACCAACGACTGGTGGGCGTCACGCATCGTGGTATCGGTAATCAGCAGATGGTTCTGTGCGCGAGCCCAGGCGGCCAGTCCGGCCGGCCCTTTTTCACGCAGAATATCCCTGGTTCCCCGCGGATGTTGCCGCCCATAGGCAATTTCCGGAATCGCCGGTTCCCTCAGCTCGGCATAGCGCAGCGCCTTGGCCGGGGCAATACCGGGATAACCGTTCACGGAAATATGGCCGAGATAATTGAGAATCTTGTTGGCGCGATCTTTTTTGATCCGCAGATCGAACACTTCCGGATGATTTTCCAGAAACGAAGTATCACAGTCCCCGGCCAGAAAAACCGGGTGAGTCATCACTTTTTCCAGGAAACCGATATTGGTCTTCACCCCACGGATCCGGAATTCCTGCAGCGAACGATGCATGGTTCGCGCAGCATCAGCGAAAGTCAGCCCCCAAGTGGAAATCTTCACCAGCAACGAATCGTAATAGGGGGTAATCTGGGCCCCGGCATACCCGGCCGCGGCATCCAGCCGCACTCCGAATCCGGCCGCGGTGCGGTAAGCCTTGATGGTGCCGAAGTCCGGCGCAAAATTATTGGCCGGGTCCTCGGTGGTGACCCGCGACTGAATCGCATAGCCGCGTAACTCAATCTCTTTCTGGCTTTTGATGCCGATCTCCGGATCGGTCAATTTATATCCTTCAGCAACCTTGATCTGCATCTGCACCAAATTGCGCATGGTGACCAGTTCGGTTACGGTATGTTCAACCTGAATCCGTGGATTGACTTCAATAAAATAGAAATTCTGGTCATGATCCATGAGAAATTCGATGGTGCCGGCATTGCTGTAATTGACCGCAGCCGCCATTTTCAAGGCATAAGCACAGAGTTCATCGCGCTTCTTCTTGCTCAGATAGAGAGAAGGCGCCATTTCGATCACCTTTTGATGGCGACGCTGGATAGAGCAATCCCGTTCATAGAAATGCACCAGGTTGCCATATTGATCGCCAAGAACCTGGACCTCGACATGCTTCGGATTTTCGATATATTTTTCCAGAAAGACTGTTGCATCGCCGAACGCCGCTTTGGCTTCCGACGCGGCGCTCTTCAAACCTTCCAGCAGTTCCTTCTGATTATAGACCACCCGCATTCCCCGACCGCCACCGCCGGCGCTGGCCTTGACAATGATAGGATAGCTGGTGGCCTTGGCAAAGATCAGCGCTTCCTCCTCGGTGCTCACCGGGCTGTCGGTACCGGGAACAATCGGGACTCCGGCGGCGATGGCGACCTCCCGGCCGGAGAGTTTATTCCCCAGGCGGCGTTGTGCCTCGGGAGTCGGCCCGATAAAGGCGATTCCCGCCCGTTCACAGGCCTCTGCAAAATCAGCGTTTTCCGATAAAAAACCATAGCCCGGATGAATGGCATCAACATTCTTCTTCCGCGCCAGGTCAATAATCTCGTCAATACCCAGGTAGGCTTCGATGGGGCCCTTGCCAGCTCCGATCTGATAGGCCTCATCAGCCTTATAGCGATGCAGAGAAAGCCGATCCTGCTCCGAATAGATGGCAACAGTCGCAATGCCGAGTTCGGTACAGGCTCGGAAGATCCGGATGGCGATCTCGCCGCGATTGGCAGCCATGATTTTTTTAAATTTTCGCTCAGACATGTTTTATTTTCCTCCAATAGGTTTAAATGATTACAAATTTGATATTTTTTGAGATGCCTAAATAATTTTATTGATATTTAACTTTATTCTTAAATTTCAATTATTTGCATTGAATACAATGTGATAAAAACAGAAATACAGACCATATGTCAAGATAGAATATCGTTTTATTTTATCAAAAAAACAATAAGAGCTGGAGCGGAAAGAAGACCATTCAAGGCGGGAAACAGAACCGGACGTGCCGTCCGATACCGCAAAAAAAAGATTAAATAATCAGGAGTAGATGCTGAGTCGGGCGGTCCCGGCGAAACCGTTGAGTGCCGTCGGTGACGAGTCATTGCCGAAAAAGCGGGAGTCTGGAGCCAAAGGGGTGGAAGTCATGTCCTGATTGGCAGCGGCGGACAACTCCTCAGCCTGCTGCTGGGTTAGTTCGATCTTAGCCTTGTTGGCCATGGACTGGGCCTTCTGGGCCACTTTGAGGTCCTGCCCGCTCGGTTGGGCCGGAGCCAGAGCTGCCGCGCGGATCTGTTCAGCCTTATCCAAGGTCGCCTCAGGATCTCCACTGACCGGAGACATGTCGATGCTGACTTCGCCATCGGTAGCATAGGTTTTACCGTCCGGCCCCTGCTGGTATTGGTATTGCGGGGATCCGGCATAAGCACCACCGCTAGCCGCATGAGCCGCTTCATGGGCGCGGACTTCATGGTCGCGAAGCTGCAACTGGCGGATTTCTTCAGCTTCGGCACTGAGTTCAAGGGAATCTTTCTGGCTGCCATCAGGTCGGTTGGTCTGCTGACCGGGTTCGCTATGAACGCGCGCAGGATCGTCAGCCTGGCTGACCGCAGAGTTCTGTGCGTGATCCGGCCCCTTCAGACCGTCTTCATCCCTCTGCGAAAGATCCTGGCTGGTATTTGATAGATACAACTGAGATGAAATATTCAACATTCGCGACTCGTTATCAGTTCAGCAAGTCTTTAAAATATAGCCTTTTTTAATTTTTTACAATATTTTTATCGCCGCTGGCTCGAGCCGCTTCACCGATTCCTGTTGTCCCATTTTTTTGGTCATGCTAGGCTGACGTCAAACAAATGACGCCTACGGGGAAAGACGCCATGCCGAACAAATCTCAAATCCTGCTGATTGATGACGAACCGGACAGTTGCAAGGCCCTGTCGCTGTTGTTGAGCAAAGCCGGTTACAGTGTCGAAAGTTGCCATTCGGGAGAAAAGGCCTTGTCCCTCCTGAGAACCCATCCTTTTGACCTCATCATCAGCGACTTACTGCTCCCCGGGGTCAGCGGCATCGATATCCTCAAACAGGTCAAAGAAGATTCTCCCGAAACCTGTGTCATCCTTATTACCGGCAACGCCTCCGCAGAGACAGCGGTCGAAGCGATGAAGGAAGGAGCGCTCGACTATATCACCAAGCCGTTTAACTTTGAGCGCTTGAAGATTCAGGTTGCCAAAGCGCTGGAAAAGAGCCGGCTGGTTCTGGAAAACCAGTACCTGCGTCAGCAACTCCACAGGCGCTACCGTTTTGACAATATCATCGGTACCAGTCAGGCCATGCAACTGGTCTTTGAACGGATGGAAAAAATCGCCGGAACCGATTCAACCATCCTGGTATTGGGAGCATCCGGGACTGGCAAAGAACTGGTCGCCAAAGCGATCCACTACAACAGTTCCCGTAAAGACAAACCTTTCATCGCCATCAACTGTGGGGCGATTCCTGAAGATCTGCTCGAGTCGGAGTTGTTCGGACATGTGAAGGGTGCCTTCACTAGCGCCGTTGCGGACAAACCCGGCAAATTTGAAGTCGCCAACGGCGGTACGATTTTTTTGGATGAGATCGGTGATATGCCTCTGCACCTGCAGATGAAACTGCTGCGAGTGCTGCAGGAGCATGAGATAGAACGGATTGGTTCAAGTCGTAAAATCCACCTGGATGTTCGCCTGATTTCGGCCACCAATGTTGACCTGCAGCTAAAAGTGAAGGAAGGCGGCTTCCGGGAGGATCTCTATTATCGCCTCAATGTCATTCCCATTCACCTGCCCCCGCTAAAAGAACGTCGCGGCGACATCCCACAGCTGGCACGTTATTTTATGGAAAAAATCTGTAAAGAGATGAATCGCCCGCTGATCGGCATCGGTGCAGACGCACTTCGGGCCATGGAAGCCTATGATTGGCCTGGCAATGTCAGAGAAATGGAAAATATCATCGAACGGACCGTTGCGCTGACCGACAGCACCGAAATCGGTTGCAGCGATCTACCCTCGGATATCGGTAAGTTTCAGGGTCAGGAATTGACGGTCACCCCGAAAATAACCGCGAACGGCATCGACATGAATCAGGTCATCGCGGATATTGAACGGGAGCTGATTGTCCAGGCACTGGATCTGGGACATGGAGTGAAAGCTCGTGCGGCAGAATTACTCAACATCAACCGCACGACCCTGGTGGAAAAAATCAAACGTCTGGGAGTGGATGCCTAAAGCGGCCACTCCCAGAGTTTTTTACTTGGCTTTCTTTTCCATTTTCTTGCGTTCGTTGGCATCCAGATAACGTTTCCGCAAGCGGATGGATTTCGGCGTAATTTCAACCAGCTCATCATCGTTGATATATTCGAGAGCTTGCTCCAGGGACAGAGTACGCGGGGTCACCAGGCGCACCGCTTCATCACTGCCGGAAGCACGCACGTTGGTGAGCTTCTTCCCTTTACAGGCGTTCACGACCAGGTCGTTTTCTTTGGCGTGCTGGCCGATAATCATCCCTTCATACACCTCGACCCCTGCCCCGAGGAACAGAATCCCTCGATCCTGCAGGCCGAACAACGCGTAAGCCACTGTCTCCCCGGATTCCATGGCAATCAGGACTCCGTTCTTGCGCCCGCTGATCGGTCCTTTATAGGGAGCATATTCATGAAAGGTGTGGTTCATGACGCCGGTACCGCGGGTATCGGTTAAAAATTCTGTCCGGAACCCGATCAACCCACGGGCCGGAATGATAAATTCGAGACGGTTTGTTCCTTCCATGGTCTGCATGGAAGTCATCTCGGCTTTGCGGGTGCCGAGTTTTTCAATGACCGTGCCCTGATATTCCTCCGGAACATCAATGGCAAGGAACTCCATCGGCTCACACAGCTTTCCGTCAATCTCACGGAAGATAACCTCTGGCTTGGAGACTGACATTTCAAACCCTTCCCGACGCATATTTTCGATCAGGATGGACAGATGCAGTTCGCCTCGCCCGGACACTTTGAAGGTGTCGGTATTGTCGGTTTCCTCGACCCGCAAGGAGACGTTGGTGCGTAATTCCTTCATCAACCGATCACGGATGTTGCGCGAAGTGACATATTTCCCTTCCCGTCCGGCAAACGGGGAGTTACTGACCACGAAATTCATCGACAGGGTCGGTTCATCGATCGCCACATAAGGCAGTGGCTGCGGATTCTCCTGATCGGCCAGGGTCTCGCCGATGCTCAACTCCTCAAACCCGGCGATGGTAACAATGTCCCCAGCCGAAGCGGATTCGATCTCGACCTGTTGCAGCCCCTGATAACCGAGCAGTTTGCTGATCCGACCGAGTTTAATGGTCCCTTCACGATTGATGTGGGCAACGGTTTCCCCAGACGTGACGGTGCCGTTAAAAATTTTCCCGGTTGATATCCGACCGATGAACTTATTGTAGGCGATGCTGGTCACCAGCAATTGGAACGGCGCATTGGGATCGCCACTGGGCGGATCGACACTCTCGCCAATCACCTCAAACAACGGCTCAAGATTATCCGATTCATCCTCCAGTTCCCGCTTGGCAATGCCATTTTTGGCACTGGCGTAGACGATCGGGAAATCAAGCTGATCTTCGTTGGCGTTCAATTCACAGAAGAGGTCAAAAACCATATTAACCACTTCTTCCGGACGCGCTCCAGGACGGTCGATTTTGTTAATGACCACGATCGGTTTCAAGCCGAGATCAAGCGATTTCTTAAGCACAAACCGGGTCTGCGGCATCGGCCCGTCAAAAGCATCCACCAGCAACAGAACAGAATCGACCATCTTGAGAATCCGCTCGACTTCACCGCCAAAGTCGGCGTGGCCGGGGGTATCGACAATATTGATTTTGAGGTCACCGTGTTGGACAGACAGGTTCTTGGAGAGAATGGTGATGCCACGTTCTTTTTCAAGATCGTTGCTGTCCATCACCCGCTCGGTAATAGCCTGATTTTCCCGGTACACACCGGATTGAATTAACATGGCATCAACCAAAGTGGTCTTACCATGATCAACGTGAGCAATAATTGCTATATTTCTTAACTTCTCTGACATCTGCTAAACCTTCTATAAATAAATGTTTTACCCAAAAGAGCCGGATTATGACAGAAAGGCAGGGTCAAGCCAAGGGAATTAGTTTTGCTGATCAAAATATTATATCCCCGCGATACCAAGGCAAAATAACCGGCAATTTCTTGACAGGTCAGCAACTTTTACCTATGGTTTTCCAGGTCAACCCGTTTCCTGTCGGCAAGCGATGACAACCCAATAATCTCTTAAATCCTTTTCAATCGACATATAGAGAATAATGATGGCAAAACCCAATATTATCCTGACCGGGTTTATGGGAACCGGCAAAACCACCGTCGGTCGACTTATGGCCCGCCAGCTGGGCTATGAATTTGTCGATACCGACCATTATATCGAAAACCAGATCGGTTGTTCGATTGCCGAATATTTTCGCGTTGAAGGCGAAGCGGCTTTTCGTCGCAAAGAGTCCGAACTCGCCCAGCAGCTGGCAGATCGGGATGGCCTGGTCATCTCTACTGGCGGGCGGATGATGCTCGATCCGGCCAATGCCGCTGCTTTGAGCAAAACCGGTCGGGTGTTCTGCCTGGTCGCCACTCCCGAAGAAATTCTCCAGCGGGTTGCCAATGATTCCAATGTCCGGCCGCTGCTGCAGGGGACAAACCCCCTTGAACATATTGTCGAACTGATGCAACAGCGCGAGAAAGGCTACAAACGTTTTTCGCAATTCACGACTTCGGAAAAGCATCCTGCCGACATTGCAGAGGAACTGTCGGAATTTGTGCAGGGTAAAAACGATCTGCGGCTGGAAATCTCGGCGCCGACCCTGGATTACGAATTTATCGTTGGCAGCGGTATTCTGCCCTTTGTCCCCAGCCTGGCCAAGATCAACGGTCCGGCGGCAATTATTACCGACCAGTCGGTAGCGCCCCTCTTCGCCGGCAGCTGCGGCATGATCGATACGGTGATTACCGTTCCTCCCGGTCGCCAGCACAAAACCTTGGCCACAGCACAAAGCATTTACGAACAATTGCTCGATGCGGATTTCGATCGCAGTGGGACAATTATCGCGCTCGGCGGAACGGTGATCAGCGAATTGGGCGGATTTATCGCAGCGACTTTTATGCGCGGAGTTGATTGCGTACAGTGCCCGACCAGCTTGCTGGCCATGGTTGATACCAGTATCGGCGGCAAAACCGGGGTCGACCTGCCACAGGGAAAAAACCTGATTGGTGCATTCAAGCAACCCAAAACCGTCATTGCCGATGTCGCAACGCTGCAAAGTCTTTCTCCGCGCGCCTTTAACTCCGGAATGGCGGAAGTGATCAAGCACAGCCTGATTGCTGACGAGGATTTGCTTGAAAAGATCGAATCGGGTAACTGGAAACCCGCTGACGGCGGGCTGCAGGATGCCTCGGAACTACAAGCTCTGGTTGCTCAGGCGATCCAGGTCAAAATCAATATCATTCAGGAAGATCCCTATGACCGGGGACGCAGGGCCCTGTTGAACTTCGGTCACACCTTTGCAAACGCTATCGAACGGCTCAGCAGACACCAAATCAGCCATGGTGAAGCCGTAGCCATCGGCATGGTGATTGCGGCTGAACTCTCTTCCACTTTGGGCTACTGCTCACCGAGCCTCAAAGAACGGATTGAACAAGTGCTTGCCTCGGCCCAGCTGCCGACCCGGATCCCCCGCCCACTTGAAGCGGAACAGATCCTGGTGGCCATGCGCAGCGATAAGAAAAAGAAGGCGGGAAAACTCCGTTACATCCTGATCAGGGAAATCGGCGATCTATTCCGCACCGAAGAAGTCTCGGACGCCGCGGTCATCGCTGCCATGCAAAAAGTTAAGGGATAGGGCTAAACAGTCCGCTGCTCAGACACCCACCAGGTTGAGAAAGATCAGGATTCCCCCATCAAACGGGACATTTCACGGGCTGCAATCATCAATTTGTCAAGCAGGTCCTGGATGTGCTTTTCCTTAAAGCGGTGAGCCGGACCCACCACCGCCAAAGCGGCAGGCACATTGTTTTCGAAATCGAAAACCGGGGCGGCTATGGCAGCAATCCCCTCTTCCCGCTCCTGGTTATTGATCCCGTAACCGTCCCGCCTGATCTGCTCAAGCTCGGCCAGAATCTCCTCGGTGTCCACTTTGGTGTTTTCGGTAAAGCGGGTCTGCTTATTTTTACTCAGCACCCGCTGGACGAAATTGGTATCGGCGTAAGCCAGCAGCACTCTGCCCGCAGCCGTGGGGGTCAATTCCATATAATCACCCTCATTGATGGAATAAACCAGCCGCGATGAACCCATTTCCCGTGCCATACAGATACTTTTCATCCCATCGACAACAAAAAGCGCTGTCGACTCACCGGTATCCTGGGTCAGCTTCTTCATAAAAGGCGCGGCAATGGAGCGCAGAGAATTGCTTTTTTCATAAACCTTGCCCAACACCATCAATTTAGGACCTAACCGATAATTGGTTCTTGAGGTCCGCACCAGATAACCGGAAGTAATCAGCGTTCCACAAAGCCTATGCACCCGGCTTTTATAGAGACCTGTTTTTTCACAGAGTTGATTCAGCGACAGTTCTGTTTCATGAGTATTGAAGCAATCAAGAATTTCCAAGGCCTTCAGTACTGCATCAACCAAAGGCACAGCTGCCGCTTTCTTTTCCGCCACTTTTGCCATCATCCCTCACATTTTATGAAAAAATACTGCTTAACAACTTGAGCGAATGACCGTCGCCATTCTCCCCGGCAGTTTCTTATCCAAGTTTTTCTCTAAAATGTCAATAATAGCACAAAGTTTTACCATATCGATACCGGTACTTGCACCGACCGAAGAAAACAAGTTAACAGCATCCTCGGTGGGGACATTACCTGCCGCACCACGAATAAAAGGACAGCCTCCCAGTCCTCCGGTACAAACATCAAACGTTTTCACACCAGCACGGTAGCCAGCATACATATTCGCCATCCCCATACCCCGGGTATCATGAAGATGAAGAGACAAACTCATATCCGGCACGAGATCGCGCACTTGGCAGACCAAACTTTGGATACTGACCGGGCTGGCCATGCCGGTAGAATCCGCCAGATTAAGTTCAGCAGCGCCGGAATGCGCAAGTTTCTCTGCAGCAGCCAAAACATCTTTTTCGGCAATGGCACCTTCATAAGCACAACCAAAAGCACACTGCAAGCCAGCCCGAACCGTCAAACCGGCCTGCGTTGCATCCTGAATCAATTCGGTCATGGCCTCCAGGGCTTCAGGAGCAGACTTTCCGGCATTTTTCTGGCTGTGGGTATTGCTAACCGACACTGACATGCTGACATGTTTAACGCCACAGTCGAGAGCACGGTCCAGCCCTTTGCCGTTCAGAATAAGTGCCGACAGAAGCGGTCCGTCGGGATTGCGCCGAATGATCTCACGGATAAATTGGTCTGTGTCAGCCATCTGCGGAACGCGCTTGGGATGGACAAAAGAACCAACCTGGATGCGTTTTATTCCAGCTTGAGCGAGCAAATCATAGATCGCCAGCTTTTCCTCCAGCGAAAAAATCCGGCTTTCGACTTGCAGGCCGTCTCTTAACGTTTCATCTTCCAACAGTATTTCGGTTGCCGTCATCTGGTCAGTCATCGGTTCACCCTATTCTTATTTATATTCAGCTGTTTCAGCCAAAAATTCGAAACAACTTTAAAAAAACTTAGCCAATTTTCACCAACGTTTTCATCCGCTGCGGAGAGGAGAAACCCTCCAGCGCTGCCTGCAAGTCTTCCAGCTCAATCACATTGGAAACCAGCGCCTGGGTATTAATGACACCCCTTGCGAGCAATTCAAGACTTTCAGGAATTTCGGTGGTGTATATCATGGACCCCTTGATGGTCAATTCTTTGCGAACAATGGGCACGGTTGAGACCGGATGGCTCTGGCCAGGCAGCCCCAGCAAGACAATTTTTCCGCCCGGTGCGGCCAGATTGATACATTGCTCCAGACCGGATGGGGCTCCGCTGGTTTCAAAGACCACATCAAAAGTGTTTTGGCAGGACGCAAGCTCGTCCTGATCACTGATAACCCTTTGAGCCCCCATTTTTCGAGCAAGTTCCAAACGGGAAGCAATCAGGTCACAGTTGGTAACCTTTGCTGTGTACTGCAATGCCAACTGCAATGCCAGTTGCCCGACCACCCCTGCACCAAAAATCAGGACATTATCCTTACTGGCGATATGAGCCTGTTTGACCCCGTGCAAACTGACCGCCAGGGGCTCTACCAAAACCGCAACTTCATCAGCAAGAGAGTCGGGAACCGGATAAAGAGCTTTGGCCGGCACCACCACAAAATCGGCAAAGACCCCGTTAATATCGACGCCCAACCGAATTTTTGAACGGCAGATATTAGTCAATCCCTGTTTGCACAAGTCACATTCCCCGCAAAAGTAGTTCGGGTGCACAGTAACTCGCTGACCGACTTTGAAGCCGCTGACCTTCTCCCCCATGGACTCCACCGTTCCGATAGCCTCATGCCCGGGGATAAGGGGGAAGGGGGCAGGCAGCTTGCCATGAAACATGGAATTATCCGACCCGCAAATACCACCAAGTCGAACGGCGACACGGACCTCTCCAACCCCCGGAACCGGTGTTGCGACATTTTCCACCTGAATGTGACCTGCCTTTTTGATAACGGCTGCTTTCATCTCATCCTCCATCCTATTTAATAGATATGCTTATCGCTTGTTAGGTTATTCTGCTCTTTATCCAAATGCAATAGAAAACTATTTTTTAAATAAATTATTGTTATTTCAAATAGATAGAACTTAGTACCGGTGGACAGTAACAATCCTACCCGCACGGGTTCTTTCCCCTTTAAAAATTAATTTCAAAAGAGGATTGACAGCAAACCAATGCCTATATATTCTAACTTCCGATACCATGTTCTGCTGACTAGGACATAATAAGGAAAACTATATAACGTAGTTCTGCTTTAACAAATTTAACCCGAAGGACACGCCGACAGCTATAAATCAACCCACATTGTTCGCCGTTTTTTCAGCTATAGAACAATCCAAAACCTGACCGGATCACCTCCTTTACAACAACTGGTTGATCTTGTCCGGGGCGAGCCAATTTGAAGGAAACCCACAATATCCAGGTGAGGCAGTACAATGCAAACAGGAATATTCAAAGTCATCAGTCAAATTGTCGAGGGCTATTTCAGCCTCCTGAAAGTCATCATCGTTTTCTGCATGGCTACCATGCTGGTGATGGTCTTCGGAAATGTCTTTCTCCGGTATGCGTTCAACACCGGCATCACAGTATCAGAAGAAATCTCCCGCTGGTTTTTCGTCTGGATGGTCTTTCTTGGCGCGCTGGTCACTCTTCGCGAGCACGGCCATCTCGGTGTCGATACAATCGTCAAACGGCTCCCGGTTCTCGGCCGCAAAATTTGTTTCATGCTCACCCAGCTGATCATGCTCTATGCCAGCTGGCTGATTCTCTCGGGCAGCTGGGAGCAGACCGTCCTCAACATCGGTGTCAAAGCGGCCGCCTCTGGCGCACCAAAAACCCTTTTCTATGGCGTCGGCATTGTCTTCGGCGGCACAGCTATCCCCATCATTCTATACGATATCTTCGCGCTTTTATCTGGCCGCTTGAGGGATGACCAACTGATCGGCGTCGTTGAGACGGATGAATCCATTGATAGCGAAAAACTCGATGCAGAACTGGCTAACTAGTTAGATTTTAACCAGAGACACGGAGGATATCAGCTGTGGTTATCGGTATATTTTTAGGAACCCTCTTCTCAACACTGGCTATCGGAACCCCGATCGCATTTGCCCTGCTTGCCTGTGGAATCGTGTTAATGATCCATCTGGACTTTTTCGATGCCCAGATTGTTGCCCAGAATCTGATTCATGGCGCAGACAGCTTTCCTTTGTTGGCAGTTCCCTTTTTCCTGCTTGCCGGCGAAGTCATGAATGTCGGTGGGTTGTCCAAACGGATCGTTAATGTTGCCATCACCCTGGTCGGCCATGTCCGCGGCGGGCTCGGCTTCGTCGCCATCCTTGCTTCGGTCCTGCTGGCAGCGCTGTCCGGATCTGCAGTCGCCGACGCAGCGGCCCTGGCCTCGCTGCTGGTCCCCATGATGGTCCGCGCCGGCCACACCAAGGAACGCTCCTGCGGCCTGATCGCTTCGGGCGGCATCATTGCACCGGTTATCCCGCCAAGCATCGGGTTTATCGTATTCGGTGTTGCCAGCGAGTTGTCCATCTCAAAATTATTTATGGCCGGAATTGTTCCCGGCATTCTTATGGCAATGTTCCTTTGCATTGCCTGGTGGCTAACCTGTCGTAAAGACAATGTGGAGCCGGCACCCCGTAAATCCGGCAAGGAAATCCTCCACGCCGTACTGGATAGTTTTTGGGCGCTGCTGCTCCCGTTCATCATTATCTTCGGTCTTAAATTCGGAATTTTCACCCCGACCGAAGCAGCGGTTGTCGTCGCAGTCTATGCCCTTTTCGTCGCCCTCTTTATTTATAAGGAGCTGAAATTCAATCAACTTTACGAGGTCTTTGTCACCGCCGCCAAAACCACCTCAGTGGTTATTTTCCTGGTTGGTGCCGCCCTGGTATCTTCCTGGATGATCACCGTTGGTGATGTTCCCGGGCAGGTCGTAAAAATGCTCGGACCGTTCCTCGATCATAAATTCCTGCTGCTGTCCGTTATCATGCTGCTTATCGTTGCCGTCGGCACCTGCATGGACATGACCCCGTCCATTCTGATTCTGACTCCGGTGCTGATGCCAATTATCGTCAAAGCGGGCATCAACCCGATTTATTTTGGTGTTCTGTTTATCATCAATACCTCCATCGGCCTGATCACCCCGCCGGTTGGCACTGTTCTTAATGTCGTTGCCGGGGTTGGCAAAGTCAGCATGGACGATCTCGTCAAGGGGATTTGGCCCTTTATCCTCGCAGAGCTCCTTGCCCTCCTTTTAATCATTATTTTCCCGGAGCTCGTGACCGTTCCTGCGGAATGGTTCGGCGGCATATGAGTATTGTCACCGCAGGGTTAAACGGCAAAAGTCGGCCGAAACCTGCCTCCAGAATTTTTAATCGCACAGTCTAAAGGAGGTATTCAAACAGTCGCACTACCAAAAGCAGAAGTTGTTGATCGATGAACACAACATTTTCGTTCCTAATTTCAACACGGAGAAGTCAATGAAAAACAATTTACTGGTCAAACTCTTGGTTTTTGCAGTCATTGTCGCCTGGACCGTCACTTCCGGAACAGCATGGGCAGCCGATATCAACAAACACAAATTTAAATTTGCTTTTCAGAACACCAAAGATCACCCACAGGGACAAGGCGCTGTCAAATTTGCCGAGCTGGTCAAAGAGAAGAGTAACGGCAAAATGACCGTGCAGTTATTTCCAAGCGGAATGTTGGGCGGCGATCTGCAAACCGTATCTGCCCTGCAGGGAGGCACCATTGATTTCACGGTTCTGAACGCAGGTCTTCTGGTTGGCCTTGTTCCGGCTTTCGGTATCTTCGACTTCCCCTTTATGTTCAACAACGAAGCAGAAGCGGACGCCATTGTCGATGGCGATTTCGGCAAGATGATGTTCGCCAAGCTGCCGGAAAAAGGTCTGGTCGGTCTCGGCTATTGGGAGCTTGGCTTCCGGAACATGACCAACAATGTCCGTCCGATCACCAAACTGGAGGATTTCTCCGGGATCAAACTGAGAGTACTGCAGTCTCCGGTCTTTATCGATACGTTCAACGAGTTGGGCTGCAACACCGTTCCCCTCCCCTACCCGGAACTCTATACCGCCCTGGAACAACATGTTGTTGATGGCCAGGAAAATCCGGTGACCAACGTTCAGTTTGCCAGTTTTTATGAAGTCCAGAAATACTTCTCTTTTACCAAGCACATCTACTCTCCCCAATCAACCCTGATCAGTAAACGGACCTGGGACAAACTGACAGCTGACGAAAAGCAAATTATCGTTGATGCGGAGAAGGAAGCAAAACTCTATCAGCGCCAGGTCAACCGTGCGCAAATGGCCAAATCTCTTGATTTCATTAAAACCAAGATGGCTGTCAATGAAATATCACCGGCCGAAATGAAGCGCATCCGCGATGCCGCAAAGCCGGTTTATGAAAAGAATACGCCGAAAGTCGGCCAAGACGTTGTCGATGCATTCAACGCGGCAATTACTAAGGTCAGAAACTGATTTCAGCTAAGCCCGACTCTAAAAGGTTATTGAAAAAGTCCGTCCCTGGCCATTTTCAAACCTAGTGGAGAAATGTTCGATTCTTACCACCTTACAAAATCAATGTTTTACAAAACCATCATTGATTTTGATCGCCCGTCCGTAGGCTCGACGGGCGTTTTTTCAACAGCCTGCTGATAGCCGCAGGGCCTATCTAATAAGCCCTGCGGCTCTTTCTGTACCCAGGAGAAAATGATATCTATCAAGCTCCGGCTTTTCACAGCCGCCCTCTTCATTATGCAGCTTTTCTCGCTGCTCACCTTTGCGATAAATTTCCCTAGCGAGCTGCCAGCCGGAAACTCTGGAGGGCATTAGTCAGTTTTTCAGATTGGCAACAAGCGGGATTTCATTGTGCCAAGAACATCAAGGGATTGTGCAGAGGCTTACAGCATTACGTCGCCCAAAGCCGGTCTACAAATTGGTGCCGCGAAAACTGTAAAAAACCCTTTCCGGATGGAAACGAGCCAAATCAGCCACAACCGCCATCTGCCGGCCTTGGGTAGGAAATCGGCTCCAGCCAACCTATCAACAGCATTCCAACCTATTCAATAAAATCATCAAGGCAAAACATCACTCTACGTAGGATTTAAGACAAAAATCGTTGACACTCATCAATAACCATTTTATTCTATTTATCACAATTCAATTCTACTGATTAGGATTATTTCTTTTTATATTTCAATGGAGACAATGATGGCGAAGCTCCTGTTAATGCATGGGATCAACCACGCAATGTTTGGCAAGCGTGATCCTAAGTATTATGGAACTGTGACCTTGCAAGAAATTGAAGATCAAGCAACTGCATGGGCCAGGGAACTTGGCCACGACCTCGAGTGTTTCCAGACCGACATCGAGGGGGAAATGGCATTAAAAATTCACGAGGCCTACTCAGGTGACGTTGACGCCATTGTGATCAATGCCGGGGCCTGGACCCATTACAGCTATGGCATCCTGGATGCTCTGGGCATCTTTAAAGATAAAGGTCCTATTATCGAAACTCACATGTCCAATGTGCATGCCCGTGAACCGTTTCGCCATATTTCTGTTTTTTCCAGCGTTGTTGCTGGACAGATCTGCGGCTTCGGTGTCACCACCTACAAACTCGGGATCATTGCCGCTGCCGACATTCTCGCCAAGCGCTAGAATTTATTCATGACCGTTGCGTGAGCATTCAAAAATCTCACCAGGAGAAAAAACATGGCCAAAGCACCTAAAGTCCTTACCGAAGAAGAAAAACAAAAAGTTGATGCGCTGTTTGTCCGCGCCCGGGCCGCCCAGGCCCAGATCGAGAACCTTGATCAGGAGACCGTTGACCGGGCCGTTCAGGCCGTTGCCTGGGCCGCCGCCAACGAAAAGACCTTCACCCGCCTGGCCCAGATGGGTGTCGATGAAAGTGGCCTTGGCGATCGCGCCGGCCGCCCCTACAAACGGGCCAAGATCATCGGCATCCTGCGCGACTGCCTGCGCGAGAAGAGCGTCGGCATCATTGAAGAGATCCCGGAAAAGGGAATTGTCAAATACGGCAAACCGGTCGGAGTGGTCGCCTGCCTGATTCCGACCACCAACCCGGCCCTGACTCCGCCGACCAACGGTCTTTATTCTTTGAAAGCTCGTAATGCGACGATCTTTGCGCCGCATCCGCGCAGCAAGCAGACCACCTTCGAGACCATCGCCGTGATGCGCGCCGCCCTGAAAAAGGTCGGCCTGCCTGAAGACCTGTTTCTGTGTATCGACCAGCCGAGCATTCCGTCTTCCCAGTACCTGATGAGCCAGGCCGACCTGTCCATCGCCACGGGTGGACCGGCCATGGTCAAGGCCGCCTACAGCTCCGGCAGACCCGCCTACGGGGTCGGTGCCGGTAATGCCACCATGTGTTTTGATGAGACCACCGCCCAGGACGTCAAGACTGCGGCCATGAACGTCCGTTTGAGCAAGACCGCCGACTATGGCTCGGGCTGCTCTGCCGACGGCAACCTGATGATTCACGACAGTGTTTACGCCGATATGCTTGAAGCTCTGCAGGCGGAAGGTGGTTATCTGTGCAGCGCCGAAGAGAAAGCCAAACTGACCAAAGTGTTGTGGGATGATGAATTGCATCGGACCATTGACACGATCGCTTGCTCCGCTCAGTCAATTGCTGAACAAGCCGGTTTCAGCATACCTAAAGACCGCTGCATGCTGCTCTGCGAAGAGGACAACATCGGTCCTGAATATCCCTGGTGTAAAGAGAAGATGGCGCCGATCATCGGTGTTTTCAAATACAGCGGAACCTATGACAAGGCGATTGAGCGGCTGCAGGAAATCTACAAGGTCGGCGGACGCGGCCACTCCTGCGGCATCTATAGCTTTAATGACGAGCATATCCACATGCACGCTCTGGCCATGCCGGTGAGCCGGATCATGGTGCGTCAGCCGCAATCCAAAGCCAACTCCGGTTCGTTGACCAACGGTATGCCGATGACCTCTTCCATGGGCTGCGGTGTCTGGGGCGGCAACATCACCAACGAAAACGTGCATCTGAAACACTATATGAACGTGACCTGGGTGAGCCGGCCGATTCCCGAGGATCGTCCGGCGGATGAGGAACTGTTCGGCGAATTCTATAACGACCAATCCCTGGTCTTCGAATAGGGACTTCGCCGGCATCCAAAGATTCTTGGGTGCCGGCGAAAACCTTGCTTGACAACATGACCCGACAAACCCAGCAGGATTTACGGTATCAGCGCCTCTGATGCTGCTGCATGCCGACTGAATTCGGGAGAATCAGAATGAAACAAGAATTTTCGTTAGCTCATTTAACCGTCATTGAATGCTCACCGGCTGAAATGACCTATATAGCGGCTCGTACCGGCTATGATTACGTCAGCCTTCGGCTGATCCCCATGGCCGTTCCGGGAGAATACCCCTTTTCCCCTCTGGACAAGCAGATGGTCAGGGAAACAAAAGCGGCCTTGCACGACACCGGGGTACGCTTCCTCGATCTGGAACTGGCCCGGATTTTACCGGATCAAAATCCTCAGCAGTATGTCCCGGCCATGGAGCTTGCCGCAGAATTGGGAGCCCGGCATGTGATCTCCAGTGCCTGGAATATCGCACCGGAGGACCGGGGCTTCATGGTAGAGCGGTATGCCCAGATCTGTGAACTCGCCAAACCCTTTGGACTGACGGTCGAACTCGAGTTTCCATCATTCTCCGCCATTACCTCTTTACAGGAAGCAACGGACATTATTCGTAGCGCCGGATGTTCAAACTGCGGGCTGCTATTGGATACGCTCTACTTTCATTTTTCCGGGTTAACTTCGGAAGAATTGACGAAAATACCCCGCGAATGGTTCCACTTCCTGCATCTGTGCGATGCCGTGGCAACGGTCCCCGAAACCAAGGAAGGTAAGATCCGCATCGCTCGCGATGAACGCCTGTATATCGGCGAAGGATGTATCGATTTTGCCTCAGTCTTCAGCGCTATCCCACAGATTCCTTTTTCGATTGAGCTGCCGAACAGCAAAAGAGTCAAAGACCTCGGCTATGAAGAGCATGCACGTAGATGTATTGAAAGTGCCAAACAGTATCTGCAGGATCACAGCGTTGCAAAATCCCCGGCCTCTGTTTAAATTGGACTGTTGAAATAGTCGTTACGGGCTGATAAAAACAGCCCGTCTCCCTTTACGGCAGGCAGAGAGCGACCAAGACAGCTTACAACACAAAGCGAACCAGCCCCACACTAAGTACCCATAAGGCAAGGAGAACCCTGATGAAGGTCAAAATTGGCTTGATCGGCGGCGGGCTCATTGCAGAAAAACATTTGGTAGCTGCGCAGAAGATCAGCAACGGTGAACTGGTTGCTTTCTGCGATGTCGATCCGCGCAAAAAAAGCCTGGCCGAGCAGTGGGGACTGCCCTTTTTTACCGACTACAAAGAGATGATAAAACAAGCGGAGCTGGCAGGAGTTATCGATGCAACTCCGAACCGGCTCCATGCGTCAATCGGCATCAGCTGCGCTGAGCGGGGTATCCATGTACTGACCGAAAAACCGCTTGCCGCTAATCTACAAGATGGCAAAAAACTGGTCAAAGCCGTCAAGGAGAATGGCATCAAGCTTCTCGTCGGTCACCATCGCCGACACTTCCCGCTAGTCAAGAGAGCCCGCGAGATAGTGCAAAGCGGGACACTAGGACAGCTCGTTGGCATCTCCATACTCTGGGCACTGCTGAAGCCGGATTCCTACTTCAGCGTCGGCTGGCGTTCTCAACCAGGCGGCGGACCGGTCTTAATCAATATCATTCATGATATCGACTGTCTCCGTTTCATCTGCGGAGATATTGCCGAAATCCATGCCCGCACCAAACAACTGGTTCGCCCGGGTAAAGTTGAAGACACCATAACCCTCAATTTCGAAATGGCCAATGGTGCCCTTGGAGCGGGCTTTATTTCCGATACGACCCCATCACCATGGTCCTACGAACTGGCCTCCGGGGAAAACCCCGATTACTTCTGGGCCGGCCAGGATTGCTACCGTTTTTTCGGCACCCGGGCAGCCCTTTCCTTCCCGAACATGGAGCTCTGGACACACCCGCATGGAACGGACAAAGGCTGGTGGGAACCCCTGCTCAAAACCAAGGAATCAGTACCATATGCCGCACCATTTACCGCTCAACTTGAACATTTCTGCCGGGTAGTCAAGGGCGAAGAAGAACCTGTCATCAACGCTGAAGACGGGTTGTTGACCCTGGCAACAACTTTGGCCATTCTCGAATCGAGCAAAACCGGCCGTTCCATCAAACCAACCGAGCTCATTGACGAATAGCTGGTCCATAAGCAGTCCCTGCCCTGTCTGTCCGCAACCTTAATTCATCCTCTTAATTGTTGTCTGAACCCTGCCAACGGCCATAGCCTCTGCAACCGTGGACCTCGCAGCAGGAACAGAACCAACATTTTTTGTTCTCTCTGCCAGAACCGAGTGTAACCATTTTTCTTTTTCAAAAAGATATCAATAATATTGTTTTATTGATGAACATACAAACGATTGATTTACGACTGACCATGATCAGCAAATCATAAAAAAATCACCACTTTAAGCACATAGGCTTACAAGCAAACGAGCGCACTCGTTAAAAAAACGTTTGACAATACGCCAGCAACACAATATCCTATTGAATATCAATAGATCCTTTACGATAGGACAAAAACAACTTATCAAAAACTTTTCTATTTACCGCTAGACAACTGTGCCCAGTGCTTTAGAATTCGACATAATGTAATCATATCCATGTATTAAAACATGGGCATTCCAATCACAGCGCAAAGGAGATAAAGATGAACAAAAGGATTCTAGGGTTGACACTTGTTGGACTGTTTTTCTTTTCGATGTCTGCATTGGCCGCTCCAACTATCAAGTTTGCCCACGTTGATCCGGCCGAATGGCAAACATCCAAAAAAGGCGCTGCCGCGACAATTTTCAAAGCCGTTGTAGAGGGTGAAAGCGACATGAAAGTTGAGCTTTTCCCGGCTAAGGCCCTCGGTGATGAGAACTCCCTGGTTCAACAGGCTCAAGAGGGAACAACACAAATGGTTATGGTCTCTGGAGCCATGGCCAAAGTTTGCAAAGTCGCAGATGTTCTCAACATCCCCTATACCTTTCCTTCAGCCCCTGTCGCCTGGGATGTACTTGACGGACCATTCGGCAAAGAACTGGCCGAATACTGTCTGAAAAAATCAGGACTGCGCACCCTGGCTTATGGAGAAACCGGTTTCCGTAACTTCACCAACAATAAACGCGAGATCAGAACGCCTGCAGACATGAAAGGTTTGAAATTCAGGGTTCAACCGATTCCGCTCTACATCGAAATGGTCAAAGGCCTGGGCGGCGAGCCCACTCCAATCGCCTGGTCAGAGCTGCCCAACGCTCTGGCAACTGGGGTTGTCGATGGCCAGGAAAACCCGGTCGGTGTCATCTACAACAATAACCTACACAAATTGCAAAAGTACATGACCCTGGACGGACATGTCTACGGAGCAGACTTTATCCTGATCAATGACGAATTCTTCCAATCCCTGACCAAGAAAGAACAGGCTCTGCTCAAAAAGGCTGCCCGTATGGCAGGTCTCATGGGTCGCGCTATTCAGGAGTTTAATACCGCCGAGGGTGTGACCAAGGTTGCCGCAGAAGGAATGCAGGTTTACTCGCCAACGGCAGCAGAGCTTAAGCAATTCAAGGACGCAGCGCAACCAACGGTTGTTAAATGGCTGCGCGGTGAGTTGGGTTCCGAAGCGGGGTGGATTGACAAACTGGATACCGCGGTTAAAGAAGCTCAAGAATCAGAATAAACATAGGCCTATAATATCTGGTCAGGCCGGGACGAAGATGTTCCTGCCTGACCATTTTTACGAAAGCACCCCGAGACCTAGGCCGGGATGCCGATTATTTTTATAAAGGCGGAACTCATGTATCGGACAACCGTCCAACGAATGTCTAAGTTTTTCACAGGCCTTTTTGCCGGTGGCGCATCAATCTCTATGTTTGCGGTTTTTACTATTATTTTTATCAACTCTGTGCGCCGTTACATGATAGGAAAATCCGTTGAGTGGGGCGAAGAATTTCCTGTTTACATTGCTGTCTACGGATTTATGTTCGGTGCGGCATATGCCTATATGCAGGATAGACACGTCCGATTCACAATTCTGGTCGGCTTTTTGCCGCCACTACTGACCAAATGGCTCTACCTTTTCGTAGACGCGGTCATGGTCGTCATCGGCAGCCTGCTCGCCTGGTCAGGATGGCAATTCGTTCTCAAACGTGGCAGCATGGAATCCTCGGGAATGATCAATCTGGCAAAAGATCTGCAAGCAGCCACCGGCTGTGACTGGATGATCTGGCTGGGCCATTTTTACCCATATCAGGCGGCTATGATCCTTGGCGGGATCATGCTGACGATAGCTGCAGCGCTTAAATTGATGGGGCGCATTATTGAAGAACCGTCCCCTCACCAGGTGGAGGGATAATAACGTGGTCTATATCATCCTTTTAGCCGGCCTTATCGTCGGCCTACCCGTAGCTTTTGCAATCCTTGCCGCACTGTTCTATTTTATGGCGGTTGGTGATTTTCCTTATGCACTCCGCCTCGTCGCCACACAGATGTATGGAGGGATGAAATCCTTCCCGTTATTGGCTATTCCGCTTTTCATTCTTGCCGGTGAACTGATGAATGAATCAGGGATCACCAGCCGAATTATCGCCTTCACCACGGTCCTGGTCGGACGCTTCCGAGCCGGGCTGGCCATGGTCAATATCTGGGCCTCGGTCGTGTTTGCCGGCCTCTCCGGTTCCGCTGTTGCGGATACTTCGGCCCTGGGCAGGGTCTTTATCCCGGAGATGGAAAAACGCGGCTACCCGCGGGATTTTGCTGCAGCCATCACCGCGGCATCTTCGGTAATCGGTCCGATCATTCCGCCAAGCATTCCGGTCATCATCTACGCCCTGACGGTGACCGGTGTTTCGGTACCCGGTCTGTTTCTTGGCGGGATCGGACCCGGCCTGCTCCTTGCCATCCTTCTGTCGATCTACGTCATGGTGTTTGCTGGGCACTATGAAAAACCCGAACCGTTCAGAAGCAAAGCGTCCAAGATTAATATTCTGCTGCAGGGAATCATCCCTCTGCTGATGCCAATTTTTATTGTTGGCAGTATCCTGCTTGGCGTTGTCACCCCGACCGAAGCAGCGAGTTTTGCCGTCGCTTATGCACTTGTGGTTGGAATTTTTATCTTCCGCGAATTGAAAATAAAAGACCTGCCGGCAATCTTTGCGCGGTCCATGCGCGACAGCTCGGTCATCATGGTCGTTATCGGCGCTGTTTCGGCTGCTAACTGGTTAATGACCTATAATCGCATCCCCAACATGATCACCGATTTCGCCTTGGAGTTCATGAGCGCTAAATGGATGTTTCTGGTCAGCGCCATGATCCTGTTCCTGGTGGTCGGTCTGTTTCTTGAAGGTATTGCTGCAATGCTGGTGCTGGTACCTATTCTTCATCCTATTGCGATTTCAATGGGTGTCGATCCGACCCATTTCGGTATCCTTGTCGTTTTCAACCTGATGATCGGCTTGATTACTCCCCCCATGGGGCTATGTCTATTTGTCGCAGACTCCATTGCCAATGTCGGTCTGGGTCGACTCACACGGCAGATCCTACCCCTGTTTCTTGTTGAATTGATCGCATTGATCATTATTACGTTTATACCGGTGACCGTTCTTGCGATTCCGAGGTTTTTCGGCTTTTAAGCCCCGTCATGAGAACCGCTTCCTCGGTTGTCTAAAATATAAGATTTTAAAGCCCTTTGAAATTACTCGAAGGGCTTTTTTTATAAATATTAGTTGACACGAACCCGAGTTACAAATATCCTATTTATCATAATTATATCCTTTCAAATAGGACTAAATAACAAGCTCTACATAAGGAGGTTATCGTGAAAGATCTTATCGCGCACCAAGTGGTCAGCTACCTTGAAGACAGAGGCGTTGAATATGTCTTCGGGCTCTGCGGACATACCAACATTGCTTTACTTTCGGCCTTGGAGAAGAGCTCGGTCCATTTTGTCAATACCCGACATGAACAAATTGCCGCCCACGCAGCCGACGGCTACGCCCGCGCCAAAAAGACCACCTCTGTGGTCTTGAGCCATTTGGGGCCAGGCATGTCCAATGCTGCAACCGGCGTTGCCAACGCGGCTCTCGACTGTATCCCGATGGTTGTTATCATCGGCGACATCCCGTCTCATTATTACGGAAAGCACCCCCATCAGGAAGTCAACCTGCATGCCGATGGTGCTCAATCAGAAATGTACCGCCCCTTCTGTAAGCGAGTCTGGCGGGTAGAAAGCCCGGAATTGTTCCCGGAAATCCTCGAAAAAGCCTTCCAACTTGCAGAAAGCGGCCAACCGGGACCGGTTGCCATTGATGTGCCGATGGATATCTTTTCCAAGGAAGTTGATGTTGAACGTTTTGCTCGTGTGAAGAAAAACACCCGCAATTTGTCTAAACCATCGTTGGATGAAGATGTCGCCAAAGAGATCGTGACCAGAATGGTTGAAGCCAAGAAACCGCTGCTCTATGTCGGCGGCGGCATTATCCTGGCTGATGCAGCAGAAGAACTGCGCGCCTTCGTTGACCATACTAATATCCCGGTGGCCCACAGCCTGATGGGCAAAGGCGCGTTGCCCGACGACCATCCTTTCACCCTCGGCATGAGCGGCTTCTGGGGAACTCAGTATATTAATGATTCCTGCCGTACTGCCGATTACATCCTGGGCCTGGGAACCCGCTTCAAAGAGGCGGACTGCAGTTCATGGTATCCGGAGTTCACGTTTGATATTCCCGGCACTTCAAAACTGATCCATATCGATATCGAAAGCAGCGAGATCGGCCGCAACTATCCGGTTGAAATCGGTGCGGTTGCAGATCTGAAACAAGCCCTGAAGGTTTTGACCAAAGTCGCTAAACAACTCTATCCGCAAGGGGTTCAACGCCCTGAGCTGAAGCAGGAAATCGCCAATTACCGGGCAGAATTCAAAAACGGCAATAGTACCATGGAGCAAAGCGACGCCTACCCGATGATGCCGGAACGCATCCTCGCAGACGTGCGGGCGGCCCTGCCCCGCGACGCAATTATTACCACTGACGTCGGCTGGAACAAAAACGGCGTCGGCCAACAGTTCCCCATCTATACGCCGGGCAGCATTCAAATACCCGGAGGCTATGCGACCATGGGTTTCGGTGGCCCGGCGGCCCTGGGTGCAAAACTCGCATGCCCGGATAAGGTCGTCATTGCCCTGATCGGTGACGGCGGATTCGGCCAGAACCCTGCAGTGCTTGCCACCGCTGCCTATGAAAAAATCCCTGTCGTTTGGGTGATTATGAACAATAACGCCTTCGGCACCATCGCTGGTCTGGAAAAAGCCCACTATGGAACAACTTTTGGAACCATTTTCCCGGAACCGACCGATTTCGCAGCAATCGCCAAAGCTTATGGTGTGGAGGGAATCAGCATCCAGTCGGCGGCAGAATTCAAGCCGGCCCTGGAAAAGGCGATCGCCTCCAACAAGCCAACCGTGATTGATGTCCGCATGATCAATAACCCTGTTCCGACCACCGGACATTGGAACATTCTGGATATTTATTCTCCGGGCAAAAAAGTATCCCACGTTAGTACTGACTGATCAGACGATTACACCTGCCCCAGCCCGGCTGCCTCCACACTTTTTGAGGAGGCAGCCGGATTTGCACCTATCGTTCCCCCTACCTCGGCTTGACAGAAACCCAACTTTTTCTTCCTTGAACAGGCTATAGCGGCCATCCCATCTGCGCAAATTTTGTTGCGTGAGCACAATGAGCACAATCGGCACAAAAGAATAAAAGCTTTTTATCCCTCAAATATTTACAGGATTGTGTGTCAGGGCCTAACCTTCGCGATAACAGTTTTCTAACACTGTTTCAACCGCAACATCACTTATTACCAAAGCTTCTTTTCGTCACAGCCACGGCTTGCCGTGAATAGCTATATCATCATTTCAAAGGAGAAGATGTAATGAAAAGAACGATCAGGTTAGTCTTCATGGCCCTTCTGATGCTCACTCTGGCCAGCACCTCCTTCGCAGCGGATGTCGTCCTTAAACTGGGGCATATCGCAGAACCGGTTCATCCCTATGGCAAAGGCGCGGATTATTTTGCCAAACTCGTTGCTGAAAAATCCAACGGAGCGATTGAAGTCCAGGTCTTCCCATCCTCTCAGTTGGGTGGACAAAAGGACCTGGTGGAAAGCATGGTCTACGGAGGCGTCGATATGGCCTTGGTCGGCACGGCCGTACTTGGTCAATTCCAACCGCAGATTTCCATTTTCGACCTGCCATTCCTCTTTAAAGATCGGGAGCATGCCTATAAATCTCTGGACACCGTCGGCATGGATATCGGTAAAGGCCTTGAACCCAGGGGCATTAAATTGCTGGGCTATATGGAAAACGGCATCCGCCACCTGACCAACAATGTCCGGGAAGTCAAAACTCCCGCAGATATGGCCGACCTCAAAATCCGGGTCATGAACAATAAAGTCTATATCGAAATGATGAAAGCCCTGGGAGCTTCTCCGACCCCGATGGCCTTCGGCGAGCTGTACAGCGCCATGCAGCAGGGCACCGTCGATGGGCAGGAAAATCCAAGCGCACATATCTGGACCAAACGCTTCTTTGAGGTCCAGAAATATGCCTCCCTTACCGCCCATTCCTACTCCCCCGAACCCGTGATCATGTCCATGATTACCTGGAACAGGCTGAACGATAAACAGCGTGAAATTATCCAGTCCGCTGCAAAGGAAGCAATCGACTGGCAGCGTAAGGTCGCCACAGAGCAGGACAAGGAATATTGGGATAAAATCAAGGCTTCTGGAAAAATTAAAGTAACCGAAGTTGACCGAGCCCCTTTCAAGGCCGCGACCAAACCTGTCATCAAAATGTTTGCCAGCAAGGTCGGTCAAGACAATCTTGACAAGATTGAAGCATTGGCCGACTGAGTCAATACTTACGGGACTCAGGCCTCAAGCCCTGAGTCCCGTTTCAGTCTACCGTGAACCACAAACTAACCAACAGTAACATCTGCGATAGGAAAAAACGCAATATTGCGATAAAGACACCTTGACGGAAAGAGAACAAGCAATGGAAAAATTACTGAACGGCGTGCGCTCTGTCCTTTACTGGATTTCAGTATCGTCAATGATGGTCATGCTTTTGATCATCTTTCTTCAGGTTATCACTCGGTACCTTTTCGGCCACTCCTATGAATGGTCTGAAGAAACAGCCCGCTTTTTATTTGTCTGGGTAGTGTTCCTTGGTTCGGCCCTGATTATGGGTGAAAGTGGCCACCTGGCCGTGCAGATGCTGCCAGAACATTTTAAAGACACCGCCTTCGGCTTCTTTCTGGAAATTTTCATCAATATCTGCAGCTATCTGTTTATTCTTCTGCTCATTGTCCAAGGTGGCAAAATGACCTCGACCATGACCTTTCAGACAGCACCTGGCCTGGGGATCTCCATGAGCTGGATTTATGCAGTCATTCCTTTCAGCGGATTCCTGATGCTTCTGTATTTGATAAAAGACACTATCAGGATCTTCAAAGCATTCAGCGCTCGGCGGCAGAGTGAAGAACCGATGAAGCTTTTCACATCATCTTCCGCATCAAGCCAGAAGGGATAACGCCATGGAATTTGCATTGCTCGGATCATTTTTCGGTATGACCATGATTGGAGTCCCGGTCGCTTTTGCTCTCGCGCTGTCGGTCTCCCTTATTTTGATAACATCAATGCACATGCCCTTGGTCATGGTCTCCCAGATCATGTACTCGGGCATAGACTCTTTCTCGTTCATGGCGGTTCCTTTCTTTATGCTGGCGGGTGCTTTCATGTCTGCAGGCGGAGTGACCTCTCGCCTGGTTAACTTCTCTCAAGCAATTGTCGGCTCCTTTACCGGTGGATTAGCTCAGGCTGTCTGTGTTGCGGGAATGTTTTTTGCCGCAATCTCAGGGTCTTCGGCTGCAACAACCGCAGCACTTGGTTCAACCATGGTCGACCAGATGGAAGCAAAAGGTTACCGCCGGGCTCTGGCCACTGGGGTTGTTGCTGCCGGCGGCACCGTCGGAATCGTCATCCCTCCATCTATCACCCTGGTGGTTTATGGCGTCATTGCAGGGATCTCCATCGGCGATCTGTTTATCGGCGGCCTGATTCCCGGCATTCTTATGGGCGTGGTTATGTGTATCGTCAGTTGGGCCATTGCCAAGAAAGATAAGATTCCTGCTGATGGCAAATTCTCTTTTGTAAGGTTCTTCAACACGTTTAAGGAATCCTTCTGGGCGCTCATGACCCCGGTGATCATCATCGGCGGCATCTACGGAGGCATTTTCACTCCCACCGAAGCAGCTGCAGTTGCTGCCGTCTATGGTATCTTTGTTGGACTTTTCATCTACAAGGAATTGAAGATCAAAGATTTCCCGGAGATTATTTTCAAGGCGGTCATCGGGACCACCCTGATCATGTTTATCGTTGGTGCCGCCAAGGTTTTCGGTTGGATGATGACCAGCCTGCAGATTCCCCATCACATTGGGGCTTGGGTTGTCTCTTTGACCTCTTCACCAATTGTTTTCCTGTTGATGATGAACGTTTTGCTTCTTGCAATCGGTACGGTCATTAACGCCTCGGCCGCAGTGGTTATCTTGACCCCTATTTTTCTGCCGGTGGCTATGAAGTTGGGGATTGATCCCCTGGGATTTGGCGTCTTAATGGTCATCAATCTGGCTATCGGCTGCATTACTCCACCGGTCGGACTCGATCTGTTTGTTGCCAGTGCAATAACCAAAGTCCCCCTGGAGCGAGTCATGAGGGCATCATTTCCATATCTGTTCTCCCTGATTGCGACCTTGCTGATTTTTACTTTTTTCCCGTCGATCATTACTTTTTTGCCAAACCTGCTTCATTAGCGGGCCGATAAAATAATAGCCGGGGAGTTTTGTTACGACTTTGTCCTCGGCCCTAGCTATGACAAAAAGACGCTGTGCAGGATCTGCACAGCGTCTTTTTGTACTTATCATATAACAATTGCGTTTTATGCGTTATTCGAATGCCCCAACCTTAACGATATCTGTCTAGTTGCCTGAAACAGGGGTTCAACCAACTCAGCAAAGGTATTATCCGAAAAGCGATGAGCCGAGCCGGCCACGGCCAAAGAGGCTATCACCTTATTTTCATGATCAAAGACAGGTGCTGCAATCGCGGAAATGCCAAATTCGCGCTCCTGATGATTCTGCGCATACCCCTGCCCTTTTATCACTTCAAGCTCTCTTCGAATCTGCTCAACCTGAACCAGAGTGGTCGATGTAAACCGAACCGGCCTGGCTCGTTCAAGAACGGTCTCGACAAAGGCAGCCTCGGCATAGGCCAAAAGGATTCTGCCCGCCGCAGTGGTATAGAGATCTTCACTGTCCCCTTCATTAATCGCATAAACCAGGCTCGACGGGCCCATTTCCCGCGCCAGGCAGATACAGTGGATGCCATCAATGATATAAAGGGTGGATGATAATTCTGTCTGCTGGGAAAGTCGGTGCATGATCGGTACGGCAACAGAGCGTAAGGTATTGGTCTTTTCGTAGGCCTTGCCAAGGACCATCAATTTCGGACCCAGCCGATAATTGCAACCGGAACCCCTGACCAGATACCCCAACGCCAATAAGGTGGTGCACAGCCTGTGCACTCTGCTTTTATAAAGCCCGGTTTTTTCGCATATCCGGGCCAAGGATAACTCAGCTTCACCGGTGCTGAAACATTCAAGAATGTCCATTGCCGTCGCCAGAGTGTTAACCAATTTCGGATCCTTTTTGCTCTGCATGAATTCACCTGTAATAATGTGCCCGCTTCCAGATATGGCTCCAGAATATCAATTGACACACATTCTGGAAAATCCTATCCTACTATAGTTAACATCATCTTCCTTACTAGAATGTAAATTCATTATAAAAATACCTACAATCTCAAGTCCAATAGCCGACTTAACGACTCTTTATAAATGAGAAAAAAACCATTTCCGGCGCTTTTCATATCTCCAAGGGTTATGAAAAACTCAGGATCAGGACAAAGCCGCAAATACCAACAGCACAAAGGGAGCCCCAAAATGAATACCAATAAAATAACCGATGGCAAACTGACTCAGCTCACACCGGCCAAAACACGTCGAATCATCCATACTGACAACCTGATGATGGCTGTTTGGGATTTTACCGATGGCCCCTGGACTAGCCCCGAGCCCCACCATTCCCATCCTCAGGACCAGATCGTCTATGTCGCCGAGGGAGAAGTGATTTTCTTTATTGGTGAAAAATCATGCCATCTGAGCACTGGTGATACCGTAGCAGTCCCAGGGGGGCTGCCCCATTCCGTGCAGTTACTCACCTCTAAGGTCAGATTGGTCGACACCTGGACACCGATCAGACCTGAATTCGTATAACCCCTGCCGGGTAAACAAATCAGAGCTTCCGAGAATGATTAAAGCAAGAGCAGGGCTAACCAGGCTGGATATTCCTTTTCATGGGTATTCAACTCGGCGGCAGGCGATTGCAAAAACAGGCAGACCGAGACAATGATATTTTTCTGAGGGGGGAAGATACGACCCGTCCCAAAGCCCTGCCAAAATTAAAGGCTGAAACGTCATCAATCCCGGCAAGAATAATTCCACGGCAGAGATATTGCCACGACCAACGACGGTAAATAAGTATGGCTTCCGATTCTAACGACCCCGAACAGCGTAACCTTCTCCCATATATCCTCCTCGGATTTACCAATCTGTTCTGGAGTCTGAATTTCATTATTGGCAAGCTGGTGTCAGGGGTCATGCCGCCGGTCACTATCAGTTTTTTCAGATGGCTGCTTCCAGCAGCGGTTTTCCTGACTTTAAATTGGGGTTCGGTTAAAAATAATATCGCGCTGATAAAGAGAAATATACCGTTACTTATCGGTCTGGGATTATCCGGCTATGCCATCAATTCCATCTGTGTTTATGAGGCTGTCAGTTTTACCTCAACCATCAATACTTCGTTTATCAATGCTTTCAACCCGGTCCTGATTGCCCTTGCCGGCTATCTGATGTATCGCTATCCCATCAGCAGGAAACAAGCTCTGGGCTTTTTCCTCTCCTTGATCGGGGTGGTGACTATTATTTTCAAAGGCCGACTGTTGAGCATATTCAACCTGCAGGTCAATATTGGTGATCTGTTCATGCTGGGAAGCATCTGTTTCTGGGCAATTCATACTGTTCTATACAAGCAAAAAGCCACGGCAATGCCTGCCAGGGTGATCTTCACGGCAATGATGTGCACCGGGGTTATTTTAACTCTGCCTCTGGTCATAATCGAAAACAGTCTGATTGGGCTCAGCTGGATACAAAGGATCGAGCCGTCCCACATCCTGGGGATTTTGGCCCTGAACATCTTTCCTTCGGTGCTGGCCTACAGCTTCTGGAATCGGGCGCTAGCCCATGTTTCGGCCAATGAAGTCGCCATATCGCAATACCTGATTCCCGTTTTCACTACCCTGATCTCGGTATCCTTACTCGGTGAGCGCTTGCAGATGTTCCATCTGTTTGGCGGTGGGCTGATTTTTTTGGGCGTGTTTCTGGTAACCGCGGTCAGAACCGGAAACAAAATGTCCCGGGGAATGAACTAGTGTCCCTTTCGGTGAGTTATTTGTCTTAATTTTGAGTCATTTTTCTGCTGACAAGGGGCGCCGCCACAGGACTGGCCAAAACCAAGCCGAGAAGGCAGAACGTAGCCAGCAGTAAAAAGAATCAGAATTGGGCTATACAACTAACCGCACAGGACACGCGTAGCTGCTTGGGGATATGAAGATCAGACACAAAGAACATGGGCCGGTTTCTTTTACCGATGCCATCGTTCCGAACCTGGCAGAAAGATTTTTTTGCATTATAGATAAGGGCAGGACAGCGTCACCGTCCGAAAAAATCAATCAATAACATGGATATCGCAAATAACATATTGCCACTGTTTTTCATTTTTGGGATGGGCTTTGCCAGCAAAAAGCTGGGGTTCCTGACCAAGGAAAATGCCGACCTATTCCTCAAGCTGTTCTTTTACCTGGTTCTACCGGCCGTGGTTTTGCTATCTATTTCCAGAGTGCCCCTGACACTGGAATTGATTTCCCTCCCTCTGCTAGCGATTGGGATGTTCTTGCTCAGTTTTACCTGCGCCACCGTGACCTGCCGCTTTTTTCGCCTCAAACCAGCATCTTTGGGGGTCTTTCTAATCGGTTCAATCATCCTCAACGGTTCTTTCGTCTACCCATTCGTCTATGTTATGTATGGTGAAAAAGGCATGGCGATCGCCTATCTATTCGATTTTGGAAATGCGATCATCGCTTTTTCCTTTGCATATTATCTGGCCCGCCGTTACGGCTCGTCAGGAAAAGCACAGACCAATCTGTACAAAAAGTTCCTGTTATCTCCCCCGCTTCTGGCGTTGTCCGTCGCTGTAATAATCAACTTAAGTGGGCTGAAAATTCCGTCGGCCGGCCAGGAATTGCTAAAAATTATGGGAGGGATGACGACTCCCTTGATCATGCTCTCGTTGGGAATATATTTCAGCCCAAGAATTGTCAAACCGGGACCGTTGCTAACCGTTATCCTGATCCGCATGCTTGGCGGACTGATATTCGGCTACCTTCTGGTCGCTGTTTTTGGCCTTAGCGGAGTGAATAAAACGATCACTCTTATCATGGCGGTCAGCCCATCGGCGATGAATACCTTGATCTACGCATCCATGGAAGGGCTCGACAAGGAATTTGCTGCCAGCATTATCTCGTACACTACGGCTATCAGCATGATCTTGATATCCGTTTTAATATTTATCCTCCACTAGAACAGACAGGACATCATTTTATTATGCAGACACTGATAACAATCGCGCCAATTTTCATCATCCTGGCCCTGGGCTGGGTCGCGGCCAAAACAGGTTTTTTGCCTGAAGAGGTCCAGTCCCACCTAAACCGCTTGGTTTATTATTTTGCAATCCCGGCCTTTTTGTTTCGAGCTATTTCCAGCGCCCCCTTGGCACAGGGTTTCAACGTCACTGTTTTAATGATCACGTTAGGATCAGCGCTGTCTTTCTATCTAACAGGCTGGCTGCTCTGTAAAACCGCCCGGGTGTCCCCTGCCAAAGCAGGGGTTATTGTGCAAACCTCCTGTCACGGTAACCTTGGTTATATAGGCCTGCCAATCGCTTTCTACTTTCTTGGCGACATCGGCCTTGCCCAGGCGGGCATTATCTCAGGCTTTCTGATGATTTTACAGAACATCATGTCCGTCACTGTCTTGCAATCTTTCTCAGGGGCGGGTGCCGGAAAAAAGTCGTCTATTCTTGTCAAACTACTACAGAATCCGGTAATTGTTGCCAGCATGCTGGGAATCTTAGCCTCCGGCCTGCAGATCCCCATCCCTGATGTCATCAACAGGACCTTGAGCATGCTCGGACACCTGGCCCCACCGGCAGCCTTATTACTGATCGGAGCCTCCCTTTCATTCCGCACCATCTGGGATCATAAAACAGCAATCATAACTGCAACCATGGCCAAATTGGTATTTCTGCCTGCGCTTGGCCTGTGCCTATTCACCTTGTTGGGAATCGCCCCGACCGACTACTTACCGGCAATGATCCTGCTGGGAACACCGACAGCAACAGTGGCCTATGTCCTGTCCCGTCAAATGAATGCCGATAGTGGACTGGCCGTTGCCGCCATTTCAGCCTCAACCCTTTTATCAGCACTGTCTCTTTCCTTGTGGCTGACAATTTTAACCAGTTGAGCACAACCGCTGCGCTCCTTTACTCTCCCTGACGGACAATTTAATGCCCAAGAAATAATCCACCAGAAAGCCAGGCCCAATATATTTGATACACATACCCCACCGGAAAAGTATTCAATTCGATCAATTCACATTTTTGTCAGATGCCATAGCTATAATATAGAAAAATCGATATTAAAGAACCGTGGGGGGCATCATGATACGCACACCAAAAATTGTTATTTTCACACTATCTCTTTTCTGTCTGCTTAACGTCACATGCTCAGCGGAGACCTTCTCATCCCAAGCAATTGCTATTGCCGAAAACTTCTCGGCAACCATTGATGATAATAACTATCAGGCTGCATACCAAAGCGGATCAAAACTTTTGCATCTGACTTCCCCTGAAAATCAATGGATCTCTGAAATTGGACGGACACGAGAAGTTTTGGGAACAGCTCTGCAGCGCAAACTTAAAGCCGTCAAGTCAATCTCTACCTACCCAGGGTTGCCTGATGGTGAATATATGTTGGTGTATTTTGAAACGAAAATGGAACACAAGGAAAAAGCAGCTGAAGTATTATTGGTTGCACAACTTGATGGAGCCTGGAAAGTCTGTTCCTATCGTTTAAAATAGAAAGCATCCGGGTCTGCTGAACAACGCCAGCCACGAAGGCCCCAAAATGCCGATAACGTAAAATATTTTTCGCTTTTTTAGAAATGCACGGCAGTGTCCACATTGGTTAGAATTGCGTAGCCAACGTAAACGGAGAACACTGCCGTGGACAAGGATTATAGCGCAAAATCGGACAAGATTATTCAACTGAATGAAGAGGCCGTCCGGAACCATCTCGGTCAAATCGTTCGCTGCACCGTCGAGCAGACCTTGAATGAAATGCTCGATGCTGAAGCCGATCGGTTATGTAACGCGGAGAAATATCAACGCAATGAAGCTCGTACAGATACCAGGGCCGGGCACTATCAGCGTAAGTTACAGACCGGAGCGGGCGGAGTGACATTGAAGGTCCCCAAGCTCAGACAACAAACTTTTGAAACTGCGATCATTGAACGCTATAGACGCCGTGAGGCCTCGGTTGAAGAGGCGCTGATCGAAATGTATCTGGCCGGGGTTTCCGTCCGCCGAGTTGAGGATATCACTGAAGCTCTGTGGGGCACCAAAGTGAGTCCTGGGACAATCAGCAACCTGAACAAGAAAGTTTACGCCAAGATTGAAGAGTGGCGGACCCAGACGATTGAGGGTGAATTTCCTTATGTTTATCTGGATGGCATCGTTCTGAAACGCTCCTGGGCTGGAGACGTCAGCAACGTATCCGTTCTGGTTGCGATCGGTGTCAACAGTGATGGCTACCGGAAGATCCTCGGTGTCGTCGAAGGACACAAGGAAGACAAGGAAGGCTGGTCGGGCTTTCTGCGTCATTTGAAGGAGCGCGGTTTACGCGGTGTTCGCTTGTTTATCACCGATGCCTGTATGGGGCTGGTAGAGTCGTTGGCTGAATATTATCCCGAAACCAAGTGGCAGCGTTGCATGGTCCATTTTTATCGCAATGTTTTCAATGCCGTTCCACGGAAGCGGGTCAAAGATGTCGCCGCCATGCTCAAGGCGATTCATGCGTCTGAGGATAAGGCGGCTGCCCGTCAGAAAGCGGAGCAGATCATTGAAAAGCTGGAGAGCCTACGCCTAAAAGACGCGGCGAAGAAGGTCCGGGAATCGATAAACGAAACCCTGACGTATTACGACTTCCCGCGTAGCCATCACAGTCGGATACGCACCAACAACGCTCTTGAGCGGATTATGAAGGAAATCCGGCGTCGGACCAAAGTGGTCGGTGCTTTTCCTGATGGCCATTCGGCCTTAATGCTGTGCGCGGCCCGGCTGCGTCACATTGCCGGGACCAAGTGGGGACAAAAACGCTATCTGAATATGGAGTTGCTCAAAGAGCAAGATTTTGAACAGATGATGGAGGCGGACGCAAGCTAAGCCAGTTGGGGCACTGTCGGAAAAAGCGAAAAATTCTTTACACTACCAAAATGCCTGGAAAGAGTCTGAATACCAGGAATCAGGCACGCACCAAATCCATCAGCCATACTGCCAAAAAATCAAAGTATAGACCAAAGTATAGACAGCAACACCGCTCCAACGAAAAACGGCTACTCAACCAAAAGGTTAAGTAGCCGTTTTTATTATGGTACCCGGGACGAGACTTGAACTCGTACAGCACGAATGCCGAGGGATTTTAAGTCCCTTGCGTCTACCAATTCCGCCACCCGGGCTTACAGATTGCGTCTACATAATAACTAAGATGAAATACCCGGCGTATTATAGATTTTTAGGCCAATTAGTCAACAGCATCCTGCAATAATTTTTCACTTAAAATGATCTGTCTTAAAAACGAACAGTCCACACTTAAATCCTCCGCAAAAATATAATATTTATGCGGAGGATTTAGGTTATTCTTTCTTTAGCAAGAACTTAATTGGCAAATGCAATTAAAAAACAGATTGATCACCGACCAAACGGCGAATTAAGATATGGAGTATCTCCATCTTCAACCGCTAAGGGAAGCAAGAGGACAGCTTTTGATTCAGTCCCTGAGACATTTGTTGTCGCAGTCACTTCAACAGTGACCCAAGGACCATAGCCTTTTGCGTACACGAGATTAAATCCACCAAATCCATTACTGTCAGTCGTTACATTTGATGGGATGGAAACAACACCACCTGGATCAAGTCGATTATTATCAAAAATGCCCCCGACAGTATCTTCACCAGGATCAAGAATTCCATTTCGATTTAAATCTTCGTTCGTAAAACTTCCGGTAACAGTGCGTACCCATTTCTCAGAATCCACAAAATATCCAGTTTGAAATTCGGTAGGATAAACACTAAGGCTAATATTCTGGTTAGCAATAGCACTACCGTTGGTATCAGTCACCAGGACTGTCAATGGCAGAGCATAAGCTGACTCAGCTGTACCAACGGTTATAGTTTGGATAACGTTAGTCTGACCTATGGTAATAGTTGCAGCTTGAGCAGCGATGGTCAAAGTTGCAGAATCAGTTATCCCAGGATAATCAACTAATTTTGCTAACACAGTAATTCCATCGCGTGCGGATATCAGCCCACCACTGGTAAATGTTGCAGAGGCAATACCCGCGGCATTTGTTGTCGCTGTCGCAGGGCTAATACCTTCCCCTCCACCAGGACCTGAAGTTAGACTGAACGCCACCTTCGCTCCCTGTACAGCTCTATTTTGAACATCCAAAACGGTAGCACTAACAACTGCGGTCGGGGTAACACCATTAAGAGCACGGGAAACAACCGTGGGATTAACACTCAATGCAACACTATTAGGCGTTCCAGCTAAAATCGTCACCGGGAGGGAGGCATCAAGGGCATTCTGATAAGACACAATGATCGTATCATCTCCAACCGCATCAGGGCGATAAACGGTAGAAGCCTGTCCACTAGCATTAGTCACAATATCGACAAAGTTGTTGCCAGTCCCATCAAAGGTTCCTTTTGTTGCCTCAAATGAAACGATATTCCCTGAGACAGGAGTTCCAGCAGCATCTACCCAAGTGAGAGTAACAGTATCGGTACCATTAATAGATATGGTTCCTCCTAAATTGTCAGACAATGAAAACTGTTCGTCGGAAAGAAGAATTGAAACACTGTCCCTGCTTGTTTCGGTTCCCCCTTCAGTCAATGCTGCGGTAATTATAGCAGTCCCCGCTTCAGAGCCGCCAGCAAACTCAAGATCAACCTTGCCATTGCTATTGCTATATTTGACAACAGGCGCGGTGGAATCATTAATAGTTCCGAGATTCGTAGATAATGTCACCTGCATGTTTTCAACGGGTAGACCACTCCCATCCGTAACCGTTGCAGTAAGAATAGCCTTTGTCGCACCATTCAAACTGACAGAGGACTTATCCGCCGACAATGAAATGGATGTCCCTAACACACTGATAGCCTTGGTCACGGCTTTTGACCCAGATGACGCAGTAACTGTAATCACTTGGGCTACCGAACCAACACCGGAATCAAGTGTAAAACTTGCCTCACCATTAGTGTCGGTTATAACAGACCCAACACTTAAGCGGCCTCCTGAGGCAGAAAGAGAAATTTCAACTCCATCGAGAACTGCGTTGTGGCTGTCAAGAGCCTGAACAGTCAAATTTGCATCATCTGCGCCACCGGAGCTGATAACAGTCTTATCTGAAGCCAGAACTAAAGTAGCGACCCCACCATCTCCATCTCCACCGCCATCACTAGTCCCACTTTGCGTACCACACCCGGACAAAAAAAGAACTGACACAATCATTATGAAAGAAAATATTTTAGACACAAAGCCCTCCCTTCGGTTTAAAGTGCAAGCAAATACTTTGCACATCCTAATAAATTAGCCTTTATAAAGCTACAAAATTTTATACTTACAACAAGAAAAAGTACTTTAACCACTCTAATAATTAAATTTTCCCATCAAATCGATTCGAGGAGAAGTAAAAAAGACAACTTCCGGTATTTTTTTAAGCAAATTGTATTTTTCACACAAGGAGAAATAGAGAGACAAACCAGCTAAGTGGTTAGAGGTCAGGAAAAAATCCATCCCTTGCCAATAGGCAACATATTCTGCAACCGAGTGTTCACCGCCAATGTTTCTGGCCAACCCAGGAAAATCATTCAAGGCTTGCCCTAATGAGGTTTCAAGTTGCCTGATCAATGCTGTGAAACCATATGCTTTTTGGCGGGCACTGCTCCGTCGCAATATCCAGAGGGCAAACACAAAGGGCAAGCCGGTCTTCTGGTACCAAAGATCACCCAGATCATAACTTAAAACACCGTCGGGAAGATTTTTTGCCTGGTTCATGGCGCGATCACCGATCAACAGCCCAGGATGACCTTGCCTGATTGCAGTTTCGACATCCTCAGCGGGAACATAATCTTCAACTTTTTTGAGGCCGTAATATTCCAGCAACAAAACCCTCAGCAGGTTGATCGAAGTGGCAGATTCCCCGGTGATGGCAATGGTCTTGCCAGACAACTGTTCAGGGGGACAGGGACTGAAAAGAAAAACACTCCCGACAGGGCCAAAGGAGGAGATGGAGAAATTGGGTAACAGCAGATAGTCTTCAAAATTCAAAGCATATTCAAACGACGAAGAAGGACTGATGTCCAGTTCTCCACTTTGCAGCATGCGGTTAAGTTCTGAGGGAACCCCCGCCACCAGACGGCCTTTAAAACCGCAATCCTTCAATCCATAAAAAAAAGGAACGCAGTTCAAGTAGGAAATATATCCCAGTGTCAGTTCCGAAGTATCATTCATAGAAATTGGTCATTGAATTTCAGCAGAAGCGTTGAGAATACCCAGAGGGATAAGTCGAGGGGGAGAACGGTATCCCAGCCGCTCTCCCCAGCAACTTAGCGTGACGCCTCAAACTTTGACGCGTTCAAGGAAATTGGTATCAAAGTGACCGTCAATAAAATCTTTGTTATTCATCATTTTCCGATGAAAAGGAATCGTCGTCTTAATCCCTTCGATAATGTACTCATCTAAAGCACAGGACATCCTGCGAATCGCTTCATCACGTGTTTCCGCATGGACAATTAATTTTCCGATCATGGAGTCATAGTGTGGCAATACGGTATATTGGTCATACATAGCACTTTCAACGCGCACCCCCATGCCACCAGGAGTATGGTAACCGGTAATTTTGCCCGGAAAGGGAGTAAATTTAACCGGATCTTCTGCGTTGATCCTGCATTCAATGGCATGCCCAGTGATCTTAATATCTTCCTGTTTATAGCGCAGGGGAATTCCAGCAGCCGAACGAATCTGCTCTTTAATGATATCGACGCCGGTGATCATTTCGGTAACCGGATGCTCAACCTGAACACGGGTATTCATCTCCATGAAATAAAAACTGCCATCAGAATCGAGCAGATATTCAACCGTCCCGGCACTGCTGTACTTAACCGCTTTGGCAGCGGCAACGGCACAGGCGCCCATCCGCTCGCGCTGCTCTTGTGTAATCACCGGACAAGGTGCTTCCTCAATCAGTTTCTGGTGGCGCCGCTGGATAGAGCAATCACGCTCCCCCAGATGAATGACATTGCCGTGCTTGTCGCCAAGAATCTGAATTTCGACGTGTCTTGGATGCTCGCAGAATTTTTCGATATAAACATCCGCCCTACCGAACCCCGATTGGGCTTCCGTTCTCGCTGTGGCAAGAGCATTTGCCAGAGAAGCCGGGGAATGGACGATTTTCATCCCGCGCCCCCCGCCCCCGGCCGAGGCCTTTATGATCACCGGATAACCAATTTCCTCAGCAATCCTTTGGGCTTCTTCAATAGTTTCAATGCTTTCATTGGTCCCGGGTAAAATGGGGACTCCAGCTGCGGTAACCGTTTGACGGGCGGTAATCTTGTCACCCATTCGGCGCATATTATCCGCAGTCGGTCCAATAAAGGTAATCCCGCACTGCTCACAAATCTCAGCGAATTCCGCATTTTCAGAAAGAAAGCCATAGCCAGGATGGATCGCGTCTGCATCGGCTATTTCAGCAGCACTGATGATCGCTTTCATGTTGAGATAACTGTCAGCACTCGGTGTCGGCCCAATACAAATACTCTCATCAGCCAAACTAACGTGAAGCGCTTCGTAGTCAGCGACGGAATGGACAGCTACGGTCTTAATTCCCATTTCCTTACAGGCACGAATAACTCGCAGTGCGATTTCACCACGATTAGCGATCAGTATTTTATGAAACATGTTCCTTAAACTCCCAATGGAAGTAATCTTTTAAGATCTAAACTTTGTTCAACAAACCAGCGCAGCTGCTAAGGCTTAATCTCAAAGCTTTTCAACCAGGAATAAAGTTTCGCCATATTCCACCGGAGCGCCGTCTTCCTTAACCACCTCAATAATTTTACATTTGAATTCAGCCTCAATTTCGTTGAACAATTTCATCGCTTCGACCAGGCACAGCACCTGTCCGGCGTCAACGATGTCCCCGACTTTACAGAAAGGCTCTGCGTCTGGAGATGGTTTACGGTAAAAAGACCCGACAATCGGCGAAGGGATTGCATCATATTTACTTTGGGGAGCCGAATCGACAGCCGGCGGAGTAACGGCAGCAGGGGCATTGGCCGCAACAACCGGAGCGGGTTGAACCACAGCCGCTGGTGCTGTCATTTGAATGAATTCTTTTTCGGAGCCCCGTTTGATGTGAATTTTTTCTTCATCGTTCTCAAGATCAAACTCGGTAATATCGGTCTCGGTAATCAGTTTTATTAAGCCTTTAAGATCTTTCAGTTCCATTTTTTCCTCCTGAAAAATTTTTCAAATCGTAACTAAGTATAAGAGTTTATAAATCAAAACGTGGGATTCTGAAATAATGATTGATTAGAACTTTCAATATCCCTACTCAACGGTCAATACACGGTAGTGCTTATCAATAGAAGTCAAGGCCTGAAATCCGTTGGTGGTAACTACGACAGTATCTTCGATTCGGACCCCACCAAAATCAGGAATATAAATTCCCGGTTCAATAGTAATGACCATTCCCTCAGACAAAACGTCCGTCGATCGAGATGAAACGGTCGGGTATTCGTGAATCTCCAAACCGACCCCATGTCCAAGCCCATGGCCAAAATAGTCGCCGTAACCCATCTTGCAAATATAGCCTCGAGCCACAGCGTCCAGGTCTTTGATCTGGATCCCTGGCTGAATAGCAGCCAAGGCAAGATCATGAGCTTCTAACACAATATCAAAAATTTGTCGAAGTTTTCCTGAAACCTCCCCAACCGCGAGCGTCACGGTTTCATCCGAATAATAGCCCCCTACGCAGGTGCCGAAATCGATAGTAATCAATTCACCTTCAGCTAGGAGTTTCTCGCTGGCGACACCATGCGGTAAGGCTCCCCGCGTCCCAGAAGCAACAATAAACTCAAACGCATTTGCTTCTCCGCCCAAACGCTTGAGAGCGATTTCAAGTTCCAGGGCAATTTTCTTTTCACTGACACCTGGCTTTATTAGCGGAATAATTTTCTGAAAAGCGTCATGGTTTAATTGTGCAGCTACTTTTAAACACTCAAGTTCTCGTGTATTTTTATTGCCACGCAATGACCGCAGCTGCTCTTTCAAAGGGAGCCAGTGCATCTGATTGCCGCATAATCCTCGTAACTCGTCAAAGACAGCCACGCAAACAGCTTCGGCATCAAAGCCTACACGCCCTGCCCCAAAAGAGATCAATTCGTCAGCGATTGACTGCAGCTTGTTCTTGTAACAGAGGACCCTGTCTGCCCTCACTTGAGCCTGGGCCTGGGTAATATAACGTGAATCGGTTAAAAAAACCGTCTCGTCGCCTAGAAAAAGAAGAACGCCATCGGTACCGGTAAATCCGGACAGATAGCGTATATTGGTTAAGCCAAATATTATTGTAGCGGAAAGTCTCTCTGCTTGCTGAAGATTCCGAATAAAAAAAAGTCGATTTGGGTTCACGCTCCGTCCTGTTTAGTCATATCTAAATATAACTCATTGAAAATTTTATACTTTTTCCTTACCGAACGAACTTATTTACATCATTGAAGAAACGGCTTCAAGTCCCCTCTCAACAGCGACTCACTTGTTACCATTGAGAGGAAAAATGGGAAAATAAAGAATCTATTCCAGGTCAATTCGCAGGCGGGGCGCCTCACGCATCAGCAAGTAACGACCCTGACCATAATTACCTGAGCGGTCCAGAATCAAGGCGACAAAATATTCATCTGTGACAACTTGGATGATGATGTAGAACCGCTCTGTTTTAATAGAAACTTCGCTCAAAGTTCCAACGTTGAGAATCTCTGCTGCCCGCCGAACTTCTTTAGCTATATTGGAATACTCAATCCCAACCAAATTTAAATCAACTGAATTATTCTCAACAAGGTACTGATCGATGGAGATTCCGTCAAAACCCATCAAAATAGCGCCAACACCACCCGAACAGCCGGTCACAATGTCCTTCAAAATAGCTTTAAACATTCCTTCTCCTTTGCCCGATATTGTCAAGCCAGCGGTTCAGGGTCTCAAGCACAACGGAGTCCCGATCAGTCGGCTCAGATTCAAAATCATTCAATTGATTAAATTCACTGTCACTCATCACCTCAGAAGCAGTTTCCTCTTCATCGCCGCTGAGATGAGCAACTGTCAAATCGGAAATCTCCGAATCGGTAACGATTTCCGAGGAGGGCGTTCCAGAGAAAGCTTCGAGCTCTTTGATCTTACGTCGCAAAGATAAATCTTCCGGCGAAAGGGCTGAAAGCTCACGATAAATACGGACCGCCTCGTCAGCTAAGCCTTGCTTGAGGTATAATTCTGCAAGAGTAGCGGAAATTAACGGGGTCGAACCAACCGAAGTCGATTTTTCTGCTGGGCCTTGCTCAATCTGTTCATCCACCTTGGAAGAAACAGGCGGCAATGAGAGTAAAAGTTTATTGATGATAGGATCAGCCGGACTTAACGCCCTCGCTTGCAAAAGCAACTGACGCGCTTCCTCAGGCTCCTCACGTAAAATTCGTACCCTGGCAAAACCGACCAGAGCAGAAAGATTATCAGAGTCAAACTCCAAAGCTTTAACAAATGCCTCTACAGACTTCTCAAATTCTCCTTGCTGGCAATAAATCCTTCCCAAAACAATAAATGCGGGGAAAAAGTCAGCATGCTTTTCAAATCCCTTAGCTAAAATTTGCAGTGCATCGTCGAAGAGACCCATTTTCCTGTAGGTTTCCGCCAACGATACAAAAATAGTCGAACCGGGATCCTTGATGAGTATTTCTGTATATGCGGCAATCTTACCCAACATTGTACTTTGCTGATTGTTTTGGACCATAATGACCTCTTCAAGATGACAAAGCTGCAGAGAATATTTTTTTTAGATCAGAAACCTGTTTAAGCACGGCGTCGCCAAGCCCACAATTGAGAACCAATGATAATTTCCCATTACGGACTTTTTTATCCCTCCCCATAGCGGCAAGGTAGTCTTCGAGAGAAAAAACAGGTGCAGAAACCGGCAGACCTAGAGTGTGCAGTAATCGCGTCAGACGATCAACATCATTTTGGCGACATAGCCCCATCCGGCAGGAGATCCTAGCAGCAACGATCATCCCAATGGCAACGGCTTCACCATGTTTCCATTGCCCATATCCGGAAAGACTTTCCACCGCATGACCGAAGGTGTGTCCATAGTTCAGAAAGGCCCGAACCGAGCCCTCTTTTTCATCAACCTCAACAATATCAGCTTTGATCTGGCAAGCCTTTTTAACGGCATAGATCAAAGCATTTGGATTTCTATTCAGCAAATCATCGACATGATCCTCAAGCCAGTTGAAAAAATCAGCGTCTCTAATCACGCCATACTTCACAACTTCAGCCAGACCTGCCGCGACATCTCTTGGATCAAGGGTATTAAGGGTCCCAGAATCAATCAGTACCAAATCAGGTTGAAAGAAAGCCCCAATCAAGTTTTTCCCCAAAGGATGATTAACTGCTGTTTTTCCACCGACCGAGCTATCAACCTGGGCTAACAGGGTGGTCGGAATTTGGGCATAACGGATTCCACGCAAAAACGTTGCTGCGGCAAAACCAGCCATATCCCCAATGACACCTCCCCCGAGAGCAATTATCCCGGAGCCACGATCAAAGCCATTGCCAACCAACACATCATAAATGGACTGAAGAGTTTCAAGGCTTTTATACTCTTCCCCATCAGGAACATTGTACTCCAATACCGAAAATCCCTTGCATTCAAGGGCCGATTTGACAGGGCCACCATACAGATTGGCAACAGTAGGGTTTGAAATAACAGCCACTTTTCGGGGAAAATCAATGGCCGCCAACTCCTCACCAATAGATTCAAGGATATCGGCACCGATCAGTATCGGATAAGTTCTATCTGCTAAAGGGACCTTGATAATCTCAACCATTGTTAGCTCGCTGAAAAAAAAAGGGCAGGTCTCCCTGCCCTTTTAAAACGTTAATGAGACACTTATTTATCATTCAAAATTCGAGGAGTAACGAATATAAGGAGCTCTGACCTTGATGTTGATTTTGAATTTGACTTAAATAAATGCCCAAGAATAGGAACGTCCATCAGCCATGGAGTACCAGTATCACTATCAGCCGTATTCTCTACAAAGATCCCACCGATAACGGTAGTTTCACCATCGTGCACCAAGACTTTTGTTTCGGCTTTCTTAGTATCAATACTTGGAGCGTCAGCTCCAACTGTAACGGAAGGGGAATCATTTGTTGTTAGAAGTTCCATGATAATAGAATTATCGGGATTAATAACAGGTGTAACCTCTAGCTTTAATTCAGCGCTCACAAATTCAGTTTTTGAAATACCACTATCATCGGTCGATTCATACGGGATCGTTGTCCCCTGACTAATAGTAGCAGTCTCGCCGTTTAGGGTCGTCACCTTAGGAAGAGAAACAATCTTCAGCTTCCCTGTAGACTCAAGGGCCGAAATCCTTAAGTCCAGAATAGTTTTATCAATTCCTATCCGTCCAAAAGTTATTCCTGCACCTAGACCTGGGGTCGTGCCAACAGCTCCCCCACCGGTAGGCAAGCCAATGAGAAAATCTCCTCCAACACCAATCCCGCCACTGCCAATCTTATCACCAGGGTCATCATAATCAAGCCCCCAGTTAACCCCAAGGTCACGACTATAGTTGGAATTAACCTCAACAATACGGGCCTCAATAATAACCTGACGCTCTGGAGTATCCAGCACGGAGATCAATTCTTTTGCTTTTTTTATTCGAGCCGGGACATCAGTAATAATTAAAAATTTATTGCGACTATCAGGAGTAAGTGTCCCACGCTCACTCAAGATTTCTTTAACAGGACCACCAACAGCACCCAAATCAGCGTAGCTGACAGTGACAACTTCAGTGGTTAGCGTCTCAAGCTTTTCTTGAGAACGGGTCGCTGTTAATTCAGCCTCTTTCATTGACCGTATTGTTTCTTTAGGCAAAACACGAACGACGTTGCCCGACTGAATCATTCCGAGACCCGAAACATCCAAGATTAGATCAAGAGCTTGATCCCAAGGGACATTGATCAAACGTAACGTCACGGTACCTTTAACTTCATCGGAGGCAATAATATTTAGATTACTCACTTCAGCAATTAACCGCAGGATATCTCTGACATCGGCACTGTCGAAAACAAGAGATGTCTTTTCACCTGAATATTGCTTTGTGTCTCCGCCAATCTGTTCAATAATCGGCCCCGGAGAAGTGGTGAAAGTGGAATTTTCACTGCCTCCTTGATAAATCACTTGTTTCTGCGGATTACTGACCTCTTCGTTTACAGAGACTGGTGCCATGCCAGTAATAGTAGGCTTTGCCTCACCAAAAGGCCCATCATCAACGACAAATGAATATCCTGAAGAATTAGACTCTAAACGAAAGGGTTGATCCCCTTTCAGCTGAACAACAAAACGGACGGAAGGCCTCCCCCCATTGTTGACAAGATAAGGGACGGCAGAATAAATAGCGCTAGGAAAAGCCAAGGCATCAAACTCACGCCTCAAAGCCTTCGGTAAAGTCGTGTTATGAAGAGAAAACTGTATTTTATTCCCATCACGCGATGGAGTTGTTGCTTCAGCAGCACCATCCAGAACGATGTTAAGTTTAGACCTGCCTTTTTCGGAAGAAAAATCAATAGAAATAATTTTAGCATCACCGTTAATAGCAGGCTCTGCCTGAGCATTAGCAATTGATTTTTGCGATTCCTCCCAAGTCACCACAACTTCATTATTATCAACATCGACATTAAATATCGGGAACTCCGCTCCAGATACATCAAAAACAAAACGGGTTCTATGGTCAAAAGGACCTACTCGTAGTTGTTTGAAACCATCAGTCAATTCAACAAGGTCGGCATGATCGCCAGGAGCAACACCATAGAGGTCAACGACAAGCCTTTTGGGAGAATCCAGCGTAAAATATCGAACTTGCTTGATCCCTGCCGTGGCCGACAAAACGACACGTTTTTGACTTACTGCGGTAATGGACAAAGAATCGGCCGCAAAAACTATCGTGGGCAAAGCCGCGAAAAAAATCATCAAAAATGTACTGAGGAGGACAACGCTTCTTCTCATATTTTTTCCCCTAAAAAGTCATTCGAGAAACGACCTGAATCAATGTCTAACATCAAGCTACATCACAATATAGCGATTTTCTTTAATTTCTTTCCCGGTCAGGCTATCAACGCCTGTTTCTTCCACCACAATCCGATCTGGGCTTTTCTCTACTCTCATTCCAGTCTCATCATGCCCGATGATTTTGGTTTGTATATTTTTCACAACACCACCATTGAGGCCAATATAATCGTTAACTTTTACTGTATAGCTCTTACCATCGGGAGCTGCTACCATCGCCCTTGGACTACCATTGACGACGAGAATAGCCATCAGCCGGAACTGCTTCAGTTCGAACTTCTCCAGTGGCCCCTTAATCTCATCAGGACGAGTTTTTTTGATTATCTCAGCAATAACGGGCTCTTTGTGCAATAAAGGTTCGAACGGGTCTCTGCGCCCCTGGGGACTATAAACAAAAGCTTCATTACCCGAAGTCGCTTTAATCTCCTCATCGGCTAAAGAACGTGTTAGTTCTGGCTGAACTGCGAAAGAAAGATTAGGTAAAAGTAAAATGGCCAGCAGCAATACCAAAAACTTGCCCATCAGAAAATTCAATTTCATTTCCCCTTCCCCCCTTTCTTTTTAATATTTTCAGCGGGAGGCTGGTCAATAAAACGAAAGGTAACTGCCTTGCAAGAAATATCTAAAGAGGTTCGCCCATCAACTTCATGAGGCCTCTCCAAACTTAGCCCTTGGATGTTCACAATTCTTTCCATTTTACCGACTGCATCAAAAAAGGCGGCTGCCTGATGAAAAGAGCCGGCCAATTTCAAATCAACAGGAACCTCAGCATAAAATTCTTTATGAACTTCTGATTCCGGTTTAAATCTAATAACCTCCAACCCTTTCTCTTTAGCAAGATTCCCAATCCCAGTTAACAGATTCGGTATCTCCTTTTGGAGAGGCAACTCACCCAACGCCTCTTCAAGCTGGGATTGCATTTTCTCATATTCGGCCCGATAGACAGAAAGATTACTGGCTATCTTCTGATTTTTTTGCAATCTAATCTGCTCAGCATCTTTTTCTCTTACCTGTCTATCGTATTGCTCAATCTGGGCTTGATAAAATATAAAATAAAAAGCAGCTGCAAAAAGAGCCATAACGCACAGAAGCAATAAAAAACGCTGATAGGCGGGCAGGTTTAAAATTCGTTCGATACGTGAATTCATTCCTTAACATCCCATTTCATTTAGATGGTGGCGTTTCTGCATTACAATCTAAAGTAAACTTCTGCATCTTATTGTCACCAATCTTTGTCTGTTCGGTCACTGACAATTCGACTTTTTGATAATAAATTGAGTGCTCAAGATTTTTCATAAAGGCAGCAACAGTTTTCTCATTGTCCGCAATACCTGACAAGTTGATACGCCCACCCTTTTCGACAAATTTCGTAAGCCAGAGGTTATCGGGCAAAGCAGAACTCAACTGATCAAGCAAATGAACTGGCCCTGATTTCCCAGCCTTCAAACTTGTCAGTACTTTTAGTTTTTTTTCTAAATCTGCTTGTTTTTTTTCAAAATCCTTGACTTGTCCGATCTGTTTCTGAAGTTCTTGGTTTTTCATCTTGACTCGAGCCACCTCAGCTTCAACAGCATTAATTTGAGTCATCTTCTGAACATACAAAGCACCGCAACCGATACAGACCAAAAGAATGCACAGCAAAAAAATAGAAAGTTGTGTGCGCAAACGCTCTTTCTTCTGCGCAGCTCGAACCGGCAACAGGTTAATGCGAATCATTTGTCACCCACCTTCCTCATAGCCAGGCCAGTCGCAACCGAAAACATCGGCCCAATTGCTTCGAGGTATTCCGTATCAAATTCTTTCTTATTGACAATTAAGTTGCGGAACGGGTTCACGCATTCAATAGGAATTCCAAGGCGCTCCTCCAGAGTTTCAAGAACCCGCTTCGCCCCTGAAACACCGCCGGTTAGATATACTTTGGAAATTTTTTCTTCACTTGACGTGGCTGCAAAAAAATCCAGTGATCGTTGCACTTCCTGGACGAGGTTTTCAACGGCATCGTCAAGAATTTCATCAATCGCCCCATCCTCGACATCACCAAGATCACGCTGGCCCAATTTGGCCAGCTCTGCTTCATCGCTGCTTATTCCTAACCGCTTTTGCAATTCCTGATTCAATAGATTGCCACCAGCCTGGATGTCTCGGGTAAAAATAGACACATCCCCCTTAAGAACATTAACACTGGTGGCACTAGCACCGAGATCAATAAGAGCAACAATCTCACCTTCGACAAAGCCATAATTAAAATCAAACATATTCTCGACGGCGAAACAATCGATATCCATGACCATCGGCTCCAAACCAACCTCAGTAAAAACAGCTAAATAGTCATCAACAAAATCTTTTTTAGCCGCGACCAACATAACATTCATCTGAGAAGGATCTTTTTCGTCCGGGCCCAGGATTTGGAAGTCGATATTAACTTCAGAAATATCAAAGGGGATATATTGTTCTGCCTCCCATTGAATGGAAGCATCAAGCTCATCTTCTGTCATCAAGGGAAGGGATATTTTACGAATAATAACAGAGTGACCAGAGATTGAAGTCGCAATCCGCTTGGTTTTGATTTTCATTGACTTTAACAGGTTCTGAATTGCATCAATGACTGCCGCCGAGTCCATGATCGTATTGTCAACGATAATTTCCGGATTTAATGGAGCAATCCCGATATTTTCAAGATGATAAGATCCACGGGAAGGGCGAAGACGAACCATTTTGACAGCGCTGGAGCCTACATCTATCCCTATAATATCTTTTTTCGAAGCGAACATACCTTATCCCGTTCGAAGAGAGTCTTGTGTTGTAATGCAGTAACAGAATCTCAAAATTCAACTTAAGCCGGTTTCCAGATTAATTTTCTGGAAAAACTTTGCCCTTCTCAACTAACGAGAAGCCCAAGGCCAGAATAATTTTGCGCATTGTCTCCATACGACAAGGGCATCCCCGTTCAATCCGAGTAATTGTCAAGGGTGAGACATCGGCCTTTCGCGCCAGCTCAGCCTTGCTCATCAGTAAAGACTCTCGAATTTCCTTGACATGATTTCGCTGCATTCAATTAACCTCATATATCACATGTATTGAAATTGTGCATAATTATAGGTCAATGAACATCATTGTCAAGTTTTTTAAGGGAAACCCAATAAAAAAATACCAAAGAACAAAACAAATGAGAACAAAAATATTTACTACCGATGCATTAGCCCGAGATACCAAGACACAATATCTTGGCCAAAAAACAAATAGCCAGTTGCAGCCAAAGCCAAGAAGGGCCCAAATGGTATTGCTAAGCGGACATTGTCTTTACGAATCATCATCAGTGGAATTCCAACAAGAGTCCCGACCAAAGAGGCCAGAAAAATAATCGGTAAAATTGATTTCCACCCAAGGAACGCGCCTAACATACCAAGAAGCTTAATATCTCCCCCTCCCATCCCTTCTCTTTTAGTCAACAGTTGATATATCCCGGCAATTCCAAACAAAACCCCACCCCCACAAAGGATACCGAGCAATGAATCCTGCCAGGACAACCAGGGGATAAAAAATGAACAAACAAAACCGATAATTATTCCGGGCAGGCTGATGATATCAGGAATAATCTGATGATCGAGATCAATAAAAGTGATAACGACAAGAGATGCTACAAAAATTGAATAAACAATGGTTGCTGAGCTAAGCCCAAAAGCAGAAAAAACCCCAGCAAACAAAACCCCAGTTAACAGCTCAATAGCAGGATACCGCAATGGAATTTTAGCTTTGCAGGAGGAGCATTTACCGGCCAGAAAAAGATAACTGAAAACAGGGATATTTTCATACCAATGAATAAGGTGGCCACACTGCGGACATGATGACGGAGGTGAAACAATAGACCTACCCACAGGAATTCGATAGATACAAACGTTTAGAAAGGAGCCAACGATTGTCCCAAAAATAAATGTATATGCCTGAAAAATACTCAACACCCCTCCTCACTTATCACAAAAATTGCCAGCCCGCCGATGGCAAAAAGTCATTAGCGGACAAGACAGAAGGGAGATTAATACCGCTCCCAGTCAATGATAAACCAACAGAACTCAACTTAAATGAGGTTCCAGACACATCACTGTCAATACCAAAAATCCGATTCCCACGGGTATGTTTTGACATCATTAAAAAACTATGCCCTGCCACATCGGTATTTGACAGTAACTGTACACCACGACTGATTCCAACTGGCATAAAAGATCGAATACCGGCTAGCCCATCATTCCCTCCGCTTGGTCCAGAAAGGATGATACCATTACCCAATACTGGCACAGCTGCCCCCGTATCAGTAGTTACACCGAAAACCTGCCAATCATCGGTCATGGCTCCTTGAATTTTCTGCAACAAATTAACATCCGACAATGCGCTAGCATTATACGCCCTTACCCGATAAGCGGAAAATTGAGGAATCGCAATAGCTGACAGAATCCCAATAATGGCAACAACAATGAGTAACTCAATCAAAGAAAATCCTGATTGAGAGCCAAAAGAGGCGGATGAGGCTTTGAGCTTCATTATGGATTCCCCTTCATAAATAGAAATCATTATTGAACTGGGATGAAATTGCTAGTCGTCGATACTTTTCCATCTTGATCAATAGTATATACCCCTCCATAAGGATCAATAGGAACACTCCCTAATATGCCAGAGTCAACTAACTCTTTTATATTTTGTGTTATTTTTCCATAAATCTTTTCAAATTTCCTTACTGCCTTTTCTATTAAAAATATACCTTGAAGGCTCTTTAACCGAGTTTTATATATTTCAATAATTGCCGGATCTTTTGCAGTCTTAATCATTTGCATCAAAAACACGATGGCATTTTCAGTATGCTGGCCCTTATAAGCTAACCGAGCCGCTAAAGTTGCTAGCAATGTACTTTTGTTGTTCGGTCGAGTCGAAGCTTCCATGAGCCAATCAGACGCTTCTTTTGGCTGAGATAAAAAATAGAAGTAATTAAATCCAACATAAAAAGGCAGTTCCCAATCCCACTCACGGTATTCGCTTCCCCGCTTCAAGAGAAGATTGACTCGGGGAAGCAAAGGGCGAAAATGTGTCAGTACTGCATTCGCAAAATAATATGGGTCAAGAAAATATGGGTCGAGAGCTGAGGCTATTTCAACCTGAGCCATCATCATTTTCCACTCCCAATCTTCAACATTTTCTCCAACAACGCCAGAAGTTCCTCGTTCCACAGTTTTACCAAATCCATTAAGCGCATCCAGTAAAAATAAATCTGAAACAACAGCCTTATATTCCAAACTTGCAACTTGTAAAACCTCAACAGGAATAGCGGTGGATGATTCAGGTTTAGGTAAAGCACTATTCATACGAGCTAATGGTTTCTGCAACCAAGCCTGTCCTCCCCATAGGATTAAGATGATGCTCAAAATTATTCTCATCTATGGAAACTCTCTACGCTTAAAGATTGCAACCGATGCGGTCATAAGCATCATCGAGTACAAAATTGCGTAAGCAATCGCACCTAAAATATATAACCAGCTTGGCCAAAGGCCGTGCGAAGCCTGAACTCGAATATCAAACAACGACAGGTTAGGAAACAGAAATGTCGAGATTTCAATAATCATTGCCGTCATAGACGAAACATGAACACCAATCAAATCGGCAGACAAAATAATTTTTTTAACCGCAGGCAAACCATGGCCAACAATGTAAGTCATTAGCGTTAGGATCAAGGTTAAAAAAGAGGAGGTTGTGAACGAAGCATAAAAAAAACTGATCGCAGACAGCAAGATCAATTGTGCCAAATTGAGAAGGATCGCAACACAAATCAAAAACCATGAAACCCTCTCGAAATAACCTGCGGCAGCAGACTTTATCAGCAATAGCGTACAACCCATGGCAATGGAAAAAATCAACATGGCTGCACTTATCAACAAGATCATACCGAAATACTTGCCAACATAATAAAGCGACCTTGAAACAGGCCGTGCCAGTATCATATATAAAGTTTTTTGATCAAGGTCTGAAGCTAATTGATTGATTGATACAAAAAGAAGCAATAGCAATCCGGCAATGCCTGTTGTTGCTAAACCAATATCGACAGAAACTTTACCAACCTCACGCATAACCATGCCAGAGATGAAAATATTGGCACCACTCATCATTAAAGCGAGAACAGCAATTCCATAAAGAGCCCGACACCTGACTCCCTCTAAAAAAGTAATTTTAGTAATGGCCCAAACACACTTCATAGGCCCCCTTTCTCCACCTGCTCAACCGTTGACAAAAACGCACGTTCAAGGCTAGAAAACTCGTTCAATAATACCGAGAGTTTATCAGTCCGTCTCAATCGCCCCCTGACTAGAATCCCAATACTATCGCAGAAACGTTCGGCATCGTTGAGAATATGCGACGAGAAAAAAACCGTTTTCCCTTGCTCCTTCATCTCCAAAATAAGATCACCAACAAGTTTTCGCCCCAAAGGGTCCAAACCACTCATCGGCTCATCTAAAATCACAAGTTTGGGGTCATGGATTAAGGCCAACGCTATGCCGGCTCGCTGGACCATCCCCTTGGAATAAGTCTTCAACTGCCGCCTGGCAGAGTCCAAAAGTTGAACCCTCCTCAGCACATCCTCAATCCGCTCATAGATCAGGGACTTAGGCACACCTGAAACTTCCGCACCGAAAAACAGGAGTTCCTCCGCAGTCAGAGAACTATAGTAGCACGGATTTTCTGGTAAATAGCCGATATCCCGTCGGACATTAAAGTCAGACACCGGCCGGTCAAATATTTTGACCTCACCAGAATCTGGAAAGACCAAGTTCAATAATGTCTTGATTGTCGTTGACTTGCCAGCGCCATTAGGACCGACAAATCCAAAAACCTCACCCGAATTGATCTCCAAAGAAAGATCAACAACAGCCGGAATACGCTTAGAGCCTATTCCTTTACGAAAACACTTATTGAGTCCGGCTATATGTATTGACATAGGACAATCGTTAAATCCATTGACATAAAAAGACACCTAAATAAAAGGCCGCCCCCAACAGGAGCGGCCTTTTTCTAAAAAACCAACCTAGAGACAATAATTACATCAGCAACCAATTATTTCCATAACTATTTGCCACCGGTGCAGCGCCACCGAAATCGTCATTATTTGCAGTACATGCAGGGATATCACCACCCGCTATATTGGCGCCAACACTGGTAGTCCCTCCAAGGGAATTGTAAGTGGCTGTAATATCGCTATCTATGGCGTACAAACGATTACCCTGAGTATGCTTTGCAACACCAATAAAAGAGACGGCAGCAGCATCTTCAACATTAGCCACTAAATTCACATTATTGCTTAGGCCGATAGCCATGGCACCATTGGTATTACGGATAAAGGGCATAGCCCCGACGGCACCAGGTCCCGTCAGAATAGCGTCAGTGTCTGCAGCAGCAGCACCGGTAGCTGCGCCTTCATTTGCAGCACTTACAGTTTCACCAAACTGCTGCCAATCAGAAAAGAACGCCGCTTGAGACTTTTGCATATTTGTGACATCAGAGGTAGCCGCTGAGTTAAATGCCCGCTGACGGTAGGCAGCGAACTGGGGAATAGCAATGGCAGCCAAGATACCGATGATCGCAACAACGATCAACAACTCGATAAGGGTGAAACCTTTTTGATTTGTACATACAGTTTTCTTCATAAACCAAGCTCCTTTTTTACAACAAAATTTGTGTTTTTGGGCGGAATGCCCCTCCATACTCGCGGCAGATTACCGTCATTAAATTCTTATTGGATAGACTTGCACCCTACATGCCAACAGGAGATTAAGCAGATAAAAACTTATCAAAATCATTCTCAAAGCAAAAATCAGACCCCAAAAATTTTGTCTTTTTGTATACAGATTAGATAGTTAGAACGTGATCTGAAAGGGCCAAAATCAACTCAACCGGATTTTAAAAGTCCCTTATCAGGAGAAACAAGAGCCTTCAAAAAAATAAAACTTCATGATAAATTGCCAATTTTCGGCAGAAGACTGACAAATTTTGTCACTACAATTTACTCACTATCGATACCAAGTTTATCCAATCGATAACGGATTGAGCGAAAACTTATTCCTAGCAACTCCGCGGCTTTCGTTCTAACGCCATCTGATTGCTCCAACGCTTTCAGAAGAGCACGTCGCTCAACCCCCTCAAGCCAATCTTCCAGGTTAAAACCAGACGGTATTTCAGATAACTCTCCGCAGTGGGCTTTGTTTGAATGGCAAATCTGGGACGGAATACAATCAATCGTCAATTGGTCGGTTTCCCCCAGTACAATACAACGCTCGACTAAATTTTCCAATTCACGGACATTGCCAGGCCACTCATATTGAAAAAGAAGATCAAGGACTTCCCGCTGGATGGGAAATTCATCATTCCCTGTTCGCTCTTGATAAAATTTGTTTATCAGTAAAGGAATATCTTCTTTTCTGTCACGGAGCGGGGGCAATTCAAGAGAAACAACATTGAGGCGATAAAACAGGTCTTCTCGAAAAGTTCCCTGCTGAATCATTTGGGAAAAATCTTGATTCGTTGCTGCGATGAGGCGAATATCCAGTGGCAAGGTTTTAGTCCCCCCCACTCTCCTAAACTCCCGTTCCTGCAAAACCCGCAATAACTTGACCTGCATTCCCATAGGTAATTCGCCAACTTCATCCAGAAAAAGCGTTCCTTGATTCGCCGATTCGAACAATCCTTCCTTTTTGCGGTCAGCACCAGTAAAAGCGCCTTTTTCATGTCCGAACAGTTCGCTTTCCAAAAGGTTTTCAGGAATTGCACCACAATTAATTGGCACAAACGGATGTGATCGTCTGTCGCTATTTAAATGTAGAGCCTTGGCAACAAGCTCTTTGCCTGTGCCACTTTCGCCTGTTATTAAAACATTGGCCTGGCTAGGGGCTATTCGCTCCAATAAAGAAACAAGTTTCTTCATTTTGGGGCTGTCACCGATCAAGCGTTGAAATGAGAACCGTTGGCCTAATTGCTGCTTCAGTTGCTGGTTCTCATGTTTAAGCTGATTGTGCTCTAAAGCATTTTTTATAACCAACCGGATTTCATCATTTTTAAACGGCTTGGTAATATAATCGTAGGCCCCTAGCTTCATGGCTTCGACAGCTTCTTCTGTAGAGGAGAAACCTGTGATCATCAACATTGGAGTTTTTATTTCTTGCTCACGAACTTTACGCAGCAGACCAATGCCGCCTAAACATGGCATTTTCATATCAGAAATGATCAAATCAAATTCGCTGGTCTGAATTAGACCTAAAGCTATTTGTCCATCTGCCGCCTCTTCTATCTGATAGCCCTCACGCTCAAGCAGTATCGCCAGCATTTCCCGCAGGCTTGACTCATCGTCAACAATGAGAATTTTCTCTTTTCTCTTTTCCATTTTTATTTTTCCTATCCTTCAAACTGCAAAATAAACCGAGCTCCACCCAACTCGCTACGCTCAACATGTACGGTCCCTGCATGCACTTCAATGATCGAATAAACTGCTGCCAAGCCAAGACCGGTACCATGATCTTTCGTTGAAAAAAAAGGTTCAAAAATTTTTTCGGAGATACTCTCATCAATACCTGGACCTGAGTCCTCAATTATGATTTTGGTTTCCCCTTCCAAGCCTAGATCAATCATCAATAACAATGCACCTTGACCATTCATTGCTTCTGCAGCATTAATGGCCAAATTCCATAATACCTGGCAAAGCTGTCTCTTATCCAAAGAAAGAAAAACTTGGCTATCCGGCTTGATCAACTTGACGTCTATCCCGTTAAATCGGCGATCAGACTTGAGCATCTGCACTAACTCATCCAACGTTTCAGAAATATTCGTCTTTTCTTTAACCGGAATATTCGGCCGAGCAAAGGTTAAAAACTCGGTCAGTAGATGGTTCAAACGATCTGCTTCTTTGACAACAATTTTCATCAAATGAAGGTCGTCTTTTTTTACATGCTCAGCTTCCATCAACAGCTGAACAGATCCGCTTATTGATGCTAGCGGATTGCGAATCTCATGAGCCATTCCAGCGGCCAGTCTGCCTACCGCAGCCAAACGATCAGCCCGCATAAGGTCTTCTTCTATTTTCTTAAACTCGGTCAAGTCCTGAAACGTGACCAATGTGCCTAAATTTTCTCCACGGGGTCCCTTGGCAGTCGTTGTTGCATAGCCAAGAATCAAGTTTTTCCCAAGTTTATTTTGAAAACGCCCCTCCGCACGGGAGAGTTTTTTTTGCTGAGGAGAGAACATTCCTGCAAATTCAGGGAAGAAAAGCCCCGCATCTTGATCATACACGTCTTGCAAGGGAAAACCGGTAATATCTGTGGCTGCACGATTAAATGAGCGAATACGCCCTTGAGGAGAAACCAACATCAGCCCACTGCTGATATGAGCCAAAATAGTCCGGTTCATTTTTTCCAGCTCAGCGTAATCAATGGTCTTTTTTTGAAGCTGGGCTTCGCTAGCACGCCAACGTTCTGCGAGTGTCCCACTCAGGATTGCTGTGAGGAAAAAAGCTACAGAATGAACAAATAAAACTGAAAAGTAACTTACATCAGAGACAGTTCTGTAAAGATTAAGATAGTGCAGATAGTTAAAATATTGGAGATTGAGAATACAACCAAAAAGAACGGTTGCACTCGCTGCAGCCCAAATAGTCAACCGACGTGACAAAAGAAAACTTGCGGAGGCAATGACTAGCAAATAGGCAAAAGAAAAAACACTTTCTACTCCGCTGGTCATTAAAATCAAGGATGAGACGAAAAGCAAATCCCAGCCAATCTGAACCTGACTAAAAACAATTATTCTCTTTAAGCTCTTAAGAACTATTGCTGAGACAAGCGCTTCAGCATAAGAAACCCCAATAAGAACAAAGAGTGGTGGGATAATTCTGCGATCAACAGTCCCCTTAAGATAAAAAACTGCTGCGCCCCCGAGAAGAAAGGTAATAACCGCAGTCCGGCATACCAAGTACCATGTTAGAGTGCGGGCATCTGATTTTTTCTTAGATCGCTGCAGATGCTTTGCGGAAGCAATCAACCTCCAGCAGCCCCAGCCAATTTAAATATCGGTAAATACATCGCGACAACCAAACCACCGACCGTCGTCCCCAAAAAAAGCATTAAGAGCGGTTCCATCATAGCGGTTAAATTATTGACAGCATCATCAACTTCATCATCGTAGAAATCTGCAATTTTCCCAAGCATTGTATCCAATGCACCTGACTGCTCACCAACCTCTATCATTTGGCATACCATCGGTGGAAAAACACCGGATCGTTTGAGAGGATCAGCTATGGTATTGCCTTCACTGATACTTGATCGTACCTCTGCAATAGCTTTTTCTACCGTTCGATTACCGGCCGTCTTTCTGACTATATCTAAGCCATCAAGGATAGGAACACCACTTGAAATCATCGTGGACATAGTTCTCGCGAACTTGGCGACAGCGACTTTTCGAATCAAAACTCCGAACACAGGAAGTTTTAATGCCCAGAGATCTATTTTTTCACGCCCCTTTTCAGTTTTATAGATTTTTTTTGCACCAAAAATAAACACAACTATCAGGCCGGCGATCAACAAGAAATAGTTCTGAATAAAATTACTCAAATTAATGACAATTTGAGTTGGAACAGGGAGAGCTCCGCCAAAATCTTTAAACATCTTTTCAAAGGCAGGAATAACAAAAATAAGAATGACGGCAATAACAACCAAAGCAATTCCGACGATTGTTGTCGGGTAAGTCATCGCACTTTTAACTTGTTTTTTAAGCTTCAAAGCCTTCTCAATATAGGCGGCAAGGCGATTCAAAATGGTATCAAGGATACCTCCGACCTCCCCAGCAGCGACAAGATTGACATACAACTCGTTGAATGCCTTTGGATGCTTCTTAAGTGCATCAGCAAAAGTGGAGCCAGACTCAACATCCTCCTTCACCTCAATCAAAACATCTTTAAAGGTTTTGTTCTCTTGTTGAGAAGAAAGAATATCAAGACATTGAACCAAAGGCAGCCCTGCATCGATCATTGTTGCAAATTGACGGGTAAAAACCACAAGATCTTTTGTCGTAATACGGGGCTTTAAAAAACCAATGTTCAATTCTGCATTAAGCCCCTTGCCCGACTCTTTAATTTTACTTGGCTGTATTCCTTGCCGTCTGAGGTTGGCCATAACCGCAGATTCACTTGCTGCATCCATTACCCCCTTAGAGTTTTTCCCGTCTCTTGACCGACCGCTCCACGCAAATGTTGGCATGGTTTACCCCTTTCCATTTTCATTTAAAACTGACTGGTAAATTAAATATTACGACCAGGATTAATATGTTTTTTTCTACTTAGCACCGCATTTGGGTTTGCGAACATCTGCTTCAACTCATCCAGATCATGAGACCGCATCATGGCATCTTCCTGACTGATCTGCCGTGAGTGCGCCAGCAGGAAGAGCGATTGATTCATAGTTTGCATGCTGAATTTATCCTGCCCTATCTGCATTTGCGAGTAGATCTGGTGAATTTTGTCTTCCCGAATAAGATTGCGGATCGCTGAATTCGGTACCATGACCTCTAAAGCCATACACCGCCCCTTGCCGTTGGCCTTGGGCATAAGAGTCTGTGACAGAACCCCTTCAAGAACAAATGACAATTGGGTTCGAACCTGTGACTGTTGGTTTGTCGGAAAAACATCTATAATGCGGTTCATGGTTTGGACACAAGAGTTGGTGTGCAACGTCGCGAAGCAAAGGTGCCCTGTTTCTGCAATGGTCAAGGCAGCTTCAATAGTTTCAATATCCCGTAATTCTCCCAGCAAAACGACATCGGGATCCTGCCTCAAAATATATTTTAATGCTTTTTTGAAGGATTGGGTGTCAGCTCCGACCTCACGTTGATTGACAAGACATTTTTTATGAGGATGGAGGTATTCGATAGGATCCTCTATGGTAATAATATGTTCACTACGTTCCTGATTGATGGCATCAATAATGGCCGCCAAGGTCGTCGATTTACCACTTCCCGTCGGACCGGTCACCAAGACAAGGCCGCGTGGTTTTCTTGACAGAACTTTGACGACCGAAGGCAGCCCCAACTCATCAAACCCCCTAATTTCAAATGGGATCGCTCGAAACACACCGGCGACCGCACCGCGCTGAACAAACAGGTTCCCCCTAAAACGAGAAAGTCCTTTGACACCGAACGACAAATCCAGTTCGTTCTCTTCTTCGAATTTTCTTTTTTGGGCATCAGTAAGAACACTATAGCAGAGCTGTTTGGTCTCTGCGGAGGACAGATTCGGCCCCGGCAAAACAGTCATTTTGCCGTCAATCCGGATCTGCGGTGATGACCCGGTCGACACGTGAAGATCTGAAGCCCCCTCCTCAATCATGGTCTTCAGGAGTTGATGCATATTGGCCATTTGAGCGATTCCCCTTTAATAAAAAACCAGCAACTGATCAATCGTCCGAGATGGTTGTTCGCAACACTTCTTCAAGAGTGGTCACGCCTTCCATCATTTTGGTCAAAGCGGCCTGGCGCATGGTTTTAACTCCCAAGCGCATTGATTCTTGCTTAATTTCAGCCGTATTCGCTCCAGACAAGACCATCTCTTTAATATCATCAAACATCGGCATGACCTGATAAAAACCGACCCGACCTTTATAACCGGTATCGTTACAAACCGTACAGCCACGCCCTTTATAAACGGTAAACTTATCAATCTGATCTTCAGGAACACCTGCAGTAATCAAAGCCTCAGGTGAATGTTTTTCAGGTTCTTTGCACTCACTGCAAACCCTTCGCCCCAGCCGCTGGGCCGAAATCAGGTTGACTGCGGAAGCAACCAGGAAAGGTTCAATACCCATATTCAATAACCGGTTAACCGTGCTGGGAGCATCATTGGTGTGCAAAGTTGATAACACCATGTGCCCGGTCAAGGCTGCTTTGACTCCGATTTCAGCGGTTTCAAAATCCCGGATCTCTCCAATCATGATGATATCCGGATCCTGGCGCAAAAAAGCCCGCAGGGCGGCAGCAAAGTTCAACCCAATCTCTTCATGCATTTGAACCTGGTTGATCCCAGCAAAGTTAAATTCAACGGGATCCTCGGCAGTCGAAATATTTTCGGTCGTTTTATTCAGTTCCGAAAGTGCCGAATACAGAGAAACAGTCTTACCGCTCCCGGTCGGCCCGGTCACCAGCACCATACCGAAGGGCTTATGAATCTCTTTTTTAAACCATTCAAGAGATTTTTCTTCATAACCAAGCTTGGTCATATCCAATTGCAGATTGCTTTTATCAAGCAGCCGCAAAACGACCTTTTCACCAAAAAGTGTCGGCAGGCAGTTGACACGATAATCCATCTCCTGGCCTCGGCCCAGCTTGATTTTAATCCGGCCATCCTGAGGAAGGCGGCGTTCAGCGATATCGAGAGATGCCATGATTTTAAGGCGTGAGGTTATGGCGTTTTTTAACTTGCGTGGCGGCTTCATTACTTCATAAAGAACCCCGTCAATCCGATAGCGCACGCGAAAGGCATGTTCGTAAGGCTCAATATGGATATCTGAAGCTTTCTTTTTGATAGCATCTGTCAAAATCAGATTGACAAGTTTAACCACCGGGGCATCTTCACTGGCCCGCTCCAGTTCATTAACATCCTCAAATCCAACATCATCAACCAGTTCCAGATCATCAAAATCTTCCAGTCCCTCAAGAGCATCAGCCATTGTTGAACTTTGATCATAATACTTATCAATAGCATCTTTGATGGCGGCTTCTGCGGCGACAACAACTTCGACATTGAAACCGGTCATAAACTTAATGTCATCAATGGCGAAAATATTGGACGGATCGGCCATGGCAACGATCAAGGTCGCGCCGGCTCGATTAATGGGAACAAGCTGATATTTTTGGGAAACTTCGGCGGGAATTAAACTGACGACAGCCGGATCAACATCAAATTCGGCAAGATTTATAGAAGGAACACCATAGTGTTTTGATAAAAAAGACGCCAAGTCATGCTCTTGAACATAACCCAGCTTGACCAGTGCTGCCCCCAACCGAATGCCTTCTCTCTTCTGCTCGGCAATCGCCTTCGCCAGTTGGTCGTCAGAGATAAGTTGGTTACGGACTAGAAGTTCTCCAAGGCGACTGACACTCATCTATTTATCGATCCCTTCTCTTCACATTTTACATATTAGTACGACGCCGAATCAGAAAATCCCTCATAAACCCCGGGGATGGCTGAATACCTGTCCAAAGAGCGAACGCATCTTCTCCCTGGGCAGCAAGCATACTCAGACCATCGTCACAAAGTAGATTTGAATCGCGCGCCTTCTTAATAAGAGTCGTTTTAGAAAGCGAATATATCATATCGTATATGAACGCGCCACCCTTAATACGCTCCAATGGTAAAAAATTTAGATTTTCTCCATGCAAGCCTACAGAGGTCGCATTGACAACTAAATCTGCATTGGCCAGAGCATCTTGATAAGATTGTTTGTCGTACCCGGTAGCGAAAAGCACAACATCTGAGAAATGTTTGGCCACTGTGGCAATAAGCTTTTCTGCCCGTTCGGGATGCCTGTTTGCAACCGTGATCGATTGGACGCCAGCAAAAGCCAATGCGACCAGAACTGCTCGACAGGCGCCGCCTGCTCCGAGGATAAGCACCTGTTTCCCGGATGGTTCAAAATCCATGTTATTTTTAAGGGAACGGATAAATCCGCTGGCATCCGTATTATAACCAACCAAAACACCATTTTCATTCGCTACAGTATTCACGGCACCGATCAATTTGGTGGCCGGATCGATCCGATCCAACAACGGAATTATTTTCTCTTTATGAGGAACGGTCACATTGACGCCGGCAATATTGAGAACCCGCAAAGATTCAACCGCTTTTGGCAGCTGTTCCGGAAGAACATGGAACGGCACATAAACAGCATCGATATCGTAATGCCGGAAGGCATGGTTTTGCATTGCCGGAGACAATGAGTGAGCGATCGGGTCGCCAAAGAGTCCGTATACCTTGCTTTTTCCTGATAACAACATATAAAGCCTATCGCAAAGAAAGGTATTCTTGATATTGAATTATGCGCGTTTCAGGAAGAATCTGTCTGGCACGCAACACATCGTCAGCAATGGCATCAGACAACGCACCAAGATCATGGAACTTCTTTTCGTCGCGCAAGCGTTCAACAAAATAGACCCGCAATGTTTTGCCATATAAATCTCCGGAAAAATCAAGCAGATGAATTTCAATTGTCGATAATCCGTCGGTAAAGGTCGGCCTCTTACCTAAATTTGCGACGGCATTAAATTCTTGCTGATCAAATCGAGCCTTGACTGCATAAACACCAGGAGCCGGCAATGATTCTTTATCGGTTTTAAGATTTGCTGTTGGGAACCCCAGCTGGCGGCCCCTCTGAAACCCTGGGACAACAATACCCTCAAGCGTATAGTGACGACCCAACAAATTGACAACTTCGGAAACATGGCCTTGAGCGATAAGATGTCGAATGCGGGTTGAACTATAAGGCAAACCATCAGCTCCTACAGGCTGCAAGACATTTACACAAACCCCCCTTGCTTGTCCGTACTCCGTCAAAAACGCAGTATTCCCACGACGGTTCTTTCCAAAAGCATAATCGTATCCCACGACCAGTTCCTTAGCATTCAGTTTGGAGATCAGGATATCATCGACAAAAGCTTCCGGAGACATCGCTGCAAAGGAGGCATTAAAAGGTTCTTCAATTAAAATATCCACGTGAGAGGCAGCAATCAAGCGCTGCTTTTCCTCTGCGGTATTCAAGAGCAAAGGTGCTTTAGCTGGAGCAAAAAATTTAAGCGGATGTGGATAAAATGTATAAACAACTGAAGAATAATGCAGTTGACGAGCTTTTTGGACCAGGCACCTGAACAATTCTCGATGCCCCATATGCACACCGTCAAAATTTCCGAGTGTGACAATACTTGGCCCGAAATCAGAGGATAATTCGTGGACTGTAGACAAAATTTGCATATGACAGTTTCTTGATAAACAGTTTCTTGATAAAAAGGAGCAACCATTCCAAAGGCAACTAAAGTGTTAGGCAAGGCAACGGTTTATCCTCAACACGGGTTTAATTCAGCCATATAGTCTAAATCTAAAACCACAAGGCTAGCCAGTCCCCCTCATTAAAAGACAAAGGAAGAAGCTCATACAAAAAACAATAAAACTGGCCACAGCATACTATAAAATAAGCCTGCTGGGAATCCAGCAGGCTATCAAAATGAGCTATGTAAAAATCAAGCTACCAGCACTCAAGCGGTAGCCGTCTTCCAAGGTTATCAATACTTAACACCCCGCAGGCATCTCCGACCTGACCTCCAGCCGGAATGGCTTGCACCGTAAAAGTTGCGACATCCGCGTTGGAGCCATCTCCATTAGCATTAGCGAATTGCACTACATAGCGCCCACCTGAAACAGCCCTGCCAGTTAAAAACGCATTTTCATAATCAGCATTCTGGGTTTTATATTTTTCCAGAGCCTGAGCTTCCTCCAGAAGAATAGATTGGGCTGCACTACGAAACGATTTCATTGAGTAATTACGGTAAACAGGGACAGCGATAGCGGATAGAATTCCAATAATAGCAATCACAACCAATAATTCAATTAAAGTAAATCCAGCCATTGTCATTTTATTATTCATAGATCCTCAACCTTAGGTAAAAAACCTTTGGGGCAAATAAAAATCAGGGAGTTTAACGAATCTGTCTCCAGGACCCACGGCCACTAGAATCATCATCACTACTTATAGTTTCGTCATTTATCCCATTGTTTCCATTCGACATATCGGTCCCTGACGTAATCAGATGCAGAACATCTCCAGCAGAAATAATAGCTGGAGAAGATACTATTCCGGTCGTCGATTTTCTCCCGGAGACAGTGGTCCCGCCAATATTATCCCCTGAATCATACAATCCATCTCCGTTTACATCAAACACAGTCTTTCCAAGGTTCCCACCAGTTGCGGGATTAACAATCATCGTCCAACTGTCCCCACCGAACTCACACACGTTTTTATTAGGAATCAATGTTACATAAATCAAATAACCAGAAGACAACTGAGGCCGTTCAACAATCCGTTCTCCTTGTGGCCCTAAACTAGGAGATTTCAAATCCAGGTACCACCCCATTTTAGTATCAAAATCAATAGGGTTAGACGATAAAATCCGTGCTTCAAACCCAGAAACGTTCGACTCAGTATCAATAGTCTGTTCAACCAAACTACTTCGATCAGTCGCTGTTATCCGAGTTCCCTTGTCCAAAATTCCATACATAGACTCTATGTTTGGAGAAGACACGACCACATTGTCGCCGTTCTCAAAATATTGTCCAGTGCCAAAATAAACCATAAGGTCACCAACATCGACAGTCTCCACTGCAACGCCTATTTCCGGTCGAGCAGTTATCGGCTGGACATTTCCACTTGGGCCCCTTGCAGTAAAAAGCGGATCAGGGACCTTTGTCCCTGAGGCATTATGTGTAAAGGCTGATTCCCACTTGGAAGTATTGGCATCAGAGACATCGAATTTCCACATCTGACCCAGCAAATCGCCAGCATAAATAGTATCAACAATACTGTCGGTCATGCCTGCATGAAAATCAACGGGGGCAACGCCAGACAATCCATTAGAGGTTCCTCCAACATCGATTGACTTGATCAATGCACCAGTTGTTAGGTCCGCAATATAAAGAACCGCGTGGCCGAGATTGCTCTCATACCCATTTCCAAAAATCGCAGCCCATTGCCCGTTAGCCATTCTAACCACAAAGGGCTGATCAAGAACGTGCCCTAGGTCTTGGTATCCGCTCGTTGAAGGATCAACCTCCCACAAGATGTCTGAAGCTGAAAAATTATCAGGATCGGTCACTCTAAGAGCGTAAACCCCTTTACCACCAGCACCCAAACTGCCGACAAGAATGGTTTCCCAATTGTAATTTCCGCCTCCGTTGACATCAACATAGGCATCAGTGGCTCGCGCGGGCCCATCCACGTAATAATGATGTGTATAAGAAGGAGCGGTCAATGCACTTAATTTACTAAAAACTCCATTCGGGACATATGCAAAGATCTCTTTACCCGCATTAGCAGGCACGGGATCACTTTGTGCGTGAACTCCAGCATCAAAAGCATGCAACATCCCATCGTTTGCCCCTACATAAAGCATTCCTGTACGATTCAAATACTGAGTACCATTTCGATAAGAAACATAAGAGGCCCCTTCCGTTCCAGGAAGATCTTTGTAGCCATAATTCTGCGTTCCGACAAACCACGGATCAGAATTTACGACATCCCCAAGAATAGAGCTTCTATCTCGAAAGAACCCATTGTAGCAACTTGCTGTCGGCGATGAGGTCTCATACTGCTCCTCATTGCAACGCTCTCCTTTCAAATAGTCAACCCGAAGCTCCCCAAGCCCATCACTTGCTCCGCCGATATCCTTATTGAGAAACGCCTGCTGACTAGCGGCAAGACTACTCCAATCAAAAGGAATCCCGACTCCCGAAGCAGGGTCAATGGTATATATTTTCCGGTTCACCTCAGGACTGGAAACGGCGTCGAGAAGCTGGCCTGCCTCCCATTCACTACCACCGATCGATCCGTCTCCCTGTAATGGGTATGATTTTATCGATCCGGCCCATGACTCGGTATTAAAACTAGCCTGGTAAATTGAGGTGTTCGTACCCAATCGGGTGGAATTTGTTGAAACGGAAGCAGCAGAAGTATTTGCACCAACGATATCATCAAAAGCCTTACTCAGTTGGCTGGTCAAGGTCAGAGCATTGGTCACAAGAAAATAATTATCAGGCGCCCCATTCTGATCTGCGTCATATTCAACACTGTCGGGCAAATCATTAGGCGTCGCATTGTTGACCGTTTCATCAAAGAATCCGTATTTAGCTGCATACCAAAGAGGGTCTTTTAAAAATATTGCCGCATTGGCATTTGTTGCAGGGGTAAATTTACGAGACGCTGTCAGGGGCAATGATTTATTGTCCTGCCAATGGCCATTGGGCAATTCTCCAGGGGGCGTATCAAGGAAATAATCAACATCATTATCAGAGGAATTATCTGGAATATCGCGAACTTCTAGATAGGTTCCATCATGCGTTGTTCCGCTGATAACATAGCCCATATGTTGTTTGATGCCACCAGCCGCATACTGGGACTCCAGGGTAACAGTCACGGTATTGTCGGCATTAACCTCATAGGTATATTTAACAATTGCATCCATATCGTGGTCAGCGCCCTGCTCAACATCTTCGTAGTTGATACGAAAAACCCCCTTGGTTGGAGAGAGAGATTCAACATAGAAATCGACAATTTGGTTGGTCGGCTGAAAACGCCCCTCCGTGGCGGAGATACTTTGTCCACCAACAGATTTTCCAAAAGGAACAAGGGTAATCGTCTGCCCCCCAACAGGAATATTGATTTCAGGGAGTGGCGAGGCTAAAGCAACACTAAACGTGCTCATCTTCTGGTCATCAGCAGCCGTATTCAAGTCTGTTATCCTTGCATAATAGGCAACACTGGCCGGATAGTAGCTTCCTTGTTTTGTTGGTTCTTCAGGAGCTAAGCCACGAATATCCCCAAAGCTTGACGCAGTCTTTGGAGACGGGGAGCCATCATATTCACTTCCCACCTGGCCGATAAAAACAGACTTATCACCTCCGTATTCATGATCCCATATCGTCTGTCCCAAGGCCTCCACATCCATAGCCAAATGATCTGAGCCTGAAAGCCCTCCACCGCTGCCAAAATTGGAATTCACGCCAGGCAACGAATCCGAATCATACGAGGGATTGATATCACTAATCACCAGTTCAAAGGGCTGGGAGCAGGTAGGATTTGTGGAATATGGATCATCCCAAGCGGCCAAAGGGAGTCCCAAATCAGCATCGTCGTTCCCTGTCGTAGAAATATTAAACTCACTTGTGGGGGCGCCCTTCCCGGCAAAATAGCGAACCCCCTCGTACATCATTTCAGCGATAGGGTTTCCCCACATACTGCATTCACCGTTGTTCATGGGTCTAGTGGTTATCCAGCCGCACGAATATTTATAATTTGAGAAATCAACAGTCTTCAGACGATCCAGAGTCTTTACAATGCCAACAGTATTGGTAAATTGTCCTGTTGTGGGATTAACTTCATCATTGAAATCACTGACAGCCTTGCGCAGAACCCCACCCTGGGTGTTATTTTGGTAGGAACCGGTGAGCAGACCAAATTTCATTTTGCCCGGTTCGCCGTATTCATGGAGTAGTCCTACTGGCTTATAAGCGGTATTGGTTCCATCGGAATAGGCCTGGCAATTGGATTCCAGGTAGCTGGAATTACAGACCTCAACCCGAACAGTATAGTCAGTTATTACAGAAGAAGGGACGGTTCTTCCCCAGTAAAGGTCCCAAGAAGCATCGCCGGTGAGTTCCTGATGACGAAACGTGATCGGGTAGGTCCCTGCGGTCAAAAATACGGAACCACTGTGATAGCTGGAGGCTGCCCCAGCAGCAGAATGGGCGCCATACCAGCCCAGAACAAAATCATTGTTTGAATAGCCATCAAGGTCATCATCAATAATGACCTCGACCGCGTCATCCCCATCGATAAAAAATTCGTACAAGCCACTTTTAGAAATAACCAACGATCCCGAAATAATATTTAAAAACCGGTCTCCACCCCGGGATCCACTGATGTTCGATACACTTTGCGATACGATATTATTTGCCGCAATCGCATAGGTCGTTACCGCAGACTCAAAATCCTCATGGCTTTGAATGGTCGGGGCCGAGGTTGCTGAATAAATATTCTGTTGCAACCCAGAGAAAAATTCGTCCGGAACAATTTCTGAAATGGTTCCACCTGATCTTTCGCAATTAGAGCGGGTGCCATTGTCACATTTGCTTCCGGCAACAGGTTGCTCAATTGAGACCCATTCCCAAACCCGGTACGTTGTGTCATTAAGTATCCGCAGTAATGGCGTGGTGGTATTCAATAAAGTTGCATTGGCAAAAAGATGCCGCGTTCCCTCAGCCGGCAAATCCAGAGGAGTGTAATCGCGAATATCATAACCATCATGAGCAACATTATAATATTCCTTCCCCCAAGTATGCGCGTCCTGAGGGATATTTGCCCGCTCCAAGACTGTCAAAGATGTTGAATCGGTCGAGCGAGTGCCGCCATACAAAACTTTTCTGATCGCGTCAATACGACTGGTTGTCAGATAATTCAGAAAATCGCCACTCCACTCGTCCGTTCCGGAGCAAGTTTTATCCGAGGATGAGCTTGTCGGTTCAAAACGGCCATGACCGGAATCGTATTCATAGCAGGAATAAGAGTTAAAATAGCCGTAATAATCAATACTTGACGGTTTGTAACCGACATCAAGGACTCCATCGCCGTTCAGGTCTGAGGCGTCATTATACGCTTCGTAATACAGCTTATGATCCCGCCCCATGACCAGCAGGTTTAAGGGAGGAGCTTGATCTGAAAGAAAAAGCGGCTCGTCCGCAATTCCTGCAGTCGCATACCCTGCTCCAATTTGCAACAAAACGACCACTGATAAAAGAACAACTCCTGCCCAGAATATCCTGGCTGATCGACAGAAATGAATTGTCATAATTTTCAACTCCACTTAAATAATGGGCGAACAAGCTAACGAATGTAGGTAGTCTGAAGAATAACAACTACATTTTGCTGCGAGCCAACCCCATAACCGGTAATCCGATACATTATCCGAGCATCGACTTCCGTGCTTGCGACGACCGAACCCGACAATTCGTCATTCGTAATAATCCCGAGTTCTTCAATGATATAGCGCGGAGCAGTAAATGCTCCTGCAGGGATAGTTCCTGTATACGCAGTAGAATCGGTATTGTCCCAAACTAAGGCAGAAACATCTATATTAGGTTGGTACAATCCATTTGCAGAAGGGGCCACGTTTGTTCCGGAAAAGTCCGGTAAAACGGGTGCGGTTAAAAAATTTTCCCCTTCCCTCAAAGCTGCTTCTGCTGCCTGAAAAGCGATGTTCCTGCTGGCCTGATTTCGACTCATAACCTCTTCCAAAGACGTTGACTGCATAGCCGTGATCCCGATCAGGGTTAGGACCAGCAAAATCATCATCCCGGTAATCAGGACAGCACCGCGTTCATTCTGAATGATGCTCTTCACGATAACCTCATCATTAGGTAAATAGTATATCAAGGCAGACGATTACGAATGCCAACGGTCGTCACAGAGATCTGTCGCAAACGGCGGTCATCCACCGGCGCCGCTGGAGTTCCATTTCCTAGAGGGTCGATGGCCGTCCCATTAACCGTATAAAGCCGAGAATCAAAACTTTTCTTTCCGATCTCTCCAGGGCTCCGCAACAACATCCCAATCCGGACAGCAACGACATTTGCCCAGTCAACAACTGCATCAGCGGTGACATAATTATCTATATTTCTGTCACTATTAGTATCTTCACCATACAGAACCTGCAATGATTCAACGCCTTCCACCAATTCCTCAACCGGAGCAGTCCCTTGCTTGCGGTAGAGACTAGGAGACACTCCTGCACCGGGATCCTTATCTCTGACATAATAGATAGTGGTGACATTTCGATATACTTCCGAACCGGCAGGAAAGCTTAACCCCGCAGAGGAGAAATCCCGCTCATTCCCTGGAGTTTGCCCAGCCCCAGTATTATGGACAAGGGCTAATTTTCCAGCGGCGCCGGGAGTAACGTTAATCACCGCAAAAAGTGCTGCGTCCGGACAATTAACGGCCATGACAATATCTTTAGTTTGTATTCCCGTATTGTCCGGGATATCAAGAGAAGCACTGGTATCTGGGCTTGTCGATAAAACACGGCCGATGTCACTATCGGGGCCCCTAACAACAAGGATATCACTATTACCAACAGCATCAGAAATGCCATAATTTGCATTCAAAGAAGCTGCGTTCTCAGCTCCGCTGTCCCATTGGGACGCAGATGTTGCCTCAAACCCTTCTACAGCAACTGCAAAATTATAGGTAAAAAGTGCTTGATGAGCCGGATAGAGAAGATTCTGAAAATTATCGCCAGAACAGCCTTGATATCCTGCCATACGGATCTCTCGTCCAAAAATATCGGCTAAAAAACGTCCGTTTTCCTGCAATCGAGACAATTGTTCGTTGTAGCGATAAGAGGTATCGCTTGAAATGTAAACCCGATGGATTCCTGCCATTAATAAAAGTCCAATAGCAGTCGCAACCATCAACTCAACAAGAGACAGTCCTTTCTGAGAACTAAGACCGGTTTTCACATTCAACCTCTTCATAGCATTGTATTGACGGACACAGTCATAGGTGTCCCTTTTTCAGACCAGCGAACAGTAACAATTGCTTCCATTCCGTTTGCGGTGTTGTTAAGAGCAATCATCCCTTCGCCCTGTGGCAATGTCCCCACCTCGGCAAGCCATCCATTAAGATCTGCTCTAATTACTGCTGGAAGGCCGGCATCTGGAACAGCGCCGAAAGCAATCTCATAGGGCTCAGTATTTGCGATTGCGCCAGCTCGATTGGTTCGCATTCTTTCAACCATGTCGTAAACATAAAGAGTTGCTTGCGATTTAATTGAAGAGTCGGAATTGCCAGAAAGACCTTGCGCTTGTAATCCTGCCAGACCAAGCAAGCCGACAGCCAAGACCAGTAGAGTGATCATAACCTCAACCAGAGTAAATCCCTCTTTATTGCTAATAGCTAAACGCATTAAATCGACCTCTCATTTATAGCTTGGTCAGGGGCATTGAAGCGCTGTTCGACTGGTCACCAGTCGCCCGGTCGCAATAATACTCACGGAATAGGCAAAATTAACCCCGCGGGAATCACAAAGACGAAAAGTATCATTCCCTATTCCACCATTTTTCACGCGAACCTGCCCCTGCGGTAAAAATGACACATAATCATCAATAAGAGCTCCAGTCCGCAAGGTAAGAGCATCACTCACAGCTGGATATACTCGAATAAGCTCTTCAGTCACACCAGCAACCGTGTCCACAACACCAACCGTCCCACTATTCAGTGGATCATGAAAGACGATCCACCCATCCTCCCAGTTACCTGCTGCCGCATTACAATTTGCACCATCCAGACTACGACAGACAGTAACACGATCTCCCCGCGTCACTGCTTCGCTTCTAGCAAGATTCAGTGCGGCAACCAAATTGTTAGCCTCTGAAGAGAGCCGATTATTTCTGATCATGGTATTAAAGCTGGGAACAGCAATAGCCAATATAATTCCGGCAAAGACCAAGGTAATAATCAACTCGATTAGGGTGAAACCTTGTTCGGCTTCCGATAATTTCAGTTCAGGATAAAATCTTTTCATAACACCCCGCAAAAATATAATGAGCTTATCTTCTAGCAAAAATCGCGCCTTTCTAACATTGCAATTAATTACTATATTTTTTAAATACTTACACACAGCGACAGAAAAAAATAACAAAAAACTGTGCAAAACCAGAGACCTTAATCGCGCAATAATTGCACAGTCAAAAGTTCCACCAGCCAGTTTGGAACGGTACAATTAATCGCAAAGCGGATACCCATATATAGCAGGAAACAACCCTTTCCCAAGGCGAGATCATTTAGACCCCATTGCAAAACCGGAAAAACTGTCGAGCACTAAAGTGTCAGGGGAAGAAAAACACTAAATTTACTTCCCGAACCGACTTTAGAATCAACTTTGAAATAACCACCCGCATCCTCGATGATGCGATGGCATAAAGTCAGGCCAAGACCGACCCCCTCGCCCGGCTGCTTTGTGGTGAAAAATGGATCAAATATTTTATTAAGATTTTCGGTAGCAATCCCACAACCGGTATCTTCAATAGAAATAAGAACAAATTCCCCCTCTTTCTTTCCATTAATGGTAATAGTTCCACTAGGTCGACAAGCAGCTATTGCATTCAACAACAAATTCATAAAAACCTGTTGAAAATGACTTTTCGACATGACAGCTAAGGTAATTTCATTGGGAATGAAAATATGAAGCGTCATTTTTTGGAGATGGCCTTGATTTTTAAGTAGAGTCAAGCAGAAATCAATTTCGCTGGCAGGATTTAACTTTTCAAAGTTATTTTTTTCAGCCGGACGAGAAAACTCCAATACTTCTCGGACCAATAAATCGATACGATTTGCCTCAAGCAGGGATCGCTTTGCGACATTAATTCCCTCCTCCCGACTAAGACCGGACTTCAGAAGCTCAAGATAGCCGATAATTGAAGATAACGGGTTTCCGACTTCATGAGCCAATCCGGCTGCGAGTTGTCCTAATGATGATAATTTCTCACTTCTAAGCAGCTGGGATCGGGTCTCTTGCAATTCCAAGTTGACGGATTTCAAGGAATTAATATGCTCATTTGTTTCATTTCGACTTTTTTCAAGGGCAACAACCATATCGTTATAAGCAGAGGCCAGCTGAAGCATTTCTTTTGGCCCTGAAACAGGAAGGCGCTGGGTCAGGTTCCCTTGCTTCACTGCTTCTGTAGCATTTAATAAGTTCATGGCCGGTCTAATGACATTTCTTTGAAAAAGATAATATCCGATAAACATTAAAACTATCCCAAAGGTCAGTGCATACAAAAGGACTCCCTTAAGAGACTGCAGTAAGCTGATCGTAATATCTTCCAGGGAGAAAGAGGCTATCAACACACCTAAAAATCTATCACTCTGTAAAATGGGAACGGCCAAAGAAACATAGCCTTTATCCCGCCCAAATAATCTCAACAGCGAAGGAAAATGCACTAAGAACTGTGTTTCTCGAGACATCTTAACTTGTTGTTTCCATACTTCTGGAAAAGTCCTGGTTTCGTCTACAATAAATGAAGATAGCAGCTGAAGATTTCGATCAAACACCCACCAGCCCTCACACAGGGAGGTGTCAGATAATCTCTTCAATCCGTTAATGTTCAAGCCTCCGGGAAAACCTTCACGCTGGGGCATTGTTGCAGTCAAAACACTTGCCAATGAAGATAGATGGCTTATTTTCTCTTTTAGCAGAATTTGCCCGGAAAAACGCAGCATCAGCAGCCCCACTAACAGTAAAGCAGCACAGAACAATAAGATCAAAGTGAGTAAGATTTCTTCCCGTAAACCGGCAGTCCGCTTCATACGCACCAATCCTTTCACTCAATATTACGTAGAAACTAACATTTTTTAGATGAACTCGCTTTGAAGATTTGTCAAACAGTGCCACAATATTGGATAATATAATCAGTGAAGAAATTTTAAGTTACTCTAACCAGAAAAGGACATCCCATGCCCCGAATCCCCTACCTGGATGCCGATGCCTGCATCGGTTGTGAAACCTGTACCCGTATCTGCCCGAAAGTCTTCCGTATGGTCTCGGAACATAAAGCTGGAATTCATAACCCCTCCGGCGACAGCGAAGACAAAATCGAAGAGGCCATGGACAGCTGTCCGGTTGCCTGTATCACTTGGCAGGACTGAAAAGTTCTTGCAAAGCCCCATGCGCCGATTTTTTTTATTCACCACCATTCTTTGCTTGTTCATGCTCGGCTGTCAAAAACCTTTGCCTCAACAGGAGTTGACAAGCAAGACCGATGAGCAGCTCTATGTTGATGCCAAGCATGAGTTTGCCATCAATCACCCGCAAAACTGGCAAATCATCTACATCCCGGTATCGTCCCCGAAATATCAGGAGAACAGGGTTGTGTGGAACATCAGCTCGGAAGGCAACTGTCCGGGAGAGCTGTCAGTGGTAACCTTGCCCAAGCACAATACCGGGGCAATAGCACAGTGGCTCGAAACAGAGAGTGGCATATTACACATAACAAAAAAACCTCAAGTCATGGCTTACCGTCACCCTATAGGCCCCGCGAAAGCTGTGATTTGGCAACAAGGTTGTGAACAATATCAGGCAATTGCCATATCAGGGCGACATCATGATTTTGTGGTCACCTTGAAATATCCCACGGCGCAATGGCGCCTGATCGATGCCAGTTTTCACGATACGGTTGACAGTTTGCAGGAAATCCTCAGCCCAGCCCCAGGAAAAGCGCAATAAACCAATGACAACCACCATCAAGCCCCCACTGATTCTACGCAAATACTGCCAGGACAGCCCAAAAGCGTACCGCATTCTTCTCAGCCACAGCCGGCTGGTCTGTCGCAAAGCATTGCGGATTGCCCGCCGCTTACAACGACAAGGGCTTCGGATAGACCTTGGGTTCATCGCTGAGGCCGCCATGCTACACGATATTGGCATCGTCATGACCGACACCCCGGAGCTCGGCTGTCACGGCAGCGGCCCTTATATTCAACACGGGATCCGTGGCCGGGAGATCCTCGACAGCGAAGGCCTGCCCCGCCACGCCAGGGTCTGTGAACGCCACGTCGGCGTCGGCCTGAGTGTAGATGCCATTGTTAGCCAGGGGCTTCCGCTGCCGGCTCGGGATATGCGTCCCGAAACTCTTGAGGAAGAAATCATCTGCTACGCCGATTTATTTTTCAGCAAAGGTCAAAAAAATCGCGACCGCGAAAAATCGCCGGACGAAGTCCGCCGGAAGCTGTTAAAATACGGAAAAGACAACGCTCTTATTTTCGATCGCTGGAGAAAGCGCTTCGAAACGGACCCAGGCGAACATGGATAAATGGCTGGAACAGGTAACGGCCTTTCTGCCGGACGGCAATGGATATTTCTGGGTGATCTTCCTGATCGCCTTCAGCGAATCATTGCCGCTGATCGGTCTGCTGGTTCCGGGCAGCACTCTCATCGTTCTCGCCGGCTTTCTGGTCGTGCATGGCAAAGCCACCTTGCTCCCTCTTATTTCAGTTAGTGCGGCCGGTGCATTATTGGGCGATATGCTCAGTTTTTGGCTGGGCCTCCGTTATGGTTCGATCTTCCTCCGCTTGCAGGTCTTTCAAAAACACCACACGTTGATCAACCTATCTGAAGCATTTTTTGTTGACCATGGAGGCAAAAGTATCTTTTTTGCCCGTTTTCTCGGCCCGATCAGAGGGATTACTCCGTTTATCGCTGGGCTGTCAGCAATGCCACGTCGCCCGTTTTTGATTTATGCGGTTATCAGCGCAATCTTGTGGGGTATCTGCTATCCGGGACTGGGCTTTTTCGGTGGCAGCAGTTGGCAAAATGCGCAAAGCCTGAGCAGCCGTTTCGGCTTGCTCATCCTGCTGCTTTTAGGTCTGACAGTTTTCCATTACTTGATCAAAAAGAAAATCTAAATAAAGCCCCCCCCCTTCACTCTCCGCCTAAAAAAAAAGAGCCATCCGGTCACCAGGATGGCTCTTTAACAAACTAATCAACACGCATGATCAGTGAGAGTATTCTTCCATTTGATCAAATTGCATGTATTGGTAAATCTTTTCGACATTTGGCGCAACCCGTTCTTTATAAACGGCAAAATACTCCTGAGGTGTTGGCAGCTTACCCAAATTGGCCGTAACCGCGCCAAGTTCAGCAGAACCGAGGAACACCTGAGCACCATTCCCCATCCGATCGTCAAAGTTCCGCGTACTTGTTGAATAAACATTGACTCCATCCGGCACCCGAGCCTGGTTCCCCATACAGAGCGAGCAGCCGGCAATTTCAATCCGTGCCCCTTTGGCTCCGAATAGTGCGAACACAGCCTCTTCCTTGAGCTTCGCCTGATCCATCCGAGTCGGCGGGCAAACCCAGGTTCTAACGACGGGATTATATTTTTCACCCCGCCAGATTTCCGCAGCGGCACGGAAATGACCAATATTGGTCATGCAGGACCCCAGGAACACATCCTGGATCTCGGTGCCAGCAACCTCGGACAACAGCTTGACATCATCCGGATCATTCGGGCAGGCCAGGATCGGTTCGGTAATCTCAGCCAGATCGATTTCAATAACGGCAGCATATTCGGCATTTTTATCAGCTTCAAGCAGCTTGGGCTCTTTCAGCCAATCCTTGACCGCATCGATCCGTTTGCGCAGGGTTTCAGGATGCTGGTAGCCATCCGTAATCATTTTCTCCATCAGGGCGATATTGGAGCGCAGATACTGACAGACACTCTCTTCCGAAAGTTGGATACATCCGGCAGCGGCAGATCGCTCGGCAGCGGCATCCGTCAATTCAAAAGCCTGCTCAACCGACAGCTCAGGCAATCCTTCCATTTCCAGAATGCGTCCGTTGAAAATATTTTTCTTGTTCTTCTTGGGCACGGTCAACAAACCATCCTTGATAGCCTGATAAGGAATGGCATTGACAACATCGCGCAAGGTAATACCTTCGTTCAATTCACCTTTGAAGCGCACCAGAACCGACTCAGGCATATCCAGGGGCATAAAACCAAGCGCCCCGGCAAAAGCAACCAGGCCGGAACCAGCCGGGAAACTGATCCCAATCGGGAACCGGGTATGGGAATCGCCACCGGTACCGACAGTATCAGGCACCAACAGACGATTCAGCCAGGAGTGAATAACACCGTCCCCCGGTTTCAGCGCGACACCTTCGCGCTCGGAGATAAATTGTGGCAGAGCCTTGTGCATCTTGACATCAGCCGGCTTGGGATAAGCTGCGGTATGGCAAAACGACTGCATAAACATCGGTGATTGGAATTTCAGGCAAGCAAGTTCCTTCAATTCGTCCGCGGTCATCGGGCCGGTCGTATCCTGTGAACCAACCGTGGTCATCTGCGGTTCGCAGGCAGTGCCCGGCAGAACGCCCTTGACACCACAGGCACGCCCCACCATTTTCTGGGCCAAAGAATAACCTTGCTCAGCCTTTGGAGTGGGGTTTTCCGGGATGGCAAACAGATCAATTTCTTTCAGCTCAAGAGCAGCCCTGGCCTGGGTGGTTACCGAGCGCCCGATAATCAGGGGAATCCGGCCACCGGCGCGGTATTCGTCAGCAACCGTATTCGGTTTGATTTCAAAAGTGGCCAGAACCTCGCCAGCCTGGTTGGTCACCTCGCCTTTAACCGTGTTGATGGTGACGATATCGCCCATATTCAGCTGGGTCACATCCATCCGGAGGGGCAACGCTCCAGAGTCCTGGGCGGTATTGAAAAAAATTGGCGCAATAACACCACCAATAATAACTCCACCGCGGCGTTTATTGGGGACACAGGGGATATCTTCCCCGATATGCCAAAGGACACTGTTACAGGCTGACTTACGCGAGGAGCCAGTACCGACCACGTCGCCAACAAAAGCAACCTGATGGCCTTCCTGACGCCACTTGGCGATCTCGTTGATACCACCGGGGAACCGCGTTTTCCCCATGGCTAAGGCGTGAAGCGGGATATCTGGACGACTCCAGGCATCTCCGGCCGGAGAGAAATCATCGGTATTAATTTCACCTTCAACCTTAAATACTTTGACAGTGATTGTCTCAGGGATTTGTGGTTTGTTGGTGAACCATTCTGCCGCAGCCCAAGACTCGACCACTTGCTTTGCCGCAGGATTAGCCGCTGCCAGCTGAATGATCTGCTGAGCGGCGTCATAAACATAGGTCATGCCGGACAGGGCTTTGGCTGCAGCATCGGCCAAAGTGGGCATTGCCAACGCTTTTATGAGCGGCTGAACATTGTATCCACCGATCATGGTGCCCAGAATCTCAACAGCTTTGACGGCATCAATAATGGGAGACTGTTTTTCGCCCTTGATGATGGCATCAAGAAACGCAGCCTTAACTTCAGCAGCAGGGTCCACCCCAGGAGAGATTCGCTGCATTAACAGTTCGAGCAGAAAATCTTCTTTTCCAGCCGGTGGGGACTCCAGCAAAGCGCACAGTTCTGCGGTCTGTTCGGGGCTCAAAGGCAACGCTGGGATGCCTTGTGCATTACGCTCTTCCTGCTGCTTCAAATATTGTTCGATCATTCACTCTCCTCCATTCATAAGGGCTTATTTCTCTTGTTTATTCAACGGACATTTCAAACGGGGAACCCCCCTGATCAGCAACAAAACATTGCATACAGTATACGATTTTCCGCATTTCTGTCAATCGACAGTCGTACCACCGGTCGGATTTATAAAAGGACATGCAGGGATCAGGGCAGAAGTGGTCACAAGGTCATATTAAACAGCTGTGTCTTTTTCTGTCACAGCTGTGGGGATAATGAAAGAGTCCCCACAAAAATTAATAGGCAGGAGAAAAAAGATGTTTGAAATATTGTTCTTGATCAGTCTGGTTTTAATCTGCAGCAGTCAGTTCCTACCACAAAAAAAAACTTCGGCACCTTCCCCCTTGCAAAACAGGAGAAGGTGCCGAAGCAATTATCAAAGAACCTTGAGCAATTCAACCTCAAAAATCAAGGCTGAATTTGGCGGAATAACCGGAGGCGCTCCGCGCTCGGCATAAGCCAATTCCGGAGGAATGACCAGCTGCCATTTGTCGCCTTCCTTCATCAGCTGAAGCGCTTCGGTCCAACCGGCGATAACACCCTTGACCGGGAAACTGACCGGCTCACCGCGATCATAAGAGCTGTCAAACTGGGTACCGTCAATCAAAGTGCCGCGATAATGAACCTTGACGGTTGAATCGGCCGTCGGAGTTGCTCCCTTGCCGGCCTCAATCACTTTGTACTGCAAACCACTATCCAGGGTAACAACGCCTTTTTTCTTACCATTTTCGGCAAGAAACGTTTTTGCCGCGGCAAGATTTTCACTGGCTTGACGGGTCTGTTCAGCAACCTGCTTCTGCTGCATTTCCTGCTGAAATGCGGTCAGAACCTGGGACATCTCCTCCTGGCTCAGTGCTGTTTCAGCACCGCTGAAAGCAGCTTTCAAGCCAGCCGCAACCTGGCCAGGATCAACATCAAGTTTTTGCTGCTTCATATTCAGACCGATATTCATCCCGATCGCATAGCCGATTTTTTCCTTGGGTGTCGGAAATTTGTCTTCGGCATAGGCGCCACCGGCAACAAGTACCAATACCAGCCCAAAGCCAACAATTTTTTTCATCAGATTCTCCGTGACAATAGTTATCGTTAAAAAAATGAGGCTCGGCAGTGCAACCGAACCTCATTTAAGATAACACATGATGTTGAGCTAGTCAGCCAACAATTCTTTGACTTTTTCAAATCCGAGGTTGTAGGCTTTTTTGTTCAAGTCTTTGAATGCCTCAGGAACACGCCGCAAGACCGCTTCTTCACCAGATTCACGATTCACGACATCAGTCAGTGCAATCATTGCACCTAAAGCAATGACGTTCGCAACAATCGTCCTGCCAACATCTTCTTTGGCAGTACGCATAATCGGCATGTCATAAACCTTGAAATCACCATGCGGAGGATTTTTGACAAAGTCGGTGTCGACCAACAGCAACCCTCCCGGCTTGATGCCAACCGCATATTTGTCAGCCGCTTCCTGGGTCATGGCCAGGCAGGCGTCAACGACAGTCGCTTTCGGATAGTCGATAGGCGAGTTGCCGATGATAACTTCCGATTTGGAAGCTCCTCCACGCGCCTCAGGGCCATAGCTCTGAGATTGGACTGCGTGTTTGCCTTCAATGATTGATGCAGCTTCCGCCAAAATAATCCCGGCGGTAATCAGTCCCTGACCACCCGCTCCGGAAAACCGAATTTCATATCTTTCTGCCATGATTCTCGTCTCCTTTTGATGGGATCAGGCGCCCTGTGCGCGGGCAATGACTTTTGCATATTGTTCACAGTATTCCGGCTTATCTTCTTTATAGAGGACCCCGGTCAACACCTTTCCTTCCAATTGCTCATCCGTCATTTTTGCAGCAGCGGCAACCGGAACAGCCATTTCCTTGAGACGCTTCATCATGTCGACAACGCTACGGAATTTATTGCGCCGACCATAGGTGGTCGGGCAGTCATCAAGAACCTCGATGACAGCCATGCCTTTATGCTTAATCCCTTCGGCGATCAGCTTATCGATCTGGGTCGCATGAAACGATGTTGTCCGAGCGACAAAGGTTGCTCCGGCACCGATGGCCAGCTTGCTGAGGTCAAACACCGGATCGGGGTTGCCGTAAGGTGTGGTGGATGCCTTGTCACCGGTCGGAGTACATGGTGAAAACTGACCGCCCGTCATCCCGTAAATATAGTTATTCATCAGGACATAGGTCATATCGATATTCCGCCGGCAAGCGTGGATAAAATGGTTGCCGCCGATAGCGGTCCCATCCCCGTCGCCACCGCAACAGATAACGGTCATTTCCGGTTTGGCCATTTTTACGCCGGTTGCGAACGCTGCCGCACGGCCGTGGGCGGTGTGCAGAGTACAAAAATCCATGTAGCCGGGAAGACGGCTGGCACAACCGATACCGGAAACGATAGCGGTATTGTTTTTCTCCAGGCCGCAAGCATCCATAGCCCGGATCAGCCCTTTCATAACGATGCCATGGCCACACCCCGGGCACCAGATATGGGGCAGCTTGCCGGGACGGATTGATTTTTCATAATCGTAAGCCATTTAAAGCACCTCCTTAACCTGAGCAATGATTTGTGCCGGGGTGAGGGGATCACCATCAACACGGTTGACACCTGCAAGCTTGCAGTCATTCTTGACAATCCGCTCAACCTCCAAAATCATCTGCCCCAGATTCATTTCGGGAACGATTATTGCCTTGACCTTTTTACCGAGTTCAGCAACCCGCTTCTCCGGGAACGGCCACAGGGTAATCGGCCGGAACAGTCCGGCTTTAATTCCTGCGGCACGCATTTCATTGACAGCGTAACGGGCTGACCGGGAAGTTGAGCCATAGGCAAGAACCAGGATCTCGGCATCGTCACAGAGATATTCTTCATTCGATTCGATATCGGCCCGTGCTTCCGGTTTCTCAACCTTAGAGAGCTGACGCCGTTCTTCGGCATCAACCAGATCAGCCTTGGTGGTCGGAAAACCATCTGCAGCCTTGTTCAGACCGGTGACATGAAAGCGGTATTCAGAACCGAATGCAGCCAGCGGCGGAACATCGGTTTCAGAAGGATCAAAAGGTTTGTAATCTTCGGGAGCACACGTCGGTTTGGCCCGATCAATGACCTCCAACTCGCCCGGCTCCGGAAACTCGATCCGTTCCCGCATATGCCCGACAATTTCATCATACAGAACCTGAACCGGCATCCGATATTTTTCGGCAAGATTAAACGCACGTACCGTTTCGGTGAAAATCTCCTGGCAGGACGCAGGCGCCAACGCAATAGCAGCATGATCACCATGCGTTCCCCAGCGGGCCTGCATGACATCCGATTGGCCCGGCCCGGTCGGCATACCGGTAGAAGGACCACCGCGCATGACGTTGACGATGACGCATGGAACCTCGGCGATGCAGGCATAACCGATAAGCTCCTGCTTTAAAGAGACACCGGGCCCTGAGGTTGCGGTCAGGGCCTTGGTACCGGTCAAAGAAGCACCGATGACCGACGCTATGGCCCCAATCTCGTCTTCCATCTGAATAAAATGTCCACCGACTTTCGGCAGTTCAGTAGACAAAACTTCTGCGACTTCCGTTGAAGGCGTAATGGGGTAGCCACCGAAAAATTTACAGCCCGCATAGACTGCACCTTGGGCACAGGCCTCATTACCCTGTAATAAAGCTATTTTTTTAGCCACGAACTGACCTCCTCTAGCAATTACAGCTTATGAACTTTAATGGCAAAATCAGGGCAACGCAGCTCACACTGATTACAGGCAATACATGCATCAGCATTAGCAACCTTGACAACAAATGCGTCCATCTCAAGCACTTTCGTGGGGCAGAATTCAACACAAATGCTGCACCCCTTACAGTACTTTTCGATGATTTCGATTTTCGCTTTCGCGCTCATCAGAATCTTTCTCCTTTTAAACATGCAAAGACTAAAATATTAAAAAATCTGCCCGTCCAAAACGGCGGAATGCTATCATAAACAGCTATTTTAAGCCAATTTATTTTCGCATCCAGCCGACCAAATCAATCAAGAAATAACATTGTTTCTATAGCGCGGCAAATCATCCAGACATTCAAATTATTAAATTCTTTCACCTAATAAGAAGGGCAGTTAAAAGACTGCCCTTCAACTCCAATACAAATAAATCTGACCCAGCGAGACCGTCCCAATTTAAAAAGACAGAGTAACTCGGTCCGCCGATGCTCAGCGATAGAGATCCAAGCATCGGCAGACAAAACCCAGCAGTCCCGTAAGTCATAGCAGACGACAACCGGGCACCATAAGATCACTCATCCAACAGTACCCGCTGCGCTATCCATTTTTCAAAGATTCAAGCTGTCGACAAGACCTTTAACGGCGGCAACCGAATTATCCATCAATGCCTGCTCGGTCTCATCAAGTTTCAGTTCCAATATTTTTTCCACTCCACCGGCGCCAAGAACACAATGGACACCGACATAGTAGCCATCAACACCGTATTCACCATTCAACCTGGCACAGGTCGGCAAAACCCGTTTTTGATCTTTAAGGACGGCCTCTGCCATAGCGATGGCAGAAGATGCCGGGCTGTAAAAAGCACTTCCGTTACCAAGCAGCTTGACAACTTCACCACCGGCGCCCTTGGTTCTTTCAACCATGGCGGTCATAACCTCTTCAGCTTTCGCTCTGCTGCCGTATTTCTGTTCCAGCAATTCCATAACCGGAATCCCGGCGACACTGGCATAACGGACCAGCGGCACCATGGTATCACCGTGCCCGCCGAGAGTCACGGCAGAAACATCCTTCACGGAAACACCCAACTCCCAGGCAATAAAGGAGGCAAAACGAGCAGAATCAAGCACCCCAGCCTGACCACAAACACGTTCGGCCGGGAACCCGGTCACCTTCTGACACAGGGTGACCATGGCATCAAGAGGGTTGGAAATAACAATAACAAAAGCATTTGGAGCATTATCGCGAATTCCCTCAGCAACAGAGGTCATGATTTTGGAGTTGACGCCGATCAGATCATCACGACTCATTCCCGGTTTACGCGGCAACCCGGCAGTAACGATAACAACCGCGGCATCGGCTATATCTTTATAGTCATTGGTCCCGCTTAGGTTAACATCAAAGCCGTCAACCGGTGAGGCCTCAGCAATATCCAGGGTTTTTCCTTGGGGCATATTCTCAACGATGTCAAATAAAACGACATCGCCAAGTTCACGCAATGCACACAGCTGAGCAAGAACGCCACCAATCTGTCCACCACCGATAAGAGCAATTTTTGGTCTCGCCATTTTTTTCTCCTTCTGTTGGGAAAATAAATTTTAGGCCCGGAGCAACCTGCTCCGGGCCGACAAATTCATACCTGGTTGTTACATGCTATCTATGATTGCGTTAAATGTTGCACTCGGCCGCATAGCCTGGCTGGCCTTAACCGGATCCGGGCGGAAATACCCACCGACATCGACCGGTGACCCTTGAGCGGAGAGCAATTCCTGATCAATTTTTTTGGCATTTTCGGTCAGTGCTTTTGCAACCGACTCAAAACTGGACTTCAGTGCGGCATCGTCATTCTGTTCAGCCAGAGCCTGAGCCCAGTACAAAGCAAGATAAAAACTGCTCCCCCGGTTATCGATTTCGTTAACCTTACGGGAAGGCAGTTTCTGGTTCTCAAGATATTTACCGATCCCCTGATCAAGCGTCTTGGCCAACACCGCAGCCTTGGAATTACCGGTGTTCGCGGCAATCATCTCAAAGGAAGGAACCAGAGCGCAATACTCGCCCAACGAATCCCAGCGCAGGTGGCCCTCTTTTAGAAACTGCTGAACGTGCTTGGGAGCAGATCCCCCGGCGCCGGTTTCAAACAATCCACCGCCGGCCAACAGTGGTACGATCGAAAGCATCCGGGCACTTGTCCCTAACTCAAGAATCGGAAACAGGTCGGTAAGATAGTCCCGCAATACGTTCCCGGTCGCGGCAATGGTGTTCTCCCCTTTACGAACTCTTTGTAAGGAGAACTTCATGGCCTCAACCGGCGGCAGGATCTGAATGTCCAGCCCTTCAGGAGAGAACTCGGGCAGGTATTTATTGACCTTTTTAATAATTTCGGCATCGTGGCCACGATTTTCGTCAAGCCAGAAAACCACTGGCTCTCCGGAGGCGTTGGCCCGGTTGACAGCCAGCTTGACCCAATCCTTGATCGGAATATCTTTGGCTTGGCAAGCACGATAGATATCCCCCTTTTCGACCTTTTGTTCAAGCAAGGTCACACCTGCGGAATTGACAATCCGGATAACCCCGTCTGCCTTGGCTTCGAAGGTCTTATCATGGGAGCCGTATTCCTCAGCTTTTTGTGCCATCAAACCGACATTGGCAACACTCCCCATGGTTGAGGGATCAAACTGTCCGTTGCGCTTGGCATCCTCAATGATTTCCCGATACATGGTTGCATAGCAACGATCCGGAACCATGGCGATGGTATCCTGAAGCTCATCCTGAAGATTCCACATTTTACCACCGTCGCGCACCACATTCGGCATGGAGGCGTCAACGATGACATCGTTAGGAACATGCAGATTGGTAATATTATTTCGTGAATCGACCATGGCAAGAGCAGCCTGCCCAGTATAACAGGCATTGATATCAGCTTCGATCTCGGCTCTTTTTGCGGCAGGAAGTTTGTCCAGCTTACCAAGGATGTCGCCAAGTCCGTAATTAGGATTAGCGCCAATTTCCTTGAGTGTTGAGGCGTGTTTTTCAAGGGCATCCTTGAAATAAACCGACACACAATGGCCGAACATAATCGGATCGGAAACCTTCATCATGGTCGCCTTGAGGTGCAACGACAGCAAGACTCCCTTTTCTTTTGCCTCAGCAGCCGTCTCAGCATAAAATTTTCGCAATGCGGCCACATTCAAAACCGAAGAGTCAAGGACCTCCCCTGCTAGCAGTTCGAGTTTTTCTTTAAGAACCTCTACCCCTGCAGATCCGACAAATTCAATCCTGACCGTATCGGCCTTATCCATGGTGACGGATTTTTCTGAAGCATAGAAATCGCCCTCCTCCATGTGCGCGACGCGGCACTGAGAAACCTCGGGCCAAGCCTTCATCATTTTGTGGGGGTTTTTCTGGGCGAACGCCTTAACAGAAGCTGCGGCCCGACGATCGGAGTTCCCTTCTCGCAAGACCGGATTGACGGCGGAACCGAGAACCTTCGCAAAACGGGTCTGCAAAGCTTTCTCTTCTTCGGTTGTTGCTTCTTCGGGATAATTGGGGATGTCGTAACCTTTGCTTTGCAATTCCTTGATTGCAGCTTGCAACTGGGGAATGGAGGCACTGATATTTGGCAGCTTAATGACATTCGCCTCCGGCTTTTTCACCAAGTCACCAAGTTCAGCAAGGTTATCCGCAATTTTTTGTTCAGGGGTCAGTTTGTCGGGAAAATTGGCAACAATTCTGCCAGCAAGAGAGATATCTTTGGTTTCAACTTCAATATCAGCGTCTTTGGTAAAAGCTTTAACAACGGGAAGAAACGCATAGCTAGCTAACGCAGGAGCTTCATCAATTTCTGACCAAATAATCTTAGATGCCATCTTCTTTTCTTCTCCTTAAGGGATAAACTTTCTCCATGAATTAAAATCAGGCCATTTTCTCTTCAGTCATGAAAACAAAAGGCAGCGGGAAGAGCCTTCCTTCCCGCAAAATAAAAACTATGTTCTAAAAAAAATCGCAGATCCACACTTCCTGTATACAGTATACAAAGCCCTGAGGACTGTCAAGAATCTTTGCATCCTGAGACAAAAAATCGCAGGAGGCGGGACAGTGGCTTAAGTATCTATTCTAGTGACATTTTTTATGAAAACAACCGAAGAAATATCTATTCAGGAAAGTCTTCAATTTGAAAAAACTTTTATTTCAAAAATGAAGCATACTTTCAAAACGGAGCAAAAATCCGGTTAAATCAGAATAAATTCAGAGCCCGTGCCTCCTGCCGCGCAGCATTGATTTCTTCTTTTGTTTTATCCCGAGGAATGGTTAAATCCTGGCCAACAAAAATTTCCTTGGGATCTTTAATCTGGTCACGATTTGCTTTGTAAATCAACGGCCAGAGCAATGGGTCATCATAGACCTCGGGTTTGGCAGCAATTGTTGCCAAAGTTTCACCAACCTGCACTTCCACTTCATCCACCAGCTCAGGCTTTTCCGGAACGGGTTCAGGCTCTTTCTTCTTCTCAACGACTGCGGTCTTGAGCTTCTCCTTACGTGCTTGGGCCTCTTTACGTTTGCGCTCTTCAATTTCCTGCTGTTTTTTAAGAGCCAGCTCCTGTGCTATGCGCCGTTGCCGCTCTTCTTCAAGCTGCCGTTCACGCTCAATCTGTTCAAGACGTTTCTGTTCGGCAATCCGCGTCTGTTCTTGGGTTAATTTTTTTTTGATATCAATAGTCAAGCTTAAAGCTTCCGCAGAATAGCGCTGAGCCAAATCCAGCGTCCTTTGCGCGCGTCGATAATCCTTGTCTTTCAGTTGTTGTTCCGCAGCCTGCAGAGCACTGCTGGCCAGTTGATACTCTCCAGGCGCGTACTCAGCTGCACCTGAAGCATAGGCATGGGCAACAATGCTCCTGACATCTTCAAGCCTGTCAAGCGGAGGTCGGACACAACCTCCGATGACAAGCATGATCAACATAAAAATCGGCAACAGAGGTTTTAACATCTGCATGTCATCTCTGTCCTGGCATCCGAGCTATAGGATTCATCCGTTCTGCTTGGTACGCAGGCGAATCCCCAATTCGCGAAGCTGTTTCTCCGCAACATCATTGGGCGCATCTGATAACAGACAGGTTGCCTTCTGGGTTTTGGGAAACGCGATAACATCGCGAATAGAATCGGCGCCGGTCAGGATCATCATCAGCCGATCAAGGCCAAAGGCGATCCCGCCATGCGGTGGTGCTCCAAAGCTCAAGGCATCCAGCAGGAACCCGAATTTCTCCCTGGCCTCTTCTTCACCGATCCCCAGCAGCTCAAACATTCTCGATTGCACTGCCTGATCATGGATCCTGACACTCCCCCCGCCAACTTCCGACCCGTTAAGGACCAGATCGTAGGCTTGCGCGCGGGCTTTGCCGGGGTCGCTGTCAAGCAGCGGGATGTCCTCCTCAAGCGGTGCAGTAAAAGGATGGTGAACGGCAACATGACGTTGTTCTTCAGCATCCCATTCAAGCAGCGGAAAATCGGTTATCCAGACAAATTTATAATCTTCTTTGCTGGCCAGACCAAGCTTCTGCCCCAGATGTCCACGCAACCGACCAAGGGCTTCGTTGGCAATTGCCGGAGTATCGGCCATGAACAGCAACAGATCACCGACTTCGGCATCCAGCGAAGCGTTCAAAGAGGCAAGCTCTTCTGCGGTAAAAAATTTAGCAATCGGCGATTGCCAGCCATCCTCAGTCACTTTGACCCAGGCCAAGCCTTTAGCGCCATAGATCTTAGCGAAATCAGTCAGGTCATCGAGCTCTTTCCGGGAGAATCGTGCACACCCCTTGGCATTAAGCGCTTTAACCAGCCCTTGATTGGCGGCGACATCAGCAAAAACCTTAAACTGTGAACCGGCAACCTGCGCCGTGATATCCACCAATTCGAAGCCGAAGCGCAAATCCGGGTTATCGACACCGAAACGGTGCAGTGCTTCAGCGTAAGACAACCGCGCGATCGGCAGGCTGATCTTGACGCCAATGGCGGCTTGGAAAATTTCAGAGACCATTCCTTCCATAACAGTCATTACGTCGTCGCGCTTGACAAAGCTCATCTCGCAATCGATCTGAGTAAATTCAGGCTGGCGGTCCGCCCGCAGATCTTCGTCGCGAAAACATTTGACGATCTGAAAATAACGGTCAAAACCCGATACCATCAACAGCTGCTTAAACAGCTGAGGAGACTGAGGCAGCGCATAAAATTTCCCCAGATTGACCCGACTCGGTACCAGATAGTCACGAGCTCCTTCCGGAGTACTCTTGGTCAGAACCGGTGTTTCAATCTCGAGAAAACCTTGCCCGTCAAGATAGTTGCGGACGGTTTTGGCAACCAGGTGGCGCATCATCAGGTTGTTCTGCAACGCTGGTCGGCGCAAATCCAAAAAACGATATTTCAAACGAATAATCTCTGCAACATCAGTATATTCGTCGAGCATAAAAGGCGGGGTCTCAGAACGATTGAGAATTAACAATTCGGTAATCTCAATTTCGACCTCTCCGGTTTTCATCTTGGGGTTGACCGTGCCCTCAGGCCGCGGTGAAACCTTTCCACGAGCGGCAATGACAAACTCGTTACGAACCTGCTCGGCTTTTTCATGAGAAGCGGAATCTCGATCGGGGTCGAGGGCAAGCTGAACTATGCCCGTCCGATCACGCAGATCAATAAAGATCAATCCACCATGATCGCGACGCCGTTGCACCCATCCCATGACACAAATGTCCTGGCCGATATGTTCTGCCGTCAGGTCACCACAGCGATGAGATCTTTTCCAGTCACCAAGTTTATCGTTCAAAATGTTCCTCCGAACCTAAGTATATGTGCTTTTTTAAAGCACGCTAAAAAATTATATGAACCGCTATCAACAGCGGTCAAGAATGAAGTCAGTAACTAGCTGTTATTTTCGACCAACAGGTCAACCAGCCCGGTTAAGGAGACTGGAGTCTGTGTCCCATCTGCCATATTTTTAAGTTGAACCTGCCCGGAGGCAAGTTCTTCATCTCCGAGCACCAGGGAATACCTGGCATTCAACTTATTCGCTCTGCGCAATTGTGCTTTAAGGCTCTTACTCTGATAATCCATCTCGGCGCGCACCCCGGCCGCCTGCAATTGAGACATCAGCACAAAAGCCGGATCGACCGCGGCATCGCCAAGGGCGGCAATAAAAACAACCGGAACTCCCGGTGCAATTTTCTCACTCCCCTTAAGCAGGACCAGGCGCTCAAGTCCAATGGCAAAACCGATCCCCGGCAGAGCCGGCCCGCCAAGCCCTTCGACCAGACCGTCATAACGTCCACCTGCAGCAACAGCATTCTGAGAGCCCAACTGGTCGGTCACCAGTTCAAAGGTCGTACGGACATAATAGTCAAGCCCACGCACCATCCGGGGATTGACTTCAAAAGGAATCTCCAGAGCAGCAAGATGTTTTTGCACCTGTGAAAAATGCGTTTCACAATCCACACAGAGAGATTCGATCATGGCTGGCGCATCCGTAGTCGCTTCCCGACAACCGGGAACTTTACAATCCAACACCCGCAGAGGATTAACCAGATAACGTCTTTGACATTCCGGACACAGTGCGGTCAGTCGCGACTCCAGGTAAGCCACCAGTTTCTCCCGGTAAGCGGGCCTGCACTCCGGACAGCCCAGGGAATTGATCTGCAAAGACACACTGTCAATTCCGATAGACCTGAAATAGTGATGCAACATAGCCAGAACCTGAGTGTCAATTTTGGGGTCTTCAACACCCAAAACCTCTGCACCCAGTTGATGGAACTGGCGATAGCGCCCCTTTTGCGGACGCTCATAGCGGAACATCGGCCCCAGATAATAAAGCTTGGTGACCGAATCCTGATTATAAAGCCGGTTCTGAATCAGAGCACGCATTACCGGCGCCGTGCCCTCGGGGCGTAGCGTCATGGAATTCTGGCTTTTGTCGGCAAAGGTATACATTTCCTTTTCAACAATATCCGTTGTCTCTCCGATTGAGCGGCAAAACAGCTCGGTTTTTTCAGGAACGGGCGTCCGAATTTCTGAAAATCCGTAAATTTCAAATATGTTACGGGCACTCTGCTCAAGAAATTGCCATGTTTCAACCTCTCCCGGCAGAATGTCATTCATTCCTTTGATAGCAGAAATAGTCAAAATAATATCCTTAGTGTTGTTCTTAAAGAAAAAATGTCTGTCAAATTCAAAATGCCAAGCGGACTACACAAGCTTGGAAAGATACCTTATTTTAAGGCGTGCGGAAAGAGGTCTTGCAGAAAATTGTGCTTTTTTCTTCAGCAATGAAGGCGGCAAATCCCCTCGGCATCGGTGGCGCGAAACCGGCGGCAAACCAACAAGATCAATTTCTATCCGGGATATCGGCAACGCTGCAGATTATGTTGCGCATGTTCTTACCGGCGTACATAGCCCGATCAGCCAGATTCAGCAATAACTCATTGTCCGTCGCGTCAGAAGGGAATGTCGCAAACCCTGCCGTCACCGTGACGAAACTGCGCAGGCCCCGATCTTCAAGAAAGACATGGCCTTCAATCGCTTTACGCACACGCTCGGCGACAATCCGTGCCGTTTCCGCATCAGCTTCAACCAGAATGGCAGCGAACTCATCTCCGCCAAAACGAAAAAGAGTATCGGCCTCCCTGACACAGTCGCGCAGCAAAAATCCGACTTCTTTCAGGGCAGCACTGCCGGCAAGATGACCATGCTGATCATTGATCTCTTTAAAATGATCGAGGTCGAGGAACAAGAGGGAAAATTCCAGCCCATAGCGCTGGGACCTCCTGATTTCCTGATTCAAAGCAACCTGCAGATAGCGATGATTATAAAGTCCGGTCAAATCGTCGGTATACATTAACTGCTTTGCACTTTGGTAGCGACAGAAATTGGCAAAACCGAGGGCGATCTGGTCACACAAATAACGCAGATCTGCTTCGGGAAGGCTTTTATCAAAAGCGGCAGGTTGACCACACAAAGCAATGACCGCCTTCAGCTGCCCACCATCCCGCAATGGCAGAAGCCATAACTCTTCCAAGCTCCAGTTTCCCATCGGGGCATTTTGCGCGAACTCCCTGGAAGATTGAAAAAACGAATGCTGTTCAGTAATTTCAGGAAGCAATGCCTCTATGGCTCGCAGCGTTTCCAGCTCAGCAGTATTTCGCAAATCAATCACGACAGGGATATTGTCTGGATTGATCCTGACTGCGCAGCCAACAGTCGCTCCGGTTTCACGCATCAGAATGTCCAGGGATTGCGACAGCAGATCTTCCAGAGCAATCAAAGATGACAGGGTCTGCGCATTCTGAAATAATTGCACCTGCCGGCGCAATTGATCATTTTCGGTCAGCAACCGGCGCTGCTCAAGGCAGGTTTCGACCAAATGCTTCAGCTCTTCCGGATTAAACGGTTTGACCAGATAGTCGCGCGCTCCGTTTTTCAGTGCATCAATCGCAGATTCAAGGCTGGCATGACCGGTCACCAGAATGACGTCCGGAGGATTAGGCAGGGTTCGTGCGTAGCGCAGGATATCCAAGCCGTCTTTTCCCGGCATGACCATATCGGTCAAAATCAGGTCGAACTGCTCCTGGCGGATTTTCCTGATGACTTCATCGCCGCCGCAGCAAACAGTAACGTGATAATCTGCATTCAGCAAAATATCGCGATACAGTTTTCTAAAAAAAAGCTCGTCATCGACAATCAGAATATTCGATTGGACCGAAACCATAAGACTCCTATAATAATAAGAGTTTTTTAGCAGTAATCCCTTCCGATTGTCAACGGAAAAGCCCATTCTCCCAGAGGCTGAAATGCCATCCGTCAGAGGCAAAGGCAGCCCGAACCGTTCCCTGTAAATCAGTTCTGAACAAAGGAATCCCCTCCTCTTCCAGATGGTTCACCAAAGACTGTGCAGGAAGGTGATAGCGATTTCTGAACCCCGCCGAAGCGAGGCAGGCCGCTGGTCGAAAGCGGGCAATCAATTTCCGGGTCGCGGAGTGCCTGCTGCCATGGTGAGGAAGTTTCAACAGCGAAACCGGCCCGAATTCTTCCTGAAGGAGAATCCCGACCCCTTTTGCTTCCAGATCGCCAGTCAATAAAAGTCCATTATCTGAATTCAACCTGCAGAAAACAACCAGTGACAAATCATTTTCCGAGAGCTGACTGATCGCCGGCGAAAAAACTCGCAAAGGCGGCCCCAGCCAAAACGGCAGTCCTGACCAACCCGGCTCAGCAACACGGAACAGTCCGCTGTTGCGCTGCACCGCAGCTGAAAAAGCTTCATTGAGGTCTGTCAAGGGCTTGGTGGCCCACACTTCACCGACCTTGAAATGGTCAAGAATAAACACGAGTCCCTTGCGATGATCAGGATGATCATGGGTTAAGATAATCGCATCAAGCCGACCGACACCAAGTTCCGCCAAAGCTGGCGCCAATAGCCGTTCACCAACGTCAAACCGCTCACTGTATAACCCGCCGCCATCAATCAGCACGGTTTGACCATGACCGTTCTGAAGCAGCAGAGACTCCCCTTGCCCAACGCTGAACATGGTGATTGTTAATGGAGTCGTACTTTCCCTTGGAACTAGCCAAATCCCAATTGTAAGAGACAGCAGAGCAACCAACAACAGCAGTTTTTTTCGGGCAGGCTTTGTGGCCACACTACAGAGTGCAACCACCAGCAGACCGATACTCAAATACTGCAAGCGGGAAAGAAAAACCATATGGCTGCCCAATCCCGGCAGAGCGATCAGCCACTCTGAAAAACGGACCAGCGTATTAAGAATAAAACCATCAAAGATAAATAACTGCTCGGCAACAGGTTGGTAAAAGGGTAGCACCGCCATCCCCAGCAATCCGGTGGGAAGAGCGAACAATGTAACCATGGGAACAGCAACCAGGTTGGCAAGGACGCCTGCCGGAGCCAAAAGATGAAAATTAAACAGAACCAAGGGCAAGGTTGCAAGGGTCGCAGCACCCGTCACCATAAGCAGTTGCACAGGATAGCGGAGAAGAACAGAGTGTCCTTTTCCGAGCATAGAAAACCAAGGATGCCAGAAGACAATTCCGGCGGCGCCGGCAAAAGACAATTGCCACCCGGCTTGCCACAGCAGTAGCGGATTAAACAACAGGGACAGGAAAGCTAACGAAACCAGTAACTGCAACGCGTTGATATGATAGCGCATAAATAAAAATACTGCGCCCAGCACAACCAGAGCGAAAGCCCGGCGAGTTGCTACCGCATCCCCGGTCAACATGAGATAGCCGAACAAAATTGGGATCAAAAGATAAGGCAGAACCCGCTGGGGAGGACACCAGGAAAGAAGCCGGGGGGAAGAGCGGTAAAGACGTGAGAAAAGGGAAAACAAGCCCCAGCCGATCAGACCCAGGTGCAACCCAGAAATGGCAAAGAGATGGCTGATCCCGGCGCTGGCCAGGACACTGCGCTCCCGGTCGGGCATCATCCGCCCTTCCCCAAGAATAAGAGAGCGCACCAGAGCGGCATCGGCAGTCGGCATGATTGAGGTGATGAATGAAGCTACCTTGCCCTTCCAAGCGTAGAGGCAACGTAGCCCTGAGTTTGTCTTGCTGGTAAGGACTTCGATTTCATCGGTCTGTTTTATCCAGGCAGTCATGGCAATCCCCTGACCAGCCAACTGCCGTGGCCAGTTGAATTCTCCGGGAGTACCAAACAGACGCGGCTTGCGCAGCCGACTGCGCAGTCGGATCTCATCGCCGGGTAGCAGAAAATTGTTTCCGGCACCTATATACAGACGGACCTGAAAAGGTGCTGACAACGGAAGGGCTTGGTCTCGTAGAGATAGCCCCGTCACCCTCAAATCCGCCCGGGTTCGACCACCAGAAAGAGATTCGGCCTGGGTCACAGTCGCGGTAACCACGACCCGTTTATTCAGGGCATCAATCTCATCGAGGTCCTGCCGGTCGGGAAAGGCGAGTGGATAACGTAAATTGGCAAGCAGGAAAAACAGAAAAAACAGAACAAGCGGATGGGAATTCCTGCGCTGCCAAGCCAGATAGAGGATTGCCACCAGCAGGACCAGCCCACCAAAAGGCAGACCGAGTGCCCCCAACGGAGCCAGGGCAAGGCCGAAGATAGTAGCGACAAAGGCAAGATTCAACAGCTGCATCCCCCCTTTCATGCAGCTTCAACCGTCTGTTGACCTGGCTCAGCCCCGCAGGCTGTTATTCATCAGCCTATCAAGTGCGCGGACAGCACTCAAGAAGCAACGACAGTTTTCTGAACTAGTTTCCATCCGGAAACGGCTTTTTCCCGCTGTAGCAGCGTCAATCTACAGGCTTATTTGCCACAATAGAAAACTGCTCGTTTCCAATCTGAAAACTTAATTATTGCCATCCAGTGTTTCCGAATGACAACGAATTAATGATGTAATGAAGCCGGGAAAAAGAATATTTTCCCCGGCCATACTTGGAAAATGACCGGACGGTCCGTTCAGCAGCCGCTTGGATCAGGCGGGCTGAGGTTCTTTGGATGTCACCTTTTTGGGCGCGCTTGGACTGTTTTCAATTTCGTGCTTACGAATAAATTCCTCAGCCATGGCGACATCTTTTTTGCAACCGATAAATACCGGTGACCGCTCGTGAATTTGCTCGGCCTGCAGGTCGAGAATTCGCTGGTGGCCATTGGAGGCAGCGCCACCGGCCTGTTCGATCAGGAACGCCATTGGATTGAGTTCAAACAGCAGGCGTAATTTGCCCTTGGGTTGATTTTTGAGATGAGGATAAAAGAAAATGCCTTTCCCTTTGAGCAGAACCTGGTTGATATCAGGGACAAAGCCACCACTGTAACGCAACTTGACGCCTCTCTTCTCCAGAGTGGAGACAAAGGCTTCGACACCACTCGTATACAGGTTCCTCATACCGCCGGGAGCATAAAGATTCCCTTCGGGCTCTATGGTGATATTCTCACGCAACAGGGTATATTCCATGAGGTTGTTCATGCCAAACTCATGTACACCTTTACCGACACTGTAAACCAGCGTCGTCCGCGGCCCATATAGAATATACATTGCTGCAGCCTGGTTACGACCGGGCTGCAGCAAATCGCAGCCTTCATAAATCGAAACAATTGTGCCGACGGCGAGATTGACATCAACCAGAGAGGAGCCGTCCAAGGGATCAAAGGCAACAGAATATTTGCCTTCACAGTCAGGAGAGATGGGAATGATTTCATCCATCTCTTCCGACATCATGTTAGCGACAACACGTGAATGATCCAGACGTTTACGCAGGATCCGGTCGGCCAGAACATCCAGGGCCAGTTGCTCTTCGCCATAAAGATTTGACGTCCCCGCCACCCCAAGATCGCCGGTCCGAATGGAATTGATGATATATTTGGAAGCTTCTGCGATCTCGCAAATCAGATGAGTCAGGCTCTCATGGACATAGTTTTCACGCAGGTGTCGCCGCAAATCAACTTGAAACTTTGTTTTTCCGGGTTCGCTCATCGGACAGAAATCTCCCTCAATGTTTTATATCCCAAGATAGATGGCGCCACAAATGACCGCCCTATGGCGATACTTTAATTTTCGGGACCTTGTAACCAGCTTCAGGCCTTCGCCCCCCTAACACCACCAAGCCTCAGCCAATCACAATTGTGATTAGCCAGCCAATGCGTTGTACATTTTTTCAATAAAATCGTAATAAAAATAAATTCCTTCGACAGCTGACAGTCTAGCCCAGATTAAAAGGCACGGCAACCGTCGAATCATCTTCCGCTCATAAAAATCTTACACCACCCTAACAATAAAGAATTACGTTAAATATTCATTTTAAAATGGCGAACAACCCTCCATCCGCCCCCTCTTATGCATGCCAAAACAGGACAACTGAATGAACCTATCAGCGCGTTTGCGAGAAGCGTGATTCTTCCTCTCCTGGAAAATCGCACCAAAGCAGGGTTGCGCCGACCACGGCCAGAGGGATACAAAAGAACTGCAGAAAAGGAATAGCCAGCAGGCAAAACACGCTGCAGGCAAAACCTCCCATCAACATGGGATGTCTAAAAACATAGCGCCGCTGATCTGCAAAGCTGATCTGCTTGCGCATCAAAACAAAGGCCATATATTCCACGGCCAAGAAAAACAGCGTCAACAAAGGTGCCAGGACAGCATAAATCAGCGAGCCAATCCCGGGGATGAAGTTGAGCAGGAGCAGCAGCAGCATACAGCCAAGGAAAAGAGCCATTTTCTTCAGCTCAGCAATAAATGCCGTCCCTGATTCGACCAGAAAACGGCGCACACTGAATCCTTCCTGAGGGGTTTCACCCAGCACCAGATTCTCGGTCCGCTCCGACAACAGTTCGTTAAAAGGAGACGCGATCAGGTTGCCGACGACGGTAAAAGAGAAAAAAACGATCACCGTGGTTAATAACAAGGCGACCACCCAGGCCAGATAATACAGCATCATTCCGTACCAGACCTCGGTCGTGGGGGCATAAGTCTGCAGCACCTGCTGAAAAAGATCGAGGCCGTAATAAACGGCACTTGAAAAAACCAGCAGGTTGATGAAAAAAGGAATGACCAAAAACCTTATTAGGCCAGGTTTGCGCAAAAACAGTCTGGCTGCTTTGGCCGGATAGCCGAAGCCACGGGTAAAACCGGCGACCGGCTTAACAACTGCAGTCCCAACCTGCCTGATCATAAGCCGGCCCCACAGGCCTGTAATCCGCTTGCAAGGTCCGGATAGGCCAGTTCAATCTGCAGTTCGGCCAACATTTTATGATTTGACATCCGGCGGGATTCCTTCAAAAAAGAAAGGGTGAGCGGATTCATCACCCGCTCAGCTTCAGCCATGGACAATTGCTCCGGCAGCGGGAACCCGAAGGTCTCGGCAACTTGGGTAAAATACTCGCTCATGCTGCTTGGCTGTCCGTCACAGACATTAAAAACACCCTGCTGCCCACGGTCCATGGCGGCCAGACAGATCCGGACAAGATCAAGACTATGAATACGATTGGTCAGAGGAGACTCTTCCGGGCGCAGAACCTGATGGCCTTTCTGCAACTGGGCAAAAGGGAGGCGTCCGGGTCCGTAAATCCCGGTCACCCGCAAAATAACCAGTTCGAAACCGAGCCTGGAAGCGGCCTCACCTAGCTGGTTTTCTGCACTCACCCGGCGCTTGGCCCGACTGGTCAACGGTTTAAGCGGGGTTTCTTCAGTGACCAGCTGTCCGCCGCAATCACCATAAACTCCGCTGGTACTGATATAGACCAGCTTGCGAGGGCAATTATCGACAGTCAAGCGGCGACAAAAATTAACCATGCGGTAATCACTGCTTCCCCCGCCCTGGGGAGGCAAAAAATAAAAGACCCCATGTCCGTTCACGGGAAGTTCGGGAACCTCATCCTGGTAGTCAAAATTAGCCACAATGGGATGGATCCCCTCCTGCTCAAGGGCAGAGGCCCCTTCTGCAAAATGGGCGGTCGCATGAACCCGATGCCCGGCCCTGATCAGCTCACGCGCCACCCTCAGGCCAATATCACCGCAACCAATAATCGTATAATTTGCCAAAGTCATTGTTCCTTACCTCGAAAGAGACTTCAAGAGCGCAGCCGAAGGCCGCCGTTACCGGAAATTTCAAGCTCGTCAGCTTCACAGACTCTTGTTAACAATTTCATAGAGATCCCGGGATAAACGGGACTTTTGCATGATCTCAAGTTCCTTTTTCATCGCTTGACGGCGGATCGGCTCAAGCCGCTGCCAACGGGTAAAGGGACCCGCCAGGCGGGCCGACAGCTGGGCATTGTGCTGATCCAGCAGTAAAATCCGCTCCCGTAGCAGCTGATAACCGCTGCCGTCCGGCTGGTGAAAAGCGAGCATATTCTGCGCAAACGCCCCCAGCAGAGAACGAACCCGGTTAGGGTTGGCAGGATTGAATTTTGGATGACCGAGGAGTCGCTTCACCTCGGCAAAGGTCTGTTCCCGAGGGGCCAGCGCCTGCAGGCTGAACCATTTGTCGACCAGCAGAGGATGCGCTTGCCATTGACGATAAAAATCATCTATCAGCTCTTCGCGTTCATCGGCATCCGTATTGATCAGAGCGGTAAAAGCAGCCAACCGATCGGTCATATTACGAGCTTCACGATATTGAACCAGGCCCAGAGCAATTTTTTCCGGGCTGGGCAACTGCAACAGTTGCGTCAGGCAGAAATTGGCCAACGCGCGCCTGCCGACTGATTCGGGATCAAGGCGATATCCGCTACCCTGGTCAGCCACCTCAGCATAGCGTTCATTGAGCAGGTCTTCGTTTGCACCGACTAAGGTACGATAGCCCGCCATTCGCACCCCATGGATTTGGTGCGGATCGAATTCGTCCAACTGGTCGGCCAGATACTGTTCGCTCGGCAGGGTCAATAATTGCGTCAAAAAGCTGCGATCAGTCGATCGGTCTGCCAGCGCGCTTCGCCAGGCTTCCATAAAAACAGGGCTCAAAGAAAAATCCCGGCCGGGTGCAAGCTCTCGATAGTTACGGAGCAGTTCACTGACCGCCAATTTTTGCCCGGCCTCCCAACGATTAAATGGATCGCTGTCATGAACCAGCTGAAAAGCCAGGTCTTCCGCATCAACAACGGTCGTCATTTGCACCGGAGCTGAGAACCCGCGCAATAGCGAGACAACCGGTCGGCAGGGAACATCCTGGAAACAGTATTCCTGGCTGGATTCCTGCAGCTCAAGAACCCGAGTCCCGTTGCCAGCGGCAGACTCACCTTCCAGCCGCAGCGGGAGGTCATTGCCGGACTCGTCGAGCAAACCAACAGCCAGCGGGATAAGAAAGGGTTCCTTCTCGGGCTGTCCCGGCGTTGCCGGGCAACTTTGCGAGACCCGCAGCCGGAAAGTCCGGGCATGAGAATCATAATCCTGCTCAAAATGAATCTTTGGTGTCCCGGACTGCCGATACCAACGTTTGAAGGTTGACAGATCAGTTTGTCCGGCCTCCTCCATGGCAGCAACAAAATCGTCACAGGTGGCGGCCTGCCCGTCATGCCGCTCCAGATAAAGTCTCACCCCGGCAATGAAGCGTTCCCGCCCGAGCAAGGTCGCCATCATCCGGATGACTTCGGCCCCCTTATTATAAACCGTTGCGGTATAAAAATTATTGATTTCCACATAGGAGGAAGGCCGCACCGGATGAGCCATGGGGCCGGCATCTTCGGGAAACTGGAATTGTCGCAGCACCCTGACGTCATCAATCCTCTTGACGGCAGCCGAGTTCAGATCGGCGGAAAACTGCTGATCACGAAAAACCGTCAATCCTTCCTTCAGACTCAGCTGGAACCAGTCCCGACAAGTCACGCGATTCCCGGTCCAGTTATGAAAATACTCATGCCCGATGACAGATTCAACACCCAGATAATCGCTATCCGTTGCCGTATCGGGATGAGCCAGAACATATTTGGAATTAAAGACATTCAACCCTTTATTTTCCATGGCCCCCATATTGAAGTCGTCAACGGCGACAATCATGTAACGATCAAGGTCGTACTCCAAACCATAGACCTCTTCATCCCAGCGCATCGCTTGTTGCAGCGACCGCATGGCATGCTCACAATAGCTCTGATTGCGTGCCTCAACGTAAATCTGCAACAGGACGTCACGCCCTGAACCGGTCTGATAATGATCCTCCAGACAGACCAGGTCTCCAGCCACCAGGGCAAAAAGGTAACTCGGCTTGCGAAAGGGATCGTCCCAGACAGCAAAATGACGATCATTGCCAAGACGGCCCTGCTCGACCAGGTTCCCATTGCTAAGCAGAACCGGGTAATGCTGATCAGCCTCGACCCTCACCCGGAAGCGGGCCAGGACATCGGGGCGATCAGGATAATAAGTTATCTTACGAAAACCCTGCGCCTCACACTGGGTACAAAAGTTGCCATTGGAAAGGTAAAGGCCTTCGAGGGAGGTATTATGAACCGGGTCAGTTTGAGTTTTTACCTCAAGCACAAACCGGTTCGGAACCACCGGGATTTCCAGCCCTTCATCCGTCATGACGTACTCGCCAGCGGCAAGAGGCTCGCCATCTATGGCAACAGCTAACAACTCCAGCGCCTCCCCATGCAGAGACAATGGCTCCAACCGCCCCTCCCGGTCGGGGTTGAGATAAAATTGAATTTTTGAGGAAACCAGAGTTGCGGATTCGTGCATATCGAAATTAAGTTCTATGTTTTCGACCAGAAAGGCCGGCGACCGATAGTCGTGCAGATATATTGTCGTAGGAGAATTTTCGTCAATTTTCATCATAGTTAAGTCCCATTTTGAAGTTTATTCATGACTCGGCAGCTCCTTCAGCCCAGCACCAAGGGTGAAAGAATAGCATGATTCATAAAGAGCAGAAAGGCGAAGAAGGGCAAAAAAAAAGCGGCCTGCATGACCGCTTTTTTCAAATATCTGAACTGTATCAACAATAAAGCTGGATCAAAGAGCGTAAGCTTCCAAAGCCTGCTCTTCATTCCAACGATCGATTGCATCTTCCATGGAGTCGGCAACAGCCATTTTTTCGCAATTATCTTTAGAACAATAGATCCCCCAATGACTGGACGGTGCGAAACTGCTCGGACCGAAAATCTTTGCCTGCCCCCCGCAGCGGCACGGAACGGCCACGTGCTGATGATATGCTCCCATAATCTGCTCTCCTTTCAGGAATAAATAAAAAAACATGCAGAGTCCAACAGTACCCTACATGATATATATTTCCTTATCTTACACTGAGGCAGAGCAAGTCAATGTTTTTCTGAAAAGAAAATCCTTATAAAACAACAGTTTACGGGAAATAAAACGGTCACATCCCTCTTTCGGTCAAAAGGCAGGAGAAAAGCTCAACAATTTCAAAGAAATGGCACGGACATCCAGAGCACCAGCAGCCTACTAAAACAGCCTTCCAACTTGATAGAACTTATTTTTTTTCCAAAACAAAATTCTATACTGCTGTTACTTTACCTATAAAGGTTGTTGAAAAAGTCCAGCCCTGGCCTTTTCCAAGCCCGGTGGAGAATAGCGCGGCTTCCTCCACCGTACAAAATCAATGATTAGAAAGGCGTCTTTGATTTTGATCGCCCATCCATGAGCTCGGCAGACTGTTTTTCAAAAGCCTGCAATAGAAACGTTCAGGAGACATCCGTAGCGGCCAGACAGATGGTCATTTTTCAAGATAATCCCGGTACAACAGACTGGCCTGGATCCCTGAATTATTCTGGTATTTGCCACTGTTATAATTGGCGTACGCTCCTTCAATTGAATGATAATAGATCTGACAGATCTGCACTCCGGCATAAATCCGGATTGGTTGTACGCAAAAAATTTCCAAGGTCCAGAAGCCCCTGAACCCGACATCCCCAAACCCTGCGGTGACATGCACAAAAAGCCCCAGGCGACCTACCGAAGAACGCCCTTCCAGCATGGGAACCAACCCCGAAGTCTTCGTGTATTCAACGGTTCTCCCCAGATAAAGTCGGTGTGGCTCGAGGACCAGCCCTTCGGCAGGAATCCTGATTGAATGATGAAGGTTATTCTTCTTCATATCAAGAACCGGCTCGTCATAAACGACCAGCTCATCGTGCAAGGCCAGATTATAACTGTTCGGGTTCAGGCGGGAAGGATCATAGGGATCAATCACGATATCCCCACCGATTCTTTTTTCGATTTCCTGGCCGGATAAAATCATGGGTCTGGTTCCTTTACAGACAAGTTGCTGACGACAAGAGACTCACTCGGCAAAAAACCGGCGAGCAACCGGCCAACTCAGTTTTCCAAAAAGCTGATAGCCCCTTGGGGACAGGCCGGAATACAGATGCCATCCAGGTCACATTTTGCTTCATCAAGAACAGCTTTGCCATGTTGCAAGGTTATCGCCTTTTCCGGACAGGCTTTGATGCATTCGGAACTACCGCAACAAACCATTGAATCGATTATGATACGCATCTTCACAGAAATCTCCATTGTTAAAAGGTTGCAGACGCGCATGTTAGAGAATCGCGGCAAATCACGTCAAGAACAATAGCTGCATAAAATCTTCGCGGCTCCTGCCCGTCCGCTAACCAACCAGCAGGGATCGGCTAGTTTTCATCCGAAACCGCCCTTTTCCGCTGTGGCGGTGTCAATCTGCGGAGTTTCCGGATGGCAATGAGCTAGTGTCCTGCTCAAGAACAGTCGACCGGAAAAGCCTGTGAGGTCTTCGAAAGCGACGACAGGCAAAAAAAGCGGCCTGAATGACGCAATTTCTGGTCAAGAAATAATTGTTATGCTATGTATTTACTCGCGTTCGGTTCCACAAGACCAGCAGGCACCGAAATGGGGCAGACAATGCTCTCCACAGTGCGGGCAGACCCAGGGTTCGCCGTCGGTATTATCGTTTTTCAACCAACCGGTGAGTAACAGCTTGGCTCGAGGATAAGTTTCATCATCGATAACCCAGAGTTCCGGAGAACATTCGTTAAATGGAATCTCGCCTAACGCTGAGGACAGCTGATCGTTCCGCAAAATGCACGCAATACCTTCGCCAGCAAGAATCTCTTTAAGCAGCCCTGCCTGCAATCGATCCCAGAAACTGAATACGTGTAACTTTTTCATAGTGGGCAAAGTATAACATTCCTATCCTGTTACGGGTTTTTATTTATCGTTTCGAGCATTGTCCGAGTTGACAACAAGGCCATAAGGAGAAATCACATGATTGATATTTCAACAAGCTATATGGGAATTCCCCTCAAATCCCCGATTATTGTTGCCAGCAGTAGCAAAACGGGTTCTCTTTCCGGGATTCGCGACTGCGCTGAAGCCGGCGCCGGAGCAATCATTCTGAAGTCCCTCTTTGAAGAGCAGATCATCGCGGAAACCAACCAGCTCAGCAGTCATGCTGAAGAATATTCCGGTTACGGAGAGGCCTACCAGTACCTGCAGGGATACGGCGCGGAGCTTGGCCCCCGGCAATACCTAGAGCTGCTTAAGGAAGCCAAAAATGCGGTCAATGTGCCGATCATTGCCAGCCTTAACTGTGTTTCCGGGGAAAGCTGGGCCGGGTATGCCAAAAAACTCGAAGCCGCCGGAGCGGATGGTATCGAACTTAATGCCAGCCTGATGCCGACCGATCCACAACAACCGGGTCTGGACATCGTCGACAATTATCTTAAAATCCTATATCAGGTCAAACAGCAGGTCAGCATTCCGGTTGCCATGAAGGTCGGTCCCTATTTCACCAACTTTGCCAACTTTGCCGACCGACTGACCCGTGATCGTGCAGAAGCTCCGGCTTACAGCGTCGGCTGGCTCGGCAAAGACAAAGAGCCTGGCGACATTATCTGGAAAGGTGCTGACGGGCTGGTCCTGTTCAACCGGTTCTACAAACTCGATATCGATATTGAGAACAAAAAACTGGTCCCGGGCAACCCCTACAGCAAACCGAGCGAAATCAGTGAGGTTCTACGCTGGCTGTCGATTCTGGCCGGCAAAACCGGTTGTGACCTGGCAGCATCCACCGGAATCCATCAGAGTGAAGACGCCATTAAAGCGCTGCTCGCCGGTGCGAAAGTGGTCCAACTGTGTTCCACCCTGTTTGTCAATGGAACCGGGCAGATTAAGGTGATTGAACAAGGAATGCGCGACTGGATGCAGCAGCAGGGTTACGAAAAACTCTGTGATTTCCGCGGGCTGCTGAGTCAGGCGAAGAGTTCCACCCCCAAAGATCACGAACGTTTACAGTACATCAAACTGTTTGTCGGGATGGAATAAACAGGCAACAATAGTCAAGTTCTTAAATTGGCAACGAGCAATTTTTCGGTGTGGCACGGAACATCAATAGCTTACTTGTGTGGCGTACACTGTTACGCCGCACAAGTAAGCCTGCAGATTGACGCTGCTACAGTGAAAAAAAGCCGTCTGCGGATGGAAACCAATTAGCGTTGCGAGAACGCGCAGAATAAAGGAATGGTCTGGCCATGCAGGAAATGATCCGTCACATCCTTACCTCAAGGGTCTATGAAGCGGCAGTGGAAACCCCATTGGAGGAGGCCACCGAATTGTCCCGCGAACTGCAGAATCGCATCCTTTTAAAACGCGAAGACCTGCAGCCCGTGTTTTCCTTCAAGCTGCGCGGTGCCTACAACAAAATTGCCCAGTTATCCAAGGAAGAACAGGCCCGCGGCGTGATTGCTGCTTCTGCTGGCAACCACGCCCAAGGCGTTGCTTTCTCAGCGCAAAAACTTGGTCTGAAAGCACTTATCGTGATGCCCGCGACAACGCCGCACATCAAAATCGATGCGGTCAAATCCTATGGTGCCGAAGTTGTGCTTTACGGTGACAATTATTCCGAGGCCGCCGAGCGCTGCGCGCAAATACTGGACGAAACCGGCATGACCTATATCCACCCGTTTGACGACAAACAGGTCATTGCCGGACAGGGCACCATCGCTTATGAATTGCTGCGGCAAAGCCCGGAGAAGATGGACGCCGTCTTCGTTCCGGTCGGCGGCGGCGGCCTCATTTCCGGAATCGGCGCCTACCTGAAAGCCCTGTCCCCGGAGACCAAAATCATCGGTGTCGAACCTGTCGACAGCGATGCCATGTATCAATCACTCCGCGCTGGCAAGCGGATCAGCTTGCAATCGGTGGGTATATTTGCCGATGGCGTTGCGGTCCGCCAGGTCGGCAAGTTGACCTATGATTTGTGCCGCAAATATGTCGATGACATCATCAGAGTCAGCACCGATGAGCTGTGTGGTGCCATCAAATCGATTTACCAAGCCACCCGCTCAATCGTTGAACCAGCCGGCGCGCTGGGTATTGCCGGGCTGAAACAGTACGTCAAAAATAACTCCGTCAGCGGACAAACTTTGGTCGCCATTAACTCCGGCGCCAATATGAACTTCGAACGCCTGCGTTATGTCTCGGAGCGTACTATGACCGGCGCAGGAAAAGAATCCCTCCTTGCCGTCACTATTCCGGAACAACCCGGTGCGCTGCGCTATTTTTGCAACAATATCCTTCATACCCTGAATATTACCGAATTCAACTACCGCCTGGCGGACCGGACTCGGGCTCAACTGTTCATGGGGGTTTCCGTTGGGGCCGGCGAGACCAAAAAACAATTTATCGAACGACTTAACAAAGAAGGCTATCAGACCATTGATCTGACCGACAATGAATTAGCCAAAACACACCTTCGCTACATGATAGGAGGTCGCTCCGCAGAAGCCAACCGGGAACGGCTGTTCCGGTTCCGGTTTCCGGAGAGACCGGGCGCGTTGTCCCGCTTTCTCGCAGACATGGGTGCAGACTGGAACATTTCGCTGTTTCATTACCGCAGCCAGGGCGGTGAGTTCGGCCGGGTTCTTATCGGACTCGAAATACCGGACAATCATGAAGCAGCTTTGCAAGAGTTTCTGAACCGGCTCGGCTACCACTTTGTGGAAGAGAGCAATGATCCGGCCTATAAATTGTTTTTGTAACAGACCTTGCCTCTGTCGCTTTGTTTTGTATGGTTGCTTAGCCACGATATTTTGCCATTGGTAGATTCTCTTGCCCTCTGTTGACCGGGTTCAAGCCCTGTCGGTCGGCGCCCCCTCACTCCTGACCACGATTCAATTCCGCATTAAAAAGACGGCGATCAACTCTGTGAAAACAATGAAGAGCCGTCCTCTTTGTTGTTTTTGCATCGTCTGCAGCTAACAGGCCATCTCCAGCCGTCGACTAAAAATTTTCAAACAGATTCTGCTCCAGATACTTCTCTTTCAGGAAATCAACGAAACAACATAATTTGAGGGGGACATATTTATTAACGGGATAGATGGCGTTGATCGGTGTCGACCAGGGGAGATAATCGTTCAGGACCGTTTCCAGCTGGCCGGTTTCCAACTCCCTTAAAACCATCCAGCTTGGCACCATCGCCAACCCGGTGCCCGCGACAATCACATCACGAATGCCGTCGGTGTTATCAGACTGACAGTTGCCTTTGACATGCACGGCCAGTTCCTGATTGTTCTTTTTAAACCGCCAGATATGCCCCCCCTCCTGAATAGTATAAACCAGGCAATTGTGTTTTCTGAGTTCATGGGGATGCTGGGGGTAACCATAGCGACTGAAGTAGTCAGGCGCCCCCACGATAACCAGTGGAGCATTGCCTAGCCGCCGGGCAACCAGGGTCGAATCCGCCAAGGCTCCAACCCGAATGGCAACATCGATCCTTGCCCCGATCAGATCAATAAAGTGATCGCTCAAAGACAAATCGAGCTGAATCTGCGGATAGCGCTCCAGGAATTCTGACAGATAGGGAGCAAGATGTAATCGCCCGAAAGCAACGGAAGCACTGATCCGCAATCTGCCCCGAGGATTTGTGGCAAAGGATTGCACTTCCTCTTCTGCATCAGCCACCTGCTTCAGGATATTGAGGCAATGCTCGTAATAACTCTGCCCTGCTTCAGTCAGGGTCAGGTGCCTGCTGGTCCGATTCAACAGCCGTGAGCCCAGCCGGTCCTCAAGAGCGGCGATCTGCTTACTTATTTTTGGCTGCCCGGTATTCATTTCTCGCGCTACCGCAGAAAAACTTCCAGTAACAACCACCCGAGTAAATATCTCCATAGCTTCAAACGAATTCATTAAAGACCCAACCTATTCCAAAAGCGAATACATACAATGCAAAATAACACAGTTTTCATTCTCAAAGGAATAGATTACCTTTATAGTCACATTAACGATTCATCTGAACCAAAGCCAACCGCGCTTTGAGCAGAAAGGAGATACATATGAAAACGAGACCTCTCACATTAGCAGTTGCAGGTATTTTTGCTATTTCATCCCTGGCGTTCGCTGGATCACAATTCGTCAGCAATGGGCCTGCTGTCGGTATCCACAAAATTACAGCCAAAGATAACCGCCAACAGGTGGATGCCAGAGAGTTCGGCATCAGTGAGTACAACAAATATGCAATGCATGATCCCGAGCGGCTGGATGACCGGGAATTAGGAATTGGAAAATACAGGGAAGGAGCTTAGGCAGCGCACCTCATTCTTGAATACTTATTTCTAACCTGTTCACGTCTCAACGCTTCTTCTGGGGGCTTGAAAGAGCCCCCTTCGTTTATGGATTAATCTTGACCCAGCCCGGCAAGCATGAAACAAGGCGGGCTCCATTTATGAAAAACTGATTGAAAACAATCCTTTTCTTTAGCTCGTCCCATCACGAAATCAACCTAGTGTCCTATTGGGTTAGTTGTTTGAATAAATTCTGAGTCATTTTTTCTGCTGCCAAGGCATGCCGGCGCAGGCCTGGCTAAAAACGTAGACAGCGGCAAAAAGGTCCAGAATTAAACTACAGAACTAACCGCACAGAACACTAGCAGGTTGGAGCTTACCGTCTTGATTTTTTATAGATCCACTGCGGAAAAACTCCATCAAATAAACAGGTCGAGACAGTTTCAGGAGTGAAACCTATGGCTGTGACTTTTTTTGTCACACAAATAGATTTCAATGGTCGGTAGATTCACAGTGTAGGAGCACCACTTAATAGCCTCACAAAATACTACATAAACAAGCGAATCATTCTGGCGTCCAAGTTGATTGTATTCATTCTGAGCTGTTTTTGCTGGCGCCGTTTAAAGATATTTGCGAAAGGGGACTACATGCCGGCAAGATCTTCTCGAATCCATAGCCCCTCCATTTCGCTGAGCGATCCTCCGGATCTTCAGACAAGACTGGCTATTTTGAGTGGTGCCGCCAAATATGATGCCTCCTGCGCATCCTGCGGCAGTACCCGCAGCGGAAATGGCCCGGGGGCAACGCATATCAGTGGAATCTGCCATTCATGGGCGGCCGACGGGCGCTGTATTTCCCTGCTGAAAGTCCTGCTCAGTAATGCTTGCCGATATGATTGCGCCTATTGTGCCAACCGACGCTCCAACGACCACCGCAGGGTCAGCTTTTCCGCGGAAGAGCTGGCCGGTTTGACCATGGAATTTTATCGACGCAATTATATTGAAGGGCTATTTCTCAGTTCAGCGGTTTTCTCAGATCCCGATACAACCATGCTCGAATTGTTACGCACGCTGAAAATATTGCGCCATCAGTATCGATTCCACGGTTATATTCACCTGAAAGTCATTCCTGGTTGTAGCCGCGAGTTGGTTCATGCTGGAACCCTGCTCGCCGATCGACTCAGTGCAAACATCGAATTGCCGAGCCCCAAAAGCCTCCAGCTGCTGGCGCCGGAAAAAGAACAACAGCAGATTCTGGAGGTCTTTCATCAGGCGCAGAGCAGCTACCTTGAACATCAACCCCGCACCAAGAAGGCAAAAAACACCCCGCCGGGAATCGGTATGAGCACGCAGATGATTATCGGCGCAACCCCCGAAGATGATCGGACCATTTTGCGCCAGGTGGGCGAGCTGTATCGCCTCCCTCAACTCCAGCGGGTTTACTATTCGGCGTACATCCCGGTCAACAGCGATACGCGCCTCCCGGTGCCCGGCAACAGCCCCCCGTTAAAACGGGAACACCGACTGTATCAGGCGGACTGGCTGCTGCGCTATTACCAGTTTGATGTTGATGAGATACTCGCCCCGCAACAGCTCTACCTTGATGCGGAGCTTGACCCGAAGGCGGCCTGTGCCCTTCGCCACCTTGAGCATTTCCCGATCAACGTCAATCGCGCCAGCAAAGAAGAGTTGCTGCGGGTACCGGGGCTTGGTGTTCGCTCCTGCGCTAAAATCCTCCGCGCCAGGCGCCAGACCTCCTTGCATCTGGACGACCTGAAAAAGCTCGGTGTCGTGATGAAGCGAGCGCGCTATTTCCTCCATGACGGACACAGCATGCCAGTGGCTTTCAGGTCTGAAGAGGATTTGCGCTGCGCTCTGGTCCCACAGTCAGAACGACAGCTGAGCCTGAACTTCAACTCACCAGCCATGACCACCGATACTTCGGCCCTCTCGGGTGAACTATGATTTTAAGTTATGATGGCAGCCTGCCCGGTTTTCTCTGTCTGCTCGGCCACGCCTTGAAAACCTATCCGCAATGGAGTGAGGTCAGAAACCTTGCCGAGTCGACCTTGCCCAGCCTCTTTGGCCAGGAACAGGAGATCGCCACAGATTACGACTTTGCGGATAAAGTGGTCAGTGGTCTTGGGAAAAGATTAGGGAGGCAATTCCCCAATAAGCTGGCCCACGCATTTTCCAGCGAATGGCAAGGCATTGAACCGGATCTGATCAAGGTCACCGGCCGAGCACTGAAAAGAGGCAGAACCAGTCTGGACCAGCTAAGCGACCCGCTGGTCCACCGCTTTCAAAGCGCAGCATTCAGGACGGCAAGGGAAAAACACCGCCTGCTAGGGCTGTTGCGTTTTTCCCGCCTGCAAGATGACTGTTTTCTGGCACGGGTCGAACCTCAAGCTAACGTCGTACCGTTTCTGGGCGCCCATTTCGCCAGACGCTTCAGCGACCAGAGCTGGGTCATTGTTGATACCAAACGCCGGGTTGCGCTCTTCGGAGCCGGCCCGAAATGGAGCCTGGAAAGGCAGGTCGATATTGCAGCGGACCTCAACTTCCATGACAGCGAGGCTGAGGTTGTCAACCTGTGGAAATCATTCTATCGTCATATCAGCAACCCGGATCGCTACAACCCTCAATTACGCCGGCAATTCATGCCCAAAAGATACTGGTCCAACCTGACCGAAATGCAACCGGCAGAGCCAATGAAGTAAGAATCAGCTTAGCGCCCTTTCCAATTTGGCGGGCGTTTTTCCAAAAACGCCCGCACTCCCTCTTCGGCATCCTCGGTGGCACAGAGCGTTGCGAACAGATCGTCCATACTGTCAAGCCCCTGATGATAAGGAACATCCTGCAACCGTTTGAGGCCCTCCTTACCGATACGCAGCGCCGTTGGACTTTTACTCACCAGTTTTTCAGCCAAGCGAAGAGTTTCTGCCACCAACTGATCGTCGGCGACCACCTTGTTGACCAGACCAAGTTTTTCAGCTTCAGCCGCATCGATCATATCTCCGGTCAACACCATTTCCATAGTCTTTTTACGGCCGATAATTTTTGCCATCGGCGCAGCCGGTCCGAGGCAAATCAACCCGACATTGATTGCCGTTGTCCCGAAAATAGCGGATCGGCTCGCCACTGTGAGATCGCAGGCAAAGGCCAGCCCTGCACCGTTCGCCAAAGCATAACCCTGCACCGCAGCAATGGTCGGTTTATTCAGCCGGGCCAGGGTGTGGTAGAAGGCGTCTATCCCATACAAAAACTCCCGATATTGCTGATGACTCTTATCCCGAAATTGGTCCAGGGCTATACCGGTACAAAAATGCTCACCAGCAGCCTCAATAACGATGACCCGGATCTGGTCATCTTCTTCAAAAGACCACAGCGCCTGGTCAAGCTGGTTGGCAAACTCGGGGGTAAAGGTATTTTTCTGTTCCGGGCGGTTCAGTCTGATAAAACCGATAGAATTATCCTTATGCGTCAAAATAACCTGGCTCATCTCATCTCCTTTGTTTTCAAGCCAACCGCCGGCAGGCAGCCGGGAATCCCTAACAGATCATTAAAAAAAGTCCAACCATGCCTTTCCAAGCAAGGTGAAGAAATGTGCGACTGCCTCCACCTTAGAAAATGAATGACCTACAAGGCCGTTATTATTATTAATGTTGATCGCCCGGCCATGGGCTCAGCAGGCGGTTTTTCAACAGCCCGCTAAAAGGCGATCATATTCAATAATCCGGGCAAGTCGGCGTCCCGACAGGCTGCTGAACCAATTGAGTGGTCTTTCCTGACCATATGTTAGGTTCTCTCCCATTAATGGAGCATGGAAAAGTTACCTTAACCCGGAAAGATAAAACATCGTTCTTATTACTTTAGTGCATCTCACCATGAATTGAGAAATTAATTTTTAGAATGAATTTCCTTCTTGCTATTGCTAAAAAGAATAAGATATATTTTTCTGAATATATTGGATCTACAAGGAGTAAAAACAGTGCCGATCTACGAATATCATTGTCGCCTCTGCAACCGGACCTTTGAAAAGATTCAACGGCTGAGCCAGCCAGAAACGCCTTGCCCCCAATGTGGGCTGCCGGCCGAAAAAAAGGTCTCTCGCCCGGTGGTGGCTGCGGGAAGTTGCCAGGCACCACCGGGCAGCGGCTTCACCTGAGGATAATACTTAGTGGGCGGCGTGACCGTTCGTCATCTTTATATCGACCAATCAGGCCTGAACTTATTGACATGTCACTATCCAAAAACTAAGGAGCGGAATTATGCTGACGATGACCGACAAAGCGCGGGACAAATTCAAAGAATTGCTGGCTGATCATCCGGGCAAACATCTTCGGGTTATTTTTGAAGGTTTTGGCTGAGGTGGGCCCAAACTGGGCTTGGCTCTGGATGAGCTGAAAAAAGATGAACAGATTGTCCTGATCAACGAAATCGAACTGATCATCGATGCGAGTGTTCTTCCCTATACTAAAGGGAATGAAATCGATTATATCAGCAACCCCTACGGACAGGGCTTTTCCATTGCCCCGACCACCAGAAGAAGCTGCTAAAAACGGAAGTATCTGGACAAAATAGGCCTGAAGCAAATGCTTCAGGCCTATTTTTATTTCAGCAGGCTGATTGCCTTACTGATCGTTCAAAGCAAATCCCAACTACCAAGCAACTTAACTGCGCCATAATAGGATACTCCGATAAGCGCAAGCCATGCTAACATCAACATAATTTCCTCCTGTTAATAGCTTTTTTTGTCTGCGGCCAGTTCATCGATGGTCAGCTTTTTGCTGTCCATCTGCCGCCACACCCAGACGATATATGCCAGCACAAAGGGGACGGTCAAAGCGACATAGGACATCATCGTCAGAGTGTAATGACTGCTTGACGCATTGTAAATGGTCAGACTGCTGGCGATATCGGCCTTAGACGGATAGAAAGAGGTGTTGTTGTATCCGGCCACAAAAAAGATCGCCAGGCAGGTCAATACTGTGCCTAAACCAGCCGGCCAAATCCCTCTGACCGAGGCGGTAAAACGATTGACGACAACTCCGAGCACAACCAGGACCAGTCCGGCCAGCAACAAAATCAGGTTTAAAGGCATTTGCAACAGGTTGCCAAGGTATTTATTGGCTTCGAGGGAGACAGTGCCATCCACCGGATTGACGGCATAGCCGTCCATGAGCAGCAAACTGACCAAAACGTAAAGCAAAAACGGCAAGGCGCAGAGCAGGTTATTAAAAGATGATTTTTTCAGGCGCGCAACCAGCCCCTCATGATCCAGGCTGTTGGCAAGATAAAGGGCACCCAGGGTACGGGCCAGGAAAACCAGGAAGATGCCAAAGCTTAAGTTAAACAAGCTGAAAGCCGCTTCCAGTCCGCGCAGAGGATGGGTCCATTTCACCAGGTTGAATTCGTTCAGGGTAAAATTGGAACCCGTGAAAAAAGTCCCGACCGCGGCACCGATCAGCAAAACACCGACCGATCCGTTAATGAACATAAAAACTTCATAGGTCTTCTGACCAAGAAAGTTGTCGGGCTTACGGCGGTATTCATAGCTGACCGCCTGAACGATAAAGGTAAAAAGAATCAGGATCCAGACCCAGTAGGCACCGCCGAAGCTTGTTGCGTAAAACAACGGAAAGGAAGCATAAAAAGCGCCACCGAACAGGACCAGAGTCGTAAAGGTCAATTCCCATTTTCGGCCGAGGGAGTTCACCATCAAGGTTTTCTCGTCTTCGCTGCCGGGAATCGTCAGTAGCAGGGTCTGCCCGCCCTGAACAAAGGTCAGAAAAACGAACAAAGAACCGACTACCGATACAATAAGCCACCAGAATTGTTGCAAGGTTGACCAGTCTAAGCTGCCGAACATAATTATTCTCCTTCCGGTCCGATAGAAATCTGTTTGGTCATGATCTTGAGCTCAGCGATCAACAGAGCGGTAAACAGAATCAGGAACATGAAAAAGCTGGACATCACGGTCCCCGCATCAAGGTTCGAACGGGCGATCGTCACCGGCAACATATCTTGAATTGCCCAAGGCTGGCGGCCAACTTCTGATACGATCCATCCCGCCTGAGAAGCGATCCAGGCCAAAAACAACGAGATAAAACCAAGCTTGAGTACAAAGGTTTTGTTTTCAAGCTGGCGTTTCTCCAACAGATAAAGGTAGACCAGAAACAGCAGAATAAAGAAAGTCCCCAGGCCAACCATGACCCGAAAAGCATAAAAAGTCAGAGCCACCGGCGGAACAGCTTCATCGGCGGAGTTCAGGTACCCATAACCGAGAAAATCCCGGTTGGCATCAAACAACGACAACGCTTGCCCGGCCTTGGCCTGATCATCGGCAGCCTTGGCTTGTTTGTAATCAGCCAGGCCTGCCACTGCCAGCTTGCCGCGTTTGATTTTTTCTTCAATGCTGGTGATGCCATGCTCTGCATTACCAAACACCAGATCGTTAATACCAGGGACAAACCCCTCAAAGCTGCGATGGGCCAACAAGGTCAACATGCCGGGGATTTCAACCTTAAAAGAAAACGCATCCTGATCGTCACCCGGCTTTTTATCCGAATTAACTATCCCGATGGCCGTCAGTCCGGTCGGTTCATGACCGTCGTACAACGCCTCCATGGCGGCCAGTTTCATCGGCTGGGTCCGCACCGTCAAAAAAGCATGCTCATCTCCGGTAAAGGCGACAAAAACGGAACTCAGCAGACCGAACACACAGGCAACGGCAATCGAGCGCTTGGCGAACTGGATATGGCGTTTTTTCAACAGGTACCAGCTGGAAATCCCGACCACGAACAATGACGACAACAGGAAACCGGAACTTGTGGCATGAACAAAATGGCTGATCGCAATTGGCGAAGAAATCACTGCCCATAGATCCTGCATTTCAAACCGTGCCATATCGGGGTTAAATTTCATCCCGATGGGGTACTGCATCCAGCCATTGGCAACCAGAATCCATAGCGCCGACAGATTGGAACCCGCTGCCACCATCCAGGTTGAAAAAAGATGAAACTTTTTGGAAACGCGATTCCAACCAAAAAACATAACCGCGAAGAAAGTTGCTTCAAGAAAGAAAGCCAGAATCCCCTCAATGGCCAAAGGAGCACCAAAAATGTCACCTACCATCCAGGAATAATTAGACCAGTTGGTCCCGAACTCAAACTCAAGAATGATCCCGGTAGCGACCCCGATGGCAAAATTGATCCCAAACAGGGTCATCCAGAATCTGGTCAGCTTCTTCCACTGTTCATTGCCGGTGCGCACATAAATTGTTTCAAAAAAGGCACACAGAAACGACAGTCCAAGAGTCAGCGGGACAAAGATCCAGTGGTACATTGCCGTGAGAGCGAACGTGGCTCGAGCCCAGTTCACCATGCTTAAATCGATCTGCTCAATCACGATTTTCCTCCTATCCTCAGATGGTCAGGGTTATTCACTCAAACCTGCATAGCAACAAGCGTGGCAGTCATGATCGAGAATAAATCATCAAAACTTATCCTGTGCAGGCTGAGTCAGGTTCTGAAGGACATAATCCGCCCGTTCAGCATCGGTTTTAAAATTTGTCGCGAGATAATCCGGGAAAAAAAACACCTTCAGAATTGCAAACATAATGAACAGCTTCAGGAGAATTATTTTCCATAGCGTTCGGCCGACTCGCATGGAACGAAATCCGTCAACATAAAGGTGATAAATACTCTTAAGTGTCATTTTAGCACCTCTTTTGGATTTTTCTGAAACCAGTATTTGTAACAAATTTGGTTATATTTACACTTTATTAAAAAAATAGTCAAGGGTAATTCTAACAGGCTCAGTCATATTTTTTGCCGCGCTAACATCAAGAATTTGTTGACTATTTTAAAAGGGAATTTAAAATATTTGTTGACTAGAATAGTGAAAATTCCAAATGTCCCCTGCCCCATATCTGTAAGACAGCCTCTTATTCAATTTATCTTGTACCAATCAATGCGATATATTAGGAACACGACTTAACTTGCAACCAAGACATCTGAGGATTAATGAAAAATTTAACAGCCGATAATGATTTTCTCCCGGTTAGCGCCCAGGATATGCAGCAACGCCGTTGGCGGGAACTCGATATTTTATTCATCTCCGGGGATGCCTATGTCGATCACCCCTCTTTCGGCACCGCGTTACTGGCAAGAGTGCTTGAAGACAAAGGTTTCCGGGTCGGAGTTTTGGCCCAACCTGATTGGAAAGATCTGCACAGTTTTCAGGTCATGGGGCGCCCCAGGCTATTTGCCGCCATCACCGCCGGAGCCATGGATTCGATGGTCAATCACTTTACCGCGGCTAAAAAGATCCGCTCCAATGACGCCTACACCCCCGGGGGACGACATGGACAAAGACCAAATCGAGCCGTCATTGCGTACACGGCCTTGGTTAAGGGCGCGTTCAAGGGATTGCCAGTTATTATCGGCGGACTGGAAGCCAGCCTGCGTCGCTTTGCCCATTACGATTATTGGGATGACAAAGTCCGCCGCTCGGTTCTGGTTGACAGTAAAGCCGATTTACTCGTCTATGGCATGGCCGAGTCGGCTCTGGTAGAAATCGCGGAACGGGTCAACCAAGGAGAATCAATTGGGGAATTGAGGAATATCCGTGGCACTGCCTTTTTAAGTGACAAAGCACCACAGGAGGCGGTGACCATCCCTTCTTACGAGACCGTGGCTAACGACCCGGATGCGTACGGTGCTGCCTTTAAAACCATCATGCAGCAGAGCAGTCCGTTTTCTGCCCAGCCGCTGGTACAGCAACATGAGCAGCGCTTTGTGGTTGTCAACACTCCGGCAGCCCCGTTGTCCACGGCCGCACTGGACCGGATCTACGCACTGCCCTTCAAACGCTGCCCTCACCCGCAATATCGGGACAGAATCCCCGCCTATGAACAGATTCGACACTCCATCACCAGTCATCGCGGCTGTTTCGGAGGTTGCGCGTTCTGCGCCATTACCCATCATCAAGGGAAATATATTCAATCCCGCTCTAAAGAATCTATTTTGGAGGAAATCAAGACCCTGACCGACCAACCCGATTTTTACGGTACGCTCAGCGATATCGGCGGCCCCACTGCCAACATGTACGGATTAAACTGCGGCAACCCTGAGGCACAGGAAAAATGTCAACGCCTTAGTTGCCTATATCCCGAGATCTGCAAAAACCTCAACACCGATGCCAGCCAGGCCGTCGCTCTGTTACGCCAGGCCAGACAGAACAAAAAAGTCAAAAACATCTTCATTGCATCCGGTGTCCGCTATGACCTGCTCACTGTTCAGGAACAATATTTTGATGATTTAATGCGTTACCATGTAGGCGGGCTGCTCAAGGTTGCGCCGGAGTCGATGGTGAACAAGGTGACCGAGGTCATGCGGAAACCGGGAGCGCAGGTATTTACCGAATTCCTCGACCGATTTCGCCAACGCAGCCATGAACTCGGGCTGCGGCAAGCGGTCGTTCCTTACCTGATCAGCAGTCACCCGGGCTGCACTCTGGAGGATATGCTTGAGGTCGCGCTGTATCTCAAACGCCATCAGCTCAAGGTTGAACAGGTGCAGGACTTCACCCCGACGCCCGGCAGCCTGGCTACTTGCATCTATCACACTGGAAAAGACCCGTTCAGTGGCAAAACGCTTCATGTCCCCCGCAGCAGCAAAGAAAAACGGTTGCAGAAAGCGCTGCTTCTCTGCCATAAACCTGAAGCCCGCAAGGATGTTCTTGAAGCCTTGCGCATCTGTCGCCGGCAGGATCTCGCCGCAGAGTTGCTCGGCACAACAGCACGGCCAACGAATAGAAACCGCTCCCAGACGCAGCCACCGCTCTCAGCGCCCCGCGGGCGGAGGCGAAAAAAACGTTGATTTCCTTTGCCCAATCCGCTTTTTTCCTGTAAATCTGTGAAGTTGCAGCAAGGACCTGATAACCGGGCTGATTCGAAAAATTCACCGCCCATGGGTGATTAGCAAGCAGTGTCGACATGGCATTCAGCTGTGCTTTGCCAAGGAGACACAGCGTGGCTCCAAAAAAATCAGAATTGAATGCCTTCAAACACCCGGACAGGGCAAGCAGATATAAATTTTCCTGAACGATAACTGATGCCGCCTCCGCGGGTTATCTGATTTTCCTGAATCGACCTAATTCATGCAAAAAATACTTTTTTCCCTGATTTTAATTATTTCCGGGCTGATTTGCGGTTACCTGCTGCAGCAGCTGATTCGTTCCAGATACCAACAGGCTGAGCTGATTCTGCCGCGGCTGCGCAAGGTGATTCAATATATCAGTATGCTCGGGATCATGCCGATTTCCTTTGTGGGTGTGCTTTGGATTATCTCCTTCGATAACCTGCGGATTATCCTGTTGCCATTTGTCGCCGTTGTACTCCTCTTAACGGGGGGCGGCCTAGGGCTGTTGGGAGCCAAGCTATTGAACCGCACCGGCCCACAGAAAAGTGTCATGTTCAGTTGCGGTTTTTTCTCTAACCTCGGTTCCATTGGGGGACTGATCAGCTATGTTTTTCTGGGCGAACAGGGATTTGCAATGCTTGCCCTTTATCGTATTTTTGAAGAAATCCTCTATTACAGTGTCGGCTTTCCCCTGACCAAGTATTTTAAAACCGACGATGAGAACCTGAATATCCTGCGCCGCGTCATGGATCTTGGCCGGGACCCGTTTTTTATTGTCGCCACCAGCGCCTTTCTGTTGGGCCTAGTTCTGAATTTTTCCGGAGTTCAACGGCCACCGCAGTACGAAACCCTCAACAGCTTTTTCGTCCCCATTGGCACATTCATGATTCTTATGTCGGTCGGCCTGGGTATGCGCTTCTCCAGTATCAGTCAGAACCTTCCCGAAGGGTTGACCATTGCCACCATCAAACACCTTATCCTGCCGGTCATCGGAGCCACCACCGCCTGGTTGTTAGGATTTCATCACATCGATAACGGCCTGCCCTTTAAAATCGTGCTACTCTGTACTTCCATGCCCATCGCTTTCAACGCCCTGGTCGTCTCTTCCATTTACGATCTGGATCTTGATCTGGCAAACACTTGTTGGTTGATTTCGACGACCTGCCTGGTCGCCGTCGTTCCCCTGCTCTATTTTCTATTCGAGTTGCTTTAGAGAGTTGTGAAAGAAACCATCTGCAAAGCCCATGCGGGTGATCGAAAGCAATAATGAGCTTTTCTCTTCTAAAAATTGGGGAAATAGCCTTTTTACCTGCCGAGGCCAATAACTGCGGGTGATCCTCACCCAAAATCTAGCAACATAACATTATTTTAATGCCACCAACTCAGTCTTCCAGCAGCAGACATTTTCAACCAAACTAACCTTGATATCCGCGCGATCAAGAATTTCTTCAAAATAAGGTTATTTTCATTTAAATCCCGGCTTCAACAGATTGAAACGACAGTCTTCGGTTCACGAAATTTCCATAGAATCCCTGAAAAATCACCAGATTAACAACAAAAAATCCGCTGCTGGCTACTTTCCAACCTAACTGTATTTTTTTACCCTAAATAAAATTTTCCCTTGACAACTACCCCCATTTCTTGATTGTCTGCGGTAAGCAAAGAAACATTGTTTTATATCTCTAGAACAATGATCAAAATTCACTTTCCAAGCCATCTAAAGGGACGAGAAATATGCCGAAAACCAAAATCAAACCTTCGTTGCAGAACCCTCTTGCCACCACAGAGAAAGTTGAATTCACCATCCCCGGGGAAATAGCGGGGCTGAGCGGTGGTTATGAGGAGGTCATGAAAGAAGGTTATGACCTCATTCAGCGGCCGATCAAATCGGTTGCTGTCGGGCAGATTGAAAAGCAGCACTTCAAGCAACGGATGACCGTTTGGGAAAGGATCAAGGTTCTCACCCAGGCCGAACCGAATATCCTTTTCCAGAACTGGGGAAAGAACCTTGATGGGGCCTCGCTGGTCACCGGAATTCTCAATATCGGCGGCCGGGATGTGGCCATCTACGGACATGATTTTACCGTTCGCGCCGGCTCCATTGACGCCACCAACGGCCAAAAACTGGCCCGCCTGATGTACATGGCCGGCGAAAAAGGTATTCCACTGATCGGCATGAACGACTCTGCTGGCGCGTATGTCCCTGCAGGAGTCGGCGGACTGGACGGTTACGCGGAAGCCTTTACCGCCCTGCGTAAAATCAGCGGAGTAATCCCGACCATCATGTGCATGTTCGGTTTCAATGCCGGCGGCGGCTCGTACCTGCCCCGCCAGGGCAGTTTTGTTATTCAACCGGCAGATACTTTTTTTGGTCTGACCGGTCCAGGGGTGGTCAAATCGGTTCTAGGTGAGGATATCACCCCTGAAGAGCTCGGCGGACCGAAGGTGCACGGTGCCACGGGCGTGGCCGACTTGACTGTGGCCGATGAAACGGCCGCCCTGCGCACGGCGATCCGCCTGCTCAGCTATATCCCCGACAACAACCACAGCATGGCGCCATTCCAGAAAACCAGCGATCCGCTGGATCGCAAGACCTGGGAAATCAACACCCTGCTGAAAAAAGCGTTTAATTCACCGACCGGCTTCAACACCCCCTTTGATGTCTCCATCGTCATTCAGCAGATCTGCGATCATGGCGATTATTTCGAAATCCAACCGACCCGTGCCCGGGAAGCGATCACAGCCTTCGGCCGGCTGGGGGGCAATGTGGTCGGTTTTGTCGCCAACAACTCCGCCGTAGCCTCCGGCCAGATCGACTGCGACTCTGCGCTCAAGATTGCGCGCTTCGTCCGGTTCTGTAATATCTACAATATTCCGTTGATCTTCATGGAAGATACCACCGGCTTCCTGCCCGGCCGGGAACAGGAAGCACGCGGTATCGTTCAGGCCGGTCGCTCTATGCTCGACGCCATTGTCGACGTCCGCACTCCACGCATCCTGCTGATTCTGCGCAATGCCTTTGGTGGCGCTTATGCGTCCTACAACAACTATCCGACCGGGGCTGATCTGGTGCTGGCCCTGCCGACCACTCGCCTGGCGGTGATGGGACCGGCCGGCAAGGAATTCGTTTACAAAGCCGAATTGCGTAAACTGCGCGGTGCTATCAAACAACGCATTTCAGAGGGCATTCAAGAGCGAACCAAAGCCGGCATGGATGGCGATGATGCCAAAAAAGATGCAGAACGAGCAGCAGCCGAATGGTTGAAGCAGGAAGAGGCGGCGTTGAACCTGCGCTACGAAAAAGAGTTGATGAACCCCAAAGAAGGGCTTGCCCTCGGATCGATTTCCTCCCTGGTCATGCCGACGGACCTGCGCAAGGTTTTGGGTGAAAACCTGAATTTCTTCCTGCGCCACTACCAACCGTCCGCCTGGCAGGATGTGCAGCGGGAATTCCACTGATTGTTCAAGCGGGATACGGAACGGGAACCAACAACTTTTCAGTTTAAAGTGGAGATAAATCGATGCCCAAAACAACCGACGACTATCGCAACAACCCGCTCATCCATAAAGACCGCCGCCTGGGCCAGTCCCCCTCAGCATGGGTCCGGTCTTTTTCCTGCACAGACCTCAGCCCACTGATCGTCTGCCGCGGCCCAATTCGCAAAGAAGCCATGGATGTCTATGCCGAGATGGGGATCAGTCATTACGGCATTCTGCTCTCAGAAAAGGATTCCATCGTTTATCCCAACGCCCTCTCCCCAGAGCTACGGGTACTCACTGACAACAGCCGGGTCCACCGGGTTCCGGACTATACCGGAGCCAGTAAGGAAGAGCGGGTCGAGCGGATTCAGCAAATCATCGATATCGCCAAAGATAACGACTATAATGCCATCTTTGCCGGTTACGGATTCATGGCCGAGGACGACGAATTTGTCGCCGCTATTGAAGATGTCGGACTGATGTTTATCGGCCCCTGTGCCAAGACCCAGCGCGCAGCCGGGAAAAAAGATGAAGCAAAAAGAACCGCCCTGTTGGTCGATGTTTCAGTCACCCCCGGCATCGACAACGTCACCGCTCTCACCCTGCTGAACAAACATAAGACCCGGGAACAACTCATCGCCCTGGCCCAGGCGGAAGACCTGGATGTCAGCCAGGAACTGTTCAGCAACCCTGACACCCGGCTGGAAGAACTGGCCGATGCCATCCTTTTTGCATCGTATGACAAAGGGATTGATCTGTTCTCCATTGAAGAACTCTGCCACCAGGTTGAGACCGAGTGTGCCGCAATGTTCCGAAATTATCCCGGCGCACGCATCCGACTTAAGGCGATTGGCGGTGGTGGCGGCAAAGGGCAGCGCATTCTCGGCGCAGCCTTACTGATGAGCAAAGAGCCGAGTGAGAAGCAGATCAAGGAAGCCGCGGCCGACGCGCCCGGCCTGGTGCGGGAAATCCTGAACGAAGTCAAGGCCAACGGCATCGGCGACAACAAAAACATCCTCATCGAACTCAACATTGAACAGACCCGGCACAACGAAATCCAGTTGCTTGGCAACGGCCAGTGGTGTATCGCCCTGGGCGGCCGCGATTGTTCCCTGCAGATGCACGAACAGAAACTGCTGGAAATCTCAGTAACTCAGGAAGGCCTGACCCAAGAGATCGCCCGCGCCAAAAAAGCCCGTCAAAAAGAACAAGCCAAAGCTCTGGAATCAGATCTGCAGGTCCTCAAACGGATGGAAGAGGAATCTGAACGCTTCGGAACCGCAGTCGGCCTCGATTCGGCCTCTACTTTTGAATGCATTGTCGATGGCAGCCGCCATTATTTTATGGAGGTCAATACCAGGATTCAGGTTGAACATCGGGTCACCGAGTTGGCCTACAGTCTCAAATTCACCAATCCTGATGATGAAAAAGACTTTTTCATGGTCGAATCTCTGGTTGAAGCCATGGCGTTGTTGGCGCTGCATAAGGACAGGCTACCCCGTCCGCAACGGGTCCCACGCTTCGGGGCCGCCGCAGAAGCGCGCCTCAATGCAACCGATGATTCACTGTCGCCCAGTGCCGGGGGGTATATCCGTTATTGGTCAAAACCGATTCAGGGAGAAATCCGCGACGATCAGGGGATCTGTATCGCCAATCCGGATACCGGTCAATTCATGCGCTATCATCTGGCCGGGGCCTACGACTCCAATATCGCTCTGCTGCTGACCAAAGGAGATGACCGCTTAGGCAGCTATCGCCACCTGGCCAAAGTCCTCAGTTCGACGGTGTTGCGTGGCAGCAACCTGGCCACCAACCTGAGCTTCCATTATGGTCTGGTCAACTGGTTTCTGGGCAATAATGTCATGGCCAAACCGACCACCCGTTTTGTCGTGCCCTATCTGACCCTGGTCGGAAAACTGAAAGAGGAAGCACAGAAGCTGGACGTGGTTTACGCATTTTTAGCGATGAAGCGAGCCTACGCCAAAGAGTATGCGGCAGACCCGGAAGTTGCCAAAGCCGTCTCGGAAACCCTTGACCGCAAAGGCACTCTGCTGACTCGCCCCATGGAAAGCCTGTTGGGGAACCCGCACCTGTTGTCCGGCTGGTTGAGTTTAAACAGGACCAAATTCAGAATCAGCAAAGGCCGTGTGGTCTGGCTTTGTAATCCCCTGGTGGTCCTTGAAGAGACCTACGAATACCTGCACATGAACTGGAAAAAAGAAGCTCCGGCCGCCGAGGTCATCTGGGCCCATGATCGGGAACTGCTCGAAGGAGCCCTGGCCTTTTATGCCGAACTCCGCGAGACTTTCGGTCTCAACAAGGAACAGTATGTCAAACTGAATGAGATCCTCAACAAAAAGGATCCCCAAGGCGGTTTTGATGGCGCAACCTGGAGCAGTATCCAGCAAGCCCACGTCGGCTATGAGATGGGCAATGAAATACTTGGACTGCTCTTTATGGTGGCTGAGAATACCGACTTTTACGATTTCAAGGTTGAAGACAATCTGAATGTCACCATTCCCGAATATCTCAACGACCCGGAATTGCAGGCGGCCATGAAAAAAATCCTGGTCCCGCCACCGGCGACCAAAGCCGATGAAATTGTCGCTCCTGGAGGAGGAATGTATTATGCCCAGGAAGCACCGGGGATGCCACGATTCGTCAAAGAAGGCGATCATTTTGAAAAGGGGCAGCCGTTGTTTATCCTGGAAGTCATGAAAATGTTCAACAAAATTCCGGCGCCGTTTTCCGGCACCATCGACCGGATCATTATTGAAGGCGGCGACGGGACGATTGTTTCCAAAGGACAGCCCCTGTTCAAAGTCACCCCGGATGAAAAATTCGTGGAAATCGATCCTCAGCAGTTGGCCGTGCAGAAACAGACCGTGACCGCAAAATACCTGCAGGCCGTTTTTTAGACCCCACCGCGCAAACAGGGAATGACCTTACATGAAAGGCCATTCCCTGTTTTGTCAACCTGCCCCCACTCAGCCATGGACGTTGCGAACGGCTATTTCTCACCGATTGCCAACCGATCGCCCGGTGGCAGCTCCCCTCCAAAAAAAAGAGTTCGGCCCCCCTTTTCAGCGCCCCCCGCCTCCGGAACCACCGCCAGAGCCCCCGCCTCCGGAACCACCCGCATCCGATCCGTGCCCACTGCTTCCAGAGCTCCCACCTACGGCAGAGTGGCCCTGTTGCCCAGCTCCAGAAGAGCCTGGCCTGTTAAGTTGATCGAGATACTGTTCCTTTTGGGCCGGAGTCAATGCGCCCCAGCGATTTTCCAATTGCTTTTGAACCTCCACAGGTAAATTTTGGAATTTTGCATGAACCCCACGTAGCTTCTGCTTCTCAACGGGATCCAGCTTTTGAAAACTGTCAAACCGACTGCGCACCCGGGCTTGTTGCTGCGGGGTGAGCGCCTGCCAAGCCTGCAACCGTTGCGCGGCCAGCGCCCGCTGTTGTGGAGTCATGGCCAGCCAGGCATCAGCCCCTTTAAGCAATTGTCGCTGTTTTTTATCAGCAAGAGAAGTCCACCTGCCGGCGTAAGCCTGCAGTACCTGCTGCTGTTCTTGAGTCAGCTCGGAAAATTCAACTGCAAACACAGTGGCGACGCTGGACAAAGCCATCGCGACAATCCCAATGGCGATGATCGTAAACCGTAGCACAGATCTATTGCTCAGCATCAGTATCTCCCTTATCCATCATCTGCTCAGGGCTTTCCTTATCCAGGGCCAGCAGTTTAAAAGGATCGACCCAACCGACATCATCATCCGTGAATGCTCCCAGAAATTCGATCAGCTCGTTGCTCGGTGCTATGATTGTCTCCTTCTCCCTGGCGCAACAGGGAAAGACCGGCACCAGCATTAGAGCCTGAATTAAAATCAGTACGCGGAGCGGATATCTCCAAGTCATGGTCCATCACCTCCGAAAGCCATTCATAAAATTCTATATCCCGCTGATAAAAGTCGAGGGGCTCATCACTGGAAAGAATCTCCAACGTCACCAGGTCGGCCCCAGCAGGTACGGAGCGTTGCTGCGGGATATTCAAGACAACAAGCACCACCAGAACGACCAGAAAAGAACCGCCCCCCCACAGCAGGCGATATCGGCCCTTAGCGGAGTCCGCCTGCAACGCATGATATTTAAGCCGTCTCAGCTTAGCGTCAACAGGATCCCCCAGGTGTTCAATGGAACGATCAAGAACCCCACGCACTTTCTTGACAAAAATTTCATCCCGCTCATCCATCATGGCCAAACATCTCCCAGGCGCTTTTTCAATTGCCCAACCGCACGCGAATAATGAGTTTTCACACTCCCCTCCGAACAGTTCATAGCAATTGCCGTATCGCGTACACTCAATCCTTCCCATGCCCGAAGCAGGAAAACCTGACGTTGTTTGATAGATATTTGTTTCAATTCCTGCTCCAGCCGGGCGAAAGCCTGATTCTGCAATGCTTCACTTTCCGGAGTCCGCATGCCGGGATCAGCCAGCTGCTCCAGCGCATTGCTATCATCATCCTCGTCATTTCGGTCCAGCCAATTCCGCCAGCGCATGCGAACGGCATTACGCCGATGGAAATCTCTTATTTTATTCTGCAACACCCGATAAAACAAAGCCTTCCATTCCTCCTCAGGTTTGCTCGAATACTTTGCCACAAATTTGCACATGGCGTCCTGGACCAGATCAAGGGCATCATCCCGGTCATGACAGGAGAACAGGGCCATGCGAAAAGCCTGACGCTCAATCGAGCTAAGGAAGTGTTCCATCGCTTTGGTATGCTCTCGCCTATCAATGAAATTTCAAAAAAAGTCTGCTTCCTGCGATTATTTTTGCCTGTTCATTATAATTTAACGCATAACCTTTGCTTCGGTTGACAAAAAAAGCCGCCGAAATTCGACAGCTTTTTTTGAAATCCTGATTTTACCGAGCATGGACGACCCCCAGAGCATAGCGCTCGTGGGTCGAGATCAGTGGTTCTTATTCATAGAAAAGTCTCTATGAGCTCACTTTTCAGCAGCCCAGTGCCCGTGAAGGTTACAGTACTCACGAGCTTTCACGGATTGCGCCTGGAGATTGAAAGTCGCTTCAGGAGCATCCCCAGGTTTGAGATACTGGCGATATAGTTTCCCGTCAGCAAGCAGTTCGATCCATTCGATGTAATGGGATTCTTCCATGGGGTGGGCGACTTCGCCAACTTTAACGGTAATTGAACCGTTCCCCATGGTAATCACTGGCACATGTTTTTCTGTTGCGGCATCAACGGTATTTTCCGACATCAGAACCATATTTTTACCACAGCAGACCAGCGGGGCAGCGCCACCGTGGGTGACTTCGACAATGTTTCCACAGGCCTCACACTTGTAAACTTCATAACGATTCGGCATTAGTCTACTCCTTGACGAAAAAATAGAACCCGGCAACTCAGACAATACGCATGTGGACTCCGGCCGGGCAGTCCGAAAATCCACAGAGTTCAAATGCATAGCGGCTAGAATTATATCACTTACCGGCGACTTTTTACACCTCACGCGCTTTAATATTTTTTTTACTGACCTTCTGCCGAAGATGTGATTATACTGCGCCTAAAGGCTCTCTGCCCTGCAGGTGCGGTCAGAACGTCCACTCGGAATATCATAATATCCGGGGTCAACTTAGAAGTCCGGTGTGCCTGCCCACCCTGAGTGGGACGCCTGAAGGACTTACAGACGACCCCACCTCATTGGCACTCGATGTGAGTCCAATGACCCACGGTAGAGGTGGAGAGTCTTCCGAACAAACTTTAGGGTTCAGCCAGTCAGGCTGAACCCTTTTGTTTTACCTTTCAGTCAATAAATATGGCTCACCTGGCTGTCACTATGGTAGACTTTCGCGCTGGCGGGCGGAACTTGCCCCTGCTTAAACAGCTTGCCGAACCCATGAACAGACCAGCAAAAGCAATGGCGGGTTTCCAACCTGTTGATTGAGTGAGTTTAGAAAATAGCACTTTCCTCACTCGCGTCTGAAAAAGTCACCGAATGGGCTTTTTCAAAAACTAGTTAATTGCCATCCGGAAACACTGAATGGCAATTAACTAGTTTTCAGATTGGAAACGAGCCGTTTCCCGTTGTGGCGAGTAAATCAAGAGCTTGCGCGGAGGCGTACACCGTTACGCCGCACAAATAAGCCCGCAGAGTAACGCTGTCACAGCGGAGAAAAGCCGTTTCCGGTTGAAAACATAGTTAATCCCGTGGAGGAACACTTTGACAGATATAACAGAATCAGGCGATTACACCCGCCTGCTGGTTGACGATAAAGAAATCATTTTGGTCGGAACGGCCCACATTTCCCAGGAATCGGTTGATACCGTGGTCCGAACCATTGATGAGATCGTCCCCGATACGGTCTGTGTCGAACTCGACCACCAGCGCTATCAGTCTTTGATCAACAAACAGGGCTGGGAATCACTGAACCTCAAAGAGGTCATCAAGAAGAAGCAGGTTCCTTTCCTCCTGGCCAATCTCGCCTTGTCATCCTACCAAAAGAGGATGGGGCTGCAAACCGGAGTCAAACCTGGAGCGGAACTGGCTGCAGCAGCACGGACCGCTGAGGAGAGAGGGATGGAAGTCGAGCTTGTCGACCGCAATATCCGCACCACTCTGCTGCGGGTCTGGCGCAAAACCGGATTGTGGAATAAAATGAAGGTCCTCGCATCATTATTCGGCAGCCTTTTCGAAAAACAGGAATTGAGCGAAGAGGAGCTGAGCAAGCTCAGAGAGAGCGATACCCTGTCGAGCATGTTGGATGAAATGGGCAGCCTGCTACCTTCCGTTAAGCAGATCCTGGTCGATGAGCGGGATGTGCACATGGCTTATCACATCAGAAACGCTCCGGGTGAGAAAATTCTTGCAGTGGTTGGAGCCGCCCACCTGCCGGGTATCAGCCGGCTATTACAGGGCCCCGAAATCGATCCGCATACCATTGCCGAAATCACGACGATTCCACCCAAGACCAAGCTTTCCAAAATGATTCCCTGGTTGATCCCGGCGCTGGTGGTCGCCCTGTTCATCGGTGGTTTTTTTTTCGGCAACCGTGATCAACTGGCCAATGCCGCAACCGCCTGGATTCTGGCCAACGGCCTCTTGTCCGCGCTCGGCACTTTATTGGCTTTCGGCCATCCGGCAACCATTGTCACCGCCTTTATTGCCGCCCCGATAACATCCCTCAACCCGACGATCGGGGCTGGATTTGTGACCGGGTTTGTGCAATCTCTCGTTGCCGCCCCAACGGTCCGCGACATGGAACATATTGGCGAAGATCTGGTAACCTTTAAAGGCTGGTGGCAAAACCGGTTGGCCAGGGTGCTGCTGGTCTTCCTGTTTTCGTCGATTGGTTCGTCGATTGGCACCTTTGTCGCTTTGGGCTGGCTGAAAAACCTTTTCTAAACAGCGTGCTATCGGCCCGGGAAAAATTAGAAAAATATTGATACCATAAAAGGAGTCGCCTTTTGAACGCCTACCGCCAAACCGGACAGATCTTCCGCTTCAACTCGTTGCGCGGCAGCTCCCTGGTCCAAATCCTGATTTACGTCAACCTGACCCTTTTTACGTTGATGGTTCTGCACGGGACTATTCTCGGCCTTGGCATGCGCGCGATCATGAACCCACCGACCGAGCTGCTTATTCACTGGGGTGGACAATTCTGGCCGCTGGTTCTCCAACACGGCGAATGGTGGCGCTGCATCACCTATGCTTACACTCATGGGGGGCTGATCCACATCGGCTTCAACATGGTAGTCCTGTATCAGGTCGGCCCGCTGCTGGAGATGGAACTGGGCTGGCAGCGCTTCATGACTCTTTATACGGTCACCGCAATTGCCGCAACCCTCGCCGGACTGGTCTGGCACCCTATGGTCCCGGTGGTTGGTGCCTCAGGATCATTGTTTGGCATGATCGGCTTTTCGGTCAGCTACTATCATCGCATCGGCGGCCAACTCGGTCTGCAACGCAGAAACTTCATGTTCCAATGGGCGGTCATGGCGTTCGTGTTCGGTTTTATTATCGGTGCGGATAATGCCGCCCACCTCGGCGGTGCGGTGGCCGGTGCAGCACTGGGCTGGTTTATGCCCATCAGAGTGCGCAATTTCCGCAAGACCGATCCATTATTCAAGGGGATTGCCTATGTCTGTGTTGTGCTGACGGCAGTTAGCATTCTTTTCATTCCCATGTCCTGGATCATCAACTGACAAGCGTAAGAGTTATGGCAAAAGAGAAAGTACCGGGAACACCGGCCATCCGATTATTGAAGCAGTTTAAAGTCAAATTTGTTCCACGCTTTTATAAATATGAAGACCGCGGCGGAACCAAAACTTCGGCCAGAGAACTTGGGGTCGATGAACATAAGGTGATCAAAACCCTGGTCATGGAAGATGAGCACCAGCAGCCGTTGATCGTCCTGATGCATGGTGATTGCGAAGTTTCCCTCAAGCATCTGGCCCGCCAGTTGGGAGTGAAACAGGTCAACCCTTGCCCACCGGCCAAAGCCGACCGGTTGACCGGCTACCAGACCGGGGGGATTTCTCCCTTCGGCACCAGGCAGAAAATGCCGGTCTATATGGAGGAATCGATCGCCTCATTGGATCACATCTTTATCAATGGTGGCAAACGGGGATTCTTGGTGGAAATCGACCCGACCAGTCTGCTTGCCGTTCTTGAGCCGACCAGGGTCTCTGTCGCCATATAATACCCGTTGGGTCATGACAACAACCGACAGTCTGGCCGCAGCAACGACCGCCATTCCGCGATACATCAGCCATGGTCATCACGGTCGGGGCGGACATGGAGGGGGCGCTCGGATGAAAACCAGGACCCCCACCAGCGGCATAACGCCCCGGGCTCGGCCAATTGGAAATTCTTTTAATCCTGGGAGTTCTCTTTCTCCAGGAGTCCAAGGTTTTTCATTTTTCGCCATAACGTCCCACGACTGATACCGAGAATTTTTGCGGTTTCATTCCGGTTGTAGCGAGATTCTTCCAATGCCGCCATGATAATATCGGTTTCCGTCCTGTTACGCTGGTTGATAATTTTCTCTTTAAAATCGTCAGCTGTACCGGCCTCGATATTCCCTAACCTAATGACAGGTCTGGATTTTTGGTAATACTCCTCCAATTCTTCAAAAAGCTCATCAAAAAGAGCCGGGTTGAATCTTGCATCACTAAGCAATACCAATCTTTCTGAGAAATTTTTCAACTGCCTGATATTCCCAGGCCATGGATGATTGATCAGAAGGTTCAAGTAGCTGCCTGGAATAGTTAGTGGCGACAGTTTATATTTTGCCTCGGCATCTTGCATGAAATGCTTCAGTAATAAGGGAATATCCATAGATCGCTCACGTAGCGGTGGCAATTTAATGCTCAGTGCGCTGATCCTGAAATAAAGGTCTTCACGAAATGAACCGTTAAGTGTAGCACTTGCCATATCTTTGTTGGCCGCGGCAATCACACGAACATCGATTGGGATAACCTGATCGGAACCAATACGCATAACTTCGCGTTCCTGCAAAACCCTCAACAGCCTGGTCTGAACTGTATCCGCTGCAGCTGAAATTTCATCAAGGAAAATACTGCCATTATGAGCAAGCTCAAATAATCCCGGTTTCCCCCCCTTCCGAGACCCCGTAAAGGCTCCTTCATCGTAGCCAAACAATTCACTCTCCAGTAAATGCTCCGGGATAGCAGCACAATTGATCGATACGAACGGCTGTCTATTGCGTTTACTAAGAGCATGAATACTATGGGCAACGATCTCTTTGCCAGTTCCCGTTTCGCCATTTATCAGAATGGCTGAATCCGCTCGCGCAACCAATCGAACCCGGTTAATAACTTCTCTCATTTCTTTACTACAGTGAATAAGATCGTCAATACCATAGTTGGCCGTGAACCCTTTCGAGAGTTTTTTCCTGACTTTACTTTCGGTTTTGATCAGGTTGCTGGTATCAGTAAAGGTCGACACGCCACCAACTACTGCACTGCCTATCAAAACGGGCGTATGGCTGAAGACGAGATGTTTGCCACCAATCTCTTCAATATTGTCTTTTATTTTTCGCTTCTCGTTCATCGCACGTAAAAGTTGCGGAGAATTGATGATCCTGGAAATTTTAATACCAAGCGCATCGGATTCACTGACCTCCAACAAGTCTAACGCTGCGGCATTGATCATAGATATTTCCCCACCCCTGTCGACAGAGATGATCCCCTCCATAGTTGAATTTAAAATGGTTTTATACTCCAAGTATTTTTCATGCTCTAATCGCTGCGAATGCACAACCGATTTGGCATCTTCTATGGTTGAGACAATGGTCTCTGGAGAACTTTGAATTTCTGCTGTTTTCAAACCATGAGCCTTAGCTATTTCTACAGAATGTGGTCCCCCGACAACGACCTCAAATCCTTGTTTTTGCGAATGGGCAATCACTTCTTCCAGGCTTTCCAGCCCGGTATAGATTTTTTGCATGGCATTTATGTTCAATAACTCGCAAAGCGAGTCCAAGTGGTCAAGTTTGCTTCTAAAAATCGGAAAAACGATTTTCTTTCCGAGCATTGACGCTTCCTTTAACCGTAGAATCAGGTTCATGTCTGATTGAGGAAACGCCAGAACCGGAATTTGCAGACTTTCCCTAAGAATGTGAGCGGTCCCCCGACGACCAAGAATAATTTCAACCCCGTCCCTCTCCATGGTTTTGGCAACAGGGATCGCATCTTCAAGCCCTTGAGTTGCAATCACAATATCAACTTCATCGTCATAAGTTACATGGCGTTTTATATGCTCAATCATCGAACTGTTCGAAGTAAAAACGCCAATTCTAAACGGTGCGATACTCATACGGACTCTCCTTGCTGGAAAAAAACTCCATCGAATTGTTCAATATATAAAACATATTGTTTTAAGTGTAAAGCAATTCATTCAATGAGCCATTTAGCAAAACACCCTTCCAAAATCTCAATAATGCCGTTTTAAAAGAGCAAATAGACAAAAAAATAAGTCCCAATACAATTGGCACAATATGTGTAGAAACGTCCCCACATCGATAAAGTAAAATAATGTTATATGGATCTAATCTAACCATGATGAATTGCAGCCTCCCAACCTAGCAGCAATTCCATCAATTTTTATTTCATTACATTTCCGCTTAATGCGGATACCCAAAGGAGAGCATATGCTTGAAAGTATTACCGACGGATTCTTGATGATTATGCACTGGCAAAATATATTTGCCATTGTCCTGGGACTTTACATGGGGTGCATAATTGGCTCTCTACCAGGGCTTTCCCCTTCCATGGCAATTGCACTTGCTGCCCCCTTTACGTTTGGTCTGCCACCAGTGACAGCTTTGTCATTTTTGCTCGGAGTATATAAGGGCGGCGTATATGGCGGTTCGCTTAGCGCGATTCTGCTCGCAGCCCCAGGAACGCCCGAAGCAGCAGCAACAATTTACGACGGTTTCCCCCTGGCCAAATCGGGCCGAGCACGACAGGCCCTGGATGCTGCGCTGTACGCGTCTATATCCGGAGACCTCATCGGCACCATAATCCTGATCACTGCAGCACCTTTTGTGGCCCACTATGCACTAAAGATTGGACCAGTCGAGATGGTACCGATGATCATGTTGGCGCTGGCCGTCATTATCACCACACTGGGCCACGAAAAGATTAAGGGGTTTCTTGCGGCAGCCATTGGTGGGATGGTGGCATTGATCGGAATCGACCCGATAGAAGGAAGCACAAGGTTTATTTTTGGAAACTTCGAGCTTAGTGATGGCATTTCACTGATTCCGTTTTTGGTGGGCCTTTTTGCCATGCCCGAGGTTATCTCTGTCATTATTGAATCTCTCCGCAAGAACAAACAGGACAAAAGCCCGCAAAAGACCAATGAAGAGATCGAGGTGCAAGGAAAACGGTTGACGCTACGCGAGGTTCTGCCCTACTGGAAAACAATCGTGCGGAGCGCCATTATTGGCAGCGGCATTGGCGCATTACCAGGGCTCGGGTCTACGGCCGCAGCATTTACCTGCTATGGGCTGGCCAAAAAAACCTCAAAACATCCTGATTTGTTTGGCAAGGGAAGCATTGAAGGCGTCCTGGCGGCGGAAACCGGAAATAATGGCACCTGCGGACCTGCCCTAATTCCGCTAATAACACTTGGGATTCCAGGGAGCTCAACAACGGCCGTACTTTTTGGAGCACTATTGATTTACGGCATAGTACCGGGCCCCAAGATATTTATCGAGCATGGAGCAATTGTCTATGCAATCTTCATAGGTCTGATTATTGGTGGGCTGCTGCTATATCCGGTGGCATTGTCAATCATTAAATATGCCTCCAAAGGCATTTACAAAATCAATCAGGGCCTACTATTTTCCGGCATTTTTCTGCTGTGCTTTACGGGGTCCTACGCCATCCGCAACAGTATGCTTGACGTCTATTGTATGGCCTTTGCGGGTGTACTCGCCATCGTGATGCGTTACTTTGCCCTTCCGATAGGGCCAACCCTGATCGCTTTTATCCTTACGCCAATTCTCGAAAGTTCATTACGGCAAAGCCTCATGATCTCTGGAAATAATCTTTCGGTTTTCTTCTCTACAGGCATCGCTATTTTTCTCTGGGTCATCATGATTTTCATCGTTTCATACGGCCCGATCAGAGCTTTTCTGAAAAACAGGCAAGTAAAATGGCATTAATCACCCCTCAAAAAAGCGACATGTAACCTCCAATCCACTAGTTTTCATCCCCTCCCTGGGCGGGGGAGGGATTTATTGACGTTCACTCACAAAAGGAGAGAAACAATGTTCAGACAGAGAATCGTGCGAAATTGCGTGTTTTGGGTTAGTCTTCTAGTTTTTTTAACAGGCGGTGGAACTATGGCCCGTGCTGATAATTTCCCGTCAAAGCCAATAAAAATTTACTTTGGCTATAAAGCTGGCGGAGCAGCTCATACATCCCTACAGGCTATGGCCCGTGCTCTCGAAGCCGTTCTCGACACCCCCATTGTCCTGATTGAGAAGTCAGGAGCCGGAGCGACGATTGCCGGCGGACACGTTGCCCATGCAAAGCCCGACGGCTACACTTTAGGGCTGATAAAATCAACGACCATCACGACTGCGCCACACGAACTCGAACTACCCTACTCACCGACCGATGACCTGACTCACCTGTTGGCGTATGCCGGCCCCCCTTCGGCCTTTACCGTAAAGGCCGATGCACCATGGAAAACCTGGCAAGAATTTATCGCTTACGCCAAGGCGGCCCCCGGACAAGTATCGTGGACGGCGACTGCCAAAACGGGAACTCAGTATCTATTAATGCAACATATCGGTCATCTTGAAGGAATCGACTGGCATGGCGTCCCAGCTAAGGGAGGGAGCGAAGCAATGAAGCTCGTGCTAGGCGGCCAGGTCGCAGGATACGCCTCTTCCGGCAGCCATGTTTCCCACATAAACTCCGGTTCCGCAAGAGCCCTACTTGATTTTGGCGCCAAGAGTTCCTTGCCAGGGACCCCGACAATTGAAGAGGTTGGCTATAAAGGGCTTGCCATCAAAGGGGAGCCCTACATAATCGTTGCCCCAAAAGGGCTGCCAAAGGAGATCTCCGAAAAGCTCATAGCAGCAATGCTGAAAGCAACACAGGCTTCTGAATATCTAAATGTCATTAAGAAGCTGAACATGCAGCCAATGAACCTTTATGGCGAGGATCTGGAGAAGGCCCTAAGCGAAGGGAGCGGCCTGGTGAACATGCTGCTCGCCTCTGCAAATAAATAAGGGGATGCTATCATGAAATATAAAGGGCGTTCCGAAATTATTACCGCACTCCTCTTTACTGCGATTGGCATTGGGTTGATTTTCAAAATCATCCCGGACCAGGTCGCTTCAGGAAGCGGAACCATACCGAATGCCAGAACTTTTCCCTATCTGGCAGCATGTGCTTTTACTCTATTGTCAGCCCTTTGGACGATCGGGGCAGGGTGGAACCTACGCAAGCATCAGCGGGCAGGCAAGGACTACGGACTACTGCTTGGCTTGATCGTCAGCATGAGTATCGTTGCATTAACGGCACTCATTGACTGGAGTGGCTACCTACTCGGGGGAACCATATCTGTTGTGGCTGTCTTCGTTACAGTTGAGGGAATGCGAAAATGGCCGCGCAAGGTGGCAATATCCATTATCCTGGTAGCACTATTTGCACTGTTTTTCGAAAATGTATTAAATATTGAAATTCCTGTTGGAATATTGGGATTCTCAATATTATGACAAGGTCTTACCACAGATTGATTCAGGGTGCCTTGCCAAGTCGCATTGCTTTCCCTTTGTCTTTGCGCTGAATGGTCTGACCGAAACCAGTAATTAGCCGATTGCAGCAAGCGTCCATTAAATCTCTCAGGCTAAACATCTAAAATCAACATCGTTTCGTGACTTTTAAGAAACCCCAAACACCCTCAATCCGCTAGCTGGTTGGGGGTGTTTGGGCTCAGACCACAACCGTTAGCCTCCTATCCCCCTCTTCACACAGTAGATACCTCGAAACATACATGGAACCAGCCATCACTATGGATATCATTGTATATATTCAGGGTATTAGCTTTATTTCGCCAAACATTCCATAGATAACGCCAGATGTCTCCAGGCAAGACAAATAAATAAAATTTAAAGACATTTTGTCTTATTTTTTAAACATATATTCAATAATCAATCAAAAAATATTTGTAATTAATCACATAACATGCTGTTATTATTTAAATTTTAAAGATTATCCCGCTACGGTTACAAGATGGCACAGTCTGTGTAATCTTTCGATGAATTAAATACTCATTCATTTCAGCTTAACGGAGAGAACACAATGGAAGACATCACACAACCTTACGACATACTGGTCGTTGGCGGTGGCAACGCGGCATTATGCGCTGCCATAACCGCACGTGAAGCAGGAGCGCGGGTACTCATGCTGGAACATGCCCCCAAAGCGTTTCGCGGAGGGAACAGCAGGCATACGCGAAACCTCCGCTGTTCCCATGACCAGCCGACCGAGTTCCTGAAAGGATCATACCCACAGGAAACCTACCTGCAAGAACTGCTCAAGGTGACCGATGGAAAAACAGATGAAAAGCTGGCTCGCTTAATGATTCAGGAGTCTATTGAAGCACCGCACTGGATGCATAAAAGAGGAGTCCGTTTTCAACATATTAAAGGGACCTTGGGACTGGCACATTCCAACCCATTTTTTGTCGGTGGTGGTCGAGCCCTCGTTAATGCTTTCTACAATACTGCCGAAGCGTTAGGAGTCAACGTTGTTTACGACTCGGAAGTCCTGGAAATGAAAATAACCGATGGGCATTTCACCTCTGCAATAGTGAGAAGTCGGGCCTTTACCATGGAAGTCAAAGCAAAAAGCGTCATTATGGCTTCCGGAGGATTTCAGGCCGACCTGGGCTGGCTGAAAGAAGCCTGGGGTGAAGCTGCGAACAATTTTATCATTCGCGGAACACCATATAATAAAGGGCGCATGCTAAAGGAGCTTATCAAAAATGGAGCCCAGGCGATTGGGGACCCGCAACAGTGTCATGCGGTTGCCATTGATGCCCGCGCACCGCAATTTGATGCCGGGATCGTCACTCGGCTAGACTGCGTATCTTTCGGAATCGTTGTTAATAAAAACGCTGAACGCTTTTACGATGAAGGCGAGGACTTTTGGCCAAAACGGTATGCCATCTGGGGTCGCCTGGTAGCCGGACAACCAGATCAGATCGCTTACTCCATCATTGATTCCAAAGCGATCAATCTGTTCATGCCATCCCTGTTTCGCCCCATCCAGGCTGACACAATTTCCGACCTGGCCCAACAGTTGGGACTTGCCCCAGAAAAGCTTGAACAGACCGTAAACCAATACAATCAAGCCGTTAAACCTGGAAACTTCAATACGGAAAAGCTCGACGACTGCTTTACCCAAAACCTGACACCGCCCAAAACCCACTGGGCAAGACGCCTTGATTCGCCACCGTATTTTGCCTACCCATTAAGACCTGGCATTACATTTACCTACTTGGCAGTGAAGGTTGACGACAAAGCCCGAGTGATTATGCAAGATGACAAACCAGCCCAAAATATCTATGCGACCGGTGAAATCATGGCTGGCAATATTCTTGGTAAAGGCTATATGGCCGGCACGGGCATGACAATTGGAACCGTTTTTGGACGTATCGCCGGGCAGGAGGCCGCCGCTTATGTTACTCAATAATTCTCAAGATCTAAATATCAAGGTTGAATACTTCCTGGAGGAAGAATCTGCCCTCATCAAAGAATCACGACGCATCATGGAAGTCTGCAATGCCTGCCGTTATTGTGGTGCCTTTTGTGCCGTCTTTCCTGCCATGGAAATGCGCCGCTCCTTTTCTCGGGGTGACCTGGAATATCTTGCCAACCTGTGCCATAACTGCACAGGCTGTTTTCACGCCTGCCAGTACGCACCGCCACAAGAATTTGACATCAACAATCCAAAGGTCATGGCAGAACTGCGGGCGGAGACTTATCAAAAGTACGCCTGGCCTGCACCATTGGCTAAAATGTATCGAAACAACGGTCGCGCAATCTCCTATATCAGCGCCTTCAGCGTGATGATAGTTCTCCTTTTCGCCCTATTTACACAAGGGAATTCCACACTGTTCACAGCCCACTCTGGCAGTGGTTCGTTTTATCAGGTTATTCCCTACGGAGTTATGCTGGGAGTTCCAATTGTCATAGCAATCTGTTCGATCGTCGCGCTACTGGTTGGCGTATTTCGCTTCGCGAAAGGCACCGGTTGGGACATGCGGCAACTCGCGCAGCCCCAGAACGTGTTGCGCGCCGCCTGGGATGTCTTGGCGCTCCGCTACCTTGGTGGTTCAGGCGATGGCTGCAATTACGAAGATGACACGTTTAACCATAAGCGCCGCTGGTTTCATCAGGCCATTTTTTATGGATTTCTATTGTGCCTGGTGTCGACCACGGTTGCTTTGGTTTATGACCATTTTCTGCATTTGCCCGCGCCCTACGGTTTTACCAGTATTCCGGTTCTCACCGGCACATTGGGCGGGCTAGCCATATTGATCGGGACCAGTGGCATGCTGTGGCTGAAAATGAAACGAGACAAGCGTCCTCAAGCAGAAGGGCTTTTGGGGATGGATACTGCATTCACCAGCCTCTTGTTCCTCACGACCTTAAGCGGGCTACTCTTGCTGCTTTTGCGAGACACTACAACGATGGGTATTTTATTGGTGATACATCTTGGTTTTGTCAGCGGTTTTTTTATAACATTGCCATACAGCAAATTTGTGCATGCCGTTTATAGATTTGCTGCACTGGTCAGGTTCGCCGACGAAAAGCGCAGAAACCCTGATGGCGACGGAATCATATAGCCAATGACCTCAAAAAGACATCATCCCCAGACCCTTCAGACTTGAACCAATCTGAAATGGTCATTATGGAAATGAACTTGCCCTTCCGCTAAAAGACAAAAAATGCCTCGTCAGCAGAACTTGTAGAAACCAACAGATTTCTGCTGACGAGGCGAAAATCAACTCACCACTAAAGCACAATCAGTCCCAGGTGCGTCGCTGTCAGCAAAAAAAACTACCTCAGTCGTTGCAGATCCCTGCCAAAAGTCCATGCACACGACTTGTCTCTCATAAAAATTGATCCTCAAACCCTATTTCTTGACAAGCCCCTGGTAATAATCAAACTGCTGGCGAAGGAACCGGTCAAACTGTTCAGGACCTTTAAAATCAAGGGCTTGGGCTGAAAAATCGCCACCTAGTTTCTTTTTATATGCTGTACCGTTAGCGACATAGCGAATTTGGTCCGCCAGATAATCACGGATATAGTTTGGGGTTTCTTTAAGAACAACAAATCCACGCCAGGATTTTGTCGTTATTTGATAACCTAGCTCGACAGATGAAGGGACTGCTGCAAGTTCTTTAAGATTCTCAAGCCTGCCCTCGTTAAGAACCATAAGTGGTCTTAGACGCCCAGAGCGAATGTGTTTTATTGAAGAAATCAGCTTCCCTAAATAGAGATCAACTTCGCCAGAAAGAAGGGCGGCCCTGATAGCTTGACTCGATTGATAAGGGACAAATTTGAGTTTTTTCCCCGTCTCCTCAGCCAATAAAGACAAAGTGATTTCGTCGAGGCCATGGGGACTCACTCCCGCCACAGTATATTCACGTGTGGAGGAAGGTTCCAGAAATTCATATATATTGATAGCATCAGGCGAATTATTTGAAAAGAGAACATAATAATCGTTCTGAACAAGGGCAAGGGGCTTAAAAGTATCCATCAGCCCCAATTTTGGACTTCGGTGCAGTACGTCTGCAATAATATGACTGGGGGTAATTTCAAGGATTGTGTAACCATCAGCAGGCAGACTGGCAGCATATAGCATGCCCTGCAAACCGCCGGAACCACTCTTATTCAGGGGAACAACTTTGACAGGCAACTGCGAACTCAGCAAAGCTGAAAACTCCCGGCCAAAAACATCACTCGCGTTTCCCCGGCCAAAAGGGATGATCATGCTAATATCTCTTTCCGGAAAATCAATACCTGTCCCGATGGTACCATCCTGGTAATCTGACGAGGTACAGGCGGAAAGACTCAATAAAAATAGCATGATCAGTAAAAATCGCGTCTTCATTGATTGTTTTTTTTGCTAATGTATTTCCGTTCCGGGCGCCCTATCGTCCCGTACTCCAATTTTATCTGCAGCTCTCCAATGGCTAAGAGATATTCACAATACTTCCTTGCCGTCGTGCGGGCCAAGCCAGCTAGATCGCCGATATCCGCCGCACTCATACCACCGGAGGGGGCTTTCTCAAATGCGCAAAGAACATCCTTCAAAGTGATCGGGTCAATCCCCTTAGGGAGAGTCCTTTTTTCTTCTTCATAAATCGAAAGGGCCTTATCATGGAAGATATCATCAACAAAATCCTGGTCGACCGTTTTGACCTCATTTCTTTTTTTAAAATAATTTTCATACTTCTCTAAAGAGCCCCTGAAACGGTCCATAAAAACAGGCTTGATAATGTAATCGAACACCCCACCCTTCAACGCATTATTCAAGTTTTCAATATCTCTTGCGGCCGTAATCAAAATAACATCAACTGCCGAGTGCTCCTGACGTAATTCATAAAGGAGGTCCATTCCATTCCCTTCTGGAAAAAAAAGATCCAGCAAAATGAGATCAGGGCTGAGAATTTCAACCATTTCTTTACCGTCTTTTATAGAATTGGCGACACCGACCAGCTCAAAGTTCTCTACTTCCAAAAGGAATTTAGCATGAACCTTGGATATCCGGACATCATCCTCGATAATCAACACACGAACAGGAATCATGATTGACTCTCACGCAATTTAGGAATAATAACAACGAACCTGGCTCCGCCTAATTCGCTGTTCTCAACACTGACCGATCCATTCATATCGAACAATGCCTGACGAACAAGAAATAACCCCACTCCATTATCGGCCGATTTTTTGGTCGAAACCCCCCTTTCGAATATCTTCTCTACCATCGATTCAGGAACCCCAGGCCCGCTATCTTCAACCTCGAAAATCAAATCTCCAAAATCAGACATACTAAGGACAACTTTAGATTTTCTTGCAGAAAGTCGACATGCCTCAAATGCATTATCGATCAGATTTCCCAATATCGTCAAAAGATAATGCCTGCTGACAAAAGGCGGAATATTTCTCATGCTGCTCTCCGGATCTACACTAAAATCGATCCTCAATTCTTTTGCATGCATGTATTTCCCAATCAGCAGCGAACGCAAGGTGGGATCTTCAACGGTCTCTGTCATCGTCCGAACCATAACCTTGTGATCTATGGTTTCGTTTGCTATAAAGTCAAGAACATCATCATAGTCTTTCGTTTGAATCATTCCCGCGATCGCATGCAGCCTGTTGGCATATTCATGGGTTTGAGCCCGCAGGATTTCTGAGTAACGAGTCGTTTGGCTCAGTTCGCGCGTCAACAAATCAATTTCATCTTTTTGTCTAAAAGTTACCACAATACCCTGATTAATGTTTTCATCGTTCAGGGGAACCATATTGCAATACATAACCATACCCTGAACTGTTCTTTCAGCATCATGGACACTGACCCCCATGCGCAGTGCCTGGACAGTTAACTCTGCCGGAAAGAATCTCTCGATTGAAGCCCCGGCAAGTTCATTTTTAGTAAGCTGCAGCATTTCTTCAGCCTTACTGTTGGAAAGGATTATTTTCCCATGAGCATCAGTAGCAAGCACACCTGCCCGAATAGATTCAATAATTGCAGTTCTGGCCTGAAAAAGGTTTGCTATCTCTTGAGGTTCGAGCCCAAAAATAGCATCTTTAACACCGCGCGCAATCACAATAGATGCGCCAAGGCCAACGACAATAAACAGAAAAAGATAAAAAATATTGCGCTCAAGATAACCACGCGTGATGAGAATGGTACTATTAACTGGAAATCCAGCAACAACTAATCCTGAAATTTGATTTGACTCATTGTAAATCGGAGCATTTCCCGTAATAAATCTATCAGAATGTCTACGGAAACGATAAATATAAGATTGTCCTTTCTCTAAGCTTAAATCCATATTTGGATCTATATAATTAGGAATATTCTCATCAGATCTACTTTTAACTAATATTTTTTTGTTTTCATCAAAAATAAAAATAAAACTTGCGTTTGTATTTATAGAAATACTTGTTAAAAGTTCCTCAATCTCATATATCGACGAATCCTCTTCTTTAGAAGAAAGATTCTTTATCTGAGGGAGTGAAGAAATATTTTTAGCTGATTGAATGGCATTTTTCTCAGTTTCTCTTTGAATAAAATTAAAAATCATATTTGAAAAAACAATACTAACCCCTACTAGTAAAAATATGATCAATGACAGTATAACGATAATTACACTATCAAGAAGCTTCATATTTGAAAAAAATACAGGGATATTAATATTTATTTTTCTTATCACAGAAATAATCACTACCAAGCTAGCATGAAATTAGTTGAAAAAATATTTAAATTTATTGACACAGAACTATATATTTATTTAAAATCTAAAAAATCTATCAAAAGAAGATCAAAGCCTTGATAAAATCTTTTTCTAAATCAGAAGGATCAACTCTCTATTTAATGCTGCTATATCCAGCAGTCATGGCACTTACTGGATTCCTTCCAGCAACATCCCTGTTTCTATTTTTTATGGCCAGAAACAATAAAAAGAGTTTATCCTACTCTCTGATTTTTGGCTTATTGACCGCCACTTCTGTTTATGCACTATTATTTTTTCTGCTTGGCAAATCATTGCCTCTTGGACTTTTCATTCGCCTTCTAGAGTACTGACCACCCCATGAACTGGCCCTTGGCAAACATAGACTTACTCAGATTGATCGTATTTTCTTTTGCCGGAATCAGCACGGCAGGCTTATTTACACTCCTGCCAAATGCCAACATCGCCACGATCACCACCTTTTGCTTCTATGTTCAAATTTTCGCCGGTCTCCCCCCCAGCGATTTCGTACTATTCTTCTGCCCTGCAGTCATCGCTGCGTTAATTCTCAACAACAGACCACATACAAAGGGGACAGAATCTTTCGCAGGACAGGGCTCCGGGGCCCTCATTTTTTCTGCCATGGCGTCTATTTTAATTATTTTTTTCAGACATAACATCGCAGAATTCATTATTTTTTTTAAAACCAGCGGCCTTCTACTCATAACGGTTTTAATTCTGGCAGTCAATGTCCTCACGTCATCGACAACCGTTCTGAAAGCAATTATTTCCCTCACCATAGGGCTGTCCGCAGCGATCCTCGGTCCTGCCCTGGCAATCGAACTTCCCTTTTCCCCTTGGAATACCATCAATCTAAATGAAGGAAAAAATCTTGTGGCCGTATTAACCGGGGCCTTTATTTTCCCGGCAATACTGTCAGCAAACAGCGTTGTTCACGTGCCGCTCTTACAGGCAAGAAAAAAACTAAAAGCTTTGGAATTCCCAGCCATCCTCTTCCTTATTGTGACCGGCATCGGCATATCCCCCTTAAGCATTGTCCTGCTGGCCATTCTCAATAGTGAAAATGTTAATTTCGGAGCCATGACAACATATGAAAGTCCTGAAACCACACTTTCGATAGTTTTTTGTACAACCATAGCTTTAGTTATTTCAATTTTATTATTCAGAAAATACCTACCATTGAAAAGGTATTTTCAAAATATCTACAAAAATAATCACTTTGAATGGATCTATGGATCCATCATATTTGTAATTTTTTCATCTGCAATAATCTATTCTGATCTAGGAATTGAAATTATATATTTTTCAATTTTTATAGGAATTTTTATATCTATAATAAAAAAACATCATTACCCGATAAATCTATTCATAATTGGATTTATATATGGAAACAAGATTGAAAACATGTTTAATATATTCTTAAAAACCGGATCATCTTTTTCTATTAAATCTATATTTATTTTCTCAGTTATTTTAATTTTTACATTACTATACAGAATTCTTCTTAGTAAAAAAAAAGTTCCTAATATCAGGAATTAAAAAATAATCTCACCTAAAGAGAGTTGCTCATTCTCGAAGAAGAGGAGCAACCCTCTCATCTCTTTTATAAAAATCAGCGAATTCTGCGAGAAATAATTTTTTTCATACTCGGCCATAGCAATGTCACTACAGCAATGATAATAATTGTGAATGCAATCGGGCGGGTCACAAGCCCCATCGCACTTCCATTTCCAATGATTATCTGTTTTCTCAAGGAGTTTTCTATCAAGTCACCGAGAATAAGTCCTAATATTAACGCTGCGCTTGAGTATTTAAATTTATCAAAAAGATAACCAATAAATCCAAAAAGGAACATGATGAGAACATCGTAAAAACTGTTTTTCAGTGAGTAAGCCCCTACCAAGCCAAGGACAACAACCAGGGTGCCAAGCATCGGATAGGGCAATTTCAAAATATGTCCAAACTGGCTGGTAACAAAACGCCCACCGACAAATAACAGCAACGCTGCAGCAATCAAACCTAAGAAAATAGCATTCAGCATAAGCGGCTGATCTCGGATCAGCAGGGGGCCGGGCGTAAGGCCGATAATCATAAAAGCTGCCATGATGACGGCCGCAACCGGGCTTCCCGGAATTCCGAGGACCATTGTCGGCACCATAGAGCCCCCAACAGCTGCGTTGTTGGCAGCTTCTGGAGCAATAATTCCCCTTGGACTGCCTTCTCCGAATTTTGGCGTTTCTTCCTTATGACGACCTGAAGCTTCTCCATATGCGATAAGACTCGCAATTGATCCGCCGGCGGCGGGGATGATACCGATAACCGTTCCTATGAGAGACCCTTTGATAAAAGTGTCCCACATCTTCACCATCTCCCTAAATTTCATAAGCTTGATCGAGACCTTCTGGCTCGATCTCATGGATGTATCACGGTGGCTGTACTCTTCTATATTTTTATATACTTCCCCAATGGCAAAAGCCCCAATCATGACGGAAATATAGTTAATGCCGTTAAGCAGGAAGGGCTGTCCGAAAGCAAAGCGTTCAACGCCGTTTATACTATCCAAGCCAATTGTTGACAGGATGAGACCGACCAGAACTGAAAATACCGCTTTTAACTGATTTTTTGAACCAATACTCGTGATACAGCACAGCCCAATCAACCCCAGGCCAAAATATTCTGCACTCTGAAACGACAAAGCCGCAACAGCCAGAAGAGGGGCGGCCAAAAGCATAATGACAGCAGAAAATATCGTTCCAAAAGACGATGCGGTGACCGCCAGTCCAAGAGCCTGGCCGGTCAAGCCATTTTGTGCCATTGGATAGCCGTCAAATGTTGTGGCAACAGCTTCCGGTGTACCTGGGGTCTTCAGCAAAATAGCAGAGATTGACCCACCCGTAGCACCGCCGACATAAACAGCCACCATGAGGACAATTGCGGCTATCGGATCCATGGAATAAGTGAATGGCAGACAGAGAATGATGGCCATTGACGAACTCAAGCCCGGCAATGATCCACAGACCATCCCAAATAGCGTGCCGACCACTATCAGGAGAAGCGTCAGCGGCTGTAAAAATGCGGCCAAAGATTGAAAAAGAATATCCATCTTGTCATCCTTAATTATTAATAAATCATGTAACTAAGTTCGCGCAGCATACCTACACCCCGGGGAAGCGGTACGTAAAAGACCGATCCAAAAACAACAACCAAGACAGCGGTTGTAACGATTGAAAAAATTGCCAACGTTACCCACTTTCGGTATCCAATCGCGACAGCTCCTGAAAATAGATATAGAATGGTGGTAATACAAAATCCAAGGACGTTAAGTAGAGCGACATAGCCGGCAAGAAGCAAGACATTAATAACAAGCTTCCTGCCATCTGCTGAGCGCAAATTGAACATTGGGATATTTATTTTTCTTTTTTCTCTGATGACCGTGACCGTTATAAAAATCAAAACAATCAGGGCAAGTATTGACAGGATTTCAGGAAAACCACTTGCGCCAAAAATATCATTCGGGTTTTCCCCGGCGGGAAGACCCATTGACTCAACCATAAAAAAAATAAGTCCCGCGCCAAGAATAATGTTAAAGATAAGTTCTATTGCCATACCTATTATCACCTCACATAATGCCGAATCGATCTGCCTAGACAGATCGATTCGGCCGCACTTCTTGAATAATTACTTCTTAACAAGACCCATTTCTTTAAAGATACTGACATATTCCTTAAATTCGCGGTCCCAGGACTTGCCGAAATCAGCAGCTGTCATATAACCAGGCACCAGGTTTGTCATTTCGCGGGCTTCCATAGCCTTATAAGCAGGATCGTCATAAGCTTTCTGGAAGGCGTCAATAATGATATTCTTTATCTTCTCGGGTGTTCCCTTTTTAACGACAAAGCCGCGCCAGGAACCCTGAATAAAATCGATGCCCTTTTCCTCGGAACAGGGGACATCTTTTAATTGATCAACAGCGAGTCGCTTTTCGCTAAGGACCAGCAATGGCCGCACATCCCCACTTGAAGCCAAACTCATGAAGGAGATAAGTTTGTCCTGATACACGTCAAGCTCTCCACCAAGCACAGCAGCCTTAAGCGCGGACCCTGACTTATAGGGGACATAGGTCCATTCAATTCCTGCTGCTTTTGCAAACCCATTTGCAATATAGTTATCCAACCCGCCCGGGGAAAGACCACCAATTTTCAGCTGCTTAGGATTCGCTTTTGCATAGGCAATCAGATCATCAATACTTTTCAAGTTACTTTTCGCTGACACCCCAAACAGCACGACATCAGCCTGAACCTTGATGATCGGATCAAATTCACTGCGGAATTTGACCGAGCTTTTATTCTGTGCCTCCTTGATCAACAGTGAAGGAGTGATTTCCATAATGGTATATCCGTCAGCGGGAGCACCATATGTATACAACATCCCCTCAATGGTCCCGGCCCCTCCCTTGTTGATAGCAACCAGCGGTTTGCCCAGGTACTTTCCAGCTATCTCTGCGTATTGACGTGCGAACATATCGCTCGCTCCTCCGGTACCGAAAGGAATAACGAGCTCAACCGGCCTTTTCGGATAGTTCAGGGCAAAAGCACTTGTTGTCAACATTGGGATTAAAGCCGTGATCATTACTGCCACCATCAGTTTTTTCATCTTCAGGAATCTCCTTTGTCTCCAGTTGGGGGTTGAACGTTCACTCATGATTTATGCCTGCAAGATTTACTGTTTTCCCGTCTCACATCGCCTGGGGGTAAAACTTGCGAGAAACATAAACATTGCCATCCATTATCGGCTTTACTGTTCGGCAAACTCCGGCCCTGAGCAACTCCAATTGGCCGTCTGTCGATTTCCTCAAATCTACAAAAACCTCTAAAACACCGGACGGATGTCCGATCCTGACCTCACCGCACAATTGCGCCGTGGAACTGCAAACTTCATTAACAACCGTCCCCTCAATCAAAGCAGCAGTTGCGAGGCAAATCCCTCCGGTGACGGCATATGTCTTGTGGAGTTCAGCCATAGCTTTAGTTCGCCCGAGGAGGTCAACGGCGTCGGCATTTATTGTTTTACTTTCACTTGATTGGTAATTCTGAGATGAAGCAACAAATGCAACCTTTGGCACAGCAGGTCCTACTTCGCATTTACTTTGCGCCAAACCCATTAGAACTGCTGCACTTGTGCGGATATCTTCCAGGTCTTCAAGAATTTGTGGATTCGTTTCACAATCTGACGGCAACTCCGTGCCGGTAAGGCCAATTGCTTCAGCCTTAACAAAAACAGCTGGATTTGCAGCATCGACAAGGCTGACTTCAATGACACGGCCATCGCGCAGAGTCAGTTGGTCGCGGACATTCCCGGTGGGAAGCAGCTTGCCGGTTTTCGAGCCAGCTGAATTGGGAAAGTTCAGAAAAATTTTAGACCCGGTGCCAGGGACTCCGGATATCGCATAATCCCCTTCAAAAATAACTTCGCCATCAACAACCGGGACCTGTGCTTCTATTATTTTTTTGGTGTTTGTGTTGTAGATCACAACATTCGTTAACGGCTCAGTGACGTTAACCATTCCTTTCAGGATGGCATAGACACCAACGCCGGCAGAAATGTTGCCACAATTGCCTTCGTAATCAACAACAGCTTCTTTGATGCCGACATACCCAAAAGTATAGTCAATATCAACTCCTTTCCGTTTTGAAGAAGACAGTATTGCGACCTTGCTGGTCAAAGGATCTGCACCGCCGATGCCGTTAATCTGGCGCATATCAGGACTTCCATAGATATCCAGTATGGCTTGATCTCTTGCAGTGGGGTCATTGGGCAGATCCTCATCCAAAATATAGAGGCCCTTACTGGTCCCACCACGCATAAATACTGCTGGTATTGTCAAAAACTCATGCATTCTCACTAACTCCGTTTCTGCCACCGACTTGATTCGCTGTATAGATCATCATGATGAAGCACTATTTTTGTTACCAACTCAGTTGTGTTACGATATATAATCTCGTTCTAAAACGTAGGCAACATACTGACGGTATTGAGGTTATTGTCTTTTTTTTCGATTTTGTCGTTAATGGCAGCGCGCGCTGTTTGAGAGATCTATCTAAATTTAAATGGCAATAAATGACGGGATATCTTCCCGGTTAAAAAGTGTCACCCGTGCCGTCCGTATAGATTTTTGCAAGTAGAGTATGGTCTTGAAAAGTTGTGGAAGATGCTGAAAATGGGTCGATTAATCAATTTTTGCCAGGACGTCGATCCCATAGTGAGGTCGCCATCAGTTGGAACGAAACGTTATTGGATTTTTTGTGATTGAATTTTTTGTGGTCAGGAAGGGTGACATGTGCCGGGAAAGAAACTTCGTTCTAATAGGGCCACTTGCAGCCCCATAGCGAATGACATAAGCTTGGTCCGTTGTTCAAGGGCAGCCTCCTTTTCTGTGAACTGTGAGGGGCTCACAAAGATGATGCTTTCAATGTCTTATGGAACTGTCAAACTTATCGAATCCTCCGGGCTTTGCCGAGGGCACCTCCCCTTTCGGTACCCAACAGGAAATGCCAGTCAGCTTGCTTGCGATTCTGAAGACGGCCAGGGTCTCCGTCGCCATAGAATCCTTCTCATTGAGGGTTAGTCCATGCCAACAACCGACAATCTGACTGCAGCAACAGCTGCCATTCGCAATGCCTCGGCTCTGGTCATCACGGCCGGGGCTGGCATTGGGGTCGACTCGGGGTTGCCCGACTTTCGCGGTAATCAGGGGTTCTGGAAAGCATACCCCATGTATGAACGACTGGGCTTGAGCTTCATTCAGGCGGCCAATCCGGAACACTTCGAGACCGACCCCCATTTCGGTTGGGGCTTTTACGGGCACCGCACCAACCTTTATCGCAACACCACTCCTCATCAGGGCTTCACCATTCTTCGGAATTGGACCACCGCCAGGAACCTGGATTATTTCATTGTTACTTCGAATGTGGACGGCCAGTTTCAAAAGGCTGGATTCAAGGATGATCATATCCTGGAAGTGCATGGTTCCATCCACTTCCTTCAATGCACGATCCCTTGCTGTTCCCGCATATGGCCTAACAAGGCGCAATTCGAAATCAATGAAACAACTATGCGCGCTACCAAAATACCGCGCTGTCCGCATTGCAACCGGGTTGCCCGACCAAACATTTTGATGTTCGGCGATTATTCCTGGTTGCCGCAGCGGGAAGCCGGGCAAGAAACCCGTTTTGAGAGTTTCCTACAGCGCACTGACGCCGACTCAACGGTCGTGATTGAACTGGGAGCCGGGTCAGCAATCCCCACTATCCGCAACCTGAGCCAGCGGCTTGGCCATCGTCCGGGCACCAGGGTGATCAGAATCAATCCTCGCGAAGCACAGATTGCAGATCCCCATTTCAGTTTTCCCGGCAGCGCTGTTGACATTCTCAGCCAGCTTGATAACTGCCTCGCCTAACCCTGGCCTGCAGGCAGGCATAAAAAAATCAGCCACCCAAATATCACCTAATGAGTCATCTATAAAACCCGAAATCTGCTAAAGAAACTTTGCAAAAAGGCCCTTATCAGGCCATGCCGAAGACACCAAATCACTTGAATTGTCAATAAGTTTTACAGTTTCGCCATTGACAAAAGGGATTTTTTAATGTGTTATATCGGCTTTAGTAATAAGACGAAAAAGCGTAGCTAATAAACTCGAACGTCCGTTGCAGTGGTGGTGAGGACATTATGGCCAGAAAAAAAATGGGAGAAATCCTGATTGAAAACAAAGTCATCTCTGAACAGGATTTGAATAAAGCGTTATTGAGACAAAAAGGCACCAAGCAGCCTATCGGGCAGATTCTGGAAGATATGGACGTCATTCTTGAAGAAGATATCGCCCAAGCTCTATCCAACCAGTTTGGTTTTACCTATGTTAAAAAATTCGCTCAATACAAGTTCCCATTAGAGACGCTCAACAAGGTTGAAGCTGATTTCGCCTTGTCCCACATGATCTTCCCCCTGAAAATCGACAACAAGACCCTCTACCTGGCCATGTCCAATCCGCTGGATATGGCGCTGCAAAATGATCTGTCGTTTAAGCTCGGGATGCGTATTTCCCCCTGCGTTGCCACATCTGCGGAAATCAAAGCAGCGATCAAGAAACACTATCTGAAAGAAATTAAAGAGCATGCGGGCGAGCAGGCGGTCAACATTTTATTGGTCGACAATCAGGATATTGCCCTCAATGCTGCCGAAGCTGCCCTGAGAAAAGAAGGCTACCTGGTGTATAAGGCCAAAAACGGCGCCGAGGGGCTCTCCATTGCCAGTCAACTGTTACCCGATCTGGTCATTACTGAAATCGCCATGCCTCGCATGGATGGTGTGCAACTTTATAAATCCATGCGCGCAAACCAAGACCTTGGCCGCATCCCGGTTATTGCTTTAGCAGCCCGCACCGGGGCAGAAGATGAAGCGAGGTTGTTGGATATGGGATTTGACGATTTCATTGCCAAGCCGATCAACCCCATCCGCCTGCTAGCCCGGGCCAGAAAAGCATTACGGCCCGTCTCAAGATAAACCCCTATCAGGGTGTTGAAAAACGTTTTCGGGGCAGAAATTACAAGGCAAAGATTGCGAAGAAGTGCCGTTTACATCCAGTAAATGAGCATTTTAAGGCTAATTTTAACGCAATGATTGCAACGCAGATAGTTTTTCAACAGCCTGCTATGCAGTAAAAAACCCCGCCCAAAGGACGGGGCTTTAAAGGCGCCCCCTGAGGGGGCGTTGCCGGCAGCCCCCAAAGAGGGCAGCCGGAGCGTCGTTCCCTTGTCCTGTTGGGTTAGAATTTAAGTTGTTGCTGTTCTATCTTCTTTTCGTGCGCCTCTTGATACCGCACGTAGCGTCTGATCATCTCAGCATCCAAACCGATGGTATCAACGCAGTAGCCGGGCGCCCAGAAATGATTCCCCCAGTAGCGATTCTTTCGCAATTTGGGATGGCTCTTTAAAATTCGTATCGCTGATCGTCCTTTCAGGCGCCCCATCAACTCTGAAATGGCTACCTTCGGCGGCACCATGATGATCAGATGAACGTGGTCTTTCTGGATATTCAGCTCGACGATCTCACAGTGTCTTTGCCCACTGAAGATCCGTATACATGCTCGTACCTCCTGGGCCAGTTCGCCTGCCAATATTCGGAAGCGATATTTCGGGACTCAGACAATGTGGTACTGACAGTGCCAGATGGCATGTGTTAATTTTCGAAAACGGCTCATGGCTTTCCTTTCTGTTCAGTTAGTTGCGGGAACAACTTCTGAATATGGACTGCCATGAGCCCTTCTGGCAAAGCCGAAGGACTCTGACCCCGCCCAAAGGACGGGGGTTTCTACTTCACACTAAAAGATGCATAGGTTTTGACGGGACTGAAAGTGCCTAAAAGAGCCCTCTTCTCTCGTTGGTGAGGGGGGACAGGGCAGCATTTCCACCCCCATTCTGACCTTCCCCATCAAGGGGGCAGGATTCAATTCAAATAATAAAGAGACTGTTTTCGGGCCTCACCTTTTCGGACAATCTTCAGAGCTACGAAAAATCCGCGCCGGCGCGTTATCAACAATCAGTTAGAGCTGGCACAGGTCCTCAGCGGCATAAGTTAATCGCTTCAGACCGTTAGCGCCAACCCGCCAGGTATTTTCCACCCCAACGGCACCCAGCCCGGCAAAGACGGCTTTCGGCTCAAAAGCAAAGGTCATCCCCTCTTCCAATAGAGCCTCTTCAAAGCCCGCAGCGATAAATGGATACTCATCGACCTCAATACCGATGCCATGCCCCAGAAAAGCCACCTGGGCTCCTTTGGTCCCCATAAAGTGATCACGATAGCCAAGATCATCCGCCAGCTGTCGGCACTGATGATAAAGATCGCTCCAGGCAATGCCGGGTCGGGCGATGCTGTACAGCTTTTCCTGAATCGACAACATATCCCGATAGGCTTTTTGCAATGAATCGGGTAACGGACCTATGGAGAGGGTTCGGGTCTGATCAACCAGATAGCCGTCATAAGCAATGATGTAATCAAGAATGATCGGCTCCCCTGCGACGATCTTTTTATAGCTCGCCCCTTGCCCAACAGCGGGATTGACACCGAGTCCGCCAAGGGGAGCGTCCAGATAGGTCGGAACGGCACCATCGCTGCCAGAGAAGACATGGCCGAAATAAATCTCCGCGTTGAAGCTGCGAAAGCGGATAATTCCCTGGTGCCCTTCTTTGCGCGCAAAACACTCCAACTCGGCCGCGACCTCGAGATCAGTCTTCCCTTCCTTAATGACCGTCTTGGCATATTCAAAGGTCTTTTCCGCCAGCAATGCACAATCTTTCATAATTTCTATCTCATACGGACTCTTTATTGCCCGCACCTGTCTCACCAGAGGCGAAATATTCCTGATCTCGGCGGAGGGAAACAGCTGCTGGTAACGTTTGAACAGCTGTACGGGAAGAACATCAAGTTCCATTCCGAGGGAGGTAAGATCGCCCAGCCCATGCTCTGCCAGGATTCCGGGCAGATCCTTAAATCCGGCCAGGTTAAGAACATGCTGCAACCCGCTTTCCATCCGCGCGCGAGCATGATCTTTAACAACCAGATAGAGAGGTTCCCCTTCAGCCGGCAGAAAAAGCAAGCCGCGCTGAATCGAGCCGGTGAAATAAAACAGGTCACTATTTTGAACCAACACTGCGGCTGCCAGGTTATTTTCCAACAAGTAATGCTGGAGTCTTTTATGACGCGCGGTCAGTTCAGTTAATGGGGTTATTCGCATGACAATCATTCCTAAAAAATGAGAGAAAATTTAGAACGCAGAGATTTTACCATCTGCTCCTGTAAACACTTTCAGCCCCCTCTCATGATCACCGCGGTGGCTTTTGCTGCGCTGCTCAGAAGGCCACGTTCGGCAGTGGGACAAGGTCGGAATTTCCTCTTTGCAGTGCCCGGAAATCAAAATTTCCTGTCAAGAAAAAAAGCCCTTTAAGACACTTTTTCTGCCTAAAATCATTCTCTTTTTTTTGCCTATTTTTTATGCAAAGAGGACAAGTGACAGCTCTGCGGGAAGAATTGCAGATGATTCGACAGTTTTTCACAACGCTATCCACAGTTGCTGTGAACAGCCCAACCTCAAGCTGACAATCAGCATCTTCCGCAGTGGATAAAGCGGCCTTTTCCAAAACTCCGAGACACCCCGCCAAGGCTTATCAACAGCGCACATCACCATTCAACAGGTCTTTTTTCCACTTACTATTAAACAGTTAACAGGTCTGTTAAGTTTAACCCACAGATGACGGGAGCAGAGTTATCCCCATGATGCGGGGGATAACATCCTCCTGCCAGCAACCGCTGCAGAAAGTACTGTGGTGGATAAATTGCAGTAAACGTGCTCAGACCACCTCTTCAGCACAGTCGGCGGGGTCCCCGTTGAGCTTGGCAAGAGCGTGGGGCAATGCCGGCAACACAACTGTAAAATTTTCCCGAACCCCTTTCGGGCTTCCGGGTAAATTGATAATCAGGCTCCTCTTCCGGACTCCGACCACTGCCCTTGACAGCATCCCATGGGGGGTCTTTTCCATACTGACCCGGCGCATGGCTTCGGCCATCCCGGGAATCTGATAATCTAGGATCGCAGTCGTCGCCTGGGGAGTCACATCCCGGGGACTCAATCCGGTTCCGCCGGTGGTTAGAATCAGGTTTAAATTCAAATCATCAACCCAGCTTTTCAACAGCAGGGTGATCTTCTCTTCATCGTCCGCCACTATCTGGTACCGAACAATGTCCCCCAGTCCAGCGGCAAGTTCGCCCAGCAACGGCCCGCTTTCATCAATGCGGTCTCCGCGGGCTCCCTTATCGGACAAGGTCAGCACCCCTATTGTATAATGCATCTGCTCCATAAAGCCTCTTTGCTCTGAAAAACAGGCGTAACAGGTAACAACCTGCTTGGTTCGATAACGACGATCAGGACTTTTTTTTACTCATCAACATTCGCCTGGCATTGTTGACGATGACTTGAGTGACATTCTTGCTTTTGGCAAGATCCCTGATGTCACGTTCGGAAAGAAAGCCCATAAAGCGGACCGCCTGCTGTAACGGCGTCCGCGGATGATAAACCAGGGCCTTTTTCATGTCGTATATTTTGATCCACTCCCTGTTCAACAGGATAATTCGGATCAACTCCTCAGCGGAACTGCGGTTTTTAGCCACCGCGAGGACCTCCCCTTCGGTAATACGAGGGTTTTTCAAGACGGCCGAACTGACCAGTTTATTCGGCTCCCGAATCAACAGGGTGCGCCACTCCTTGTCTCCGGTCAACGCCATCTTGATTTTTTCAGCGACCGCCATCTCCTGTAATTGTTGATATTTGGTCAGAGTTTCTTCGTCAAGCTCTTCTTCGTTGAGCTCATCGCTGTCGTCTTCTGCTGGCGACTCATCGACCTCCGGTGCGGAGGCTTTTGCTTCGGCAGCGCTTTTATCGACCGGTTCTTGCCAGCCCAGGCGTATTTTGGTGCTTTTGTCTGCTTTGGGATTGTTGATGATCGCAACCTTGAGACTATCGGTCTTACGTAAAGCTTCATCGTTATGGACCAGCATATCAAGGACATCACCGGAGCTGTGTTCAGCCAGAAACAGAAGGGACTTAATCCCGATCATTGGATGAGTCACGGCATCCTGCATGACAACCGGGTCGTGATAACGCAGGCGAACAATCAGATCAATGATCGCCGGGTGGAGCTCCCTCTGTGCCAGAGCGGCCAAAAGAATTTTTGCCGGCAGAGTGCTTAGCGTATTCAGGGCTTCACTCTTAAGCTCTTCGTTTTCACCGTGATAAAAAACGAATAAGACCATAACCAGGTTCGGTCCAGACATGGGCAGAGCCCCTCGGGCTGCCGCCAAGCGCACCTGGTGCCCCCCCCACTTGCTCATGATTTTGGCGACTTCTGCCGGGATTTTTATGCGGATTTTTTCCTTATCCTGCTGGCCGTTCAATCCTGTTTTCCCTTTGCAATGATTTGTGCATGAATATGGTCGGTCCGGAACTGATCACGGAGCAGCTGAGCGGTCGATTCATCCAGGCCATCGGCCTGCAGAATTGTTCCGTGCATAACCAGCTCCGTATCTACCCATTTAACTGCGATTCCGGCTTTCGTCAAATGATCCTGCAATGCGTGCGCCCGCTCTCTGTTAAAAAAGGACCCCACATAAACCGCCAGATGGCCTTGCTGTGGCAGCACAAAAGCCGAATCCACCTGCGGCTTTATCTCTGCCAGCCGCCGGCGGGCTTTCCCCTCCGGATAAATCCCTTCCAACAGGCGAACCATGGCAACCGGACCATCGCCTGGCCGGGCACGGAAGACGATGGCATGAGCGTTGAAAGTTTCTTTCCCTTTGGCTAACACCGAATCGGTAATAAAAGGACCGGCCTCTATGGCATAACTAACCGACATTACGGGCGAAGCAGACTCTGCAGCAACCGCCGGAGCCTGACTGTCCACCGGCCCAACGGATGGGGTCGCAGCAGGCTTGGTTTCAGCGCGACTGGCAGCAGCGGGAGCTTGCACAGGCGGACGCTTTGGAATGGGGATTCTCGGGCTCGATGACATTCTTGGGGGTGCGGTGTTAGTCGGCTGCGGGGTTGAAGAAGAAAGCTCAAACAGGTAAAACCCGCCACAGAGTGCAATCACAAATACCGCAGCAATGACAAAGTATTGGGCCGTGCTTGACTTCTTCAATTCGACAGCTCTGATTTCACGTTCAACCAGTTCATCAAATGCCTTCTCTCCTGCGGTCTGGGATATAGGCTTCTGCCCAAGGTCATCAGGCCTCTTCCGAGCCGTGGTCTGCTCACTGAGAGGCGAGTCCTGTCCTGAGTCTTCCATCAAAATACTCCACTGCTCGCTAACGCTACCATTCTGCCTCCACCTTACCCGAAAAAACAAAGGGCACCCGCTGCGGTGCCCTTTGGAATCTGCATCAGGCGGGTTGCGCCAGATCCTCCAGAATCCTGGCGGTCTGGTGCGTCGGCACCTCCTCATACTTACTGAACTCCATGGTAAACATCCCCCGGTCCGAGGTCATGGACCTGAGTTCAGGGGCATAGCGTAGCACCTCGGCCATGGGCACTTCCGCCCGGATAACCTGGCTGTTGGCTTGCGGTTCGACGCCGACAACCTTTCCCCGGCGAGAGTTAAGATCACCGATGACATCCCCCATGCAATCATCCGGAACGGTAATTTCCATGGTCATGATCGGTTCAAGAAGAACCGGTTTACACAGTTCCATAGCTTTTTTGAAAGCCATAGACCCGGCGACTTTGAAAGCCATTTCCGATGAGTCGACGGAGTGATGCGAACCATCGTAAAGGGCGACCTGGACATCAACCACCTGGTTTTTGGTCAACGGACCGAATTTCATCGCTTCCTGAATCCCTTTATCGACTGCCGGAATATAGTTTCTCGGCACAACTCCGCCGACAACCTTGTCAACAAACTCATAACCCGAGCCACGGGGCAGTGGTTTGACCTCGATCCAGACATCGCCATACTGGCCGCGTCCCCCGGACTGCTTTTTATATTTGCCCTGGACTTGTGTCGCAGCCTTGATGGTCTCGCGATAAGGAACTTTGGGTTCCTTCAAAATCACGTCTGCTCCATACTTCCGCCTCAACCGTTCAACCGCTACCTCAAGATGAATCTGCCCCATCCCGGACAAAACCATTTCCTTGGTTTCTTCATCGCGGGTCACCGTCAGGGTGGGATCTTCCTCCATCAGGCGCTGCAACCCGGTATAGATTTTATCCTCATCCCCTTTCGCCTTGCCCTCCAGAGCGAAGGAAATGATCGGTTTCAAAGGAATCAGCGGCTCATACATCACCTGCTGCTTCAGATCGCACAAGGTATCGCCGGTCGCGGTAACCTTCAATTTTGGCACTGCAATAATGTCTCCGGCCGCTGCCAGGTCGATAGAGACCTGTTTTTTCCCTTCCAGTTGGAAAATATTGCTGACCCGCTCTTTCTCATCCTTGTTGGGGTTGAACACGACCGTATCCGGGGCAAGAGTCCCGGAATAGAGGCGCAGCAGGGTCAACTTACCGGCATAGGGATCATTGATAGTCTTGAAAACCATGGCCGAGAACGGCTCGTCTTCACTGGGATGGCGCTCGACCGGCTCCTCGGTGCCGGGTTTGACCCCGACCTGGGTCCCCTTGTCGATCGGCGAGGGCAGGCAAATCACGATATAATCAAGCAACTGCCGGATGCCAATATTGGCGGTTGCGCTGCCGCAGAACACCGGAGTAAACACCCCGGTCAGGGTGCCTTCGCGCAATCCCTGAAGGATCTCGTCATCTGAGAGGGTTTCTCCTTCCAGGTATTTTTCCATCAGCTCATCGTCGGATTCGGCGACGGCTTCCAGCAATTGTTCACGCAGCCGTTCCGCTTCGGCCATCATATCCGCCGGGATGTCGCTCTCCTGATAGGATCCCTTTTCATCGAACTGGAACAGTCGCGCTTTCATTTTGACCAGGTCAACGATCCCCTTGAAGCTCTCTTCGGCGCCGATCGGCATGGTCACCACCACGGCCCTGGCCCCAAGCGACTTTTCCATGTCGTCAACAGCTTTGAGGAAATCGGCACGCTCACGATCCATCTTGTTGACAAAAGCGATTCTGGGAACTTCGAACTCGTCGCACCACGACCAGATTTGCTTGGTCTGGGCCTTGGTCCCGGAAATCGCGGACACAATCACCACGGCCCCGCCCAGCACCCTCAGGCAGCGGCGGGTATCATGCAGAAAATTGCTGACGCCGGGAGTATCGACAATATGCAGGCTGTAATCGTTCCAGACACAGTGATTCAAACTGGCACTGAGAGTTGACTTGCGCTTGATCTCTTCTTCTTCAAAATCCATTGAAGACGTTCCGTTCTCAACTTTGCCCAGCTTATCATTCATACCGGTGTTGAACAGAATTGCTTCAACCAGGGAAGTCTTGCCGGCACTGTTGTGCGCGACAATGCCAAGATTTCTCAATTTTGATGTGTCGTACTTACCCATGAATAGCTCCTTTTCAGATAAGCCTGCTACGGAGTTCCGCGGTGACAGCCCTCCATTCCATCAACGCCTTCGGGCGTTAAATAACAGGGTATGAGGTGACAACAACCAGTTTTTATCAGTCTTGATTCCTTTCGTAGAGGATGCGTAATCCTTCCAATGTTAAAAACGGCTCCACCTGATCAATACAGGAGGTTGCCGCAGCAATCGGAGCGGCAAGGCCGCCGGTAGCGACAATTTTAGGAGTTTGCTTCAGTTCTGCTTTCATCCGGCTGACAATCCCTTCGACCAGCCCGACATAGCCGAAGAAGATCCCGGCCTGCATACTGTTGACGGTATTCTTGGCAATAATCTGCGTCGGCCGGGTAAATTCCACTCGTGGCAATTTACTGGCCCTTTCAAACAAAGCTTCCGCCGAAATCCCGATCCCTGGGGCAATTGCGCCGCCCATATAGGTGCCCGTAGGGGAAATCACGTCGAAGGTGGTTGCGGTGCCGAAATCCACCACGATCAACGGACACTTGTTCTTCTCATAAGCCGCAACCGCATTGACAATGCGATCAGCACCGACTTCCCGCGGGTTGTCATACTGAATCGGCATACCGGTCTTCATCCCCGGGCCGACCACGTAAGGCGAAAGGTGAAAATAGCGTTGGCACAGTCGCTCAACCGTATTCAGCATCGGCGGGACAACAGTTGAAACGATCACGTCCTCAAGGTCGTCGAAACGTAGCCCGGCCAATTGAAACAAATCGTTGATGAGCATGGCGTACTCATCAACGGTTCGGTACTTGTCGGTACCAACCCGCCAGTTTTGTTGCAGATCATGCCCTTGATAAATTCCCAGCACCGTATTGCTGTTGCCGACGTCAATGACCAGCAGCATAAATTCCTTATCCTTCTAAATGTGTCAAAGCGGCCTGATATCGCCGGTAAGTATACGTTGAATGTTGCCGTCCTCGCTCTGGACCCGCAACGCCCCATCGCTGTCGAGACCGACCACGGTCCCCTCCAGCGTCAAGGTTCCCTGCTCAACCCGGACCCGCTGATTAAGAATTCCGCACAGGGCTTCCCAGCGCTTTCGAATCGGAACGAATCCCTGCGCCAGAAATTCCTGATAATAGCCATCAAAACGTTGCAGCAACGCACGGGCAAAGCCCAGTCGATCGACGGGCTGACCCGTCAATAACGCAACCGAGGTAGCCGGATAAAGCTGCCGTTCGGGCAGCTGCTCTGCGGAAATATTCAGGTTGATCCCCATTCCCAGAACCACAAAACGGATCAATTCGGTTTCGGCATCCATCTCGTTGAGCAGACCGGCGATTTTAAAACCGTTGACCAGAACGTCGTTGGGCCATTTGACTCCGGCGGACAAACCGCAAAACTCGTGAAGGGTTTCGGCAACGCTGACCGCCGACAGAAAAGTCAGTTGGGGAGCCTGTTGGACAGGAATCTGCGGGCGCAGAAGAATGGAGCAGTAGAGATTGACCCCGGCTGGCGAGACCCAGTTGCGCCCCATCCGGCCACGCCCTGACAGTTGCCGGTCGGCAATGACCACGGTCCCTTCTTCGGCTCCGTCATGGCCAAGCTGGCGGGCGCGGGTATTGGTGGAATCGATCTCTTTAAAGGTCAGAATGGAACGACCGATCAGCCGGACATCCAGATTCTGTTTAAGATCTGCAGCCAGCAGGAGATCGGGGGTGTCGACCAGACGGTAGCCGGCCGAGTGCTTGGCTTCAATGTGAAACCCGATCTCCCGCAAAGATTTAACCTGTTTCCAGACGGCAGCCCGGGAGATGTTCAGCTGGTCACTGATATCCTGCCCCGAGACGAATTGCCCGGGGTGTTGGCGAAAAAAATACAGAATTCGGTCTCGGGAGGTCAATGGCGCTCCATTCACTCAAACAGCATGGAAATATCGGCAGCTTTGACCGAGTGGGTCAGCGCGCCGACAGAAATGATATCAACCCCGGTGGCAGCAATCTCCTTGACCGTATCCAGATTGACCCCGCCGGATGCTTCGACCAGCGCCTGTCCGGCAATCAATTCAACGGCATGCCGCATCTCCGCGCAGGACATATTGTCCAGCATGATAATATCGGCACGCGCAGTCAGAGCTTCCTCCACTGCCTCCAGCGAAGGGGTCTCAACTTCGATTTTCAGGGTATGGGGCAACTGCTGCCTGGCCCGCTCAATGGCTGCGCCAATGCCGCCGGCAGCAGCGATATGGTTTTCCTTGATCAAGACGCCATCAAATAAACCGATCCGGTGATTGCGTCCGCCTCCCATCCGTACGGCGTATTTATCCAGAGCCCTCAATCCGGGAACGGTTTTGCGGGTATCGACAATCACGGCTTTGGTTCCGGCGACTTCAGCGACATAGGCCGCCGTTGCCGTGGCGATTCCGCTCATGCGCTGGAGCAGGTTCAGAGCGACCCGCTCTCCTTGCAGCAAAATCGCCGCCCGCCCTTTCAGCCAGGCGATAACCTCCCCCTTTTTAACCAGACTCCCGTCACCGCGCAACGGCTCGAAAGAGACATCTGCATCGAGCATTTTGAAGACCTCGGCAGCGACTTCAAGTCCGGCGAGGATAAAATCCTCTTTGGCCACCAGTTCGGCGCGCGCAGTTGTCTCAGGCGCAATCGTGACAGAGGTGGTGATATCACCAAGACCGATATCTTCCTTAAGGGAAGTGCGCACGATACGCTCAACTTCAAACTGCATGCAGATTAATCTCCAAGAGAGCAAAGCCCCGGAAACAGGGGGCGGAACCGTATAAGTGAGTTCAATCTATAGCATATCGAAGCGGGCTCCCGCAACCGAAATCACCCCTTGGTTTATGGGTAAATCCCCTTTACATTTCCACAACTTGTGTTAAATTTTTAAACTTGGAAATAACCTTAAAATCATTGTTGCAAAAGGAGTTAAAGTGAAAAAAGTTTATCTTATCAGTCTGCTCGGCCTGATCCTGCTCCTGACAGGCTGCGTCAGTAAAAATACCTATCAGCAAAAAGTCAACGAGGCAGATCTGCTGACTCAGGATGTTGGCGATCTAAAGGCCGCCAACCAGACATTGCGCGACGAAAAAGTTCAGCTGCAGGACGATCTTTCCGCTCTCAATGCCCGCTTGGTCGATGTTCTCAAACAGAACTCCAAGCTGCAGCGTGACCTGCTTGTGGCCGGCGCCGCCCAGGAACGACAGGAAGACAACCTGACCCAGCGCCAGAAAAAAATCGAAGCGATGCGTCAGCAACTGGATGACATGCAGCAGACCAATGACAGCCTGCTGGCAACCATTCAGGATCTGAACCGCGCCCTGGAAAAAGAGAAAATTGCCCGTGAAGCGCGTCTGGCAAAGGTCAAAAACACCTATGACCAACTCGTCGGCGCATTAGAGCAGGAAATCAAACGCGGGGAATTGACCATCTCCAACTTGGAAGGACAGCTCTCCGTCAATCTGCTCAACAAAATTCTTTTCGATTCTGGAGAAACGTCCGTCAAGCCTGAAGGGAAAAAGGTCCTCAAAAGCTTGGGCGATGTCCTGAACAAATTTCCGGACAAAGCGCTGCAGATCGAAGGTCATACCGACAATGTCCAGATCAGCAGCAAACTCAAGGAAAAGTATCCGACCAACTGGGAACTGTCGACCGCCCGCGCGACAAGTGTCGTACATTTTCTGCAGGACGCGGTCGGCCTGCCCGGAGATCGCCTGGTTGCATCGGGCTACAGCCAGTATCGACCGGTCGCCGATAACGGAACCCCGGAAGGGCGAGCCCAGAACCGGCGGATTCAGATTCTGCTGGTTCCCTACAAAGAGAACCCGGCCGCCAGCGAGTAGAACACAATCATTCCTCACCTAGCAGGGTGTTGAAAAACGTCTTCGAGGCAGCAAGTACAAGGCAAAAATTGCCGAAGAAGCACAGTTTACATTCAGTAAATGAGCATTTTGAGGCTATTTTTAACGCAGTAATTGCAACGCAGATAGTTTTTCCACAGCCTGCTAGAGCCTCTATTTTCCCGCTGGCACCCTGACTATTGAAAAAACTCCGCGGGGCCAGCGGTTGAACAGTGTTTAGAGCCCGTCCTGCTGGCCACCAAACGACGCTAACAGTTTATTATAAAAGGAATTGTTCCCCTATGGATATCTCTGCCGAACAGGTTCAAGAACAGATCAAGGCCCTGTTGCTGGGAAACCACCTGACAGATTGGTGTATCGCCCTGGGCATTCTGGCGGCAGGGATTGTTTTGGCCCTGATCGTTAAATGGGTCGTCATTACCCGGCTGGACTCTTTTGCAAAAAAAACCAGCATCTTTTTAGATGATGCCTTTGTCAGCGCGTTGCGTAAAACACACCTTTGGATCCTGTTTTTTCCGCTATTGCTGTTCGCCTCCGGCTGGTTGGAGTTGCCGAAAGGGACGACGCACACCCTGAGAGCCCTGGCCACGGTGGCCTTCTTTTTACAAGCCGGGATCTGGCTGACGGTGATAGCCAACGAATTGACCCAACATTCCCGCCAGCGAGCGCTGGAAAAAAATGCGGCTGCAGCAACCAGTCTGTCTGCGGTGTCCTTTCTCAGCAAACTGGTGATCTGGTCGGTGATTATTCTGCTGACCCTCGACAACTTGGGGATTGATGTCACTGCTCTGGTCGCAGGACTCGGTGTGGGCGGTGTTGCCGTTGCTCTAGCAACCCAGAATATTCTTGGCGATCTTTTTGCCAGTCTGTCGATCATCGTCGACAAACCATTTGAAATCGGTGATTTCATTATCGTTAACGACTATCTTGGCTCCGTTGAAAATATCGGCCTGAAAACTACGCGAATTCGCAGTCTGGGAGGAGAACAAATTATTTTCTCCAACAGCGACCTGCTCAGTTCAAGAGTTCGCAATTACAAACGAATGCAGGAAAGGCGGATTGTTTTTTCCTTTGGGGTGATTTATCAAACAACGGCAGATCAGTTGGAAGAGATCCCAGACATGGTTCGGACAATTATTGAAAACCAGGAAACAACTCGTTTCGATCGCGCTCATTTTGCTAAATTCGGTGATTCTTCCCTTGATTTCGAGGTTGTGTACTACCTGAATTCCAGCGATTATAATATTTATATGGATACCCAACAGGCGATCAACCTGGCCCTGCTCCGCCAGTTCGATAAAAAAGGAATCGTTTTTGCTTATCCGACCAGATCCCTTTTTGTCGAGGCCCCGATTCCTGTCCAGGTCACGTCACCGGAAACACAAACAGACAGCTGACAAGGGCCTTTTGCTTGCCGGCAACCGGGAAAGGACTTTCCAGTCAACAGTCCCCGGTTGCCAACAGCTCTGAGCCCAAAAAGACCTGATTGCGGCCATTCTGCTTGGCCTGATACAGGGCATCGTCAACCCGCTTCAACAGGGAATCGATACTGTCCCCGTCACGCAATTGCGCCACACCGAGACTGATGGTGATGCTGCCAGCCTGCGGAAAGGCTTCCACAGCCACTTCCTGGCGGATACGTTCCGCCAATTGTCCGGCTTCGTTCAGCAGGGTACCCGGCAAAAGAATGAAAAACTCCTCCCCTCCCCAGCGAATCAGCAGGTCTCCCTGGCGAACCAGACCTCGAATCAGGCGGCATAGGCGCTTCAAGACCAAGTCTCCGCAACTGTGGCCAAAGCGGTCATTGACCTTCTTGAAATAATCGATATCGTACATGATCAAAGAGAACGGCTGATGTCCTTCCCGAGTGCGTTGCTGCTCGTAACGGATCGCCTCATCAAATTTGCGTCGATTATAAGTATCGGTCAGAATGTCGGTCACAGCCAGATGCTCAACCTGCTGGAGCGTCTCACTCAATTGTGCGGCCAGATCGCCAACCTCCAGCAAAGCATCGTTCAATTCGCGGGTCCGTTCGTGGACCCTGACCTCCAACTGTTCTTTTGCTTCCTGAATTTTCAACTCGGCCAGCCGGCGCTGTTGATTTTCAGCACCGATCCGGGTCAATAGCCCAAAGAAACGGATAAAAAACCGCATTAGATCATCGATCCGCTGACGGGAAACCACCGGAACCCGGTCCACGGCAGCCATATAGCTGGCGACATTGAACCCGTTGGCAATAGCCTGGCGACGGAAAAAATCCAAATCCGGCTGTTCGTGGAGAAATTGACCAAGGAAAAAATAACCGATGGGCTGCTCATTAAGAAGAATCGGAATTGCGGTTTCCATGAGACCATTGGGACAGGGGTAGCTCAAATACTCATTATCGGTCAGATACTCCTGGATTCTTGCTTCACAGAGAAGGCACTTGTTTCTGGTTTCCTGGCGGCCACGATGAAACTCGGTACAAATGTCCTGCCAGCCCAGGGAAATCAACCAATGATTATCAGCATCCAGAATTCCGACCGACAGCCCGACAGCTTCGTGAAAAAAGCACATCATTTCCCGCAGATCATCAATATCGATAATATCCCGCAGCGTCGGCTCCACCATCCCTTAAATCCCCTTCAGATAACCACAACCTCGTAATCCGGTTTCAGCAGCAGAGTTACTTTAAACTTAGCAGAAATACAGCAACCAACAACAGGGACAAGGGGGGCTACTGACGCCATGACGGGCTTTTTGTTATAATGACAACACTTAAAACCCGGTCGCTACAGGAGCAAAGATGATTGACTTATATTACTGGACCACTCCAAACGGTCACAAAGTCACAATTTTCTTAGAAGAAGCAAGTCTGCCTTACAACATCATTCCCATTGACATAAGAAAAGGCCAGCAATTTACTGATGAGTTCCTGAAAATCAGCCCTAACAACAAAATACCAGCCATAGTCGACCAGGCACCGCTCAATGGAAAAGACCCGCTGCCAGTTTTTGAATCCGGCGCCATATTGCTATACCTGGCGGAAAAAACAGGGCAATTCATGCCTAAGGAAGTTCGCGCAAAAACCGAAGTTCTGCAATGGCTGATGTGGCAAATGGGCGGACTAGGGCCGATGCTGGGACAGAATCATCATTTCAGCCAATACGCGCCGGAACCGGTTCCCTACGCTGTTGAGCGCTATCAGAAAGAAACTGACCGACTCTATGGGGTCTTGGACGATCAGTTGGCAAAATATGATTATGTCGCCGGTGACTATTCCATTGCCGATATGGCCATTTATCCCTGGATCGTGCCACACCAAAAACAAGGGCAGAATCTTGCCGATTCGCCGAATCTTCAGCGCTGGTTCCACAACATCCAGCAGCGGCCGGCAGTCCAGCGTGCTTACGCAAAAGCGGAACAGATCAATACCGAAACAACCGTCGACGAGGCCAGTAAAGCTATCCTGTTCGGCCAGGCCCGCCGCGAGAAAGGATCAACGTCATGAAACAGATCCTGGTCTATGGAGATTCGCTGAGTTGGGGAATCATTCCCGGAACCAGACAACGGCTCGCCTTCGAAAAACGCTGGCCCGGGGTGCTGGAAACAGCCCTGAACAAGGGCGGGAACAAGGTCAGGGTTATTGAAAACTGCCTGAACGGCAGACGTACAGTCTGGGACGACCCCTTTAAAGCGGGCCGCAATGGGCTGCAAGGGCTGCCCCAACTATTAGAAGTCCATTCACCACTGGATCTGGTTATTCTTATGCTCGGGACCAATGATTTTCAGGCGGTACACAACAATTTCGCTATCCAGGCGACACAGGGAATAGCTGCGATCATCCAGGCTATCCGTAGCGCACCAATCGAGCCGGGGATGCCGGTTCCGCCGATCCTTCTGGTTGCCCCGCCGCCGATCCTTCGCCCGACCGGACCGATGCAGGATAAATTCATCGATGCCGAGAAAAAATGCCTCGGCCTGGCAGATAAATTCGCTGCGCTAAGTCGCGAACTGGACTGCTTTTTCTTTGACTCCGGAACCGTCATCGTCACCAGCAGTGTCGATGGAGTTCATATCGATGCAGGCGGACATTTGGCCCTGGGGCAGGCCCTGGTACCGGAAGTCGAAGAGATCCTGGTGCGCTGAACCCTGACGAGTCATTGAAAAAGTAGCTCCTAAGACTTAAGGCAGAAAAATGTACTTTTTCCTGCCTTACAGAATTAATTGGATAAAAGATCAGCGCTGCTTTCAACTGATCGTTATTGGTTCCTGTGCCCTCCACTCAACAGTTGGCCTAATCCGTTTTTTCCGAAGAGTCCGCAGCATCAGACAATACCCCGGACAAAATGTGCTGAGTATCTGCCTGTGCCAAAGCCAGAGGTTCGGTTTTGGTTATTGCCTTGGTCTGGGATTCTAAATTGATACATCCAGATGAGGCTTGTAGATAAGATTCCGCTTCGGTTGGCACAGAAGCCATCTTAAGAAGATGGGGATGATGCGACCTGTGGAAGAGAAATTATATTTTGAAAAACAAGAGAAATGTAGGATGCTTCTTAAGAATTGATTCATCCCATGCCCTAGCCCCCCGATCAGCAGAGGTAAACCATGGCAAACATCGATTATCTGCCTGAAAACATAAGTGAACCGAAGCAGGTCGTAGACTCGATCCGGCGCCGGCGAGGTGGTCATTTACTGAACCTTGACCGCATGCTTTTACACAGCCCGCCATTTGCCCGGGGTTGGAATTATTTTCTAAGTGTAGTCAGGACGGAACTGTCAATTGCACCAAACCTGAGTGAATTGGCCATATGCCTGGTCGCTGTTCTTAATCAGGCGGAATATGAATTTTTCCAGCATGCGCCAGAGTTCCGCAAAGCTGGGGGAACAGAGGAACAGCTGGCGGTGCTCAAATCAAACCAAGCAGATCTGGAGTTACAGACCTGCTTCAACAACCTTGAGCAGTCGATTATCCAGCTCACCCGGGAAATGACCTGTCAGGTGCAGGTTTGCCCTGCAACTTTGAACAAAGTCAGATCTCAGCTTGACAATGATCAGCAGCTCACCGAGATTATAGGCGTCATCGCCACCTACAACATGGTATCCCGATATCTTGTTACACTTGGAGTTGAACCAGAACTCATAGAAAAATAAATAGGAGCAAAAAAACGTGGAGACGATCTTCAACACTCACAGCGTTATTATCGGTTACATCCTCTGGATATTCGGCTTTACCGGTTCACACCGGTTTTATTACGGCAAACCATTGTCAGGGACAATCTATTTCCTGACCCTGGGCCTGTTTGGAATTGGCTGGCTGATCGACCTGTTTCTGATCCCGGGTATGGACCGGCAAGCCGACATGAGATACGCTCCCGGCCCTTTCGATTACACTCTAAGCTGGATCCTACTGACCTTTCTTGGACTGTTCGGAGTCCATCGGATGTATCTGGGGAAATGGATCAGCGGAATTATCTATCTGCTCACCGGAGGCCTGTTCGGGCTGGGATTTCTATACGATTTCTGGACCCTTAATGAGCAGGTTTCCTATAGAAATCAAGGTTTCTAAATCTTGAACTTGAATTTACAGATTTGCACTTAAGAATGCTCCGAGGCCATCATGGAACGCCTGCGCGTCACAGCAACGCGGCTATTGAGGGACAATAAACCTGGTAGATGGGTCGATCCGGCGAAGCAAGGAAGGAATAAGGGAAAATTTTAACCGGGACCGGTATGAAATTTTTCAGGGCCTTGGGACAGGCAATTAAAAAACCACCTGTCCCAAGGGTTGCGCCCATAGCAGAAGACAAAAAGAAAACCGGCTTTTTTACTCAGAACTGCATCGACTTCAACTGGAGGAACTCTTCCAGCCCGTAATGACCCAATTCACGACCATTGCCGGACTGTTTATAGCCGCCGAACGGGGCCAGGATATTGAAGCGGCCGCCATTGATATCCACCTGCCCGGTTTGTAGTCGACGAGCGACGCGTTCGGCATGTTCGGTACTGGCAGACCAGACCCCCCCGGCCAGACCGTAGATGGAATCGTTGGCAATCTGCACGGCATCATCCTCATCCCGATACGTCATGATACAAAGCACCGGCCCAAAAATCTCTTCCTGTGCAATCACCATGCTGCTCGTGACCCGCCCGAAGATAGTCGGTTGCACATAGTAGCCGAGAGGCAACCCTTCCGGAGCCTCAAGCCCCCCACAGAGCAGCTCTGCTCCGGCCTTGATCCCCTCGTTGATATAATGCAGGACCCGGTCGCGCTGTTGTGCGGAAACGAGCGGACCAATTTTTGTTTTGATGTCATGGGGGCTGCCCGGTAAAAACTGCCTGGCGATTTCAACAGCAAGCCCGGCCGCCTCCTGGTATCGCTCTTCCGGAACCAACACCCGGGTCTGGGCGCTGCAGGTCTGCCCCGAATTCAGGAAGCAATTGGTGACGACCACCTTCATGGCCGTCGCTAAATCAGCATCCTCCAGAATCACCGCCGCCGACTTCCCACCCAATTCCAGGGCGACCCGTTTGACGGTTTCGGCAGCAAGAACAGAAACCCTTTTGCCGGCATGAGTCGAACCGGTAAAGGAGATCATATCGACCCCAGGATGTGCGGCAAGAGCCTCTCCCACCACAGAACCATAGCCGGAAACAAGGTTGAATACACCTGGTGGTAGCCCGCAGGAATCAAAGATCTCGGCCAGAATAAAGGCGTTCAACGGAGTCAGCTCACTCGGTTTGGCAATGACGGTACAGCCCGCCGCAAGTGCGGCAGCAACCTTGATCATCAGCTGATGGAGGGGATAATTCCAGGGTGTAATTGCCGCGACAACGCCAACGGGCTCTTTAAGTACCAGGGATTGACCGATACGCTCGGAAAAGGAGTAGGTTCCCAACAATTCAACATAGCTATGCAAGACCTGTGCGGGCAGGCCTGCCTGAATCCCCTGGCTGAGCTTGATCGGCATGCCCATTTCATTGCTGATCAATTCAGCCAATTCCGGAGCACGAGCCACCAGTTCTTCGTGAACGCGCTTCAAATACCCCGCACGAATCTCCGGACTGGTTGCTGACCAACTCGACAACGCCGCCCGAGCAGCGGCAACCGCAAGATCAACTTCAGCAGCGGCCCCGGCCGGAACCTGGCCAATGCAACCTTCGGTAGCAGGATTAATAACGGCAATCTGTTCATTGGAAGAAGCCGAAATCCATTTTCCACCGATATATAATTTGCTGTAACCATGCATAACAACTCCTGCTTTTTAATAAATTGGATAGGAGAAGGATACCGAAAAGCTGACTTTTTTCCAATTGGAATCAGAGTTAAAGACTTCTTAATACAATACCGATAAGTAAATCTACCGAAGAACAACAAAAAACACCTTAAATGAAAACGCAGATGGGAGGACATCATGAGCCATAATTTAAGCTCAGCCTTGCCGTCGATCAACCACACCGATCAGTTATGCCCCAGCAGACATTCAGACAAAAACACCAGAAAAGCACACCATGCCCCCCACCACAGAGCTTCAGAGCAACTAGACAGGACGACCCGGGTCAATGACAAAAAAAGTGTTAAAGCCTTTGCAAGCCTTGCCGGATCGCTGCAAAAAGCATTTGCGGATGCGGCCCAGGTTGACCGGGATAGCGGAGCCGAAGAGATCAAACAGGGCGGCTTGCGCCGGGTCGGTAAAGATCTGCAAAAACTTTTCAAAGGGATGGGGTTTTCTCCCCACCTGGCCAAACAGTATGCAGGAGAAATCTGTCAGGCCATGGGACAGGATGACGTAACGCAGCTCGATGTTTCTCTATCTCTGACCCGAATGGTGGATATCCAAGCGACGTCACAAACCACTTACTCCGCAACTGGACAGTCAACAACACAACAGATGTCTGCTACCGAGAGTTTGCAGCTGTCAGCGGTACAAGTCAGATCCTTTGATCTGTCACTCAACCTGACGACCGGTGAGTTTTCTATTCAACACAGCAGCTCGGACAGTCTAAGCATCAGCGTCGCACAATCAACCAGCAGTATTGTTTCAGCGGAGACTGACCCGGCCCCGGCCCAAAGCGAAGCGGCGACTCCCGTGGCCATCGAAGAACCGGCGACAGCGCAGCCCTCTGAGCCGGAAACCACTACGGAACCGGAACCAACACCCACGGAACAACTCGATGCTGGGGGCGCTGTCCAGATCGAAACAAATTCGTTATTGCTGCAACTCAGCCGAACCATTGCCCAATCCGCCTTGTTGAAAACACAGCCGGTTGAGTCGATCACAAATGACCAGGCCCAAGAAACGACGCCCGAAGACCAGGCCGTGGCCCGCCTGGAAAATTTTATCCAACTCCAGTTCAGCGCATCGCAAACAGTCACGGGTCTCTTTGAATCCATGACCACCATCTCCAATCTTCGCGTCGAAAGCCAAGACGACCAGCAATACCTGTATTTTACGGCCGCTGCCGTAGCACCGGTCGGTCTCACGGTTACCGCGGAAAACGGAGAGACCACCACCGTCTACCCTCGAGAAGATGGTCGTGTCGCCAGCTTCAGCGATACTCCTATTGAGTTCTCTGCATAAACCAAAACCCATCGCACCGGCCCGAGAAAAGAATATATTTCCGGGCCGGTGCCGAACCAAGCCCTCCCCCTAACCCCAACGCAGGCAAACTATTCCCCTTCTCAGGTTGACATCAGGCCACAGAGCATTAGACTGTTGTCTGGTTTATCTATCTGCCATATAAGCAAATTTTCACCCGTCAAAAGATCAGGAGGACACCAATTATGACAGCACTCGCCGGAAGCAAGACCGAACAAAATCTTAAAGAAGCATTTGCCGGGGAATCCCAGGCCAACCGAACCTATCTCGCTTTTTCCAAAAAAGCTGAACTTGACGGACACCCTCAGGTGGCCAAGCTTTTCCGGGCCGCGGCCGAAGCCGAAACCGTCCATGCTCACGCCCATTTGCGAGCACTGCAAGGGATCGGCAGCACGGAAGAGAATCTACAGGAAGCAGTCGGTGGGGAAACCCATGAATTCACCGAGATGTACCCCGCCATGATTGAAGCGGCTGAAAAGGAAGGCTTGGGAGACGCGTTGCGCAGCTTTAAATACGCCAACGAAGTTGAAAAAATCCATGCCGAGCTGTACCAGAAAGCACTCGACAATCTCGGCAAGAACGAGTCGGTCGACTATTATGTCTGCAAGGTTTGCGGCATGACCATCGAAGGTGAGCCCGAAGGCCCCTGTCCGGTCTGTGCGGCAGCCAAGCAGGCGTTTTTCAAAATTGACTAAACCTAAACCATTAAAGGCCTGCTCCCAGAGCAGGCCTTTCTCAATTCACCACAATCCCCAAGACGATCTAGACAAAGCTCAGCTTCCAGCTCGTTCAAACAGCCCCCGCAAGTGCTCGATTCTCTTTCGATTGACACCAAGATCACTATATCCCAGACGCGACGCCGAGCGAACCTCGACCTGCGCTTGGTCCGGGAAGTAAAACTCCACATCATCAACAAATCCCAGCCAGGCTGACCTGAACTCAGCCCTGATATAATCCGCAGTCTGTTCGCTGATAGTGACCCTTTTTTCGGCCGCAAGAACAGCTAAAAGCCGGGCAACGGCTGACTCCTTAGTGCCACTGTAGGAAAATGGTGCAATAAAATGCTCTTTATCAGCAGGATCGGCTTGGCTGCTCACACAATTGGGAGAATCGGGGCACTGAGCAAGCTGTCCATTTTTAATCCCCAGATCAGGTGGAAGCTTTCCGGAACAGCCGAAAAAGATCCCCACTATCAGCAGACTGGCTAACTTTGCAGACACTTTGTTCATCTGGTCTCGTCCCCTTTTATCTTTTATTTCGTCACTTTGCCATGGGACTGCTCATATCTATATTTCAGCTCGGCACGTTGTTTCACAGTCAATAGGGCATTGATCTCCAGCAAATGATCCAGAGTCCGGTGCGCAAAGGCATCCATCTCCATAGTTTTCTGGTGCAGCTGATCATGCAGCGCGGTCCTATCTGGATGATCAGTCAGGATTCCATTAACGATAACCCCCTGATTCAAATCATTTTCGTGGTAAACCGCCACTGCATCACGGCGTATCTCACTTATAATGGCATTGATTTGCTCTTTTTGCTCAGCAGTTGCATCAATGCTTTTCAGGACATGGTCAAAATATGTCTCAAATTTCTGCCCCATTTTTTCCGGATCAGTCAACCGCTGTCGCTGACATCCAGCCAGCGATAAAAACACGCAAATCAGCAGCCCTGCAATTAGCAACCCAACGTTGTTCTTACTCATATAATTTCAACCTCCTCAAAATGAAAGGTTAAAATTTACCAGATTGTGTGTAAAATTTTTGGAAATTTTTTTGTTTTTTTTAGGCATTTAATAATCAATATATTCAAAGCACAGCAAAACTCAGCTCATAAGAAACAGGCCCTTACAGTGGCAGGAAACGGGCAACGATCAAGCAAGTGACATTCCCTCCCTAGATTCCCTTTGTGTCTATAATTTCACAGTTTAACAGGAAATTTTCCAGATGGGACAACAGGAACCTGTTGCTGCCACATGACGCCGAAGAGGAGAAGAAAATCCTTCAGTAAATGGGCCTGACACAGATTTTTGCACACCCTTTTACAACAACCCGGCCGACAGGAGTGCCCGGTCAGAAAACCAAGGGGCCAAATCTGCCTTTGGCTCTGTTGTGACTAAAGCCAAAAGCAGACTTGCCCCCTAATTTTACAACCAGAGTCGTATCTCTATTGTCTCCCGACGCATCATACCAGTTTTCAGCGTTGACAATCAGTTGCCCGTCGAGGTAGAGCATTCCGGTTACGCGATTCAAAGTATCGGGGTTTCCCTCGGCGGGAAGTTCCAACAACGAAATAAAATACTGCAGTGGAGCATCTGCGACATTGAGTTCAAGCAGATCAACCGCTAAGACTCAGTTCTGGAATTGCAAATTCAGCAATAGGATGATGATGATCGTGTCCGGCCATAAAAAATGGAGTGGTGATCCGGATTATAGGCCAATGGACCAATGGCATAGTCGACACTTGAAACACCATAGGTCCCGCCCGGCAGTCGGAAAGCCCCCAGATAGGAAAAATCTTCAATCTGAACCAGCTCACTATCAGCAGTAGCGGAAGCCCCTGTTGCGGAATGAGAACTGGAGTCACTACAGGAGCACAGTACCAACAGAAGAGATGGCAACAGCAAAAACATCAGACTCTGACGGTAGATACTTTTCATTTTTCAAAAATCCTTCCAATAAGACTCAGTTCAATGCAGTAATTCAGAGTTACGCCTGAGTAAACTGCTCTATCAAACTATCAAGCTTGGTCAGCAACGCCTGATTATCGTTACTCGGCTGTTTGGAAAGCTGGTCACTAAAATCCGGCAATCGGTACAAGAATGCACCAATCTGATCCGGTGTTGGGGTGGGAGCACGCATACCGCAACCTATTTGCTCAAGGAAGACCGCATTAATTTCCTGCTCGAACTGTCCTGCCATCGGTAACGCCAGATAAGGTTTGCCCAGGGCCAGCGCTTCCGTCATCAGGGTGAATCCAGCAGTGGCCATAACCGCCTTGCAGTTCGCAAGATCGGTCAGAAAACCGTCCGTACTTGGGACTTTGAAATGCAGAGTTCCCCGTTCCCCGCAATCACCCTGGCCGTAAATGATAAACCGCTCGCGGGGAAACCGATCAAGCAGCTCAATAAAATCGTCATAACCACTGGTTAGGTATACCAGAATAGCATCGCCACAGGTTGGATTAAGCGCTGTCACCTCTTTGCGTAACAAAGGCGGAAACAAAAAGGTATGAGCGTTTTTGACCGCGCCAAAACAAAACGTGGTCACCAGAGACACGTCAGGCTTGGGCACCATGGCGCGAATTACACTGACGGTCACATCGCGGTTGAATTTCAGTTCCGCCGGACACTCATATTCCATGTAGCGTAAGCGATGCTGATTATCGAGACTGATCAATGGCAGATCGTAATGCTGGGCAAGGTAAGCAGTGAGAGGTTCAAAATCAGTTAAAACCAACTGAGGATCGAACTGCTTGAAAATGGTTTTCCGTAATTCTTGCAACACACTGATCCCTTGCGGAATTTTCTGCAGATTATTCAGCAGGGTTGGCAGGGGCGCAACCTTGTTGTTACGGCTGACAATATGCAGTCCGACACTGGCAAATACATCAAAATCAGCGCTTAAATTTTTATACCCGCGATCATATGTGATCACCTTAACTTCATGACCCTGCTGTTCCAGATGCTCAAGAACCACCCGTGCACGCGAAGAGTGCCCGGAGCCTTCGCCTGATACACCATAAATAATGCGTGCCATCAGTTACCTCCTGAAGCAAGATTTTTCCGGACCAGCAGAACATGCCATTTGGGTCGCTTCCAGCTGTCACGAAAGACCTCTATGGCTGCAGTTTCACTGTTCCCCTGCAACTCATTCCCATCAATAAACTGCACGAGGTCAAACTGCTGTTCAGCCTTACCAAACTGTTCATCAAACTGTTTGGCAAGCACGTTGGCCGGAGTAATAAGATGCCCCAGATGATTTTGCAGCGGCAGCTTCAACCCCCGCTTTTCCGGGCTGTCCAGATAAGCCTTGACCACCAGTTCCGTACAAACAAGGCTTGCATCACTATTGAAGTCAAAAGCGTAATCATAAGGACGCCCCTGATATCGCATGGCACTGACCACGGCAGCCGCCCGATCAGCCACACTTAGCCGCGGACGCAGAATTGCGATGGAATCACAACCTGCAGAGTGTTCAAGTGACGTCAGAGACACACCAGCTGCAATGGATTCGATCACCTCAGGTGACTTTCCATCAACATAGGGTTGGGATAAACGAGGTGCAACATCGGGGTAACGTTTGCCGATCAGTTCGTCGATAGAACTTACGCCCTGATCAGCCAGCCAGCCTGCAACATCAGGCACACCTGAGAATGCCGCACGCTGCTCAGGCGTACCAATATAAATAGCGGCATGAGTCCAGAATCCTGGAATTCCCAAGTTCGTCATATACCATTCACGACGCTCCAGCAGAATATCACCAGGTTCAAGAAGGGTTCTCATGTCGGCGATCTGCTCAGCCTTGATCAATGGCCGATCAAGGCGCCAGACCTTGGTGTTCCCCATCCAGTTGGCGACCCCTTTCTGCACAGGGAACCAGGCTTTACTGCCTGTCTGCTTGAGGATTTCCAGACCGTTTTTCAGCGTTAACCTGGGTCCTTCGCCTTGCCCCGATTTCAGAATAAGGCCGCAATCTTCATCAGCCCAGGCAGCCAGTTGTTCATCAGGGCTCTCGCCATAGTAACGAGCCACAGCTTCCTGAGCCGTAAAACGTCCGGCCTTAATCAGATTGAGATATTGATATTTAAATTCATCGTATAACTGGGATTGCAGTCCAAGCTGCTCGTCCCCTTCATTCAAAATGACAGGAACAGCCCGGTAACGCTCCAGAGCCGGAATCAGTTCAAGCGCCATGCGATATTGCGTCAGAAAAATGCTGCGGCGCAGAAAAAAGATCCGTTTGTGTTCAGCCCCTTCACCAAGATCTGCCAATTGCGATAATGATTGATCAAGGCGGTCCAGGGCTACATAGGTATCGCAGATAGAAAACCAATATGATTTCAACCGGTAACGTATTTCAGGTTGCAGAAAATATGCGGCTTCTGGCTCAGCCTTGGGCAGTAACGAGCCAGACAGTGAGCTTTCATCACGATAGGCTTCCAAAGTATGGCGCAGCACATAAACCATTTTTTGTATCTGTGATAAATCGCTGGAATAGTTCGGCAATCGAGCCACGGCGTTCCCCTCCAAGACAGATGACATAAACATAAATAGACAAAATACAGCGAGACAATAGCGTAATAGAGTCCCAAACAAAAGCCCCTCCTAATTGCAGTTAAAATCTTCCCATTTTCGAATAACTTCCAGTAATAGTCAGCTCTTTACCAATCACCTTACGACTGAACAATTCTTTTTATAAAACGCCCTGTTTATCAAAGTACATATTCAGTTGCTTAAGAAGATCGAAGACTTCAGGCTGTAATTGCTGAAGTACTGTCGCGGTGGCGTTAAAATCACCTATCAAAGCTGTTTTTTCAGCCCCTTCAGTTAAACCGATAGAGAGAGCCAAATCATAGAGCTTTGAGCTTTGCGTTGCAGCGGCGGATAACTTTTCATGACAGCTATCTACCAGCTTTTGCATCTCTAGCGGACAATTATCATCCGCTAGCGCTTTGAATAGTTTGTTATTTTCAGCAAACACAAAATGAGATTGTTGCAATGCCGCCACCCGACTGGAGGCATCCATAGCCTTGGCGGCCGAAGAAATTCTGGCCGTTTCCTGATTAATGAAATCGTAGGCCTGGCGCATGCAGGATTGCTCTGCTGGACTTGCGGCAAATACCAGTGTTGGCAGTAAAACGCTGGCAATCACTACAAAAAGTAGTTGTTTCATATCCCCCTCAAATGCAAACGTTGGTACCTGAGAATTTTTGCTTACCTTAAGCAGAATTACACCAAGCCTGCATGCTCAAGCATTTTTTGGGCTTGAATAAAAAATATATATTGGCGAGTAAGATCCATTACCCATTCGGCAGGCAATGCACGTTCACCGTAATATGCGCCTGCCAATTGACCATAGATTGCTGCAATGGTGTCTGCGTCTCCTCCCATATTTGCAGCCAACAAAACTCTATTTCCGATTCGCTTTAAATTTCACTGAGGATATTTCCCATGTACCATCGCTCAATTTATTAACGGATATGATATTAAATGGTGTATTTGGCTGAAATAAAACTTCTTTTTCATGCAACGTTACCTCTTTGATCAGCGTTTATTTGACACTGTCGCTCAAATTTCGGATGGATCTTGTCCCAATGTGGCTTCATTTCAAAGGGGTGCCATCTCCTGTGGCTTTGAAGTATTCCCAAAAACCATCTTTCAGGATATCGATATAAGCACAGGCGACACAAAATCTGGGCTTGGCTGTGTCGACAGGACTGGTAACTAGAAAAATGTTACCATTTTCATTAATCATACTCCCGGACGGAAATCCCATCCCCTGGCCGCTCATTTCTCCTTCAATATTCTGTTTGGGAATCGGGCCAGTGCTGGCTGAAACAACGACTTTGGTATGGTCTGTCCAGGACTGTGACTAAATTGAACTTGCATCAACCTCCGGGTGATAGCCCCGTGTCTGGATATGTGCAGGAATATTACCGGTGCTCATACTGGAGGTAGGCATTATTTCCCGCTCGTTCCTTGAAGGGTTCCTAATTCTCAACAAATTGACAGCGGTATAGACCGGCACGATGAGAATGACCACCGAAAACGGCACTGAATTTGTTCTCCTTCAGCCAACGGCCATAAAGGGGAATTCAGGGCCACGGGTGATGAGACTGTTTTATCCAAGAGCATCATCTAGCAGTAAATGCAGCTTACTTCTCTTGCTCCTCTTTATGCCTGGCCTCCAGGTCGAACTTGTTCGGCCGCCCCTCCGCCCAACGCACTTCACGCGGTGACGGCGGGGGCCACGGGTAGCCGCGGTCGATCAGTTCCTGTTTGACCTTGAGGGCCCAATCATGGGCGGGGTATTGGGGATTTAGCAGGTTATTTTCCAATCCGTCGTAGATATGCCAGGCAATGTCTGAATCGACCCTATCCCTGACGGTATAATCCGCGCCATGTTCTGTCAGTAAATGATAGGCAATTTCATATTTATTCAGGTAGGCGCAATGCAGAAGACTCGTTTCATTGGAACGATTCCTAAGATTGACATCCGCGCCATATTGAATCAGCATTTCGATCTGATCCAGGCGCTCTTGCCCAATAGCTTCGAACAATACAGGATCGCCATTTCGATCAAGACTGTTCGGATCACTTTCCCCTGCCAGCAGTATTTCAACCAGTTCCGTATCCTCTTCACCCACAGCCAATGCGAGCGGGTTATCACCATCGTCGTCCGGCATTTGCGGATCGGCACCTAGCTTGAGCGCAAGCCTCAAGGCAGGCTTATCCCGGGTGACCAAAAAATAAAACAAAGGAGTGATCCCGTCGTTTCCATAAACATTCAGCGACAGCCCCCCCGTTATCAATTCCCTGGCGTGAGCTTCGTTCCCTTTTTGAATGGTCCGAATCAACTCCACCATGTCCTCTTTGAAAAAATCGCTGGCCTCCATATGATTTCCTCCTAAGTTGCATGCACTCAGCGCGCCTAAAGACAGTCCTCCAAGTATTTTAAAAATCTTTTTTAGCATAAAATATTCACCCTTTTAACGTTCTGATATCGTCCTGTTTCTGGGCCTCTATACCGGCAATCACCTGATCCATAAGGTGGCGACTCACCGGGTTCCAGCCCTGCCCGTCAAGCCGGTGCTGCTGGCCGATGGCCTGAGGAATCTTCGGGAGCTTGTCTCCCAGATGGTGAGCGGTCAGCATGCCGACCGCCCCGCCCAAGGACGCACCTGCCGCCATCAGGCCGCCAGCAAGATAACGGCGGCCGTCCCGCTGGACCTTGTAGAGAATTTCTCCCTCGACGGTCTGGGCCTGAATCAGCTTGGCCGCATCATCATTCGACATCCCTCCCTGGCGCGCCGCGGTATTGGGATGGAGTCCCGCCGCATTGAAGGTATACCCCTTCATACCACTGACCGCAACTCCTGCCGAAGCCAGGCCACCGCCGAGGGAGTGGCCTACAATGACGACCCCATCCCGCCCCAAACCTGATTTTGTCAGTTTTGCAAGTTTCATCGCCTGGTTATATTGTTTGGCCTCCAACCCCATCCCCTGTTTGAAGTTTGTCGCCCAGTCTTTTATTCCGGTAACCTTGTTATTGGTCCCACGATAGGTCAACATGGTTTCGTTATGAATTTCCGATTTAAACAGGGCCGCACCGAACCCTGATTTTTCATCCATAAAAACGGCATTTTCAAGTCCGGGGACATTCTCCCCTTCCATCACCTCCAACCCGACCGGGGCCTCCGGCAACGCGTCGATATGACCGCGGCGATACTCATCCACGCGATAGACATAATCCGCAGCCTCCGCACGCAGGATATTGTCATTGTTGAAATCGAGACGCTCGGCGGCCGCGGCCCGCACCGGGTCATTTTTGTCGGCATCGGCAATCAGGTTTTTTCGCTCCTGATAGCGCTGTTTACGGCCCTGCACCTCCGGGCTGAGAACATAATCCAGGCTTCCGACCCCCCTCACGGTACTCGCCGCCACGCCACTGGCCAAACTGACATTTGGCGGGCTGGTGACGTCTATGTTGACCTTGCCGTTCAGGCTCACTGCCCCCTGAAAGTCAACTTTGCTGCCGAACAGGGTGATGTTGCCGGCCGAGTCCATTTTGATCCCGGCTCCGGCCTGGCCGATGCTGATCTCGCCACCGCCGTCACCGTTAATATCAATGGCTCCGTCGGCCTGCAGGATCATCCGCCCACTGGCGACGTTGATGGCGGCGCTACGGCCGCTGACGTTGATGCGGGCACTGTCGGTGATGTCAATGGCGAGATCCCGGCCGGTTTCGAATTCGATGTTTTGCTCGGCATCCAGCTCAATATTGTTGGCACCACGCAACAGCACATCGGTGGCCGACTGGTGATGAATCTCGGCCTGGTTGGTGACGGTCCGGTGTTGGTCTTCGACCACCTGAATACGATCATGGCCAATGGTTTCAGTCAGGGTGCCGCCACTCTGAAAAGCCATGGTCTGCTTGGCATAAAACTCGGCTAAGCCCTGTTCACTGGCCAGCCGTACCAAGTGCTCAGCTTTAGCAGCATTGAGATGCAACAGGTTGTGACCGGCAAAGGTGCGCAGGCTAATCACCGGAGCATCGACCTGATCGTCCAGGCAAAGTTCCTGATCACCGGCGGTGCGCAGTCGATTCTGATGATTATTGGCGCTGGTCACCGGGGATTGGTTGGCCGGATTGGGCAATGTCCCGACAATCAGCGGCCGGTCGGGGTCATTGTTGAGGCAGCTGACCAGCACTTCGCTGGCCTGCTGCTGGGGCAGGTACCAACCGGGTTGATGGCCGTTGCCGGGGCCGCCAGAGGGTTGCAGCCGGCGGGTCATAATGGAGTTCTGGCCAAAGGGTTTGGGGTGGCTGTCGTTGTGCTGACGGTAGCGGGTCCGGCCGGCCGAATCGAGCTGAGCGGTAAGGTCTTTGCTTTCGATGCGCGCGGTCAAGGTCAGCGGCAACTCTGGCAACGGGGTTAACGGAATCCGCCAGGGGATTTCCCGAGGGATCAGAACCACCTGATTGGTGTAGGGGCAATCGCTCTCTCCGCCGAATCCCAGCCCGCCATATTGGCGCAAACGGTGGGTCATCTCGACGATGAGATAATCGCCACTGATGCCGCTGCCGAACGCCTCGGCTTCGATCCGCACGATCCTTCCGACCCGCAGATCAGCAGCATGACTCCTGATCTCAAGGCACTGTTGCTTCGCCTGGCCGATCTGAGCCAGCAACTGGGCCAGATCGGCCGCGTCATCAAGACCCGTCAGCCCGCTGCCATAAGTGACCTGAGTGGTGCCGTAGCCGGACTGACCGTGACCGGGCAATTCACGGGCTGCTTGCAGTGGCTGATCGGGCGCCGCCTCGCTCACATCGCAAGCCAGATAGCGATCGCTGACCAGCCGGGCTCCTAGGCTCAGGCTGAGCAAATCATTGCCGCTGACATCGTGATCAAGCCCGGCGCCGGGACGGTACTCAAGGGGCGCCCGCGACAGGGTTGAACAGTGACTGCTGCTATCGGCAAAGTGAAGGACTTCCTGTTCTTCGGCGCTGTCCGACCAGAACAGCACACCATTCCGGCTGCACAGCCGGGCCAGAAAATCAAAATCACTCTCCCCGGCCTGCAATGTTGTCGGCCGAGCCGGAAAAGCCCGACTCCAGTCGCAGACCAGCTGATGGTCAAGCAAGCCGTGACGAGCGCAGGTCTCCAAAATGATGTCCGGTAGGCTTGAATCAAGTAAAAGCCGGGTATCGGAAAATTGCTGCAGTCGATAGAGATGCGATGAAATTTCCAGCTGCCAGAGCTGCTGATGATCGGGCAACTCCTGCTGATGGCAGACGCTGCTGACCAAGCCGTGAACCTGACGTTCTTCTCCGCCAGGAGCAGTCATGGACATCAGAGCACTGGTGTTTAGCAGCGACGTCAGCGAAACGTAGCCGGCAACAACGATACCAAGCTGAAACTGAAAAGGCTGATTAAAGGCTTCGCGCCCGGCAAGACAAACCACCGGATAGACAGTCCCGCCGGCCCGAACGGTCAGGCGCGACCGGCATGCTGATATAGACAAGGGTCCCCCTCCTTGTAAAATATTAAACGCCGCAGACGCTAGTCTAGCGGGCTTTTTTTAGTACCATATATTACCTAATGATTTTCTATAAAAAAGCAATATTTTTTTTATTTTTTTTTACTTGACAGATCTTGAAAAAAAAATGATATCTAAAAAGGAAACGATAACTGAGACATTCTTTTGGCAATGCTCACACAACATCTTTTAACTATTTCAAATAGTTGAAATGAAAAATTGGCAATAAAGCCAAGTAATTTCAAATGAAAAGTACATAAGACCTCATCAATTCCAGGGGTCTATGATTTATTCATTGGTATTCGGGGGGGGTACCATGACAGCAGCAGCTGCTAATTCAACTTGCCTAAAAGCATCCAGCAAGCCCATATCTGGTAAAAACCAACTTACTTCCCGGGTTATTATCAACGGCCTTATTAAGCTCGTTGAGGGACAAAAGCGCTTTGCCAATGAGTTCGGGCTACCCTTCGAACGCGTCTTCCGCCATACCGCAAAAACAATGTGCCATGAAGACACCAGCCGTGTCTTCCGTAGCTGGTTGCAGGACAGTGAAGACGGTGCGACCAGCATCGCTCATCTGCTGACCGATATCATTGAACATAACATTGCTTTATACGCCGCCTTGGACGGAATCGCCACCGAGTCGTTGGCTCAACTCAGTCCCAAAGCAACCCGTGCTCACAGCTTTAAGATTTGTGGCTGGCGACCTTTTTTATGGCGAACCTTCCGCAAGCGTCATCAGAGGTTCAGTGTCAACGAATACCTCCGTCATCAACAGATCGTTGTTGCCGGGTTCAGTAAAGCCTATGACCAGCAACGGCTTGGCGAACAACAATACTGATTTCTCAGCAAACCCTTTTTTAAAAAATCAATGCAAAAGGATGCTCAAATGAAAATTAAGTCCTCTTTTTATGCCCTACTGGTTCTTTGCACGATCCTGCTCCTTGGAGGCTGTTCAGCTCCTCAGGTAAAAATTGACCTTTCTTCAACGGCAGCACTCAATATGAATCAGGACCACGAACCACTGCCAGTCGTTGTTAATGTTTATCAACTCAGCGACAAAAAAGCTTTTGAAAACGCCAGCTTTGGAGAGTTATGGAAATCGGACCTGACGGTTTTGAGCAACAGCCTCCTCAGGAAAGACACCCTGACCCTCGATCCGGCATCACAACAAAAGCTGGTCCTCCAAAAAAATGATCAGGCTCGCTATGTCGGCATCATGGCCGCCTTCCGCCAACAGCCCGATGATAGCTGGAAAATTATAAAAAAAATCGACCGCTCATTTTTATGGATGGACTTGTCCACCACAGTGACCGCCCTTTTGAATGAACACCACATCGAAGTTAAAAATTGAATTCTTTGTGACACCAATGTCTTGTGTGGTTCGTTCTTCAGAAAGCATTTTTCATCCGGAAACGGCCCTTTTCCGCTGTGGCGGTGTCAATCTGCGGGTTTTCTTGTGCGGCGTAAAGGACTACGCCTCCGCGCAACCCCTTGATTTCCTGGCCACAAGGAAAAATTGCTCGTTTCCAATCTGAAAACTTAGCCGTTGCCCTTCGGAGTTTCCGGAGAGCAACTAACTACGAAATGAAAAGTATGAAAAAACTCGTCTGGGCCGAAGGGATCTTCCTCGGCCAACAACACCTGCAAACCTGGGATCGGCAACTTGAACGCCACCAGCATTTGCGTCAGCGCCTTAGCTCACCATTTAACTGGGGGATCATCTCCATGGCCATCGACCATGAGGCTCTGCTTCTCGGCCGCTGCCAACTGTCTCAGTTGACCGCCCTGTTTCAAGACGGTCGCTACATAGAGCATCGCACCTCCGACGATGAAAAGCTGACCTGTGAACTCTCGTCACCGGGAGGCGAAGCACTGGGCATCTACCTGGCCATTCCGGCCAACGAACATGTCGCCGGAATCTCCGGATATCCCCAGCGAGGGCAGATCAGCGGCTGGATTGCCGATTATGATGAAGTTGAGGATCATTATGATGGCAACCGCATCAAAGAAGTGCTTTTGGCCAGGCCAAACCTCTTACTGATCACTGATCAAGAGGCCCTCGGTTCATTTTTGAGTATCAAAATCGCTGAAGTGACCCACCAAGGAGACCGACGTTATCAGTTAGTCGAAAGCTTCATTCCTTCAGTATGCCGAATTGGGGCCTCGCCAACGTTGGTCCAATATCTGGGTCGGGTCATCGAAACGCTGAATGCCAAACGCAAACAGATCGAAGCAGCGCGGGCGGATAACGATGGCGGGGTCGCTGCCTTTGCCACACAGGATCCCGTGAATCACGCCCTGCTACGCAACCTGAATACTTTGATCCCGCAGTTACGCCACTTGCGGCACTGTTCCGATCTGCATCCTGAGCAGCTTTACCGGGAATTGTGCATGGTTGCCGGCGCCTTTTGTACCTTTCATGATAATGCCACCATCGACACCATTCCGCTCTACGACCACAGCGATCTGACCAGTGTTTTCAGTAGCCTGGAAAAAATGTTCAGCCTGCTCCTTGAACTCCAGACGACCGTCCGTAGTGCCATCCTTGAGTTGAACCAGGAAAATCCGAACCTTCTCTACTGCAATGGAATTGATCAACAATTGTTCAATAGAGAGACGTTTTTCCTGGAAGTCCTGTTTGACGATGACGATCCCAACTGGATTGTCGATTTCGCCCGCCAGGTCAAGATAACCACCCATAGCAACATCAATATGGTCATCAGCTCGGCGCTACCCGGAGTTCGCCTGGTCCACACCCAGAGGCCACCGGCCAAACTGTCGACTCGCAGCGGTTGCGAATATTTCCGCCTGGATGCTCGCGGTGATTTCTGGGAGCTGATCGTGACAGAAAAATCAATCGCGATCTATCGCCCTCATGTTTTTAATTCCGCTGAGATCAGATTAGTCACCGTTGAGGAATAATATGAAACCTGCAGACGCCACAAAACCATTCAACCCCATACTCAGCTGCTGCGAACCACTTTTTGCCTTGGTTGCACCACTGCGCGACGATGCCCGGACCAGCCAGTTGAATAGTGACTTTCGAGAACAGATCCTCAACCAACTTGCCGCTATGGAGAAACGTGCCTTCGATCTGCAGATCGGCATGATCGAACTCAAAGACGCCAAATATGCAGTTACCGCCTTTGTTGATGAGCTGGTCCTCAACTCGTCCTGGGCCGACCGTCAGGAGTGGATGGCCAAGCCTCTGCAACTCGAATTTTTTGGCGAACATACCGCCGGTGAAGGATTTTTCACCAGGCTGGCCACCCTGCGGCAGGGAGGCGAAGAGAATGTCAACCTGCTGGAGCTCTTCTATTGTTGTCTGCAACTTGGCTTTGAGGGGGTCTATCGAATCAAAGGAGTGGAGCACCTGATGGCGCTTCAAGTTGACCTGCGCGCCCAGATCGACAGTTATCGCGGAGCGGTTGAACACACCTTGGCTGCGGCCGGGCTGCCAAGTCACGCGCTGATCAACCAGGTGCGGCGCCAGGTTCCTTATTGGGTGATTGCTGTTATTACGGTCGCTGCCGTGTTTTTCACTTATATCGGTTATTCGATCGTTTCCAACAATGTCGCCGAGGCCAGTATTTCAGCCATTAATAATTATCAGGAAAATATTCTTAAAAGCTCCGCAAACGGCGCTGAATAACTCCTTTATTTCCAGAAACAGACGAAAGCCGGATACCATGCAAAATATTCTTATTTTTATACAGGCATATCTTCTCGGACGGATCGGATCGCGCATCATCGGTCTACTCCTGGTCCTCTCCCTGATCTGGTGGGCAGGCCCCTATGTCGGCCTGAACGATGCGCAGGTCAGAATCTATGGTATTTGCGGAGTTCTGCTGGTCTTCACCCTGATCTGGGCCATTCGTTATTTTATCGTCAAAAAACGCTCAACCCGATTCCGCAAAGATCTGGACAAACTCTCGGATCAGGATCAATCCCGACAGTTGGAAATCGAAGAGCTCCAGGCCAAGATGAGCGAAGCCATAGCATCGCTGAAATCATCGGAACTTGGCGCTCAGCATCGCGGCAATGCCGCGCTGTATGCCCTCCCCTGGTTCATGATCATCGGTCCTTCGGCCGCCGGGAAAACCACCTTGCTGCGCAATTCCGGCCTGAATTTCCCCTACGCCCACGACAGTGACATGGATATCCGCGGTTTTGGCGGAACCCGCAACTGTGACTGGTGGTTTTCCAATGATGCCGTTCTGCTTGATACTGCCGGCCGTTACACCACCGAACAGGATGATCATATCGAATGGATTGAATTCCTCGCCATGCTTCGTAAACATCGGCGGCGGCAACCTTTGAACGGGGCGATTGTCGCCATCAGCATTGCAGAATTACTGACCGCAGACAGTAAAGAAATTGATCGCCATGTCAAGATCATCCGTGACCGGATTGACGAACTGGTTAACCATCTGGGCTGCGTCTTTCCTATATATATCGTCTTTACCAAATGTGACTTGCTTTACGGATTTTCCTCCTTTTTCGCTGATCTGGATGAACAGGAACGTGAACAGGTGTGGGGACTCTGGCTGGGGCATAACGGTGCAGAAACAGTCAGTGGTGAATTCAAAAAAGGGGTCACCGGGCTTTACCGCCGCCTGTGTGAATTACGTCTACACAAACTGTCTATTGTCCGTAAGGCTGCCACCAAAAATGAACTGTTTAACTTCCCCAGTCAATTTGAAGCAGGCAAAGCCCTATTAACCGATTTCGTCGACCGCTTGACCAAGGACAATCCTTATCAGGATACCCCTAACTTTTGCGGAATCTATCTGACCAGCGCGACCCAGGAAGGCACCCCTATCCAGAAGATTCTCGGCCAGATGCGCCAGGCCTTCGGCTATGTCGAAGAAGATCCCGCAGCAGCCTTACCGGAACCGGTCAGTTTCTTTGTCAAGGATGTTTTCAAGAAGGTTGTCTTCCCAAATTCCAGAGACGTCAGCAGAACCCGCAAGGGAGGAATCATCAACCGTACTCTGAAAACGGCCAGCATCCTCTGCGCTCTGGCTATCATCATCGGCAGTTTTCTGCTGCTCAGTACCAGCCTGACAATGAACAGTCTGCTTCTGAACAAGGGCAACAGCGCCGCCAAAGATTTGGCTGCGATCGTAACTGACAAAAGCCAGGACCCGAGCAGACAACTCACTGCCCTCGGCAATGCTTTTGACCATTACCAAACCCTGTTGGCTAATGAAGAGAGTCGTCCGCTGGTGTTAACCCTTGGGGTTTATGAAGGTGACAAGCAGTTGCCGGTCTTCCGCTCCCTGTTGCTGAAAGCATTTGAGCATATCCTGTTTGTTCCGGCATTTAAAAATCTGGAACGGCAATTGATTGAAAACAGTACCGCCTGGGCAGCCGCCCCAATGAAAAAACAAGATACTCTGCGCGAGCGCTACTATCAGTTGCTGAAAACATACCTGATGCTAACCCAGCCGGAACACCTGGATAAAGACTACGCCAAAGCCACACTCGTTGACCTGATCGGCCAACCAATTTTGGCCAGCAGCCAGGCCGGCTCTTATAACGAAAAGCAGCAGAACTTGGTCGACGACCTGCTGTCCATGGCTCTCGAATATATGCAGGTTCCCGCGGATCACCCCGACTATATTGCGCCTTTGCCGGGAGACTCAAAACTGATCAAAATAGCGCAAAATAACCTCAAATCATTGCCAGATGCCAAACGACTCTATGCCCAACTCCGCAACACCGGGGCCCTCAACCACCCGGCAATACCCTTGACCAACCTGATCACCGGACCTGGCCAGGGCATCCTTCGCGGGCCGCAACCGATTCCATATATTTATACGGCGAGAGGCTGGTATGACTACGTCAAACCGGAACTCAAACAACTGGTGCATAGCGCCTGTCTGGGAGACTGGGTGACCGGCTTCCAACCGAGTAGCGGGGATAAAGACGAGCCTCTTGATGAAAAGCTTGTGCAAAGAATCAAACATGAAATTCGTGCTCTGTACTTCAACGATTATGCAGAGACTTGGTTGTCCCTGCTGGAAAAGGTCCAGGCCCCCAATTTCGATTCAATCGAAGATGCTGCTGAAAAGCTGCTCATCCTGGCCCGGACCGATGGCCCGATCGCCGAATTATTCAGTGCAATCTCAACTAATATCAATATCAGCGAAACGACTCTGACCAATCTGGAACTGCCCCAACCTGCAAACCGCATTGCTGAGCTGGAAGGACCACTTCAGGATCTCAGAAAACTGGCGACACAGGCTGACAAAATGACCACCAGTCTACTGATCAACCAGTACCTGCTGGCCCTGACCTCGGCTCAGAGCGATATGGAACAGTTGGCCGGGGCGGTTGATGTCCAACAGGAAGCTTATGAGTACAGTGCCGCGATTCTGGGCGGTGACGGTGCATCCAGTTCGGAACTTTACAAATGCTGGCTGACGACCAAAAGTCTGACCAACGGAATTGATGCCCGAACCCGCAAGGCAGCAACCAGACTGCTGAATCAGCCCATACACTTTGCCTGGCAGAGCATCCTTACCCAAACCAGAAAGCATTTGCAAACCCAGTGGATGACTGCTGTTTACAACAGTTACCGGAAAAAAATCGCCGGCAAGTTCCCTTTCGACCGGCAGGGCAGCGACGCTTCACTCACCGACATTACCGACTTTTTCAGCAGTCATGACGGTCTGATCTGGAACTTCACCAACAATCAGCTCAAACCCTTTTTGCGGAAAAAACGTAGCGTCTGGCAAAACAAATCCTGGCTGGGCCAGGGGCCGAATATCTCCGCGCAATTCCTGAAAGCTCTGCCCCAAGCCGCGGAAATCAGCGCCGGCTTGCTGCGTCAGGGATCTCCCAGCGTCAACTTCTCCATCTACCCGATTCCCAGCAGTGGACTGCGCATGGTCCGTTTTGAGAGTAATGGGCAAAAGATGGTTTACCAAAACGAGCCCCAGGAATGGAAACATTTCAGCTGGCCTGGCGATGATCAGAATCCGGCCGCGGCGATCAGCTGTCTGCCCAGCCGTGACCAATTGCAAACCGGCCTCGACTTTGCCGGGGAATGGGGGCTGTTTCACCTGCTTGACGAAGCGGAAATGACTCCCGAAGACAACCAGTATCTGGTCGCCTGGCAGCTGAAAACAGAGCACAACCAGCTGGCCACTGTCCGCTTCAAATTGCGGCCGGACCGACAAAATAATGCATTTATCCGCAATCTGTTTACCGGGTTCAAGCTCCCGGCACAAATCTACTGACGGTTCATTTCATGTTCGGATTATTTGAAAAAAGCGTGCCGGCCACATCCGCAGATACCGCTATCAAAGCGGCAGGGTTTGGCAAAATTCCACAACACAGTGACTTTGTCCGCTACAACCTGTCCTGCCGTGAAATTACCGGTTTCGAAAAATGGCTGCAGGAAGGGGTCGGCTGCATCACTCGCCAGTACCCTAAGGGTTGGCCGATGGTCTTTAGAAATTTTGCTTGTCACCATTTCGTTATGACTGGCTCCGATCAGAACCATAACCTGATCGGCAGTTTAATCGGCAGTCAGGACAAGAGCGGCCGTATTTATCCATTTGCAACCTTGGCCACGGTCAATGGCCCGGTCTTTAAAAAACATCGGGCAACCTTGCCCCTGACCTGTCGCTATTATTTTGATGAGACCAATAAGCTGCTGAACAATCTCGAATCGCAACAATCGGTGTCCTCCTTGACAGATCATCTGCAGAAGCTGTCCGGACGATTTCAACAGCCCCAGCAACGCAACCTGCTGGAAATCCAGATCCAAGAACTGTCGAGCCGGACAATGAAAGAGTACTGGGACAACCTGTCAGTGCCTTTGCCAGCAGACAAGCGAGAAGAGTTTCTGTTTACCTTCTTCGATCTGTTGCGGTCAGTCATCAAACGTGGGGCAACTAAGTCCCACTGGGGAATCCGCATCCCCTTGCCCGAGACCGAGAACCCGACGCCATTCGTGGTCTTCTGGGTCCAGGTGATCGAATCAATTCTTGAAGATCGGTTCTGGCGCGCCCATTACTTCTGGAATCCCGGTACCGTAGCGCATGCCAGCAATCTGACCTTGTTTTTCAGGGAGTTGCCTCCATCACATCTGCTGCCGCTGCTCGATCACAACAGCAAAGACAATGTGATTTTCGATGTCCTGAGGGAAAGTCAGGAACTGCCAGCCTTTACCAGTAAAATCGACCTGCGCCGACTGTTGGAGCAGGACCAGCTGTCCTTACTTGAGGTCCTCTATCGGATCGGCCGACGGGAGATGTTGTAATGTCGACATCGCTCAGTCCCATTGCCCAGGCGTTTGCCACCCCGGTCAGTTCGCCCTCTCCTTGCGGAGAAGACCCGCGCTATCTTGACGAGTTCCTCTTTATCAAAGAGGAATTCGACAAACTTTCGGACACCGATTACGAACAGGTCCTCAGGCTCAGCAACCAGCTGCTAACTGAAACCTGCAAGGATCTGCGGCTAGCGGCCTATCACCTGCTGGCCTGCGTCTATGTCAACGGTCTCGCCGGACTCCAGGAAGGGCTTGACGGGTATCACTGCATCCTTGAACAATTCTGGGACGACTGTTATCCGACCAGTGAATCGGCCCGGCTGGCCGCGTTGGCATTGCTCAACACCCCCCGGCTGACGGCCTTTGCCGAGCAGCATAAAGAGGAGGGTGAAGCCTCTTTGCTGGAAACAATCACTGCGGAAATTGACCAGATCAACCGCTTTCTTATCGACCACCTTGGTGAAGAAGTGCCACGCCTTACCACCCTGGCGGCCTGGAGCAAAAAACAACAAGCTCTGCTACCAGTTGTCGAAGAACCGCCAGCTGCGGTTCCTGCTGGAGCAGAACCATCGCTCCAGCAGGAACCAGATTCGGCCCCGGCACAAGTCAGCAGCAATGTCAGCTCGAGCCGTGAACTGGATAACGAAACACGCAAACTGCATAGCTACCTGTGCGAGAGCGGCGAGCTCTATCGGGCGATCTCCCTGTCCCGGGCAATGCTGTGGAGCATCGCCTCCCTCCCCCCACAGGAACAGGGAAAAACGCAGGTGCTGGCTCCGCGCCCCAGCGCCTGGGCCGAACTGCACAACCTGGCAGCCGCCAATGCCGCTGATCAGGCTTTACAACTCAGTGAAAAAATATTCTTCGAACCCGGTTTTCGTTTCAGTTTGGCACTGCAGCATTTCGCCTGGCAGCAAGCTTGCGCACAGGGCCGCAGTGATCTGAGCAGGCTTCTGGAAATCACCACCCTGAGCTATACCGAACGATTTCCCGAGTTGACCGAGCTGTGTTTTGCCGATGGCACTCCTTTTTGCGATCCGGAGTCCGCGAACTGGCTTGAAAACTTGACCGGCCAGCACCAGCGAAACCCAAATGACGGGGTTCCGCAGCCAGCGGGCTTCGCAAGTGACCAGTTCAATGACGTCATCACTGCCGCACTGCCGCTGGCGCGGAACAAACAGCTGGTCGAAGCCCTGGCCATGGTCCGCGAAATCACTTCAGAGTCGGCGCTGCTGAAAGTTCGGCGCGGCTTGGCGGAAGCGCAACTGTGTCTGGCCGCAGGAAAGTCACAATTGGCCGGCGCTGTATTGGCGCAACTGCATGACTCGGCCAGTTCCGGACACCTGGACACCTGGCACCCTGAACTGGTCATCGAAATGATTCAGCTACGCTGCAAGGTTATCCAAAACCAGCTGAAAACAGCAGCGCAGGAAGAAAAAAGCCACCTGCTCAAAACCCAAGAGGAACTGTTTCGGTCCGCCTGCCAGCTCGATCTGGCGGCCGCGGCTCAATTTTTTTAACTGAACAAACAACAGCGATAATGCACGGCTATCAACCAAGGAGAAGAACATGAGTGACAGTTTTCAGAAAGAAGTCCCCAAAGCCCGCATCAACCTGTCCCTGAACGTGGAGACCGGCGGCAACGCCAAAAAGCTGGAACTACCCCTAAAAATGCTGGTTATGGGCGATTTCAGCAAGGGCAAAACCAAGGGTAAAGTGGTCGATCGGGAACGCGTCAATATCAACAAAAACAACTTTGAAGCGGTGATGAAAGATCTCAACCCAACGACCGGCTTCGAGGTCCCCAACCAACTCGCCCAAGACGGCAGCGACATCAGTGTCAAACTGTCATTCTCCTCGATGAATGACTTCCGCCCCGACCATGTAGCTCAGCAGATCCCTGAATTGCACAGCCTCATGGCCATGCGCAATCTGCTGAAGGATCTTAAATCCAACCTGCTGGACAATGCGAAATTCCGCAAGGAATTGGAACGGATTGTCGCCAACCAGCCACAGCTGGAAGGCCTGAAACAACAACTTGAATCCCTGCTGGTCGACTCAAAAGAAGCCTCCAGCATGGAAATCCGCAGCTTTTAATGGCCGCCCAAAGGAGATCTGAGCAATGAGTAGTGCCAACGCCAGTGCCGGTCAACCGGCCAGCCCCAAAACCGTTTATGAAAATGACGATTCGTATACCCGTTTGTGCGAACTGGTGGATATCCAGCCGCTGACCGAGTCGATCACGCTGAAAAACTTTGCCGACGCTTCGCAAATGGCTGACATCAGCCTGCAGGAACGGCTGACTGCGGGAATCCAGGTCTTTCTGGACCTGACCACGCGCAACAACTCCCAGATTGAAAAAATCGATAAGGTTCTGCTTGATCAGTACATCGCGCAAATTGATCAAACCATCAGTAAACAGCTTGACTCGGTCCTGCATCACCCCTCTTTCCAGAGTGTCGAGAGCTCCTGGCGCGGCCTGAAAATGATGATCGACCGCTGTGATTTCCGCCGGAATACCAAGGTGGAAATTCTCGACTGCAGCAAGGAAGACCTGCGCGATGATTTTGAAGATGCGCCCGAAATCATCCAGACCGGCCTGTTCAAACATGTTTATGTTGCCGAGTACGACACCCCCGGTGGGGAGCCCTATGCCAGCATTATCGGCAACTACGAATTCGACAACTCCGCCCAGGATATCGCTTTGCTGCGTGACATTTCCAAAGTGTCCGCGAGCGCTCATTGCCCCTTTCTGGCCTCGGTCGGGGCACGCTTCTTCGGTAAAAAGAATATCGACCAGGTCGTTCAGATCAACGACCTGAACAATTACATGGAAAAAGCCGAATATACCCGCTGGAAAAGCTTCCGTAACACCGAAGACGCCCGCTATATCGGCCTGCTGACTCCCAGAATGCTGCTGCGCCTGCCCTACGGGCAGGACAGTTCCCCGGTCCGCACCTTCAATTATGAAGAGGACATTGCCAGCGCGGAGCAGGACAAATACCTGTTCGGCAATCCGGTCTTCGCCTTTGCCGGCAATATTGCCAAAAGTTTTGCGGAAAACGGCTGGGCCGTGAACATCCGCGGCCCGGAAGCTGGCGGCAAGGTTGAAAACCTGCCGATTCACCTGCATGACGACGGCAAAGGGATGCAGATGAAAATGCCGACGGAAATGCTGATCTCCGAAACCCGCGAGCTGGAGATGGCCAACCTCGGCTTCATTCCCCTGAGTTATTACAAAAACAGCGACTACGCCTGCTTTTTCTCGGCCAACTCGGTACAGAAACCGAGCGAATACGCCGACAGCGACGCCAATGCCAACAGCATGATCAATTCGCGGCTGCCTTACATCTTCCTGGTTTCCCGCCTGGCGCACTACCTGAAAGTGCTCCAGCGCGAAAATATCGGCTCATCCAAAAGCCGCCAATTCCTGGAAAGCGAACTGAACAACTGGCTGCAAACCCTGGTCACCAAGATGAAAGATCCGGCACCGGAGCTGATCGCCACCCATCCCCTGCGGGACGGTAAGGTGACTGTTTATGAGATCCCTGAAAACCCGGGCTACTACCGGGTTGATCTGGCAGCTCAGCCGCACTTTCAGATCGAAGGTGTCGATGTGCAACTGAACCTGGTTGCGCAAATGCCCCGCGACAAGGCTTAACAACCTGCCAGAGCGGGCAAGTTAAACAATTTTGCAGTCATGACCGGCGTTTTTTCTTCGCCTGTTGATTGCATTTTCACCGGTGCTGATAGGCAGCACCTTAACCACCAAACCCCAAAAAATAAGGAGGGGAACACATGGCAATACCTGGGTATATGACCATCCTTGATGATCAAGGAACCAAAATCGATGGCCCGGTCAAAGTGACCGGCCGCGAGGGCACTATCGAAATCCTCGGCTTCGATCACGAACTGCGGATTCCTACCGACAGCGACACCGGCAGTCTGACCGGTACTCGCAAACATGAACCTTTTGTTTTTCTGAAAGCGTTTGACAATGCGACACCCTATCTCTACAAGGCGTGCAGCAACGGTCAGACCCTGAAAAAAATCGAACTCAAATGGTATCGCATCAATGATACCGGCTCTGAAGAGGAATATTTCTCCCATACCCTGGAGAACGTCAAGATCACTTCGGTCAAACCGACCATGCACAATGTCAAGGATCTGGACAAAGAGCGTTATCCGCACCTCGAAGAGGTCTCCTGCCGGTACGCCAAGATTACCTGGGCCTATACCGATGGCAACATTTCCTTCTCCGATTCATGGACTGAAGGACGCTAACCTGCAACCACAGTGCTCCGGGTTTCCCGGAGCACTTCTAAACAGTGATTGAACAATAATGGCGCATACCATCATCGACATCCTGACCACCAGCGCCGCCACGGCCGACAGCGATTACAGCTCGGCCTGGCAGCAGGAGCAGAGCAGCATCTGCAGGCATCTGCAGCGCTTGCTCAATTGTCGCCGCGACTCCCTGACCCACCGGCCGGATTTCGGGATGCCGGATATTGCAGAACTGTACCTGGGCCTGCCTTACACCATTGAGACCATCATTGTCTGTATCAGCTATGCGGTTGAGCAGTTCGAGCCGCGTATCAACCAGCCCCGGGTACGTGAATTCGATATCAAGCCAGGCAGCAGCATGACCCATTTCGAACTGCTCGGGCTCAACAGCAGTGGTCGACCGTTACGCTATATCGTGTCGCTCTGCCGTAACGGCCGCATTGAAGTCAAAACCAGCGAAGAGTATTTCAGCCATGTCTAATTATTTCGATCATGAAATGCGTCTGCTCCAGGATGCTGCCCGCGACTTTGCCCGGGCCTTCCCGGAAAAAGCGCGCTATCTCAACCTGGAGGACATCAAGGACCGCGATCCCTATGTCGAGCGGTTGCTTGAAGGCATGGCGTTTCTCACCGCGGATGTCAAACGACGGATCGATGATGACATCCCGGAATTTTCCGAGGCCCTGCTGACTCATATCCGGCCCTGCTTTCTGCGCCCATTCCCGTCCTGCACCATCATGCAGTACACACCGCGGGCCGGTCAGCTCAGACAAACCACGGTCATCCCCAAAGGGACCGTGACCAGCGGTGCCGGGGTCACCCTCCCCGGCCAGGGACGCTATCCTCTCAGCGAACGCATTTTGTGCAAATACCGTTCAACCAGCACAACGGTTATTCAGCCGCTCCGCCTGGCTGCTGCCAGCGTAGAAGCCGAGCAAATGCAGGGGCAATCGCTTTGCCTGCACTTTCAGTTCGATCACCAGATTGATCCGCGTCAGCTTGATTTTGCCCAGCTGAAAATTTACCTGCACGGCGATGCCGTTTCCACCCTGGAACTTTTTCGGGCTTTAACAGCCGAGGTTCGGCGTCTGGAAGTCAGCTTTCCCGGCCTGGTCAGCCGTCCCCACCGACTTGGCGGGCAGGAACGCCTCCGCCCCTGCCATCTGGGTTGCGAAGACTTGCTGCTACCAGCCAGCGGCCGGGGCTTCCTCGGTTTCCATCTACTCCAGGACTACTTCTGCTTCCGGGAAAAATATCAGTTTGTCACTATCTCCGGTCTTGAACAGATCGCCTGGCCGGATAACTGCTGCGAATTCGAGTTAAAAATTCACCTGAACAAACCTCTGGCCGACGAACTCCGCTTAAGCCGTGACAATTTTCGACTGCATTGCGCCCCGGCCATCAACCTGTTTGAAGAGACCAGTGAGCCGATCCGACTCGACCATCGCCACAGCGAATATCATGTCGTCGCAGATAATAATGCCCCCCGTGGAGCCGTGGTTTACCAGGTCAACGAGGTGAATGGAAACAAGTTCCGGGACGGTACCAGCAGCCACTATCAGCCATTGCATCGCTTCAACCATCTCGATCGGAGTCAACGTTATTTTCACGTCAGCCATCGCCAACGTGAAGAACTTGGCCCGATGACCTACCTACGGTTGGGTGGAGCCCCGGTCGATCAGGAAGAGATTCTCAGCTGCGACATTACCGTCTGTAACGGCGATATCCCGCATCACAGCCTGAAAGCCGGCGAAATCAACGCACCGGATCATGACTTTCCGACCAACATTGTCGCCACCAATCTGACCCGTCCCAGCCGCATGCATATGCCGCCCGCACGCCCCGATTACCGGCTGGCACTGGTCTCGCACCTGACCGTCAATTACAACAGCATCGCTTCGATCAACCAGTTGCAGCAGCTCTTGTCACTCTACAACTGGAGCGAGCAGAAACAGTCGGCCAAACGTATCCTCGGGCTGACCGATATCACCCTGCAGGCGTTGAGTAAAGTCTATCGCGGGGCGCTGCTGAGAGGAGTCGATATCCGGCTTGAGATGGATGAAAAGGCCTTTCTCACGGAGGCGGATGCCTACCTCTTTACCACAGTGCTGCACCATTTTTTCAGCATGTATGTATCGATTAATACTTTTGTCCAGACCGGCCTGCAACTAAGCCCGTCGAGAACTGAATATTTATGGGAACCTATACTCGGGGAAAACTTCCTCATTTAACCAGTGATATCATCTCCCAGGGATGGGCCTATCAGGCTTTTCAGGCCCTGTACCTGCTGGAAACCAGCCTGGACCTGCGCGATCAAGATGAAGAAGCGCTGGCAAGGTTTGTTTCGGTCGCACCTGCGGCCGAGCTGTCCTTTCCAGCCGGAGACATTCGCCGCTGCGTCATCGATAGCAACGGACGCTTCCGGCTCGAGCTTAACCTGCTTGGCTTTTACGGGGTCAATTCACCGTTGCCCCAGTATTTTAACGACATCACCAGTCGCGACGGAGACGGACACCACGAGTTGCGCGCATTTCTCGAATGCTTCAACAAGCGACTCTATTCCCTGGCCTACCTCGCCTGGAAGAAGTTCAACCTGTTCGAAGACAACAATGGCCAGGCGAGCATTTACACCCGCTATCTGGCCGCCATCTCCGGGGGAGCAGATGAGAACCACGCTTATGCCGGAATTCTTGGCAGCCGCATTAAAAGCGCTCAAGGGCTGGCCGCGACGCTGGAAGATTTTCTCGGCTTCCCGACCCGGATTCAGGAAAACATTCCCTGCTGGATCCCCATTGAACAACCGAGCTGCCTGGGACAACAGCTGGGCCTTGGCGACAACACTATTCTGGGTGAACAATTGATGGATGTGGGCAGCAAAATCGCTATATTCGTCGGCCCTCTGCCGATAGCAAACGCCACCGAGCTACTGCCGGGGCGACCGCTGGCAGAACAGCTGGGGAAACTGCTCCGTGAGTATCTCGATCCCTCCATCAGTTATGAACTGGAACTGATTGCGATTGCGGATCGGGATTATCAAACGATCCTTGGCAACGACAGCTCCATCCTTGGCTGGACAAGCTGTCTGGGAGAGCCCGGCGCCACCCCGAATCATATCCGTTTGACGACCACCGGTTTCGACCGATACCAACATGCACACCAGCCGCCGGAAGCCAACCTGGCAACGGCTGCCTGATCCTGTTTTTCCTTGGAGGGGACAATGAATCCACAGCAAATAAAAACTCTGCTCGACAAGCTGAATCCATACTGTATCGACAGTCTCGAAGCAGCGGCGGCTTTTGCCGGAACCCGCGGCCATTACGAGGTTGGTATTGAGCACCTGCTGATCAAAATGCTTGAACAGGGGGATGGCGACTTAGATCTGCTGCTGCGCCATTTCAGCATCAATCTTGACCGCTTCTGGCAGGCCCTTCTCGACCAGTTGGAGCGGCTGCGTTCCGACAACCAAAGTAAACCGGCCTTCTCGTTACAACTGGTGCAGTGGTTCGAACGTGCCTGGACCATCAGTTCGTTGCGTAGCGCGGATGCAGCCATCCGCAGCGGGATTCTCCTTGAAGCGCTGCTCGAAATAGCGCCGTTACTGCCCGGGACGGCCTGGCAACTGCTCAGTGAAATAGCTCCGGAACAAATTGTCGGGTGCTACCCGGAACTTGACAGAATATCCAGCGAAGGACCGGCTCCGGCAGGAGCGGCATCCCCCTCTGATCCCGCAAAGACAGCGGCCGGAGCTAATCCGGGAGCCACTCCCAATCTCGATGCCTTCACCGATGATTTGACCGCCCGCGCGGCGCAGGGAAAAATCGATCCGGTCCTCGGCCGTAACGACGAAATCCGCCAGGTCATCGACATCCTGACTCGGCGCCGCAAAAACAACCCGATCCTGGTTGGCGAACCCGGCGTAGGCAAATCGGCGGTGGCCGAGGGGCTGGCCCTGCGCATTATCGACGGCAATGTTCCTGCCGCCCTCAAGGAGGTCCGCTTGGTGTGTCTCGACCTGGGTCTGCTGCAAGCCGGGGCCGGGGTCAAAGGAGAATTCGAAAAACGGCTGAAGGCCGTGATTGATGAAATCCGCACCAGCCCGAAACCGATCATTCTCTTCATTGATGAGGCGCATACCTTGATCGGCGCAGGAGGCGATGCCGGCCAGGGCGACGCCGCCAATCTTCTCAAACCGGCCCTGGCCCGTGGCGCATTGCGCACCCTGGCCGCTACGACCTGGAGCGAATACAAGAAATACTTTGAACGCGATGCCGCGCTTGAGCGTCGTTTTCAGATGGTCAAAATCGACGAACCGGCTGTCGACACCGCCATTGTCATGCTGAACGGTCTCAAACAACGCTATCAGGATCATCACCAAGTGCTGATCACCGAAGCCGCCGTAGCTGCCGCCGTTGAGCTGTCCAACCGCTATATCACCGGCCGGTTCCTGCCGGACAAGGCCATCGACCTGCTCGATACCGCTGCCGCCCGGGTCGCCATGGGGCAGGCTGCAACTCCGGCCGCCCTTGATAGCATTCGCGAGCAACTCTGCTTCATCGAGCGGCGCCAGGCCTACTTACTCGAAGAACGCAACCAGGGTCTCTGCGTCGCTCAGGAGCAACTCGAAAGACTCGAACAACAGTACCGGGACACCCTGGCGGAAAAGCTTGATCTGGAATTGCGCTGGCAGGGCGAACTCGCCCTGGTCGGACAGGTGAAAGAACAGCGCTGTAACAACCCGGATCAGCACAAACTGGCGGCCCTTCAGCACGAGCTGGAACTGCTGCAGAATGACGCGCCCCTGGTCCAACCGGAAGTCAATGCCGATACCGTCGCTCAGGTCATTGCCGACTGGACCGGCATTCCCCTCGGCCGCATGGTCAAAAACGAACTCGCCTGCCTGCTCGAATTCGAAGAGCGGATCAGCCAGCGGGTCATCGGCCAATATCCGGCAATCAACGCTCTGGGACAGGCGATTCGCGCCAGTAAAACCGGCCTGCAGGCCGGCAACGGACCGGTCGGGGTCTTTCTGCTGACCGGACCGAGCGGCGTCGGTAAAACCGAAACCGCTCGGGCGGTGGCGGATACGGTGTTCGGCGGCGAACGGTTCATGGTCACGATCAATATGAGCGAATACCAGGAATCGCACACCGTCTCCCAACTGAAAGGATCCCCACCCGGCTATGTCGGTTATGGCGAAGGCGGAATTCTCACCGAAGCGGTGCGCCAACGCCCTTATTCCGTCATTTTGCTTGATGAGGTCGAAAAGGCCCATGCGGATGTGCTCAACCTGTTCTACCAGGTTTTTGACCGCGGCTTCATGCGTGACGGGGAAGGCCGGGAAATCGACTTTAAAAACACCGTCATTATCATGACCAGCAACCTCGGCTCCGAGGCGCTTTTCGACCTGTTTGAGCCGCCCCAACCGCAAACTGGCTCAAGCAGCGAGGAGGAAGAAGCAACGCCGGATCTCCCCTCCTTCAGCGCCATGGTGGAAGCGGTCAGGCCCGACCTGCAGCAGCATTTTGCCGCCGCCCTGCTCGCCCGAATGCAAATTGTGCCCATGGCTCCCCTTGATCAAGCCACGCTGCGCCAGATCATTCTCACCAAACTCGACCAGTTGGCCGAACGGCTCGCAAGCGCACACGACATCACCCTGCGCTGCACCGAAGAGGTCATCAGCTATCTGCTCAAACGCTGCCAACGACCGGAATCCGGGGCGCGTACCGTCAACAGCCTGCTCGAACAGCAGCTGCTACCGGGGCTTTCCCGCAGTCTGCTGAAATTCATGGCCGAAGAAGACATGCCCGGGATGATCAGCCTTGAGATTGACGACAACCAGGAGCTTTGCTGCACCTTCAGCGACCTGGAACCTGGCGATATTGCCGAGCAGGAACCGCCCACCGTCGTTGCCGTCGGCCAATAACAGGAGATTCTCATGTCGCAATATCCCAATACCGCCCTGGATTATTCCGCTGCCGGCAGTCACTACGCCCTGCAAATCAGAAGCGTACCCAACGAGTGTTTCACCGTTGCCGGTTTTCGCGGTAATCACCATGGTCTGTCCAGCGACTTTTTGTTTGAAATCGACCTGGTCGCCAACGCCGAACTGCTGCCAGTGACGGTCATCGGCAATGCCGCCAGTCTGATTATCCACTGGGGACGCAACGACATCTATCTACATGGCATTGTCGCTGAATTCTATCGCAACGATACGACGCAAAACGAGATGAGCTATCGGGCGGCGGTGCGTTCTCCCCTTTACCCTCTCAAGCAGAATATCAATAACCGCGTGTTCATCAATCAGAGCACTCCACAGATTGTCAGCGATGTGCTGTTGACTGCCGGGATCAGTGCCGATCATTTCACGCTGGAACTGAGCGACGATTATCCGCCCCACGAATTCATCGTCCAGTACAACGAAAGCGACTATGACTTTGTCAGCAGATTGTTGGCCAGAGCCGGGATCTTCTTTACCTTTACCAGCGATCAGAAAGTGACCCGAATCCTGTTCTGCGACGACAGCACGGCCAGACCGGAGCTGCCCGGGGTCAGTTTTCTCGACTATCATCCGCAAAGCGGAACCGCCCGCCAGGAGGAGACGGTTTACCAAATCTCCCCCGAAGCGCGCCTGCTCCCTGCCCAGGTCAGGGTCAGTGATTATAACTATCAGACCCCGGACACTTTGCTGGAAGTGACCAAAACTTCATCTCAAAGCTACAGCTATGGTGAAGAAGCTCGCTACGGAGACCATTTCCACACCCTTGACGAAGGCGAAAAAATCGCTGAACTCAGGCTGCAGGCCCTTGATGCCAGCCGGGAAACCGTGGTTGCCGAAACGGACTGCCGGGGGGTTCGCCCCGGCTACCTGCTGACCATCAACAGCCATCCCAACCCGGATCTCAACGGCCAGTACCTGGTGGTCTCCATGTCCCACCAGGCCGACCAGTCTGCCGGGCTGGCGTTCAGCGGCGAGGCCAAGGGTCCGACGTACCGTAATCGGTTAACCTTGATCAAGGCGACCACCCCGTACCGGGCCAAAATCCCGACCGCCCCGCAAGTGCTCGGCCTGTTCAGTGCCCGGGTGGAAAGCAAGGGAACCGAATATGCCTATCTTGACGCACAAGGGCGCTACCATGTCCGCACCGATTTCGACCGTGGCGCTGCCGCCCCGGCACAGGCCAGCCATCCGGTACGGATGATGCAGCCCTATGCCGGCAATGAATACGGTATGCACTTCCCCCTCCACGGTGGCACCGAAGTGGCCATGACCTGCGTCAACGGGGATCTTAACCGGCCGCTGATCCTGGGCGCTCTGCCGAATGCCAATACCACCAGCGTTGTAACTTCGGACAACCGGACCCAAAACATCATCCGCACCGCCAGCGGCAATGAACTGTGCCTGGATGATCGTATCGATCAGGAAAAAATCGACCTGTTCACCGCCGAGCAAAAGAACATTCTTACCCTTGATGCCAGCAAAGATGCCCATAAGATCCGGCTGGCCACCATAGAAGGGAAAATGGAGATCAGCGCGGCCAAAACCATGTTGATCGAATCGGGCGACAGCCAGAATGTGCAAGTTGGCAAGGATCATATTGTCACCGTTGAAAACGCTCAGCAATTGATGACCCGCAACAAAGACATCAGCCTGCAGGCCGCCACCGACATTCAGTTCAAGGCCAAACAGAATATTCAGTTCGATGCTGAGAACGAAGATCTCACCATGACCACCGCGCAGGATTTGATCGTCGATGTCGAACGCAACATGTCCATGGAAATCCGCAACAAAGACCTGACCGTCAATGTCGACAGCGGCCAACTCAGTATGAAAGCGGCTAAGGATATCAGCATCCTGGGCAACGGCGGCGGCCCGATCACCATCAAGCAGGGGAGCGGAACCATTCAGATCTCCACCAGCGGTGAACTCACGTTCAAAGCCCCGCAGGTCTCAATCTACGGCACCAGTATCAATTTGAAAGGCTCCTCCATCGGAGGCAACTGACCGCCCGCCGTGCTGAAGGGTTCAGCACGAGGGAGTCGCAAACACAACACCAGCAAACAAAGACAAAGGATTAAACAACATGTTCAACAAACTCAAAAACATCGCAGGCAAAACAATGGAAAACGGCATGGCAGAAAAAGCGATCGACAAGCTCTGCCCGGAATTGAAAACCCAGCTTGAAAAACTGAAAAATTTCGATGCCAGTGAAATCTCCTGCGATGAAACTTTTACCCAAAAATTTACCAAGCCGGCCCAGATCGCCCTGGCCGCCTCAACTTACGGGGTCACCAAAATGATCCCCGGGTTTGAGGACCGTTTCAGCTCGGCCATGCTGCATTGCCGCAATGAACTCTGCGTGATCGATCAGGAGCAAGGCAAGGTTTCCCTGGCGACAGAAGCCATGAATCGCCTGCCGCAGGTTCTTCAGGAAGGTTTCAAAAAAACCGCTTGAGGTTCAAAGCCGCTGCCTCTATCAGGGGGATGATCAAATGAACGCACAAATGAAAAATATCAACTATTTTGTTCATGAGAACCGGCTGATTGAGACAACCGTCAAGCTGCTGGTCAAAGAGCTGCAACCCTATCTTGAGCAGCTGGTGCTATTTGATCCAGACGAGATCGGCTGCGATGAAACCTTCACACGCAATTTCACGCAGCCGATCCTGCAGGCTCTCGGCAGGAAAAAGACCGGCAATGAAGAGATGATTCCCGCCTTTGAGCGCAGGTTCCTCTGCGCCATGCTGCACACCAGGGATGCCATCTGTTTATTGGCTGCAAATCCGACCAGAATTTGCCTGGTCGAAAACTACATGGACAAACTGCCCGAGGTTCTTCGTGAGCATTTTAAACGCAGTATCGATCCCTTGGGGTCATAGCAGGGCGTTGAAAAACGTTTTCGAGGCAGCAAGTACAAGGCAAAAATTGCCGAAGAAGCACAGTTTACATCCAGTAAATGAGCATTTTGAGGCTATTTTTTAAAAAATGAGAAGGAAAGGTCAACACCATGAATGGCAATCCAATCCCCTTGCATTGCAACCTGGCTGACAGCCAGGCCCAGCTGGCTCTGGTGACTAAGGCACAAGCCGGCTTGGCGATCAATGTCAGCATAACGGGAGTCGAACACCGGGTGGCGGGTCACCTCAGCCAGGTCGAACACTTGCAAGTCGGCGACCAGGTGCTGGTCACGCCGACAGAGCTCGGCATGATCATCATCGGCCGGCTACGCCAAAATAACGAATATCCGTTGCCGCGCCAGCAACAGCAGGATGGCAACCTCTCTCTAGAAGCTGACCAAAGCCTCAGCCTGAGAGCCGGGCAGAGTCGTATTGAAATTCACGCCGACGGCCGGATTGTCATCAACGGCAAAAATATCCTGCAGATTGCCAATGGCCCGCTGAAGCTGCAAGGCGCAACCATTGCATTGAACTGACACCATGGCGACCCATAAGCTGAACATTCATCAGACGACAGCTGCCGCACTGTACAATCAACGCACCCTCTACCTTGAGCAGCCACTGATCGAGGCAAAACTGCTGCTGACCGTTGAAGGGGATATCTGGCGGCACCTGCAGGTTCTATCCCATTGCTGCGAACAATGGCCTGACAATCAGGACGCGAGTCAGGTTTTTCTGCAAGCACTGGGAGAACGCCGCGAAGAGAAGAATAAGCAGGAGTGGCTGGTCAAAACCCTTTGCCAGGCGGGTCCGCAGCAACAGGCGGTCTGCGATGCCCTATGCTGGCAGCCGCAATTGTTAGCAACTGCAGTTCTGGTCGATCTTTATCAGCACCAGGCAGAACTGCGCCCACTGCTTTTTGACCTGTGGCGGCATCGCCGTGACCAGATCCCTGCCGGGTTAACCTCGGCAGCGGAACTGCGCGGGCAAAATATCGATCTGCAAACAGCAGCCCTGCGTTATGGGGCCAGCCGCAGAGACATCGGTCACGAACTATTTATCCCCTACTTTCGTGATCTGAACAGTGCTGGCGCTCGGCAGATTCCGGGTAAGCTGCTGGCCACGGCCCTCTGGGGATCGTTACTACGCGGCACCGGACAACTTTACGAGCCACTCTGGCGTGGTATTGAAACCGAGACGGACGCAAAGTCCCTGTATCGCCTGCTCCGTATTGGTGCTCTTATCGCCACCCCGGAATTGCCCGGAGTCATCCGCCAATACGCCAAAAAGTACCCAGCCGCGGCTGCGGAGCTGCTGGCTCTGCATGGCACCAGAGAAGCAATCGACACCCTGGCCGAATTAACTCCGTCCCCCGCAGTTGAAGCCGATTTTCAAGCAGCGTGGCTCTGGGTTAGTGGTAAATATCTACACATCGAACCCCGCCTGCAAATTGTCGATAAACAGCACCAGTCGACATCACTTAGGGCTCAGGATTGGTGGCAACAACAGCGAGACAATATGGCAAGCGAACAGCGCCTCCTATTCGGCGGGCCACTCAGCGTTGAACGAATGAAATCCCTGGCCGGTCAATGGGCGGGACGTTACAGCCTTAACCTCCTTGACCTGTTGGCCTATATGCAAAAAGAACCGGTCACGGCAACGGAACGGGTTCCCCTGCGGCAACGCCAAGTCCTTCTTGCCAAGCAAGGGAGCGGCCAATGATCCAGCTTGACAACCAAACCCCCTGGAGCGCCGGACTGTATCCGGGCTGGAGTCGACAGAGGCAACGCCAGCAGACCCTGGTCGTAAAAATCGGCTATCGGTTTGACCAGCATGGTCAGCTAAGCCCTTGTCCGCAGCCGTTGATCGAAAGCGATGAATATCGCGACAACCCGGAGGCCAGCAGCCTGACCCAGGTTACGGAAACCGTCCCCTTCAAACAGGGGGCGGAACTCTATCTGTATGGCAGTGCCCAACCGGGCAACGCCTCTCCGGGCAGCGTTCAGGTTGAGGTTGGGCTGCGCTATGACAATAACCGCTACTGGTCAAAAGACCTGCTGGTATTCGGTCCACGGCAATGGGAACGCAAGCTTTTCACTGTGCTCCCCGGTCATCCGCAAACGCTGACGGAACCGGTTGAACTGATCTATGAAAATGCTTACGGCGGACAGGATCCTCAGCATCCAGATGAAAGCTATCAAGCTAACCCGGCGGGTTGCGGCTACAGCCTGCGCGGACTGCGCAGCAAAGCGGTGCTCCTGCCCCAACTTGAACAGGGGCCACAGTTTATCGCCAGCCCCGCCAGCCGGGTACGCCCTGCAGGATTCGGCCCCCTGCCCGCCCATTGGGCGCCGCGCTGCAACCTGAACGTAGCGATTGACAGTGAGGCCATCGCCAGCGGCACCTGCCCTTTTGGCGGCGAACAGCCGGCAGACCTTTACAATTGCGCACCGATGGACCAGCGCATGGCGACCCCTTTTGCAGGGGCAATGACCCTCAAATTAACCAGCCTGGTCGCTGCCGCACCACGGGAACTACTCCTTGAGATCCCCGAACAGCAGCCCCTGGCAACTCTGAACCTGGCCAATGCCAAGGAGCAAATTGAGCTATGCTGTGACACCCTGATCATCGACAGTGACCAACAGACCATGGCCCTGGTGTTCCGTGGCTCCATCATCACCGACCCCGATCCTGATCCTGTGGGTTGGCTGACCCTGAGGGATGGACATCCCCTGCCGCTCAATCAAGCTCCGGCAGAGTCTTCAAGTGTGGAGCAAAAACCATGAAACCTGCCGCTCAGCACAGTCAACAAGCGCTGGTGATCAGCGCCGTTGCCGTTAATACGGCCTATGGCGATCATCCAGCCGCACTTTTCGGAGGCATTGCGACACGGCTCAGTTGCCGTGAAAAGGTTCCCGGCCTAAAGATCAGCACACCGGAACAGGTGACCGAAACACCCTATTGTGCAGCCAGCCCGGAACTGCCACCAGAGCTGCCGCCGGAATTGCGATTGCAACTGCTTTGCCAGGGCGCACTGGAGCAATTACCGCCATTGCCGACGGACCTGTCCGATACTCTGATCGTCAACCAACTGCCGAGCCGCGCTGCCTTGCGAAACTTTGATTTTTTTATCGCAAGCCTAAGTGCCAGTCTGCCACAAAGTCACAGTGCAACCTTGCGGCAACAGGCTGCCAGTACAAGCAACACCAGCTTGCTGGAACACAGCCTGGGGGAATTCCGGCACGGCCCCTGGCAGCGGCTGATCTTTGGGAGCACAGATTGCCGCATCGACAGCAACGCCGTACTTGAAGCCCTGCAGCAATACAATTGCTGCAGCGACCTCAATCCGGATCGCTGCCTGCTGGGCGAAGGAGCCGCCTACCTGATGATTGAGAAAGTATCGCAACCTGCAGCCGGACAAATTGTGATCGCCGGGCTGGCTGAACAGGAAGAACCCAACAACGGGCTGGCCGCAAGTAAGCCAACCAGCGCTCTTGCCAGCAGCATCACAACCTGTCTGAGCCAGGGAGGCATAGCACTAGAGGAAATTACCTGCCTCATTACCGGGTATGTTCCGGACATGGTCGGCACCCTGGAATGGCATCAAACCGAACGCAAACTCTGGCCGAACACGGGGCGGCGCCCATGCACCATTGAAGAACTCAACCCTCACCTCGGCACCGGCGATTGCGGTTCGGCCAACCTGGCCCTGGCCTTGGCCCTGGCTTGTGCGCGTTTTGAGTTCAGGGTTGAACCGGTCACCACCGTTCTGATCTGTGATATCATCGACCAGCCCTGGCGCGGGGCCGTCTGCCTGCAGCAAGTCAGCGGTTAACCAAATGAAAATAAAGGAGAATTGATAATATGGCAGCAGGAAATGTCCTGATCAACGGCCGCACCGCCGTTCACAAAGGGAGCAACGGAACCCTCACCACTATTGATGTCTGTCTGACCAAGGTCGGCAAACCGATCGTTCCCATCCCCTACACCAATATTGCCCGCAGCGCCGACGCCGCCCAAACCGCCAGCACGGTCTTTGTCAACGGCAACCCCATCTGCCACAAGGATTCGATCTTTTCCAAAAGCACCGGCGACCAGCCCGGCAACCGCAAAGGGATCAAAAGTCACACCATCACCGAAAAGGCCGAATTCATCACCGCCTCCAGCAATGTCTACATCGAAGGAATCGCTGCGGTCCGCCAGGGGGACATGATGGTCAGCAACAATTGCAACACCCCGCCCATGCCACTGGCACAACCCGGCGCGAAAAAACCTGAGGCAAACGATATTGCAGAGGTTGAGGGGTTGGAGGAGAGTGAACTCCTTTATGCTGTCCCGGTCAAAGTCTCAGGAAGTCAGGTCAGTCTGCAGAATGACCTGAATGGTATCTGTGATGATGAAGGGGACTGCTAATATGGGGCACTTGGAAATTGAATTTGAAACGATGAAGCCTATTTCGGACCCAACCAGTTCCAATCAGTCATCGGAAGCCTATCGCAAAATCGATCTCTACAGTCAAGCGAATGGCAAGAAAAAGCTGTACCTGCGCATTCTCGATCCACAATCAAAGGTAAACACCTATAATATACTGGCCGGATACACAACCCCCTACAAACGAGACGAGCTTGAAGACAAAATTCTCGATAATATTCTTGTCCCTGCAATGTTTCGTTGCTATGCAACACCCGATCGCAACCCAGCCATGGCTACCAATCCGGGAAAAGGGTGGATATACATCATTCGCACTTTTAAAGACCGTGATGGTTCTGATACGACGGAACTGTGGCGTGAATTAAAAAGTTTAGGAACCGGCAGCTATCAAGATGTCAATCTCATTGAAAACCTGGGGACAGATGAGAATCAGATTTTAAGAAAAGAAACCGAGCATCGCGAAGCAACATGCCAGCCAGCCTTTCGTGTTTTACTCCCCTACAAGGTCAACAAAGACCCCCAACAACTGTGGATTGCCTACTCTGAAGTTCAGTGGAGTTTAGCACGGATTCAGCAGATGCTCGATGATGTGGACTTACGCGAAAAACGGATGCACAGTGTTGATTTGAGCGATGCCGAAAACGACTTTGAAAATAGTAATTGTTCACTTTTTCAAAGAGCTATAAATTGGTGGGACTCTAAATGGGACGAAGACCTCGAAGAGATTAACGAATATAATGATGTCACCGGTACCGCCTTACTATATAACGCTGAAACTGCTCCAGATAAAATCAGCAAGCAGCTCCCCGACAACTTCAAGGAAAAAATCCCTATCATCTATCTGGATGATCCGGTGGGCATTGGCCGCGAACTGTCAGCCAACTATCAAAAAGAATGCGGTCGCATGTTGAAAGTGGTTGGCAAATGTCAGGAGGCTGCGGAAACGGCACTAAAGGATGACACAGACAATCCTTCGCGTTGGTTTAAATCCGCTTTGTTACTCAACAAGCACATCACAAAAGACATTAAAAACCCGGCCCCGGCTGAAACAATCCTTAAGGCTCGAATTGACATGCAAGCCAGCTTTGGGGAATGGATGGAATATTGTCGCATTAAGCGGCCTGCAGGTGCTATAGGCCACAATGATCCGCGTCCAGAGGTTCAAAGCTACATAAAAAAAGCGGATCGCCTTTATAAATGTTATGTGGCAAAAAAAGAAACCCATGACAAACTGATTAGACAAAGTGACAATTACGATACTTATGTTTCATCTATCAAGGATATTCGCAAAAGTCTCGATGACGATCGCTTCGAACAGGTTCTCGCTGTTAATGAACGTACCGAGATCAGACAGAGTATGGTGCAAACGAAAAAGTTTCTGCTGGCCTATCTGGAAAAGGAGCTGAAAAGTAAAACTGACACTCCCTTAATACACGCTCTTGATGACCATTTTTCCCTTCCCGTTGACCGCGACTGGGACCGCTTTAAGCGGCCCACCCAAACCGATGGACAACCCCGTGATCGCACTCAAATCCATTGGCCCAATATCAAAGCCGATGCCTGGCGAGCCCTTGGGGCCTTAACTGGATGGTTATCCAAAACCGAATACAATTTTGATGAAGCCTTTCATAGTCACCTTGCCCGCTGGGAAGATAGGCGGATAGATCCGGCTATTTTGCTACTAAGAGATCTAGCGGATCCTGACCGTAACTTAGCACTACACAAACGCATGTTTCCAGCTCCAGGGGGAAGCGATTCATTAACCCCACAGGCCCAGCCAGCCGATAGCCCGGCCAATTTTCAGGTTGGTCAGTATGCACCGCAAGAGACAAGATCCGAAACCGATCAAACCAAGCTTGAAAACGATCGGGATGAAGCCCTCGCCCTGTTTCTGGGCAACTACGAAGAGTTGAGTTTTACCTGGGACCGCAAAGACTCATCTTATACCGAAGCCTTTGATCGTTGCTACGCCAGCCTGATGCGGCTTGTGAGCGATTACACCGGAATAACTATAAAAAAGGTCAGTTGCCCGGCGAGCGATTACTCCGATTTAAGAAGGTCATTTAAAGAACATCCCGAATATTTTGCCCTGGCACGGGGATCGGCTATTCTGGGGGTAAAAACCATCAACGAATCAATTGACACCTTAAGTCCCAAGTATCAGGCTATGCTTAAAGACATTGCCTTTGAAGCGACCTTTGTCACTGACAACAATATTGAAAAAGGCAACGTTTCCATTAAGAACACAACGGCAGAAGTCAAGGAGATGCGCCTGGTACAGAACAATAAAAAATTTCACAATGACGGTAGTAAAGGAAGATCTCTCGTCGAGGGCACAGAAACAAAAGTAGATGTTCACGGTAATCAGGTTGATATGCAAGTGACTGGAGGGGCCCATGCCGACGGAACTACCCACTATACTAGAGCCCATATCATTATTGGCGAAAATGAAATGGCTAAAATGCGCTACATAGAACGCCTAAAACCCATGGAGAGGATGCACGCCTCCGGCTTGGGAATTCTGGCCATTTTTGAAGTCATGAACACACGCAACGCCTGGCGAGCCATGGAAAAAAATCCGGACCCAACCCAACAAGCCAAACTGATAACCGATTTTGTCGGTAATGCCTTCGGCTTAGCTGCAGCAACAAAAGATGCCACCGTTGCGGTGAGTAAGTCAGTGTTTGTGGAAGAAACAGCAAATAAATTAGCAGGGAAAAGGTCGCTTAGCCTTATAGGAGAGGGAGCAAACATCTTCGGTCAAATCAGTGGCTGGATCACTGTCGGCATGACCTTCAACAGCATGATGGAAAACATCATTCAGGGAGATGACGCCTATATCTCCCATGCTGTTATTCTGGCGGGGGCTTTATGGTCAATGGTGCCCAATGGTGTCTTTGCCGGTTTTCTGACGAGCCTTGGGTGTGGCTCTCTACTCTCTGCAACCTTAGCTGTTGCTGCCCCTCTTGCTGTTGTCGCTGTTGGCATTCTTCTTCTGACCATGGTCTGGAAGGAATCGTCCAATATTGAACTCTGGGCCGAAAATGGTCCCTTTGGGTCTGATCCTTTTAACGGCTATAAAATTGGCAATCCCCTCCCTCCGGCACGTGATCTGAGTCAATTACACGCGCTTGATCGATATATGGAAGAACGCACGAACCATCCCCTACCCTATTCAGATGGTACCGATATGGCAGGTTTATTTTTTGCCCGCTTAGCTCTGCAAAACTCAGCTCAAGACACTCACAATAACCATCGCTATGCAGTCTGGGGACAATCACCGGAAGAAGCCTACAATGCTCTTCTCGATGCTATGTTCAGGCCTTACCTCTCCATCATAAGCAGTCAGGCGAGTAATCACTCTCAAATTATTACAACATCAGTCTTTGTCCCTAAACATTTGGATAAAAGTAAGTTATTTATTCAATTAACCGAAACAACAGCATCCGGCTCCACAACCACCACCTATGAAGAGGGGCTTAGTCCAGAAAATATTCAGGATTATCGCCGCCCGTTAAGCGAATGGACAAAAGAAGGCGAACACCAATATAGCTTTCAGTTGCAACGCTTCAAAACCGTTACCATTTCATTGAAGGTGCGCCTGTCACTTTATGGCGATAATCATTTTGTTCTTCCTTACGAGGAATGTTACGAAGGCACCACCAGCGCTGATGGCAGCAATAACCATTGGCTTGCATTTACCCGTGAATGTACTTGTGCCTAATTTTTAAATTTTAATAGGAAAGATTATGTTGATTAGAATTCTCATTATTGTTCTTTGTTTTATGCTACCGGCCTGTTCAGAAGAAAAACAGAACAACCAACCAACAGATCAGGGGCAAGGCGTTACACTACAAAGCAAAACCGTTCAAATCAATGGTCAAACACTTTACATGACGGCCATCGACAAACCTATCATGCACCGGCCCTTAAAAGAGATTCAGCAACGGGCTGAGCAACAAGACCCCGCCGCCATGAATGAGCTAGGCCGGCGCCTGATGCAAGGTGAAGGAATCGATTACGATCCCACTAAGGCCTTAAAGCTGATGAAAAAAGCAGCGCATGCGGGAAATCCTGATGCTCAGACGGAAATGGGACTATTTTACTCCACTGGTCAAGCGGGATTTCCACAGGATCATCAAAAAGCAGTTGAGTGGTACCGCAAAGCAGCAGAACAGGGCGATATGCTTGGACAGTTTAATCTTGGTAATGCATGCCAAAGTGGAAATGGTGTAATTCAAAACGACGTAACAGCCTTTGAATGGTTTCAAAAAGCAGCCGATCAAGGCTACCCCGATGCTATGGCTCAAGTTGGCTACTACTACTTAACGGGTGACGGAATACCTAAAAATTATGACAAAGGGATCAAATTACTGGAGAGAGCAGCCGCCCAGCAGTCTGGTAGAGCATGTTACTACTTAGGCCGAGTATACTATGACGGGATAGGGACTAATCAGGATTTTAAAAAAGCAGTCCTTTGGTTTCAAAAAGGCACAAAACTAAACAATTCTATTAGTATTAGCTACTTGGCAGCCAGGTACGAGCGTGGAGAGGGAGTTAAAAAGGATATTGATAAGGCGATCAAGCTCTACCAACAAGCTGCAAAAATGGGGGAAAGCATGGCTGAATTTAACCTAGGCTTGTCATATTATAAAGGCGAGGGCGTAAAACAAGATTACCATCTGGCATTCAGCCTAATCCAAAAAGCAGCAAAACAAGGTGTCATTCCAGCTCATAGCCAATTAGCAACAATGTACCTCTTTGGAAAAGGAACATCTACGGATTATCCCAAAGCTTATGAACATGCTCTTATTGCCGCAAATAGAGGAGATGATAATGGGATCTCTTATGTTGGACAGTTTTACGAAACCGGTGAAACCGTTCGACAGGATCTGCCCCTGGCCTATGCCAACTACAAAATTGCCCTTGAGCAAGATATAAAGAACCCCATAAGACTTAAGCAATTTGAAAGGGTCAAATCTCAAATGAGCCCTGCACAAATTCAACAAGCAGAAACTGAAATTCCAAAGCTTAAACAAAAGTACGGTCTGAAATAATAACCCCCGATAATGGACCGTTGGGCGAAATGACACAGATTTTTGAACACTACCGACCAAAGATATCTGCAATAAGGCGCTTGCTATTTTGAGCAAGCGCCTACTACCACTTATATCTCCACCTGAATACCAAGCTCCACCACCCGATCCGGCGGCAGGCCGAAAAATGTGGTGGCGCTTCGGGCGTTTTTGGCCATGAACAGGAAGAGGTATTTCCGCCAGGGGGACAGGCCTTTTTTATTGGAGGCGACCAGACTTTCCCGGCCGAGGAAAAAGTGGTCTGGTCGAGATCAAAGGTCCAGTCGTCAACGGCGAAACCTTTCAGCGCCCGGGGAATCACTGGGTTTTCCATGAATCCGTAGTGAATTTTCATCCGGTAAATCCCTTTGGCCAGTCGTTCCACGGAAAAACGGTCGTTGAGGGAGACCCGCGCGGTGCCTTCGGTGACCACACTGAGGGAAACGACTCTTTCGTGGTAGTGTAAAGAATCTTTCGCTTTTTTCCGGCAGCGCCCCAGTCAGCTAAATGGCTTCGCCCGATTCCATCATCTCTTCTAATTCCTGTTCTCTGAGTAAATCCATATTCAGATAGCGTTTTTGCCCCCACTTGGTTCCGGCAATGTGACGCAGCCGGGCCGCGCACAGCATCAAGGCCGAATGACCATCAGGAAAAGCAACGACCTTGGTCCGCCGCCGGATTTCCTTCATAATCCGCTCCATTTTGATTTCCAGGGCGTTGTTGGTGCGTATCCGAATGTGATGACTCCGTGATGTGTCAACACTTTCCCGGACACAAGTTTACGCAGCTTTCTTCATTGCCTCAAAGGCCAGCGGTGCCTCATATCCGTTAGCAGAATGTGCCCGCTGGCGATTGTAGAAGACTTCGATATATTCGAAGATTGAAGCCCTGGCGTCATCGCGAGTCTCATAGTCGCAGTGGTGAACCAGTTCGATTTTAAGGGTGTGGAAAAAGCTCTCGGCGACAGCATTGTCCCAGCAATCACCCTTTTTGCTCATACTGGCTTTGATGCCATGGTCGTTCAGAAGTGTCCGGTGACTATCAGAGGCGTATTGGCTGCCTCGATCGCTATGAGATATCAGGCCTTTGGTGGGTTTTCGTTTCCACAGCGCCATCAGCATAGCACCATTGACCAAGCCGGCGTTTATGCGTGCCCCCATGGACCAACCGACGACAGCCCGGGAAAATAGATCAATAACGACAGCTAGGTACAGCCAGCCCTCACGGGTCGGGATATAGGTGATATCGCTGACGTAGGCGGTATCTGGAGTGCTGACCGTAAATTCACGCTCCAGCAGGTTCGGTGCGATCGGTTTGTCGTGATTCGAGTCGGTTGTCACTTTGAATTTTCGTTTGGTTTGGACCTTAAGGTCTTCTTCGCGCATCAACCGGGCAATACGGCGGCGGCTGAGGCGGGTCTCCTGTTTTTGCAGTTCATCTTTAATCCGCCGGGTCCCATAGTTTTTGCGACCTTTTTCAAAGGCGGCCTTGACCTGGGGGCGGAGATTGTCATCCTCAATGCAGTGAGCACTGGGTGGCCGGCTTAGGCTCTCATAGTAACCGCTCCGGGAAACCTGGAGGACTTGGCACATCGTTCGGATACGAAATTCAGTCTGTTGTTGCATCCAGGCGTACTTTACCGACTGTTCTTTGCAAAGTACGCCGCCGCCTTTTTTAAGATGTCACGCTCCTCCTTGAGCAGAGCATTCTCCCGGCGAAGGCGTCCGTTGTTTTTTCTCCTGCGCCCTTATCGGAGATAATCCTTGCGAAGGCGTTTCAGTTCTTCGTAAGGGTGTTTTTCTCCTGCGCCCTTATTTGTTGGTGCAGAATCTGGTTGCTGATACTTTGTTATCCACGTGTACAGGGTGTTGGCATTAACTCCCAGATCTCTCGCAGTCTGGGCAACTGACTGATCTGATTCGACCGCCAACTTGACAGCATTTTGTTTGAATTCGGACGAATAATTTGAACTCATAGGGCACACCTCCATTGTCTGGCATTTTGCCTCAATTTGTGTGTCCGGGATAGTGTAACCACTTCACCGCGGGAAGTCGTAATACGTCAGGGTTTCGTTTATCGATTCCCGGACCTTCTTCGTAAGCGTTCCACAGCGCACCTCTTGCAAGGGCAGCAAATTGTAGCCGTCGTAGGCTTAGACCTACAACGTTTACGACGCACGTTTGATTGATTTGGCTTTGCTCCAGGCGGCGGGTGTGACTTGGCCTATCTCCTGGATTTTCATGTGGGGAAGGCGTTCGAGGACGTCTTTGAGGTAGCTATAGGGATCGATGCCGTGTGCCTTGCAGCTCTGCAGGATGGTGTAAATGACGGCACTTCGCCATCCGGCGTCTTCGTCGCCGATGAACAGCCAGTTCTTGCGTCCGAGTGCTGCGGGACGAATCGCGTTCTCGATCAGGTTGTTGTCGATTTCGACCTGGCCGTGTTTAACATAGACCTGCAGGCCATCGCGTTGACGCAGGGCGTAGGCGATGGCGGTGCCGGTCAGTGACTTCGGCTTGTATCTGCCGCTTCCGAGCATCTGCTCAAGGGCGGTAAAGAGGCGATCAAGAATCGGGCGACTCTGCCATGAGCGTACGGCGGCGCGCAGCACAGGTGTGGTTTCTTGTTCGCGCAGCTTCCTTTCGATCAGATAAAGCAGGCCGATCTGATGCAGAATCCAGCGGTTGCGTACAAGATGCTCTCCCGCTTCGAGCGCCTGATAGAAACGGCGGCGGACGTGTGCCCAGCAGTGCGCGTGAGCTTTACACCCGAAGTCGCTCGCGAGCTTGTTGTAAGGCTTGTATTCGTCGGTCTGGATGATGCAGTTGAAGTCAGCGGGCAACCAGCGCTGCAGCTGTGCGTAGCCGCGTCCAGCCGCCCAGTGAAAGACCGTGTCTCCACGCGGGGCGTTGCTCACCCACAGGTAGCCTTTAGGGGTTCTGCCTTGCCCCGGAGCAAGGTAGCGTACTGGTGTTTCGTCAAGCTGAACGTAGCCGCCAGCCAGCTGATCTTCAAACATGCGTCTGGTAACAGGTTGCAACCAGTTGGCGACAAGCTCAACGGCGCGGCACAGGGTATTGCGCCCCAGATGGACATCGTAGCGCTGCTTGAAGATCTGCTCCTGTCGGTAGAGCGGCAGATGATCGGCGTATTTGCCGACGACGATATGAGCCAGAAGGCCGCGTTCAAGAAGTTTCGGCGGCAGCACAGCTGTCATCGGTGCGGCATCGGGAGCGTTGCGTTTCACCCAGGTGCGACGAATTTGTCTGCGCAGAAGGAAACGCCCCGGTTCATAATCGAGCTGCTCGCTGACTTCTTCGCCGATATGGCGGTAGAGCGAAGGATTGGCTTTGACGGGCTCAGGATCGAGGATGTCTTCAATGACGGGAAGATCTTCTGGGTAGCGGGGCCGACGGGGGTGGCGCTTACGCGCTTTTTTTAAGGCTTGCGTTTCTGTCGGCAGTTCAACGCAAGCCTCAGACTGCCCCGGCGTTTGATCCTCAAACATGCTCAGCTGATCGCCGAACAGTTTTTCACTCTGTCCGCCGCCGAACACTCGGCGGACAAGGGCATCGACCTTTAAGCGCAGCAGCCGATTCTCTTCGCGCAGCGGCTCGAGCTCTCTATCTTTACGGGCTATGATTTCTGATTTAGTCATGCCCTAAAGATACATGATTTCAGAGGGTTACGGAAGAAAAAAGTCGACACATGACGACTTATTCGCGTTCATACCAGGGGCGCATTCTAGCTCCCTTGAGATCGATGCCGTCTGTCAGTAACGTCAATGCTTCCGGCGTGAGAGACAGTCGTTTTTGACCGGCCTGCGATGGTCGTGGCCAACTGAAACGTCCCTGTTCAAGGCGTTTGGCCGCAACCCATAATCCGGTGCCGTCCCAGAACAGCAGCTTGAGACGATCGTGACGCTTGTTGGTGAACAGATAAAGGGCCCCCTGATATGGATCGCAACCCAGGTGCTCCTGGACAGCAGCGGCCAGTCCGTTGAAGCTCTTGCGCATGTCTTGCGGTTCTAGGGCGACAAAGACCTTGAGGGCACCGGCAAAGCTTAGCATGTGCAGTCCAGGTATTTCAGCAGGGCTGCAACCAGGGGGAATTGCTCCGGCCGGGTGACTGTGACGCTGGCTCCGCCAGGCAGAGAGATGCTCAACCCGACAGGATCGGAATCAGGACAGCGAACCTCAACCTCCTCGAAAAAGGTCGCGGACTTATTTTCGGTAGCTTGTCGTTGGCGCCGACGCGTCTGCCGCCAGTGGGCGAAGGTGGTGTAGCGAATACCATGGAGCCTTGCAAAAGCGGCCCCGCTCATACTGGTCCGCTCAAAAGCATCCAGCCAGGCGTCACGCTGCTCTGGACTGGTCTGCTCACGACGACCGAGCGTATCGGTTTTGAGAATTGTCAGGTCATTAGTAGGTGTCATAGGGCGAAGCTTACGACATTTACGATATTTTCAACAGGTGGGGCTTGGTGGGACGCTTACCCTTCTTCGCCGCGTCTTTTAGGCGTAGGCTCTCCAGCTTTCCAATGATCTGCTCTGCTTTTTGACGGGCAGCCGCCTTATCCTCAGATGCATGAATCGCCTTGAGCATGGCGGCGACATCTTTGACCCGCTTCCGTGGAACGGCATTGAAAACATTGCGATAAAAATGGACCATACAACGCTGCCACTTGGTTTCGGGATAATATTCAGCCAACGACTCCACCAATCCCATGCAGGCATCGGTAATAAACAGGCGCACACCGCGTAAGCCACGCTCCTTCAAATGACGCAGAAAGCCTGACCAGCCGGCCTTATCTTCTTTGTGCCCTTCGACGACACCGAGGATCTTCCGGTAGCCATCACTGTTGACACCGATCGCAACCAGAACGGATACGTTGCTGACGTCTCCAGCCCAGGAGCGTTTCAGCACGATGCCATCCAGATAAACATAAGGAAATTCACCCTCAATCGTCTGGGTCCGCCACTCTTCAATCTTGGCGTAAACTTTCTTGTTCAGGTTGCTGATCGTGCCAGGGCTGACTTTGGTGCCCCACAGGGCTTCAGTGATGTCTTCAACCCGGCGGACGGAAACCCCAGCCAGATACATTTCGATCAGCGCCTCTTCAACCGAGGCCTCACGTCGCCTATAGCGTTCAATGATCGCGGTTTCAAAAGTTTGTTGTCTGAGTTTGGGGACCTTCAATGTCACTTCGCCCGCTCCGGTCTGTAACTTGCGCTGATAGTGCCCGGCCCTGGTATCCGTACGAGCTTCATTGCGTTGATATTTCTCCGCGTTACATAACCGATCGGCTTCAGCATCAAGCATTTCATTCAAGGTCTGCTCAACGGTGCTGCGGACAATTTGACCGAGATGATTTCTGACGGCCTCTTCATTCAGGTGAATAATCTTGTCCGATTTTGCGCTATAATCCTTGTCCACGGCAGTGTTCTCCTTTGGGTTAGGGTTTACGTTGGCTACGCAATTCTAACCAATGTGGGCACTGCCGTGCATTTCTAAAAAAGCGAAAAATATTTTACGTTATCTCTTTCGTGCAGGACCTTGTTGTGTTTGAGGTTATGCAGCAAAGCCGCTGGGGTTCCTTCCGGGTTGCCGTTCATATAGACCGAAGTTCCCGGCACTTTGCCGGGACTGAAGGACTCGATATGTTCCACAAATTGGGTCAGCGGCGCAGCTGTGACCCGCAACCGTTCAGCCAGGACCTTTCTCCCCTGCTTCCAGGTGCTCATGGCTGCGAAGACCAGCAGCGGGAACCAGCCGCCATGATTGATTTTGGTAAAGTTCGCGCCGAGAAAGGCACAGTCAAAAATCAGGAACCCGCCACACAGCAACAGGGTTGCAGCCACCGGCCAATGCCAGCGCTGAATGGCCTACACGGTGAGGGAAAAAGCTCCGGAGATAACGGCCTGAGAGGCGATAATGGTGGCCATGGTCGCCATAACAACCAGGGGATACAGAGCCCAACGCGGGGCCATGAGATAGAATGGATTGACGATGGTTTCAGGGTGCCTGAGCAACAGGGCTCCCTGGCCGAAGTAATTCAACAGCAGCGCCGGGGGTCGATCAAACGTCTGCTCCTGTTATTGAACGGCTGTGATCAAGCTCGCCCTGCGGCAAGCTCCCCTCCGGTCGGCATTTCGCTACCGACTCACCACTCAAACACTAGCAGAAATTCAATAAATGAAGCAGCAAAACTCAGCGGCTAGGCATAAGGATTTCATAAAGATAGCAGGATAACAGTCGCTCAGGCCGAAGGGTCAAAGGCTGGGCGGTGGGGATGAATCGATCAGCAACAAAAGGCACATCTGCCCCTGCCGCTTAAAAGAACCGCAGTAGTTGACGCAGTTCCTCGGCCAGTTTTGCTTTTGTTCCGTGCAATTGTCGCAAGCCCCGAAACAGCTTCGGCAACGCCCGCCAACCGAACACAAACACGGTCAGCATGGCTAGCACAGCAATTTCCCAGGGACCGAATCCGAACATATCAAGACTCCAACAGCAAACAGCCGGCCGGTCCGGCAACAATTTCACCGATCTGGAAGGCAGGCACTGCGCACGCAGCTAAAGCATCCAGCAGTTCCTCAACCTTGGCTTCGGCAACCGCCAGCAGCAGCCCGCCGGAGGTTTGCGGATCGCTGAGGATATCGATATCGATGGGATCGCAGTGTTCCCGGCCGATAAAGCGGGGCGAATAAAAATCACGGTTGCGATGGGCACCGACCGGGACCAGCCCCATTTCAGCCATCTCCCGGGCATGAGGATACAAAGGCAGCGCCGCCAGATTCAGTTTCATTCCGACCCCGCTGGCGTCCGCCATCTCCGAAGCATGGCCGGCCAGACCAAACCCGGTGATATCGGTACAGGCCGACACCCCCACCGCCATCATCACTTCGGATGCGGTCCGGTTCAGAGTCAGCATCCCCTCGATGGCTTCGGCAATATCGGTTTCACTCAGCATGTCCCCTTTCAGGGCGGTGGTCAGCAACCCGGTCCCAAGGGGCTTGGTCAGAATCAGCCGGTCACCCGGTCGACAGCCTTGGGTGGTGATCATCTGCCGCGGATCGACCATGCCGGTGACGCTAAGGCCGTACTTGGGTTCTTCATCCTCGATGGAATGTCCCCCGGCAATCACCGCTCCGGCGGCATGAACCCGTTCGGACCCGCCCTGAAGGATCTGCGCCAGAATCTCCGGTTCCAGACAATTGATGGGGAACGAAACCAGGTTGAGCGCCAGCAACGGCTGGCCGCCGACAGCATAGATATCGGACAGCGAGTTGGCCGCGGCAATCTGGCCGTAGCGGTACGGATCATCCACCACCGGGGTGAAGAAGTCGACCGATTGCACCAGTGCCTGACTATCACTAAGGCGATAGATGGCCGCATCGGCAAAAGGAATTTCCTGGGACAACAGGTTAGGGTTATGACTTATCGGCAGCTGGCTCAGCACCTGAGCCAGGGTCTCGGGACCTATTTTGGCCGCTCAACCAGAACTGCGTGATAATGACGTCAGTCGAATACTCAAGGTCATGTCCTCTTTTTAGGTTAGCTAGTTGCCATCTGGAAACTCCGAAGGGCAACGGCTAAGTTTTCAGATTGGAACCGAGCAATTTCTCGTTATGGCAAGGAAATCAAGGGCTTATGCGGAGGCGTAGTTCTTTACGCCGCACAAATAAGCCCACAGATTGACACCGCCACGGCGGAAAAGGGCCGTTTCCGGATGAAAACTAGTTAATGCCACCTTCGACAGGACAGGCGGCAGGGTCGTTCAATCGATGTCAGGCAGCTGCCAGGCGACCCGCTGTTCGCCGGTGCGCCGGGTGTACTTGCAGCTGTCGAAAAATTCCAGCAGAGCCTGGGTCAGCTTGCGGTTACTCCCCAGCTTATCGCGGAATTCGGCCAGGGTAAAGGCATCCTGCTGCTGCAACAAATCCACCAGCAACCGCCGGGCCTGGCGATAATAATCGCTGTGCAAGGAGCTTTCCTGGTTCAGCCGCACCAGCGAGCCTTCCAAGGCAAGATAGGACAGATAGCTTTCGCTGTCATCAACATCCAGACCGAGCTGCAGAAAAATTTCCTTGTTGCTCTTGACCTGGAAACCGTCCCTTTGCAGCAGATCGGCCAGCTGCGCCAAATGCTGCTGCTCCGCCGGGGTTGGTTGCGGACTCCAGTCGGGCGTCGCCACCAGATCGCCATGCTGGACAACGGTTCCCTCCTCCAGCTCCTGCTGCAGCAAAACCTCAAAGCCTTTGGCCGCCAGTTTTTCCGCAAGCCGGGTTTGCAAAGTGGCGCGGGGCATGCCATGGCGCAAATGGTTGCGCTCCTGATAATCGCGGACAATCTGCGGCAACTGCTGCCGCCAGCTGCGGACCCGCTCGGCAGTCACCCACTGTTCAGCAAGCTGCACCACCTCGCCGGCCTGGCGTAAGCGTTCCAGCCCGGCCAGCAGCTGCTCCCGGCCGGTGCCGGTCTGTTGTTCCAGCTCCTTGAGCCGCGCCAGCTGCAGTTCATCAAGCTTCTGCAGCCAGAAACCAAGGTCCCCGGAGGAAAGTTCACGCAGCCGCTCGATCACCTCGGGACGAAAACGCTTATGCTTGGGCGGCTCGCTGTCGATCACCACCCCGCCACCAATGGTCAGCATCGGCGAATAGGAGCGAATAATAAACCGGTCGCCGCGATGGGCCAGCACCGGGTGATCCAGGGTCAGCTGAACAAATGCCTCGTCCCCTGGTTCAAGTTGTTCCCGATCAAGGAGCACAACCTGAGCCACGCTGCGCCCGGTCCCCAGGTGAAAGTGCAGCGGATCGCGAAACTTCAACGCCCGGGGCGCGCCCGGCAACAGCTGCAGCCTGACATCGATACGTTGGCTGGCCCGGAACAGCCCCTGGGTGCCGATCACCGAACCGCGCGGGACCTGCTCGCGAGTCACCCCGACCAGATTCAGCGCCACCCGCTGCCCGGCAAAGACCTGCCCGGCCGAAGCGTCATGAACCTGGGCCTCGCGAACCCGTGCGGTCACTCCGGCAGGGAGGATTTCAAAATTGTCCCCGGTTTTGATGGTGCCGCTGTTGAGGGTTCCGGTGACCACCGTCCCAAAGCCGCTGATACTGAAACAGCGATCAACCGGCAGCCGCACCGCGCCCCCGGCATCGCGCGGCGGGACCTTGCGCAGCTGCTGGCGAATGACTTCGAGCAAGTCTTCCAGCCCGGCTCCGGTCAGGGCCGAAACCCGACAACAGGGCGCAGCGGCCAGAAAGGTTCCGGCCACCTGCTCGCGGATTTCTTCCTCAACAATATCCAGCCAATCCGGTTCCACCAGATCGATCTTGGAGATCACCAGGATGCCGTTTTTGATCTGCAGCAGGTCCATGATCTCCAGGTGTTCGCGGGTCTGCGGCATGACCCCTTCATTGGCATCCACCACCAGCAGCACCAGGTCAATTCCGGCCACGCCGCTGAGCATCTGGGGGATGAACTTCTCATGCCCCGGCACATCAACCACCCCGGCCACCTCGCCGTTGCCCAGATCAAGCTTGGCAAAGCCCAGCTCAATGGAAATGCCGCGGGCCTGTTCCTCTCTGAGTCGGTCGGTTTCAATCCCGGTCAGCGCCCTGATCAAGGCGGTTTTGCCATGATCGACGTGTCCGGCCGTGCCGATAATATAATGTCCCTGTTCTGCCACGACTCAACCCTCTTGCAAGGCCGCGATCAGGATCTGGGCCAACCGTTCATCCTCGCGTTCAAACACCGCCCGCAGATTCACCAGCAGTTTTTCATTCTGCACCCGGGCCGCCACCGCCGGGTTAAAATCGCGCAGCCGGCTAGCCAGCTCGGTCACCGTTATGTTCAACGGATTGATTTCAACGGCCCAGTCGGCCAGCTCGGTCACCGGCATGGCTCCGCCGCCAACCCTGGCAATATCTTCAATCAGGTTCACGTCTGCCGGCAGTTCAGCGGCTTCGATTCGTTCCAGCAAATGCCGGCAACGAATCTGCTGATGCGCCGGGTCCGCGCTGAACATACGCAGGATGGGCACTTCCTGCAACGCCTGCTCCGGTTGCAAGTACAGCCGCAGGGTCGCTTCCAGGGCCGCCAGGGTCAGTTTATCGATGCGCAAGGCCCGGGCCAGCGGATGTTGACGCATTTTATCAATCAACTCTTCGCGGCCGACAATAAGTCCGGCCTGGGGACCGCCGAGCAACTTATCGCCGCTGAACGTGACCACATCAACCCCGGCCTGGACCACTTCAGCCACCGTCGGTTCCGGATCCAGACCGAAACGGCTGAGGTCAAGGAGCAGGCCGCTGCCGAGATCCTCCATCAGCACCAGACCATGTTCCCGGGCCAAAGGCGCCAGCTCCCGGGCCGGAACCTCTTTGGTAAAACCGACGATTCGATAATTGCTGGTATGGACCTTGAGTAAGATCGCGGTGTTGTCGTTGATTGCGTTCTGGTAATCGCGCAGATGAGTCCGATTGGACGTGCCAACCTCACGCAGTTGCAGCCCCCCAGCCTCCATGACATCCGGAATGCGGAAGGAACCGCCGATCTCCACCAGCTCCCCGCGCGAGACCACGGCTTCCCGCCCCTGCCCCAGTGCGCTCAGGGCCAACAGCACGGCCCCGGAATTATTGTTAACCACCAGGGCCGCTTCGGCTCCACTCAGCTGGGTCAGCAGCTTTTCGACATGGCTGTAACGATAGCCTCTGCGCCCTGACGCCAGATCAAATTCAAGGTTGGAATACCCTTCGGCAACGGTTCTCATGGCGGCCAGGGCCGGTTCGGCCAAAGGTGCTCGTCCCAGGTTGGTATGCAGCAGGGTGCCGGTGGCATTGATGACTTTGCGCAAGGACGGTTCGAGCAGATCACAACAGGAGCGGGCCGCGGCCAGGGCCACATTGGCTGGTTCCAGATCACTGGCAGAAAGGCTCACCTCGGCAAGGATCTCGCGGCGTAACCGGCCGATCTGCTCCTGCACCGCTGCGGACAAGGCCTCCTGGGGTAACCGCAAGGCCAGTTTTTGCAAAGGCTCTTCCCGCAATACCCGATCAACAGCCGGTATACTCCGCAGCAGTTTCTGTAACCCGGTCATAACCCGCCTCGCTAAAGAAATTGAAGGGTTCCGTCATTTTTCGCGCTGAAGTCTACCATGGCACAGTAAAAATGGCTATTCTTTCAAGCGGATACAGGTTCTAAGCGAAATGCATTTTTCCTGTTGACACTACAACCGCGGGTTTGCTATAAATCGCCCACCTTGTAAGGGGCTGTAGCTCAGTTGGGAGAGCGCTTGAATGGCATTCAAGAGGTCCGCGGTTCGATCCCGCGTAGCTCCACCATAAAAAATTAAGCACTTAGCGATTATTCGTTAAGTGCTTTTTTGATATCTAATACTCTGGGTGCCAAGATTTTATTTTGTACTTAGAAAAACATCCCCTCTGCTGCTTCGAAAATTCCCTTACCTGTTACATCAGAATCCAAGTTTTTTAAACTTGACAAGGCCTATATATCCAAGACGCTTTCTATCAAAATCCCACTCAATTTGGTATGGATTCAGAAGCATTTCAAGGCTCGGCATCTATTAAACATAAGGAAAACCGGAAACAGTAAAAAAGTTAATTCGTAGAGAGCTATTGCGTGCTTGCCCGTCCGCAGTAGGTGCATTGCTAGGAAGGACCCGTAAATTCATGAGACCCGAGAGACCAAGACAAAGCGATGTATTTCAGGCCAGAGCCTCGACTTGGTAATTTTGTCACGGATAATTGAGACCGATCGAGGGGCTGGGTTCCGATTTTCCGGACGGATTTTAGCCTTTACGAATATGTCATTCGTCCTTTAGCTTTTGCCCCTCATTCTTTTGTTTTATTTTACTCTTCTACGACGCGGCATGCTTGGTTGCGATTTAAAGGGACGGCGGTCTAGGTCAAACAGAACACCTTTGATTCCATAAACATCAAGTTCAAGCAACCTTTCAAAAAGCTCAAGCCCTTTTCCGCGATATGAGTGCAACCTTTGAAGCGTCAAGGTAATATCGATTAATTCTCCAGCGGAGGACGACAAACCCGTTTGCATATTCGCCACATCTTTTCCACATTGATCTATAATGGCGCCACAAATTTGATACACGCGCTCCGGCTCAACAGGCAAAAAACCAATCAATTTTTCAATCAAATGGAAGTCGGCTGTACCCTTCAGGCTTTGAGGGCTGGCAATAATCGCGTCAATAATCGCTCGGGTATATTTATTTGGAGGAAAACTGACATCAACCCTGAATACGCCCATTAAGGCCGATGCAATGTGGTTATCAGCCATATCAAAAAGATTACAAATTATTGGTGTCAATACTTCGTTATTTTCTTTCCACAAATGGGCAGCACCATGTGCAATGCCGAGTTTTTCTTGTTGATATTTTTCCGTTTTGGGCTGTTCAACATGCAACAGTTCTTGCACCCGTCGATTATACCATTCTTGTTGGCTATCAGACCCGTAATGTAATCCAACAACCAGCATTTCACCGTAAGCTTGATATCCTCGCTGCCACCCGCCATCTCTGATATTATCGAGCCAAATATGAACTAGCTCAGGAGATAACCAATGGATATTATTCGCCACGCAAATGACACTTTCGAGCGTACCGTTTATGTGATTGTTGAGAACTTCTTTGATCAATCTTTCTGACCGTTTTCTGTCTGCATTGGAGAGTAAGTGGAACTTGTCCGCCAAAAACTGCCAAACTCTAGGGTCTTCTCTTTTGTTCAGATGTTCTTCCAACACTTCGAGCCAAACATTATAATCACACGGCTGCCGCAACAAATAGCCACGCATTAATGTTTCCAGAACTGTCAGGTTTCCCTGTGGGACAAGGCGTGATCCTTTATACCCCCACAAAAGACTTTCGTATTTATCCTCCTTGTCATTTTCATCCCCGCTGTCGCAATGTTGTGGTTCGATATTCACCAGCCAACTTTTCAGCATAATGCAAATATCGTCTGACAATCCTTCTGGTTTAGAAGCAACGTAACCAAGGGCATCAGCAGCAGAATATCTGAATTCATTTGATTCAAATCCCTTTTGAGACAAACAATTAATGATTTCTACAAGCCTGTCTTTGGAAATCAACCCTTCCTTTGCTAAAATCTGCAAAGCTTCACTAGCGGGTCTCTCTTGTTTTTTCGGTTCAAAATTCTCAATTAAAGCCAACGCCCTATCAGGATTGTTTTTCGCAAATACTCCAAAGGCTCTTGATGCCTGGATACTTCCTCCCGTGCTCCGTCTTTTGGGGTGGTCCCAGTCGGTTTCATCAGTTAACTCTTCAAAAAGTTGTAGGATATGTTCATCTGACGCCTTCTCCATTTGAATCCCGCTTACGGGACTACCAATTTCTCTAACACCACTAAATTTACATTCGTAGTTATGGATGTGCGGGAAAGCCCTTTTTTCTTCTTCGACAAACTTTTTCGCCGCATCAGACAATTTGCTCTGTGACAATGCCAACAATAGACGAAGACGATGTTCTCTTTCGTATTTTGCTCGGTCTCTTTTTAAGGCAGGGCCATCCTCCTTCGGATGATGTTGATAATATTTCCACTCTAGAATTGTCTTTTCCAGCAGACAAAAAGACACATCATCCAGAACTTCAGATAATTGAGATATTAATATCTGTGAATAAGAGTGGTAATTTTCCATATCGCCAACAACAAATCTACGTGGGTCAGCAAGTAAATATTCCAAGACGACGTTTGGTCGTTTGCTTATTAATTTCTCTAATCCTTTTGCAAGAAGCCTATGAACTGAAAGAAGTTCCAAATCTTTCCACTTGTCCATAAAATGAATAAAGCCATCCGGGTCATTTTCAGCAACTGTTTCTACAGAGACTACCAATGACAGCATGACTGGATAACTTTTTCCTTTTCTTTCCATATCAAATGTACATGTCGCAAGCCCCGCATTATCCTTGTAAGTCAGGATTAATTTGTTTTCGTCCCGAGCAGTAATAGTGATCACTTGCACAAACCAAGGAAAAACCTCCTCAAGAAACTTTCTTGGCGCGGCTTTCGCGATTTCCGGCAAGTCATACCAATCGTTGGCTTCAAGTAGTTTTGAGAATGGCGCCGTCTCTTGGAATCTTTTACTCATTAGCTCAGCAACCTGTTCCTCCATCTCGTTTTCGCAAACCGATACGTCATTTGAATCAGGTAGTTTTTCTTTTTTCGTTTCGTTTTTCGCAATGTTTAATTGTGAGGTGAAAACAGCTTTAACAAGGATCGGCGCCAATTCCGGCCTACTCGCTGAAACTGTGGCTATAAGCCCATTAATGTACCATTCATTTCGAATATTCATTCGGGATAGAATTTTCTCGGCTATTGCGCACGACCTTTCATCCCACGAACCGAGATAGTTCAACAATTCTAATGCCAACTCATTTTTCTTGGGCTCTCGGAGCCAATGTTTTTCAATTAAGTCCAAGATGTCTTTGCGCGCAAAATCCCATGCAGATCTTAAAAACCAAGAGGCACGCCTAGCAGTCTCATTGCCGGAGCACATTATTGCTGGCAGGAAAGAATCCCTAATTCTGTAAAACCAGCCGAGACTTCCTTGCATCACGGCTAAGGCTGTCCCCGATAGTTTTTCATGTTCAAGATATGGCATCAGCCACAATGCCTCTTGGTCATCGGGATCATTTAGCCCACCCAGAAATTCCATGAGCATAAGACGTACATGTGTACGTAGTGTTTTTTCTTCCCAAAGTTTGGCAAACTCACGGTAATACTCCACCGTACTTGTTCCGCGTAAATAGACCAGACTGCTCCAAAGTGCTGGGCGAATGAAAAGTGCGCCCTGGCGTGCAAGAACAAAATCGGCAAGTTTCCCCTTCCCAGCGGCAAACGCTTTTGCTCTGGTAAAATCGAACAACGTCTGGTGAGCAAACCCGATTTTCTTCCGCTCTGCGTCAAATGTTAAAATCCCATTGGCTACAAGTCGCTCGACATTCTTAAAATGATCCTCAAATCTAGATACTGGCGACCATAATTCTTCATTTTCAGCTAACGATGTTGCTACATCCTGAGCTAAAAGAGCCAATTCGGCACCAGACACCTGCCGAACTATCTGTTTTTGCCAAACTGCTTCCAGCATCGTTTGATATGTAGAAAACTCCGGAGTCCCAATGTCGCTGAGAAAATCGAAGTAAATTTTCAGGTGCTGAGGCGTACGCAACATTTCTCTGAAGTTTGCTGGCCAACTGGATACGTCTATGCTGCGTTTCTTTAATAACTCATCAACCGTATCAAGATTCGGAAGGCTCAGGCACAATTCTTCGGCACCGAGACGCTGGAACCTGACATCATATTTAAATTCAAAGTCTCGGCAGGAAAGGATCGTGTAAACATTTGGAACATTAACAAAACGATTCGCTAAATCGATTAAAACGGACAAACGTTCCGTCCGGATATCAATCAAATCGCATAATGCGTCGAGCTGATCTATCAGTAGGATAACTTTCTTTTGCTCGGCCAACTCTCTGATGCAATCTTCCACAGGTATAGGTAGCGATAACCATTTCCTTAACTGTTCTTGAGAATTGATTTCGCTCGGCATCATATCGGCTTTGATCGCGAGAAGATGGTGGTTTTCGCTGGTCGCCATTGAACCAAAACGAGCGAGTAGGGCCGATTTCCCGCTGCCCGGTCCGCCTAAAAGAACGATTGAGCTGTTTTCATTTTCGTTGACTGTTTTTTGGAGGGCTTCCAGTTCCGGACGTTCAATCCACTCACCTGATGAAAGAGTTTGCGGCCAGGAAAGGAGATCGAGAGACTTTTCGTGCAGTAATTGTTTTGTCGTCGACTCGTCAAGAGGAGCCAGGTCGTTTTTTATTTGGACTTCATCCAAAGAAACCTGTTCAACCAGCTTTTTGATTTCGCCAACATCCCTTCCAATATTTCCAAGGTCTGGAGAAATTTCATTACGAATACTCTCGCGAATTTCTCTGATGTTTGCAGAATCTAAGAAAGGAGCTAATTCCGGAGCCTCATTTAATGAAGATTCAATACAATTGACAAGCGTTTGCATGGCATGTTGGACACCAGCAAATTCCTGTCCGAAAACTTGCCGATGGTTCTCTTCTAGTTCTGAAATATTCGGTTTATTGGCTCTTTCGAGAAGCCTTGCTAGCTGAGGAAGAATATATGGTTTGAAGAAGTCGTCTTGGTGAAACAGGATATGATTAAATGCCGGGCACTGATGGTTGAATTGTTCAAGCCCCTTGATAATAGCTTTCTTAAATACAGCTTTAGTATTTCGATCTTTTAGAATAGCTGAGACTATTTTTCTCTGGGCCGCATCTAATACCTTCCCAGAAAAATGGCCTAATACAATATCAGATAGCTTAGCTATTATTGCTGCTGTGATAGCTTCACCCATTTTTTATCCCTCTCAAATTCGACCTTCAACCTATATTAAGCCCCAAATGTGGGACCCTGATGCCATTAATCCTAATTCATTCCTGAATCCTTTAATATGCCAGCACCATTGCCTTTCCGTCAGTAAGTTCCGTCCATGTAAAGGACAGATCGGGGACCAGAACTGGCAGTCTTTGTAAAAACAACGAGGGGCATCTCCTGCATTTAAGATCAATTATCACTAAGTTGGCTACAAAAATTTCCATTTGCCGATTTGAGTGAGAAGCTTCTCAAATTTCACGAAATTCAGGATATTCAACACCTCAACATGAAATCACAGGGTTCGAGTGTCTTGCATTTTGTTTTGCAATAGTGTCTTACCTCAATTAGTTTTTATCTTCCACCACCACGCAGACTTTCGGACAATATGTGTGGAAGAGGGAGAATGCAATAACGGGTGGATGAATTTGTCCAATAATGCCTGAATGGGGTTGTTTAAGAAAGGTAGCGGGGTTGGATGACAATAAAAAACTAGGAAAAACTAGGGGCACTCCCCAGCTTTTCTTGGTCTCCCGGCTTACGGGGCCTCAATGTAGCATTCAACTGATATTCCATGTTGTCAATAAAGTTCTCCGAGCCGAATGGACGCCCGGTGCGGGTGGCTTTACGCAGTTTGTTTTCCGCGTCCTCATCGCTGTTCAGAATGAATTCACCATACCGGCTTCTGTCTGTTTCTTCCAGCCAGGACGGCTCCTGTAAAAGATCGTCCTGAGCCAGTGTCAAATGGGCTTTGGCGCTGGACCAACGATAATCCTCGGCATAGCCCACCAGACCAACCTTGATCGGATTACGTTCAATGCACCGTGCTACGATCCAAAGATATTCGTCGTTTTCGACAAGACAGGAGAAAAAGCAATTCTGCCAAATACGACCACTCTGATTCAGCTTACGATTGAGATATTGTGTATAGACCTGATTGGTCAAACCGATACCACGAGCAAGCGCGTTCTCTTTCTCCGGGACAACCAACAGATGAACATGGTTATCCATCAGGCAATAAGCCCAAATGTGTAAATGAAATGCTTTGCTGTACTTATCCAGCAATTGCAGATAGGCCTGCCGGTCCTCGTCGTCGAAAAAGACAATAGAGCGGTTATTGCCACACTGGGTGACATGGTGAGGGTATCCGGGAGCAACTATGCGAGCGATTCTTGGCATGAGGAGAGTGTAGCGGCATTGCAGTCTTAAGACAACGGTTAAATATGGGCAGTGTCCCTAGTTTTTCATCTTCGTTCAGGTTATCTACAATAAACTTTCTAGCAGTACTGTTACTGAATAAGCGATGTTCAAAACCTTCAGATTTAAGACTTTGCCATGATTCAATACACTCTTGAACGTCTTTTGGGATATCACTTTCATCCCAAAACTGAACAATAATTTTTAGGAATATTATTTTTGGTTTTTAGGGGGCCAAAGGGTGAAGTGCCGATACTTTGTATAAAGTTCGCTTACAAAACTGGATCGTAGAGTGTCGTCTTCGGAAGACTTTTCAGCATTTTTAGACGGTTGCCACATAGAGCCTCTAATAGTTCTAATGTCAGGCTTCAAAACTAAATGTCCATGTTGGTCAGGGTGAAAAGCAGTGACTTCTTGCATAACGTAGAATTCACTGGTTTCGCGGCTGTTTGCCAAATCCAGCGGAATGATTTGTTAGCAGCATAATTATAATTTTTCATATGATTCCATAACGTTACTGTTAACTTCATTGATCTTGATATCAATGTAAAATTCTTTACATCTCATAAGAAAGGCTCTTGTAACCAACGAAATTGTATTTGCCACAAAAAGTTTATCACTTCCGCTAAGTAAAAAATCATTATCAAGAGACCAAGATAACTGAGTCTCTAGACATCTGATATTCCCAAATTGGGCTATATTTTTATCTGATTTAGCCACATAGTAACCTCTGTCTCTTTCAGAGCCATCAAATGATAAATCTGAAACCTTATTTGCTAGATCAATATTGCTTTCGGAAACAGGTATAAAATACTTAACAACTATCTCCTTAACATTTACCTGTACAAACAATGTCATTTCAGTTTCATAAGCAGTAATTTTATATAATGCAAATGGAACATTTTTAGGCTTCTGAATCTTAATTTTAGTGATAGATTCGGGGACCAATAAACTACTAGAAAAAGTATTTTTTACTCTTTCGCCAATTCCAGATTCAATCTTATTAAAATCTGGCCATATAAAATCAATTTGCTCTAATCGTTTAGGGAGGAAGTAACTTAGAAATCTTTCGCATTCTTCGTTGAATCTTTCTGGAGTTGCACCGATCTGGGAGAAAATTATCATTAACAAAATTGCTAATGCCGACAGCGATATTTGCATCATCGTCATTGCTGGTTCTATTAAAATTAATCTATTTGGTTCATTCCATGAAATAACTATTACACAAAATGAAAAAATAGATGTTATTAGTAATATGATAATTGCTGTTGTTTTTACCCATCTTGGTGTGTACGTTAAGTATTTATAGTCCATCTGCTTTCTCACTCATACTGCTAACGCTTGCGTAACCGGTTGCTTTTGGAGCGCCAGCGGGAAAAGCAATCCGCGTTGACGCATTTGATACTTAGTGCAGGCCCCCTCCAGGTAGCGGACCATCCGCTATCCTTTGAGTAACCATAACCCTCAAAGAAAGGAGCCTGCACCATGAGATTTTACACGAAACAGCATCAGTTTTATTGTGGTGTCGATCTCCATGCCGACGCCATGTATGTCTGCATTCTCAACGCAGTCGGTGAGATCGTTGTTCATAAGAACATTCCGACCAAACCGAAAGCATTTCTGCGCCTGATCAAGCCGTACCGTGAAGGTCTTATCGTCGGTTGTGAGTGTATGTTCACCTGGTACTGGCTGGCCAACCTCTGTGCCGATGAAGGCATTGATTTTGTCCTCGGGCATGCTCTTTACATGCGGGCCATTCATGAAGGCAAGGCCAAGAATGACAAGATCGATTCGCATAAAATCGCCGTACTGCTGCGCGGCGGTACTTTCCCGCTGGCTTATGCCTATCCTGCAAAGATGCGGGCGACCCGTGATCTGCTGCGGCGGCGCAATCATTTGGCTCGGAAGCGGGCTGAACTGATTGCCCATATTCAGAATACCGCATCGCAATATAATCTGCCTGATCCTTTAGGCTGTGTCGCCAAACCGAGTCAGCGCGAAGGATTGCCGCAGAAGTTCAAAGACCCCATTGTCCGAGGAATGATCGAAATCGATCTGGCCACAATTGAACACTACGATCAGCTGCTTGGTGTCTTGGAGCGCCAACTCGAAAAGGTGGCCATGAGCCATGACCCCGTCAGCCTGGCACTGCTTAAATCCATTCCCGGGGTGGGCAGGATTCTTTCCCTGGTTATCCTTTACGAAATTGAGGATATCGCCCGCTTCCCCCGTGTCCAGGACTTTATCTCCTACTGTCGCCTGGTCAAGCCGGCCAAGGAATCAAACGGGAAGTCTTACGGCCATTCCGGCAAGCGGATTGGCAATGCTCACTTGCGCTGGGCTTTTGGAGAAGCCATCGTTCTCATGCTTAAAGGGAATAACCCATGCAGCAGATCGTACAGAAAATGGCCAGTCATCACGGTAAGGGCAAAGCTTTGGCCATTTTATCGGCCCGCTTAGGGCGCGCCGTTTATTACATGCTGAAGAATCAGGTGCCTTTTGACCAGGAATTGTTCTTAAGGTCCTGATTCGGGAGGAGGCGGATCAGCCTGGCCGTCTAACTGGCGGAATCTGGGACCCAAGATCGTTCACAAGCCTAAGAAACTCATCTTCTGGTGAAATCAGCCGACGACAAAGGCTTGGTGATCATGGATCGACCTTCAGCTGGCTTGCGTTGATTGGAGGTCCGTCTCGCTCCCTCATATTTTGCGCGATGGTCGAACACGGCCCGCGCCGGTTCTGCCCCTGACCCGATTCTGTAACTAACTGGGATCATCAGCACAACAGATGAAGCCCGCCCTTATTGACTGGAACGGCACCAGGGTCCGCACGTGTTTCCAGGTGGCAGAAGATCAGGATGCAACCAAAGGTCCGGCTTCTGTGGATAAGAGCCTCGATAAGTGTTTGGGAGCAGAATCGTGACTGCAGCCCGTTGCAAAGCCCAAGTCAGAAGCCGGATGGTTGCTAGTAGATCAGTCGCTTGTCAAAGAACGAAAAGATGGCTCTTTTACGTTAACGCTATTCTTTACTCTTGACGGCCGGGGGCCGGATAAGTATTAGACGAATTTTTGTACCTAAATTGTCAATAAATTCATATGTTTTTGGGAACTTTCTCTTTATTTTCTTCTTCGCTCTTTTAATCTTTCTTTTGTATCTTGATAGTTCTAAAGAGTAATTCATTTCTTTAATTTCTTCACCGAGGTCAACTAGTTCCAATAAGTTGTTATAAGAATGGACATCGTCCAAGGTGAAATTTATTTCATTTCTAGCGAGATTCGGCAACTTGTTAGAGATCAAATAGAATGAAAAATAGACAGCTGGAGTAATAAACAAAAATAAAGTTACATATAAAAACAGTAAGAAGTTGCTTATTTCATAGTCTGGGGAAGAGGCCGAGAGAAATAATAAAATTGCCGAAGCGATTATTGACATTGCCGATATAGATATACATGAATAGAAAGTTGCGAGTAGTATTTTAGGTGAATTCGCAGATTTAAAAATTGCTTTTTTTACGATTGGTTTATTTATTTTCTTTGGGTTGAACTCCTTGAAGGATTCCAGCTTTCTGATGAATATATTATTGAAGAGGTTTCTATTTTTATAATAGTGGTGAATGACGACAGAAATTATTGAATTTATAGCAAAAGACAATTGGAAGATGCTCGCTGAGTCTGACAGCTTTGCCATATTAATTCTCTTTTCTTTGTCTAACTACAAATAGGAAAAAATTAGGGACATCCATGATAAGTAAAGTCAAGGGGAAAGCGGAGGTTTCCCTTTACCTCGCGGGCCTACTCCCGGTGGCGACGCGAGATTGCGTGACCAAACGCAATTTAGGTTTTGGTTTTCGGGAAGCACCCAGCCATTTTCCATCCGCATTCCATGGTTATGCCATGCCGTCGATTCTGGCACTCAGCTTTTCAAGCATTGGATCAAGTTCTGTTCGGTGATTGATGCTTTTTGCCATTTCAAAAAGCCTTGTTCCATTTTCTTTTTCACTGAGGTCAAGGTAGACCTCTGCTAACAAGATATACGCAAGGCATTTTATGTGGTCGGTTCTGAAGGGGAGCTTAATTGCTTCGAGCAGATTCTTTTTTGCTTTTTCCAGGTCTCCGTCAACGGTATTAACCACTGCACTTAGAAAAAAGAAATAGCTCCTGCTTGAGGGGCGCAGCCATTCAGGCTTTTTTGTTTGTTGAATAATTTTTCGTATTTTTTCATGCTCCCCTTTGGTGTAAGCCTGAAACGCTATCCCCATTGCCCCACCCTTGAAATGTTCATAAGCGAACAAGAGTGCTGCGCATAAAAAAAGCCACCAGCTATCGCTACCTTCATTTAGCTTGAAAACTGTTGCAGCTATGCAAGTGACAACCAGAATTATTCGAATACTTGTAGGTATCATTTCCTCTTCATTCTTAAGGCTTAACGCCTGGCATGAGAGGCGTGCGGTTTTTGCGCGTCCTGCTCAATGCCTATATTGGACGCAATCAGGGCTGAATGCCACAGAGGTATTGCATCTTTTTTATGAAATTATCGCGGAGATGATCGGAATGATTCTCGCCCGTCTCCAGCTTTGATATATACGCCGAAATTTCCTTTTTCAGTGCATCATGGAAGAGCACGCGATCCAAAATTATGCCGTTCGCTGGATCACCTGATACCGGCTTGATCATTGTTTCTTGATCTGCCCTTATCAAGGTCCCCTTCTTCGTCTGAGCCTGATGCAATAGCCCGCAGCGAACATGGCTATAGAAAATGTCTGACAGCCTACGGGTGAAATGAGGTCTGAAGTAATCGCTGCCTCTAAAAAATATCCAAAACTGCCGCTGGTGATTGCTTGGCGTTTCATCTAGCCCCTTGTAGAACTGATTTAGAGTCTCAACCAATAAGCAGTCCAGTGCCATTATGGAGAACCCTGCGAAGTCTCCAATATTTACATCTTTCTCTATTAGCTCAATGGGCTTCAAGAATCTGCCAGTTATTCGATCCCTAAAAATTTCGATCCGTAAAGTCCAATCGTCGGACTCCATTGCACGACGCCAATCTCCCACTCGATATCTTGGAGAGATTGACCGGTTTCCTGAAATCAGTGGAATTGATTGCCTCACTCTCTACCTCATTTTCACGTCCAACGCTGATGGTAACCGGCGCCGGAGCGCAGCGGAGGGAACCAAAAGCGACACGCTTTTGGCGTCCAGTTGACCGCTTGGTTAGAGCAGGCCAGCACGGCTTAGTCCCTGGCGCACGGCATCGACGAATTGATGGAACTCTTGAGTCTGGCGCGCTCTTCCGGCTGCATTGAGAGACTCGAAGAAAGTATTCCTCAGTCCGCGGGATAGCTCTAGTTGGACACCGGCTCCGTTCGTTCCGCGATTGCAGATATTCATTGGCGATCTCCCTTGAAGGTTAGATCTTTCATGTTCGCGTACAGTAAAGCCTGCCTCTTCAAGTGCGTTGTTTATATGAGGGCGCAGCATCAAGTCGGCACCGCCGATAAATACCGTAGCCTCTTGACTATTTTCTCCATGTATCGCCACCGCAGTACAAGACACCGCGACCACTTCGGTACAACGAGGTTCATCAAAGTTTGTGCTGGTAATATGCAACTCCCTGTTCTGAGTTGCCTTTACGCCCTCAAAAACCGCGAAACTAAGTTGCTCTCCAGCAATAGCGATGGCCAACTCTGATGTGCCCGGCTCAATTGCCCCTCCATGAGGTGCAATTAAAGCCACCATCGACTCGTCTCGCAACGCCACCCGAACGCGAAAATCACGTCCTTCGGTTTGCTCTGCTCTTAGCGCTTCAAAATTCGAGTATCTATCCATCAAAACGCTCTAACGTTTGGCCTCAGCGCGTTTGCGAACGCGCAACGTGGAGCAAATCCACTGGAGCCCATGGTTGGGCGTTACCTTGGCGGCCATATAGGCTCGTCATCGTCCCCATAAAGAACGCCGAAATTGATAGTTGTAAGCTCCCCGAGTTCGTATTGCAGCTCTACCCAATTATCGTTGAAGCAATAAGACTCAAAGCTACCGTAATCAGTGAACTCGAAGGCTTCCCCCAGAGCCTCGGATAACTGTTGGAGAAGGGACTCTCGACTTTGTAACCAGGGATTGTTGCCGAAAAGAGTGGCGTTTTTGTTGTGCACCTCAATCCACCCCAGCCGCCAGTCATTTTCACGCTCAATTTTTAAAACCAATTTGATCGCATAAAAATATAAATCCCGATTCTCTTCGTCAGTAATGACAATTTTATTCGGCTTCCCCAGGGCGTTAATTACCTCTTCCTCGGTCATCCCAAAGACAATATTGTCGACGCCTTTATTAAAATTAATTTCCATCAAAATGCCCAACTACAAACAGGCAGGTCTGTATAAATCTACAAACAAAGACAAGAACCTGTCTGCCTATGCCATTAAGAAAATATCCACCAATCCGGCATAAGCACCTATCATACCTATTTTTTTTTGGATGTTATGCAACGAAAACAGTCAAAGATAGACAGAACTTCCTAAACTGGTTAAAGACCATCCGGGGAGCTGCTTGTTTTCTACACTCTCCCAACTATTACTCATAAAAATAAAAACGCCACCGAACCGGATTTGTGCATAATACCGGTTTGGTGGCGTTCTAATCTGATTTATATGATCTACTTTCCACTATTCCCCCAAGCGGATCGCAAAGTCAAAATATTGTGTTATTCAAGCGGTATTTGACCGGTTTGTCAAGAAGACAGAATCAAACCTCGGCGCTCAAATATGGGAATCAGCAACTGAGAACTCCATAATATCTTATTTCCAACGAGGCTCAGTGAGTTTGCGAGCCATGAAACTGTCGCGGTTCGCACCGCAAAGACCTGGGACAGCCCCCGTGCGGGGACAGTCCCGTGACAATGCCAGACGTACAACCTGAATCAGTGAGGCAGCCCATCAGCATCTTTGCAGTTTGCCTGCGAAACCATTTTCGCAGTTGATTTTGCTTAAGGCCCGTCTGTTTTGATCAAGACGGTGACAATTCAGTCGCGTTTTTAAATTCCGGTGAAGAAAAGTGCGATTTTCTTCACCTTACAAAATCAATGAGTTAGAAAGTCGTCATTGATTTTGTTCGCCCGTCCGTGGGCTCATCAAGTTGCTTTTCAACAGCTGGCTATACACATCGATAAAACCGCTCTTTAGATTGATTTTTTTTAGTAAAAAAGGTATGAAAACCATTACGTTTCCCCCCTTACCTTCCTCTGTCCATATGTGATTTTCAGGAATTCATGATGCCATCCGACTCAGCGAAGACCTATTTCGAAACCTACCTCCAGACTCTTTTCGATACCGATAAACAAGCGGCGTTGCAGCTCATTCAAAATGCTCTCGAAGGGGGCGTTTCCCCGGAGGATATCGTCTTCGATATTGTGGTTCCGGGTCTGGAGATGATGGTCGGCGGAATGATCAGCGAAAAACAGGTCACTCTTTCTCAACATTTCCTGGCCGCACAAATAGCGGAGGAAGTGGTTGATCAGCTGCTGCCAAAGTTTTCCGGTATGCCGGTGGTCAGTGGGCGGGTTGTTATCGGCTCCAGTTTTGGTGATTTTCATGGCCTGGGTAAAAAAATCGTTATCGGCTGCCTGCGCGCCAGGATGTTTCAGGTCAAAGACCTGGGAATCAATGTTCCGCCGGAACGCTTTGTCGATGAGGCCATTGCCTTTAACGCAGAGGTTATTGCCGTGTCCGCCATGATGGTCCACACGGCCAAAGGGGAGCAGGGAGCAAAACAGGTTCGGCAGATTCTTAAGGAGCGCCATCTGGAGGATAGATTTCGGATTATCGTCGGCGGCGCCCCCTATCGATTCCATGAAAAAATGTACCTGGATGTTGGCGCCGATGCCTGGGCGGACAGTGCTGCTGAAGCTCCCGAGGTGGTCACCCGGCTGGTCAGAGAGGTCTGCCTAAAATGACCGGGATGGAGCGGTTGCAGGCATTGCTGAGCGGGCAGCAACCGGATCGGATACCGATCAATGTCAATCTGGTCGATCAAGGGGCCAAGGAATTAGGGCTGTCCCTGCAAGACTATTACGCAAAAGGGGAACGGGTCGCCCAAGGCCAGCTGCGCATGCGGGCCAAATATGGCTACGATATGCTATTGGGGATGTTCTACTCGGCTCTGGATGCAGAACTGATGGGTTGCCGTCATCTCATTTATGCGGCCGATGGGCCGCCCAATGTTGGTCACCTGGTGGTGAAAACACCGGACGATATTAAAAACCTCAATCCCCCGGAGGATCTTTATTCCCATCCCCGCTTTCATGAATTGGCCAGCTGCATCAAGATGTTAAAACAGGAGTCCGCCGGTCAGTGGCCGGTGGTTGGGGTGGTTACGGCGTCATTTTCCCTGCCCGCCATGCTGATGGGAGTCGGCGGCTGGCTTGATCTGCTGTTGAATGGCGATGCCGCTTTACGTGAATTGCTATTGCAGAAGTGTGCAGCCGTTGCCTCCAATAAAATTATGGCCCTGAAGGACGCCGGGGCGGATTTGATCATTTACAACAATCCCCTTGCTTCTGCGACCTTCATTCTCCCAACCCAGTTTCATCAACTGGCTCTGCCCTGGGTCTTTAAAGACCTGGAACAGAGCGGCCCCAATGGCATCATTTTCTTTAATGGCGGAGGGGTTATCAACCCAATCCTTGCCGATCTTAAAAAGCATACCGGTATCGGAGCGTATTATCTCAATCCCTTCGACGATATTGTCGAGGCAAGGCAGCTGCTGGGGCCGGAACCCCTTATTATTGGGGCCATCAATGACATCAAACTGATCGATTGGACAGCGGAAGAAATTGAGCAGGAAGTCGAACGCATTATGCTGGCCGGACACCAGGCGGGCAGCTTTATTTTTGGCACGCTGGTGATGCCTTACGACATCCCCGAGGATAATATCAGGACAATGATCAAGGCGGCGATAACCTACGGCTGCTCTGCCGGGAGGGGGCAATGAGTGCCCCTCAGGTCATCATCGGTTGTGGGATTCTGGAAAAGGAAATCCGCTATCTGGCTAAAAAAAACAACTGGTCACAACACCTTATTTTTCTCCCCTCCGGCCTGCATGTCGATTTTGACAAGCTGAGAAAAAGTCTGGAAAAGTGCCTGCCACAGTATAAAGAAAAACCTGGCGCGATTTTTTACGGAACCTGCCATCCCTGCATGGATGAGATCCTGGCCGGGACTCAGTGCAGCCGCACTCCCGGGCAAAACTGTGTCGACATCTATCTCGGCCATGATCGTTTCAGCCAGGAACTTCAACAGGGGGCCTTTTTTCTGTTTGAAGACTGGGCTTTGCACTGGAAAGAGATTGTCGGCAGCGTCATGCCCGGCGATCCGGACATTATGCGCAACATCTTCCGTAGTGCGCATAAATATCTCTTGTCGATTCGCACCCCCTGCTCAGGGGATTTCACTGCCGAGGCCCAGACGATCAGTGATATGACATCACTGGAACTGCGCTGGATTGACATCGGCCTGGAAACGTTGGAAAAAAACCTGCGCGAGACCCTCAACAGGGCGAGGATGAAGGCAACTCATGACTGAAAACCCGAATATTTCTCTTGAGCAGTATCGAAATCTGGAAGAGAGGCTCGCTAAACTCGCCCAGAAAAAATCACGGGTCGAGCTGATCAATTCACTGCTGAGTCGGCTCAGCACCGTCCAGGGTCTCGATAACATGATCGAGCATATTCTCAGCGCCCTGATGCAAACCGTCGGTGCAAATAATATTTTTATTGTTTATCAAGTTAACGGCGCATGGAGATACCGGGATATTTATCAGCAGACCCACCCCTATCAGCAAGGGGAAAATCCAAACCTGGATGTTGCCCTGGCAACCGGTCAGCCTCAACGCACCAGCAGTCAAGAAGACCTTTCCCAGGACAATCTTCAACAAGCAGACCAGACGATTGAAAACTGGATTTTCCCGCTCCAGACACAAAATCGTAAAGTTGGAGCTGTTTGTTTTGAAGGGATGCAGCTCACTGACACAAATATTTTTGATGAGTTGCTGCCATTTTTTGTTTACGCCGGCCTGATGCTTGATAATGAACTTTCCAATTATTCAAAGCTTGAGAAAGCACACCGTCGGCTGCAGGATTCCGAAACCCTTTATCGCACCCTCTTTGATCAATCGCCTGACGGCATTGTTCTCTGGAGAATGCCCGATCTTCGGCCGGTTCGGTTTAATAGCGCGGCACATACGTCACTGGGTTACTCCCGCAGAGAATTTGCAACCCTATCGGTCAAGGATATTCATTTCAGTAAAGACCCTGAGGAAATTTCCCAAATAACCCAAAACTTGCAGTTGCAAAAAGCCGTTAATTTTGAGGCGCACCAGTACACCAAAACAGGTGAATTGAGAACAGTTTTAGTCTCTTTAAAATCTTTGGAGATTGCCGGAAAAGAGACTATTTTGTCTGTGCACCGCGATGTTACTGATTACAAAAAGGCTGAAGAAGTCATGGCATTACTGAATTTTGCCATGGACCATATCAGCGAAGCGGTCTACCTGATCACTGCAGACAGTAGCTTTCGATTCGTCAATAATGCGGCGGTCAGCGCGCTGGGGTATAGCAGGGAAGAACTTCTTAATATGACAGTTTCCCAGGTCAACCCGAGATTTCCTGGCGAAACATGGTCGGCTCACTGGCAGGAGTTAAAGGAGGCTGGAACCCTCACCTTTCAAACTCACCACTTTCGCAAAAACGGCCAACCCTTTCCGGTCGAAATAACAGCCAACCACTTCACCTATGATCAGGTCGAATATAACCTGGCGCTCGTCACCGATATCACCACACAGTTACAGAATGAAGAGGAACGCCGGCAGTTTGAAAAGAAAATGGTTCAAACCCAAAAGATGGAGAGCCTTGGTGTCCTGGCCGGTGGCGTCGCTCACGATTTTAACAACCTGCTTGCCGCCATCATGGGACACTCTGAACTCTCCAAAAGAAGGCTGCCCAATGGCTCTCCGGCCATTGAACACCTGAAGCAGATAGAGCAGGCCGCGGAACGCGCGGCTGACCTGGCCAAACAGATGCTGGCGTATTCCGGTCGTGGAAAATTTGTGGTGGAAAGCATCAATCTCAACAGCCTGCTTCATGAGATGTTGCATATGCTACAGGTTTCAATTTCCAAGAAGGCTGTTTTACGCCTGACCCCTTATACCCCTCTCCCCTCCTTAAATGCTGATGCAACTCAGCTGCGACAAATCATCATGAATCTGGTCATAAACGCATCTGAAGCGATCGGGGAAAGAAGTGGCGTGATTTCCATTACCACGGGCTGTATGGATTGCGACGAGAGCTACCTGAAAAACATCTGGCTCAGCGAGAACCTCAAAGATGGTCTTTATGTCTACCTGGAGGTTGCCGATACCGGTTGCGGCATGGACAAAGAGACCTTGGCAAAAATCTTTGACCCATTTTTCTCGACCAAATTTACCGGCCGGGGCCTGGGTATGTCCGCTGTCATGGGGATCGTCCGTGGGCATAAAGGGGCCATTAAGGTTTACAGCGAGCTTGGCCAGGGAACAACCTTCAAAATTTTATTGCCAGCCTCTGAAAAACCCGCCGAACTCTTCATCAGTGAGTCAGCAGAGGAAGACTGGACCGGAACAGGCAAGGTTTTGCTGGTTGATGATGAAGAAACGGTGCGTGGTATTGGTGTTGAAATGCTCAAAGAGCTTGGCTTCAGCACGCTGACCGCCCGGGATGGCAAAGAAGCCTTGGAGATTTACCGCAACACCCCGGATATCAGCCTGGTCATCCTGGATCTGACCATGCCCAGAATGGACGGCGAGCAATGCTTCCGGGAACTTAAGGCCATCAACCCTGAGATCAAAGTGGTGATTTCGAGCGGCTATAACGAACTGGAGGTTTCCCAGAAATTTATCGGCAAAGGGATTTCAGGGTTTGTCCAAAAACCCTATAAATTATCTGTTTTGAGGGGAATCATAAAAAAACTGCTCCAGCAGTAAACCAATTTTCACCCCCATCCTAGCCTTCCCCCATCAAGGGGGCAGGAATCACAAAAGAAAAACTGATTAATACAAATCTTCCGCAAAGTCGGCTCCCCCTTTATTAAAGGGGGATTCAGGGGGATTTGACTTTTGTATTGGCTGCCAAATCCCCCCTTCCCCCTTTGCAATGGGGGGATTCTTCTGTAGCGGAAGATCAGTGCTAATCACAAAAGAAAAATTTTCCACTCCTACCAGAGAACGCTCACGTCTCTGCACAGAACAACGGGCCAGTCGATATAGTCAACTGACCCGTTGTTCAGTCAGGGAACCGGCTTCAGCAGCCGGCTCCTTTTTTATCAGGCTTCCGGCGAAAAAACTCGCAATCAGCTCTGAATATAAACCACGTGGCTCTGCAAATATTCGTAGAGGCCGTGCTTACCGTCGGCGCCGCCGATACCCGACTTCCGCCAGCCGGCGTGGAACCCTTGCATCCCTTCGAAATGCTCGCGGTTGACGTAGGTTTCTCCGTATTTCAATTCGTTGCAGGCGCGCATCACCGAACCGATATTATTGGTGAAAATGGACGAGGTCAGTCCGAATTCGCAATCATTGGCCATGGCGATGGCTTCATCCAGGCCGCTGACGGTCATCACCGGCAGGGCCGGACCAAAGATTTCCTGGCGCATGATCTCCATGTCCTGGCGGCAATTGGCCAACAGGGTCGGCTGATAGAAATAGCCGTGACTGGTATCGTTGGGGCGAGAACCGCCGGTCAGGACTTCAGCGCCGTCCTGCTTGGCGCGCTCGACCATGGCTTCGACTTTTTCCAATTGATCCAGACTGACCTGGCAGCTCATGTCCGGGTTGGGATCGGCAGCGGGGTCGCCGTAGCTAACTGCAGCCATGGCTTTGGTCAGTTTATCCAGAAACTCGCCGGCAACCTTGTCATCCACATAGACCCGTTCCGCGCAGTTGCAGACCTGACCGCTGAAAATCACCCGCGAGGCAACGATCGCTTTGACTGCCAGGTCGAGATCGGCGTCAGCGCAAACGATGGCCGGTGCCTTGCCGCCCAGTTCCAGCGAGGTCTTGGTAATGTTCTCGGCGGTTGCAGTAATAATCTTCTGTCCGGCTTCAACACTGCCGGTCAGCGAAACCATGCCGGTCAGGGGGCTTTTTACCAGGGCATTGCCCAGGGTCCCACCACCTCCGGAAACAATATTCAGGACACCCTTGGGCAGATCGAGCTGTGCCACCAGTTTGGCGAATTCAAAGGTACTGTTGGGGGTTTCACTGCTCGGCTTGACCACGATGGTATTCCCGGTCAGCAACGCCGGGGCCACCTTGCGGGCCATGACAAAAAACGGAAAATTCCAGGGGCAGATCCCCGCCACCACCCCGATGGGTTGGCGGAACAGCAGAATGTTCTCCTTGGGGCGATCACTCTGGATGATTTCCCCCTCGTAAATCCGCGCCCAGCCGGCATAGTAATCAAAATAATCCGCGGTGAAATCGATCTCGACCTGAGCCAGGGACGAGACCTTGGCCTGCTCTTCCATCAGCACCCGGGCCAGCTCGACCCGGTTGGCCCGGATCACAGCAGCCATCTGCTTTAGATAACCGGCCCGTTCGCTGGCCGGTCTGGCCGCCCAGGCGGGCTGCGCAGCAGTGGCCGCGGCCAACGCTGCCTCGGCGTCGGCTGTCCCTCCTTTGGGTGCCGTGGAAATCACTTGCTCGGTGAAAGGATTCAGGACTTCAAAAACCTCGTTGCTGCTGGAATCCCTGAACTCGCCATTGATAAACTGCTGATAGGTTTTCATGCGGGGACCTCCGAAGAGAAAGGGTTGGCAAAGAAGCACCTGGGGCAGCAAAGGAAGAGTCGATGGGATCGGAAAGGATAGTGGTGAAGGCCGTAGCCGTGGTCATGCTCAACAGTCGGTCTGCCAGGCCCCCTCCGTTTTCAGCCGCATGGACTCAGCGTAGCTTCGCCTGGGGCTTCACTGAACAAACTGTACTAGAAAAAAACATCTTCGCAACCAGGGCCGCAGTGCCAGAGACAACGGCTCCGGCGAAGGTTCTTGACACCCATCTGGCGGCATATTATCTTGCAACCCCCTGAACTCACAAAAAAATTTTGGATTCGCCAAACACAGTTCAGCCATACTAAACAGTCATCTATAACTGCATCTTTCAGGTATCCAAAACAGGAAATTTTGTCTTGTTCCGTGCCGGTCATAATGGCGCGGTCTGTTGATTGATTTATTTGCCCAGGAGAATACTGCCATGAGAAAACTGCTCGGTTGCCTTACCATCCTGCTGCTATTGACAGCGTCCGTCCCGACCTTGTCTTTTGCGGCGAAGATCAAATTCGGTCACATTGCTCCGACCTTCCACGGGATGTCCAAAGGGATCGATGTTTTTGCCGACTACGTCCGCGAAAAAACCAACGGTAAATACAATATTGCCACCTTCCCCATGGGCCAGCTCGGCAACGAACGCTCCATGGCCTCTCAGGTTCAATCGGGCAGTCTGCAGATCGCCGCCATCACCACCGCGGTGCTGCAGAATTTTGTCCCGGAAGTGGCGATCCTCGACATGCCGTTTCTGTTTCCCGACCGGGCCACGGCTTACGCAGTGTTGGATGACCAGGCAGTCAAGGACAAAGTCTTCTCCTATCTGCCGAAAAAGGGCTTTGTCGGCATCGGCTGGGTCGAAAACGAAATCCGCGATTTTTCCAACACCAAGCACCCGGTCCGCACTCCGGCCGATATCAAAGGGCTGAAAGTTCGGGTGATGAACTCCCCGGCCTACCTCGACACCTTTAATCAGCTCGGTGCCTCAACCGTGGGGATTCCCTTCCCCGAAGTCTACAGCGCCCTGCAGACCGGGGTGATCGACGCCCAGGAAAACCCGCTGATGACCGCCGTGCTGATGAATTTCCCCGAGGTCACCAAGTACGTCACCAATACCCAGCACGCCCTGACCGAATGCATCATCCTTGTCAATATTGACTTCTGGGAGCGGTTAAGTCCCAAGGAACAGCAGATCTTCCGCGAAGCCGCCAACCTGGCCACCCAGACCAACCGGGCCCGCAACGCGGAGATCAAACAGAACTTGCCGAAGCTGAATATGTCCATCGAGGAGTATTGCAAACAACATGGGGTTGAACTGATTAACCTGACGCCCGAAGAGCGGGAAGCCTTCCGCGTCGCGATGATCCCGGTGTGGGACAAATATCGCGGTCTCATCGGCGATGATATTTTCGATTTCATGCTGGCCAAGATCAAAGAGCATAAGCAATAATCCGGTGACTGCCCGATGCGGGCAGTTCACATTTCAGTACCTGCGAGGGAGGGGCAACACCCCTCCCTTTGCCATGCCCGCTTGGAGCACCAATGAAGCGCTTGTTCGGCCTGCTCGGCCGCATTGAGGAATTAACTCTCAGCCTGACCTTCCTGGGTCTGGCTCTGGTCGCCGTTATTCAGGTTTTCTGCCGCTATGCCCTGGACATCAGCTTTACCTGGTTTGAGGAAGCCGGGCGTTATGTCGGTATTTTTGCCACCTTCCTCGGTGCCAGCCTGGGCGTCAAATACGCCACCCATTTTTCCATGGACCTACTGATCAGTTCGGCCAAACCCCGCGTCCGCAGAGCCCTCCACTGCGGCATCGGCTTGTTGTGCGGCTGCGCCATGCTGGATCTGGCTTTCTATGGCTTTCGCCTGGTCGTGCGCAATTACAACTTTGGCAATACCTCGGCGGCCATGCAGATGCCCATGTACATCGCCTATCTGCCGATTCCGTTCTTTGCCCTGATCATGGCGCTGCGTTTTTATCGGAGTGCCTGGAACGCCCTGCGCGGCCGGCTCCAGACGCCGAAAGCCGATTGCGGAGGACAGCTGTCATGATGACCACCGTCGCCATCGGCTTTGCCGCCCTGATGCTGGCCGGAGTTCCGCTGGCCTTCATGTTGATCATCGTCACCATGATCGCCCTGCAGCTGTTCTCCTTTACTCCCCAGCAGGCCGTGGTGGAGCAGCTCTTCAACTCCCTTGACTCCTTTGTGCTGTTGGCCATCCCCTTCTTCGTCCTGGCCGGATCGATCATGACCAAAGGGGCCATTGCCAAACGTCTGATCGCCTTTATCAACTCCCTGGTCGGCTGGATTCCCGGCGGCCTCGGCGTGTCCGGGGTTTTGGCCTGTATCTTCTTTGCCGCCATTTCCGGCTCCGGCCCGGCCACGGTGGTCGCCATCGGCTCGATCATGATTCCGGCCCTGGTCGAAGCCGGTTACCACAAACGTTTTGCAATCGGCCTGATCACCACCTCCGGCTCGCTGGGAATTGTCATCCCGCCGTCGATTCCGATGATCCTCTACTGCCTGGTGATGAACGTCTCCGTGGCCGAGATGTTCATGGCCGGAATCCTGCCCGGCCTGCTGATCGGGCTGTCCCAGGTTATCTACACCGTCCTCTGCGCCCGGCGCCACAACTGGAAAATCGGTGAACGGCCGAGTCTGGCCGAAGTCATCCGCACGGGGAAAGAAGGGTTCTGGGCCATTCTGCTGCCGGTGGTCGTGCTGGGCGGAATCTATTCTGGGGTTTTCACGCCGACCGAGGCGGCTGCTGTCAGTGTCGGCTATGCCCTGTTCGTGGAACTGTTCATCTACCGGGAATGTTCCCTGCGGGAAATTCCCGAAATCTGCCGGGAATCCTCCATTATGGCATCCTGCCTGCTGTTTTTGCTGGCCGGGGCCATGACCTTTAACTGGCTGCTGACCGCCGAGGAGATCCCGGCCATGGTCGCCCGCTTCGTCATGGAGCATATCCACAGCCCCTGGCTGTTCCTGCTGGCCATCAACCTGTTGCTGCTGATTTTGGGTTGTTTCATGGACAGCGTCAGTGCGGTGTTGATTCTGTCGCCGCTGTTCCTTGATACCCTGCAGGGGTATCATATCGACCTGGTCCATTTCGGCATCGTCATGGTGCTGAATATCGAATTCGGCATGCTAACCCCGCCCTTCGGGCTCAACCTGTTCGTTTCCATGGGGGTGACCGGTGAGAAGTTAAGGACCGTGGTTGGCGGTGTGTTGCCCTTGCTGGCAATTCTACTCTGCTGCCTGCTGCTGGTGACTTATATCCCGGATATTTCCTTGCTGCTGCCCAAACTTTTCTTGAGGTAAAACCTAATGATGTCTGTAGAAATGCCCTGTTCTCGCGACAAAATGACCCTGCAGCTGCCTGCGGGAGCGGCGCAAAAAACCCGTCTGGTGCAAACCCGAAAAGCCAGTGCAGCCATCCTCAGCGCAGCTGACATCGCCAAGTCCCTGGAGCAACCCTTAGGTTGCGCTCCGCTGCGGGAACTGGCCAGGGGAAAGCAATCGGCCTGCGTGGTGATTTCCGATATCACTCGGCCGGTGCCCAACCCACTGCTATTACCGCCGCTGTTGAGCAGCCTGGAACAGGCCGGAATCCCCCGCGACGCCATCACCATCCTGATTGCCACCGGGATGCATCGTCCCAACCTGGGTAGCGAGCTGGAAGAACTGGTCGGTGGCGAGATCGCCGCCAACTACCGGATCATCAATCACGACTGCCACGCGCGTGACAACCTGCGCCAGGTGGCGGTCATCGACGGTGCGCCCATCGAAGTCAACCGCCATTACCTGGACGCCGAATTCAAGATCCTCACCGGCCTGATCGAACCCCACCCTTTTGCCGGTTTTTCCGGCGGCGGCAAATCGATCCTGCCCGGGCTGGCCAGTTTCGAGACCATGAAATTCATGCACTCCTTCGCCCTGGTCGATCATCCTGATGTGGCGACCGCGCGGATTGCCGACAATCCGTTCCGCCACCATATCAATACGGTCAGCGCTGCCGCCGGGGTTGATTTCATCGCCAATGTGCTGATCGACGACGCCAAACAACCGGTGGCCATCTTCAGCGGTGATCCGCAAACGGCCTTTACCGCCGGTTGCCGGCAGGCGGAGAGCAATGCTGTGGTTCATGTCGGCACCCCCGCCGATCTGGTCATCACCAGCGGCGGTGGCTACCCCCTCGACGCCACCCTTTATCAGTCGAGCAAAGGGCTGATCGCAGCCGGGAATATCGTCCGCCCGGGCGGCACCATTTTGATGATTGCCGGCTGCAGCGAAGGGCTCGGCAGCCGCAGCTATTGCGACATCATCCGTTCGGCCAATGCCTCGCCGAAGCAATTTCGCACCCATTACAGTCAACCTGACAATTTCGTTATTGACCAGTGGGGAGCGCAGGTCTATTTTCAGACTCTTGAACGTTGCGGCAGAATTCTGCTCTATTCCCCGCACCTGACCCAGCAGGACATCGACCCCTTCGGCATGACCCTGGTCACGGACCCGGCGGCGGTACTGCCCGAGCTCTGCGCGCAAAGTCAAAGCATTTATATCGTCCCTGAAGGGCCTTATGTCGGCTGTGTCCTTTAGCCTGTAGAGCCCGGGAATGGACGATTATCAACCAAGACAGATTCCTGATTCTTTAATTTGCGCAAGGTTGGGAGAGCTGCATTTTCCCCGCCCCTGCCTGAAAAGATCCATGGCTGGACCTTTTCAACAACCGATAAGTTCATCGCCAGTTTGGAAGTGATTGACATGTTGTTGCCTTCACACGTAGCCCTATTTCTGACCTGTTCCGCAGAAACCCTTTACCCGGCTGTCGGTCGTGCCTGTGTCACCGTTCTGGAAGCTGCCGGCTTTGAAGTCGCCTTCCCAGCCAACCAGACCTGCTGTGGCCAGAAATGGTTCAACAGCAACGAACCGGCCGAGGCGCGGATCCTGGCCCGGCATTTTCTTGAGGTGTTCGAGGATTCCCCGGCCATCGTCGCCCCCAGTTCTTCGTGCGTCGATACCGTCCGCAACGGCTACCCGGAACTGTTCACCGACGACCCGGCCCTGCACAAACGTTTTGTCGCCCTGGGCAGCAAGACCTTTGAGTTCTGCGAATTCCTCGATAAAGCCGGGATCCACCAGCTGCCGGCGCTACCGGCTCCGGTATTGACCACCTACCATTCCACCTGCCGAACCCTGCGCGGCATCGGTCTAGTCGGGGTGGCGGAAAAATACCTCCAGCAACTGTGCGGCGACAAATTTGTTCCCCTGCCCAACGCCGATACCTGCTGCGGCTTTGGCGGCACCTTCAGCGTCAAGCTGCCCGAGGTGTCCGGCCAGCTGCTCCATGACAAACTGGACGCCATCGTCGCCACCCGCGCCGAGGTTGTCACCGCCCTTGACCTGAGCTGCTTGACCCATTTGAGCAACGGTGCCAAGCGCCTGGGCATGAACCGGCAGCGCTTTGTGCACCTGGCGGAGTTGATGGCCGAAGCACTGCAGGGAGGCCGGGCATGAAAAGATCATTGACCCGCCATAGCTTCCGGCTGGCCAGCGCCCGCGCCATCCCCGACGCCCGCCTGCGTGCCGCGGTGCGCAAGACCGCCGGGGTTCTGGCTGATATGCGCGCTAAAACCGTGGCCAGTAAGCCCGATTTCGACGCCCTGCGCGACTGGGGCCGTTCTCGCAAGATTGAGGTTTCCGGAGATCTGGCCAAATGGGCCGATCAATTTGCCGCCAACGTTGAACGCCAGGGCGGTATTGTTCACCGGGCCAAAGACGCCGCCGACGCCGGGCGGATTATCACCGAGATCGCCAAGGCTCACGGCGTTCAGGTCGCGGTCAAATCCAAGTCCATGACCACTGAAGAGATCGGCCTGAACCAGCTGATGCAGGCGGCCGGCGTTGAAGTCACCGAAACCGACCTGGGTGAATTCATCATCCAACTGGCCGGTGAACATCCGTCCCACATCCTCGCCCCAGCCATTCACCGTAGCCAGGACGAAGTGCGCAGCCTGTTTGCAGAGAAGCTCTGCGCCCCGGACAACCTTGATGTCGAAGGGATGGTCCGTTTCGCCCGTAAGGTGCTGCGCCATCGCTTTTTAGAAGCGGGCATGGGAATTACCGGCTGCAACTTTGCCGTCGCCGACACCGGCACCGTGACCATCGTCACCAACGAGGGGAACGGCCGCATGTGCACCAGCCTGCCGCCGGTTCATGTCGCCCTGGTCGGTATGGAAAAAATTATCCCCAGCATCAAGGATCTGCCCGACTTCCTCTCGCTGCTGACCTGTTCCGCCACCGGCCAGCGCGCTTCCAGCTATATCAGTATGACCACCGGGCCGCGCCGATCTGGAGAGTGCGAAGGACCGGAAGAAGTCCATGTGGTGCTCCTTGACAACGGCCGCACCAACATCGCCGCCGGTCCCTGGCGGGAGATTCTTCACTGCCTGCACTGCGGTAGCTGTCTCAACCACTGCCCGGTCTATAATGCGGTCGGCGGCCACGCTTATGAATCCCCCTATTCCGGCCCCATGGGTACGGTGCTGTCATCATTGATCTGGGGGGAAAACATCTATCCGGATCTGGCCAACGCCTGCACCCTGTGCGGCCGCTGCGTCGATTATTGTGCGGTCAAGGTGCCATTGCGCAGTTTCCACCGCACTCTGCGCAACCGCAACCGCCAGGCGACCGTAAAAAACCTGCTGCCAGCCCGGCTGGCCGCTTACCCCGGCTCCTATCGGCGCGGCATCGCTGCCGCGCGCAAACTGTTGCGTAACAAATCGCTTGCGCCGCTGTTGCGAGCCACCAACCAGTCTGCAGCTAACTGGCTGAGCTGCCGCGAATTGCCGACGCCGACCGACGAACAGTCGTTCCGCCAGTGGTGGCAGCAGCGGATTCCCAATCAACAGGATCCGCCGCAATTGATCCGCGAGGAACAACCGGCCAAACCGGCGACCATTCCAGGTGCCGACCGGGTTCCAGCCTCGCCAAGTCAGCAGGAGCTGTTCGAACTGTATCGCCAGCGCGCCACCGCCATTGGCGTTGAACTGGCTGAAATCACGCCGGCGCAACTGGCCGCACAACTGCAGGCCCTGATCCAAGCTGAAGCAGTCTCCTGCACCGCTCTGCCCAGCGGCAACTGGCCGGCGGAGATCCTCCAGCAGGTCACCGCCATCCTGCAAGCCAGCGACAGTCATCTGACCACCACCGAGGACAATGTCCACGGCAACGGCTGGCATCTGGACGACCTGATCAACGCCCGCCTCGGCGTCACCTGGTGCAACGCCTTCCTGGCCGAAACCGGCTCCATGGTCTTTGCCGCCGGTCCCGGCAACGGCACCCTGGCCTCGCTGCTGCCGGAAGTCCATCTGGCGATCAGTTCCAAAGAGGCCCTGTTTGCCGATCTGAAGGCCTACTTCAAGGCCAATCCGGGAACACCCCCGTCCCGGCTGACGCAGATTTCCGGGCCCAGCCGGACCGGCGATATCGAGGGGACCATGACCGTTGGAGTGCACGGCCCACGCCGGGTCATTCATTGGATTCTGGCCACGGAGAACAACAGCTCCGGCAAAGGATAACCGCTGCCCATGGCCGCCTGGTACGTCAACAGCCTGGTCGCGCTGTTCTTATTGGGAACACAGCGCTTTTTATACAAGGTTGCTGCGGAACGCGGGGCCGGTTCGTCCCTGACCACGGCGGTGTTCATGGCTACGGTCGCACTGTTAAGCGCCGTCGCCTATCTCGGCAGCGGCGGCCCCAGCACCGGCCGCCTAAGCATGCTGCTGCTGTTGGCCCTGCTCAACAGCAGCTCCTTTGCCTGCGCCGCCATCGCCCAGATCGAAGCGCTCAAGCGCCTTCCGGCGGGGATTACCTATCCCCTCACCCGTTTGAGTCTGGTCCTGGTCATTCTTTTTTCTCTGATCTATTTTCATGAAACCCTGCGCCCCTGGCAATGGCTGGGCGTCGCGGTGGGGCTGGGCGTGGTTGCCCTGCTCAGCGGTGAAGTCAAACGGGACAAGACCCTGCACCACCGGGCTGGCAGCGGACTCTGGTTTGTTCTGGCCGCAATCATTTGCGGGGCGATCTCTTCGGTGTCCTGCAAACTGGCCGCCATGCATGCTGATACCGCCGGGTTCATGACCCTGACTTACAGCATGGGGACGGTGTTCTCCATCCTGATCAATCGCCACGGGAAAACCACCGCGCCCGGCGGCCAACGCAAGGAAGCACTGCTCATCGGCCTGTTCATGGGGGTGCTCAACTTCTTCGGCTTCTACGCCCTGCTCAAGGCCATGGCGACCGGTCCGCTGTCGGCCATTGCCCTGTTAACCGGAATGCATTTTGTCATCGCCATCATCCTCTCGGTGCTGGTCTACCGCGAACGCCTCACCCCACGGCGGGTGACAGCCGTGCTGTTGACCTTGTTGGCGGTGTTATTGATGAAACAATGACCACGGATTCTTGATCATGAGCAACGAACGTCAATCATGGAATGAACGCTGGAGCGACAAAGACTTCAGCGACGGCTGGCAGGCCGATTCCTGGCTGTTGCAGCAGCGCCACCTGCTCAACGGCAGCAGCGCCCTGGATGTCGCCTGCGGCCGCGGTCGCAACGCTCTGTTCCTGGCCGAACAGGGGTTCAGCGTCACTGCCCTCGATTATTCCGCAGTGGCCCTTCGCCAGCTGGCCGAAAAGGCCACTGAGCGTGGCGTCGCCATCACCACCCTGGAAACCGATCTGGAGAACAGCCCGCAGCTGCCCCAGCAGCAGTTTGACCTGGTGATCAACTTTTTTTACCTGCACCGGCCACTGCTCCTCAGCCTCAAGGAGCGAGTCAAACCCGGTGGACTGATCATGATCCGCACCTTTACCAACGCCGGCCACGGCGAACCCTGCCGGCTGGAACCGAAAATGGTCCTGGAACCGGGAGAGTTACTGAAGATTTTTTCCGATTGGGAGATCCTGGTTCACGAAGAAGGTTTGGAACCCTCCAAAAAAGGCGGCACTCTGGTGGGCTTGCTGGCGCGGAAACCGGCATGATCAGAAGCTGCTCTTTCAATCTGCCCAGGTTCGACCCGCTGGAACTATACCTGCTCCACTGCCCGGACGGGCCCGGCTTTCTGGAAACCCTCAATCCCCGACCCAAGACCGGGCGTTACTCGATTGTGCCGCTAAGCTGGCAGGAACGCTATCAGCTCCGGGACGGCCGGCTGCTGCGCAGCGAGGGCGACCGAAGCGATAGTCTGCCCGGCGATCCCTTTGCCAACCTGGCCGCCATCCTTGCCGAGCGCAGCCTGCCGATTGAGTGCGAATCTCCCTTTCCAGGCGGTTTTTTCGGTTATGTCAGTTACGACCTTGCCGCCTCAATCGAGGACCTTCCGCGCCAGGCAATCCGCGACCTGCCCACCCCGGATCTTGACCTCTACTGGGTCGACGCCGCTGCGGTCTACGATCATCGCTCCGCCAGGTTGATCCTTGCCGCCTTGCCCGGCGGTCCGGAATTGCCGGAATTGAAAGAGCAGATTCAAAGCTTTTCCGGCAACCCGCCGGTCGGCTCTTTTTCGGTCATCCAACAACCTCAGCCGATATTGTCCCAGGAACAGTTCATGGCCATGGTGGAACGGGGCAAGGAGTATATCCTCAACGGCGACATATATCAGGTCAATCTGTCGTGCCGGTTTGACGGAACCATCGAGGGCGATTCCACCGAGCTGTATCGCCAGCTGCGCGAATTGAATCCCTCTCCCTTTGCCTGTTACCTGAATTTTCCCGGTCTGGAGATCATCTCAAGCTCACCGGAACGGCTGGTCTCGCTCAGCAACGGTTTGGCCGAAGCACGCCCCATCGCCGGCACCCGCCCGCGCGGCTTCACCCTGCCGGAAGATGACCAACTCCGCCAGGAACTCCTTGGCCACCCCAAGGAACGGGCAGAGCACATGATGCTCATCGATCTGGCGCGCAACGATCTGGGCAAGGTCTGCCAGTTCGGCAGCGTCGAGGTCGACGAGCTCATGGTCTTGGAACCCTATTCCCATGTCACCCACATCGTCTCCAATGTCAGCGGCCGGCTCACCCCGAAGAACGGGCCCTTCGACCTGCTCAAGGCGACCTTCCCTGGCGGCACCATCACCGGGGTCCCCAAAAAGCGCTGCATGGAAATCATCGACGAACTGGAACCCGTCGGCCGCGGCAGTTACACTGGCAGCGCCGGGTTCATCAGCGTCACCGGGGACATGGACCTCAATATTCTAATCCGCAGTTTTCAACGCTTCGGCAACCAGCTCAACTACCAGACCGGGGCCGGGATCGTCGCCGATTCCATCCCGGCCAGGGAGTGGCACGAATGCCTGGCCAAAGGCGAAGCGCTGCGGACTGTTCTCAAGCAAAAAAAGGACTAAATTATGCTGATCTGTTTTAATGGTGAATTCGTCACTCCGGAACAAGCCAGAGTCTCCCTGCAGGACGGTAGTGTCCTGTTTGGTGACAGCCTGTTCGAAACCATGAAGGCCAACCAGCAGAGCGTGGCCTTTGCCAAAGAACATCTTGACCGACTGCAGCAGGCCGCCTGGCTGACCGGCTTCCCCTGCGACCGCCCCCAGCTGGATGCAGCCCTGGAACAGGTCTCCAAGCGGTTGCAGGCCCCCTGCTCACGCCTGCGCCTGACCCTTGGCCGTGGAGAGTTTGCCGGGCTCGATTTCCCAGAGCAGCAAGGCTGGTTCTGCCTGACCGCCTGCGACTACCCCAGCCTGCCGGAAGAAACATGGCCCGCCGGGCTCAGCGCCGTCATTGCGCCAAACCGCCGGGTCAATCCGCTAAGCCACCTGCCCCAACTGAAACGCGGCAATTATGCCGATTGTCTCTACGCTAAAAATTACGCTCATAGCCAGCAGGCCGATGAAGCGATCTTTGTCGATGAAAAGGGATTGGTGCTGGAAGGAGCGACCAGCAACATTTTCATTCGCAAGGAACGTACCCTGATCACCCCGCCCTGCGGTCAATTGGTGCTTAACGGCATCATTCGTCAGCAGCTGCTCACACTCGGGACCATGCTTGATCTGGACGTGGTGGAACGCGACCTGTCTTTGACCGAGCTGCAAAACGCAGATGAAACCTTCATCACCAACTCGCTCATCGACATCCGCCCGTTGCTCAGCCTGGACGGCCAGCCCCTGCCCCAAGGTGACAGCTGGAAAATGTTATTTATTTTGCTCCGACAGACAATACAGGGTTGACAAACCGCGCTGCAGAACTATAATCGTCCTTCTCGTGCCGAAGTGGTGGAATTGGTAGACACGACGGTCTCAAACACCGTTGCCTCACGGCGTGCCGGTTCGACTCCGGCCTTCGGTACCATAAAAAGAAAACAGCCCCTGATTCGTCAGGGGCTTTTTCTTTGCCAAAAACCCCATTCTTACGTTACAATCAATCTAAATAATATCCTCTTTACAGATACTTACAGATAATCTCCTTTATATAACAGTAACTTTTTATATTTCCGTTTTGGTCCTTTTCTGTTCGTATCTGTCCGTTGACATCCGCACTTTATGGGGATAGGTTTGGGGATAAGTCATTCTATCCCTAAAACTTCTTATCCCTAAAAGGACTGCAAATGGCCAGAAAAACGACCCCCCTCACAGATATTCAGGTTAGAAATGCAAAAAATCTTGGTCCTTCTGAGAAAAAAATGTTTGATGGTGGCGGGCTATATCTAGCCATTGACAAAAATGGAAACAAGGGATGGCGGTTCAAATTTCGTTTTGAAGGCAAAGAAAGGCGTATCTCTTTTGGTACTTATCCTGAAATTAGCCTATCTGAAGCCCGCCAACGGCGCGAAAACGCACGTAAGCTGATTGCTCAAGGTATTGACCCACTTGTGGACAAGCAAGAAAAAGAACAGCTTAAAAAGGAAATCAAAGAATACACCTTCAAACGTATTGCCTCTGAATGGCAAGACAACCAGTCAGACCTAGCCGAAAAAACCAAAAATCTACATTCTCGCCGACTAGAAAAGGATATCTATCCGGCGATAGGAGAATCACCAATAACTGAAATCACTCCAAAACTTGTTTTGGAGCAAGTTTTAAGACCAATGGAAAATCGCGGCGTCGGAGAGTTAACATCTAGGGTTAAAAGCATCATCTCTCAAGTCTTCCGCTTTGGCGTCGCCTGTGGTTACGTTGAACGTGATATAACTGTCGACCTTGCCGGGGCACTTAAAAAAGTACAAAGAGGCCACAGAGCGGCAATTACGGAGCCCTCTGAACTAGCCAAATTGCTTAGGGTTATTGACGATTATGACGGTAACAAGATTGTGAAGTATGCCCTTCAGCTTTCACCTCTTCTGTTTGTGCGTCCAGGAGAACTTCGTGCCATGAAGTGGTCAGAGATTGATTTTAAAACTGCTGAATGGCGTTACTCCGTTAGCAAAACTAAAACAGAACACATTGTTCCCCTAGCTTCCCAATCCATCCAGATTTTAACATCCTTACAAATGGTAACCGGACAATGCGATCTGGCCTTCCCATCTGTCAGATCGACTGCGAGACCCATTAGTGACAATACCCTGAATGCAGCACTGCGCCGTATGGGGTACTCCAAAGAAGAAGTATCAGCTCACGGCTTCAGGGCAACGGCACGTACAATTCTAGAAGAAGTACTGCAAGAACGAGTTGAGTATATCGAACATCAATTAGCCCACCAGGTAAAAGATGCTCTGGGCAGAGCCTACAATCGAACTAAACACCTTGAACAACGGCATCGGATGATGCAGCGCTGGGCAGATTACCTAGACAGACTTAAAACCGAGTCGAAAGTAATACCAATATCTGCGGCTATAGGAATCAAGTAAGGGGTCAACATCTCTCACGCCCCGGAACGGGGCGAAAAATTTGTCTGTTTACAAAAACGGCTACTTTTATGTCGGTAGCCGTTTTTTCAACTGTTCCTTTTAATGGTTCCAGAAAACATGAATTTCATCGTGGGCGGTTTGAATAGTGCAGATATCACCGCTCATTTCCATGTCGCGTCCCATGCGCTCATAGTCAATATAAAAGGCCAGCTGTTTAGGAACCAGGCTCGTCTCCTCCGTCAGCTCTTGGGCATAATCGGCAACTGAGCTATAGCAGCCACAATAACCATCTTCCATGGCCTGGCGTGCCTCGTCAACATTACCATTGAATTGACTAAGTAGCCCCCCTGCAAGCTTCGGATGTTCTTCGATAAAGCAGGCGATCTCATGCACGTTATCAATTCCTTCATACTCGCCTACTGGATATCCATCAAAACCTTCATAGTCATGAATAGCATACTCTTCCGCTAACTCTTCCGGGCTATCATCCAACATTGCATGCACCTCCGCCAAGATATCATCGAGAGCATTACACACATTCACCCAAACACCGTGAAGTTTCCCGTTGTTGTATGCTGCAAGGTCTGCTACGTAGATTCTGATGTCTTCACTCATTGCCTTGTCTCCTTTTATTCGCTGTTGAGGTACTTAGCGCAGCGTTTTGTGCGCCGCTCATGTACCTCTGGCGACTAGGCCGACTAGGCTGGGGTGAAAAAATCCAGAAAAATTGCGGAGGGTCCAGCTTATCTGGAAACCGTCATTTTTCTTGATTATGAGGGGATGCAATGCCCATCAATTATTCTTTCCAAAAGATCATATATAGATTTCAATTCTCCCAATATTTCTTTTATTAACGGGATAACCATATTTACCTCACTATACGGATAAAAGCGTTTGACGACTTCACCTTTGACGATTAATATGCCCTTAAAAAAAGACCTTTCAACGTCTAAGAATCAATCATTCTAAAATAATATCAATAAACAAATCCCAATCTTAAAAAAAAGAGGGCCGAGAAGCTTGTTGCTATCGACTGGTTAAAAATAAAAGATCATCGGCGACAAAATGACTATCCCTCTCGTTTTATCTCAAAAAACAAATTGAGACTATTAGAGCAACACCAAAAATAAATAAATTCGACAATAGGCGATGTTTTTAATGGATAAAAAATTCTCAACAATTGGATATGGATTTCTTTTAGAGGAAACATTGACCCTTCTTGACTTTGCTTTGGAGAGCAAAGATCAGCAGGCGGTGCGCAATTCCTGTATACAGAGTTGGCCGCAAAAGTCAGAGTCCAATAAAGAAAAACTCTGGCAACACATGAAATTTAGATTTTTGGAAATTGAGAACGGCACCATTGTCGACACACCATTCCTGAGAATGTTTAAGAAGGTAAGAAATGAGGACGATGCCGTTCAGGATTTGATTTTTTTCCAGCTGTGCATGACGACACCTATTCTCTATGAAACCCTCTCTCTTCTCGTTACGGACAGTTTCCTTAATACAGGTGAAGCGGTTTTCTCCAAATACCACCTTGATCAACTTTTAGAGAAAAAATACGAGCGGATGCCTCAATCGACCCGAGACCGCGTGAGGTCAATACTGGTTAAGTCAGGAAAGCTGAAACTATCAAAATCAAACTATAAGGTAAAAACATACCTTCCAACGGAGTCTATTCTTGGATATGCAATCTATTTTGACTCCCTTCGCAATGGGTGGCGAGCTCCGTCTACGGCAACCCTGATGAATCAGAGTGTTATAGCACCTGTCTTTTTATGTAACAGATCTCTTCTAATAGCCGGGGTAAACAAGCTCTCAGTCAAAGGACATTGTGAATATCACCGCCATGGGCAAACAGATCAGATACAGCTGACTTATCAAACCTTGGAGGAATATGTCGATGCCTGGAAATAATACGCCAACTCCCGCTCAATCCAGAGCCATAGAACAATTGAAGGGTCTGATAAACACAGGCAACACAGGAGGACGTACCTTGTGCTGTCTGGTCGGACGTCAAGGTTCAGGTAAAACATGGCTGGCCAAACGTATTGCTGACGCCTCAGACTTTGGCTCCACCCGCTACATAGCAGTGAACAACATAATCCTCGAGCTCATAGACGAAGACCCTTTGCTCAAAGAAATATACGAATTCAATCCCGACACATTAAATAGTGATTTGAAACGCTTCGGGAGCCGTTTACGGCAAGCGGTTCATGACAGAGTTGCAGAACAGTTTCAGCCGGAAGGACTGACTGTTCTTGATCATATGGAGCTTGTTTTTGCTCTGGGGATGGACCCGGTCACGACGTGGTACAACGATGCTGTCGGGAATAAGAGAATTTTGATGGTCTTAACGGGACGCATGGCCGGTCAGATGTGCAGATGCGGAGAGCACACATTAACCCGTGGAGATCAACCAATAGTGGAACTGGAGGCCTGATATGCCATTAATGAAAGATATGTTTGATTTTACGCCGGTGAGCAGCTGGGTTGAAAACTTCAACGAATCAACCCACGACGAATCCAGCCGGACTCGAATATTTAAAAGCTTTGTCATGCTTCCGGAGGTTGAAGAGTCATCCCGGATTATTCTGGATAGAATTCACCGAAAGCAGGGACGTGGATTTTTTATTACCGGACTATATGGTTCGGGTAAAACAATCTTCATGGCATGGCTGTCTGCAATTCTTACCGAGCCAACACTGAGAAAACAGTTTCTGGACGGGAAGCCTGAATGGGGTATGGACGCACTTGCTCCCCGTAAATTCCTGACGATCAACTTTACTGCAATTGAAGTCCCGGATGAAACCTTGGAAGAGGCCTTCTGGCATTCGGCGACCGATCATTTAAGGAAATTGTCTCCGCCTGTAACGGCAACCCTTTCAAATACAGATGCGTATATTGAAACCTTCTACAATCACACTGCTCCCGGAACAAAAAGCGACGTGGAAGGATGGATTCAGGATAACCATAGGCTGACCCTTGAAAAGCTTGGCCAGTACGACAAGGAATATCAGAAAAACCTTATTGAACAAGCCGTCGCGGCACTCAATATCCAGCTTGTTCAAGACCGAACTACTGTAACGGAAAAGGTTAAAAAGCTCGTCGATATTGCCAAAAAGCAAGGGTATGAAGGCGTCATTGTTTTCATCGATGAGCTGTACCTTCACCTTATTCAAAGCGACGAACATTTTAATCGTGGCACAGCATTTCTTGGCCAGTTGGCCGAAGCCGGTCTGGCGGGAGACCAGCCATTTTGGGTATTCGGAGCCGTTCAGGAAGAGATCCAGAATATTGCCCGCCAAGCAGGCAGAACCTATGACGCGGAATTAATGGGGAAATTGTCGGGACAATCCGGCAGGTTTCAATCCATCAACATACCGGTAACCCAGTTTCATCGCATCTACAACCACAGGCTTTTCAGAGACAAATCGAAATGTGTTCATAAGCTGGCAGATCTCTTCAAGGACGAACTACAGCCTCATTTTCGGGGAACGTTTACCGACTTCTTCAAACGGTACTTCCGTGAGCGTGAACCGGTCACAGATGAGTCAAAGCACTTTGCGGATGTTTACCCAATGCATCCTTTCGCTCTCTACTGTCTCACCGTCATTACCAACCGAGGCGGTCGATCACGTGGGGCGTTGGGTTTCGTTCAGGAATTTATTGAAAGGAACACATCTGCAGACACAGACTGGAAGCGCGTTGCAGTGTTGGATGATGTCTTTAATTACGAAGACCTCCGCAACAAGATCATCAGTGATGATCCGGAGATGCAGAAATACTATGCGTTGTTTGAGCGATTCTGCAGCAATGCCCGTGATGAAGTTCTGGCCCGAGCGCCCTACAGAAGATGGGATGAGAAGGCCAAAGAATTTGCCAGGGATGCCAGTGAGCGGTTGGTCAAGGCGTTGATTGTCCTTTCAATGGTTAAAGAGGAGCTGGATATATCCAGACTCAATGATGCGCTCCTGCTCAGATGGCCGGGCCATGAATCCAATCCTGCAGGCAGCGATACGGAAACCATCAACCTGCTGGATAAAATCACCACCTCCTTTAGTGCCCTGCGCCGGAAAGGTGCCGATGACAACCCGACCTTTTTCCTCTCAATGGAAGGTGATGGAGGCGAACGCGAAGAGCTTCTTGTTGAAATCGACAGGGTTCGGAATGGTTTTGGAGATGATATTCAAACCGAAAGCGCCTACCGCTCCCACTTGGAACTGTTTTTCAGATTCCCGGGCAGCCCGTTGGGCGGAACGATCCCTCCTGGTCACGGCTTTGCCACACAGGTTGAAATTGACTGGCAGAGAACTCGTCGCTCTGTCGATTACCGACTTGAATCCATAAAAACCGTCACAAGCGATCATCAGACGGAAGGATTTATAAAAGATGTCCCGCCGGTAAAAGCTCTGCATTCTCTCATTCTTTTTCCATCGGCATCACCACTTGATGTTGAAATGGATCAGATTAAGCACGGCAACCCGCGCACCTTGATCTGGCTACCGGCCACACTGCCAGTACAAGACATTGATGAAATTAAGCATAGCATGGCGCTGGTAAAACTCTATGGGGACTATCAGGCACAGATCAACGCCGGTGGCGCAACACAATCAACTCGCCGAAAATTTGATGTATTGAAAGAGATGCTGGATATACCAGCCGGTCAAACAGACGTGCAGCCGAAAAAATCGGTTATAGAACGCCTGCAGGCCGCCTTCATTGAGGGTGAAATCCGTCAATGGGACGCAAAAGATCAAGTCTGGTCCCTCCTGTGCGAACCGGCAGAGTTGCTTTCGCTATACAACAGTATTCCACAAAGCGAGCGAGCACTGAGCACCTTGCTCGAAAAGATTGGAGGCATGGCGCTATCAAAAGTATTTGAACTGCATCCTGACTTTAAAAATCTATACACGGCCAACAACCTTGCTGTTCCCTCATCCATAATGGCAAAGCGAGTTCTTGATGCAATCTGGAAAGGGCTTGTGACCGATGGTGATGGAACCGGCAAAGCCGATCTGGAAAAGTTCCTTGCCCCACTGGGGCTTCTGAACACCTCGGTATCAGGAGAAGCTGCTGTAACCTTGTCGGCCGGAAGCGTTGAAGCCTTCCGAAAAGCCAAAGACCGGATCAAGGACAATATTCGCAAGTCAGACACTGGGTCTACGTCCATGGCCGATACCCGTAAACGGTTAAAAACCACCGACCTCGGACTTACCGACACATGGGTGGATATCCTTGTCACCCTGTTGATAAGTATTGGTGAAATCAGCGGTTATACCATTGACGGCAAGGTGGTTTCTCAGGATGACCGTAGCTCTGTGGGCAGCCCTAATGACTGGTTGCAGAGGCTGGATGAACTTCGTCCGGGAACCAGACCGGATGAAACCCTCTGGCATGATTTGACCCAGTCGCTCCATGTGCTCGGTCTTTGGAAAGAAGGCAACGGCTATACACCTGCATCGGCAGAACGGTTGCTCGATACACTCAAACAGGCCGAATCTGATTCCGGCCGGGAGTTCAACTCCGCCAAACAGGCCCTCTCTGCTTGGCCAAAAGCAGATGTGCCGGAAGCCATTGGAGAATGGACCGACCTGTTTGCGCTCCCGGAAGATGCCCGTGAAAGCCGGATCTCCTGCTTCAATGCGGTGCGAGATGCCATGAAGGACATGCTCGGACTGGCAGATGATGACGATATCGATGCTCCGAACCGTTATACCTGCATTGAAGAATTTGCCACCCGCCTTCGGGAAGCCCGTGACTTTATCGACCGTATTGGTGAACTCAGCACCATTACCTCACGCTTAAGAGAGTTGATGGCACTGGGGCTACCGAAAACGATCGACTCTACCTGTCGGGCACTGCTGGATAATATTGAAAGTTATGTCCTCTCGTCAGGTGCTGACGGCGAGCTAAGTTCCATCATTGCCGAGTGGAAAGACCTGCAGGAACATTATGTCAATCAGTACATCAGCGAACACACCGGCTTGCATAAAAACCTGAAAGAACTACGTGACGCGGTGCTTACATCTGAAGACTATGGTTTCCTCCAAAACCTATCACAGGTGAATGGATTGAGTGCCCATTACAGTCCGGCCGAGATTGAGTGGCAGCTGGGACAGCTATTGGAAAAAGTGCAGGTAACAAAAGTCTGTGAACGTGCACTGGCCGATGTGCAGGCCGACCTGCAGAATGGCTGGATATGTTCTGAATGCGGTTACACGCCGGGCAAGACAACAGATTTCAAACCGGAAAAATACCTGAAACTGATTCAGCGCGGCATAAAGGAGTACCTCGATCACCTGATCGGCTGTGCGGATGATATCAAGGATTATGTAGCGGACCATGCAGCTGCGAATACGCTTCTGGGGCTTTTGGAAACTGCTGTTACCAACGAGGCCAAAGAAGCATTGGCGGATGAATCCATGCGGGCACGTCTTGCCGAAGCACTGGTCGATGCTGCTGCCGTTAAGGTTAATGTGGATGACCTGTTGAAAAAACTTAAACCGAAACTGCTCGGCTTCTTTAAAGGTGGTCGTCGGGACTTCGAATCCTGCGTGGCTGAAGCAATGACTGACCTGCTGAAGGCAGAGCAGGTTGAGGAAGACGATCAACCATGGAAGGTGGAGTAACGGTTATGAAAGTATTAGAAAATGATCCTCTTGTATTTTTAGGTTCTCCAGAAATTGAACCGTTATCCGCAAGATTAAGGATATCACTTCAGTGCGCACACGAACAGATAAGCTCACTTAAAGGCAAAACTCAAACAACGGGAAATCTTGTTGGTGATCCAAGGAAAATTCGACATGGAATTGCTATTTTAGGACCAGAAGTTGAAAATGGGATTCCTGTAATTCCAATATCTGCAATAACTCATGAGCATTCAATTGATTATTCAAGACTTAGATATGTCTCAACAGAAATTGCAAAAAATCACCCTCATACAAAACTGCATGGCGGTGAAGTTATCATATCCGTTAAAGGGACTTTGGGCAAAACAGCAATAGTTCCAACAGATTTATCGGGTGGCAACATAACTCGTGAAGTTGCAGTGTTTCCAGTTGATAACAAAGTCGATTCAGAGTTTCTATTGCTGGTCCTAAACTCTGATTTAGGGTTGTCTCAAATGACAGTTAGAAGCTTTGGAGAAATGGTCGCAGAGTCTATTGTAGGATCGGCAATAACACTCCCTGAGCTAAGGAATCTCGTAATTCCCAAAATCAGCTCTGATGAAAAACGCAAAATTTTAGAAAATTATGATCATGTTTTCAAATTATCGCAGGGGATAAGAGAAAAGGTCGGCGCAGTCGAAGTGGAGAGAATTTCCACATTGGATTCCATTTTGGAGTCGATCGCTTCAGAACTGAAGATATCTAAGTTCCCACGTCCTTGGTTTGGTCGGTTGTATTTTCAAAAAGCTGATTTAGGAATTGATCGTATTGATGTGCTCGGTGCGAATCCACAATTTGAGGATGAATGCTGGAAATCAGGTAAGTTTGTGCCGTTATCTGAGGCTTGCGAAGTTGATGGTTCAAATGAAAAAATCCCAATAGGCACTCAACGATATATTTCAATCGATAGTCTGCCCGGAAATTATTGGGGTGACATTGACCTGCCTGAAATGGAAATAGAGAGCCCGACCGGGAGAACACATTTTTATCCCGGAGATATTGCTTGGGCTCACCTTAAACCATCTATCCTTCAGGGAAAGGCGTACATCATACATGATCAATGCTGGGGCTCGCATCACTTCCTCAAACTGAATACCTCCAAAGTTTCTGGGGATCTTAGAACCATAATCTGGGCTTATCTTAAAACAGGCCCTATCAAGAGGCATTTGGCCAACAAATGCACCGGTAAAAGTGAAAGCCAAAAAGATGTCAGTGACAAAGCTCTTGGGATGCTTCCTTTCCCCAAGTTGGATGATGATCAAATCAAAAGAGTGGCATCTGCTATCCGGGATACCATTGAAAGGTCTCACGAGCTTGAAGTTCAGGAAAATGCATACAAAGACAAAGCGGATGACCTTCTAAAGAAAGCAAAATCAAATACTTTCAATCTACTGGATGATGATTGGTTTAATGAGTTGGTGTCTGAGGCCAAGGAGGCGCTGCAATGATGGCAATGAAACAAGCATTGACCGGCTTGTGGCGCAACCGGGAAAAAGTGGACCGCTCATATCTGCTGATAAACGATGTGCGTGGTTATTTTGCCGACGCATCGCAAGTTGTATCCATAGACGGCACGACCATCCCGGTGCATGTGTGTGCCAATGAGTTTGCCCTCCGATCCTGTTCTGAAGAGGAACGAAATAGCGGCACGACTACTCCGAAAATCATTGTCTCCAGAAAACAACTGCAGCCGGACCATGTACCCGACCTTCAGGCAAGATCGAGCATCTCTGCCCGTACCGTAACCGGATGTGATGTGGCAAAGGCGCTGGGTGTGACAAATCCACGAGCATTGCTGGACCGTTTACCAGTCACTGCATTCTGGAACCTTGCGCCATATCTCCCGCAATTGGAGTCTTACAGTCTGGAGCGGGTAATTCTGGCCTCCCTCCTAAATGATACCGAAATTCTCTCCTCCGGTTGGAGTGCTGACCGTATACTGGACAAGCTCTGGTATGAAGATGCTCTGCCACGCGTGCGTGAAGTGCTGGGCGCAGTTGAAGCGGATGAACGTAAACAGCTTGAAAACGAATTTCTGGATGTCGTGAAAACCTGGCTGGATGCCCCACGCTTTGCTCTTGTTGAAGCGGCAGTTATTGAAAATGATCCGCCTCCGGTTTTACCTCTCTGTCTGTTGGCCTCCATTCTGGAAGGCTGGCAAATGTTGTCCGCGGATCGGATGCGCTCCTTTCTTGAAGGCAGCGAACTTGGCGATCTTTTTGTGGACATCTTTGAAGATGGTGCCGACTTAAACGGACTGGCAGAATGGGGCCGCAGAATTACGGTAAAAGACAGTCTCCCCTGTGAAGAGGCATTGAACTATCTGCAAAAAGAAGTGTTCCCTAAACACCCAAGTGCCGTAACGGAATCCCTTGCAACGGTTGTTAAAGCGGTTGATGGGGTTGGTGCCGAGCGCCTGCTGAATCAGTTAATCAAACTGCTCGAAGCCGATGGCGGAATTCTGGCTCAGGGCTTGGCGGTGACGCTGCATGCTCTCCTTGATGTGGTGGTTAATGGCGAACGCGCTGACACACTGCCTCTTGAAAAGGCATCCTGTAAATTAACCGACACCCTCGATGTGCCGGATTCGCCGCAATGGGAGAGCCTGCTGGAGGCGCTTCAGAAACATCAAGCCCGTGAAAAATATGAGGATCATGTCTCTCTGCTCGAAGCCATGGTAACGATCCATCGGCTGACCGATCGGGCTGAAGATGCTGCCAATAACCTTACTCATCTTGATTGGGAAAAATGGCTCGAGTTGATCGACAAGGTGTATCTGCCCCTGTCCGCCATGGCGCTGGAGGTCGAACGCCGTTCAACCCAGCTACCTGAAAAGGTCAATGTATTCAGGATCACTCAACGGGCTAAAAAAGCCTGCGATAAAATACGTGTGGCATGGGCTGACTTTTACTCCAACCCAAGTCGTGGCCTTCCTAAATGGATTAACGAAATAGGCTATTCAGCCGGGACCTGTCGTCCATGGCTGAACAGTGATGTGGTTGACGCTGCCGTAAAACCACTGCTGCAGGATTCCGGTATTGAGCAGGTTTACCTCATAGTATTTGATGGTATGAGTGTGGCCAACTGGTCACTGCTGAGAGACCGCTTCCTTATGGTTCCCGGGCGGGAAATGTTCCGTTCCTATGAAGGACTGGAAAAGGAGTACAGGGCATGCACCTATCTGCCAAGTATTACCGAATATTGCAGGCAGGCCATTTTTGCCGGTAGCTATCCCGGGGAATTCAGAACATGGCCGAACGGTCGAAGCGAACCGGATTTACTGGAACGATGCCTGCAGAACAACGGCATTGCCCAGGCTGGTTGGGATAAACAGAAGAATTATCTCTGCTACAACGAAAAAGAAAACAACCCCGACACGTTGAACCGAAAGGTCCGGGACCTTGTGGACAGCAAGAGCCGTTTCAAGGCGATTGTTTTCAACCTTCAGGACCGTCTTCTGCAAAAAGGGATGTCCAGCCTGCAGGAGATTATGCTGGCCTATGTCAAAGAAGTCGCTCTTCCGCACCTGCGCCGGATCTCCGGGCAGCAGAAAACGGCTGTAGTAATAACTGCGGATCATGGGTTTGCCCACTACAACAAACAGTATGTGATCGATGATTTGAAGTCGGCTGCCGGATATGACCGAGAAGTTTTCATTCATAACCGATGCCTGGAATATAAAACGACAGCCCGCACATCCATGGGACCGGCTGATGTCAAAGTGATTTCACCTGCAACGGATTATGGACTCCCTTCTGCATTGGATGCTGTTGAGGTTCCCTTTGGATACGACAGCTACGGCTGGCCGGGGAAAGTTCAGGATTCCACTGGCAATCCTCACAACGTTCAAGGGAATGATCATGGCGGACTGACCCCGGAAGAGACAGTCGTACCGGTAGCAATTTATGTAACAAGAGGAGTTTGATAGATATGGCAACATTAGAACAATTCAAGGACATTCTGGTAAAAACGCTCGGCTTCAAAGAGTACCAGATCAATACCGGTGATGGTAATGGCGTCGCGTCCACTGTTGAAGGGCTTGATGATAAGGCTGAATTTCTTGTTACAACGACTGTGGGTAACTGCTATGCAGCCTTCAATCATAACGGAGCAACGCTGAGTGAAGCCGAAGCAAACCGCTATAAGGCGTTAAGCATCCTCATGCCTAACGGCCCGGCGGCATACTGTGTTGTGCAGACTGGAGAGCACTTGCGTCTCTTTTATGTAGAAAAAGGAAATGAGCTGCACGAGGCCATCGAAAAATGGGATGCTGTCCGGGATGCCGAAGACATGGTTAAAGAGCTCAAGCCCGATATTGTAGACAGCCTTGAGCAATGGGCACGAAAAACACTGCATACCGAAAACAGCCTCTCCCGCTTTGTACAATTGATGAAGGGATGCTGGCAGGATATCTGGGACATTGAAAACAAGCGAAATGACTGGATTTTCGATGAATTTACCCGTTTTCTGTTCATCAAACTGAATGAAGATGCTAAACCCAACGGTTCGTTTACCACGGCCAAGTTCAAATCCTACTGTGCTGAAAACAAGCATATGGGAGACAAGGCCGGGCAGAATTTCATCAACAATCTTTTTGATGATCTAAAAGGTCGTCACCCTGAGGTTTTCACCGATGAAAACGAAAGGGTTCTGAGTAAGTCAGAGACAGTAAGCCGTGTGATCGCACGACTGGAAGATATCAACCTGAAAGATACACAGGGCGATGTTCTGGGTAGAGCTTTCGAGATTATGCTGTCTGACACCTTTAAAGGTAAGGACCTGGGGCAGTTCTTTACTCCGAGGGAAATAGTTGCCTTCATGCTGGATCTGGCCCGGGAAATGCCGGATGCTCCAGCACTTGATATTGAAAGCAATCAGCGCTTCTTGGATGCCTGTGCAGGATCAGGTGGCTTTTTGATAGCCACATATGAAGATGTGTACAAACACACGCTGTCCAACGGAATTGAACAAGCCAAGAAAGAGGAACTGCTTAAACGTCTCGGTCAGAGCACTTTCTTTGCCGCTGAGATTGAAGAAAAAGCTGCCCGTCTTGGTAAGTTGAATATGATTATCCATGCGGTGGATCAGCGCAACGCCAATTGGCTTCACCAGAACTATACATACAACGAGGATTTTGGTGGGCTGAAACCCCAGATTGAATATGAAGTTGACTTCGGGGCTGGAAAGCGAAAACAGCAAATCGGCCCCAACAGCATTGATCTTATCCTGACCAATCCGCCTTTTGGTAAATCCGTGAAGAGTAAGGATATCCTTCTGGATTATCAATTTGGTCACGAAGTAAAGGTCTTCAAAACCAAAGACCGCCCACCAGAGAAACGTCCGAGAAACAGTCAGGACAGTGAAGTTCTGTTTATTGAGCATTACCTGCGAGTGTTGAAGTCTGGAGGCAAGCTGTTGATCGTCCTGCCGGATGGTGTGCTTTCAAATGCAACGGCCAAACCGGTTCGCGATTACATCAGAGAGAATGCGCTGATCAAGGCTGTGATCTCTCTGCCAAGTGAGACTTTTGCGTCGACTGGTACAAGTATTCCGACCAACGTGGTCTATCTCCAGAAGAAAAAGCCGGGGGATATCCAAGGCGACATTTTCATGGCCCGGGCTGATTACGTCGGCCGTCGTGCAAATGGCGAGCCTCATAAGGAAAATGACCTTCCATTTATTCTGAAAAAATTCCGTGAATGGCAATCCGGAACACTGCAAATGCCGGAGGAGGATAAATAGTGAGCGAACTCTATCTGGGAAAACTAATCGACCCAAGCGGTCAGCCCGGCGAACTGTATCACCACCGTATCAGCGACCTGATCACACACACCTTTATCTGTGGCGGATCAGGTTCAGGCAAGACGGTTATGGGAAAAGCAATCATTGAGGAGGCTGCGCTTCGTGGCGTTCCTACCATTATGGTTGATCTTAAAGGTGATCTTTCTTCGATGGCATTGTCTTTCCCGGAAATATCGCCCAATGCGCTCGCGCCATGGCTTGAGGTTGAAGACAAAACCTCATTGGGCCGCGCTGCCCTTGCTGAATCGAATTCCCTGAGAAAACGGCTTTGGGACTGGGGCTTGGCAGAATCCAACATGCGGGAGTTCTCTGAAAAGATCGCCGTTGAGGTGTTCACGCCACGCAGTGAGCTTGGTCGTCGAGTTGCCATCCCGCTTATCTCATCACCGCCACCGGACATTGATGCACTTTTTGCTGAGGACCCGGATACCGCGTCCGTGATGGTAACCAGTATGGCTGAAGCGCTGGTAAGGCGTGTTATTCCATCCGGGCAAAGGGATCGTGAAACCGACTTTGTAACTGCGATTATTGAACATGCATGGAGAAATGGTACTGACCTGACCGGGGAAAATGGTCTGGGGCAATTGGTATCCATGATTTTGGAACCGCCGTTTTCAACCATTGGTGTGCTCAGTATTGATGATCATATTCCGGAAAAACGCCGGCAGAAGCTTGCACAGGCTGTGAATGGCCAACTGGTAGGTGCTGCGGCCAATTGGGTTCGTGGCGAGGAGATGAGCATCGACAAACTGGTCGGGGCCAACAGGCTGGATAGCAAGACCCAGATCAGTGTTATTAATCTGTCACATATCACTGACTTTGAAGACCAGAGCTTTGTAGTGGCCCAAGTGGCCTTCTCAATCAATACATGGATGCGTCAACAAGGTAGCGCTCCGGGCGGTAACCGTCCGCGCCTGCTGTTCTTTTTAGATGAAATTGGAGGCGGAGGCGGTAAGACAGCCTTTTACCCAACCTACCCATATACCTCAACCTGCAAGCCAGCATTAAACCTTCTGGTAAAACAGGCACGGGCTTTTGGCGTGGGCTGTATTTTGGCCACGCAGAACCCAGGAGACATTGATTACAAGGGTTTGTCGAACTGTGCGACATGGATTGTCGGGAAGCTGCAGACCAAACGGGACCGCGATAAAGTCCGTGAAGGTTTGACCGATGCTGAATTTTCACCTGCGGATCTGACCAAGAAACTGGCCAGACCAAAAACGGGTGAATTCATGGTGCTGAATAAAGAAGGTGATGTCCTTTTTGTCAAAGAACGCTGGCTGCTTTCATATCATTGCACCTTAAGTCCGGAACAACTGAAACGCTACAAAGCCAAAGGTGTCACTCCTTTGGAGGGAGCTCTGGACACAGGAATTTTACTCGATGATTCAGGGCGGCAGGAGACAACCTCTGAACAGGATGAAGTTCAGGATCTCTGGAATGATGCGCAGAACACTCTCGGAAAAGCCTGCCGGTTAATTGAAAAGATTATCGATATTGAACCCGATAACAGCAAAGCCAGAACATGGCTTAATGTGTTGCGGGACCCGGAAGGCATTCAACGCAGACTCGAGCAAGCACAGAAAGAGTCCCAGAAAAAAAGTGAACCTGCGGCAAACAACCAGCCCTCTAAAAAACAAGACGGTTTGATGACGCTCCTCTCCCAGCAGCAACCGCAGTCCAAATCAACATTCATTGCATCAAGTTCGCATTCGACGGCAAATGAAACTAAGCCGGTGACTAATCAAACAAGCGACATGGTTTCAGATGATGGTTCCGTAATCCACAAAGGTAAAACCTATCAGCTCTACCGCCGCTATGCTGGCAAGGCAGTCACTTTTATCGAAGAAAACGGCGAACTCAAATTCTCGATCGAAGGAAGAGTTCTTTCGAAAAGATTCAAGCTATAAAAAGCACAAGAGCACTATATTTATTACGCCATCAACTTATAAAAAACTGAATATGGCCGGAGAAACCGTATCTAGTTAGTATCACGATAATTTTGATTGATAGAATTTCAGAAGGGAGCATGCAGACAAAACCCGAAAAAAATATCTGTAAGATTATAAACAGTAATGGCCGAAATACCTAGTTGCGCTCCCATGGAAATGCAATTTCATAATACATGCTGATTACAGTTTTGCTAAAGGAGGCTTATTATGATTATCGATATGACGGAGAATATTGTTTACCCTCCCTCCATAAAAATAAGAACCGTCAACTCTTCATCGGTAAAAGTCAAATAAAAGATACTTGATCAGGAGAATGTATGCCTAATAAATTTAACAGAGAAATTCAACGTAAAAAATCTGAAGCAAGAAAAGGCCTGAGCGCTGAGCAAATAACCGATCTTGATGCTAGTGAATCCCTAGACGAAAGAATAAAGAATAAGGCAAAAATGCTTCATTCTGAGATGTTTCCCGAAGAGTATGACTTTTATTATGACAGCATTTCAGATGCTAACGATAGGAACAGAGGAATTAATCCAATGAGCCAGGAGTATATTGAAAAGGTGGATAGGAAAAGGCAAAAATTGGGTGTTTCGTCTCTTACCAATAACGGAATGCCTAACTCAAACGATACCCTTCAGTTATGTCTTGAAAGAGCGAAAGAGATGTTCAATTACCCAGATTCTTCCAAAATCGAAAGTCTTATTTTAGCTGACCCTCATAGAAAAATCTCCCCCACCTAAAACATCTTGAATGACTATGAAAAGGTATAACTTAGAAATTTTCAAAAACATGCATTTGTGGAATTGCATGCATATTGAAAATCAGGACTACGCACTTTTTAATTAATATAGAAAAAAGATATATTCATTATCTAGGGATCAGAGAGTTAATAGGCTAATCGGTTACGTCTAGAGGTACTTAAGAAGAACAAATCCAACACTATATGTCAGATCACATCCAGATTTTTATAGGCCACATTCAATACTATATAATTTTTAACATTTCATACAAAAATCGAGCATCACAGATCCCCTTAAAAAAATTGTAGTCAATAGGCGATCCAGATAGCTCAAGATCACGATCCAACATTTCTAAAAGAACATCCAATGGTTCCTTGAACAAATTTGTTGGATAGTCACCAGTAAAATTACCATTGCAGGAAATTATCAAGGGTCCTACTTCGATATATGTTCTCGTTATTACAAATGCCACAAAGTAAGCAATTTCCGGCGTACATTCCTTTACAGAATTCGCGATTTCAAACAGCTCCGTAAATTCTCCAAGATCAGCACATGGGCCCAACATATCCAGCTGATGACAAAGCTCTGTTGCAGTTAATTCTTGCACATGCCCTCCTTTTTATAGGCTAAGCTCCCGCTCCAATTCCACCTCGTCGGGCTGTTGCTGATAATCCAGCGTTGTATCGGCCTGGCGTTCCTTCGCCATACGGTCAATACTTTGCTGGATTTCCCTTAATTGTTTCGCTATTTCTGGCTGATCGTTGCTGTTCCCATCGAGCTGTAGACCGGTTTCGTTGGCGATTTCATCCTTGCCGAAATACCAGTTCAAATCTTTCCTTTGACGGCTCCCCTGAACATAGGTCAACTCACGACTTGTCATGCTTCCACCAGCTAAAACAAAGGCATGATCAACTGTTACCCCTTGGGCTTTGTGGGTGGTCACGGCATAGCCATGGGTCAAGTGGCTGTATTTTTCGCTGTCAAAGGTTACTTGGCGGCCATCGTCCATCTTGACAGTCAACCGCACACCCTCTCCTGTCGGGCTACCGAGAATGCGCTGGACAGTGCCCAAGTGTCCGTTTTTAACGCCCAACAGTTTGCTGTTCCGAGTAAAAAGAATCCTCTCTCCCTCAGCGACCTGAAGCGATGCAGCTCCCTCCCGGGCGATCATCGCCGACGCTCCCAATCTGCCGTCAGCTTGCATCTGAACGCGGGCCAAGTCGTTCAGTCGTTTGGTATCCGCCCGAGTTCCTGCCAACATCAGATATTCACCTGGTCGGCCCTGATCCTGGTTTGCAGCCTGATACCAGGCCTTGACCATCGTAGCGGCTGCGGCCTTACGATCATCCGCAACGTGCAGCTTTCCGGCCTCGGCATATCGTGCCAGAGCTTCAGCGGTCCGCCCAGCAGCAAGATCATGCACAGCGGTGGTCTGCCACTCGTTTTTCTGCCTGCGAATCTCATCCAGATCAACTGCACCGATACGCCCTTGAATGGCCCTAAAGGCCCCCCCGGCATCCACTGGCTGCAATTGGCGGGTATCACCTACCAGAACCAATTTAGAGCCATTCTGCGCTGTCAGACTTACGAGCTTTGACATTTGCCGGCTTCCGGTCATACCAGCTTCGTCAATAACCAGAACAGTTTTGTTGTCGAGCTTAAGTTGACTTTGCTCAATGTCAGCCAACAGAGAATGAATAGTCTGGGACTTGATGCCTGAGCCCTCTTCCAAGCCTGCGGCAGCCTTACCGCTGAGGGCAGCTCCAATACAGCGATAACCTGACTGCTGCCATGCATCGTTGGCGGCACCAAGGAGAAAACTTTTCCCGGCTCCAGCCATACCCTGGATAGCTGTCACTCCATCTTTGCCATTGACGATGTGTTCAAAGGCGGCTTTTTGCTGGTCGCTGAGCGTACGCCTTCCTAGAGCGATTGAAACTGCGGACGCCTCTATCTTGTGACAGTCTTCGTTCTTTCGCGCTTCAGAAGCGGCCGCCATGCCAGCTTCCAGCTCAATCATTTCGCGGGTACTGAACCGGATCTCGCCGCTTGCAGCTTGCAGCCTGACAAGTTCCGGGCTTTGCAAAAGATCAGCTACACGTTGGCGAATTCCTTGGGCACCTGTCACTCCCTGAGAACTGACAGCGATAGCACGAACAATGTCCCGCTTATGGAAGGTGCTGGCATGCCGGGTCAGATCGTCCAGAAGCTGTTCGTCGCTAACCTTCTCAATTGGTTCTGTCTCGACGCCCAGCAAATCTTCTTGCCTATAGCCATACTCTGTACCCCTCGCCTGCCATTCAGAAAACAGCTCCTCACGGGGAATGGTCTGCTTTACTTGTCGACTGTCCAGGGCAGCAATTTCGGCTGCCTTGGCACCGTTTAGACCTTTAGCATTCAAGGCCTCTTTGATCTCGGCACGACGAGTTGAGAATTCAGCCTCCAAGCCATGTAGAGCATTATCGCCAACAATTCGGAAGGCGTCGCCGTCGCGTTCGATGAATAAACCCAGTTTTTGCAGTTGGGAGGCAAGTTCAGCACGGTAAATCGCCCCAGCAGCCATCTTGGCGCGGTACGCCTCGCGGGGCTCGATTGTGCCCCATGAGCCATCCTGCCTCTGGCAAATGTTAAGTAGCAGTGCATGGGTATGCAATTGCGGATCCTGAGCACGGCTGGTACTGTGATCAAAATCCGCCCAAAGGGTTTGAGCAGGCTGTTCGACAACAACTCCCCCCTTACCTCTGCGGCTGACAAGTTGTCCCTCAACGTACCGCCGGGCTTCACCGACTGCCTGAGCTTGCGCCTGCTCAATCTTTTGTCGAAGGTCTTGGTCGGCCTGTGACCAGACAACGCTAACGGACTTCGGTGCTGAAAATGTCAGATCCCACCCATGACGATGCTTTTCACCAGCTCCCTGAACTAACGCCTCACCTGTTACAGGATGCTGTCCGGCCATGAGATGAGCATAGACTAAACCGCCAGCAGGTCCAGCCAGCTGAAACTCTAAGGCAAGCGCCCCGGCCCAGCGGCCAGGGGACTCTTGACCCTCGTGGTAATAATCCTCTTGCGCCAGACTTGTGTAGTAGTCGATGCTGGTGATTTTGGCGATGCTCAGCATTTATTCAGCAAGCCGAATTTCAATCTGCTTGATCTGCTCAGCCATAGTGGTGACCTGGCTTTGCAGGCCAAAAGCATACCGCCTCAGATTATCTACCATCGCCGCAACTTCCTGAGGAGTGATACCCTCAAAATCCTCAGCTTTGGCAAATTCCTGGGCCTTCATCCAGTCTTGATATTCCTGATTTACATCCATTCGATTTCCTCCATTTTTTCGGCCTTCTGGCCCTTTGGGGATTGTTTTTTGGGGGCAACTACTGCCCCTTTTGAATTTACATTACCTGCCTCCTTGCCAATCATCTCCAATGCCTCTAGTCCCATATTTAAGCTTGTAAGCAGTGGGTCAATAACTGGCCAGACTCCATTAATGACCTCCTGTTGATCATTTTCGACAACCTCCTCGGTGGCCTCGATGGGGTTTTCGTCTTTGCTTTCGGCCTCCGCATTTTCCAGGTATGCAGATTCCTGGTGCTGCTTCGTCTGCTGATGGTTAATAGCAGATGCAGATTGAGGTTGTGCCTCAAGGTCGGCGGACTGCTTCTCACTGTTTGGTTTGCTTTCCAGCAATTGTCGGACGGTCAAGGGTTTATGCGGAATATATAACTTGCGAATTTTAGGGTGATCAACATACGGCCAGGTTAAACGATACACGTGAGGCAAGCCCGGTCGCCATAGGATTGCATCGATTCCCCATTTATGGGGGCCAAGGGTGTCAGTTAACTCATCTGCATGGACGACAGGTCCCTTTTCGCGCTGCCAGTTGTCGCCGATGCTAACCGCGTTGGTTTGATCGCGCTGGACAGCGGCTGTGTAACGCCAGACTTCGCGCTCTCCGAGTAAGCCGCTAAACCATTTAGGAGACTCCTCGCCCTTAATTTGTGTCACGATCCATGTGCCGAATAGACTCGCCCAGGCACTGGCAGTATCTCGACTATAAAGTTCGCGAAGCTGGCTAACATCCTGCACGCCGACCACCACGCGAACGCCCTTGCTGCGGCCAACGGCCAGCAATTGCTCGATTTCAGCGACTTTTCCCAACTGCGGGGCTTCGTCAAAAAATTGCCACAATCTGCGCTTACGGCTATCCGGAACTTCTGGGCTGCAAATCAGCCCCGACAGAGAAGATATGATTGATTGGATGTAAGCTTGTGCAAGAGGCTTATATCTATCGTTATTGGACAATATAACTGTACGCTGCCTAGCCTCCCAACTGGTTGGCTCTAGCAAATAACGACGGACGGACCATTTACGCTTTCCGGTCCAGGCTTGGGCTAAACGAATCAGTGTTTTTGTATTGGCACTGAGAGTGATTAAGAAAGATTGGGCTGTCTTGCTGGTCAAATCACGCAACAGCCTTGCCGCCATAGGATTTTGCACCTCTAGGGCGGTCTGGAGCCTGCCGTCATCGGCCAACAAATGCACAAGGCTTTGCCAATCCCAGCTAGTCCCGTAATCATGTTGCAATTGAACGATAGCCGCTGCGACTATCTGTCGTGCTCCATCAGTCCAGGTCAGATCGCCTTTACTGTCAGCGATCAATCGACTCGCCAAAGTGTCAGCATCGCCTGCGTCAAGACAATCGGCTCCGAGATCCCACTGCACCCCGCGCGCATCCCATGGCGCAAGGATCACCCCTTGATACTTTTGGGTGAAATCTGGTTTGGGATCAAAAAGAATTACGTAGTCTTTACGCTTAATTGCCTTATCAATAAGTGGTTGCATTGCAGTGGTCTTGCCCGATCCAGTTGAGCCTGCAAAGACAAAATGCTGAGTCTCAGCCTCTAATGACAATTGCACTTTGGGGTGGATATATAGCCCCGCTCCGGTACGTTGACGACCTGGCTCCAGCTCCTTGTTTGCTAGGCTCGGGTCATCCGACAGTCGCCTACCTCTTGCGTGGAGGCCGTCTTTGCCAGGCTTGCTCAATGTCCAACTGAGCCACATGGAACAAGCAACCATAGAGAGATAAAGGCTGCTAGAGTATAGCCCCCAGAGAACCAGCATCTTGATCGGCAATGGTGCAAAGCGGTCGTATTGCCAAGGCATAATCAGCCCAAAATAGCTGGTCTTGATCGCATCAAAGTATCGCCAGTGCAAGCCCCAATAAGCAAAGGTAAAACCAGCCACTGACAGTAAAAACAAGGGCAAGATCAAGCCACCAAGAGCGCCCCAGAAAAAGTTCTCGAACTGCCAGTATGGTGGCCGGTTTGGCGGCGGGATAAACTTCTCGCGGCTCAATTTTGTCCCCGAGCTGCTCTAACAACGGCTACCGGCACTTGATCAAGGCGCTCAGACAATCGTTGTTCTGCTGCAGCCACCTGCTGCCGCAACAGAATAAGATTATGATTAACGGCATCGACATTGACCTGCGCGCTAATGGCGTCTCTGCAGTACTCGGCTATCGGACGGTCTCCTGCTAATTTTCCGAGTCGTTGGAACAGTTCGGCGTCGACCCTAATCGTGATTCTTTTTTGCATTTTCTTCTCCTTGCTTGTCTGCTTTGCTGGCAGCCAATAGTCTGGCTGCTGCTTAGGTGGCAGCTCGCCGCGTCACCGAGCTGGCAGCGCTCCTGCGCTGCAGCGCCTGTATTTAACTTGTTTTGTAACTTTTTTTGTGTCACCACCCCGACAGCTCCAACGGCAGCCCGACACCTTTTTTAGCAATGCCCGAGCTGACAAGCGGCTGCCATTTTAGGTCTATTTGTCTGCCATCTTTTGCTCGCAAAACCACTAATGGTATGGTTTTGCGATCTTATTAAGCTGCCGCCCTCGGAGGCGGCTGGACTCCCGAGGGTGAGTCGGGTGTGAAAGTTAAATATGTGGGCTTGATTGGCGAACGACCGGATCAACACTTGACATCCAGACGATCAATCACCTCAGCATTTTCGATTAAGTCTCGTCGCCAACCTTCGATTTCTTCCTTTAAAACAATAACTTGCTCGTTATCGTCATAGACGATAACCCTTGGCAGCATCGACAACCCAATATGGCCAAATCGTCGGCCATCCTTTTACTCCGGGCATTCTTGTCCGATACTCAATTCCCCGCCTTATCACCTCCTCAGCAACCTCTTTGATGTTTTCAATCTCAGAGACCCCCTCAGCCTCCAAGACATTTATGAGGTCAAAGACGTCATTTGTATTTTTTGCAGCTAAGTATTCGGACTTATAATATATCTCTCGTATTACTTGTACTGCTGGTCGTGGATCATCGGCAGAGCAAATCTGGTTTAGCTTTGCAATAACATTCGGCTTACCTTGGGCCTCTTGCTTACGCCAGCCATCAAGCTGCTGCTTGTCGCGGAGCCAAGCTTTTGCATCCTGAGCCCAGGCCCGACGTTTATGGGTTGCAAACCCTGCTGGATTATTAATCACTATATGGTTTCCCGCCCGCCGCAAATATTCTGCTTGATCGGTTTGGTCGATCCGCACATCAACTACGGCCCCCGGCAGTGGTGCTTTCTTCTGGCTCTGTTTGCAATCTGACTGAGACTGTTGCTTGGACTTGGGTTGAGTCTCGCCCAGCAAGCCAACCCCCTCTTTCGTGAGCGTGTACCACAGCGTCCGGTCATATTTTGTAATATTGAAATTATCTGTAATTATTAGATTTTTCTTTTCAAGGCGAGCAAGAGCCCCCCGAATTTTGCCCTCCGTGAGATACGGAAACATTTTGCTCCACGCTTCTGCTGTCATACGCGTCCAGTACTTACCATCATGCATATGTTTATTATTGCTGGCGTTTTTGGCGACCCAATGTCCAATTTTATCGAGCAAAAGGCTTTCGTTAATACCGATTTTGCTTGCAAGCACCACTCGTATGGTGTGCGTTTCGGCCGCCACTAACCAACCGTAATCCATCGCCTACGCCTTATGCCTTGCTTGCTGCTGATTTATTTGGTTAGTTATCCAGCGCTGGACGTGGCTAAGCGCCCATCTGCGTGTAGGCCGCGTGTTGCCTGTACACAGTGCTATCGGCCGGGGAAAATCTCCGGATTTGACCATTTCGTAGATCTTAGTCTTCTTGCACCCGATCAAATCTTCGACCTGTGACAATCTTATTAATTTTTCTTCCATTAAAACCTCCGTTTGAGTCCGTCGTTGATCTGACACTAACATCAATCCCATCTCTACGCTAGACAGAAAATCACTTCTAAGTGCTTAGTTTCATTACTAAAAAGTCATTTCGCGCTAGTCGTAAACATAATAATTGTATGGAAAATACGGGGAGGATTTCACACCATGAAAAAAATATAGGCAGGGTCCTTTTGTGGATTTATGGCGGTTTACGGATAGGTAGGGTGATTTTTTTTTGTGTGTAATTCATGTTTAAATTACACACAGTGAAAAGCCAAAAGACTGATTATTTTTCACTTAAAAAAAAATTTTCAAATCATATTTCCGAGTAAGACATTATGTAGACTATTTAGAGATAATCAGTCCCAATTAAAAGCATTCTTCAAAAGCCGATTTTTGATTTTTACCTCCATCCAAAGGCCTATAAATCAGGTGACCATCTCAGACGGTATCTCCTCGTGCACATGCTCGCTCGCGTTGGTTGGTAAAAGGCTTTAGCTAAAAGGTCATAAATGGTTATTGGTATAGGTTCGTAATTGCACGACCTTCGAATTGCAATTTTGTGACTTTCGATTTGGTATTTTTAGATCTTCGATTTATTAGTTTAACAAATGTATAGATAAGAGCTTTACGGGAGACTGTGTATAGGTAGTCTGTTTGATGCCCGCCAAATAATCAGACTAGGCTTGCAACATATTCCAACCCTTTGGCGCTGTGCGTAAACGTAAATGGCATTAAACATTTTTTTTGGGGATAGTTTTAGGGATAGGCAGCTAAATACAACGGATAAATAGTTTTATTTTTCAACATATTAACAGAACTATTCGATACTGGCCTTCGTACCACTTGACAAAACAAAGGCTTAGCCAATCCGGCTAGGCCTTTTGTTTTTTGGGTCGATTTCCAAATCCCCCCCTGCCCATCCCAATATAGCTATCCCTCAATGATTGTGATATTTTGAGATACAATACCGAACTGGTTATCTTCCGGAAACTCCGGTGGGGGACTGTAACGTTTCTGATCTGGAAACCAGCTACCTGATGTGTCTCTTCCCGGATCGCCAACAGAACAGGGGCAAATGAACAACAATCACTCATCCTGTGCGCGAGTCGCCGAGGTTCTGCACAACCTCTTCGTATTGAGCAAACACCTGAGCCTCCACGACGAGAAGAATGCCATCGTCCGGGATGCGACAGACAAGCTGGTGAGACAACTGAAGGAATGTTTCCATCAGGAAATAATCATTCAGGTCAGCGTGGCAAAGTACAGTTTCTTATTCAAAGGGGAACCGCTGAGCCCGCAGAACAAGCTCTTTACCAACTTTGCTTTTTGCATGTTTCAGCACGGCATCGCCACCTTCAACCTGACTCCGGACCTGACGGTCAAAGAACTCTACGCGTTCTTGCGTCTGCTCATGGAAAAACCATCCGAAACCTGGGATCAAGGCGGTATTCGCGTCTGCCTGGAGCAGCTCAAAATCACCGGGGTGCAGGTCACGGAAATGTCCCGCGAGGATTTCAATCTTCTGGAAGGGCATAAAGACAGCCTACTGTTTGAACATACCCAATCAGCAAACGAATTCTGGCAGCAGTTTGCCCGGGCACTGCTGTCCGTGTTTGCAGAGGATCTCGAGGAAGAAATTGACGGCGACAGCATCTCTTCAGCCGAGCTGGCGGAAAAGATATCCGCCCTGCTCAAGCTCGGCGAGGAGGACCATCGCAACGCCAAGCAAGAACGCCTGTCACAGCTTGTGAACCAATCCGTCAGCGCCGCCCAGTCGCAAAAGGATCAGAGCGAAAAAGCAGCGACCTACCTGAAACTGGCCAGCTTTGTCAGCCATCTTGATCAAAAGACCAGAAAGAGTCTCTTGGCCGGAGTCTGCAATCTGCAACTGCTGAAAGACAATGCCGAATTGTTCTTCAACGGCTTTTCAGACGATGCGATTCTGGACGCCTTCCAACAGGTTTCTCAGCATAACAGCCATGCTTCACCGATCGTTATGTCGCTTATCTCAAAACTCGCCGGATCCAAGAACCTGGCATCAGCGGAGGAACTTGCCGTCGTTCAGGCAACCCGTGAAGAACGGATCAAACAGACCAAAGAACTTCTTCTTGGCGACCAATTCGATAAATACGTCCCATCACGTTACCAGAAGACGCTGCGGAAGATCCTCTCCAGTCAACAGATTCCGCAAGCGCTCAGTTCGCATTTGCAAAAGCTGAAAACCGACCTGGAAGATGTCCGGATTGAGCAGCAGATTGCCAATATAGCTTTATATATTCTGGAACACAGCGCGGACCAGACGCACCTTTCCGTGTTGCACAAACAGCTTGCAGAAGCTATCGGTTTTTTCCTTGCCTCAGCTGATTATCGTAGTCTGGTTGACCTGTGCCGCCGTTTTTTGGCAAGCAAAAGTGCAGACGAAATCGCCACGCTGGCCGACCTGCTTCCGAGCACCTTCTACTCTCAGGCTCTTAAAGATGTAGCGCGGCTAGGAAAAAATTACCACCCGCTGCTCAATGAACTGATCAACCAGTTCGGACCGGCGTTCGCCCCCCATCTGCTGGAAGCTGTCAACATTGAGGCAGACCGGGCAGCGCGGTTGTTGTTCCTGAACAACCTGCGCAAAATCGGGACATCCGTGGACAACATATCAAAATTAATCAGCCCCTACCTTGCTGACCAGCGCTGGTATGTCGTTCGCAACATGCTGTTTCTGCTGGGAAGTCTGGGCAATAAGAAAGACCTGCCGCAAATCAGGCCATTTCGTGAGCACAAGCATCACCGGGTCCGCCAGGAAGCGCTAAAAACCTGTCTGTTGCTCAAAGACGTGTCGTCCTTGAAGCAGCTTCAGAAAGACCTGTCTTCTGCAAATCACGAGGACGTCCTGTATGCGATTTCTTTGCTTGGGCTGGTTCATATACCTGAGCTGATTACCAAATTGCTGATATTACTCAAAGAGGAAAAGCTCTTTAAATTTGATTTCGAAGTTAAAAAGGCCGTGGTCCACAGCCTCGGCAATCACCGGGAAGAGCGCGCCTTGGCAATTTTTTCTAAAATACTTAAAAATAAAAAACTATTGCATGCTCGGACCTACAATCAACTGAAACTGGAAATTGTCAAAACCCTGCAAAACTATCCCGCCGAGCAGGCGCTGCCACTGCTGAAGCAACAGGTTGAGGAAGGAACAGGAGACGCAAAATTGCAGGCGAGACATGTCATGCAAAAGCTGTCGGGACGGAGTGAAACATGAGTCAGCCGCTGGATCGCTATTCCCTCGAAAATGCCCTGCAACAGATGTCGTCCATCCTGGCGACCGCGGCCCTTTATTCCCTCGAACATAATCGGGTCGCACTGCTGCTCCAGCGATTTCAGGATACCCTGTCTTCACTCCTGAGCAGCCAGCAGGAATTGACCTTTTTCAGCATCAAAAAAGACCTGCTTTACAACGGCAAGCCGTTGCCAAGTACCCCGCATACCAAACGCATCGCCAGCAGGCTGCAGTCTCGAAACATAGAATTCATCAGCTTCCACACAGGGATAACTCATGATGAAATCATCTTGTTTTTCCAGGTCGCTCTCGGCGTTGCAGAGGTAGAGGATCTTGACCAGAATGCACCGCATATTCGCTATGGACTCATCGATATCCAGGACAACAACGATGCGCCACGCCCGATCGCGCGATTTGAAGATCTCACTGCGGATGAACTGCAAAGCCTGGAGGAATTTTATACCAGCCTCAGCAACAAGGATGACTGCGACATCAAGGAAACCACACAGATTGTCGCTGGTTTCGTTGCGGCCTTCCAGCAGCAGGCCAATCCCCTGCTGGCCCTGGTGCCTTTGCGCATAGAAGACGAATATTCCTTCACCCATTCCCTGAACGTCGCCATTCTCAACATCGCCCAGGGGATGTCCCTCGGCCTGGACGAAGACCTGCTGCGCGATGTCGGCGTTGCCGGGATGCTGCACGATGCCGGAAAAATTTTCATTGATAAGGAAATCATTCGCAAACCCGGTCAGCTCACCGAAGAAGAAAGGGAACAAATCAGCCATCACCCGTCCCGTGGTGCACAATACCTGATGAACCAGGATGGAATCCCCAAACTGGCCATTCTCACCGCTTTTGAACATCACATGCGCTACGACCAGTCCGGCTATCCCCAAATGCCTAAGGGCTGGAAGACCAATGTCTGCAGCCAGATAACCATGGTCTCAGACACCTTTGACGCCCTGCGGACCCGGCGATCCTACAAAGAACCCTGGGACCTACCAAAAATCTGCGGCCTGCTGCTGGAAACCGCCGGCACCCAGCTCAACCCTTACCTGGTCATGAATTTTCTGCAGCTGCTGGGAAAAATGGGAGAAAATGTTCTGCTCAGCGGCATCTCCTTAAGTGAAGGAGCACCGGAATTGACGGAAGAGGAACTGGCGAACCGGCGGGTTTGTGAATGAGGTTATGGTTTGGTGAGTTGGAGAGGCTGAAGGGCTTTTTAGATTGTAAAATTAGACCAAAGCGGAGACTCAACTATCAATAATTCCTTAAACTACGCGAGGCAAAAAGGCTGAGAAAACTGGGCAGTGTCCCGAGTTTACCCTTGCAAATTGATGAACCATTAACACATTACTTCACATAGCCGCCTCTTTGATATTTATTAATGACCCCCCGAGAAGGGTGCCTGCAGGTTTGCGGGGCATCTGAGAAATAGAGACACTCAGGCAGATTATCCCGGAAATTTAAAAGAACATCACCATGGTAGCGTTTGCCAAAGTTTTTAAAATAATAACTTGCTTTCACCGACTCAGGACTACCGCTTCTACTCTTGGAAGTTACCTGGATATTACTGACACTGTTGAGCAGATATTGATTCATCATCCACCCCCTGGCATTTTCTGCAATCAGATCATTCAACAAAGCGCTTAAATTTAAATTATCCGCTTTCATATTGACACTCTGGTTGTTGTACACCATTGCCAGAGTCTCTTTCCCTGGAAGTAATAATGGTTGCCGGTTAAGAACAAAATTTGTCAGGTTAACTTCAAAGCGTTTAAGACCAGCATTGCTGCATTTATTCTTATTGATCAAGTTATCCATGTCATTACCAATAGCCATAATGTCATCAGCAATAGTGCGTGCGGCAAACGGGTCTCCTGAGAAAAAACTCCCGACCATATTCATTCCTGCGCTGCGTTGCAGATTATTGCTTACTGAATAGAGCACTGGATCGGCATAAAGCCCTGTTGGTTTTTGAATCCAGCGCACGCAGCTTCTATCAACTTCAATTCCATACCCGTTTCGGGTCACTTGTTCCTCTGCACAAACAGACTCGGTAATCGCTACCTTATTGGCAGGCAGATATGCATCACATTGCTGACCGTAAGCATAAAGGTATTTGGTCAATAAGGAACTGGTTAACGTATCTCCTGGTTTGAGGCGGGCATGATCAAAATCACCAAGGAATATAGCCATTAGCTCTGATTCAAAGTTCAACCCCTTGGCTGTAAAGCTGCGGATAGTTAACTGGTCCACACTTGCAACCGGTGTAAATGCTGTCAAACTATCAAACTTCTTTTTCTTAGCTTGCTGAATGCGGGCAATAACTTCAAGATTCTGATCTTCCTGGTCAATCATATCGAACAAAGGACTTTTAATTTCAGGCACAGTCTTTGCGAAGCGGATTTGATCCATGATCTGGTTTTCCAGTGTTTCTATAAGATTGATCCGTTGTGTCTGCAATTCATCGCAAAAAGATTTAACAATCGGCTCGTTTATAACTTTGCTATGTGTATTGTTAAAACGATTACTTAAGTACTTAATATCAAATAGTTTGTCCCCTGAAGGATTTACTTGTGAAAGGATATTTCTCAGTTCATGTTTACTTTGTTTAATATCATTTTCAAGAATTTCCGTTTTTCGTCGTATAAAAATATCATCGACCATCTTTCTATTGTTTACAGACATGTATTGGTCTAGATCTGAAAATTGTCCGTTTCTTATCGGAACGAGGTTTTTGGAGACATCAGCCAAACTATTCTGAGTGGCTGAGAAAGCCTGTGCTGCTACTACAATATTGGTATCTATAACTGATGAAATGATTTCCGTAGCTTGCCTCTGCGTTTCTGCACTGAGGCCGGACATACCACGTGGGAACTGGCCATATTGGCGCCTGCGATTCCTTGTTTGCTTCAGATACTGACTCAACTTGACTAACGATTTAAAATCTGTCGCAGTGGTTCTGACAGACATTTTTAAATCGTTAAGGATCGCTTCGTTATATTTTTCATAATTTTTTTCCCTTTCCCACTCCTGCAATATCTGCCGGACCTGCCATTTATTGCCGGGCAGCTGCCTTGTATAAGCAACAAGTTCCCTGTTTTTTAAAGACTGGACAAATGAATTTTTATATTTTTTGTAATTTTTATAGAGCAATGATAGCTCTTTGAATTCAGGTTTAGAATATTCTTTGAATTGTTGTAAATTTTCCCAGTTTGGATCTTTTGCTGTTATCCTCCGTTTCCCACCCCAAGATCTTTTTTGCTGCTCAATTGAGCTAAGAAAGCGTTGAGCTCGTTTCCCAAATTCTTCGCTTATAGCTGTCAACTTAGCAAAATCTTCAGCCAGCAGAGCATGTGAAGCGGTCATGCTTCCCTGAGATAACTTTTTGACTGTTATGTATTGAGCATGAGTCAACGGATAATCATTGTCGATATCTTGTTTAGCGCGCGCAATCTGAGTCCTGTTCATTGAAAATTGTCTGTCTAGCTTCCGGATATTTTCGGTAGATGTGCAAGACACCAGTAACAAGAGTAGTATAATTGCAATCGTTGTCTTCATTCTGCCCCTTTATTACTCATACATGAGAGCGTTTTCTGCTTCGATAAATAAGTCATTCTTTAATACGTCAGTTAGGAGTGCTATTTCTTTTTTTGTCTGTTGCAGATCTTCTTCAGCTGATTTCAGACGGATTTGTTTTTCTCTGGTCGCTTTTTTTTGCGCCTTAAGTGTTCGGACACGATTCTCAAGATCGTCAAGTTCTCGTTCTTTTTCGAGGATATCCTGTCTTTTTAGCTCTAACTCGAGAGAAACCTTTTGGGCCGCCTCTGCAGATTTTTTTGTTTTGAATCTTGTTCTGTTTAGTTTTTCTAAATACTTGTCGAGTTTTTTGACGCTTTCATTCAGGTTGGATTTGGCTATGGTGAGTTCTTCATCTAGGGATCGCTGAGTTTCTTCCATGTCTGCGATTTGACCATTCAGAGTTTCATTCTGTCCAGTCGTATATATAATTCCTCCTATTGCCCCTACTTTGACAGGATCCGTTGTTCCCCCAGCTACACACGAGACGAGCAGCAGCAAGAGTAAAGGAGACATTATTTTAAATTTGTTCTTATTGTACATCCTGTATCCCCCTCTCAGCTACGCTCAGACATCTCTTTATCAAGGATTTGTTTTTGTGCTAGGAGCTCTTTATCCAACTCATTGGACGAGTTAAGCGCATTGACGAGTTTTGTTTTTCGTTCTTCGAGTACCGCCAGTGTTTTGGTGAATTCTTGCTCATCTGGTTTTTGTGATAGGATCTCATTCATATCTTTAATTTGATTCTCTAAAATAGCAATTTTTATTTCTGCTTCACGTTTAGTATTTTTGTTTTGTCTTACCTGTTCTGATAGCTCTTCTCGTAATGATTTTGCCTCTACAAGAAATTTTTGGTTGTTTCGTTCTTCCTTGATCAGGGCATGTGTTCTTTTTTCGTAATTTTCAGCGAGTTTCTCGTTGTCCTTTGTCTGTTTCGAAATATCGCTGATCTCTTGCTCGATTTTTTCGTTTTCATCTTTGATTTCATAATAACGCATTGCATAATCTTCGCGCCCCTTGTTTGCCATGTACTGTAATGCAGTTCCTCCCGCGCCGCAGGCCAATGCCCATGCTGCCGCATTTTTGTTCATATACTTTGCCAGTGCGCCGCACGCTAGGCCCGCTGCTGTCCCAGTGAGTAATGGGTTATTTCCCTTCAGATTGTCCTTGCGAAGCTGTGTCAGCAAGGCATACGATGGTTTGCCGTCTGCCGGCTGTATTTTGCTTTTTTGTTGATATTGCCGAATCGCGGTCTTTGTGCGTTGCCCCGCGATCCCATCAGGGGTACCTGCAGAGTATTTCAAACAGTTCAGGTGAACTTGAATTCGACAAACCGTGCGCTTTTCATAAGGGATGTCCCCGCAGGTCTGGTCTTCAGTATCTTTACTTATTTTGCTATTATCCTCGGCACTACTGCCCTTAGGTAATCTTGGGGCAAGTATATTTGTAAGCTCTGATGGGATATTGTTTCCTGTCGTCGCAGCGCAACCGGTAAAAAATAGGCATATCATTAACAAAATAGCTGTAACTTTCATGGATTTTCTCCTCGTAGGATAAAGGCTTAAATGGCTAATATTGATAATTTATTTGTCTTTGATTTCTTTCCGGAAATAGTCCTCAGAAGAGGTGTTTTCAGGCCTGTTTGTTAACAGGGCGATAATTGTTTCAATAGTCTTTATGTTTCCTGTTTTATAAAGGTCTCCACTCTCCTTGGCTTTTATTTTCAAAAGAGCGTTGACTACTTTAGAATCTTGATCGTACGTAGAAGATACCGTTGTAAGTTTTTTGATAAAATCTTCTTGGTATACAGATAAGGCATCAAGGTTTTTTGACAGGCCGAGTCGTATGCTGTTGATAACAACTTCATCATTAAGCTCTTCGGCTTTTCTCAGAGCGTTTTCTAAATTAAGAATTTTATCTTCAGTCAGAGCTATCAGCCCACCGATGCGCAACACTCTGTCGAGTTCCAGCGAAAGAGACTGTTCATCGATCACGCCGGGTCCAGGCTTGCCAGCCCCTGGCGTATAAAATTTGTAGACCAGTCCAGCAGCCACTAGTCCCACGGCAATAATGATAAGAGTTGTGAGTTTCTTCCAGTTGATTCCCGTCTTGTTTTTCCCGCCAGGAATTGGTGGGGGCGGTGGACCAGCTATTTTCGTTCCACCGCCAATGATTCCTTGTGTGGGTTTGGTCTCTTCTCGTTTTTGTTCTGAATCACCAATAATGGCCATAGCTTTTCCCGGTTTCTCAGTTATTTGCGTTTAAGGGCTGCAACCAAAAAATCAACCAGCATTTTGGACTGGTTTTCCGTATAGGCTTCCGGTTGTCCTGCTTCCTGAGCAATTTTCTTGAATAGTTCCATACTACGCTTGTGCTTCAATTGACGTTCTCCGCCATAGCGAAAATCATTCATTTCATCTCGGCCTGAAAAGAGCACAATGATGTTTCTGTGTTTTTTTTGTGATGACCACTGCTTTATGACAGAGACAAGTTCTTGTGCGCGTCGTAGCCCTTCCTGGGTCATTTTATCGGCTTGATTATATGGTGGAATTTCGTAGGGCCCCACGTCGCCGAGCAGCATAAAAACCTGGTGGTCAGTCTCTTCTGCATTCGTGTTGAATTGCTTCAATGCCGTTTGGGTTGCTTGAAGTACAGGTGCAGTTCCTCCCAGATGAGTTTGTTTTGCCATGAAGTTGTTGAGCTTTTTTAACGAAGACCCGCCATCTTTGTTTTTGTCGAGTATGGTCGTCATTGGAAAAGTTTCGGTATTGTTCTTGTCGTATTCATCAAAGCGATATGCCACGACGCTAATGCGAACACTATCCATGATTTTGGGCAGAATCTGAGACATCTGTTGGATTGCGTGTTTCAGGTTGTATAGTTCGTCTTCCATGCTGCCTGTTTTATCAACTGCAATCGCTATTTCAACTCTGCGTTTCGATAATTGTTTCAGATCCTCTTCGATCTGTTTTGATTTTTTTTGAGTTTCATCCGTTTGCTGGGATATCTGTTGGGTTTCTTCCTGAAGCCTCTCCAGCTTTTTTTGTGCCATTTTTTCTGCGTTTGTTTCATGCGCCAGAACTAAAAAAATAACCATGAGTAGAACGAAAATGGCCATGGTCGCAAATATAATATCGCTGAACGATTCGTAAAACCCTGCACCTGATTGATCATCCTGAAATTTCATAGCCCTTATCCTCTAACAATCATTTAAGTATGGATGCCAATAGGTTCGGGATCATGTCCGAAGAGTTGACTGAAAAGGATTCTGGTTGACCAATCTCAGTTGCTAGAGATTTAAAAAAGTTTTTACTCCGAACAAATTTTTTATAGTAAGGCCCACTACTTCCTTCGATCTGAAAGGCTTTTTTTATTTCATCTTCACCAGAAAAGAGAATCAGGACATTGCGATGCATATGTTCTTTGCTCCAGATCTGGAGTTGACCTATCATAGCTTTTTCTTGCTGTATGTTATTTGCATCAATGGTCTGGTCGCTATAGCGATCTTCATATGGACCGACATCGCCCAGCAGCATGAAGCATTGGTGGCCAGTGAAACTTTCTGACGGACTGAACATTTTTAATGCCTTATTCATAGCCTGTTCAATTGGAGCTGATCCGGTTTTTGCTTTTAGATTACGGGTAAAGTTGTAGAGTTGGCTCAGGCTGCGGCTATTGTCTTTAGAGTCGTCATTGATTCGTTGTAGAGAAAAGGTTTGAATATCCATTCGCTCGTTTTTGTCTATGCGATACGCGACGATTCCAACCTTGAACGACGTCGCAATTTTCGGCAAAACCTGTCCTATAAGACCAATGGTTTCAGTCAACTGATCAAGTTCACGTTGCATGCTTCCGGTCGTGTCCACGGCGATAACAACTTCAAGGTTGTATTTCTCGAGACTCATTTTGGACTTTTCCATCTGTAGATGATGGTTCTGAACCGCTTTAAGTTTTTCATTTTCGATATTTTTTATTTTCTCTGCTTCCTGAATTTGCTGTTCAAGTTCCGAGATGTCTTTCTTGACGTTGGCTTGTACGATAAACACAATCATCAACAGAACAAAGATGGCCATTGTCGCGAAGATGAGATCACTGAATGTTTCGTAAAAGCTAGTTTTTTGTTCTGTCGGGTCAAGTTTCACAATATTGCCTTTGCAGCTTATTCTCTGCCTGTGTTTACCGTTGCGCTGGGTTGGGTTGATTTTTGAGCAACACTTCTAAGGTGAGGTAAGACATAAACTTCAGTGAGCTCAGCGATGTGGGCCGTGTAATCCATAATGTTGGAACTGACGACATTTGAAAGGACACGTAGAATCACGCCTCCCAATATGGCGCCCAGAAGTGTCGTAATGAAAGCGACACCCAACCCCGAAAGGGGGCCGCCATCCCCAACGAGAGTAGCCATGAAGTTCTCATCCATTGTGGCACTTTCCATAATTCCCGTCAGGCTGTTCATCATGATAATAAGACCAAGGATGGTACCGATCAGGCCAAGTGTAATCAGGATGCTGGAGAATAATTCAACAACCTTATTTCTCGCCATCAGACGGCTATGGAGCAGTTCGATAAGGTTATCCTGGCTGATTTCACTGTGTGTTTGAGAAATGATGAATAAGTTTTCAATGTGGGATCTGAAAAGGCTTGGGGTCGAGCAAGCCAGAAAGTCCTCAAAGTTGTCCACCTGCTCCAATATGCGGATTTGGTTTGAAGCCAGATTGGTTTGTTTCTGCATCTGTAAGGCATCAAAGAAGCTTCTGATGATCAGGCCAACCCCGAGCGCACCAATGACCAGATACATTGCATTATTGATCACGTCAGAATGTTCCGAATCGCCACTGCTGACCGAAAAGGCCACAGTAACGGTTGCGCTGACTGCCAGGAGGATCACCAGCCATATTATCCACCGTTTGACGCTAGAAGATTTTTCCAAATAAGAGGCTTTACTGTTATCTCTTGTCATATCTAATCCTTCTTTTAAAAGTCAGAAATGCGTCTATGTGCTTAGTGCTTTTGCGGTTTTTTTAATCAAACATTTCAATGACTTTATGGCTTGGGCCTTGCTGAGATGAGGTCTCCTCAGCATTTTCTGGTGCTTTGGATTTCGTTGCGCTGCTTGCCTTGGGTGTTGTCGCTGTGGACCCTTTATTGTTACCAGTTCCATTCCGAGCCGTTTGGCCGGATTTCCCGCTTGCTTTTTTAGGGCCTTGTGAGGAATTGTTACTTTCTGTTTGGGCTTTTTCTATTGTCTCACTGAGTCGCTGATTGTCGAACTGCTCGAGAGAGGTTGAAACTCTGTTATCTGTGTTTTTTTGTTCGACCCTTTTCGAAGAATTCGTTGTTTCTCCCAGGTCCTTGAGGACTTTAAGCGCTTCGCTGTTTCCTTTTTGTGCTGCCAGTCTGAGGAAATGCTGACCAATACCTGCAGTATTCAAACTGTCATTTTCGGTCTCCTCAAAACCTAATTCGTTAGTCAGAAAACCTCCGTCTATTGGCATTTCTTCTTGTTCGTCAAAGAGATACATCAGCGCCAGAGCATAATAAGCCATACTGGAGCCTTCTTGGCCTGCATTATTGAGTGCTTCAATTGCTTCGCGGCTGCCTTTTGCAGCAGCTTCTACAGTGAGTTGTCCGGCGATGTCTTGTCGATTTGTAGTTGGGCTTTTGCTGAACTGCCGAGATATGCTTTTGAGTAGGGACATGTCCGGTTTTAGTGCTGGGTCTGAGAGGTAAGCTTGGCCTAACAGGTGTTTGGCGTCTTGATCTCCTTTTGCAGCCAAAGCTGATAAGATTTCGAGCCCTTTTTCTTTATCGTTCTCAAATTGAATATTTTTGTCAGCTTCAGGGAGGGATAAGAGGCCTTTTGCCAGCCTTATAAGAGCGTTGTCTGAACCCCTCTGGCCAGCTCGTTCCAGACCTTCCTGGGTTGCGTAGTCATCCTTTGGGGAGGTCGTTGCGTCTGGTGACTCTTTATCGATAGATGTTTGCTCTGAGTTCATGCTGCTTTGGGATGATGTATTCATTTTTTCTATATTATTCAAAGACCAGTTATCTTGTTTCTTTGCTGTGGCCTGATAAATTGGTTCTTTATTTCCTTTTATAATGGCGTTGTATCGGATTTCTTCTATGCTATTACAGTCAAGCCAAAGGTATGTTTTTGTCATATTGGAGAGTTCCTGCAGGTCGTTTCTACTTTTGAGTACCTGGCCTTTTGATTGAAATATTAATTTAATATCGACACTTTTTTCACAATGATAGTTGTCCTCAGTGTTGATGCTTGTTCCTTTATGAATAAAAAGTTCCTCTCCATAAGAAAATCCACCTGATGAAAATAAGATTGTAGCCGCGAGTAGACTCAACTTCATAGTTGTTTTCATTTTCCTTATTGCCATTATGATAAAATAGTTAATTTTATTTTATAGTGTATGATAATGGGGCATGAATAAAATCGATGCCCGAGCACTCAATCAGCAAATGCAATACGAATTACGTCAGCAAGTGGTTCGTATCAATGCAAAGAAGAGTTGCTTTAATATGATGTCTTCGATCACCAATCGTGGCAAAGTCCGCTTTATGCTGTACGAGAAAAGCATGACAGCCAAGGTTCTGATCACGTTTATGTCCCGTTTAATCAAGGACTCTGAGCGCAAAATCTTCCTGATTCTGGACAACCTTCGCATTCATCACAGCAAGGCCGTGAAAGCCGGACTGGAAGACCATAAGGAACAAATCGAAGTCCTTTTTCTGCCATCACATTCACCGGAACTCTATCCGGTTGGATACCTCAATAGCGATCTCAAGCAGAATATTCGCTCTGGATTGCCGGCCCGATCCGCCGAGGATCTGAAGAAAAAGACGCGATCCTTTATGTGCACTCTGCAAAACCGTTCAACGCATGTGCGTCAATATTTCAAACATCCGAAGATCGCACATGCTGCCTGATTTAAGTATTTAAACACCGGAGCAATAATTGGGTGCTGGTTGATTTGTTAGGCCCGCTATTAATAATTGTTGAGTGCTGCAACATCGTAAACTAAAGTAAGTATCCTCCGGTCAAACCGGGGGCTTTAACGGTGAACCGCTCAAAGCGGTGGACTTCAAAGCCTGAGCTGCCTAAAGGCGGCTAGCTGAGCAGTTTCAATTGATCAAGCCGACGATCTTCTCGCTCTTGATCTCGGATGTCTCTTCGGATCACTTCTTCGTCACGACCTACGGTTGAAGCAAAATATCCCCTTGCCCAAAAGGTCCCCCCCCGGTAAAGTTCCGCCTACGCCCTCAAAAAGTTCTAGCGATAGGAATCGCACTCTTTCCTTTGATATATCCAACGACCTGAGCAACTGCGTACTTCGGCGGAATCGCGATACACAAATGACCTTCCATGATCAAACTTTCACGCTGTCGCGCAAACTCTCTTAACGTTTCACCAAGATGCTGTCGTATCCGGCCATAAAGAACTTTGCGACGGCATTTGGGTATCCAGACGATGTGGTACTTGCAGTCCCATACCGAATGACTTAAACTTTGAATTTTGTTCAATGAAAACCTCCTTTTCTGAGAACTTTGAGCGGTTCACAGAGGGGAGGTTTTCAATTTACTCCCGGAACTGTCAAACTTTTTGGGGGTCCCCCGGCAAAGCCGGGGGGGGGGCCTTTTCTACTAATAATTTATCGAATTTTGTAGTCAAATTCATCGACCTGGACTTGGCCCAGACCAAGCTTCAACTTCTGTTCTTTGGCATCGATAGTAGCCACCACATATTCGAGCTTCAGTTACGGTAAAACAGAAAACTGTTCGCCAAGAATGTTGAGCTTGAGATCACTGCGAATCAGGCGTACCAAAATGGTAACGACCGGTTTCAAGTATCTCCAATTGCTGTTAAGGCTTGTTGTCTTGAGTGGGGAACCTCAGAGTTGTATTGCTTTCTGATAGTGCTCTGGTCGGCGTCTCTCCGCCGAGTTTGCTGCAGCGATAAGAACTGTTATGCCGCTATTCAAAGGGCATTGTTCCAGTATTTAGCCCATCGGTCGAAGTCATGATCATACTTCTAAGAAACTTCCGTTGATAATGATCATTGAACTGCTCAATGTCCATTTCTCCAAGGTTCGGCTATTAGAACAAACCAGGGCTCAACATCATGCTGCAGACAAAGCCGGACCAACTGGCACAAGGCTCACGGATACTTTGGACTGCCAAGGAAGGACATGGCGTTATCAACCTGGAGGTTAGCTGGTATCCCTAGCTACGACCAAATAGCCCAAGTACCGTCCGGAACGTCTTCTCCTGCCTTAGAAAGTAAGGAATGCAGCCTACACATACACATTTTCTTCTTCCTTCATGATCATCTCCGTAGCGGAAATGTTCATAGGGATAACAGGTGGCTATTCGATTGTCAGAGAACAATTTTGCAAACAATGTCCTGGTACATTTTCTGTCTATGATGTGCCGGCACTTAACTACTAAGCTATTGCACCTTATTGAAAGTTGGCGCTTCCGTATTTGGAAGCACCACTTGTCGTGCGCTTCTGCCTTTTAACACCTATCTATTCAACTGCCAGATTAAACTCCCCAGCAATACTTTCATTAATATTGTTATCAGCCCTGGTCAGGATATCAAATGAACCACTTGCCCTTGTTTCTGTAAGGGTATTCAGAGTCAATGTGCCACTGACGGAGGCAAAGGTATAATGTTCGTCCAGATTGGCTGCGAATATTGTAGCTGAAGCAGAGGTGATGCTGATGCCAACCTCGCCCTCAAGCTCTTCATCAAAGCGCTCAACAACAGTATATTCTCCGACGCTAGGCTGGGTCGCAAAGGCAAGGATGAAGTAGAGGTAATTATCCCGATAGGGAACCCTGAAGTTGATTTGATGTTCGCTCACCTCGGATGAGATTTCCGTGCCAAGAAGTTCGGTTGTGACCTGCTGCTCAATGTCAGAGATCTCTCCACAGATTCCATCCGAAGTTGAGACAGAGGGATAACCAGAGGAAAAAGACACGGAGGCGCTACCCAAGTCAAATTCTGGTGTACCTGAGAGCATAGTGAATTCATAGATGTTTGTTCCGCTTCCATCGCACGCCAAGGACAGGTAGGCAGTTTCACCGTCCTGAGACTTATAATATGAAATGGTTCCACCCTCACAAGCGGTATCTTCATCAGCTGTTTCTTCGGATTCAGCAAGGCTGAAACCACCGAGATAACAGCTGTCGTAATACCTTTGGCCATCTACAGTTTTTTCAGCCATAGCAGTAACCTGCTTCATAATACCGCTAGTAACCATCCCACCATAAGAAAAGGTACCCGAAATATTGCCGATTGAACGCCAGACACCTTCTCCGCCAAAGTTCTCGAATTCTTCTTGGGTAATCTGAATCATTTCTGAGAGGTCGTAGCCTTCAATATCTTCTAGGGTCGCCCGAAAATGCTCTAAAACGGCATATTCGGGTAGGAGATAGCGTAAGGTTCCATCAATAAAAGTCGGTAGACTGTTGAGCAGAGTAAGAAGTTCAGAGTCTGAGGAAAACACGTCAACTGTGACGTTGAAATTGATGCTGGCATTTTCAAGTGCAGAAATAACTTCTGCAGTAATATTGATACCATTATCCGGGTCGGCGTCATCATCTAAAGACTGAAGAAACCGCAGTATATTTATAACGGTGGCATCCGTTTCGTCTTCTGCTCCTGCTACCAGATCAATCGGAGTGATAAAGCTTGCTCCTTGAGCAGTTCCGATTATCACACCGCCAACCATGAAGGTAACTTCCTGATCAATGTGATAAATAAAAGTTCCGTACTCATCTGTAGTACCAATGATATCACCACAGATATAGGTCAGGCCTGACACGGCACTATCTATGAACTGCCCTTCAGCCGTCGTCGCACCAGGTGTTGTCAACCCGGTTACTGATGAATCCGACGACCCCCCTCCCCCGCAGGCACTTAGAAGCAGTAGCACAATTCCATATAGACAATGTCTCCGTAATGATGAACGCATTGTTTCCCAACCCCCCTTTAAAAAATGAAAAAGTTATTGAAGAACTTTCCATTTGGATAAGCCCTGGAAACAATAAAAAGCCCGAAACAGAGAGAGACTCTCGTGATTCGGGCTAGCTGACCTATAGTCAATTGCCTACGAACCCTCCCTCCGCAAAGCAGCTCCGTTGCTACTTATCTTACGTAGCAACCCGGCTGTCCTTGAATTGGAGGACCCGTGGCTTTCCGTCCCCTGATTACTCAGGGTTTGGCACAATATCATTGATATGCAAACAAAGTTAAAAACAAATTACAGCATTGTCAGAACTCAGCCTATTATCTATCCGCTCTCCTCAAAGAAAACCTTTTCTTGGACAGAGGAATGGCCTTCGATAAACGCAAAGAACAGGCACAGCTCACAAAAACTTATACGGTTACGCAATATAGCAAAATCCAAGCCAACATAATACCATGTATAATTTCATATAGTTACAAACTGACTATTTCCTTCAAACCTTCTATGTAAAATTTATCGACACTAGATTTCTAATTTTCGAATTGAGGAGATAAAAATAAAGGGTCATGGGGCTACCGAAAGCATGTTTACCCGCGGTCATAACCATAAATGGTCTCCTCCGCAGAATCTGTGGAGAGGCGGTGGTAAGAAATAGCATTGTTTCCCCCTGAGGAATTAGGATGGATTTGCGAGAAACATCCAACTTCCCAGAAAAGAAACAATGCTGATAAAGACTCTACTCAACAAGGTCGAACGATTCAAGTCGTTCGTTTACGGCTCCGTTTGCGTCATGCTGGTTGGCGGGACGGAAGCCTTGGTCATTGACATCGAGCCGCGTCGTAACAGCCGCCCGATCTGCCCTGAATGCTGCAAGCCTGGAACGGTCTATGACCATCAACCGCAACGGCTGTATGAATATTTGCCGGTCTGGTCGTTCAAGGTTTATTTTCGCTATGCGCCACGCCGGGTTAAATGTCCGGAGCATGGCGTCAAAGTCGAGGCACTGCCTTGGGCTTACGGCAAGGAGCGAACGACTCTTTCGTACCAAGTGTTTCTGGCCCGTTGGGCGAAGTGGCTATCCTGGCAAGAGACCGCCAGGGTCTTTGAAACCAGTTGGGATACGGTGTTCCGGGCGGTGCAGTTCGTTGTCAATTACGGGCTTGCTCACCGGAGCTTTGATGGTGTCACCGAGATCGGAGTCGATGAGATTTCCGTTTTCAAAGGGCACAAGTATCTTACCCTGGTTTACCAGATCAATGCAGGAGCAAGACGCTTGCTCTGGAGTGGTCCTGAACGCAAGGAAGAGACATTGCTGCAATTTTTCAAGGAGTTCGGCTCAGAGCAAAGTTCCAAGCTCAAGTTCGTCTGTAGTGACATGTGGTCAGCATACATCAAGGTTGTCGCCCAAAAGGCGCCGCAGGCCCTGAATAATCTCGATCGTTTCCATATCATGCGGAAGTTCGGCGAAGCGATCGATGAAATTCGGCGCGATGAAGTCAAACAGCTCAAGGCCAATGGCCAGGAGAATGTGTTGGAACACAAGCGCTGGCTGTTACTGAAGCGTCCGGAGAACCTGACGGAAAAGCAGACGGTTCGCATGGCGGAGTTGCTGAAACTCAATCTGCACTCGATCAAGGGCTACCTGCTGCGCGAAGATTTCCAGCGCTTTTGGGAGTATCAGTGCTACGACTTTGCGGGCAAATTTCTCGATAACTGGAAACAAAAGGGGTCAGGTCTCGCTTTGACTTTTGCGAAGACACTGCTCCATATCTTCAAATATCTTACGCACAACCTGATCTGTTTTTAGCGCTTTTTGCGCTCGGGCAATACCGCTGCTGACAGTGCGGTAATTGGCGATTTCAAAACATTGCCCTATTTCAGCCAAGATTGTGGAACATTTTTAGAGCGAGGTGACGAACCAAGCCGTCTGCGAATCCCATCAAGAAACTCTAAATATTTTCTTTTCGACGGCCACGGGTCATGACATGGCACCGGGAGATTCTATGCGTAGAGGTCTAGGCATGAGAAAAAACATAGCAGCCAGCAATCAAAGGTCAAAACAAGACCTGCCCCCTTTTCTTTCTTAAAACTACCCCGATCCGTTTTTTAGCGCACCACTTTGAGTTGGACACCATGTGTTCAGTGTTTTCAGATCTGCATGTATTTTCGGGCACATAGTTTTTTTCTTTCGTCAACAGAGAGTCCTTAACAAGGAAATATCATTTTGTTACCATAAAGGTTTTTGATTGCAATTCAACGTAAACTGACCGCTCGAAAGCAAGGCGGCCCAACAACTTTTACAGGAGAATATCTATGGTGCCCGAAGAGAACAACAAACAGGAGGAAACCGAATGGTTTCATCTTGATGTCCACCCTTGGGTTTTCTTCGTTTCCAGCGGGCTGATAATCCTTTTTGTCGTGCTGACACTGGTATTCCAAGCCAATGTCGATGATTTCTTTTCCACCCTTCAGGCATTTATCGGCAAATATGCCGGATGGTTTTTCGTCTGGACCATGAATATCATCCTGGTCTTCGTCATTTCACTCCTATTGGGACGATTTTCCGGGATTCGTCTCGGTGGCGCGGAAGCCGTCCCGGAATTTTCCACCCTGAGCTGGTTTGCCATGCTCTTTTCCGCCGGGATGGGCATCGGGCTGCTCTTTTACGGGGTCGCGGAGCCCATGTTCCATTTTGTCGCCTCGCCGCTGGTTGAACCCGGGACGGCTGAAGCGGCACGGGTCGGCATGGATCTGACCTTTCTCCATTGGGGCTTTCACCCATGGGCGGTCTACACTATCGTTGCTTTGTCCCTGGCGTTCTTTTCATTCAATAAAGGGTTACCCCTCTCCATCCGCTCGGTCTTCTACCCTCTGATCGGTGAACGCATTTACGGGCCCATCGGCAATATCATCGACATTATGGCGACTGTGGCAACCCTCTTCGGCGTCGCGACGTCCCTTGGCCTCGGGGTACAACAGGTCAACGCAGGACTCAACCATCTCTTCGGCATCCCGCAGTCAACCCTGGTCCAGGTGGTGCTGATCTGCGGCATTACTGCCATCGCAACCTGGTCCGTTGTTCGCGGAATCGATGGAGGAATAAAACTGCTCAGCCAGATCAACATTTACATAGCTGCGGGCCTGATGCTCTTCGTCCTGCTACTGGGACCGACGTTGTTTATCATGAAAGCACTCATGGAAAACATCGGTTTCTACGTTCAGAACCTGCCGCAACTGGCGACCTGGAACGAAACCTACGAAGCGACAGACTGGCAGTTGTCCTGGACCATTTTCTATTGGGGCTGGTGGATCTCATGGTCCCCATTTGTCGGCATGTTCATTGCCAGGGTTTCCTATGGCCGAACGGTCGGGGAGTTTATCAAGGGCGTATTACTGGTTCCGACATTCGTCACCTTTGTCTGGATTACTGTGTTCGGCAACAGCGCCATCAATATCGAAATGTTCGGTGCCGGCGATATCGCCAAGGCGGTGCAGGAGAATGTCCCGGTTGCTCTCTTTAAACTTCTTGAACACTTTCCGTTACAGTCTGTGACTTCTCTGATAGCTGTCATCGTGGTCATTACCTTTTTCGTCACCTCGTCCGACTCTGGATCCCTGGTCATCGATATCATTACCGCTGGAGGGAATCCCGAACCTCCGGTCATCCAAAGAATCTTCTGGGCAGTCCTGGAAGGTGTCGTTGCCGCTGTTCTGCTATTCGGTGGTGGTCTGGTTGCTTTACAGACCGCTGCGATCACGACCGGCCTGCCCTTCTCCATCATTCTGCTGGGGATGTGTTACGCTCTCCACAAAGGACTTGCCGAGTACAAGGAAGGACAGAGCTTCGAGATATCCATTGGCGACGCCAAAACCAGGGAGCTCAGACCGAAACCAACTTCGAAACTGCCGACCTTTGGCCGTCGTCGGCTCTGGTAAGGGAGGGTTCTCATGACTGACCGGAGAAACAGGAGAATGCTTATGACCCGGATCACAAAACGGACCTTTACATGTTTATTGAGTGTGGTCCTTTTTACGCTGTCACTTTTGCCCTCTGCCACCTACGCCGCAGATACGGTCAGAATCGCCTACGTCGAGTGGTCATCGTCGATCGCCAGCGCCCATATGGTGCAGGCGGTTCTGCAGGAGGAGCTTGGCGTCAAGGTCGAGCTGCTGCGCATGGATGCCCGCAGCATGTGGCAGGCAGTGGCCGATGGCGAGGCCGATGCCATGCTTTCAGCCTGGTTACCGACAACTCACGAACATTATCTGGAAGAATTCAGTCAACAATTGACTGACCTAGGTCCCAATCTCGAGGGCGCACGCATCGGGCTTGTCGTTCCGGATGTCAGTGTCGGACGACAGACCGGAAATTTCGGTGTTCGCGCACGACCGAATATCAAGGCAAAAACCATTCCGGAACTCAAGGACTACGCCCCTGAATTTCGTCATCGCATCGTCGGTATAGACCCCAAAGCGGGAATTATGACCAGAACAGAGGAAGCAATCAAGGCCTACGGTCTTGATAATTTCCGGCTCATCGATGGTAGTGAAGTCTCTATGACCGCAGAATTATCCAATGCGATCAGGCACCAGCGCTGGATTGTCGTGACAGGTTGGAGCCCACACTGGATGTTTGCCCGCTGGAAATTGAAATTTCTTGACGATCCGAAGTTGGTCTATGGAGGAAGCGAGAATATTCATACTATGGTTCGAAGAGGCCTCGACACAGATATGCCGGAGGTTTACAGATTGCTGGACCACTTTTACTGGACCCCGGAAGAAGCGTCCCAATTCATGATCTGGAATCAGGCCGACGAAGGGCTTTTCCCTTACGAAAAAGGGCTGCGCTGGATGCGGATGAATCCGGACCGGGTCGCGGATTGGCTCAAATAACTTGAAGAGCGGATCTGTCAAGATCCGATAAACAACCGATCAAATTCTATTGATGGAGATTTTATGCTTGCCACAGTTTATCAAAAATTCAGCGGCGGATGCATGATGCTTTTTCGCCGCCAGGGGGAAAGCGTTCAGTTCCTTGGAACCGCTTTTATTGTCCATGAAGAAGGCTACCTTTTGACCGTCTCCCATATTCTACCGCAGGAAGGAGAGCTGATTGTGGTTCCCGGCGATTCCGGGGGCGACTTTACCCCGATCAACCAGGAGACGGTAACCACCGTTCCTGTCAGCATCGTACGCCGCAATCCTGACAGGGATGTCGCCCTACTTAAAATGAACCAGCAGATAGATATGCAGCTTCCGGATTATTTTCTGGGCACAGCTGAGAGTTCCCTTGTCGGCAACCAGGTTATGGCAATGGGCTACGCATTCGGGCACCAGACCCTGCATATGCTTGTCGCCATCAATGGCATCACCAGCGCCAAGGTCCTCTCTCGCAATGAAAGCAAGATCCTGATATTCGACAACATGATTCATGACGGCGACCGCGGCGGGCCTCTCATCGGTGTCGAAGACGGTCTCGTCATCGGCATTATCAACGGCCGCTTCGACTCACTGGAAGCATCCAAGGATTATACCGACGGCAGTCAGACGGTGAGGAGCAATACTAATATGTCCTATGCTGTTGCTATTGATTACGGCATAGAACTTATGAAGGAGGAAGGGCTGACCATCCACTGACGGTATTTATAGGCAATAATGTCCTACGACAAAGGGCCTGCTGAAAAGCGCGCCCTTTGTCGTAAATAAAATCCATCATCAGGAGTCGATCGAAGCAGTGCCTGATTCCCTTGCAACCTGTGAAAACTTTTCCAGCAACACCGAAACAAAAGGGGGCAGGTCTCGCTTTGACTTTTGCGAAGACACTGCTCCATATTTCCAAAGATCTTACGCACAACCTTATCTGTTTTTAGCGCTTTCTGCGCTCGGACAATGCCGCTGCTGAAAGTGCGGTAATTGGCGATTTCAACACATTGCCCTATTTCAGCCAAAGTCTTGCGTGAATGTATTCGCAACAGATACATGGCCAAATCTCTCGGCGGCTTCGCTCGCCGCGCCGCGAAGTCAGCAGCTGCTCACTGGTTATGCTGTAACCTCGACACACAACGGCTGCAATATCAGTAAACTCAACAGACAGTATTGCAGATTGTGGAACACTTTTAGAGCGAGGTGATGAACCAAGCCGTCTGCGAATCCTATCAATAAGCCCTAAATATCTTCTTTCCGACAGCCACGGTTCATGACATGGTACCAGGCACCGGGATATTCTATGCGTAGAGGTCTAGGCATGAAAAAAAAACATAGCAGCCAGCAATCAAAGGTCAAAACAAGACCTGACCCCTTTTCTTTTGGCTGTAAAATACAGTTATGAGAATTACCAGGTCCTCCAAACGTATTGTCGTTAATCAAAGGAGAGGGTGTGTCAAGCAGTAAGCATTGTACTCGCAAGGCACTTTGCAAACATTTTCTGTATAAAAAATCTCGCGTCCTCTCCCATTACCTGTTTCACGTTACAGTACGTTGAAAGCAGGCATGTGATGTTTTTGCATTCTCCTCTTACAGTGCTGATTTCAGCACGGTGACAATGTCCGCTTTGCTGAGAGGTGGACGACCGGGCAGATTACCGGCTTCATCCCCAACAACGAGCACAGCATCCTCAGCATACTGCTGGAACAGCTCCTTTCCGATACCAATCTCGGAAAGACGGGTCGAGCAGCCGATGGATCTAAGGAATGCTTCATAGGCATCAATACCTGCATTAGCGAGAGCGTGTATATCCTTTCCTTCCTCTTGCAGGCCGAAGATGCGGGTCGCAAATTGTGCAAGCCTTTCAGGTCTGGTCTTGCTGATAAAACGCATATAGGCCGGGTTGAGGATTGCAAGACCAGCGCCATGGGTAATATCATGATGCGCTGACAGGGCATGTTCTATCATGTGGACAGGTGCCATCATTCCGGTACCTGCTTGTATCCAGCCATTCAAGGCAACAATTGAAGCCCATTGCACCTGGGTTCGTGCTTCAAGATTGCTGCCGTCTGCCACGGCTTTCTTACCGTATTCAATAGCGTTGATGATAATTCCTTCGGCCCAGCGATCCTGGATTGGTGTACCGTCAATGCCGGTGAAATAGCCTTCAGTCACATGGGTAATAATGTCACAGACACCGTATGCGGTCTGGTCTACCGGAACAGTTATGGTTAACTCAGGATCAACCAGCGCGACCTTTGGGTATAAACATGGTGCATGCACAAAGGATTTTACCTTGGTTTCCTCGTTGCTGATAATCGCGCCGCTATTCATCTCGGACCCTGTGGCAGCAAGAGTGGGGATCGTTATCACCGGCAGGGCTTGGCTGGGGATTACCCAGTTTTCCTGGCCATGAGCAATCAAGTCCCACGGGTCTCCATCATAGAGTGCTGCTGCTGCAATGACCTTGGATGCGTCCATGGTGGAACCGCCGCCAAGGGCGATAATCAGGTCACATTTTTCAGAGCGAACGGTTTCGGCACCACGTTGCACTGAGGTGATACGAGGATTGGGTTCAACACCGCTGCATTCGGCAAAATCTACACCAGCTGTTTTCAGACTTGCGACGGCCTTGTCAAATGCACCGCTTTTTTTTACACTGCCGCCTCCGGTGACTATCAAGGCTTTTGTCCCATATTGACTGGCAAGTTCGCCAAGACGAGAAATGTTTCCTGCACCAAATACCAGACGGGTCGGGTTAACAAATTCAAAATTCATAATAAATTCTCCTTTGAGTTGTTTTTGTCGTGGTTGACATTGGCGCAAATACTAATCCTCACTCAATGAGACCGGAATACCTGATCCTCTCCGAATGTTGCCTATTCCTGTTTTGACTTTGATTTTTAGGCATCTATTTTTAGAGTTTTGCGCTATAATATTCCGACAAAGGAGAATAAACAATGGCTCAACTCGTAGAAATGTTAACAGGTTTCAAACTGGCCGATAACGGATACACAGAGACAGGATTTGAGGGAGTTCGTTTTTTTAAAAGCTCACAGCACATCCCGAGAAGACCTTTAGTCTATGAGCCCGGAATTTGTATTATAGTCCAAGGGCACAAAGTTGGTTTCCTGGGCGGCGAGGTTTTTCATTATGATGCAGATAACTACCTGGTAACCTCGGTAACCATGCCATTTGAATGTGAAACATTTGCAAGTCCGGAAGAACCTCTTCTTGGTATCTATATAGATGTAAATTTTGAAGATTTGCACAATCTTATCGGCAAAGTGAGAGTACACGATCCGGTTGTCGGTCATGATCAGAACTCTTTGCATAGAGGGATAGGGCCGGCTTTGCTGGATGGAGTGATGAAAGACGCTGTGTACCGTTTAGTCAGATGTCTCCAATCTGAGGTTGAAAAGCAGATTTTAGGACCGGGGGTGGTGAAAGAGATACTCTATCGCGCCTTATCCGGTTCTCAGGCGCCTGTTCTCTACTCCCTGGCCAATCAGAATGGGAATTTTGCTCAGATTTCCAGAGCATTGAAAATTATGCAGAGTAACTTCGCAGAAAAATTTGACGTTGAACATTTGGCCAGCGTAGCTAACATGAGCTCATCAACCTTTCATAAAGCGTTCAAGGAAGTTACCTCTGAATCACCTTTGCAGTATCTTAAAAAGCTCAGGCTGAACAGGGCCAGGTACTTGATGATACAGGAAAGCACAAAAGCCTATATTGCTGCTTATGAGGTGGGATATGAAAGCCCTTCGCAATTCAGTCGTGAATTTAAACGCTATTTTGGTTTAAGTCCGGCAGAAGCCTTGAAAGAGAAACACATATATTAACACAAAAAAAAGGTGGGATGTATCTTGTAGAGCTGCCTATTGCAGTATTTGTGCTGAAATGTTCTTATGCTGCAGACTACTTGCTCGTGGCAAGTCCTAGAAAAATAATCCCCAATATTCCATCAAAAGCCGTGGTTGCTGGTTCTGTCCCTCATGCCACAGTAAAAAGGTGGTTCAATTTGCCCACCATCTCAAAGAAGCGGTTATTTTCCCTGTTCCACACCGACAGTATGTCTTCAGTATACCAAAGATTATTCGCAACTTCTTTCTTTATAACAGGAAATTACACGGGAAACTGAGCCAGTGTGCCTCCAAAAGTATCGCAAAATTTTTGAGAACGGTCTTGGACAAACAGCACGGGGTACCAGGTATTGTCATGGTAATCCAGACGTTCGGAGATTACGCCCGTTGGCATCCTCACCTACATGCCCTGGTTGCAGATGGCCTGTTTTTGGACAGTGGATATTTTTATATTATGCCCAAGGTGGATATTCAGCATTGTGCTAAACTTTTCCGGGCATATGTATTGAAGATGCTGAAAAAAGAAGGGGTGATCGATAAGGCTTTCATCGAGATGATTTTGAAATGGCGCCACAACTCCGGTTTTAGCGTTCATCATCAGGTGCGGATAAAGCCGGAGGATGAGAAGGGGATAGAAAACCTGTCACAGTATATTATCCGTAACACATTCTCGAATTCCAAGATCAAATATGTCGAGAGGACGAAGACCGTGTTGTACAGCTCTAAGATGAGCCATGGAAAGAACAAAAAGAATTTTCAGGTTTTCGACCCGCTGGAATTCATAGCTGCCATTATCGAGCATATTCCGGAGAAGTCATTTCAACTTATCAGGTATTATGGCTTCTATTTAAACCGCATGCGTGGGGATCAGAAGAAACAGGGTTTGGCTGCCCAGAGGCCTGACCAGACAGCAGATGAAGGAGTAATTGACATTCGTTCATGCAAAAAGAAGCAAATTAGCCTATTTTCGCCCCGAAAACGATATTGTGGTTTTGTAATATCAACCATTTACGCGGCGCATGTATTCAGAATACGTTATTAAACCAACAGGTTCTCGTGGCTCGACCCCGATCCACGAGAATAAAACCCACGCGGAACAAACGCTGAATGCTATTCATGAACGGATGAATGAGTGCGGATTAGAACTGCACCCGGAAAAGACTAAATTGGTTTATTGTAAAGACTATAGACGTCGGGACAATTATCCGGTAGTCAAGTGTGATTTTCTGGGGTATTCTTTCCAGTCCCGGACAACAAAATCAAGGAAAACGGGAAAGCTGTTCCTTGGTTACGATTGTGCAATAAGCATCAGTTCAAAGAAACGCATTGCAGACCAAATGGAAGAATTGAACATTGTGGGACTAACCTATAAAAGTATTGTAGGTGTAGCCCAATTCCTGAACCCTTACATCCGGGGATGGGTGAATTATTACGGGAAGTTCAGGAAAAGTGCGATGAACCCGGTCTTCCAGTTGTTGCGATGACGGCTGGTAATGTGGGCACGCAAGACGTACAAGCGTTACAAAACGAGCATTAACCGGGGCTATGAATGGCTTGAAAGAGTGAAAGAACAATATCCGACACTGTTTTACCAATGGAGGTTAGGATTCTCGTAATGAAACGCATAGATTTGTATAACAAGAGCCGGATGAGCCAAGAGGCTCAAGTCCGGTTCTGAGAGAAGCTGAGGGTGAAACTCCCCTTTGCCTACTCGACCAATTTACCATTAGCAAGCTAATTAAAAAACATACATTATAACTAATAACACACAATTTAGAAAAGAGCCAAAATGAAAGAAACAAAGAAAATACTCGTATTGGGTTGCAATTTTGCTGGACTTACAGTCTCACGCTACTTACACAAGGAATTGGAGAAAGCAGCTGAAATCACAGTCATTGACCGAAAAAATTACATCAATTTTATTCCAAATATTCCTATTGAGGTCTTTAATAATCACAACCCCGCGGGCACTATGGAATTTCCATTTCAAAATCATTTAGAATCTGACGGCAGTTCTTTTATCCAAGCAGAAGTTGAGAATATTGATGCTGATAATAAAACTGTGTATTTTACACCAAATGAAAGAGAAGGTTCTGCTCAAGAATCAATAACCTATGACTATTTAGTTATTGCTATCGGTTGTAAACTAGCTTTTGATAAAATTGAAGGGTTTGCCGAATTTGGTCATACTTTCTCAGATACATTTTATGGAAACAAAGTCCGTAATTATCTACATAATGAATACAAAGGTGGGCACATTGCAATTGGCTCTGACAGATTTATTCAAGGTCAAAGTTCTAAACTTCCGAAAATGCCAACGGCATTAGCTGCGTGCGAAGGACCAACAGTTGAACTTGCGTTTTCATTAGCAGATTGGTTAGAAAAACATAAAAAAGGAAACGCAAAAAACATCACCCTTTTTACACCAGGTGAAGTTATAGCAGAAGATGCAGGTGAAAGGATTTTAAGTCAATTATTACCTATGGTTTCAGGAATGGGTTATGGCTACAAAAAAGGGACGGTTGGTATAAAAAGATTAACAAAAGATGCTATAGAGTTTAAAGACGGAACAAGTTTAGAGGCTGAAATTAAAATAATTTTTCCTAATTGGGAACCTCACAGTTTTATGAAAGGACTTCCGTTTGTGGATGACCAAGGTTTTGTAGTAACTGATTTACATATGAGAAATCCTGATTATCCAGAAATATTTGCGGTTGGAGATGCGGCGGCAGTTACAATTCCTAAATTAGGTTCATTGGGTCATATGGAGTGTGAAATAGCTTCTAAAGTAATTGCTAAAGACATATTAGGCAATACTGAAGAAATAAAACCTTTACATCAAATGGTTATATGTTTTGGCGATTTGGGAAAACACAAGGGTTTCTATATGCACACGGATGAATGGTATGGAGGAAATACAAGTATCTTAAAAATGGGATATACCCCATATATTTTAAAAATGGGTTTCAAAACAATGTATGAAACATTAGGTGGAAAAATTCCAAGCTGGGGAATGCCAATTTCTGAAATCGTTGGCGACCATACTATTATATAGCGTATAAAAAAGAAAATAAGCATGTAAAAAGGGTCAGGTCTCGCTTTGACTTTTGCGAAGACACTGCTCCGTATTTCCAAAGATCTTACGCACAACCTTATCTGTTTTTAGCGCTTTCTGCGCTCGGACAATGCTGCTGCTGACAGTGCTGTAATTGGCGATTTCAAAACATTGCCCTATTTCAGCCAAAATCTAACGTGAATGTATTCGCAATAGAGACATGGCAAAATCTCTCGGTTTATTCGCTTCACCGCGCCGCGAAGTCAGCAGCAGCTCACTGGTTATGTAGTGAACTCAACAGACAGTATTGCAGATTGTGGAACATTTTTAGAGCGAGGTGACGAACCAAGCCGTCTGCGAATCCTATCAATAAACCCTAAATATCTTCTTTCCGACGGCCACGGTTCATGACATGGCACCAGGCACCGGAATGTTCTATGCATAGAGGTCTAGGCATGAAAAAAACATAGCAGCCAGCAATCAAAGGCCAAAACAAGACCTGACCCCTCTTCTTCGAGCCGAAAAAAATGAATGTGACTGAAAAGAACATCAAATCCAGCCTTTCAGCCCTGAAACGCAGCAGACGCTTCGTCCGCTGGGGTGAGTCCGCCGGACTGGCGCGGGAGCTACGCGAGCTACTGCAGCAGATCGAAGATCAAGTTGAAGAAGCGCAAACCGGCTGCAAGCTGACCGCTGATTTCTACACCACCGACCGCAGCATCTTCGACCGGTGCGACGATTCGAGCAGTCATGTGGGAGATGTCTACCGCTATGAAGCCTGTGAACTGTTCGTCAGCTACGCAAAACGCTGCGCTGACAAATCCTGGCTGGCTAAGCTGATTCTCAAGACCAGCCTGAAGGATGATTACGGAGTGCGCGATGCTCTGGTAAAAAGCGCCGCCGAATTTCTGCCGGAAGCGCAGTTGCGCTGGCTGATCGACCAGTACCAGCATCTGGCGACGGAAGAAGCGGAGGAGTATCCGCGCCGTCACTGGCTGCACCAAGTCGAATCCCTGGCCCGGCAGCTGAAAGATGCGCCGCTGTTCGAGCAGACCCGTCGCGCCGCCTGGGGGGATGAACCCGGCACCGGAGCCCACATCGATATCGCCCGGGTCTATCTAGAGTGCGGGAAGGAGCAAACCGCTCTCGACTGGCTGGAACGGATTCCGGCCGGTGATGGTTATCGGCAGGAGCAGCGGGACGAATTACTGCTCACAATCTTTGATCGGCAAGGGAACAAACAGCAGCAGGCCGAAGTTGCCCGGCGCAGCTTCCGCCGCCAGCGCAGCCGGATAGGTTTTGAGCGCTGGATCGAGATCGTCGGCGAGGAGCAGCGCAATGAGCTGCTTACCCGGGAAGTACGGATCATCCTCGATGCCCCTCTCCTTTCCCTGACCGACGCTGTTTTTCTGGCCGACATGGAACAGTGGGACGCCGCTGAAAGCTATTTGCAGGCCCATGCTATGCAACTGAATGGCGACCTCTATCAGTTCCTTGTGCCGCTGGCAGACACCTTCGCGTCCCTGGCCCGACCACTGACAGCCAGCCTGCTCTACCGCGCCCTGCTCGATTCAATCCTGCGTCGGGCTCGGACCACAACCTACGGTCATGGCGCACGCTATCTGCGCAAACTCGACCTGTTGGCGAAAACCATCAGCGACTGGAGCGATATTGAGCCGCATACGGTTTATGTTGAACAGCTGCGGCAAAAACACGGCCGCAAAACCAGTTTCTGGAGTCGTTATGAACACTGAAATAGACAGGGTGAACCATGGACACCGATGACCTCTCCGCCATGGCCTATGCCATCATCAAGAAGGCAGCAACGGTATCCGACACCCTGAAGGCGGAACTCGGGGCGATAAGCATCCGATACAGTGACAATGAAAACCCGGGACACTCACCACATTTTCCTTATACAAGAAGTTATGGAGTTCAAGTCAGCAGTATCTTTCCTGTAAAAAAGGACCGGTTTCTGTGGATAAGAGCCTCGATAAATGCTTGGGAGCAGAATCGCGACAGCAGCCCGCGGCAAAGTCCAAGTCAGAAACCGGATGGCTGTAACTCGATCAATCGTTTGTCAAAAAACGAAAAGGAGACTCTTTTGCGTTGATGCTATTCTTTTTCCATGACGGTCGGGGGCCTGATAAGGGTTAGGCTTCTTTCCCGAAAATAGCCGAATGGATCTCAGCTTGATAAATGTCGTGTAGGTCTTCATTCGCTGGATCGTTGAGAAGTATTTTCTCTGCTCCTTTTTCCCAAAATAGCTTTAGCTGACCCTTTTCAGGGGCGTCCTCGATGACCGTAACACCGTCAAGCACGGTGAGGAAACCGAAGATCGCTGCGTGAGTTGCTCGCTTAATTACCTTTTGAATTTTTCCTTTCTCATCTTCAGGGAGCCCCGATACCCACTCGGCAAGCTCAACAGAACCCTGTGACGGCTTTCTCCCCGGTGGTTTTTGTATATTTTCAAAAAGCCCATTAATGATGCTGTCGTGGACTGCTTTGATAATGCTTTTTATGAATTCTTCGTTGTTCATGCTTTGTTCATTTTGAAGGTTAACGACCTTGAATAACCGGCGGCGATGCGAACTTATGAGTAGCACCGAAGTTTACGAATATCTGCGCAGCTACTTTCCGTTCGCGTTGATTCTGGGGTTAGGCATCTCATTCATTGTAAACAACGATTGTACCCGCAGCAAAGTCGTGAATAGCTCTTCGGTCTTTTGTGAATGAAATTGCAAAAAGGGATAAGATTCCCAAGGTTATCTTGACAATGATACGTGCATACGCCGCGGGAATTGATATTTTTCCAAAATTAGACACTTTTCTAATACGAATGCCCGCGAGTTTCTGGCCTATGGTGCAGAAACGACTTGTGAAAATTGGTTCGTATGCAAAAAACATAAAACAAATAACTGCGATACGGGCATAGTCGGTAACTTCGTTGCCTTGGTTAAGAAAGTATGAGGCAACAAAGAACACAATCATGATGAAGCAGCCGTCGATAAATGTTGCCATGTACCGACGTAGAATCGATGGGTAATTCATGTCCCCTCCATTTAGTAGGCTGCCTCACGGTTCATGATAACCGGGGGCAACGTAACGCTCGGTCAATACCGCAGCTGACTGTGCTGTGACTGGCAATTTCAAAACATTGCCCTATTTCAGCCAAAATCTAACGTGAATGTATTCGCAATAGCGACATGGCCAAATGGATATAAAAAAACATAGCAGCCAGCAATCAAAGACCCGAACAAGACCTGAGCAATTTTCCTTTAAAATTTCAAGCAGTTAACATTATACAGAACACCATTCTACCACCTAACAGGCTTGCCAAAACGATCCAGGTAACGAAGGCCAGGTTTCCCTTCTTGAGCAACAATAGTGTCAACAATATCCCCGATCACTTCTTCAACGGTAAATTTAGCTTCTTTGCCGCCCATGTCTGTTTTAATCCAGCCAGGGGCTAAAAGTAGAAGTGCTCGATTATTTCCCTTTCGAACAGCAAAACTTCTCATAATCATGTTCAGTGCTGCTTTACTTGCCCTATAAACGTCATTACCACCGTTTTCGTTGTCGGCAATGCTTCCCTGTCCAGAGGACATAACGCCAACAACTCCACCTTGACGAACATTCTCAGTGAGTTGTTCAAGCACCCGCATTGGGGAAAGCGTATTCGTCACCATAACTCGAACAAACTCTTCCGTTGAAATCTCACCGATGGTTTCTTTCATGCCCTTTTCGTTGGCAATACCCGCACTAACAAAAAGGAGGTCTAATGATTCGCCAACCAAATTGGATTTAAGGCGTTCAATTTGAGATGGGATTGTCATATCGAGATATTTGACCTGAAGTTTACCATCCCACATTTCAGCCAGATTATGGAGCTCAGTTCTTTTACCCTCTCGTACAGTTCCAATGACGTTCCAATTTCGTTTTAATAGCTCTTCTGCAATAGTTAACCCAAGTCCTCTTGAAGCTCCGACGATGAGAGCAGTCTTGATTTTCGACATATTTCCTCCACCAGATTCAACGCATTGGTGCGCAGCGTCAACCCAGACGAAAGGGTTCACATATAAAGCGGTTGGCTCCCCCTCCCGGGCCACCTGAAGGCGGCTACTTGAGCAAAACCTTCCAGAATAATACTTTCTCGCTGCCGAGCCAGGTCGCGAATGACTTCTCCAAGATGCTGCCGGATTCGACCATAAAGGATTTTCCGGCGGCACTTCGGGATCCAAAAATGTAGCATGGTACTTGCAATACTATACCGAATGACATAAAGCTTTGTATGTTGTTCAATGGAAGCCTCCTTTTCTGTAAACTTTGAGGGGTTCAAAGAGGAGAGGCTTTCAATGACTTCAGGAACTGTCAAACTTTTCGGGTCCCCCGGCAAAGCCAGGAGGATTCCTTTCATACCAAATTTGTACATAACAACGGCAACCGACTGCATGCACTCAGGAGGAATCAACTCATGTCCACACGCAAAGCTCTTAATCTTAAAGACCTCGAACTCAAACCAGAAGATCTTGGAGGCTTTGATATAAAGGATTTAAAATGTCACGCTTGCAGCGGCTACGGTAGTTGTGGTTATCGGATGTATCGATTGCTGGATGGAAAACCAGTACTTATCTGTCAATTACGCAAACAGCAACTGACTGAGGAACGCGACCAACAGAGTGCAAAAACACCAGAGTGACTCGCCCCTACAAAAGCAACGGTGATCAAATCAGCAGTATCGTTCCGGTCCAACCCATTGCGCGACAGAATACCGATCGCCATGCGCCCACCCGATGGGCAAGCAACTCTCTATCGCCTGCAAATCGCTTTCACTCAGCGATATCTCTGCGCCTGCGGCTAATTCTTCCAAATGAGAGACGGATCGGGTGCCGGGGATGGGCAAAATGTGGTCCCCCTGATGCAAGAGCCAGGCAATGGCAAGAGACGCGGTCTTGTAGCCCATCTCCTTAGCGAGTAAACGGAAGCGGTCCGTCGCGGCGATATTATGGTCGTAGTTGGGTTTCAGGAATCTTGGATTATTTTTGAGAAAGTCGATCGATTGGCATTTATCAAATGAGTGCGGATCATCGGTCAGCAGGCTGCGCCCGACCGGGCTGAACGCCACCAGTGAGGTGCCAAGTTCTCTCGTCCTCTGCACGAGACCCAATTCCGGTGAGCGCGTCGAGAGTGAATATTCAGATTGCACAGCACCAACAGGATGAATGGCTGCCGCCAACTGGAGTGAGGAAGGAGCGATTTCAGAAAAGCCGAATTGTTTGATCTTGCCGGATTTGACGAATTCCGCCAGGGTCTGCGTGACCTCTTCAATAGGGCAATCGGGGTCGCGCCGATGGACATAAAAAAGTTCGATCTGCTCAACGCCCAAACGCTTCAGGGAGTTATCCAGTTCCGATTGCAGGTGGCTGAAGCTGTTGTCAAAATGTCTGCGGCCATCCTTATCGCGCTTGATAGAGGCCTTTGTCGCAATCTTGAAAAAATCATTTTTATTGCCACGCTGATCTTTAAGAAACGAACCGATACGTTCCTCCGACAGACCCTGACCGTATACGTTTGATGTGTCGATATGATCAATGCCAAGGTCCAACGCCCTGCGTAAGATGGCGTGTGATTTTTCTGTATCCGTTGGCCCGTAGAAGTCGGAAAACGACATGCCGCCTATTCCGACGGCAGAAACAGTCATCCCGATATTCCCTAAATTTCGCTGTTTCATTTTTTTGCAATGCCTCCTTGGTCGACACAGGTCTGGCAGGGTTGATGGTGTTGGGGGATTTGCAGAATGTTTCGCTCCGAAACAAGACCGCTATAACATATTGTTACCACTATAGCACTGTGCGAAAGCGATGTGTCGCCAGAATCTCCAAACTCTATCAGGCTGTTGGAAAACAGCTTGTTGAGCCCATGGACGGACGGGCTTGAAAATGGCCAGGAATGAACTTTTTCAACGCCCTGCTCTACGGCACTGCCGATTCCTCTGAGTGGCGTGAATTGAACCAGTCAAAGAATCGGACGTTAAGCCGACATGGTCCGCGTCGGCCGTGGTTTTTGATTGACAGTGGCGTGCCCTGTCTCCTACAACGATAAACAGCTCGGTTTTCGGGAGGGGAGCTGTTCACGGCGCCACCGGCGCGATCACCGAAAAAAACACACCCTATCCAAGTGACCCATCAGATCGTGCTGACAGCCATGAAATCGAAAAAACCTCTTGTCTCAATTATTCTGGGGACCCTGATCGGTGCCTCCAGCGGCTTGTTTATTAAAAGCATCTCGTTCAGCTCCCTGGCCTTCAGCGGCTTCCGGATGGGAGTGCCTTTTCTCATCCTCTTGCCCATGATGATCAAAAAAGGCCTGGTCTTGGGTCCGCGGGTGTGCCGGAAAAAGCTCTGGTTCGGCTCTCTGTTCAATGCGGTGCGGATGCTGCTCTATATCCTGGCCTATAAACTCACCTCCATGGCCAACGGAGTAGTTCTTCTCTATCTGTGGCCCCTGTTCGCGTTGCTTCTGGAAGCAGCATTCCGGAAAAAGAAACTTAAGCTTAAAGAAATCGGCCTTCTTTTTCTGGCCTTGCTGGGAGTGATCTGCCTGAACCTGGAGAAAGGATTCTCCCTCTCTCCGAATGATCTTATGGGAAGCATCTGCATGATTGCCTCAGCATTTATCTTTTCTGCATCCGCATTGATCTTCAAGGATGCGCTGGTGGATCACAGCGAAGTGGAAGTTCTCTACTTCCAAAATGCCCTGGGAGCGGTTGTCTTTTTGCCCTTTATGCTGGCAGAGCTGCCAGTTACTGCGGCGGCGGAAACGGGAGTAGCAGCCATATATGGCCTGCTGGTGGGAATTGTGGCTTTTGGCTGCATGTTCTACGCTATGAAGAGGATGCCGATGTTCCAGTACGGAGCCCTGACCTATCTCGAGGTCATCTTTGGCGTGGTTCTCGGCATGCTGTTTTTGCAGGAAGGATTCAGTCTGTTCAAGGGGCTGGGAATCCTCATGGTATTGAGCGCCAGCATCCTCTCCCGTTTTGCCGGTGATTCAGCTGAACCTGCTGAGGACAACGCCGACAGCGATCAAGCCCAGTGTGTCGCCATGGTTTCTCCGGAGAGTAAAGGATAATTCCAACAGCAGGAATTCACACTGCCGGTCAACGTGCCTTTGGAGAAAAGCGGACCCCTTTTTTCTCCCCCTTCGAGCCGAGAATCAAACCACTCTTGCCATACTAAGCCCGACCGGCCTTAGTATCGGCCAACTAGGCCTTGCGAAGAAGAAGAAAATACCATAAACTACTGATTTAAAGGATGTCATAAAAATAAAAAACCGGCCAAAAGATCGGCCAAACGAGAACCAAATGCCCGCAACAGCTATATACAACAGCATATCCCAGATGGAGCCGTTGCTTCCCTCTGTCAACGCCTCCAGCCTGGCTGACCTGGCTATTGAAGCGATCCGAAGATCAGCAGCCCTGAGTACATCCCTGCACCCTCTGACAAGAGGAACTGTTGCTGAGCTGGTTCGCTCGATGAACAGCTACTACTCCAACCTGATTGAAGGCCACAATACTCACCCTGTTGACATAGAACGGGCTCTGGAAAAAGATTACTCCCAAGACCCTGCAATGCGGGCGATGCAGATGGAGAGTGCTGCCCATATCGAGGTGCAGAGACTCATCGAAGATAAACTACAGAAAAACCCTGATGAGGATATCTGCGACCCAGCATTTCTCAGCTGGATTCATAGCGAATTTTACGCCCGGCTCCCCGAAGAGTTCTGCCAAGTCCAAACCCTGGACGGCAATCCCAAGCAGGTTTTCCCTGGTGAGTTGCGAAAGGATGAAGTGACTGTCGGCCGCCACATAGCGCCGGCCTATGAAGCTCTACCGAATTTCCTTGCTCGTTTTCAAGCAGGCTACAGCCCAGCCAGACTGAATACTGTCAACAAAGTGATTGCGGCGGCGGCGTCTCACCATCGGCTTACCTGGATTCACCCGTTTCTGGATGGTAATGGCCGTGTCACTCGCCTCTTTACTCACGCTTATTTGATCAGGGCCCAGATTGACGGGCATGGCTTATGGACTGTCTCACGCGGATTCTCACGAAATCGGAATGCCTACCTGTCTGCTTTGCAAGGGGCTGATGAACACCGGCAAGGTGACATGGACGGTCGCGGCAACCTATCAAACCGTGGCCTGGTCAGATTCTGTACTTTCTTCCTGGAAACAGCTCTGGACCAGATCGACTTTATGTCTATGCTTTTAGACCTTGATGGCCTCCAGAAAAGAATTGCCGGGTATGTGGATCGCCAGGTCAGCATGGGAGAACTGGTGCCGGAAGCAAGCTATCTGCTCCGCGAAGCATTATTACGGGGAGAAGTTCCGCGAGGAGAAGCGGCACGCATAACAGGACGTCCAGAACGAACAGCACGCCGCATCCTCAAAAAGCTGCTGGACAACAAACTGCTTCATGCCGACACCGAAAAAGGCCCGGTAAGACTTTCCTTCCCAGCAAGTGTCGCTGGATATTATTTCCCCCGGCTCTACCCCGAGGGCGTTGAAATGTCTATGGGATAATATAGGGACCTATTGGGGCACAAGGCTACCCAACAACTGACTTTGCAGTGAGTAGAATCTTTTTGGCTTAAAAAAAAGGACAAATAAAAACCCCTTGAACTTTCCCAGCCTGGGAGACATAGTTCCCATTATGGGCAACATGGAGGGACATAAAATTGGTCCTGGTGAGGCGCTTTTTTCAAAATCCAGCGACAGGTTCTAGCCCTCTTATTTGGACCTCCTGAAAAAATCTTTAGTACAAATCCCTGAACAACAATCTACCGCCCAATCAATCGTACGGAAAATATCCGTACAAAAGAAAGGAAAATGGAAATGGCTACCGCACGCCTGGACATGAGACTAGATGAAGAAATCAAAAAAAAGGCAGAGAAAGCTTCTGCGTTATTAGGTCTTCCAAGCCTCACAGAGTACGTTGTACGCCTCATGGAAGAAGACTCAAACAAGGTCATTGCAGAGCATGAGAGCTTCACTATTAAAGACGATGTTTTTGATCGCTTTATGAATGCTTGTGAAAACGCAAAGTGATGTGTCAACACTTTTCCGGACACAAGTTTACGCAGCTTTCTTCATTGCCTCAAAGGCCAGCGGTGCCTCATATCCGTTAGCAGAATGTGCCCGCTGGCGATTGTAGAAGACTTCGATATATTCGAAGATTGAAGCCCTGGCGTCATCGCGAGTCTCATAGTCGCAGTGGTGAACCAGTTCGATTTTAAGGGTGTGGAAAAAGCTCTCGGCGACAGCATTGTCCCAGCAATCACCCTTTTTGCTCATACTGGCTTTGATGCCATGGTCGTTCAGAAGTGTCCGGTGACTATCAGAGGCGTATTGGCTGCCTCGATCGCTATGAGATATCAGGCCTTTGGTGGGTTTTCGTTTCCACAGCGCCATCAGCATAGCACCATTGACCAAGCCGGCGTTTATGCGTGCCCCCATGGACCAACCGACGACAGCCCGGGAAAATAGATCAATAACGACAGCTAGGTACAGCCAGCCCTCACGGGTCGGGATATAGGTGATATCGCTGACGTAGGCGGTATCTGGAGTGCTGACCGTAAATTCACGCTCCAGCAGGTTCGGTGCGATCGGTTTGTCGTGATTCGAGTCGGTTGTCACTTTGAATTTTCGTTTGGTTTGGACCTTAAGGTCTTCTTCGCGCATCAACCGGGCAATACGGCGGCGGCTGAGGCGGGTCTCCTGTTTTTGCAGTTCATCTTTAATCCGCCGGGTCCCATAGTTTTTGCGACCTTTTTCAAAGGCGGCCTTGACCTGGGGGCGGAGATTGTCATCCTCAATGCAGTGAGCACTGGGTGGCCGGCTTAGGCTCTCATAGTAACCGCTCCGGGAAACCTGGAGGACTTGGCACATCGTTCGGATACGAAATTCAGTCTGTTGTTGCATCCAGGCGTACTTTACCGACTGTTCTTTGCAAAGTACGCCGCCGCCTTTTTTAAGATGTCACGCTCCTCCTTGAGCAGAGCATTCTCCCGGCGAAGGCGTTTCAGTTCTTCGTAAGGGTGTTTTTCTCCTGCGCCCTTATTTGTTGGTGCAGAATCTGGTTGCTGATACTTTGTTATCCACGTGTACAGGGTGTTGGCATTAACTCCCAGATCTCTCGCAGTCTGGGCGACTGACTGATCTGATTCGACCGCCAACTTGACAGCATTTTGTTTGAATTCGGACGAATAACTTGAACTCATAAGGCACACCTCCATTGTCTGGCATTTTGCCTCAATTTGTGTGCCCGGGATAGTGTAACCACTTCAAAGCAACCAAACCAAGCCTTACGTGATGCTGTGGCGTTCACGCGGGAACAAGCTATCAAATGAGTTGGTCAAAGAAATTTGTGGAGCTTGACAATAAATCAAAAGGGGTCAGGTCTCGTTTTGACTTTTGCGAAGACACTGTTCCATATCTCCAAAGACCTTACGCGCAACCTTATCTGTTTTTAGCGCTTTCTGCGCTCGGATAATGCCGCTGCTGACAGTGCTGTAATTGGCAATTTCAAAGCACTGCCCTATTTCAGCCAAAGTCTTACGTGAATGTATGCGCAATAGATACATGGCCAAATCTCTCGGTTGATTCGTTTCACCACGCCGCGAAGTCAGCAGCTGCTCCCTGGTTATGCAGTAAACTTGGCACACAGCGGTTTCAATATCAGGGAACTCAACAGACAGTATTGCAGATTGTGGAACATCTTTAGAGCGAGGTGACGAACCAAACCGTCTGCGAATCCTATCAATAAACCCTGCTGACCCAAATATGGAAGGAAGGTTTTTCAGAGAATAAAAATGCTGCACTTCTGGAGTGTTGTCCTGATCAACAAAATGAAGATATCCGGCAAAGGCCTCTTTGGGGGAAGGTGAAAACATCGCCAGCAATTTATCCCTAAATACCCACTCCCAACCCTTCCGTGATGGCAGATACGCACAATGGCTGCTCCACGGATATGCTTCAAGCGATTCGGCCATTTTGGCTTCAAGGGGATTACGGTGGATATACCGAAGCAGTTGCAATAAATGTTTATCATCTTCAACAAGTACGGCCTTATAGCGACCTCGAAACAACTGCCCATCAAGTCGGTGCGTGCGATTAAATCGTTGCGTATAGACACCATTAAGATGCCGCAGACAACGCCCGAGATTACCATCCGGTGTTTGTACCAGAAGATGATAATGATTAGACATCAGACAATAAGCCGCCACACGCAGATTCCACATGCGCGCGGTATCTTTCAAAATCTCCAGGAACAGCTGGAAATCATCCTGATCAAAAAAAATATCTTCTTTCCGGCGGCCACGGTTCATAACATGATACCAGGCACCGGGGTATTCTATGCGTAGAGGTCTGGACATGAAAAAAGCATAGAGGTCAGTAATTAAAAGTCAAAACGAGACTTGACCCCTCTTCTTTCTTTGCCCCTGAGTTTATTTCCGAGCTATTTCATAAGATTGATTACCAGGCAGCCTTTCTACTTCTACCAGTCCTGGAGCTGTTAGCCAGTTAAGAAACGGTACGATACTAATTGCCCCTGAAAGTAGTCGTAGTATTCCTTCGATAAAAACAGGATGTTCAATTAGGCTGATGTCATTTGCAGCTAATACTTTCTTTTTGGAGTGTTCGTCGAATCCGGGTTTTCCTAATGTTACTCTGTGAATTGACGCATCGAAATCTGCTGATTTTTGTAAAACAGCCCAGGCATCTTCTTTGTTGATTAACGGAGGTTTTTTTGTTGTGGTTTTACATTCCAGCAGCACAGATTTGCCATTATAGGAGATAAGAAGGTCAGGAACATTTTGCTGTTTACCATCATCCAAAAGTTTTATTGACCATCTAATCTCTACTTCCATAAGTTTTTTGATTGCAGATTCGTAATCTGTGCCTATCTCAGTATATGAACGTTTCACAATTTCATCGATTCCGAGTGATTTGGCCACTTGTAGATGAATTTTTTCAAATCGCTTTGCAGTAAAATTAACTGCACCTGCTATGGCAGAAAAAAGAGCTTCAGCTCTATTTTCACTCCTTAAAATTTCTGTCAGTCTATCTTTGGACGTAGTAAGGATATCTTCAAATGTTGAAAGCCCACTGGAAATAATAGCAAGTGCTCTTTGACGACCAAATCCGGGGACATTATTTCGTTGAGCAATCCTTATTAGATCAAGAGCCTCAGCAGGGGTGCCCCATCTGACTCTTCTGGCTAACATTGACAGATTGTTGGTTAAAGATTGTGAACAGTTGAGTTCTGGAACGCAGGCAATACGTTGTAATCCATCCAAAATCCATGCAACATCTAGGGCAAGTCGATGAACAGAACCTGAAGGAATATTTGTTTGAAACCGGATTTTTCTATCTTCAAGTCCATTACAGAAGAGAGAAATGGCATGTGCACATTGATTCACTCTGTTTTCTGTCCTATCCAGTGGGCAAATCAATTTTGAAGAAGCAAGAAAATCACAAGAAGTTACAGGTGCATTGCCGTTTGGAAATACCAAAAATCTTGTTGGCGTTTCGCCACAAAACTCTGGACACTGACAAACCCAATGGATAAGTCCAGGAATATAATCTTCAAATGAAGTCTCAATAACAGCCGAGTACGTTTTAAGTTTGTCAAGAAAGTCAAGTGCTGTAGTAGGTAACAAACCTGTCTCGGCGACTGCTTTACCAATCGGTGTTGCGATTAGAAATCCGTCTTCATTTTCGATTAACTTCTCTCCGTGTAGCCATTTTATCGAATCGGTGGCCTTTGTTATTACATCATCCAGTTTAGCTGGATTACTTTCACTAATTTGATGCCAAAAGTAAGTATTCTCGAAAAAATTCCTAACTTTTTTTTCACTATCTATGATTCTAGACGAAACTAACATCAGAATTGTTCGCCTCATACTGATATTTACTAATTTTGAGTCAATATTTTCATTTTCAGGCAAAACGACTTCATTTGCGTGTCTTAGTTCGATAGGATTTTTAGGGAGTAAAACAGCGTACCCATTTTCGTGGTACCCCAAGCGTCCTGCTCTTCCAGACATGTTTCGGTAATCTGACTTGGAAATACGACTACCAGCACGATCACCCCAGTCATATGTCAATTTTGGAAAAACAACTGTCTTAAAAGGAAAATTAACACCAGCAGCGAGAGTAGATGTCGCAAAACATACTTGAATTCTAGAGCTTAAAATTCCATTTTCTATTACTTGCCTTTCTTGTGCTGTAAGATCTGCTGAATGGAAAGCTACTCCTTTCCTTGCATTCCCTAGTAATTGTTCGGATGCTTCAGTTGGTTCAGAAAATAATTCCAATTGTTCAGCTAGTTCGATTCCATGAATATTTTGCGTTTCTGTTTGAGAGTAGCCTTCGGCGTAAGTCAACGCTTCTCGTCGCGATTCTGTAAAGACCAAGACTGGTCCTTTATTGTCTGAAGCCAATTTTTTGGTTATTTGTAGAATGTCAGTTGGCTGTACAGTGCCAGTAAGATTTTTTACAGTTTCTCCCGTTTCGTCTCCAAATCTTATCCTGTGAATTTCATTTCCATACCAAATTTCCTGATACAACTCGATATCTCTTGTAATACTTGAGGCCAAACTACATCCTAGCCAATCTGCTAGTTCACGAGGATTTCCAACTGTTGCGGTTAAGGCAATGAACTGATTTATATTGTGCTGACGAATAATTGAGCACAACGCTTCGATGTTCGGGCCTCTGCCATCCTCGCCAATTATTTGGAGTTCATCTGCGATAACTGCCAACTGCTTAAAATCGATTTGGCCGCTCAATGCCATGGCAAGAGCTTTTTCATAAGTTGCGACCAAAAGCTGAGGCTGTTCGTCGCCTTCTTGTCTATCGCCTGTACTTAGGCCAACTGTTGCGAGGTTATTAATCCCTGTTATTCCAAAGCGTTCCTCAAAATCGTTATATTTTTGATCTGCAAGAGCTTTATGCGAAACAAGATATAAACACTTATGCGAATTTTTAAGTGCGACAAGGAGAGCTATTTCGCCTACGAGCGTCTTTCCCGAAGAGGTTGGCGCAGAAACCAATAGGCTTTGACCATTGGCAGCGCCTTGGGCAAGTGATATTTTCTGGATGTCAGTTAGAAATTCAAACCCCCAATTTAAAACAACTTTTTTTAGATCATCGCTAAAGCCTGGTGCAGAAAATTCACTTATTTGCATATATCCCTCCTGAAGCTAACTTCGCAAATTAAAACTTCCAATCTTCATTCCTCAATGGTTTGCTTTTTAAAATGTCCCTGCTTTTTCGCCAACATGGTAAATGTTTGCCTATCAAACGTTTGGTGAAAATTTGGGACATCCATGATAAGTAAAGTCAAGGGGAAAACGGAGGTTTCCCTTTACCTCGCGGGCCTACCCCCGGTGGCGGCTCTGCTTTTCCTTGTCCCTTGCATCCTTCGATCTTTTTGATCTGTTCTTTTGGTCCGCTAAATCAGCGACCAGACATCCGTGTGCTGTCTCCGGGATATCATCCCTTCACATAAAAAACCGGAACACTTCCCATATTTTTTCTTGTCATAAACCTCCCCCTCAAAGAACGCTGAAAACTCAACTTTTCAACTGTATACATGACAGAGAAGTTTACGTAGCCAATAGATCCTCACCTGTGAAGCAACAGACTCCTAATCCCTAGGCCAAGAAACCAAATGTTTCCTAGTGGAACAATAAAAAACCTCAATCACAACGACATGTCGGACTCCTCGTCCCATCATTACAAATCCAATAACCACCGGAACCGCAGTAAGCAACACCACCATGATGCGAGCAGCAACCGCGCTTTTCATCAACCTGATAAATCGGGTTGACTGCCGTGAGTTTTATCTCGACCGACTTATTCATCTCTGTATCAACAAAGAGAACGGTATTTGGACTGTCATCTTCATTGACACACTGCGGTGTTGTAGCAAAAACAGAAGAAGAGACTAAACTGACAAGAAAGAACAGGAGAATAAAAGCTTCAGCGATGAGTTTCATGCCCCCCTGCAGTCTGTTTTCTCCAACAAAAAAAGCCGCAGTTCCTTTAATAACAGGCGCCACGACTTTACATTTACAGGATGCCGTTAAAACGAACATCCTTTCGAAAATAACAATGTTTGATCACACTAAACCATCATCCACTCGACATCAAGGAAATTTTGTGGTGCCTCCACCAGTTGTCATGAAGCGTTGAGGTCGTAGAAAAAGCCTGAAATATGATAAGATCATGACATCTTTTGGGATTTAATCAGGGAGGAAAATGTGCCACGCTTCACGAGATACAATCATGGGCAAAGCGTCCAATGACCTACCTTTTTGGACCGGCAAAGGCATCATCTTTTTGTTACCTTAGAGAAAATAAGCCCCATCTTGTCAGAGGGAACAATCTATGAAAAAGAAAAACCTGGCGACCACTGAAAAAAAGTCTCCCGCACTTCGGGAGAAGTCGTCCTCCAGCGAGATAGCTGCTTTTCTCAAGGCCGCCGATAAGGCAGCGGTGGCGCAAAGTGGAAGATTGATCTTCTCTCTGGATGCCACCATGAGTCGGCAGCCAACCTGGGACCAGGCTGTCACTATCCAGGCTTCTATGTTCGATGCGGTCGGCAAGGCAGGCGGGTTGTCGGTTCAACTGGTGTATTTTCGCGGTATCGATGAATGTCGAGCTTCAAAATGGGTCATTAATGCTGCCGCTCTGCGCGATTTGATGCTCGGTATTCAATGCCTGGGTGGACAAACACAGATTTCCAGGGTCCTTGATCACGCCAATCGAGAAACAGTCAAAGCAAAAGTCGCAGCACTGGTTTTCATCGGAGATTCCATCGAGGAGGATATCGACGTGCTCTGCCAAAAAGCCGGAGAGCTCGGGATCAAAGGAGTCCGCTGCTTTTTCTTTCAGGATGGCCAGGATACCAGGGTCGAAAAGGGATTTCGAGAAATGGCTCGGCTTTCCAACGGGGCTTATTTTCGTCTCGGACCTGATTCGGCAAAAGAACTCACCGAACTGCTTGGTGCGATTGCCGTATATGCGCGCGGCGGGTTGAAAGCACTTTCAAACAGTGGCAAACGAGAGGCCCGCTTGCTCCTGGAGCAGATGACAAAATGATTTTTCATCCCCCTCTTCCTGGAAGATAAATGATTCTGTATCTTTTCTTGATGTTATTTGCGGTCATCGGCATTTACCAGTTGATGGCCCTACCGGCTAAACAAAGAGCTGCTGTTCTGTCGACTGCCGGGCCGGTCATTGTCATCGTGATAGGGGTATTGCTGACTCTTTTACGACGTGGGGCCATTGGAGCCCCCTTGATTCTTCTGGGCGTTTCATGGTGGCGGAGAAATCGTTCGAAACGACCGCTCCGCTCCGCTGAGGGACAAAAATCGACTGTCCGTTCGGCAAACCTTGAGATGGAACTTGATCACGATACCGGAGAAATGAATGGCACCGTATTGACTGGTCGATTGCAGGGGGCTCGTCTGTCTTCGCTGAGTGAGGAAGAGCTGCTGTCGCTCTACTCTGATTTTCGTTCCGACACGGAAAGTCTTTCCTTGCTTGAATCTTTTCTTGACCGATACTACCCCGATTGGCACGATCAGGCTGATTCTGATGCATCCGGGAACCGGAAGGATCAATCAGGTTTTGACAATATGACCAGGCAGGAGGCCTACCAGATCCTTGGTCTTGAAGAAAACGCATCACAGGAGGAAATCCATCAAGCCTGGAGGCGCCTTATGAAAGGGGTTCATCCTGATAGCGGGGGATCGGATTTTCTAGCCGCGAAAATCAATACTGCCAGGGATATTCTTTTGGATCAGAAAACATCAACATAATCATAAGTTGACAGCGTTCGGAGTATCTCCTGCAAGAACTGTTAAAATTTCAGTGAAATCGTGCTTTTGAAGGTCAACCAACGTCCGGTGTCATTGACGCACCCACAGAGGTTCGAGGGACTATGTTGTCATATAGTCAATTACTCAATATCGTTATTCTGGTTTTTGCCGGTCTCGGCCTGCTTGTCCTGTTGCGCTGGTTGCTGAAAAAGGTTGAGAAAAAACGTCATACCGCCATCAAGCAAGATGATTACATGCATGCGGTGCCGACCAGTTCTCCCATTGACAAACCGCTGAGGGAGGCTCAGAAAGCCAGGGCCCGAAGTGTCAATTTCCGCTTCAGTATCATCCGTCATGCCATCACCATGCTCATTGCTCTGCTGGTCGTTTTTGCAATCGGCATCTCCTTCCTCGACAGAATCCCCGCGACCCTGTTGTCTATGTTTGTCGCTTCTTTCGGTGTTGTCCTCGGAATCGCGGCCCGTCCGTTCATTGAGAACCTGATTGCCGGTATCGTGATTACCTTTTCCCGCCACTTGCGCATCGGCGATACCGTCGATATCGACAAGCATTACGGAACCATCGAAGACATCACGCCAATTTATACCATCGTCAAAGGCTGGGACTGGCGGCGGTACGTGATCCCCAACGCGGATATGCTTTCCAAGGAATTCATCAGCCTGACCCTGGGGGACAACTTTCGCTGGACTTATGTCGAATTCTGGGTTGCTCCGGATACTGACATTGCCGAAGTCAAAGCCCATGCGATCCGGATTGCAAGTGAATCTCCTCATTTCGCCCCCCACGAGGATCCGAGTTTCTGGGTCATGGGAATGGAAAAGGAGGGGTTCCGCTGTTGGCTTGCGGCCTGGGCGGATTCCCCCGGGGACGCCTGGATGCTTGCCAGCGAAATGCGCACCGGCCTGGCCGAACAGCTGCGGCTCCTAAAAATCTCCCCACACAGCTATCATGTTGATTTTTCTGGCGATTCAGACGGCGTAGCCTCACGTATGAGGGAAGATGCTGTCGGGCCAGGCTAATCTACTGGAAGGGCAAAACAGGTTAAACACTAAATCAACTGGTCTGTAAAAAGAGGAAAAATGGCATGAATACGATTGAACGAGAGCTTCGCTCCGAGATCATCAGCAAGTCACTATGGATGAACGCCTCCGGCCTGAACCAAGGCACATCGGGCAATATCTCTGCACGCTATGCAGACCGCATGCTCATTACCCCCAGCGGCATCCCTTATGACAGCCTGGAGCCGGAATCCATCAGCTCAATGCCGCTTGATGGCGAATACGGAACCTGGGAGGGTCCTTTCAAGCCGTCCAGCGAGTGGCGCTTCCATCTGGACATCATGAGAGCCCGGCCTGAGGTCAATGCGGTTGTCCACACCCATTCCATTTACGCCACAACCTTGGCCATGGCCCGCCGCGATATCCCGGCAGCCCATTATATGGTGGCTATTTTCGGCGGGGACAGTGTCCGTTGCTCTGAGTATGCGACCTATGGCACCAAAGAACTTTCTGACTATGCCCTGCAGGCACTAGAAGGCCGGAATGCCTGCCTGCTCGCCAATCATGGCATGCTGGTCACCGGTCCCAGCCTGGGAAAAGCCATGTGGCTTGCCCAGGAGCTGGAGACTCTCTGCCGCCAGTATTATCAGGCTCTGCTCATCGGTGGCCCGGTCATCCTGTCGGACAAAAACATCGCCGACACCATGAAAACGATTTCGTCTTACGGGTTGCAGGATAAAAAGGAATAATGCGAGTTGGTTGGTATCCAGAAACTCAGGGGGGGAAACGCGGTAATTTCACCCCCATCCTGACCTTCCCCCATCAAGGAGGAAGGAAGAATCTCTTTCAACTCAATATGAAGTCCGCCTTTTATTCCTTTTCGGCATGGAAGAGCATACTGACTAAATAGTTTCCAATCTGAAAACCTAATTATTGCCCTCCAGAGTTTCCGGATGACAACTAGTTGGTATCCAGAAACTCTGGAGGACAACGCAGTAGTTTCACCCCCATCCTGACATTCCCCCATCAAGGATGGAAGGTACAATATCCTTTAGTTCAACATGCAGTTCGCAAAGATAGCTATTGCCACTCCCCTTTGACAGTCGGTTCCAGCGACCAGTTGATATCTAGAGACCCTCGCCCCGCGCCAGCCGCTCCTTCTCTTTGCGCAGGCCCGCCAATTGGCGCTTGGCATATTTATGCTTGGGGTCAAGCCTCAGGGTACTCAAATAAAACTTCTCCGCCTGTTCCAAATCCTCGGGCCTCTTATTCATGCGCCAGCGCACGTAATACATGTAGCCCAGCGCCTGATGAAGATTCGGCTCATCCGGAGTTTGCTCCAGGGCCAGCTGAAAGGTGGCGAGGGCTTCATCATAGCGACCCTCTTTGAAGAGCCGCTGGGCCTTACCATTGTAACCGTCTGCCAAAATCCTGTGAGCCATGCCAAAATCCCTGAGTTCAAGCGCCTCGGTGCTCTCAGCAATGGCCTCATCATACCGAGCCCGCTGGACTAAAAGCACCGCATAATTGTGGTGCGCCCAGGCATTTTCAGGCTCGTTGACGATGATGGCCTGCAAACAGTCCTCGGCCTTGTCATAGCGCTTCAGTTTTTTGTAGGCTTTGACCTGATTATTATAGACCACCCAAAGGATATTGATGTCATCGCAGGACTCGATAATCTGGTCACCAAGCCCCAACGCCAGCTGCCAATTTTTATCGAGCAGCGCCAGTTCCTGGCGAATCAGCACAACCCGTGGATGCTTGGGATTGATCCTCTCCGCGCCCTCAAGAAGCTGACGCGCCATGGTAATACTTTGGGAGGTTTTCTGGCGCAGATAAGGATAGGCACCGTAGACATAGGCATCGAAGAGTGTTGGATCGGCCTTCAGGGCGCGACCGAAGGCCTGTTGGGAAAGCACCAGCCGGTCAGTATCATAGTTGCGACCACTCTGGTAACCATTCCAGCGGTAAAGCCTGCCAATCAGCACATCTGCCAACGGACTCTCAGAATCCTGCGCTAGTATCTGATTGACAAGGTCTGCCGCCTGCCTGAACACCTCACCTTCGCCACGGTAGGAATCAATCAGCTGCGTTGCTTCGGTGTAAAGGGTTTCGACCGGTACTTCTGTTGTTTCAATTTGACCTTTTTGGCAGCCAGGCAGAAGCAACAGAACAGATATGCAGATAAATAAAATGCGATACAAAACAGCCCCCTCTCTTTACAATGAAATGTGTGTTTCTCTCTCGCTGAACCAGCTGTAACCTTAGCAGCTAGCCCGGCTCCGAAACAGATAGTCGAATCCCCTTAATCTGCGCCGGGAAATCATAGATAGCCAGCAGTTCTTCATGATCTTTTTCCAGCATTACTGTTGCTTTAGGATACTTGGCCTCATAAGTCTGAATGAACAGGTCGAAGGCCGTAGATGCATCATCTCGGGTTTCGTTTTATAGGTTCTGCCGAAACTTTTCCATACTAAGAGAAATCGTGTTTAAAAGGCTATAGTTAAAGAGATCAAGCTTTCTTCCTCGTCCAAAGTCAAACCGCTCTTGCTATGATGAACTTCAATCGGCCAGCGTCACGTCACCGCGAAAAAAGAGAGCTGCACCCCGGCAGATATGAAGAGGCTGAAAATCCGCGTCCCCAATGCCCCGGCCTATACCATTTCCCCCAAGGCGACCGGCCTGACCGACAACCTGATCCTGGTCCTGCTGCTGGTGACCATTATTCCGCAGTTCTCCATGTGGCTGCCAAATCTCATCGACCACTGAACGTCAGGAGCCAAAGAGTGCTATAAATAAAGAGAGCCCGTTACAAATGACGGATAACAAATGACCAGTGACAAAGGATGACCATGACAAAACCCCAAGTTATTCGGCTGCATGCTGACGACAATGTTGTGGTTGCAACCGACAGATTGCCGGCCGGAACCACCATTGCGGCGGAAAAGATCACCTGCAGCGAAGAGATACCGGCCGGCCACAAAGTGGCGACCAGAACCATTGCTGCCGCAGCCCCTATTTACAAGTACAGTCAGGTTATCGGCTTTGCCAAGGGTGAAATCACCGCCGGTGCCCATGTTCATGTTCACAATTGCGAAGTTCACGATTTTCAGCGTGATTACGCCATCGGTTCCGACCGCCGCCAGCTGCCCATCCTCCCGGAACAGGAACGGGCCACCTTTCAAGGCATCGTGCGGGCCGACGGCCGGGTCGCCACGCGCAACTACATCGGCATTTTATCCACGGTCAATTGCTCGGCAACGGTCTGCCGCCGCATCGCCGCCCATTTCAATGCCGCGGCCCTGGCAGACTATCCCAACATCGACGGCATCGTACCCCTGGTGCACACCACCGGCTGCGCCATAGCCAACAGCGGCGAAGGTTATGACACGCTGATGCGCACCCTGCGGGGCTACCTGCATCATCCGAACTTTGCCGGGATTCTCCTGGTCGGCCTTGGCTGCGAAGTATTTCAGATCAAGGACATTCTTGGCCAGCAATCCACCAGTGCGATGATCCAACAACTCACCATTCAGGCCCAGGGCGGAACCAGCAAAGCCATTGCCGCGGGGATTGAATGCATTCAGGCGATGCTTCCCCAGGCCAACGCCATCAGTCGCCAGGAGGTCTCGGCCAGTCATCTTAAGGTGGCCCTGCAATGCGGCGGCTCCGATGCCTATTCCGGGATCACTGCCAACCCGGCCCTGGGCGCGGCCTCCGATCTGATCGTCAAGCACGGCGGCACCGCGATCCTTGCTGAGACCTCGGAAATCTATGGCGCCGAACATCTTCTGACCCGCCGCGCAGTCACTCCCCAGGTCGCAGAAAAGCTGATTGAACGGATTCACTGGTGGGAAGATTACGTCCGGCGCAGTGGCGGGGAAATGAACAACAACCCGTCACCCGGCAATAAAGCCGGCGGGCTCACCACGATTCTGGAAAAATCCCTGGGGGCGGTCTCCAAAGGCGGCACTTCGGACCTGATCGATGTCTACCACTATGCCGAGCCGATCACCGCCAGCGGCCTGGTGCTAATGGACAGTCCGGGCTATGACCCCTGCTCCATCACCGGCGAGGTGGCCAGCGGTGCCAATATCATCTGCTTCACCACCGGGGCTGGCTCAGCGTACGGCTGCAAACCCTCCCCGTCCATCAAGCTGTGCTCGAACAGCCGGACCTACCAGCTGATGGAAGAAGACATGGACATCAACTGCGGCGTGATGATTGACTCCGGAGTCACCCTGGCCGAGATCGGCGAACAGATTTTCCGCCAGATCCTGAGCGTCGCCTCCGGCACCAGAACCAAGAGCGAACTGCTTGATTACGGTGATTCCGAATTCATCCCCTGGCGGCTTGGCGCGGTCATGTAAGGGTTGCGGTAAGACTTTACCCACGGAGATAAGAATACATTGGAACATCAAGAGACAATCGGCTTGTTCGATTTTTGATGTCGTTGGTTGCCATCCGAAAACTCCTGATGGCAATAGTTCGGTTTTCAAATTGAGCGTTGTTCAAGATGAGAGATCTCCTCTTCTGTGAGGAAGTGGAGATCTCCCGGCGGAGAATAGATTGGGACAGGACGGGAAAACTTCAGCGAATCAACGATGAACAGCTTGCCTGCTATCGATCTATTCCTCTCCCGTTTCTTCTTCCCACAATGACTGCTCGATCTCATCCGCCAACAGCGTCATCGGCGTCATGGAGAGAAAACGCAGCCCCCCGTCCCTGGTATCCTCGATGATGGAGATCGGTCCGCTGCGGGCGATTTTGATCTCTTCGCAGCTGTTGCCAAGAGTGAGGAGCACCCCTTCCAAGAGTTGCCCCTGGACATTTATCTTGGGATTGCGGCTGTTGAATTCCTGCGGTCTGGAGGCGGCGATTTCAGAACTTAAACGAACTTTTTCCTCTTCCAATTTGGCTAGATGCTCATTGAGGATATGCAGTCGTTTGCGGGCGGTTTCCGCATAGGACGTCTTTTTGGTCAAGGTTGCTTGCAGCTGGGAAATTCCCTCGGTCAATTTCCGCAGCTGCTGATTGATGTTCATCTGCCGCTCCCGCAGATATTCGAAACGATCCGCGTCCGGAAAATAAACCCCGGCAGTCAGATCGGTGCGCAGGGCGGAATTGCTACCCAGGGTCTTGGCCTGAATCCCCTCCAGGGCAATGCAGCGACCACCGATAATAGCCCCTTTTTCGACCATGATCCGGCCGGTCGACTTGACCAGGCAGTTGCGGATTTCATTGGCGACCTGGATATGCCCGAAACTGACAATCTCAACATGATTGAGAAATTTGGCTTTGAGATCACCGCGACAGATGATCTTGCCACTGCCCTTGCCGGCCATACTGACCAGTTCAATGGAGGAGTCGGATTCGAGCAGGCAGGCGCCGACATGGCCATGCACCTTGATCCCCTTTTTGGCAACGATATTGAAGTCATCCAGAACATCGCCCTTGACTTCGACATAGCCGTGGAAATCGATATTGCCGACACTTAGATCAACATCGCCGGTAATCACCCATTGGTCCACCACGGCCAGGGTCTTTTTTTCCAGCAGGGCGCGCCCCGACTTGTCGGCAAATGCCACCCGTCCGTTATACTTGAGGACAACGCCTTCCCCGGCCTGCAATTCAAATGGATGTCCGCTTTCGCCAGGAATCGGCAGGCCGTGGGCAGTCACCCCCGGGATTCCTGCGGTGGGTGGATGAACGATGCCGAGCTTTTGGCCGGGCTGGATTTCGCTGAAGGTATTCAGCTGTTTGAAATCGACACTCCCTTTTTCGTCTTCAACGAAAGAGGCCCCCTCTTTGCCTGTCTTGACCTGCAGTTCAAACCAGCCATCGGTCCCTTTGTAGGCAGGAATCCCGCGGGCGATGACCACAGGTTCTATTTTCTGGCCGAGTTCAATGGCCGCGCAGAGTTCGTAGACCGCCTCATAATCGATGGTCTGGACAATACCGGCCTGATTCAGCAAGCGGATCAGCTCGACCGGGCAAAGCCCCCAGGGACAATCAGCTTCGTCGGCACCAGAGTCTCCGGCTACGGCGTCAGCCGGGTCGGCATTGGCCCCGGGTTTCTTAAAGCTGAAATCCGCAATACACTCCATCCCGTCGTGCTGCAGCCGCAGACAGACCTTGAACGCAGCGTTTTCTTCGCATAACAGAATGTCGGTATCAGCTGCTAACGGTTTCTTTTCATCATTGCGTATCGCCATGGCCAGATCCTGATTGAATGCAATGGTTCCTGAAGACTATCCTCCACGCCAAACCCTCTGCTTTTTCATACTGACCTCTATTCATTTGCGGGCTTTTGGCCCGATTGTTATTCCTGCGCGTTGCCACAGCCGCTTAGAAACGGCCGAACTCTTCATCATCCAGACGGATTACTTTTTTTGTACTGTCCCGTTGCACAGCAGCCCAGTCCCCACTCTGTTCCGGTTGTTTCTGCGGCTTCGACAACACCGCCTGGGGAGCCGACGGAGCTGAGCTTGCAGCCACCCCCCGGGCCAGCACAAAACGGCTCAACAGGTCTTTAAGCTGGGCTGACAGGCTAGCCAGTTCATGGGCAGCAGCAGCTGACTCCTCAGCCGTTGCAGTACTGTGCTGAACCGCCTGATCAATCTGCCCCAGACCTTGATTGATCTGGTTGATCCCTTCGGCCTGTTCGTTGCTAGCGGCGGAAATCTCCGTCACCAGATCGGTGACCTTGGTGATCGAAGCAACGATCTCATCCAGAGCTGTGGAGGTCTGCTCTGCAATCCGGGTGCCGTTGGCAGCCTTTTCCACCGACCCTTCGATGAGTTGGGCGGTCTCCTCAGCAGCCTTGGCGCTACGTGCCGCGAGGTTACGTACCTCTTCGGCAACAACGGCAAAACCTTTACCATGTTGACCGGCTCGAGCGGCTTCAACAGCTGCATTCAAGGCCAGCAGGTTGGTCTGAAAGGCGATCTCATCGATCACCTTGATGATCTTGTTAATGTTCTGCCCTGCTGCGTTAATTTCGCCCATGGCAGAAATCATCTCCGCCATCCGGTCACTCCCGGTAGCTGCGGCACTCTGCGCCCCATTGGCCAGATCCTTAGCCAGCCCGGCATTCTCAGCACTCTGCTGAGTCTGCCCGCCAATCTGATTCATGGAACTGCCGATTTCTTCCAAGGACGCGGCGGATTGCGAAGCACCCTGCGACAACTGCTGAGACGTATCCGAAACCTGACGGCTACCCACGTCAATCCGCTGGGAGACCTGAGCAACATCGTGCAGGACTTCATTCAGATTGGAGACCATGGTCCTGAATGCCTGCCCCATGCGGTCACGCTCCGAGCCGACCAGCACGTCAACCTGCAAATTCCCCTCGGCGATCTGTCCGGCCTCCTCAGCCTTGGCGGCCAGGCTATCGATCATCCCATTGATGGCGGTTGCCAGTTCGCCGACTTCGTCCTTACTCCGATACGCAACGGTTTGACTGAGGTCGCCAACGGCTACGCCATGGGCAGCACCCACAATCCTTTGCAACGGCCCGATGACACGCTGCGTGATCAAGAAAAGGATCGCAAAGATGATCACGACCAGAACTGTGGCGCCGCTACCGAATCGCCAATTCAGCTTGCCAATGGTCGCCACCCCGGCCGCTTTGATGTCGGTCGTCAATTGTTCAATAGTCTCCATATTATAGACTAAAGCTATCATGCCCACCATCTTTCCGGAATAATCGTTGATCGGAAAGACATTGACATAATGGTGGTCAATGACCTCATGCTGTTCTGCCTGTCGGCCATGGTCAAGAACCGCCGCAGTAAGTAACGGATCGGTTACTTTCGGACTGGTCGATGACAAAAAGACATATTTCCCATCCAGAACCGGATTTTTCGCAGGATCTTGCAATTTGGTCGCAATCGGCAAAAAATCCGCCAGCATGTAGACGGCGACCTGATAGCTGTCGTTGGTATGATTGGCGGTAATGACATCCGCAAAGGGGATCAACACCTCGCAGGAGCCCAGATGCTTGCCATCTTGGGAAGTAATCGGGGATAATCCGCGCAGAGCAAAGCCACCGCGACCGATTTCAATCCCCTTGATCGGCTTATGGTCACCCTGATTGATTTCGACCACGGTCTTTCGGAAAGAGGACAGGTCATCTGATATATCCAATTTTTTCCCATCCCGTTTGGCCTGCCAACCATCCCGCCACAGTCGGACCAGGCTGCGCGCGCTGGAAGTATGAAAATGAAGTTGCAGAGATTTCTGCCCGGTCTGCCGTTTATAGCCGGCTATGTAGGGTGCCATGCTTTTACGCAGATACTCACGCGCCAGCTGCATCTCACGATCATTTTCGTCATTCTGGTCGCCAAGCAACGCCAACCGATAAGCAGTCTGTACGTCAGGTATTTCGGTAAAGATCGAAGAGAGATCCAGGGCTTTGGTCCCGAGTTGATCAATGCTGGTGTAGATATTGAATTTACGTTGTTCCGCCTTGCTTGCCAGATTTTCCCGGGCAAAATTCAGAGAGGCGTCCGCCTGGCTCGTCACCAGCCCCTCCACTGTCCCGTTGATAGCAATAACTGTGACCAAAGCAAAAACCAGAACCAGAACGGTAATCGGCAGAACAAATTTCGTTCTTATCTTCATGCAGAACTCTCCGTCGGAAACGGCACCTTTTCCCCGGATTCGATGATTGGGCACCTAAGTGGAAAAAAGCTAATTAGTTTCCATCCGGAAACGGCTTTTTTCCGCTGTAGCAGCGTCAATCTACAGGCTTACTTGTACGGCGTAACGGTGTACGCCTCTGCGCAAGCCCTTGATTTCCTTGCTACAACGGAAAACTGCTCGTTCCCAATCTGAAAACTTAATTCGTTGTCATCCAGAGTTTCCGGATGACAACGAATTAACCCTTGCCTACCAAGGGGGCTTAACACTTTTCTAATCGGCCTCAGCTGCCCTATCCGCCTCTCAGAGGCATGTCTTAGGCAGCATCCATCCTGTCGTTTCGTCCTGATTTATGTAGCACAAACCGCTTCAACATCTCCTGCATCTGCAGCGCCTGACCGGACAGTTCTTCTGCGGCGGCGGCACTCTCTTCGGCACTGGCGGTATTTTGCTGGGTCACCTGATCAATCTGCGCCAATCCCGTGGACACCTGACTGATCCCCTGCGCCTGCTCGTTGGAGGCCACAGCAATTTCTTCCAGCAATTCAGCCACTTGGTTGGTCCCGCTCATGATCTCCTTCAGCGCGCTGGCGGTCTGCTGTGCCATTTGGTTACCGCGATTGGTCAATGCGACCGAACCTTCGATCAATTCGGCTGTTTCCTTGGCTGCCTTGGCGCTGCGGGCGGCCAAATTGCGGACCTCTTCAGCCACTACGGCAAACCCTTTGCCATGCTGCCCGGCCCGAGCAGCTTCCACGGCCGCATTCAAGGCCAGCAAGTTGGTCTGAAAAGCAATCTCATCAATGACTTTGATGATCTTACTGATGTTCTGCCCGGCCTGATTGATTTCTCCCATGGCCCCGACCATCTCAGCCATCTGCTGGTCGCCCTTTTCCGCCGCCTGCTTCGATTCGCCGGACAAGCGGTTGGCGGTGCCGGCATTTTCAGCATTAATTCTGACCTGGCTGGCCATCTCATCCATGGACGCCGTGACCTCTTCCAGAGAACTGGCCGATTCGGTGGCCCCCTGCGACAGGGCTTGACTGGCGTCTGCCACCTGCCCGGCCCCGGTAGCGATCTGCTCACCGGCCAACTGAATGCCGCCGACCATCTCCCGCAGGCCTTCGAGCATCGATTTCAAAGCATGACCAAGCTGATCATGCGTGGAAGCGACTTTCACATCCTGAGTCAAATCACCCCTGGCGATGGCTTCTGCCAACTCGCTACGGCCCTGCAGGCTCTTCGCCATTCCGACCAGGACCGAACCCAGCTCGGTGATCTCATCCCTGGCGTTATAAACCTTGCATTCGCGGCAATCTGTAAAGGTCCCATCGGTCAACTTTAGGCAGACCGGATTGGGTCCAAAGGTTCCGGTATCGACCCAGCAATTAGCTTCTTTACCGAAACTTGGACAGTGTTGCTGACCGCAATTATTGATAGCCGAACAATTGACATGATCGCCCATAGGCAGATCCTGATCCCTGGTATCCCCTTTACCGTACTGACTGATAACAGCAAAGGCCTGGTGCAGCGGTTTGGTTATACTGCGCGAGATGATGTAGGCAAGCCCCATCCCGACAAACAACGCCACAATCCCGATCACACTGATTCCGGTCCGGGTTCCGACTGCGGCTGCAATCATCTTGTCGTCGGTCATGATATGATCGGATGAAACCTTGATCATATCGTGCAGAATGCCTTGCACCTTCTGCAGATAGCGCTGGGTTTCTCCGGCAAAAATCAGGTTAGCCTTACGTTGCCCATCCAATGCCGCGGTTGCAGTTCGGGTTGCATCAGCCAGTGCCTGTTTGGTTTCTCCCAAGGTCGGGATAACCACCTCGGAAAAATAACCGGAAGCTTCGTCAAAACGACCTGCAGCCAGCAGATCATTGATCTTTTTGCCATATTCATGCAGTCGTTTATGGGGCTCTTCGGCAGCGCTCAAGATGGCCCCAAGCTTCTGGTCTCGGCGCGCTTTTTCGCCCTTCTCTCCATACAGAAACTTGCCATAGCTGCATTTGGTCGGATCAAACTGAACCGCAACCGAATCCGCTTTCGCCAAAATGGCGCTTTGAATCTGATAAATCCAGTTCATATGATCCAGTTCCTTCTCGGTCAGAAACTGGGGCAAATAAGGGTCCGCTGGCTGAAAGGCCTCTTTTATCTTATGCGCGGACTCATGCAGCGACTGATGCGGTTTTTCCAATGCTTTAAAATCGCCGGCCAGTTCAGGGACCAACGCTTCGGCCTGCTGCCGTCCATCACCGTACAACCACTTGCCAAGGGCGCACTGGGTATGGTCCATCTGCACGCTCAAATCAGTCACATTGGCATCGGTCAAAAAGGTTGACACTTGTTTAACCCAATTCAGATGATCAACTTCCCGGGCCAGAAGTTCGCCCCGCAGCTTGTTGCCAGAAGCCATCTCTTTGCCGTTAGCAACAGTTCTGGAAAGACCGGAGATCCCCCAGAGCAGCGTGACAAGCAACAGAATCAGAATCGAACCGGTCAGCAGCAACATCTTGTAGTTAATCTTCAGTCTCTTCAGCATGTCAGTTCCTCTCTTCAATATTTATGATTGGCCTGGTTACATGGACTAAATACCGCCAATTTACTGCAAAATAAGTACCATCCAATACTTTGCATATCTGTCTGTTTTTATTGAAGATTTTTGACATATTTCAAGAGCTGAGTTTCAATCTAAGTTGATCTCCTTTCTGCAATCCCTACACAACCTACTGATATTGATAGGTTTTCAGTGTTTTTTAAAAACTTGCGACTGCAACAAAAATTGCACCCATTTCTGTAGCTTCAAATAAGTTTATAATAGAAGTCTAACATAAGCACACTAAAATTAAAAGAATCAAAATAAAAAAAGTCCGGCAAAAAGTCGGACTTTTTTTTCAGGTCATATTGTTATGGTTTTCGGGTTTTGGACTGGTGCAGCCCTTATGCAGCTCAACAGGCTTTCGACAAAGATCTTTTAGGCTGGAGCCTGCTGTAAGCTACTGCCGCTTGTGTCTTTGCGTTTACTCAGGATAAACAGACCGACGAGAACGATTAACCCAGCCAGATGGACTAACCAGGGGGCTGGCCACAGCAACGCGGCGGCAGCGGCCAGCGAGAGCAGCCGGAACAGCGGATTCAGTTTGGACTCCATAAAACCTTCAATCCCGGCGGCAAAAGCGTACAACCCGAAAAAGGCGAAGAAAAATATGGTCAGATCCCCAGCCCAGGTTCCACCGATAAAGGGCGTATAAGCAAACAGCAGCGGCACCACATAAAGCCCCTTGGCCAGTTTCCATGCCTGCAGTCCGGTCGCCATCGGCTTAGTTCCGGCAATCGCCGCGCCGGTAAAGGCTGCCAATGCTACTGGCGGGGTCACATTGGAGTCCTGGCTCAGCCAGAACACAATCAGATGGGCCGAGAGCAGAGCAAAGGTCAGACTGTGCTGGCTGAGAACTGCTTCGCGCACCATACCGGCCATGTCCATGGGAATGGCATCGACAATAGCCCTGGCCGTAGCTGTATTCATGGGGTTGCCTATCTCCGCCAGATGCTGCGGTGCCGCGAGCATGAAAATCGCCTTGGCGGCTTCTGGAATCTGCCCGCTGACCAGCGCCTTGACCAACAGCCCATCGGCAATCAGTCCGTGTAAGGCAGGCGCTGACAGCGTGCCTAGAACAATATAGGCTGCCGTCACCGGCAGCCCCATGCCGAGGACCAGGGAGGCCAGCGCGATAAGAAGAATAGCGATCACCAGGCTGTGGCCGGCCCACTGGTTGATCATCAGGGAAAAGGTATTCCCGATACCCGCAGTTGAAATAACGTTGACGATCAGGCCGACGGAGCAGAGCAGAATAGCGGTCATCACCATATTCCGAGCGCCCAGCGCCATGGCTTCAATGATTGCCTTCGGCCCCATCCGGTTGCCGGTCAGCCAGGACGAGGCAACCACGGCAATAATACTGATCCCGGCTGCATAGGTGGGGGTAAAGCCGTAAATCAACAGTCCGATCAGCACACCGATGGGGAGCAGAAAAACAATCCCGCCCTTTTTCAAGACTTCCAGGGCAGCAACCTTCTCATCGTCAAGAGCGGTCACATAACTCCTCTTCGCTTCGATCCGTACGAAAAAGGCGACCGTCGCAAAATAGAGAACGGCCGGCAAAATACTGACCAGCACAATGGTATTGTAGGAGATCTGGGTATAGGTGGCCATGACAAAGGCCCCGGCCCCCATGATCGGCGGCATCAACTGGCCTCCGGTTGAGGCGGCAGCCTCGGTCCCGGCGGCAAACTTGGCCGGAAACCCGGCCCGCTTCATCAGCGGAATGGTGATAACCCCGGTCGAGGCGGTATTGGCAACGGCAGAACCGGAGATCGTGCCCATCAGACCGGAAGCCATCACCGCGACCAACCCGGGTCCGCCAACCATCCGGCCGGCCACGGCGCGGGCCAGGTCGATGACAAACTCACCTGCCCCGGAGCGCAGCAGAAAAGCGCCGAACAGAATGAACATAAAGACGTAGGATGAGGAAATCAGTGCAATGGTGCCGAACAGGGCATCATCACCATAAATACTGCGGAACAGAATGGTTTCGGTGCTGAGCCCGGCAAATTTAAACACCCCGGAGATATCCGCCCCCCACCAGCCGACATAGGTCAGGGCGATGATGATGAGAACGGGAATAAACCAGCCGGCCACCCGGCGGGTAAATTCCAGGGCACAGAGAATCAGGACGATTCCGGCGATCCATTCGGGCGTAGCCAGGCGCACCCCTCGGGCATAAATGGCATCTTCCATTGCGATCATGTAGATGGCCGAACTCGCCGCAGCCAGCCCGAGAAGGATATCGGGAATCCGCCATGCCCAGGAAAGATCTTTCCGTTTCCGCAACGGATAGACATAGGCCGCCATCAAGGCAAAACCGGCGAAATGCAGAGCATTCTGCCACAGGGACGAAAGCACGGTGAATACATTGAACCAGATATGGACCAGTGCGATCGCGACCCCGAGGATAAGCAGGATTTTTGATTCAGTCTTAAACGGTTCTGATTCTGTGGCTGTCATAAGAAAGTAAGCTCCAGATATAAAAACCCGGCCACCCCGCTTGCAGGCGGCCGGGCAAACCGGCAATCAGGTGACGATCACTTGGCAATCAGACGGGCTGGAACTTTGATGCCGACTTCCTGGTAATACTTCAACGCACCAGGATGCAACGGCATCGGCAGCCCTGAAATCGCTTTTTCAATGGCCATGGCTTTGGTCGCGCCATGGATCGCATTCAAGAACGGCAGGTTTTCATAGATCGTCTTGGTGATTTTATAAACGGCATCTTCATCAACATCGGCACGGACTCCGAGGAAGTTGGGCTGGGCGATGGTGTTGATGTCTTTTTTCTGGCCGGGATAGGTGTCGGCCGGGATGACATACCGAGTCCAGAGGTCCAAACCGCCATCGGCCTGTTTAAGCTGCGCGTCGGTGAAGTCGAGGATAGCCATGTCGTCACCGAGGTTCGCCATCGCCTTGGTGATGGCGCTGGCCGGCACTCCGGCCGGGATGCCAAAGCCAGCGATCTGCCCGTTTTGCAGGGCGTCGGCCGTCGGACCATAGCCGACATAGATCAGGTTATAATCCTTGTCGATATCAATGCCAAGGTTGCCCAGAATAACCTTGTTGGAGCCGATGGTGCCGGAATTCTTTTTCCCCATCGACATGGTCTCGCCTTTCATACCAGCAAGATCCGCTACTGTCCCGGTTTTGGCAAATTTTTTGAGAACCCCGTAATGTTCGACATTCTGCCAGAGCATGGTCACCGAGCGCAGGTTTTTCTGCGGACCTTCGCTGGCAATCGGTCCGGTACCGTTCCAGGCATAGGAACCGAACAGCCCTTGCAAGATAGCGAACTGTACTTCGTTTTCACGCAGCAGCTTGATGTTTTCACCGGAACCAGCCGAGTTGATCGCTGACATGCCGATCTTTTCCGTCGGCTGGAGTTTAACTTTTACCAGGGTCGACAGAGCAACCCCGACCGGGTAATAAGTTCCACCGGTTGAGGCGGTGGCCATCAGATAATTTCGTTCTGCCGGAGCGGCCTGTACCCCGCTGCCGAAACCCAACACAAAAGTCGTTGCAACAACAACAAACACCAGCTTCCTGAAACATCTTGCAAGTGACATTTTCATCCTCCTCAACAGTAGGGGGGTAGGTGGTGATCAGGGAAAAGTCCCTGACGATGTTTGTTCGTTCAACAGGCTTATCATCCTTTCCAACAGCTGTAAGCATACCAAAAATAACAGAGTTTTATAGTTAGTTTCCATCCGGAAACAGCTTTTCCCGCTGCAGCAGCGTCAATCTGCAGGCTGACTTGTCCGGCGTAACGCTGTACGCCTCCGCGCAAGCCCGTGATTTCCTTGCCACAACGGAAAACTGCTCGTTTCCAATCTGAAAAAGTAATGATTGCCATCCAGTGTTTCTGGATAACAACGAATTATTTTGTAGGTTTGTAACAGAAAAAGCCGCACGAACGAAGATCGTGCGGCTGACAGGGGCGTGCAGAGGAACGTCTGGGGAAGTTAAAATCGTAGCGAGAGGCAGGTCAGACCACCGTCAATTTTCGCAAACTCGGAGATATCCACTTCAATGACCTCCCGGCCGCAACCGCTCAGCGTCTCCTTGAGCGCCGAAAAACCAGCCGGCATCAGCAATTTTCCGTTGATCGCAATACAATTGGCAGCAGCAGCGCAATCCGCTCCAACGTTGATTTTTTTAAAGTCGGCAAACCCCGGAAATCCAAGCAGGTTTTCCGTACCAAGCAGGGTTCCCTCGGCAATCCGGGTAACGCCGGTTTTCAAATGCAGACACCCGTTGACCGGAACAGCACTTACCTGCAGACCGTACTCAGCGACGATTTCGCCCAATTGCTCGATCCCCTGCTGGTTAGTTCGTCCGGAGAGCCCGACATAAAGACAGGAATCGACCGCCATGACATCCCCGCCGTCCAACTGGCCTGGAGCCTCGATCCTTTTCACCTCCGGGAAAAAATCAGCCAGCACTGAAGCGATGGCAGCGACTTCACCACGCCGCGAACGGGCCCCCGGCGCGGTCAGGATCGCACAATTTTTGATAAGCACCGCCGTGTCTTCCACAAAAGTCGAATCGGGGAACTCCTCCAGCGGGTCCAGACAGATCACCTCCAGTCCGCACCGCTGCAGAGCCTCAATATAAGCATCATGCTGGTCGAGCACCCGCGAATAAGACGGCTGGCCAAGGTTAGCGGTGGAGAGTCCGTTGCTGATACTGCGCCCGGGCCGACGGACCAACGCATATTCAAAAGTCATGACAGTTCCTTTTTACTGGAAGAGGTTGGAGATGCCGCAGAATATACGATCGGACACCGAATATTCAAGCCCCGACACCGCCATTTCCTGCAGGCTTGACCACTCAGCCGAAAAAAAATCCGCAGAAGCGGGCAGTCTTCTGCGGATCATTAGCATTAGCAATCAATGGTTCTGCCTCAAAGACAGGCAGGAAAATAAACTCAGGCCGGCAACAACACCAGAGTTAGGATCAGTTCTGCACCGGCAGGGTCTTTTTAAAGGCCGCCTCTTTAAATTGCAGAAGAACCAACACACCAATCCCGAGCGCAAGGCCCGTCAATCGGTAAGGCCAGTGCGGGAAGAAACAGAGCACCCCGGTAGCAATGATCAGCGCGCGGCTCCAGTTGGCCAGTTTGGATTGGAAAAAACCTGCAAAACCGACCGATAACAAATAACCGGCCACCGTGGCAGAAACAATGACCCCCACGGTCTCCAGCCAACTCCCCTGCAGCAGCAACGACGAATCATAGGCAAACGCAAAGGGAACGATAAACGCAACCACGCCGATGCGCATCGCGGTCACAGCGATCTTCATGGGACTGTCTCCGGCAATCGTTCCTGCCGCAAAGGACGCCAACGCTACTGGCGGAGTCATATTGGACAGCACCGCGAAATAGAACACAAACAGGTGCGCGTTCAAAGGAGCAAAACCGAGTTTAGTCAAGCTACTGACCCCCAGGGCCGCGGCAATGATATAAGCCGAAGTCGTCGGCAAACCCATCCCGAAAATAACCGCCAGGATAGCGATCAGGAACAACGCCAGGAAGGTCGAATCCCCGGACAGGGTCGAAATTAGCGCCCCGATTTTGAAACCGATTCCGGTCAGGGCGATGGAACCGATGACGATACCGGCCGAGGCGCAAGCAATGGCAATGACGGGAACGGATTTTCCGGCCATGATCAGGGCTCCAACCAGACGTTTGGGGCCCATCCGGTAACCACGATTGAACAGGGACACGCCCCAGGCCAGGATAATGCCAACCAGGCCAGCCAGCATCGGGGTTTTACCCATCAACAAGGCGACCACCAGCACCAGAATCGGCGAGAGCAGGAAACTGCGTTTCAGCACATGGGACCAGCGCGGCAACTCCGCCTCTTTCAGCCCGACGAAACCATCTCGCTTGGCCACATAGTGGATCATCAGCAGCGCGGTCCCGTAATAGAGCAGTGCCGGCAGCAGCGCAGCAACCATGATCACCTTGAACTCCACCCCGAGATAGGCGGACATGACAAAGGCCCCGGCGCCCATCAGCGGCGGCATCAACTGGCCCCCGGTGGACGCCATGGTCTCAATCCCGCCAGCCAGCACCGGCGCAAAACCGGTCCTCTTCATCATTGGAATGGTGAAGTTCCCGGTCGAATAGACATTGGCCACGGCCGAGCCGGAAATGGAGCCGAACAAACAGGAACTGACCACGGCGATTTTAGCCGGGCCACCGATGGATTTACCGGCCACCCGTGATGAAAACTCCATAAACCAGGGACCGACCCCGCTGACTTCAAGGAAGGCTCCAAAAATCAGGAAAATCACCACGTAGGTTGCAGAGACCCCCAAGGGCATGGAAAAAATACCGTCCTGGGTCAAAAACAAGGATTCGACCACCTCCCGCAACGAGAAGTCCTCACCGCGCATGATCCCTGGGAAATAGGCGCCAAACACCATGTAAAAGGCAAAAAAGGAACTGATGATGGTCAGCGGCCAGCCGAGTAGGCGACGGGTCGCCTCAATCAGGCAAAGCACCAGAACAATCCCCAGGATCAACTGGGCATTGGTAACCGGGTCGACCTGGTCGATACGAAACAGAATCAGATCAGAATTCCAGATACCGTAAGCCCCTGGCAGAATCGAGATGAAAGCAATGATATAATCGTAAAAAGGAACTCTATCCTTAGGCGACTTTTTGCTAAAAGGCCAGTAGATAAAAGCAATCGGGAAAACCCAAGACAAGTGGACCATACGTTGCATCCAGGCTTCGAGGACCCCGAACGCTGCCGTATACAGGTGAAAACAAACGCCGAGAACCAACCACAGGCCAAGCAGGAAGTTCAGTGTTTTATTATTAAATTCCCTCATGCAGGAGCTCCTTACTCAGGGGAAAACCGGGATCACGCCTAACTATGGGCGTGATCCCGAAAGATCGCGCGATTTTGATTACTGTTGAGCTTCGAAAAATGCTTTTGCAGCGGGGTGCATCGGCAGTTTCTTGGCAACGGCACTGGTTGCATTGAAGGCTTCGAAGTCTTTGATGGTGGTTGCCAGGTTGTCTTTGTTTTCCAGCAGAGTGGCAGCCATTTTCTTGACGACATCGTCAGGCATGTTTTTGCGGACGATACAAACCGTGTAATCTCCGACAGTCGGGATTTTGGAGGTCACACTTTTGTAGATACCGGGTTCAATGTAGTGGGTTCCGGTACCATAGGCATCACTGAGGGCCTGCAGAGCGCTATCATCAACCGGCAGGATCACGATATTGGTCTGGCTTTCGATATTCATGATGATGGAAGCGATCTTGCCGACCGAGAAGGCAAACATGTCGATATGATTATCAGAGATCAGACCGGCACCGTCAGAGTAAGAGGCAAACTGAACCTCGCCACCGCCTTTTTTAATCGATTTCCAGTCCATGCCGTAACCGAGGTCGAGCAGGGAGCTGACCACGAATTCGGAAGAGGTGCCGGGCTTCAGGCTGGCGATCCGCAGCGATTTAACAGCCAAGGCATCCTTCAGGGTTTTGATATTATTCTCTTCCACAAAATCTTTACGGGCGATGAAATAAGTAATCTGAGGATAGAGGTTTGACAGGACAACAGCATTGTCAATCGGCTTTTTGAAAACGCCCTTCCCTTTGGTGGCCGCGCCCAACAGCGAACCAACGGTAAAACCAAGATCAGCTTTACCACGACTGACGTTCACGACATTGGAGACTCCGCCGCCCGTTGAGCTGGAGGTGTTCATGCCGGCTTTACTGAAATACGAACTGATCGCACCACCCAGTACGAACCAGTTGCCGCCCTGCGGGCCCGAAACGAAACGATAATTCGCAGCAAAAGACAGCGAGGGAACCAGCAGCAGGGTGATAAAGATTGCAGACAGGAAACGCTTCATACTTTTTCTCCTTAAGTGAGCGTACTGGAAGAATACGATTCAACCCGGCAAGACCGGAATGGCAACCGCAGAGCTCCCAGAGAGGTTATGCACGCGTCAAACGTGCGGCCAAAAGCATCCTAAAGATCGCCCCGGCAGGAGCAACGACGGTTATCCAAAGGCAGCCGTCCGGCCGGAACATTCATCAAACTAAGATTTTGGAAAACGGATCGATGCGGGGTTAGACGAAAGAGTCGGAGCGGATCGGCTCAGGCTCATGGCAGTGACGTCAATCAAGAACTCCCCGTTGAGAATGATCCTGTTGGAAGGCTTCTTCAAAGGGCGTGCCATCTTTGGAAGGCTGAAAAAACGGGGTTTTAAAAAGAAAGGTAGAATATTTCGGCAAGATCTTGCCGACAAATTGACGCCAATCGGCAAGATTCTGCCGATTGAGGTTAGCGATAACTCCTCCGGTCCAGACCGTGCCGGGACATTTTTTCGTTCAAAGTCCGGCGCGGAATATCCAATTCATCCATGACCGCCTGGACATCACCCCGGAACCGGATCAAAGCCTGTTCAAGCAACATCCGTTCATGGCAACGCAAGCGATCCTGCAACGATCCGCCCGCACATTCTTCAGCATTGCGCTGGGGATGATGCATGATGCTGCTGAGCCGTTGTTCCAGGGGCAAGGATGAGAGCACAAAGCGCTCGGCGATATTCTTCAGCTCGCGGACATTGCCCGGCCACTCATGACTCATGACCGGTCCGATGTCAGCCAGCTGCAGGGACACCTCTGGCCGATGGTAATCCTCGGCGGCTCGAGCGGCGAAGTAGTCGAACAGCAGCGGAATATCCTCACTGCGTTCGCGCAGGGGTGGAACGCGCAGCTCGACCACGTTGATCCGATAGTAAAGATCCTCCCGAAACTGTCCGGCGGCACAGTCTTCCAGCAAATCCGTGTTGGCCGCGCTGATCAGCCGCAGGTCAAGGATGTGCGCCTCGTTACTACCGATCCGCACAATTTCCTTCTCCTGCAGCGCCCGCAGGACCTTGACCTGAAGAGGCAGCGGCATGCTGCTGATCTCGTCCAGGAACAGTGTCCCACCCTGAGCATACTCGAAACGCCCGATGCGGCGCTGGTCAGCGCCGGTAAAAGCCCCTTTTTCGTGACCGAACAGCTCTGATTCAAAAACCGTCTCCGGGACAGCACCGCAGTTGACCGCAACAAAGCGGCCATCCTTGCGAGCCCCGAAATCGTGCAGACAGCGCGCCACGATCTCTTTCCCGGTGCCGGTCTCCCCCAGAATCAGGACTGGTGCGTCGGTCTCCGCGATATCGAGAATCTCTTCGCGAAGCCGTCGCATCGGGGCACTGTTCCCAATCAGTTTCCGCTCAATGCCGCCATCGTTCGACAACTTGCGCCGCAATTCGCGGTTCTCCATGACCAGCCGACGCTTTTCACAAGCCCGCTCCACCACATCAAGTAATTGTTCCGGCTCAAAGGGCTTCTCTATGAAATCGTAGGCACCTTGGCGCATAGCATCCACCGCCATTTGCACATCGCCATGGGCAGTCACCAGCACCACCGGGATGTCCGGATCAAGGGCCGTGATCCGACCCAATAAAGCCATACCGTCCATCCGCGGCATCCGGACATCGCTCACCACCACCCCGGGAAAAGCTTCGGTCAGCTGCTGAAGGGCAGCCTGGGCCTCAGGAAAACTTTTAACCGTGTAACCGGACAGTTCCAGCCACTGACCGGTGGCCGCCCGCATATCGGCGTCGTCATCGACGAGAAAAATAAGTTTTTTATCCTCTGTACTCATCTTTTAAAAATTCCTTCGCGGCAGCCGAACCACAAACCGTGCGCCGCCTTCAGCCAGATTCTGAGCCCGGATCGTTCCACCAAGATCAGAGACGATGCGGTAGGAAATCGACAACCCGAGTCCCAACCCTTCCCCAACATCCTTAGTGGTAAAAAACGGCGTAAAAATTTCTTCGATATACTCCTTTGCAATTCCGGGGCCGCTATCGCGGATGGTGAGTTCCACATCGACATTATCCGCAGTCACTTCGATCCAGAGATTTTTTTCCGGACATTCCAGCATCGCATCAACGGCATTGCCGATCAGGTTGACCAGCACCTGCTTGATCTTGGCGCGTTCCCCGGCCAGCACCAGCGGACTTTCGGGAAGTTCACAATGGAGCTTGATGCCGTTGGCCGTCAGCAGCGGCCCGGTGATGCCCAGCACCTCATCCAGGCAATCCTGCAACACCACCTGCTCCTTCCGCTTGGGGGCCTTATGGGCGAAAATTTTCAACTGGGCGGTTATCGAAGCCATATGATCGGTGATTCTGGACACCGAAACCAGGGTTTCCCGAACCTGCTCGATATTGTTCCGCTCCAGCAGCAGCCGACAACTGGCGGAGTGGGTTCGGATGGCGGCGATCGGTTGGTTCAACTCGTGGACAATCCCTGCCGCCATATGGCCAAGAGCCGCCAGCTTTCCGGTTTGAACCAGTTCATCCTGGGCCGCGCGCAAAGCTTTCTCGGTCCGGATCCGCTCGGCCACTTCATCCTGCAGCCGCAAGTTCATTTCGCGGATCGCTTCCGCTTCCTGGGCTTTACGCCGGGAAATCTGCTTTTGCCGACGCTCGCGGACATACATACCAAAAGCCAAAAACAGCAGCGCCAGGACCGAACCGATAACGGCCACTGATTTTTCCCGTTCGTCGACAGCCGCCAGGGGCAACAGGTGGTGAATCTGCCAGCCTTGATCCGGCAATGGTCGTGACAGCATCAGATACTTTTCGCCCTGATAGCGAACGATCTGCTTCCCTTCCGCTAGAGTCTGGAGCGGTTTCAGATCGAGCAGAGCCAACGCCTGGTTGCCGTATTGCTTACCGGCCTGGATTGCCGCGATCTGTTCCTGCCCGAGAGGCGTCAGGGTACGGTAACGCCAGTCCGCCCGGCTGGACAAAAAGAGGACACCGTTGGAATCGCTGACCAGCACGGTCTCCCCTCCCTGGTGCCAGTCATCCTGCAACGGGGCCAGGTCAACCTTGACGATTACCGCGCCGAGAAATTCGGAGTCCTCAAAGACGGGATGGGACATGAAATACCCGGGCTGCCCGGTGGTTGCCCCGATGCCGAAATACCACCCCCTGCGGCCGGCTTTAGCGTCCAGGAAATAGGGGCGGAAACCGTAATTCTGCCCGGCGTAGGTATGCTCGTCCCGCCAATTGCTGGCCGCCAGAGTGTCTCCGTCGATATCCATGACGTAAAGAGCTTCCGAACCCGCTTCCCGGTTCAGCGATTCCAGATAATAATCCACCCCGTCCACGGCACCGGAACCGGCCAGCAGCGAACGTACCGCCTCGTTATGGGAGAGGACATAGGGAAGGTAGGCGTAGCGACTCAATGCGGCCCGCAGAGTGCTGGAATAGAGGGTCAGGCGTTCTTCACCGGTCTTGACAAAGGAGTCCAGCGCTTCAGCGTAGGTCCAGGTCGAAACCCGCCAGACAATAACAGCAGCCACCAGCAGGCCCGCAAGCACCAGCCAGACCGGTCTGATCCGGTTATGCAACTGAACTTTCCGCTTTTTTTCCATGCTTCCCCTGTCGCCAAGATCACCGTTGGTTGTTTGTTCAGCAGCAGCCCTTTTCTGTTCAGAGCCCTTTGACATTGATCACAAACTTGAGATAGCGCCCTTCCGGGAACGTCACCGGACAGGGAAAATCCTCCGGCTGTCCGCCGACAAAAATCGTCCGCAGCTCGTCATGGCTTTGTAACGCACCCCGGCGCAGTTCCTTCAAATAGTCTTCGATAGACACTTTCTGATGATTTGACGAACTCACCAGCAGCCCGCCGGGTTCCAAAAGAGGCAAGGTTGCCGCCACCAATTTCGCCGTCCCACCCTGGGTGGAAAAACGGCTCTTCCGGGTGGTAGAGAATGAAGGCGGATCAAAAAGAATAACATCGAACCGGATTCCGCTTGCCTGCATTTTCGCCAGCTCGGCGAAAACATCGGCGACAATAAAGCGATGTCGACCGCTGGCCAGCTTATTGAGTTTGAAATTGTCCTCGGCAATGCCGAGATATTTTGCAGAGACGTCGACACTGGTGACCGCTGCAGCGCCAGCCGCCGCAGCTGCGACCGAAAAAGCCCCGGTAAACGCGAACAGGTTCAGCACCCGCTTGTTGGCAACGCGCGACATGAGTTCAAGACGATTTCTGCGCTGATCCGGGAAGATACCGGTGTTCAGCCCTTCGCTCAGATCAACCAGATAGGAAATGCCGTGCTCCTGCACGATCAACGGCACCGGGGCCGCTGCTCCCCAGCACAGACGACTGTATTTTTTGCTGTTCGCCTTGGCCTCCAAGGCACGGGTTTCCTGCGGCCGCAGCTTACGGTAAATCCCGCGCGGGCTAAAAACCTTGACCAAGGCTGACGTTATCAGCTCCAGATAACGATCCCAGGCGCTGGTATAGAGCTGCAGCATCAGATAGTCGCCGTAGCGGTCGACGGTCAAGCCGGGCAGGCCGTCGCCTTCACCGTTGACCAGGCGGTAAACATCGGTTTCCGTTAGTTGGGCATATTCCCGCAGGGCCTTTGCCGCCAGAAATTTCTCCTCAAACCAATGGGCTGACAACTTGATCTGGCCACGCGCCAGCACCCGGGCGACGATCCGGTCGCCCGGATCGAGCAGAGCTGTTGCCAAAGGCTTGCCGGCCTGATTCTGCAACAGCACCAAGTCCCCGCTTGCGCCTTTGCTCCAGCCCTTGGTGTATCGATCCGCAATAATCCACGGATGGCCCAAATCCAGCATCCGTTCCGTCTCCGGGCCAACCCGGTATCCGTCCATACATTCTCCTTGAATTTGAGGATCGCCAATTTGTGCAATCGCAACCCTCAGAGTAACAGAAATGCTATAGTAGCATTTTTGGCCGGTCGAACAGCACTCTTCTCGCTACGGAATGATGGCTGGTCCCTGGCCAGGTTTTTGATCCGCTCCAAGCTGGCCATCGGCAGCTTTTTTCCGATCGCCTCTTGACTTTCGCAGCAACAGACAAAAATACTGTAAAGGTAAAAAATTGCCAAAACTTTTATTTTTAAATGTATACTACCCGCAAAATCTGTTGAGGAGTTTGCATGGATAGCAAGTTTAAAAACCAGGTCCGCGAACAGTTCGGTAAAACTGCCGCCGCCTATGTCGAAGCAACACATTTTTCAGGTGGCAAAGACCTGGAAGAGGCGGCCAGGCTGCTCAAGCCGACCCATGACGACAACTTGCTGGACGTGGCTTGTGCCGGTGGCCACATGGCGCTATTTTTCGCCCCCATGGTCAGGCAGGTGGTCGCATCGGACCTGACCATGCAGATGCTGAAGAAGGCGCAGGAACACATTGCGGAAGAAGGTCGCGTCGATAACGTTATCTTTCGCGAGGCCGACGCCGAAGACCTGCCCTTCCCGGCCGGCTCTTTCACCCTGCTCACCTGTCGCATCGCCCCCCATCATTTTCCGGATGTCCCCAGGGCGTTACGTGAGTTCCATCGGGTGCTCAGGCGTGGCGGTCGAATGGCGATCATCGATACCCTGATGCCTGCCGATCCCGAAATTGCCGATTTTTTCCAGACCATGGAGAAAATGCGCAACCCGACCCATATCAGGGCCTACAGCGAGCAGGAATGGCGGCAAATGGTCGAAGATGCAGAATTGATCCTGCAGGAAACCATCATCATCTCAAAAACCCATGATTTTCAGGAATGGGTCAAAACCGCCGGTCTCAACCGTGCCCGGGTCCAGGAACTGAACAAATTCTTCATGGATGCCTCACCTAAAGTCCACGATTTTTTCCAGATCGAATCTTTTGCCGGCGAGGTGGAAAGCTACACCGACCAGAAACTGCTGATTTATGCCACCCGCAAAGAGAAAGAGAAAAAATAACCCGGCAGCCGCGCCAGTTTCGATGCGCAATAGGCCCGGCACCAGACCTTCTCCGTTAACTGCATGTGCCTGATTCTATTTGCCTACAAAGCCCACCCGCGCTACCCGCTGGTGGTCGCGGCCAATCGTGACGAAGCCTTCAGCCGTCCAACGCAACCGGTCCACTGGTGGTCTGACCGCCCAGCGCTGCTCGCTGGCAAAGATCTTGAAGGTGGCGGTACCTGGCTCGGCATCACCCGCAGCGGCGACTTCGCCGCCCTGACCAATGTTCGTTCGGGTACTCCAGCGGCCGGAAAGTTCCGCAGCCGTGGCGAGCTCCCTCTGCTGTTTTTGGATCAACAACTCTCCACCCTCCGTTTCGTCTCCCGGCTCCAGGAATCCCGAACCGCCTATCGCGGTTACAATCTCCTCTTCGGTCATTACACTCAGCTGCAGCACTATTCCAATGCCACCGACACCGTCACTCCCCTGCAGGCCGGAATTCACGGGCTGAGCAACGCCACTCTGGATACGCCCTGGCCAAAAGTCGCCAAAGGCAAAAAACGGCTTGCCGAAGCACTCCGCCACCCGGAGCCAGATCCCGCGGAACTGCTGGCTATCCTCGAAGACCGGGACATCGCGCCGGACCAACAGCTCCCCGCCACCGGCATCAGCCTAGAATTGGAGCGCCAGCTATCCCCGGCGTTTATCCACACGCCCAATTACGGAACCCGCAGCTCCTGCCTGCTCCTTATCGACCAGGACGGCCAGGTCAGTCTGCTGGAAAAAGAAAGAGCCCCGCGCGAGGGCTCTTTGCTGAAACATCAATTCAGGATCGAAACCAAACCCGTCGGTTAGTAGGATCCGGCGTTTTTATTCGGAACCACGAATATTTCGACCCGACGGTTCCGGGCTCGTCCATCCGCGGTATCATTACTGGCGATTGGTTCCATCTCACCGTGCCCTTCAGTCCCCAGTCGGTACTGGGCCACACCATGGCTGATCAGATAGTTCGCAACCGCATTGGCCCGACGCAGCGACAGATCGAGATTATACTGTTCGGAACCGACACTGTCGGTATGACCGACCACCAGGATCTGGGTCTGCGGATAACGGGCCATGATATCGGCAATTTTATTCAGGGATGAGTAAAATGTCGGCTTCAGGCTGGCCGAGTTAAAGTCGAATGAGACCTCGCTGCTCATGGTCAGCTTGAGGATTTCATTCTGCTGGCGCTCGATTTCAATCTGGTGCTGCGCCTGTTCAGCGGACAGTTGTTGTTCAAACTCGGTCTGTTGCTTGTCCATATAAGCGCCGGCCCCGGCACCAAGGGCGCCACCGGCAGCGCCACCGATCAGAGCCCCGCGCAACGCACCTCCGGAATGATCGTTCTGGTAGCCGATAATGGCCCCGGATAGAGCCCCGACCAGAGCGCCGATCCCGGCCCCTTTCTTAGTATTCTCATGAGTTGTATTGGTGGCACAGCCGCTCAGACCGACGACAAGGAACAACACTACAGCTAACAGCAATGGATCACGTTTCATTTTTTACTCCTGAAAAACAGATTAAGATGAAAATTCTTTCAAGATTATATCCGGGTTAAGGGAAAATCAACAGCCAAGGAATAAAAAAAGGGAGGCCCAAAGGACCTCCCCATTCGCAACAACAGAAAACAGTAACTTCAACAGATTGCCATCATTTGATCCCGACAGCGTCTTCCAGCATGGCCGTCGTCACTGACTTCGGCCGCTCGATACCGTAGCCGAGAGCGCGGTCCCAGGTAATATTGGCCAGACAACCAAGGGCGCGGCCGATACCAAACAGGACGGTATAGAATTCATATTGGGTCACCCCGTAATACCACTGGATAACACCGGACTGAGCATCAACGTTCGGCCAGGGGTTCTTGGCTTTACCGTGTTCCTGCAGGACACCCGGAGCAACATCGAAAATCATGCTGATCAACTTGAACAGCGGGTAATCTTTCAACCCCGGAGTCTTGAGGCAGAACTCACGTTGCGAAGTATAGCGCGGATCGGTTTTGCGCAACACGGCATGCCCGTAACCCGGGATGACCTGCCCGCTGTTCAGGGTTGCCCAGAGCGCTTCTTTCAGCTTCTCCTCGGTCGGAACTTCGCCACCCAGATGGAACATGAAATTCTGGGTCCAGCGCAACACTTCTTCGTTGGCCAGACCGTGCAACGGACCGGCCAGACCGTTGATCCCGGCGCTGTAGGCATAGTAGGCATCCGACAGAGCGGAAGCCACCAGGTGCGTGGCATGGGCCGACACGTTGCCGGATTCATGATCGGAGTGAATAATGAAATACATCCGCGCGACATCGTCATACGGCTTATCGATGCCCATCATCCGAGCGAAGTTCCCACCCAGGTCCAGATCCGGGTCAGCCGGGATATGGGTATCGCCTTTGTACTTCATCCGGTAGATGTAAGCACCGATGGAAGGCAGCTTGGCCATCAGGTTGCTAGAATCTTCAAACATATCTTCCCAGCAGGTCATCTTGTTGAACTTGCCAGCTGAATAAGTATGAGAGAAAATCGAATCCCGCTGCATGGCCAGGATAGCGGATGAGAACATGGCCATCGGGTGAGAGTCACGCGGCATGGCGCGCAGCACATCGATGACATAGGCCGGAACCTGGGAGCGTTTTTTCCAGTCCTCGACAACCTCAAGGGTCTGCTCCATGGTCGGCACATCGCCGGTCAACAGCATCCACCAGAAGCCCTCGACATAAGGATAATCGCTCCCCGGCACCTTAGGTAGAGCCGCAAAGGTTTCTGGAATCGTTTTGCCGCGGAAACGAATCCCCTCAAAAGGATCCAGATAGGAGATATCGGTCACCAGGCACTTGATGCCGCGGGCGCCGCCGATGGCCTGACCAACCGTAACCTCGCCGAGACTGACATCGGAATACTCCTTGACCAGCTTCATCGTACGAGGACGATGTTCAGCAATCTTTTGAGCCAGTACTTTTTTTAATGACGACATAATCTCTCTCCTTTAAAATGGGTGTTGACACAGTCATTGGCCCTGTCGAGCCGAAATGAAAAACCTGCAACAGCGGTAAATGTTGCAGCAATACAGGAAATGATAAAAACAAAAAGCGCCCGCCCGAACGACATTTTATTTTCATCCCTGCAAACAGTGCCGGGATAGTAAGAAATAGGGGAAAAACGATCCTTAAAAACCTTCCTTCTCTTAAATTTCCAAATATCGTTCTAGCAACTCGAACCCCTGTTTGTCAAGCTGTAAATTGTATACAATATCCAGAAAGACGAACTCAGCCAGGGGAATAAAACAGGCCCGATAACGCCATTTTTTCCTTGCTCTTCAGCAAGATACTGATAAGATGCCTAAATATTATGCAAAAAAAGTCTCTCCAGATAAAATCATTAAAGTTAACCAGTCCGGTTATTTTAGCGCCTATGGCAGGAATCAGCAATCTCCCCTACCGTAGAATTATGAAATCATTCGGTGCCGGGCTGGTCTATACGGAGATGGTGAGCGCCAACGGCATGATCCGGGAAGGCAAGAAAACCAGGCAGTTACTAGAGTCTCATGCAAGTGAATTTCCGTTAGGAATTCAGCTGTTCGGGGACGATCCAGAGGTTCTTGGCGAAGCGGCACGACTGGTTGCTGATGCCGGCGCGTTGCTCGATATCAACATGGGCTGCCCGGTCAAAAAAGTTATCCGTAGTGGTGCCGGAAGTGCCTTGTTGAGGTCTCCAGAGCGGGTTAAAAGGATCATCGGTACGGTTCGCCGGGCCTACTCCGGCCCCCTGACCATAAAAATCCGTTCAGGCTGGGACGAAGAATCCATCAATTTTTTGACGATCGGCCGTATCGCCGAAACGGAAGGCGCAGATGCCTTGACCCTGCACCCCAGAACCCGCAGCCAGGCCTTTGCTGGGCAGGCCCATTGGGAGTTGATAGGCGAGCTGAAAAACACGGTCAATATACCGGTGTTTGGAAGTGGCGACATAACTACCCCGGAAGAAGCCAGGAAGATGCTCTGGGATACGGGTTGCGACGCGGTGATGATCGGCCGGGGCGGCTATGGAAATCCCTGGTTGATTGAACAGATCAATCAGCTGCTGGCCGACCAGCCCGTGCTGCAGCCGGACGTCACCGAGAAACTCCGGGTCGCCCTGCTGCACTTGCAGTATCATCAGGATATGTTCGGCGACCGGAAAACCGTTCTCGACATGCGCAAGCATCTGTGTTGGTATGCCCGCGGGCTACAGGGTGCCAGCCAATTTCGCAAGGAACTGCAACAGAGTGACTGTCTGACCAATGTGATCAGACTCACCGAAGCGTTTTTCACTCAGACTGAAGAAGCGGCATGAACAAAGCAAAGAAACTGACGCAAAAAGAATACCTGATGATCCTGGAGAATATCGACGATGCCGTCATCGCCGTTGACCAGAACGGAGTCATCAACCTGTTTAACCCGGCGGCGCAGAGTTTCACGGGCCGCTCCGAAAAAAACAGCCTGGGCAAATCTTTTTTCGAGTGTTTTGACTGGCAGGAAACCCTCTGTTATCTGACCCGCAAGGCGCTGGATGAAGGGCGTTCCATTTCCGACCACGAAACAGTGACCCTGAAACCGACCGGAACCCGGCGGGCGCGGCCGGTCAGTGTCACCGTGTCACCTATTTTTTCGACCCCAGGGCCGCAGCAGGGAGCCGTGCTGATCATGCACGATCTGACCCAGGTCAAATCCCTGGAGGACGCCGTTCGCCACGCCGATCGGTTGACCATGGTTGGTACCATGGCCGCCGGCCTGGCCCACGAAATCAAAAATCCCCTTGGCGGCATCAAGGGGTCTGCCCAACTGCTGCAAATGGAACTGGGGCAAGCCAATGATCTCCATGAATACACCAGCCTGATCGTCCGCGAAACCGAGCGGATCAACCGGATCATCGAAGAGCTCCTCGACCTGGCGAAACCGCGCAAAGCCTGTTTCCAATCGGTCAATATCAGCAGACTGCTCGATGAAATCGTCACCCTGCAAAATAATTCTATCCGCGAGCGTGGGATTCAGTTTAAATGGCAGCTTGACCCCAGCATCCCGGAAATTCCCGGGGACCCGGACCTGCTCACTCGGCTGTTCCTGAACCTGCTGAAAAACGCTTGCGAAGCAACCCCTGACAATACGGAAATTTTACTTGAAAGCCGCATTGATGCTGAATATCATCTATCTCTCCCGGGCTCAAGGCCGACCCCGATGGTCCTCATCAGCATCAGCGATCAGGGACCCGGAATCGGCCAGGAGGAACTGGAACAAATTTTCACCCCGTTTTATACGACTAAAACCGGAGGAAACGGTCTCGGCTTGCCGATTTGCCAGAAGATTGTCACCAATCACGGTGGATTAATGCATTTCGATAAACGCCCTGAAGGCGGTACGACCGTAAATATTTCCTTACCCCTGTTCAATAATCGTTCGTAAGAACTTGGTCAACAACCGGATGATCATGGGAATCCGGTCGCCACTGATTGCCCGCCTGCGGAATACGCAGCCGGCGCTTGCTTGCGACATCTGCTGAAAGAGGAAAACTACATGGCAATAGAACGCATCCTGGTTGCCGATGACGAAGAAAGCATTCGATGGGTCCTGTCCAAAGCTCTTAAAAAACAGGGATTTTCCGTCGATCTGGCGGAAGATGGGGCGCAGGCCCGCAACATGGCCCGGCGGCATCATTACGACCTTGCGGTCCTCGACATCAAAATGCCGGGCATTCAAGGGCTTGAACTGCTCAAACAGTTCCGTATCGAACATCCGGACACCCTGGTGATCATCATGACCGCTGAAGCCACCATGGAACATGCAGTGACCGCCATGAAGAACGGAGCCTACGACTACCTGACCAAACCATTCGACCTGGCGGCTCTCGATGCGATTATTCTCAAGGCAGAAAAAGCCGCGGAAGTCACTGAGCAGATCGATCAGCTCAAGGAAGAGCTGCAGGGACAATTCAGCTTCGGCCGCTCCATTATCGGCAACAGCCAACCGATGCAGGAAGTTTACAAGACTCTGGGGCGGGTCGCGGAATCAGATGTGACCGTGCTGGTCACCGGCGAAAGCGGCACCGGCAAGGAACTGATCGCCAGAGCCATCCACATCAACAGTAAGCGTATCGGCAAACCCTTTATTGCGATCAACTGCGCCGCCATCCCCCATGAGCTGCTGGAAAACGAACTGTTCGGCCACGAACGCGGGGCCTTTACCGGGGCAACGGATCGGAAGAGCGGAAAATTCGAACAGGCCGACGGCGGCACCCTGTTCCTTGACGAGATCGGCGATATGCCGCTGGAATTGCAGGCCAAGCTGTTGCGGGTGTTGCAGGAGAAAGAGATCACCAGAACCGGAGGCAGCCAGACGATCAGGGTGGACGTGCGGATTGTTGCGGCCACCAATCAGGACATCGCCGAACTGGTCAAGCAGAAGCAGTTTCGGGAAGACCTCTACTACCGCCTGAACGTGGTTCCTATCAGCCTGCCGCCGCTGCGGAAAAGACAGGACGATATTCCGATGCTCGCCGAGTTCTTTCTGCAGCGCGCCAAACAGGATCTTGGCATCGATGCCATGGAGTGCAGTGCGGAAGCGGTCAAAATGCTCCAGGCCTACCGCTGGCCGGGGAATGTCAGAGAACTGGAAAATGTCATCAAACGTGCCGCCCTGCTCTCCCCCAACCACGTCCTGACCCCGTCCGACTTTCCCGGACTGATCGATGCGGAAGAAAAAGTCCAAAGTCAGGACGAGTCACTGGAAGCGCTGGTTTCACGGAAACTGGAAAATTCGCTGGTCCAGATGAACCTGCTGGAAATGAATAATCTTTACGAGATGGTTCTGCATCAGGTCGAGCGGCCGCTGATCAACATCGTCCTCAAAAAAGCCAAGGGCAATCAGGTTCGCACCGCAGAGATCCTTGGCATCAACCGAAACACCCTGCGCAAAAAAATCACCACCCTGAACATCCCGGTCAAACGCGGCAACGGTGAATAACCCGCTCCCCAGTGGGGCGCGGGATTTGAAATTTGTGATCTGAAATCTGAACTCCCTTTGGGAGTTCAGTACCCTTCTTCCCGTTTCGCCTGGTTCTCGAAGCGGGTAAATTCACCGCGGAAGGTCAGGTGCACGGTGCCGATGGGGCCGTTCCGCTGTTTGCCGATGATGATCTCGGCGTCTTTATCATGCCCTTTATCACAGGTCTTTTCACGGCTTTTGCAATCGTCACAATAGACCGCGTCACGATAGACAAACATGATCACGTCGGCATCCTGCTCGATAGCACCGGATTCACGCAAGTCAGCCATCATCGGCCGTTTGTCGGTCCGGCTCTCCAAAGAGCGGTTCAACTGCGACAATGCCACCACCGGCAGATCCAGTTCCTTGGCAAGGGCCTTTAAAGACCGCGAGATTTCCGAGATTTCCTGCTGCCGACTTTCCGGATTACTGCCACGCATCAACTGCAGATAATCGACGATGATCAGCCCCAGGCCGTGTTCGGCCTTTAGCCGCCGGGCTTTGGAGCGCAATTCGAGGACGGTGATGGCGGGGGTATCGTCGATAAAGATCTGCGCCTCGGTCAACTGCCCCGCAGCCATGGTCAATTTGGGCCAGTCCGACTCGCCGAGATGGCCGGTCCGCAAGCGACCGGCATCGACTCTGGCGATGGAACAGAGCAGCCGCTGAACCAGCTGTTCCTTGCTCATCTCCAGGGAAAAAATTGCCGCGGTCACCGGTTTTTCGGAGTGGGTCGTGGCATTTTCCAGCAGGTTCAGGGCGAAGGCGGTCTTCCCCATGGAGGGACGCCCGGCCAGAATGATCAGGTCACTCGGCTGCAAACCGGCGGTCATTTTATCCATGTCGTGATAGCCGGTCGGCACCCCGGTCACCAGCTCCTTGCGTTCATAGAGCTTCTCGATCGATTTGAAGGTATCCTTAAGAATGTCGCGAACCGGGTAATAGGATGGCCGAATACGGTTTTCGGAGATCTCAAAGATCGATTTCTCCGCATGGTCGAGGATCTCTTCCATATCACCGCCCTCGTACCCCCGGGTGGCAATATCCGTGGAGACCTCGATCAACTTCCGCGCAACCGACTTTTCCTTGACCAGTTTGCAATAGTAGGCAATGTTGGCCGCAGTAGGGACATAATCGACCAGGGTCGCCAGGTAGGTACTGCCGCCGACATCTTCCAGGTCACCGCGGTCTTTAAGGACCGCAGTCAGAGTCACCAAGTCGGCAGGTTCATTTTTTTCCGAAAGGGCCAACAGAGCCCCAAAAATTTTACGATGGCTTTCGCGATAAAAATCGCTGGCAGTAAGAAACTCCAGCGCTCGACTCAGGGCTTCATTTTCCAGCAACACGCCACCGAGCACGGACATTTCCGCTTCCAGGTTCTGCGGTGGCAAACGATGGGTATGATGTTCCGACATAGACCTCTTTCCAATCAATCGATGTGAGGGGAAAAGATAGCAGAGTTGAGCCGGCACGGAAACAAAAAGCCGCTGAAAAATACTTCATTAACTCGCAAACGGATACGCCCCGCACAGGCTATTGCGGCGCTTGCCCCAAGCCACCGAGAATAAAGGAGCACGGCAGAGAAAACAGTTGCATTCAAAAAAAAACCGTTTATATCTGTATCCTTTTGTTAACATTTCACAATAGCATGACCAGCTCCAGCAAGCGCTGTTTTTGACAAGAGGCAGAAACTCATGACTTTTTTAACCAATAACCCGTACTTTCCTCTGCTGATACTGCCGCTGCTGGTCTTTCTGGCGCGGATCATCGATGTTTCCATCGGCACCCTGAGGATTATATTCGTTTCCAAGGGGCTGAAAAACTTTGCCGCAATCCTGGGCTTTTTCGAGTCGTTGATCTGGTTGCTGGCCGTAACCCAGGTTATGCAGAACCTCAACTCCTGGCAGACCTATGTCGCCTTTGCGCTGGGCTTTGCTGCCGGAAACTACGTCGGAGTCGCACTGGAAGAGAGAATCGCCATCGGCAATATGCTGATCCGGGTGATCACCCGCAAAGAAGCGGATGAACTGGTCAATGTCCTCTGGAAGGCCGGATACGGGGTCACCAGCGTCGATGCACTGGGGGAATCAGGCCCGGTCAAGCTGATTTTCACCATCGCCAAGCGGAAAAATCTGGCCAAGATTCTCGCGATTATCAAAAAATATAACCCGAACGCGTTCTATACCATTGAAGATATGCGCTTTGTCAATGAAACCTACCTGCCGCCACTGTCGAAACGCTCCCTGTTCCCGCGGCTGGCCCTCGGCAAACGCAAATAATCCTGATTCCGGCCGGAGTGCCATGCCGGGCCGAACGAAGCTGAAACTCCTGCTCCCGAGATGACCGATGACCACAGAAATTACCATCATTTTGTATCGCAGAAACTTTACCAGCGCTTGGCGCTACGCCATCTGCAGTGAGGAGCTGGCAGCCCTGGCCAAGGAACTGGACGCGGAATTCAGGCCGGCCGGGGTCGGCGTCAGCTTTGCCGGAGAGGCGGAGAGCAGCGTCGATGTGCGCGGCTACAGCGACCTGTTGAATGCCGTACGCCTGCGCTCATCCGCACCGGGCAGCGGCACCCCTTGCCTGGGACACATCATCGGCGCCAGCACGGACTGCGAGCTGCTCGCCGACATTCGCAAAGGCGTCAGCAGGTTGGCCTTTGCTCCGGAAACCATTCGGCCTGAAGACGCCCACCGCAAGGTTTGCCACAATTGCGGCTGCGGCTGCTGAACGCCCAGGCTGCGTCCACTTAGCAGGGTATTGAAAAACGTTTTCGAGGCAGCAAGTACAAGGCAAAAATTGCCGAAGAAGCACAGTTTACATCCAGTAAATGAGCATTTTAAGCCTATTTCTAACGCAGTCATTGCAACGCAGATAGTTTTTCAACAGCCTGTTAGGCGTTCCCCTTTTCCGGCCGCTGGTCGAAGGAGGGAAGTGCCGCAATATCTTTGACCCAGGGCAGCATCGTTTCACAGAAAACGTTGACGGTCGGTTGCACGGCTGTCGGGTCGCTCAAGGAACCGAGCTGTAGCAGGCAACTGTCCGGGAATTTTTTATGCAGGACATAGACGGCCGAACCGCAGTTGCGACAGAAATGTTTGCGGGCATTCTCGGTCATCTGGTAGCTGCTGAGGGTCTCTTTTCCGGCCGTAATCTCAAAAGCCTCGCGGTCGACAATGACCACGGTTTGAAATGCCGCGCCGGATATTTTCTTGCAGGTATTGCAATGACAGTTGGCCACCGCCTTGACCGGCTGATTCAATTGATATTGCACTGCCCCGCACAGACATGCTCCTGTCATGGTCTCCGCCATAGGTCCTCCCCGTCAATGTCGCTGGTGAACGTTCATGATGGTTTATTTTAGCAGTTCATTTTAGCAGAGTGGAACGTTTTTTTCTGTTCCCCAGAGCCAGGGGAGAATTACAGGGCCGAGGTCTTGCGCAGGAGCACGACATGAGGAGAGTAAAGAAGAGGGAAAAAGTACCGGGTTCGGCGGGAAGCTTCCTCCCCGCCGAACCCGGATGATGGTTATTGCCAGACGAAGGCCAACAGGCTGGTTGCCGATGGCTCGTTTCCAATCTGAATGCCATCCGGAGTTTCCGGATGGAAACGAGCTAAGCTTTTTTCCTGGCCTTTTGCGCCGGCTTTATGGAGCGCTCGTAAATCTCCACCACCGGGTGGGTGGTCTGCAGCCGATTGCCTTCGGTCAGGTTGGCGTCGGTCAGGTTCATCGCGCAGCCGGGGCAGGCGGTGAACAGGTTGGCGAAACCGCGCTGTTTAATTTCCTCGGCCTTCAACTTGCCGATCTGCTTGGTATGGGCATAATTTTTCATCGAGAAAGTCCCGCCAAACCCGCAGCAGCTCTGGTTTTTAAGCTCCTGGAAATCGGTGTCGAAGTTAGCCCGGATGAAGTCCCGCAGGACCCCCTCTTTTCCCGTTTTGTAATGACAGGGGACATGCAGGGAAGAACCGCCAACCAATGGTATTTTTTCCGGCAATTTGACTTTCAACACCTCGGCCAGATAGAGCACCACATCCATGACTTTTTTACCGCCGGAGCGGCCGGTTTCCTGCTCACCCATGGTGCCCAGTCCGTATTCACAGGTCGGGCAACACATCAACACGGTGTCGGCATCGCTAATCGAATCGAAGTAATCAAAATTACTGTTGACCTGATCGCGATAGATGCCCATTTCGCCCATGGTTGCCGAAGGAATCCCGCAGCATTTGTTGGTTTTCGGAACATAAACCGACACCCCGTAATGGAGCAGGGTTTCAACGATGGCCACGCCCCAGTGCACGTAAATCAGCGTGGTTGCACAGCCGGGGTAGAAGATGACCCGGTGTTTTTCATTTTCCGCCTGATTGAAGCCGCCGTAGAGGCTGGTCAGGGCCTTGCTCGGCATGTCCACCACATGCCGCTTGGTCATATCGCCGATAAACGGGCTGTAGAGGCCGTAGGGCTTAAAGACTCCATTATCAACTTTGCGCGTTCCCAAGCGCAGACCGATATGAAACAGCGGACTCATGGCCGCCAGGAACTGAGGCTTACCCATGGCGATCTTCAAGGCTAATTTCTGCCAGGCCGGCATCTTCTTCACCTGCCGCAGAATCCCCTTGGCCTTCAGGAAGATTTGATCGGTGGCCACTCCGGAGGGGCAGTTCTTTTTACAGCGTCCGCAAAGCAGACAATAATCGATATATTTGAAGATCTCCTCGGCTTTATCGAGCTTCCCTTCGTAGAGAGCTTCAATGAGATACATCTTGCCGCGGGCAACCGCAGATTCCTGCCAGTCCTTCTTATACAGCGGACAGACCGACTGACAAGTCCCACAGCGACTGCACTGGATCAGCAGCTCCTCCAACTCCTTCAGCTCTTCGACACATTTTGCTACCGCATCACGATTCATGGTTCGATCCCCTTAAATGGACTGTTTGTGCGGATTCAACAAATTCTTCGGGTCGACCCCACGCTTGATGGATTTCATGTAATTGATGGTCCCTTCACCGACTTCATCAACCATGAAACGCTGCTTGGCCAGGCCGATGCCGTGCTCACCCGAGCAAGTTCCGTCCAGGCGGAGTGCTGCGGCAAACATATCAGCGACCGCGGCATGAACCCGTTGCATCTCTTCGGCATCGCGCTTGTCACACAGAATGGTCGGATGCAGGTTGCCGTCCCCGGCGTGACCGAAGGTACCGATATCGAGCTTGTACTTGTTCTTGATCTCATCCAGAGCCATAAGAAAATCGGGAATTTTGGTCCGCGGCACCGTGGTGTCTTCCAGCACCAGGGTCGGGCGCAGGCGGGCCAATGACGATAAGGCTTTACGTCGCCCTTCCCAAAGTGCTTCCCGCTCCTCAGCGGTAGCGGCAATTTTGATCTCGCCGTTATTGGCCGCGCAGACTTTCTGCACGATGGCATACTCTTCCTCGACCACGGCGGGATGGCCGTCAACTTCGATCAGCAGCAACGCCGCAGCATCCGTCGGCAACGGTACGCCGGTGGCTTCATGGACGGTGCGAATGGTGAAATTGTCCATCAGCTCCATGGTCGCGGGAAGCACATGGCCACGAATGATCCCGGACACCGTATTGCCGGCATCAATGATGTCCTTAAAGGAGACCAGCATTGCTTTGTGGGCCTTGGTGGGCGGCACCAGCTTGAGGATACACTCGGTCATCACCCCCAGCTGACCTTCGGATTGTGACATCAGCCCGGTCAGGTTGAACCCGGTACAGAGTTTGACCGTCTTCCCCCCGGCCTTGACGACGTTCCCAGCCATGTCGCAAAAGGTCACGCCCATCACATAATCTTTGGTGACGCCGTATTTAAGCCCGCGCAGACCGCCGGCATTTTCAGCAACATTGCCGCCGATGGTGGACATTTTCTGCGAACCCGGATCGGGCGGATAAAACAACCCGGCTTCCTGCACTGCGGTTGCAAAATCCAGGGTAATCACCCCCGGCTGCACCACCGCATACATGTCATCGGTATTAATTTCGAGAATCTTATTCATTTTGGTCATCAGCAGCACACAGCCGCCGGCGACGGGGATGGTTGAACCGGCCAGGTTGGTACCGGAACCGCGGGTAATCAGGGGAATATCATGATCGCTACAGAGTCGGCAAATAGCGGCAACTTCATCCGTGCTTTCCGGACGCACGACAACATCAGGTAGGGCCGGATTTTCGACCGAAGAATCAAAACTGTACAGCACCAGGTCGGTCGGCTGATCCCAATAATCCTCCTCGCCGACAATTCCTTTGAACTTTGCCAACACATCTTTCGCAATCATCCCAAACCCCTTTCTGTCGATAACCTATCGTATTTTGCAAATAATTTTGCGTGAATGGCGAGTAGAAACCGAAGATGAACCCTGCTTGACGGCCTTATGCTTAGTGCGGTGGCCGTTCTGACCACAGCATGATTGTGCTGGAAATCCTCTCTAACTCATTGCTTTTGATCGCCCGGCCATGGGCTCGACAGGCGGTTTTTCAACAACCTGCCAATGGTGCTCCGCTTGTCCCGGTAAGACCGGGCTCGGATGGTACCCGCTACCAACAAGAAGCTATAGCGATCCCGCTAAAATCGGTCGCGCCGCACATTGCCACGACAAATCCCGGCCAAACGGATATGGGAGGGGCTATCTGCCGTTACCTATTCCCCATGGCAGCCGTTGCATCAGCTGGCATTGCTCCATCGCCAGCAAGCGACCAGAGCGTCTCCATAGCTGAGTATGGCGGCCTTGATGTAAAACAGCCTGCTTCTCTTGATCCTGAATCAATACCGTCACTGCAGCCATAGCAACAGCTAACTTTTGCTCTCGCTTCATTCTCTAACCCCGTCAACTCGAAACAGTGAATCGAACATTGTTAGGTCCTCGCGTTTCCGGCCTTCTTCAGCGCAAAAGCTACTCGCGACAACAAGGCAAGACCTGCAAATAAACGCCCGGAAAACCAGAGCGCGTAATTAATTGGTCTGACCACTATGCTGGTCTATAAAATATGATTTTATCCAGGAAATTGTCAAGCTTTTATGATTATTTAGTTATATCGGATAGTTATAATAAAAAAAATGGTCAATCCATTTTCTACTAGCAATAAAATTCGCTTTCGTGTAAAAAATTCCCAGTTCGGTAATGGTATTTTATTTTACCAATACAATAAGGTATTTTGTTTTTCAAGTATGGCAGGTCAGACCAATTTCTAACGATTTAAAAGGGCTTTTGGTCTCCAGGTCTGGAGTGAACAATATTTGGGAAGCCTCGCAAATGGGGTTGGAATCAGGCATCGGCAAAGTGCTGTTTGAAAGATTTTCCCCTCTTCCTCATTTTCACGACACCAAGCCACCTGCAGTAACTTCAGGGTTGAGTGAAAACATCTGTCTAGTGTCCTGAGCGGTTAGTTGTTTGTATAAATTCTGAGTCATTTTTTCTGCTGCCAAGGCGTGCCGCCGCAGGCCTGGCCAAAGCCAAGCCGAGAAGGCAGAACGTAGACAGCAGTAAAAAGGGCCAGAATTAGACTATAGAACTAACCGCACAGGACACCAGCAACGTAAGAGGTCACAAATTTCGCCAAACAAATTCAGTCAGATCGTCCAGCTGATAGATAAGTTGTAAAGACTGTCTGCTTGCTTTCCCGGTGAGCACAACAGGGAAGCGGATGGCTGTTGTAGCCAAACACACCAGAGCAGATTCAGGCGGCAACAGAGGAACTCTTTCCGATATTTCGGAAGAAGAATAAGGAAGTATTATAATTCAGGGCTTTGCGCGAGCTTTGAATTCTTTTAAGTAACCGTTCTTGTTTTCAGTTTCTATAACCGTTTTCGTTGGTCGAATACGGTCGGAGGAAACCTTTTTTCACCTTGAAGGAGCTACTTAATGGCAACCGCGATTTCCCTGTTCCCGATTATTTTGCTAATCTGGCTGATGACAAAAAAAAGCAGTATGCCTTCGTTTCAGGCTCTCCCCCTGGTCGCCTTGATCCTGTACGTTGTCAAACTGGTTTATTTTGACATTGACGCCAACCTCGTCAACGCGACCGTAGTCAATGGTCTGTTGACGGCCTGGGTGCCGATTTCCATCGTGTTCGGCGCCATCTTCCTGTTCAAAACCATGGAATATACCGGCGCGATGGACACCATCCGGACCTGGCTTAACGGTATCACCACCAACCAGGTTGCCCAGGCCATGATCATCGGCTGGGCCTTTGCCTTCCTCATTGAAGGCGCTTCCGGATTCGGCACCCCCGCTGCCATTGCCGCACCGATCCTGGTCGGCCTCGGCTTCAAACCGGTCCGGGTTGCGATCCTCTGCCTGATCATGAACTCTGTTCCAGTCCACTTCGGAGCGGTCGGGACCCCCGGCTGGTTCGGCCTCGGCAAAAGTGCCAACCTGACCGATCCGGAATTGCTGGCCGTTGGTCAACAGGCCGCCTTGATTCACGGGGTCGCAGGTTTGATTATTCCGGTGATCGCCCTGACCTTCGCTCTGAACTGGAAAATGGTGAAACGCAACCTCGGTTTTGTCTATCTGAGCATTTTCGCAACGATCATTCCCTATTATGCCTCAGCTCAGATCAACTATGAGTTTCCGGCGGTTGTTGCCGGAGCAATCGGCACCGTTGCCTCCATCTTCTTCGCCGTCAAAGGGTACGGTCTGTGCAAGGAAGACGGAGTCGGCGCACAGCACAGTGCCATCCCCTTCGGCAAAATCTTCAAGGCCTCCTTCCCACTCTGGGGAACGGTCGCCATGCTTCTTATCACCCGGATCAAACCCATCGGCATCAATGCTCTGCTGAAAAGCAAGGCACCGATGTTTCACGCCGGCCTTGGTTCTTTCGGGGATCTGGATGTCAGCCGAGCCCTGGTGATTAATGTCAGCGGTATTTTCGGAACCGGGGTCAACTTTTCGTTCGCCAGCCTGTACATTCCTTTCCTGATCCCGTTCATCTTCATTTCCCTGGTCGCCTTCTGTGTCTTTCAGGCTAAAGGGGAGGTCATTCAGCGGGTATCTTCCGAGTCCATCAGCCAGATGAGAAACCCCACCCTGGCCCTGCTCGGAGCGCTGGTTTTCGTCAAGCTGCTGATGCTCGGAACCCCTGAAGTCAAAGCCAACACCATCATTATCGGGACCGCTTTCGCAGACGTGTTCGGTGGGGCATGGTCGTTCCTGGCCGCTTACCTTGGGGCGCTGGGTGCATTTTTCTCCGGCTCCAATACGGTTTCCAACCTGACCTTCGGCGGCATTCAGGCTTCCATTGCCAACCAGCTTGGGCTAAATAAGATTACCGTTCTGGCCATGCAATCGGTCGGCGGCGGCATGGGCAATATGACCTGTATTCACAATATTGTCGCGGTCTGCTCGGTGTTAGGTTTAAAGAACTCGGAAGGTTATATTCTCAAGCGGACGGCCATCCCGATGGTCATCTACGGACTGATCGCCGGTGTCGTAGGCTATATTTTGTTATCCTTAGGTTAATTGATCTCTAAACCGGCCGGGTGTTGTCTGCCCGGACCGCAGTAACAAAAACAGCAGAGCCCTCCTGCCGACAATCGTCGGGGAGGGCTCTGCTGTTTTTCAGGGGTATAACAAAATCAATGAGGGTTTTGAAACTGGCGCTTACACCGATTTCAACTCTTTTGTGGTCAGATCGAGGCTGCGATAAAAACAACTCGGCCGGGTTTTTCCGCTGACCGGGTCTTTGGTGTGGCAAGCGCCACCGCCTTGTGGGGCGACCCGGTAAACCAGGGCATCCTGATCACAATCGGTGAGGATCTCGACAATCTTCAGGAAATCCCCAGAGGTTTCGCCCTTGGTCCAGAGTTCGTTGCGCGAGGTCGACCAGAACGTGGCCATTCCTTTTTCCAGGGTGGTGGTCAAGGCCAGCTCGTTGACATAGGCCAGCATCAGAATGCGGCCATCCGCCACATCCTGAACCACGGCCGGCACCAACCCGCCGCGTTTGACAAAATCGATCTGTAACACACTCCCCTCTTCCAGCATCTTTTTATCCACTCTCAATCTCCTTTTTTAATGTCACAAAGCAAAAAACATGGGGGCAGCCAAAGCGCCGCCACAATCAGAAATGCCGCGCCCGGATCATATCCTGGGTAAAAACCTTCGGTGCCGGAATCGGCACAATGCCGTCCACGCCCAGCCGCAACAGCTTGGGGGCAAGGATATTCAATTCCGATTCACGGATAACCACAGTCACGCTGACCCAGGCCGCATCGACCACCGGGCTGACCGTCGGCGAAACAACAGACGGCAACAAGTGTTCCACCTCCCCCAGCACCCCGGTCGGAACATCCATAAACACCATGAACACCGGCTCGCGCTCAGCCTGCAGCACAGCGTCGATACAGATGCGGATGTCCTCCATCTTCTCAAGCTTGGCCGGATTTTTGATAGATTCCCGGTTGGCAATCAACTGTGGATTGGACGTAAACAGCTCACCGACAATGATATTGCCGTTGGCCTTAAGAGTCGCGCCGGTCTCGGTAATATCGGTGAAGGCATCGGATTCGCCCATCATCACCTTGGCCTCGGTTTTTCCTTCGCTTTTCAGGATGCGCAGATCCTCGACCCCGTACAACTCGGCCATCCGCCGCCGGGTCAGGTTGGGCAGTTCAGTGGCAATAATTTTCCCCGCACAGTCGGGCGGATTGACAATGCCCGATTCCGGCCGGGTGGCCAGCACCAACCGCGACGGCTGGTTGGTGTACTTGGAGAAGATAAAATCACCCAGGACTTCGACGTCCTGCTCCATTCCGGCTTCAAAAACATAATCCTTACCGGTAATCCCGCAGTCGACGATACCGTCCCGCACCTTCTGCGGCATCTCCTTACGATCCAGGACCCGAAAGACCACGTCCTTATCGTAAGGCCCCATCATTTCATACTGACGCCCTTTTTTCAGCGGCCGACCCGATTTTTCCAACAGGCGCAGCACCTGATCGTTCAGACTTCCCGAGGGGATACCAAAATAGAGCACCCCGTCTTCCTTCCCATACGGCATGGCAACATCCTCTTGAGTTGGCTAGCCTCTGCTGCGGTCCGTTGCCGCAACTCATTCTGTTCACTTTGGATTACCGGCAAGGCACGGTCAGGCCAGGCAGCAGGCCGAACAGTAGCAGCAAAGTCAGCAAACAATGGAAACAGAACGGGTGCGATCAACCGCACGGCTAGGTTAATTGTCATCCGGAAACACTGGGTGGCAATCATTAAGTTTTAGGATTGGAAACGAGCAGTTTTCTGTTGTGGCAAGGACATCAAGGGCTTGCGCGAAGGAGTACACCGTTATGCCGCACAAGCCAGCCTGCAGATTGACGCTGCTCCAGCGAAAAAAGCCGTTTCCGGATAAAAACCAGGTCAACAAGAACAAAACCCGCCACATTCTGCCAGCTTGCCGGAAAAACCACAACGACAGATTCTCCTGGCTATTGCTTCGTCCGCACAGCAGCCTGCTTTGCCGCTGTAGCCGGGGAAGTTTCCCTGCGCCCAGCCTCAAAACATCCCCCTTCCCTACCAGCCTGAGCAGCACTAGCGGCTCTTTGCAGCGAAACATCCGCACCGGCCCTGAGCGTTACAAAGAGAGGGGCATGATGTGTCGTTGCAATAAATTCTCCGTCACATTTTTGGAAACCCTGGGCGCGGCCTGGTCCAGGGCGGTCAGGTAGGCATCCCCCATTTCTGCTGCAACCTTGAAGCCGACATGCAGCAACTGGCGCGGAGGCGGACACCGTTACGCCGCAAAGGTCAGCCTGCAGATTGACGCTGCTACAGCTGAAAAAGACCGTTTCCGAATAAAAACCAGCTAGCCGGAGCCACGGGTTCATTCAACCTTGCCATTGAGCTCCTGAAAAATCAACTTGCGCCGGCGAGTGAGAATATCAACATGGTCGTCCTCGGCAAAGGCGTGAAATACGATTTTTTCCGGGTCCAGTTGAGCCAGTTCCCACCCCATGGCGATGGGTAGGGTAGTATCCCGTCCGCCATGTAAGATAATAATCTGCGGAGGCTGCGGCTCGGCCAGCAGCTGGCTGATCAGTTGACGGTTATCGATCTGGCTCGGCATGAGCAGAGAGAGCAGCCAGGACTGTCTCCTGACTGCCTGTTTCAGGTCGTTGAAAGGGGCAACCAAAACCACCCGTTCCACCGGCCGCAGACAGGCAAACTGCAAAGCGGCACCGGTCCCAAAGGAGTGCCCCAACAGGTTAAGGGAGGCTGCCAGTTGTGTCACGCCAAAATGTTCGGCCAAGGCTTTGAGGGCGCCCAGGCTGTTGCGATAATTCTCCTCCGGCCGCATCCCCCCTGCCGATAAGCCGCGCCCCGGATAATCGATGAGCAGATAGGCTGTGGTCGGATAGTCGTCCAGATTGATGAAACGCAACCAGCCGAGAGCCAGACTGTTGATCCCCGGATAGAGGATGGCAATGCGCTGCGGAGGAGCATCCGGAGCCTGCATGGGGGGAAGATAATAGGCGACCTGACGCCCTTGCTCGGTGGTAAATTCCAGCATCAGGTTTTGCGGCCGTTGTTGAAATTGTGCCAGCAGCTGCGGATCATTGGGCAGCGGCTTCAAACAGCCGGCCAGGGGCAAAATCACGAACAGCAGAAGTAGAGTTGCAATACGCATCATACCACCTTGGCGACCGAAGTGAGTTCAGCAGTGCCGCAGATGCTAAACACAGAGATGAAATTTGGCCAACGTTCAACTGTCTGGTAAACCATAACATGGAACTCGTTGCCTCGCACAGCCGGGCAGAATCCACGCTGGGCGGCTCGATTGATCCGGAGCGCAATTGCGCTATGCTATTATCAACAGCACTTAAGTTCATTTGGCAAAGGCGGCATGCTAAGCAGCCGACATAAAGGAGCGAAAGATGGGGCAAGGGATGAAAGCAGGACTGATCTTTCTGGTGGCCGGCCTCGCGCTGGCATCGCCGAGCCTGGCCCGTGAGGTTTACGTCAAGGACTGGGGAATGGTGGAAGTCGATACGGAACATTTCATCGACTTGCAGGAGCAGATGAAATCATCCAGTCAGATTTCCAGAATGTTTTACGATCCGACCAACTCTTATCTGCTGGTCAGTTTCCAAGGCAATTTTTACCAGTACTGCGGCATCGCACCGGACATCATCGATACCTGGCTGGCCGCCCCTTCGCTGAGCCAGTACTATCTCGATGAGGTGCAGAACAACTATGACTGCCGGAGCAACCCCGGCCCGGACTATCGAAAATAACGCTTGTCGATAAAGTTCGTTCCAAGACGTCTGCAACCAGGTCCCAAAAGGGTTAGACGCCTGACGATAAAGGCTCTTCCCTGCGCTCAGCAGGTGGTCCAACAGCCTGACGGGTACTGGTCACAAAATAAAACGGAGAGCCCCAGGGCTCTCCGTTTTGTTGTTGCTACTGCAAGTGTGCGGTTCAGTGACCGGCCATGATGGCAGCCACATCGCTTTCGACATCTCCGACCGGCTTGATATCAAAGTTTTCCACCAGCACCTTAGCCACGTTGGGGGACAGGAAGGCTGGCAATGTTGGTCCCAGGCGGATGTGCTTAACACCCAGAGAGAGTAACGCCAGCAGGACCACAACCGCCTTCTGCTCGTACCAGGCGATATCGTAAGAGATCGGCAGATCGTTAATATCGTCCAGTCCAAAGACCTCTTTAAGCTGCAGGGCGATATAAGCCAGCGAATAGGAATCGTTACACTGACCGGCATCGAGCACCCGCGGAATCCCGCCGATGTCTCCCAGCTCAAGTTTATTATAACGATACTTGGCGCAACCGGCGGTCAGGATAACGGTGTCCTGAGGTAACGCTGCGGCGACATCGGTAAAATAGCTACGATTCTTCTGGCGACCGTCACAGCCGGCCATGACCACAAAACGCTTGATGGCACCAGACTTGACCGCGTCAACCACCTTGTCGGCCAGGGCCATGACCTGTGCATGGGCAAAGCCACCGACAATTTCCCCGGTTTCAATTTCCACCGGCGGCGCACAGGTTTTAGCCTGTTCGATCAGCGCGGAAAAATCCTTACTGCCGCCTGCCGGGCGCTCACCGATATGCTTGGCACCCGGCCAGCCAGCCATACCGGTGGTGTAGATGCGATCCCGGTAGGATTCTTTAACCGGGGTAATACAGTTGGTGGTCATGAGAATCGGTCCGTTGAAAGAGGCGAACTCTTTGTCCTGCAGCCACCAGGCATTGCCGTAGTTGCCGACAAAATGGTCGTATTTCTTAAAGGCCGGGTAATAGTTGGCCGGGAGCATTTCACTGTGGGTATAGACGTCGACGCCGGTTCCTTCGGTCTGTTTGAGGAGCTCTTCCATATCCTTGAGGTCATGACCTGAAATCAGGATGCCCGGATTGTTGCGCACGCCGATATTGACCTTGCTGATTTCCGGATTGCCGTATGCGGAGGTGTTCGCCTCATCCAGCAAAGCCATGGCGGTCACCGCCACTTCCCCGCACTTGAGGACCTGTCCGACCATCTCCTCGACACTCAGATCACGGGTGGTGGTGGCCAGGGCGGACATCATGAAATCATAAATGTCCTGGTTCTGCTTGCCGAGCATGGCGGCATGATCGGTATAGGCAGCCATCCCTTTCAGACCATAGATCAACAGTTCACGCAAAGAGCGTACATCTTCGTTGGCTTGGGACAACACCCCGACCTCGGCTGCTTTACTGGCATAGTCGGCTTCACTGCCGTTCCAGTTGACGCAGTCAAGGTCACTGCTGAAGCCTGTGGCCAGTTTGAGGCCATCGCGACGGCTGATCGTGGCCTTGATCAACTCAATCATGCGATCATTGTCAAAATTGGCGTTGGTGATAGTAGCAAACAGGGCCTGACAAATGAACAGTCCGGTTTCCAGATTAGATTGTCCCTGCTGCCGTGCAGCTTCAGCGACAACAGCAAGGCCCTTGAGATTATAAACCAACAGATCCTGCAATCCGGCGGTGTCTTCCTTTTTGCCGCAAACTCCGGCGATGGTACAACCGGTTCCTTTGGCAGTTTCCTGACACTGAAAACAGAACATGCTCATAATCGATCTCCTTGGATAATGGTTTAGTTTTCTTGGATGCCCGACTCTCGCACAGGTCGCTGCTGAAAAAATTGACCTAGATCAAATCGGATGAAAAAAGTAACATTTCGTTTATTTCGACCGTCGCACCGATCGGCAACCACGACACTGCCAGCCCGATCTTTAATATATAACCGCAAAAGTTACATTTAAAATGTCATTTTTGACCTGGATCAATTTTAATTCAAGCGTGCGGCCTTATAGTCAGCGTCATAAACAAGGAGAAAAATCATGACAACGGATACCATCCACAAAGATATGACAGTCAAAGAGGTTCTTGAACGCTGGCCGGAAACCCTCGATGTGTTTATCGCCAACGGTTTTGCCAATTTCCGTGATGAACGGCAACGCAACGCTGTTGCCGCGTTTCTGAAACTGGAACGGGCCGCTCAGACCAAAAACTATGATTTAGAGAACTTTCTCGGGCTGTTGCAGCAGAAGATTTCTGAACAGCAGAACCAGGCCGATGTCACCATGAAGCAGACCCAGAAAGCCGGCAGTCAGATCAATGTCAGCGGGCTGCTCCCCTGCCCGGTGCGGTTGCCGCTGCTGGAAGGATTCGATGCCTTTATCGAAGACTTTACCCGCCAGACCGGGCACCAGGTCAGCTACAAGCTAGAAGCGGCTTCAGTTGGTGCCGACTGGATTGAGGAAAATATCAAGGGGATTGAAGACGCCCAGCAATTGCCCGACATATTTGTCTCGGCCGGCTTCGAAACTTTTTTTGACCGGCAGACCATCGGCCGCTTCAAGGAACAGGGCGTCTTTACCGACATCACCCCAACTGCGATCAACAACGATTTCAGCGGGATCGACATCAAGGACCCGAAACGGGACTATTCCATCATTGCGGCCGTCCCAGCAGTGTTTATGGTCAATCATGAGGTTCGCGGTGACTTGCCGATTCCACGCCGCTGGTCTGACCTGCTGCAGCCCGAATTTACCCAGAAAGTCGCCCTGCCGGTCGGTGATTTCGACCTGTTCAACGCAATTCTGCTGGCCCTGTATAAGGAGCATGGCGAGGTCGGGGTCGAGGCCTTGGGTCGTTGCATGCTGAAATCAATGCACCCCTCGCAAATGGTCAAGAACGCCAAGCGGGTTGCGGAAGAGAAACCCTATGTCACCATCATGCCCTACTTCTTCACTAAGATGGCACGCATGGTCAAAAGCCTGGAGATTATCTGGCCTGAAGACGGGGCCATTGTCAGTCCCATTTTCATGTTGACCAGGCAGGACAGCCTGGCCCGGGTCAAGCCGATTGCCGAGTTTCTGTGCGGACAGCAGGTCGGAGAGATTCTCGCTCAGAAGGGGCTATTTCCGTCCCTGCACCCTGCGGTCGACAATAGGCTGGATTTTCCCCACCCCTGGAAATGGATCGGCTGGGATTACATTTACAACAACGATATCGGGGCTTTGATCAGGCAGACGAATGCCCTGTTCGAAACTTCAATGAACGCCGCCTGAACAGTACTCGGCAACAGCCATTTGCAAAAGGATAGGATATGCGTTTTCTGACTGTCTCCGGACCACCGTCGTCCGGTAAAACTTCCGTCATTCTCAGGGTCATTGAAGCTCTGCAGGCTCGCCAGCGCAAGATCGGCGTGGTCAAATTTGATTGTCTGCTCACCGAAGACGACCAGCGCTATGCCCAGAAGGGAGTGCTGGTTCAGAAAGGCCTGTCCGGTGCGCTCTGCCCAGACCATTATTTTGTCAGCAATATTGAATCCTGTGTCAAATGGGGGCTGGAACACGACTGCGAATACCTGATCAGCGAGAGCGCCGGACTCTGCAATCGTTGCTCTCCGCATATCAATGAGATCACCGCGGTTTGCGTCATCGACAACCTCAGTGGCATCAACACGCCACGCAAGATCGGTCCAATGCTCAAGTCGGCGGATATCGTCGTCATCACCAAAGGGGATATCGTCTCCCAAGCGGAACGCGAAGTATTCGCTTCGCGCGTCAAGCAGGTCAACCCGGGTGCGCTGATCATGCACGTCAACGGGATTACCGGGCAGGGAGCATTCGAACTCACCAGCCTCTTTGAAGAAGCGTCTGATATTGCCACCTTGAAAGGGAAAACGCTGCGTTTCTCCATGCCTTCGGCGCTTTGTTCCTACTGCCTCGGAGAAACCCGCATCGGTGAAGAGCATCAGACCGGCAATGTCCGCAAAATGGATATCTGACAGGAAAGAAAACCATGAAACAAACTTCCGTGTATCAACAATCGCTGCAGCAACTGCTGGCAGACCATCCTTATATTGAGGATTTCCTGACCTCTTTCGGCCTTGAAGTTAATGCGGGCCCCAATAGTCTTGAGGAGTATCTCACCGAGCTTGATCCGGACAAGCTGGAAGATCTCGGCATCGATCAGAGCCGCCTGCGCCACAGTCTGGACGATTTTCTTGCCGGCATGCTGGCCTTGCAGGAGCCTCACGATCGGGTCGATGCCTTGACCATCATCGGCGGGCACGACAAATCAGGGCAGCCCGAAGCCCTTGAAATCACCCTTAAACCGGGTCAGGTGATCTGCATTGTCGGACCAACCGGGTCCGGCAAGAGCCGGCTGCTCGCAGATATCGAGTGGGTAGCTCAGGGCGATACTCCGACCGGGCGGAGGGTTCTCATCAACGGCGAAGTCCCGGACAGCAAATGGCGTTTTTCCACCGAACACAAGCTGGTCGCCCAGTTGTCCCAGAACATGAACTTTGTCATGGACCTGAGTGCGGAAGAGTTCATCCGCATGCACGCGGAAAGCCGCCTGGTGTCCGACCCGGAAGAAAAAGTCCGGCAAATCCTGGACCAGGCCAACGAGCTGGCCGGAGAGCGCTTTACTCCGCAAACCCCGGTCACCTCACTCAGCGGCGGCCAATCCCGCGCCCTGATGATCGCGGACATGGCGTTTTTGAGCAAATCACCCATCGCCCTAATCGATGAGATCGAAAATGCCGGGATCGACCGAAAAAAAGCCTTGGAGCTGCTGGTCAAGGAAGAAAAAATCATCCTCATGGCCACTCACGACCCGATTCTGGCCCTGATGGGGGACCGCCGGTTGGTGATTAAAAACGGCGGCATTGCCAAAATTATCGAATCGAGTCAGGCAGAACGGATCAACCTGAAACAGCTGGAAGAATTGGATAACCGTCTGTTGGCGCTCAGAAACCGGATTCGTTCCGGCGAAACGCTGGAACAGCTTTGAAAAAATAAGGAGAAATACAGAATGCATGAAGGATGCGCAGGACACTTTAACGGTGGCGAGCAGATTGTCGATAAGCTGAGGCAAATGGGGTTCGGTCAGATGGCCCTGCCGGTCCCGGTCGAGATCGACTGCGAAGGCTGTGGCGAAACGTTCCCCATGACGACCCTGGAGGCCAGCTGCCCCCAATGTGGGATGGTTTACGGCGTAACACCTTGCCACGCCCATGACCGGGCCAGTATTCAGGCGGCTGGCATCAATTATTGAACACTGGCAGATTGTTAAAAAACAGCCTGTTTAACCGTGCAGGGGCTTTTTAGCAAACGGTTAAACGGACACTTCGGTGGCCACCTGGGAAATATAGCGCCATAAGTCGTTGCGAGTTGCCTGATCCAGCGGAAAAAAATTAATCCCAGCCCGGTGGCCGGAAGGATTTGGTTCCCTTGATATCTGGGTCCAGCAGACCCGGCCACCCAGCTCATAGTTGCGATCCTGCCCTGGCAACTGGAACTTCAGTCGCAGTTCCCCTTTGACCCGTGGTAGCGGCTGGGACGGGGGCAGCAAAACACAGGCCCCGGTCATGCTGAGATTATGAAAAACGCAGGCCGTGCGGTTCTGCTCATAAAAGAGCTGAACCCTGATCGGGTCAGCAAACAGACAGCGGAAATTATCCCTGGCACCGGTCATCATGCCCTGCAGAATCGTCAGGAACTGCTGCATACTGCGCTTGCTCTCTGCGGAGACCGCGGCACTCTCATCCAGGGTGTTACGTTCATCAATCACCTCGTCAAGGAGCTTGCGATAGCGAAAAAAGCGCTTCAGCAGATCATCGCGATCAAAGGTGAAGCCATTGGACGAGACCAGGATGTTCTTGACAGCAACCTCGCTGCCACAGTGTTCGCAAACAATCCTCGGAATCTCCGCCAGCAGAGCCGAGCTGATATATTTCTGGCATTCGGGGCATTTCATGATCAACATATCCTGCTCCTGCAACGATGGTCAGAAAAGTATTGAAGTCCCCCCCGCAGGCTCCGCCTGCAGCTTTAAAGCCAGTCCGGAAGCCCTTTTAGTGTTGCGGTTCAACCCATCCATCATAGACCTCGGTGTCCAGATAGGATTCTTTGATCACCAGAATCTCCGGCAGATTAGCGATGAAAAGCTCCACCATGGCCGGTTCAAAATGTTTACCGGATTCCTCTTCCAAAACGGCGACCGCTTGCTCCACGCTCCAGGCCTTCTTATAGGGGCGCTCGGAGGTTAAAGCATCAAAAACATCGCAGATTGCGGCGATTCTGGCCGCGATCGGAATGGCGTCACCAGCGATGCCATGAGGATAACCGCTGCCATCCCATTTTTCGTGGTGAAACAGAGCCGTCTCTCGCGCCAGGGAAATCAATTTGGATTTATGGTCGCCGATGATCCGCGCCCCGATCAACGGATGTTGTTTCATAATCTGCCATTCTTCAGCACTCAGTCGCCCGGGTTTGAGCAGGATGCTGTCCGGAATGCCGATTTTACCGACATCATGCATCGTGCTGGCATAGAGTAACAGTTCCGCAAACTCTCGACCGAGCTCCCGTTTCGACGCCAGCAGCGAACACATATGGCTCATCCGTTTGACGTGGGCCCCGGTCTCATTGTCGCGCAGCTCTCCGGCCGCTCCGAGCCGCTGGACGATCTCGAACTGGGTTTCCCTGATTTCCTGGGTGCTCTTGATAATTTCCCGTTCCAGCAGATCGGCCCGCATCACCTGGCGAGTATAGAACATACGCGACTGCAAGGTGTTTTCAATCCGCAGCAGAACCTCCCAATCTTCGAAAGGCTTGGTCACAAAATCCTTGGCCCCGGAGGCCAGAGCCTGCTGCCTGGTTTCTTGGTCGGTCTGCGCGGTCAGGACAATAACCGGCACAAAATCATTCCGGAGGACCTCGGCCAACTGCTCCAGGACTTCAATACCCGACATCTCCGGCATGCGGATATCGAGCAGAATCAAATCAAAATGATGCTGCCGGTAGAGCGGCAGAACCTGGCGAGGATCGGTAGTGGAGAACAACTGGGTAAAATCATCCTCTTCCAGAATAGCTTCCAACAGGGCAACATTGGCCATATTATCATCCACAATCAAGATTTTTGCATTATGGATATCGGCCAAAGCTTTGACTGTGCCGAGCCCGCTCGAATCGACACCGGGGTTTAACATACTTCCTCCAATAAATCGGTCACGGTTTTCCTGAGGATATCAACATCAACAGGTTTGGTCAGGAAACCTTTGAAACCTGCTTTTTCAGCTTTCCTAGAGGTACTCTCCATAGCATCGGCGCTAATCGCGACAACCGGTATACTCTGCGTCGCGCGGATTGTTTTCAGCTGTTTAAAGGCTTGAAAACCGTCCATCCCCGCCATGTTCAAATCCATCAGAATCAAATCCGGATTTTCCCGAAGGGCGAGGTCAAGACCCGTGGCGGCAGAATTTGCCACCAGCAATTCGTAAGCCGCCAGCTCCGCGAAGACACCTTCCATGAACACCGCATTGACAATATTATCTTCAATATAAAGGACCCGCTTAACAACCGAGCCCGACTGAGAGAAACCTGGTCTGTCACCATCAACCACTGCAGCCGTGGCCAAATCAAGCGGCTGGCTATCCTTGGCAAGAGGTAATATGAACCAGAACGAACTGCCCTTGCCGAGCTCACTGGTAAAGCCGATGCTGCCGTTCATGGCTTCGACCAGCTCTTTGGTGATCGTCATCCCGATCCCGGTCCCTTCAATCATTTCGGGATTCTCCAGGACCCGGGTAAACGGGGTAAAAATATCCTGCTGCTTTTCCAGCGGGATGCCGATACCGGTATCATTGATAATAAACTTGAGGTAGTCATCATTTTCAGGCTGGGTTTTGATTTCAACCCTGCCGCCGGGGCGATTGTATTTGATGGCATTTGACAGCAGATTCAGCAAGACCTGCTTCACTCGCGTCAAGTCAGCCTGTAACTGTGGCAGGGCCTGCTCACCGCCGTAAATCAGCTGCACATCGTACTTCTCGGCCTGGGGACGTGACAGTGCAAGACAGTCTTCAATCAAAGAACTGGGTTCGACATTTTCAATGGACATGGAAAACTGCCCCGACTCAATACGGGCCAGATCCAGGACTTCGTTGATCAGCTGCAACAAATGCTGCCCGGCGTTATGAATCTGCCCCACCATACCCTGCTGTTTGTCGTTAAGGCTGTGCTTTTTACTTTTCAGCAGCAATTGGGAAAACCCGTTGATCGCATTCAAGGGGGTTCTTAGTTCATGGCTCATGTGGGAGAGGAACACGGACTTAGCGCGATTGGCCTCTTCGGCCTGCTGCCGGGCCAGTTTCAGTTCGGTGACATTCTCCTTGACTGCCACAAAATGAGTAATGTCGCCGTTAAAATTGCGAATTGGTATAACCAGAACGTTTTCAGAATAAATTTCACCATTCTTCTTCCGGTTGATAAATTCACCCTGCCAGATATGCCCTGCGCTGATGGTATCCCAAAGCTGCGCAAAGATCCCGGCCGGATTTAATCCGGAATTGAGAATTTTAGGATTCTGACCAAGAGCTTCACTGATACTGTAGCCGGTAATTTCAACAAACGCCGGATTAACATATTCGATCCGCCCCGCAGTATCGGTGATCACGATGCTACTCGGGGATTGTTCAACAACCATTTTCAATTTATGCAATTCTTCTTCGGCATGTTTTCGCGATGTGATATCGCGCGAGCTGAACAGATACCGAACCTTCTCCTTATCGTTTTTGAATTGCTGAATCGAAGATTCCAACACCCGATAGCTACCATTGGCCATCGACACCCGGTATTCAAAAGGCCCGGTTTGCGCGTATTGCTGTGCCAACTCGGCAATGGAAATATCTCGCAAATCTTCCTGACAGACCAGTTCGCGGATGTTCCTGCCGACCAGAACGCTGGGTTCCATGCCAAGGGTTCTATTCACCTCCGAACTGATTTCAAGAATCGTCCCCTGCGCGTCAGTAATGGTGATTACATCAGAGATGTTGTCCATGAGGCGGTGATAATGCCGTTCGCTCGTCCTCAGTTTGATCCTGGTTTGTTCCCCTTGGGCCTGCAGCTCCGCCAGGGCGTTGGCGTGTTCCATGGCTTGGACTTTAAGTTGATCGTAAACCTGGGTCAGTTCAAGGGCCTGCGCACTGGCCAAGGCCTCAAGAGAAGCCTCGGCCAAGGAACCTCGTCCTTTTGAGGTGCGCTGCCAGCCAAGTAGCAAAAGGAGAACCATAGTCACAACAACAATACCGAGTTCGACATGACTGACCAATGCATTCAAGGATTTGGCGGAGGCACTGGTCTGCTCCAAGCGCAGCGACTGCTGCCGGTACAGCCCGGCCAGTTTATTGGTGAGGGCGTTAAAAATAGAATCAACACTGCGCAGGTATCGCTGCACATCGGCAGTTGCGGCGTGCATAGCGGCGACCGACCCGGAATCCTGAGCGTGAACCAGAGCTCTGGCGATGGGTCCGAATTGCTTAATCAGCCCCTGAGTGGCGATTATTTCAGCCTGCAACTCCTGGCCGGCATCCGGGGTTGGTTTAATCGTCATTGCACCCGGAGAGTCCCCTGGGAAACCGGCATCGACCACCCCAGCAAAAAAACCGGAGAGGTCCCGGCCCGACTGTTCCAGACTGCTGACCCGGGCATCGATCTCGACGCTGGAGCGGGCCCTGTCCAACAACTGTAAAGCGAGACTTAAGTTAAAAAGCTTATTTTGCAGAAAATGCAACGATTCCAGCCGGCTTTGCCCGGTCTGCTGCTGGTTTTGGAAAAGCTCCTGCCGCTGAGTGGCCAGGCTGTGGCAGACAGCCAGGCTTATAATCGCGATAACAACTAGAGTCAGGATAAGAATGTTGTGCAGACTCATCCGATTTTTGGGAAAATTAATCATCAGTGAATCAATCCGAAAAACAGTTCGGCCGGAAAATTAGCAGACATTTCAATTAGCTCGTTGTCATCCGGAAACACTGGATGGCAATAATTAATTAAGTTTTCAGATTGGAAACGAGCAGTTTTCCGTTGTGGCAAGGACATCAAGGGCTTGCGCGAAGGTGTACACCGTTACGCCGCACAAGGTAAGCCTGCAAATTGACGCTGCTACAGCTGAAAAAGGCCGTTTCCGGATGGAAACCAGCTAAATAACCTGTTATGAGCAGATACAGCCGCTCCGGAAGCGGTCACTTCCCTCGATAGTTAGCCTTCTCAAATAAACCATACTATTGGCAGTAATTTATTACAACTCTTAAATTTTAATTGCAATACCTAGAAACGGCCTTCAAGCGTAAGCCACGACACATTCCAGACAAATCGAAGCAGACAGACAAACAACTGCCGAGGGATCAGCAATAAAAAAGCGGCAAAGCTCCCAAAGGAGTTCTGCCGCCCTTATTGCAACTCAATAATCGCTTAAAAAACGATTATTCTTCTTCTTTATTAACCACCACTTTGAGCTCTGCAACCACTCCGGCGTCAAGTTTGACTGAAATTGTATGCTCGCCAAGTGATTTGACTGGTTCGCTCAGCTGAATTTTTTTACGGTCGATTTCGATACCGGCCGCATTCAGTTTAGCCTCGATATCCATTGAAGTAACGGAACCGAAAAGCTTTCCTTCTTCACTGGCGCGCTGAGTAAACTCGCAGGTCACTTTTTCGATGCGGGCTTTGACAGCTTCGGCATCCTTGGTGACTTTTTCAAGTTTCCGAGACAACTGGCGTTTTTGATGCTCCAGTTCCTTGACATTGCGTTCGTCAGCAATACTGGCGAATCCTTGTGGGACAAGGTAATTACGGGCATAGCCAGCCTTGACGCTGACGACATCGCCGATCGTTCCCAGACCATCGACATTTTCTCTTAAAATAATATTGGTATTCATCTATCTCCTCCGTATCGGATCGAGTTTCAAATTTGTTTTTGCCTAGGCCGGCGAAAATCGATCCAAAGATCGAAAACCCCGACGCTGGTGACAATCACTGGCAATGGGTTGAATATCAGCAGCAGCAGATAAATAACGCCTTTAACCGGTGAGGGATACTTTTTCCGTTGCAAAAAATGATGAACAACGGCCATCCCCTGAAAAAAGTAAAACGGCAAAACCACCACCAGCAGATTCCAACCGACCACAGACAACCCGGCCAACGGAACAAACTGGAGAAAGCCACCTGCGATCAGAACCCAGATCAATGGCGCAGGCAACCGCCAACGGGCAAATGATGGGCCTACAATCTGCTCTTTGCTCTGTTTGAAGCGCTGCAAAAAAACCATGGTCAGCGCCTGGACACCAAACAGTACCGCCAGATAAAGGCCGTAAAAGCTTCGGCTGATAAAACCGGCCATGCCCTCGACGGCCGCCTTCATATCCTGAAGTTGGCTGTCGTTAAAGCCAGCGTTACGATAAACCTGCATGGCCTGATCAACTTCGGAACGGACCATCTGATCGACAAGCGTCGCCATATTGAGATTCTGAGCGACAACCGTTCCAATCATCATCACAGCAGTTACCGCCGCTGCGCCGACCGTACCGTAAAAAACAGCCCGATCCCAAGGGATGCGACGCAACAGACAGTATGGTAACAGCAAAGAACCAACCCCGAATAAGCCGAGGTAGGCCATCAGGGTATAGGTTGTGGTCAGTTGCGCCAAAATCAGGCAGACCACCGCGACCACGACCACACCACTGCGAACTCCAAACCGCAGCGTGAGATAAGCAGCAGGCAGCGCACTGAAAAGGTTCAGAAAAGCCCCCATTGGTCCAAGCCAGCTGACTCCCAGCAGGCAAAACAGGGTGATTCCAATACCAATCGCTGTAAGTAATACTGCCTGTGCTTTCATCTCTTCGCTATTGAAACTGACAACTTACAGGGAATGCGACGCGGTATAAGGTAGCAGCGCAATTTGCCGGGCATTTTTAATCGCTTCTGCGATCTGCCGCTGATGTGCTGCACAGGTACCGGAAATACGCCGCGGAACAATCTTGCCGCGTTCCGTCAGATAATAGCGCAGGTTGTCGATATCCTTGTAATTGATCTTCTGATTTTTATCAGCACAGTAGCGACAGATTTTACGCCGGCCAAAACGACGACGGGGTGCCGCAGATGATGTTGAAGGACGACCTGAATTTTCATATGCCATGGGAATTATCTCCTGATTGTTATGTGGTTATTCTTCTTCATCCGCGTTTTCGTCGTTATTCTCGACCTGGGCGGAAGCCTCGGCAGAAGGCTCGGTAGTGGCGAAATCCCCTTCGATTTTAACAGTCAAAAAACGCAGGATATTTTCGTCCAGACGCAAGCGCCGCTCATATTCGGCAATGACCTCCGGCTCAGCGGAAAAAAGAACTTGAACATAACAGCCACGTTCAACTTTTTTAATGGGATACGCCAGTTTCCGGACGCCCCAGTTATCCAGCTTATAGATTTCGGCCGCTTGATCGGTCAAAACCGCCTGGAATTTTTCCACCACGGCTGTCAGACCATCGCCGACAATATCCGGGTGAATGATGTAGAGTGATTCATAGTTTCTCATCTGTGATTCTCCTCGTGGGTATGCAGCCCCGAATCCGTTCCGGAGCAAGGACGATAAATCCGGAATCCCATCGATTCCGGATCAAACAAAAGTTTCTAACATAAGAGTTAAATTGTTTCAAGCTTTTTAGCAGCTTTTTCAAACTGTGCCGACCGACCGGAACGAAACATGCTGAAGCCAGCTGAAAGCACTTTCAAAAGGCTCAGACGTTGAACCGGAAATGCATAACATCCCCGTCAATGACTCGGTAGTCCTTCCCTTCCAAACGCAACAAACCTTTTTCCTTGGCGCCGGTTTCACCGCCGGAATTGATATAATCCACGTAAGCAGTCACTTCAGCGCGGATAAAACCTTTTTCAAAATCGCTGTGGATCACCCCGGCAGCCTGGGGAGCCAGCGCTCCGTCCGGAATGGTCCAGGCGCGAACTTCTTTCACCCCGGCGGTGAAATAGGTAATCAGGCCGAGGAGTTTATAACCGGCATGAATCATCCGGTCAAGACCGGATTCATCCAGGCCAAGTTCCTGCAAAAATTCAAGTTTTTCCTCATTGTCGAGCTCGGCGATTTCCGCTTCGATCTTGCCACAGATGGTGACCATTTCCGCCCCCTCGGCAACAGCGTGGGCACGAACCTTGTCGACAAAGGGATGTTTTCCGGCCAAGTCGTCTTCAGCGACATTGGCAACGTAGAGCACCGGTTTGATGGTGATCAGGTGCAGATCGGCGATGGCTTTGCGCTCCTCAGGCTCCAGCTGAACGGCACGCGCCGGCAGCCCCTCATTCAGAGCCGCAGCAATTTTTTCCAGTACGTCCAATTCAGCCTGAAGCTTCTTATCACCGCTTTTGGCCTGTTTCTTCCCGCGCAGGATGCGTTTATCAACGGTATCAAGATCGGCCAGGTTAAGTTCGGTCTGAATGACCTCGATATCGCGCAACGGGTCCACAGAGCCATCAACATGAACCACGTTATCGTCATTAAAGCAACGCACAATGTGCGCAATGGCATCGACCTGGCGGATGTGGCCGAGGAACTGGTTTCCCAAACCTTCCCCCTTGCTGGCTCCCCGCACCAGACCGGCAATATCGACAAATTCCATACTGGTCGGCAGGATCTGCTGAGGATGCACAATTTCGGCAAGCCGGTTAAGGCGCTCGTCGGGCACGGCCACCACGCCGACATTCGGCTCAATGGTACAGAAGGGGTAGTTGGCCGATTCAGCGCCTGCCGAGGTAATAGCATTAAAGATTGTCGATTTTCCTACATTCGGCAGGCCGACGATTCCACATTTGAAGCCCATAAACGTCCTTTAAAAAGACCGATAGCCGGGGCAGCTGCGCCCCGGCTATCGGAAACAGGTAATGTCAGTCGCGCCGATCAGACAAGGAGCGGTGCGATGACCAAAGAGACAACACTCATCAATTTGATCAGGATATTCATTGCCGGTCCGGAAGTATCCTTGAAGGGGTCGCCGACGGTATCGCCGATAACCGCAGCGGCATGTGCTTCGCCGCCCTTGCTTTCGCCTTCCAGTTGGCCACTTTCGATGTATTTTTTAGCGTTATCCCAAGCACCGCCACCGTTGGACATCATCAGCGCCAACAACACCCCGGCCAGAGTTGCACCGGCCAGCATTCCACCCAGAGCTTCTTTCCCGAGCAGGAAGCCGATCAGCACCGGAGCGACAACGGCGACCACGCCCGGCAAGACCATCTCCCGCAGCGCAGCCTTGGCTGAGATATCAACACATTTCTGGGAATCCGGCTTGACGCCTTCTTTACCTTCCAGCAATCCGGGAGTTTCCCGGAACTGTCGACGAATCTCATCAACCATGGCACCGGCAGCACGGCCGACGCTTGTCATGGTCAAAGCACCGATAAAGAACGGCAGCGCGCCACCGATGAGCAGACCGATAACCACCATCGGATCAATCAGGTTGATCGATTCAAGACCGACGGTGGTTGCATATGCGGAAAACAGCGCCAAGGCGGTCAATGCTGCGGAACCGATAGCAAAACCTTTACCGATCGCTGCAGTCGTATTGCCAATCGCATCCAGACCATCGGTAATCTTCCGGACATCGGGACCAAGCCCAGCCATCTCCGAAATCCCCCCAGCGTTATCTGCAATGGGGCCGTAAGCATCAACGGTCATGGTGACACCGACGGTGGCCAGCATCCCAACAGCAGCAATACCGATACCGTAAAGACCGGCAAAGTAGTTCGCTACAAAGATACCGACACAAATGATGAGGATCGGCAGCGCAGTCGATTCAAGACCAACAGCCAAACCGTGGATAATATTGGTGGCCGGACCTGTCTTACTGGCGTTGGCGATACGGGCAACCGGTGCATGTGCAGTATAATATTCAGTGACCTGCCCAATGGCAATACCAGCCAGGGTTCCGGCGAGAATCGCCCAGAAGATCCCGTTGTGCAGATGCGCAAAGCGGATATAAATAAACGCAGCCACCAAAAATCCGCCAGCAGCAACAAATGTTGTATAGTGCAAAGCTTTTGCCGGATTCATACCCTTGAGAAGCTTCATGGAAGCAATCCCAAGCAGGGAGAAAACCAACCCGATCATAGCGAGGGCCAGGGGAAGCAGCATAGCATTCGCTTGAACTGTGGCGCCAACCCCCAGTTTGCCAAGCAGTTCAGGTCCTGCCGCAGCAGCAATGGCAATGGTCGCGATGACGGAACCGACATAGGACTCAAAAATGTCTGCACCCATCCCGGCGGTATCACCGACACAATCCCCGACATTATCGGCGATGACGCCCGGATTGCGGGGGTCATCCTCCGGAATCCCGGCCTCGACCTTACCGACCAGGTCAGCACCGACATCAGCCGCTTTGGTATAAATACCGCCGCCAACTCGGGCAAACAGGGCGATAGAAGATGCGCCCATGGCAAATCCGTTAATATACTTTGAAGTTTCCGGATCACCACCAAAAAAGATGAAAGCAATTCCAACGCCAACGAGGCCCAGTGAGGCGACAGCCAGTCCCATAACAGCGCCACCATTAAAGGAAACCTCCAGCGCTTTTGCCTGCCCATGCGCACGGGCAGCTTCAGATGTACGCACGTTGGCACGGGTCGCCGCCTTCATGCCGATGAAACCGCAGGTCATTGAACAAATGGCGCCACCCACAAAGGCCAGAGCGGTTTGCAGATTCATGGAAATGGCGATCAAAGCGAACACCAAGACAATGAAAATAGCCAGGACGCGATATTCGCGACCCAGGAACGCCATAGCGCCAGCATGGATATCATCAGAAATCTCATGCATTTTCTCATTACCGACCGGCTGTGCCTTGACAATGTTGTAAAGCACAAGCGCGATCACAAATCCGACCACCCCGAAGATAGGAGCCCACATTTGCAGTTGCATCTGTTCCCTGCCTCTCTGTCTGTTTGTGTTGAAAGTTAGTCGATCAGGCTAAAGCCATTAAATATATTCATCGCTTCCAAAACCCCAGCGGCGATAATTTTTTCTACAGCATCGGCCCCGGCATCCAGAAGCTGGGACAAATGTTTTTGTTCCAAGGCACTAAAAGTGCCGAGAACATGACCTGTTACGTCACCAAACTCAGGGCGGCCGATCCCGACGCGCAGCCGGATAAAGTCTTTACGACCAAGAATCGCCAGAATATCGCGAATACCATTGTGGCCACCATGACCGCCTTCCCGCTTGATTCTCAGCCGACCGAAAGGAAGATCCAGGTCATCGTAAATGACAATCAAATCCCCCGGCACGACACCGAGGGATTGATAGGCGGCATTCACACTGGAGCCGCTATTATTCATAAATTCCTGAGGCAACAGAATTGTGGTCTGTTCACCAGCTACGGTTCCGACTCCATAACGTCCCTGGTAGCCTTTTTTTTTCAAGGCCACCCGATGTCGCTGCGCAACCGTTTCAGCCACCATAAAGCCGACGTTATGGCGCGTCGACTCATACTTTGCCCCGGGATTCCCCAGCCCGACCAGTAATTTCACGTCAATCCCGAAGATCTGCTCGCTTATTCAGCGGCACCCTCTTCCTCTTCAGCAGTCTCGGTATCTTCAGTGTCCTTATGACCGACAACAGTCACAACTGTGAAGTTGACGTCAAAGAGCACCTCCACATTTTCAGGAGCCTTGACTTCCTCAATGTGAATCGTATCACCGATTTCCAGGGCAGAGACGTTGATTTCGAGAGCCTGAGGCACGTCACCCGGCAAACAGCTGACTTCAAGTTCATGACGAATCAGTTGCAGCGAGCCACCCGCTTTTTGTCCGGCAGAAGTCCCGACAATATGAACCGGAACCATAAAGGTGGATTTTTCCTGGAGGTTGATCACATGAAAATCGGCACAGATCATATCTCGCCGCAGCGGATGAAGATCGGCCTCTTTCAACACCACGACCTTGCCCTCAAGGCCCTTAGCCCCTCTCAGCGTGAGCAGAGTATTCCAACCAGCGTCACTGGCGATAGCGTCTTCGAGCTGACGGGGGTCAACCACGATATTTTTGGGCTCCAGACCTTTGCCGTAAACCACCGCCGGGATCTTGCCTGCTGCCCGCAGTTTCCGTGCAACGCCCTTACCCGTTTTCTCTCTTAACTCAACATTCAATTCAGCTTCTGGTGCCATCTATTTTTCCTCCATCAATGGGTATTTAAAATCGGTTATTAATTTATTCTGCTACACAAACAACGAACTGACCGATTCCGCATTATGAATGCGCCGGATCGCTTCTGCAAGCAAATGGCTAACGGAAAGCATCTCTATCCGGTCACATTGCTTCAGTTTATCCGCCGTGGGAATCGTGTCGGTCACAAATACTTTCTTTAATTCACTACTGGAAATACGGTCCAGCGCAGGCCCGGAAAGGACACCATGGGTGGCACAAGCGTAAACATCGGTTGCGCCTTTTTCAATCAACGCCTTGGCAGCCGTACACAGAGTTCCCGCCGTATCAATCATGTCGTCAATAATAACACAAGGCTTATCCTTGACATCACCGATGATATGCATCACCTCTGAAACATTCGGTCCACTCCGGCGCTTATCGATAATGGCCAGTCCTGCATCCAGTCGCTTGGCAAAAGCCCTGGCCCGCTCGGTACCCCCGGCATCAGGAGAAACAACCACCATCTCGCCGATATTTTGCCGCCGGATCTCTTCCAGCATGACCGGTGCCGCATACAGATGATCGACCGGAATATCGAAAAACCCCTGAATCTGTCCAGCATGGAGGTCCATGGTCAGCAGTCGATCAATCCCCGCGACCGACATCAGATCTGCGACCAGCTTTGCCGTAATTGGAGCTCGCGGGGCAACTTTTCGATCCTGCCTTGCATAACCGAAATACGGGACAACGGCATTGATCCGCGCGGCCGAAGCTCTTTTGAGAGCGTCAACCATAACCAACAACTCCATGAGGTTATTGTTTGCCGGAGAACAGGTGGACTGAATGACATAGACATCCCGGCCGCGCACGTTCTCGCCTAACTCCACCATCACTTCGCCGTCGGAGAATGTTCTGACTTTTGCACTCCCCAGAGCAACAGACAGATGTTGACAGATTGCTTGAGCAAGTGGCTCATTGGAATTGCCGGTAAATATCTTGATCATACCCACAGATCTCATACCTTATCTGGATTTAAATCGGTTTGCGAATGGTAACAAAACATAAAAAGGCCGGGCTGCATTTTTTCATATAGCCGCCCAACCGACGAAAATTCTCAATAACAAACGAACCGCCTATCCGGCCCACCCTGCTGCTCTTCTGACATCCAAGTCAGCGCTCGACCCACTTCGAATCCCGAATCCTGGTGAAACGGTTAGTTGCTAATTTTAGTGGCTGGGGCGCCAGGATTCGCCCACTCCGTCACCGCCATCCGGGCGGTTCCTGCGTCGGCTCCCCTGCACTCGCTGCCGCGGCCATCCTGGCCGCTCTTCTGACATCCAAGTCAGCGCTCGTTCCGCTTCGAATCCTGGTGAAACGGTTAGTTGCTAATTTTAGTGGCTGGGGCGCCAGGATTCGAACCTGGGAATGCCGGAATCAGAATCCGGTGCCTTACCGCTTGGCGACGCCCCATCAAACAACTAAATTCATTACTTTATAAAATCTAAAACCCTGCCGACATCCAGTCGGCGCTCACTCCGCTTCGAATCCTGATGAAGCAGTTTTAGCTATATCTTTATGGCTGGGGCGCCAGGATTCGCCCACTCCGTCACCACCATCCGGGCGGTTCCTGCGTCGGCTCCCCTGCACTCGCTGCCGCGGCCATCCCGGCCGCTCTTCTGACATTCAGTCAGCGCTCGTTCCGCTTCGAATCCCGATGAAGCAGTTTTAGCTATATCTTTGTGGCTGGGGCGCCAGGATTCGAACCTGGGAATGCCGGAATCAGAATCCGGTGCCTTACCGCTTGGCGACGCCCCATCAAATTTATTGCCTTAAAAAACGTTCTCTACTTATTTAAGAATGGAGTTCAAAACCTCTTTTCATTAAATAAGTAATAAAAAAAATACCATCAACATATTTTCATAACGGGCGCACAGGAGAAGCAAACCAGTCCGTGTCCTTCGCCAAAGCATTCGCGACCCGACAAGCATCGGTATAATCGGCAAAAACTCCGAAAACCGTTGCCCCGCTACCAGACATCAAAGTGCCCGCCGCCCCCAACTCCGTCAGGCGCTGCTTCGCCTCCGCAACAACCGGAAACCTCGGTAAAACAACCTGTTCCAGATCATTATGCAAAGAATTACACAGGCTCTCAAGGGTCCCCGCTGAAAACCTCGGAAGGTTAGCCAGTTCACCCCCTTTTGTCAACCGTAAACTTTGGTAAACATCAGCAGTAGATACCGCTATTCCGGGGTTAACCAACACAAACGAAACCAGCGGAAGCGGCGGAAGAGCCTCCAACTGCACACCAGTCCCGGTTGCCCAGGCGGGCCGCGCAAAGACAAAAAAGGGCACATCCGAACCCAGCTCTGCTCCCATCTCCCGCAACTGTAATTCACTATAGCCCATAGCAAGCATCTCATTCAAAGCAATAAGAACCGCAGCAGCATCCGAAGATCCGCCGCCCAGGCCGGCAGCTACCGGGATTCGCTTAACAATCGAAATTACCACTCCGACATCAAGGCCGGCCCGCCGCAAAATCAGCCGTGCGGCACGAGCCGCCAGATTTTCCTCCCCATCAGCCAGCTCCAGACCGGCACAGCAAACGGAGACCCCTCCCGTCGGGCGCAACTCAATAACAATATCATCATACAAATCCACTCGCTGCATAGCCATTGCCAACTCATGATAACCACTGATCAAACGACCACGAACATGAAGACAAAGATTTATTTTTGCCGGAGCACGAAACATTTTTTTCATTTCCAAGCGACACCCCTCCCAGGAGCAACCCCGTCCCAAGACACTCCACAAAAAGACAAACAGTTTTTCATATTCAACCGCCAAAAGAAACGTCGAAAAACCAGAACCAGGTTATATCGACACAAAAAAAGATTCATAAAAGGCTGCTTTTAGCCACAAATTGGCCAATATTGGCCATATTCCATATATAGGGAACCCATCAAATCAGGGCCTACATTCGAGAGATGCCCACCAATGCTAGATCCACACATAAAAATAACAGCATTATAGAAATGGCACGGCATTTGCCTACAAAGAAGCAATATCGATAAAAAACAGCATTTTTCAAAACACAAAAATAACCACTTATGAGACTTTTCAAAACAATGGATAAGCTTTTCATATTTTTCATTCTGCTCATGCTGACAACCTCTGTACAGGCCGCCCAACCCATCCAGATAGCCATCAGCACCATGGCAGAGACTTCTTCAACCAAAGCGACCGTGACGACTTATCTACAAAAACTGCTGGAAGAAAGATCAAACAAACGGATCCAGGTCCACTTGATCAATAATCCCGGGCTGACCGCCGATCAGCTGGTGCAGTCCCTGCAGACTGCTGAAATCCAACTGGCCATCCCGGAGATCAGCAAACTGCATGACCAGGCGGTGGCATTGAAAGCCCTGGAGCTACCATTCCTTTATCGCAGTCGGCAACACCTTCACCAAATTATCGATAGTAATATCGGTGCACAGCTGTTGTCCAGTTTAGAGCAAAACAACCTGAAGTTTCTCGGCATTTGGGATGAAGGATCTGAACAGATTGCCGGAAATCGAGAGCTACCGGCAGATTCGGCCTTGTTTTTCGCTGACCCCGCTGAAAAATGCTGCCTCACCAGCCACCGCTGGTCCCATGAAACCGGGCATCAAACCGGCGGGGATTGGCAGGAATTGACCCTCGTTGAAATCGAAAGCGCAATCGGCAGGCAGGCGTTTTCAGACATTACCCTGACCAATCACCGGCTATCCGGACATGCATTGCTGGTGCAACGCAGCTTCTGGAACAGCCTGCCGGAAGATTTAAAAATCATCATTCAGGACGCTGTTGTCAACGCAACGGAATACGCGACGGAAATGGCAGACCAAGCCGATCAGGAGGCCTATGCCAAACTCCGCCAGCAGGAGCGGATCAATCTCCACCCGGTCGGCATGGACTCTCGCAAGCTTTGGCAAAAAAAAGTTTTGAAATACATCGCTGAATACTGCGGCCCGACCGATGCAAACCTGCTCTACCAGGCTGTCTACTGAGCCTGGGAGGCGTTTTCCGGACCGTTACTACAGGGTGCTGAAACCACTTACATTTTTCATGTCACCATGGTGGTGACATTGCACACTTAACCGATTAAAGAGGAGAGCAAGATGAAAAAAAGTCATTTGGTACTGGTAAGTCTGCTGGTTGCTGTCGCCTTTGTTGCGACAGCAACGCTCGCTTCGGCCGCACCGATCGTCATTAAATTCTCCCACGTTGTCGCCGAGAATACACCCAAAGGGCAAATGGCCAATAAATTCAAGGAGCTGGTTGAAAAACGGCTGCCCGGAAAAGTCGTTGTAGAGGTTTTCCCCAACTCCCAGCTATTCGGAGATAACGATGTCCTCGAAGCCATGTTGCTCGGAGACGTTCAACTGGCGGCTCCGGCCCTTTCCAAGTTCGAAAAATACACCAGCTCTCTGCAAATCTTCGACCTGCCGTTCCTGTTCAAAAATATGGCCGCAGTTGAGCGTTTCCAACAAAGTAAAGATGGCCAGGAGATGCTTTCTTCGATGAAGAAAAAGGGTCTGATCGGGCTGGGGTATTTGCATAACGGCCTCAAGCAGCTGTCCTCCAACAGTCCACTGCGGGTTCCGGCCGATGCCGCCGGTAAAAAATTTCGCATCATGACTTCCGACGTGCTGGCCGCTCAGTTTGAAGCAGTCGATGCGATGCCGCTGAAGAAGCCGTTCTCGGAAGTGTTCACCCTGCTCCAGACCAAAGCCATTGATGGCCAGGAAAACACCTGGTCCAATATTTACTCTAAAAAATTCTATGAAGTTCAGCCCTACATTACCGAATCCAACCACGGCGTCCTTGATTATCTGGTTGTGACTTCAACCGAATTCTGGATGGACCTGCCTGACGACATCCGCGCAGGAGTTAAAAAATCCCTTGACGAGGCGATTGCTTTCGGCAACGAGGTCTCCGAGAAAAAAGCCATTGTAGATCGCCAGAAGATTATCGATTCCAAGCGCTCGGAAGTTATTGAGCTGACCGATGCCGAGCGTCAGCAGTGGGTTGAGGCCATGAAACCGGTCTGGAAAAAATTCGAAAAAGCCATTGGCAAAGAATATATCGAAGCTGCCGCAGCTTCCAACTAAACCGCAGCTCACTTCACGGGCCTCATCCTTGAGGCCCGTGATTGTTTTTTTAATTTGATGAGGTCTGACTATGTTCTACCGGATAATCAACAGCCTGGAAGAGTCGATCATCGCTCTGCTTCTGGCCGCCATGACAGTGTTGGTCTTTGTCGAAGTCGTGCTTCGTTTCGGCTTCGGCCAAGGGCTGATGTGGGCTCAGGAGTTAACCCTGCACATCTCTGCGTGGATGGTGCTGTTTGGCGCCTCCTACGGCATCAAGGTTGGTTCCCATATCGGCGTTGACGCATTGGTCAAAGTGCTACCGCTGACCGCCCGCAGAATCGTCAGCGGGATCGCGGTGCTGGCCTGCCTGACTTACTGCGGCCTGTTTTCAAAGGGTGCTTGGGTCTATCTCGCCAAAATGTACAAAATCGGCATTGAGTTGGATGACATGCCCGTTCCCAAGTGGATAGCCCACAGCATCCTGTTGATAGGGATGATCCTAATGGCAATCCGCCTGCTCGTTCTGCTTTGGGCCATCATCACCGGCAAGGCCGACGGCTTTAATCTTGCCGATGAAGCCAAAGAGAGCATGCATTTGATCCAGCAAGCAAAAGATGAAGCAGAAAAGGGAGGTGACCCGGCATGACGACTGCAGCCCTGTTTATTATCCTTCTGCTCTGCCTGCTCACCGGCATGCCGATCGCTTTTGCACTGGGACTATCCAGTATTACCACGATTCTGATATTTTCCAGCGACTCGCTGGCCTCCATCGCCCTGAAACTATTTTCGGCGGAGTCCGGCCACTACACCCTGTTGGCCATACCGTTTTTCATCCTCTCGTCGACCTTCCTGTCCACCGGCGGTGTCGCCACCAGAATCATCAATTTCGCCATCGACTGTGTCGGTTGGATCCGCGGCGGTCTGGCCATGGCGTCGGTTTTAGCCTGCATGATCTTTGCCGCGGTTTCCGGATCATCTCCAGCCACGGTCGCCGCCATAGGATCCATCGTCATCGTCGGTATGGTCAAAGCCGGTTACCCGGAAGACCTGGCGGCCGGAGTTATCACCAACGCCGGAACCCTGGGCATCCTGATTCCGCCATCCATTGTCATGCTGGTTTATGCCGCGGCAACGGAAGAATCAGCGGCGCGACTGTTTATGGCGGGTTTTTTGCCCGGATTGATGATGGGCTCGATGCTGATGTTGGTTATTTATGTGGTCGCCCGGGTCAAAGGACTTCCGGCTCAACCCTGGGTCGGCTTTAAAAGCCTGGTGCAATCGAGCATCAGCGCCGGTTGGGGCCTGATGTTGATCGTTATCGTGCTCGGTTCGATCTACGGCGGCATCGCCAGCCCGACCGAAGCGGCGGCGGTCTCGGCGGTCTATGCCTATTTGATCGCTATTTTCATCTATCGTGACATGGGGCCGCTGAAAGGAATCCCCTGGCGACAAGACAAGAATGAGTCCATCGGCAAAATAGCTGTTCGCAATCTCTATCTGTCCCTGCTGGCCATTCCCAAATCCGTGGTTCACCCGGATACTCATAAAGTTTTCCGGGATGCCTCCAAGGTGTCGATCATGCTGCTGTTCATCATCGGCAACGCCATGCTCTTTGCCCACGTCCTGACCACGGAACGGATTCCGCATCACCTGGCAGAGATCATCGTCGGTTGGGGGTTGCCATCCTGGGGCTTCCTGATTGTCGTCAATATCCTGTTGCTGATCGCCGGAAACTTCATGGAACCTTCAGCGATCCTGCTGATCATGGCGCCGATCCTGTTCCCTATCGCGGTCAAATTGGGGATCGACCCGATTCATCTGGGCGTCATCATGGTGGTCAACATGGAGATCGGCATGATCACCCCGCCGGTCGGTCTCAACCTGTTCGTCACCGCCGGGATCACTGGCCACAGTATCACCTGGGTCCTCAAGGCGGCCCTGCCCTGGCTGCTGATCCTGCTGGTATTCCTGATGCTGATCACCTATATCCCGCAGATTTCACTGTTCCTGCCGGAGTATATCGATCATCTCAAAGGGTACTGATTTTATCATCAGCAGGCTGTTGAAAAACAGCCTGCTATACCCACGGCTGCACGTGTTCAGGAACCCGTTAGCGTCAGGCTCCAGAGCAACATAATCGCAACCATTTCATCCAGGGTGCCGAAAGGCACCCTTTTTTCAGGCAACAAGGGCGGAACTATTCTTTCGGAATCACCAGGGGCTGTCCTTCCCCGCCCATGAAGACGGCGAGGATTCTGACTTGATCCGAACCAATATTAAGCCCCTGATGGAATTCGTTCATCGCTTCCATAAAATTGTCCCCGCTGTGATAAATCCGCTTCCCGGCCGGGCCGTAATCCAGTTCCAGATCGCCGGCCAAAAGATAAGCATACAGGGGAACACCGTGTCGATGCCAAACGGTTCTTTCACCGGGTTCCAAAACCACAACCATGGCCTTGATCCGGGCTTGTCCTCCGCCGGGATAATAAATGTCTTCCCCGATCACCGTCTGACTGGTATCAAGCAGGTTTTGGGTCGTTTTGTAGTCCGGAGAGGCGGCTCCAAAAACAACATTTTGCAATAACACCCCCATGAGCGTCAGGCAGCCAATGGTTCGAATAAAAAATCTCATGGCGAATCCTTTCAAGCAGATATGAAAAATGCATGTTCCACTGGAATAAAAAACCGCCTTCTCAGGGCGGGAAGTTGCGTAAAAAAGCTCTAGCAAATAAATAGTTTAAAAAGTCCATCCCTGGCCTTTTTCAAGTCCGGTGGAGCAAAGTGCGATGTCTTCCACTTTATAAAATCGATGACTTAAAAGTCCGCCATTGATTTTGATCGCCCAGCAGCGGACCCAACAGGCTGTTATTCAACAGTCTGATAGTGGTTGCGGCAGACTCAGGAATAGATCTCTATCGGCTTCGATCTGGCCGACAATAAAATCGATGGTTGTCCTAACCCTGGCCAACTGCCTGGAATCGGGATTAACCTGTAACCAGAATCCCCGCTGAATGCTGTACTCGGGCAGAACCGGCACCACCTCCTTTTGACCATGGGCAAGAAAGTACGGGATCGCACCGATGCCACCGCCGGCGAGCAGCGCATTGACCTGAGCCAGCATCGTGGAACTGCGAAAATTGGTGGTCAGTCCCGGGGTGACTTCACTCCAGAAACTCAAATCCTGATCAAAAAGCAGATCATCGATATAACCGATCAGGCGATGCTCATGCAGATCCTCCCTCTTGGTGATGGGTTTGCGCTCAGCCAGATAATTTTGCGAAGCAAACAGACCGAACCGGTAATTGGTCAGTTTGCGGACAATCAGATTGCCGGCGGTCGGTTTTCTGACTGTAATAGAGATATCGATTTCACGCTTGGCCAGGCTGTAATACATGGGTACGGCGATCAGTTCGATGACCAGAGCGGGATGACGACTCTGAAAACTGCAGAGCCGCGAAGCCAGATAGCTGTTGCCGATCCCGTCCGGAGCGCCGATCCGCACTGCCCCGGCCAGTTGGTTGTCCTTTCCCGAAACCGACTCCTCCAGCCGGATGACCGTACTCTCCAGTTGCTCGGCATAGGGCAGCAGCAGTTCTCCCGCAGGAGTCAGCCGGCAGCCCTTTTCGGTCCGCTGGAACAGCAGGGTGTGGAGAGATTCCTCCAGGGCGGTGATCCGCCGAGCCACCGTACTATGGGTCACTTTCAATTCATTGGCCGCAGCCACAAAAGAATGGGTGCGACTCAGGGCCAGAAAATACCTCATGTCGTCCCAGTTTTGATTCATATCGACCCCCGACGCCCCTCCAATATGAACAATCCTTTCAGCTGAGCATAAATGCACAGCACGTGACCTCTTTTTCCTGTTCCTGACAAATAATTCTTATTCTAAATTGAATAACAAAAAAACAGAACGACAAAGATCGTCCGCAGGTTGGCAAAGGAGAAGGCCATGAAGACGCAATACAGCTCAGCATTGACCGCTCACCCCTACGAAAGTCTGGAAGAACGCCTTGAACGCGGCAGACAACTGCAGTCCAAAGCCGTTTTTGACGGGCTCGGCCGCCTGTTCGGCAAAACCAGGATTCCGGTAGCGGCGAAACAACCTTTTCCCCGGGCCAGCCGCAAGCTGAAGCACTCCTGACGATCCGCGTCACCAGTTCCCGCCCGACCCTTTTCAGCGGCCACTCCGATGCCGGGGTCGGGTATGGGATAGCCTTCAGCCAAAAAAAATGCCCTGGCTTTGCCCCTACAGAATTAGCCCTAGTTTGACATCCCTTAGCAACAACCGCCTGGAACCAGGCAAGCTTGTCTGGCATCGCCAACCTGCTCAACCCGCAACGGCTTAAATACAGAAAAATCATTTGCCCGCAAGCGCCGAACAATGCTACAACCAGCGCGCACCCACCACAGGGACCCACCCTGTGGTTTTTCTTTGTTTTAAAGGACATTATATCAATGATCAGTGCTCATAATGTGGCCCTTGCCTACGGCAAACGGGTCATTTTCAAAGATGTCAATATCAAGTTTATCCCCGGCAACTGTTACGGACTGATTGGTGCCAACGGTGCCGGGAAATCAACTTTTCTGAAAATTCTCGCCGGAGAAGCGGAAGCCGATAAGGGAGACGTCTCGGTCGGCCCCGGCGAGCGCATCGCCATGCTCCGCCAGGACCACTTCGCTTTTGATGAGCACAGCGTCATCGACACGGTGATGATGGGGCATGAACGTCTCTTCCAGGTCAAAGCCGAGCGCGAAGCGATCTATGCCAAAGCCGAATTCACTGATGAAGACGGGGTCCGTTCCGGGGAACTGGAAGCCGAATTTGCGGAACTGAACGGCTACGAAGCCGAATCCGAAGCGGCCGTGTTGCTGAACGGCCTGGGAATTCCGGAAGAGCTGCGCCATAAACCGATGAAAGACCTTGAGGGGGGCGAAAAAGTCCGTGTGCTATTGGCTCAGGCCTTGTTCGGCAACCCCGACATCCTGCTCCTCGATGAGCCGACCAACCACCTTGACCTCAAATCGATCAACTGGTTGGAAGATTTCCTGGCCCGCTTTCAGAATACCGTAATTGTGGTCTCCCATGACCGGCACTTTCTCAATCAGGTCTGTACCCATGTCGCGGACATCGATTTCGGCAAGATCACCGTCTATGTCGGCAACTACGATTTCTGGTATGAAGCCAGCCAACTGGCCCTGAAACAACGCCAGGAGGAAAATCGCAAGACCACCGACAAGGCCAACGAACTCAAGGAATTCATCCAGCGCTTCAGCTCCAACGCCTCCAAGGCCAAGCAGGCGACCTCGCGCAAAAAGCTCCTCGAAAAGCTGACCATCGAGGACATGCCGGTCTCCTCGCGCAAGTATCCCTTTGTCACCTTCAAACCGGAACGGGCCTGCGGCGATGTCATTCTCGAGATCAAGGACCTGAGCAAGACCGTGGACGGAGTCAAGGTGCTGGACAACTTCAGCCTGACCCTCAACAAGAGGGACAAGGTCGCCTTCATCGGTGCCGACAGTCTGACCAAAACCACTCTGTTCCAAATCCTGGCCGGGGAACTGCAGCCCGATAGCGGCAGTTTCCGCTGGGGAGTCACCATCACACCGGCCTTTTTCCCCATCGACAACAGCAGCTACTTTACCAAGGACCTCAGCCTCATCGACTGGCTGTTGCAGTTTGCGCCGACCGAGGGAGAAAGTTTCGCCCGTGGCTTTCTGGGCCGGATGCTGTTCTCCGGCGATGAAGCCAAGAAGAAAGCAACGGTCCTTTCCGGCGGCGAGAAAGTTCGCTGCATGCTGGCCAAGATGATGCTGACCGAAGCGAACGCCCTGGTCTTTGATGAACCGACCAACCACCTGGACCTGGAATCGATCACCGCCCTGAACAACGGACTGATGGCCTTTTCCGAAGTGGTCCTGTTTACCAGCCACGACCACAAGTTCCTGGCCACCGTCGCCAACCGGATCATCGAATTCACCCCGGTCGGTTTTATCGACCGGATGCTGACCTTTGACGAATACCTGGCCAGCAGCGAGGTAGAGCGCATGCGCGCCGAGCATTATCAGGGCGAAGCGGACCTGAAACTCTAACCGGTCGACGGGAGAAGAGACTATGGCACTACCCTGGCAGGTACTCGACCGGGTTGCGGTTGCAGGCGAAGGGGATCTTGAATTGCGGCGCCGCGGCAAAGACGATTTCCTGATCAGCATCGGCCCGCAGATTCTGATGAACAGCAAGGCGCAACGTTCCGAGCTGGCCCTCGGCCGACTCGGCTGCAGTAAAATCGGCCAGCATCCAGCGCCGCAGGTGCTGGTCGGCGGCCTGGGTATGGCCATCACCCTGCGCGCGGTGCTGGATGCGTTACCCGCCAGTGCCGAAGTCACGGTTGCCGAATTGAACGCGCAGGTGTACCAGTGGTGTCTCGGTCCCCTGGCCGAGCTGACCAACCATGCCAGCGCCGACCCCAGAGTCAAGGTGCAGATCGCCGATGTCGCAGAGCTGATCAAGGCCGCACCCGCCGGCAGCTTCGATGCTATTATCCTCGATCTCTATCGCGGGCCCCACCCGCGGACCGACCAGCGTAACGACCCGCTTTACGGCAGCCGGGCCATTGAATATTATCGGACTAGGCTGAAAACCGGCGGAGTCCTGACGGTCTGGGGAGAAAACCCCGATGCCGGGTTTGAAAGACGCCTGGCCGCAGCCGGTTTCGCGGTGCGCTGTGAGCGTCCCGGCAAAGGCGGCTATCGCCATGCCGTCTGGGTGGCGGAAAAGAAAACCGCCCGCAAGCAAGTAGGCAAGCCCGACAACCACTAACCCTTTAGCGCTTTTTCCAGTCAGAGCATGAACAAAGAAACCCTACGCCAACAAATCATCGACAAACTCCAGACCGATCATGCCCTGCTGCTGCAGGCGGCCAAAACCGCCCATGCGGCAGCGACCCACGAAGAAAACATCCCTGACAATAAATACGCCACCCTGGCCCTTGAAGCATCTTACATCGCCCAGGGGCAGGCGGATCGGGCCAATGAAATCAGCGCGGCCCTGACCCAGTTCAAACAGTTGGAGCTCAAGGAATTCAACGCTGAGTCCACCATTCGCCTGAGTGCAGTCGTCACCCTTGAAGACGATGCCGGCCAGACCCGGACCCTGTTTATAGCGCCCGCGGCCGGAGGGCAGATGCTCTCTTGCCAGGGGACCGAAATCAGGGTCATTACCCCGGACTCCCCGCTGGGAAAAAAACTGCTCGGTTGCTGCTGCGGCGATGCAGTCACCATGCCCGGCAATCCGCCCCGAGAGTTTGAAATCGTCGCAGTTTGCTAAGCCGGACCGTGCTCACCCGGGCAAAGGAGCATTTTTTGTTGTTGAGGGAAAAGCTCATCAACTGCTCACAATCTGCTATGATAATCAGCCACAAAGATCGATTCATGCTGTGCCATGGGAGCAATAAATGAGTATTCGTGTCGGTATTAACGGCTTCGGCCGCATGGGCCGGTTGGCACTTCGTGCCGCCTGGGACTGGCCGGAGATCGAGATTGTCCATATCAATGAAGTCAAAGGCGGACCGGAAACGGCGGCCCACCTCCTTGAATTCGATTCGGTCCACGGTCGCTGGGACCGACAGATTTCGGCTACTGCCGACAGCATCAACATCGCCGGGCGCCGGATCGGGTTTTCAGCCGCAGCCACCCCCAACGCCGTCGCCTGGACCGACTTCGGTGTGGATATCGTTATTGAGGCGTCCGGAAAATTTCGCACCCCTGCCACCCTGGAGCCTTACTTTGCCGGCGGCGTCAAAAAAGTGATCGTTGCCGCACCGGTCAAAGAGGGTGCCCTCAATATCGTCATGGGGGTCAACGACCATCTCTATCAACCGGGCGAGCATCACCTGCTGACCGCCGCGTCCTGCACGACCAATTGCCTGGCTCCGGTGGTCAAGGTTCTTCACGAACAAATCGGCATCGAACACGGAGTAATCACCACCATCCACGACATGACCAACACCCAAGTGGTCGTCGATGCCCCCCACAACGACCTGCGCCGAGCCCGTGCCGGCAGCATGTCATTGATCCCGACCACCACCGGCAGCGCCACTGCCATCACCCTGATATACCCGGAACTCAAGGGCAAACTCAACGGCCACGCCATTCGCGTTCCCTTGCTGACCGGTTCCCTTACCGATGCGGTTTTCGAGATGACCAGGAAAATCAGCGCCGCCGAGGTCAATGCCCTGTTCGAGCAGGCCGCCAGCAGCGAACTGAAAGGGATTCTCGGCATCGAGTATCGGCCCCTGGTCTCCATCGATTTCAAAAGCGATACCCGCTCCTGCATCATCGATGCACCATCAACCATGGTCGTAAATGAGACCCAGCTGAAAGTTTACGCCTGGTATGACAATGAAATGGGCTATGCCAACCGGCTCATGGAGTTGTGCCGCAAGGTGGCATTGAGTCTTTAACGAATGACCAGCGACATCCGCAACTATACCCTGGTGACCGGCGCTTACTGGGGGTTCACCTTGACCGACGGCGCTCTGCGCATGCTGGTTCTGCTGCACTTTTACCGGCTCGGCTACAGCCCGGCGCAGATCGCCCTGCTGTTTCTGCTCTATGAATTCTGCGGCGTGGTCACCAACCTGATCGGCGGCTGGATTGGCTCCCACCTGGGCCTGAAAGTGACTCTGTTTGCCGGTCTGGCCCTGCAGATTGCCGCGCTGACCGCCCTGGCACTGCTCAACCCGGCCTGGCCTGTGTTGTTCTCGGTCGGCTATGTCATGCTGCTGCAGGCGCTCTCCGGAATTGCCAAAGACCTGACCAAAATGAGCAGCAAAAGCGCCATCAAGGTTCTGGTTCCAGGAGATCAGGACAATATCCTGTTCAAATGGGTCGCCCTGCTGACCGGCTCGAAAAATGCCCTCAAAGGAGCCGGCTTTTTCCTGGGTGGCTTGCTGCTCTCAACGGTCGGCTTCCGGACGGCGCTGCTGCTGATGGCCGGCGGCCTGGCCCTGGTCCTGCTGGCCACGGTACTGGCGCTACCCGGCAGTATGGGCATGGCCAGGAAGAAGACCAAGTTCAGTGCCATCCTCTCTAAAAGCCGCGACATCAACCTGCTCTCTGCAGCGCGCCTGTTCCTGTTCGGCTCGCGGGATGTCTGGTTTGTGGTCGGGTTGCCGGTTTTTCTATCGGCCAGCCTCGGTTGGGACAATACCCAGGTTGGCGCTTTTCTGGCCCTTTGGGTGATCGGTTACGGCGCTGTGCAGGCCCTGGCTCCCCGGCTGCTGCAACAGACTTTGCACGGTGGCAGTCCGCGCGGTGGCACCGCGGCAAGCGGAGCCTTTTTGCTTGCCGCCCTCACCGCCCTGCTTGCCGGCGGGGTCACCGCAGGGTTCTCCCCCTGGTTGACGGTGGTCACCGGCCTGGCGCTGTTCGGAGTGGTATTTGCGGTTAACTCAGCGGTCCATTCCTACCTGATCCTCGCCTATACCGAGGCGGATCAGGCCGCCCTCAATGTTGGCTTCTACTATATGGCCAACGCCGCCGGCCGTCTGCTCGGTACCCTGCTGTCGGGGCTGGTCTTTCAACTGGCCGGACTCAGCGGCTGTCTGTGGGTATCGGCGCTGTTCGTTGCGGTTGCCGGCGGTCTGTCCCTGGCGCTGCCGCGGGGCAGTGTCCCCGCACCAAGTCAGGGCAACTGAACAAACGGCTAAACTTGCCTGCCCGCTCATTCCGGCAGCCAACAGCTGCGACCAAGAACACTCCGTAGGTGCCCCGTCTCTATCCGTTAAATTGAATCTTGCAATGCCAACCTCTGGAAAGTATTGTCTAACAGATAAAAGCCACCAGCCGCCCGGGGCGGCTCGATCGATCAGGCTGGGTCATTTCAACACCCTGCAGAATCAGGAGTTCACAATAAGCTCCCGACCCGAAGTCAAGCGGTCTGGAGGTCATGTTTCACCGCGCTGTTCAAAGAGGAATCGTCCATGGGGCATGCATATCGTTTTTCCGGGTACGCTCTTTTCTGGTGGGCCTGTCTTCTCCTGATGCTCCTGGCTGGCCCGGCAGCAGCTGAGCCGACCCGGAATCTCACGATTCTGACCTCCTTTCCGCCACGCTTTTACACCCCTTTCGTGGAACAGTTCGAACATCTTTACCCGTCCATTCAGGTCTCGGTGCTGAATAAGAAAACCACCGCGGCCCTGGATGAAATTCACCGTGGTAACACCCGCAACCTGGATATTTTCTGGTCCTCTTCCGCAGATGCCTTTGATCTACTGAAATCGGAACAGGCCCTGGAAAAGACCGCTCACCGGCGTGATTTTCCGCTGCTTTCCATCAACAATATCAAGCTTGACGACCCGGCCGGCTTCTTTTACGGGTTCGCCCTCTCCGGCGTTGGCTGGATGTGGAACAATCAGTACCTGCGCAAGGGGGGACTGCCGATCCCGCAAAGCTGGAGCGACCTGACCAGGCCGATCTATTACGGCCATCTCGCCATGTCGACCCCGGCCCGCTCCGGCACCACCCATATGATTGTCGAAAATTTCCTGCAGGAGTTAGGCTGGGAAAAAGGCTGGCAGCAACTGCTGTTGATGTCCGGTAACTTTGCCACGGTCACCGCCCGCAGCTTCAGTGTTCCGGAAGGGATCAGCAGCGGCCGGTTCGGCATTGGCCTGGTTATCGATTTCCTGGCCCTGGCCAGACAGTCTGACAATATCCGCTTTCGCTACGGAGAGCCGGTTTTTCCGGTGCCGGCGTCCATTGCCCGACTGAAAGGTGGTCAGGATGAGTGGGAAGCCGATCTGTTCATGGACTTCATCCTCAGCCTGGACGGACAACGCATCCTGCTGCAGCCCGATATCAGCCGCCTGCCCGTCGCAAAAGAGCTGTTCCCCCCGGCCGGAGCACGGACTTCAAACCTGCAGGAGCTGTTAGGGCGCCAACAGGTGCGGGCGTACGCGGTGACCCTGTCCCGCCAGCGCTATCACCTGGTCAATGAGCTGTTCGACCGCATGATCACTTTTAAACTGCGGGAAAGGCGAACCCTGTGGCGTCGGCTCATCGCGCTGGAAAAGAATTGGCGGCGGGAACACCAGCAACTGCACAGCCTGAAACAAGAGGTCATCGCCCTGCTCGTTGCCCTGCCGGTTTCTGCCGCACAGAGCCGTGATCCGGTCTTCATCGCCAGGCTCGGACTGGACCTGAGCGGAGATTCCTCCCAGCCCGACCACCGCGCCACCATCCACCGCTGGGATGCGTTCATCGAACAGAACCTGGCCCAAGCCAAAGAGCTGCTTGATCAGGCGGAAAGTACGTCCCAGCAGCAGGCGGACCGCCCATGAAGCGGGCCATCAAATTCGGCATCTGGACCCGACTCCTGCTGGCCTTCGGGACCATTTCGGCCATCACCATTGTCACCGGTCTGATCAGTCTGTTGATCCTCAATCATTCCAACGACCTGTTCACCTCTATTATGGACAAGCACCTCCCCGAGGTGATCCAGGTCGCCGACTTTGCCGAGATCGGCGGGCAAATCATCGCGGTTGCGCCCAGTCTCATTTCCGCAGCCGACGTTCCCAGCCGGGACCGCATCGCCAGCGATCTGGATGTCCTGCTGCAACGCATTAATCGGCAAATCGGCCAAATGGAAATCAATTCGCCGCAACTCAGAAACAGTGTAGAAGTCCTGGTCGAGGGACTCAAAGCCAACCTCGCTGCGTTGCAGAGCACTGTCAGCAGACGCCTGACCGATGAACAGGCCCTGACCGAAAAGATGGAACGGTTACGCTGGCTTTATGCGGATCTAATCGATGAAATCGAACCACTGAATCAGGATCTGAACTATAACCTGGATGCCGAAATAGAGCGTTTGATCGGCGCGTCCTTAAGCGGCGACAAGACCTTCTCCGCCCGGCGGCTGAGGGACAACCGCCTGGACAAAGAGGCGATTGAACGGATCGGCGACAACGGCGTGCTGTTGGTCAGCCTGCTGCTGCAGGCACCGACCTCGGTCAGCAAGGACCAGGTCGATTACCTGCTGGCGTTGTCCGACGATGCCCTGGGCGTACTCCGTGACAGTATGGAACGGCTGACCAGTCAGGCCAGTTCGGTGACCCTGCGCCAGGTGCTGGCTGAAATCTTCGCCCTCGCCGAAGGGGACAATTCGGTCTTTGGTATCAAAAAGAAAATTATTGCCGAAGAGACCAGCGGCCAGATCATCCTGGCCGAGAACCGGGTCCTGGTCAATCAACTGCGCCAGGTCATCGATCAGGTCGTCAACCAGACCCGGAGCGATGCCTTCGCTGCGGTGACCGGAACCAAAACAACCCTGGACAGAGCCCGCCTGCTGCTGATTCTGTTGGGGATTTTCAGCCTGCTGACCGCGGCCTCGGTGTCATGGTTTTACGTTCGCGGCAATATCGTTAAACGCCTGAATCGGCTGGGCACCAGCATGCAGGCCATTGCCAGTGGCAACCTGCAGCATCCCATCCCCCCCATTGAAGACGATGAGATCGGCCGCATGACCCGAGCCCTGGCCGTGTTTCGCGATACCGCCCAGGCCATGGAGGACGCCCAGGCACAGGCGATTATCGATAACGCCGATGTTGGCCTGATTATCGCCGATGCCGGGGGCACGATCCGCTTCTTCAACGCCATGGCGGTCAAGCTGTTCGGCGTGCAACCGGAACGGATGGTCGGCCGCAGCCTGTTCACCCTGATCCTTGCCGACGGCCACGAGCAGTTGCTGCGCATCTGCAGCGACGTCTATACCGGCAAGCTGCAGAGCGCGCCGGCGCAGACCTTTGAGGGCTTACGAAGCGACGGCACCGGTTTCCCCATCGATGTGTCGATCCATCCGGTCCGGCAACGCAACCAGCGCAGCCTGATCATTACCGTTCATGACGTCAGCGAACGGGCCAAAGCTCAGGAGCTGCTGAAAAAACGGGTCAGGCAAAAGACCGATCACTTAAGCCGCATCAACGTCAAACTCAGACAGGAAGTCCAGGAACGGAAAAAGGTTCAGGACGAACTTGTCCAGGCCGGCAAACTGGCTGCGCTGGGGCAGCTGTCAACCGGGATCGCCCATGAACTGAACCAGCCGCTGGCGGCAATCCGCCACTATCTGCATAACGCCCGACTGCTGCTGGAGCGGGACGACCTGGCGACCCACCAACAAAATCTGGGCAAGATCTCCGAACTGATTGAACGCATGGCCAAGATGATCAATCATCTGAAAACCTTTGCCCGCTGGACCACCAACACCCTGGAACCTGTGGTCCTGGCGGCCGCGCTGGAAAAAGCGCTGGCCCTGCTCGCCACCCGGATCGACAACCAGCAGATCCGGCTGCAGGTTCCCCCCATTGATGGCCGCTGGAAAGTCATGGCCGAGGCGATCCGCCTGGAACAGGTCTTTGTCAACATCATCGGCAACGCGATTGACGCGGTCAGCAGCATGCCCGAAGAGCAGCGCAGCATCGCCGTCGCCGCCAGCAGCGCCGGGGACCAGATCGTCATTCATATCAGTGACAGTGGACCGGGCATTCCGGAGGGCTCCATCGATTCGATTTTCGACCCATTTTATACCACCAAGGAAGTCGGCCAGGGCCTGGGCCTGGGCCTCTCCATCTCTTACAATATCATTAAAGATTTCCAGGGACACATCGAAGCCGGCCCGGCCCAGGGCGGCGGAACCAGGTTCACCCTGACCCTGCGCAAAGCCGAGGATTGAAACCATGACCGCACCGCTTGGAGAAATTTACCTGATTGACGATGAAGTGGAAATTCTGGAGGCCTGCCGGCAGACCTTCGAACTGGAAGGATACGCCATCCGCACCTTCAACAAGCCGCGCCAGGCCCTGACCCAGATCCGCCCGGACTGGCTCGGGGTGGTCATTACCGATGTCAAGATGCCGGAGATCGACGGCATCACCCTGCTCGGAAAAATTCACGCCACTGCCCCGGAGATCCCGGTGGTCATTCTGACCGGACACGGCGATGTTCCCATGGCGCTGCGGGCCATGCGCGCCGGGGCCTATGACTTTCTGGAGAAACCGGCCCCGCCGGAATACCTGGTCGATGTCGCCAGGCGGGCCCTGGAGAGCAGACGCCTGGCCCTGGAAAACCGGTCCCTCAAGGAACAGCTGGCTACCGGTCGGAATATCGAAAGCCGGCTGCTCGGCAATGCAGCAGCGACGCGCCAGCTGCGCCAGCGGCTGATCTCGCTGGCGAGCATTGATGTCGATGTGTTGTTGATCGGTGAGACCGGCGTCGGCAAGGAACTGGCGGCCAGGTGCCTGCATGATTTCGGACATCGCAGTGCCGGCCAGTTTGTCGCCCTCAACTGCGGGGCAATCCCCTCCAGTCTGGTGGAAAGCATGCTCTTCGGCCATGAAAAAGGCGCCTTTACCAGCGCAGCGGATAAGCAGATCGGAAAAATCGAGTATGCCCAGGGCGGCACCCTGTTTCTCGATGAGGTCGAGGCCATGCCCCTCGACACCCAGGTCAAGCTGCTACGGGCCCTGCAGGAACGAACCATTGAACGGGTCGGCAGCAACCGGCAGATTCCCGTCGATTTCCGGGTCATTGCCGCGACCAAGGTCGAGTTGCGCCAAGCGGTCGATGCGGGCAGTTTCCGCGCCGATCTGTTCTATCGCCTTAATGTGGCTCCGGTCCGAATCCCGCCCCTGCGCGAACGCCGCGAAGATCTGCTGCTGCTCCTTGAACATTTCATGGTACGCTGGGCGGATAAATTCAATTGTGCCGTCCCGAACGTCACAGCAGACCACCAGCAGCGGCTGCTGGAATACTCCTGGCCGGGGAATGTTCGTGAGCTGAAAAACATCGCCCAGCAATTACTCCTCGACCTGCCCCTCGACCTGCAGGGCGACGCCGTCCAGGGCGCCGTGCCAAGCGGCGAGCACGGGCTTGACGAACAGCTCTGGGCCTTTGAAAAAAAACTGCTCAGCGACGCCCTCGCCGCCAACCACGGCCGTATCGAGAAAACCGCCGAGCAGCTGAAAATCCCCCGCAAGCGCCTCTATCTGCGAATGCAAAAGTTCAACCTCCGCCGCAGCTGAGATTCCTGCTCCCGGTCTGGGCCCACAGACCGGGTCAAAGGAGGAACACAATGGGTCAAAACTGACCCAAATATCCCAGGGCCATGTCTTCAGCCCCCCCTCAACCTCCCGTAATTCAGACAATTCACCAGGTTGTCCTAGTTGGTACGATCCTTGTTAATGAAAAAGGTCAAGAGTCGACAAAGGAGTCGCTCAGCGGGAATCTCTCTGTGCGCTCTTGTTGATCCGTTGCGTTGCTGCCGGTCAGGCAGGTCATCAAACCTTTCATTTGGAACAGGAGAAAAAAATGCGCAAGATTATCGTTCTCGCCATGGCCCTCAGTCTGATTGTTCCCGTTTATGTGTTCGCCGCCTATCCGGAAGAACCCATCACCATCATCGTTCCCTCCAAAGCGGGCGGCTCGACCGACACTTCGGCCCGGCTGTTTGTCAAAGCCGCAAAAAATTACTGGCCCGATGCCGACTTTGTCATCAAAAATGTCGGCGGTTCCGGTGGACAGAAAGGGTTTGAAGAAATCGCCCGGGCCAAACCGGACGGCTATACAATCGGTATGGTTTTCACCACCCAAATCGTCGCTCACATCGTTGCCAAACGGGCTCGCTATACCCTGGACAGCTTTCATATCATGGGTAACGCCATGCAGGATCCGTTGATCGTCGCCGTTCCCGCAGACAGCCCCTATAACAATCTCAAGGAATTCATCGCTGCCGCCAAAAAAAACAGCCTGACTGCTGCTGTCAACGGTATCGGTTCTGATGATTTTATCGCCGCCAAAAAATTCGAGTTGCAAACCGGTGTCACCTTTAACCTGATGCCAACCAAAGGTTCCACCGAGCAAAAAGCCATGATCCTGGGTGGCCATATCGACGCCAGCTTCATGAACCTGTCCCAGCTTCAGGCTCAGCATAAATCCGGCAAAGCCAAGATCATCGCCATCCTCGACACCAAGCGCTCAGACATTCTGCCGGATGTGCAGACCGCCACAGAGCAGGGCTATCCGGTCAGTATGACCGCGACCCGCGGTTTCGTGGCCCCGGCTAAGGTGGACAAGGCCATCCTCGCCAAGCTCGACGACCTGCTGCAGAAAGTGAACAAAGATGCCGGATTCATCGCCGATTGTGACAAAGGGGTCATGTTCCGCCTCCCCATGAGCGGTCCCGAGTACTTAAGTTATTTGACCGACCTGCAGGCGGAAACCCAGAAATTCTACGACAAGACCCCTTGGTAACCGATCATGACCAAACGACTTGCTGAATTCTTTATTCTCAGCCTGTTTCTGGTGCTTGCTGTGCTGCTTTACCGCAGCACAGCAAGCTACCCTGCTTCAGTGCAAGGCTCCACGGCCATGTATGTCCGCTTTCTGGGAATGGCCCTGGGCCTTTTATGCGCGTTGGAGTTGTTGCTCTGGGTGAAAAACCGAGCCCGGGCTAAAGCGGAGAAAATGCAGCTGACCGTTGCTCCGGTTAAGTTCTGGGGCCTGCTGATTCTGCTGGTGGGGTATGCCTGCAGCCTGCCCATGGTAGGGTTCTATGTCGCCTCCGCCATCTTTCTGCCCTTGACCATGCTGCTGCTGGGATCACGCAAACCGCTGTCCATCAGCCTGACCACAGCAGGCGTGCTGCTGTTTGTTTTTCTGGTCTTCGTAAAACTGCTGGAGGTTCCGCTGCCGGAAGGCTCCTTGTTCTAAAAGGTCTGGAAGCTATGATTCTACAAGCTCTGCAGGAGTTATTCACTCCGCTTTCACTCTTGGCCATTTTCATCGGCACCACGTCCGGGGTCATCGTTGGCGGCATGCCCGGGTTGACTGCGACCATGGCCGTGGCGCTGCTGATCCCAATCACTTTTGCCTTGGAACCGCTGACCGGGCTGCTACTCATGGGCGGTGTCTATTGCGGTGCCATGTACGGTGGATCGATTCCTGCCATCCTGCTACGGACTCCCGGCACCCCCGCTGCCGTGGCCACGGCGATGGAAGGCTACCCAATGACCCAGAGCGGCCGTGGCGGGCTGGCTCTGAAAGTTTCGGTGGTTGCCAGCTTTACCGGCGGAATCTTTTCAGCCTTTATCCTCCTGTTGATCGCCCCCATCCTGGCCACCTTTGCCCTGACTTTCGGACCACCAGAATATTTCCTGCTGGCGCTCCTCGGTCTCGCTGGCATCGTTTCTATGGCCGATGATGAAAATCGTCTGGTCAAGGCGCTTATTTCCGGACTACTCGGGTTGATTCTAGCTGTGATCGGCACCGACCCCATGTCAGGGATGCTACGTTACACCATGGGCCTGACCGATCTTTTTGACGGGGTGGCTTTTATGCCTGCTCTGATCGGAATGTTCTCCATCTCGCAGATGTTGGAACTGACCGGCGCTGAAAGCATCGTGGCCGATACATCCAAAATTACTCGCATCAAGAGCGAACCCCTACCAAAAGGGATCTTCAAACCGATCGCACTGGGCTCGCTGGTAGGCACCGTCGTCGGCATACTCCCCGGCGAAGGGGCAACCATTGCAGCATTTCTTTCCTACAATATTGCCCGCCGCCGCTCTAAGAACCCGAAACTGTACGGCAAAGGCAATCCGGAAGGGATTGCTGCGGCCGAGGCCGGCAACAACGGCTGCGTCGGTGGCTCGCTGGTGCCGACCCTGACCCTCGGCATTCCGGGCAACAGCGTTGCCGCCGCGCTGCTTGGCGGACTGCTGATCCACGGTCTGATTCCCGGGCCGGAACTGTTCACCAAGTACGGCGTCATGACCTACGCCTTTATTCTTTCTCTATTCATCGCCAACCTGGTGTTCCTGGTGTTGGGACTGTTCATGGCCCCTTATTTCGCCAGAATCGCTTTAACCCCAATTGCCCTGTTGATCCCAGTGGTGTGCCTGTTCTCGGTGTTGGGCTCCTATGCCATGAACAACAGCGTATTGGATATTTTTGTCGCCCTGATCTGCGGTTTTGTCGCCATCCTGTTGCAGAAAACCGGTTTTTCCCTGGGGGCTTTGATCCTCGGGCTAATCCTTGGTCCAATTGCCGAGACCGGCTTTGCCCAGGCCCTGATCATGGGGCACGGCAGCTATGCGATCTTTTTTGACCGGCCGCAGGCCATTGCCTTGTGGGTGATTATCCTGCTGCTTCTGGTCCCGCCGGTTTATCAGATTTATAAACGCCAGCGAGCCGCAACAACATCCGATGCGGCGCCCGGAAATAGTATGGATGAATAAACCATAAAATAAGATTGAAACAACAGAACCATGCTTGCCGATGCGCTGGCGGCGGACATTGCACGACAATTCATGGTTTTTAGCGGCGCAATCACTTTTGCCCGTAACGATGACAAAATTGAGGTGCTTATGCTATTCAGTCCGGAAATTTTTGGCAGCTATGAACTCGTCATCCTGATCAAAATTCTGCTTGCCGCGGCAGCGGGAGGAATCATTGGGCTCGAAAGAGAATGTCACGGTCGGCCGGCCGGACTACGTACTCACTTGTTGGTCGCTGCCGGTTCCTGCTTGATGATGATCGTTTCCGAGGCCTTTTTTCTCAAATATGGCGATCTTCCCGGCACCGGCGTGGTTCGCCTCGATCCCAGCCGGGCAGCAGCCCAAATCATCACCGGCATCGGTTTTCTGGGGGCCGGGGTTATTATCAAGGAAGGATTCATCGTTCGCGGGTTAACCACGGCAGCCAGCCTGTGGATGGTGGCCGGCATCGGTATGGCCTTTGGCATGGGGCTGGTATCCGGAGGGGTAACCGGCACCGTGATCGCCCTGTTTTCCCTCCTGATTCTGAAAAAACTTGAACCACATATCAATAAAGACCGCTACCTGCATATGAACATCACGGCAGCGACGGAGCCAGATCTTTATCCGCAATTGGAGTCAATTTTCAAGGACAGGGATCTGCGCATCTCCAGCATTGAGGTTGATCACGACATCCAGGACAAACAGGTTCAGTATCGCTTTGTTCTGACCCGGCACAAACGTCGGATCGGCCGCGACCTCAGCAGCGAAATCGCAGCTCTGAGCGGGGTTCAGAAAATACATTACAAATAATTATCATCCGGAAACTCCGGTGGGGTACTGTAACGTTTCTGATCTGGAAACCAGAAATTTTTCGTAAGGTCAAGAAAATCAAGTATTTGTGCAGAGGGGTAGTGCTTTACGCTGCACAATCAAATGCGTAGATTGACGCCGAGATTGCGGAAAAGGGCGGTTTCCGGACAGAAACTAAGTAATTCCGATTTCCCGCCAGCGGCCTGTCGCCGGAACCGCCATCCTTGGCAGGCCGTTGATAAAAAACTTGCTGAGCCCATAGCCAAAAGAGCAAAATTGCTGGCGCTTTTCTCGTTTATTGATCATTTTCAGGAGAAAGACGCATGATTTCCACCCGTCTGAAAAAGTCTCCGGACGGGGCTTCCCTTCAACCGACATGACCGTAGCGAGCTGCTTATGCCTCTCTCCATCATGGCCATCGTTCTCTGTGCGGCTTTGCTCCACGCCGCCTGGAACTTCATGGTCAAAAGCCTCCCGGACAAATTCCTCAGCATGAGCGCGGTGGTTCTCGGCCACATCCCTTTTTGCCTGGCGGCCATCAGCTTTAATCCGTTGCCGGATACCGCCGCCATTCCTTATTTATTACTCGGCGCCCTGCTCCACACCGGTTACCAGTTGTTTCTGCTCAACGCCTATCGCATCGGCGATCTGACCCAGGTCTATCCGCTGGCCCGCGGAATTGCCCCGCTGCTGGTAACACTGACCTCAGTGCTGCTGCTGGGCGTGAGTTTATCCGGGCCGCAACTGACAGCGACGGCGATGATCGGTCTGGGGATCATGAGCCTCTCCGCAATGCGCAAAGGCAATGGACAGAAAGACCTTAAACCGGCCTTGCTGGCATTGATAACGGGAGGTTTTATTGCCGCCTATTCCCTGACCGACGGGCTTGGCGCCCGGATGGCCGGAACGGCAGTCGGTTACTACGGCTGGATGTCACTGTTGAATGCACTCATATTCGGTGCGCTGGTGGCAAAGGCTCAACCTGGGATCATTAAAAAAGTCACCCTGCAAAACCTGCCTCTGGCCCTACTCGGCGGCGGGCTGTCCTTTACCGCCTATGCGGCGGTGACTTGGGCCTTCACCCGCGCTCCCATTGCCCTGGTCACCGCCTTGCGCGAGACCAGCATCGTCTTCGCCCTGTTGCTGGGCAGCTTTTTTCTGCAGGAACGCCTGAGCAAAGGAAAGGTCGTCGCCACGCTGTTGACCCTGAGTGGGATCATCCTGCTGCGGCTCAGTTACGGCAAGTAAAACACCCGCTGCCGAAGGTTGAACCGGCGGACGGCAGCGAGGGCAAAGGAGAACGCCGGCCGCACCGGGCGGTTACTCGGCGTAGATCATTTTCCGGGTCATGCCGCCGTCAACAACGAAGTTCTGTCCACTGATAAATCCCGCAGCGGGCGAAATCAGGTAGCTGACCATGGCGGCAATGTCGCGTGCCTCCCCCACCCGGCCGACCGGATGCTGCCGATGATCTTCGGCACTGAGCTGCACCGTTTGCCGCCGACTCTGTTTCTTGAGCTCAGCCACTTCGATCCAGCCCGGGCTGACGCAGTTGACGCGAATCTCCGGGCCAAGGCTGACTGCCAGAGCATGGGTCAGAGCGACAATTCCCCCCTTGCTGGCTGAATAGGCCTCGGTATTGGCTTCCGACTGCAGCGCCCGGGTTGAGGCGATATTGACAATGGCGCCGTTACTCTGCCGCAGCAGGGGGATCGCATGTTTGCTGCACAGAAAGGGTCCGGTCAGGTTAGTGGACAGCATCCGGTTCCAGTCGGCCAGAGCGAGTTCAGTCAGCGGCACCCTGACGGTCCCGGTCAGCCCGGCATTGTTGATCAGCGCATCAAGCCGACCGAAGCGCTCCCCAACGGCAGTAAAAACCGCTTGAATCGCTGCTTCGTCGGCCACGTCCGCGCAAAAGACCACGGTCTTATCGCCCAGCTCCTGCTCTAGTTCGGCCAGCGCCTCGCCATCGATATCCACGGCCACCACCTGCCATCCCTCTATAGCCAGCTGCCGACAGATCCCTCTGCCGATCCCTTGCCCGCCACCGGTCACCAGAACCACCTGCTCAGCTTGATTATTCATCGCATCATTCCTTCAGGATGGGAAAATTCGTTATACTTAAACGAATCAAGCCCTGCGCACAGAACAGCAGGGAAATGACCGCCAACAGCAAGGACTCAAGACATGGCTGCTTCCTTTTTCCAAAACCGCCCCGCACAGTCCGGCCACCCCATTCTCTGGCGCATTGCCAAGGCCGCTCTGCTACTGAGTTTGCTGCTCCCCTTGGGCTGCGCCAGTCACATGGCCAGAACCAGCGAACTCCTGGAGCGCGATTACCAAACCATGACCGATCAGGATTTGACCCTCTACTATTATCAGCTGCAGGATCAGATTGAAATCGTCGACAGCAGCGCCGGCAATCCACGGGTCAGTCTGGGTTTTGGTTTCGGCAGTTACGGCCGCCACAGCGGCACCGGGGTCGGCCTTTCTTCGGACCTGCCCCAGCCAGCGCCAAGCCAGGACCTGCGCGAACGCCGCAATCAGGTTCGCCTGGAAATGCAGCGCCGCGGGCTGAGCCTACCTCAGTGACAAATGCCGCAACGCCGGCAGCCGGGGCGGCAGGGGGGCGTTAGCAGCCCCTGCCGGGCACGCTGGTACTCCTGCCACAGATAGCTGCGACGAACGCCCTGGTCAATGATCTCCCAGGGGAACAGCTCTGCTTCGCCCCGTTCCCGGGTCACATAGAAATCGCTGTCGAGGCCGGCCTGCTGACAGGCCGGTTTCAGTTTCATCCCTTGGGCTAGGGCCGGCAGCAGCGCAGCGACCCGACGGTCACCACGAGACAGGAAGGCTTGCAGCACAGCGGCCCGGATTGACTCATGATTAAGCCGGGTATTGTGAATACGGGCGATTCCGCTCTGCAGGCGGCGGAGCTTTTTCTTCAGCTCCTTTTCACCGGCCATCCCCGCCCACTGCAACGGCGTAAAGGGCTTGGGGATAAACGGATTGACGCTCAGAATCACGCTCCCCAGGCTCCCGCGAGCCCGCCCGGCTTCACGCCAGAGATCATTGATCCGCCCGGTCAGGGTGATGATAGCATCGATGTCCGCTACGCTTTCCGTCGGCAGACCGATCAGAAAATACAGCTTCAGGTTGATGATTCCGCCGTTCGCCAATAACTTGACCGCATGGAGGATCTGCTCTTCATCGATCCCTTTGTTGATGAAATCACGTAAGCGCTGACTCCCCGCTTCCGGGGCGATCGCCACGGTTTTATGCCCAGATTCCCGCAGTTGTTCCACTTCGGTGGCGGTCAGGGCGTCAAGCCGCAAGCTGGCCACGGAGACCTGCCCGCCGCGATCGAGAATCCCCTGCTGGAGCTGAGTGATAGCGGAATGATCGGCCACTGCCGCCGCCACCAGACCGATCCGCCGGCGTTCGCACAAACCCTGCTCGACCTGCTCAAGAAGGTTCTCCAGGCCGCGCTCCCGCGGCGGCTGATAAACATAGCCCGCGGCGCAGAACCGGCAACCGCGGGAACAGCCGCGGGAAATTTCGGTCAGGGCCATATCGCCGAACTCAGTCGCCTCGGTCTGAATAAAATTACGGCTCGGCGAAAGGTCCAGATCGGCCAGGTACTGGCGTCTGACCCGAGCCGGGGCGGCAGTATTCCTGGTGACTTCGGCAACGGTCCCGTCCTCGGCATAGCGGGGCTGATACAGACCGGGGAGATAGATTCCCGGCAGCTGGGCCAGTTCGGCCAGTTGCTCCTGCCTGCCGAGAGCAGTTTTGCTTAAAACTGCCAGCAAGCCCGGCAACAAAGGCTCGGCCTCCCCCACCGCCACCACATCAACGACCGGGGCCAGGGGCTCTGGATTGATGAAGGCGCAGACTCCGCCGAGCAACACCAACGGGTCCTGCTCGGTCCGCTGCTCGGCCAGCCAAGGGATCTCCCCGGCGGCAAAAATCAGCGGCAGATTCAGGTAATCATTTTCAAAGGAGACGGACAGGGCCAGCAGATCGAAGGCCCGCAGCGGCTGCCCGGATTCCAGGGACAGCAACTGCGAGGATGCGCCCTGCCCCGGTTGCCGGTCTGGCAGGAAAAAGCGCTCGCACAAGCAGTCGTCACGCTGATTCAGCAATTGATAAACGGTCTGGAAGCCGAGGTTGCTCATTCCCGAGTGGTAGCTGTTGGGATAGATCAGCGCCACCCGCAAGCGCTGCTCACGCCAGCTGTGGGTCAAGACTCCGGTTTCCAGGGGGGATGAAGTTATCGCTTTGTAATGTTTTTTGGTTGCCATATGGGCGCCATTTAAACACAGGCGCTCAACTGCGGCAGCAAAAAAAAGCAGCGGCGGGTTGTCCGCCGAGGTGGCGGAGCCCGCTTTGAGATGGGAGCAATGGCCTCAGCTTACCAGCAAAGGCCAGAGGATTGAAATCCAGATAGTGGCGCATAAGAGCAGGGCCAGTAAAACGGCGGCTGAACCGATATCTTTGGCCCGCCCGGACAGCTCGTGTCGCTCAGCGCCGATCCGATCAACCACGGCCTCGATGGCTGAATTCATCAGTTCGGTGATCAGCACCACAACCAGCGCGGCGATCATCAGCAACCGCTGGGTCGGCTCAACATCGAGCCACAGGGCCAGAGGAACCAGCACCAACGCCAGAAGCAGCTCCTGGCGAAAGGCCGCTTCATTGACAAAAGCGGCCCGCAACCCTTTGGCAGAATAACCCGCGGCCAGAACGATCCGCTTGAATCCGGTATTCCCTCTCACTTTAGTTCACTTTGCTCCATGCGTTCAGATGTTGTTTGAAAACCGCAGCCGCCCCCTGATAGTAGCTGATATCGCTTCGCACCAAAGGATTGTCCTTGCTGACGGATTTTTCGTCGACCTGCCCTTGCGCCAGACCGGATTGTTCACGAATGATCTTGCGCGGCTCCAGAATGGCCATCTGCCGGCCGTTAAACAGCCCCAGATTCTGGTAATTGGCAATAAAGGCTCGCCCGTCTTGCGGTGGCAGCCGCCGGATATCCTTGCCGAAAAAGACCGACTCATAGCTCATGTTCAGGATCCCGAGCAAAGTCGGCGGCAGATCAATCTGACTGGCCAGGGTATCGATTTTCCCGGGTTGAATCTGCTCTGGAGCATAGATCCACAGCGGGATATGGTAACGCTTGATGGGCAGCGCGCTTTTCCCGGCACTGCCAGCCTGATGGTCTGCGAGAATAACAAAAAGCGTATCCTTAAACCAGGACTTTGCCTGGGCCTGGCGTAAAAATTCCCCGATCGCATAGTCGGTATATTTGACCGCCCCCTTGCGGCCGCTCCCGGAGGGGATATCGATCTTTCCGTCCGGATAGGTATAGGGGCGATGATTCGAGGTCGTCATCAGGTGCAGAAAGAATGGCTGTTTCTGCGTGGCGGCCCGGTCGGCGACCCGCAGAGCCTGGTTATAGAGGTCACCGTCGGACATTCCCCAGGCGTTGGAAAATTCGACCTGGTCACTCGGAACACTGGACTGATCGACGATCTGGTAACCGTTACCGCCGAAAAACGCATTCATGTTTTCAAAATAGCTGCGCCCGCCGTAGATGAAATAAGATTGATAACCTTTTTGATCAAGGACATTGCCGAGGGACCATTGATTGGTTTCCCGGCCGATCCGTTTGACGATAGAGCGGCCGGGGGTCGGTGGGATCGACAGGGTGACGGCCTCCAGGCCACGGGTAGTGCGGGTTCCGGTCGCGTAAAAGTTGGTAAAAAACAGACTCTTGTCGATCAGCCCGTCCAGCACCGGGGTCAAGCCATCCTGATTGCCGAAATAGCCGAGGAAATCGGAGCTCAGGCTTTCGACCATGATCAGAACAATATTCAAATGTTGTTCCGGGCCGGGATTGCTCACGTTCCGCTTGATATCAAACAGGTCATCGCCAATATAGGCGCTGTTCGGCTCGGCAACATTCAGGCGCAACAGCTCTGATGCTTGCCGAGGCGGCAAGGTGGCATAAAATTGCTGATAATCCAGTTCATTATTCCGAAATGCGGCCACAAACTGATAGGGACCGTTGCTGGCCAATTCGTTCTGATAGACATTTTGGGAGATCTGCCGTAACGGCTGCCCCAACAGCATATAGCTGAAAACCGGCAGGCAGAGCAGAACCGCCGCAACCAGACTGCGCCGGGAAAAAGATTCCCGGCTCAGCAGAGCTCGTTTGAGAGGCCGCCGCAACAGGTAAAAAACCACCATGGCAACCACGAACATGCCTGCAAACAACGGCACAACCGGGTAGGATTCCAAGATATTGTCCGTCACTTCGCGACGATAGATCAGGTAATCGATGGAGATGAAATTAAAGCGAACGCTGAACTCATCCCAAAACAGGTATTCTGCGACAGCGATAAAACTGCTGGCATAGAGGGCGATAAAGAGAGACAACCTGACCCAGCCGCGATTCAGCTTATGCGCCCACAGTTTCTGCGGACACAGCCAGAGGTAAAGGGTCGGCACAATCAGGGCGTAGCTGAAAAAACCGCTGTCGAAAATCAGTCCGGTGGTGAACATTTCCAACAGGCTGCCGGCGGAAACCTGAGCATCGGACCAACTGATCAGCAGCAAACCGAGCCGGGTGAGGGTGAAAAATCCCAGGGCCGTCAGGTAGGCCCAGAAAATCAGCTGAAATCGAGAGGTGCGCATAATAATCCATTGTAAATTAAAGGGAAAGAACCACTTTCTATTCAATCCGATATTATGCATACTCAACCTTAAGCCTAGCTTAAGGCGCGCCTCGCGCGGTATTTTACACCCCACGGCGCCATACCTGTAGATGCCGTGGCGGTCTCCGGATCGCTGCCGGTCCCCACTTGCGGGACAAGCCTGCGGCTGAGGCGGGAAAGGTTCTCGACAAAAGAGCCCAAACTACGGATGATGGCGGCGCTGCAAAGGACTAATTTCATTGATATCAGTGTCCTGGACGTTAATAAGGTTCCTCGCCCAAGGTTGTGACAGATGAACATACTGTTGGTTGAAGATGATGAGATGATCGGCGTTGCCGTAAAAAAAGGCCTCAGCCAGGAGGGGTTTGTGGTCGATTGGGTGAAGAATGCCGATGAAGCTGGCCTGGCCCTGGAAAGCAAACGCTATGAAGTCCTGCTTCTCGACCTGGGGCTGCCCGATCGATCCGGGTTGGAGGTGCTGAATGAATTACGCAAAAGAGGCGATACGATTGCCGCTATCATTCTGACCGCCCGCGACGCGGTCGCGGATCGCATTACCGGTCTGGACAGCGGCGCTGATGATTACCTGGTCAAGCCTTTTGATCTGGATGAGCTGAGTGCCCGCATCCGGGCGGTGCAAAGACGGAAACTGGGGCGGGCCGAACCGCTGCTGGAGTCTGGCGGGCTGAGCCTGAACCCGGCCTCCAGAGAATGTTTCTGGCAGGGCCGTGCGGTGATTCTGTCCGCCCGGGAGTTCTCTCTGCTCGAAGCCCTGATCGAGCGGCCCGGCGCTGTGCTTTCCCGTGCCCAGCTGGAAGAACGGCTGTACGGCTGGGGGGAGGAGATTGAAAGCAACACCATTGAAGTCCACATCCATCACCTGCGGAAAAAGCTGGCTGCCGAAGCGATCAAAACCGTCCGCGGGGTCGGCTACATGCTGGGAACCCTGGAATGAATTCGATTCGCAAACGCCTCTTACGCCTGCTCCTGATCGGCCAGCTGTTGGCCGTGCTTTTAACCGGGACCATCATTTTCTTCTATGTCCGCGGTGAACTGGAAGCCATCTTTGATGACCGCCTCTATCAGCTGGCCCATAGCGTTCATATCGACAGCGATTCTATTTCCCAGGCTCCCCTGCCCCTCATCAAAGCGCAGGAGAACGATGACGATTTCGTCATTCAGGTCTGGCGGGATGACGGGACCCTGCTGTTGCTGCTCAATAGTGAAGAAGGAACTCCGGCGCGGGCACCGGAAGGCTTCAGCAATCATATCGATAAGGGCGTCAGCTGGCGCAGTTTCGTGCTGCGGCGTGGTGACCGGCTGATTCAGGCCAGCCAACCCTTATCAGACCGGCTTGAGGTCAGCAGCAGCGTGGCCTGGGGAGCCACGGTCCCGGTCATCATCCTGGTTGTTGTGCTCGGCCTGCTGGTCAGGGTCAGCATCAATTACGGCCTTGGCCCCCTGAAAAAACTGACAGAGTCCCTGGAAAAAAGACGCCCCTATGCCATGGAACCTCTGGCCACCGAAGGTTTGCCCGATGAAGTGCTCTCTTTGGTTCTGGTCCTGAACAGTCTTTTGCAACGGCTGGATGTCGCGTTGCAAAGCCAGCGCAAATTCGTTGCGGACGCTGCCCATGAACTGCGCACCCCGTTAGCTGCGGTGCAACTGCAAGCCCAGCTGCTGCAGAAGATCGACGACCCGGACGAGCGCCGGCAGGCCTTGGACCAGATGCGCGCCGGAACAGTCCGCGCCAGTCACCTCGCCGAGCAGCTACTGACCCTGGCCCGGCTGGAACCGGAAGACTGGCAGCGCCCCTTTACAACCGTAGATCTTAGCGAGCTGATCAAAACGGTGGTTGCCGAATTTTCCCCAGCCGCATTGAAGCGTCAGATTGATCTGGGGGTATCAGAAAATGAACCGGCAACAGTCATCGGCGATCGGGAAAGCCTGCGGATCATGCTCGGCAATTTGGTCGATAACGCCCTGCGCTATACGCCGCAGAAGGGTCGAATTGACGTCGCTCTGAAACGAGCAGGCCGCCTGGCCCGTCTGAACGTCATTGATAATGGGCCGGGAATTCCTGCGGCAGAACGGCAGCAGGTCTTTGCCCGCTTCTATCGTTGCCAGGGAACCACAGCCTTGGGCAGCGGATTGGGCTTGGCGATTGTCCAGGAAGTGGTCACCCACCATAAAGGTGAGATCTCCCTCGGCGCAAGAGCCGGCGGTTCGGGGTTGCGCGTTAGTATCGACCTGCCCCTGGCAGGGAACAACCCTGAGCAGCAGAAGTAGCGCGCTTATTGAGCAACTTTTGGGAGAGGATTCCCCGCCCCGCCCAGTCGCTCAATCTTGATCGTCCTCAAAAAAATCCGCTTTACTCTGCACGATTCCCGGAAGGTCCTTCAGGATACCGCGCAGATGAATCCTCATCGCCTGCTCCGCGGCCACAGCGTCTCCTGCGGCGATGCCTTCAACAATGGCGCGGTGTTGCTCTACGACATGGGTCCTGGAAAAACAGCGGACACTGATATGACGGACCCGGTCCATCTGCATTTTGATATTTTCCACCACTGCCCATGCGTAGGACCTGCCAGCGGCATCCGCAAGGGTATGGTGGAACAGTTCATCCAGGGTCATAAAGGCATCAGGATCGCTCTCGGCAACCCGCTCCTGCTCGATAATCTGCCGTTGCAGTTCGGCCACCAACGCCGTATTGTCCTGGTTCTCAAGCACGGCCTTGATAATATCGGCCTCGATCGCCTCACGCACAAAGCGCGCATCCATAACCGCGGAAGTGACGATCCGGCGGACAAAGGTTCCGCGCTGGGGGCGAACCTCCAGCAGACCCATTTCCACCAGACGGATAAAAGCCTCACGCACCGGTTGCCTGCTGACGAGATATTCGAGGGCAATCGCAGATTCGGATATTTTGGTCCCGGGTTCCAGATCGCCACGGATAATCCGATCACGCAACAGGCGATAAATCTGCGGCCTGACCGCAGCGGAATGATCCAGCCGATATTCGCTTCGATTGTCTGTCACTTATCTAACCTCCGTCCCAATAAAGGGCATTCCTATACCACACTTCCATACTTGTCAACCAGCCCCCTTTCTTCCTGACTCTCTCCGCAACTCGTCCGTGGAACAAGAGAACTCACAGCCGCAGCCTGCTTGGGCTTGCTTTTTGCTAGTTCTTCAGGGCGCGCTGCAAAACGACACAACCAACGGCCTCAGCCAGACGAGATCAGCTGCGTAAGAAAGCCGATTCAGTCACCATCGAGCTCTTTTCTCGTTTTGCAACAGGCTAAGATGATGGTGGAAATTATCATTTCCATGAAATAAGCTGGGGCGCCGATAACGACCCGGCCAAAACAGAAACAACGAGCGCGGCCGCTGTCTCAAAATGAGATTAAGGGCCTGCTCATGGCATCTTTTTTTAATTACCTATTCAAGCGAGGAGCAACCAATGGCGGTCAAACTGTTAAAATCCAACGAGGAAGAAGCGGTCTTTACCATCGAAATTGATGCCGAGACGATTGAAAATGCGATAATGGAAGAATTCACCAAGGCGACCAAAGGGCAGCAGCAAAGCCCACACGTCCCGTTGAGCAACCGGGCCATGTTGGCCCAACATCCAGAGTTAGACAAAATCGCCGGTCAAGCTCTGAATAATATCTTGCCAAGCTATTATATGCAGGCCATTAAGGAACTGGGGCTGACCCCGATGACCTTTCCCCAGATCAAACCGCGGGAAACCAAACTGGGCGAACCCTGCCTTGTCGAAATCCGCGTCGCCTTGGAACCAAAAATTCCCCTGCAGCAATACGAAGGATTGCAGGCAACCTACGCGCCGGTAACCGTCACCGAGGACGATGTCACTGCGCAAATCGCCGGAATCCGCCAGCAACGCGGCGCTGGAGACGATGACGCCAAGCTGCTGGCCACCCTGCCCTTTGACACCATCGAAGCGTTTAGTGCCGAAGTACGCAGTTCGCTGCAATCCATGGCCACGGAAAAAACCGCTGCCAACAAGCGGGAAGCCGTCCTCAACAAACTGGTCGAAGTCAACCCCTGCAGCGTCAGGGAAGAAGTCATCGAACAGCAGACTATGATGATGATCAATCAGTTCCGCCAGCAGGTTGGAGGCAGCAATTTTGAGGGTTACCTTAAATCTTCGGGTCGCACCATCGACGATGCAAAAAAGGAGATCCGCCCGGAGGCGGAGGCTGCGGTCAGAAAAAATCTGCTGCTGTCTGCTGTTGCTGACAAAATAGCTCCTGAGATCAGTGAAGAAGATATCAAGGCAGTCATCTCAAAACAGGAAAACTCCGTCATGGAGGTCGGAATGAGCTACGCCGACCGGCGCAAGCGGGTCGAGGAGACCCCCGGCGCTCTCGAACAGTTGACCCATGCCATTCGGCTTGAGAAAGCAGTGGACTTCATCGTTCGGAAAGCGGTCCTGACAGAAGCTGAGCCGATGCGGATTCTGGATCAGCTGCCGGAGCATCTAAAATAAACCACTATGCACTGAATGTGCAGAGGTTTTGACGGGACTGAAGGTCCCTGCAATAAACACCCCCATCCTAACCTTCCCCCATCAAAGGGGGAAGGACTCAATTCTGCAGCAATAAAAAATAAGCGCGCTACCCGCCGGAAAACCTGCCATGGGCCTGAAGCCCAGGAGCATGGCAGATTTTTCAAATCCCCAACCAAACTTTTGCCGCTTGCTAAATCATTCTCCGATTAAAGAAGGTTTCTTTTTCAAATTCGTCAATACTCATGGTGATGTGCTTAATATCCGGGAACATTTCGACTAATTTCACCACGACAGCTTTGGATAACTGTGCCCGCTGGTCGACGGTGCGACCCGGCATGATCGTTGCGAAGAGATGAATAAAAGCCTCATGTTTGCCGCCGACGGCATAGTCATTGTATGACTTCACACGTATTTTTATATCCTGTTCATTGAACAGCTGAGACGCCAGGACCGTCGCATGAACCTGCATGATAAGTTCTTCTCCTGAATAGCGAGCCAAAATGTCTTCTGCGCACTCAAGGACAATATGCGGCATAGTTCCTCCAAATTTCTGGGCTGTGAGGGGCTTTCCAAACGGCACCGCAGCAACGGGCCAACAAAGTTGAATGCGGAGCCAAGGGGTCATCCGTCAAGCGGAACCGATGCTCCAGTGGGCCCGGGTAGCCTCTTATTTCAGCAGAATCCCCGCCAGCAAAGAGACCGCTACCCGGGATTTCCACCAAGATTCTTATTTTTCCTCCCCGACGCCTGCCGGAGCCGGGTTCGTTTGGCGTAATTGACGCAGGAACAGCCAGACCACCGGCGGCAGGACCAGAATAAAAGCGTAGCAAAGCAGCAGGAAGGTCTGCTGAACGCCGATGCCGTCAGCCAGTCTGCCGATCAGCGGACCGGTGCAGACAAAGACCAGGCGGAAACAGAGAGACTGCAGCGACAGGATGCCGGCGCGGTTAGCCGAAGGGATTTCTCGCTGGGCAAAGTTGAGCAACATCGGCCCGCGCAGGCCACGCATGCTGGTCAGCAGATAATAGAAAAGGAATCCCCACAACCCGCCAGCCAGGCCCAGCCCCAAATAGCCGCCGACGATCAGTAGGGCAAACAAGATCACCATGCGCCCGTCTCCCAGTTTCAATTGGGAGCGGTGGCTGGCAAAGGCAAACAGAGCCACACTCAGGTTGGCGACGGCCCAAATCGGTCCAAACCAGGAGACCGGCACCCCACCATCCTGCATATAGGGCTGGATCAGCCAGACCGGGTAGAAAGAGGATAGACCCAGCACCAGATTCAACAGAATGGTGTAACGCAGCCGTTTGTTTTCCAGCAATGCGTAGCGGGTCGACCGCCAGGCCTCGGCAACATGGCTGGCAGGCGGACTGCCGGTGCGCTGTGGTTCGACCAGGGTCCGGGTCAGAAAAAAGAGCAGAATCCAGACTATCACCTGAATAATAAAGGGCAACAATGGTGCCGCCGCGTACATAACCCCGGCAAACAACGCACCGCAAGCTTCACCAATCTGCCCGGCCCCGCTCATCCGCCCCTGATGGCGGGCGTAAAACAGTTCCTCGTCGGTTCCCTTGAGGCTTTCGAACAACAGCGCACTGTCTGAGCCGCTGATGAAGGACATGGAAATGCCCAGGAAGATTTCCGCGATCAGCACCCCGCTGAAGGTTTCGGCAATGGTGTACAGCCCCCAGCCGATCACCCCGAGCAGAGCCGCGTAATTGAGTGCTTTACGGTAACCGATCCGGTCGCTGATATAGCCGGACGGGTATTCCATAACCGCCATGGCCACGGCAAAGATGCTCTGTAAGAGCAGGATCTGCGTCAGGCTCATCCCGATCTGGTCTTTCCAGAACAGGGTGATGATCGCCATGGGGAACAGGCTCATCTCAAGAAAGGAAAAGGCGTAGAGTTTTTTGATGTTGGAGTGGAGTGTCGGCATGGCGGAAGCATAGCCTGAAGCGGCGGGAACCGCCATATAGAAATGACTGACATCCCAACAAACAACAGGGAAGCCAGCTTACCCATCCCCGTTATCGGAATCAGGTTGCGAGACGATTACACGTCCGAACATAACATTCACCATACCCTAACCTCAAATTAACAATTCCTCTCTATTGGTTGCCCTTCGTCATCCGCCCGTTAACCGGAGCAACTCGCTTGACCGCTCTGTCAGGTGGTTATTCAACAGCCCGCCGAACCGGGTTTCAGCAATATTTTAGGAGGTAGTACACATGAGGTATGTAAAACAGTTATCAACCCTGCTTCTGGCCCTGTTCCTGGCTGCCGGGATGGTCGGCTGCGACGGCAGCGACAGCAACAGCACAGACAGTTACAGTATCCCGGCCGAGCCGAGCGGTCTCGGCTACGAGCAGACCGTCGAGAACCCTGCCGTCGAGTTCCCGTTGCCGGTCGTCGACTATGCCGAAAACAACAGCCCTTCCGATACCAAATACAGCACTCTGAGCAACCCGATGGCCTATGCGCTGCGCGGTATCAACCATATCTGGAAAGGCACCACAGACAACTGGCAGGAGAATGCCAGCACCTACAGCGATGCCGTCAATGGCTATGACGGCGGCGACGGTCCTGGACCAAACGACTATGTGACGGGGGATCCCATCGTTGATGCAGAGGCATGGAAAACCAATATCGAATATGTCGTCAAAGTGACTCAGAACCGGAGCGAAGATCAAGCTCTGCTAGCTTTTCTGGACGATCGCCGCAGCAAAAACTACAGTGTCATCGACGGCTTCGGCCCACTGACTGAAGATTTTGTCGCGGCATCCGGGGCTTATTATAATTTTACCCCCATGAAATTAAGCGATGTCCTGACTAACACCACCTTCCATCCCGAGGACAATGATGATGTCGGCTACGGCGGCTTCACCGATTCCGGTTTGGGCGACGTCGTCGACCTGGCCCAGAAGTTCCGTTGGACGGATGCTTCCAGCAGCGGTTCCAAATATGTCTTCGCTACGCCCCGCCCATGGCGGATGAACGACGCTGGCGAAATCAATTTCTACGGTGTTACCACTTATACTTGCTACGACGCCAACGGTGCTATTGTCAGCAACGGCGGCGAGGATGTGTTCCGCATCGACAGCTATGAAAGCAGTGTCAGCGTGATACCCGGCCTGGCCTGCGCCCGTCGCGCCCATAGTCTCTCCAAGGAAGCGGCCGGACTCTACTCGGCAACTACGGAAAACCGCCGCAAGGACAACGGTTACCCCAGCGGTCACACCAACGCCGGGGTGTTGGCCTCATTGGCCTATGCCTATGCTTTTCCGCAGCGTTACTCCGAAATGCTGATGCGTGGTTCCGACCTCGGAGAAAACCGGATCATCGCCGGCATGCACTCACCGGTGGATGTGATCGGCGGCCGGATGCTCGGTCTGATGATTGCAACCCACACCCTGAATAGTTACCCGGACGTCGCGGCGGCAGCCTACCAGCAGGCCGAGGAATACTTCGGCGCCAAGGCGGAAACAGCAGGCATGGACCTATACGATTATGCCCACCGCGAGATCAGCGAAACCGGCAGTTATAAAGATGGCGCTTACCTCAATATCGATGTCTTTGACAACAACTTCTACAGCGATCACACAACAATCAAAGACCTCTACCTGGAACGGATGACTTACGGCCTGCCGCAAGATGGCACTCTTGGCCTGGACCCCATTGTTCCGGAAGGCGCGGAACTGTTACTGGCCACCCGGCTACCTTACCTGACTGCGGCCCAACGCCGCGCAGTCCTGGCCAGCACCGAAATCGAATCCGGCTATCCGCTGCTTGACGATTCCAACGGCTGGGGACGAATCAACCTGATGGCAGCTGCCGACGGTTACGGTGCTTTCAACGGCGATGTTAACGTTGAGATGGATGCCAGTAAAGGAGCTTTCAATGCTCAGGACTGGTGGAGAAACGATATCAGCGGGGCGGGCAAACTGACCAAAACCGGCACCGGCACGCTCACCCTGACCGGTCTTAACAGTTATAGCGGCGGAACCGTTATCAACGCAGGAAACCTGGAAGCAGCATCGGCAACGGCCTTCGGAAGCGGGGATGTTTACATGACCGGCGGAACGATGTCCGTCAAAACCCCTGCTGCCCTGGAGCTTGCCAGCAAATACACCCAGCTTGATGGGGCCTTACAGCTGCTGATCGGTGCGAACGGACAAGGAACCCTCGCTGTCGAAGGGACGGCGATTATTGTTGATGGTGAGCTGGTGATTGATTTTGCCGCTGACCACACCCCGACAGTCGGTGATCGGATCAAAATCATGACCGCCAACCGGGTTCATGGTGAATTTGCCGAGATTTCGGCAGCAGGCTACGACATTTCCGCTGATTACGGGAAAAACTCGGTGACCATCAATATCGACGCCGTTCTCTAACAAGCTATTGAAAAACAGCGTGTCGAGCCCATTGATGAGCGACCAAGATCAATGACGTTTTTCTGAAGCATTACTTTTGTAAGGTGAAAGAAAACGAACTTTGCTCCACCGGGCTTGGAAAAGACCAGGCATGGACTTTTTCAAGCCCGGTAACGTCCTCAACCAACGCTGAGCCAGCCCTATGCTCGGCTTCCTCTCCTGTTTCCCGCAGGAGGGGAAGCCCCTTTTCCCCTCGCGCCCCTTGCTGCGCTTTCTTTGCTGACGCCTCAATCAGCCGTCAGCAGGCATTTCATTGAGCTGCTCGCCCAGGGCCAACTTCAGGGAGTTGTCGAGATGGAATGCCAGCGCCTCACGGGCGGCAGCGACATCTCCCTGCCGGAGAGCCTTGAGAATCCGCAAATGCTCGTTCGCAACCCGGTGGATATTCCCCGGCGTCACCTTGATCCGGGACTGGACAGCCATACGGATCTTGATGGCGGTCACCCGGTAGACATTTTCGACCAGTGCATTCTGCATGGCAGCAACGATCTGTTCATGCATCGACCAGTCAAAGCTTTGAAATTCCTGGGCCAGCGACTCCAGGTCGTCGCTGCGACTCCAGGTTAATGCGTCGCAGTGTCTGTCGGTCCATTCTTCCAGGGTGTGCTTATCGAGTCGCCCGAACAAGTCGGGGATGGCGGTCAGTTCGATCATCCGGCGCATCTGATAGGCATCACGCACAAACGACACGTCCAGACTGGGAACCAGCAACCCCCGTTTGGGAAAGGTCTGCAGCAGCCCTTCCGCTTCCAGGCGCGGAACAGCCTCCCGGACCGCTCCCAGGGTCAACCCGGTTAACTCGACCAGGCCACGCTGGGTGACCAGTTGCCCCGGCTGCAAAGTCCCGGTGTTAAGCAGTTCTTCAATGCTTTTATAGGCAGCTTCGCGCATGGATATATTCATTGATTGTGTCTTTTCCCGGTGCGCCGAGTGTCGGCATGAAAAGCTCCATATAAGGAGCTAGCTATTGACAGTATCCACCTAACATGTTAGCAACATGTTTAAATAAAAATTTCGATATGTCTTCTGTATATCACCGCGTCAAAGCAATGGCAAGCGTCAGGAAACGGCCAGCTTAAGGCTGCGCCGAGTCACCCATAAAAGGAGGAAGTCATGTTGAACAGATCCATCCGCTTTTCCGTACTCATCCTGTCGCTGGTCGGCGTCATGGTCTGCGTTTCCCCAGCCCTGGCCAAAGATAAAGTCAAACTGCGCATGTCGACACCGGCTTCGGCGACCGATCAGCGTTGCATCGCCCTGGCCAAGGTTTTTGGCCCGGCGGTCGCCGATTTTTCGGTCTATGAGCCCCATTACAACGCCTCACTGATTGCCCAGGGCTCCGAACTTGAGTCCATCGCTTCGGGTGATCTGGAAATGTCCATCACCTCGGCCCAGGAACTGGCGACCTTCTTCCCTGAATTTTCCATCTTTGCCACCGGTTACGTCCATCAGGACGCGGCTCATCAACTGCGCGTTTTCAACGATCCTCTGATGACCCCCTTCAAGCAGAAAGTTGAAAAGGAGTTGGGCGTCAAGCTGCTCACGGTTATGTATCTGGGTCGGCGCCATGTCAACCTGCGCATGCCGAAAAGTGAATTGACGGTCATGAAGCCTGAGGATCTCGCCGGGGTCAACCTGCGTATGCCCGGCAGTGACGCCTGGCAGTTCCTTGGTAAGGCGCTGGGAGCCAACCCCACGCCAATGGCCTTTACCGAAGTCTATACTGCCCTGCAGACCGCTTCAGTTGACGGCCAGGACAACCCGTTGCCGACCGTGGTTGACGCCAAATTCTACGAAGTCACCAAGCAGATCGTGCTGACTTCGCACTTGGTCGACCTTAATTACATTGCTTTCTCCAAAGCGGTCTGGGACGAACTGACCCCGCAGCAGCAAACCGAATTGCAGGCCGCCGCCGATGCCGCTGCCGCAAGCAGCCGCAAAAATCAATTGCAGAAGGAAGAAGAACTGGTCTCCTTCCTGCGCGAGCAAGGCCTGGAAATTTATACGCCGGACCTCAAAGCCTTCCGCGAGCATGTTCAGGCCCAATATGTCGGCTCCAAATTCGCCGCATCCTGGCCGAAAGGGGTCCTGGAAAAAATCAATGCCCTGGGTAACTGAGCGCGGTAGATATTGAGCTGTTCTTTACTGCACGTTAGGGCAACTCCGGTCGGGAAAATGTCTCTTTTCCCGACCAGTCAAACAGAACCACCCAGAGATCCTGGCGACACGGCCACGCCAACGTAGCTGCCGCCAGGCCGCAGGGTAAAAAAAAACCTTGCCGAGGAAAGCAATGAAGCAGATTTCTAAATGGTTTATCCGTGCGACGGAAGGAGTGGCAGCCATCATGATGGCCGCCATGTTTCTCACCTTTATCCTGCAGATAACCATTCGTTACACCGGCCACAGCCAGTGGATCGCCGAACACCTGCCCTTTCTGGAGTCTTCCCATTTCGGCTGGACCCTTGAATTCTGTCTCGCCCTTTGGGTCTGGATCATTTTTTTCGGCAATTCCTTCATTGTCCGCGAGCAGGACCATGTCACCTTCGATCTGCTCTATATGCATGTCAATCCCAAGCTCAGAAAATGGTTCGCCATTATCACCTCCATCCTGGTCTGTGTCGGCTTGCTGTGGTCACTCGAACCAACCTGGGGGAAATTTTATTTTCTGCGCCTGAAAAAAACCGCGTCGCTGTCCGCGCTGTTCGGCGACTGGATCCGCATGCGTCACATTTACCTGGTGTACATCCTGTTTCTGGTCATCGTTGCGCTACGCTATGCCTGGCGGGCTCTGAGCATATTCCGCCTGGGCCCGGAAGCCGACCGGATTCCCAAACAGGAAGAACTCAAAAAGCAACCGGATACCAGCAACGGGACGGATGCCTCATGACCTCTGAATTCACCCTGTGCCTGATATCACTTTTCGTACTCGCCGGGATCGGTACGCCCATTGCCTACTCGATTCTGCTCTCCGCCTTTGTCTATCTTGCCGCGGGTGGACAATCCATTGGTGTCGCCGGCAAAATTCTTATGGACGGCCTCAACCAGAGCTTTGTCCTACTGGCGGTGCCGCTCTTCATCGTTGCCGCCAACATCATGAACTCCGGCACCATCAGCGACCGGTTGTTGAAGTTCTGTGTCGCGCTGGTCGGCAGATTTCGTGGCGGTCTCGGCCACGTCAACATCGTCGCCTCGCTGATCTTTTCGGGGATGTCCGGGTCAGCGGTCGCCGATGCAGCCGGAATTGGCAAAATCATCATCGACATGATGACCAGGGGCGGACGCTATCCACGCGGCTACGCTGCAGCCATCACTGCGGCATCGGCAACCATCGGGCCGATCATCCCCCCCTCGATCCCCATGGTGCTCTATGCGCTGGTTTCCAACGCGTCCATTGGCTATCTGTTTTTAGGCGGGATCATTCCCGGGCTGTTCATGGGGCTGGTGCTGATGATCATGAACAGCTGGATTGCTCATAAGCGCAACTTTGCCCTTGAGAAAACCGTGCCGTTGCGTGAACTGCCCAAACATACCCTCGACGCCTTCCCCGCACTGATTATGCCGGCGATTCTGCTTTACGGAATCTACGGCGGCGTGGCCACCCCCACCGAAGCGGCAGCCATTGCCGCCGCTTATGCGCTGCTGCTGTCGGTCTTTCTCTATCGGGTCATGAAGGTGAGCACTCTTTACCGAATTCTGGTTGAAAGCGCCCGCTCATCGGCCGCGGTCGGCATTGTCATCGGTGGTGCCCTGATCCTGAATTACATTGTCGCCTCTGAGAACATTCCCGAGCAGGTCGCCCATACCATGGTCGGCCTTAATGTGCCGCCTCTGGTGTTCCTGATCGGGGTTAATATTCTCATTCTGTTACTCGGCTGCGTGTTGGATGCGTCAACCATCATCCTGGTCATCATCCCGCTGTTTTTACCCACCTGCACCAATCTCGGTATTGACCTGGTCCATTTCGGCGTGGTTGCCGTGGTCAACTGCATGATCGGTCTAATCACGCCGCCCTACGGCATTCTACTGTTTGTGCTCAATGCGATTACCCGGATTCCGCTGGCGGAAATCATCCGCGAGGTGTGGCTCTTCCTGGCCGTGCTGGTGCTTGCCCTGATCGTGCTGATCCTGTTTCCGAGCGCGACACTCTGGTTGCCACGGATGTTCGGTTATGCAGGTTAAATCGATTGCAACAAAGCGTTACTAAAGGAGTTTCAAGTGACTGGTTCCATTACCGGCATCATTCCCGTCATGATCACCCCATTTACGGCGGACAATCACATTGACTGGCCAGCTTACGAACGTTTAATCAACTGGTATATCGACAACGGCGCAGAGGCCCTGTTTGCAGTCTGTCAGTCGTCGGAAATGTACTATCTCTCGCTGGAAGAGCGTCTGGAGCTGGCACGTTTCACGGTCAGAACCGTACAGAACCGGGTCCCGGTCGTCGCTTCCGGCCACATTTCCGAACAACTGGCCGAGCAGTGCACGGAACTGGCTGCCATGGCTGACAGCGGGGTCGATGGCCTGATTCTGGTCACCAACCGGCTGGCTGCTCCGGACGGCGACAGCCAGCAGTTACGCACCCACCTCGACAGGCTGCTGGCTGCTTTGCCGAAGGATTTGCGGCTCGGTCTCTACGAATGCCCAGCCCCTTATCGGCGCCTGCTGACCGATCAGGAACTCGAATACTGCGCGCAGACTGGCCGTTTCGTCCTGCTGAAAGACGTCTCCTGCGATCTGTCGATCGTTAAACGCCGGATTGCCTTGACTAAGGGAACTCCCCTGACCATCAACAACGCCAACGCCGCCATTGCCTGGCCCGCTCTGCAGGCCGGCGCAGCTGGATTCTGCGGTGTGATGAACAATATTCACCCCGATCTTTATCGCTGGTTGCAGGATCATGGTTCCCGGCATCCCAACCTGGCTGAGGAATTGGCTACGTTTTTGGTCCTGGCGGCAATGAGCGAAACCATGGGCTACCCTAAACTGGCCAAGATCTATCACCAGCGCATCGGTATCTTCGAGCACGACAACAGCCGTGCGGTTCCCTATGATGTCCGCGAAAAGCACTGGGCCTTTGATGAGATTCTGACCCGCGTCGAGCTGGGCACGGAACATTTCCGCAGTCGCATCAACAGGTTCGGAGGTTCAAAATGAGCATCACGGTCTTCGGCTCACTCAATATGGACCTGACCGCTTATGTGGCAACACTGCCCCGGCCGGGGGTCACAGCCCATGCACAAAGCTACGCCATCGGCCTGGGCGGCAAAGGAACCAACCAGGCGGTCGCCGCGCAGCGATTGAGTGAGCGACCGGTTCGGCTGATTGCGGCAATCGGCGCCGATGATTTCGGTATCAGGGCACAAGAACTGTTAGACGAATTCAAAGTGTCCACCGAACACCTCATGATTATGCCGGGAGAAGCAACCGGGATCGCCTTGATCCATGTCGATGCAAACGCCCAGAACACCATCACCGTGGTCGGTGGAGCCAATCTGGCATGGCCCGTCCAGGGACCAGATCCAGCTGTTTTTAGCGCGACCAGAATAGCCTTGTTTCAATTGGAGACTCCACATCCCGCTACTCTCTCCGCAATGCAGAAGGCGCGCAGCGCTGGGGCGCGGATTATTCTTGACCCGGCGCCCATTGCGGATGAAAGCGGAGACATCGGGATTCAATCCCTGCTGGAGTTGGCCGACATAGTGACGCCCAATGAAAGCGAAGCCGAAGCACTGACCGGGTTTTCGGTGGCAGACCGGCGCGGAGCATTACAGGCAGCCCATGCTCTGCGAGCCCGTGGCGCTGCCACGGTTGTCGTTAAGTGCGGTGCTCAAGGACTGGTCTATGTCGACAAGGATGGGCACGAAGGAGAGATTTCGCCATTCAAGGTTGCAACGGTCGATTCCGTTGGCGCCGGCGACTGTTTCAACGGCGCCCTGGCCGTGGCCCTGACCGAAGGACGCCCGTTCCAGGAGGCTTTGCTTTTCGCTGCGGCAGCTGCAGCCCTGTCCACTGAAAAGCCGGGAGCCGCCACCGCAGCCCCGGATCGCAGCCAGGTCGCAAACCTCTTGAGAAAAAAACGGACCGTTTAATAGCGCAGCTTGGCGAGGATCAGGTCGTCACAGTCTCCAGCTCTTCGACCTGAATTTCTTCATCATTGATCAGTCGCTCAATATTCAGCAGGATCGTCACGTTCTGTGCCATTCTGCCCATTCCCTGAATATAATTGTTCTTGCGATTTCCGTTCGCTGGAGGCGGTTCGATATCGCTCGCTGGAATATCAACCACTTCATTAACCTTGTCGACCACCAGCCCAACCGAGTTCCCGTCAATGTTAACAACAATGATACAGGTTCGGTCATCAAAGGCCCTTTGCTCCATCTGAAAACGCAGGCGGACATCGATAATCGGAAAAACCTTGCCACGCAGGTTAAGCACCCCGATGACATGTTCCGGCATATCCGGAACCCAGGTCACCGGTTGAATCCCAATAATTTCGGTCACATGGCAGATTTCCAGGCCGTAATTCTCCGCGGCCAATTCAAAGGTCAGATACATTCCATCCATACTGTCCTGATCTATCGGCAGCAACTCAGCCGCCGCTGGTAATGTCCTCATTGTCTGTACTCCTTTGCGAATAAATGAACAAATCGAGAGTAAATCAGTTAGCCGAGTCGACGCCCCTGGAATCCCCTGGCAATAAAAAAGCCGTAGGCTGCAGACTCTCATGAATCTGAGCAACCACGGCTCTCATTTTCATTTCGTAAATAAAAATTTATTTATAAAAGCACACTAACAGATCTTTGCCAACAAGGACATCTTTTTGTTATTTAGCTGTCATCCGGAAACACTGGATGGCAATAACTAATTTTTCAAATTAGAAACTATCTAGGAACAATCTCCCAGCTGCACTCTTTTCTATTTCGGAAAGCAATTGATTCATCTATTGACACCTCTCGATAGTCAACCCCTACGTTCAAACCGGCTCGTCGGTTTCAGCCTCAAACTCATCACCCGAATTTTGCTTTCCCCAAAAAAGGCAGGCTATTGCTTCTGTGCCGCTGGCCACAAAAACCGTCTACTCCAAAGGTTTATGACAAAACCACCAGTCGTAACAGTCCGCTGATTGTTTGGCTTCAGCTGCTCCGGCAACATCCAGCGGTGGCGGGATGATGATACGATCACCGATCAGGCTGTTGTTGGGCCAGTTGGCAGGAACAGCCCCCTGTTGGTCAGAGATTCGCAACGCTTTGACCGCCCGCAGAATCTCATCAATATTGCGGCCGATCTCCATGGGATAATAGAGGAGCAAACGCACATAGCCCTGCGGGTCAACGATAAAAACCGCCCGGACCGTCTGGGTTCCCATACCCGGATGGAGCATCCCCAGTTGCAGGGCCAGGGAATCATTGGCGGCAATAACGGGAAACTTGATTTCGATGTTCAGATGCTCCTGGATCCACTCGATCCATTTGATATGGCAATAAATCTGATCGACTGACAGTCCGATCAAGGCACAATCCAACTCCTGAAAGGCCTCAAATTTTTCCTGGAAAGCGACAAATTCAGAGGTGCAAACCGGCGTAAAATCAGCTGGATGACTGAACAGTACAAACCACTGCCCGGCATAATCGTCCGGCAGAGTCATAGGACCTTGAGTTGTCTGGACCGTTAAAGAGGGGAACTGATCACCGAGCAGGGGGAGCTTGGGTACGTCCATAAAGAAGAACTCCTTTCCGGCCCAAACGGGCCAGGTTTAGCCAGTTGCGTCACAAAGAATGAGGACAGTTTAGAAAAGCGGCAATAGGCCTGAAGGGGGGACTGGTCTGGCCCAACCACAGAAAGAAGCAATATGTGTTCCGGGGAATGGCTGGATATACCAGAAAAACAATCACCGCATAAGCTCTTGTAAAACCAAGTTTTTTTATGGGGCAAAGAGGATGTCAAGCCGCAGGAGCGGTACAAGGTAGGGTCGCAATTTAATAACAGTCGTATTTTTTTGAGATTTGCGACAGTAAGGCTGCCACTTCGTCAGAAGAAGGAACTTTGCGCTCTCCCTCAAAAAATCACTTCTTCTTTTTCTTCGCGCTTTGCAACTCGCTCAACAACGGACTCGGCTTTCAAGATAATTTTTAATCACACAGCCAACGGTGAAGGTCACACCTCCCTGGAAAGGCCCGATATTTTCACTTTCCAAAATTCTAAGCTTTGACAAAGACTTGCTTGTTCAAGATACTAAGGCCGGGCTAACGGCTTAGGAACGAAGCGGAGAAAAATTATGGGACTCATCATAGACCTGTTTGAGCGTCTTGGCATATTCGCAATTCTATTCATTTTTCTTATTCGCTTCAAAGGCTTTAAGCGATTGCTCACAGGCCACCCCAACCGTCACGATACTTTTGTTCTGGCGCTGATTTTTGGGCTGGCGGGGGTGGCGGCTACCTACAGTGGATTCGCTTTTCACGGTGCGATTGCAAACCTTCGAGGTGTTGCGGTTGCCCTGGGGGGAATCCTTGGCGGACCCATTGTCGGGCTAATCTCCGGCTTGATTGCAGGAATCCATCGTTACCTGATCGATCCCTCGGGCTTCACCGCTCTGTCGTGCGGTGTTGCGACGGCAGTCCAAGGTGTGGCGGCTGCGCTGCTGTACCATCATTTGCGGCGAAAGGATTTCGATATTTTTGTCGCAGCTCTGGTCGGCGCGATAAATGAGGGGATGAAAATGGTCCTTATCTTAGTTCTGGCCCACCCCTTTGATGCTGCCGTTGATCTGGTGCGCAATTTGATTTTACCGTCGGTATTAGTCAACAGCCTGGGAGTTGCGGTATTTGTTCAATTGGTGTCCGCGGTGTTTCGCGAGCAAGAAATGGCCAAAGCGGAACAGGCCCAGTGCACTCTGAATATAATATTTCGCACTTTGCCATTTCTCCGCCACGGGCTGACAACCCGGTCGGCCCAGGAAACCGCTGCTATTATAAAAAAAGTTACAAAGATAGACGCCGTACTGATATCCGGCAACGGAGAGATCCTGGCTCATGAAGGAATGTTTCAGCAACGCCCCTGCCCTGTTCATATTGAGGATATTGGTATCATAAAGCAGGTTCACGATGTGGGCCGCACAAACAAAGCCCAAACGGCCAGGGAGGTTGACAGTCGGATTAGCCCATCTCTTTTAAAATCAGGCATTGTCGTGCCATTGAAAATGAATGCCGAAATGATCGGTACGCTAGGCCTATTTCGTAGTAAAGAACGGGGCATTACCCCACTAGATATAGAAATGGCCAATGGGCTTTCACAGCTTTTCTCCAACCAGCTAGAATTAGCCGATATCGAAAATCAACGCCGATTAACGGCAGCAGCGGAAATAAAAGCGCTGCAAGCTCAAATCAATCCACACTTTTTTTTCAATGCCTTGAACACAATTAACAGTTTTACCCGATCTGATCCCCTGACAGCATCCAACCTGCTGGTCAAATTGGCCGATTTTTTCCGCAGAAACACTGATGCTTCAACAGAAGAGGTTCCTCTTGCCATCGAGCTTGAACATTGTGAAGCTTATCTGGCGATTGAAAAAGCAAGGTTTGAAGATCGAATCAAAATGTATTATGACATAGACGAAAGCACCCTCGACTGCATTGTGCCACCCTTTATTCTGCAACCCTTGGTAGAAAATAGTATCCGCCACGGCATTCTTCCCAGAGAAGAAGGGGGAAAGGTTACCATTACAGTGGCCAAGGACGCCAAATCCTTGCTGATCAGAATTGCCGACAACGGAGTCGGAATCGCTCCAGCCAAATTGCAAGATCTGTTGCGGGAAGGACCTACAGTCAAATCAGGAAAAGGGCTCGGCATAGCTTTGAAAAACGTCAATAACCGGCTGGTGGCCCTTTATGGTAAAAAGGGCGGCCTCAACATTGAAAGCAAGACAGGAATCGGCACGGCAATCTCTTTCTCTATCCCATTAGTCATATGATGATCAGTACCTTTATTATTGACGACGAAAAACCGGCCCGAACCGATCTTCGTTATCTATTGGAACAGCTTGATACGGTCAAGGTTGTCGGGGAAGCGTCTTCCGCATCTGAAGGCCTGGCGCGTTTGCGGGAATTGCTTCCGCAGCTGCTTTTTCTTGATATCCAGATGCCAGGATTGAGCGGTATCGAACTGTCACGTCTGCTCCGGGAATTACCAGATGCTCCGCTGGTTGTATTTTCCACTGCTTACAGCAGATTTGCTGTCGATGCCTTTGAAGTGGACGCGTTTGACTATCTTTTGAAACCTTACTCCCTTGAACGCTTGCAACGGACCATCAATAAAGCCGGCAAACATCTGTCCCAGGCAACCGCAGAAGCGGAGAAGCCTGCACTCAAGAACGATCATGATGAACAAGAGTTGAAATTAATTGCGGTGCAGAGTGGGGGGAAAATGCATCCGCTTCCTCCTGAGAATATTCTGTTCGTACGCTGTACCGATACCGTGACTCATATCCATACCCTGAATAAAATATATAAGACGAACTATACGATCACAGCCCTGTTCCAACAACTGGCCCCCCTCGGTTTTTTTCGGTCGCATCGGAATTCCATTGTCAATCTCAAATGGATTCAAGAAATTCAGCCCTGGTTTAATGGAAACAGCCGGCTCATAATGAATGACGAAAGCGCAACTGAAATCATGGTCAGCAGACGTCGTACCAGAGAACTGAAAAAGCTCTTTTTAGCCAAATAGTTGCCATCCGGAAACTCTGGATGGCAATGATTAAGTTTTCAGATTGGAAACCAGAAATTTTTCGCAAGGTCAAGGAAATCAAGCATTTGTGCGGAAGTGTAGTGCTTTACGCCGCACAATCAGATGCGTAGATTGACGCCGAGATTGCGGAAAAGGGCGGTTTCCGGACAGAAACTAAATAAGTAGAGCTTTTCCGACAATAGCCATTGAACTCCCTCAATTGACCATTCACATGGGCATTTAGACCATCCAACGACTTCCTTATCCGATTTTGCACTGGTTGATTTACCCTCGCTACCATACGAGGCAGTCATTTTTGTTCGACATGCTATTTCTTACCAACAGTGCAAAGGAGGATACTGATGCCTACAATGAAAGAGGCCAAGGACATCGATTCAGCTGAATTCAGCAGGCGCAACTTTATTAAAACGGCCGCGGTCGGTGCGGGAGCTCTCGCATTTACCGGTTTAGGAACCCATCAGAAAACGGCATTTGCCGCGGAAACAGCGGCCACTTCAGGAGGCACCGCTAAACTGAAGATGGAAGATGTCCTGAAAGTTGCTCGCGAGAAACTTTATCCTCGTTGCCGCGTATGCCCGGAATGTGATGGCGTGGCCTGTTCCGGAGAAGTCCCAGGGATGGGTGGCAAAGCGTCAGGAAAAGCATTTCGTAACAACATTGAAGCGCTTGCCCAGTATGAATTTAATCTCAGTACCTTCCATGATGTAAAAAAACCGGTCACCAGCATAGAGCTTTTTGGACAAAAGCTGTCCATGCCGATTCTCTCGGGAATCACAGGCGGCGTCACCTACAATATGGGGTTGCAAGGGAAAGTTACCGAAGAAGAATATATTACCGGCATCATTGAAGGCTGTGTCAAGGCTGGAACCATCGGCTTTGCAGCGGACGGTATCGGCGATCCCCTTTCTGTCTACGAGACCCGGCTTAAGACCGTTGCAAAATATCCCGGTCAGGCAGCAGCCCAGATTAAGCCCAGGACCCAGAAAGAAATTATTGAAAGAATCCGCCTGTTGGAAAAAGCCGGCGCACCCTTCTTTGCAATCGATATCGACTCTGCAGGTCGCGCCGCCCGCGCCCTGCCCGGCAAGACGGTTGAGCCCAAAACACTCCAACAACTCAGGGAAATCGCCAAATCGACCAAATTGCCATTCGTCATCAAAGGCATCATGACTGTCGATGAAGCCTCCAAAGCTGTAGACATCGGGGCAGCAGGAATTGTTGTCTCAAACCATGGTGGCCGCGTTCTCGATCATACGCCCGGAACAGCAAAAATCCTTGAACCGATAGCAGATAAGGTCAAGGGACAGATTACCGTCCTGGTCGATGGCGGAATCCGTTATGGATTTGACGTATTGAAAATGTTAGCCCTTGGTGCAGATGCGGTCCTGGTTGGTCGCCCGCTGGTCAGAGGTTCGGTTGGCGGTGGTCCTGATGGAGTTGCCCTGATGCTGAATCAAATGAAGGCCGAACTCATTGTCGGCATGACCCTGACCGGTACCGCTGATGTCAAGAATGTCAGCAGAAGTATCCTGGTTTAACTCGTTGTGTAGACCTGCGGAAGCAGTTAGTGCCCGCAGGTCTGCAGGGAGATTGTCATGCAGAAAGTAGCAATTATTGCAATTCTGGGTCTGTCACTGATGTTGTCGGCTCCAGCCTGGGCCACCCATGGAAAGGCCTTATTATACGGTGGCGCAGGCCAGGGAAAAGTGATATTCGACGGTCAGCTGCACGCCTCGAAAGGAATGGTTTGCAAAGATTGCCATAGTGATATTTTTGCCACTCGCAAAAAAGCCCTGATCACTATGGATGATCATTTTTCAGAAAAGGCCTGTTTCACCTGTCACAATGGGGAAACAGCCTTTAACGAATGTGAAGCATGCCATCGTAAATTTTAGAACCTTGCCAGCCGCGAACCGCTCACAAAAGTGTTTGCTGAGTGAGCAGCACAAACAAACCACTATGCACTGAAAGTGCGTAGGTTTTGACGGGGCTAAAAGTCCCTAAAATAGCCTCACCTTCCCTCGTTGGAGAGGGTTGGGGGGAAACAGACCTTCATTTCCACCCCCATCCTAATCTTCCTCCATCAAGAGGGAAGGACTCAATTCATAGAGCCTGAAAGGCTTGGACTGAAAGCGTACTGGAACAATAAAAAAGCTGATATCTGAGAGGAGATTAGTCGCTCAGATATCAGCTTTTTATTGTCTCCCCTCTGCCCCACGGGGACTATTCCAAGGCAGCCCCTGCCCTTAGGCATCTCCGCACGACTGTTCACTTTGCCGCATAACGCGTAGCCAGTTAGTTGTCATCCGGAAACTTTGAATGGCCATCATTAAGTTTTCAGCCTGAAAACCAGTTAACCTTGAATAACTTTATTCCCCCTCGTAGTTTGCGATCTCAACAAGATTTCCATCGGGATCACGGCAGTAAACCGACAGGATCGGCCCCACAGCTCCGGTTCTACGTACTGGTCCCTCCAGAACGTCGATGTTTTGTGCGCGCAGCTGCTCCAAAACCTCAGGGATCGGTGTGGTGGTGATAAAACAGAGATCTTCCGAACCAGGGGTCGGAACTTTTGCTTTCGGCTCGAACTCCTGGTGATACTGATGCAGGTTGATCTTCTGTCTTCCAAAAGCCAGAGCCTTGCGCCCGGCCCCGAAGGTGATGACCTCCATCCCGAGCACCCGTTCATAAAAAGTACAGCTGGCGTCAATATCCCTGACCGTCAAGACAAGATGATCGATGGATTCGATTTTCACGCGAGACCTCCTCTGGCAGGTTATTGAAAAAGTCCGTCCGGGAACTTTTCAAACACGGTGGGGAAAAGGCGTTGCCCCACCTGCTCAAATAAGTAGAGAGTCACTATTGATTTTGATCATTCATTTATGAACTAGGCAGGCTGTATTTCAACAGCCTGCTTAGTTTGAACGCACATTCTTGAGTTCAGCAGACAGTTACTGCCGGGACAAAACAAACTCTTTGCCGTTAAGAAGCAGTTTGCGGTCCTTGATTTCCGCCTTATGCACCAATTTGTCACCGCTCTGTTCAAAAAATCCGCCTTGCATACCGGGAAGCACCGGCACCAGAAGTGGGTTCTGGTTCGCAACCAACCCGTCAGGGAGAGACACATTCGAAGCAAAGGAAAACTGGTCGACCATCATCTGCGGCTGCTGACCCAGGGCGATCAAATCGACCATGGATAGATCTTTTTTCAGCCCGAGGGCAAAATTGCCGTCAATGTCCCCTTCAGCCAAGGTCACATGCAATTTGTCGATAGTGATCTGCAGATCCTTTTTCAGCAGTTTTTCAAATTCGCCGGCCAAGCGCATCCCGGCAAAGGCCATCTGCTGCTGCATCATGGCTTTTACCTGTTCCGGATTGCCTGAGCGGTGGCAAGGTTTGCCATGGCGTCGCTGAGAACCTCAACATAAACCCTGTAGAAATTTTCGAAGGCATCAGCATCAAGATGGTTCACACCCATATCGAGGTGCAGATCGGCTATTTTATTTTCACCGGTCATGATTTGAGCAATGCTCATTTCACTCTTAACAGACATATTCCTGGTTGTCTCATCAAAACCGATGATTGAGCTCCCTTTAAGGTTGTCAAGAAGCATGGCTGCAGCCGGGTCTGGAGCATTGACCGCAATCTGTTCGATGCCGTATGACGAGGTCCCGGCCATGAAGAGACTGGAAGTCTGCTGCATATTTGAACGCAACGAAATATTCTTCACCTCAACGGCATCATCCACAATAAGGCCATCAAAGCCGCCATCCATTTCGATATTCTCTAAATTACGATCAGTTTTGAGAACCAGATGACCAGGTTTGATAGAAAGATGGGTATCTTGGCTGTCAACCAGTTCAAATGGATCAATTGAAATGGTCACAGTCCCTCCGCTGAACAACTGATACTCACTGCTGATGGTCAGGGGATCGTTACCATCGAGTTCATTGCTGACGAAATCCCGATACCAGGAGTTCCGGTCCAAGCTGGTCGTGGAGGACGCTCCCAGATAGCCATGCTTGACCTTCTCGACAAAAACCAGCGGAGAGATCCCCTCAACGCCCTGCAGAGCGGGTAAGGCCATGGTCCATTCGATCTCCGATGAGGAGAAGCCGCGATCGTAACGGGTGATGGCAATTTTAGGGGCAAAGGGATGATCAGAGTAGCGCGCATTGATATTGTCCAGCTGGCTGTAGAGCGTCTTTTCCACAATCAGGCCGTTAATAAAAGGAGCGCTCACCAAGCCGATGACGACAATAATCAGGACGCCGAGAAGTACCTTTTTCATTTTTAGTCCGTTCGAAGCTTCAAGGTTGACGATATAAATACAAGAACGCTGTAATTCAGCTTAATTTGAGGGGAAACTGTAGTTCAGCCATAAAACTGTAACGGTTGGCACGGCAAAGGCCCAGGACAGCCCGTGCGGGGACAGTCCCGGTTCTGCTGCCATCTCTGCTTCGTGGCCAACAAAAAAAACCGCACCCTGCAGACTCCCCCAAATCTCACAAACTACGGTTATTTATTTTTTTAAATCAAAAACAATAGGTTACATTCCTACACCGAAATGTGCCCATTGACAAGGTTTTTATTTGGCCTCATTTACATCAGCAAAAGAATCTGCACTGCTAAACGGTGTTCAGTCGACTACAACGTCACTCCGGTTTTAAAGATGGCTATGTCACGGCTGTTGCGGACTTCTGCCGAGGTTGGCTTACCGTTAATAATGGCAACGATCTCGGTCAGAAAATCACTCAACACCTGGTCCGGATCAGCGGCCGGGTCAGCCAGGGCGCCGGCATTGAAATCGATCCAGTTCCTTTTTTTCTCCGCCAGGGAGGTGTTGGTCGCAATCTTGACGGTGGGGATAAATCCGCCCAAAGGCGTCCCCCGGCCGGTGGAAAACAGGACTAATTGACAGCCAGCCGCCCCAAGGGCGGTTGTTGCCACAATATCGTTCCCCGGTGAGTAGAGCAGATTCAGCCCCGATTCGACGACCCGCTCATCCATTTTGATGACATCGACCACCGGCGATTTCCCGGCTTTGCGGGTGCATCCCAGGGATTTGTCTTCCAGGGTGGTAATGCCGCCGGCCTTGTTTCCCGGCGAAGGATTTTCGTAAATCGGCTGATCGTGCGCCAGATAGTACTCTTTGAAATCATTGATCATGGCCACGGTCTTGGCAAACACCTCGGCGCTGCGGCATTGTTCCATCAGGATGTGCTCGGCACCGAACATCTCCGGTACCTCAGTCAGCACGGTGCTGCCGCCATGGCTCACCACATAATCCGAGACCCGGCCGATCAGGGGATTGGCAGTCAACCCGGAAAAGGCATCGGAACCGCCGCACTCAAGACCGATAACAATGTCCTGCCAACTTCCGGCTTCACGCTGATCCTGAGCAGCGAGAGAATAAAGCTCTTCGAGCAAAGCCACCCCGGCTTCCACCTCATCGCCAACGTCCTGAGCGATCAGATAGCGAAAACGGCTTTCATCCGTCCCGGTGGGCAGGGTTTTGCGGAAGGTCTCAATCTGATTGTTCTCACACCCCAGTCCCAGGATCAACACGCCGCCGCAATTGGGATGCAGAGAAATATTCTGCAGCATGACCTTGGTCCGCTCATGATCGCCACCCAGCTGGGAACAGCCATAGGGATGCGGAAAGTGGTAAATTCCGTCAACTCCGCTCCGCTCGGCCTCAGCTTTGAAGGCCTTGATGATATTGTCGGCAATGCCGTTAACGCACCCAACCGTGGGAATCACCCACAATTCATTACGGATCCCGACCCGCCCATTGCTGCGCCGATAGACCTGCAGCGGTTGTGCCTGTTGCCACTCAAATTGCTCAGCGGCGGCAGCCACCGGCTGATAGTGATAGCTTTGCTTATCGGACAGCCCGGTTTTGACATTGTGGGTATGAACATGCCCGCCTTTGCCGATGGATTGACTGGCAAAACCGATAGAAGCGCCATACTTGGTGACCTGAACACCGGCCGGGATGTCCTGCAGGGCAAGTTTATGCCCCACAGGAATATCGTCGTTCACGGTAAAGGGTTTCATCCCGGGCACCTCGACCAGGGTCCCGGCGGGCAACTCGGTGTAGGTCACAGCCACATTGTCGGCGCTGTCAATTCTGGTGATCTTAACCATCACAGAACCTCCGCAAGCGTCTCCCGCATACCTTTTCCGGTAATGCTGACGATAAAGCCAGCCACCTGATCGCGCAGTCCATCGACCTTCAGCAGTTCGGCCTCCCAGTGCTGATCAAGACTCAATACCCTGTTGACAATAGCAGTCGCGGTAGCCAGGTCAATCGGTCCCATACCGGCTTCGCCCCAAAGCTCCCGGTACATGTCCAGAAACGGCTGATCATCTTTGGTCGGGTAGCTGGAACAATTCAGTTCACCACGGTAAAAACAGATCAGGGCTGCCAGGGCCAGGCTCATCAGCGGCGGCACCGTGCCGTTATCCTGACTGTAGCGCAGCAGCTGCGGCAACAGCCGGGTACGGAATTTGGTCATGGAGTTCAACGAGATATCAAGCAGTTTATGTTTGATAAAGGGATTCTTGAACCGCCCGATGACACTGTCGGCAAAGGGTTTCAGTTCCTCCACCGGCAACGGCAGGCAGGGAATAATCTCTTTATCGAGCAACTGCGACAGATAATTTTCCAGCTGGGGATCGCTGGTGGCGTCCTTGACGAACTCGATGCCGCATAGCCAGGCCACTGGCGTCAAGGCGGTGTGACAACCGTTGAGGATGCCGACCTTGCGTTGTTTGTAGGGCTTGAGATCATCGACGATCTCGACATGCAGGCCACTGTCAGCCAATTTGAGTTCTTCCCCGACCCACTGGGGAGCCTGAATAACGAACAGGTGGAAGTATTCACCGGTGACCATGAAGCGATCATGGTAGCCCAGTTCCTGCTCCAGTTCGGCCACTTCATCACGCGGATAGCCGGTGACGATACGGTCGACCAGAGTCGAACAGAAGGTATTGGCGTCTTCCAGCCAACCAATAAAGGCGGCGGACAGGTTCCAAAGTTTGGCATATTTGAGCACATACTCCTTCAGCAGTTCGCCGTTGTAATCGAGAAGCTCACAGGGGAAAAGGATGAAGCCCTTGTTTTTGGCACCGCCAAAAGCCTCAAATCGCTCAAACAAAAACCGGGTCAGCTTGGCCGGATAGGTCGCCGGCGGAGCATCCTCGAAACGGTCCTGATCGCTATAGGCGATCCCGGCTTCGGTCGTGTTACTGAAGACGAAGCGCAACTCGGGGTTATGGGCCAGCTGCAGAAACGCGGCGTACTCACGATAGATGGAAATCTCGCGATTGACACTGGAAACGAAGCGCTTTTCGTTGCGCAGCTGATTCTCTTCATCGTAACCACGTAACAGAGTGGTATAAAGACCGTCCTGCACATTGAGCGGCGGCGGCACTTCTGTATCGATGGGCCGGGCAACGACAATCCCGGCGTTGAGGCCGTTCTTTTCATTGAGGATATCCACCTGCCAGCCAATAAAGCAACGCAGGAAATTCCCTTCGCCGATCTGTAGAATCCGCTCCGGGTAACGCGGCAGATCCATCACACTTCTGTTCAATTCATTCATGATTGTTCTCTCTTTTTGTCAATGTTGGTCGAAAGACACAAGAATCTTTGTGATTGCAGCCGGATTATCACTCCAGCTCTTCAAAGCCTCAGCGGCACCTGCAAGGGGCACATCCTTGGAAATCAGGCTTTCAATTGGCAAATCCAACCTTTTCATCAGGTCAAGAACATCAATGAAATCCTGCTTGACTGCATTTCGCGCACCACGAATCTGTATTTCCTTCATAACAAACTGCTTGGTATCAAAAGCAACCTTGTCCTTGACATAACCGACATAAACTACGCGTCCACAAAAGGCGACCAGGTCGACAGCAGCGACAAAGGTCTGGTCAAAGCCGATGGCTTCAATGGCAACCATCGCACCATGGCCGTCGGTCAGACGCAACACCTCATCTTCAAGATTCTCGGTCCTGGAGTTAATGGTGTGAGTAGCGCCAAATTTACGGGCCAGGTCCAGTTTACTGTCATCAATATCAACAGCGATCACGGTCGCGCCATTGTCGCTCCCCTTCAGCACCGCACCGAGCCCAACCATTCCGCAGCCAAACACCAGCATGGTTTCACCGGCTTGGCCTTCAGCCCGACGCGCAGCGTGACAACCGACCGCTAGCGGCTCGACAATAGCGATCTGGCTGAAAGACAGCTCATCAAGGTTGGCAACGATTTTTTCATGGTCAACCGCAAGATATTCGGTCATGCCACCATCCTGCTGAACACCAAGGGTCTGATTATTTTTGCAAGCGTTGGGACGGCCCGACAGGCAGGACCAGCATTCGCCACAAGTGGTATAGGGAAGAACCAGGACTTTGGCCCCAACTTTCAACTCTGCCGGCACCTCGGCCCCAACTTCAACGATTTCAGCAGCAATTTCGTGCCCGGGGATGCGGGGATAGCTGACTATCGGATTCAATCCACGAAAGGTATTGAGGTCACTTCCACAAAAACCGACTTTTTTTATTTTCACCAAAACCTGGTCCGCATTGATATGGGATTTTTCAGCGGAATCAATTAAGCCACAGACGCCAGGTTCATTGATAACAAACGCTTGCATGATATTTTTTCCTTCTTTTTTATAAGTGCAGGCACGACTTAAAAGCTAGCTGTCCATGCACCGGGTTAAAACTAAAGATACCGGGGGGGATGATCACCCACCAAACACGAGATTAGGGAGGAACAAACTAATTTGCGGAATAAAAGTGACGAGGATTAGCGACAGAAGAAGCACCAACCAAAAAGGAATGACCTCTTTTATAAAATCCTTAATCGGTACATTAATGATGGTACAGGTGGTAAACATGACGGTACCAAGCGGAGGAGTCAACGTTCCGATGGCACAGTTTAAAATAAAGATAATCCCGAAATGCACCAAGTCAACCTGCATGACGTGAGCCGCACCAACAAGTAAAGGTGAAATAACTATCAGGATTGCGTTTCCTTCGATGAACATCCCCAGAATGATCAAAACCATATTTACAACAATGAGAAACATGATTTTGCTGTCAAAATTTTGCGAAATGAATGAAGCAATATTTTGCGGCAACCGTTCCCAGGTCAGAAATTTTGAAAACCCATAGGATACGGCGATGATGATCAACACATTGGCTGAAGCCAGTACGGACTCGGTCAGTCCCATGGCAAATTTTTTAAAAGTCAGCTCTTTGTAGACAAAGAAACCTATGAACAGAGAAAATGCAACAGCAATAGCACCAGCTTCAGTCGGAGTAAAGACACCAAAGCGGATTCCACCGATGATAATGACCGGCAATGTGAACGCGATTGCAGCCGCCCGCACCCCAACCATCACTTCCTTGACACTGGCCCGCTTATGCCGTTCCGGTTTATAGCCGCGCTTAACGGAAATGCGGTTGACCAAGAGCATCATCAAAGCACACATCATGACACCAGGAACGACTCCGGCCAGAAACAGGCGCCCAATTGAAACATTATTAATGTAACCATACAAAATCAGGGCAATACCCGGTGGAATGATAGGTGTAATCAGTGACGAGGCAGCCGTGACCGAAGCCGAAAAACCTTTTGAGTAACCCTTCTTAAGCATAAAGGGAACGATCAGTTTTGAGTTCATGGCCGCGTCAGCGATATTCGATCCGGAAAGACCACCCATCATGGTACTCAAAACAATGTTCACCTGTGCCAGACCACCGCGCATATGTCCCGTCAGAATCTCGCTGAAGGTAAGCAGGCGTTTACTAATCCCTGAGTGGTTCATATAAATTCCCGCCATGATAAAAAACGGGATGGCCAACAGAGCGTAAGAGCTTAAGCCTTCACCAATACGCTGAACAGCAATCATCGGAGGTAAATAGGAGAAAAAGGCGAAGTAGCAAAGAGTACTTGCAAAAATCGAAAATGCTACCGGGAATTCCAGCAACAACAGCAAAAACATAACCACAATCGGGATGGCGACATTCATAGTGTTGAATCCATTTCTTCGTGATACTGAGGTCCTATGAAAGCATGACGCAGAACGTGATAAAGAGTGAACAATGAGCCCACAGGAATAGCCCCGTAGATGTAGCTATAAGGAATCCGCAGAATCGAGGTATAGCGGTCATAGGAAAAAAAAGTCAGCTGAAAGCCAAGATAAATCAGCACCCCCAGACAGCCAACAAGCAGAATCGTAGAAAGGATTCGTTTTATGACAAAAGAGACTCTATTCGGTAGGTAGTTCAGCAAAAATTCTATATTGACGATCTCTCCACGCCTGGCAAGAATGCTCGTTCCAAAAAATGTCAGCCAAACAAACAGAGCCAGAGACAATTCACCGATCCAGCCGGCCGGATTTCCAAGGAAATACCTGGTGATAACTCCCCATATACAGATACAAACAATGCCAAACATGGTGACTGAACTAATCAGGACATCCAGCCGGCCGATCGTATCAAGCACAGCAAGCACTTTCTTGCAGACATTCATAACAATTCTCACATACAGATTTAAGAGTTTTGATGGATCCGGCAACCGCATAGCCAGTTGCCGGATCCGAGTAAAACGAGTTCTACTTAAGACTCTTCAGAGTGTCTTCATAAAGACCATCTGTCCATTCTGGGAATTCACCCTTCATGACTTTAAGGGCATTCTTCATATAAGGACCAACATCAACTTTAACGACTTCAACACCTGCAGCGGCCATCTTGTCGATATAGTCCTGCTCAGTCCCTTTGATCAGCTTAGTTGCGTAAGCAGACATCTCCATCCCGGTTTCTTCAAGCAGTTTCTGCTGATCAGCACTCAGACTTTTCCAGAAAGCGGTCCCCATAACCCATGGAGCCATATGCACATCATGGTTGGTGAGAATGAGAAATTTCGCCTGCTCATAGAACTTGCCTCCATAAAGGGTCCCGGCAGGATTCTCGATACCGCTGACAATTCCTTGAGACATTGCAGTATACGCTTCGGAAAGAGCCATCGGAGTGGGGGTCGCGCCAATAGACTTTGCCCAATAGTTAGCAATCTTGGCATTTTGAACACGAATTTTTTTACCGTTCATATCGGCGGGCGTTGTTGCCTTCGTCTTAGAAAGCAGTTGGCGGGTACCATAGTAGAAATCGGTAATGATTGCGTGATAGCCTTTTTGGTCAAGCTGACCGATGAGTGCTTTCATTTTCGGGGAATGAACAAGGGCGACCTTTTGATCGACCGTTGTTCCGACATAGGGTGCGTTGATAACACCAAGATCCGGGACTAAGTCAGCCAGAGAGCCATAGGAGGCAATAGTAATTATATTTGCTCCCATCTTAGCCTGCTGCTGCACAGTCGCTTCATCACCCAACTGACTACTAGGGAACTGACTCAGGACAATACTGCCGTTAGATTTTTCTTTGAGAATCTTTGCCCAATAAGTAACCGCCTGATCAACAGGCTCGCCCGGCTGATTCCCATAAGCAACCATAATTTCGAGCGTTTTTGCAGAGGCACTACCTGCCATAAAGGAAACAACAAAAACAGTTGCAACGAACAGGGGCAGACAAACATTCAACAGTTTCTTCATTCAAATCTCCTTGCACATTATAAGGTTAGTTCCCTAAAAAACTGGGAATAGAGAATCAGCATCAACGCAATAATTGACACTGGGGTGTAAAAAGTGAACGAATGCAGCTCAGGAGATCCATCCAAAACAGCTTTTGCAAGGAGTTAAACGTTTGCAATTAAAGCTTATAGACGCCCCATACGCTAAATGCATCGGCCGCGAAATTCGAAACGATATTTCATCAGCCACCACTAAAGCCATGAAACACGGCCCTCAACCAGATAAACATAACCAAGGAAAACAGCGATAAAACTGTCAAGCAAAGGAATCTTAAAACCGTAAAGATTGTCTGTCAATTAAAAAACCAACAATGGATTGCCAGACCATAATGCACAAATCAGCATAAATTATTATAACAAAATAGGTCTTCATTGAACAAAATGAGTGTTTTTAGGCTTCACCCTCAAGACAATAAAGCCACGCCTTAATTTTGTCAGGCAATTTTTAGTCGGCAATTTTTAAGAAAAGATATCCTATTCCATCACCCAAAACATTGTCTCTGTAGTTCTGGGCCCAGCAGGAGCACATCAAATAGGTGGCATCGAAGTAATGAAAGGCTAAATCTGTGCAAAAGGTAGCCGCTTTCTCCTAACAAATAAACGAGCATCGTCTGCTCATCGTTTCAGCCCAACCAACAGACTGTCTCCGCCTCCCAGCCGGCCGTTTCCGCTAGGGACAGGACGAGATTTATCGCCTTAGGGCTTGATTTCGATCTGCAATATCGTCTAGAACCTTCATTTCCTTTTCCCTTTTTGTGCAGGAGAAAGACAGTGCAGATCGTATTCGCTATCGACTTCGGAACCAGTAATTCGGCCCTGTCGGTCTATCGCAACGGACAGGTTGAACTTGTTGATGTCGATGCCCACAGCAAAACCGGCAGCCTTATGCGCTCAGTCCTTTATTTCAATGAGGACAAAGAGATCTTTACCGGGGCTGAAGCGATCAACCAATATATTGAGGAAGGTGGCAGCGGCCGTTTTATGCAGTCGATCAAGACCTTTCTGCCCAGCAGTAACTTCAGCAGCACAGACATTTTCGGCAAACGCTATGCCATCGACGACTTGGTCGCCATCCTTCTGAAGGAGTTGAAAGCAAAAGGAGAAGAATATGTCGGCTGCCAGGTTGACAGTGTTGTCCTTGGCCGCCCGGTCATTTTCTCGGAAGACAGCAGCAAAGACGCCGCCGCGGAAAAATACCTGAAAAAAGCCGCCTGTAAAGCCGGCTTCAAGCACATCTGCTTCCAGTATGAGCCCGTCGCCGCGGCACAGGCCTACAAGGACAACCTTCAGCCCGGCCAGGAAAAGATCGTCTTTATCGGTGATTTCGGTGGTGGGACATCCGACTTTTCTGTGCTCCGGGTTAGCGGAAACTCAGGCGGAAAAAAAGACGGCCATAGTGAAGTTCTTGGGCTTGGCGGGGTTTATATCGCCGGAGATAAATTGGACTCACAGGTCATGTGGGACAAAATTGCCCATCATTTTGGCCGGAACGCCAGATATAAAGCGTTTGCCACCGAGCAGTGGACGGAAATCCCGGACAGCCTTATCTACACCCTGAGTCAGTGGCACCGCATTCCGCTGCTGCGCACTCGGCAAAACCGGGAGCTGATCCGCGTTATCAAGCGCAGTACCGACAACCTGGAGGCGATTCAGAATCTGGAAAACATCATTGAGGAGAACTTCGGCTTCGCTCTTTTCCAGGCCATTGAGCAGGCAAAGTGCGACCTTTCCAGTGCTGCGCAGACCAGGATCCGCTTTTACGAAACCGACCTGGAACTGGACGTAGCACTGAGCAAAAACGAATTTGAACAGCTCAACCACAACCACTTCAAAAAGATTGAAAACTGCATCGACGACGTCCTCAGCCAGTGCGGCTTGAACGCTGCACAGATCGATACCGTCTCCCTAACCGGCGGCACCTCAAAGATCCCCTATATTCAAAAGCTCTTCACCGACCGTTTCGGCACGGACAAAACCATAAACCGAAACGCCTTCACCAGTGTCGCTCATGGCTTGGGGCTCAGCGTGCCGCTACTGACGCTCTAGTGTCCCCTTCGGCGAGTTATTTGTATTAATTTTGAGACATTTTTATTGCTGTCGAGGGGGGGGGCGCCGCAGGACTAGCTTGGGCTAAGCCGAAAAGGCAGAACGTAGACAGAGGAAAAAAGGACCGAAATTGGGATAGAGGACTAACCGAACAGGGCACTAGAGCGCCCAGCCGTGACGTTCCCAGCAACTACGTCCAACTGCGTTTTTGTTGAGCAGATCAATGCTATTTTTCAAAACCTTCCTCCGACTGAGGCACGATTCCACTGAGAGCGAAACCGTCCCCCATAGCAAGATAAAATCTGTGCAATGAAACTTTTCTATGATATTGATTTTAAGCAGAGGGACTTTCTTCGTGAGAGAAACAGGACAGGGTTCAAAACTCATACTCACCCTCTAATCATGATCGACATATCTAACTTTAATAGTTAAGAAATTGAACACTCATGCCTGAACTTTACATAAATAGTTTGCCATCATTCGCTATCCTCCTTCTTATTATTGCCGGGCTTGAGCTTTTCTTTACTGCCCTGGCATTTCATCATCGTAGAGCTGTTGGGGGGAGTTCTTTCTTATTTCTAATGCTGTCAATGATTGTTTATACAGTAGGATATGCGTTTGAAATAGCTTCAGCAGATTTACAAACAGCCATATTTTTTTCAGATATTCAATATTTTGGCATACCATTTATTCCATTTTTTATCTATTCCCTTATCAGGAAATATCTGACCAACTCGAATGTCATTCCCTTAAAATTAACAGTCTCCCTTCTTATTATACCTATTTGCACTTTCTTCATGCATTTAACAACTTTCAGTAACAATCTTTTCTATGTTAACCCAAGCCTTATCTTCCATGACGGTTATTCCATCCTACTGTTCAAAAAAGGACCATGGTATTATGTAGATTCAGCATACACTATAATTCTTATTCTCATGTCCTTAGTTTATAGTATTTTCCGTTTTATAAAAAACAAAAAGTATAGAAACAATATTTCATTATTAATTTCAGCAACGGCTTTTCCATTTTTTGGATACATCTTATATCTTCTAGAGCTAACACCTAAAAACTTTGACATCAACCCGCTCGCATTTGGAGCAGCATGCCCTCTTTTAGCTGTAGCAATATTTCATCTATCTCTCTTTGAAATTGTTCCTGTTGCAAGAGATCATATTTTTGAAAATTTTGAAAATGGACTTATCGTAACAAATTCAAAAAACAAACTGGTTGACTACAACAAATCTATACAATTAATTTTACCAGAAATTAAAAAATATCACATAGGATCTAATATTGATTATATTCATTTACAAAACATAGAAAAATCAACAACTCTTTACAGACTTCTTAATAAAGAAAAAACTTTTATTGTGAAAAAAAATGGAGATGATCATTATTATAAAATAAAGAAAAACATCATATCTGACACAAATAAATTTTATGGAGGAATAATTTACATACTTTCCGACATAACAGAGGAGAAAAAATTCGAGAGAAAACTTCATGCTATGGCCACGACTGATTCGCTAACTGGCATAGAAAATAGACGGAATATTCTTGAAATCGGAGAAAGAGCTCTTGCGTATGCCGCAAGATACAAGCGGGATCTGAGTATTCTCCTCTTTGATATCGATCATTATAAAAAAATAAATGATACCTGGGGACATCAGGCTGGCGATAGAGTGTTGATTGAAATAACTCAACTCTGCAGAAACCAGATTCGCGAAAGCGACTCTTTGGGACGCTACGGTGGCGACGAATTCATTCTTATTTTACCGGAATCTTCCCATCCAACAGCCCTGATTGTCGCCGAGAAACTGCGCAGTGCCATCGCGGAAACAAACATCTCCTTGGGAAGATCCACAATCAAGGTGACCGCAAGTTTCGGAATCGCGACCCTGAATAAGGGCGAGACCTTTACGGACCTTTTTAATCGCGCTGACCAACGATTATATCAAGTTAAAAGGTCGGGCAGGAACCGCGTCTATTAAGAATGAGTTGGCTGATGTGAGGCGGGTCTGCCCAAAATAGCCACACCAAAAAAGACAACAGGCTGTTGAGAAACAGCCTACCGAGGCCAGAGATGAGCCTTTCCAACAACTGGCTAAGGATCGATCAGGTCTTTTAACCGCTGTTGCAAACAAAGAAGTAACCCCTGACGCCCGTCCCGAGTTGCCAGCCTTAGCTCTCCTGATGTTTGACAGATAGTATGAAAATTACCAGATACTTATTAGCGGGTATACTATCGGTATCTTCAATAACAGCAGGCTTCATGCTGCTTTTTTTGGGCAGTTTGGAAGATATTTTCCACTTTTCCACCCTTAAGTTCCATCCGACCGCCCCAAAGGACGGCCGGATGGAATAATAACGGCGCAAAATTCAGCGTCGGCTTGGTTACCACTGCGTTGGTTTGGGGTTACGCTGATCGAATCCTTTCTGGTGCCAGTAGGGATAGGTTGGCTCGCGGTGGCTGGCCGCGTCGAGTTTGGCAATGTGTGCCTCGTCCAGTTGCCACCCCAGTGCGCCAAGGTTCTGCTTCAACTGGTCGGCATTGCGCGCCCCTACGACCACATTACTGACCGTGGGCCGTCGCAAAAGCCAGTTGAGTGCTACTTGCGGGATGGTTTTGCCAACCTCGGTTGCCACCTCTTGCAGCGCATCGACTACCCTGAACAGGTATTCGTCATCCACTGACGGGCCGCCCACAGCACCACCTTGGGCGATGCGGCCCTCCTTGGGCGGGTTGTTGCGAGTGATTTTACCGGTAAGGCGCCCCCAGCCCAGCGGGCTCCACACCATCAGCCCCACGCCTTGGTCAAGTCCCAGCGGCATCAGTTCCCATTCGTAATCACGTCCCACCAGCGAGTAGTAGCCCTGGTAGACCACATAGCGTGCCAGCCCGCGTTTTTCAGATATAGCGAGCGACTTCATAAGGTGCCAACCCGAGAAGTTGGAGGCACCGATGTAGCGCACTTTGCCTGACGTTATAAGGTTATCGAGTGCGGCCAAGGTTTCTTCCACCGGGGTCAGGGCGTCGAAACCGTGCATGAAGTAGATGTCGATATGATCGGTGCCGAGTCGCCTCAGGCTATCTTCCGCGGCACGGATAAGGTAGTAGCGCGACGAGCCGCACTCGTTCGGCCCTTCTCCCATGGGAAAGGTGGCCTTGGTAGAGATGAGCAAGTCGTTGCGTCGGTTACCCACCGCCTTGCCGAGGATTTCTTCGGCCGCGCCGGTGGAATAGAGATCCGCTGTGTCGAAAAAATTCATGCCGTGCTCAAGACAGATATCCACCAGTTCAGAGGCTTCCTTCACGTCGATGTCGCCCCATTTTTTAAAAAATTCGTTATTGCCCCCGAAAGTCCCCGTGCCCAGGCTGAATACCGGCACCATAAGGCCCGAGTTTCCAAGTTGGCGATATTCCATGGCCATGATAGCTCCCTTCTTTTTGTTATGCGGATGTATATTACCCAAGACTATAACCGCACACGCCGCGCGCGCAAGGGGCCGCCGGTTGGCTACCATCAGAACAAGAGACGGATATTTTTTCCGAGGATAAGGTGAGAGAAGGATGGGAGATGATCGGTTCAGGCACTTGACGGTCCAACACCAGTCTGGACGATTTACCCCAGTCACGGGAAAACTCACCAGGAAAGGACATTTTACAAATCAACCCTTTCCTGGTGGATTATTCAGATAGCCTGCCCTCCTGACGCCTCTATCCGCTGACCGTTGATCCATCCTGCCTCGTCGTCCAGAATGGCCGCGGCAACCCCGCCAATATCATCAGGCAAACCGACTCGGCCTAATGCTGTTATGGCAGCGATTTTGGCATTTACATCTTTATTATCCCGCACAGCTCCGCCTCTGAAATCTGTCTCGATAGCACCTGGTGCGAGAGTATTCACCGCAATCCGCCGTGGTCCCAACTCTTTGGCCAGATAGAGGGTCAACGCCTCGACCGCAGTTTTCATAATGGCATAGGCCCCATAGCCCGGATGGATGATGCGGGTCAATCCTGAAGAGACATTCAGAATCCGGCCACCATCCGCCATCAGGGGAAGTAGCTTTTGAGACAGGAAAAACGGGGCCTTAATGTGCTCATTCATCATGCGCATGAAGCTCTCTTCGCTCGTCTCCATAAAGGTCTCATACAACCCCGTACCGGCATTATTAATAAGATAATCAAAGTTTGTACGCGCAAACGTTCCCTGCAAAACGGTTGTGAGGGTCTCGGCAAAAGCTACGAAAGTGTCGGACCTTCCTACATCCAACTGCAGCGCGACAGCCTGTTGCCCTTTCTCCTCAATCGCCCGGACAACAGAGTCTGCCGAGCTTTTGTCACTATGATAAGTCAAGATAACATCCCGCCCTTTTGCAGCCAGATGCAGAGCCATGCTTTTTCCTAGGCCACGACTGCCACCTGTGATTAATGCAAGTTTTGTCATTGTCTGTGTCCTTTCTATAAGAAATATTCAGGCCGGTCGATATCGGCAATCAATCCAGCCTCCTTGGGCCTCCAGCCCAAATCTTTTTGTGTTTTCCGGCTCGATGCAGGCATGAGAGTCTTGGGCTTTCATATACATTTTAAATCCATCAAGGCCATGAGCCCACTGCAATTTCAAAAAAATCTGCGCCTGATCGAAGCGCGAAATCTGATGCTTGCAGCCGATCTGAATACAGTAACTACAGCCTACCAGGTCGGCTATGAAAGCCTCTCGCAATTTAATCGCGAATATACCCCCATGTTCGGCAATCCGCCCAGGCGGGATATCGATCTGCTGAAACGACAGGATCTGACAGTCATGCAGCCCTGTGTCTAGTGTCCCGTTTGGTTAGTTATTTGAATTAATTTTGAGTCATTTTTGTTGCTGTCAAGGCGTGCCGCCGCAGGCCTAGCTGGGGCTAAGCCGAGAAGGCAGAACGTAGACAGCGGCAAAAATGACCGGAATTGGGATAGAGAACTAACCGTACGGGACACTAATCCTTTTCCATCTGTAAAAATTGCGCTGGCATTTGTGACCTGGGCATCTTCGGAGTCAAGACAGAACCAACTAACTGCGTAAGGGATAGTTGCCAGAGCCAATGAGGAGCCCTGAGGGGGAGATTGCCATGCCCAGTTTCACAGAGGTGGACATGGACCAGATCAGAAGGGGGCACGTTCGAAGCGAGTGCCTTGATGATCGCCTGCGATTTGTTATCGCAGATCATTGTAAGGAGGAAAACAACCGAGGGAGCCCTGCTTGCGGCTCCCTCGGTTGTTAGTTCGCAGCGGATTATTTCTTCAGAGCATATTCCGCAGCATGGGCGCCTGCCCGACGACCGAAAACAACGGTATCGGCAATGGCGTTACCACCAAGACGGTTAAAACCATGAACGCCACCGGTCACCTCACCTGCAGCATAGAGACCGGGAATCGGCCAGCTTTGCAGATCCAGAACTTCGGAGTCGGTGTCAATGGCAACCCCACCCATGGTGTGGTGAATTCCCGGCGCAACCCGGACCGCATAGAATGGGGGTTTGGTCAGGTTCAACGGCATATCGCTCCGGCCAAAGGCCAGATCTTTTCCAGTCGCCTGATAAGCGTTATAGGCTTTGATGGTTTCCGGTAAAGCGGACATCCCGGTCATTTTGGCAAGCCCTTCAACAGTATCGGCCTTTTTCAACATTCCCAGGTGTTCGTAACCGCGGACCATTTTTTTCTTGGCAATCAGCTGTTCGTCAAAAACCAACCAAGCATAACCTTCCTTTTGCTTAAGGATGGCATCGGAAGCGCGGTCGCGAGTGGTCAGTTCATTCACGAAACGTTTGCCATCAGTATTGACCAGAATTGCCCCAACGCCGCGGACCGTTTCCGAAATGAGGATACGGCTGTCCTTGCCAACGGTCGGATGGGCCTGAACCCAGTCAATATCCGTCATACTGGCGCCAATTTCCTTGGCCAAGGTGATCCCATCGCCGGTGGCGGTAATATTGTTGGAACTGGTCATCTTGGCAAAAGTGGGACGATACCAGGCAATCATCTCTTTGTTCATCCCGTAACCACCGGTGGCAAGGACCACGGCATCCGCAGCAACCATGTAATAGCCGCTGTGCTTGCCATGAACGACCACCCCAACAACTTCTTTATTGTCGTTCAGGACCAGCTTTTCAACCCGAGAATTGAGCCGGGTATCCAGATGCTCACGTTTGGCAACCTTCCGCAAGGTTTGAATAATCTGAGGACCAGCACTGGCTCCGTTGGCCGGCGCATGGGTGCGTTGGACCCGTGCGCCACCGGAACGCTTCAGCCCGTCCAGGTTAACCCCTAAGGATTCCAGCCATTTAACAGCATCAGCAGATTCTTCTGCCATAATCCGCACCAGTTTTTCGTCGTTTTTATAACGACCGCCTTTCATGGTGTCTTCAACAAACCAATCAACGCGGTCATTAATCCCCTTCTTGGCCTGCTGCGGAGTCCCGACGGCATTAATACCGCCGGCAGCAAGCATTGAATTACCGCCGGTAAAGGGAGCTTTTTCAAACAGAATTACCTTGACCCCTTTCCGCTCGGCAGTCAGTGCAGCGTTAAAGCCGGTACTGCCTGCCCCAACAACGACGACATCGGTCTTTTCGACGGGACCTGCTGCGATGGCTTTTTGAATAGCCTCCTGGTTCCAATCCCCGTCCCAGGCCGTTTTTTTAGGAACATCGGCAAAAGGCATCGCCCCAATGTTAAAGGAGTGGCAATTGTTGCAATAGAATTGCGGAGCATCGTGGCCTTTATGGCAGGTAGTGCAGTTGATATCCCCAAGATGGGAGGTGTGCGGATCAAACTTCAACGCAGGATTTGCCATTTCTGCATAACCGCCATGGCAGTTGACACATTGCTCATTTTCATGAGTTTCACTATCACTGACAGTGACTTGGCTCCCGTCAGCGTGACAGGTCTGACAACCGGACATTTCGGCATGAAAAGCCCCCATGGTGGTGATTTCCGCCGCGGGCTCCGTTTTGGGACCGCTCCTGAAACTGCTACAGGCAGTCACGGCTAAAACCGTAACCAGAATTAATAGATATCGTTTTTTCACAAACTATCTCCTTCCAAAAAAATTAAACTTACCGAATTTCGGCAAATTAGCACACAGAACGGACAAGTCAACATACTGACATTAAAGCCTTTTACGCCTTTTCTGTCGGTTTTGTCGTTATTGGCATCAGGACTGCCAAGTGGCGATTAGAAGGCCCTGCCCAGACGACGCTAGTTTAAGCAACTTTGCAGTAAACTCGGGACTGCCTCCATGGGCTCGGCTGGCTGTTTTCCTGATTTTTGGGGACCATCTCTTAGCGGCCTTTAAAAAACGCCCCAACAATTTCCGAAAACCCATTTTCATGATTGGTAAATGGTATGGCTGGATATTGATTTCTCAATTCCTCAGGCGCATTTTTTACGGTATAGGACATGCCGGTAAATTCGAGTAAGTCGATGTCGTTATAATCGTTACCAATCCCTATAGTTTCCGCTTTTGTAATACCCAGTTCATGGCACAGCCATTTAGCGGCATGCCCCTTGGAAACATTTTCTGGAAAGACTTCGAGCCAAATGTAATCGGCATTCACCGGCGATGTGGCCCGAATAACTTTTATGTCGTTTCTGACATTGTACAAAGCGGATTGAATGGATGCAAACAGATGCACATCGTTTTTAATAATGCACATCATCTGCCCGGCATATTCAGGCAGTGCTTCAAGGGGTAATGGTTGGCAGTCCTGGATATTTCGTTCAAGGTATTGCTCAAATTCGCTACACAGCCCTGCCCCCTGATGAAACCAGAACTTATTGTTGTTCGGAATGGGTTCGAACACGACAAAGTTCTGATTTAAATCAATCAGATTTGCGCACAGAACCGGAGCCGTTCCCTTTTCAAACTCTTCCCATTTTAGAAGTCGTCTGTTCTGCCAATCATAAACTCCGGCACCCGATGAAAAAATGACATAATCAAGGGGGACGTCCTCACCAATGACAGCATTCACTTTAAATAAACTGCGTCCTGTCGCAGCAACAATCAATACGCCCTGCTCCCGCAGATAGTGCAGATGCTGCAGATTTATGTCTGAAAGCAGATGATCGTCATTGAGCAACGTTCCATCCAGATCAGTAATAACCATTTTTATTGATGTGCAGTTTTTTCTTGCCATAGGGATTATCGAATTCTTGTTCTTTGAAGAGCTCCTCCGCAGTATTGAATGTAAACTGCACGGAGCGGCCGCATAAAACTGTCCGAATTGCCATTAGAAATAAGACCCAAAATGGGACAGATTTATTTTTAGAAGGCTTTCCCGGTCCACGCAGTTCCATCCGGTGCGATCTGGCCGACAAACCGTCCCTCTCAGGCTAATTGGGCTCGATTTGAATCGACCTTTTCTTCCACACCAGCAGAAAATTGTTCGTTGGCATGGGGATTTTTTCCACCAGTTGCATGCCTTGCCCCCAGCTTACCAATTCTTCGACTGAGCGGATTCCGCCATAACCTTTATTTTTAAGGGTTTGATCAAAATCCTGATTGCTTTTGCTGGTATATTTTCCATCCACATTCATCGGCCCGTACTGGCAGAAGACTCCGTCCCGAGTTAAATTGGCAGCCACCAGCTCCATCATCAGCTTTGCTTCCGCGGCCTGCATAATGTGAGTTGTATTGGCTGTAAATACCGCGTCAACCTGAATAGCGGGCCATAGGTCACGGCCGATGGTAAACTCAAGCGGAGGCACAATATTGTCCAATTGTGATTCGCTGATCCAGGCTTTCACGCTGGCATGATTTTCAGTCCTGTCACTGGTATGCCAGACAAGATGAGGTAGTTTCTCAGCAAAAAACACCGCATGCTGCCCTGTTCCGGAACCAATCTCCAGCACGTGTCGAGAGGAAGAAAAATAGACTTCCAGCTGATCCAGAATGGGTTGTTTATTTCTTTCGCAATGGGAAGCAAAATCCTTGGACATAAGATGACCTGGCTTGAGAGTATATTGTTGCTTTATTGTTCAGTGTGTCCCGCTCCGCCCGCCATCTGGGCAACTGTCGGAACGGTATCCTGTCCGCCGCCCCCACCTCCGCCACAAGAAAACAGTGACAAACCGAAAACACTGAGTATCAGCCACCAGATTACTTTTAATCTCAGCATGAAAACCCTCCTAGAAACTTAACCTGTTAAAATAAATAGCCAAAAAGGAATTGTCCCGGTTAACTCTTTTCTAGTTCACGGAAGCATGACGCGCGTGGGATTCTCCACAAATGCCGACCCGTCTCCCAATTGCCCGTTGATATTTGTCCCCCAACTCCACAGGGAACCATCCACTTTCAAGCCGATTCCATAAGATTGGCCGCCAGCTGTGGAAACCGCCCAATCAAGAGATGTGCCAATGCGTGTCGGGGTTGAGAGGCCCGGCATGTCTGAATTCAGGGTGCCAACGTTATAAAGAGGAACACCCCAGTGCCACAAGCTGCCATCGGCTTTTTGAGCAACCGCGTACGAACTTCCAGCTGAAACGCCTTGCCAGTCGGAATCCGTACCAATTTGGACAGGAAGATAGCTGCCATAAGTCGTACCTGTCACAAGTCGCCCTGCGTTATTTGTTCCCCAAGCCCACAAGGTGCCGTCCGTCTTACGGGCGATACTAAAACCTTCGCCACTCGCGCACTGGCTCCAGTCGGTATCACTCCCAACCTGGGCTGGCACCCACTGATCGAGGGCCGGAAGCCCCAATCCCAGCTCGCCATCCGCATTGCGTCCCCAGCTCCAGAGAGTCCCGTCTGCTTTTATGGCCAAGGCGTGTCCACTTCCGGCATCAACAGACGCCCAGTCGGTATCGATTCCAAACTGAACCGGGGTTTGTTGCGGCGATGTGCTTCCATCGAGATAGTATCCTCCCCAGGCCCAGAGACTCCCATCGGTTTTTATTCCTAGCAGGTAAGAGTCATAACCTCGTCCTGCAGTGATCAAAGTCCAGTCCGCGTCTGTGCCGATCTGAACCGGGCTACCATAGAAGGGCAAAGAGTTTAGAGGGGTTCTCCCCCAGCACCAAAGTGTTCCATCCGTTTTCGTTGCGCAGGTCACTCTATCGCCGAGGGCAAACTGATCCCAATCGCTCTGGTCGAGCAATTTAACAGGGAGATCCTTGTTTAAATCGGTTCCATCACCCAGTTGAGAGTTGATGTTGCTGCCCCACCCCCACCAGAAACCATCCGTCTGCCGTGCAACAACATGCGTTGGTCCGACAAAAATTCGATTCCAGGTGGCTTCTGCGGCAACCAGTACTGGTGATTTCTTGCTCCCAGCTGTTCCCAGCCCCAACTGTCCACTGTTATTGAACCCCCAGCTCCAGACAGAACCATCGGTTTTCATGGCAAAGCAGGACTCCTCACCGGCGACAATATTGGCCCAATCGGTCGCGCTTCCAATCTGTACCGGAAGGAGACTGGCTCCCTCCTGGAAATCTGCTAGCTGGTGGAAATTGTTGATTCCCCAGGCCCAGAGGCTGCCATCTCTCTTCAAACCCAAGGTATGGCCATAGCCTGCAGTAGCCTTTGCCCAATTACGGTCGCTGCCGACCTGCACCGGACTGCTGGTAATGCCCGTGGCTCCAACCTGACCGTACTGGTTCTCTCCCCAACCCCAGAGGGTGCCGTCCGACTTGATAGCCATCGAATGGCTAAAGCCTGCCGAAATGTCGATCCAGTCTTTAGCAGCCCCAATCTGTATCGGGTCAGGCCGTTCGATGGATGTCCCGTCACCTAGCTGCCAGAAATAATTTTTGCCCCAGGCCCACAAGCTTCCATCAGTCTTGAGAGCAAGCGTGTAATCATACCCAACCGCTATCCTCTGCCAATCTTGATCCGAACCAACCTGGACGAAGCCGTTGGTGTCCTTGGATTCCCAGAGGCTGCCATCGGTTTTGATCGCCACAGCATGACTCGACTTAAGGTCCATTGTCCCCCAATCGGAGTCATTGCCGATTTGGGTCGGCAAAAGGATATCTGCCGTGGAACCGTCTCCCAGGGAACCTGATCGATTATTACCCCAGGCCCAGAGTGTGCCGTCTGACTTCAGGCCCAGGTTGCTGAAATATCCGCTCGCAACCCGGCTCCAATTATTATCGCTGCCAACCTGGGCGAGCGTTTCACGACCTGTCGTTGTGCCGTCACCCAGCTGTCCAAAGTCATTGGCACCGCTACTCCACAAGGTGCCATCGGCTTTCAGGAACAGGGCATGTGCCGCCCCACCGGCCATCGGTGCAGCAGGCAAGACTGTTCCTTCAGACATTTCTTCGCCATCACCACCACCTCCTCCACAAGCGAAAAGGGATACGCCACAAACGCAGAAAAGCAGCCACCAGACAATTTTTGATTTCAGCATGAAAACCCTCCTTGTAGTCGCATTTAAAATCAGGCATGAAAGTTTTAAACTTCAACCATTCTTTTATTGGAATTATCATCTCATCAAACTCAGATTCGCATCTTTTTGGCACCTCAAATCGTCTTTATGCCGTTTCAAGATGAAAAATCCTCGCAACAGTTTCTGCTCCCCGTTGCCTCCGCCGAATGTTTTCATAGAGGATAATGATCCAAAAGGGGGCAGATTTATTTTTTAGAGTGATGCTTTTGGCCCCACGGTTCCACCCGGCGCTTAAGTCTGTTCCCCTTGGTCGACAAACCGCCCCCCTAAAGTTCAGATCCTAATTTTTGTTGTGGACGGTATCCGGCCGATGGGCTTGGCTGCTTTTTCAGTCACAAGCTTGATTCCTTCAGAAGAAGTAATCCCATAGTACTCAATTAATCTGATTTATCTCTGATTTTATTGATCTTTTCCTGCGGCGATCACCCCGATGATACATTCTGTTTGCGCAGATACTTTTTAGGAGAAACACCGAGCACTTGCCTGAACATTTCAATGAAGGCGCTCAAGCTCTGATAGCCCAGATCAAATGCGACTGTGGTCACACTTTCACCATTATCCAATCGGTGGATCGCTTCCTGAAGCAGGAGTCGCTTACGCCACTGTCCAAAAGTAAGTCCGGTTTCGCGGACAAAAAGACGCGACAGCGTGCGAGAACTTGCCCCTGCAATAACGGCCAATTCATCAAGACTGCGACTTTCCCCTGGGGCCCTCATGAGTTCCTGCAAAACCCGCGTCAAACGATCATCCTGCCCCATGGGCAAATGCAAGGCGGTCGGTTCAGCCTGCCGCAACTGATCAAGAATAACCTGCATCAGGCGGAACTCGGGGCTATCGGCCGGATAATTATCTACCACAGTCATCGCGGTCAGAATCAGTTCACGGAGCAGGGCCGAAACCTTAATGACAGTGCATTGTTGCGGGAATCCGGCTAGCGCCGACGGGTCGATGAAGAGATTTCGCAACCACACATTGCCGGGAAAATAGACCTCGTGTTCAACCCATGGCGGCACCCAAACGGCTTGCGAAGGCGGAACTACCCACTGGTCACGGCGGCAGAATACTCTCATCACCCCGCTACTGGCGTATATCAGCTGCCCCCGCGGATGGGCGTGAGCACTGGCGCAACCTGCATCTCTGACCTGCATGGACAGGGGGATGACCGGCTGGGTTAGATCAACGCGATAACCGATATTAATCGGGGACAACTTTGTCATTTTTTCGATATTCATTGTCTATATTTAGCAAGAATGCCACCAGATCACAAGCTATACTCATCGGCAATCCAGACTCAACCAGAGAACCATAACGCTGATCAGACGCACAACTGAGGAATCCCTATGATGCTTTCCAACCCAGCTGAAAAATATCGACCCATCAATAACTTTGACCTGCCCGACCGCCAATGGCCGAATCGCGTCCAGCGGCAAGCTCCGCACTGGTGCAGCGTTGACTTGAGGGATGGAAATCAAGCCCTCATCGAACCGATGGATATCGAGCGCAAAAAGAATTTTTTTGAACTATTGGTTGCGATTGGTTTCAAGGAGATTGAAGTCGGATTCCCGGCAGCCTCACAAATCGATTTTGACTTTATTCGCCAACTTATTGAAACCCATGCCATCCCGGCAGATGTGACGATTCAGGTCATGACCCAGGCTCGTGAGGATCTAATCGACAGAACATTCCAGGCATTGGCAGGGGCTTCACGCGCTGTAGTCCATGTTTACAACGCCACCGCACCCGTTTTCCGTGATGTGGTTTTTAAGGTTGATCGCTCCGGCTGCATTGATATCGCTACACGGGCATCCCGACTGGTCCGTGAGCAGATGGCCCGTTATCCGCAAACCATCTGGACTTATCAATACTCTCCGGAAACATTTTGTTTTACCGAAGCGGACTTCAGCCTGGAAATCTGTAACGCAGTCGTGGCGGTGATGGAACCAACACCCGCGAACAAAATGATCCTGAATCTGCCTACCACAGTGGAGGTTGCCACGGCCAATGTTTTTGCCGATCAGGTTGAATGGTTCTGTCGCAACATCAAAAAACGGGACAGTGTCATTATCAGTGTTCATCCCCATAATGATCGCGGCACAGCAGTCGCCACAGCGGAATTAGCATTGCTGGCCGGTGCAGAACGTATTGAGGGATCGCTGTTCGGCAATGGAGAGAGAACCGGAAACCTGGATATTGTCAATCTGGCAATGAACCTTTATTCTGCCGGGGTCAGCCCCAACCTGGATTTTTCAAACATGACCAGGATGATGCGCGAAGTTGAGTTCTGTAATCAGATCCCGATCCATCCACGCCATCCCTACGCCGGTGAGTTGGTATTTACTGCCTTTTCCGGTTCACATCAGGATGCCATCAAAAAAGGGTTCGCAGTTCGACGGGAAAATCCTAATGGATTCTGGGAAGTTCCTTATATTCCCGTCGATCCAGAAGATATTGGCCGCAACTATGAAGCGGTGATACGGATCAACAGCCAATCAGGAAAAGGGGGAATCGCCTATATCTTGGAACGTGAAGGGCTCCTGGTGCCACGACGGTTGCAGATAGAGTTTAGCCAGATTATCCAAAAACTTGCTGACAGCTCAGGAGTTGAAATCACCAGCAGCATGATTATTGATACGTTTGTACAGACTTATCTCTTTGCCCCGGAACCCTTTGCCCTGGTTGACCCGGTGGTCACCAGTGAAGGCCCGCAGACCTGCCTTAAGGCCAGCCTGCGGACTCCGCATGGTATTTTTGATATTAACAGCACAAGTAATGGGCCGTTGTCCGCTCTGAACAAGGCGTGTGAGCAGTTGGGGCTACCTTTCGAGATTGCTGATTACCAGGAGCATGCCGCAGAATACGGATCAAGTGCCGATGCCTGTGCCTATGTCGAGATTGTCGTCGGCAAACAAAGGTTATTTGGCGTGGGGCGTGATGGCAGCATTCTCAATGCTTCGCTGAATTCGTTGATCAGCGCACTAAACAGAGCAGCCCGGAACGATGCTGCGGTTTTCAACCTCTCTGTGGCCAGCGCTACGCAACAGCATGTTAGCACCAAAAACGACTGAACACCCTTAAATCCAGTTGCGGACCAGTCTGGCGTAAACCTCTGGAGTGTCAATATCGGTAAACTCTTCAGGGGCAGTAAAAGGAACCGGCAACAGCCAATCGGGATGTTCCGTCACCACAACGCGCCGGCCGACATCCCCCTGGAGGCTCTTCAGTTGGGGCAGACAAAACTTTGGGAGGGAAGACCGGATTCTGAGGCCCCTGTTGACCTGCGACATAACAATATGCGTCCTGGGGGCAAAAAGGGGACAGAATTTTCACTTGAGGTCGGACCAAGATAATTATCTATATTTTAATATAAAATAGAGTGAATAAGCCCTAATTCTCTGTCTTAGAGCGTAATTTTTCAGACTAAAATCCCATAGCGACTTTCCGCCTCACGAAGAACATAACCTTCCGGGCCCTCCAGGAGGGTTCTCGTCCTCCCCTGGGGCTCCAAAGCCAGTTTCACTTTTCCCAGGAAGCCCCTTTGCGGGATTTTCTTTGATTGAAGCTCTGTGCGACCCGCCCGGCCGCCAGTTGCATTCTTTTAGAAATCTCGCCACGCCCTATATCTTTAACAAGCAAATGGATATGATTGAAAGGTGTCATTTTCTGGCTTCAAAAAGCATGTGAGTTGTATTGGCTGTAAATACGGCGTCAACCTGAATAGCGGGCCATGGATCACGGCCGATGGCGAACTCAAGCGGAGGCACAATATTGTCCAATTGTGATTCGCTGATCCAGGCTATCACCCTGGCATGATTTTCAAGCCTGTCACTGGTATGCCAGACAAGATGAGGTAGATTCTCAGCAAAAAACACCGCAAGGGGCCCTATTCCGGAACCAATCTCCAGCACGTGTCGAGAGGATGCAAAATAGATTTTCAGCTGATCCAGAATGGGTTGTTTATTTCTTTCACAATGGGACGCAAAATCCCTTGGAGATATTGAATACTGATTTCGACAGATGATTTGCAAATTGAAATGCCGAAATCTGAAGTTTCTCCCTCCGACCTTCCAGAGCTGCTTAGATTTGCAAAAATCAATCGATCTTTATTGAATCGTCCATATTGAGCATATGCCTGCCTAGCATTGTGTCAAATGTTTCTTTCTTCAACCCACGGCCTATAAATACCAGTTTGCCCACCCTATCTCCCTCGTCTTCCCAGGGAATGCCATCTGTAGCGATAATAGCACTTCTTGCTGATTGAAGAATAACACGATTCGGGTAATTCGGAATGGCAATGAATCCTTTGATACGATACACCTGACCTCGATAACGCTTCACGATTTCGTTAAGATCCCGCACCAAGCGGTCTAAATCCAAAGCATGAGGGAAGTTGAGTGTAAACGTGGTGATCTTGTGACGATTTTTCTCTCCCTGACCATGTTCATAGTGATGGTCGTTTTTGACACTAGTAACAGATTCGGGTTTTACCGTTCCAACCGACAATATCTCCTTAAGCTTAAAAATACCTTGTGTTCCTTCCTGTACTTTAGACAGCGGGTTTATTTTTTTAAGGAGATCGAGCACGTTCTGGAGTTCCTCTTTGGAAACAGTATCGACTTTATTAACCAGGACAACATCCGCAATCGAAATTTGACGTAATGATTCTTCCACTTCCTGAAGCCACTCCGTTACGTGCTTAGCGTCTACCATGCAGATGACTTGCTGGAGATCAAAGACTTTCTCTACTGCAGGATTTTCAAGAAACACCTGAAGAATGGAACTTGGATCGGCTATTCCCGTCGTTTCAATGACTATTCGGTCGTACTGGTCCCGCTGTTTGTATGCCTCTTCCAAAACTTCCAGCAACTCGTCCGCCAGCGAACAGCACAGGCAACCGGCCGTCAAATCGACAACCTTTTCTACAGAATCTAGAACGAGCGCGCCATCTATGCTGGTAGGCCCAAACTCATTTTCTATGACGAAAATACGCTCGGGTAAGCGTTCTTTGATAAAATGATTGAGAAAGGTGGTTTTGCCCGCGCCGAGAAATCCGGTGATGATATGGACGGGTTTTCGATTCATACAACTCCCTTGCAGTGATTACTGTTGCATTAACTGGTGCTTTTTAGTTCGTCGTCATTCGGAAACTCCGGATGACAACCATTAAGTTTTCAGATTGGAAACGAGTTCATTTTTGCCTTCTGCTTATCGCAATTTTTACAGATACCGTCGATACAGATTTCCACTTTGTCGATGCGGCCCGGGAATGTTCTCCATAAAGGTTCGGTGTCAATAGCAAGACGTTCTGGGACCAAAGCAGTAATAGAATGCCCGGCCGCCCGTGCTGATCCGTTCAATCACAGCGTTCTCAATCAGCAGATCAATCGTAGTTGCATTGTTGGCACATGGCATATTCCTGGTTAAGACGCTTTGATCCGACCTTTGCCTTTTTGAATGGCAACGTGGACCTTATCAACGAGAACAGATAGCAGAAAAACGCTACCTGAAACCATGATAATCGTGGCACCCGAAGTGAGGTTGTAGCGATAGGAAAGCCAGAGGCCAGTAATAGTGAAGGTTGCTCCGAGCAGACTTGAGGCCACCATCATTTGAATCAGGCTCTTGGCATATTTTTCAACTATAAATGGTGGAATCGTCAACAGAGCGATAATCAGGATGAGCCCGACAACCTGGATGGCCAGAACGATGGTGACCGCCAGGGTACCGATGAGTCCGAAATAGAGCTTTTTGACAGGAATGCCCCTGATGGAAGCGAACTCCTCATCGTAAGACATGGCCAAAAGAGCCGGATAATAATAACCAACCAGGAGGGTTATCAGCAACCCGGTGATGCCCATAGCCATAAGATCGGAATCTGGAACCGTGAGAATACTTCCGAACAGATAGCTCATCAGGTCAACGTTATAGCCAGGAGTCAGGTCGATCAGAATAATGCCAAAGGCCATTCCAACGGCCCATATCACACCGATGACGGTATCGGCCCGATGCTTAGCCTTATGGCTGATGCCCGCCATCAACATGCTGGCGAACAGAGAGAAGCCGATTGTGCCGGGTAAATAGGGCCAGCCGAAATAAAATGAAAGCCCAATACCGCCATAGGCGGTATGTGCGATCCCACCGGCAAGAAAAACGATGCGGTTAACAACCACCAGGGTGCCCACAATACCGCAGATGACACTGACTAAAATGCCGGCCATCAGCGCGTTGCGCATGAAATCAAATTGCAAGGCTTCAATCATGGCTGTGATCCTCGTGCTTTTTCAGCACCCGGTGCGGCAGGCCGTGGGCAACCAGCTCAACCGGGCAGGCTTCTTCCTCGGAGCAGGGGTACATGGCTTCCAGCATGTCGCCGGTGATTTCGGCCTGGTCGTGATAGTGCAGTTTTTTGTTAACACAGGCCACCGATTTTACGTAGCGGGATATCACTAATAGATCGTGGCTGACCACTAGCACCGTGATGTCTTTGTTGAGTTCCTGCAAGAGTCGGTAAAAATCCGCCTGCCCCTTGGTGTCAATGCTGGCGGTCGGCTCATCAAGCAAAAGTAGTTTAGGTGCGGTCACCAATGCTCGGGCGATGAACACCCGCTGGCGCTGCCCACCTGAGAGGAGACCGATTTTCTTGTCTGCATAGGCCGCCATGCCCATACGCTCAAGGGACGCGAGTGCATCACGACGGTTCGTTGCGTTTCGCCGCGAGAAACGTTTTTGAGGACCGAGCTTTCCCATCATCACAACATCAAGCGCGGTGATGGGAAAGCTGTGGTTCAGATTGACATTCTGAGGGACATAACCGATATATTGGGAAGCCTTCTGGGGCGACTTTCCATTAATGCTCACCGTTCCTTTCAGCGGTGTAAGCAAGCCCAACAACAGTTTCAGCAAGGTGGTTTTACCGCCGCCGTTAGGACCAATAATTGCTACAAAATCCTTCTGCTGGATAGAAAGGCTTATATCCTCTAAGACGATTTCTCCATTATAGGCAAAATCAAGATTTTTGACTTCGACGATCATCACGAAATTTCAATCCGCTTATCTCTATTTCAGCCGCAGAGTTATTTCAATGCTGCTTTAAATTTTTCAGCGACTTGGCGCAAATTCTTCATCCAGTCTGCTGCCAGTGGATTGGCAATAGCAACCTGCCCATCAATTTCCCGAGCCACGAGTTCGGCGCTTTTGGTTGAAAACTGAGGCTGGACAAAAACAACCTTGATATTGTTCTCCCTGGCGTGCTCGATCAGCTCCTTCAGCTGAGCCGGTTTAGGGTCTTTACCTTCAATTTCTACAGGCACCTGCGTGAGTCCATAAGCGTGGGCGAAATAGCCCCAGGCCGGGTGAAAGACCATAAATTGCAGCCCGGCTTTCCCGGCAAAGATGCTTTTCAGCTCGTTATCCAGTGAATCCAACCGGGCGCTAAATTCGTTAAAGTTCGCTTCATAGATACCCTTATGCGCTGGATCGGCCTCGCTCAGCGCAGCCATAATGGTGCGAGCCTGGTCTTTCACCAGAGGCGGCGACAGCCAGATATGGGGGTCACCACCGGCATGACCGTGGTGTTGATCTTGATCATGGCCCACTGCCTCATGATGTTCCTCAGCATGGCCATCGTGATGGTCTTCCTCAGCATGTTCATCGTGTTGGGGATGAGCAACCATGGAGAGTTTTTCGATGCCGGCATCGGTATGAACGATCTTCATAGCAGGATTGGCCGCAGCAAACTTTTCCAGCCAAACTTTTTCAAACGGGACACCGATGGCAAAGTAGATGACAGTTTTAGAGAGATCCGCCATCTGCCTTGGTTTCGGCTCATAGGTTGCAGGACTGGCACCAGGCAGAACCATGATCTGGGCATCCACCAAGTCCTTGCCAATTTGCTCCACAAAATATTTCTGTGGCACGAGGCTAACAAAAACTGGCAACTTTTCAGCTGCCAGACAATTCCCCAAAAGAACGTATAAACATAAAAAAGAGACAGATAACACACTGAATAGACGAGACATTTCATTCCTCCTTTTAAGAGCTATTCGCTCTTGGCTACAAGCTAACGTTATCGGAAAAATAAGAGAACAAACTGCAATTCAACTCCCCAAAAACCATAATGGCTATTGCCGTAATGCAAGCAAGTTGCATTTGGCGATTGTGGTATAGCTCGTTTCCAATCAGAAAACTTAATTTATTGCTTTTGGCTACACACCATTACGGTATAGCCAGGTTGATCCCGAGTCCTCCCGATCAGCTGATGCCGCTCAGACTGCCCGTGCGCAGAAGTTCACTGAACCGGCTCATCGATAACCACAGGTCGCGGCTTCATTCACAACCATTCTTTTTTCGGCAGTTGGGGCAGAGCCCCATAACCTCAACAGTCTGGTGGTCCATATCAAAACCTGCCACGGCAGCGACCTGGCTAATCGTGGCTGAGATTTCAGGAATAATCAGCTCGGCCAGGGCGTGACAGTTCTGGCAGATCAGAAACATACTGTCGTGCGGCTCGCCCGGATGAGTGCAGCCGACGTAGGCATTCAGCGACTCAATCCGGTGCACCAGCCCGAGCTGCAGCAGAAAATCGAGTGCCCGGTAAACTGTCGGTGGAGCGGTACGAGCTTGTTGCCGCATCATATCCAGCAACTGGTAGGCTCCGACCGGTTTGTGCTGACTCCAGATCAGCGTCAGGACCCGGCGACGGATAGTTGTAAAGCGCTTGTTCTGCTGCTGGCAGAGTCGCTCAGCCTGCGTCAGTACCTGGTTAGTGCAACGCTGATGGTCGACGTCGCTACCAGCGAATTTTGCCTGAAAAGAAAAAGGCATGCATCGTCTCTCCGAATAAACTGCAAGCTATAAGCGCGAGATAACTATCATCCAGGAACTCTGGACGACAACTCATTAAGTTTTCAGGTTGAAAATAAGCAGTTTTCCGTTGTGGCAAGAAAATCAATGGCTTGCGCAGAGACGTACGCCGTTACGCCGCACAAGTAAGCCTGCAGATTGACGCTGCTACAGCGGAAAAAAGCCGTTTCCGGATGAAAACTAGATAAAACCTATTGTTCAAGGAGGCTTTTGGCACTTTCTTGCTTTTTTATCTTGAATACTTAAAAAAACATGAAAGACTTCCAAACAATTTTGTTATGTTATAACATATCGAAATATTGCTTGACAAGCCCTTTATGGATAGACTGAGAGAAGCTTTTTAGCGGCCTTAACCCTTTTTCCTTAATGGATTAGCCTATGTTGACAAGAGAACAACTTCTCGCTGCTTCGGAAGATGAGTATATGAACGAAGAGCAGCTTGCATTTTTCAAGAATCTGATTGAGTCACAAATTGCAGAAATCGAACAGCAGATTGAGTCTGCAAAAACGGATCTACAAACCCCTCAATATGAAGCAGATACGTTGGACAAAGCCCAACTGGAAGAAGACCGTCGTCTGCAGCTGCGCTTTTTAGAGCGTCAAAATAAGTTATTACCGAAGCTGAAAAAAACTATTCAGCGCATCGATTCTGGTGATTTCGGCTTCTGTGAAGTCACTGAAGAACCGATCGGCATTCCGCGGCTACTTGCTCGCCCGACAGCAACTTTATGTATTGAGGAAAAAGCTCGTCAAGAAAGGCAAGAAAAGAACTTTCGCGACAATTGATCTTCTATTGCCAAAGGCAGGAGAAGCAGATCCCAAGTCATCGTATGTTTGTTGGTTTCCAGATTAACTTGATAAAGCGCCCCGGAAACCGATGCGGATTTCCGGGGCGCTGGTGGCGGCAAACAGGACCCCTCTTGCCAGATGATTGGGAGCCCATGCGGTTCGATCAATCGCAAATTTAAACAGGAAATTCTGCTGGTGACATCGAAAAGATTTTCATTTTCTATACTTAATATTTGTTTAGCCTGCTCACAAAGCACCTGTTGTTTGACTCGATAGTTGCTCGACAAGATACTCAAGGGCTTTTTCTAGCTGCACGTCCTGCCCGGCGCAATAGCGAATATCGAATGGAACGTCTATGTCTGGTGGAACACCAATTCCTTCCAGGTTAACACCATCGACAAAGGCGCTTTGCACTGCAAGAAAAAGGGCGCTACCGTCGGACAATGGGAAAAGCCGACCTCCAAGGAAATGCCCCGGCGTCCGCTCTCCAATGACTTTTACCTGTTCATATCTTCGAGCACCATGTGCCAGCAGTTCTTTTCCACTTCGACTATACCCGTTAACCAGGTAAACCGCCTGTTTTCGCCATTGGGAATCGAAAACAGTTACCGTGCCATCTCGGTGATGCATTTTGAGGGTCGGAATATTCGTATTAAAGATATTAAGATAAGATGGTGCCGCTCCACCCAAGCCATATCGCAAATCAATGATCAACGCGTCGGCTTCTTTCAATTGACCCCAAGCAATGGCATTCAGTAATTCCTGCTGGTACTCATAACCCGCGTAAGAATAAATATGAATGTAGCCAATACGCTTTTTATTCCGTTCAATAATCCGGACACTGGATTTTTCTGCTTCCAACATCTCCTGTTGGGGATTAACGAGTACAGGTTGCATTAAAATCGTGAATGGCTCGTCCAGCTGTTTTCGTCGTATTTTAAAAGCGACATCTTCCCCAATATGTGAACGAAGTGAAGCGATTGGCAAGTACGGTTTACCATTGACGGACAGGATTTCATCACCTTTTAACAGCCCTGCTTTCTCGGCGACACTTCCAGCAAGGACAGAGGCAACGTAGAGGCGTTTCTCGATTTTCTGGGTTAAAATACCGACTGATGGATACAAGACTTCTTTTCCATCAAAGAGTTTGCCGATCTCTGGAATTTTTGAAAATAATGCACCTAGCTGATAATACTCATAATCATCTGGCGTTAAATAGTATGTGTGAGAAGCATTCAACTCACCGAGCATGGTATTCACCAGACTTGAAAACGCCTTTTGAGAAGAAACATTTTTGAGCTTTATACGATAGTCGGCTTTAATTGCAGGAAAATCCTTGGCTATCTGGTCAGGATTATAAAAATAATCTTCAACAATGTTAACGATTTCGTCAAATAAAACAGAATAGGAGCTATGATCTTGTTTAGCTGCAGCAGGTGAAACTCGTACAATAATGAGGCACATACTCAAAACAAACAGGATGAGTTTTTTCATAGCAAGGTCCATATGATTTGTTTTAAATGTTTTTTTTTATTGTCGAACGTCGCAAACCACCGGCAGCCAAAAGCAGAACAAGGAACGGGCAGCCCTATTGTCCTGGTGCATTTGCCTTGTTAGATATTTTCATTGGTAAGGCATGCCATTTCGTAATAGTTATTACCATTGAATTCGAATTCTTGAATCACATCAAGGCCTAGTTTTCTTTTGTGAGCTTGATATGACCGTTCATTCGTTTTGTTGACAAAAGTTACTAAGATAGGAAATTTCTTTGACATTTTATTTTTTGAAAATTCAAAGATTGCTTCTAAAAGCCCTGTTCCTCGAACGCTTTTGTCAATACAAATTGGACCGTATTGGTAGGAATTTTCTATACTCAATTTGTTACCGCGATATTCAAGATTTGGTAGTGCATTGATCATAAATGCAAACATTGGCCAAACTGACCAGAAGTTCCATGATGCAGCCATTACGTACGCCACGACCACATCATCTTTCTTAGCAATGAACAAACCGTTTTCTTTGTTGATTAAGTCCGCCATTTGCTCTTTGGTAAATGGTGTTGTGACAAAACCATCTGCCTTGTCTTCCGCTGCTATAGAATCAACCTGATACCGATAATGAAGCTTGAGAACATCATCTATTTCTGACAATTCTGCGTTTTTTAGTTGCATGTCCGCATTATCCTCCTTTGTAAATCTGATATGGCTGTCAGCCGCCAACCAGAGAATAGACGACAGCCCCCTTGTTGAAAGGGTTTTTATTCAGTATAGCCCAAAGCACAGTCAGTGCGGCTTCACTTGGGATCGGACCAAGATAACTCTCTATCTTTAAGATAAGCCCTGATCCTCTGCCTTAGAACGTGATTTTCAGGCTAAATCCAATAGGTGATCTCCCCTCACAAAGGCCGTAGGTAGCGTAAAGAATTTTTCGCTTTTTCAAAAAGACAAGGCAGTGCCCCAAAAGGTTAGAATTGCGTAGCTAACGTAAACTCTAGCCAAAGGGAGACCACTGCCGTGGACAAGGGTTGTAGCGAAAAACCAGACAAAATTATTCAACGGAATGAAAATGCCATCAGAAAGTTTTTTTTATCCCAACTCCATCCCAAACCGGAGAGTCTTGGTTAGGTTGTATAACGTATGCGACCTAGCTGGCAAAAGTGCTTCTTAGGAAAATCCGACCGGTTCAGGATAACCGGCGGCGACGCGAAGATTGAGCCACCACCGCAATTTGGTTTTGACATAATTCCGGAGATATAACACTTAATTTTCTGAAATTGGTATTATGTCTCTGGAATTCACTCCCAAAGATCAAAACTAGTTCCCGATCGTCTCGTCACAGATTCCGTAGTCAACCATCATACCAACAGTGAAATGAAGGAAAATATCATCTTGCCCATCAACAGGGACCCAAAAACTGATAAATTCTTTTTCGTTCATGCTGATTTTCCTAAATTTTGCTTTCTGTTCAGCAAGCGCTTTGTTTGCAAGGCAACCTTTATGGGATTCTGGCGAGCCCATTTTAGAGCAGATCATACCTTCTGCAAAACCGAGTGTTGCACAAGCAGCATTCACAGCAAGAATATTTCGTCTTTTGTCAATCAGCATCACTCCTTCCGGAAATTGTCCCCACATCATCCGAAAAGCATCAATCACACTTTTATCAACCATTTCTCAGCCTCCATCATATTCAGAAAAGTAGTTATTCTCAGCATTGCATTGCCATACGGGGCAATGCATGCTACGGTTAAAAGCATATTATACGGGCATGTAGCTTTTATCTTATCGTATCGGACATTAAACATAATCAATTGGACATAAAATGTTTTGGAGCGTAACGACGACTCTCTCGGAATCTTCTGAATGGCATTCTCACGACGTTTTTGAACTTATTCTCTGTCGTTCCGGCACGGGACTGTTGATTCTCGATCAAGAAAATATTGAGTTGGTAAGCCGGCGGGCGATCCTGATTGCGTCAAAAGCACGCCACAGGTTTGTTTTTCGAAAGAATGAAACGGCAGATTTTAAATTTGTCTGCTTTACACCTACGGATATAGCGACCCATTTGTCGGCAGCTCAATCATCGTTCCTGTATAATTTGAATAAACCTGAATACTCGTTTACTGACTTTCCTGAACAAACATCTCTGCCATGGGAGTTAGTCGAGATGATTCCGGATGGTCTCGGAGATCAAGATCCCGGTGAGGTGCACATTGCATGGGCAGTCATTGGTTTACTCTTAGCCTCATGCATGGGAAACAAACGAGACCCTGAGATGGCTTCTGGATCTAATCATCTGAATACAATAAGAAAAATATGTGAGTGGCTGGACAGAGAACCAGAGGACCCGGGAGACTTAAACGAGATAGCGTTGCGGTTCGGATTATCTCGAAGCTTGCTTACACGCGAATTTAGAAGTTATACGAATACAAGCATTGTTGAATATATCAATATCCGACGCCTCCAAAAAGCCGGAATAATTCTTTCATCAACAGGTGAAGGTATTGCCGAGGCAGCATTTCAGAGCGGTTTTTCAAGTTTACCCAACTTTTATAGACAATTTAAAAGAATGTATGGTGTATCACCAGCTGAATTTCGCGATCAATTCTTCAAAAAAGTCGAAGAGGGTGTTTGAAAGATCAGGTTAATTCCGGAGACATAAGACTTAGTTCCTAAAATTGGTATTGTGTCCCGAATGGCGCTAGTTTTTTCTGTTTTTTTGTAAACGGCAGCAACAGCGATTCCCATGATTGCACCACTACTCATTTTTCTTAATCCCCGGAAATATAGAAAACTCAGTACCTTTATACCGGCCCTGAAACGAGGTGACCTCAAGTCCGGTAATTTCCTTCAGCTGCCTGGGAGGGCTTTTGTATGAATAAAAATATTTTGCACCTTGCCAACACCGGTCACATGGAGAGGGATCATAAGTATACGTCTCGATGGGCGTCTCACGTGGTACGCCTGAGACTCGCTGTGAGTGATACCCGGCAAGAATAACCTTCGTAAGCTTTACTCCTCCCCTTAGAAAGACCTTCCAATGGGTTCTGTCATAGGCAGTAAGTGCCAGAACGATTGGCCTGCTGTTGTCACTAACATTTACAACGATTTCCTTCTCTACGTGTTTACCTGCGTATTTCTTGTGGCACTCAATTGATGGCGGTACAGGGACTGCTCTTGGATGTCTATCTTTTTGGTCGTCATTGCACTTAGCCCTCCAAGGGCTATCATCACCCCTTGGAGGAGTTTGTCCCTCATAAACCCCAATGACATGCAGTGCCGGTGCGGCTGTGCACCCCGCTGCTACTAAACAAATAATGGCCACTGCTACTAGGTGTATGCATCGTGTCATTAAACTACCCCTCGTGTGAAGGCCTTTGGTCATAGGCGGGCCCAGATGACAATCCAAGATCTTTATCTATCTAGTTGCCATCCGGAAACTCCGAAGGACACCGGCTAAGTTCTCAGACTGGAAACGAGCAATTTTTCGTTGTGGCAAGGAAATCAAGGGGTTGCGCGGAGGCGTAGTCCTTTACGCCGCACAAGAAAACCCGCAGATTGACACCGCCACAGCGGAAAAGGGCCGGTTCCGGATGAAAACTATCTAAGACGCCTTTCTGTTTGTCATCCACCTCGCCAACATCCGTCCCATCAAACAAAAAAAACACCGCCAACCAGCTTTATACCGGTTCGGCGGCGTTCAGATTTAACTGACAGGTCTTTCTTACCACTCTTCCCCCTCAAGTGAAACTTGATCACAAGTTCACGTTATTCAAGCCATGTTTCGCTATCTTGTCAAGATTCCAGTAACAATCCACATACTTTTACCGCCACCTTGCCTAGGTTAATTCCAGGACTATTAATATTAATATTCGTAATATTCGCGACACTCACCAGGTTTCCTAGTGCAGAAAGGTCATTAGTTGCCACAGGCTATCATTCGTCTTCGTGTCCCACGGAGTAAACCGTTTTGTAATACGGGCAGGGTCCCTTGTTTTCCCATTAAAAAACCACCTCATATGAGGTGGTTTTTCAGGCTATCAATAAAATGTCTTAATTAGAAGCGATAACCAACACCAACACCCAATAACCATGGATTTATGTGACCTGATGCAGTGACATGGGTGCCACTAACTACAGTATGGACATCAGTGCGCAGGAATATTTTCTTAACATCAACGTTAAATGACCAATTACCAGCAATCGCATAGTCAAAACCAGTTTGCAGTGCATAGCCAAATTTATCTTTATAATCGATTGATGTGTTTGCACTACCCGTGTCTTCAGCATAGAAGTGGGTATAGTTAATACCAGCACCAACATAAGGACTAAAGCGCTGTTTTGGCATAAAGTGATATTGCAAAGTTAACGTTGGTGGTAATAAGCGCACCGAACCTAAATCAGCTTTACCAGCTCCAGTATTCCATTTGAGGTCATGCTTAGAAGTACCAGCGATCAATTCAGCTGCGATGTGATCGGTAAAGAAGTACGAAAAGTCAAGTTCAGGAATAACGTCATTATTAAGATCAGCACTCCCCGGGATAGAGCCAGTAATATCTTCATCCGGAACCACATCCACAACACGGGCACGGATTAAAATATCACCCGCCGATTTCGGTTTGAAATTAGCAGCATTAGCAGTTGAAACAGCAAGAAGTGACGCAGAAATCACAGTCAGAACCATCCACGAAAGACACACATTAAATTTCATAAAGATATCTCCAGAATCAATTTATTACATAAGTGTAATAATGCCTTTTTAACGCATTATTTTCATTTTATCAATAACGCATGTCACTTGGGGTCGGACCAAGATAACTACCTACTTTTAAGGAAAACTAGGGACATCCATGATAAGTAAAGTCAAGGGGAAAGCGGAGGTTTCCCTTTACCTCGCGGGCCTACTCCCGGTGGCGACTCTGTTTTTCCTTGTCCCTTGCATCCTTCGATCTTTTTGATCTGTTCTTTTGGTCCGCTAAATCAGCGACCAGACATCCATGTGCTGTCTCCGGGATATCATCCCTTCACAGAAGATTGAGTTTGGGCCAACCCGCCAGCCTTGAAACACTCCCAATGTCGTGCAGCGAAGCTCACGTAGTCCCTAGTCCGCAAGGCCCGGCGGGAAGATCGTTTGATGTAAAGATTATCTGTTTTTCTTCAACTCAGGCGACCTGAGATTGTCTCTCCTCAAAAGCTGTACCACGTCGATCAACGGCCAACAGATATTCAACCAGCTTGCGTGCAACAGCTAAAGTGGCTCGGTTGCGATTGCCTTTGGTCAACTCTTTTTCATGCAATTCCGCCAGTTGAATATTCCATCGTGGGGCTAGCTTAGCGGCTTCAATGAGCATGGTCTGCAGGTGCTTGTTGCGTTTTTTGGAGAGTGGCCCTCGTTGATCTTTCCCGGCCGATTCCCGTTGTGCACTGCAGAGTCCGCAATAGCTGATGGCTTCCCGACTGGAGTGAAAGCGGGTTGGGTCACCGATCTCCAACACCCAGGTCAAAGCCATAATTTCTCCGACCCCGGCAATGCTCATCAAAAGCTCAACTCTCTGCCGAATCAGTTCATTTTCCCGGAGAGTCCGGACCAGTTTCTTCTGGATGGCGGTAAACAGCTCTAGATTACTGCGACTCAGCTGTAACAGCTCTTTGACCGAATCGGGCACATCGTCTACCCGCCCCATCAGTTGGTTGAAATATTTACGCCCATACAACCGTTTTTTGTCATAGGTCGCGCCGACCTCCATCATCAACCCGGCCATTTTATTCTTCATCTGCACTGCCGTGCGAACGACCATGTTCCGATAGCGAAGAATGCGCCGCAATTCCCGTAGTTCTTCGGACATCATGTGGCATTCCGGCAGAAGATTGACGCGCAGAAGATCTGCCAACTTCTCTGCATCAGCCCGGTCGTTCTTCTTTTTGGCCGCGGTAATCGCTTTGAGCATTTCCGGGTGCGCGACTTTTAACTCAACGGCGTGGGGCTTGAGAAAATCGTAAATCCAGCCGGTAAACAGCGTTGCCTCCATGGCCCCCATCCAGGGACAAGACAATTCCGCCAGCCAATGTCGTAGCGCGTTTCGTTCTGCGTTCACAACCCCTTGTCGAACGTTCTTTCCGCTCAGGGTTTTAATACAGAAAGCGATGGTTTTCTTGTGGACGTCTAAGCCGATGTAGTGAATACTTTCCATGGAAGCCTCCTCTCTGGGTCTGACTCGGGGCGATTTATTCGACCCTGCCGCTCATTATGAGCCGTCCGCCAGTTGGAGGCTTCCGCTTTCTTACTTATGCATTCAAACAGTCCCGAATGGCGCTAGTTTAAGCACTCTTAGCATGATATCTGCTCCTATGTTGAATCTCCTTCATTTCATGTCTTGGTGCTGTCATTCTTTGGTAGTTTTTGGGTCTTCGTTTCACACAGCGAGGCTCACTTCTGCCTGGTCTCTGATAAATAGGAACATCAGTTATAGCGTCATATAGATCGCTGATCAGCCGGAATTGTTCTACCTGACTGAGCTGCGCTTGATTCATGTGTGATTTCCAGTTTCGCAGTGCTTGTAAGCTCCCCTTGAAACTGACAATCCGGGGATCAATATCCGCTTCTTCTGCCGCCTCGTACATCAACCGCCGAATGCAATTATAGGCGATGAAGTGCATCAATATTTCTTTGCGAATCATCTCCGGTGACTGGCAACGCAACACATCCATCCCCATGGTTGTTTTTAGGTCACGAAAGGACAGCTCCACATCCCAACGTTTAAAATAAAGCTCTGCAATGTCTTCTGCTGAATATTGTGTGGCATCAAGCAATGTTGTCACGATGTAAAAACTCTGTTTTCTGAACCCGGGGCACTCAATTTCAACCCTTATCTGACGTAAGGTCAGTTCTTTGGGAAGTGCTTCCCATTGTTCTCTTGTATAAGCAAATTTCTTGGTATATTTAGGACGTTCCCAGTTGATCAGCAGATCATGTGAACCGAGTTTCTTTTGACATGCCCCGGCGGTAACGGGGGCTCTGCGGGCAAGGGTGACAACACTATCAACCTTGCGCTTTTTCAACTCTGCAAGATCGAAGTAGTTGCAGAATCCCTTGTCTCCCAAGAAGATATCGCCTTCGTTGAAAGTTTGCCATTGCTTGCGAAACATGGTCAATTCACTGTTTTTTTTTGTTACCTATTTCGAAGCTCAGCAATCCGCCTGTCTGCAAAGAAAAACAGACGCAAATATGGGCAACTGGAAAGCTGCATCCGGCCTTCAACATGGACGACTGAGGCCAAGCTCTTTGATTCATTAACGTGTCGGGCATACTGATTCCTGTCCCATCGACAACAATGACGCGCCGGTTATTCAATAAGCCGCTTTCTGGCATTTTTTCAAGTTGTGTAGCGGTAGCTTGAGAATGTCGGAAAGCATCACTTCATCCAGATTCTTGCGAGCTGTGCAATAGGATGCTGTTGAAGACGACGGAATGAGGACGCCCTTGAGAGAGGCGTAGGCCTGAAGCTTGCGGATGACTTCCTTGCAACCACCATCGGCGTCCAGGGTCTGGCTAAAAAAAGCCCAGAAGGTGTTCTCTTTGGAAAAGAGTCTTCTGCGGCTCATTTTCCCAACTTGCTCAGGCTTGAGAAGCGAACAGGGGATGAAATTTTCAAAAAACTCGCCGATTTGTTTGAACGATTTTTGTTTCAGCAGGGCCATCTCTTTGGCAAGTTTTTGCTGTGCTGATTGTGGCTTTCGGCGAAGTGTCTGAAGGTGGAATCCTGGGAACATTGGCGTTGTATTTTTCATGCATCATTATGCCATTTTAGGCCAATATTTTCAGCTATTTCCTTCATGGTAATTTGCTTAAACTAGCGCCATTCGGGACGCTCCCGAATGGCGCTAGTTTTTATGGGTTGACAATTATTATATGATGGATATAATTCGAAACATGTCGAACTCAGAAACAGATAGTCTAACCACAGACCAGATAGAGAAATTTTCAACCATCTTCAAAGCCCTTTCCAATCCCAACCGGCTCAAGATATTAATGCAGCTGGTCCATTGTCCTGTGGGAAACGGTAATTTTACCACCAGCGAAGACCAAATGGGCAACTGCCAGCTGGAATTTGCAAAACAGCTGGGGCTGGCCCCGTCAACTATTTCCCATCATTTTAAAGAGTTACGCCAGGCAGGACTTCTCAAGGTCAAAAGGGAGGGCAAGACCATCATTGTCCAGGTGGATACTGAGGTGCTGGTCTCTTTGAAACAATTATTTTAAGCGGATTCACCGCTGACCTGGGCCCATGGCCTGTGTCAGCTTTTTTTGAGCATACGATTCGATAAGTTTCGATGTATACATGTTATAAACATCCCAACCAAGAGAGGAAAAATTAGTGAAAATTTTGGCGATCCATGGAAGTCCACGGAAAAAAGGAATTACCTCCAAAATTTCCCAGGCGTTTTTAGACCAGGCAGAACAAAAGGGGGCAGAAATCCAGTCCTTTCACCTGAACGACATGGTATTTCAGGGGTGCCAGGGGTGTCATTTATGCAAAACAAAATTTGAATCCTGTGTGCTCAAAGATGATCTGACCCCGGTGCTTGCCGGTATCCAGGCCTCTGACATCCTGGTGCTTGCAAGCCCTATCTATTTTTGGGATGTCACGGGCCAGTTTAAATCTTTTTTTGACCGGACCTGGTCCCTGGTAAAACCCGACTACCAGACCAATCCCCATCCCGTGCGCATGGATTCTGGTAAAAAAGCCGTGTGGATTTCCAGCCAGGGGGATGCCGAAGAAAAATTCAAGGATATGGTCCATAAATACACTGGGTTCCTGGCCATGTTTGGATGCGAAACCCATTCCATCAGAGCCTTTGGAATGCAAGACGCCCCAGACCAGGAGATCAATGCATACCTGGCCATGGCCAGGAACCTGGCAACCGAGATCATGGGGTAGACATTGCCCGGGGGAGGCGAAAGTGTCTCGCGTCAACTATCTTGTCCGATTTGACGACAATTAAGATGGCCGGTTGAGTTTCGTTATTTTTTCAGGTGTTGTTTCTTTCGATAACTCTCTCCTTCTATCTCAATAATGCTGGCGTGATGGATGATTCGATCGACCGCAGCCACGGTCATTAATGCATCGGGAAAGATCTGATCCCACTGGCTGAAGGGTTGGTTGGAGGTGACGATCAGGCTGCCGCTTTCATAGCGGTGGGCGATAAATTCAAAGAGCACTTGAGTTTCCCCATCGCTCTTTTTGACGTAGCCGATATCATCAATGATCAGCACCGGATACTTGTCCAAGCGGGTCATCCAGGTCATCAGATCCAGTTCTTGTTTGGCTTTTTGTAGTTGCTGGACAAGGTCCCCGGCAGAGAACCATTTTACGCGGATACCATGCTCTATCAGATGATGACCAAGCGCAGCGGCAATGTGTGATTTGCCGATACCTGATGGGCCGATCAGCAGGATGTTATCGGCCCGCGATGTCCATTGGTGGCTGTCTTTGAGCTGGAGGACCGGTTGCTGATCGGCCTTGGGTAAATCCGAGAGGTTCAGGGTGGCGAAGCTTTTGCCCGCAGGCAAACGAGCTTCCCGTGTCCATTTGGTTATCCGTGTCTGGAAGCGATGGGCCAGTTCCTGCTCGCAAAGCTTGCTCAGAAACTCTGTATAGCTCCAAGTGTTTTCAGTCGCCTGGTGCTGGAATGTTTCCAGGTTCCGGTTGAAGGTTGGCAGACGCAGTTCTTTGAGCATTAACTGGAGAGGCATGTGTGACCTCCCTGAGACTGAAGCTTGCTCCAGCAACCGGAGAGCAATTCATCGTAATCGGCAATGTCGTGCTGCTTGGTGACCAGTTCAGGTCGATCCTGGCATTGCAGATATTGCGCTTGCAGCGCTTTGAGGCTCGGCAGGACGCCCGCCTGTGCTTGCAGCAACAGCGTTTGTCCTAATTCCCTTTCGCACTTATGATCGGCAGCGATGCGCAGTACGGCGACCATCCACTTGCAGGCCTGTTTTGCCGGAAGCTTTTGGTCAGCAACCTGCCACAGTTGCCGATAGTTGTCGTGTGGGAACAAGTCATCGCGAAAGTTGGAAAATCGGAACGCTTGAGGCTTCGCGGCCAGGGCATGAATCACGTGGCGGTAATCAATGCGGCGGGCCCTTCCTTCGGGGACATCCGGAAAGACACGGGGGAACTCGATGACTTGGGTCGGTCCGACAAAACCGATAATTTTGTCATGGTAAAGATGGATGCGCAGCGTCTCACCAATCAATCGGGACGGCACGGTATAGAGCCCGCGCTTCACCGCAATGGTACTGCTGCTGGTCACCTTGGCCGAGAGTTCCGAATACTCCATGAAGCGATATTTTGGCAAGCTCCGTAAATACGTCTGCTCTTCTGCAAAGCGCGTCAGGGTGTAGCGGTTCAAACGATCCGTGCAGCGATTAATCAGGGCTTGGTAGTCCGCGACACTGTCAAAATCGGCACTGCCTCGCAGTTTGATCGCTTGGTCCAGACGGTGATTCAGTGAACCATGAGAGGTCTCAACGGCCCCATTCTCATGGCCAAGACCGGGATTGTTGGTGGTTCCGCTCATCCCGTAATGCTGGCAGAGTCCATCGTAGGCGCGGGTCAGATGTTTTTTCTGGTTCTGATTGACATAGGCGGCACTGAGGCTGTCAGTCCGATGCTCAACTGGGACTCCGCCACTTTTATGCAGGGCATTCTGAAGACCTTCCGCCAGAGCGGAATAACTTTCGCCGCCCCGCACAATGTGGCCGCAACGCCAACCGCTGTAGGTCAGACGATATTGATAGATCAGATGAGCAAAAGGCTGTCCGGCAATGGTGACAGCGGTGCGCGGATGGGTGAAATCAGAAAGACCTTGTTGGCCCGGTGGGAATGTCTGCCGAAACATGACCGGGTTGTCGGGGCCTTGTGTCGCTCGCCAGTGTTTAACCCGGCGTTGTAAGGTCCGGAGCAACTTGTAGGGGTAGTCGCCCGGATAATTGTCGTCCAGATATTCCCAGAGGGTCAGACCGGTGAGTTTTGGTTCCTTTGCCAGCAACGGAACCAGTTCTGACTCCCAGATGGAAGCAAATGGATCCGTTCGGGTCAGCCAATGACGCTGAGTATTAACCTTTGTTGCGCCGGTTTCGATCCGGCGCCCAGAGCGGACACTAACCCCGGCTTTGGCGGCACTTGTTTCCTGCGTGTGACCAGATTGACGCGATTGCATATAGAGCATTTCCTGTCTTTGAGTGATGTGTTGACCAGGCAAGTTGACCTCCTTTGAATTTCAAAGAAGAACTTACTTGGAGAAGCACTCAACCGGCCATCATAATTGACGCGAGACCGGACAGGATAATTGTCGCCGAATAGTATAGACCTGATCGGTCAAACCGATACCACGAGCAAGCGCGTTTTCTTTTTCCGGGACAACCAACAAATGAACATGGTTATCCATCAGGCAATAAGCCCAAATGTGTAAATGAAATGCTTTGCTGTATTTGCTAGCAATTATAGGTAGGTCTGTCTGTCCTCATCGTCAAAAAAGACAATAGAGCGGTTATTGCCACGCTGGGTAACATGGTGAGGGTATCCGGGAGCAACTATGCGAGCAATTCTTGGTATGAGGGGCAGTGTTTGAATGCATAAGTAAGAAAGCGGAAGCCTCCAACTGGCGGACGGCTCATAATGAGCGGCAGGGTCGAATAAATCGCCCCGAGTCAGACCCAGAGAGGAGGCTTCCATGGAAAGTATTCACTACATCGGCTTAGACGTCCACAAGAAAACCATCGCTTTCTGTATTAAAACCCTGAGCGGAAAGAACGTTCGACAAGGGGTTGTGAACGCAGAACGAAACGCGCTACGACATTGGCTGGCGGAATTGTCTTGTCCCTGGATGGGGGCCATGGAGGCAACGCTGTTTACCGGCTGGATTTACGATTTTCTCAAGCCCCACGCCGTTGAGTTAAAAGTCGCGCACCCGGAAATGCTCAAAGCGATTACCGCGGCCAAAAAGAAGAACGACCGGGCTGATGCAGAGAAGTTGGCAGATCTTCTGCGCGTCAATCTTCTGCCGGAATGCCACATGATGTCCGAAGAACTACGGGAATTGCGGCGCATTCTTCGCTATCGGAACATGGTCGTTCGCACGGCAGTGCAGATGAAGAATAAAATGGCCGGGTTGATGATGGAGGTCGGCGCGACCTATGACAAAAAACGGTTGTATGGGCGTAAATATTTCAACCAACTGATGGGGCGGGTAGACGATGTGCCCGATTCGGTCAAAGAGCTGTTACAGCTGAGTCGCAGTAATCTAGAGCTGTTTACCGCCATCCAGAAGAAACTGGTCCGGACTCTCCGGGAAAATGAACTGATTCGGCAGAGAGTTGAGCTTTTGATGAGCATTGCCGGGGTCGGAGAAATTATGGCTTTGACCTGGGTGTTGGAGATCGGTGACCCAACCCGCTTTCACTCCAGTCGGGAAGCCATCAGCTATTGCGGACTCTGCAGTGCACAACGGGAATCGGCCGGGAAAGATCAACGAGGGCCACTCTCCAAAAAACGCAACAAGCACCTGCAGACCATGCTCATTGAAGCCGCTAAGCTAGCCCCACGATGGAATATTCAACTGGCGGAATTGCATGAAAAAGAGTTGACCAAAGGCAATCGCAACCGAGCCACTTTAGCTGTTGCACGCAAGCTGGTTGAATATCTGTTGGCCGTTGATCGACGTGGTACAGCTTTTGAGGAGAGACAATCTCAGGTCGCCTGAGTTGAAGAAAAACAGATAATCTTTACATCAAACGATCTTCCCGCCGGGCCTTGCGGACTAGGGACTACGTGAGCTTCGCTGCACGACATTGGGAGTGTTTCAAGGCTGGCGGGTTGGCCCAAACTCAATCTTCTGTGAAGGGATGATATCCCGGAGACAGCACATGGATGTCTGGTCGCTGATTTAGCGGACCAAAAGAACAGATCAAAAAGATCGAAGGATGCAAGGGACAAGGAAAAACAGAGTCGCCACCGGGAGTAGGCCCGCGAGGTAAAGGGAAACCTCCGCTTTCCCCTTGACTTTACTTATCATGGAAGTCCCTAGTTTTTCCTTTTATGAATCAATCACATAGCTAGGTCAGACCCCAGACTGACTACTATATCTATAGCCGGGCTTGTCCAACAAACGGTTCAGATCTTGGTTCGCTTCGCTCTCAAGATCTAACCTTATTCGTTATGCATTTATGTTTAATCAAAAACCATATGGCTTATCATTTCACGTATCCAGCGATGTGCACTGTGCCCGTGATTGCGCTCATGCCACACCATGTCAACAGAAAATCCTGCAGATTCAATGGGAGAGGCTACGACTCTTAGGTCTGTAGGCCCAGCGACTAACCGCTGCGGCACCAGTGCTACAAGGTTTGACTGAGCGACGATCTCAGGGATAAGCAGGAATGAAGCAGCCGATAAAACAACCTTGCGTGAGTGCCCCAGTGTTTCCAACGCCAGATCAATGGGCGTAAAAAAGTTGCCCCCATTGAGCGAAACAACAACATGTTCAAGCTGGACATATTCTTCAATCGTCATGCCATCAACAAGCTGCGGGTGATCTCGGCGGCCAACAAGTACATAGGTTTCATTATACAGATGTCTGGTACGTAAAACTGGGGGCGCTTCTTCTCGTGTCATGAGAGCAAGATCCACTTCGCCGCCGATCATTTGAGCTTCCAATCGAGTAGGCTCTAAATTCCGTAATCCGACTCTAATATTAGGTGCTTGCCGTCTCAGCTCTTTAACAATGGGCAAACCGATAACAGCTTGAAGGTAGTCGGTACAGGCCAGCATCACGGTTAACTTTGTTTGAATAGGGTCGAAGTGCTGATGTGTTGTCAGTGTATCCCGCACCTGATCTAGCGCAAGGCGCAAAGGAGAAATCAACTCCAGAGCTTTGGCGGTTGGAGTCATCCCACGCCGGGCTGGGATCAGTAATGGATCGTTAAACAGGTCCCGTAGTCGGCTCAACTGAGCGCTAACAGTGGGCTGACTTAAATGTAGGCGCGCAGCAGCCTTAGTTACATTTTGTTCTTCAAGCAAAGCCTCTAGAGTTGTCAGCAAATTAAGATCTGGCCTTGTGCTATCCATATTTTTTATACCTGCTCAAAAATCATTAAATTTGGTTTATTCCTAACTTTATAGCATGATCAATTCTGTTACTAGAAAAATGAGCTTTTCGCTCGCTTAAACAACTTGAGGAGAAGAATAATGACAAAGACAGTATTAGTTGTGTTTGCACATCCAGAACCCACATCTCTGACTCGTCGATTCGTGTCCGAAACGATACAAACCCTAGAGCAACAAGGTCACACGGTGTTGCAATCAGACCTCTACGGCATGAAGTGGAAAGCGACTTTTGATGAAAACGATTTTCCCAGCCGCATAAACAACGACCGATTTTCGTTTATCCAGGAGTCTGAACATGCATATATAACCGACAAGCAAACTCAAGATGTAGCTACTGAACAGCGCAAGCTACTTGCTGCTGATGCACTCATATTTCATTTTCCACTTTGGTGGTTTGGGATGCCGGCTATTCTAAAAGGATGGATAGACAGGGTTTATGCATACGGATTTGCCTATGGATACAAAGGCGAAGGTAATCGCTATCGTTATGGAGATGGTATTCTCAAAGGTAAGAGAGCCATTTTGTCGGTTATGGTGGGAGGTTCAGCTGAAGACTATTCCCCCCGAGGAATTAATGGCCCCTTAGACGAATTATTGTTTCCCATCACCCATGGCACACTCTTTTTTCCTGGAATGGATGTTTTACCTACCCATGCTGTTTATGGAACTAGTAAGTTAGAAGCAGCTACGGCAGAGAAAGAATTCTGCGCCTGGCGTTTACGCCTCGAACATATTTTTAATGAGACACCTATTCCATTCAGGCATCAAAACAGTAGCGATTATCAGAAAAACATTTTAGCTAATCATATCGCTGCGGGAGAAACGGGAGTAACTATTCATATCGATAACTAGCTGTTTAAACAGATAGTTACCAGAAGAGGGAATCCGCTTAAATAACGCTCCGGGTAACTTGCAGGGCGCGTCGTTTTGCCCGGTCAAGTTCACCCGAGGGTTCGGTAAAGCCGTTGTGTCCGATGCTTAATACTTAAGATTCGCCCCCAATGTCTTTCATATTTCGCAATTAGCGATTTACTTTGAGAGCCGGTTAGGTGAACAGTTGATGCACTAGCTACACCAACGGTTCAATGATCTGTTGGGGAAATCAATTCTTTCCAAAGAATTGATTGGGAATACTCGGGAAGATATTGAGAATCACAATCATATGGAGGATAAACAACCTGTGTTGGCAAAAAAACCGACAACTCCGCGGGGTCACGAGGGCTGGAAATTTTTCCCATTTCCAGTGGCTGAATTCAGGGGTGGCGCAAGCGTCAGCTCTGCTTCAACCACACCAGCAGTTGTTGCGCCTCGTTCTTTTCTCTTTTGAAGCGAAGGGCCTGCCTCAGAGCCCGCCGGGCATTGTCGTGCTCGCCCAGATGCAAGGCGGCATAGCCCCGGTAAAGGTAAGCCGGTCCATATTCGGGGTCCAGTTGCAGCAACGCACCGAAATCCTCGTAGGCCTGTTCATAAAGTTCCAGGTCGAAACTGATTTCCGCTTTACAGCGCAACAAATCCTTATCCTTCCCCAGGCTCCGGGCCTGCTCAATGACGTCAAGCGCTTTGCGCGGCTGCAGCCCCAGCCGGTAGCTGCTCACCAGCATGCGTCGCAATTCCATATCCTGTGGATTTTCAGCCAGCAGTCCCGCATAAAGTTCGGCGGCCTGCAACGGAATATCGATCTGCAGCAACAGATCGGCAAGCAATTTCTTATCGTTCCGGGACAACGGCCCCAGGGCGGCAAGCGCCTGTAGCGCGGCCGCCCCTTTGGCGTATTGTTCGAGTTGAACATGCAACATGGCCCGCAGCTGCCAGTATTTTGGGCGCCCCTCCAACTGTGCTCGCCGGTCGAGCAGGATCAGCAGAGCGCGTCGACCCATGCCGTTGTTCTGACAAAGCCCGACGTAGGTTTCCAGCCAGACCTCCGGAATTTTGCCAGTATCAAGCAGTTGCTCCAGGATCGCCAGTGCCTGTTCAATGTCACCGACCCGACTGCTCGCCACGGCGATATTGAAGAGCAGTTCATTATCTGGCAACAGGTCATAAGCTTTGCGCAGTGAATCCGCGGCAACGGCGTATCGCTCCAGGTCCCAGGCCACCTTGGCATGGTTCCGCCACAACCCGGCATCCGTTGCACAACCGGTCAATGCGGCGGAATAAGCGTCCAAGGCATCTTCGTTCCGGCCTGATCCGGCATACAGGTTGCCGCGATAATAATCGATCAGGAAATATGTCTCCTGCGGGTGACGAACGACAAAACCTTCCAGCCGTTCCAGGGCATCCCGGTTTTGCCCTGCCTCCAACATCGGCCCGATCTTGTGCAACAGTCGAGCGACCCTGGGGCTGCAGGGCTGCGTACAGTCGGCCTGCACGGCAACCGCCCCGACAGCGTTCAGCAGCAGCAAAAACATAAATTGTACGATAAAGGTACGCACAGGCATGGCTCAATCCTCCAGGTTGAACACAATTGTCCGGGCCATGCGGGTGACCACCTGCTCACCCAGCAGTTCCCCGGGCCGGAAGCGCCAGGTTCTGACCGCATCAAGCACCGCTTGGTCAAACACTCCCGCTGGCTCTGACTGCAAAATTCTCACGTTGCGGACAGACCCGTCCGTGGCGACTTCGAACTGAATTCTGACCTGCCCGTTGATGTTCATCCGCCGGGCCCGGTAGGGATAGACCGGCGGAGCCTGGTAACTGAGAGCCGGTTTGATATCCAGATCCTCAGGTGCATAGGAATCGGCAATGGCCGACACGGGAGCCGAGGTCGTACTGGTGGCCAGTTGCAGGGACAAGTCGGGCATTCTAAAGTCAAGTTCAGGGGACCGAATCAGGTTGGGCCGCGCTGGAGTCAGCGGCTGCGGAGTCTGCAGCGGTTTTTGTTCTTCCATCTCCTTGACCGGTTTCTGCGGCATGTCCGGTTCCGGCGGCAGTTCCCTGAACAACCGCACGGGCTGACGATAAAGCGGCAACTCCTGGATGGTTTCATGCTGCGCCAGATACGGAATCAGCGCGAACAGGCAGAAATTCACAGTCACGGCCAGCAGGAAGCCGGCCGCTAACGTCTGACGGGACGTTTTACCCATCAGGCGCCGCTCCCGCCATCGGAAGCTGCCAGGCTGACCCGCTTCGCGCCGGCCAGGCGGCATTGGTCCATGACCCGGACAACAACTCCGGTCTCGCTGTGCTTGTCGGCCACAACAATCACTTCGGCACCCGGATTTTCCGCGATCGCCCGGGCGATATGACTGCGTACAGTCCGCACGTCGACCCGCTGGCTGTCGAAAAACACCTCGCCCTGATCGGTAACCGCGACCAGGATGTTGCTGTTGTCGGAAGAGACTGCGGTGGTCGCCGTCGGCCGTTCAACTTCGACTCCGGTTTCGCGCACGAAACTGGTCGTTACCATGAAAAAGATCAGCAACAGGAAAACCAGATCGATCAATGGCGAGATATTGATCTCCGCAGTCCGGCTTTTGCGACGTAAACTCTGGCGAACGTTAATCATCAGGCAACCCGTTTCAAGGTTATGATCGATTCTTCCAGACGCTCATGCAGGCGCCTGGCACGCAGGCCCAGGACAGCCCCTGCAAAAACTCCGGGGATGGACACCAGCAACCCGCTCTGGGTGGTGATCAATGCCTCCGAAATACCACCGGCCAGCGCTCGGGAGTTGCCGGTGCCGAACAGCGAAATAACATCGAAGGTCGTCATCATGCCGGTTACCGTACCCAGCAGGCCGAGCAATGGTGAAACCATGGCTAAAACCCCGATCACGGCGATATGCCGGTCGATTCCCGGAACCAATTTCAGGTAACATTCATCCAGCAAGCGCCGGTTCAACAAAGAATCATCGGTACGCCTGGTTTGCAGGTAAAAACTGATCTGCTGGCGCAAGCCGTTTTTTTCCAGCTGCCTTTGCTTCTCGCGATAGCAGCGCAGCAGTTCATCCATCCCCATATCTCGAAATTCCAGGCGATGAAAGGCGATGATCCGTTCGAAAATCAACGTCCACATGAATGCCGAAATCAGCAGCAGTGGATACATGACCAGGCCGCCCCCCCTGAAATAGCTGATCAGATCTCCGAGCCATCCCTGCTGCACCGGCAACCGGAAAAAAAAATCAAGCAGCGTGTTCATGTTCGACTCCTCGGCAACAACGGTGGATAATATTGGTCAAGGTGACCGATTTTTCCTCCATATCACCAACGATATGCTCGACTTGCCGATTCAAAACGGTATGCAGCAGCATGATCGGAATCGCCACGCACAACCCCAGCATGGTCGTCACCAGGGCCACGGAAATCCCGCCCGACAGCAAACGCGGATCGCCGGTGCCGTAGACGTTGATCACCTCGAAAGTCCCGATCATGCCGGTTACGGTGCCGAGCAGCCCGAGCAGTGGTGCCACCGCGCCCATGATATTCAGTAGCGGCAGGGCTCTTTCCAGGCGCGGCAATTCTTTGAGGATTGCTTCCTGGAGAACACTCTCCAGGGTTTCCCGGCTTTCGCGCCGGGCCAGCAGGCCGGCCCGGACCACGTTGTAGACCGGCGACCGGCGACCGGCAATCAGTTTCTGGCACCCCTCCCAGTCACCATTTTCAGCTCTGTTGTGCACTTCGTTCATGGTCCGATCGGTATTATCGTGCACCCGCTTGAGAAACCAGGCCCGTTCCAGGCCGATCAACACCGCAACAACAGCCAGCAGTAAAATCGGCCAGACCAGCACTCCGCCGCCACGGATCCGCTCCCAGAAACCTTTTTGCCGCACCAGCTGTTCCAATGCCGCGCCTGCTGACAGATCCAGTGGTACCCGGTCCGACTCACCTCGTAGGTAGGACTCAAGCTGGCGCTTCATATTCCACGGCAGGTTTGCGCCGGCGATGGAAAAACTCCGGTTTTGTGGATCATACCGCATCAGGCCGGGCTCTTCCGCAGAAGCCAGGGCAGCCAGGAACGGCCCGGCCAGCAAAAGATTCCCGGATTGTTCACGCCCTGCAGAGTCGGTATAGGACGCCTGCGGCATCATCACTTGCCCACTGGCGACCATCTCGCTGAAAAACAGGTCGGCCATTACCTGCATGTCATCAAGTCCAGGAAAATGCTCCCCATCCAGAATCCGGTCCAGTTGTTCAGGTCGCTGCGGATCCAACGCTGTCTGCGGGGAACGAATCAGCAAATCCTGCAATTGCTTGGCGCTGACCCGGACGGCAGCCGCCAGGTTGGTCATCAACTCCCTGTCGCTGGCCTGTTCAGCATCAAGCTGCCGGACCTTTTCCTGTTTTTCTTCAAGATCCTGCTGCTGCTGTTCCAGTTCTTTCTCCAACATCGCAACCTCTCCCTGAAGACGGGACAGTTCCTTACGTAGCGCCGCTTTTTCCAGGCTAATCGTTTGCGTTGTCTCGGTTTTTCTTTGTTCACTGGCGCTTTTCGCCGTTTCCAACTGTTGATAAGCGGCACGCAGGTCAGCGGCCTCGACGGAGACCGAAAGGCAACAGAGCAACAAGGCCAGACCGGGAACAAAAGACGATAAATTTTTCATGGCAGGACAATTCTCCCGATCGGCAGTGATGTCATTTCAGCAACAGATTCCCGGCGAACCACGGTAAAGGCACGGGAAACCGAGCTGAGATTCTCATCCGGCAGCAGAGAGAAATCGCCGGTAGCCGGGTCATACATGCCCACCGACTGACGATCCAGCACTCGAAACAGCAGGGCCAGCCGGCCGACGCGCAACAGATCCACCTGTACAGTCTCGCCGTCCAACCGGATTTCTCCGCGATAAACCTCGTTGCTGTATCCATATTCGGCTTCCACCAGCAGGGCCTCGAAAACCCTGCGGAACTGCTCATACAGCGGGGTCTGGATATCTGCCAGAACGTCGGTGAGATCGACAAGACGCTGCTGTCGCTCTCCGGCCAGGAACGGCAGCCCCTGTTGCACAGACTGCGCAAGTTGTTGACGGACGCCCTGCAACCAGACCAACAGGCCGTCCCTCAGGCGTTCGGTTTCAACCAGCCGCCGCTGCTGCTCGACAATCCGTTGTTCCTCGATCACCAGTGCCTGATCCAGGCGTTCGGATTGCAACTTCAAACGTTCCGATTTCTGCCGCAGATTGGCGATTTTTTTCAGTAAATCCTGTTGGTCCCGGCTCCATTCCTCGCGCATTTGCTGGGTCTGCTGTTCATGCTGTAAGGCCTGCCCGGCCAGACCGTCCAGACCGTCCAGAGACCGGGCCGCCCAGACCGATACTGCCGAGAATAAAAAAATCAAGGCACAACAGCCTTGAATCATAGACTTTGCTCTGGCCATAAATGTTGAGCTCCTCATCAGTATCTCGACAGGCCAAAGTTGCGGGGTTGCAGAGAATTGAAGTCGGCCTAAATGAGATTAGTTTTCAATTTCCGCAGAATCCTAACACCGCCCGCGCCCGCGTTCCGTGATTGCAATCACATTCCACCAAGGAAAAAAATGTGCCGGACCAGAACTCTCTGTAAAAGAGCCGGGTCGGCACCCTGCTTTCTGATGGATGGGAGAAGTAAAACGTTACGAGGAAAAAACAGGTGGAACCGCCTCCCGTTGTCGGTGGTAAATAAAAATCTCCTGTCTGGTCATGCTGCACACGTTCCAGACAGGAGAGCTGAAAAAGTTTTGTTGACCGTCTTGTCTTTTACTATTTTACTGTACGGCCATAAAACTCAAAGCCATGCTGTAGCGGGTCTGCTGGTAGCCGGCACCGTTCACCTCGCCGCCCTGGTCAAGAATCTGCGCAGCCAAAGCAATGTAACGTCCGGGACGTGGGGTCTCCAGGGTCACCTGCCCGGAATCATCCGTCATATACGTCTGTTCTTTGTAATCCGGGTCGTAGACTTTAACTTTTGTAGCGGCCAGCGGCTTTCCATCGCAAAGCAAGGTAAAAACATTGCCTTCGGAAATTTCCGGCACCAGGTCGAGGGCCAGCAGCGGCTTGGTTTCGCTGCGCCCGGCCCGGGCCAGGAAGATGGTCCGGACAATCTCTTCCGCAGTCCGGGACTTACGCGGAGTCATTGCTTCGACCAGAGCGACATCGCCTTCGCCTCGCAGCTTGATGGAGATATGATCGGTCAGTCGCGCATGGCTGATCACCACCCCTTGCGGGAACAACACCTCCTCGGCTTTGATGATGTCAAGGCGCCCCCCGTGCTGCTCCAACATGCCGCCGATATGCCCGAAATAAACTCTTGCCGGGCCGTCGCCGTCACGCTCCAGCCAGACATTGTGGGCTGTGGCTGATGTCGCACAGAGAAAGAAAAAAACACTGATCAATAAATATCGACATTTCATGATTGCACCTTTCCGAAAAGAGCTCAGGGTTAAAAATACATAGCGTTTTTTGAGTATGGACCTTGTCTTTGAACCCTACTATTTCGATATCTCCAGCGAAGGGGTTTCCACCCCCGGTTGCGGAACGCCGCGGGCGGTACGGAACAGGAGATAGACAACCCAGCCGGAAACAATGGTTGCAACACCGGCAATCCCCACGACCGGTCGGCTGTACAGGGTGTAAGTCACGATCCAGAGATTTCCGGCGATAAACAGCAGCGGGGTCAGCGGATAGCCAATGGTACGATAAGGTCGATAAAGTTCTGGATACCTGCGCCGTAGCCGGAACAGCCCGGCGACCGTCAATGAGGCGGTTAAAGACAGGGTAAAACCGATATAGATAAGCAGCGTGTCATAAGCCGCACAGAGGATCATCAACACGGCGATCACCGCCTGAAGCAGAATGGCGGCACTGGGAGTGCTGCGGGCGGCATTGACCACTCCGAAACGACGGAAAAACAGTCCGTCGCGAGACATGGCATAATAGACTCGCGGACCGGCCATGATCATCGCGCTGAGCACTGACAGCAGGCCGAGGGCGATAGCCATGCCGAACACTTGGCCGATACCGCTGCCGAACAGGGCAACAGCTGCCTGTGTCCCCACTTCCAGAGTACCGCTTATAGCTGTAACCGGCAGAGCATAGAGGTAAACCAGGTTAAGCAGCAGATAAAGAGCCACCACCAGCAGCGTTCCCAGAATCAGGGACAGAGGAAGGTTGCGTCCCGGGTTACGAATCTCTCCGCCGAGATAAGCCGCCGCGTTCCAGCCGCTATAGGCAAACGAGATAAAAATAAGCGCAACGGCAAAGCCGGCGGCCCCTCCCCCTGCCCCACTGGATGTTTCCAGCAGGTGGCCGATATTGCCGTCACCCCAGAGCAGCCCGAAGTAAATAAACAGGAGAATAAAACCGATTTTGAATAGGGTCAGCAGGTTCTGTACCCGAGCCCCCAGGCGTACACTGTGATAATGCACCAAAGAAAAACAGACAACCGCAGCGCAGGCCAGGGCGCTGGTGGATGAAAAATCGACCCATGTTCGACCGCCGACAGCAAGCTGGCCCCAGGAAACTGCCGGGCCGAGCAGATAGGAGGCAAAAGCGATCGCCGCCGCTGCGATCGGTGCGGAAAAACCGACAATCAGCGATATCCAGCCGGAGATAAAGGCCGGAGCCGGGCCAAAAGCGTGGTGCAGGTAAGCGTATTCGCCCCCGGCACGGGGGATAATTGATCCGAGCTCACCATAACAAAGCGCCCCGGCCAGAGCGAAAAGCCCGCCGACCAGCCAGCAAAGCAGCAGCATCCTGCCGCTGCCCAGTTCCGCCATGATAAAGCCGGATGTCGTAAAAATACCACTGCCGACCATGTTGGCGATCACCAGAACGGTTGCGGACAACAAGCCGATGTCCCGTTTGAGGCTGTCCGGTTTGGATTCGTTATTCATTTTTCAGGAAATCCCCGACATAGAGCAGATATGCCGGAAGCGACCGATCCCCAACCTGCGCGACAATGTCGTCAAGGGTGGCGGAGATGACCCTTTCCTCGGCAGATGACCCCGCGTTAGCGACAATCGCGACCGGCATGTCGCCAGGTAAACGTTCGCTCAGGGCAGATATAAATTTATTCAGATCCCGCACCATGAAAAAAACCATGGTCACCCCGGCCTTGATGTTTTCTGCCAGGAAATCGACCCGTTCTTTATCATAGGCTGCCGAAGTCAGCATGACGGCACGGCCGCTGCCGCCGACAACACTTGTCTGCAAAGCGGCGTTGGCGGCGTTGAAGCTGGAGATGCCGGGAATAATAACCGGTTTGAGATCTGAAAACTCTTTCAGATAGCCAAGCTGCGGACCAAAGATGGTCGGGTCGCCGTTGTCCAGAATAACGACATTTTTTCCAGAGGCAACAGCCTCACGAATGATCCTGCGATTTTCAACCCTGAGTTTTTCCGCCTCTTCGGCTGACCTGCGGGTCCGGGGGCCACGTTTGCTGAACAAGCCGTGCTCGGCATCGTAAACCGGCTTTCCCCGGGTTATGTCAGCATGACGTTTTCCACCGCCCATGGTAAAAAAGATATCCGCATTGGCAATAGCCTGTTGCGCACGTAATGCCATGTTGTCGGGGTCTCCGGTTCCCATACTGACCAGCGAAAGCGTACCTGGGGTCGTAGCCATAGCCTGCGTAAAGGTCGCACCGATCAGTGCCATACTGCAGATCAAAATAAGAAAGAGCTGTTTCCTGAATTGTCTGGTTTGTCTGAACATCTGTGATTCCTCCTGGTTTTCCTGTTTTTTTAAAGTTGCATCCAATGATCCACAGAAAGCGGGCAGGCAGTCTTGCGGCGACCTGCTCGCCCCTCGGATCAACATGTTACGACTGTCTGCAGCAGGGATTACCGTGCTCAGAACAACACCTTATACGTCATACCGACCCGGATATCGCGCCCGGGTTCAGGGGTCGCGGTGTCGTCCTCTCCGGAGGAAGCCTGACTGCTGTACTGTTCATCCAAAAGATTCAGAGCGGCCAGGGTCAGAGTCAGTCCTTTAATAAAAGATGGGGAATAAACGACCTGTGCATTGTGCAGCGTATAGCCGTCGCGATCGATCTCGTCGCGATCCAGCGACGCTACGTATTTCAGCGTATAACCCAGGCCGAGTTCCGGATGCAGATCCCAGAAACTGTCCCAGACCAGGGTGTCCCCGGCAGAAGCGGCTTTGCGGCGTGAAAAGGCGACTGCGTTACCGTCTTCGTCTTCGGTGTCCGCGTGAGTAAAACTCAGGTTACTGTCAAAACCCTCAAAACCCCAACCAAGCCTGATTTCGTAGCCCTCCGTGATTATCGGATCATCATTGTAAAAACCGGTAACCGGCGAGCCGCGCTGCCCGCCTTCCTGGGCGATCAGGTTCTCGATTTTCGTATCGAAGAAGGTGAGCTGGGCATTGAAACGATCATCACCAAGAAAAGCGTTTTCCGTGACGTAGCGCACACCATATTCATAGGTTCGCGAGCTTTCCGGTTGCAATTCCTTCCCGTAACTGTCTACATCCTCGTTCTGGTTGATCTCCGCATCGTCCACCGTATCAACCAGCCAGCCAATCGGGATAACCCCTTTGCCCCGCGTTGCTTCACCGTAAGAGGCGAATCCGGAAAATCCCCTGCCCAGATCGACATCGACGCCGACATTGGGTGAGATTTCGTCACCGCTGATGTCTGCATTGTTAAAGGTCGTGTCATAATCATCGAGGCGGGCACCGAAAGACAGCAGGAAGCGGGAAATGGTCATGCGGTTCTGCAGATAAATTCCGATATTTTCCATATCAATGTCGGTTGGGTCGTCGACCTCCTCACCCGTCTCGGCATTCCAGTCGACACCAAAGGTAAGAGCATGCCTGGTCGGGCCCAGTTCAAAAGATGCAGTATTGCGTAAATCGATCCCCCGGCCATCACTGGTGGTTTCGCTGCCGCTCCTCTCCAGGGTTGACTCGTTGAAATAGGCATTGAATTTCAGGTCGATCAAACGATGATTTTCCGGCTGAAAGCGATAATCGAATACGTAGGTATCCCGTTCGCTGACTTGGTGGGTGGGAGTCCGGCTGGTTCCATCGCCATAGGTCCAGTCACCAGTATAGAGGCCCTCGTCCTTGTGGTTTTCTACACTGAAACGCACGCTGTGCCCGGCCATATCAAGCAAGCTCATTTTAAAGAAAAGGCCGCTATCTTCCCCCTCCGAGCCGACGATGCGGTTGCCGTCGCCATCCCGGTAACGTTCGAAAGTCGATTTCGTGTAGTTGACCAGCAGTCCCAGGTGCTCGCCGGCACGTCCAAAAACGGAACCGCCCTTGACTTCTCCGCGGTCAACGGAACTAGAGCCGCCGCGCAGGACCGCACCCACTCGATTTTCCGAGGGCAACAGGTCTTGGGCATCGACCGTTTCGAAACGGATGCTTCCGCCCAAAGCGCCGGGACCCTGATCCGCCGACGGCATGGTTTGCACCTCGACCCGCTTGAGCAAATCGGGATTGATCCCGCCGATATTGCCCCGATGCTGGAAATGATTCAAACCTTGAGCGGCCCCGTCAACCGTGACGTTCAGGTTGGTCGCCTCGATGCCGCGTACGTAAATACGCTGAGCCGCTCTGCTGCCCCCGCCAATTTCAATGGAAGAGTCGAGTTTGAAAACATCCTTCATGTCAGTCGCCAGATTACGCTGCAACTGCTCTATTTTTATCTTTTGCTGGGTCGGATCGTCGAGCGCCTCGTCGCTCACCTCCATAGTTGGCAATTCCTTTTCGTCTTCCGCCGCGTTAACTGCCGCTCCCCAGACCAGCAGAATTGCGGCAAAAAACAGACTAATCACCTGCTTGCGCATAACCTTTTACCTCCCTTAAAAACCCTCCGGTGCCGCTTCCGGAGAGGCTACATTAATCCGCCCGCGATTGATCAACAGCGAGACCTACTCGAAAATGAATCTGATAATTATTTTCAATCGCTAGGCGGCGACCTGCCTAAGGTTGAGTTGCGGCAGTAACATGGATGTTTTCAACGATAAGAGGACGAGAAAACAACTGGCGGGAACACTAACAGGAGTTACGGAAACTGCTCCGTGACAAACATCACAATCCTGACAACTTTACAAAACTTTACAAGGGAAGACTTGTTTCCCAACAAAGGGCCTCGCCTCCCGAATTTCCCCCTGTACGATGCTACAATATGGTTCGTCACCGAGAGGGGGAGTGTCACTTGGGGTCAGACCAAGACTTTCAAGTGAATAAACCCCAATTCTCTGCCTTAGAACGTGATTTTTTAGGCTAAAATCCCATAGCTGCTTTCCACCTCACAAAGAACATAACCCTCTGGGCCTTCCAGGATGGTTCTCGTTCTCCCCTGATACCCCAAAGCCAGCTTCACCTTTCCCACAAACCCCTCACTCCCAACGGCTAGGCTTTCCGACCAAACGTTCCAGGCTATTATGGCGCAGAGCTTCTTAAATCCAACAACGCCTCAACGGCTGGATCTCGCTGCCCCCATATCTTTAACAAATTTAAGCAGGAATTCCTGCTTGTGACATCGATGATGTAATATGCCAGACATGGCCAGGCAAAAAATCACGATTTGCACGTGGCATTTCGTCCCCCCCCCTCTGGTTTTTAGATAAAAATAGCGTATTTAAGCGTAATAATCGCCCTTTTAAGGCTCAATTCCTTTTATGAATTAACCATATCCCCAAGTTCGACTCCGTATTGGACGTACTGGCACACCAAAAATAAATCGGTCCCCTTTCTCTTTATGAGAGCTAGACTATCGATTTACGCTTGGGAATTCCTGCGCCTGGTGTGGAGTCGAAGAGCTCAATGTAAAGCCGCACACAGAGCCAAGACCGACCAAGCCGATGAAAATAAAGATCCCGTGCAGCCCAGACGATAGGTTTAAAAGAGATCCAAGCAATGGACCAACCACAAAGCCAAGATTCAAAAAAGCGTGAAAGATCCCAACAGAGATTCCCATTCCCAAACGCTGACCGTGCTCTGCCAGCAGGGAGCTGAGCGCCGGTTGAGAAAGAGCGCTGAAAACACCAAGTCCTAAAGATATCACCAACGCTTGGTTAAAATCGCTAGCAACAGGCATGAGGATATAAAGAAAGGAACTCATTGCCCCACCGCAGATCACCAGCAATCGACGCGACATCTTGTCGGCGATTTTCCCGACCGGCCTCAGCAATACAGTCATCATCAAGCTGGTCGATGACATAATGATGCCAATCTCCCCTCCGCTCAGATGAAGATCTGTCGACAACAGGATTGGCAAAAAAGTCGCCCACGCAGTGATCCCGCAAGCTCGGCCAAAAATAAAGAACAGTAAGCCTTGCATGGAACTCGCCTGTCGCGACATTAAGCGCAAACTCGTCTTTTCACTTTGGCAGGAGGCAACAACAGTGGAGTTAAACTTGCGAGGCAGCGTCACAAAAGCAATGGCAAGGGCCGCAGAACTACAAGCAACCAGCACATAGAACAACCCCTGAAAGCCGCTTTTATCCATGATGAAACCACCGATCACGGGGCCAATGCCAAGGGCGGCATAAAAGGAGGCATCGAAACTGCCCATGGTTGAACCGCGCTTTTCAACGGCGGCGCTTTCAGCAATCTGAGCCTGCACCACAGGCCGAAACATTGCACAAGCGACACCCTGCATCATCCTTAGTCCAACGGCGGTAAGCAGGTTTTCAGTTGTCAGATAGGCACATGATACCAGCAGGTAAAGGGTCAGACTGGAAAGAACCAGGGTGCGTGCGCCGATCCGATCTGCGAGCTGTCCCATGGTCGGGCTGAAGACAATTTTCGCTAACGCATAACCGCCAACAGCGACTCCTATCAGTAAACTGCGAGCACCCATGTTCCGACAGTAGAGCGGAAAGAAGACATTGCAGATACCGAAACCCAGGGATATCAGAAAGTTGGCAAGAAACAACCCATGAAACTCTATTTGCTGGTGTCGATTCACCAAGAGCAATCCTCTTTTTCCCCGGAATGTCGCACTGGGGGGGATAAACGTCCCCCCAGTGCTTTGCCAAAGAGGCGGATTATGAATAATTCAGACTTGCTTTGCCGCCTGGCCAAACAAGGTGTTGAAAAAGGCCACCACAGCCTTTTTCAAACCTGCTAGAAGGCCCAAACCAGTTTAAGCCAGAACTTCTCCCCTTCCGCTCTATTCTCTACGAGCATTTCTTTTTGATATCTGGCTTCAAGACTCATGTTCTTATAGTCGTATTTCAAGGTTGGCCCAACAGCCAGGACACGCCCTTTGTAGCCATCATCATCCACATCTACGCCATCCTGCTCATCATTGGTCACCTGCTGGTAATAATAACCGGCAGCCCCCATGGTCCATGGCCCCATGTGATAAGCTATTGCATAGTCAAAATGGAACTCCTGACCAGATTGATAATCGGTATCTTTGTTCTCAAAATTGTAGTCGTACATGAATTTGCCCGACAATTCGAAGCCGTTATCAGTCAGATAGGTTCCAGCGTAAACCAGTTCCAGATTCCAGTAATTGCGACCAATGTTCGCAAGTCGATTTTGCTTGTACTCCCCGGTCGGCATAGTCGTTTCGATCGCGAAACCACTGTGATAATTTTTGCTGTGCCAACCGATCAGAAACGGAGAGAAGACCATATCACCGAGTCCGCTGGTGGTACTGCTTGAAGAACCACCGGGAGTCTTCAAAGTCGCACTGATATCGACTAACGGAATATTCAGGTACATTCCGTAGTCCCCACCAAGGATTTTATGTTTCGTCATATAGACAAAACGGGATACGTTGGCAGTGGCATTCAATTTGAAGTCGACGGGTATCTTGTCGCCGCTGCCATTATTCAACCGATCGGCAGAATAGTGGGTCAGGTAGTTCAGATAATAGAGCCCGGCAGGAGGCAAAGCACCGGTCATGAGCCCTTCAGCCCCATTCGGATAAACACCGCCGCCACCTTCTGTAGCAGCTGCCGGTTGAACACAAAACATGGTCAGATTGAGGGCGAAAAAACTGAAGAGCGCGATTGTTTGCAAAAAACTTTTAGCCATCGAAAAATATCCTTAATATCGGGACAGACCCCAGAAGAGGCCTCCTGAAAGTTATTGTTTGATATCCTGCAATGCGTTGATTGCAGCCATGCGACCCGAATAGGTAGCAAAAGCAAAGGCATTACCAGAGGCCCACAAGGTGTAAGTTTCGCCATGCAGCCCACCGACATCGCAACCACCTACGTAAAGTCCTGGAATAACGGAAAATTTGCTATCAAGAGCTTGCATTTTGGTGTTGATGCGGATACCGCCAATGGAAACAAAGGAATAGGGAAGTAATTTGACCGCATAAAGCTTGCCATGATTGAGCTCTCTCAAAAAACGATGCTCTTTGGCAAACTGCTCGTCGTAATGGTGCCTGGCAAAACGATTGTAGTTTTCATAGGTTTCTTTGAGTGCAGCCGCAGGAGCACCAATCTGGCGAGCAAGCTCTTCAATGCTGTTGGCCGCTTTGAAGTTGTCGCTCTTTGCCGCAAGCGCCCCGGCAATCTCCTTACGCAGGTTGGTTAACTTGCTAGCAACCGGGACAAGAACACCAACCCCGTTGTCGACCCCTTCACCTGCTGCGTAATCGACAGCCGCATCATCGAAAATCGCCCAGCCATAATGACCAGGCTGAACAGCAACGGCATTTCCCGCTTGAGCAAAACTGAACGCAACATATTCGTCAGTAAAGCGCTCACCAAACTTGTTGACCCAGAGATTGCTCGGCTGCCAGGTCATCGTATAAATGTTACCCAAGGGGATGATTCCTTTGCCCTCTGTGCCAAGGTGCAGCATCAAGCTTTCACCAAGAGAGTCTGCGCCAACATCTTTACTCATCTGGATTCCGTCACCGGTTTTGTTCAAGGGCAGAGTCGGTTTGAACATTTCCGGATCAAAGTCGGTCCATTGCGCAATTTTTTCCTTGCTGTTATCGAAGCCTCCGGTTGCTACGATGACCGCTTTGGCTTTCACTTTTACGACATTCTCTTTATGGTCGAGGGCTTCAACGCCGACGATCTTGCCATTTTCAGAAATCAGTTTTTTCGCCGGGGTTCTCAGCAGAAAAGTAACGCCCAATTCATTTGCTTTCTTCTGCAATGCTGTCACGAGAGCCGCCCCATGATGGAAACGACCGCGGGCTTTCACCAAATGCCAGGTGATCGGTTCTGTCGGGGAGATCTGCACAGGTTCGAAATCAACTCCCTGCTGATGCAGCCAATCAATGTTGGCCGCAGAGTCGTTCACAAACTGCCGAAACAACGGAAGGTTGATTTTATAATGATTGAACTCAGCAATTCGTTTGAACGCTTCATCTTTGGTCAGCCCATAAGATTGAGCTTTCTGATACTTTGACTCGACCGCAAATAAACCTTCGGCAAAGTTCGATGACCCACCCAAATAGGGATTCTTTTCCAACACAATCACCGAAGCGCCACCCTGCGCTCCCGCAACAGCGGCCGAGAGTCCCGTCGACCCTCCGCCAATAATGACAATATCGGCACTCAGGTTGCGTTCTGCAGAAAACGCACTGGTTGTCAGTAGGGCCAGAAAAAGGGTCAGGCCGTATTTCACAACGGATGTTTTTAATCTTGGCATTGTTTCTATCCTCTCTAGATGCAATTATCAGGAAACACTATCAATGTCTCGATATTGGCCCATGGCACTGCTGACAAAGATTATTCAGGGTTTCATGCCCTTGGTGGCAGGAGGTACATTCAAGGTCAATGAAATGAGGGCTCTGATGAGGGTTTAAATGCATGTCTTTGGTTTGTTCTCCGAGATCTTCGTATGAGACATGACACTCCAGACAGGATTCATTTGGGATAATTGCCTTAACATCATGGCCATGGCATGCGGCACATTCGATTCCTTCAGCCTTATGCTGATCAGCTAAGACTAGTGCTTCGCCGGCATACAGGCTGCCAGCTGTTGTCATCATGATCACTGCCATGATGAGGCTGACGACGACCTTTCTCTTCATGTGAAACCTCCATTAAATGAGTTTTTCCAACAAGGCATGACCTGTTGGATGTCCAGTTACCCACACTGTGCGTAAATTGTGCCACTCAGCTGAAAATTACATAACAGACTAAAATTACTCAATAATTCACAGATTAAAAAGGTCTTGAATGTTGATATCGCCCGTGTATTTTCTATTTTCTGGAATTCCATTTTCTATTATTTGGAATTTCGTGATAAATTGACCCAGCTACGACATAAACTAATCTTTGTGACTTCAGGCCGAATGTCACCAAACGAAAGGCAACAAATGAAAGCAGCAGAGCTTGACTTGAGACGTATCCTCTCATTCAGCCCTAAAGGTGGGGCAATTCAATTCATGGGACACCGCGCTCTCATCGTTGATGCTCTTGCAATGGGCCTTTTACGCAAGGAGCTCATAGACAGCCTCGGCAACATTGCCGCCAGGACCATTCTGACCCGAATGGGGTACGCCCACGGCTGGAGCACCGCAGACAATCTTTATCGGGAATATCCAGAGTTATTAGAAGACGTAAACTGCGGACCTTCGCTGCACACCCTGCAAGGATTTGTGAATATTGCGAGTAGCGAATGGGTTTTTGAACCCTCTTTCCATATGCATCACGCCTGGGAAGACTCATTTGAAGCAGAGCAGCACCTTCTGCATATAGGGATAGCTCATGAACCTATCTGCTGGATGCTGACAGGATATGTCAGCGGTTACTGTTCACGCATGTTGGGGGAAGAAGTTTATTGCATTGAGACCAAATGCTGCGGAAAAGGAGATGCCCTCTGCACATGCGAAACCCGCACCCGAGAGCTCTGGGGAGACGACATAAAGCCCCACCTCCCCTTCTTCCGTGCCGACACAATCGATTCAATGCTTCATGAAGCTGTTTCCAAGCTGGAAAAATCTGAAAGAAAAATCCACTCTGGACATTCCTTGTTTTTTGAAGAGGGTTCAGGCTATGGACTCCTTGCCAAAAGCAAACCGATGCGCAAAACTCTCGACTTATCGAAACGCATCGCACGAGTCGAATCCTCAGTGGTCATTACCGGGGAGAGCGGCGTCGGAAAAGAACGGATCGCAAGACTGATACACTGTCAGTCTCCTCGTGCGCTACGGCCATTTGTAGCCATCAACTGCAGTGCTGTCACCCAGACACTGCTCGAAAGTGAATTTTTTGGCCACGCCAAAGGGTCCTTTACTGGCGCCAATAGAGAACGGATTGGCCTCTTTGAAGCAGCAAATGGCGGAAGTCTGTTCCTTGATGAGGTGGGAGAACTATCAGCTGAGATGCAGGCAAAACTGTTAAGAGTTCTTCAGGAAAAAGAAATCCGCCGCGTCGGGGAAAACAAATCGCGCCCTGTCGACGTTAGAATTATCGCGGCGACCAATTTGGATTTATCGAATGAAGTCTCAAAGGGGCGCTTCCGTGAAGACCTCTATTACAGACTCTGCATTTTTGAAGTTTTGGTCCCGGCACTTCGAGATCGGCCGGATGACATTTTGGCTTTATCCCGTTGCTTTCTCGACAAAGCATGCCAAAAACTCGGCAAAGAGATCATCGGCTTTCAACCGGAGGTCACTGATCGCTTTATTGAGTTCGAATGGCCAGGCAATGTTCGCCAATTGGAAAACACCATTGAGCACGCCGTGGTTTTATGCCAGGGGAAACGTATCACCTTAAAAGATCTGCCGCGAACACTGAACAAAGGCCAAACGAGAATTATCGATGACAAAACGATCAGGCCCCTGGCAGAAATCGAACGGGAAAGAATTCTTTCTGCTGTTCAATTACTTGACGGCAACAAAGTCGCGGCAGCAAAGCAGCTGGGAATCAGTCTCTCTTCACTCTACCAAAAACTAAAAAGGTACCAAGGGTAAAGATCGATCAGTTTTTTTCTCTTTTCTCTGGACGATCGTTTTGACTGGGGCTGTATCGAAATGTTGCTCAACGTAGAACGGGGCACAATTCAGCAGGCCACCATTTACACCGACATGCTCGATCCCTTGCCGATAGAACGTTTTGCGGAAGCACTGCATGGCCTGCAATACCACCCCGGCAGCAATATCGTTAGTTTTCAGCCAGGAAACTCCGGCGTCGTCTCCATGCCTTGTTACCAGCCAGGCAAACGGGATAGTCGGGCTGTTTGGGGTCGGGCCAAGATAACTAACAGTTAAATAGGGGCAGTGTCTCTAGTTTTCCCCACCATAACGGCCAAAGCTTTCTGCGGGCTGAGCAGCACCGCCGCCAGAAACACCATCAGCAAACAAATACACAAAGTGACATAACGCGTCATCGCATTTCTCCTTTTTTCGTTTTATCGCAAGGGGTTAAAACCCAATGGTAATCCCGGCACGGGCGGCGGTTTTTCTGTTGCCGAAGGCGGTGGAAGCCCCGACGTTCACCAACACGTTGTCATTGACATAGTGAAACACCCCCAGCGCCACGGCATTGGCGTTGCCGTAATTGCCCAGCCCCAGTGAAAGCTGGGTATTGCTGGCGCTACGCGCATTGGGCACCAGAGCTGAAAACGCCGAGGCCAGAGCCGCAACTTCATCCATTTCGTTCTCCAGTTGATCAACGCGCCGGTCAAGGTGTACCACGGCCTCCCGTGTGTCATTTAAGGTCTGTCCCACTTCGGTGATGGCGCTGCTGTTGTCTTCAATCGCCGTGCGGTTCGAAGCAATATCCGCCTGTTGTACCTCATCAGCAGCGGCGCGGGTCTCGGCTTCACTCTCAATGGCCGTGCTGTTGCTGCTCACGTCGCTTTTCACGGTATTGAGCTGACTGACATTGACCGCATCGCCGTCGTTTTCGCCGTCGGCCACGTTGGTAACGCGCCGCTGGTTGTCGCTGCTGCCGACGGACACGGTATTAGCTTCATCGGCCACCGAGTCTTGGCCCAGGGCAACGGAGTTACTTGCGCCTTGCTCCACGACCGCGTTCTGACCAATGGCAACACCGCCGGTGGCATCGCTGCTTACGGTTGCATCAGCACCCACGGCCACGGCCTGTTCTGATGTGATCAGGGTGTTGGAACCAACGGCGGTGGAGCTGTCGGCCGTGACCGTGGCATTGGCACCGATGGCGGTGTCGTCGTCATGGGCGGAGGCACCGGAGCCGATGGCCAGGCTGTTGCTGCCGCTGCTACTGGCGCTGTCGCTTTCACTGGAGGAGAGCACGGCGGATTGGACTTCGATGGCGGCGATGGCGGCGCTGTTACTGGCGATATCGGCGGCGTTGGTTTGTATGGCCGTGCTGTTGCCGGCAATGGCGCTGCTGTTTGTTGCAATGGCGGCAGCGTTGTCACTGACCTGGTTTTGCACGGTGTTGAGCTGGCTCATGTTGACGGCATCGCTGTCATTGACGCCGTCGGCGACATTGGTGATGCGCCGCTCGTTGCCGTCGGAGCCAACGGACAGGGTATTTTCTTCATCGGCGATAGAGCCTTGGCCGAGGGCCACGGAACCGTCGGCGGTGGCAAAGCTACCGGAGCCGATGGCCGTGGCATTGCTACCGGCAACGCTGGCGGAGCCGGTTTCGGTGCTGTTGAGCCACTGCTCTCCGCCGGTGACGATCAGGCTTTCTACTTGATCGAGGTTGACGGCATCGGTGCCGTCAACCGCCGTGGCGACATTGGTGATGCGCCGCTCGCTGCCGTCGGAGCCGACGGACACGGTATCTTCCTCATCGGCGACGGAGCCATATCCCAGGGCCACGGAGTTGGTGGCCGTGGCCGTGCTGCCGGAGCCGATGGCGGTGGCATTGCTGCCGGTGGCACTGGCGGTGCCGCTCGCGGCGCTGTCGATCCACAACACGTCTTCGGCGGCAATGAGGCTGGTGACCTGGCCGAGGTTGACGGCATCGCTGTCATTGACGCCGTCGTCGACGTTGGTGATACGCCGCTCGTTGCCGTCGGAGCCAACGGACACGGTATTGGCTTCATCGGCAATGGAGCCTTGGCCGAGGGCCACGGAACCGTCGGCGGTGGCGGCACTGCCGGAGCCGATGGCCATGGCATTGCTGCCGGAAACGGTGGCGGCATTGCCTTCGCTGCTGCTGAGCCACTTTTCACCGCTGGTCGTGATCAGGCTTTCTACTTGATCGAGGTTAACGGCATCAGTGCCGTCAACCGCCGTGGCCACGTTGGTGACGCGCCGCTCGTTGCCGTCGGAACCGACGGACACGGTATTTTCCTCATCGGCGACGGAGTCGGCCCCCAGAGCCACGGAGTTGGTGGCCGCAGCCGTGCTGCCGGAGCCGATGGCGGTGGCATTGCTGCCGGTGGCACTGGCGGCGCTGGTCGCTTCGCTGTCGATCCACAACACGTCTTCGGCGGAAATGAGGCTGGTGACCTGGCCGAGGTTGACGGCATCGCTATCATTGACGCCGTCGTCGACATTGGTGATGCGCCGCTGACTGGTGGAGGTGCCGACGGACACGGTGTTCGCTTCGTCGGCGACTGAGTCTGTGCCCAGGGCAACGGCGTTGCTTGCGCCTTGTTCCACGACCGCGTTCTGACCAATGGCCACGCCACCGGTGGCATTGCTGCTCACCGTCGCATCGGCACCCACGGCCACGGCCTGTTCCGATTCGATCAGGGTATTGGAGCCAACCGCCGTGGAGCTGTCGGCGGTGACCGTGGCATTGGCACCGATGGCGGTGTCGTCGTCATGGGCGGAGGCACCGGAGCCGATGGCCAGGCTGTTGCTGCCGTCGGAACTGGCGCTGTCGCTTTCACTGGAGGAGAGTACGGCGGATTGGGCTTCGATAGCGGTGATGGCGGCGCTGTTGGAGGTGATGGCGCTGCTGTTTGTCGCAATGGCGGCAGCGTTGTCACTGACCTGGTTTTGCACGGTGCTGAGCTGGCTCATGTTGACGGCATCGCTGTCATTGACGCCGTCGGCGACATGGGTGATGCGCCGCTCGCTGCCGTCGGAGCCGACGGACACGGTATTGGCTTCATCGGCAATGGAACCTTGGCCAAGGGCAACGGAACCGTCGGCGGTGGCGGCACTGCCGGAGCCGATGGCCGTGGCATTGCTACCGGCAACGCTGGCGGAGCCGGTTTCGGTGCTGTTGATCCACTGCTCTCCGCCGGTGACGATCAGGCTTTCTACTTGATCGAGGTTAACGGCATCGGTGCCGTCAACCGCCGTGGCCACGTTGGTAATGCGCCGCTCGCTGCCGTCGGAGCCGACGGACACGGTATCTTCCTCATCGGCGACGGAGCCATATCCCAGGGCCACGGAGTTGGTGGCCGTGGCCGTGCTGCCGGAACCGATAGCGGTGGCATTGCTGCCGGTGGCACTGGCGGCGCTGGTCGCGGCGCTGTCGATCCACAACACGTCTCCGGCGGAAATGAGGCTGGTGACCTGGCCGAGGTTGACGGCATCGCTGTCATTGACGCCGTCGTCGACATTGGTGATACGCCGCTCGTTGCCGTCGGAGCCAACGGACACGGTATTGGCTTCATCGGCAATGGAGCCTTGGCCGAGGGCCACGGAACCGTCGGCGGTAGCGGCACTGTCGGAGCCGATGGCCGTGGCATTGCTGCCGGAAACGGTGGCAGCATTGCCTTCGCTGCTGCTGAGCCACTTTTCACCGCTGGTCGTGATCAGGCTTTCTACTTGATTGAGGTTAACGGCATCAGTGCCATCAACCGCCGTGGCCACGTTGGTGACGCGCCGCTCGTTGCCGTCGGAACCGACGGACACGGTATCTTCCTCATCGGCGACGGAGTCAGCCCCCAGAGCCACGGAGTTGGTGGCCGTGGCCGTGCTGCCGGAGCCGATGGCGGTGGCATTGCTGCCGGTGGCACTGGCGGCGCTGGTCGCTTCGGTGTCGATCCACAATACTTCTTCGTCGGCAATCAAGCTGGTGACCTGGCCGAGGTTGACGGCATCGCTGTCATTGACGCCGTCGTCGACGTTGGTGATACGCCGCTGACTGGTGGAGGTGCCGACGGACACGGTGTTCGCTTCGTCGGCGACTGAGTCTGTGCCCAGGGCAACGGCGTTGCTTGCGCCTTGTTCCACGACCGCGTTCTGACCAATGGCCACGCCACCGGTGGCATCGCTGCTCACCGTCGCATCGGCACCCACGGCCACGGCTTGTTCCGATTCGATCAGGGTGTTGGAGCCAACCGCCGTGGAGCTGTCGGCGGTGACCGTGGCATTGGCACCGATGGCGGTGTCGTCGTCATGGGCGGAGGCACCGGAGCCGATGGCCAGGCTGTTGCTGCCGCTGCTACTGGCGCTGTCGCTTTCACTGGAGGAGAGCACGGCGGATTGGGCTTCGATGGCGGTGATGGCGCTGCTGTTTGTCGCAATGGCGGCAGCGTTTCCACTGACCTGGTTTTGCACAGTGTTGAGCTGGCTCATGTTGACGGCATCGCTGTCATTGACGCCGTCGGCCACGTTGGTGATACGCCGCTCGTTGCCGTCGGAGCCAACGGACACGGTATTGGCTTCATCGGCAATGGAGCCTTGGCCGAGGGCAACGGAACCGTCGGCGGTAGCGGCACTGCCGGAGCCGATGGCCGTGGCATTGCTGCCGGAAACGGTGGCGGCTTTGCCTTCGCTGCTGCTGAGCCACTTTTCACCGCTGGTCGTGATCAGGCTTTCTACTTGATCGAGGTTGACGGCGTCGGTGCCGTTGAGTGCCGTGGCGACATTGGTGATGCGACGCTGACTGGTGGAGGTGCCGACGGACACGGTGTTCGCTTCGGCGGCGACTGAGTCTGTGCCCAGGGCAACGGCGTTGCTTGCGCCTTGTTCCACGACCGCGTTCTGACCAATGGCCACGCCACCGGTGGCATCGCTGCGCACCGTCGCATCGGCACCCACGGCCACGGCCTGTTCCGATTCGATCAGGGTGTTGGAACCGACGGCGGTGGAGCTGTCGGCGGTGACCGTGGCATTGGCACCGATGGCGGTATCGTCGTCATGGGCGGAGGCACCGGAGCCGATGGCCAGGCTGTTGCTGCCTTCGGAACTGGCGCTGTCGCTTTCACTGGAGGAGAGCACGGCGGATTGGGCTTCGATGGCGGTGATGGCGCTGCTGTTTGTCGCAATGGCGGCAGCGTTTCCACTGACCTGGTTTTGCACGGTGTTGAGCTGGCTCATGTTGACGGCATCGCTGTCTTTGACGCCGTCGGCGACATTGGTGATGCGCCGCTGACTGGTGGAGGTGCCGACGGACACGGTGTTCGCTTCGGCGGCTGCTGAGCCATATCCCAGGGCGACGGAGTTCCTCGCCGAGGCTGTGGCGTTTTGCCCCAAAGCCGTGCTGTAAGAGCTGGAAGCCGTGGAACCATTACCCAGGGCGACGGAGCGGCTCGCCGAGGCTGTGGCGTTTTGCCCCAAAGCCGTGCTGTAAGAGCTGGAAGCCGTGGAACCATTACCCAGAGCCGTAGAGTAGTCTGCCGAGGCTGTGGCGTTTTGCCCCAAAGCCGTACTCTGAGTGCCGGAAGCCGTGGAACCATTACCCAGGGCCGTGGCTGATTCTTGACTGGCGCTTGAACTCGCCCCGACCGCGGTACTGTATTTCCCCGTGGCCTTCGCATTCATGCCGGTAGCCGTGCTCCCTTGTTGCGTGGCATCAGCATTAGCTCCGATGGCGGTACTATTGGTGCCGGTGGCATTGGTATTGTAACCATTGGCCGTGGCAAACTCGGCTTCGGCATCGCTATTGTAGCCGGTGGCCGTGGCATAGTCTGCCCACGCATCACTGCCAGCGCCGATGGCCGTACTGTATTCACCGCTAGCCTTACTCTCACGGCCGAGGGCCGTACTGTCAATGCCGGTGGCCGTACTAGTAGCGCCAATGGCCGTACTGAAATCGCCGGTGGCGCTACTATCATAACCATTCGCCGTCGAACTATATCCTCTCGCATCGCTGTCGCCGCCAGTGGCCGTGGCATAGTCTGCCCTCGCATCGCTGTTGCCGCCAGTGGCTGTGCTCGACTTTCCGGTGGCCTTGGCGTTATAGCCGGTGGCCGTGGCATAGTCTGCCCACGCACGACTTTCAGCGCCAGTGGCTGTACTCTTGGTTCCGCTGGCACCCGCAGCATAACCATTCGCCGTCGAACCATATCCTGTCGCATCGCTGTTGCCGCCAGTGGCCGTGGCATTGTCTGCCGTCGCATTGCTGTTGCCGCCAGTGGCTGTACTCCACCTTCCGGTGGCGTTGGCGTCATAGCCCACCGCCGTAGCGAGCCTGCCACTCCCGCCATCAACGCCGGCATCAGATTCCTTGCCGATGGAGGTGTTGGTGGCATCGCCATGATCATCAGCACCCGTCGTCACAACCGTGGTTCCGGTGCGACTCCCCACCATAACGGCCAAAGCCTCTTGAGGTACCGGCAGCTCCGCCAACAAAACCACCATCACAAACCAACCCCACAGCTTCACACAACGCGTCATTACTCTTCTCCTTTTTTGGTAAAAAATACGACGCACGCTAGCAGCCCGGCGGTAAAAAAGGTCAAAAAGTTACTGTTAAAAACTGTGAAAATAGTCTGGAACCAACTGAAATACAACGATTTACAAGAAGAAAAAAGTCGTACTTCAAAGCCCCTACCCGCCAGGTATTCAAGAGGATATTGCGTCAAGAAGGGTCAAAGAACACCGCCCGGCGACACAAAAAAATAGGTGTTCACCGGGCGGATGGAAGAAATACGGCTGTAAAAATTATCGAAGTGTCTTCGTATGGCGCTGGTTCAAGGGAGTATTCCGGGGACATGTACTTGATACGTGTCCCCGGAATACGGATAAACGAAGTCTAAAGCTATGAGTAAGCTCGGGACAGTCTGGAATGGCACTAGTTTAAGGGAACGAGCAGCAAAAACTGGACTGTCCCCGCACGGGGGCTGTCCCAGGCTTTTGCGGTGCAAACCACCAGCGTTCCATAGCCCGCAAACATCTGGGACAGCCCCAGATAGGGCTTGGGACAGTCCCGAGTTTACTACGAAAGTAAAGGTCCGCATCGAGATGGTAGGCGCGGCTTACCGTTTCAATAAGCTGTTGCGCCGTCAAGTGAAGCGCCATCCCCCCTGCGCCGGACAAACATTTATCCATGAAGTTGTCATCGCCGAGAAGCCGCGAATCAACACCAGAACCATAAAATTCGGGTCGGCGCTCTTCATCCAGACCATCAAGCACTAATGCCGCGTACGCCGCTCGCGCCTTGCTGACCGATTTTCCCAACTGTGAAAGCATCCAGTCCGTGGTCAACATGGAAGCCTGACCCTATAGATTCTACTCAACTCAAGATAAGAATTAAAAAGTTCCATGGCCACCTTTCGGCGGCTCAATCAGCTGACGTCACGGCCAAGGCGATTCATGGCCTGCTGCAGCTCATCACGCAATGCCGACGGCTGGCCACAGGTGGACAACACATAGCGCGCCGTCGCGTAAATCCAATTCCAGCGCGGGTGGCAGGGAAAAGACGTCTCACTCAAATAGCGATCCAGTGTTTGTGTCCGCATATAGCCGCCTGCGTCTTCATACACGTTCCACAGCCGCGATTTGAGCGCCAGGCTTCTGCGATCTCCATTCGTCGCTTCGCGCCAATAGGCCAAGCTCAGTTGCATCACCAACACACCGAGGCGACAGCGCTCATCCTCGGCTGTCGCAGACGAGTCATTAGCCACGGCTCCCCCATGGCGCTTAAAACTCAAAACTGCCTCCTGCTCGCACCAGCACATTGTCGTTCGCCACCGAAACCCCGGCGTTAATCATGACATTATCGAATCGTTCAAAGCGATGCATGCTGGTCATACCCACCGCCACCTGATCCTTGAACGAAGCCAACCCCAGATTAATCGTTGTCTTACCCGGTGCCGACGGCGTGATCTCCACCAGCGCTGCAGCCGCGGCAATACCGGCCCGGTTATCCTCAACGTCTTTACTTAATCGATGAATATCGTGACGATTTGCGGCGATATCACTACTGTTGCGGGTTATCGTTGACGTGTTGTCGGCAATCGCCGCGCTGTTGCTGCTCACGTTGCTTTTCACGGTATTGAGCTGACTGACATTGACCGCATCGCCGTTGTTTTCACCGTCGGCCACGTTGGTAACGCGCCGCTGGTTGTCGCTGCTGCCGACGGACACGGTATTGGCTTCATCGGCCACCGAGTCTTGGCCCAGGGCAACGGAGTTACTTGCGCCTTGCTCCACGACCGCGTTCTGACCGATGGCCACGCCACCCTCGGCATTGCTGCTCACCGTGGCGTCGGCCCCCACGGCCACAGCGTTTTCCGATTCGATGAGGGTATTGGAGCCAACCGCCGTGGAGCCGTCGGCGGTGACCGTGGCATTGGCACCGATGGCCGTGTCGTAGTCATAAGCCGTAGCCCCGGAACCCAACGCCAGGCTGTCAGTGCCGCTGGCGCTGGCACTGTCACTGCCCGTGGATGACAGACTCGACATGGTGGTATTCAGGGAGGCGATGGCGCTGGTATTCTGGCTGATGCTGGTGGCGTTGGTGGTAATGGCGGTCGTATTATCAGAAATGGCGCTGGTGTTACTGTCTATATCGCTCGCATTCGTCGCTATGTCGTCGCTGTTCTGGCTAATACTGGTGGTGTTGGCCGAAATGCTCTCGGTATTCACAGCAATCGCGGCACTGTTGTGACTGATAGCACTGGAATTGGTGGCAATGTCGCTGGTGTTCTGGCTGATATTATCAGCGTTAGTGCTGATGCTGGTGGCGTTGGTTGTGACCTGGTTTTGCACGGTGTTGAGCTGGCTCATGTTGACGGCATCGCTGTCTTTGACGCCGTCGGCGACATTGGTGATGCGCCGCTCGCTGCCGTCGGAGCCGATGGACAGGGTATTGGCTTCATCGGCAATGGAACCCTGGCCAAGGGCCACGGAACCGTCGGCGGTGGCAAAGCTACCGGAGCCGATGGCCGTGGCATTGCTACCGGCAACGGTGGCGGAGCCGGTTTCGGTGCTGTTGATCCACTGCTCTCCGCCGGTGACGATCAGGCTTTGCACCTGATCGAGGTTGACGGCATCGGTGCCGTCAACCGCCGTGGCGACATTGGTGATGCGACGCTGACTGCCGTGCTGGTGCCGACGGACACGGTGTTGATTTCATCGGCGATGGAGCCGAAACCGAGGGCGACGGAGTTGGTGGCCGTGGCCGTGCTGCCGGAACCGATAGCGGTGGCATTGCTGCCGGTGGCACTGGCGGCGCCGGTCGCGGCGCTGTCGATCCACAACACGTCTTCGGCGGAAATGAGGCTGGTGACCTGGCCGAGGTTGACGGCATCGCTGTCATTGACGCCGTCGTCGACATTGGTGATGCGCCGCTGACTGGCCGTGGAGGTGCCGACGGACACGGTATTGGCTTCATCGGCGACTGAGTCTGTGCCCAGGGCAACGGCGTTGCTTGCGCCTTGTTCCACGACCGCGTTCTGACCAATGGCCACGCCACCGGTGGCATTGCTGCTCACCGTCGCATCGGCACCCACGGCCACGGCCTGTTCCGATTCGATCAGGGTGTTGGACCCGACGGCGGTGGAGCTGTCGGCGGTGACCGTGGCATTGGCACCGATGGCGGTGTCGTCGTCATGGGCGGAGGCACCGGAGCCGATGGCCAGGCTGTTGCTGCCGCTGCTACTGGCGCTGTCGCTTTCACTGGAGGAGAGTACGGCGGATTGGGCTTCGATAGCGGTGATGGCGGCGCTGTTGGCGGTGATGGCGCTGCTGTTTGTCGCAATGGCGGCAGCGTTTCCACTGACCTGGTTTTGCACGGTGCTGAGCTGGCTCATGTTGACGGCATCGCTGTCATTGACGCCGTCGGCGACATGGGTGATGCGCCGCTCGCTGCCGTCGGAGCCGACGGACACGGTATTGGCTTCATCGGCAATGGAACCTTGGCCAAGGGCAACGGAACCGTCGGCGGTGGCGGCACTGCCGGAGCCGATGGCCGTGGCATTGCTACCGGCAACGCTGGCGGAGCCGGTTTCGGTGCTGTTGATCCACTGCTCTCCGCCGGTGACGATCAGGCTTTCTACTTGATCGAGGTTAACGGCATCGGTGCCGTCAACCGCCGTGGCCACGTTGGTAATGCGCCGCTCGCTGCCGTCGGAGCCGACGGACACGGTATCTTCCTCATCGGCGACGGAGCCATATCCCAGGGCCACGGAGTTGGTGGCCGTGGCCGTGCTGCCGGAACCGATGGCCGTGGCATTGCTGCCGGTGGCACTGGCGGCGCTGGTCGCGGCGCTGTCGATCCACAACACGTCTCCGGCGGAAATGAGGCTGGTGACCTGGCCGAGGTTGACGGCATCGCTGTCATTAACGCCGTCGTCGACATTGGTGATGCGCCGCTGACTGGTGGAGGTGCCGACGGACACGGTATTGGCTTCATCGGCAATGGAACCCTGGCCAAGGGCAACGGAACCGTCGGCGGTGGCGGCACTGCCGGAGCCGATGGCCGTGGCATTGCTACCGGCAACGCTGGCGGAGCCGGTTTCAGTGCTGTTGATCCACTGCTCTCCGCCGGTGACGATCAGGCTTTGCACCTGATCGAGGTTAACGGCATCGGTGCCGTCAACCGCCGTGGCGACATTGGTGATGCGCCGCTGACTGGTGGAGGTGCCGACGGACACGGTGTTCGCTTCGTCGGCGACTGAGTCTGTGCCCAGGGCAACGGCGTTGCTTGCGCCTTGTTCCACGACCGCGTTCTGACCAATGGCCACGCCACCGGTGGCATCGCTGCTCACCGTCGCATCGGCACCCACAGCCACGGCCTGTTCCGATTCGATCAGGGTGTTGGACCCGACGGCGGTGGAGCTGTCGGCGGTGACCGTGGCATTGGCACCGATGGCGGTGTCGTCGTCATGGGCGGAGGCACCGGAGCCGATGGCCAGGCTGTTGCTGCCGTCGGAACTGGCGCTGTCGCTTTCACTGGAGGAGAGCACGGCGGATTGGGCTTCGATGGCGGTGATGGCGCTGCTGTTTGTCGCAATGGCGGCAGCGTTTCCACTGACCTGGTTTTGCACGGTGTTGAGCTGGCTCATGTTGACGGCATCGCTGTCTTTGACGCCGTCGTCGACATTGGTGATGCGCCGCTGACTGGTGGAGGTGCCGACGGACACGGTGTTCGCTTCGTCGGCGACTGAGTCTGTGCCCAGGGCAACGGCGTTGCTTGCGCCTTGTTCCACGACCGCGTTCTGACCAATGGCCACGCCACCGGTGGCATTGCTGCTCACCGTCGCATCGGCACCCACGGCCACGGCGTTTTCCGATTCGATGAGGGTATTAGAGCCAACCGCCGTCGAACCGTCGGCCATGACCGTGGCATTGGCGCCGATAGCGGTATCGTCGTCATGGGCGGAGGCACCGGAGCCGATGGCCAGGCTGTTGCTGCCGTCGGAACTGGCGCTGTCGCTTTCACTGGAGGAGAGCACGGCGGATTGGGCTTCGATGGCGGTGATGGCGCTGCTGTTTGTTGCAATGGCGGCAGCGTTTCCACTGACCTGGTTTTGCACGGTGTTGAGCTGGCTCATGTTGACGGCATCGCTGTCATTGACGCCGTCGGCGACATTGGTGATGCGCCGCGTGCTGGTGGAGGTGCCGACGGACACGGTATTGGCTTCAGTGGCCTTAGAGCCATATCCCAGGGCGACGGAGTTGCTCGCCGAGGCTGTGGCGTTTTGCCCCAAAGCCGTACTCTGTGTGGCGGAAGCCGTGGAAGTGTTACCCAGGGCCGTGGCTGATTCTTGACTGGCCGCGGCTTGCGCTCCGATGGCGGTACTGAATCGCCCTGTCGCATCCGCATTATAGCCGCTGGCCGTGCTCCCTTGTTGCGTGGCATCAGCATCAGCACCGAGGGCGACAGAGTTGGTGGCCGTGGCCGTGCTGCCGGAACCGATGGCGGTGGCATTGCTGCCGGTGGCACTGGCGGTGCCGCTCGCGGCGCTGTCGATCCACAACACTTCTTCGGCGGAAATGAGGCTGGAGACCTGGCCGAGGTTGACGGCATCGGTGTCATTGACGCCAGCGGCGACGTTGGTGATGCGCCGTTCGTTGCCGCTGGAACCGACGGAAACGGTATTGGCTTCAGTGGCCTCAGAGTCATATCCCAGGGCGACGGAGTTGCTCGCCGAGGCTGTGGCGTCTTTCCCCAAAGCCGTACTCTGTGTGGCGGAAGCCGTGGAACCGTTACCCAGCGCCGTGGCTGATTCTTCACTGGCCGCGGCTTGCGCTCCGATGGCGGTGCTGTATCGCCCTGTCGCTTTGGCATTATAGCCGGTAGCCGTGCTCCCTTGTTGTGTGGCATCCGCATTAGCACCGAGGGCGGTACTATTGGTGCCTGTGGCCGCACTGAAAACGCCGGAGGCCGTACTGCCATAGGCAGTGGCATCACTGCCAGCGCCGGTGGCCGTACTGTATTCACCGCTAGCATTACTGTCACGGCCGAGTGCCGTACTGCCAAAGCCGGTGGCCGTACTAGTAGTGCCAATGGCCGTACTGGAATCAGCGGTGGCGTTACTCTCACGGCCGAGGGCCGTACTGAGGGCTCCGGGGGCATTGGCGTAATAGCCCACCGCCGTAGCGGAATAATTACCCGTGCGATCAACGCCGGCATTAGATCCCTTGCCGATGGAGGTGTTGCTAGCATCGCTATGATCATGAGCACCCGTCGTCTTAACCGTGGTTCCGTCGTGACTCCCCACCATAAGGGCCAAAGCCTCTTGAGGTACCGGCAGCGCCGCCAATAAAACCACCATCACCAACCAACCCCACAGCTTCACACAACGCGTCATAACTCTTCTCCTTTTTGGGTAAACAATACGCCGCCACGCTAGCAAAGCGGCGGCAAAAAAGGGCAAAAAGCTACTGTTAAAAACTGTGAAAATAGTCTGTAACTAATTGATAAATCGTGATTTTACAGCAATGAAAGAATGGCAATTCGTCAAATGACAAGCATTGTAAAGCAGTGCCGAAAGAAGCGACTATTCTTGCAGGCGCAGGGCGGCGAGGGCGCGTTCCAGACGATCACGCAGAGGGCAAGGCGTCGTGCAGGCGGCGAGCACATAGACGGCGGTGTTGCTGATGGATTTCCAGCGCGGGCGACGGGGGAAGGTCTCTTCGCTGAGGTATTTGTCGAGGGTCTGGGCGCGGGTGTAGCCGTTGCGGTCGGTGTAAAGTTTCCAGATGCCGGATTCACGCGCCAGATCGACCTTGTCCAGGTCGGTGGCTTCGTACCAGTAGTCGATACTGAGTTGCATCACCTGTACGGCCAGGCGGCGACGTTCGTTTTCGGTGCTGGTGTGGAGATTTTTTTCCACATCGGCCAGGGCCTGATCAAGGGTGCGAATCTCGTTGACCACTTCCGGGGCATCGGATTGCAAGCGGGGCAGCAGACCGTTGAGGGCATTTTCCAGCCCGCGCAGGCGTTGCTGATGGCGGTTAACGGCGGCAATGACGTTAACGGTCACGGGTGACGGTGACGGAGTAACGGTCTGCGGCACGCGCAGGATCAGGGTCTGCAACGCTTCATCTTCCAGGATGAGCAGGGTGGCAATCACATCAACCTGTAGGGTCCCGCCATCGGCTTTGGTCACCTCAAGCCCGGCCAGCGAGCAGGTCGCGCCCTCGCCGTTCTCCCCCTTCTGCTGGCGGACCGACAGGGCTTCCAGTTTCTCAACCCAGGCGGCATCGAACAGTTCTTCGAGACCATGGCCGAGCAAGGTGTCGTCATCAACACCGAGCAGTTGGGCGGCGCTGTGGTTGTAAAAGGAGATTTCGCGACTTTCGTTGACGGTGATGACCATGTCATCAACGCTGTCGAGCAGTTGGGCAAGGCGACGCTGGGTCTGGCGCAGCTCAAGTTCGGTCTGCTGACGCTGTTCAAGCTCTTTTTTCAGACGGATGTTTTCCGCCAGGGTCTGATAGGCGCGGCCGAGTTGCAGCTGGGTGCGTACCCGCGCCAGCAGGATATCGCGGGAAAACGGTTTGGCCACATAGTCGTTGGCTCCGGCCTGAAAGCCTTGCACGACATCGGAAACCCGGCTGCGCGCGGTGAGCATGATCACCGGCAGTTGTGCGGCGTTGTAGGTGCGGCGCAGGCGCTGACACACCTCGTAGCCAGTCATGTGCGGCATCATGATATCGAGTAGAATCAGATCCGGGGTTTCCTCGTCGACCAGAGCGAGGGCCTGCCTGCCGCTGTTGGCAATGCGCACCCGGTAGTGGGCAACATGGAGCTGATTGACCAACACTTGCAGGTTGACCGGTTCGTCATCGACGACCAGGATGCTGAAATCAGAACCATCCTCCCCTTCACCGGCCTGTTGCGATTCTTGTTCCGCTGTTTTTTCGGGCAACAGCACGCTGGCGGGCATGGGCGCAGGCGACGATTGAAGCGTGTCCACGGCAGCCGCCATGGTTTGCGTGGACGACTCCGTCACTGGCAGGCGAAAGTGGAACGTGCTGCCCTGGCCGAGCTGGGATTCGACGCTGAGATCGCCGCCGTGCAACTGCACCAGATTACGGGTGATGGCCAGCCCGAGTCCGGCCCCCTGGCTGATGCGTTCGGCCCCGGAATCGATCTGTTCAAAGGGTTCGAAGATGGTTTTAAGGCCCTCAGCGTCGATACCGATCCCCTGATCGCGCACGCTGAGTTCCAACCCGTCATTGACCTGCTGACCTGTAACGACAATCTCTCCCTGATCGGTAAATTTGATGGCGTTGCCGAGCAGGTTATAAAAAATCTGCTGGAGGCGATCTTCATCGGCACGGACACAGGGCAGCGTATCATCGATCTGATTCACCAAAGTCAGCTGCTTGGCCTCGGCCAGCGGAGTGAGCAGGGAGATCACCACATCGGCAATGGCTTTGGCATCGACGGCTTTGAGGTTCAGGGGCAAATCGCGGTTGCGCAGCCGGGTAAAATCGAGGATGTCATTGATCAGCGAGGTCAGGCGGCAACCACTGGTGACCACCATGTGCAGATTGTGGCGCGCCAGTTCGGAGAGGTGGCCGCCACTGCCGGCCAGCAGTGATTCGGCAATGCCGATAATCCCGGCCAGCGGCGTGCGCAGTTCGTGCGAGGTGTTGGCAAGGAATTCATCTTTAAGCTGGTCCATGCGCGACAGGGCGATATTTTTCTCCTGCAATTCCACGGACAGCCGCTCGGTGGTGGCAAACGCATTGGAAAAACGCTGTGCCAGGGCCAGCGCCTGAAAGACGATGAACAACAGCATGCCGAATGGCATAAAAAAACCGGTGTTGACCACTTTGATATCGAACAGCATGTCGTTGACGCCAACCATGGCCATCAAAATAAAACCAGCCAGAATCAGCCCGGCACCACTGCGTTGGTGTTGCCAGGCCTTGATCAGTCCATAGGCAGACCAGAGGATAAACAGGATGGAGAACAGATGGTAGAGTTGCGGGCCACTGCCCTGCAACGGATGCAGTCCGACAAATTCGGGCAGCAGCACATAGCCGCTGAAACCAAGGGCCGGAAGCAGCGCCAGCTTCGGCATGAGCGCAGGCATTTCATCGCGGAACATGGAGCGAAAAAACAGCACCATCAGGGGAATCGTCAGATAGTAGCTGATCAGGTCGCAGCGATAGACGATCCACACCATATTGTGAATTTCAGTGAACGACAGCAGCCAGGAACTGACGTAGGTGATCGTGCCGTTGATCAGCCACAGCAGACAGAACAGCGCGAAATAGAGGGTGGAGCGGTCGCGGCGATAAAACAGAAACAGCGCCAGATGGTACACCACCATAAACAATGACACGCAGAGCAGAATAGCTGAGTGGCGGCGCTCTGCTCCCGCAGCAGTAATAAGTTGTGCTGCGTCGCCCAGCACCAACCGTGGATGGGAAACAACCCCGCCGATCAGGTTGTGATTGGAGAGCTGCAAGGTCAGGATAAACATCTCAGCCGGAGGCTGAAAGCTGACGGTTTTACGCCCAAATGCAGGCCACTCGGACTGGCTGCTGGTGCCGACAATACCCTGCTCGACCAACAAGCGGTTGTTGACCCATAAGCGGTACGCCGCAGTCATTGAGGTGATTTTCAAGGCCAGCAAGGGCTGATCAGGATCAACGTGCACAGTCAGGCGCAAGGTCGCCATGCCGGCTTGATCCAAGGTTTGACCTTCCGGCGTCACGTGACCGGACCACAGCTTCGGCACTGTGACATAGTCGCTCTGAGATTCCGCTTGGTTCTGGCTAAAATGAGTCGGGGAAAGAAGTTGATCCCAATAAAAGGCCCACTGGCCATTGAGAGGAACCGCCCCTTGGTCGCTAAAGCTCCAACCACGCAGGTCAAAGCGCCCTTGCTGTGCCTGGGGAAAAATCGTCTGCGCTGCGGAACAGCCGCAAAAAAGCACAACCAGCAGGAGGCTCACAGCAATCCACGGCACTAAAGATTTAGGGCTGAAGAGTTTTAGCGGCATTGGATTTCTAATGATTCCAAAAGGTTAACAGGGGCCTTATTCATCACGCAACCGCAAGTCAAGGAGTGCAGATACCTGTTCTCCGTTTTGCCGGTGGGATTCAAATGCGTTTTTAATGATTTTCCGGTTTTTCATCATGCAGACAGGCGGAATAAGCACCACGCTGTAATTTTCAGGAGCTGATCGCGTAAGCGCAGATCCGACATTTTTCGACTCGACTTAATAACCTTCAGCTTCTTACGGTTATTTCATTTCAAACGCAGGAATTTTCCTCTAAAAATCCCGACAGAAATCCCTCATCGTTTTTCTGTGATATGCTTCTTTCTCAGTCTCACGTGAATGGCTCAAGCAGGCTGGTAAAAAACAGACTGTGTGAAATATACGGACGCTCCCCATATTTCAAATCATCATATTCAAATCAAAAAAAGCCGCAATCTGCAGATTCCCCCAATCTCACAAATTATGGCTTTTAATTTAATTTCCCGAAAAACAATGCCTATGAAACTACACTCAAACAATCATCATTACAAGAATTTTATATTCCAAAATTTCGCCCCGAATAAAACTTCAACCCCACCAGAGAAAAAATCAACACCGACAGAAAAAACATCCGCCCAACATTGACGGGATCACCGTAGATGGCGATCCCAAGGATATCGGTGCCGATGGAGCCGATGCCGGTCCAGACGGCGTAGGCGGTGCCCATGGGGATGGTTTGCATGGCGCGGGAGAGGAAGTAGAGACTTAAGGCCGCACCAAGGACCACGCCGATATCGGGGAGGATGCGGGTGGTATTCGTCGTTTTCAACAATACAGGAGAAAAAACGATTTTGCCAAATACGACCGCTCTGATTCAGCTTACGATTGAGATATTGCGTATAGACCTGATTGGTCAAACCGATACCACGAGCAAGCGCGTTTTCTTTTTCCGGGACAACCAACAGATGAACATGGTTCTCCATCAGGCAATAAGCCTAAATGTGTAAATGAAATGCTTTGCTGTATTTGCCTAGCAATTATAGGTAGGTCTGTCAATCCTCGTCGTCGAAAAAAACAATAGAGCGGTTATTGCCACGCTGGGTAACATGGTGAGGGTATCCGGGAGCAACTATGCGAGCGATTCTTGGCATGAGTGGAAGCGTAGCGGCATTGCAGTCTTAAGACAACGGTTAAATAGGGGCAGTGTCCCGAATGGCGCTAGTTTAAGCACTCTTAGCATGATATCTGCTCCTATGTTGAATCTCCTTCATTTCATGTCTTGGTGCTGTCATTCTTTGGTAGTTTTTTGGTCTTCGTTTCACACAGCGAGGCTCTCTTCTGCCTGGTCTCTGATAAATAGGAACATCAGTTATAGCGTCATATAGATCGCTGATCAGCCTGAATTGTTCTACCTGACTGAGCTGCGCTTGATTCATGTGTGATTTCCAGTTTCGCAGTGCTTGTAAGCTCCCCTTGAAACTGACAATCCGGGGATCAATATCCGCTTCTTCTGCGGCCTCGTACATCAACCGCCGAATGCAATTATAGGCGATGAAGTGCATCAATATTTCTTTGCGAATCATCTCCGGTGACTGGCAACGCAACACATCCATGCCCATGGTTGTTTTTAGGTCACGAAAGGACAGCTCCACATCCCAACGTTTAAAATAAAGCTCTGCAATGTCTTCTGCTGAATATTGTGTGGCATCGAGCAATGTTGTCACGATGTAAAAACTCTGTTTTCTGAACCCGGGGCACTCAATTTCAACCCTTATCTGACGTAAGGTCAGTTCTTTGGGAAGTGCTTCCCATTGTTCTCTTGTATAAGCAAATTTCTTGGTATATTTAGGACGTTCCCAGTTGATCAGCAGATCATGTGAACCGAGTTTCTTTTGACATGCCCCGGCGGTAACGGGGGCTCTGCGGGCAAGGGTGACAACACTATCAACCTTGCGCTTTTTCAACTCTGCAAGATCGAAGTAGTTGCAGAATCCCTTGTCTCCCAAGAAGATATCGCCTTCGTTGAAAGTTTGCCATTGCTTGCGAAACATGGTCAATTCGCTGTTTTTTTTGTTACCTATTTCGAAGCTCAGCAATCCGCCTGTCTGCAAAGAAAAACAGGCGCAAATATGGGCAACCGGAAAGCTGCATCCGGCCTTCAACATGGACGACTGAGGCCAAGCTCTTTGATTCATTAACGTGTCGGGCATACTGATTCCTGTCCCATCGACAACAATGACGCGCCGGTTATTCAATAAGCCGCTTTCTGGCATTTTTTCAAGTTGCGTAGCGGTATGCTCGAGAATGTCGGAAAGCATCACTTCATCCAGATTCTTGCGAGCTGTGCAATAGGATGCTGTTGAAGACGACGGAATGAGGACGCCCTTGAGAGAGGCGTAGGCCTGAAGCTTGCGGATGACTTCCTTGCAACCACCATCGGCGTCCAGGATCTGGCTAAAAAAAGCCCAGAAGGTGTTCTCTTTGGAAAAGAGTCTTCTGCGGCTCATTTTCCCAACCTGCTCAGGCTTGAGAAGCGAACAGGGGATGAAATTTTCAAAAAACTCGCCGATTTGTTTGAACGATTTTTGTTTCAGCAGGGCCATCTCTTTGGCAAGTTTTTGCTGTGCTGATTGTGGCTTTCGGCGAAGTGTCTGAAGGTGGAATCCTGGGAACATTGGCGTTGTATTTTTCATGCATCATTATGCCATTTTAGGCCAATATTTTCAGCTATTTCCTTCATGGTAATTTGCTTAAACTAGCGCCATTCGGGCAGTGTCCCTACTTTTTTTATAGCGTTCAATGATCGCTGTTTCAAAAGTTTGTTGTCTGAGCTTGGGAACCTTCAATGTCACTTCCCCCGCTCCGGTCTGTAACTTACGCTGATAGTGCCCGGCCCTGGTATCCGTACGAGCTTCATTGCGTTGATATTTCTTCGCGTTACATAACCGATCGGCTTCAGCATCGAGCATTTCATTCAAGGTCTGCTCGACGGTGCTGCGAACGATTTGACCGAGATGATTTCTGACGGCCTCTTCATTCAGTTGAATAATCTTGTCCGATTTTGCGCTATAATCCTTGTCCACGGCAGTGTTCTCCTTTGGGTTAGGGTTTACGTTGGCTACGCAATTCTAACCAATGTGGGCACTGCCGTGCATTTCTAAAAAAGCGAAAAATATTTTACGTTATCACCCCCAATCTTCCCATATGCGGATAACAGCAGAACTTACAAATGTATAGAGCACCCAAGCAGCTGCAATGACTAAAATCCAACGCATATTGCTGCGAAGGTCCCGGATTGCGCTTTTTACTGGCTCTATTTTTAGTTCCATTACAGGCTGTGACATCGATGACCCTACTTGGCTAACGCCAGCCATCACAGGCGGAAAACTTGGAGCGCAGCGAAGAGTTTGACGTCCTAGTGAATGGCATTGTTAGCGTATTAATACTCATTGTTATCATCGTCCATCATATCTCGAATATGCTCATCTAGATCGACATCAAAATACTCTATCGCATCGTAGTGAGATGTAGAGATGTAGGTATCACCTAAGTCAGCAGCTCTCAATTTTGAGTACCCGTTTATCTTCAGACCGCACGCAACGCATTGAAATGTTTCTGGACGCATTACCTGTCTTTCGATAATGCCTTCATCACTTACTTCCTTCTTGGCTTCACCTGCTGCTTTCCCCTGCAATAAAGCCGTGCTGCCACACGCTGGGCAATTCACACGATGGCCGTAATGCCGAAGGGAAACCGTATCCGCTTGCTTACGAGCCTGCTCTTGCTCTTCGGGAGTTTTATCTCCCCAAACAGTTTTATGCGCAGTAATCGTACCTTTCACTGTGTTTGCGGTATCGTCTTTGAGTGCCGATATCTCTTCTTTGGCCTGTTCTGCAACCACACTTCCGAAAAGCGATTCAAGTGACTCGCCAATTTCGTTAGCCAATATCTGGGAAACCGTAAAGAAAGTAGGAAGCCATGATGAAGTACCCAAGTTTTCAAAAGGCATATTTCCAGAGTGAACTTCACTATTCCTGCGTGCTACTTGGCTTGCGCAGAAATTTGAATGTTCCCTTGTAAATCCGTCAATCAAGTCTTCAACTCTTTGTATCAACTCAGTTATAGATGCTGATTTTGCGACGAATTTTTGCTTTTTTGTTGGCTTATCTAAAGCGTGAAGTAAATTATTCCAATCTTTGCTATCGGCCAATAGAACTGGAGAGACATTCGCAACGGCGGCTCGGACTAGCATTTCAACAACAAAGGCCGACCATAATCCAAACTGCCAATTGTTGTCTTGATGCTCAAACATTACTTCAGCGTAAAGTTGTGCCTTTGCGAATAATGAATCTTTTGACCATTCGTGGCTTGTTTGCTTCATTGATTATCCTTTAACCTCAGCTAAGTAGACCCGTTCAATCCTTCTATTCATTCCTTCAGCGGTAACGGCAGAGCGCGAATGGAAGGTTTGCCAATTGTCAATCAGGAGGCATTGGTTGCAATTACCCAAAACCACAGCTTCATAGTTAACCTTAGCGAGACGACCTATAATCCTAGAGCGCAAGGATAACGCTAATTTATTTATTGGCTGGATAAAAAGGGAATCCCATCTGTAAAAATCACCTTCAAATAAACGAAGATGACTCAAACGCCCGCTAAGCCTGCGCCGCGGCCGGAATAATGCGCGGCGCAAATCATGAATATCTTCCCCTTCAAAAATCTGCTCTGATTTTACTACTCGGGTTTCTACGGACAGCGCAGGCACTGTACAGCAAAGTAGTAGATATCTTGGCGGGCGAAACCAATGTGCCATATCGCTGTGAAAAGGAAATTCTTCTACTCCATAGTTACCGCTATAACTACTTTCCTCCAAAGTGGCTTTGTTGGTTGGCCTCAATTCTTGAACTGTTTTTGCGCCAGGAACATTGATTACTGTCCCGATTTTGGTGGCAATTTCCTTCGAGCTATCACCAAAAGAGTGACCATCAAACGTGACATACCCATCCTCTGCTAGTTTCTTAAAGAGTGTGCTCATTCGTCCATGCCTTACAACGCTAACGCCGAGGATCAATCGACCGCGTCAGCGGGTCGATTTGAATCCTCATGTTCGGTTGATTTTTGCTTCTTATTTTGTTCCTTTGCATATTTATTTAAACTGTCTGCATAGAAATTCAGTCCGTCTTCATTCCCTTCCCATGACCAAGTCTTAATGTAATTATTCCCGTCGGCCACTATTTTGATTTTTGCTTGTTGCGTATATGGAACGGTAGAGCCATTTGAATAGAGAAACCCTTGGCTAGAATGATTCCAGAGATAAACTGTATCATCACCCATTTCCATTTTTGAGTCAGGGTAACCAAGGACATCAAATGCAACTTGGATATGTTTTTCCTACATAGCAGTTAGGCCATCTGTTACCATTGTCGAGGCACAGCCAGCAATAAGCATTATAAAGAAGCCGCACATGATCACTGCCAAATAAAGGTTCTTTTTTATTAGTTTCAGCATATTTGATTCCCTATTCTTACCGAACGGCTTGCATAACCGGCGGCGGCGCGAAGTAGCGTTGACCACCGAGGTTTACGAATATTTGCGCAGCTATTTTCCGTCCGAATTGATGCGATGGTTAGAAGCTGCTTTAACTTTGGTACCATTCGTCTGTTTTAAATTTCTCTGGAATTCCTTCCCATGGAGAGTCAAAGCCCATTTCCCACAACGTTTCAAACCATTGATCTCGTTTTGACTCGGGCAATTTAGCTCCGCACCAGGGGCAAAATTCTATATTTACAGATGAACTACCGCCGTCTTGTATAACGATGCCGTATTCATCGAATTTAGGAACGTAACAAATTAAATGATCAGGGCAATCTTTCAGCCCCTCATGATCAGCGCAGAAATGGGTAACCTGAGAAGTCATCTGATCACAACAATGTTGTTTCAAGACATTCCCCCTCTTGCTTCTAACTATAATTAGACAGGTCCGTATATCATCACAAACAAAGACACAAACCTGTCGGCCTATACTAAATATCTAAGCCTTCTCGACTAACATATAAACTTTTATTATTTAGATACTTAAATCAATTCAGAAAACTCAAACTGTCAGATATAGACAGACCTGCATAAACAGACAGAAATTCGGGACACTTCCCGTATTTTAAAACAACATATTCTGGTCAAAAAAAAGCCGTGACATGCAGACTTCTCAAAAATCCAACAAACCACGGCCTTTTCATTTAGTTTCAATAAACAACTGTTAAAACATACATAAACTATTGCTAATTATCAAGTATTCACCCCGAATAAAACTTCAACCCCACCAGCGAAAAGATCAGCACCGACAGAAAAAACATCCGCCCAACATTGACGGGATCGCCGTAGATGGCGATCCCGAGGATAACGGTGCCGATGGAGCCGATGCCGGTCCAGACGGCGTAGGCGGTGCCCATGGGGATGGTTTGCATGGCGCGGGAGAGGAAGTAGAGACTCAGGGCCGCACCAAGGACCACGCCGATATCGGGGAGGATGCGGGTGAAGTTGTCCGAGGCCTTCAGGCAGGTGGCGAAGAAGACCTCGAAGATACCGGCGATGATGATGTTGATCCAGCCCATGATGATCCCTTTCGGCGCCGTCAGCCCTGCTGCTCTGCCAGGTAATTGCGCCAGCCGCCCAAGTGGGTGATATCCTCGGCGGCGGCAATCGCCCAGGGTTCACAGATAAAACCTTTCACCGTGGAACCATCCGCCAGGGTCAAACTGCCGATCCCCAAGGGTGCCGGGACCTCCGCTGTAAACTCGCCGAAAGCAGCGTCAGTCATGGTCCAGACCTCGACCTCCAACCCTTCCCCGCTAAACTCCGGATCACGGATCAGGCCGGGCTTGGCCGGTTGGGTTCCGGCCAGGGCGTAAAGCCGATAGTCGGCAGCGGTTCTGGTGGTGGCCTGCAAAGTCGCCCCGCGACTGGTGAGCTGATAGTTGAGCGGCTGGCCGCTCAGGTGGGCACCGACCACAGCTAATTGAATCAGCCCATCTGCAGGGACAGCGCTTATTTTTGATTCTTCGGCCAGGGGATAATCGGTGCCACCAGCCTTGAGGGGACTGTTACCGGCCCGGTGTAAGCGGTCGGCCAATTGCGCCAGAGCTGTGTCACAGAACGCCGGAGCGATCAAAGTCACGCCGAACGGCAGGCCGTTGCTGGCTCGGAAACCGGCCGGGACGGCCACGGCACTGCAGTCGAGCAGGTTGACGAAGTTGGTATAGGTACCCAAGCGGCTATTAAGCACAATGGGATTGGCGGCCACTTCATCAACCCGATAAATGGTCGGCGCGGTCGGCAACAGCATCACATCCATCTGCTGCCATTGTCGGGCGCAAACCTTGGCGAGTTCGCGCAGCCGGTACTCCCCTTTGAACACCTCCACCCCGCTGATCCGGGTTGCTCCCTCGACAATTGTGCGCACGGTCGGGTCCATATCCGCGCCATGTTCGGCCAGAAAATCACCGATGGCGGCGGCCCTTTCCGCAACCCAGGGCCCGGAATATAGCAGCTCGGCACTCTGCTGGAAGGGGCGATAATCGATTTCAAACCCTTCCCCGCCAAGGGACTGCAAAGCATTGATGCTGGCAGCGTAAAGCTCGGCGGCTTCGTCATCACCGAAGAATTCGCGCTGCTCCAGCGGCAGATAGCCGAAACGGAATCGTTCGAAAGGCAGGGAGCGGGCCTGCATGGCTCTTGAATAGGGATCGCTCTCATCCACCCCCTGCATGACCCCGGCCACCAGGTTCGCTTCACCGCAACTGGCGGCGAACACGGTGACGCAGTCGAGGGAGCGGCAGGCCGGGACCACGCCGCTGGTACTGAGCAGTCCCTTGGTCGGCTTGACCCCGACCAGGTTGTTGAAGGCCGCCGGCACCCGGCCGGAACCGGCCGTGTCAGTACCCAGGGCAAAGCTGACCAGCCCGGCCCCGACCGCCACGGCCGAGCCGGAACTGGAACCACCGGAGACATAATCGGCATTGAATACACAGCGCGGCGCACCGTGGGGAGAACGGGTCCCGACCAGACCGGTGGCAAACTGATCGAGGTTGGTCTTGCCGATCAGGATCGCCCCGGCTGCCAGCAGCTTGGCGACCACAAAAGCATCGCTTTCAGGCTGATAAGCATAAGCGGGACAGGCCGCGGTGGTGGCAAAGCCCAAACAGTCGATATTGTCCTTGACCGCAAAGGGGATACCGTACAACGGCAGGTTTTCCGCCCCGGCGGGCTGGTCGGCCAGCCACTGCGCCCGCGCCAGCAATTGTTCGCGACTGGCGCGGCTGATCCAGACCGCCTGATCCCCATAGGCAGCACAGCGCTGCAGGACCTCTTCCACCAGGTCTACCGGACTCAAGCCGTTGCAATAAGCATCGCGCAGCAGGGGAATTTCAAGACTGGCAATCTTCATGGGGCAATCTCCTCCAATATGGCCACGGCCTGCCCGGCCTGGAGCGCCTGCCCCGGCTGACAGAGCAGCTCGCGGACAATGCCGCTCTTGTGGGTTTTGATATCCAGTTCCATCTTCATTGATTCCACCACCAGCAGCGTGGTTCCGGCCGTAACCTGCTCACCGGGCTGCACCTTGAGTTGCCAGACATTGCCCGGCACCGCGGCCGGGGCAAGAAAACAGCCTTCGGGCACACTGATCGGTTCAACCTCGGCCACCGGGGTGTCGGGCTCGGCGACGATCTCGCTCAGGCCCAGCTCTTTCCAGCGCTGACGCTCCGCTTCAAAGGAGCTTTGCTGATGCTGTTTGAAGGCCGCGATGGAGTCATGATTATCCGCCAGGAACCGGTTGTAATCCTTGAGGCTGAACTGATCCTCTTCGATGCGCACCTGGTATTCACCGTGGGGAAAACGGTCGCGGGCGTCGAGGAGTTCGTCGGCCGAGACCGGAAAGAAACGAATCCGATCGAAAAATTCCAGCAACCAGGGTTTGCCTTGCGGGAAGACCTCCGTCGAACGGAAGCGATTCCACATCTGAATGGTGCGGCCGACAAACTGATAGCCGCCCGGTCCTTCCATGCCGTAGACACAGAGATAAGCCCCGCCGATGCCGACCGCGTTCTCCGGGGTCCAGGTCCGCGCCGGGTTGTACTTGGTGGTGACCAGGCGCTGGCGCGGATCAACCGGGGTCGCGACCGGCGCACCCAGATAGACGTCGCCCAGGCCAAGAACCATGTATTCGGCCCCGAACACTACATCCTTGACCGCCTGTTCATCCGCAAGGCCGTTGATGCGACGAATGAACTCGATATTGGACGGGCACCAGGGTGCTTCGGGATAGACCAGCTCCTGGTATTTGCGGATCGCCAGGCGGGTCTGTTCGTCGTCCCAGGAGAGGGGTAAATAAACGGTACGGCTCGGCACCACGATCTCATCGATGGCAGGCAGCTCCCGTTCGGCAGCGCTGAGTAGGTCGAGCAGTTTTTGGCACGGCAAGACCCGACTGTCGAAATGAACCTGCAGGGAACGGATTCCCGGTGTCAGATCGATAATACCGCTAATCTTCTGCTCCAGAATCCACTTTTGCAGGGTATGCACCCGGAACCGCAGATTGAGATCGAGCAGCGCTTCACCGAACTCGACAAGAAGATAATCGTCGCCGCAGCGCCGGTAACAGGTGCTGATCTCCCCGACATGACCATAGCGCAGCACGGGACTGACCTTGCCGCGCAACGGAGTGATGACCTGGGGAACGGCAGGTTTCAGGTCAAGTAGAGCGGCATCCTGTTTCTTGCGCAACGCGCTGGCATCAGCTTCACCGACCTTGACAAAACGGACCTTGTCACCCGGCTTGAGCTGGCCGATTTTCCACAGATCGGCCTGGATAATGGTGGCCGGGCAGACGAAACCGCCCAGGCTCGGACCGTCCGGACCGAGGATAATCGGCATATCGCCGGTGAAATCGATGGTGCCGATGGCGTAAGCATTGTCATGGATATTGGACGGATGCAGTCCGGCCTCGCCGCCATCCTCGCGCGCCCAGTGCGGTTTCGGCCCGATCAGCCGTACCCCGGTGCGGGCGCTATTGAAATGGACTTCGTAGGCGGTGGCAAAGAAGGTTTCGATATCCTCGTCGGTAAAAAAATCGGGCGCCCCATGGGGACCGTACAGGACTTTGAGGGTCCAGTCGTTGGTCAGCTGGGGCAACAGCCCTTCAGCGCAGCTGGTCACCACCGGCGTCACAGCGCCTTCGCTGGCAATCCGCAGCACATCACCGGCCTTGAGCACCGCGGTGCCGTGGCCGCCGAAGCGCCCAAGGCTGAAGGTGGCCTTGCTGCCCAGATAGGCGGGGGCGTCAAAACCGTTGCGCACCGCCAGATAGCTGCGCTGGCCAGGACCGTCGATCTCGGCCAGTTCCAGGGCCTGCCCCGGCCGTACAGTGACCGGCTGCCACATGGGGAGAGGTTCGCTGTCGAGCAAAGCACGCATGGGCGCACCACCCAGAGCGATCACGGTCTCACAGTTGAAGTTGAGCACCGGCCCGGACAGGGTCATCTCCAGCCCGCAGGCCCCTTCCGGGTTGCCGACGATACGATTGAGCAGGCGGAAGGAGTAATGATCCATGGGACCACTTGGGGGGACGCCAACATTCCAGTAACCGAGCCGGCCCGGGTAATCCTGCAAGCTGCTCTGCGCGCCGGGCAGGACCACGTCGATGGTATTGGCGCGGTAAGGGAGCGCGTCAAGAACTTTGGTATGCACCTGGCCGTCACAAAACAGCTCGGTTTCACTGAGCTGGGCCAGGTAGGCCAGGTTGGTTTCAATCCCGTAAATGGCGCTGTTTTTCAAAACCCGTTGCAGTTTGCCGACCGCGTCTTTGCGGTCAGCGCCCCGGACGATCAGCTTGCTGAGCAACGGATCGTAGAAGGGGGAAATCTCACTGCCGGTTTCGATCCAACCGTCTACCCGGCAGTCATCGGGAAAGACCACCTTGGTCAGGGTGCCGGAGCTGGGCTGAAAGTCCTTGCCCGGATCTTCGGCATAAACCCGCACTTCGATGGCTGCACCCTGCGGTTTGCGCACCAGGGAGCTTAACGGTGGCAGTTCATCAGCGGCCTGCAGAATCATCCACTCCACCAGGTCGACGCCGAAGACCTCTTCGGTGACCCCGTGCTCGACCTGCAACCGGGTGTTGACCTCAAGAAAGTAGACCGCATCGCTGGCGGTGTCGTAAATAAATTCGACGGTTCCGGCCGAGGCATAGTTCACCGCCCGCCCCAGTTGCACGGCATAGGCGGCCAGCTCGGAACGCTGCAGATCGCTGATCCCCGGTGCCGGAGTTTCCTCGATCACCTTCTGATTGCGCCGCTGCAGGGAACAGTCGCGCTCGCCCAGGGCGATCACCTCCCCTTTGCCGTCGCCAAAGATCTGCACTTCGATATGCCGCGCCCTGGCGACATACTTTTCCAGAAAGACCCCACTGTTGCTGAAGTTGTTCTGGCTGAGCCGCCGCACGCTGGCAAACTTGCTTTCCAGTTCTGCGGAGGAATAGCAGAGTTGCAGGCCGATACCACCGCCACCGGCCGTGCTCTTCAGCATCACCGGGTAACCGATCTCCTCCGCCGCGGCCAGCGCGGCGGGAAGATCTTCTATTAGCTCGGTACCGGGGAGCAGCGGAACCTGACTGCTGCGCGCCAGCTCCCGGGCGGTATGCTTTAGACCGAACTGGCTGATCTGCGTGGCCGTGGGTCCGACAAAACAGACCCCGACCGCGGCCAGTCGGCTGGCGAAGTCGGTGTTCTCGCTCAAAAACCCGTAACCGGGATGAACCGCATCGACCTGATGTTCGCGACACAGGGCGACGATTTTATCGACATTGAGATAACTTTCCGCCGTCGGGGCCGGACCGACGCAGTAAGCTTCGTCGGCCAGCCGGACATGGGGCGCGTGGCGGTCGGCCTCTGAATAAACGGCCACCGCAGCGATCCCCATCCGCCGCAGGGTGCGAATAATCCGGCAGGCGATCTCGCCGCGGTTGGCAACCAGGACTTTTTTGAACATGATCTCCCCCCGCGGTCAGGCTGCAACAGCGCCATCCCAGACCAGGATTTCCACCGGAGTCGGGTTGTAGGCGTTACATGGGTTGTTCAACTGCGGGCAGTTGGAGACCAGAATGATAATGTCCATGTGGGCTTGCAGTTCAACGTATTTGCCCGCATCACTGATCCCGTCCTCAAAGGTCAGGCCGCCCTCCGGGGTCACCGGCACGTTCATGAAGAAGTTGATGTTTTCCGGGATATCGCGCTTGTCCATGCCGTACTGCGGGTTTTCGGCCAGGGCCAGCAACCAGCTGTCGCGGCAGGCGTGCATGCATTTCTTTTCCAGGGCGTAGCGGACCGTGTTCGATTCGGTGGCGCAGGCTCCGCCCAGGGTATCGTGACGGCCGCAAGTGTCGGCGATGATTTCGAGCATCAAGTTGCCGTCGTTGGAGAGCAACGAGGTCCCGGCGCTCAGATAGATATTGCCCTGCTCGCGAATGGTATTGAAGGCGCTGTAACGTTCGCTTGGATCAGCCGCATTATAAAAGATGGTGTCGGCGGCCTGGTTTCCCTCCATATCGAGAATCCGTACCACCTGCCCTTTTTTAACAACTTCCATGAGATAATCGCCGGCCGGGACCACTTTGCGCCAGGCGGCGCTGTCAACATGGTAAATACTTTCCTTGATCATGAGTTCCTCCTCTTACAGGCCAAGATGGTAAAGACGATTGTTTTCGAACCCGCGCCCGTTTTCCGGGCGGGAATTTCGGCACAGGTCGTCCGCGGTCACCGGAGCAGCTTTGCTGATCTGGTAATTGACCGGCTTGACCGGGTAGCTGGAGGCAGGGTTCAAGGGATGGGGGCAGGTATGCAGCAGCACCAGGGTGTCCATCTCAAAGCGCAACACCACCGAAGCGCCGGCTTTGCTGTGATCCGGGACAAAGGTCATCCCCCCGTCGCCGTCGACAGTCACCTTGCTGAACCAGTTGACATTGCCCACCAGGTCGCGCTTGCCCAGACCATATTTGCCCGCTTCGACCAAAAAGCTGTGGCGGCCGCTCAGGGTCCAGTCGTTGCCGCACTCCTGGTAGGAGCGCCGTCCCCATTTCTTTTCGATCATGGCGTTATCGGTATCGCCGCTGACCGTGTCGTGCCAGCCCAGGCTGTCTTCGATAATCGAGCAGAAGATCCGCCCCATGTCCGAATAGAGACAGTGACCGGCCGTCAGTTTGAAGGTGTGCTGACATTTCAGGGTATCGGGCGCGTTATAGCGTTCCAGCAGATTCAGGGGATTATAAAAGAGCATCGCCAGGTTGGCGCCGCCTTCGACATCAGTCAGACGCAGCTGGGTGCCGCGCCGCATCAGCATGGACCAGTGGGCACCGCCGGGGATGCAGTCCTGGTAGAGAATGGATTGAGAATCGTTCATCAGGTCTCTCCTTACCGCACAGAGTTTGTGCGCATCCGGGTCGTCCCGGGTTTGTTCCTTTATCGGCCGCGGCCATAGCCGGGTCGTCCCGGCCGGAAACAACGTGATTCAGCCCGCCTGCAGTTCCGGCAGGGCAAAGCTGTCCTTGTTCTGGTTCTGATAATGTTCCATGGCCCGCGCTTTCAGCGGGTCGTTGTCGTTAAGCTTGAGATCCATGGTAATGGTCGCCCCGTAGTAGGGCAGTTCTTCCTCGCGGGTCCGGTGCCGGTCGAAGACGATAATCCGGTTGCCCAGGTGGAAGGCTTCGCGCAGATCGTGGGTGACCATGAAGACGGTCATCCCGGTTTCCTGCCAGAGCCGCAGCATCAGCTGATGGATATCGGCCCGGATACCGGGATCAAGGGCCCCGAAGGGCTCATCCAACAGCAATACCTTGGGCTTTTTAATCAGCGCCTGGGCAATGGCCAGCCGTTGCTGCATGCCGCCGGACAGTTCGGATGGGTACTTGTCGCGCGCGGCATCAAGCCCGACCGAATCAAGATAACCCCGACATTCGTCCAGGATCGCCCGCTTCTTGCGGCCGAACAGCTTGCCGAGCAGCGGTGCCTGGGCAAATTCCAGCCCCAGGGCGACATTCTCCTGCACGTTCAAGTGCGGAAACACCGAATAGCGCTGGAACACCACCCCCCGTTCCTGGGACGGTTCCAATGAAATCGGCTCGCCATCGAGCAGGATACTGCCTTCACTGGGCTGCTCCTGGCTGAGCAACAGGCGTAAAAATGTCGATTTTCCGCAACCGGATGGTCCGACGATGGACACGTAGGAACCGGGCTCCACATCCAGGTTGATATTTTCCAGCACCGGTTGGGTGCCGAAGCGCTTCCAGACTTTGCTCACTGTGACGTGGGACATCAACGCCCCCTTTCCGCGCTGAACCAGGGAAACAACAGGCTTTGGGTCCGGCGCAGCAGGTAATCAAGGGAAAACGCCAGAAAGGTAATCCAGGCCACATAGGGCAGGATCGTATCCATGGCCAGGTAGCGGCGGAGCAGGAAGATCCGGTAGCCGAGACCGCTCTGGGCGGCAATGGCCTCGGCCGCAATCAGGAACAGCCAGGCCGAACCGAGGGTCAGCCGCACCGCATCGATAAGCCGCGGCCAGACCTGGGGCAGGACCACCCGCACGGCCAGCTGCCAGGAGCTGGCCCCCAGGGTCTGCGCCTTGATCAGTTGTTCGCGGGGGATCTCCTCCACCCGCAGGGAAATATCGCGAATGATCACCGGGGTAATGCCGATAACAATCAACGCCACTTTGGCCACTTCGCCCAGGCCGAAAACAATGAACAGAATCGGCAACACCGCCAGCGGCGGCAGCATGGAGGCAACTGTGACAAAAGGCAGCAATCCGGCCCTGAACAGGGGCAGCAGGCCGATATGCACGCCCACGATCATGCCGATCAGGGTGGCGACCAGCATGCCGCAACCAAGCCGCGCCAAGCTGGCCAGGGTGTCGATCCAGAGCAGATAGTTCCCACTGCGTTTATCCGGCTCGAAGGCGACCCGGGCAATGGCATCGGCAAATGAATGCAGGCCGGGCAGCAGCTTGTCGTTGGGGTTCGCAGCCAAGCGGATTTCGGAACCGACGACATAAGCCAGCAGAACCAGGGCAAACGGCAGCAGAGTCAGGAAAATACTCAGATGCCGGTCGGGTTTTCGATTAATCATGCGAACTTTCATGATCAGCAGCTTTCCTTGTGCAACAGAGGTGTCAATTCATTCCAAAAGTGTCTTTTATTTTGCAGGGCGGGGGAAAACCGCTTCCCCCTGCCCTGCCCGAAAAAGCCCCACGGGCAGGCCTTTCCAACCTTCTGCTACAGCTTGTATTTGGCAGCCAGTTCCATGAACGAGGTATCGAAGCGTAACTTCACATTCCCTTTGTCGCCAAGAATCTTGCCGTCCGGAAAAGCTATGCCGACCACATCCGGACTGGGCGCGGCATCGCCGAGCAGACCATGTTCAAAAAGGAAGTTGCGGACCGTATCCATGGTCCGGGGCAGTTGCTGACTCTTGCCGAAGTAGACGGCTTCCTCGGGACGGAAAAACATTTTGGTGCTGTGCAGCTGCATATCGTAGCCAGCCAGGTCGGTGCCGGAGGCTTTGCCCATGGCTGCTCGTGCGCCCTTACCGGTAGCGTCGTCCCGCTTCATCAGCGCCATCATTTCATACCAGGCGCCGGTCAAGGCCTTGCCGAACTCGGGATTATCTTTGAGGACATTGGTATTGACCACGGTCAGGTCGATGATTTCACCGGGGATATTGCTGGAATCAAAAACCTTGTGGGCATCGGGCATGGCCATGATCTCTGCAACCAGCGGGTTCCAGGTAACCACGGCGGTCACGTCCGGCGTCGAGTAGGCTGCGATCATGTCCGCATCCGAGGTATTGACAACATTGATGTCGCGCTCGCTCAGTTTGACGGAGTCAAGAGCCCGGGCGAGCAGGTAGTGGGACACGGACAATTCCACTAGGTTGACCGGCTGACCTTTAATATCGGCAAGCTTGTCGGTTCCCTTGAGGATCACCGCATCGTTGCCGTTGGAAAAGTCACCGACCAGCAGCGCGGTGGTATCGATGCCGCCGACGCAGGGGATGGCCAGGGTATCCATGTTGGTCGCGGTCACCCCGTCAAAAGCACCGGCCGTGTATTGATTGATCGATTCGATATAATCGTTGAATTGGACGACTTCGATCTCGATGCCGTATTTGTCAGCCCACTTTTTAACGATCCCCTGGGCGGCAGCTTCGCCCCAGGGCATCCAGCCGACATAGATGGACCAGGCTAGTTTGAAATGTTTGCGTTTTTCGGCAAAAGCGGATGTGGAAAGAGAGACAGAGACGAAAACTGCCAGCAGAAGTGTTACAAAGATACGCTTTTTCATGGTGTCAGACCTCCTGAAATAAATAGGTTGAGAGGGCTGACAGAGAAACCAAGGCTTTGGCAATCGTCGCCAACCCTCACGAATCTCCCGGGCTTTTATCCCGCCGTGTACCCTGGCGCTGTTCACCGCCAGGAACGCAGCTCTCGGACCAGACACCCTGTAAGGATCGGAACCCTAGCTGCTCTTTGTATGGGAAGTAGACAGTGCAGCAGCCATGCCAACACTGCAAAAGCCACAAAAAAGGGCCTGAAACCGAAGTTCCAGGCCACAATCTGCTGTTTTTTTCACCACAATGATTATTTATTAAGCAACTCAGCAATAAGAGTTAAAGCCGCTGAATCGTTTCCCAGAGTTCGACTTCGACCGGAATGCCTGCCCGCAGGTTCTCCTGCCGGGTTGCCAGCATGCCCTGGCCGGGATAGCGAATGGCAGCACCTCCATCCAGCGACGGAGTGGCAAGGAATTCAGCGATGGCGGTCTGCAGCTGCGCCTCGGCAGCACTCCCGGCCCGAGAGACAGTATCGATGGCGATGAAGACTTGGGAGACCCCGGTTTCAGGGCCGCGCCGGCTGATCTCGCTGGTGGTATCCCCTGAGCTGATCAGGGCGGCGAGCAGGTCAAGGGCAAAGGCCAGCCCCGACCCTTTCCAGAAGCCGATGGGTAAAGCACGCCCGGACTGCAGGATGGCATCAGGGTCGGTGGTCAATTCCCCGTTTTGGTCATAGCCGCCGGCCAGGGGCAACTGTTCGCCGCGCCGCCGCAGAACTTCCAGCTTACCGTTGGAAAATTGGCTGAGGGCCATATCCAGCAGGATCGGGGTCTCCCCGTTGGGGATGGCGATAACCAACGGATTATTGCCAATCTTTTTCTCGGCCGCGCCCCAAGGGGGCAGCAGTGCCATGGTATTGGTCCAGCAGATACCGATGCAGCCAGCCTCGGCCGCCAGCAGCCCATAAGTACCGCCGCGCATCCAATGATTGGTGTTGTGCAGGCCAATGCAGCCGATACCCTGCTCACGCGCCAGATGAACAGCCCGATGCATGGCCCGCTCGGCATTGAGCAAACCGATCCCCCGCTGCCCATCCCACTGTTCCATGGCCCCGAAGAAGGACACCCGTTCGGACTCGGCCTTGATATCGACCAAGCCGCTTTTGACCGCTTCGACAAAAACCGGAAACCGGTTCAGCCCATGGGAAGCCACCCCGTCACAGCTGTTCTGGGTAAAGATTTCGGCGCATCTGTGCGCTTTATCAGCTTCGAAACCCAGAGCCAGGAGAATACGGTTGAGTTCCTGACAAACTTGGGCAAAAGGAATATGCTGGATTGAAGTCATAGGGTACGCTCCACTGCAAAAGTAAGGGACGACCGTGAATGGCGCTCGGTTAAGAGTCGCTGGCAGCAAAACCGGGACTGTCCCCGCGGGGGCTGTCCCAGGTCTTTGCGGTGTTAATCGCGACAGTTTCATGGCTCGCAAACTCTTGGGACAGCCCCCGATGACCCTGGGGACAGTCCCGAGTTGACTACATCAACACTAATCAGGCTAACAAATGCCTATTGAAAAGAAAACCGCTCTTTCCCTTGCCCAGAAATCGATGCGAGGTTAGGCTGGGCGACAAAAAATAAACCGAACAAAATGCCGCCGCTAGCCCGCTGCTGCGGTAAACTTAACAACAGGAGACAGACCCAAAGCGGTTATGCTGATCGCTTTGTATGCTTTTGAAAAAATGCGATGAAAACTGTTATGTTCCTGACCAGTCTTATCCTGTTGCTGCTCGTGGCAACGTTCTTCTACCTGATCCCGCTGTCGAGCCATTTCTTCCGCTACCTGTGGTGGCAGTTGACCACTGATATCCCGGTTCGTAGCGGTGTCGTCATTTCGGACAACACCGCAATCCATTATCAGGTTTACGGCCAGGGACAGCCGGTCCTGCTGTTGCATGGTGGCCTCAGCAACAAGCTGAGCTGGTTCTCTCAGCTGCCCGCGTTGGCGGACTGCGGCTATCAACTGATTCTGGTCGATTCACGGGGACATGGTCTTTCCGCCCTGGGACAGGGCGAATTGAGTTACCGGCTATTGGCCAGCGACGCGTTGGCCGTGCTCAATCAGTTGCAGATCGATCGGACCGATATTGTCGGCTGGAGCGATGGGGCCAATACCGCGTTGCTCATGGCCGAACTCTGGCCGCAACGGGTCGCCAGGATTGTTTCCATCAGCGGCAATTACGACCCTTCGGGATTGACGCCCCTGGCCCAGCGAGAAAATCTCGAATTATCGACCGGACTGAAGTACTGGCTATATCGGTTGTGGACCGGGGCCGGGGCTAAACTCAGCGAGCTGGAAAAACGGCTGAAAAAACTCTGGCGCAACGGGCCAAGGTTCAGTGCCTCCGACCTGCAGCGGATTACCGCACCGGTCCTGATCATTGTCGGAGATCACGACATCATCACCCTGGAGCACACCGAACTGATGGCTAAACTACTCCCCGACAGCACCCTGAAGATTATTCACAACGGCGGTCACGCCACCCTGATGACCCATCCCGAGCAAGTCAACAGCCTGCTGCGTGAGTTCCTCAAGACCCCGAAAACACTCTGCCGCTGATAGCTAGTTTTCATCCGGAAACGGCCCTTTTCCGCTGTGGCGGTGTCAATCTGAAAACTTAGCCGTTTCCCTGCGGAGTTTCCGGATGGCAACTGGCTAGGCGGGGCGTTGATAAACAGCGAAAAAGTGTGGCACCGGCGGATCTTGATGATCATCATAGGCAAGAAAGTGGGTTTCCAGCAAACCGGCCCGCTGAAAGCCATCGATTTCATCCCGGTCCAGTTCAATGGGAAAGGCCTGCGGATTCACCTCCCAGTCACGACTGCGGCAGGAGACCAGCACTTCTCCCAGCGGAGCAGCCAGTTCAGCAATGGCGGCAATGGATTTAGCCCGATTCTCACCACTGAGAATCTGGACCGTATTGCATTCGTAGACCAGGTCGAAGCCGTGCCGCCATTGTTCAGGATAGGCGAACAAATCGGCCACCAGGTAGTCCACGCGACTGGCGGGGTAGCGCTGCCGGCACATGGCGATGGCCGAGGCAGAGATATCGAAGGCCACCACCTGATAACCGTACTGGGCCAGTAACTCGGCATCGTCGCCGAGACCGCAACCAATGGTAATGGCGCGGCGCCCTGGCGGAGCCGGGTTTTCTTCCAGCCAATCAACCAGCAAAGGGTTCGGTTCCAGGTCGGCCCAGTAAACTTTTTGAATATCGCCGTCAGCCCGAGCGTAAAATTCCTCGAACCAGCCGTCCGGATCTCCCTGCGCAGCATATTGCTTTGCCAATTGTTGCGTTGCGTTCTTTGCATCTTTCATAAGCAAGCCTTTCATGGGTTGAACTGGCGGGGAGGGATCGCGGGGTCGGGCCGGAATCCGCCGCGGTCCATTCCCCCGCTCGGTTCAACGGCTAAACACTCAAAATCCGCTCCAGCTCACCATTTACCTGCTGGGCCTCCTCGGTCTTGTGCTCCTTTTCCAGGCGCTTCTTCAGCGCCTCCAGCTGCTGCCGCAACTGCGGCAGAACCTCTTCGCGAAGCTTGTTTTGGAGGTCCTGGCCGGCGCGGTTGAATTCCGCGATAAAAGCGTCCAAGGACTGTTGCAGCTGCCGAAACTCTTCTTTGTTGCGGGGAGAATTCAGGGATTGATCGAGATCGCGGAAATAATTTTCGATCTCGGTGAGGGAACTTTCCAGCTGCGCGTTTAGACGCTGCGACCCTGCCGACAACGATCCCTGCAGGCTGGCCAGGGCCTGGTTGAGTTGCTTCGCAGCCTCGCTTTCGGCCCGCTGCAGGCCGCTGGCCAGGCGGTTGAACAGCCCCAGACGTTTTTCGCCCGTAACGATACTGCCAGCGGCCAGGACCGTTCCACCGGGGGGATCCTGTTCAATCACCAAGGCGGTCTGCTCGGCATCGGTCGGATCATAGGTCAGGTAAAAACGGGAATGGTCCGTGGCCACGCTGCGCTGGTCCGGGTCAATGGCAATCTCGACCAGATAATCGCCGTTTTGGGTGGAAGAGATTTTCTCCACCTGTCCAACCCGGGTGGTCTGATAATAGACCGGAGCCCGGGGAGTCAAGTTATCCAAGGAGTCGTAGCGAATGGACAACTCCAGCGGGCTATCCTTGCAGCCTCCCAGAAATAGCACCACCAGCCCCAACAACAGCAGCCAGCCCAAGGTCAATCTTTTCATTTCAAACTCCTTTACGGTGGATCGCCAAGCAGGCTGTTAAAATACAGCCTGTCGAGCCCATGGATGGGCGATCAAAATCGATGCCGATTGGCTCGTGTCCTGAGTGGTTCGTTCTGCCTTCTCGGCTTGGCTTTGGCCAGGCCCGCGGGGGCACGCCTTGACAGCAACAAAAATATCTCAAAATTAATACAAATAACTAACCGAACGGGACACCAGGTTTTCATTTTGTAAGGTGGAAGAAATCGCACTGTTCCCCGCTGAGCATGAAAAAGACCAGGGATGGACTTTTCCAACAGTCCGTTAGTCCATTATTGTCTATTGAAGTGATTTTTTCCAGCACCCACAGAAAGAAGGCGGCCAGAACGAGGCATGCCGTGTCAGCGCCCGCAAACTGGAAAAGGCCGCATAAAAGCGGCCTTTTCGGTAACAGTAGTCGGCCGGTTCTTGCTGCGAACCGCCTGACAGGCAACTATTATTACATGATAATGTCGCGCACTTCCGGGTCTTTGCGCTCCAGGTAATGAATCGACTTAATGCGCCGGATAGTGCGGGAACGACCGCGGATCACCAGGGTTTCAGTGGTGGCGATTGTACCGTTCCGACTGATCCCCTCAAGAAGATCCCCTTTGGTGATGCCGGTCGCGGCGAACACCACGTTTTCACTGCGCGCCATATCTTCCAGCTTGAGCAGCTTGCCCGCTTCAACACCCATTTCGGCACAGCGCTCCAGTTCTATGGCCCCATGGCGGCGGTTCTCTTCGGTATCCCCCTTGACCTGATGACGGGGCAGCAGGCGTCCTTGCATATCGCCGTTCAGAGCTCTGATCACTGCGGCCGAGACCACACCTTCAGGCGCGCCGCCGATGCAATACATGGCATCGACATCGCTGTCGGGCATGCAAGAGAGGATGGATGCGGCGACATCGCCGTCCGGGACGGCAAAGACCCGCACGCCGTGCTGCTGCATTTCAGCAATCACCTGGTCGTGGCGGGGTTTGGCCAGGGTAATGACCACCAGATCCTGAAGCGGCTTATTGAGGGCAATGGCGATATTGCGCAGGTTTTCCATCAGCGGTTTATCCAGATCGATACAACCTTTGGCACCAGGACCTACCACCAGTTTTTCCATGTACATGTCCGGAGCCCGCAGGAAACTCCCCTTTTCCCCGGCAGCCAACACAGCCAGAGCATTAGATTGTCCCATGGCGGTCATGCGGGTTCCTTCAATGGGATCGACGGCGATATCGACTTCATCCCCGCCACGACCGACCTGTTCGCCGATATAGAGCATGGGTGCATCATCGATCTCCCCTTCGCCGATAACAATTTCACCACTGATCTCCGTTTTATTGAGCAGGCAGCGCATCACTTCGACCGCCGCTCCGTCCGCGGCGTTTTTATCGCCCCGGCCCAGCCATTTGTAACCTGCCAACGCCGCCCCTTCGGTGACTCGGGAAAAGGCCATTGCTAAATCGCGTTTCATTCGACAAACTCCATAAAATAAGTATTGAAAATTCCGGCGCGAGATTCTAGCACATCTTCGCGAGAAGGTTGCCATTTTTAACCTGAGCGCCGGGAATCCCCTAAAATTCTTTAGTCCAAGCCGGTAAAAAGACACCAAAACATCAGCGCAAAACTTTACCTTTTTTCTACCGGCTCAACCCGCTGATCAAACTTCTTCCCATGCCAAAGCCTGCCCCTACTGAACTGATTTTAGGTTATTTTTCGCCACAGCCGCAGGCATTGTCAAATCCCGCAAACCTCTCGGGGCGGTTTTCCTCCCGGGACGCTGGCAGCAACCCAGCGGAACCTTGAAGTCATGAATTTTGGACGATATTATCAGCAGATCTTTACTTTTTGCTGCAAAAAAACTAAACTGCTGCGAGATCCTGTCAGGAAGCAAACTTCAGGCAGACTAAAGTTCATCCGAGCACCACCCCCCCAACAAACTAAATAATAAGCCTTTACCGTTCCGGGAACCGTCTCTTGGCTTGTTGACTTTTTGTTCCTTTTTTCAGGAGCTGACTCGGGAAACCCATAAACGCAGGATAAGAACAGATGAAGACTACAGGCATGCCGCCCGCTCAGGGCCTTTACGATCCAGCCAACGAACATGACAACTGCGGTGTCGGCTTTATCGCCAACATCAAAGGCCGGAAAAGTCATAGTATTGTCAAACGTGGTATTGAAATCCTCTGCAATCTGACCCACCGTGGGGCGGTGGGTGCCGACCCGCTGGATGGCGACGGCGCAGGGCTGATGATTCAGATGCCCGACGCTTTTTATCGCGAAGTCTGTGACTTCGAACTGCCGGCAGAAGGTGAATACGGCGCGGGAATCGTCTTTTTGCCACGCAAACAGACTGATCGTGAAACCTGTATCGGAGTCTTCAACCGTGAACTGGAACGGGTCGGCTGTGCCGTACTCGGCTGGCGCGACATCACCACCGACGGCAGTACCATCGGCCGCAATGCCCGTTCGGCAGAACCCCACGTCATGCAGGTTTTCGTCGGCCGCGGCAGCGTTGAGGCAGCCCAGCTCGAACTGATGCTGTACCTGGCCCGCAAGCGCACTGAAAATGCTATCCGCAAGGATCAGCTGGCCGGAGACGAGATGTTTTACGTCTGCTCCCTGTCCAGCCGGACCATTCTTTATAAAGGGATGCTGCTATCCGAGCAGCTGAACACCTTTTTTCCGGAACTGGATGACGAACGCCTGGTCAGTGCCATCGCCTTTGTCCATCAGCGCTACAGTACCAATACTTTCCCGACCTGGGATCTGGCCCAGCCGTTCCGCTATATTGCCCATAATGGCGAGATCAACACCTTGCGCGGCAATATCAACCGGATGCGCGGGCGGACCGCGCTTTTTGCCCACATGGACCTGGCTGAGGGAGTCGCTGATCTGGACCCGGTCGTTATCGAGGGGAGTTCAGACACCGCCTGTTTCGACAATGCCCTGGAACTGTTGGTCGTCACCGGCCGCAGCCTGGCTCACTCCCTGGCCATGATGGTTCCGGAAGCCTGGGCCTCCAAAGCCAATCTGCATCCGCATGTCAAAGGCTTTTTCGAATATCATGCGACCATGATGGAACCCTGGGACGGACCGGCCAACATCGTGGCCTGTGACGGCAAACAGGTCGTGGCCATCCTTGATCGTAATGGCCTGCGTCCGGCCCGCTACTGGGTTACCGCGGACGATGAAATCATCTACGCCTCGGAGGCCGGGGTGCTGGATATTCCACCGGAAAAAATTCTCCGCAAGGAGCGTCTGGCTCCCGGGAAAATGATTCTGGTCGATGTTGAAACCGGCGAGTTCCAGGAAGATAAGAAGATCAAACATGACCTGGCAGCGGCCCACCCCTATTCATCCTGGGTCAGCGAATACCTGATCCGCCTCGACGATCTGCCGGCACCGGCCACCAAACGGGTACCGGGACTCAGCGAACTACGGCGGACCCAGGGCAGCTTCGGCTACACTCTGGAAGAGATGCGCATGATCATGGCGCCGATGGCCCTCAACGGGCAGGAACCGGTCGGCTCCATGGGGACCGACACCCCGGTTGCCCCACTGTCCAAGAATAGTAAACTGCTCTATTGGTATTTCAAGCAGCTGTTTGCCCAGATCACCAACCCGCCCATCGATCCGTTGCGCGAAGAGGTGGTCATGAGCCTCACCCAGTATCTGGGGCCGGCGCGAAACATCCTGATGCCGGGACCGGAACACTGCCAGATGCTGGAGATGGACCACCCGATCATCACCAACGATGTGCTTGAGCAGTTGCGCCACAGCGACCTGCAGAACTTCCGCGGCACCACTCTGAGCACCCTGTTCGACGCCGAGCAAGGTCCCGCCGGGCTGGAAAAACGCCTGGAAGAACTCTTTGTCGAGGCCGAGGTAGCCGTTGATGCTGGGCGCACCATTCTGGTGCTGTCCGACCGCGGGGTCTGTACCGAGAAAGCCCCAATCCCGGCGCTGTTGGCCCTGGCCGGCATTCATCACCACCTGATCCGGGCCGGCAAACGCAGCCAGTGCTCGCTGATCGTGGAAACCGGCGAAGCCCGCGAAGTCCACCACTTCGCCCTGCTGATCGGATTCGGCGCCGCGGCTATCAACCCATACCTGGCCTTCGAAACCCTGCAGGACATGGTCAACCAGGGCTTGCTGCCTGGCTTTGACGGCAACGACCAGGCCGATGAAAATACTGATGTAGTCAATAAATATATTCAGAATTTCATCAAGGCCGCGGGCAAAGGCCTGCTCAAAGTCTTTTCCAAAATGGGGATCAGCACCCTACAGAGTTACTGTAGTGCGCAGATTTTTGAAATTGTCGGTCTGAATGAAGAGTTCACCAGCAAATACTTCCCAGGAACCGCCAGCCGCATCGGCGGGGCCGGAATCACCGAAGTCGCCACCGAGAGCCTGCTTCGCCACCGGGTCTCCTTTGCCGACCAGATTGACCTCAACCGTGACCTGGAGCGGGGCTCCGAGTACCATTGGCGACGCGACGGCGAACTGCACCTGATGAATCCCGAGGTGATCGCCCTGCTGCAGCATGCGGTCCGCTCCGGAGACCGCGAGGAGTTCAAGCTCTTCTCCCGGATGGTCGATGACCAGAGCGAACGGCTCTACACCCTGCGCGGCCTGTTCAAATTCAAAAAGCTGAATCAGCCCGTGCCATTGGACGAAGTCGAACCGGCCAGCGCCATCGTGAAACGTTTCTGCACCGGAGCCATGAGCCTGGGTTCGATCTCGAGCGAAGCCCATGAGACCCTGGCCATCGCCATGAACCGCATCGGCGGCAAATCAAACACCGGTGAAGGGGGCGAAGATCCGCGCCGTTATTCTCCGGACGCCAACGGCGATCTGCGCCGCAGCGCCATCAAGCAGGTGGCCTCCGGCCGCTTTGGAGTCACCCCCCACTACCTGGTCAACGCCGACGAACTGCAGATCAAGATCGCCCAGGGTGCCAAGCCGGGTGAAGGCGGCCAGCTGCCGGGCCACAAGGTGAGTGAATATATTGGCGAGCTGCGCTACAGCGTGCCCGGCGTGACCCTGATCTCACCGCCGCCACACCATGACATCTACTCCATTGAAGATATGGCCCAGCTGATCTTCGACCTGAAAAACTGTAACCCCGAGGCCGATATCACGGTCAAGCTGGTCAGCGAAGTCGGCGTCGGTACGGTTGCCGCCGGGGTCAGCAAAGGACACGCGGAGCGGGTTATCATCTCCGGCTATGACGGCGGAACTGGCGCTTCGCCGATCTCCTCCATCAAGCACGCCGGTATGCCCTGGGAAATCGGCTTGGCCGAAACCCAACAGACCCTGGTTCTCAATGACCTGCGCGGGCGGATTGTCGTGCAGACCGACGGTCAGTTGCGGACCGCCCGGGACGTGGTCATCGCCGCCCTGCTCGGGGCTGAGGAATATGCCTTTGCCACCGTCGCCCTGGTCACCGTCGGTTGCATCATGATGCGCAAATGCCATCTCAACACCTGCCCGGTCGGGGTTGCCACCCAGGATGCTGCCCTGCGCGGCAAATTTGCCGGTAAACCAGAGCATGTGGTTAACTATTTCAACTTCCTCGCTGAAGAAATTCGCGAACTGCTCGCTGAGCTGGGCTTCCGCTCGCTTGATGAGCTGATCGGTCAGACCCAGTACCTGGAGATGGACCAGGCGATCAAGCACTGGAAAAACCAGGGCCTCGATTATTCACGGATTCTGGTCAAACCCGAGGTCGCTCCGGAGGTCGCCACCCGGCGTATTCAGGAGCAGGATCACGGCCTGGACAAACAGCTCGATCATCAGCTGATCAACCTTGCCGCACCGGCCCTGGAACGCCAGGAGCAGGTCACTATCGACCTGAGTATTCGCAACTCGAACCGGACCTTCGGCACCATGCTGTCAGGGATGGTCGCCAAACTGCACGGCCGCGACGGCCTGCCGGACGGCACTATCAATGTCAACCTGCGCGGGATTGCCGGCCAGAGTTTCGGCGCATTCCTGGCCCCCGGCATCAATCTGCAACTGGTCGGAGAAGCCAACGACTATGTCGGCAAAGGCATGGCCGGCGGCCGCATTGTCATCCGCCCGGACGAAAAAGCCCCCTTTGTCTGGCATGAAAACTCCATTGCCGGCAACACCGTCCTTTACGGGGCGACCGGCGGCCAGGCCTTCTTTGCCGGCAAAGCCGGCGAACGCTTCTGTGTCCGGAACTCGGGCGTGACCGCCGTGGTCGAAGGGACCGGTGATCATGGCTGCGAGTACATGACTGGCGGCCGGGTCGTTTGCCTGGGGATGACCGGACGCAACTTCGCGGCTGGAATGTCGGGCGGGTTCGCCTACGTCCTGGATGAAGACAACCGTTTCCGGCGGCGCTGCAACCCGTCCATGGTCGATATCGAACAGATGTCTGCCGATGACGAAGATGTCGCGTGGCTGAAAGAGACGATTAAAACTCACTATGAACTGACCGCCTCACCGCGGGCTGCGGAAATTCTGGCAGCCTGGGATGAACAACTGACCCGCTTCGTGCGTGTCTTCCCCCACGAATACCGCCGGGTACTGGCCGAGACAGCAGCCAAGGCGAATACGATAAAGGAGGCCGTCCATGGCTGATCCTCGCGGATTTATCAAATACGGTCGCCGTGACAAGACCATTCAACCAGTCCAGGACCGGTTGCATCATCACGACGAACACTATAACTACCCGTCTGAAGAAGAAGTTAAGATCCAGGCCGCCCGCTGCATGGACTGCGGCGTCCCCTTCTGCATGAGCGGCTGCCCATTGGGGAACCTGATTCCGGAATGGAATGACCTGGTCTACCGGGGTCAGTGGCAACAGGCCCTCAAGGCCCTGCATGCCACCAATAACTTCCCGGAATTCACCGGCCGGGTCTGCCCGGCCCCCTGCGAAACCTCCTGCGTGCTGGGAATTAATGAACCTCCAGTGAATATCAAGCTGCACGAGGTCTCGATTATCGACAAAGGCTTTGAAGAAGGCTGGATTGTCCCGCAACCGCCTGTGCACCGCAGCGGTAAGACCGTTGCCATTATCGGTAGCGGCCCGGCCGGACTTGCCTGTGCCCAACAGCTCAACCGCGCCGGTCACGCTGTGACTGTCTATGAAAAAGCGGACCGCGCCGGGGGCCTGCTGATGTACGGGATTCCCCACTACAAAATGCGCAAGGAAAAAGTCCAGCGCCGGATTGATCTGCTTGCCGAGGAAGGGATCAACTTCCACTTCAATTGCGAGGTCGGTCACGACATCCCGTTTGCAAAAATCAAAAAAAACCATGATGCCGTGGTCATAGCCACCGGTGCAGAAGAACCGCGCGATCTGCCGGTGAGCGGCCGCGATCTTGACGGGATTCATTTTGCCATGGAATTCCTGCCCCAGCAGAACCGGGCCAATTGGGGTGACAGCGATGTGGCCGCCCTGCATCCGAAACACCAGCAGATCAACGCCAAGGGGAAACGGGTGATTGTCATCGGCGGCGGCGATACCGGCTCCGACTGTATCGGCACTTCGATCCGCCAGGGCGCAACCAGCGTCATCAACTTCGAACTTCTCGGTCAGCCCCCTCTCGACCGCCTGGAGTCAAACCCCTGGCCGCAATGGTCACGAATTCTGCGAATCAGTTCCTCCATGGAAGAGATGCAGGTCATGGGCGGCGACGTCCATTATGAAATCATGACCACCCGATTTATCGGCAGCGGTCGGAAAGTCACCGGGCTGGAAACGGTCAAGGTTGACTGGTCGAGCGGCCGGCCGGAAAAAGTGGCTGGCAGCGAAAAGATCTGGAAGTGTGACTTGGTCCTGTTGGCCATGGGCTTTCTGGGTCCGCGACCGGCCCTGATCGAACAGTGCGGCTGCGTCACCGACCCACGCTCCAATGTTAAAACCGATCCAAAGACGCGGATGAGCTCGGTGGACGGCGTGTTTGCCGCAGGCGACAGCCGTCGCGGCCAAAGTCTGGTGGTCTGGGCCATCAGCGAAGGCCGCGAAGTCGCCCGCTGCGTCGATGAATATCTGACCGGTGCACCGAGCCTGTTGCCCAAAGTCCGCCTGGAAACTTTCCAGTACTAGCAGACCGTTTCAACAAAGGCCTGTCAGATATTATCATGACAACAAAAAAAGCCCGGTTTCCCGGGCTTTTTTTGTTGTCACTTGCGACCTGTTCAAAAGATACGCTCCCCGGCCTAAGACCGGGGAGCGTGCAGAGAGCAAAACCTCAGCGGAGGGCACCGCGGCGGAAATTCTAAAACCGGTAACCGACCCCGATCCCGACCACCAGCGGGTTCAGATCCAGGTCGTATTTCGTCCCGTTGATCTTCATCTCGGTTTCGAGATTGAGATACTTGAAATCCAGGTTGGCATACCAGTCGTTGCCCAGAGCCAAGTCGACGCCGACCTGGGCAGCCCAACCCAGACTACTGTCGATACTGAAGTTATCGTCCAAATTGAGTTCTTCTTTAAACGGAATCACATAGTTGATCCCGGCCCCAACGTAGGGACTGATTTTGCCGTCGGGCATGAAGTGATATTTCAGGGTCAAGGTCGGCGGCAGCAGCCAGGTACTGCCGACATAGTCGTTACCCGCGGTGATATCATGCCGGCTAACCCCCAGGATCAGCTCGGTTGAGAGGTAAGGCGTAAACCAGTACTCCAGGTCAAGCTCCGGAGTCAAATCCTCGGAAACGTCCAGATCGAGACTGGACAGGGCGCTGTCAGCTTTAGTATCGGGAAAAATTCCGAGACCCCTGACCCTGACCCCAAATTTTTTGTACTCATCGGCGGTGGCAGTTCCGGCCAAAAAGCAAACCATAACGGTGATAATTGTAAGCCCAAGCAATACCTTTCCGTGCCATTTCATTGTCATGTTCCTCTCCTTTGGATGATTAACCTAGTTAAACATGTTGCCTGTGCAGGCGCCCTCCCCTGCCCTCCTTCTTTCAACCTAGATCACGGTATGAGACAAACGGGTTGACCGTCAAATAATGACAATTTTAGTCATATTTCAAACCGTAAAGTTACCGGTCTTCCCTTCGAAATTTTTTAACGCATGGACAGACTCAAGACATACAATTGGCAGTCTTCAAATATTACCGTTTTTGTATTAATTTACTTGATATTTCTAGACCTTAACGGGCTTTCTGTCAAGTCATTTTTGAGATTTCAGGTATTTTTTACGTTAATTCAGGGGGGAATCTTTTTAGAGGCCCAATGTTTCAGCACTATTGGGAGCGGATGAGTTATCTGTTCCGCAGGGGCAAGGAAGAGTTGTCTTCTTCCAAAAAAAACGCAGCCGAATTCGACTGCGTTTTTTATCCCTGATGAGAAGTTTACCGCCCCTGCCAGAAGCAGGAATTCGTTCGACGGTGGATCAGGATAGCCTCAGGAACCGATCATGCCGGCCAACGGGGTGCCTTCCATCGGAAGTAGAGTGGGTTTACCCTGGGCAGCATTCAAACAGGAACGCATCAGCCACTCTTGTGGCGCAATCCCGGTCCAGAGTTCGAAAGCTTTCTCTCCCTGGGCAGCCAGCATGCCGAGTCCGCCGGTGGCCATATGGCCGTGGCGTTTGGCGGCGGCGACAAATGAGGTCTCTTCCGTGCTGTAGACAATATCAAGCACCGGAGCATGGTCGGGCAGCGCCGGCCAGGGGAAATCGACAAAACGATCCCCTTTCAAACCCACCGAGGTGGCATTGATAAGCAGATCAGCCGTCTTCAAGCCTTTGCCAAGGTCAAGGGATGACAGCGAGCAGGCATGAAAAGTAGTCTCCGGAAACGCCGGGGCAAATTCGGCAATTAACGCTTCGGCCCGGGCGGCGGTGCGGTTGGCAATGCCGAGGGAAGCGGCTCCGGCCTGGCACAGGGCAACGATAGCGGCCCGGCTAGCCCCGCCCGCACCGAGAATCATCACTCGCTTTCCGGCCGGATCAAAGCCGAGATCGAGATCCAGAGTCCGCCGGACTCCGTAGACATCGGTATTATACCCCACCAGGTGACCGTCCCGGTTGACGATGGTATTGACCGCGCCGATCAGCTGCGCGGCAGGGTCAAGTTCATCAAGGAAGGGACAAACGACTTCCTTCAGGGGAACCGTCAGGTTGACACCCCAGACATTCAACAGGCGAACAGCAGCCACCGCTTCGCCAATCTGCTCTTTGGGAACCCGGCAGGCTCCGTAAACAGCATTGACCCCCGCTTTCTGCAAAGCGGCATTCTGCATCACCGGCGACAGCGAATGCGCGATCGGATCGCCAAAAACCAGCATAAGTCTGGTACCTGTTCTATTCACAGCAGTATCCTTTTTGAAATCTCAACCCGGCCAACTAGCCGGGCATTTAAATATCGAGCTATTTTTTTACTACAGAGCAGGACCAAAAACAAGCGAAGCGGCTGTAAACAACACCACAATATGTTGAAATTAAAGGCGATGAAAAACCAGATCAGTCTGCCCGAACCCAACCGCCGCCCAGGCCTTTGTGGTTTGACGGGACTGAAAGTCCCTAAAATAGCCCCCTCTTCTGTCGTGGGAGAAGAAAGCAATTCTTAGAACCTGAAAGTCCATAGTTTTGAACCACAATAAAACGCCAGCCAAGGGTTTCCCTCAACTGGCGTCTGGTTCATCCGGGACAAGATCCGGCTCAGCTAGCAGGTTGCCGGTTCCGGCTCAGCTGGCGGACGTCCGCTGCCGAATTTGCGGCGAGCGCGTCCCGGGCCAATTCTGCGGCGGTGGTGGCGGACCACTGGCGGAGCGCATCCTTCTGGGCGGGAATTGCGGCCGCATTCATGCTCAATTCATCCAGACCAAGGCCAACCAGCAAACCTGCCGCTTCCGGCAGGCCGGCAAAAGCGCCGCACATGCCGACCGGAATCCCGGCGTCATGACCGGCGCTGACCGTCTGCTTGATCATCCTCAGGACCGCCGGTTGGAAAGGATCGGGCAAACTGGCAACATTCGGGTTACCGCGATCGGCCGCCATCACATATTGGGCGAGATCGTTTGTCCCGATGCTGAAAAAATCCGCGGCGGCGGCCAATTGATCGGCGCTGGCGACGGCGGCCGGAACTTCAATCATCACCCCGACCGAGATGGCCTCGTTAAAGGCAACCCCCTGAGAGCGCAGCTGTGCTTTAGCTTCATCCAACACGGCTACGGCCTCCTGAAACTCGCCAAGGGTACTGATCATCGGAAACATGATCTTGATCCCGCTGCCGACGCTGGCACGCAGGATCGCCCGCAGCTGGCGCAGAAACAGCTCGCGGTTGGCCAGGGTCAGGCGAATGCCCCGCAGCCCCAGGAAAGGGTTCTCTTCCGGATCGCTGAAAACATAGGGAACCGGTTTGTCGCCGCCAATATCGAGGGTGCGAATGATCACCGGCCGCTCCCCCATCCCCTCGGCAACGCTGCGATAGATCTCGCATTGCTGATCCTCATCCGGTTCGTCATTACGATCGAGGAACAGGAATTCGGTCCGAAACAGCCCGACCCCTTCGGCGCCGTTGTCCAGCACCGATTGCAGGTCCGCGGCTCCACCAATATTGGCCTCAATCCCGATGCGGACCCCGTCCGTGGTGACGGCCGGCTGCTGACTGGTCTGGTGCTGGCGTTCCTGGGTCCGCAACCAGTCGGCCTGTTTGTTCCGGTAAGTGGCCAGGGCTGCGCTGTCCGGAGCGGTCAGAATCCGCCCGGCTTCGCCGTCCAGAATGACCAGCTGATCGTCCTTAACCGCAGTCAGCGCCCCTTTGACCCCGACCACTGCCGGAATACCGCGCGCAGCTGCGATAATCGCCGCATGGGAGGTCCCCCCACCGGTCGCCAGGCAGAGTCCCAAAACCTTATCCTGGGGGAGGTCTGCAACTTCGGAGGGGGATAATTCCCGGGCAAAGACAATCACCGGTTCAGCAGGTGCAAAATGGGAACTGACCACAGCGCCAAGCCGAAGCAGGACCGCTTGCTGAATATCGTAAACATCGGCAGCGCGCGCCCGCAGATAGTCATCATTAAGCGCTGCATAACTCTCGGCCACCGCATCGGTGACAGTTTTCCAGGCGTATTCGGCGCACTGCTGTTGTCCGCTGATCATTGCGATGGTCTTGTTAACGGTCTCTTCGTCCTGCAGCAAAAGCTTGTGAAATTCAAAGATCTCGGCCTGCTCCTTTCCGGCACTGGCTTTGGTTTGAATCCGTAGCTGCTCACTGTTTTTGACCGCGGCCTGCAGGGCGTCTTTGAGCCGGTCGGTTTCTGCCGCACTGTCGGTAACCGTCCGGGGGGGCACCTCAACGACGGTCGAAACGTAAGTCTGAGCGGGGCCGATAGCAATCCCCCTGGCCACTGGCACGCCGCAAAGGACATCCGCTTCGTCCTCCCCGGCAGCGTTTTTCTCAGCGACCGGGGCCGGGGCGACAAGATTTTCGGTCTCACCGAAGTTTTCAGCATACAGTGCGGCAACAGCCTGTTTTGCCGCCACAGCATCCGCCCCGGCAAAGGTCAGGATCACCCGGTCCCCTTTGCGGATGCCCAGGGTGGCGACCTGATTGATACTTTTGGCGTTGGCCCGGGTACCGTTTTTTTCGATCCAGATTTTCGCCGTGAACGAACCGGCGCAGGTCACCAGGCGCGCTGCGGGGCGGGCATGGAGGCCGTTAGCATTCTGGATGACCAGTTCCAGCTCCAGGGCATCCGCGCTGGGCTCCTCGCCACTGGCGGCGCTTGAATCCGGAACGGTCTCCCCCAATTGCTGAACTTTGACCGTCAGGGCACTTTCCGCTTCCGTCGCCACCATCTCCAGGTCGGCCCCCATAGAGGCCTGAATGGCGGCAGAGAGGGTTCCTTCCACCAGCGGCGCAGAACTCAGCCGCACCCGCTCCCGGGGCAATTCCTCAAGGAAATCGAGGGCGGTTTCAGCACTGAGTAAAGCGCTGCCTAAATCCATCAGGACCAGGACACCATCCGCTCCACCCACCTGGTTGATCGCCTGAAGAACCTGCATGGGATCGGTTCCGATGGGATTTTCCGGATCGCCGGTCCCACCGACATAGACGATATTGCTCATTTCCGGAACCATCTGGGCAACCAGATCCTGCAGCCCGGCAACCAGGCTGTGACTATGTGAAACAACCACAATTCCGACCATACCTAACTGTCCTTCCACCTGCGAAAAAACTGACCGCTTATAACCGTCATGCGTCCAGCGTCTCCCACAACGCCTTCAGAATAAGATAGGAAGATGTCGCTCCCGGATCCTGATGCCCGATACTTCTTTCCCCAAGATAACTGGCCCGACCTTTTTTGGCCTGCATGGGGATCGTCGCTTTCATGGCTGCTTCGGCTTCCTCAACACAGGCGCTCAGGGTGGCCGCCAGATCCTGATCGTTCTCCTGGCTGGTCGTCTCGAAACAGGCAATGACCGGAGCCCAGACGTCATACATGGTCTTGTCGCCAAGATTCGGCTTGCCGCGCTGCAAAATACCTTCGCTGCCGGCTTTAAATAAGGCCAGCACATCTTTGCAGTCCAGCTCTTCCTTGGCTGCCAGGGCCATGCCACAACGCATGAAGAAGGTCCCGTAAAGCGGCCCGCTGGCCCCCCCGACACTGGACATCAGGGTCATCCCGGTGGTCTTCAGAATCGTCCCGATATCCCCCTGAGACAGTTCCGGAAGTTTTTCCTGCACCTTGCTGAAACCCCGGCTCATATTGATCCCGTGATCAGCATCGCCGATGGCGGAATCGAGATCAATGAGATATTCCCGGTTTTCCTTCATGACCATGGCAATCCGATCCAGCCAGTCAATAATCTGTTTTTTTGTGACAACCATCAACTCCTCCACAGCCGGCGGATGGGGTTGCCAACCGCCGGCGATCGTTAAATTATCTGTAACGTTACATTCCCCAGCGCAATCCCGGGGTGTTCACCGGGGCATCCCAGAATTTCAATATCTCAGCATCCGCTTTTAAAAGGGTGATGGAGAAACCCTGCATTTCCAACGAAGTGATGTAGGGACCGATCAGGTTGCGAACGATCTTGATGTTCTTTGCCGCACACAGCTGGTCCAGTTTACGATAGACCGTATACAGTTCCGACAGCGGAGTTCCGCCCATACTGTTGACAAAAGCGATCATTTCATCGCCCGGCGCAAAATCTTCATCCACCAGTTTTTTCTCTTCCCACTGGCTTGAATTATTATCCCATTCCCGCACTGTCCGGCTGTAGCCCTTGTCTTCAATGATCTGGGTAAAGAGGGTCTCGGTTATTTCATCGGCAGTTTGCATGGCGGCCTTCTGAATGCCGGGTTCACCATGAATCCCGATGCCGATTTCAATTTCATTGTCGCCCAGCTCAAAGTTCGGTTTCCCTGCTGCCGGCACGGTGCAGGCAGTCAAGGCCATGCCCATGGAACGTCCGTTGAGGTTGATCTTTCTGGCCAGATCCGCGCAAGCCTGCAGAGAATAGCCAGCTTCCGCGGCGGCGCCGACGATTTTCTCCATCAGCACGGTCAGGCCGACACCGCGCCGGCCGGCGGTATACAGGCTGTCTTTCACCGCCACATCATCATCCACCAGGATGCTCTGAATCGGCAGCCCCTCCGCGGCAACCAATTCCGCTGCTGTTTCGAAATTCATCACGTCGCCGGTATAGTTCTTGACCAGGAAAAGAACGCCCTTGTCACTGCCCACAGCTTTGGCGCATTCATACATTTGGTCAGGAGTCGGGGAGGTAAAGACTTCGCCCGGGCAGGCTCCGTCCAGCATGCCGAAGCCGACAAAACCGCCGTGCATGGGTTCGTGGCCGCTACCGCCGCCGGAAATCACCGCCACCTTGTCCCCTTTTTTCGCCCGGCAGATATAGTGTGGGGCGATATTCACCTGCAGTTCCGGGTGGGCCGCGGCCATCCCCTGTAATTGCTCAACTACAACCTGGTCGACATCGTTGATCAGTTTTTTCATAACGAATCCTCCTGTGGTGTGAAAGCGATGCGAAACGTCTTTCCTATAAGTTTAACGAAATTATCAGCAAACCGGCAACGACCCCTCCGAGGAGCGGACCGACCACTGGAATCCAGCCATACCCCCAATCAGATCCCCCCTTGCCGCTGATGGGCAGCAATTGATGAGCGATCCGCGGGCCGAGGTCACGGGCGGGGTTGATGGCGTAACCGGTGGTTCCTCCCAGCGACAAGCCGATCCCCCACACCAGCACGCCGACCAGAAACGGTCCCAGTGCCGGAGCTACCGCTCCTTTGAAGATAGCCGCAACCCCGATCACCAGAACGATGGTGCCAATGACTTCGCTGATCAGGTTTGGCCCGGTTTTGCGAATGGCCGGGCCGGTGGAAAAGACCGCCAACTTCAGGCCCTGGTCTGCAGTCTCCTGCCAGTGGGGCAGATAATGCAGCCAGACGATGATCCCGGCGACGAAGGCACCAAGCCCCTGAGCGAACAGATAAATGGGAACCTGCGCCCAGGGAAACTTCCCAGCCACCGCCATGGCCACGGTCACCGCCGGGTTGATATGCCCAGGGCTGCCCAGCGCTGCGGCCAGGAACACCCCGACCATGACGGCAAACGCCCAGCCGGAGGTAATCACCATCCAGCCCGCGTTCTCGGCTTTGGAATTCTTCAACAGAACCCCGCCGACCACTCCATCACCAAGAATAACCAACATCATTGTTCCCAAAAATTCGCCTAAAACCCCGTCCATAGCAGACCTCCCGTATGTTGGTGACACGCAGCCGGCAGGGCCTAACGGAAAAACCGGTGAGCCAGGAGCCCGCCCTCCTCTACGTGCACAGGTATCTACTAGCGGTACGGCGAAAAGGTTCTTTTTGCAAAAAAAAATCTGATTTTGTTTCACAAAAGAACAAAAAAAGCGCTAACGTTTCAAAGTGAAACATTAGCGCTTACGAAATTGCTCCAGCTCCAGGTTCATGTCTTTCAGACGCCGCCACAGGGTGGTTCTGCTGATCCCCAGCATATCGGCCATGGCTCCGGCGCGCCCCCCGGTCACCCAGGCGGCGCGCTTAATGGCTTCCCGCTGGGCTTGCACGGCGGAGAGGACCTGGTGGGCTGAGGCGGGGAGTTCGAAAACCCGGCCGGAGCAAATGGCGTCCGGCAGGTCGTCGGGGCGAATCAGGCCATGGGAGCACTGCCCGGCGGCCTGTTCCATGGCATTCTCCAGTTCGCGGGAATTGCCTGGCCAGTGGTAGCGTTCCAGAACTTTCAAAGCCTCCTCGTCAATACTCAGTTGCCGCTGTCGACTCTCCGCGAGCCGGGCAACACAACGCTGGGCCGAATAGCGGATATCTTCCGGGCGCTCCCGCAAGGCCGGCACCACGATACTGAAAATGAAAAAAGCATAGTAGAGTCGCCGGTTGAAGGAACCATCCGCAACCTTTTTCTCCAGGTCGCTCGAGGTCAACGCAATAATCCGCACATCGACCGGAATCGGCTGATGGCTTTGCAGCCGCATCACGGTGCCGCTTTCGATCAGGTGAACCAGCGCCGACTGCATCTCCATGGAAAGGGTCTCCACCCGATCCAGCAACAGCGTCCCACCGTCGGCCAGCTCGAATTTACTGGGCCGGCCCGGCAGCCCCTTGCCGCTGCCGACACCGAGGAATTCCGTTGCCATCAGCCCCACCGGAATGGCATTGCAGTTGATGGCCAGAAACGGCTTCCCGGCCCTGGGGCCCTCGTTGTGAATGGCCTGGGCTAGCTGGATCCGCCCGGTGCCGTCATCGCCACGGATCAGCACCGGAGCGCTGCTGGGGGCCGCGGAGCGGGCTTGTTTCACGACCCGCATCATCGCCGGGGAATTGACAGACAGATCCTCAAAACGAAGCCGCGCCTGGGTTCCGGCCTGGCGATTGACCAGTCGCCGGACGTCGGCGATATCTCTCAGCACCAACAGAAACCCCATCCCCCGGGAACTGTCGGCCCGATATGGAAGCAGGCTGGCAAGAGCAGATACATTCTGCTCTCCCACACCAAAGGTGGTCTCCACATCCTTGATGGCGCGACCCTGCTCCCAGGCCTCTTTCAGCACCTCGGGCAAACGGAGAATGGAGCCGATCCATTCTCCCTGCACCGAAGGGATGGCCAGCTGCAGCATATTCGCGGCAGTGGTATTAATATGGGTCACAATCCCGGAGCTGTCCCAGACCAGGATACCGTCGGCGATAGAGCTTAAAACAGCATTCATCTCGATGAGCCGGGAATTAGCTTCGCGCAGACAATACTGGACTTGCATGCTGTTCTCTATGGCCCGGGAGACGGTCATGGTCATGGATAAGGCATGGGGAGTGGCATCCTGAACCGGGGTAATCAGAGCGACAACCGCGATGATCCGTCCGCCGACATCATGGACCGGTGCGGCCGTGGTGGCCAGGCTGTGCATGCTACTGAAAAAATGCTCGGCGCCAATCACCTGGGTCGGTGCGGCACTCTCCAGACAAAGTGCGATCGCGTTAGTTCCGGCCACCGCCTCATCCCAGCAACTGCCGACCTTTCCGCCCAGCTGCGCGACATGGGAAAGCATGTCATGGTTGCCGATAACATGGAGAAAATGGGCATCGCTGAACGAAAGGGCCAGCACGCTTTTGGTCCCTTCCAAGTACTGGTGGCAATCTTCGAGGTGGGACAGAGCATCATTGAGCAAAAACTCTTGATCAGGGGGGAGAATATTGATGCCCGCTGCGGAAGAGCGATGATTTACCTCGCCGGATTCCGCAGCCCGCCGCCCCTGGCACCGCTGCCAGGAACGCAGCACGGCCGGATCGACCCCGGAACATTGGGCCACGCTGCCCCCTTCGCGAACCACGAGCTTCCAGCTTTCATACAGGTGATTGAGGTCAAAAGGATATCCGTTTGGCAGCATTTAACCACCCCCAGGTGCAGAGAAGAGAGGAACGGTTCTGGGATTTTTCAAATCAAGTCGCGCGTTTCCGGGCAAAATGTCCGGTCATCTTCAGTTTACTCTTGATGACATTTTTTTCATGCTTTCCGGAGCAAAAAACCACATGACCAGCGCAAAACAGGATGCGACACCGCCCAGCACCACGGAACTCACCCCGAGACCGACCAGCCCCATCAGCCCGGTCACAAAGAGCGGGCCGCCGGTAAAACCGAGGTCACAAACAAATCGCCAGACCCCCAGGAATTGCCCCCGACATTCGGACGGAGCCAGATCAGAGCCGATGGACATGATCACCCCGGTGGCCAGACCGTTGCCGAAAGCCATCAGCAATGTTCCGGCGATATAACCAGGGAGCGTAGGGAACAGAGCCAGAATCAGCAGGCTGGCCGCCATGAAGAAAGTCCCCGGAATCAGCGTGAACTTACGCCCCCATTTATCCATGATATAACCGGCCGGTAGAAACATAATGAATTCGAGGATGGTCGTCAACGAGGCGAAAAAGCCGATCTGAGCCGCGGTCAGCGCCAGAGCGTTACCGAACAGGGTGACCAGCAAGGGGCTGGCCCCGCGCAGGCTCATCAGACCGATAGTCCCGACTCCGGTGGTCAGGAATATTGTCCGGTTGGCTTTCAGGATGCTGACAAAGGCATGGGGCTGGGGAGGGGTTGCCCGGTCCCGCGGGGTTTTATCGCAATAGATCTGGCTGAGCACAGCAGCAACCAGGGTCATTCCGGCAAGGGTCAACAGGGCCGGGACATAGCCAAAATAGGTCGCAATGAAGCCACCCCCGATCGGGCCGACAACTCCCCCGACCCGCTGCAATCCGGCCATAAAGGCGATGACTCGGCCGCGCTCCTGCAATTCGCACTTTTCCCCGACATAAGACAGTCTGGCCAGCATCATCACCGAAAAAGCTGCCCCGGACAGCAGTGCACTGCAGACATACATGACCGGCTGATCAAAAACCGCAAACAGCAGCAAAGCCAACGCTGCAGCGATATTCCCCAGCACGATGCCGCCCTTGTCGCCGAGCCTTGCAACCAGAAACCCGGCGGGCACGTCCATAAAGAGCATACCGATTCCACGGATGCTGATAATGAAGGCGGCAAAGGCCGGATCGTAACCCCGCTCCAGCACATACAGCGGCAACAGGATCAAAGAAGCTTTCAGACTTAAAAAGGCACAAAAAGTCGGTAAAAATATGGGCCAGAGCAATTGCTGAAATGTTTTTCGGATAGACATCGTTGTTCAACTTGGTCGGTATGAGTTAAAAGACAAGGGGCACCGAATGGCGCTTGTTTAAGAGTCGCTGGCAGCAAAACCGGGACTGTCCCCGGACGGGGGCTGTCCCAGGTCTTTGCGGTGTTAACCGCGACAGTTTCATGGCTCGCAAACTCTTGGGACTGCCCCAAACTGCCCGTCAGCATCTCTGGCCAGCACCCCAAAAAACTCCGCAGAATCTGCAAAAACTGGCGACACTGGAGAATATTGACATGGTCACCATCATCGGGAAGGGGCACGATGGCAGAGAGGTTTGATGCGCGCACTTGAAGCAAATCTGGCCGTTATTATAGCGCTTTTAAACGGCCATTGTCTGCATTGATTTTCCCCTGAAGAGCAGAGTTCCAAGTCAGGACAGGCTCCGCAGCAGGGAAGAAAAATCGATACCCAGTAGACCCAGGGAATGATAATATCATATGGTAATAACTCAGTTCGCATTCAATGGCGGGGGCCGACCTGGGCCACCACCGGGACCAGTCCGCAGCAGGCAAGATCACTCACAAGGAGTCCAACGTGAAGAAGCAAGAAATTTTCCGTTCCTGTCATGTCTATGAAACCTTTATGCCCCTGCAAAGTAACGAGAGCATGATGGTCGATACCATGGAGGGATTGAGTTCCCTAAACTATTACCAGGCCGTTGAGACCGGGTTTTTCTTCGAGCCAGCCAACATCCGCCGGGTCCGCGACTATTGCCGACAGAACAATTGGGAACTCACCATGTGGGCAACACCAACGCTGCTGGCTGAAAACCTTAACCTGAGCACTCTGGATGCGGAGTTGCGGGAAAAATCAGTGAAACGCACCATCGAACTGCTCAACTACGCCATGGAATGCGGAGCCGACAAGATCGGCCTGCCGAGCGGCAGCGACCCGGGCGAGGGGGAGCGGGAAGAAGCCAAAAAGGTTTTCTTTGACTCCATGTGCCGGATTGCCAACCACCTGTCCAGCGACCCGACAAAACAGGTTCTGGTGGAACCGCTGGACCGCCATGCCCACAAGAAACAACTGATCGGGCCGATCAGGGAAGCGGTGGAGTGGTTTGCGCCCCTCCATCAGGAATGCCCCAACACCTTCATCCACTGGGACAGCGCCCACGAAGCGCTGGGAGGAATCGATCTGATCGAATCGTTGCGCGTGGCCAAACCGTTTTTGTCTCAGTTGCACCTCTGCAACGCAGTGACCGATCCCGGCCACCCCATGTACGGCGACTGGCATATGGATATGGGGCAGGCTCCCGAATTCAAGAGCCCGGGCTATATGACACCGGAACTGGGTGCGGCGATCCTTAAAGAGATCGCCTCCTGGCCGGTGACCGACGGCTGCAAAGCCACCTTCGTGGCCGTCGAGATGCGTTCCCATATGGGCGATGATATGTGGAACAAGGAACAGACAGCGCGGCGTTTCCTCAACCGCTGCCTGGAACTGGCAGCCTGACCCGGTACTGCGGAAGCTCCGGCGGACAACAATGGCTGACCAGCCTTTTCCGGCGGAGAATTCCTGCCATTGTCGAGAATAGCGCTCGTTTAAGCAACTTTGCAGTAAATTCGGAACAACATCCCATTTACCCAGCCCTCTGCCTGTTCCTTTTCCCCCTTTAACAAAGGGGGATTAAGGGGGATTTGGGTTTTTCTGCCAGACCGAACTCGACAGTGAATCAACCAAAGAAATCCTCGGGCCGCGACTCCGCGATTTTGATTTCAAGATTGTGTCGTCGGAATTACCGGGGTAGCGTTTCACCCCCATCCCGGCCTTCCCCCATCAAGGAGGAAGGAGCAGGACACGGGCATCATCATAAGGTTCGTTGGCAATGTGGCTGTTCGTCAAGTACGGAACAACATCGAATGGTGCTAGTTTAAGCAACTTTGCAGTAAACTCGGGACTTATCCCCAGGGTCAGCGGGGGCTGTCCCAAGAGTTTGCGAGCCATAAAACTGTCGCGGTTAACACCGCAAAGACCTGGGACATCACACGCTACGGCGGAGTGCCGGTCAACCTTAAGGAAACCACGGCTACGACCATCGCCTTTCTCCAGGCAGAGTTTGCCAAAAACGGCGTCCAGGCCAGCCCGGATCTGACAAAACTCCTGTCGAGGCCGGGCTGTTTTGATATTCGAAAACGGGTCTGAACTCAGCCTTAGTTCGTTTCCATCAGGAAACTCCGGTGGGATACTGTAACGTTTCTGATCTGGAAACCAGATTTTTCGCAAGGTCAAGGAAATCAAGCATTTGTGCGGAGGTGTAGTGCTTTACGCCGCACAATCAAATGCGTAGATTGACGCCGAGATTGCAGAAAAAGGCGGTTTCTGGACAGAAACTAGTTCATCCGGTCGCCAAAGATCGGGGTCTCCATAAAGGCCTTGACTGCGGGCAGAGAGTCACAATTGCCCAGCGCCCACATCAGCTTCATAACCAACGCTTCGCTGGTCATGTCTCCGGCATAAATCACATCATATTGGGCCAGATTCTGGCCGACCTCATAGACGTCCAGGTCCACCCCTTCTTCCAGGCACTGGGTACCGATGACCACGGCGATGCCGGCCTTGATCAGGTCCTCTATGGCGGACAACAGAGTACCGGGGATACCGCCAATTCCGAACCCCTCGATGACCACCCCCCTGCAGTTCTGTTTAAGAGGAGCTAAAAAATCCGGCTTGATACAGGGGGATATCTTCAGCAGGAAGACATCGTCACAGAAAGAGGCCCTCAAATCAAAGGGAGCTGGTAAACAACTGTTCAGACTGGCTGCATAACCGTTCAGGGCCAGGGCATTGTTGTAGATGACTCGACCCAGCTTGATTTCGGCGACCAAGGGGAAATTGACGCTGGCAAAGGCATCCATGCTTTGGGTCTTGATCTTCTTGGCCCGGGTTCCGTTGATAATCTTCCCGTCGAAAGCGACGAAGATACCGGGTTTTCCTTCCAACGCAAAACGGATGGCATCGCTGATATTCACTTTTGCGTCGGTATATCTGGCCTCAATAGCCAGCTGCGACCCGGTCACCACCACCGGCTTGCCGATATTCGGCAACATGTAGGTCAGAGCCGCCGAGGTGTAGCCCAGGGTATCGGTACCGTGGGTGACGACAAAACTGTCGTAGTCTTGGTAGTTCTCAAAAATCGTCTCGGCAATCCGGGCCATCCGCTCTGGGGTCATGTCGGTGCTGTCGATGGACATAAGTGAACAGGCATCAATTTGGCACAGCGTATTGATGTCAGGAAGGTGCGCGAGTAACTGATCGGCACAAAAAACCGGGCTTAGCCCATCATCCGCTGCTGAGCAGGCGATGGTGCCGCCGGTGGCAATGAGCAATAACTTTTTCACGGGCAGGTCCTCGAAATGAAAAATTGAAAAACCTGCCGCAGCCGGCAACTTAAGGCTCCGGCTGCGACACAACGGGTGAATCAGGCGGCGTCCTGGTATTCTTCGACTTCCAGCGGTGTCGTCGTTTCAGCCCGCCACATGAACTTGTCGGTAAAGCCGAAGGCAATGGTCACAGCAATACAGGCGAAGGAAAGCCACATATAGGGGAGATAATCGAGGGTCGCAACGCCAAGGATTCCGGCCATATAGATACCGTTATCGCTCCAGGGGACCATTCCCGAGGTCAAGGTGCCGCCGAACTCGGTATTGCGCGACAGCACGCGGCGATGGTAACCAAGCTCATCATATTTTTCGGCCATGATTTTGGGCGTCAGGATCAGGGAAACATACATGGCGCTGCCGAACAGGTTACCGAGAAAGCCGACGATCACGGTGGTGATGGTCAGAGAACCGCCGCTCTTAATCCCTTTTTCGATTTTATTGGCAAGCACCTTCAAAACGCCGATTTTGTCGAGCAAACCGCCAAAGCCGAGACCGAAGATGATGATCCCGACCGACCAGAGCATGGAGTTCATCCCGCCGCGGCTAAGAATGTTGTCGATAAAGACCAGGCCGGTATGTTTGGGAATCTGGGTCCAGGCGGTGCCGATGGCTTCAACCGGGGACAGCCCCTGAAAAACAATCCCCCAGACGATCCCGAGCACGGCGCCGAAAGTAATGACCGGAATCGATGGCTTGCGCATGGCCAGCAGCACCACGACCAGAACCATCGGCAGCAGGCAGAACACGCTGACGTTGAACATGTTGTCGATAGCTCCCATGACCGCATCAATCTGCCCCAGGTCCGCATGGCCGCTGCCGACGGTGAACCCGGCCACGGTAAAGGCCACCGCAGCCAGCAGATAACCGATGACGGAACCCGGCAACATCCCTTTGATGTGATCCATGACATCGACCCCGGACATGGAGGCGGTCAGAATAGTGCTATCGGACAACGGCGACAGCTTATCTCCAAAATATGCCCCGGACAGTACCGCACCAGCGGTCAGAGGCGCTGGAACCCCCAATCCTGCCCCGATCCCCATCATGGCGATACCGGCGGTTCCGGCAGTCCCCCAGGAGGTCCCGGTGGCAATGGACGTCAACGAACAGATGATCAGGGTAGCGAGCAGAAAAATCGATGGATGGATCACTTTGAGCCCGTAGTAGATCAGGCTGGGGACAATCCCCCCGGAAATCCAGGTGCCGACCAGGGCACCGACCGCCAGCAGGATGATGACGGCATCCATGCCGTTGCTGATTCCGCCGGTCAGGGCTTTTTCCAGATCCTGATACTTGTAACCGACCTGCTTACCAACGGCAAAGGCCAGGAACCAGCCGGAGAAGATGGCCAGATGAATTTCGATGCCGAGGTTGGTAAAGGTAAAAGCCAGGGCCAGAAAGCCGCCAAGGACAAATAAAACCTGTAGCAGGCTCGGCAGTCGCGGTGTTTGCTGATCAACGGTTGCGGATGTTTCCATGTTTTTCCTCCCGGATTTCGAGTGCGTGGAACTTAATTGAAAGAACGGCTTCGGCCTGCGACAACCGGGCTGAAGCCTGCTAAGCGGCCCGTGCGGAGATTCACCGCACGGGGCACCAGGTCAGGAATGCATCATGTTTTCGGCTGAAAGCAGGAAATCGAGTTGTTCTTTGGACAGCAGGTTCTTCTCCAGCACCAGGTCGTAGACCGAGCGATCGGTTTCCAGCGCCTCTTTGGCGACGGCCGTCGAATTTTCGTAACCGATACTGGGATTGAGCGCCGTCACGATGCCGATACTCCGTTCCACCATCTCCCGGCAGCGGTCCCGGTTGGCGCTGATGCCGACCACGCATTTTTGCGCCAGGACATCACAGGCTCGGCCCAGCAGAGAGATCGACTGAAACAGGTTGTAGGCAATCACCGGCTCCATGACGTTGAGTTCCAGTTGGCCGTTTTCCGAGGCCATGGTAATGGTGAGGTCGGCGCCAACCACCTGGTAGGCAATTTGATTGACCACTTCGGGAATGACCGGATTGACCTTGCCGGGCATGATGGAGGAACCGGGCTGCATTTTCGGCAGGTTGATCTCATTGAAGCCAGCCCGCGGTCCTGAAGAGAGCAGACGCAGGTCACTGCAGATTTTGGAAAGCTTGACGGCGAACCGCTTGAGCACGCCGGAGATCTGCATGTAGGCCCCGGTATCCCAGGTCGCTTCTACCAGGTTCGCGGAGGTCACCAGGGGAATACCGGTGATTTCACGCAGTTTCTCCGTGACCAGTCCGGTGTAGCCGGGCGGGGTATTGATTCCGGTGCCGATGGCGGTTGCGCCGAGGTTGATCTCATGAATCAGGTTATGGACCTCAAAAACCCGCTCGATATCTTCACCGATGGTGGTTGCGTAAGCGGAAAACTCCTGTCCCAAAGACATGGGAACCGCATCCTGCAACTGGGTCCGGCCCATTTTGAGGACATCAGCGAACTCCACGCCTTTGCTGGCGAAAGCGTCCTGCAGGACTCCCATTTGCGTCATCAGCTGTTTGAGATCGGCATGCAGGGCTAGCCGGAAAGCGGTCGGATAGGCATCATTGGTAGACTGGGAACAGTTGACGTGATTATTGGGGTGGCAATAGACATACTCCCCTTTGCTGCGGCCAAGCAGCTCCAGGGCGCGGTTGGCGATAACCTCGTTGGCGTTCATATTGGTCGAAGTCCCGGCTCCCCCCTGAAACACGTCAACCACAAAATGTTCATGCAGATGGCCGCCAATCACTTCATCGCAGGCGCTGCTGATCGCCGCAGTGATCTCGACCGGCAGTAGACCCAGTTCCTCATTGGCCAGGGCCGCCGCTTTTTTCACCATGGCCAGGGCTCTGATCAGCTCAGGGTTTTTGGAAATCGGAGTTCCCGTAATCGGGAAGTTCTCCAGCGCACGCAGGGTCTGAATGCCGTAATAACAGTCCGCGGGGACCTCTTTTTCGCCAATCAGATCATGCTCCAGTCGTGTCGTTTCTTTCATTTGCTCTCTCCTTGGTAACCTGGCCCTGGCAGCAGAACAACGGACTGTCGGGTCGACTTGATATCCAGCTATATCCATAACGGTGTTTGTGGATATGCCGAATCAAACAGAGAGCAAAGGCGGTGCCAAACTGGAAAGGGCGGCACAACACGCTGATATTTAAGGACTTTACAGTAGAAAACCTGACCGAAGCCAGGGCCACAGGGGGGTATAACCAAACCAAGGAAAGATCCTCATTGAAAGGATCTTTCCTTGGTTTGACGGTCAGTTAGAGGTGGTAATGAAGGGTTATAGGAGCCCGGCAAGTTATAGAGGCCTGCCAACGGCTAGAGATCACTCCTGGCCAGTCATCTTTTTCAAGCGTTTACTCAGCGCCGGCTGGGAGATCCCGAGTAACCGGCAGGCGATAGACTGGTTGCCATCGGCTCGCTTCATGGCCTCCGCCACCAGCAGATCGGCAACTTCGTGCAGCTGCGGTAACTGTGCGACCGCGGCGAAAGGGCTCTCTTGCAGACACAGGGACTCGTCGTCCAGCCCGATATCCATGGCCCGCTTGAAAACCCGCATGGAGAGCATCATCTCTTTATGGACGCTCATGGCATCGTAAACCATGGCTTTCAGCTCGCGAATGTTACCGGGGAAGGCATAGTTGGCGAGGAGCACCGGCAGTTCATTGGGAACGGTCGGGACTTTTTTGCCGAACTCGGCAGCGGCCTCTTCCAGAAAATGGCTAAACAGCAGCGGAATATCCTCTTTGCGCTCGCGTAGCGGCGGGATATTGATGTGATGGGTGCGCAGCCGATAGAAGAGGTCTTTACGGAACTCGCCGGCGGCATGCTTGGCGGCAAGGTCCTGATGGGTGGCAATGACAATTCGCGCCTGCATCCGTTTCGGCCGGTCGCTGCCCAGGGGAAAATATTCACCTTCCTGCAGCAACCGCAGCAGCTTGATCTGCGAGGCGATACTCAGGTCACCGATTTCATCCAGAAACAGGGTCCCTTCGGCAGCCTGCTCGATCATCCCCTTGCGAACTTCGGCGGCACCGGTAAAGGCACCCCGGGCATGGCCGAACAGGGTATCGGCAAAGACATTGTCGTCCAGCCCAGCCACATTGACGGACACGAGTGGACCCTGCCGACGACTGAGCTGATGGGCGGCCCGTGCGAACAGCTCTTTGCCAACCCCGCTTTCGCCGGTGATCAGGATGGGCAGGTTACTGCGCGATACCGCTTCGAGATATTGAAAGACCGAGCGCATCCCCTTGTTACGGGTCACAATGGCGCTGAACGCCTCCGGGTTTTCCAGCCGGTCCTGGAGAAACTGCTCACGAATCTGCTGGTTTTCCCGTTGCAGTTCAAGCATGCGGATGGCTCTTTCCACGCCGCTGACCAGCCGATCCGTTTCTACGGTTTTGACAAAATAATCAAAAGCTCCCTGTTTCAGGCAGGCCACCGCGGTTTCGACCTGATTGAGTCCGCTGACGATAATCACCACCACCTCCGGATGTTCTTCAACAATCAGCGGCAGCAGTTTCTCTCCGGACAGGTAAGGCATGGTCAAATCGAGCAGCACCAACCCGACATCCCGGGTCGCGAGGATCTCCATCACCTGCCGACTGTCCTCGCAGCGCAGCAGGTTGTTGATCCGCCCGGTCCGCTCCAGGGTCAGGCTCATGCTGCGCAAAAACGAAGGTTCATCATCGACCAGCAGTACGCTGAAGGACGGGGCGAGGGTCTTTTCCATCAGATATCTCCTTGGTGAGCAGCAGCCAGGCCGAGTAATACGCGGGTTCCCTCCCCCGGCACCGATGCAAAGTCGAGGGAGCCGCCATGCTGTTCAACGATAGTCGCAGAAACCGACAGTCCCAAGCCGGTGCCGCCGGTTTCCCGTTTGGTGGTAAAAAACGGGTCGGTGACATGAGCAAGCTGGTCCGGCTCAATACCACAGCCTTCATCACGCACCTCAATCAGGACCATGCCGGCGTCCCGGTCATGGCGGGTAGAGATGACGATGGCCTCATCCGGATCCTGCAGCGCCTGACAGGCGTTCAGCAGCAGGTTCACCACCACCTGCTCGATCCGCTGGGAGTTCCCGTTGACCAGGGGCAGTTCGGTGGCATAACACTGACTGAAATTCTGGGTCGCTTTGTGGATTGAATTCTCCACCAGTCTGACCGCGGTCTTGACCAGGGCATTGATATCCAGGGACTGGACACAGATCGGCCCTTCCGGACGGACAAAATCCTTCAGATCGTCGACGATCCGCTTGATCCTTTTCGCACCGTCAAACATCTCTGCCAGCATCTGCGGCAATTCATCCCGCATGCGCGAATAATCGATGCCGGCCACGCTGAAATCGTCGTTGTTTCGATAATACTCATCCAGGATATCGCGGCTGTCTTCATAGGCCGCGATCACGATCGGCATATTCAGCAGGGCCAGGCTGTTGGGATTGTTGATTTCATGGGCCACCCCGGAAACCAGGATCCCCAACGAAGCCATCTTGTCGGCCTGAATCAATTGCTGCTGATGCTGCTGCAGTTCCCTGGCGCGCCGGGCAACCTCCCGTTTGAGCATCCGGTTCCAAACCATGATGCTGAACAGAATCACCCCCAGTATGCCCAAGGCTCCACCCAGAATCGGCGCTACTTTTTTCCAGGGAATGCCGCGCGGCTCCAACGGACCGAGCCACTTATCGTAAAGCTGCTGGTGTTTACCGGTATTCTTGAGAATGGCCAACCCTTCGCTGAAAATCGCCAGTAAATCTTCATTCCCTTTGACGACCGCATAGCCGTACCGTTCGCCGTCGGTCACTTTCCCCACCGGTTCAATATTGGAAAGCCCCAGCTCCTTGCCCAGGTACAACCCCGGCAGATTGCCGACCAGGGCATAGTCATGCTCCCCGGAGGCCAGCAGGCGCAGCGCAGCGGCATGGGTATCGACAAAAAAGAATTTTGCGTCCAGCTTATGTTCCAGCAGATAATCGTACATAAAGCCGCTCTTCTGTACGATCAATTCTTTTCCGCTGAGTTGGTCCAGGGAACTGACGGAATACACGCCACGCTCAGTCTTGCCACGCCGCGCGAAAACCGATTCATGAAGGATGTTATGGGGCGGAGAAAAGGCATATTTTTGACTCCGCGACTTGGTGTAAACAATCCCCTGCAGCACATCGATCCGGCCGGCATCAAAATCCCGCCGGATTTCATCCCAGGATCCCAGCCGAAACTCGACTTCGACTCCCATCACTTCGGCAATGGCGCGGGTCAGCTCGACATTGAATCCGGTCGGCCGGTCGTCTTCGTCAAGATATTCATAGGGCGGATAATAACGATCCCCGCCGACAATAATTTTGGAGCCCGGCTGATGTCGATGCAGGCCTTCAGCGGCTTGGCTGACAGGGGTGCAAACCATCAGGAGCACAAACCCCAGGCCGAACTGAGCAAAAAAACGGTAAGGAAACGAACAACTCAATGTTTGCACTCCTTTGGGCAAAATCGAGGATTTCCGGCAGCTGCGGACCGTGGCGAAATCAGCAAACAGTGCCCGGCCAGATAGCCGCCGGGAGACCGCGAAAACAGCCGAAGTCTATGTCAATCATTCAGCGACTGCAAGCGTCCGTCGCAAGCTATTCATGGATAACATTCATGAGCAGAGTCGAACCGGGCTGAATCTTTACCCGATCTTTAAGGTCACTTGATCCCTGCGTTACAATAAAAGGATATGCTTCAGACATAGAAAAACCGGCTGGGCAGGATCAAACCCGGCGATAGGCAAGCCGAATGTTAACAAAGGATGGAGGACATTATGAATAGATTCAAACTAACCATTCTGATCCTGAGCTTGCTCATGGCAGGTTGTGCTCAGGAGCAGAGCAAAGGCATGGCCGACAGCATGGATCAAACCATGGGGCATGATCATATGAACATGACATCAGGAAACATGGCGTCGGAGCAAATGAAAGAACAGCCGGGCATGACCGACACAATGCCAATGGACAGAACCTATCAGATCCCCAGCATGGACCAATTACGCCAGCAGCTTACCCCGTTGCAATACCGGGTCACCCAGGAAAACGGCACCGAGCCGGCCTTCAACAACCAATACTGGGACAATAAACAATCGGGGATTTATGTCGATATCGTTTCCGGCGAACCGCTGTTCAGTTCCACCGACAAATATAAATCAGGAACCGGTTGGCCGAGCTTCACCAAACCGCTCAAACCGGGCAATATCGTCACCAAAGAAGACCGCAGCTTCTTCACAACCCGGACCGAAGTACGCAGCAAACACGCCGATTCGCACCTTGGCCATGTTTTCGAGGACGGGCCGCCCCCGACCGGGTTGCGCTACTGCATGAATTCTGCAGCACTGCGGTTTATTCCGCTGGCCGATCTGAAGAAGGAAGGCTACGGAGAATACCTGAAGCTGTTTCAAAAATAATCGTACGCGGAGAGCAACCGAACGTTTCGTGACGACAGCTTCAGCCAACAACGCCGGGGACGCAACCATCCCCGGCGTTGTTGCTTGTCTAATTGTCAGAACACCATCCTGCTGCGCCCAGGCCTTGGTTATTTTTGCAGACGTTGGGCCACCCGGACAGGCAGGAGCAGTAGGTTGAGTGGGGCAAAACCGAAACCTTCGTACCGCCGCTCATTTCGCTGCACCTAGGTGCCCACTCCAGCTCTGCCCGAAACGAGGATTGTCTATAACCGGTAGGCCGCCTTTACCAGCTTGTAAGCCAGTTCATGTGCCAGAGTCAGCGCTTCAGCTTCATCCAGTTGATGTTCGCAGACCAACTCAGCCAGATAGCTGCAGTCGATGCGCCGGGCCATGTCGTGACGGGCGGGGATGGTCAAAAAAGCGCGGGTGTCGTCGTTGAAGCCGACGGTGTTGTAGAAACCGGCGGTTTCGGTGACCGAACGGCGGTAGAAGCGCATCCCTTCCGGGCTGTCGAAGAACCACCAGGCTGGCCCCAGCTTCAGCAGCGGATAATGCCCGGCCAGGGGCGCCAGTTCACGCGCCAGGGTGGTGCTGTCGAGGGTGAAGAGGATCACGCTTAAACTGGTTTCATTGCCAAAGCGATTGAGCAGCGGCTTGAGCGCTTTAACGTACTCGGTCGGCGAAGGGATGTCGGCCCCCTTGTCGAGACCGAATTTTGCTAAAACCTGTCGGTTATGATTGCGCGAAGCGCCCGGGTGAATCTGCACCACCAGGCCATCGTCCAAGCTCATGCGCACCATCTCGGTCAGCATCTGACCGCGGAAAGCCTCCGCTTCAGCCGGACTGAAATCGCCCATCAGGATCTTGTTGAACAGCTTCTCGCAGCTGCTGTTATCAAAATCGCGGGTGGCTGCTGTGGGGTGGCCGTGGTCGGTTGCTGTGGCACCCATTTTGACAAAGAAGGCGCGGCGCTGGGCCAGGGCTTCCAGGTAGCCACTCCAGGTCAGACTGTCTTCGCCGGTTATTTCGCCCAGGTGTTCGACATTTTTGACAAAGTCTGGAAGCTCCGGATCAACCACCGAATCAGGACGGAAACAGGGGACGATTTTACCGTGCCAACCGCTCTGCTTTAAAGACTGATGGGCGGCCAAATCATCCAGCGGCGAATCGGTTGTTGAGATGGTCTCAATGTTGAAGCGGTCATAGAGAGCGCGAACCTTGAATTCAGGTGTTTTCAACAGAGCATCAAGTTGGTCGTAAATGCGGTCGGCATTGTCCGGACACAGCCGTTCGTTAATGCCAAACAAATTGCTCTGGACGGTTTCAAACCACATCCGCGACGGCGTCCCGCGAAACAGGTGATAGTTCTCGGCAAAGATCCGCCAGATCTTGCGTGGGTCGGTTTCAGTCTGGCCGCCATCGACTCTGGGTATGCCCAAGCTCTCCAACTTGACACCCTGGCTGTGGAGCATGCGAAAAACGTAGTGGTCCGGAATCAGAAACAGCTGGGCCGGGTTGGGGAAATTGATATTGTCGGCATACCAGCACGGATCGGTGTGGCCGTGAGGGCTGATGATCGGCAGATCTTTCACTTCGTTGTAAAGCCTGCGCGCGACGGAGCGCACGCCTGGGTCAGCAGGTAGCAGGCGATCAGGGTGCAGGTTGATTTTAGAGTGAGGCTGCGTCATAGGTTTGTGCTCCGTTTCTATGTAAATGGGTCTTTTGTTCAATCATTTGGTTCAATGAACTCAGCCAGTATGGCTGAATCAATTGTCTCAAGTTCTACTCGTGATTTTTTCCGACAAAAAGGCAGACAGACTTTTACCCTGGCCTGCCAATACCTGATCGTCCAGAATAAAACTCTGCTTCGCCTGCGTATAGATAATCAGCATTTTGAACAGGCTGATCACGGCTTTGATTTCCGTGTAATCCACCCGTGAACGTTTGCTGGCGTTGGCAATTTCAAAGCCGGTCTGCTGAAAAGTCATTTGCAGATCCTCCGGCATCTGGCCGACAATCCTGCGGCTGCGCAGGTAAATCACCAGCGGTTGCAGCACAGGGAACAGGCAAAGGCCGACCACCATCAGGATTCTGTAGGCAACTCCGGCATCTAGCCAGAAGCGGTAGATCAAACCGGCCATGGAGAGGGTGAAAATGATATTAATCACAGCCATCATGGATCTGTAGATATTGACCATTGTCAGAATCCAGAGACTGACCGGCTTAACTCTGTAGCGAAACTTGAATTCCATGGCCCTGTGGGATGATCACATGAATACTGACGGCAGATACAGGCTGATCGCAGGGATAAACGTCAGTAACAGCAGAGTGACGATCATCAGCAGGTAAAAGGGTAAGATTGCTTTCACCAGTTTTTCGATCGGGACCTTTCCGACTGCCGATCCAATGAACAGAACCGACCCGACAGGGGGCGTCAAGAGCCCTATGCCACAGTTCAAAATCATCATGATGCCAAACTGAATGGGTGAAATCCCAATGCTTGTGGCAATGGGCAGCAAGATGGGGGTCGCAATCAGGATGATCGGCGCCATGTCCATGATAATGCCCAGAACCAGCAGAATCAGGTTCAGCAATAGAGCTAAAAGAATCGTGTTGTCTGTCAGACCGAGAATGGCCTTTGCCGCCAGGGTCGGAACATTCAAGCGGGTCAGCAGAAAACCGAAAATACTGGACGTGGAAATCAGAATCAGGACGATCGACAAGGTGTCCACGCATTGGTCCAGAACCCTCCAGACACCCTTCCAAGTCAAGCCTTTGTAAATAAAGACACTGACGAACAAACTGTAGAAGACGGCAATCGCTGCGGATTCCGTCGCAGTGAAGACACCGCCGACAACACCGACGACAACAATAAGCACGGCGGCAAGAGCCCAGAAGGAAAGAGCCATCTGCTTCAACAGGTTCAGAAGATTGAACTTGTCTCCTTTGGGATAGTTGCGCTTGATCGAAATGATGTAGGAACCGACCATCAGGGTTCCCGCAAGAATGGCGGCGGGTAGATAGCCGGCCAGAAAGAGGCTACCTATGGAAACCCCGCCAGCGGTCGTCGCGTAGATAACCATGTTGTGACTGGGGGGCACAAGCAGGCCCTCGCAGGAACTGGTCACGGTTACGGCGGTGGCAAAGTCATCGTCATAGCCCTGCTCGACCATCATCGGAATCATGATGCTGCCCAGAGATGCCGTGTCTGCTGCTGCCGAGCCTGAAATGCCACCGAAAAAATAGGAAGACACGATGTTCACCATGGCCATACCGCCGCGCATCCAGCCGACACAGGCATTGGCCAACGCAATCAGTTTTTCGGAAATACCGCCTGACCCCATCAGGTAGCCCATGGTGATGAAAAAAGGAACGGCCATCAGGCTGAAGGAGCTGATTCCTTTCACCATCTGCTGCGCGACTGTCGTCAGCGGCAGTCCCTGATACAGCAGGCAAAGAATGGACGACAGTGCGACCGCGTAGGCAATAGGGAAGCGAATCAGGATAAAAACAAAAAAACTTCCCAGCAGGACAAAAATCGCCATACTATTTACAATCATGCCTTAAGCTTCCTCTCCAAGAACCAGTTTTTTAATCCGGTTATAGATCATTTCCAATTCAAAAATCACCATGGCAACCCCCGCCAGAGGCACCGGGAAGTACATCCAGAACCTGGAGAGGCTGGGCATGCTGACATAAAACCCTCTGGAACCCAGTCTTTGAGCGTAGCTCCAGCCAACAAAGATCATGACCAATCCGAGCGCCAATATGGCCATATCGGCAATAAGATCAAGGGCAAAAAGGACCTTTGGGGGAAGATAGCGGTCAAAAGCAGTCATTCGGATATGGGAATTACGCCGGATTGCCAAGGAGGCAGAGAGGACCGCCATGTAGGCCATGCAGGAGAGGACCACCTCTTCGCTCCAGGCAGGGTCCGGAATAAAGGAAACGTATCTTCCGGTAACGGCCATGGCTGTAATGACAATATCTATGATCAGAAGGATTTTGCAGATAAAAAGGACCAGTTTGTCGACATAGTCAAAATACGGTTTAATTTTATCTACAGTATTAAACACCGCCTTCATTGAAACTCCATCCATCTTTAATAACAATGAGGCACTCAAAAGTTGGAACTTCGGTGCCGGATAATGTCAAGGACAGGTGTCCCCCCTGTCCAGCGAATCGATCAGAATTCGGCCGAACAGGGGGGACGGGACAGAAAGTCCTACTGCATATCGAGAATCTTCTGGTACAGGGCAGGGTGTTGGGCGCTGGCTTCTTTAATGACTCCGGCACAGGCTTTCTGCCATGGGGTCTTGTCAGGAACAGGAACAACGGTTGCACCTGCAGCGGCCAGTTCTTTCAGTACTTTGTTCTCGGCACCTTCAGACAGCTGTCTGTTGAAGGCGGAGGCAAGCTTGCCGGCTTCAACCAGAGCGTTCTGCTGCTTGGCAGACAGCTTATCCCAGGCTTCGTCGGTGATGATAACCTGAATGGCACCCAGGGTATGGCCGTCGAGGATCATGTAGGGAGCAACTTCATTGAAGGCTTTTGCCTTGTAGTTAGCAATCGGCTGCTCGGCAGCATCAACCACACCGGTCTGGAGCGCGGAGTAAAGCTCGTTGTAGTTAACAACGGTCGGAGAAGCGCCAAGTGCTTTGACCAGACCACGCATAACGGGGTCGTTGGAGACGCGGATTTTCATGCCGGCCAAATCGGCCATTTTGTTAAGGGGTTTGGTCCCGAAGAAATGTCTGAAACCTTCTTCTCCGTAGAACAGACCGCGAATGCCGGTTCCGTTTTCATGGGGTTCGAGAAGGAACTCGGGAGCCAGATCGCTGGTGGCAAACTTCCAGAAATGATCTCTACTGGTGAAGGTGTAGGGGATGGACAGCAATTTGGATTTCTGCCCGCCGTAACTGGTCAGGGCAAAGGCCGAGATTCTGGACATGTCGATGGTTCCGCCGCCGCCGAGCATGGAGTCAAGGACGTCCTTCTCTGCGCCGAGTACGCCGTTAGCCTTGATATCAAGAAGGACGGTGCCGCCGGACAGGCGCTCAACTTCCTCTTTAAACTTCTGGCCGGTCTGGCCAACGATGGAATCCATGGGGTTAACCTCGGCATAGACAAGCGTGACTTTCTTGTCAGCCGCCTGCGCTTGATCAGCAAATGTGCCTGATACGGCTAGCGCCATAACCATCAGCAGTAAGAGAGTTTTCTTCATGCAGTGTACCTCCATTGGTTGATATGTGGTTATTTTCAAAGGTCGCCGGAAGATCGGCTTCCCACGCATAAACAGCATATTTAATACATAAAAAAACGATACCCCATGTATTGGGCTCCAGCAAGCTACCCCAGTCTTTTAGCGCTTTTTCTGTCTGATCTCCATCTTTGTTCAGTGATTGAATTAAGTGGATCATAACGGCAGTTTATTGCAATGTCAATCAGATAAATAGTCAAATTTCACACCAATCCAGCACGTTATAAATTCAGAATTTCATATGTCGATTATTTTTGATAGAAAAATAAAGGCTGCCTTAGAAAAGCTCCGGCATAGTGTCGCCAGTTTTTTCTTTATACAAAAGAATATCGTTATAAACATGCGGCCACTTCTGGACAGACTGACCATCCGCGGCCCAAAATCACCACAAGGGGTTGTGCGTAGCCCGCTCGCACCGCCCCAAACCGCATCCGCGACAGGGTCGCCCGCAACAGGTGGAATTTGTCCGCAAAGCGGCGCCGGATCTTGCGCGAACCCTACTCAATAGGCGCGTCGCCAATCCGCGGCACACCGAGATATTCCATCGACACCCTGACCATAGGCTATACATAGAGCATGCGGAAGATATAGCGATTGAGAATCAAAAAAAGTTTGGCCAAATTGCCGAAAGTGATATCATCGGCGCACCAGCGCGGACGCATTCGCCCCCAACCAAAGGGTTAGCCATTTCTTTTGCCTGCAGGAGAAGCAGCCAACCTCCAGCCCCCCCCCCGAAGAAGACCGCCACAAAACTTAATTCTCTCAAAAAATTTGCAACCCAAACAACCTCAAAAAAGAGGTCTATCAACCCCAAAAAGACACTAGGCAACTACATGCAAAACAATACAAAACGATATCTTTCAATGTTTTTATAGACTTAATTCTCTGACTGAAGTATTGTTTTTTGTCAGTTATCAAAATTAAAATTATCACCACTTAAATCTACCTTCCAACACCAACGGAGTTGCTGCTGTGAGCATCATCAACCAAATCCCCTCTCTTGATAAAACGACGATGCGTTCGATCAACCGCATCAAGGTCCTCTGCACCATTCGCGATATGCAGCCGATTTCCCGCACCGCGATTGCCAAAGAGACGGGCCTGAGCCCTGCGGCAGTCTCGGGGATCACCGGCGAGCTGATTGAGGAAAATCTCCTGTTGGAAAAAGAGATCGGGGAATCGATCGGCGGCAGAAAACCTGTTCTCCTCGCACTCAACCCGGAGGGGGCCTATACAATCGGCGTTTTTGTCTCAGTCCGGCGGATCACGGTTGTCATCGTCAACCTCCAGGCCGACATCGTCGCCGAGCACATCATGCGTTACGAGGAGAAGGACACCACCCCGGAAGGGGTGGCGGAACAGATTGTCCAGGCCGTCCATCACTGCATGTGGAAAACGGAGCTGATCAAAAGCCAGATATCAGGCATCGGCCTGGCTATTCCTGGACTGGTCACACATCCGGACAGGATGATCAAGTTCGCGCTCAATTACAGCTGGCGTAACGTCAATTTCAGAGAGATTCTCATGCGCAAGCTCGCCCTCCCCACCTATATCGAAAACAGCGCCCGCTGCATTTCACTGGCGGAGCAACGCTTCGGCGCCGGTAAGAATGTCGATAATTTCATTGTCGTCGGTCTGGCGCAGGGTGTGGCAATCGGCATTATTATTAACGGCCAGCCCTATATCGGCCATTCTGGCTGCGCCGGTGAGTTCGGCCACACCACGATCGACCCCTCCGGCCCGCTTTGCCGCTGCGGCAAGCGGGGCTGTTTTGAAACCTACTGTGGCAACCACGCTATTCTGGAAAAAGCGAAGCAACTCGCCCGGGAACAGCGCTGGACTCCGGCTGTCCCGCTGGAAGAATTGACCATTGAAGATGTAATGGAAAAAGCCAGAGACGGAGAGCCCGCCTTGGTAGAACTTTATTACGAGGCTGGAAAGGGGCTGGGAATCGGGATTGCTAACCTCATTGAGATCTTTAACCCGGAGAAAATTATTCTCTCCGGCAAGGGCACACTCGCCGGAGACTTGCTCATCAAACCCATGCGAGAGACAATTCCTCAATATCTGACCGCTAACAGCGACAGTTTGGTAGATGTCGTTGTGCGTCATTGGCAACACAGTGATGCGGCCAGAGGTGCCGGGGTGATGGTACTACAGGAAACATATCAGCTGCCTCCGCAAGTAAATTCTTCGACAACATCCGCGAACTACCCGCCAGGTTGATATATCAAAAATAGTCAATTCAGTTTTGGCAGGTCCGCTACCGCCAGATCAATTGATTAGCAAATATAGGTACATTTGATTATGGAAATCCCCCATCAGCATCATTTCTAAATAATGCGAGATGGGGGATTAGTTGGTTTCAGTGGGTAAAGTTTTTAATCGAGACCATTCTTAGATAAATGGTGGACACTGAGTTAGGAGTCGCTGGCAGAAAATGGCTACCGTCAGTCTTCTTTCTCCAGCAAAAGATCGCCGCCTTCTCTCAACCCCAGGGGGCTCCTGGGATTGAGCACGGTCTGATCGTCAACCTGATCAAACGTGTTTTTTCAGACCAAGAATCCGGCGGGCGTCTTCGGCTGTAGCGATTTCACGACCGGCGACTTTACCAAGCTCGATAGCACGCTTAACAAGCTGGGCATTAGTTGCATGCACACCTTTTGAGAAAAAGACGTTATCTTCGATACCGACCCGCAGCCCGGTGCAGCCTTCGGCAAGGCCGGCAAGCATGCATGGCAGGTGAGTTTTGCCGATACCGGTGATGGACCAGGTAGACCCCGGCTGGATTTTTGGCAACAGGTAGGCCAGGCTTTCAACATTACCCGGCATGCCCCCTGGAACCCCAAGCACGAACTGATAATGCAGCGGTCCTTTAAGGAAACCCTTTTTTACATAATAATCAACATTTCCGATCATCCCACCGTCAAAGATCTCAAGCTCCGGCTTGATTTCAAGTTCCTGGCAGAGCGTACCGAGACGTTCCAAAAACTTGGGCGTATTAAGAAAGACATAGCTGTTTGCCCAGTTCATAGAACCGGGATCGTAAGAACACATTTCCGGTTTAAGAACTGGCAGGTGCGCCAAGCGAAGGTCCTCAGAAAAAGCACTTCCGGAAGTAGTCAGGTTCAACACAACATCCAGCCCCGCTTTATCAAGAGCAGCACGCGTTTTCCCGACAACCTCAGTAAAAATTTCGGTGGACATGGAATTCTTGCCGTTTTCATCACGGACATGAAGGTGAGCGATTGCAGCTCCCGCTTTAGCAACTTCAACAACGTCTGCGGCAATCTCATCCGAGGTCAGAGGAACATGAGGGGACTGCTCCCTGGTTGTTCCAGCCCCAAGTAGGGCCGCGGTAATTATAAGTTTATCCATCAATTGACTCCTTTTGGAAAATCCCAAAATGGTTATGATCTTCGGCCACCATCACTCATGCGATTCGTCATTAGTCAAAAATATCAACTGGCAGTGAGTCCACCATCTACAAAAATAGTCTGCCCGGTAACAAAAGACGCAGCATCGGAACACATGAACACCGTCGCACCGATCATGTCTTCTGCCTCGCCGATCCGTCCCAGCGGTACTATCGACCGGTATTTTTGGGCCAATTCCGGGTTGTTTTTGATATGCACCGTCCCCGGGGTGATCACCAGCGCCGGCCCCAGAGCGTTGACCCGGATCTTGAAGGGTGCCAGCTCAATCGCCAGGGCCTTGGTCATCATTTCTACCGCGCCCTTGGTGCCGCAGTAGGCGCTGTTACCGCCGCCGTAACCACGAATACCTCGCACGGATGAAAGGTTGACGATGCTGCCGCCCCCCTGTTCTTTCATCACTTGACCAAACTTCTTGCAGGCCACCATCGTCCCCTTGACGTTAACGGCAAAGATGGTGTCGAAGTCCTCCATCGGGTAATCGAGCGCGCCATGTTTGATATTGAGGCCACTAGCGTTAACCAGGATATCGACCGTGCCGAAACGCTCTTTGGCGCAAGCGACCAGCTCATCCATGCTGGCTTCACTGGTGACATCGACAACACAGATGTCGACCGGGTTTCCGGTGGCCGTACGAATCTCCTGCGCAGCGGTTTCCAACGCCGGCAGTTTGCGGCTTGCCAGGATCAGGCGCGCGCCAGCTTCGCTCATTCCCAGGGCCAGGCCCTGACCGATGCCGCCGGCACCCCCGATAACAACAGCATTTTTCCCTTCCAGACTGAATATGTTCTTCTTAATCACGTCTACGTCTCCATGAGTTCATAGGATTAGCCATGCCCGACGTTGTGCGGGCACCATCAACGCCTTGGCCGGTATCTCGGTGACGATCATCTGGTCTTGACTGCGCTTGTCTTTTTGTTCCTGCGGCAGCCTGAAAAGTTACTCGCAAGTCCAAAAAGTTATGATTTCGTCATGACCAAAATAATGACACTACCGGTCCCAGACAGCCTATCGTCCTTTATGACGATCCTTTTCAAGGATCATAGCTAAACCTGCAAAACACGGCTAATACATGTTTCCGCCAAATCCATAACTTCTGGTTATAATAAGAATGAAAAACGCCTGTTGAAAATTGACAGAACAACCCCTCACCTTTCCAACACCGCCGCCATGCCCATGCCGCCGGCAACGCAGAGAGTTGCCAGGCCGATATTCAGATCACGTTTTTGCATTTCATGAATCAGACTGACCATGATACGGCTGCCGGAAGATCCGATGGGGTGTCCAAGCGCAATGGCACCGCCATTAACATTGATGATATCCATCCGATCTTCAATCCCGAGCTCACGGATACAGCCGAGAGATTGTGCGGCAAAGGCTTCATTGAGCTCAATGAGCTGGATGTCAGCCAGGGAAAGTCCTGTCATCTGCAACAGCTTTCGGGTCGCCGGCACCGGCCCCATCCCCATATAGCGAGGATCAACCCCGGCCGAGGCGATAGCGCGCACTTTTGCCAGTGGAGTCATGCCAAAGTCGGCGGCCTTCTGTGCACTCATCAACAACAGGATGGAGGCACCGTCATTACGCCCTGAGGCGTTGCCCGCAGTGACGCATCCATCCTGCTTAAAGGCTGGCTTCAACTTCGCTAGGTCCGCTGCAGATGACAGCCGCGGAAACTCATCCGTAGTGAAAATGATGGGATCTTTCTTGCGCCCCTGTGGCACGCTTAACGGGACAATTTCATCCGTGAAACGGCCGGTAGCGATAGCTCTTGCCGCCTTTTCCTGAGACATGGCGGCAAAGGCGTCCTGATCGACACGCGAGATGCTCATCTTCTCGGCAACATTCTCAGCCGTCATTCCCATATTGAAGCGACCGTAGATATCCTGCGGCTGTGAGGCGAACTGCGCCTCGGTTAAACAGTCTTTCAGCTCTGCTGTTCCGGTACCAACTCCCCAGCGAGCATTGCTCAGATAGAAAATGGCGTTGGTCATATGTTCGGTGCCACCCGCCAATACGACATCGTTTTGCCCGACCATGATGGAATTTACGGCATTACTTGCAGCCAGCATCCCCGACGCACAGGCACACATGACTGTATTGGCAGGAGTTTCTTCTGGAATTCCGGCCCGAAGGGCGGCAACCCTGGCAACATTCGAAGAATCTGAAGATTGGCGACACTGTCCCATGACAACTTCGTTAATCTCTTCAGGATTGATACCGCTACGCTCAATGGCTCCCTGCATAACGGCAACGGCCAGATCTTCGGCCTGCAGAGGTTTCAAGGATCCTCCGAATTTTCCCACCGCGGTGCGGCAGGCTTCAACTATAACGACATCACGCATTTGTATAGACTCCTTGCGTTACCCCTGGTCAGGGTTAATTCAAAAAAGCACCCCTAGCCATTACGACTAGTTCTCTGAAAACGGATATCTTCACTTTGGATATCCCGGGGATAAAGTTTAAAAAGATGAGATGGAGTCCCTTCAAGTCGCTTGAAAGGACTCCATAAGAGGTGCAAACATCAGAAGATAGGCGGAACACCTTCGTCACCACAAAAACAGATATTTTTTACATTGGTATAATATTGCATGGCCAGCTTATGGACTTCGCGGCCAATACCCGACTTTTTATATCCACCAAAAGGATTGCCCGGTGTTGAAGTCAGGTAATCATTCACCCAGACAGTACCAGCCTGCAATGCCCGTGAAACTCTCATTGCCCGGCTTAAGTTCTTCGTCCAAACCCCTGCGCCGAGCCCGAACTCTGAGTCATTGGCCATCTTAATGACCTCTTCCTCTGTTGAAAATTTCAATACGCAAAGAACTGGACCAAAGATTTCTTCTTTAGCAATACGCATGGAATTATTGACATCGGCGAAAATTGTCGGCGCGATGAAGAATCCCTTGTCAAAATCACCACCGGTGACTCGGTTTCCACCACAAACCAACCGCGCCCCCTCTTTTTTCCCGATTTCGATGTATTCCAGAACAGACTTCATCTGCCCCTCATTCACTGCCGGGCCCATTTGAGTCGCAAAATCAGTAGGATCTCCGATCCGGATTGACTCAAACTTTTCTTTGAGTTGCTCCAAGAAGGAATCATAAATATTTTCATGGACAAAAAGACGTGAACCGGCAACACAAACTTCGCCATTAGAAGCAAGCACTCCCAGGATGGAAAGCTGTAAAGCACGCTCCAGCTGGGCATCATTGAAAATAATATTTGCTGATTTCCCGCCAAGCTCCAAGGTGCAGGGGACAATATTTCTTCCTGCAACTTCGCCAATATGACTTCCGACTTCCGTTGATCCGGTAAATGAAAACTTGGAAATGCCGGGGTGATTCAACATCGGATCACCTACGGCACTTCCGATCAGAACGTTTAAGACTCCGGCAGGAATAACCTCCTTCCACAGCCGGGCCAGTTCAAGAATAACTAATGGAGCTGCGGTCGCTGGTTTTATGATGACGCAATTCCCGGTTGCCAAAGCAGGTGCCAATTTCCAGGACAACAGCATGGCAGGAGCATTCCAGGGGAGAATAAGACCAACAACGCCAAGAGGTTCCCGAATAACAGCGGAAAGACTTCCGTTATCATGGCTGACAAGAACTTCATCCTCAGCAATGATACAAGCGGCAAAATAACGATACATTGAACTGCATAGCCCCATCTGCATCGTTGCTTCACCAATCGGCTTGCCGATATCTTTAGCCTCAATTTCTGCAAGATAGGAAGCATTTGCATCCATAATATCAGCCATCGCATTCAGAACTTTTGCTCTATAGGCTTTGGTGGTGTTTCGCCATTCCTTTAAAGCACTTTGAGAACAGGCTACTGCATCTTCCAGACAGGCTACGTCAGCAGTCAATAACTGAGCCAAAAGGTCTCCATTTGTCGGGTTGTAATCAGAAATTATTTTTTCAGTAGTGTTTTTGACAAATGATCCGTTGATGAATGATCCATATTTACTGAGCAATTCCATACCGTCCCCTAACTATTTAAAAACATTATTTTTTATTACGGAGATATTCAGACTACCAACAATCCGTTTTATTTGTAGTCATCGTACGCCGAACTCAGAATAAACGAGGCGGCAGCTTCGTCAATTGCAACGGGGCAGTTAAATCTCAGCGGATGGTTCGCTGCATACAGAGCCCCTTTTGTGATAATGACATTCCTGTCAAATTCATATTCCTCAAGGCTTTTGACGCCAACTTTTTTCATCAGGAGACGGCAGGCATCAGCAGTCTTTTTGCCGATCTCTTCAGGGGAGTCCTCCTCAGCGATATCGACACCCAAAGCGACACCGATAAGCTTCACCTTCTCAGGAACCTTGGTTGCGACCAGCTGCAAAACGGCAGGAGTGACCCAAGCACAATTAAGGCCATGAGGGGTATGGTAGCTCGCAGCAATTGAGTCGGCGCTTGCGTGTCCGATATGAACATCCGTAAGAGAAAAAGCAATTCCTGCCCAGTTTGCGGCTAAGCTCATTTCTGTACGCGCTTCAATATTATTTCCGTCAACAAATGCAACAGGAAGATATTTAGCTATGCGCTTTATTGCTTCAACAGCCAGAACCTCGGAATACGGATTCCCGTTATTGGCAGTTATTGCCTCTGCTGCGTGCGCAAATGCATCCAGTCCGGTATTGGCAGTGACTCCAGCCGGTGCACTCTTGCTTAGCTCAGGATCGACAATCGCAAGGGAGCCGGAAGTGAAAATAGGCAACTTGGCATTGGCTTCAACATTGGAAACAATGCACATTCTGGTGACTTCACTCCCTGTACCGGAGGACGTCGGAATCAGAATGACCGGCACCCCACCATCGAGAGTAAGCGGTGGGCCATCGAGATTAAGATATTGACGGATCGGCAGATCATGCTTTTGCAAAATTGAAATCGCTTTAGCGGTATCCATACTCGATCCACCGCCGATACCGACAACGCAATCAATTTCAGCGTCCCTGGCGGCCTGGCCCATTTCATCCAGCATCGTATCCGGAGGATCGGCCATCACATTATCGAAGACCAGATACTCAATATCCGCATCATTTAATACTTTTTCAACCTGACGACCGATACCCGCTTTTTTTACTCCGTCATCAAAAACACAAAGAATCTTTTTACAATCAAACTTTTTTATCTCTTCACTCAACTTGCCAATAGCTCCAGCTCCGAAAATAACAGGTGGATTCTGAGCGTATTCAAATATCTTCATTTTTAAATCTCCGATGAATAATTGTTCCTATTTAACCGCGTAGAACCTGAATTGCAGTTCAACTGTTATGCTTAAGAAGCTCTTCTTCTGTCATATAATCCCGATTATATTTCCTGACATTCAACGCTTTAATCAGAACAACATTGATAAGGAGGAATACAACGAAAACTATGTAGGCTCCTCTTAAGCTTCCACCGATCTTTAATGCCAATGCGTTAATGACGTAGTTACTGAAGAGAACAGCACTCATAATTGGGAAATACACAGAATAGACTTTTGCGAACCCATGGCGTCCAAAAACAGAGGCAGGCAATGAAATAATGAAATTAGCTGCAGCTCCAATAGCCACACCAATCATTGGAACAGAGATCAACACGCCCATTTTAGTGTCGGTTATATTGACCAACAGCGCGAGCATATACCATCCGAGAAACAGCATAACTGCTCTTTTGACGCCATATTTCTGATCAATCCAACCAAAAAGATAGCTTCCGGCAACACCAATGACCGCACATATCGTCATCAACTTGACACAAAATGCAATATCAAACCCAAGTCCACTATTTCTAACCACCAGCTGGCTCATAACACCAGTTGTTACCAACTGATTCAACCCGACAATAATTGAACAAAGCCACAATTCCTTGGTCTTTAACAGTTTAGATACTGTCCAGCCATAATCTTCATCTTCCACTTCAGCAGTAAAATATTCTTTTTCGTAAACGGCAGGGCTGACGTTGTCCGGCAGCATCCCTCTATCCTGAGGCATGTTCCTGACAAACAACAGACCGAAAATTCCAAGAATAATTGCTAAAACAGAGGCCATGCTCATGCCATTCTGATAACCATAGGTCCCGATAAGGAAAGCAATCAGAGGAACATAAAAAGCAGAACCCATATTATGCCCCATTGTTGTAAAACCATTAACAAGGCCCTTCTTTTTAGGGAACCATTGCGCGACCAAAGCTCCGCCGGCGATATAAGAGGCACCATTTATAAAGCTCACGACACAGACCATTGAAATGGTATAGCCAACCAGGCTGGTTGCGTGTCCCCAAAAGAAATAGGAGATCCCTGAGCCGATCAGGCAAACCGCAGAAATAATTCTTGCGCCGAACAAAATATTCAACCTGCCGATCACAAAATAAGCGATCAGCCCTGCAAAACCTGCGATTGCAGAGACACCCAAAACAGCTGAATATTCAATTCCAGAAGCTTTAGAGAAGGCTGGTGCCACTATATTTAAACCATCAATTGAAAAACCGATAAGCAGAAAGAACATGGCCGTACAATAAAAAATAATCAACCAGCCTTTTGAAAAATTGATTTTAGTATTTTCACTAAGAAGTTGATCATTATGTTCAAGTAATTCATGCTCCGACACGTCTACCACTTCGTCTATCTTTACCTCTTGAGCACCATCCATAAAAATCTCCTTAGAGCAGCCAATAAAAATTAGCTGTATCTCGTGATAACGCTTGATAAAGAAACTGCTGACTTGAGATGAACAGGCTTATCAATAAGCCAATGCAGATACTCTGTCTTTAAAAGTAAAGGGTCATATCAACAGAGAAGGTCGTCTGTTTATCATCTCTGCCATTCCCATAGGCATTTACACCATCGTTGTGTGCTTGCCAGTCATAGCGAATTTCAGGCCGGATCAGCACGTTGGGGTGAGCGTCCCATTGAACGCCGGCGGTGACTGCATTAAAGTCACCTGACACTGCAGCAATAGGGAACAATGCGACATTTTTGCGATCCCGGAAGTGCTCGCCACGAATTGCGTACCGAAGGGTTTTACTGCTTGCATATACAAACTCAAGATATCCCCCCATGTACGAGCCACCTTTGTAGTTGGGGCCGGTCAGAGCGTCGATAGTGTCGGCACGCCCATCAGCATGCTGCTTACCGTAAACAACCTCAGCAGTGGTAGTCAGCTTAGAGGTTGGATGCATTGTCAAAGACAAAGAATGATGCTCTCGTAGCTGTCCACGCGGGGAAATGACCCTAGATGTCGGCATCTGCGGCTCAGATATTTTACTCAGATCATTTTGTTCATTCCCAACCATAAAGCTGTAATCCAGCCAGGTTGACATATTCGGGCTTCTCCACCGCAAGGCACCGATAAAACTTTTATCATCATTATTGTCCTGCCAATTCTGACGACCATTCACAACACCAAACTCAGCCGCAAGCATCCCAAATTTATTTTCCATAAGCTTTGCGGACAAAAGCGCACCGGTGACTTGGTCAGGCTGTGATAAAAATACAAAAGTTTTGGAATAAAAAATGTTAGGTGACGGACGCCAGCTTGAGGGAATTTCGTGACCCACCCCACTACCAAAGCGACCTAAAGTAAGAGCCATACCTTTATAAAAAGGAGCGTAAAGTTGAACAAAAACCTGAGGCATTGCGAGGTAATTCTGCCGATTACTTCCCGCAGCAACGCCCTTTGGTTCTTTGTTCGCTGCCCATTCATCATCAAATCCAAAACTTAGGGCAGGCAATGCGTCGCGACCGTAAAGGGCTTCGGTCCAAAAGCCCCATGAAAATTCTTCCGGCTTAGGTCCGGGCAACGGCGTTGCCCTGGGAATAATACTCGTTTTAATTGGACGGTTAAGAGCGACAATCAATGAGTTAAGCTGTAGTTGTTCGTCCGATGGCCCTGCTACGGGATGGTTTGAACTTCCTTCCGTCGACTCCGCATGGGTACTGGTATCATTTTTGGAGTAGCCAACTTTCAAGTAACCAAAGGCTTTGATGCCAAAGGAATCCTCCAAAACATCACCAAACAGAGAAAATGGTTTAGACGCAGCTTCTTGTTCACTGTCCTGACAAAATGCAACTGTCGCTGAAAGACAAAAAAAACCCACAATTAAAATTGTTAATTTCTTCACCCTGAAGTCTCCCTTCTAAGAGGAAAAGGCCGATGGGCTCATTTGGAAATGACCTGCCAACAGCAGCGCAACGTTGTACCATTGCTGGCATTGCCATTACGAACCGATCAACAGTAACCTGCCCCACCCTTGCAAGACGCAGGACAAACATTTTTCAACCTCGAGGTAAAAAACCGTTCTCTCTTCTTTGCGACAGACTATATAGAATCGCTTTTTATGCGACCAATACATATTTCCGCCATATCCATACCTTTTAGTTATGGCCTAACAACTACATGGAATAAAAAACCATTTACCTATCTCGCCATGAATTTCCCCTATCATTTCAAATATATAATTTGATTCTATTTCCAAATCGGAACACAAAAAAACAGGAAGCGACCTATGCAATCAGCATACTGTCGTGAATGAACTGCAGAGGCGAAGACTTCAGCGATAAAGAGGTCCTGCCTGAAGTATCAGGTCCAAGGAGAAGAAAGAGAGATGAAAGATCTCTGCCATACACAATGAAAACCGGTCAGAACGGCTTCAAACATTTGGAAGTGGCAGAGATTGCGAGACAAGATAAAGCCAGGTCGTGTAAGAGACACGACCTGGCCGAAATAAAACAGGATAGATCTATCAGAAAAAGATAAATTATGAACCTTCGAAACGGAAAGTCTGATCAGGATCGACAATAGCAATGACACGAACGATACAGCCCTCACCGCCGACAAAACGCCACGGGAAAGCCGCAAAAAAGCAGCGCTTGCCTGTCACCTTATCAAGATCACCGCCGATATTTTCGATACCTGGGATACCGCCCCCAACCATTAGGTTTTTATGGGCATCTTCCCACAGCGGGAAATCTTCCTTTGGATCACGACCGGTCTCAGCTTTGTATTCATCAATCAAGTGCGGGTGAGTCGGGCCTAAGCCGTGATCGACCAGTTTGGTTGCCAGAGGATGATCGTTGGCCTGATGGCCATAACCAACCAGTTTGATTTTCTTATCGACCAGCCACTGTGCACCAGCCCCGCTAATGCCGCAGCCATGACCGAAGTATTCGTCACAATCAGCCCACTTGTGATGAAAGCCGGTGTTGATCATGACAATATCGCCTTCCTGAATTTGCGGTGTAGCGGCTTCAAGATCCTCTGGAGTCACAACTCCCCATTTGCCCTTTGGAATGGCAACGGCAACCCCGGTTCCACACAGTTGCCAGAGTGGAAATCCGGTAATGTCAGGAGTATTTTCAGTCACATGCAAAGGTGAATCCATATGAGTTCCGCGGTGCATGATGCCCTCCCACTTAACTTCATAAACACCATCTCTGGCATGGAATTTATTAATATCGATATCAACACCGGGAGACGAAGGCCACTCCGGCATGAACTGCTCAAAGGTATGACTTAAATTGTATATTTCAAGGCTCATTATATTCCTCTTTCCTTTGTCATCAGTTGCCATTCGGAAACTCCGGATGGCAACAATGCCGGTTCTGTTTATTTGCCGGAATCGATACGGCACGTGCCGGTCGGATCAACCATAGCCACCAGGCGGACAGGGCAAGCATCCCCTTTTTTGAATTTCCACGGGGTTGCTATGAAGGTCGCCCTTTTACCAAGCAACTGATCAACATCGCCGCCGACCTGCTCGATGGTCGGAATTTCGGCACCGAGCAGGATTTTATGAGCGACGTTCCATTCGCCATGCTCAACCTTGGGATCAAGCCCGGTTGCTTCCGTATAAGCAAAAGCCAGACGCTTCATAGTCGGTCCACCACGATGGGGACCGAGAGATGTCGCGAGGGGATGATCAATCTGCTGGGTATCAACAGCAACAACCTTGCACTCCATGGCGACCAGATACTCTGCGGCACATTTCGACAGGCCCGGGCTTTCCCCAAAATACTCAAGAGCATCGGAATACTTATGATGCCAACCGGTCACAATGACAACGAAGTCCCCTTTTTGAATACCGGGCTTGGCCGCTTTCAGATCTTCGGCGGTAATGACCTCGTAAGAGCCCTTCGGAATGTTCAGCACAACGCCATTACCGAAAAAGCGATCTTCCGGAATTTCAGACAGGTCCTTACCACGCTGGATCATATTGATCGGGGCGTTCATATGGGTCCCGGTATGCATGACGGTGTTGATTTTCCACGCCAGCACACCATGCTGAGCGTGTTTAACGGCACGGTGCATCACCACATCAGCCTGACCGGGATAAGACGGCACGCCATGCCCCCAGGGATGACTGAGTTCGACAAATTGCAATCCAGAAACTGGATCAGAGACAAAAGACATTAAAAACACCTCTCTTTCACAAATGTTGGAGACTCGATCCGACATATGATCGGCCTCTAAGAATTCCTAACTTTGTTGTTTTGATGACCTCTTTTGCGACATAACTGGTTTTCATGCAGAAACTCCGGATGGTCGCGATGCAAAGGTCTAACGCTCCACACACATGGCGATTCCCATACCGCCGCCGATACACAGGGTTGCCAGACCTTTTTTGGCATCGCGCTTGACCATTTCGTACAACAGGGTAGTCAGAATCCTGGCTCCGGAGGCGCCGATGGGGTGGCCAAGAGCAATGGCTCCACCGTTGACGTTGGTGATGGCCGGATCGAAGGCCAGTTCTTTCATGACCGATAAGGACTGGGCGGCAAACGCTTCGTTGGCTTCGATCAGGTCGAGATCGCTGACACTCCAACCGGCTTTCTTCAGGGCCGTGCGGGTTGCTTCAACCGGCCCGATCCCCATGATGGCAGGGTCGCAACCGTACCAGCCGTAGGAGACAATGCGGGCAACGGGATTCAGCTTGTGTGCGTTGACGGCATCAGCCCCGGCAACAACGATAGCGGCTGCACCGTCGTTGACTCCGGAGGCGTTGCCGGCGGTGACCGTTCCGTCTTTCTTAAACGCGGGGCGTAATTTACCGAGGGATTCGGCGGTTGTGCCGAAACGGGGAAATTCATCGGTAGCAAAGAGTTTGGGTTCGCCTTTGCGCTGGGGAATCAGCACCGGAACAATCTCGTCGTTGAACCGACCTGCGGTAATCGCAGCTTCGGCGCGCTGCTGACTGGTAGCGGAAAAGGCATCCTGATCCTCGCGGGTCAGAGCATATTTCTCGGCCAGGTTTTCAGCGGTGATGCCCATGTGGTAGTGATTGAAAATATCGAACAGGCCGTCATGGACCATGGAATCGACGATCTCGCCGTGTCCCATACGGTAACCGTTTCGGGCCTTGGGTAACAGGTAGGACGAAAGGCTCATGTTTTCGGTGCCGCCTGCGACAACAATGCCGGAATCTCCGGCAGCAATAGCCTGCGCGGCAGCCGCCACGGAACGCAACCCCGAACCGCAGACCATGTTGATGGTCTGGGCACAGCGTTCCTGCGAGATTCCGGCGGCCAACAGAACCTGACGGGCAACATTCTGTCCCAGCCCGGCCTGCAGAACACATCCGAGAATAACTTCATCAACGGCATCGGCAGCCACCCCGCCGCGTTGCAATGCTTCTGTAACCACCGTTTTTCCAAGAGTAACAGGGTCGATTCCAGCCAGGCTGCCGCCAAAGCTGCCGATGGGAGTACGGGCTGCACCGACGATATAGGTTTCTTTCACAGTCTGTCTTCCTTTCTTGACAAACCACGAACAGGGTATAAACGCTCCTCAGCTTATGCCTGCCAGCGGAATAAAAATCTTAAAACTTACCAGTTGTTATTGAGAGTGTCCGGATGGTCACCCGCGAGCTACCTCAAACTGTCGGCAATCTGAAATTCACAACCGGTTTTTGCTTTAATTTGATCAAGGGTCGAACCAGGAGCGAGTTCCACCAGGGTCAATCCCTGTTCAGCATCCACAGTAAAGACCGCCAAATCAGTAACAACCATATCCACCACGTTTTTACCGGTGAGCGGTAAGGAGCAATCCTCCACCAGTTTTGGTGAGCCGTCTTTGGCACAGTGATCCATCATGACGATAATCTTTTTGACCCCGGAAACCAGGTCCATAGCGCCACCGGGCCCCTTCACCTTGGCACCCGGAATCATCCAGTTAGCCAGATCGCCGGTACGCGATACCTGCATGGCGCCCAGAACGGAGAGATCAATATGGCCGCCGCGCACCATGGCAAAAGATTCAGCACTGTCAAAAAATGCGCCGCCTGGCAACCAGGTGATGGTCTGTTTTCCCGCGTTTATCAGGTCCGGATCCTGCTGACCTTCCTGCGGGAAGGGGCCGACGCCCAACAGTCCGTTTTCGGCGTGCAATGTCACCGTGATATCCTCGGGAATATAGTTGGCGACCAGGGTCGGCATACCGATCCCAAGATTGGCATACATGCCGTTTTTGAATTCACGGCTGATGCGCCGGGCCTGCCACTCCCGAACAGGGGTAAAACCTTTGACGGTCGTTTTGCCGGCCAGAGTCAGTTGCTCGATCGGCTTTTCCAGATTGGTGCTGACTAGAATCCGGTCGACATAATTTCCCGGGGTATGGATTTCGTGAGGATTGAGTTCGCCGATTTCAACCAACTCTTCAACCTCGACCACGGTGACCCGACCGGCCTTGGCGCAGGCGGCATTAAAGTTGTTGGCAGTAAAGCGATACACCAGGTTGCCGGCCTTATCCGCTTTCCAGGCTTTGACAATCGCCAGATCAGCGGTGATGCTTTCTTCCAGGACATATTCCTTGCCATTAAAAGTTTGTACCGGTTTGTTCTCGGTCAGCACGGTTCCGTAACCGGTCCGGGTAAAAAAGGCCGGGATACCCGCCCCACCGGCCCGCAGCTTTTCGGCCAGGGTTCCTTGCGGAGTCAATTCCAGTTCCAATTCGCCGCTGAGATATTGCTGCTCAAAAAGGGCATTTTCTCCAACATATGAGGAGATCATCTTCTTGATCTGCCGGGTCTGCAGCAGCCACCCCAAACCAAAATCATCAACCCCGGCATTGTTGCTGGCAACTGTCAGACCGGTGGCCTTGCTGTCGCGCAATGCGCGGATCAGGTTCTCCGGGAGGCCGCACAGGCCAAAACCACCGGCGGCAACGGTCATATGGTCAAACGTCAGCCCCTGAAGGGCTTCTGCGGCATTCGTAAATACTGGTTTCATATAATCTCCTCACTCTGGGGATTCCAACGCCAATTGATTCATTGTGCCCACGTCACCACATAGCCCCAGAGATCCTATCCCCATTCATCTCCGGATCTTTTGAAGGCAAGGAATTAATACCTTTGATGCATTGTCTATTTTTCAGACTAAGCCCAAAATACTCAGTCGCGTGGCCTGCCGACGGGCCGGGTTTCTTTCCCTGCCAATAGAATACGAATCAGGGCATCATCCCGATCGGCCAGTGTTGCCGTCAGATCTTTCTCGGTATAATCAAAAAAACCACGCCCGCTTTTGACGCCCAGATCCCCGGCCTCAACAAGTTGCAAGAGACTCTTGGGATTGTTATCAATCGGCGGTTCCAGATAATCCGGATTTTTCAGATTACCGGCACTTAAGTCGAGTCCGGTAAAATCGTAGCGCTGAACCAGGCCGAGCACCATCATGCGCGGAGCGATGCTGGATTTGACCGCCTTATCCAGATCTGCGGCGCTCATGTAGTCGTTATCCAGCAGGAAAAAAATCTCCCGCCCCAGGATGCGCAGGATCCTGTTGATAGCAAACCCCGGCACAAAGCGATTCATCACGATGGGAGCTTTACCGATCTGCTCAAGCAGCGCTTTGACACAAGCCACAACATCAGGACTTGATTGCTCGCCTTTTACAATTTCGACCAGCGGAACAATATGTGGGGGCGCAAACCAGTGGGTAATCAGAGTCCGGCTCTGGCGTGAAGCCGGGACCTCTTCAAAGATATTCAGATACGAGGTATTGCTGGCAAATATTGTCTCCGGAGCGCAGAGTTCATCCAGTTGTGCAAAGACGGTCTGCTTGATCTCCTTCTTCTCGAAGACACATTCGGTGACCAATGCGACATCGGCAACAGCAAGCCGCAATTCGCTGCAGCAACGGATCCGGCTGACAATTTTCTCCCTTTCAGCGACCGTGCTCAGCCCGTGACGCTCAAGCGTTACCAGGTTCGCCCGCACCAGACCATGAGCAGCTTCCAGTGCCTTGTCATTGACATCAAATAGATTGACGTCAAACCCTCCTTGCGCAAAAGCTTGGGCGATCCCTACACCCATAGTACCGGCCCCTAGAACCGCAACTGTTTTAATCCCGGAAAGGTTCATTTCGTCCGCACTCACTTTCATGGGGTTACAATAACAACCAGAGATTCAACAGCTTTATTGCCAACCAGAGTGATCTCCCTCTCTTCACCTGGAGCGATATAGATCATATCGCCTGCTTCCAATACGTGTTCTTTGCCGTCACCGGTCAACTTCATGCAACCACTGACGATGTAATAAATCCGCTCCTTGGGGGAAGATGACAACTCAGCCCCGCCATTCGGCAGAAACACGGAATAATTAACCGCAATCCGTTGCGTGTCCGCTTCAGTTATTTTTTGCAAACCAAACACGCCGGAATGTCTGGCGGCTTCGTAACTCTGGCCTTCATCTGCTTTAATAGAAATCATGACGTCCCCTTTTTAAAATTGATGCGGTTAACTCTTTTACTGTCTTTAACAACCGACCATTTAACCTTTGTCTGCCCACCAAACATGCACAACCTGGCTGTCACACCAGTCAAATGCACCATATCGAACGACGGAAAGACTGACTAATACATCTTTTCACCAAATCCATATCTTTTAGTTATGAAGGATTCCGAAGCCAGCAGCAGCTAACGCAGGTAAGACAAACCAGGATGAGCAGGTTGTTGAAAAAGTCCATTCCTGGTCTTTTTCAAGCTCGGTTGAGAAAAATGCGATGTCCTGAATGGCGCTCGTTTAAGAGGAGATGGCAGCAAAACCGGGACTGTCCACGCACGGGGGGCTGCCCCTGGTCTTTGCGGTGTTAACCGCGACAGTTATATGGCTCGCAAACTCTTGGGACAGCCCCCGATGGCCCTGGGAACAGTCCCGAGTTTACTGCAGTGTTGCTTAAACGAGCACCATCCGGCGACGTCCTCCACCTTACAAAATTCATGGGTGAGAAAGGCGTCACTGATTTTGATCGCCCAAGCGTAAATGGTCCTAGGCGCGAACCGTTTCTTGGCCACCGCCAGCACGATCACCTTGCGGGAACAAAGAGGGTTCTATGACGCGCAGCAATCCCATATTGGTTGGAGCCCGCCGCAAACGGCTTTTTTCTGCGGTAGCAGCATCAATCGGTAGGCTGACTTGTGCGGCGTAACAGTGTACGCCTCCGCGTAAGTCCTTGATGTCCTTACCACAACGGAAAACTGCTCGTTTCCAATCTAAAAACTTAATTATCGCCATCCAGTGTTTCCGAATGACAACGACCTAGCGGATATTGTCAAAGCGGCCAATATATGTTTTCCCTTTAAACATAACTATTTGTTATATTACCTCTCACCCTTTGCACCATCAGGGAATCACATTGCCAGGAGATAACAATGCAATCACGTGTCCTTCGCCATTTCCTAGCTGTTGCGGAACACCGCAATGTCACCTCTGCGGCGGAAGCCTTGCACATCAGCCAACCGGCGTTGACTAAAAGTATCAAACAGCTTGAGGCCAGCGTCGGAGTACCTTTGTTTGAACGGCATCAAAAGGGAGTTATCTTGACTTTGGAAGGGGAGGTTCTGGCACGCCGTGCCCGCCTTATGGAGGTGGAGTATCAACACGCACTGGCCGAAATAGCTGCCATGAAAGGTGGCATTGTTGGCACCTTACGCATCGCCGCCGGACCGGTCTGGTTATCAACGATTCTGCCGCCAGTCATTGCCGAGTTTCATCATCAATATCCGGGTGTAAAGATCAAAATAGATCTTGGCGTTATCAATACCATCGTGACCGACCTACTTGAAGGGGATATCGACCTGGCTTGCGTCACTCTGGATTTTCCGCCACATCCGGAAATCACCACCGAAGAAATGCTGCAGATCAGGCACGCTGTTATCGCTTCGGCGACCCATCCACTGGCCAAAAAACAAATCGTATCAGCCAAGGAACTAGCAGAGTATTCGTGGGTGGTACTAACCAGAGATAACATCGGTGACCGCCGTATCGGCTCCTATTTTACGGCAAATGGACTAAAGCCACCGGTCATGGGAATCGAAACCAACGCCATCTCAATGATGAAAATCGTCCAGGCGGGAAACTTTCTGGCCCATATCCCCGAACGCATGTTACCGGATGCCGAAAAATTCGGGCTGGTCAAAATTCCCCACGAAGGGACCTTCTGGGAATCATCAGCAGGCATCGCCACCCGCACAACTCCCTACCCGAAACAACTGGTCGAAAGTTTCAAATCGGTGCTCAGGGATCATTTAATTGGCAGGGAAAAGTGACCGAAGTAAAATAACCCGATAAGAATAGAATGCAATTCACAAGCGCACGGGCTCGCAAACTCTTGGGACAGTCCCGAGTTTACTGCAAAGTTGCTTAAATTAGCGCCACTCCCTGTTGTCCGCCGTATTTGAAAAAATCCACGGGAGGGTCTTTTTCAACAACTTTTTAGCATGCCCGTTCGTTGTTCAAAAGCTTGGTTTTGCTTCACTCACAACGCAGATTAGGGTTCCTCCTGCGCACTGTTTAGGTTTATTCCTCGTCCGCAGGCTTCTCGCGGATAATCACGCAGATATCCCTTTCGAAGGGATCGATCTTAAAACAGCGTCTGGTGGCATCGATGGAATTTTCATCAAACACCGAGCCTTTCTTGAGCAACAACACCCCGGTCCCGCTGTACAGATCCGCTTTCAACTGCATGCCGGGCTTCAGCTCCTTTGGTGAGACCATTTTCGCAGTGACTTCGGAGACCAGATTCAAGCTGGCGTAAATCTCCCGGGCTCCCTCTTCCAGCGCGGTCCGCAAAGCCGGATCAAGGACCGACCCCCATTCGCCTTTGAGGTCGGCCAGCGCTTCGTCAAGGGCTTCGGACTGGGGATATTTGAGGAGTTTGTGCTCAAACAGGTTGGCCGCGCAGATCATCCTGGAACCGAGGGGGATGGACTCCCCTTTGAGACCGTCGGGAAAGCCCTTGCCATCGAAGCGTTCATGGTGATGGCGGACCATCTCGCCAATATCCCTCAATTCCGGCACCCGGTCGATGGCCGCCTGCCCCCGGATGACGTGGGTTTTATATTCCTTGTATTCCTGGGCCGTCATTTCGTCGGCGGCTTTAGCCAGAATCCGGTCGTTGATGCCGATCTTACCGATATCGTGCAGCAACCCGGCGGAAACAATTTTTTTCTGCTGCAGGTCGTCAAGCTTGAGGCGGCGCGCCATGACCTTCAACAACTCGGAAACGTTTCGGCTGTGTCCCGGTGCCCGCTTGTGATGTAGTTCGATCAGCCCGGCAAGGGCTTCGATAATTGCTGAAAAACTTTCCTTCAGCCGGGAATGGCTCTCGGCCAGCTCGTCGCTCTTGGCCCGAATCTGCGAAGTCTGATCCAGAACCCGCTGTTTGAGCCGCTTATTCCATTCCGCCAGCTCATCTTTCTGCTTTCGAACCAGGGCATTAAGGCGCTTGTTTTCCTGGATCAGGGTAAAGTTTGCGGCAGCTTCGGCAACGGCCTGGAGCAGCGCGTCATCATCCCAGGGTTTGGTCAGGTAGCGAAAAATACCGCCGCGATTGATGGCCGCTATGGACGCCTCGATATCCGCGTAGCCGGTCAACAGCAGCCGCACCGCTTCAGGGGAGATGTCACGAGCCTGACGCAAAAACTCGACCCCGGTCATTCCCGGCATGCGTTGATCCGAAATAATCACACCGCAATCCTGGTTTTCACGCAGCAACAGCAAGGCGTCCTGCCCCGAATTTGCCGTCAGCACCTGATAATGTTCGACATCATTAAACAGGCGCAGCAACGCTCTGGTGATATTGACTTCATCGTCAACCAGCAGAATTTTGATGTCCGCCGGTGGCGTCTGGTTTTCACTCATAGGGCTCACCATGACTCAAGGATCAATGTTCTGCACTAAGCACGACGACGCACCCTTGCGACAATGTGTCATGCAGTCTTCTGACTTGGCAACGAAAAGACCTCTCCCGGATCGTCACGATGGAGTTCGGGCAGAATCCGTCACTGAGCTGGTCAATCAGCTGATTGATCTCAGTGGAAAGGACGCTGCTGCGATCATGGCCAAGCGGGCCCATCTCTGCGCTGGGAAACAAATCACAAGCCGCCTGGTTGCAATGGACAATCATGTCATCCGGGTCGATCCCGAGCACCGCAACCGGCAGGACATCCAGAATAGCCTGGGAAATTTTCAGCACCCGGTGGCGAATCTCCAGTTCTTCGGTTCTCAGCTCAACCAGGTCTTCCAAGCGTTCATTCACCGATTGCAGTTCGGCATTGACCTGTTTCAACTCTGCGTTCCTGATCTGCAGTTCCTGACTGAGTTTATTGTTTTCCCAGCGGAGCGACTGATGGTCAAGGGCCGAGCCGATGGTCGAGAGCAAGTCCTCGTCATTCCAGGGTTTGGGTAGAAATTTATAAATTTGCCCCAGGTTGATAGCTTCAACAACCGCGGCCGTATCGGCAAATCCCGAAAGAACAATCCGGATCGTTTCCGGCCAGCGCTCATTGACCTGGCGCAAAAACTCGACTCCGTTCATTTCCGGCATCCGATAATCGGAAATAATCAGTCGAATATCCTCCTCCTCTTCCAGCACCGCAAGGCCTTCCTGACCTGATTCGGCGAGCAGGATTTCATAGTTATCCTCTTCCATGAACAAGCGCCGCAACGCCTTGAGAACATTCTTTTCATCATCGACGCAAAGAATTTTTATCTCACCCGCCATACCTTGTACCTGTCCTCCAGCTGCGGTAAAAAGCCTCCTCCCCGGAGAAGGCCCTGGGTTCAAACATCGCTTGTGCTGATCGGCAAACGAATATGGAAAACCGTCCCTTGGCCGGGTTCCGTCTCAAAGCTGATGTCTCCGCCATGTTTCTTGATAATTTCATAGCTGATGCTCATTCCCAATCCGGTCCCCTGCCCCACTGGTTTGGTGGTAAAGAACGGCTCGAATATTTTGACCTGATCCTCTGGCCTGATCCCACAGCCATTATCCGAGATGCTGATCATAATATCATCGGGCTCATACCAGCTGCGGATTGCGATCAACCCGTCTTTTTCAATGGCTTGAGCGGCATTGACCAGAATATTGGTAAACACCTGAGTCAGTTCCTGGGAATTGCACTCCAGCTGTGGCAGGTCACCGAACTCCTTGGTCAGTTGCGCTTTGTATTTGATTTCGTTCCAGACGATGGATACCGTACTTTCCAGACACTCATTCAGATCGACCAACTGGGTGCCGGTCTGATCGACCCGGGAAAAGGTTTTCAGATTCTGCACAATCTTCCGGACTCGCTCTGCCCCATCAAGAGATTCTGCGACCAGATCCTTACTGTCTTCAAACAGATAATCGATCTTCAAACGCTTCCTGAGCGGCTCGATCTCCTGCCAGCCTTCGGCAGAATGCTGCTCCAAACCGGATTCGAGTTGTTTAACATAATCCGTGATTTTTTCGAGATATTTTCCCAGGCTGCGCAGATTGCTGGAAACAAAGCCAATCGGATTGTTGATTTCATGAGCGACGCCAGCCGCCAGCTGACCGATGGACGCCATTTTTTCACGCTGAAACATCTGGGACTGAGTACTCTTCAGCTCTGCATTCAAATATTCAAGATGTATGGCCATCTGGGTCGACTCCGCCACAGACCGTTCAAGTTCCTCGGCAATTTCTTTCTGCTGGGTGATATCTTCCTTGATGATAAGATAGTGGGTCGTGGTTTTATTAAGATGATCCTGAATGGGCGAAATAGCGACCCTTTCCCAGAAAAACTCGCCGTTTTTTCGCCTGGAATGAATATCTCCCCGCCATTCACGCCCGGCAAACAGGGTCGCCCACATCGCATCAAAATCAATGAGTTCGTTGCCCGCAGTGAAGACTTGGGGCACATGCCCCAACGCCTCTTTCCGGGAATATCCCATACTCTCCGTATACTTTTGGTTCACATAGATAATGTCCCGGTCCGGGCTGGTAATCAGAATCGACGAAGGGCTCTGCTCAACAGCCAGCATCAGCAACGCGGGATCAATGCTCTCAATGCTACACAGCAGAGGGTTGTTTTGCGTTGATTCACTCATCGCCCCGCCTCCAGCAAGGCAGTATCACGGCGATCAGTTGGGATGGGAAGCGTTTCAATCAGCAGAAGAGAGGCCCCCCGACCGGTGGTGAAGTCGGCCGGAGAATTGTCCGGTAGCACAGCAAACGGTCCGCTCAGATCAAGCGCATCGGGCAGCGCCGGGGGGACGCCGTTGGGTGGAGCAAAGATATTCCAGATAACAGTGGTCATCATGACTCCTGTTTATCAAAAAGAATGTCAACCTTTCTTATTTTTTTTACATTAATTCATTCTACTACAACTATAATGGGAACACAAAATTTTATTCATAAGGGTTAAGTCCAGCAAAAACTCTCGCCACAAGCCCCCTTTGGTTACTTTTTTGTCAGGGCAATGCCTCAGCTAGCAAATCAACTTGGTCAGGTCATAACCGACCACCCCTTTCATGGTCGGGACCGCTAAGCCCTGCAGCCGCAAAAGATTTTTGTGAACTGCAGGACCTAGCGGTCTGACGATTTTGCTCAAGGCAAGCTGATGTGCAATTGCTCCGCCAGCTTGAGCAGGTCACTTAACACCGGTTCGCCAATGGGAACCCCCTGGACTCTGCGCTCTTTTTCCAACCGGGTTTCCCGGTCGCCCGGATAGGATACGGCGGCGAAACCGGAAGCCGGCTTCAGTGCCCTGATAGCAGAGAACTGCTGATCCATACGCTGTTTGAACTCGGTTACTGGCATGAAGCTGCCGACTTTCATCACCAGGACAAAGTGACCAGTACCGCATTCCCGCTCCTGGTTGGAATAGACACTGAAAACATCTTTGCCAAAGCGGGCTCCGGACAACACGCCGGAGAGCAAATCCGCCAGCAGGGTAATGGCCGAGCCTTTCGGCCCGCCAAAGGGGAGCATGACCCCTTCCAACGCTTTGGCCGGGTCGGTGGTCGGTTCGCCGTTACTATCGATCGCCCAGCCCGGTGGAATCTGCTGTCCCTCGGCAAGAGCTTTGCGGATTTTTTTCCGCGACCCTTCGCTGGTCGCCATATCGAGCAGATAGTCAGCTTCCTGCCCCGCCGGGACCGCAATCGCCAGAGGATTGGTCCCCAAATAAGGCTCGGTTGCACCGAAGGGGGCAGTCACAGCAGCAGAATTGGCTGAGACAATAGCAATGCAATCGTGAGGCAAGGCCAGCCGGGCATAGGCACCGGCCGCCCCGAAGTGGTTACTGCGACGGACGGTCACCGCGCCGATACCTATTTCCTCCGCCATGCGCAGGGCCTCGTTCATGGCCCTGGTCGCCGCGATGCCACCCAGGCCGTTATCAGCATCAAGCCGTCCCGACCAAGGACTGAGCCGCTCAAAATTCAGCTCGGCCTGCGGGTTCATGCGTTGTTCCTGCAGACATTCGACATAACCGGGCAGACAAGGCATGCCATGAGTATCAAAGCCACGCAAATGAGCAAAGACCATGGCTTCGGCGACGTCAGCAGCCTGGTTTGGGGGAACCCTGACCGCAGTCAGGGTTTGAATGACAAAATCTCGGATTTGTGCGGCACTGAGCAGTTTAGGTGCAGACATGCCTGACCTCCTTTAAATGACCGGTCCGATAGTAAAGATGTCCATGGCTTTGACATAGCCGGAAATTTCCGCTTTGGTTGCTTCACCGGAAGCGACCTCGTGAATTTTTTCAAAAACCATATCCCCAGCATCAAGCATGCTGATGGAGCCGTCCATGACCTCATGAACCGACAGATCCATATGGTCGCGCAGATGGTCCCAGGTGTTCTGGTTACCGGTCAGCTTGATGACCGGCACAAAGGGGAAGCCCTGCGGAGCGCCGCGCCCGGTGGTAAACACGATCACGTTGGCCCCGGCTGCCGCCATGCCGGTGAGTAGTTCGGGTTCGCGTCCCGGGGAATCGACCACCGTCACCCCTCTGCCCGGCGGAATATGCCCATATTCACAGACATCCTGCACCACGGCCTTGCCGATTTTGGCGATGGCGCCTAAGGATTTCTCTTCAATGGTGGTCAACCCGCCTTTAATATTGCCTGGCGTGGGTTGGCCGCCGCGCATATCGAAGCCGATGGCCTTGGCACGATTTTCGATACGCTCGACAAACCCTAGAATTTTGTCACCAGTGGCCTGATCCTTGGCCTGGGCGGCCAGCAGATGCTCGGCACCGATGAACTCGGTCACTTCGCCCAGATAGGCGGCTCCGCCTTCGGCGACAATCCGCTCCACAGCTTTTCCCAGCGCCGGATTAGGCGCCAAACCCGAGGTGGTATCGGAGCTGCCGCACTTGAGACCCAGCCGGATATCCGTGGTATCGCACTCGACGCGTTGGATTTTGGAGGCTTTCCGGGCCAATTCCTGGGCCAGCAGTACACCCTGGGCAGTGGTCTTTGCCGCTCCGCCGATGTCCTGAATAGTGAGGATCTCGACGCACTTACCGGTCGCCCGGATGTCCTCGGCGACCGCCTCGACATCGGTCCCTTCACAACCCAGAGCAATCAAAATGACCGAAGCCAGGTTTGGGCTTTTGCCGAGGGATTTCAAGGTCTGGGTGACAATCGCCAGGTCAGGAGTGGTCTGACAGCAACCCTGTTGATGGGTAAAAGCAACCGCTCCCTGGACCTTATCGGCGATTCCGTTGGCGACTTCGTTGGTACAGACGACAGTGGCGAACACTCCGACATAATTGCGGGTTCCAACCTTGCCGTCAGCACGTCTATATCCGTAGAATTTCATAATAGCAACTCCTGCTTAAGATAAATTTTAAGTTTTCCTGTAACAACCTGACAGCGCTAGCGCTTAAAGATCTCCGCGGCCACGTAAACTGACCACATTCTGGGTGTGGACATGTTCGCCGGGCTGGATCGCCGCGGTCGATTCGCCAATGATGGTGCCGTATTTTTTAATCTGGGTTTTGTCGGCAATCTCTAGCCGCGCGACCTTGTGTCCAAAGGGGATATCGGTGATGGCGGTCAAGGTTTCGATCTGGTCGCCGATCCCCATCCGTACCAGCTCGCCTTTAGCCACTGCCTGCAGCATGGTGGCGACGTTATCTTCCTGGTCAAGAATAATAGCGTTTCTCGTGTTTTCTAATGACATGAAACAATCCTTTCTTTACGGCCTGTTTTGGCCCATATCGATGACTTTGTTCGGGTTAAACAGTAATTTCGGATCAAAGCTACGCTTGATCTGACGCATCATTTCGTATTCAACGGGATCCTTGTACTGTTCCATCTCGTCGTATTTCAGCTTGCCGACCCCATGCTCTGCAGCGATGGAGCCGCCCAAGCTATGCACCAGATCGTGCACGATCTGGTTGATCTCTTTCCACAGGCCAAGGAACTCCTTGGGGTCCATGTCCGCCGGCTGGGTCAGGTTGAAATGGACATTGCCGTCCCCTGCGTGCCCGAATCCGCAGACCAGGACCCCCGGCACCCGGGTTTCGACCAAATCGGTGGCCTGGAAGATAAAATCCGCCAGCCGGTTTAACGGCAAGGAGACATCATGCTTGATGGATGCCCCTTTGGCTTTTTGCGCTTCGGAAATCAATTCGCGAATGGCCCAGAGCTCGGTCGCTTCACTCTCATCGGCAGCGACCCGCGACGGAAAAGCCTGGTTGCTGAGCAACTCCCGCAGCGGCGTTGCCAGATCCACGGCTGGATCGGTGGCATTCAATTCAATCAATCCGTACCAGCTGTGCCGTTCGCTAAAGGAATCTTTGATGTTGCTGTCATACTCCAGTACCAGGTCGAAAGCGGAACGGGGAATGATCTCGAACCCGGAGAGATGATCGGCAAAACGGTCGCGAATGGTTACGAAAGCCTCCATCAGTTCATGAATCCCGGCCACGGCGATCATCGCCGCAACCTGAACTTTCGGATAGGGGAACAGTTTCATGGTTGCGGCGGTGATTACACCGAGGGTCCCTTCGGCCCCGATGAACAGGTGCTTCAGGTCATAACCTGCGTTATCCTTACGCAGGCCGCGCAGACCATGCCAGATTTCCCCGGAGGGAAGCACCACTTCCAGCCCCAGCACCAGGTCCCTGGTATTGCCGTAACGCAGGACATTCACTCCGCCCAGGTTGGTAGACAGGTTGCCGCCGACCTGGCAGTTTTTCTCAGCAGGACAGCTCAGGGTAAACATCAGCCCGGCCTCTTTGGCCGTCTGTTGTAGATCGGCAAGAATACAGCCGGCCTCGACAGTCATTGTGCCGTTCACTTGATCGAGCTCACGAACCTTGTTCATCCGCCCCATATTGAGCAAAATGCCGCCATCCGGAACGGCGCCGCCGCACAAGCCTGTGTTCCCCGATTGCGGGGTAACCGTCTGGTTGTACTTGATGCAGCATTTGACCACTGCCGCGACGTCTTCGGTGGTCGCCGGGCGGACGACGGCCACGCATTGGCCCTGATAGAGCCCGCGGTTCTCTTTTAGAAAAGGCGCCTTGGCATCGGCGTCAAGGAGTATTCCTTCCGGGCCGACAATGCTGGCCAGTTCCTGCAAAAATCCTTCATTCATCGTAAAACCTTCTTTCTTGGCAAGCTCAGTCCATTAGGCAATCGAACAAAGCCTTAATATTTCCTATCTTCCCGGCCGACCGACCACAAGCAGCACACCAACTGATCAGAGTCTGGCGGGAGACGGTATCAAGTTGAGGAGTCAGGGCATGGAAACGATCAACCAATTCCTGCCACTGCCAGGGTTGCTCGGGATCCCCTCTGCGAAAATTGCGCTCCCGCACCAGTTGAGCACCGGTGTTCATTGTCACCTCGACCCGGGCGGGCCGTTCTTTGGGAAAACGATTGGTGAAATCCTGATTTTCTTCAATGACAATTTTGTCCATCAATGGCCGAAGTTCAGCCGAGGTCACCGCCTGAGGGGTGAAGTTGGCAAAGTCAAGGGACCGGTTGCGAAGCAGAAAAGCCAGGCACAGGCGACTGGAGAATTTGGCCTCTTCAAAGCTCTGTGGGTTGCGAACATCGGCGATATTAAGCTGCGCCAGTGGAGCACTGACCCTGATCCATTTCACCTGATCAGCAGCTGGAATCGCGGGGAGCAGGTCGCTTAGGGCATCCAGACTGGTATGCATCTGGCCGCATACCGGCCAGCCTTTCAGGGTGGTGGTTTCGATTTGATAGCAAGTTCCGTCCGGCACCACCAAGCTGCTGGCGTCCCCGTCCAATCCCCAGGCTTTCAGCATGCCACGCGGCCCCTCCAGAATCCTGGTCGCTGCCGGCAAGCCACTGCGGGCCAGGCTGACCGCGGTCAGTCCATTACGAATGGCTGCGGCCGGATGAAAGGCTTTCGCTTCTTCCGCTTTATCATCCAACAGCTGCCAGAGCCCAGCAGCCTGGGTCCCGGCATGCCCGAACGCATAAAGGGTCTGCTGCGGGGACAGTTTGAGCAGCCGCGCCGCCGCGGCAGCGGCCCCGAAACTGCCGGCCGTGGCGGTGGTATGACAGACCGCATAGTGACTCTTCCCGAGCAGCGCCCCCACCTTCAGACCAACCTCGTAACCTGCCACGACCGCTGCCTGCACATCGGCCAACTCCAGCTGATAGTATTCCGTCAAAGCAATCACCGCCGGGAACACCGTCACTGCCGGATGCATGACGGCCTGTTTATGGCCGTCATCCACTTCCGCAAGATGAGAAATAGCGGCATTGGCCGCCGCCGCCTGCTCAAGCCGGTATAACCCGGGCCGACCGGCCACAGAGCACCCCTGAGCCACATGTCCTTCCGGCCCCAGGGAGTCGGTCAGGGCACACCGATAACGGTCGGCCAGACGATGCCGACAGCCTTTAGCAACAGCCCCCCACCAGTCGATCGCACTGTGCGCTACCCGCTCAAGAACCCGAGGCGGCACGGCCAGGGCATCAAATTCAGCCACCCATTGCGCCAGTGGTTCCAGCCAAGGAGGTGCATTATGACCGGATTCCAGAGTGGCCATAACGGCTAATCCCGTACCAGAGAACGAATCTGGTCATAGACCAGATCAACTACCGGACCGGACTGCCCCAGGTAGTTTTTCGGATTCAGTGCCGTTTCCAGCTCTTCTCTGGTACAGATTCCGGCCACGGTCTCATTTTCCAGTAACATGTCGAGCAGCGGTCGGTCCTGGGCCAGGGCATCCAGAGAAATCTCATGGACGATATGATGCGCTTCGCTCAAAGACATGCCTTTGGACAGAACAAACATAGCTTTTTCAGACAGCAACACCCCTTTGAGGCGATTGACATTGTCCATCATGCGGTCTTCGTTGACCTGCAGATTGCTAATAACTTTGTGCATATGGGCCAGCATTGCAGAGGCAATCCCGAAGGTTTCCGGGATAACCAGCCACTCGGCACGCCAGGAACGACCGTCGCGCTCGTTCAGGGGAGCCATCAACTCGGCCATAACATCGGCATTGCCGCGGACGATACGACTGAGGGAGAAGACCCACTCGCTGACAATCGGATTGATTTTGTGAGGCATGGTACTGGAACCGACGATACCCTTGGTATAGCCTTCGGCCAGTTCGCCGATCTCCGTCATACTGGAGACATAGACTTCTTGGGCAATCCGTGAGCAGGTCCCGCCGATCAGCGACAGTCCGTAACAGAGTTCAGCCAGCCGATCACGCTGGCTATGCCACCAGGTGTTGGGGGTACCGAGGCCCATATGGTGACAACTACGCTCCTGAACTTTCAGCCCCTGGTCGCCCCAAGCCGCATAGGTCCCGATGGCGCCAGACATGTTGCCGACCAGACACCGCTCCTTGAGCCCGCGCCAACGCTCGAGATTACGACCCATTTCATCAAGCCAACCGGCCATTTTGAGGCCGAAAGTGAAAGGCAATGCATGATTACCATGGGACCGGGCGACCATGATCGTGTCACGATGTTTTTTCATCAACTCGGCGGACACCTTCAACAGATCGACCAGTTGTTTTTCTATAACGGCATGGGCGCGGGCCGTAAGCAGCATGGTGCCACTGTCGATGATATCCTGGGTCGTTGCCCCACTATGAAGATAGGTCTGATATTCCTGCGGCAGGTTTTTACGATATTCAGTCAACAGCCCCATCAAGGTATGGGCGGTTTTCTTGCCGTGCTCAATCACTTTCTGCACGTCAATCAGATCGGCATCCGCTTTGGCGACAATGGCCTCGGCCGCCTCGGCCGGGATCATACCCAGTTCGGCGTGGGCTTTGGCCAGGGCGGCCTCGGCATCGATCCAGGACTGTAGCTGGGATCGTTCGTTATAAATCTCCCGCATTTCCGGTGTGCAGGTGAGCCCTTTGAAGAGCGCGGTATCCATCGGGTGGACGCTATCGGTATAAGTCATTTTGTACCTTCTTTCTTGAAATTCTGTTAAGCCCCGCATCCCTAAAAGTCACATCAGATCAACAAGATAATCATACCTGCGCAGTTTCCATACAGCAGACGGACCAATCCTGTTCAGAACGATACAACCATTTTCGGGTAGTCAGGTTCTGTTTCAGCGCCGGTGGGTTACAGCCCGCTCCGGCGGGTTCCAAATAATGTGGTTGAGAAATTGTGTTGCCCGTTTCGATCTATACACAAAAAACGTGTCAGGTCGGTTTCACATTCAAACCATTCCGCTTTCTCTTCACCCCCAACCAAGCCGGCAGAATGAATGATCCCGCGGCCATGAGTAGCAAGACGCAGGAGATCGGCCGGGAAACGAATAGCAGCAGATTATCTCCGCCCAGCTCAAGTGCCAGTTTCAATTGTTCTTCTGCCATATGCCCCAGAATGAGCCCCAGAATAACCGGCAGAACCGGATACTTTGCCGTCTTCAAAAAATAACCGAGCAATCCGAAACCAAGAAAGCTGTAGACATCGAACAGCCGGTTGTTCAACGTGTAGGAGCCGACTGCGCAGAGCACCAGCAATACCGGAATGACATAATGCTGCGGAATCGATAAAACCTTAATGATGACCCCGATGAAGAAATGGTAGAAAATCGTACAGAACAAAAAGGCTACGAAAAACGAGATAAAGACGACCCAAACCACCTCTCCGTTGTCCCGGAATAACAACGGCCCTGGTTGCAGATCGTGGAGCATGAAAGCCCCGAGCATCATCAGAGTCGATGCGTCACCGGGAATTCCCAAAGTCAACATCGGGATCAGGGCCCCCCCCATGGATGCATTGTTGGCCGCTTCCGGCGCAATAATCGCTTCCGGCAGCTCCCCGGTGCCGAACTTTTCCGGCGTTTTTGAGGAACTGCGCGCCTGCCCGTAGGCAACGATATTGGAAAGGCCGGGGCCAACCCCGGGCAGAATCCCGATCACAATCCCAATCAGGGTCGAACGCAATAAATCGACTTTGCGACTAAGTACGACAGCAAAGCTGCTCATGAATTTTTTCATCTCGAAATCGATCTTTGCGGTTTTCTTCCCGCCGCCAACCTCATCCACATCAGACAGCAATTGCGGAATGGCATAGATTCCGATCAAGGCCGGCAGAACACTGAAGCCGGATTCCAGCCCGTCGATCCCGAAGGTATAACGTAAGACACCGGACGCCGGATCGGTGCCGATCATCGACAGCAGGATCCCCAGCCCGGCGGCCAGAAAAGCCTTGATCGGACTCCCAGCGGCCAGCGCGGAAATACAGGAAAAAGTAAAAATGACCAGGCTAAAATATTCCCAAGGTCCAAATTTCATTGCAAAGGCGGCCAGCAAAGGTGCAATTAAAACCAGCGCCAGGCCGCTAAGAAAACCGCCGGACATGGAGGAATAAACCCCCAGGCCGAGGGCTTCGACCGCCTTGCCTTTGCGGGCCATCGGATAGCCATCCAGGCAGGTTGAAGCCGAGGCGGGCGTGCCAGGAATATTCAAGACGATGGCCGCCACCAGTCCCCCGGAAATAGCGCCACAGTAAACTCCCATCAATAAGGTCAGCGCCTGGGTGGTATCCATGGTAAAAGTGACCGGCACCATCAGGGCGATGGCCATGGTGCTGGTCAGGCCCGGAATCGACCCGATCACCAGCCCGCCGATAACGCCCAGGGCGATGCCAAGAAGAATGTGCAGTTGAAAAACGTCAGCCAGCGAAGGCAGAAAATATTCGTACATAGCGACTCCTGAAACAGGTCATTCCATTGTCACCGGCAGGCTTTTGAAGAGACTGCCGAGCCTATAATGGGCGAACCCCATCAATAACCGGTTGCTAGCTTATTGATTGGGTGACATCCGAAAAAATCGGCCATTTCCCGATCGTACTTGGGCTCTTTTTCAGCAACTCGTTAAGGTAAAAATGCCTGCAGAAAATGCTCCACCAAAAGAACCACGCCACCGACCACACAAAAGGTAATGGCCACGGCTTTCGGAAAATCCTTTTTGGGTCGCTCACTCAGACCCAGGATGGTCACCATCAGAAACAGACTCGTGGAAATAACGAAACCGATCGCGTTCATCAAAACCAGATACAAGATAATCGCTAATAAAAACGACATGCGACGCTTCGCTGCAAAACGCCCCCACACCTCCCTAGCCGTGGGCAGCTCCTTCTTGGTCCAAAAACTGCCGATCAACAAAACAACAACCAAAATCAGACAGAAACCAATGACCAGATACGGAAACATCTTCGATGAGTAAGACTCATAGGGTAAATCCTCAAACAACGATGTTTGGTATCCCAACGCCCCCAGGACAATCATAAAAAACACTGAAAACAGTCTGTCGGTTAAGCGCATGAAGCTTCATCTCCTTGGTTGGGCCGCCCGACTGGCGGCCCAATCTCAATCAAAACCAGCGTTTAATACCGTCATTCAATCAGCAAAGAACGATTATTATTTTCCCATGCCGTATTTTTCGGCCAGGTGTTGGTACATATTAAAAGCACGATCAAGGTACCGATCCAGCGCCCCCCCCTCCAACGAAGTCAAATTGACCGAGTTAACTGCCATTTTTTCAGCACATTGCGGATCTGCTGCAGCTTCCATCCAAGCCTTGACCAAAACGGCTTTAACGTCATCGGGCAAACCTTTGGGTGCCCAAGTGCCGTATTCAGTCTGCAGCACGGAATCGTAGCCCTGCTCTTTCAAGGTCGGAACGTTAGGCAGGCCTGGATCTCTGCCCTCAGACAGGATGCCGATGCCGATCAGATCACCGGATTCGACATAGGGCTTAGCCGCGTTGACCGCGACGCAACTCATCTTGAGGTTGCCCTGCAGCATGGCGATGATGCGTTTTTTGTCTCCCGACATACCGATAATCTTCAGATTATTGGCATTCAGGTCGGTCTTATCGAGGAAGCTGAGCAGTCCGAAGTGGGACAAACCGTTGATGGCGGCTCCGATGGGAACAGCGGTCGGGTCAGCTTTCAGTTTTGCCATGAGTTCTTTCAGGTTGGTGACGCCGAGGCTCTTCGGCACAAAGATGCCGGCATTATTGGTAGCGGTCATTGCCACGGGAGTGAAGTCTTTATAAGTGTATTCTGAACGGCCGGTTACCTTGGCGATATGTAGGCTCTGGTGTTGCCAGAGAAGGGTATATCCATCGGGCCGGGAGCGCTTGACTTCCATTTCACCGGTCTTACCACGGGCGCCGTTGATATTCTTCACGATAACCTTTTCCGGCAAGCTGGTTCGCTCGAGACATTGCGCAAAGATACGGGCAGCAACATCGCTCCCCCCGCCTGGCTTATAGGGAACAACCAACTGAATAGGCTTGTTCGGATAATTTGCACTTATAGCAACGTTAGGCAGAAAAAAACTTGAAACAACCAACATGGCAACAAACATTTTTCTCATTCGGTAACCTCCCTTGGCTATCGTTCCGCTGAGCAGAACGTCGTTAGCAATATTGGAACACCCGGAAATTATCATGTGAATAAAACAGCGTCAAGAAAAATTCTGTTATTTTGTTCCGATAGACAAAATGCTATTATCAATAGCGAAACGATTAGAAATCCAAAAAAATGGCCAAATTTTACTTATCGAGAGAGATATCTGTATCAAATCAGACAAATTGGAAGGGAAAAGATGAAAAAAGAACTCAATCAGCAGGACAACTCCCGATTAGCTCAGTCGGTAGGGCGTTGACAATTCTGGAATGTTTCGACCGGGACTCATTCCGGCTATCATTGGCGGACATCGCTCAAAAAACAGGGTTTTACAAAAGTACAATTTTGCGGCTGATGAAGGATCTGCTGGAATTTGGCTACCTGCAACGTGATCCAGATGGCAAATATCTGCTCGGTTCGGCGCCGCTGCGCCTGGGCGACATGTATCGACTTGCCTTTTCCAGTGGCATGATTATTCAGACCTGCCTGCAAAAAATTGCGGAAAGAACGGGAGAGAGTACGGCTTTTTACATTCGGGAAGGAAATTCGCGGATCTGCCTGTACCGGCGGCATTCACAACACCTACTCAGAACCCATGTCGAAATCGGCGATAAAGTCGCCCTGTCGAGCGGCGGTTCAGCCTGTAATATCATTCGCGCCTATACCTGCTTTGATGAGTCTGAGCAGGAACTGATCCAGGTTCGCGAACAGGGCCATTGCTGTTCGGTCGGCGAACGGACACCGGGGGTTGCTTCGGTGTCCCTGCCGATTTTTTTGAGCGACGGGAAATTTGCCGGGGCCATGGTTGTATCGGGAGCAGCAACCCGCTTTGATGATGCAGCCAGGCTGGAGGCATTAGCAATAGCTCAAGAGGAGATCCTCAAGCAGGGCTTGCGCTACTCGCTATACCAACCACTCTGACGGTACTTCCGGTGGCGGGCCAACCGCCCGCTACCGGTTCATTCAGTCCCTGTGCCCTCCACTACGTCCCTGCCCGCTTATTCCCCCGGCGGAATGAAAGCACGAACCGGGGGGAGTTCGGCAACAAAGCGGACCACCTCAACCGCAGTCAGCTGACCGCTGCAACCCTGGGCAAGAGACGACGTGCCTAGGTCTCGGGTGAGGACATTGGGATTGCCATGAACGCACAGGGTTTTGCCATCCTCCGCGATGCGTGGATCATACCAGGCGCCGGTCGGCAACTGCACCACTCCGGGCATGATATCTTCACTCACCCGTAAGGCGGCCAGACAGGAACCACGGTCATTGAACAGCCGTACCATATCCCCAGTTTCTAACCCACGCGCTGCCGCATCCTGCGGATTCATGGTGCAGACCTCTCGCCCATGCAGCTTTTCCCGGGCACTGTAGCCGCCAAAATCAAATTGACTGTGCAGCCGCGTCGCCGGCTGATTGGCGACCAGCCAGAGGGGATGTGCCGCCGAGGGGCCGTCGGTCGGAGCGAGCCAGGCAGGGTGACCGGGGCAATCCGCATACCCGAAACTGTTTATCTGGGGTGAAGAAATCTGGATACGACCCGACGGAGTCGGCAGCGGGGAACCGGCCGGATCAGCTCGAAATGCTCGCAACACTCCGCCATCATCAGGCTGCTGCGGAAGGACCAACTCCCCCTGCGCCCAAAAGCCATCAAAATCGGGTCCCGGCAACCCTTGTTCCACCAGAGCTTTGCGAATCGGCTCATAGAGGTGCTGCAGCCACTCTCGGGCACTGCGCCCTTCGGTGAAAGCACCCCTGACGCCCAACTGTTCGGCCAAGCCAGCAAAAATATCATAATCATCCCGGGCCTGCCCACACGGCTCAACCACCCGATGCATCGCAATCATCAGCGGATCAGTTGGCGTGACACCGATATCTTCCCGCTCCAGGGACATGGTTGCCGGGAAAACAATATCAGCATGACGCGCCGTTGCTGTCCAGGCGATCTCATTAACGATAAAGGTGTCAAGCTGCTGCACCGCCCGCGCCAGTCGCGGCAGATCCTGATGATGGTGAAACGGATTCCCGCCGGCCCAGTAGGCCATCCGGATATGCGGATAGGTCAACTGCTCGCCATTATAAGAAAAGGGCTCTCCCGGCCGTAGTAGCATATCGGCGACCCGTGCCACCGGAATAAATTCCCTGACCGCATTCTGCCCCTGCGGCAGCGCCGCGATTGGCACGGCATTGAAGCGCTTGCCGTAATGGGCAAGGGTTCCCAGAGCGTTGTTGAAGCCCCCACCCGGCAAACCGATCTGGCCAAGGACACTCGCCAGAACCACTCCCATCCAGACGGGCTGTTCGCCGAATTCGGCCCGCTGCAGCGAATGTGCGGTCACCACCAAGACCCGTTTACCAGGCAACAGCCTGGCCAGCTCAATAATTCTAGCTGCCGGCACTCCGGTTATGTTCGCCGCCCAGAGCGGAGTTTTGGGGATACCATCATGCCGACCGTATAGATAGTCCTCGAATTCGGACCAGCCATCGCACCAGCCGTCGAGAAATCTCTGGTCATGTAGCCCCTCACTAACCAGCTGGTAGATCATTCCCAGCATCAGGGGCGCATCAGTTGCCGGTTGCAGTGGTATCCATTCGGCCTGCGCCACAGCCGGCATATCGCTACGCTGGGGGCTGAGGTTAACAAAACGGCAGCCGCGCTTAGCTGCCGCCCGCATGGAATCACGCTCAATATGACGGCTGATACCGCCGCTGGCATTGCGGGAATTTTTCAGCGCCATCCCACCAAAGGCCAGGACAACCTCAGTGTGCTCGATAATCTGTTCCCAGGTCACGTTGCGCCGACAGACATCATCGGACTTGGCGAGAATATGGGGCAGAATGACCATGGAAGCACCGGCACTGTAAGTGTTGACGGAGCGCACATAACCACCCATGACAATATTCAGAAACCGATGGACCTGACTCTGGGCATGATGAAAACGGCCGGCACTGGACCACCCGTACGAACCGCCAAACACAGCCGTAGGGCCATAGACCTGTTTGACTCGTTGCAGCTCTCGGCCAGCCAAGGCCAAAGCGTCTTTCCAGGTCACCGGGAGATACTCGTCGGCACCCCGGGAAGAATCCGGGCCGGGACCGTTCTCCAACCATCCCCGTCTGACCATGGGTTGCCGGACGCGGACAGGATGGCGCACAGCCAAAGGGAGGTTTTCAATCAACAGATTGGGATCAGGGTCGCCCGGATGGGGACGGACCGTTAAATTTTCACCATTCCAATGAGCCTTGAATGCTCCCCAATGGGCACTATGTGGAGCCATTTTAAGATCGTCGTTCATCGGCCTTCCGCAGGAGTGCAATACAGGCAATGGCACTCGACTAGAATTGAGCAGCAGTCGTTATCGATAGATTCCAGAATGACGTTTGCTTCTATCACACCCCGATAAATAATACAAACCACCCGCAAAAACCGGTTTCTTCTGGACAGCACAAGAGATTCGTTTATGATTCCAAGGGGCTTGCAACGTTGAGAGGGCTGCTTATGTTTACCAAAACATCCGACCGGGATTATTTACAACCGGCTGTTAAGATCCGGATGAAGACGCTGGTCTATGGCGAAAAGACCCTGATGAGCGAGTTCAGGTTAGAACAGGGCGCACAATTGGCCCGCCACAGCCACCCCCATGAACAGACCGGCTACCTGGTCAGCGGCGCATTGCGCCTGACCATCGGCACGGATCTCTATGCGGTCAGGCCGGGAGACAGCTGGTGCATCCCGGCGAACGTTGAGCATCAGGCCGAAGCCGTGGAACAGGCTGTGGTTATTGAAGTGTTCGCACCGTTAAGAAAGGATTATCTGCCCTGAGTCAGCACCGTCACGCCGGAATGTCCCGCCTGGTCGTTCTCGGCAGTCTATCCGCTCTGTTCTTCAGCAGTACCTTTATTTTTAACCGGGCCATCAGTCTGGCCGGCGGCCATTGGTTCTGGACGGCCAGCCTGCGTTATGCCTGGATGCTGGCGCTGCTCATGGTCTGGTATCTGTGCTCCGGAAAAACGGCTTTGCTGGGGCAGATCTTCGGCCTGTTCAGGCGCAACTGGATTTTCTGGTGTCTGACCGGTAGCATCGGTTTCGGAATTTTTTATTCTCTGATCGCCTTCAGTTCCGGGTTTGCCCCGGGCTGGGTGGTTGCCACGACCTGGCAGATGACCATTCTAGCTTCACCGCTGGTGCTGCTGCTGTTTGGCAAAAAGGTCCCGCTCAGGGCTCTGCTCTATACTCTGCTCATCTTTTGCGGCATCCTCTTGGTCAACCTGGGCCAATCAGAGACTGTGTCCTGGCAGGACCTGCTCTGGGGCGGGCTGCCGGTGCTGGTTGCGGCCTTCGCCTACCCCCTCGGCAACCAAATGCTCTGGGAAGCGCAACGCCAGGGCACCCGGCGGATTCCGCATATCAAAGATCAGGTTCTGGAAGACCCCTTTGCCAGAATCATGTTATTGACCCTGGGGACAATCCCGTTCTGGATTCTGCTTTACTTGCTGTTGATCCCGCCGCCGCCAGCTGCCGGACAATGGACCAGCACCTTTCTGGTGGCGCTGCTATCCGGAGTCGTTGCGACGAGCCTGTTTCTCTATGCCCGCAATCTGGCGGTGGATTCCTATGAGATCGCCGCTATTGATTCCCTGCAGTCTGGAGAAGTGTTATTTTCACTGGCGGGAGAGATCCTCTTCCTCAACGGGAGTTTCCCCGCGACCAGTGGTACGGTCGGGGTTATTCTGACCGTTGTCGGTCTGGGCCTGTACATGAGAGCCCAGGTCGATCAGAACTGAACAGCCCGGAAGGAGTCGAGCATGCCAAAAATCTACCGTCACCGCATAACTGTCCCCGCCGATTCCATCGATGCTAACGGCCATGTTAATAATGTGGTTTACATTCAATGGATGCAGGATGTTGCGACCAGTCATTCCGATGCCCAGGGGTGTACCAGGTCGCTGTATGAAAAACTCGGCAGCAGCTGGGTCGTTCGCGCCCACCGCATCGAATACCTGAAACCGGCCTTCGCCGGCCAGGAGATCGAGATCCTGACCTGGGTCAGTAATCTGAAGCGGACCCGGTCATTACGCCGTTACCGATTTCAAAATGCCGAAGGAACGGTCCTTGCTCGGGCGGAAACCGACTGGGTCTATGTCAACGCAGCCAGCGGTCGTCCCTGCAGCATTGCTCCGGAAGTCAGCCAGGCTTTTGAGCTGGTCCCGGAGGATGAGGAACCCAAAGAATGAAAACACTGTCGCCAAGGCTCGTATGCAGGTTAAAAAAGAGCAGGATCGACCAGACTGGTCCAAAACGTCCGCAGCAAAAGCTAACGCACTCTGAAAAAATGATATTCTTGGCACTGAAATCCTTTCGTTTGCAGCCTGGCCAAGACGGATCTGGTCACCGCTTCTATCTCTGCAGAGGATCGTTATGAGCAAATTATTTAGCCCGTTGAAGATACGGGAACTGACTATTCCCAACCGGATTTTTCTGTCCCCCATGTGTCAATACTCAACTCCGGATGGCAAGGCCGGCAGCTGGCATCAGGTTCACCTGGGAACGCGTGCCATCGGCGGCTGCGGGCTGGTCATGACCGAAGCGACCGCCGTCAGTCCGGAGGGTAGAATCAGTCCTGACGATCTGGGCATCTGGAATGATGAGCAGATGACAGCGCTCATCCCGGTGGTTGATTTCATTCGCCGACACGGTGCTGTTGCCGGCATTCAACTGGCCCATGCCGGCAGAAAAGCCTCCACCGACGCCCCCTGGCGGGGCGGCAAACCGCTCCCAAAAGCTCAGCGCGGCTGGCAACCGCTGGCCCCTAGCCCGCTCCCCTTTGCGCCCGGTTCGGCACAACCAAGGGAGCTGTCAGGCGCTGATCTCGATAGCATCGAAGAAGAGTTTGTCTGCGCCGCCCGGCGCGCACTGCAGGCCGGGTTTCAGGTCATTGAGCTGCACAGCGCCCACGGCTATCTGCTGCACCAGTTTCTGTCTCCACTCAGCAATCACAGAACGGATGAGTTCGGCGGCACCTTACAAAACCGAATGCGTTTTCCGCTGCGGGTCGCGGCCGCAGTCCGGGCGGAGTTGCCGGCTGAAGTGCCTCTGTTTGTCCGCCTTTCAGCCAGCGATTGGGTGACCGGCGGCTGGGATCTGAACCAGTCGCTGGAATTCTGCGCCGCTCTCAAACAGCTCGGGATTGACCTGATCGACTGTTCTTCGGGAGGCCTGGTCGCCACCGCCGAGATTCCGACCGGACCGGGCTTTCAGGTTCCATTTGCCGCAGCCATCAAAACCAAGGCCGGCATTGCCACCGGAGCAGTCGGACTGATCAGCGAGCCGGCCCAGGCCGAGCAGATTGTTGCCACCGCCCAGGCCGATGCGGTCTTTATCGGGCGGGAGCTGTTGCGCAATCCCTATTGGCCACTGCGGGCGGCCCGGGAACTTGCCGTCGATACGGTCTGGCCCGAGCAGTACCTGAGGGCCAAATGATCATGCCCCTGGCACAGCGCCGGCCGCCCTGGAGATACTCCGGCGTGCTGTTCAATCAACTGCGCAGAATCGCTGCTGCGGAAACGATATCACCATGAAAAAATGCCCCTTTTGCGCCGAAGAGATCCAGGACGCTGCCATTAAATGCAAACATTGCGGTGAGTTCCTGGTGCAACGTTCTCCTCTCGCCACTCCAGCCGGGGAGGAAAAGCTGCCCTGGTATTTCAAGACCACCTTTATCGTCATCGCCCTGGCCAGTGTCGGGCCTCTGGCTTTGCCGCTGATCTGGCTGCGCCCACAGCTGTCCCGGAGCTGGAAAATCGGCTTGACTATCGCTATTCTGCTGCTCAGCTGGCTGCTGTTTGAAATAACCCTGAAATCGATTCAGAGCCTGGAAGAGTATTATCGCCTGTTGGACAGTCTGTAGTTCACCGCCACGCCCCAGCGTGAGAAGACCCTTTAGGCAACATGAATTCTGGCAAAGAAAAGCGCCCGGGAAAAACCCGGACGCTTTTTTTACAAAAATCTCATTTATTCGGGACGGCCGACAAGTAACGAAACCCTGCTCCTGCCGGCCGGTTTCTAGACAGGCAAGCGTACCGTTCAACCCGAGGGAAAACGTCCGGCGCCCTCTCCTAAAAGAGGCCGTTCACAGTGGCGAGCCCGCCGGCACAACTCAGCGGGGTGAGCGTTGCAGAAAGACGGTCAGGTCGCGATGCAGCTTCAACAACAGCGGTCTGATCGCGTCCATATCCCGGCGCGACCAGACTGGCGCGACCATACCGTGGCTGAAGTCCGCCCCCCCGGAGGCAGGCGGCGAGGCCAATTGTATATCGCGGAACGACGTGTTGATCAGACCGGGTTGCGCTGACACCTTCATAGAGAAGAGGACTTTCCAGTTTGACTTGGTGAGACAGCTTAACCAGGAGCAAGGATAATCGAGCTGTCCGTTGCCGATCACCGTCCCTTCCTGGATGTCTTCAAAGGCGATCGGACCTTTTTCCGAAGTAAAGTTCTCTTCCATCCAATCCTTGGTTGCACCGAACAATTGAAGCTGGTTTTTTCCCTTGATGTCCGAGCTGGCCTGAATGGTTTTCTCAGAATCCGGAATGCGGGTCAATCCTCCTGCGCAACCGCTCAGCAGGATAATCGTTAACACTAACGGGAGGTATTTCAACATGCGTAACTCCTCGAGAGAAATTCGGTAAAATTCAAAAAGCGGAATTATTTTAAGTATAACCTTCTCTCGCTACGCTGTCGTCAAAGAAAATGTTACAAAAAATCAAATCGGGAAAAAGGCCTTTTCATAGTTTCACTAGCCGCATCGGCCCGTCCTATGGAGTTTGGTCCGCTGAGCTGCAGGCGTTTAGACGGGTGGCCACCCGGTCAATGTTTTTGCCGATCAGCACCACAAACCGTTCGCCGTTATCGGCGCCGGGCAAAGGGGAAAGCGTCTGTTCGCCAGGGACATACTGGTAAACTTGCGGCTCAGTGTCTTCAGCAAACTGGACAATCCCCTTGGCGCGCAGCAGCTCCGCCGGAAAAGAAGCCGTCGCGGCAAAAAACCGCTGTTTCGAGGGGCATTGCTCAAATAGCACCAGAGCGCTCCCGATTTCATCATCCAGATGGGTCCCTCCGCAACCCGAGCGACAAGCCAATTCCTGCGGAAACTTCATCTGCCCGGCAAAATTGACCCCATACAGCAGCGCCGGAGAGAAGTCGCCATGATCAGCCCGATGAAGGGCGGCAAAGGGGTTCAACTGGCGGAGGTAGCGCTCCAGCTCAGCAAGCTGCGGTGCGTCAAGCCGGGAAGCCTTGTTGACCAGCAGGACATCGGCCAGAGCGGCCTGGTCCCTTGCCACCTGATAATCTTTGAACGGGGCAAGGTGTTGGGCCGCATCGACAACGGTTGTCACTGAACAGAACTCCAGGCGGTCGCTCAGTTCACAGACTTCGCTCAGAAAATTAGCCGGGTTGGCCAGTCCGGTTGTCTCAATCACCACAAAGTCCGGCTGATACCCGGCCAGGATCTCCCCCAGCGCCAGTTTCAGATTGCCGGCCAGAGTGCAGCATACACAGCCTTCATCCATATCCGTGACCGCATAATGCTGCCCCACCATTCTGCTGTCGAGTCCTCTGGCGCCGATTTCATTCTGAATAATAGCGACAAAAGCGTTGCGGCTGGCCTGGTATTCAATGAAATGGTTCAGAAAACTGGTCTTCCCGGCACCGAGAAAACCGGTCAGGACCAACAATTTTGGCTTTTCGCTGATCCCCATTGAGATCTTATCGACGCTGAATGCAGCCCCGGGAACCTGGGCCGTCCACCAGGTCTCGGCCATATAAGCGGCGGGAAGCGCCGCGCCCTGGCACCACTGGAGCTCAGGCAGGCCAGGGAACCCGGCAGCAGCAGCGGAGATTTTGTCTCCGCCCCAGCCAAGCGTCAAAAACCATTCATGGCTCCCGGGCAATGTGGATTCTGCATACGCACCGGACTGACTGTAGACCGTTTTTTTGCCGGCCCGCTTCCAGCGCAGCAACTGCTCCGGTCCGGTCTGTAGACAGAAACTGAACGACCCCGCCAGCACTCGAAAAAACTCCAGCGCGATCGCCCAGGCCGGCAGATCCTGATCCGCAGCGCCGGCAACGACGACCTCCCGAACCCCGCTTTGCCCGCGCATCCGAATCCCGTCCGCGCTGATCAGCAGCTGCCGTTCGGCCGCCACCAGCCCCAGGTTGATCTGCCGGGAACGCGGCTCAATTTCAAGCAGCACCCGGCCGATTCCAAACAGTTCCAACAGCTGCGGATGGGCCGTAAACTCCCGGACCTGATCAAGAAAATCATCCTGCAGCGCGACCTGACAGGCGGCAATGGAAAAGGCTTCAAGTAATTCCTCCGCCGGATCCGGGAAATAGTAGAGGCCGAACTCCGCGCGCGCGCGGGACTCATTACCAGACACATGCTCCCGAGCCAGCCCGAACACCCCGCTACGGCCCGCAACCTTGGCGGTGAGCCCGCCGCTCGTCAAAGAGCACTGGCGGATCCCTCGCCAGCCGAGCCGTTGCCTGACCCCGGGAACAAAATTGACCCGCATCAGCACCGCCCAGGGCAATTCTGCGGCGCTGCGTTCGGCATTTTCCAGCACGGCGGGCGGCAGCAATTGCTCTAGTTCAGCGTTCATCAGGTCCTCCCTGTCACGGGCTCCCATTGGGGACGCCCGTGATTTATTGCGACCGATTCAACCAGCTTCCGACACAATTCTGCCCTGCCCGCCGGTTGCCGAACAACACCAACATCCGCTAACCAAAAGTGATTACGTCACCATTGCCAAGATAGGCTTTATCTTTGGACCGATGTCGGGCGCTCCCTTCAACAACCGGGTACCCGGCTGAAATGAATTTTTTGGCACAGAGTACACCGGTGCAGTGATTGCAGCCGATGTGATCGAAGTTGTAATTGCGCAGGGAGATCACCAGGTCGTCATACTTGGGGTCCCAGTCATCAAAGGGGGAAATATGCAGCCCGCCGTAAATGCCGTGGAAGCTATCGTTTTCATATTTCACTTCTTTGTAAGCGGTTTCCGCAAACTGGATGATCCCCTGATGGCAGCAGCCCGTCACGCTGACCAGCCCCTTGCCGGCCACGTTGAAATAGAGCGACTGCTCGCCATAGACCCGGCAGATAATCGGAATCGGGAACACATAGCTGGCCATTCCCGGGATATGGGTGGTCAAGCCGTTCTTAACCGTCACAACCCGTCCTTGATGCCCGGAATCCTTGAGGTACTGCAGCCCTTCCGGATAGAAACCTTCCGGAATGTAGATGGTGATGTCCGGGTTGTACTTCAAGGTCACCGGCAAGCCCCAATAATGATCGAAATGTTCATGAGAGATGATCAGGGCTTCAATTTCCCCAGCGGCAAGCATTTTATCGATCCCCTCCCGTTGGAAACTTTGCTGGATCCAGTCATAGCTCCAGCCGCTGTCGAGCAGGAACTTCCGTTGCCGGCCGGACATTTCCTCCACTTCAATCAAGGCGGCGAAGCCACCGGCATTCTCCGGATGGACGCTGTTCTTCAGGCAGATCTCCCAGGCCTCCTCCACCCGGTGCGGGAGCAGATGTTTGATCTGTTCGATCCCTGCAGCATAGCTGCCTTTGCCAAGCCCCTGGCCGTTACCGAACGGAGGCCAGTTGTAATCGTACTGATTGACCAGCAGACCGCCGGCCCCTTTGATATCCCCCATCAGCACGGCATTTTCAAACCAGCTGGTTTCACTGATATTGGTCACCTTAACCTTCCGGCAAACCCCGATATCGGTCATTTTCCTGGCCACTTCCGGAAAATGCCGCTTCCGCGCCGGAGAATAGGAATAGAAGCCCATGGCGGCAAGCACTCCCAAGCCGACCCCGGTCGTTGCCCCTTTGATAAAATCGCGGCGTTTCATATTGTCGGACATACGCTCCTCCCCTGCTGTCATTATTTGATCAGATCGATACTGGCGTAGAAGAATGGCAGCGCCCAGACCGTGACAAAGTAAAACACCACGCCCATCACGGCCCCGGCCCCGAGTCCAATACCGAAACGGCGGTTGGGCCGGATCGCCTCAATCCTGGCCTGCCGGTCCGCCTGATCCGCGGCAATCTCGGCAGCCGTTTTGGGCACCATTTTCCAGCCTGGCCAGTTATCCATGAACCAGTGGTGAACCAGCATCAGATTGACCAGCCAGATGGTCGGGATCATGGGAAACTGCTGCGGATGGGAGAGCCCTTTCTGGGTCCCTAGGAACAAGTGCGAAGTCCGATAATAGAAGATGTAGAGCAGGATGCTGGCAAGCAGCACCAGCGCGGTGCGAATTGCAATATTGACCGGCATGCTGAACTTGCGCGGCCAGTTTCCGCAATAAAAATTGAGAAACAGAGCGGGCACCAGGACAAAAATCGCCATTTCGCCGACATGCAGCCAGCGCCAGTCCGGAGCGAAGTCTCGGCGTGTCCCACGAATCGCTTCACCAAAGGTCAGTTCCTGGGCAAAATAGAAGAAAAAATGCATGGCCAGCGCGATCAGAATGATCCCACTAAATGTCGCCAGACGCCGGCCCCAGTCATGGCGGATCAGATTGAAAGGATAGCGTTCCCAGATGGTTTCCACCAGCCAGACCACGACGGTACAGCACATGATCCAGCCGATATGGAAATTGCCCGAAACCGTATCGGCAAAACGCTCCCAATACGGTGGGGCAATCGAAGTAAAATACTGCCAGGGATCAGACAGAATGCCCATGTGGGGATGCATGGTCACAAAATAGATCAGGGTCGACAGGAAAAAGGTGACCATCAGGATGGAAAAGCCCTTGGCGGGTTGAGCCAGGTTCTGCCAGGGGGCTTCCTCAAATGCGACCACCCAAGCCGGTGACAGCCAGGACGCAATAGCGGCAAACATAAGAATGGCCAGAGAAGCATACTCGACGGCAAAAAAGTCGGTAATCCCGGGGATCTTCTGCAACTGTCCGGGATTAAAATAGGCCAGCCCGAAATTCCCCAGGAATCCCTGAAAAAAAACCTTGACCAGCAACAACAGGATAGCGACAGAAACAAGGGTCAACGCAGCCCCTTTGTAGAGCGGGTGAGTCCTCTCCAACCAGTCTCTTTTGAAAGGCCAGTAGTTGAAAATATAAACCATCCAGATCATCATGATCAGCCACCAGCGACAATACATATACCCGACATACGGGGTATACATGCGCAGGTAGCCACGTGGATCCTGGAAAATCCACCAACTGACATAAAAAACCGTCAGCAGCAGAACCAGGCTGACCAAAGCCGGGAGAGGTCCTCCCCAACGCTTAGTCAGCTTGCGCTCCTCGAGGAACCCTGCTCCATATCTTTCCATAGCTGCCTCCTTTTCGGGAAATCTCCCCTCCACCAAACAGGTGCTACAGGCCGGATAACGTTTACCTGGATTGTTGTTTCAGGTCTCGACTGAGCAAGGCCAACACCTCCTCTCTGTTATGAGGATCAAGCCCGCGCCGACGGGCTTCAAAAATCAGGAGGTCCTGAGGCAAGTCAGCGAGCAAAACGGAAACGGATTCTTGGGGTGGAGTGTCTCCAGAGGAGGAGCAGGATTCGAGGAATACACGGAACGGACGCACTGAATGGCGAATGAGGTGATGAAGAAAATCCTGGCGGGTCAACTTGTCAGCCATGTTATCCCCCGTCGTTCACTTCTACGTTATGATGCCGGCGCCAGCAAAGGGAAAGCAGCAGTAAGCAACGAACTAGTTTCCAATCTGAAAACTTAATTCGTTGACATCCAGAGCTTCCGGATGACAACGAACTAACAGTTTGGAGCCCTGGATATACATCTATCAGGCGGCTGAAAAACAACCTGTCGAGCCCAAGGATGGACTTTTTCAACAACCTGCTGATTATTTAGTAGAAATATACCCGGTGTTTTATCGTTGTCAATCCAGAGCCATTTAACGATAGCTTATTGGTGAATTACCGACAGCCGGTTTCCAGGGCGGACCAGCCCACAGCAGGAATGAACGCTTGAATTCACGAGCAGACCCTTGTAAGATTCGGCTGATTATTCAAATGTTAAGAGAATCAGGGAGTTCAATATGACCTTATCGCTTCGCAGCGCCTTTATCAGTTTGTCTTTGTTGCTGATCGCAACCGCCGGCTTTGCCGAAACCCGCTATATTTCAGACGTTCTGGTGGTGACAGTCAGAAGCAACACGGGGAATAATTACCAGACCGTCGACAACCTGAAAACCGCCACCCCGGTCGAAGTTCTGGGCGAGGACCAGACCTATGTCAAGGTTCGTACCCCGGAAGGCAAAGTAGGCTATATCCTCAGACAATATGTCACCAAGGAACTGCCGAAAGCGGTCCAGATTGATCGGCTGGAAAAAGAAACTGCCGCCCTCAAGGAACAGCTGCAGCAACAACAACAGAGCAGTGCCGATAAACTGGCCAATGCCGACGCCAACCTGGCCAAGATTGCAGAGTTGCAGAAACAGCTACAGGTTGCCAACGACGACCTTGACAAGGTCAAAAATGAGTACGATAGCCTGCTACAGAATTCGCAGAATGTCGTCAGCCTGAGTACCGAAAACGAAGATCTGATTGAACAGAATAAACAACTCAACAATGAACTGGTGGTGCTCCGCGAGGAAAACCGGAATTTCCATCGTTCCAATATGATCCAGTGGTTCCTGGCCGGCGGCGGGGTCTTTTTCGGCGGCTGGATTATCGGCAAGATCTCGCGCAAAAAGCAACGCGGGTTTTCCCGATTGTAAAGGCGGCCAACGACCAACCAAGGCCGTCTTGACCGTTACTTATCACTGTTTTGCAGTGGTCTGATTGTTCCACGGCCTGGATTTTTCAGTCACACCTGCCGAGCCTGGGGATGGGGGTTCCCATCCCCGCGCTGAAGCCGGCAGATTGCCCGATCAAGTCATTCAGAGTCAGCCTCCAACTCCCCTTTACCATTCAAAAATCAATTCATCGTTCTGCTATTTTTTTAAAAAAAAACCTTGATATCAGACATTTATCAGGTATTAATTTATGTATTGATTTATTCAGGCCGGTTCGCAGTCACGAGATAAGCGGAGCCCGAACATCCTTAGCGGCGAGCTCATCTCTTCTGCCAAGACAGCAAAGGAGGCCTCCATGCGTGGCCAACACCGGGAGCAATTGCGCTCGTTGCTGGGAACTCGGGTGCATAACTCGCGTGAGTTGACCCAGCTGCTGAATATCAGCCAACCGACCTTGTCACGCCTGATCAACGACATGGGCCAGGAGTTGGTCACTATGGGCAAAGGCCGGGCGACCTGCTACGGCCTGCCGCGCAAAATTCATGATCAGGACAGCCGTTTTCCGGTCTACCGCATCGATCCGCGCGGTGACGCTCACCACTTCGGCACCCTGCTGGCCCTGCAGGGCGGGCAATACTGGTGGGAAGATGCCAACGAAGCGGGGGAACTGTTCCCCCACCTGCCCTGGTTTATTCTCGATCTGCAGATGTCCGGTTTCGGGGCCAGGATCTTTGCCTATCGCCATAGCGACAGTCTCAACCTGCCGCGAAAAATCAGCGACTGGAACAGCTCCGACCGACTGTTTGCCATCAGCCGTTGCGGAGAGGACCGTAGCGGCAACCTGATTATCGGCGAACAATCCCTGGCCCGGTACTTTGAACAGGCCCGCCAGGAACCGCAACTCATCGATATCGGCACCAAGTCCTGGATCTACCCGCAGCTGGCCCAGCAGGCGCTGTCCGGGGAACTCAATGCCGCCCAGGTCGGCGGCGAACAACCGAAGTTCACCATCTGCATCAATGATCAGGGAGCCCCTTGCCAGACGCTGGTTAAATTTTCACCTGCCGTCGACAGCAACGAGGCCCGCCGCTATGCCGACCTGTTGGTTTGTGAACACTTGGCCTTGGAGACCATTCGCCTGGCCGGCCGCTCGGCCGCCCGCTCACGCCTGATCACTGCAGGCCACCAGGTCTTTCTGTGCTTGAAACGCTTCGACCGGCGCGGCGCCATCGGCCGGTTACCGCTGGTCTCCCTGCGTGCCCTGCATGAAAAGCTGCAAACCCCCTGCGATACCTGGGTCGATGCCGCCACCCGCCTGCACCATCACAAACTGATCAGTGCCGACGATGCGGAAAAGATCCTTTGGCTAGCTCTGTTCAGCGACCTGATCGGTAACAGCAACCAGCATTTCGCCAATATCTCCCTAATTCCACACCAGCAGGATTCTTTTTTGCTGGCTCCGGCCTACGGCATCCGCCCCACTCTTTACGAACCCGTGGCCGGCGAATTACCGGCCTGCCTGTTCACTCCGCCCGCAGTCCGCAACGAAGCCTCTGCGCAATTGTCCAGCGCCCTGGATGCGGCCATCCTGTTCTGGAAAAGTGCTGCGGTTGATGAACGCATCTCAGCCGATTTCCGCCAGATCTGCTATGAAAATTGCGAGCTGCTCAAACTGCAGAAACGGGGACCCCAGCTGATTATTCCTAACCAAAAAAGTTAAGTATCTATTAACTTTCCTTCCAATCTATGCCATACTTCGCCTGCTTCGACCGGCTGCAGACACCGCCGGAGCCTCCTTGTGCAGACGATAGTCATCACTTCGTGTCGTCTGAGCGGTCGTTTTCAACCAGCCGGAAGCAACAGATTTCAGAGGCAATTCCGATCCCCGGATAAAAGCACCAAACAGTTTGACTCAGCAGGGCGGGCCGGCAGCGCAGCAGGGTCCGCACTGAACAGGACGTTAAGGCATGAACACAGATTTTCCCGGTATTCTTTTTGTTGATCCCCACCCTGCAACCCGCACCGCTCTCAACCAACTGCTAAATGACGAACCTTGGAACTGCCGGTTCGTGGCCACCGCAAAAGAGGCCCTTGCAACACTCGAAACTGAGACCATTGATCTGATCGTTGCCGAAGTCAGCTTGGGCGATACTGACGGAATCCAGCTGTTTCAAAAAATTCAGCATGATTATCCCCAGATCATCCGGATCTTCATGACCGCCGGCAGCGATCAGGATGAGGTCATCAGTGCCCTGACCCATGGCCAGGCGCAACAACTGATCCCGAAGCCCTGGATCGACCAGGAGTGCAAAGAAATTCTCCGGAGCGCCTTGCGCCAGTCCAAACAACAGAAAAAACACAGTTTGGAATTTCAGCGCCTGATCAATTCGATCCCATTGCTCCCGGCCCTACCCGCCAGTTACGCCAATGTCCGCTCCTGTATACAACAGGACGATGTCGACATTGACCAAATGGCTGAATATATCAGCCAGGACGTTGCCCTTGCGGCAATAGTCCTGCGTTGGGCTAATTCTGCCTTGTTCGGTCAGCGCTTCCAGGTCGACAGCATAAAAAAAGCCATCATTGTCCTCGGCACGGATATCGTCGAAAGCCTGGTCCTGACTGAAGCGGTCAACCGAACAGTGGCCGGTAAAATTCCACTTATTAAAGGCTTTGATTTCAAAAAATTCCAGAAACATTCCATGGCCACAGCCAGCATCAGCAGACTGTTGATCAAAACCCTTTTCCCCGTCGACAGTGTCCGCCAGGACCGCGCCTTTATCGCCGGGCTGCTGCACGATCTGGGTAAACTTGTCGCAGCGAGTTTCTACCCCCAACAGTTTGCCCGGGCCATTGAGCTGGCGCGAAAAAAAGCGCTCCCACTGAGCGAAGCAGAACGTGAGATTTATCAGTCCGACCATACCGAACTGGGCAGTTTTTTAGCGGGATGGTGGGCACTGCCCTCCTTCATTTTCAACGCGATCAAGTTCCACCATAATCCCAAAAGTACGCCCCTTGATCCGGATATCATCATTGCGGCCTATGTGGCCAACCTGCTCAGCTACCAGTTCGGTTACGGCTCCAACGGAGACACCCTGCCACGGGAGCTCCCTGAAAATTACCGGGAGCAATTCTTCCTGACCGATGAGTTTATCGAAATTCTGCGGGCGGGTACGGACAAGGTGATTCGTTCCCTGCTGAATTGAAGCCGGACTGGTTGAGCACGGCAGGGCAGAATAAGCTTAAAAATACCAGCGCAGTAACATTGCGCCGCTGTTTCCAACGGCCCCAAATTCACTGCGCACCAGCGCTTGCCCGCTGTCGCCAGCAACTCTGGTTCGCTCACCAATGCCCCAGCCCCAGAACAGGTCAAGTTGCAGATTATCGGCCAGGGACAGGGTCAGCTGGGGACGCAACAGCAGGGAATCATCATCCAAATTCCAGATCACCAGGCCGTTTAAGGTGACCAAGGGATGGAGATCGTAAGAGGGACCAAACAGCAGATAGTTCTGTCCGCTCAGAAAACTGAGCCCTTCCCGGTACGGCGCGGAGGCCTGAATCAACGCATATTCCTGCGGGCGGTCTCCGCCGCTGCCGTTGCGCAGGTATTCGGCCAGCAGCACCAGGCCGTTGTCAAACCGATACCAGCTTTCCAACGCCGCAATAGTAAAACTGCCATACAGGTCGCCCCCGGGCTGCCCGACCGCGGTCCCGCGATAGCGGGCGACTTCCCCTTTCAGGCCGACGTTGCCCAGCTCACCGGCCAGACCGATCCCCGCCATGGGCCGACCGCGTAACCGCCCGGCCAGCAGCAGCACATCCACCCCCGCAACATTCTCCCCGAAGGTCAGCAGATAGCTATTGTGACGGCGCTCATCACCCAGCACCAGGGTCCCGCCGAGTTGACCGGCCAAACCGAAATAGCGAACCCCTCGGAACGCATCAACCCCGGGTCGAACCTCGGCATCCAGCACATCGGGGGCAAAGGGGGCAATGACGTCAAGGGGGGAAAACAGGCTGATCCGCCCGAAGCCGATGGCCTGGCGGCCGAGGGTCCACTGTGCTCCCAGCGCTTCGGTGTGCAGATTGAGCCGATCCAGCTGCAGCAGACCACCGGAGCGCCCCCCCTCCCCCCAGAATTTGTCCAGATCAAAACGCCGATTTGCGGGAGAACCGCCGCTGATCGAGATCCCGCGGCGATTCGACCACAGCTGTTGCTGATCGACCGCCAGTTCCAGCAGCACAGCGGCCGGCAAGGTTGCCTGCAGATCGAGCCGGGCATGTTCGACCAGCAACCCGCCGTCCGTATCAGGTCCGGCATAATTTTCACTGTAGAGATTCAGGTTTTTGAGGGACCCGTTGAGACGGACAGCCTCTCCCCAGGCGCTGGCATTGGCTACGCCCCAGCTGCTGAGCAGCAGCGCAAAACACACCAGCCCGAGCTTCACTGCGCCGTCTCCAGATGACCATCAACCAGCTTGATCAGCCGGCTGGCATGGGCCATCACCAGCGGGTCATGGGAACTGACAATAAAGGTCACCCCGGACTCCCGATTCAGGCGTTCCATCAGGGCCAGCAACTCCTCACTGGTCTGGGAATCGATACTGGCCGTCGGCTCGTCCGCCAGGATAACCGCAGGATCGGAAGCCAGCGCCCGGGCTATGGCGACCCGTTGCTGCTGGCCTCCTGACAGATCCGAGGGTTTCCGGTCTTCCAGCCCGGCCAGTCCCAGCTCGGCAAACAGCTCCTCGACTCTGCGCCGCCGGGCGGCCTTGTCGAGTCCTTGCAGCATCAAGGTGAATTCGGCGTTCTCCGCAGCGGTCAAGACCGGGATCAGGTTATAGGCCTGAAACACGAAACCGATTTTATGCAAGCGCAGGGCGGCCAGCTCCTTGCGCGCGGCGTGCCCCACGTCCTGCCCTTGCAGGCGGATTTCACCGCTGGTCGGCTGATCTAGGCAACCGATCAGATTAAGCAGAGTGGTTTTCCCGCTGCCGGACGGCCCGGCCAGGACACAGAACTCGCCGGCCTCGATCTGCAGGGTAAAATTGTTGACTGCAACCACCTGCTGGTTACCGAGGGGGTAGATCTTGGTGACATCGGTCAATTCGATCAACGCCATAGCCCCGCTCCTTTCAATGATGCCGCATGGCATCGACAGGATTGATCCGGCCAGCCTTGACGGCGGGATACAGAGCCGCGCCAAGCGTCAGGAACAACAGGTAAACGGCAACCTGGACCATCCACAACAGATCCCACTGCGCGCGCAGCACCGGATCGAACACCACCCCGCCAAACTCCAGACTCTGCTCAATAAAACTGCGCATATCGATCCCGACAACCTGCAGATACCAGGTGGCCAGGGAGCCAAGGAGGGTGCCAAGCAACATTGAAACCACCCCCAGCAGCAGCGCCTCGAGCAAAACCAGCGTTCTCAGCCGCATAGCGCTGGCACCGACGGCCAGAATGATGCCGAATTCGCGAAAGCGTTCCATCACCGACATTAACAGGGTATTGACCACCCCGATGGTGACAATCAGCAGCATGATCACGAAGATGAATTTCTGACTCGCATAATCGAGGCGAATCGCATTAAACAGGTTGGGCATGGCCCGCTCCCAACTGACCGCTTCGAGGCCGGGGAATTGACTGATCAGCGCCTGCAGGCGAGGATAAACCGTTGCTTCGGCATCCGGACTGTTAAGGATGATGGCCAGTTCGTGAATCTCATGGCCGATCCCGGCCAGGGCGCCAGCGCGCTCACGACCGACCAGAAGCAGAGTCTTGTCGACATTCTTGATGCCAGTCTCGACCACGCCATGGACCCGGAACATTTCACTGACCAGATCACCGGAGCGATCCTGCAGGGTGACGACAAATTTGTTGCCGGGTTTCAGTTGCAGCTCCTTGAGGAGCCTGCTGCCCAGAATCGCTTCGCGGCCGTTCAACGAAGTCAGCATTTGTGCGGCTGGCAGCTGCCTTAAAAAGGGATTGATGCGGCGCTCAACCCGGGGATCGATGCCGGTCAGCAGCACCCCGCGGCTTTCCCGGCTGGACTGGGCCAAAGCCGCCAGATAGAGCCGTGGCAGCACCGCGGCCACCCCGTCAAAACCGGTGATGGTGTCCGCCAGGCTGTCGGGATCAAAGGAGAGTTTTTCATCCCGAGCGGCCAGATAGCCCTGCCGATAAATGGTCAGATGACCGCTGCCAGCCCGGACGCCGCTGTCGATCATGGTTCGATAGACGCCGAAAGACAGGTTGTGGGCAGCCTCAATCAACATCAGGCTGAGGCTGAGTGCGGCCAGGGTGATCAGCGTCCGCCGTCGGTTGCGCCAGAGGTTCTTCCAGGCCAGAGCGAGCAGGTCCATGTCACTCCTCACGGATGGCAGCAACCGGCTGCATGCGGGCGGCGCGGTTGGCCGGCAAAAAACCGGCCAGCAGGGACACCACCAACAGGCAGAGCGCCGGGATCAGCACATTCGACCATTCCAGCACCGCCCCCAGGCGCGGCAAAATCGTTCCGCCGGCATAGGTGATCGGGGTCAGGGTTCCGGACAGGTCGATCCCGACCCGGACCATATACAGACTCAATACCACTCCACCGAGAATGCCAAAGGCCAGGCCAAATAAGCCCATGAAAAAGGTTTCCAGGAAAACCAGCAGGCGGATCTGCCCGGGGCGCATCCCGAGGGCGAGCAACACCCCGAACTCCCTGGTCCGTTCCATGACCGACATGAAAAAAGTGTTGAGAATTCCCAGCCCGGTGGCCAGATACAGGATCGTCACCACAATCAGCCGCGAGACATTGTAACTGGCCACTACCTCACGCATTTCCGGCAGCAGGTCTCCCCAGGTCAAAATTTCCAGGCCGGCGGGCAATAACGGCCGCAGCTGCGCCGCTCTTGCCGCAGCCGCCAGCGGATCATCGATGCGTAAAGCGGTCTCATGAATCCGCCCGGGCAACACCATGACCCGCTGCAACCAACCCAGAGGGACCAGGACCAGAGAATTGTCGTGCCCATAATCGCCGGTCGAAAAAACCCCGCTTACGGTCAACAGGTCATTACCGATGGAGCCGTCGGCCGCCTGGGTGACAAAAACCAGGTCATCCCCCGGCTTAACCCCGAGCCGACGGGCCAAACCGGCCCCGAGGACCGCCCCCGCCGGACTGTCTGCGGCCAGGTAGTTCCCGGCAACCAGACTGTTCTGCAAGCTGGTCACCTGCTTCTCCAAGGCGGGGATCACCCCGAGCAATTCGGCAGGCGAACTGTTGCGGGCAAAGGAGAGCAACCCGAAACTGCGCAGGCGCAAGGAATACCCGGTGATCGACTGTTTGTGCTGCAGAATCGTCTCAATGGCTTCGGGAGAATAGCTGCGGTACATATCGCGGTCATCCTGATACCCCTTGGCGCTGACCACCAGGTGGCCGTAATACTGTTCGGTTGCCGAAGCCAGCATATCCCGCAGCATGCCGGAGAAAACCCCAAGGGCGAGGATCAACAGCGCAGAAGAGACGACCATGGCCGACAGGGTCAACAGGGTGCGGCGACGATTCCGCCAGATGTTCCGCAACGCCAGCCGGGCCAGCATCAGCGCCGCTCCTTCAGCCGGCCTAGGGAAAAAAAGCTTTTTTCCAGGCTGACATCGAACTGCAGGCGGCGATATTGCAACACGGTTTTTTCCGTCGGCTTTTCCACCGGCAGGACGGTCATACGCAACGGAACACGGCGGCCGTTCACCAGTTGAACATCGGCAAAAGAGATTTGCCTGACCAGGATGTCTTCCTCGTCGAAATAGTCGATTCGCTCGGGAACCAGGGTTTCGGGATTCAGCCGATAAATAATTTTCCCCCAGATGACCGCCGCAGTCGGCTTGGGCAGAGCTTCGATAACCCAGCTGGTGGCATTCTCTTCGAGCAGTTGAAAATCATAGTCCTCATCGATTTTATTCGCTTTGACCAGATCGTCATTGGTGATATGACTGCCCATCCAGGCACCACCCATCATTGATGGCGGGACCCGAATCACCCGATCGACCTTGGGCAGATAGTTCCAGACCTCATTGTCAACCTTGAGGGTCGCGACCCCTTTTTCCTTGGCCGGGTCAACAATTCTGACCAGAAAACGCTCCCTGCCGAGGGACCACAGCTCCATGGTCAGGTGCCGCTGCCAATGACCTGTTTCCACCGTCATTTCAACAGTTGCAATAGAAGATTCCCCGGTATATTGCCTTTCAACCTGGCGAATCAGTCGACGCAAATCGGGTTCCTCGCCCAGGGCGGGGACTGCCACGATAGAGAAAAAGAACAGCACCGCAAGCAGCAGACGTGATAAAGTGACCATGGTCAGCGTCCCTTCACTGAAGAGCCAAGACTCCCGACCCTTATATTATTGTCGATTCAGCGGAAGAACGCAAAAAACAAGGTATTTTTGCGTCATCAGCAACCGGGAGAACAGATTTCTTGCACCAAAATTCCGCTCGTGCTATCAATATCTGACCACAAAGGTATTAAATCACAGATCAGGGCTGTTATGAACATCGAACAGATGAAAATCGTACTGAAGGAGATCCTCACTAAAACCGACCTCACTCCCTGTGTCGTCGGTCATCGCGGGGTTGGGAAGACTGCTGGGATCATTCAGGTCTGCCGGGACATTGAATTCGCTTATGTTCCGTTGCGCCTCGGTCAGATGGAAGTCGGTGACCTGGTCGGAATCCCCTATCGCGAAGAGACCATCATGCATTGGTCATGTCCAAGCTGGTGGCCGGCAGCGGATGCGTCCCCAACGGTCGTGCATTGTGACGAGCTCAACCGCGCCCAACAGGAAGACACCCTGCAGGCGATCTTCCAATTTGTCGAGCCTCCGACCGAAGGCCAGCCTCGCGCACTGCATACCCACCACCTGGCTCCTCAGCATCGCGTCGTGGTCGCCATCAATCCGCCTGACGGCAGCTACCAGGTCGCGCCCCTCGATCGCGCCCTGCTCGACCGCATGGTGGTCATTCAGGTTGAAACCGATGCGGAATGCTGGTTACGGCATGCGGCCAAAGAAGATTTTGACGGCCAGGTTCGCCATTTCATTGCCGCCAATCAACAGCTGCTGGCTCTTGGCAGCAACCCTTTCGACATGCAGATCGAACCGTCCGAACGGGCCTGGGAAATGATCAGCATCCTGCGCCACCGCTGCCGTTTCCCCCGCCACCTGGAGATGGAAGTTTACAGCGGGATCATCGGCCGGGAAGCCGCGGTCAGCTTTCTACAGTGGTGCACGGAACAGCGGACCCGGCCATTGAGCGCGGAAGATATCCTGACCCGCTGGCCGGAGGTTGCCGACCAGGCTGCGGCCCAGCAGGACGATATTCAGGCCGCCACCATGAGCGCGCTGATCACCTGCCTGCAGAACGACAGCCGGCTGGCCGCAACGGCCCAGGACAACCTGGTCGCCTATATCGATATTCTGCCGCGTGACATGCGTTTCGGGCTGGTCAAAGCACTGCTGCGTATCCCGCCGGTTGCAGACTTTCTGTGTTTGGATAAGTATGACGATTCCATTCTCGACACCATCCGCCAGATCAGCCAGGATGTCGCCTGATCCGTTGCGGCCGCTACAGGACGCCATCGTCCGTCTGCTGAAAAGCCGCCCCTTTTTTGGCCAGTTTCTGCTCCAGTTCAAGCGCCTGCCCTACGCTGGAAATAAAGCAGTCGCCGTCACCATTGCCGATGCAATTCCGACCTTGCTGGTCAACCCGCAGCGATTTGCGCTCTTCGCCCCGACCGAGCAGGAAGCGCTTCTCGAACACCTGATCAAGCATATTCTGCACCTGCACCCCTGCCGCCGCAAAGAGCGTCGGGCCAGAATCTGGGATCTGGCTTGCGACCTGGCTATTAACCCGGGGATTGCCAACCTGCCCCGGGAAGCCGCCCTCCCGTCCCGGCTGCGCCTTCCGGAAGGTCTGGCTGCCGAAGAATACTATGCCCGCCTGCTCCAGCTGCCGGAACTGGGACGTTTGAACGGCACCGGAGACGACCGGCGTCCGCCCCAAGATAGCGGTGAACAAAACCCGGTCACCGAGGATCAGCTGGAGATCATCGATGACCACACCCCCTGGCAGGATGCCGACCGCACCCCGACAGCACTATCGGAACAGGTGGTTCGGCAGATGGTCAGCAAGGCCCGACAGGGCGGTCAGGATGAGCACGAAGGGGAACTGGCAACCCTCCTGGAACCATTCCTGACTCCACCCAGCATCCCTTGGCAGCAGATTCTGCGTCAATTCGTCGGCACCGCCGGACGGGTCGGAAAAAGCCCAACCTGGTCGCGCAGTCATCGCCGTTTTGACCGCCACACCCCCGGCCTGCGTAAAAAACAGTATCTTAACCTGGTCGTCGCCATTGATGTCAGCGATTCAACGGACACCCAGCCACTACGAGAAGCCTTTGCCAACGAACTGTTGCGCATTGCCCAGGGGCGGCAAAGCCGCATTACCGTGCTTTACACCGGCAGCCGCATTCAAAAGGTGGCGGCATTCAGCGGTCAACCTCTGGTGGTTGATACCTACCGTGGCGGTGGGTTCACCGATTTTCGGCCGGCATTCGAATATGCGCAACAATTGCAACCCCGCCCAGCAGCAATGATTTATCTGACCGATGGGTTCGGCCCGGCCCCGGCCAGTTCAGCGATTCCGACCCTCTGGGTTCTATCGCCGGAAGGCCGCAAGCCGGTATCCTGGGGGTTGGAACTGAGGCTGCAGAACCACTGTCCTTGACCTGCTTACGGAACAGCTATTGTTGCGGCAAAAGACAGGGAGCAACAGCTCGCAGCGAGATAATTTGGAGAAAGGAGACAATCGTGACTGAACAACATCCACCCATGTCGGAAGAGAGTATCCGCGAATATCTGGCACAGCAAGGCGCTCGGGTGATGAGCCGTTCCGGACGCAACGATCATTACGGATCGCCGCGGGATTTTTCTTTCGAGGTCAAGGCAGTCTTTGCCAACGGCCTGGGTCTGCATATTATCGCCCGGCAATATAATTATCGTGACCCATGGGAAGCGGACGGCCGCATTAACGACCTGGTCGACCTGCTCCTGCTCCATAACGGCCGGGGCAGCGAATTACCCAAAGGATATGCCTATTTTCAAGGCAGCGACTGCGAAGAAGGGGTTGACTTTCAGCTGTTTACCGATATTGTCAAAACAGTTGAATCGATCAATCCCAAACTGTTTATTCTGCAATCCATGACTGGTGATTTATAAAGCGAGGGAAGAAATTGCCAGACCCCAAAATTAAATTTGACTAACTCCATTTCTCCCGGCATAATACATGAGGGAAATCCCATAAATATTTAGTAATGATAAACATTTTGGTCACATCAGTTCCTCCATGCTTTTGAGGTTTTCTTTTAATGGAACTACGCAGAAACCCGGTTGTCCTGACGATAGATGATGAAGAGAACATAAGAGCCAGTTTTCGCCTATTTCTGGAGGATTTTGACTTTCAAGTTCTGGAAGCTGCCAACGGCCGAGAAGGTCTTGAAATATTTGCCCGCGAACAACCGGATCTGGTCCTGTGCGATCTGCGCATGCCGGAAATCGACGGGCTGGAAGTTCTTGAAGAGATCAAGAGAACCTCCCCCGACACCCCGGTGATTGTTGTTTCGGGAACGGGCGTCATCGGTGATGCCATTGAAGCCATTCATAAAGGGGCGTGGAATTACCTCCTTAAACCGATTCAGGATATGTCGGCGCTCCTCCACGCAATCAACCAGGCCATCGAGCGGTCACGGCTGATCATTGAAAACCGGGCCTATCAGGAACACCTGGAGGAAGAAGTCACCAAACGTACCGAAGCCCTCCAGAAAGCGGTCCGAGACCTCAATAACTCGCACTTGCGGCTGAAAAACAGCGAAGAAAAATACCGCCTGATTTTCGAAAACCTGCAGGATGTTTATCTGGAAATGGGCTTTGACGGGACCATCATCGAGATCAGCCCCTCCATCTCCAATATCTCCTCCTATAAACGCAGCGAAGTCCTCAACCAAAATGTGCTGATGATTTTTCCGGCCGAACAGGACCGCAGCCTATTGTTTACCCAGTTGCAGGAAAAAGACCGCATCGTTGATTTTGAAATCAACCTACAGGACAAAGACGGTCGGCTGATCCCCTGTTCTCTCAATGCCAGCTTCCAAAAGGGCCTGGACCAGAACAAAGACAAAATTTGCGCGACCTTGCGCGATGTGACCGAGCGCAAGCAGGCGGAGGAACGAATCGAGGACCTGGCCTATTATGACGCGCTGACCGATCTGCCGAATCGCCGCCTGCTCCTCAACCGTCTGGAACAGAACATTTCCCTGGTCCGTCGCTTCGATCATTACGGGGCCATGCTCTATCTGGACCTGGATCGTTTCAAGAATATCAACGACTCGCTGGGGCATCCGGTCGGCGATGCTTTGCTCAAAGAGGTCGCCTCCCGCCTGACTCTGGATCTGCGCGCCGAGGACACGGTTTCCCGACTGGGCGGCGATGAATTCGTCATGCTGCTCTCCGACCTGGGCAGCGACGCCACCAACGCGGCAGCCGCGGCTCAGTATAAGGCTGAAGCCATCAAGTCCCGCCTGGCCCAGAAATATCAGATCGCCGGACATGAATTACATATCACTCCGAGTATCGGGGTGGCCATGTTCCCGTCTGCGGACAAAAACCAACTCGACCAGGAATCCGGTATCGATATTCTGCGCTATGCAGACACCGCCATGTATCGGGCCAAGGAAGAAGGTCGGGACATGATCCGCTTTTTCCTGCCCAGCATGCAGGCCGCAGCGGACAGCCGGCTGGCCATCGAAAAGGAACTGCGCTATGCCCTGGAAAGAAATCAGCTGAGCCTGTATTTTCAACCTCAGGTCAACAGCGCCGGGCAGATTGTCGGCGCCGAAACCCTGATCCGCTGGGAGCATCCGGAAAAGGGCTTTATTTCGCCGGCCATATTCATCCCGGTGGCAGAAGTGACCGGGCTGATTTTACCCATCGGCGAATGGGTTCTCCGCAATGCCTGCCTGCAAATGCGCCGCTGGCATGAGTGCGGGTTTCCGATTCCCCACCTGGCCGTCAATGTCAGCCCGCGCCAGTTCCGGCAGCCCCATTTTATCAACCAGGTCAAAAATATTCTTGATGAGACTGGAGCAGATCCGGCCATGCTCGGCCTGGAACTGACCGAGGGGATGGTGATTGATAATATCGTTGATACCATCGACAAAATGCAGGGGCTGAAAAAGCTTGGCATCGAGCTGTCCATAGACGATTTTGGAACCGGTTATTCATCCCTGGCCTATCTCAAAAAAATGCCTCTGGATATCCTCAAGATCGATCAATCTTTTGTCCGGGATATCGAAAACGACATCAACGACGCCGCCATTGTCGACACCATCATCTCCATGGCCAAACACCTGGATCTGAAAGTTGTCGCCGAAGGGGTGGAAACCGAATACGAACTCAATTTCCTCCAGGAAAAAGGCTGCTCCATTTTCCAGGGGTATCTGTTCAGCAAGCCCTTGCCCAATGACCGCTTTACCAAGCTTCTCGAAGCCGGCACCATTTTCCCCTGAAATCGTACTTGAAATTCATTTCTTGATCACGGCATTATGTAGCTCCTAAAAAGTTCGCCGCAGTTCGTTTCGAACCACGGTGTCAACCTGAGAATTTACATTTCCGAAAAGGAGTATGCCAATGAGCACTCAACCGGTGGTGAAGGTCCAGACCAGCAAGGGAGAGATCGTCATTGAACTGAATGCCGAAAAAGCCCCGATCAGCACTGAAAACTTCCTAAAATATGCGCGTGACGGGTTTTATGACCAGACGGTTTTTCATCGCGTCATCCCCGGCTTCATGATCCAGGGGGGCGGATTTACCGAAGAAATGGCACAGAAAAAAACCGCCGGGCAGATCAAAAACGAAGCCGCCAATGGCTTGAAAAACACCCGCGGCTCCATTGCCATGGCTCGCACCCAGGTCGTTGACAGCGCCACCTGCCAGTTTTTCATCAACCTGGCCGACAATAGTTTTCTCGATCACCAGGGCACCGCTCCCAACCAATATGGGTACGCCGTTTTCGGCCAGGTCACGGCAGGAATGGAAGTGGTCGATGCCATCGCCCAGGTTCCCACCGGCACCAACGGTTATCACCAGGACGTGCCGAAAGAGCCTGTTCTGATCGAAAGCGTTTCCATTGAGCAGTAATATCTCTGCCGGGTTATTCAGGGCTGCCGCGCGCAGCCCTTTGTTTATTGCCGTCGCGGACCGCGTTACCAACGTCAGACAGCGCCAGTTTATTTGCTCACCAAGACCACTATACCTGGCCCATCTTACTCGATAAAATATGTAGAAAATATGGACATTCTAACCCTGATTGGAATCGCCGTTGCCTTGGCCATGGACGCTTTTGCCGTGGCCTTGGCCGCTGGCCTCAGTCTGCCCAAACTGACCGGCCGGCACCTGTTTCGATTCGCTTTTCATTTCGGCCTGTTTCAGGCTCTAATGCCGATTCTGGGCTGGGCGGCAGGGGTCAGCCTGCGCCGGCAGATTGAAGCCTTTGATCACTGGCTGGCCTTTATTCTGCTGTTCCTGGTCGGCGCAAAAATGCTCCGTGATTCCTGGCAGGAAGAAGGAAAGGCCGAACCGGGAGATCCGACCCGGGGCCTGTCCCTGGTTATGCTGTCCATTGCCACCAGTATCGATGCGCTGGCCGTCGGCCTCAGCCTGGCCGTGCTCGGAGTCGAAATCTGGACGCCGGCTCTGGTCATCGGTTTCACCGCCTGCCTGCTGACACTCTGCGGCATGCTGCTGGGGAGGCGTTTAGGCTCTAGTTGGGGGCCGTGGGTGGAGCGTCTGGGCGGGGCACTGCTGATCAGCATCGGGCTGAAGATTTTGATCGAACATACATTGTTGAAATGACAAAAGGCAGCTCATTCATGGAAAAGAACCCTTATCAAATTCGTCGGCTTCCTGCCGAATGGGAAGAGCAGGATGCCGTGCTGCTGGCCTGGCCGCACCGGAATTCCGACTGGTCTGAACTGCTTACCGAGGTGCAACAGACCTACCTAGAATTGACTCGGCAGCTGACCAGGGTCAGCAAGGTCATCATCGCCACTCCGGAACCGAAGGCTGTTGAAAAAGCGCTGCAGGATCATGGCGTCGCCATGAACGCGGTCATGATTTTCGCTGTTGCTACCGATGACACCTGGGCCAGGGATTTCGGCCCGATCACGGTTTACGCCGGGGATCAGCCGCTGTTACTGGATTTCGGCTTCAACGGTTGGGGATTGAAGTTTGCCGCCGCGGCCGACAACCAGATCACCCGTAACCTGCATCAGGCCGGCTGTTTCGGGCAGACAGCCCTGGAAACCATTGGTCTGATTCTGGAAGGGGGCAGTATCGAAAGCGATGGCAACGGCACCCTGCTGACCACCAGTGACTGCCTGCTCAACCCCAACCGCAACCCTCACCTCGGGCGGAAGCAACTCGCCGAACAACTCACCAAACTGTTCGGCACAGCTCATCTCCTTTGGCTCGACCATGGCTGGCTGGCCGGTGACGATACCGATTCCCATATCGATACCTTGGCTCGGCTCTGCCCGGATGAAACCATTGTCTATGTTCGCTGTGACGATCCGGCGGATGAACACTTCCCGGCCCTGCAAAGTATGCAGGAACAGTTGCGTAGCTTCACCACCAAAGCGGGGAAACCATACCGACTGCTGCCGCTGCCCTGGCCGGCAGCCTGTTTTGATGACGGCGAGAGGCTACCGGCAACCTATGCCAATTTTCTGGTAATCAATCAGTTGGTGCTGGTGCCGACCTATGCGGATCCGGCGGACAGCGAAGCCCTGGCGATTATCGCCCAGGCTTTCCCCGGCTACGAAATCATCGGCATTGATTGCCGTACCCTGATCAGGCAACATGGCTCCCTGCACTGTATCACCATGCAGATCCCGAAAGGAGTTCTGAAATGAGAACCTTGCCCATCGGCCTTGTTCAGCACAGCTGCCAGGAAGACCGCCAGGCCAATATCAACAAAAGCCTCCAGGGGATTCGTCAGGCGGCGGCACAGGGAGCCCGGCTGGTTATTTTACAGGAACTGCACTGCGGCCCCTATTTCTGTCAGACCGAAGATCCCGCTCTGTGCAATCTGGCAGAACCCATTCCCGGTCCGGCCACCGAGCAGTTCGGTGCACTGGCCAAAGAGCTGAACCTGGTTCTGGTGCTGTCCTTGTTCGAAAAAAGAGCGGCTGGGGTCTATCACAACACCGCGGTGGTGTTGGAAAACGACGGCAGCATTGCCGGGAAATATCGCAAGATGCACATCCCGGACGATCCGGGCTACTACGAAAAGTTTTACTTTACTCCCGGCGACCTCGGTTTCAACCCTATCCAGACGTCGGTCGGCAGGCTTGGAGTATTGGTCTGCTGGGATCAGTGGTATCCGGAAGCAGCCCGCCTGATGGCCCTGGCCGGAGCGGAAATCCTCATCTATCCGACGGCCATCGGTTTCGATCCGGCCGATTCCCAAGCAGAGCAACAGCGCCAGCAGGATGCCTGGATCACGATTCAGCGCAGTCACGCGGTTGCCAACGGGATCCCCGTGGTTGCAGTCAACCGGGTCGGTTTTGAAGCCGATCCCAGCGGCCAGACAGCCGGGGCCCGGTTTTGGGGCAACAGCTTCGTGGCCGGTGGACAGGGGGAAATCCTGCTGCAGGCCGGCGATCAGGAAGACGTCCTGACCCTGGAACTTGACCTGGAGCGCAGCGAACAGATCCGCCGGATCTGGCCGTTTTTGCGCGATCGCCGAATCGATGCCTATCAGGACATTGTAAAAAGAGTGCGGGATTAAAAGAGGAAACAAAACAACCCCAAGGAGATAGTCCCCTTGGGGTTGTCAATGAAGCAAAACCACGCTGTTGCGTAACGAGCTTGGCAAAGACCGGGACGGCCTTTGCCAAAACAAACCATCACAAGCCGGCGCGGGCCTTGATCGACTCGGCGCGGTCGGTGACTTCCCAGGTAAAGCCTGGCAATTCCCGACCGAAATGGCCATAAGCGGCAGTCTGCCGATAAATCGGTTTGAGCAGGTCAAGTTGTTCGATGATGGCGGCCGGGCGCATATCGAACTCTTCCCGAACAATCCCGGCGATCGTGTTGGACGGAATCTTGCCGGTCCCGAAGGTGTTGATCATCACCGACACCGGATCAGCGACACCGATGGCATAGGCCAGCTGCACTTCACACTTCCGTGCCAGTCCGGCAGCGACGATATTTTTGGCAATATAGCGGGCCATATACGAGGCGCTCCGGTCAACCTTGGAAGGATCTTTCCCGCTGAACGCTCCGCCCCCATGCGAACCGTGTCCGCCGTAGGTGTCGACAATGATTTTTCGCCCGGTCAGACCGCAATCGCCCATCGGTCCGCCGACAACGAAGCGACCGGTTGGATTGATCAGGAAGCGGGTCTTGGCATCCAGCAGCTTTGCCGGCAGGGTCGGCTTGATCACCTCTTCGATAATCGCTTCCTGCAGCTGCTCATAGGTCACATCCGGATTGTGCTGTGACGAGATAACGATAGTGTCGATACGGCTCGGTTTGTCATCGACGTATTGAACCGACACCTGGGATTTGCTGTCCGGCCGCAAAAAAGACAGCTGACCGTTTTTGCGAACATCTGCAAGCCGTTTGGTCAATTTATGGGCAAAAGTAATCGGCATGGGCATCAATTCCGGAGTCTCGTTGCAAGCGAACCCAAACATCAAGCCCTGGTCCCCGGCGCCCTGCTCTTTATAGAGACCTTCACCGGCGGTGACCCCTTGAGAAATGTCCGGAGACTGCTGATCAATCGAGGTCATGACCGCGCAGGTCTCATAATCGAAACCCATAGCGGAATCGCAGTAGCCGATTTCCTTGATGGTCTGCCGCACAATAGCCGGCAGATCGGCATAGGCCATAGTGGTAATTTCCCCGGCGATAAAAGCCATCCCAGTGGTCACCAAGGTTTCACAAGCGACCCGGGCATTCGGGTCCTGAGCCAGAATAGCATCAAGCACAGCATCGGAAATCTGATCGGCAACCTTGTCAGGATGTCCTTCGCTGACGGACTCCGAAGTAAAAAGAAAATCGGTCATGGCCATATTGAATGTCCTCCTACTGACGTCTTAAAATGTTAAAAACCTGCGGATACTAATGAGGTTAAGCCTCTTGAGTCAATCTTTTTTATATTCCTGGACCTGAAAATGCTATCCGCTCATTTCAGATCGGTCAAACCCGGTCTGCTTCTGACCGCTTGGCGATTCAACAGCAACTGCTCAGATGATGGGGCGGTCAAAAATTTCCGGCAACAGCTTGCGCATGTCTTCATCTATCTGGCTGGACACCTCTTTGCTGGTTGCCAGCTGCAGCAGTTTTTCCACCAGCAACTCACCATCACGACGGGAAATTTGCCGCAACACCCGCTTAACCCGTGGTACGCAGGACGGGTTCATAGACAGTTCATGAAAGCCGAGTCCGGCCAACACCATGGCGTAGAGCGGCTCGCCGGCCATCTCACCGCAAATACACACATGAATCCCGGCATTGTTGGCAGCGTCGCAGGTCGCCTTCAGGGCCCGCAGGATGGCCGGATGCAGGGGATCGTAAAGATAGGCAACATATTCGTTCCCCCGATCCACGGCAAGGCAATACTGAATCAGATCATTGGTTCCGATGGAGAAGAAATCAACCTCCCGGGCCAGCAACGGTGCGATCAATACAGCCGATGGCGTTTCAACCATGATGCCGACTTCGAGATCGGGATCATATTTTAATCCTTCCTGCTCCAGTTCGACCGCCGCATCCCGCAACATCCGTTTACAGGCCCTGATTTCAGCAACCCCGCTGATCATGGGAAACATGATACGAACCTTGCCATAATGGGAGGCCCGCAGGATGGCCCGCAATTGAATCCTAAACAGGGTAACTTCCCGCAGAGAGAAACGAATCGCCCGCAGCCCCATGGCCGGATTGCATTCGTCAGCCAAGTTCAATTCGGGAACAAATTTATCACCGCCGATATCAAGAGTCCGAATTGTCACCGGATGCTCCGGCATAATCTGCAGCACCTGGCAATAAGTCTGGAATTGTTCCTCCTCGGAAGGAGGCGTACTGCGCCCCAGGTAGAGAAACTCAGTCCGAAACAACCCGACCCCTTCAGCCGCGTGCTTACAAGCGAGGGTAAACTCTCCTGGCAGTTCCAGATTACCACGCAAAGCGATCATGCAGTTGTCTGTCGTCCTGGCCGGCAACTCCCGCAAACTTTCCAGTTCGCGCTCAAGGACCTCGAAGGAGTGCTTGCGATCGCGATATTCCTGCAAAGTCGCCGGCGAAGGGTTGAGAACCACGACACCGCTGGAACCATCAATGATGATCGGCATCCGCTCGGTTACCAGCGCGGTAACATTCTCCAGCCCGACAATGGCCGGGAGATCAAGGGAACGCGCCAGGATAGCGGTATGGGAAGTGCGCCCCCCTTTATCGGTCAGAAAGCCAAGAATATTGGAGCGGTCCATCTGCATGGTCTCTGCCGGCGACAGGTCATGGGCGACGACCAGAGATCTACGCCCGACCTGGCCGAGACTGCGCTCGCTGGCTCCAGCCAGGATCCGCAGCAACCGATCACCGACGGCATCGACATCGGAGCGCCGCTCACGCAGATACTCATCCTCAATATTGTCGAACAAAGCACGTAGCTTATCAAGGGTGCGTGACAAGGCGGCTTCGGCATTAAGAAGCTTACCGATCGCCTGTTCCGTTCCCTTGACCAGCATATCGTCATCAAGGATCAGCAAGTGCGTTTCCAGAATATACAGATGCTCCCGCAGATGCTCCTGCTTGGAAACGGCTCGTTTTATATTGTTCAGCTGTTCCCGGGCCTGATTGAGTGCAGAGCGGAAACGTTGTAGCTCGGTATTGACCAGGTCGGGAGAGATCTCAGCGGCGTCAATGGCCGGTCGACTGGCCAGCAGGCAGACTTCTCCAATACTGATTCCCGGAGAAACCCCAATGCCGACCAGATAGGTATCCGGAGTGATCTCAATCTTCGCCAAAGCCATCCTCAATCAATGCGGCGATACGGATCATCGCCTGGTCTTCGTCACTCCCTGCAACAGTCACCTCGATATCCGTTCCCTGGGGCGCGGCAAGCAGAAGAATCCCCATAATACTCTTGCCGTTGACCTCGACCTCATCCTTGATCAGGGTCACTTCGGAGCTAAATTTATTGGCTGTCTGCACCAGTTGGGCAGCAGCCCTGGCATGCAATCCAAGACGGTTCTTAATCGTAAAATTTCGGCTTAACATTTATCGTCCTTACATTTCAAGCCACTGAATCACATCTGCCCAGAACAACCCTGCCATGAATATGATCAGTGCAATAATATAAATCATCCAAAGGGTGGACACCCCTTTTCTGGCAAGATACGCCAGTAATACCATTGGTAGCAGGGTCAGCAGTCCTAACCAGGTCGCGAGAGACTGCCGGCCCAGATGAGAAAAAACCATAAAGGCACTCAACCCGCCAAGGACAACCACCGCCGCCTCCTTGGTATGGATGGCCCAGTCTGGCAGGCTGTTTTGTTGAATGAACTCTACCGAGTTCATGCCTTGCCGATAGCCCCGGGCAAAGAAAACGGTCCGGAACCAGAAGGGTACCAGGTTGAACAGCAGTAAAAAAACCAGGGAGGACCAGAGAAATCCTTTGACCGCGAAAAACAGACTCACCCCTGCAGACAGAGGTCGCAAACCGCCCCAAAACAAGGCATCGCCGATGGCCGCGTAAGGCGCCGCGACAATTTCCTTGAAATCATCAATATCGACGGCAGGGGTGTCGCCAGCCGCCTGCTTTTCTTCGAGCTTCAACACCGCCCCGGCCACCAGCGGGGTCAGGTAGGGGTGGGTATTGAAATAGCCGACATAGCGTCGCGCTACGGCCAGCAGCTGGCTCCCGGAATAGAGTTTGCGCAACCCCGGCAGCAGAGCATAAAAGAACCCCAGCCCCTGGTGCCGTTCAAAATTCCAGCTCGCCTGCAAAATCAAAAAGCGTAACCAGATATGAAGCTTTGTTTTCCAGGAAAAAGCCATCGTCACACCAGCCACATCAGCAAAAAAGCCATTCCAAAAGAAGCACAGAACAGGGTGATGGACCGGCTGACATTGATTGTCCCTAAAATGACCGCTACACCGATCAGCGGCAACGCCAACTGGATCCAGCTGGACGAGTAAACCAGCCCTTCCTCAATTAGCGGCCATAAAAACGGGATGATCAGCAGACCGCCCCCAAGAATAACAATATAGGTACTTAACGCCGCGACAGAGAAGCTCAACAGCCCTTTTAGATGTTGCCGCTCCGCGCCCCGCAGCGAACCCCGTTCGATGGCCAGTTCTGCCAGTTCCGGCAGATGGTCGTTAAAACGCCGGGCACGATGATCGAAATATTGTCCCAACTTTCCCAACGGCAGGGTCACCAGCAAACAGAACAGGGCCGGTTCCGGACCGCTGCTCGCAAACATGCGCGCCACCGTCACCGCCAGAACCGTTGCCGCAATGGAGACCTGCGTATCGTCAGGCGGAATCGCCGCGCCGACCGGAAGTCGTGCCAGCCACAACAACTCCATCATGATCCCGACCTGCAGACCGATCAACGGCTGGCCCAGCAACATCCCGGTCAAGGGTGCGGCAACCAGCGGTCGCGAGATCATGATCTGCAGAACCGCAACGCGGTCCAATCCGCAGAGCAGCGCAACCAAAGCGCCGAGCAAGAGATCCTGAATAATCAATCCTTTTCCTTTATCAGGGGCGTCATTTTTTTCCAGGACCGTTCACTGTCTGCAGGGATACAGCGCGCGGAGATATCGACTCCCGCCTGATCAAGGAGTGCCAGGTCGTCGACATCAGCCTCATCCAGAAAGACGGTACAACACAGGCGGGCTTTGCCCTTGTCCGCATGAAGATTACCCAGATTCAAACGGTCGAATTCAAGACCGCTCCGATAAGCCCGCAAGGCATCGGCGGCGGTTCCGAACAAAAGCAGAACCTTTTTGCGCTGAAGGGCTTCGGAGTTCAAAAGCGAGATAATCTCATCAATGGTGCCGATTTCCACCTGCATCCGACTGGGAACAGAGGCCTGCATCATCATTTTCTTTAGTGGATTATGGGCCAGTTCATCGTTGGCCACGACAATGCAATCGGCCTTGACAAACGGAACCCATGCTTCCAGGACCTGCCCATGGATCAAACGATTATCTATCCGTGTTAAAACCAGCGACATGTTTTCCCCTGTCAGGTTCTATCGATGTTACGCAACAATTCCATAGGTCTTATGATCGCATCCCGGGCGTATTCTTTCAAGCGTCCAGCCAAATCTTCCAGAATCAATTCATTTCTGCATCCGGCACATTTGATCAACATCGGCAGATTGACCCCGGTCAAAATTTCAATGGCCCCGGGCGCCAGAAACTCGGCGCTGATATTGGTCGGAGTCCCCCCGAACAGATCGGACAGGATCATCACCCCCTCGCCATCAACGCCCACCTGGTCGATAGCATGCTGTAATTCAGCTTTCGCATTGTCCACCGACATACTGCGATTGATACTGATGGCCTGAACCTTGTCAAGCGAGCCCAAAATCAGTTCAGCGGCCTGCACCAGCTCTGCGGCCAAGCCGGCATGAGAAATCACCACAATACCTATCATGACTTACCCTTTATCGATATCACGATGATTCACTCTCAGCAGAACCTGCGCATCGGGAAACGCACCGTACAGGTCTTCGACAATTGATACGCTGCGATGCCTGCCACCCGTACAGCCAATGGCCAGCGTCAGGTAACTCTTCCCCTCGGCCCGATAATGGGGAATCAGAAAAGCCAGGAGCGGATCCAGATGCTTGCGAAATTCACGACAGGCGGACTGAGAGAGGACATAATCACGTAATACCGGATCAAGTCCGGTCAATGGTCTTAACTCTTCAATATAATGCGGGTTGGGCAGAAAACGCACATCAAAAACCAGATCTGCGGCCGGCGGCAGCCCGTAGCGATAGCCGAAGGACTCCAGGTTGACGATCAGCAGCGGTTCCTGCTCTTCACCCAGAAAAGACAGCACCAGATCCCGTAACTGCCGGGAGGTCAGGTTGCTGCTGTCAATCACCCTGGTCGCCTCATTCCGCAAACGCAGCAGATATTGACGTTCCCTTTGAATCCCGGCCTGGACCGACTCCGAATGGGCCAACGGATGAGAACGACGGGTTTCCGAGTAGCGGCGCTGCAGGACCTCATCGGCGGCTTCGAAAAACAGGATATCCAACTGATAGCCGGCTTCTTCCAACCCCTGAAAGATCCTGGCGTGGTCAACCAGAAAGCCCCGATTACGGACATCGATGACCACCGCAAGGTCGGATTCGGCATTCAGCCCTTCTTCAGCACGCTGCAAAAAATCCGGCAGCATCACCAGGGGCAGATTGTCGACCACGAAAAAGCCCTGATCTTCAAGTACGCGCGCCGCCGTCGATTTTCCGGAGCCGGAAAGCCCGGTGATAATGACCAACCGCTGACTCATTCCAGATCATCTCCGATAATCGAATGAGAGTGCAGGTGCGCCGCTTCAGCCATACGCTTTTCCAGCAATGCCTGAAATTCGCGAGCGCTGTGATAACCCATTTCTTTGAGCAGCTGGTTCCGCGCAGCAACTTCGACAATGGTGCTGATATTTCGCCCCGGTGCCACGGGGATACGAACAAACGGAAGCTCAACCCCATGCAGGTTGAAGGTTTGATCCTCCACCCCCAGGCGATCGTACTCCTTATCATCCTCCCATTCGACCAGTTCCACGACCAAGTCGATTTTTTTCCGGCCGCGAATCGCCGCGACCCCGAACAGATGTTTGATGTTGAGGATACCGAGCCCCCGAACCTCCATATGGTGAGGCAACAGATCCATCCCTTCGCCGAAAACGACAGAAGGCAGTTTGAATCTGACCTTGACGACATCATCCGCCACCAGACGAAACCCACGTAAAATCAGTTCCAGGGCGCATTCGCTTTTGCCGATCCCGCTTTTCCCCTGAATCAGAACCCCCATGCCGAGGACATCAAGCAGAACCCCGTGCAGGGTTGAGGTCGGCAGTAACCGTTCCTCGAGAAAACGCGTGATCAGGGAAATAAAATTTGAGCTGAGATGGTCGGTCCGCAGCAATGGAGTGCGCCCGGCATCAGCACTTTCGATGAGATAGTCCGGAACCTCCTGGCCTTTGGTAATCACCAGGCAGGAAAGCTGGTATTGACACAGCTTTCGAACCTGCTCGCGGGCTTTCTCTTCCGGCATATGTGCCAGAAAGCTCAGTTCGGTTGTCCCCAAAACCTGGACCCGGTCCGGATGCAGACTGCTCATGTAGCCGGCCAGCGCAAGGCCGGGTTTTTGAATCCTTGGCACAGAGACACAGTTGTCAAGGCCAGCCCCCCCGGCCAACAGCTCCAGGTTCAGACCGGCTTCCTTTTCATCGAGAATGTCCTGTATCGAAAGCTTCGGCATAAGGTTCGTAGTCAATCAAGCCCGGGCATGGCCCTAAAAAAGTTAGCGGATTCGCGAGGCAATCTTCAGGAAAGTTAGCCCTCTTCTTCAAGAATAATCTGGTAAATCGCATCCTGATCAGCAGCTTCCAGTAATTTTTTCCTCACCTTCGAGTCTTTCAGCAGCTTGGAAATCCTGGCCAGGGTTTTCAGGTGAACGCCTACGGATTCCTCTGGAGCGATCAGCAGAAAAAACAGGTAAGCCGGCTGGCCATCCATCGACTCAAAATCGACTCCGCCCTTGCTCCGGCCGAACACCAGTTTCAGCTCCGGGATTCCCGCCAGTTTTCCGTGCGGAATGGCGACCCCATCACCGATCCCGGTGCTGCCAAGTTTTTCACGCTCCTCCAGAACAGCGATAACTTCATCACGGTTCAGCGAGGGCTCACAGGCAATCAGCGCATCCGTGAGTTCGGCAAGAGTTCCTGTCTTGTCCTTAGCCTTAAGATCAGCGACGATAGCCTGGGGATTCAGTAGTTCAGAAATGTTCATAATCACAATCTTATTCGGTCAGCAATAAAAACAGCACGGGTCTTTTCCCGTTTCTGGGAAAAGACCCGCATCCACAAATATGGTTAACTTCCTTGAGGAACGATCAAGCCGTAGTTGCCATCTTTGCGACGGTAAACCACATTCATCTCCTCGGAATGGTCATCGGTAAAAACCAGGAACTCCTTGTCCAGCAGGTCCATCTGCATCACCGCTTCTTCAACCGACATCGGTTTGACAAAAAACGAGTGGCTGCGGATAATTTCCGGATTGCCACTGCCGTCATCAACGCTCGCTCCCGAGATAATCGATTTTTCAACCAACCGCTGATTGGCCGTAGTTCCTTTATGTTCTTTTAATTTTTCCTTGTACTTTTTGAGCTGCCGTTCAATTTTATCGACCATCAGGTCAATGGCAGCATACATATCGTCTTTTTCTTCCATGCTTTTCATGGTCAGGCCCTTGGCCACCATGGTCACTTCAGCACGATGATGGATTTTTTTCTGAACGGATAAAACAACTTGAGCGTCAATCGGCTCGTCAATATACTTTTTGACCCGGGCCAGTTTCTCTTCCACATAGCTACGAACGGCATCACTACTTTCCATATGACGGAAGGTAACGGCAATTTGCATAAGACAACCTCCTTGCGGTGACAGGCTCCGGCCTAGTGCCAGGCTCTTCTTTGGATTATAGCGTAGAATGGCGCCTGAGACATCCTTCTATCCGAAACAGATTTCCTAATCAGTATTCAAAACAGCCGTTTTCGTTCTGTCGAGGAACCGAGCCCGAGCATTTCGCGGTATTTGGTGACTGTCCGCCGGGCGATATTGATATCCTGGTCTTTCAACAAGGCGACAATTTTCTGATCAGAATAGGGCTTCTTCGGATCTTCTGCGGCAATGATCTCTTTGATTTTGCTCTTCACGCTTTCGGAAGCAACGGCATCACCATCGGCGGTATTGATGCCGCTATTGAAAAAGAATTTCAGTTCAAAAAGCCCCTGTGGAGTCTGCACATATTTATTGGTCGTTACCCGGCTGACCGTTGATTCATGCATCTCGATGTCCTCTGCAACATCCCTTAACACCAGGGGCTTGAGGTATTCGATGCCATGATCGAAAAACTCTCTTTGAAATTTGACAATGCTTTTTGTGACTTTGTAGATGGTGCGCTGGCGCTGATGAATACTCTTGATCAACCAAACCGCACTACGCATTTTATCCTGAATATATTCACCGGCCTTTTTGTCGACCGCATTCGAATCGGTCAGAGCGTTGCGATAAAAGGAGTTGATGCGCAGATTTGGCAGGCCCTCGTCATTCTGGGTGACGACATATTCGTCACCGACCTTATGCACGAAGATATCCGGAACGATGTAATGGACCTCTTCTTCATTGTAGGCACGCCCCGGTCGGGGGTCGAGATCGGAGATCAACTTGGCGGCACCGAGCACATCATCAAGCGAAACCTTGAGCGCCTTGGCTATCGCCGGATATTTCCGGCCTTCCAGTTCACTCAGGCAATCACGCAGGATGAGCGCCGCAAGGGAGTCACCGAGGTCCATCCGTTCCAACTGCAGCAACAGACATTCCTGCAGATTGCGGCAGGCGACCCCGGCCGGGTCGAACTGCTGAACCTTCTTCAGGACAGCCTCAACCTCTTCCGGTGCAGTTTGCGTGGAAGCGGACAACTCTTCCAGACTGGCATGAAGATATCCCGACTCATCAAGGTTGCCGATGATTTCAGCGGCAAGCAGCCTCTCCTTCTCGGCAAAGGCCGACAGCCCGAGTTGCCAGAGCAGATGATCATTGAGGCTGTCCTGTTTGGTTAACAGACTTTCGTAGGAGGGGCGTTCCTCCTGATCTTCATAATTATCGCGGCTGTCGCTGCTGTTCAGACTGTAGCCCTCCAGATAGGTCTGCCAGTCAATGTCGTTCATCCCTTCCGCTTCACCCTTTAATTCCTGCTCCGGGGAAGCCTCGGTTACGGCACCACTGTCCTCTTCCGTGGCGACGGTCTCATCGCGCTCCTCTTTCGGATCAAGCCCCTCTTCCAGCAATGGGTTTTCAGCCAACTCCTGGGTGACAACATCCACCAGCTCCATGCGCGAAAGCTGAAGCAGCTTGATGGCCTGCTGCAACTGGGGGGTCATCACCAGCTGTTGGCTGAGTTTAACTTGTAAACGAAGATCAAGAGCCATAATTTGTTTCAGTCCATGTCATGATCGATTAACAAACAGTCGTTAGGTCTCGGAAGACAATCTCACCCGCCTCAAGGTCAGAGCCGGAATTTGTCTCCAAGGTAAATTTCCCGGGCCACGGGACTTGCCGCAATCGCCTCGGGAGTGCCGAATTCAAGAACATGCCCTCGGTTCAGAATATAAGCCTGATCGCAGACCCCTAAAGTTTCGCGGACATTGTGGTCAGAAATCAGGATGCCGATACCCCGACCTTTGAGCTGCGAAATAATATTCTGGATATCGATCACGGCAATCGGATCGATACCGGCAAAGGGTTCATCCAAAAGAAGAAACGCAGGATCAAGAACCAGTGAGCGGGCGATCTCGACCCGCCGTCGTTCCCCGCCGGACAGCGCATACCCTTTTGAATTGCGGATATGACCGATATTCAAGTCCTCCAGCAATGCTTCCAGGCGCTGTTGCTGTTCGCCAGCGGTCAGGCGCAGGGTCTCGATAATCGCCAGCAGATTCTCCGCAACCGTCAATTTTCGAAATACCGAGGCCTCTTGGGGCAGATAAGAGATCCCAGCGCGAGCCCGGCGATACATGGGCAGGTCGGTGATATTGCGGTCATCAAGGAAGACCGTCCCCTGATCCGGCCGCGCCAGCCCGACCACCATATAGAAGCTGGTCGTCTTGCCGGCCCCGTTCGGCCCCAGCAGGCCGATCACCTGTCCGGAAGCAACGCTCAGATCAACCCCGCAAACAACCTCCCGACCGGCATAGGCCTTTCGCAAACCGGTCGCCTTCAGCTGCCTTTTCACCGGGCGCCATCCTGTTTCTTGGCGGGAATGATCAGCGCCTTGACCCGGCCGCTGCCGGAACTCTTGACAACACTCCGGTTCTCCTTAAGATAGACCGTGATCTCATCCCCGACAATCCGGTTTTCGCCTTGCTGCAATTGTGCATTCCCCTGCAGTTCCAGGACCTGCTCCGGTTGTTTGAAGATGGCTTTATCCGCAGTCGCGATCCGACCCTGCTGGGTAATCTTGACCTGTCCGACCGCTTCCATACGCTCCACCTGGCTCTGGTCGGCATTGAAAAACACCGCCAGTTTCTTCGCGTTTAGCACAAAATCACCCTGCGTTGCAACCACATCCCCGCTGAAAACGGTCTTCCGCTCGGCTTGAAAAACTTCCAGCCGGGCCGATGTCACTTCAACCGGTTGATCGGCCTGCAGCCCGGAAAAGGTCTGCGCCGCACCGGCAGAGGTAACCAGCAAAAAGGGGATGAAAACCAGCAAGGCCAGCAGTCGTTTCAACATTTATTGTGATCCATTTGCAGCGGGCAGAAAAACCGCCCGAACGTTTTTTTTCACCACCAGGTAGCCACGGTCGATCTCCACCTCCAGCCCGACGCCGGTCACTTTCAAGCCGGGCCCCTGGTAAACCAGCGGTTCTTCCGTACTCAACCGCCGGGCCTGCTCATTATAATTCAGGCGTTCAGTGGTCAGGTTGTCACCGCGGCTGGAGGTTACCTCAACATGTTCCCAGAGCTCAATCCGGTTGGTGTTCTGATCCAGCGTTCCCTGCCCGGCTGTGACATTCAATTCGGCAAATGGGCCGGCATCAAAAAAATCGAGATGCAAAACCGCCAGGCTGACCAACTGACTCTGCCGCTGATACTCGGCACTCTTGGCGTCGAGGACCCAGCGTTTTTTGCCGTCTTCATTATTCGTGTAGTGAAGATCGGTTAACGCCAGATCAACATCTCCCGGCATGGTCTCCAGGATCGCGGTCGGCTCCTGCTGGCGCAGATGACTCCAGATCACCGCCGTCAAGGTGCCCACGGCCACAATGATTACCAGCGCTAAAATGTGTTTTGCTTTCAAGGACACCGCTCCCGGACACAATCGCCGCCTGCGGTCTTCCTGCTGAAATCACTCGGCACGAAAACGCCCATATTATCCGGCTCAGGCTTTAAAATAGCGCTCGGTCAACTCCTGCCAGGCACCATTGGCGCGCAGAATCAGGTCGCAGATTTCGCGCACCGCACCACGTCCGCCGGGGCGCGTGGTCACATAATCGACCAACGGCTGGACATCCGGAACGGCATCAGCCACCGTGGCGCTGAAACCGACCCGGCGCAGAATCGGCAGATCGACGACATCGTCGCCGACATAGGCCACCTGTTCATCGCTCAGCCCTTGTTCGGCCAGAATCTCCTGATAGGGGCCAAGTTTGCTCAAGGCGCCCTGATAAAGAATCTCGATACCGAGTTCCTGGGCACGCTTGGCAACGACGGCGGAGGAGCGGCCGGTAATAATCCCGACTTTAACCCCGGACCGCTGCAGCAGTTTCAGCCCATGGCCGTCTTTGACGTCAAACGCTTTCAGTTCGTTACCCTGATTATCGTAAATAATCCGTCCGTCCGTCAAAACCCCGTCGACATCCAGCAACAGCAGTTTGATTGCAGCCAGCTTTTTCTCCATCAGACCACTCCCGCCCGCAGCAGATCGTGCAGGTGAATAATGCCGACCGGAATCGTCTCACCGTCATCGGCAAAGACAAACAGGGAGGTAATGGAATGACTTTCCATGACCTGCAGCGCTTTGGCCGCCAGGTTGTGGCGCAGGATCCGTTTCGGAGACAGCGACATGAACTCGCTGATGGGCTGCTGCAGACTCTCCAGCCCCTTCTCCATGATCCGCCGCAGATCGCCGTCGGTAAAAACCCCGATCAGAGCACCCTGTTCGTCAACAACCCCGGTCACCCCGAGCTGTTTATTGGTAATCTCGAATAAGGCTTCGCGGACCAGGGCGTCTGGGCCGACCAACGGAATCTGCTCTCCGCTGTGCATGATATCCTCGACCCGCAGCAGCAGTTTTTTGCCCAACGCTCCGCCAGGATGGAACATGGCGAAGTCCTCGGCCCGGAAACCACGTTCGTTGAGCAGAACGACGGCCAAGGCATCGCCCATGGCCAGGGTCGCGGTTGTACTGGCCGTCGGCGCCAGCCCCAGAGGGCAGGCTTCTTCCGCAACGCTGATATCCAGATGAACATCCCCGGCAACTCCCAGGGTGCTTTTAGGATTGCCGGACATGGTGATCAGCGGCAACCCCATGCGTTTAATAACCGGCAGAATCCGGCAGACCTCTTCAGTCTCTCCGGAGTAGGATACGGCAATGACCACATCCCCCTTGGAGAGCATTCCCAGGTCGCCATGAATCCCTTCCGCCGGATGCAGGAAGAAGGTCGGGGTGCCGGTTGATGCCATGGTTGCGGCGATTTTTTGGCAGACCAGCCCGGACTTGCCCATACCGGTCACCACCACCTTGCCCTGACACGCGAGAATCATTTTAACCGCAGTCGAAAAATCGCCGTTGATCCGGTTTTTCAGAGCCAGAACCGCGTCAGCCTCGACCTGCAGAACGTGCTTTGCCGTTTCTAGCATGGTTTCATCACTCATTGTCCGAGCCTTGTTTGAAAATCGCATCAATGGCCAGGACCTGTTCGAGCATGGTTTTAACCTTGCCCAGGGGCAGGGAATTGGGGCCGTCACAGAGAGCATGGTCCGGGTCCTCATGGACTTCCCAGAACAAACCGTCGATGCCAGTTGCCGCCGCGGCACGAGAGAGGGCGCCGACATACTGACGCTGGCCACCGGAGGCCCCGCCGGCTCCGCCCGGCAGCTGCACCGAGTGAGTGGCATCAAAGATCACCGGATAGCCCATCTCGCGCATGATCACCAAAGAACGCATATCGGTGACCAGATTGTTGTAGCCAAAAGAGGCGCCGCGCTCGGTCAGCAAAATATTGTGGTTGCCGGTGGTTTCGATCTTTTTAACCCCATGTTCGATATCCCAGGGAGCCAGGAACTGCCCCTTTTTAATATTGATGGTTTTGCCGCTTTCACCGGCCGCGACCAGCAGATCAGTCTGCCGCGACAAAAAGGCCGGAATCTGGAGGATATCAAGAACCTCGGCAGCCGGTGCGACCTGGGAGACGTCGTGAATGTCGGAGATGACCGGCAGGTCAAACTCTTTTTTGACCCGTTCGAGAATTCGCAACCCCTCTTCCATCCCCGGTCCGCGAAAGGACGTCACCGAAGTCCGGTTGGCCTTATCATATGAAGCCTTGAAGACCAGCTCGCAGCCCAGTTCCTGGGTTAGAGTCTTCAGCCCTTCGGCGATGCGCAGGGTCAAAGCTTCATTCTCAATGGCACAGGGGCCGGCAATCAGCACCAGCTTTTTAGTGCCGCCAAAGACGACGGAGCCGACATTCACTTTGTTCATTTATTTTTTCTCCTGGCCCTGCTTCAGGCAGGCACCGACAAACGATTCAAACAGGGGGTGCGGCTCCATCGGCCGCGATTTGAATTCGGGGTGGAACTGACAACCAAGGAACCATGGATGATCGGTCAACTCAACGATTTCCACTAACCCGGACTCGGGATTCATCCCCGAGAAAACCAGTCCGCAGGTCTGCAGTTTTTTCAGATAGCTGTTATTAAATTCAAACCGATGGCGATGGCGCTCGGAAAGATGGTCGGTGCCGTAAATCCGCCGTGCCAGAGTGTCTTTTTTGAGGTCACAGGGATATGCGCCAAGGCGCATGGTCCCCCCCTTCCCTTTAACTTTTTTCTGCTCCTCCATGATGTGGATCACCGGATTTTTGGCCTCTTCATGGAATTCCGAGGAGTGGGCGTCTTCAATATTGCAGACATGGCGCGAAAATTCTACTACGGCCATCTGCATGCCCAAGCAAATCCCGAAAAACGGAATATTATTCTCCCGCGCATAACGAATCGCAGCGATCTTGCCTTCGCTACCGCGTTCACCGAACCCGCCGGGAACCAGAATCCCATCCACTTTGGTAAAAGCATCGCTGATGCCGTGGCGTTCCAGTGCTTCGGAATCGATATACTCCAGGTTGACCCGGCAATTATTGGCGATCCCGCCGTGGGTCAGGGCTTCCGAAAGGGACTTATAACTCTCGGTCAAATCGACATATTTACCGACAATGGCGATAGTCGCCTCCCCGGCCGGCTGTTTGACCCGCTCGACGATCCGTTCCCAGTCTGACAGATCGGGCGCCTTGGTCCAGATATTCAGATAATCAACGATCCGCTCGTCCAGTCCCTGCTCGTGGAAAGCCTGCGGACACTCATAGATGGTACCGACATCGCGCGCGGTAATGACCGCTGCTTCCGGCACGTTACAGAACAGTGCAATCTTAGCCTTCATTTCCCGGGGGATTTCACGATCGCAGCGGCACAGCAAGATATCCGGCTGAATCCCGATCTCCCGCAGATCCTTGACGCTGTGTTGGGTTGGTTTGGTTTTCAGTTCGCCGGCGGTGGCGATATAAGGGACCAGGGTCAAATGGATGTAGAGGACATTTTCCCGGCCGCGGTCGACCCGAAACTGGCGGATCGCTTCCAAAAACGGCAGCGACTCGATATCGCCGACCGTCCCGCCGACTTCGACAATGGCGATATCGACGCCCTTGGCGTTGTCAAGAATCTTCTGTTTGATCTCATTGGTAATATGGGGAATCACCTGAACGGTCCCGCCGAGATAATCGCCGCGGCGCTCTTTGCGAATCACCGAATCGTAGACCTGGCCGGTGGTAAAATTCGATTTACGCGATAATTTGGCCGAGGTATAACGCTCATAGTGACCAAGATCGAGATCGGTTTCAGCACCATCATCAGTGACAAAGACCTCGCCATGCTGAAAAGGGCTCATGGTGCCGGGATCGACATTGATATAAGGGTCCATCTTCTGCATGGAAACACGCAGCCCGCGCGATTCCATCAAAGCACCTATCGAGGCTGCGGAAAGTCCCTTGCCCAAAGAAGACACCACACCGCCGGTTACAAATAGAAACTTGGTTTTCATCTATCCATCCATTCCTGCCTGAGAAAAATAACACTCAATGAGCCAGCCCACGACTGGCTGATTCTACACACATTCAAGGCCGAAAGAAACCCTCAATGCAAAAAACTGTCCATATCCGAAAAGTATGGACAAGAGCCTGTTTTAATTATTTTTTTCTTTAGCCATCAAAACTGCGACCCGCTCCAGGTCGGCAGGGGTATCAACCCCGTGGCAGGCATATTCCGTTTCCGCCACATAGAGTCTAACCCCGCGTTCCAGAGCTCGTAACTGCTCCAGGTTTTCCAGAGATTCCAGAGCTGTTTTCGGCCAGCGCGGGTAAGCCAGCAACAGATCCCGCCGGTAGACATAAAGACCGATGTGCCGCAGCAGCCGCTCATGGGGTAGCGCCGCCGCAAGCTCATCCTGGTTCAGGTCTCGCGGCCAAGGAATCGGCGCCCGGGAAAAATAGAGGGCGAAGCCGGCTTCATCCTTCACCACCTTGACCACATTGGGGCTGTAAAAGTCAGTAAGTTCATCGATCCGCGCGGCCAGAGTTCCCATCTGGATAGCCGGATCGTGCAACAGCGGCGTCACCGCCTGGTCGATCATCCGCGGATCGATCAACGGCTCATCACCCTGGACATTCACAATCAGCCCAGCATCGATCTGCGCCGCCACTTCGGCCAGGCGATCGGTCCCGGTCGGATGGTCGGCACGGGTCAGCATAACCTCCCCGCCAAAACCAGCCACCACCTCGGCAATCCGCTGGTCGTCCGTTGCCACGATAACCCGCTCGACCGCTTGCGCCTTTGCCACGCGCTCATAAACATGCTGAATCATCGGCAGTCCGTTGATCAGCGCCAACGGTTTGCCGGGAAACCTGGTGGAGGCGTAGCGAGCCGGAACAATCGCTGTAGCTTTGTTCATGATAGACGTCCTTTTCTCAATACGACAAAGCCGTGATACTTACGCGAATTTGGCTCGTTGTCAACGCTCAATTACGCCTTGAAAAAGCACTCAAAAAGTCAACTTTCCGGGCATGGCATTCAAGTCTGGGCACGGGCAGAAAAAGAACTGAATCATCGACGCCGCTTAACAGCGACGACGACGGACGGCCAACAGGGCAACAAGCGCAGTGAGCGCCAGGCAGCCCCAGGCAAAGACATCTCCGAAGCGGGTATAGAAAGTATGTCCCGCCCCCAGGCCAACGGTTCCGGTCAGAAAAAAATCCTTGAACAAGGGTCCGGAAGCGACAACCTTCCCGGCGGGTGAAATGAACGCAGAAATCCCGGTATTTGCGGCCCGAGCCAGCCAGATCCGGTTTTCGATGGCCCGGAAACGGGTCATGGCGAGGTGCTGGTAAGGAGCTGAGGAGCGTCCGAACCAGGCGTCATTGGTAATATTGACCAGCAAATCGGCGCCGCCCTGGACATACGCGCGGGCCAGCTCCGGGAAAATGGCTTCATAACAGATCAGCACCCCGAGCTGATGGCCATTCAGGCGCAACGGCCGGACCGTGCCCGGAGAAAAATCGCCAACTCCGACGACCATTTTATCGACAAAGGACAAAAGCTTGCCCAAGGGAACATATTCACCGAACGGGACCAGGTGGATCTTGTCGGACCGGCCGACCTCGCGGCCAGCGGCGGAGATCAGATAAGCGCTGTTGAAATACTCAAACCGCTCCGGGCCAACGGCCCGATAAGCCGGGCTCCCGATCAAAAACGCACTGCCCAACTGTTGCGCTTCTCGCTTCACCCGCTTGGCCAAGGGAATCGGGTCCTGCAGATAAAATGGGGTCGCCGCTTCCGGCCAGACCACCAGGTCAGGGTGCTTTAATGCAGCCTGCGCTGATAGATGAAGATATTTTTCAACATTGGTGCGCTGAAAAGCAGGATCCCACTTTTGCGCCTGCTCGATATTCCCCTGGATAAGGGCAACTTCGAGCGTCTCGGCCCGCTTGGCCAAGGGCTGCGACAGCCGCCAGAAGCCATAACCGAAATGACTGCAGCAGACCAGAACAACCAGCCCGAATCCGACCCAGGCTCGGCGGCTACGCGGCGTGCTGATACCCCAGGCGAGAGCGCAATTCACCAGCACCAGTAAAAAGCTGACTCCATAGACACCGGTGACATCCGCGCTCTGGATCGCGACGGCGAAGTTCTGTTGAGAATACCCGAGCAAGGCCCAGGGAAAACCGGTCAACAGCAGGCCGCGCAAATATTCCGCGGTCACCCAAAAAACCGGCAAGGTCAGCAGCACCGGCAGGCTGAGCAGGTCTTCGCAGCGGCAGGACAGCCAGACCGGCACGGCAAAATAAAGGGCCAGATAAACCAGCAGAAAAAAATAGGCCAGCAGAGAAAAGATCGGCGCCAGACCACCATAAGTGGTCATCACGATATTCAGCCAGTAGAGAACCGCGCCAAAAAAAAACAAGCCACAGGTGAAACCTGCGGCAAAGGGGCGCCGGCGCATGGTCAGCAGCATTGGCAGCAACCCCACCCAAGCCAATGGATAAAGATCCGGCCTGGGGAAGGCAGCAGCCAACAGCAGTCCGGATAGCCCGGCACTCAGCAGAACACGATCAATACGTGGCATCGAAATCAACTATCATCTTGGGCGGCAATAGATTCCTGAGGTGGGAAAATACGAATTTTCCTGACCGCGCGTTGATCGCCCTGTTCAATCAGCATCTCCAGGCCGTTGACGCGGACCCGCTCCCCGGTCACAGGAACCCGCCCGAATTGCTCCACGATATACCCGCCGACGGTGTCGAATTTTTCCCTGGCGACCTCGATATCGTAGTGTTCCTCAAATTCTTCAATGGACAGCCGCCCGTCGACAACAATAGAGCCATCACTGTCCTCAACCAGCCAGTCCTCTTCCAGATCGTATTCATCCTGAATATCACCGACAATCTCTTCGATCAGATCCTCAATGGTCACCAATCCCGAAGTGCCACCGTACTCGTCGATAACAATCGCGATATGGACCCGCGTTTCCCTAAATTCCTTGAGCAGGACGCTGACCTGTTTTGACTCGGGGACCAGATACGGCGGACGCAAGACTTCGGCCAGGGCGATATCATCGATGGGTCGTCCCCAGAACTGCAACAGGTCCTTGGCGTAAACCAGGCCGATGATGTTGTCAATGTTCCCTTTATAAATTGGAATCCGGGAATGTCCGGAATCGAGAATCGCCTTGAGAGCCTCTCCCAACGGGGCATCGGCATCGGCACAGACCATGTCGGTGCGCGGAATCATGATCTCGCGCAGGATCGTTTCATCCAGCTCCAGTATCGACTGCAGCATCTCCCCTTCGTCTTCGTCGATGATGCCCTGCTGCTCAGATGCATCGATCAACTCGTGCAGGTCCTCTTCACTACAGGCCTGCGGCCTTTGAGCCAGTTTACGCGATAAGCGTTTCAACCAACTGTCAGGCTCCTGAGAATGTTCGGTGTCCACCGGTTTGATGTTCTCCTTTTATCGGGTTGACAAGGTTTCTTCGAGCGGAAATTCCTGGAGCAAGGCACTGAACACCTCCCGCTCCTTAGCTTCCATGAGCTCTGCGTCGCTGGCGCTGCCCCGCTCGTGATCATAGCCAAGCAGGTGCAGAACGCCATGAACCAGCAGGAACCAGAGCTCGTGTTCAAAGGGTATCCCGGCCGCGGCGGCATCGCTGGCAGCCCGCTCGGCGGAGATAACCACGTCACCGAGAACCTGCGGCTGAACGCCACCGCCTTCGCCCTCCTGCATGGCAAAAGAGATCACATTAGTCGGCCGGTCCCGCTGCAAGTAATCCCGGTTGATCACCTGGATACCGGTATTATCGACAATCAAAATTGACAGTTCAGCGTCAGGAAATCCCGAGACGTTTAAGATCTTCTGGGCTATCTTGCGCAGCTGTCGTTTCTGAATCTTGTGCCGGGTCTGTTGATTTTCGATCTGAATTCGCACTTTTTATCCTTGCTTTATCTTTCACCGGAGCCTTGTCGGCAACTTCGGTTTTTTCTCTGACAATGTGAACCGGCTCCGGATAGTCGACCCGGTGATGGAATGAACCGGACAGAACCCGATTAAAGCTCCGGGCAATAAGATTGAGATCCTTGAGGGTCAGGTCACATTCGTTGAGCTGTCCGTCGATGAAAATATTGTTGATCAGCTTCTGGACCATCCCCTGAATCCGCGCCGGGGTCGGATCGGTCAGGGTCCGGCTGGCCGCCTCGATGGCATCGGCCAACATGATCAGCGCGGCTTCCCGGGTCTGGGGCTTTGGTCCGTGATAGCGGTAATCGCGCTCTGAGACCTGCTGGACGCCGGGATCGGCCTGGCTTTTAGCGCGATCATAAAAGAACTTGATCAGGGTGGTTCCGTGGTGCTGCTGGATAATATCCATCAACTCCGTCCCCAGTTTATGCTCTTTGGCCAGTTCCACACCGTCTTTGACATGGGAGGTCAAAATCAGGGCACTCATGGACGGCGCCAGCTTGTCGTGCTTGTTGCGTTGCCCTCCGGAGTTTTCAATAAAATAGAGGGGTTTTTTGATCTTGCCGATATCATGGTAATAGGCAGCCACCCTGGCCAGCAGCGGGTTGGCATTGATGGCCTCGGCGGCGCACTCGGCCAGGTTGCCGACCAGGATCGAATGGTGATAGGTTCCCGGTGCCTCAATCATCAACTGCCGCAACACCGGTGAGTTCATATTGGCCAGTTCCAGCAGCTTGATATCAGTGGTGTACTTGAATATGGATTCGACCAACGGCACCGTGCCATTGACGACAATCGCGCTTGCCAGTCCGCCGAGCAGTCCGAAACCCAGCTTCCAGAGCAACTGCAGTTCAAAACTGCGGCCGCTGAGGAAATGGATGCCGAGCAGTAGCACCATATTGGTCAGGCCGATCCACAGGGCGGCACGGTATAAGGTGGCCCGCTGCTGACAGTGGCGCACACCATGAGCACCGACCAGGCTGCCGGTTAACGCGAACAGCGTCATCATCAGACTGTTACCGAACAAAACCCCGACCAGCAACGAGCAGCAGACGGCAAACAGAAAAGCGGTCTCCGAATTGAGCACGATTCGGACCAGCATGGCCCCCAGAGCAAACGGGATTGCGTAGAAATAGGCCGAAGAATCGACATAGGCAAAGGTGTTCCCCACCCCGGTCGCAATAAAGATGGAGACCTTGATCAGCACAAACAGGACGATAAAGACCGCTGCCAGGAACAGCAGATCGCGCGAGTCAGGCCGAAACTTGCTGATATTGCGATAACCGAACTGGTAGCAAACATAAATCAGCAGCAAGGTACAAATCAGCAGACCGACCACGGTCTGCAGGTTGCGGTTATCACGGCCGGAGTCCCGGATCGCCTGCAACTTAAGAATCTGGTCAGCGCTCACCCGTTCGCCCTCACGGACGATCATTTCCCCTTTTTTTATTTGAAACAGCACCGGGGCAATCTGCGCCCGTGCTTCCATACGACTTTTGGCTGTTGCTTCCTCGTTAAACACCAAATTGGGGCGCAACTGCTGTTGTACGACCTTCAGCAGGGTCTGCCGCTGCGCTGTGGAGACCTCCAGCAGGGCCAGCTGTTGCTTGGCTTCGGCCAGAGCATCGTTAAGACCCGTGACCTGACTGAGCAATTGCGAGGGCAAATCTTTCCCCTCATTGCGATCAAATAACTGCAGTCCCTCTTGCTGATGTTTTTTAAAAGCCTGTAGATTGGCGACGATGGGCCGCTCAAAAACCGGCTTGAGCAACACCGTGGTGGAACTGGCGATATCCTGGCTGAGAGGCATGTTAATCAGCGGACGATATTCCTCAGCCGTCAACGGGACCCCGAAGTCGGCTTCCAATTGGCGCAGGAATTCTTCCGGTTCGCCCTGGATGGGCGTTTGCTGATGCTGCAGGAGAAGATTCAGACCGCTTCGGATCCGCTTAATGGCCTGTGCTCCGGCAGCGACATCGAGATCATAGACAAAGGGGACCGCATTAGCCGCTTCATCACGTTTGGCCTCGGTCAGGGGAGCGTCTTCAACCAGCAGATCCCGCGGCGATTTGATATCGCGGGAAGCAATATCTCCCGGTGTACGATAAACCGGTATCAGGCCGCCTTTGGGAACGACAATCAGGGTCAGTAAAACCGCCACCGCCAGCAACAGCCAACCGGCCAGCTGGCTACGGTCTTTGGGACGCAGCCCCTGCACTCCACAGCCGAAAAAAATAGCCCGCCCGTGCAGAGCCTTGTTTTTCTCTTCTTTGGTCATAACCTCTCAGTCAACAACAGATATCAGCTGTTCGTCCGCCGCCCCTGATCGGCGTCCCGCCGATCAGCACGCTGGTAAGCCTGGACAATAGCCTGGACGATGGGATGCCGCACCACATCCACATCACTGAAATGGGTAAACGCGATACCTGGAACACCGACCAGGACGTCAATGGCATGGAGCAGCCCGGAGCGGTTCTCCCGGGGCAGGTCGATCTGGGTTACATCCCCGGTGATCACGGCACAACTGCCGAAGCCCAACCGGGTCAAAAACATTTTCATCTGTTCAACAGTGGTATTCTGCGCCTCGTCCAAAATGACAAAAGCATCATTCAACGTACGGCCACGCATGAAAGCCAGCGGCGCGACCTCGACCACTCCGGTCTCAACCAAGTTTTTGGCCTTGTCAAAATCAACCATGTCATAGAGGGCGTCATAAAGCGGCCGCAGATAGGGGTTGACCTTTTCAGCCAGATCCCCGGGCAGAAAGCCGAGTTTTTCACCCGCTTCCACGGCCGGACGGACCAGCATGATGCGGCTGACCTCCTTGCGCATCAAGGCCGCCACCCCCATGGCCATGGCCAGGTAGGTTTTCCCGGTCCCGGCAGGGCCAACCCCAAACACCACATGGTTCTGGCGGATATGGTCGATATAGCTTTTCTGGGCCAGACTTTTCGGCGCAATTATCTTATTGCGCGCAGAAACGAAAACCGTGTCGAAGAAAATATCCTTCAGGGAAGCAGAGGAATCGGCAGAGAGAATACGGCTGGCATAATCGATATCGGTCGGGTATAGAGGCATACCATCGCGCAGCAGGGAACAAAGTTCCTCAAAAAGACGGAGAGCCACCTGGACCTGCGCCGGTTCTCCGGACAAGCTGATGACGGTCCCCTGGCTTCCCAGGCGCACACCGAGTTTTTTTTCAATGAGTTTTAGATGCTTATTCTGCTGGCCGAACAGCTGTGCAGCCAAAGCCGCATCGCCAACATCAAATCGTTCGCGCGGGCTCATAAGCAATTCGTTGTCCATATGTTCATATCTAGCTGGAAAATCTAGCACCAAAAAGGATGGAATGCAATAGACCTTGGCCCATTATTCGGCTCCCCTTGTTGTAACGAATTTTGTTATAATCGTTTCAAATGATTACCCTCCCGGGATGAGAATGGAAAGTACTTTGTCAAAAGATACCGAACACCCTGTTTATACAGACCCCGACCGGCCCTTGCTAGCCCTGTTTCTCCAGGAGCTCAACATTGCCCGGCGCAACCTGAACCTCTACCCCCCGGAGCATCCGCGGATTACTGCCAGTATCGACAAGACCCTTGCTCTGCTCAATGAACTGTTCCATGCCGACCGGGTGGTGACCCTGGGCATTGCCCCCGAATCGATCTATTTTGAAGAAACCTGGCTTGACCAAAAAGATACCGCCACCCGTGAGTTTGCCCACTTCTTTTCGGCCCTCGGCATAGCCACCGTCAGTTTTTCCGCCGGGGTCAGCAGTACGGAACTGATCCGTTTCAACCAATTGCTCCGTAGCGACCGAAATACTTTAGAAGCCCAAGGCGGATTTGAGCAACTGCTGGAACAACAGCAGATTAAGCATATCCAGGTCATCCCCATCGATTACGATGCCTTCCAGGCCAATGGCCGGGTCCACCCCGACCATCCCCAGGCCTCCGGCGCTCTCTGGGAAACCTTCCTGCATGGTTTGCAGCACGGAATCCTCGATTTCGGCCAGCGCGGGGAGCAACTCGACATCTCGGCCATCGCCGAGCTGCTGAACCAGAAAAGTTCCACAGCCCGGGAAGATGGCGGTCAATACCAGACCGCCGTGGAAGCCTTCGTCGAACAGAGTGTCGTCAGCGCCGCCGAACCGTTGCTGCAGACCAGAACCGGGGAAAGCCTCAACCTGCTGCTGGAAAAGCTCACCCCGACAGCCCGACAGGACGTTCTCAAAAACACTCTTCAAGCCCTTGATCGGCACCCCGAACCGGCCCGCAACATTCTTCCCGGCATCGACCCGCGCCATTTCCAGGAAGCACTGGTTCTGCTCAACCAAGAAGAGCTGCAGGTTTCCTCCCGGCTAGTCAGTCTGGTCCGCAATTTCACCGACAATACCGGCCAGGGGCAGCCGGGCCAGACCAAGAGGCCGGCGCAGAACCTGTCTGGCAGCGTGGTCCGCGCGCGCCTCAATGAGCTGTTCAAGGAAGAACAGCAGGAACGCTATCTGCCGGGTGCCTACCAGAGTGCTCTGGAAGATATTATGGCCAGCGGGACAGCAACGTCGCTGCCAGAAGAAGCGAAACTGGAACTCAAAGCACAGCTGGAAGAACAATCCATTGAACGGCAGACCGCAGCGATCATCTTTGAGATGCTCAACCACGCCCTGGACAAGGAGCAGGAAGTCGCAGTTCAGCGTCATCTCCTTGAATTGTCACGTTTCTTTCTCGACACCGGCGATTTTGTCAGCCTGCGCGAATGCTATGAGAACTGGTCGGCATATCTGAACAGCGGCCGCGCCGGGGTGGATCTATTCGGCGAGAAACTCCTCGCCGCCCACACTCAATTGACTTTTTTGACGGAAGTGCTGGACGGCTTCGAACTTTGGGACGAAGAGGTTCACGATGCGCTCAGAGAGTATATCGTCCGGGTCGGTGAGATCTATACCGACCTGGTTATCGAGCGTCTGGGACAGGCGGCCCATAAGGATGAGCGGCTGCGCTGGCTGGGGATTCTTGAAGAGATCGCTCCTGTGGCCCAGGAAAAAATCATCCACGCCCTGGAGGATGAGCGTTGGTATCTGATCCGCAACCTGTTGATCGCTCTGGGCAAAGAGCGCAATCAGGCGACCCTTAAGAACAGCCTGAAATTTTGCGACTATCCCCACCCACAGGTCCGCAAGGAAGCGATTCGCAACCTGTTCGGCTGCAACCCGGCCACCGCCAACCGCTATCTGCTTAAAGAGCTCCAGGCTGCAGACCCTGCCGCCCGGGAAGCGGCGGTACAATTAGCGGAGTTAAGCAGAGATCACGCAATCCTGGCCTTGTTGCACAAACGCCTGGAGCATACGCCAGCCGATGACGAGGATCTGGAACTGCAGAAAAAGGTCATCGCCACATTGTCACGCATGGGACAGCGGGAAAGCCTGCCGGTCCTGCGGCGGATTTTATTCAATCAGGGGCTGTTTGCTCCGCGCCGGGTCAAACAGCTGCAGCGGGAAGTCCTGCTCAACCTGCCACGCTTCCCGCACCAACTGGCTGCAAAACTGCTCCAGGAACTGTCCCGCAGTCGCTTCCGCAAACAGTTGCAAGCCGCTCAGGAACTGAACGCTCAGGAGCGCCCATGAACAATATTTCGCAAAAAAACCTGCAGCATTTCATCCGCTTGCTGACCACGGCCGCAGCCAACGCGGCCCTTTATCATCCGGAGCATCGCCAGGTCCTGCGCTTCAACAAGCAGGCCCTGGTCGTACTGCAGGAGTTATTGAACCTGCATGGGAACCTCACCCTGAAGCTGATCGACGGACAGCTGATTCATGTCAACAGCCCGGTCGCTTCCAGCATGTCCGTAGAGCGGCTGCTGGCCGCCATGACCCGGTTGGAGATCAGTTACCTGCGCATTGACGCAGGTGTGTACGCAGAAGAGCTGCTCGGTCTGATTCAGGTGCTCAGCAAAAACCGGGATCGAGACCCGGAGATTGCCGATAGTGAAAATATCCACTTCGGCCAGGTGGAAGTCCGCTATCGCCAGCCGCAGGTCAACCAGCTGGCCGCCTTCGGCCTGGAGGAGATCGCCGACCATGAGGCCGATCGGTTCATGGATCTGTACCAGGATGTCCGCAACCGCCGAAAAATCGAAATCTCCGGCATCAGCCAGATCGTCAACGGCTTCATCAACTCCTTCACCACCCAAAGCGAAGCCTTTCTGGCCCTGGCTCCGCTGCGCGCCATCGACGAATACACCTACACCCATTCAACCAATATCTGCCTGCTCAACCTGGCTCAGGCCAGGGCCCTCGGTATCGAAGGGCAGCTGCTTAACGATATCGGCATTGCCGCCATGCTCCACGATGTCGGCAAAATGTTCGTCTCGCCGGACATTCTCGGCAAAACCAGTCAGCTGACCGAGGAGGAATGGGAGATCATGCAACAGCACCCCCGCCTCGGGGCAGAATATCTGCTCAACACTCCCGGGGTCCCGCGGCTGGCGGTGATTACCGCCTTTGAGCACCATATGCGCTACGACGGTGTCGGTTATCCGCAAACCTCAAAACCCTGGACTCAGCACCTGTGTTCGCTGATGACGGCCATCTCCGATACCTATGACGCCATGCGCACCCATCGTTCTTATGAAGAATCTCTGGATCTGGAGAAGATTGTTTCCATCATGCTCAACCTGGCGGGCAACAAGCTGCATCCGCAGCTGACCTACAATTTCCTCAATATCCTTACCAGCCTGGACAAGCAGGAAATGCTCCCGGCCGCCCCTTGAGCGATTCCGCGGCAGCCACCTGGCAACCGGCGGAAAAACAGCGCCCAAACGTCCTGCCAGCGCTGCGTGACCGACATTTCAGCTTATTTTATCGACAACTGCCTCTTGCGACGGGCCTCGCAGCGATGTTATACAGGCGCAAACTCCGGCGACTGCTAAAAAACCGATAAAAGGACAGTTATGAGCGAAGATACTAAAAAAATCATCTATTCGATGATGAAAGTCAGCAAGAGCTACAACAAGCAACCGATCATCAAGGACATCTCACTGTCCTATTTCTATGGCGCTAAAATCGGCGTGCTCGGCCTTAACGGTTCAGGTAAATCGACTCTGCTGCGGATCATGGCCGGCGTCGACAAAGAATTCAACGGCGAAGCGGTTCTCTCCGAGGGCTACAGCGTCGGTTACCTGGAGCAGGAACCGCAACTGGACGACAGCAAAACCGTCCGCGAGGTGGTCAAGGAAGGGGTTCAGGAAATCGTCGACCTGCTCGCCGAATTTGAAGAGATCAACAACGCCTTCGCCGATCCCGACTGCGACATGGACAAGCTGCTGGCTCGCCAGGCCGTGGTTCAGGACCAGCTTGATGCCGCCGACGCCTGGGAGCTCGATTCACGCCTGGAACTGGCCGAAGAAGCCCTGCGCTGCCCACCGCCGGAAACCTCGATCAAGGTTCTCTCCGGTGGCGAAAAACGCCGCGTCGCCCTATGCCGCCTGTTACTGAGAAAACCCGACATCCTGCTTCTTGACGAACCGACCAACCACCTGGACGCGGAAACCGTCGGCTGGCTGGAACAGCACCTGCAGCGTTATCAGGGCACGGTCATTGCGGTCACCCACGACCGCTACTTCCTCGACAATGTCGCCGGTTGGATTCTGGAACTGGACCGTGGTCACGGCATCCCCTGGAAAGGGAACTATTCCAGCTGGCTGGAACAGAAGCAAGAGCGGCTGCGCAAGGAAGAAAAGGCGGAAAGCAAACGCCAGCAAACCCTGCAGCGCGAACTGGAATGGATCCGCATGTCGCCCAAAGGACGGCACGCCAAATCCCAGGCGCGGATCAAGTCCTATGAGCAACTGCTCGGCAATGCCAGTCTGGAAAAGGAGAAAACCCTCGAACTTTACATTCCGCCCGGACCGCGACTGGGGAATATCGTGGTCGAAGCCGAGCAGGTCAACAAAGCCTTTGGCGAGCGCCTGCTGATCGACAACCTCAGCTTCAACCTGCCAGCCGGGGGGATTGTCGGCGTCATCGGTCCCAATGGTGCCGGTAAAACCACCCTGTTCAAGATGATCACCGGTCAGGAACAAGCGGACAGCGGCACCTTCAAGGTCGGCGAAACGGTCAAGCTCGGCTATGTCGATCAGGGACGCGAGTTGGATGGGTCCAAAACCATCTGGGAAGAGGTCAGCGGCGGGCAGGACAACTTTATGATGGGCGGGCAATCCATCAATTCACGCGCTTATGTAGCCCGCTTCAACTTCTCCGGTTCGGATCAGCAGAAAAAAGTCGGCGTGCTTTCCGGCGGCGAGCGTAACCGCGTTCACCTGGCTAAAATGCTGCGCGAAGAAGCCAATGTCCTGCTGCTAGACGAACCGACCAACGACCTGGATGTCAACACCCTGCGAGCGCTGGAAGAAGGACTGGAAAATTTCGGCGGCTGCGCCGTGGTCATCAGCCACGATCGCTGGTTCCTCGACCGCATCGCCACACATATTCTGGCCTTTGAGGGAGACTCTCAGGTGGTCTGGTTCGAAGGGAATTATTCCGAATACGACGAAGACCGCAAACGGCGCCTCGGCAAGGATGCCGATCAGCCGCACCGGATCAGGTATCGGTCTTTGACCCGGCAATAAGATTTTATTGCCGCCAATACGTTAAGCGTTCAGGCCGGGCGGAAAAATCCCCCCGGCCTGATTTTTTTTGTGGTTCAACTCGCTGGGTCAGTCACCGCCCAACGCCGAATCCCTTCGGCCTCTTCGGCCTCGATCCCCAGCGCCAGCAGAAATTCGAGATGGGCCTGCGGAGCGCGCCGCTCAAAAGCCGCATGCCAGCGACGCATAGCCGCCTCGTCCATACCGGCCTGTTCCAGCATCGCTACCCAACCTTGTTTGTCGATGGGCAGCTCCGCCGGCTCCTGTCCGCTATCTTTCAACAGCGCTGCCAGCAGATGCTGCTGCGCTTTTAAGGCCAGGATCTCCTGGCCGAGTTCAGCCAGTCGCTGCCCCAGGACTGCTGCTCGGGGTGATTGCGGTTCCGCCAGCAGTTTGGCAATATCCTGCAGGGGCAAACCAGCTGCCCGATAGAGACGAATTCTCTCCAGACGCTCCAGATCGGCCTGATGATAAATCCGGTAGCCGGACCTGGAACGATGAACCGAAGACAGTAATCCGATCCGTTCATAATAGAGCAAGGTCGTGCGCGACAAACCGAACCGGCCGGCCAGTTCGGAAACAGTCCAACTGGGCATGGAAATTCTCCTTTACCACGGCCCTGCCCCAACCGGCACAGGGCCATTTTTCGCTCAGAGTCGGCTGTTGGCCCTGATCCGGCCAATCTCGGCAGAGGGCAGACCCAGCCACTGCAAAAAGCTTTCGTGCCCTTGGGGATGGCGTTGTTCAAACAGCCGATGCCATTGGTCCATGGTTTCTTCGACCAGCCCAATCTCCTTGAACATGGCTATCCACTGTTCTTTTCCGACGTTGTTCTGCATCTGTTCAGCTCCTTTCGATGGTGAGTTCGCAAGACCTTCGTGACGTCACAAAGAAAGGGATAAACCCTGCAGCCATAGACAGGTCAAATACAAAAGAGCGTCTCTGAAAAATCACCAGCGGATGGAGCGAAATACCCGTTGCCCGGCGCGTAGTTCGATGTCCGGCAAGGGGATTTCCCGGTCTCCGCCAGGGCCGCCGCTCACCCGCAGAGTCAAATGATGCGAGCCGGGCGCCAGCGGAATGCGCAGCAAGGTCAACCGTCCCGGCAGCGTCTGCCAGCAACGGACATCTGGCTCTTCAAGCAGAAGCAGACCAAGCCGGACCGCGATTTCCGCCGCACTCCCGTGATCCTTGCCGACCGACTGGGCAGCGGCCTCTTTGGCCGCGGCGCGAGCGGTTTCCCGGACGACAATCTCCAGGCGGCGGGCCTCCAGAGACGCTTGCGCGACCAGCCCCAGATCGCTGGAGAGTGGTTGCAGAGTCCCTGCGGCAGGTGGTTCGATTCGCAGCCAGGGCAGGATGGTGTGCTGCTCCTGATAGTAGGGAAAGGAAAAACGGATCGACGGTGGCAACACGAAATTGCCGGGTTGCTTGCGCGGAATCCGGCCGTTGGCCACAAACAGGACTAGTTCAGAGCTTTCCGCTGCAATGGAGCCGGTCACATAGGGACGGTATTTTTCCACCTCGTCGGGCATGCCCAGTCGGCTGGCCAGGTTGACAATATCCCTTGCCACCGGGGCGGGATCAGGCAGGTCCTGGGCCAGTTTGCGATATTCCAGATAGGCGTCGTTATCTTCCCCGAGATTGGCAAAACAGAGCGCAATCAATGCCCGGGTGAAATAAGCGTCCTTTAACGCCTCCCGGTGACGCCCTAGCACCTTGAGCGCCTGCTTGGCCTCGACCAAAGCGGAGTCGTATTCGCCAAGCAGCAGAAAGTCCATCATCAGGTAGCTATGCACCCAGAGCCGTTCGCTGTATTCGCCTTTGTAGCTGGTCAGCCAGTCGTTGACGGCCAGCGCGCTGGCCTGTTCACTGAGGCTGATGTAGTAGAACTGATCAATCAGCTGGGCGGCCTGCAGCAACTGTTCGGCACTTTGCCGATAGTTGCCCAACTGATGCAGAACCAGTCCCTTTTCCATCAGGAACAGCAGTTCATTGCGGTTGCCGAAGCTCTCTCCTTTGTCGAGCAGGGTCAAAGCTTCCCGGGGCTGGCCGGCATAATACTCCTGGCTGGCTTTGTTCAGTCGCCCGGCGCAGCCATTGAGCAGAACCAGCAGCCCGATGGCGAACAACAGCCGAGCGCCAGCAGTCCGCTTAGCAAACAACGAAAAAAACATCAGCGAAGATCTCCGCACCAGCGGCCCGTCATCACCAACCGATAAACGGTTTGGACGCTTCCCGGATCACTTCGGCACTATCAGCCCATTCGATCAGCCCGGTCTGGATATCGGTCAATTCAAGGTTCAGACTGTAATACATCAGGGTTTTCTTTTTGAAACGGAACTGGCGGGGCTGGTCCTTTTCCATGGAGCGCAGGGTTCCGCTGAGCATATAGCGCGCGCCAACTTGGCGGGCTCTGGCAATCCGCGTCTCCGCCGCGACATTGCCGCCATACTGATAACTGGTTTCATGCTGAATATTTTCCCGCTGGGTCTCGTTGACAAAACGAACCCGGCCACTTTGCAGCAAAGCCTGACGGATATCGTCGGTGATCGCACTGGTACTGATGTGCTCGCTGGTCCGGTTGGCAATCCCGTAGACGATCAGCACCGGCCGATCCGTGGCCCGATCCAGGGGATACTTGGTAAGCAGGGACTTCACCATGTCGGCAACTATGGTTTTCTTGTCGGAAAAGTGATAGCCCTCGTCATAAATGACCTTTTCATCCGGACTCACTTCACGGGTCGTCACTCGTCCGGTACAGCCCGTGGCCAGCAACAGAAGAGATACGGCAAACAGCAACAAGGACAACCGCCAGGATGATTTCATATTCGAACCTCCGAACTGGTAAAAGATTGTTATACCGCTCCGGCCCGGCGCAAAGTGGGCCGGAGCGAATTTGCTTCCTCAGGGTTTGCGAATCAACCAGCAATGATGAATTCGCGGGTTGCGCTGAAAATCAAAAGGGATGGTCTTGGCTGAGATATCCTCGATCTCCAGCTCGGGCAACGCCTCACTATCCATACTGAACTTACGCAGATTGTTGGAAAAAATCAGCGTGCCCCCGGGTGCCAGCAACCCACTGACCCGCCTTAGCAAGCCGACATGGTCGCGCTGAACATCAAAGGTCGTAGCCATACTTTTGGAGTTGGAAAAGCTCGGCGGATCAAGAAAAATTAAGTCATATTCTCCGCTTGCCGTCTCCAACCAATGCAGGCAATCAGCCTGAATCAGCTGTTGCCGCTCCGGGACAAAACCATTCAGGCGAATATTCCTGGCCGCCCATTGCAGATAAGTTTTGGACATGTCGACCGTAGTCGTTTCCCGCGCTCCGCCCCTCAGCGCGTGTACGGTCACCGCCCCGGTATAGGCGAACAGGTTCAAAAAGCGGGTTCCCGCCGCAAGCTCCTGCACCAGCTTGCGAGTCAGGCGGTGGTCAAGGAACAAACCGGTGTCGAGATAGTCGGTCAGAGTTACCAGAAACCGACAATCCCCTTCATGGACTTCCTTGAAAACACCCCGCTGGGCCTGTTTTTCATACTGTTGCAGCCCCTTCTGGCGTTGCCGAACCTTCAGATGGATATTCGCCTCGGGGAGATCCAAGACCTGCGGTAAAGCCGCCTGAACATCCTCCAGTCGCTGCGCCGCCTTGCGGGAGTCAACTGTTTTGGGGGCCTGATACTCCTGCAGATGGACTTCGTCGCCATACAGATCGATGGCCACCGCATACTCCGGCAGATCAGCATCATAGACTCGGAAACTGTCGGTTTGTTCGCGATCCGCCTGTTTTTTTAGTTTTTTCAGGTTTTTCAGCAAACGGTTGGCAAACATTTCCGCGCCTGGCGAGAGCTTGCGTTTGACGGATTTCCCGGCTCCGTCGGCCAGGGATTGCCAATGATTGGTCTCATCCAGCTCAAACTGCAGCAGGCTGCACTTCAAAGCACCATTGTAAAGGACATTACTCTTACCAGCCCGCAGTCCGATACTCCGCCCCAGCTGCAAATTGGAGGTGATCACCGCCGCCCGCCAGCCTTGGCAGTGCTGGGCCATTTTCTCGCCGAGCAGGTTGTACAGAGCCGGCAGTTCGCTCTGTTCCCCGAGCCGTTCGCCATAGGGAGGATTGACCACCAGCAAGCCGCTGGCACAGTGTGCTGGCGCGACCAGCTCACGGACGGTCCGCCGCTCAAAGTGGATTTTTTTGTCCAGTCCGGCCTTATAAGCATGGTCCCAGGCCGCTTTTACGGCGCGACTGTCGGAGTCGTAACCGATCAGGGGCGGAGTCTTGGCGGCCAGTCCAGCCTGGCGGCGCTGCCGGGCCTCGTCCAGCAGTTCATCCCAAAGCGCCCCATCGTGCCCCAGCCAGCGGTTGAATCCGTAATAATCACGCAACAGTCCTGGAGCCGTGTCCGTCGCCAGTAATGCCGCTTCCAGCGGCAAGGTCCCGGAACCGCACATGGGATCGACCAGCCCGCCGCCAGCAGCACAGATAGCCGGCCACCCCGCGCGAATCAGAATGGCCGCGGCGAGGTTCTCCTTGAGTGGGGCATGCACCCCGTCAATCCGATAACCGCGCCGATGCAGACTTGCCCCGGAGAGATCCAGACTAAGGGTCGCCTGATCGCGGTGAACGTGCAGATTCAGACTCAAATCCGGCTGTTCCAGGGAGACCGACGGACGGCGATCATAACGGGAACGAAACTGATCGACAATAGCATCCTTGATGCGCAAAGCAGCAAAACGCGAGTGGGTAATCTTGGAGTCAATCAGGGTACAATGAACGGCCAGACTACCGTCCGGACTCAGTTGTTCGGACCAGTTGATCCCCAGCCCGGCTTGGTACAGGTCATCGGGATCTGCGGCGGGAAAGGTTGCCAGGGGCAACAGCACCCGGCTGGCCAAGCGCGACCAGAGACAGGTTCGATAAGCGGTTTCCAGAGTTCCGGTAAAACTGACTCCGGCGCGTTCCGGTTTGATCTCTTCGGCACCAAAAGCGGGCAATTCGTCTGCCAGCAAGGGCTCAAGCCCGAGGGCCGCCGTTGCGAAAAAAACATGTTTCATGAGATATCAATTCCAACAGTAAAAAGGGGACGGAAGCAGTTTCCGTCCCCGGGCATTTTAGCACCTTTGGCAACTTTCGGAAAATCAGATTTTCCGAATCTCCAGCGCGGCTGAGCCCAGTTCCTTATTCGCCTTGACCAGGGCATTTTCACCGGCCAGCACCGCGATCGAACTCGTTCCCTCTTCCAGGTAGGTCCGGGCCACCTTTTGCAAAGCGGTCCGGTCGACGGCCAGCAGATCTTTGCGCTTCCGGTTACGCATCTCAGCGGTCATGCCCTGGCGGATATTGGCAAATTCATGCGCTCCGGCACCAGCCGGGGACAGTGGCTTATCCAGATCGCTGAAGACCGCCAGGATCGCTTCCTTGATCGACTCGTCAGAGAATCCGCCCCCCGCCGCCCATCGGGCGGCATCGTCATAAACCTGCAGGGTTCGCTTCAGCTGCGGATCGCGGTAAGAGAGCATACTAAACAGGCCCGACTCATTGTTATAGCTGGCCAGACCACCATAAGCGCCCCCTTTTTCCCGAATCTCACGATGGAGAAACTCGGCTCGCAGCAGCTTGGAAAGGACCGTTAAGGCCGCACTGTCCGGATGATTGAAGGGCACCGCCCGAAAAACCCGCGCGACATAATTGACCGGCAGGGACCAGACCAGCCCCTGTTGCGACGGCTGCGGAGAAAACGCCGCCGCATTTCCGGACAGGTTCGGGGTGGTCGCGGGAAGTTGCTCCAGAACTTCGGCCAGAGCGTCTTTAAAGGGGCCAAAGTTCGCGGCTTCAACCGTCACCGCAGTCTGCAGGCAAGCGGTCGAAAACAGGGCCGAGGCGATGCCGGTCATGAACTCGGCCAGCCCACTCAACTCGGCAGCCGGCTTGGCCGCCAGTTCCCGGACCAGAGCAATCTGCGACAGCCCCGACCATTGTTCGCGTTGCAACGCCGTGGCCGAAAGGCTGGAAGCCGCCATCCGTGCCGCGTAGGTATGCCCGGATTGGGGGACCGAGTTTTCCAGCGAAACCTGCAACTGGTTCAACACCGTATGCAGCCGCTGCAAATCTGTGAAATCCGGAGTGCAGATAAAATCCCTCATCAGCTCAAATAACGGTCCAACATTGCGCACCAGCGCCTTGCCTTTCACTTCGAATCCGGCGAAACTCCGCCCCAGATCGGTTGGATCGTCGAGCAGTGCGGTTCGTGCCGAGACCCCCCCGGTCACCGCTTCCAACCTTGCGGCCATCTCCAGGTAGTCCCGACCGCCGGCGCCGACCTGGGTCAGCAAACTGCCAAAAATCGGCAGATACTGGCGCTGTTCGGCAGTCAACCCATCCAGGTTGAAATGCAACGAAGCAACCCCGATACCATTGGTCGGCTGATCGAACCAATACTGCGTCACCCCGTTGATGGTTGCTGTTTCATGGGAAGCAATCCGTTCTTCAACAGGAATATCAATCAGTTCAAGGGTCGGCAGACAGGACAGGTCCTCGGGGCCTTCCTGTGCCGCCTTGAGTTCCGCGGCCTGTTTGATTAAAGCAGATTTTTCATCATCACTGAGCCGGTTTTTGATCTCTTCCAGATGGGCCCGGGTCTCGGCTTCCTGACGCGGACCGAGTTCGGGATCGGGCTTCAGTACCAACGTCACCCGGCGGGGATTGTTCAACAGCTGGGTGCGGATCAGGTTTTCAAAGAAGGGCCCATTGGCCAGCTCCTGCCGCAAACGGGCCAGGTTTTCCTCAAAATTTAACGCCGTCAAGGGATCTCCCCCGTGAATCCAGGGGCCGATCAGGCGCATCAGCAGCAACAGCGCATAGGGATAGCTGTCGCCGGTCACTTCACGGTTGGAGAATTCGAGACGATGGATGGCTCCTTCGACGCGCTCGGGGGCAAAACCCTGCTCGGCAACCTGAGTCAGTGTTTTCAGGATCAGCTCCTCGATGGCTGCACTCTGTTGCGGATCGGTCCCCTGCAAACCTGCGGCAAAATAGGTGGTCCGGTTGTCGTCATGATAACCGCTGCCCGGTGCCAGGTTTGCGCCCAGGCCGGAATCGAGCAATGCCTTATACAAAGGAGCAGCCGGGTTGCCCAGCAACAAGGTAGACAGCAATGACATGGCCAGCTGCTCGAAGCTGTCATTGATATCGCCACCCAGCCAGCCGACTTCCACCATCGATCTCTTTTCCAGGGGTTCCCCCGCATCGAGCGGATAGGTTTCGGTAACGCGCAACGGTTCTGTCATGCCGGTCTCAAGGGGAACCTGCGAATCGAGTTCGAGCTTGTTGAAGTGCCGCAGCACCCGATCTTCAACGACCGCAAGCAGCGCTGGCAAATCCAGATTTCCGGAAGAGAAAAACCAGGCATTGCTCGGATGATAATAACTGGCATGAAAATCCTTGAGCTGCTGCCAGGTCAGGTTGGGGATATCTTCCGGCTCGCCCCCGGAGTTGTGACCATAGGTGGTGGTCGGGTAGAGATGTTTGTCCATCCGCCGGGACAAAAGCGAAGACGGGTCAGACATCGCCCCTTTCATTTCATTATAGACAACCCCTTTGTATTCAAGGGGGGATGTTGGATTGTCGGCTTCAGAAAATTCCAGTCGGTGCCCTTCCTGGCTGAAATCCCGCTGCGTCAACTGCGGAAAGAACGCCGCATCCAGGTAAATTTCCAAAAGGTTAGCGAAATCCTTGCGGTTCATACTGGAAAACGGATACATGGTCCAATCGCTCGCGGTCATGGCGTTCATGAAGCTGTTCAAGCTGCGCTTGAGCATCGAGAAAAAAGGATCACGGACCGGAAACCGTTTCGAACCGCACAGGGCGGTATGCTCTAGAATGTGTGCCACGCCGGTGGAATCATCCGGCGGAGTCCGGAAGGCAACGGAGAAGAGATGATTATCGTCATCTCTGTCCAGGTGCATAAAGCGCGCTCCCGTTTGCTCATGCCGAAGTCTGATCATGGAAGCATTGATGCTCGGCAAGGCATCAATTTGTTCAACGATAAACCCATGCAGGGTCTGTCCGGGGGTAAGAATTGTCTGTGTCATAACAAAAGCCCAATATAAAAAGAATGAATAAAAATAAAGAGGTAAAAAGAATGATAGCCGACCCGGTCACAATTATCCAGTCAGCACCATATTTTCATCACCCAGATGCAATAAACGGAGCAACGGGACCATAGCCGATTCCGTAGCGGAGTTCAACTTTATCCACTTAAGCTCCTGGATCAGCTGTGGTTGAGCTTGGTAAAAAGCGGTTGGTTAAAGATAAAGAGAAAAAAAGATTGAATTCTTCTCAGCACCGTGGTACCTATATGCCCCTTCGGAGCGTAGCGCAGCCTGGTAGCGCGCTTGGTTTGGGACCAAGATGTCGGAGGTTCGAATCCTCTCGCTCCGACCATAAAAAAAACAAGCGTTGGCCTTACTGGCCGGCGCTTTTTTTTATTCGCCAAGAGAGGATTCGAAGCGGAGCGAGCGCTGACTGAATGTCAGATGAGCAGCCAAGGATGGCTGCGCCAGCGAGCGCAGGGGAGCCAACGCAGGTTTGAACACGATGTTCAAACCGTAGTGGGCGAATCCTCTCGCTCCGACCATATAAACAAAAAAAGGGTTGGCTGTAAGCCGGCCCTTTTTCTGTTTATAGCCCGAAAGAGGATTCGAAGCAAAGCGAGCGCTGACTGAATGTCTGATGAGCAGCCAGGGATGGCTGCACGTGCAGGTACGGTGACCGTTCTGCGAAGGCTCATTGCTGTCGCCCTCGATCTGGTCCTTCCGGCCAGCTGGCGTGTTTTTCCCCTGAGATATTCGTTGGCGATCCCTGAATATCCCGGACTCCTTGTCAAACGGCGCAATTGCTTAAGGGGCACGGCCGCCAGCGGCTTTTTCCTTGCTTAGGAGTGGACATCATACTCGCGTGATCTTGGGATAAAGTTCCCCCAAGCCACCTATGGTTAGGGTTGGTTCTATTCCCCAAGGATCAAAGACCGCAGCCGGTGAACGCCTCACCCAGGCTGATTTCATCCCTGCAGAGACAGCTCCAATCACATCGAACGGATTACTCGAAATCAGCCAGGCATTTTCCGGTGCTGAGTTGGCCTGGTCAAGAAAGTAACGGTAAACATCCGGATTCGGTTTAAAGGACTGAACCTCATCCACACTGACAACTCCTTGAAACAGGTCGTGGATTCCGGCATTGGTCAGGAGCTCTTCGAGCGCGGCCGGTTCTCCATTGGAAAAAGCAAAGAGACGAAAGTTCGCCGCATTCAGACCCGACAAGCAATCCCGCACATCGGCAAAAGCCGGGAGAGACCGATACCGGCGCAGCAGATCCGCTTTCCTTTCAGGGCTCAAGGTGACACCGTAAATGGCACAGGTCATGTCAAGAGCTTGTCGGGTGCAAACGGAAAAGGGTTCATACTTCCGCATCAGCCCTTTGCGAAAAGAGTATTCCAACTGCTTTTCCCTCCAAGTCATTGAAAATGCCGGAGCTTTTTCGCTGACCAGCTCTTCCAATTCGGCCAGAAGGCCATGCGTGTCTATCAGAGTTCCATAAACGTCGAAAGCCAAGGTTATCATCGGTAACTCCCGTCAAAGTTCATTGTGTTAGTTTGACCAAATCCGCAGCATGTTTTTGGAGTGATGGATTACAGCTATCAGCAGGGATCCGCCGAACGTATGCGCGAGGGATTACGCGTCGGGCTTACCCTGGTCGGCGTAGCGTTAACTGCCCTGAAAACCGGAATTCAACCCGGGAGGGAGACTTTGGCAAGTCCGCGGTCAACCCGGCGGCCACGCCGGATGGATCGACTGGCGATCACCGCGACCAAAGCAATCCCGCCGTTAGCTCAATAACAGCCTCCCTCCCGGTCAAACCTATTTGGCGACATTCGCCACCGTCCCCATCAGGGCGACATTGGTGACAAAACCGCCTTTGATACAGGAATACTCAGTGGCGCTTTCAAACTTCTTATCTTTGGTGATCGTATAAATATCAATTACAGCATTTCCGCCCTCTTTTGCGGCCCGATCCTGCAGGGTCATGAGCGCTGAGATAAAAGCCCTGTCACAGGCCTGCTGGGCTGATTTTCCGAATCCGTTGGTGCGCTGGTTGGTTTTATACTCCCCCATTGTCTTCATCACCTTGGGGTGATTCTGCCCTTTCATGTAAAGTCCGATGTCCGGTCGTAACTTTTCCTGCCCCAAAGCGCTCTCTTTGGCATCCTGTACAGACAGCTGATGCCACGCATCTTTGGCCTGTGCCTTGGGCACAATTGCTCCACAGCAAAACGTGCTCAATAGAATTCCCAAAAACAATGTCCTCATCATATGGCTCCTTCCTTTGGTCGATTGTTGATTCTCGAAATACCCCCAGAAGACGCAGGCGGAGTCATTGTTCAGCCTGTGTCATCAAAGGCAACAGCAGTACGCCTCCAGCGCCTGATTAATTATATGAAGAACAATCCTAAGAGCAAGCGTGCCGAAACCGTAAAATCAAAAAAAAGCCAGCGACAAATGGCTGGCTTTTTTTTCGCGTTTTCTTTTAAAACGGTTACTGCACGGAATTGCGGTTTTCCATCTCGGTAACTTTCTTCTGCATCAGCGCCAGCAACCCGTCATAGCCATCACGCCGGATAATTTCGCCATAACTCGAACGATAGTTACGAATCAGGCTGACCCCTTCGATAACCAGGTCGAAAACCTGCCAGGAGCCGTTTTCGTAAATCATCTTATACTGCACGGGAATTTCCAGGTCCTTCTGGACGATGGACGTATCGACAATCGCCTTGTCGTCTTTGACCCGCTGCATCAGATATTTGACAGTCCCGTCGGAGTAGTCGTCGATCCGGTTGAGATAGGTTCCCTCTAGCACCTTGCGAAACAGGTCGGAAAACTGCTGCCGCTGCTCTACGGTGGCACCGGCCCAATAGGGGCCAAGGGTTCTCTCCGCCATAGACTGAATATTCAGAAACTTCTGCACCCGCCCGCTGACCATAGCTTTTTTCTGGGCCACATCAAGATCGGTCCGCTTGAGGACTTCAAGGACAGAATCGACCATCTTGGCGACTTCCTGCTGCGGATCCGGCAAAGCAAAAACAGTCGCGGAACAGATCAACACCAATAACAAGCTCAAAAGTAGTTTTTTCATCAGTCAAACCCAAACCATTCAAAAGGATTTAATAGATCGCTGTCAAATACAGGACCTTCAAAAATATTCATATTATAGCTCTCTTTGCCAACCTGTGCTTTGCGCCGCTGGGCGTAAGCCCCGCGCATAAACAGGTAAGGATCAAGCGAATCCTGGACAATCCCTTCGTAGGTATCGTGATCCAGGGACAAACGGTTCTCCACATCGACCGCTTTTACACCAAGATATTCCACGGTCCTGAGATCGGCATAGCGCAGCGGATCGGCAAAGGAGTCGGCAAAGCTGCCGATTCCGTCGCGCAGGCTGGACGGTCCGACGATGGGCAAAACCAGGTAGAAACCATGCCCGATTCCATAAAACCCCATGGTCTGCCCAAAGTCCTCGGTCCGCTGTTTGACCCCGGCAACCGATTCCGCTGGGTCGAAAAAGCCCAGCACCCCAAAGGTGGAATTGATGACAAATCGATAAATCTCAGTGCCAAAGTCATGGAACTTCAGCTGCAATAAAGCATTCCCCGCCCGAATCGGAGTTGCCAGGTTAGAGTAAAAATTACGGACAGACGCCCGCGCCGGCCGCGGCAACACCAGCCGGAAGCCTTTGGCGATCGGCTTAAACAAATAAAAATACAATTTGTCATTGACCCAGAAGACCCCGCGATTCAGCGGCTCGAAAGGGTCATTGATGAGGATTTCATCTGCCGGTCTGCCGGAGCTGAAATCCTCAGAGAAAGCAGCGTCGAAATCATCAAACCCGGCTCCGGATTGCGTATTTGCCGCGACGTTCACAGCAGGATCCGGCTGCGCAGCCGACACGCCCGCAACGCAGAACGTGAAAGCCAATAAGGTTAAAAACAGGATGCGGTATAACATGAAATCAGTCCTCTCGGCGGCTCAATCTCTTTTTTCAACAACCAAAAGAAAAGGGGACTGGGAACGATTGGCCACTCTGACCTGCAATACCTGGTATGAGTTTTCCCCAAGCCCGCTCAAAAATTCCGAAACCGTGGCAGCTTCTTCAGCCCCGCCGGGATGTCCCGGATAAACAACAACGGCCAGTCGACCACCGACCGCCAAAGCCTGAAGAGCCTGGTCAAGAGCGGCGAGCGTCGAATCCGGCCGGGTGATGATCTCCTTGGCTCCGCCCGGCAGAAAACCCAGGTTGGCAATGATCCCCTTGGGCGTTCCGTTGACAACCCGGGCGAAGTTCTCGTGCCCAAGCAGCACCAGGTCGACCCCGGCGGCTTGCGTCAGTGGTTTGTCCTGATCATAGTGAAAACGGACTGGCACTGCCAGTTCTTTGACTTTATCCGCAGTAGCGCTCAGGGCCTGGGGTTGAATGTCAAATGCAACAACCTGGCCGGTTGGCCCGACCATCTGCAACAGCGCCAGAGTGTCATATCCGTTTCCGGCAGTCAGATCAACGGCAAGATCGCCGGCACCAACAACTTCGGCCAACAGTTCATGCCCCCACTGAATCACCTTGGTCAGGCTGGGTTTCACGAATGCGCCACTTTTAACTTGGCTTCGATCAGTTGCCGATGGGAAAGACCGATCAGCGATCCCAACTGTCTCATCAACGCTTCTTCGAATCGATCCAGGCGCCCGTCGGCATAAACCAGCTGCCAGACCGCTTCAATAATACGTTCTTTCTCTTCCTGAGAGAAAGCCCAGTTAATATCACGGGTAAACTGATGCAGATCGGTACTATTCTGCCGGGTAGTCTCTGCGAATTCAAGAAGTCCGCTCACGGAATCCTCGGAGACGGCAAAATGTTTCTGCAGCAATTCGCCGATCAGGGCCTGTTCCGCGGGATGAAATTCTCCATCACTATGGGCCACTTCCAACAGAAGAACCGCTGCGGCCAGAGGAATCCGTTCCTGCCGCGCCTCTTCCTCTGCTTCTTCCGGCGCAAAAACCTGTAGCAATCTTTTTAACATAACCCAATCCGTTATTCTTTGTAGCGGATGACACGTGCCCTTTCGAGAGTAATCATACCGCCTTGCAGCATCCCGTCCAACTGAGGAATGATTTTGTCGATTTTTTCCTCATTGTCGACAACCTCAATAACCAGGGGGAGATCCTGCGAAAGACGCAATAGCCGATCCGTATGCAAGTGCGACCGGGCCCCAAATCCGGCAACTCCTTTGAGAACCGTGGCTCCAGCGAAACCTTCTTTCCGGAACAGCTCCAACAGAGCTTCGTACAGCGGCCTGCCCTGGTAACGATCCGCTTCCCCGATAAACACCCTCATCAGACTCTGTTCACCATCCAGTCGTTGCATAAGACCCTCGCTCATAGTGTTGTCATATGACGGGCCAGCCATATTCCTACAAAAACAAAGACCAGACAGAATGTCAGGTTCAGCAGGATATTGGCCCCGGCCTGCCAGAAACTTCCCTCTTCGATCAGCCGCATCGTCTCATAGGCAAATGTCGAAAAAGTGGTAAATCCCCCCATAAACCCAACCGTCATCCCAACCCTGAGCTCTGGAGACAACAGACTGCTGCGCAACGCAAAAGTCATCAGGAACCCCAGCAGGAAAGACCCGAGGACATTCACCAGCAGAGTCCCGAAAGGAAGCGAACGGCCAACCAGTTGGTAAGTCCAGCCAGACGCCAGATAACGGGCGATACATCCCAACCCGCCGCAAACACCAATAAAAATTACTTGCATGTCATTTCCCGTTCCTAGCACAAAACCAAATCATCTTATTATTGATGAGGCCGGAACAACTGTCAATTACGTAGTGAACCAGATCCCGCCCGCAGCCAGAGCAAAGGCATTGCCGATACGTTGCAACCCCCGCCAGAAAGACCGCTGAGTGCCGACGAAAAAAAGCAAAACTGTGCGCAAATATCCAAAAACAACCGGAATAGGAACAAAGCTGCGACCTCAGCATGAGCGGGCGTAAACAATGAAGGACAGGGAAAAATTGGTCATTCCCATTTTGTTCCAGCAAGATCAATTGACAAAAACCTACGGATTCCGTAGCTTCTTGTGAGCCTTCAATACTCATAGAAGAGGAATCAAGAATGAAACAACTCATCAGATACACTTTTTTACTGGGCATCTGCGCTCTTCTCGCCGCCTGCGGCGGATCGAAAGTCAAACCGCAGGATGATGCGCAAAAATATTTTCAGCAGGGAGAACGTTACTTCGAAGGCGAACTCTACGACGACGCCATTGCCTCTTGGGAAAAGGCCAGGGACACCTTTTATTCACCCGAACTGAACATGTTGGCCGAGCTCAAGATCGCCGAAGCGTATTTCGTTTCCAAGCGCTATGCGGAAGCCGCCTCGGCCTACAAGGATTTCCTGACCCAACATCCAAACGACCCGCGCGAAGGCTCCATCATGTTCCGGCTGGGCTTGAGCTATTACTATCAGATTCTCTCCGCAGACCGGGATCAGACCTACACGGAAAATGCTCTGCAGACGTTGCAGCAGTTTGTTGCCCGTTATCCTGATCATGCCCGCGTTCAGGAAGCAAAAAACCTGATTCTGCGCTGCCAAACACGCTTGGCGGACCACGAAGTTTACGTCGGTCGTTTTTATCTCAAAAAGGAGCAGTTCAAACCGGCCATCCATCGACTTGAGAAGGTCTTACAGAACTACCCCGACTACTATTATCGCGATGAGGCATATTTCTATCTACTGAAAGCCTATCGGGAATCAGGCCAGCCCCAAAAAGCGCAGTCGCTGCTGGATAAGCTGGTCAAAGAATTTCCGAGTAGCGAGATGACCGAAGAAGCACGCGAACTGATGGCGGATCAATAGCCACTCGGTCCTGCATCACCCAAAAAAACTCCGAGCTCCCATGACCAATCGACACGCCCCGTAGCCCTGAACTCAATGTACAAGGCTGCGGGGCGTTGCTATCTGCGACAAACCGGTTTGCACTATCCTCCTACCATATAGGCTATCAATCAGACCACCAAAGAGATATTTTCTTGACTTGCCCATTTGCCCGCTTATGATGGACACCGTTTGTGCGGGTCATTTCCAGCAAGACCATCTTGCCCTGGAGCCTATTCCCTCGTAATTTTCACGACATCCGGTAAGCACAACCACAGCTGCCCATCCGTCGTCTAACTCAGGGGTAAACTGTTTTTCCGCCTTATCTCAACAAGGCCCGAAAGCTCTTTCTTTCCTTTTCAATTTTCTTAATTCAGGAGAAAAAACATGTCTGAATACGGGACACTGGCTGATCGCGTTCATCGTAAATCGTTGCTTGACAGAGTCAAAACCGCAGAAGAATGTATCCCCCTCTTTAAAAGCGGCATGGACCTGGGCTGGTCGGGATTCACCCCCGCAGGATATCCGAAAGCGGTGACCATTGCCTTGGCGGACCACGTTGAAAAGAACAACCTGCAGGGACAATTAAAGTTCAACCTGTTCATCGGCGCTTCGGTCGGAGCGGAAACTGAAAACCGCTGGGCAGAACTTGATATGATCGACCGCCGCTGGCCCTATCAGACCGGTAAGAATATTGCCAAAGGGATCAATGAAGGCCGGATTCGCATGGGCGACAAACACCTGTCGATGTTCGCCCAGGATCTCGGGTATGGTTTCTACACCCCGAAAATCGATATCGCCCTGATTGAAGTATCGGAAATTCTTGAGGACGGCTCCCTGGTTCCAACCGCATCCTGTGGCGCTATCGGCGAAATCCTGATGATTGCTGACAAGGTTATTGTCGAGGTCAATACCTCCATGCCTTCTTTCCGTGGCATGCACGACTGCCTGGCTCCGCAAGCCCCGCCGCACCGGGAACCGCTGCTGATCTGCAAGGCCGGCGACCGGGTCGGCCGCGAATCCTTTGCCTGCGACAGTGACAAAATTATCGCCGTGGTCGAATCCAAATACAGCGACAAAGGCCGCGCCTTCGCTGCCCCGGACGACGCTTCTGAAGCCATCGCCGCCCACATCCTCGACTTTTTCTCCGCCGAGGTCAAAGCGGGCCGCCTGCCGAAAAACCTGCTGCCGCTGCAGTCAGGTGTCGGCTCCATAGCCAACGCCGTGGTCGGCGGGCTGGCCAAAGGGCCGTTTAAAAACCTGACTGTCTACACGGAAGTCCTCCAGGACACCATGCTCGACCTGTTCGATTCCGGCAAGCTCGACGCCGCATCGTCTTGCTCCCTCTCCCTGTCGGAAAAAGAAGGATTTCCCCGCTTCCTGAAAAACTGGGAAAAATACGCCGACAAAATCACCCTGCGGCCGCTGTCGATTTCCAACGCGCCTGAACCGATCCGCCGCCTCGGCGTCATCGCCATGAATACCCCGATCGAATTTGATATCTATGCTCATGCCAACTCGACCCTGGTCGGAGGAACCCGGATGATCAACGGGATCGGCGGGTCAGGTGACTTCCTGCGTAACGGCTACCTGAAAATCATGCACTCCCCTTCGGTTCGCCCCAGCAAGACCGATCCGTTGGGCATTACCTGCGTGGTTCCGAAAGCCCCGCATATCGATCACACCGAACACGATCTTGATATTCTAGTCACTGAGCAAGGGCTGGCCGACCTGCGTGGACTGGCTCCCAAAGAACGCGCCCAGAAAATCATCGACAAGTGTGCTCACCCGGAATACAAGCCGATCTTGCAGGACTACCTCGACCTGGCAAGCCGGGAGTGCCTTAGCAAAGGAATCGGTCATGAGCCTCAACTGTTCGATCGTTGCTTCAAGATGCAGCAGAACCTGGCCGCCAACGGCACCATGAGAATCAAGAGCTGGGACATCAAAGTCGATCTTTGCGAGGACTGATCCCCACCAGACAACCGGCCTCTGCCCATATTTACGGAGCAGGGGCCGGTGTTCATGGCCCGTCGAACAAATAAACTCCCTTCTCTCGATAACATCACCTGGCAACAGTCCAGCCTCCCGGCAAGCACCATCTCGAAGTTTTTCGCAGTCCCGGTCTTGCTGTCATCGACTCTTCAACTAGCGCCATTCTGGACACTGCCAGCAGATTTCTTTATTTATATATATATTTTTCCCACAAGCCCTCCCTTGTCTATTTTCCATCCACCGGAAAGAAAGATCTCAGCAGCGCCCTTGCCAACAACGACAGCAACCCATTGAAAAATAAACACATACTCGCCACATAAAAAATAAACAGCGTTTCCAAAAATTATTTTTTGTTCCAGGAAAAGCCCCTTAAAGAGCTTACCAGAAATGATAATTTACCTCTTCAACCCCACATTTCCCCTTGACTTGTCAGATAACAGCATTATATAAGAAACACTGTTCTCATTTTATTTTAGCTAGCCTAAAAAACAATCTTTTCCAGTATTAGAAAAGATTGTTTTCATCTTTGAAATCGACAACTTGACCGTTCAGGAGAATTAATAGCGCTGTTTTACAGCATATCCAAACAGGTGCCAAATCTGCACCGTGTCCTTGTCATGGGAGGAGAGAGAATGTCGGAATACGGAACACTTGAGGACCGCGTACGTCGCAAGTCGCTGCTCAGCAAAGTCAGGTCGGCAGAAGACTGCATCCAATTCTTCAACCCCGGGCAGAACCTGCTCTGGTCTGGCTTCACCCCCGCCGGATACCCCAAAGCCGTGCCTATTGCCCTGGCCGACTATGTCGAGGCCAACAATCTCCAGGGGAAATGGAAGTTCAACCTGTTCATCGGCGCCTCGGTCGGCGCAGAGACCGAAGACCGCTGGGCGACCCTCGACATGATCGACCGCCGCTGGCCTTACCAGACCGGCAAGAACATCGCTAAGGGGATTAACGCGGGCCGGATTCGCATGGGCGACAAACACCTTGGCCTCTTTGCTCAAGACGCCGGCTATGGCTTTTACACCGAAAACGGCCGCTATGACATTGGTATTGTCGAAGTTTCCGCTATCACTGAAGAATGCGGTCTGGCCCTGACAACATCCTGCGGTATCGTCGCCGAAGCTCTGCACCTGTGCGACAAAATCATCATCGAAGTCAACACCGGACAGCCTTCTTTCGAGGGGATGCATGATATCCACATGCAGCAGAAGCCGCCGCATCGGGCTCCGTTCCTGATTACTCAGGCAAACAGCCGTATCGGAAGCCCCTATGTCCCTTGTGACCCGGAAAAGATCATTGCCGTTGTCGAATCGAAAAATCGCGACAAGGGCCGCGCCTTTGCCGAGATGGACGACACGTCCGAAGCGATCGCCGGGCATATCATGGAATTCTTTGCTCACGAAGTGAAACGCGGTCGCCTGCCCGAGCACCTGCTGCCACTGCAGTCCGGAGTCGGTTCCATCGCCAACGCCGTTGTCGGCGGGCTGGCAAAAGGTCCCTTCACCAACCTTTCCGTGTACACTGAAGTGCTGCAGGACACCATGCTCGACTTCTTTGACGGCGGCAACCTGAAGGTCGCTTCGGCCTGCTCGCTCTCCCTGTCGGAAAGCCCGGGCTTCCCACGTTTCTTTGACAACTGGGAGAAATACTTCGATAAGATCACCTTGCGGCCGCTGTCGATCTCCAACGCTCCCGAGCCGATCCGCCGCCTCGGCGTCATCGCCATGAACACCCCGGTCGAGTTTGACATTTACGCCCACGCCAACTCAACCCTGGTCGGCGGGACCCGGATGATCAACGGATTGGGCGGTTCAGGTGACTTCCTGCGTAACGGCTATCTCAAGATCATGCACAGCCCGTCAACCAGGCCAAGCAAAACCGATCCCCTCGGCATCACTTGCGTGGTTCCCAAAGCCCCGCACATCGACCACACCGAACACGACCTCGATGTGCTGGTCACCGAGCAAGGCCTGGCTGATCTGCGCGGCGTCGCTCCGAAAGAGCGGGCCAAGCTGATCATCGAGAAATGCGCCCACCCGGAGTACAAACCGATTCTCAACGAATACCTGGAGATGGCCACCAAGGAATGTCTGGCCAAAGGGATCGGTCACGAGCCGCAGCTGTTCGACCGCGCTTTCAAGATGCAGCTCAACCTGGCCCAGAACGGCACCATGCGCATCAAAGACTGGGATATCAAAGTCGATCTGTGTGATAAATAATTTTCAGGTGGTCAGTTGCAATAGAATCGCCCTGTCGAAATTCGGCAGGGCGTTTTTTTTGACAAAACTGTCTTGCAACAGCCGACAGGTCGTGACTCTGGGGCTGGAAAAATCACCAGACCGATTCACGAGTATAGATTAAACGCGGACTTCCCTGATAGATCCCGAAGGTCGCTGTACAGGTCGGGTTATTGATGGTCCCGTCACCGTTCCAGTCGAATTGCAACCAGGGCAGACCTGATCCAGTCGCGGTTGACAAATCCAGGATCAGGTCGACACTGCCATCATTGCCAGTGCCGGGCGCACTCAAGCTGATAGCAGCATCATTCAAACCATTGACCAAGCTGCCGTTCCCCGCAATGACGGTTTCCCCGTCCGCCAGATTGTTCTGGTAATTGCCCAATGCAAAATTGGCACTGTCAACGGCACTGCACCCATCAGCCGTGTTCACCACGAAAGCCGTCCCATCAAAATATTCGGCCCGGGCCGGGATAGTCAGCGGCAAGGTTTCCGGGCCGTAGGAATTTTGCAGCAGCAAGCGGCCGTAGAGCTGTTGGGTATTGCCGATGCCGGAAAACGTAAAGGAGTCACAGACCCCGTCATTGGTCGTATCGTAGCAAACCCCATCACTGTCGGTCAGGTCGCTCGCGCTGTAGACCAGGTCGACCTTGGCATTAAAAGGGGCCGCGGCATTGGCGAGCTTGTTGTAGGCCAGAGTTTCTCCGGTCAGGGTCAGGGTGCCGCTGCCGTCATAATCACCTTCTCCGGTCAGGGTCAGAGTGCCGGGGGTGGAGATATTAATCTCTAATCCAGCACCACCGCCGGCGGCTGTGTTCGTGTAATAACGACCACTCAGAGTACTGGCATATTTCCAGAACTCGTTGCCGTAATTCAGCAGCAGACTACCGTCTTCGCCACGGGCGGTCAGAGTCAGTTCCGGATCAATGAGAAAACCGAAAGGCTGCCCCAGATAAGTATAAGCTCCGGCCAGGCAGGCATCAGCAAAAGCCGGGGTATTGGCAGAGACGGCGAAACGGTCGGGAACGAAACGGCCGACATTGTCCGAACTGTTCCCGCTGACATTCTCGCTGCCCAGATAGCTGCCGTCACCGACCTCCGGCGTTAACTGAATGATACCGACTTCATTCCAGCTGAATTTTTTGCCACAGGCATAGCCAAGCGCGGCATTACCATCGCAATCAGTTCCGAAAGCACCGAATTCCCCCTTCAGCACCGGATTGTGCTGCCCGGCCGGGGCAATTAAAGCCGTGCTGAGTTTGACCGTTTCGGCAGTCTCTTCCTGTCCATAATTGGGGGTCACGTCATCATCGGCGTTTCGGGCCGAAACAAGGATGGGGAAGCTCTTCCCAGCTTTGATAAAAACATCGCCGGCGGCAGATGAGGCGGCCGGATTGTCTGAGATTTCCAGACTGAAATGATCCGGGCGGGTAATGAAGGTATCGTTACCCGTCATAATCAGGCCTTCTTCCTCGGTACCAGTCTTCCCTTGATATGCGGCAGTCAGACTCATTTGCCCGACATCGGGGTAAATGACCTTCATTTCGGCCTGCCCGGAACTGTCAAAATCAAGAGACACCGCCGTACCAGATGACGCCAAGTTGGTTCCATTAATACTGACAGCCATTGTCCCTGAATCCGGGTTTAAATAGCCCGAGCTCAGAGTGATGTTTTTGGAGACGTCGGTAAATATAGTGCCACATTCTTGGCCGCTGGCATCTTTCCCGACTGAGGTCAGGGTCACAGTCTGCGGAACCGCGGCAATATGGTCAGGGACATCAAAGACAAATCCGGAATCATTAAAAACCATACGGCAATTGGGCTGTTCTTCCGTACCGATAAAGCAGCGGGTAGCGTTATCGGCTTCAAAGTCACCGCTGCCGGAAACACCAAGGGTCACGGTTTCGGCAGTGGTATGCCAGAGTTGCAGAGTCGCATCGCTCAGAAACGACTGAGTCTGTCCGGCCACCCAACCGTCAGGGCTTAAAGTGGCGGTGACATCCCCGGCGAACTCGACCGTACAATCTGCATCCAGACAGGCTTTGATCTTAATATCCTCCGGTGCACAGGTCAGACCGGAACCGTCATGATAAATCCGGTAATGATCAATGCTGTTATATTCCTCCATATAGGTCGCACAAACCTGAAGGTTGTCGATTTCATGGATATTTTTAGAAGCACCGGTCGAACCGGTCATGGAAATCAGCCAGTTGGTCGGCACGGCCACCTGCCCCTCTTGGGCCAGAGCATTGTAAGTCGGAATAATGGCCTGATAGCCCCATCCGGAATCGCGTTCAATCTGCACATAGGCATGTATATTGTCACGGTGATCGATGGTCACTCGATAGCGATGACCATATTGGGGGGAGGAACTGGAAGGATTATCGATGCCGGGGTTTAACCGGCCACTGCTTGCATGAAGCAGATATCCGCTGGTCCCTGAGCCGGAACCGCGCACTGCGACCGAGTCCTGAATACGGCCGGTCGGAGAACCTCCATCACCACGGCATTCATTGTCATTACTGAAGTTGCCGAATTCATCAATCCCCAATCCCAGCCAGCCACCATCAAACCCGTTGATATTGCAACGCTGAGCATAACCAAGGGAACCACCGTAACCACCAGGGATTGGCGTAACTGCGGCATCGGACAGGACCACGGTCATGCCGTCGGCGCCGTTCCCGTCATAGGCATAATGATCGAACTCATAGACGATTCTATTTCCCGCTCCCGGGAACAGCTTCAGCAAAGAAGCAGCAGTGGCAACATAAGTGGTGGAATCAGTCAAGCGCAGCCTGCCGTTAACAATTTTCGGGTTGCCGAACGCGGTTCCCGTTCCTGTTGAACGGTTGGAAACCGCCCAGTCACTGCCCAGGGAACTACGATTAAAATCATCGTAAAAACATTGCAGACAGGTTCTGGAATCGTTATACAGAGCTCTCACTTCTGCGGCATTAATGACTCCGTCGTAGATATAGAGTTCGTCCAGAGTACCGGAAAAATAGATCGGACTGCCTGCGGAGTCCTCAACCCGGCCGATACTGGCGTAGCCGTTACCGATAACCCCGCTGGCTAAGTCGCCGGAGCTTTCCAACACCCCATCGACATAAACGGTGTAAGCGCCGTCGTCCGCATTGCGGGTTAAGGCAACATGATGCCAACTGCCGTCGTTGACCTGAGTGGTTGACTTGGCCGTATAGATATTGCCGGTGCCGATACCGATGTGTCCGGATGCGTCGAGCCAGCCCCAAAATATGTCATCGATCCCGCCGACACTTTCGAAACCCGCGATACCCGGCGCCTTCCAACTAGTATCATTGCCGCTTTGAGTCGTTTTGATCCAGAACGCCATACTGGCACTATCGTTGAGGGTATCCGAAAGATTGGGGATCGCGACATAATCGTTCACCCCGTCAAAAGATCCCCCCCGGCAGAGCTTCCCTACAGATGTCGTGTTCACACCATTGACTGCAGTGCCGTTGATTCCGCCAGTGCTGTCGGTCACTTCCCCGGAGCTGCCGTCCCAGCTGGTTTCGTCAAAATAATAACTGCTGATCAAGATGGCGGAGGGGGGCGATTCATTACTGCAGAAGGATCCGCCATCAAGGTTACTGAGACTAGCAGCCGCGTAAGACACAACGGCATTACTATCTAAAAGCTCAATTTTTTTAGCGGCGGCAATGGCTCCAGTAAGCCGAGTACGGTTTTGCAGACTGACATTACCATCGCTGTATAAGAAATATTTTGACGTTCTATCCTGAATGTCAGCTTTAACGTTGCCATACGCGACTACGAGTAAATTTTCCGCTTGCCCTCCGGAATTGACGGCAGACTGATCAGTAAAATGGAGATCACTTTTTATAAAAAGTCTTGCGGTTCCCTCTCCTTCAACAGTAATTGTCAGCTGGTCACCTGATGAAAAATTATCAATCCAGTAATCATGTCCACCCTGTAGAACCAGTTTATCCTGATAACCCATTAACAGATTTCGGATATAATACGTTTGATGTGCGCCATTATCACGAATTTCAAAACCATTTTTTTCTCTTGTATCGATTGTACGGTAGGTCTGAAAAGACAGAGAATAGCTATTGTATATATCTGGATACCAGTCTTCGATTGTCACATCGAAAGAGCTATATTTGTATTGGAACGCGGGTAAGGACACCGGAGCGGCCGCACTGCCACTGGAGGTGCAATCCACACTACCGCAAGTGGCCAAACCTGAAGGATTAAATGATATTTTATGCTTGGTCTCTAACTGGTTGTCCGGATCGTTCAACACCCGGCCATTCCAGCCAATGTCGATCTGCCCACCGTTGGAGGTATTTTGCAAAGCACTACCAAAAATCGCCGCACAACTTTGTTCGGCATGAGCCGGGGTGACACAGAGCACGGCACAAATCAGAGCGCACCATATGCTGAAGAATTTGATTTTTTTCACTGCGTTCCTACCCCGCCTCATTAACGCATCCGTAACTGAACAGTACGGGACACAAAATCTGGTTGTCCATAGACACTGAAGGTTGCCGTGGCACTGATTGAAAAAACCGCATAGGTGGTTGAACCTTCGGTGAAGTTTTGGGAGTTACATGTAACCGCAACCTGAAAACCATTGATCGCCATTCCATCAGTACAACCGGCACCTGCCGCAGCCCGCGCCGCCCCCCATTCCAATCCGCTGCGTGCGGCCTGGTAGGCCCGCGCCTGCTGCAGGGCCATGACACTGGTCGAACTCTGCACCCCGATAAGCCGAACCATGGCGGCGCCAAGCAACGCCAGCACCACCACGATGAAGATGGCTTGGACCAGGGTGAAACCAGCTTGATTTTTGAGGAATCGATAGTTTGTCATGGGACATTCACCACATGGACTTGATGCTGCAAAGTCAGGTTTTCCCCAGCCTGGCTCAGGGTTAAACGCAGAGTGACCAGCCCGGCCCGTTGGCTGACACCGGGATTGTAACTGAAACTGCAGGCAGCGACATTGCGGGTCACCAATGCCGGGGCGACGGCGGGCGGAGTCGCTTGTACAGCGATGATTCCATAGTTATCATAACGATTCAATACGCCTCCCTGACAGGCATAGGTTACGGCCTGATCAACGATGAAAAAACGCTGTTGCGGGGAACGCATGGCAAACCGGAAAGCCGGGGCCAGAACAACAGAGGCCAGATTACTGCCCGCACCAACCGTGGCCCGATTACCGGCAACAGCTGCATAGGCATTGGCAATGTTTCCAGCGGAAGAGACGTTGTAAATGACCACGAATTGCCCGGCGACAGGAATACGTGACAAATTCCCCAGCACATCAAAAGAGTTATCCGCAATCGCAAAATCGAGAATATCGCCTACGCCGGCCGGCGTAGGATAGCGCCGATAGCGCCCGCCATCGACGGTGTTCAGCATTTCAAGGAATTGCCCGGTAGCATCAATGCGGATGCTGTTGGGCAGGGCGGCCCGGATATCACGTTGCATCCGGCGCAGGGCGGTATCGGCCTGATCGACCAGGCGGGTTCTGCGGCTCAGGTCAACATAGCCTGTGACCGGGGCCACAATCAATTGCCCGCCTAACGCCGCCAGAATGCCAATGATCACGATCACCACGATCAGTTCGATCAGGGTGAAACCGGCTGGTGATGAATGGCCCCCCACCCTAGCCCTCCCCCACAAAGGGGGGAGGGAATTTTCTGATCCGGAGAAGCGACTACAGCAACGCTCACCACTTTTTGACGGAGGCACATAACTCCTTCCCCCTTGATGGGGGAAGGTTGGGATGGTGAAACATACAGTCTCACACTTATTCTCAACCACCGTCCACTCACCTTGTTGACTTACTCTTTTACAGGAAGAACCTTCCCCCCACCCTAACCCGCCCCCACTATGGGGGGAGGGAATTGTTTGGTCAGGGGACATAATTCTCTCTATTTTTTCCTGCGAGTGGCACGCAGACGCTCTTCCCCTTTCCCCTTGACGGGGGAAGGTTGGGATGGGGGTGAAACGTACGGTCTCACTCTTATCCTTAAACACCATCCACTCACCTTGTTGACTTGTTCTTTTGCAGGAAGAACCTTCCCCCCACCCTAACCCGCCCCCACTATGGGAAGAGGGAATTGTTTGGTCAGGGGATATCCCTCTCTCTATTTTTTCCTGCGACCGACACGCAGACGCTCTTCCCCTTCCCCCTTGACGGGGGAAGGTCGGGATGGGGGTGAAACGTACAGTCCCACTCTTATCCTTATTCCATTGATCCATCATCAATACTCGAAAAAATTGCGTCCACGACAGCTTCTACAGAGCTCAGCACCTGGTTGTTCCAGAAACGCAGCACCCGAAATCCTTGTTTTTCCAGCCAGCGCGTGCGCATCTCATCTTCTTCAAAATTGTCCTGATGCTGACCTCCGTCAACCTCAACAATCAATTTTTGAGAGGGACAGCAGAAATCGACGATGTAGGAACCAATAACCATCTGCCGCCGAAAGCGTTGATTTTTCAGCTGACGATTGCGAAGAAACTGCCATAACTTCCGTTCGGCATCAGTCATGTTAGTTCGCAAGTCCCGCGCGCGCTGATTTAATACTTTTTCGTCCACCTATTTATCCCCCCCCTGCCCCTCCGCACTGGGAGAAAATTTTTTACATCGACGTAACTCTTTGTTGCCAGCACCAGCATCTATTCTTTCCACCTGGCTAAACAAAAGAACTTGCCTCCTTCCTCCTTGACGGGGGAAGGCTGGGATGGGGGTGGTGCAGTCGGCCCTCCCTGCCGCTCCCCCACTATGGGGGGAGGGAATTGTTAATCAAGGAGGAGGAGGAACATTTGCCCGGAAACCAGTTAAGGTCAATCCTGCCCCTGCCGGATCTGTCACCGTAACAGCGATTCGCAGCCCAGCAACCAGGCTCCCTGCCGGGCCAAAATTTGCCGCCTGCACGTTAACCGCAACCGCATACCCTCCCAACCCCGCAATAGCATTACCATTTTGATCCCTGGCACCAACATCATTAAGACCGTTATAATCAGACACATCATCAAACAGAGCACGCCCCGCTTCTACGCCGCCATCCGGATCGTTAAAACTTTTCAGTGAGATTTCTTCCAAATAGGATTCGGCAATGGCGATGGACTGGCGTCTTAACACCGGGTCAGCGGAACGGCTGGTTATCCGCGTGATCACGGAAAGAATCCCGGCCAAAGCAACCGCAATAACCACCATGGCGACAATCAGCTCGATGAGGGTAAAACCCCGGTTATTCTTGGGCGGGTTGATGAAAGTCATGGCGGCGTACTCACATAACCGGTTTGCGCAACCACGGTAAAGGGCAGGCCCCCGACCGTGATCGTGACACCGGCAGAACTGCGGCCCATGGCACCAAAAGCCAGGGTTGTTGCCGGGGTCAGGGCAACCGGACTGAAATTACGGGTGGAAACCGGGTGGGCAGCGGATATATTCGCATAGTTTCCGAGGTTGCAGCCTGCTCGCTGCTGAATGGCATATGTGTTTGCCGTAAGCACCACCCGAGCCGGACAACCGCTGGCCACAGCCAGCTTTTGAGCATACCGCACCGCCCCGACAACTTCGTCGTAGGCGGCGCGGGTTTGGTAGCCATTTAGGTTAAAAAATCTGGGAATAGCAATGGCAGAAAGAATACCAATAACAAGAATGACAAACACCAATTCGACAAGTGTCATCCCTCTTGTATTTCCAGCAGATCCCAACCAACAACTTTGGGATCTAGCAGTCGTTAAACTCCCATAGCTGTTAACCAACTCGCTCCCAAAAGAATACTTAAAAAAGCAAAGCATTCGCTGAAGAATTATTAACATCCACCGGTGTTAACCACAACAGTTCCGTTAGTGTCGTTATAAGTTGCACCGCAGGTAGCAGATCCTCCATTGGTTGGTCGAATCGTCACATCCGTATTAGAACTATAATCAACTTCAAAACCATCCAGTGGAATTGCCGTACCAATCCCAACCGCGGACCCGGCAGGTTGACCATTGCCCGCACCGGCAATGACAGTAACAGCCTCACCACTCATAGTCACGGTCGTGGCCGTCATGTCTCCGTTAACCAGATATTGTGCACGGGCTAAAGCCACTGCTGAACGTATCGAGCCTGCAGCACCGTTCACGCTGGAAACTCGAGCTTGCCTTGTAATATTAATAAATTTAGGTACAGCAACCGCTGCTAACAGCCCCAGAATAACAATGACCACGACCAGCTCAATCAGGGTAAAACCATTTTGGTTTCTCATTTTCCTCTCCTTGTTGTTTGATTCACTCTTAAAATTGATAGTTTGTTGACTAAAAACATTTTTTTAGTCCCAGGGCTTGAGCCAGCGATAGGGTTCAAGCGCCTGTAGGGTCAGCCCGGATAAATAAGTTGTTTTGACACCTCCCTGTTGCATTTCGGAATACACCGGAAAAATTTTAAACCTTGCCCGCACCCGCCCTTCAAGCGCGGTCTCAAAATAAAGCTGGTTTTTGACCAGGTAAACCAGGGCTTGTGCTGCCGGGTCAAAATACCAGTTGCCTGGTTCGATGTCCGCTTGTTGGCTAGGCAGGACCACCCCCAAGTAGTTGACGGGCTTTTCCGCCAGCAATTCCATGGGATTGGAGCCGATTAATTGTTTCAGGCCGACCATGTCTCCACGGACATAATGATCAACGAACTGCATCCCGATGGCGCTACGCATAGCTCCTAGGTTGTAGACCATAGTATTGCGCTCCACATCGACCAGCAGCTTGTAGTAACGGTTCAAGGCAAAAACGGCCAGGATACTGATGATGGAGACAACAACAGCCAGCTCCAGCAAGGTGAAGCCACGTTGGGATAAGCCTTTTTTACCCATAGAATTAATCATCATTCATTTTCTTAAATTAATCAACAGTTTTTTCTAATCACCTGGCAATACTGGCTAGATCCCACATTGGCAGAAATACTCCCAGCGCCAGCACCAGCACCATGCCGCCTATGATCACGATCAGGATCGGCTCGATGGCGCTGGATAAATTCTTGAGATCGTAATCGACCTCGCGTTCGTAAAAATCGGCGACGTCCTCCAGCATGGTATCCACCGAGCCGGATTCTTCGCCGACGGCAAGCATCTGCAACACCAGCGGCGTAAACATGCCGGTCTGGGTGGCGCTGCGGGTCAGGGTGTCCCCCCGTTCTATACCGGTACGGATCGCTTCGATCTTCTCCCCGACATAGCTGTTGTTGACCGCCCGGGCGGTAAAACCAAGCGCCTGGGAAAGCGGGATGCCCGCGGTATAGCTCATATTGAACCCGCGCGAGAAACGAACCAGGGTTGAGCGGAGGATAATATCCCCGACCAGGGGGATCTTCAACTTGTAACGATCCCAGGTATAACGCCCCTTTTCGGTTTTGACCCACTGGCGGATTAAGACAAATAAGGCCATGGCAACAAGCGCCAGCACATACCAGTAATGGACCATAAAAGCCGACAGCCCAAGCAAAATTCTGGTCGGCAGTGGCAACTCTGCACCGGCACTGGCGAAAACTTTTTGGAAAGCCGGGATCACAAACAGGCTGATTAAGAGCACCGCGCCGATAATGGCGACGATCACAAAAGTGGGGTAACGCAACGCGGCTTTAACCCGGTTGATGGTCTCTTTTTCACGTTCAAAATAAGCGGCCAGCTGCTTAAAGACATCATCCAGCTTGCCGGTGGCTTCACCGACCTGAACCATCCGGCACAGTAGCGGCGGAAACACCCGCGTGTCGCGGCTGAAGGCTCCGGACAGCTCCATTCCTCCTTCAAGATCTTCGGCCACCTGATTGAGGGCTTCGCCGAGGGTCGGGTTGCGGGAGGTTTCAACCAGCCCGCGAATGGCGCGAATCAGCGGCACCCCCGAGGAACTGAGGGTGTACATTTGACGACAGAACAGGATCAGATCATCCAGACCGACCTTGCCTTTACGCCGCGCCCGTAGATAACCCGCCAGGGAGAAGGTCTGTTTCTGTTTGGTCTCGACAATACTGATGGGGATTGCCTGGCTGTTCTGCAACTGCCCGGCCAGGGCTTCGGCGGAAAAGGCCTCGGTGACCCCTTCGACAAGCTGCCCATCAGCATCTCTGACTTTATAGCGATAAAGTGGCATCGCTTCTCCCGTTAACCTTCATGGACCGGTTCGACTGCCGGATCGGACGTTATAGTGTCTTCCAGATCCATAAGAGTCAGACTCTCATCAAGCTGCCCAGCGATACGCAACACTTCGTCCACACTTGTCACCCCCTGCACCGCCAGCTGCAGGGCGCTGTCGGCCAGGCTGACAAAATTCGGTAACTGCTGGGCCGTATTGGCGAAGTCGGCACTGTCGTTGCGGCGCAAGGCATCAGCCAAATCAAAATTGATTTCAAGAAGTTCAAAAATCCCGATCCGGCCACTATAGCCGGTATTGTTGCAGGCTGGACACCCCCGCCCCATGCGGAACACCGTCCCTGCCGGGATCATAACGCGACCACGGTAGGAATCGAGCCAACTGCGCGAGCCCGGATCTAGCTCAGCTACGCTATCACAACCACTGCAGATCCGTCGCACCAGCCGCTGCGCCAGGACTGCCCGCAGGGAGCTGGCCACAACATAGCCTTCGGCACCCATCTCGATCAGGCGCAGGGCGGTACTGATGGAATCGTTGGTGTGCAAAGTCGATAGCACCAGGTGGCCGGTCATGGCCGCACGAAGGGCGATGTCGCTGGTTTCTTTATCACGCATCTCCCCAACCATGACGATATCCGGGTCCTGGCGCAATCCGGCACGCAGCACCCGGGCAAAATCAAGACCGATCTTGGGATGAACCTGCACCTGATTGATGCGCGGCAGCCGGTATTCGACCGGGTCCTCGACCGTGATGATTTTCTTTTCATGGTTGTTGAGCTCGTTCAAAGCCCCGTACAGCGTGGTTGTTTTCCCGCTCCCGGTCGGTCCGGTGACCAGCACCAGCCCGTGTGGTTGATGCAGCTGGCGGCGAAACCGTTTCAGCAGGGTCGAGCCCATGCCGACCTGTTCCAGATGAAGAATCCCGCTCGATTGATCAAGCAGACGCATAACCACGGATTCACCGTACTGCAACGGCATGGTCGACAGCCGGATATCAATGCTGCGCCCCTTGACCCGCACATTAAAACGCCCGTCCTGAGGCAGCCGCCGCTCGGAGATGTCGAGACCGCAAACCAGTTTGAGGCGTGATACCAGCGCGGACGCGATACGCGTTTCCTTCATCACCTGCTCATGCAGAATCCCGTCGACCCGCTGACGAATGCGCAGAACTTTTTCATCCGGCTCAATATGGATATCGGATGCGCCGACCTGGACAGCGTCTTCAAACAAAGAACGCAGCAACCTGACCACCGGGGCATCCTCCACGGCGGTCTGAGACAACAGCTGTTCCAGGTTGCTGTCCCCCTGGGACAGTTCTTCGCCAAGCTCCTCAGCGATGGTGACGATTTCCTGGGTGCGGCGATAGACCGTATCCAGAGCCTTAAGCAGCTCGGACTCGTAAACCACGGCCAGGCTGACCGGCTGTTTGAGGATTTTGGTCAGTTCATCATAGGCATAGATATCGGTCGGGTCGGCCACGCCGACGAGCAAGCGCTGCCCGTCCTGGTTCAAAACCATGGCCCGATACCGGCGGGCGGCGGTTTCCGGCAGCAGGCGAACTGTCTCCGCCTGGTAGTTATAATGTTTCAGATCGATGAATGGCAGATTCAGCTGACTGGCCAGGAATTCATGGAATTGCCGCGACGTCACCAGACCCAGATCGACCAGCGTGTTGCCAAGTTTGCTGCCGGTTTTCTTCTGGGTGGCCAGGGCACTCATCAACTGTTCTTCGGTGATAATGCCGTTTTTTACCAGCAGTTCGCCAATCCTGATTTTTTTACGTGGGCCGAGGGCGGCTTCAGTGGCCATGAATCATCCTTTTTTTGCTGTCTGTTTGTTGCGCGGACCGTTTATTCCCAAAGATGCGGCTCTGCAATTGGCAAGCGGACTGCATCACAACACCTGCAGGCGGTTGCGGACATAAACCTGCAGATCAGGGCGCAGGCCTGGTAGAGCTAACGCGGCCTGATAAGCTTTTTGTGCCATGCTTCCATCACCGTCCTGGTCGGCGGCAAGCCCAAGTCCGAACCACCACAAAGCATTCTGCGGGCGGATATTGACCAGCTCACGATACAACCTCGCCGCATCGGCAAAATGGCCGCTCTCCTGAAAAATAGCTGCCAGTAGAGCGAAATATTCCTGATCTTCTTGAATAAGCGGTCGCGGAGCCTGTTCGAGCAGAGCGATTGCTTCTGCGTAACGTTTGCCACTCAACAACAACCGGGCATAGGTTTTGCGCAGCACGACATTCTCTGGGGTCGCCTGCAGTCCTTGGCGCAGCTGCATCTCAGCGGCAGTCTGCTCCTGGCGTTGCTGAAGAATTGAAATCAGCCGCAAGCGGGCGTCGACCAGACCGGGATTAAGCGCCAGAGCCTGTTCGAAATTTTTAGCCGCCGTCGTGGAATCTCCTGCTTCTAGGGACTTCAGACCGGCTTGATAAAGCTGGCGGTCGGAGCCGAGCCGATTGGCGGTTTTATTCACTTTTGTCTGCACAGCAGGAACTTCGGCGACAGGCTTGCTGACGGCGACCGGAGTCTCCGTTCGAGGCTTAACCTGCGGGGCGATCGGAGTATCCTCCCGAGGCTTGACCTGCTGGGCGACCGGAACGGTCTTTTGTGCTGCCGGTTTTGCGCCGTCAGTCGGCAGCGCCGTGAAGGCGATCAGCAGGTGCCAGCGGTTCCCGTCATCACTGGTTGTGCGGATGCTTTGCAACGCAGCCGCCACCCGGAAATCGATCAACAGGTGCAGGCCATCTGCCTGCGGTTGCAGACTAACCTGTTTGATCAATTGGCCCTGCTCCGCGGCCGGAATCCGCACCCCGCTGCCCAGTTCAGCCTGTTTAAAACTGAGGACCAGTCGTCGAGTGTCAGATTCGCTTTGCAACAATTCGTATGCCGCTGGCGTGGAAAAACTCAGCTCCAGTTCCGCCCGATCGGGTCGAGCCTGGATAGCCACTGCCGTCATTTCAGTCGCTTCCGCCGCTTGATCAACCATTGTCTTTGCTACGCCAGCGGGAGCTGCCGCGGCTGCCAGCACCGGTTGCGCTGTTGCATTTTCGGCCTGGTCATTTGGCGCGACCACCGGCGGTGCTTGCGGAGAGGGGACGACAAGCTTCACCATGGACTCATCCTTGGTTAAAGCAGGCTTGCCGATTATTGCGGGTTGCCGAGAAAAGCTACCGCTGGCAACCAAACCTCCGGCCAGCAACAACACCAGGATTCCACTCCCAAACAGAAAATATTTTTTACGGCCCTCGCCTCTGCCATGGGCAATTCGAGCCTGTACCGCCGTTACCGGGTCGCTCCGCCGGCGCTTTTCAAGGTCACGCAACATGTCGTTGATCAGGCTCATCGCAGCATTCCCCAGGCCAGGAAAGTAATGACTGCAACCACCATGATCACCCCCACTTCAACAGAAATGGGTCCAAAAATATTCTTCCTCGGTCGTTTCAGACCAGGGGTATCCTGCACGGCTTTCAAGGCGATGCCACGATCAATTTTTCCGACCCCCTTGCCGTAGCCGGCCAACAGCGCTTTATGGGCCAGCAAATTGAGTAGTCGCGGGACCCCGCCGGCAGCCTTATGCAGCACCCCAACAGCCGCTCTGGAAAACAACTCGGGCCCGTTATAACCGGCCACATGCAGGCGATGGTTCAAGTAGGACGCGACCTCTTTCTTCTGCAAGCTTTTGAGCTGGTAAGAAAAGGTGATTCGCTGGCGCAGCTGCCTTAAGCTGTCTTCGGCCAGGCGTTGATCGAACTCGGGTTGGGCAAAAAAAACAATTTGCAGGAGTTTATCCTTTTCGGTTTCCAGATTGCTCAGCAGGCGCAACGCTTCCAGGCTGCCGTGGGGCATGGCCTGCGCTTCGTCGATAAGCACCACCAGCGGCCGCGCAGACTTGTGTAGCCTAGCCAGCTCGACAAAAATGGTCTGGCAAAGCTGCTGAAGGGATGCCTCGGGGGGAGCATTCAGTTCCAGTTCATGGCAGATGGCCTGATAAAGCTCCAACGGCGTTAACAGCGGATTAGGCAAATAGGCGATAGCGCAATCCGTTTCCAGCAATTTGAGCAGCTGTCTGCAAAGCAGAGTTTTCCCCGTCCCGACCTCACCGGTCACCCGAACAAACCCCTCGCCGTTACGCAACGCCACCAGCAACACATTCAGTGCTTCCTGATGGCCGCTGTAACGGTAGAGAAATTCGGTATCCGGGGTCAGCGAAAAAGGCTTTTCACTGAGGCCGTAAAACTGCTCGTACATGGCAATCCGATCCCATCGGCAAAGCGCTTAGAACCGTCTCCAGTCCTGCTGAAAATTCGGTGCAATTTTCTGCATCCTCTGCTGGGCGGATTCCAGGTTGTTCGTCCAGTCCGCTGGGTTGGAGATCACCTGCGGCCGCAACAGAATGACCAGTTCCTGCTTGTGGGAACTGGACCGGTTATGTTTGAACAAAGCACCCAGCCCGGGAATTTTGCTCAAAAATGGCACCCCGGCCTCATCAACCGAGCTGTTCTCCTTCATCAAGCCGCCGATCACGACCAGTTGACCACTGGTGGCATGAATAACACTGTCCGACTCCCGAACCGTACTGTAGGCCACCGGAATGCTTTGTTCATTGCCGAAAACATTAAGCTCTTTGGTCTGATCAATGACCTCGCTGACTGTTGGATGAACATGCAGGGTGATCTGATTGTTGGTGTCGATCTGCGGGGTGACATCCAGGGCGATCCCGGAGAAAAACGGAGTCAGGGTAATATCGGTCGAGGTCGTTGTCGTTGAGCCCGAGTTGGTATCGCTGGACAGGTCGGTGACAAAAAATTCATCCGAACCGACCTTAATCACCGCTTTCTGATTGTTGATGGTCGAAATCCGCGGGCTTGACAGCACCTGAACATCGCCCTGACTTTCCAGCATTTCGACAAACCCCTGGAAGTTCCCAATATTCATCGCCATGCTGAAAACCCCACCAAATGCGTTGGTATCCAACGAGTCGGACAAGGCCCCAGTCAGGCTGTCCGGAGTCACGACCTTGGACGAAGCCCCGTCAGTGAAGACTGTACTTCCGCCACCCTGACCAAACACGACCGCATCGCCATTCGATCTTTTAGCCAAGGCCGCCCAGTTAATCCCGGTCTGATAACCATCGGCCAGGGTCACTTCAATGACTTTGGCTTCAATCAGCACCTGCCGCTGCAGGTTGCTTTGAATCATTTTCAAATAGTCATCAACCAGTTGCAGTTCTTCCGGCATGGCGACGACCACCACCACGCTGGCCTGCGGCTGCACGACCACTTTCCGTCCATCTTCGCTGCCAACCAACCCCACGATGGCGGTCTTCAGTTCGCTCCAGAAATCGGCCACCGACTCGGTATCGATCCGACTGCCCGATATCGATCGCTGCTGGTCGTTGTTGTTGTCACTATTGCTGTTATTGTTGTCGTTATTGTCACCACTTTTGACTTGGGAGACCTGGCCAGAGCTGACCCGGGTCTGCGAAGATCCGCTGCGGACCAGATTGAGATAATTCACCTGGAAGGTGTGGGCCTGCAATCCGACCGGCATGACCTGGTAGATATTGCCGGTTTTGAAATAGGGATAGCCGTAAACGTTGTGAATGACCTGCAGGACTTCATCGATAGTCGTATGTTTAAGATCGACACTGATTTTCCCGGAAACAGCCGGATGCACAACCATATTGGTTTTGCTGCCGGCCACCAGGCTCATGAAAAATTCCCGTGCATCCACGTCGGTTGCAGCGATATCGAAACGTTCCTCGGCAGGCTGCTGCGCTGCGTTTAAGCTTGGGGCCGGAATCAGGGCGGCACGGATTTCTGCGGGCGGCACGGCTGGAGCAGCCGGACTGCTGACCGGGACCGGTTCCGGTTGAAGCGCTTTCTCAATGGACTTTTCCGGGGTTCCTCCGCGCGGAACCGGAGCGCATCCCCCGCTCAGGGCAAGAACAACCAACAATGAAATGACGATGTGGCAGGCATGGCAGGAAACGTTCTTCACTCGGTACTCCCTTTCTTAACAGCAGCATCTGCCGCCATTTTTTTCAAACCGGTTCCAACCCGGTAAAGGACAACCTCTTTGCGCTTGTTCTTGAAAACAACATGGTCTGGAAAGATCCGGACCAGCCGGTACCCTTCCAGTTGATCACCGGTTCGCAGCGGCTGATCGTTCACCAAAGCCACCGAACGACCGGCCGAGTGCAGCACGGCACGCAGGACCCAAGAGTTCGTCTTGACTGGCGCAGGCGCAGGTTTAGGCACAGCGGCAGCGTGGTAATACGTCGGCACCATCGGATCATGAAGCTCTTCGGCAAAGCCGATCTCGCAGGCAGTCGCCGCAATCAACAAAAATAAACACAACAGCCGTAGTTCCTTAACCACCGATCCAGCCCTCCACGAGGCTCAAGGTATAAACTTTCAAATGAACAGTTGTCTTCGGATACTCACTGGTTTCGATTTCCACGGTGTCCCAAACCAGGCCCCGGGGTAATTGCTGCAGCTCGCGCAAATAATTGAGCATGGCCAGATATTTTCCGGAAAGCTCCATGTCCAGACCATGGCGATAAAGCTGAGGAGCCTGATCCTTTTCCTGCGCAGGCGTTCCCAGGTCCACCGCCTCGGGCGGCAGGTTTTTCAGACTGAGCAAGCGCAAATCTGCCTGCCGGTCGAGCAGGGCTTTCAGCAGCAGGGTCATCTGACTGGGAGAGACCAGGGTATCGATACGAAGCTCAAGCTGCCCCTGTAATTTCTCCGTTTCGGCTTCGAGAAGTTGCAGACGCTGCTTTTTTTCCCTATCCGGATCAAGGTTTTTTCGCGACAGCAGGGTGGTTTCCTGGGCCTGCAACTGGACCAGGCTGTTTTCCAGAGTGGCAATATCCCGTTGCAAGGCCTGTTGACGCTTACTCAACGGATCAAACACCAACACCAGGGCCAACACCAAGAGCAAGACCACAACCGCGCCGACCAGCACCGCCCGCTCACGCAGACTGCGGCTGTTGAACCAAGCCAAAGGGCTTTGCTTTTTCTCTGTGCCAGCCATCAATCACTCCGTGCCGAGTCGAGTTCGAAGTCAACCTGGCCGGCGTTTGTTTCCAGCCGCTTCAGTTGCAGCCGTGAAAACACCCGCCCTCCAAAGATATTTCTGGTGCCGAGCAGCTCCAGGTAACGTGGGACATCCTCGACCTGCACGGTCGTTCCCGCCAGGGAAATACTCTGCCCATGATCCTGAAGGCTGACGCGGCGCAACCATAATCCATTCAGAGAAGTACGGGCAAGGCCTTCCAGGGACACCAGTATTTTTTCATTACCCTTAGCGTCCTGCCGTGAGAAAAATTTCAAAGCCTCTTTTTGTCCGGCAAGACGCCTTTCGACGCGGCTGATCCGCTCCCCTAACAAAGGATCGGTCTTGGGAGGAGGGAATTTCGCGGCCAACTCAGCAATCCGTGCGGTCGCCTGCTTTTCACTGCCCTGCATTTGTAGCAAGCGGTCTTCAAGTCCCTTGACCTGGTGATAGTAATAACTTCCGAGCAAAACAAGAGCTGCAAAAACGCCGGTAAGCAGTAGCAAAGCCGGCTTCGCCAGTAATGGCTCGGGCTTTTCCAGTAAAATATCCTGGTAAAGATTTATCTGCTGGCGCATCAATTCTGCTCCCGGCGCAAAGCGCCTCCGATAACCGGAAGTGCGCCATTCAATTCAACCTGACTGAGGCCTTCGGGGGCCGTAAGGACCCCGGAAAAACTCAAGGGTTCGACTTTGGTGGTGAGATATTCGTTCAAATAGCCATAAATGGCGCTGATCTCCTGGCCGGTTTGAGCAATCAGCAAACGAGAAACCATCGGCAACTGAAAGGTGCTTTCACAAAAATCAAAAGAGCGCTGTATTTCCAGCACAATTGAGTCAAGCTGTTCGGTCAGACTTTCGTAAGCACCATCAGCGTAAGGAATAAGATCAGCCATCCCGGTATTAAAAGAACGTGACAGGTAAAGGGAGCCATCGCGCACCACGACCAGCAGACCAGAATGCTCTTCCAGCCAGAGCAGAGCCAAGCCACGCTCATCTTCGGTAAACAGATCGCAGATATTGCGCAAGGCAAACTCGGGGATATCGATAGCAGCAATAGTCAGGCCGCTTTTGCTCAAAGCCTGGACCTGGTCGCGCAGGTAGCTGCTTGAGGCCGATACGACATATGTCAGAGGCCTTTTTTCACCGCCGAACGGAGCCACCTCAAACAGGTCAATGACCGCCTCTTCAGGCGGATAATCAAGCCGCTCGCGAATCTGCCAGCGGGCAGCCTCACGGCGTTCGTCGACAGGGAGTTCGCCCAGATCAACCTGCACCAGCTGATAAGTGTTGACCGGCAACATGGCGACACAGGAGGATTTACCAAACTTATTCCGATGCACCAGATCAGTCAAAGCGGCAGTCCGTTGGGCCTCATCGGTAAATGCCCCAGCCTCTGGAAGAACAAGAGTTGGAGTCCCCTGCGGCCCTGGTTTGGTCATTGCTGCATTAAATCGAGTCCGTTGCAGGCAAATCGATAGCACTGCGGATCCTGGTTTCTTTTTGGATTTTAGAACGCCCAGAACAGCCTCCATTAGAGAATGTTACTATACCAAGCCTAATATTAGGCGGAATTAAACCTTATTGCAACCGAAGAATCAATAAAAAAAGGTGGCCGAAGCCACCTTTTTTTCTTAACCAAAACCTAACAACTATAAGAACTTGGTTAGTTTATCGTATTAGAGCTTGCCTGATTCCGAGGCAAGATAAGACGCAACTCCTTCGCCATCGGCAACCATGCCCTTATCCCCCTGGCTCCAACCCGCCGGGCAAACTTCACCATGTTTTTCATGGAATTGCAGAGCATCGACCATTCGCAACATCTCGTCGATGTTGCGCCCCAGCGGCAGGTCATTGACAACCTGATGACGAACGACACCTGCTTTATCAATGAGGAAAGAGCCGCGTAAGGCAACCCCGTCAGGATCAAGCTCGACGTCGTAGTCTCGGCAAATCTGGTGTTTCACATCGGCAACCAGCGGATATTTGACCGGCCCGATCCCGCCATTATCAATGGGGGTATTCCGCCAGGCAAGGTGGGTGAATTGCGAATCAATGGAACAGCCGATCACCTGGACCCCGCGCTTTTCAAATTCGGCAATACGATGGCTAAACGCGATCAATTCCGTTGGGCACACAAAGGTAAAGTCCAGAGGATAGAAAAATAGGACAATATATTTACCCTTGAAATCAGCCAGGGAAAAATTATCGTTGATGGAACCATCCGCCATAACAGCGGAAGAAGTAAACTCAGGTGCTTGTTTTCCAACCAACACACTCATCGCTCAATGCTCCTCTCAATAATGAATTAACGTTCAAGAGTCAAACCTGTCTGAACAGCAGTCTAGCGATTCTGGGAAAGCTGTCAAGAGAAAGGTTACCGTTTTGGTTATTTTTTACGGCTCCGGGGGTGACTGCGATCATAAATCTCGGTCAGATGAGAGAAGCTGACCTTGGTGTAACGCTGGGTCGTTGACAATGAGGCATGCCCGAGCAATTCCTGAATGGCGCGCAGGTCAGCACCGGCATCCAGAAGATGGGTGGCAAAAGAATGACGCAAGGCATGAGGGGTTGCATCCGTCGGCAGCCCCAACTGCAGCAGCCGCATCTTCAAATTACGCTGCACACTCCGCGGGGTCAGCCGGCCGCCCCGATGGTTGAGAAACAGCGGATCTTCCGGTTTGAGCTCACCCCGTTCGGCCAGGTACCCGGCCAACGCCTCCCTCGCCTGCCGACCGATCGGCAACTGTCTTTCTTTATTGCCCTTACCCAGCACTCGGAGCTGACAGCAATCCGCGCTCAGCGAGCCGACATCAAGGGCAGTGACTTCCCCAACCCGCAGGCCGCAGGAATAGATCAGCTCAAACAGCGCTAAATCACGCAGCACCAGCAGGTACTGCCCCGGGACGGAACCATCCAACAGTCGGCCGGTCTGTTCAGCACTCAGCACCTTGGGCAGATACTGTTCCCGCCGCGGCGCGCTCAAAGCATCGGCCGGCGAGTCTTGGAGCACCCCTTCGCGGACCAGGTAGCGCAGAAAGACTTTGATAGCTGACAGCTTGCGGGCAATGCTCGTCCTGCTGTTAACTTTGTGCAGCCGGGCGAGATATTGTCGCAACAGCAAATAATCGATCTGCTCCAGCCCATGCCCGCTGCGAATGGACAAACCCCGCTCCCGTAAAAACATCTCGAAACGCTGGAGATCACGCAGGTACGCTGCTACAGTATGGCCGGACAAGTTGCGCTCGGTGGTCAGATGCTGCTCAAACTGGTGCAGATAATCGGTCATGACAAGGTCCTCCAACCGATCGAAGCGGTCTGCCGACAAACGGCGATGAATTGACGACACCCCCTTCGCATGGCATACTTCCCAATCATAACATTTGTCGTCAAGGCGGTTAGCATCCAGACAAACCTTTCGTTTCCTTAACCCAAGCGAACTACAAAGACGTTAGCTACATCTATGTACCTGATATTCGGATTACTTATCAAGGCGGTCGTTGCATTTCTGATTTTTGACCTGCTGACGGTCCTGCTGAGCTACAGTATTAGCTGGTATGAAAAATCCAACGCTGATCCATCCCTGATCGAGCAGAGATTTTCCTGGAAAAACCTGCGTCTGCTTGTCTGCCTGGTCTTTCCGGAAGTTTTTTTCAACAGCCTGACCGTGGCCTCCATCCCCTTTGGCATGATCAGAAAAAACACGCCCCATCTCGTCCGTGGTGTGACCCCGACCCTGCTGATGCACGGCCTCTTTGACAATCAGGCCAGTTGGTTCTGGTTCAAATGGCAACTGAAAAGAAGAGGGATTAAGAATCTGGTCACCATCAATCTCTCCTCCTGGCACAACGAAGAGGTCCTGACCGAACTGCTGGCAAAAAGAATTGATGAACTCCGTATTCAGGTCGGAGTCAACAAGGTTCACCTGGTCGCTCATTCCATGGGCGGCATGATTGCGCGCAATTTCATCCAGCTCCGGGGCGGAGCCGACAAAGTCGACCAGCTGGTCTGCCTGGGGACCCCTCACCACGGGTCCAGACTGGCCTCTTTTTCCATTGCTCCGTTGGGAAAAATCCTTCTCCCGAGTTCCGATTTTCTCAAGCGCCTTAACAGTGCCGCAGTTCCGCAAGGAGTCACGTTGACCAACATCTATTCCCGCAAGGACAACATGGTTCTCCCGAACGAATTCAACCATCTGAATTGGGGCAACGCTGTCGAACTTGACAATATGGGGCACACTGCTCTTATCTATCGCAGTGCGGCCATCGACGCGGCGGCCGGCGCACTGCAAAATAAGGGGAACGCATGATCCAGGAACTCAGCATTCAAACCCAACAGCGCTGCCAGTTCAAGGAGATCACCGCCGAGGTCAGAAAAATAATCAAGCAAACAGGAATCTCCAGCGGAATCGCGGTCCTCTTTGTTCCCCACACCACTGCGGCCGTCACCATCAATGAAAATGCCGATCCAGATGTCCAGACCGACATGGTTTCCGGCTTTGACAAGCTGGTCCCGCTGCATGACAACTACCGCCATGCGGAAGGAAACAGCGCCGCTCATATCAAAAGCAGCTTGGTCGGGGTCAGCGAAACGTTGCTCATCGCGGCTGGCGAACCGGTCCTCGGCACCTGGCAGGGGATCTACTTCTGCGAATTCGACGGTCCCCGGACCCGTAAACTCTACCTCACCATCATTGCAGGCTAAGCCTTTGTCCCAGTTGCCCATACCACAACCGCAACAGGTCTCTTTGCAGCAACAGCACGACTATGACCGACAAGGGGTGCGTACCGCCATCGAAAAGCTGCTTGCTCCCCTTGGTGGCATGGCGGCATTCGTCAAGCCAGGCCAAAAAGTCCTGCTCAAGCCTAATTTACTGGCGGGCCGCAGTCCCGATAAAGCCGTCACCACTCACCCGGAGGTGGTCCGGGCGGTTATTGAACTCTGCCTTGCGGCGGGAGCCGAGGTTGCCCTCGGCGATTCCCCGGGAATCGGCGGGCTGGAAACAGTGGCTCACAAAAGCGGCCTGCTTGAGGTGGTCAAAGAGACCGGCATCCGGCTGGCCAAATTCGAGAAATCGGTACCGCTGGCCACCACCGGTACTTTCCACAAACTGGAAGTCGCTCAAGACCTCCTCGATGCTGATGTCATTATCAACCTGCCCAAGCTCAAAACCCACCAGATGATGGGCCTGACCTGTGCAGTCAAAAATATGTTCGGCGCTGTGGTCGGCCTGCGCAAACCGCGCCTTCATCTACAGGCGGGGACAGATAAAGCCTTTTTTGCCCTGATGCTGCTGGAACTCTGTGAACAGCTGGCACCGCAACTGACCATTGTCGATGCCGTGGTTGGTATGGAAGGAGAAGGCCCTGGCAGCGGCGATCCGGTTGCTATCGGCGCTTTGCTGGCCGGAAGCAACCCGCAGGCCGTGGATACAGTGGCAACCGCACTGCTTGGAATGCAACCCCACCAGGTCTGGACCCAGCAGCAGGCGCTGCTGACCGGACGCCCCTATGTGTCACTGGCTGAACTGGAACTGCTCGGCTGCCCCCTGGACAGCCTGCGAATGAAGAACTTCCGGACGGCTAAGATGACAGACATCAATTTTGGGCTTAAGGGAGGACTCAAGCGCTACTTGAAAAACACCCTGAGCGCCCGCCCGGAGCCGGATACCGCCCGGTGCAAATTATGCAATGAATGCGTCAAGTTGTGCCCACCGCAAGCCATGCAGATCACCAACCGGAAACTGCGCATTGATTACGGAAAGTGCATTCGCTGTTTCTGCTGTCAGGAGCTGTGTCCGCACGGTGCCCTGCATACCCGCCAGGGTCTACTGCTGAAGCTGTACAGTTTTTTGAACGGTAGCCGCCAATAATCTGCCTGCGCCTAAAAGGGCCCCCTTAAGCACCGACGATGATTGAATTATGGCAAAAATCTTCCTGATTTTTGCCATACACGCTCCGCAAAAGCGCGGGTTTGCTCCTCTTACAAAAACAAGGACAAAACTCCTTGTTTTTGACTCGCCCTTCCTGGGCTCGAACAGGCTGTTTGACAACAGCCTAAAAAAAGCCCCTGCTTTCGCACGGGCAATGATTGAATTATGGCAAAATTCTTCCTGATTTTTGCCATACACGCTCCGCAAAAGCGCGGGTTTGCTCCTCTTACAAAAACAAGGACGAAACTCCTTGTTTTTGACTCGCCCTTCCTGGGCTCGAACAGGCTGTTTGACAACAGCCTAAAAAAAAGCCCCTGCTTTCGCACGGGCGATGATTGAATTATGGCAAAATTCTTCCTGATTTTTGCCATACACGCTCCGCAAAAGCGTGATTTTGCTCCGCTTACAAAAACAAGGACGAAACTCCTTGTTTTTGACTCGCCCTTCCTGGGCTCGAACAGGCTGTTTGACAACAGCCTAAAAAAAAGCCCCTGCTTTCGCACGGGCTTTTTTGTTTCATTCATCTGGATAACGCCAATAGATCAGCGGACCTGAACGACTTCTTTTACTTCCGGAATCTGTTCCATCAGGTTACGCTCAATGCCCATTTTCAGGGTCATGGTGGACATAGGACAGGAGCCGCAGGCGCCGGTCAGCTTGAGGCTGACAACGCCCTCTTCTGAGACGTCAACCAGCTCAACATCACCGCCATCTGCCTGCAGGGCAGGTCTGATCATATCCAAAACTTCAGCGACACGCTCTTTCATGAAATATTTCCTCCATCTAATAATTGAGTTTATTGGTTAAGTATAGACATATTTGCAGTTTCCAGGCAAGCCCTGAAGTGATCACACCCCAGAGGCGATACTGATATTCTGGATTTTGCGGGAACACAACAATTCCGGAGTCCCGACATGTTTGCCCTGGACCAGAACTTTAAAACTGTCGCCCATCCCGCCATCCGGCAGAATCAAGGTTTTCAGATTCATCCGCAGCGCCTGAGCCTTTTGCGGATCAGTTTCGCGACTCTGCAGTTCAATCAGCATTTCCAGAAAACCTAGTCCCATCAAAAACTGGTACTGATGGCCGAAATAAAGCGGCACCAGGCCCCTTTTTCGCCCAACTTCCTGCAAAGTGGTAAAATCCACATGGGCGGTGATATCCTGCCGTCCTGGTTGCCGATAGGGATTTTCATTGGTCTGATGTTGCTGATAACAGAGCAAGGTGCCCGTTCGCCGCCAGGCGGCAAAGAGTTCTTCCGTCGGGAAGCCGTAATCAATGGTCAGCACAAACCCTTTTTTAACCACCTCCGCAACCTCCACCATCCATTGCCGGGCCGCCAAGTTCACCTCGCAGCGATTCCCTTCCGCGGGTTCAAGGCCAAGCGCGGCAAAGTAATCGCCAATCCGTTCGGTTGATAACGGACGCAATTCCTCGGCGAAGCCAGCACCCTGATTGATGACAAAAACTTCCTGCAGAGTCCCGGAATGTTTCTCGATCAGATGCACTGGAAAGGCATCCACCAGCTCGTTGCTAAAAAAACAGCCCTGCATCCCCTTTAACTGAGGCAGAGCACACCATTCCACCCGGCCGGCATCAATGTGCCGAGCCAGCTGCTCGGCCTGTTTTTTCTGCAGTGCGGGGCTGATTTCGACGATACGATAGTTCAGCAAGGAATAAAAATCGGGGTAGTCTTCGGCAATTGCATCCAGAATATCCAGCGCCAGATATCCTTCCCCCGCCCCTTGTTCCGCAACGGTGAAACGACCTTTGCCAAGCAACTGCCACATCTGTTCCAGTTGCTTGGCGAGCAAGCGACCAAAGCAGGAATGGACACTGGAGGAGGTGAAGAAGTCTCCCTGCTTGCCGATCCGTGGACAAGCTGCCGAATAGTAGCCATGCACCGGATGGTACAGGGCAAGTTCCATGAACTCGGCAAAGGAGATTCCTCCGGCTGCCTGAATCCGGCTTTGTAGCTGAGAGATGAATTCCGGGTTTTCCTGTTCAGCCATATGCTTGCCTTCCGTTGATGTTAATTGGAATAAGGTTTGAGTTGCTGATTATAGTCAGCCTGGAGCGGAAAAACAATATACCGGCCGATAAGCGTGGCTGACCAGGCCGCAGCCCGAAGGCGACCAACCGACCCGGCGGAAAAACACCAAACCAAACAGGTTTTCCCAGGCCGAGGGGCGCAGCTGGTGACAGCCCTTGAATTCGCCAATAATTCATGTCATTATTGACCGCTGGCAAAAGCTGAGTAGCTTGACAACCCAACCCGCTGGAAACGAACTGGAGAGAATGTTTTATGGCGATCATTACCATTTCCCGTGAAATGGGCAGTGGCGGTATCCCCATCGCCCATCAGGTTGCAAAAGAGCTGGGCTATGAGCTGATTGACGACAGCGCTATTCAAAACGTCGCTTCGGAATATGACTTGACCGACGAGGCGTTGCAGCAAACGGATGAAAAGCCTCCCGCTTTCGTCGAGCACCTGGATCGCCAGAGCGCTCTCGATATGAATCGCATTCAGTTAATCGTGCTGGAACGAGCCTATCAGGGCAATGTTATTATTTACGGCCGCGGTGGGCAGGACTTGCTCCCCGGCATCGGCACGGTGATTCGGGTCAGGGTTATCGCCCCCTTTGAAGAGCGGGTCGAACGCTGGGCCGAACGGGAATGGCTCGATCCTGACCTGGCCCGCTCCCTGGTCCGCAAAAGTGATCAGCAACGGGCCGGTTTCATCAAGTACTATTTTGACCGCGACTGGGAAGATCCGCTGCAATATGATCTGGTGATCAATACCTCGCGAACATCCAATGAAACCGCCGTTAAATTGATCAAGGAAGCGACCAAGGATCCGTACTTGCAAGAGAGATCCGAGCGCTGTAAGGCCCGCATCGGGGATCTGATCATTCAGAAAAAGATTCAGATCGCGCGACTGGCCGATGAACGTATCAAGGATATCTGGTTCAATATCGAAGTCAATGGCGGCAAAGTGACTCTGAACGGCCACGTTTACAGCGAAGCTGAGCGCAAAGCGGCCCTTGATGATGCAGAACGGACCGAAGGTGTCGCTGCAGTTGTGGACAAGTTGAAAATCATTCATTATTAGCGGGACAAAAGTTCCATAGTCAGTCGTTAGATGACACTGAAACTCATGAAGCGCCGGCGCAGCCGGCGTTTTGTTTAATTTTTCGCACAAGGAGATTTGCACAGATGGCTGGACACAGTAAATGGGCCAATATCAAGCACCGCAAAGGGGCTCAGGATGCCAAGCGGGGAAAAATTTTCACCAAACTGATCAAAGAGATCACCATTGCCGCCAGAATTGGCGGCGGAGATCTCGAATCAAATGCCAGACTCAGACTGGCCGTCGACAAAGCCAAACAGTCCAACATGCCGAAAGACAATATTGAACGGGCGATTAAAAAAGGCACCGGCGACCTTGACGGAGTGACCTACGAAGAGGGAATCTTTGAAGGTTACGGCCCAGGCGGCGTGGCCGTGATCGTCGAATTCATGACCGACAACCGGACCCGAACGGTCGCGGATGTGCGCCATGCCTTCAACAAATATGGTGGCAGCCTTGGGGTCAGTGGTTCGGTGGCCTTCATGTTCGACCGCAAAGGTCAGATCATTTTCAATGCCGATAACGATTTCGACACCATTTTTGAAGCCGCACTTGAAGCGGGTGCCGAAGACGTCAAGGACGAGGACGGCGTCATCGAAGTCATCACTGATCCCGCTGAATTCGAAAATGTCCGCAACACCCTCACCCAGCAAGGACTGGAATTCGAATCTGCGGAAGTGACCATGATCCCGCAGAACATGAACCCGGTTGAAGGCAAACAGGCCGAATCGCTCATGAAAATGATCGATGTTCTGGAAGATAACGATGATGTCCAGAATGTTTATGCCAATTTTGACATTTCTGATGAAGAGATGGAAAGGATCATGGGCTGACCGCCTGGCTATGCGTATCTTAGGCATTGATCCGGGCAGCAAAGCGACTGGTTACGGTTTTATCGATCAGCAGGGCAACCGCTTGCTGCACCTGGATAACGGGGCAATCTTCACCAAAAGTCAGGACGCCCTGGCCCTGCGGTTGCAGCGGATTTATCAAGAGCTGTGCACACTGATTGCCAAATATCAACCCGAGGCCGTTGCTGTCGAACAGGTGTTCATGGCGCGCAACCCGGCCTCCGCCCTTAAACTGGGGCACGCTCGCGGAGTTGCGCTGTTGGCCGGGATCAATGCCGGGTTGCCGGTCTTCGAATACTCGGCTCTGCAAGTTAAAAGCGCTGTGGTCGGCTACGGCCGGGCCGGGAAGAATCAGGTTCAGCAGATGACCAGAACATTGCTGAACCTGCCTGAAATCGCCCAGGAGGATGCCGCCGATGCCCTGGCTGTCGCCATCTGCCATGCCCACAGCCGGCAGCTCAGCGGCAGACTGCAAAACGGAAAATCATTCTAACAGGATGTAATAAAAATGATTGCACTACTGACCGGCTCTCTGGCTTACCGCAGCCCCGAACAGATTATTATCGATGTCGGTGGGGTGGGCTATCGCCTGCAGATTCCGCTGTCGACCTTTTACGCTCTTCCCGAGAGCGGCAAGGTCAGTCTGCAGGTCCATACCCATGTCAAAGAGGATGCAATCAACCTGTTCGGCTTTGCCAGCAGTGCGGAAAAAGACTTGTTTGCCCTGCTCATTTCGGTATCCGGAGTCGGCCCAAGGCTGGCCATCACCATCCTGTCCCATATTCCAACCGAGGATCTGGCCATGGCCCTGAGCAGCGGGGACATTCCCAAGTTGACGGCGATTCCCGGGATCGGCAAAAAAAGTGCGGAACGCCTGGTTCTTGAGCTGCAGGATAAAGCTACGGCATACGCGATTTCTGCATCCATCGCCCCGCAGCAAAGTTCACCCCGGGGCAATACGGATATCCAGCAGGATGCTCTCTCAGCCCTGGTCAACCTCGGCTACAAAGAAACACTGGCCAAGCGGGCGCTGAACAACCTGAATTTGCCGCCGGATACCCCTATTGAAGATATTCTCAAGGCTGCTTTGCAGATTTTGCTGAAGTAATGCCGTGGAGCCAGTATGACTGATCGCCTGATAGCTCCAGACAGCCAACCGGAAGAAGATCACTATGAAGCCGGTCTGCGCCCGAAGTCGTTGCAGGAATATATCGGCCAGAGTAAAGCAAAAAAAAACCTGCAGGTCTTTATCGATGCCGCCCGCAGACGCAATGAAGCCTTGGACCATGTCCTGTTCTTCGGCCCTCCGGGATTGGGAAAAACAACCCTGGCCAACATCATCGCCTTGGAGATGGGGGTCAATATCAAAAGCACCTCCGGCCCGGTCATTGAGAAGACCGGCGATCTGGCCGCAGTGTTGACCAACCTTGAAGAAGGCGATGTCCTGTTCATCGATGAAATCCATCGTTTGTCGCCGGTCGTGGAAGAAATTCTGTACCCGGCGATGGAGGATTATCAGCTCGATATTATGATCGGCCAAGGGCCATCCGCCCGGACCATCAAGCTGGACATTCCCAGATTCACCCTGGTTGGGGCCACCACCCGGGCCGGGCTGCTGTCCTCTCCGCTGCGCGACCGTTTCGGGGTTATCAGCCGCCTGGAATTTTACTCCCACGATGAATTGACCACTATTGTCAAACGCAGTGCCGGCATCCTGCGGATTCACATCGATGATGCCGGAGCACAAGAAATTGCCCGCCGCAGCCGGGGCACGCCACGAATCGTCAACCGCCTGTTGCGCCGAGTTCGGGATTTTGCCGAGATCGAAGGTGACGGGACCATCACCCGCGAGTTGGCAGACCACTCGCTGCAACGCCTGGAAGTCGACAATCAGGGGCTGGATTTCATGGACCGGTTGCTGCTGTTGTCACTCATCGACAAATTTGGTGGCGGGCCGGTTGGTCTCGATACTCTGGCGGCGGCCATCGGCGAGGAACGGGACACGATTGAAGATGTCATCGAACCCTATCTCATTCAGCAGGGATTCCTGAACCGAACACCGCGCGGACGCGTGGCGACGGAAACCTGTTTTAAACACTTTCAGCGAACGCCTGCTGACTCCGGAAAAACCAACGGACCTCTTTTCGGCTAACACTTTATAAGACGATCTTACATGCCTGAACATTTACGACAATTCACCGAACAGCTTGCCGTCTGGACAGAAGCCATTATCGAGTTCGGCCGGACGCCATTCCGGCGTGTTGAGACCTATCCGCAGATCGCCACAGAGCTGGGCATTGTGGAACCGCCGTTGGTCTTCTGGATCAACCGCCAGAGTCTGATGGCGGGAGGAATTCTCCTGGTTCCGGCAGGAGACCTGCAAGCTGAGCTGGAGCGCGGCCGCAGCTGTGCACTCGCCCTCGGCTTGCGACATTTCGTAACCTGGGAAGCCACCCAGGTACGAATCTGGCAAATTGTCGGCGACAGTATCAAAGAAGAGCGCAAGCTGCCTTTGCAGGCACCGGATCAACCGGACACCTTTCGTTATCTGCTTGAAGAGCTGCTCGATGCCCTTAAATTACTAGCAGTGCTGGGGGCTATTCCAGCCCAGGAATTGTCTCCGCATTATTTCAATAATCTCTTTCTGATCACCATGCAGCAGACCGCTGGACCGCTGCTCCAGGAATACCGTCGACTTCGTTCGGAAACAGAAGGACAACTCAACAATCTTGATGAACATGCCCAGGAAGCAAACCGACTGCTGCTGCTGAAAATTCTGAGTGCTCTGCTGTTCAGCCGCTTGCCGGAAACCATCCATCCAGAGAGCCTGGAACAGTCGGTCAACAGCGCCCTGGTGCAATTGTCGGCACCACTGCAAGAAGCATTTACCTGCAAAATTCTGCCTGAAGAACCAGCGCTGCCGCTGGAATCAGCAGTTGCCTTTCATCACCTGCTGCTGCGCCTCGGTCAACTCTCCTGGCAACAACCCCTGCAACGGGCGGAGACCAGTCTCCATGAACTGATTAAAGGATGGTACGGCGATCTGAGCAATATTCCGCCAGCTTCAGTCTACATCTACCCGGCACTGCCGCCCATCGGCACCATAGCACAACTGGTCCTATCGGATTCCCCGGTTCTGCTGGCGGCACAGGCAATGCTCGCGAAATTGGCGGGAGGGATGGGACCTAGGCTGGTTTGCGGACAGTTACTAGATCTTAACAGCACGTTGTTGCCCGACCAGAAAATTTACGCACGCCTTCTCAACAACAACCCCATTACCGGTCCGCAGCGACAGGAACATATTATTGCTTTACGCAAATCATGGCCAAGTAGACGCTTTAAACTGAACACCGGGCAAGCACACTGGATGTGGGAGTTTATCCATTTGCTGGGAATCTGTCCTCCCCACGGGGAACTTGAGCTGGAAATCCCCAAGGTCTGCTTAAAGACACCGGCGGATGATGTGATCTGGAGCATTCTGGCGGAACATTTTCAGTTTAGACGGATTGAAAAGCTGGACGAAACAAATATCCTGCTGAATCTACAAAAATCAGCGGGCAACGAGGAGTCCTTTGAGATTATTCTTCCCGATGAAACCCGTGTGATTACAGATCCCGGCGATCCACCACAATTAAGAAACCGGATCCTGTTGAGCCTTGCCCTTCCTGCAGACATTTTTAGCCTGTTGGGGAACGAATTACCCTGGGTGATAGAAGAGGGGATGACCGAAGATCAACCAGGCTGGGACATCTATAGCCGCAGCAAATTGTATCGGTTATTGACCGAAGTGCTCTGTTTAAGGAAAAAATCGACCAAGAGGAACCTCGGTATAACCCAGTCTGAATGTCGGGATATCCCCGGCCCGGATGTCTTGCAGCTGAAGGAACTGGAAACCCTGGCCAAGATTCATTCGCGGGAAAAAAAACAGCCCTCAGCCGATCACCTCCTGGCTGAACTTTTTTCGTGCCCTGCCGTGGCGGAAATTGCCTTACCGCAAAAAATCCATGCCTCCCCCTCAGCGGCGACGGATGCCATGATCATGGCAGATCTGCATGATACAATCTATGAGCAACTGGTCATTCACGGGATCCCCAATTTTCCGGAGCAGTATCTTTATTTTCTCGAAGAGCCGGAATTGCAGCGTTATTCATTTACCTCGCCACTGGCGGTCAAAGACCGGTTGCTCGGTCAGTTTATTTTGGAGGATGCCAGTGGCCGAGTCGTGGAAGGTTATGGTGAAGAGTTGGAGCAGGCATTATTGATCTGTGCGGAAATCGGTAAGGACACAGTTGAATTGCCGCAGGACAGACATCAATTGACCAAGTTGCTGAGTTATTATAAAAAGGACCTGAAAGGGCTGTATAAAGTCCTTTCTCAGCTCTGTTACAGCAGGATCGAAGAATCACTGCTGGCCCGCAAACTGATAAAAAAGCTCTGGCAAGAAATGCACCTCCCCGCCCCGACCTGGTTTAAAAACTAAAGGCGGCTTTTAAACGGGCAGTTCGCCGGTCAACGAATCTCAATGCCCATCGTGAAACAAGACAGATCAGCCCTTGTTTCGGGAGACAATCCATGCGAATTTTACTTCATATTTGTTGCGGAAACTGCGCAATTTATCCGGTCAAAGTTCTGCGCGAACAGCAGCACGACGTCACCGGATTCTTTTTCAATCCTAATATCCACCCTTATCAGGAATTTAGTAAACGCCTGGCCACGGCAAAGGACTATTCTCAACGCGTAGATCTGCCGGTGATTTATGATGAAGAGTATCGCCTGGACGAATTCCTGGCCAATGTCGCCCCGGATCCGGCCACCCGCTGTGAATACTGCTATCGGTCCCGCTTACTGGCAACGGCCCGGGAAGCGCAGCGCCAGAATCAGGATGGCTTTACCACCACCCTCCTCTATTCGCGCTACCAGCGTCATGATGACATTGTCGCCTACGGCCGCAAACTGGCGGATGAATTCAATCTCACCTTCCACTATGATGATTATCGGGTCGGTTGGAACGAGGGGATCAAAATATCCAAAGAGATGGGGCTATACCGGCAGCAATACTGTGGCTGCATCTATTCGGAAAGAGACCGCTACCTGCCCCGCAACCGCAAACACTGAAAAGTTATTTTCCCCATGCTGGAATGACCCCATTGAAGGCTGTTGAGAAACTGCTATAATCTAGTAAAATTATTTATTTATGTAATTTCAAACAAACCTTTCCGTTGCACGCGAAGTCATTTTTGTTTTTTTTGAATATTTTGGACAACCGCTGACAGAGGAGACCGCCATGCTGGAAATTATCGAGAAAACGCTGCTGACAGGAATCGGAACCCTGGCCCTGACCCAGAAAAAAGCAGAAGAGTTGATCGACGAACTGAAAGAGCGCCTGAACTTGTCCGAAGAGGAAGGCAAAAAATTACTGGACAAAATGCAGAATGCGGTCAAAGAAAATCAAAGCAAACTCGAAGAGATGGCCCAGGTTGAAGTAAAAAAAGCCTGCGAAAGAATCGGAATTGTCACGACGGAAGAGTTTACCAAGCTCAAGAAAAAGGTCGAGCAACTGGAAAAGCAACTCAAAGCCCAGGCGCAGGAATAAGAATAACTCGGGCCTATGACGCCATTTCATCGGATCAACAGGAATATCCGCTCGCTCAAGCGCTACAAACAGGTTCTGGGCATACTGATCAAGTATGGCTTCGGCCACGTCATTGAGCAGCTTAACATCGACTATTATCTGCAACTGGGAAAGCGTATTGTGTCCCTGGGCACGGCGTCCAGGGACCTGCAAAGACTAACCCAGGGCGCACGTTTCCGCTTAGCCCTGGAAGAACTTGGGCCGACCTTCATCAAGCTGGGACAACTTCTCTCCACCCGGCCGGACCTTCTAACCCAGGGTATCATTGAAGAATTAGAGAAACTGCAGGACCACATCCCGGCAGTGCCGACCGAACAGATTGCTGAGCAGATTCACCGCGAACTCGGCTATCCGGTTGAGGAACTGTTCCTGAAATTTGATCCGGTCCCGTTGGCCACAGCCAGCATCGCCCAGGTACATCGCGGCACCTTGCACAGCGCGGAAGAGATCGTCTGCAAAATCCGCCGGCCCGGTATCGAAGCGGTCATCGAGACCGATATGGATATCATGATGGGGCTGGCCTATCTGATCGAAAAACACCTCCCGGGCGGAGATCTCTATGACCCCATCGGGCTGGTCAAGGAGTTTCGCCGGACCATCAATCGTGAACTTGATTTTACCAGTGAAGGGCGCACCACGGACCGGTTCGCCGCCAATTTCGCCGACGACAGCAGGGTCCGGATTCCTCAAGTGTACTGGGATTACAGCGGGAAGACGGTGCTGACCCTTGAATACCTTGACGGTGTCAAGATTTCCGATCGTAAAACCCTGCAGAGCCAGGGGTACGCTCCCCAGCTGATCGCTCACCGGGGGGCGGACAATTTTCTGAAGCAGGTCTTTGGGTTCGGTCTGTTTCATGCCGACCCACACCCTGGCAACCTGAAGGTGTTACCAGACAATGTCATTGGTATTCTGGACTTCGGCATGGTCGGAAGGCTGGACGAAGACACGAAACTGCAGCTGACCGAACTGCTGCTGTCAATTCTCGACCGGGATGTCGATCACATCATCTCCCAGCTGATCTATTCAGGAGATCTGCACGACGAACAAAATCTGAAAAATCTCAAGCGCGATCTGACCGAATTTATCGATGATTATTACGATATCCTCCTCGAGGACCTAAAGGTCGGCAAGCTGCTGATAGACTTCATTGACATCCTCACCGAATACCAGATCAAGTTCCCCTCCAATCTGATGCTTTTATCCAGAGCCTTGATTGCAATGGAAGGACTCGGCCGGCAGCTTGATCCGGATTTCAACATGGTCGAGCGTCTGAAACCATTTGCCGAAGACATCGTTAAGGAACGCCTGTCGCCCACCCACCTGGCCAAGGATATGCTCAAAACCGTGCAATCCTACCACGCCTTGGGGAAGAGCCTGCCGAGGGACCTCAAGGAATTTATCAACCGGGTTAATCGCAACAAGTTCAAAATCGATCTCGAACATCGTGGGCTGGAAAGCCTGATCAATGATCTCGACAAGTCAAGCAACAGGATATCCTTCAGCTTGGTCATTGCCGCCCTGATCATCGGCTCCTCCCTGATCATGCAAATTGACAAGGGACCGATGCTGTTCGGGTTTCCAATTCTGGGGTTGGTCGGATATTCGGTGGCTGGCGTGCTTGGTTTCGGTCTGGCAATCGCCATCCTTCGCTCCGGCAGACTTTAGCCGTCATCAGAGTAAGAGCAGCGACTGTGGTGTCACCGGCACAACCAACTTGCCTTCCCGTGTAGCTCCCGCAACACTTTGCCACTAACCTCTCCTTCCCCAAATTAAAACCTATGCAGTTTCAATAAGATAAAAAGCATCTATAAGTGGCAAGAGTTTTGCATATAAAGATTTGCGAATGAGTTAAACAGCCTATATCTCAGCAGATTGGAACAACCAATGATTCTTCAAAAAACCATCGACAAAACAACGACGATTTCCGGTATCGGCCTGCATTCCGGGGCCAGAATAGATATGAAACTGCGTCCGGCAACGGAAAATACCGGGATCATTTTCCATCGCCTCGATAGTGAAAGAGTCATAGACATAAAAGCTTGTGCTGAAAATGTCGTTGATACCCGCCTGGCCACGGTCATCGGTCGTGACGGGGTCAGCGTTTCGACTATTGAGCATTTTATGGCTGCTCTGGCTGCTCTGGGAATCGACAACCTGCATATCGATATCAATGGTCCGGAAGTTCCGGTTCTCGATGGCAGTGCCGCTCCGTTTATCAGGGAAATTCAGCAGGCCGGGGTCAGAACTCTGCACAGCAGTCGGAAATTTATCGCCATTCGCAAGCCTCTGGAAATCATTGAAGGTGAAAAGCGGATCAGTATCATCCCCTCCCGCTTCTTCCGGATTTCCTTTGATATCGCCTTTGATCACCCGGCGATTTCCGTGCAACATTACAGCATGAAATTCACGACCGAAAACTTCTGCAAAGAGGTCGCCTCGGCAAGAACCTTCGGTTTTCTTCATGAAGTTGAGTATTTGAAGGCAAACGGGCTCGCCCGCGGTGGCTCCCTTGAAAATGCCGTGGTCATTGATGACAACGGGGTCATGAATCCGGAAGGTTTACGGTTCCAGAATGAGTTCGTTCGCCACAAAGTTCTCGACTCCTTTGGCGATTTCAGCCTGCTTGGCGCTCCACTGCTCGGCCATATCCGAGCCTTCAAAGCCGGTCATGACCTGAATGCGAAGATGGTCAGAAAAATCAAGGAAAACCCTGACCACTGGACCTATGTTGAGTTCAATGAGCAGGCCCTGCAAGAAGCTCAGCGCTTTAACTCAAAATCATTTGCCATCGACTTGGCTTGGCATAAAGCTTGAGCCCAATGATAGACAGAAGAAAAAAAAGCAGCCGTAACGGCTGCTTTTTTTTTCTTCTGTCCAGGTTTTGCGCTGTCACACTTGTTTTGTTGTAACGCTTTCACTAGAATCATCCCTGCTTGAAAAACACCACATACCGCGAATAGGCCATTATGGTTAAAGATCCTTCGAATAATCAGAATTCAGCCCGGCGTAAAAAGCGGGAGTGGGCACTTATTCTTTTTGCAGCCTTCCTGCTCATTGTCTTTCCGCAACTGGAGGGCCATTTATACGAATTAACCTCCCAGCTGCCGATCAGCAACAGTATCATTGCCCTGGCGGTCATCAATCTTAACATCCTGCTGGTCCTGCTGTTTCTGTTCCTGATTTTTCGAAATCTGTTCAAATTATTGCTGGAGAGAAGACGCGGCGTCCCTGGCTCAAAACTTCGCAGCAAGCTGGTTGGAGCGTTTATCGCCCTGTCGCTGGTGCCGACGATGCTGCTGTTTTTTGTATCCGCAGGTTTCATCAGTAGCAGTATCGACAACTGGTTTAATAATCAGGTTGAAAAGGCTCTTGATGAATCCCTGGATGTCGCTCAAACCTATTATCGCAACTCAGAAACCAACGCCCTTTATTACGCGGATCAGTTGAGCAGTCGGATCAAGGAAGGAAAACTCCTCAACGAGGAAAACCTGCCTCAACTAAGACAACTGATAAAAGAGAAACAGGAAGAGTACAACCTGGGCATTGTTGAGGTTTTTTCTGCCACCCACGAAGAGTTGGTGAGGGTTGCCAACCCCAAACTGCCAATCATTGAAATAACCCCGGCAACCTCAGATCCAGTGCGCGAAGGGCTGCAGGGGATTCGCTTTTCTCAGATTACACCGGTCGGTGAAGCGGACCTGATCCGCGGCATCGTTCCCGTCCAGTCGAACTGGAATCCAAAGGACATCGTCGGAGTCGTAGTGGTGAATTACTACGTGCCCTACTCCCTGATCAATAAAATGAAGGAGATTGCCTCTTCGGTCGATCAGTACAAACTGACCAAGTCCATAAAAGGACAAATCCAGAAGAGCTATGTCATCGTCCTGCTGCTAATTTCCTTGATCATCATTTTCCTGGCAACCTGGTTCGGCTTTCACCTGGCCAGAGGCATTACTGTTCCCATCCAGGAACTCGCGTCCGCAACGACTCGGGTCGCTGCCGGGGATCTCGATATCCAGTTGGAAACCCGCAGTACCGATGAGATTGGGACACTGGTCAAAGCCTTCAATAAGATGACCGCGGACCTGCGTCAGGGGCGGCAGGAAATCAATTCGGCCAACCTTGAACTGCAAACCTCCAACCTGGAATTGGACAGTAGACGCAATTACATGGAAATCGTCCTTGCCAATGTGACCGCAGGGGTTATCTCCATCGATCGGACCGGGCGCCTGACGACCATCAACAAATCGGCCGAAGACCTTCTCCACTTCAAAGCGGACGAGGTTCTCGGCAAAGATTTCCGGGAAGTCATTCCAGAAAGCTATCTGCCGAAAATTATGGAATTGCTCAAGGAGTTGTTTTATTCGGAAAAGGGGACAGTTCGTCAACAGATGACCATTCCCATCGGTAACGATAAATACACGCTAATGATCAATCTTACGACCCTGCGTGATAACCACAATCATTTTCTGGGAACCGTTGTCGTTTTTGACGATTTAACCCAGCTATACAAAGCCCAAAGAATGGCGGCCTGGCGGGAAGTGGCCAGGAGAATTGCCCATGAGATTAAGAACCCGCTCACCCCGATTCAACTTTCCGCTCAACGGCTGAGACGACGTTATCTCGATCGTTTTGATGAGGATGACCATGTTTTCGACGAATGTACCAGGATGATTAGTAATCAGGTCGATGAGCTGAAAAATCTGGTCAATGAGTTTTCCAGCTTCGCCCGTATGCCGGCCACTAAACCGACCGAGAACAACCTGAATGACGTCATTGACGAATGCCTCAGCCTTTACAAGCAGGCACATAAGAATGTTGATTTTCAGCGTTCTATCGACCCCAACCTGCCGGTAACAAGATTTGACCGGGAACAGATCAAAAGGGTCCTTATCAATCTGCTGGAAAATGCGGTTGCGGCCATCTCCACCACCGGAACGATAAAGCTCGAATCGGACTATAATCAGGAGTTGCAGATCATCACGCTGTCCGTTGCAGATACCGGCTGCGGCATCCCTGCCGAAGATAAGGCTCGATTGTTCGAACCCTACTTTTCTACAAAAAAAACCGGAACCGGTCTGGGTTTGGCGATCGTGTCTACGATCATCGCGGATCATAACGGCTATATCCGGGTCAGGGACAATAAACCTCAGGGCTCTATTTTCATCATTGAGCTTCCCGCGACGACCGTCTGAATTCAGTATTTGAAAGGCTATTGATATGAAAAACATCCTTATTGTCGATGACGAAGACAGCATACGCCAAAGCCTGGAAGGAATTTTAAACGACGAGGGCTTTCGCACCGCCTTTGCAGCTACCGGGGAAGAGTGCCTTGACAAGATCCAAACAGAAGACCCAGATGTTGTTCTCCTGGACATCTGGATGCCGGGAATCGACGGCCTCGAAACTTTGAAAAGAATCAAGCAGGTACGCCCCAATCAGCTGGTCATCATGATGAGCGGACATGGCACCATAGAAACTGCAGTCAAAGCCACCCGGCTGGGAGCCTTTGATTTCATCGAAAAACCACTCTCCCTGGAAAAGGTTTTATTGTCCATCCAAAACGGAATGAAGATCGGTCAACTGGTTGCAGAAAACAGGGTACTGAAGGAAAAGATTGACCGTGACTACCAGATGATCGGCGACAGCCAACCGATTCTGAGGCTAAAGAAACAGATCAAAGTCGCCGCCCCCAGTGCCGGCTGGGTCCTGATCACCGGGGAAAACGGTACCGGCAAAGAGTTGGTCGCACGGGCAATCCATCAGCAGTCCAGAAGGGCCGATCGAACCTTTGTTGAGGTCAACTGCGCAGCCATCCCCGAAGAACTCATCGAATCGGAATTGTTCGGGCATGAAAAAGGCGCTTTTACCGGCGCCACAGCAGCACGGCGTGGAAAATTCGACATCGCCAATGGAGGAACCCTGTTTCTTGATGAGATCGGCGATATGAGCCTAAAGACCCAGGCCAAAATCTTGCGAATTCTGCAGGAGCATAAATTTGAGAGGGTCGGAGGTAATCGCACCATCGAAGTCGACGTGCGGGTGATTGCGGCTACTAATAAGGATCTGCAGGAAGAAATAAAACTGGGCAATTTCCGCGAGGACCTTTACTTCCGGCTGAATGTCCTGCCCTTTATCGTTCCCCCTTTAAGGTTCCGGAAGGAAGATATCCCGAAATTATGTTCTCACTTTCTACAGCATTTCTGCGGCAAGGAAAGCCGGGAGATCAAATCTATTTCAAATGAAGCCCTGCACGCACTGATGAGCTACAACTGGCCTGGAAACGTCAGAGAACTGAAGAATCTCATTGAGCGTTTGGTTATCATGACCCCTGGTCAGGAAATCAACACGGCAGACCTGCCCAGGGAAATAACACAGGCCCAGAGTGAAACGGAGCCGCTGCTCGGCCAAAACCAGGAACTGCCCGATTCTTATCGCGATGCCAAGGAATTATTCGAAAAGCAGTTTTTGTTGGAAAAACTGACCAAGAATAATTGGAATATTTCCAGGACGGCGGAAGAGATCGGCCTAGAACGTTCAAACCTGCACAGAAAGATCAAATCTTACGGAATCGAGCCGGAATAACGCCTGGACACAAGGATAACGGACCGTCAGGACATCGTTTGTATGACGTGGCAAAGTAGCAAATATGTTATCAAACAGACAAAAAACCCCGTCTTTTATAAAGACGGGGTTATGAAATAATTTCGGCAGCGACCTACTTTCCCACATAGTCTCCCATGCAGTATCATCGGCGCGGTAGGACTTAACTTCTGTGTTCGGGATGAGAACAGGTGTACCCCCTACGCTATAGCCACCGAAAATCTTATAACTGATTTTCAATCACATTGACTGATTTTTAATTTTAAAGCATAAAAAACCCCGTCTTTAATAAAGACGGGGTTGTGAAATAATTTCGGCGGCGACCTACTTTCCCACATAGTCTCCCATGCAGTATCATCGGCGCGGTAGGACTTAACTTCTGTGTTCGGGATGAGAACAGGTGTACCCCCTACGCTATAGCCACCGAAAACCTTATAACTGGTTTTCAATCGCATTGACTGATTCGAATTCTAAACGATAGTAGGGAACTCAAGGGGGTTGGGGGAGCGAACTCCCCCTTCCCTATAAAAAACTATTATGGTCAAGCCTCACGGTCAATTAGTACCGGTTAGCTGAACACATTACTGTGCTTACACATCCGGCCTATCAACGTTGTAGTCTCCAACGGACCTTCAGGGGGGCAAACCCCCAGGGAGATCTCGTCTTGAGGTGGGCTTCCCGCTTAGATGCTTTCAGCGGTTATCCTTTCCGAACATAGCTACCCTGCGATGCCACTGGCGTGACAACAGGAACACTAGTGGTTCGTCCATTCCGGTCCTCTCGTACTAGGAACAGATCCTCTCAAATCTCCTACGCCCACGGCAGATAGGGACCAAACTGTCTCACGACGTTTTAAACCCAGCTCGCGTACCACTTTAATTGGCGAACAGCCAAACCCTTGGGACCGACTTCAGCCCCAGGATGTGATGAGCCGACATCGAGGTGCCAAACCTCCCCGTCGATGTGAACTCTTGGGGGAGATAAGCCTGTTATCCCCGGAGTACCTTTTATCCGTTGAGCGATGGCCCTTCCATACAGAACCACCGGATCACTAAGACCTGCTTTCGCACCTGCTCGACGTGTATGTCTTGCAGTCAAGCTCCCTTATGCCTTTGCACTCTTCGGCTGGTTTCCAATCAGCCTGAGGGAACCTTCGCGCGCCTCCGTTACAATTTAGGAGGCGACCGCCCCAGTCAAACTACCCACCAGGCAGTGTCCCCGACCCGGATCACGGGCCTAGGTTAGATATCCAGAAAAACAAGGGTGGTATTTCAAGGACGACTCCACCGACACTAGCGTGCCAGCTTCAAAGTCTCCCACCTATCCTACACATGCTGTCCCGAATATCACTGCCAAGCTGTAGTAAAGGTTCACGGGGTCTTTCCGTCTTGCCGCGGGTACTCGGCATCTTCACCGAGAATTCAATTTCGCTGAGTCCCTGGTTGAGACAGTGCGGAAGTCGTTACGCCATTCGTGCAGGTCGGAACTTACCCGACAAGGAATTTCGCTACCTTAGGACCGTTATAGTTACGGCCGCCGTTTACCGGGGCTTCGGTTCAATGCTTCGCTTGCGCTAACACATCCCCTTAACCTTCCGGCACCGGGCAGGCGTCACACCCTATACGTCCTCTTACGAGTTTGCAGAGTGCTGTGTTTTTAGTAAACAGTCGCTACCGCCATTTCTCTGCGACCCCCTTCGGCTTAGGGAGTAAATCCCCTCACCTAACGGAGGCACACCTTCTCCCGAAGTTACGGTGTCATTTTGCCGAGTTCCTTAACCAGAGTTATCTCAATCACCTTGGCATATTCTGCCCGCCCACCTGAGTCGGTTTTCGGTACGGTCTCTTATAACCTGAAGCTTAGAGGCTTTTCTTGGAAGCATGGGATCAATCACTTTATGAGCTTAAAGCTCTCGTCATCGCGTCTCGACGTTTCATAGGAAAGCGGATTTGCCTACTCTCCCCGCCTACTCGCTTAAACCGGGACATCCAACACCCGGATGACCTACCCTTCTCCGTCCCCCCATCGCAATTATAAGAGGTACAGGAATATTAACCTGTTTCCCATCGACTACGGCTTTCGCCCTCGCCTTAGGGGCCGACTAACCCTTCGCAGATTACCTTTACAAAGGAAACCTTGGGCTTACGGTGTGTGGGTTTCTCACCCACATTTTCGCTACTCATGTCAGCATAAGCTCTTGTAGTTCCTCCAGCCGTCCTCGCGGTCGACCTTCAGCGGTTGCTACAATGCTCCCCTACCACTTGTACTAATGTACAAATCCGCAGCTTCGGTACTGTGCTTGAGCCCCGTTACATTTTCGGCGCAGGCCCACTCGACCAGTGAGCTATTACGCTTTCTTTAAAGGGTGGCTGCTTCTAAGCCAACCTCCTGGTTGTTTATGCATTCCCACAACCTTTCCCACTTAGCACAGATTTAGGGACCTTAGCTGGCGATCTGGGTTGTTTCCCTTTTGACTACGGACCTTATCACCCGCAGTCTGACTCCCGTACAGACGTTCCCGGCATTCGGAGTTTGATTAGGTTTGGTACCCTGGTGAGGGCCCTAGCCCATTCAGTGCTCTACCTCCGGGACGATTCATACGAGGCTATACCTAAATATATTTCGGGGAGAACCAGCTATCTCCGAGTTTGATTAGCCTTTCACTCCTATCCACAGGTCATCCCCTCAGTTTTCAACCTAAGTGGGTTCGGGCCTCCACGACGTGTTACCGTCGCTTCACCCTGCCCATGGATAGATCACTCGGTTTCGGGTCTACTCCCAGCAACTCAATCGCCCTATTCAGACTCGCTTTCGCTACGGCTACACCTAAACGGCTTAACCTCGCTGCTGAACGTAACTCGCTGACTCATTATGCAAAAGGCACGCGGTCACCCTGTCCGAAGACATAGGGCTCCCACTGCTTGTAGGCATACGGTTTCAGGGTCTATTTCACTCTCCTTATCGGAGTTCTTTTCACCTTTCCCTCACGGTACTATGCGCTATCGGTTATCGGGGAGTATTTAGCCTTGGAAGATGGTCCTCCCAGCTTCCCACAGGATTTCACGTGTCCCGTGGTACTCGGGGACTCCCTAGGGTGGATCTCGGTTTCACATACGGGGCTATCACCCTCTATGGCGGCACTTTCCAGAGCCTTCAATTACCGATCACCAATCCCACGTCGGGGCCCCACAACCCCAGAACCACCGTAGTAGTTCTGGTTTGGGCTAATCCGCGTTCGCTCGCCGCTACTAGCAGAATCTCAATTGATTTCTTCTCCTACAGGTACTTAGATGTTTCAGTTCCCTGCGTTCGCCTCCAACACCTATGTATTCAGTGTTGGATGACGGGGTATAATCCCCGCCGGGTTTCCCCATTCGGACATCTCCGGGTCAAAGCCTGTTTAGCGGCTCACCGAAGCTTTTCGCAGCTTACCACGTCCTTCATCGCCTCCCGATACCAAGGCATCCGCCGTACGCCCTTAGTAGCTTGACCATAAATAGTCTTTTTCTACTTAAGTTCTTACGTCTTGCCTTTACTTACTATCGCTTGCTATTTGCGCGGTCATCACGTTCCGCGCAAATGATTCGTTCTAAATCTATCAGTCATATGCAATTGTCAAA